>CAWBDP010000018.1:0-257786 GCA_963787635.1 uncultured Actinomycetota bacterium | reverse complement strand
CACCGACAGATGCCAGGTTCGCCAGGTTGGCCGGGCCGCCAGCAGGCATCAACGTTGGCCGACGCGGCCCGGCAAGATGGGAATTTTGCGGCGCGGCGGTCTGCTGAATAGTGGCTCAGACGCCATAACAGAATAGTTGCCAGCCCGTGTTAAGTTCCCACCTTCCGCAGAGGAGCAGTACCGCCGATGAGCATCACCGTGTACACCAAGCCGGCATGCGTGCAGTGCAACGCCACCTACAAGGCGCTAGAGAAGCAGGGCATTGATTACCAGAAGGTCGACATCAGCCTGGATTCTGAGGCGCGGGACTACGTGATGGCGCTGGGATATCTGCAGGCCCCCGTTGTGGTGGCCGGACACGAGCATTGGTCAGGCTTCCGGCCTGACCGGATCAAAGCGCTCGCCGGTGCGGTGCTGAGCGCGTAGCCGACCGCAGACGCAACACGGCAGAAGGAGTTCGCGGTGCAACCCTGCAACCTGGTGTATTTCTCCAGTGTGTCGGAGAACACCCACCGATTCGTGCAGAAGCTGGGTGTTCCCGCCGCGCGGATACCGCTGCACGGCCCCATCGAGGTGGACCGGCCGTATGTTCTGGTGCTGCCCACCTACGGCGGTGGCCGAGCGACTCCGAGCGTTAATGACGGCGGCCATGTGCCCAAGCAGGTCATTGCATTTTTGAATAACGAACACAACCGAGCGCTGCTGCGCGGGGTCATCGCGGCCGGCAACACTAACTTCGGCGCCGAGTTTTGTTACGCCGGTGACGTCGTTGCCCGCAAATGCGGCGTTCCGTACCTCTATCGCTTCGAGCTGATGGGAACCGACGAGGACGTGCAAGCGGTCCGGGCCGGCCTAGCTGACTTCTGGAAGGACGAGACGTGCCACCAACCGTCGCAGCTGCAGAGCGTGTAACGCCCGCCGGGCGCAGCCCGGCGCACACCGAGACGGACTACCACGCCCTGAACGCGATGCTGAACCTGTACGACGCGGACGGCAAGATTCAGTTCGACAAGGATCGGGAAGCCGCCCATCAGTATTTCCTGCAGCACGTCAACCAGAACACGGTCTTCTTCCATAACCAGGACGAGAAGCTCGACTACTTGATCCGTGAGGATTATTACGAGCGTGAGGTTCTCGATCAGTACTCACGCAACTTCGTCAAGTCGCTGCTCGACCGCGCATATGCCAAGAAGTTCCGGTTTCCGACCTTCCTGGGCGCGTTCAAGTACTACACCTCTTATACGCTGAAGACCTTCGACGGCAAGCGCTATCTGGAGCGCTTCGAGGACCGGGTGTGTATGGTGGCGCTCACCCTGGCCGCCGGTGACACTGCGTTGGCCGAGAAGCTCGTTGATGAGATCATTGACGGCCGGTTCCAGCCGGCCACCCCGACATTCCTCAACTCGGGCAAAAAGCAGCGCGGTGAGCCAGTGAGTCTGTTTTTTGTTGCGCATCGAGGACAACATGGAATCGATCGGGCGTGCCATCAACTCCGCTCTACAGCTGTCTAAGCGTGGCGGGGGAGTTGCGTTGTTGCTGAGCAACATTCGCGAACATGGCGCGCCGATCAAGAACATCGAGAACCAGTCGTCCGGTGTCATCCCGATCATGAAGCTGCTGGAGGATTCGTTCTCCTATGCTAACCAACTCGGTGCGCGCCAAGGCGCCGGCGCGGTCTACTTGCACGCACATCACCCCGACATCTACCGCTTCCTGGACACCAAGCGGGAGAACGCCGATGAGAAGATCCGCATCAAGACGCTCAGCTTGGGTGTGGTGATCCCCGACATCACCTTCGAGTTGGCCAAGAAGAACGAAGACATGTACCTGTTCTCGCCGTATGACGTCGAGCGCGTCTACGGCGCGTCGTTCGCCGACATCTCGGTCACCGAGAAGTACTACGAGATGCTTGATGACGCCGCGCATCCGCAAGACCAAGATCAAGGCCCGGGAATTCTTCCAGACGCTGGCGGAGCTGCAATTCGAGTCGGGTTACCCGTACATCATGTTCGAGGACACGGTGAACCGGGCCAACCCGGTCGAGGGCAAAATTACCCACTCCAATCTGTGCTCGGAGATCTTGCAGGTGTCCACGCCGTCGTTGTTCAACGACGACTTGACGTATGCCGAAGTGGGCAAAGATATTTCGTGCAATCTGGGTTCCCTGAACATCGCCAAGACGATGGACTCGCCGGATTTCGCCCAGACCATCGAGGCGGCGATCCGGGCGCTGACCGCGGTGAGTGACCAGACCCACATCTGGTCGGTGCCATCGATCGAGCAGGGTAACAATGACTCGCACGCGATCGGGCTGGGACAGATGAATCTGCACGGCTATCTGGCGCGCGAACATATCTTCTACGGTTCCGACGAGGGCGTCGACTTCACCAATATCTACTTCTACGCGGTGCTCTACCACGCACTGAGGGCGTCGAATCGCCTTGCCGATCGAGACGCGGCACGCAGTTTAAAGGTTTCGAGCGGTCCAAGTATGCGTCGGGGGAGTTCTTCGACAAGTACATCGACGAGGTCTGGGAGCCGAAGACCGAGAGGGTGCGTCGAGCTCTTCGCTCGATGCCGAGATCCGCATCCCGACCCAGGACGACTGGCGGCGGCTGAAGGAGTCGGTGCAGGCCCACGGCATCTACAACCAGAACCTGCAGGCAGTGCCGCCGACCGGGTCGATCTCCTACATCAACCACTCGACATCGTCGATCCACCCGATCGTGTCTAAGGTCGAGATCCGCAAGGAAGGCAAGATTGGCCGGGTCTACTACCCGGCGCCCTATATGACCAATGACAACCTGGAGTACTACCAGGACGCCTACGAGATCGGCTACGAGAAGATCATCGACACGTACGCGGCGGCCACCCAGCATGTTGACCAGGGGCTTTCGCTGACGCTGTTCTTCAAGGACACCGCAACAACGCGTGACGTGAACAAGGCGCAGATCTACGCTTGGCGCAAGGGCATCAAGACGCTGTACTACATCCGGCTGCGTCAGATGGCGCTGGAAGGCACCGAGGTCGAAGGCTGCGTGTCCTGCATGCTGTAGGGCTGTGCTGATTTGTGAAATGGCTTCAGCGGGAAGGGATGTAGGACCCGGCACTGGCTATCCAGAGCTAGCTGTAAAGCTTGGTCGAGTGTGAACTGACGACCAGCCGCCTAGCCAAGTTGCACTGACCGATTGACAATGCCTGGCGTGTTGCGTCGCAAGGTTCACAGTCGTGAGTAGGACGCCCGGTCTGCCCAGGTCAGCGAGGCCCGACACGGTAAAGTGCTTGACGTGGTGAGAATCCCCCGATCCCACCCGCGTTAAGCCCGGGGCGAAGGCTGACGCGCGCAGTGAACGTTGGCGCGAACACCGCAAGAAGGTGCGCGGTGAGATCGTCGAGGCCGCCTTTCGCGCCATCGACCGGTTAGGCCCCGACCTCAGCGTCCGCGAGATCGCCGAAGAGGCCGGCACCGCCAAGCCCAAGATCTATCGGCATTTCAACGACAAGTCCGACCTGTTCCAGGCGATCGGGGAACGTCTGCGCGACATGCTGTGGGCGGCGATCTTCCCATCGGTCGACTTCGCCACCAACTCGGCTCGCGAAATCATCCGGCGCAGCGTCGAGGAGTATGTCAGCCTGGTCGACGAGCATCCCAATGTGCTGCGATTCTTCATCCAGGGTCGCTTCCCGGAGCAGTCCGAGTCGACGATGCGGACGTTGAACGAGGGCCGAGAAATCACGCTGGCGATGGCCGAAATGTTCAACAACGAGCTGCGCGAGATGGAGCTCGACCGCGCCGCGATCGAACTTGCCGCGTTCGCCGCATTCGGATCGGCGGCGTCGGCCACCGACTGGTGGCTGGGTCCCGCAGCCGGACAGCCCGCGGCGGATGCCGCACGACCAGTTCGTGGCCCACCTGACCACGATCATGCTGGGCGTCATCAACGGCACCGCTGAGACTGCTCGGCATCGACGATGGATCCTGACCTGCCGATCCACGATGCGGTGCCCCGCAACTCCGCCGCGAGTTGAGACGGCGGCGTTGACTTCGCCGCAGCGATCGACAACACTCATCCGATACCATGGGTACCGGGTACTTGCGCCGGTTCCCGTGCGTGAGCCCTGTCGCCTGGCCGACGCCCCCGAGCAGGAAGACCGATCGCGATGAGCTTGCCCAGTCGACGACACGAGCCCGCCGCACAGGCCCCGCCGGTGCACACCCGTGCCGTCATCATCGGGACCGGATTTCTCCGGACTGGGGATGGCCATCGCGCTGCAGCGGCAAGGCGTGGACTTCGTCATCCTGGAGAAGGCCGACGACATCGGCGGCACCTGGCGCGACAACAGCTACCCCGGCTGCGCCTGCGACATCCCGTCGCACCTGTACTCGTTCTCCTTCGAGCCCAAGCCGGACTGGAAGCAACCTGTTCTCCTAGCAGCCGGAGATCTTGGACTACCTCAAGGGCGTCACCGAGAAGTACGGACTGCGCCGCTACATCGAGTTCAACTCGCTGGTCGACCGCGCGCATCTGGGACGACGAGCGAGTACCGCTGGCATGTGTTCACCGCAGACGGGCGGGAGTATGTCGCCCAGTTCCTGATCTCCGGGGCCGGCGCGCTGCACATCCCGTCGACTGCCCGATGATCGAGGGCCGTGACGAATTCGCCGGTCCCGCTTTCCATTCCGCGCAGTGGGACCACAGCGTCGACCTGACCGGCAAGCGGGTCGCGGTGATCGGGACTGGGGCCAGCGCGATCCAGATCGTGCCGGAGATCGTCGACGACGTCGCCGAACTTCAGCTCTACCAACGCACGCCGCCGTGGGTGGTGCCGCGGACCAATCCCGAGTCCGCCGGGCGGTTGCGCCGGGCCCTGCAGAACGTCCCCGGGCTGCGAGCGTTGGCGCGTCTCGGTCATCTACTGGGCTCAGGAAGCGCTGGGCTACGGCATGACCAAGCGGCCCATGCCTGCTGAGGTTCATCGAGGTGTACTGCAAATGGAACATCCGGCGCGCGGTGAAGGATCGTGAGTTGCGCCGCAAGCTGACGCCGCACTACCGCATCGGTTGCAAGCGAATCCTGAACTCCGCCACCTACTACCGCGCCGTCGCCGACCCGAAGACGAAGCTGATCACCGAGCGGCATCACCCGGATCACGCGCGACGGCATCGTCACCGCCGACGGCGTCGAACACAAGGCGGACGTCATCGTGTACGCCACCGGCTTCCACGTCACCGACTCCTACACCTACGTCAACATCAAGGGCCGCACGGCGAGGACCTGGTCGACCGCTGGAACCGCGAGGGCTCGGCGCGCACCGCGGAATCACCGTCGCCGACGTGCCCAACCTGTTCTTCCTGCTCGGGCCCAACACTGGGCTGGGGCACAACTCGGTGGTGTTCATGATCGAATCGCAGATCCGCTACGTCGCCGAGGCGATCGCGGCGTGCGACAAGCTGGGCGCCCAGGCGCTGGCGCCGACGCGCGCCGCGCAGGACGGGTTCAACGACGAGCTGCAGGACGAAGCTGGCCGGCTCGGTGTGGAACACCGGCGGCTGCCGCAGCTGGTACCTCGACGAGCACGGCAAGAACCGGTGCTGTGGGGCGGCTATACCTGGCAGTACTGGCTGGCCACCCGCTCGCTCAAACCCGCCGAGTACCAGTTCTTCGGTGTGGGCACCGGGCTTCGGCCGGTCGACTCGTTCCGAGCTGGCTGCTCGCCGACTAGCATCGGCGCCGAGGACTACGCCTGCGCGACACGCGAAACACAACATCTTGTGTTGCGCCCGGTTGTCGCACCCCAGGGGTAGTGTTTGGAGTCTGGAGCTTGCGACGGCTTATTCATCCTGGTGAAGTGGGGTTCTGGTGACCGAAAAAATGAAGCTGATCGACCGGGTTTCGGCGATCAACTGGAACCGGCTGCAAGACGAGAAGGACGCCGAGGTCTGGGACCGGCTGACCGGCAACTTCTGGCTGCCCGAGAAGGTGCCGGTGTCCAACGACATCCCGTCGTGGGGCACGCTTGACCGCCAGCGAGAAGCAACTGACGATGCGGGTGTTCACCGGCCTGACCCTGCTGGACACCATCCAGGGCACGGTCGGGGCGGTCAGCCTGATTCCGGATGCGCTGACGCCGCACGAGGAAGCCGTCTACACCAACATCGCGTTCATGGAGTCGGTGCACGCCAAGAGCTACAGCAACATCTTCTCCACGCTGTGCTCGACCGCGAGATCGACGACGCCTTCCGCTGGTCGGAGGAGAACCCCAACCTGCAGCGCAAGGCCGAGATCGTGATGGAGTACTACCGCGGCGACGAGCCACTCAAGCGCAAGGTGGCCTCCACGCTGCTGGAGAGCTTCCTGTTCTACTCCGGCTTCTATCTGCCGATGTACTGGTCGAGCCGGGCCAAGCTGACCAACACCGCCGACATGATCCGGCTGATCATCCGCGACGAGGCCGTGCACGGGTACTACATCGGCTACAAGTACCAGCGCGGGCTTGGCGTTGGAGGACGAGATCAAGCGCGCCGAGCTGAAGGACTACACCTACGAGCTGCTGTTCGAGCTCTACGACAACGAGGTGGAGTACACCCAGGACCTCTACGACGAGGTCGGGCTGACCGAGGACGTCAAGAAGTTCCTGCGCTACAACGCCAACAAGGCGTTGATGAACCTCGGCTACGAGGCGCTGTTCCCGCGCGATGAGACCGACGTCAACCCGGCAATCCTGTCGGCGCTGTCACCCAACGCCGACGAGAACCACGACTTCTTCTCCGGCTCCGGCTCGTCGTACGTGATCGGCAAGGCCGTCGTCACCGAAGACGAGGACTGGGACTTCTAGCTCGCAGTTCAAGGTGATTACTGCCAGTGGCTCGTGAGCGAAATACGGGTCCACAGTTAGTTCAAACGGCCTGTGCGGAAATCAAGCGAAATCGCAACCGCGAGGTGATGCCCCCGACTAGCGTCCCGAGGCAGGGGTGGGCTCAGGGAAGGCCAGGCCGGTGGATGACGTGGACTTCGGGCGTTACCGGCTGATCGAGTTGCTGGCCCGCGGCGGTATGGGCGAGGTGTATCGGGCCCACGACACCATGCTGCGTCGCGATGTGGCCGTCAAGGTGTTGCCGCCCGAGTTGGCGTCCAAGCGGGGGTATCGGGAACGGTTCGAGCGTGAGGCATATACGGCCGCGAGGTTGACCGAGCCGCACGTCATCCCGATTCATGAGTTCGGCGAGATGGACGGGCGGCTCTACCTGGTGATGCCCCTCGTTGATGGCATCGATGTGCATACCTTGCTCGAGCGAGACGGGCCGATGAGCCCGATGCTGGCGGTGCGGGTGGTCGAGCAGGCCGCCACGGCCCTGGATGCGGCCCACCGCTCAGGACTAGTACATCGCGATGTGAAGCCATCGAATTTGATGATGGTTGACGGCGGCGAATTCGTCTATTTGATCGATTTCGGAATCGCTGCCGATACCACGGAAATCGATGTCCTCGGCGATCCAGTCCGCTCCACCAATCCCGGCGAAATAGTAGGAAGCATGGCGTACATGGCCCCGGAGCGCTTTGCCAGCAGCACGGCCGACGCCCGGGCCGATGTCTACTCGCTGGCGTGTGTGCTCTGTGAGTGCCTCACCGGCGCCAAGCCCTTTCCCGGCGACAGCATCGAACGGCAGGTCGTCGGACACCTGACGGTCGACCCCCCTAAACCCAGCGAAGTCAATCCTGCCGTTCCGTCCGCGTTTGATGCAGTCATCGCACGCGGCATGGCCAAATCGCCTGACGAGCGCTACCAAACGGCGGGCGAGTTGGCCGTCGCCGCGAGAAACGTACTTACACGCGCCGCCGCGTCGGCACCGCGCTTTCCCAAAGACGTGCCCACAGAAGGTGTGGAGTTCGGGCGTTACCGGCTTCTCGGATTCCTCGGCGAGGGGGCCATGGGCCGGGTGTATCGGGCTCGCGACACCGCGATGGGCCGTGATGTGGCGATCAAGGTGTTGGCGCCGGAGTTGGCTTCCGAACCGGGTTATCAGGAGCGGTTTCGCAGGGAGGCCTCCGCCGCGGGACGGTTGGCCAGTCCGAATATCATCCCGGTGTATGACGCAGGCGAGATCGACGGGCGGCTGTATCTTGTTATGCCGCTCGTCGACGGCGTCGATGTGCACAACGTCCTCACGCGTGAGGGGCCGATGAGCCCTGCGCGGGCGGTGCGGGTGATCGTGCAGGTGGCTGCCGCGCTGGATACCGCGCACCAGCACGCGCTGGTACATCGTGACGTCAAGCCGTCCAACATGCTGATGACCGGCAACGAGGCCGTGTATCTGATCGATTTTGGAGTCGCCCACGACGCCAGGGCCAGCCGGTTGACGCGTAGTCACGTCGCGTTGGGCAGTTGGGCTTACATGGCCCCGGAGCGTTTCAGTAAAGGGAACATCGACGGGCGCAGCGATGTGTATTCGCTGGCGTGTGTGTTGTACGAATGTTTGACCGGTCAGTTGCCCTTTGCCCCTGACAGCCACGAGCAGCTGGTCGTTGAGCACTTGTACAGCCCGCCGCCCAAGCCCAGCAGTGTCGATTCGGCGATCCCGGTCGGTTTTGACGAGGTGGTCGCGCGTGGCATGGCCAAATCGCCCGACAAGCGCTACCAAACTGGACACGAACTGGCCGTCGCCGCCTGCCACGCCCTGGCCACCGCGCCGCTGGCGGTCAGCGATCCTGGGTCAAGGTATCGATCAGAATGTGCTGTTGTTCCTCCGCCCACGGTGCGGGCGCGTTTGTCACCGCCTCCGCCCAGTGGCTGGTCTGCGCCGACCATCAGTACAACTACGGGGCGGCCGGCTAAACCCGATCCCGGGCATCGATGACGCACCCGTGGATCGTGTTTGTGGAAGTTCGATATGAAGGGTATCTGGCGTGACGTTCACGTAACGCCTTATCAGCTTAGTCACCAGGTGTGGGATTAGGACCATGAATTGTTCTCCGGGTCGCGTCATCGTATGCGATCGGCAAGGCCGTGGTCACCGAAGACGAGGACTGGGACTTCTGAAACGCCAGAACAGGTAACCGCATCGGCCGAGTGGCGCGGCGAGTTCGCGAGTGGTTGGCAAATCTGTCCGCGGACTGATCACCCTTCTGAGCCGGCATTTCGCGGACAATTTTTAAAGCGGGCGGTTAGCTGAAACCGGGAATAGCTCCATTCGACCGTCGTAAACTCAGACCGATGAGCGCTCTGATGCGAACAGCCAGTTGGGCCGCGCTTGTCGCCGTTGTCTGCGTATTGAATCCGCTGCCGGCACGCGTGCACGCCGCGCCTTGCGGTGTCGACCTTATTGCGCCACAAATCCAAGCTGCGATAAATTCTGTTCCACCAGTTCCGCAGGGCTGGCCGTGGAATCACAATCCGCGAAGCTTCAATTCGAGCAGCAATTACAATCCGTGCGCCACCCTGTCGGCGGTCATCATCACCGTTGAAGGTGCGACCGGTAGCTCTCCTGAGCAGGCACTGCTCTTCCATAACGGCGACTACGTCGGTACCGGCACCTCAAAGGCATACAGTTTCACGTCGTTGAATGCGGCTCGGACATCCGACGACACCGTCGCCCTTGATTACAAAGACGGCAGAAACGTCTGTACCGCCTGCCCTGGACCGATCACCACGGTGCGGTATCAGTGGCAAGGCGACCATGTGGTAATGCTGGACCCCGCACCGCCCTGGTGAACTATCGCTAGCGGCCCCATCCGCCGATAGCCCCAATTCGCTGCCGCACCCGAGACATACGGTCCGTGAACGCGGCATGAATTGTGCGGTTACCCCAAAGGCCAAGGTGGCGCCACGCAGTCCGAGCCGTGAGACTGTTGGCGTGGCGATAACCCCCTCTTCGGCAGCCGCGTCGACGGCTGCTTTCTTTCGTTCAGTGGTGGAGTGGCTGCAGGCTGGCTACCCCGAAGGCGTGCCCGGGCCCGACCGCGTCCCGTTGTTGGCGCTGCTGCGCAGCACGACGTTGAGCGAGGATGAGATCGGGAACGTGGTCGACGCCGTCGACGAAGAAGTCGAGGGCGAATCGGAAGGTGCCAAGGTCGACCGCGACGTGATCGCGGACTTCATCGCGAACCTCTCGAACTACGAAGCCACTCCGCAAAACATCGCGCGGGTGGCCGCCAAGCTCGCCGCCGCCGGCTGGCCGCTGGCCGGCCTCGCCAACCTTCAGGCCGACGAATTTACTAACGGTGAAGCGTCTGCCTCACAGGCTTGAGTTGTCGATCACGAAGCGGTAGCGCACGTCGCTGGCCAGCACCCGCTCGTAGGCCTCGTTGACGTAATCGGCCTCGATGACCTCGATTTCGGGTGTCACGTCGTGCTCGGCGCAGAAGTCGAGCATTTCCTGGGTCTCGGCGATGCCGCCGATGTTCGACCCGGACAGGCTGCGCCGCGCCAGCGCCAGCGGGAATGCCGGTACCTCCATGGGGTGCTCGGGGATGCCGAGTTCGACAAGGGTGCCGTCGACGTCGAGCAGCTTCAGGTAGTCACCGAGATTCAGGTTGGCCGAGACGGTGTTGAGGATCAGGTCGAAGCTGTCGCGCAGCTGTTTGAAGGTATCCGGGTCGGCGGTGGCGTAGTAGTGGCTGGCGCCCAGGCGCAGCCCGTCTTCCATCTTCTTCAGCGACTGCGACAGCACTGTCACGTCGGCACCCATCGCCGCGCCCAGCTTGACGCCCATGTGTCCCAGGCCGCCCAGGCCGATGATCGCCAAACGCGTGCCCTGTCCGGCCTTCCAGTGCCGCAGCGGCGAGAAGAGTGTGATGCCCGCGCACAGCAGCGGGGCCGCTTTGTCCAGCGGCAGCGAGTCGGGAATGCG
The DNA here is from genome assembly GCA_963787635.1 of uncultured Actinomycetota bacterium. Taxonomy (GTDB): domain Bacteria; phylum Actinomycetota; class Actinomycetes; order Mycobacteriales; family Mycobacteriaceae; genus Mycobacterium. The sequence continues at coordinate 246,937 of CAWBDP010000018.1, read as the reverse complement.
CACGACGTAGTTCTCGTCGACGACCACCGCCTGGCTGTAGCCGCCCTGTGTCGGCGTGCCGTCCTTGTCGATGGAGTTGTAGGTGAAGGTCGCGCCCGGCTTGCAGTACTGCTCGAGTCCGGCTTTGCAGCTGCTGCAGTGGCCACAGGAGTTCACCATGCAGCCCACCCCGACGGGGTCACCCACCTTGTGTTTGCTGACCTCGGAGCCCACTTCGGTCACCACGCCGGCGATCTCGTGGCCCGGGACGACCGGGTAATTCGGTTCGCCCCATTCGGCTTTGACGGTGTGGATGTCGGAGTGGCAGATCCCGGCGAACTTGATGTCGATGGCCACGTCGTGCGGGCCGGGGTCGCGGCGCTCGATCGTGGTCTTGGTCAGCGGTTCGGTGGCCGACGTCGCGGCGTAAGCGGAAACAGTCGTCATATGACATCCTCTGTAATCTGGGTTGCGTTGTAGGAAAGCTTAGCTAAGTTAATCTTTTCAAGCCAATCGGCCGAGTATGTGGCGCGATCAACTTCAAGCTTATGACGCGCGATAACCGCTGTTCCGGGGCACGCGACCAAGTAACCTCTGACACGTTGCCCGATAGCCCAGGGAGTGGCGGATGGACGAAACGGCATTCGGCCGCTACCGGCTGCTGGGATCACTCGGCGAGGGCGGCATGGGCCAGGTCTTTCGGGCGTATGACACCAGTACGGATCGGGAAGTGGCGCTGAAGGTTCTGGCGCCGCATGTGGCCCAAGATGCCACCTTCGAGCAGCGTTTCCGGCGCGAGGCGCATGTCGCGGCGCGGTTGAACGATCCGCACGTCGTTCCGATCCATGGCTACGGCGAGATCGACGGTCGGTTGTATGTGGACATGCGTCTGATCGCCGGACGCGATCTCGCGTCGGTGCTGGAGGAGTCCGGAGCGATGAATCCTGTTCGGGCGGTGGGGATTATCGAGCAGGTCGCCGACGCGCTAGATGCCGCGCATGCAATTGATCTGGTGCACCGGGATATCAAGCCGTCCAACATCCTGCTCGGCCGGCGGGATTTCGTGTACCTGATCGATTTCGGGATCGCGCAGGATGTGAACGCCACCAGGTTGACCCGTACGGGCGCGGCGATCGGCACCTTCGCCTACATGGCCCCGGAGCGGCTCGACACCGGTGAGACAGGACCTTCGTCGGATATCTACTCGCTGGCCTGCGTGCTGTATGAGTGCCTGACCGGGCAGCTGCCGTTCCCCGGGGACAGCATGCAACAGCAGATCGCCGGTCACCTGTCCAAGACTCCACCGCGTCCGTCGGCGGTGACGGCGGGGGTGTCCCCGGCCTTCGACGAGGTGATCGCTCACGGGATGGCCAAGGAGCCCGGCCTGCGGTATCCGACGGTGATCGCGTTGGCTGAGGCCGCTCGCGGAGCACTGGAGCGCGTGCCGGAAGAAACGCCGCCGCCCGTAGCGCCGTCGCCCGGGGCGCCGACGCAGGTGGCCGCGACGCAGCAGGCGGTACCAGTGCCGGGGCCGCCGCCCGGGCAGGAGCCGACGTCTCTTGCGCCCGCACCGCCTAGCCCGGAGCGTCGCGACGAGCCCGCTCGTGTTCGGGAAGCACCCCGCGCGCAGGAATCACGGCCGGGGAATTTCGTCGCCCCGGGCATCCTATTGGTGGTTGTCTTCGCTTTCGGCATAGGTTATGCAATTCTGAAGATAATGTTTGGCTTGAATACAAATTATAATGTGATTCGGTTGTCGGTATTCTTTAACCTGGTGTTGTGGCTACTTCTCGCCCTGGCGTTTGGTCTTGTCGCCGGACGGTGTCGAGGCAACGAGCGCGCGGTCGCCGTGACTGCGTCGATGACGTGTGCAGGTGCGGTGTTGGGTGCTCTGCCGTGGGGGATCATGCTGCTGACGAACGGTATCGCAGCTTTCTGGTGTTGGCTGGCGTACCTAACCTTCTGCGCGCTTATCGCATTCGGGGTAGCCTCGCTGCCGCCATTCGGCTGGTGGTGGGCAGTTTCGGCCGCGGCCGCAGGGTTGTTGAATATAGCGTTATATGTCTTTTACCCTGCTTATGCTTTTGGTCCTCGCTACTTCTACACCACTTTATACGGCTATCATTATGTCCCTATGAGTTTTTTGATCAGCATGCTCTGGCTGATTCCGCTTTTCGTGCTCGGCATCGCCATGTGCCGGACCCGCGTCGCAAACGCCCTCCCCTAATTGATCGGCGCGTTGACAAAGCGCAAGTCGTCGAGAATGCCGCGGGCCGCGACCACGCCTTGCCCGGTCTGCCAGATCTCGTTATTGACCACGAAGACCCGATTGTCGCGGGTGGCGGAGAGTTTGCGCCACGCATCGCTGCCCAGCACCGCGGGCGCGTGGTCCCTGGCGGCCGGCGACGCGAAAGACACGTAGACGATGTCGGCGTCGGCCGCCGAGAAATCCGGTGTTTTCGCCAGGTCGGCGTCGCCAGCACTGAGTTCGATATACGGCTTGTCGATGAACCGCTGCGACATTGGTCGGTCTACGCCGACCGCCTTGAGCACGCTCGCCGGAAAATTGCTGGCCCCGTATACCCGGACGGTGTTCGAGGTCAGCTGCACCACCGACGCCTGGTAATGGGGGGCATCGTGGGTCGCGCCGTTTTGGGCGGCGCTGGCGGTGAACTGGTCGATCACCGCGCCGGCGGCCTCGGTGCGAGCCGTCGCAGCCCCGACACCGCGCAGGTCGTCCTCCCAGGCAGCACCCGGTGCGCCGGTGAACACGGTCGGGGCGATCGCGGCCAGGGCCGGGTACAACTGCGGCGTCAGCGCCTGCGAGCCCAGAATTAGGTCCGGCTTGGCCGCCGCGATGGCCGGCACGTCGGGAGCACCGCGGGTCCCCACCCCCGGCAGTCCGCGCAAGACGGTGCCCAGGTAGGAGGGTTGCGCCGAGGCGCCGTCGGGCAGCGCGGCGGCCACAATCCGGGACTGCAGCCCCAACGCGCACAAGGCGTCGAGCTGGTCGCCGGAGAGCACCACGATCCGCTGAGCATCGGCGGCCACCAGCGCCGTGGGCGGATTGACTCCGACCGCGTTCGGCGCCGGGCGCGTCGGCGGCCCTGGATCGGCCGCGGCCGGTTGCGGCGCGCACGAGTCGTCGGGCCGGCGCTGGTTGCCCAGAACCGGCGCCCCGGCGACCGTGGTGATGCTGGTGATCACCGATCGGGCCGGTGCCGGCCGGGAACCGGGCGGCACGGATCGGCAGCCGGCGGTGACCGAAACCGCCGTCAGGGCCGCGGCTGCGGCCAGCAGAACGCCGGGTCGCACACCGCCGAAAAGCACGCGTCCGACGGTAACATCCGCCCAGCTGAGGACGGTCCTCTTCAGCCGGCGACCATGCGGACTGCGTGTCGGCCCGAAGCATTACGACAGTTTGTAGGACCAATGCCGACACCGGGCCGATCGGAGGCTAGGATTCGGATGAAGATCTCGGGGTCTAAGGAGAAGTCCCGGCCACGGTCGATGTTTGGAGGACCACTTGACATCCGAAGCGCCCCCGCTGGGAGAACTCGAGGCCAGTCGTCCATTCCCGGCCCGGACGGGCCCCAAAGGCAACCTGGTCTACAAGCTGATCACCACCACCGATCACAAGATGATCGGCATCATGTACTGCGTCGCGTGCTTCATCTTCTTTTTCATCGGTGGCCTGCTGGCGCTGCTGATGCGTACCGAGTTGGCGGCGCCCGGTCTGCAGTTCTTGTCGAATGAGCAGTTCAACCAGCTGTTCACCATGCACGGCACGATCATGCTGCTCTTCTATGCCACCCCGATCGTGTTCGGCTTTGCCAATCTGGTGATGCCGCTGCAGATCGGCGCACCCGACGTGGCATTCCCGCGGCTGAACGCCTTCTCGTTCTGGCTGTTTTTGTTCGGAGCCACCATCGGCATGGCGGGCTTCGTCTCTCCCGGTGGTGCCGCGGACTTCGGCTGGACCGCCTACACCCCGCTGACCGACGCCATCCACTCACCGGGCCCCGGCGGCGACCTGTGGATCATGGGATTAATCGTCGCCGGCCTGGGAACCATCCTGGGCGCGGTCAACATGATCACCACGGTGGTGTGCATGCGCGCGCCCGGGATGACGATGTTCCGCATGCCGATCTTCACCTGGAACATCCTGGTGACGTCCATCCTGGTGCTGATCGCCTTCCCACTGCTGACCGCCGCGCTGTTCGGGCTGGCCGCCGACCGCCACCTGGGCGCCCACATTTACGACCCGGCCAACGGCGGAGTTCTGTTGTGGCAGCACCTGTTCTGGTTCTTCGGTCACCCCGAGGTCTACATCATCGCGCTGCCGTTCTTTGGGATCGTCTCGGAGATCTTCCCGGTGTTCTCCCGCAAGCCGATCTTCGGCTACACCACGCTGGTTTACGCGACGCTGTCGATCGCCGCGCTGTCGGTGGCGGTGTGGGCACACCACATGTTCGCCACCGGAGCCGTTCTGCTGCCGTTCTTTTCATTCATGACCTATCTGATCGCGGTGCCGACCGGGATCAAGTTCTTCAACTGGGTCGGCACGATGTGGAAGGGCCAGTTGACCTTTGAGACGCCGATGCTGTTTGCGGTGGGCTTCATGGTCACGTTCCTGCTGGGCGGCCTGACCGGTGTGCTGCTGGCCAGCCCGCCGCTGGACTTCCACGTCACCGACAGCTATTTCGTGGTCGCGCACTTCCACTACGTGCTGTTCGGCACCATCGTGTTCTCGACGTTCGCCGGCATCTACTTCTGGTTCCCGAAGATGACCGGCCGGCTGCTCGACGAGCGGCTGGGCAAGCTGCACTTCTGGCTTACCTTCATCGGTTTCCACACCACGTTTTTGATTCAGCACTGGGTCGGCGACGCGGGCATGCCACGCCGGTACGCCGACTACCTGCCCAGCGACGGTTTCCAGCCGTACAACGTCGTCTCGACTGTCGGGGCGTTCATCCTCGGCGCGTCGATGCTGCCGTTCGTGTGGAACGTGTTCAAGAGCTGGCGTTACGGCGAACCGGTCACCGTCGACGACCCCTGGGGGTATGGCAACTCGCTGGAGTGGGCGACCAGTTGCCCGCCGCCGCGGCACAACTTCACCGAGCTGCCCCGCATCCGCTCGGAGCGTCCCGCGTTCGAATTGCACTACCCGCACATGGTCGAACGGTTGCGCGCCGAGGCGCACGTCGGTCGCCACGCCACAGCTGGCGAGTCGTCGAAGGGGTTCGGCCCGCGGACCGAACCGGATCGCGCGACTAGTGATCAGTAGCGGCGGCTGCCGCGGGTGAACTCGGCGTCCAAGGTGTCGGTGTTGATCACCGTCACCGGTGTCGACAAGCCAGGTGTCACGTCCGCGCTCTTCGAGGTCCTCGCGGGGCACAAGGTCGAGCTGCTCAACGTCGAGCAGGTGGTGATCCGGGGTCGGCTGACGTTGGGTGTGCTGGTGTCGGCTCCGCTGGAAGTTGCCGAGGGCAGCGCGCTGCGGGCGGAAGTCGAGGCGGCCATTCACTCAGTGGGCCTCGACGTCAGCATCGAACGCAGCGCGGATATGCCGATCATCCGGGAACCCTCCACCCACACCATCGTGGTGCTGGGCCGCCCGATTACGGCCGATGCATTCGGTGCGGTGGCCCGGCAGGCGGCCGCACTCGGGGTCAACATCGACGTCATCCGCGGCGTCTCCGACTACCCGGTGACCGGCCTGGAGCTGCGGGTGTCGGTGCCGCCGGGTGTCGAGGCCGGGCTGCACGCCGCGCTGACCCGGGTGGCCGCCGATCAGGGCGTCGACGTGGCGGTGGAGGACTACAGCCTGTCCCGGCGCGCCAAACGTCTGATCGTGTTCGACGTCGACTCGACCCTGATCCAGGGCGAGGTCATCGAGATGTTGGCGGCCCGGGTGGGAGCCCAAGACCAGGTCGCCGCGATCACCGAGGCGGCGATGCGCGGCGAGCTGGATTTCGCGGCGTCACTGCAACAGCGCGTGGCCGCGCTGGCGGGGTTGCCCGCCGAAGTGCTCAAAGACGTCGCCGCACAGTTGGAACTGACTCCGGGCGCCCGCACCACGCTGCGCACGCTGCGGCGACTGGGGTACCACTGCGGCGTGGTCTCTGGAGGTTTCCGGCAGGTCATCGGACCGCTGGCAGACGAGCTCGGGCTGGACTTCGTCGCCGCGAACGAACTGGAAATCGTCGACGGCAAACTGACCGGCCGGGTGATCGGTCCGATCATCGATCGCGCGGGCAAAGCTAAGGCGCTGCGGGACTTCGCGCAGCAGGTTGGGGTGCCGCTGGAGCAGACCGTCGCGGTCGGTGATGGCGCCAACGACATCGACATGCTTGCCGCGGCGGGCCTGGGCGTGGCATTCAACGCCAAGCCCGCGTTGCGCGCGATTGCCGACGCTTCGCTGACCTACCCCTACTTGGACACCGTGCTGTTTGTGCTCGGCATCACCCGTGGCGAGATCGAGGCCGCCGACGCGGTCGACGGCCTGTTGCGGCGCGTCGAGATCCCGCCGCACTAGTGGCGCGAGCAGGGGCGACCCGACAACGGTCGCAACGGCACGGTGCGGCACGATGGTCGAGTGCCCGAAACCGCAAGCGACGCGGCCGACTCTGATCTGCTGATCGACTTCAGAAACGTATCGCTGCGCCGCGGGGGCCGCGTCTTGGTCGGGCCGGTGACCTGGGCGGTCGAACTCGACGAACGCTGGGTAATCCTCGGGCCCAACGGCGCGGGTAAGACGTCGCTGCTGCGCATCGCGGCGGCGACCGAACACCCGTCCTCGGGCGTCGCCTACGTGCTCGGCGAGCGGTTGGGCCGGGTCGCGATAAGCGAGCTGCAGGCCCGGATCGGCCTGAGTTCCGCAGCCCTGGCGCAGCGGGTGCCCGGCCGTGAAGTGGTGCGCGACCTCGTCGTCTCGGCGGGCTACGGCGTGCTCGGTCGCTGGCGGGAACGCTACGAGGACGTCGACTACGACCAGGCGATCGACATGCTGGAAAGCCTGGGCGCCGAGCACCTGGTTGACCGCACCTACGACACGCTGTCGGAGGGTGAGCGCAAGCGGGTGCTGATCGCCCGTGCTCTGATGACCGACCCTGAGCTGCTGCTGCTCGATGAGCCGGCCGCCGGGCTCGACCTCGGTGGACGCGAGGAGCTGGTGGCGCGATTGACCGACCTGGCCGCCGACCCCGACGCGCCGGCGATCGTCCTGGTCACCCACCACGTCGAGGAGATCCCGCCCGGTTTCAGCCACTGCATGTTGCTGGCGGAGGCCCAGGTCGTCGCCGCTGGTTTGCTGCCCGACGTCTTGACGGCCGAGAACCTGTCGGCGGCGTTCGGCCAGTCGATGGCCGTCGACGTCATCGATGGGCGCTACTTCGCCCGGCGGATCCGCACCCGGGCCGCCCACAGGAGACACTGATGACCTCGGCGACCGACGACCCGCTCGTGCCGCTGCCGACGCGGCCGGCGGCGACGGTGATGCTGGTCCGCGACACCGCCGAGGGCATCGCGGTCTTCCTGATGCGGCGACATTCGGCCATGGAATTCGCCCCAGGGGTAATGGTGTTCCCCGGCGGCGGTGTCGACGACCGCGACCGCAACGCCGACATCGCCTGGACAGGGCCACAACCACAGTGGTGGGCACAGCGGTTCGGCATCGAAGCCGACCTTGCCGAGGCGCTGGTGTGCGCCGCCGCCCGGGAGACATTCGAGGAATCCGGGGTGCTGTTCGCCGGGCCGGCCAGCGACCCGTACGGCATCGTCGGTGACGCATCGACGTACCGCGAATCCCGGCTTGCGCTGGCCGACAAGACGTTGTCGTTCGCCGACTTCCTGCGCCGCGAAGACCTGGTGCTACGCGCCGACCTGCTGCGGCCGTGGGCCAACTGGGTAACCCCTGAGGCCGAACGCACCCGCCGTTACGACACCTATTTCTTCGTCGGGGCACTACCGGAAGGCCAACGCGCCGACGGCGAAAACACCGAATCCGACCGCGCCAGTTGGACGATGCCGCAGGCCGCGATCGATGATTTCGCGGCCGGCCGCAGCTTTCTACTGCCGCCGACCTGGACTCAGCTCGACTCGCTGGCCGGGCGCACCGTCAGCGACGTGCTGGCCGTGGAGCGTCAAATCGTCACCGTGCAACCGGATTTGGCGATCAACGGCGAGAACTGGGAGATCGAGTTCTTCGACTCCGATCGCTACAACCAGGCCCGTGGCCGACGATGGATGTGAACGAGTTCGTCAGCGTCCACCTGGACACCGAGCGTCGCGGTCTGGGCGCTTTGGTGTTGTCGCGGCCACCCACCAATGCGCTGACCCGTCAGGTCTACCGGGAGATCGCGGCCGCGTGCGCCGAGCTGGGGCGCCGCGACGACGTCGCCGCCGTGATCCTGTTCGGTGGCCACGAGATTTTCTGCGCCGGCGACGATATGTCCGCGTTGCGGGCGCTGTCGGCGGCCGAAGCCCAAACCTGGGTGGACGTACGGCACCACGGATTTGCCGTCGTCGCGGCGGTGCCGAAACCGACCGTGGCCGCGATCACCGGCTACGCGCTGGGCGCCGGCCTCACGCTGGCACTGTCGGCGGACTGGCGGATCTGCGGGGACAACGTGCGGTTCGGTGCAACAGAGATTCTGGCCGGTCTGATTCCGGACGGTGCGGGGATAGCACGGCTCACCCACCTCGTCGGCGCGAGCAGGGCCAAGGAGCTGGTGTACAGCGGGCGGTTCTTCGACGCCGAGGAAGCACTGGCGTTGGGGCTGATCGACGAGATGGTGGCCCCCGACGGTGTCTACGACGCCGCCGCGGCGTGGGCGTCCCGCTTCGTTGACGGCCCCGCGCACGCCCTGGCGGCCGCCAAGGCCGGTATCGACGACGTCGTCGCACTGCCGGTCGCGGAGCGGCTGGCCGCCGAACGCCGCCGCTATGTGGACGTGTTCAGCGATGCCACTAAGCTGGCCCTTCGTGACGAGGACTTCGAAGGTCGGTGACCCGGCGCCACAGCCGCATGCCACCGCCGAGCAGGTTGAGGCCGCCCGACACGACAGCAAACTTGCCCAGGTGCTCTACCACGACTGGGAGGCGGAGAACTACGACGAGAAGTGGTCGATCTCCTATGACCAGCGCTGCATCGACTACGCGCGGGATTGCTTCGATGCCATCGTGCCCGACGACGAGATCCACCGGCTGCCGTATGGTCGCGCCCTTGAATTAGGCTGCGGCACCGGGTTTTTCCTGTTGAATCTGATTCAGTCCGGGGTCGCGCGGCGTGGATCGGTCACCGACCTTGCCCCGGGCATGGTCAAAGTCGCCACCCGCAACGGGCAGTCGCTCGGCCTGGACATCGACGGGCAGGTCGCCGACGCCGAGGGCATTCCCTATGACGACCACACATTCGACCTGGTGGTCGGCCATGCGGTGCTGCACCACATTCCGGACGTCGAGCTGTCGCTGCGCGAGGTGCTGCGGGTGCTGCGGCCCGGGGGCCGGTTCGTCTTCGCCGGCGAGCCGACCACTGTCGGCGACGGCTACGCACGTGCGTTGTCGACGCTGACCTGGCGGATCGCCACCAACGTCACCAAGCTGCCCGGCCTGGGTGGCTGGCGCCGGCCGCAATCTGAGCTCGACGAGTCCTCCCGCGCTGCGGCGCTGGAGGCACTGGTCGACCTGCACACCTTCGCGCCCGATGACCTGGAGGAGATGGCCAGGGGCGCCGGTGCCGTCGACGTCGAGACCGCCACCGTCGAGTTCACCGCCGCAATGCTGGGCTGGCCGCTGCGCACCTTCGAATACGCTGTGCCCTCCGAGCGGCTGGGCTGGGGCTGGACCAAGTTCGCGTTCAACAGCTGGAAAACCCTGAGCTGGGTTGACGAGAACCTGTGCCGACCTGTGGTGCCCAAGGGGTGGTTCTACAACGTGATGCTCACCGGGATCAAGCCGTCCTGAACTTCGGTCTCGACGACGTCGCGTACCTGACGTCGGACGCGGGCACCGCGGCGCTGGACGTCGTGGACACGCTGCCGCTGGTCGACCGCGTCACCGAGATCGCCGCGCTACGAAAGCAATTCGGCGATCGGACGCCCGTGCTGGTGGAAACGACGCTGCTGCGGCGCCGTGCGGCCGACAAGCTGCCCGGCACCGGCGACTGGCTGTTCACCGACGAGGCACTGCAGCAAGCCAGCGCTGTGTCGGTCGCGCTGCATCGGGCGCAGCGGCTGGCCGGTGCGGTGGTGCACGACGTGACGTGCTCGATCGGCACCGAGCTCGCGGCGCTGGCCGGCACGGCCGCCCGGGCGGTGGGCAGCGACATCGACCCGGTGCGGCTGGCGATGGCGCGGCACAACGTCGGCGCCGGTACCGACCTGTGCCGCGCCGATGCGCTGCACCCGATCACCCGCGACGCGGTGGTGCTGGCCGACCCGGCGCGGCGCGGCGGCGGGCGCCGCCGCTTCAACCCGCGCGACTACCTGCCTCCCCTGGACCAATTGCTGGACACGTATCGCGACCGAGACTTCGTCGTAAAATGCGCTCCCGGAATCGATTTCGACGCTCTCAGGCGCCTGGGCTTCGGCGGTGAGATCGAAGTGACGTCGCTTGGCGGCTCGGTCCGCGAAGCGTGTCTGTGGTCGGTGGGGCTGGCCGAGCCCGGAGTGCAACGCCGGGCAAGCATCCTGAATCGCGGCGAACAGCTCACCGACGCTGAGCCAGACGACTGCCCGGTCCGGCCCGCCGGGCGGTGGATCGTCGACCCGGACGGCGCGGTAGTGCGCGCGGGTCTGGTGCGCCACTACGCCACCCGGCACGGACTGTGGCAGCTCGACGCCAACATCGCCTACCTGTCCGGCGACCGGCTTCCGCCGGCGGTGCGCGGTTTCGAAGTTCTCCAGCAGCTGCCATTGGAGGAGCGTCGGTTGCGGCAAGCATTGTCAGGGCTGGATTGCGGCTCGTTGGAGGTCTTGGTGCGCGGTGTCGACGTGGACCCCGATGCCCTGCGGCGTCGGTTGCGGCTCCGCGGCAGCCGGCCGTCGGCCCTGGTGATCACCCGGATTGGGTCGGGCGCGGCGGCGCGGGCGACGACGTTCGTGTGCCGGCCGTCACGCTGACATCTGCAGACTGCCCTTCGAACGGCCGCCGGCCGCCATTGCGACGGTTTTCGTTCGTCATCCCTGCCGACATTGCTTAGGTAGGCTGACGACAGCTACCTTCTTTGGCGTTCCGCCTGTTTGTCGTCTGCGAGGACAATTCAACGATGCGATACCTGATGGCTGCCGCTGTGGCGGCTGCGTTCGTGGTGGCCGGGCCGGCCGGCGCTGTCGCCACGGCGCAACCTGCCTGCGCCAACCTGGGTGGCACCGTCAACGGTTCGACGTGCCAGGTGCGAGTCACCGGCCCCAGCTACACCCTGAACATGACGTTTCCGACCGACTACGCCGATGAGCAGACCCTGACCGACTTCCTCACCCAAAACCGCGACGGGTTTATCAATGTCGCACAGTCGTCGGCTTCTCGCGACGTCCCCTATCAAATGGAGGTCACCGCTGACGAGTACCACTCCGGGCAGGCGCCGCACGGTACCCAGAGCGTGGTGCTCAAGGTCTTCGAAGATCTCGGCGGTCCTCGACCGTCCACCTCCTTTAAGGCTTTCAACTTCAACCTCGACCGGCACCAACCCATCACGTTCGATACCTTGTTTGCGCCCAACAGCAAACCATTGGACGCCATCTACCCGATCGTGCAGCGCGACCTGGGACGTCAGGCGGGCCTGGGTGTGGCGATACTGCCCGGTTCCGGCCTGGACCCCTCGCACTACCAGAACTTCGCCATCACCGACGACGAGCTGATCTTCTACTTCGCGCCGGGAGAACTGCTGCCGCCGTTTGCCGGTGCCAGCGTGGCCCACGTACCGCGCAACGCCATCCCGCCGCTGACGCTGTAACGACGCCGTCAGAGCAGACCGGCCTCGCTGATCATCGTGAACACCGCGATCGCCAGGGCGAGCTGCACGGCGCAGCCGATCACCGGCACCACGAACGCCAGCTTGTGCCGCACCATGCGCAGCACCGCCACGGCCAGGTCCGCGAAGAAGACTACGCCGGTCGCCGGCACCGCGACACCGACCGCTTGGCTGAACCACGGTTGGTCAGCGCAGTCCAGATAGACGCAGGCGTCGTCAGAGATCGCACCGAACGGCGCCAATGCCGTCATGCCGGCCAGCACCCCGTGGACGATCAGCAGCAGGATGGTCACTACGACGTCAACTCGTCCGCGGGTTTGCCGGCTGCGATCGTTGTAGCTGGCCAACGCTGCAAGCATCGCCGGATCGTCGATCGGCACGCAGCAAGTATGGCCGCTTACTCGGGAGCGAAGCTGTAGACCTGCCCTTCACTGGTGGCGACGACCACCCGGCGGTCACGGCCGACCGCGACCCCGACCGGATAGCCGATCGCCTCCGGCAGCGGATAGCTGTTGATCGTGTGACCGTTGCCCGGATCGAACACCAGCAACGACATCCCGGGCCGGCCCGGGCCCGGTGCGCCGGTGACCACGGTGTAGCCGACGCCGGTTCCGGCCAGACTTGACGACGACAGCGGGGCGACATCGTCGCGGCGCCACACCTGCTCGCCGTGGTCGCCGGCATCCTTGAACGCGACGAGGCGGGTGTCGGGTCCACCCCCCGAGACGATGAGTCCGTTTGGCAGGACCGACGGCGGCGTCTGCGCCAGGAATTTCAGCGGCGCCGACCATTTCGTTTTCCCGTCGGCGGTATGGAGAGCCCACAGCTTGTCGTCTCTGCCGTTGACGTAGACGGTCGAGCCGTCGGCGGACAGCACCGGGCTGGCGATCACTCCGGCGGTGACGGCGTCGCTGGTCCATTCGCGGGTCAGCAGCGGATTCTGGCCCGCCTGATACTTCAGCCCGACGACTCCGGCGGCCGCTGCTCCCGGCTGCCACAGGCTCAGCACCACCGTGTGGCTCGCCGCGGCGTAGGCCGGTGCGGCGGCGACCGGGCACTGCGCCCGCGCCGGTGCGCAATCGGACAATCCGCGCGCAGCATCGGTCGGGTCGACGCCGTCGACCAGGTCCAGCGGGTTGCTGACCACTGTCCCGCGCTGGGCGTCGAAGACCAGCATCTGGCCCAAATGGGTGAGCACGAGCAGCTGTCCGCTGTCGAGAATCCGTGGCGTCAACGGCATCCCGATCACCGGCGCCCGCCAGCGGATCCACTGGGTGGAGGGAAAGGAGATGATCGCACCCGGCTGGCCGACATAGACATTGTCGAAACCATCGAACAGTGGACTGGCGAAGCCGCCGCCCTGATAGAGCCGAGTGCACCACCGCTGCCGACCGCTGTCGTCGTTCTCCCACTCCATCAGCGAACAACCGCCCCGGGTCTGCGCGTTGAGCGCGATCCAGTTGCGTGCACTGAGCGCCGGGCCGGCGCCCAGCTCGCCTTTGACCGAACGGGTCCACCGCAAGGCCAGTGCGGTGGCGCCTTTGGTCGCGGTGTAGCTGCTGTTGGACGCGTCGCCGTATTGCGCCGGCCAACCTTTCGCGGCTGCGATCTCGACCCACGAATCGGTGTTACCGCAGCCGCCGAGCGGGACGACGAGGATGACCGCCCATCCCGCAGCGACCCAACGGCGCACCAAGCGGGCACCGGCTACCCGCCGACTGTGTGGGTAGCTGCGAAAAGCGGCGCCCTTGTTGTCCATAACCCCCACACTCGGCGAACGAACGGAATGCCAGTACAGGTGAGGGTAACCCGACCCGCTCGCGTAGCCTGACTGCCATGACGAGCATGTGGGGCGCTCCGATCCATCGTCGCTGGCGGGGGTCGAAAATGCGTGACCCGCGCCAGGCCAAGTTCCTCACCGTGGCCTCGCTGAAGTGGGTGCTGGCCAATCGGGCCTATACCCCGTGGTATCTCGTGCGGTACTGGCGGTTGCTGAAGTTCAAGCTGACCAACCCGCACATCATCACCCGCGGCATGGTGTTCCTCGGCAAGGATGTCGAGATCCACGCCACCCCGGAGCTCGCCCAGTTGGAGATCGGCCGCTGGGTGCACATCGGCGACAAAAATACGATCCGCGCGCACGAGGGCTCGCTGCGATTCGGCGACAAGGTAGTCCTTGGCCGCGATAACGTCGTCAACACCTATCTCGACATCGAAATCGGCGACTCGGTGCTAATGGCCGACTGGTGCTACATCTGCGATTTCGACCACCGTATGGACGACATCACGTTGCCGATCAAGGACCAGGGCATCGTCAAGAGCCCGGTTCGGATCGGGCCGGACACCTGGATCGCGGCGAAGGTGACGGTGTTGCGGGGCACCACCATCGGCCGGGGCTGCGTGCTGGGATCGCATGCCGTCGTCAAAGGCAACGTGCCCGACTACTCGATCGCTGTCGGTGCACCTGCCAAGGTGGTCAAAAACCGCCAACTGGCCTGGGAGACCTCAGCGGCGCAGCGCGCGGAACTGGCTGCGGCGCTGGCCGATATCGAGCGCAAAAAAGCCACTCACTGACAATTGGCGCGGGCATCGAATTCACGGCGTCAGCACAGCGCTGATGTCGGGTGGCACATCGATTACCGATGTCATTTCATAGCGGCGATATTTCGCCAGAAACTTCGCAGGCTGTCGGTGCCGCCGAACAGGGTGGTGAAGTTCGTCGAGTCGACCAGCACGATGTCGCCGGCACGCCGGGCACTCGGCGGCATCCAGATCAGCGCATTGAACTCCGAATTGCCGGCTTCGGTGAAGGGATGAGGCCGATATCGGATCGACCCGTTGACGCCCGAGCACGCGTAACGAATCGCTTTCCGGCGCGGTCAATTCGTAGTGCGGTAGGTGTGGGTGGAAGTTGAACGTGCTGACGTTGTCCAGTAGCCCCGGCGCGTCCAGATCCGGGCAACCATTCAGCGGTGCAATCTCATTGGTGCCATCGAGGACCGCGGGGCGCAGGCCCCACATGTTGCGGACAGGAATGTCGAGTGCCTCCATCAGTGAGCGGGTGTAGTAGCTGAACCGTTGTTGCCGTGGCACCAGCGGGTCGCCGTGGTGCAGGTACTCAACCTGCCTTTGCTCGAGGTCGTCGGTGAAGCCCACGTCGTGGTGGGGCGCCAGGAGCAGACAGGTGCCTTCGCGGGTCAGCCATTCTTGAATGGCGGCGACTTCCCCGGGCTGGGCCTGCTCTCGCCCGAGCAGGTGATCGAGCCCGAAAACCAGGAGGGTGTCAGTGTCGGCCAGGATCCGCTCGTCGATCGGCAGCTTGTAGCCGGCCTGGTCGATGCGCTGAAAGACAGCAACCGGGTGGCCGGTGACCTCTTGAGCCAGTGCTTGGAACGCCAACGTGGACCGATGGAAAAGTTCCAGTGTGCCGGCAATACCCTGCAGGAAATTGGCCTCGTCCCACTGCGGAGTCTCGTAATTCGGCCAAGCCACCCTGCGGACTTCGCTCATCGTGGAGAAACGGTTGTCCAAGTCCGCTAGGTTGCGCTGGGACTCCCACGGATAGCTCCAGGTCCAATAGATGCTCAGCCGTCTCCGGTCTTTGGTGTGGGTCCGCGGTCGGTGGTCCTGATTGTAGGTGCGGGCGGGCGGCAGGCTGGCCATGGTTTTCTCTTTACGGATCGAGCGTCGTCAGGTATCGCAGGCCGTTGAGACCCGGAAGGAAGAAATAAGCCCCGCCGGTCAGCGTGGTGAAGGCAGGTAGACCTCTCAGGGTTTTGCGGATGGGCCGGTTGGGAATCTTGTATTCCAGCGTGCCGTCTTGGGTTCCGCAGATAGGATCGTGTTCGTTTCTCAGTTCATGGAAGTTATCGTCGTTGATCCAGACGTTCTGCGCGAACTCGAACTGCCGAACGAGGCTGGCGCAGATGATGAATGCGGCGATCCCACGATCCGCGCCGTCCTCGGCGGCGCCCTCGGGAAGGGCCGGGCCATAGGTAGCGCCGCGTCGGATCATCCGTCGTCGATTCATGTTGATCGCCGTGTCACGCGGGTTGAGCCGCCTGATGTGTGAGCCCAACGGCACGGCGTAACCCAAGGGGTCCATTTCCCTGTAGTTGAAGTCGTTGTTGCGCAGAGGGTCTGCGCCAAGTTCAGGATCGTCCCGGTCAGGGGCCAAGACAAGTGGGGCACCGCTGCGCCACCGGCCCATCAACTTGGCGGCCAGCCACTCCTTTCCCTCCGGTGAATCGGATTGCTCTGCGAGATAGCTGCGGAACAGGCCAACATGCTCGCGTAACCGCCGGTAGGCCAGGTAGGTTCCGTTGCGTGATAGCGCTTCGGGCTGCGGCAAATCGGGGACAAGACCCTCTTCATCGGGGTAGCCGAGAAGGAATTCGCCCGGCTTGAGTGGCGCACCCGTTCCGGGCGTCGGAACTTCTCCCGAACCTTCGATCACCGGCTGAGACATGCGGTCGCGATATCCGAAATGATCATGCGCATGGTCGAAAGGAGGTGTCGCGTTGAGATCCAGAAACGACACCACCCGCACACCTGGGCACCGTGCGATGTGCTCGGCGTGGGCTGCCGTGCACCGCCGGTATTCCGCGTCAGTGCGGGCAAACAAAATCGCGATCGCGTGCAGGTCATCACCGGCCAATCCGCCGACCCAGTTCTGGGGATGGTTGTCGCCGGTGTCACCCAAGATGCCGGCGCGAGCAGCCATGCCTTCCTTGAACTCGGCGGGAAAGGTGGCCAGCGCATTCTCGGGCACCCCCAGCGCCCGTAGACCGTTCCAGGTGAACGCCAGCGTGACCCATCGCTGCGAGTTGTCCATCGTCGCTTGCGCGTCGGCTGCCGATTGCACCCGATCCAACAGCCCCCTCAGCCAGGCACGGCCACCCGCTGGATTGTCGAAGCAGAGGAACTCATAGCGACCGGTGATCGCCGGTGTTCGGGTCAGCACAATGTGCTGGATGTCGTCGAACTCGAGCATCAGCGCAACCGGCCCGCGATCACTGCATTTGATCAAGCATGTCGGAGAACGCCGCCTTGAGTCGCAACGCCTTCTTGATTTCGTCGGCGGTGACGTAGGGATACTCGCCGTACTCGAGAAAGCTTGGGCACTGGTGGTCGCGGACGAACTTGACGAAGGCCTCGGTATTTTCCCTCCAGTCTTCGGGAAAACCCTCGAGGTTGGTGAAGACCGTCGTGATCCCCGTTTGGCTGAACAACGCGACAGCGTCCTCGGTGTATTTGTCGAAGTCGGTGTCGAAGATCCCCTGATACTGGAAGTGCAATCCGGAGCCGACGTCGAACAGCACCCACCGCAGATAATGCAGACGCAGCGGGGCCAGCACTTCAGGATTGCCGGCGATCGCCGCTTCGATCTGCTTGCCGTAGGCGCGGACCGCTTCTTCACGCCCCTGCTTTACCTTCGCGATGATCGAGAATCCATAGCACGCAGGGGTACGGGGATAGATCGGGCCGTACCTGCCGCGCTGGAGCTCGAAATATCCTTCTTTCGGGATTGCTACCGCAGCAGGTTTGCGCCAGTCGTGGTCTGTCGCCGACATCGACGTCTCCCATCAATGATCCCGTTGCGCGGCAACGGTATCCGATTCGGGGGCGTTACGCTGCGCTTTTCAACTGATCTGCTGGTAGCGGCGCAGGGCTTCGGCGCGCTCGGCGCTGTGGTCAACGATCGGTTCCGGATACCTCGACGGGCGCTGCGCGTCGGGAAGCGTCATGTCGTCGACGTCTTTCAGCTCAGCCACCCAGCGGCGGATGTAGTCGCCGGCAGGGTCGAATTTCTTGCCCTGCGTGGTCGGGTTGAACACCCGGAAATAGGGCGCGGCGTCGGTGCCGCACCCCGCGGCCCATTGCCAGCCGTGTTGATTGCTGGCCATGTCGCCGTCGACGAGCTGTTCCAAAAACCAGCGCGCTCCCCATTGCCAGGGCAGGTGCAGATCTTTGACCAGAAACGACGCCGTGATCATCCGCACCCGGTTGTGCATGAAACCGGATTCGCGGAGTTGACGCATCCCGGCGTCAACGATCGGAAATCCCGTCTCGCCGGCTTTCCACGCCTCGAAGCGGTGCTGCGCCTGGGCGCCGCTGTCGGTTTTGATTGCATCGAAGTCCCGATTCCAGTTCCACCAGGAGCTGTCCGGCCAGACGTGCAACACCGCTGCGTAGAAGTCACGAAAAGCCAACTCACGCAGATATGCCCGGGCCCCGGCACCCCGCAGAGTCGAGGTCCTCGACCATGGTTCGGGGATGGATGGTGCCGAACTTGAGATGGGCCGACATGCGGCTGGTGGCATCGAGGTCGGGCCGATTGCGGTCTTGCTCGTAGTTGTGCAACTTGTCGTCGACGAACGAGCGCCATTGCCGCAGCGCCGCCGCCTCGCCGGCGGGCAGATCAAGCTGGACACCGGGATCGGGAATCTCGCAGCGTTTGACGCGCTTGCTCAGCTTGGCGGGCTCCAGCCACCGCGCCGAGCCGGGCCCGGAGCGGGCGGGTGACCGCCAACCTGTTTCGCGCCACCTGCCGAAGAATGGGGTGAACACCTTGTAGGGCTCCCCGCTCTCCTTCGTGACGCGGCCCGGCGACACCAGGTAAGGAGACCCCGTCGCCACCAGCGGGACGTCGTCGAGTGCCTCGCGCACGGCAGCGTCGCGGTGTTTCCCGAACGGCGCGAAATCCTCCGACACGTGCACCGACTTCGCGTCGATTTCCTTGGCAATCAGAGGAATAACCTGCTCGGGTCGTCCGCGAGTGACCAACAGCCGGCCATTGAGGTCGTTGTGTAACTGGCGCAGCGAGTCACCGAGAAACTGCAACCGGCGCCGGCCCGAAGACGACTCCAGGCGCGGGTCGAGCACGAAGCAGGCCAGCACCTCGGCGCCGTCGGCGGCAGCCTGCAGTAGCGGGGGGAGATCGTGCAATCGCAGGTCACGACGAAACCACAACACAGCGCTCACCGGTTCAGCCGCCAGATGTGGCTGGACATCACAGTGGCGAAGGCGCACCACAGCGGGTAGGGCAACAGCGCCGCACCGGCCCGGGGATCGGCTTGTCCGGTACGCCGCGCCAGATCGGCGCTGCTGGCCGTCAGGGCCGCCGCTGCCAGAGCGGATGCCCCGAGTTTGTGATACCGGAAGAACAGCCAGCTCCATCCGGCGTTCAGGACCAGATTGATGCCCAGCGCGGTGCGGTACCGGCGCGCCTCGTCCGGCCGACCGGTGGCGCGCAATCGGTCGATCGACACCGCCGACGTAGTGGCGATGTCAGCGTAAAGACACGTCCAAGCCACCGGAAACACGCCATTCGGCGGCACATAACCAGGTTTGCGGAGCCGCGCGTACCAGCCCGGTACTTGCGGTCGGCTGGCAACGCTACCGGCGCCGGCAGCCGCGGCCACGGCGGTGATCGTCGCCGCGAATGTCTGCTGTTTCATCATGTCTCCATTCGTATCCGGGGCTGATGTTCGAAAACTTGCCGAGGGCCGGGCCGCATTGGTCCGAACGGCCACCAGATGCGGTCGCCGATCAGCGCGAAGAGCGCGGGTATGACAAGCGTGCGGACCAGGAACGTGTCGAGCAGTATCCCGATGCCGACGATGATGCCCAGTTGGGTCATCACGATCAGGGGCAGCACACCCAAGACGCAAAAGACGGCTGCCAGAACGATTCCGGCGCTGGTGATGACACCGCCGGTGGCTGAGACCGCACGGATCATGCCATTGCGCGAGCCGTGCTCAGCGGCTTCTTCGCGCGCCCGGGTGACCAGGAAGATGGTGTAGTCGACGCCCAGGGCGGCCAGGAACAAAAAGGCAAACACCGGCGTACTGTTGTCCAACGCGGGGAAGTCGAATACCTCCCTGCTGACCCAGCTGCCCGCACCCAGGGCGGCAAGTGCCCCCAGGATCGTGGCCGCCAGCAGCGTCGGCGGCGCGAGCGCGGAGCCCAGCAGCACGCAGAGCACCACCAGTATGACCACCAGGATTGTGGGGATCAGCACCGATCGGTCGCGGGCGGCGGCGTCGCGAATGTCAAGGGCTTGTGCATCGGCGCCACCAACTACAGCGGTCGGATCGGAGGATCTGACTGAATCCCTGAGCGCTGCAACTGTTTTGAGGGCCTCCACGGATGAGGGTGCGGCGTTCACCACCACCGACCACTTCGTCATGCCATCGCCAGAACGCCCCGATTCAGTCGCCGAGGCCACCCCGTGGGTGATGTTGATGGCCTGCTGCACCTGCGTCGCGCGGCCGGTGCCCGCGACGACCACCGTCGGACTAGTCAGGCCGGCGGGAAAATGACTGGCCACGGTCTGCAACCCGGACACTGAATCGGCGTTGATCCGGAACTGCTCGACCTGCGACAGGCCGATGCGGGTATCCATCAGCCCGGTCGCCAGGGCCACTAATACCGAGACTGCGACCGCGGCGATCAGCGCCGGGCGATGGGCCACCGTCTTGGCGACGCGATGCCAAGGCCCGGACTCGATGCCGGTCCCGTCGTGCGGGCGAGGGACGAACGGCCAAAACACAGGTCGGCCGAACAGTATCAGCAGCGGCGGCATCGCCAGCAGCACGGACAGCGCGGCGACGAGCAGCCCGCAAGCCGCCAGCACACCGACACTTCGGGTGCTCGGAGTCACCGCCAGTATCAGCGTCGCCAGCGCCAAAACCACGGTGGCGTTGCTGGCCACGATCGTCGGGCCGGCCCTCCGCACGGCGCGACAAAGGGCATCGCGGTGATCGGCGTGAGACCGAAGCTCTTGCCGATAGCGGGATATCAACAGCAGCGCGTAATTGGTGCCGGCACCGAACACCAGCACGCTGGTGATCCCCGAGGTAGCCCCATCGAAACTCAGGCCGGTCAGCCCGGCGACCGCGGTGCCCACCCCCGCCGCGACCCGGTCGGCGAATCCGATCACAATTAGCGGCAGCAGCCACAACACCGGTGATCGATAGGTGGCGATCAGCAGCAGCGCCACCACCGAGGCCGTCACCGCCAACAAGGTGATGTTGGCACCGACGAACGCGTTGGCGATGTCGGCACCGAATGCCGGTCCTCCCGTGACGTGGGCTTGCAGGCTCGGTGGCAACCCATTCGAGGCTTCGTTGCGCAGCGCGGCGACCCGATCGTTGAGGGCCAGACCGGAAAGTTGCGCACTGATCGGCACCAGCCCGATCGCCGCCTTTCCGTCTGGCGACACCAGCGGTGATTGTGCAGCTGCGGAATCAGTGTGGGCGATCGCCAGCATCCGATCACGGGCCTGTCCAGCGGCGGCCACATCGGCGGAGCCGAGGGCCGACCCATCGGCTCGAGTGACCACCAGAATGAGCGGAGTTTCGTCTCCGCCGGGGAACTTCTCGGCCAATGCTTGCGCGCGAGCCGAATCAGACTCTGGCGGCAACGACATCGGAGCCTGGCCCGACGCGGCGTTGGCGCCGATCAATACGGTGAAAACTGCTCCGGCCAGGAAGACGGCTGCCACGACAAGCCAACTGCGGCGACCGGTCACCGCATTGCCGAGACGAGCCCATAGCATCGTGATAGCATTTCAATAAATTAAGTATTAATCAACTGAAATAACAGCCGATCGCAGATAAACTGCAGAAGGCGATGTTCCCCGATGAGCGCTTGACTAATCGATCCGAGCTGGAGTCAGCCATCTCGGCCGATTTGCGGGTGCTGTCGGCCGAATCCGATCAGATCGGGCGGCTATTCGCCGCAACCCATGACGTGCGGTCCACAGATTTTCGGGCCCTGCTGCACATCATGGTGGCAGAAACCTCCGGTGTGCCGATCAGTTCGGGTGAGCTCCGGCACCGAATGGGTCTGTCCGGTGCGGCGATCACCTACCTGGTGGACCGGATGATCGATTCGGGTCACTTGCGGCGTGAATCTGATCCAACCGATCGCCGGAAGGTCATTTTGCGCTATGCCGAAGCCGGCCGCGACATTGCCCGGGCGTTCTTCACCCCGCTGGGCCTGCACACTCAAGACGCGCTCGCAGACTTGCCCGATGACGACTTGATGGCCGCCCACCGAGTTTTTACCGCGTTGACTGCCGCACTGCGGCGGTTTCAGGGCGAAATCGACCCGCCGCGACGCTGACCGAACCACAAGCATCATCGGGGGCATAGTTGCACCACAACCAGTTTCGATGACGACTTCGCGGGACGACTGACGAACACGCAAGCGCGGGGCAATGCTTAACTTGTCGTGTGAGCGCCCGCAGGCCGAATAGTCAGGCCGAGTTGGAGCAACTGGCGGCAAGCCACAACCCGTTGGCGCTAAACGCGCTTGGTGACGGGCCGGTAGCGGAGCGATTGCGGGCGGCCATCCTGACATTGGCATGCCACCGTGCTCCGAACGGCAGCACCTGCCCGTCGGACGCGGCCCGAGCGATAGGTGGATCCGGTTGGCGAGAACTCATGAGTATGGCCCGTGATCTTGCGGTCGACCTTGCTCGGGCCGGCGAGGTCGACCTGACACAGCGAGGCAAACTGCTGGACCCTGACAAGCCTTGGCGCGGGCCGATCCGGATCAAGGCCGCTCGGCGCGCATCGGCGCCTCGAAAATAGCGATCTTGCTGCGAGCCTGCAGGCTTCTCCGATGATGGTTAATATTATTAACTATTATCGCAGGCCCGCTTCGGCGCCGGATATTTACGCGCCTACGCGGAAAGGAGCGATCATGCTGAAAGCGATCTCAGCCGTGGTTAGCCAGTTGGGGGAGGCCGGTGCTTCGGTGGTCGGCATTCGGCACGGCACCGAGGAGCCCGAACACAGCGTGGAACGGCTGAGCACCAGCGTCGAGATCCGTCGTTACGGTCCGCGCCTGGCCGCCGAGACGGTCGTCGCCGACCGCGAAGAGGCGGCCCGCAACATCGGATTCCGACGCCTTGCCCGCTACATCTTCGGAGGCAACCACGCCGGCGCCAAGATCGCCATGACCGCGCCGGTGTCGCAGCGGGCCGGGGCAGAAGGCAACTGGCTCATCCGGTTTTTCATGCCCGCGGCAATGGAATCACCGCCAGAGCCCAACGATGAGGCTGTCAAGCTGGTGGCAGTCCCGGCAGAGACCGTTGCGGTGCGTCGTTTCTCGGGCAGCCGCAGTCATTCGGCGGTTGCATCGCAGACCGCGGAGTTGATGCACACCCTGCACGCAACTGGATTCGAGGCGATCGGCACCCCGGCGGCGTGGTTCTACGATCCACCCTGGACCATTCCGATCCTGCGCCGTAACGAGATCGCCGTGCCCGTGAAGCCTAACCCGTGACCCCCAATCGCGACCGCCGCAGCATGACAACCCGCAAACGGCGGCACATCGACGTCTGCCTTGACGACAACGTCTCCTACCGCGGTATCACGACCGGTCTGGAGCGCTACCTTTTGCCGTATAACGCGCTGACGCAGACGAGCCTCGACGACATCGACTTGTCCACAAAGTTTTTCGGCAAGCGGCTGACCGCTCCGATCCTGATCGGCGCGATGACCGGGGGAGCTGAGCTTTCGAAGACAATCAACCGGAATCTGGCCGCAGCCGCCCAGCAGCTGGGCATCGGAATGATGCTCGGTTCGCAGCGGATCATGCTCGACACCGTGCTCGGCGAGCGTGCCGCCGAGAGCTTCACCGTCCGTGATGTAGCTCCAGACATCTTGCTATTCGGCAACATCGGTCTGTCCCAGCTGGACAAGCGGACTGCTGGCGATGTCGACAGGGCACTCGACCGGATAGCAGCGGACGCCCTTGCCGTGCATACCAATCCGCTGCAGGAGGCGGTCCAGTATGACGGTGACACCGACTTCTCCAGCTCGGTTGAGCGGCTGCGCGACGCAGCCGGTGTGCTCCGACATCCGCTGTTACTGAAAGAGGTCGGACACGGAATCGGCGCCGCTGCAGTCACCGAGCTAATTCGCCCTTCGGGAGAGCTGCCGGTCGCGGCAATCGATGTCGCGGGCGCCGGCGGCACGTCGTGGTCGAGGGTGGAGCAGTTCGTCCGCTACGGTGAGCTGCGCTACCCGGACTTGGCTGATTGGGGAATACCGACAGCGCAGGCCATTGTGGAGGTACGCGAGCTGTTGCCGGCTGTTCCGCTGGTTGCCTCCGGAGGTATCCGTACGGGCATGGATGCGGCAAAGGCACTCGCGCTCGGGGCCGACGTGGTCGCGATCGCTCGGCCACTACTCGCCCCGGCAATCGAATCCGCTGACGCCGTGGTGGATCACCTCGCTCGTTTCATCGACGAGCTTCGAATCTGCCTACACGGTTGCGGGGCACCAGATTTGGCTGCCCTGCGCGACGTTGGCGTCACCGCACGGTAGCCGCAGGACAGATCGATGGCGGTAATTCTGGCCTACGGCTCGCCGGCGCTTGGCCATCTGTTGCCGATGAGCGCGCTGCTGCAGGAGCTGGCAAAGCGGGGCCACGTCGTTCACCTGCGCACCATGGCTGACGGGGTCAACCGGGTACAGATTGCCGGCTCTCACGTCGAACCGGTAAACCCCCGGATCGAAGCCATTGCCGGCCAGGACTGGAAGGCCAAGACGCCGTTGAACGTGTTGAAGATGTCTATCGATGTGCTCTGCCGGCGAGCACCCTTGGAAGTCGAAGATCTTCGCACCGCCATCGAGCAGGTGCGGCCGGATGCGGTGGTGGTCGACGCGAACTGCTGGGGCGCCATGTCTTTCGCGGAGGCCACCGGTCTGCCGTGGGTGGTGTTTTCACCGTTCACTCCGTACTTGAGGTCGCCGGGCGTTCCGCCATTCGGGCCGGGGCTGCGGCCACTTCCGGGAATTTTTGGTCATATCCGCGATGCGTCGGTGCGACCTTTTGTGACGCATCTCTTCGACCGCGCAATGTTGCCGCGCGTTAACGCCATTCGCACCGAACTGAAGGTGCCCGCTGTCGGGACTGTCGACGCCCTGATGAGACGGGCACCCCTGCTGTTGGCGGTCGGCGGGCAACCGTTCGAGTATCCAAACACCGGATGGGGCGACGCGGTGCATCTCATCGGCGCCTGCGTGTTCGAGCCCGCACCCACGCAGGTACCAGCATGGATCAACAGGACCGATCGTTCCGTCGTGCTGGTGAGCACATCATCGATCAAGCAGGCCGACACCGTGCTGGTATGGACGGCGTTGCAGGCGTTGGCCTGCGAGCCGGTGCACGTCGTTGCTACTTTTCCCGCCGGGGTGCCCCCGGGGTTTCCCCGGCCGCCCAACGCGACCGTGTGCCAATTCGTTCCGCATGGCGCAGTTCTCGATCGGGCCTGCTGCGCCATTACCCATGGCGGAATGGGCACCACCGTCAAGGCTCTCGAGCGTGGTGTGCCGGTCTGCGTCGTTCCCTTCGCCCGCGATCAGGTCGAAGTCGCAAGGCGCGTGCAGGTTGCTCGCTGCGGCACCCGGCTGCCGGCCAAAAAGCTTACGGCAGCGCGGCTACGCAAAGCCGTCCGCGAAGCGATGACCATGACTGACGGCGCACGTCGCGTGGCGGCCGGCTTCACCGCGACGGGGGGCGTGTCACGCGGGGCCGATTTGATCGAGCAGCGCATACTCGGGCCGGCGGTTGTGGCCGTCGACGACTCCCACCACCGATGAACCGCCGGATTACCGGCTGACCTTTCGATTTCCATCAATTGGCATAGCGGCCTTCTTCATCGCTGCAGACCCTTGAGGCTGGCCGGTGAACTCGCTCTCGAATGTCGTCATCGCGTTCATCATGGCCGCGAATACGCGGTGGGCGGCAATCAGATCTTTATCGTGCACATCGGCGATGGCGGCGCGAAGATGGCCGCCGAGCCGTTCGAAGTAGGCGCGTGCCAACGCCATACCGCTTTCTTCGTAGCGAAGCAGCGCCTTGCGTCGATCCGAGGGATCGGCTTCGCGCCGGACGTGGCCGGCGTCGATCATACGATCGACCAGGTAGGTGATCGCCGCCGCGGACACGTCCATGCGCTGGCGTAGCTGAGCCAGCGTCAGCGGTGCTCCCGCAGTCTCGGCAACCATGATGTGCAGCAAGGCATGAAAGTCGCTGCCACTGACGTCGTGCTGACGCGCGAAGTGGCGTCCGATGCGATCAGACTGCGCGGTGATTGCGCGCATATCGGCCGACATCAGCTTCTCCAGCTCCGCTCGGCTCAGCGGTGGGCTCTTGATCCCGCGCATCGTCATCTGACCGCATCCTTCTTGGCGATAGGGGCCAGCGTAACGGAATAAGCCTGATAAGCCGCTATGTGTGTTCCTTGAGGGCGGCGACCAAGCTCTCGGGATCGGCGACGGTCACGGTCAGCGCAGAATGATCGCGCAGACCGAGAACACGATGAATGGCCGGTTCGAAGTGGATACACACGCCCGCATCTGCGTTGGTTCCGAACGTGAGCCCGTCATCGACCATCGAAAGTCTGGGGCCGACCGCGGTCCACCACCGGTAGGGGCCGGTGACATGGGCGTCGCGCACGCTCGACAACGGCGCTTCGGCGCGGAATGGCCCGTACTGGGCGACAAATTGGTTGTCGGTCACAGTGACGCCCTGCCTGCTCGGCCACGCCCGAAACGGCAGCCACAGCGGAGCGACCCGGGGATCGTAGCGATAGGGAAAATGCCGGCTTCGCTCGTCTTGCGATGTCATGGCGCTCCAATCGGCCTCACGTGGCGTGCTCGGGCGTGGCGAAGGTGACTAACTGCGTTCCGGATAGTGCTGGTGCGGCGCGTCGTCGAGCTTGGTGATTCTGCGAGCGATCTCGGTGACCGCTGCATTGGATTCCTGGGACAGTCTCTTGAGCAGCTCGAAGGCTTGCACCGCGTCAATCTGAAAGCGTTCCATGGCCACGCCCTTGGCCTGGCCGATGATGTCGCGGCTGGCCAGGGCGCTGCGAAATTCGCGCTCCCGGCGCACGCTGTCCCACACCAGCGCGGCGTGAGTGGCGAACACGATGCCGATCTCCTCGGCCTCCAGGTCGAATGCGTTGGGCACCTCGGAATAGACGTTGAGCGCGCCCATCGTCTGGTGGGCGGTGAACAGCTGGAACGACAGGATCGACCGGATCGGGGTCGCGGCGAGTGCGTCGCGGCGATACGCCGGCCACCGAAATTCGGCCGACAGGTCGTTGACCCGCACGGTGTGTTGCTCCCACACCGCGGTCAAACACGGTCCCTGCAAATGTTGCTGTTGAATCTCGTCGAGGATCACGGGGTATCGGTGGGTCGCCGCCTGCGTGGTGACGTGCCGCCCGTTGGTGGTCACGGTGATGCCCGCATATTCGGCGGATGGAACGGCTGCGACGGCGTGGTCGACCAGTGCGTTAATGACGGCGTCGGCATCGTCGCCGGAGCGGTTGTGCAACTCGCGCGCTAGTCTGGCGATGCGCTGGTGAATGTGCTGAGTGTCCTCGTTCTCCATGATGGCCTCGTCGTTGCTGGATGGCCCGAGACTACTCGCCCGGGGATGACCTGTCGTGGTCGTTAACAAGGAGTCGTCCTGCCTTTCGAGGGGTGGTTGCCTGCCCCGCTGTCGGCACTCGACCTTGTCGCCGTTACGCAAATCTTTGTCGCTGATGGTGTTCCTTTTAACTTCGACTCAAGCCCTCGACTGCAGATGAGACACCGGAGCGATCCAGATTTCGCGAACTGACGTTCGACGATTCCGGCTCAGTCATCTGCACCGGCGTTCGTTGTGGGCCGCTCACGTTGTCCGCACTGACTTAACTATTTGGCCGGGTAGCTACCTGGCAGCCGCCAAAACCATTGTTGCGAAACCTTTCTGAAGAATGTGTGGCCGGCCATCTCTGATCGCCGGTTGCCACAGGGCTCATCGGACGCGCTCAGAAGGCGAGCAGTCGCTCTCCAAGTTGTTCGGTGTCCGAAGATCCCGTGGCATTTGACTTCATAATATTAACTATTAAGCTTCTGAAGTACACGAGGCAATCTATACCGCAGCGTTAGTCGTTTGTACTACCGCCTGTGCTTGGGCTGCATCGCACGGAGGGCAGGTACCAAGGATGCAACCGAACGACAGCGGGTCGCACAGTGATGGCGATCGCCGCCCGGACCACGCCGCCGTCCGAGCCGCGGGCGCAGTCTCCAGCGAGTCGGCAGCTGTGCAATCAAAGGAGTGAGAGATGCGCTGCGTCGTATTAGGCGCCACCGGGTATATCGGTGCCCGGCTGGTTCCCGAACTGCTGTCAGGCGGTCACCAAGTGCGGGTCATGGCGCGCCGACCGGCCAAGCTCGTTGACGTGCCGTGGCGTGACCACGTCGAAGTAGTCAAGGGCGACGTCAATCACGATGATGAGGTGCGACAAGCGCTGGACGGGCAAGAAGTCCTTTACTATCTGGTGCACTCATTGTTGCGGCCGGATTTCGTTGACTTTGACGCTCAAGCCGCTTCCATCGTTGCCGATGCCGCCGCCCAAGCCAAGCTCTCTCGCATCGTCTATGTCGGTGGCATCATCGCCGAGCGGCAAAAGCTGTCAGACCATCTGGCGTCGCGTGCTGAGGTCGGTCGGTTGTTACGGGAATCCGGTGTGCCCACCGCAGAGCTGCGCGCGGCCGCCATCATCGGGGCGGGGTCAGCGAGCTTCGAGATGCTCCGTTACCTGACCGAACGACTGCCGCTGATGATCACGCCGCGGTGGCTGCGCACCAAGGTTCAGCCGATCGCGGTCCGCGACGTGCTGTATTACCTGACGAACGCAGCGACATTGCCGCCAGACGTGAACCGGCCCTTCGACATCGGCGGCCCCGACACTTTCACGTACACCGAGATGATCCGCAAATACGCCGCGATAGCGGGCCTGCAGCGCCGCATTGCCGTGCCGGCGCCGGTGCTCAGTCCATGGCTGTCGTCGCATTGGGTGAATCTGGTGACCCCGATTCCGCGTGCCTTGGCGGCGTCGCTGATGGAGTCGCTAGAGAACGATGTAGTCTCCGCCGACCACGACATCGCCGCGCACATCCCGGATCCCGAGGGCGGGCTGACCCACTACGAAGACGCTGTCGAACTGGCCCTTGCCCGGGTGCGCGACGGTGATCTGCGCACTCGCTGGTTTCGGGCCGACGCTGATGAATCACCTTCGCGGCCGATGCCCACCGACCCGCACTGGGCCGGCGGGTCGCTGTATCAGGAAGTGTGCGAAAAGCGGGTAGCCGCCGATCCGGACACCCTCTGGCAAGCTGTCGAGTCGATCGGCGCCGAGCATGGCTGGTCTGCTGCACCGTTGGCGTGGGCACTGCGCGGGTGGATCGTCAAAGTTGCCGGAGCCGCCGGGATTGGTAGGGTGCGACGAAATCCGCATTACCTGCATTGTGGTGAGGCGCTGGATTGGTGGCGCGTGGAACACATCAATCGGCCACGCCTGGTGCGGCTGCGCGCGGACGTTCCGATGCCCGGTCGTTTATGGCTGGAATTGTCGGTGCACGCACCAGACGACAACGGCTCCGTTTACCGTCAACGTGCCCTGTTTCAGCCGTATGGGCTTGCCGGTGAGGCATTTTGGGCCGCGTCAGCATTGTTCCGTAGAGTCATATTCGGCGGTATCGCCCGCGACATCATCGCTGCCGCATTGCATTTGGCCGAGGAGGGCTCAGGTGATTGTCGAGCGATATTCGTCGACGGCGAAACGGTGCATTCCGACGTTTGAGTGACGGGATCTGCTGTGAGTTCAGGTACGTGGCGGTGGTGCTTCGCCGATCAGTTAGGGTCGCACTTTTTGGACAATCCCGACCAGCGCGTGCTGTTAATCGAGTCCCGGGCGGGTGTTCGAGTGCCGCCGGTTTCATCGCCGCAAGGCACATCTGGTGCTTTCAGCATTGCGTCACCGAGCCGCGGAACTCGGTGAGCAGGCGTTGTTTTTGCAGACCCGAACCTGCCGCGAGGCTCTCGATCAGGTCGACGGCCGAGTCAGCGTGTGCGCGCCCACCTCCTGGGCCGCCGATCGGTTCGTCCGTTCCATCATCGGCCGGACTCTGGTTGTGCGGCGACCACCGTGACACCGCTTCTATTCAGGGGGCGTTGGTCAGCGGACGGCGCACCGCCACGCACATCTTGCGAACTATCCGGTAAGCCACAGCAAGCGATCCGACGGTGTCAACTGTGCGCGATTCCGAAGTGCTGATGGTGGCCGAACAGCAGACTCAGCTTACCGTCGAATGCATCACGCACCGCTTCACCGCAGCAGGCAAAGATGTACTGCTGGGCTGGTATCCGCGCACAAACCTCGAGATGAACGAATCAGCCCGTACCCGCAAGTTCGGCAAGTATGGCTCGGCCAAATATGTCTATCCGAAGGACACCATGAGCGAACTGGGGTCCTGGTTCGAGGCCCACGTCGCTCTACCGTTGCCGACGGCTCGCCTACTCTACTGGACTTGACCGCGCGCCATCACGCCTCGGTGCGCTCGCCGTCTGCGGGTGTGCGCGGCCAAGTGATTGTGTCACCTCGTATTACGGCAGACGCCTATCGTGGGTAGGCCAGCATTGCTGCCATGCGGCGTAAGGCGATTGAGCACACAGACAGGTAGGGTGCCGACCACCACGGGACACCAATCGTCACACGTGCGCCGTCGTTCACCGGGTCCACTCGGTGACTAGTAGCAGGAAGCCCGGCCACGGTCCAGGCCCAGTACCTGCCGGGTTCAAAGTCACTGATCACGAACGGCGCCGCGATCGGCAGATAGGTGGAAACGTATCCGGCCGCATGCAACTTCAGCTCGTCGTAGGGCCGATTGAGTTCGGCGTGCCGGATCGGAGGGCCCCATTGCGGCCACGCGTCGAGATCGACCAAAAGCTCCCACACCGCCTGCGTTGGCGCGGCGATCACCCGGTCGACAGTCAGCATGATGCCTTCACTCACTCATTACCGAGTTCCCGCGAATGTTGCTCATCGATTATCACCTTTCGTGTACATGTAGGCGCTGTGAGCGTACCTGCGCCTGCGCCTGCGACCGCGAATGGTTGCTGCGCAACAAGTTTGGACTGCAATCTACGAGCAGCGTCAGAACTGGGCCATCAATCGACACAGCACACGGTTACCCCCCGCCGGGTGTGGCTAAGCACATTTAGTTAAGAATTCAAAAAGACTTGGCAGCAGAGCAGATCAGCAGAAGCGGTTACAAAAACTGTCTTAGTTACGACTCTATTGGGCTTGACCCCGTTTGGGGACACAGGGTCAGGCGGCTTGTGCCGTCTGAATGAGTCGGTCTTCGAAGTCGACCGGGCTGATCATAGCGATGGCTGAATGGCGTCTGCGTCGGTTGTAGACTCGTTCGATCCAGTCGCCGACGGCGATCTTGGCGGCCGCCTTAGGTGGGCCAGAGGTAGCGATCGTAGAACTCGACTTTCAATGTGGCCCAGAATGATTCGGCCTGAGCATTATCCCAGCATACCGCCGTGCGGCCAACCGAGCGGGCCAGGTTGTGCGCGCGGGCGAACCGTGCGAGCTGCGCCGAGGTGTACTGGCAGCCGCGGTCGGCGTGCAAAATCACCTGCTCGGCGAGGTCGCCGCGCATCGCCACGGCCATCGCCAGCGCGGCCTGGACCACATCGGTGTGCATGTGCTCGTCGATGGCCCAGCCGATCACCCGCCGTGAGCAGCCGTCACGCACAGCGCACAATACAGCCAGCCCTGCCCGGTGCGCAAATAGGTGATGTCAGAGGTCCACACCCGGTCCAGCCGCCGGTGTCGAAACGGCGCCCCACCAGGTCTTTGGGTACCGGAGCATCCAGGTCGACCACCGTGGTAGCCGGTGCGAACCTGCGCGGGCTGATCCCGGCCAGGCCCTGGCGGCGCAGCGAGGCCGCCACCGTCTTGCGCGATACCCGCTCCCCCTCGGCGCGCAGATCGGCCAGGATGCGCGGGGCGCCGTAGACGCCGTCAGAAGCCCTGCATGGAACTTCGCGACCTTGGCGTCCAGGTCGGCGCGTCGCCGCTGAGCCAGACGTCGGGTCCGCCATCGCGGGCTGTCGCGCCATTTGTAGTACCCCGAGCGGGATACCTCCAGCAGTTCACACATCCGCTTGATCGTGTAGGTGGCCTTCTGCGCCTCGATCACCCGGTAGGCTTCTACCGGTTGTGTCGGAGACGAAGAAGGCCGCGGCTTTTTTCAAAAACTCACGGTCCAAACGCAATTCGGCGTTTTCACGGCGCAGACGCTCCAACTCTGCGCGTTCATCAGCATCTAGCACCGCGCCAGTATCACCAGCCGCAGCCGCTTGCCGTGGAGGCGCACCCAACGCCCCAGCACTGGTCACCGACACCGATCTCGGCGGCCACGTGAGCCACCGGGCGACCGGTCTCGATCACCAGGCGGGCAGCCTGCTCCCGAAACTCCGGAGTGTACTTCCTACGCTTGCCCGACATACGGACATCCTTCCCGCGGGACCAGCAGTCCCACCAGTCAGGTGTCCACCATCAGGGGTCAACCCCACTATGAGGTGGAGATGGTTTGCGACGGTATTGAAATGTTGATGCGCGAAACTTCACGGTTCGCAGCCGACTACCGCTAGGTGGCAGGATCTTCGGCGACAGCTACGGGGCTCGACATCAACGGGCGCGTCGTCTTCGTTACCGGCGCCGCGCGCGGGCTGGGGTGCAGTTTCCGCGCAACGGTGGCTGGGAACTCCGTCGAGGTGAACATTGCCAATCTCGCGGCTGTGCCGTTTCGTTGGGGATCTGCCATCCGGCACGCTCGAATCTTTCACCCCGATGGTCTGCTGGCTCAAGGCTCGATCGAACGACGGGTGCCGGCCGACGCCGGCCTGCCGCTACCATCGTGCGACGTCATTGCCCGCGTATCCAAAGCTGTCGGGACCCCGGGCGCGCTTCCCGACATCATCGGCTTGGCCCTTCGGATTACGCCGCAGGCCGATGACGGCGGCCCTTGGGACATTCTGCTCGCCTCCGCGGGCTCCGGCGTGCTTAGCCGGGCGATAGGTTTGCGGCCCGTCACTTCCTGGAGTGCGCAGACGCTGACAAGCCTGATGCCATTGCGGTATCGGGGGACCAACTGGTGGTTGCGCGCGCGTCTGCTGACCAAGGTCAACGGCTTCGGGGTCTCCTTGGACCGCGTCCGCAAGCAGCTTGAACACGGTGAGATCGAGATCGCCATCGATCAGGCCCGCGGTACATCGGAGTTCGATCAGTTGGCGCAACTTACTCTGCAGCGGCTGCTTATTCCGGCGCAGGACGAAGATGTGGCGTTTGACCCGATTCTGCACACCGCAGCGGAGGTTGCGCTCTATCCCGCATGGCTGGCGAATCTGCGGGCACGTGCTTATGACCACAGCCGTGCGGGCCGGGGCGCCGATTGATTGCGCGGCATTGCTTGTAAGCGAGGATGATCCACGAGACCGCAGCCGCCGAAAAAGCCAGCTCCTGCGCAACACGAGTGCCGCCGGAAGGGTAGAGTACCCCGGCAGCGTAGCGCTCGATGAAACCCGACGTCGGTAACGGATCCATCCCCGCTCGATTACGAGCCCACTCTTCGAGGCTGGTCAGCGGGCACGGTAGACCGTAGGCGACCACGCCAACACCCCACACGACCGTCGGTATATGTAGCGCGATGCTGCGTCGCCAGCGCAACGCCACAAATCCGCCGCTGGGCAGATAAAGCAGATAGGCGAAGTGTGCTCCGACGGTCAGAGCCACGATAGCGGAGCAAGTCTTTTTCACCAGCCTCACCAACCAGATTCGCCTGCGCGCACCTGGTAGCGGCGTTCGGCGTAAGCCAGATCGTCTTCCCACAGCCGGGCGGCGACGTAGCGCATGAGCCTGGAGATCAATGGGGCCGCGCGGCGGGCCTGTTTGAACCCGGGACGGTCGGAGTGCGCGATAACAGCTTCGATCACCGCGGTGCGCGGACACCCGTCGCGGCCTGAACCGACTGGAGTAGCGTGCGTTTCGACGACACTTCCGATCCCTTCCCCGTCGACGATGCGCATGACGATGGTGCGCGCTGCCGGGCAGCTGAATTCCGCGACGACGGGGACGCCGAATCGGCCGATCCGGAAGGTCACCGCGACCAAGTATTTGTCGACCTCTTCGGTGGGGGTTGTCAGCACTTCCAGACGAGTGAACGAGTAGGGGTGGTACCAGGCGCCATGCCACGGATCAAGCCGGTTGGCGATGACGTCGCACGGTTCGCAAACTCCCACCGCGCTGGTGACGGCGGCGATGGTGTCCCCGGTGGGTCTGGCCGGGATCACCGGACAATCCAGCGGCGCTTCACCGCCGGCACCGTCGAGACGCACCCACGCCAGCACGCCGTCGTCGTAGCTGGGGACCGGCCGCCAGCCGAACTCGCACGCGCTGCCGTCCAGCGTCAGTCCGTGCCAGCGGCAGATGAGATTGCCGGCGCGCACGATTCCGGTGGCGAGATCCGCGCCGAGGTGTGGGCAGCTGCGCGGGCCGACCCGCAATAGGTTCTGCTGGTCGCGCCAGGCGACGAGTTCGACCCCGCCGATCTGGGTGCCGTACGGGTGGCCGGGGCGGATATTGGCGCTTGCGGCGAATGCATACCAGTTGCCGGTCGGCCTGCGCAGCGCCCGCTCGAGTGCGGCGTCGATGATCGCGGGCTGCGCGTCGCGATACGTCGAAGGCTGCCTGGACCACTGTGTCTGCGGGATAGATTGCAGTGGAAGGTTTTTCGGCCATCGTTCGCGCAGGTAGTCGCGCAGGTTCATCGCTGAGGACTCCCGTCGTGTGCGGCGAAGGAACGCAGTAACGCCGATCGGCCGCTGGCCGGAACGGTATGTAGGGCGTGGCCGGCAACTCCCCACTGGGCCAGCAGCTGGTTGGCGGCCGTCCAGCCGGTGGTGGCCGCACGCTCCATGAGCGCTACCGGCATGTCGATGCGGATGCCGTCGCCGGCCAGCATTAGCCACGGGTGCGGGGTGGTCACGCTGGGCCGTTGAGCATGAGTTCCGGGCGCGAACAGGGGGCAGTCGCTTCGATAGAGCACTCGCTCACAAATCGGCTGCGACCTCGCGGTCTCCGGATAGAGTTCGTGCAGCTTGCCGACCATGGCCGCGGTGGGCAAGCCGGATTGCACTGCATAGGAGTGCAATTCGACCACCGAGCCGCGGTGCAGGCGTGCCCATGCCGCTGCCTGGCGTTCGTAGCGCTCCAGCACACTGATGTTGTCGAGCGGCTCATGGCCTGCGGTGCCCAGAAATGCGGGCCGGTCCGACGCGACCGGCGTGTCGAGCCAGAGTCGGTGCACCGCGAACGGTGGGGTGGTGCGCAGTCGCTGGATCCGGGCCCGCCACAGATCGTCGCCGAGTTCGGGTGAGGCCGCGACGATGCGCTGCAGACCGGAGACATCGGTGGCCAGGACAACGGCGTCGGCATCGAGGCGTTCACCGGAATCAGTATGGATGGTCGACGCCTTTCCCGCATCGGGGTCGATGCGCACCGCGGTTGTGCCCATCCGAAAACGCACACCGCGGCCGGCCAGGTAACGCTGTAATGGTTGCCACAGGGCGGTGTCGTAGTTCGCCTTCGCGACGTCAAAGACCAGGCCCTCGCTGGAGCCGAGGAAATAGATGTGGAACATCGTCGCCAGCTCGGCGGCCGACAGCTGAGCGGGGTCGGCGAAAAAGCTGCGGGAGAACACCTCGAAGGCAAGATGTCGCGCGGCGTCCGGGAAATTGATTGATTTCAAGAAGGTCTCGGCGTCGATGTGGTCGAGCTGATGGTAGATCTCCGGGACCGACACTGCGGCCAGCGGCGCGGCGGCCGCAGCGTTGATCCGCACCAGGTCACGAAGCCGAAATGTCTTGCTGCGCAGCGCAAATACCAGCGCATTCCATGGTGGCGTGCGGGGCAGGCCGCGGAAGCTGTCGCGCCGGCCGGTGCCGTCGATGAGCGGATAGTCGTCGACTGCGGTCAGCATGGATAGCCGTGGGTCGACGCGGCGCAGCAGGGCCCGCAGGTTGTAGTACTGGCGGAAGAAGGCGTGGAAGCCGCGGTTCATCGCGATGTCGGTGCCGTTGTGCTGTTCGGTCCAGCCCCCTACGCGGCCACCGAGGTAGGGTTCGCGTTCGACGACGTCCACGGAGATCCCGCGTTCGGCCAGGCCGGTGGCCGCGCTCAGGCCGGCGATGCCGGCGCCGACGACGACGGCGCGGGGCCGCGATGACAGCGTGTTTGCGTCGCGCAGCCCGCGTGGTGCCGGATACGTCTGGCGGCGCCGATCGGTCTTTCGGGCAGTCACCGGGGCGCCTCCCCGAGGAAGGTATGGACGATGTTGGTTTCCCAGCCGGACACGGTTTGGCTGCGCACCGCGGTGAAACCCGCAGCGCGGAGCCGGCACCGGAATCCGCCCGCGCCGTCGAACGCCAGGACGCTGCGCCACAGATGCCGGTACAACGTCGTGTCGCGGGTGCGCCACCAACCGGATGGGATGATGATGCCCCAGCACACCGCGTGCCATACCCAGGTCGCCAGGCGCGAGTCGTGCACCGAGTAGTCGTGCACAGCTAGTGTGCCGCCGGGCCGCAGCAGCGTTCGGAACGCACCCAGTTGGCCGTCGGGGTCCGACAGGTTGCGCACCAGGTAAGCGGCCAGGATCGCGTCGAACGGTCCGGCGACGCCGTGTTCTGCGAGCGCTTCGATGGGGGAGTGCACGAACCGCACCGACGCGGGCCACGGTTTTGCCCGGGCGGCCTGCAGCATTCCGCGGGAGGCGTCGACGGCGATGATCTCGGCTTGCGGGGCGACGGTCAGCAGGGCAGCCGTCGACGCGCCGGTGCCGCAACCGGCGTCGAGCAGTCGCAGTCCTCGGCCGCTGTCGGGCAGCCGCATGCGGCTCGCCGAGAGCCGCAGGTGCGCGTGGTATTCGGGGTTGGCGCCGACGAGCCGGTCGTAGGCGCCGGCCCCGGCGTCGAACGCGCTGGGCACCTCGCCGCGGGGCAGCCCGGCCCTACCGACGCGCACGTTGGCGTTCCCACAGCAGCAATACCGCTGTGACGAGCGCGAACCCGAACAGGAAATCCTCGATCGGGATATCGAACGGGAATCGCAAACCGGTGATATGCCGACCGTCATACAGCACGACGGGGGCGCTCAGCTTGGTCAGCCAGCCATCGACCACGGTCTGAAAGCCGAACACGATCAGCATCGACAACCAATAGGCGCTGCGCCGGAACAACCCGGTGCGCAGCACCGCGAATTCGATGGCACACACGGTGGCCACCGCCAGTGCAGCCGGCACGGTATAGCCGATCATCGGCGGTTCACCCGGTCGAGAATGGCGTTCACCGCGGTGTAGGTCAGCAAAGCGCACAGCGGAATCACGACGAAGAACAAGACCTCTTCCACCGGCACATGCCACGGGATGGCCGCGCCCAGGATGTAGGCCGGGTTGTAGCTCCAGACGTGCGCCGCGATCGCCAGCTCATCCCAGAGCAGAAACACTGCCGCCACGGGCAGCACGGCACGGACGAGTCGCCGTGGCCGGCGGTACACGCCGGCACCGAACATCTCCAGCGGTGCGGTGACCGCCAGGCATGTCAGCAGGACGATCACGTACTGCCACCGATCCATCAGTGCACACCGCGAGTGCCGCCGCCGGATTGCGCCGCCCCCGGCGACCGCATCCGCCAGGAATCCACCAGGCCTCCTGCGGCGACCCGGAGTCGCCGCGCCGTGCCCACGGTTGCGCGGCGGCCGAACACCGCGAAGTCGCTGTCTTCGATGCAGTCCAATATGTCCGAGTACAGCGTCAAGGCGGTTGTGACGCAAGGTCGCGAGCGCGGTTGCAGGAGGGTAATTCCGGCGGCCGCGCACCGGTAGACCTCCCGGGTGATGTCGTGCTGAGCGGCCAGGGCGCGGCGAACCCGCGCGTCTGTGCGGCGCTGATCGTGACACCACATGAGTACGTCCCGATCGACACCCTCGGCGGCCAGTTCGTCGGCGGGCAGGTAAATCCGTTGGCGCATCAGGTCTTCGTCGACGTCACGCAAAAAATTGGTGAGCTGGAACGCCCTGCCGAGCGCCGCGGCGTACGGTGCGGCCTCTTCGGTGGGCCCGCAGGTGCCAAGTATCGGAAGAAGTTGCAGGCCAATGGCTTCCGCGGAGCCTTTCATGTATTCGTTGAGCGCGGCCCGGTCGGGATAGTCGGTGATGGTCAGATCCATACGCATCGAGGTCAAGAAGTCCTCGAAAAGTTCTAACGCGATGCCGTAGCAGCGCGCGGTGTGGCTGACCGCCGCGAGGACCGGGTCGTCGCGATGTTCACCGCCGCGGAAGAACCGGTCAGACAGGTGCTGCAGCCGCCGGGCGCGCAGCGCGGTGTCGACGTCGGGGTTGACATCGTCGAGAATGTCGTCGGCGTGACGGGCGAAGCCGTAGAGCGCGTGAACCGGCGGACGTTGATCCGGTGCGAGCAAGCGGGTGGCCAGAAAGAACGTGCGGCCATGCGCGGCATTGATTTTGCGGCAGCGCCGGTAAGCCCCGCGCAGCACCGGATCGCCGATACCGGCTGCTTGCAACTCGCTGCGTATCATGACGACCCGGCTTTCGTGGCGACGTTTCCCATCCTGCCATCCCTCGCCCGACCCGCGGTGCCGGTGACACGGTCGGCGGCCAGTCGCCCGGAGATCAGCGCCGTCGGGACGCCGACGCCGGGCACCGTGGATGATCCGGCGAGTACCGCGTTCTCGATTCCGCGCACGGTGTTGGCGGGACGGAACGGGCCCGTTTGGGCGAAGGTGTGGGCGAGCGCGAACGGGGTGCCGGCCGCCATGCCCTGGCGCGCCCAGTCCGCCGGGGTGATCGCATGCAGCACTTCGGCGTCCTCGCCCAGGCCGGGCAGCAACCGGTCTTCGACGATCCCGATGAGCTCGTGTGCGTAGGCGTCGCCGATGTCGGCCCAGTCGATGAGACCCTGGGACAGGTTGGGCGCCGGCGCCAAGACGTAGAGCAGGTCACGATCGGCCGGAGCCAGGCCCGGATCGCCCGCTGTCGGCCTGGTGACAAGCAACGATGGATCCCGCATGAGTTGCCCGTTGCGGATGATGTCGGTGAATGTCTGATCCCAGGCTGCACCGAACAGAATCGTGTGATGCGCTGTCGGCGGAGAGATTTCGCGGCAGCCCACGTGCACCACCACTGCGGACGGCGAGGGTCGCAGCGGTCCGATTCGACGCGGTGCACGGCCCAGCAGCCGGTAGGCGGTCGGCAATTCGGTCGTGAGCACCACCGCGTCGCAGGCAATGCGCTGACCGTTATCGGTGCGCACGGCGGTGACCCGCGCGCCGGCACGCTCCAACCCGGTGGCGGTTGCGCCGTAATGGAATTGCACACCAGCGTCGGCCGCCGCGCCGGCCAGCGCGTCGGGCAGCGCCCGCATCCCGCCGCGCGGAAAGAACACCCCCGAGACGGTATCCATGTACGCGATGACGGCGTATGCCGCCAGCGCGTGGCGTGGGGCCACACCGGCGTACAGCGACTGGAAGGTGAATACTCGCCGTAACCGCTCGTCGGTGAGGCACCGTTTGACCATCGCGTCCCATTTGCGGAAGCCGCCGATCGCGGCGAGCCGCGCCAGCTGCGGGTTCAGCAGCGACAGTGGGGAATCGAAGTTCCGCGCGATGAATCCGTCGAATTCGGTGCGGTACAACCGGGTCAGCCAGCGGCGCAGCCGCCGATAGCCGGCCGCCTGGTCGGGACCGGCAAATTCTTCGATTGCCGAGGCCATCTGGTCTGCGTCGCTGTACACGTCGATGGCGCTGCCGTCGGCGAACTTGGCCCGATAAGCCGGATCGACCGGTAACAGGTCCAGACGGCGGGAGCGGACTTCGTCGACGGCCGCAAACGCGTCGTCGATGATGTCTGGCATCGTCAACACGGTCGGTCCAGTGTCGAGTCGGTAGCCGCCGACGTCGAGGCGCCCGGCGCGTCCGCCGGGCCAGGATTCGCGCTCGACAACGGTCACCTGCCGGCCGCGGCCGGCGAGGTGCAAGGCCGCCGACAGGCCCGCCAGGCCGGCGCCGACCACCACCACGTGATCGTTTCGTCCGCGCAGCGTCCGCATCAGAGGTCGCGCTCCGTGCACACCGCGGCCATATTGGTCAGCGCGGCCCGCACCGGCTCGTCAATTGCCGTGTCGCCGAGCGCATCACACGCCGACGCGGTGCGCTCGCTGATCGTGCGCTCGATCCACTGCACGGCGCCGGTCTTGGCGATCGACCGTCGCCAGCGATCCAATGCGACCTCGTCGAGGTCGCGGGCATTCATCAGCCGGGTGAGCTCACGGCGGGTGCGCGCGTCGGCCATGTGGTGCGCCGCGACGATGACGCTGGTCGCTTTGCGTTCGGCGAGGTCAGCGCCGCTCGGTTTGCCGGTGACCGCCTCGGACCCGAAGACACCCAGAATGTCGTCGCGTAACTGGAACGCTTCGCCGACAGCCGCGCCATAGCGGCTCAGTCCCGCCAGCGTGCGGTCGTCGCAGCCTCCCATGGCCGCGCCGATCTCCAACGGCCGGCGCACGGTGTAGTTGCCCGACTTACGGCGGGCGACGTCCAGCACCACTTCCATCGACGGCAGGTCGCGCAGGTCACCGACAAGATCGGCAAATTGCCCCACCGCCAGCTCGGTGCGCATCGCGTCGTAGCGCGGCCACGCCCGCTGCAATCGGTGCGGATCGACGCCACTTTCACGCAGCATCTGCTCGGCCCAGATCAGGCACAGATCACCGAGCAGAATCGCGGCGGATTCGCCGAACCGGTGCGGCGAGCCCGAGAGCGCTCGGCGGCGATGCCAGCTGGTGAATTGAATGTGAGCTGCGGGACGGCCTCGTCTCGACACCGACGCGTCCATGACGTCGTCCTGCAACAGTGCGAAAGCATGCAGCAACTCGAAGCTGGCTGCGGCCCGCACCGCCGCGTCGCTGGCCGGCGCCCCGGCCAGCCAGCCCAGATACATGAACGTCGAGCGCAGGCACTTGCCGCCGCCGACGAAATCCATCAGGATCTCGCTGGCCACCTCGACGCGTGCGTCAGCCAGCTCAGCGGCACACCGCCCTGCCGCGAACTCGGCGACGTTGGTGAGCACGGCGCGCCGCACACCGTCTCGCCAGCTGTCGAATCGGCCGGGGTCGGCGCAGAAGCCGTTGGTTGACCGAACGGGCTCCGCGCCCGGCGCCAAAGACACGGCTGCCGACTTTGTCACCGTCGCCCCTCTCCATAGCTGCGCTCGCCGGGCTCCTCAGATTGGCCCAATCTCACTTCACAAGCTTAAAGGTTAATTTAATGAAGTTTTGGCGGGCTCGCCAGTGCAGGCTCAGATGCCAGGTTGCCCCGCTGCTTGCGATGCCATCCCTTCGAGCCAAAGCTGGTGCTGGCGGTGCATGCGGTTGGGCATCGCCAACTTGCCCATTCGGGCAAGTAAGCCGTGCTGAGTCTCCTGGGTGAGGATATGGCATCCGCCGTCGGAAGTGGGAGTCAGCAGCCAAGCATGGTATGCGTTAACACCCAGGCCCTTGGCGAGCCAGGCGATCCGGTTGACCGGCTCGAATTCGGTGACTTCGGTGCGCAGGTTGACGCCGAAGGTCCGCCAGCGAAACCGGGTGCCTCCGGACAGCTCGGTGGCTCCGCCCTCCAGGGCGATGTTGGAGCAGTTCGAATAAAAGTCCGGCCACCGCGGAGCGTTGACCAGGCAAGCCCACACGGCCTCGGTGGGCGCTGGCACGACCAGTTCGTTGCTGACGAACACGGGTGCGTGGCCGGGATCGAAGTGTTGCGGCCATCGAATCGGCTCAGAACTGTCCACGTCGGTGATCTCCGTTCAGCTAGAACCGTCAGCCCCAATCTGTATAGCTGGTTTTCGCGCAGGTCTTGAGCTTTTGCCGTAGCGGGCGGTCCGCATATGGTGTGCCCATGACCGCTTCTCAGCGCGAGCGCGGCGCGCTCGTCGACACCTTGCGCGCAGTCGGGCCCGATGCACCAACTCTGTGCAGCGGGTGGACCACTCGTGACCTCGCCGCTCACCTGGTGGTGCGGGAACGTCGTCTGGACGCCGCACCTGGGATCATGGTTCCTTTTCTGGCCGGCTACACCGGCAAGGTCCAGGACCAGATCGCGCGCTCGACCGGCTGGGAAGAGTTGGTCGAGATGGTGGCGTCCGGGCCGCCGCTGTTTTCGCCGTTCAAGCTCCTCGACCCGGTGGCCAACGTCGGAGAGATGTTCATTCATCACGAGGATGTGCGCCGCGCGGTCGACGGTTGGCAGCCACGAGTATTGGACGAGTCGACTGTGGCGGCGCTGCGCCGGATGCTGGCTCTGATGAGCCGGATGATGCTGACGAAGTCGCCTGCGCGAGTCATCCTGCAAACACCCGGAGGTCAACGGTCCGTCCGCGGCGGACGGGGCGAGGCGGTCACCGTAACCGGCGAGGTGCCGGAGTTGTTGTTGTTCGTCGCGGGCCGCGACGCCGCCGACGTCGAATTCGGGGGCGACCCTGAAACCGTTGCCGCGGTGGCGGCTTCGCGCCGCGGGCTATAATCGCCTTCGCCAGCCTGGGTGAATCGCACTGTCCGACAACGTATCATGCGGCATTGAACATGCAGAACCCGGCTTCGGTACGTGCCGGAGACAGGCGCTCCACGAATCTCGCAGCACTGGTTCCCAGGTGGTCGGTCTTGTGGACTCTCACTTTGACTGCCATCATCAGCCAATGAGTAAGGTAACCCTAACTACGGATTTGCCGTTGCGGGCGGACACCGCGGCGGCGCTGGCCCGTAAACCCGAGCTGATGAAGTTTGTATTGAGTCCGGTGCTGCGATCACCGCGGCTGCAGATGCCGAATCATTTCGAGGTTGGAACGCAAGCATCGGGCCGGTTTTGGTGGTTCGGTGTGATCCCCGCCTGGACCCACCACCTCGAAATCAAGCAACTCGACCCAACTGAGATCTACACCAATGAACATGGTGGTCCGGTGCGCACCTGGAACCATCGGCTCATTTTTACTCCGGTCGATGACGGCCACTGCCGCTACACCGACGAAATCGAAACCGACGACGGTGTACTCGGCGCGGCCACTCGGATGTTCATCCGACTGATGTTTCGCCATCGCCATCGACGATGGCGCACGCTGGCCGGCATCCTGTCTTGAACCGTCACTCTGGTCTCCCAAAAACAAGAAACGAGCAGCGGGAAATTCTGTTCAACCGTGATGATCTCATCGGACCCTCTCTCCGCGCGAGACGGGGAATCCGCCTGGTGTCACGTCGCGGCGCGGCCAAGCAGGTGACGCAGGGCTTGGTCGAGATTGGGATGGCGGAACCGGTGACCGGCGTGCTGCAGGCGGGCCGGTGACACACGCTGGCTGGCACAGGCGAGTTCACGGGCGCCCTGGTCGCCCAGCAATATCCGTGGCCCCAGCCTCGGCACCGGGACCACCGCGGGCCGGTGCACCACGTGCGCAAGGGTGCGGGTGTAGTCGACGTTGCGTGCCGGCTCGGGAGCCACCGCGTTGACCGGCCCGGAGACACCTGCGTCCCAGAGTCCGCGGTAATAGATGTCGACGAGGTCGTCGATGCCGATCCAGGACAGCCACTGGCGGCCATCGCCGACCCGGCCGCCCAGACCCGCGCTGAACAGCGGACGCAACAGGCGAAGAGTGCCGCCGCGTGGGGATTGCACGATGCCGGTGCGCACCCGCACCACCCGCACCCCGGCCCGCTCGGCCGGCCCGGTCGCGTCCTCCCAGTCGTCGACGACGTCGGCGAGAAACCCTTCGCCGCGATCGCTGTCCTCGGTCAACACTTCGTCGCCACGGTCGTAGCCGTAGTAGCCGATCGCCGAGGCGGCGATCAGCACGGCCGGCGGTTCGGCCGTGCGCGCGACGAGCTCGGCCAGTCGCCGCGTCGGGCCGATGCGACTGTCGCGGATCGCATGCCGGTGCCGCTCGCTGAAGCGGCCCGCGATCGACGCGCCCGCCAGATGGATCACCGCGTCGACGCCGGCCAGCAGATCGGGGTCGGGATCGGCCGGATCCCAATGCCGTTCGCCCGCGTCGGCGGCAGGACGGCGCACCAGCCGGATGACCCGGTGGCCGCCAGTGGAAAGAAAGGCGGCCAACGCCGAACCGACCAGTCCCGAGGATCCGGTAATGGCGACCGTAGCCGAGGCCAGGCCGGAGCTTTGGGCCTGTTGGTGGCTGGCCAAGTCGTCTGCCAGCTGCCGGTGCCGGTAGGCGAACATCGACCGCAGCGCGGCCTCGGGCACGCGCGTTGCGACCCGGTCGATCACCCGGGTGTGGTGGTCGTCGACCTCTTCGAATTCGTGGGTGTGCCGCCACCGGACTGCCAGGCGGGCCGGCAGCGATGCCACCCCGTCCGCGCCGATCTCGTCGACGAAACGCCGTGGCGGCTCGTAGGAGTCGGCCTGGTGCACAGCCACCCACCGAAGCCCGCCCGGTAGAGCCAGTGTGGCGCGACCGTCGCGCAGCGACTCGGCCTCGGCGACCAGGTGCATCGGCTGCCACGGCGGCGAAAGCCGGGCGAAGGCGCCCGGACGCC
The DNA here is from genome assembly GCA_963787635.1 of uncultured Actinomycetota bacterium. GTDB lineage: Bacteria > Actinomycetota > Actinomycetes > Mycobacteriales > Mycobacteriaceae > Mycobacterium. The sequence goes on along the minus strand of CAWBDP010000018.1, from coordinate 202,444 downwards.
CATGCCAGGCGAACACCTCCTCGCGGGGGGCGTCGACCACGCTGGAGTAGACCAAGCCCATGACTGCACCCTAGACGCGAAAAGGATCGATGCTGCTAGCGCTGCTTTTGCTGGTCAGTTCGGCGAAGGGCTTGCCGAATTTTGAAAATGGTTCCAGTATTCTGGGATGGCTTTTGACAGCGCTGCGCACTACCACTTCGGCGCCGGGGGATCAGCGATTGGGTCGAGCTGATCGCCGAACGGTTACGCGATGGCATCGCCAACGGCTCGTGCGAGCGATGACCGACGACGAGATCGTCGATCCTTATCAGACGTTGATACGTCACGGCATCGGAGCCGACGGGGATCGCCGCCGTGGATGAATTCGTTGACGTGAGCTTTGATCCCGACACACTGCGTGCGAAATACGCGCGGGAACGCGAACGGCGGCTGCGTCCCGACGGGCTCGCCCAGTACGTCGAAGTCGACGGCGCCTTCGCCCGCTTCGGCGACGATCCCTGGGCCGATCCGGAGTTCACCCGTGATCCGATCACCGACGAGGTCGACGTCGCAATCGTCGGTGCCGGCTTCGGCGGGCTGCTGACCGGGGCGCGATTGCGGCAACTCGGTGTGGAGAGCGTGCGGCTTATCGACAAAGCCGCCGACGTCGGGGGTACCTGGTATTGGAATCGCTACCCGGGCATCGCCTGTGACGTCGAGTCCTACATTTACCTGCCGCTCCTGGAGGAACTCGGTTACATCCCGACCGAGAAATATGCCAAGGGCCCGGAGATCTTCGCGCACTGCCGCCGCATCGCCGAGCATTTCGATCTGTACCGCGGCGCGTGCCTGCAGACCGAAGTGCACGAAATCCGCTGGGATCACCGTGTCTGCCGCTGGCTGATCTCCACCAACCACGGCGATGCGATCCGGGCGCGCTTCGTGGCCATGGCAAATGGATATTTGCAGAAGCCGAAATTGCCTGGGATACCGGGAATTATGGCTTACACGGGTCATGCGTTTCATACCAGCCGCTGGGATTACGACTACACCGGTGCGGACCTCGCCAACCTGGCGGACAAGCGGGTCGGAATCATTGGAACCGGGGCCACCGCCATTCAGTGCGTTCCCCGGCTCGCTGAATCGGTGGGGCAGCTATTGGTCTTTCAGCGCACACCGTCGACGGTTGACGTGCGCGACAACCGAATGACCGACCCCTCCTGGGCTGCGACGCTGCAGCCGGGCTGGCAGCAGCGGCGCATGGAGAATTTCCAGATGCTCACCGCCGGCGGCGAAGCCGACGAGGATCTGGTCGACGACGCGTGGACCAGCATCACCAAGATGCTGCCGATCGTCCGGCAAAGCGCGGGCGAAGCGCACACCGCCGAACAGCTGCGATCCCGTTCGGAGTTGGCCGACTTCGCGAAGATGGAAGCCATCCGGGCGCGCGTCGACGCGGTGGTGGCCGACACGGCCACCGCGGAGGCGCTCAAGCCGTGGTATGGGTACTTCTGCAAACGGCCCTGCTTCCACGACGACTACTTGCAATCGTTCAACCGGGGCAACGTCACCCTCGTCGACACCCGCGGTCGCGGCGTCGAGCGGATCACCGCAGCGGGTGTCGTCGTGGATGGCAACGAATACCCGGTTGAATGCTTGATTTTCGCGACCGGCTTCGAAGTCGGCACCGACTATTGTCGCCGCACCGGTTTCGAGGTTGTTAGTCGTGACGGTCGGACGCTTACCCAGAAGTGGGGCGACGGTGTGCGCACCTTTCAGGGTCTGCACGTCAACGGCTTTCCCAACTGCTTCATCGAAAGCATCTCGCAGTCCGGCTTCACGGTGAACTTCCCCTACCTGCTCGACGTCCAATCCCGGCACGTCGCCTGGGTGATCTCCTGGGCGCTGCAGCACGGAGTCAGTCAGGTGGAAGCCACCGCCGACGCCGAAGCGGCCTGGGTCGACGCCGTGTTGGAGCGCTCCGGCGTGATCGCCGGGCGCAGGAAGTCCTGCACCCCCGGCTACTACAACCGCGAAGGCCGCGCCGACGACCGACTCTCGCAGGACAGCTTCTTCTTCGGCACCCCAACCGAATACGCCGACATCCTTGGCTCCTGGCGCGCGCAGGGGCGACTCGACGGCCTGGACATCGACGCTGCGGTTTTCACCCGCCAATGACCTAGCGGTCGATCGCGAGGGCGGCTGAAGGCCGGGCGAAGCGGGTCGCCGCCAACGACCTAGCGGTCGGGCAGCGCGTGCTCGACGATGGGCAGCCGGGGTTGCGGCTGGCGCTCACCTCGCTTGGCCGCCAGATACACCTGGGCGGTCTGTTGGGCTACGGTGTGCCAATCGAAATCGGAGGTGAGCCGTTGCCGGGCCGCCCGGGCGCGGTGCTGGGCGGCGACCGGGTCGTCGAGCACCGTGTTAACGGCCGCGGCCAGCCGCGCCACATCACGGGGCGGGCAGGACATGCCGGTCTGGCCGTTGATCACCGCCTCACCCAGGCCGCCGATGTTCGACGTCACCAGCGGGGTGCCGGCCGCGGCAGCCTCCAGGGCGACCAGCCCGAACGGCTCGTAATGGCTGGGCAGGACGGCGGCGTCGGCTTGGTGCAGTACCGCGAGCAGCTCGTCATGGTCAAGCTGGCCAACGAATTTCGTGGCCTTGAGCACACGGTGTTTGCGAGCCTGTTCGACTAGCCACTTGCGCTGCGTGCCGTGTCCGGCGATGGTCAGTGTGGTGCCAGGATGGGCGCGCCTGATCCGTGGTAGCGCGGCGATGGCGTCGTGCACGCCCTTCTCGTACTCCAGCCGGCCCAGGAACAGCAGCCGGGGTGGTCCAGTCCGTTGCCGGCGGGCGGCGAACGGCCAGCGGGCCGCGTCGATACCGTTGCGGATTACCGTGATCTCCGCCAGGCCGGGCCCGAACAGCTCGGTGATCTCGTCGCGCATCGACGCCGAACAGCTGATCAGCGAGTCGGATTCGCGGACCAACCACGACTCGACGGCGTGCACCTGCCGGCTGATAGACCCGGCCACCCAGCCGGAATGTCGGCCCGCTTCCGTCGCGTGGATCGTGGAAACCATTGGCACATCGTAGAATTGGGACAGCGCAATGGCCGGGTGTGCCACCAGCCAGTCGTGGGCGTGGACGACGTCGGGACGCCACGGCCGCTGGGCGCGTCGTTTCTTCAGCGACAAGCCGGTACGGATCATCGAGTGGCCCATCGCCAGCGTCCAGGCCATCATGTCGGTGCTGAACGAGAACTCGTGTGGGTCCTGCGCGGCCGCTACCACCCGGACACCCGCGCTGACCTCGTCGGAGGAGGGATGAGTGCTCGGGTCGGTGCCGGTGGGGCGCCGCGACAGCACGACGACCTCGTGACCGGCGGCGGCCAGTGCCGTCGACAAGTGGTGAACGTGCCGGCCCAGCCCGCCGATGACCACCGGCGGATACTCCCAGGACACCATCAGGATCTTCACTGATGCGCCCATCGTCTTGCTGGTCGAAACTGCGGTGAGGGCGAGATATCCGTCGCACATCCCGCCCTCACCGCAGGCCCGATGCCCTGAGCGCAGTCTCGGCGAAAGTGATGCCATGTCATCGCGGCAGCCTGCGCGCGTCCAATGCACCGAACAGCCCGTCGGCGCGGTTCCAGCCCTCGGCCAGCCGCGACGCGGAGTCGCGCCGGCCCGACGCCAGCGCCCCGGCGATCTCCCGGGTCGCGTGGGCGTGCAGGTGTGCCCGGTACCGGGCGTAGTCGGCGGCCGAATCCTTGGTCACCATGAACGGCCAGTCGCTGGACACCGTGAGCAGCGTTTCCCGCAGGATCTGGTCGGCGATGTGATCGCGGGGGATCGGGGCGTCCAGCGACGCGGTCTGGGTCAGCGCCTTGTCGACGGTGGTCAGCGCGAAATCGACCACTTCGGTGTTGAGCTGGACCAGATCGGCCACCTTGTCGCCGGTCCACACTTGCCAGTCCTTGCCCGAACCCCAAGAGCTGGGCGGTAATTCGACTGCTGCGCCAACATACCCGCCGGCGACCGCGTCGCTCAGTGTGCCGACGCGCACACCGGCGGCCGGCAGCGCCCGCAACACCTGCTGCAGCCATGCCGGTCCCTCGTACCACCAGTGGCCGAACAGTTCGGTGTCGAACGCGGCCACCACGTGAGCCGGGCGCCCGATGCGCTCGGATTCGCTGAGCAGCCGGCGGCGGACCACGTCGACGAAGTCGGCGACATGGGCGTCGACCGCGCGCGCGGCCCGCTCGGGATCGTAGGGCGCCTTGGCGTCCGAGGGCACGTGGCGGCCGGTGACCCGGGCGGGTTTTAGGCCGGTGCGGCGGTCGTAGGTGTGGAAGTCGCGGTAGGCGGCGTGGCCGGGGTAGCCGGATTTGGGCGACCACACCCGATAGCTGACCTGCAGGTCGCGTCCGAACGCGACGACATCGGTGTCACCGACGGGTCGGCCCAGCGCAGTGTCACCGCGCAGCGAGGGACCGTCGACCATGAAGTGCCCAACACCTGCGGCGACATAGTCGTATTCCATACCCGGGGCATAGGCGCATTCGGGTGCCCAGATCCCGGTCGGGGTGTGCGCCAACCGTTGCCGCGCGTCGGCCAAACCTTCGTGCAGCGCGAACTCGCGCAGCCGGGGTGTCAGCAACGGCGCAAACGGGTGCGCCAACGGACCACCCAACAGTTCCACCGTGCCGGCGTCAATAAGGCTGCGCAGCAGCGGGCTGGCACCGTGGCGCCACCGGGTGGCGAAGTCGTCGAGCGCGCGATCAGCCTCGGCGTATTCACGGATCCCGAAGGTGCGCAACGCTTTACGCGTGCACGCTGTCACCGGTCCGGACTCGGCGCCGGTGTACAGGCTGGCGGCTTCCACCGCGCGCAGCTGCCAGTTGGCCAGCCAGTGGTACATGCCGTCCAGGCAGTACGGATCGTCGAGCTGGGCGGTGACCACCGGTGTCATCCCGAGCGTGATCAGCCGGTGCCGATCCTCCTCGGCGAGAGTTCGCAGCACCCGGAACAACGGCAGGTAGGCGGCCGACCAGGATTGGTAGAGCCACTCCTCGCCGACCGGCCAGCGGCCGTGGTGGGCCAGCCAGGGCAGATGGGTGTGCAGTACCAGGGTGAACAGCCCCGGCACCCGGCTGCCGCTCAGCTCGGTCACGGCCGCACCGCGATCGCGACGAGGTCCAGGCTGGTATCGATGTGCCGGTCGTCGGTCGGGCCGCCGGACTCGACGAGGTCGAAGTCGTCGGTGGTGACTGAAGCGACATCGGCCAGCAGTTCGGCCGGCCAGGGCGCGCCGGCGAGGGCCCGTTCGATCTGGGCGTCGATGATCGAGCCGCCGTGGCGGGAATCCATCGCCTGCAGGCGCGGTCCGTGGAATATGCCGCTCAGTGAGATCGACGAAAACCCGCCATCGGCAAGCAATTGCGTCAGCTCGTCGGCGTTGAGTTCGCGAGTGTGAAATGGGTTCACAGGAGTGTCGCGGCCCGGGGAGAACGTGATCCGGTTGGGCGTGGACACCATCAGCAACCCCGACGGACGCAGCACCCGCGCGCACTCGCTGACAAACCGGGGCTGGTCCCAGAGGTGCTCGATGACCTGGAAGTTGACCACGACGTCCACCGAGCCGTCGGCCAGCGGCAGCTGGGTGAGGTTTCCGTGCAGGACCTCCACCCGGGGGTAGCAGGCGCGCACGTGAGCCACTGTGGCCGCGTCGTAGTCCAGCGCGATCACTCGGCGCGCTGCTGCGGCGATCAAGTTGGCGCCGTACCCCTCGCCGCAACCGGCCTCCAGCACGTCACGGCCGGCGCAGTATCGGGCCAGCCGCTGGTAGACCACCTCGTGGCGGCGAAACCAGTAGTTCTCCTCGTCCAGCCCGGGGATGGTGCGCTCACCGGTCAAGGTCAACGCCAGCTGCCCCGCCGAAGTGTCGGCGGGGAGATGGCCGGGGCCGAATGCGCTCATTGCAAAGGCAGGCTATCGGCGAAGCGCTGGGTTCGCGAACGGTTCACCGGACACGGGCAACAGAACCCGCCCCCGCCGACGATGGAGGAGGCGGGCAATCGATGCAGGCGACCCGCTATGGTGTGAGAGCGAACCGCATAAAGTTACCGGCTAGTAACATGCGTGTGCGGCCGCGCAAGGACGTGACCGAGGTCCTGTCGCCCAACGGCTGGCGGGACTCCTTCGAGGAGGACTAACCACACTCATGACGAACATCGTGGTCCTGATCAAGCAGGTCCCAGACACCTGGTCGGAGCGCAAGCTCACCGACGGCGACTTCACCCTGGACCGCGAGGCCGCCGACGCCGTGCTGGACGAGATCAACGAGCGTGCCGTCGAGGAGGCGCTGCTGATCCGGGAGAAAGAGGCCGCCGGCGGTGCGGAGGGCTCGGTGACCTTGCTGACCGCCGGCCCCGAGCGCGCCACTGAAGCGATCCGCAAAGCCCTGTCGATGGGCGCCGATAAGGCCGTCCACCTGCTCGACGACGAAATGCACGGCTCGTGCGTCGTGCAGACCGGGTGGGCGCTGGCCCGGGCACTGGGCACCATCGAGGGCACCGAGCTGGTGATCGCGGGCAACGAGTCCACCGACGGCGCGGGTGGTGCGGTGCCGGCCATCATCGCCGAGTACTTGGGCCTGCCGCAGCTCACCCACCTGCGGAAGCTGTCGGTCGAGGACGGCAAGGTCACCGGCGAGCGCGAGACCGACGACGGGGTGTTCACGCTGGAGGCCACGCTGCCCGCGGTGGTGAGCGTCAACGAGAAGATCAACGAGCCGCGCTTCCCGTCCTTCAAAGGGATCATGGCCGCCAAGAAGAAGGAAGTGACCACGCTCACGCTGGCCGAGATCGGCGTCGAGTCCGACGAGGTCGGGCAGGACAACGCCGGCTCGAAGGTGCTGGCTTCCAACCCCAAGCCACCCAAGAGCGGCGGTGAAAAGGTCACCGACGAAGGCGAAGGCGGCACCAAGATCGCCGAGTACCTGGTCGCGCAGAAGCTGATCTAGCTACCCCACCCATAGATCTAGACAAGACAAGAGGCTCACATTCATGGCTGAAGTACTGGTGCTCGTCGAGCACGCCGAAGGCGCGCTGAAGAAAGTCAGCGCCGAACTGCTCACCGCCGCCCGCGCGCTGGGCGAGCCCGCCGCGGTGGTGGTCGGCGCACCCGGCACGGCCGCGCCGCTGGTCGACGGGCTGAAATCGGCCGGCGCCGCCAAGATCTACGTCGCCGAGTCCGACAGCGCCGACAATTATCTGGTCACCCCCGCGGTCGACGTGCTGGCATCGCTGGCCGAATCGGCCACACCGGCCGGAGTGTTGCTGGCGGCCAGCGCCGACGGCAAGGAGATCGCGGGCCGGCTCGCCGCCCGGATCGGCTCTGGTCTGCTGGTCGACGTCGTCGACGTCCAGGCCGAGGGCAAGGCCGTGCATTCCATCTTCGGTGGTGCGTTCACCGTCGAGGCGCAGGCCACTGGCGACACCCCGGTGATCACGGTGCGGGCCGGCGCGGTCGAGGCCGAGCCGGCCGACGGCGCGGGTGAAGAGGTCACCGTCGAGGTGCCCGAACCCGCCGAGAACGCCGCGAAGGTCACCGACCGCCAGCCCGCGGTAGCTGGTGACCGCCCGGAGCTGACCGAGGCCACCATCGTGGTTTCCGGTGGCCGCGGCGTGGGCAGCGCCGACAACTTCAGCGTGGTCGAGGAGCTGGCCGACTCGCTGGGCGCCGCTGTCGGCGCCTCTCGGGCGGCCGTCGACTCCGGCTACTACCCGGGCCAGTTCCAGGTGGGCCAGACCGGCAAGACGGTGTCGCCGCAGCTCTACATCGCGCTGGGCATCTCCGGTGCGATCCAGCACCGTGCGGGCATGCAGACCTCGAAGACGATCATCGCGGTCAACAAGGACGAAGAGGCGCCGATCTTCGAGATCGCCGACTACGGCGTGGTCGGCGACCTGTTCAAGGTGACCCCGCAGCTCACTGAGGCGGTCAAGACCCGCAAAGGCTGACCAAGATCCGTCGCCGCAGTACTGCGACGCGATCGACGGAAAGGACCCTGGTGGCTCCTCGGCCAATACCCGTTAAGCCCGGCCCCGGGCAGGAGTCTGTGTGGGATTACCCACGGCCGCCCCGGCTGGAAGACTTCGCCGGCTCAATCACCATCGAGTTGGGCGGCGAAACGATCGCGTCGACAACCCGCGCCTGGAGAGTTTTGGAGACCAGTCACCCCCCGACCTACTATCTGCCCCGCGATGCATTCGCCGAGGGTGTCTTGCAACCGACCGCCGGCGAGTCATGGTGTGAATGGAAGGGCCGGGCCAGTTACTACGACTTGGCCACTGGAACGAGGAGGGCTCCGAGGGCTGCATGGGCCTACCAAAGGCCCACGTCGGGGTTCTCGTCGATCGCGGGCGCTATTGCAGTTATGCCCGCCGGAGTGGACAGCTGCAGCGTTAACGGCGAGCAGGTGATCCCGCAGCCCGGCGGCTTCTATGGCGGGTGGGTGACGAGCTGGATCGTAGGCCCGTTCAAGGGAATTCCCGGATCGATGGGCTGGTAACGCGGTACGCGGATGACTCTGGTGGTCAGGGGCTGCTGCCGTCGCAGACGGTCACGGCCGAGAACGTGGCTAGGCGTCGGTATTCTGGGCGGGTCATGGTGTACCTCGATCACGCCGCCACCACCCCGATGCACCCCGCAGCCATCGAGGCGATGACGGCCATCCTGGGCACTGTCGGTAACGCTTCGTCGCTGCACACCACCGGCCGGGTAGCCCGGCGCCGGATGGAGGAGTCTCGCGAACTGATCGCCGGCAAGCTGGGCGCACGTCCCTCGGAGGTGATCTTCACCGCTGGCGGCACCGACAGCGACAATCTCGCGATCAAAGGAATTTTCTGGGCACGCCGGGACGCCGACCCGCGGCGCCGGCGCATCGTCACCACCGCCGTAGAGCACCACGCCGTGCTGGACTCGGTGACCTGGCTCGCCGAACACGAAGGCGCCGAGGTGACTTGGTTGCCCACCGCGGCGGACGGGTCGGTGCAACTGGGCGAGTTGCGCAACGCGCTGCACGGCTGCGACGACGTCGCCGCTGGTGTCGGTGATGTGGGCCAACAACGAGGTCGGCACGATCTTTCCGATCACTGAACTCGCAGCCCTGGCAACAGAATTCAACGTACCGATGCACAGCGACGCTGTTCAGGCGGTGGGCCAGCTACCGGTCGATTTCGCCGCCAGCGGATTGTCCGCGATGAGTGTGGCCGCCCACAAGTTCGGCGGACCGCCCGGCGTCGGCGCAATGCTGCTGCGCCGGGACGTCGACTGCGTACCGCTGTCGCATGGCGGCGGTCAGGAACGTGACATTCATTCGGGCACACCGAACGTCGCAGGCGCGGTCGGCATGGCAGCAGCGGCACGGATAGCGGTCGACGGGCTCGAAGTCAACAGCGCAAGGCTGCGCCTGCTGCGGGACCGGCTGATCGACGGGGTACTGGCTGAGATTCCGGACGCGTGCCTCAACGGTGCCCGCGACATGCTGCGCCTGCCGGGTAACGCGCATTTCTCTTTCGAGGGCTGCGAGGGCGACGCGCTGCTGATGCTGTTGGACGCCAACGGGATCGAGTGCTCTACCGGATCAGCTTGCACGGCCGGTGTGGCGCAGCCGTCACATGTACTGATCGCGATGGGCGTCGACGCGGACAGTGCGCGGGGATCGCTGAGATTGTCGTTGGGACACACCAGTGTCGCTGCCGATGTCGACGCGGCGTTGCGGGTGCTGCCCGGCGCGGTGTCGCGCGCGCGCCAGGCCGCGCTGGCCGCCGCGGGGGTCGTATGAGGGTTCTCGCCGCGATGAGCGGCGGTGTCGACTCGTCGGTGGCCGCCGCCCGCATGGTCGACGCCGGGCACGACGTGGTCGGTGTGCACCTGGCACTGTCGTCTGCTCCGGGTACATTGCGCACCGGGTCGCGGGGCTGCTGTTCAAAGGAAGACGCCGGCGACGCCCGCCGGGTCGCCGACGTGCTGGGAATCCCGTTCTACGTCTGGGATTTCGCGGACAAGTTCAACGCCGAGGTGATCGAGGACTTCGTGGCGTCGTATGCCCGCGGTGAAACCCCCAACCCGTGCGTGCGGTGCAACCAGCGGATCAAGTTCTCGTCGCTGTCGGCCAAAGCCGTTGCGCTGGGCTTCGACGCGATGGCCACCGGACATTACGCCCGGTTGGCGCAGGGACGGCTGCGGCGGGCCGTGGATTGGGATAAAGACCAGTCCTACGTGCTGGCGGTGCTGACCGCTGACCAGCTGCGTCGCGCGGTGTTCCCGATCGGCGATACTCCCAAGCCGGAAGTCCGCGCGGAGGCCGCGCGTCGCGGTCTCGCGGTGGCCGAGAAGCCCGACAGCCATGACATCTGCTTCATCCCGTCCGGTGACACCCGCGCCTTCCTGGGTGCGCGCATCGGGGTCCGTCGCGGCCCGGTGGTCGACGCGCAGGGCGCGGTGCTCGCCGAGCACGACGGGGTGCACGGCTTTACCATCGGCCAGCGCAAGGGGTTGGGAATTGCCGCGCCGGGACCGGACGGTCGCCCGCGCTACGTGACCGGGATCGACGCCGACACCGCCACCGTGCATGTCGGCGATGCGGCTGACTTGGACGTGTGGACGCTGATCGGCGATAAGCCGGTCTTCACCGCGGGAACGCGGCCCGCCGGACCCGTCGAGTGTGTAGCGCAGGTGCGGGCGCACGGCGAAACCGTCGGAGCCGTAGCGGAACTGAGCGGCGATGAGCTTGTGGTGCAGTTGCGTGCGGCGCTGCGCGGGGTGGCGCGCGGCCAGACGCTGGTCCTCTACCGGCCCGACCCCGGTGGCGACGAGGTGATCGGCAGCGCGACCATCGCCATGTCGGCCTAGTTGCGTACCACCCGCCGAACGTGAAGCTCGCTTCACGTTCGACAACCAACGTGCGGCTGGCTTCACGTTTGACGGGCGGGGAGAGGTGAAATAGTCAACCCGGTACTTTGGCTGCGATGTTGGTCATCACGATGTCGGATACCGAGTCCGGAAAGCCGCAGAAGGTGACCTCCAGCAGGACGACCGACTTCAGCCGGTAGTCGCGACCGCAACCGCCGGGGCGGGTTCGCAGCGTCTGCTGGTCAGCTTTCCAATCGCCGACCAGCAGCGAGCCCTGGGAGCTGGCCGCGCAACCCTCGACAGTTGCCACCAGGGTGTCGAAGGTGTGCTGGGCGGTTTCGGCGTCCTGATAGCCGGCGGCGCCTTCGGAAACCAGCGCGCCCTTGGGCGGGTACTGGAACGTCGTCTTGTGGAACTGCGCGATGTCGGGCCCGAAGGTGGCGGTCTCCGCGTAGACGAACCGGCACTCCGGCGGCGCGGTTTCCGCGAGGGCCTCGATGTCCACCGGGTGCTCGCCGTCCATCGTCGGGATGATCGTTAGATCGTCGCCGCCACCGGTGATCGCGCGCATTCGTGACTGATCCAGCAGGACCTCATCGACATCGACACCCGCGACCGGTAATCCGTTGTCGAATCCCGTCACAGGCGTGCCGTCCACCACGCGGGTGCACGCCGTGGCCAGCACTGCCAGGCAGCACAACAGCACGGGCCGCCCGATCACCGCGATATGCGACAAGTCCATTCCCCGGTCGTGTGAATCCTCTCTTCGGCCTGAGGGTAGTCGTGCTCGGCCGGTCCGGCAGAAGACCCTCGATCTGCACGCAAGGTCACGTCGAATAGGGTTGGCCGGTGAGTGTTTTCGCGACGGCCAGCGGCATCGGCTCGTGGCCGGGTTCGGCGCCCCGGGCGGCCGCCGAAGTCGTCGTCGGTGAACTGGCCGATGCGCTGGCCCATGTAGTCGAATTGCCGGCCAGAGGAGTGGGTGCCGACATGATCGGGCGGGCCGGCGCTCTGCTGGTCGACGTGGCCATCGACACGGTGCCGCGCGGCTACCGCATCGTGGCCCGGCCCGGAGCGGTGACGCGCAGAGCGGTCAGCCTGCTCGACGAGGACCTCGACGCTCTGGAAGAGGCGTGGGAAGTGGCGGGCCTGCGCGGCCGGCAGCGCCCAGTAAAGGTGCAGGCAACCGGCCCGGTCACGTTGGCCGCCGCAGTGGAACTGGCCAACGGGCACCGGGCGATCAGCGATGCCGGCGCGGTTCGTGATCTGGCCGCTTCGCTGGCCGAAGGGGTCGCCGCGCACCGCGCCGCAGTCGCGCGCCGGCTCGACACACCGGTGGTGGTGCAGTTCGACGAACCGTCGCTGCCGGCGGCGCTGGCGGGCCGGCTGCGCGGAGTGACCGCCTTGACCCCGGTCCACCCGATCGACGAGACGATGGCTATCACCCTGCTCGACACCTGCGCCGGCACGGTGGACGCTGACGTGCTGGTGCACATCTGTGCCCCCGATCTGCCCTGGAAAGTATTGCAGCAGAGCGGTATTCATGCTCTAGCAGTGGATGTCGGCGTGCTGCAGAGCGCGGACTTCGACGGTATCGCCGAATTCGTCGAATCCGGTCACGCCATCGTGCTGGGCGTCGTGCCCGCAACCGATCCGGGGCGCCGGCCCTCGGTGGAGGAAGTCGCCGCAGCCGCCGTAGCGGTCACCGACCGGCTCGGTTTCGTCCGGTCGGCGCTGGCCGACCGGATCGGCATCACGCCGGCATGCGGGCTGGCCGGCGCGACGCCGCAGTGGGCCCGCGCCGCCATCGGGCTGGCCCGCCGGGCAGCCGAGGCGTTCGCCGAGGACCCCGACGCCATCTGATGGTCGCGCTCTGCAGGCGCGCCATTCGGTGTCATTCGACGTCACATCCGCCACATGCGTTTCCGGAGGGAGGAGGTTCGATGTGCCCGCCTCCGCGCGACAATTCCCGTGGACCTTGCGGGCCGGGTCGCCGTTGCGAGCTGTTTCAAAATCGGGTTTGGTCGGCATGTCTTACCGGTTCGTTGATCGTTTGGTCGCGAGGATGTGGTGGTGGCCAAGGGATATCGTCTTGTGGATCGCGACCAGCAGTTTTTGTTGCCGGAGAACATGCGGGATTGGTTGCCGGATTCGGATCCGGTGTGGCTGGTGATCAGCGTGGTGGCCGGGATGGATACCTCGGGGTTGCACGGGCGGCGGCGTACCGGTGGGGCTGGGCGGGCGGGTTATGACCCGGATATGTTGTTGACGCTGTTGATCTGGGCGTGGGCGCAGGGGCTGCGCTCGTCGCGGGTGATCGAGCGGTTGTGTAGGCGTGATGTGGCGTTTCGGATCATCTGTGCTGGGGACGCCCCGGATCATGTGACGATCTCGCGGTTTCGCGCCGAGGCCGCGCAGGTGATGGAGCAGTTGTTTAGCCAGGTGCTGATGCTGTGTGCCCGGTTGGGAATGGGCGAGTTGGGGGTGGTGGCGTTGGATTCGGTCAAGATCGCTGCGAACGCGTCATTATGCGCCAACCGTGATGGCGGTGGGTTGCGCCGGGCGGCTGCCGAGCAGGCCGAGGCCGACATGGAAAAGCGGGCAAGGGCGTTGGCGGTCAAGGCTGCCGCTGAGCATGCGGCTACCGATGCCGTTGAGGACGTCCGCTATGGGCCCGACCGGCGTGGTGATGAGCTGCCTGCCGACTTGGTCGATCCCCGGTCGCGGGCGGCGCGCATTGCTGCCGCGCTGCCGAGTTGACCGCTAAAGACGCTGACCATGACGCGGGGCGCCAGGCTCAGCTGGAGGCGTTTCGCCGACGGCGCGAGCAACGCGCTGTTGAACCGATGGGGCTGCCGCCAGCCGAGATCCGTGTGGAGATCCTGACCCAGAATCTGGCCGAGGCGCGCACGGCTCATCAGGCCAAGATCGACCGCTACCACAGCAATGGCAGGAAAGGCCGCCCACCGGTGCCGCTGGAGCAGGCCTACCGGGTCACGCGGGCCAAAGCAGCGTTGGACCGCGCGATCGCGGCCGAACAGGCCGCCGCGACGGCCGATAAGCCCGCCGCTGCCACGGCTCGCGGCCGCCGCTGGGGTGAGCCCAGACGCAATATCACCGACCCTGAGTCGCGGACGATGCAACTGCGCGGTGGCGGATGGATCCAGGGCTACAACTGTCAGGCCGTCACCAGCAGCGACGGGGTGATCATCGCCACCAGCGTGGGCAACAACCTCAATGACAGCACCGCATTTATCGCCGCGATGAACAAGGCGGTCACGGCTGGGGCCCTCATCGACGCGCACCGCCCAGCCCAGTCCCGGGCCGCCGGGATTGGGGTGCTACTCGCTGACGCTGGCTACCTGAGCGCGGCCAACCTCACCGCCCCAGGGCCGGACCGGTTGATCGCGGTCGGCAAGAGCCGCGACGTTGCCGCCGCCGCCCGCCAACACCCCGCCGCCGGGCCGCCGCCACCAGGCGCGAGCCCAGTTCAGGCCATGGCGCACCGGCTGCGCACCCCAGAAGGGCATGACTTGTATAAGCAACGCAGCCACATCGCCGAAACACCCTTCGCCCACGCCAAACACAACCTCGGGTTCCGCCGCTTCACCGGCTGCGGACTCACCAGAGCCACAGCCGAATTCGCCTTCCACGCCCTAGTACACAACCTGTTCAAAGCCATCGGAAGCGGCCGCCTCACCCCAGCCCTCTGCTAACCCAGAGGCAACAAAGTCAGCACCACCCACACCTGCCGATCTTCACAGCCGTGCCCATTTTGAAACAGCTCGGTTGTCGCGCGGAGGCGGGCAAAAAGATGTGTCTTCGCCCCCGCGGGGGCACGGTCACCGGGTCGCCGTTGTCGCGTGGAGGCGGGCAAAAGATGTGTCTTCGCCCCCGCGGGGGCACGGTCACCGAGGCGCCGTTGTCGCGCGGATCACCGATGTGACTGCACGCGGTGCCTGCTCGTCGGCGCGCTTCGATAGCCTGCCAGAGTGAGCTCAGCAGAGGCTGACCCGGTCGCGCCCGATGTCCGCCGGCAATGGCGACAGCTGGCCGACGAGGTGCGCGAACACCAGTTTCGCTACTATGTGCGCGACGCGCCGATCATCTCCGACGGGGAGTTCGACGAACTGCTGGGCCGCCTGGCCGCGCTCGAGGAGCAGCACCCCGAACTGCGTACGCCCGATTCGCCGACCCAATTGGTCGGGGGGGCCGGATTCGCCACCGATTTCATGCCAGCGGACCACCTCGAGCGGATGCTCAGCCTGGACAACGTATTCAGCGCTGACGAACTCGTCGCCTGGGTGACACGAATCCGCGCTGAGATCGGCGACGAAGCGAATTTCCTGTGTGAGCTCAAGATCGACGGAGTCGCGCTGTCGTTGGTGTACCGCGACGGCCGGCTGGCCCGCGCGGCCACCCGCGGCGACGGGCGCATCGGTGAGGACGTGACCCTCAACGCCCGCACCATCGACGACGTACCGGAGCGGCTCGCAGCCAGCGACGACTACCCGGTGCCGAAAGTGCTCGAGGTGCGCGGCGAGGTGTTCTTCCGGTTGACCGATTTCGAGGCGCTCAACGCCGCGCTGGTCGCCGACGGCAAGTCCCCGTTCGCCAATCCGCGCAACAGCGCCGCGGGTTCGCTGCGGCAAAAGGATCCCGCGGTGACCGCCCGTCGAAAACTACGGATGATCTGCCACGGCGTGGGACATACCGAAGGCTTTCGTGCGGCCACCCTGCATGACGCCTACCTGGCGTTGGGCGCCTGGGGCCTGCCAGTCTCACAGCACACCACCCGGGTGGAAGGCGTGGCCGCCGTGCAGGAACAGATCAGCTACTGGGGTGAGCATCGCCATGACGTCGAGCACGAAATCGACGGTGTGGTGGTCAAAGTCGACGACGTCACGCTGCAGCGCCGGCTGGGGTCTACCTCACGGGCCCCGCGGTGGGCCATCGCCTACAAGTACCCGCCCGAGGAAGCGCAGACCAAGCTCGTCGATATCCGGGTAAACGTCGGCCGCACCGGGCGGGTCACCCCGTTCGCGTTCATGACACCGGTGAAGGTCGCCGGGTCGACGGTGGGGCTGGCCACCTTGCACAACGCCTCGGAGGTCAAGCGCAAGGGCGTGCTGATCGGCGACACCGTGGTGATCCGCAAGGCCGGTGACGTGATTCCCGAGGTGCTGGGCCCCGTGGTCGACCTGCGGGATGGATCCGAGCGCGAATTCGTCATGCCCACAACATGTCCCGAGTGCGGCACCCCATTGGCGCCGGCCAAAGAGGGTGACGCTGATATCCGCTGCCCCAATGCCCGATCCTGCCCGGCGCAGTTGCGAGAGCGGGTGTTTCACGTCGCCGGCCGTGGTGCGCTGGACATCGAGGGGCTGGGCTACGAGGCGGGCATCGCGCTGCTGCAAGCCCAGGTGATCGCCGACGAGGGCGATCTGTTCGGGCTCACCGAGGACGACTTGTTGCGCACCGAACTGTTCCGGACCAAGGCCGGTGCGTTGTCGGCCAACGGCAAACGGCTGCTGGTCAACCTAGACAAGGCCAAGGCGCAGCCCTTGTGGCGGGTGCTGGTTGCGCTGTCGATCCGCCATGTCGGACCGACGGCCGCCCGTGCGCTGGCGACCGAGTTCGGCAACCTGGACGCCATCACCTCGGCATCCACCGAACAGCTGGCCGCGGTCGAGGGAGTCGGCCCGACGATCGCCGCCGCGGTCACCGAGTGGTTCACCGTAGATTGGCATCGCGCGATCGTCGACAAGTGGCGCGCCGCCGGGATGCGGATGGCCGACGAGCGCGACAGCAGCGTACCGCGCAATTTGGCCGGGCTGACGATTGTGGTCACCGGTTCGCTGACTGATTTTTCCCGCGACGACGCCAAGGAAGCCATCGTGGCGCGCGGCGGGAAGGCTGCCGGCTCGGTGTCGAAGAACACCGCCTACGTGGTCGCCGGCGACTCGCCGGGATCGAAATACGACAAGGCCGTGGAGTTGGGCGTGCCGATCCTCGACGAGGACGGCTTCACGAAGCTGCTGGCCGAGGGTCCGCCGGAGAAGTAGAGGCAATGGAACTCCTAGATGGCACCATCGATTTGGACGACCTGACCGCGCCGCGACTGACTGATGTGCAGCGGCAGGTGCTCGAGCACACCGAGTCGCGGCGTGTGTCCCTCGACATCGACGCGATGATCGAGGTCGCGGCGGCCCGGGCCGGCCACGACGATGTCGGCGATCCGTCGTTACTTGACCGTCTCGTCGCGCACGTGCAAGCCATCGAAGCCGACGAAGAACTCAACCAATTGAGCCGCAGCACGCTGCGGGAAAGAATAATTCGGCTAATACGTAACCGGCTGTCGCTCACCGAGTTGCTCAAGCGCTATCCCGAGATCGAGTCGATCCCCATCGAGAAGCCGTTCATCGTGGTAGGGATGCCGCGGTCGGGGACCACCCATCTGGTCAACATGATCGCCGCGGACCGGCGCAGGCGCGCGTTGCCGTACTGGGAGAGCCAGGATCCGATGCCACTGCCCGGTCATGGACCGGACGCCGCCGGGGTGGACCCGCGGTATGCCCGCGTCAAACGCGAGCACGACGCGCTGATGCTCACCGCGCCCTATACGGCGGCGATGCATGACCGGTTTCCCGAGGCCATCGAGGAGGAAGTCGAGCTGCTCGATCTCGATTTCGCCGGCTACGTACTGGAATGGCATGCCCGCGTGCCGGGTTGGCGTGACTTCTACCTGTCACTCGACCAGACCCGCCACTACGGGTACATGAAAAAGGTGCTGCAGGCGCTGACGTTTCTGCGGGGCCCGCGCACCTGGGTGTTGAAGTCGCCGCAGCATTGCGAGCAGCTCGGCCCGCTGATGGCCACCTTCCCGGACGCGACCGTCGCGTTCACGCATCGTGATCCTGCCGCGGTCGTGCAGTCGGCGGTGACGATGATGGCCTATTCCGACCGGTTGCGCCGACGCGCCATCGCTCCCGGCTGGCTGATCGAGTATTGGACCGACCGGGTGCAGCGACTGCTCGGCGCGTGTGTGCGTGACCGGGAGTTGGTGCCGACGCAAAGCAGCGTCGACATCGGCTTCCACCAGTTGGGCGGCAACGAGATACCGGTGTTGGAAGACCTCTATGCGCGCGGCGGTGTCGAGCTGACGCCGCCGGTGCGCGCCGCGTTTCAGCGCTACCTGGACGGCAACCCCCGCGGCAAGCACGGTCATATCCGCTACGACCTGCAGCGGCATTTCGGGGTCTCTCCCGACGAGGTGCGGGAACGTTTCGAATTTTACTTCGACAAGTTCGACGTCCGACCCGAGAGGGAGGCGTAAAGGAACTGCATGGCAGACGAGAAGTTCGAACCCATCTACCGGTCCCGGCCCGGCGCCGACGCGATGCAGCCCGCCGCCGCCGAACACGCCGAGCAGGTGGCGCCCGGCATCTGGTGTTCCCCGGGCTTGTCGAACTCCTATCTGCTGACCACCGTTGACGGGCGTGTCGTCGTCAACACCGGGATGGGATTCGAGGGGCCGGTGCATCGCGCCAACTTCGACGCCGTCGATGACTTGCCGGTGCGCTATGTGATCCTGACCCAGGGCCACTACGACCATGTCGGCGGCCTGGACTCGGTCCGCGACGCCGACACGGTGGTTGTCGCACAGGCGAATTGGCAGCAGTGGCGCGACGACAACGAACGGCTGCTGTCCTACCGGGTGAACCGCAGCGCGTTCGCGTTCAAGGACACCCTGACCGAGGGAATCGCCAGGATCCGGTCCCGGTTCGGCTACATTGCCGGGCAAAGCGCCGCGTCGGTGGACCTGACCGTCGACGACTCGATGACACTGTCTGTCGGCGGACGGCAATTGCAGCTGCTGGCTACCCCGGGCGGGGAAACCACCGACTCGATGGTTGTCTGGCTGCCCGCCGATAAAGTCTGCCTGTGCGGCAACGTTTTCGGGCCGCTGTTCGGTCACATTCCCAACCTGGTGACGATGCGCGGTGATCGCTACCGCGACGCGCTGACGGTCATCGGCTCGGTGGAGCGGGTGCGCGACCTCGGCGCCGAAGTCCTGCTCACCGGGCACTTCGCGCCGATCGTCGGCGCCGACCGGATCAGAGCCGAGCTCACCCGCCTGCGTGACGCCGTCGAGTATCTGCATGACGCGACCGTGGCGGGAATGAACGCCGGCAAGGACGTTCACACCCTGATGCGTGAGATCACACTGCCCACCGACCTGGCGATCGGGCAGGGCTACGGCAAACTCGCCTGGGATGTGCGCGCCGTCTGGGAAAACTACTCCGGGTGGTTTCACCACGCGTCGACCACCGAGCTCTACGACGTTCCCCGCAGCGCCGTCGACGCCGACCTCGTCGAACTCGCCGGCGCCGACGCACTGGTGACGCGAGCCCAGAGATACGTCGACGACGGCGAGAACCTGCGCGCCATCCACCTCGCCGAGACAGTGGCCGCCGTGGAACCCGGCCACGCCGGGGCACGATCGGTCCTGGCGAGCGCCCACCGCAATCTGCTCGACGAATCCGAGAACTTCTGGGAGACAGCGTGGCTCATCAGGCAGCTGGAGGATCTGGCGTGACCGGCATGATCAGCTTCGACTTCAGCGGAACCCGAGTGCTGGTCACCGGCGCCACCAGCGGTATCGGGCACGCCACCGCCGTTCTGTTCCGAGACGCCGGCGCCGACGTAACGATCACCGGAACACGGAGCGCCGCAACCGACTACGACACCGACCTATCCGGAATGGGTTATCACCCCCTGGTGCTGACCGATGCCCGGTCGGTCGACGCACTGGCAGCCACGTTCGATCAACTCGACGTCCTGGTGAACAACGCGGGAGCCAACTTTCCCGGTGGGCTGGACGAGTCGACACCCGAGGGGTTCAGCGCCTCGGTCGAGCTCAACCTGCTCGGCCCCTACCGGCTCACCACCGGCCTGCATCGGGCGTTGGCCGCGTCGGCGGCGACCGGCGGGGCCAGCGTCGTCAACCTCGCGTCGATGTCAGCCCTGCGGGCGGTCGCGCTGGTGCCCGGCTACGGCGCTGCGAAGTCGGGAATCGTCAACATCACCCGCAACCTGGCCGTGAAGTGGGCCGCCGACGGCATCCGAGTCAACGCGGTCGCGCCCGGGGTGATCAAGACGCCGATGACGGCGCTCATGCAGCAGGTTCCCCAGATCGCCGATCCCGAGATGGCCCACATTCCGCTGGCCCGCTTCGGTACCGTCGACGACATCGCCCCGACCATCGCGTTCCTGTGCACCCAGGCCAGTGCCTACACCAGTGGCGCACTGGTGGTCGTGGACGGCGCATCGGACTGCGTGTAAGGAAAACCATGAGCACTGCGCTGGACCCCGCCGACTTCTACCACACCGGCATCGTGGTGCCCGATCTCGATGCCGCGATGGCTCGCTACACCGCGGTGGGCGGCTATTACTGGACGAATCCGATGACCAACAAGCTGCCGGTGCGTATCGGGTCGGTCAGCCGCGAAGTCGAGGTGACATTGGTGTATTCGTTGCAGGCCCCGCATTTGGAGCTCATCCAAGAGGTGCCCGGTACGCCCTGGACGGCCGCGCCGGGAAACGCGGTCCACCACGTGGGCTACTTCACCGATCGGCTCGCTGATTCCGCACATGCGTTGGAGGCCAACAGTTTCCGCCTCGAATTATGCGCCGAACTGCCCGGATCAACTCCCGCATTATTCGCGTACTACGTCGACGACGCTTCGGGACCCGCATCGAAATCGTGGACCGGACGGTGTTCGGGGACTGGGAGTCGTTTCTGCAGGCGCTGACGGCGTAGGGACGCGCTGTCATGGTCCTGCCGGTACTGAGATTCAACTTCGCCTCGCCCGGAGGTGATCCGCGCAGACAGGGTGAACTTTTTTGCGCCGCACTGGAAATAGCGCAGTGGGGCGAGGGCCGTGGCGTGCCGGTGGTCAGCATCGACGAACACCACGCGACCGGGCACGGGTGGAGCGCCAACCCGATCATGGCCGCGTCGATGTTTCTGGCGCGGACCGCGACCATGATCGCCAGCGTGGACTGCGCTCTGGGGCCGCTGTGGAATCCGGTGCGGATGGCCGAGGACATCGCACTGGTCGACGTAGTCAGCGGTGGACGGCTGCACACCACCATCGGGCTGGGCTACCGGCCCGCCGAATACCAGTCGCTGGGCGCCGATTTCAGTCGCCGCGGCGAACTCATGGACGAGCTGCTGGAAACCATGCTCGCTGTCTGGTCGGGCGGTGCGGCCGAACCCATCTGCTCGGGTACGCGGACCAAACCGCATCCGCCGCTGTATGTCGGTGGCGGGGTCCGGGCCACCGCGCGGCGCGCGGTGCGGTTCGGCCTGCCGCTCAGTGTGCCCGACCACCGTCCCGAACTCGCCCAGTACTACACGAAACTCTGCGAAGAGGCCGGTATCACCCCAATCGTCGTCATGCCCCCGGCCGTGAACCGGGGAATGATCTATCTGCACGAGGATCCGGAGCGCGGCTGGGCAGAGCTTGGTGATCACATTCTGTGGGAGGCGGTCACTTACGGTGGTTGGGCCGACGGCCAAAGCCGCTCGCTGATGCATTTGCCCGGTGTGCAGACCCTCGAGGAGGTCAGGGCGTCCGGCCGCTACCGGTTCCTGACGCCAGAGCAACTGGTCGCCGAACTGCGCGACAACACCGACTACGGACCGATCGTGCTGCACCCACTTGTCGGCGGAATGCCGATCGACGCGGCATGGCAGTCGGTGCAGCTGTTCACCGACCAAGTCCTGCCCCAGCTGCGCTAAGCGCGCCGTGCCGTCAGGGGACGGCCCACCGCTTCGCAGCTTCTTCCGCGCGGAGCTGCGCGCGTGGCTTATTGTGTTGGCTCGACCCGCGGACACGCCGGAGGCTGATATGGACGGGACCCCCTTCGGGCGGTACCGCTTGATTGAGTTGCTCGGGCGCGGAGGCATGGGAGAGGTATGGCGTGCCTTCGACACGGCCACCGACCGGATGGTCGCGGTCAAAGTGTTGCCCGCGGGATTGGCGGACGACGACATGTTTCAGCAGCGGTTTCGCCGTGAGGCGCGGGCGGCGGCGGGGCTGAATGATCCACACGTGGTGCCGATCCACTTTTTCGGCGAAATCGAGGGTCGACTATATGTGGACATGCGCTTGATCGAAGGCCAAGACCTGGAGTCGCTGCTCAAGAACGGTCCATTGACGCCCGAACGCGCGGTTGGGATCATCGCGCAGATCGCGTCAGCGCTGCATGCCGCGCACCGGATCGGGTTGGTGCACCGCGATGTCAAACCGTCCAACATCCTGATCGCTGAGGACGACTTCGCCTATTTGATCGATTTCGGTATCGCGCGAACGGCCGAAGAGAGCAGGCTGACTTCTATCGGCAGCGTGATCGGGACGTGGGCATACATGGCGCCAGAGCGCATCACCGACAGTCAGATCGACCCGCGATCAGACGAATATGCGCTGGCCTGTGTGCTGCACGAGTGTGTGACCGGCGAGGCTCCATTTCCCGGCGATAGCCTTCAGCAGCAGATCTCGGCGCACCTGACCTTGCCGCCGCCGCGGCCTTCGACGATGCGCGGCGGCGTATCCCAACAGTTCGACGAGGTAATCGCCAAAGGGATGGCGAAGGATCCCGCCAAGAGATATGCCAGCACGAAAGATCTCGCAATCGCTGCCCGCGCGGCGACGACTACCACGAGCTTTCGAGCGCCGGCGGCTCGCCCCCCGTCCCATCCGGAAGCACCTCCTGCCTACGCGAATCAGGCAAGGGAGACACTTCCACCGCCGATGTCATACGGCGGGAACCAGCCACCGGGACGCAACGTATTGCCGGCCACAGCAACTGAGTCGGGTTCTCAATGGTCGCCCGGCCCGCCCTCGCAGGCTCCGGAGTGGTCACCGCCCGGGATGCCGCCATACGGCGCACCGCGGCCCGCTGGCAAACAGCGCGGCACCACACTGCTCATCGCCGCCATCACTGCCGTCGTCGCCGTCACTGCCGTCGTCGCCGCGGTGATCGTCGTGATGGTCACACAACAGCACCGTGCCGACGGACCGAGGTCAGGCCCGATTCCTCAGATCAGCAGCAGGGTCGCACCGTCGACATCTACCTCAGCCGTACCGGTGGCAGCTTCGCAACTTGACGGGTTGCTGCTCGACGCCGCCAGCGTCAACGCGGCAATGCACGCGAATGGCATGACGGTGACAGGTACGTTGCAGAACAACGCCATGTGGTCCGCGTCCGGGACGGCGCTTAGCGCCGACAACACGAATTGTCTCGCGGTCGGCTACCCGGCGGAGAATGACGTCTACGCAGGTACCGGGTGGACGGCTGTGCGCGGCCAGGACCTGCGCAATTCAGGAAGCACTTTCACTCAGTTGGTCGCCCAGAATGTCGTCGCGTTTCCCTCCGCAAAAGCTGCGGCCGCCTTCTACGCCGCTTCGTCGCGGACCTGGGCGCCCTGCGCGAACAGCCGGTATACCGACAAGCCCAACGAGGGCCCCAGCGCGGATTGGTCGGTCGGGCAGATGTCCGATCAGCGGGGGTGGCTGACCATATCGGCGACCGAAGATGACAATCCCACATGGACCCTTCAGCGAGCGCTGACGGTCCGAAACAACGTCGTCATTGACGTCAAGGCGGCGTCATACAGCCCATCCACTCAGCTCTCGGTCGGCATCGCCGAGCAGATCGCTGGAAGAGTGCCTGATTAGACTCCAGGGCCGACCCCCACGGTCAGGGGACGGCTGCCAGAAACAGGTATGCGGCCAGCAGCACCAGGTGCAGCTCGCTTTGTAATCGGGTGGCCCGGCCGGGCATCACGGTGAGCACACCGATCACCACGGTCAGCGCGAGCAGCACCAGTTGAGTGGCGCCCAATCCGAGCACGAGCGGGCCCTTGATCCAGATGGAGGCCAGCGCAATTGCCGGAATGGTGAGCCCGATACTGGCCATCGCCGAGCCATAGGCCAGGTTGAGGCTTACCTGGACCCGGCCCTGTCGCGCCGCCCGCATCGCGGACAGCGTTTCCGGAAGCAGGACCAGGGCGGCGATCACCACACCCGCGAACGACGGCGGGAATCCCGCCGCCGCCACCGCATGCTCGATCGGGTGTGATTCCACTTTGGCCAGTCCGACCACGGCGACCAGTGCGATCAGCAGCAGCCCGAGGCTGGCCAGTGCCGACCGGTTGCTCGGCGGATCGGCGTGGCTGTCGTCTTCGAGGACCTATATTTTCACCCCGCTGGGTGACCGGCAGAAAAAAGTCGCGATGCCGCACGGTCTGGGTGAAGACGAACATCAGGTAGAGGCCGAGCGAGGCGATCGCGGCGAAAGCCAGCTGAGCGGGCGAGAACTGTGGGCCCGGGTGGGTGGTGGTGAACGTGGGCAGCGCCAGGCTCAGCGTGGCCAGCGTGGTGACGGTGGCCAGCGCGGCGACGCTGCCCGGCGCGTTGAACGACGTCACACTGTAGCGTCGGGAACCGAGTAGAAGCGACAGGCCGACAATTCCGTTCGTGCTGAGCATCACCGCGGCAAACACCGTGTCCCTGGCCAGCGTCGCCGACTTGTCCCCGCCCGACGCCATCAGCGTGACAATCAGGGTCACCTCGATGACGGTCACCGCAACCGCGAGCACCAGTGACCCGTAGGGCTCGCCGACCCGGTGCGCGATCACTTCGGCATGGTGGACCGCGGCCAACACGGCACCGGCGAGCAGCACGGCCGTCACCACCGCGATCGATGGCCCGATGTCTTCGCCCCACGTCAAGCGCCAGCCCGACGAGGGCGATGAAGGGCAGCACCGCGGTCCAGGACACACGTTTGCGCATCGAGCGCCATTCTCCCTTCTCATGGCGAGCCGCCTTCAGCAGTGCGCGGCGATCGGCGTGAAAGTACGTGTACGCAGTTGTCAGCACACAGACGACGGTGGCGACCGCCAGCATCTGCGATCCGCTGACGACCAAGCTGATGCACCCCCCTACGGTGGCCCCGCTGAGGAAGGCGGCGTACAACAAAAAGTATCCAAGCCACGCGCCAGCGTTTCCGCCGCTGATGTGACGTTCAACGCCCTGGCCGAGCTTCACCAGCGTCCCGGTGACGTAACTCAATGGGATCGACACCTCACCATCTTCGACGAAAGAAGTATTCAATGCGCCGATACCGAAGGCGACAAACAGAATTGGCACGAACGAGACGCGATCGGCAGACCATCCGCGCATGAGGATGTCGACCGTGGCTGCAACGGCCAGACACAACGCGGTGAGAACGGTGGGTCCATGCGGATGGGCGACCCAGAGATGGCGTCGGCACACGGACGCGGTCACTACGCCGCCAACAAAAGCGGTCAACAGTAGCGCCGCTGTGGTCGAAAGCCATTCCTCGTCGCGGAAGAAACCCAGTACCGCTCGTTCACTGTTGCCGGTCATGAAAGTCAGGAAGTATCCGGTGGAGTGGGTGAACGCCGTGGCGCCCAACAGCCCGGCCAGCCCGGCAAGCAGCCACGACAATCGCGCCTCACTGCCGAACATGCTGTCTCGCAGGCGATCTGATGTCGGCTGCTGTTCGCGCACTATATTGTTCCTCTCCGAATCGACCTGATCTGGCGTCGTCATCTGGTTCGTCATCGGCCTAGGGGTGAACGTGGCATCACCTTGAGCCGATGACCGGAAGCAGCAGCAAGCCGCCCGCCGCCGTGGCCGGCCATACCCGCGATCGGCACCAGCGGCGTACCGGGGTGCCCGCCTGCCTGGTCGGAGGTCCAACTCGGGCCCGGCAGTGCGGCTCCGACAGTGCTTGCGGCCGGCGCCGCCGCCGACCAGGCCTGCGGAACCGACAACGCCCGGAGGGGGGCTGCGCGACCCAGGCCAGACGACACCGGTCCGCCACCGGCAGTGGGTGCCGGTGACACCGGAGACCCCATTGCACCCGCGCCGGATCCCACTATCGGAGGGGCAGCGGCAGCCCCCGCACTGGCGGCGGCCCCGGTGCCCGCCCCACCTGGTGCCAGCTTCGCCGCGGCCGCGATGAAGGCCAACACCGACATCGCGGTTCTGGTATGCCCGCTCAGGGAATTCGCGTGATCTATTAAAGTTTCCAGGGTCGGCGAGTAGGACGACAGGGCCGAAAGTGGCGCGCCCGACGATGTCGGCGAGGCCGGCAGGGCGAGTCGCAGCAATGCTCGCGGTAACGCCGAAATCAGCCGAGATCCGTTCGCGATGATCTCCTCGGCGTAGCTGCCGCGGCAGGTGCCGATCGCCGGAGGCGGGGTAAACGCCGTCACCTGTGCCGCGGCGGCGGAGGCGCCGGCGTAACCGTACATCGCGACGGCGTCCTGGGCCCACATCTCGCCGTAGTGGGCTTCGGTGGCCGCGATCGCCGGGGTGTTCTGCCCCAACAGATTGGTCGCCATCAGTGACATCAGCTGCGCTCGGTTGGCGGCGACAGCTGACGGAGGCACCGTCATTGCACGCGCTGCTTCGTAGGCCGACGCCGCGGCCCGGGCCTCGGGTTGCCGCCTCTTCTGCTTGATCGGCGGTGGTGTGCAGCCACGCCACGAACGGCGTGACCGCGCTGAGCATCGACACGGACGCAGGGCCCAGCCAGGGCCCGCCGGCCAGATCAGATGTCAGCGATTGACAGCCAGCCGCCGTGGAATGCAATTCGGAGGACAGTCTGTCCCAAGCCGCCGCGGCCGCCAGCATTAATCCCGATCCCGGGCCGGTTATATGCGCGTGGAGTTGATTTCCGGTGGTAGAGAGCCGAAGTCCATTACTATCGGCCCCGCCGGTTGTTCATCATCGGACGTGCGCCGGTGCTCGGATCTAGGCGTGTTGTCGTCGTGGTCGCTATGCGGCACCAATTATTTTCTGTGGCAGTAACTTTCGGCTTCCCGGTGGAAGGCATGGGTTATCTCCTCAAGGCAGTCGGGTACAAGGAACCGCGGCGCGGTCGGCTAGCGGGGTTCAGGCGTACCGGCGGCACGTACCTGCGTCATGCAGGAATCGTCGGTTGCCGTCGCACCAGCCGATGCAGGCTGATTCGTGTGATCGTCGTCTCGCCCGCTGGCCGTCAGCACGGGACGGCATCTCACGCGGGCGCGTTTACCGGCAGTCGGTCAGAGCGGCACGATAGCCCGGCGGTGACCAATCAGCTTCGGGCGACACAGAACTGGGTCAAGAGTTCTCGACCCGCAAGGGAACTGTGCTCGGCATGGTTTCGGGCCAGGCCGAGCCGTTGCCGGAAATCAGAAGAAGAAGTGAGCGAGGCCGGCAATTGCCACAGCGGCAATGCGCGCAACCGCGGCGGCGCAGCGCGATGTTGCGCCACCGCGTGCGGCGTTTTCTGAGTCGACTGCGACAGGCTGCTTTTGAAGTCGGTACGCTCGAGGCCGTCAGCAACCGGTGATATCTGAGACAGTGGCGGGGTAGCAGATGCTGCGCGAGCTCGAATCGTGCCAGGCCGCAACCGATGACACCAAGCAGCACACTGCACGCGATGCCCAAAACGACGGCCGATCGCAGTCCGGGCAGTCGGTGTCCGTCGTGGAGATTCACAGTGCCCCAAACGTAGCACAGCGACAGCGCGCCGGTTTCGCGCTGTCACGATACGCATCGAAAGTTCATATAAAAACATGCGGTGTCGTCGACTTGCTGTCCATACTCGGTGCCGACGCAGGCAAATACGACCATTAAACGACTGGATTCGCCAGTATCGCAATGGTTTCGCTGGGTACTCGGAGAATTCACCGCAGCATCGTCGCGACGATCCCTGCCAGGTAGCCGAACCTGGCCACCTCGGAAGGCCGGAAGTCCGGTCCGCCGGGCCGGCCCAGCAGCACCGCGGTGTGTGAGTCTCCCAGCGGCGCGGCAACCAGGGTGGTGTCCATATCGCGCCACGCTGGCGGCACCCATCCTGCGCTGCCGTCCAAGCGCTCGGCGTTCGTGATCGGCAGCCACGGCACCGAAGCCATCCTGGTTTCCGGTGCTCCCGCGCTGCCGGCCACAACCTCAAACACCGTCCGGCAACTGCGTATCACCGTGCACCATCCGACCCGCAGCACCCGGGGGGCTTCGTCGGCCAGCATCTGCAGTTTGGACGACGTGTCGCCGGCCATCGCGACGTGATCCAGGAGTTCCAGCTCGCGGTGGGCCTCCAGCAGGCCGGTATGCGGCCGGACGCTATGCACCCGCACACCGTTGAGCGATTCGGCGGCAGTGAGCAGCCTGTCCGGCAACGCCCCCACAGGCAGTTCGACCACGAGATCGTCGATCGCATAGCCGGAGCCACGTTCCACCACGTCGAGGGAGAGGATGTCGGCGCCCACCGACCCGAGCGTTATCGCCAGCGCGCCCAGGCTGCCTGGGCGGTCGGCCAGCTGCACGCGCAGCAGATAGGAAGGCACGGCCAACACTGTTGCACAGCGAAGCGCGCACGGCATGTCGGCCAGACCGTCGTGGCTTGCGTGCCCGGCGGCTCAGCGCCGCGCCGCGGAGGTGGCGTTACGCAGTGCCGAAGCGAAGTCGCCCGCAGCTCCGCTGTGGATGTGCGGCTTGTCGACGAGGGCTTCGTCGATGACCGCGGCAAGCCGCGGCGGGATACTCGGGTTGCGGCGGCGGATCGGCATCGCCATCGTGTTGATCACGACATCGGCGGTGTCGGGGCGGGACGGTGACTGTCGGGGTCCGAAGCCGGTCAACATGTAGTACAAGCAGGCGCCGACGCTCCACACGTCACCGTCCCGAGTTGGTGCGCGTCTGGGTTCCACGACCCGGGGCCGTGGCACGAACGCCAGGTCCTGCGATGTGTGTTCGGCGTTAAGGGCCAGCCCGAAGTCGGCGAGCTTGGTTATCGGATCGCCCCCAGACCGCGTCAAAAGGATGTTGGCCGGCTTGAGGTCACAGTGCACGACTCCGGTGACGCCGTCATTGCGCGCAATCGTGTGCGCGTAGCGCAGTGCGTCCAGACACTGCAGTGCCAGCGGCACGGCTTGATCGACGGTCAGTGGGCCGATCCGGCGGATCAAACCCTCGAGAGTGTCGCCCGGGCAATATTCGGATGCCACCAAGAAAAACTCGCCAATCGGTGTGATGTCTCGCAGCGCGACGATATTGCGATGGCGCAGCGTCCGCACCTGAGCCAATGGCCAGGGTTTGATGCGCTCATCGGGTGACATCGCGCTGGTCGGCACAACTTTGAGTGCGCATAGCTCGCCGTCGGGTTGGCGAGCGCGAAATAACGGTCCGAGCCTGCCCTGGTCAAGTTCTTCCAGCAAGGTGTATCCGGCGATGGTGAGCGGCTGATCCGGGTTGCCAGCGAGTCGTTGCACCAACTGATGCGGCAGTGCCCCCCGTTTACAGGTCCCACAGATGCCGTCGCCGGGCCGCGTCTCGCCGGCATTCTCGGCCAGCGAACCGCCGCAGGTTTTGCACGCCACGACCTGCGGCGCAGCGTGATGGCGCAATCTCGGATTCCGCGGTCGGCCGGATTGAGGATGACAGTGGGCGGGTCGGCAAATTTGTCGTCGAAATCTTGACGGTGCGACCCACGGCGGGATCCAGGGCGTCGCGGGCCGCCTGGGCCAGCTCGGCGGCGGTTGCGTAGCGGTCCTCAGGGTTTTTCGCCATCCCGCGGGCGATGACCTCGTCAAACGTTGTGGCACAACGGGTTTGGCGTCGCTGGGTTTGGGCGGGGCCTTGTTGAGGTGCGCCATAATCAGTGCTTCGATGGTGTGGCTGGCGCGCGGAAATGGTTGCTCCCCAGTCAGGCATTCATACAGGACGCAAGCCAGCGAGTAGATGGCCGCGCCGGAGGTCACCTCGGCGTCGGTAAACCGTTCGGGGGCGGTATAGCCGAAGTCTGCGGGCGGGCTTAACGGCCCGGACTCGCCGCCGTAGATGTCCGAAGTGTTCGGGAGGCCAAGCAGATACGCGCCATCGTCGTCGGTGACGAGGATATTGCGCGAGCAGACTTCCCGGTGAATGACACCGGCGGCGTGCGCGGCGTCGAGGGCGTCGGCGATCTGGCCGACGATCGCCACCGCGCGCTCAGGAACAAGCGACCTGGCCTCCGGCCAACAGACTCTGTAGATCCGCGCCGTCGATGAACGGCATTTGCAGATACAGCCGACCGTCGATTTCACCGACATCGCGGACCGGCACCACATGTGGTTCGTTCGCCGGTCCGAGCAGGCGCGCCACGATGCCCGCCTCGCGCCGCACCCGTTTCGAGGTCACCGCGTCGCACGCCCCTGGCGGGAAGATCTTCACCGCCACTCGGTTTCCGGTGGCATGGTCTTGGGCTTCATAGACCCTGCATCGCCCGTCGGCCACCCGCCGGATGAGCCGATACTGCCCGAATTGCTCGTCTGCACCACTACTTGCGTTACCGGCCAACGCTTCCCGCGCGGCCCGGGCCAGCTCACCGGAGCTGGGGTAGCGGCCCGCAGGGTCGTTGGCCATGCCCCGCGCGACCACGTCGTCGAGGGCACGTGGGATCGCCGACCGCGACTTGCTCGGCGGCGGGGTGCCGGCGAGGATTTCGGCGATCACCTCGCCGGTGTCCCGCCCGCGGTGCCAGACCACGCCGGTGAGGCAGGCGTACAGAACGCGGGCGAGCCCGTAGGTGTCGGCGCGGTCGGTCAGCTCGCGGCGACTGAATCGCTCCGGGCACCAGCCGATATGCCGCTTTTCCAGTCGAGGGTCGCTGTCGAGGACGTCATCTTCTGCTTCGCAACCTGCGAGGAAGGCACGGTATCCGAAGCCCATGAGATACGCCGTCCCGTCTTTGGTGACGAGGATGTTCTCGGGTGCGACACCTGAGTGGACCAACCCGGCCGCATGGGCAGCGTCGAGCGCCTCGGCTATCTGACCCACGATGTCCACCGCGTCCGCCGGGCTCAGCGG
The DNA here is from genome assembly GCA_963787635.1 of uncultured Actinomycetota bacterium. GTDB lineage: Bacteria > Actinomycetota > Actinomycetes > Mycobacteriales > Mycobacteriaceae > Mycobacterium. The sequence continues at coordinate 171,606 of CAWBDP010000018.1, read as the reverse complement.
TCCGTCGCGGTCCACCAGGGTTTGCAGATCTATGCCATCGACCAATGGCATTTGCAGGTAGAACTGGCCGTCGATTTCACCCCAACGGTCGATCGCCACGATGTGGAATTCCGGCAGCTGCAGTGCAACGGCCATGTCTCGCTGCAGTCGATCACGCAAATCTTCGGGCACGTTCCGCTGCGGCAGGATCTTCACCGCCACCCGCTGACCGGTGGCGGTGTTGTCGGCTGCGTACACCTCGCATCGCCCCCGGGCCAGCAGCTCTAGCAGCCGATAGGGGCCCAATCGCTTAAGCGTCATGACGTTGATCCGATGGGTTCAGGCGGCTCTGGCGCCTAATCGTGTCGTCCCTGCAAAGGGTAACCGCACGACCGCGCGCCGCTGCGCGCCGCCGAGCGTGCAGGCCAGCTTCACGTTCGGGCGCCGTACTGCCTTAGTAGGCTTCTCGGTCGTGTCCCAGATCTCCCGCGACGAGGTGGCTCACCTGGCCCGGCTGGCCCGGCTGGCGCTGGCCGACGCCGAACTCGACAGCTTCGCCGGCCAACTCGACGCCATCCTGACCCACGTCAGCCAGATCCAGGCCGTCGACGTCACCGGCGTCGAGGCGACCGACAACCCGCTCAAGGACGTCAACGTCACCCGTCCCGACCAGACGGTGCCCTGTCTGACCCAGCAGCAGGCACTCGCCGAGGCGCCCAAAGTGGTCGACAGCCGCTTCGCGGTCCCGCAGATTCTCGGGGAAAGCCAGTGACGGACCTGATCCGGCTGGACGCCGCGACGCTGGCCGCCAAGATCGCCGGCACGGAGCTGTCGTCGGTCGAGCTCACCCAGGCCTGCCTGGATCAGATCCAGGCAACCGACGATCGCTATCACGCCTTTCTTCATGTGGCAGCCGACGAGGCGCTCTCGGCGGCGGCGGCCGTGGACAAGGCGGTGGCCGCGGGCGAGCCGCTACCGTCTCGGCTGGCCGGTGTGCCGTTGGCGCTCAAGGACGTGTTCACCACCGTCGACATGCCCACCACCTGCGGCTCCAAGATCCTCGAAGGCTGGCACTCGCCCTACGACGCGACCGTGACCGCGCGGCTGCGGTCAGCCGGTATCCCGATCCTGGGCAAAACCAACATGGACGAGTTCGCGATGGGTTCGTCGACGGAGAACTCCGCCTACGGGCCGACGCGTAATCCGTGGGACACCGGCCGGGTGCCGGGCGGTTCCGGTGGGGGCAGCGCGGCGGCGCTGGCCGCCTTCCAGGCGCCGCTGGCCATCGGCACCGATACCGGCGGCTCGATCCGCCAGCCCGCCGCGCTGACCGCCACCGTCGGCGCCAAACCCACCTACGGCACGGTGTCCCGTTACGGCCTGGTGGCCTGCGCGTCGTCGCTGGACCAGGGCGGCCCGTGCGCACGCACCGTGCTGGACACCGCGCTGCTGCATCAGGTGATCGCCGGGCACGACGGCCGCGACTCGACGTCGATCGATGCCCCGGTGCCCGATGTCGTGGGGGCGGCCGAGTCGGGCGCGACGGGCGATCTGCGCGGCGTGCGGATTGGGGTGGTGCGACAGCTGCGCGGCGAGGGTTACCAGCCCGGGGTGCTGGCGTCGTTCAACGCCGCCGTCGAGCAGCTGACCGCGCTGGGCGCCGAGGTGACCGAGGTCGACTGTCCGCACTTCGATCACGCGCTGCCCGCCTACTACCTGATCTTGCCGTCGGAGGTCTCGAGCAATTTGGCCCGCTTCGACGCGATGCGCTACGGGCTGCGGGTCGGCGACGACGGAAACCACAGCGCCGAGCAGGTGATGGCACTCACGCGTGCTGCCGGGTTCGGTCCGGAGGTCAAGCGGCGCATCATGATCGGTACCTACGCGTTGTCGGCCGGTTATTACGACGCCTATTACAACCAGGCGCAAAAGGTGCGCACGTTGATCGCCCGCGATCTGGATGAGGCCTACCAATCCGTTGACGTGCTGGTGTCGCCGGCGACACCGACAACGGCGTTCCGGCTGGGCGAGAAGGTCGACGACCCGCTGGCGATGTACCTGTTCGACTTGTGCACGCTGCCGCTGAACCTGGCCGGCCACTGCGGCATGTCGGTGCCGTCCGGATTGTCGCCCGATGACAACCTGCCAGTCGGGCTGCAGATCATGGCGCCGGCGCTGGCCGACGACCGGATCTACCGGGTGGCCGCGGCCTACGAGGTTGCTCGCGGGCCATTGCCGGCCGCGGTTTAACCGCGAGCAGCCGCAAAATCCCGCTAAACCGTGCTTTTTAGGTGCTTTTGCGTCTGGTGGCGCCACCTGAGCGGCCGCCACGGGGCAAGATGAGACCATGCGGATCGGAGTTCTGACCGGAGGCGGCGACTGTCCAGGGCTCAACGCTGTCATCCGGGCGGTGGTGCGCACCTGCGACTCCCGCTACGGGTCGTCGGTGGTCGGGTTTCAAGACGGTTGGCGGGGGCTGCTGGAGAACCGGCGCGTCCAGTTGCGCAACGACGACCGCAACGACCGGCTGCTGGCCAAAGGCGGAACGATGCTGGGGACAGCGCGTGTGCATCCCGACAAGCTGCGAGCCGGCCTGCACCAGATCATGCAGACGCTCGACGACAACGGCATCGACGTGTTGATCCCGATCGGTGGCGAGGGGACGCTGACCGCCGCGCACTGGCTTTCCGAAGAAAACGTCCCGGTGGTCGGAGTGCCCAAGACGATCGACAACGACATCGACTGCACTGACGTGACTTTCGGCCACGACACCGCGTTGACCGTGGCCACCGACGCCATCGATCGGCTGCACAGCACCGCCGAATCACACCAGCGGGTAATGCTGGTGGAGGTGATGGGCCGGCATGCCGGCTGGATCGCGCTGAACTCCGGGCTGGCTAGCGGGGCGCACATGACGCTGATCCCCGAGCAGCCTTTCGACATCGACGAGGTGTGCCGCTTGGTCAAGCGGCGCTTCCAGCGCGGCGACTCCCACTTCATCTGCGTGATCGCCGAGGGCGCCAAGCCCGCGGAGGGTTCGATGAAGCTGGCCGAAGGTGGGGTCGACGAATTCGGTCACGAACGATTTACCGGTGTGGCCGCGCAGCTGGCCGCCGAAGTGGAGAAGCGGATCAATAAAGACGTCCGGGTGACGGTGTTGGGCCACGTCCAGCGGGGCGGAACGCCGACCGCTTTCGACCGGGTACTGGCCACCCGCTTCGGGGTTAACGCCGCCGATGCCGCCCATACTGGCGAGTTCGGGATGATGGTGTCGCTGCGCGGCCAGGAGATCGGCCGGGCGCCGTTGGCCGACGCGGTGCGCCAGCTCAAGCTGGTGCCGCAGAGCCGCTACGACGACGCCGCCGCCTTCTTCGGTTAATGGTCGACCGCAGTCGGCGCGACTGACCGGGCGGTGAGCACGCCCACGTCACGCACTGGGTTCTGGGTGATGACCCGCTGCGCCCGGCGTCGCCGCGCTTCCACGATCATCACTAGGATCGCACCCATGACGGGTGTCGCCGGGGCCGAGCTGCTCGACTACGACGAGGTCGTCGCACGTTATGAGCCGGTGCTCGGTCTCGAGGTGCATGTGGAGCTGTCCACTGCGACCAAGATGTTCTGCGGCTGCGCCACCACGTTTGGGGCCGAACCCAACACTCAGGTGTGCCCGGTGTGCCTGGGGTTGCCCGGGTCCTTGCCGGTGCTCAACGCCGCAGCCGTCGAGTCGGCAATCCGGATCGGTCTGGCGTTGAATTGCGAGATCGTGCCATGGTGCCGCTTTGCCCGGAAGAATTACTTCTATCCGGACATGCCGAAGAACTACCAGATTTCGCAGTACGACGAGCCGATTGCGGTCAACGGTTACCTGGACGTGCCACTTGAGGACGGCAGCAGCTGGCGGGTGCAGATCGAACGTGCGCACATGGAGGAAGACACCGGCAAGCTGACCCACATCGGCAGCGAGACCGGGCGCATCCACGGCGCCACCACGTCGCTGATTGACTACAATCGTTCAGGCGTGCCGCTGATCGAGATCGTCACCAAACCCATCGAGGAAACCGGCGACCGGGCGCCGCAGATCGCGCGAGCATATGTGACGGCACTGCGAAACCTGTTGCGTGCGTTGGATGTTTCCGATGTCCGAATGGATCAGGGCTCCATGCGCTGCGACGCGAATATTTCACTGAAGCCACTCGGCGCCACCGCGTTCGGCATCCGGACCGAAACCAAGAACGTCAACTCGCTGAAGAGCGTCGAAGTCGCGATCCGCTACGAAATGCAGCGTCAGGGTGCTGTTCTGGCATCCGGGGGCCGCGTCACCCAGGAAACCCGTCACTTCCACGAAGCCGGATACACCAGCCCTGGCCGCACCAAGGAAACCGCGGAGGACTACCGATATTTTCCTGAGCCCGATTTGGAGCCCGTCGCGCCCAGCGCCGATCTCGTGGACCGGCTGCGTCAGACGATCCCAGAGCTACCGTGGCTGCGCCGCAAGCGAATTCAACAGGAATGGGGTATTTCCGACGAGGTTATGCGCGATCTCGTTAACGCCGGTGCGGTCGAATTGGTGACTGCGACCGTCGAGCACGGCGCATCGAGCGAATCCGCGCGCTCATGGTGGGGAAGCTTCCTGGTGCAGAAAGCCAACCAAGCCGGTGTCGAGCTCGACGAATTAGCGATCACCCCGGCTCAGGTCGCCGCGGTGGTGGCTTTGGTCGACGAGGGCAAGCTGTCCAACAAGCTGGCCCGCCAAGTCGTCGAGGGCGTGCTGGCCGGCGAAGGCCAGCCCGAACAGGTAATGACGGCGCGCGGACTGGCCGTGGTGCGCGACGATTCGCTGATCCAGGCCGCGGTCGACGAGGCTCTGGCCGCCAATCCCGATGTGGCCGCAAAGATCCGGGGCGGCAAGGTGGCCGCGGCAGGGGCGATCGTCGGCGCGGTCATGAAAGCCACCCGCGGTCAGGCCGACGCGGCGCGGGTGCGGGAGCTGGTGCTCAAAGCCTGCAGCTAGACGGTCCCCTTCTTCGGGAAGCGACTCGATCGTTATTTGTCGCCTACCGCAGCCCGGAACTCAGAACATGCTGAGTAGCGTTTCAAGCGGGTTACCGACGCCGCTCCAACCGATCGCCTCGGCGATGGCCTGCGACATCTCGATCATCGACCCGATCGGCCCGACCGCCGTGGTCGGAACTTCGAAGTCAGCGCACCCGATGCTGCAGTCTCCAAACGTTTCGCTGAAGCCGATGCCGTTGATGAGCGAACCACCCGGGCTGAGCAGCCCGCCCAAGTCGAGCTCCAGGTCGCCTGCTGAAGGCGGCACCGGGATCCCGAAATCCGTCAGCAACGTCGAGAGGCCAATGTCGCCGTAGCCGTTGAGGTATGCGTTGGTGAGGTTGGCCGGCGCGTCGAGCAGTTCCTGCAAGGCCGTCGTGTAGTCCGGGGTGGGACCGCTGAGCGCGTCGCTGATCGCGGTGATGTCGTTGCTGAGCTGCACTGCCGGGCCGAGCGTGGTGCCGACGTCACCCCACAGGATCCCGCTCAGTGGCGACCCGGTGAAGTCCAAGTAAGGCTTAACTTCGGAGGCCAGGGTGCTGCCGAGAAGGAGCGAAAGTACGTCAATGTTCACCGGGACGCACAGCGGGCAAATCCCAATGTCAAAGCTGAGCCCGTTGGTAAGGATGTTGAGCAGGTCCGCCTTGCCCGGCAGGTCTATATCGAAAAGATGGGTTCCTAATGCCGAGATACCTATCGTGCTCGGCGTCGTATCGAGAGATGGATAAATGTACGGTTCGGGATTTACCGGCTGGAACGGGTCGAGGGCCGCGTTGTACGCCGCGGTGAAGTCGGTCTCGATGTTCCGGGTGCCCTCGAGGTAGGCCGGCACGTTGACGATGAGCTGTTGCAGGTCCGGGGACGGCACCGGGAAGTAGTGGTCGCCGATGTCGGTGGCGTTCGTTAGTGCCAGCTGCAGGACGTCCGCCCAATTGTTGGGGTCGAAGGCCGCGAGCTGGACCGCTTGGGACTGAGTATCGAGCGATGCCGCGGCGACCGGCGTTGCGGTGATGAGGCCGGCACTGACGAGAGCAGCACCGGCGATGCTCCAGATGCGGGTGGCGAGTCGCATGACCGTCTCCTTATGCATGCCCCCCAACAAAGACTGAATTTTAGCTGATACTCGGCTGAAAATCTCTTAATTTCGAACGCGAATTCAGAAAACCGGGGTAATCCCTGACTGAGTCGATCGGGTAAACGAACCGCGGCGTTGCAGGCCTCCTTTCGTGCTGACGGGCCGCCGAGGAACCTAGAACAGACTCGTCGCCAGATTCGCCAGAAGGTCAGTTGACAGGTTGCCGAGTTCCGTTGACAGGCCGCCGGTGAGGCTTGTCGGCAGGTCGCCACCGAGTGAGCTAGCCAGGCCGCTCAGCAAGTCTTCAAGGGGGCTGCCTACGGTACTCAAGTCGGGCGTGATGTCGTTGAAGTTGAAGCCGAGTGCCGCCGCGATGGCCTGATCGAGTTCGATCAGGGAAGCAATTGGCCCGACCGGGGCTCCCACAATCGGGGGAATGCCGCTACCGCTAATGGTTACGTCGATAGCGTTGAACAGCGAGCCGCCGGGGCTGAACACGCCGCCTAGGGAAAGATCGAGCGAGGTGATATCGAAGCCGGCCGGCAAAGTGCCTGCCGGCAACAGCGACAGCAGGGGAATGAGGTCGAGCTGGGGAGTTGTTCCGTCGAGGAATTGTCCGTTGAGAGTTGCGTCGACGATGTTGGTGGGAATGTTGACCAGGTCGTTAAGCGCCGACGTCGGGTCCGGGGCGGTGAGGGCGTCCTGGATACTGTTCTCCAACGCCAGCCCTGGGTCGAGGGCCGGACCCAGGTCACCGGTCAGGACGCTGCTGAGGGGTGACGACGCGAACGCCAGTAATTCCTTCTCTAAATCGCTCGTCAGTACATGTTGTACAAGAATTTCGTAGACGATCTTATGGATTCCGGTGAGGGAAGGATAGAGGAAGTCAGGAGGAGCACCCATCATATCGGGGCCGGTCGGCAGGAACGGTGTGACCGCCGCGGTGGTCGCCTCCGACAAGTTGAAAGATGCTGGGTCGGCGATTATCTGCTCTAGCGTCGGGAAGGGGACGGGCGCGAAGTGGTCGCCAATGTCCTCGGCGTTGGCTACCGAGAGTTTGAAGACATCCTCAATCGCCGTGATGGGGTCGATACCGGCGGGGCTCGCAGTGAGCTGGACCGCGGAGACTACGACGTCGGTTGAGGGCTGTGCCACTGGGGCGACCCCGATGACGCTGGCGCTGGCAACGGCAATACCCGCAGCGATCCGTAAGTGCCGAGTCGCGAGTTCCATAGCCGTCTCCTCTGTTGTCACGCTGTGACGGACCTTGCTATTGACAAACTGACAATACGCCTGATAGCACGCTGAGAAAACACTGAATCTAAGCTCATCAAATCGCACCTCTGACCGTTCAGCCGTCCGACGCTGACACTGCGCAAACCGGTGAGCTCGCACGTCGAATACCCGCCGGTGCGTAGCCGGCGCGCCTACGATGAGCCGCACATCGGCGTAGCTTCGTAATTGACGACAAGGTGTGATCGCGACGTGTGCTGAGCAGTGGACGATGCTGAGCGGTGACGAAATTGAGCCGCCCCGCTTCCGCGCGCACCCACTCGGCGGGCGGCTGCCATGACAGATACACCGCTGATGCTGCTATCCGAGGTTCGGCAGCGGTTTACGGTGACCGGCGTCGTGCAAGGGGTGGGCTTTCGGCCGTTTGTCCATCGCATCGCCAGTGAGCTGGGACTGGCCGGCTTCGTCGGCAATAACTCCGGGGCGGTGTTCGTCGAGGTGCAGGGGCCGGTGTCACGCCTGGACGAATTCGGTCGCCGACTCCGGGTCGACGCGCCCCCGCTGGCTCAGATCAACACGGTAACCGTCGCCGACTTGCCAACCGACAGCACACGGGGAAGCGACTTTCGTATCGTGGAAAGCCGCGCCGTCGCCGGGGCGACAACTCCGATCCCGCCCGACATCGCGGTCTGCGACGACTGTGTCGCCGAACTGTTCGACCCCGCTGACCGCCGTTACCGCCATCCGTTCGTGACGTGCACCAACTGCGGCCCGCGGTTCACCATCATCCGCGCGCTGCCCTACGACCGTCCGGCGACCACCATGTCGGCGTTCACTATGTGTGAGCGCTGCGCCACCGAATACCACGATCCGGCCAACCGGCGATTTCATGCGCAGCCGATCGCCTGCCCGGATTGCGGCCCGGCGCTGTGGTTTCGCTGCGGCGCCGACCAGGTCGATGGATCCGACGCCGCGGTGATGGCTACCCAGCAGGCGCTGGCCGCTGGGGCCGTCGTCGCCGTCAAGGGCCTCGGTGGTTATCACCTGGCCTGCATCGCCGACGACGCGACAGCAGTGGGCGCGCTGCGGGCCCGTAAAGCGCGTGGCGCCAAGCCTTTTGCGGTGCTCGTCCGCGACCTCGACGTCGCCCGCCGCTATGCCCGAATCGACGACGCCGAGGCTGCGGTGCTGTCCAGTCCGGCCCGTCCCATCGTTTTACTGCGGCGACGCTCGGACGCGCCGGTCGCCGACGCGGTGGCCCCGGGCAGCCCACTGCTCGGGCTGATGTTGCCGTACTCGCCGATCCACCACCTGTTGCTCGCCGGCGGCCCCGGCAATATCGGCCCAGTTCCCGATGCGCTGGTGCTGACCAGCGCGAACCGCTCCGACGAGCCCATCTGCTTCACCGAAGACGACGCCGCACAAAGACTTTCATCACTATGCGACGCGGTGCTCGACCACGACCGGCCGATCCACGTGCCGTGCGACGACTCGGTGGTGCGGGTGATCAGAGACCAGGAAGTGGCCCAGGAACTGCCGATCCGTCGCTCCCGCGGATATGCGCCGCTGCCGGTTGACCTCGGCCGCGACGGGCCCGCGGTGCTGGCTGTCGGCGGCGAGCTGAAGAACACCTTCTGCCTCACCGACGGCTCGCGCGCGTACATGTCCGGGCACATCGGCGACATGGCCACTTTGGAGACGCTGCGCGCATTCGAACGCGCAGTCGGCCAACTCAGTGAAATCCGGCATCGACCGGTGCGGTTGGCGGCCGATCTGCATCCGGGGTATCAGACCCGCGGCTGGGCCGAGCGGCACGCCGGGGATCGTCCGCTCGATCTCGTCCAGCATCACCATGCCCACGTGGCGTCGCTGCTGGCCGAGCAGGGCCGGCTCGGTGAGCCGATCGTCGGGGTCGCCTTCGACGGCACCGGCTACGGTTGCGACCACACGATCTGGGGCGGGGAGATTCTCACGCTCGGACCTGACAGCCACCGCTTCGTGCGGGCCGCCCATCTGTTGCCGGTTCCGTTGCCGGGCGGTGACACCGCAGTGCGCAATCCCTGGCGGATGGCGCTGTCGACGCTGTGGACGGCCGGCATCGAGTGGACGCCGGACCTGGCGCCGGTCACCGCCGCCACCCCCGCAGAACTGCGACTCACGCGGTCTCAGTTGGAAAGCGGCGTGGGTTGCGTTCCGTGCTCGAGCATGGGCCGGCTGTTCGACGCGGTCGCCTCGTTGCTGGGAGTGCGCCACCGCATCGACTACGAGGGTCAAGCCGCCATCGAGCTCGAGGTGTTGGCCGACACGGCCGCCGAGCCGACCGAGTTGCGCATGGACGTGCGCTCCGACGCGGTGATCGACCCGAGCGCCATGGTGCGCACGATGGTTTCGGCACTGCGCGCGGGCGCGGCACCAGCGGCGCTGGCGGCCGGATTCCACGAGGCGGTGGCAGTCGCAGTCACCGAGGCGGTCGCCCTGGTCGCCGGCGCAGTGCGCCTGGTGGGCCTGACCGGCGGGGTGTTCCAGAATGTGCTGCTGCTGCAGGCCTGCCGGAAACGCCTGCAGCAGGCGGGATTCGAGGTGTTGACCCACCATGCAGTTCCGCCGAACGACGGTGGGCTCGCGCTGGGCCAGGCGGCGGTCTCGGTGCTGTGCGCTCTCGATCCGCCGTCGGACAAGCAACGCGGACCGGGGGGTTTAAAGACTTCGGGCAACGGCAAGGCGTCTGGTGAAAGAAGGACGGTGCCGTGATGACCACCACCGCGATCGACCGGGGAGTCGGCGCTGACCTGGCTGCCGATCTGGCCGCGGCCGCGTTCACATTGGCCAAACGGTTCGCGGCGGGCGCCACTATGTGGTCGATCGCGCCGTCATGGGAACCGCATGCCCTGCACATTGCGGTCGAGTTCGTCCACCCGGTGATCGTCGGAAAGCGGGCGTTGCCGGCGGTTGCGCTCACCGGCCCCGACCTGGTCGATGTCGTGCGGGTATCGGTACGGCCGGGCGACATCGTCATCGCGGTCTCCGGCGCAGACCACCCCGAGGTGCGTTCGGTCATGCGTCGCAGCCGAGCGTGGGGGGTGACCACGGTGTGGGTGGGCAGCGGCGAGCGACCCGCGGCCGGAATGGCCGACCACGTGCTGTGGCTCGACGACCCCGATCCCCGTGTCCCGGCCACCGGCGGATTCGTGCTGTTCTACCACCTGCTCTGGGAACTGACTCACGTCTGCTTCGAGCACCCGGGCCTGCTCAAGCCGGAAAGCGTGGCGTGCACCGACGACGTCTGCATCACCTGCAGCGACGAGGGCCGGCTCGGCGAGGTGCTGGGCGCGTCGTCGGCGGGTTCGGCGCCGGTACGCACCGCAACCGGCGTGGAGGAAGTCGCGACGGTTCTGGTCGACCCAGTGGCCGCCGGCGAGCTGGTGCTGGTGCACGCGGGGATGGTGATCAGCCGCGTCGACGACGAAGATGCCGGCATAGCCGGGATCGAGGAGCGGCGCAAAGCGGAAGTCGACGACGAAGATGCCGGCATAGCCGGGATCGAGGAGCGGCGCAATGCGGAAATCGACGACGAAGATGCCGGCATAGCCGGGATCGAGGAGCCGCGCAAAGCGGAAGTCGACGAGGAGGTCGGCCAATGACGTCCCCGGCGCCCGGCCCGATTGAGGAACCGACCAACTTCCTGTATCCATTTATCGACGCGCAAGAGGACGACCCCAAGTCCCTGCTGGCCGACCTCACCGCATCCGCGCAGTCGAAAGCGGCCGAGAGCCTGGCGCTGCGCGGCTCGACGCTGGCGGTCAATGCCGAACTGGTGGCCACGGCTGCCGCCGAGATGGCCCGCCGATTCAGCACCGGCGGACGGCTATTCACCTTCGGCAACGGCGGCAGCTGCACGGATTCGACCACGTTGGCGAGTTTGTTCGCCCGGCCGCCGGTCGGCAGGTCGCTGCCGGCATGGTCGCTGACCGCCGACCAGGCGATCTTGACCGCGCTGGGCAACGACGTCGGCTTCGAGCTGGTGTTCGCGCGGCAGCTGATTGCGCGCGCACATCCCGGCGACATCGCGATCGCGATGTCGACCAGCGGCAGTTCGCCGAATCTGATGGCGGCACTGCGCGAAGCACGTCGTCGGGGCATGTACACCATCGGCTTCGCCGGATACGACGGCGGCGCATTCGCGAAGAGCCCGGATGTCGACGCCTGCTTCGTGGTTCGTTCGCAAAGTGTGCATCGAATTCAGGAATCCCAAGCGCTGCTGGGCTATGAGCTGTGGCTGGCGGTGCACGAGCGGGTAGGCGACCAGACGACTGAACAGGGAGCACGGTTTGATGAGTAAAGCGCCGAGCGAATATCTCTCGTCGGGCCCGCAATTCGCCGAGGGCGAGGTGATCGAGCGGATCGAGACGTTCCGCAGACGCCGGCCCCGGCTGCTGGACGAGCACGTGACGCTGGCGCACGGAGCCGGTGGGAAAGCCTCCGCGGCGCTGGTCGACGCGGTCTTCATGGAAGCTTTCCGCAATCCGCTGCTGGAGTCGCTCGGCGACGGTGCGGTGATCAGCCTGCCCGGCGGCGAGCGGATCGCGATGTCCACCGACTCATTCGTGGTGCAGCCCAGGCGTTTTCCCGGCGGTTCGATCGGCGAACTGGCGGTGCACGGCACAGCGAATGACCTTGCGGTGGCAGGCGCTGTGCCGCAATGGATTTCAGCGGCGTTCGTGATCGAAGAAGGCCTGCCGATCGCAGAGCTCAAAGAGATCGTCGCCGACATGGCGGCGGCGGCCGCGTCGAGCGGCGTGCAGATCGTCACCGGTGATACCAAGGTGGTGCCCAACGGCGCGGCCGACGGGCTGTTCATCACGACCACAGGCGCCGGGGTGATTCCGGCGGGGCGGCGGCTGTCACCGGAGTCGGTGCGCGCCGGCGACAAGGTCCTGCTGTCGGGCACGATGGGAGATCACGGCATGGCGGTGATGCTGGCCCGCGGGGACCTTGCCATCGAGGCCGATATCCACTCCGACACCGCATCGGTGAGTCCGCTAGTGGAGGCGCTGCTGGCAGCCGCTCCGTCGACGCGCTGGCTGCGGGATCCCACCCGGGGCGGGGTCGGTACGGTGTGCAACGAACTGGCCCAAGCCTGCGGGTTGGGCGTGTTGCTCCAGGAGGACCGGCTTCCGCTGCGGCCGATGGTGAGCGGCGCGTGCGAGCTGCTGGGCATCGACCCGCTCTATGTCGCCAACGAGGGCAAATTTATTGCCGTCGTCGCGCCGGATGAAGCGGAAGCGGGGCTGGCTGCCCTGCGTTCGCATCCTTTGGGCGCCGATGCGGCCGAAGTCGGAGAAATTGTCGAGGAACCAGCGGAGACTGTGGTAGTGCGGACCGGTTTCGGTGGTACTCGGATCGTCGACATGCTCGTCGGGGACCCGTTGCCGCGGATCTGCTGAAGGAAGGAGCGCAGCCACATGTGTCTTGGGATTCCGGGGCGGATCGTCGAAATCACGGACGCGGAGAACTATTTGGCGAAAGTCGACGTCAGCGGTGTCCAGCGGACGATCTCGGTGCGGCTGCTGGAAAAAGAGATGCCCGAACCCGACGACTGGGTGCTGGTGCACGTCGGGTTCGCGATGGCCAAGATCGACGAGACCGAAGCCTTGCTCACGCTGGCGGCCGTCAAGAAGCTCGGTGATGCCTACACCACCGAATTGGAAGCTTTCGACTCATCCGCGATCGTTTGACGAGGGAGGCGTTCTTCAATGAAATTCGTTGACGAGTTCCGCGACCCGGCGGCGGCCCGCAAACTGCTGGTCGCGATCGAGCACCTGGCGGGCATCGGTGACGGTGCCGGGCACTTCAAGTTCATGGAAGTGTGCGGCGGGCACACCCACACCATCTACCGGCACGGCATCGAACATCTGCTGCCCGAGAATGTCGAACTCGTGCACGGCCCCGGTTGCCCGGTCTGCGTGATCCCGATGGGCCGCATCGACGACGCGATGTGGTTGGCGCAGCAGCCCGACGTGATCTTCACCTGTTTCGGCGACATGATGCGGGTGCCCGGCTCGCACGGCAGCCTGCTGGACGCCAAAGCCCGCGGCGCCGACGTCCGGTTCGTCTACTCACCGCTGGACGCGCTCAAAATCGCAACCGACAACCCGGCAAAGCAGGTGGTGTTCTTCGCCATCGGGTTCGAGACGACCGTGCCGTCCACCGCGGTGACGCTGGTCCGCGCGCGCGACTTGGGTCTGGAAAATTTCAGCGTGTTCTGCAATCACGTCACGATCGTGCCGCCGATCAAGGCCATCCTGGAGTCACCGGATCTGCGGCTCTCCGGTTTCATCGGGCCCGGACACGTGTCGACCGTCGTCGGCAACAGGCCGTACCGCTTCGTGCCGGAGGTGTACGGAAAGCCCTTGGTGGTGTCGGGATTCGAGCCACTGGACATCCTCGCGTCGGTGGCGATGCTGCTGACTCAGATCCGTGAGGGCCGCTGCGAGGTAGAGAACCAGTATTCGCGGGTGGTGCCCGAGCAGGGCAACCCGGCGGCGTTGGCGCTGATGGGCAAGGTGTTCGCGCTCCGACCGCACTTCGAATGGCGCGGACTGGGTTTCATCTCGCAGAGTGCGCTGCGGTTGCACGACGATTTCGCCGACTTCGACGCCGAGCTGCGCTACGCGATGCCCGGTGTGCGGGTCGCCGACCCGAAGGCGTGCCAGTGCGGCGAAGTCCTCAAGGGCGTGCTCAAGCCTTGGGAATGCAAGGTTTTCGGCACCGCCTGCACCCCCGAGACGCCGATCGGGACCTGCATGGTGTCCCCGGAAGGAGCCTGCGCCGCCTACTACAACTTCGGCCGCATGCACCGCGACGCGGTCAAACTCGTGGGGTCTGCTGGGCGGGCATGACGTGGCGGCACCAACGGTCGGTACCCGGGGAGCCGAGATGTTCGCCCGGTACGCCTACGCCCCCAATGCACTGGGCTACTGCGGTCCACCGCTGGGCGCCACCCTGCGCGACGGGTCGGTGGACGACGTGCGGGCCGCGGCGGCGAAGTTCTCCGGGGCCTGGCCCTACCTGCAGGTGCTGGCCAAGATGACCGGCATCGCGGACCCGCTGGATTACCAGCTCGTCGAATCCTACTGGCTCGGCGGCGGTGTCGGCGCAGATCTGGACGCAGGTGAGTTCGTCGACCAGCTGCTCGCCCTCATTGGCCCGCAGGCGGGCCGCTACTGGTCGCATCTCGGGCCGGAACTGGTGGCCGAGGCCGCCGGCAACCACTGCTTCCACGTGCTAGGAGTGTATCCGTGGTCGCGGCTATTGGGCCTGAACGGGGGGAGCCTCGACGAGCATCCGATGAGCGTCCTGGATAATTGCCGAATCACCTGGGGCACAGTGATTTCCCGTGACGGTGATGACGTCGAGGTGTCCTGCCGGCGACTGAGCTGGGACGGTCGGACGCTGGAGTTGTCGCAACCCTCGCCACGCCGGCTCGACGTGTGGGCCGACGGCTACAGCGCGGTTCCCGACCTTCGGGTCGGCGACGACGTGGCGGTGCACTGGGGCCGGCTGTGTGGCCGGCTGCAGCCCGAGCAGATTCAGGCACTGGTCGACAGCACGGCGCGCCAGCTGTCGGCGACCAACCGGCGGCTCGCGACACCCTGACCTCGCGTTCATCCCCACCGGCCATGGCGGTCCATGATGGTGACGTGGGCGATGAATCGTTCGACCGGCTGGTTTCAATTCTGAATTACACGATGTTCGTGGTGACCACGCAAGCCGGCGGCCACCCGTCGGGTTGCCTGGTCGGCTTTGCCACGCAGACGAGTTTGGCGCCGCAACGATTCCTGGTCGGGTTGTCCAGACGCAACCACACCTTCAAAGTGGCACGCCAATCCAACCATCTTGCCGTCCACATCGTCGCGCGCAGCAACGTCGAGGTGGCACGCCTTTTCGGTAGCCAGACCGGCGACAACGTCGACAAGTTCAAACAGTGCTCCTGGCACAGCGGGCCGGCTGGGATGCCGATTCTCGACGACGCGGCCGCCTGGTTCGTCGGCAAGACCCTGAGTCGCATCGACGTCGGCGACCACATGGCTTACCTGTTGGAACCCATTGCCGCGCACATTTCCGACGACAGCGGCGAACTGGTCGTCTTCTCCGACGTCGTCGACCTCGAACCGGGCCACGACGCCTAGATAACCTTAAGTGACCTAGTGACCTCCACCAGAAATTCGTGCGATATATCTGCCGAGTGAGTTGAGGATCTCTTCGGCGGTCTTTGTCCAGACGAACGGTTTCGGGTCGGTGTTCCACGCGGTGATCCAGTCGCGGACGTCTTTCTGCAGTGCCGCAACACTTTTGTGGACGCCGCGGCGCAGCAGTTGGTCGGTGAGGTAGCCGAACCAGCGTTCCACCTGGTTGATCCAGGAGGATCCGGTTGGGGTGAAGTGGATGTGGAAGCGGGGATGGCCGGCCAGCCAGTCGCTGATTGCCGGTGTCTTGTGGGTGGCCAGGTTGTCACAGACCAGGTGCACGTCGAGTTCGGCGGGCACGGCCTTGTCGATCGCAACGAGGAACTTCTTGAACTCGACGGCCCGGTGCCGGCGATGGATCTGGCTGATCACGGTTCCGTCGGCGATGTTAAACGCCGCGAACAGGCTGGCGACGCCGTGGCGGGCGTAATCGTGGGTGCGACGTTCGGGCATGCCCGGCATCATCGGCAGCACCGGCTGGGAGCGGTCCAACGCCTGCATCTGCGACTTCTCGTCAACACATAACACGACCGCCTTCTCGGGCGGATTGTGGTACAGGCCAACGACATCGACGACTTTGGCGACAAACATCGGGTCGCTGGAGAGCTTGAACCCGTCAACCAGATGCGGTTTGAGCTCAAACCGGCGCCAGATCCGGCCGATCGTGGTCGGCGACAGCCCCGATCGCGCCGCCATCGACGTCCGCGACCAGTGCGTCGCGTTGGCCGGCTTCTCCTCCAAAGTGGCCACCACCACCTCTTCGACCTTGTCCAACAAGATCGACGGCGGCCGACCCGGCCGCGGCTCGTCGACCAAGCCATCCAGCCGCCGGGCAACGAACCGTCGACGCCACTTGTTCACCGTGTTGGGCGCCACCCCCAGATCCTCGGCGACCTGCGTGTTCATTGCCCCTGGCTCGGCACATGCCAACACAATCCGCGACCGCAACGCCAACGCCTGCGACGACTTCGCCCGACGTGTCCACCGCATCAGCTGGTCACGTTCGTCCATGGTCAACACCAACTCGGCCTTCGGCCGCCCCGTCCTCGCCATCCACACATCATACCGAATTAACGTATGAATTTACGGCGCGACGCACTAGGTCTTATCGTCGTTGTTGCGCGGGAAGCCGCCGCCCGACGGGAACAGCGGGAACACCACATCGTCGAGCTTCTCGGCGTCACCGTCCGTCTTGTTCACCGTCGCGCCCCAGACGTTTCCGTCCGGCGACATCCGCAGCGCCCACGCGTGTCCGTGGGTGTCCTTACGAACGACCTCGGGTTGACCGGTTACCGCGCCGGTCGCGGGCGCAAGGTGCACCGCCACGGTTTGCTTGACGTTGATCAGGTTGACCAGCACGGTGCCGTCCAACGCGGCACACCCGGCCACCCCTGGCCGGTCCGGCCAGGTCCAAACGGTCGACACCACCGAGTCCTTGGTGATTCGCTGTAGCCTGTCGGCGGTTGGGGTGCGGTCGGTGATGTACAACGACCCGTCGACGGGGTCGGTGCACAGCCCGCCGCCGGAACCGATGCCGCTTAGCGCGGTGGTCTGCGGTGCCTGGTTGATGGTGGTGGGTTGTTCGATCCGCAAGACCTTGCCGGCCAGCGAGGCGGGATCGGCGGCCATCGCCGGGCTGCCCGCGTCGCCGGTGAGCACGACCAGCGTGGTGGGACTGGTGAAGATCAGCGCGCCGGTATTGCCCGTGGCGCCCTTGGGAATGCCGGTCAGGATGTCCTTGGGGATGTCGTCGTCGGCAATTCGGATCACCCGGTTGTCACTGGGCGTGCTGATGTAGGCGTACATCAGCCGGTCTTGGGAGTAGGTCGGCGACAACACGATGTCCATCAACCCGCCGTCGCCGGAGGGGTCGACCGGGATGACCATCTTGACCTTGGGCTCGGCGTTCACCGACACCTCTTTGACAGCGCCGGTGATGCGCTCGGCGACCAGGGCGGATTTGCTGTCCGGGAGCATGATCAGCCCGCTGGTGCTCTCCAGGCAGCCCTGCATCACGCCCGGTGCCGGGCACTGCTTCGGGAAGGGCTTTGCCGGCAGTGGCGGTGGCGGGGGAGGCTTCGACGTCTCCGCCGGCTGCCGTTCAGGTTCGGTGGTGAAGGGCTGCGACTGGGCGTCGTTGAAGCGCGCGCAGCCGGTCACCACCAGCAGTGCCGCGCACAGCGCCGCGAGACCACGCGCAACCGCCCGCCGTAACCGCATGCCCGCAAGATTACGGATATTTCCGAACGGTTCGCCACGATGGGTGCCTTGCGCCGCCCACCAGCGGCGCCGGCCTGGGCGTGGCTTGCGGGCAACACGTGGAATAGTCAAGCGAAAGCGCCGCTCAAATCCCCAATTCAGGCGCAAATGCCCTTACCCTGACACGCGTGACCAGTCGATCGAATGACGCACAATGGCGGCGGCCCGGCGAATCCGCGGTCCCGACGAAGGGACGCCCGGCCGGAGCAAGCTTAGTGGACCCGGAAGACGACCTGCCGTCAGCCAGCTATGCAGGCGATTTCGAGACCACCACCATTCTGCCCTACAAGTCCGGCGGTGATTCCGGCGAAAACGGCCATCCGCAGCCGGCTCACTCGGAGTATGGCCTGCTCAACGCCCAGGAACCGCTGGCCTACGTCCACCCCCAGTCCAGCGGCCGGTTCGCGGCACTGAGCGACCGGTTCGCCGCGTTGCGGCAGTCCGACATCGACGCCGACATGGACGACGAACGGGTTCGCGCCGCCGCTCGGCGCGGCACCCAGCATCTCGGACTGTTGATCTTGCGGGTGGGGCTGGGCGTGGTGCTGGTCGCGCACGGACTGCAGAAGCTGTTCGGCTGGTGGGGCGGCGAAGGCATGACCGGCTTCAGGGACGCGTTGTCGGATGTCGGCTATCAGCACGCCCAGGTCCTCACCTATGTGGGCGCCGGTGGTGAAATCGCCGCGGGGGTTCTGCTGGTACTGGGACTGTTCACCCCGCTGGCCGCCGCGGGTGCGCTGGCTTATCTGATCAACAGCCTGCTTGCGGGAATGTCAGTGCACCAGGCCGGGTCGTTGCCGATCTTCTTACCGGATGGCCACGAGTACGAGCTCACCCTGATCGTGGTCGCGGCCGCGGTTATCCTGGCCGGTCCCGGCCGGTACGGCTTCGACGCGGGTCGCGGCTGGGCGCGGCGGCCGTTCATCGGGTCGTTCGCCGCCCTGGTGCTGGGTATCGCTGGAGGCATCGCCGTCTGGGTTCTGCTTAACGGCGCCAACCCGGTGGCGTAGCGGCGACCGCAAACTCGGCGTAGCCGAGTGCAGCGCGTCACCGCGAATGGACCCAGCCGATCAGCGGTAGGGGTTGGGTACTCGTCCCGCACTGGCCTCGGTCAGCAGCGGCAGCGTGGCGAAGGTCACCGCGGGCAACCGCAGCTCCTTGCCGTCGTTGAGCCTGGCGCGCGCCCACGAGCCTCTGGTGAACCGCAACCCTTCGATGTTCTCCCAACGCACTGCGCGGCTGCCCAGCAGCGTTCGCACCGTCACGCCCTGGTCGTCGGCAACCGTGCGTAGCCGGATCACCAACGCCGACAACAGCACCGGAATCACCAGCAGCGGTGCGCTTAGCGGCCAGGTCAGGACCGGGATCAGCAGCCCGAGCGCGAAGAACCCAATCGCCAGGTGCGCCATCGGTGAAACCTTGATCACCACCGGCGATTCAGTAACCACCCTCGCATTCTTCCACCGCCAGGTTCCCGCTGCGGCTGCGCTGAGTGTGCGTTCATGGTGACGCTCCGCGGCATGTCGTCGCCCTGGATGCACACTGGAGACCCAGGGCGCACACTCGATGCGGCAGCAGCAGATTTGACTGCTGAGCTGTGCGAAGGCTACCGTCGGACGCTATGGACACCGTCGGAACGCTCGTAGTAATTAGTCGGCGCGTTGGTGCCTGACTAGCCCGATCGAGCACCAACGCGACCCTCGTGCAGCAGCTTGAGCTGGCGGGGGTTTTTTGTTGCCCCGAGACGTGAAGACCTGACCAGCCTTAAGAGGACCCCGAGGACTATCGTGAGTGCACCCACCAAGCCGCCATCCCAGTTTCCGTCCAAACCCGGTTCGCAGGAGGCGGCCAGCATCGCAACGGATGCGGTGAAGCCAGCGGCAGGGTCTGCCGGAGTCAAGCCGAAACATATTGCGCCGGAGGAACTTACCGGTGCGCAGTCGGTGATCCGTTCGTTGGAGGAACTTGACGTCGAGGTCATCTTCGGGATTCCGGGTGGGGCTGTGCTGCCGGTGTATGACCCGCTGTTCGACTCCAAGAAACTGCGCCACGTGCTGGTGCGCCACGAGCAGGGCGCCGGGCATGCCGCCAGCGGCTACGCGCATGCCACCGGAAAAGTCGGTGTCTGCATGGCGACTTCGGGTCCCGGTGCCACCAACCTGGTCACCCCGCTGGCCGATGCGCAGATGGATTCGGTCCCGGTCGTGGCCATTACCGGGCAGGTCGGGCGGACGCTGATCGGCACCGACGCCTTCCAGGAGGCCGACATCTCTGGTATCACGATGCCGATCACCAAGCACAATTTCCTGGTCCGCAATGGCGACGAGATCCCGCGGGTGCTGGTCGAAGCCTTCCACATCGCGGCCACCGGGCGCCCCGGCGCGGTGCTCGTCGACATCCCCAAAGACGTGCTGCAGGGCCAGTGCACGTTCAGCTGGCCGCCGCGGATGTACCTGCCTGGCTACAAGCCGAACACCAAACCGCACAATCGCCAGGTCCGGGAGGCCGCCAAGCTGATCGCTGCCGCGCGCAAACCTGTGCTCTATGTCGGCGGCGGCGTCATCCGTGGGGAGGCCACCGAGCACCTGCGGCAGCTGGCCGAGCTGACCGGTATCCCGGTGGTCACCACGCTGATGGCGCGTGGGGCCTTCCCGGACAGCCACCCCCAGCACCTGGGCATGCCAGGAATGCACGGAACCGTCGCGGCGGTGGCGGCGCTGCAGCGCAGTGACCTGCTGATCGCGCTGGGCACCCGATTCGACGACCGGGTGACCGGGCAGCTCGACTCGTTCGCACCCGAGGCCAAAGTCATCCACGCCGACATCGACCCCGCCGAGATCGGCAAGAACCGCAACGCCGACGTGCCGATCGTCGGTGACGTCAAAGCGGTCATCACCGAGCTGATCGCGGCTCTGCACCACGACGGGGTGCCCGAGGCCATCGAGATCGACGAGTGGTGGACATATCTGGAGGGTGTCCGGGACACCTACCCGTTGAGCTACGGGCCGCAGAGTGACGGCAGCCTGAGTCCGGAGTACGTGATCGAGAAGCTGGGCCAGATGGCCGGTCCGGACGCCGTGTATGTCGCCGGTGTCGGCCAGCATCAGATGTGGGCGGCGCAGTTCATCTCCTACGAAAAGCCGCGCACCTGGCTGAATTCCGGCGGTCTGGGCACCATGGGATTCGCCGTCCCCGCGGCCATGGGTGCCAAGATCGCCCGGCCCGAGGCGGAGGTGTGGGCAATCGACGGCGACGGCTGCTTCCAGATGACCAACCAGGAATTGGCTACCTGCGCAATCGAGGGTGCGCCGATCAAGGTTGCCGTGATCAACAACGGCAACCTGGGCATGGTGCGGCAATGGCAGTCGCTGTTCTACCAGGAGCGCTACTCCCAGACCGACCTCGCGACCCACTCGCACCGCATCCCGAACTTCGTGAAGTTGGCCGAAGCACTGGGCTGCGTCGGATTACGTTGCGAGCGTGAAGAAGATGTGGCAGACGTCATTGCCCAGGCCCGGGCGATCAACGACCGACCGGTGGTGATCGATTTCATCGTCGGCGCCGACGCGCAGGTGTGGCCGATGGTCGCCGCCGGAACCAGCAACGACGAAATACAGGCGGCCCGCGGCATCCGCCCGCTGTTCGACGACGAGACCGAAGGCCACGCGTGATGAGTACGCAGCGTTCGCAGAAGACACACACGTTGTCGGTGCTGGTCGAAGACAAGCCCGGTGTGCTCGCGCGGGTGGCTGCGCTGTTCTCGCGGCGCGGCTTCAACATCGAGTCGCTGGCCGTCGGCGCCACCGAGCAGAAGGACATGTCGCGGATGACGATCGTGGTCTCCGCCGAGGCGACGCCGCTCGAGCAGATCACCAAGCAGCTCAACAAGCTGATCAACGTCATCAAAGTCGTTGAGCAGGACGACGACAACTCGGTGGCCCGCGAGCTGGCACTGATCAAGGTGCGGGCCGATGCCGGCAGCCGCAGTCAGGTGATCGAGGCGGTGAATCTGTTTCGTGGCAAGGTGATTGACGTATCTCCGGAATCGTTGACCGTCGAGGCCACCGGTGACCGCGGCAAGCTCGAGGCGCTGCTGCGAGTATTGGAGCCGTTCGGTACCCGCGAAATCGCCCAGTCGGGTCTGGTATCGCTGTCTCGCGGTCCGCGCGGCATGGGCGCCAAATAACACTTTTTGCAAAGACTTCGGAAAAGGAGACATTCACGTGGCACTGCAGATGTTCTACGACGACGACGCCGACCTGTCGATCATCCAGGGACGCAAAGTCGGCGTTATCGGATACGGCAGCCAAGGACACGCGCACTCGCTGAGCCTGCGCGACTCCGGCGTCGAAGTGCGCGTAGGGCTCAAGGAAGGCTCGAAGTCCCGCGCCAAAGTCGAGGAACAGGGCCTGGACGTCGACACGCCGGCCGAAGTCGCCAAATGGGCCGACGTCATCATGCTGTTGGCGCCGGACACCGCGCAGGCCGACATCTTCAAAAACGAGATCGAACCCAACCTGAAGGACGGCGACGCGCTGTTCTTCGGGCACGGTCTCAACATCCACTTCGACTTGATCAAGCCGCCGTCCGAGGTCACCGTGGCGATGGTCGCCCCCAAGGGGCCCGGCCACCTGGTACGCCGCCAGTTCGTCGACGGCAAGGGCGTGCCCTGCCTGATCGCCGTCGAGCAGGACCCGACCGGCGAAGGCGAAGCGCTGGCCCTGTCCTACGCCAAGGCAATCGGCGGCACCCGGGCCGGTGTCATCAAGACCACCTTCAAAGACGAGACCGAGACCGACCTGTTCGGCGAGCAGGCCGTGTTGTGCGGTGGCACTGAGGAATTGGTCAAGACCGGTTTCGACGTGATGGTCGAGGCCGGTTACCCGCCGGAAATGGCCTACTTCGAGGTACTGCACGAACTCAAGCTGATCGTCGACCTGATGTACGAGGGCGGCATCGCCCGAATGAACTACTCGGTTTCTGACACCGCGGAGTTCGGCGGCTACCTGTCGGGGCCGCGCGTCATCGACGCCGACACCAAGGAGCGGATGCGGGCCATCCTGCGCGACATCCAGGACGGCAGCTTCACTAAGACGCTGGTCGCCAACGTCGAGGGCGGCAACAAGCAGCTCGAGCAGTTGCGCAAGGAGAACGCCGAGCATCCCATCGAGGTCACCGGCAAGAAGTTGCGTGACCTGATGAGCTGGGTCGACCGCCCGATCACCGAGACGACCTGAGCCTTTCGGGCGCCGCCAGCAGTCGCGAGATCGACGCTAGCGCTGACCGCTTCGGCGTGTCGTCGCGCCAGCGTCGAAATCGCGTGTCACTTGGTCAGGTCGGGTCGACGCGCACGCCGAGCACCGGCTGCCGGACCTGACCGTTGCTGAATTCGGCGCACCACGGTCGATGGCCCCCTCGTCGGCCCACACCAGCTGCAGCGCCCGTAACTTACTGCCGTAGAACGCGACCGCCACGTTCATATGCGCATCGGGATGACTCCACCTGGACAACCTCCAGCAGCGCTTCACCTCCTATCAAGATCTGCTCGCCCGGTACTGGCTTTCCGCCGTCCACGAGATACTCGGCGACGCTGTTGAGGATTCGCGTCGCCGACTCCGTTGACAGGCCCGTCACCAACAGCTCAGGCAGTCCGCGCTCGTGCAAGCCGACCGTGTAGGCGTAGGGCGTGCGGTCGTCCTCCACGAATTGCACCACCCAACCTTGCTTTTCCACCAACTTATAAATGGCTTCCAGCCACTCCTGCATGGTGGCCTCCGGGTGATCGCATTTCCAGCACATGGATGTTTCTCCTCCTGTCGTGATGCTTACCGACAGGATTCCCCCGGGCACCGACAACCAGCGGTGTGCAATGCGGCTATCTTCGCCTTGCGCGCCGAAATATAAACTACACAGACCCTTTTCGGCGTGTCGACGACGTAGGTTATGTGTCGCGGAGGCGAGCGGCCGTCGACACCACCCGGCGGGCCAGGTGGTCGAGTGCGTTGGCGGTGGCCTGGTCGGCTTCCGAATCGAACTCGGTGATGTTGTCGTGGGTCGCGACCAGGCTGGCGCCATACGGGTTGCCGTCGATGTACTTGAGTGGATCGGTGTACCCGGGGGCCACGATGAAGCCGCCGAAATGCATCAATGTGACGTACAGCGTGAGCAGCGTACTCTCCTGGCCGCCGTGCAGGGTGTTGGCGGACGTGAAGGCCGCATACACCTTGTTCGCGAGCTTGCCGTCGGCCCACAGGCCGCCCAGCGAGTCGAGAAAATTCCGCAACTGCGCGGCCACCGATCCGAAACGGGTGGGCGAGCCGAAAATGACCGCGTCCGCCCACACGATGTCGTCGCCGGATGCCGCGGGTAGGTCTTTGGTCGCTTGATAGTTCGCCGTCCACGCTGGGTTGTGGGCAAACGACTCCGGGTCGCGGGTCTCGGCGACGTGGCGGACCCGAACCTCGGCGCCCGCGGACTCACCGGCCGCGGCCACCCGCTTGGCCATCGAGGTGCCATGACCGGTGGCCGAATAGTAGATGATGGCGAGTTTGGTCACCGCCGCATCGTAGGCCGGGGCCCGCTGCCCACGGTGGCGTCCGGCGCTTAAATACCGCCAAGGTCGGTCGGCGATGGCCCGCTGCGCCCGGCTTCGCCGCGCTGGCGACCATCGCTAGGCTGGCCGGGTGAGCCTGCCTGTCGTACTGATTGCTGACAAACTTGCCGAATCGACCGTCGCCGCCCTAGGTGACCAGGTTGACGTCCGTTGGGTCGACGGCCCTGATCGCGCCAAATTGCTGTCCGCGGTGCCCGACGCCGACGCGCTCCTGGTGCGGTCGGCCACCACGGTCGACGCCGAGGTGCTGGCCGCGGCGCCCAGGCTGAAGATCGTGGCGCGCGCCGGAGTGGGGCTGGACAACGTCGACGTCGACGCCGCCACCGAACGCGGCGTACTGGTGGTCAACGCCCCGACCTCGAACATCCATAGCGCCGCCGAGCACGCGCTGGCGCTGCTGTTGTCCGCGGCTCGCCAGATCACCGCGGCCGACGCGTCGTTGCGGGCGCACACCTGGAAACGCTCGTCGTTCTCCGGCACCGAGATCTTCGGCAAGACCGTCGGCGTGGTCGGGCTGGGCCGGATCGGGCAGTTGGTCGCGCAGCGGCTAGCCGCTTTCGGCGCCCACATCGTGGCCTACGACCCTTATGTGTCTACGGCACGGTCCGCTCAGTTGGGTATCGAGTTGCTCAGCCTCGACGAGCTGCTGGGCCGGGCCGATTTCATCTCGGTGCATCTGCCCAAGACGCCGGAAACGGCCGGGCTGATCGACAAGGAGGCGCTGGCGAAAACCAAGCCCGGCGTCATCATCGTCAACGCCGCCCGCGGCGGCCTGGTGGACGAAGCGGCCCTGGCCGAAGCCGTCACCAGTGGCCACGTCCGCGCCGCCGGTATCGACGTGTTCACCAGCGAACCCTGCACCGACAGCCCGCTGTTCGACCTGCCGCAAGTGGTGGTCACACCCCATCTGGGGGCTTCCACTGCCGAGGCGCAGGACCGCGCCGGCACCGACGTCGCCGAAAGCGTGAAGCTGGCGCTGGCAGGGGAGTTCGTGCCCGATGCGGTCAATGTCGGCGGGGGAGCAGTCAGCGAAGAGGTGGCACCGTGGCTGGATCTGGCGCGCAAACTCGGCGTGCTGGTAGGTGCCCTGTCCGACGAGCTTCCGACATCGCTGTCGGTGACAGTGCGTGGTGAGCTTGCTTCCGAAGATGTTGACGTGCTCCGGCTTTCGGCGCTACGCGGCTTGTTCTCGGCGGTCATCGAAGACCAGGTGACGTTCGTCAACGCCCCGGCCATCGCCGAGGAACGCGGCGTCGCGGCCGAAATCAGCACGGCCACGGAAAGCCCCAATCACCGCAGCCTCGTCGACGTGCGGGCGGTCGGCGCCGACGGCTCAGTCGTCAATGTCGCCGGGACGCTCTCCGGTCCGCAGCTGGTGGAGAAGATCGTGCAGATCAACGGCCGCAACTTCGACTTGCGTGCCCAAGGCACCAACCTGATCATCAACTACATCGATCAGCCGGGAGCGCTTGGGAAGATCGGCACCGTGCTCGGCACGGCCGGGGTGAACATCGCGGCGGCGCAGTTGTCCGAGGACGCCGAGGGCCCGAGCGCGACGATCCTGCTGCGGCTGGACCGCGACGTGCCCAGTGAGGTGCGCTCGGCCATCAGCGCCGCGGTGGACGCCAACAAATTGGAAGTGGTCGACCTTTCGTGACGCCGATGAGGCTGGCGATCATCGCCGGGGACGGGATCGGTCCTGAGGTGATGGCACAAGCCGTCCGGGTTCTCGACGCCGTGCTACCGCAAACGGAGAAGACGAGCTACGACCTAGGCGCGCAACGGTTTCGCGCCACCGGCGAAATCCTGCCCGACTCGGTACTCGACGAACTGCGTGCGCACGACGCGATCCTGCTGGGCGCGATCGGCGATCCGTCGGTGCCCAGCGGTGTGCTGGAACGCGGACTGTTGCTGCGGCTGCGTTTCGAGCTTGACCATCACGTCAACCTGCGGCCGTGCCGGCTCTATCCCGGGGTGAGCAGTCCGCTGAAACTCGAGCCGGGTACCGACCATCGACTTCGTCGTGGTGCGTGAGGGCACCGAGGGTCCCTACACTGGCACCGGCGGCGCGATCCGCGTCGGGACCGTTCACGAGGTGGCCACCGAGGTCAGCGTGAACACCGCGTTCGGTGTGCGACGCGTGGTCGTCGACGCATTCGAGCGCGCCCGCCGGCGTCGTAAGCATTTGACGTTGGTGCACAAGAACAACGTGCTGACGTTCGCGGGGGCGCTATGGTGGCGGACCGTGCAGGACGTCGGCGTAACCTACCCCGACGTCGAGGTGAGCTACCAACATGTCGACGCCGCCACCATCCATCTGGTCACCGACCCCGGCCGCTTTGACGTGATCGTCACCGACAACCTGTTCGGCGACATCATCACCGACTTGGCCGCCGCGGTGTGCGGCGGTATCGGCTTGGCCGCCAGCGGCAATATCGACGCCACCGGGACCAATCCCTCGATGTTCGAGCCGGTCCACGGCAGTGCTCCCGACATCGCCGGTCAGGGCATCGCCGATCCGACCGCGGCGATCATGTCGGTGGGGCTGCTGCTTGCCCACGTCGGCCAGGCCGAGGCCGCCGCGCGGGTGGATCGGGCGGTGGAGGCTCATCTCGCCTCTCGTGGGAACGAAGCGCTCTCCACAGCCGATGTCGGCGAACAGATAGTAGCCGCGATCTAGCCTCCAGCCCGGGCGGGACCAGGCGGGTCGGCACGAAAGGTGCTGCTGCCAGCGGGAACAGCCCGCACACCGCGAACGCCAGCGGATAGCCCGTCGCGGTGATCAGCGCGGCGAACATCGGCGGGGCGGCCGCCGCTGTCACCCGCTGAATGGTGTTTTGGGCGCCCAACGCGCGACCGCTCCAGAATGGACCGGCGTATTCGGTGATCGCGGTCGACTCCAAGCCGTTGTCCAGCACTGCGATCACCGACACGGCGACCATCAGCGGCACGGCGATCGACCAGCCGTGGTGATCGGCCAGTGCCAGCAAAAGCAGAGCCAGAGCCGCAGTGACGGCGATCGTCCGGACCGGCCGCATCCGCGAGCCGAAGCGGTCCGACCAGCGGCCCGCCAAAATGCGGCCCACCGCGCCGAGCAGCTGGGACACGGTCACCAGTGCGCCCGCCGACTCAACGCGCCAGTGGTGGGTGTTGATCAGCCAGACCAGCATGAAAGTCACAGTGAAGATCTGCGGCACCATCAGCAGCGCCGAGGAAATATGGATCCGCCGCAGCACCTTCGGGCCACGGTACGGGTTGGCCAGCTCCTGATCGCTGGCCGAGGCCCAGGGCTTTCGTGGCGGATCGACGACGGCGACGGCGCTTACCACCGCCGACACCGTGCACGCCACGGCGGGAAACATCAGCCCGGTGCCGGGGCTGCGTTCGGCGAGTTCGGGAATTATCATGGCGCCCAACGCAATTCCCACCGGTTGGGCCGTCTGGCGGATACCCATCGCCAGCCCGCGTTGCTCCGGCGGAAACCAACCGGACACCAGCCGGCCACCGGCGGTATTGCAGCTCGCGGCGGCCATCCCGCCGAGGAAGAGAAACGCGCCTATCGCCATCAGCGAGTGCACCGACGCCGCGGCGTAGGCGGCGGCCGCGGTCAGCACCGAGCCTGCGGTGAGCACGATTCGTTCGCCGACGCGGTCCAGGACGTAACCCCAGACGAGCAAGGTGGCAACCATGCCGAAGCTCGGCATCGACGACAGCAGTCCGGCTTCGGTCAACGGCGTGCCGCGCTCGTCTTCCAGCGCGGGGATGAGGAAGGCGACGCCGTTGATGAAGATGAAGGCGCTGGCGGTCACTGCCAGCGAAATGCCCACCATCGACCAGCGCGCACCGGTACTGAGCGATTTCGTCGGCACCAACCCATGGTTTCATACCGATCTCAAATAACCGGTTTTGTCAGGCCATCGCAGCACCCGACCGCATGTTCGCGCCCTACCTCACTGGATGTCCAGAACGGCACGTGAATCAGTGCTGACGCTCGAACAGTCAGCGCGCTCGGACGGGGCGCGGAGCGGCACCAATGGCAGTGCCGCGAGAGGGAATAACCCGCACACGGCGAAGGCCAGCGGGAAGCCCGACGCGGTGATCAGTTCAGCAAACAGCGGCGGCCCGACCGCGACGACCAGCCGCTCAAAGGTGTTTTGTGTGCCCAGTGCCCATCCGCTCCAGAATCGCCCGGCAACCTCTGGGATCGTCGTGAACGGCAGCCCATTGTCGCCCGCGATCGCCGCGGCGACGATCATGACCCCCACGGCAAGTCCCCAGCCCAGGTGATCGGTGATCCCCAGCACCATCATGACCACCGCGGTGGCGACAGCGATCTTCTTGAGTGGCCGCATCCGGGATCCGACGCGATCCGCCCATCGGCCCACGGCAATGCGAGACAGCGCGCCGAGCAGCTGCGAGGCGCCCACCAGCGCACCTGCCCATGCCAGCGACAAGCCGTGCTGGTCCACGAACCACACCAACATGAACGTCAACACGACGGGCTGCGGCACCATCAGCACCGCCGAAGCCAGATGAATCCGCCACAGGACTGGCCCACGGTAAGGATGGGCCAGCTCCTTAACGTCGGCGTCGGCCCGCTCCGGGCGCGGCGGGTCGTGCACGCCAACAGCGCTGGCTACCGCGGCCGCCGCGCACAGCGCCGCGGGAAACAACAACGCCACCGAGAGGTTGCGTTTGGCGAGCTCGGGCATCACCAAGGCGGCCACGGCGATTCCGAGCGGTTGTGCGGTCTGCCGGATACCCATTGCCAGCGCCCGCTTGTCCTGTGGGAAACAGCCGGTCACCAGCCTGCCACTGGCCGTGATGGTGCTTGCCGCGGCCATGCCGCCGAGGACCAGAAATGTCCCCACCGCCACCATCGAGTGCACCGATGCCGCGGCGAAGCCCGCTGCCGCGGTCAGCCCCAAACCCACCGCGAGCACGATTCGCTCACCGATGCGATCGAGGAGAAAACCCCACGGAATCAGCGTCAGCATCATGCCGAAGCTTGGCATCGACGCCAACAGAGCTGCCTCCGCCAAGCTGGTGCGGTCGGCTACCAGCGTCGGAATCAGGAATGCGACCCCGTTGATGAACACATTCGCGCACAACGTCGCGATCAGCGAGACAGCCACCATCGACCAGCTTCTGGTCCTACTGATTGATTCCGTCGTCATGTCTTCGTGCTCTCCGCAGTGTTGTCGGGCCCGTTGTTGGACGTGGCGTGGTGAGGTATTGCGAGCCGGATCACATAGATCAGCGCGCTGGTGGCGAACAATTCGACGGTGAGCAGTACCCATCTGCCGAGGAACGGCTGCTGCGTGAGACCGGTGTCTTCCGCATACAGCGTTGCGCCCTGCCGGATGATCCCCGGGAAGAAGATCAGGAACAGGAGCCCAGATCCCAGCGCCGGTACCCGCAGGTAGTTGCGGACCGGGACGCGAGGCGAGCGACGGTGGCGGGGCTTCCTGGTGGTCCGCAAGCCCAGGAATCGATCAGCCAGAGCGTAGATCGGGAACAGGACGAGGTCGTGGGCGAGGAATGCCGCGGCGAACCACACCACCATCGACTGCCACCACGCCCCTTCCGGCTTCCACAACAGCGACGGCTTGGCGGTGATCACGACATAGCCCAACAGCGCGAAGCCCGCCAGCATCATCAGCAAGTGCAGCGGATGGGATCCATACAGCTTGCGGAAACCGAGCAAGAGCTTAGGAATCGCTGACACCTCAGTTCGCCTCGAAGTCAATGGATTTGACCCATTTGGTGTTGTGGACTCCGTTGAGCGCGGGGACGATGATGCGCGCCGGGTAGCCGTGGTCGAGTGACAGGTCGGCGCCGTTGACCCGCAGCGCCAGCAGCGCATCCGGATCGCTGATCTGCTCGTCTTCCAGCGTTGCGTGGTTAAATTTGCCCTTGCGCCCCAGCGATGCCACCGCTGCAGAGCGCGGTGCCGGCACTCCGGCCAGCGCGGCCAGATCGACCAGTCGCACCCCGCTCCAGGTCTGCACGGTCGACCAGCCCTGCACGCAGGCGATCGGCAGCCGGGCGCTGTGCTGGGGCATCGCGGTCAGCATGGCGCGATCCAGCACTATCCTTCCCGAGCCGCCGTGCAGGGTCAGCCGCCAGTTGTCGCCGGTGCTCGCCGGGTCGAGTCCGACGCCCTTGGCCGTTTTGTTGATCCTGAAGTCGTTGGGGCCCTTGCCCGTCGTGTCACCGGTGGGAAGCAACTGTGGAAAATGGCGGGCAATGCCGCCGATTGTTTGTCCCACCGTGACCAGGGCGGTCAGCAGCACGCCACCGCCGACCAACGCTAGCGCGCCGCGACGGCTCATGGTCGCCGGTGCGGGATCGGCGGCGACTAGTCCGTGCGGGCCCGGTACCTCCGGTTTGGTGTCAGCGGTGTTGGTGCGCAGGACTTCTCGCAACGAACGGGATCGCAACCCGGCCACCATGCGAGGGATTTTGAGGGTGATGTGCACGACGAACCCGGCGACGAACACCCAGGCGCCGTAATAATGCGCCGGAAAGAAACTGAACCCGTAGATGTAGTCGTACTGGATGTAGAGCACACCGGTGGCCATCTCGAACAGGATTCCGCCGACCAGCATCGCCAGCGACAACCGCTCCAGCACTTGGGCGACCGAGCGCGCCGGTGGCCAGATGAACAGCTTTGGGATGACCGACCACAGCTTGGCCAGCACAACCGGAATCAACACCAGGCCCAGGCCGACGTGCAGGCCCTGGCTGACTCGATACAGCCAGACTGGACGGGTCGGCCAGTCGAACGTCGGTAGCTTGAGCCAGCCCACGTCGGCCGGGACGGACGTTCCGAACTGGGGCGCGTAGACAACGTAGGAAATCAGGCCGGTCAAGATGACTATCGGGAGCGTGACCAGCAATACCGAGCCGAACACCGACGTCAGCCACAGCCCGCGGATCGGGCTGCGCCAGCGATGCAACCGTTCTAGGCCCGGCGGGGGATTCCGATCCAGCGTTCGCCACAGCCAGCTGGGAAAACCGTAGCCGCCCGAATCGGTGGGCGTGTCCGGCCGGATGCCCGATTCGGTTTGTTCTTCACCACCGGTCATGACCGCGCCACCGGGTTGACGTCGTCATACTGAGGTGGCTGTGAACGCCATGCAGCGCCGGCCTGTACAGCCGTCTCACTCTCGTTCCCCCAAGTTGTCGGATCGGGGCGCAAACGGTGCTCCCGAACGCGCCGCGCACCCGGGCACCGAGCGCGACAGCTGTCTACGGCTTTAACTGATATTCGTTGCCGAGGCCTTGGCGGACGGTGACGGATTTCCCGGGTGCGGCGTTAATCGCCGCTCCGCGCCGCGGCGGGTTGGTAAACGAAATTAGGGTGTTAGTCCACAGCTCGAGTGCGGGCCTTCGCAACGCTGACGGCGCGTGATCGCGGTCCTGCGGTGAGGTGGGGAGCCCAGGTTGCTATTTTGCTCACGACGACCGATGCGGAAATGCAACGAAATCCATTGCCGCTCTAAGACACTCGCCGCTCAGGCTTACGCCGATGCTCTGATGCAACCTATCGGTCGACGCTTCGGGATCACACACCCCGACTCAGGCCGGTGGCACGGGTACCCGCTTGGGCGGGCGAGAGATCCGCGGCTGCCCGGGCAGGCTGGCCCGTCGCAGCCGTTCCGGCCACTGCAGCCCATCCGGCCACTGGACGCGATCCGGCGCCTTCAGCCACTCGCGGGACGCAACGGCTTTGACGGTACGAACGGATCGGCGCGGTTCTTTGGGTTCCAGCCCGGGTGGCACCAAGCCGGTCGGCACCAGCGGCGCCGCCGCCAGCGGGAAGACCGCGCACAGTGCAAACGCCAGCGGGTAGCCCGCGGCGCTGATCAGCGCACCGAACAGCGGAGGCCCGGTAAGGGCCATCAGCCGCTGTGTGGTGTTCTGGGTGCCCAGCGCGCGACCGCTCCAAAACGGTCCGGCGAACTCCGTGATCGCGGTGGCTTCCAACCCGTTGTCCGCCACGGCGATCACCGACACGATAATCATGAGTGCCAGCGCGTACTGAGAGTGCAGGTGATCGGAGAGGGCCAGCACGAACATGCTCAGGCCCAGCGCGATGGCGATCATGCGGACCGGTCGCATCCGTGAGCCGACTAGGTCAGACCATCGGCCGGCTGCAATGCGGCCCGCCGCGCCCAGCAGCTGGGTAATCATGACCAGCGTCCCGGCAGCCTGAATCGTCCAGCCGTGCCCCTTGACCAACCAGACCAGCATGAACGTCAGCGTGACGGATTGCGGCATCATCATCAGCGCCGCCGTCGCGTGGATGCGCCACAGCACCGTCGACCCGTGGTAAGGGCTGGCCAGCTCCTCGGGGGTGGCGGCAGCACGTGGCTTTCGGGGTGGGTCGATGACGACCAGTGCGCTGGCTACCGCCGATATCGTGCACACGACCGCGGGAAACATCAATCCGGCGGCCGCGCCGCGTTGAGCCAGCTCGGGTATCACCAAGGCGCCCAACGCAATTCCCAACGGCTGAGCGGTCTGGCGGATCGCCATTGCCAGGCCGCGCTGATGGGCCGGGAACCAACCAGAGACCAGCCGCCCGCCGGCGGGGTTGCAGCTGGCGGCGGCCATGCCACCGAGGAACAGGAATGCGCCGATGGCCACCAGTGAGTGAACTGATGCCGCGACATAACCGGCGACGGCCGTGAGCGCCGAGCCCACGGTGAGCACGATCCGCTCGCCGATCCGGTCGACCAGGTAGCCCCAGGGAATCAGGGTCAAGACCATGCCGACGCTGGGCATCGCCGCCAACAGGCCTGCTTCGGCCAGCGGCGTGCTCCGCTCGTCTTCCAGCGCGGGTATCAGGAATGCGACGCCATTGATAAAGGTAAACGCGCTTGTCGTCACCAACAGCGCCATGGCCACCATCGACCAGCGGGTAGCCGAGCCGATTGGTTGTGTCGACATTCGCTCATGCTTCCACGCAAGTGTCAATTTCGTGGCCGAAAGCAAATCATTCCTGAACGAATCCTTAACGACGCGTGACGCCCCGGATTCGCCGCGCTGCGCCCGGATTCGCCGCCGCTGCGCCCGGCTTCGCCACGCTGGCGACCATCGCGGGGTTGATCGGCGATGGCCCGCTGCGCCCGGCTTCGCCACGCTGGCGACCATCGCTAGGCTGCAACGAATGCGCCTTGGTCGAATCGCCAGCCCCGACGGTGTCGCATTCGTCAGCATCGACGGTGCAGCAGACGACCCGGAGGGCATGACCGCCCGCGAGATCGCCGAGCACCCATTCGGCACGCCGAGTTTCACCGGGCGATCCTGGCCGCTGGCCGACGTGCGACTGCTGGCCCCGATGCTGGCCAGCAAGGTGGTGTGTATCGGGAAAAACTATGCCGCCCACATCGCCGAAATGGGGGGCACCAAACCGGCCGATCCGGTGATATTTCTCAAGCCCAATACCGCGATCATCGGGCCCAACGTGCCGATCAGGTTGCCGGCCAACGCATCACCCGTGCACTTCGAGGGCGAACTGGCAGTGGTGATCGGCCGCCCGTGCAAGGACGTCTCGGCCGGCCGGGCTGCCGAAAGCATTCTGGGCTACACGATCGGCAACGACGTGTCGGCCCGCGACCAACAGCAGGCCGACGGCCAGTGGACCCGCGCGAAGGGCCACGACACGTTCTGCCCGGTCGGCCCTTGGATCGTCACCGACATCGACGCCGGCGACCTGGAATTGCGCACCGAGGTCAACGGCGAGGTCAAACAGCACAGCCGTACCTCACAGATGATCTACGACGTCGGTGCCATCGTGGAATGGATTTCGGCTGTGATGACATTGTTGCCGGGGGATCTCATCCTCACCGGCACTCCAGACGGCGTCGGTCCCATCGAGGGCGGCGACGACGTCAGCATCACCGTCGAAGGCATCGGCACCTTGACCAACCCCGTAACCCGTAGAGGCGAATCGTGACCGCGGCCAGCGTTCGGGTCCGCTTCTGTCCTTCGCCGACCGGTATCCCGCATGTCGGCCTTATCCGCACCGCGCTGTTCAACTGGGCCTATGCCCGACACACCGGCGGCAGCTTCGTGTTCCGCGTCGAGGATACCGACACCCAACGGGACAGTGAGGAAAGCTATCTGGCGCTGCTCGACGCGCTGCGTTGGCTTGACCTGAACTGGGACGAGGGACCCGAGGTCGGTGGACCTTACGGCCCCTACCGGCAGTCGCAGCGCAAGGACATTTACTTCGACGTGGTGGACCGGTTGCTCGCCGCCGGCGAGGCCTACCAGGCGTTCTCGACGCCGCAGGAAGTCGAGGCCCGCCACGTCGCGGCCGGTCGCAACCCCAAGCTGGGTTACGACAACTTCGACCGCGATCTGACCGACCAACAGCGCTCGGCGTATCTGGCCGAGGACCGTAAGCCCGTGATACGGCTGCGGATGCCCGACGAAGATCTCCGCTGGGACGACCTCGTGCGCGGACCGACCGCCTTTACCGCCGGCGTGGTGCCCGATTTCGCACTGACCCGGGCAGGTGGAGATCCGTTGTACACATTGGTCAACCCGCTCGACGATGCGCTCATGAAGATCACGCACGTGCTGCGGGGGGAGGACCTGTTACCGTCGACGCCGCGTCAAATCGCGCTGTACCAGGCGTTGATTCGAATCGGGGTTGCTGATCGGGTTCCACAATTCGCCCACTTGCCAATGGTATTGGGCGAAGGCACCAAAAAGCTCTCGAAGCGCGACCCGCAGTCGAACCTGTTCGCGCACCGCGACCGGGGTTTTATTCCCGAGGGATTGCTGAATTATCTTGCGCTGCTAGGCTGGTCGATTGCCGACGACCGCGACCTGTTCAGCCTCGACGAGATGGCGGCCGCGTTCGATGTGGCCGACGTCAACTCCAACCCGGCCCGATTCGATCAGAAGAAAGCCGATGCGATCAACGCGGAGCACATCCGTCTGCTCGCGCCGGACGACTTCGCGGCCCGGCTGCGGAATTATCTCCAGGCGCACGGTCATGACACGGGGCTGGATGACGCGCGATTCGCCGACGCGGCCGACCTCGTGCAGACCCGAATCGTCGTACTCGGCGACGCGTGGGGCCTGCTGAAGTTCCTCAACGACGACGAATACGCGATCGACCCCACGGCCGCTGCCAAAGAACTCGGTCCAGCTGCTCCTCCGGTGCTCGACGCCGCCCTGGCAGCGCTGGAGGGCGTCGCGGTCTGGACCGCGGCACACATCGAGGCAGCCCTAAAGGCGGCACTTTTGGAGGATCTCGGGCTCAAACCGCGCAAAGCGTTCGGCCCGATCCGGGTGGCGGCCACCGGTACATCGGTGAGTCCACCGTTGTTCGAATCGCTGGAACTGCTGGGCCGCGATCGCAGCCTGCGCCGCCTGCACGCAGCTCACGACCGGGCCAAGCATTCCTAGGCGTGCGGATCGCCCAGCGGATCTTTGGTAGTCTGCACGTCGGCCCTTAAGCGGCTGCCAGCAGCGCCCGCACGACGCCGGTGAGGTTGCGGAAAGCCCTCTGACCAGCAGTTTTAGGGGCCAATGGGGTATGGTGTAATTGGCAACACAGCTGATTCTGGTTCAGCCATTCTAGGTTCGAGTCCTGGTACCCCAGCAAATTGGGCCTGCTGCAAGCAATTGGGTGGGCATACCGCGGTGAGCTATGCTGGCAGCTCGGATCAGTCTGGCCCCGTCGTCTAGCGGCCTAGGACGCCGCCCTCTCACGGCGGTAGCGTGGGTTCGAATCCCATCGGGGCTACAGATGTGCGACACGAAACTCGGCCGTCGCTGTGATGCTGAAGTTGCCTCAAGGTGCGGTCGAACCCCCAAGCGGCATGGGCGGTAGGCCCAGCTTGCTGTGATCCCACGACCGCGTCCGACGCGCGGCGATCCGCACGGCGACACGCTTGTTCATCATCTGGTCGACAAACGGCTTCATTTCGTCGGTGTAGGGGCCCGTGTAGCGCTCCCACACGCTGACCCCGACCCGAAATATCGCGTCGGGATCCTCGACGATCTCCGCGACGCCTTCGAAGGACACTCCGCGAAGGGTGTCGTATGTCTGGCCGCCCTCGACCAGGAAGCTCAGCCGCGGATCACGACCGAGGTTGACGGCCTTCTGCGACTTGGCCTTGGTCTCCAACCAGATCTCACCGTCGACGACGCCGTACCACATCGCGGTCAGATGCGGCTGACCGTCAGGTCCGATGGTGGCCAACGTCCCGGTACGGCTGCTGGTGACGAAATCGGCGATCTCCGCTTCGGACATCACGATCTGTGCGCGCTGGTTGGTTCCCATCGCGTCAGTCTGTCAGGTCAGCGGACTCGATCCGCCCTCGAGTCTGCGGTGCGGGTTTTCGAAACTGCACTACGGGCCTGAAATCTGCTGGATCTGTCGCCCTGGATGCAGGGTCGCGCAAAACGGCTGCGAATCAGAGCCGGCGAGTCAAATCCTTAGCGGCGGTCAGTAGGTCGTCGGCCCACCGCGCGCCGGGCTGTCGTCCCATCCGGTCGATGGGGCCCGACACCGAGATGGCGGCAACGACGATGCCGCGGCCATCACGCACCGGCGCCGAGACACTCGCCACACCGGGTTCGCGTTCGGCTGCGCTTTGCGCCCAGCCGCGCCGGCGCACCTCGGCCAGCGCGCGATCGCTGAACTTCGCGGTCGGCAGCACCGCCTGCTGGGTGACGGCGTCGCTGTAGGCCAGCAGCACCCTGGCCCCGGAACCGGCCGTCATCGGTAACCGTGCTCCGACCGGAACCGTATCGCGAAGGCCCGCAGGCGGTTCCAAGGCCGCCACGCAGATCCGCCAGGTGCCCTCCGGCCGGTACAGTTGCACGCTCTCGCCGGTGACCTCACGGAGACGGGGCAGCACCGCCACGGCGGCCGCCAGCAGCGGATCGTCGACGTGAGCCGCCAGCTCGGTCACCGCGGGGCCGAGCCGCCAACGGCCCTGGCCGTCCCGCGCGAGCAGCCGATGGTTCTCGAGGCCGGCCGCCAGCCGGTGCGCTGTGGCCCTGGGCAGACCGGTGCGAGCGCTCAGTTCAGCCAGTGCGCAGGGCGATTCCGCGACCGTGTGCAGCAGTGCCACGGCTTTGTCGAGAACGCCGATGCCGCTATCCTGTCTCATAGAGAGATACTAGCGTCTCATATAGTGAGATCACTGGCGAATTTCTTGGACAACCGTTATGAGCGAATCGAGGCGAAGATGTCAGCCGACACCCGCACGCTGGCGCAAAAGGTCTGGGATGACCACGTTGTGGCGTCCGGCGACGGCGATAGCCCCGACCTGATGTACATCGATCTGCATCTGGTGCACGAGGTCACCAGCCCGCAAGCGTTCGACGGTCTGCGCCTGGCCGGCCGCGAAGTTCGGCGGCCCGACTTGACACTGGCCACCGAAGATCACAACGTGCCGACGGTCGACATCGACAAGCCGATCGCCGATCCGGTGTCGCGCACCCAGGTTGAAACACTGCGGCGCAACTGCGCCGAATTCGGTATCCGGCTCTACCCGATGGGCGATATCGAACAGGGCATCGTGCATGTCGTCGGCCCGCAGCTGGGCCTGACTCAACCGGGAATGACGATCGTCTGCGGTGACAGTCATACCTCCACCCATGGCGCTTTCGGCGCATTGGCGATGGGCATCGGCACCTCGGAGGTTGAACATGTGCTGGCCACTCAGACGTTGCCGCTTCGGCCGTTCAAGACGATGGCGGTCAATGTCGACGGCCAGTTGCCGGTCGGTGTGACAGCCAAGGACATCATCCTGGCGTTGATCGCCAAGGTCGGCACCGGCGGCGGCCAGGGTTATGTCATCGAATACCGCGGCACGGCCATCGAATCCCTGTCGATGGAAGCCCGGATGACTGTCTGCAATATGAGTATCGAAGCCGGCGCCCGCGCGGGAATGATTGCGCCGGATGCGACCACCTACGAATTCTTGCGCGGGCGACCGCATGCACCCATCGAGTGGGACGCGGCAATCGCGTACTGGCAGCAGTTGCGTACCGACCCCGGTGCCGAGTTCGACACCGAGGTCTACCTCGACGCGGCGTCGTTGAGTCCGTTCGTCACCTGGGGAACGAACCCGGGGCAAGGAGTGCCATTGGCCGGCGCCGTGCCGGATCCCCAGCAGATGGCCGATGAGGCCGAACGGCAGGCAGCCGAGAAGGCATTGGCGTACATGGACCTTCGTCCCGGAACTCTGATGCGCGACATCGCGGTCGATGCCGTGTTCGTGGGGTCCTGTACCAACGGCCGTATCGAGGATCTGCGGGTAGTGGCCGACGTGTTGCGTGGCCGAAAATTGGCCGACGGGGTTCGGATGTTGGTTGTTCCAGGCTCGATGCGGGTACGCGCACAGGCAGAAGCCGAGGGGCTCGGCGAAATCTTCACGACGGCCGGCGCCGAGTGGCGCCAGGCCGGGTGTTCGATGTGCCTGGGAATGAATCCCGATCAGCTCGCGCCGGGGGAGCGGTGCGCCGCGACGTCCAACCGCAATTTCGAAGGGCGGCAGGGCAAGGGTGGCCGCACGCATTTGGTGTCCCCGACGGTTGCGGCCGCCACCGCGGTGCGCGGCACTCTTTCGGGTCTGGCCGATTTGAACTGACTCACCGACGGGAGAAAGACGAATGGAAGCTTTTCAGGCACACACCGGAATCGGCGTGCCACTGCGGCGGTCCAATGTCGACACCGACCAGATCATTCCCGCTGTCTATTTGAAGCGCGTGACCAGAACGGGTTTCGAAGACGGATTGTTCGCGGCGTGGCGGGCGGATCCGTCCTTCGTGCTTAATCTCAGTCCTTTCGACAAGGGCTCGGTACTGGTCGCCGGACCCGATTTCGGCACCGGATCCTCGCGTGAGCATGCCGTGTGGGCCCTCATGGACTACGGATTTCGGGTGGTGATCTCATCGCGCTTCGGCGACATTTTCCGCGGAAACGCGGGTAAGGCGGGGTTG
This sequence comes from uncultured Actinomycetota bacterium, assembly GCA_963787635.1. Classification (GTDB taxonomy): domain Bacteria; phylum Actinomycetota; class Actinomycetes; order Mycobacteriales; family Mycobacteriaceae; genus Mycobacterium. The sequence continues at coordinate 132,164 of CAWBDP010000018.1, read as the reverse complement.
TTGGCGGCCCAAGTTGCTCAAGACGATGTAGAACTTCTCTGGAAGCTGATTGAGCAGAATCCGGGCCTGGAAATCACTGCCAATCTTCAAGATCGGAATATCACCGCAGGAACGGTGGTGCTGCCGTTCAAGATTGACCACTACACCGCTTGGCGGCTGCTCGAGGGACTTGACGATATAGCCCTTACGCTGCGAAAACTCGACCAGATCGAGTCTTTCGAATCGGTTCGCCCGACGTGGAAACCGCACGCGCTCGGCATCCCCTGAGCGGCCTATCTCAGCCGAATTTCCCCCCGGGTGGGGACTATGTGAGGCTCAATTCGAGCCCACCGCAGCGCCCAAGGGAGGCAAGCGGATTCCTAAAAAGTTCGCTAGAGATGCCTGAAATTGCGCGTGGCTCTTGGAAATCAACCGTGTGAGGGTTTACCGTGTTCCACAGTCGGTCCAAAGAGGACCACTGGTTTCGGAGGGTTTGCATGAACAAAGCAGAGCTCATCGACGTACTCACACAGAAGTTGGGCTCGGACCGTCGGCACGCAACCGCCGCCGTCGAGAATGTCGTCGACACCATTGTGCGCGCGGTGCACAAGGGCGACAGTGTCACCATTACCGGGTTCGGAGTCTTCGAGCAGCGGCGTCGCGCCGCACGAGTCGCCCGTAATCCCCGCACCGGTGAGACGGTCAAGGTAAAGCCAACGTCCGTCCCCGCTTTCCGCCCGGGTGCGCAATTCAAAGCGGTTGTCTCTGGCGCACAGCGTCTCCCGGCGGAAGGACCCGCCGTCAAGCGCGGTGTCGTAGCGAGCGGCGCCAAGAAGGCGGCCAAGAAGACAGCAGCCAAGAAGACCACCAGGTCGGCTGCAAAGAAGGCGGCCACCAAGGCGCCGGCCAAGAAGTCGGCTGCCAAGAAGGCACCGGCCACCAAGGCCGCGAAGTCGACGACGAAGCGGGCACCGGCCAAGAAGACAGCGGCCAAGAAGACCACCACCGCCGCGAAGAAGAGTACCGCCGCCAAGACTCTGGCGCGTAAGACCGCCAAGGCGCCGGCCAAGAAGGCCGCAGCCAAGCGGTTGGCGAGCAAGGCGCCGGCCAAGAAAACCACCGCCAGAAGAGGCCGCAAGTAAGCGGTTAGAGGTCCGAAGCGCAATACCCTTCGGGGGCCTGTGCCCGCGAAGGGTATTCGCTTGCTAGGTCAGCGCGTTGACGGCCAGGGCGCTGCCGATGTGGTCGGCTGCCAGCAGGTGGCCGGCGTCCAGCGACAGTACCCACGTGCTGCCTTTGCGGTTGCGCGACTTGTCAGGCCGCACCCCGTCGCGGTCACACCACCACGCGATCAGGTCTGGAATCACCTCGCCCTGCGTACAGATCACCGGTGTGCGGCCCATGCCCGCGATTTCCAGCACCCGGCGCCGGCCGCGTTTGCGGTCATTGGCATACGCCTCTGCGGTCAGCGCCGGCTCGTTGCCGATCTGGACGCCGAGTTCTTCGGCGAGCGGTTCGACGGTTTGGTGGCACCGCAACCGGTCCGCGGCATACACGTCGGTGGCCCCAAATGCCATCAACTGTGCGACCAACGCCTCGGCCTGGGCGCGGCCTTTCTTGTCCAGCGGTCGTTTACTGTCGTTGCCGGAGAAGCGGGACTTGCTGCCCGCGGTGCCATGCCGGACCACCAGCACGGTCTGGGTATTCGCCGGGCATTTGGCGAACCGGCGCAGAACCTTTCGGTCGTGGGTATATCCGACCTTCTCTATCGCGTCGGCAACCGGCAGCCAGATCAGTTCGTCGACCTCACGGCCGGGCCTGAATTCGCCGCCAGCACTGCGCGCCGCCCAGTAGCGCACCTTCTTGACACCTTGGTCGACCGGATAACTCACGTCGTGAAGTCGGCGTCCAAGGTGAGCCCGGTGACCGGTCTCTTCCCAGACTTCCCGCTGTGCGGTCACCGGCTCGGTCTCACCGGCATCGATTTTGCCCTTGGGCAACGACCAGTCGTCGTAGCGGGGCCGATGAATCACGGCGATCTCGACTCCAAACTGGTCTTGGGCCGGCCGCCAGAGCACCGCGCCGGCGGCCCGCACGACTGCGCCCGGGGACTGTTTCGACACCCTAACTCCTGCAATTCAATACGGGCCTCACGTGGCCCACGTGAATGCGGCCGGGCAGTGGAGAATCATGCCATATCAGATGCCCCGGTGCTGCTCCATCAGCGATACCTGATGGTCGCGAACGGTCTGGTCGTCGCGCGGCGAAGCGCTCCACTGGCCGTCCGGCCCGAGTTCCCAGCACCGGGTGGCCGGATCCAGCGCGGACTCGAAGATGTCGTTGAGTTGCGCGGTCAGCCGCAGATCCTTGACCTGAACCATCACTTCGACCCGACGGTCGAGGTTACGGTGCATCATGTCGGCGCTGCCGATCCAGAATTCGTCGATGGCGCCGAAGTGGATAATCCGCGAGTGCTCCAGGAAGCGGCCGAGAACCGAACGCACCGTGATGTTGTCGGAGAAGTCCGGCGCACCGGGCCGGAGCGCGCAGATACCGCGCACCACCACCTCGACGTGCACACCTGCTTGCGACGCGCGATACAACGCATCGATGACCTGCTCGTCGACAAGGGCGTTCATTTTGAGCCGGATTCGCCCGTTGCCGTTTCCTTGATGAGCCGCAACCTCACGCTCGACACGTTCGATGATTCCGGCGCGGATACCGTGCGGAGCGACCAGCAGATTGCGGTAATCGACCTTTCGGGAGTATCCGGTCAGCGAATTGAACAGGTCGGTCAGGTCGGCGCCGATATCGGGGTCGGCGGTCAGCAGACCGACGTCTTCGTAGAGCCGCGCGGTCTTGCTGTTGTAATTGCCAGTCCCGACATGGCAATACCGCCGGATGATCGAGCCTTCGCGGCGCACCACCAGACACGTCTTGCAGTGCGTCTTGAGCCCGATGAGGCCGTACACGACATGAACGCCGGCCTGCTCGAGTGCACGCGCCCAACGGATATTGGCTTGCTCGTCGAAGCGGGCCTTGATCTCCACCAGTGTCACCACCTGCTTGCCCGCTTCGGCCGCATCGATCAGCGCCCTGACGATCGGCGAATCACCAGAAGTGCGATACAGCGTCTGTTTGATCGCCAACACGTTCGGGTCGGCCGCGGCCTGTTCGATGAAACGCTGCACGCTGGTGGAAAACGAGTCGTAGGGGTGATGCACCAGGACATCACCCTCGCGCAGTGTCGCGAAAATGCTTTTGGGCGTTTCGCGATCGGCGAAGGCGGGGTGGGTACCGGGAACGAAGGTCGGGTCCTTGAGTGCCGGACGGTCCAAGTCGTATATCTGCCACAGCGACGACAAATCGAGCAGTCCGGGCAGCTGAATGACATCGTCGGGATGCACGTCGAGTTCGCGCAGCAGCAACTCCAACATGGTCTCGGTCATGTCGTCGGCGACCTCGATGCGCACCGGCGAGCCGAACCGGCGCCGCGCCAGTTCGCGTTCGAGCGCCTGCAGCAGGTCCTCGTCGCGGTCTTCTTCGACTTCGAAGTCGGCGTTGCGGGTAATGCGGAACACGTGATGCTCGGCGATCTCCAAGCCGGGGAACAAAACCGGCAGAAAAGCCGCGATCAGTTCCTCCATCGGCAGGAACCGAACCACCGACTCATCCTCGATCCCGTCGGCATCCGAGGTCTCGTCGAGCTGGACGAAGCGATCGACGTTGTCCGGAACCTTCACCCGGGCGAAGTGCTGGCCGCCGTTGTCGGGTCGCCTGACGGTGACCGCCAGGTTCAGGCTCAACCCGCTGACGAATGGGAACGGGTGCGCGGGGTCGACCGCCAGTGGCGTCAGGACCGGGAAGACCTGCTCGTGGAAATAAACTGACATCGTCTCGCGCTCAGCCTCGTTGAGATCGGCCCAGGTGACGACATAGATACCTTCCTCGGCGAGCGCCGGTTGCACCGAGTCGAGAAAGACGTGTGCGTGCCGGCTGGCGATCTGCTGGGTCTGCTCGCCGATGCGCCGTAGTTGCTCGCGCGGCGTCAAACCGTCGGCGGACCGAACAGACAGGCCCATCTCGTCGCGACGTTTGAGTCCGGCGACGCGGACCATGTAGAACTCGTCGAGATTGGACGCGAAGATCGCCAGAAACTTCGCCCGCTCCAGCAGCGGCAGCGAGGTGTCGGCGGCCAAGGCGAGTACCCGCGCGTTGAAGTCCAGCCAGCTCAGTTCCCGGTTGAGGTAGCGGTGCTCGGGAAGTGGGTCCTCGATCGCGGCCGCGGTCGCTGCGGGCGGTGCGGCCGGCGCCGAGTCACCCGGATACCAAGCGGGTTCCTCGGTGACCTCTGGTTCTTGACTGGTCTTGGTTTCGGTCACCCAGCGATCATCTCATTATCCGCTGCTGGTGCTACCGGGCCGACGGCGAATGGTGGGTTAACGCCGCGCGACGGCCAGGGAGGTCGCGGCGCCCACCCCGAGGCGGCGGGCGACCGCCAGGTCGTCGGGGGTGTCGATATCGCACCGCAGACCCGGCCAGGCGCCGGTCAGTTCGACGGCGCCCGAACGTCGATGGCGTGCGGCGGAATCCGGCCCGAACCGGGGATCGAGCCTGGCGCCGAAAGCGCACAACGACGCGGTTCCGGTGCCGAGCCGGTCGGCGACGAAACTGCGCTGATGTTTGCGCGCGGCGGTGATCGCCTCGTCGAGTTCCCGCGTCTGCAAGGCCGGTAGATCGCCTTGGACCACAACGAGATTGGCGACCGACTCGGCGACCACCCGCTCGGCGGCGGCGATCGCGTTGTTCAGCGGGTCGGGGTGCCCGGCAGGCGTCGGATCGGGCAGCACTTGGGCTCCCAACCCGGCCGCCGCAGCCGCCGCGGCGTCGTCGGGAGTGATGACGGTGACCGAGCGCAGCGCCTCGACGCCGGCCGCCGCGGTCAGCGTGTCGACCAGCATGGCCAGCACCACGCTTTCCCGGGCGCGCGCCGAAAACACCGGGGCCAGCCTGGTCTTGGCGACGCTGAGCCGCTTGATTGCGATGATCAAGCCGACGTCACCACCGGCCAGCCCGCCGCCCATGCCGACATCCTGCCAGCGCCGCTACAACGATTGCCCGCTCCGCCCCCTCGCACGCTGCGCGGCTGGGGTGCCCCCGCCTCAGACCGTTACGCGGTCTGCATCGTCATCGGGCTAGGGTGTAGCGCCGACAGGTACACCGACACATACCAGCAGAGCGGGGTGGCGCGGATGGCCGGCAGGACGGCGGTGATGGGCGCCGGTGCGTGGGGCACCGCGCTGGCCAAAGTGCTGGCCGACGCCGGCGGCACGGTGACGCTGTGGGCGCGCCGGCCCGAGCTGGCCGCCGAGATCAACGCCACCCGCTGCAACGCCGGCTACCTGCCTGACGTGCAACTGCCACCAGGAGTCCACGCCACCGCGGCCGGAGCCGAAGCGCTCGACGGGGCAACCACTGTGCTGCTGTGCGTGCCGGCCCAGACGATGCGGCCCAGCCTGGAGCAATGGACCGGATTGTTCGCCGACGGCGCGACCCTGGTCAGCCTCGCCAAGGGAATCGAGCTGGGCACCCTGATGCGGATGAGCCAGGTCATCGTGTCGGTGACCGGGGCGGACCCGTCGCAGGTCGCGGTGGTTTCCGGGCCGAATCTGGCCAGTGAGATCGCCGAAGGCCAGCCCGCCGCCACCGTCGTCGCGTGCAGCGATTCCGGGCGCGCGGTGGCATTGCAGCGCTCGCTGAGCACCGGGTACTTCCGCCCGTACACTAATTCCGATGTCATCGGCACCGAGATCGGCGGCGCCTGCAAGAACGTCATCGCCTTGGCGTGTGGCATGGCGGCCGGCGTGGGCCTCGGGGAAAACACCGCCGCGGCAATCATCACCCGGGGCCTGGCCGAGATCATGCGGCTCGGAATAGCCCTGGGCGCCAAGGGTGCCACGCTGGCCGGTTTGGCGGGGGTGGGTGACTTGGTGGCCACCTGCACCTCGCCGCATTCGCGCAACCGGTCCTTCGGTGAACGCCTGGGCCGCGGCGAGACGTTGCAGTCGGTGCTGCAGGCCCGCGACGGCCATGTCGTCGAAGGGGTGACGTCCTGCCAGCCGGTGCTGGCGCTGGCCTCCAGTTACGACGTGGAGATGCCGCTGACCGACGCGGTGCACCGGGTTTGTCACCGAGGGCTTTCGGTCGACGAGGCGGTGGTCCTACTGCTCGGCCGCAGCACCAAGCCGGAATGACCTGCCGGGTGCCGGGGCCGTGTCGCGGTAGCCTCTCTAGGTTGTGAGCGCGCGTAAACCCCCGTCGGTGCCGCCCAACGGGCGGATCCGAGTCGCGGTGGTGTACGGCGGGCGCAGCAACGAGCACGCCATCTCCTGCGTTTCGGCGGGCAGCATCCTGCACAACCTGGACCCGCAACGGTTCGAGGTCGTCCCGATCGGCATCACACCCGAGGGCTCGTGGGTGCTCACCGAGGCCGGCCCGGAAACGCTGGCGATCGCCGGCGGGCAGTTGCCCCAAGTCAGCGACGGGTCGGGCACCGCGCTGGCGCTGGCGCAGGATCCGCGGCAACGCGGCCAGTTGCTGTCGCAGGGGCTTGCCGGCGGTGCCGGTGCCGGTGAGGTGCTCGCCTCCGTCGACGTGGTGTTTCCGGTGCTGCACGGCGCCTACGGCGAGGACGGGACCATCCAGGGTCTGCTCGAACTGGCCGGTGTGCCCTACGTCGGCGCGGGAGTGTTGGCCAGTGCGGCCGGCATGGACAAAGAGTTCACCAAGAAGCTGCTGGTGGCAGCCGGACTTCCGGTCGGCGCACACGCGGTGCTGCGGCCATCACAGCCGACGCTGGGACCCGAGCATCGGCAACGGCTGGGGCTGCCGCTGTTCGTCAAACCCGCGCGCGGCGGCTCCTCGATCGGTGTCGGCCGGGTGAGCGCCTGGGAGCAGCTGTCCGTCGCTATCGCCGAGGCCCGGCGCCACGATCCCAAAGTGATCGTCGAGGCGGCGATTGCCGGACGGGAATTGGAGTGCGGCGTGCTCGAGTTGCCGGACGGCACCGTGCAAGCCAGCACCGTCGGGGAGATCCGGGTCGCCGGGGTGCGGGGGCGTGAGGACTCGTTCTACGATTTCGCGACCAAATACCTAGACGACGCCGCGGAGCTGGACGTGCCGGCCAAGGTCGACGACGACGTCAGCGACACCGTGCGAGAGCTGGCGATCGCGGCGTTCCGGGCGATCGATGGACAGGGGCTGGCCCGGGTGGACTTCTTCCTCACCGAGGACGGCCCGCTGATCAACGAGGTCAACACGATGCCCGGATTCACCACGATCTCGATGTATCCGCGGATGTGGGCGGCCAGCGGCATCGACTATCCCACCCTGCTGGCAACGATGATCGACACCGCGTTGGCGCGGGGGATTGGGCTGCGCTGAGCCGAGTGTGGATGGCCACCTATTTAACGCGATTCGGCCAACGGCGTGACACAACTTCCCACTCGGCGGGCCCAAATCAGCGGGCCGGCGCCGGGCTGATCGGCACCGCGGCGACGGTGCGATCGATCAGCTCGGAAAGCTGCTGGATGGGCGTCGGCCCGGATCCCGGCGGAAGGGTGAGCGCCACGTAGACCGGCCGATCGACGGTGTACCAGGTGCTGCGCCCGGCTTCGCCGCCGGCGTTCGGATCAGACTCTTCAAACCACTGCACCCGGTCGACGACCTGGATCGGCGCACCTATCACGAAGTCATCCGGTCGGTCGAGTCCGCACCGCAGCACCACGGCCTCGTCGTCACCGGAGGCCCGCCAGGCGGCAACGCCGGGCGCCGGCTGCGCGACCGGCGCGTGCCGGTAGTCGCCGAGCTGCTGGGGCAGCGCGGCGACCAGCGCCCGGCAGGCACGGCTGTCGGCCTGCGGCGCGGGAACGGCCGGAATGGCGACCGGTTGTTGCGGGGCCCGCCGGGTCGCCGCGATCGCCAACACCACACCGAGGGCACCGACAGCCAGCACCAGCGCGGCGATCAGCAAGGCCCGGGGCGGTCCGTCGTCCATCGGAGCGGATTCGGTCTGGCTGTCCATCGCGTCCTGCTTAGACTCCTCGTGTCTGGCACCGGAGTCGGCGGACCCAACTTACCGCAGGCCGGGAGGAACCGATGTGAGCGACCATGAGCATGACCTCACGCTGAACCAGCTGGGTGAGTTCGCGCTGATCGACCTGCTGACGTCGGGTCGCCGGCAGCCGGCCAGCACCGCACTGGGGCCCGGCGACGACGCGGCCGTGGTGTTCGCCGGCGACGGCCGGACCGTGGTGTCCACCGACATGCTCGTGCAGGACCGGCACTTCCGGCTGGACTGGTCGACACCGCACGACGTCGGCCGCAAGGCCATCGCGCAGAACGCCGCCGACATCGAGGCGATGGGCGCGCAGGCCACCGCGTTCGTCGTCGGCGTTCGGTGCGCCCGCCGAAACTCCGGCAAGGCAGGCCGCCGCGCTGGCAGACGGAATGTGGAACGAGGCGCAGCGGATCGGGGCTGGCATCGTCGGGGGAGATCTGGTCAGCTGCCCGCAGTGGGTGGTGTCGGTGACGGCGCTGGGTGACCTGGCCGGCCGGGCACCGGTGCAGCGGGCCGGGGTCAGGCCCGGGTCGGTGATCGCCGTCGTCGGCGAGCTCGGCCGTTCGGCCGCCGGATATGCGCTGTGCCGGGACGGCGCTCACGGGTTCGACGAGCTGCGACGTCGCCATCTGGTGCCGCAACCGCCCTACGGCCAGGGCCGGGCCGCCGCGCAGGCCGGTGCCCAGGCGATGATCGACGTTTCCGACGGCCTCGTCGCCGACCTGGGACACGTCGCCCGCGCGTCCGGGGTGACGATCGACCTGTCCATGGCGGCCCTGGCGCCGGATCGCGAGCCGTTGCTGGCCGCCGCGGACGCGCTGGGCGTCGACCCGTGGCCGTGGGTGCTGGGCGGGGGAGAGGATCATGCGCTGGTGGCGGCGTTCACCGATGCGGTCCCGCCCGGCTGGCGGGTCATCGGGCGGGCACTGGCCGGGCCGGCCGAGGTGCTCGTCGATGGCAAGCAGTGGGCCGGACACCCGGGTTGGCAGTCGTTCGGTTCGTTTCCGGCTGGTTAGAGTAGCTTAGAGTGGCCCGGTGACGCCCTACGCGATCGCTTCAGGACATGAGCGCACGGCCGCTGCGTGAACTGATCGACGAGGGCTGGGCGAATGCGCTCGAACCCGTCGGTCCGCAGGTCGCCCAGATGGGCGAATTCCTGCGCGCGGAGATCGCGGCGGGCCGCCGCTACCTGCCGGCTGGCCAGAATGTGTTGCGGGCCTTCACTTTTCCCTTCAACGAGGTGCGGGTGCTGATAGTCGGCCAGGACCCGTATCCGACGCCGGGGCACGCGGTGGGACTCAGCTTCTCGGTGGCGCCCGACGTGCGGCCGCTGCCACGCAGCCTGGAGAATATTTTCACCGAATACCGCAGCGACTTGGGGTATTCGGCGCCGTCGTGCGGTGACCTCAGCCCGTGGGCGCAGCGTGGCGTGCTGCTGCTCAACAGGGTGCTCACGGTGCAGCCGAGCAGCCCGGCATCACATCGTGGCAAAGGCTGGGAGACGGTCACCGAGTGCGCCATCCGGGCGTTGGCCGCCCGCCGCACACCGATGGTGGCGATTTTGTGGGGCCGCGACGCGTCCACGTTGAAGCCGGTCCTGGCTGGCAGCGATTGCGTCGCCATCGAATCGCCACATCCTTCGCCGCTGTCGGCGTCGCGGGGATTCTTCGGGTCGCGGCCCTTCAGTCGCGCCAACGAACTCTTGACAGCAGCAGGTGCGGACCCGATCGACTGGAAGCTGCCGTAATTCCTTGCGTTCGGGCAGAAGCCACGTCAGGCACCTTGCCGGCTCAGCTGCAGCATGACACCGCGCCCCAAACGGCTTGTGTTCCGGAATGACCGATGAGCACGATCAACCAGGTGGTGGCAACCGCGAGCAGCAGTGCGCCCGTCCCGGCCGCGACGACCGCGACTCGGCGCACCAACTGGGGAAGGCTGGCCACCCGGTCTGCGAACAGCGGGGTGTGTAACGCCCACCACAACACCATGGCGACCACCAACGGCGCGAACCAGACAACGAGCTGGCTGCCCAGTCCGGCGTGCCGGTCGAGAACTTGACTGCCCCGCACATGCTGGTACAGCTGCGCGCCGGCCTGCGTCGTCAGCGGGATCGCCACCAAGGTCGCGGCTGCCGGCAACAATGCGAGTCCACCAATGCGCCGACGAGCTGCCGGCCACAGGACCACGAGGACGGCACACAGCGCGGTCGCCGGTACCAAGACCACGACGGCGTGCGCGAAAAGCGGATGCACCGGCAGGCCGCCCAACCTGTCAAGCACCCGCCACCACTATCGCTCGGCGTTCGGTCGGCGGCGCAAAGCTACCCGCGCTTGACCCGGCCCGCCTTGATGCAGGACGCGCAGACGTTGAGGCGCTGCTTGTTGCCGCCGGGACGGGTGACGGCGTGCACGGTCTGGATGTTGGGGTTCCATCGTCGGCTGGTCCGGCGATGCGAGTGTGACACCGACTTGCCGAAGCCGGGGCCTTTCCCGCAGATATCGCACACGGCGGCCATATGTGAAACTCCTCAAGATCTGATAATGGATCCGGCGGTCAAAACGGGTGATCCAACGCCGGACCGACAACCTGGTCAGGATAACCGGCACCGTGGTCCAGCGCCAAAACGATGAACACCCGCGACTAGCGTGTGAGCACTGCTGTCGCCGGTACTGGCTACGCTGGCGCGGACCGGCGGCGGTGCGAGGAGGTGATCCGACATGAGCTCTCAAGCGGGCAGCTCGGATGATCTTCTGGACGCGTCAGCGCTGCGTGATTGGGCCCAGACCGTGGTCAGCGACCTGATCACGCACATCGACGAGATCAATCGGCTCAACGTTTTTCCGGTGGCTGATTCCGACACCGGCACAAACATGCTGTTCACCATGCGCTCTGCGCTGGCCGAGGCCAATTCGGAATCCGGTATGGGTGACGTCGCCCAGGTCGCGGCCGCCCTGTCGGCCGGCGCCCTCAACGGTGCCCGCGGCAATTCGGGGGTGATTCTGTCGCAAATCCTGCGCGGTATCGCCGACGTCACCGCTGACGGCGTCGATGCCGACGGGGAACATCCCGGCATCGACGTCGCCGCCATGGGCGTGGCGTTGCGGCATGGAGTCGAATTGGTCGTTTCCTCGATGGGCGGCGAGGAGATTCCCGGCACGATCGTCTCGGTGCTGCAGGCCGCCGCTGATGCCGTCCAGCAATGCGCCGACCACGGGGAGGGACTGGCCGCGGCGATGACCGCCGCTGGTGACGCCGCGGTCATCGCGCTGGAGAAGACACCTGAGCAGCTCGATGTACTGGCTGATGCCGGTGTCGTGGACGCAGGCGGGCGGGGCCTGCTGGTCCTGCTCGACGCGTTCACCTCGACAATCACCGGGCACACGCCGGCTCCGCACGGTGTATGAGCCGTCGCCGCGACGGCTTCCCGCGGACACCCTCCGACGGCGCGCACCGCAATTCGAGGTGATGTACCTGCTGGACGATTGCGACGCCGCGGGCGCAGAGGCGCTCCGGCACCGACTCGGGCAGCTGGGTGATTCGGTGGCGATCGCGAAATCTGCGGCCACCGCATCGCTGGCCCTCGGCGGCTACTCGGTGCATGTCCACACCGACGACGCCGGCGCCGCCGTTGAAGCGGGCCTGGTGGCCGGGCGACTGAGCCGTATTCAGATCTCGGCGCTGACAGCCGGTGCTACCGGACTGCCGCCGGGCAGTTGGACCCGGGAACGCGCGGTGCTGGCGGTCGTCGACGGGAACGGCGCCGCGGAGTTGTTCGCCGGAGAGGGGGCCTGCGTGCTGCGGCCCGATGCTGACGCCGAGGACCCCACCACGGCGATCCGCGCCCAGCACCTGCTGCGCGCCGTGGTGGACACCGGTGCCGCGCAGGTAATGGTGTTGCCCAACGGATACGTGGCCGCCGAGGAACTGGTCGCCGGCTGCACCGCCGCCACCGGATGGGGCATCGAAGTGGTGCCGCTGCCGACCGGATCGATGGTGCAGGGGTTGGCCGCACTCGCCGTCCACGACCCGGAACGGCAGGCCGTCGACGACGGATACACCATGGCGCGCGCAGCCGGCGCCGCCCGGCACGGGTCGGTGCGGGTCGCGACCGAGGAGGCGCTGACCTTCGTCGGCCCCTGCGCGCCCGGCGACGGCCTGGGCATCATCGGCGACGAGGTGCTGATCGTTGCCGACGACGTCGTCTCGGCGGGGATCGGGCTGATCGATGTGTTGCTGGTCGCCGGTGGGGAACTGGTGACGGTGTTGGTAGGCGCCGGGATCGATCAACGCCTCCCACCGTGCGCGACGCCCTGGAAACCCATGTGCACGACCATCATCTGGGCACCGAATTGGTGACTTACCATACCGAGCATCGCGGCGACGTGCTGCTGATCGGGCTCGAATAGCCGTGGTGGCGCTGACCGACCGGCTGGACTACATCGTCGGCGCGAAAGCCGCCGGCCCCCTCGACGAGGTGTTCGGCATCCGGACCGTCGACGACCTGCTACGCCACTACCCGCGCAGTTACGTCGAGGGCACCACGGTGCGCGGAGCCGACGACGAGCCGCCGCAGAAGGGTGAGCACATCACCCTCGTCGACACCATCACCTCTGCCGTCACGCGCCCGATGAAGAAGAACCCCAGGAAGAAACGGTCGCTACCGGATCACCGTCGGCACCGGACCCGCCAAGTTGACCGCCACGTTCTTTCAACGCCGGCTACCTCAGCAAGGGGCTCACTGAAGACACGCGGGTAATGCTGTCCGGTGAAGTCGGCTACTTCAAGGGCGAGGTGCAACTGACGCATCCGGCATTCCTCATCCTCGACGCGCCGGACGGCAAAAACCGCGGCACCAGGTCGCTGAAAAGCATCGCCGACGCATCGCAGGCGGTCAGCGGCGAGGTGGCCCTGGAAGCGTTCGAACGTCACTTCTATCCGATTTATCCGGCCAGCACGAAACTGCAGAGCTGGGACATCTTCGCCTGCGTGCGTCAGGTGCTCGAAGTGCTCGACCCGGTGCGTGATCCCCTGCCGGAGGCGGTGCTTGCCGAACACGACCTGATCTCCGAGGACGAGGCGCTGCGTGCCATCCATCTCGCCGAAAACGAGGCCGAGCGCCGTCGTGCCCGGCAGCGGCTGACTTTCGACGAGGCCGTCGGCCTGCAGTGGGCTCTGGTCGCACGGCGCCACAGCGAGCTCTCGGAGTCCGGGCCGCCGGCACCGCTGCGTTCGAGTGGTCTGGCACAGGAACTGTTGCGGCGCTTGCCCTTCGAGCTGACAGCCGGTCAACGTGAAGTGCTCGCCGTGCTGTCCGCCGAAATCGGGTCTACCCGGCCGATGAACCGGCTGTTGCAAGGTGAAGTGGGATCGGGTAAGACCATCGTGGCCGTGTCGGCCATGTTACAGATGGTCGATGCCGGTTACCAGTGCGCGCTGTTGGCGCCGACGGAGGTCCTTGCGGCACAACATGTTCGATCGATACGCAACGTGCTGGGACCGCTGGCATTGGGTGGCCAGTTGGGCGGTACCGACGATGCCACCCACGTGGTGCTGCTCACCGGGTCGATGTCGCACGCGCAGAAGAAACAGGTCCGTGCCGAGATCACCAGTGGCCAGGCCGGCCTCGTCGTCGGTACCCACGCGCTGCTGCAGGACGCGGTGGAGTTCGACCGGCTGGGCATGGTGGTCGTCGACGAACAGCACCGGTTTGGTGTCGAGCAGCGAGATCAATTGCGCGCCAAGGCCCCTGCGGGCATCACGCCCCACCTGCTGGTCATGACGGCCACACCGATCCCGCGTACGGTTGCCCTCACCGTCTACGGGGATCTGGAAACATCGACGCTGCGCGAACTTCCGCGCGGACGCCAGCCGATCGTCACCACCGCGATCTTCGTCAAAGACCACCCGACCTGGCTGCACCGCGCCTTCGAACGCATCATCGAGGAGGTGTCGGCCGGGCGGCAGGCCTATATCGTGGCACCCCGGATCGACGAGAACGATGACGCCGAGCAGACCGCAGAGGGCGGGCGACCCTCGGCGACTGTCGAAGAACTGTTCGCCCGTCTGCGCCGCCACGAGCTGGCCGATCTGCGGCTGGGACTCATGCACGGGCGGCTGGACGCAGAAGAGAAGGACTCGGTGATGGCGGCGTTTCGCGCCGGAGAGGTCGATGTCCTGGTGTGCACCACCGTCATCGAGGTCGGTGTCGACGTGCCCAACGCGACGGTAATGCTCATCATGGATGCCGACCGGTTCGGTATCAGCCAGCTACATCAGCTGCGCGGCCGGATCGGCCGCGGTACGCATCCCAGTGCGTGCTTGCTGGCCAGTTGGGTTTCACCGCGATCCGGGGCCGCTGGGCGGCTGAAGGCGGTCGCCGGCACGCTCGACGGTTTCGAGCTGGCCGACCTGGACCTCAAAGATCGCCGGGAAGGAGACGTGTTGGGCCGCGCCCAATCCGGCCGCGCGATGACCCTGCAGCTGCTGTCACTGGCCGACCACCGGCAGGTCATCGAGGCGGCCCGCGAGTTCTGTGAGCAGGTGTACGACCGCGACCCCGCCGATCGCGGGTTGGCACTGCTGGCGGCGCCGTTCACCGGCACCGAACGCGTCGAGTACCTGGACAAGTCATGAACCGCAAAGCGTTGCTGTGGCTCTCGGCGACTGCGGTGCTCGCGGTGCTGGTCGCCTATCAGGTAGTCACCTCATCCGCGGGGGACCGGGCCCGGGAATTCGAGGCGCGTGCCGATGTTCCGACGGTGCAGCCGGGCACCGACGTACTGGCCGGAATCCAGGTGGTAGCCGTGCGGATTCATCGTTACGACTATCGCCGGGCGGCATTCGGCGACGCCTGGACCGACGACAACGACGCGCCGCTGGGCCACAACGGATGCGATACCCGTGACGACATCCTCAACCGTGATCTGACCGACAAGACTTTCGTCGCGATCACACGTTGCCCCGATGCGGTTGCCACCGGCACGCTGCACGATCCGTACACCAACGCCACCATCGCTTTTCAGCGTGGTGCCAAGGTTGGCGAATCGGTGCAAATCGACCACCTGATCCCGTTGGCCCTGGCCTGGGACCTGGGGGCGTACGACTGGCCGCTGCCCGAGCGGGTGCGCTTCGCCAACGATCCGGCCAACCTGCTGGCCGTCGGCGGCCAGGCCAACGACGACAAGGGCGACTCGCAGCCGGCCTTATGGATGCCGCCCAACGCCGCGTTTCACTGCCAGTACGCCATGCAGTTCATCGCGGTCCTGCGGGGCTACCAGTTGCCGGTCGACGCGCCGTCGGTGCCGGTGCTGCAGCAAGCCGCGGCAACCTGCCCGACCGGGTAATCAACGGCGTCGTTGGGCGTTTCTGTCGGTGCCGCGTGCTACACACGGACCGTGAGTAGTCTGCTGATCTTTGTCCTCGTCGTCGCGGTTGTCGTTCTGACCGCGTTGACCGTGCGCCATCGAACCGAATCCCGGCTGATCCGCGCGCAACTTTTCGCCACCCAGAACGACGTCCACGAACTGCGGCGCTACCGCGAAACTTTCGCGTCGATCCACCACCGCGGCGAGCTCGGTCAGGAGGTGCTCTACGAAGCGGCGCGGGCGTGCGGACTTCGGGAAGGTGCGCATTTCCAGGTGCAACCGACGTTGCCATCCGGGAAGCGACCGGATCTGGTGCTGTCGTTGGACACCGGGCCAATTCCGGTCGACGCGAAATGCGCTGTCGAGAATTATTGGAACGCGGCCGAAGCCCGTGACCCTGCGCAGCGTCGGCACGAGTTGACCGCTCTTGCCCACCGCGTGCGAGAGCACGCGGTGGAGGTGAGCTCGAGGAATTACGTCTCCGGCGCCGACGGTCTGGGGGGCACCGTGCTGTTCGTTCCGTTGGACGCGATCGCGGTCGCCGCCCTGGACGCCGACGCCCGGCTTTTTGGCGAACTGCGTCGGTTGAATGTCTATCTCGTTGGACCCACCGGGTTCCTCGTCATGGCGCGGTCAGCGCGGTTGGCGTCGTTGTCCGGCGACCTGCTGGAAAGCATTGAGCATTCCAAGGGCAGTGCGAAGCTGGTCTATCACAATGCCCGCCAATTGATCGACCGGCTACGGGTGACCAACACGCATCTGGTGAACCTGTCCAAAGCGCTGGCGCAGGTATCGCGGTATGCCGACGGCTTGCGGGGTTCGGCGTCGTCGCTGGGACTGGTGGCCGGACTGACCGGCGAGATACCGCCACCACCGGCAATCGAGGTGGTGCCCGAGATGGCGTCAGACGACGACGGGTCGCACCGGGACGGCGCCGTATTCACCGGGCACGCGCCGTGAAGCGCCGAAAACTGTTTCGCGCCAACAGGCTTGGGTCTAGGCGCCGGTGTAGGTCAGCGGATCTTCCCGGACCCGCGTGCCGTCGTTCAAGCCGTTGAGGGCGTCCATGTGTTCGGCGGCCAGCTCGAAATCGAAGACATCGACATTGCTCGCGATGCGCTCGGGTTTGCCCGAACGGAAGATCACCGCATTGTCCAGCTGCAGATTCCACCGCAACAACACCTGTGCGGCCGACTTGCCGTACTCGCCGGCGATCGAGGTCACGGTCGGGTTGTCGAGCAACCGGCCCACGGCCAGCGGGCTGTAGGACTGCGTGAGGACGTTGTGACGGGCGTTGTCGGCGCGCAACTCCGCCTGGTTGAGCAGCGGGTGCAACTCGATCTGGTTGACCACCGGAGTGGAGAAGATCAGGTCGATGACCGTCGACAAATGCTCCTCGGTGAAGTTGCACACCCCGATGGAACGGGCCATGCCTTCACCGCGGCACTGGAGCAAGCCGCCGAAACTGTCGGCGTACTTGCCCAGCTGCGCTGCCGGCCAGTGGATCAGGTACAAGTCGACGTAATCCAGGCCGAGCCGCTCCAGGCTGGCCTTGCACGCCTCCTGCGAAGTGGTGAAACCCTGGTCCGCCGTGGCGAGTTTGGTCGTGACGAACAGCTCGGCGCGCGGTAACCCCGAAGCCGCGATCGCCCGTCCGACCGCGCCCTCGTTGCCGTACACCGCCGCGGTGTCGATCAACCGGCAACCGATCTCCAAGGCCGCCGACACCGCGTGTTCTGTCTCTGCGTCCGACAATTCCGCGACGCCCAGTCCCAGCACGGGCATCGTGTTCTCGTCATTGAGTGCTACCGAGGGTATTGCGGCGCCAGCGGCGCCCGACTCGCCGGTCACGTCATTCACCTGCCTGTGAAATCGAAGGTTCGTGGGTTGGGTCCAAGCCGCTTTCCGTCGTCGAGCGAGGAAATCGACACCATCTGGTCCGTACTGAGTTCGAAATCGAACACGTCGAAATTGCTCGCGATCCGTTCGGGGTTGACCGACTTGGGAATCACGATATTACCGAGCTGAATGTGCCATCTGATCAACACTTGGGCGGGTGTCCGGTCACAGTCTTGAGCGACAGCCATAACTGTCGCATCATCCAGCAGCGAGCCCTGTCCGAGCGGTCCCCAGGCCTCGGTGGCAATGCCGAGTCGGGCATGTACCTCCCGCAAAGCCGTCTGGGGCAGCCGCGGATGCAGCTCGACCTGGTTGACGGCGGGCACGATACCGGTGGCGTCGATAAGTAACTTGAGGTGCTCGGGCTCGAAATTGCTCACCCCGATCGACCGAATCCGGCCTTGATCGCGCAAGTGGGCGAATGCCTTGAAGGTGTCGACGAACTTGTTGAGTTGGGGCAGCGGCCAATGAATCAGATAAAGATCGAGATAGTCGATTCCGAGCCGGTCCATGCTGGCGTCGAAAGCCTTGAGCGTGCTGTCGTAGCCCTGGTCGGCGTTCCACAATTTGGTGACCAAGTACAGTTGCTCTCGCGGCACGCCGGAATTGGCAACCGCCCGCCCGGTTTCGCGTTCGTTGCGGTAGGCCGCTGCGGTGTCGATGTGCCGGTAGCCGGCCCGCAGGGCGGTGCCGACGGCCTCCTCGGTGTCCGCAGGTCGAATCTGGAAAACGCCGAATCCGACGGCGGGGAGAGACTTACCGTCGTTCAGCGTGATTAGGGGAGCAGTCATGACAAGAAGTCTGCCAGGCGCGCCTGATCGTCGTCTGGGAGCGCCGCGGGCTCCGGTCCGGTGGTCTTCGCGCTTGCAGGGCGCGGCGACCAGCGTCGGCCTCAAAGTCGTGCCCTGGATTCCGGCCGGCGCCAAGCGGCTGCTCGCCGGCGGTCGTTCGGTCACCATCGACGGCAACACACTGGATCCCACGCTGCAGTTGTTGTTGGCCGCGCAGCGGGTCCTCGGCGTCAACGGCCTGGTCGCGCGCGACGACCCGGGCACGTCGCGGGCTCAGGCACGAGAGCTGACCCGGAGCTTTCGCGGCCCGCAAATCCATGTCGCGGTCAGCGATTTGTCGATACCCGGGCCGGCCGGTGAGATCCCGGCCCGGCATTACCGTCCGGCCGGCGGCGCGCCCGCGCCGTTGCTGGTCTTCTTCCACGGCGGCGGCTGGGTGATCGGCGACCTGGACACTCACGATCCGCTGTGCCGGTTGACCTGCCGCGATGCCGACGTCCACGTGCTATCGATCGATTACCGGCTGGCCCCCGAGCACCCCGCCCCGGCTGGGCTCGACGACGCCTACGCGGCGTTTCGCTGGGCCTGCGATCACGCTGCCGAACTCGGCGCGGCGCCGGGCAAAGTCGCGGTCGGCGGTGACAGCGCCGGGGGCAACTTGTCGGCAGTGGTGTCGCGACTGGCCCGCGACGACGGCGGCGCTGATGCCGGTGCTGCAGTGGCTCCTCTACCCTCGGGCGGACCTCACCTCCAAGACCCGGTCACTGAGCCTGTTCGGCGACGGCTTCGTGCTGACCAAGCACGACATCGAGTGGTTCGAGGCCCAATACCTGGACGGTTCGGGTATCGAGCGGACGGATCCCCGGGTGTCGCCGTTGCTGGCCGACGACCTGTCCGGACTGCCGCCCGCGCTGATCGCCACCGCAGGTTTCGACCCACTGCGCGACGAGGGCGAGCAGTACGCCGCGGCGCTGCAGGCCGCCGGTGTCGCCATCGACCTGCGGCCGATGGGATCACTGACCCACGCGTTCACCCAGTTCTTCCAGCTGGGCGGCGACAGCGCCGTCGCGACGGCCGAGCTCGTCTCGGCGCTGCGCGCCCACCTCAGCCGCGTCTGAGCCTCGCCACCTGGAAGCGCCGGTACTCTAGAGGCGCCTGAGCAGGCATCGAAGCCGACAAGACATCGGAGGATCAGCAAACTCGTGCCCCGCAAGCCCAATCGTCCCGCGCGCTACGACCTGAAAGCCGCCGACCGCAGGCGCAACGTGCTGATCCAGGTCGGGCTTACCGCGATCGTCGTGATCTTCGCGGTCGGCCTGGTCCTTTACATCGTGACGACTCATGGCGGCAAGACGTCTAACGCCCCCAAGTCGGTGCGGGTCACCTCCGGCAAGCTGGTCACCAGGCCGGGCAGCAAGGACCCCAAGGTGGTTGTCACGTTCTACGAGGACTTCCTGTGCCCGGCTTGCGGCAACTTCGAGCGCACTTTCGGGGCCACGGTGTCCAAACTCGTCGATACCGGTGCGATCGCGGCGGACTACTACATGCTCGGTTTCCTGAGCAGTCCACAAAACGACGACTATTCTTCGCGTGCGGCCAACGCGGCCTACTGCGTCGCCGACGAGTCAATCGACGCGTTCCGGCGGTTTCACACCGCGTTGTACACCAAAGACATCCAGCCCAAAGAGAAGGGCACCAGCTTTCCCGACGACGCACGGTTGACCGAACTCGCCCGTCAGGCTGGAGTGGTGGGCAAGGTTCCGGACTGCATCAAGAGCGGCAAGTACCTTCCGATGGTCGACGGCCTGGTAGCGGCCGAAAAGATTCGTAGCACCCCGACGATCCGCATCAACGGCAAGGATTACCGGCCGTCGACCCCGGACGCGCTGGTTGCCGCGATCAAACAAATCGTCGGCGATGTGCCCGGCATCGACGATCCTGTGGCGCCGCCCGCACCGTGACGATCGACACGCCCGCGTCTGCCCAACCCGCCGAGTCAGCCGGCGACGCGGCCCCGATTCGGCCGGGCGTGGCCGTAGCGCTGCCCAGCGCGTGGTGGGTGTTGATCGCCGGTGTGCTCGGCCTGATCGCCTCGGTGACGTTGACCGTAGAGAAGATCAAGCTGCTGACCGACTCGTCCTATGTCCCGTCCTGCAACCTCAACCCGGTGCTGTCGTGCGGTTCGGTGATGGCGACGCCACAGGCGTCGGCGCTGGGCTTCCCCAATCCGCTGATCGGGATCACCGCTTTCACCGTCGTCGCCGTCACCGGAGTGCTCGCGGTCACGAAAGTCCTTCTGCCCCGGTGGTATTGGATCGCACTGGCCACCGGGGCCCTGATCGGTACGGTGTTCGTGCACTGGTTGATCTTCCAGAGCCTCTACCGAATCGGGGCACTGTGCCCCTACTGCATGCTGGTCTGGGCGCTCACCATCACGCTGCTGGTGGTGGTGGCGTCGATCGCCTTGCAAACGGGCGACGAAGCCGGCAGCACCGCGGTGCGAGTGCTGCACCAGTGGCGGTGGTCGCTGACCGCGCTGTGGTTCACCGCAGTGTTCCTGCTGATCCTGACTCGGTTCTGGAATTACTGGTCGACTTTTCTCTAGCTCGCCGACAATGCGGGGCCGTAGATTGACCCGAGGAAGCCGAGCAGATCATCCAAGCACGGCGGTGAGGGGCGAGCATGATCTCCAAAGTGCTGGTTGCCAATCGCGGCGAGATCGCGATCCGCGCATTCCGCGCCGCCTACGAGTTGGGTATCGGCACCGTGGCCGTATACCCCTACGAGGACCGCAATTCGCTGCATCGACTCAAGGCCGACGAGTCCTACCAAATCGGTGAAACCGGCCACCCGGTACGGGCCTACCTGTCGGTCGACGAAATAGTCGAGACCGCCCGCCGGTCCGGCGCCGACGCGGTGTATCCGGGCTACGGGTTCTTGTCGGAGAACCCTCAGCTCTCCGCCGCCTGTGCGGCAGCGGGGATCACCTTCGTCGGCCCTGCCACCGAGTGCTTCAGCTGACCGGCAACAAGTCGCGGGCGATCGCGGCGGCGCGGGAAGCAGGCCTGCCGGTGCTGGCGTCCTCGGCGCCATCGGCGTCGGTCGACGAACTGGTCTCGGCCGCAGCGGGTATGCAGTTCCCGCTGTTCGTCAAGGCGGTCGCCGGTGGCGGAGGACGCGGCATGCGGCGTGTCGTCGATGCCGCCGCACTGCCCGAGGCGATCGAAGCCGCCAGCCGCGAGGCCGAGTCGGCGTTCGGTGATCCGACCGTGTTTCTCGAGCAGGCCGTGGTCAACCCGCGGCACATCGAGGTGCAGATCCTGGCTGACGCGCACGGCAATGTGATCCATCTATACGAGCGCGACTGCAGTGTGCAGCGTCGTCACCAGAAGGTCATCGAGCTGGCGCCGGCCCCGAATCTGCCGGAAGAGCTGCGGATGCAGATCTGCGCCGACGCGGTCGCTTTCGCCCGTCATATCGGCTACAGCTGCGCCGGCACCGTCGAGTTCTTGTTGGACGAGCGGGGCCAGCATGTGTTCATCGAGATGAATCCGCGGATTCAGGTGGAGCACACGGTCACCGAGGAGATCACCGACGTCGACCTGGTCTCCAGCCAGCTGCGCATCGCCGCCGGTGAGACCCTCGACGACCTGGGTCTGCGGCAAGACGACATCGCACTGCGCGGCGCGGCGCTGCAATGCCGGATCACGACCGAAGACCCGGCCAACGGGTTTCGGCCCGACACCGGCCGGATCAGTGCCTACCGCAGCCCCGGCGGGGCGGGCATCCGCTTGGACGGCGGCACCAACCTGGGTGCGGAGATCAGCGCGCACTTCGATTCCATGCTGGTCAAGCTCACCTGCCGGGGCCGCGATTTCGCCACCGCGGTGGCCCGGGCGCGGCGAGCGGTGGCCGAGTTCCGGATCCGCGGTGTATCGACGAATATCCCGTTCCTGCAAGCGGTCTTGGACGACCCCGACTTCCAGGCCGGCCACGTCACCACGTCGTTCATCGAAGAACGACCGCAGCTGCTGACGGCGCGTTCGTCAGCCGACCGCGGCACGAAGATCCTGACCTACCTGGCCGATGTCACGGTCAACAAGCCCCATGGCTCCCGGCCCTCGACGGTGTACCCGCACGACAAGCTGCCCGATGTCGATCTGTCGGTTCCGCCGCCGCCGGGTTCCAAGCAGCGATTGGACGAGCTGGGTCCCGAAGGCTTTGCGAACTGGATGAAAACCTCTGCGGCCGTTGGCGTTACCGAGACGACGTTCCGCGACGCGCATCAATCGCTGCTGGCGACCCGGGTGCGCACCACCGGGCTGGTTGTAGTTGCCCCCTATATCGCGAGGCTTACCCCGCAGCTGCTGTCGATGGAGTGCTGGGGCGGCGCCACCTACGACGTGGCGTTGCGCTTCCTCAAGCAAGATCCCTGGGAACGGCTGGCCGCGGTGCGCGAAGCCATGCCCAACATCTGTCTGCAGATGCTGCTTCGGGGTCGCAACACGGTCGGCTACACCCCGTATCCGGAGCTGGTGACATCGGCATTCGTCGCGGAGGCGACCGAGACCGGCATCGATATCTTCCGCATCTTCGACGCGCTGAACAACATCGAGTCGATGCGTCCGGCCATTGACGCGGTCCGCGAAACCGGTTCTGCGATAGCCGAAGTCGCGATGTGCTACACCGGTGACCTGTCGGACCCGGGTGAGCACCTCTACACTCTGGACTACTACCTCAAGCTCGCCGACCAGATCGTCGACGCCGGCGCCCACGTGCTGGGCATCAAGGATATGGCCGGGCTGCTGCGGCCGCCGGCCGCGGAGCGCTTGATCACCGCGCTGCGCAGTCGTTTCGACCTGCCGGTGCATGTGCATACTCATGACACCCCGGGCGGCCAGTTGGCGACGTATGTCGCGGCCTGGCAGGCCGGGGCCAGCGCGGTCGACGGTGCCGCCGCGCCGCTGGCCGGAACGACCAGCCAGCCGTCGTTGAGCTCCATCGTGGCAGCCGCAGCGCACACCGAGTACGACACCGGTCTATCGCTGTCGGCGGTGTGCGATCTCGAGCCGTACTGGGAGGTGCTGCGAAAGGTCTACGCGCCGTTCGAATCCGGGTTGGCTGCACCGACCGGACGCGTCTACAGCCATGAGATCCCCGGCGGTCAGTTGTCGAACCTCCGTCAGCAGGCTATCGCGTTGGGGCTGGGCGACCGCTTCGAAGAGATCGAGGAAAACTATGCCGCCGCCGACCGGATCCTGGGCCGGCTTGTCAAGGTCACGCCGAGCTCGAAGGTCGTCGGCGATCTGGCGCTGGCGCTGGTAGGCGCCGGGGTCAGCGCAGACGAATTCGCCTCCGATCCAGCACGATTCGACATTCCAGAATCGGTGCTGGGATTCCTGCGCGGTGAGCTGGGTGATCCGCCCGGCGGCTGGCCCGAACCGTTGCGCAGCGCCGCGCTGGCCGGCCGTGGGCCGGCCCGGCCGGTGCAAGAGCTCTCGCCGGACGACGAGGCCGCGCTGGCGGTGGCCGGAACCGGCCGGCAGGCGACGCTGAACCGGCTGCTATTCCCAGGCCCGACAGCAGAATTCGAGGCGCATCGAGAAACCTACGGCGATACTTCGCTGCTGTCGGCCAACCAGTTCTTCTACGGTCTGCGACAGGGCGACGAGCACCGCGTAGAGCTGGAACGCGGGGTGGAGCTGCTGATCGGGCTGGAAGCCATCTCCGAGCCCGACGAACGCGGCATGCGGACGGTGGTGTGCATCATCAACGGACAGCTGCGACCAGTGCTGGTGCGCGACCGCAGTATCGCTAGCGAGGTGCCGGCCGCCGAGAAGGCCGACCGGGCCAATCCCGGTCACATCGCCGCGCCGTTCGCCGGTGTCGTCACCGTCGGGGTAGCCGCCGGCGAGGAGGTCAGCGCCGGGCAGACCATCGCCACCATCGAGGCGATGAAGATGGAGGCTCCGATCACCGCTCCGTCCGATGGCACCGTCGAGCGGGTGGCGGTGTCGGCGACCGCCCAGGTGGAGGCCGGTGACCTGCTGGTGGTGTTGAGCTGACGCGGATCATCGCCGGTGCTGCCAGAGGCCGGCGCCTCGTCGTGCCGCCGCACGGAACCAGGCCCACCACCGACCGGGTCCGTGAGTCGTTGTTCAATATCCTGACCTCGCGGCTGGACCTGACCGGCGTTGCGGTGCTGGATCTGTATGCCGGTTCGGGCGCGCTCGGGCTCGAGGCGCTCTCGCGTGGCGCGGCTTCGGTGCTGTTCGTCGAGTCCGATCAGCGCAGTGCGGCCGTGTTGGCGCGCAATATCGCCGCCGTGGGTCTGCCCGGTGCGACGCTGCGGCGCGGCACGGTGACCGCGGTGCTGGCGACCGGCGCGCAATCCCCGGTGGACCTGGTGCTGGCCGACCCGCCCTACGACGTCGACACCGCCGAGGTCGACGCCGTGCTGGCAGCTTTGGCCGCCCGCGGCTGGGCGGCGACCGGCACCGTCGCCGTCATGGAGCGCGCGGCGGCCGGCGAACCGTTGACGTGGCCGTCCGGTTGGCACCCCTGGGAGCCACGCGTGTACGGCGACACCCGCCTGGAACTGGCCGAACTGGTGTGAACCGGCGTGTAGCGTCGTCGGGCATGACGCGCCGGCGACGATGCAGCGCGCGGCAATGAAGAGGAGTGGCGCAATATGAGCGGCGCGGTGTGCCCGGGATCGTTCGATCCGGTAACGCTGGGCCACGTCGACATTTTCGAGCGCGCCGCCGCCCAGTTCGACGAAGTCGTGGTCGCGATCCTGGTCAACCCCAGCAAGAAAGGCATGTTCGACCTCGACGAGCGGATCGCGATGATCAACGAGTCGACGACGCACCTACCCAATTTGCGAGTGGAGTCCGGATCGGGTCTGGTGGTCGACTTTGTCCGGGCGCTCGGGCTGACCGCCATCGTCAAAGGTCTGCGCACCGGCACCGACTTCGAATACGAGCTGCAGATGGCGCAGATGAACAAGCACATCGCCGGTGTCGACACGTTTTTCGTCGCGACAACCCCGCGGTATTCGTTCGTGTCGTCGTCGCTGGCCAAAGAGGTCGCGCTGATGGGCGGTGACGTGTCGGAACTACTACCCGAGCCGGTGAACCGGCGACTGCGGGAGAGGTTGTCGGACGGCCGGTGAATAGCCGCGGCGACCTTACGGGTCGTCGTCTTCGTCGTTGTCGCGCAGAAGTCGCTCGGGGTGATGGTAGGTGTTGGTGCGGGGCTGGCCGGGGGGGTCCCGGCTTGCGGGGGCGTGGGGCGGCGGGATCGATTCGGTTTCGCCGTGAGCGTTATTGCGGGTGGTCCAGCCGTTTTCGGCGAGGCGGTTGTCGATGCCGCAGGCCAGGTGGGGTCGTCGATGTCGGTGCACTGGGTGGCTTGCCAGCCTCGAACATGGTGGGCTTGGCAGTGGTAGGCGGGAGCGGGGCAGCCGGGTTTGGTGCAGCCACGATCTTTGGCGTAGAGCACGATTCGTTGTGTGGGGTAGGCGTGCTGTGCGTGACCGCTTCAAGGCCTTCGTGCCGCATGTGGATTTCGTCATTCACGGCGCCGCCACCGGGCCGCTCGCCGGCCTGAACCTCGCGGCCAAGGACTTGTTCGATGTCCGAGGCACCATCTACCGGCAATCACAGATGAGTGGACAGGAAGGCCTCGGTCAGCTCATAGAACCGGAGTCGGTTCGCTGGCTTCACGAACCCATGGCCCTCGTCGTCGAAGACGACGAGTTCGTGGTCGATCCCCTTCGCTTTCATCGCCGAAGTGATCTGCTCGGTTTCTGCCAGTTTCACCCGGGGATCGTTCGCGCCGTGCGCAATCAGCATCGGTGCCTTGATGTCATCGACCCTCGATAACGGCGACCGGGACCAGAGCAGCTCGGCTTCTGTTTCCGGATTACCGACCCGCTTGTGGAACATCGCGATCATCGGCGTCCAGTACGGCGGGATGGACGTGATGAAGGTCTTGAGGTTCGCCGGACCACACATCGCGACCGCACACCGATACAGCTCGGGAGTGAACGTCGCGCCGGCGAGCGCCGCGTATCCGCCATACGAGCCGCCGTAGATGCACACCCGCGCCGGATCGGTATATCCCTGATCAATCGACCAGCGGACTGCATCGCTGACGTCGTCCTGCATCGCGCCGCCCCACTCTTTGTCGCCGGCGTTGACGAATTCCTTTCCATAACCGAGTGATCCACGGAAATTGATCTGGATGCACAGCCATCCTCGATTGGCGAGCCATTGCGCCTCCGGGTTAAACCCCCAGGAGTCGCGGTGCCACGGGCCGCCATGCACGTTAATCACCGTCGGAAGGTTCGAGCGTTCACCGAGCGGAAAGGTCAAGTACCCGTGGATTTGGAGGCCATCGCGCGCCTGGAACACAAAAGGCTCCATCGGAGCGAGGTCGTACATCTCCAGGTCCGGTCGGTGGGCGAAAAGGAACCGCGCCGACTTCGTCTTCCTCTCGTAAACGTAGAACTTCACCGGACCCACGTCGCTATCGAAGGCGATCAGCCACGTCTGGTTCGAGTGGTCCCGATCGATGATCGAGAACTCGCCGGCCTGAATCTGCTCGATCGCCTCGAGATCTTCATGGATCGATGGATCGAGCACTTGGTACTCGACCTTGTCCTTCAAGAACCAAGCGATCTGAGGTTTCCGGGTCACTGGCTCCAGCGTGGCGTTCACGCAGTCGTAGATCGGGTCCTCGGCGATGAGATGCTCATCACCAGAGGCGATGTCCTTGACGATGAAGCGTGCGGCGTTGGCGCCGATCGACGAGAGGAGGTACATGCCGTTGCCCTCAGCCGTGAAGCCAAGGGGGCCGGCGATCATCGCATCCTCTGCCGAGAAATTCACGAACGGCCGCCACTCAGAGTCCTCGTCGTCCCGCACGAGCAGCGATACCCCACCATCTGGCTCAGGTGCGATCGCGCCACGAACCTTGAGATCCTGGTCCACACACCACGAGACGAAGCCTGGGTTATCCGCGGCTTTGCGCAACTCTCCCGTGTCGATCGTCAGATGCCAGATGTCGTGCAGCTGTTGATTTTCTTTGTTGAGCCCGATCAGCACCTCGTTTGGGTGCGTCCGCCGGTACGCGATGATCCGGGCCTGTACGCCCTCGAACGGCGTGTGATCGACGATGTCTCGTGACTCGAGATCGATCGTGTAAATGTGCCAATTCTCGTCGCCGTCCTTGTCTTGCACGTACATCAGGTGCCTATTGTCGTGGCACCAGGCATATCTGCTGATGCCGCGGTCGGTGTCGTGGGTGATGGGCTCGAAAGCGCCGTTAACAGTGCCGAGCCACAGATTCAGCACACCGTCGAGTGGTGCGACGTAGGTCATCCTGTGGCCATCTGGAGAAATCTGCGGGCCGGCCTTGTCGGGGTCGCCGAGCAAAACCTCAAGTGGAATCCTCGTCGGGGCCATCGCGGTCCTTCCATCATCCGGCGCGCAAGATTTGTCTAGAGGGTAATGCCCTGTGCGGCAGGTTACCTGAGTAGCGACTAGTGGCAGTGGTGGTCGTGGTGGTCTTGTTCGTCCGGGGAGCCACCCATCATGCGCAGCATCGGAATGCCCTCGGTGGTCACGAACCGGATGACCAGCGCGGTTGCCACCACCAGCGCTACGATGTTCAGCCACGTGGTGTAGTTCCACGAGATTCCGGCTTGCATGATCATCGCGCCGTGGTGGCTGGGAACCAAACGTGTTGCGCTGAAAAGAAGTTCGACCAGATATCCGGCGACGACCATCGCAATATAAAAGGTGCCCAGCAGCGTCAGCATCATCCTGGTGCCGTAGTACTTCCGGTAGATATTCAGGATTGGCACGATCAGCAGGTCAGCGAAGATGAACGCGATGACGCCGCCGAAGCTGATGCCGCCATTCCACAGCACCGCGGCCAGCGGCACGTTGCCGATCGAGCAGACGAACGACGCGACCGCCACCAGCGGCCCCACTATCGGCCCCCACACCGCCGACCAGAGCGGATGTGCGGCGAAAAAGAAGTGCTGCCAGAAGGACTCGGGTACCCAGGCAGCGATCGCACCCGCAATTAACAGGCCGATGACGAGGTCGCGCAGAATCGCGCTCCATTCCATCACGAACACATGCGATACCGAGGTGAGACCCTCCCCGGAGAACAGTCGCCGCCAGAACGAGCCCTCACCTTGGATCGACATGTCCATGGCCGCATGGCCTTCCATCGCGCCGGCCGCGCCACGCTCGGCCTGTCGCCGGGCCTCGTCGATCAGCCGCGAGCGCACGAACAGCCGGAACAAGACAGCCAGCACCACGATCATGATCGGGCCGCCGATGAATTCGCCGGCCGTGAACTGCCAGCCCATCAGCAGCGCCAAGATGATGCCCAGCTCCACCACGAGGTTCGTCGAACCGATTTCGAAGGCCATGGCTGCGGTGAAGTTGGCGCCCTTGCGGAACAGCGATCGCGCCAGGGCCACTGCGGCATACGAGCACGACGACGATGCGGCACCGAGTCCGGCCGCCACAGCCAGGGTGCGGGGCCGGTCATCGCCCAGCAGGGACACGATGGTCGACCGGCGCACCACGGCCTGCACCACCGCCGACAGCGCGAAGCCCACTACCAGCGCCCACAGGATTTCCCACGTCATCGATCCCGCCAGCACTAAGGCGTGCGCGATCGCTTCCCAGGCTTGTCTCATCACTCGTTCCCACCAGGCCCTTCACGTCGATTACGCGTTGTGCGGCCACGCTGCCGGAGCGGCGAATATACCCGGCTGGGGTATGTGTCAATCCAGCCGTCCGCAGTTTTTGCCGTTGCGCCGCGCGTCGCGCCGCCATTTTGCCCGATGACCGTGCCGGGCAGCAGCGCGGAGTCGCCAGTGGGATCGTTTGCCGGTAATCGGCGTGGGTCGACATAATGGCGGCGGTGTGCAGGTGGGTGGCATAGCTCCCGAGTAGCTCAGAAACAGCAAAGCCCGACACACCGGGCAGGGCAGCACCGTCACAGGCACAACACCAGGCACACTGGTAACAACAACGATGCCGGAAGGGTGTTGCCGTGTACCGAGTTTTTGAGGCGCTCGACGAACTGGGCGCCATTGTCGAAGAAGCCCGCGGTGTGCCGATGACAGCGGGATGTGTGGTACCCCGCGGCGACGTCCTGGAGTTGGTCGACGACATCAAAGACGCGATCCCTGGCGAGTTGGACGACGCCCAGGATGTGCTCGACGCTCGCGATTCCATGCTCCACGAGGCCAAGACGCACGCCGACTCGATGGTGTCCTCCGCGACGACGGAGTCGGAGTCGATGATGAACCATGCCCGAGCCGAGGCCGACCGGCTCCTGTCCGACGCCAAGGCGCAGGCCGACCGGATGGTCGGCGAGGCGCGTCAGCACAGCGAGCGGATGGTGTCTGAGGCCCGCGAAGAGGCGGTCCGGATCGCGGCGTCGGCAAAACGTGAGTACGAGGCCAGCGCCAGCCGCGCCAAAGCCGAATGCGACCGGCTTGTCGAAAGCGGCAACATCTCCTTCGAGAAGGCCGTGCAAGAAGGCATCAAGGAACAGCAGCGGCTGGTATCGCAGACCGAGGTGGTGCAGGCCGCCAACGCGGAATCCACGCGGCTGATCGACACGGCGCACGCCGAGGCCGACCGGCTGCGCGGCGAATGCGACATCTACGTCGACAGCAAGCTCGCCGAATTCGAGGACTACCTCAACGGCACACTGCGCTCGGTCAGCCGCGGGCGGCACCAACTGCGGACCGCGGCCGGCACGCACGACTACGCGACCCGTTAGCCGCATAGGCCAAGGCCCGACCTGTCTCGGGCCGTAGGATTGCGCTATGGCGAGGCAGCACAGCCCAACGGCGCAGCGCCTTGAGACCTCGCCGCTAACGCTCAACATCACCCGGCTGGGACGACGGCCGGGAGCGATGATTGCCGTGCATGACACGGTGTCCAATCCGTCCCGCATCGGGTTGGAGCTGATCGCGGTTGAGCGGGATGCGGCGCTTGAGCTGGATCTGCGGCTGGAGTCGGTCTCGGAAGGTGTGCTGGTCAGCGGCACGGTCGCGGCGCCCACCACCGGCGAGTGCGCGCGCTGTCTGACGACGCTGGCCGGACGTGTCGAGGTCATGTTGACCGAGCTATTCGCCTATCCGGACAGCACCACCGACGCGACCACCGAGGAAGACGAAGTCGGGCGCGTCATCGGCGACACCGTCGATCTGGAGCAGCCCATCATCGACGCGTTCGGATTGGAATTGCCGTTCTCCCCGCTGTGCCGGCCGGATTGCCCGGGACTGTGCCCGGAATGCGGCGTGCGCTGGCCACCGCGGAGCCCGGTCATCACCACGACTGGATCGACCCGCGCTGGGCCAAGCTGGCCGAGATGGTAGGCCCGGAGTCGGACCGCGACGCCGCCCCGCGGGGTAAGCGGTGAGCGGGTCACGGCAAAGCCTGCTCGATGCGCTCGGGGTTGACCTACCCGATGACCTGCTCTCGTTGGCGCTGACACACCGCAGCTACGCCTACGAGCACGGCGGGCTGCCCACCAACGAACGGCTGGAGTTTCTCGGCGACGCCGTGTTGGGGCTGACGGTCACCGACGAGCTGTTTCACCGCCATCCCGACCGGTCGGAGGGGGATCTGGCCAAGCTGCGCTCCAGTGTCGTCAACACCCAAGCATTGGCCGATGTCGCGCGGCGGCTCACCGACGAGGGGCTGGGCGCCCACTTGTTGCTGGGGCGTGGCGAGGTCAATACCGGCGGGGCCGACAAATCCAGCATCCTGGCCGACGGGATGGAATCGGTGCTGGGTGCGGTCTATGTGCAGCACGGTATCGACGCGGTCCGCGATGTGATCCTGCGGCTGTTCGGCACGCTGCTGGACACCGCGCCGACTCTGGGTGCCGGGCTGGACTGGAAGACCAGCTTGCAGGAGTTGACCGCGGCCCGTGGGCTGGGGGCGCCCTCATACGTGGTCACCTCCACCGGGCCCGACCACGATAAAGAATTCACCGCCGCCGTGGTCGTGATGGACACCGAGTACGGGTCCGGTGTGGGCCGGTCGAAAAAGGAAGCCGAGCAAAAAGCCGCCGCGGCGGCGTAGAACGCGCTCGACAATGCTTGATCCGGCCTGAGCTCGATGCCCGAACTACCCGAGGTCGAGGTGGTGCGGCGCGGCTTGGCAGCGCACGTGGTGGGCCGGACCATCACCGCGGTGCGAGTGCACCATCCCCGCGCGGTGCGTCGCCACGAGGCCGGACCGGCAGACCTGACGGCGCGGCTGCTGAACGCGCGGATCACCGGCACCGATCGGCGTGGCAAGTACCTGTGGCTGACGCTGGACGGACGCGATTGCGCTCTGGTCGTCCACCTGGGCATGAGCGGACAGATGCTGCTGGGCACCCTGCCGCGCACCGACCACGTCCGGATCGCCGCGCTGCTCGACGACGGCACGGCGCTCAGCTTCGTCGACCAGCGGACATTCGGCGGCTGGCTGCTTGCCGACCTGGTGAGCGTGGACGACGCCGTGGTGCCGGCGCCCGTCGCGCACCTGGCGCGTGACCCGCTCGACCCAGGATATGACGCCGGAGCGGTGGTCGAGGTGTTGCGGCGCAAACACTCTGAGATCAAGCGCCAGTTGCTGGACCAGACCGTGGTGTCGGGGATCGGCAACATCTATGCCGACGAGGCGCTGTGGCGGGCTCAGGTGCACGGCGCCCGGCTTGCCGACGGCCTGACCCGACGGCAGTTGACGGCGGTGCTCGAGGCGGCCGCCGACGTGATGCGCCAGGCGTTGGGTCAGGGGGGCACGTCGTTCGATTCGCTGTATGTCAATGTCAACGGCGAATCCGGCTACTTCGACCGATCACTAGACGCTTATGGCCGCGAAGGCGAACCCTGCCGGCGTTGCGGCGCGGTGATTCGCCGCGAGAAATTCATGAACCGCTCGTCGTTCTACTGCCCGAAATGCCAGCCGCGCCCCCGGCGCTGATCCCGCGAGCTCGCCGTCGGCTCGAGCGCCGAGATCTACGTGAGCGTCGCGTTCCCGCAGTTTCGTGACGCTGCCGTCGATCTCGGTGTCCGGTGGGACATGCCGTACAAAAGACCCATGACCGATCTGTGGGTTGAGCGCACCGGGACGCGCCGCTACACCGGCCACAGCTCCCGGGGCGCGCAGGTGCTTGTCGGCTCCGAAGACGTCGACGGGGTCTTCACCCCCGGCGAGCTGCTCAAGATCGCGTTGGCCGCGTGCAGCGGGATGTCCACCGACGAGCCGCTGGCCCGCCGCCTCGGCGGCGACTACCAGGCGGTGGTCAAGGTGTCCGGGACGGCCGACCGGGACCAGGAGCGCTATCCGCTGCTGGAGGAGACGCTGGAAGTCGACCTGTCGGGTTTGACCGACGACGACAAGCAGCGCGTGCTGGTCGTCGTCACCCGCGCCGTCGACTCGGTCTGCACCGTCGGGCGCACGCTGAAGTCCGGCACCAAAGTCACCTTCGAGGTCGTCGATCGTGCCCGCGGCTGACGTCCGGCTCACCGCCCGGGTGCAGGGAATGGTGCAAGGAGTCGGGTTCCGTTCGTGGGTCCGCTCCCGCGCGCGACGGCTGGACCTCACCGGGTACGCGGCCAACTGCCCCGATGGTCAGGTGGAGGTCGTCGCGCAGGGATCCCGCGACGCGTGCGAGGAATTGCTGCGCCTGCTGCGGGGCGACCGCACGCCCGGTGCTGTCGACGACGTCGCCGCCGACTGGGGTCCGGCCGGGGAACCGATCAGCGGCTTCGAAGAGCGCTAGCGCGACGACGATGCGCGCCGGAACGGCGCGAGGAGATGGGCAATCAGCGCTAGCGCGACGACGATGCGCGCCGGAACGCGCGAGGAGATGGGCAATCCAGCGCTAGCGCGACGACGATGCGCGCCGGAACGGCGCGAGGAGGAGTTGGGCAATCCAGCGCTAGCGCGACGACGATGCGCGCCGGAACGGCGTGCTGATGAGTTGGGCAATGCAGCGGTAGTCTGACAGGCCGTGTACCTCAAGAGTCTGACGCTCAAGGGCTTCAAGTCCTTCGCGGCGCCGACGACTCTGCGTTTCGAACCGGGCATCACCGCCGTTGTCGGGCCCAACGGCTCAGGCAAATCCAACGTGGTCGACGCGCTGGCCTGGGTGATGGGGGAGCAGGGCGCCAAGACGTTGCGCGGCGGCAAGATGGAAGACGTCATCTTCGCCGGCACGTCGTCTCGTCCGCCGCTGGGCCGCGCCGAGGTGACCGTCACCATCGACAACTCCGACAACGCGCTGCCCATCGAATATTCCGAGGTGTCGATCACCCGGCGGATGTTCCGCGACGGTGCCAGCGAATACGAAATCAACGGCAGCACTTGCCGTTTGATGGATGTGCAGGAACTTTTGAGCGACTCCGGCATCGGCCGCGAGATGCACGTCATCGTCGGACAGGGCAAACTGAACGAGATCCTGGAGTCGCGTCCGGAGGACCGGCGGGCGTTCATCGAGGAAGCCGCCGGGGTGCTCAAGCACCGCAAGCGCAAGGAAAAAGCCGTCCGCAAGCTCGACTCGACGTCGGCGAACCTGGCCCGGCTGACCGATCTGACCACCGAGCTGCGCCGTCAGCTCAAACCCCTGGGCCGCCAGGCCGAGGTAGCCCGCCGCGCCCAGACCATCCAGGCCGACCTGCGCGACGCCCGGCTGCGGCTGGCCGCCGACGACGTCGTCACCAGGCAAGCTGAGCTGGCCGGAACTACCGAGATCGAGGCGGCGCTGCGGCGCGAGCACGACGAGGTCTCAGCGCGGCTGAGCGTGGCGTCCGACGAGCTGGCCGGCCAGGAAACCGCGCTCGCCGGCCTCTCGGAGCGGGCCGAGTCAGGTCAGCAGACCTGGTTCGGATTGTCCGCGCTGGCCGAACGGGTGAGCGCGACGGTGCGTGTCGCCAGCGAAC
The DNA here is from genome assembly GCA_963787635.1 of uncultured Actinomycetota bacterium. GTDB lineage: Bacteria > Actinomycetota > Actinomycetes > Mycobacteriales > Mycobacteriaceae > Mycobacterium. Next base: position 98,030 of record CAWBDP010000018.1, on the reverse strand, counting down.
GCGCTGCGCATCTCGACGTCGAGCCGGTCCGGGTCGGCGGCGTCGACCCCGATGCGCTGGAGGCCGAGGCCCAGCAGGTGGCCGCCGCCGAGCAGGAGCTGTTGGCCGAATTGTCGACCGCCCGCAACCGGCTGGAGGCAGCCCGCGCGGATCTGGCTGAGCGTGAGCGCAGCGCCGCCGAGGCCGCGCGGGCGCACATGGCGGCCGTCCGCGCCGAAGCGGACCGCCGTGAGGGGCTGGCGCGGCTGGCCGGCCAGGTCGAGACCATGCGTGCGCGCGTCGAATCCATCGACGAGAGCGTCGGCAGGTTGTCCAACCGCATCGAAGAGGCGGCGTCCCGCGCGCAGCAGGCCCAGGCGGAGTTCGACACCGTGCAAGGACAAGTCCGTGAGTTGGACGAGGGTGAGATCGGCCTCGACGAGCATCATGACCGGACTGTGGCCGCGTTGCGATTGGCCGACGAACGAGTTGCCGAGTTGCAGTCCGCCGAGCGCGGCGCCGAGCGCCAGGTCGCTTCGCTGCGAGCCCGCATCGAGGCACTTTCGGTGAACCTCGAGCGCAAGGACGGCACCGGCTGGCTCAGTCGAAACCACAGTGGCACAGGGCTTTTAGGCTCAATTGCGGATCTGGTGAAGGTCGCATCGGGCTACGAGAGCGCATTGGCGGCGATACTGGGGGCCGCCGCCGATGCGCTGGCCGCGGACAGTTTCGGGTCGGCTCGCTCGGCGGTGACCGCGCTGAAAGAAGCCGACGGGGGGCGCGCGGCGATCGTGGTGGGCGACTGGCCGGCGCCGGAAGACCCGGAAGGCTTGGCGGTGGATGCACTGCCTGAGGGCGCGCGCTGGGCGCTGGACCTCGTCGAAGGGCCCGCTCGGCTGCGCGGCGCGCTCACCGCCATGCTCTCCGGCGTCGCGGTGGTCGGTGACCTGGCGGCAGCCGTGGACCTGGTGGCGGCTCGTCCGCGGTTGCGGGCGGTCACCCTCGACGGCGATCTGGTCGGTGCCGGCTGGGTCAGCGGCGGTTCGGACCGCAGGCCCAGCACCCTGGAGCTCACCTCGGAGATCGATAAGGCCCGCGCCGAGCTGACCGCAGTCGAGGCGCAGGCCGCCCAGCTCAGCGCGGCGCTGTCCGGCGCGTTGACCGAGCAGGGCGCCCGTCAGGACGCCGCCGAGCATGCGTTGGCTGCGCTCAACGAGTCCGATGCGGCTATCTCGGCGGTCTACGAGCAGCTGGGTCGCCTGGGCCAGGAGGCCCGCGCCGGCGACGAGGAATGGCGCAGCCTGCTGCAGCAGCGCCAGGAAATCGAGAACGGACGGGCCCAAACTGTCGAGCAACTCGACGAACTCGAGACCCGGCTGCGCAACGCCGAACAGAGTCAACAGGTCTCGGCCGCCGAACCCGTCGACCGCCAACAGATCGCCGCTGCCGCGGAGACAGCGCGCGCTGCGGAAGTCGAAGCCCTGTTGGCGGTGCGCACCGCCGAAGAACGCGCCAATGCCGTTCGCGGACGGGCGGATTCGCTGCGACGCGGCGCGGCTGCCGAACGCGAGGCGAGACTGCGCGCGCAGCAGGCCCGGGCCGCACGCGAGCATGCGGCGGCGGTGGCCGCGGCGGTGGCCGACTCCGGACGGCTGCTGGCTGCCCGGCTGAGCCAAGTGGTCGACGCCGCGTCGCGGGCCCGGGACGCGCTGGCGCAGGAGCGCCAACAGCGTTCGTCGGCGATGGCCGCGTTCCGTGACGAGGTCAACACGCTGAGCACCCGGCTCAAAACCCTGATCGAGACGCTGCACCGCGACGAGTTGGCCAAAGCCGAGGCGACGTTGCGCATCGAGCAGCTCGAGCAGATGGTGCTCGAACAGTTCGGGATGGCCCCGGCCGAACTGGTCGCCGAATACGGTCCGGACGTCCCGCTGCCGCCGGCAGAACTCGAACTCGCCGAATTCGAGCAGACCCGCGAGCGCGGCGAGCAGGTGATCGCGCCCGCCCCGATGCCGTTCGACCGGCCCACCCAGGAGCGTCGCGCCAGACGCGCCGAGCGCGAGCTGGCCGAACTGGGCCGGGTTAACCCGCTGGCGCTGGAGGAGTTCGCCGCGCTCGAAGAGCGCTACAACTTCCTGGCCACGCAGCTCGAGGACGTCAAGGCCGCCCGCACGGATCTGCTCAACGTGATCGCCGACGTGGATGCGCGCATCCTGCAGGTATTCGCCGACGCCTTCGCCGACGTGGAGGTCGAGTTCCGCGAGGTGTTCGCCGCGCTGTTCCCGGGCGGAGAAGGCCGGCTGCGGCTGACCGATCCCGAGGACATGCTCACCACCGGGATCGAGGTGGAGGCCCGGCCACCGGGCAAGAAGATCAAACGGTTGTCGTTGCTGTCCGGCGGTGAGAAAGCGCTCACCGCCGTGGCGATGTTGGTGGCGATTTTCCGGGCCCGACCGTCCCCGTTCTACGTCATGGACGAGGTGGAGGCGGCGCTGGACGACGTGAACCTGCGCCGGCTGTTGGGACTGTTCGAGCAGCTGCGGGCCAAGTCCCAGATCCTCATCATCACCCACCAAAAGGCGACGATGGAGGTCGCCGACACGCTCTACGGGGCGACGATGCAAGACGACGGCATCACCGCGGTGATCTCGCAGCGGATGCGCGGCCAGCAGGCGGACCAGCTGGTCACCAACTCCTCCTAGGGGCCGCGGCGCCCGGCGCCGGACCCCTGGGAGACTGTTGGGGTGTCGGATGCCGTGTGGATCGTCATCGCTGTTGTCGCTGTTCTGGTCGTCATCGCCGCACTGACCGTGGGCTTGGTGCGGTACCGGCGTCGGCGGATCAGCCTCTCGGCCAGCCAGCCCCGCACCCTCGACCGATCTGGTGGCTACACCGCGTCGTCGGGGATCACCTTCAGCCAGACCCCCACGGTTACCGAACCGACTGAGCGGGTCGACACCACTGGCCTGCCCGGGGTGGGCGACGACGCGGCCGTCCCGCGCGACGCCGTCAAGCGCCCCATCTCCGATGTCGCTCTGCCGGAGACCGACACCGCCGCCCCGCCAGAGGTACGGCTCGCGCCGCCGCCGGTTGAGGCCGCGCCGCCGGTGGAGACCGCGCCACCCGCGCCGGCGCCGGACATCGGCGCCATCGCCCCGGCCGAGGGCCGGCTGGAACGGCTGCGGGGCCGGCTGGCCAGATCGCAGAACACCCTGGGCCGCAGCATGTTGGGACTGCTCGGCGGCGGTGATCTCGACGAAGACTCCTGGCAGGACGTCGAGGACACCCTGCTGGTCGCCGACCTGGGCCCGGTAGCCACCTCCTCGGTGGTCTCGCAACTGCGCGGCAGGCTCGCGGCCAGCACCGTGCGCACCGAAGCCGACGCCCGCACCGTGCTGCGTGATGTCCTGATCACCGAACTGCAACCCGACCTGGACCGTTCGATCCGGGCGCTGCCGCACGCCGACCATCCGTCGGTGTTGCTGATCGTCGGCGTCAACGGCACCGGGAAGACCACCACCGTCGGCAAGCTGGCGCGCGTGCTGGTGGCCGACGGCCGGCGGGTGGTGCTGGGCGCGGCCGACACTTTCCGGGCCGCGGCCGCCGACCAGTTGCAGACCTGGGCGTCGCGGGTGGGAGCCGAGGTGGTCCGCGGAGCCGAAGGCGCCGACCCGGCCTCGGTCGCCTTCGACGCCGTCGACAGGGGCATCGAAGCGGGCGCTGACGTCGTCGTCATCGACACCGCCGGACGGCTGCACACCAAAACCGGACTGATGGACGAACTTGGCAAGGTCAAACGCGTGGTGGCGCGCCGGGCCGCCGTCGACGAGGTGCTGCTGGTGCTGGACGCCACCATCGGGCAGAACGGGCTGGCTCAAGCGCGGGTGTTCGCCGACGTCGTCGACATCACCGGAACGGTACTGACCAAGCTGGACGGAACAGCCAAGGGCGGCATAGTTTTCCGGGTCCAGCAAGAGCTCGGCGTGCCGGTCAAGCTGGTCGGACTCGGTGAGGGTCCCGACGATCTCGCGCCTTTCGAGCCGACCGCATACGTCGACGCGCTGCTCGGTTGATTAAGCCGAAGCAGACGTTACTTCGCTGAAACACGGCGGCCCTCAAGCCGAAACAACAACTTTGCATTGTCTGGTCCAAGTCATCAGTCGTGTCCCTGGCTGCTGTGGGTGAGTCGACCGGAGGTGAAGAGTAGTGGACGGTTTCCCGAACATGGGAGTTCCGAGCCCAGGCGACACCGCCTGGATGCTGGCAAGTGCTGCGCTGGTGCTGCTGATGACGCCCGGCCTGGCGTTCTTCTACGGCGGGATGGTCCGCGTCAAGAGCGTGCTCAACATGATCATGATGAGCATCATCGCGATGGGCGTCGTCACCGTGCTGTGGGTGACCTTTGGCTACTCCATGGCCTTCGGTAACGACGTCGGCAACGTCGCAGGCAATCCGACCCAATACTTTGGCCTGAAGGGTCTGATCGGCGTCGATGGTGCCGCGGCCACCGGCAGCACCCCGGAGACCAAGATTGCGCTGGCCGGCACGGCGCTGCCGCAGACCGTTTTCGTGGCCTTCCAGCTGATGTTCGCCATCATCACGGTGGCGCTGATCTCCGGAGCGGTGGCCGACCGGTTGAAGTTCGCTAGCTGGACGGTGTTCGCCGGACTGTGGGCCACCGTCGTCTACTTCCCGGTAGCGCACTGGGTGTTCTGCGCCGACGGGTTTACCGGAGCCCACGGTGGCTGGATCAACAACAAATTGCACGCCATCGACTTCGCCGGCGGCACCGCGGTCCACATCAATGCCGGTACGGCGGGTCTGGTGCTGGCGCTGGTGCTGGGCAAACGCCGCGGCTGGCCGGCGATTCCGAACCGTCCGCACAATGTGCCGTTCGTGATGCTCGGCGCCGGTCTGCTGTGGTTCGGCTGGTACGGGTTCAACGCCGGGTCGGCGCTCACCTCCAACGGGGTCGCCGGGTCGACGTTCATCACCACCACGGTGGCCACCGCCGCGGCCATGCTGTCTTGGCTGCTCACCGAGCGCATCCGAGACGGGCACGCGACAACTCTGGGTGCGGCATCAGGCGTTGTGGCCGGCCTGGTGGCGATCACACCGTCGTGTTCGTCGGTCAACGTCCTGGGTGCCCTGGTGGTCGGCGCGGTGGCCGGCTGCTTGTGCGCGTTGGCAGTGGGTCTGAAGTACAAGCTCGGCTTCGACGACACACTGGATGTGGTCGGTGTGCACCTGGTCGGCGGTCTGGCGGGAACACTTCTGGTGGGATTCCTCGCGGCACCTCAGGCCGTCGCGATCGCCGGGAGTGGCGGCAAGACCTCGGCCGGGTTGTTCTACGGCGGTGGCCTCGATCAGCTGACCCGGCAAGCCATCGGCGCGGGGAGTGTCCTGGCGTTCTCCGGCATCGGCACGCTTATCGTGGCTCTGGCCCTCAAATACACTATTGGGCTGCGGTTGAACCCCGAGGAGGAGCTCTCGGGTATCGACGAGGCTCAGCACGCGGAGAGCGGCTACGATTTCGCCGCCGCCAGTAGTTCGGTGCTAGCACGTCCGGCTGAAGGGGAAAGAGAAAGTGAAACTGATTACCGCGATCGTGAAACCGTTCACGCTGGAAGACATCAAGACGAGCCTGGAGCAAGCCGGACTGCTTGGGATGACAGTCAGCGAAGTTCAGGGATACGGGCGGCAGAAGGGTCACACTGAGGTTTACCGCGGCGCCGAGTACTCAGTCGACTTCGTGCCCAAGGTGCGGGTCGAGGTGATTGTCGATGACTTCGCCGCCGACAAGGTCGTCGAGATCATCGTCCGAGCGGCGCGCACCGGCAAGATTGGCGACGGCAAAGTCTGGGTCACCCCCGTGGAGACCGTGGTGCGGGTGCGCACCGGTGAACGGGGAGCAGACGCATTGTGAGATCGTGCCAGATCCCACACGGGCATCTGATCTGATTCCGGAGGGGTCCGGACGGACATGAAAAAGCGTGGAGCTGATCCACCCGGACCGGCTCAGCCGGAAAGTTCAGCGGGCGGCTATGGCGGTAACGGCGGCCCGGCAAGTGATTTGGCCGCTGCCCGGGAAAAGCTGCTGTCCTGTGCACCGGGCCAACTCGATTCCGCCGCATTGCGTGAGGCGTGGCGTGAGCTGCACGAGTTGTGGCTGACCACGAAGGCCACCCAGATCGGGATCACCGATGGCAGCGGTTTCGCAATCGTGGCGACCGGTTCGCTGGGCCGGCGCGAATTGCTGCCCTACTCCGACTTGGACTTGCTGCTGCTGCACGACGAGATGCCGGCTGACCTGGTTGGAGAGGTCGCCGATCTGTTGTGGTATCCGTTGTGGGACGCCAACATTCGGCTCGACCACAGTGTGCGCACGATCGCCGAGGCGCTGATGGTGGCCGGTGCGGACGTCTCGGCGGGGATGGCAATGCTCGACGCGCGCCATATCGCTGGCGACGGACGGCTGTCGGGTCTGTTGGTCAACGGCGTCCGCCGGCAGTGGCGCGGTGAAATCCATTCTCGCTTCGGCGAACTCGTCGAAGCGACGCAGGACCGGTGGCGTCTGGCCGGCGAGATCGCACACCGTGCCGAACCTGATCTGAAGTTGGGCCGCGGCGGGCTTCGCGACGTTCAGGTGCTCGACGCGCTGGCCGTCGCGCAGTTGGCCGACCGGCACGCCGAGCACGATCCGGCCAACGTGAGAGGTTCGCTGGCCGGCGCCTACCGAACCCTGCTCGACGTCCGCACCGAGCTGCACCGCATCTCTGGCCGCGGACACGATCTGCTGCTGGCCCAGTATGCCGACGAGATCAGTGCCGCCCTGCATGTCGGCGATCGATACGACCTGTCCCGCAAGCTCTCCGACGCCGCGCGCACCATTAGCTACCGCGTCGACGCGGGGCTGCGCACCGCGGGCAACGCGCTGCCTCGGCGCGGAATATCGGTGATGCGCCGACGGCTGCGCCGGCCGCTGGACGACGGCGTGGTCGAACAGGGCGGCGAGATCGTGTTGGCCCGCGATGCCGTCCCGCAAAACGATCCCAGTCTGGTGCTGCGGGTGGCGGCCGCGTCAGCGGTGACCGGCTTGCCGATCGCGGCGTCCACGCTGAGCCGGCTGGCCGACACCGCACCCGAGCTGCGGACACCATGGCCACGCGACGCATTAGACAATCTGTTGGTCGTGCTGGCCGCCGGCCCGAACACGGTGGCGACAATCGAAGCGCTCGACCGCACCGGGCTGTGGGCCCGGTTGTTCCCGGAATGGGATGCGATCCGCGACCTGCCGCCCCGTGACGTCGTTCACATCTGGACCGTGGATCGTCATTCGGCCGAGGCGGCTTCGCGGGCAAGGATTTTCACCACCCGGGTCGCGCGGCCCGACCTGCTGGTGCTGGCCGCACTGCTGCACGACATCGGAAAAGGCCGGGGGACCGACCACAGTGTGATCGGAGCTCGATTGGCCGCTCAGATCGGGACCAGGCTGGGCATGTGGCCCGCCGACGTCGAGTCGCTTTCGACGCTGGTGAGTCAGCACTTGTTGCTGGCCAAGGTTGCCACCCGCCATGACCTGAATGACCCCAAGACCATTGCCGGGGTCTGCGAGACGCTCGGCGGGGATCCGGTGCTGCTGGATGTCTTACACGCGTTGACCGAGGCCGACTCGCTGGCGACCGGCCCAGGAGTGTGGAGCGACTGGAAGGCCTTGCTGGTCGGCGACTTGGTGCGCCGCTGCCGATTGGCGATGGCCGGTCAGCCGTTGCCCGACGCGGGCCCCGTCGACCCCGAATACCTGCTCGTTGGCAGCCGACCGCCAAGTGCATGTCGAGCTGCGACCCGGGGCAAGCCGGCGGGTCCACCATGTCGTCATGATCGCTCCCGACCAGCGGGGGCTGTTGTCCAAAGCCGCTGCGGTGCTGGCGCTGAACTCGCTGCGCGTGCATTCGGCGACGATCAACATCGACGACGACATGGCGATCACCGAATTCGTGGTGTCGCCGCACTTCGGTGCACCGGCCGCCGCCGAGTTGCTTCGGCAGCAGTTCGTTGGGGCACTCGCCGGTGACGTCGACGTCCTGGGCACGCTGGAACAGCGCAATGCCGAGACCCAGCGCGGCCCCGTCGGTGAGATACCCACGGGTGTGCCGGTCCGCGACTCGACCGCCCCACCACGAATTCTGTGGTTAGACAGCGCGCCCGGCCGAGTGATCGTCGAGATCCGCGCGACCGACCGCACCGGTTTGCTGGCGCGGCTGGCCCGGGCGCTGGAGAGCGCCGGAGTAGACATCGTCTGGGCCAAGGTCACCACGCACGGTTCGATGGTCGACGACGTGTTCTGTGTTGTGCTGCCGGCGACGCCGCGCGGCAGCTAGATGTGCGGGCGACGGTGGAGCGCGAGCTGTTCGCGGTGCTGCGCACTCGGGCGCCCGACAAGGCCACAACCGACAGACGGTGCCGCCGAGCAGCGATTTACGCAATTCCGCTCTTCCTATGCCGATAGCCAACCGGTGGCACGCCGAATCGGACTGGCGTGCCACCACGGTCGGCGGCTTCCCGCGTTATCCGACGCCGACTGGCTTGGGCATCACGATGGGCTTGGTGCCGTAGCGCGGGCCGCCGAAACCGAAGGCTCCCTTTCCGGCCGTGGCCATTGCTGGCACTCCGGCCGGCACCGTTCGCATTGCGGGCTCGGCTTCCGCGCGGAGTTGCCCAGCCGCTGCCCTCCAGTACCGCCGCGCCGCTGGTCGTCGCTTCCGGGGTGGCCCCGGACCAACGGCCGGCACGGACATTCCGCCGACCGGGGCGCCCCGCCCGTGCCGGCCAACACCGCCGGGCTGCCGCCCAGGCCACCGCCGAGGCCACCGCCAAGGCCACCGGCTGCAGGCGCCCCGGCGCCCGCCAGGACCCCACCGCCCCAGCCCTCGCCGATGGGAGTGACATCGTCGACGGTGAAGCCGAATGGGGCGTTGAGCACCGAAGTGCGCAAGGGTTCCCATGGGCATCATCATGAAGACGCACCAGGAGAACGTCACGTTTATGGTGTTGAAGGTGTCTTCTAGAATGCCGGGACGCCGGGAAGGTTCGATCGCGTTGTAAAGGTCGGTCAGCGAATCGGAGGCGGCCGCGGAACCGGGAGTGCTCAACGAATTACTCGCGTTACCGAGGCTGGAGAGCAGCCCGTTCAGCCCGGAAGTCGCCGAGTTGCTGCCGGCGGCGTTGGAGACCGCGCCGGCTTGCGCGGCCGCTCCGCCGGGTTGGTGCTCTGCGCCGGCTGGTCAACGGGGACAATTGCGCAGAGGAGCGGAGGCGCCGGCGTAGCCGTACATCGCCGCGGCGTCCTGCGCCCACATCTCCCCGTACGCGGCCTCGTTGGCCGCGATAGCCGGAGTGTTCTGCCCCAGGAGGTTCGTCGCTACCAGCACCGCCAGCTGCGTGCGGTTGGCGGTGATCACCGGTGGCGGCACCGTCGCGTGAACGCCGCCTCATAGGCAGCCGCTGACGCGATGGCCTGGGAGGCCGCCTGCTGAACAGCCCGGCGGTGGTGTTCATCCAGGTGATGTAGGGCGTGGCCGCGGCAGCCATCGATGCTGACGACGGGCCGTGCCACTCGAGCCGGTCAGCTGGAGATCACCGACTGGTAGGAGGCCGCCGTTGTGCCCAACTCCTCGCCGAGGTTGCTGCATGCGGAGGCAGCGGCCATCATCGGGCCCGCCCCGGCGCCGGAGTACATCAGTCCGGAGTTGACCTCCGGGGGTCGACTGCAAAATCCAAAATCCATTTTGGTTAATCCTGTCCATTAGATCCCGTTATCAGATTCCGCTGCTCACCGGCCGGCGCTGTCGCCTGGATTCCTAAATGACGGTGGGCTTGGGCATCACCTTGGGCCTGGCGCCGTAACGCGGCGCCCGAGGCCCATGCCACCCTTGCCGGCAGAAGCAACCGCCGGCATACCGGCCGGCACGGTGACACCGGCGCGGAGCCTGGCCCGGCGCGGCGGTGGTCCAGCCCTGGCCCGCCAGTGTTACGGGTGTGCTCGCCCCCGGGGGCTCCACCAGCGGCCCAGCTGGCCGGCACGGAAAGCCCGCCGGCCGTGGACGCGCCGCCCATGCCGGCCAGCACTGGCATGCCGCCGAGGCCACCGGCGCCGATTGCCGGCGCCGCCGCACCCGCCAGGCCCACCGGAGTGGTGGTGCTGGCCAAGCCGGCCCCTAAGCCGCCCGCGTCGGCAGCTGCGTCTGCAGGAGCATCGAGAAGACCGCCGCCTGCCAACCCGAGCAGGTCTGACGAGCCGGCAGCCCAGTTCCCAAACCCAATGTTTCCGATATTGGCCAGGTTCCCTGACAGGCCCGTCGGCCCGGTCTGACCGAAGAACGCACCGAGCTGATTGAGGAGCCCTGTGAGTCCCCCAGTGCCGGCCGCGGATTGGTTGGTGGCTTCGGCGGCGCTGTACGAAGTGCCGCTGAGGCCCAAGGCGTTCGTAAACGCCTGATGAATGGCCTGGGCGTCGGCGCTGATCTGCTGATACAGCGTGCCGTAGGTGGAGAACTGGGTCGCCTGCAGCGCTGACACCTGATCGGCCGCCGCGGGAATGACCCCGGTGGTCGAGGCTGCTGCGGCTGCATTCTGGGCGGCCAGCGCAGAGCCGAGACCTTCCAGTTTGGCCGACGCGGCGGCCAATGCCTCAGGCACTGTGGTCACAAAAGCCATCGGTTCTCCTCACAAAAACGTACAAAGAGGTACAAGATGTGCCGAGCCCCTAGAGGTCGTCCACTGTGACGTTGCGGGACTACCGGTTGCACAGCGTTGTGGGCCTCCCGGTTGCACGCCTCCAGGCTCCCGGAGATTCATTCCAGAGAACGGCCCGTTAACTGCCTCTTAACTGCTTCCAGGGCACTATTAACAAGCCCGATTTGCAGGGAGCGATTTGGTAATTTCTTGCTAACGAAGCTGTCTTGGAGAATTAACAGTCAGAATTTGTTAACTCCTCGGTTACACGGACTCGACGTCGACCGCGCGGGCTGACGCTCCGCACACGCCTCACTTGCAACGGACGAAACCACCAGCGAGCCACTGACCCACTGCCACTAGGCTTGGCGGCGTGTTTGAATCGCTATCCGACCGGCTCACCGGTGCCCTGCAAGGACTTCGCGGCAAGGGCAGGCTGACCGACGCCGATATCGACGCGACCACGCGGGAAATCCGGCTGGCGCTGCTCGAAGCCGACGTGTCGCTGCCGGTGGTACGAACGTTCGTCAGCCGGATCAAGGAGCGGGCCAAAGGCGCCGAGGTTTCCGGTGCGCTCAACCCGGCGCAGCAAGTCGTCAAGATCGTCAACGAAGAACTCATCGCCATTCTCGGCGGGCAGACCCGCCGGCTTGCATTCGCTAAGACGCCGCCGACCGTGGTCATGCTGGCCGGTCTGCAGGGCTCCGGCAAGACGACGCTGGCCGGGAAACTGGCCACCTGGCTGCGCGGCCAGGGGCACACGCCTCTGTTGGTGGCCTGCGACCTGCAGCGGCCGGGCGCGGTCACCCAGCTGCGGATCGTGGGGGAGCGGGCCGGCGTCGCGGTGTTCGCCCCGCACCCCGGAACCACGGCCGAGGCTTTCCCCGCCAACCAAGCCGCGCAGACGGGAGCGGGTCCGGGCGATCCGGTCGCGGTCGCGTCGGCAGGACTTGCCGAAGCCCGCGCCAAACATTTCGACGTCGTCATCGTCGATACCGCCGGTCGGCTGGGCATCGATGACGAGCTGATGGCGCAGGCCGCCGCCATCCGCGCCGCCGTCGACCCCGATGAGGTGCTGTTCGTCCTGGACGCGATGATCGGCCAGGACGCCGTCACCACCGCCGAAGCGTTCGGCGCCGGCGTCGGCTTCACCGGCGTGGTGCTGACCAAACTCGACGGTGACGCCCGCGGTGGCGCCGCCCTGTCAGTCCGCGAAGTGACTGGCGTCCCAATCCTTTTCGCCTCCACCGGAGAAAAGCTCGAGAACTTCGACGTCTTCCACCCCGACCGGATGGCCAGTCGCATCCTGGGCATGGGCGACGTGCTGAGCCTCATCGAGCAGGCCGAGCAGGTCTTCGACGCCCAGCAAGCTGAGGCCGCCGCCGCCAAGATCGGATCCGGCGAGCTGACGTTGGAGGATTTCCTGGAGCAGATGCTCGCCATCCGGAAGATGGGCCCGATCGGCAACCTGCTGGGCATGCTGCCCGGTGCGGGCCAGATGAAGGACGCGTTGGCCGCCGTCGACGACACCCAACTCGACCGGCTGCAGGCCATCATCCGCGGTATGACGCCGGCCGAGCGGACCGATCCGAAGATCATCAACGCGTCGCGACGGCTGCGCATCGCCAATGGCTCCGGCGTGGCCGTCTCGGAAGTCAATCAGCTCGTCGACCGCTTCTTCGAGGCCCGCAAGATGATGTCGTCGATGCTCGGCGGGATGCCCGGCCTGGGCCGGCGGTCGTCGTCACGAAAGGCCAAAGGCGGCAAGGGCAAGAAGGGTAAGAAGGGCGCCCGCGGCCCGACGCCGCCGAAGGTGCGCAGCCCGCTGGGCGCGATGCCGCCCGGTTTCCCCGACCTGTCGCAGATGCCTGAAGGCCTCAATGAACTGCCGCCCGGGCTGGCCGATTTCGATTTGTCCAAGCTGAAATTCCCGGGCAAGAAGTAGGCACCGCGGTGCGACCGCACGCGCCACTCCATCTGAGGGGTCGCGGCTTACCCGACGAAGCCGCGCTCGAGTTATGGATCGCCGACGGCCGGATCAGCCTCGAACCGATTGCCGGCGCCGACACCATCTTCGACGGCGGGTGGATCATTCCCGGACTGGTCGACGCGCACTGCCATGTCGGCCTGGGCCCCGGTGGCGCCGTCGAGCTCGACGAGGCCATCGCGCAGGCCGAAACCGAACGGGACGCCGGTGCCCTGCTGCTGCGCGACTGCGGTTCACCGATCGACACCCGCAGCCTCGACGAGCACGATGACCTGCCCCGACTCATCCGCGCCGGACGCCACCTGGCCCGGCCCAAGCGGTACATCGCCGGCCTGCCGATCGATATCGAAGACGAGTCACAGCTGCCGGCGGCCGTCGCCGAACAGGCGCGACGCGGTGACGGCTGGGTGAAGCTGGTCGGCGACTGGATCGACCGCCAGGTCGGTGATCTGGCGCCGCTGTGGTCCGACCATGTGCTCAAAGCTGCGATTGACGCCGCGCACACGCACGGCGCCCGGGTGACCGCCCACGTGTTCGGCGAGGACGCGCTGCCCGGGCTGATCAACGCCGGCATCGACTGCATCGAGCACGGCAGCGGTCTCACCGATGACACCATCGAGTTGATGCTCAGCCATGGCACGGCCTTGGTGCCCACGCTGATCAACCTGGAGAACTTCCCAGGCATCGCCGGCGCGGCGCGCCGCTATCCGGTGTACGCAGACCACATGCGCGACCTGTATGACCGCGGTCGGCAGCGCATCGGTGCGGCGCACGAGGCCGGTGTGCCGATCTACGCCGGCACCGACGCCGGCGGCATGATCGCCCACGGGCGCATCGCCGACGAGGTCGACGCGCTCAAGGGCATCGGGATGAGCGCCACCGAGGCGCTGGGCGCGGCTAGCTGGGACGCCCGCCGCTGGCTGGGCCGGACCGCACTCGAGGAGGGCGCGTCGGCAGACCTGTTGTGCTACAGCGACGATCCCCGCCACGGCGCGTCCCTGCTGAACCGGCCCGACCACGTCATTTTGCGTGGAGCGCTGTACTGACGAGTCGCCACCGTCACCGCCGCGCAGCTAGTATTTGCAAATGGCGTTGGCCAGCGGCGCGACATTCGCTGGATACACCATTCTGCGGATGCTGGACTTCGGTGCGATGGGCGAGATCTATCTCGCCGAGCACCCCAGGCTGCCGCGCCAGGATGCGCTGAAAATCCTTCCCGCAGCGATGGCAGAGGACAGCGAGTTCCGCCAGCGGTTCATGCGTGAGGCAGATGTGGCCGAACGGCTGCATCACCCGAACATCCTGGCGATCTACGAGCGCGGGGAATGCGACGGGCGGCTGTGGACCGCAACGGAGCACGTCGACGGGATCAATGCCGCGCAGTTCATGGCCCAGCGATATCCGGCCGGCATGCCGGCCGGTGAAGTCCTGGCGATCATCGCCGCGATCGCTGGCGCACTCGATTATGCCCACCGACGCGGAATGCTGCACCGAGACGTCGAACCGGCCAATATCCTGCTCACCGAACCGGCGCAGGGGGAACCACGGACTCTGTTGGCAGACTTCGGGTTAGCGCGATATCTCGGTGACCGAGGCAGCCTCCCGGCGAGCGATCTCACCGTCGAGGAGGTTGCTTACGTCGCGCCTGAACTGCTGACGGGCCTGGACATCGACGGCCGCGTCGACCAGTACGGGCTGGCCGCCACCGCGTTTCATCTGTTCACCGGTGCGCCGCCCTATCAGAATCCCAACCCGGCGGCGGTCATCGCCCAGCATCGCAGCGCCGCGCCGCCGAAACTGCGCGATCGGCGTCCGGAGTTGGCGCCGCTCGACGACCCACTGGCCATTGGGCTGGCCAAAGTCCCTGCCGACCGGTTCGCCCGTTGCCGCGACTTGGCCGACGCGCTCATCGGCCGCGGCGGCATGTGGATCGGCGCTCAGGGCGCGGACTCCTTCACCGTGGTCGACTATCCGGACGACATCGCGCCCGAGACCGCAGTGGCAGCAGGCGGTTTGGGCCCGGAAGGGCAGCCTGCGCCGGCGGGGCGCAGGTGGCCGTGGGTTGCGCTGGGCTCGGCGCTTGCGACGGTGATAGTCCTGTTGGTCGGCCTGCTCGTGGGCATCGTGATCGCCCGCAGAACCGATCACACCTCCGCGCAGGCTGCCAGCCCGGTGGCCATTCCGCCGGCGGCCATCCCGACGAGCAGCGTGTCCGCCTCGCCGGCGCCAGGTCAGCAACTCGACGGCACCTACCGGGTGGACGTCGACCGGGAACAGCAGACCTACAACGGAAACGCCGACCCCCAGCCGCCGAACGTGACCACGTGGTGGGCGTTTCGTTCGTCGTGCGTTCCCACGGGATGCACCGCCGCCGGAATCATGCTGGACGAGAACAATCATCTCGTCGCGAGCAGTGCAAACGCCGACCATCCACTCGTGCTGGATTTCCGTGACGGTAGCTGGCAGTCCAGGCCCGAGACGGTGCAATTCCCGTGTCTGGGGCCGAGCGGAACCGCGGCACAGCAGACCACCAACCAGGTGTTGTCGCTGCAACCGCATGGTAACGGCCCGCTGCGGGGCGTCATGACCGTCACCGTCAAAACCGATGAATGCAACCAAAAAGACGCGGAGATCGTGATCCCCGCGGTCGCCGAGCGGATCAGCGATGTGCCACCGGGTGTCAACGTGCCGCGCCCCCCCGCCCGCTGAACAGCGGATGTACCAACTGGTACGAAAGATTGTAAGCACTCACTATCTATGCTAGCCTGATCGGGACTAGAGGATTCGGAGGCAGCGTGACCTACGCAGTGATCATCCGCGGCGGCTTGTGGTTCGACGGGAGCGGCGACGCTCCGCAGACCCGCACGCTCGGCATCCGGGACGGGAAGGTGTGCACGGTATCGGCCACGCCGTTAGATGAGACGGGCTGTCCGGACGTGATCGACGCGACGGGCAAGTGGGTCGTGCCCGGCTTCATCGACGTGCACACCCACTACGACGCCGAGGTGCTGCTCGATCCCGGGTTACGGGAATCGGTGCGGCACGGGGTCACCACGGTGCTGCTGGGCAATTGTTCGCTCTCGACCATCTACGCCGACTCGGCTGACGCCGCCGATCTGTTCAGCCGGGTCGAGGCGGTGCCGCGGGAGTTCGTCCTGGGTGCACTGCAGGCCAAGAAGACCTGGTCGTCGGCGGGCCAATATGTGCAAGCACTTGACGATCTGCCGCTCGGGCCGAACATCAGCTCCATGGTCGGTCATTCCGACCTACGGGCCACGGTGCTGGGATTGGGCCGGGCCACCGACGACCGCGTCACGCCGACCGATGCCGAATTGGACCGGATGGCGGCGTTGCTGGCCGAGGGCCTCGACGCCGGACTGCTCGGCATGTCGGGAATGGATTCGGCGATCGACAAGCTAGACGGCGAACGCTACCGTTCGCGGGCGTTGCCGTCGACCTTCGCCACCTGGCGCGAACGGCGCAAACTGATCGCGGTGCTGCGCAAGCGCGGCCGGATCCTGCAAAGTGCGCCCGACGTCGCCAACCCACTGTCGGGCCTGCTGTTCTTCTTGTCCAGCAGCCGGATGTTCGGCCGCCGCAAGGGTGTGCGGATGAGCCTGCTGGTGTCAGCCGATTCGAAGTCGATGCCCGGTGCGGCGCGCTTCTTCGGACTGGGCACCCGGCTGCTCAACGCCCTGCTGGGCGCCAGTGTGCGCTTCCAGCATCTACCGGTCCCGTTCGAATTGTATTCCGACGGAATCGATCTGCCGGTTTTCGAAGAGTTCGGCGCCGGGACGGCGGCGCTGCATCTGCGTGATCAACTGCAGCGCAACGAATTGCTGGCCGATGTCGCTTACCGCCGCCGGTTCCGGCGCGAGTTCGACCGCAAGAAGCTGGGGCCGTCGTTGTGGCATCGCGACTTCCACGATGCGGTGATCGTCGAATGTCCCGATAAGTCGTTGGTCGGCAAGAGCTTCGGGATGATCGCCGACGAGCGGGGGCTGCACCCGCTCGATGCGTTCCTCGATGTGCTGGTCGAGAACGGTGAGCGCAACGTGCGATGGACAACCATCGTCGCCAACCACCGGCCCGCGCACCTCAATAAGCTCGCCGCCGAGCCCACGATCCACATGGGCTTTTCCGACGCCGGCGCACACCTGCGCAACATGGCCTTCTACAACTACCCGCTGAAGCTGCTCAAGCGCACGCTGGACGCCGATCGCGCCGGGGCACCGTTTTTGACCGTCCAGCGCGCGGTGCACCGTCTGACCGCAGAGGTGGCCGACTGGTTCGGCCTCGACGCCGGCAGGCTGCGGGAGGGGGACCGCGCCGATTTCGTGGTGATCGATCCGGCCGGCCTCGACGAATCCGTCAACGGCTACCACGAAGCGGAGGTCCCGTTCTATGGCGGTCTGCGGCGCATGGTCAACCGGAACGACGCCGCCGTCGTCGCCACCGGCGTGGGCGGCGAGGTGGTATACCGCGCTGGCGAATTCCGGGACGGCTACGGGACGACGGTCAAGTCGGGCCAGTTCCTGCGGGCGGCCGGCCACGCGCCGCACGCCCGGCGCACCGACGCGCGGGTCTGACATGGCCCGCACCCAGCAGCAACGTCGGGAGGAAACCGTCGCCCGGCTGCTCGACGCCAGCATCGCCACCATCGCCGAATTCGGGTACGGCCGAGCCTCGGCCGCCGTGATCACCAAGCGTGCCGACGTGTCGGTGGGCGCGCTTTTCCGGCACTTCGAGACCATGGGCGACTTCATGGCGGCGACGGCATACGAGGTGCTGCGCCGCCAGTTGGACTTGTTCACCAAGCAGGTCGCCGAAATACCGGCCGACCGCCCGGCTTTGGAAGCGGCGTTGACGATTCTGCGAGACGTCACCGCCAACTCCACCAACGCCGTGTTGTACGAACTGATGGTGGCGGCGCGCACTGACGAAAAGCTCAGGGCCACTTTGCAAAATGTGCTCGAACAGTACATGGCGAAAATCTACGACGCGGCGCGCGTGTTGCCCGGCGCAGACGGATTCCCCGAGGACTTGTTCCCTGTCGTCGTGGCGATGCTGACCAATACCTTCGACGGGGCCGCGCTGGTGCGCGCGGTGCTGCCGCAACCGGACATCGAGGCGCAGCGGATTCCGCTGCTGGCCAGAATGTTGAGCGGGCTCGGCTTCGACGCCGCGGGTCAACGCGTGACCTGACTCTCAGTGCTGCGCGAGTTTGCTCAGCGCGTCATCCATCGTGCAGTAAAGCGGAATGACCTCGTCGAGACCCAGCAACGTCAGCGGTCGGTGCGTGACCGCGCCGTCGGCAACCACGCCGAACCGGTCCGACAGGCCAGACTGGCCCGCACTGGCGTGGGCGGCAACCAGGACGCTGATTCCGGCGGAGGCCAGGAAGTCGACGTTGGCAAGGTCGATGACCATGCCGGTCGGGCTTTTGGCAAACGCGGAGTCGATCGCCTCGGTCAACTGCGGAACAACCAGCATGTCCACGCTGCCGCTCAGGGATAGCACCACGAGACGATCGACCCACGTCTCGTCGAGGGCAAAATCGGGCTGGCCTGATCGAGGGCCAGAGTGAGATGCGGCGTCGTGGTCGCGTTCGGCCTTCATTGATCCTCTTGTTTCCTGCGCGCAGAAGTAGGCCTCGTTCTTCAGAGGCCGGCATATTCGGCAGGGCTGTGTGCTCAACCCGGTGGGGCGGCGCCGTTGGGCGTCAACGCGTGCCGCCTGAGCGCCATTCAGCTATCGCAGAACTCCGATGTCACGGCATCGGCAGATTAGCTTAGGCGGAAGCTGACCGCAGTCCAAGGCCGGGCCGCGTGCCGTCGGCTCGCTTACAGCATGCCGATGGCCGACTGCGGGTCCAGAGCGAAGCCCCAGTCGAACAGGCTGGCCGCCTGGTCCCAGTACGTGGGTCCGCCCTGATGGACCAGCCCGTACATCATGGCGATAACCAGCCGGCGGCTGCTGCGGGCAGCGGCGCCCACGAACGTCTTGCGGGCCGCGTCGGTGAAGCCGGTTTTGCCGCCGATCGCGCCGGGATACCGCTGCAGCAGCTCGTCCTGGTTGACGATCGGCTGATCACCGTTGTCGCCGGGGAACATGGCCGACGGCTCGGCGGTGATCTGGGCGAACACCGGGTTGGCCATGGCCGCACGGAAGATGACGGCCAGATCGTGCGCGGTAGAGGCGCCCGAGCCGCCCGGCCCGTCAAGGCCCGACGGGGTCGAGGCATGGGTGCCCATCGCCCCCAGCGACGCGGCCTTCGCGTTCATCTTGGCCACCGCGGCGTCCTGGCCGCCCATCAGATGCGCCAGCGTATTGGCGGCGTCGTTGCCGGAAATCAGCAGCACTGCGTCGAGGAGTTGGCGTGCGGTATAGCTGCGGCCCGCTTTGATGCCGGCACAGCTGCACTCGGCCTGGGTGTCGGCCGGGTCAGCGACCACTGTGGAATCCAGGTTCACCTCGTCCAGCGCTGTCAAGGCAAGCAGCACTTTGATGGTGCTCGCCGGTGGGTGGGGCACGTTCTCGTCACGGCCGGCCAACACCTGGCCACTGTCGAGATCGGCGACGATCCAGGTCTGGGCCGGCCCGTCGGGGATCGGAACCGAGCCCACCGGCTGCACACCGGCGTCGGCCGACGCCGGCACCGCGCCTACCAAGCAGCTGCCGACGCAGCCGGCCAGAACCGCAAAAAAAGCCGCCAGCGCGGCAAGGGGCTTCCGCATGGCCGCTCAGCATAGCCCGGTGACGATGCGGAAGGGGAGCTTCCGAGGAGGAGGCGGGCAATCGGGCATAGCCCGGTGACGATGCGGAAGGGGAGCTTCCGAGGAGGAGGCGGGCAATCGGGCATAGCCCGGTGACGATGCGGAAGGGGAGCTTCCGAGGCGGGGGTTTCCCCCCAGCCGCGAGGGGGTTCCCCAGCTTGCGAGGGGATGGCGAGGGGGCGAGGCGGGCAATCGGGCACAGCCCGGTGACCGTGGTCAGCGGTGCCAGAGTGTTGAATCAACCCATGTTGAGCCTGGGTGATATCTCGGACCGGTTGGAGATTCAGCAGCTTTTGGTGGACTACTCCAGCGCCATCGACCAGCGTCGATTCGACGACCTCGACGCGGTGTTCACCGCCGATGCATACATCGACTATCGCGCCATGGGCGGAATCGACGGCCGATTCCCCGAGGTCAAGGCGTGGCTGGCGGAGGTGCTACCGGGCTTTGCCAACTACGCGCACATGCTGGGCCTGCCGTCGATCCAGCTCGCCGGTGAGTCTGCAACCGCGCGCACGTTCTGCTTCAATCCGATGGTTTTCGGCGGCGAACACCCCACCACGATGTTGCTGGGGCTGTGGTACGACGACGAATTCGTTCGCACCCCGGCCGGCTGGCGGATGAGCCGTCGCGCTGAGACCAAATGCTTCGACCGGCGTCCATGACGCTCAGAGTGTCTTCGTTGACTCTGCGGCTACCGCGCAGAAGTGCGAGTAGGGCTCACAGCAGCCGCAGAGTCAACGCTGGGCCGCCGACGGATTTCCGCCGTTTGGCCAGGCTCTGGCACAATGGGCGGCTGTCCGCCGCGTGACCCACCTCGATCGGGGTGCTTGTGCGGCTGGTCATACACGCAAGGCAAAACCGGGTCCGGGCATCCCGTCTGGATCGCTGAATTGCAGCGTGACACACACAGGAGAAGTCGCTGCAGCATGGCCGTGAAAATCAAACTCACCCGGCTTGGCAAGATCCGCAATCCCCAATACCGCATCTCCGTCGCCGACGCGCGGACCCGGCGCGACGGCCGCGCCATCGAGGTCATCGGCCGGTATCACCCCAAGGAAGACCCGAGCCTGATCGAGATCGACTCCGAGCGTGCCCAGTATTGGCTTTCGGTGGGTGCCCAGCCCACCGAGCCGGTCTTGAAGCTGCTGAAGATCACCGGTGACTGGCAGAAGTTCAAGGGCCTGCCCGGCGCCGAAGGCAGGCTGAAAGTCGCCGAGCCCAAGCCCAGCAAGCTGGAGTTGTTCAGCGCCGCGCTGGCCGCCGCCGACGGCGCACCCACCGCAGAGGCCACCACGCCGAAGAAGAGGGCCGCGGCCAAGAAAGCCCCGGCCAAGAAGGCTGCCGAAACCGTCCCCGCCGCCGAAACCGTTAAGGCCGACGAAGTCGTCGACCAGCCCGCCGAGGGCACCCAGGCGCCTGCGACCGAGAGCTGACGAGTGTCATGAGTACCGCCGTCGTTGACGCCGTCGAGCATCTGGTCCGCGGGATCGTCGACAACCCCGACGAAGTCCGGGTCGACCTCGTCACCAGCCGGCGCGGACGGACCGTCGAAGTGCACGTCCATCCGGACGATCTCGGTAAGGTGATCGGCCGCGGGGGACGCACCGCGACCGCGTTGCGCACGCTGGTCGCCGGGATCGGCGGTCGCGGTATCCGCGTCGACGTGGTGGACACCGACCAGTAGGCCAGCACATGCTCATGGTGCCCTGTTGGACTTGGTAGTCGGGCGCGTGACGAAGGCGCACGGCATCACCGGCGAGGTTGCCGTCGATGTCCGCACAGACGATCCCGATATCCGGTTTGCGCCTGGAAACACTCTGCGCACCAAAGGTTTTCGTGACTCTGACCAAGAACGCCGCTATGTCGTCGAGGCGGTCCGCGCGCACGGCGGCAGGCTGTTGGTGCGGTTGGCCGGGGTGACCGATCGTGCCGCCGCCGAGGCGCTGCGGGGCAGCCTGTTTCTCATCGACTCCAATGACCTGCCGCCGATCGAGGATCCCGACGAGTATTACGACCACCAGCTGGAAGGTCTCGGGGTGCAGACGATATCGGGCCGCCATATCGGTACCGTCGCCGAGGTGCTGCACACCGCCGCCGGCGAACTGCTGGCGGTCCGGCGGCCGGACGGCGACGGCGAGGTGCTCGTCCCTTTCGTCAGCGCCATCGTGACATCGGTGTCGCTGGCGGACCGCATAGTTGAGATCGACCCCCCCGACGGCCTGCTGGACCTGAGTTAGCGATAGCGCGCAGACGATGAGAATCGATGTCGTGACGATCTTCCCCGGGTATCTGGATCCTCTGCGGCAATCGTTGCCGGGCAAGGCGATCGAGTCGGGGCTGGTCGAGTTGGCGGTTCACGACCTGCGGCGCTGGACCCACGATGTGCACCGGTCGGTCGATGACGCACCCTACGGCGGCGGTCCGGGCATGGTGATGAAGGCGCCGGTTTGGGGTGCAGCGCTTGACGAAATCTGTTCCGGTGAAACGCTTCTCGTAATACCCACGCCGGCCGGTGTACCGTTTCACCAGGCCACCGCACGGCACTGGAGCACCGAGACGCATCTGGTTTTCGCGTGCGGGCGCTACGAGGGAATCGATCAGCGAGTCGTCGAGGACGCCGCTCGCCGGATGCGGGTGGCGGAGGTCTCGATCGGCGACTATGTGTTGCCGGGTGGGGAATCGGCCGCGTTGGTGATGATCGAGGCGGTGCTGCGGCTGCTGCCCGGTGTGCTGGGCAATCCCTTGTCGCACTGCGACGATTCGTATTCATCGGGCCGGGTCGGGTCGCTGGAAGGGCCGAGCTATACCCGCCCGCCGAGCTGGCGCGGCCTCGAGGTGCCCGAGGTGCTGTTTTCCGGCGACCACGCCCGCATCGCCGCGTGGCGCGAGGAGGCCGCACTGCGGCGCACCCGTGAGCGCCGTCCGGACCTGGACCCGGGGTGACCTACCCGGCGTCCAGGCCGACGTCAGCGCCGCTTCCCCGCGGAAACGCTGCGTCAGAGTCAATCTCGATGAAACTCCGGGGCTCGATGAAACTCCCGCTCGATGAAACTCCCGCTCGATCAAACTCCCGCTCGATGAAATCCGGGTTGATCAGATCCGGCCGTTGGGAAACATCGTCTTGACGGCATTGGTGATGGTCTCCCGCGCGGTGGCGTCATCGGAGGCCTGCAGCGACTCGATCACCATGATGTAGCGCCGTTGCGGGCCGATCACTCCGGTCGAGAGGTGCATCCAGTCCTCGCCGATACAGCACATCCAGCCCTGCTTGACCGCGACCGGCTCGGCGTACAGACCGTCCGGGATGCCGAATCGCTGCGGATAGCCGTCGATTCCGGTGGGGGTGGCTTCAGCCAGGTCGTTGATGATGGTGTCGACGCGGTCGGGCGGGAGGCCGCCGGAGCCGTCGAGCAACATTCGGTAATAACGGATCAGGTCGGATGCCGTGCTGATGATGTTCCACCAGCGCCCGTCGTCGCCCGGCGCGGTGTCGGTCAATCCGTACCGTGCCGCGACCGCGGTGGTGATCGCATCGCCGCCGCCCTGGCTCCAGAATCGTTCCGCCGCATCGTCGTCGGATGACCGCAGCATGATGTCCAGCGCCGCACGGTCGTCAGCAGAGAGCGTGGTGTCGCCCTGGGCTTCCCGCAGCAGCAGTTCGTCGGCGATGAATATCTTGGCCACCGACGCGATGCCGGGGATTTGCTGGTTGCCGTTGGAGATCATCTGGTTGGTGGCGCGGTCGAACAGCGCAACCGAGACGGCCGCCCCGGCGGCGGCAGCGTCGTCGGTGGCCTGTCTGATGCGAATCGGCAGCGCGCCGAAGGCGCCGCTCAGCTGTGCCGAATCGCGCGGTGTGATCGCCTCGATTAGCGGCGCAACCACAACCGGGCGCGAAGTCGGCGGTTTTGTCGTGGCAGCCCCGTACACCCTGGCTTCGCAGCCCGCCGTCAACACCATCACCACCGCGGCAGCGGCGGCGAATAGCAGTGGCGGCCGGGCTGGCATGCCTCTCCTTGTCACCAGAAAGCGATTGAGTAACTCGAATCGGGCCCTGCCGCACTGCCATCTGCCCGCGGCATCAGACTAGCGCGCGGCCGTCCGGTCTGGTGCGACCAAACCTGTGTCATATGTACCACTCGGCGGCACGTCGCGAGGGTAGCGTAGGTCCGCGATTTCCTGTGATTTCCCTGCCTGGGCGCCATCTGGCACAATTGAACAGTTGTCTTCAGCGGGTGTCGGCGGCCAGGTGCTCGCACCTGCTGCGAGATACACTCTGATGCCCGAATCCATCGGCTTGGGCCACGCGCCGGTTGGCGCGAGGTGCTGCCCGCAGCCGCGACCGCATAGAAAGTCATTCGCCCATGAACACGCTGGACTTCGTCGACAAGGCGTCGCTGCGCGACGACATCCCGGCCTTCAGCCCAGGCGACACGATCAACGTGCACGTCAAGGTGATCGAGGGCGCCAAGGAGCGCATCCAGGTCTTCAAGGGTGTCGTGATCCGCCGGCAGGGCGGCGGTATCCGCGAGACTTTCACGGTCCGCAAGGAAAGCTACGGCGTCGGCGTCGAACGCACCTTCCCGGTGCACTCGCCCAACATCGACCACATCGAGGTCGTGGTCCGTGGTGATGTTCGCCGCGCCAAGCTGTACTACCTGCGCGAGCTGCGCGGCAAGAAGGCCAAGATCAAGGAAAAGCGCTGACCGTTGGCACGGCCCGCGTCGTCGCCGGGCGGTGTGATCGCCGGGGCGCAGCGCTGGCTACGCTGATCTGGTGACTGAAACCGAGGACTCGCCCTCTGAGCCGCACTCCGATGCGTCGGAGCCGAAACTCAAGAACGGCGAGCACACCCGGGACGTTGCGACCGTCGACCCCGAGCCGGAACCCAAAAAGCACGCGGCGCTGCGCGAAACGGCGATCCTGGCGGTCATTGCGGTGCTGCTCTACTACGTCATGTTGACGTTCGTGGCGCGTCCATATCTCATTCCGTCCGAATCCATGGAGCCCACGCTGCACGGATGTTCGGGGTGCGTCGGCGACCGCATCATGGTCGACAAGCTCTCCTACCGCTTCGGCTCGCCGCGGCCCGGCGACGTGATCGTGTTCAGGGGACCGCACTCGTGGAGTCTGGGGTACAAGTCGATCCGGTCGCACAACACCGCGGTGCGCTGGCTGCAGAACACACTGTCGTTCGTCGGCTTCGTGCCGCCGGACGAGAATGACCTGGTCAAGCGGGTCATTGCGGTGGGCGGGCAGACCGTGCAGTGCCGCAACGACACCGGTTTGACCGTCGACGGGAAGCCGTTGCGGGAGCCATACCTGGATCCGGCGACGATGATGGCCGACCCCTCGACGATTCCCTGCCTGGGCAGCGAATTCGGGCCGGTCGCCGTTCCGCAGGGCCGGCTGTGGGTGATGGGCGACAACCGCACTCACTCAGCGGACTCGCGGGCCCACTGCACCACTATCCCGGCCGACGCGATCAAGGGTCTGCTGTGTACCGGTGACCCGATGGCGGGCACCGTGCCGGTCGACAACGTCATCGGCAAGTCCCGGTTCATCGTGTGGCCGCCGTCACGGTGGCGCGGTGTGGGATCGGTGGACCCCCAGCAAGGAAAGTGACGGTGGCCACGACTTGGCCGCCGCGGACGGTAATTCGTAAATCCGCCGGATTGCGCACTCTGGAGTCCGCGTTGTATCGCAGCGGTCTGGGCCCGGTGGCCGGTGTGGACGAGGTCGGCCGCGGCGCCTGCGCGGGACCGCTGGTGGTCGCGGCCTGCGTCCTCGGGCCAGGACGATTGGAGAGCCTGGCCCTGCTGGATGACTCGAAAAAGCTCACTGAGAAAGCGCGGGAAAAACTGTTCCCGATGATTCGCCGCTACGCGCTGGCTTACCACGTGGTGTTCATCTCGTCGGTCGACGTCGATCAGCGCGGGGTCCACGTGGCCAATATTGAGGGCATGCGCCGGGCTGTAGCGGGCCTGTCGGTGCGTCCCGGTTATGTGCTGAGCGACGGTTTTCGCGTCCCGGGGCTGCCGATACCGTCGCTGCCGGTGATCGGTGGCGACGCGGCCGCGGCCTGCATTGCGGCCGCCAGCGTGCTGGCCAAGGTCAGCCGGGATCGATTGATGGTGGCGATGGATGCCGATCACCCCGGCTACGGCTTCGCCGAACACAAGGGCTACAGCACGCCGGCGCACTCGGCGGCGCTGACCGCGCTGGGGCCCTGTGGCCAGCATCGTTATTCGTTCATCAACGTCCGGCGTGTTTCGACCAGGTCGGGGACCCGGGTGGTGGCGGACTGTGCCCCCTCCCCTCCGGATCAGAGCGGTGAATCCGGGTGGGGGAAGATGGCCATGGAGATGGCCATGGATACAGCCCGGCGAACGGACCTAGCCCAGGAGAAGGACGGCTGAGCAGATGAGTGCCGAAGATCTCGAGAAGTACGAGACCGAGATGGAGCTCTCGCTGTACCGCGAATACAAGGACATCGTGGGCCAGTTCTCCTACGTCGTGGAGACAGAGCGACGGTTCTATCTGGCGAACAGCGTCGAGATGGTGCCCCGCAACGCCGACGGCGAGGTGTACTTCGAGCTGCGGCTGGCCGATGCGTGGGTATGGGACATGTATCGACCCGCCCGATTCGTCAAGCAAGTGCGGGTGATCACGTTCAAAGACGTCAACATCGAAGAGGTCGAGAAGCCCGAGCTGCGGCTCCCCGAGTAGACCGGGCCGAAACCCCGTCGCTCTACGCGCCGACGGCGCGCTCGAGGTCTTTGAGCGCCGTTTCCAGATGCCCGAGCATCCGCTGCATGTGCGGCACGTTGCCCCTTGCGGCGACCAGGCCGAAGTCGAGGTTGTCCGCGTTGTTGGCGACCGTGATGTTGATCGCCTGTCCGTCCAGGGCGACCGACAGCGGATAGTTGCCGACCAGCGGTGTGCCGCGCCAATACAGCTGTTCCTGGGCACCCGGCACATTGGAAATCACAATGTTGAACGGCGGCGGCGCGGTCCGGATGAAACCGGGAATCATGCCGAGAAACAGCCCGCCGACCACTGTGGCGGACAGCGCGAGTTGCTCCACCTGTGGCAGCTCGATGAAGACTTTCTTGTTGCCGCTGATCGACTCGGTAATCACCTGCAGGCGCTTCGCGGGGTCTTCGATGTGGGTGCCGAGGTCGCACAAGAGCGCGCCAACCGCGTTTCCGCCGCCGCCGTCCTCCTTGCGCAGACTAACCGGAACCATGGCGATCAGGGGGGTGTCGGGAAGCGCTTGTTGGTCGATCAAATAATCGCGCAGGGCGCCCGCGGACATCGCCAGGACGACGTCGTTGACGGTGATGCCGGCGGCATTCTTCACGGCCTTGATCCGGTCCAGCGAATAGGACTGCGCGGCGATTCGTCGCGCGCCGCCGATCCGCACATTGAACATCGTCTTGGGCGCCCGGAACGGCAAGGTGAGCTGTTGTTCCAGCAGTGCGGCACGTGCCAGCTTCAACGTCGATGGCGCCAATGAGGCGGCTGAGCCCACCGTGCTGGTCACCCTTTGCAGCGCAGACGGACCCTCCCCGTTGCTCTTGTGACGCCGCGGCTTGAGCTCCCACGGCACGCGGACTTCGTCGTCATCAGGATCGGTGGTGAACGCGCGCTGCAGCATTTTCATCGCCGACACCCCGTCGAGCAGCGAGTGGTGAAATTTGATGTACACCGCGTAGCGCCCGTCGCTCAGGCCTTCCACCAGATGCGCTTCCCACAGCGGCCGGTGGCGGTCGAGCAGGTTGCTGTGCAGCCGGGAGGTCAGTTCTAGCAGGTCGCGCACTCGGCCGGGACTGGGCACCGCGGATCTGCGGAAGTGGTAGTCGAGCTCGACTTTTTTGTCCAAGGACCACGCCACATTGGTGAGGGGACCGAAGAACGCCGGATGCTTGCTGAAGAGGGGCTGGACGTCGTCGCAGCTCAGCATCGCTTCGTAGGATTCGCGCACGAAGTCCGGTCCGGCGTCGTCGGGGGGCTGGTACAGCTGCAGTGCGCCGACGTGCATCGGGCGTTCGCGCGATTCGCCGAGGAGGAACATTGAATCGGCCGGTGGCATCAGCTCCATGGTTCTTCTCCCGCGCTAGTTTCTTTCCCTACCTTGTAACCACTGGCGGCGTGCCCCACACACCACATCGTTTATTCACGTTTCGCCGGCGGGACTGGCGGGCAATATGGTCGGGTGGGAATCACTGTCGCCGTCACCGGTCCAACTGGAGAGATCGGCTCCTCGGCCGTCACGGCGCTGGAACGCGAACCCGCCGTGTCGAAGATCGTCGGCATGGCACGCCGGCCGTTCGACCCCTCGACGCTGGGGTGGACAAAGACGACGTACCGAGAGGGCGACATTACCGACCGTGACGCGGTGGACGCGTTGATCGCCGATGCCGACGTCGTCGTCCACCTTGCGTTCATCATCATGGGCTCGCGTGAAGACAGCGCCCGGATCAACCTGCAGGGCACCCGCAACGTATTCGAGGCAACGGTCGACGCGCAGCAGCCCAGACGGCTGGTGTACACCTCATCGGTAGCGGCCTACGGCTATTACCCCGACAATCCGGTACCGCTCACCGAGGACGTCGCGCCGCGCGGATCGGCCGAGCACTACTACTCCGAGCAAAAGGCCGCATGCGAGGCCGCGCTTGCCGAAATCACCGCTGGCACGTCGCTGGAAGTCTTCATCCTGCGGCCGTGCATCGTCGCCGGGCCCAAGGCCCACGCGCTGGCCGACGCAATGCCGTGGAACCAGCTGCCTGCACCGGTGCGTGCGGTGGTCGGCGCGGTTCCGGCGTTGAAGCCGGTGGTGCCCGATCCCGGTGTCCCGTTGCAGCTCGTTCACCACGACGACGTCGCAGAGGCGGTCGCGCTGGCGGCCACGGCTCCGGCGCCGCCGGGGGCCTACAACATCGCCGGCGACGGATTGATCACCATCTCCGACGTGGCCGAGGCGTTGGGTGGCCGACCGGTGCGGGTACCGGCCGCTGCGGCGTCGGCAGCGTCGGCGGCGATCGCCAAATTGCCGTTTGTTCCCTCGGCACTCGAATGGCTGCACAGCTCACGGACGTCGGTGGTGATGGATACCAGCAAAGCGAAAAACCAGCTCGGCTGGCAGCCGACCCATACGTCGGCGGAAACCCTGGCGCCCTGGCCGCGGCTTTTTGACTGACCAGCGGCAGTCAGACGCCGAGCGAACGCTGGTCGTCGTCGCCGACACGACGCCCCGGCGTTCGATGACCTGTCGCGCCACATCGGCCAGCTTGATGTTCAGGTGCTGGGAATGGCGCCGCAGCAAGGCGAACGCGTCGTCCTCAGAAAATCCGTGCAGCATCATCAACATGCCGACCGCCTTGCCGATTTCGCGGTTGCTGGCCAGTCCGCGCCGCATGGTGGCGGCATCCTCGCCTTGGGCAATGGCGTTGATCGCCACGCTGGCGAACGCGCCCAGCACAATGGCCTGCCCGGCGGATTCTTTGTTGAAGCTGTTGGGGGTGTCGCTGAACAGGTTGAGCGCTCCGGTTTTGCGCTGGTTGACCAGCAGCCGGAATCCCATGGCGCCGCGGACCGGTGTCTCCCGACAAGTCGGGCGGCCAGTTTCGGCCACTGGCACGGCCTGGTCAGATCAGGTTCGATTTGGGGAGTTTCCTCCTCGATCGCGTCGACGCACGGGCCGTCGCCCTCGCTGCGCTCCAAATCGTCGACGCGCCGGGCGATCGAGTCGCTGGCGGCGACGGTGACGTACTTGCCGTGGCGCTTCACGAGCAGGCTGGCGTGGTCGCAGCCGGAGACGACCAGGGTGGCGGCAATGCAGATGGCGGCGTACACCTCGGTGGCGTCGGACCCCTGGTAGATGATTTCGGCGAGCGCGGCGAAGACCGTCGCGGGATCTGCGGTCACCATGCCGGGTGCCGACGCACCGGTGCCATCGTTCGCCTCGTCCGCCACTTCGTTCCCCGTTGCCCTCGTGGTCCTCGTTTCAGATGCTGCCCCGGCCGGCAATTATCGACGGCTCAATCATTAGCAGCTCTCAGTTATACCGGGCGCCCACCCGACGGGGCCATCGGGTTCACTATCGTAATCGACCCCGGTTGGGCCGGCGCTTTGACCAGGTGATGCACCCAACGCGTTCTGCATCCACTAACCGAGAAAGCGTCGTTTCTGCTCGGTGATCTGGTCGTCGGTCATCAGGCCGGAATCGGCAAGCTTGGCCAGCAGCGATTGCGCCCGCGTAGCGAGTTCGCGCAGCTCGGCAGCGATCTCGGTGACCGCCCCGCTGTCCGGACGCTGCCGTGGCCGCGAGATGTCGCGACTGGTCGTCCTGATGCGCTGATCCCCGCGCCCCAGGGCAGCAGTGCCGCCGACGGCACTCCCGGCCAGGCCCGCCAACGCCATCTCACTGAACAGACTGCCGGAACTGCCCCCCGCCACCATTTCCGGAGCCGCGCCGGCCGCCGTGAGCGGCAACGTATAGGCAACCGGCCGGTATGCCGGAGCCGCCGACGCCCACTTCGGCGGCACAGACAGGGCGCCGACCGTCGTTCCCTGACCCAAGCCGGCGGCCATCGGCGCCGACTGTGCGGGCGCCGCATCAGCGAGAGCGTCGGGCCCGCCGATGATCCATTCCGGCACCATGGCGGCACCCGGCCCGTAGCCGGTGTAGGGCCCCTTGCCTTGCGCGTAATCTCGGTCGGCATTGATCAGGAAACCTCGGTAGGTGGTGCCTACCGAGGTGAACGACGCCGACGCGCTCGTGGTCGACGCGGTGGCACTCGTGGTCGCAATGGGCAAGTCGGCCGCGGTCAGGGGTATCGCGATCAGCGTCAGGGTAGCGAGCAGCCCGGTCAGATCCGGGGTTGCAGCCGGAGCCGCGCCGCCGCGGACTGCGAGCGCCTGGGGGAGCGCCGACATCAGCTGCGGTCCGGTGGACATGATTGCCTGCGCAGGTGTCTCTACAGCTTGCGCGACCGCTGGCGCCATCCCGGCCGGGTTAGTGGTCGGCGGGGGCGGGCTGAACGGCGTCAACGTCGATGCTGCCGCCGACGAGCCGGCGTAACCGTACATCGCGGCGGCGTCCTGGCCCCACATCTCGGCGTAGTCGGCTTCGGTGGCCGCAATCGCAGAGGTGTTCTGACCCAGGATGTTGGTCGCGACCAGTGCCATCAACGTGCTGCGGTTAGCTGCGACCACCGTCGGTGGCACCGTCATCGCGAACGCCGTCTCATAAGCAGCTGCTGCCGCTTTGGCCTGGGTGGCGGCTTGCTCGGCTTGTGCGGCAGTGGCGGTCATCCACTCCAGGTACGATCCGGCCGCCGCCGCCATCGACGCTGACGAGGGACCTACCCACGGCCCGGCACTCAGACCGGAGATCACCGCTCGATAGGAGGCAGCCGTCGAATTCAGTTCACCGGCCAGCCCATCCCATGCGGCCGCAGCGGCCAGCATGGGCCCCGATCCGGGACCGGCATACATTCTGCCGGAGTTGATCTCCGGCGTTAACATTGCGAAATCCATTGTCGTGTTCCCCTAGCCGGCTGTGATCGCGTTGGCGGCTTCGGTGGCCGCATACGACGTCGCA
Source organism: uncultured Actinomycetota bacterium (assembly GCA_963787635.1). GTDB lineage: Bacteria > Actinomycetota > Actinomycetes > Mycobacteriales > Mycobacteriaceae > Mycobacterium. The sequence goes on along the minus strand of CAWBDP010000018.1, from coordinate 66,943 downwards.
CTCATGCCGAGCGTGCTGACGAATTGTTGATGGATTGCCTCGGCCTGCGCGCTGATTGCCTGGTACATCTGTGCATGGATGGCGAATTGTGAGGCGGTCAGGGCGGATACCTCGTCGGCGGCGGCAGGTATGACGCCGGTGGTGGGCGCCGCTGCGGCGCTATTCTGGGCGCTGATCGCCGAACCGATGCCCGCCAGGCTGTCGGCCGCTGCGCTGAGCGCTTCCGGTTGTGTCGTGACGAATGACATGAAACGTCCTTTCTCTTGATTCCTCTTGATCCCGATTTTCAACGAAATAAATGCGCTTGGGCGGGAACGCTTGTTCGTGACGGCGGTGGTGAACGGCCGATTTGCGTCCGAAGTTGTTGGATTGCAACAATAGCCCGTCACGAGCGGGTGAAATGGATGACGACGTCAAAAGGAACGCCGGGTGGTTTGGGCAGCCCATCAGATGGTCATTCCCGGGCAGACCCTGGCGATTTGACAAGTGCAACAAAGGTATTGGGGGGCTCGCACGGCTGCGGCGCCGACGGCCGCTGCAGCGCCAGGCGATCGGATGCGCCGGCGGCCTGACTGACCACCGTTTGTTTCGGCATCGACCGGCCTCGCCACCAGTTCTTCCCACCCCTTCTACCCACAACACACATAGGTAGAAGCCATCAGCCAGGAAGGCGGTTAAAGGCGAGCCTCATCGCCTGAACGCGATGTTAACGGCAGCTCAACGGCGTGCGCAACGCCGTGGTGGGATCAGTCCGCGGTCAGGGCGCGGCGGAAGCCTCGACGGCTCACCTGCCGTACACCGCAATCCTCATCTGCGGCCGGCATCTCGTCGATGCAATGGTCGCAGTGTCGGGACCGGCCGCTTGGATGGACGCCGGCCCGCTCAGGGGCAAACCGGTCGTGGTTCGCCGGTGGTGCCTATGGGGGTGGAACCTGCGTCCAGCCTTCCGAGTCCGAATACACCCAGCCGCACGGCGACCATTGCAAATGCGGGTCGTCGCCGCCCATTTGCAAGCACTTCGGCCCGTTCGGGTCGGGTTGCGGCGCCGGATCTGCATAGGCAACGCCGCTGCCCGCCAGCGCAGCGGCCGCGCAGGCCGCGATGATCATCAGCTTTGTCTTCATCAGGCGATCCCTTTCCTTCCCTGTACGTAGATTCTGCGGCCAAGTGGTCATTGGCGCGACTTTTAGCGGAGGCGGTCCTGGTGACCCCCGGGGCCCACGCCACCGGTCAGGGCGCGTTTATGCAGCGTTTGGTCGGTTATCTGCGCAGTCGTGACCGGGTGACCGCCGGAATCACTCGGGTTTGCAGTCGTAGGCGTCCAGCGGTCCTGGTCCGAATTCGGCCACCAGCTCGAAGAAAGCCCGGCGGGCGCGCTCACCAGCGCCGTAGCGGTTCGACACCGGGCGCCGCATCGACGCTGCCGTATTAGCCCGCGGAGTCGGTCTTCGGCATCGAGCGCGGTGACTTGGGAACCAGCACAGCTGGAAGCGTACTGCGCCGCAGTGACTTTCGCCTGCCGGTTCCGGTCATGATGCACCAACTGCCGCGACGCCCCCGCGCTTGCCGCTGTGGATCGATCCGCGGCTGGGGATAACTGGCCTTTCGACCGGTCTGACGGCCATGTCACGCACATGCCCGTCAGCGCTCTGACGCACTGTGAGCTCCATGACGACGTTGACACGGGCCGAGTTGGGGGCGCTCGGCGAGCAGTTTGCGGTGGATCACCTGGCCCGGCTGGGGCTGACCATCGTGACCCGCAACTGGCGGTGCCGCTACGGCGAGCTGGATGTGGTCGCTGCGGACACCGCGGCGCGCACGGTGATCTTCGTCGAGGTCAAGACCCGCACCGGCGACGGTTTCGGCGGGTTGCCGCACGCGGTGACTGTGCAGAAACTGCGTAGGCTGCGCCGGCTGGCCGCGATCTGGCTGGCCGGCCAGGACCGAAGCTGGGCGGAGATTCGCATCGACGTGATCGGCGTGCGGATCGGGCGCCGCCGCACCCCGGAGATCGTGCACCTGCAGGGAATTGGCTGATGGCGCTGGGGCGCGCTTTCTCGGTGGCGGTGCGCGGACTGGACGGCGAAATCGTGGAGATCGAAGCCGACATTTCCTCGGGCCTGCCCGGAGTGCATCTGGTCGGGCTGCCCGACGCGGCGCTGCAGGAGTCGCGGGACCGGGTGCGGGCGGCAATCACCAACTGCGGCAACCGTTGGCCGATGGCGCGGCTCACTCTTGCGCTCTCGCCGGCGACGCTGCCGAAAGTGGGTTCGGTTTACGACATCGCTCTGGCAGCGGCGGTGTTGTCAGCGCAAGAGACGAAGCCGTTGTGTCGTTTGGAGACGACGGTGTTGCTGGGCGAATTGGCGTTGGACGGCCGGGTCCGGCCGGTGCGTGCCGTGTTGCCGGCGGTGCTGGCGGCCAAAGTGGCCGGCTGGTCGGCCGTCGTGGTTCCGTCAGAGAACTTGGCCGAAGCCAGCCTGGTCGACGGCATCCAGGTGTGGGGGGTGCGTACCCTGGCGCAGCTGCAGGCCTGGCTCAGCGGCTCGGCGCGGCTGGAGGACAAGATCAGCGGGACGGTGCCGGAGCCCGAGCCGTCGGTGGATCTCGCCGATGTGGTGGGACAGGCCCAGGCCCGCTTCGCGGTCGAGGTGGCGGCAGCCGGCGCCCATCACCTGATGCTGACCGGCCCACCCGGGGTGGGTAAAACGATGCTGGCACAACGGCTTCCCGGTTTACTGCCACCGCTGTCGGACAGTGAATCGCTGGAGGTCACCGCGATTCACTCGGTGGCCGGCCTGCTCTCGGATGCCACGCCGCTGATCACCAGGCCGCCGTTCGTGGCGCCGCATCACAGCTCCAGTGTCGCGGCCCTGGTCGGCGGGGGAGCAGGAATGGCCCGGCCGGGCGCGGTCAGCCGGGCACACCGCGGGGTGCTGTTCCTCGACGAGTGCGCCGAGATCGGTGTCAGCGCCTTGGAGGCTCTGCGAACACCGTTGGAGGACGGCGAAATTCGGCTCGCACGCCGTGACGGGGTGGCCCGCTACCCGGCCCGCTTTCAGCTGGTGCTGGCGGCCAACCCCTGTCCCTGCGCGCCTGCTGATCCGCGGGACTGCATCTGCAAGCCGATGGCCAAACGCCGTTACCTGGGTCGTCTGTCCGGGCCGCTGATGGACCGCGTCGATCTGCGGGTACATATGCATCCGGTGCGCACCGACGCGTTCTCCGCCGTCGAGGCCGAGTCGTCTCAGCAGGTACGAAACAGGGTGGCCGCCGCCCGCGCCGCCGCCGCCGAACGCTGGGGCACACACGGATTCCACACCAACGCCGAAGTTAGCGGAGCGCTGTTGCGGCGGAAATTCCAGCTCGGCAGCGCCGCGATGCAACCGTTGCGCACCGCGCTGGACCGCGGGCTGCTCAGCATCCGCGGCGTACATCGCAGCACGCGGGTCGCCTGGACCCTTGCCGACCTGGCCGGTCGCACCTCGCCCGGCGTCGACGAAGTATCCGCCGCGCTGAGCTTCCGCCAACCCGGAGCGTCGCGATGACCACCACGTCCAGGGCGCTGCGTCAGCTCAACAGAGCCGAAGGTGAACGTGGCGACGAATGGCGGCGATGGTCACCAGTTTGCGGCTGGCAACTAGTGCCCCGAAAGCAACAGCGCCACATTCACCACCGTCCAGAGAATGGCGATCGCCCGGGCGGATTGCGTCAGTGCGCGACCGCGTTCGGCGTCCTGCTTCATCAGGTCCGCCGCTACCAACACGAAAGCGATAACGACGCTCAAAATGGGCACAGTGGGGCTGACATGCCAGTGGTACAAGCCACACAGGCTCACCATGGGGTTGGCGTACCAGTCGTAGCAGCCGGACAGCGCCACTACGGAGGCCGCAACCAACCAAACATTGGTCCGGCGGGCCGGGACGGCGCTGCGCGGATCTTTGGGCGATCCGTCCAGAGATTGCGTATCGCTCGGCGAAGCGTACGGCTCGGACTTGGCCTCGTAGGTGCTGCTCATGTCGGTATGTCTCTTTCATCGTGGGACCCTGTTGCAACCCAGTGGGTTGATGAGAAGAGATTGAAGGGCAGACCTTGGGCGAACCTTGGCGAATCCTTGGGACGATTCCGATTTGCCGCTGACGGCGACGATTGGGTGGGAAGTTCCTCGCCGACCTGGCCGGTCGCACCTCGCTCGGCGCCGGAGCGTGGCGATGAGTGATTCGACGCTGCGAGCATGGGCCTACCTGTCTCGGGTGGCTGAACCACCGTGCGCCGAACTCGCCGCGCTGGTGCACCGGGTGGGCCCGGTGGAGGCCGCCGAACGGGTCATGCGGGGGCTGGTCGACGACGCCCTGGCGCGCCACACCCACGCCAGGCGCGAAATCGACCGGGCAGCAGCAGATCTCGAGTTGCTCGCGCGTCGTGGTGGGCGGCTAATCACGCCCAACGACGACGAGTACCCGGTGTGCGCCTTCGCCGCGTTCGGCGGCATCGCCGTCGCCGACAAGCCGCAAGCCAAGCCGCCCCTGGTGTTGTGGGCGCTGGGTCCCGAGCGGCTTGATGAGACGACGCAGCGCGCGGCGGCCCTCGTGGGAACCCGCGCGGCAACCGCCTACGGCGAGCACGTGACCGTCGACCTGGCCGCGGGGCTGGTGGAGCGCGACGTCGTCGTCGTCTCCGGCGGCGCTTACGGGATCGACGGCGCGGCCCACCGCGCCGCGCTGGCAGCCGACGGCGTCACCGTCGCGGTTCTTGCCGGCGGCATTGACATCCTCTATCCGGCAGGCCATTCCGGGCTGCTGCATCGCATCGGCGGCCATGGGTTACTAGTCACCGAATACCCGCCGGGGATGCGTCCTGCCCGGTACCGGTTCCTGACCCGCAACCGCTTAGTGGCCGCATTTGCCGGCGCGGCGGTCGTGGTGGAAGCCGGTGTGCGCAGCGGAGCTGCGAACACCGCCGCGTGGGCGCGCGCGTTGGGCCGGGTGGTGGGCGCGGTCCCCGGGCCGGTGACGTCGTCGGCGTCGGTGGGTTGCCACGCGTTACTGCGCGGCGGCGCGCAGGTGGTCACCCGGGCCGAGGACATCGTCGAATTCATGGGCCGTATCGGTGAGCTGGCGCCCGAGGAGCCGCGGCCGACAACGGCGCTGGACGGCCTCAGCGACATCGAGCGGCAGGTGTACGAGGCGATTCCGGGCCGCGGCCTGGCCACGATCGACGAGATCGCCGTCGCCGCCGGGCTGGTGCCGGCGCGGGTGCTGGGCCCGCTGGCGATGCTGGAGGTCGTCGGGCTCGTGGCGCAGCACGATGGCCGCTGGGGCATCGTCCGGCAGCATCGGCGACGGACGGCATGAGCTGGGGCGGCTCGTATAGTCGACGCCGAGCGGCCCGAACGGGACAGGAGGGTTAGTAGAGGGGGACGACGTGGCCGGCTTGCCCCAGCCGTTGACGCTAGACAGCTTCGGCGACCTGCCCGTTCCACGACGGCCGGTCATTCGCACCTTGACGGTGCGTCACGCCGATCCGGCAGCCTGCGAGTTGCCATCGACGTCGCCGTGCACGGCGAGCACGGCATGGCCGGCTCGTGGCGGCCGGGGTTCGCCGGTCCTGAAGACGAGATCGCCCTACCGGCGCCCGACGGTGTGGAAGTGAACTGGATCTACCGCGGCGGGCGCGCCGCTCTGGTCCCCGAGGACCGCGCCGGCGACAACGCCCCGCTGATCAAAGCCGTGACAACCACTGCGTGGCTGCCGGGCAGGCACATGTCTTCATCCACGGTGAGGCGCAAACGGTCATGCACAATCTACGGCCCTACATCCGCAAGGACCGCGGTGTAGCAGCGAAATGGGCGTCGATCTCCGGCTATTGGCGCCGCGGACGTACCGAAGAGACGTTCCGGCAGTGGAAGCAGGAACTCGCCGCAGAAGAGGCCGACGCTCAGGCGACGGCGGCGGCTGGCGCGGCAGACTGATCCGCGGATGGCATTGTTCACTGCATGGCATTCGGCGACTATCAGTTCGAGATCTACCTCCAGGGCCTGGCCGGGGTAACGCCACCGCTGCCGATGGCCTTCGCGGACCTGGAGGCCAAGGCAGCCGCGGCGATGCCGCCAGGAGTGTGGTCATATGTCGCCGGCGGTGCCGGTGACGAGCGCACCCAACGCGCCAACTGCACCGCCTTCGAGCGCTGGGGCCTAATCCCACGGATGTTCGTCGGCGCCAGCCAGCGTGACCTGTCCGTCGAGTTATTCGGGATGACGTGGGCCGCACCGATATTCATGGCGCCGATCGGTGTCATCGGTATCTGCGCGCAAGACGGCCACGGCGACCTGGCCACCGCCCGGGCGGCCGCGCGCACCGGTGTTCCGATGGTGATGTCGACGCTGACGGCCGACCCGATAGAGGACGTCGCCGCGCATTTCGGCGACACCCCCGGCCTCTTCCAGCTGTACACGCCCAGCGACCGAGAGCTTGCCGCCAGCCTCGTTCAGCGGGCCGAGGCGGCCGGATTCAAGGGCGTCGTGGTCACACTCGACACCTGGGTGCCCGGCTGGCGGCCACGCGACCTGAGCACCGCGAACTTCCCTCAGCTGCGCGGACACTGCCTGAGCAACTACACCAGCGACCCGGTGTTCCGCGCCGGTCTGCCCAGTCCGCCGGAAGATCCGCGCGCCGTCGTGCTGCGCTGGGCTCAGATTTTCGGCAACCCGTTGACCTGGGACGACCTGCCCTGGCTGCGGTCGCTGACCAGCCTGCCGCTAATTGTCAAGGGCATTTGCCACCCCGACGACGCGCGCCGGGCCAAGGACGGCGGCGTCGACGGCATCTACTGCTCCAATCACGGTGGCCGGCAGGCCAACGGCGGCCTGCCCGCACTGGATTGCCTGCCCGCGGTGGTCGAGGCCGCCGACGGGCTGCCGGTGCTGTTCGACTCGGGAATCCGCAGCGGCGCCGACATCATCAAGGCGCTGGCACTGGGAGCGAGCGCGGTGGGTATCGGCCGGCCCTACGCCTACGGGCTGGCGCTGGGCGGCGTGGACGGCATTGTGCACGTGCTGCGTTCGCTGCTGGCCGAAGCCGATCTCACCATGGCCGTCGACGGCTATCCGACACTCAAAGATCTCACCCCGGACACACTTCGGCGCGTCGACTGATCCAGCCGCGGCCCGGCCTGCGACCGTGGACCGGTGCAGGCGATCCTCGACGAGTTCGACGAGTACCTGGCGCTGCAGTGCGGTCGTTCGGCGCACACCCGTCGCGCCTACCTGGGTGACCTGCGCTCGCTGCTGGCCTTCCTCGACCAGCGCGCGCCGGGCTCGGGTCTGCGGTCACTGAGCCTGCCGCTGCTGCGGTCGTGGCTGGCCGCAGCGGCCGGTGCCGGTGCGGCCCGTACCACGCTGGCGCGTCGCACGTCGGCGGTCAAGGCGTTCACCGCATGGGCGGTGCGGCGCAACCTGCTGGCCGATGACCCCGCGGCCCGGCTGCAAGTACCCAAAGCGCGCCGCACGCTGCCGGCGGTGCTGCGTCAGGATCAGGCGCTGAGTGCCATGGCGGCCGCGAAATCCGGTGCGCAGCAAGGTGATCCGCTGGCTTTGCGGGACCGGTTGATCGTGGAACTGCTCTACGCCACCGGCATCCGGGTCAGCGAGCTGTGCGGCCTGGACGTCGACGACGTCGACCTCGGGCACCGCCTGCTGCGGGTGCTCGGCAAGGGCAACAAGCAGCGCACCGCGCCGTTCGGCCTGCCCGCCGCCGACGCGTTAGGGGCCTGGCTGGCCGACGGGCGTCCCGCGTTGGTCACCGCGCAGTCCGGTCCGGCGCTGCTGTTGGGTGCCCGGGGCGGACGCCTCGATGTGCGGCAGGCCCGCACGGTGGTGCACCAGACCGTCGCCGCGGTCGACGGCGCACCCGACATGGGGCCGCACGGGCTGCGGCACACCGCGGCGACCCACCTGCTCGAGGGCGGGGCCGACCTGCGGGTGGTTCAGGAGTTGCTCGGGCATTCCAGCCTGGCGACCACCCAGCTCTACACCCACGTGGCGGTGTCCCGGCTGCGGGCGGTGCACGACCAGGCCCATCCGCGGGCCTGAAGCGTGCGTTAGTAGGCGACGCGGCCGACGCCGAGCACGAAGAAGGCGACGAATGCGATGATGGCGATTACCGAGGCTGCCAGCCAGAAATAGCCGACGACAAGGCCGGTCAACGCCATGCCGTCGCCCTGGTCGCCGGTTTTGCGGATTTGGGAGCGGGCGACGTGGCCGAAGATCACCGCGAGCAGCGGGAAGAAGAAGGCACAGATGAGCGACGCGACGGCCATTCCGTTGGTGCCTGAGTTCTGCGTCTGCAGGCCCACTGCTCGGTCGGCGGTGACGGGATGGCCGTCCGGGGTGTAGCCGACCACGGGGTAGATGGGCTGACCGTCGCTGGTGTAGCCAATTGGACTGGCGGGTGCACCGGCCGCCGTGGATGCACGCGCCTTCGAGTTCGCGTTCGCACGGATTATTGCGCCAGTGATCCCTCCGATCAGCATGCCGAGGAAGATGAGAACGGCGATGCCTAGTCCCACAATGCCGGGAAGATAAAGTCGCAACAGGTACCAGAAGGCCAAGTCGAAGACCGCGTAAAAGGCGATCCCGGCCGGCAATGCGAAAACGGCCATCAGGACGAACGGCCAGACGGCTTTTTTCCTGGCCTGTGCGGGGATGCCAGGTGAGGTCGGGGCTACTACGGTCGCTGCACTCTCGGAGGCTTGGTGCGGGCTGGCCATGCAGACGCTCCTTACAACTTTGAAGTGGGTGGCGAAACGATAGCGCAGTGTGGGCCGGTAAAGCGCGGCGTGAACCGATGCCAGGATATTTGTGCGTCGAGCCTGCGCAGAGGGCGCTGAGGCCGCGCCCAGGGCGCGGTTCAGCTGCAATAGGGCGCCGTTAGTGCAGTTTCGGCGATCAGGCGATCAGGAAAGTCACCCGTGCAGCGGTTTGAGCCGGATCGGCGTCGACTTCAGCAAGCCCAGCGGATTCACGTAGTCGGCTCGCGAGGCCGACCCCCACATCGCCCCCCAATGCAGGCACGCTGCGGCCGCACAACCCGGATGGCCGGTCGCCAGCTCGCCGATCACGGTCCGGTCCGTCACCCGCTGGCCGACCCGGACGGCCGCCTCGCACCGGCTCGTAACTGGTGTGCAAGCCGCCTGGGTGGGCCAGGGACACCACCGGCCGGCCCGCCACCATCCCGGTGAACACCACCGTCCCGGGGGCCGCCGCGTAGACCGGCTGGCCTGGTGTGCCGGCCAGATCCACCCCCCGGTGTCCGCGATTCCAGTTTGGCGAGGGCGCGTCGAATCCCCGAACGACCGCTGGCGGTCGCAACGGCCAGTCCAGCCGCCCGTCGTCGGCCCGGGCCGGCGCGGCGCACAGCAGTGCCCAGCACAGCACCAGCGCCATGTGTCGCATCGGTTCAGTTGACTGGGCGGCCGACGGCGGGTCCAGTCACGGCGGTCGGCCCTGTGGATTTCGGCGTGTAAACTGCGGGTCGCAGCTCGCATCAGCGGGCTGACTTCGCGCGTTTGCACCGCGACTCCCGTCGTTCCGGAGCTCGCACACGCATACCGGTCGGTCCCGCCGCACAAGCTGGTCCGGTATCGCCGCAGACGCCAGGGCCTGGCTTCACCCGACGCCGGGCGACAACCGACACACAAAGGCATAAGCATGGCCGTAGTAACCATGAAGCAGCTGCTGGACAGCGGCACTCATTTCGGGCATCAGACCCGTCGCTGGAACCCCAAGATGAAGCGGTTCATCTTCACCGACCGCAACGGCATCTACATCATCGACCTGCAGCAGACGCTGACCTTCATCGATAAGGCGTACGAGTTTGTCAAGGAAACCGTCGCGCACGGCGGCACGGTGCTGTTCGTCGGCACCAAGAAGCAGGCGCAAGAATCCATCGCCGCCGAAGCCACCCGCGTCGGCATGCCGTATGTCAACCAGCGCTGGCTGGGCGGCATGCTGACCAACTTCTCCACCGTGCACAAGCGGCTGCAGCGCCTCAAGGAGCTTGAGGCCATGGAGCAGACCGGTGGTTTCGAGGGCCGGACCAAGAAGGAGATCCTGGGTCTGACCCGGGAGAAGAACAAGCTGGAGCGCAGCCTCGGCGGTATCCGCGACATGAACAAGGTGCCCTCGGCGGTTTGGGTCGTCGACACCAACAAGGAACACATCGCGGTCGGCGAAGCGCGCAAACTGGGCATCCCGGTGATCGCGATCCTGGACACCAATTGCGACCCCGACCAGGTCGATTACCCGATCCCGGGCAACGACGACGCGATCCGTTCGGCCGCCCTGCTGACCAAGGTCATCGCCTCCGCGGTGGCCGAGGGCCTGCAGGCCCGGGCCGGCCTGGGCCGCGGGGACGGCAAACCCGAAGCCGAGGCCGCCGAGCCGCTGGCCGAATGGGAGCAGGAACTGCTGGCCTCGGCCACGGCATCAGCGGCCCCGGCAGAACAAGCCGCGGCGGTCGCAGCAGAATCAACCACAGACGCTTCATAGAAAGGCTGACCATTGGCGAACTTCACCGCTGCCGACGTCAAGCGGCTTCGGGAGCTGACCGGCGCCGGAATGCTGGACTGCAAGAACGCGCTGGCCGAAACCGACGGCGACTTCGATAAGGCTGTCGAGGTGCTGCGGATCAAAGGCGCCAAGGACGTCGGCAAGCGCGCCGAGCGGGCCACCGCCGAGGGCCTGGTCGCGGCCAAGGACGGCGCGCTGATCGAACTGAACTCCGAGACCGATTTCGTCGCCAAGAACGCCGAATTCCAGGCGCTGGCAGACAAGATCGTGGCGGCCGCAGCTTCGTCCAAGTCAACCGACGTCGACGCGCTCAAAGCCGCCAGCACCGGCGATACCACTGTCGAGCGGGCGATCGCCGAGTTGTCGGCCAAGATCGGCGAGAAGCTCGAACTGCGCCGCGTCGCGCTGTTCGACGGCACCGTCGAGACCTACCTGCACAAGCGGGCCGCTGACCTGCCCCCGGCGGTCGGTGTGCTGGTGGAATACACCGGGAACGGCGAAGCGGCCAAGGAGGCCGCGCACGCGGCCGCTTTGCAGATCGCCGCGCTCAAGGCCCGCTACCTGTCCCGCGAGGATGTGCCCGATGACGTCGTCGCCAACGAGCGGCGAATCGCCGAGGAAACCTCGCGCGCGGAGGGCAAGCCCGAGCAGGCGCTGCCCAAGATCGTCGAGGGCCGGCTGGGCGGCTTCTTCAAGGACGTCGTGCTGCTCGAACAGCCGTCGGTGTCCGACAACAAGAAGACCGTCAAGGCGCTGCTCGACGAGGCGGGGGTGACCCTGACGCGCTTCGTCCGGTTCGAGGTGGGTCAGGCCTGACGCGTCCGGGAGAGCGCGACATGCAACCCGTGCACGCCTTCGGCGACGACGCGCTAGGGGACCTCGACGCGGTCGGGGTCGCCGAGGCCGTCCGGACCGGTCAGGTATCGGCGGCTGAGGTGGTCGAGGCTGCGATCGCCCGCACCGAAGCCGTCAACCCTGCCCTCAACGGCGTGGCCTACCAGGCGTTCGACCGCGCCCGCGCCGAAGCCGCAGCACCGTCTGGGCGGGGCAGCTTCAGCGGCGTGCCCACTTTCATCAAGGACAACGTCGACGTGGCGGGCATGCCGACGATGCAGGGCACCGACGCCTGGCAACCTCGCCCGGCCGCGGCCGACGGCGACTTCACCCGGCTCTACCTGGGCACCGGACTGATCCCGCTGGGTAAATCTCAGATGTCGGAGCTCGGGTTCAGCGCGTCAGCCGAACATCCACGATTAGGGCCGGTGCGCAATCCGTGGAACCCAGCACACACCGCCGGAGCTTCGTCATCAGGTTCGGGCGCCTTCGTCGCGGCCGGCGCGGTGCCGATCGCGCACGCCAACGACGGTGGCGGCTCGATCCGGATACCGGCCGCCTGCAACGGTTTGGTCGGGCTCAAGCCGTCGCGCGGCCGATTACCGCTTGATGACGAGATGCGCCGGATGCCGGTCGGCATCGTCACCAACGGGGTGTTGACCCGATCGGTCCGCGACACGGCGGCGTTCTACCGGGAAGCCGAGAGGAGTCGGCGCGACCGGCGGCTGCGGCCGATCGGTGATGTCACCGGCCCCGGCCGGCAACGGCGGAAGATCGCGGTGCTGACCCGTTCGGTGGGACGCGAGTGCAGTCCGGAGGTCCGCGACCTGACCCTGCAGTCGGCCGACCTGCTCGAAGAACTCGGCCACCACGTCGAGCGCGTCGACCAGCCGCCGGTGCCGGCTAGCTTCGTCACCGACTTCGTGCTCTACTGGGCGCTGCTCGCGATGGCCCAGGTGCGGACCGGGCGGCGGGTGTTCGGTGCGTCCTTCGACCGCTCGCTGCTGGACAACCTCACCTTGGGCCTCGACCGGAGGGCCGGACGTAACCTGCACCGGATGCCGGGGGTGATCCTGCGGCTGCGGGCGATCCGGCGGCGCACCGCCCGGTTCTTTCGCAGCTATGACGTGGTGCTGACCCCGACGCTCGCCGATCCGACGCCGCTAGTCGGCCACCTCGACCCCACCGCGGACTACGAGCAGATCATTGACCGGCTGATCAGTTGGGTGGCGTTCACCCCGCTGCAGAACGTCACCGGTGAGCCGGCAATCTCGTTGCCGCTGGCCGAATCTGACGCCGGCCTGCCGGTCGGCATGATGCTTTCCGCTGACATCGGAGGCGAAGCGCGCCTGCTGGAACTGGCCTACGAACTCGAAGAGGCCCGACCCTGGGCCCGGATCCAATCCTGACCTCGGTGGGCGCTCACAACCGCAACAGCCGACAGAATTCATCCAGGTGGGCCAGCAAATCCTGCGGCCCGGCGTACACAGCCGCCGCGCCGGCCTTTTCCAGCGCCTCCCGCGCCACGCCACCGCTGAGCACCGCCGCGGTCGGCACCCCGGCCCGTTGGCCCGCCTCCACGTCCCAGACGGCGTCGCCCACGAAGATCGCCTGCCCCGAGTCGATCCCGACGCGTTCCAGCGCGGTGCCGATGATGTCGGGGTCTGGCTTGCCCCGCTCGGCATCGGCGCTGGAGGTGATTTCGGACACCAAGTCGTCGATGTCGAGCACGCGTCGTAGCAAAGCCAACGTCTCTTCTCCGGCCGACGAGGCCAACACGGTGCGCCATCCCTTTGCCCCGATGGCCTCGAAAAGGTCGCGGGTGCCGGCAAGTGGACGCAGGGTCGGCTCGAACTCGCCGAAATAGCGGCTGTGCAGTTCTTCTGCCTTGTCGCCGTGCGCATCGGCCAGTTCGTCGCCGAGCAGGATTTTGATGAGTTCTGAGCCCGAGCGGCCGACCAGCCCATGAATCCGCCAGCACGGGATTTCTTGGCCGACGTCGAGAAATGCCCGCTGCCAGGCCACGGAATGGTGGTAATTGGAATCGACCAAGGTGCCGTCGATGTCGAACAGGACCGCCGGTGTAGCCACGATATCCCGTCCCTTCTCTGAATCTTGCCCAAAGTGTCCGCTGCCGGGTACCTCAGCGCGCGGCCCGGGAAACTTCGGTGCTTCGGGGTCGGCATGGATTGCCTCGCGGCGACTTCGGGTAACCCGCACCCGGACCAAATGCTGACGAAAGGGTGGATGTGAGTAAGACAGCGGACGTCCGCAACGGCGCGGCCGAGCGGGCTCGCCGGGAAGCGGACACCTACCGCGGTGACAATCCGCGGCCACTGGGTGGCTATCTGGCCGTCCTCGCCGTCTACGGCACGGTGCTGGCGCTGGCAGCGGTGATCGCGGTGGCCACCGGGCGCAAGCTGCCCGAACGGTGGCGTCTGCTCGATCTGGTCACTATCAGTCTCGGAACGCACAAGCTGTCCCGTTCGGTGAGCAAGGATTCGGTGACCAGCCCTCTGCGGGCGCCGTTCACCCGCTACGCGGGCGCCGGAGGTCCCGCCGAGGTACACGAGGAGCCTCGGCACGACAGCCCGCTCCGCCACAGCGTGGGGGAATTGCTGACCTGCCCGTTCTGCCTGGACATGTGGGTGACTACCACGTTTGTCATCGGAATGATCTTCGCGCCGCGGTTGACTCGGCTCGTCGCCGGCAGCTTCACCGCGCTCGCGGGCGCCGACTTCCTTCAGCTCGCCTACGCGTGGGCCCAGCAGGCCGCCGAGCACTGACTGGACGACGATCCGGAGGTTTCTCATGCCGAAGACGACCAAGAGCGGCAAGCCGAAGCAAAGTGAGTTGCCTTCAACGCTGCGGCGTTCGGATGCCAAAGCGCAGGCGACCTTCGCGAAAGCCCATGATTCGGCCGCCGACCAGTACGGCAGCGAGGAGCGCGCGCACCGGGTGGCGTATTCAGCCGTCAAGCACAGCTTCGAAAAGGTCGGCGACCACTGGGAACCGAAGGAGGAGCCAGGGCCCTCCGACGAGCTGGCCGAGGGCGGCGGCCTGCATAACACCGGATTCTCGGCAGAGGGGGTCGACGCCAACGCCAGCAAGAAGCATCTGCTGGGCATCGCACGGCGGCTCGAGATCCGCGGGCGCTCCACGATGACGAAGTCGGAGCTGGTGGAAGCGATTATCAAGTACAACCGTCGCGTGCGGCGCCGCTGAGCTCTTTGAGCTCTGTGACCAGGGCCGTCAGCTCAGTGCGGCCGCCTCTCATGGGATAATCTGCTTCTGTCCGATTTACCGGCAGCGGGCAGCTGATGGAGCGTCGAAGGAACATGAGGACCGCATACCAGGAGCAGCTCTCGGCGCTGACAGCTCAGTTGGAGGAAATGGGCGGCATGGCCGCCGGCGCCATGCGCGGCGCCACAGAGGGACTGCTGCGCGCCGATATCGAACTGGCCGAGGGCGTCATCCTCGGCCAGGAAGAGATCGCCGCGATGAGCACGCGTGCCGAGGACATCGCGTTCACCTTCCTGGCCTTACAGGCACCGGTCGCGGTGGATCTGCGAGCGGTCGTCAGTGGTCTGCAGATCGCGGCCGATTTCGAACGGATGGGTGGCCTAGCCGCACACGTGGCCAAGATCGCCCGGCGCCGATACCCGGATCACGCCGTGCCCGACGAGGTCAGTGAGCCATTTGCCCAGATGGGTGAGGTGGCCGTCGCGCTGTGCACGGCCGCGTGCGAGGTACTGTCATCGCGCGACCCGTCGAAAGCGGCACAGTTTCGCACCGAAGATGACGCGATGGACGAACTGCACCGGCAGGTGCTGACCGCACTCATCGATTCCGGCTGGCAACACGGTGTCGCCGCGGCCGTCGATGTCGCGCTGTTAGGTCGGTTCTACGAGCGTTTCGCCGACCACGCCGTGCAAATCGCCCGGCAGGTCATCTTTCAGGCCACCGGCCACTACGAACATCCGCCCGAGGTCTCGTAGCGCGCGGTACTCGCGCGTCGACTGGTGGTGGCACGCGGTGTTTTCGGCCCGATAATGCCGGGTAGGTCCACACGCTCGAGGGGTACGCCGAGGACCACGGTCGACTCATGGACCAGGTAAACGATTGCATATTGTCAGTTTCGACGTGCTGTTTAGCAGAGGCGATCGCGTCTGCCCACGGTACTCGGCACAAGGTGCACACCACGGTCAGTCGCACGGCGACATCGCGCCCACCGGCCGCACGGCGCGCTGGTCTGCAGCGGCGATCTTCCAGGTCAGGGACGGAAAGCTGGTCGAGTTCATCAAGGACTGGGACAAGTTATCGATGTGGGAGCAGTTGGGCTGGCCCGCCGAGGAGTGCCGGATACCTCATTAGTCCGCACCGGCGGAATGCCGGCTGCTGTTTGCTGTTGGTTATCAAAGCGGATGTCTTTTTTCGCGCGGCAATCCACTCGAAAGGCGTGCCGGTAACTGTTCCCACAATGCGTAGCTAATCTCGGCATGCCTGCTCACGACTCAATCTCCCATTAATCTGTCGATCGGCTACCCATCCGCCGGAGGGCTAATCACACGGCCTCGATACACGAATGTGCGGTTTGCTGGCGGCGACGCCAATTCCTGTCGACGAAAACTTTCCGCGCCGTTGTGTTTGAACTCGGCGATGATTGGATAAGTGAATTTGAGTGCGGTGACGACTGTCGGTGCGACCACGAGTCGCCGCCCGAACGAATCTCGGATGACTCATTGAGAGGAGTTAGCGTGAAGTTCACGACGTCCGCTATCAAAACTGCAGTCGGTGCCGCCGGAATAACGGCCGTCACTGTGTTCACCGCTGCTACCGCATTTGCTGCAAATCCGACCATCCAGAACTTCGGCACCGCTGAGCAACTGGTGGACGGCCCGCTGGTAACCGCCTACACGGTGAACAACCTTCAGCCCAGCAGCGTGACCATTCCTGGCTTCACGCCGTCGGGGCAGCTCTGGCAGGCCGACGTCAGCGCGACGGCGAGTTCCGGCACGGTGACGCCGCTGGTGTCCGACTTCAACGCTCGTGTGGGCAGCGCTGGCCAAACCTATCGGCTGATCGACACCGCGGCCGCACCAAACGGCCTCAGCCCGGCACCGCTCAGCCAGGGCACCGTAGCCAACGGCAAGCTCTACTTCGACGTCACCGGCCCGCAGCCGGACAGCGTGGTCTACAACGACGGCGTCGAAGACGTTCTGATCTGGACCAACAGCACCTAGAAACGAACTAGCCGCGTGACCCAGCGGTCCAGCCGCTGACCCGCCGACCTCCTCGTGTCAACACCTGGCGCGGGGAGGTCGCACTTTTGACCTGAATCCCAACCCGATCGCCGTCGCCGCGAATTTGGCGGCCGATCGGGGTACCGCACGCGATACCGAATCGGGTTACATCAGACCTATGAGCACATCAGATCGCCGGCCCCCCGAAATCCGCCGCCAAGCAGAGCAGCACGCGGCGGAGGCGCGGGCCAAGATGGCGGACCGCCGCGACAAGCAAGACGGCGGCCTGAGCGGCTGGGTGGCTGGCCGCGCCGGCGACTGGGAACTGTCCAGGCAGGACGAGGACACCTTGCAGCGACAGAAGTTCTTCTGGAACATCCTGGTCGACTACTGGTTCAGGATGGAGATCGACGGCTGGGAGAACCTCCCGGAATCACCGGTGCTGTTGATCGGCATCCATTCCGGCGCCCCATTTGTCTGGGATGCCTGGACCGTCGGCATCCAGTGGTGGCGCCGGTTCGGCCAGGACCGGACCCTGCACGGCACCGCGCACGACGCGTTGATGGCAATCCCTGGGATCGGCAGGTACTTCCGCGCGATGGGCGTGCTGCCGGCAGCCCCGGACGCCATCGCGACCGCGCTCGCGGAGGGACGCGACGTCGCGCTCTGGCCTGGCGGCGAAGTGGACTCGCTGCGCCCGTGGCGCGAACGTGACCGCGCCAATCTGGCCGGGCGCACGGGCTTCGTGAAGATGGCGATTCGTGCCGGAGTGCCGATTGTGCCGATCGCGACCGTGGGAGGTGCCGACGCCATGCCGGTGCTGATCCGCGGCGATCAGCTCTCGCGCGCGCTGCGGCTCGATAAGGTATTTCGGTTGAAAGTGTTCCCATTGGCGATTTCGCTGCCATGGGGTATCGCCCCGGCCGCGCTCCCGCAACTGCCGTTGCCGGCCAAGATCCGCACCCGTTTCATGCCCCCGGTCGAACTGGACCACGACCCGGCGCGCGCCGACGACGACGATTACATCGACCAGAAGTACGACGAGGTGCAGGACAGCATCCAGCGCGGGATGGATGCGCTGGCCCGCAAACGCGCGCTACCGCTCTTCGGCTGACAACCTGGGCGGCCCGGACCCAGAGCAACGACGAGCCCGGTCCGACGATCGGACCGGGCTCATCCTTGCATCAAGTTCTTGACGACTAGCGTCAAGCTAGTCCTGGTGGGATTCCTGCTTCTTTTCCGACGTCGCAGCAGCGCCCCGGGCCGATTCCGCTTCGGCTTCCTTCTTCGCCGCGTCACGCTGTGCTTCGGCCTTTTCCTGCTGAGCGTGCCCCTCGCGAGCCAAGTCGTCGCGACCGACCACGTTACCGACGGCTTCTTTTGCCTTGCCCTTGACGTCCTCGACTACGCCGCGCACGCCTTCAGCAGGTCCGCTCTTGTCCTTGTCGTCCGACATGAATCCTCCTCGATTAGCTTTGGTACTGAGCTTCGTACGCTCGCGTTGCGCCGGATTCCCGCGGTATTGCTGGCTCAAACATCGGGCACCGCCGGCGCGGGCCGAGGCCCTTGGCGGATTAGCTTTAACCCTGGTAGATCGGGTGGCAGCCGACGGTGTGACGTCGCACACGTACCGGGCGGTGGCTCCCGTGTTTGACCCCGACCCGGCCGGGTACGGACAGCCAGTGACATCGCTCTGGCTCGACAGAACCCGCCCATCCCTGGAAACCCACCGGCTCGACGAGGGCGCGCCGCCCGCCGACGTGGTGGTCGTCGGCGCCGGGATCACCGGGTTAGTGACCGCCGTGCTGCTGGCCCGGGGTGGCAAGGACGTACTGGCGCTAGAAGCACGCAGCGCGGGCGCCGTGACCACCGGTAATACCACTGGGAAGATCAGCCTGCTGCAAAGCACGATGCTATCGAAAATAATCGCCCGGCATGGGGCCGACGTGGCCCGGGACTACGTGCGGGGCAACCGGGAGGGCCAGGACTGGCTGCTGGGGTATTGCCAGACCAACAACGTTTCAGTGCAGCGCGAGGACGCGTACACCTACGCCCAGTCCGCGAAGGAAGTGCCTTCCGCGCGTGCCGAGCTGACAGCCTGTCGGCTGGCGGGTCTTGACGCCGAATGGGACGACGACGCCGGTGTCCCCTTCCCCTACCATGGCGGGGTCCGGTTGGCCGATCAGGCTCAATTCGACCCGATGCCGATGCTGGATTCGCTGACCGAGGAGCTCATCAGCCACGGAGGCCGACTGGTCGAGGGTGCCAGGGTGCGCGGAGTGTCGCAACACGGCGACAGATTGCGGCTTCGGGTACAAGCCGGCCAGGACGAAGTCTTCGTTGACACCGCGCAATGTGTACTGGCCACCGGTATACCCATTCTGGATCGAGGCGGATTTTTTGCCCGGCTCAAACCCAGCAGGTCCTACTCCTTTGCCTTCAAGGTTCCAGGGCAAATCACGCGGCCGATGTTCATTTCGGCCGGTTCCCCGACCAGGTCCGTGCGCTACTCCCCGGTCGGCGGCGGCGACGACGAACGACTCATCGTCGACGGCGCCGGTCACACTGTTGGCCGCAAGAGTCCTACCGCTGAGCTGCAGGAGTTGTCCTCATGGGCGCAGACGCACTTCCCGGGTGCGGTCGCGACGCATCAATGGTCCGCCCAGGACTACACGCCGATCGATCGGCTACCGTATGTCGGCTCGATCTTGCCTCGTCATGAAAAGCTCTTTGTCGCAACGGGTTTCAACAAGTGGGGACTAAGCGCCGGCGCGGCCGCCGCACTTGTTCTCAGCAAGCGCATCTTGGGCGGGCGGATGGAGTGGGAGCGTGCTTTCGCGGCCTGGAGTCCGCACGAGGTTACCGGGCTTACCAGCGCGGTGACGTCCAACCTCGAAGTCGGATTTCACTTGACCAAAGGATGGCTTGCGCCAGTCACCCGTTCAGGCAGCTCCGTGTCGAGGAGGGGCGGCGTTGTTAGCGGTCCGCCGTGGCACCTGCAGGCACATAGTTCTGTAGACGGAGTGCAGCACCGGATTTCGCCGGTATGTCCACATCTGGGTGGAATCGTGAACTGGAACGAAGCCGACAAGTCGTGGGACTGTCCACTGCATGGATCCCGATTCGCCCCGGACGGCACATTGTTGGAAGGCCCGGCCACGCGGGGGCTGACCGCGTCGTCTTGACCTTGCCTGGCTGACCCTATTGTTGGTTGAAATGCCCGGCGAAGTAGGCGCCGCCGGCAGCGGCCCATCACGTTCGCTCTGACAGGCATGCGATCAACAACGCAGGCATCCCGTTCCGTCGTGCGGGCGGCGCCAAGTGGCGCGATTAAAGTTGCTGACCTGGCGGTGTGAAAGGAAACCGCGAACGAACAGCTATCAAGTTGAACGCCGAACGCGATTCCCGGACCGGCGCGACCGCCATGAGGCAGGATAAGGGTGCCGTTCCGGCTGGTCGCCGGGGTGGCGCTGTCATGCGAGGAGGCAGATGACCGAACCGGAAAGCGCCAACGGCGCACAAGCGTTCCCAACCGACGACGGCCCTACGGCGAGTCGGCCCAGGTACTCGCGGGTGCTGCTCAAGCTCGGCGGCGAAATGTTCGGCGGCGGCCAGGTGGGGCTGGATCCCGACGTCGTGGCCCAGGTCGCCCGCCAGATCGCCGAAGTGGTCCGCAGCGGCGTGCAGGTCGCCGTGGTGATCGGCGGCGGCAACTTCTTCCGTGGCGCCCAACTGCAGCAGCGCGGTATGGAACGAACCCGCTCGGATTACATGGGAATGCTGGGTACCGTCATGAACAGCCTTGCGCTGCAAGACTTCCTGGAGAAAGAGGGCATCGACACCCGGGTTCAGACGGCCATCACCATGGGTCAGGTCGCCGAACCCTATATTCCGCTGCGCGCCCGCCGGCATCTGGAAAAGGGGCGGGTGGTGATCTTCGGGGCCGGCATGGGACTGCCCTATTTCTCCACCGACACGACGGCCGCGCAGCGGGCGCTGGAGATCGGTGCCGAAGTGGTGTTGATGGCCAAGGCCGTCGACGGGGTGTTCGCCGACGATCCGCGGCGTAATCCCGAGGCCGAGCTGCTCACCGCGATCAAACACCGTGACGTCATCGACCGCGGGTTACGGGTGGCTGACGCGACCGCGTTCAGCCTGTGTATGGACAATGGCATGCCGATATTGGTGTTCAACTTGCTGACCGATGGCAATATCGCCCGCGCGGTCGCAGGTGAGAAGATCGGAACGCTGGTGACCACTTGACGGGAGGACGCCGTGCGCGCCGGCGACGATGCAGAGCGCGCGGGTCCCAGCTTGCGAGGGGACGATGAGGAGGAGCGGCGCCATGGGGTACGCCGGCGACGATGCAGCGGGGGTACCCCCAGCCGCGCAGCGGCACCCCAGCTTTGCGAGGGGACGACAATGGGGACGCAGCGATGAAGAGGAGCGGCGCACATGATTGAGGAGACTCTCTTCGACGCCGAGGAGAGGATGGAGAAGGCCGTGTCAGTGGCCCGGGACGACCTGGGCACGGTCCGTACCGGTCGGGCCAACCCCGGCATGTTCTCCCGGATCGCCATCGACTACTACGGTGCCACCACCCCGATCACGCAGCTGGCCAGCATCAACGTGCCCGAGGCGCGCCTGGTCGTCATCAAGCCCTACGAAGCGTCCCAGCTGGGCGCCATCGAAAACGCCATCCGTAAGTCCGATCTGGGGTTGAATCCCAGCAACGATGGCACGCTGATCCGAGTGGTGGTCCCGCAGCTCACCGAAGAACGGCGCCGTGAGCTGGTCAAGCAGGCCAAGCACAAAGGTGAGGAAGCCCGGGTCTCGGTACGCAACATCCGGCGTAAAGCGATGGAAGAACTGCACCGCATCCGCAAGGACGGCGAGGCCGGTGAGGACGAAGTGGGCCGCGCCGAAAAGGACCTCGACAAGACCACGCACCAGTACGTCACCCAAATCGATGAACTGGTCAAACACAAAGAAGGCGAGCTGCTGGAGGTCTAGCGACCGCTCCGCAGCCAAGTCCAGTCACGTCCGTGGCCACTACCGATACCGGCTCAGGCGCCCCGCCCGACGAGCCGACGCCGAAACCGGAAACCAAGACGTCACGGACCGGCCGCAATCTGCCAGTGGCGATTGTCGTGGGCGCGACAATGTTCGGAATCTGCCTTGCGAGCCTGGTCTGGGTCTGGGCACGCCCCTGGGGGTGGGACGCCGTGCTCGCCACAGGCGCGCTGCTAGGCACCCTTGAGGTGGCCCGGGTGCTGGGCGGTGCCGGATACGTGATGCCGGTGATTCCACTGGTGATCGGGGGCCAGGTGATGGTGTGGCTGACCTGGCCGTTCGGTCCCCGCGGAGCACTAGGCGCTTACGGTGGCACGGTCGTGGTCTGCATGATCTGGCGGCTGCTCAGCCCGCACGGCCGACTGGCAGCTGGTTCAGACGGCTCAGGTGCGGTGCCGACCAACTACCTGCGTGACATCTCGGCGAGCGTCTTCCTGGCCGCCTGGGTCCCGCTGTTCGCGGCCTTCGCCGCGCTGGTGCTGCTGATTCCCCGCGACGGTCCTGCGCTGGCGTTCTCCCTAATGACCGGTGTCGTCTCCGGTGACGTCGGCGGCTACACCCTGGGCGTGCTGTTCGGCAAGCACCCGTTGGTGCCCACGATCAGCCCGCGGAAATCATGGGAGGGTTTGGCCGGTTCCCTATTGTTCGGGATCACCGCGATCGTGCTGAGCGTTAACTTTCTGACCAGCAGGCCGTTGTGGATCGGCGCAGTGCTGGGCGTGGTTGTGGTGATTACCGCCACCCTGGGGGACCTGGTGGAATCGCAGGTCAAGCGTGACCTCCGAATCAAAGACATGGGCAGCCTGATCCCCGGTCACGGAGGGGTGCTGGACCGGTTCGACGGGTTCCTGCCGGCCTCGGCGGCAGCCTGGGTCGTGCTGGCGCTGCTGCACTGACGCGGCGCGTCAGACTGGACAGTGATCATGACGCAAGAGCTGGTATTTAGCGCTCCGCGCCGCGCGTTGCCGCCGCGGCACCTGGCTGATTTGGACGCCGAGGGCCGTGCGGCCGCCGTCGCCGAGCTGGGGCTGCCCGCGTTTCGGGCCAGACAGCTCGCACACCAGTACTACGGCCGGCTGCTGGCCGACCCTCGACAGATGACCGATCTGCCCGCCGCGGTGCGGGACCAGGTCGCCGAGGCGATATTCCCGAACCTGCTGACCACGGTCCGGGAGGTGACCTGCGATGCCGGTCAGACCCGCAAGACGTTATGGCGGGCGATCGACGGAACGACCTTCGAGTCGGTGTTGATGCGCTATCCGCAGCGCAACACCGTGTGCATCTCCTCGCAGGCTGGCTGTGGCATGGCGTGCCCGTTCTGTGCCACCGGGCAGGGCGGACTGAGCCGCAACCTGTCGACCGCGGAGATCCTCGAACAAGTCCGCTGCGCGGCCGCCGCAGTGCGGGACGAATACGGCGATCGGTTGTCCAACGTGGTATTCATGGGCATGGGGGAGCCGCTGGCCAACTACCGCCGGGTGCTGGCTGCGGTGCGGCGCATCACCGAGCCGGCCGGTTTTGGTATATCGGCCCGCTGCGTGACGGTGTCGACGGTCGGCTGGGCCCCGGCGATCCGCAGCCTTGCCGACGAACGACTCGGGGTGACGTTGGCGCTGTCGCTGCACGCACCCGACGACGACCTGCGCGACTCGTTGGTGCCGGTCAACACGCGCTGGAATATCGCCACCGCGCTGGACGCCGCCCGGTATTACGCCGACCTGACGGGCCGGCGGGTATCGATCGAATATGCGCTGATCCGCGACGTCAACGACCAGCCCTGGCGGGCCGATCTGCTGGGAAAGCGACTGCGTCGCACCCTGGGCACGCTGGGGCACGTGAACGTGATTCCGCTGAACCCGACTCCGGGCAGCAAATGGGACGCCAGTCCCAAGGCCGCCCAGTGCGAATTCGTGCAGCGGGTGCGCGCCAACGGCGTGTCGTGCACGGTGCGGGACACCCGCGGGCGGGAGATTGGGGCCGCGTGTGGACAGCTGGCCGCCGAAGGCGGGTAGGGCTGGACTACCTCAACCAGCCCCGGCGTCGGCCCCACCAATCACGCCCGATGAAAAAGAGCACCAGCGCGGCGAATCCGAAAAGGAACCAATCCTCGACATGGCCAACGTGGTTGTGCCACACAACCATCGCCAGTAGGAATACGACGATGATCAGACCGGTGACGTGCCAGGTGCGGTGATTGATTATGGTCCAGCCCCAATTGCCCGACGGCACGTCGGCGAGATCGATCTCGGTGTCGCGCTCCCCTTCAGTGCTGACCACGGGAAACCTCCGCTCGGATCGAGGACGTCGTAGCCATTCTGGCACACGCGCGGTGCGCGGGCGCGGCGCGGCAGCGGGCAAACGAACGCCCCGGAACAGAAGGGACGGGTTTCATCCCCCTCCCTCCACGAGATGAAACCCGCCCCGCTGCCGCAACACGATCCCGCTGCGGCGGACTATGACGGCGGCATCAGCACCGTGTCGATCATGTACACCGTCGCGTTTGCGGTGGGAACGCCGCCGCAGACCACCCCGGCGTTGTTGACCCGGAGGTTATTGCCCTGGCCGGTTACGGTCAGGTTGGCGCCCTGCATCGTCGGATGGGTGCCGACGACCATGGCCGGGCTCAGCTGGCCCTGCACCACGTGGTAGGTCAGGATGCTGGTCAGCAGCGGAGCATCGGTCTTGAGCTGGTCGATCGTCGACGCGGGAAGCTTGTTGAACGCGTCGTCGGTCGGCGCGAAGACGGTGTACTGCCCGTTGTCGAGTGTGTCGACCAGGTTCACCTGCGAATTGAGCTGCCCTGATATCGCTGCGGTCAGCGTGGTGAGCATCGGATTGTTCGAGGCTGCCACCGCGACCGGGTCTTGCGACATCCCGTCCACCGACGCCGGACCGCTGGGGTGTGCTGCCGCGTAACCCGCGCAACCCGGGCCGACCAGATCGGCGGCCGCCGCAATGGGGGAGGTGGCGACTGCCAGGCTTACGACGGCAGCCGCCGCGATACCCGTGGCCGCAACCGACTTGCTTTGCCGTTTCATTTCCTGTGCTCCTCGTGTCAAGACGTTTGACGTCGTCTCGTTGATCCCGACACTGTTGCTTCGGAGCCGGGCGGTCCCTGGACTGATCGGCTTGATGTTGCGTCGGCGTCAGCCGTAGGTGAAGGAATAGACCTGCAAGCCCGCGCTGGGCCGTAACTCGAGTGTTCCGGGCGCCACCCGGTCGCCGGTGATGATCTGGTGCGAGGTCGGCGGCCCGCCGATCGAAAGCGTCACCGGAATTTTCCCGTCCCGCGTCACGGTGAGGTTTCCGGTGCCACCGATGACCACATAGACGTTCTTGGCGTGGTAGTTGAGTCTGATACTCGAGTGGTCGCTGTCGGCGGTGGCACCCTGATAATCCAGTGACCACGGGCCGCCCAGGGCGAAGCTGTCCTCGGGAAGGTTCGGCGGATAACTGAAAGTCGCTGAGCCCTGGTCATATACTCCGTCGCCGCGGTAGTTGACCATCTTGCCCACCCCGAAGTAGGTCTCGGGGGTGAGTCCGGGTCCGGGCGTCTCGTCAACTGTCTTAACGGAATTCGAACCGGCGCGCGGCAGCGTAATACCGGGCTTGGCGCTGATGAGCAGTTGCCTGATCAGCTTCTCGGTGACGTCGTAGTCCCCTTCGCCGAAGATGATGTGCCGAACGGTTCCGTTGGCGTCGATCAGATACTCGGCGGGCCAGTAGCGGTTGCGGTAATTCGTCCAGGTGGAGTAGGCGTTGTCCAGCGCAACCGGATAGCTGATCCCCAAGTCGGCAGCGCCTTTGGCGACGTTGCCGGTGACCTTTTCGAACGCATACTCAGGCGTGTGCACACCGATGACCGTGAAACCGCTGTCCCGGTAGGCCTGATACCAGCCGGCGACGTGTGGAATGGCGCGTTGGCAGTTAATGCAGGAGTACGCCCAGAAGTCGATCAGTACGACTTTGCCCCGCAACGAGTGCAGGTCGATCGGTGTGTTGCCCGGCGTGTTCAGCCACGCGGTGATGCCCTTGATATCGGGTGCGGGACCGCAGTTTTCGAGGATTGTCGCGCCGTTGCGGCAATTCGACAGCTGCGCGTTCTGCTGGTTGACGAGGCCACCGAGGTCGAGCTTGCCGGCGACCGCGTCGTTTCCGCCGACCTTCTCCTGCAACGCGCTCGTGTAGTCGGGAATGGCCCGCTGCAGCGTGGCCGGCAGATTGAGCGCCAGCGCCGCCGCGAGCAGGATCGTGACGATTCCCGCTCCGATCCGGATCTCACGCTGGCGGCGCCGAAAAGCGCTGACCCGCTGGGCCACTCGTTGGCCGGCGAGTGCGAAGACCAGCAGCGGCAGCGCGGCGCCGACGGCGAACGCGCAAGTGAGTACGACGGTGTTGACACCGAGGCTCGCGGTGGCGCCGGCCACCACGATGGCGGCCAGCACCGGGCCCGCGCAGGGCACGTAGAGCACACCGAGCGCCAAGCCCAGCCCGAATCCGTTTGTGCGCGTGGCAATGTGCTTTTGCGGGATGCGCGAGAACGGCAGCTCGAGTAGCCGTTCGAACCTGGGGAAGACGAGGCCAAGGCCGATCGCCGTCAACGCGACCAGGGCCGCCCAGCGAATGGCGTCCTGCGGCAGGTGCAGCAGCGACAGCGCCGCCGAGCCGAGCAGGGTGACCAGACTGAAGCTGAGCACCAGTCCGCCGATCACCCGGTACGGCTTTGAGCTATGGGATGAGCCAACGGCGTGGTCATCGGCGCCGTGCGCCCCAGAGAACAGGATCACCGGCAGGACCGGCAGGACGCACGGTGAGATTCCGGTGATCAACCCACCGATTACACCGATCAGCGCAAGAGCCAGCATGCCTGATATTCGGCGCTGACCCCGCGGTGGATCGGCTGGACGGCAACCGGATTCGGGCGAGCCGTCCGGAGGTGGCGCTACTGGGCGGGCGGCATCAAGACCGTGTCGATCATGTACACCTGCGCGTTCGAGGTGCTGATACCGCCGCAGATCACACCGGCATCGTTGACCTTGAGTTCGTTGGCGGTGCCGGTGACGGTCAGGGTCGTGTTGGCGTCGAGCGTCTGGTGCACACCGTCCACCTGCGCGGGCGTCAGCTGCCCGTTCACCACGTGGTAGGTCAGGATGCTGTTCAAGAACGGCGCGTCGGTCTTGAGCCGGTCCATGGTGGCCGCATCGAGTTGGGCGAACGCTTTGTCGGTCGGGGCGAACAGCGTGTATTGGCCCTTGTTCAGCGTGTCGACGAGGTTCACTCCTGAGTTGAGCTGGCCCGAAAGAGCCTGAGTCAGCGTGGTCAGCTGCGGGTTGTTCGACGCCGCGACCGCGACTGGGTCCTTGGCCATCCCGGCGATCGAACCAGGCCCGGTGGGGACTTGCTGTTCGTAATCCGCGCAGCCCGGACCGACTGGGCCACCCGCGCTCGCCGTGGTGCTCGTGGTGCTCGTGGTGGTCGCCGGCGCCAGCGTGGTGACGACCACCGTGGTGGTGACGGTGGACGACTGGGCCGGTTGACGGACTTCGGTGGTGCAGCCCGGCAATCCCAGCAGTGCGACCGCGGCGATGCTGGTCGTGATGAGTGCGGTGCGGCGGACATCAGCCACGTTGACCCCCCTCTTTCCTCGTTCGCCAGGCTACGGCGAGTCTCGTCGTCAGTCGGACTGCGACGCGCCGTAGTTGTCCTGGCGGACTTTCCGCAGAGTTCGCAAACGGATGGTTCAGCGATAGCAGCCCAGGACGCGGCACAATAAATGGGTGACTCGGGTGGAAACCGGCGGGAGCCGTCTTCGGGTGCTGGTGCTGGGCAGCACCGGCTCCATCGGCACCCAGGCGCTGGAGGTGATTGCCGCCAACCCGGACCGGTTCGAAGTGGTGGGGCTGGCAGCCGGCGGCGGGCGGCCGGATCTGGTCGCCCAACAGCGCGCCGCGACCGGCGTGACCAACATTGCGGTCACCGACGAGCCGGCGGCCGACACGGTCGGCGACGTCATGTACCGCGGACCCGAGGCCGTGACCCGGCTGGTCGAGAACACCGAGGCCGACGTCGTCCTCAACGCACTGGTCGGAGCGCTGGGGCTGCGGCCGACGCTGGCGGCGCTGGCTTCCGGCGCCCGGCTGGCGCTGGCGAACAAAGAATCGCTGGTCGCCGGCGGTCCGCTGGTGCTGGCGGCGGCCCGGCCCGGCCAGATCGTTCCGGTCGACTCCGAGCACTCCGCACTGGCGCAGTGCCTACGGGCCGGCACTGCCGATGAAGTCGCGAAGCTGGTGCTCACCGCCTCCGGCGGGCCGTTCCGGGGCTGGTCGGCCGCCGATCTCGAGCACGTCACCCCCGAGCAGGCCGGTGCCCATCCGACCTGGTCGATGGGTCCGATGAACACCCTGAACTCGGCGTCGCTGGTCAACAAGGGGCTCGAGCTCATCGAAACTCACCTGTTGTTTTCCCTCCCGTACGAGCGGATCGAGGTGGTCGTGCACCCGCAGTCGATCGTGCATTCGATGGTCACTTTCACCGACGGCTCGACGATCGCGCAGGCCAGCCCACCGGACATGAAACTGCCCATTGCGCTGGCCTTGGGCTGGCCGGCCAGGGTGCCCGGCGTGGCCGCTGCCTGCGACTTCACCGCCGCGTCGAGCTGGCAGTTCGAGCCGCTGGACTCGCACGTTTTCCCGGCGGTCGAGCTCGCCCGGCATGCCGGCGAGGCGGGCGGCTGCCTGCCTGCGGTCTACAACGCCGCCAACGAACAGGCCGCCGCGGCTTTCCTCCAGGGCCGGATCGGCTTCCCGGCCATTGTGGGAACCATCGCGGAGGTGCTGAGCGTTGCTGACCAGTGGGCCCCTGCACCCGCTACCGTGGATGACGTACTCAACGCGCAGCGCTGGGCCCGTGAACGGGCAGAGCGTGCGCTCGCTTTAGGAGATTCCAGAAAGGTCGTAACGACCCCATGATGTTCGTTGTCGGCATCGTGTTGTTCGCGTTAGCCATCCTGGTGTCGGTGGCGCTGCATGAATGCGGTCACATGTGGGCTGCCCGCGCCACCGGTATGAAGGTGCGCCGCTATTTCGTGGGCTTCGGCACCACGTTGTGGTCGACGCGGCGCGGCGAAACCGAATATGGCCTCAAGGCCATCCCGGCCGGCGGGTTCTGTGATATCGCCGGGATGACCTCGGTGGAGGAGCTGCGCCCCGACGAACGCGACCGCGCCATGTATAAGCAGAAGACCTGGAAACGTGCCGCGGTGCTGTTCGCCGGGCCCGCCATGAACTTCGCTATCGGCCTGGTGCTGATCTACGTCATCGCGGTGATCTGGGGTCTGCCGAATCTGCATCCGGACACTCGCGCCGTCGTCGGCGGGACCGCCTGCGTCGCTCCGGAAGTGGCCCAGGGACAGCTCGGCAAATGCGAAGGCCAGGGAGCGGCTGCGCAGGCCGGAATCCGGCCGGGCGACGTGGTGGTCATGGTCGGCGACACCCCGGTGTCTGACTTCACCGAAATGGCCGCCGCGATACAAAAGCAGCACGGCACCGTTTCGATCGTCATCGAGCGTAACGGCCAGAAAATGACCAAATACGTCACGATCACCCCGACGACCCGCTGGGTGTCCGACGGCAGAGGCGGTGCCGCCAAACCGGCCGACGTCGGCGCCATTGGTGTGGCCGCCGCCCAGTTCGCCCCGACCAGCTACAACGTGGCCACCGCGGTGCCGGCCACCTTCGTCTTCACCGCCGACCTGTCGGTGGAGATCGGCAAATCACTGGCCGCCATACCGACCAAGGTCGGCGCGCTGGTGCACGCGATCGGCGGGGGACAGCGCGACCCTGGCACACCGATGAGCGTGGTGGGCGCCAGCATCATCGGCGGTGACACCGTGGACCACGGAATGTGGGTGGCGTTCTGGTTCTTCCTGGCCCAGCTGAACTTCGTGCTGGGCGCCATCAACCTGCTGCCGTTGCTGCCGTTCGACGGCGGGCACATCGCCATCGCGGTGTTCGAAAAGGTGCGCAACATGATCCGGTCGGCACGCGGCATGGTCGCCGCCGCGCCGGTGAACTATCTCAAACTGATGCCGGCAACCTACGTCGTCTTCGTGCTGGTCGTCGGCTACATGCTGTTGACGGTGACCGCCGACGTGGTCAACCCGATCAGGCTCTTCCAGTAGGCGCGGCGGAAAGCGAGAAGGGACTAGAACGGGGCTTAGAAAGGAGCAATGTGACGACTGGCTTGGGTATGCCGACCGCACCGGCACCCACGCTGTGCCCGCGTCGCAAGACGCGCCAGCTGATGGTCCGCGACGTCGGAGTCGGTAGCGATCACCCGATCTCGGTGCAGTCGATGTGCACCACCAAGACACACGATGTCGACTCGACGTTGCAGCAGATCGCCGAGCTGACCGCCGCCGGCTGTGACATCGTCCGGGTGGCCTGCCCGCGTCAGGAGGACGCCGACGCCCTGCCGGTGATCGCCAAGAAGAGCCAGATCCCGGTGATCGCCGATATCCACTTCCAGCCGAAATACATCTTCGCAGCCATCGATGCCGGCTGCGCAGCGGTGCGAGTCAATCCGGGCAACATCAAGGAGTTCGACGGCCGGGTCGCCGAGGTCGCCAAGGCCGCCGGCGACGCCGGGATCCCGATCCGCATCGGTGTGAACGCCGGGTCGCTGGACAAGCGGATCATGGCCAAGTACGGCAAGGCCACTCCCGAGGCGCTGGTCGAGTCTGCGCTGTGGGAGACGTCGCTGTTCGAGGAACAGGGCTTCGGCAACATCAAGATCAGCGTCAAGCACAACGACCCGGTGGTGATGGTCGCCGCCTACGAGCAGCTGGCCGCCCAGTGCGACTATCCACTGCACCTCGGCGTCACCGAGGCTGGTCCCGCCTTTCAGGGGACCATCAAATCCGCGGTCGCCTTCGGCGCGCTGCTGTCGCGGGGGATCGGTGACACCATCCGGGTCTCGCTGTCGGCGCCGCCGGTCGAAGAGGTCAAGGTCGGTATCCAGATCCTGGAGTCGCTGAACCTACGGCCGCGGGGGCTGGAGATCGTGTCGTGCCCGTCGTGCGGGCGCGCCCAGGTCGACGTCTACACCCTGGCCAACGAGGTGACCGCCGGCCTGGACGGTCTCGACGTGCCGCTGCGGGTGGCGGTGATGGGCTGCGTGGTCAACGGTCCAGGTGAGGCCCGCGAGGCCGATCTGGGCGTCGCGTCCGGCAACGGCAAGGGCCAGATCTTCGTGCGCGGCGAAGTGATCAAAACGGTGCCCGAAGCGCAGATCGTCGAGACGCTGATCGAAGAGGCTATGCGGCTGGCAAGCGAAAAAGACTCAGAAAAAGGGCCGGACGGCACGGGTGCATCGACGAGCGGTTCGCCCATTGTGACCGTAAGCTGACAAGGGGCTCGGTCGGGCCTCTAGTTCGCAGAAAGAGTCGCGGAAAGAATCACTATGTCGGCTCCGCCCATCTTCCGCCTGGTCGATGAGCGACGCGTTTCGCTGGTGCGCGATGCCGCTGCGGTCAACCGCGTTCTCGACCAGGATCCGGTCGGGTCGTGCATGGTCGCCGCGCGGGTCGCCGACCACGGCATCGACCCCCATTCGATCGGCGGGGAGCTGTGGACCCGACGCGGCGCCGACGAGTCGCTGTGCTACGCGGGCGCGAACCTCATTCCGTTACGCGGCGGGCCCGAGGACGTCAGGGCGTTCGCCGACGAGGTGATGAGTAATTCGCGGCGGTGTTCGTCGCTAGTCGGCCGGGCCGAACTTGTGCTACCGATGTGGCGGCGACTGGAGGCCGCCTGGGGCCCGGCCCGCGATGTGCGTGACCGCCAACCGCTGATGGCGCTCGACGCCATGCCCGGCTGCGCCATCGACCCCGAGGTGCGCCAGGTGCGGCCAGAAGAACTCGACGCCTACCTGATCGCCGCGATCGACATGTTCATCGGCGAGGTCGGCGTCGACCCGCGGCTCGGCGACGGTGGTCGCGGATATCGCCGCCGGGTGGCCAACCTGATCGCAGCCGGCCGGGCTTGGGCCCGCTTCGAGCACGGCAAGGTCGTCTTCAAGGCCGAAGTGGGCTCGCAGTCGCCCGCGGTCGGGCAGATCCAGGGGGTCTGGGTCCACCCGGAGTGGCGCGGCCATGGGCTGGGCACCGCCGGGACGGCGACGCTGGGGGCGGTGATCGTGGGTACCGGACGCATCGCGAGCCTGTATGTGAACGATTTCAATGCGGTCGCCCGCGCCGTCTACGGCCGGGTCGGCTTCGCCGAAGTCGGTACGTTCGCGACGGTGTTACTCGACTAACTTAACTAGCCGGCCCGCCGGGGCTGCCCGCATTGCCCGCCGCGCCTGCCGTTCTGGGCAAGCCGCTATCTCCGATCAATCGGTCGCCGTCGAGAGCAGCCCTGATCGGTTCGCGAGCAAGAGACCAACCAACTCTCCAATGACCGGCGGTCAGCTCACTTTGCTGACGTTGTCCAGCATCGCGTGCGCGATGTCGACAGCGCCTGTCCCGGGGTCGCCGGCATAGATCACCGTGGTCTCGATGATGCAGTTCACCCGGACGCCGAGCGCGCGAGTGACCAGAAGCGAAGAGCCGTCCGGATCGATCGCCTGAACGGTGGCCGAGATGATCGAGTCGGCGACGCGCACACCGGTGATCCGGTCGGTGGACTGGACCTTGTCGCTGTTGGGGTCAAAGACGGTGACTGTGGTGTCGTTGCAATGCGACCATTGCCGGGAGAACGTGGCGAACACCGCGTCGGCGCCGGAGGCAGTGTCTATCCCGACAGCGCTCACCGCCACCAGGAACGCCTTGATGTCCATGGATTGCCCGACATTCCACTCGCTGCTGGCGAATTGCTGCACAGCGGCGTCAGCGCTGCGATAGCTGTTTTGCTGGATCGCTAACACGATTCCAAGGCACTCGCGTGGACCCGATTTGGGATTCGAGAACAAACCGTTGGGGATAGTGTCGATGCCGCCGAACATTGGCGGACGAGCGTTGCTGGGCCAGACGGGTTGGTGCAGGGCGGCCGTCAGCTGCCCCGCATTGGCCAGCACCTTCTTGAGGGTTTCTCCCAGCACCGGATGTGGTGCGAGCCCGGGCGCCGGTAGCGCCGAGCCGCCGACGATGCCGGTGCAACTCGCCACCAGCGCCGTCACGGACGCGGCACCCAGACCGCGCCCCACGCGAACACTCGTCTCGCGCCGAAGAGCCACCGATAGGTCGATGCCGCGGCGGTTCATCGCGACACCTTGGATGCAACCTTGTTCGCGATCGCGACTGATTGGGCGGTGGCATCCGGTGTCTGCGTGGCGAGGTTGCCAGACAGCATCGTTTGAACGTCGATGACGATGTTGTCCCGGATGGACAGCACCCGACCGCATGATCGGTTGTCGCCAGCCCGCGAGGCTGTCAGGGTCACCATCCCGCCCTTGTAGTCGGACTGCCCGAAGGTCCACTGCCCCTTCTCGGCGCCGGTGTCCACCGCGATCGAGCGGCTGGCACAGTCATGCCACTTGATCGATTGCCCGCCCAGGAATTTCCAGGCCATCGCTACCGACGGGAAGGCAACGACGGCCTGGACCACCGTGGTCTCGCCCTGTCCGGGTTGGGGTAATGCGGTCTGCTGTCGGACAGCGGTCCATCCGCTCTCGGCATAGACCGTCGACTCGCCCGGCCAAAACGCGCCGACACATTCTCGCACCGAGACGGCGCCGGTGTCGTCGGCCATCACGTCAGTGATCGGCAAAGTCTGCATCGGTATGCCGGTGATGCCGCTGAGTTCGTCGGGGCCCAGCAGTAAACCGGGCAGCGCCGCCGCGGATATCGGCGGCGCCGTCGAGCTGGGTGTCGTGCTGGTAGTGCTTGGGGCGGTGGGTGTCGGTCGACTCGATTCGCTGGATGGCCAGGCGATCGCGGTGATCGTCACGGCGGCAACGATGGCCACTGCGGCCAGCGCTGCAAAGACTTTGCTGCGAAAGCTACGTCGCGGCAGCGGCGGGTGCTGCTGTGCCGACGGCACCGGCGGTGGACCCGGTGGCAAAAGCGGAGCCGGCGGACAGCCAACGGGACTCCGCAGCGCTTCGTTGGCCGCGGCGGCCAGCTGGGCACCGCTGGCAAACCGCTGGGCCGGATCTTTCGCCATCGCGGTGGCAATCACCGCGTCCAGCGCCGAGGGCAGCCAGTCCGCCTTCTCACTGACCCGCGGCGGCGGCTGCATGAGGTGGGCCATCATCACCGCCGCCGCGCCCTGCGCCTCGGCGAACGGGGCTTTGCCGGTCAGCATCTTGAAAAGGGCGCAGCCCAAGGAATATATGTCGGCCCGCCCGTCCACCGGCTGGCTGGCGATGACCTCGGGGGCGGCGTAGGCGAGGGTGGCCAAGACCGTCCCGGTACCCGTGACGCTCGCATCGTCGAGGGCGCGGGCGATGCCGAAATCGCCCAGCAGCACACGCTCTTCGCCGCCGATAGGACCCGACAACAAGAAGTTCGCCGGTTTGACGTCGCGGTGGATCACGTTGTGGCGGTGGGCGTAATCCAATGCCTTACCGACCTCGCCGACGATATGGATAGCCCGCTGCGGGCTGACCTGCCCACGAGCCAGCGCCGCGTCGGCGTCGATGCCGTCGACAAACTGCATGGCGATCCACAATTGGCCGTCCGGTGTTTCGCCGCGCCGATAGATCGACACGATGTTGGGGTGTTCCAGCCGTGCCGCCACCTGGGCTTCCCGGACGAATCGGGCCCGAAAGCCCGCATCCCGTGACAGCTCGGCGCTGAGCAGTTTTAACGCTTCGCGGCGGGGCAGCTCGGGGTTGGCCACCAGATACACCGCGCCCATTCCCCCTGTGCCCAGCAGGCGCTCCACCCGGTAACCCGCGATGAACGATCCGACGCGAAGCACGGCTACCGGGGCGCGGTGTCGGCGACGGCCGGAGTGGACACATAGGCCGCGGCGCTGGATCGTCGCGTCACGGCGGCGACCGGCTCGGTCGACTCGGCCAGCGCTGCGGTCATCCGGCGAATATAACGCTGTCTTGCGACTCGCCCCGGTTCGTGCCGGCGCTGGCATGCGCCGAGATTGACACTAGGCACTTCGTTACTCGCAGTTCTTCTGCCTACCGTCAATCTCGGCGTGTTGGAGGTCGAGACCGCGCATAACGGTCGGAGCTCGGTGTGTCGCCCACCACACAGCCGTCTCAGTTCTTAACATCAGCCACAATGACAACTAGAGCATCGAAAATCACACTGGTATCGCAGCTGACGGTTGTGGTCCTGCTCGCCGCCGCTGCGGTACAGGGCTGTACCCCGCAGCGCCCCGAGGGCCCGGTCCCGGCCGCCGAGCGGTTCTTCGCCGCGCTGGCCACCGGCGATACCGCCGCGGCTGCGCAGGTCATCGACGACCCGCAAGAGGCCCGCGACGCACTGAACGCGGCGTGGGCCGGGCTGCAAGCCACCCATCTGGACGCGCAGGTGCTCGCCTCGAGGTATACCGAGGACACCGGGACCGTGTCCTATCGCTACACCTGGCATCTGCCCAAGGACCGGACCTGGACATACGACGGCCAGCTGAAGATGGCGCGCGACGAGGGCCACTGGCAGGTCCGCTGGAGCACCACCGACCTGCATCCCCGGTTGGGGGAGCACCAGACCTTCGCGCTGCGGTCCGACCCGCCGCAGCGGGCGTCGGTGAACGAACTCGGTGGCACCGACGTGCTGGCGCCGGGATACCTGTACCACTACACACTGGACGCCAGCCGAGCCGGCGGCCAACTGATCGCGACCGCCAACGCCGTGGTGAATGTGCTCCGCCAGTTCGACGACACGCTGGACCCGCAACGGCTCGCCGAGCAGGCAAGCTCGTCGACCACGCCGCTGGACCTGATTACGCTGCGCACCGACGACAACAATCGCATCGCCCCGGCCATCGGCGGGTTGCCCGGCGTGGTGATCACGCCGCAGGCCGACCTGCTGCCGACCGACGACCAGTTCGCGCCCGCCGTCATCGCGCAGGTGAAAAAAGCCGTGATCGACCAGCTCGACGGCCAAGCGGGCTGGCGGGTGGTCACGGTCAACCAGAACGGTGTCGACGTCGCCGTACTGCACGAGATCGAGCCGTCGCCCGCGCCGTCGGTCACCATCAGCCTCGACCGCGCGGTGCAAAGCGCCGCCCAGCACGCCGTGGACTGGCAGGGCGCCAAAGCGATGATCGTCGTCCTCAAACCTTCCACCGGCGAGATCCTGGCCATCGCCCAAAACGCTGCGGCCAGCGCCGACGGCCCGATCGCCACCACCGGTCTGTTTCCGCCCGGGTCGACGTTCAAGATAGTCACCGCGGGCGCGGCCATCGAGCGCGACATGGCGACGCCGAATACGATGCTGGGCTGCCCGGGCCAGCTCGACATCGGGCAGCGCACGATCCCTAACTACGGTGGATTCGACCTGGGCGTGGTGCCGATGTCGCGGGCGTTCGCCAGCTCGTGCAACACCACGTTCGCCGAGTTGGCCAGCCGGATGCCGCCCCGGGGCCTGACGATGACGGCTGCCCAGTACGGCATCGGGCTGGACTATCAGGTCGACGGCATCCCGACCGTGACCGGCTCAGTGCCCCCCACGGTCGACGAGGCCGAGCGCACCGAAGACGGCTTCGGTCAGGGCAAGGTGCTGGTCAGCCCCTTCGGCATGGCCCTGGTCGCGGCGACGGTGGCCGCCGGCAGAATCCCGACGCCGCAGCTCATCGAGGGCCGGCCGACGGCTGTTGCCGGCGACAGCTCCCCGATCACCGAGAAGATGCTCGACGGTCTGCGCCCGATGATGCGGCTCGTGGTGACCAACGGCACGGCCACCGACATCGCGGGCAGTGGAGCGGTGTACGGAAAGACCGGTGAGGCCGAGTATCCGGGCGGATCGCATTCCTGGTTCGCCGGCTACCGCGGTGACATGGCGTTCGCAGCGCTGATCGTGGGAGGCGGCAGCTCGGAGTACGCGGTTCGGATGACCAAGCGGATGTTCGACCTTCTGCCGGGGGACTACCTGACCTGAGTCGGTGGGCGGTTTCAGGCGGTAGATTGAAACCGCTATGACCCATCCCGGCGATGTGACCGAACTGCGGATCTCGGATGCTGATCGCAACGGCACGCTGCGCAGGCTGCACAATGCGGTGGCGCTCGGGTTGATCGACATCGCCGAGTTCGAGGAGCGCTCGACGCAGGTGTCCTACGCCCGGACCCGCGGCGAGTTGGACCACCTCGTGGGCGATCTGCCCGGGCCGGGGGCCATCGTCACCTCCGCCACCGACCGGGTGGAACTGCGCGGCTGGCTCGGATCGCTCAAACGCCAGGGGGAGTGGGTCGTGCCGACCCGCCTGGCGCTGGTGCGGCGGGTGGGCTCGGTCGAACTGGACCTTGTCCAGGCGCGCTTCGCCGGACCGGTGGTCGTTGTGGAACTCGACATGAAGTTCGGCTCGTTGGAGATCAGGCTGCCCGACGGTGCCAGCGCGTCGATCGACGACGTCGAGGTGTGCGGCGGCAGTGCCCGCGACCGCCGCAAAGGCGCGCCGGCCGAGGGCACTCCGCATGTGGTGCTCACCGGGCGGATGGTCTGCGGTTCGGTGGATATCAAGGGCCCGCGGCGGTCCTGGCGCAACCGGCGCTGATACCTTCGACCCGGCTACGCTGAACGGCATGTCGATTCGCACCGCGCTGTCCCCAGGTGTGTTGTCCCCGACGCTGCCGGTGCCCAAGTCGATCCCGCGCCCGGAATACGTCGGAAAGCCAACCGCACGCGAGGGCAGCGAGCCGTGGGTGCAGATTCCCGAGGTGATCGAGAAGATGCGGGTCGCCGGGCGGATCGCGGCGGACGCGCTGGCCGAGGCCGGCCGGGCTGTCGCGCCCGGAGTGACGACCGATCAGCTGGACCGAATCGCGCACGACTACATGGTCGACCACGGCGCCTATCCCTCGACGCTGGGCTACAAGGGTTACCCCAAGTCGTGCTGCACATCGCTGAACGAGATCGTCTGCCACGGCATCCCCGACTCGACGGTGGTCGAGGACGGCGACATCGTCAACATCGACGTCACCGCCTACATCGACGGGGTGCACGGCGACACCAATGCGACGTTTCTGGCCGGCGACGTCAGCGAGGAGCACCGGCTGCTGGTCGAGCGCACCCGCGAGGCCACTATGCGCGCGATTAACGCCGTGCGGCCGGGCCGGGCGTTGTCGGTTGTCGGCCGGGTGATCGAGTCGTACGCAAACCGGTTCGGCTACAACGTTGTTCGTGATTTCACCGGGCACGGGATCGGCACCACCTTCCACAACGGGCTGGTCGTGCTGCACTACGACCAGCCCGCCGTCAGCACGATTCTCGAGCCGGGCATGACGTTCACCATCGAGCCGATGATCAACCTCGGCGCCCTGGACTACGAAATCTGGAACGACGGCTGGACGGTGGTCAACAAGGACCGCAAATGGACCGCACAGTTCGAGCACACCCTGCTGGTCACCGACACCGGCGTGGAAATCCTGACGCTGCCGTGACGCGTCCCACGCGACTGTGCGGTTTGATCCGCCCGCCGCGGCGTGTCGCGTATGAAACCGCACAGTCGGCACCCGCCAGGTGAGCGGCGCCCTGCTGGTTGCGGGCACCAGCTCTGATGCCGGGAAGTCCGTGGTGGTGGCGGGTCTGTGCCGGTTGCTGGCACGCAAAGGGCTTCGGGTGGCGCCGTTTAAGGCGCAGAACATGTCAAACAACTCCATGGTTACCGTCGAGGGCGGGGAGATCGGCCGGGCGCAGGCGATGCAGGCCCGCGCGGCCGGCCTGGAGCCCAGCATCAGATTCAACCCGATCCTGCTCAAACCCGGCAGCGACCGCACGTCGCAGCTGGTGATCCGGGGGCAGGTCGCCGACTCGGTCACCGCGGCCGGCTATCTGGCCCATCGCGACCGACTGGCGTGTCTTGTCAGCGACGAGTTATCAGGCCTGCGCGCCGAATTCGACGCGGTGATCTGCGAAGGTGCCGGATCCCCGGCCGAAATCAACCTGCGTGCAACCGATCTGGCCAACATGGGATTGGCTCGGGCGGCCAAGCTGCCGGTGATCCTGGTCGGCGACATCGACCGCGGCGGTCTGCTGGCCCATTTGTTCGGCACGGTCGCCGTGCTCGAACCAGACGACCAGGTTCTGGTCGCGGGATTCATCGTGAACAAATTCCGCGGCGACCCCGCGCTGCTGGCGCCCGGCCTGCGGCAGCTGGCCGAGCTGACCGGCCGTCCCAGCTACGGGGTGCTGCCCTACGCCGAACAGCTGTGGCTGGACGCTGAGGACTCGGTCTCGGTGCTGGCCCACCGCGTATTGGGCACACCGCAGCCGCCGCGTGGCCGGCAGTGGTTACGGGTGGGTGCGCTGCGGCTGCCGCGCATCTCCAACTCCACTGACGTCGAGGCGCTGGCCTGCGAACCGGGAGTGCTGGTGCGCTGGGTCGCCGACCCCGCCGACCTGACCGACGTCGACGTGATCGTGCTACCCGGCAGCAAGGCCACGGTGGGCGACCTGCGGTGGCTGCGGGAGCGGGGGCTGGCTGACGCCGTCGTCACGCATGCGACGTCGGGCCGGGTGGTGCTGGGCATCTGCGGCGGCTTCCAGATGCTGTGCCGAACCATCGACGACCCGGTCGAGTCCCGCTCCGGACTGGTCGACGGGCTCGCGCTGCTGGACGGCGATATCGTGTTCGGCCCCGACAAGGTGCTGTGCCGGTGGCAGAGCCCGCTGAGTGGTTACGAGATCCACCACGGCCGCCTGGCGCGCAGCCCGCAGAATGAGTGGTTCGGCGCGGACGGGATCGCGCAGGGCTACCGGCGGGACAGTGTTTTCGGCACGCACTGGCACGGCCTGTTCGACAACGACGGCTTCCGGCGGGAATGGTTGACCACAGCGGCGGCCGCGGCGGGCCGACGCGGGTTCGTCGTCGCCGACGACGTCGACGTGGCCGCCCGCCGCGACGCCCAGCTGGAGTTGGCGGCCGATCTGCTGGCCGCACACCTGGACATCGACGCCGTCACTGAATTGCTGGCCGACGGGCCGCCGCCGCGCCCGGTGATCCTTGCCGGTTTGCACACCTAACGCGGCCGCCGGTGCTGTCGCGCGAAAGTCAGTGTGCGCCTTCGGCATCCATTTTTCCCCGAGGTCCGGTCGGCGCGCCAGGCGGGCGTGTCGGGACCTGATAGGGCTCTAAGAGCTGACCGGAAATGGCCCGCGGGGAGGGTCGAATAACGTAACTTGCTGACGTGCCTTCGACGATGATGACCACCGTCGACGGGTTTCCCATCCCGGTCAGCGTCACCGGTCCGGAAAAGGGTTCTGTCGTGGTGGTGCTCGGAGCCGCTCAACGCGCGCCGGCGGCCTACGACGCGGTATGTGAACGCCTGCATACCGCGTCACTGCGGACGATCGTCGTCGGACCTGATCCGCGCCTGACGCCGAAATCGGTGGTCGGCATTCTCGATGCACTGGAGATTCCGTGGGCCGTGCTAGTCGGCGATCGCGCCGGCGGTGAAGTCGCCTGGGAGCTTGCGGCAACCAAGCTGGGGCGCTTCACCGCTTTGGTGGTAATCGATCGCGGACACCCGCGGGTCGCCGACCTGGCCGGCGTAATCCAGGACGAGCACTGCCCGCCGGTGGAGATCAACACCACGGCGCTGGTGAGTACACCGGCCGCGCGGGCGGTGGCGCGTGCCAGTCAGCGCTTCGTCTACGGCCACTACCGTGTTGTGGAGCTGCTCGGCCGACGCAACGCGCACGAGTCGACGGCTCAACTGGCCGCCGAGATCGTCTTGCGCACTAGCACCTGGTGACCGATCGACACCCCGTTCTGCCGGTGATCGGCATGACCACCTATCTCGACCAGGCGCAGACCGGGATCTGGGACGTGCGCGCCAGTTTTCTACCCGCCATCTACTTCGAGGGCGTCACGCTCGCCGGCGGTATCGCGGTGTTGCTGCCACCGCAGCCGGTAAACGTCGAGACCGCTAATCGGGTACTCGACAGTTTGGACGGTCTGGTGGTCACCGGCGGTAAGGACGTCGACCCCGCCGCTTACGGACAGCGACCGCATCCGGCCACCGACCCGCCCGGCCGGGAGCGCGACGCCTGGGAGTTCGCGCTGCTAGGCGCGGCCCTGGGACGCAAACTGCCGGTGCTGGGCATCTGCCGGGGCGCCCAGATGCTCAACGTGGCCCTCGGCGGAACGCTGCACCAGCACCTGCCCGACGTGCTTCGGCACACCGGACATCAGGCCGGCAACGCGGTGTTCACCACGTTGCCGGTGCGCACGGTGCCGGGCACCCGGCTGGCAGCTCTGATCGGGGAGTCGTCCGACGCCAAGTGCTACCACCACCAGGCCATCGCCGAACTGGGCGAGCGGTTGGTGGTGAGCGCCTGGGACGCCGACGGTGTGATCGAGGCGATCGAATTGCCCGGCGACAGTTTCGTGCTCGCCGTGCAGTGGCATCCCGAGGAGTCCCTCGACGACCTGCGACTCTTCGCCGCGATCGTCGACGCCGCACGGTCCTACGCCGCGAAAGGTCGATCCTGACGAAATCGCGCCCGCTGCAGCGGCTTTGGGCGGTTTTAGACCGTGGCGTCGTCAACCGCGGAAGACGATCAGCGGTATTGCCGTTTCGGCGGGCGTGGCGGCGCCGTGCATGCCGACCATGCGGGCGGCTTCGGTCGGCTCGTGGTCGGTGGCCAGCACCGCGGCGTCTCCGGTGCAGCAGACCACGACATCGCCGATGCGAGACAGATGCTCGGGCCGCACCGGCCCGAATAGCCCGGCCGCCACCGCTTCGGCACGGCTGTAGACCGCGGCCTGCCCGTCGAGTATCTCGGTCCAGATGGCGTGCACGTCGGCCTGCGCGCCCGGTTCGGTATGCAGGTAACGCACCCGTACGTCACCGGCGACGGTGCGTACTCCGGCATCGAGTCGCGGGTCCGCGTCCAGGTCGATCCGTGCGTGCGCCGGCACGTTCAAGCCGCCGTGGTCGGCGGTGACCAACAGGGCCGCATCCGACGGCAGGGTCTCGACCAGTCGCGTCAGGAACGTGTCGACGAAGGCTGCCGCGGCATGCCATTCAGCCGAACCGATACCGAACAGGTGTCCCGCGGTATCGAGTTCGGCGAGATATGCGAAGACCAGCCCCGGTGCCGCATGCAGCCGGTTGCTCACCCGCCGGGCGTAGTCGTCGTGGCGGTCTGTCCCGTGGAATTGCGCGCCACGGTAGGCCGCCTCGGTCAGGCCGCTGCCGAGGAAAGCGCCCGGCAGCACAACCTGTGCGCCGATTCCGTTGTAGGCCAGTCGCTCGAACCACGTTGGCACGGGCTGCCATTGGCCCGGCGGCGGGTCGTCGCGCCACACGATGTGGTTGAGTGTCCGGTCGACGCCGGGAAGCTTCACCGTGAAACCCAGGATGCCGTGTTCGCCCGGCTGTACCCCGGTGCTCAGGGACACCAGATTGGTCGGGGTGGTGGACGGGAACACACAGGCGAGTTCGGTCAGCCATCCGGCTCCGCCGGCCAGAACGGAGGCAAGCAGCGGCGCGTCGGCGGCCAACTCCGCAAGCAGGTGCCAGCCCATCCCGTCGACGAGGACCAGCGCCACCCGCCGTACATCACCGACCCAATCGGTCAAGCGCAGCGGGTCGACCGCGTCGCGAACCCCGAGCAGGGCAGCCGCGGCGGGCAGCACGTCGCAGATCGAACCAGGCACAACCGCCAGTCTGTCAGCTCCGTGGCATCGCCGCCGTGAGTGTCAGGCCCAGTGAATCCGACGGCGCTGTCGGCGCCGGCCATCATCCGCGATGTGCTTGGCGCCGAGGACTCTTGGATGGTTATCCGGCGGCAGGCGGACGTGCGATCACGGTCGGACGGAACCCATATTGAGGAACAGCACGGCCGCCGCCGTTCGCGGCCATAGCGGCCAGCGGCGTACCGGGCATGCCTGCGGCAACTGCCGGCGGGGCGGCCAGGGGCGTGCCTCCCAATGCCGTGGCAAGAGGGTTTGGGGTCGCAGCGGCTGCGACCCAGCTGGGTGGCACTGACAACGGCCCGGTTAAGGCCGCCCGGCCGAAATCAGCGGATACGGCGCCACCAAGTCCCCCCAACCCGGCCAGGCCTCCTAGCGTGCTCCCTCCTGCACCCAGCCCTTCCCCAGCAGCGGCCCCGAGGGCAGCGTCTGCTCCAAGCGCTGCATCTGCTGCCTCATCTGCGGTTTCGATGCCGAGGAGCGCGGGAATGTCGGCCACGGTTCCGATCCAGTTACCCGGCATGTAAAAGCCGGACGAAAAGATAGTGTTCCACAAATTGGAATTCAGGAAGTTACCCATGGCCGACCCGTCCGTCCCACCGATCATGTTCATAAGTCCGGTGAGTCCCGAGGTAGATGAGCCCGACGTGGAGGAAAACGGATTTAGACTGTCCAGGATGGCGCCGAAGCCTGACGTCGATGACCCAGGTGACACAAGTTGCTGCAGCGCCTGCGGGATCGCGGACGTCAGCTGTGCCAACGTCGTCGTGTCCGGCCCGGTCGACGTGCCGGCCGCCTGGGCGACCGCTGCGGTCTGAGCGGCCTGTCCTGTCG
The DNA here is from genome assembly GCA_963787635.1 of uncultured Actinomycetota bacterium. Lineage (GTDB taxonomy): Bacteria > Actinomycetota > Actinomycetes > Mycobacteriales > Mycobacteriaceae > Mycobacterium. Next base: position 23,576 of record CAWBDP010000018.1, on the reverse strand, counting down.
GGTTGGCCATTTGCGGTGGCGTGGTGAACGGCACCAGGGTCGACGCGGCCGCCGAGTTGCCGGCATATCCGTACATTGCGGCCGCGTCTTGAGCCCACATCTGGGCATAGTGCGCTTCCGTGGCCGCGATCGCCGGGGTGTTTTGGCCGAGAAAGTTCGTCGCGACCAGCGAGCTCAACAGTGCACGGTTGGCCGCGATTACCGGCGGCGGGACGGTCATTGTGAATGCGGCTTCATAGGCCATCGCCGCGGCCTGCGCTTGGGTCGCGGCCTGCTCGGCCTGGGTGGCGGTGGTGGCCAGCCACGTCGCGTGGGGCATAGCCGCAGACGCCATCGAAATCGATGCCGGGCCCTGCCAAGGTCCAGTAACGAGCCCAGAGATCACCGACCCGTAGGAGGCTGCTGTGGAGTACAGCTCGCCGGCCAGTGTTTCCCAGGCTCCCGCGGCCGTGAGCATGGGGGCTGAGCCAGGCCCGGAATAGATTTTGGCGGAATTGATTTCGGGAGGTAACGCTGCGAAATCCATTTGTCGCCCCGCTAGCCGGCCGCCGCGGCGTTGGCGGCCTCGGTGGAAGCGTATGAATTGGCGCTCGTAGCCATGATGTCTACGAACAAATGACGGATTGCCGCGGCCTGCGAACTGACCGCCTGATACAACTGTGCGTGCAGCGCGAATTGTGCTGCAGTCAGCGCAGAAACCTCGTCAGCGGCAGCGGGAATCACTCCGGTGGTTGGAAAGGCCGCGGCTCGCGCTTTTGGTACACAATGCAGAGCCGATAGCCTGTAAGTCGTTCGCAGCTATGGCCAACATCTCCGGCCGAGTGGTGACGAAAGACATGACTATTCTCCTCGGGGGCATCGACGTTACTCAATCATGTTGAACACCAACATGTTGCGCTCCCCATTGAATACTTGCTATCCGCCGATGACGCCGAATATCCATATCCCGCCTTTTTTGACAAATTCCTGCCGGTCATCTAGTTCAACGATGTAGGGGTTGCAACCACAATGGCGCGGATTACATTGGTGTCCAGCAGTATTGCTTTCATCTTCGTACCCGGCGCAGCGGATCAAGAGGTCACTGCAGGTATATGCCCTTGCATTGCCAGCGCGGACTGGCGCTAATTCATCGCGGTGAGCGCCCGCCTTAGCGACTGGGACGGCAGCTCACCGAACCGGCGCGAATAGCCTTGGGAAAAGCGGCCGAGGTGAGAAAAGCCCGAAGCCAGTGCCGCCTCCGTGACCGACGTTCCGTCAACCGGGGCGGTGAGCATCCGGTGGGCGGTGTCCAACCGCAGATTGCGGATGTGAGTCACCGGGGTTGTGTGCCAGTGCCGCCGGAATGCGCTCTCCAGAGCTCGGGTGCTGACGCCGGCGGCATCGGCGATGTCGGCCAGACCTATTTCGTGCGTGAGGTTCTCGCGGATGTATCGGTCCGCGCGCGGCAAGCAGGCGGGGAGCTGGTGTGGTGCCGGGGCTGTGTTGGCGGAGTTGGGCAGTAAGTAAAGGACCACTTTCACCAGATGCCGGCTGGCACTTCGGTCGATGACACCCAGGCGGGCGCGGTCGTCCGTGGTGACATCGCGCCACAGGAAGTTGACCAGGTCCCGCAGCGCACTGGGCATGAGCTTTGCGGATTGCTCGAACACAAGGGGCTGGCTGGGGCTTTCGGTGCCCGCCAAGTGCTCAACACTGTTACGGGGGAGTCTGATTATCAATTGGCGCGCATCACTGCTACATCGTTTCCGGTAGCCGCTCTTGGGGTTCAGCACGAAGTACGATCCCGCGCCGACGGCAAAGCAGGCTGTGCCGGTGTCGATTTCGCACATTCCTGCCAGCGTCAGTTGCAACAAATAGAAGTCATCGGGCCCCGACGAGATAATTTCGACATCGGTGCCGTAGGACACCTCGAGGAACGCCACGCGATCAAGCTGTGCCTGGCGAAGGGAAAAATCAACGGTCTGCCCCGAGCCCAGAATTCGCAGCGACCTACACCAGGTCCGCTCCCGCAAAATCGCCCAGGCCTGATTTGCGTCGCGGGTCTGCACGCTGAGGCACGACCCGGTGCCGAGAACTACTCGCATGCCGCCTCGACTCTGCGGGACGGATGCAACACAGCCGATCGCACGGCCCACTTCTCCTCGATTCGGCCGTAGCGCCAGACCAGCAGGGCGACAGCCCAAGTGGCGACGAAGGTGGCCACGATGACGAAGCCGATAGCGTTGAGGTCGATACCGCCGATCCAGTCCCAGAAACCGCCGCGCCACCCGAACTGACCGGCCAGCAGCGAAAGCAGTTCGACGCTGCCGATGAGAAACGCCACGGCTACCGACAGTCCGGTGATCGTCAGGTTGTAGTACACCTTGCGCACCGGGTTGGCGAAGGCCCAGCCGTAGGCGAAGTTCATGAACGAGCCATCGATGGTGTCGAGCAGGCACATCCCGGCGGTGAACAGCACGGGCAGACACAAGATCGCATACCACGGCAGACCGGCCGCCGCGCTGGTGCCCGCCAGCACCAAGAGCGCAACCTCGGTGGCGGTGTCGAATCCCAGACCGAACAACACGCCGAGCGGATACATATGCCACGACTTGGTGATCGATTTGGTGAAGCGGCCGAGGAATCGGTTGAGTAATCCGCGGTTGTTCAACTGTTCTTCGAGTTCGGCCTCGTCGTAGTCACCGCGGCGCATCCGTGTGAATACCTTCAGGATGCCCACCAGGATCACCACGTTCATGAGCGCGATCAGATAGAGGAACGCGCCGGACACGCTGGTACCGATCAGTCCGGTGTAGTGGTGCAGCGCCGAGGAACCTTGTGCGACGGGCCCGATGACGGCCCGCACGCCGATCGCCAGCAGCAGAGCCAGCCCGAAGACCACCGAGGAATGACCCAGCGAGAAGAAGAACCCCACGGCCAGCGGGCGCTGTCCGTCGTTCATCAGCTTGCGGGTGGTGTTGTCGATCGCGGCGATGTGGTCGGCGTCGAACGCGTGGCGCAGGCCCAAAGTGTAGGCAGTGAGCCCGATCCCGATGCCGAACGCTTTACCACCGGCATTGAGGTGGGCCGGCTCGACGATGCCCACCAGCGTGATCCAGCCGATCAGGTGCAGCGCGACAATCGCCGCCAGCATCGCACCGAGGCGAAGCCACTCGTCCGGTGCCAGGGCGCCTCGAAGCCGAGACCACGACGACGGCCTCCGGTCGAGGACCGCACCGCCGTTCATGCTGTGCACCTTCCTGTGTGGCCGACAACAGGGATTAACGAGACGTTAACCTACAGCACCCCTACTTGCAAGGTCGTCGCAGGAGTTCTCACGAATGCTTTGCACATGCACGGGTGCCCAGCTTGCGTCCCCGGTGTCATACTGCGTTGGTGACGAGCGAGCAATCAGGTTCGGAACGCGCTGCCGCCGAGCGGATTGGCGAACTGCTGCGGGCCCGCGGGCTACGGCGCATGCCATCGCGGATTGCGGTCTTGGCGGTCCTGGAAATCTACGGCCACCTCAGCGTGGCGCAGATCCAGCGGCTGCTGTCCGAGGCCGCGCACGACGATGCTCCGCCCCCGGACCTGGCGACGATCTACCGGACGGTGACCACTCTGGTCGACATGGGCATTCTGCACACCCTGACCGCCGACGGTGGCGTCATGAAGTACGGGTGGATCGGGAATCCGCATCACCACGGCCTGTGCACCCAATGTGGCGCGGTGACCGAACTGTCAGCGCGGCAACTGGTTTCGATGCTGGAGAACGCAACTGACAGCAGCTCCTTTACCCTGCCGGAGGGGACCAGTCTCACGCTGCCGGGTTTGTGCCGGAGTTGCGACGCCGGCGAGAAGCGGGTCGGTGGCGCCGAAGCGGCCGCAGGCGGCGCCAAGCTGAGCCCGTCAGTACAGATTGAGCAGCGCGTTCTCGAGGACTTCGGGCAGCGCGGGGTGAATCCAGTACTGCCCGCGGGCCATGTCCTGGGCGCTCAGTCCGAAGCTCATCGCCTGGACCAGCGGCTGGATGATCGAGGACGCCTGGTGTCCTATGATGTGCGCGCCCAGCAGCCGACCGCTCTCGCGTTCGGCGACCAGCTTGACGAACCCTGTGGTGTCCTCCATCGCCCAGCCGTAGGCGACGTCGCCGTAATCCTGAACCGTGCAAGCGATATCGAAACCTTTTGCCAAGGCTTGGTTTTCGGTCATGCCGACCGAGGCGACCTGGGGATCGGTGAACACGGCCGACGGTACATACCGATGGTCGGTGGCGACCATGGCGTCGGTGTCGTCCCATTCGCACAGCAGGTTGTGCGCCACCACCCGCGCCTCATGATTGGCGACGTGCTTGAGTTCGTAGGGTGATGAGACGTCACCGAGCGCGAACACCCCGCGGGCGCAGGTCCGCTGGTATTCATCGACCATCACTCGGCTCGTCCTGGATATCGATCCCGGCCTGTTCGCCGTCCAGCAGATCGCCGTTGGGGACCCGCCCGGTGGCCACCAGCACAGTGCCGGCGTCCAGCATCGAACCGTCGTCGAGTTCCAGCACGATGCGCGAGCCGTCGTGGTGGGCACCAACGACATTGCGGTGAGTGCGCAGCTCCCATTTGCGCGACGCGATCCGGGTGAATCGTTCGCAGATGGCGTCGTCGCAATGGCGGAGCAGCGTGCCACCACGGATCACCAGGGTGACCCGGACGCCGAGTGCGGAGAAGATGTGCGCGAATTCGGCCGCGACGTATCCGCCGCCGACGATCACCAGGTGCTCGGGCAGCTCGGCGATTCGCATGATCGTGTCGCTGGTGTGGTACTCGACGCCGCACTGCAGGACGGCCGGGGGGGCCACCGGTCGCGATCCGGCGGCAATCGACGACCTGGTCGGCGGTGAATTCCTCACCGCTGTCGGTGCGCAGCAGATAGCGGCCGTCGGCCTGGACCGGCCCGAACCGGGTGTGGTGGGCGTACACATCGACATTGGGCATCGAGCGCCGGTAATCCTCGCCGCTGATCCCGATCGGGTCGATGCGCCCGAAGATGCGTGAGACGATGTCGTCCCAGCGCACTCGGTCGATCTGCGCATCGATCCCGTAACGTGCTGCGTTGCGGATGGTTTGGGCGACCTCGGCGGCATAGACAAACATCTTGGTGGGGATGCACCCGACGTTGAGGCAGGTGCCGCCGAACGTGCCCTGCTCGCAGATCGCCACCCGCTTGTCCTGGTAACGTTCGTCGAGAATGGTGTTGCCCGAACCGGTTCCGATGATCGCGATGTCGTAGGTTTCCACGCACTCACCTGTTCTGCGACGATACTGCTGCGTCGGCAGCAGAGCCGATGTAGTCGGTCAACCATACGTCGAGTTGGCGGTAGGCCACCTGCCGCGGCTGCGGCATCGACAGGAACACATCGTGTTTGGCGTCCGGCACCGGGATGATGGTGGTGCGGTTTCCGATGCAGCCGGCCCAACGGGCGATCTGCGTGACGTCCAGGACGGCGTCACCGCATTGCAGCGCGATCGGGTCGGTAATTTCGCAGACGCTGTGATCGGAGCGCAGGATCAGATTGGGCACACCAACATCCAGTCCCCGGTGCAGCTGTGCGTGACCGCGGCGCATCGCGTGCAGCCAGCCGAAAGTGATCGGAAAGCCGCCCACTGGTTTCCACTGCAGGTTGTACTCAAACTCGCCGTCGTAGTCCCGATGCAGGCTGGCGCCGTAACCACCCACACCCGTTGCCCTGGCCACTCGCAACTTGGCGACACGTGCCAACGCACCGATCGCGGTCGAGGTGACCGGCCAGCGCAGGACGGCGGAGCCGTGCAAGTCCAGCCAGGGGCTGTTGAGTACCAACCCGCCCAGCCCTGCCCGGGGGATTCCGCCGCGCCGGCGCAGCCGGTCCAGCCACAGCGACACGATCAGCCCGCCGGCGGAATGCCCGTAAACCAGTACCCGCGCCGAATGGGTCTGCTCGCCGATGACTGCCAGGGCCGCGTCGAGTTCGCTGTGATAGGCGGCCAGGTCGGTGGTGAAATGCGGGGTCTGGCCGTCCCGCCTCGATCGGCCGCACTTGCGCAGGTCGACTGCATAAAACGCGAATCCCCGGTCGGCGAAGTGATCGGCCAGCGCGGTGTTGAAAAAGTAGTCGGTGTATCCGTGCACCGCCAAGACTGCGTGCGCGGCCGCCGCCGGTTCGCCTCGTCGTATCAGGGTCGCGCTGATATCGCCCTCGCCATCGGGATCACGTCCCAGCGGCAGGCTGCATTGCCAGTAGCCGGGCAGTACGTCGCGCTGCCAGCCAGTCACGACGCCAGCTTAAAGCGTGTCTCGCTCGGTTACCCCTGGCCGGGGTAAGGAACCGCACTGAGGACGCCGCCACCGTTAAGGGGCGGTCCCAGCAGCACAGTCGACTTGTTCGCCGCGGGGTCGTAGTCGAATAGCGACTGGCCGCCGCCACATGAGGCCGTGGCGTGCAGCTGCAGGTCGTTCCCGTTGACACCTACTACGAACACGCTCTTAGTGGAATCCACATCGGGCACCGACACCGGGGTCGTCGTGCCACCGACGGCGCCGAGCTTGCCGAGGTAAACGTTGCCGCAGGCGCCGTTGTCCTGCACGAAGATGCCCGCCGGGAGCTGCCATGCGTTCGAGTCGCCGTAATCCGGGCCCTGGTCGCCAAGCGGGGCAGTGAGCGCGGTTGGCGTCCCGCCGTCGATGGGGACCAGCCACAGCCGGGCGGGGCCCTTATCGGTGCAGCTAGTGAGGACGATCGTGGCGGCGGCGTCCCACCAGCGCATCGGTGCGCAGTTCGTCTCTCCCGGCACCACTAGTGCCTTCCCGGGCGACCCGTTGTTGCCCATCAGAGCGATTCCGGCGGCCGTACCCAGCAGCAGCTGCGTGCCGTCCGGTGTGGACAAATAGGAGCCTCGGAAGTCCTGCCCCACCGGGTAGGTCAGCTCCGGCTTGCCGGCAAGATCGACTCGCTTCAGTGAGCCCGGCCCGGAGTCCGCGAACCTGCCCAGCAGCACCGCCTTGCCTTCGGGGCGGGTAAAGCGGGCGGTGCCGAAGCCGTCAACGGTGAACGTCGTCTGCTTGCCGCTGTGCAGGTCGACCTCGGTGAGGAGCCTCCGCGGGGGCGCACCGGGCAGGGTCGCCTCAAGCAGCGCGTGGCTCTTGTCGCCGGACCAGTCGTCCAGCTTAGGGCCACCGTTGTCCGACGGCGCGAAGGTGGTGATCGTGTAGCGACCACCGACCGGGTCGACCAAGTACAGCGCTGTGCTAGCGGTCTCGGCCGTCGGCGCACCCGCCGGCGGCGGCTCACCGGGGCGCATGCCGGGTGCCAGGCTCCAGGTGGCCAGCATCCACCCCGGGCCAACCTGCGACCAGGGGACGGCCGCGATCGCGGCCTCGACACCGTGGGCGGCCGGCTGGGCTCCCGCCGACGTCGATGCCGACGCGGGGCTGCGGGACGCGCCTTGCCCGGCGGTCGAGTTGGTCGATGAGGAGCATCCGGCCACCATCACCACGACCAGAGCGACTGCAGCCCGATATCGCCAGGTCATGGCCCTTAGTGTGCCCGTTGGCAGCCGAATTCGAGGGGTTACCCCGATACTGATCGGGATAATCTGACCATCGATACTGCCCAGAAAGCAGCTCGACGACAACGAACGAAGGATCCGGTGCCAGACCCAGCCAAGAGCGCCAAAACTGATGTCGTGCTGGTCGGCGCGGGCATCATGAGCGCCACCCTGGGAGCGCTGCTGCGGCGACTGGAACCCCGCTGGTCGATCACCCTGGTCGAGCGGCTCGACGACGCGGCCGGCGAAAGCAGCGACCCATGGAACAACGCCGGCACCGGTCACTCCGCGCTGTGCGAACTCAACTACACCCCGCAGCTCCCCGATGGCTCGATCGACATCACCAAAGCGGTGCGCGTCAACGAGCAATTCCAGGTCACCCGGCAGTTCTGGGCGTACGCGGTGGAGAACGGCCTGTTGACCGATGCCGGCGGCTTCCTGCACCGCATACCGCACGCCAGCTTCGTGCACGGCGCCGAGCGGGTCGGCTACCTGCGGCGGCGCCGGCAGGCACTGGTCGCCAACCCGTTGTTCGCCCGCACCGAATTGATCGACGACGCCGACGAGTTCGCCCGCCGGCTGCCGTTCATGGCGGCCGGACGCGACTTGTCCCAACCGGTCGGTCTCAATTGGGCCGCTGACGGCACCGATGTCGACTTCGGCGCGCTGGCCAAACAACTCATCGGTTACGCCGTGCGCAATGGCACCACCGTGCTGTTTGGCCACGAGGTGCGAAAACTGTGCCGCGAGTCCGACGGCAGTTGGGCGCTGACGATCCGCGATCGCCACACCCGTGAAAAGCGTTGCCTGAAAGCCAAATTCGTCTTCGTCGGGGCAGGCGGCAACGCGCTGCCGCTGCTGCAGAAGTCCGGGATCACCGAGGCCAGGGGCTTCGGCGGGTTTCCCATCGGCGGACGGTTTCTGCGCAGCGCCAACCCCGCGATAGTCGCCGCCCATCGGGCCAAGGTGTACGGCGCGCCCGCACCGGGAGCACCGCCGCTCGGGTCGCGGCATCTTGACCTGCGGATCGTCCACGGCAAGCAGTGGCTGGTATTCGGGCCCTTTGCGGGCTGGTCACCGAAGTTCGTGAAACACGGCCGTGTCACCGACCTGCCCCGATCGGTCAAGCCCGACAACCTGGTCTCGATGCTAGGCGTCGGCGCCAGTCAGACAACACTGCTGGGTTATTTGGTCGGCCAGCTGCTCTTGTCACAGTCCGGCCGGGTCGATGCCCTGCGTGAATTCGCCCCCGGCGCCGTGGCCTCGGACTGGGAGACCCTCATCGCCGGTCAGCGCGTCCAGGTGATCCGCCGAGACCCGCGCAAAGGTGCTGTGCTGGACTTCGACACGACAGTGATCAGTGCGGCCGACGGCAGCCTCGCGGGCCTATTGGGCGCGTCGCCGGGTGCGTCCACCGCCGTGCCGGCCATGCTCAGCGTGCTGGAACGCTGCTTTGCCGACCGGTATCAATCCTGGCTGCCGTCCCTCAAAGACATGGTGCCGTCGCTGGGGGCGCAGTTGTCCCGCGAGCCGGCGCTGTTCGACGAGGTTTGGGCATGGGGTACAAAGGCTTTGGAGCTAGGACCGAAGCCGGTTCCGCCGCCTCGTGCGCTCGTGCGGCCGGCATTGCCGGCGGGCGGTGATGCGCCATGACAGTTGCGCTGCACCGGGCGTGGGCCAAGGACCTCGACGCCCCGACCCTCTACGAACTGCTCAGGCTACGAGTCGAGGTTTTCGTCGTCGAACAAGCGTCTCCGTATCCCGAGTTGGACGGGCGTGACCTGCTCGCCGAAACCCGGCATTTCTGGTTGGCGCTGCCCGACGGGAAGGTGATCTGCACGCTACGACTGATGGAGGAGCACACCGGAGGCCGCAAGGTGTTCCGGATCGGTCGGCTGTGCACCAAGCGCAGCGCGCGCGGCCACGGCCACACCACCCGGCTGCTGCATGCGGCCTTGGCCGAGGTGGGCGACTATCCCTGCCGGATCGACGCACAGAGCTACCTGACGGACATGTATGCCCAGCACGGATTTGTCCGCGACGGTGAGGATTTCCTCGACGGCGGCGTGCCGCACGTGCCCATGCTCAGGCCAGGTGGTCCGCCTCCTCCTCAGGCCGCTGCGCGGCCTGCATCGTCACCGGACGGGCCAGGTGGTCCGCCTCCTCCTCAGGCCGCTGCGCGGCCTGCATCGTCACCGGACGGGCCAGGTGGTCCGCCTCCTCAGGCCGCTGCGCGGCCTGCATCGTCACCGGACGGGCCAGGTGGTCCGGGTGGCCCCGCCCCAGGATCGGAGGTGGTGCGGTGAAGCCGTATCCGTTCAGCGCGATCATCGGCCACGATCAGCTGCGGCTGGCGCTGCTGTTGTGTGCGGTACGTCCCGAAATCGGCGGGGTACTCATCCGCGGCGAGAAGGGCACCGCCAAGTCGACGGCCGTGCGTGGCCTGGCCGCATTGCTGCCGGCCGGCGCGTCAGCGGCCGGCAGGGCCCGCCTGGTCGAGCTGCCGATCGGTGCCACCGAAGACCGGGTGATCGGATCGCTTGACCTGCAACGGGTCCTGCGCGACGGCGAACATGCGTTCTCACCCGGACTGCTGGCCCGCGCCCACGGCGGCGTGCTCTACGTCGACGAGGTCAACCTGCTGCACGACCATCTGGTCGATCTGCTGCTCGACGCCGCGGCAATGGGGCGGGTGCACATCGAGCGCGACGGCGTCTCACATTCCCATGAAGCGCGGTTCGTGCTGATCGGCACGATGAATCCCGAAGAGGGCGAGCTGCGTCCGCAGCTGCTGGACCGGTTCGGGCTCACCGTCGATGTACACGCCTCCCGTGACGTCGACGTGCGGGCGCAGGTCATCCGGCAGCGGATGGCCTATGAGGCCGACCCCGACGCGTTCGCGGACCGCTATGCCCCCGCCGACGCCGAGCTGGCCCGCCGGATCACCGCCGCCCGCTCGACCGCTCGATGATGTGGTGTTGGCCGACAAGGAGTTACGCGGGATCGCAGCACTGTGCGCGGCCTTCGAAGTCGACGGCATGCGGGCCGACCTGGTGATAGCGCGGACCGCGGTCGCCCACGCGGCGTGGCGCGGCGCGATGACGGTCGAAGAACAAGACATCCGGGCGGCGGCCGAGCTGGCGTTGCCGCATCGGCGCCGCCGGGACCCTTTCGACGATCCCGGTATCGATCGCGACCAGCTCGACGCGGCGCTGGCGGCCGCGGCCGAATCGGCCGGTGATCCTGAGCCGGATCCCGACTCGCCCGGCGGTGGTCAGAGCACCGACGACACTGCGCCGCAGATGAATTCACAAGATTCACAGCAGCAGGCGGCGCCGCGCTCGTCTGGGCCGCAGCCAAGCAGCGCGCCGTCGGCGATCTTTCGCACCCGTACGCTGACCGTGCCCGGAGTCGGCACGGGCGCACCCGGCCGCCGGTCGCGAGCCCGCAATGCCGCCGGCAGCACGGTGGCCGCCACCGAGGACGGCGCCCCCGGGCACGGGCTGCACCTGTTCGCCACCGTGCTGGCCGCCGCCGAGCACACCGGCGCGGGCGGCCGTTTGCGGCTGCAGCCCGGCGATGTGCGCCACGCGGTGCGTGAGGGGCGGGAAGGCAACCTGGTGATCTTCCTCGTCGACGCGTCGGGCTCGATGGCCGCCCGGGACCGGATGGCCGCCGTCAGCGGCGCCACCCTGTCCCTGCTGCGCGACGCCTACCAGCGCCGTGACAAGGTCGCGGTGATCACGTTCCGCCAGCAGGAGGCCAAGCTGTTGCTGCCGCCGACGACCTCGGCCTACATCGCCGGACGGCGATTGGCGCGGTTCGACACTGGGGGCCAGACGCCGCTCGCCGAAGGCCTGTTGGCCGCGCGCGAGTTGGTGATCCGGGAGAAGGTACACGACCGGGCGCGGCGTCCGCTGGTGGTGGTGCTCACCGACGGCCGGGCCACCGCCGGCCCGGACCCGTTGGGCCGCACTCGATCCGCGGCCGCCAGGCTGGTCGCCGAAGGGGCCGCCGCAGTGGTGGTCGACTGCGAGACGTCCTATGTGCGGCTCGGTTTGGCCGAGTTGCTCGCCGGGCAGCTGCGGGCCCCGACCGTGCGACTGGAACAGTTGCGCGCCGACTACCTGACCCAGGCCGTGCGCGACGTCGCCTGAGCCAACACCTGAACCAGGAGAGTAAGCGCTGATGCCACAGGGTCGCCCGTTGCAGGTTCCCGACGACGGACTGACCACCCGGGCGCGACGCCACGCGCCGGTGCTGGCCGTGCACACCGGTGCGGGCAAGGGCAAGTCGACGGCTGCGTTCGGAATGGCGTTGCGGGCCTGGAACTCTGGAATGGACATCGCGGTGTTCCAGTTCGTCAAGAGCGCCAAGTGGAAAGTTGGCGAGGAAGCGGCCTTTCGCCAACTCGGCGCGCTGCACGACCAGCAGGGCGTCGGCGGATCGGTCGAGTGGCACAAGATGGGCGCCGGCTGGTCTTGGACGCGCAAGTCGCGCAAGCCGGGCAGCGAGCATGATCACGCGATCTCGGCAGCCGACGGGTGGGCCGAGATCGCGCGCCGACTGGCCGCGCAGCAACACGACTTCTATGTGCTCGACGAGTTCACCTATCCACTGAAGTGGGGCTGGGTCGACGTCGACGACGTGGTGGACACGCTACTGGCCCGCCCGGGTAATCAGCACGTGGTGATCACCGGACGAGACGCCCCGCCGCGGCTGGTCGAAATCGCCGATCTGGTGACCGACATGACCAAGGTCAAACACCCGATGGATATCGGACGCAAGGGACAAAAGGGCATCGAAGTGGTGAGGTCGACACCGGCGGTGGTGATCGCCGCACCCGCCTCGGGAAGCGGAAAGACCACCGTCGCCACCGGCTTGATGGGGGCACTGCGGCAAGCCGGCCACCGCGTCGCGCCGTTCAAGGTCGGGCCCGACTTCATCGACCCGGGCTACCACACCTTGGCCGCCGGGCAGCCGGGCCGCAACCTCGACCCGATCCTGGTGGGCGAGAATTTGATCGGACCGCTCTACGGGCACGGCTCGGCCGTCGCCGACATCGCCGTCATCGAAGGGGTGATGGGACTTTTCGACGGGCGCATCGGCTCCGGCGCCATTTGGCCGACACCTGGATCCACTGCGCAGCTGGCCTATCTGCTGAATGCCCCGGTGATCCTGGTGGTGGACACGCGCGGGCAGAGCCACAGCATCGCCGCTCTGCTACAAGGGTTTTCGACGTTCGACGCCAGCACGCGCATCGCCGGTGTGATCCTCAACCAGGTCGGGTCGGCCAGGCACGAGCAGGTGCTTCGGCAGGGGTGCGAGCAGGCCGGCGTCCCGGTGCTGGGTGCGATACCCCGCGCCGACGCTTTGACGGTGCCCACCCGCTACCTGGGCCTGGTCACCGCCGTGGAGCACGGTCGGCGGGCCCGCGTCGCCGTCGAGGCGATGACCAGCCTGATCGCTCGCCACGTCGACGTCGGGGCCGTGCTGGCGGTGGCGGCCAGCCGGGTCATCGACCCGCCGTGGGATCCGGTCACCGCGGTGGCCCAGACCGGCGCGAGCACGCTGGACCGCCCGGTGACGGTGGCGGTGGCCGCCGGAAAGGCTTTCAGTTTCGGTTACCGCGAACATGGTGAGTTGCTGAAGGCCGCCGGTGCGCAGGTGGTCGAGTTCGACCCGCGCGCCGACCCGCTGCCCAGCGACACCGAGGCCGTCGTGCTGCCTGGTGGATTTCCGGAACAGTTCACCACCGAGCTGTCCGGCAACACCGTTGCCCGCCAACAAATCTGTGCGCTGGCCGCCGCCGGCGCGCCGGTCCATGCCGAATGTGCCGGCCTGACTTATCTGGCCGACGAACTCGACGGGTTGCCGATGTGTGGCGTCCTCGCCGCCTCGGCCCGGTTCACCGCGCAGCTGGCGTTGGGTTACCGGGACGCCGTGTCGGTGACGGATTCGCCGCTCTACCCAGCCGGTGAACGGGTCGTGGGGCATGAATTCCACCGAACCGCAATCACATTCACCGAGAGCTACCAGCCGGCGTGGAGGTATCAGGGCGGGCGGGGTGCCGTCGGCGACGGCGCCGACGGTGCGATCCATGCCGGGGTGCACGCGGCCTACCTGCACACCCATCCCGCCGCGGCACCGCACGCCGTGGCGCGCTTCGTTGCCCACGCCGCCCGCGCCGCGTCCGCGCAGTGACGACCCGCTGCGCCCGGCTACGCCGCCTGCGATACTAAACTCACCGGGTGACCGAGAACCCCTATCTGGTCGGTTTGCGCCTGGCCGGCAAGAAGGTTGTCGTGGTCGGCGGCGGCACGGTCGCCCAACGCAGACTCCCGTTGCTCATCGCCACCGGTGCCGACGTGCACGTCATCACCCGCGCCGCCACCCCTGCCGTGGAAGCGATGAGCGGAATCACCCTGTCGCTGCGCGAGTATCGCGACGGCGACCTCAACGGAGCCTGGTATGTCATCGCCGCCACCGACGACGCCGACGTCAATGCGGCCGTTGTCACCGAGGCCGAGAGGCTCCGGATCTTCTGTGTCCGCGCCGACGTCGCCGTCGAGGGAACCGCGGTCACCCCGGCGTCCTTCGACTACGCCGGGCTGTCGGTGGGGGTGTTGGCCGGCGGTGAGCACCGCCGCTCGGCTGCCATCCGCTCGGCGATCCGCGAGGCGCTGCAGCAAGGGCTCATCGCCCTGGAGAACTTCGACAGCGCAGACGTCGTGCGCGGTGGGGTGGCGCTAGTCGGTGGCGGACCCGGCGACCCCGAACTGATCACCGTGCGGGGCCGCCGCCTGCTGGCCCAGGCCGATGTGGTGGTGGCCGACCGGTTAGCGCCGGGGGAACTGCTGGCCGAGCTGCCACCGCACGTCGAGGTCATCGACGCCGCCAAGATCCCGTACGGGCGTGCGATGGCCCAGGATGCCATCAATGCGGTGATGATCGATCGGGCCCGAGCGGGACAGTTCGTGGTGCGCCTCAAAGGCGGTGACCCTTTTGTGTTCGCCCGCGGGTATGAAGAAGTGCTGGCGTGCGCCGACGCCGGCATTCCGGTGACAGTGGTGCCCGGTGTGACGAGTGCCATAGCAGTACCCGCGGCGGCGGGTGTTCCGGTCACGCACCGCGCCGTCAACCATGAATTTGTCGTGGTCAGCGGGCACGTGGCGCCCGGTCACCCCGAATCGTTAGTGAATTGGAACGCACTTGCCGCAATGACCGGCACCATCGTTTTGCTGATGGCGGTCGAACGCATCGAATTGTTCACCAACGCCCTGCTGAAAGGGGGCCGACCTGCGGATACGCCTGTCCTGGTCGTTCAAAACGGAACGACGGCGGCCGAATTCACGTTGCGGGTGAGCCTCGCCGACGCGCCGGAGCGGATCCGCGCGGAAGGCATCCGACCTCCGGCGATCGTCGTTATCGGGGCGGTGGCGGCCTTCGGCGTTTAAACGAATATTAAGAATACTGTAGGGTAGCCCCTTATGACGGCTCTCAATGATGCAGAGCGGGCAGTTCATGCCTGGACCACGGACCGCCCGGAACGCGCGGTTCAGATGCCCGTCCACGAGACCACTTTAGGCCGGATGAACAGGTATTTTCCCAGCTGGATGCCGTCGCGCCGATTCTTTGCCGCGATCACCGCCATCAGCGGTATGCAGTTGATGGCGACGATGGACGGCACCATCGCGATCGTCGCGCTGCCCAAGATCCAGAACGACCTGGGCCTGTCCGACGCGGGACGCAGCTGGGTGATCACCGCCTACGTGCTGACCTTCGGCGGCCTGATGCTGCTGGGCGGGCGCCTGGGAGACACCATCGGCCGCAAGCGCACCTTCATCGTGGGCGTCGCCCTGTTCACCATCGCCTCGGCACTGTGCGCGGTGGCCTGGGACGACGGGACGCTGGTTCTGGCCCGGCTGCTGCAGGGCGTAGGGGCCGCGATAGCGTCGCCGACCGGTCTGGCGCTGGTGGCCACCACCTTCCCCAACGGTCCGCAACGCAACGTCGCGACCGCGGTGTTCGCCGCGATGACCGGTGTCGGCTCGGTGATGGGCCTGGTGGTCGGCGGGGCGCTCACCGTGGTGTCGTGGCGGCTGGCCTTCTTGGTCAACGTGCCGATTGGGATCGCGATGGTCTATCTGGCCCGCACCGCGCTGCGGGAAACCCATAAAGAGCGAATGAAGCTCGACGCCACTGGGGCCGTCCTGGCCACGCTGGCCTGCACCGCAGCCGTTTTCGCGTTCTCCATCGGCCCGGAGAAGGGCTGGATCTCCACCATCACCATCGGATCGGGGTTGGTAGCCGCAGGCGCAGCCATAGCGTTCGCCTTGGTGGAGCGCAGTGCCGAGAACCCTGTTGTGCCGTTCGACCTGTTCCGAGACCGTAACCGGCTTTTCACGAACGTGGCCATCTTCTTAGCTGGCGGCGTGATGTTCACCGTGACCGTGATCATCGGCCTGTATGTGCAGGACGTGATGGGCTACAGCGCGCTGCGCGCCGGCATCGGGTTCATCCCGTTCGCGATCGCGATGGGTATCGGCCTGGGCGTGTCCTCACAACTGGTCTCCCACTTCTCGCCGCGGGTCATCGTGATCGGCGGCGGACTGCTGGTGCTGGGCGCCATGCTTTACGGCTCGACCCTCAACCGGGGCATCCCCTACTTCCCCAACCTGATCGTGCCGATCATGGTCGGGGGGATCGGGATCGGCATGGTCATCGTCCCGCTCACGCTCTCGGCGATCGCCGGGGTCGGTTTCGATCGGATCGGTCCGGCTTCCGCGATCGCGTTGATGCTGCAGAACCTGGGTGGGCCTCTGGTGCTGGCTGTCATTCAGGCGGTGATCACGTCACGCACGCTGTATCTGGGTGGCACCACCGGGCCGGTGAAGTACATGAACTCCGCCCAGCTGCATGCCCTGGACCACGGCTATACCTACGGCCTGCTGTGGGTGGCCGGGACGGCGCTCTTCGTCGGCGCTGCGGCGCTGTTCATCGGCTACACCCCGCAGCAGGTTGCCCATGCGCAGGAAGTCAAGGAAGCCGTCGACGCCGGCGAACTGTAGTTTCCCGGGACGCCAGCTTCGCCCGGCTTTTGGCCGCCCTCGCGATCGCCGTTAGACATCCAATGGCTTGGCCTGGCCGTCGAGATCGACGTGAGAGCGAGAACCTCCGAATTGCGTAACGCTGCCGTCGATCTCGGCGCAACGAAGCCCTGCTAGCCGCGGCGACCCGTTTTCGCGCGGCTTTCAGCCGCCCTCGCGATCGCCGCGGGTTCGATGGCGGCGACCCGTTTTCGCGCGGCTTTCAGCCGCCCTCGCGATCGCCGCGGGTTCGATGGCGGCGACCCGCTTCTCGCGGCTTTCAGCCGCCCTCGCGATCGCCGCGGGTTGATGGCGGCGACCCGCTTCGCCCGGCTTTCAGCCGCCCTCGCGATCGCCGCTAGGCTGGCCCGCTGTGATCACCCGGATGTCCGAGCTGTTTTTGCGGACGTTGCGCGACGACCCGGCCGACGCCGAGGTCCCCAGCCATAAGCTGCTGATCCGGGCCGGCTACATCCGGCCCACCGGGCCCGGTCTGTACACCTGGCTGCCGCTGGGGCTGCGGGTGCTGCGCAACATCGAACGCGTCGTCCGCGAAGAGATGAACGCGATAGGCGGGCAGGAGATCTTGTTCCCCGCGCTGCTGCCGCGGGCGCCGTATGAGACGACGAACCGCTGGACTGAGTACGGCGACAGCGTGTTTCGGCTGCAGGACCGTCGCGGCAACGACTACCTGCTCGGCCCGACGCACGAAGAGCTCTTCACCCTGACCGTCAAGGCTGAGTACAGCTCCTACAAAGACTTCCCGCTGGTGCTCTATCAGATCCAGAGCAAATACCGCGACGAGGCCAGGCCGCGGGCCGGCATCCTGCGTGGGCGGGAGTTCCTGATGAAGGACTCCTACTCCTTCGACATCGACGACGCCGGGCTCAAGGCCGCCTACCACGCGCACCGCGAGGCCTACCAGCGCATGTTCGACCGGCTGCAGGTGCGCTACGTCGTCGTCTCCGCGGTGTCCGGGGCAATGGGCGGCAGCGCCTCCGAGGAATTCCTGGCCGAGAGCCCGATCGGCGAGGACACCTTCGTGCGCTGCCCGCAGTCCGGTTATGCCGCCAACGTCGAAGCGGTCGTTACCGCGCGCCCGGACACGCTGCCCACCGACGGGCTGCCCGAGCCGGTGGTCCACGACACCGGGGACACCCCGACGATCGCGACCCTGGTGCAGTGGGCCAATAGCGCTGATCTGGGCCGCACCGTCACTGCCGCGGACACGTTGAAGAATGTCCTGCTCAAGGTGCGCCAGCCGGGCGGGGATTGGGAATTGCTGGGCATCGGGGTGCCGGGCGACCGCGAAATCGATGACCGGCGGCTGGGCGCCGCGCTCGATCCGGCTGAGCACGCGCTGCTCGACGACGCCGACTTCGTCCGTTACCCCTTCCTGGTGAAGGGGTACATCGGCCCGAATGTCCTCCGCGACAACGGGGTGCGCTACCTCGTCGACCCGCGCATCGTCGACGGCACCAGCTGGATCACCGGCGCTGACCAGCCGGGCCGCCACGTCGTCGGGCTGGTGGCCGGCCGTGACTTCACCGCCGACGGCACGATCGAGGCCGCCGAGGTCCGCGAAGGCGACCCCTCTCCCGACGGCGCCGGGCCGCTGGTCGCCGCCCGCGGTATCGAGATCGGCCACATCTTCCAGTTGGGCCGCAAATACACCGACGCCTTTGCCGTCGACGTCCTCGGCGAAGACGGCAAACCGGTCCGGCTGACCATGGGCTCCTACGGCGTCGGGGTGTCGCGGCTGGTGGCCGTCATCGCCGAGCAGCACCACGACGAGTTGGGCTTGCGCTGGCCGTCGGCCGTCGCGCCGTTTGACGTGCACCTGGTCATCGCCAATAAGGACGCCGAGGCCCGCACCGGCGCCGGCGCACTGGCCGCCGACCTGAACCGGCTGGGCCTGGAGGTGCTGCTCGACGACCGTCAGGCCTCGCCCGGGGTGAAGTTCAAAGACGCCGAGCTACTCGGGGTGCCCTGGATCGTGGTGGTCGGGCGGGGCTGGGCGAACGGCGTGGTCGAACTGCGCAACCGCTTCACCGGCCAGACCCGCGAGCTGCTCGCCAACAGCGCCGCCACCGACATCGTGGTGGCGGTTTCGGGTTAGCGCGGCCACGATACGGGCCGCCCAGCCGCGCGAGGTGAAGCGACGCCCACGGAGCGCAGGTCGGATGGCTGACGAAAATCGGATGGATCAACTTGCGCCAATCTTGCCCATCGAACTTTTG
Organism: uncultured Actinomycetota bacterium; assembly: GCA_963787635.1. Taxonomy (GTDB): domain Bacteria; phylum Actinomycetota; class Actinomycetes; order Mycobacteriales; family Mycobacteriaceae; genus Mycobacterium. Next base: position 4,691 of record CAWBDP010000018.1, on the reverse strand, counting down.
CTCAGGATAGTCTAAGGTTCAGTTCAGATTGTGCTCAGCTCTGGCATTTCGTCCAGAGTCCACACCGAGCAGTGAGGAGAAAAACCAATGGGACAAGCTCATCGTGTCGGTCGGGTCGGAGTACTTGCAGTGGGACTGGGCATCGGGGCGGGTGTGGGTGCTTCGGGAGTTGCCTCTGCTGAACCGGTCTCGCCGCCTGATCCGTTTGCAGGCGCCTCTGCTGACATTGCGTCGCAAGCGGGCACGGTGGTGGTGGACGCCCTTCGCGGCGGCGGTGGCTCTTCCGGGCTGAACCTGGCCATTTCGTTCGACGGGATCAACGTCATCGAAGCAGGCAGCGCGAACGCCACCTCGGGCACAGACGACTTCGCGATCGCCATTGGCGCCGGTAGCAGCGCCAACGCCACCGGCGGCATCTTTGACTCCGCATTCGCCGACGGCGTCGACAGCACCGCCACCGCTGGCGGCATCGCCGGCGACAACTATGACTACGCCAGCGCCAGCGGCGCCCAAAGCACCGCCATCGCCGGCGATAATGGCACCGGCATCCTTAGCAGCAACGACACCGCCATAATCTTCGACGGCCCCAACGCCTTCGCTCAGGCTTACGCGGGAAACAGCGACACTGCCGTCATCTTCGATGGCGCCAACGCCTTCGCCACGGCGTACCAAGGCAACATGGACTTTGCCGCCGTCTTCGACGGCGCCGACAGTACTGCCAACGCCGGTCAAGGCAACATGGACTTTGCCGCTCTCTTGGGCGATATGCTGGGCGCGAACGCTACCTTCGGGAGCAACCTGTTCGACATCACTCCGTGACCTGGTAACCGCGTTTTCGGCACCGAGTGCCAGCGCTCCTGCATTGCTTGAGCTGCGGACGGGCAAAGTGGGTCAGCAGGGAGGTAATGGAGTGGCGTGCGTTTGCTCGCAGCTCAGCCTGGTTGAATGGCGTCGATCCGTGCAGGGCGTCCCGCAAAATTCGTCCGGTAGCTTCTGGGTCCGGGTCGCTGGACATCACCTTCCCGTCGGCGCCGACCGCCAGCTGTTTCAGCGGTTCGTTGTCGCGTCGCGGCACCACGTGCAGGTGGATATGAAACACCGACTGGGCAGCGGCGCGGCCGTCGTTGATTCCGATATTCGTTCCGTCAGCCAACTCTGTCGCGCGGGCAGCCTGCGCGATCCGTTGACCGATAGTCATCATGGCGGCCATTGTCTCCGCTGGGGTGTCGGTCAGGTCGACGCTGTGCCGCCTAGGGATCACCAGCGTATGCCCCCGGGTGAAGGCACGGATATCCAGGATGGCGATGAAGCTGTCGTCTTCATAGACGACTACGCGCCCCGGAGCCTTCCCGGCGACGATGGAGCAAAAGTCGCAGGACATGCGGACATGGTAACTGGTTGTAGGGCACCTCTCGGCCGCTCCGCGGATTGTGGCCAGCCGGCTAGCACGGTGCTATTCGCTGCCGCCTGGGAATGCGGTGGTTATCGGCCGGACCCCCAGCACCTTGTTCCATCGGGCGGCCAGAACCGCGCTTTGCGTCAACGCCGTCACACCGAACTCGCGGTCGTTGCCGCTCTGGGCGTGCTCGATGACGGCGCGCCAGGCCACCGCGGCGTCGTTTTCCATCCGCACCGCCAACCGCGCCGCATCGGTCGCGTTGTTGACCGGCATCGGCAGCTGGTAGCCGGCAGCGGCGACCGGCGCGCTGACTGACCGGGACGCCAGCATCGAGATCACCTCGTCGCGGCGTTGCCGATGCTGCTTGAGCGCAGCCGACACCAGGTCGTTGATGTCCGGGTCGGAATGTGCCGACACCATCCCGTAGCCGTAAATGACGCCGTGCTCGGTGTCGAGTGCATTGCACAGCGCGGCTTCACCGGGATGGTCCTTGGGCGACGGGCGCCCAGACGTCGACGTGCTGGGAGTGGGTTCGGCCGACGTCACGGGGTGGGCTCTCCGAACACCAGCGCGACGGTGTAGGCGGCCGTGCACGCCGCGGAAATCGACCCGAACAGTCCGGCCCGGTAGCCCGACGCGCTGCCGGCCAGTTGGCCGGCGCTTGCCGCCGACGAGTGCAACGTGTTGACGACGTCGGCCAGCGAGGGGGCCGGCGCCGTAGGCATCGAGGCGGTGGTGGTCGTGGTGGTCGGTTCGCTCGACGCGGTCGTGGAAACCCCGGTCTGACCGGTGACCCGGGCGATCTCGCTGGCCAGCGCCTGCGCGTGCTGTGAACGTTGCGCGGCGACCTCGGTGAGCGCGGTGGCGATCAGTGCTGTCGTGGCGGTGGCCGCCGCCGCGGCCAGCTCACTGTCGTGCCGTGCCAGCTCGGACTGAGCCTTCAGGTCGTCGATCGGTGGCGGCGCGGGAGGCGAGCTGCTGCACCCTGACGTGACCACACCGAGCGCGGCGAGGGCGGCGCCACCGGCCAGCACACGTCGTCTGCTGACGACCGGCGCTGTGCTTGGCACAGCAACATCCTGCCACTGCCGCGGGCATCGGCAGTACGGCCCCGAGTCCGCTGAGTCCGCGGAGTCGGCAAGGCGCGGCTCAGAGGGATTTCCTGGCGTATCGTGGATAACTGTTTCCTGTGGAACGCCTGCTGCGTGCGCTGGAGGGCCGCCCCGCGGGCGACATCCAGCCGTTGACCGAACAATTCAAGATGAGGAGCTCGCCGTGGCCGCCGGGCTACCTTCACAGACGCAGGTGATCGAGCTACTCGATGGAACGTTCGCGCGCGCAGGCTATGAGATCGACGACGTCGTCATCGACCCGCGCGCCCGCCCGCCGCGGATCACCGTGATCGCCGACGGCGACACCCCGCTTGACCTGGACACCATCGCCGCGTTGTCCCGCTCGGCTTCGACAGTGCTGGACGGCCTGGACAGCCTGCAGCGCGATTACGTCCTCGAGGTCAGCTCGCCCGGCGTGGACAGGCCGCTGACCACCGAAAAGCATTTCCGTCGAGCACGTGCCCGCAAGGTCGAACTGACGCTGTCGGACGGATCACGGCTGACCGGCCGCGTCGGCGAGACCCACGGCGCCACCACGACGCTGGTGGTCCGTGGCGACGGCGGCGACTGGGCGGTGCGCGAGGTCCGGCTCGACGAGATCGTGACCGCGGTGGTGCAGGTGGAGTTTTCGCCGCCTGCCCAGCGCGAGTTGGAGCTGGCGGCCATCAGCAGGGGGCCGGGAACGGAGGCCGGAGCATGAACATCGACATGGCCGCGCTGCATGCGATCGAGGCGGACAAGGGTATTTCGGTCGATGTTGTGGTCGACACCATCAAATCGGCGTTGCTCACCGCCTACCGGCACACCGAAGGACATCAGCCCGAAGCGCATATCGACATCGACCGCAAAACCGGCGTGGTGCGGGTGATCGCCCAGGAGACCGACGTCGACGGCAACGTCATCGGTGAATGGGACGACACACCTGAGGGTTTCGGCCGGATCGCGGCGACCACCGCGCGCCAGGTGATCCTGCAGCGCCTGCGTGACGCCGAGAACGAGCGCAATTACGGGGAGTTTTCCACCCGGGAGGGCGAGATCGTCGGCGGCGTGATCCAACGGGACAACCGCGCCAACGCGCGGGGCCTGGTCGTGGTCCGGATGGGCAGTGAGACCAGGGGATCCGAGGGGGTGATCCCGGCGGCAGAACAGGTTCCCGGCGAGACCTACGAGCACGGCGACCGGCTGCGTTGCTACGTCGTCGGGGTGACCCGCGGCGCCCGCGAACCGCTGATCACGTTGTCGCGCACGCATCCCAACCTGGTGCGCAAGCTGTTCTCGCTGGAGGTTCCCGAGATCGCCGAAGGGTCGGTGGAGATCGTGGCGGTCGCCCGGGAAGCTGGGCACCGATCCAAGATCGCCGTGGCCTCGCGGCTGCCGGGACTCAACGCCAAGGGCGCCTGCATCGGCCCGATGGGCCAGCGGGTGCGCAACGTGATGAGCGAGCTCTCGGGGGAGAAGATCGACATCATCGACTACGACGAGGACCCGGCCCGCTTCGTCGCCAACGCCTTGTCGCCGGCGAAGGTGGTCTCGGTGAGCGTCGTCGACCAGTCTGCGCGCGCCGCCCGGGTGGTGGTGCCCGATTTCCAGTTGTCGTTGGCCATCGGCAAGGAGGGCCAGAACGCCCGGCTGGCGGCGCGGCTCACCGGTTGGCGGATCGACATCCGTGGCGATTCGCCCGCGCACCCGGCCGAGGAGCCCGAGCACGGTGCCGGCCACCCCGTCGCGCACGACCGCTGACGTGCGGACGCCGGCGTGATCGATCTTCGTTCGCTGGCCCGGCTCAGCGGCGCGCAGTCCCGCTCGATCAGCCCGGAGAACTTTGACGGGGCCAAGGGCGGTGGCGCGCGCGCCTCCGAGGGCACCGGCGCGGCCTGCGCGGCACACCTGGGCGCGGGCTGGAAGATCTCGCCCAGCGTCGACATCGACGGCCACAGCACCTACGAGCTGGCCGCCCTGGACGGGCCGGCGCTCATCACGCACATCTGGCTGACCGCCGATCGCGGCAACTGGCGCAGCCTCATCCTGCGCGCCTATTGGGACCACGCGGACGAGCCCGCGATCGAAGTGCCGATCGGCGACTTCTTCGGCCAGGGCTGGTGTAAGTTCGCCCAGCTTTCCTCGGTGCCGGTTGCGGTCAACCCGCACGGCGGCTTCAACAGCTACTGGCCGATGCCGGT
>CAWBDP010000017.1:0-114994 GCA_963787635.1 uncultured Actinomycetota bacterium | reverse complement strand
TCGGCAGCCTAACGTGCAGAGCAGACGTCGGTCATCCGCGCAAAGCCGGTCAGTTACTCGCCGAGTGCGGCGCCCACCTCGACCGTCACCCAACGAAGGAGGCCCCTGTGCAACTGGCGCTCACGGCCGACGAGGCCGCATTTCGCGACGAACTTCGCGACGTCTTCACCACGCAGATACCCGAGGAGGTCCGGGAGCGGACACGTCAAGGCCTGCGGATCAACCACGACGACATCGTCACCAGTCACAAGATCCTGCACGACCATGGGCTGGCGGTGCCCAACTGGCCGGTGGAATGGGGCGGCAAGGACTGGACAGCCACGCAGCTGCAGATCTGGCAAGACGAGATGCAGCTGGCCTGCGTTCCGGAGCCGCTGAATTTCAACACCAAGATGGTCGGCCCGGTGATCGCCGAGTTCGGCTCCGAGGCGACCAAGAAACGCTTCCTGCCACCGACGGCGAGCCTCGACATCTGGTGGTGTCAGGGATTTTCCGAGCCGGAAGCCGGTTCCGACCTGGCCTCGCTGCGCACCGTTGCCCAGCGTGACGGGGACAGCTATGTGGTCAACGGGCAGAAAACATGGACGACGTTGGGCCAGTACGCCGACTGGATCTTTTGCCTGGTGCGCACCGACCCGCAAGCTCCCAAACGGCAGGCCGGTATCTCGTTTCTGCTGATCGACTTGGCGACACCGGGCATCACCATGCGGCCGATCAAGCTGATCGACGGTAGTTCAGAAGTCAACGAGGTGTTCTTCGAAGACGTGCGGGTGCCTGCCGATCAGCTTGTCGGAGAAGAAAACCAGGGCTGGACATACGCAAAGTTCCTGCTGGGTAACGAGCGAACCGGCATCGCCGGGGTGGGCCGAACCAAAGTCCGTCTCGCGGAGGCGAAACAGCGCGCCGCCGACTCCGGCGCCCTGGCCGATCCGCTGTTCGCCGCACGGCTGGCTGAGGTGGAAAACGAGCTGCTCGCACTGGAACTCGCCCAGATGCGGGTGACGTCGGGCTCGTCGCAGGGCAAGCCCAATCCGGCGTCGTCGGTACTCAAGCTGCGTGGCAGTCAATTGCAGCAGGAGGCCACCGAATTGCTCGTCGAGGTGGCCGGCCCCGATGCGCTACCTTTCGATGCCGGTGACGACATCGCGTCGCCGCCCTGGGCGCAACACAGCGCGCCGCGATACCTGAACTACCGCAAGACGTCGATCTACGGCGGCAGCAACGAAGTGCAGCGCACCATCATCGCGTCCACCATTCTCGGCTTGTGAGAACGAAAGAATAGCGAGGCAGAGGCAGCCATGGACTTTCAGTTGAGCGACGAGCAGGCGCTGCTTCGCGACACTACCCGCGATCTGTTGTCTCGCAGTTATGACCCCGAGAGCCGCAACAAGATCATCGGTACCGATCTGGGCTGGAGCCGCGATGTGTGGAACCGGCTGGCCGACACCGGGATTCTCGGTCTCGGCTTCGACCCGAGCGAGGCGGGCCAGATCGAGATCATGGCGGTGCTCATGGAAGTCGGTCGTCGGCTGGCACCCGAACCGGTAGTGCATGCCGCACTGGGCCCTGGTGCGATCATCGCCGAGCTGGGCAGCTCCGATCAGAAAGAGTTGCTGGATGAGGTGGCGGCCGGTCAGCGACTGCTGGCGTTCGCCCACTCAGAGCCCGGAATGCGCTCGGCGTCCGCCGATGTCACCACGACCGCTGCCCGGCAAGGGGATTCGTGGGTGTTAAGCGGACGCAAGAACCCTGTGCTCGCCGGTGACTGCGCGGAAACCCTGGTGGTCAGCGCGGCGTTGCCGGATGGCGACGGAACGGGGTTGTTCCTGGTCGACGGATTGGTAGACAACCCGGCCGTCACTCGGCATCCGTATCAGACCTTCGACGGTCATCGTGGTGCCCAGATCGATCTCGACGAGGCGCCCGGCCAACCGCTCGGCGACGCAACCGAGGTGCGTGATGAGGTACCGGTCGTCCGCAACGCCATCGTGCGGATCCAGTCGGCGCTGTGCGCCGAAGCGGTCGGGGCGATGGAAGAAGCGCTTCGCCTCACCACCGACTACCTCAAGGCCCGCAAGCAGTTCGGCGTCACGCTCAACAAGTTCCAGACGTTGACGCAGCGCGCCGCCGACATGTACGTGTCGCTGGAAATGGCCCGCAGCATGAACCTCTATGCCGCGATGTCGATCGCCGACGGCAATCTCGACCCGCTGGTCGCGGCGCGGGCCAAGCTGCAGATCGGCCGCTCGGGCCGCCATATCGGCCAGGAGGCGATCCAGTTGCACGGCGGCATCGGCATGACCGCGGAGTATCCGGTCGGCCACTACGCGGCCCGGCTCACCGCGATCGACCACACCCTGGGCTCGACGCAGGACCAGCTGCACGTGCTCATCGATCATCTCGGCGACTACGACCTGGTCAAGCTTTAAGTCACCCACCAGTTCAGGAGTCAACCAATGGCCGAGCTGTCCGCAGCGGAAACCGAGTTCCTGTCGGCGGGCACGCGCACCGGGATGCTGGGTTTTCTCGCATCGGATGGCAGGCCGCTGGTGGTACCGGTGTGGTTCGTCGTCGACGACGGCGAAGTGGTGTTCAACACCGGCGGTCGCACTGCGAAAGGCCGTGCGCTGCAGCGAGATTCACGAGTGGCCCTGTGTGTGGACGATCCGCATCCGCCGTATTCGTTCGTCCAGGTGCAGGGCATCGCGACGGTGACCGACGATTCGCCGGACCTGCTCGAGCTGGCTACCCGGATCGGGGGCCGCTACATGGGCACTCACCGCGCCGAGGAGTTCGGCCGGCGCAACGCTGTTCCCGGCGAGGTGGTGGTGCGAGTCCGGCCGACCAAGGTCATCTCGGCATTCAACCTCGCCGACTGACACCGCCTTGTCCCGACGTCCGAGGAGCCAGATGACCACACCGAGCGCCGACGGCCCGCTGCGCGTCATTCAGTGGACAACCGGCAACATCGGCAGAAGATCGCTGCACGCGATCATCGGCAGACCCGACATGGAACTGGTCGGCGTCTACGCCCACGGGGCGGACAAAGTGGGAGTCGACGCCGCCGAGCTGTCCGGCTGGCCGGAACCAACCGGGGTGAAGGCCACCAACGACATCGACGCGCTGCTCGCCCTACGCCCCGACGCCTGTTGTTATAACCCGTTGTGGGCCAGCGTCGACGAGTTGGTGCGCCTGCTCGAGTCCGGGGTGAACGTGTGCTCCAGCGCGGCCTGGATCACGGGCGGCAAACAGACTCCGCCGGATCGGCAGCGCATTGTCGACGCCTGCCGGCACGGCGGGTCGACGATCTTCGGCAGCGGCGCGCACCCCGGGATGACAAACATGGTCGGCATGGTGCTGACCGCCTCCTGCGAGCGGGTCGACGAAATCCGCATCACCGAATCGGTCGACTGCTCGACCTACGAATCGGCAGACACCCAGACCGCGATGGGATTCTCGCAGGACCCCGACACCCCGGGCCTGGCCGACAGCGTTCGGACCGAAAGCGAGGTCTTCGCCGAGTCGGCCGCGATGATGGCCGACGCGATCGGCGCGAAGCTGGACAAGATGACGTTCGAGGTCACCTTCACCGCGGCCACCGCCGACAGCGATCTGGGTTTCATGACAATCCCGGCCGGCACCGTCGGCGGTGTCTACGGCTATCACCGCGGCTGGGTCGGCGATCACAACATCGTCAGCGTCGGATTCAACTGGATCATGGGCGAACACGTGGTGCCGCCCAAACCGCTGGAGCACGGCCACGTCATCCAGGTGTTCGGGCTGCCCAACATGCGGACCGTCATTCATTGCCTGCCGCCGAAAGATTGGACCGAGCCGGGGTTCATGGGGCTGGGCATGATCTACACTGCGATGCCGGTCACTAACGCGGTCCCGGCGGTGGTCGCGGCGGGGCCCGGGATCGTGACGCTCGCGGATCTGCCGCCGATCACCGGCCGCGCCGCAGTGTAGCCTGCGCGGGGCTCGGACCTGGCGGAACGCGTTCTTGTTCTACGGTCTAGGATAGTTAGCCGTACGAAGATTCCGCTGACATCTTGGTGGGGGGGAGACTCGGTGAAAGGGTTTTCGATCACCAAGCTGGTCAGACGCGCCTGGATATGGATACCCCTGGTGTTGATAGTTGTCCTCTCCGTTTCGGTGTTGGTCGTCACGCGCCTGCACAAGATCTTCGGTTCGCAGGATCTCAACGCGAATGCCGGCGCCGGAATCGAGATCGTCCAGTTCAATCCCAAGGTCGTGACCTACGAGATCTTCGGCCCGAGCGGGACCACCGCCAACATCAACTACTGGGACGCCGACGCCAACACCCACCAGATCAACGGGGCAAGCCTGCCCTGGTCGTACACGATCTCCACGACGCTGCCCGCGGTCAGCGCCAACATCATGGCCCAGGGCGACGGCAACCAGATCGGCTGCCGCATCACCGTAGACGGTGTCCTTCGCGAGCAAAAAAGCGTCGACGGCCTCAACGCACAGACCTTCTGCCTGGTGAAGTCGGCATGACCGCTGAGCGTCCCCACCGGCCGGTCATCCCGCACTTCATCCGACTGTTCGCGGTACCGATCATCCTGGGTTGGGTGGCACTGACCGTCCTGGTCAACGTCGCGGTCCCGCCGCTGGAAGTCGTCGGCGAGGCGCATTCCGCACCGATGGCCCCACTGGACGCGCCGTCGATGAAAGCGATGATGCGGCTGGGTCACAACTTCCAGGAATTCGATTCCAACAGCACGGTCATGGTCGTGCTGGAAAGCCGGCAACCCCTCGGCGATGCCGCACACCACTACTACGACGACATCGTGCGCAAACTGCGCAAGGACACCACACATGTCCAGCACATCCAGGATTTCTGGGGGGACAGGTTCACCGCGGCGGGTGCCCAGAGCGCCGACGCCATGGGGTCTTACGTCCAGGTCAACATTGCCGGTAACCAGGGCACCACGCAGGCCAATGAGTCCGTCGACGCCGTCCGCGAGGTGGTTGACCACGAGCACGCACCGGCGGGGGTCAAGGCTTACGTCACCGGCCCCGCGGCGCTTAGCGACGACATGCACATCATCGGGAACGACAGCCTGGCCAAGATCACGCTGTTCACCCTGGGCGCTATCGCGATCATGCTGCTGCTGGTGTACCGCTCGATCGTCACCACCTTGATCCAGCTGTTCATGACCGGTATCGCACTGGCGTCGTCGCGGCAGATCGTCGCGGTTCTGGGGTACAACAACGCATTCGGGCTCACCACGTTCGCGGCCAACATCCTCACGATGCTGGCCATCGCGGCGGGAACCGACTACGGAATCTTCCTGGTCGGCCGCTACCAAGAAGCACGGCGGGCCGGCGAGGACCGGGAAACGGCTTACTACACGACATTTCGCGGTGTGGCGCCGGTTGTCCTGGGGTCGGGTCTGACCATCGCCGGCGCGACGTACTGCCTGAGTTTTGCCCGGTTGCCGTGGTTCAACACCATGGGCGCACCGGTGGCGATCGGGATGCTCGTCGTGGTGGCCGCCGGGCTGACGCTGGGTCCGGCGGTGATCTTCGCGGGCAGTAAATTCGGTCTTTTCGAGACCAAGCGGGCGGCCAGGGGCCGGCTGTGGCGGCGGGTCGGTACCGCCGTCGTGCGCTGGCCGGCAGCGATTTTCGCGGTCAGTGCCGCGGTGGTTTTGGTCGGCATGATCGCACTGCCGGGATACGTGACCAGTTACAACGACCGTCATTACCTGCCCGAGTCAGCGCGGTCCAATGTCGGGTATGCCGCGGCGGACCGGCACTTCTCCGAGGCCCGGATGAACCCCGACATGCTGATGATCGAGGCGAATCACGACATGCGTAACCCGGCTGACATGCTGGTGCTGGACAAGGTGGCCAAAAACCTGATCCGCACGGTGGGTATCGCCATGGTCCAGGACATCACAAGGCCGTTGGGAATCCCGATTCAGCACAGCTCGATTCCGTTTCAGAACAGCATCCAGAGCCAGACCACCATGCAGAACATGGACTTTCTGAAAGATCGCATGGCCGACATTCTCAAGATGGCCGATCAGCTCGGGACCACGATCGATTACCTGCAGCAGCTGTACGACGTTCAGAAACGGCTCATCGAGGCGACCCACCGCACCGACGTCGACACCCACGAACTGACCCAGATCACCGACCAATTACGAGACCACATCGCCGATTTCGATGATTTCTTCAGGCCCATTCGCAGTTACTTCTACTGGGAAAAACACTGCTACGACATTCCGATCTGCTGGGCACTGAGGTCCATCTACGACTCGCTGGACGGCATTGACGAACTCGACGAGAAGTTCCACAACCTCGCCAACGACATCGATCAAATCGACACGATTCAGCCCGAACTGCTCGAGATCCTGCCGCCCCAGATCGAATCGCTGAAAACCACCCGAGCGCTGACGCTGACCATGCACGCCACCTTCCAGGCGATGATCAACCAAATGGAGGCCATGAGCGACACCGCAATCGTGATGGGCCAAAGCTTCGATGCCTCCAAGAACGACGACTTCTTCTACCTGCCGCCCGAGGCGTTCGGCAACCCCGAATTCATCCGGGGCATCAAGATGTTCTTCTCACCCGACGGCAAGTCCGTCCGTTTCTTCATCACCCACCAGGGCGACCCGATGACCCCGGAAGGCATTTCGCGGGTCGCCGCGGAGCGACAGGCCGCGCAGGAGGGATTGAAACAGTCCTCGCTGTCGGACGCCAAGATATTTCTCGGCGGCACTGCCGCAACGTTCAAGGACATGCACGACGGCGCCAAGTATGACCTGATGATCGCCGTGGTATCGGCGCTGACGCTGATTTTCATGATCATGCTGTTGTTGACCCGAAGTGTGGTCGCCGCGCTGGTGATCGTCGGCACCGCGGCCAGCTCCATCGCCGCGTCCTTCGGACTGTCGGTGCTCATCTGGCAGGACCTGTTCGGAATCAAGATCCACTGGATCGTGATGGCGCTCTCGGTCATCATCCTGTTGGCCGTCGGATCCGACTACAACCTGCTGCTGGTCTCCCGCTTTCGAGAAGAAATCCACGCCGGACTCAAGACGGCCTACATCCGGTCGATGGCCGGCACCGGCGGTGTGGTGACGGCCGCTGGGCTGGTGTTCGCCTTCACCATGGCCTCGATGCTGGGCAGCGACCTAAGGGTGTTGGGCCAGTTCGGTTCCACCGTCTGCGTCGGTCTGCTGCTGGACACCCTGGTGGTGCGCACCCTGCTGATGCCCTCGATCGCCACCATGCTCGGACGCTGGTTCTGGTGGCCTCAGATCGTGCACCCCCGCGGTGACAACGCGATACGGCGACGGCCGGCCGACGACACCGCGCCGCTGGCCGTGCCGACCAACCGCTGACCCTACTGGTCACTCGGGGGTGACGCCGGGATCCTCGGGCAAGTCCACACACACCCCGACGGCCCCGGTGCCCAGATGCAACGCCAGCACCGGGCCCAGCTCGGTCACGATCGCGGGCTCACACGCCGGCAGCCGTTCGGCCAGCGCGGCCACCACTTCGTCGGCGCCGGCCGGGTTGGCGACGTGCTGCACCGCGATCGCCGCAGAACGCTCCCCGACGAGCTCACAGACCCGGTCGATCATCGTCGCCATTGCTTTGGTCGCGGTGCGCACCCGTTGCGCCAGAACGAGTTTGCCGTCATCAAGGCGCAGCAAAGGTTTAAGGGCAAGCTTGGTGCCCAGCCAGGCGGCCGCGCCACCGATGCGCCCGCTGCGACGCAGGTTGTCCAGCCGATGAACCACGATGAACCCGTGATTTCGGCGTACCGCGGCAGCAGCCGCCTGGGCGACGGTGTCGAGGTCGCCACCGTCGGCCGCCGCCCGTGCGGCCGCCAATGCGACGAAACCGGTGTTCATCCCCGCCGCTTTCGAGTCGACGACCCGCACCGAAGAGCCGATCTCGGCCGCGGTAGTCTCGGCGGCCCCGACCGTCCCCGACAGCGCGGCCGAGATGTGCACTGCCACTACACCGTCGCCGTCGCTGTCGGCCAGCGCGCTGCGATAGGCGTCGCAGAGTTCAGCCGGGGTGGCCGCGGCAGTGGTGGCCTGGCCGTAATCGTGGATGTCGTCGGGTACGTCGTCCACACCGTCGCGCAGGTCGACGTCGTCGAGCAGAATATGCAACGGAACTTGGCGGATCGCCCACTGCTCCCGCATCTCGCCGGGCAGCCGCGACGACGAATCGGTAACAACCACGACAGGCATGGTTCAGGGCTTCTCGTTCGGGACGCCGGCCGCGGCCAGCGCCTTGAGCATCAGTTCGGCGACGGCCTGGTGGGCCTCGAAGTTCCAGTGAATGCCGTCGGGATTGCCGCGGCCGCTCATGATGTGTTCGCCGACAGCGGCTTTGAGGTCCACCAGGGGCACGTCATGATGATGCGCCCAATCGGTGATCGTCGCGACGGTTCCCGCGCGACTATGGTGCGCCTTGCCATACGTCTCGGCGATATGCACTGACGGCAGCGATGCCACGATCGGGATGCCGGGTCGATTGAAATCTATTGCACCCCTCGTTTGTTCGAGATATTCAGCGCTCAGGCGCGGAGGCAGGGCCGGTCGGGCCACCGGTGAGAGCCGCGGCTGCACGACGGCGTAGCCGTCGCGGACCCAGCGCCGCAGCCAGGGTGGCCGCACGTAGCGGATGAGCTCGCGCAGCGCGGTGGGCAACACCGACGGCAAGGAATCCATCCCGCTGGTGGCGAAGATCACCGCACCCGCCCTGGGCAGCGCCGCCCAAGCTCGCGGGTCCTGGGTGGCGGCCCACCAGATGTCTCGGCAGGTCCAGCCAATCCGCCCGATCAGTTCTACATCCCAATCCAGTTGTTCAGCAACGATATTCGGCCAGATCCGCGGATCGTCGGCGGGAAGACCACCACTGGGCCCGTAATAGGCCAGTGAATCGGCGAAGACCAGTAGCGTCGGCCGTGTTCGCGACTCAGAGGACATCGCCGGCGACCTGTGCCGAAGCGTTCCACACGTCCAGACGCCACCTGATGCGATCCAGCCCGCCGTCATCGGCGCCATGCCCGCTCAGCTGTGTCCAGCTGGCATTGCCCATGCCGCCCAGCGTCGGCCAGTTGGCCACCGGCAGTTTCAGCAGTGCCGCTGTCAACGCGGCGATCAGCCCGCCGTGCGCAACCAGCACCACCGGATGCTCGTCGGGTGCTCCCCAGTCCGCCTCCCCGGAGACCAGCTCAGCGACCAGCGGCATGCTGCGGGTGGCCACGTCGACCCGGCTTTCCCCGCCGTGCGGTGCCCACGAGGCGTCCTCGCGCCACGCCAGCCGCGCACCCGGGGCGGCGGCGTCGATCTCGGCATGCGTCATGCCTTGCCAGTCGCCCAGGTGGGTTTCGCGCAACCGGGGGTCGGTGCGCACCGGCAGACCGGTATGCTCCGCCAACGCGACCGCGGTGTCATAGGCGCGACGCAGATCCGAGGAGATGATCAGCAGCGGCTGACGTTTGCCGAGCACTTCAGCCGCGGCGACGGCCTGGGCGCGACCCAGCTCGCTCAGCTCGGTGTCGAGTTGGCCCTGCATCCGGCTGCCGACGTTGAATTCGGTTTGGCCGTGCCGCAACATCACCAGCCGCCGCGTCCTCATGGCGTGCTCGCCGAGTTCTGCGAATCGGCCGACTCTTCAATGTTTTCAGACAAGTCCACCGGCACTATCGGGCAGTCCCGCCAAAGCCGGTCCAGGGCATAGAAGTTGCGTTCGTCCTGGTGCTGAATGTGCACGACGATGTCGACATAATCGAGCAGAGTCCAGCGTCCTTCCCGGGTGCCTTCTCGACGGGCCGGTTTGTAGCCCGCGCGCCGCATTTTCTTCTCGACCTCGTCGACGATGGCGTTGACCTGACGCTCGTTGGACGCGGAGGCGATCACGAAGCAGTCGGTGATGACCAGTTGGCCGGACACGTCGATGACCACGACGTCATCGGCGAGCTTGGCGGCGGCGGCGCCTGCGGCCACGGTGGCCATCTCGACGGCTTCCGGGGTGGCGGTCATGTGTTATTCCCGGCGGCCAGGCGCGACGTCGTCGGCCTCGCGGTCTGCACGGATCCCGCGTCGCGGCGGTAGAGCCGGCGCTTGGAGACGTATTGCACGACCCCGTCGGGCATCAGGTACCACAGCGGCCGGCGCTGCTCGGCGCGCTGCCGGCAGTCGGTCGACGAAATCGCCAGCGCGGGAATCTCGACCAGGGTCAGCGCGTCCTCGGCCAGCTCATCGAGCACACCGGTGATGTGCTCGTGGCGCAGCTCATAGCCAGGCCGGCTGACTCCGACGAAGCGGGCCAAATCGAACAGTTCTTCCCAGCCCTGCCACGACAGGATGGAAGCCAGCGCGTCGGCGCCGGTGATGAAGTACAGCTGCGAGTCCGGATTGAGCGCGTGCAGATCCCGCAGCGTGTCCCTGGTGTAGGTGGGACCGCCGCGGTCGATGTCGACCCGACTCACCGAAAAGCGCGGATTCGACGCGGTGGCGATCACCGTCATCAGGTACCGGTCTTCGGCTGCCGAGACGTGCCGGCTCTTCTGCCAGGGCTGGCCGCTGGGCACGAACACCACCTCGTCGAGCTCGAACAGGTCGGCCACCTCGCTGGCGGCGACCAGGTGGCCGTAATGGATGGGATCGAACGTCCCACCCATCACTCCCAGCCTGCGAAGCCGCTTTTGCATGGTTTGCCAGCTTACTTGAGCATGTGACTACCACCGAGCCCGCCGAACGTCACACCAGCGTGATGCTGACCGTCGAACGTCACACCAGCGTGACGCTGACCGCTGAGCGTCACGCTGACGTGACGCTCGGCGCGAAGAAGTGATTACCGCGCGAGCGCTCACACGGGCAGCAGTTGGTCGATCACCGCTGCCAACTGCTTGGCCGACCGGCACTCGTGCATGGTGATCACTTCTTGGTAGCGCGGCACCGCCGAGTCGCCGCTGCCCCACAGGTGTTTGGGCTCGGGGTTGAGCCAGTGCGCGTGCCGGCTGGCCGTCACCAGGTGGGCCAGCACGTCGGTGGCCGGGTCGCGGTAGTTGGTGCGGCCGTCGCCGAGCACCAGCAACGAACTGCGCGGCGACAGCACATTCGGATGGCCCTGGACGAATGAGATGAACGCGTTGCCGTAGTCACTGTGCCCGTCGCGGGTGTAGACGCCGGCCTCCCGGGTGATCCGCTGGATCGCCACTGCCAAGTCGGCCTCGGGCCCGAACAGGTGCGTCACCTCGTCGGTGGTGTCAATGAACGCGAAGACCCGGACGCGGGAAAACTGCTGGCGCAGCGCGTGTACCAGCAGCAGCGTGAAGTGGCTGAACCCGGCCACCGAGCCTGACACGTCGCACAGCACCACCAGCTCGGGGCGCGCCGGGCGTGGTTTGCGCAGCACCAGATCGATCGGCACTCCGCCGGTGGACATCGACTTGCGCAACGTCTTGCGCAGGTCGATCGCCCCGGCGCGCGCGCGGCGGCGGCGGGCAGCCAGCCTGGTCGCCAATGTGCGGGCCAGCGGTGCCACTACCCGGCGCATCGCGCGCAGCTGATCACCTGAGGCGCGCAGGAATTCGACGTTCTCCGACAGCTGCGGGATGCCATACATCTGGACGTGATCACGGCCGAGCTGTTCAGCGGTACGCCGCTTGGTTTCGGCGTCGACCAATTTGCGCAGCTGGGTGACCTTCTGCGCGGCAAGCGCTTTAGCGATCTGTTCTTGCGTCGGCGTCGGCTCGTCGCCGTA
Source organism: uncultured Actinomycetota bacterium (assembly GCA_963787635.1). Taxonomy (GTDB): domain Bacteria; phylum Actinomycetota; class Actinomycetes; order Mycobacteriales; family Mycobacteriaceae; genus Mycobacterium. Next base: position 103,222 of record CAWBDP010000017.1, on the reverse strand, counting down.
GGGCGCCAGCAGACCCGCCAGCAGCCGGCCCTCGAGCTGGTCGAGTGCCATCGCCTTGAGCGCCTGATACGACGAGAACGACGGACCGCGACTTGAGCTGTATTTGCCGTAGGCGTCGACAATTTGGGCGATCATCGCGACCAGGCGCTCGTCCATGTCGGCCAGCTCGGGATTCTCGGTCAGCAGGTCCACCAGCATCTGCCGCATCGCCTCGACGTCGTCGGGTGGTAGCTGCATCACGGCGTCGTCGCCGGGCTCGTCGGTGACCACCGCGCGGGCGCCCAGCGCGGCGGGCCACCACAGGTCGAACATCGCGTCGTAGGTGTCGCGATGGTCGGGCCGGCGAAGCACCGCGCAGGCAATGCCCTCGCGCAGCACCTCCCGGTCCCCCAGACCCAGCGTCGCCAATACCCGTCCGGCGTCCACCGTCTCCGACGGCCCCACCGAAATACCTTGTCCGCGAAGTGCTTCCACAAAACCAACCAGATGACCCGGCAACCCATGCGGGGCCAGCGGCTGGCTGGGGCGAACGCGGCGGACGGCCATCAAAACCCTTAATTCAGCCGAAGTTCGCCGCCGGCACGCTGCTGGTCGGACTGGTGCTTGAGCACCACCCCAAGGGTGGCCGCCACGGTCGCGTCGTCGATGGTGTCCAGGCCCAGCGCCAGCACGGTACGTCCCCAGTCGATGGTCTCGGCCACCGACGGCAGTTTCTTGAGCTGCATTCCACGTAGCACACCGATGATGCGCACCAACTCGTCGGCGATGTGGCCGGGTAGCTCGGGCACCCGAGACAGCAGGATCCGGCGTTCCAGCTCGGGGCTGGGGAAGTCGATGTGCAGGAACAGGCAGCGGCGTTTGAGCGCCTCGGACAGCTCGCGAGTGGCGTTGGAGGTCAGCAGCACGAACGGTGCCCGGGCGGCGGTGATGGTGCCCAGCTCGGGAACGGTGACCGCGAAGTCGGACAACACCTCGAGCAGCAGGCCCTCGATCTCGATGTCTGCCTTATCGGTTTCGTCGATCAGCAGCACGGTCGGCTCGGTGCGCCGGATCGCGGTCAGCAGCGGACGTGACAGCAGAAACTCCTCGCTGAACACGTCGGTCTTGGTCTGATCCCAGTCCCCTTGTCCGGCAGCGTTCCCGGTTTGAATACGAAGTATCTGTTTGGCGTGGTTCCACTCGTAGAGCGCGCGGGCCTCATCGACGCCCTCGTAGCACTGCAGGCGGATCAGTCCCGATCCGGTGGCCTGCGCGACGGCGCGGGCCAGCTCGGTCTTGCCCACCCCGGCCGGGCCTTCCACCAGCAGCGGCTTGCCGAGCCGGTCGGCGAGGAACACTGCCGTCGCGGTGGCGGTATCGGGCAGGTAGCCGGTTTCGGCCAGCCGCCGCGCGACGTCGTCGATGTCGGCGAACAGCGGGATGGGCCGTGCGGGCACGCTCACTTCTGCGAATCTCCTAAGCAGGGGTCAGGTGGGACGGGTCTGGCCGTCGCCCCAAACGATCCACTTGGTCGAGGTCAATTCCGGCAATCCCATTGGGCCGCGGGCATGGAGTTTCTGGGTGGAGATGCCTATTTCGGCGCCGAACCCGAACTGCTCGCCGTCGGTGAACGCCGTCGACGCGTTCACCATTACCGCCGCGGCGTCGACTCCGTCGGTGAAGCGTTGGGCCGCAGCCATATTCGTGGTCACGATGGCCTCGGTGTGCCCAGTGCCGTATTCGTTGATGTGGGCGATGGCCGCGTCGACGCCGTCGACCACCGCCACCGCGATGTCCATGGCCAGGTATTCGCGGCGCAGGTCGGCCTCGTGGGCCCCGTCGACAGGGCCACCATGTACCGTCACCCCGGCGTCCTGCAACGCATTGAGCAGCCGGGGCACCGCCCGATCGGCGATTGCGGCGTCAACCAGCAGCGTCTCGGCGGCGTTGCACACGCTGGGCCGCCGGGTCTTGGAGTTCAGCAGGATGCGCTCGGCCATGTCCAGATCGGCACCTTGGTGCACATAGACGTGGCAGTTGCCGACTCCGGTCTCGATGGTGGGGACCTGGGCGTCGCGGACCACCGCGTCGATCAGGCCCGCGCCCCCGCGTGGGATCACCACGTCGACCAGGCCGCGGGCCTGGATCAAATGGGTGACGGTGGCGCGATCGTCGGCAGACAGCAGCTGCACCGCATCGGCGGGCAGGTCCTCGGCGTCCAGCGCGGCGCGCAGTATCTTCACGAGCGCGTGGTTGGACTTGGCCGCCGACGAGCTGCCCCGCAGCAGTGCGGCGTTGCCGGACTTGAGTGCCAAACCGAACGCGTCGACGGTGACGTTAGGCCGGCCCTCGTAGACCATGCCGACCACGCCGAGCGGAACGCGCTGCTGACGCAGATGCAGCCCATTGGGCAAGGTGTAGCCGCGCAGCACCTCGCCGACCGGGTCGGGCAGACCCGCGACTTGACGTAGGCCGGCGGCGATCCCGTCGATGCGCTTGGTATCCAGCGCCAACCGGTCGAGCATCGCGGTCGGCGTGCCGGCGGCCCGCGCGGCTTCCAAGTCTTCGCTGCTGGCGACCAGGATCTGGTCGGCGTGCGCCACCAGCGCGTCGGCGGCGGCGCGCAGCACGTGGTCCTTGGCCGCGGTCGGCAGCAGGGCCAACACCCGGGCCGCGACCCTGGCGCGTCGCGCCGCGTCGTGCACCTCCTGCCGCAAGTCGGGACGAGACGGTGCTTGCACACTCATTACCCCAGGGTATCGGGCTTGACCTGATCGGGTGAGCAGGACCGGGTTACGACGAACTAAATGCGGCCGCGCAGCGCGTCAGGTCGCACCTTGTGTCGCTGAGATACCTGGTCGCTCAGGGTTTTCCGCCTGCCGGACTTTTCGCTGTCGCTCCTCGATGATCCGGCCGAGGTCTTGCAGCAGCACCGGTTTGCGCGTGACCAGATGCTCGAGGTGTTCGCGGCCGATCTCCAGCGCGGTCACTTCCTCAAGCGCGTATGCGCCGGCGGCGTTGGGTTGACGAGTCAGCGCGGTCAGGCCCAGGAATGAGCCCTGCCCCAGCGTCCCGACCGGGATGACCGAACCATCGCGGGCTTCCGCGGTCAGGTTGAGGCTGCCGATGACGATAAAAGTGATTCCGGTGGGTACTTCGCCGGTGCGCTGCACGGTTTCCCCGGCACCGTAGCGACTCATCCTGGCGTGCGGAATGAGTGCTTGCTGATCGGCGAGGCTGAGCCGCAGCGCCGGGGCCACCACCGTCCGCACCGCTTTCTCGACGCGCTGGGTGGTCGAGAATTTGTCGTCGGCGCCATCCAGATGAAGCCCCTCCCGCCGGGAGGCATACCAAATCCAGCGCAAGAACGTCGCCTGGGCGGCCCCGTCGTCGCCGGGCGATTTGAGCCCGACGGTGGTGCGGTACCCGGTGCCGCCGAGCGCTACCGAGGTGGGCTCGAAGTCGGGATGAAGTTGCGGAAGCTCACCGGCTACCCGCGAGAGCATCGCACACACCCGGTCGGGCGCATCCGTAAGGGAAAACGTGCTCGTGATGACCAATTTGTGCGCGCCGGCCTGCCGGCTGTGGTTGGCAAACGAGGTGCTGGCCAGTACCGAGTTCGGCGTGATCTGCAGTCCGTGGCCGGTCTCGAGGTGAACCGCTCGCCAGTTCACCTCCACCACCCGGCCCTCTGCTGCCGATGTCTCCAGCCAGTCGCCGATCTTGAAGGGCTGCTCGAACAGCATGAACAGCCCAGAAACGATCTGGCCGACCGAGTTCTGCAGCATCAGGCCGATGACGACCGAGGTCACCCCCAGGGCGGTGAACACCCCGCCGATACGAGCACCCCACACGTAGGAGGAGATGACCGCCAGACCCAGGCCGATCAGTGCGAACCGGGCGACGTCGAGGAAGATGCCCGGCACCCGTTTGCGCCACGAACCCTGCGGCGCGCCCTGAAACAACGTGGCGTCGAGGCCGGACAACAGCAGCACCAGCACCACGAAGCCGAATACCGTCGCCAAGATCCGTACCGAGGTGTATTCGGCCGGCACCGCCGCCGCTTTGACAAGCAACAGCAGCAGTGCGCCCAACGGCAGCAGATAGGTTCGCAGCAGTTTGACCGGCCTGGCCAGAGAGCTCCGCTGCCGTACCAGCGAGTGGTGCCACTCGGTGAGAATGATGAGCCCGGCCGGCAGACCGATCGCGACCGCGACGGCCCAGTAAAACCACGGCGACTCAAACATTCTGCCGCTCCGCCAGCCGCCAAATCTGCTGCTCTGACCCGCCGATCGACACAGTGCCCGCGGGCGTGAACTGCTTAAGGTCTCCCATCACCTCGTAGACCCGCGAGGTGACGTAGATACCGGGCTGCTCTGAGCCGCTGTGCATCTGGTAGGCGAGGTTGACCGCGGCACCCCACATGTCGTACACCACGGTCTTCCGGCCCACCAGCCCGCTGACCACCCTGCCGGTGTTGATCCCGGCGCGCACGGCGATGTTGTGGCCGGTTTGGCTTTTGAACCGCTCGACGATGCGCTGCATCTCAAGGGCGAAGTCCACCGTCCGGTGCACATTGTCCAGCCGCGGAGTATTGACTCCGCAGCTGGCCAGATAGCCGTTGTGCAGCGTCCGAATCCGTTCGACTCCAAGGGTTTCAGCTGCCGAGTCGAACTGCCGGACCAGCTCGTCGACGACGCCGACCAGTTCGTCTCCGGACAGATCGTCCGACAATTCATCGAGTCCGACGATGTCGGCGAAAATGACACTGGCGTCCTGGTGCTCTTGGGCGATGGTCTGCTCACCTTCGCGGTAACGCTCGACGACCGGCTCGGGCATCAGCGACCGCAGGAGCCGGTCGTTTTCTTTGCGCTGCTCGTTGAGCAACTCCTCCTTGATCCCCAGATTGCGGCTCATCGCATTGAAAGCTGATGTGAAGTCCCCGATTTCATCTCGGGTCGTTACCGGGATCCTGACCTCGTAGTCACCGGCGCTGATCCGCTCCGTCCCGGCTTCCAGTCGGCGGATCGGCCGCACGAATATCTGGGCAAGCAGCATCGACGCGATGCAGATGCCGAAAATGATGGCCACAGTTGCCAACACCAGCGTTCTGGTGAACGACGCAATCTTCGCGAACGCCTCGGAATTGTCCCGCGTTGCCAAAATCGACCAGTGCAGATCCGAATGGGGCACATTCAGCGGGGCGTAGGCCTCGAGTTCCGGATGGCCCGTGTAGTCGGTGGCGAGGATGATTCCGGTCTCGCCGCGCTGGGCGGCCCGCAGACCCGCGGTGTCGGCGGGCTGCACCAAAATCGTGGTGCCCAGCCTGATCGCTTTGTCGACCACGTCGGGCGGCGTGCCGCCCGCCACCGCCTCGCGGCGGTATTCGCCGGGGTCTTCGATGAACAGCCGCGATTCAGACCGCAGCAAGCTGTCCGAGCCGGCCAGATAGCTCTCGGTCGTGGTGCCCATACCGGCGGCTTCCCACTGCTTGTTGGCGGTCATGATCATGTTGATCTTGGAGGTGGGCAACGGTAGGGCCAGCACGCCGGCGATCTGTCCGTTGACGCCGACCGGCGATACCAACCAGGCAGTGGGTGCGTTCAATTGCGGCTGGTACGGGGCGAAGTCGCTGATCCAGACGAAGTCGACGGCGTTGGAGCCCAACGCTTTTTGGTAGGCGTAGCGCAGGTTGGTTTCGCCGTACGGCTTAGTCAGGATATTGGTTCCCAGGTCGGGGCCTTTGTCGACGGTGTAAACGATGTTGCCCCGAGTGTCCAGCAGCACCGCATCGCGGTATTCGGAGCGAGTGGCGATATCGCGGAAGTAGGCGTTGTAACGGGCATTGGCCGCCGACCATGCGCTGCCGTCGCCGGCGTCATTGACCTGCATCGAGTCGCGATCGGATGTGAACGGTGCGGTGTAGTGGGCCTGAAGATATTTCTGGGCGTTCGAGGTGGGCAGCAACGCGTTGATATCTGGCGTTTCGCCGCTCGTCCGCCTCGTCGGTGCGATCAGTTGGTTGTTGTAGTAGTTCATGATCGCTTGCTGCTGGTCGGGGCTGATCTTTGCGTCGGCCAGCTGATCGAAGCCTGCGGTGAAAGCCTGCACCGCCTCCATCGGGGCGAAACCACGGCTGTAGATGATCAGCGAATTCGTCAAGTCCGTGAACAGCATGTCGATCGCCCGCTTCTGCGATTCACGCAATTCGATCAGTCGTTCGGACACCGCTTCTCGCACCGCTTCGCGGCCGGAGTGATACTCGATCAGCGCGACGATCGCCACCGATAAGATGCCCGACACCAGAAGCATCACCATCAGCTTGGACTGGATGCTCACCCGGGAAAAAAACAGCGAGGGCCGCATCCGGCGCCACCCCGGGGCGGACTCCCCTTCCGATACCGGTTCTGCCACCTGACCCGAGGTCAACAGGATTCCTTTCGCCGGCAGTCAAACGCAGCCCACGCAGCAGAATAGCTCGAATGCCCAAGGCAAATGGCAGTTCGGTGGTATCACCGGATCAGGGGACATACGGTTCGCGGGAAAGGACACATCATGATCGTCATGCGGGTGATCGCCACAGTCGCTGCGCTCGCCGGGTTAGCTGCCGGGATCGGGAGTGCAGCCTGGGCTGACCCACCGACGATGAGCGGCACCTACACCGCGCAATGGAAGACCTTCAAACACACTCTGACGTTTGCCCCGTGCGGACCCGGATGCGCCGATGGCACCTGGGAGGACGGAACCATCGACCGGGCGAACCTGGCCAACGGGCATTGGACAATGGCCGATCCAGCTGCACCGCAAGCATTTCAATGCGCCGACGGCACCGCCGCCCCCGGTGTGCTGCATTACTCTTGGGACGCAAACACTCTGGCGGGTGAGGTTTGGGCCACGCTGACCGGACCCGGGTGCGGGTCAACGCCGGGGATCGACAGTGGCCATGTTCCCTTTGCCCTGACACAGGTGAGCTGACCGCATAACCAACTGTGACAGACGTGCACAGGATTGCGTCGCAACGTCTTTCGCGAAGTCATCATCGGTGGAGGTGCGAAGCGCAATGCAGAACGAGCACGCTGTCTGCGTGGTGGGCAGCGTGAATATGGACACCGTGTTCGAGGTGTCGGTCCTGCCACAGTCCGGCGAAACGGTGCTGGCGGCCTCGGCGCGATCGACCCCCGGCGGCAAGGGCGCCAACCAGGCGGTGGCCGCGGCACGGGCCGGTGCCCGGGTGCGGTTCGTCGGCGCGGTGGGTGACGACCCGGTGGCCGAGCGGTTGCGTCAGCATCTGCGCGCCAACGGCGTGGACACCGAGGGGTTGATCACCGTGCCGGGGCCCAGCGGAGTCGCGGTCGTGCTGGTGGACTCCGACGGCGAGAACACCATCGTCGTCGCCCCGGGTGCCAACGGTCAGTTGCGGCTGGACTCCGAGCAGGCGGGTGCCTTGGTTGCCGATTGCGGGGTGTTGTTGCTACAGCTGGAGATTCCGGTAGCTACTGCAGTGGCTGCCGCCCGCCACGCCCGGTCTGCGGGGACAACCGTCATCGTCAACGCCTCACCTGCCGGGGCTGACCCACACCAGTTGGCCGATCTGGCCGCCGTGACCGACGTGGTCGTGGTCAACGAGGCCGAGGCCAAGCACTGGAGGTTGCCGGTTGAGCATCTGGTGATCACCCGCGGCGCATCAGGCGTCAGCTACACCAGCGACAACGAAAGTTTCACGGTGGCTGCGCCGACGGTGCAGGCGGTCGACACCTCCGGTGCCGGCGACGTGTTCGCCGGTGTGCTGGCCGCGGGCTGGGCGGCTGGGTACCACACCGCCCTGCGACGGGCGTGCACCGCGGCCGCGCTGGCGACGCTGGTGTCCGGCGCCGGCGACTGTGCTCCGCTTCGCCCAGCGATCGACGACGCGGTCACCGCGAACTGAGCTATCGTCCGCACAAAGGAGAGTCAAGATGGCCACCAACGACAGCGCGCCACGCCCGCCCGATGGCGACTGGCTGGGAACGAAGTATCTGCGGTTCACCCGCGAAGGTCCCTTCGCGATCCTCACCCTGGACCGGCCCCAGGCGCGCAACGCCATGACGCCGGCAATGTATTTCGGAATCCGCTACGCGGTAACCCGAGTGCACGCCGACGCCGAGCTGGCCGGGCTGCTGATCACCGGCGCCGGTGACGTGTTCGCGCCCGGCGGCGACCTTGGCGGGGGCGGCGACGACGACTGGATGCAGTTCGGTTCGGCGTTGTCGATGGATGTGACCCCGTTCGACACACTGCGAAAGTCAAGCAAGCCAGTGGTTTCGGCCGTCAACGGCCTGTGCCAGGGTGGCGGTTTGCAGATCGCGATGTGCAGCGATGTCGCGGTGGTCAGTGATCGCGCAACGTTTCGGGTACCGGAGTTGTTGCGCGGCATTGCCGATACGTATTACAGCCAGATGCTGGCCCGGATCGTGGGTCCGGTCCGGACGCGCGATCTCATGTTCACCGGCCGCACACTGACCGCACACGAAGCGGTCGAGTGGGGCATGGTCGCCCGGGTGGTACCGCACGACGATCTGATGCCCGCCGCCCGGGAGGTGCTGGCGCAATGTTGTCGTACCGCCCCGCGCGCCCGCCGAGTCGTGAAAGCGAGCTTGGACAACTACCTGGGGCTTTACGACCGGATCGGGATGGAGGCCAGCATCGAGGGCGAGGAGGCCATCGAAGGTTTCCACGCATTCCGGGAACGCAGGTCCCCGAACTGGGTACACGCCCAGCTGCGAATTGACGGACGGCTGTGATGCGGCCTTGATTCCGTCTGACGAGGTGCAGGCGCCGTTCGGGCGTTACCGATTACTGCGTCGGCGGTCACCGGATACATCACCGACCCAAGGAGTGTGATCTCCCGCGTTCGCCATGAAGATGGATCCGCCAGCGGCGGTGTGCTGCCGCGGCTGGCGGCGCAGGGCTATCTACCCGCCGAACTCGGCGATCTGCTGCGCTCGCCCACCGTGGCGATCCGCGAGGCAGGTAGTGGCGCATGACGCCCGGGTGACGGATTGATGGCTCCGGTGGGATCACTGAACCGCTCGTCGACCCGGCCAACCTAGGTAGCGATCGCCGCTCCCGTCGCGGCGTTGCCGTTCGCGCCATGGCAGATTTGCGACAACGCCTGCTGCAAGGCGGCCGCCGCATTGCCGCCCGCGGTTTCGGCGCGCCATCCGATGAAGTCGTCCGGGCGCACCAGAACAGCACCTTGGGGGCCAAGTCCGGTGGCCTCCGCCCACCGACCGTCGATGTCCACGACGTCGCCCTCGACGCCGATACTATGGACGGTGATCGGAACATGCAGTGCAGCTGACGCGTTCGCCGCGGCCTCCCGCCAGGAAGCGCTGTCGTCGCGAGTTAGCAAGGTGAACCGGGGGCCGAGCAGGTCCAGGGTCGACACCCGCTGGGCGCTGCGGTGCACCCAGGTATGCGGGACGCGGCTTCCGGGTTGCGCGCACAGCTTGTCGACTAGCTGAATCTGGTCGGGATCAGGCGGTTCCGGCTCGCCGGTCACCACCGCGGTGGAGCGGTACCGGTAGCCGAGAAGCACGTTGAACATCGGCGCTTCTTCCGCTGCGGGCAGGGTCGGAGCGTTGTTATCCACCTGCAGGATAGACAGCGTCGGTCCGGTCAATGATTGTCGGGCGTTGAAACGCCCCACCGGATGACGCTCGGCGTGATAAGTGCCCAACAATTGCGGTTCGGCCCATCCGTGCAGCACAGCGGCGAGCTTCCAAGCGAGATTGTGGGCCGATTGGATCGCGGTGTTGGCTCCGCCGGCCTTTAGCGGGGGCATGGTATGTGCGGCGTCTCCGGTGAGAAATACTCGCCCGCTTCGAAATTGGTCGGCCACCAACTCGTGCGGCTGCCACGGTGCTGCCTCGATGATCTGCACGTCGATCGGTTCACCGACGGCCTTTTGGATCAGCTCACGTGACCGTTGCGGCGTGAATTGGGCGGCCGTTTCACCTTTTTTGGGCAGATAGGTGGTTATGAACATGCCGAAGTCGGTGTCGGGTGCGAGGAAGATCCCATCCACCTCAGCGCTTTTCACCTGCACCGCGTCCCCGTCGCCCAACTTCGGGACGAATCGACGCCACGGCGCGCGAAAATAGATGAATACGACGAAGATCGGTAGCGCGCCGTGCCCTGAGGCCGAGACGCCGATCGCCTTGCGGGTCTTGCCGTGCACACCGTCGGCGCCGACGAGATAGTCAGCGCGCACCGTCTGGGTCGCGCCGGAATCGACGTCGCGCAGGACGGCCGTCACTTGGGACTCGTCTTGTTTGAATGAGGCCAGGGCTGTTCCGTAGCGCACTTCGTTGTCCATGCCGCGGGTGTAGGACAGCAGGATCGGTTCCAGTCTGCTTTGCGGGCAGTACTGAGCGGACGGTTCGGGACTCAGTTCGGCAAAAGGGGCGAAGATTGCGTCGACGTCGAGCGCCTGCCGTTCCTCGGGGCTGTTCAACGTCGGTTTGACCATCATCTGCGAGACGCCCGCGGCGACTGCATGGACCTCGTCTTTCAGCTCCAGTCCTCGCAGGATCTCCAGGCTGCGGAAACTAAGGTTGCGGGCCTTCGGATAGCGAAACACCTCGCGTCGCTGCTCCACGAGCAGCGACGAGATTCCATGCCGAGCGAGCACGGCAGAGGTGGTCAGACCGGCGGCTCCGGCTCCGACGATAAGCACGGGTACATGGGTGTCTGTCATGTGCTGCTCCTTCCAAGACCATCACTGTCTTAAATCCGGCCCGGTGGCGGCTACGGGACCTCTTTTGTTTGCCACCATAGACGGAACGCCTGCGTTCCGTCTACCCTTAGTTTGAGCTACGCAGTCACAACCGGCGGACCCGGATCAAGCGCGCTGGTGGATGTGTGTACGGACGGGCCGGTTAGGTGGCGAGGGCCAGCGGCAGAATGACGTCTTCGAGCACCCGGCGAATGAACACCCGGTCGATCGGCCGACCGGTGGCGAATCGCAGCACGTTCAGGCCTAGCGCGACATCGGGAATCAAGCTCAAATCGCGGCTCTCTGAGATCTCCCCGCGCCTCACCGCCTGGTCGAGAACCACGCTGATCATCCGGCGTGGCTGGCTCAGCACAAGTTCGTCCAGGGCGGCCGCCAACACCGCGTTGCGGGTCGCCGCCGTGGCCACGCCCATGACGACGTTAATCGTGTTGATTGCAACGTCATCCAGCTCGGGCATCGCCGCCAGCAGCGCGTCGATGTCCCCGCGAAGGCTGCCGGTGTTGGGGGGCTGTACCGGGCCCAGCGCGCGTCGCCAGTGCGCGATCGCCTCGGCGACGACTTGTTCCTTTGAGGTCCAACGCCGGTAGATGGCCGCCTTACCCACCCCCGCGCGCGCCGCAACGTCCTCAAGGCTCATTTTGTCGAATCCGTGCTCAGCGACCGCCTGCAAGGCCGCGTCGAGGATTGCGGTGTCCACCGATGGGTCGAACCGCTTCGGGTTGCGCCTGCGCCGTGTCGAGGACACCGCGCCTGCGCCGTGGGCGCGACCGCTGTCCGGTTCGGTCATCGCGCGGCCTCCCGTCCCATCGGCGATACGCTGGCGTTCCGTTATGGCAGCGTAGCGCAAAGATGCGACCCGCGCGACACAGCCCGGAACCGATGATCGGCCGCAGTCGGAACGCTAATCTTGCGGGATCTCGCGGTCGATCTCGTCGAGCCAGGTCCGCGCCGACATGTCCGAGGGCGCCCGCCAATCGCCGCGCGGCGACAGCGACCCGCCGTGGGACACTTTGGGTCCGTTGGGCAGCGCTGAGCGCTTAAACTGGCTGAACGAATAGAACCTCGCCACGAAGACTCGTAGCCAGTGTCGGATTTCGTTGAGCGAGTACGCGGGTCGCTTGTTGTCGGGGAAGCCCGGTGGCCAGTTGCCGCGCTCGGCGTCACTCCAGGCGTGCCAGGCTAGAAACGCGATCTTGGACGGCCGAAACCCGAAGCGCAGCACCTGAAATAGTGTGAAGTCCTGCAGGGCGAACGGCCCAACCTTCGCCTCGCTGCTCTGTAGTTGCTCTTCCTCGCCGGTGGGCACCAATTCCGGGGTGATTTCGGTGTCTACCACCGACTGCAGCACCTCGCAGACCCGCGACTCGAACTGGCCCGACGAGATGACCCAGCGGATCAGATGCTGGACCAGCGTTTTGGGCACGCCGGCGTTGACGTTGTAATGCGACATCTGGTCGCCCACACCATAGGTCGACCAGCCCAGCGCCAGCTCGGAAAGATCCCCGGTGCCCAGCACGATGCCGCCGCGCTGGTTGGCCAACCGGAACAGGTAGTCGGTGCGCAGACCGGCTTGGACATTCTCGAATGTAACGTCGTAGGCCTTCTCGCCGCGGCCAAACGGATGCTCGATCGTGTCCAGCATCAGCTTGGCGGTGTCGCGGATGTCGATTTCGGCAAAGGTGACACCCAGCGCGCGGGACAGCTCGATGGCGTTGTTCTTGGTGTGCTCACCGGTGGCGAAGCCGGGCAGGGTGAACGCGAGAATATCGCTGCGCGGACAGTTTTCCCGGTCCATGGCGCGCGCGGCGACGATCAGCGCGTGGGTCGAGTCCAGGCCACCGGAGATACCGATGACGACCTTGGGGTAGTCGAGCGCCCGTAGCCGCTGCTCAAGCCCGGCGACCTGAATGTTGTAGGCCTCGTAACAGTCCTGCTCCAGCCGGGCGGGATCGGCCGGCACGAACGGGAACCGCTCCACGTCACGTCGCAGACCGATGTCGCCAAGGGGTGGGTCGAGCCGGAACTCGATCCGCCGAAACGACTCTGCCAACGCCCGATGGTGGCGCCGGTTGTCGTCAAAGGTGCCTATCCGCAACCGTTCTGACCGCAGCAGCCCAGTGTCGACGTCGGCCACACAGCGCCGGCTTTCTTTTGGGAAACGCTCGGAATCGGCCAGCAGCGCGCCGTTCTCGAAGATCATGGTCTGACCATCCCAGGCCAGGTCGGTCGTCGATTCGCCCTCCCCCGCCGCGGCGTACACATGGGCGGCCAGACATCGAGCCGAGGCCGAGCGGGCCAGCAGGAAGCGGTCGTCGGCGCGACCGATCGTGATCGGACTGCCGGACAGGTTGGCCAGCACCGTCGCTCCCGCCAACGCCGCCTCCGCACTGGGCGGAACCGGTACGAACATGTCCTCACAGATTTCGACGTGCAGCACGAAGCCGGGCAGGTCGGAGGCCGCGAAGAGCAGGTCGGGCCCAAACGGCGTCTCGGCACCGCCGATGCGCAAGGTGCCGCGCTCGTCGTCGCCGGGAGCGACTTGGCGGCGTTCGTAGAACTCCCGATAGGTCGGCAGGTAGGACTTGGGCACCACACCCAGCACCGTCCCGCGGTGGATGACGACCGCGGCGTTGTACAAGCGGTGCCGGTAGCGCAGCGGTGCGCCGACCACCAGTAGCGGCAGCAGGTCGGCAGACGCCGTGACGATGTCGAGCAGAGCGTCCTCGACGGCGTCGAGCAACGCGTCCTGCAACAGGATGTCTTCGATGGAATAACCCGACAGCGTCAGCTCGGGGAAGACCGCCAGCCCGACACCCTCGTCGTGGCATTCCTGCGCGATGTGCAGCACCGACGCGGCATTGGCCGCCGGGTCACCGATCGTGGTGCGATGCGTGCAGGCAGCAACCCGCACGAACCCGTGGCTGTAGGCGGAGTAGAAATCCATTGCCCCCACATTCTCGCCCGGCCGGTGTCAACGCCGGACCACCGGGTATCACCAGGTGATGAGCGACACCGCCGTGCTGGTCGTCGACATGCTCAACGCCTACGAGCATGCCGACGCCGAGAAACTGATACCCAACGCCGAGAAAATCATTGAGCCGCTGACCGAAGTCGTGCGCTGCGCAAACGAATGCGACAACGTCGACCTGATCTACGTCAATGACAACTACGGCGACTTCACCGCCGACTTTTCCGACCTGATCTACTCCGCGCTGCACGGCGCACAGCCCGATCTGGTAGAGCCGATCGTGCCGGCCAAAGGCTGCCGGGTGATGAGCAAGGTCCGGCACAGCGCTTTTTATTCGACGCCGCTGGAATACCTGCTCGGCCGGCTGGGCACCCGGCGCTTGATCCTGACCGGACAAGTCACCGAGCAATGCATCCTCTACACCGCACTCGATGCCTACGTGCGCCACTACCAGGTGCTGGTGCCCACCGATGCCGTCGCTCACATCGACGCCGAACTGGGCGCGGCGGCGCTGACGATGATGGAACGAAATATGAACGCGCAGTTGATCAAGGCGGCGGACTGCTTCGACGAGCTTTAGGCTCGGCTAAGTGGACATTCCCCGGATCGCGGTCCCTGAGCTGCTCGCCGTTCTGGCCGGGCGGCGAATCACGGTGCTGACCGGCGCCGGGATTTCCACCGACTCGGGCATCCCCGATTACCGGGGGCCCGATTCCCCGCCGAGCAACCCGATGACGATCCGCCAGTTCACCACTGATCCGCAGTTCCGGCAGCGCTATTGGGCACGCAACCACCTGGGCTGGCGGCATATGCACGACACGCTGCCCAACGCGGGGCACCGCGCGCTGGCAACACTGGAGCGAGCCGGGGCGGTCAGCGGCATCATCACCCAGAACGTCGACTTGCTGCACACCAAGGCCGGCAGCACGACCGTCGTCAACCTGCATGGCAGCTACGCACGCGTGGTCTGCCTAAGCTGCGGCTACAGCACCAGCCGCGCGGCGCTGGCGGAAAAGCTGGAGGCGCTTAATCCCGGCTTCGCGCAGCGGGCGGCGGCCGTCGGGGGACTCGCGGTGGCGCCCGACGCCGACGCCGTCGTCGCCGATACCGTCGCGTTCCGCTATCTGGATTGTCCGGCCTGCGGCGGCCTGCTCAAACCCGACATCGTCTACTTCGGTGAGAGTGTTCCCAAAGACGTTGTTGCGCAGGCATTTTCGTTGATCGACGCGGCCGGGGCCCTGCTGGTGGCCGGCTCGTCGCTGGCGGTGTTCTCCGGCTATCGGTTCGTCCGCCATGCGGCGTCACTGGGCCTGCCGATCGGCATTGTCAACCGCGGTGCCACCCGCGGCGACGACCTGGCCACCGTCAAGGTCGACGGCGGCTGCTCGGAGATGCTGGTGCTGCTGGCCGACGAGTTACCCGCATTACCTGGTGGGGTCACGGCACTTTCCGGGTCGTGATCGGCCCGTTCGACAGGTCGCGCCGGATGCTGTTGGCGAACGATCGGGTGCTCAGGACCGGGCTGGGTGTTGCGCTGTGGTGGGTGAACCCGTCGATGAGCTCGGCGAGGGCGTGCCGTGAATCGTGCTGCGGCACCCAGTCGAGCAGCGAGCGGGCGCGCGTGGTGTCCAGCAGCGGCACCGAGAAGGCCATGTCGAACCAGCCCTGGTCGAGAGGTTGCAGTCGGGCCAGCCAGCCGGCCTGGACCAGCACCCGCAAGACCGCGGACGGGACGTGCACCGGCTTGGCGCCCAGCGCGTGGGCGATGTCGTCTCGGTGCACCGGCGGCTCGGCACTGAGATTGAACGGCCCCGGAGCACGGCGCTCGATGGCCCGCATCACGGCGTCGGCGACGTCGTCAGCGTGGATTACCGGGATGGTCAGCGACCGGTCGAGCGGCAGCAGCGGGAGCAGATGCAGCCACGCGGAGTCGATGTAGGCCGGCAGTGTGTACCGCCGCAGCCCGGAGGCGGCATCGCGCTGCAGGACGAAACCCGGCCGCATCCGGGTGATCACCACCTCGCCGCCGTCACCGCGCTCGTACTCGTCGAGCATCGCCTCCACCGCGGACTTCGCCCGGCTGTAGCGCGAACTGCCGATGCCGGCCGTCGACCATGATTCGTCGACCCGCTGCCCGTACCGCCCGGCGGCGTAGGTGCCCACCGACGACATGTGCACCAGGTGGCCGGCACCGGCGGCTCGCACCGCGGTCAGCACAGCCGAACTGCCGTTGATGGCGACGGCGTCGAGGTAGTCGGCGTTGCGTGTCGGCTGGAAACCCCACGCCAGATGGACCACGCAGTCCGCGCCGGTGAACACTCGCTGCAGCCGGGTCACCGACTGGTGGTCGGCGACATCCAGCTGATGCCAGGCCACGCCCTGGTAGGCCCCGACCGGCGGCGGCCGGCGCCGGGAAACGCCGTGCAGTTCATAGTCACCGCCCGCCGCGGCGAGCCGCCTCAGCAGCGCAGTGCCGATATTGCCGCTGGCTCCAACGATCACGATTCGCGTCGGCATATCCTCCTAGCGTTACCCCTTCTCCTCAGTTCGGCAACCTCGGGGGCGTGCGCCCTACAAAGCAACCAGGTCGTCGGCGTGCACCGCCGGGCGGCGCAGCTCTGCGGGCAGGTCCGCGGTCGACCGGCCCATCATGGCGGCAAGCTCACCGGCGTCGTAAGCGACCACACCGCGGGCGATCACCGCGGCGTCGGGTCCGCGCAGTTCGACGACGTCACCCCCGTAGAACCGGCCCGACAGCGCGGTGATGCCCGTCGGCAGCAGCGAGCGGCGCTGCCGTAGCACCGCCCGCACCGCGCCTTCGTCGAGAGTCAGCGAGCCCGCGGACTCCGCGGCATACCGCACCCAGAATCGCCGTGCCGACATCCGGTCCGGCGCCGCGGTGAACACCGTGCCCACCGAGGCATCGGTCAGCGCGGTTGCGGCGTCGGTCGCGGCGGCCAGCAGCACCGGCACCCCGGCGTCGGCGGCCAGCAGCGCCGAGGACATCTTGGATGCCATTCCGCCGGTTCCCAGATGATTGCTCCGGCCGGCGATCACACCGTCGAGATCGGCAGGCCCGGACACCTCCTGAATGAAACGGGCCGGACCCTTGCGCGGGTCGGTGTTGTAGAGCCCGTCGATGTCGGAGAGCAGCACCAGGGCGTCGGCGCCGACCAGGTGCGCGACCAGCGCCGAGAGCCGGTCGTTGTCGCCGAACCGGATCTCGTTGGTGGCCACCGTGTCGTTCTCGTTGACGATCGCCACCGCGTGCAGCGCCCGCAGCCGGTCTAGCGTGCGCTGGGCGTTGGTGTGCTGTACCCGCATCGAGATGTCGTGGGCGGTCAACAACACCTGCCCGACGGCGCGCTGGTAGCGGCCGAATGCCGCGCTCCACGAATTGACCAGCGCAACTTGCCCGACGCTGGCCGCGGCCTGCTTGGTGGCCAAATCGGCGGGCCGCCGGTTCAAGCCGAGCGGCTCGATGCCGGCCGCGATGGCGCCGGAGGACACGATGACCACGTCGGAGCCGGCCTTCATCCGGGCCTCGATCGCGTCGGCGAGCCCGGCCAGCCGGCCAGCGTCGAACATCCCGGACGGGGTGGTCACCGCAGCGGTGCCAACCTTGACCACCACCCGCCGCGCGCCCCGAATAGCTTCCCGCGCTTGGCTTTTCACGGCGTGTCGCTCTCAGATGGACTCTCTCCCTCGCGCACGCGCTCGTCGCCCGATTGAGCCCTGCTGGATGGACTCGGTCTCTCCTCGCGCACGCGCTCGTCGCCCCGAGCCCGGCGCTGCCGGCGGGCCGCCTTGCGTTCGGTGGCGCCGACGCGGTCGGTGCGCTCCAGGCGGGTGTCGGTGCCCCGGCCGGACAATGCGACGTCCACGCCCGCGGGTGTTTGCGGCTCCCAATCGAACGTCACGTCCCCGATGGTCACCGCGCACCCCGGTTGCGCGCCCAGCCGCACCAGCTCGTCTTCCACGCCCAGGCGCGCCAACCGGTCGGCCAGGTAGCCGATGGCTTCGTCATTGTCGAAGTCGGTCTGGCCGATCCAGCGTTCGGGCCGGGCGCCGCGCACGGTGAATCCGCCCTGACCGTCGGGTTCTACGGTGAAACCGGACTCGTCGACGGGGATCGGGCGAATCACCGGCCGTCGCGGCACGACTGGCGGCTGCGCGGCGTGATACGCCGAGACCATGTCGGCCAAGGCAAAGGTCAGTGGCTTCAGCCCGGCGTGGCTGACGGTCGACACACAAAACACCGGCCAGCCGCGTTCGGCGATGCTGTCGCGCACGAACTCGGCGAGCTCGTCCGCGGCGGGCACATCGATCTTGTTGAGCACCACCGCCCGCGGCCGTTCAGCGAGGTCGCTGAGCGCGACGTCCGCCCTGCAGCGTGGGCACGTATGCCGCCAGTTCGGCTTCCAGGGCATCGATGTCGCTGACCGGGTCCCGGCCGGGCTCGGCGGTGGCGCAGTCCACCACGTGCACCAGTACCGCGCACCGCTCGATGTGTCGCAGAAAGTCCAGGCCCAGACCGCGGCCCTGCGACGCGCCGGGAATCAGGCCAGGCACGTCGGCAACGGTGTAGGTGCGCTCCCCGGCGGAGACTACACCGAGATTGGGCACCAGGGTGGTGAACGGGTAATCGGCGATCTTCGGCTTAGCCGCTGAAATCAGCGGCTACCAGAGACGATTTGCCGGCTGACGGAAATCCGATCAGGCCGACATCAGCGACGGTCTTGAGCTCCAGGGTGAGATCGCGGCACTGGCCTTTCTCGCCGAGCAGCGCGAACCCCGGCGCCTTGCGCGCTCGCGACGCCAGCGCCGCGTTGCCCAGCCCGCCGCGGCCACCGGCGGCGGCCTCGAAGCGGGTGCCGGCACCGACCAAGTCGGCGAGCAATCGGCCGTCTTCGTCGAAGACGACGGTGCCGCTGGGGACCTTGACCTCCAGGTCGGCGCCGGCAGCGCCGTCCTGGTTGCTGCCCCTGCCCTGTTTGCCCGACGGCGCGACCAGATGCGGCCGGAAGTGGAAGTCGAGCAGTGTGTGCGCCTGCGGGTCGACGACGAAGACGACACTTCCGCCACGGCCGCCGTTGCCCCCGTCGGGTCCGCCGAGCGGCTTGAATTTCTCGCGGTGGACCGACGCGCAGCCGTTACCGCCGGAACCCGCCCGCGCGTGAATGACGACGCGATCGACGAACCGAGTCATCGGGCTTCCTCCCACCCGACAAGCGCGAAGCTCGCGGCCGCACGCTTGCGCTGCTCAGTTGACGGGCTGCCCGGCAGGCACGATGTTGACGGTCTTGCGTCCGCGCTTGACGCCGAACTCGCACGGCACCGGCCGCCTTGGCGAACAACGTGTCATCACCGCCGCGCCCGACGTTGACGCCGGGGTGGAATTTGGTGCCGCGCTGACGGACCAGGATCTCGCCGGCTTTGACCACCTGGCCACCGAACCGCTTGACGCCGAGCCGCTGGGCGGCGGAGTCGCGACCGTTGCGCGAGCTGGAAGCGCCCTTCTTGTGTGCCATATTCGTCCCCTCGCTCAGTCCTGTTGTTCTTCGCCTGACGGCTCATCACTCGATGCCGGTCACCTGAGCACCGTCAGCTGCTGACGGTGGCCCTGCCGCTTGTGGTAGCCGGTCTTGCTCTTGAACTTGTGGATGCGGATCTTGGGGCCTTTGGTGTGCTCGAGCACCTCGCCGGTCACCGCGACCTTGGCCAGCGCCGCGGCGTCAGTGGTGACGGTTGCGCCGTCCACGACCAGGGCGACGGGCAGCGAAACTTCGGCGCCGGGCTCAAAGTCGAGCTTCTCGACCTTGACGACGTCTCCGACGGCGACTTTGTACTGCTTGCCGCCGGTCTTCACGATTGCGTAGCTCGCCATCGTTGCTCCTGCCTCTGCTGTCCTGGTGCCTGCGTCGCGCTGCGCGCGCGTGTTACCCCGCGGTGCGCGTACTGGGTCTGGGCGCGGGCCCGCATGGCCCGCTGTCGTCGGCAGAAGTCTAATCGCCAGCCTGACGACAACTGTTCAAGGGTACGTGACCAGCGGCTACAGGGTCAAACCGACGCTGGTCAATCCTCGTGGATGGGCGGGCCGGCCGGGCGCACCGCGGCGCGGCGGCGACGCGGGCGTGCGACGGACGACCGCTCGACGGCGGAATGCCCCGCATAATCCGCGCCGTCGTCGGTGTCGTCATCGTCGTCGTCCTCGTCCTCGGACTCGTCGACGACGTCGAGGTCGTCGTCAAGATCGAGATCGTCGTCCTCATCCAGGTCGACCTCGTCCTCATCGCCGTCGTCGGTGTCGTCGTCGGCCTCGTCATCGGCGTCGTCCGAGTCGTCATCGATGTCGTCGAAATCGTCGGTTTCGTCAGTGTCCTCTTGTGCACGCTTGCCCGAGCGGCGCTTTTCGGATTCCTGGTATTCGTCGCGGTCCTGCTGCCGGGCGTCAGACGAGTCGACGAGTTCTTCCTCGGACTCGCCGGCCTCGTCGTCGTGGCGGCCGTTCGCTGCCGCCATCGCCTTGAACATCGGGTGCTCGCCGGGAGCATGCGCGGGCACCTTGGCCATCGGCGGCTCCTCGGACCGGCTCTTCTTCGAACGTCTGCCCCGCCGGCCTCCCGAATCGGCCTTGCGCCCGCTGGCCACCGTCGAGTCGACCGGATCGGCGTGCAGGATGATTCCGCGGCCGCTGCACTGCGGACACGAGGTCGAGAACGCCTCGATCAGGCCGGTACCCAGACGTTTGCGGGTCAACTGCACCAGTCCCAGCGAGGTCACTTCCGAGACTTGGTGGCGGGTGCGATCGCGGGCCAGGGCCTCCGTGAGTCGCCGCAGCACCAGGTCACGGTTGGACTCCAGCACCATGTCGATGAAGTCGATGACCACGATGCCGCCGATATCGCGCAGCCGCAGCTGGCGCACGATCTCCTCGGCCGCCTCGAGGTTGTTCTTGGTGACGGTCTGCTCGAGGTTGCCGCCCGACCCGGTGAACTTGCCGGTGTTGACGTCGATTACCGTCATCGCTTCGGTCCGGTCGATCACCAGCGTGCCGCCCGACGGCAGCCACACCTTGCGGTCCATCGCCTTGGCCAATTGCTCGTCGATGCGGTGCACCGCGAAGACGTCCGGGCCTGGCTGTCCCTCGGAAAGCTCGGCGGGCTCATACTTGGTCAGCTTCGAGACCAATTCGGGCGCAACGGAATCCACGTAGTCGTTGATCGTCGTCCAGGCTTCGTCACCGGAGACGATCAGTTGGCTGAAGTCTTCGTTGAACAGGTCGCGGATGACCTTGACCAGCACATCGGGTTCTTCGTAGAGCGCCACCGCGGCACCGGCGGCCTTCGTAGTTGTTTCGGCGGCCTGGGCCTCGATTTGGCTCCAGCGCTCCTGCAGACGGCTCACGTCGGCGCGGATGTCGTCTTCTTTGACGCCCTCGGAGGCGGTGCGGATGATGACCCCGGCGTCGGCCGGCACCACCTCGCGCAGGATCTCCTTGAGCCGTTGACGCTCAGTGTCGGGCAGCTTGCGGCTGATCCCGGTCGACGACGCGCCCGGCACATACACCAGGTAGCGGCCGGCCAGCGACACCTGAGTGGTCAGCCGCGCGCCCTTGTGACCAACCGGGTCCTTGCTGACCTGCACCACCACATAGTCGCCGGGTTTGAGGGCCTGTTCGATCTTGCGGTTGGCCCCACCCAGACCGGCGGCCTCCCAGTTCACCTCGCCGGCATAGAGCACGCCGTTGCGACCGCGGCCGATGTCGACGAATGCCGCCTCCATCGACGGCAGCACGTTTTGCACGATGCCCAGGTAGATGTTGCCCACCAGGGACGCCGAAGCCGCTGACGTCACGAAGTGTTCGACGACGATGCCGTCCTCGAGCACCCCGATTTGGGTGTACCGGGCCCCTGGGTGGGGCGGCTCGGTGCGGACCTTGTCGCGCACCACCATCACCCGCTCGACCACCTCGCGGCGGGCCAAGAACTCCGCCTCGCTGAGCACCGGCGGGCGGCGCCGTCCCGCGTCGCGCCCGTCGCGGCGGCGCTGCCGCTTTGCCTCCAGCCGGGTCGAGCCGTCGATGCCCTGGATCTCCGTGCTCGCCGAGCCGTTGCCCTGCCCATCGCCCTTGGCGCCGGAGCGCGGGGCCCGCTCGTGCACGACGGTGTTGGGCGGATCGTCGGGCTGCGGGCCCGACGACGATCCCTGATCGCCGTCGTCGCCCGAACCTCCCTTGCGGCGCCGACGCCTACGCCGGCGCCGGCTGGCACCATCAGGCAAACCACTGTCGTCCTCACCGGCGTCGTCGGAGTCGTCGGCATCATCGGCCTCGTCGGTCGCGTCGCCGTCCTCTGAATCACGCTCGCTATCGCCACCGGACTCGCCGCGGTCCTCGTAGCCTTGCTCGCCGCGTCCACGACCACGCCCGCGGCGGCCGCGGCGGCGACGACGGCCAGCGGGACGCTCGGCCTGTTCTTCGTCGACGTCGCCGTCCTCGAGATCGTCGGACTCGTCGGAGTCATTGCCGTCATCGTCGGTCTCGATCGGTTGCGGCGCGACGAACAGCGGCATGTACTCGGCCCGCTCCACCGGCGTCTCCAGCATCAGCCGGGACTCGGGTTCTTCGGTTTCTTCGGTTGCTTCAGTTTCAGAGGCGTCGGGCGACGCGGCGGCCAGCAGGTCACGCACCCGGACCGCATCGTCGCGGTCCACGCTGGAATGCGCGCTGCGGATTCGGCCGTCGAGCTTGGTCAGCGCGTCGAGCACCCGCCGGCTGGTCGTCCCCAGCGCGCGGGCCAGCGAATGGACTCTCAGCCGGTCGGGCAACTCGCCATGCTGAGTCGGGTCTTCTGACAAATCTGAAGGTGGGGCACTGTCTACCACGTATTCTCCTCAAGCCCCCGGGCGCGTCGTGTCGACGCGGCCACGCGAGGGCTTCGTTATTCTGGCCGGATTACTTCTCCCGGCCTTGTCATGGTCTCGCGCCGAGCAGCTCGGGTAAGAACCCACTCAGCACCGGCTGAATGATGGCTGGACAGTCGGCGCCGCATCGCGATTGCGGTGGTCGCGCTTGTCGAAGCCTTCATTCGGGCGTCCGTCGACGTTCCTGAGCCGGTCCGGCAACGTTCACCCGCGCTCCAGTATCCCACACCGCCCAGGCATGGCGGACCAAGTGCGCCGAGCAACCCGGTCTTAGCCCGCGGCCCGACCGAGTCTGCGTCCAGGGCGCCCACCTTGCGCACACGGCGGCGGTTCGCGTCGCGAAGACGCCCTGGAGTCAGAGTGGATCTGGAGACAGTGGCTAGCTTCTACGAAAACCACAGCGCGATCTCATGCTGGGCCGAGTCGGCGGAATCGGAGCCGTGTACCAGGTTGAACTGCGTTTCCAGGCCGAAGTCACCGCGGATGGTGCCGGGCGCGGCCTTGTCGACCGGATCGGTGCCGCCGGCGATCTGCCGGATTGCGGCGACGGCCCGCGGCCCCTCGATGATCGCCGCCACCACCGGGCCTGACGTGATGAACTCCAGCAGCGACTCGAAGAACGGCTTGCCGTCGTGCTCGGCGTAGTGCCGGCGAGCCAGGTCGTCGTCGACGTCGCGAAGTACGAGCGACGCGATCGTGAGGCCCTTGCGCTCGACGCGGCCCAGGATCTCGCCGACAAGTCGCCGCTCGACACCGTCCGGCTTGATCAACAGCAGGGTCCGCTCAGTCATTAGCGCCGCTCCTCCTCATCGCTACGCTCTGCATCGTCGCCGGCGGTCACGGCGCAAAGCGTACCGAACCGGCCGAGCGGTCTCAGGCTGGCGGCTGTCCGCCGTCGGCGGGAGGTTGGCTCTGCCCGGGGAGCAGGCCCCGTTTCTGCCGCCACCGGACCTCAGCGCCCATGTAGGCGATCAGCGCCCACAGCCCGGCGAACAGCACGCCGATGAACCCGATACCTGGATAGACGGCAAAACCGGCGATGGGAATCAGCTGCACCGCCAAGTCCACCCAGACAGCCCAGGATCGACCCTGCAGCCCGGTCAGCAGCACCAGGATGGCAGCCAGGCCGATCAGATACGCCAGCGCCGGTCCGGTTAGCCCGCCGCCGACCGCTCCGACCACCGGCAGCGCCAGCAGTACCACGATGGCCTCCAGAATCAGCGTGCCGGCCAACACCCCGCGGAAACTCTTCCACGGGTCAGCCGGTGGTGGCGATGGCGCGTCGGCGGATTCAGCATCGGAGGTCATTGCGGATCACGGCCGAACAAACTGCGCGCTGCCCCGGCGGTGACCACCGAGCCGGTGACGACGATGCCGGTTCCGGCATACGCGTCGCCATCGACGGCGGCATCGTCGACCAGCGCGGTCGCGGTGTCGATGGCGTCGCGCAAGTTCGGGGCGGTGACCACCCGGTCGGGCCCGAACCGCTCTTGGGCCAGCCACGCCAGCGACTCCACATCCAGAGCCCGTGGCGATCCGTTGTGGGTGACCACCACCGACGTGAATACCGGCTCCAGCGCGGCGAGAATGCCCCCGACGTCCTTGTCGGCCAGCACGCTGATGACGCCGACCAAATCCCGGAAATCGAATTCCTCAACGAGCGTTTGCGCCAGCGCGCCCGCCCCGGCCGGATTGTGCGCCGCGTCGATGAACACCGTTGGCGCGCTGCGCATCCGCTCCAGCCGGCCCGGGCTGGTGACCGCGGCAAACCCGGCCCGCACCGCATCGACGTCGAGTTGACGCTGCGCCCCGGCACCGAAGAATGCCTCGACCGCGGCGAGCGCGGTGACCGCGTTGTGCGCCTGGTGCTCACCATGCAGCGGAAGGTAGAGGTC
Organism: uncultured Actinomycetota bacterium; assembly: GCA_963787635.1. Taxonomy (GTDB): domain Bacteria; phylum Actinomycetota; class Actinomycetes; order Mycobacteriales; family Mycobacteriaceae; genus Mycobacterium. Next base: position 78,678 of record CAWBDP010000017.1, on the reverse strand, counting down.
GGAATACACCCCGCCCAATCCCTGCAGTGCCAACACCTGGCCGCCGACGGCAATCTGCCGGTCCAGCACCGCGAACTCGGAGTCCTCCCGGGCGACCGCGGCGTCTTCCCGCACGGATCGCGCCAACAGCACCTCCATGGCCGCCGGTACCTGACGGGCGATGATTGCGACGGTGTCCACCTGGGCATCGTCGGATTTGATGATGATGCCGGCCTTTTCCCCGGCGATGGCGGGGATGTCGTCCCCGAGATACTCGACGTGGTCGATGCTGATCGGAGTGATGACCGCGACCGGGGCGTTGACCACGTTCGTCGCGTCCCACCGGCCGCCCAGGCCGACCTCGACCACGGCGACGTCCACCGGCGCATCGGCGAACGCGGCGAATGCCATCGCGGTGAGGACCTCGAACTTGCTCATCGCCGGGCCGCCGGCAGACTGCGACTGCTGATCGATCATCTGCACGAACGGCTCGATCTCGCGGTATGTCGCCACGTACTGCGCGGGGCTGATCGGTATGCCGTAGAACGAGATTCGCTCAATCGCCGACTGCAGGTGCGGACTGGTGGTACGCCCGGTGCGCCGGTGCAGCGCGGTCAACAGCGCGTCGACCATCCGCGCGACCGAGGTCTTGCCGTTGGTGCCCGCGATGTGGATCGACGGGTAGCCGCGTTGCGGTGAGCCCAGCAGGTCCATCAGCGCTTTGATGCGGGTCAGGCTCGGTTCGATACGGGTTTCGGACCAGCGCTGGTCGAGCAGGTGCTCGACCTGCAACAGCGACGCGATCTCGTCCGGGGTAGGGACGACGTCGCGGGCGCTCACATCGCGGCCAGGCGGCTGGTGATCCGGTCCACTTCGTCGCGCGCCAGCTGTTGGCGGGCACGGATCTTGTCCACGATGTCTGATGGCGCCTTAGCCAGAAAAGCCTCGTTGCCGAGTTTCGCGCTGGTACCCGCCAGCTCCTTTTGCGCTGCGGCCAAGTCTTTTTCGAGTCGGCGACGCTCGGCGGCGACGTCGATGGTGCCCGACGTGTCGAGTTCGACGACGACGGTGCGATGCAAGCCGCCGCTGAGCCGAACCTCCAGAGCAGCTGACGGGCTGAAGCCGGACCCGGGGGCGGTGAGCCAGGCCAGCGAGGTCACGGCCGGCACTTGCGTCGCCAGATCCGACTCCTCGATGCCCGAGAGACGCGCGGGCACCTTCTGCCGGTCGACCAGACCCTGATCGCTGCGGAATCGCCGGACCTCGGTGACCAACTTTTGCATGTCGGTGATCCGCTGCGCGGCAACGGGATCCAAGTCAATTCCGGAAGACCCGGGCCACTCGGCGATCACCAGCGACTCGCGTTGCGTCAGCGCGCGCCACAGCTCCTCGCTGAGGAAGGGGATCACCGGGTGCAGTAGCCGCAGCAGTGTGTCGAGCACCGCGGCCAGCACGGCGGTGGTGTGACCAAGGCCGTCGGCGAGTTGGGTCTTGGCCAGTTCGACGTACCAGTCGCAGAATTCGTCCCAGGTGAAGTGGTAGAGCGCCTCGCATGCTCGGCCGAACTCGTAGCTCTCCAAGGACGAATCAGCTTCGGCCCGCACCTCTTCCAGCCGTCCCAGAATCCACCGGTCGGCGTCGGTCAAGTCCGCGGGATCAGGCAGCGGGGCCAGGCGGGCGCCGTTGAGCAACGCGAACCGCGTTGCGTTGAACAGCTTGGTCCCGAAGTTGCGCGACGCCCGGACGGCGTCCTCGCCGACCGCCAGGTCTCCGCCGGGACTGGCGCCACGGGCCAGGGTGAACCGGAGCGCATCGGCCCCGAACTTGTCTACCCAGTCGAGCGGATCGACGACGTTGCCCTTGGACTTGCTCATCTTGCGGCCGAACTCGTCGCGGATCAGCCCGTGCAGGAACACATCGGTGAACGGCACCTGCGGGCCGCGGCGGCCGCGAAGCGTGATCACGTCATCGCCGCCGATAAACGTGCCGAACATCATCATCCGCGCGACCCAGAAAAACAGGATGTCGTAGCCTGTGACCAGAACGCTTGTCGGATAGAACTTTTCCAGTTCCGGGGTCTGCTTCGGCCAGCCCATCGTGGAGAACGGCCACAGCGCCGACGAGAACCACGTGTCCAGCACGTCAGGATCCTGCTGCCAGCCCTCCGGGGGCGTTTCGTCCGGACCGACGCATACCTTTTCGCCGTTGGGCCCGTACCAGATCGGGATGCGATGACCCCACCACAGCTGTCGCGAGATGGTCCAGTCGTGCATGTCGTCGACCCAGGAGAACCAGCGCGGTTCCAGGCTGGCGGGGTGAATCACCGTGTCCCCGTTGCGTACCGCGTCGCCGGCGGCCTTGGCCAGCGATTCGACCCTGACCCACCACTGGAGTGACAGTCGCGGCTCGATCGGTTCACCGCTGCGCTCCGAATGTCCGACGCTGTGCAGGTAGGGCCGTTTCTCTTCGACGACCCGGCCTTCGGCCGCCAGCACTTCGCGCACCGCGACGCGGGCCTCGAAGCGGTCCATGCCGTCGAATTGCGTTCCGGTGTCGGCGATTCTGCCTTTGGTATCCATGATCGAGGGCATCGGCAAGTTGTGCCGCAACCCGATCTCGAAGTCGTTCGGGTCATGGGCCGGTGTGACTTTGACCGCGCCGGTGCCGAATTCGGGATCGACATGCTCGTCGGCGACCACAACCAACCGGCGGTCGACGAACGGATGCGGCAGGCTGGAACCGACGAGATGGCGGTAGCGCACGTCGTCGGGATGTACCGCGATCGCGGTATCGCCCAGCATCGTCTCGACCCGGGTGGTGGCCACGACGATGTGCGGTTCCGAGTCGTCGAGCGAGCCGTACCGGAACGACACCAGTTCGCCTTCGACCTCGAGGTAGTTAACCTCGAGGTCCGAGATCGCCGTTTCCAGCACTGGCGACCAGTTCACCAGCCGCTCAGCCTGATAGATCAATCCGACGTCATAGAGCCGCTTGAAGATCGTCCGCACCGCGCGCGACAATCCCTCGTCCATGGTGAACCGGTCGCGGCTCCAATCCACCCCGTCCCCGAGTCGGCGCATCTGGCCGCCGATGGCACCGCCGGACTCGAGCTTCCAGTCCCACACCTTGTCGATGAACAGCTCGCGGCCGAAGTCCTCTTTGGTCTTGCCGTCGACCGCGAGCTGCTTTTCCACCACACTCTGGGTGGCGATACCCGCGTGGTCCATGCCCGGCTGCCACAGCACCTCGTAGCCCTGCATCCGCTTGCGGCGGGTCAAGGCGTCCATCATGGTGTGTTCCAGCGCATGGCCCATGTGCAGGCTGCCGGTGACGTTCGGCGGCGGCAGCACGATCGAATACGCGGGCTTGGCGCTGGTCGGGTCCGCGGTGAAGTAGCCGGCATCCACCCAGCGCTGGTAGATCGCGCTCTCGACCGCGTCTGGCTCCCACGATTTGGGCAGGGCGCCGACCCCCGGACTGGCAGCGGATTCTGGGCTCGCGGTCACCGCACAATTCTAGAAAGCGTGCTCGGCAACCGCGGAAGCGCCCGAATCCTCCAGTGATCGGCGAGCTCGATCAGGTTAATCAGGGAATCGTTAACACCTGCCCGGGGTAGATCAGGTCAGGGTTGGAGATGCCGCTGGCGTCGGCGATCGTCTGGTACCTATTGCCATCGCCGTAGAAACGCTCCGCGATCGCCCACAAGGTGTCACCGGATTCAACGGTGTAGGTCCGTGCTGCAGGCTCGGGGGCAGGCGCTGGCTCTCCACCGGGTTCGGGCGCCGGAACAGGTTCCTCGGCGGCCGCTGACATCCCCGAGTCAGCAGGCTCTGCCGGCGCGGCCTTCGGCTCCGGCGGTGGCGGGGCGTCGGTCTCGGTCTTGGTCGACCACGCCGCCCCGTCAGCTGCATACAGCACCAGGTTGCGGTCGTCCTGCATGACGAGTTTGACGTTCTTCTTGCCTTTGGTGTCGCTGTGCCACACGGGCTTATCGGCGGTATAGAGCACGAAGTTGCCGTCGGTCTGCACCTCGGCACGAACCACATCTTGGCCGTTGGTTCCGGTCGCCCAAAGGGGCTTGCCGCGCGCTGCCAGCACCATGTTGCCGTCGTCTTGCAGCGTGAGGGTGTATGCACCGTTGTTGGAGGTGAGCGATTCGCCCCGCACCAGCTTGTGTCCTTGGGTAAGCGTGTCTGACATAGCATTCCCTCTCGTCGTCGCAGTCGGTCCGGCGGACCATCCTTCCGGCGCGGGCTGCGTTCCTTATCCCCGATATGCGAAAGCTTACTGACCGTGTTGCGGCCTGGGGAGCCCTGCGCTCGACGCAACCGGAATCGCCCGGAAACGACGAATGAACACTGCGGATCGCCGCATCAGTCCAAACCCGGACGCGCCGTGCCGGACTACTTCTTGCCGCCGAGCATCCCGCCGATGATGTCGCCCAGTCCGCCACCCAGCTTGCCGCCCAGAATGCTGCCGAGGGACTTGTTCCCCGAACCGCTGCTCAGGATGCTGCCCAGGACTTCTCCCAGAACTCCGCCGGAGGCTTCCGCTTTCTGCGGTGCATTGGCTTGTGGCGCACCGCCGCTGGAGCCGAGCTGTCTCCCGACGTAGGCCAGCACGATCGGGACCACAATCGGCAGCAACTGCTTGAGCAGGGCGCTGTCACCGGCTCCCCCTTTTGCCAGCGCCGACGCGACCTGGTCGCTGTCAGTGCCGCCGAACAGCGATGCAACCGCCTGCCGTCCGTCGCCCTCGTCGACCTGCGGGGCGCCTCCCCCGACGTCGAGCAGGCCGCTCGCAGCGTGACTGGCGGCGGCGGACTCGATCTTGCTGGCGTGCTCGGGATCTTCTGAGTTCTCCTGTAATCCGCTCAGCAGTACCGGCACCAGCGTGTGAACCGCATTCTCGACCTCGGCTTGGTCGGCGCCAAGTTGGTTAGCGATCTCGGAAGTAGGAATCTGGGCGAAGAGATCATCAAGACCGGCCATGGACGTCGACCTCCGTTGCTTGAATGTAGAGGTAAGCCAAGAACGACATTAGACCCTCATGATCTCGGCCGACAGGCGTTCGAGCGGGACGGTCAGTTCAGCCGCTCGGTATTTAGAGACACACCGGCGGCCGGCAACCGCGCCAGCAACGCCTCACCCATCGCGGCCGCAGGTGTCAGTACACCCCGCAGCTCGGAGAGCCGCTCGCGATCGACTGCTAGCGTTAGACCGCACTCCCCCAGCAACACCGAGGTCGCCTGGTAACCAGGGTCACCCTGCTGCTGCATACGCGTCAGGTAGCGAGCACCAGTGGTTGTGGTGGCGTAGGTTTCGGTCCGGTAGTAACCGCGTTCACGAACGGCCGCACTGGGTCCGCTGCCGGGTTTGGGCACGACACGCTCCACCAGCCCGCGCGGCAGCAGCCGGAAGTAGCGACTGCCCAGTGCGAATGCCGCGTTGCTGACCCCGCTGAAAATGGCCGACGCCACCGGCGCCATCGCCGAAGATCCCAGACTCATGTGTTCGCTGTAACGCAATCGCCTGCCGTACGCCCAGTCCTGTAATGCGTTGCTGCGGCGCACGATTCGGGTATTGGCAGGCGCCATCATGAACCCGGTTGTCCACAGGCCAGTCAGTTCCGGCGCAATCTGACGGCCCCGGCGCCACGGCAGATCCGGCTGCGGCCCGAGGTCGGGTTCAGCGGCGCGGTCGGTGCTCAGCGTGTACGGGTCGGCGAATTGACGACGCGTGTCGGCATCACTGGAGACATCGCGCAGCAAGTCGAGCAGCGAGGCGATGGTGCCGCCAGACAACCCGCCGGACAGCGAGCGCACCACGAAGTCGGCGTCGACCAGCTCGCCGGCGCCGTCCTGCTGCGCTGCCCGGTACAGGGCGTAGACACTCAGGTCCGAAGGGACGGAGTCAAATCCGCAGGCATGCACGATGCGCGCGCCGGTGTCGGTCGCCTGCTTGTGGTGCACGTCGATGCTCTCACGGACGAACGGCGGCTCGCCGGTCAAGTCGGCGTAATCAGTGCCGGCTGCCGCACACGCGGCGACCAGCGGCAATCCGTAACGGCTGTAGGGCCCGACGGTGGTGATCACGACCCGCGTGCGAGCGGCCATCTCGTTCAGCGTCGACGGCGCCGCGGCGTCGGCGGCCAGCACCGACCAGGACCGCGCCGTTTCGCCCAACGTGTCACGCACGCGTTGCAGCCGGTCGGTCGACCGGCCGGCCAGCGCGATGCGGGCGTCGCCGCCGGCCCGCGACAGGTATTCAGCGGTCAGCTTGCCCACAAAGCCGGTCGCTCCGTACAGGACGATGTCGAACTCGCGCGGTGTTTCTGTCACCGGCCCGACGCTACTCCGAGCATCTCGGGCAATTCGGCGGTCTCCCCGAGCACGTGTTCGGCCAGGAACGCGAGCACAACCTGGTACCAGACCTTGGCGTTTTGCGGCGCCAGCACCCAGTGGTGCTCGTTGGGAAAGTACAAAAACCGGTGCGCGGCTGCACTGGCTTGCGGGCGAGCGGCGAGCAACTCGTACCACAGCCGCAAGGCTTCGCCGATCGGCACCCGATAGTCCTTGTCGCCGTGGATGACCAGCATCGGAGTAGTGATCCGGTCGACGAATCGGTGCGGTGAGTGTTCGGCGGCCATCTGCGGCATCATCTCGCGGCGCCAGTAATAGGCGGTGTCGGTGGTCGGGGCGAATTGGTCCAGCGCCCACAAGCTGGCATGGGTGACGATCGCGTCGAATCGGTCGGTGTGGCCGGCTACCCAGTTGGCCATATAACCGCCGAACGAACCGCCCATCGCGGCGGTGCGGCCGGCATCGACGCGCGGATGGGCGCAGGCCGCGTCGGTGGCGGTCATCAGGTCGTCGAACGGCGGCCCACCCCATGCTCCCCAGCCACGCTCGATGAACGCGTGACCGTAGCCGGTGGACAGCGCGGGGTCGGGGAGCAGCACCGCGTAGCCCGCGGCGGCCATCAACCAGGGGTTCCAGCGCCAGGACCAGCTGTTCCAACTGCCCAGTGGTCCACCGTGAATCCACAGCAACAGCGGAGCCGGTGTGGGGGGCTTGGTCTCTTGGGGCAGCGCCAACCACGAGCGCACTACCGTTGCGTCCTGCGCGGTCGCGATGACCTCGGTCAATGTCCCTGGCAGCGCTGGCAATTCGACGCATGGCAGCACCGTGACGGCGCCGCCGGGGTCGATCCGGACCGGGTGCGGGGGCGCTGCACATGAACTGCGCAGCGCGTACAACGCCCCGCCTGGCACGGCCGCGACATCGGTATAACAGAAGTCGTCGTCGGTGAGCTGGGTGACGGTCGACGTCGACAGCTCGACGGCGAATACCGGTGTGCGGCCGGCCTGGTCGGCGGTGACGATCAGCGCTGCCCCCTCTGTCGACCAGGTGACCGAGACCGGCCAGCGATCCCAATCTGTGGCCACCGCGACCGGATCTTCCCCAAATCGTAAGTACTGCAGGGTTGTTCGCGGAGCGTTATCGGGTGTGGCGATGGTTTGCCGGATGAACGCCACGGCGTTGCAGTCCGGGGAAATCACTGGACAGCTGAGATCGGCAGCCGGGTCGTCGGCGATCACGGTGCGTTCGCCCGAGCCCACGTCTACCTGTAGCAGTACCGAGCGTTCGGCGGCGTGTCGCCCGGGGATGCGCCAGGTCGTGACCAGGCTACGGCCGTCGGCGCTGATATCCCATCCGGCTTCGCGCAGCGCCGCGCCGGGTCGCGGCGTCAGGTCACGCGGACCACTGGCGTCGAACAAGTGCGGTTGGTCGGGCCCGAGGTCCTTGTCCCAGTGACGCACCGGATATCCGGTGTGCAAGATCGCCGTTACCTTGTTGTCCTTGCGCTGCTCACGCACCCTCCGGTCCTGCTCGACGCCGTCGGCCGAGGGCAGCAGCGGCGCGCCGACGACGATCGCGTCGGCGCTTCCTGCGGCGCACACCGCGCTGACACCGCCGGGCATCGCCAGCATTTCCACAGCTTCGCCGCCGCCGGCCGGCAGCCGCCAGAGTGCGGCCGGTGGCTCGTCGTCGTCGGTGTGGGCCGCGCGGAGATAAACAGTAAGTCGCCCCCGGCGGTGAACACCGGTGACGACTCACCTTTGGCACTGCGGGTCAACTGCCGCGCCGGCCGGGCGCCGGCCGGATCCACCTCCCATATCGCCGTGCGGTATTCGGTGCGCTTGTCGTTGAGCTCGGCGACCGTGGCGGCCACCCGCGATCCGTCGGCGGATACCGACAGGCCGGTGACGCGCGGCAGCGCGAGGAAGTCGTCGAGGTTGTGAAATGCCGTAGCAGCCATGCCACTTGGTAACACGCCCGGGCGTCCGGATCAAAGACGGCGGTGCCGGGCCCGAAGGCCCGGCACCGTCTTTTTCAGTTGTCAGATCAGCCGCGCCTGCCGCACACCGGCCACGCGCCGATGCCCTGCGAATGCAGCACATTCTCGGCCACCCGGATCTGCTCTTCACGGCTTGCGCCGCTTGCCGAGCCGCTGCCTCCGTTGGCCCGCCACGTGCTGGGCGTGAACTGCAGGCCGCCGGCGTAGCCGTTACCGGTGTTGATACCCCAGTTGCCGCTGGACTCGCATTGCGCGATCGCATCCCAGTTCACGCTATAGGCCCTGGGCGCGCGCGGGCGCGGGTGCCGGCGGGGCATCCGCGGAGCTGGCGGGGGCGTCGGGTGCGGGGAGCATCCCCGGCGCGGCGGCGGGGCCAGTCCGGTGCGGGAGCATCGCCGGCCGGGTCGAACGGCGGCGGCGCATCCGCGTCCGGGCCGGCGCCGGGTCGACAGGAAACGGCACATCCGCGTCGGGGCAAAGCCGGATCCACCGGTGCGGCGGAGGCGTTCGCGTCCACGTCGTCCGCAAAGGCGGTGGCAGTGGCCAGGGTGAACGGCGTCGTGGCCAGCACCCCGCTGATCGCGAACATGGTGAGCTTCGTGCGGACGTTCGTCAATATCGTTCCTTTCGCGGGTGCGCGCGCCGAAGCAAGCCCACCGAGGTGGGCCGGGTGCCTGCGGTCAGGCGGGTTGCTGCTTCGAGACGTGCCGTCTCGTTTCGGGCACGACAGCGGGCATGGTCTGTGCCGTTCGGCTAGCTGCCCAACGGCTGGATGGCGACTGTCGCCGTCCGCAGCCCACTCACACGCGGATCCGTGGATTCGATTTTTTGGTGGCTCTGGGGCCGAGACGGACCGTACGAGAAACGATTGCATTCGTCATCCCGGAAAACACCATCTTTTGATTTCATCACGGGCCTATAACGGCGCACGCGATGAATGGTCATCGCAGGTCAGCGGGAACTTTTTCGCTTGACGTCAGACTGATTACGCGAACGCCATTACGGTGAGGCAAATCACCGCAATATTGTGAGCTGCGACACTGGTTTTGCCACCATGCAACGCAGGTGGTACGGCCGTCGCGCTCACCAGATCACCAATCGGCGCAAAGGAGATCCTCGTCACACCGTTAGCTGGGCGGGGTGGGTGGCCTCGTGGCGCTGACCGCTTCCGGGCAAGACCATGTCCGCCTGCGAAGCGGGTACCAGATTGCTTGTGGTAAACCGATTGTCATCATTTGATCACGAAATAACAACTGGTCCAATCATATTCATGACATAGGTGAGCTGACATCCCGCGGCATCGGTAATTATTGCCAGTAATGTTGCTCACCAACATAATTCGATCACAGGACCTGTCGGTTGGTCGTCTCGCGCCCTGATGACGAAGCGCTCGGCGCGATCTGGACTCTTATCTGTGCGCCAACCCGGGCTGATTCGAACCACAATTTGCCGCAGGGGATCAGGTGTCGTTTGTCTGAAAGGCGGACCCATGCAGTGGAGTAAAGCGACTTACTGATCGCTGGGCAACATCAAAGCTACACTGCGCCAACGGAATAACAGCTGTCTCATTAGTCTGTTTGTAGCAGGTGGTAAATTCATCCATCCAAATAGCAGGCCATTAATCGAACGCTATAGCATTTCTATTACCGCATCTTGTCGACGCAATATGTACCTGGGTCGGTCCGATTTGTCCGGAAATAAGTGTGCGGGGGGATTCGAGAGTCAACGCCGCGTTGCCGGCCAGCGGCCGCCGCATCGGGCAACACGATTCGCTGCGCGTCGACGCTGTCGACCAGTGCGCGCATGCTGCGTTCGCCGGCGGCCACCAGTGTGATGATCCGCTCGGCCAGATCGGTGCGGTACACCGCGGCCAGATAGTGGTCGCGGCCGTCCCACGGCACCACCACATCGGCGTCGACCTCGGTGGCCCGGCCCATCAGTGCGTCGATCAAATCGACCGAGACAAACGGCATGTCGACAGCGCAGACGAACGCCCGGGTCGCACCGGCCTGGGCGGCCGCCCGCAAGCCGCGTCCGGTCGCGAGCAGCGGACCCAGTCCGCGAACTTTGTCGCGCACGACGCGAGCCGGCACGCTCGGCAGTGCCTGTCCTGGTGCGGCTACCACGAAAACCGGATCGCATCGCCGACTGACGACGCTGACGACATATTCGACCATCGTGGCGGGACGCTCGACGTCGGAGCCGGAGCTGTCGACGTCGTCGATGACGCCATCGGGCACCGGCAACCTGGCTTTGTCGCGGCCCATCCGGCGGGAGGCACCGCCGGCCAGCACCACGCCGGCCAACGAGACCGGCTCAGCACCCGACGCCACGTCAGTCAACAGTCCAGGTGTCGCGACCGCGCAGCAGCGATTGCAGCGCGGCACGGTCAGCGGCGTTGGACTCCTGGGCCAAACCGACCTGAGCGCGGGCACCGTCGTCGTAGGCTGGGTCGCGCCACCTGGCGGAAGATGCCCATCACCGTGTGCTCGAGGTTTTGCTCGGATAACCGCGAGAGCGCAAATGCATAGGCGGGATCGGCAGCGTGGGCGTCATGCACGACTATCTGGTCGGCGGCGACGTTGGCGGTCTTGGCCAGCTCGAGTCCGTAACCGGACCGCACCACGCAGTATTCCTCGCCGGCGCCGAAGACGATCGGCTCGCCGTGGCGGACATTGATCACCCGCCCGTCGGCGTTCTCTTTGCGCAACGCGTCGAAGGAACCGTCGTTGAAGATCGGGCAATCCTGCAGAATCTCAACCAGAGCGGCTCCGCGATGTTGGGCCGCGGCTCGGAGCACCTCCGATAAGCCCTTGCGGTCGGAGTCAAGCGCGCGGGCGACGAAGGTGGCCTCGGCGCCCAGCGCCAGCGACACCGGATTGAACGGCTGGTCCAGGGATCCCATCGGTGTCGACTTGGTGACCTTGCCGACCTCGGAAGTTGGCGAGTACTGCCCCTTGGTCAGGCCGTAGATCCGGTTGTTGAACAGCAGGATCGTCAGGTTGACGTTGCGGCGCAGCGCGTGGACCAGATGGTTGCCACCGATCGACAACGCGTCCCCGTCGCCGGTGACCACCCACACCGATAGGTCGTCACGGGCCAGCGCCAGACCCGTCGCGATCGCCGGCGCGCGGCCGTGGATCGAGTGCAGACCGTAAGTCTCCAGGTAGTAGGGGAACCGGCTGGAGCAGCCGATGCCGCTGACGAACACGATGTTCTCGCGGCGCAACCCCAGCTCGGGCAAGAAGTTGCGGATCGTGTTGAGAATGACGTAGTCCCCACAACCGGGACACCAGCGGACCTCCTGGTCAGTGGTGAAGTCCTTGGCCTTCTGGGGCTGGTCGGTGGTGGGAACTCCGCTGATGGCGGTCAATCTCAGATCGTGGCCGATCACGTCAGTCATGCGTCCGCTCCTCCTCATCGCTTCGTCCCCTCGCAAAGCTGGGGTGCCCCCTGCATCGTCGACGGCGCGGGTCATGCGTCAGCTCCCTACGATGGCCACCGCGAATTCGGCGACCATCGTCTTGTCTTGCTCAATGTCGGCGAGTGTCCCGCCCAGCGCGGCGCGGATAACGCGCCCCACCTCGTCGGCCAGGAAGGAGACACCCTGAACCTTGGTCACTGCCTGAATGTCCACCAGGTACTTCCCCCGCAGCAGCAGCGCCAGCTGGCCGAGGTTCATCTCCGGCGCCACCACCTTCGGGTAGCGGCGCAGCACGTCGCCGAGGTTGGCCGGGAACGGGTTGAGATAACGCAGGTGGGCATGCGCAACCTTGACGCCCTTGCGGCGCGCGCGCCGACACGCTTCACCGATCGGACCGTAGGTGCTGCCCCACCCGATCAGCAGCAACTCGGCGTCGCCGGTCGGGTCATCGACCTCAAGGTCGGGTACCCGGATCCCGTCGATCTTGGCCCGGCGCAACCGCACCATCAGGTCGTGGTTGGCCGGATCGTAAGAGATGTCACCGGAGCCGTTGGCCGCCTCCAGCCCGCCGATGCGGTGCTCCAGACCGGGGGTGCCCGGAATCGCGAATTGGCGGGCCAGCGTCTCGGGGTCGCGCGCATACGGCTGGAACGGTTCGCCGGCCTTCGCGTAGGTGTGCTCGATGGGTTCGATGCTGCTGATGTCGGGGACTCGCCAGGGCTCCGAGCCGTTGGCCAGCGCCCCGTCAGACAGCAGGATCACCGGTGTGTGATACGACAACGCGATGCGCACCGCCTCGATAGCGGTGTCGAAGCAGTCCGACGGCGTCCGCGGTGCCAGCACCGCAACCGGGGATTCGCCGTTGCGCCCGAACATCGCCTGCAGCAGGTCGGCCTGCTCGGTCTTGGTCGGCATGCCGGTCGACGGACCAGCACGCTGGACGTCGATCACCAGCAACGGTAACTCGGTCATCACGCCAAGGCCGATCGCCTCGGCTTTCAGCGACAGCCCCGGACCCGATGTGCTGGTGACGCCCAGCGCACCGCCGTAGGCAGCACCCAAAGCGGCGCCGACGCCGGCGATCTCGTCTTCGGCCTGGAACGTGATGACGTTGAAGTTCTTGTGCTTGGACAGCTCGTGCAAGATGTCGGACGCCGGTGTGATCGGGTAACTACCCAGCACGACCGGGATACCGGCGAGCTGACCGGCGGTGAGGATGCCGTACGCCAGCGCGGTGTTGCCCGAAATCTGCCGGTATTCGCCGGCCGGCAGTTTCGCCGGAGAGATCTCGAAGGTGGTAGCGAAGGCCTCGGTGGTTTCGCCGTAATTCCAGCCTGCCTTGAGGGCGAGCACGTTGGCGCGGGCGATGTCGGGCTTCCGGGCGAATTTCTCCCGGATGAACCTCTCACTGGTTTCTATCGGCCGCCCATACATCCAGGACAGCAAGCCCAGCGCGAACATGTTCTTGGCACGCTGACCGTCCTTCTTCGAAGCGCCGATCACCTCGACGGCCCCCAGCGTCAGGGCGGTCATCGGGACCGCCTGCACGATGTACTCGGCCAATTCGCCCGTCTCCAGCGGGTTGTCCTGGTAACCGACTTTGGCCAGGTTGCGTTTGGTGAATTCGTCTGAGTTGGCAATCACCAGCCCGCCGCGCGGCAAGTCGGCGATGTTGGCCCGCAACGCCGCCGGGTTCATCGCCACCAGCACATCGGGCCGGTCTCCGGCGGTGAGGATGTCGTAGTCGGCGATCTGGATCTGGAATGACGAGACACCGGGCAGCGTGCCCTGTGGGGCGCGGATCTCGGCAGGGTAATCCGGTTGGGTGGCCAGGTCGTTACCGAACAATGCGGCTTCTGAGGTGAACCGATCACCGGTGAGCTGCATGCCGTCCCCGGAGTCCCCAGCGAACCGGATGACAACGTTTTCCAGCTTGTGCCGCTCACGCGTCGTGCCGACTCGGTGGGAATCCAAGGGTGAATCTGACCTGGCTCCGCTGTCGTTCGGACCCACGTCGCCGCCTTCCATCGCTGCTTACCGCGCGGGCACTCTGCGTCGCTGTTTCTGGTGCGTACCGCTGGAGTGAACCCCGGGAGGAATTCGTGTCACTAGCAGTAACGATTATTGCACTGCTCTTAGGGATTCGCCGACGCCAACACGCACCCGCCCGTCACCGCAGCACCGACAAAGGCCCAGCTCAGAGGTTCGTCGCGAACAAGTCGCGGAGAAATTTGTGGTATTGATCACTTTTGTCGGCGATCAAAATCTAAGAACGCCGGTTACGCGTGGGTAACATTTGCCGGCTTGCTTCGCCGCTCGGACCGGGCGAGGTTTTCGCGCCCACCACGGCGGCGGCCTCGGGATCCGGCTACGCCGTCAAATGATCTTCGGCGACGCCGCCGGGGCTCAGGGCGCCGAGCCGGCCGCCAGAGCCCGCTTTCGGTCCGGTTTCGGGCATGGCAAAGAGGTACAGCAGCAAGACCGGCACCGGCGATTGCACCCAGCGATATGAAAGCGACGTCGTAGCCCGCGGACACCACTATCCAGCCGGCGAACAGGTTCGACAGTGATGCACCAACACCCATTGCTGCGATGACCCCACCCAGACTGGCGTTATACCGTCCGGTTCCGTGCGTGACATCCTGCACGACGATAGGAAACAGCGCTGCGAAGATGCCTGATCCGACTCCGTCGAGAACCTGTACTCCCACCAGCCAATAGTCGTTGTCCCATAAGGTGTACAGCACTCCGCGGGTGGCCAGCACCGCGAAAGCGACCAGAAAGATGGGCTTGCGCCCCCAAGTGTCGGCTTTTGCGCCGGCGAGATAAGCCACCGGCACCATCGCCACCTGTGCGGCGCCGATGCAGGTGGCCATTAGTGCAGTGCCGACGTCTCGATTGTGCAGCGCGAGTACCTGGCCGACCAATGGCAACATAGCGGCGTTGGCGAAATGAAAGGTAACCACAGCCGCAACGAAAACCATCAAGCGGCGGTTGCGCAGTAGCAAGCCGAAGCTCGCCGGCTGCTCGTGCGGTTCCCCCGGTGCGTGGTCCATGCCGCGTGCCACATCGTGCTCGATGCCGTCGGCAGGGATGCGCAGCGTTGCCGCCACGCTGAGCACGGCCATCGCAGCCAGCACCCAGAAAGCCGCTATCGGGCCGAACCAGTACGCCAGTCCGCCGACAAGTGCAGCGGCCGACGCATTGCCGGCGTGGTTGAACGATTCGTTACGCCCGATGCGCTGGGCGAAAAGTCGTGGACCGACGATACCCAAAGTGATCGCCGCCAGCGTGGGAGCGAAAATCGACCCGGCGATCCCGGTGAGTGCCTGCAGAACCGAGATCGCAACGAAACCGCGTAACAGCGGCATAGCCAGGACCAAGGCAGTGACCGTTACAGCAGCAAGGACGATCAGGGCGCGCTTCGCCCTGGTCCGGTCGACCAGCACGCCGACCGGTGTCTGCGCGATCACGGAAGCGAGGGTGCCGACCATGATGACGAACCCGATCGAGGCCTGGTCCCAGTGGTGGACCAGCAGCAGATACACCGATAAGTAGGGACCCAGCCCATCGCGAACGTCGGCCAACGCGAAAAATAGAAGGTCCAGCGTGTGCGCCGTTCGCCGCGGAACTGCGCCGACCTCTGAGCTGCTCAAGGAGCTGACCGATTGAGCAGCGTGCCGAAGTTGGGCTAAGCGCTCTTGTCGCGCCGCTCGGTGCGCGAAGGCTTACGCGGCACGATGGTGGGCAACACGTTGTCCTGCACGGTTTCCTTGGTCACCACGACCTTGGCGACGTCATCGCGGCTGGGGATGTCGTACATCACCGGCAGCAGGACTTCTTCCATGATCGCGCGAAGGCCGCGAGCCCCGGTGCCGCGGTGAATCGCCTGGTCGGCGATCGCTTCCAGCGCGTCGTCGGTGAACTCGAGCTCCACCCCGTCCATCTCGAAGAGCCGGGTGTACTGCTTGACCAGGGCATTCTTCGGCTGAGACAGGATCTTGACCAGCGAATCCATATCCAGGTTGGTCACCGAGGCGACCACCGGCAGCCGGCCGATGAACTCGGGGATCAGCCCGTATTTGATCAGGTCTTCGGGCATCACTTCGGCGAAGTGGTCGGTGGTGTCGATCTCGGCCTTGGAACGGACTTCGGCCCCGAAGCCCAGACCGCGTTTGCCCACCCGGTCCGAGACGATCTTCTCCAAGCCGGCGAACGCCCCGGCCACGATGAACAGCACATTGGTGGTGTCGATCTGGATGAACTCCTGGTGCGGGTGCTTGCGGCCGCCCTGCGGAGGCACCGAGGCCTGGGTGCCCTCGAGGATTTTCAGCAGCGCCTGTTGCACACCTTCGCCAGAGACATCGCGGGTGATCGACGGGTTCTCGCTCTTGCGCGCAATCTTGTCGACTTCGTCGATGTAGATGATGCCCGTCTCGGCGCGCTTGACGTCGTAGTCGGCGGCCTGGATCAGCTTGAGCAGAATGTTCTCGACGTCCTCGCCGACATAGCCGGCCTCGGTCAGCGCGGTGGCGTCGGCGATGGCGAACGGCACGTTGAGCATCTTGGCCAGCGTTTGGGCCAGGTAGGTCTTGCCGCAGCCGGTCGGGCCGAGCATCAAGATGTTGGACTTGGTCAGCTCGACGGGCTCGCTGGCCCGGGAATCGCGGCCTTTCTCGCCGGCCTGGATGCGCTTGTAGTGGTTGTAGACCGCGACGGCCAGCGTCCGCTTGGCGGTGTCCTGGCCGATGACATAGCCCTCCAGGAAGTCCCGGATCTCGGCGGGCTTGGGCAGTTCGTCGAGTTTGACCTCGTCGGCGTCGGCGAGTTCCTCTTCGATGATCTCGTTGCACAGGTCGATGCACTCATCGCAGATGTAGACGCCCGGACCGGCGATGAGCTTCTTGACCTGTTTCTGGCTCTTCCCGCAGAACGAGCACTTCAGCAGGTCACCGCCGTCTCCGATGCGCGCCATGGTGCTTCAGGACCTACTTCCCGTGTCGCCGTTCGTGATGGTGTGCCGCGTGTCTTTCCCGACGCTACCCGCTTGTTCCGGCGTGAGGCGACCGATAGGGCCGAATCGCGTCGGTGGTATTCATACTGTCCGCTGCGAACATATCGTCTGACGGTGTTCGCCGCCCGCCGGAACGCGCTACCGTGTCCCTGGCGTGTCGCGCCCGTTACGCGGCCGAGAGCAGGGTGGAGCGCGGCCGGGTAGGAGATCAGGCCGGGTTGGTGGACAGCTTGCGGTACTCCAGCACCGTGTCGATGATCCCGTAGTCCTTGGCATCTTCGGCGGTCAGGATCTTGTCACGATCGGTGTCCTTACGGACCGTCGCGGCGTCCTTGCCGGTGTGGCGGGCCAGCGTGGTTTCCATCAACGTGCGCATCCGCTCGATTTCGGCGGCCTGGATCTCGAGGTCGGAGAACTGGCCCTGGATCACCCCCGACAACGACGGCTGGTGGATCAGCACCCGCGCGTTGGGCAGCGCCATCCGCTTGCCCGGCGTACCAGCGGCCAGCAGCACCGCCGCGGCCGAGGCCGCCTGGCCCAGGCACACGGTCTGGATGTCGGCCCGCACGTACTGCATGGTGTCGTAGATGGCCATCAGGGAGGTGAAACCCCCGCCCGGGGAGTTGATGTACATGGTGATGTCGCGGTCGGGATCCAGCGATTCCAGCACCAGCAACTGCGCCATGATGTCGTTGGCGGACGCGTCGTCGACCTGGACACCGAGGAAGATGATGCGTTCCTCGAACAGCTTGTTGTAGGGATTGGATTCTTTGACGCCCCAACTGGAGTGCTCGACAAATGACGGCAAAATGTAGCGCGCCTGCGGCTGGATTTCGGGATTCATGGCTTGACTCCGTTGAGGTGGGCCCGGGTAATGATGTGGTCGACGAAGCCGTATTCCAGGGCTTCCGCCGCGGTGAACCAGCGGTCGCGATCGGAATCGGCCTCGATCCGTTCGATCGACTGGCCGGTGAATTCGGCGTTGAGCCGGAACATCTCCTTCTTGATGACCGTGAACTGCTCGGCCTGGATGGCGATGTCGGCAGCGCTACCGGTCACCCCACCCAGCGGCTGGTGCATCAAGATGCGCGCGTGCGGCAAGGCATAGCGCTTGCCCTTGGCGCCGGCGGCGAGCAGAAACTCGCCCATCGACGCCGCCATGCCCATCGCGTAGGTGGCGATGTCGCACGGCGCCAGCACCATGGTGTCGTAGACCGCCATGCCGGCGCTGATCGATCCGCCAGGAGAGTTGATGTAGAGGTTGATGTCCTTGGTCGGGTCTTCGGCAGCGAGCAGCAGAATCTGGGCGCAGAGCCGGTTGGCGACGTCGTCGTCGACTTGTGAGCCCATAAAGATGATGCGCTCGGCGAGCAGACGCTCATAGACCGAGTCGACGAGGTTCAGACCCTGGGTGTTCGAACGCATGTGAGTCTCACCGCTCACAGTGGGGCACCTGCTTTCTTTCAGTTCCGTATGCACCGACACTAACCAACCGGAGGCACCGCGCACTCCCTGAAGCGCACGCGTTCGCTCAGAGCGTCACGCGGTGCCGTCGGAGAGCTCCTCCGACGAGGCGGCTTCGGCGCCGGATTCGTCGGCCTCCACGGCATCGTCGGCCTCCACGGCATCGTCGGCCTCCACGGCATCGTCGGCCTCCGGGCGACTGCCGAAGAATTCGCTGGTGTCGATGACGTTGCCGTCGGTAGCGGTGACGGTGGCCGCCTCGACCACCGCGGCGATGGTCAATCCGCGACGCACGTCGGCGAACATGGCCGGCAACTGGTTGTTCTGTTGGAGGTATTGCAATAGCTGCTGCGGCTCCAGGCCGTATTGCCGGGACATCAACACCAGCCGCTCGGAGAGGTCTTCTTGACTCACCTGGATACCGAGGTCGTCGGCCAGCGCGTCCATCAGCAGCTGGGTCTTGACGGTCTTCGCGGCAGCGTTGCGGGTATCGGCGTCGAACTCCTCGCGGGTGGAGCCCTTCCTGCCCAGCGCTTCGGAGAATTTGGCTTCGTCGTGATCGACGCCGTGCAGCGCACTGTGTGTGGTGTTGTCGACATTGGCCTGCACGATCGCTTCGGGCACCGGTACGTCGACCTGCTCGAGCAGGATGTCCACTGTGGCGTTGCGGATCTGTTCTGCTTGCCGGATGCGCTTGAGCCGAAGGACCTGCTCGGACAGGTTGGCCCGCAACTCGTCCATCGTGTCGAATTCGCTTGCCAGTTGCGCGAATTCGTCGTCAGGCTCGGGCAATTCACGTTCCTTGACCGATCCGACGGTGACCGTCACCGCGGCCTCCTTGCCCGCATGCGGTCCGGTTGCCATCGCGGTGGTGAAGACCCGGGACTCGCCGGCGGACAGGCCCACGATCGCCTCGTCGAGACCTTCGACGAGTTGGCCGGACCCGACCTCGTGCGAGAGTCCTTCGGTCGCCGCCTCCGGTACATCTTCGCCGTCGACGGTGGCCGTCAGGTCGATCGAGACGAAGTCACCATCGGCCGCCGGGCGGTCGACGCCGGTGAGGGTGCCGAAGCGGGCCCGCAGGGACTGCAATTCGCCGTCGACGTCTTCGTCGCCGACCTCGACCGGATCCACTGTGATCTTCAGTTCGCTCAGGTCGGGAAGGGTGATGTTGGGGCGAACGTCGACCTCGGCGGTGAAGACGAGTTCGTGGCCGTACTCCTTCTGGGTTACCTCGATGTCGGGCTGGCCCAGCGGTTGCACGTCCGATTGCGTCACCGCCTGGCCGTACCGGCTGGGCAGTGCCTCGTTGACGACCTGGTCGAGCATCGCCTCGCGGCCGATGCGCGCCTCGAGTAACTTCGCCGGCGCTTTACCCGGACGGAAACCCGGTAACCGCACCTGCTTGGCCAGTTCGTTGTAGGCCCGCTGAAAGTCCGGCTCGAGCTCGGTGAAAGGCACCTCTACATTGATGCGCACCCGGGTGGGGCTCAACTGCTCGACGGTGCTCTTCACGGGGGTGCTCCTCGGTTGTCGTTTCGGGCGGGCGCCGCTGGCGTGGGCTGCGCCGGTCGGGGTGACAGGATTTGAACCTGCGGCCTTCCGCTCCCAAAGCGGATGCGCTACCAAGCTGCGCTACACCCCGCGCTGACCTCGCGATCCTACGGCGCGACCCCACCGCTCCCGCCGCCTGCCTCACGGCAGGGTCACGGGATGGATTCAATTGGATTTGATGTCTGCCGCGACGTACAGTCGCGCTCGAGTTATTCGTGCGGGCGTAGCTCAATGGTAGAGCCCTAGTCTTCCAAACTAGCTACGCGGGTTCGATTCCCGTCGCCCGCTCTGGCTGGGGTTCCCGAACGGAGACGCACCATGGCCGACCTCGACATACACGGGTTGTGCGCGTCGCGGTTCGACCGGGTTCGCGACGCGTTCGAGCAAAACTTTGCGCTGCGCAACGAGGTCGGCGCGGCGGTGGCCGCCTGGGTCGACGGGGAACTGGTCGTCAATCTGTGGGCCGGTTCGGCAGACGCCGCGGGCACCAGGCCCTGGCGCGAGAACACCCTGGCCACCGTGCTGTCCGGCACCAAGGGACTGACCAGTACCTGCGTCCACCAGCTCGTCGAGCGTGGTGAGCTCGACCTGCACGCGCCGGTGGCCCGCTATTGGCCCGAGTTCGGGCAGGCCGGCAAGGAAGCCATCACCCTGGCCATGGTGATGAGCCACCGGTCTGGCGTGATCGGGCCGAGCACCCGAATGAGCTGGCAAGACGTCGCCGACTGGGACCTTGTCTGCGAGCGACTGGCCGCCGCCGAACCGTGGTGGGAGCCGGGCACCGCGCAGGGCTACCACATGACCACGTTCGGTTTCATCGTCGGTGAGGTGTTCCGTCGCGTCACCGGCCGCACGGTCGGCCACTACCTGCGCACCGAGATCGCCGAACCGATCAGCGCTGACGTCCACATCGGCTTGTCCCGCCGCCAACAACACCGCTGCGCCGACCGGGTGAACAAGCCGCACGCCCGAGATCTGCTGGCCGAGGTGCAAGCCCCCGGCTACCCCAAGACGCTGGCCGAACATCCCAAGGCCGGACTGTCTATCTCGATGGGCTTCGCCCCCGACGACGAACTCGGGTCCCACGACCTGGAGCTGTGGCGCGAACTCGAGTTCCCAGGCACCAATGGACAGGTGTCGGCGCTGGGACTGGCGACGTTCTACAACTCGCTGGCCCTGGAAAAACTGCTCAGCCGCGAGCACATGGACCTAATCCGGGTCTCCCAGGGCGGTTTCGACACCGATCTGGTTCTGGGCCCACGGGTCGCCGATCATGGGTGGGGTCTCGGCTACATGCTCAACCAGCGCTGCGTCAACGGACCCAACCCCCGGATTTTCGGTCACGGCGGTCTGGGCGGCTCGTTCGGATTCGTCGACCTCGAGCACCGGATCGGCTACGCGTATGTGATGAATCGCTTCGACTCCAGCAAGGCCAACGCCGACCCGCGCAGCGTAGCCCTCAGCGATGAGATCTACGCCGCACTCGGGATCACGAAAGACTGACGCCAGTTCGTTGCGCAGAGGATTTGGTGCTACGCGAACTCAGCGGCCAGGTCCATCAAAGCCAGGCCCCGGGCCAGGTCCTGGATGCCCGAAGTCACCGGATCCAGCGGGCTCAGCGCGTTTCCCAGCGTCCTTGATAATCCGCGAAAAGCCAAGGTCGGCAGTGCTTTTCAGCGGACCCGGGGGTCAGCCGCCACCTCCGCCGTCACTGCCCCGGTAGGCAGGTCCGTCGTCGTAAACCACCGGACCTTGCGCGGGGGCGGGCGGTGAATTGTTGCACTCTGGTGCCGCGCACGGCGGATCCTGCGGGAAAGGCGCTACCTCGCCTTGAGCGACACTTGCGGCGCCCAATCCGGCCAACCCCCAGCCCGCGAGCAGCATTGCAGCAGTAGCAACAAAGCGAGCAGACTTTTTCATGGCCGGATCGTAACGCCTCCCTGCATCTGCGGCGATCAAACGGCAGCTATCCGCTTGCCACCCACCGTAATTAGCGCTGCGTTCACTCAGCGTTGACATGTTGGACACCAGAACACGTTTCGACCCTCGAGTTCGGCGGTGCGAATCGTGGTCGCGCAGACCCGGCACGGCTCGCCGGCTCGACGGTACACATAAGTGCGCGGGCGCCCGGGCCGGTATGAGGGTGCGCCGTGATCGTGTTCAGGACGCACCGTGATGATCTTGCCGCGGCGCAGGCCGACCTTCATCAAGGCCAGCAGGTCCGACCACGCCGCGTCGAACTCGTTCTGCCCTACCAGCTGCCCGGGCCGGTAGGGGTCGATGCGATGCCGGAACAACAGCTCGCTGCGATAGACATTGCCGACACCGGCGATGACCGTCTGGTCCATCAACAGGGCGCCGATTGGCCTGCGCGACTTGCTGGTCCGCGCCCATGGCCAGGCGGGGTCGGCGTCGCGCCGAAGCGGGTCAGGCCCCAGCCGAGACACCACATCGGCGACCTGCGCCTCGCCGATCACCTCGCAGACGGTGGGACCGCGCAGATCGGTACCGTATTCGGCGCCGATCATCCGCATCCGCACTTGGCCCACCGGCGCGGGCAGCGCGGCGTCAGGTGGCCGGGCCCACTCGGTGAAACTGCCGTAAAGACCCAGGTGCACGTGCACCGTCATCCCGCCGACATAGTGATGGAACAAATGCTTGCCCCAAGCGCTGGCGCGCCGCAGGACGTGGCCGTCGACCGCCGAGGCCGCCGCCGCAAACCTGCCCTGCGGACTGGACACCGCCACCGGCGCGCCGGCGTAGCGCCGCTGATGCAACCGCGCCAGCCGGTGCAGGGCATGCCCTTCGGGCACGGCCGGCTATCCGGCGTCTGCCGCGGGCACCGGCGGTGCTTGATGGGTGCGCTCGTACTCGTCGAGGATGTCGATGCGCCGTTGGTGGCGTTGCTCTTTGGACCACGGCGTAGACAGGAACGCGTCGACGATCGCCAGTGCTTCGGCAACGGTGTGCATCCGGGCGCCGATCCCGATCAGCTGCGCGTTGTTGTGCTGACGCGCCAGCGACGCGGTTTGCACGCTCCAGGCCAGTGCGCAGCGGGCTCCGGGGACCTTGTTGGCGGCGATTTGTTCGCCGTTGCCCGAGCCACCCAACACGATGCCCAAGCTGTCCGGGTCGGCCACCGTGTGCAGCGCGGCCGCGATGCAGAACGCCGGATAGTCGTCGTCGGCGTCGTAGCTGAAGGCACCGCAGTCGATCGGCTCGTGGCCGCCTGCCGTCAAGTGCTCGATGATCTGCTGCTTGAGTTCATATCCTGCGTGGTCCGAACCCAGGTAGACGCGCATGCCCGTCATCGTTGCACAGCGGGCACGTCAGTCGAATTGCGGCTTCTCGGTGCGGGTCCGCTTGAGTTCCCAGAAATGCGGATACGACGCGAAGGTCACCGAGGCGTCCCACAACTTGCCGGCCTCCTCGCCGCGCGGAATCCGCGAGAGCACCGGCCCGAAGAACGCCACACCGTTGACGTGGATGCTCGGAGTGCCGACGTCCTCGCCGACGGCGTCCATACCGGCGTGGTGGCTCTTGCGCAGCGTGTCGTCGTTCGCCTCGCTGGTGGCGGCGTCGGCGAGCTCGGCGGGCAGGCCCACCTCGGCGAGCGACCCCTTGATGACGTCGTCGAGGTCTTTGTTGTCCTCGTTGTGGATGCGGGTGCCCATCGCGGTGTACAACGGCGCGAGCACCTTGGCGCCGTGCGCCTGCTCGGCGGCGATCGCCACCCGCACCGGCCCGAACGCCTTTGCCAGCCGTTCGCGGTATTGCTCGGGAAGGTCGTCGCGGCTCTCGTTGAGCACCGCCAGACTCATCACGTGGAAATTGACCTCGATGTCGCGAACCTTCTCCACTTCCAGGATCCAGCGCGACGTGATCCACGCCCACGGGCACAGCGGATCGAACCAGAAATCGGCTTGGTCTTTTACAGCAGCCTTCTCAGACATTCGGGATCCTCTCGTCGACAGTCGACTAACCGCCCAGCACAACCCTAGTCTCGGTCGAGGTGTTCCCGTCCGGGCTGTCGGTTGCCAACGGTGGGCTTAAGTTGGTGTAGTGGCACTTCCCAACCTCACCCGTGACCAGGCCGCCGAACGGGCCGCGCTGCTCACCGTCGACAGCTACCGCATCGACCTGGACTTGACCGACGGCGAAGGCGGGCCGGGCGAACGGACCTTTCGTTCGACCACGACCGTGAAATTCGATGCGCTGGCCGGCGCCGACACCGTCATCGACATCGCCGCGCAGACGGTGCGCAGCGCAACCCTCAACGGCGTCGACATCGACATCTCCGAATACAACGAGGCCACCGGCATTCCGCTGACCGGGGTTGCCGAACACAACGTCGTCGTGGTCGACGCCGATTGCCAGTACTCCCACACCGGCGAAGGTTTGCACCGCTTTGCCGACCCGGTCGACGGCAGTGTGTACCTGTATTCGCAGTTCGAAACCGCCGACGCCAAGCGGATGTTCGCCTGCTTCGACCAGCCCGACCTCAAAGCCACCTTCGATCTGACGGTCACCGCGCCACGCGACTGGCAGGTCGTCTCCAACGGCGCCGCGGCCGGTGTCGAGGACGGCGTGCACACGTTCGTCACCACACCGCGGATGAGTACCTATCTGGTCGCACTGATCGCCGGGCCCTACGCGCGCTGGGACGACACCTACAGTGACGAGCACGGCCAGATCCCGCTGGGCATCTTCTGCCGTGCCACGCTGGCGGACTTCATGGACGCCGAGCGGCTGTTTACCCAGACCAAACAGGGATTCAGCTTCTACCACAAGAACTTCGGTGTGCCTTACGCGTTCGGCAAGTACGACCAGTTGTTCGTCCCGGAATTCAACGCCGGCGCGATGGAGAACGCGGGCGCGGTCACCTTCCTGGAGGACTACGTCTTCCGCAGCAAGGTCACTCGCGCCTCCTACGAACGGCGCGCCGAGACGGTGCTGCACGAGATGGCCCACATGTGGTTCGGCGACCTGGTCACCATGCGGTGGTGGGACGACTTATGGCTCAACGAGTCGTTCGCCACCTTCGCCTCGGTGCTGTGCCAAAGCGAGGCAACCGAATTCACTGAAGCGTGGACGACGTTCGCCAACTCCGAGAAGTCCTGGGCCTACCGCCAAGATCAACTGCCGTCGACGCATCCGGTGGCCGCCGACATCCCCGACCTAGCCGCGGTGGAGGTGAACTTCGACGGCATCACCTACGCCAAAGGCGCCAGCGTGCTCAAGCAGCTGGTGGCCTATGTCGGGCTGGAACATTTCCTGGCGGGCCTGCGCGACTACTTCGGGGCGCACGCCTTCGACAACGCCACGTTCGGCGACCTGCTGGCAGCGCTGGAGAAGGCGTCGGGCCGCGATCTGTCCGATTGGGGGCAGCAGTGGCTCAAAACCACCGGCCTCAACACCCTGGGCGCCGACTTCGACGTGGACGGCGAGGGCAACTTCACCCGGTTCGCGATCCAGCAGAGCGGCGCCGAGCCCGGCGCGGGCGAGACCCGGGTGCACCGGCTCGCCGTGGGCATCTACGACGACAACGGCAGCGGCAAGCTGGCACGGACTCACCGCGAAGAACTCGACGTCGACGGCGCGACCACGGAAGTCCCTGCGCTGATGGGTGTTTCACGCGGCAAGCTGATTTTGGTCAACGACGACGACCTGACCTACTGCTCGCTGCGGCTGGACCCGGAGTCGTTGGACACTGCGCTGGCGCGCATCGCCGACATTGCCGAGCCGCTCCCCCGCACGCTGGTGTGGTCGGCGGCCTGGCAGATGACCCGCGAGGCGCAGCTGCGCGCTCGGGACTTCGTGTCGCTGGTGTCCGGCGGTGTTCAAGCCGAGACCCAGGTGGGGGTGGCGCAGCGACTGCTGTTACAGGCCCAGACCGCGGTGGGCGCCTACGCTGAGGCGGGCTGGGCCCACTCGACGGGTTGGCCGCGGTTAGCCGACCGGTTGTTGGAGCTGGCGCGGGGCGCTGACGCCGGTTCGGATCACCAGCTCGCGTTCGTCAACGCGTTGTGCACGTCGGTGCTCTCGCCGCCCCATACCGAGGTGCTGTCGGCGCTGCTGGACTCCGACCCGAGTCAGCAGGGACCGCCGGGTCTGACCATCGACACCGATCTGCGCTGGCGCATCGTGACGGCTCTGGCCGCCGCCGGCGTGATCGACGCCGACGGTCAAGCGACACCGGTCATCGACGCGGAGGTGCAGCGCGACCCGACCGCCGCCGGCAAACGCTACGGCGCCCAAGCGAGCGCCGCGCGACCGCAATTGGCGGTCAAGGAGGAGGCCTGGACCAAGGTCACCGAAGACGACACGCTGCCCAACATCACGGCGCGGTCGATCATCGCCGGCATCGTCAGGCCGGGCCAGGCGGAGTTGCTGCAGCCGTTCGGGGCCCGCTACTTCGCGACGATCCCCGGCATCTGGGAGCGCAGATCCAGCGAAGTCGCCCAAACAGTGGTAGTCGGCTTGTACCCGTCCTGGGACATCAGCGACGAGGGTATCGCCACCGCCGACGAGTTCCTCGCCGCTGCCGAGTTGCCTACGGCGTTGCGCCGCCTGGTGCTGGAGGGAAGGGCCGGTGTGGAGCGCGCGCTGCGGGCCCGGGCCTTCGACACCGCCGACTAGGCACCAAATGCCGCGGCTGGCTACTCGCTACCCGTCCCAGGCGCAGTGGCCAACGGGTTCTCCGTTGCCAACGCCGTTCTGTCCGGCTGCCACGATATTGGCCTCGGCGCCCTTGATGGCGGTATCGGTGTCGGGTCCCGTTGCCCATGACCAGTTCGTACCCGTGCCGGGATAAATCGCGATGCACTGCGTGCTCGTTCCTACCGGCTCGCACACGGGGTACTTCTGGTTGCATTCCGACATTGCATCCGCCAGCGCCGCGTCCGCGTTGGGCTCCCGGCTAGCGTGCGTCGTATAGACGTTCGGGCCGACCGGATCGTAGATCGCCATCCCCACGTACTCGTCGTCTGCATGGGTCGGCGCTGCGAGCCCGATCGCCGCCGCCGCAATTCCGGCAGCGGCCGCTCCGTACTTGATTCGCATCCCTGGTGTCCTTCTGTCTCGCCAACCTGTGCAGTCAGCACTTGTTTACGCCAACCCGCTGGCTACTCGGCCCGGTTTTCACCTACCTTCACGTTGCGTTGTTGCTTTGTTTACCCCCGTCGGGGCTCCGGTACGCTCAGGCCAGCAATGACCCAACCACTGCTGGCCCGTGAACTCACCGACCTGCCCGATGACGTGCGCCGTGTTCCGCGAGCACCGATACCGACGCTCGCACCGCCCTACTCCCTACGGGTGGCCGACGTGGCGGACGCGGCGATGATCGCGGAGTGGATGAACCGCCCGCATCTGGCGAAGGCATGGGAGTACGACTGGCCGGTATCGCGGTGGCAGCGCCACCTGCGGGCTCAGCTCGACGGCACCTATTCGCTGCCGCTGATCGCCAGCCGCAGCGGCGTGGATCACGCTTACCTCGAGTTGTACCGCGCGGCAAAAGATTCCATTGCGCTGTGCTACGACGCTTACCCCCATGATCTGGGCTTGCATGCTGCAATCGCCGACGAATCGATTGTCAACCGGGGATTCGGCCCGCTGCTGCTGCCCCGCATCGTCGCGAGTGTGTTCGCCGCCGAACCGCAGTGCCGCCGGATGATGTTCGACCCGGATCATCGCAACTCCGGGGCGCGGCGGTTGTGTGAATACGTCGGGTGCACGTTTCTTGGTGAACACGACATGGCCAATTGCGGATGGCGCCCTACGCTTTGGAGCGGCCTACACAGCTCCTCGCCGCACCGCAGCCGGCGCCACCACTGCCCAGCGGCGTTCGTCGACCAGATAGCCGTCGATAGCACTCCGGGGCCGCCGCGGTACGCAGGTCGAGCCCACCGCCCACCGCGATTCCGTGCAGCGCGTGTCGCAGCATTTCGACGCGCGCCGCCAGATCGGCGATCCGCAACCGCAGCGCCTGGTGCTCGAACAGCGTGTGCCCGAACTGGCGGCGAATTGACATGCGCGCCAAGGTGATTCCGATCACCCGCTCACATGCCGCGGCGACCTGGCCGGCTATCGACATGCGTTCGTGAGCCAGGCCCCAGCTGATCACGGCCAACCCGGTTCCCGGGCGGGCGACCAGCGCCTCGGCCGGCACCCAGGTATCGATATGTACCGCAGCGGTGTCCAGCGGACCGGCACCGGTCTTGCGATAGGGCTCGTCGATCTCGACTTGGCTTGTCGGCACCACGATCACCGCGACATTCCCGTGCCTGCTGGCGGGATCATGGTCGACGCTTCGCGCCACCACCACGATGTGGTCGGCGATCGGGGCCAGCGACACGAATTTCTTGATTCCACGGACATCGAAACCAGCGTCGCGGCTTCGGATCTCCGTCTCCACGATCTGCAGGTCCGACCCGCCGGACTCTTCTGAAGCGCCGATGCACAACACCGCCTCGCCGGCGATAGCCTGTGCACAGATCTCACGCAAAGAGTCGGACCTGGCGAACCTGCGCAGGATGGCGATCGCCGAATCATGCAAGCTGATCCCGACTCCGATGCCGGCTGAGGCCAAATTGCCGAGGGCGAAGGCGAGTGCGATCAGCTTGGCCACGTCGGGTTGGGCCGCGTCGGCCCATTTGTGCCGGAACACCCCGGTGGCGCCCAGGTGCTCGATCAGCCGGCGCGGAAAGTGTTCGGCCGCTTCGGCTTCGGTGACCCAGGCCGCCACCTGTTCGTCGAACGCATCTTTGAGCAGGGTCTGGTAGCCGGCCAGGTCCAGCACTGCGTCGCTGCTCATGTAGCAATCGAATCCCAGTTGCGCTGCACCTCCAGACGGCGCAGCTTCCCTGAGGACGTGCGCGGCAGCGATCCGGGTGACACCAATACCACCTGAGCCGGGACGACACCGCACGCCGACGCGACTTGGCGCATGACCTCGCGGCGGGCGCCCTCGGCGTCGGGGCCGCGGTACTCGGCGGTAAGGGCCAGGCCCGGCCGCGCAGATCCCGCCCCGGTCGCCACCGCAACCACAGCGCCTTCCCGCACACCCTTGACCTGCGCGGCGGCATCCTCGACCTCGTTGGGGAAGATGTTGCGTCCAGCAATCGAGATGACCTCTTTGGCCCGACCACACACCACCAGGTCACCATCCACCAAGTAGCCGAGATCCCCGGTGGGAAACCAGCTTTGCCGGCCGATAGCCGGTCCGCCGAGATAGCCGCTCATCAGCGACGTGCCCCGGATCTCGATTTCGCCGACGTCACGGTCGACGATGTCGTGGCTGTCGACGGGACGAAGGCGCAACTCCATACCCGGGATCGGGGTTCCCACGACCGCGCGGCGCCGCGGCCCCGCAGGCCCGGTGGCCTCGTCGGTGCGCAGTCCGCTGCCCAGGACCGGCATCGTCACCGCGCACACCGATTCGGCCAGACCGTAGGCCGTCATGGACGCACCCGGGTCGAACCCGAAACATGCCAATTCCGTTGCAAATCGACCGAACCCGTCGCAGTCGACCGGTTCGCCGCCGTTGAGGGCCAGCCGCAGGCGACCGAGGTCGACATCGCGGACCCGTTGCGCATACCGGCCGATGAGGTTGTAGGCGAAGTTGGGGCCGGCGGTCATCGTCGCGCGAGTTTCGGATAGCCACGTCAACCACCGGAATGGTGCCGCCGCGAACGCCGTCGTTGGCACCAGCCACATTGGTGACCCGGATAGCGCAGCGCTGAGGGTAAACGCCAACCCCATGTCGTGGTAGAGCGGCAACCACGAACATCCGACGTCGTGCGCCAGATCGATCTCGACGCGGGCCGTCAGCCCACGAATGTTGCTCAGCACCGCGTCCGGCGACAGCACCGCGGTGCGTGGCGTGCCGGTAGAGCCGGCCGTGCCCTGCAACAGTGCGACCTCGCCGTCGGACGGCGGCACGGTCGACGACTGGCGATGGCGTACCGCCGCCGCGACGTTGCTGACCGGCAGCGGCGAACCGCCGTCTTTGAGCAGCTCCAGGTGCTCGCCGAGGCTGAACACGCTGCGCGCACCGACACCGTCGAAGCGCTCCAATGTCGCCTGGGCCCAGCTGCGCGGGTCGGCGCCGCGCACTTTGCTGGGCAGTATCGAAACCGCTGCGCCGGCCAGCCAGGTGCCGACGATCGCGGCGACAAGCTCGAAGGTGGGGTCACCCACCAGGCCCACGGCGCCACCGCGGTCTTCGTCGAGCAGCCGGGCCGCGAAGTTTTGTGCCGCCGCGTGCACCTCCGGCCACGGGTGTTGCCGCCAGCTCTCGGTCTCGCGGTCGAAGACTGACAGGTCGGCTGTGGATGTCGTCATCGCCCGGGTCAGCTCCGATGCGAGCATGCTCATGTGCGGGTTTGGTCGTAGATGGCGGCTTCAAGGTCGCCGACGGTGTTGCAGGTCAGCAACTCTTCTTCGGACAAGGCGACACCGAGCCGCTCCTCGATGGCGACCATGCCGACGGCGAAGGCCACCGAGTCCAGACCGACGTCGTCGATGAGGTGCGAATCGCGGCTGATACGTGAAACATCGACGTTCAGATCGTCGCGCAGGATCGTCTGCAGTGCGGCGCTGACTGCGGCTTGATCCATGGCGACGGACACTACACCAGCAAGTATGGTTAGCCTAGCCTTGTCCGCTGTCGTTGCTGCGGCTGTGATGACCCTTCTAGCTGCTTACGAACCGTGCCGCGGTCGCGAAATCCCGGCGCTGAGCACGCGGACCGCGCGGACCAGTCCGTCGATCAGCTTGCCGTCCTGGAACGCCGAAGTGGCCTTGGCGATGGCCTGCGGGACGGCCGCGTCGGCGCCGCGGCCGCGCAGTTGTGAGCCGTAGACCACCTCGATGGCCCGCTGGTCGGGTGACACGGCGACCAGCACCGCGTCGTCCGGCGTGGGCACCTTGGCGAGGATCTCGCGGGCGCGGGCGGCCGTGTCGTGGCCCAGGTCCCCGATGTAGACCGCGAACCGTGCCCCGGATGCCCGCGACCCGTAGGTCAGGGCGTCGTCCAGCGCAACGAGGTCCTTGCTCGGGAAGGGGTAATGCACCGAGACTTCCCCGGGTTCGGTGACCCCCGAAATGCGTCCGCTGGCCGTGACCACCGAGCCGCTCGGCAGCCCGGCGGGGTCGAGCGTCGTGATTTCACCACTTGCCACTGGCGCCACCTCCCAAAGTGAACTCGGCAGAGCCGTGACCATGGCTATCGCCGACGTTCTCGTCGGTCGCGGCCCACAGGATGGGCGGGTGCGCCCAGGGCTCCGACATCTGGTAGGTCGCGGGGTGGGGTCCCTTGTGGGACCAGATCAGCGCCGCCAGCACGATCACCAGCAGCAGCGGGATTCCCACGAAGTAGAGGTGAATCTCCATAGTGCTCACGACGCAAACCGTAACCCACCGATGCCACAGCGGTAGCCCTAAGCGGGATTGCGTGACCCGCGCCCCGCTACGCGGCGCCTTCCCCCAGGTATCGCGCCCAGGACGGGTCGAGCTCTTTGATCGTCGACAGCAGCCGCCAGTGCTGGCCTTTCGGCGGCATCGGCGCCAACCGCAACGACCAGCCCATCTCGGTGAGCAGCCGATCACCTTTGCGGTGGTTGCAGGTCGAGCAGCACGCGACGCAGTTCTCCCAGGAATGGTCGCCGCCGCGGCTGCGGGGCACTACGTGGTCGACGGTGTCGGCCTTGGCCCCGCAGTAGGCACAACAGAACCGGTCTCGATGCATGAGCGCGGCGCGGGTCATCGGAACCCGGGCCCGGTACGGCACCCGGACGTAGCAGCGCAGCCGGATCACCGAGGGCACCACGATCGACCAGTTCGCGGAGTGGACGACGGGCGCGGCCGGATCGTCGTGCACGACGTCGGCCTTGCCGCAGATCAGCATGATGATCGCGCGCCGCATCGGCAATGCGGTCAGCGGCTCGTAGGTGGAATTCAGCAGCAGCACCCGCCGGCGATTCCAGATCGAGCCGGCGTCGTGCGCGGCGGAGGGATGGGCTTCGCGACCAGGAAGGCCACTGGGAACGCTGTGCAGGGTGGAACCAGTCACGGGCCCGGTCAGGCCCACCACGCCACCGGAACTGCGGTGGCCGCGGCGTCTCGTGCGCTGCGCCATACGTCCTCCGCGGAACAGTCCACCATGATTCGGCTTCAACTGCACACCATTTGGGGTCGTGTGCGCTGGTCAGTCCAGTGAACATCGAGTGGTGCCGGACCCGGCTCGCTGCCGGCCTGCCGGTGATGGCCCACAATGGTGGGGATGGAACAGCTACAACAGTCCTTCTACGACGCGATTGGCGGCGCGGACACCTTCCATAGCATCGTGGCGCGTTTCTATGAACTGGTCGCCGAGGACGAGATCCTGCGTCCGCTCTACCCGGAAGAGGATCTCTCCGGCGCCGAGGAGCGGCTGCGGATGTTCCTTGAGCAGTATTGGGGCGGCCCCCGTACCTACTCGGAGCGACGCGGTCACCCCCGGCTCAGGATGCGTCACGTACCGTTCCGGATCTCCCCGATCGAGCGCGACGCCTGGTTGCGCTGCATGCACATCGCGGTCGCCTCCGTGGACGCGGAAACCCTCGACGACGAACACCGCCGGGAGTTGCTGGACTACCTCGAAATGGCCGCGCACTCGCTGGTCAATTCTCGCGTTCTGATGAATTCGCCGGAGCCGTGGTGGTCGCGCGCGGTGTTCTACCAGGTGTATCCGCGCTCGTTCGCCGACACCGACGGTGACGGCGTCGGCGACCTGGACGGCGTGCTCGCCCACCTGGACTACCTGGATCTTCTCGGCGTCGATGCGATCTGGCTCAACCCGGTCACCGTCTCACCGATGGCCGACCACGGTTACGACGTTGCCGATCCCCGTGACGTCGACGCGCTGTTCGGCGGACTGGCCGCCCTCGAGCGGCTGATCGCGGCGGCCCACGGGCGGGGCATCAAGATCACCATGGATCTGGTGCCCAACCACACCAGTTCGGCGCATCCCTGGTTTCAGGCGGCACTGGCGGCCGGCCCGGGCACCGACGCACGGAACCGCTACATCTTCCGCGACGGTCGTGGTTCCGGCGGGCTGGAGCCGCCGAACAACTGGGAGTCGGTGTTCGGCGGGCCGGCCTGGACACGAGTCACCGAATCGGACGGCGATCCGGGCCAGTGGTACCTGCACCTCTTCGACGCCGAACAGCCCGACCTGAACTGGGATAACCCCGAGGTCTTCGCAGATTTCGAAAAGACGCTGCGATTCTGGCTGGAGCGTGGCGTCGACGGTTTCCGTATCGACGTCGCGCACGGCATGGCCAAGCCGCCCGGCTTGCCGGACACCGAGGTCGTGATGCGGCCGCGGCTGCTCAACGACGGTGATCCCCGGTTCAACCACCCGAATGTGCATGCGATTCACCGCGACATCCGCAGCGTCATGGACGACTACCCCGACGCCGTAACTATCGGCGAAGTCTGGGTCTTCGACAACGCCAGCTGGGCCGAGTACCTGCGGGCCGACGAATTGCACCTGGGTTTCAACTTCCGCCTGGTGCGAGCCGAATTCGACATCGACAGCATTCGCGACGCGATCGAGAACTCACTGGCCGCGGCGGCGATCGAAAACGCCACCCCGACCTGGACGCTGGAAAACCACGACGTCGAACGAAGAGTGACCCACTACGGCGGGGGCGCGGTCGGGCTGGACCGGGCGAAGGCGATAGCGATGGTGATGCTCGCCCTGCCGGGCGCGGTGTTCCTCTACAACGGCGAAGAGTTGGGTCTGCCCAATGTCGACTTGCCCGACGAGGTGCTGCAAGATCCGACCTGGCAGCGTTCGGGACGCACCGAACGCGGTCGCGACGGCTGCCGGGTTCCACTGCCATGGCAGGGTGAGACTCCGCCATTCGGGTTTTCCAGCACTGCCGACACCTGGCTGCCGATCCCACCGCAATGGACGGCCCTGACCGTTGAGAAACAACTTGGAGACACCGGCTCGACGCTGTCGTTCTTCCGGCGCGCACTCGAATTGCGCCGCACCCGAACGGAATTCGATGGAACCGATGTCGAGTGGTTGGCCGGGCCCGACGATGCCCTGATGTTCCGGCGCCGCGGCGGTGGTTTGCTGTGCGTGCTGAACACCGGCGATCGCACGATCGCACTGCCCGACGGCGAGTTGCTTTTTGCCAGTGCGCCGGTGGCTGACGGTGCATTGCCGCCCAACGCCGCGGCCTGGCTGGTCTAGGCCGGGGGTCTCAGCTGCCACGGGCTGCGCTTAGCTGGTCGCTGCTCTATATGTGGTACATGGCGCCTTACTCGTGGACGGTGATCGGGGCCGGACCCGCGGGAATCGCCGCAGTGGGAAAGCTCCTGGATCACGGGATAGCACCCGACAAGATTGCCTGGATCGATCCCGCCTTTGCTGCCGGAGACCTCGGTCAAAAGTGGCGGTCGGTGTCGAGTAATACGCATGCCGCCCTGTTTCGGAGCTATTTGGCCGGCTCTCCCGCATTTCGGTTCGCGGAGGCGCCTCCAATGGCACTGCAAGAAGTCGACCCGCAAGATACGTGTCTTCTTGCCCTGATCGCCGACCCCTTGGTTTGGGTCACCCAGCGCTTGTGTGAGCGGGTCAAAACCTTTCACACCGTTGCAACCGCGCTCTCCTTCGAAAGCAACCAGTGGAGAATTGAAGCAGAGCAGCGGGAGCTCGCCTCGGAAAATGTGATCCTCGCGGTCGGCGCAGTTCCCAAGAAACTCTCCCACTCCCATCTGGATGAGATTCCGGTAGAAGTCGCCCTGGACCCAGAGAAGCTCGCACAACAGCCGCTTGAAGGAGCGACCGTCGCCGTATTCGGTTCGTCCCACTCCACGATGATCGCCTTGCCGCACCTCCTGAGCCACCCCGTCGAAAAGGTGATCAATTTTTACCGCAGTCCACTCAAATACGCAGTTTATCTGGATGATTGGATTTTGTTCGATGACACTGGCCTAAAAGGCCAAGCGGCTCGCTGGGCCCGAGAAAATATCGATGGGATCCATCCAGAACGACTGGAGCGGTGCTGGATCTCGAGCCCAGAATTCCAGGAAAAAGTCGCGGCATGTGACCGGGTCGTTTATACCGTGGGTTTTGAGCGGCGGAAATTGCCGGAAACCAGACAGTGGGGACAGCTGGAATACAATTCGACTTATGGAATCCTTGCTCCGGGCCTGTTCGGGCTGGGCATTGCGTTTCCCGCATACACACCAGACCCCTTGGGCTACAAAGAATACCGAGTAGGGCTCAAGAAATTTATGGATCACCTGGACGGCGTCCTGCCATTGTGGATGCGTTACGGTCCACGATGAGGTGTAAGCAACGGACCGAACCGGTCGGTGCTGTCAGCCGACGGAGCTTTCGCGGCGCGGCCGCCGGCCGCTCGGCGGCCTTGCCGTGATCGATTCGCGTAGCGCAGCATTCGACCTCAATCGCTTGCGTTGCTACGGCACACACGTCATGGACCCACGGCCAGGATGTCCGGTGATCAAAACTGCACCGGCGGTGGTGCCTGCTCACCTTGCCACGATATTCCGAGCATGTCGGCCAACGGCGCCAAGTAAAACGGCCGCCGGATCACGCCCGCCGAACCGGCGAAGAACATCCATGGGATCGTGACGACCTTCTGGTTCAGCGTGGCCGTCGCGTCGTTGTAGTACTGCCGGGCGAAGGCCAGTTGTTTCTCGGTATCGGTGAGCTGCTCCTGCAGCTGCAGGAAGTTAGCCGAGGCCTTCAGGTTCGGGTAGTTTTCTGCAACGGCGAGCACATTGACGATCGCCTTGTCCAATTTGGCCTGCGCCAGGGCCTTCTCCTCGACGGTGCCGGACTTGGCTGCCTGAGCCACACCCGCGCGGGCGGCAGCGACGGCCTCAAATACCGCCTTCTCGTGCGCCGCATAGCCTTTGACAACGTTAACCAGACTCGGCACCAAGTCCGCGCGGCGGGTCAACTGCACGTCGATACCGCTGAGCGCCTCCTGGGCTTTTACGTCGAGTCTGCGCAGTGAGTTGAACCCAGCGACGCCGAACGCGACCAGCCCGATCAGCAGCATCACAATGATCACGAGCACGATGGTCAGGACCATTTCTCTATCTCTTTCTCACGTTGATGTTGCCTTCTCGGCTGATTCGGGGCCCTTCGGTCACCACGAGCCGCCGCCGCTGCCCCCGCCGCCGCCCCAGCTGCCGCCGCTGCTGCTCCAACTCGACCCCCCAGAACCCGACGAGGAGGCTTGCGCAGCCTGGTATGCCATGTATGCGCTGATCGACGCCGCGACCGCGGAGTTGAGGCCGGTGAACCCATCGGGCGAGTACAACCCGGCTGCGCCAGTGTACCACATCGGCACCGGAGGCTCCTGCCCGGTCGCGATCCGATACTTGCCCGCCCACCTGTCGGCCACCCCGAAGGCCACGGCATAGGGAATGTAGGAGATGAACAGGTCTTTGCTCGCGGCGAAGTCGAACCGGTCCTCGCTCGACGGCGTGGCCAGCAGCCGCTCGAAGCCGCCTGCCCGTGACCACAGCTGCCGGCCCGCCTCGGTACGCCGGGTTCCCACCCCCTTGGCAAACAACCCGATGGCGGTATCGCGAACACCGCGAACGGCAGGCCCCACATTGTCCGGCCTGATGATCGAACCGCGATCGAATGCCAGGACCAGGTCAACATCCTTTCGACACACTCCTGTGTGGAGGATACCGGCCGACCCACTCCAGCTCGTGCCCGTGGCGGCTTGATCAATCCCGGGCGTTCGACGCTTCTGGCCCGCATATTGGCCACCATCGGCATTGACAGGCGGGCGCAGGCTTATTTTTGGCGCTTCTCCGCTAGCTTCTCGGCGTCCCGCGCCACCTGTCGTCCGTTAACGACCACGTTCGGCGCCGTCTGTCGGGTCGAGGCAGCTCGCCCGGCGACTGCCGGCAGGTCACCGGGTCGACATCTGCCCACCGCTCCCGGTGCCGATATCGGTGATGGTCCATGCTCTCCGGATCGGTGCTGTCCAGGCGCACCAGTCCCCGCTCGGCCAGGTGTAGCAGCGTGGCGACCAGCGCGTGATCGCCGACCGTCTCCTTGACGATGTAGACGGTCTGCACCGGCCCAAGCCCGTCGGGCGGTGCGTACATCACCGGCAGGCCAGGTGGCACCTCACGTGACCGTCGGGCCCACAAGTAGCCCAGCAGCGCGGAAAGCACCGACAACACCGCCACCACACCGGCAACGGTGACGGAACGACCGAAGATCTCGTCGAATCCTACGGTCCACGGCAGCCTGGTGCGGTCGGCAGCGGCAGCGGCAGATCGACGCGAGCGGTAACCGGGTTGCGCGGTGGCAGGCCCTTCGCGGTGACCGTGATGTGCTCGGTACCGGCGCCCTCGACCGTGCATGGAATCGATCCGGTCGCACTCGCGGCGCACTGCACCAGCCCAGCGTCATCGGGCAAGTCGATGGCCACGTGCGCGGCCCGAATCGGCATCTCCCAGAATCCCACCGTATTCCAGTAGAAGGACGAGCCGGGCGCGGTCAGGTTCACACCGACATGGGTGGTGAAGTCCCCTCGCGAGGTCGGTGCTTTCACCAGCACGCCATCAATCGTGTAATTGATCACGTACGTGTATAGACCCTGGCTGACCGTCGAGTTCGGGTCGCCGATCCGGGCGACGAACACGCTGCGAGCGCGCTCCCATGAGTAGCTCACCGGTACCGCCCGGTTGTCCCTCGTGACGCTGGTGATGGTCGGGATGATCCGAAGGTGTGGGTCGTTGGGATCGGCCACCGGGAAGTACCAGAAGATACCGTGCCGATCCGACGGAAGATCCACCGTCACTCTCTCCGTCGCATCCAGACGCCCGTCGGCGGCTATGCGATACGTTGCGTCGTAGTTCGTGATCACCGACGGATCTGTCGCGGCCGCCGCCGAGGTCGAGGTTCCTTGCGTAAGCGGCCACAGCAAGCCGAGGAACGATAGCGCAACGAGCACCACGAAGAACTTCTTCACTGCGCCGTCCCTATGCGTGCTGGGCACCGATACGCCAACGAAGTTTACTGGTCCGCTTTAGGAACCGCGGGGTTTTATACCACCAGCAGCGCCGGGTCGCCGCGACGGCGGTACACCGAGCCGAATCGGGCGTCGATGCGCAGCCAGGTCGGCAGGATCCGGACCCGGACGATCTCGTCTTCCCCTATGGCCTGCGGCGATCGCGGGAGGAAACCCATTGCGGTCAAAGCAAACACGCATCGCATGGGGATGTGCACGCTGACATCGGCCGAGCTCACCCGCACCACCTCCTGGTCGAGCAGCGAGGTGGGCGGGCCGTGGGAACTGCCGTGCTCTTTGGCGAGTTGTGCGCCCCGCTGAGCCAAGTCCAGCATCACCCGGGCCGGTACGTCGTCGACGTGGGTGAAACCCGCGTCGGGCGGCAACGCACCCCGCCACGCCGAATCCATCGGGAATCCGGGATCGACGTAGCCCGAGCTGTCCATCTCAGCCAGGCCACGCACCAATTCATCTGCGGCGGCAGACAAGTCGTTCGGTCGCATGGTGCCGACGACCACCCGGCCGGCCAGGACGTCCAGGCCGGTGGCCACCCATGCCGTGAGCACCCCGCCGGACCGCGCGCGCAGCCGGATCACCGCGGCGTCGTCGAGCCGCACCGCGTGGTCGACGAAGGTGGCCAAATCTGCGCGGTGGCTGGCCATAGATTTCGGGTCCAGCCAGAGACCCCGCTCAGCTAGCGCAACCACCGCTGCAGGTATCCCCGGTGGTGTGGTGAGAGGCGGACCAGGCGCTGCTCGTCGACATGGAATGCGGCAAGCTGAGTTTCCGCGATCACGGCCGGTTTCGAGGTGGACTCTGCGCTCACCGACCGCACTTCGTAACCGAGCGTGAAGTCGACCGCCCGCAACCGCTGGACCCAAATGTTCACTTGCAGAGGCGAATCGATCAGCCGGAGCTGACCCTTGTAGCTGACCCGCACGTCAGCGATCAACAGACCGGTGGTGGCAATGTCGACGGCGAAGGCGTCGCGCAGGAACGGCACGCGGGCCTCTTCGAGAATGGTGACCATGGTCGCGTGGTTGACGTGCTGGTACATGTCGATGTCCGACCAGCGCACCGGGACGGGCGTGACGAATCCGGCGCTCACCCGGAAGATCCTCGCCCGCTGGTCCGAGTCATCCGGCGGATCTGGCGGGCGGCCACCGACAGTGTCGCCAAGTCCTTCTGGCCGCTCTCGTAGATCTCGGTGAGCGTGCGGCTTGCCCGCTCGACCCGTGACGCGCTGGTGTGTTCCCATTCGGCGATCTTTTCCTCGCCGCTCTCGTCCGGCTCCCCCACGTTGAGCACATCGAAACACAGTGACCGCAGCGAGGCGTAAATGTCATCGCGAATCGCCAACCGCGCCAACGAATGCCACCGGTCATCGCGGGGCAGCTCGGAGACCGCGGTCAGCAGACCGTCGGTCCCGAGACGGTCCATCAGCGCGAAATAGGTGTCGGCGACCTCCGCGGCGTCACGGTCGTCGATGTCGGCGACGTCGATGATGTCCAGCAGGCTGAACCGGTACAGGCCCGCCGCGATCATGTAGGCCAAATCCGGCGAGGCGCCCTGGGACACGTATTCGGCGGCTTCCTTCTCGACGATGGTCTTGTCATCACCGCGCAGCCATTCCGACATGCGCGGCGTGAGTGCTTTGAGCTTCTTGGCGAAGCGGTTGATCTCCGCGCCGACCGCCAGCGGCTGTGGACGATAGTTGAGCAGCCACCGTCCGGCACGGTCGATCAGCCGCCGGGTATCCAGCGTCATCCGGTCGGACACCGCCACCGGCACGTCGGCCGCGCGGATCGTGCGCCACAACTCCTCCAGCCCGAAGATCACGTCGGACGCGACATAGCTGCGCACCGCGTCGACCGGCTTGACCCCGACGTCTTCGGTGATCCGGTACACGCAGCTAATGCCACTGGTGTCGACCAGGTCGTTGACCCGCATTGTGGTCACGATCTCCCGGCGCAGCTGGTGGGAACGGATTTCCGGCGCGAAACGATCCCGCAACACCGATGGGAAGTATTTGGGCAGCCGGGCCGCGAACACCTCCTGATCGGGCAGGTCGGTAGCCAGCAACTGGTCCTTGAGCGCCAGCTTGACGTGCGCCATCAAGGTTGCAAGCTCGGGTGAGGTGAGCCCGATACCGGCCTCGGTCCGCCGCGCGATCTCCTTCTCCGACGGCAGCGCCTCGAGTTCGCGGTCCAGGCCCCGCTCGGCGACCAGGTATTTGATTTGCAGGGCGTGCACCGGGAGCAGGCTGGCGGCGTTGGCGCGGCTGGTGCCCAGCAGATCGTTCTGGTCGGCGTTGTCGGTGAGCACCAGCCGGCCGACTTCGTCGGTCATCGACTCAAGCAGCCCGGTGCGTTCGCCGGGCTTGACCTTGCCCGCGGTGACCAGTGCGTCGATCAGAATCTTGATGTTGACCTCGTGGTCGGAGCAGTCCACGCCGGCGGAGTTGTCCAACGCGTCGGTGTTGATCCGCCCGCCGCACAGGTCGAACTCGACACGGCCCGGCGCGGTGACACCAAGGTTGCCGCCTTCGCCGATCACCTTGGCGCGCACTTGGTTCGCGTTCACCCGCACCGGGTCGTTGGCCCGGTCACCGACGTCGGAGTCGGACTCGGTTTCGGCCTTGACGTAGGTGCCGATACCGCCGTTGTAGAGCAGGTCCACCGGCGCTTTGAGGATTGCCCGTACCAACGCCGGTGGCGCCATCTCGGTGACGTCGTCCTGAATTCCCAGTGCGGCGTGAACCTGCGGGCTGATCGGGATAGCTTTGTGCTCACGGCTGTACACTCCGCCGCCGTCGCTGATCAGCGCCGTGTCGTAGTCGTCCCAGCTGGACCGGGGCAGATTGAACAGCCGCTGGCGTTCCGCCCAGGACGGCGCGGCGTCGGGGTCCGGGTCAAGGAAGATATGCCGGTGATCGAAGGCGGCCAGCAGCCGAATGTGCTTGCTCAGCAACATGCCGTTGCCGAACACGTCACCGCTCATGTCGCCGATACCCACGGCGGTGAAGTCTTCGGTCTGGGTGTCGACGCCCATCTCGCGGAAGTGTCGTTTGACCGCTTCCCAGGTGCCCTTGGCGGTGATGCCCATGGCTTTGTGGTCGTAGCCCACCGAGCCGCCGGAGGCGAACGCGTCGCCCAGCCAGAATCCGTAGGACTTCGCGACGTCGTTGGCGATGTCGGAGAAGGTGGCGGTGCCTTTGTCGGCGGCCACCACCAGGTATGCGTCGTGGTCGTCGCGTCGCACCACCTGCTGCGGCACGGTGACCTCGCCGGTGGTGTGGTCGACGTTGTCGGTGACGTCGAGCAGTCCGGAGATGAACAGCTGGTAGCAGGCGATGCCCTCGTTGCGGGTGGCGTCGCGGTCAGCGGCCGGGTCCCCGGTGGGCAGCGGCGGCTGTTTAACGACGAAGCCGCCTTTGGCGCCAACCGGCACGATGACGGCGTTCTTGACGGCTTGCGCCTTGACCAGCCCGAGGATTTCGGTGCGGAAATCTTCTCGACGGTCCGACCAGCGCAAGCCGCCGCGCGCCACGTAGCCGAAACGCAGATGCACGCCTTCGACTCGTGGGGAGTAGACGAAGATCTCAAATTTCGGTCGAGGCGCGGGCAGCTCGTCGACCAGCTGCGCGTCGAGCTTCAGTGCGAGTACATCCTGGCTGCGGGCTGAACCCTCCCGTGTCACAAAGTAATTCGTACGCAGGGTGGCCTGGATCATCGAAGCGAACGCGCGCAGCACACGATCGGTGTCCAGACTCACCAGCGCGTCGATGTCGACGGCCACCGCCGCGGCGGCGGCTTGGGCATCGTTCTTGGGCGATCCGGACGGGTCGGGGTCGAACAGTGCCTCGAACAGCGTCACCAACGATCTTGCGGTGTCCGGGTTTTCGTTGAGTACTGATTCGATGTGGGACTGACTGTAGGGAAATGCGGCTTGCCGCAGGTATTTGGCGTAGCTGCGCAGCAGCACGACCTGTTGCCAGACCAGGCCCGCTCGCGTGACCAGCTCGTTGAACCGGTCGATCTCGACCCGCCCCTGCCAGATCGCGGTGAGGGCGTCGGCGAACCGCTGGGCCGTTGCGTCTCGCTCTGGGCCCTCCGGTGCGAGGTGGATGGTCGGGTGCGGGCAAATCTGGAACTGATAGATCCAGACCGCGAGTTCGTCGGCGCGGGTGACGGTGAACGGTCGCTCTTCGAGCACAACCACACCCATGGATTGCAGCATCGGCAGCAGCTGGCTCAAGGATGCCGTTTGGCCACCCAGATACCAGGTGAGTTGTGCGTTTCCATCCTCGTCATCGCCGCCGGAGAACACCAGCTTGACCGAGTTGTCGGTGAGCTCTTCGATGATGGCGATGTCGTCGATGGCGTCCGCGGGGGTGACAGCCTGCTTGTAGGCCTCAGAGAATGCTTCCGCATAGTGCTCGGCCACCGCCGGCGCGACGACCGAACCTTCGGCGGCGGCACCGATCAACCGGTCGGCCCAGGTCCGCGCGGCTTCGGTCAGCAGCGCCTGGATCCGGGTCCGATTGGCTTCGGAGGTGTCGATGCCACCAGCGCCCGAACCTTCAGCCAGCCGGACCATGAAATGCAGAAGGGCCCAGGGCGATTCGCTGACACGGGCGGAGAATTCCAAACTCGTCCCGCCGAATTCACGCACCAGGATGTCTTCGATATCCAGGCGCACGGCGGTCGTATAGCGGTCGCGGGGCAAGTAGACCAGGCAGGACACGAAGTGCTCGAGTTGGTCGGCACGCAGGAACAACAGCGTGTGTCGCCGTGATCCGAGGTCTACGACCTGTTTGGCCATCGTGAGCACCCGCTCGGCGCTCAGCGCGAACAGCTCCGAGCGGGGCACGGTCTGGATGACGTCGAGCAACAGCTGCCCCGGGTGGCTGGGGTCGCGGTCGGACAGCGCCAGCGCCTCGCGGACCCTGCTCGAGACCATCGGGATCTCCAGCACGTCGGCGTTCATGGCGGTGATGGTGAACAATCCGGCGAAACGATGCTCGACGACACTGCTCTCGGCGTTTTCGCGCAGCACGACGATGTAGGGGTAGGCGCCGTAGCGCAGGTAACTCGCGGTGGTGGCCTGGACCAGCACCAGCAGTTTGCTGTCGTCGGTCAGCTGGTGGCGGGATTCTGTGCGTCCGCGCATCACGCCCAGGCTGCTCGACTCATCGACCGACGCGACCCCGTCGCGCACCGGGCAGCGTTGATAGCCCAGCAGCACGAAATGTCCCGCGGCCAGCCATCGCAACAACGCGGCGACATCGGGCCGGTCTGGTCCCGGATAGCGACCGTGGACATCTGTTTCGACGTCGTCGGCCAGTTCGTTCAGCGTGGCGATCATGGCGTTCGAGTCAGCCGCGACACAGCGTACATCAGCGAGCACACCGGGCAGCAAGCGTTCGGCTGCCTGCAGAGCCTCGCCGTCGACCGACGGCGAAAACTGCATGTGCAGCCAGGTCTCCTCGATGCCGGCACCCTCCGCGGTCGGCGGTTCCACGCTGAGCAGGTCCCCGTCGGCGTCGCGGAACACCTCGAACACCGGGTTCATGATCGCCACATCCGCCACGCCCAGCCGGTGCAGCAGCACGGTGACCGAATCCATCAGCATCGTGCCGTGGTCGGTGACCACTTGCAGCGCGGGGCCGAATCCGGCGGGGTCATCGGCTGGATAGACCGCAACCTGGCTTTCTCCGGCCTGCCGTTGCCGGGCAAGCCGGTAGTGCGCGCTCAGCACAGCGGGTAGCACCGCCCGCGTACCGACCGCGGCGGGCTGGTTGTCAGCGGACTCGTCGTGTTCGTCGGATACGTCGTCGTGCGGACCCTGATAGGTGTCGGTGTACGCCTCGACAATCCAATCCGGAATATCTTGCATGTCAGCGAATTTCGTCCAGTCGCCGCCGGCCTGCAGACCGATGGCCTTCGGATCACTCGTCATGCCGATTGCTCCTGACTCAGCACGCCTACCAGCGCTGGTAGAGCAGACATTAGTCGCGTGTGAGCCTGCGGTGAGTGACCCTGTGCGGCCTGGCGGCTTCGACACCGAGCCGCTCGATTTTGTTTTCCTCGTAGGCGCCGAAGTTGCCCTCGAACCAGTACCACGTGGCCTCGTTGTCCTCGTCGCCCTCCCACGCCAGGATGTGGGTGCAGGTGCGGTCGAGGAACCAGCGGTCGTGCGAAATCACCACTGCGCAGCCAGGGAAGTTCACCAGGGCGTTTTCCAGTGAGCCCAGCGTTTCGACGTCGAGGTCGTTGGTCGGTTCGTCCAGCAGGATCAGGTTGCCGCCCTGCTTGAGCGTCAGCGCGAGGTTGAGCCGGTTGCGTTCGCCGCCGGACAACACGCCGGCCGGCTTCTGCTGATCCGGCCCCTTGAACCCGAACGCCGACACGTAGGCCCGCGAGGGCACTTCGGTCTGGCCGACCTGGATGTGATCCAGCCCGTCGGAGACCACTTCCCACACCGTTTTTTTCGGATCGATGCCGGCCCGGGCCTGGTCGACATAGCTGAGCTTGACGGTCTCGCCGACCTTGACCGTGCCGCTGTCCGGCTGCTCAAGACCGACGATGGTCTTGAAGAGGGTGGTCTTGCCGACCCCGTTGGGCCCGATGACGCCGACGATGCCGTTGCGCGGCAGCGTAAAGGACAGGTCCTTGATCAAGGCCCGGCCTTCGTAGCCCTTGTCGAGGTGCTCGACCTCCACGACCACGTTGCCCAGTCGCGGACCGACCGGGATCTGAATCTCCTCGAAGTCGAGCTTGCGGGTCTTCTCCGCTTCAGCCGCCATTTCCTCGTACCGCTGCAGCCTGGCTTTGCTTTTCGCTTGGCGGGCCTTGGCTCCGGAGCGGACCCAGGCCAGCTCGTCCTGCAACCGCTTCTGCAGCTTGGCGTCCTTGCGGCCCAGCACTGCCAGCCGTTCGGCTTTCTTCTCCAGGTAGGTCGAGTAGTTGCCTTCGTAGGGATAGGCGCGGCCTCGGTCGAGTTCCAGAATCCACTGCGCGACGTTGTCCAGGAAGTAGCGATCGTGCGTGACC
Source organism: uncultured Actinomycetota bacterium (assembly GCA_963787635.1). Taxonomy (GTDB): domain Bacteria; phylum Actinomycetota; class Actinomycetes; order Mycobacteriales; family Mycobacteriaceae; genus Mycobacterium. The sequence continues at coordinate 33,763 of CAWBDP010000017.1, read as the reverse complement.
GCCAAAATCGCCCCCTCATAGCTGGCCAAATGTTGCTCGAGCCACTGCACGCTTTCGGCGTCGAGATGGTTGGTCGGCTCGTCAAGCAGCAGCAGGTCGGGTTTGGACAGCAGGAGTTTGCACAGCGCGACGCGGCGACGCTCACCGCCGGACAGGTTTGTCACCGGCTCGTCGGGCGGCGGGCAGCGCAAAGCGTCCATGGCCTGCTCGAGCTGGGAGTCGAGATCCCACGCGTTGGCGTGGTCGAGATCCTCCTGCAGCCGGCCCATCTCCTCCATCAGCTCATCGGAGTAGTCGGTGGCCATCAGCTCGGCAATCTCGTTGAAGCGGTCCAGTTTGACCTTGATGTCACCCAGGCCCTCTTCGACGTTGCCGCGGACAGTCTTGTCCTCGTTGAGCGGCGGCTCCTGCTGCAGCATGCCCACGGTGGCGTTGTTGGCCAGGAAGGCATCGCCGTTGTTGGGTTTGTCCAGGCCGGCCATGATCCGCAAGACGCTCGACTTACCTGCTCCGTTCGGGCCGACCACGCCGATCTTGGCTCCCGGCAGGAAGCTCAGGGTGACGTCGTCAAGGATCACTTTGTCGCCGTGCGCCTTGCGGACCTTTTTCATCGTGTAGATGAACTCAGCCATGCCTAGGGTGTCGCCTTTCTCGTCTTGCGTTGCTCGTCGACCATCCTAGGCACCGGCCGAATACCGCTAAGCCGACAGCGGTAACCCGGTTGCTCCGTCGGCTGCGTCATCCCCGCTTTCCGGGCGATCTGCGTCGTCGACGACGGTTGGGTCGGACGCCGAAACGCCGCCCGTGGCGTCGGTTGTGATGGCCACCAATTTGTCGACGCGTGCCAGGCAGCGCGACAGATCGGGGCCCACCGAGGTGGCCCGCATCTCCAGCGTCGAGCGGCGAATGCCGTCGCGGTCCTCGTATTCGCTGGTGTGGACGTGCCCCACCACGATCACCGGTGAGCCCTTACCCAGCGACGCGCCCACCCCGGCGACAAGCCGGCCCCAGCAGTTGACGGTGACGAACAGCGAGTTGCCGGGCTCCCATTTGCCGTCCGCGCCGCGACGACGCGAATTACTCGCGACCCGGAACTTCATCACCTCCTGGTCGCCGACCCTGCGACGTCGGGGGTCGTTGACGATGTTGCCGACGACAGTCAGCGGCGTTTCGAACATTGCTCAATTCCTTTCCTCAGGGGGCGGTGTGTGTTGCCGGCGACCCGGGCAATCCCGGTGACGCCGCACCGCCGGTGCTGGCTCAAGTCAGCGCGTCGGTACCGACAAACCAGCGGCCAACCGGCGCCGGGCACCGGGCCTCCTGTGGACGAATCCGCGACTGTGGATGAACTTGTCGCTTCGAGGCGGGCACATCGGTGTGGCCGCCAAGAGACTCGCGGCGCTTCAAGATGGGCACATCGGTGTGCTCGCCGAGAGACTCGCGGCGCTGCGCAGCAGGCGGCAAGTTCGGTCTAGCGCCGCCCCGACGCGCCGCGGCGGGCCAGCTCGGCCAGCATCGCGTTATATGCGGCCAGCTCGGCGTCGTCGTCGCGATCGGCGGCGCGGTCGTAGCGCCGGGCGGCCCGCGTGTCGCTGCGCGACCACTGAACCAGCAACGCGATCATGACGATCACCAGAGGTACCTCCCCGGCTGCCCAGGCGATGCCACCACCAAGTCGCTGATCGCCCAGTAGGTCGGTATGCCAGCTCAGACCGAGCGACCGGTAGAAGTTCTCGCCGAGGACTTTGCGCATTTCCATCAGCACCACCCCGAAAAATGCGTGCAGCGGCAACGACGCGAAGACCACGCCCACCTTGGCCAGCGGCGAGATCGGGCGCGGGGTGGGGTCGACACCGATCACCACCCAGTAGAACAGGTAGCCGCTGAGCAGGAAATGCAGGTTCATCGCGACGTGCCCGGCGTGGCTACCAACCGCGGCATCGAAGAGACCGCCCAGGTAGAGGCCGTAGAACCCGGTGATGAACAGCACGGTGGCCACGACGGGATTGGTCAGGAACCGAGACAACCTGCTGTGCAGCGCCATCAGCAGCCATTCCCGCATGCCAGGGGGCTCGCCGCGGCCCGCGGTGGGCAACGCCCGTAACGCAAGGGTGACGGGGGCGCCCAACACCAACAGGATGGGGGTCAACATCGACAGCAGCATGTGGGCCGCCATATGCATGCTGAACATCGCCGGCATGTACCGGCCCACACCGGAGGACGTCGCGAACAACAGGACCAGACAACCGAGCAGCCACGACACCGTCCGGCCCGGTGGCCAGTCGTCGCCGCGGCGGCGCAACCGCTGCACGCCCGCTATATACAGCGCCGCCAAGACCACTGCCGCGGTGCCGAAGATCAGATCGAAGCGCCAGTCGAACAGCACCCGCGTCAGGGTCGGCGCTCCGGCGAAGTCATAGCCGATCTGCACCTGGGGAATCGAGGGCGCAACGAGCGGAGGCGGCGGCGGCGGTGTGCGTCCCAAGGCCACAGCAATCCCGACGGTGAGGCCGAAGACGATGGCTTCGACCAGCGCCAGCCGGATCAGGGCGCCGCGCGCATTCGGGTCAGCTTGTAGCGCAACCACTGCGGTTCGTCGCTGCCGCCAGCCGATCACACCGAGCAGCACCAACGCGACGAACTTGGCGATCACCAGCCGGCCATAAGCCGTCGTCAGCAGGTCGGCCGGCAGGACCCGCACCAGCGCGTTGACGGCACCGCTGAGGCCCATCGCCGCAAAGCAGCACAGCGCGACGGCGGAAAACCGTCGTGCCACCAGCCCGGCATGCTCGCCGCCGCGCACCGCGTGCGCCGCCAGGGCCAGCAGACCACCGGCCCACAAACTCGCGGCGATCAGATGGATGAGCAGACTGTTGGTGGCCAGGTCATGCGAGCCGCCGGCTGACGAGTGGCCGGTCAGGCCGAGTGGAATCAGCGTCACCAGGGACCCGAACAACAGCAGCGGCGTCCATGACCAGCGCAACACCAGCAGGCTGGTCAGCGCCACCGCCGCCGCCAGCAACGCGGTCCAGCGCCACGCACCCGCGAGGTTGACCAGGCCGGCCAGCCACCAGATCGTCGCCGGGTCGAGATGGGCGGTCAGCCGTTGACCGGAGACGTCGGAGATGGTCAGCGGGACTAATAGGGCTGCACACACCGCCCACGCCGCCGACGCGACGGCGCCCACCCGGACCGCGCGGTACCCGTCGGCGTCCAGCACGCCGCTCTGCTGCGGCGGCACCAGAAACGTCGCGAACAGGAAGGATCCCACGGCCAGCACCGCCGCGATCTCCCCCACCGCCCGGACGAACGGCAACCCAAGCGTGGTCAGCGGACCCGGATCCGGTAACCCGGTGGCGGTCAGCGCCCGGGCAAGCGACAACGCTGCCAGCCCGGCCGCAGTGCAGCCGGCCAGTATCGCGACACCGCCGAGCAGCGGCCACACCCGCTGATGTCGCCGGCCCGCCGAAACCGTCATGTATTCAGCGTATGGGCGTTCTGCGCAACCCGGCCTGCGACCGCAGGCTTCCTAGCCGGGGTGTCAGCCGAACAGCGAGAAAATCCAGCTCGGATCCATCGCGCCACCCGCGAACAGTGTGTCGAGCCAATCGGTCGACCCCAAGGCGCTGCCGCCACCCAGGTCGCCGAGCAGTTGCTGCAGTGCCGTGTCGATCCAGTCGGTACTGACCCCCGACGACGCAGGGGCCAACACGTCGGCCAGCAGGTTCGCCGACGTCAGCTCGCCCGGGGTTTCCGGCAAGGGCAGGTACGGGTAGGCATCGGGCAGGTCCGTGCTGGGCAGTATCCCCAAATCCACCTCGGCTGCCGTCACTCCCTGCTGGGCCCCGGTCGCCAGCTCGCTCCCTACCACGAGCGGGTCGACCTGCGGGAACAACCCGACTGGGGTGGCCACATTCGCATACCCGTCGCCGTAGCCCAGGTCGACGATCACCCGCAAGTCCGGTTGCAGCAGGTCGGCCAGCGGGTTGCCCACGACAGGGATTTGGCGCAGTGGGTCCAGTAACGGCAAATTCTGGGTCAGCATCTCGAAGTAGTGGGTGACGCCGCCGTCGGTGTAGTAATCGGGGGAAGTCGGCAATGTCACGGTGTAATCGGAGACCGGCACCGTTGGGTAGTCGGAGTGCAGATAGAAGTAGCCCAGTAAGGCGTTGAGATCTGACACGACATTGACGGGATACTGCGGGGTGTCGGCGACGCCGTCGTATTGGATGGTGTAAATGTCGGTCGGGTAAGGGGTGTCCGGCGGAGTCGCGCCGTTGAAAGACACGTCCAAAATCGGGATGTAGGCGCCCGCGAAGCGCTCGAGGATGCCACCGTCGGGGTTGTTGGGATCACCAACCAGGATGAAGGCGAGCTGGCTGGGGTCCAGCGCATTTGCCGCGGTGGCCAGACTGTTCATTTCGTCGGTGGCGATAGTGGCGCTTTGGGAGTAGCCGAAAACCGCCAAGTGCTCTCCCCCGCACGTCGGGTCCGTGCCACAGATGTCGCCGATCTTGTCTTGCAGGTCGGTGAGGCCCTGGGCGACCGACTGGTCGAAGGTCAGGTTGCTGTAGCCGGGAACCGGGAAGAACTGCTCCGGTGTGTACAGCCCTTCGGGCTGGTAGTTCGGGTACAGAGGCTGGATGTAGTTGGTGTTGACGTCGACGACGTAGCCGGGATCCGGCTCCGGGTTGAAGGAGCCGCCCATGATCAACGCCTCATCTGACCCGTAAGCGAACGCCGCGTGCATCGTCGCGCTCAGAGTTAATAGACCCGCACCGCCACTCGCCAGCAGCCCGACAACCCCCCAACGTAACCTGCGACCTCTCATGGCGATCTCCCCTGCGCAGATCCATCGATTCGAGACTCCCCGGCCGCGCAGTTCGCGCGTCCGACCCCGCGACCTACATGCATCTTGCACCGGCCGGCGTTCGATGTTAAGAGATTCGAAGAAATTCTCAGTTAGCCGGCGTCGATACCGAGCTGCCCCCTCTCGCGGGCGAGGAACTGGCGGCGGGCGATCTTTGCGACATGGTCGAAATCGCGCAGGATGTTCCGCAATTCTTGCCGGAATGCATTGCGGCGCTCGGCCAAATCAGCGCCAGGGTCCAGCAGGAGTTGGTCGTCGGCGACTTGGCGCGCAGTCGCGAAAAGCAGCGTGGACACCGGCTCGCTGCTGCTCACCCGGCCCTGAGCGACGAACTGGCGACCCACCCCCAAAGCCAGTTGGGTCAGCTCCTTGGCGCCGATGTCGTCTGGGGCGTCGCGCAACACGTCGGCGACGATCTCGTAGGCCTCGAAGAACACCCGCAGCATCGCATCCGACATCAGGGGGCGCTTGGCGTATAGAACGGCGTCGATCTCGTCGCCCCCGGCCCTGACGTGGTCCTCCCAATTGTCGTGCCAGGCCATCTCCTTGGCGATGTTGTCGTGGAATGCCGCCGAATCGGCGAAGTAAAAGTCGAATTTCAGTAGATCCCGCAGCCGGGCCGTTTGCTCCCAGAAGGCGACCAGCCGGTCACCGTCGGCATGTTTGGCGTGCGCCAGCGCGAGCTCGGCTATCGAGGTCTCCAAGAAGGCGTGGATCACCGAGTTGCGATAAAACGCCGCGGCGTGCTCGTCCTCCGGTGCGATCCGCCACACCGGTTCGCGGCCGCTGTCGACACGGGTGATCGGATGCCCGTTGGACAGCGCGTCCACCGCTGACCGGACCCCTTCCGGCGTGCGCAGTCGCAACGCGCTGGTCGACATCGGCGTTTTTTTGCGTTCCAGGTAGTCCAATGAATCCTGCAACGTGTGGTGCAGCTGATCGAGCGTCAGCGCGACCCCATGGGTGGTCAACAGCAGAGCCGAGACCAGTCCCGTCGCGTTCACCGGCGTCGCTCCCAGGATCCGCCACGCGACTTCGAACGACATCTTCTGCAGCGCAAGCCGTCTCGCGGCCCGGTCCTGTGATATGGGCCCTTCCGGCGGACCGAGATACTGCCGCATCGAAACTGCTTCGGGGAAGCGGACGTAGATCTTGCCGTAGCTACGTTCGCCCTGCGCCTTGATGTAGTTGTACAGCCAGCCAACACCTTCGGGCTTCTTCTCGGCGCCCCGCGCGTAGGCGGCGTACTCGGCGACCTCGTGCAGCTGATCGAAGCTCATCGACACCGGCTGCAGCAGAATGTCTTCGCTGCGTCCCTCGAGGTAGGCGTCGACCACGTAACTCATCAGGCCGAGTTTGGGCGGCAACATTTTTCCGGTCCGCGACCGGGTGCCTTCGATGGACCAGCTCAAGTTGAACCGCTTCTGCACCAGATAGCCGACGTATTCCTTGAGTACGTATTTGTACAGCTCATCATCACCGATGTTGCGCCGGATGAAGATGATCCCGGCCCGCCGCATCACCGGCCCCATCGGTCCGAACGCCATATTGATGCCCCCGAAAACATGCGTTTTCGGCAGTTTGTTCTCCTGCAACGCGACCGTCAGCACTGCGCTGTCCAGATTGGAGCGGTGCGACCACAGCATGACGGCGGGATGGGCTTCCAGCGCTGAGCGCATCGCCGAGAGCTGGTACTCGTCATAGTCGATCTCATGGTCGAATCCGCGGATCAGCAGTCGGCTGAGGGCCGCCTGAAGGTCGACCGAGACGCGACTCCACCCGGTGGCCATCTCGTCGAGGATCTCGCCCGCCTTTTCCACCGAGGCGCCCGCGATTTCCTCGAGGCCGGCACGGAACCGGGCCGAATCCAGAATTTCCGGCTTGACCATTCGAGGCGACTTGTATTGCGGGCCGATCAGCCGGTAACCGACACGTTCGACGGCCAGAATGGCGCGGCGAGTGACGAAATGGGCGAAATCGCGAGGGTTTTCGCCGACGGTGGTGTCACGCCACTGCTGGCGGAGCTCGGACACCTTCGCCGACTCGCCGGCTACCACCCGCGCGCGGCGCGGATCGCTGCTCAGGATGCGGCGCTGCTGACGTTCGCCGGGACGATAGGGATCCCACCCGGGCAGCATGCCGACCAGTTGGCTCAGCTTGCCGCCGTCCCCGGGCGGCAGCCAGAACACCCGCACCGGAACGATCGAGCGGTCTTCGTCGGCCTCGAGCTGCTCGACGAGCTCGGCCAGCGCCGCGGGGTCCGCATTCCGGGGCGGCAGGCGCACCACCGCGATCTTGGTGTCCGGGTGGCCGGCGCGCTGCTGATCCAGCCAGTCTTCGAGCAGTTTCTCTTCGGCCGCCGAGGACACCGACGCCAACACCAGTGTGTCGTCGGTGGTGACGGTGGCGGTATCGGCGGCCGATGTGCTCAAGTTCGTCCTTTCGGCCGGGCCTTACGCGGTTGGGTGCCGGTTCCTTGGCTGCGCCGGGCACGCGGGGTCTGCTTGGCCGCAGTCTTCGGCTGCGCCTTGGCGGCGGTCTTCGGCTGCGCCTTGGCGGCGGTCTTCGGCTGCGCCTTGGCGGCGGTCCTCGGCTGCGCCTTGGCGGCCCGGCTGCCGGTCTTTCGCGGCGCCCTCTTCTTGGGCTTGGCCCGGTTGTAGAGATCAGCTTGCGGCAATTCGTCTATCGGCCAGTCACTGAGGGTGTCGAGGTAAAGCTGCCGCACCTCGGCGATGCGCTCCGGCAGGTTATCCACCGTCCAGTCGTCGACGGGGATCGGCGGGAACACCGCAACGTCTACCGTGCCGGGATTCATCGTGGTCGAATTGCGGGCGGCGATGACCTCCGCGTTGCGGATCACGATCGGCACGATCGGGATCCCCGCTGCCATCGCGATCCGGAACGGCCCCTTCTTGAACGGCCCGACCTCGGTGGTGTCCATCCGGGTGCCCTCCGGGGCGATCATGATCGACAGCCCGCTTTTCGCCCGCTCCTCGACCTGGTGCAGGGACTCCACCGCGGCGGCTTGATCGTCGCGGTCGATGAATACCGCGTCGAGCACCTTGCCCAGGGTGCCGACGATCGGGTCGCTTTCCAGTTCCTTCTTGCCCACAGTGATCCAGTTGTCTTTGATCAGCGCGCTGGAAATGACCGGGTCGGCCTGGTTGCGGTGGTTGAAGATGAACACCGCGGGGCGTTTCGCCGTCAGATTCTCCCCGCCGATGACGTTGAGGTTCACTCCGGCGGTGACCAGCAAAAGCTGGGACCACATCGACGTGAAGAAGTTCACGCCGCGACGCCGGCTACGGGTCAGCAGGCCCCAACCCACCGCGACCGACGCGACCGGAACGATCGACCCCACACCGGCAAGCGTCCGAAGTTGTCCGATGATCCCCCCGCCGCTGCGGCTGGTGAACCGCAGGATCGGCCAGCCGCGGCGCCGCGCCACCGCGGCCATCTTGCCTTCCGGGTTCGTCGGGCGCGGATTGACCGACCAGGTACATCAACGCGACGTCCTCGTCACCGTCGGCGTAGAAGTAGCTGTCCTTGAGGTCGATACCGTGCTCGGCGGCGAATTTCTGCACGGCCGCGGCCTTGCCCGGTCCCCACAGGATCGGCTTGACCACGCCGCCGGTCAGAATCCCGTCGTCGTCGGTTTCGAACACGTTGGTGAGGGTGTTGAGGATGCCCAAAAATCGGGCTACCGGGCCGACTTGAATGGTCAACGCTGACGAGCTGAGCACCACGGTGTGGCCGCGAGTCAGATGGGCGCGTACCAGTTCCCGCATCTCCGGGTAGATCCGCGACTCGATGCGCTGGGCGAACAGCCGCTCGCCGATCTCCTCCAGGTCACTCAGCGCGCGCCCGCGCAGCGCCCGCGGAGGCCGTGCTGATGAGCTCTTCGAATTCGATGCGCCCGAGCTGGTGGTTCAGTCCGGCTTGAACCATGCTGATCAGCTCGCCGACTCCTATGTCGCGTCGCCGCAGCCGCTCCTGGGTCAGGATGACGGCAGTGAAGCCGGCGACCAGCGTTCCATCGAGGTCGAAGAACGCGCCGATCTCGGGTCCGGGCGGGCTGGCGAGGATCTCGGCGACCGAGCCCGGCAACCGCACATCCGATCTCGATTTAGGCGAGCTGGTCCCTTCGGCGGCGTTCATGAGCCCGAGGCCGATCGGGACGACGGGCCGGCAGGCTCGGCGAAGGACACCGGTACCGCGTGTGGTGCCGGATCACCGGCCAGGGCCAGGATTTCGTCGAATCCTTCCACTAGGCATTGCGCGAACAAGTCCTCGTGTCGCACAGCGGCCCGGTCGTAGCGCGCGGTGATCGTGCAGAACCCGGAACGGGACACCAGTACGACCATCATGGCCACGCCGGGCAGCGGGCCAAGGCCGTAGTGGCGCAGTATCTTCGCGCCGGCGATGAACGTCTCGCCCTGGTACAGGGGCACATTGCTGGCTTGTACGTCCGAAGCGATTACCGAATCGGTCACCGTCTGCAACAACGGTGTTGGCAACACCGACAGCACCGGGGCGATGGACCCGATCATGTCCATCGCGGGCTCGTCGCGGCTCTGGGTGATCTGCGCGCGGACTTTCTGCATCCGCTCGACCGGATCGGCCGTACCAATGGGTGCCGCCAGGTTGACACCGGTGAACCGGTTACCGCCGGCCGGGTCGGCCTCGGCGCGCAGATTCACCGGGACCGCCATCGGCAGTGTTCGGATCGGCACGCCGAGGGCCTGGTGGTAGCGGCCCAGCGCGCCGCACAGCGCTGCCAGGTAGGCGTCGTTGATCGAGCCGCCGCCCGCCTTGGCGGCTTTGTGCAGGTCGGAGAGCCGGATATCGAGCGCTTCGCTGCGGGTGGCCAAGCTGCGCCGGCGCAGCAGCGGCGACGGTTCGGCCCCGCGGCTGATCACGCGAACACCCGAGCGGGCGTAATCGATGACCCCCGCCAGGGCCGACGGTGGGTTCAGAACCGCCCGCCCCATCGCCGATGCCGCTCCCCACAGCGCGTCCCGGACACCACCGGCGACGGCGCCGGGCAGGTGGTTGAGGCCTTCGCGCATCAGGTCGTTGGCGGACAGATCCTGCGGAATCGGTTGCGGCGGGGCCGGTTCGGGCTCCGGATCGCGTTCGAGATCGTAGATGTGCCCGAACATCTCGACGCTGCCGACGCCGTCGCTGACGGCGTGGCTGAGATGCAACAGCGTCGCCGCCTTTCCGTCAGCGAGACCCTCCACCAGGGTGGCGGTCCACAACGGCCGCGCGATGTCCAACGGCGACTGCAGCATCACCTCGGCCAGGTCCAGCACCTGCCGCAGCGTGCCGGGCTCGGGCACACGCACCCGGCGCACGTGAAAGTCCAAGTTGAAGTCGGGATCGACTACCCAGCGCGGCGCCGCCGTCGGCAGGGTCGGCGTGACCACCTTCTGCCGCAGCCGCAGCGCGCGCCGGGACGCATTTTCAAACCGGTTCCGAAACCGGTCCCAGTCCGGGGTGGTGTCAAGCAGTTCCAGCCCCATGATCCCCGAGCGGGTCCGCGGGTTGGCTTCACCGCGATGAAACAGATAGTCGACCGCTCCCAGGGCGGTCGGCAATCCGGCGGCATCGACCGAATCACTCACCGTCGCCTCCCCTGAAGCCGGCTTGGCGCGCCACCGCTGACCTCCCCACTCGAAGTCACCCGAACCTCCCTTTCACTACGCGTCCGACACGGCGTCGTCGGAGGCCCAACCCGGCTTTGCCGATGCCTGGGCCGAGTGCCAACACAACGCTAGTCCCGTTGACGCGGCCGTGAAAGGCGAATTTGCGGATCCACCCGGCAGCGGTAACGGCCCGCAGCGTGGCAGCGAAATTTGTTGGCGCAGAGCAGAATTGACGATACGACCGACCGGCGGCCGACGGATGTCAGCTTGCTGAGCTCGCCTGCCGGGTCAATGAACCCGCCCGTGAACCGGCATATCGCCCGTAGACGACTCCCAGAAAGTCGGCCACGGCAGCTGCGGCAAGCCGGGAGCGGACCGTGGCGACGGTGTCAAAGGCGTGGTGAGCATTGGCAAGCTCGGCATAGCAGACTGTCGGGGCCCGCGACTCGCGCAGCGCGGCACAAAACGCGCGCGCCTGCGCGGTGGGGATCAGCGAATCGTTTTCGCCGTGCAGCACGAAGAACGGCGGAGCCCCGCTGTGCGCATGCGAAATCGGCGACGCCGACGCAAACAGGCCGGGGTCGTCGGCGTAGCGGGTTTGCATGACGACCTGCTCGAGAAATGGCGGCATCAATGGGTGCATATTCTCGAATTTGGTGAAGTCGTAGACGCCGTAGTGCGGCGCGGCTGCCTGGACCGTGGTGTCGGCCCCTTCGAATCCCGGCTGCAGCCGGTCATCGTTCGCGGTCAGTGCGGCCAGCGACGCCAGGTGAGCGCCGGCAGAACCACCCGTGATCGCGATGAAATCAGGGTCGCCACCGTAATCGGCGATGTTGGCGCGGACCCAGGCAATCGCCTGCTTGACGTCGACGATGTGCGCCGGCCACGCGTTGCGTGGGCTCTTCCGGTAATCGATCGATACGCAGATCCAGCCCAGTTCGACCATCTTGGCCATCAGCGGGTAGGCCTGGCCGCGTTTCCCGTTGATGGCCCATCCGCCGCCCGGGACCTGCAGGAGCACCGGTGCCAGCGGCCCGGTCGGCGGCCCTGGATGACGCCAGATGTCGAGCAGGTTGTCCCGTCCGTTGGGGCCGTAGGCAATGTCGGAGGTGGGCGCCGCGTAGCGGCGACGGCGCCCGGCCATATGCAGCAGACCGTCGCGGGGTCTGCAGCCATGCTGTTCGCTCAGCGGGTGACACACCACGTCGCGATACCCGGTCCCCAGCGATTCCTCGAGTGCCGTAGTGAGGATTCGGTCTGCCCGCTGCGCGGCCCAAGTGGTGGCACGCCGCCGGACCGGCGACGGCGTTACCCGCCCCAACGCGTGCCCGGTCACCACCTGCGGCGGAAACTCCGCGGAGAGCCAGCCGGCGAACCAGCCGACAGCCGACGGTGAACCGCGCAGCAACAACGCGCCGGTCCGGCACGTGCCTGCCGCGTCAGACGCCAACTGCGCGCCGTGTCGAAGGGCCAGGGTGCCCGCCTGCGAGCACCGCGTGGTCACGTTGATCGACATGCTCATCGAATCGCCGCTCCTCGCCGTCACGCACACGCTTCGCCGCCCTCGACGAGGCGAGCGTACGTGTCGCGCGTCACACCATAGCGAATCACTGTTCCCGCCAAGGTCATTTCGCGATGCGTTGTCGCGTCAAGTCCGGCTGGTAACCGCGCTTGGATAGACTGACCTGCGCTTAGTAGTTTCGGGCCCCCGTAGCTCAGCTGGATAGAGCACATGACTTCTAATCTTGTGGTCGCAGGTTCGAGTCCTGCCGGGGGTGCAGATGTGGCAGATGTGGCTGATGTGGCTCGCCATTTGCGCCATTTGCGCCGAGAGTCACGCCCGCGTGGCTCTGGTCGCCGAGAGTCACGCCAACGTGACTTTCGGCATAAGGTCGCCTGATGCCTGACAGCGGTTTCGGCTGATCCTTGACGGGGCGACCTTCGACGCGGATCGGGCGGCGCACGGCGTGCAATAACCTCGCAACTTACCTTGTCTGCCGCACGGCCTAGCGAATCGCACTGCTCAGCGAATCGACTGTATGGGTGGGGACGGATCACTAGCATGCTCAGCGTGGCAGAGCAGACGGCTATGGACGGAACGCCGTTCGGCCGCTACCGCTTGGTGGAGTTGCTGGGCCGCGGCGGCATGGGCGAGGTGTGGCGCGCCCATGACACCGTCACCGACCGGGTGGTCGCGATCAAAGTGCTGTCGGCGAATCTGTCGGAGGACGAGGACTTTCAGCGGCGTTTCCGCCGCGAAGCCCACGCGGCGGCACGGTTGGACACTCCGCATGTGGTCCCGATCTATGACTACGGGGAGATTGACGGTCGACTGTTTGTCAGTATGCGGCTGATCAACGGCCGCGACCTGGACACCGTGTTGGCGAGGGCCCACTGGATCCGGCCCGCGCGGTGCGCATCATCGACCAGGTCGCCAAGGCCTTGCATGCCGCCCACAAGGCCGGGCTGATCCACCGTGACATCAAACCCTCCAACATCTTGCTCGACGCCGACGACTTCGCCTACCTGATCGATTTCGGGATCGCTCGCGTCGCCGATGACACCCGACTAACCAAGACCGGCAACACCATTGGCACCTTCGCCTACATCGCGCCTGAGCGGTTGGACCCCCACACAGAAGAGGACGCCCGCGCTGACATCTACTCGCTGGCCTGTGTGCTGTACGAAGCCCTCACCGGAAAGCCCCCGTTTGCCGGGAGCACCACCGCCCACCTGATCGCCGCACACCTCAACACCCCGCCCCCGCGACCCTCGACCACCCAACGGATCGTGCCCGCGCGGTTCGACGCGGTCATCGCCAAGGGCATGGCCAAAGGACCCGACCAGCGCTATGCCACCACCGTGGAGTTGGCCAACGCCGCCCGCGACGCGATCACCGCTCCCCTTCGACAACCGGCACCGGCTCCCACGCTGCTCCCACCGACGCGGCAAGCGGACAATCGTGTCCCACCGGACGCCGCAACTGCAGCCGCAGCGCTATCAGCCCCGCCCATGACCGTCAAGGCCGAGTCACCGGCCCCCGTCAAACCAGCCGCCGCTGCCCCCCATCCCGGCAAGGGCCGGCGGGATCAAGCGGCAAACCATTGCACTCGTCGTCGGCGCCATTGCAATTGTCGCCGCGGTGCTGACGATCGTCGTCGTCATCGCCTTAAACACGTTCGGCAGCAGCACCCACGGTGCCCGAGTGCCCGACCTACGGGGTCAAGTGTCCGCCGATGCTATTGCCGCGCTGCAGAACCGGGGCTTCAAGACGCGCACCCTGCAGAAGCCCGATTCGACGATCCCGCCCGATCACGTCATCAGTACCGACCCCGGTGCCAACGCTTCGGTGAGTACGGGCGACGAGATCACCATCAACGTGTCCACCGGACCCGAGCAACGCGAGGTACCTGACGTCTCCTCGTTGAGCTACGCCGACGCGGTCAAAAAACTGAAAGCCGCGGGGTTCAACAAGTTCAAGCAGGTGAATTCCCCGTCGACTCTTGAGCTGATGGGCAAGGTCATCGGGACCAACCCGCCCGCCAACCAGACGTCGGCAATTACCAACATGATCACCGTCATCGTCGGCTCGGGCCCGGAGGCCCATCAGATCCCTGACGTCGCGGGTCAGACCGTTGACCAGGCGCAAAAGACCCTGGCAGTCTACGGCTTCACCAAGTTCAGCCAGGTGCAGGTGGACAGCCCCCGGCCAGCCGGCGAGGTGATCGGCACCAATCCGCCCAAGGGCCAGGCGGTTCCGGTGGACGCGGTAATCGAGCTGCAGGTGTCCAAGGGCAATTCGTGATGCCGGACGTGAGCGGCCTCCTCTGGACCGACGCCGAACCTCAGTTGCGCGCGCTGGGCTGGACAGGGGTGCTCGATCGAGGTCCCGACGTCGACGCCGTTGCCTCCCAGCACAACGAATCGTGTATCAGGCGCCGCCAGCCGACATTGCGGTCAACTTGGACGGAGTAATTACTCTAAAGTTCGGTCAGTAGCACCCAAACCAGCTCTGAAATACGCCGACTTCCGCGGATATTCGCCTACCTCTGTGCGTGTCGAATGAGCCTGCAAGCGATTTCGGCAGTTAATCAATCATCGTCGGTCAGTCGACCGACATCTCTCCCATTTCCGACCACCCCGTTGCGTCGATGGTCTGGCTGATGATCTTGGGCGTGGACGTCAACGCCTGGGGCAGCTCCTGCATCGCCTGCTTGAAGTGGTCGCTGTTGACGTGGACACCGCCGGCCTCGCCGTCACGGAACGCCTCGATAAGGACGTAGTCGGCCGGATTGTCCAGGCTGCGAGACCACTCGAACCACAGGTTTCCCGGCTCGGCGCGAGTGGCCGCCGTGAACGAGGCGACGAAATCCGGCCAGCGGTCGGTCCACTCGGGTTTGGTTTCGAACTTGACCACTATGAAGATCATCGGCATATCACGGCCGCCACGATACGCGGCCAGGCGATCTGCATGCTCGTCGTCAGCGGGTCGAGCCAGGACCGCATGAAACGATGGGTGCCGTGATTCTCGCCATCGACCTCGGCCAGACGTCCTGCCGGGCCGCGGCAGGTGGCCGTAGGGCCGAGGGGGCGGGCGCGCCGGGGCTGGCGGCGCCTGGCGGCGTGCGGGCCGCGGAGGCAGCGATCCTGGCCGTCGCGCGTGAGCTCGGCCCGATCAACGAGGTGATCGTGGGCGCCGCCGGGGCGTCGGCGGCGCCAGACGCGGCGCGCGCGCTCGGCGATGCGCTGCTGGTCTCACTGCGGGCCGAGCGCGTCGCGGTCACCAGCGACGCCGTGATCGCGCACGCGGGCGCGTTGGGCGGCAAGCCAGGCGTCGTGCTGATCGCGGGTACTGGCGTCGTGGCGCTCGCGATCGACGCCGACGGCGCGCTGCGGACCGCCGACGGCTGGGGCTCGTGGCTGGGCGACGAGGGCGGCGGCGCGTGGATCGGCGCCGCCGGGCTGCGCGCGGCGCTGCGCGCCCACGATGGGCGCGGTCCGTCCACCGCGCTGCTCGAAGCCGCGCGCGCCCGCTTCGGCGCGCCGGAGACCTGGCCGGCGCAGCTCGCCGGTGCCGCCGCGGTCGCGTCCTTTGCGCCCGAGGTCCTCGCCGCAGCAGGTGACGCCGCCGCCCTGGCAGTCGTCAGCGCCGCGGCCGAGGCGCTCGCGGCGACCGCCCGCGCGGTCGGGAATGGCCCGGTGGCGATGGTCGGCGGCCTGGCGGGGATTGCGGCGCTGCGCGAGCGGCTCGACCTGGTCCCGGCCGTCGGCGACGCGCTCGACGGCGCGCTGCGGCTGGGGGCGATCCACGAGCCGCACCTGATCCGCGTGCAGGCGGCCCCCAAAGCCCTTGCCCCGCAAGGACTCGACGCCCTTTCCACCGAGGCCGTGCGACCCGGCCTGGATGACGTCGACGCGTGGCCCATCGGCGATGTCGTCGCACTGCTGGTCGCCGCCGAAGGCGAGGCCTACGGCGCGGTGGCGGCGGCGGTCCCGCAGATCGCCGCGGCGGCCGAGGCGATCGCTGCGCGCCTCGAGCGCGGCGGCCGCCTGATCTACGCCGGGGCCGGGACGGCCGGGCGGCTCGGCGTGCTCGACGCGGCCGAGTGCGCGCCGACGTTCGGCACCGACCTGGTGCGCGGCGTGATCGCCGGCGGGCGCTCGGCGCTGACCGAGGCGATCGAGGGCGCGGAAGACGCGTTCGACCGCGCCGCTCTAGCCGACCTGACCGCCGCCGACGCGCTCGTCGGGATCACGGCGTCGGGCCGCACGCCGTTCGCGCTGGCGGCGCTCGAGCACGCGCGCGCAGCGGGCGCGCTGACCGTCGCGATCGTCAACAACCCGGGCAGCGAGGCGTCCGCCGACGTGGTGATCGAGGTGCTGACCGGGCCCGAAGTGCTCGCCGGCTCCACCCGGCTGACCGCGGGGACAGCCCAGAAAATCGTGCTCAACGCACTTTCGACGAGCGTGATGATCGCGCTCGGCAAAGCCTACGGACCGCGGATGGTCGACGTCCGCGCGACCAACGCCAAGCTGCGTCGCCGCGCTGTGCGCATCGTGCGCGACGCGGCCGGCGTCGACGAGGAGACCGCGACCGCCGCGCTGGCCGCCGCGGGCGGTCACGCCAAGACCGCTATCGTCGCACTGCTCGCGGGTGTCGACGCGGCCGAGGCCGCCGTCCGGCTCGATCGGGCGCGCGGGCGGGTGCGGAACGCAATCGGTCCACCCGAGTAGGGAGCAGGTCGTCGACGGCGGCTAGGTGGCCGCAGGTGGCAGGTAGTGTTCGTCCAATTCGGCCCAACTCGATGACCCGCGGAGGTACCCGGTGTCGGAATCCGATCTCGTCCTGGTCAGCGTCGAGAGACGCGTCGCGCTGATCACGGTCAACGACCCGGGTCGGCGCAATGCCTTCAGCGCGGCTCTGTCGACCCGGTTGCGCGCCGCCGTTGAGCAAGTCCAGGCCGACGCCGATGTACATGCCGTCGTCGTCACCGGCGCCGGCAAGGCGTTCTGTGCGGGCGCCGACCTCAGCGCCCTGGGCGACGCGGCCGAGGCAGGCCTGCTGCAGATCTACGACGGATTCATGGCCGTGGCCAACTGCCCGCTGCCCACCATCGCCGCCGTCAACGGCGCGGCCGTCGGCGCCGGCTTGAACCTGGCGCTGGCCGCCGACGTGCGCATCGCCGGGGCGGCGGCAGTGTTCGACGCCCGCTTCCAAAAGCTGGGGCTGCACCCCGGCGGCGGTGCCACCTGGATGCTGCAGCGGGCGGTCGGGCCGCAGGTGGCACGCGCTGTTTTGCTGTTCGGGATGCGCCTCGACGCCGACGCCGCCGTGCGGCACGGCCTGGCGCTGAGCGTCGCCGACGATCCGGTGGCCGCCGCGCTGGAACTGGCAGCCGAGCCTGCCGCCGCTCCCCGCGACGTCGTGCTGGCGACCAAGGCCACGATGCGCGCCACGGCCAACCCCGGCTCGGTCGACAACGAGCAACACGAACTCGCCAAGCAAACCGAACTGAAACCGCAGGTTGATTCGATCCAGTCGCCCGGGTTCGCCGCCCGGTTGGCCGCTGCCCGGCGCCGGTAACCGACCACCGTCACAAATCCCCCGAGGCCCGAGACTGCGGCGCTGGCATCGAGGCTGCGGTCAGGGTCACCGCCGAGCATTTCCGCGCGCCGTCACCGCAGTTTCAGTTCAACCGACGGCGGCCTTGCCCCTACAGATCCAGCAACGCCGTCTCCGGTGACTCGACGAGTTGGCGGAGCTCACAAAGGAATTGGGCAACCACCGCACCATCGGCGATGCGGTGGTCGAATGCGCACGTCAAGGTCATCTGCGGGCGGATAGCAAGTGTGTCGCCGACGACGGCGGGCCGCGGCTTGAGCGAGCCGATGCCCAAGATCGCGGCCTCCGGGTAATTGATCACCGGGACGCCCTCGTCCAGGCCGAGCGCGCCGAAGTTGGACACCGTGAACGTCGAACCCTGCAATTGCGCGGGGTTCAGGGTCCCGGCGCGGGCGGCACGGATCAGTCGGGCCACGCCGGTGGCGAGTTCGCGGGTGGTCTTGTCCTGGGCCTCGGCAATCACCGGCACCAGCAGACCACGGCGGGTGGCGACGCCGATGCCCAGCTGCACCGCGTGATGCGAGCGCACCTGTGGGCCGTCCGGTCCGTCGACCCAGGTCGAGTTGAGGATCGTGTTGTGCCGCAACGCGATGAGCAGCAGCCGCAGCGTGAGCACGAAGGGCGTGACGAGCTCGTCGTCCCCGTGGGTGGCCCCCTGCAACCGCTCGCGCAGGCCGATCAGGTTGGTGCAGTCCACCTGCACACTGGCGTGCGCATCGGGTATTTCCCTACGCGACAACGTCATCCGCTTAGCCATTTGGGCCGCCACGCCGCGTACCGCCAGCACGTCGTATGACACGCCGGCCGGCGTGGCGCCCAGTCCAGCGGCCACCAACACCGCCTCGCGACTGACCAGTCCGTCCGGGCCCGGCGGCACCTCGCCCAAATCGACACGCAACTCGGCGGCCAGCTTGCGCACGGCCGGCTTGGCTTTGTGGCGCCCCACCCCGGCCGGTATCTCGGTCACCGCCCGCCTGCTGACATCGAGGCTGTCGTCGATCCCGTAACCGACGAGTAGCGGCCTGCGCGTTGATGATTCGCCGTTCGTTCGGCTGGCCGGCGGTGTGTCGGGCGCGGTGTCGATCCGCGCCAGCAGAGAACCGACCTCGAGGACGTCGCCCTGCATACCGCGTATCTCGACGACCCGGCCCGCGTACGGGCTGGGAATTTCGACCTCCGCCTTCGCCGTCTCCACCGCACACAGTGTCTGGTTAAGTTCGACGTCGTCACCGACCCCGACTTTCCAGCTCGACATGGTGATCTCTTCCAGCCCCTCACCGAGGTCTGGCACCAGAAACGGCTTAATTCCTTCGAGCTCGGTGCTCACGGCAACTCCAGCGCGCGTTGGACGCAATCCAGCAGCCGATCCGGGACCCGGCAGCCAGGACTTCTCCAGCCGTGCCGGCGGGTACGGGGTGTCGAATCCACAGGCACGCAGCACCGGTGCCTCCAATTCGTAGAACAACTCTTCCTGGATGCGGGCGGCCAGTCCGGCGCCGTAGCCCAGGCTGCGCGGCCCTTCGTGCAGCACCACGCAGCGCCCGGTCCGGCGGATGGAGGCGGCGACAGTCTCGAAGTCCAACGGAACCAGAGATCGCAGATCCACCACCTCGAGGCGCCAACCATGCTGTTGCTCAGCAATTTCCGCACCTGCCAAGGCGGTACCTACCAGCGCCCCATAAGTCAGCACGGTGATGTCAGTGCCCGGCCGACGGACCGCGGCGCGTCCGATCGGCGGTGCAGGCCGGCTGGTGTCGACGACTTCACGGCCCCAATAGCGTCGCTTGGGCTCCAAGTAGATCACCGGGTCGGGGCACGCGATGGCATGCCGCAACAACCAGTACGCATCTGACGGCGCCGAGGGCACCACAACCTTGAGGCCGGCCGTGTGCGCCCAGTAGGACTCGGTGGACTCCGAATGATGTTCGACCGCACCGATTCCCCCGAAGGACGGTATCCGCACCGTGACCGGCATGTTCACCGCACCGCGGGTGCGGGTCCGGTACTTCGCCAGGTGGCTGACCAGTTGGTCGAAGGCGGGGTAGGAAAACCCGTCGAACTGGATCTCGGGAACCGGGACGAACCCGCGCAGCGCGAACCCGACCGCGATCCCGATCAGCGCCGACTCCGCCAGCGGGGTATCGAAGCAGCGGTCTTCGCCGAACGTTTCGGTCAGCCCCTCGGTCACCCGGAATACCCCACCCTGGGTCGCGACATCCTCACCGAAGACCAGCACCCGGTCGTCGGCCGCCATCGCGTCGTGCAGGGCACGGTTGAGCGCCTGCACCATAGTCAGCGGCTGCTCGCCGGGCCGCTCAGGGATCTCGGGAACTGGCCACACCACCGGCGTGGTGTGGCTCGACTGGGTTGGGGGCTCAATGATCTGGGTCATCGGGGCCCTCCCTGAGCGGCCAATTCGGCCTGCAGTTGTTGCCGTTGCGCTTCCAGACCTGGGGTGATCTCGGCGTACACCGTGGTGAACACCTCGTCGATGTCGATGTCAGGCGCCCCGAATACCGCGTCGCGCAGTTCAGCCCGCAAGCGCTTCGACCGAGCCGCGGTGCGCTGCTCGAGCCGAGGTGACCATACGCCCTGGCTCTGTAAATAGTTGCGGTAGCGCGGGATCGGGTCCAGCGCGGTCCATCGGCTCCAGCTCTTCTGGGCTGCGGTAGCGCGTCGGATCGTCGGCGGTGGTGTGCGGGCCCAGTCGGTAGGTGACCGCCTCGATCAGGGTGGGCCCGGCGCCGGCCCTGGCCCGCGCGGCGGCTTCAGCCATCACCGCGTAGCACGCCAGCACATCGTTGCCGTCGACCCGGATTCCGGGCATTCCGTATCCGATCGCCTTATGCGCGATCGAGGGTGCGACGGTCTGCTTGGATACCGGCACGGAAATCGCCCACTGGTTGTTCTGGACGTAGAACACGCACGGTGCGGCGAACACCGCCGCGAAGTTGAGCGCCTCGTGCACGTCGCCTTCACTGGTGGCGCCGTCGCCGAGGAACGCCACCGTTACGGACTGCTCGCCGAGGCGTTGTGCGGCCATCGCCGCCCCCACCGCGTGCAAGGCCTGGGTGCCGATTGGAACCGAAATGGGTGCGCAGCACTTCGTGGTGAAATCCAGACCGCCGTGCCAGGTTCCGCGCCACACCGCACCCACGTGGCCCGGCGGTATGCCGCGCACGAGGAAGACACCCAACTCGCGGTACTGGGGAAACAGCCAGTCCGTCTTGCGCAGGCAGGCGGCCGCGCCGATCTGCGCCGCTTCTTGGCCGCGACACGACGCGAACAGCCCTAGTTCACCCTGACGCTGCAGGTTGACGAATTCGGTGTCCAGCTCGCGGGTGACCACCATGGACTCGTAGAGCCAAGACAGTGTCTCGGTGGGAAGTCGACGGCTGAACCGGCTTTCCGCGGTAGCCGTACCATCCGGAGCGACGAGCTGCACCGGCTCGAGGTCGACAGTCATCGCGATCTGAGAAGCCTCAGCCACACCGCCTCCTTCGAACGCGCGGTCACCTCGTCAGTGGATGACATCCCTTCGCAGTGAGACCATCAATCAACCACTCGGCGCGGGTGTCCGGCGGGTCAGAGCAAACCCGGCAAGCCGGAGGGCTAGGAGCCGAACGCAGCAGCCAGCTGCACTATCCGCTCGGCTCGCCGTAACACAGGCGCGTCCACCATTATGCCCCCAAATGCGAAGACGCCGCGTTGATCGACGGCCGCATCGAGGACGTGTCGCGCCCACTGCACCTGGTCGGGTGACGGTGCGTAGCCGGCGCGGATCACCGGCACCTGACTGGGATGGATAGCAACCTTCACGTCGAAGCCCACGGCGACGGCGTCGTCGACTTCGGCCTGCAGTCCCTCGAGGTCCTTGATGTCCAGGTAGACCGAGTCCAGCGCGAGGCGACCGTGCGCCTTGGCCGCCAGCAGCGACTGCGAACGAACGTGGCGGGCCACCTCACGGTAACTGCCGTCCGGGTAACGGTTGGCGGTGCCGCCGAGTACGGCGAACAGATCCTCCGCGCCCCACATCACCGCGACCGCGTTGTCCGCGCGGACACTGTCGACGACGTTGAGCGCGCCCAGCGGCGACTCCACCAGCACCACCACCTCCAGCGGTGCCAGCGCACTGACCTGTTCGGCCCCTTCACATTTGGGCAGCATCACGGTGTCGTAACGGGTCTTGACCAACGCCTCCAGATCGCGTGCCTGATCGTCGGTGCCGGATTGATTGATCCGCACCACGGTCCGCGCGGGATCGAGGTGAACATCGACGAGCGCCGCGCGCGCGTCAGGCCGATGGGCGGCGGCCACCCCGTCTTCGAGATCGAGTATCACGACATCTGCTGCAGCGGCAGCCTTTTGGAAACGTTCAGGCCGATCTGCCGGGCAGAACAGCCATGCCGGCCCGGGGTTTTCCAGTCCCATCAGCTGTGATCCTCGCGCGGTCGCATCCGCACCAGCGTCTTGCGGTTCGCGGTGGCGACGACGTCATCATGCTGATTGCGCCCGGTATGGGCGAACGTCACGATGCCCTCGCCTGCACGGCTTTTGGATTCCCTCTTGTCGGTGATGACGGTCTCGGCGTACAAGGTGTCACCATGGAAGAGCGGCTTGGGGAATGCGATCTCGGAGAACCCGAGGTTGGCGACGATGGTGCCCTGGGTCAGCTGCGCGACCGACAGCCCGACCAAAGTCGACAGCGTGAACATCGAGTTGACCAACCGCTGGTGAAACGGCGGCAGCGCCTCGGCGAACGCGGCGTCGAGGTGCAGGGCCTGGGTGTTCATCGTCAACGTCGTGAACAGCACGTTGTCGGCTTCGGTGATGGTGCGCCCGGGACGGTGCAGATAGCGAACGCCGGTTTCGAACTCTTCGAACCACAGTCCGCGCTGGATGATCTCACGCCCGCCGGACTCACCCGAGGTCGGTGCCGGATTGTTCGTCTCGTTGCCGTCACTCACTGCGTTCGTTCCGCTCACTCGACACCGGTGCCGGATTGTTCGTCTCGTTCCCGTCACTCACTTGCGTTCGTTCCGCTCACTCGACGTCACAGGCCCAACTCCCGGGCAATCAACATCAGTTGCACTTCGGTGGTCCCCTCCCCGATCTCCAGGATCTTGCTGTCGCGGTAGTGGCGGGCAACCGCGAACTCGTTCATGAATCCGTATCCACCGTGGATCTGGGTGGCGTCGCGGGCGTTGTCCATTGCCGCCTCACTGGCCACCAGCTTTGCGATCGCCGCCTGCTTCTTGAACGGCTTACCGGCCAGCAACAACGCCGCGGCGTCATAGTAGGCGGTGCGAGCGGTGTGGGCGCGCGCTTCCATCCGGGCGATGCTGAACTCGATGGCCTGATAGCGGCTGATGGGTTGACCGAACGCCTCGCGTTCCCGGGCATATTTCACGCTCTCGTCCACGCAACCCTGGGCGGCGCCGGTGGACAACGCGGCGATCGCGATTCGGCCCTCGTCGAGAATCCGCAAGAAGTTCGCATAGCCCCGGCCGCGTTCACCGAGCAGATTCTCCTCGGGCACCCGAACGTCGGCGAAACTCAGCGGGTGGGTGTCCGAGGCGCGCCAGCCGACCTTGTCGTAGGCCGGTTCGACGGTGAAACCCGGCGTGGGTACCGGCACCAGGATCGACGAGATCTCCCTTTTGCCGTTTCCCGCTCGCCGGTGACCGCGGTGACCGTGACCAGCCTGGTGATATCGGTGCCGGAGTTGGTGATGAACTGTTTTGACCCGTTGATCACCCAGTCGCCGCCGTCGAGGCGCGCGGTGGTCCGGGTGGCGCCCGCATCGGTGCCGCCGCCGGGCTCGGTCAACCCGAACGCCCCCAGCCCGCGCCCACTGGCCAGCTCAGGCAGCCATTGCTGTTTCTGGGCCTCGGTCCCGAACCGATAGACCGGCATGGCACCCAGCGAGACGCCGGCCTCCAGCGTGATGGCCACACTTTGGTCCACCTTGCCCAATTCCTCGAGGGCCAGGCACAAGGCGAAGTAGTCGCCGCCCATCCCGCCCCACTCTTCGGGGAAAGGCAGACCGAACAAGCCCATCTCGGCCATCCCGGCGACGACTTCGTAGGGAAACGAGTGCTCGGCGTCGTGGCGGGCGGCGACCGGTGCCACCGCGCTCTGCGCGAAGTCGCGGACCGTTTTGGCCAGCTGCTGGTATTCGTCGGGAAGCGTCCCGCTTGCCAAGAAGTCCGTCATGACGCAGCATCCTCTGCTCTTACGTTGAGATCCACCGTAATTCGTGCCAACGGCTGGCCCACTTTGACTTGATCACCGGCGCCCACGAGAAGTTCGACCGTACCGTCGACGGGTGCGGCCAGCGTGTGCTCCATTTTCATCGCCTCGACTGTCACGACCACGGTCCCGGCCTCGACTCGTGCGGCGTCCTCGACACCGACCGAGACGACGGTTCCAGGCATCGGGCTGAGCAGTTCGGCGTCGCCGCTGTGCTCGTCGTCCGGGCGCACCGGCGCCTCCCGCACTTCTTCCAGCACCGCGGTACCGCCGCCACCGGCCAGCCAAATCTGGTTGTCGACCGCGGCGACGGTGTACTGGGTGCGCAGACCGTCGAGTGTCACCACCAATTGCTGCCCGTCGAGAGTTGCTTGCAGCGAACGGGATTCGCCGTCCTCGATACAGACCGCGGCGCCCGCGGGTGTGCCGGTGAGGTAAACGTGATCGGTGCGGTCGCCGCCGCGCAGCCGGATGCCCACCGGCGCCGGGGCGCCCAGCCGCCACCCCGACGGCACCTCCCACAGGTCGGCGCCCGGCGCAGGCCAGAGCCGCAACCACCGATAGGCCGCCGCGGCGACAAAGTGCTCGTCGGTGGGCTGCGCCGCAACGAAATCGCCGGCCCGCCGATCCAGCAGCCCGGTGTCGAGCCGCCCTGCGGTCACCTCCGGATCGGCCAGCAGGAACCGGGCGAACTCCACGTTGGTGACCACCCCGAGCACAGCGGTATTCGCCAATGCCCGGTCGAGCGCCTGCAGCGCGGTCGCCCGGTCAGCGCCGTGCGCAACGACTTTGGCCAGCATCGGGTCGTACTGACTGCCGACGACCATGCCCGCGGACAGCCCCGAATCGATCCGCACCCCGGGACCCGCTGGTTCCACGATCTCCAGCACATCCCCGCCGGTCGGCAGAAAGCCGTGGGCGGGATCTTCGGCATAGACCCGTGCCTCGACCGCGTGGCCCCCCAGCACGATGTCGCTTTGCGCGGTGGACAGTTTCTCTCCCGCCGCGATGCGCACCTGCCACTCAACGAGATCCCATCCGGTGATCATCTCGGTGACGGGGTGTTCCACTTGCAGGCGGGTGTTCATCTCCATGAAGAAGAACTCGTCGGGACGGTCGGCGGAGACGATGAACTCCACTGTGCCGGCGCCGACGTAGTTCACGCTGCGTGCCGTGTCGCAGGCAGCCGCGCCGATGCGGGCCCGGGTCGCGGCGTCCAGCAGCGGTGAGGGCGCTTCCTCGATGACCTTTTGGTGCCGTCGCTGCAGGCTGCACTCACGCTCGCCGAGGTGGATCACATTGCCGTAGCGGTCGGCGAGCACCTGAACTTCGATATGCCTGGGGCGCAGCATGAATCGCTCCAGGAATAGGGTATCGTCGCCGAATGCCGCGGCCGACTCGCGGCGGGCACTGGCCAGCGCGGCAGCCAGGTCAGCGGGTCGTTCGACCATGCGCATGCCTTTGCCGCCGCCACCGGCGGACGGCTTGACCAGCACCGGGTAACCGATCTGGTCGGCCGCGTCGATCAGGTCGGCATCGGTCAGCCCGGGGCGCGCGACACCGGGAACCACCGGCACACCGAACGCCGACACCGTCGTCTTGGCCGCGATCTTGTCGCCCATGGTCTGGATGGCACCCACCGGGGGCCCGATGAAAGTGATGCCGGCGGCGGCCAGTGCGGCTGCGAAATCGCTGTTCTCCGAGAGGAACCCGTATCCGGGATGTACCGCCTGCGCACCAGTTCGGGCAGCGGCATCCACGACCGCGGCAATGTTGAGGTAGCTCTGTCGGGCCGGGGCCGGACCGATGCCCACCGCGAGATCGGCCTCGGCGACATGACGCGCATTGGCGTCGGCATCGCTGAAGACGGCCACCGACCGGACGCCCATCTGCTTCAACGTCCGAATGACCCGGACCGCGATCTCGCCCCGGTTGGCGACCAGCACAGTGTGGAGCTCTTTGATCCCCATCACGCTCACATCCGGAACACGCCGTAGGAAACCGACTCGACGGGGGCAGTGCTGACCACCGAAAGAGCAAGACCCACAATCGTTCTAGTTTGGGTCGGGTCGATCACGCCGTCGTCCCAGAGCCTGGCGGTCGAATAATACGGGTTGCCCTGGTCTTCGTACTGCGCGCGGATGGGCGCCTTGAACTCCTCTTGCTCCTGCTGCGACCACGGCGTGCCGGCGCTGTCCAGCGCCTCGGCGCGCACCGTCGCCAGCACCGACGCCGCCTGCTCGCCGCCCATGACCGAAATCCGCGCGTTCGGCCACATCCACAGGAAACGAGGCGAATAGGCACGTCCGCACATCGAATAATTGCCCGCGCCATAAGATCCGCCGATGACGACGGTCAGCTTGGGCACTCGGGCACATGCCACCGCTGTCACCATCTTCGCGCCGTGTTTGGCGATGCCGCCTGCCTCATAGTCGCGCCCCACCATGAAGCCGCTGATGTTCTGCAAAAACAGCAACGGCACCATCCGTTTGTCGCACAGCTCGATGAAATGTGCTCCCTTGAGCGCCGATTCGCTGAACAACACCCCGTTGTTGGCGACGATGCCGACCGGGTGACCGTGGATGCGGGCGAATCCGGTGACCAGGGTGTTGCCATACTCGGACTTGAACTCATCGAAGTCGCCGCCGTCGACCATCCGAGTGATCACGTCGTGTATGTCGTAGGGAGTGCGCGGATCGACGGGAACCACGTCGTAGAGCTCGCTCTGGTCGGCGATCGGGTCCACCGTCGGTGCGACATCCCACACCCGCGGCGGGCGGGGTCCCAGCGTGGCGATGATCCGCCGGATTATCCGTAGCGCGTCGCGGTCGTCGTGGGCCAGGTGATCGGTGACCCCGGACGTCTTGGAGTGCAGATCGCCGCCACCGAGCTCTTCGGCGGTGACCACCTCACCGGTGGCGGCCTTCACCAGCGGTGGGCCGCCGAGGAAAATGGTGCCCTGGTTGCGGACGATCACCGCTTCATCGCTCATCGCGGGTACGTAAGCGCCACCGGCCGTGCAGGATCCGAGCACGGCGGCGATCTGCGGGATGCCCTCGGCGCTGAGCTTGGCCTGGTTGTAGAAGATCCGCCCGAAGTGCTCCCGGTCGGGAAAGACCTCGTCTTGACGGGGTAGGAATGCGCCACCGGAGTCGACGAGATAGATGCAGGGCAGCCGGTTTTGACCGGCGATTTCCTGGGACCGCAGGTGCTTTTTGACGGTGATCGGGTAGTAGGTCCCGCCTTTGACCGTAGCGTCGTTGGCCACGATCATGCACTGCCGGCCTGAGACTCGGCCGATGCCGGTGATGATCCCCGCGCCCGGGCTCTCGTCGTCGTACATACCCTCAGCGGCCAGCGGCGCCACCTCCAGGAAGGGACTGCCCGCATCGAGCAGGCCGTCCACTCGGTCGCGCGGCAGCAGTTTGCCGCGTCCGACGTGCCGCGCGCGGGCGCGTTCCGAGCCACCCAGCGCGGCCGCGGCCAGCTTGTCGCGCAGTTGCGACACCAGCGCACGGTGCGCGTCGCGGTTGGCCGTCGAAGAGCTCATCTGATTCCCGTCGAGTTCGCGAAAGAATTCGGGTTAATGACGACTAACTCGTGTAATGTTAGTAGCCATTAACCGAAGTGTCCAGGAGGCCGTTATGGCAGCGTCTGCCCCGGCCGGGGGCACCGAAGCCCCTAGTCGCCGCAGCCGGTTGAAGTCAGACCGGCGTTCACAACTGCTGGCGGCCGCCGAGCGACTGTTCGCGCAGCGGGGTTTTCTGGCGGTGCGGTTGGAGGATATCGGCGCGGCTGCCGGTGTCAGCGGTCCAGCGATCTACCGGCACTTCCCCAACAAAGAGTCGTTGCTGGTTGAGCTGCTGGTCGGGATCAGCACCCGGCTGCTCGCCGGCGCCCGCGACGTCACCTCCGGCAGCTCGGACGCGGCCGCGGCGCTGGATGGTCTCATCGATTTTCATCTCGACTTTGCCCTGGGCGAACCAGACCTGATCCGCATCCAGGACCGTGACCTCGCGTACCTGCCTGCGGCAGCTCAGCGCCAGGTGCGCCGGGCGCAGCGGCAGTATGTCGAGGTTTGGGTGAGCGTGCTCAGTGAGCTGGACTCCGGGTTGGCCGAGGCCGACGCGCGGCTGATGGCACATGCGGTCTTCGGCCTGCTGAACTCGACACCACACAGCATGAAGGCCACCGACGCCAAGCCGGTGCGCGCGGTGCGTTCACGCGCGGTCATGCGCGCGATGACGGTGGGCGCATTGCAGGGTGGTAACCATCGGCCGTAGCGGGTGCGGGTTGTCAGCTACTCCGGCTGCTGCACATCAGCCCACGCGCGTCCGGCGCGCGGGTAGCCTGCAAATCATGAGGTGGGCATGAACGATCCACGTCGACGTGGCATTTCCGATCATGATCCGCAGGGGTCCGAATCGACCCGCTGGGGGGGCAACCGTTATTCCGCTGACCCGGCTTACACCGACCAGGTGCCGTACGCGCCGACATATAGCTCGGCCCAAGGTCCGTCGTCGTCGCACACGGGCCAATCGCAATTGACGGAGCAGTACTGGCTGCAAGGCCATGCGCCGCCGGATTGGCAGCACGGCCACCCACCGGGTGAGGGGCCCGACGGGGATGGATCACACTCCGGGCAGCCAAAGTCGCCGCGCTGGTTGTGGATCGCCGCAATTGCGGCGGTGCTGCTGGTCGTCGCCCTCGTGATCGCCTTGGTGATTTCCAATATTTCGGCCGAAAACGAGACGGCGCTCCCGCCGCTGCCCGCCATGCCGAACTCGAGCACGTCGTTCCCGACCACCGCGCCGTTGCCGACCACCACCACCTCGGCTCCTGCCACGCCCACGCCGACAACCAGTCCGGGCACTCCGGGTCAAGCGAACGACGTCGTCTACAACGTCACCGGAGAG
Source organism: uncultured Actinomycetota bacterium (assembly GCA_963787635.1). Lineage (GTDB taxonomy): Bacteria > Actinomycetota > Actinomycetes > Mycobacteriales > Mycobacteriaceae > Mycobacterium. Next base: position 4,954 of record CAWBDP010000017.1, on the reverse strand, counting down.
GGCCGGGCCATCAGTATCAGCTACGTCGACGACGACGGCGTCATGCAGATCGAGTTCAATGTCGCGCTGCCGTGGAGCAAGGAAGTCAGCCTGCCCAACTCGGGGAATCACCGGGCCACGGTCACCGTCGTCAATATTGGCCACGAGGTCACTTGCTCGCTGACGGTAGGCGGAGTTCAGGTTCGCCAGCATTCCGGGGTGGGTCTGACGGTCTGCGACGCGCCAAGTTAGCCGACGCCCGCGACGCTGTTCCGGCGCGGAATGCGTACCAGCAGCATCGCGAGCAGCCCGGCGCCGAGAACCATGGCCAGACCGGCCATCCCGGCGCGGGGGGTGTGGAACGCATCGACGAAAACCGAGAACAGCAACGGCGCCAGGAACGACACCGCCCGGCCGGTCATCGTGTAGAGGCCGAAGGCCACCCCCTCTTTGCCGTCTTTGGACATCCGCAGCAGCAGGGTGCGCGAAGACGACTGGGCGGGTCCGATGAACAGACATAACAGGAGCCCGCAGACCCAGAACGCGTGCTCGCCCGACAACGCCATCAAGGTGAACACCAGCGTGACGAGAGCCGTCAGTGACGCCACGATGACCGGCTTGGACCCGACCCGATCGTCAACCAGTCCACCAATCACAGCCCCGCAGGCCGCCACCACGCTCGCGGCCATCCCGAAGATCAGCACCTCGGCCTTCGAGAGGCCGTACAGGTTAGCGCCCAGTACCGCGCCGAAGGTGAACACGCCGCTCAGCCCGTCCCGAAACAGCGCGCTGGCCAGCAAGAAGTAGACGAGGTTGTGGTCGCGGCGCCATTCGGCGGTCAGATCCGACCACAGTTTGCGGTACCCGCCCAGCAGACCCACCCTCGGGCGGTGCGCCTCGTCGCCGGTGGGCAGATGGCGTGCGGTCAGCAGCAACGGCGCGGCGAACACCGCGAACCACGCCGCGGCCAGCAGCATCGCGGCGCGCACGTTGACACCGTCGTGCGTGGATAGCTGTAGCAATCCGCGGGTTGGGCCGGTTCCCGAGAAAAAGCCCACATACACCACCAGCAGCAACACCACGCTGCCGACGTAGCCGGCTGCCCAGCCGAAGCCAGATATCCGGCCCGATGTCTCCGGCGTCGCGAGCTGGCGCAACATCGCGTTGTACGGGACGCTGGCCAACTCGCCGCACGCCGCGGTGGCCGCCAGCAGCGCCAAACCCGGCAACAGGTAGCGCGGGTCGTCGCGGATCAGGCTCATTGCGCTAGTGAGCGTGACAGCAAGGCCGGTCAAGATGCTCAAGACGATCCGACGCCGGTGCGGAGCGTCCACCCACACCCCGATGAGCGGCGCTAGCACGGCGATCGTCAACCCGGCGGCGGCCAGTGCATGGCCCAACCCGCCTTCCGGCGAGGGGCCACCGGGGACGGTTTGTCCGACGGTGCTGGTCAAGTAGACCGAGAACACGAAGGTGACCACGATCGCGGCCATGCCAGTGGATCCGCAGTCCCACAGCGCCCAGGCCAGCACCCGGGCGCGCACGCTCATGTCGGCACTCTAATGTCTGGTCGCCGACCCGCCGCGCCCGGCTTCGCCGCGCTCGCAATCGTGGCTCCGAGACGCTCCGGTCGCCGACCCGCCGCGCCCGGCCTCGCCGCGCTCGCGATCGGCTCCGGACCCGTGTCTAGGATTGCCGCATGCCGATACCCGCTCCCAGCCCCGATGCGCGCGCGGTCGTCACCGGAGCCTCGCAGAATATCGGCGAAGCACTGGCCACCGAACTGGCCGCGCGCGGCCACAGCCTGATCGTCACCGCGCGGCGTGAGGATGTGCTCACCGAACTGGCCGCACGTCTGATCGAGAAGTACGGCGTTGCCGTGGACGTGCGTCCTGCCGACCTGACCGACGCCGCCGACCGGGCAAAGCTGTGCGACGAGCTGGCCGCCCGGCCCATCTCGATCCTGTGCGCCAACGCCGGTACCGCCACCTTCGGTCCGGTCGCGGCCCTGGACCCGGCCGGCGAAAAGGCACAGGTACAGCTCAACGCCGTAGCAGTGCATGACCTTACGTTGGCGGTGTTGCCGGGCATGATCGAACGCGGGGCCGGCGGAATCCTGATTTCCGGTTCGGCGGCGGGCAATTCGCCGATCCCCTACAACGCGACCTATGCGGCCACCAAAGCGTTCGTCAATACGTTCAGTGAATCGTTGCGTGGTGAGCTGCGCGGCTCCGGTGTGCACGTGACCCTGCTGGCCCCTGGCCCGGTACGCACCGAGCTGCCAGACCCCGCTGACACGTCGCTGGTCGACCGGCTGGTGCCCGACTTCCTGTGGATCTCGACCGAGCACACCGCGAAGTTGTCGCTGGATGCCTTGGCGCGCAACAAGATGCGCGTCGTTCCTGGGGTGACCTCGAAGGCGATGTCGGTGGCCAGCCAGTACGCTCCGCGCGCGATCGTCGCACCGATCGTGGGCAGTTTCTACAAGAGGCTGGGCGGATAACCCGTCAGCGTCGGCGCTTGTTGCTGCCGATCAAGCTGCGCACCAGCTCCCTGCCCATCGCGTTCAAAAATGTCTGGAAGCCGCGACTGTTCACGAAGCGCCTCCAAAAGCCCGGCTTCTGTGCCGGCGCAGGCGCTTTGGCGCCCTTGCCCTTGCCGGGCGACGCATCGGCCGGGGCAGCCTGTGCTTTCTTGGCTTGCAGCATCTCGTAGGCGGATTCCCGGTCGACGGTTTGACCGTATTTGGCCTGCAGGGGGCTGGATTTGGCCGCGGCGCCGATCGCGGCATCACCGATGGCGGCCATCAGCGACCGCGGCGAGCGCAGTCGGGTCCACGCGACCGGGGTCGGGGCGCCGCGCTCCGACAACACGGTGACGACGGCTTCACCGATGCCCAGCGAGGTTAACGCCGAAGCCAGGTCGTAGACATCGGTTTTCGGATACGTGCGGACGGTTTTGGTCAACGCCTTCTGGTCGTCGGGCGTGAACGCTCGCAGCGCGTGCTGGATGCGCGCGCCCAGCTGCGACAGCACATCGTTGGGCACGTCGGTGGGCAACTGCGTGCAGAAGAACACCCCAACGCCCCTGGAGCGGATCAGCTTGACGGTCTGTTCGACCTGTTCCAGGAAAGCCTTGGACGCATCGGTGAACAACAGGTGGGCCTCGTCGAAGACGAACACCAACTTGGGTTTATCGATGTCGCCGACCTCCGGCATGACCTTGAAGAGATCGGACAGCACCCACATCAAAAAAGTGGAGAACAACACCGGGCGCGCGGCCTGGTCGCCGAGTTCCAGCAGCGAAATGATCCCGCGGCCGTTGTTGTCGACACGAACCAAGTCTTCGGATTTGAATTCGGGCTCGCCGAAAAAGGTGTTGGCGCCTTCGGCTTCCAGATTGACCAGCGCCCGCAAGATGACACCGGCCGTCGTCGCCGAAACGCCGCCCAGCGACTTCAGCTCCGGCTTGCCCGCGTCGCTGGTGAGATGGCTGATCACCTCCCGCAGATCCTTCAGGTCCAGCAGCTCGTAGTTTTGCTGGTCGGCCCAGTGGAAGATCAACCCGAGCGTTGACTCCTGAGTACTGTTGAGGCCCAACACTTTCGACAGCAAAATGGGACCGAAGCTGGCGATGGTAGCCCGTACCGGCACGCCGATGCCGCCGCTGCCCAGCGAGAGGAATTCCACCGGGAAGCCGGCCGCGGCCCACGTGTCACCGGTTTCCTTCGCGCGGGCAGTGATTTTGTCGCTGCTCTGCCCGGCCTGCGAGAGCCCCGACAGGTCGCCCTTGACGTCGGCCATCAACACCGGCACGCCCGCCGCGCTGAGCTGCTCGGCGAGCAGCTGCAATGTCTTCGTCTTGCCGGTCCCGGTGGCGCCGGCCACCAAACCGTGCCGGTTGACGGTGGCCAGCGGGATACGAACCTGCGCGGCCGGGTCCGCGGCGCCGCCGACGACGACCGTGCCGAGCTCCAGGGCCTGGCCGTCCACGGCGTAACCAGCAGCGATCTGCTGCGCCGGGGTCGCCGCCGAGTCCGCGCTGGGGGTCGATTCAGGGCTCATGCGCCGCGCGCCTTCCTCCACGTTGTTCTTAGGTACTGCGGGCAAAGCTTGACACTACTGCGTACCGGGCCCCGGTGAACTCAGCGATGGCGGCTAACGTGGGGCTTACTGTGAGCGCTGCACGGGATGAACTGGTATGGATCGACTGCGAGATGACCGGGCTGAACCTGGGCTCGGACAAGTTGATCGAAATCGCGGCTCTGGTCACCGACGCTGACCTGAACATTCTCGGTGACGGCGTCGACGTGGTGATCCACGCCGACGACGCCGCCCTGTCGTCGATGATCGACGTAGTCACCCAGATGCATGCGCGCTCCGGCCTGATCGACGAGGTCAAGGCATCGACGATCGAGCTGGCGGCCGCCGAGAAGATGGTGCTCGACTATATCCGCGAGCACGTCAAGCAACCCAAGACCGCGCCGCTGGCCGGCAACTCGATCGCCACCGACCGCGGGTTCATCGCTCGCGATATGCCGGTGCTGGACTCCTTCCTGCACTACCGGATGATCGATGTGAGCTCCATCAAGGAATTGTGCCGGCGCTGGTATCCGCGCATCTATTTCGGCCAGCCGGCCAAAGGTCTGGCGCACCGAGCGCTCGCCGACATCCACGAATCGATTCGCGAATTGCAGTTCTACCGGCGCACCGCATTCGTCACCCCACCGGGGCCCTCTACCAGCGACATCGCCGCGATCGCCACCCACCTGACCGCCGAGATGGGCGCAGCGCGGGAAATCGATTCGGCTGCCGAGCACCCGAGCGGTTAGTATCGACGTCGCCGCTCGTCGGCTCGCGAGGCCGCGGGCTCGGCCGGCGGCGATGGTGAGTGTAGTTCAGTTGGTAGAGCACCAGGTTGTGATCCTGGATGTCGCGGGTTCGAGTCCCGTCACTCACCCCAACAGGTCAGAGGT
>CAWBDP010000016.1:0-107661 GCA_963787635.1 uncultured Actinomycetota bacterium | reverse complement strand
TTCGCAACGCCAACGGGTCGTGCGGGCGGCAGCGGCCTGCCCGGTGCAGGCCATCCTGGTCGATGAGATCGACCTTAAGGCAGATAAGGACCCCGCGAAGTGAACCCGGTCGCGGAAAGAGAAGCGCTGCTGAACAGCGTCGTCGACGCCTTCAAATCCGAAGGCAACATCGTCATCGTCGGCGCCCTCCCTCGCCGGGCTGCGCGCGGCGGAAGCCTTGCGCGACGAAGGTTTTAACGGGTCTCTCACGATATCGTCGGCGAGGCCCACGAGCCGTACGACGACCCCGCTGTCGAAGCAGGTGCTGACGGGATGGGTGCGCGCCGACCACACCAAGCTTCCGCGGATGCGCGACATCGACGCGAAGTGGAGGCTCGGCGTCGCCGCCCCGGGCTGGACCGAGACCAATAGGCGGGTGTACCTCGCCAATGGGGACACGGTCCCGTTCGGCCCAATGCTGATCGCGACGGGCACCCGCGCGCGGCCGTGGTTCAACCCCCAAGAGGCCAAGCTAGAGGGAGTTTTCACGTTGCGGACCAGTGATGACGCGGCCCGCATGCAGGCTGCGTTGCTGGCCGGACCGGAGCGGGTGCTGATCATCGGCGCGGGGTTCATCGGCTCGGAAATGGCCTCGGTCTGTCGCGGCCTAGGCCTGAACGTCACTGTCGCAGAGCACGCTGATTCGCCACTGGTCGGGGCGCTCGGCGGCGTCATCGGCGAGATCGCTGCCGAGATGCAGCGCGACGCGGGGGTTGACCTGCGGACAGGCATCGCGGTCGATGCGCTGGAAGGAGACGCGGCCGGCCACGTGCGTCGGGCGAAGCTCTCGGACGGGACCACGCTCGACATCGACGTGGTGGTGGCCTCGTTGGGGTCGATCCGCAACACCGAATGGCTTGAGGGAGCCGGTCTGGCGACCGGCTTCTGGGGAGTCGCCTGCGACGCCGGCTGCGCGCTTTCGACGTCAATGGGGTGGTGACCGACAACATCTTCGTCGCCGGCGACATCGCACGGGCTCCCCATGCGCTGTACGGCTACCAGTTCCTGTCGCTGGAGCACTGGGACGACGCTGTATTCGGGGCCAAGGTGGCCGCCCACAACATGGTCCACTCGGAGACCGACGCCGTCCGCACCTACCGCTCCGTCCTTCTGGTCGGGCCAGTTCGGCGTCAATATCAAAGGCGTCGGGGTGTGCCCCTTCGGCGACGAGCTCGTCTTCACCCAGGGCTCGGTGAAGGAGCGCCGCTTCGCCGCGGCCTATGGCCGCAATGGCCGCATCGTGGGAGCCGTCACCTTCGACCACGCCAAGTGGTTGGAGTACTACGGCGCATTGATCGAGCGATCGGCCTCGTTCCCGCCGCCGCCACCGGGCTACGACCAGCCTGCGCACACGGCGCCAGTCCCTGCTCGCTTCCGCGATCCGCGCGTTCCGACCGGAATTCCCGATGTGGTTTTGACCGGCTACGACCCGACCGGCGCGCGGCCGAATTGTGTATCGGCCGAAGAGCCCGCGCGTAGAGCGGAGCAACGACGCCGTGATGACACCGGAAGCCGCCTGGGCCGAGGCGATGCGCTACGCGAATCGTGCCGATCCGTTCCCGTTTTTCGACGAGCTGCGCAAGACGCCGGTGGCGCGGGTGGACGACGACCTTTACGTCGTCAGCGGATATTGGGAGCTGCAGGACGCTGCTCCACGACCCCAGGCTCAGTTCCGACGCCGAACCGCAGCCCGTTGCTATCCGGACGGTCGGGCGCGGCAACGGGCGGCGTCGCGATCATCGAGGCATACGCGCCGAAGCAGAGCTTCATCGGGACCGACCCGCCCGATCACGATCGCATGCGCCGCCAGGTGATGCGGCAATTCGGTCCTCCGCCACACTCACCGGACCTCATACCGAGCATGGAGCCCGTCATTCAGCAGCTCTGTGACGACTGCTCGACAAAATCCAGCGGCGAGAACAGGTTTGACATTGTCGATGACTACGCCTATCCGGTGCCAGTTTCGGTGATCTGCAAGATCATGGGCGTTCCGCTCGAGGACGAACGCATCTTTCACGCTTGATCTTTGACCAGTTCTGGCGGGCATCGACTTCAGTCCGGAGGCGGCCACCGAAGAGGGTCAGGCCCGCGCCGCGAAGGGTAGGGAGGCCGCCGCCAAGTTGAAGCAGTACCTGCGTGAGCTGATCGACCGGTACGCGCGAGAACCCGGCGAGGGCCTGATCTCCAGGCTGCTCCACGACGACGGTCCCGATGGGCCGATGTCGCCCGAGGAGGCCGTGCCCAACACTTCGCTGATGTTTATCGCCGGTCATGACTCCACGGTCAACACGATCGCCCACTGCGTGCTGACCGCGCTGCGCAACCCTGGGTCGCTCGAGCTGCTGCGCAGCCGCCCCGAACTGATCCCCCGCGCCATCGAGGAGACACAGCGGCTGCAGTCGGCGGTTCAGTTCTTTCCCACCCGCAGCGCCACCAGCGACATAGAGGTCGGTGGCACTGTCATCCCCGCAGGCTCCGCGGTCATCCTGCTCTACGGCGCCGCCAACCGCGACCCGATCCGGTTCGCCAACCCAAGCCAATTCGATCCCGAACGCCAGGACAACGAGCACCTCGGCTGGGGCGGCGGCATCCACGTCTGCGCTGGTGGTCCGCTCGCTCGCCTGGAGGTCAACCTCGCATTCGAGACCTTCATCCGCCGCGTTGAGAATCCGCGGCTAGTCGAAGACCCACCACCGTACCGGCGTAACCCGTTCTTCCGAGGCCCGCTGCACGTGTGGATCGACTGCGACGGCGTCAGGGACTAAGGCCGTAATGGCGTCGTGACGCCTCCGAGTATCTCGCATGGATATTGCCGCTATGACCTGTCGAAGTCGTCCGTCACTCCCTAGGCTCCTCATCGCGAGCCGAGGTGTCGAAGGGAATGCGCATGCCTAGTTCTAAGCCGACCATTCTGGTGATCTGGGCGATGACATCGGTATAGTGCTGGTGCGCAAAGCCCGTTTGTTGCGTACCTCTCCGCGGCTGGTTCGGGCAGCGGTTTTGACCATGCCGGCCCGCAGCAGCGCCCGATACGCCGCCGACTCCGAGGGCACCGGCCTTAGCTGGCGTCTAGCCAGCTCGAACACCAACCGCCGCGGCCCCCAATACGGCCGCGAGCGGCGCAACTCCAATACCGCCGCCTCCACCGGCGCGGGCATCTGATGCGGGCAGCTCACCGGCCGATGCGACCGATCCTTCAGCCCCTCGAGGCCCTCGACCTCATATCGAGCAAGCCACCGGTGCAGCGTTTGACGCGCCACCCCTGTCTTCTCTGCGGCCTGCGACACCGACAGGCCATCACCAATCACGGCCATCACGGCCTGATACCTCTGCTCAGCCACGATTAACTCCCTCATCTAGGGAGTGTCACGAATCAGCCGACATAACTGTCACGCATCAGCCGAAACACTGTCAGGCATCACCCGAAGACGAAATGTCAAGGATCAGCCGAGGTCATACATGAGCTGGGTGGGGCGGGCGGGGCTCGAACCCGCGACCAACGGATTATGAGTCCGCGGCTCTAACCAACTGAGCTACCGCCCCTTGCGCGATGACTAACCAAGTGACGTCGAGATTAGCGCCCGCACCGTCGGCTAACGACGCGGCGGTCGCTCTAGCACGGCCCAATCAGTGCCGGGGCAATAGCCGAGTCGCTACCCCAGTCGTCCCTGCTCGGGGACGTTCGTTGCCAGTGACGCATAGGCTCGGGCCAGCTGCTCCACAATGTCTTCGGTCAGGGTGTGGGCCGCCTCGTGCTTGTCGAGGGCGGCGATGATGGCCCTGAATAGCTCTTCGGCGGCGTCGTGCTGCGCTTGGTGTGCAGACATAGTTTGTTGTGGCACCAGCCTTCGGTCGTGCAATTCGATGAGTCAAGGGGTGGATGCGCAATGGACACTACGGCTTGTGCTGAGTATCCGCACAGCGAACCCGATCTCCGCAATATGTCGTTCACCCGCAAGCCATGTCCGCTCGGGTTGGACGCTTGCAAACGTCAGCTGAACACCGTCTTGCCGTCGGCATCCAACAGATACCGCTCGGTGCCGTGCTCGACCCGCGGAGCATCGCCGCCCAGTGCGACGGCGATCTTGTTGCTGGCATTGCGCATCACGTCGAACGTCAGCTCGGCGGCTTCGGCGTCGGAGAAGTGGACGCGAACCCCGGCGGCAATGTCGGCGCCGATATGGGCGGGCGACCAGATCAGCGCGTCGACGAATCGCAACGCAGCCTTGTGCCGGTCGGTGAGCAGCACGGAGGTCTCGAAATGCCCGACGTCGCCGTAGAGCGTCTCTGACCCGCCCGCATCCAACGCCGTCGTCTCGCGCAGCGACTTGCACAACCGGCAGTTGTGCTGCGCCGCACCCCGCAGCCGCACCAGCTCCGAGGTCAGCGCGTCGAGCCCACGCAAACGCGCCACCGCCGGCAGAAAATGATTGAACACGACGTCGGACGGGTCGCTGTGGTGATCCCAGTGCATCGGACCCTGCGCCCACTCCACCCCCAGCGCCGCCAACCCGGCTCGCACCCGCGGAACGAAATCCGCGATGTAGATGAGCACGACGACACCAAAAGTGCTGTCCCCCAACGCCGAAAACAACTCCGAGCGCTGCTCGGGCCCGATGGCCGAGACGTCGACGCTGAACTGCTCAGCGAACCCGACGACCAGGGCTTCAACGTCGGACGCCGGTCCGTCCACCGCAACCTCGGCCGGCAGCGCCGGCAACGACAGTGTCTGCCCGCACACACCCCGCACCAGCCCTGAGATGCGGCCGTCGCCGGGTGACAAGCTCACCAGCCGCGTCAGATCGTCGAAGAGCACCACACGATTATTGCGCCTGGCTCACCGACGACATATGGAAGTCGGGTATCCGCAGCGACGGCATCGCCGCCCGGGTGGCCCAATCACCCCACTCCCGCGGCAGCGTCATCTCGCTGATCCCGACCTCGGTGGCCCGCCGCAGCAGATCCAGCGGACTCTCGTTGAACCGAAAGTTGTTGACCGCAGCCGTCACTCGGCCGTCCTCGACCAGGTAGACGCCGTCACGGGTCAGCCCGGTCAGCAGCAGCGTCGCCGGGTCGACTTCACGGATGTACCACAGCGTGGTCAGCAGCAGCCCGCGCTTGGTGCCGGCGATCAACTCGCCCAGATCAGCACTTCCACCGGTCATCAGCACGTTGTCCGCCGCAACCGCCACCGGTGCATCGAATTCGGCGGCACCGGCCCGAGAGTAGGCCAGCGCGTTGATCACCCCGTCGCGGATCCAATCCACCCGCGCGATGTCCATCCCGTTGTCGAATACCGACAGCGACTCCGAGGAGCTGCTGGCCGCCACGAACGGCGAACAACCCAGCCCGGGAGCCGCCGGATCCGAGTACAGGGTCAACGGCAGGTCAGTGAGCCGCTCTCCTACCCGCGTCCCGCCGCCGGGCGCCGACAACGCGGTGCGACCCTCCTGCGCGCCGCGGCCGCTCATCTTCCAGCCCAGGTAGATCACCAGGTCGGCCACCGTCGACGGCGGCAGGATCGTCTCATATCGCCCCGCGGGCAGCTCGATGGTGCGCCTGGCCCAGCCCAGCCGGGTCGCCAACTGCTCCATCATCAGATCTGTTGGCACATCAGCGAAATCGGGGGTGCCCACACCTGCCCACGCGCTGGCGCCGTCGCGTTTGGCGTTGATCTCCACCGTGCCGGTGGGCTGGGTGTAGCGGCGCCGCAGCCCCGTCGACGAGGCCAAAAGTGTCGTGGCCATCATGTGTCGCGCATAGCCGTACAACTGATCGCTTCCCGCGAAACCGCGGCGCAATGAGCGCGCGACGTCGCCGAAAACCTCGGCCCCGGTTCCCGGCGCCGAGTCATCCCAGTCGTCTGGTACCTCGGTACCAGTAAGCAGTGGTGCGGCGTCCCTGGCCTGCGGCGCCGACACAGCAGCCTGCGCCGAGGCCGCCACCAGCCCGGGGATCAGTGACGGATCCACCTCAGCGGTGCGCAGCGACCCCACCTGGGCGCTTTCCCCTTCGCGGACAATGGAAATCACCGTGGTGCTGCGGCTGACCGATACCCCATTGGTGGTCATCGAATTACCCGCCCAGCGCAGTGACGCCTCGGCCCGATCGGTGACCAGCACTATCGTCTCGTCGGCCCCGCCCCGCCGGGCGGCGTCCAGCGCGATCTCGACCGCCAGTTGCGCACTGATCATTGGCCGCCCTCTTCGCGGGTGTTGAGCACGTTGACCCCGCGGAACAACGCCGACGGGCACCCATGGCTGACCGGGGCGACCTGGCCGGGTTGGGCCTTGCCGCAGTTGAACGCCCCACCCAACCGCCACGTCGACGCCCCGCCGACGGCTTCCATCGAATTCCAGAAATCGGTGGTGGTGGCCTGGTAAGCGAGATCGCGCAGCTGGCCGTCCAGCCGGCCGTCCCGGATGCGGAAGAAGCGTTGCCCGGTGAACTGAAAGTTGTAGCGCTGCATGTCAATTGACCATGACTTGTCGCCGACGATGTAAATGCCGTCTTCGACCCGACTGATCAGGTCGTCGGTGCTGACTTTTTCGGCGCTGGGTTGCAGCGAAACGTTGGCCATCCGCTGGATCGGGACGTGATGCGGCGAGTCGGCGTACGAGCAGCCGTTGGATCGCGACTGCCCGAGCCGCGGCGCGAACACCCGGTCGAGCTGATAGCCGACGAACACCCCGTCGCGCACCAGGTCCCAGCTTTGCGCGGCCACCCCTTCGTCGTCGTAACCGATACTGGCCAAACCGAATTCGACGGTGCGGTCGGCGGTCACGTTCATCACCGGGGAGCCGTAGCGCATGGTGCCGAGTTTGTCGGGCGTGGCGAACGAGGTGCCCGCGTAGGCGGCCTCGTAGCCGATGGCGCGGTCGTATTCGGTGGCGTGCCCGATCGATTCGTGGATGGTCAGCCACAGATTGGTGGGATCGATCACCAGATCGGTGGGCCCGGGAGTCACGCTGGGCGCCTTGAGCTTTTCGGCCAGCAGCGAAGGTATTTGCGCGAGCTCACCGGACCAGTCGCACACCTCGTCGCCGGCCAACGCCTCCCAGCCGCGCGCCATCGGCGGCACCAGCGTGCGCATCGAGTCGAAGCCACCGACGGCGGCGTCGACGCTGACCGCCTCCAGCCGGGGCAGCAGGCGCACCCGTTGCTGGGTGATCGACGACCCGACGGTGTCGGCGTAGAAAGTCTGCTCCTTGACGACGATCACGACCGCCGACACGTGATCCACCCCGTCGGCGGCCAGCAGCCGCTCGGAGTAGTCGGCCAAAACGGCGACCTTGTCGGCGATCGGCACACTGAACGGGTCGATCTGATAGTTCGACACCCAGGTGGCGTCGGCGTACACCGGTTCGGGAGCCAGCTCGACCCGCTCGGCGTTCAGCGCTTTCAGGATCGTGGCCACCTGCACGGCCCGTCGCGCGGTGTCGGCCGCAACGTCGGACGCCAGCTCGGCGTGCGAGGCGAACCCCCAGGTGCCGTCGACGATGACGCGCACCGCCAAGCCGACCTCGCGGTTGAGCACCGAGGTCTCCAGCTCCCCGTCGCGCAGCTGGATTATTTCGGTGGTGATGCGGTGAATCCGCAGGTCGGCGTGCCCGGCCCCGGCCGCCGTCGCCGCGGTCAGCGCGGCATCGGCCAGCTGGTGGCGCGGCAAGTTGAGGAAATCCGAATCGATCCCCCGGTTCGGTGTCACCACTCCACCGTATCGAGCAGCTTTAATATCCACATGCCGGGCACGCGACCCCGATCCACCGCGCTGGCCTATGCGCTGCTGGCCCCAAGCCTGTTCGGTGTGGTCGCGTTCCTGCTGCTGCCGATTCTGGTGGTGGTGTGGCTGAGCCTGCACCGGTGGGACCTGCTGGGGCCTATCCAGTATGTCGGACTGGACAATTGGCGCACAGTGCTGACCGACTCGACGTTCGGCAACTCGCTTGTGGTGACGTTCGTGTTCGTGGCGATCGTGGTCCCGGTGCAGACGGTGCTCGGTCTGGGCGCCGGCGCGATGCTGGCCCGTTCACTGCCCGGCAGCGGGGTGTTTCGCACGCTCTACGTGCTGCCGTGGATCTGCGCTCCGCTGGCGATCGCGGTGTTGTGGCGCTGGATCCTGGCTCCCACCGACGGCGCGGTCAGCACGGTGCTGGGTCATCGCATCGAGTGGCTCACCGATCCCGGTCTGGCGCTGCCGGTGGTGTCAGGGGTGATCGTGTGGACCAACGTCGGCTATGTCGCGCTGTTCTTCCTGGCCGGGATTCTGGCGATCCCTGCTGATATCCAGGCGGCCGCGCGGACCGACGGCGCCGATGACTGGCAGCGGTTCTGGCGCATCACGCTGCCGATGCTGCGGCCCACCATGTTCTTTGTGCTGGTCACTGGAATAGTTTCGGCCGCACAGGTTTTCGATACCGTGTATGCGCTGACCGGTGGTGGGCCGTCCGGCCACACCGACTTGGTGGCGCATCACATCTACGCCGAGGCGTTCGGGTCGGCGGCGATCGGCCGGGCGGCGGTGACGGCGCTGGTGCTGTTCGCGATCTTGCTCGGCATCACCGTGGTCCAGCATCTGTACTTTCGGCGACGGATCAGCTATGACCTCACGTAATTTGCTGACGTATGCCGGTTTGGCCCTCGGCGCGCTGATCACGTTGATGCCGTTCGCTGTTGGGTTGCTGACGTCGTTCACCTCGGCGCGCCAGTTCGCGACCGGTACCCCGCTGGCGTTGCCGCGGCCGTTCACGCTGGCCAACTATGCCGACCTGGGCGGCGCGGGCTTCGGCCGGGCGCTGGCGGTGACCGCGTTGATGACTCTCACGATTGTTCTCGGCCAGTTGAGCTTTTCGGTGCTGGCCGCCTATGCGTTTGCTCGGCTGCGGTTCCCGGGCCGCGACACACTGTTCTGGGTCTACATCGCGACGTTGATGGTGCCCGCCACGGTGACGGTGGTGCCGCTGTATCTGATGATGGCGCAGCTGGGACTGCGTAACACGTTCTGGGCGCTGGTGCTGCCGTTCGTGTTCGGCTCACCGTACGCGATTTTCCTGCTGCGCCAGCACTTTCGCACGATTCCCGACGACCTGGTCAACGCCGCGCGCCTCGACGGGGCCAACACGCTGGATGTGATCACCCACGTGGTGGTGCCGTCGAGCAGGCCGATCCTGGTCACGTTGGGGCTGATCACCGTGGTGTCGCAGTGGAACAACTTCATGTGGCCGCTAGTGATCACCAGCGGGCCGAAGTGGCGGGTGCTGACGGTGGCCACCGCTGCCCTGCAGTCGCAGTACAACGCGCAGTGGACGCTGGTGATGGCCGCGACCACCGTCGCGATCGTGCCGCTGATCGTGCTGTTCGTGGCACTCCAGCGTCATATCGTCGCCTCGATCGTGGTGACGGGGCTGAAATGAATATGCCGCGCAGCGAGATTGCCGTTATGGCTGCATTTTTGGTCCTTTTGCGACCCGCAGAGCAATCTCGGCGCCGGAGCGTTTCATGACCCGCCCAAGGTTTTCCACGCAGGTGGTCACCGCGCTTGTCCTGGTCGCCGCGCTGCTGGTTGGGGCGGCAATATTGTTGGACTGGTCGGCTGAGTCCCGGGGCGGCAAGGCCGTCGTGACCGTGCGGCTCTGGGACCAGCAGGTCGCCTCGGCGTACCGGCAGTCGTTCGAGGCGTTCGAGCGGGCTCATCCCGATATCGAGGTGCGCACCAATGTGGTGGAGTATGCGACGTATTTCGACACTCTGCGCACCGATGTGGCCGGTGGCAGCGCCGACGATATCTTCTGGCTGAACAACGCCTATCTCGCCGGCTACGCCGACAGCGGGCGGTTGATGAGCATCACGGTTAGCGCCTCGGTGTGGGAACCGTCGGTGGTTGAGCAATTCACCCGCAACGGTGTGCTGTGGGGCGTACCGCAACTGACCGACGCCGGGATCGCGGTGTATTACAACGCGGATCTGCTGGCGGCAGCAGGCGTCGACCCGGCGCAGTTAAATACCACGCGATGGAGCCCGGGCGGTGCCGACACACTGCGGCCGCTGCTGGCCCGGCTCACCGTCGACGCCGACGGGCACGCCGCCAATACACCGGGTTTTGACCCTCGACGGGTCCGACAATTTGGCTACAACGCCGCCAACGACCCGCAGGGCATCTACCTGAACTACATCGGCTCAGCCGGCGGGGTGTTCCAGTCCGGTGATCGGTTCGCGTTCGACAATCCCGACGCGGTGCAGGCTTTCGGCTACCTGGTCGGATTGATCAACGACGACCACGTGTCCCCGCCGGCCTCGGACACCAACGATAACGGAGATTTCTCCCGCAACCAGTTCCTGGCCGGCCGGATGGCGCTGTTTCAATCGGGCACCTACAACCTGGCCGCCGTCGCCGATCACGCCGGGTTCCGCTGGGGGCTGGCGATGCTGCCGGCCGGGCCCGCGGGGCCGGGTCAGTGTCACCAACGGCATTGCTGCGGCCGGGAATTCGGCGTCCAAGCATCCCGACGCGGTTCGTCAGGTGCTGGTCTGGATGGGCAGCGAGCAAGGCAACGGATATCTGGCGCGTCGCGGCACCGCGATCCCCGCCGTGCTGGCGGCGCAGCATGTCTACTTCGATTACTGGGCGGCCAAGGGCGTCGACGTCTCGCCGTTCTTCCGGGTGCTGAACGGCCCGCGGATCGCGGCGCCGGGGGGTGCCGGCTTCCCTGCCGGAAACCAAGTTCTCAAGCCGTATTTCGACGAGATGTTCCTGGGCCGCAGCGATGTTGCGGCGACGCTGCGTCAGGCGCAGACAGCGGCCAACGCCGCGGCTGCTCGCTAGGCGCGCTGAGCTAGCGGTCGATGCTTCCCATCAGCAGCAGAGAAAGCACGACGGCCACGGCCCACATTACAAACGCGGACAAGAAATACGCGAGTTGGAGGAATTCGATGCCGCGATTTTGCGCCCAGGACCAGCCAGTCACGTTCCAGCTCCCCCGACCGCCATAGCTGATGGTGACGCCGAACCTGCGCACGATGTAGGGCCGAAAACCCCGACGGGCGAAGATGATGACGAAGACCCAGTAGCCGATACTGTCCTACTCCGGCCGCCAGCCCGAGCACACGCTCCACAGGTGGAATCTGACCGTGCTGCATGGTCACCCAGCGTCCCGTGGTGCTAGCTCATCCACAGTCGGCACTTTATCCACAGGCAGCGCTTTTGGGGTCGGATTTGTCGGGTGACCGAGCCGGTCGTCAGGGGCCCAATACCAGCTCTGCCGCTAGGGCGGCGGCGCACACCGCGGCGCTGACCGAGAGTGCCACCCAGTCGGCGCGTTTGGGCCGCAACGGGGCCGCCGAGATCTGACCGGTACCGCCGCGGGCTGTGATCGCGTCGCCCATCTCGTCGGCGCGGCGCAAGGTCACGGTGATCGCGGTGGCGAGCAGGTCGATTACCTCCAACGCCCAGCGCTTGCGACGGGCTTTGCGGCCCTTGGGAATCTGCCTGGGCCGCAATCGACGGGAGGCGTAGAGCACGCGGAATTCGTCGATCAGCATCGGAAAGGCGCGCAGCGCCAGCGCAACAGCGACCGCCCACTCGTCGACCGGGATACGAAAAGCCCGCAGTGGCCTGCCCAAAGTGGCCAGGGCCGGCGCAATTTCGGCGACGTTGGTGGTCCACGACACCATCGCCCCGAGTCCGAGCAGCACTATCGACAACACCGTGACGCGCAGGAAATTCAGCAGTCCGCCGAGACCGAGTTCGACGGCGCCCAGGCGGACTATCGGGCTGCCGCCCGAGAGCGCCGCGGTGATACCACCCAAAGCGAGCACTATCCACAGCCATATCGGTACCGACGGCAGCGCGCCACGCGGTATGTGTGCGATCCGGGCCCCCGCCAGCACCAGCGCGGCGACTAGCCCGATCGCCGCCCAGCCCGGGTAAAACGTCAGCAGCACCGAAATCCCCAAGACGATAAGGAGTTTAGTGCCGGCCCAGAGGTCGTGGATGGGCGAGCTCACCGGCACCGGGCGCAGCAGCACCGCCGGGCGGCCGGGGCGGCGCGCCGGGCGACGGGCCGGCGACGTCGCGGTCACGACACGCCTCCCGCCGCGGCCGACGCCGATTCCAGCACACCGTTGCGCAGATGCACGGTCCGCGGGCATAGCTCCTCGAGCCCGGTGAAGTCATGGGAGATGACGACGACGGTCAGATCCCGTTCCCGGCGCAGATCCTCCAGCAGCCGCAGCAGACCGCGCTGGCTCGCGGCGTCCAAGCCGGCCAACGGTTCGTCGAGGATCAACGCCCGCGGCGATCGCGCCAGCAGCCCGGCCAGCACCAGCCGACGCATCTGGCCGCCGCTCAGCTGGTCGATGCGTCGCTTCGCCAGCGCCGCATCGAGGCCGACGACCGCCAGCGCGTTGGTCACCCGGTCGTGCTGGTTGGGCGAAAAACCAGCGGCTGAGGCCACTTCCAGGTCGACACGGCTGCGCATCAACTGCAGGCGCGCCGCCTGGAACGACAACGCCACGGTTCCGACCTGCTCGTGGGTGGGCCGCCCGTCGAGCAGGCAAGTCCCAGTGGTCGGAACGGTCAGCCCGGCCATGATCCAGGCCAGCGTCGACTTGCCCGAACCGTTGCCGCCGTGAATTAGCAGCCCGTCACCTTGCTGCACCGCGAAGCTGACGTCGCGCAGCGCGGTCTTCGCCCACGGCGTGCCGATGCTGTATTCGTGGCCGACACCGGCGAGTTCGAGTACCGGTGCGTCCCGCTCGTCACCGGCTCCGATGCACGCCAGCGGTGCAGCGGTGGTCTCGACCATGTCGGTGTTGTCCGGCGAATCGCTGAGGTTGATCGCGCGGTCGGCGGATTGGGCCTCGTCGTTGTAGTGGGTGATGTGAATCAGCGCCGTCTGGTGTCGTTTGGTCAGCCCGGACATCACACCCAGCAGGGCGTCTCGGCCCTGCTGGTCGACCATGCTGGTGACCTCGTCGGCGATCAGCAGCGCCGGCTCGCGCGCCAGCGCCGCGGCCATCGCGAGCCGCTGCAGTTCTCCGCCGGAGAGGCTTCCGGTGTCGCGTTCAGCCAGACCGTCCAGTCCCACTTCCTCCAGCAGGCGGCCGACGTCGGTGGACGTGCCCGGCGGCAGACCCCAGACCACGTCGTCTGCGACGCGCGAACCCAGCACCTGGCTTTCCGGGTGCTGCATGATGACCGCCGTGCCGCCAATCTGCCCCAACCCCACCGCGCCTGGGCGTTCGATGGTGCCCGACGTCGGTTCGCGGCCCGCCAACAGCAGCATCAGCGTGGTCTTGCCCGAGCCGTTGGCGCCGGTGACCGCGATGTGTTCACCGACCTCGATGTCCAGGCTGACCGGGCTTAGCGCGTCCTGACCGGTCTTCGGGTAGCGGAACGACACCTGCTGCAACCGCGCCGGCACCGGCGCGACCCGACCGCTGTCGGCGATCGCGTCCAGTTTGTGCACATCGGGGATTCCGCGCATCCGCTCCAGCACCCGGGACAGCGCCCACCAGCCAACCAGCGACACGAACAGCACCGACAAGACGGAGTTACCCAGGAGCAGCCACGGCCAGTAGTGCAGTGCATCGGCGAAGTAGCGCCGCAGGTAGTGGGCGGCCTCCTCGAGCCGCAGCCGCTCCAGGACCTCTGCGATTCCGTTCATGTTCGCGGTCACCGCGGCGAAGAGCAGGTGGCGCAACCGGGCCAGCACGCCGAATGCAGCAACTACCGCAGCACCGAAAATCAGGCCCGCGACCAGGGCTACCGCGATCACCGTCGGCGTACCGCGGCGCCGGCGTTTGACGATGCCGGTCAATCCGCCCACATAAGCGCTGTTGATGACCGTCATGAGGCCACCCATGCCCGCGATCAGGAACGCGATCACCCCGGCGGCGACTGTTGCGGCGATCAGCACCCGAAGCCGGTAGCGATACGACAGCAAACCCATCGGCACGGTGCCCAGCAGGGCCAGCACCCCCGCGAACGGGACGACCACCGCGATAATCGCAGTCGCCGCGCACAGGGCTGCCATGACCGCTGCCTGAGCCAGTTCCACCGACCGCAATGCCCCGGCCCGCTGCTCCGTGGGGGCGCTGGCGGTCATTTGACTGATTCTGCCAGTCGTCGCTGGGAATCGACGTTCGCACCGCCTTGGGCGGCATGGGATATCGGTGTCGGGCGCGCCACAATTGATCTATTTAGCAAGCCTATGCAAAAATGAATACATGATTACCTCGGCTACCGCCAACGGCGCGGGCAATGGCGCCGCGGCCAGCGAGCCGGTATCGGGACTGGGAGCGGATCTGCTCAGCGTGGTGGCCCGGCTCAACCGGATGGCCACCCAGCGCATTCGGATGATGCCCTTGCCATCGGCGCAGGCCCGGCTGCTGTCCACGATCGAGAGCTACGCGGAGGCCCGCATCTGCGATCTCGCCGCCATCGACCACTGCTCGCAACCGACGATGACCACCCAAGTCCGGCGACTCGAGGACGCCGGGCTGGTGAGCCGGACCGTCGACCCCGGCGATGCCCGCGCTGTCCGCATCCGCATCACCCCAGCGGGTTTGCGCACCCTGCTTCGCGTCCGCGCCGACCGGGCGGCTGCGATCGAGCCGCAATTGGCCCGTCTCGACCCTGCTGACCGCCAGACTCTGGCCGACGCCGTCACCGTGTTACGTCGCCTTCTCGACAATTCCGCGCCAGCGCCGCCGCCCGGCCCAGCCGACGACGCCAGGTAGTCACGGCCGCACTCACCGCGTTGGGTAGATAATCGCTTGTGCGGGCGGAGGACCAAATTTCAGCCGGCGTGACTGACCGTGACCGACAGTGGTGTGACGGGTGATGAAAGGTGGCGGCCATGCGGCCCGAGGCATTCCCGTCACCGTTGACCGTCTGGGTGGGGTCCGCGCGCTACACGTTCCGCCCGGGCCGCGACGTCGCCGTGGGCCGGGACAGCCGGGCCGACATTCCCCTCGAGGACCCAACGCATAACGAGTGGACATCGCGCATCCATCTGCTGCTGCGGTTCGACGGCAATCGGTGGATAGCGATCGACACCAGCCGAAACGGCATCTACGTCGAGGGTGAGCGGGTCCCCACGGTCAACATCCGCGATGGGCAGACGATCACCGTTGGTGATCCGCAGGACGGTCAGCGGTTGCTCTTCCGAGTCGGCGCCCCGGTCGCGGAGATGTCGCACCCGCCGGACACCGGCTCACGGCGGGGTCCGGCCCGGCCGCCGCTGCATCCGCCTCCGTCGCCACCTGCGTCTGTGCCGCTTCCTCCGTTTCCGCCTGGCGTACCGGATCCACGGCCCACCCAGCAATCCTGGCGGAAGCGGATTCGCCGGGCCGCCGCGCCAGCCCCGGCTACCTCGCCGCCGCATGCCCCGGCGCAACAAGGGCCGTCGCAGTTTCCGACCGGCCCAATTCCGATCCCCTCACCGCCGGCGGTGCAGCCGTCGGTCCAGCCCGCCGCGGTAGAGCCGCCCGCGGTTCAGCCCGACTCAGGCCGGCCCGACGATCTCTCCGAGCCGCGCACCGAGCCTCTCCCGACACCGCAGCACCACGCATTGCCCGCAACTCCTGCGCCCCCGGTCGCACCGCAACCGCTCGAATCACGACCGCCCGAAGCGCCGCTCGAATCACGACCGCCCGAAGCGCCGCTTCCGTCGCTTCCCCCGCCGGTCCCACCCCCGTTACCGGCGGCACCGCCCGAGGCTGCCCAACAGCAGGACCGACCCGGTCGGGTGAGCAGCGCAATCCAGCGGTTGCGTCCGCGGCGTGCTGGCCCGCGGCCACACGAGGAGGTCATGACCGGTCCCCTGGCTGTCGCGCCTGCCGCGCCGCCACAAGCATTGCCAGGCACCCGCGGGCTGCGAGCGCAATATCTGAATGTCGCCATCGACGGGCATCAAATACTCAACGAAGTGTCCTTCTCGGCGAGCCCGGGCACGCTGACCGCGATCATCGGACCGGCCGGGTTCCGGTCGTACCACGCTGATCAACACCCTCGGCGGGAGGAAGCTACCCAGCTGGGGCGACGTCATTCTGGACGGCCGCGACGTCAGCGCCGAGCACGAGGCGATGCGGGGACGCATCGGGCTGGTGCCCCACCAAGATGCACTGCACCGCCAGCTCACCATCGAGCAAGCCCTCGGCTACACCGCCCGATTGCGGCTGCCGCCCGGTACCTCCGCCGAGGACCGCCGTCGCGTGGTGGATTACGTGATCTATGAGATGGAGTTGACCTCGCGGCGCACCATCCAGATCGCCAACCTCTCGCCCGAAGAACGCAGACGCACGGCAATTGCCGCCGAACTGATCAGCGCACCGTCGCTACTGCTGTTGGACGAGCCCACCGCCGCGCGTGACCCCGGCCGCGGAGGGCCAGGAGATCGCGATGCTGCGCCGGCTCGCCGACACCGGCCTGGTCGTCGTGCTGACGGCCACGTCGCCGGCCTACCTGGAGGTCTGCGACCAGGTGTTATTGCTGACCGCTGAGGGCACCCTCGCGTTCGCCGGGCCAATCGCGCAGATCGAGTCGGCGCTGGGCACCACCGACTGGTCGGACATCTTCACCCGACTGACTACCGACCCAGACCGCGCCCATGCGGAATTCGTTGCGCGCGAGGGGCTTTCGCCGCATGCGCCGCACGTGTCAGCGGCCCCGGTCGACCAGTCCGCCGCTGCACCCCACCTCGGGTTGTGGCGTCAATTCACCGTCGCGGCCCGTCGCCAGGCCTGGGTCATCATCGGCGACCAGCGCTATTTCATTTTCCTGACGATCCTGCCGATCCTCTTCGGGGCGCTGGCGCTGCTGGTGCCCGGCCATTCCGGACTCGACAACGCAGACCCGTACGGGGACCATCCCGACGAAGCTCTGGGGATCTTGTTCGTCCTCACCATGGGCGCGGTGGTCATGGGCACCGCGTTGACCATCCGCGACGTGGTCGGCGAACGCTTGGCCTTCCGCCACGAACAGTTCGTGGGGTTGTCGGCCTCGGCGTATCTGGCCGCCAAGATTCTGGTCTACACCGCGATCGCGATGGTCCAGGCCGGCATCCTCACCACCGCGGCGGTCGTGGGTCACAGAGCGCCCGTCACGCGGGGCCTGCTGCTCGGTGATGCCGCCGTCGAGCTGTATGTCAGCGTGGCCGCAACCGCCGTCGTCTCGGCGATTGTCGCGCTGGCGCTGTCCTCGCTGACCAAGTACCGCGAACAGCTCTCACCGATCGCGGTGCTGCTGATCCTGCTTTCGCTGGTGTTCTGCGGGGGCACGTTCCCGCTGGCCGCCAGATACGGCTTCAACGTGGTGTCGTGGTTCATCCCGGCACGCTGGGGGCTCGCGGCCGGTGCGTCTAGTGTCGATCTGAACCGGATCGACGAGCTGGCCACCCATGACATGCTGTGGACGCACTCGATCGGCTGGTGGCTGTTCGACTTGGCGATGCTGGGTGTCTTCGCCGCGGTATGCCTCGTCTTGCTGCGCTGGCGGCTGCGACGACCCGCCCGCGACTAGTACGGCGGTACCAGTTGCTACATGGCGAAGAGCAGGAACTGCGTCACCTCGACCGCCGAGAAGTTGTCGTCGCTGACGAACACCACCGATTGATGGCCGTCGGCCAATTTCGGTCCCAGCGTTATGCCCTCGATGTTGTCCAGCGGCGACAGGCCCGGCGTCGTGGACATATCGACGGCCAGCGTTTTGGCCATCGGGCGCACCGGTGCACCGGCGATCGACGGAACTGTTAGCACGTCGGCGGCCCCGTCGAGGTCAGCACGGAAGACCCGGATCCTCGGAGGGATGCTGCCCACACGTTCGACCACCAGAAACGTGGTGTCGGAGAGCGCCACGAGATCGGACAGGCCGTTGGTGTCGTCGGCGGAGGTGGACGGCTCCAGCAGGTACGCGTACTGAGCCACCGGCGCCCCGCTGTCGACGTCGAACTTGGTGACCCGGGTCAGGGCGCCGTGGCTGCGGTCGGGCGGGTCGCCGTCGTTGTACCCCGGTTCCTCCATCGCGGCGAAGACGAACCGCCCGTCGGGGGTGAGCGTTAGCCCCTCCAGTGCCCTGTTGCGGCGCGGGCCGGTGTGCTTTGCCGACATGGCCAGGACCGGTGGCAGGGTGAACTGCCCCCGATAACCGCCGTCGAGCCCGGCGATGCGGACCCACGGGTCGAGCAACACCGGGGCGCCCTGGGTGATCCGCTCACCCTCAGACGACCAGTACAGCCGTTGCCGCGCGGGGTCAAAGGCGATGCCCTCCGGATCGGGCGGAACGACCGGCGGCGACGCTTCGGTGTCCAGTGGCGCAAACGGGCGCCCCGACGCGTCCAGCAGCGGCTGCACGCCAATGAATGTGACGTCGCCAATCCCACTCTCGGACAACGGTAATTGCACCGTGTAAAACCGGGCCGGGCTTTTCTCCGAACGATCGTCGCTGATCACGTAGTAGACCTGGCGCTCCGGGTCGTAGCTGATCGCCGACAAGCCCCCGATCACCGTGTCGTGAAACGTCGCGCCGTGCGCGACCTGCTGTTGGCCCAGATACTGCAGGGTGGGCGTCGCCGGTGGCGGCGGGGTGCCGCCCGGTCCGCAGCCGACCAGGTACCCACCGCACACCAGCAGCAGTGCGGCGGCAGACGCCCGGGACATGGCGCTATCTAATCCCACCGCGGCGGCACGGCAGGTTACGGTCGGGTATGACCACCACTGCCGAACATCTCCGCAACACATTGGACGGGCGTTGGCGCGACGCGAAAAATCAGATCCGGGTACGGCTGGCGGGGGAGGTATTCCGGCCGCACTACACCCCGAACACCGTCATCGCGCGCACCAAGGTCGCCGAACAGATGAGGATCATGGCGGCCGAGGGCGCCATCGACGACAACTTCAAAAAGGAACACGGCGGCACCGGTGACATCGGCGCCGCGATCACCCGGATCGAGATGCTGGCGATGTCGGATCTGTCCCTGATGGTCAAAGCCGGAGTGCAGTGGGGCTTGTTCGGCGGCGCCGTGGAGAACCTGGGCACCGAACGTCATCACCAGGCTTATGTGAAGAAGCTCATCGACCTCGAACTCCTCGGCTGCTTCGCGATGACCGAGACGGGACACGGCAGCGACGTGCAGTCGCTGGAGACCACCGCGACCTACGACGTCGAAACCGAAGAGTTCATCATCGACTCGCCCACCCCGTCAGCCCGCAAGGACTACATCGGCGGTGCAGCCGAAACCGCCACTGTGGCAGCGGTATTCGCCCAACTGGCCACCACCGAGGACGACGAGCCGGTCAACCACGGCGTGCACTGCTTCCTGGTGCCCATCCGCGACGCCGACGGCAACGACCTGCCCGGGGTGACGACGTCGGACAACCACTACAAAGGTGGCCTGCCCGGTGTCGACAACGGCCGGATCGTGTTCGACCACGTGCGCATCCCCCGGGAGAACCTGCTGAACAAGTACGGCGATGTCGCCGCCGACGGCACCTACAGCTCCCCGATCGACAACCCCAGCCGCCGTTTCTTCACCATGATCGGCACGCTGATCCGGGGCCGAATCACGGTGGCCGGCAGCGCGGGTGCGGCGGCCCGGGTCGCGCTGGACATCGCGACTCGATATGCGTTGCAGCGCAGGCAATTCATCGCACCCGACGACGAATCCGAGGTGTTGATCATGGACTACCTGGTGCATCAGCGCCGGTTGTTCCCGCTGATCGCCAAGTCCTACGCGCTGCAGTTTGCGCAGAACGAGCTGGTGGCCAAGTGCCACGACCTGCAGACCGCCGATGCCCCCGACGCCGAGGAGCAGCGCGAACTGGAATCCCGGGCCGCCGGACTGAAAGCAGCCAATACTTGGCACGCCAGCCGGGCAATCCAGGAGGCCCGGGAAGCCTGCGGCGGAGCGGGTTACATGGCCGAGAACCGGCTGATCGGACTGCGGGCAGACACCGACGTGTTCACCACGTTCGAGGGCGACAACCATGTGCTGACCCAGCTGGTGGCCAAGGAACTATTGACCGCCTACGCTGACGACGTCCGCAGCATGAGCCCGGTCGAATGGGTGCGGTTCGCGGCCAATACCGTCGGCACCCGGGTGCTGAAACGCACTGCGGCCGAAACGATCTTGCAGACGGTGGTCGACACCAGGCAGGACAGTGAGGAGGAGGGCAGTCTGTTCAACCGGGGTACCCAGCTCAAGATGTTCGAGGACCGCGAGGAGTACATGCTGTCCTCGGTCGCGCGTCGGCTGCAGGGCAAATCCGACGAGATGTCGTCCTTCGACGCGTTCAACGCCGTGCAGGATCACGTCCTGCATGCCGCCAGCGCCCACATCGACCGGGTGGTGCTCGAGGCGTTCATCGCCGGAATCGAGTCGTGTGAAGACGACGAGGCCCGCGAAGTGCTGTGCATGGTCTGTGACCTCTACGCGCTTTCGGTGATCGAGGATGACAAGGCCTGGTATGTCGAGCACCGGTTCTTGTCCACCGAACGCGCCAAGGCAGTCACCCGGGGCATCAACTATCGGTGCCGCATGTTGCGGCCGTACGCCGAGATGCTGATCGACGGTTTCGGGATCCCCGAGCAGCTGCGATACGCCGAGATGCTGCACCCCGAGCATCTCGCGGACTGACGCGCGCGACGCGCAGGACAACTGATGGCCGACGAACACGCGCCACGCATCCCGGCCGCGCTGCTTTCCCCGAGTCTCAACCGTGGCGTCGGTTTCACCCACGAGGAGCGCCGAAAGCTCGGCCTGACCGGCCGGTTGCCTACAGCGGTGCTCACGCTCGACCAGCAGGCCGAACGGGTGTGGCATCAGTTGCAAGGCGTAGCGACAGATTTAGGCAAGAACCTGCTTCTCGAGCAACTGCATTACCGCCACGAAGTGCTGTACTTCAGGGTACTGGCCGACCATCTGATCGAGCTCATGCCGGTGGTCTACACGCCCACCGTGGGTGAGGCGATTCAACGTTTCTCCGATGAATACCGCGGCCAGCGTGGTCTGTATCTGGACATCAACTGTCCCGACGAGATTGCCGACGGATTCGCGACATTCGGCCTGGGTCCCGACGACGTCGACCTGATTGTGTGCACCGACGGCGAGGCGATCCTGGGCATCGGCGACTGGGGTGTGGGCGGAATCCAAATCGCGGTGGGCAAGCTGGCGCTCTACACCGCCGGCGCCGGCATCGATCCCCGCCGCACCATCGCGGTGTCGCTCGACGTGGGCACCGACAACGAACAATTGTTGCAGGACCCGTTCTACCTAGGTAACCGTCACGCCCGCCGCCGCGGCGCTGAATACGACCGGTTCATCGGCACCTACATCGAGACCGCCCACCGCCAATTCCCCAGCGCGATGCTGCATTTCGAAGACTTCGGGCCGGCCAACGCCCGGGCAACCCTGGCACGATACGGAGCCGATTACTGCGTTTTCAACGACGACATGCAAGGCACCGGCGCAGTTGTGGTGGCCGCCGTCTACGGCGGATCGAAGGTCACCGGCATCCCGATGCGCGATCAGCGGATAGTCATCTTCGGTGCAGGGACCGCCGGAATCGGGATCGCCGACCAGATCCGGGACGCGATGGTTGCCGACGGCGCCGACAAAGAACAGGCCACGGGGCAGATCTGGCCGATAGACAAACAGGGCCTGCTGTTCGACGACATGGAGGACCTCCGCGACTTCCAGATGCCGTATGCGAAAAGCCGCGAGCAACTCGGGGTCGCCGCCCAAGAACGCGTCGGGCTGGTCGACACCATCAAGATGGCGTCGCCCACCATTCTGCTGGGCTGCTCAACGGTGTACGGCGCGTTCAACCGTGAGGTCATCGAGGCAGTGACGGCAACCTGCGAACGGCCGCTGGTCTTCCCGCTGTCCAACCCGACCTCGCGGATGGAGGCTGCCCCGGCAGACGTGCTGGAATGGTCGAACGGCAAAGCGTTACTGGCGACCGGCAGCCCGGTGCCGCCGGTCGAACGCGGCGGCATCACCCACATCATCGGTCAGGCCAACAACATGCTGGTGTTTCCCGGTATCGGATTGGGCGTGGTGCTGGCCCGCGCCAGCCGGGTGACCCCGAACATGCTCGGAGCGGCAGCCAGAGCCGTCGCGCAACAGGCCAATTGCACCGGGCCGGGAGCGTCGTTGTTGCCCGACGTGGTCAACTTGCGCACCGTTTCGGCTGTCGTCGCCGAAGCCGTCTACCACGCCGCCGTCGCGGACGGCGTTGCCACCCAGACCCACGACGACGCGGTGCAGGCCATCCCGGACACCATGTGGCTGCCCACATACGGCTAACCGACCAAGTGACCCGCAAACCAACGCGGTGTGATAGCCCGCTGTAATGTTTGGTGCTATGCGACAGGTCGCACAGCCGCGATTCGTTCTCCTCCGTGTTGCCCCTCGCAGATCCTGTTCAGGACGAATCTCGTTGCGGCTGAAGCTTTCTCGCCACCTTACCTGCGTAACATCGGCGTCCCAGTGCGTAGCGGGGTAGCGTTAGCGCAAGTGCCAAAACGGTCCGTCATTGGCCGGCAGGCCGGCCACGCCGCACCACACATGAGTGGGAGAAGCAAATGAACATCGCCGACGACATCACAGAACTCATCGGCAACACGCCGCTGGTTCGGCTGAGGCGAGTCACCGACGGCGCCAAGGCCGACATCGTCGCCAAGTTGGAGTTTTTCAACCCGGCGAACAGCGTCAAGGACCGGATCGGGGTGGCCATGATCGACGCGGCCGAGCAGGCCGGCCTGATCACGCCGGACACCATTATCCTCGAGCCGACCAGCGGGAACACCGGCATCGCACTGGCGATGGTGTGCGCGGCTCGCGGCTATCGGTGCGTGTTGACCATGCCCGAGACGATGAGCACCGAGCGGCGAATGCTGCTGCGCGGCTACGGTGCCGAACTCATCCTCACCCCGGGTGCTGACGGCATGCCGGGCGCTATCGCCAAGGCCGAGGAACTTGCCAAGACCGACCAACGGTATTTCGTGCCGCAACAGTTCGAGAACCCGGCGAATCCGGAGATCCACCGCAAAACCACCGCCGAGGAGGTCTGGCGCGACACCGACGGGAAAATCGACATCTTCGTGGCGGGAGTCGGCACCGGCGGCACCATCACCGGCGTGGCCCAGGCCATCAAGGAACGCAAGCCGTCGGCGCAGTTCATCGCCGTCGAGCCGGCCGCCTCACCGGTGCTGTCCGGCGGCGAAAAGGGACCCCACCCGATCCAGGGCATCGGCGCCGGGTTTGTCCCGCCGGTGCTCGAGCAGGACCTGGTCGACGAGATCATCACGGTCAGCAACGACGACGCGTTCGACCTGGCCCGGCGACTGGCGCATGAGGAAGGACTGCTGGTCGGCATCTCCTCGGGCGCGGCCGTTGCGGCTGCCTTGGAGGTCGCGCGCCGGCCCGAGAACGCCGGCAAGCTCGTCGTCGTTGTGCTGCCCAGCTTCGGTGAGCGGTATCTGAGCACACCGCTGTTCGCCGACTTGGCCGACTAGCCATGCTCGAGTCGCTGCGCACCGACATCCGGGTAGCCAAGGAGCGGGACCCGGCCCGGCCCACCACCTGGCAGGTGATCCTGTGTTACCCCGGTGTCCATGCCATCTGGGGCTACCGGATCAGCCACTGGTTATGGAATCGCGGCGCACGACTTGCTGCGCGTGCGGTGAACGAACTCACCCGAATCCTCACCGGTGTCGACATCCATCCCGGCGCCGTGCTGGGCTCCGGCCTGTTCATTGACCACGCCACCGGTGTGGTGATCGGGGAAACCGCCGAGGTCGGCGACGACGTCACGCTCTACCACGGCGTCACGCTCGGCGGCAGTGGCAAGGACACCGGAAAGCGCCACCCCACCGTCGGCGACCGCGTGACCATCGGAGCGGGTGCCAAGGTCCTCGGTGCGATCAAAATCGGCGACGACAGCCAGATCGGTGCTAACGCTGTGGTGGTGAAAGAGGTCCCGGCCAGCGCTGTCGTCGTCGGGGTTCCCGGACAGATCATCGGCGGCGGCCGTCCCACGTCTGGCAGCCCGGACGACTTGCCCGATCTGGTGGGTGTCAGCTTGCAGTCCCTGCTTACCAGGGTGGCGAGGCTGGAGTCGCAAACCGACGGCAAACAGACCGGCCGCGTCATCCGGCCACCTGAAGCCGGAGTTTGGCACGGCGAGGACTTTTCCATATGACGACCGGCCCCGAAGTCCAGGTGCGCCGGTGAGCTCGGTGTTCATCGCCGCGACGGCCATTGTCGTGACGTTGGTGGTTGCCACCGTGATCGGCCTGGCCCTGACCCGAAGGTCGGGAGTTTTTCGCGAAGCCGATCCGGAGTCACCTCAAGACAACTCTGACCTCGGCCTGTCCGAGATCGGGCCGACGGTGGTGCACTTCAGCGCTGATTGGTGCGGCCCCTGTACGTCGGTGCGCCGGGTGGTTGACGAGGTGTGCGCCGACCTGGCCGCCGTGGCACATGTGGAGATCGACATCGAGGCTAACCCGGCGGCCGCGGGGCGGCTGTCGGTGCTGTCTCTGCCCACCACGTTTATCTTCGACTCCGACGGACGCCAACGTTTTCGCAGCGCGGGTGTTCTGAAAGCAGCCGATCTGCGGAATACGTTGCAGGGCCTGTTGGCTTGAGTGGGCGTCGTTTAACCGGTCAGCCGAACTACTGACCGTGACGGGCGCCTACTCACCTGTCCCCATCGATTCGGTGATGGCCTGAGCCATCATTTTGACCGTCTCGTTGCGGGTGAGCGAGCCCAGCATCTGATACACCGCGTGCATCTGTTCGCCCACCATGAGTGTCGGGCCGTTGGTCAGATTCTCGAACGCCTCGCCGATGACCTCGGCGACGGTGGCCGCATCCGGCGGCTGCTGCTGCTCGGATGCCAGCTGTCCGCGAGCGTGTTCCAGCCGGCGCAACGACGGAGTGTCGGTCTTACCCAGGATGAGACCCAGCACGTCAATTCCCTTGTCGTGCAGCTCAGCCCAGAGTGCTTCGGCGAAGACCATGTCGAACGCCTTGGTGGCGCCGTACGCCACCATGTTGGGGCCACCGGCGAACCCGGCCCCCGACCCGAAGATGACGATCCCGCCGCCGCCCCGCGCGACCATCTTCGCGGCGAAGTGATGACACAGCTGCACCGGCACCATGCAGTTGCGTTGCACCATTGCTTCGGCGGCCTGGACCGAATTGGACAAGAATGGCGCGAACGTGGGGTCCGCGCCGGCGCAATACACCAGGAACCCGACTTCCAGATCGGCGGTGGCGCCGATGATCGTTGCGGCTGCGTCGGCTCGGGCCAGGTCGACGGTCAAAGTACGCGTCGCGACGCCGGTGCGTTGCGCGATCCCGTCGGCGAGTTCGTCGAGGACGGCCTGTCGACGAGCCAGCAGCACGACGTTGACGCCGCGTTGCGCCAGCCCCTCGGCGAACGCCGCACCCACCCCGTCGGAGGCTCCGGCCACTACCGCCCACGGCCCGTACTTGCCGACGAATTCCCCGCTCACGGTTGGCCCACCGCGCTCACCCGAACCGGCGTGAACCGTCGCCGCGCGACACGCCACCCCGTCTCGGTGCGGATCAGGTCGTCGTCGTAGAAGCCGATCGCATTGACCCCGGATACGTTGTCGGACATCATGATCAGCGCGTCGACGTAGGTCCGGGCTGCGGCGCGGTCACCGTCGAGATCAATCACCTGATTAGTCATCCGGTGCATCGTGTGCCCGGCCATCGCGTGCGACTGCTCCATGAAATCGGTGACGGCATCCACGCCGGTCCAGACTCCGATCTCACCGTAATCCAGTTCGCAGTCGGCGGTGAAAATCGTTCGGAACAAAGGCCAGTCGCGACGATCGATCCCGGTCGCGTAACGGATCAACACCTCAGCGATGTCCTGGCGGTCTTCGCGTGCTGTCATCACAGGTCTCCGTTGGGATGGACGACGATCCGCGGGGGCCCCTCGGATCGGCGGGCAAGCTCGATGGCTGCCGGGACATCGTCGAGCGTGATCGTTCTGCCAATGCTCGGCAACGGATCCAGCCGACCCGATGCCACCGCGTCCAGAGTGCCGTACCAGTCCTGCGGCATCGGCCCGCCGCCGAATTGCAGGGTCACGCCCTGGCGGGTGGCGCTGGTGATGTCGAGAGCGTCGCCGGTGTACCAGCCACCGGCACAGTAGATCCGCGTCGACATCTCGGCCGAATCGACGATCCGCTGGATCAGACCGGCGGCTCCTACGCATTCGAACACCGCCGCCGAGCCCCAGAGCCCGCGTTGCGCGCGGACCTCGCGCCAGACATCGAACGGGTTTTGCTCGGCGGGATCGACGGCGATGTGTGCACCGAATTCACCGCGCGCCAACGCTCTTCGCTCGGCTTGGTAGTCGGAAACGATGATCGGATCGACACCGCGGGCGGCGAGTGCGGCCACCGCCGACAAACCGATCGCTCCCGCACCGATGACGATCGGAATCTCCCCGGTCTGCAGGGCGGCTGAGCGTACATAGAATTCGCCTACCGCGAAGGCGTCCACGACCGCCACCGCGTCACTGGGCACCTCGCCCTCGACGGCTTTGGCGATCGATTCCGAGACGACCAGCAGTTCGGCGAAACTGCCCGGCGCGTCGGGATGCTGGCCGATGATCCGCGCCCCGTCCGCGCCACCGTTGACCAGCCGGATCGGGATCGAGGTCACCCGCGTGCCGACCGGGAACTGCTCCGAGCAGCCCGGCCCGTGGCCGATGACCTCGCCGACAAACTCGTGGCCCAGCACCAGGTCGCGGTCGGCGTCGTAGAGTGACCGGCCCGTCGGGTCGTCGATTCCGAGCTCGGGATGGTCCATGAAGTGCACATCGGAGGCGCAGATCGCCGTGCTCAGCGTGCGCAGCAGCAAATCCCGTCGGCCCGGCACCGGATCAGGCGTCTCGCGCACCGCCAACCGGCCGCCGTTGAGCACCGCTGCCCGCATGGCGCACTCATACTCCTGTCCTTGCGGTTCTCGAATTTTCGAGATAGTTTACTAGCTTTGTCGAGACTTTAGGTATTGGCGGCGGAGTGAGTCAAGAGATGCGCGGATCGAGGTCGGCACCGACAGCGCGCGCGCTGGACGTGATCGAATTCCTCGCCGAGCAGCGGGGCGCGCCTCGCGGGTCCGGAAATCGGTTTTCCGACGTAGTGCGCGAGCTCAGCCTGACCCAGGCCACCGCCCACGCCATTCTCAAGACGCTGTGCGATCGCGGGTGGGCCGTTCGCGACCCGGTGGACAAGACGTTCACCGTCGGGCCGGCGCTGGCATCAGCCGCGGCCCGATCCGGGGCGCGTGCTCCGCTCACCAATGCCGCCCGGGCAGCAGCAGTGCAGTTGTGCGCTCAATACGGCTATCCCGCATCCGTCGTGGAGCGATTCGACCAGACCCTGGTGATCACGGCGTACGAACACGGGCGAGGTGCCCGCACCGGCGCCGCGGTCGGAGACCGAATCCCCTACGCTCCACCGTTCGGCGTCGGCTTTGCCGCGTGGGACACCCCGCAGGCGCAGCAGGCCTGGATCGGCCGGGGAGCCGCCGGCAACGCCGCACTTGCGCACCGCCTCGCAGCGATGCTGCACGAAACACGACAACGCGGCTACGACGTCGATCGGACCACACTCGCGCTGGCCGAGGCCGCGCAGCTGGTGGGCACCCTTCGCCGCGACGGCCTTCCGGCCCACGTCCGAGAGATCACAGACCGACTGCTCAGCGAATTCACCACGGCGGCAACCGCTTCGACCGAAGTTGCGGCCGATGCGCCGCAGTTTGTGGCCACCATCGCCGCGCCGGTACACGACGCCCGCGGGGTCGCCCTGATCGTGTGTGTACATCCGCCGCGCCCGATCACCGCCGCAGATGTAGAGACAATCGGCCGGGATCTCACGCAGTCCGCGGCAACGCTGAGCGCTCACGAGGGAATGCTGCTCCCCCGGAAGGACTCGAACCTTCAACCCTTCGGTTAACAGCCGAATGCTCTGCCAGTTGAGCTACAGGGGACTAACCGATCCGCGCCGACCCCCGTCACGGATCGCGGGATGACTCTAGCGTACCGGCGCCCAGCAGGCGATCCTGGCTGCCACCGCGCGGCAACACCGCGGGTGAGGCAGGATGGACCCAACCGCACCATCGTGGGGAGGGACCATCTTGATCCGCTATGCCGTCGTGCTGGGGCTGGGCTATGTGTTCGGGGCCAAAGCCGGGCGCCGCCGCTATGAGCAGATCGTCGGCACCTTTCGTGCCGTGACCGGCAGCCCGGCCACCAAGTCGATGATCGAGGCCGGCCGGCGCAGGATCGCGAACCGGGTTTCACCCGACGCCCGGATGGTGACCTTGACCGAGATCGACAACACCACCAGCGTCGTCGAACCCAAGCAGCACGACCCGGTGAAGTAGTGCGCCCTGCCGCTCACGCGGTGAGATCGTCGCCGCTGGCCTGCTCGAGCAGACTGCGCCGATAGGCCTCCATCGCGACCAGGTCGCCGAACAGTGCGTGGTATTCATCGCTTTGTTCGACCGGCGACATCCGCTGTAACTTCGACTTGACCTCGGCGATCTGGCGGCCCACCCAGACTTCCTGCAAACGGGCCAGTACCCCGGCGATGTAGCGCGGCGCCTTGTCGTCGTCGACCCGGATCGCCTCAACGCCCAACTCGCTGATCAGGCCGGCGGTCGCGGCAGAGGTGGTTTGCCGGCGCACCGCGTCGATCCACTGCGCTCCGGTCACGCCGCCCACGGTGCCGCCCGCCGCGCTGATCGCCGTGCGCACGGCAGCATAGCCGGGATGGGTGA
The DNA here is from genome assembly GCA_963787635.1 of uncultured Actinomycetota bacterium. Taxonomy (GTDB): domain Bacteria; phylum Actinomycetota; class Actinomycetes; order Mycobacteriales; family Mycobacteriaceae; genus Mycobacterium. Next base: position 78,793 of record CAWBDP010000016.1, on the reverse strand, counting down.
AGCTCTCGACCGTCAGCGAGTCGAACACCGGGCCGGCCAGCGCCGGGTACTGCAACGCCGACTTGAGCGCCTCACGCTGCGGCCACAGCGTCGGGTCGCGGGGGTCGGGACGCAGCGCCGCGCTCTCGGCCGGACCGCTGTCGGCGGGTGCCGCGACGGCGCGCCGGGCCTTGCCGCGCCGGCCGCTTTTGGCCTCGTCCCGCGCTCGCCCGATGACCTGTGCGACGTCGTCCCATCCGACCCAGCCGGCGAGCTGCCTGGCGTATTCGTCACGCAGCGTGGAGTCCTTGATCTGAGCGACCATCGGCACGCAGCGGCGCAACGACGCGACCCTGCCCTCGGCGCTGTCCAAGTCCATCGCTGCCAGCGCGCTGCGAATCGCGAACTCGAACAACGGGATTCGTCGAGCAACCAGGTCACGCAGCGCGCCGTCGCCAGCTGCCAGGCGCAGGTCGCAGGGGTCCATGCCGTCGGAGGCGACCGCGACGAACGACTGGCCGGCCAGCTGCTGCTCGCCGTCGAACGCCTTGAGCGCGGCCGCGCGGCCGGCCTCGTCACCGTCGAACACGTAGATCAACTCACCGCGAAAGAAGTTGTCGTCCATCATCAATCGGCGCAGCATCGCCATGTGCTGGTCGCCGAACGCGGTGCCGCACGACGCGACCGCCGTGGTAACCCCGGCCAAATGCATTGCCATCACGTCGGTGTAGCCCTCGACCACGACGGCCTGATGTCCCTTGGCGATGTCGCGCTTGGCCAGGTCGAGACCGAACAACACCGACGACTTCTTGTACAGCAGCGTCTCCGGGGTGTTGACGTACTTGGCTTCCATCGGGTCGTCGTTGAACAGCCGGCGCGCCCCGAAACCGATCACCTCACCGGCCGACGTGCGGATCGGCCACAAAAGCCGGCGGTGGAACCGGTCGATCGGGCCACGCCGGCCCTGCCGGGACAGGCCCGCGGCCTCCAGTTCTTTGAACTCGAAACCCTTGCGTTGCAGGTGCTTTGTCAACGAATCCCATCCCGACGGCGCGAAACCGCAGCCGAAATGCCGGGCGGCGTCGGCGTCGAAATTCCGTTCGGTCAGGTATTGGCGGGCCGGTGCGGCCTCGGCGGATTGCAGGGTTTGCGCGTAAAACTCAACCGCGGCGGCATTGGCCGCGAGCAGCCGGCTGCGGGTACCGCGATCGCGCTGCACGCTGGTGGCCGTGCCGGAGTAGCTGATCGTGACGCCCACCCGGTCGGCCAGCAATTCGACGGCCTCGACGAAGCTGACGTGTTCGATCTTCTGCACGAACGCGTACACGTCGCCGCCTTCGCCGCAGCCGAAGCAGTGGAAGTGGCCGTGGTTGGGCCGGACATGGAATGACGGCGTCTTCTCGTCGTGAAAGGGACACAGGCCCTTCAGCGAGTCCGCCCCGGCGCGGCGCAGCTGGACGTAGTCGCCGACGATCTCTTCAATGCGGACTTTGTCGCGGATGGCGGCGATATCACGATCGGAGATACGGCCGGCCATCGGCTCAGTTTAGAGCCTGCGGCCGACGCCAGCCGGCAGGCGTCCTGCGCGACGACACAGTACCGACCCGATCACAAACGAGTATCAATGTCGGTCTTGGTGTGGCGCAACGCCAATCCGGCACAAATTATGACCAAGTGCGCTCGTGCCGACCACACGCCGGCACTAACGGGCCGCACAGGAATGGCCGCACAGGAGGAAAACGAAAGATGATGCCAGACTGGGCTCCCGCCCAGACCTCACCCGACGTGCACAGCAAACGCATCCTCGACACCGCCGGCGGCATCTTGATCGGGCTGCGCCGGTGCGGTTCGGGGGCTGCGCTGCGTGAGCTGCACGGCGCCGCGCAACGCCACCGCGTTCCGGTGTTCACCATGGCCTGGGCGCTGGTCCACCTCGCCGGCGGACGTAAGGATTCGACACCGGCGTCGTTCCGCGCCGCTCAATCGGCCGCCTCGCACGAATGGGGCGAGCTCTTCGCGCAAGCTACCGTGTGACGCCACCCGTCATGCGGATTCGATCCGCTCCAGCCGCCCCTCGGTGTAGGAGGCGATCTGATCGACGATCACCCGCAGCCGGGATTCGTCGTCAGCGGCGGTGTTGAACGCCGGAACGAAGATCGGATCCAGGGTTCCCGGCGCCCCGGCCAGCAGCCACTGCGCCACGGTGTGGATGCGTTCCCGCTGCCTGGCCTGCATCCGCAGATGTCGCGGGTCGGACATGATGTACTGCAACGCCAGGATCTTGAGCACCGCAACCTCGGCGCGGACCAGCTCCGGCACGTGCAGGTCGGCCTGGTAGCGCGTCAACGGCCCGGGACCGGCGGCCGCGGCGGTGGCCGCGATCGCCGCCGAGGCGAATCGGCCCACCAGCTCACTGGTCAACCGCTTGAGTGCGACCGACGCCGATAGCGTGGCGTCGTACTTGCCGACGGTGGCGACCACGGGTAGCCACGAAAGCCGCTGCGCTGCCGCGATCAGGTCGTCGGCGCCCACCCGCGCGAAGGCGTTCTCACCCAGCTTGGCCAAAGTGGCGGCGGCGTCATCGTCGGCGAGCACCCGCAGGTCGATGCGGCCGGACACCACCCCGTCTTCGACGTCGTGCACCGAATACGCGACGTCGTCGGCCCAGTCCATCACCTGGGCCTCCAGACATGCCCGCTCTGGTGGCGCGCCCTGGCGCACCCAGGCGGCGGCGTCGCGGTCGTCGTCGTAGAAGCCGAATTTGCCCCGGTCGGCAGCACGAGTCCACGGATACTTGGTGACCGCGTCCAACGCGGCGCGGGTCAAGTTCAACCCAGCGCTATATCCATGGGCATCAACGGTTTTGGGCTCCAACATGGTCAAGATGCGGAAGTTCTGCGCGTTGCCCTCGAAGCCGCCGCAGTGTGCGGCGATGTCGTCGAGCGCCTTCTCCCCGTTGTGCCCATAGGGCGGGTGTCCGATGTCGTGAGCCAGGCCGGCCAGGTCGACCAGGTCGGGGTCGCAGCCCAGCCCGATCGCCATCCCGCGCCCGATCTGAGCCACTTCCAGCGAGTGGGTCAGCCGCGTGCGCGGCGTGTCGCTTTCCCGCGGTCCGACCACCTGCGTCTTGTCGGCCAGCCGGCGCAGCGCGGCACTGTGCAGCACCCGGGCGCGGTCGCGGGCGAAGTCGGTCCGGTGCTGGCCTTGCGTGCCGGGCAGACCCGCTGCCTTCGGCGCTTCGGGCACCCGGCGCTGGCGGTCGGAATCGTCGTAGGGATCAGTCATCGAGGCACAGTCTGCCAGCACCGACCGGCACCCGGCTTTTCCTCGCAGCTACGGCCCGCGAGACTAAATTGGCCTGCATGCGGTTAGTCCGTCTGCTCGGCGTGGTCCTGGCCACCTTGGCTGCCGGACTATTGCTCGCGCCGGGCGTCGCCGCCCAACCGTCGTTCCGGCTGCCCGGCCAAGTCACCGACACCGCCCACGTATTGACCGGCTCAGACCGCAGCGCCGTGGAATCCGCGGTCGGCAAGCTCTACGCCGACCGTCACATCCGGCTGTGGGTGGTCTATGTCGACAACTTCTCCGGGCAGGCTCCGGTGGACTGGGCGCAGCGCACCCGGCGCGCCAGCGACTTGGACGGTTCCGACGTACTACTCGCGGTGGCCACCGCCGACCGCTCCTATGCCTTTTTGGTGCCGCCGACGGTCAACAGCCTCAACCCCAGTGAGGTCGACGATCTGCGACTGAACCTGATCGAGCCGGCGCTGCACCGTGGCGACTGGAGCGACGCGGCGATCGAAGCGGCCGACGGGCTCAATGAGCCACCCACTTCGGCAAACTGGACATTGCTGTTGCTCGGCTTGGCCGTCATCACGCTCGCGGTGACGGTGCTGCTGCTGGTCATGAGGCATCGGCGCGACCGTCGCCGCGCGGCCCGGCTGGCGGCGGCGCGACGGGTCGATCCCACCGACCCGAATGCCCTTGCTGCCGTGCCGCTGGACACCCTCGACGACCTGTCCCGGTCGATGGTGGTCCAGGTCGACAACGCGGTACGAACCAGCGCCAACGAGCTGGCGCTGGCGATCGAGGAGTTCGGCGACATCCAGACCGAGCCGTTCACCCGGGCGGTCAACAACGCCAAAGCCGCGCTGACCCAGGCATTCAACGTGCGCCAGCGACTCGACGACGCGATACCCGAAAGCACGGCGCAGCGCCGTGAGCTGCTGACCCGGGTGGTCGTATCGGCGGCCCGCGCCGACCGCGAATTGGAGTCGCAGACCGAGGCATTCGAGCGGCTGCGCGACCTGGTGATCAACGCGCCGTCACTGCTCGACCGCCTCACCCAGCAGGTTGTCGAACTGACCGCGCGAATCGCCCCCGCAGAGCAGCGGCTGACCGAGCTGCACAGGGAATTCGATGCCACCGCACTGACTTCGGTGTCCGGCAACGCCACAACAGCCAAGGAACGGCTGGCCTTCGCCGAACAGAACGTCAGCAGGGCCCGCGATCTGGCGGCCCGAGCGGTCAGCGGACAGCAGACTGCCCTGGTCGACGCGTACCATGCCGCCGAGTCGGCCCTCGGCCAAGCCCGTGCGCTGCTGGACGCCGTCGACAGCGCCGCAACCGACATCCACCATGCCGTGGCCGAACTGCCGTCGGCGATTGACCACATCCATTCCGGCATCGAGGCCGCCAACGCCCAGTTGGGCCAGCGTCAGGGCCCGCACACCCGCGAGCTGACCGCGGCCCGCGACGCGGCGACCAAGGCCGGCGCCGCCGCCCGCAGCGGCGGCTCCGCCGATCCGCTCGGCGCGTTCACCGGATTGACCAAGGCGGGCGAGGATCTCGACGCGCTGCTGGCCACCATCGTCGAGGAACAGGCCAACGCCGAGCGACTCACTCGCACGCTGGCACAAGCCTTGTTCACCGCGCAGTCTCGGGTGCGGGCAGTCTCCGAGTACATCGACACCCGCCGCGGCAGCGTCGGCCCCGAGGCGCGCACTCGGCTCACCGAAGCCGACCGGCACCTGCACGCGGCACAGGACAAGCGGTCGAGCAACGTCGCCGAGGCGATCACCCACGCCAACGCTGCGGCGACGCTGGCCGCCCAGGCTCAATCGCTGGCCGAGAGCGACGTCCGCTCCGCTCAGCGCGCCTACGCGGGACGCTACGGCGGCGGCAATGACGTCGGCGCCATGATGGGCGGGATCATCATGGGCGACCTGCTCGGCGACGCGATGCGGGGCGGTCTCGGCGGCGGCTGGCGTCCCACCTCGTTCGGCGGTTCCTCGGGGTCCTCCGGCGGTGGGTTCATGGGCGGCGGCGGCCGGTTCTAGGACCCGGTCAGCCAGTGCCGCCAACGGCGGCCGTGAGGCGACCGATCCCATTGGGTACATTGCGTGAATGCCGGTTGCCAGGTGGTTGATCAGCTTCGTGTGCGCGGGAGTAGTCGTGGGATTAGTCGTCTCCTGCGGCGAGTCCAGTCACCCCGTAGATGTCTCCAGGGTTTTCGAAGTCAAGAACAGCTTCGACACCGGCTACCGGGTATCGACGAAAGGGCCGGCGGACATCGATCCGAAAATGACGGCGGAGCCCAAAGATCCGCAGGGAGTGACATTCGACCCGCCTGGCTGCGACCAGCTGGCCACCGAGCAGACAGCCATCGGCGACGTCCTTGTCGAGCGACTGCCGACCGGTACCACAGGCAAGATGGCCACCACGAGCGCCGCAGGCAAAGGCAACCGGTTCATCGCGATCGCCGTCGAGGCCACCAAGCCGGTGCCGTTGGATACGTCGGTGTCCGACAAGTGCAAGCATGTCGACATCAAGAGCTCCACCGCCATCAAGGGCGTCACCGTCGATTCTGACAGTGCGATCGACGTCATCGACGCGCCGCAGATCCACGGCGTCCAAACGATCGGGCGGCACTACACCTCTCAGGTCAGCGCCCGCGGCAAGGAGCGTTCCAGCGAGAGCTACATCTTCGCCGCGTACTTCGGCAGCACGGTGGTGATGGTCAACGCCGCGCCGTTGACCGCCCGCGGCCAGGCGCCTGGACCCGTTGACGTCGACCGGGCGAAGCAACTGCTGAGCGACGCGGTGGCCGCGGTCCGCTCGTAACGGCTAGCAGCCCTTCAGCCGCGCCGCCAAATAGTCGGCAACTGCATCGATCGCCACCCGGCTCTGGCTCATAGCGTCGCGTTCCCGGATCGTAGCGGCCTGGTCGTCGAGGGAGTCGAAATCCACCGTCACGCAAAACGGGGTGCCGATCTCGTCCTGGCGGCGATAGCGTCGCCCGATGGCGCCGGCGTCGTCGAACTCGACGTTCCAGTATTTGCGCAATTCGGCGGCCAGGTCGCGGGCCTTGGGACTCAGATCGGCGTGCCGCGACAGCGGCAGCACCGCGGCCTTGACCGGCGCCAGCCGCGAATCAAGCCGCAGCACCGTGCGCTTGTCCATTCCGCCCCTGGCGTTGGGGGCCTCGTCCTCGGTGTAGGCGTCGATCAAAAACGCCATGAACGACCGAGTCAGCCCGGCCGCGGGCTCGATCACGTAGGGCACATACCGGGTGTCGGAGGCCTGATCGTAGAACGACAGGTCGGCGCCGGAATGCTCTGCGTGCGTGGATAAGTCGAAGTCGGTGCGGTTGGCCACCCCCTCCAGCTCCCCCCACGGGTTGCCGGAGAAGCCGAACTTGTACTCGATGTCGACGGTGCGATCGGAATAGTGCGACAGCTTGTCCTTGGGGTGTTCGAAAAGCCGCAAGTTCGCCGGGTCGATCCCGAGGTCGACGTACCACCCCAGCCGGGTATCGATCCAGTACTGATGCCACTGCGGCGCCGTCGGCGGTTCGACGAAGAACTCCATCTCCATCTGCTCGAACTCGCGGGTGCGGAAGATGAAGTTGCCGGGCGTGATCTCGTTGCGAAAGCTCTTGCCGATCTGCCCGATGCCGAACGGCGGCTTGCGCCGCGCCGTCGTCACCACGTTGGCGAAGTTGACGAAGATGCCCTGCGCGGTCTCGGGCCGCAGGTAATGCAGACCCTCCTCGGTCTCGATGGGCCCCAGATACGTCTTGAGCATCATGTTGAATTCGCGCGGCTCGGTCCACTGCCCCGGCTCACCGGTGTCCGGGTCACGGATATCGGCCAAGCCGTTAGGCGGCGGATGGCCGTGTTTGGCTTCGTAGGCCTCGATCAGGTGGTCGGCGCGGTATCGCTTGTGCGTGATCAGCGACTCGACCAGCGGGTCGTGGAAAACCTCGACGTGCCCGGAAGCCACCCACACCTCGCGCGGCAGGATGATCGAGGAGTCCAGACCTACAACATCGTCTCGAGCCGTCACGACCGATTTCCACCACTGCCGTTTGATGTTCTCCTTGAGTTCCACTCCCAGCGGCCCGTAATCCCACGCCGACTTGGTGCCCCCATAGATCTCGCCCGCGGGGTAGACCAAGCCCCGCCGTTTGGCCAGGTTGACGACGGTGTCGATGACGGACGCCACGAGGTGGTGCACTCCTGTCTTGCGATACGTGAACGATCTGGCCGGCCGCGAGCCGGTGAGCATCCGTCATCGTAGCGATCGACCCCGCGCTCTTTGACATGCGTGATCATGCATGTGACAGTGGAACCAGTCGGCAATATTTCCAGGTTTCCTGCTTTCCAGCTTTCCAGTGATTCTTAGCGGCTGACTCGAAAGTGACCGTCATGTCCCCCTCTACGTCGACCGAGCCCGACGACGACATCGGCTCCGACCCGGGTGCCGGCCTGCTTGCGGGCCACGAAGGCCACCAGCACGGTTCGTCGGCCGTCGTACCGCCACCGCCGCGGGACATCCTCGATGCCGCCGGCGAACTGCTGCGGGCCCTGGCCGCGCCGGTGCGTATCGCCATCGTGTTGCAGCTGCGCGAATCGCAACGTTGTGTGCACGAACTGGTCGACGCGTTAGGTGTCCCGCAGCCGCTGGTCAGCCAGCACCTGAAGATCCTCAAGGCCGCCGGTGTGGTCACCGGCGAGCGGTCCGGCCGCGAAGTGCTCTACCGGCTGGTCGATAATCACCTCGCGCACATCGTCGTCGACGCGGTCGTCCACGCCGGTGAGGGCCAGCCGTGACTTCAGGCGTGCGCTCCACCCGGCAGCGAGCCGCCATCGCGATGCTGTTGGAGACCCTCGACGATTTTCGCTCAGCCCAGGAACTGCACGACGAGTTGCGGCGCCGCGGCGAGAACATCGGTCTGACGACCGTCTACCGGACGCTGCAGTCGATGGCGGCGACCGGAATGGTCGACACATTGCGTACCGACACCGGGGAGTCGGTCTACCGGCTGTGCTCAGATCACCATCACCATCACTTGGTCTGCCGCAGCTGCGGATCCACCGTGGAGGTCGGTGACCGCGAGGTCGAGGCGTGGGCCGCCGAAGTGGCCGCCAAGCACGGGTTCTCCGACGTCAGCCATACCATCGAAATCTTCGGCACCTGCGCGCAGTGCCGGTCGTGAGCTCGGGAGAGCTACCCGACGTTGCGCCGAGATCGACGGCAGCGTCTCACAATTCGCGTTTTTGCGCGCTGACGATAATCTCGAGGTCAGGTTGTGCAGCGCTAGCCGATGAGCGCGCGGCGGATTTCGGCGCCTTTGTCGAGCACCATCAGGATCAGGGTGCGCAGCGCGTCGTCGGTGAGTCCGGTGCCGGGAAAGTTGTAGCGCAGCATCACGTCGGCGATGCGACCCGAATTCCGTTTCGCCGCCGCCGCGCTGGCCTTCTCCACCAATGTCACCGAACCGAGCAGACGTGTTGTGCGCGTGCTCGGCTATCTGGTCGCGGATCTTCTTGTTCACCGGCAGATCCCACGCCAACATCTGGTTCAGCGACACCAGCTCCAGGCCCTCCACGATCTCCACCACCCGCAACGACGCGAACGTGCCGTCGTGACGGACCGTCAGCGCGCCGTCGGCTTCCTGTTCGATCGACAGCACCTCGCCGAGCAGAGCTGCCAGCCGCTGCTGCAGTGAGGGCATTAGGCGCTCCCGAATCGTCGATGCCGCGATGCGTATTCCTCACAGGCGGCCCACAAGTCACGGCGGTCGTAATCGGGCCACAATTTATCTTGAAAGATGTACTCGGCGTAGGCCGCCTGCCACAACATGAAGTTGCTGGACCGCTTCTCCCCCGACGTGCGCAGCAACAGGTCGACATCGGGAATGTCGGGCCGGTGCAGGTGGCGGGCCACGGTCGCCTCGGTGATGCGGTCCGGATTCAACCTGCCCGCTGCCGCTTCCCGCGCGATATCCCGCGCCGCCTCGGTGATTTCGATACGTCCGCCGTAGTTGACACAGTAATTCACCGTGATGACGTCATTGTGCCTGGTCACTTCCTCGGCGATCGCTAATTCTTTGATGACGCTGCGCCACAGACGCGGTCGCGAGCCCACCCACCGAATCTTCACCCCCATCTCCTTCAGGTTCTCCCGGCGCCGTCGCACCACGTCGCGGTTGAACCCCATCAGGAAGCGGACTTCATCGGGTGAACGTTTCCAGTTCTCGGTGGAGAAGGCGTAAAGGCTGAGCCACTTGATTCCGAGTTCTATTGCGCCACACGCGATGTCGATGACCACGGCTTCACCCATCTTGTGGCCTTCGACACGGGCCAACCCGCGCTGGGTGGCCCAGCGCCCATTGCCGTCCATCACGATGGCGACATGGTTCGGCAACTGGGCGGCGGGGATACGCGGGGCAGCGGCCTTGGACGAGTGCTGCGGTGGCCGGCGCGGACCACCGTCGGGTGCGGGCGGCAGCTCGGGAAACACCACCGGCCAGGTCGACGTGTCGGGAAAGGTCGGGTAGTCGTCGGGCGCCGGGGCCAGCTGGGGGAAACCGGTGTCTCGCGGCGTGCGCTCAGCCTTCCGCAGCGAGCCGCTGGCCGGGTTCGGCGTCATGGGCCACATCCTGCCTGACCAGCGCGACGCGACGATCGGTGACTGCGCGATCGACCTGATACATCCGTTCCACCAGCGGCAACGTTCGCAGCTGCCGCTCCAGATGCCATTGCAAATGAGCGGCCACCAATCCGCTGACATGGTTGCGGTGCGATTGCGGCGCGGCCTGCGCGGCGTCCCAGTCGCCGTCGCGCAGCGCCGACATCAGATCCAGCACACCCGGCGGCGGCGTAGTGGAACCGGCCGGGCGGCAATGCGCGCACACGCTGCCACCGGCGGCGATGTGAAACGCCCGATGCGGACCGGGCGTCGCACACCGCGCACACTCGGTCAGCGCCGGCGCCCATCCGGCGATCCCCATGGCGCGCAGCAGGTAGGCATCCAATACCAGCTCACGGGGCCGTTGTCCGTCGGCCACCGCGCGCAGCGCGCCCACCGTGAGCCGGTGCAATGCGGGGGCCGGAGCGCGCTCCTCACCGGCGAGGCGCTCGGCGGTTTCCAGCATCGCGCACGCGCAGGTGTAGCGGCCGTAGTCGCTGACGATGTCGGTGGCGAACGCGTCGATCGAGACGACCTGGGTGACGACGTCCAGGTTGCGGCCGGGGTAGAGCTGCGTGTCGATATGCGAGAACGGCTCCAGCCGCGCGCCGAACTTGCTGCGGGTGCGGCGCACGCCCTTGGCCACCGCGCGAACCAGTCCGTGATCGCGGGTCAGTAGGGTTACGATCCGGTCAGCTTCGCCGAGCTTGTGCTGGCGCAGCACTACCGCCCGGTCCCGGTAAAGCCGCATCACACCAGTTTGGCATTGCTACACGACATCGCCGGTTCCCGCGCCGATAATGTCTTAGGCGATGACGCACCCATCCCCGTCGCGCACTCCGCGCTTCGCGACCCTGGCCGACCAGCTCTACCAGCTGGCCAGCGGCGAAGTGACGTCCGCTGAGCTGGTCCGCCGCTCGTTGCATGCCATCGGCGTCAGCCAGTCGACGCTGAACGCCTTCCGGGTGGTGCTCACCGAATCCGCGCTGGCCGACGCCGTCGAGGCCGACCGGCGGCGCGCCGCCGGCGAAGAGGCGCCGCTGCTGGGTGTCCCGATCGCGATTAAGGACGATGTCGACTTCGCCGGAGCGCCAACCGCCTTCGGTGCGTCAGGACTCATCCGGCCGGCCACCGAGGACTCCGAGGTGGTGCGCCGGCTCAAGGCAGCCGGCGCGGTGATCGTCGGCAAAACCAATACCTGCGAGCTGGGCCAGTGGCCGTTCACCAGCGGACCCGCATTCGGGCACACCCGCAACCCGTGGTCGCGCCGACACACGCCGGGCGGATCGTCCGGCGGCAGTGCGGCCGCGGTGGCGGCGGGGCTGGTCACCGCGGCGATCGGCTCCGACGGCGCGGGTAGCATCCGCATTCCCGCGGCGTGGACACACCTGGTAGGTATCAAGCCGCAACGCGGCCGCATCTCCACCTGGCCGTTGCCGGAGGCGTTCAACGGCATCACAGTCAACGGTGTGCTGGCCCGCACGGTCGAGGACGCTGCGCTGGTGCTGGATGCCGTGTCCGGCAACGTCGATGGCGATCTGCACAAACCACCGCCGGTGACCGTCTCCGACTACGTCGGCACGGCACCCGGTCCGCTGCGAATCGCGCTGTCGACCCGCTTCCCGTTCACCGCATTTCGCGCCAGACTGCATCCTGAGATCAGGGCCGCGCTGCGGTCGGTGGCCGATCAGCTCGAGCTGCTCGGCCACACCATCGTCGTCGGCAACCCTGACTACGGTCTGCGGTTGTCGTGGAACTTCCTGTCGCGGTCCACGTCCGGCCTGTTCGAGTGGGCCGACCGGCTCGGCGAGGACGTCGACCTGGACCGGCGCACCTTGTCGAATATGCGGATGGGCCGGCTGCTTTCGGAAGTCGGTGCTGCGCAATGCCCGCGCCCATGAAGCCGCCGATCGGCATCGGGTGGGTTCGATCTTCAACATCGTCGACGTGATACTGGCGCCGACCACGGCGCAGCCACCGCCGCCGGTGCACGCCTTCGATCACCTCGGGGGCCTGAGCACCGACCGGGTGATGATCGCGGCCTGCCCGGTGACCTGGCCGTGGAATGTGCTGGGGTGGCCGTCGATCAACGTCCCGGCGGGTTTCACGTCCGACGGGCTGCCAATCGGTGTGCAGCTGATGGGCCCGGCCAACAGCGAAGGGTTGCTGGTCTCGCTGGCGGCCGAACTGGAGGCCATCCTCGGCTGGGCGGACATGCAGCCGACAGCGTGGTGGAACACCGGCAAGGACCTCCCGCCCGTCGCCAGCACCGGTGAACTGCGCTAAAACCCCAGTCGGCCAAGCTGTTTAGGGTCGCGCTGCCAGTTCTTGGCGACCTTGACGCGCAAGTCGAGGTAGATTTTGGTCCCCAGCAGTTTCTCGATCTGGCCGCGGGCCGCGGTCCCCACCTCACGCAGCCGCGCGCCTCCCTTGCCGATGACGATGCCCTTCTGGCTATCGCGCTCGACATAGAGCACCGCGTGCACGTCGACCAGGTCGTCGCGGTCCTCGCGCGGGGTGACCTCGTCGATCACCACCGCCAGCGAATGCGGCAGCTCGTCGCGCACGCCCTCCAGGGCGGCCTCGCGGATCAGCTCGGCCATCAGGATCTCCTCGCGCTCGTCGGTCAGCTCCCCGTCGGGGTAGTAGGCCGGGCCGGGCGGCAGCGCCCCGGCCAGCACGTCGATCAACACGTCGACCTGTTCATCGGTCACCGCTGACACCGGGACGATCTCAGCCGCGTCGGGGGCGAACTCGCCGGCGGCGACCAACTGCGCGGCCACCCGGTCCTTGGGCACTTTGTCGATCTTGGTGACAATGACGGACAGCGTCGTCGCCGGGGCGATCGACTTGATCTGGTCAAGGATCCACCGGTCGCCCGGTCCGATCGCCTCGTCGGCCGGCAGGCACAGCCCGATCACGTCGACCTCGGAGTACGTGTCGCGGACCAGGTCGTTAAGCCGCTTGCCCAGCAGCGTGCGCGGCCGGTGCAGGCCCGGGGTGTCGACCAGGATGATCTGGAAGTTCTCCCGGTGCACGATCCCGCGAATCGTGTGCCGCGTGGTCTGCGGCCGGGTCGAGGTGATCGCGACTTTGGCGCCGACCAGTGCGTTGGTCAGGGTCGACTTGCCGGTATTGGGCCGGCCGACCAAGCACACAAAGCCGGAGCGGAACTCGCTCATCCAGACTTTCCCGCCGAGCGTGCATTCAGGGCGCTTTTTTTCGTTGTTTTCCGCCGTGCGTTCACGCTCGGCGTCATGACAGGTTCCCGGCGCGGTCGGTCACGATGACCGCCGCCGTCGACGACAGTTCGCGGACCGCGGCGATGCCGGCGTCGTCAGCCGAACCGGCCACCAGCACGGCGGCCTCCAATCCGGCCGCGCCGCTGGACACCGCCACGGCCACCGCCGCCTGCAGCGCGGTCAGCTGCAGCGCAGCAAGGATTACCGGCGCCCCCGCGTAGGTGCGCCCGTCGAGATCACGCACCGCGGCGCCGCTGCCGGCTTCAGCACGGGCCATCGCCCCACGGGCGAGCACCACCAGCTTGTCGTCTTCTGGGTCGAGCGGCTCAGCCACGGTGATCGGCCCCCTGACCGTTGGTGTCCGCCGGGCTCAACAAGACGGTGCCGATCCGGACCCGCCCCCGATGGTCGCGGCCGCCTTCGGCCTGCAGCCGCAGACCGTGCGAGACCACCTCAGCGCCGGGCAGCGGAACCCGGCCCAGCTCCAGGGCCAACAGGCCGCCGACCGTGTCGACGTCGAGATCCTCGTCGAACTCCACGCCGTACAACTCGCCGACGTGCTCGATCGCCAGCCGCGCCGATACCCGGAAACGGCTGTCGCCCAGCTCTTCTACCGGGGCGGTCTCGGCGTCGTCGTATTCGTCGGCGATCTCACCGACGATTTCTTCCAGCACGTCCTCGATTGTCACCAGCCCGGCGATGGCACCGTACTCGTCGACCAGCAGCGCCATATGGTTGCGGTCTCGCTGCATCTCACGCAACAGCGCATCCAGCGGCTTGGAGTCCGGCACGAACACTGCGGACCGCATCACTTGCCCCGCGGCGACGTCCCGGCCGCCGTTGTTCGCGTAATACGTCTGCTCCACAAGGTCTTTCAGGTACACCACACCGACGATGTCGTCGACGTTCTCGCCGATGACCGGGATGCGGGAATGCCCGCTGCGCACCGCCAGCGTGATCGCCTGGCCGGCCGATTTGTCGCTTTCGATCCAGATCATCTCGGTGCGCGGCACCATCACCTCGCGCGCCGGTGTGTCGCCGAGCTCGAAAACCGACTGGATCATCCGGCGCTCGTCGGCAGCGACCACCCCACGCTGCTGCGCCAAATCGACGACTTCACGCAGTTCGATCTCCGACGCGAACGGCCCGTTGCGGAATCCGCGGCCCGGCGTCAGCGCGTTACCCAGCAGCACCAGCAGTCGGCTGATCGGCATCAGTAGCCAGGAAATCGCTTGCAGCGGAAAGGCTGCCACCAACGCGATCGAGTAGGCGTTTTGGCGTCCCAGGGTGCGCGGACCGACACCGATAACGATGAAGCTGGTCACCACCATGATCGCGGCGGCGGCGAACAAGCCCCAATCCATGCTGAGATTACGGCGCAGAAAGACTACCAACAGCGCGGTCGCCGTGATCTCACAGACGATGCGCAACAGCACCACCAGGTTGATGTAGCTCGGCCGGTCGGCCATCACCTGGGCAAGCCGCCCGGAGCCGGGCCGCCGGTCACGCACCAGCTCGTGCACCCGGGCCATCGACACCGTGCTGATCGCAGCGTCGATCGCCGCGAAAAGCCCGCCCAGACCGATGAGGACTATCGCGCCGAGCAGCGGAGCGGTTCCGGTCACGGCTGGTCGAAGTACCTTGACTTGTCCAGCAACCGGCGATCCCGTTCATTCTGACGGTCGTTCCGGTAGACCTCGACCTGCTCGGACACCCATTCCTCGAGCAGGCGATGCTGCAGGGAGAACATTTCCTTCGTCTCGTCCGGCTCGGCATGGTCGTAGCCCAGCAGGTGCAAGACACCGTGGATGGTCAGCAACGCCAGTTCGTGGCCGAGTGAATGACCGGCCGCTGCCGCCTGCTCGGCGGCGAATTCCGGGCACAGCACGATATCACCGAGCATGGCCGGACCCGGATCGGGCGCGTCGGGCCGGCCGCCGGGCTCGAGCTCGTCCATCGGGAAGCTCATCACGTCGGTGGGTCCGGGCAGGTCCATCCAGCGCATGTGCAGGTCGGCCATCGCGGCGGTGTCCAGCAGCACCATCGACAGTTCGGCCGCCGGGTTGACGTCCATCTTGGCGATCACGAACCGCGCGATGCTGACCAGTTCAGTCTCGGCGACGTCCAGGCTGGACTCGTTGGACACCTCAATGCTCATAGGACCACCTGCTTTTCGCGCCCGCGCCGCATCACCGGCGGTGACGGACGCCCGACGCCCGTCGCGCGGCCCGGTTCATCGTCAGACCCGGCTCCTCGTATTTCGCGTAGGCGTCCACGATCTCGGACACCAGCCGATGGCGAACCACGTCCTGGCTGGTGAGCTCCGCGATGTGGATGTCGTCGAGGCCGTCGAGAATCTCGACCGCAGCCCGCAATCCGGAGCGGGTGACGCCGGGGAGGTCGATCTGAGTGACGTCTCCGGTGACGACCATCTTGGATCCGAAGCCCAGGCGGGTGAGGAACATCTTCATCTGCTCGGGAGTGGTGTTCTGCGCCTCGTCGAGCACGATGAACGCCGAGTTGAGACTTCGACCACGCATGTATGCCAGCGGCGCGACCTCGATGACCCCGGCGCTCATCAGCTTCGGGATCAGCTCGGGGTCCATCATGTCGTAGAGCGCGTCATACAGCGGCCGCAGATACGGGTCGATCTTCTCGCTCAGCGTGCCGGGCAGAAAGCCAAGGCGCTCACCGGCTTCCACCGCGGGCCGGGTCAGGATGATCCGGGTGACCTGTTTAGTCTGCAGGGCGTTGACCGCCTTGGCCATCGCCAGATACGTCTTGCCGGTTCCGGCCGGCCCGATTCCGAAGACGATGGTGTGGGCGTCGATCGAGTCGACGTAGCGCTTCTGGTTGAGCGTCTTCGGCCGAATGGTCCGGCCGCGCCGCGACAAGATGTCCAAAGTGAGCACTTCGGCCGGCGATTCGTTGCCGGTGCCGACCAGCATGGCCACGCTGTGGCGCACCACTTCGGGTGTCAACGGCTGGCGGCTTGCCACGATCGCGATCAGTTCAGCGAGCACCCGTTCGGCCAGCGCGACGTCGGCGGGCTCACCGGAGAGAGTGACGGCATTACCGCGCACGTGCAGATCGGCGGACAGAATCCGTTCGAGTGCGCGCAGATTTTCGTCGGCGGTACCCAGCAGGCCCACGACGAGGTCGGGCGGAACATCGATGCTGCTGCGAACCTGAGCCGGTTCAGCAGCGTTGGTGTCGCGGGGCGTCACGTGGTTTCTAATGCCTGCTTTCTGTGGTGTTTTTCAGCTCGGCCAGCGGTTGTTACGAGCGCTGATTCTACCCGTGGGGTACCGCGACGTCCCAGAACTCAGCCGGGAACCAATGACCCGGCCGTGTTCGGCCTCGTCAGGCCCATCGCGGGGTCAGCACCCCCAGGGCGCCCAACGCGATCGCCGCCGCGGTCGAGGTTCGCAGCACGCTGGGGCCCAGCCGTACGGCCATGGCCCCGGCCCCGATCAGCGCGGCGAGCTCGTCGTCGGCGATGCCGCCTTCGGGTCCCACCACCAGCAGCACCGAATTGACTTGCGCCAGTGGCAGATCGGTTAGCCGGTCGGTCGCCGACTCATGCAACACCAGCACTGTGGCCCCCGCGGAAACCTCGTCGCGGACATGTTGGGCCAACGCGGCGGTGGACAGCACGCCGTCGACCGGCGGGATGTGGGCCCGGCGGGACTGTCGGGCCGCCGACTTCGCGACCGCCCGCCACCGCCGCAGCCCCTTGTCGACGCGGGGGCCGTCCCAGCGGGCGACACACCGCCGCGCCTGCCAGGCCACAAACGCGTCAGCACCGGCCTCGGTGGCCAGCTCGATCGCCAATTCCGAGCGCTCGGCTTTGGGCAGCGCCTGCACCACCGTCACCGCCGGCCGACTGGGCGCGACGCTCCAACGGCTCAGCACCCGGGCGCTCAGCCCGTCGCGCCCGGCGTGCTGCACCGAGCACCGGGCCAGGCCACCGGCGCCGTCGCCGAGCAGCAGCTGCTCACCGGGCCGGATCCGGCGCACCGTGGCGGCATGAAAACCCTCGTCGCCGGAGACGACGGCCAGCGCACCGGCTTCGGGCAGCGCGTCGACGTAGAACAGCGTCGCGGCCATCGCCGGGGCCAGCCGGTCTAGCGGCCGGTGAACGTCTCGCGCAGCCGGCTGAACAGCCCGCCGCCGGCGCTGGCGTGTGTGGAGCGGACTTCGGCCACGTCACGGCTGCGCCGGTTCTTCAGCTCGCGCAACAACTCGGTGTCGTGATTGTCCAGCCGGGTGGGCACCGCCACCTCGACGTGGACGTGCAGATCGCCTCGCGCCCCGGAGCGCAGGTGCGGCATTCCATGGCCTCGCAGCGCCAGCACCGCCCCGGGCTGGGTACCCGGCGGGATCGTGATCTCGGTTAGCCCGTCGATGATGGCATCGACGGTGACCGTGGTGCCCAGCGCTGCGTCGACCATCGGCACCGACACCGTGCAGTGCAGGTCGTCGCTGTCACGCACGAAGATGTCGTGGGCCTGCTCGTGGACCTCGACATACAAGTCGCCCGCCGGGCCTCCGCCGGGGCCGACCTCGCCCTGCGCCGCGAGTCGCACCCGCATGCCGTCACCGACCCCGGCGGGAATCTTGACGCTGATCTCCCGACGGGCCCGCACCCGGCCGTCGCCGCCGCACTGGTAGCACGGGTCGAGGATGACCTCGCCCACACCGCGGCAGGTCGGGCAGGGCCGCGACGTCATCACCTGGCCCAGTAGCGAGCGCTGCACGCTTTGCACTTCCCCACGACCGCCGCAGGTGTCGCAGCGCACCGGTGCGGATTTGCCGTTGGTACCCCGGCCCTGGCAGCGGTCGCACAGCACCGCGGTGTCCACGGCGACCACCTTGGTCACCCCGGTCGCGCAGTCGGTGAGGTCCAGTCGCATCCGCAGCAGGGAGTCCGAGCCGGGCCGAACCCGTCCCACGGGACCGCGCGAGGTGGCCCCACCGCCGAAGAACGCCTCGAACACGTCGCCCAGACCGCCGAAACCGCCGAATCCGTTGGCCGCCGATGCCGCGCTTTCCAGCGGGTCGCCGCCCATGTCGACGATGCGCCGCTTCTCCGGGTCGCTGAGCACCTCGTAGGCGGCGCTGATCTCCTGGAATTTCGCCTGCGCCGCCGCGTCGGGGTTGATGTCGGGATGCAGCTCGCGCGCCAGCTTGCGATAGGCGCGTTTGATCTCCGTATCGCTGGCGTTCGCGCTCACGCCGAGCAGACCGTAGTAGTCGCGTGCCACGCCTGACTCTCTCCTATGCCGCGTCTTGCGCCGCCCCTACGCGGCTGTCCACAAATTCTGCAATCGGTGCGCACTCACCGCGCACCCAGCACGTCGCCGATGTATAAGGCAACTGCTGCGACACTAGCGATAGTTCCCGGATAGTCCATTCGAGTGGGCCCCAGCACACCCATGCCGCCGTAGACGGTGTCGGGCGTGCCGTAGGTGGTGGAGATCACCGATGTGCCGGCCATCTGCTCGGCCTCGGTCTCGTGACCGATGCGCACCGTCACCTTGCCGGCCTCCTGCTGGGCCGCCAGCAGCCGCAGCACCACCACCTGCTCCTCGAGTGCTTCCAGGATCGATCGCAACGAACCACCGAAGTCCGCGGTGTTGCGGGTCAGGTTGGCCGTGCCGCCCAGCAGAAGCCGCTCCTCGGTGTGCTCGACGAGTGATTCCAACAGCACCGTCGCCGAGCGGCCGACGGCGTCGCTGAGGCTTGTGGTGTGTCCGCCGGGGCCGCCGAGCTGCGCGGCGAGATCGGCCACCGCCACCGACGCCGCCGCGAGCTTCTTTCCCTCCAGCGCCTGCCCCAGCATCTCCCGCAGCTGGGCGAGTTGATAATCGTCGATGACGTCGCCGAGTTCGACGATGCGCTGATCGACTCGGCCGGACTCGGTGATCACCACCATCAGCAGCCGCGCCGGTGTCAGCGCGATCACTTCCAGATGGCGCACCGTCGACGTCGACAGGGTCGGGTACTGCACCACGGCCACCTGACGGGTCAGCTGGGCCAGCAGCCGGACGGCTCTGCGCAGCACGTCGTCGAGGTCGACGCCGGATTCCAGGAAGCCCTGGATGGCCCGGCGCTCCGCCACCGACAGCGGTTTGACGTCGTCGAGCCGGTCGACGAACTCGCGGTAGCCCTTCTCGGTGGGCACCCGCCCGGAGCTGGTGTGCGGTTGGGCGATGTAGCCCTCGGCTTCCAGCACCGCCATGTCGTTGCGGACGGTCGCCGACGAGACGCCCAGGTTGTGGCGCTCGACGAGGGACTTCGAGCCGATCGGCTCCTTGGTGGCGACGAAGTCGGCGACGATGGCGCGCAGGACCTCGAAGCGACGCTCCTCGGCACTCCGCATCCGACGTCTCCTCCTTTGCCCGGACCATTTTACGTTTCCCCAGCAGCGCTGCTGGCGCAACGGCCGGGCGCACACGTTCTGCCGGGGCGGGGTTAGCCTTGACAACCATGCTGCTGTCCCACCCGAGCGACCCGGTGAAACGGGTCTGCTTGTGATTTACCGATGATTTTTAAAGGCGTACGCGACGGCAAGCCGTATCCCGATCACGGGCTCACTATTCGGGATTGGTCGCAGATACCGCCGCGGCAGATCCGGCTCGACGAGCTGGTCACCACGACGACCGTGCTCGCCCTGGACCGGCTGCTGTCGGAAGATTCGACGTTCTACGGCGATCTGTTCCCACACGCGGTGAAGTGGAAGGGCATCGTCTATCTCGAGGATGGCCTGCACCGCGCCCTGCGCGCCGCGCTGCGCAACCGCACCGTGCTGCACGCGCGGATACTCGACATGGACGTGCTGCGCCAGCACGCATAGCGCGGCGGTCACATTCTCAACGCGTCCGGTGTCGAGGTAGGCAGACGACCCACAGGAGGACCGCCATGCCACGATTTTCCGCACGACTCCCCGGAATTTCCGACCGCGACGCCGGGATCGGCGCCAAGATCGCCTTCTTCTTCACCAAGCGGAAGCTGGCGAAGATGACCGGTCTGCAGGCCGCCGGCATGCTCGAACCGCTGCGGATGTACGCCCACATCCCCCGGCTGCTCAACGCCTACGGCCGACTGGAACAGGCCGAGTCGAAGCTGGACATGCTGAGCCCCCGACACCGCGCGCTCGCCGAACTGAAGTCTGCGACGACGGTGCGCTGCGAATATTGCATCGACCTCGGCTCGCAGATCGCCCGCCAGTGGGGTATCACCGACGAGGAACTGCTGGCCATGGCCGACTTCCGCAATGCGTCCTGCTTCTCCGACGTCGACAAGCTGATCCTGGAATACGCCACGGCCATCAGCCGGACCCCGGTCGAGGTGAGCGACCAGTTATTCGAGGCCCTGCGCGCGCACTTTGACACCGCCCAACTCGTCGCGCTCACCCACATCATCACGCTGGGCAACCTTCGTGCCCGGTTCAACATCGCCTTGGGCATCGGCGCTTCGGGTTTCAGCGAGGGCCGGGTCTGCGCGCTGCCGGACGCCGCCGACCGGTGACCGCCCGATGTCCAGCGCCTCGCTGACCGCCCGGTTCCAGGCGGCGCGGCCCCACTTGGGTGCTCTGGCCTACCGCATGCTGGGTTCGGTCGATGACGCCGAGGACGCGGTGCAGGAGACCTGGCTGCGACTGAGCCACGGCCAGAACCACTACGCCCGTGATCCCGAGGACGACATCACCAATCTGGACGCCTGGCTGACCACGGTGACGGCACGAATCTGTCTCAACACGTTGCGTGCCCGGCGCGCCCGCGGCGGCGAGAAACTGGTCGCCCACGTGCCGGATCCGGTCGTGGATCCGGTGGGGGAATTCGACCCCGAACACCAGGCGTTGCTGGCCGACGCGGTGGGGTTGGCGTTATTCGTCGTGCTGGACACGCTGCCACCGGTCGAGCGGCTGGCGTTCGTGCTGCATGACGTCTTCGCGGTTCCCTTTGACCGGATCGCGCCGCTGGTCGACCGGTCCGCTGAGGCGACCCGCAAGCTGGCCAGCCGCGCCCGGCGGCGCATCCACGACGCCGCCCCGATTCCGGACGCGGATCTCGCCGCGCAGCGCGAGGTCGTCGACGCGTTCTTCGCGGCCGGGCGGGCCGGCGACTTCCAACGGCTGGTCGCGCTGCTGCACGACGACGTCACGCTGCGCGGCGACTTGGGTCCGGCCGCAATCCGCTCAGCCCACGGCGCCGCCGCGGTGGCAGGCCTGGCCCGCGGCTACGCCGCACCGGAGCGCCAGGTGCGCGCGGCCACCGTCAACGGCGCCGCCGGCGCAGTGATCTTTGTCACCGGCTGGCCGGCCGCGGTCATGGGCTTCGTCGTGCGCAACGGCCGCATCGCCGCGATCGACGTGCTGGCCGATCCCGAACGCATCGCCCGGATCGACCTGAGCGCGGTCGGCGGCTAGAGGTCAGGTGCGCCGGACCAGGCGCAGTCCCCACAGCAGGATGACTGCTCCCAGGATCGCGGTGAAGAGGGTGAACCACCAGCCGCCGCTCTCGGTTTTGACAACGAAGCTCAGCAGAAATCCGCCGATCAAAGCGCCGACGACACCGATCACGATGTCGAGTAGTAGGCCCTCTTTCGTTTTCATGATCATGCTCGCGATCCAGCCCGCCAGGGCACCGATGACGAGGTAGCCGACCCATCCGACACTGGTCAGTGTGGACGAGCGGGCCAGAAACTCCGTGGCGGCCAACGTGGTCATCTCGCAGTACTCCTCTCAAGCGTGTTGCTTGGGTATGTGAGTCACAAGTTGTGATTCGTCACACAAGTAAATACCCGTTGAGGAGGGTCGGGTACACCCCTAAGGGGGTTGCTTTGCCGCGTTTGTCCTGCGATGAGCCGCCTCGGTCGCCACGTCGTGTCTAGCCCGCCCGGTGACCGCGGGACGTCAATTGGTGGCCGTGGCCGCCTGCACCAGCGCGATCGCGGCGTCGTGCTGCATGATCCAGTTACCACCCTCGTTGACGAAGGCGAGGTTCTTCGTGACCGGCCCGGCGAACTTGGGACCCGTGATGGCCACGTCCGCGGTGACCGCATTGGGACCGGCCGGCTGGATATTCGTCACGTTGAACTGCTCGGGAAAGTTCCCGTCGCGGTATGCCTTCCGCAGGTCGTGGTCGGCCACATGGCCCTCGTCCGGGCTGATACCGCCCTGGACCAGACCGGTCTTCTCGGTGTACGACACACCGGGATCGGTGACCTGGTTGCACAGGCCGGCCAACTGATCAGCAGTCGGCCCGCCCGGCGGTGGGTCCATCGGCAACGGCGCGCCGACAGCCGCCGGCCGCATCTGGATCGTGGCCGGGGCCGCGGACGCGCCGCCGCAGGCGACGGAGTTGACGCCCAGCGCTGCGGCGCCGATTGCGGCGATCGCTGCCGCGGCTCTGACAAGGAGTTTCACGGTCATGACTGTCCTTTCGATTGGGCGCGTCACGACCCAATCGACTGGTTTCAGTCGCCGGAGTTCGAGACCGCCTGCACCAGCATCATGGCCGAGTCGCGCGACAGGATCCAATTGCCGTTCTGGTTGACGAACGTGAGGTTCTCGTTGATCGGCGTCGTCAGCTTCGGACCCGAGACCGCCACAGTGGCGCTGGCCGTGTTCGGCCCGGTCGACTGGATGTTGGAGACGTTGAACGACAACGGCAGCTCACCCTTGCGGTTCGCTTTGTTGATCTCGTGGTCGGCCAGGGTCGCCTGGCCGGAACTGATACCGCCTTCTACCTCCCCGGACTTGTTCGCGAACGGGACGTTGGGGTCGGCAAGGTTGTTGAGCAGGGTGGCAAGCTGGCCAGCGGTGGGCACGTTTGCGTTCTGGTCCAGCGGCAACGGCAGGCTGAACACCACCGGCTTGATGGCGGCGTTGGTAGCTGCCGGGCCCGCTGTGACAGACGTCACGCCGACGGCTGCGGCCCCGAGCGCGGCTACCGCGGCCACACCGGTGGCCAGGGATTTCACGTTCATGGTTCGTTCCCCTCGCATTTTTCGTGGTCAGGACGTAAAACGACGGGCGTTACCCGTCGCATGTTGTCAGTGTTGACGACGATACTGGTGTGTCGATGAGAGCCCGCTTTGCGTTAGCTATGAGTTGACCGCGTGGTGGTGATCTGCGGCTGCGCGGTGCGCGGGGATGGTCGCGCCAAGTACCCGATCCGACAGCAGGCCCAGGCAGCTGAGGTTGGGGAATCCCGGGCCTTGGGTGAGTCCGGCCAGGTTGGGCAGAAACAGCCTGGGCACCACGTCGGTGACGGCGAGGTCGTGGCCGATCGCCTCCATCAGACGATCACCGGTGAGCGGTCCGCCCAGCCCCAACTCGAGCAGGTCGAGCGCGTCCTGGCTGAACAGCGAGAGGAACCACAGCGGGTCGGCGCCGGATCCGTCGATGACCAGATCGAAGCCGTGCACGGTCTGGAAGTTTTCGCTCCCCCGGTTGGTGCTCAAGGTCAACCGGATCTGCTCGTCGCGCGCCACTGCGTGCGCTACCCGGCCGCGCAGGTGCCGGATCCGGTCGTCGGCCAACAGGGCGTCTTGCACGGTGGCCGAGAACACTCCGCGGTCGGTGCGGGCCACCGCGTCGCGGCGTTCTTCCAGCGTGAGCGCGGCCCAGTCGGTCGGGTCGGAGAACAGCGAGTTTTCGAAGAAGCTCTCGCCGCGGGTGAAGAGGGTGATCTGCGGGGAGATGACGGTGATGGTCGAAACGCGGTGGCGGAATAGCTCGTTGAGCATGGTCGCCGCAGTTTCCCCGCCGCCGATCACCGCGACCCGCTCGGCGCAGATCCGGTCGTGTCCGGCCGCTCGGTGCCAGAACTGAGCTATCGACAGCACCCGCGGGTTGCCCGGCAACAATGTCTTTTCGGCTTGGCCGGGGCCGGTGATCATCAGGGCATCGGCCCGCACGGTGGTTTCGTGAGTGTGCAGCGCCCAGCTGTGGCCGTCGACGGCGAGCCGGTCGACCTCACCGCGGACCACCTTCAGGCCGACCTCGTCGGCGACCCAGCGCAGATACTGTCCCCACCGCCGGTGCGTCGGCGCCGGCCTGCCGCGGTCGATCCATTCGGCAAACTGACCCGTCCCGATCAGGTAGGACTGCCAGCTGTAGCGCGCCATTCCCTCGTCGAGTTTGGCGTTGTGGCGCGGCACCAATGCCGACCGGTAGGGGAACCCGACGTCCTTTTCCGGGCTGGTCCCGAGCCGGTGCGCCCCGTCGGTCCAGCCGCCGCTGGCCTGCCAATTGGCCGCGACTTCGGTGCGCTCGACCGCGACCACGTCGGGGGTGTTAAGACCCATGTCGCGCAGCACGGCGGTCTTTGCTGCCACGGCAACGGCTTTGGCTCCGGCACCGAGCACAGCCAGTGTGGTCATGACGTCATCTCCCGCAGGATTTGGTCGAACAGCGTCTTCAGCGCCGCGATGTCGGCGTCGTCGAGGATGTCGGGCAGCGCGCGCCACTGCGTGCCCAGCACCGGCTGCTCACCGACACGTAGCACGGCGGCGAAGATGCTCAGCTCGTGACGCACCGCCTGGTGCGGTTCGGGCAGCAGCGACAACCCGTGCAGCAGCTCGTGGTCGGCTCGGCAACCCGCCCGGGCCGGCGAGATCCGCGCGACCCAGATAATTCACCAGCAGCTGCGGTTCCGGGAAGCCTGCCCAGCTGCTCGGCTGTGTCGCGGCGCAGATAGCGCAGCAGGCCGTAGTCGATGCCGTCGCCGGGGATCTTGCCAATTGCCCGGCGACGCCCAGCGGATCGGTGGGGTCCACCCGCAGCGGGTAGATCGCGGTCAGCAGTCCCACGGTGTCGGTGGTATCCAGGCGGTCACCGGTTTGCGGTGCGGAGTCGTCGACCACCGCGTCGGCGCGGCCGTGCGTTTCCAAGGCCAGCAGCGGCGGCGGGGTGTCCTGACCGCGGGCCTGACGCCACCGCGTCACCGTTTCGGCCACCGCCGCGATGACCAACTCGGACATCGGCATCCGGGAACTCAACAATGCGGCGGTGACGTCGGCGTCGGTGAGCGCCGAGCACACCGACAGCGCACCAGCCCGGTCGAGGTCGGGACGGACCCGCCTGCGGCCGAGGTCGGGATCGGCGCCGTCGAGTTGGGACGACCAGAAGGCCACGGTATCCAGCCGGGCGGCGCGCCGGGTCAGCGCCGCACTCCACCGGCGGTAGCTGGTGTGTTCACGCACCGGCGCCGGTTCGCGGCCGCCGGCCAGCGCGTGCAGGGCGGCGTCGAGTTCGCCGTGCACCACGCGCAATGACGCCGGATCCATGGCGAGCACGTGTGCAACCAGCACCAGCACGCTCGGTCCGGTCGGGGGCCGCAGCCACAACGCCGCGATCAGAACGCCCCGTTCGGGGTCCAGACGCTCCAGCGCCGCTCCGGCGTGCGCGAGCGACCGCCGCCGCCAGGTCACCGTGGTCTTCGGCAGGCACGCTGATCTCGGTCAGGATGTCGGCGCCCGGGCCGGGCTGCAGCGTCATCGTGGCGCGATCCAGCCTGCAGCGCAGCACCTCGTGACCCTTGACGACGGTCGACAGCGCGATCCGCAGCTGTTCACCGTCAAGGCCCTCGGGCAGCCGAAGCGCTTCGGTCTCGGCCAGCCGCCGTGGATCGCCGTATTCGTAGAGCCAGTGGGCGTTAGGTAACAGCGGGATGGGTCCGCTTTCGGGCCCGTGGTGCCGGCCGGCTCCGGCGGCATCGATGGCCTCCCCATCAATGGCGGTCACTGCGGTTACTGCAATTTCAGCGGCCTCGCTATCCATGGCGTCGGCGAGTTCGCGCAGCGTGCTGCACTCGAGCATCAGGCGCGCGCGCAGCGCAATGCCGCGGCGGCGGGCCGCTTGCACGATCGACAGCGCCACGATGCTGTCCAGTCCCAGCTGCAGAAAGTCGGCGGTCACGTCTACCGCGGGGTGTTCAAGAATTTCTGAAAGCAGTTGGCACAGCGCGGTTTCGGTGGCCGTCTCGGGTTCGGACGCAGTCGAGGCGGCCGAGGCATCGGAGACCAGGGCGGCCAGAGCGGTTTCGTCCAATTTGCCGTTGGCCGTCAGCGGGATGCGCTCGACGACGACGATGCGGTGCGGAAGCATGAAGCGCGGCAGCCGCGCGTCGAGCATGGCCCGCAGCTCGGCCGGGGTGGGATCGGCGCCGGGCGCCGGCGCGACGTAGGCGCTCAGCCGCGGACCACCGCGGTGGTCGCTGACCAGAACGCGCGCTTCGCGCACGAAGGGATGCGCTTCGAGGGTGGCCGCGACCTCGTCGGGTTCCACCCGGTAGCCACGGATGTTGACCTGGGCGTCGGCGCGGCCCAGATACGACAGTGCGCCGCCGGGGGCGCGCCGCACGACGTCGCCGGTGCGGTACATCCGCTGGCCGGCCACGAACGGGTCGGCGACGAATCGCGAACAGGTTTCACCCGGCCGGCCCAGGTATCCGCGAGTGAGCTGCGGTCCGGCCACATACAGTTCGCCGGCCACCCCGTAGGGCACCGGCCGCAGTCCGGAGTCCAGTACGTAGCCGCGGGTGCCGCAGGTCGGCCGCCCGATCGACGCCTCGTCATGCTCGTCGATCGCGGCGACCACGGCTTCGACCGTGGTCTCGGTGGGGCCGTAGCAGTTGTAGGCCGCCAGCCCGCTGCACGCGCAGTCGTCGCGGATCGCCGCCCACATCGACGCGCCGATCGCTTCGCCGCCCAGCGCGAGCACCACCAACGGCACCCTGTTCAGCAAACCAAATGCCCGTAGCTGAGCAAACATCGACGGGGTGGTGTCGATCATGTCGATGCCGTGCTCGGCAATCGTGTACATTAAGGCTTCCGCATCGGGCTGGGTGCGCTCGTCGACGATGTGGACGCTGTGGCCGTCCAGCAGCGCGACCAGCGGCTGCCAGGCGGCGTCGAAAGCGAACGACCAGCCGTGTGCGATCTTCAACGGGCGCCTCAGCCGCGCGCACGCCGGCCGCAAGACCCGCGCGATGTGGTCGTCGGCGTAAGCGTTCAGGGCGCCATGGGTACCCACGACACCCTTGGGCTCGCCGGTCGTCCCGGAGGTGAAGACCACGTAAGCGGCCTGATCGGTACCGACCTCGGCCGGGCAGAAACCAGAGCGCTGCTGTTCGGCGCTCGCCACCAGGGCCTGGTCGACGACGATCGCCGCGCCGGTCTGGCGCAGGATCGAATCAACCCGTTCGGGCGGCATCGCGGGTTCCAGCGGCACGCACATGGCGCCGGTCTTGAGCACCGCGAGCATCGCCACGACGTACTGCGGGCCGCGGGAAAGCCTTATCGCGACCGGGGTTTCGACGAGTGCTCCCCGATCGGTGAGCTCGGCGGCCAGCCGGTCGGCCGCGGCGTCCAGCTCGGCGTAGCGCAGCGCCCCACCGGCCCAGCTCACCGCCACGCGGTCCGGCATGCTCCGCGCGATCGCGGCGAACCGTTGGTGCAGGCCGTGCGGGTGTGCTGCCGACGGTGCCGTCGCCAGCCCGGCGTCGGTGCGCAACCGGTCAGCCTCACCCTCGAGCAGGACGCTGACCTCGCCCAGTCGGTTGTCCCACCTCTCGATCAGCCGCTGCGCGGTGGTCAACACCCGGCGGCCCAACGTCTCAGGTGTGGTAGTGTCCAGCGCCCCGTCGATTGCCTCGACCAGCAAATTCAGCTCGCCGTCGAGCAGGTGAGCCGCCAGCGTGAGCGGGAAGTGCGACAGGCTCTCCAGCGCGGCCGGCCGGAATGCGGCAGCGCCGGCGGTGAATTCGCCGCCCGCGACCACGCCGCCGGGCGGGAAGTTCTCGTAGACCAGCAAAGTGTCGAACATCTCGCCGACACCGCCCAACGCCCGCAGCTGCGTATGCCCCAGATAGCAGTGCTCGCGCAGCAGGGCCGCATCGCGTTGCACCGCAAGGCATTGTGCGCCGACGGTCGCGGTGGAATTCAGCCGTACGCGCAGCGGTACCGTGTTGATAAACAGGCCGATCATGGTCTCCACGCCGGCCAGCTCAGCGGGCCGGCCCGACACGGTGACGCCGAAGACCACGTCGTCGCGGCCGGTCAGCCGGGAGAGCACCAGCGCCCAGGCCAGCTGGATCAGCGAATTGAGAGTGACGCCGCGCGAACGTGTCTGGCCGGTCAGGTGCTCGGTTTCCTGACGGTCTAGTCGCAGTTCGGTGCGCCGCGGCAGCCCAGCGGCGCCGGACCGGCGACCGGTCGGCGCCGCCGACAGTAGTGTGGGACCAGGCAACCCGGCCAGATGCTCGTGCCAGATATGTTGGCTGGCAGCCTGATCCCGGTCCGCGAGCCAACCGATGTAGTCGCGATACGGCCGCGGCGACGGCAGTGCCGCGCAGTCGCCGCCGGATCTGTACAGCGTGATCATCTCACCGACGAAAACCGGCAGCGACCAGCCGTCGATCAAGATATGGTGCGCAGTGATCACTAAACGCCAACGGAGATAGGGCAATTCGATGAGCAGAAAGCGGATCGCCGGTGTGCGCTCGAGGTCGAACGGCCGGGCCCGTTCGTCGGCCTCTAACCGCGCGACGTCGTCAGGGGTGGCCGTCACCTGCCGCCACGGCAGGTCGACCCGGGACGGTACCACCTGCACCGGATGCGGCAGGTTGCGGTTGACGAAGCTGGCCCGCAGATTGGGATGGCGAACCAACATCGTTACGGCACAATCACGGAGCAACGCGACGTCGAGCGTACCGACGACGTCGGCGGCCATCGCGATCACGTACGGGTCCTGGCCCGGCTCGTCGTCGGCGAACCCGGCCAGTGTGGTCAGCGAAAACAACCCCCGCTGCAGCGGGCTGAGCGCCATCACGTCCTCGATGCCGGCGTCGGCCGCCGTTACGGCGCCGGTTTGCGAGGGCGTGAGGGTCACGGCATGTCCTCCCTCGAAGCCGCCCAGGACGACGTCACCACCGCCAAATCCTGCGCGGAAAGCCCCGATGTGCTCATCGGTGCGTACCGGACATCATGTGCCCCGGCGCTTTCCGGAATGCCGTTGCCCTCCTCGAGTGCGGCGGCCAGCCGCTGCACGGTGGGGTGTTCGAAGACCATCCGCGGGCTGATCGCAAGGCCGGCGGCCCGAGCGCGCGCCGCGAGCTGGACCGACAGGATGCTGTCGCCGCCAAGCGCGAAGAAGTCGTCGAACCGCCCCACCTCTTTGACGGCGAGCAGATCGGTGAACACCAGGGCCACCGCACGTTCGGTGTCGGTGCGCGGCGGCTCGCTGTGTCCGGTGGTACTGGCCGCCGGCTGCGGCAGCGCGGGCCGGTTCAGCTTGCCTGACTCCGTGGCGGGCATCGCGTCGAGCACGGTGATCGACGAGGGCATCATGTATCCCGGTAACACCGCGGACACCGCGGCGCGCACCGAGGCGGCGAACGCCGACGTCGCGGCTTCGTCGCTGATCGACGGGGCGACCGCGGACTGCGCCACCACATACCCGGCCAATGTCGTGCCGCCGTGCAGTTCCCAGGTGCGCGCGGCCGCAGCGGCCACCCCGTCGGCCGCCTTGAGCGCCGCCTCGACCTCACCCAACTCGACCCGGAAGCCGCGCACCTTGACCTGATGGTCAGTGCGGCCGACGAACTCCAGCCGGCCGTCGTCGGTCCAGCGCGCCCGGTCGCCGCTGCGATAGAACCGAGCACCGGGTTCGGTTGCATACGGGTTGGGCACGAAGCGCGCAGCCGTCAATCCGGGCCGCTTCCAGTAGCCGCGCACCAGCTGGCTGCCGGCGTAGTACAGCTCGCCCACCACGCCGGCGGGTACCGGTGCGAGCGCCTCGTCGAGCAGGTACACCTGCGAGCCGGGCGTCGGGCGGCCCAGGATCGGGGTGGGCAACTCCAACGGCCCGCGAACCAGACCGCCGGAAGTTTCGGTGGCGCCGAAGTTGTTCAGCAGCTCCGGGCCGACCGAATCACAGGCCGCCACCGACCGTTCCAGCAGTGAGACGCTGACCGGTTCACCGCTGCACACCAGCCGCGTCAGCGAGCGCAGCACGTCCGGCGCCGTGTCGACCAGTGTCGATACCAGGCTGGCCACCGCGGTGACCTGGGTCACCGAATGGCGTCGCACGAGCGCGGCCAGCGCTTCGGGGTCGCGGTGCTCGGCGTCGTCGGCCAAGATCATCGTGGCGCCGGCGGCCAGACCCGCCAGCGTCTCCATGCTGCCTTCCAGGAACGTCATCGAGGCCTGGGCCAGCCGAACGTCACCGCGCCCGGTCAGCGGGTAATGCAGCAGCTGCCAGTCCAGCCGCGCCGTCATTGCGCGATGCGTGCCCAGCACGCCCTTGGGTGTGCCGGTCGATCCCGAGGTGAACACCAGGTACATCGGGTCGTCGGGATGCGGCGGGGGAAGCGGAAAAGTCGAGTGCTGCGAGCCATCGTCCAGCGCCGCCCGCACCCCGGGGTCGTCGAGTGAAATCACCGTCATGCCAGCGACTTCGGGCAGCATGGCGGCCGCCTCGGCGGTGGCCACGACGACCCGAGGCCGAACATCGTCGAGCATGAACTCCTTGCGCGCCAACGGATAACCGGGATCCAGCGGGAAATAGCCGGCGCCGGCCTTCATGATGCCCACCAGCGCCACCACCAGGTCGATGCCGCGCCGGGTGGACAACCCGACCAGCGATCCCGGCCCGATCCCGTGACCGGCCAGCAGCTGGGCGAAGTTGTCCGAGCGGCGGTGCAACGTCGGGTAGTCGATCTGGTGGTCGCCGCAGCACACCGCGACCCTGTCGGCTCCCCATGCTCGGCTGGGCTCCAGCAGTTCGGGGATGGTGCGCGGACGCCCCGGTTGCGGCTGCGGCCCGCGGCTCCACTGGGTCAGGATCCGCTGTCGTTCGGCGCCGCCCGCCAACTGCACATCCCGCAAACGTTGATCGACATCGCTGGCAAACTCATCGACGACTTGACCCAGCCAGTCGACCAACCGCTCGACGGTGCCGCGCCGGTAGAGCTCGCTGCGGAAGATCACCTGCCCGACATAGCCGGCGCCCGACGGTTCGGCCGGTCCTTCAGTGGCGAAGAAGTTGACGCTCAGGTCGGCGTGCGCCATGTCGAACGTCGGCGCCAGCGCGCTGAACAGGGTGTCCCGTGCCGGCCCGGAGTCGATCACCCGCCCGGCGGGCAGCTGATCGCGCACATGCACGACCACCTGGAACAACGGGTTGCGCGACAGCGACCGCATCGGGTTGACCGCGTCCACCACCCGGTCGAACGGCAGATCCTGGTGGGCGTAGGCGGCTAGCGCCGTCTCCCGCGTCCGCAGCAACACCTCACCCAGCGTGGGGTTGCCGTGCAGGTCGTTGCGCAGCACGACGATGTTGACGAAAAAGCCGACCAGTTGGTCGAGTTCGGGTTCGGCACGCCCGGCGACCGGAGTGCCCAGCGGGATGTCCGCCCCGCCACCGGCTTTGTGCAGCACCACCGCGACGGCGGCCTGCAGCAGCATGAACTCGGTGATGCTTAATTCGCGGCACAGTGCCGCCAGTTTGGTGCGGGTAGTCCAGTCGATACTGAATTCGACCGACTCGCCTGCCCCGCTGGGCACCGGCTGGCGGGCGAAGTCGGGGCGCAGACCGGTGTCCTCGGGCAGTCCGGCCAGCTGGCGTTGCCAGTAGTCCCGTTGGACGCCGACGATGCCGGGTTCGCCCGCCCCGGGCGGCTCGGATAGCAATTCGCCCTGCCACCCCGCGTAGTCGGCGTACTGCACACGCAGCGGTGCCCAGGACGGGGCTTCCCCTGTGCGGCGGGCGTGGTAGGCGGTCATTAGGTCGGCGAACATCACCTCGCCCGACCAGTGGTCGGCGGCGATGTGGTGCACCACCAGAGACAGCACGTGCTCGTCGCCGGTGTCGAGCACCGCTGCCCGGATCGGCCACTCGTGGTCGAGTTCAAAACACTGTCGCCGCTCGGCGTCCAGTTGCTGCTGCAGCCAGGTGTCAGGGTCGCCGCCTGAGCAGCCGGCGCGGCGCACCGGGAAGTCGACGGCCGGGTTGACCACTTGGTAAGGGACACCGTCGATTTCTAGGTAGGTGGTGCGCAGGATTTCGTGGCGCGTCACCACGTCGCCGACGGCGGCGACCAGCGCGTCGACGTCACAGGGTCCGGACAGCCGGCCGGCGAAGGGGATGTTGTTGACCGGGCTTGGCCCCTCGATGCGGTAGGCGAACCAGATCCGCAGTTGCGACGCCGACAGCGGCAGCGGCTCGTCGTGCGCGGTGGCGACGAGTTTGGGCCGCGGCGCCGGCGCCGTGCCGGCGGCGACCTGGTCTATCCGCTCAGCCAGCCCGCCCACCGTCGGCAGTTCGAAGATTTCGCGGATGCCCAGTTCCACCCCGAATTCCACGCGCACCGCGGCGACCAGCTTGGTGGCGACCAGCGAGTGGCCGCCCAAGTCGAAGAACGAGTCGTCGGCGCCGACTCGGTTATGGCCGAGCAGCCGGGAGAACAGGGCGGCGAGCCGGCGCTCGGTCGCCGTTGCCGGTGGGCGGTAGGCGACGGACGCGGTGATCTGCGGTACCGGCAGCGCGTCGCGGTCGATCTTGCCGTGCGTGGTGATCGGGATTTCCGGCACGACGACGTAGCCGGCCGGGTTCATGTACGCCGGCAGCGCCGCGGCCACCCGCGCGCGGATGCGCTCGACGTCCACGGTGTCGGGGCCGCCCGCGGCCGGGGTCACGTACCCGACCAGGCTCTTGCCCAGCTGCGGCAGGTCCGTGGTTATCACGACGGCCTGGCCAACGCTGGGGTCGACCGAGATCGCTGCGGCGACCTCGCCCAGCTCGATGCGGAAACCGCGGATCTTGACCTGCTCGTCGGCACGCCCGACGAACTCGATGTCGCCGTCGGCGTTGCGCCGGGCCAGATCACCCGAGCGGTACAACCGGCCACCGGTCGTGAACGGGTCGGCGACGAATCGCTCCGCGGTCAGGGCGCTCCGGCGGTGGTAGCCGTGCGCCAGATGCGTTCCGCCGAGGTAGATCTCGCCGATTACGCCCACCGGCACCCGCTGCAGCGCGTCGTCGAGCAGATGCAGCTCGGTGTTGATCTTGGGCCGGCCGATCGGCACGATCCGAGTGCCCTGGGTGCCTTCCACTTTGTAGCTGGTGGCGTTGACGATGGTCTCGGTGGGCCCGTAAAAGTTCACCAGCTGCGCGTCGAAGGTGCTGTGGAATTTGTCGGCGATCTCGCCGGGCAGCGGCTCGCCGCCGATCGGCACTCGGCGCAGCGTGCGCCAGCGGTTGACACCGGGTAGCGACAGGAACAACCCCAGCAGCGACGGTACGAAGTGCATCGAGGTGATGCCTTCGCGGCTCAACAGCTCGGTCAGGTACCCGATGTCGCGCAGCCCGTCCGGGCGCGGAATCACCAGGCGCGCACCGCAGGCCAGCGTGCCGAAGATCTCGGCGATGGACACGTCGAAACTGGGTGAGGCCACTTGAAGCAGCCGGTCGGAGGCGTCGACCTGGTATTCGCCGCCGAACCAGACGAAGTACTCTGCGATCGGCGCGTGCGGCACCGGCACGCCCTTGGGCAGGCCGGTCGAGCCGGAGGTGTAGATCAGGTAGGCGGTGTTTGACGACCCCAGCGGTCGCACCAGTGCAGCCGGACCAGGATCAGCCGCGGAATGGCCCGCCAAACCCGTGATAGGTTTGTGCACAACCAGTTTGGGTGCGCAGTCGCCCAAGATGAACGCCAGCCGGTCCTTCGGATAGGTCGGGTCGATCGGCAGGTACACCGCCCCGGCTTTGAGGATTCCCAGCGCGGTGGTGACCAATTCGGGCGACTTGTCGAGCAGCACCGCGACCCGGTCCTCGGTGCCGATACCCTGGCCGATCAGCCAGTGCGCCACCCGGTTTGCTTCCTCGTCGATCTCCCGGTAGCTGTATCGGCGGCCTTCGTAGACCACCGCGACGCCGTCCGGGGTGGCCTGCACCTGCCGCTGCACCAATTCCGTCAAGGTGCTGGCCGGTGTGCTGAACTGTTCGCCGGCTGAAACCGCGCGCAGCCAGGTCGCGTCGTCGTGGCTCATCACGTCCAGTGCTGACAGCGCGGTGTCGGGAGCGGCCAGCCCGCTGTCGAGCAGCACGCCATAGTGCTCGAGCAGGCCCGAGACCAGCGGACCATCCAGCACCTCGACGAGGTATTCGGCCTCGACCAGCGCGGCGCCGGCCGGCTCAAGCTCGATCATGAATCCCAGTGGCAGTTGGGTGAACTGGCCGCGCAGTTCGTCACGGTGGCACCGCACGCCCGGCGGACAGAATCCGCCGCCGTCGGGTTCGCGCAGCCCGAAGCTGATCCTGGTCATCCGTTCGGCGCCGTGGCGGCGGTCGGGGTTGGATTCGGCCACCACCCGGTCCAGGTCGACGCGCTGGTGGGCGAACGCGCCGAGCGTGGCGTCGCGGGCCTGCGCTACCAGTTCACGGAAGGTCTGCCGGGACCGCGGTCGCAGCCGCAGCGCAACGGTGTTGCCGTAATAGCCGATCACGTCTTCGGTTCCGGCGTCGCGGTTGAGCACTGGGGCGGCGATCAGAAAGTCGCCGGTGTGGGTGTAGCGGAAGATCAGCGCGCCGAACGCGGCCAACAGCACCGTGTACGGGGTGGCACCGGTTTCCCGGGCCAGCACCGACACGCGTTCCACGACCGACTGCGATAGCCGTGTAGTGACGCGCTGCGCGCGCCAGGTACTCGACACCACCGAACCGTTGGGACCCGGAAGTTCCAGTGGCTCAGGCGGATCCGCCATCAGGGCGAGCCAATAGGCGAGGTCTTCCTCGATCGCGGCACTCGAGGCGGGCAGGTCGCGGGTGGGCCGCGAGGCCGGGCCATCCAGTGCTCTGAGGTCGGTGTAGGCGCGGGTCAGGTCGCCGAAGAACACCGACCACGATCCGTCGTCCCATGCGATGTGATGAGCGCTCAGCAGCAGCACCAGTTCTGCTGCCCCCACCCGAACCACGGTGATCCGCAGCGAGGATTCGGTGGTCAGGTCGAAGGGCCGGGCGAACTCACGCTGGGCCAGCACCTCCAGCCGCAGCCGGCGCGCCTGCTCCGCCAGCCCCGACAGGTCGTGCTGCGCCCAGGCCGGCCGCAGCTCGTCGTGAACGGCCTGATGCGGGTCACCCTCGCTGTCGCTGTGATAGGTGGTGCGCAGCACCGGGTGGCGCAGGGCCACCGCATCTACCGCGCGGTGCAGGCGCGCGACGTCGACGGTGCCGGTGAGGCGGTAGGACACACAGATGTTGAGCAGCGCGCTGCTCGGGTCCACCGCCTGCACGAACCACATCCGCCGTTGCCCGTGGGTCATCTCAGCGGGGGCATGCGCAGCGGGTGCGGACGCAACGCGGATCAGACCCCGTTCACCGAGCCTGCGGCGCAGCAACTCCAGGCGCTTGTCGTCCAGCTCGGCGCCGGTGTCGATCGCGTCAGTCACGTGAGTATCCCAATCTGCCTTGACTTTCCAAGCTCTGCGGCGTCGCTGGCTCACCGACGGGTTCGGACTGCAGGTCGTCGATGAGTTGCGCTCCGGTGATGCCGCCCAGCAGCCTCCCTAGCGGAACCGCCCGGCCGGTGCTGCGCCGCAGCCGCTTTCGCAGATCAAGCGCGAGCAGCGAGTCCACGCCCAGGTCGACCAGCGCGGTGTTCAGGTCTACCGAATCCGGGCTGGCTGCGCTTAGGGCGGCGGCCAGTGCACCCCGTACTATCTCGGTGATCGTGGCCACGCCACGAGCGTCCGCGGCCGCTTCGAAAGCCGCTGTGCCGGCCGGTGGCTCGCCGCGCAACGGCGCCGGGACCCCCTGGCTTTCGAAGAACATGCGCAGCCTGTCGAAGTCGGCGCGGAAGATCAGCGGGTCACCGTCGTGAGGACGCAGGCTGGCCTGGATTGCCGCGTCGGCGTCCATGGTGAGCAGGCCCGATGTCTCGATCCGGCTGACCTCGCCGGGCTCGAGGATTCCGGCACCGGGCCACAGCCCCCACCGTACGGCGGTGCAGTCCAGCCCCTGCGCCCGCAGCCGGCCGGCGAGCACCTCGAGCATCCGGTTGGATGCCGCATACGCGACGTGCCCGCGGCCGCCCCACACCGCGGATACCGAGGAGCACAACAGGATCCGGGCCTGCGCACCCAGCGGCCAGCTGTCGAGCACGCCGGCCAGACCGACAACCTTGGCCCCGAAAACCGCGGCCAGGTCGGTTTCGGTCAACTCACCGTGCGGGACGAACTTTCCGACACCGGCGGCATGGATCAGCAACGACGCGGGAGTGCCCGCGTGCTGTGCGACCACGGCAGCCAGTGCGTCGGGATCGGTGATGTCGCACCGCGGCGCATGTACCTCGGCACCGTACCCGTCGGTCAGCCGGTGCAAGGTGTCAGGCTCAACGCCGTTGCGGCTCAAAAGGACTACCTGCCCAGCCCCGTGTTCGACGCAGTACCGGGCATACCGCAGCCCGATGGCTCCGTTGCCGCCGGTGATGACCACGCTGTCCAGCGCGGCGCCCCGGAGCGGGCGTTCCGGTACCGATCGGTTCGTCGTGGAGATCGTGCGGACATAACGGCGGAGCCGCCCATCACCGCCGTCGCGTACAGCCGCTTCGCCGGCACCACCGACGAGCACCTGCAGGCAAGCCGACACGGTGTCGGCGTCGACGTCCCAGTTCGGCAGGTCCAGGTGACCGAACGTCTGGTCGCCGAATTCGAAACCAACGCAGCGGTGCATCGCGGCCAGAGCTGCTTGCGCCGGCAGTGCGACAGGATCGTCGGAGCGAACCTGTTCACCGCCGCCGGTGAGCAGCCAAACATTGCGGCAGCGCGGACCGACCACGGCGGCGTAGTCGGGCAGTCCCGCGCCGGCCCGGTGGGTCATCTCGTCTGCGGCGACTATCGGGTCGGGGTCGGTCAGTGCCGGCGCGACGATGACGACGATCTCCGCGTCGGCCGGCTGCACTGCCACGCTGCCGTGGTGGGCGCCAAGGGCCTGCGCCAGCTGCCGCGTCACCACACGACCGTCGGAATCGACGATCGCTACCCGACAAGGGCTTCCGTTGCGCGTGGACGCTGTCTCCGCGACGGGCTGCCACTGCTCGACAGCAACGGTGACTGCCGATTCGGCCGCTGGCACGACGTCGAGGAGTGGTTCGGGTGTGGCCCACAGGTGTATCGCTTGCATCGGCACGTTGGGAAAATCCGGTAACCACAGACGGGCGCCCAGATTGCCGAGTCCGCTCGCGTCGGCCCACCGGTAGCCGGGGTCGGCCACCGCAGCGGCGGCGATGTTCGCCGCGAGTTGATCGGCGAACGGCTCGTCACGGCGCCCCGAGCCAACGATCAGCGCGTCGTCGGTCAGCTCGGCCAGCGCGTAGAGCAACGACGGATGCGCGGACAGCTCGACGAAAGCGCCGATGCCGCGACGCACAGCGGCGGCCACCGCATTGTCGAATCGGACTGTGCGGCGCAGATTTTCATACCAGTATCCGGCGAAGTCCGTTCCCGCGGGAACAACCGACCCGGTGGCCGAGCCGATGAACTCCACCGGCGCGTCCACGAACGCCGCGTCCGGCAACAGACCTTCCAGCATCGGGCGCAGCGGTTCCAGCGCGGTGGTATGGGCGGGGAAGTCGACGGCGATCTCACGGACGAACACGCCACCGCGCTCCGCCTGCGCCACAACGCCGGCCACCGCATCGCGGTCACCGGAAACCACGGTCGACGACGGCGCGTTCACCACCGAAACTTCCAGCCAGCCCGGTACTGCGGCAATCAGCCGCTTCGCCTGTTCGATCTCGGCGCCCAGCACCGCCATGCCATAGTGACCGGGCAACCGGTCCACCACGGTGGCCCGGGCAGCGACCACGGCGACCGCATCCGGCAGGGCGACGGCGCCGGCCACATAGCCGGCCGCCACCTCCCCCAGACTGTGGCCCAGTGTCACATCGGGAAGAATTCCGCAGGATCGCCACACCTGCGCCAAGGCGACCGAGTGGGTGAATTGGGCGGCCTGGATGTGCAGCTGCGACCAGTCCGGCTCCTCGCCGCCGATCAGATATGGCAGCGGCGAGGGCAGCGCGGCCGCTGTGAACGCCTCGGCGCATCTGTCCGCCGCCGACCGATAAGCAGGCAACAGTCGGTAGGCGTCGGCACCCATCGACGGCCATTGGTTGCCCTGGCCGGGAAACACGAACGCTGTGCGTGGGGCGGCGGTCGACGAGGACACAGCCACCAGCGGATGCTCGTCACCGTCGGCGAGCGCTCGGAGCCCGGCCGCCAATTCTGTCCGGTCGGCTGCCCGCACCACTGCACGGTGTCGCCGCACCCGGCGGGTGCGCAACAAGGTGGCGGCCACCGCGGCCGGGCAATCCTGCGACCCGGGCAGCCGGCCCAGATAGGCCAAGATGGCCGTGGCGTCTTGTCCGATCAGATCCGCTTCGTGTGCGCTGAGCAACACCGGGATACGCCCGTCGGGCGATCGCTGAGCCGGCATCACACCCCGCTCGTCTGCGCATCGGCCAAAGTCAGCCCGCCGTGGGCGGACGCGGCCGGGACCGACACGATCACATGCGCATTGGTGCCGCTCATACCGAATGCCGACACTGCGGCAATACGCTGCCCCTGGACCGCCGGCCACGGAGTCAACGTCTGGGCGAGACGCAAACCCTGACTGTCCCAGCCGATTTCGCGGCTCGCCTCGGCGACGTGCAGGGTTGGCGGTACGGCACCTTGGCTGGCTGAAACCAGGACCTTAGCCAAGCCCAGTGCCCCGGCGGCCGCCTGGGCGTGACCCACATTGGATTTCACCGATCCCAGCAGCGGTCCCGCACCGGGTTCGCTATCACCGTAGGTTTGGGCCAGCGATTGCAATTCGATGCGGTCGCCGAGCTGAGTGCCGGTGCCGTGCCCCTCGATCATCGCGACCTGCTGCGGGCGGACCCCGGCCTGGGCAATTGCCCGCCGGAACAACCGGACCTGCGCCGCGCCGCTGGGGGCGGTCAGGCCGGCACCGCGGCCGTCCTGGTTGATCGCACTGGCACGGATCTCGGCCACGATCGGCCGGTTGTTGCGCAACGCGGCCGACTTGCGTTGCAGCACAAACATCGCCGCCCCCTCGGCCCACACCGTTCCGCTCGCCTGCGCGCTGTACGGGCGGCAATGGCCATCGTCGGATAAGGCGTGTTGCTTGGAGAACTCGACGAAGAAGCCCGGTGAACCCATGACGCAAACGCCGCCGGCCAGCGCCATATCGCAGTCGCCGGCCCGCACCGACTGCACCGCGACGTGAAACGCGGCCAGCGCCGAGGCGCAAGACGCGTCCACGGTCAACGCCGGTCCTGCCAGCCCCAGCGTGTAGGCGATGCGTCCAGAGATCACCCCCAACGCGGTGCCAGTGATCAGATGCCCGCTGTAGCTGGAGAATTCCGCCATATCGGGTCCATAACCGGTGACTGATGCGCCCACGTAGCAGCCCACATCGTGCCCAGCCAGATCGTCGGGATTGATGCCGCTGTTCTCCACCGCACGCCACGACACGCGAAGCGCGACCCGTTGCTGCGGGTCCATCGCGGTGGCTTCCCGCGGGGAGATGCCGAAAAACCCAGGATCGAACGTCGACGCACCCGTCAGGAATCCACCAGAATCGTGGATCTCTTTGAAACCGTCGCGCCGTGACCCGTCGATCAGGTCACGAACCGGCCAGCCCCGGTCCAAGGGAAACCGGCCCAGCGCCTCACGCTGCTGCGACAGCAGTGCCCAGTAATCGGCGGCGGTGTCGACACCGCCGGGCGCCTCAACCGCCATGCCGACGATCACCACCGGGTCGGCGTCGGCATCGGCGAGCGGTTGGCGAAAGTGGCTATCGGACATTGGCATTGACCTGCGCGGCGACGGCGTCGATGTGGTCATACACGTAGAAGTGCCCGCCGTTGTAGAACGACATCGCGAAGCCGGCCGTGGTGTGCTTTGCCCAGCGGCGCAGCACACCGACGTCGATGCGACGGTCGCTTCGGCCACCGATGGCGTGGATAGGGGCCCGGATGGCCACTCCGGGCGCACAGTCGTAGCGGTTGAGCGCACGGTAGTCGCCCCGGACCGCGGTCGTGATCAGCTGCGCGAACTCCTCGTCGGCGAGCAGCCGGGGATCGGTTCCGCCGATTTCGGCCATGTGTGCGAGCAGTTCGGCGTCGGCGGTCGGCAGCCTGGG
The DNA here is from genome assembly GCA_963787635.1 of uncultured Actinomycetota bacterium. Lineage (GTDB taxonomy): Bacteria > Actinomycetota > Actinomycetes > Mycobacteriales > Mycobacteriaceae > Mycobacterium. The sequence continues at coordinate 38,380 of CAWBDP010000016.1, read as the reverse complement.
CATCCGTGCGACGGTGCACGGCGCCGGGCCGGCCGACACCCACAGCTTCTGTATCGCCACCTCGTGCTCTTCGGCGATGCGGGCAAACTCGAAGGCCACCACCGCGCCCATGCTGTGCCCGAACAGCCGTAGCGGCGCAACTTCATCCCAGCGACCGGCGGCGAACAGGCTGCGGGCCAGCTCGGAGATGGTTGCCGCGGCGGGTTCGCCGAACCGGTCGGCGCGTTGCGGGTACTGCACGATGAACGTCTCGCCGCCGGTGGACAGCTGAGCTGCCAGGCCGCGGTAGCTTGCCGCCGCCGCGCCGGCGTGCGGAAACACAATGGTGGCCCCGGGCCAACGCGGATGCTCAGGTCCCGGCAAATGCTTGACCCACGGCGCAAACCCGGCGGCCGCCGTCGTCAGTTTGTCGGTGCTGCATCGCGGCAAAGCGCCCTCCGCCTGATATTTAGTAAAGGCTGCCCTAACTTTTTGGAGGCTACCCTATCTTGGGCGCGAGAACACCACTACGGCCAGTGGGCTTTGTTGCCGATCATTCGTCGCAGCCGGCCGGGCTCATCATTGTCCAGCTATCTGCGACTGCACCTCGGCGTCATCCATGCCGGCCACTTCCAGATACACTTCGGCGACCTTCTGCAAGCGTTGCGGATCGGGCTCGTAACTCCCGAGCCGGTCGGCCAGCGCCGCGACCGTCCGGGCGGCGAAGATGTCGGCGACGCTGGCATCCGGGGTGTCCAGCCAGCTCCGAATGCGGGCCACCGCGGCTGTGGCCAACACCGAATCCCCACCCTGACTGAAGAAGTCGTCGCCGACGCCTATGCGCTCGATGCCCAGTACTTCGCCCACGATTGCGGCCAGCGCCGACTCCAGCGGTGTGGACGGGTCGCGGTGGCCGGACTCGCCCGAGTCGGCGACAGCAGCGGTCAACTCGGCCGCGACGGCGCGCCGGTCGATCTTCCCGCTGACGGTGAACGGGATGCGCTGCACCAGGCACAGGTGCCGCGGAATCATATACTCCGGAACAAGTTCAGCAAGGGCACAACGGATCTGGTCCGCAGTGAGTTGCCTGTCGTCGACGCGGACCGCGGCCGCCAGCACGTCCGAACCGTTCGTGGGCACGACGGCAGCGACGGCGCCCGGCACGCCCGGTAGGCGCGCCAACGCGGCTTCGACCTCGCCGAGTTCGATGCGATAGCCACTGACCTTGACGCGGTGATCGGCCCGGCCGACGAACTCCAGCGTGCCGTCCGGCCAATAGCGCACCAGGTCACCACTGCGATACCACCGCCGGTCGTCATATGCGACGAAACGTTCGGCGGTCAGGTCGGGGCGGCCACGGTAACCCCTCGCGATACCGCGGCCGGACAACCACAACTCACCAGCCACCCAATCGGGACAGTCGCCGCCCGCGTCGTTGACCACCCGACAGGCGATGTTCGGCAACGGTGTGCCGTACGGCACCGCGGCGCAGTCGGCCGGCAGGCCGGTCACTCTCCCGTGCTCGAAGCCGAGCTCGAAAATGGTTGCGTGTATTGCGGTTTCGGTGGCGCCCCCCAGTCCGGCGAAACGCACGTCGGGTGCCTCGCCGTGCAACCGCCGGGCCAGGCCGGGGCGCACCCAGTCGCCGCCGACGGCCACCGCCCGCAGCGACGACAACCGCCGGTGGCCGGCCTCGACCAGCATGTCCAGCCATCCCGGCATGAAGTTCAGCACCGTGACTTTGTGGGTGTCGACCAGGCGGGCCCAGGCATCGGGATCGCGGCGCTGCGCCTCGTCGACCATGACGATCGCCCCGCCGGCCCGCAACGTGGCAAAAATATCCGGCACCGACATGTCGGCTTCCAGCGTGGCCAGCGTTAGCCAACGATCGGCGGCGCCGATCTCGAAGTGACGGGTGAGGAACTCGATGGTGTTCATCACGCTGGCGTGCGTCAGTTCGACGCCCTTGGGTTCACCGGTCGAACCCGAGGTGAACAGCACATAGGCAAGGCGAGCGGGATCGGCTGCCGCCAAAGAGAATTCACCCGGTCCGTCGTTGATCACGTCAGCGACGGCCAGCGCCGGCACCGATAGCGACAGCTGCCCGCCGCCGCACCCCAGGGCGAGGCGCACCGAACCGGTCGCCAGCATGCGTTCGGCGCGGTCGCGGGGCTGATCGACGCCGATCGGCAGATAGGCAGCACCGGCGGCCAGGATGCCGAGCACGGCCGGCACTTCTTCGGCGCTCTTGGGTCCCAGCACCGCGACCGTGTCACCGGCGCAGACCCCGGCCGCACGCAATGCCGCGGCCACCGCCAACGCCTGGTCTCGCAGCTGCGCGTAGCTCAGGTCACCGGAACTGGCGAACAACGCAGGCGCATCTGGCTGCAGCTGGGCCTGACGGAAGAACCCCTCGTGCAGTTCCTCTCCGCTGGCCTGGGCGGTTGCGCCGTTAACCGCGTCGCGCACCGCGCGCTGCGTGGCCGGCAGCGCCGGCGGTCCCGGCACGTCCCACCCGTCCTCGCGGGCCAGCCGACGCAGCTCATCGATGTGGTGGGCGAACATCGCATCGATGGCGCCCGGCGCAAAGACGTCTTCGCGGACGTCCCAGTTCACCAGGACGCCACCGTCGAATTCGGTGACCTGTGCGTCCAGTGAGACCTGAGGCCCCTGCGAGACGATCCAGCCGGGTGTGCCGAACGCTTCGGTGACATCGGCGCCAAACAGCTCGCCGAGCCCGAGCGCGCTGGTGAACACGACCGGCGCCAGCACCTGGGTGCCGCGATGCCGGCCCAGGTCGCGCAGCACCGACAGCCCGGGATAGGCGGAATGCGCGGCGGCTGTCCGCATGGCGTCCTGCACGGCACGCGTGCGTGCGGCCGCGGTGGCGGCGTGGGTCAGGTCAATGTCGAGCAGCAGCGACGAGGTGAAGTCGCCGACCACGTGCTCGACATCGGGATGCAGGACCTCGCGGCCGAAGAGTGGCACATTGAGCAGGAACCGCGAGCTGCTCGACCAGCATGCCAGCGTGTGGGCGAAGGCCGCGGCGAACATCATCGCAGGGGTGATACCGCGGGACCGGGCGTTGGCGAACATCAGGTCGCGAGTCCGCGGATCTAACCACTGCCAGCGCCGGGTGCTACTGCGAGAAAGGCGTTTCCGCCTCGCGGACGGCAACCTCGGCGGGTCGGGCAGCTCCGGAATCTGCTGCGCCCACCAGTCCCGGTCGGCTTCTCGGGCGGGCTGCGGCGCTGCTTCGCGACGGACTATTTCCTGGCGGTATTCCCGGTAGGTGTACCGCAATTCCGGCAGCTGGCGACCCAGATACAGGGCTGCCAAGTCGGCCATCAGAGTGCGGTAGCTCATCGCGTCGGCGGCTTGCATGTCCAGGTCGACGTGCAGGCGCGAGCGCCCGCCGGGCAGCAACGAGAGTGTCAGCTCCAGAACCTGTCCGTCGAGCCGCTGGTGCGATTTGGCTTCCCGAAGGCCGGCGAGCCGCTGGTCGATGACGGCTTCGGCGAGGTCGTGGAGATCGTGAACCGTGACCGGGAAGTCCGGGCATGCATGAGCCGGGTCGATCCGCTGGGTTCCATCGGGGAGAAACCGCACCCGCAGCATCGGATGACGTCTCGCCACGTTGGTCGCGGCCGCCCGGAACCGCTCGAGATCGATTGTCCCGCCATCGAACTCGACATAAAGGTGCCCCGCAACCCCACCGAGCGGTTGATTGTCATGGCGTCCCACCCACATGGCGTGCTGCATCGGGGCCAGCGGAAACGGATCTTGCGATGTGTCGCGTGTAGCTTCAGGTCCCTGCGCGAGCAAGGATTTTTCTGTGTCGTCCTGGTTCTCCTGTGCCGCTGATACGAGCTGCGACCACGCCTCGATGGTCGGGTTGGCAGCCAGTGTCGCGAAATCGACGTCGATGTTCTGCCGGCGCCATCGGCCCGCGAGCGACATCATGCGGATCGAATCGAGACCTTGGCCGACGAGGTCGCCGCCGGGGTCGATGGTCTCGGGGCTGACACCGAGCAATTCGGCGACCTCCGCGCGGATGGCGTGCGGACCGCCTGCGTGCGGACCCACCGCGCCCCGAGTCGGCACCCGACCTCCCTGGTTAGCGCAGGCTGCCCTTATTTCTTGAGCTACTTTAGTGGGTGCCACCGCTGCGGTGCCACCCACCGCCGCCAGCGGCGAAGTGGATAGCCGCAGGCCGCGTCGTCGGACACGGCCGTGGCACGACCGGGAAGGAGGCACATGCCGGCACCGCAGCGAAGCGACCTGGAAGGCTTCGAGCCGTTTCCCGCAGACCGCGCCGCGCGCTACCGCCAGGCCGGTTACTGGACCGGCCGGACCGTGGAGTCGACCTTGTCTGAAGCCGCGCGGCGCTGGCCCAGCCGGGTTGCGGTGCTCGATGTCGACCGCCGTACCGGTGACCCGCAGCATCAGCTGACCTTCGCGCAACTCGACGCACGCGCCCACCACGCGGCGGCAGGATTACACACTCTGGGGATCGCGCCGGGTGACCGGGTGCTGTTGCAGTTGCCCAACAGCTGCCAATTCGCAGTGGCGTTGTTCGGGTTGTTGCGAGCCGGGGCGATACCGGTTATGTGTCTGCCCGGCCACCGCGCCGCCGAACTCGGTCACTTCGCCGCGATCAGCCAACCCAGCGCGATCGTGATCAGCGACGCCGCAAGCGGATTCGACTACCCCGCGATGGCCCACCAGCTCGCCCAACAACATCCGTCGCTACGGCATATCGCTGTCGACGGCGAGCCTGGGCGGTTCGTGCCGTGGTCGCACCTGTGCGAGGCCACCGCCGACCGGGTGCCCATGCGCGCTGCCGACACCGGATCACCAGCGGTGCTGCTGGTTTCGGGTGGTACCACCGGCGCACCCAAGCTCATCCCGCGTACCCACGACGATTATGTCTACAACGCGACAGCCAGTGCCGACGTGTGCGGGCTGACTGCCGACGACGTCTATCTCGTCGCGCTGCCCGCCGCTCATAACTTCCCGTTGGCGTGCCCCGGTTTGCTCGGCGCGATTACGGTCGGCGCCACAACGGTGTTCACCACCGATCCAAGCCCGGAGGCGGCATTCGCCGCCATCGCGCGCCACGGTGTCACCGTCACCGCGCTGGTACCGGCGTTGGCGAGACTATGGGCGCAGGCCTGCGAATGGGAGCCGGTGACACCGAAAACGTTGCGCCTACTGCAGGTTGGTGGCGCAAAGTTGGAAGCCGCCGACGCGCGCCGGATACGCGCGACATTGACGCCGGGCCTGCAGCAGGTGTTCGGGATGGCCGAAGGGCTGGTCAGCTATACCCGCGTCGACGACCCCTCCGAGCTCGTCGAGCACACGCAGGGCCGACCGCTGTGCCCCGACGACGAGCTGCGCATCGTCGACGACGAAGGCCGCTCACTACCGCCCGGCACGGCCGGCGAATTGCTGGTGCGCGGACCCTATACCTGTAACGGCTACTATCGTGGCGAGCGCGACAACGAACGCTGTTTTGATCCCGACGGCTTCTACCGTAGCGGTGACCTGGTATGCCGCAGGGATGACGGCTACCTGGTGGTCACCGGCCGGATCAAAGACGTCATCCACCGTGGCGGCGAATCCGTTGCCGCCGCGGACATCGAGGAGAACCTGTTGTCCCATCCAGCGATCCGATCAGCTGCGGCGATCGGCCTGCCCGACCCTTATCTGGGTGAAAAGATCTGCCTGGCGGTCGTTTTCGCGGGTGATCCGGTTGCGCTGCTCGAGCTGAACCGGTATCTCGACGGGCGCGGTGTGGCTGCGCACGTTCGGCTCGACGCGCTGGTCGCGATGCCGGCGCTGCCCACGACACCGGTCGGCAAGATCGACAAACGCGCGATAGCCCGCCAGATCGCGACTACGCCCTGAGCCGTCGGCTGCCTGTCTCAAATTCGTGTCATTTTTTCGGAGTCAATTGACCCCGGTCTTGCTGTGGTCCGGGTCAGTTGGCGCGGTCGGCCCAGCCCGGAGGTAGTTCGTCGGGCGCCACCGAGACGGCGGAGTCGTTCTCGGCGCCAACGTATTCCAGGAGGGTGATCGCTGCGAACTCTGAGACGACGTAGATGGGGTAGGTGGGCCCCTCGTCGCGGTAGGCCCGCATTTGCTCGAGGTGATCGTTCTGGAAGCAGACCGTGCGCTCGCCGTGCTCGTGGACCCAGTGCGGAAAAAAGATCACGCCGTGCAGACGTCGCTTGCCGGGCATGACGTCGACAGCGACGGAGGTACCGGTGGGCTCGGTCCAGGCAATCTTGAAGCTGTCCTCATCGAGCTGCACGAGGTCTACCTCTTGGTCCTTGACCCAGCGGCCACCGACTATGCCGGAGTGGATGCGGTAGTCGATGGTCTGAGCGTTCTTCACATACATCTCGTAGCGCCAGCCGTTGGCGTAGGTATAGATGAAGCGATAGCCAACAATCCCCGAGAGATCTTGCGGGGGAACGGGATTTGCCACAGTGGGCACGGAGCTCTCCTGCGATATCCGCGGTGCGTTTGTGTCGGCGGCCGCCGGTTACTAACTTATTTTGCCTCAAAAATAGTTTGCGTCAAAACTATGTGTCATGCTGGGAGGATGGACAGCGCGACCGAGCTCGGCAGATTGATTGGTCCGCTGCGTCGCGCCGTGCTGCGCAGCCGCCACGCAGAACGTCTGCCGGACCTGCCCGAGGCCCAGATCGAACTGCTGCGTGCACTCCAAGAAGCCGGCACGGCGACCCCGGGCGAGGTTTCGGCGCGACTGCGGGTCGCGCCGTCGACCATCAGCAACCTGGTCCGGACGATGACCGCGACGGGCCTATTGACACGCACTCCGTCGGTCACCGACCTGCGAAACGTTCACCTGTCCCTCTCGCGCACTGCACACGACATGCTTGACCGCTACGACCGCGTCAGCACCGCTGCCCTGCGCAATGCGATGCACCGCCTATCTCCCGAGCGCCGCAAGGCATTAGAAGACTCGTTGCCGGCGATAGCCGATCTGATCACCGCACTGGCCGAGCAAACTCCAGACGGGCGACCGCCTGCACCGCAAAAGGCAGTCCCCGTTGCTCATGACCGATCAGCAGTCCCCGGCGAGAGACCGCTGAGCGCCGTCCTCGACGCCGCGCTAAAAACGTCATCGTGACGTGAAAGAGCCTCTTCTGCTCCTGCACGGGGTGACGATGTCCAGTCAGGTGTGGGTTGACGTCATCCCGCTACTTGCACGCCACCATCACGTCATTGCCCCCACCGCTGCCGGCCACCGCGGGGGCCCCGAACTCATCGGTAAGGCCAGCATCGGCGTCCTCACCGATGAGGCCGAGCGTCTGCTAGATCGCCAAGGACTCGACCGTGTCCACATCGCCGGCAACTCCCTGGGCGGTTGGATGGCCATCGAACTGGCCCGCCGGGGCCGCGCTCTCACCGTCTGCGCGCTGTCCCCGGCTGGCTTCTGGACACCCGGCGCCACCGATCAATCTAAGGCCGCCGCGCAGATCCGCCGCACGAGGCGTCTGGCACAGATCGCCCGGCCCATCGCGCCGGCAATGCTCCACTTCGCCCAGGTCCGTCGCCAAACCATGCGGTATGCCGCTGAGCACGGTGAACGGCTCACCCCAGGCCAGGCGATCAGCGCCATGTTGGATCTGTTGGGCTGCACCAGCATCGACGACCTACTGGAAACCTCCGACAGCGTTGCACCGCTAGAGCCCCTGCCCTGCCCTGTCACATTGGCGTGGGGCGCCAACGACAAAATCTTTCCGCCAGAAGTCAACGGCGCAACCGCCCGTCGACGACTCCCCGACGCCACCTACGTGCTGCTGCCCGACGTCGGCCACGTACCGATGACCGACGATCCCCGCCGCACCGCGGACACCATACTGATGACCACCAGAGCACTTCGAGGTGACACTTCCTAAACCTCGCCCTCCCGTCTCGTTACGAACGCGGCAAATGTGCGACCGTTACAGCACCCCCGCTCGAATATGCCATTGACTAATGTCACCATTTGCTATTGAGTATCTCAGATGACGGACGACGACGTACCGTTCCGCGGGTCGCGGCGCTCACGAAGCGCAGCGGCGGTGAGTGCGTTGACGCTGCGGCAGATCAGTGCGGTGCTGCCACCCGAGCGGGCCTGGGGCCTGTGGGCGTCGCGACTGCTCCTCGCACAGGTGATGAACACGTTCGGCCCGTCGCTTGCCCAGACCCACGTCAAAGCCGTCGATTCGGTGCTGCCCGACGGGCGCCGCGTCGTCGGCGAGTGGGTGTACGGATCGGGCGCCCCACCGACCGATCGCGATCAACCCGCCGCTACAACGACGGGCGCCGTCTCTCCTCGCACGCAAGCGTGCTCGTCGCCCGCCGCCATCTTCTACGTGCACGGCAGTGGTTATGCGATGTGTTCGGCTCGGACACACCGGCGGTTGACGTCGTGGCTGTCGAAACTGACCGGCCTGCCCGTGTTCTGCGTCGATTATCGGCTCGCGCCGCGTTACCGCTTTCCCACGGCCGCCGAAGACGTGCGCGCAGCCTGGGATTGGCTGACGAGTGGCTGTTCGCCGGAACGCATTGTGATCGCCGGCGATTCGGCGGGCGGACACCTCTCGGTTGACCTGCTGCTGCAGCCTGACGTCGCCGCGGCGCACCCGGCCGCACTGGTGCTGCTCTCACCGCTGATCGATCTCACATTCACGCTTGCGACCGCCACCGAGCGACAACGCCGTGATCCGGCGATCCGGGCGGCCCACGCCGTCCGGCTGCTCGGCTTGTACACAGGCGGAACCGATCCCGCTGACCCACGGTTGGCACTCGACGTCAGGGGTGGCCCGCCGCTGCCCCGCACGCTGATCCAGGCCGGCGGGGCCGAGATGCTGGCCGGTGACGCGCGACGTCTCGCTGAAGATATCCGCGCCGCCGGCGGTAGCTGCGAGCTGCAGGTATGGCCGGACCAAGTACACGTCTTCCAGGCGATGCCGCGCCTGTTGCCCGAAGCCGCGATGGCCATGGCCCACGTGGCACGGTTCATCCGCGAGCTTCCTGTGCACAACATGGACACAGGCAAGGCCGGTTAGCCGATGCTCGGGCTACCGAACAGGTCAGCGAAGGTGAGTCACGAGGCGTCGGCGGTGGTGACCGGCGCCGGAAGCGGCATCGGCGCGGCGTTCGCCCTCGAACTCGTCCACCGTGGCGGCACCGTGGTGTGCAGCGACATCGACGAAGACGCCGCAGCAGCAAACCGTCGATGCCATCACCGATCAGGGCGGCAAGGCCATCGCGATCGGCTGCGACGTGTCCCGCCCTGACCAGGTTGTCGAGTTGGCCGAGCACTCGCAATCCTTTTTCGGTGCCGCACCCACCCTGGTCATCAACAATGCCGGTGTCGGCGCAGGAGGCAAGCCCATCGGCCAACTGCCGCTGGAGGATTGGCACTGGGCGCTGGACGTCAACCTGTGGGGACCGATCCACGGCTGCCATGTGTTCACCCCTATCCTGCGCGAGGCCAAACCGTCCAATCGCCGGCGGGGCATCATCAATGTCGCCTCGGCCGCCGCGTTCGGTGCTGCTCCTGGCATGGCGGCCTACAACGTCGGGAAGGCGGGCGTGCTGTCGCTTTCGGAGACTTTGGCCGCCGAGCTCGCCGGCACCGCAGTCAACGTCACGGTGCTGTGTCCGACGTTCGTCAAAACCAACATCGTCGAGTCCGGCCGCATCAGCGCCGCTTCGACCGACCTGGCCAACAGGCTGATGCGGTGGACCGGGTATTCGGCGACCCGAGTCGCCCGCATGTGCCTGGCCGCCCACGATCGCGGCGAGCTGTACTGCATGCCGCAGTGGGAAGCCAAAATCGGCTGGCACATCAAACGATTCGCCCCCGAGTCCTACACCCGCGCCGCCGGCCTGGTGTCCCGGGTCACCATGCACTGAACACCGAAATCCAGTCCCAGAGGAGTTCTGATGGCTATCGACATGGACACCATGCTCGCCAAAATCAAAGACCGCCAGTGGGCACTCGCCGACATCGACTGGGACGCGCCCGGCGCCGAAACCATCCGGCCCGAATTCCGGCCCAAACTCAAGGCATTCATGGCCGATCTGTGCTGGATCGAAAACATCGGCGCACGCGGATTCGCCGCACTTGCCAAAAAGGCGCCCACTCCGACGGTGGCCGAAATCTACCGGTACTTCCACGCCGAGGAACAACGACACGCCAATGCCGAGATGGCATTGATGAAGCGCTGGGGCATGCTCGACGACAACGAGTTGCCCGAGCCTAATGTCAACATCCGGCTGGCCATCGACTGGCTCGACACGTACGCCGACAACATGCCGCTGTCGGTACTGGGCACCGTCATCCCGATGCTGGAAGTCGCCCTCGACGGTGCGCTGCTGAAATTTCTGCTGGACACCGTGGAAGACCCGGTCTGCCATCAGGTGTTCGAGAAGATCAACAACGACGAATCACGGCACATCGCCGTGGATTTCGCTGTCCTGGACATGATCGGCCATGCGCGGGCGCGCCGGCTGGCCATCGACTTCGTCGGCACCGTCGCCACCCCCGGCCTGATCATCGGGGCACTGATGTACATCCCGCTGCTCAACCGCATCCGCAACGAGATGGCCGGAATGGGCATGGAGCCCGAGCGCCTCTATAACGCGGTCAAGCGCTTCAAGCAGCTGGGCGAACGGGGCGAACGGACCGGACGTGTGCCGGCCTACCGGCTTCTCAAACGGCACGCCGCGATGGTGGTCAACCCTGCTCACCCGTATCATCTGCTGGCCAACTCGATGGTGTGGCTGTCGAGGCGCTACCCCAAACCGCTTCTCAAACCGGTGCCCAGCTGGTTCAAAGAACTCACCTACGAGCCGGCGGCGTAGCGATGGCGCCCAAGCACATTTATGAAACCCTAATCGTCGGAGCCGGTTTCACCGGACTTGGCGCGGCGATCAAACTCAAGCAGGCGGGCGTGCAGGACATCGCGATCCTCGAGCGCGGTGACCGGGTCGGCGGAACCTGGCGCGACACCAGCTATCCCGGTGCCAGCTGTGACATCCCGTCGCTGCTGTACTCGTTCTCTTTCGTCAAGAACCCCAGCTGGTCGCGGACCTACTCACCGGCCGCCGAGATCTGCCGTCACATCGAAGACATGGCCACCGGCTTCGATATCCGCCGCCACGTCAGGTTCGGACACGAAGTCAACGGCTTGTCGTTCGACGAAAACAGCGGCGTGTGGACCGCAACCACGAAGAATCGCAAGCGATTCCACGCACGCACCGTCGTGCTGGCGTCCGGCCCGCTCTCCGACGCCAGCCTTCCCGACATCCGCGGCCTGGACAGCTACCGGGGCACCAAGATCCACAGTGCCCGCTGGGACCACGAGTACGACTTCACCGGCAAGCGGGTCGGCGTCATCGGCACCGGAGCAAGCGCCATCCAGATCGTTCCCGAGCTGGTCAAGCAGGCCGGCTTCGTCAAGGTGTTCCAACGCACCCCCGGCTGGGTGCTGCCCCGGTTGGACGTCACCACCCCGGCCCTGCTGCAAACTGTCTTCACCAAAGTGCCTGCCGCCCAGCAACTTGCCCGCGAGGCACTGTTCTGGGGCCACGAAGCCAGCGCCACCGCGCTGGTGTGGAACTCACCACTGACCTCGCTGGTCGCACGGCTGGGGCGGGTTCATCTGCGGCTGGCGGTCAAAGACTCCTGGCTGCGACGCCAGCTGACCCCCGACTTCACCCCGGGCTGCAAGCGCATGCTGGTGTCCAGCGATTACTACCCTGCCCTGCAGCGCGACAATTGCAAGCTCATCGACTGGCCGATCGCGACGCTGAGCCCGGTGGGCATCCGCACCAGCGACGGGATCGAACATCACCTGGACTGCATCGTCTTCGCCACCGGCTACGACGTGCACCTGACCGGGCCGCCTTTTCCGGTCACCGGGTTTGGCGGCCGCTCGCTGAACGACGAATGGCGCAGTGGCGCAACGGCTTACAAGAGCGCCAGTGCGCACGGGTACCCGAACCTGTTCTTCATGACCGGACCTAATTCCGGGCCCGGTCATAATTCGTTGCTGGTATATATCGAGGGCCAGCTCGACTACGCGGTGCGCGGTATCACCACGATCCTCGACAACAACCTGCGCTATCTGGATGTGCGGCAAGAGATCCAGCGCCGCCACAACGAGCTGATCCAGCGGCGGCTCGCCAAGACGACCTGGATGTCGGGATGCAGCAGCTGGTATCTGACCCAGGACGGGTTCAACGCGTCGATGTATCCGGGGTTCGCGACCCAGTATCTGCGGCAAATGCGAGATTTCCGGTTTGCCGACTACCACGCGGTCGCACGAGGCGCCGACGCTCGCGTCGCGTCGTCGGCCTGATCGGTCCAGACCGCGATGACAGCCGACCGCGCGCCCCGACCTGAACTCGGCACGATCAGCAGTGTGCTGGCCAACCTGCGGCGCGCCCCCCAACGGGTGCGGCGCCATTCGCGGGACGTGATCGAAACCGCGGTGTCCCAGCTTTTCGACGCGGCGGTACGCCATTCTCACGGCGCAGAGGGTTCCGGCGAATACCGTATCGACGACCTGGCCCGGTTGGCCGACACCACGACACGCAACATCCGGGTATACCGCGACCGTGGTCTGCTGCCACCCCCGCGGCGCGTCGGGCGGATCGCGCTGTTTAACGACACCCACCTGACCCGGCTACGGCTGATCACCTCGATGCTCGACCGGGGGTACACCATCGCCCACGTCAAGGAGATGGTCAGCGCGTGGGAAGACGGCAAAAACCTCGGCGACGTGCTCGGACTGGAGTCCGCGATCGCCGGCACCTGGGCCACCGAGAAGTCGGATACCGTGCCGCTGGCCGACGCGCAACGCCACATCAACGACGAGCAGGCCTTCACGCGGCTGGTGGCACTGCAACTCATCCGGGTGGATGGCGAGCAGGCCGTCATCACCCGCCCCACACTGATCGACGCTTTCACCGAGGTCCGTGATTACGGCATCGACCTGGGCAAGCTCATCGACCTCCACGAGCAGATCGTTCCGCTGATCGACCAGATCAGCGGAATGCTGGTGCGCACCGGCGCCGAACACGTCATCGACCGGATCAAACCGGGCGCGCCACTGCCCGCCGACACCGAGATCGCCGAGCTGATCACCATGCTGGTCCGGTTCCGCACCCAGGCCGTCGCCTCGGTGACCGCCACTCTCGCGTCGTCGATCGAATCAACCATCGAATCATTGGTCAGCAGCATCCTCGCCGACTACCTGGACCGGTCGTCACAGGACGCCGGAGTTCGCTAAGACCGTTGCCGCGCAACCAAGTACGGTGCCAGCGTGGCCAGCTTCTCGCAGGTCTCCTCGAATTCACGATCGGGTTGCGACGCTTTGATGATGCCGGCCCCGGCCCGCAGCCAGGTCTGCCCGTGCTGTTCGTAGGCCGCCCGCAGAATCAAGGCAGCGTCCAGCCCGCCGTCGGCCGAGAACATCACCACCGCACCGGAATACAGTCCGCGCGGACCGTCGTCGAGACGCAGAATGGCCTCCAGGCCGTCAGCTTTCGGGATTCCGGACGCGGTGACTGCGGGAAACAGCGCCTCCAGGGCGTCCATGCGGTCTTTGGAGGGGTGCAGACGCGCCCGCACGGTCGAGCCCAGATGCTGCACGCTTCCGCGTTCGCGCACGGTCATGAAATCGGTGATCGAGGCGCTGCCGGGCTCGGCGATCTCGGCGACCTCCCGCAGCGATCCGCGCACCGACATGGCGTGCTCGGCAATCTCTTTGGCGTTCGACTCCAGATCGTCGCGGGCCTGCCGGTCGCGAAGCGGTCCTCGTCCCAGCGCGCGCGTGCCGGCCAGCGGCTCGGTGACCACCGCGCGGTCACGGTTCACCGCCGCAACGAGTTCTGGGCTGTAGCCCAGGGCCCGAATCCCGCCGAGCCGCAGCAGAAATGATCGTGCCGGCGTGTTGTGCCGACGGCCCAGGCGGTAGGTCGACGGGAAGTCGAGGGCGAACGGCACGCCGACCCGGCGGGACAGGATCACCTTGTGGTAGCGGCCCGGCGGAGATCTCGCCGACCGCGACCGCCACCCGGCTGCGGTAGCCGCAGGTGTCGGTGGCCACGTCGATCCGGGATGCCGGGGGCGTAGCGGGCACGCCGTCGGCCAGCAATTCAAGCACCGCCGCGCGATGACGCTCCTCGGCGTGGAACAGGCACACAGCTTCGTCGGTGATCACGATTCGGGTCCGCGGCCAGAACACCCGGGCCAGCGGGGTTCGCGGAGATAGGCGCTCCTGCAGACCGAAGCGGTAGGCGCCGAATTCGAAGGCAATCCAGCCGAAGGCATGGCCGGTCTCCAGCAGCAGCCGGTCGACGGCCTCACCGAGGACCTTGGCGGGCCGCCCTGACCATCCGCGGCGCTGCACCACGCCGTCGTGGATGATGCGCAGCTCGTCGCGGTCCAGCTCGACCATGGTCCGCACGCCGCACGCCAACACCCAATGTCCGTCGTGCTCGTAGAGCAGGTAATCCTGATCGTCGGACTCGGCCAACACCGCGCCGAGCTCGGCTGCCAGGTCCGGCGGGGCGATATCTTCCGGTAACCGAATCGACAGTTCTGCGGAGGCGGAGCTCTCGACGCTGAGCTCGGTCACGGTTAGTAAATGTAGCCTAACCTATCAAGCTGCGGGGCGCCCTCCCGGGAATCTGCGCATTTCTCCCGACCGCGCGCGAGGCCCGCGGCACTTTGGCTATCCCTGACTTTAACTGGCCCGGCGATGCGCGCCGGGCCGCGCATGTCTGGGCAGATCGATTCGCGGGCACATCGCCGCAGGTCTCGAGACGTTAGCTTAACTCGGCCACCGGGCTGCTGTGCAGTGGTAATCCAACGTTTCCAAAGCGTTCACGCCATAGCCCCGCAATGGATCTCGCGCTGCCCCCGACCGACCGTAGGATCGCCACTACTGGCAGTTACGGCCATCCACAGCGCCACCCGCAGGGAATCCAGCGCCAGACGATGAGATCAGAGAGGTAACCATCGTGTTTGTCATCCGGCTCCTTGACGGAGAAGAAGTGCATGCAGGTGACGGCGACCAGCTGTCGATCAATCAGGACACCGGCGTCGTCACCATTTCCCGGGTCGACGGATTCGAAGAAGTCACGACGCACTACTCGCCCGCGGCGTGGGGTTCGGTGACGCACCGGGTCAAGGAAGTCGCCCTCAAACCCGTTGCGGCACGGCGTTAAGTAACGGGCTGCTGTCCGGCGACGCCGGGCGCTATCCCAGCAGGCCGCGCACCACCCGGTCAGCCAGCAGCCGTCCCGGATCGGTGAGCACCAGCCGGTCGCCGTCCGACACCAGCAGGCCGTCGGCGATCGCGACCGCGGCCCGCTCGCGCTCCTCCGCACCGAGCACATCCACCGGCAACCCGCGGCGCAGCCGGATCTTCAACAGCACATCTTCGGTGTGCAGCGCGTCGGCGCCGAGTTGCTCGAAACCTGCCACCGGCAGTGCGGCATTCGACAGTAATTGCGCATATGCGTTGGGGTGCTTGACATTCCACCAGCGGGTTGCACCGACATAGGAGTGCGCGCCCGGTCCGGCGCCCCACCATTGGCCACCGTCCCAGTAGCCGATGTTGTGCCGGCACTGGCCCCCGGGGCGACTCCAGTTCGACACTTCATACCAATCCAGGCCGGCTGCGCGCAGCCGCGTGTCGACCAGCTCGTAGCGCGCTGCCAGCACGTCATCGTCGGGAGCGGCCAGCTCGCCGCGCTTGACCCGCCGGGCCAACGCGGTTCCCTCCTCGACGATCAGGGCGTAGGCCGAGACGTGATCGACGCCGGCGCCGAGCGCCGCATCCACCGACTGTCGCACGTCGTCGTCGCACTCCCCCGGCGTGCCGTAGATCAGGTCGAGGCTGACATGCTCGAAGCCCGCCGCCAGCGCCTCGCCGGCCGCGGCGACCGCACGGCCCGGCGAGTGCACCCGGTCCAAGGTGCCCAGCACGCGCGGCGCGACCGACTGCATGCCCAGCGACACCCGGGTGTAGCCGACCGATCGCAGAGCGTCGAAAAGCTCCGGCGACGTCGACTCGGGATTTGCCTCCGTGGTGATCTCAGCGTCCGGTGCGAGTTCGAACAGCTGACCGACCATCTCCAGCAGCGCGCACAACCGCTTGCTGCCCAACAGCGAGGGCGTCCCGCCGCCGACGAATACGGTGCTCACCGCCGGTGCGCCCAGCGCAGCGGCGGCCAACTCGAGCTCCGAGCGCAACACCATCAGCCAGGCATCGGGATTCACCCCGCCCAATTCGGCCGGCGTGTAGGTGTTGAAGTCGCAGTACCCGCAGCGGGTCAGGCAGAACGGCACGTGGACGTACACCCCGAACGGCGAGCCCGCGCTGGGGCTGACGGCGGGCAGGTCGACCGGTGCCGGAGCTGATGTCACCCGGCCCATTCTCCAGGCCGGTTCTGCGAGTTACGCACATCTGCCTTTCAGGCAGGCCCGGTAGTTTTGCTCACTGTGAGAATAAATTTGACCTGGTGGAATGGGTTTCCGACATCTGTGGCAGAATGGCCTGGTGACCGTCGCCCACCAAAACTCCTTCCGCATCCCTCTGGTCGCGCGGCGGCATATCGACCTCAAGCGTGTCTGCAGCTGTCGCTGTCTGCCTTAATCCCGTAGATCTGCCCGCCTGTACGTCCAGCTGGCCACCGGATCTGCGCCGCCGGACAGCCACCGGTGATTTGCGCGGTCCGAAGCCGGCCTTCCGAGAGAGAACCGCCGAATGAGCACGACCCGACCCGCCAAGCCGCCTCGCAGCGAAGGTCAGTGGGCGCTGGGTGATCGCGAACCGCTCAACCCCAACGAACAGATCAAAAGGGACGATGCTCCGCTGAATGTGCGGGCGCGCATCGAAAACGTCTACGCGCAGCAGGGCTTCGAAAGCATCGAGAAGAGCGATCTGCGCAGCCGTTTCCGCTGGATGGGTCTCTACACCCAGCGCGCCGAGGGCTACGACGGAAGCTGGACCGGCGACGAGCACGCTGATGTCTTGGAGGCCCCGTACTTCATGATGCGGGTACGCAGCGACGGGAAGGCACTGTCGGCCGCCGCGCTGCGCACGCTGGGACAGATCGCCACCGAGTTCGGCCGAGACACCGCCGACATCTCCGACCGGGAAAACCTGCAGATCCACTGGGTCGAAATCGAGAACGTCCCCGAGATCTGGCGGCGACTGGCCATCGTCGGCCTCCAAACCACCGAAGCCTGCGGCGACACCCCCCGTGGCCTGCTCGGGTCGCCGGTTGCCGGTGAATCGCTGGCCGAAGTGCTGGACCCCACCCCGGCGCTCGACGAGATCGTCCGGCGCTACATCGGCAATCCGGATTACGCCGACCTGCCCCGCAAGTACAAGACGGCGATCTCCGGTCTGCAGGACGTCGCGCACGAGATCAACGACATCTCCTTTATCGGGGTCGAGCACCCCGAGCACGGCCCCGGCCTGGACCTGTGGGTGGGCGGCGGACTGTCCACCAACCCGATGCTGGCCAAGCGGCTGGGTGCCTGGGTGCCGCTCGAGGAGGTGCCCGACGTCTGGGAGGCCGTGACCGCGCTGTTCCGTGACTACGGCTACCGGCGGATGCGGGCCAAGGCCCGGCTGAAGTTCCTGGTCAAGGACTGGGGCGTCGAAAAATTCCGGCGAAATTCTCGAAACCGAATACCTCAAGCGGCCGTTGATCGACGGCCCGGCGCCCAAGCCGGTCAATCACACGATCGACCACGTCGGGGTGCAACGACTCAAGAACGGCCGCAACGCGGTGGGAGTCGCACCGATCGCCGGGCGGGTGTCGGGCACCATCTTGTCGGCGGTGGCCGACCTGATGGAGCGCGCCGGATCAGACCGGGCCCGGCTGACCGCCTACCAGAAGCTGGTCATCCTCGACGTCCCCGACGACTCGCTCGACGACCTGGTGGCCGGCTTGGCCGCGCTGGGGCTGCCGTCGAGCCCGTCGCACTGGCGCAAGAACCTGATGGCCTGCTCCGGGATCGAGTTCTGCAAGCTTTCCTTCGCCGAAACTCGTGGCCGGGCACAGGTTTTGGTGCCCGAACTGGAGCGTCGGCTCGAGGACGTCAACGCCCGGCTCGACGTGCCGATCACGATCAACATCAACGGGTGCCCGAACTCGTGCGCGCGAATTCAGGTCGCCGACATCGGTTTCAAAGGCCAGATGGTCGACGACGGTCACGGTGGCTCGGTTGAGGGCTTCCAGGTGCACCTGGGCGGCAGCCTGGGCGCGGACAGCGGCTTCGGCCGCAAGCTGCGCCAGCACAAGGTCACCAACGATGAGCTCGGCGACTACATCGACCGGGTGGTTCGCAACTTCATCAAACATCGCAGCGACGGTGAGCGTTTCGCGCAGTGGGCCATGCGCGCCGACGAGGGGGACTTGAGATGAGCGGCGTCATACCGAAGCGCAGCTACGCGAGCTGGCGGCACGCGGAGCGGCCGAGCTGGACGGCGCCAACGCCGCTGACCTGCTGCGCTGGACCGACGAGAATTTCGGCGGCGTCCACGGTCCGCGCGGCGGGGCCACCTGCAACTACGTGGTGGCCTCCAACATGCAGGACGCGGTGCTGGTGGACCTGGCGGCAAAAGTGCGGCCGGGCGTGCCGGTGCTGTTCCTGGACACCGGTTATCACTTCGTGGAGACCATCGGCACCCGGGACGCGATCGAGGCCGTATACGACGTCCACGTGCTCAACGTCACTCCCGAACACACCGTGGCAGAGCAGGATCGGCTCCTGGGCAAAGATCTGTTCGCCTCCGAGCCCAACGAGTGCTGCCGGTTGCGCAAGGTCGCCCCGCTCTCCAAAGCGCTGCGCGGTTATTCCGCGTGGGTGACCGGACTGCGGCGGGTGGAGGCTCCCACCCGGGCCAACGCCGCAGTGATCAGCTTCGACGAGGCGTTCAAGCTGGTGAAGATCAACCCACTGGCGTCGTGGTCCGACCAGGACGTGGACGACTACATCGCTGAGCATGATGTGCTGGTCAACCCGTTGGTCGAGGAAGGCTACCCGTCGATCGGGTGCGCTCCGTGCACCGCCAAGCCGGTTGCCGGCGCCGACCCGCGCAGCGGACGCTGGCAGGGCCGGGCGAAGACCGAATGCGGGTTGCACGCGTCGTGACGGCCCTTGTGCTCGCCGCGCATGGCAGCGCTGATCCCCGCTCGGCCGCCAATGCCCGGGCCGTGGGCAGCCTGGTCGAGCAGCTGCGACCGGGCCTGGATGTGCGCGTCGCGTTCTGCGAGCAGAATCTCCCCCGTCTGACCGATGTGCTGGAGTCGGGCCTGCGCGACGCGGTCGTCACGCCGTTGCTGCTGGCCGATGCCTACCACGCCCGCGTCGACATTCCCGGCCAGATTGCCGGCTGCGGCGTGGCTGACCGGGTGCGACAGGCCGACGTGCTCGGCGAGGACGCCCGGCTGGTGTCGGTGGCGCGCCAGCGACTGGCCGCGCTGGGGGTTTCGAGCCGGGACCGTGGACTGGGGGTCCTGGTCGTGGCGATCGGCTCGTCGGATCCCGGGGCGCGGGCGCGAACCGCGGCGGTGGCGCCGAAACTGGCGACCGGAACCCGCTGGGCCGCGACGACGACGGCTTTCGCGACCGGATCCGGGCGGTCGCTGGCCGCGGCCACCGACCGGTTGCGGAGCCGCGGCGCCCGCCGGCTGGTGATCGCCCCGTGGTTCCTGGCGCCGGGCCGGCTGCCCGACCAGGTGCGAAGCTTTGCCCGCGCCGCCGACATCGCGATGGCAGCCCCGTTGGGCGCGCATCTGTTGGTGGCCGCGACGGTGCTGGACCGCTTCGACGCGGCGATGGCCGCCGTCCAGGCAGCCTGAACCTGGCTCCCCGGCCCGCTTAGGCCCTGGTCAGGGTGTCGTCGCCGGCAGGCTCGCTGGCTTCCTCGGCCGGTGCCGCGGCCGCGGCGGGCAAGGGCGGTACCCGGGTGGCGCGCACGTAGACGGTGTCACCCTCCTGCAGGCCCAGCGCCTCGGCGTCACCGCGGGTGATCTGTGCGGTGAACGGCCCGCCGCTGGCCGCATTGGTCAACTCGACGCGCACCTCGAAGCCCAGGATCACCACCCGGTCGATGGTGGCGCGGACAACCCCGGCACCTTGGGCGCGTTCGTCGCTGGTGGCGATCTTCATGTCCGGATTGCGGCCCACGCGAATATCGTGCGGACGGACCAAGGTGCCGTTCAGCGAGGACACCGCGCCGAGAAAGGACATCACGAACGCGTTCGCGGGCATGTCGTACACCTCGGTCGGCGACCCCACCTGCTCGATGCGGCCGCTCTTCAGCACCGCGATCCGGTCGGCAACGTCGAGCGCTTCGGCCTGATCGTGGGTGACCAGCACCGTGGTGACGTGCACCTCGTCGTGCAGTCGGCGCAGCCAGGAGCGCAGATCCTCGCGCACCATGGCGTCCAGCGCACCGAACGGCTCGTCGAGCAGCAGCACCTGCGGGTCGACGGCAAGCGCACGGGCCAGCGCCATGCGCTGACGCTGACCACCGGAAAGCTGGTTCGGATAGCGACTCTGAAAGCCGCTCAGCCCCACCACCTCAAGCAGGTTGTCGACTTTCTTCTTGATCTCGGCCTTGGGCCGGCGACGGATCTTCAGCCCGAAGGCCACATTGTCGCGAACCGTCAAATGCTTGAAAGCCGCGTAATGCTGGAACACGAATCCGATGCCCCGCCGCTGCGGCGGCACCCGGGTGACGTCGCGGCCGTTGATCGTGATGGTGCCGGTGTCGGGCTGGTCGAGTCCGGCGATGGCACGCAACAACGTGGACTTGCCCGATCCACTGGGGCCCAGCAGCGCCGTCAGTGAGCCGGCCGGTACCACGAAGTCGACATCGTCGAGGGCGACGAAATCGGCGTAGCGTTTGCCCGCGCCCTTCACGATGATCGCGTTGTCTACTGGAGTCACCTTTTCTCCCAGTTCTCGCCTCGTTGATCTTTACTCACTTCGCCGCCTTGGCGCGCCGCGCATCGAGCACCACCTGAACGATCAGCACCAGCACCGCCACGGTCATCAGCAGCGTCGACAGTGCGTAAGCACCGTATTCGGCCCCCCGGTTGTAACGGTCGGATACCAGCAGAGTCAGTGTCTGCGATCTGCCCGGCAGGTTCGACGACACCATGATGACGGCGCCGTATTCGCCCAGGGTACGAGCGATGGTCAGCACGATGCCATAGGTCAGACCCCATCGGATGGAAGGCAACGTGATCCGCCAAAAGGTCTGCCACCAACTGGATCCGAGTGTCGCCGCCGCCTCCTCCTGGTCGGTGCCGAGCTCATGCAGCACCGGCTCGACCTCGCGGACCACGAACGGCAAGGTGACGAAGACGCTGGCGAGCACGATGCCGGGCAGCCCGAAGATGATCTTCAAACCCAAGTCTCGTTCGACGAATCCCAGCGCGCCCGCCGATCCCCACAGCACGATCAGCGCCACACCGACAATGACGGGTGAAACGGCGAACGGCAGGTCGATGATCGCCTGCAATACGCCCTTACCGCGGAACTTGTTGCGCGCCAGCACCAGTGCCGTGGGGATACCGAAGATCACATTCAGCGGCACCACGATCGCGACCACCGTCAGCGACAAGTCCAGCGCCGAGATCGCGGCCGGCGTGCTGACATAGTCGTAGAACTGCCCAAGCCCCGGCGCGAAAGTCCGCCACAAGATGACCGCGACCGGAACGAGCACCAGGACCGAAATGTAGGCCAACGCGACACCGCGAAGCAGATAGCGTACGCCAGGCGAGAGGGTCACTTGGCCAGCTCCTCACGTCGTGCCGTGCGTGCCCCCAGCACCCGCAGGACGAGCAGCACCACAAATGAGATCCCCAGCAGCACAACTGATATCGCCGCGGCGCCGGTGCGGTCGTCGTTTTCGATCAAGGTGCGGATCCATTGTGAGGACACTTCGGTCTTGCCCGGCACCGCACCGCCGATCAGCACCACCGAACCGAACTCGCCGATCGCGCGGGAAAACGCCAATCCTGCACCGGAGAACAACGCCGGCGTCAGCGCCGGCAGCACGACCATGCGCAAGATCGTCGAATTGTTGGCGCCCAGCGAGGCGGCCGCCTGCTCGGCCTCCTGGTCGATTTCAAGCAGCACCGGCTGGACGGCCCGCACTACGAACGGCAACGTGACGAAGGCGAGCGCGACAGCCACCCCCCAGGCCGTGTGCTGCAGATGCAGGCCCACCGGGCTGTGCGGCCCGTAGAGCGCCAGCATCACCAGGCTGGCGACGATGGTGGGCAGCGCGAACGGCAAGTCGATAACGGCGTCGAGAAGCCTTTTGCCCCAGAAGTCGTCGCGCACCAGCACCCACGCGATCAACAGCCCGAACGGCACATTGAGCAGGGTGACGGCGGTCGAAATCGTCAGCGTCACCCGAAACGATTCCAGCGCGGCATTGGAGGTAACCGCCAACCAGAACGCCTGCCAGCCGCCACCGACCGCCTGCCAGGCGATCGCGGCCAACGGCAGCAGCACGATCACCGAAAGCCACAGCATCGCCACCCCGACCCGAAGCGACGTCGTGCCGCGGTAGCGGTCTGCCCAGCGGGCCCCGCGAGCTGGGCTGTCCTCCAGTTCGGGCCGGGTCGCCTCCGGGTCAGGAGTCACTGCCGTCGTCATCCGGTGGCCTTTGTGTAGATCTTGGTGATGCTGCCGGAGTTCTTGTCGAACAGTTGCGGGTCCACGGTTTCCCAGCCGCCGAGATCGGTGATCGTCCACAGTTTCACCGGTACCGGGAAAAGATCCCTGACTTCGGCGGCCACCGCCGGGTCGACCGGCCGGAAACCGGCTTCTGCCCACAACTTCTGTGCCTCGGCGGTGTATTGGAAGTTTTTGAACGCGATTGCGGTATCGAGGTGCGGGCTGGTGCTCACCACCGCCAGCGGATTGTCGATCTTGAAGGTCTGCGGCGGGATGATGTGCTCGACCGGCTTACCTTGGCGCTCGGTGATGATGGCCTCGTTCTCATAGCTGATCAGCACGTCACCGCTGCCCTGCACGAAAACATCGGTGGCCTCACGACCGGATCCGGGCCGCAGTTTGACGTGCTCGGTCACCAATTTGTTGACGAAGTCCAAGCCTGCCTGCACATTTCGGCCGCCGCCGCTTTCTACCGCATACGGGGCGAGCAGGTTCCATTTGGCCGAGCCCGAACTCAGCGGGCTGGGCGTGATGACTTCGACGCCGGGCCGCAGTAAGTCATCCCAATCCCTGATGTTCTTCGGATTGCCTTTACGCACAACCAAACTCACGACTGAGCCGAAGGGGATGCCCTTGGTGGCGTCGGTGTCCCAATCGCTGGCGACCTTGCCCGCCTTGACCAGCCGGGTGATGTCGGGTTCGACAGACAAGTTCACC
Organism: uncultured Actinomycetota bacterium; assembly: GCA_963787635.1. Lineage (GTDB taxonomy): Bacteria > Actinomycetota > Actinomycetes > Mycobacteriales > Mycobacteriaceae > Mycobacterium. Next base: position 14,925 of record CAWBDP010000016.1, on the reverse strand, counting down.
AAGTCCGCGGGCTTGCCGTCGGCAACGCCGCGAGATTGGTCGCCGGAGGCCCCATAGGAGGTGATGACCTCCACGCCCTTGCCTTCCGGGGAGGCACTGAACGCGGGAATTACCTTGCTCCAGCCGGGTTCTGGAGCCGAATAGGCGACCAGGGTGATACTCGAGCGCGCATTGGACGCCCCGCCCCCGACGACGTCGCTGGAGCCTCCCCCGCACGCTGCGACGACGCTGGCCGCGGCGGCCAGTGCGACGACGCGCCGCCACTGCCGCCCCAAGCGGGCAATGCCGGTGGTGTCGCGGGGCATTGTCGACCTTTCGATGCGAGGCGTGTGGGTAAGCGCCCGTCGCAACGGAACGGCGATCGATCTCCTACGCGAGGGATTTCATGGCGTCGGGTACCAGACCGCGCACGGGCATGGAATCAGCAACAACAATGCACATCGGCCACAGCGCAAACACCTACGGCGATGAGTGCCAAGACATAACACTCGCCGTTACTGGACGCTGGGCGCATGCCGAAGAGCCTAACAGAGTCCGCGTGATCGCTGCTGGGTGCAGCACGCCTCATCGCGTCAACAGCCACGCCACGATGACCAGCACGATGAGCGCAACCAGCACCAACGTCACCCGTGACCGGGGCAGCCCACTCATTCGGGACCCTCGTCGCCGCCCGGCGACAATGCGGCCCATGGCGAAGCCGGGGCTTGGGACCTGGGCCGCGCGCGTCGCATCAGCTGTATGCCCTGGCCGAGCAGACCGTCGAACACGACCGCGATCACGTACGCCAGTACCAGCACCACGGGCATCACCGCGACCGTTTGCAGGACAAAGGGAAGGCCGGACAACCACAACTCGACGCCGTCCCACCAACCGAGGAAGCCGTGCACCGGGCTCACCCTATAGTGGACGCCGGGCGTGTTGCCAGCTCATGATGTCGGAATGGTTGTGCGTGGCCAACCCGCCGATGAGGCCGCCGAGGCGATCGCTGTGGACATGGTGGTGCAGGGCGAAGTCGAAGCGTTCACTACTACTTCGCCGGTGCCCTTCACCGCGAGCGGATCGCTGCGGAACCCGTTCCCCCCGATCGCCGATTACGCGTTTCTCTCCGACTGCGAAACGACTTGCCTGATCTCACCGACCGGGTCGGTGGAGTGGCTGTGCGTGCCGCGGCCGGATTCGCCGAGCGTGTTCGGCGCGATCCTGGACCGCAGCGCCGGTCACTTCCGGCTGGGTCCATACGGCGTCTCGGTTCCCTCGGCGCGCCGCTACCTGCCGGGCAGCCTGATCATGGAAACCACCTGGCAAACCCACACCGGCTGGCTGATCGTGCGCGACGCGCTGGTCATGGGTCCCTGGCACGATCTCGAGCGACGGTCGCGCACGCATCGTCGCACCCCGATGGACTGGGACGCCGAGCACATCCTGCTGCGCACCGTGCGCTGTGTCAGCGGCACCGTCGAACTGATGATGAGCTGCGAGCCGGCCTTCGACTACCACCGCGTCGGCGCCACCTGGGAATACTCCGCCAACGCCTACGGCGAGGTCCTCGCACGGGCCAATAAGGATCCCGACGCCCACCCGACGCTGCGGCTGACCAGCAATCTGCGGATCGGGCTGGAGGGCCGCGAAGCGCGGGCACGGACCCGGATGAAGGAGGGCGACGACGTCTTCGTCGCGTTGAGTTGGTCGCGGCACCCCGCGCCGCAGACGTATGCCGAAGCCGCCGACAAGATGTGGCTGACCACCGAATCGTGGCGGCAGTGGATCAACATCGGCGATTTCCCCGATCATCCGTGGCGGGCATACCTGCAGCGCAGCGCGCTGACCCTGAAGGGCCTGACCTACTCCCCCACCGGCGCCCTGCTGGCTGCCAGTACCACCTCGCTGCCGGAAACCCCTCAGGGCGAACGCAATTGGGACTACCGCTACGCCTGGATTCGTGACTCGACTTTCGCGTTGTGGGGGCTCTACACCCTCGGATTGGACCGCGAGGCCGACGATTTCTTCGCGTTCATCGCCGACGTGTCCGGTGCCAACGACGGAGAGCGTCATCCGCTGCAGGTGATGTACGGCGTGGGCGGGGAACGGATCCTGGAGGAATACGAACTGCATCATCTGTCCGGCTATGACCATGCGCGGCCGGTACGGATCGGCAACGGCGCCTACAACCAGGACCAGCACGATATCTGGGGCAGCATTCTCGACTCGTTCTACCTGCACGCCAAGTCGCGCGAACAGGTTCCCGAGACGCTGTGGCCGGTGCTGAAGAAACAGGTGGACGAGGCGATCAAGCACTGGCGTCAGCCCGACCGCGGAATCTGGGAGGTTCGTGGCGAACCGCAGCACTTCACCTCGTCGAAGGTGATGTGCTGGGTCGCGCTGGACCGCGGGTCGAAGCTGGCCGAGCGGCAAGGCGAAACGAGCTACGCCCAGCAATGGCGAAAGACCGCCGACGAGATCAAGGCCGACATTCTCGAACACGGGGTCAACGCCGACGGGGTGTTCACCCAGCGCTACGGCACTGACGCGCTGGACGCTTCGCTGCTGCTGGTGGTGCTCACCCGGTTCCTGCCGCCGGATGACCCGCGGGTATGCGCGACCGTACTGGCCATTGCCGACAACCTCACCGAACAAGGCCTGGTGCTGCGGTATCGCGTCGAAGAGACCGACGACGGGCTCAGCGGCGAGGAAGGCACCTTCACCATCTGCTCGTTCTGGCTGGTGTCGGCGCTGGTGGAAATCGGTGAAGTCAGCCGCGCCAAGCACCTGTGCGAGCGGCTACTGTCCTATGCCAGCCCGCTGTACCTCTACGCGGAGGAGATCGAGCCGCGCACCGGCCGGCACCTGGGCAACTTCCCGCAGGCATTCACCCATCTGGCGCTGATCAACGCGGTGGTTCACGTGATCCGCGCCGAAGAAGAAGCCGACAGCACCGGGGTGTTTCAGCCCGCCAACGCACCGATGTAGTCAGACGCGACGCGGCGGGACCGGTGAACCACATCCGTCCGGTCGCGCCACGTTGGTTACTAAAAGCTGAGCAGTCCGCCCAACAGGTCGCTCTTCTTGCGCGAAGTCCAAAATTCGATCCCGGATAGGTTAGGGTTGGCTAAGTTTCGACGCCGCGACCGGGGCGGGTCGATTCATCCACTCGTCTCGGCGCTGATCGTCCACCCAAGCAGAGGACTGGTTATGGGAAGAGGCTTTCAGGGCGCGATGCTGCGCGGCTTCGGCGGACGCGACCATGTGGCCACCGTGCTCGGAACCTCGCGAACCGCACCGCATTGCCTCCGGATCACGATGTCCTCGCCGACGCTGTTCGAGGAGATCACTGCAGAGCCGACGTCGTGGCTGCGTTTCTGGTTTCCCGACCCCGCGGGCGGCAGCTCGGAGTTCCAGCGCGCTTACACAATCGTGTGGGCCGAACCGCACGCCGGTGAGTTCGCCGTAGACGTCGTGTTGCACGAGCCGACCGGGCCGGCCTGCCAGTGGGCCATGCGGGCCGAGCCGGGCACGACCATCCCGGTCGTGTCGTTGGGTTCGGCCCCCTTCGTCGTCCCCGACGAACTGCCCGCCGGTTTCCTGCTCATCGGGGATGCGGCCTCGATTCCGGCGATCAATTCCATCGTGGCGGCCCTGCCACCAGATGCCGACATCGAGGTGTACCTCGAACGCCATTGCGACGCAGACGAACTCATCCCGCTGGCCGACCATCCACGCCGCCGGCTGCACTGGGTGCACAGAGCCGACGAGACGAGTCTGGGCGCGGCCATCGAGGATCGAGACTGGTCGGACTGGTACGCGTGGGTCGGGTGCGAGGCCGGCTCGACCAAGATCCTGCGCAAACGGCTGCGCGACAACTTCGGATTCCCCAAAACCGAGATGCACGCGCAGGCCTACTGGTCGGAAGGCCGCGCCATGGGCCGCCGTCGCGGCGACGACGACACCGGCTTGGATACCGCCACCGGGTCAGCGCCCCCGACCGTGACGACCGCTGCGGTCACCGAGGCCCTCGTCGACGCCGCTGAGGTCACTGCAGTCACCGAAGCCAGCACCCATCCCGCGCCGGCCGCCGGTGCGGTCGTGCCTCCCGTGGGGAGCCGGCGAGGCAGATGGCGGTCGCAAGCCGCCAAGGAACTGCTGGCGCCCGTCAAGCCTGCGCTGGTGGCGAGCGGGGTGATCCAGGCACTGATCACCCTGCTGCAGCTGGCGCCTTTCGTCGTCCTGGTCGAGCTCGCCCGACAACTGCTGGCCGGCGCCGACGAATCCCGGGTCTGGCACACCGTGATGGTGTTCGTCGCGCTGCTGGGAACGGGCACCGCCCTGAGCGCGGTGCTGTTGCTGTGGCTGCATGTTGTCGATGCACGCTTCAGTGCGACGGTGCGCCGGCGGCTGCTGGACAAGCTGTCCCGGGTGCCGCTGGGCTGGTTCACCCAGCGCGGGTCGGGCGCAGTGAAGAAGCTCATCCAAGACGACACCTTGTCGCTGCACTATCTGGTCACTCATGCCGTCTCGGATGCGGTGGCCGCGGTCATTGCGCCGGTCGCGGTGCTGGTGTACCTGTTCGTAGTCGACTGGCGACTGGCGCTGATCCTGCTGATTCCGATCGTGATCTACGTCCTGACCACGATGACGATGGTGTATCAAAGCGGGCCCAAGATCGCGCAGGCATCCAAGTGGGCCGAGCGGATGAGCAACGCGTCTGCGGCTTACCTGGAAGGCCAGCCGGTGATTCGGGTGTTTGGCGGCGCTGCGGCCTCGTCGTTCCGCGCGAATCTGGACGACTACATCGAGTTCCTGAACAACTGGCAGCGGCCGTTCATCGGCAAGAAGACCTTCATGGACCTGGTCACCCGACCGTCCACGTTCCTGTGGCTCATCGCCACGGCAGGCACCCTGTTCGTTGTCCACGGAGCGATGCAGCCCGCCACGCTGCTGCCGTTCTTAGTGCTCGGCACCACGTTTGGGGCACGCCTGCTGGGCATCGGGTACGGATTCGGTGGCCTGCGCGGCGGCATGGACGCAGCCCGGCGCATCGCGATCGCTCTCGACGAAGCCGAATTAACTACGCACAGCGCGGCGGCGGCGAGTTCTGCCGCGTCGGGCAAGGTGTCGTTCGAGAGCGTCAGCTTCGGCTACCGCCCCGGCCGGCCAGTCATTCATGGCGTGACATTGACCCTGGCGCCCGGGACGGTGACCGCGCTAGTCGGACCATCCGGTTCGGGCAAGTCGACGCTGGCGTCGCTGCTGGCGCGCTTCCACGACGTCGACAGCGGGGCGATCCGCGTCGACGGCCGCGATATCCGGTCACTGACGCCTGACGAGCTGTACAGCCACGTCGGCTTCGTGTTCCAGGACCTCCAGCTGGTCGCCGGCACGATCCGCGACAACATCGCGTTGGCCCGTCCGGAAGCCGGCGCCGCCGAGATCGAGGCCGCCGCGGTGGATGCGCAGATCCACGAGCGAATCCTGCGTCTTCCCAGCGGTTATGACACCGTGCTGGGCGCCGGCAGCCAGCTGTCCGGGGGCGAGCGGCAGCGTGTGACCATCGCCCGCAGCCTGCTGGCCGATACCCCGATTCTGATCCTGGACGAGGCGACCGCCTTCGTCGACCCGGAATCGGAATACCTTGTACAGCAAGCGTTGGGCCGGCTCGTCCGTAACCGGACAGTGCTGGTGATCGCCCACCGGCTGCATACCATCACCGACGCTGACCAGATCGTCGTGCTCGACCACGGGCGGATCGCCGAGGCCGGTACCCATACTCAGCTCCTCGAAGTCGGCGGACGCTACCGGCGGCTGTGGGACAGCCGCCTGACGGACAGCGCCCAACCGGCGGCGGCCCTGGCCGCGGAGGCCGCGCGATGATCGCCAATCTGATCCGATTAATTCCCTCCCGGTGCCGTGGCGAACTGAGCGGTTACGTTGTGCTGTCGTTGATCTCGGTGCTGCTGCGCGCGGCCAGCGCCCTGGTCCTCATCCCGCTGTTCGGCGCGCTGTTCGGTCCGAAACCGGCGGGTGCGCTGTCCTGGGTCGGCGTACTGACCGCGGTCACGGTCGCTGGTTGGACGGTCGACATGATCCTGGCTCGGATCGGATACCGGATCGGCTTCGCATTGGTCGACGAGACCCAGCACGCCATGGCGGACCGACTCACCGATGTCGATCTGGGATGGTTCACCACGGACAACACCGCGATGGCGCGGCAGGCGATCGCGGCCAGTGCGCCTGAGCTCGTCGGCTTCATCGCCAACCTGCTCACCCCGTTCATCGGCGCGGTCTTGTTACCGGCGGCGATCACTGTGGGATTGTTCTTGTTCTCCTGGCAGCTGGGGGTGGCTGCCGCCGTCACCCTGCCACTTTTGCTCGGTGCACTGGCTGCCAGCTTGCGGGTCGTGCGTGCCGCCGACGCCGCTGACGCCCGCGCACACAGCGCGCTCACCGAACGCATTCTGGAGTTCGCGCGCACGCAGCAGGCGTTGCGCGCGAGCCGGCGGGTAAGTTCCGAGCGCAGTCACGCCGGTGGTGCCATAGCCACCGCGCACGGGGCCACCATGCGGCTTCTGTTGTTCCAGATTCCCGGCCAGCTCATGTTCAGCGTGGCCAGCCAAATCGGCCTGATCGTGCTGGCCGGGACGATCACGACACTTGCACTGCGCGGACAGATCGGGGCCGCCGAGGCGGTCGCGCTGACGATCGTCATGGTGCGGTTTCTGGAACCGTTCACGGTGCTGGCGGACTTGTCGAGCGCTGTGGAGTCGTCTCGGGAGCTGCTCGCCAGTCTGCGTCGCATCATCACCGCGCCGCGCGGCGCGCCGGTCACTGCGGCCGCAGCGCCAGGCGCGGGAGCTGGCGCGTCCCGCATCGAGTTCCGCGATGTGAGTTTTCGTTACCACGGGCCTGACGATGCGCCTCAGGTGTTGACGGATCTCAATTTCACCCTCGAACCGGGAACGACTACCGCCATCGTCGGCCCGTCAGGCTCGGGCAAGAGCACGATCTTGGCATTGATCGGCGGTCTCTACACCCCAGACAGCGGGCAGGTTCTCGTCGACGGCACCGACATCGCCGACCTCGATGCCAATGCCCGGCGGGCCTTGGTGAGCATGGTTTTCCAGCATCCGTACCTGTTCGACGGACCGATCCAGGACAATGTCCGCGCGGGACGACCCGACGCCGACGACGAGGACATCGAGCACGCGATGGCACTGGCCCAGGTAGACCAGATCATCCGGCGTCTCCCGGACGGCGGGCACACCAGGGTGGGCGAAGCGGGCACAGCCTTGTCGGGTGGCGAACGCCAACGGGTCAGCATCGCGCGGGCCCTGGTGAAGCCGGCGGGCACCCTGCTGATCGACGAGGCCACCAGCGCGCTGGACACCGAGAACGAGATGTTGATCACCGAAGCGATCAGAAACGATCCGTACGGCCGTACCCGCGTGATGATCGCGCACCGACTCGGCGCCATCCGCAACGCCGACCGAGTACTTTTCGTCGATAGCGGCAGGATCGTTGAACAGGGCTCAATCGACGAATTGACCGCACTCGGCGGGCGTTTTGCCGAGTTCTGGCGACAGCAGGAATGCAGCGCCGGCTGGCGTATCACCGCAGAAACCGGCCAGCCGTGAAACAGTGCGTCAGCTCAGCTCGCTGACCTTGTCCATCATCAGTCGCGCGATGTCGATGGCCCGGGTTTCCGGGTCGCGCGACCCGGTGCGTCCCGGCAAGCGATCATCGGTGGAGGAAACGGAACCTTCACCTCCACCACACAATTGACCCGCACGCCGATGGCCCGCGCTAAGGGGTGCGGCGAGGTCAGCACGGTGGCCGCGAGCACGGAATCGGCGATGCGCACGTCGGTGATCTTGTAGGACTGCGAGCGGTAATCGGCGGTCGTGCCGTTGCAGCGATTCCATTGCTGGGCGAACGTCGCGAAGAGGGCGTCGGCTTCCACGGCCGTCGGCACGGCGACCACCCCCTCGTCTACGGCGATCACCCGCGCGGGGTTGGTGTCGGCGTCGAGCCAACTCTCCCAGGCGACGTCTTGGACATCCGCGGACCGATAGCTGCTGGACTGCAGCTCGGCCAGCACACCCAAGCACTCGTTGGGGCCGGGATACACCACGTGGAACAGCCTCCTGGCACCGCCGAACCGGGGCGGTTGCAGCGCCTGGATCGATTGGTCGAGCACTTTGCTGAGCTCCGCGTGGTCCAGTAGTGCCTGTTCGATCGTCGACCCGATCACCGGATGCGGGGTGATGCCCGACGCGGGCCGCGCCGCGCCGTCGACGGCGACAGCGCAGCTGCTGGCCAGCGTGGCAATCGCGAGGGCGGCCACGCTAGCTCCGACGCGCCCGTTCATCGGCTGTTGCCTTCCGCAGTTGCCAACGGTTGGACTCTTGGTACGGATTTCGTGCGCGCAGGTCAAGTCGACACGCAGCGCGGCGACCGCCCATCGCGCGGCGTGTCACTTCTTGGCCTGTCGGCGGCTCTATCTCCACCCAGGTCGGCGGACAGCGCCGCGACGAACGCCTCCTGCGGCACGTCAACCCGCCCGATGGTCTTCATCCGCTTCTTGCCTTCTTTCTGCTTTTCCAGCAGCTTGCGCTTACGGGTGATGTCACCGCCGTAGCACTTGCTCAACACATCCTTCCGGATCGCGCGAATGTTTTCCCGGGCAATGATTTTCGAGCCGATTGCCGCCTGCACCGGCACTTCGAACTGCTGGCGCGGAATGAGCTCCTTGAGCCTGGTCGTCATCTTGTTGCCGTAGGCCGCGGCCGCATCCTTGTGCACGATGGCGCTCAACGCGTCGACGGCTTCGCCCTGCAGCAGGATGTCGACCTTGACCAGCTGGGCCTCCTGCTCGCCGGCCTCCTCGTAGTCCAGGCTGGCGTAGCCGCGGGTGCGCGACTTCAGCGAATCGAAGAAGTCGAAGATTATCTCGCCCAGCGGCATCGTGTAGCGCAGCTCCACCCGTTCCGGCGACAGGTAGTCCATGCCGGAAAGCTCGCCGCGGCGCGATTGGCAGAGGTCCATGATCGTGCCGATGAATTCGCTGGGCGCGATGATCGTGGTCTTGACGACGGGTTCGTAGACCGTGCCGATCTTGCCCGACGGCCAATCCGACGGATTGGTCACCCGAACCTCGGCCCCGTCGTCGCGCACCACTCGGTAGACCACGTTGGGTGAGGTCGAGATCAGGTCGAGGTCGAATTCGCGTTCCAGCCGCTCACGGGTGATCTCCATGTGCAGCAGCCCCAAAAACCCGCACCGGTACCCGAAGCCCAACGCCACCGAGGTTTCCGGTTCGTAGGTCAGCGCCGCGTCGTTGAGCTGCAGCCGATCCAGCGCGTCGCGCAGGTTCGGATAGTCCGAGCCGTCGACGGGATAAAGACCCGAATAGACCATCGGCTTGGGTTCGCGGTAGCCGGTCAGCGGCTGGGCCGCGCCGCGCCGGGCGGTGGTCACGGTGTCACCGACCTTGGACTGGCGGACGTCCTTGACGCCGGTGATCAGATAGCCCACCTCCCCGACACCCAGGCCCGCTGTTGCCTTCGGCTCCGGCGAGACGATGCCGACTTCGAGCAACTCGTGGGTCGCGCCGGTGGACATCATCGCGATCTTTTCGCGCGGGGTGATCTTGCCGTCGACCACCCGCACGTAGGTGACCACCCCGCGGTAGATGTCGTAGACCGAGTCGAAGATCATCGCGCGGGTCGGTGCTTCGGCGTCCCCGGTCGGTGGCGGGACCTGGCGCACGACGTCGTCGAGCAGTTCGGGCACGCCCTGGCCGGTCTTGCCGGAAACCCGCAGCACGTCGTCGGGCTCGCAGCCGATGATGTGCGCGATCTCGGCGGCGTAGCGGTCCGGGTCGGCGGCCGGCAGGTCGATCTTGTTGAGCACCGGGATGATCACCAGGTCACGCTCCAGCGCCAGGTAGAGGTTGGCCAGCGTCTGCGCCTCGATGCCCTGGGCGGCGTCGACCAGCAGTACCGCTCCCTCGCAGGCGGCCAGCGCCCGTGACACCTCGTAGGTGAAGTCGACGTGGCCGGGGGTGTCGATCAGATGCAGAACATAATCTTCGTCACCCACCTTCCAGGGCAACCGCACGTTCTGGGCCTTGATCGTGATGCCGCGTTCCCGTTCGATGTCCATCCGGTCGAGGTACTGCGCACGCATGGAGCGTTCGTCGACGACCCCGGTGAGCTGCAACATCCGGTCTGCCAGCGTCGACTTGCCGTGATCGATGTGGGCGATGATGCAGAAGTTCCGAATCTGCGCCGGCGCGGTGAAGGTCTGGTCGGCGAAACTGCTGATGGGGATCTCCTGGTCACACTGGCGTCGGCGCCTCCAGGGTATCGAGAGACGGTTGCGACGGCCCAATCGCGGGCGGGCCGGCCAAAACGAAAACCCCCGGAGTTGACTCCAGGGGTTTCGTTGTGAAGCGTGAACTCCTACGGAACGATGTCCAGGAATGTCAACGGGACCTGGAAGAAACCGGACAGGTCGCCGATGGCCTCGTTGTAGAACGCGTCGAAGGCCTGCGCCGCGGTGTCACCAGCGAAACCAGCCGGGAGTGACCCGAAGAAGTCGCCCATGTTGGGGTCCACGGCGCCACCGTTCAGCAGCGCGTATTCCGCGACGTTGAAGGCGTCGTCGAACCTGACCTCAGCGCCGTTGAACAGGTTGAAGGCACCCGGGTCACCTGCGACACCGGCCTCGAACGGCTTCACTCCGAACAGTTCGTAGTCGAGGATCGAGGGTGTGCCCGACGCCGGTGCGTCCTTCGTGATGTCCGCCGCGTTGATGAAGTCGAACCCTTGGGCGCCTACGGCGTAGTCGGTGCTGGGGACACCGGCAAGCGCGGCCTCGAACTGGAACTGGGAGTTCGCCAACGCGACCTCACTGGCGACAGTGCTGGTGATTTCGGTCGGGGCCGCGGCGGCGCCGGCCGCGGCGGCCGGGAAGATCCCGTAGTACCCCTCCAGGTCGCCCACGCCGAAGTTGAAGAAGTAGTCGAAGGCGCCAGTAGCGACTGCCAGGTCGGCCAACGCATCGTAGATGTGGTTTCCGAACAAGTCGGCGGCGGGGATCAAGGCTCCGTTGTGCTCGAACGCGTACAGCGCAACGTTGTACGCGTCGTCGAACTTGGTTTCCGCGCCGTTGAACACGTTGTAAGAACCCGGGTCAGAGACAGTTCCGGCCTTGACCGGGTCAACGCCGAACAGCTCGTAGTCGAGAATGGTGAGCTGGCCGGGATCGGTCGTGTTTGGCGCGTCCGCCGGAAGGACGGTGTCGAACACGCCGGGAGTTGTGGATGTGCTGACGTCTGCGCTGGGGACACCGGCGAAGTCGGCTTGACCGACGAACTGTGAGTTCTGCGACGCAATCTCGGAGTCGACAAGGTTGGTGAATTCGTCCGCCGACGCAAGCGGCGCCAACGCCAGTGCCGCCCCGGCGGCGAAGCTGCCGATCACGGCGATTTTGCGAATATCCATAGTTATGCCCCTTTCATGATCTCCGCCGACGGCCGGTTCGTACCGCCGGAGGTTCCCCAGCCCCGCTGCTGAAACCTGAGAGGAGCCTAGCAATCAATTATGTCTGACGTAAGCGCAAACCTAAGACTTTTTAAGTCCTGCTCCGGGACGTTCTTATCGGCGAGCCACAGACCGCGCCTGGCTGCGCCCTCGGGCGCGGCCAGGTTCAGTGCGAAACGCTTTGCGGGGCATACAAGGACCGAGAAGAGCCGACTCCACCGATCGCGTCAAACCAACCTCGACTCCAGTGCTGACCGGAGCGCACTCGTGCAAGGCGATGAGTCATCTCGGGCTCCCTTCCGCAAATGCAGTGTGACGGCGATCGCACCGGTAAAGAATTTGCTGTGAGCAGCAGTTTTAGATAACAAGCTTCTCCTTAGCAAAAGCTGATCATCCGCTGGTCGATTCACGAAGCCAAGCTCGGGTAAGCGGCCCAGCGAAGGTGACCTCGTACGCCAGGCGAAGTGATCGGCCGGAAGCCTCGGCGGGACACGAGAGCGCCGGGTCGACTATATGCTGCGAATATGGCCCAATCCCGAAAGGGACAGTGGAAGACACTGCAGCGGTTCGCGGAAAATCTGGTCTTCAACGAGGCACCGCGGCTGATCCGCCAGCTCCAGGACTCGGCTGGCACCGAACGGGTAATTCAGGACAGCATCCAGCGCGGCATCAAGCTCGGGATCAATGTCATCGTCGGCGGCATGTCGCAGTCGACGCCGGCGATCACCGCAGGCCGACCGGTGACGCGAAGCAGCTTCCCCACCGCTCAGCGGGCCCGCAAGCTGGCCTACGCACCGGACTTGGACGGGCGAGCGGACCCCGGCGAGATTGTCTGGACGTGGGTGGTCTACGAAGACGACCCGACCCGCGGCAAGGACCGCCCGGTCCTGGTAGTGGGTCGTGACCGCCGCATCTTGCTCGGACTGATGCTGTCCAGCCAGGAACGGCACGCCGAGGATCCGAACTGGATCGGCATCGGCGCCGGCAGCTGGGATGACGCCGGCAGGCAGAGCTGGGTCCGACTGGACCGGGTGCTCGACGTGCCCGAGGAAGGCATCCGGCGTGAGGGCGCGATCGTGCAACGCGCGGTCTTCGAGGTGGTCGCGGCCCGGCTGCGCGCCGAATACGCCTGGAGCTGACGACGTTTCTGCGCCGAGCGGCCAGTTATGACACGCGATCGGGTCGGCAGCGTTACTTAAGTGGCCACTCGGCCGGCAGTTTGGTGGTCAGCCCTGGGTGATGTAGGACTGCAGCTGCTCGTGCTCGGCTTCCAGCTCCTCGATTCGCGTCTTCACGACGTCGCCGATGCTGACGATTCCGGCCAGCTCTCCGTTCTCGAGCACAGGGACGTGGCGGACTCGTTTCTCGGTCATCAGCAGACTCAGGCTGTCCACGGTGTCGGACTTTTTACACGTGGCCACGATCGACGTCATCAACTCCGAGACCGGCTTCTCGAGCACGTCGGCGCCGTGGTGGTGCAACTGGCGCACGACGTCGCGTTCGGACACGATGCCCTCAATGCCGTCGGCTCCGAGTACCACCATGGCGCCGATATTGCGATCGGCCAGTCCGGCCAGCAGCTCGGTGATGGTGGCATCGGGCTTGATCGTGGCCACCGCCCCACCCTTGTTCCGCAACACGTCTGCAATACGCATCAAAGCCTCCCGCCGGTGGTGAGCTGGTTCACACCAGGCTACGACCAACTCCTGCAGCCGGAAAGCAGTTTGGCGTACGCACGGCGCACAAAACCAGCGGCAACGGCAGACATCAGCCGTAATTTGTGACATACCGACCCATGATCGAAGTCACCTTGCTGGGCACCGGAACCCCGATCCCCGACCCCCACCGTGCCGGGCCGTCGACCCTCGTACGGGCCCACGGACAGGTCTTCCTGGTCGATTGCGGACGCGGGGTTCTGCAGCGTGCGGCGGCGATCGGCGTTGGCGCCCACGCCCTTTCTGCGCTGCTGCTGACCCATCTGCACAGCGACCACATCGCCGACCTCGGCGACGTGCTGATCACGCGTTGGGTCACGACGTTTGCGCCTGATCCGGCTCCGCTGCCGATCATCGGCCCGCCCGGTACGGCCGCGGTGGTCGAGGCCACGCTGAAGGCGTTCGGCCACGACATCGGCTACCGGATCGCCCACCACGCCGACCTGACCGCGCCACCCCCGGTCGAGGTCGGCGAATACACCGAAGGCCCGGTTTGGGACCGCGACGGCGTCCAGATCCGGGTGGCGCCCACCGATCACCGGCCGGTGGCCCCGACGATCGGTTTCCGGATCGAATCCGGCGGCACCGCTGTCGTGCTGGCCGGCGACACCGTGCCCTGCGACAGCCTCGACGAACTGGCATGTCGGGCGGATGGCTTGGTGCACACCGTGATTCGCAAAGACATCATCGCCCAACTGCCCGTGCAGCGGATGCGTGACGTCTGCGACTTACCACTCCTCGGTGCAGGAGGCGGCGGCCACCGCGCAGCGGGCCGGCGTGGGCACGCTGATCATGACCCACTACGTCCCGACCATGGCACCCGGACAGGAAGAGCAGTGGCGCGCGCTGGCGGCCACGGAATTCGGCGGCCGTATCGAACTCGGCGACGACCTGCACCAGGTCGAAGTCCGTCCGCGCGCATGACGCGGGCGGTCACAGTGCGGTGAGCAGCTCCACGTCGCGTCCGTTTGCCAGCGCAACAATCGCGGCGTCGAACGTGACAAGACAGACACCGCGGCGGCGGGCGAGCGTCAACAGGTGGGCGTCCGTCACCTGGCGGTGACCGACGATCGCCGGAACATCGTCGTCGACCAGCGACACGTCGTCGGGCAGGAAACGGTGCCCCACTGCCGGATGGGAGCGTGATGCACGTGCGAATCCCATGCCAGCGCGACCAGCGGGTTGACGTCCAGAAGCGCCAGCGGGTCAATCTTCGATCAAGTGCGCGCCGCACCATTTCGGGCGTGATGGGCGGCGTGCCTGCCGGAACGCGGATCACCGGCAGCCCGTCAGCGGCCTCGACGCGCGCAGGAGTGAGCCCCCGGCGTGCCAGCTCGGAGATCAATCACTGAGCCGACATCGTCGCTGCGGCCACAATCAACCACAGCAACGCCGATACCCGGGCGATCGGCATGATCACCGCCAATGGTGGCCACACCAGGACCAGCACCGTCGCTTCGGCAAGCGCCGCGATCACCAACCCGGCTCCGGCGACGGGTTTGGGAAGTGCCCGGCGCGTACTGCCATCGCGGCGATGAGCAGGCCGAGGGCGACCAGGTGTCCAGGCCCGCCGATCAGAAACACCAGCAGATTCAGCGTCCGTACCAGTGCGGTGTCGCCGCTGACTTCCGGTCTCGACAGCGTCCAGCCCACCAACGCGGTCAGGGCCAAGG
>CAWBDP010000015.1:0-197540 GCA_963787635.1 uncultured Actinomycetota bacterium | reverse complement strand
GTCTTCCTGGGGCCGCCGCTCGGCCGCCTGGTGCCCGATATCAACACCGCGCTGAGCAAGATCACGGTGGACGGGATCTCGCTGCCGATCGCGGCGGGGTTGCTGATCATGATGTACCCGGTGCTGGCCAAAGTGCGCTACGACCGGCTGCACACCCGTCACCGGTGACCGCCGGCTGCTGGTCAGCTCGCTGCTGCTCAACTGGGTGTTAGGTCCAGCCCTGATGTTCGCTCTGGCCTGGGCGATGCTGCCGGACCTGCCCACCTACCGCACCGGGCTGATCATTGTCGGGCTGGCCCGCTGCATCGCCATGGTCATCATCTGGAATGACCTCGCTTGCGGGGATCGTGAAGCCGCCGCCGTGCTGGTCGCCCTCAACTCGATCTTCCAAGTGGTGATGTTCGCTATCTTGGGCACCTTCTACCTATCCGTGCTGCCTGGCTGGCTGGGCCTACCACAGACCACGATCACGACGTCTCCTGCTCAGATAGCCAAGTCCGTGCTGATCTTCCTGGGCATTCCCCTGATAGCTGGATACCTGTCCCGGCAACTCGGAGAGCAAGTCAAAGGTCGCGACTGGTACGAAAGCCGCTTCTTGCCGGTCATCGGGCCCTGGGCGCTCTACGGGCTGCTGTTCACCATCGTCATCCTGTTCGCCCTCCAAGGCCACCAGATCACCAGCCAGCCCTTTGACGTTGCCCGCATCGCACTGCCGCTGCTGGCCTACTTCGCCATCATGTGGGGCGGCGGCTACGCCCTGGGCGCCGCGCTGCACATGGGCTACCCGCGCACCACCACGCTGGCATTCACTGCCGCCGGCAACAACTTTGAGCTCGCCATCGCCGTCGCAATCGCCACGTACGGAGCCACCTCCGGACAAGCGTTGGCCGGTGTCGTTGGCCCCCTTATCGAAGTGCCCGTCCTCCTTGCCTTGGTCTATCTCTCCCTGGCGTTGCGACGCCGCTACAACCATCCGAGCCTGCCCAACATTCAGCACGCATTATGAGCAGCCATGCCCCCAGCGTGTTGTTCGTTTGCGTGCACAACGCCGGCCGCTCCCAAATGGCTGCCGCGCTGCTTCACCACCTCGCCGCCGGCCGATCGAAGTCCGTTCCGCGGGAACCGAACCCGCCGACCACATCAACCCCACCGCCATCACGGCAATGGCCGAACTGGGCATCGACATCACCGCAGCCACACCCACCGTGCTCACCAGCGACACCGCCCAAACCAGCGACGTCGTCATCACCATGGGCTGCGGTGACACCTGTCCCTACTTTCCCGGCGTGACCTACCGCGACTGGAAACTCGACGACCCCGCCGCTCAGCCACTCGACGCCGTCCGACGCATCCGCGACGAGATATCCGCCAAGGTGCAAACACTCATCGCCGAACTACTCCCGCACCCTGACGACGCAGCTTGAACGCTCTCCGAATGCAGGGCTCATGCAGCGACCGGTCGTGCGCAACGATGAGGGACGGACGTGGGCTTAGTCAGCCCCCAAATGTGCCCCACGTTTCCGATCCCGCCCCTATTCGGGGTGTGCTCCTCGATAATAGAGACGATCTTGATCGGCCGCCTGCGGGCTGTCGACGTCATCGGCCCCCTTGTTCGCAGAAGGTAACGACTGACTTCTGCCGGAGTGCAACCCAGAAGAGCTCGGTCTAACCCGCGACTCCCTATTTGCGCACAAAATATGCCTGCGGCGGCACACGAGCGATTACGGCAATTGCCACGGAGGCAGCCCCCTTCGACCTGAAAGTGACTGCGGGCCACTCGCGCCCGGCTCTCCATGCATGTTGACCAACGACCGTCGAGCACCGGCCGACGCCGATCAAACGAAAGCCGACCCAGCCAACAAACCGGGGCGGTTTTACCTGCCTGTTGACCAACAGTGCGGTCCGGTACTTCGGTTAGGTGGTGAGTTGCGGCCACCGAGTGTGATCGCGGTCGATGGTGAAGGTGTGGGTGTGTTCCATGACGCCGTTGTGGATGGCGGTGGCGTCGTTGAGATGCGCACGGTCGGTTGTGGCGATGTCGTGGGAGTGGGTGAGTGTGTCGGGGTCGTGGCGTGGCCAGATGAGCAGTGCGGTGACCGCACCTGCGGTGGCGATTACCCCGAGGATGGTCCAGGTTGCGGTGAAGCCGGCCAGGGTGGCTCCCCATCCTGCGATGGGGTAGGTCAGCAGCCAGCACAGATGGGACAGCGAGAACTGGGCGGCGAACACTGCGGGCCGATCGGCCGGGATCGATGAGCGGCGTAACACCCGGCCCACGGGGGTGAGTACCAGGCTCATACCGGCTCCAATGAACAGCCAAATCGCCTGGGCGGCATCCCATCTCCGGTCACCGCTGGTCGTCGACAGAGCGATTGTGCCCATGACACCGCCGAGGAGCAGCGCCCCGCCCGTCAACATCGCGGTCCGCTCGGGCACTCGGCGCAGGATTGGCGGCAGCACCAGCGCGATAAGCATCGTGCCGGTGCCGGAGGCGACGAGCAGCCAAGCGACGTCGGCCTGGGTGCGGCCCAGGGCGTCGCGGACGTAGTTGACAGTGTTGACCATGACGATCGACCCGCACCCGGCCACAACAAGATCCAGGGCCAGCACACCGCGCAGCCTTGGGGTGCCGGCGAAGATCCTTATCCCCGCGACGGTCCGCTGCCAGGCGCTGTCTCGTGGGTTGGGTGTGGCGTCGGGGATGCGGGTGCTGACTACCAGGGTCGCCGAGATCAGGAAACCGATCACGGTGCCTACGAATAGCCAGTGGAAACTCATCACCGTTAGCGCCAGCGCGGCCAGCACTGGGCTGAGCAAGCTTTCCATTGTGGAGGCAAGCTGGGAAGCTGACAGCGCCTTGGTGTAGTCGGCTTCGTCGCAGACCACATCCGGGATGACCGCCTGGAACGTCGGCGTGAACGCCGCTGATGCCGATTGCAGAACTGCGATGAGCACGTAGATCTGCCATACCTGGTCGATGAACGGTAACGCCACCACCACCGTGGCGCGGGTGAGATCGAGACAAACGAGCATCAGTCGCCGCGGAACGCGATCGGCGTGTGCCGCGGCGATCGGGGCCACCGTGACGTAGGCGATCATCTTGATCGCTAACGCCGTGCCGAGCACGGCGGCGGCGTCGGCGCCGGCCAGCTGGTAGGCCAGCAGCCCCAATGCCACGGTCGTGAGGCCGGTCCCGAACAGCGCGACCACCTGCGCCGCAAACAAGTGCCGAAAGTCGCGGTAGCTGAATAACGACATGCCGATCCCTTTCTCGGTGTCGTGCGGACTGGGTATGTGGCCGTGATCAGTCGGCATTGCCTCGCGTTAGCGGGGCATGGGCGCGGTGATGGGGCGGGATTCCCTGCCCGGCGTGCTCGGCGTTGAACACCGCATCGGTCACTAACTGGCGCACGTGGTCGTTGTCCAGGCTGTAGAAGATTGTGGTGCCGTCGCGGCGGGTGCAGACCAGCCGCGCCATCCGCAGCTTGGCCAAATGCTGATACCGACGGGGCGGGTTTGACGACATCGGTGGCCAGGTCGTTAACCGACATCTCGCGCCCCATCAGCACCCACAGCAGCTGAACGCGGTTGGCATCGGCCAGCATTCGGAACACCTCGACCACCAAATTCACGTGATCATCGGGCAGCCGCCCCAACCATGCTTTGTTACCTGCATTCATACGCAGATAGTAAGCATGGTGCGGCGGCGGCAGCAACACGAGCGAGCGGAACCCACTCGAAAGTGGCGGCAGAGGATGTCCTGACATATCGCTTGCAGCGCTGCGCCCAGCTGAACCTGGGGCGTCGGGATAGGGAAACAACCTTCACGGGTTAGTTCCAGGCGCGTTGTGCGAGCAGGCGCATGCCGTTGAGTCCGACGATGACGGTGGACCCTTCGTGCCCGGCGACGCCGAGTGGCAGTGGAAGGTGTCCTAGTAGGTCCCAGAGGACGAGTCCGGTGATGAAGGTGGTCGCGATGGCCAGGTTGGCGATCACGATGCGGCGGGCGCGGCGTGAAAGCGCGATCACGGCGGGGAGGGTGGTGAGGTCGTCGCGGACGATGACGGCGTCGGCGGTTTCGAGGGCCAGATCGGATCCGGCGCGGCCCATCGCGACGCCGGTGTGTGCGGCGGCCAGGGCGGGGGCGTCGTTGACGCCGTCCCCGACGAGCAGCACGCGCCGGCCGGTGTCCTCGAGCTCGCGGACAGCGGTGATTTTGTCTTGGGGCAGCAGCCCGGCGCGGATGTCGGTGATTCCGATGTGCGCGGCGAGGGTGGTTGCGGCGCGGGCGTTGTCGCCGGTCAGCAAGGCCGGTGCGGTGCCGGTGAGGGCGGTCAGTGCGGCGACGGTATCGGCGGCTCCGGGGCGCAGGTGGTCAGCCAGTGCCAGGACGCCGGCGGGGACACCGTCGGCGACGACGACGACCACGGTCTTGCCGGCGGCTTCCAAATCGGCCACCGCGGCGGTCATCGAGGCCGAGACAACCGAGGTGTCCGTGGCGGGCAGCAGATGCCGGGGGCTGCCGACTTCGACGGTATGGCCGTCGATGGTGGCACGGACACCGCGTCCGGGCGCGGAGTTGAAATCCTGGGCCGTAGGTGGTCGCAGGCCACGGTCGGTGGCGGCGGCTACGATCGCTCGAGCCAGCGGGTGTTCGCTGGGGTGCTCGGCGGCTGCGGCCCAGATAAGGATGGTGTCGGCGTCGTAACGCGTCTCGTCGAGTGTTTCGACGTCGGTCAGTCGGGGTGTGCCCTGGGTCAGGGTGCCGGTCTTATCGAAGGCGACGGCGGTGATCGAGCCGAGTTGTTCCATCACGACCGCCGATTTGACCAGGACGCCGTTGCGTCCGGCGGTGGCCATCGCGGCCAGCAGCGGCGGCATGGTCGCCAGCACCACCGCGCACGGGGACGCGACGATCATAAAGGTCATCGCCCGCAGCAGCGCCGGCTGCAACGCAGCGCCCAAAGCGAGCGGGACGAAAAACACTGCCAACGTGGCGGCCACGACGCCGATCGAGTAGTACTGCTCGACCTTCTCGATGAACAACTGGGCTTTGGCCTTGGTGGCCGACGCCTCCTGCACCATGGTCACGATGCGGGCAATGACGGTGTCGGCGGCGGCCCGGTCGACCCGAATCCGCAGCACCCCAGTGCCGTTGAGCGTGCCGGCGAACACCTCGTCGCCAGGGCTTTTGGCCACCGGTAGCGGTTCACCGGTGATCGATGCCTGATCCACGTCGCTAGCCCCGGAGATGACCTGCCCATCGCCGCCGATCCGCTCACCAGGGCGCACCACGATCACGTCCCCGACCAACAGAGTGGCCGCATCGACCACCGTCTCGTCTCCGGAATCGGTGATCACGGTGGCACTCTCAGGGGCCAAATCAAGCAGACTGCGCACCGAGTCCGCGGTCCGCTGAGTCAGAAACGCTTCCAGCGCACCGGATGTGGCGAAGATGACGATCAACAGCCCGCCGTCGAGGACCTGACCGATCGCGGCGGCACCGATCGCCGCCACGATCATCAACAAATCGACATCGAGAGACTTTTCCCGCAACGCCTGCAATCCGGCCAGCCCGGGCTCCCAGCCGCCGGTGACATAGCACGCCAGATACAGCGACCACCACACCCACGCCGGGGCTCCACCGAACTGGGCAGCCAACCCCACCACGAACAGCACTGTCGCCATGGTCGCCCACCGGACCTCGGGCAGCCTGAACGGACGTGTGCGGGCCGTCGGTTGACGATCGGCGGCAACGGCGGTGCGGGAGCGGTCTAAGACCGGAGGCGACATCGGGAACTCCACGTGCGGGAAGACGGCAGGACACCGCCACCATACAGGAATACATGATCACGTCTTCATTAGGTCATTAGGTAGGATTCAGCACATGGGCCATGGCGTCGAGGGCAGAATCACCCCGCCCGCGCAACTCGACGCCGACTCCGCGGCATCGGTCGCGGCGACGCTGCAAGCATTGGCGACGCCGAGCCGGCTGCGAATCCTGACCCGCCTGCGCCACGGCGCATGCGCGGTCAACGACCTGTCCGCAGCAGTGGAGATGGAACAGTCCGCGGTCTCCCACCAGTTACGCCTACTGCGCGCAATGGGATTGGTCACCGGCGCCCGAAACGGGCGCAGCGTGATCTACGCGCTCTACGACAACCACGTCGCGATGCTCCTCGACGAGGCCGTCTACCACATCGAACACCTCGGACTCGGCGTCCCGGACGAACCCTCCGCGACCGCCTCAACGGCTGGCGCGCGCCGAGCGCGGTAGTCACCGCGGCAAAACCCGCCGCTAACGGCTCAGTTGTTGGAGTCAGTCAGTGGGAGCTCCGCCATAACCCGAGCTACGCCCGCACCAGGTACCGGATGCAACCCCCAAACCGCGGCATACGCCCACGGACGACAATCCGCCGGTCTGTAGCGAGTTCACCTCTTCGACGTGCGTACGCTGGACGGCGTTATGGCACTCTCGGGCCCAAATGTCCTGAACCGGCTGCCGCCGGCGCCGATGCTGGCCATGGCGGGACAGCCGCCCGCTGGTGATGGTTGGGTTGTCGAGCCGAAATTCGACGGTGCGCGCTGCGTCAGCCGCATCGGCGCCGGAGGGGTGGAGCTCTTCAGTCGGCAAGCCACCAATTTGTCGACCTACTTCCCCGACGTAGCGACAGGGTGCGCGATCCTTGGCCATCGCGCCGCCATCTTCGATGGCGAGATCATCGTCCTAGACGAGGACACCCGGCCCAATTTCCAACTGCTCCAGCGTCGCCTAAGTACCCCTCGGCCGCGAGCGACGTTGCAGCGCCGTCTGCCCGCGCGTCTCATCGTGTTCGACGTGCTCCATCTTGATGGGCGTGACTTGACACGCGAGCCATATCGCGAGCGTCGCGAGAGCCTCCAAAGTCTCGACCTCGATGCGGTCACCCCTGAGTTGGCCACCTCACCAGCCTGGTTCGGGCTCGACGGGCGCGACGTCCTGCAGGCCATGGTGACGGCCGGGATGGAAGGCGTCGTCTGCAATGCCGTTGGGTCGTCATATCAAGCGGGTCGGCGCAGCCGACAGTGGATCAAGACTCCGTACCGTCGCAGCGGCCATTTCGTCGTCGGCGGGTATATCGCTCCCACGGGCGACACAATCGGCGCGTTGCTCGTCGGCGCTCACCACGCGACCGGCGATTTGATCTACTGCGGCACGGTCAGCACCGGGTTCAGCCTGCGCGCCCGTCGTGATCTGCGCTCAGGCCTGTCGCGGATCGGCCGGGACACTTCGCCATTCCGATCAGCCGATCTCGAGACGAACGATCCTCAGGTGCACTGGGTCGAGCCACTCATGGTGGGCCGCATCGAGTACCCGCGAGTTCACCGGCCGGCTTCGCCACCCCGCCTGGAAGGGTGTCGTTGACGTCGACGCCTCCGATGCTTGTGTACCGGAGTGTTGACGACAGTCAGAGCTCACTGCGTCTTGTTTAGCGCGGTGATCAGCTCTCTGTTGGCGGCGCGGGCGGCATCGAGTTCGGCTTCGCGTTCCTCTAGTTGACGTTGCAGCGCTACGTTGCGTTGTTCGACTCCGGTGACTTGTCGTTGCAGCTCGTCGATGTCAGGTGCAGAGCCGAGGCCCGATTCGCGCCACGCCTGCTCGCCGAGAGTCTCGGACAACTTCCGTTCCAACTGCCGATTGTGGGCGGCCATCCGCGCGATGCGCTGCTGGGCGTTGGCCAGGTCGGCCCGTAGAGAGGCGTCCGTCACCGACGCCCCGTATTGCCCAGGCGTCGGCGTGGCTTGGGAGGTGTGGACGTCTGCGAGGACATCGGGGTGCCGGTAAAGGAAACTACGGTCGACGCCGGCCGCTCGGGCGATCGACGCGACACTGACGGCGTGGCCCTGGTTCCGGGCCCGGTCCAGTGCCTTCCTAACGCGTTCACGTCGGCGGTGTGAATCGGCGCGCCGCCCGGTGATCAAGGCTTCGGTCACCGTCAAGCCGTTCTGTCAGGACGGACGGTGGAAAGAGGTTGCCGGATGCTGGGCATCTTGAGGCGCACGACGCCGTTTCGGGCTCGACGTGCCACGCTGACCGCCTCCTCGATTTGCGTGCGTTCCGCCTCGGATAGTTCCTCGACATCGGCTTTGATGCGGGCGATGAGGCGACGAATGCGGGTGATCTCCTCGTCAGATGGCAGTGCCTCGTTTCTGGCCCACTCGTCGGCATCGAGGAAGCTCCGCAGCTTCTCGCGTGTCCGCAGCAGATCGGCGAGATATCCCTCCAGATCGGGCAGGTAGGACACGTCAGTGCTGAAGTGTGCGCATCCCACGCAGCGAAATCGGACCGGGCAGTCCTCGCCTCCTGCTGCGACATTGGTTGGCTCACTGCACATTCCATAGGGGACGGCGACTTCGCCGACTGCCCTCCGCAGATGCTCGGAGTCCAGCAACTTCTTGGCGTTGGTCCAGGTCCGGTTGCCGTGCCGGTCAAACTGCATGGCCGTCACCCGGTCGACGGCATTGCGACGCCGTTGTTCCCCGACGCGGTAGTAGCACTGGGTCGTAACGAGATTCAGGTGATCCATCAGCTCGCGCAGGACGTCGACGGGCACGCCAGCATCGGCATGGCGTTGGGCGTAGGTGCGGCGGTACGCATAGGGGAACATGCGGCCCCTGTCGAATCGCATCGGCTCGGTTGCTTTGCCGTCGAGCGTGGACG
Source organism: uncultured Actinomycetota bacterium (assembly GCA_963787635.1). Lineage (GTDB taxonomy): Bacteria > Actinomycetota > Actinomycetes > Mycobacteriales > Mycobacteriaceae > Mycobacterium. The sequence continues at coordinate 188,839 of CAWBDP010000015.1, read as the reverse complement.
CTGTCGGCACCAGTATGTCGGGCAGGGAATCGACCCACTTGCGGTGGCATGCGCCCACGGTTTCGTCCCGCATGCCCTTGGCGCCGTAAGGGTTCTTGATCGAAGTCGGTAGCAGCTTCAGCTCCGCTGCAGGCGCGTCCGGAAAGCGCTGACGCACTCGCTGCTGCTGCCGTTCGATGACGACGACCGTCGCCGCCGCTATAGGTAGGCGACGCTGCAAGCGGTTGGCCTTGAGGTTGTCGTAGATCAGCACCGGCTTGCCGGTGCCGTCTCGGCTGACGCAGTCCAAGGCCAGTTCACAGATTTCCTCAGGGCGACGGCCCGTGTCGAGTAATCAACTTGATGGCCACCCGCACCTCGGTGCCGGCCTGAGCCTCGAGTTCGTCCAGGTGCTGGCACAGGTGACGAATCACCTCCACGGGTAGGTCGCGACCCGCCCTCGAATTAATTTACGGCGGCGGGGTTCGATCGTAGCCGGGAGATCAAGAACGCGAAGTTCGGGGATGTGTACGGGGCGAGGTTGAACGCTGACCACACCAATCATGTGCATTGGGCGATGACCGCACCCCCGTACGCGATGGGCGGCCCTAGTGGCGCTATCCCCGGCGTGATAGCTGGCCCCGGCGAATTGCCGGGCGGGGGTGGTGGGTTGCCGAACTCGAACCAACGCAACACATATAGTTCACGCACCCAGCAGCAGATGGGCACCGGTGGGGGCTTCGGCCCGACCGGTGTGGTCTGATCGGGTTGGCGGAGAACCTGCCGGGGCATGCTGGGCATGGCCGCCGCCTCCGGCGCGGGCTCAGGTTCATCGGCCTCCGCCACTCTTAAAGAAGTACAATCCTCGGCATCATCAACCGGCTAGACAGGACTGACTGAGATGCGCAAGTACCCCGAGGTACCCGTGATGAGAACACTGGTGCTACCCGCAGTGCTGGCGGCAGGCATCGCCATCGCCCCGCTGGCGCAGGCCGATTCCCCTGAAACCCTGTACGACCAGTACATGATCAGCCACGGCGAGGTCCAGGGCGCCGGAGCCAACTGTGCCCCGGCTAACCCGAACTGCGGGTACACCTCGGAGTGGCTGCTGGCTCAAGGCCGGGCGGTGTGCTCTGGGCAGGCCACCCAGTCAAGCCTTGAGGGCATCGCGGACCGGGCCGTCGCCGGCAATATCGTGTACGCCGCGCACCACTTCCTGTGCCCGTAAGGAGCTACGAAGCTGCGGCCGGTGCTGTGGCGCAATAGTTGTGGCAAAAACATTGGGGAACCCGAACTCAACGAAGCCATCTCCAAAGGCAGCCAACTAGCCGCCACTGGAGCCATGGCCCCCATTGAAACCGGGTGACTCTCAGGTGGGCAGATGGGCGCCCCTACAGTGGGTTCACCGTCGCAGTCGGGATGGACGGGGAAATTACTGGGCTCTCTGATGGGTGCCCAGTTCGGGGCGGCGAACATTGCAGCTATCGCCGGCTCGACACAACCGCCGGCGCAGCCGCAGGAAAAAGGCCAACACCCCGAAGGGCAGGACCCGCCGGTGGGCAGTCCCCGTCTGGTCCGTCTGGCGCCCCGGATGATCCGATGCACGTCAAACTCACCAACCCCGCCTCGGTACCCAGGGCGGGGCGTTCGTCGACGCCCTCAATACCGATCCCTCCCTGTCCTGGAGCGGCGGGCACCCGCTGACCCCCGCCGACATCCCCACCTACCTTCGCGAGCTGACCCCCACCGTGCTGCGGGTAAACACCCGGGTCACCAACCACGGATTCGACGGAGCGCATCCCACCACTCTGCAATCGGTCTTTCAACCGGGCACCGCGGTGTTTGGAAATCCCCCGAAAGTGTGGAGGCATGCACTATGAGGGAGAGGCATGTCAGAGAAACGCAGGAAGTTCGACCGGGAGTTCCGGGAGGGGGCGGTGCGGATTGTCCGCGATACCGGTAAGCCGATCGCCCAGGTGGCCCGAGACCTCGGGATCCACGCGGGCACCCTGGGTAATTGGGTTGCCAAAGATCGTGCGGAACGCGAAGGCACACAAGACCTTTCGACGGGCGACGTTGCCGAGTTGAAGCGGCTGCGCGCCGAGGTCGCAGAGCTGCGGATGGAGCGCGATGTCCTCAAGCGATCAGTGGTCCTGTGGGTGAAGGAGGCGACGAGGTGAGCGTGGCGCGCTTCATCGCCGACCAGAGGACCTTCTACCGGGTGCCACATGCGCTGACCTGCGTGATTCTGGGGGTCAGCGTCTCCTGGTTCTACAAGTGGCTGCACCGCGAGCCCACCGATCGGGAGCGTCGCCGCGCCGAGTTGGACATGCGGGTGGCCGAGCTGTTCGTGGCCTCCAAGTGCACCTACGGCTCGCCGCGCATCCACGCCGACCTGCTCGAGGAGGGCTGGAAGGTCAGTGTGAACACTGTTGCCGAGTCCATGCGTCGGCAAGGCCTGCAAGGTCGCAAGCCGAAACGTCCAAAGGGATTGACTCGACAAGACAAGAAGGCGCCGAAGTTCTTTGATCTGTTGAAACGGGACTTCTCCGCGTCGGTGCCGAACCTCAAGTGGTGCGGCGACTTCAAATGCCGACGTCGGCATTTGATGTCTTATGCCGACCTCCGAAATATGCCGATGACTTCAGCAATGGCGCAGGCCAACGGCGGTGTTGAGGTGCAAAAGGTCGGCATAGTCGCGTAGTCGAGACCACGCTTCAGGCACGGAAGTGTCTGGAGGTGAGGTCCGTGACGAAGAGATCGCCGACGGCCCGGTCGTATCCGGTTCGGGTCCCGCGGGTTCCAGTGGGTCCTTTGGCGCCGATGGTGCTGGGCGAGTGTTCGGAATGGTTGGCCGGGCTGGGTTATTCGCCGGGTTCGGCGGCCGGGGTTGTGAATGTGTTGGAACGGCTGAGCTGGTGGATGCAGCTGGCGGCCACCGAGGTCGATGACATCGATGAGGAGCTGCTCGCCCGGTTCATCGCAGTCGAGGGGTCCCGAGATCTTCCGTGCGTGGCAGTGAAGCGGTGGATCGGCGCGATGCGCAGGTTCTTGACCGCAGCTGGCTATCTGAGTTCAGTTGGAGTCCAATCAGATCCACTCACGCCAGCGCAGACCGCGGTGGCGGACTGGTGTTCGTGGATGCGTGAGCAGCGCGGCCTGGCCGGGAAGACCATCGCGGCCCGTTGTCACTACGCGGCCGGCCTTCTGGATGTGTTGACGGCGGCTGACGGGTCGGTGCAGTGGTGGCGTTTGGACGCGTCGATCGTCAACGCGTACGTCGCTGAGCGTGGACGCCCTTACGGCGTTGTTGCTCGTGCTCACATCGTCGGATCTGTCCGCTGCCTGCTGCGGTGGGCGTTGAGCACTGGCCGCGTCGATCGGGACCTGACCGCCGGGATCCTCAAGCCTGCCGGGACGCGGCGATCGTTGCCGCGGGGTGTGAACACCGAGCAGGTCGCGGTCTTGCTGGGCGTATGCGATGCGGCCACGGCGCTCGGGGCACGGGACCGGGCGCTCGTGATGATCCTCGTGCGGTGTGGCCTGCGTGCTGGCGAGGCCGCCCATCTGAGGCTCGACGACATCGACTGGGCAAGTGGACAGCTCAGGGTGACCGGCAAGGGCCGCGAGCACGTGTTGCCGCTCCCGGTCGATGTGGGCCAGGCATTGGAGGCATGGTTGCGGCTGCGGCCGCCCGCGCTGGACCGGGCCGTGTTCGTGCGACTGCGGGCACCGCGGCAGATGATGACGACCTCGGGCATTTCGGGGATCATCGCCCGGTTGTCGGATCTGGCGGGGATCGACCGGATCTACGCGCACCGACTGCGGCACACCGCCGCGATGGACGTCCTGGCCGCGGGTGGCACCTTGACCGAAGCCAAGGAGCTTCTCGGTCACGCCCTCACAGTCACCACGATGGCCTACGCGAAAGTGGACCTCGCATCGCTGCGCGCGCTGGTCGTCCCGTTCGGGCAGGTGCCGCGATGACGACACTGCGTGAACGACTCGACGAGTACTTGGCGCTGCGCCGGTCTCTCGGGTTCCGGCTCAACGACCTCGAACGGCAGGTCGGATTGTTCTGCACCTGGCTCGAAGCTCGCGGCCAGACAAGGACTTTCACTATCGATGACGCCGTGACGTGGGCCCGGATCAACCCCGACGCGCACCCCTCATGGTGGGCGACGCGCCTGTCGTTGGTGCGTCGCTTCGCCGCCTACCTCAACGCCAACGATGTCGATGTCCCGGTCATCCCCCATGGCTTGCTTCCTGCCCGCAAGCCCCGAGCCGTGCCCTTCATCTACAGCCAACAAGACATCGATGCGTTGCTTGCCGCCTGCGACACCGAGTTCGCCGACGAGCGGATCGCCGCGACCCTACGCGCCGTCATCGGTCTGCTCGCCGCTACAGGCCTGCGGATCGGTGAAGCACTGAACCTGCGAGTCCCAGACATCGACCAGCACGACGACCTGCTGATGATCAAGGCCGCGAAGTCTCACCAACGTCTCGTCCCGGTGCACCCGTCGACGACGGCCGCCCTCCTGCAGTACATCGCTTTGCCCGCCCGGATGGCCACACACCCCGACCCCCACGGCCCGGTCTTTGTGACCTGCAAGGGGACCGGATACGTCTACGTGTCATTCCAATCCTTGTTCAAGCGAGCCCGGGAGGCTGCCGGGCTCGCCCCGCGCGGCAGGGCACGCCCCCGTCTGCACGACCTGAGACACACCTTCGCCACCGCCCACATGACCGTGGCCTACGCCCATCGCGGTGACCCCGACCGGGTGCTCTCGCTGCTGGCCACCTGGCTGGGGCACTCCGACGCCACCCACACCTACTGGTACCTGACCGCGACCGGGGAACTCATGGCCCTGGCCGCGGGCATGCTCGAACCCATCCCCGAAAGTGAAATGTCATGAACGCCCTTGGCTGTTAGCCTGCAGACCTACTTCACGACCTTCGCCCACACCCAGCGCGACCTGTCGGTCAACACCATCGCCTCCTACCGAGACACCTGGCGGATGCTGCTGAAGTACCTGACCGCCACACTCGCGATTCCCGCCGACGCGCTCGACTTCGACGCCGTCACCGCCGCGCACGTCACCGGGTTCCTCGAGCACCTCGAACAAGGACGTGGCAACAGCACCAGAACCCGCAATGCCCGACTCACCGCGATCCGCGCCGTGCTCGGCCGGGCCCTACCCGATCAGCCCGAGCACGCCGCCACCATCACCCAGGTCCTGGCTATCCCACCCAAACGCACAATCAGGCCCGTCATCGAGTTCCTCACCCCCGCAGAGCTCGACGTACTACTGGCAGCACCAGATTCCACTACCTGGACCGGGGACGCGACCACGCCCTGCTGGCCATGACCGCGCAGACCGGTCTGCGGGTCAGCGAGATCTGCTCACTGACCCACGACGACATTCACCTCGGCACCGGCCCGTATATCGCCTGCACCGGCAAAGGGCGTCGCCAACGCATCACCCCGCTGACCAGAGCCACCCTCAGCACCATGACGACCTACCTCGCCGAACGGATGACCCGGGCAGGCTCCGCGCTGTTCTGCGGTCCTCACGGACAACCCTTGTCCCGCGACGCACTCGAACATCGCCTTGCCGCACACCTTGCTACTGCGACGACCACCTGTCCCAGCCTCACCGCCAAGCACGTCACGATGCACACCCTGCGGCACACCGCGGCGATGAACCTCCTCGCCGCCGGAGTCGACGTCTCCGTCATCGCGCTATGGCTCGGGCACGCCGACACCCACAGCACCGACGCCTACCTCCACGCCGACATGGCCATCAAGCAAGCCGCCATCGACCGGACCAGGCCACCCAACGTCAAACCCGGGACCTACCAACCCGAACCCGACATCCTGGCCTGGCTCACTTCGCTCTGACTATGCCGACCACACAGGCTCAAAAGCCTTACAGGAGGACACCATTGCTGAAGCCATCGGCATATTTCGGAGGTCGGCATAAGACATCACCGAGATTCTCACCGGTGAGGGCAAGCTCTTTCTCGCCTCCGTGCTGGATCTGTGCGGACGCCGGCTCCTGGCCTGTCCGATGTCGGAGCACCCAGACGCCGAGCTGGCCAGCGACGCGATGAAGATTGCCGCTACGGTGCGCGGCGGCCGTATAGTGATCGACGGCGTGATTTTTCATACTGACCGTGGATCTACTTATACCGCAAGCGCTTTCACGAAGCTATGCCGCAAGCTTGGGGTGCGGCAGTCGATGGGACGCGTGGGGTCATGCTTCGACAACGCCGCCTCCGAGGCTTTCTTCTCCACCCTCGAACACGAGGTACTCTCCCGACACCACTTCGCGACGAAGGCACAAGCCCGCGAAGTCATCACGGCCTGGTGCTACGAGTTCTACAACACTCGACGCCGCCACAGCTCCGCCGGGTTGCTGCCGCCCATCGAGTACGAGAAATCGCGACCATCCGACCGGAGGCCGCATAAGAGAAGCCTTCACGTTTTCAGGGGAAGCCCAGTTCCCCATCGTCGTTGGTACAGATGTTCTGTGTGACGACGATATCGGCGCCGAAGCGCTCGTCGACGGAATGGATGTTCATCCGGGCCCACAGGCGGTCACCGGCTCGAACTGGCTGGTAGACGAACCTCTGATCGACCTGCACGATCTGCATAGTCTCGACGCCTACGTCGACATTTCGAAAAAGTCGTTTTGGACTAGCTTCGCGAAAATAGTCGTGAAGGTGAGCGGCGCGACGAGACTATCGTGACCGAGCATGGCAGCGGCTTCGTCGTCGTGGCTCGCTGGATCATCGGCCCGGATCGCTTTGGCGAATTCGCGGATTTTCTCGCGGCCCACCACTTAGCAGTCCGGATAGCGCCAACTCATCCCGCGGATGTCGACTTTCAGCGCCTGATGAGGCCAACGTTGCCGACGCGATGGCCCAACCGAAGCTAGCGACGCCGCCCCTTGGTAGCCGAAATCGCGAGACCCGGTGGTGGAATGCGCTTTTCATAGCACAGCTCAGCTTCCAAAGTCCTGGCTTGGAGACGCCGCTGATACGGGTGGGCCCCCGTTTGCGCCAAGGCGCCCAGCGGCGAAGTCGGCATCCCGGGGAACCACGTTGGCGTCCTCTGCATACGTTTGGTGCGCGGTGAAGTTCATCCCTTCCCAGCAGACCGGGTCGGTAGCAGACACCTTGGTGGTCTTGGTCTGATACAGCGGGCCGATGACAATCTGCGGTTGGCCCAGGAAGTCCATCGCCCGCACATTTGGTGCTCCGAATAGCAACGCGGCGGCGACGTGGTTGGCCATGTCAGTCGACAGCGGGTTAGGAATACTCGCCGGATCGACGTCATCAGGTATCGAATCCGGGACGGCTGACGAGTCGACAAAGCCCATTACCGCTGCGCCTTGTGAGTAACCGCCGAGCACCATTTTGGTATTCGGGCAGCTGCCCGCCAGGGAAGCGACATGGGCGCCGGCATCTCGGATTCCATCGAGCCCCGTCGACCACCGGTCGCTGGCCGGGTAGTTGACGGGACGTACCCCCCATCGACTTCCCCCCATCGGGGAACGCAAGGCGTCGACGAATGCTTGTCCGGTGGGTCCCGCAGCGGGTTTCTCACCGGTACCGCAGGCGAACACTACCTCCACGACCGGGCACCCTGGGCGGGAGCGGCTGAGAGGACAGGAGCAGCAAGAGCCGAAGCGCTGAAGCCCAACGCGGGCAATACCGCGACACCAGGGGAACGAAGGACGTTACGTGCAATCACGCCCGGGAAGTTCCCACCCAAATCCTGGCGCAAACAACCAATTTCGGAAGCCACGCCACACAATGCCGCAAAGCTAAGGGAAGGGCTCACACTGTTCTCGCGCGCCTGAACGGAAGCTCGGCGCCCATCATCGACACCGGCCATCCCAGGTCGCCTCCGTGGTTAACGGGTTCTTCGTGAATGAGAGTGCAGCGGTGGTTGGCGGATATCCGCGCCCAGGGTCGTGTCGCTGAACTGAGGTGCGGCCTCGGAGGGTGAGGATTCGGGTTCCTGGACTCGACCACCCACACCACCGAGGTCCCCGTGCAGGGCTACTGCATGCCCGCCGTCTGTTGTTGCCACAGGAGCATGCGCATCATCGAGTTGGGCGTGATGATCACCGACGCCGCCGTCGACGAGAAGGCGACGAGGATATTCTGTGCCGCGGCGCTATGCGCCAATACGTCACTGTGACGCCCTGGATGTACGGGCCGAATATCGCTGTCCTGCAAGGCATCTGGTCGATAATATCGAATTATGCCAGGTTACCGGTAAACCGCTCCCTATTCTCGATTGCGTTGTGCAATAACCCTTTCCTGACAACGAATTGATGCTTCGGGACAATGGCTTTTTGGAAGAAGCCCGATGCATCAACTGCGGTATCACCCTGCGCGTCAGTGTTGTTTGACGATAGATCGCGGCGCGGTGCGCCAGGTTCGACTACCGTCCGGTTGCTGGCATGGCGGCTCGAGCAGTAGTACGGCACGACCGTCGAGGAGCACAGGGCGTACCCAGTCACCCAACTCGATGACCTCGCAGGGCTCGGGCTGGCGATGCATCCTGTCGCGTGCGACGTCGATGGCCGTGCGGGAGCGCAGTTCGTCGATGGTGGCTTCGGGTGGCAGCTCGTCGATCCCCGGCAGGGTAATGAATAGTCCATCATTGGCCGATAGGTGCAGGCCCACTGCGGCCAGTGCGCCCAGCATCCCGTCCTGGGTTCCGCCGTGTCCCGACAGGTGCACGCCGAGCGTATCGGCGAGCTCCCGGGCTTCCCGGGTGTGCAGCACTTCTCGTTTGGCCCGACGACCGAAATCCACCAGCAGCGGCGCGGATTCGGTAAGGCAGTCGGGAATGGCCACCGCCAGCCCCGGGTCGGCATCAGGCGGACAAACTCGTTCAAGGAACTGGCCGGCGAATTCGATGATGTCCGCACGCACGGCGTGAGGGTTGGTGCAGGGACTGCGCAGGGCCAAACAGGCGCTGGAATTGTGTGAGGTGTAGGGGATCCGGTCGTCGACCAGAAGCTGGTGGCGGGTAGCGGCTGCCGGTGCGCCGAGTCCTGCCGCCGCCAGCTCTTTTAGCAGCGCCCGGGCGCGACGGCCCGTGCCGGGGCTCCAATGGTCGTCGGTGTCGTCGATGCCGATGAGCACGTCGACACCAGCCAGCGCGGACGGGCGAGTCATGGGTTGACGACCAGGGTGGTGACGTCGCGTACCCACCGATCAGTGCCAAGCTTTGCCCCGGTGAGCTTGAGGGTATTGCGCTTGGTGACATTCAGAATGAGCTGGTCGGTGAGGTCGGCGGCGGTCAGTGTCTGAGCCGGGTCGCGTCCCTCCACGCGCAATCTCTCGACGCCGCTGGCGTCCGCTGTGTTGAGAATCGAGCGCACCGTAGGACCCTTCTGGACTTGAGCGCCTCGCGACTGCGGTGTCGCGACTTCGACCTGCCGAAGCTGCTGTAGCTGGGGCAAAGTCAAGCGGGCGAGAACTCGGCCGTTCGCTTGGATGACGAGGTCATTGCCCCTGGTAGCGCTCGGGGTTCCGGGTCGGGCACAGGAGCCGAGGCCGGTGCCGAGCAGTAGGACCGTCAGCATCGCCACGAGCAGCTGCCTAGTCAAGGACCGCATGTGCGGACCATATGCATCGGCGCGGCCTCATTCAAGGCACACACACCGATTGGCTGCCCGTGCCTGCGGTTGTGCTGAAGCGGCCAGCAGTGCCCGGATAATCGGCAGCGTATTTCGCAGATGCGAACCCGAATCGGCGGCCTGTGTGCCACGCTAGGGACATATTCGAGGAACTTTACCCGCTAATACTCCGTATCTGAGGTTGCAGATGGACGCGGTTCGGGCCGATCGTGGCGCAATTGCAGTGCTGTCGCAATCGCCGGTTCGCGAATCGGCCGTGTGGTCGCTTGGTTGCGGGGTTGGTGTACCGGCGGTTGCCGCCGTGCTGATCGTCGCCTCGTCGGATATCAGGATCCCGATCGGCTTGCCAGGGCACCGCGGATTGGTCTGGCTGACGTTGCTGGTCACAGTCGCCCTGGTGGCGCGCAGCCGAGAGACCGTGGTTGTGGTCGGTGCCGCCTCGACGGTCGCTACGGCGCTGCTGCACACCACGCCTGGCATGTGGGCAAGCACCCGCTACGTCGCGGCCGCGGCCCTGCTCTATGCAGTGTCCGCCGTTCCGGTGGTCGGGCGTCGGCGGTGGTTGATCGCGTTGGCGGCGGCGCCGATTCATTTGGTTGCGCTGGTCGGGTCCGTCGCTGCCGGGTTTCGGGGCGGATATCTGTTCGCGGTGATCTCAGCCGGGCTGGCCGAAAAGGCGCTGCTTCATCTGGTTTTCGGCCTGGTAGCCGGACTGCTCGGCTGGGCGATGGCATCGGGCATCAACCGCTTCTCATCGGCGCAACACAACCGAGGCGTTTCGAGATCCGTTGAAAGGGGCTAGGTGTCATGGTTTTACGAGTCGTTCCCGAGGGTCTGGCCGCGACGAGTGCGGCTGTGGAGGCCATCACCGCCCAGCTGGCGGCCGCGCATGCCGTGGCGGCGTCGACCATCTCAGCGGTAGTGCCATCGGCGGCTGACCCGGTGTCGATTCAGGCCGCGGCGACGTTCAGTGCGCGAGGCAGCCAGCACGCGGCAGCCGCAACTCGCGGCGTTGAGGTATTGGGTCGGGCGGGAGTCGGGGTGGCCCAAGCCGGCGCAAGTTATGCTGCCGCTGACGTGGCAGCGGCCTCGACATATGTGGCTCCAGGCGGCTGACGATGACCGCGCCGGTATGGATGGCGCTGCCGCCAGAGGTGCACTCGGCCTTGCTGAGCAGCGGTCCCGGTGCCGGTCCACTGCTGGCCGCCGCCGGCACGTGGAGTGCTTTGAGCACCGAATATGACGCGGCCGCAACCGAATTGACGGCGGTAGTGACGGGAGCACAACAGGTCTGGGGCGGCACTGCCGCCGAGGAGTATTTGGCCGCGCACCTGCCCTATCTGGCATGGCTGCAACTGGCCAGCGCGATCAGTGCCGAGACGGCCGGCCAGCACGAGACGGTGGCTGCCGGCTACACCGCCGCGTTGGCCGCGATGCCTACGTTAGCCGAGCTGGCCACCAACCATGCCGTCCACGCGGTATTGGTGGCGACGAACTTCTTTGGCATCAACACGATTCCGATCGCGCTCAATGAGGCCGACTACACGCGGATGTGGGTGCAGGCGGCCACCACGATGAGCAAGTATGAGGCCACCGCCGAAGCCGCCCAGGCCGGAAGCGGCGGCGGTGCCGGAGGTGGGGGCGGTGGCGGCCAAGGTGGGGGCGGTGGCTCTTTTCAGTTGCCCACGCCAGCCGAAATCTGGCAGATGATCTTTGGACCTGACGGTGAACAGTTCCCGGGACAAGGACAACCGAACTGGGATCCTTCGCAGTACTTGCAGAACTTGCCGAACTTACTACAGGGAAACCAGCAAGCGCTTATCTGGCTGCAGCAAAATTGGCAAGGCTTGATGAATCCGTCGCAGTTCCCTCAGCTGATTAGCTACTTCATCGCGTGGCAAACCTTCCGTGTCCTCAACTGGACGCTGAGAACGCTGCGGTTCTTAGTCCAGGAGCTGCCGCTTTTGGTGCCGGCCGTTTTGAATCTGGCGGTTGTCAATCTAGGAGCGGCGGCTGGTGTAGCTAGTTTGGCGGCCCCGGTCAGCCTGGCAGGGCTCTCTGGGCTGGCTCAGCCCGCCGCCACTCCCACTGTGGGTCCACCAATCGCCCCGGCTGCACCGGTTGCTGTACCCGCACAGGTGCCAGCAAATACACCCGTCTTGAGCACGGCCCCGGCCGCGGCTACGACCTCGGTTCCAGCGCCGACACCGTCCCTGGCTCCAGCGACCCCTGTGCCCCCCGCCCCCGGCATCCCGCCGCCCCCGCTCACGGACGCGCCGGGTTTCGGTTACATGGTCGGCATTGGCTACATCGATTCGCCCGTACAAGTTCGAACCAAATCCAAGGCCAACGCGCCGATCTACAACATCGGCGCGGGCGCCCCGGCGACGTTGTTGACCCCGCCGGAGGCCCGGGCCCGGCGGCACTTGCGATCGGTTATCGACCGCGGTTATCGCTACGAATTTCTGGACGCTGACGACGAATCTGGCGCTGACCCTGCAGGGCCTGTGCCGCAGCGGTACGCGGCGTCGGATCGGGGTGCCGCGCCGTTGGGGTTTGTCGGGACAGTGCATAAGGGCACGGCGGGCAAGGCAGCGGGACTGAGCAGGTTGGCCGGTGATGAGTTCGGTGGGGGTCCGCGGATACCGATGGTGCCGGGCACCTGGGACCCGAGGAAACCAGAGGGGAAACAATAAAGCTGAGTGTGCTTGTCTAACAACGGTAGTGATGGCTGGAAGGATTTTGTTCATGAGTATGTTGGATGCTCATATTCCGCAGTTGGTGGCTTCGCAGTCGGCGTTTGGCGCCAAGGCGGGGCTGATGCGCTCGACGATCGGTCAGGCCGAGCAGGAGGCGATGTCGGCGCAGGCGTTTCACGCCGGGGAGTCCGCGGCGGCATTTCAGGCCGCCCATGCCCGGTTTGTGGCGGCGGCAGCCAAGATCAACAGCTTGTTGGATATCGCTCAGGCCAACCTCGGGGATGCCGCGGGCACCTATGTGGCCGCCGATTCTGCTGCGGCCGGCAGCTACCCGGGCTTCTGACTCGAAAGGTTTTGTGATGTCGCAGATTACGTACAACCATCCGGCGATGCTGGCGCACGCGGCTGACATGGCCGGTTATGCCGGCACGTTGCAGGGGTTGGGTGCCGATATCGCCAGTGAACAGGCGGCGTTGTCGGCGGGTTGGCAGGGTGATACCGGGATGAGTTATCAGGCCTGGCAGGCGCAGTGGAATCAGGCCATGGAGCAGTTGGTGTTGGCTTATCGGGCGATGGCCGGCACGCATGAAAACAACACCACCTCGATGGCGGCCCGCGACCAAGCCGAAGGCGCCAAATGGGGCAGCTGATCGAGCCACCCGCCCTAGAGTCGGCTCGCGGCGGCCCTCGAAGTAGTTTCTGCGTCGATCAGCGGGGGCGTTTGCGGCAGCAAGTCGATGACCACGCCCCCTGAGCACAGGGAACCGTTTTGCTCGCAACAGGCTTTCTCGCTGAAACACGCCAAGCCAGCCGCAAAAACGGACTGAATCACGTAAATCGTCCGCACACCACCTGAGAGTTCCATAAGCTCAGCGGCGGGAGGACCACAGGGTTAGCTAACGATCGGAGTAGTACTTTCATGAGTCACCTAAAAGGCCGGACCACCCGCCAGCGTCGCCGACGGACCGCGATAGGTATCGGCGCCGCCATGGCCGCTGCCATCATCTCGATGGGCACAGCCAACGCCGACGACACCGACACCCCGCCTGACCCGTTCGTTGACTTGCTCGGCGCAAATCCCAGTGCTGCAGACCTCGCCAACGCCGAGGCTCTTGACAGCTCCTTAGTCACCGCACACATCTCCGGCCTTCTGAAGGCGTTAGACACCATCGCCGACAGCCCCGTGACGGGCACCCCCACCGAACCGGCCGGCGACAACGACCCGTTCCAGGACCTGCTCGGGGCAAATGCGACCGCGGACCAAATGGCCCACGCCGAGGCTCTTGACCAATACTTGTATGCCACGAATCCCGCGCTCAGCGCGACCCTGGACGCGCAACTTGACAGCGGGACGATCCCGCCGCCGACCGACGCTGACCCATTCGCGGACCTATTCCCGTCCCTGGTTACCGGCGGCGACCCAATTGACGGCTTCCTCAACAGCATTGGTCTCGCCGTCCCCCTGGACGCATGGGTTGACCAATTGATGATCACCTTCCCATTACTTTGATGGGCTGCCGTCTGACTGGTCACCGGGAGGCTTTCAAACCCGACCACTGCGGGTCATCCGTGCACAACTGCGATTGCCTACCGCGCGCAGTGGTCGGGAGTTTCGTTGTGCTGGGACAACTTGCGTCAGCCGAAAGCTAGGCCATGAGGCCAGACCGGCAGATGTTCTCCACGACTACCATCCTCCATAAAAGGCCAAGATGGGGGTCTTCCCTGAGATATGGGTTTACACGCCGATCAACGTAGCGAGGTCGACGCGGTGGTTGACAAATCGCATACTTAATGATTGCGACATCGCGGCTTGGATTCCGAGACCAGATCTTTAGGCGTGTTGAGGCGTTTCGACGATCACGGTCGTGGCCTTGACGACCGCTACGGCGAGACTGCCGGGCTCGAGTTCCAGTTCCCGGGCGGCCTCGGTGCTCATCAGGGAGACGACGGTATGCGGGCCGCATTGCATCTCGACCTGGGTCATCACCTTGTCACTAATCACGTTGGTGACCAAGCCGACAAAGCGATTGCGCGCCGAGCTGCCGGTACCGAGCGGGTTAGGCGGTAACGGCTGGGCGTTGTCGCGCCAGAACTTGGCCAACGCATGCCCGGTGATCACCTTGCGGCCGGAATTGTCTTGGGTGGCAGGCAAAGCGCCGTTGTCAATCCAGCGCCGGACGGTATCGTCGCTGACCCCCAGCAGCTCGGCGGCCTGACGGATCCGCATCAATGGCACGGATAAATGCTAGACGACTCCGCGACTGCAGGAAGCCGTGCGGGATGGTTGTTCACCCCTTTAGGGCGAGGCGAGTTCGCACCTACCTGGACGATGCAGGCGACACTTCGATGTCAAAGCACTAATCCTGAAGCATGGCCGATGTTCTAGCTCAGCTGAGGTCCTCGAGCGTCAGACAGTAGAAGTCGATGGCGACCTCGGCAGCGACGCGGGCATCGCGCAACATGTTGTCGCCCGGAAAGCCGCGACGCAAACAATCTTCTACGAATGCCATGCTCGCCCTCGCAATCGCTCGGCGAGCGAGAGTTCCGACCTCATCCATGGTGAAGACCGGCTGAGGGGAATCCTAGACCGGCATGCCAGCGATGAAGCCGATCACGTTGTCGGGCAAGTACTACCGCCGTTCGTCCGCGGTTGACTCTAATCGGGGTTCTCGTGAGGCGTCAGCATGTGGTTAAGCCGCTACGGGTATCGATGGCTGATTCGGTGTTTCGGTTAGTTAGGCGACAAAGCGGTCGTCGTTAGCAGCGCTCGACGCCGGGAAGCATCAGCAACAGGCCGTGGCAGGTGAGCAAGGTGTGGTCGGTTTTGCTGCGGGAATCGGCTGGAATGGTCTCGGCCATGGCGGCCAGGAATCGGCCAGCGAGGTCTCGGAGCTTGACGTTGGTTTCTTGTGAGCGCCACACCAAGACGTCGAATGCCCGCTCGGCGGTGATGCCGTATGTGGCCATCAGAACACCTTTGGCCTGCTCGATCACGGCGCGCGATGCCGTGGCTTGTGTGACACCGCTGGTGATGTCGGATTGCAGCGTCTCCGTGATGTCGATGTAAAACCCGTCGGTGCCGATGACCGCGCCGACATCGTCGAGCATGGGGTCACCTACGACTATCACCCAATGGGTGCGCTCGGCGGTGTCGATGATGCGGTGTCGGCTGCTGAAGGGCTCACCGTGCAGCACCCGCTGCAGCGCATCAGCGCCCCTTTGGCGGTCCTGGGGATGTTTGTGCTCAAACAGCAGCTCGGGGTCGGGAACCACCGTTCCGGGCTCATAGCCGTGCATTCGGGCGACCGCATCCGACCATTCCCAGCGTTGGCCGGCCAGGAAAAACCTAAGCCGGCCCACCTGCTGTGGATCACCTGGCCGATCACCAGCTCAACAGGCGTGAGCCTTTTGCGCTTGAGGGCGACGTCAAATTCTAGCGGTTCAGACATGGCAATGGCCCGTGAGCCCAGAGCGGGGTCGTGTCCTCCTTGTTGCGCTGGTAACGGCTGGTTTTGCGCCGTGGGTTTAGGCGTTAAGACATGCCCATGGGGACGGCAAAGCGTCAAAGCGATCTTGGGCGTATTTACTTGAGGGGTAACTGTTTTCCTGCTTTACCGCCGGCGCAACTCGTCAAGGTAGAAACTCAAACCAACATCCCGTTCACACAGGCTGTCGTGACGTCGAATCAGGTCATCCTCGTTCAGTGCACGTAATTCCGCGATTGTGGGTGCCGTAGGCCTAGTCATAGCGAAAGATGATTGCATCTAGAACTCGGCCCGCCACGAGGAGAGAGAGTGTGGCGGCCCGCTCAGCTATTCAGACGTGGACAAGGCCGGTTTAGTCCCCATCTCTGCTACCCAGCTGTCGAATCTGGGTCGGGCGGCCTCGGAGCGCCGCGGCCAGCTCACGGGCACCCTCGGCGGTGAAGTGCAAGCACTCGCGGTAAGAGTCCCTGTAAACCTCATCGATCCACACAAAGGTTGATCAGAGACGCCGTCGATGGTTCCGTCAGGCAGCTGAACAGCTGACGCTGAGACCAAGGGCGTCCGTGGCCTCGACGCGCCGCCTGCCCGTAAAGACAATGCGGTACTCGCCGCCCATATCGTCAAAGTCGCTCGTGGCATGCGTGCCCGCCGGCAGCGGGACATCGGGGTGCTGGGTGGTGGGTGTGGTGGTCATTGGCAGCCAACCTCTCTTATTGGAGGAAGTAGCCGACTGTCGGATAACTAGAGGCACAGTGCTCATAAACGCCGTGGTCATTCGAATCATCTCACAGCCTTCACGGTGCTCCTACACCCTGTAGTCGAGTCGGTTCGAGCGGCTGGGACACTGGTGATCGTGCGCGTTACTGACCAGACCGGGACTGCCACACAGGCCTCGGCGCGGCTGTTCGAGGACGCCTGCGCGGTCATCCCGGGCGGCGTGAACTCCCCGGTGCGGGCCTTCACCGCGGTCGGCGGGACGCCGCGGTTCATCACCGGGGCCCGCGGCTGCCGGCTCACCGACGCCGACGGCAACCGCTATGTCGACTTGGTGTGCTCGTGGGGGCCGATGATCCTGGGCCACGCGCACCCCGCGGTAGTCGACGCCGTCGCCAAAGCGGCGAGCACCGGGTTGTCGTTCGGGGCGCCCACGCCCGCCGAGACCGAGCTGGCCGCCGAGATCATCGGACGGGTGGCGCCGGTGCAGCGGATACGGCTGGTCAACTCCGGCACCGAGGCGACGATGAGCGCGGTGCGGTTGGCCCGCGGCTACACCGGCCGCGCCAAAATCGTCAAGTTCGCCGGTTGCTACCACGGCCATGTCGACGCATTGCTGGCCGACGCCGGGTCGGGGGTGGCGACGCTGGGCCTGCCGTCCTCGCCCGGTGTCACCGGCGCCACCGCGGCCGACACGATTGTGCTGCCCTACAACGACGTTGACGCCGTCACGCAGACCTTCGACCGGCTCGGCGAACAGATCGCCGCGGTCATCACCGAAGCCAGCCCGGGCAACATGGGCGTCGTCCCGCCAAAGCCGGGCTACAACGCCGCCCTGCAAGCGATCACCGCCGAGCACGGCGCACTGCTGATCTCCGATGAGGTGATGACGGGTTTCCGGGTCAGCGCAAGTGGCTGGTATGGAATCGATCCGGTGCCCGCCGACCTGTTCACGTTCGGCAAGGTGATGAGCGGCGGGCTGCCCGCGGCGGCGTTCGGCGGGCGGGCCGAGGTGATGGACCGGCTCGCGCCGCAGGGGCCGGTGTATCAGGCCGGCACGCTGTCGGGCAACCCGGTGGCGATGGCCGCCGGGCTAGCCACCTTGCGCGCCGCCGACGCCGCGGTCTATGCCGCGCTGGACGCCAACGCCGACCGGCTGGCCGCCCTGCTGTCCCAGGAGTTGACGAACGCCGGTGTGCCGCATCAGATTCCGCGGGCCGGCAACATGCTCAGCGTGTTCTTCGGCGAGCAGCCGGTGACGGACTTCGCGACCGCGCGGGCTAGTGAAACCTGGCGCTATCCGGCGTTCTTTCACGCCCTGCTGGACGCCGGGGTGTACCCGCCGTGCAGCGCCTTCGAGGCGTGGTTCGTCTCGGCCGCCCTCGACGACGCCGCGTTCGACCAGATCGCCGACGCTTTGCCCGCTGCGGCCCGTCAGGCCGCCAATGCCCCTCGAGAACCTTGATGGCCGAGCACACCCGGGTCCATCTGGTGCGCCACGGCGAGGTGTACAACCCCAGTGGCGTGCTGTACGGGCGGTTGCCCGGATTTCACTTGTCCGAGAAGGGAATACAGCAGGCCGAAGCTGTCGCGCAAGCGCTGGCCGACCGTGACATCGTCGCGGTGGTCGCCTCGCCGCTGCAACGCGCGCAGGAGACCGCGGCGCCGATCGCCGCCCGTCACGGCCTGCCGGTGGACACCGACGCCGACCTGATCGAATCGGCCAACTGCTTCGAAGGCCGCCGCCTCGGGCCGGGCGACGGCGCGTGGCGTGATCCGCGGGTGTGGTGGCACCTGCGCAACCCGTTCACCCCATCGTGGGGCGAGCCGTACAAGCAGATCGGGGACCGGGTGATGACCGCGGTGGCCAAGGTCCGTGCGCGGGCCGCCGGTCACGAAGCGGTCTGCGTCAGCCACCAGCTGCCGGTGTGGACTGGGCGGCTGGCCCTGACCGGCAAGCGGCTGTGGCACGACCCGCGGCGACGCCAGTGCTCGCTGGCCTCGTTGACGTCGCTGGTGTACGACGGCGACCGGCTGGTCGACGTGGAGTATTCCGAGCCGGCGGCCCAGTGACCATGCGCCCGCTGGTAGTCGTGGCGGCGGTCGTGGCCGGCCTGCTCACCGGCTGCAGCACCGGGCGCGACGCCGTCGCGCAAAGCGGCACCTTCCAGTTCGTGGCGCCCGGCGGAAAGACCGACATCTTCTACGATCCGCCTGAACGCCGCGGCCGTCCCGGACCGGTGGCCGGGCCGGACTTGATGGACTCCGCACGCACGCTGTCGCTGGACGACTTTGCCGGCGAGGTCGTGGTGATCAACATGTGGGGGCAGTGGTGCGGGCCGTGCCGGGCCGAGGTCAGCCAACTGCAGCAGGTGTATGACGCCACCCGCGCCGGCGGCGTGACGCTGCTGGGCATCGATGTCCGCGACAACCGGCAAGCGGCCCAGGATTTCGTCACCGATCGGCACGTGAGCTACCCGTCGATCTACGACCCGGCGATGCGCACGATGATCGCGTTCGGCGGTAAGTACCCGACCACGGTGATCCCCTCGACGCTGGTCCTGGACCGTGAGCACCGGGTCGCAGCGGTCTTCCTGCGCGAACTGCTGGCCGAGGACCTGCAACCCGTCGTGCAGCGGGTGGCGGCCGAAGAAGCCGTGCCAGGACCGCAGTGACCGGGTTGTCTGCGATCGCCGCGACGGGCCCGCTGCTGCTGGCGCTGGCGGTGTGCCTGCTGGCCGGGCTGGTGTCTTTCGCATCGCCGTGCGTGGTGCCGCTGGTGCCCGGCTACCTGTCCTATCTGGCGGCGGTGGTCGGTATCGACGACACCGAAGAAGGGGTAGACACCGAAGAAGGCGAAGAAGACACCGAAGACACCGCTGAGGCCGCTGGCGCCCGCGTGAAAGCCCCGCCCGCGGTCCGGTGGCGGGTCGCGGGGTCGGCGGCGTTGTTCGTGGCCGGCTTCACCGCGGTGTTCGTGCTGGGCACCGTGGTTTTCCTGGGCATGACGACCACGTTGATCACCAACCAGCTGCTGCTGCAGCGCGTCGGAGGAGTGGTGACCATCGTGATGGGTTTGGTCTTCGTCGGGTTCATCCCGGCCCTGCAGCGGCAGGCCCGGTTCGCGCCCCGCCAGTTGTCGACGATCGCCGGCGCTCCGGTGCTGGGTGCGGTGTTCGCGCTGGGCTGGACGCCGTGCCTGGGGCCGACCTTGACCGGGGTCATCGCCGTCGCGTCGGCCACCGGGGGCGCCGACGTGGCGCGCGGGATTGTGCTGGTGATCGCCTACTGCCTGGGGCTGGGTGTGCCGTTCGTGCTGCTGGCGTTCGGGTCGGCGGCGGCAGTGAGCGGTCTGGGCTGGCTGCGCCGGCACACCCGGGCCATCCAGATCTTTGGCGGCGTGCTGCTGGTCGCGGTCGGCGCCGCGCTGGTCACCGGGGTTTGGAACGAGTTCATCGGGTGGCTTCGCGACGCCTTCGTGTCCGACGTCAGGTTGCCGATTTGACGGCGCGAGCAGACGCAAAATCAGCCAAAACAGCCCGTTTTGGTGTGATTTTGCGTCTGGTGGCCAGGGCACGCAACACCTGGCGCGCGCTGACGTCGATGGGCACCGCGCTGGTGCTGCTTTTTCTGCTCGCGCTGGGCGCGATTCCCGGCGCGCTGCTGCCGCAGCGAAACCTCAACGCCGGCCGGGTCGACGACTACCTGGCCACGCACCCGCTGATCGGGCCGTGGCTGGATCGGCTGCAGGCGTTCGACGTGTTCGGCAGCTTCTGGTTCACCGCGATCTACGTGTTGCTGTTCGTGTCGCTAGTGGGCTGCCTGGCCCCGCGGATGATCGAGCACGCCCGCAGCCTGCGCGCCAACCCGGTCCCGGCTCCGCGCAACCTGGCCCGGCTGCCCAAGCACGTCACCGCCCGGGTCGTCGGTGAACCCCAGCCGGTGGCCGCGACCATGGCCGGGTGGCTGCGCGGCTGGCGCAAGATCACCCGCCGCCACGACGAGCACCGTCGAGCTGTCCGCCGAAAAGGGCTATCTGCGCGAATTCGGCAACCTGGTGTTCCACTTTTCGCTGCTAGGTCTGCTGGTCGCGCTCGCGGTCGGCAAGCTCTTCGGCTACGAGGGCAACGTCATCGTCGTCGCCGACGGCGGCCCCGGTTTCTGCTCGGCCTCACCGGCGGCGTTCGACTCGTTCCGCGCCGGCAACACCGTCGACGGCACCTCGCTGCACCCGATCTGCATCCGCGTCGACGACCTTCGCGGCGAACTACCTGCCGTCGGGTCAGGCCACCTCGTTCGCCGCCGACATCGACTACCAGGTCGGCCGCGACCTGACGAGTGGCAGCTGGCGGGCATACCGGTTGGCGGTCAACCACCCGTTGCGGGTCGGCGGCGACCGGGTGTACCTGCAGGGCCACGGTTACGCGCCCACCTTCACCGTGACGTTCCCCAATGGCCAGACCCGCAGCTCGACGGTGCAGTGGCGACCCGACAACCCACTGACGCTGCTGTCGTCGGGCGTCATGCGCTTCGACCCGCCGGCCGGGGCGTACCCCGACCCCGCCGAGCGCCGCAAACACCAGATCGCGCTCCAGGGTCTGTTCGCGCCGACCGCCCAGCTCGACGGCACCCTGCTGTCGTCGGCCTTCCCCGCGCTGGGCGCCCCCGCCGTCGCCGTCGACATCTACAGCGGCGACACCGGACTCGACACCGGCCGCCCGCAGTCGCTGTTCAGTCTGGATCCCCGGCTCATCGACCAGGGCCGACTGACCCGGGTCACGCGGGTGAACCTGCGCGCCGGGGACCAGGTCCGCATCGACCAGGGACCGGCAGCGGGCACCGTCGTACGCTTCGACGGCGCGGTGCCGTTCATCAACATGCAGGTCTCGCACGACCCGGGCCAACTGTGGGTGCTGGTGTTCGCCGCGACGATGATGGCCGGGCTGGTGGTGTCGTTGCTGGTGCGGCGACGCCGAGTGTGGGTCCGGATCGCGCCCGGCGACGAGCCCGATACGGTGGACGTCGAGGTGGGCGGCCTGGCGCGCACCGACAACTCCGGGTGGGGCGACGAGTTCGAGCGGTTGGCTGAGCGGCTGTTGGCAGGATTCGAACCGCCCCCACCGGTGAGGGAGCCCGCCAGCACCGCCGCAGCAGCAGTCGGAAGGGACGTCAGATGAATCGCGCCGACGACGATAATCCCAGCATGGCCGGGATTGGGGGGGTACCGCCCGCTTGCGGGGGAGAGTGGTGCCGATGAACACCGTGCACGTCAACGTCGGGCTGGCCAGATACTCCGACTGGGCGTTCACCTCGGCGCTGATCACGCTGGTCATCGCGCTGCTGCTGCTGGCCGTGGAATTGGCCTACGCCCGCACCCGCCCTGCCGGTGAGCTGGTGGCCGCCGGAGCGGTCGCGGCCGACAGTGCGACCCCCGGCGTGGTGCTCGATGCGCCGCGGCGACCAGTGGACGAACGCGTTGGACGGGCCGGCCTGGCGGTGGTCTACGTCGGCATCGCGCTGTTGCTGGCCTGCATCGTGCTGCGTGGCTTGGCCACGATGCGGGCGCCGTGGGGCAACATGTACGAGTTCATCAACCTCACCTGCTGCTGCGCGCTGCTGGCCGGCGCGATCGTGCTGCGCCGCCCGCAATACCGCGCGCTGTGGGTGTTCTTGCTGCTCCCGGTGCTGATCTTGCTGACGGTGTCCGGACGCTGGCTGTATGCCCACGCGGCGCCGGTGATGCCGGCACTGCAGTCCTCCTGGCTGCCGATCCACGTGTCGGTGGTCAGCCTCGGTTCCGGTGTCTTCCTGGTCGCCGGCGTGGCCAGCATCCTGTTTCTGCTGAGAATCTCCCGGTTCAGCGATCCCGACGCCCCCGGGACGCTGGCCGGCATGGTGCGGCGGTTGCCCGACGCGCAGACGCTGGACCGCATTGCCTACCGGACCACGATCTTCGCTTTCCCGGTGTTCGGGTTCGGGGTGATTTTCGGCGCGATCTGGGCCGAGCAGGCCTGGGGCCGCTACTGGGGCTGGGATCCCAAAGAAACGGTGTCGTTCGTCGCGTGGGTGGTGTATGCCGCCTACCTGCATGCCAGGGCGACGGCTGGGTGGCGCGACAGCAAGGCGGCGTGGATCAACGTCGTCGGCTTCGTGGCCATGGTGTGCAACCTGTTTTTCGTCAACCTGGTGACGGTGGGGCTGCACTCCTACGCTGGCGTGGGCTGACGGTCACCGGCACACGCCGACCGGCGCTGGAATAATGATCAATGACAACCGACCCGAGTAAGTGACAAGGGGAGTGCACGTGGCTGACCATCCCACGCAGGGTGTCGGGCCCATTCGCGGCCGCGAGGATCACCCCATGCCACCAGGACCGACGAGGCCGCACCCGAGCGATCCCGACGCCCAGGGCGCCGCGCCGACCAGGGCTTTCGCTGGGTTCCGCAGCGAGCGCCGGCCCGGCGGACCCCGCCCGATGCCGCCGTCGCCGCCGCGGCCCGTCGAGCCGCGGGCATGGACGGCCACGCCCGAGCGAGGCAGCCCGAACCTTGCCGACGCGACGCAATACGCCTACTACGGACCGCCGTCGGCCGACCCGTTGACCGACGCGCCGACCCAGTACCCAGGGCAGGTACCCCCGTCGCCGTATCCGGAACTGTCCACCAGCACGTTGTTGCGCCAGGTCAAACCGCCGCCCTCGGAAGGCTGGCGGCGGTTGCTCTACCTGTTGTCGGGCCAGCTGCTCAACGTCGGCGAAAGTCCCCGCGTCACCCGCTACAACGACTTGGTGGTTCAGGTCAACCGGCCGCTGCGGGGCTGCTACCGGGTCGCGATGCTGTCGCTGAAAGGTGGGGTCGGCAAGACCACGATCACCGCGACCCTGGGTGCCACCTTCGCTTCGATCCGAGGCGACCGAGTGGTGGCGGTGGACGCCAACCCCGACCGCGGCACCCTGAGTCAGAAGGTGCCGTTGGAGACGCCCGCCACGGTGCGTCATCTGCTGCGCGACGCCGAGGGCATCCAGCGCTACAGTGACGTCCGCAGCTACACCTCGCAGGGCCCCAGCAGGCTGGAAGTGCTGGCCTCCGAGAGCGATCCGGCGATGTCGGAGGCGTTCAGCGCCGACGACTATTCGCGCACGCTGGAAATCCTGGAGAGGTTCTACGGTCTGGTGCTCACCGACTGCGGCACCGGGCTGCTGCACTCGGCGATGGCCGCGGTACTAAAGAAGACCGACACGCTGGTGGTGGTCAGCTCCGGCTCGATCGACGGCGCGCGCAGCGCCTCGGCGACACTGGACTGGCTGGACGCGCACGGCCACGAGGATCTGGTGCGCGGATCGGTCGCCGTGATCAATGCGGTTCGGCCCAGGTCAGGCAAAATCGACATGCAGAAGGTGGTCGATCACTTCTCGCGGCGCTGCCGTGCGGTGCGGTTAGTGCCGTTCGACCCGCACCTGGAAGAGGGCGCCGAGATCAGTTTGGAAAGGCTGAAGCGGGAAACCCGCGAGGCGCTAATCGAGCTGGCAGCCGTGGTCGCCGACGGGTTCCCCAACGACGAACGACGCCTCAACGCGCACTTTATCTAGCGGGGCTCACTTGTCGCCGTGGCCTAACCGCCACAGGAATTCCGGATCGTCGTCGGGTCCGATCACCCGCGTCCTGGGCCGGCTGACCTGCGACCGGGCCGCGCGCCAACCGACGTAGACCAGCGTCCCCAAAATCAGGACGAGGAGCAGGTAGAGCACTCCAACACCTCCTTTGTGCGAATATACCCGCGCCGTAGGCTCGACCCGTGCCAGACCAACCGACCGGTCGGGGCCGCGCGGTCCTTGATGTGGCGCTGTACGTCGCGGCCCGGGTGGTGCTGGTGATCGTGCTCAGCGCCGCGATCTACGGCGTGGCCCGAGGGCTGGGTGTGCCCGAATTTCCGGTGATCGTCGCGGTGTTGTTCGCGCTGGTCATCGCGATGCCGCTGGGCATCTGGGTGTTGAGCCCGTTGCGTCGCCGTGCCACCGCGGGCCTGGCCGTGGCCGGTGAGCGCCGCCGCCGCGACCGCGAGCAGCTGCAGGCCCGACTGCGCGGGGAGACCCCACCCGACGACGACGTCGCACCCCCCGACGACATCGCACCCCCCGACGAGGTCGCACCCCCCGACGAGGTCGCGCCCCCCGACGAGGTCGCGCCCCCCGGCCACGTGGCGCCCCCTGACGACGTCGCGCCCCCCGGCGCGGTGCCCACAGCGGAGCCCCCCGGCGAGGAGGACTGAGCCGCCTTCGTCGACTGTGCGCCCAGGGTGGCGACACGCCGGGCGGGCCCACCAGGGATGCACAGTCAGATCCACCAGCGCACAGTCGAGCCCGGCGGACTGTCAACGTTTCTTGACAGCGCGCCGGGCGTCAACGTTTCTTGACACTCATGACCGAGCCGTCCGATCTGCCCGCAGCCATGGCTGCCGACGCGGCGAGCAACGCTGACCCCGCGGTGGGATTGCGCGCCGTGCGTGCTTTGCAGCGATTGCAGGAACGGCTGGAAGCCATCCACGTCAGCAATGCGCGCGAGCAGGGCTGGAGCTGGCAGGCCACCGCCGAGGCGCTGGGCGTCAGCAGGCAGGCCGTGCACCAGAAGTACAACCGGAGGAGATGACGCATGGTGTTCGAGCGGTTCACCCGCGACGCCCGTGCTGCCGTGATGCTGTGCCAGGAGGAGGCCCGCGAACGCGGGTCGCGCGAAATCGCCGTCGCGCACCTGCTGCTCGGGGTGCTTGACGTTGCCCGGCAGGATCTGTCAGCGGTATTGGAAAGCTACGGCCTGAGCGCCGACGTGGTGCGCGCCTGGCTGATGGAGACCTCCGCCGGTGGGGGTTGGACGACGACGCCCAGGCACTGCGCTCGATCGGTATCGACCTGCAGTCTGTGCGCGATAGCGTGGCCCGCACCTTCGGTGCCGACGCTTTCGATCAGGCCCTGCCTGGATCGGGACGACGCCGCCGCCGACGTGGCCATCTGCCATTCACCCGGTCCGCCAAAAAAGCACTGGAGTTGGCGCTGCGGGAAGCCTGGCGCACCGAGATAACGAGATCCGCTGCGAGCACCTGATGCTGGGCATCCTGCGCGGCGGCGACGAGGCCGCGGTCGCTTTGTTCACCGAACACGTCTACACCGCACAGCTGCGTGCGGCGATCATCGCGCTGCTCGACAAAGCGGCCTGAGCGCAGGCTCGAGCCGGCCCAGGCGTCGAACCTGCGGCTAGGGCGCGTTCGGTGAGCAGGGCGGGGTTGGTTTCGAGTTTGCGTGGCTTGGGGCAGGCACGGGCAACGTCGACGGCGTCTTGGCCGACCCGGGCCCGATACCCCGATCTGGTCGCTCCCCGGCGGGTCTCGCGGCTAATCGTGGACCGGTCGCGCCCCAGCAGTCGCGCGGCACTGGCTTGCGAGCGCCCAGCTTCGAGCAGCTCCTCTAGGCGGCACCGCTCAAGGAACGACAACGACGACCCCCGCGACGGCGCAACAAGCTCCAGACCAGCGGGAAAAGGTGTTCTCGGCACATAGCCAGCCTGGGCGACCCATTCCCGCCCGGCGTTTTCCGACACGCCGACGACCACCGCGGCCTGCGTCGGCGTCATACCCGAACGCAGCGCCGCCCAAAACGCACCCTTGACCTGTGAGTATCGGGTTCCGCAGTGCTTGGGATTGGTCTGATAACCCGCAGCCCTCGCCCACTTGCGGCCCGTGGCACCACACACCCCGGCCACCGTGGCTGCAGCCGTCGGCGACAACCCCGACCCCAGCGCCTCCCAGAACCTTTCTCGCACCAACGCCGCTGACTCCACATCCAGCTTCACACCAGAACCACGAAACGCCACGAAACAACACCCCTTTGAACACATCAAGGTGTTGCAGCGACCGCCTGAATCCAAGGTCGCGAGGCTGGGCCCTGAGCGCAGGCCCGGCGCCCTGAGCGCAGGCTCGAGCCTCCGCCGCTCACCTGGCGAAGGCCAACGCCACCGCCACCGTGATCGACCAGACCAGCATGGTCAGCCCGGTGTCGCGTAACACTGGGATCAGCTCGCGGCCGGCGCGGCCGGAAAGCACCGGCCGCGCCGCCCGAATCGCCAACGGCGCCGACACCAGGCCCGCCGCACACCACGGGCTGGCGACCAGCAATGTCAACGTGAGCAGGGCGGCCAGCAGCAGTAATCCGATGTACAGTCGGCGGGTTCCGGCGTCGCCCAGCCGCACCGCCAGCGTGATCTTGCCGGCCAGCGCGTCGGTTGGGATATCCCGCAGATTGTTGGCCACCAGCACCGCCGCGGACAACGCACCCGTCGCCACCGCCAGCACCGACCCCACCCAATCCACCCGCAACGCCTGGGTGTACTGGGTGCCCAGCACCGCGACCGGGCCGAAGAAGACGAACACCGCGAGTTCACCAAACCCCGCATAGCCGTACGGTTTCGACCCGCCGGTATACAGCCACGCGCCGGCAATGCAGAGCGCACCGACCGCAATCAGCCACGGCGCACTGAATAGCGTCAGCAGCAGCCCGGCTACCGCACCGATAGTCAGGCTGACCACCGCCGCGGCCAGCACCGAGCGCGGGGCGGCCAGCCGCGAGCCCACCAGCCGCACCGGACCGGCCCGGTCGTCGTCGGTGCCGCGGATGCCGTCGGAGTAGTCGTTGGCGAAGTTCACCCCGACGACCATGGCCAGCGCGACGGTCAGCGCCAGCAACGCTTTCCACCACACCGCGGCGTGCAGCCACGCCGCGGCACCGGTCCCGGCGACCACCGGCGCCACCGCGTTGGGCAGGGTCCGCGGCCGGGCACCTTCGACCCACTGGCTGAAACTGGCCACGCCTCGATGGTCGCACGGGCCGATGCACGACAATAAGCGCATGCTCGGCGTGATCGGCGGCAGTGGCTTTTACACCTTCTTCGGTGCCGACGCCCGTAGCGTGCAGGTGGACACCCCGTTCGGCGAACCGAGCGGCCCGATCACCCTGGGCGCCGTCGGCGAGCACGACGTCGCTTTTCTGCCGCGGCACGGGGCGCAGCACCAATTCAGCGCCCACACCGTGCCGTATCGGGCCAACATGTGGGCGCTGCGCACCCTGGGGGTACGACGGGTCTTCGGGCCGTGCGCGGTGGGCAGTCTGACCCCCCGACTCGGGCCGGGGGCCGTGGTGGTGCCCGACCAGCTAGTGGATCGCACCCGCGGTCGCGCCGACACCTATTTCGATTCCGGCGGTATCCACGTCGACTTCGCCGACCCGTACTGCCCGACGCTGCGGGCCGCGGTCACCGGCGCCCCCGGCGTGGTCGACGGCGCCACCATGGTGGTGATGCAAGGCCCGCGATTTTCCACCCGCGCTGAAAGTCAATGGTTCGCTGCAGCCGGGTGTACCTTGGTCAACATGACCGGCTATCCCGAGGCTGTGCTCGCGCGCGAACTTGAAATATGCTATGCCGCAATCGCTTTGGTGACCGATCTGGATGCCGGCGTGGCAGCGGGTGAGGGAGTGAAAGCCGTCGACGTGTTCGCCGAGTTCGAGAAGAACATCGAGCCGTTCAAAAAGCTGGTGCACGACGCCATCAGTCGGGTTGACGTCGAACGCACGTGCACACACTGCCTACCGCACGTCGGTGTCACGCTGCCCTTCGATTTGCCGTGAGAGTCCTGCTGACCGGTGCCGCCGGCTTCATCGGGGCTCGCGTGCACGCCGCGCTGCACGCCGCGGGTCACGAAGTGATCGCCGTCGACGCCATGCTGCCTGCCGCGCACGGCCAACACCCCGACGTACCGCCGGACTGCCGTCGCGTCGACATTCGCGACGCCGAGGCGCTGGCCGGCCTGCTGGACGGTGTGGATGCGGTATGCCATCAGGCGGCGGTGGTGGGTGCCGGTATAAACGCGGCCGACGCGCCGGCCTACGGCAGCCACAACGATTTCGGCACCACCGTGCTGCTGGCCCAGATGTTCGCCGCCGGGGTGCAGCGGCTGGCGCTGGCGTCCTCGATGGTGGTTTATGGGCAAGGCCGCTACCGCTGCCCCGACCACGGGGCGGTTGATCCGCTGCCGCGGCAGCGAACCGACCTCGACACCGGGGAATTCGAACATCGTTGCCCCAGTTGCGGTCTGGGTGTGATGTGGCGACTTGTCGACGAGGACGCCGCGCTTCGGCCGCGCAGTCTGTACGCGGCCAGCAAGGCCGCACAGGAGCATTACGCGCTGGCATGGTCGGAGTCGACCGGCGGTTCGGTGGTCGCGTTGCGTTACCACAATGTCTACGGCCCGGGTATGCCCCGCGACACCCCGTACTCGGGGGTTGCCGCGATATTCCGCTCATCGCTTGAAAAAGACCAATCGCCAGAGGTTTTCGAGGACGGCGGCCAGATGCGCGACTTTATCCACGTCGACGATGTGGCCGCTGCCAACGTCGCCGCGTTGACGGCCGGACGCGACGGCTTCACCGCCGCCAATGTCTGCTCGGGACGTCCGATCTCGATCCTGGATGTCGCCACCGCGCTGTGCGACGCGCGCGGAACCGCGGTAAAGCCGGTCATCACCGGACAGTATCGCAGCGGCGACGTGCGCCACATCGTCGCCGACCCGGCCCGGGCCGCCGAGCTGCTGGATTTCCGGGCAGCTGTCGACCCACGATCCGGATTGCGCGAATTCGCGTTCGCGCCGCTGCGCGGTTAGCGCTCCCGGGGGCGCTGCGGCCGGCCGGCTTGTTATCCTTTCGCGGTGCCGAGGTCGATCGCAGCTGCCGTCATCGCCGTTTCATTGTGCTTCATCGTGGCCACTGGCGGTCAGCCCAGCGCGTTGGCATCCCCGAATATCGCTGGAACGACTGTCTTTATCGATCCCGGCCACAACGCCGTGAACGACGCATCAACTGCTCGGCAAGTCCCGAACGGCCGGGGCGGTACCAAACAGTGCAATACCTCCGGGACAGCAACGGCCGACGGATATCCCGAGCACACCTTCAACTGGGATGTGGCACTGCGCATCCGTGCCGCTCTCGATCAGTTGGGGGTACATACCGCGATGTCGCGCGATAGCGACAACGGCGCGGGCCCGTGCGTCGACCAGCGTGCGGCGATGGGCAACGCCACCCACCCCAACGCGATGGTCAGCATCCACGCCGACGGCGGACCGCCGTCGGGTCATGGATTCCACGTCAATTACTCCAGCCCGCCGCTCAACGACGCGCAATCCGGCCCGGCCGTGCAACTGGCAACGGTGATGCGGGATTCGCTGACCGCGGCCGGTCTTCAGCAGGCCGATTACATCGGGTCGGGCGGGTTGTACGGCCGGCCCGACCTGGCCGGGCTGAACCTGGCGCAATACCCGGCGGTGTTGGTCGAGCTGGGCAACATGAAGAACACCGACGACGCGGGCCGGATGGAAAGTGCAGACGGGCGCGCGGCGTACGCCGCGGCGGTGACGCAGGGAATCGTGGCCTATCTCGGCCGGTCGACCTCGTAGGTGCCCTGGTTGTCGGAAACCAGAACGGTCACATGCCGTTTGGCACCGTTGACGGTGACGTTGCAGGTGAAGCTGGTGCCTTTGGTGGCACGGGGATTACGGCCGTTGTTGCAGCTGACCTCCGTGACGGAGTTGGCGCCGTAGCCGCTGGCGGGATCGGACAGGACCTGCAGCACTCCGGCCTGTACCTTGGCGACATCCAAGTCCTTGCCGCCGAGCAGGCCGAGCCGCAACACGACGATCAGCAGTACCCCGGCTCCGATGAGAACCACCAGGATGGCGGCGCCGACGAGAAACCCGGGCAAGAGTTTCTGCTGTGGTGGCGCGGCGGGGGGCGGCGCGGACGGAGCCGGTTGCATGCGCGGCTCGGGCCACGGTGTCGGCCCCGGCTGTGTCGGGGAGCGGGCATAGAGATCGGGCCGGTCCGGACGCTGGTACCACAACGGCCCGGTGGGTTGCGGCTGATAGCCGCGCGGCGGATAGTCCCGCGGGTATCCGCCCGGGCCGGTCATGGGAACCTCCGGTAGCACTGGTCGACGTCACTGACCAGACCTGATCGGAAAGCGGAGATGCGGGTGAAGCCGGCGGGAATGGTGTCGCCGTTGACGTCGCTGGCGACCAGATGATTGGTCAGCAATCCGGACACCGCTTCGTCGAGGTCACCGGGGGTGAGCACCATGGATTGTCCCGACGGCGCCGTGACGGGGGTAGCCATGTTGCGCTGGGCGACTCCGGTGAGGCAGGCGGTGCGCATCGCCGCGATCTCGCCGGTCAGCCCCACACCGTGTTGCTGCTGCACGCTGAGCATGTAGCGCGAGGTCACCACCGAAAACGCGGTGTCGTCGCCTTGCACCAGTTGGTCGGTGCTCCGGTCGGCGTAGGCGCCCATGCGCTGCAAAGCGGGCAGGTCCACGTTGATGGTGTTGGTGGCCGGGCAGTAGGAGGCCGGCGGGCTGGGACGGGCATCAGGACAGGAGCCGTTGCCGCCGGTGTTCAGCTTCGGCGGGTTGGCCGGGTGAAAGATCTGCCCGAGCACTCCCATCAGGGTCGACAGGGAGTCGTTGTCGATGTGCATTTCACCCGGTTGGGAGTCGTTGGAGGGGTCGTATTGCAGCGTCTGGGGCAGTCCCTGGCGGCGGCGGTTGATTTCGTCCATGTCGATCGCCGCGCACGTGCTGGGCCCGGCGTCGAAACCTTCCTGGAACGCACCGACCCGGTCGAGCGCCGACCCGTGCGCCCCGGGGGCGTTTTCGGGCTCGTCGACGGGGTCGCGCAGTGAGATACCGCCCGCAAGCACGTGATCGAGGCCGTCGGTGGTGTTCATCGTGAAGCGTGGGGAGTGGCCTTCGGCCACCCAGCGTAGGTAGACGCCGGCGAAGCAGTCCGCTTGCTGTTCCTTGACGATCGTTAGGGTTTGCGAAGTGACGAGGTGGGCTCGGTGCTGCACGGCGTGGCCCAATTCGTGGCCGAGTACCCCGGGAACCGAAATGTCGCCGAAGTACCGGCGGGCGTTCGGGATGAACGAGCCGCGGTCCCAGGCCACGGAATCGTCGAGTGTGCAGTAGGCGGCGTTGGGCTCCTGGTAGGTCTTCTCGTGGCACACGCGCGGGCTCGACCTGCTGGTGGAGTCGTAGGAAATCAGGGTGGAGACCGGGCGGAAGGGCCCCGAAAACGCCGCGGGGTACTCGGTTGTCCAGAACGCCTCAATGTCGTTGATCGCCAGCAGGCTAAGGCGATCGTTGTCGCCGTGGTCGGTGTCTTTGACAGCGCCGGTCGGCGCCGGTCCGTTCGGGCGGACTCCGGTGGGGCCGTGCGTCGCGGGTAGTCCGGCGACCCGGTCGGGGTCGTACTGCATCGAGGCGGCGCGACCCTCCACGATGGTGGCCGCACATCCCGACACCAGCATTGCCGCGCAGCCCGCGGCAAGCGTGCTCTGTAGCCGGTCGCGATAGGAACGTTGCAACATCAAAGCCCTGGCCCTACCCCGGCGCCGGGGTCGAAGCGGTCCAAGCCTGGACGGCCAATTCATGAGATCCTCCCGTCGGGCCCCACGTTTCGGTTCGCTGTGGTCTGATGGGTTCGTGTTCCTGGTGATACGGGACGTTAGCCCAAGCGGCGCACGCCGGTGCGGTAATGGTACGCACCCAACGGCGGTGTCCGGGTGAGCGTCGTCTCGCCGACAGGTGCGGTGGGGGTGCAGCGGTCATCGCATGTCCGCGGTGAGGGGTCGTGGTGACCGAGCCCAAGGCCCGCATCGGTTCAATGTTCGGCAAGTACAAGCTCACCGCAGTGGTCGGTCAAGGCGGTATGGGCGAGGTTTACGAGGCCTTCGACACCAGCAAGGATCGAAAGGTCGCGTTGAAGATCCTGCGCGAGCAATTTTCCCATGACGAGCAGTTCCGGGCCCGGTTCCAGCGCGAGTCACACGCGGTCGCGATTCTGCAAGAGCCGCACGTCATTCCGATTCACGACTACGGCGAGATCGACGGCAAGCTGTTCATCGACATGCGGCTGGTGCGCGGCCGAGACCTGCACGAGCTGCTGCGGGAGGGCCCGCTGGAGCCGGCGCGCGCAGTGTCGATCATTGCCCAGGTCGCCGACGCGCTGGATGCCGCGCACGCCGAGGGATTGGTCCATCGCGACATCAAGCCACAGAACATTTTGGTGACCCCGAACGATTTCGCCTACCTGGTCGATTTCGGTATCGCCGAAACTCGCGGCGAAACCCGGCTGACCAAGACGGGCACCGCTATCGGTTCCTTCGCGTACATGGCGCCGGAGCGTTTCGAGGACCGGCCGACCACATCCGCGGTGGACGTGTACTCGTTGGCCGGGGTGCTCCACGAGGCGCTCACCGGAAGTACGCCATTTGTGGTCAGCGGATTTGAGCAACTCATCGGCGCGCATTTGTCGGCGCCGCCGCCGCGGCCGAGCATGGTCAATCCCCGGGTGCCGGCCGCGCTGGACGCCGTCATCGCCCGTGGCATGGCCAAGGAACCCGACGACCGCTACGGCAGTGCCGGGGCGCTGGCCCGCGCTGCAAAACGCGCCCTGAGCGCAGCGTCGGGTTCGGGGACCGGCACCGGACCAACGGCGCTCGCGCAGACCATGCCGGCAGGCCCGGCCGCCGTCGGGCAGTACCAGCCGTGGACTCCTGCAGCGACGCCCGCACCGAGCCCCGCAACGACCCCGGCCCCGAGCCCCGCAACGGCCCCTGCTCCGGGGACCACACCGAGATGGCAGCCGGCCCAGCAGGAGTCATCCCGACCGGCGCGAGTGTGGCCGGTGGTTACAGCCGTCCTTGTCGCCGCTGTGGTGGTGCTCGCTGCGATCGGGGTGGTGATCGGGATAATCGCCCGGCAGAAGTCAGGCACGAGCACCCGCGGCGACGCCTCGTCCGGCTTCACCATTTCGTCGTCTGCGCCCCCGTCCTACCAGCCGCAAACGACTCCCGCCCCGCCGCCTCCGCCGCCGCCGACGGTGTCGGGCCCCGACAACTCTTCCGTTCATGCCAGCTGCGACGAGGGCTACCAAATGGAGGGCGCGACCGGTTTCGGCAGTCACTCCGGGCGCGGCACCGCGGAAACCTCGTGCCCATTCACCTACAACGTGCTCGTCGCCTACTGGCAGAAGTACGGCAACGCCAGCCGGGATTCGCGCACCGTGTCCGCCCCGGGCGCAGTATCGTGCCAGATGATCGCCGGCGCGGTCTGCGATGGCGACAACTTCGTGATGCAGTGCGCGGCTCTGGGTTCCGACCCCTGGATCACCTGTACCGGCGGCAACGACGCCAAGGTCTACCTGTACTGAGAGCGGTCAGGATCAGCACTGCCCGGCCGGCAACGCCGCCAGATGGGCTTGCAGCCAGTGGGCGATCGCGGTGAGGTCCTGGGTGCCGTCGCCAAATGATCCTGAGTTCGGTTCGGCGGCCATCGCGACGACCGTCAGACCGTTGGGCGTGGGCACGATGCCCATCTGGCGCACCAGGTAGGCGCCCGATGTGGACGGGCCCCAGCCGCCTTTGAACTTGGTTCCGGGTATGACGCCCAAGCCCCACTGCTGGTCGCTTTCGATTTCGCTCATCAGGGTCAGGACCGGTGCGTCATTGCCATCGCATGCCGCGGCGGCCAGGAATCGGACCTGGTTGGCCAGCTGCCAGTCGGTCTGGCCGAACGCAGTGTATTCGGGCCGCACCTTTTGTGACTGGACGTTCGTCGGGTCGTTTCCGGTGTCGCGCAGCACCGCATCGACCTTGCCCGCGGCGGTGACGGGATCGCCCATGCCTTCCCAGATCGATTCGGCCGCCGCATTGTCCGACGCGGTGATTGCGGCTCTCATCGCCGGAGTTACCTGACCGGAGCCTTGCTGACGCATCGCCGCGATCACCAGTGGGACCTTGATCGTCGACCACGCCGGCCCGGATCTCCAGGTCCCGAACGTGAGCGGGTTGCTCTGGCCTGAGCCGACAGGGCGCAGGTAAAGGCCAAGCGTCGCGCCCAGCTTGCTCTGCAGCACCGCGAAGTCGGCGGCCAGTCCATTGGAGCCCGGCGCGGCGGGTGGCGAGCTCGACATCGGCTGGGGTAGCGGCGAACTGGGGGCGGCCTGCGGCGTCGGCGCCGGTGTGTGCACGGGCAGGCTCCTTCCCAGCATTACGCCGCCGACGACGATGGCCCCGGCCACCACTGCCAGCGCTGCGCCCAGCGCGAGTATCCAGGTGGCACGTCGCCACTTCGGCGACTTGGCCACCGGGGCATGCCTGGCATGCCGGGGCGTCGGCCGTGGAGTGGTGCGCCAGTCAGGCATGACGGTACGGCTCCCCTCCGTATGACACGACGCGGGGGATAACAGGCGTCCTCGGCAAAGACATGAGTGCGCTCACCCTAGCTTGCAACTTGCCTCTGGGACAGGAACGCCACGGTGCCAACGGCGAAGTACGGCCGTTCGCCAAAGCTATGACGATCACGTGGTGGCCAGCCACTGGGAGAACCGGGTCGGTGCGATCACGGCGCCGTCGTGCGCGAGAAGGCTGCGTTCCTCCAGCCGCGCCCCGAAGTAGCGCGCCTCCGGATCGGTGACCACCGTGCGCTCGTCGCCGCGATGCGCGAGTGCGGTCCGCACCAAATCTTCGAATCTGAAGCATTGCGGCCCCGCGACTTCGACGATTCCGCCGAGGGGGGCACCGAGGGCCACCCGGGCGACTTCTGCGGCGACGTCGCCCGCGGCGATCGGTTGGATCACTGCCGGGGGGAGCCGCACGGTCGATCCCTGGGTCGCTTGGTCGGCGATCGTGTCGACGAACTCGAAGAACTGCGTCGCGCGGACCACTGAGTACGGCACGCTGGACACGGTGATCAGGCTCTCCTGGGCGCACTTGGCGCGCATATACCCACTGCCGGGTATGCCGTCCGCCCCCACGATCGACAAGACGACGAGGTGCCCGATTCCGACCGTCGTCGCGGCCGCCATGAGGTTGCGTGTTGCGGTCATGAAGAATTCGAGCACCGCGGCGTCCTCGTACGACGGCGAGTCGGTGACGTCGACGATGACCTGAGCGTCGCGGCACGCCTCGTGCAGCCCTTCGCCGGTAACGACGTCGACGCCCGTGCGGCGTGACGCGGCGAATACCTGGTGCCCCTGTGCCTTGAGCCGTTGAGTCACCTCACCCCCGATGAGCCCGGTGGCTCCCACGACGACGACGTTGAGTCCAGCCACGGCCACCCTCCTTCGTACGTTGCGCTACGCCACGAACCAAATGCGTTGCTGAGAAAGGTATTAGAGCCGCCGGGATCAACTCGGTGAGCCGCCCGGGCCCGGCGGGCGGCCTCGGTGCGTCGGGCCGGAGTCGGGACGTTGCGTCGGGCCTGAGTCGGGGCGTTGCGCCGAGGTTTCAGATGGTCGATAGATCTTGGGCATCTCGCGCGGTGGTGGCTGAGCCGAGCGCCCAGGCCCCGGTGCTGGACCGCGTCGCGCGGGGTCATTGGACCCAGAGGTCTTGGGCCGGCCGACGGCCAGCTGTTGCGTGGCGCGCTCGGACGGCGCGCTGACATTGAGACCCCGCGTCGGTTCGTCGTTTCCAGGATGTGTCCCGGCCGACTGAGACGGCCGCTGTCGTGGTGAGACGGCCGGCGGGGCTGCGGCGCCGGCGGCCGGCCGATCCGTCCCCGGCTCTGCCGACGGCGCAACGTTGGACCGCACTGGCTTGCTGTCCCCAGCGCGGGTGCGCGGCTGCTGCTGAACGAAGCGTGCCGTCCTGACGGTCACGGCAAGGATGCCCAGCGCCAGACCACACAGCACCACATCGAAGGTGCTGGTGATCTGTTGAACGGAATTGTTTCCATACACCGGGTGGGCCGACGCGGCCGTGGTGCCGGCATAGCGCTGAGCCAAAGCGATGCCGATTACGATGCGAGAAGCGCACAACACGAACAGAACTCCGCACAGCGACGAGATCACCACCACCGGAAGTGAACGGTTGACGAGATTGATGCGAAGCCAAATCGCAAGCACCGCGGTGACCAAATCGAACGCCGCCATCGCTGCGCTGTCATACGGCGGACGAGACAGATCCAAGGCTGCCGAAACGGCGACATCGGTGATTCTCATGACCACCGAAGCCACGCACCAAACAGTGATGAGCAGCAGACACTTTCGCGCGGCCGCCCGCCAAATCCCCTTGTCTATCTGATGGGTGGTCGTGACCCGCAGCAGCGTCAGCGGGGCGAATATCGCGGCCGCGGCCGCCCAGGCCAAATAGCCTTCGAATCCCACCCCGGCCGTTGAGGTGTTCTGTGCGATGCCGTGGAATGCGTCCATTTCGCGGCCGCCGGGAACCGCCCAGACGATGATCCCGGCCGCCAGCGTGGAAGCCCCGAGGGCGATGATCGCCAACCGAGATGATGTGCTGCGCTGGACAACCCACCGGGACGCCAGGATGACGGCGATCAATGCCACGACGCCGTACACCACGGCGTTCGCGATGATCGCCAGATTCTGTTCGCCGAATCCTGATGAACCGGCCGAGCCGGGCAGGGCAGCTTTGATGCGCCAGAACAGGTTAAACAGGAAACTGAGCGTGGCCAGGGCAATCGAGGCGTATCCCACGATTCGGGCTGACAGCAACCACCGGGCAAACCTGCCGTCGTCGGCGGCTGTGCCGGCCAGCAGCGGCTGTGCGCTCAACAACGCACCCGCGATCCCCAGCCAAGCGCCCGGACCCATGCCGCCCGGCACGTTTGGGCTCCCGCCGTATTGCACGGTGTGGACCACATCGAACGCCAGGAAGCCCAGCACCAGCACCGCGTAGGGGGCGCTGAGCCCGACCCGGAGCCGGCCGGCCAGCACAGGGTTGAAGTGGGAACCCGAGATTCGCCCAGGGCCCGCGTAGGTTGCGCCGATGGCTGCTAGGGCAAGTACGGTCACCACAATCAACAGCGCAAACACCAGGCCACTGCTGTCGGGGATGGCGAGGCCGAAATACAGGTTCCAAGGGAAGAGCGGGGCGATGAGGAGAAATACGCCAGCGATCACGTCGCGGCCGACGTTGAACCGCTTGGTCAATGCTGGGCTCGCCGCGGGCTGCCTGGCGGGCGGCGGCGCGCTCTGACCAGGCGGCACGTGTTGGCCAGGCGGCCGGCCCTGGCCAGGCGGCGGACTTTGGCCAGGCGACGGACGTGCGGCGTCGAATCTTTCGGTGGCGCCCCGATGGTCGTCACCCTGCGGGCCAGCAGACCGACCTTGATCGTCGCCACCAGGTGAGCGCGGTGCTCGTGGTTGCAGGCGGTCGGTACGCATATCGCCGCGGCGTTCGCTCACGAGATCTCCCTCGGGGGTAGACGTTGCTGTTCGGTACCCAGTTGGTTGTTCGCTTAGTTAACACCTCGCCCCCCAGTTGTGCTGCTGCTGCACGAACATATCTTTGCGACTCGCTGGCGACGGAAGCTGGCTAACTCGGGACTTCACAGCCACCTATGGGTTAAATCTGCACGATTTCGGCGGTATTGTCGCGCGAATAGCCGATACTTCGGGAGTTATAGCGCTTAAGTAACATTTGGGCATTGCCGGCTCTGGCCATGAAAGTGGTCTGCGAAAGCGATAAGTGGCGAACTCGGCAAGGCGACGCGCCGGTTGAGAGGAGAGCTGAGATGGACCTAGCTCTGGGTGTCGCTGTCAAGGGTCCGGTTGCCCGCTTGGCGCTGATCGAATCGGGCTACGGCGTGATCGACAAGTCGGTGATCAACCTGGCGGGCGATCCGATCACGAAACTGACCGACACGGTGATCGGGACCAATCGGATGCTGGCCAACCAAGACCACCGGCTGCTGGCCACCCGGCTGTGCTGGTCGGATCATCCCCGGGCCCACCAGCTGCGGCAGATGTTGGACGACTCGGGCATGCACAACGTCGCATTGCTGTCGGAATCGCAGGCCGCGACGGCGCTGGTGCGCAACCTGTCGAGCGGTGGCGGACAGACCGGTCCGGCTGTGCTTCTTCTCGACGATGAAACGGCGATGCTGTCGATCTTGGGCGGGGGCGACGCGACGAAGTCCGTTGGCGTCGAGCCGTTGAAGCACACCGGACCGATCGCGGCGGCCGGCACCTTGCTGAACAGGCTGAATGCTGAACGTCGCCGACCGGACAACATCTACTTGATCGGCACCTCGTCCTCCGGCACCAGGGCGATCGCAGACCAGCTTCGCGCAACGACGTCGATGCCGCTCGCGGTGCCCGACGATCCCGATTTCGCGATCGCCCAGGGCGCGGCAATGGCGGCCGAGACGGCGGCGATGACTGGCCCGATCTCGTCGGTGCCGGACGCCACCAGGGCAGCACCCCGGGCACCGATGACTGGCGCGTTCTCGCCGCCGGCAGACGCGACGAGGCCCGCACCCCGGGCACCGATGACTGGCGCGTTTTCGCCGCCGGCAGACGCGACGAGGCCCGCACCCCGGGCGCCGGCGACTGGCGCGTTTTCGCCGCCCGTAGACGCAACGATGGCCGCACCCGCGGCGCCGATGACCGACGTGGTGCTGCCGGGCGCAGACGCCACCAGGGCCGCCCCCGCGGCCGGAATGACCGACATGATCTTGCCGACCGGCGACTCGACGATGGCGGCACCCGCGGACGCCTGGACCCAAGGCGGGTACTCGGCGGGCGGCCCGATGACGACCACGGTGACACCACGGCCGCCGGACCCCGAGTCGGACCAGCAGCTGGCGTACTCCATGGAGGACAACGCCTCCGACGTGCTCCCGATGGAATACCAGGACGATGCCTACCAGGGCTATGAGGGTTACGAGGGCTACGAGGAGCCCTACGAGGAGGACGAGGAGGAAGACGCGGCCGCCCCGCTGCCCGTCGGCCGGGCCTTGTTGGTCGGAAGCACCGTGGGCGGAATCCTGGTCGCCGGGTGTGCGGCGTTGGCCGTCGCGGTGACGATCGGCGTCCGCCCGACCGCGGCAAGCAAACCAGCGAGTCCCGCGCCGGCGTCCCAGCAGAAGTCGGTGCCGGGGAACTTCGTCCCGCCCTTGCCGGCGCCGAGCGCGCCGCCTCCGCCGTCGGTGCAGGCACCGCCGGCTCCTTCTTCTCCTGCTCTGGCTCCGGATGCCAATGTCCCGCAAAATGTTCCACCCAGTGTGGCGCCGCCGGCAGCACCTCCTCCGGTCATCGACCAGGGACCGCCGTCCGTCGCACCCCCTAGCGTGGCGCCGCCATCGATACCGGCCGCGCCGAACATCCCGATCCCCATCCCGATCCCGATCCCCTTGCCGTTCCCGAACACGACCGGTGGCACGACGGGTACGACAGGTGGCGCCACCACCGGCGGCACGACGGGTACGACTGGCACCACGGGCACGACGGGTACCACGGGCACGACGGGTACCACCGGCGGCACG
The DNA here is from genome assembly GCA_963787635.1 of uncultured Actinomycetota bacterium. Classification (GTDB taxonomy): domain Bacteria; phylum Actinomycetota; class Actinomycetes; order Mycobacteriales; family Mycobacteriaceae; genus Mycobacterium. The sequence continues at coordinate 148,913 of CAWBDP010000015.1, read as the reverse complement.
ACAGGTACCACGGGCGGCACTACGGGTACCACAGGCGGCACCACCGGTGGCACGACGGGCGGGACCACCACCGGCGGTACCACTGGAGGTACGACCGGTGGCGGAACCACTGGCGGCACGACTGGCGGAACGACTGGCGGAACCGACCGGCGGCACGACCGGTGGTGGTACGACCGGTGGCGGTACGACCGGTGGCGGTACGACCGGTGGTGGTACGACCGGTGGTGGTACGACCGGTGGTGGTACGACCGGTGGTGGTACGACCGGTGGCGGTACGACCGGTGGCGGTACGACCGGTGGCGGCACCACAGGTGGGACGACCGGTCACCCCTAACCCCGACGGACCAAGGCCTGACAGCTAGCTGAAAGTCGATCCAGGAGAGGCAATGACGGACTACAAACTCGTGGTCGTAGGAACAGATGGTTCGGATTCGTCGCTGCGGGCCGTCGATAAGGCCGCCGGCATCGCGGCCAAGGCGAAAGCCAAACTCATTGTCGCGTCGGCGTATCTGGACAAGGACGAGAACAGCGGGGCGACGGAGCCGGATCAGCCGTCGGGCGAGGATTACAAAACCGAGGGCAACGCTCCGGTTTATCAACTGCTACGGGACGCCGCCGATCGCGCGAAGGCCGCCGGTGCAAGCGATGTCGAGGAACGGGCTGTCGCCGGCTCAGCCGTGGACGCGCTGCTGAGTCTCGTCAAGGAAGTCAACGCCGATCTCCTGGTCGTCGGCAATGTCGGGATGAACTCCGTCGCCGGGCGGCTGCTGGGATCGGTTCCCGGCGCGGTCCGTAAGCGTGCGAAGTGCGAGGTGCTGGTCGCCGAAACCAAGGACTGAGCAGCGACCACGCGGCTGTGCGGACTTCAGGTGACATGTCCGACAATCTGGTCACGGTCGTGCTGCCGTGTCTCAACGAAGCCGAGTCGCTGCCAGCCGTACTGGCCGCTGTCCCAGTCGGGGTACCGAGCGCTCGTGGTGGACAACAACAGCACCGATGACACCGCCGGAGTGGCCCGCCGGCACGGCGCCGCGGTGGTCGCCGAACCGCGGCCCGGATACGGTTCGGCGGTTCATGCCGGAGTGGTCGCGGCGACGACGCCGATCGTGGCGGTCCTCGACGCCGACGGTTCGTTGAACGCGGCCGATTTACCACGGCTGATCGCCGAGCTCGATCGCGGCGCCGATTTGGTGATCGGTCGCCGGCGCCCGGTCCGCGGGTTGCGGTGGCCGTGGGTCGCGCGGCTGGGCACGATGATGATGAGCTGGCGGCTACGCACCCGCCACGGCTTGGCGGTGCACGACATCGCGCCCATGCGGGTGTTCCACCGGCAGGCTCTGCTGGACCTCGATGTCGCCGACCGCAGGTCAGGTTATCCGCTGGAACTGCTGGTCAAAGCGGCCGCGGCGGGTTGGCAGGTGGTCGAATGCGACGTCGAGTACGGCCCCCGGACCGGCGGTAAGTCCAAGGTCAGCGGTTCGCTGCGGGGCAGCGTGACCGCGATCCTGGATTTCTGGAAAGTGATCTCGTGAGCACCGTGCCCGTCGCGGTGCTGGTGGTGGCCAAAGCCCCGGTACCCGGGCAGGCCAAGACCCGGCTGGCAGCGACGGTCGGCGACCAACTCGCCGCCGGTATCGCCGCTGCCGCGCTCCTCGACACCCTCGACGCGGTAGCCGCCGCGCCGGTGGCCGCCCGGGTGGTGGCGCTCACCGGCGAATTGGATGCCGCGGCCAGCGAAGCCGAAATCCGGTGTCGGCTGGCGTCTTTCACCGTCGTCAACCAGCGCGGCACCGACTTCGCCGACCGGCTCGCCAACGCGCACGCCGACGCCGCCGACGGCTATCCGGTGCTGCAGATCGGGATGGACACCCCGCAGGTGACCGCTGACCTGCTGGCCGATTGCGGACGACAGTTGTGCGCGTCGCCGGCCGTGCTCGGCCCCGCGCGCGACGGCGGTTGGTGGGCGCTGGGCGTGCACACGCCGGCGACGGCCGAGTGCCTGCGTAACGTCCCGATGTCGCAACCGGACACCGGTGCGCTGACATTGAAAGCTCTGCAGCGCAACGGTATTGAGGTGAAATTGGTTCAAGAGCTGGCCGACTTCGACGTCGTCGAAGATGTCGGGGTGGTGCGGAACGCCTGCGCACCGGCCAGTCGCTTCACCCACGCCACTCACGCCGCGGGGCTGTGACCAGAGCGTCGGCGCAGCACGGCCGCACGTCCGGCGAGCCCGATGACAAAGACGCGACCTTCATGGATGCGGAGCTTCGGCGGGACCCTCGGCGCTGCTTTCGGCGATGGCACCTGTTTGCTCGTCCATTTCGGTAGGCCGCTTTCGATCCTGGCGGCGGCGCGCAAGGCGCTCAACGGTTTCGGGCGGAACGAACGCGAGGTAGAGCACGAACATTGCCAGCGTGAAGAAGCCCACGGCGACGGTCATCATGATGACCGTGTGCATGATCACTCCCGCGGCCAGCACCCATGGCCGCAACCTGCGGTTCCACACCAGGATCACAAGGGAGAACTCAACGGCCATGGTGGCCCAGGTCGCGGCGTTCATGAGCAGCGCGCTGCCAGTAAGCCATTGGGGGGCGGTCAAGAGCTGCAAGTCCTGGATACGCAGCGCATAGGAGACAGCGGTACCTTGCGGCCATGAGGTGCCGTTGAGCTTGGTGAGCAGCGCCGCCGAATAGATCAGCGACAGCTGGACCTGCAGCAGCCGCACCGGCCACCGGGCGCGTTCCTCCGCCGACCAGAACGTTTTGGTGCGCCGCCGCTGGTCCACCGACAGCGCGGCGCCGCACGGCGAAAGGGCAAGGAAGAGCGCTTCGAGACGCACGACGGTATCGCCGGAGTTGAACACCCACAAGTCGCGATGCTGGAAAGAAAAGATGAGCACGAACACCGCGACGGCCGCCAGTCGGCTGTGCCAGCCGATCATCAGGAGCGACCGACGACACCAGCAGCACGATCCACCCGATGAGCAACGCGCGTTCGCTGGTCCACGCGGCGAAAACACCCCATTGGACGGGTGCCTGGGGCTGCTGCGGCACTGCCCCGTGCGGGCCGAACAACTGATACAGGTCAGGTAGTAGGGAGAGTGTCCAGCCCATCGCCAGTGCGCCGAACGCGATCCTGATCAGACCCAGGGGGTATGCGGGTTGCGGCTGAAACCAAAACGTCCGCCACCCCCGTAGGGCGTCGCCCACCGAAGCCAGGCCCCGTTGCGGCTCGTTCACCGGCCGCCGGCCAAGATTTCGTCGTAAAAGATCTCCCGTCCGGAATCGCGGGGCCCGCTGCTACCGGGCGCTGGCAGCAATTCGGTGCGCAAAATCATCTGGACGCGCACAGCATGCTCTGAGCGTCCCGTGAGCTGATGAACAACCCAGTGCGCCAGACCAACTCGCAGCGCCGGCTCGCGAACCACGTTTTCCTTCAACTTCTGCCAGCGATACCAGGCGAACGAACCCAGCACCCGATCACCGCGTGGAGGTATCCACACCCGCTGAACGCCGTCGGCCATCGTGACACGCACCTCGACGAACTCCAGGCGCCGAAGAGGCTCAGGGGCGAACATCCGCCAGTCCTGCTCCAGCCCCGTCGCCGAGGCGACCGGTTGCAGCGCCGGGACGAGCCGTCTTTTGATTTCAGCGTCAGGCAAGCTCCACACCACGCCGATCAACAGCATCGCCACGACCATGCCGCTGATCACCGTCTGGCCGACGGGCGAGTTTTCGAATCGCTGCCCGAGACCCGACAGCGAAGGCAACCGAAAGTCAGCACGCCGGAACGGCATTCGCAGACGTGCGTCATCCTCCGCCGGGCCTTGCTCCTCGCACGACATGAGGCAACATGTTAGCAACCTGCAGCTTCCTCAGGCCTGGTCATGCCTAGCCGAAGCGGCGTGTCAGTGCTGGCCTGTCCACCTTGCCGATGCCGCGTAGCGGAAGAGCCTCGACGACATGCAGCTCGCGCGGCGCGGCTGTGACGTCCAGGGTGCGCGCGACGTGGGCCCGTAGCGCGTCCACCGTCGGGACCACAGCGCTCGCGGTGAGCACCACCGCGGCGACTACCCGCTGGCCCAGCCGATCGTCGGCAACGCCGAACACCGCGCAGTCGAGTACCCCCGGATATGTCGACAGCGCGGCCTCCACGGGCTGCGGCAGTATGGTCAATCCGCCGGTGCTGATCGCCTCGTCGACGCGGCCCAGCACCGTGAGTACGCCGGAATTGCCTGTGTTTCCTGTGTTCTCAATGGCGCCGTAGTCGTCGGTGTAGAACCAGCCCGGCTCGGCGAACGGGTCGGGATGGACCGGGTTGCGGTAACCCTTGGCCAGCGTCGCGCCGCCGATCACGATGCGTCCGTCGCCGGCCAGCCGGACCTGCACACCGCTGAGGGGGACGCCGTCGTAGACGCAGCCGCCGGCGGTCTCGCTCATTCCGTAGGTGGTGACGACCGAAATGCCCGCTGCCGCCGCGGCGTCCAGGATCGGCCGAGGCAGCGGTCCGCCGCCGAGGAGTACGGCGTCCAATTCGGCCAGCGCGGCAGCGGCCGTCGGATCGGTCAGCGTCTTGGCCAACTGAGGGGCGACCAGCGCCGTGTACCGCCGGCCTGACCCGAGTTGTCGTATGGCGCCGGGCAATTCGGCGATATCAAAACCCGCCGAGACGTCCAGTTCAACCGGGGTGGTGCCGGCCAGCGCGCTGCGCACCAGGACCTGTACACCGGCGATGTGATACGGGGCCAATGCGAGCAGCCACCGGCCGGGTCCGCCCAGCCGGTCATGGGTCGCCGACGCGCTTGCGGTCAGCGCGGCGGCGGTCAGCAGCGCGCCCTTGGCCGGCCCGGTGGTTCCCGACGTCGAAACCACCAGTGCGACATCGTCGTCGATGTCCTCGCCCACCCGCAACGCGGATACGGCGGCGTGGTCTTCGGCACCGGCCGGCACCGGGATCAGTGCGGAATCATGACCGGTGAGAACCCGCTCCAGTGCTGGCAGCAACGTCAGCGCTGACGAGCCCGCCGCGACCGGGAGTGCGCGCAGGACGGCTATTCGCGGCCCTCGCCGTCGCGGGCGTCGTCGAGCGGCCAGCCTTTGGCCGCCAGCCGGGCGCGCACCCGCTCGATGTCCTCCGGGGCCGGCAGCTCATCGGTGAACTGGGTGATCAGCACGCCGATGTCGATATCGTCGAATCCCTCGCGATGCATGAGCGCCCGCGCAACGGCCTTGACCTCGTCGTTGCTCAGCCGCCGGGACAGCAGAGCAAGCAGCGGGTAGTAATCGGTCGGCGGGACGCCCTCGGGATACCCCGCGCGCAACCACGCGACGATCGAGTTGAGGAATCGGTTCACGGTTGCATCAACTTCCGCCGGGCGGGCCTACCAACGTGAGGATCGAACGCCTTCGATGTTACTTAACCTTGGCGCCGAGGAACGGATACCCGGTGTGATGGGCGATGAAATCGCGGGAGATGTACAGCAAAGCGAAGGCGATCACCGCGATAACCACCGCGTAGATGGCCCAGGCAAGGGCAATCAGCGCCGGATTGCGGTGCCCTTCGATGCCGTCGGTGCTGACGACACCGGCGCCGACGGCTTGCAGCCGGAGCCCCAAGGCGAACAGCCCCGGCAGTGCGGCGCCGGCCAGCATGCTGAAGACGAAGATCTTCAGGCTCGCCTGGTAGTTGAACCAGTCGGAGAAATGCGTCATGAGGGTTTCCCCGCGGTCACCGTGTCGTCGTCGGAGCCGGGTGGGCGCGACAACGTGCCTACCTTAGCGCCCGTGTCGGACGGCGGCTGCTCCTCGTCGCCCTCGAGCCCGGCGGTGAGGCTGCCTTCCCATTCCGCGTTGACGTTGTTGTGGTCGACTTTCACCCGGCGCGAGCGGATGTAGATGGCGGCAGAGACCGCGATCAACAGCGAGAAGCCGATGATCGCGCCGGGGTATCCGCCGATGAGGTGGACGATCCAGTAGGTGATCGCGCCGACGAAGCCGGCCAGCGGCAGGGTGACCAGCCATGCGGTCGCCATCCGGCCGGCCACGCCCCAGCGCACCTCGGCTCCGGGCTTGCCCACCCCGCTGCCCAGCACCGAGCCGGTGCAGACCTGGGTGGTCGACAGCGCGTAGCCGAAGTGAGCGGACAACAGAATGACTGCGGCCGACGACGATTCGGCGGCCATGCCCTGCGGCGACTTGATCTCGACCAGTCCTTTGCCCAGGGTGCGGATGACCCGCCAGCCGCCCAGGTAGGTGCCCGTCGCCATCGCCATGCGCAACACGACGATGACCCACAGCGGCGGCATGGCGGCGGTCTTGCTGATCGAGCCGTAGGAGATCAGCGCCAGGAAGATCACGCCCATCGTCTTCTGCGCGTCGTTGGTGCCGTGCGCCAGCGAGACCAGCGACGCCGAGCCCCACTGGCCGTACCGGAACCCGACCTCGGAGCGCTGTTCCGGGACACCGCGGGTGACCCGGTAGACCAGCCAGGTCGCCACCGCCCCGACGATGACGGCCAGGATCGCGGCCACGACGGCCGGGATGAGCACCTTCGACACCATGCCCTTCCAGATCACCCCGTGCGCGCCGACGGCGGCGATCGTGGCGCCGACGATGCCGCCGATCAGCGCGTGCGAGGAACTGGAGGGGATACCGAGCAGCCAGGTCATCAAGTTCCACACGATGCCGCCGACCAAGCCGGCGAACACCAATTCCAGCGACACGATGTTCGAATCGATCAGGCCCTGTGGCAATGGTGGCCGCGACGGCGTGGACAAAAACGCGCCCGCCAGGTTGAGCACCGCGGACAACGCGACGGCCGCCTTCGGCTTGAGTGCGCCGCTGGCGATGGACGTGGCCATGGCGTTGCCGGTGTCGTGGAAACCGTTGGTGAAGTCGAACGCTAGCGCCGTGACTACGACGATGATCAAAAGGAATAAGTTAAGGCTCACAGCGCATCACGGGCCAATTGTGGCGGGCCGCAAGTCCCTGTGTCGAACGATTCGCAGGATAAATCGCAGGTACTGGGAGAATTGTCGACATCTGTTCTGCTCTGGTTAACTTTCGGCACCGCGACGTTCCCCTCTGGTGTCACGGCGCAACGGGTGATCGCTCGGGATCTGGACGAAGATCAGGGTGACGCCGTCCGGATCGGTCACGTGCATCTCGTGCAGCCCCCACGGCTCCTGGCGGGCTTCGCGGGCAATCGCCACGCCGCGGCCCTCCAATTCGGTTTGGGTGGCCTTGACATCGCGCACCTGCAGCCACAGTGCACCCGGGAACGGGCCTGCGGGGTGGTCCGGCGCGCCGTGGCCGGCCAGCTCGATCAACGATTGCCCGGCGTAAAGCACTGTGCCCGCGCCGTACTCGCGGGCAATGGCCAGCCCGATCTGGTCGCGGTAAAACTGCAGTGATCGCTGATAGTCCGCCGGCCGGAACAGCATCCGGCTGGCCAGGATTTCCATGGCATCGTGTCTATCACGTGGCAGCCCATTCAGGCCTTTCAGGCCGGTGAGTCACCCGGGGTGGAGGCCGGTTGTATCCGCTGTCGCTGCATCATCGCGGTGAGCCAGCGCGGGCTGACGGTGTCCAGCGCTTTGGTGGCGATCGCCATCCGTGGCGCGATCCGCACCGGCCGGGTCCGGGCCGCGGTGATCATCCACTCAGCGGCTTCTGCTGAGGTCAGCGCGGGCAAACCGTCGTAGGCCTTGGTCGGCGCGATCATCGGAGTCGCCACCAACGGGTAGTACAGCGTGGTGGAATGCACACCCTTTCGGCTCCACTCGGTTTCGGCGACCCGGCTTACCGACGACAGCGCGGCCTTGGAGGCGTTGTACACGGCAAACAGCGGCGAGCCCTCCGAGAGCACACCCCAGGTCGAGACGTTGATGATGTGGCCGTCGCCCCGCGCGAGCATCCCGGGCGCCAGGCCGCGGATCAGCCGCAGCGGTGCGTAGTAATTGAGCGTCATGGTCCGCTCGACGTCGTGCCAGCGTTCCAGCGACTCGTCCAGCGGCCGGCGGATGGACCGGCCGGCGTTGTTGATCAGAATGTCGACGCCGCCCAGGCGTTCCTCGACCTCGGCGACCAGCGCGTCGACGGCGCCCATGTCCGAGATATCGCACGGGATCGACATCGCCGTGCCGCCGGCCTTGCCGATCCGGTCCACCAGTCCCTCGAGCATGTCGGCGCGGCGGGCCACAGCTACGACGGTGGCGCCGTGCCGCGCAAACTGCTCGGCCCCGCATTCGCCGATACCCGAGGACGCCCCGGTGAGCAGGACGCGCTTGCCGTCGAGGTCGACCGGTTTGGCCGCCGGCCGGTTGAGCAGCAGTCGTGCTGGCACGGGTGGGCGCATGGTGGCCAATACAACCTGGTCGGTGAACCGGCGAAGCGGACTCTTACTCACAGGTGGGGAGTCTAGGAGCCGCCGGTTGGCGGTCGAACGTCACTGCCGCCGAGGCGAACGTCACGCTCGCCCGCGCGTCGAACGTCACGCTGGCGTGACGCTCGCCTGCCAACGTCACGCTGGCGTGACGCTCGGCGGCAAGTGCACGCGACGCGCTCGCCCGCCGTGTCGAACGTCACGCGGCGTGACGCTCGCCTGCCAACGTCACGCTGGCGTGACGCTCGGCGGCGCGCAGGCGCTTAGAAGTAGCGCGGGAACGCGCTCCAGTCCGGGGCCCGCTTCTCCAAAAACGCGTCACGGCCTTCGACGGCCTCGTCGGTCATGTACGCCAATCGGGTGGCTTCCCCGGCGAACAGTTGCTGGCCCACCAGCCCATCGTCGAGCAGGTTGAACGCGAACTTCAACATCCGTTGTGCCTGAGGCGATTTCGCATTGATCTCGGCCGCCCACTGCACACCCGCGGTTTCCAGCTCCGCATGCTCGACGACCTCGTTGACCGCGCCCATCTGATGCATCTGCTCGGCGGTGTAGGTGTGGCCCAGGAAGAAGACCTCGCGAGCGAACTTCTGGCCCACCTGACGGGCCAGATACGCGCTGCCGTAGCCGCCGTCGAAGCTGCCGACATCGGCGTCGGTCTGCTTGAAGCGGGCGTGCTCACGGCTGGCCAGGGTGAGGTCGCACACCACGTGCAGGCTGTGCCCGCCGCCGGCCGCCCACCCGTTGACGAGGCAGATCACCACCTTAGGCATGAACCGGATCAGCCGCTGCACCTCCAGGATGTGCAACCTGCCGGCGCGCGCGACGTCAACGGTGTCTGCGGTGTCGCCGGTCGCGTATTGGTAGCCGGTACGCCCGCGGATGCGTTGATCGCCGCCCGAGCAGAATGCCCAGCCGCCGTCTTTGGGCGACGGCCCGTTGCCGGTCAGCAGCACCACACCCACGTCGGGCGACATCCGCGCGTGGTCGAGGACGCGGTACAGCTCGTCGACGGTGTGCGGCCGAAACGCGTTGCGCACCTCGGGACGGTTGAACGCCACCCGCACGGTGGCATCGGTGAGGTGACGGTGGTAGGTGATATCGGTCAGGTCGCCGAACCCGTCGACTTCTCGCCACGCTTGTGCATCAAATAGGTTGTCACTCAAGGCTGTTGAACTCCGTCCTGGCTGATGGTGAGCTCGCCGCAGCTGATCGTCGCCGCCGAGGTCACCACGGGGTCCTGTGCGAAGGTTGCCGTCACGGTATCGGCGGCGCACCGTCCACGATCACCCGGGTCGAAGCGGAAGACCGGGCAGACCCCGGCCAGCGCCTCGAATTCCTCGGGGCGTCCCTCGTGACCAATCCGGAGCGCTTCACGAAACCGACGCCGCTGGGGACTTCGTTGGGCCATGCCCGCAGCAGCGGTTTGGCTTCCTCGGCCGAGAGCTCCACCATCCGGACACGTTCCCGCTTGCGGCCTCGGCTCAGCGTGACTTCGGTTGCCGCGCGGACGTTTTGAACCCAATCCGCACCTGGGAAGCCGCCGACGACATAGCGCTTGCCGTCCACGGTCATCGGCGTCACCGGCGTCGAGCGCGGGGTCCCGGACTTGCGGCCCGCGACCGTCAGCACCACCGGGCTTTCACCGCCGAAGCTCAGGCCAAGCCGCGACATCCGGATGAAGACTTTGTTCGCGGGCTTGAGCCACCACGGCGGCTTGAGTTGCTCAGCGTCTCCCATGTCGGCGACGTTACCTTCAGCACCGTCGGGAATGTATGCGCCGGCGCGGGAGTAGAAGACCGTATGAAACTCAACGAAGCCGCGCGCGAACTCATCGGCAACGGCGCCGACGCCACTCTGATCACCCTCAATCCCGACGGCAGTCCCCAGGTGACCGTGGTCTGGGTGGCACTTCGGTCCAGACCCGACGGCGACGAGCTGCTCACCGCACACCTCGCCGAACAAAAAGGTCCGCAATATCCGCCGGGATCCTCGTGTCGCGCTGACGATCGTGTCGACCGCGGCCCCGGGCAAGGCCATGCGACCCTATCTCTCGATCGACGGGACGGCGCGGGTTGTCGACAGTGGCGCCCCGGAGCTGCTCAAGACGCTGGCCCAGACGCTGTCCGATCCGGCGGTGTTCCCGCCCGAGGGTGCGCCGCCCGGGTTTGTGACGCACATCCAAATTGACAAGATCGGCGGGATCGGTCCCTGGCAGTAGTGGGGCGAACAGACGCAAAAGAACCAAAAACCGGCGTTTTCAGTGCTTTTGCGTCTGCTGGGCGGGCGGTCAGGCCGTCGGCGACTCCAAGAACGGTTCGACACCGTGCGCCGACGGATCGGCCCCCGGTGTGGTGACGGCGTCCAGCCGGGCGAGCGCCTCGGCGTCCAGCGTGACATCCGCCGCGCCGGTGTTCTCCTCCAGGTGCGCGATCGACCGCGTTCCCGGAATCAGCAACGTGTTCGGTACGTGCGCCAGCAGCCACGCCAACCCGACTTGAGCCGGTGTGACGCCGAGTTCACCAGCGATTTCGGCGACCACCGGGTTATCGGCGACCTTGGGAAAACCCGGGAACGCCGATCCGAGCGGGAAGTACGGCACCCACGCAATCCCCTCGGCGCCACAGACGTCGAGCATCTCCTCCTGCGAGCGGTCCAGCAGGCTGTAGGCATTCTGGACGCAGACGATTCCGGCGGGCAGCGCTCGTTGTAGCACGTCGAGCGGCACGCTGCTGATGCCGATCGCGCCGATCTTGCCCTCGTCGCGCAGTGCGATCATCTCGGCCAGCTGGTCGTCGAGGTCGACGACCTGGTCGCCTTCGGCCTGCAGACCGGGCCCCAGGTCAAGGCGTCGCAGATTGACGACTGATATGCGCTCGAGGCCCAGCTGGCTCAGGTCGTCTTCGACTGCGGCACGCAGCTCGCTGGGCCGTTGCGCCGGGCCCAGCGGCACCGGTTCTTCGCCGGTGTATCGCGCACCGACCTTGCTGACGATGACGAGATCGTCGGGATAGGGCGATAGCGCCGCGCGGATCCGGCGGTTCACCTCGCCCGGGCCATAAAACGACGCCGTGTCGATGTGATTGACGCCGAGCTCGACGGCCCGGCGCAGCACCTCGACCGCGTCCTCTGGAGATACTCCCTCGAATAGTTGCATTGCGCCGTAGCCGATCCGGGCGACCGTGTTAGTCCCCAGCTTGCCGAGGCCTCCGGGTTGTGGGTGGTCGGTCATGTGTGCTCCTCGTGCGATACTGGTCGATACGGAGGATCCTCCGCTTACCTAGACTAGCAGAACCGGAGGAGCCTCCGCTTTGAGAAAGAGTATCCGATCCGACGCGCGCCGCAACCGTGAACGGCTGCTGGCGGCGGCGAGCGCGGCGTTCGGCGGCGCTGACGGGCGGTCGGTGTCGCTGGAGTCGATCGCCCGCGACGCCGGTGTCGGGATCGGCACGCTTTACCGGCATTTTCCGAGCCGGGAGGCGCTGGTAGAGGCCGTCTACCGCGCCGAGCTCGCCGAAGTGGCGGCATCGGCCGAGGAGTTGCTGGCCCTGCACCCGCCCAAGGTTGCCCTGCGACGCTGGATGGACCGGTACGCCGGCTTCGTGGCCGCCAAGCGCGGGATGGCCGAGTCGCTGACAGCGCTGCTCAACTCGGGCGCCGTTGAGCTAAGTCAGACCCGCGCGAGCATCGTCGGTGCCGTCGACCTGGTGCTGTGCGCCGGCGCCGACGACGGCAGTTTGCGCTCCGGCGTGCGGGCCGACGATGTGGTGTCGAGCCTGCTCGGCATCTTCGTGGCCAGTGACTCGCCCGAGCAGGCGCATCGCATGCTCGACCTCCTGTTGACGGGGGTGGCTCGCGAGCCTCGCTAGCCCTAGCCTCGCCAGCCCTAGCCTCGCTAGCCCGCCGAGCGTGAAGCCAGCCGCACGTTCGGCCGCGAGCGTGAAGCCAGCTTCACGTTCGGCACCGCGCAAGAACCTCAGCCGACGGCGCGGCCGGCGCCTTCCCAGAACTGCGCGCGCACGGCCTTCTTGTCCGGCTTGCCCAGCCCGGTCAGCGGCAGTGAGTCGACGACCACCACCCGCTTGGGCGACTGCACCGAGCCCTTGCGATCCTTGACCGCGGCCTGGATTTCGGCGGTCATCGCGGCCACAGCGTCATCGTCGGTCGGTGCGTCGGCGCGCAACACCACCACCGCGGTGACGGCCTCGCCCCACTTGTCGTCCGGCGCGCCGACCACGCACACCTGCGCGACCGCAGAATGCTCGGCCACGACGTCTTCGACTTCGCGGGGGAAGACGTTGAAGCCGCCGGTGACAATCATGTCCTTGACACGGTCGACGATGAAGTAGAAGCCGTCCTCGTCCTCACGTGCCATGTCGCCGGTGTGCAGCCAGCCGTCCTTGAAGGTGTCGGCCGTCGCGTCGGGCAGATTCCAGTAGCCGCCCGCCAAAAGCGGCCCACTGACGCAGATTTCGCCCGGCTCGCCCTGCGGCACCGGCTTGCCGTCCTCGCCGAGCAGCGCGACCCGCGCGAACAGCGTCGGGCGCCCGCAGGAGGTCAGCCGCTTGTCGTCGTGATCGGCCTTGGCTAGATAGGTGATCACCATCGGCGCCTCGGATTGCCCGTAGTACTGGGCGAAGATCGGCCCGAACCGCCGGATCGCCTCGGTCAATCGCACCGGGTTGATCGCCGAGGCGCCGTAGTACACCGTCTCCAGCGACGACAGGTCCCGGGTGTGCGAGTCCGGGTGGTCCATCAACGCGTACAGCATCGACGGCACCAGCATGGTAGCTGTAATGCGTTGCTCTTCAATAATTTTCAGCACTTCAGCCGGATCGAACTTGCCCAGCACGATCATCTGGCCGCCCTTGACGAGCGTCGGCGTGAAAAACGCTGCACCCGCATGTGACAGCGGCGTACACATCAGGAACCGCGGGTTCTCCGGCCATTCCCACTCGGCGAGTTGGATCGACGTCATGGTGGCGATGTTCCCCGTGGTGCCGATGACGCCCTTGGGCTTACCGGTGGTGCCGCCGGTATACGTCAGGCCGCCAACATGATTCGGCGGGAGGTCAGCGACGACCAGCGGCTTCGGTTCGTACTTGGCGGCCTCTGCCGACAGGTCCACAGCTTGCCCTTTTAGATCCACCAACTGCTTTGGCACCGGACCGATGGTCAGGATCTGCTTAAGCGAGTCCACCTTTTTCAGCAGACCCAGCGCGCGCTCGACGAACATCGGATTGGGGTCGATGATCAGCGAGCTGGCACCCGCGTCGCAGAGCACGTAAGCGTGATCGTCCAGCGAGCCGAGCGGGTGCAGCGCCGTGCGCCGGTAACCCTGGGTCTGGCTGGCGCCAAGGATCATCAGCACCTCGGGACGGTTGAGCGAAAGCAGGCCGACCGTGACGCCGGTACCGGCGCCCAGCGCGTCGAACGCCTGAACGTACTGGCTGATCCGCTCGGCCATTTCACCGCCCGTCAGCGTGGTGTCGCCGAGAAACAGCACCGGCTTATCGCGGTGGCGCTTGAGCGAGCCGACCAGCAGGTGGCCGTTGTGTGTCGGGTTGCGCAACAGCTCGTCACTCATGAGACCAAGACTAGAACGTGTTGCAAAACGGGTCGGGCGCACCCTCAATCACTGCGTTTCCCGCTTATGGCCGCGGCTGATCTCCTCGTCACGCGGCTTCGATCCGTCCGAGGGCCTTGGGCATGTGGCGAACCTTGCATCAGAGGCGCAGCGTCGACCGCCCACATGATCAATTCGCAGAGCCCATCGTTTCTCGGATCAAAATTCGCCGGCGTAGTAGACCTCAACTTGGTCTGATCCCACAAGTTCTCCTTGTGAAATCACCTGATTGCTGGTGTTGATCATCTCGATGATGGTTCCGCTGCCGGACTCGATCAGCTGGTCGTTCACGGTGCAGGCCGTGCAGTTACTGAATATCACATTCGAATATATTGCCAACTCAGGCACAGTGTCAGTCCCCGTTTTCACCGCTTCGACAATCCATTCCGCAGAATTGCCGTGCAGGGTAATGCCGGTGGGGGCGGTCACATTGAAGCTCACTGCCCAAACCGTGCGTGGTATTGGCGAGGTAAACCGAAGCCGAGTTGGCGCTGGCCGAGTCATTGAGTAGCGACATGCATTGAATCGAGCACGTGTACTGGTCGCCTTTTGATGTAGCAGGAACGCCCGTGATCCAATGGCTGCCCCCGGGATACCATTCCCACCATGGGTTGTATTGGTAGTAGTCCCACACGTATCCCGGGCTGACGTATGTGACATCGGCATCGCAGCCTGCCTGCAAAAGGCCGGGGGTGTCACCGTAGAAACCGTCGATGCCAATCCAGGACGACGCGGTATAAGTGACCCCGACTTGCGCTCCCGGTGGCGAGAAGACCTCGGGAATAGTCCAACTTCCACTGACAGACCATATTCTGTCGCCAGAGGCTTCGCCATGTGCATCGGCGTCCTGTGTGACGGCGCCTGACCAGACATCAGTGGCGAAAGCTGTGTGGTCCGCTAAGTGGCTTGGCTCGACCTGGGGAAGTTTGCGGCGTCGGCGGTCCCGCGGCAGGAAGGTAGGTTCGACAAGTCGGATGCCTGCCGCCATTTCTCTTAACCGTTTCTCTCTGTAGGAACCGGGAGGAAAGCGGGGAATGCCAAAATGTGCTCGCTCGCGATCGGTGGCCTTCTCGAGATCGAAACCGGCGGGCGGTGGCGGAAAGGTCGTGATGATCAGTCCGTCGGCGAGGGAGTGTATTGTCATGGGGTTTACTCCTGGATCAAGTGTGGTGGCATTCTAATGGGGTGCGCAGCGTCTAAAGTCAGTTGTGTCACTTCCTTGGAACTTTTTCATACGTGCGGCCGTGGGGGCTGGTGAGCTAGCCCGGATTGTTGATGAGTGATCGGGATTGTCGGCGGGTAGATGCGTCAAAGTGCCTGTCCGGCAGGGGATTCTTGGGATTGCGACGTCATGAGACTCTTCGAGCTGGAAGGAACTCCTCCGGCAGCCGCATCAGGACGAACACCCTCGTGAATGACCGGGCTACGATTCCCGCTTATGGCCGCGGCTGATCTCGTCGTCACCGGAACCGTACTGGCCGTTGACGACGCCCGGCCGACCGCCGAGGCACTGGCCGTCGCCGACGGCCGCATCGTCGCCGTCGGCCAGCGCTCCGGCGTCGCCGCCCTGATCGGCCCCGACACCCGGGTCATCGATGCCGGCGACGGCTGCGTGATGCCGGGATTCGTTGAGGCACATGGTCATCCGCTGATGGAGGCCATCGCGCTGTCGGATCGCATCGTCGACATCCGGCCGGTCACCATCCGCGACGCCGGCGACGTCGTGCACGCGATCCACCGCGAGGCCGCCGCACGGGGACCGGCCGGCGCCTACCTCAACGGCTGGGATCCCCTGCTGCAGTCCGGGCTTCAAGAGCCGACGCGGGCGTGGCTGGACGACGTCGCGCCCGGCGGCCCGCTGGTGATCATGCACAACTCCGGCCACAAGGCGTTTTTCAACACCCACGCCGCCCTGGTCGCCGGCCTGACCCGCGACACCCCGGATCCCAAGGGTGCCAGATACGGCCGCGACGCGCAGGGCGAGCTCGACGGCACCGCCGAGGAAACCGGCGCGGTGTTCCCGCTGTTGCGCGGCGCCATCGCGCCCGGCGACTACCCGGCGATGCTGCTCGCCGAGTGCGCCCGGCTCAGCCGTGCCGGGCTGACCACCTGTTCGGAAATGGCGTTCGACCCGAACCTTCGGCCGATGGTTGAGCGGTTGCGGAATGACCTGACCGTCCGGCTACGCACCTACGAGATTTCCAATCCGCAGATGTCCACCGACGCCAGCCCCGGCGACGGCGACGACGTGCTGCGCCAGGTCGGCATCAAGATCTGGGTGGACGGCTCACCGTGGATCGGAAACATCGACCTGACGTTTCCCTACCTCGACACCGTCGCCACCCGCACCATCGGCGTGGTCCCCGGCTCCTGCGGCCATGCCAACTACACCCATGAACAGCTGACCGAGATTGTCGGGTCCTACTTCCCACTGGGCTGGCAGATGGCCTGCCACGTGCACGGCGACGCCGGTGTCGACACCATCCTCGACGTGTACGACGCAGCGCTGCGGCACCATCCGCGTCCAGACCATCGCTTAAGGCTCGAACACGTCGGCGCCATCCGGCCCGACCAACTCCAACGGGCCACCGGCCTCGGCGTGACCTGCAGCATCTTCGTCGACCAGATCCACTACTGGGGCGATGTCATCGTCGACGGCCTGTTCGGCCAGCAGCGCGGATCCCGGTGGATGCCGGCGGGGTCGGCGGTGGCCACCGGCATGCGCATATCGCTGCACAACGATCCGCCGGTCACCCCCGAGGAGCCGCTGCGCAACATCAGCGTGGCCGTCACCCGCCAGACGGCGACCGGCCGGGTGCTGGGGCCACAGGAACGGCTGACGGTCGAGCAGGCGATCCGCGCCCAGACCATCGATGCCGCCTGGCAGTTGTTCGCCGACGACGTGATCGGCTCGCTTCAGGTCGGCAAGTACGCCGACCTGGTTGTGCTCTCAGCCGATCCGCGGACCGTGCCACCCGAGCAGATCGCCGATCTCGACGTGCGGGCGACATTTCTGGCGGGCCGCCAGGTGTACCACCAGTGACACCCGCGCTGGCGGACCTGCTGGACGGTCTGCATGTGGTGGCGTTGCCGATGCGGGTGCGGTTTCGCGGCATCACCACCCGGGAGGTGGCGTTGATCGAAGGCCCGGCGGGCTGGGGCGAGTTCGGAGCGTTCCTGGAATACCCGGCCACCGAAGCCGCCGCCTGGCTGGCCGCCGGAATCGAGGCCGCCTACCGCCAACCGCCGCCGCCGCGACGTGACCGCATCCCGATCAACGCCACCGTGCCGGCCGTGGCCGCCACCCAAGTCCCCGAGGTGCTGGCCCGATTTCCGGGTGCCGGTACCGCCAAAGTCAAAGTCGCCGAGCCGGGGCAGCGACTGGTCGACGACGTCGACCGGGTCAACGCGGTACGCCAGCTGATCCCGACAGTGCGAGTCGATGCTAACGGCGGCTGGAGCGTGCAACAGGCGGTGCGGGCGGCTGCCGCGCTGACCGCCGACGGTCCGCTGGAGTACCTCGAACAACCCTGCGCCACCGTGGCCGAGCTCGCCGAGCTACGCGGGCGGCCAGACATGCCCGACGTGCCGATCGCCGCGGACGAAAGCATCCGCAAGGCCGACGACCCATTGCACGTGGTGCGCTCGAAGGCCGCCGATGTCGCGGTGCTTAAGGTCGCGCCGCTGGGCGGGGTGGCCCGTCTGTTGGACATCGCCGCGAAGATCGACATCCCGATCGTGGTGTCCAGCGCGCTTGACTCGGCCGTCGGAATCAGCCAGGGACTGGCCGCCGCCGCGGCCCTGCCCGAGCTGCGCCACGCCTGCGGGCTGGGCACCGGCGAGTTCTTCCTGCACGACGTCGTCGAGGCCAACGCGCCGGTCGACGGCTATCTGCCGGTGGCGCCGGTGACGCCCGATCCCGCGCGGCTGCAGGCGCTGGCAGCGCCGCCGCGGCGCCGGCAGTGGTGGATCGAGCGGGTCAGGGCCTGCTACCCGCTGCTGAGCTGAGACGGCCTCCGCTCAGGGGATCAAGTGGTTGTGCAGGATTTCGTACATCAGCGGGTTTTGGACGGCAGCTTGAGCGTTGTTGGACACCCCGGCGTGCCCGCCTTCGTTCGACGTCTGCGGCCGCGTCTCGGTCGACGCTCGGATGGTCGATCATGTTCGGCTCTGCTGTTTGTCGGTGAAGGCCTGCTAGCGGTACTGAGCTACCGACTCGGCGCCTGGCAGCACCGATTTGAGCGGCAATGGGATGCTACGCTCCGCCTAAGCCCACTTGCATCGACTTCAGCTCAGGTTCTCGCGCTGCGGGCTGTGCGGACATGCGCTACGTCGGTACAGAATGCTGACTGCCAGTCGATGCTGAGCAGATATGGATGGGCGATCCTTCACGCGTCTCGAAGCGACCACGTTGTGCAGTGGGGCATCGCTTTTTATCTGTCTTGATAGGACTTCCATGATCGGCGAAGCGGCAACATCAGATCCTGTACTCGACATCGTCAACCAGTGGGTACGCACCGAAGCGGACGTTATTCCAATCATGCCGGGCAATGTCTTGATCAAACATCCCGATGATATTCGTTCGGTACTTACCAGCCGCAACTACACCAAGGAGACTGGCCCGAACAGGTTTTTCCGCGCCCATATTGCCGATGGTGTCCTCACCGCGCCACCGGAGCGCCATCGAGGCGAGCGGCGGGTTCTCAATATGGCGACCCACGACCATGAGCTGCTCGACCGCGTCGCGGTGGCGCAAACCGATGCCCTCGCAGCACGGCTCAGGCGGCGAGCGGCGAGCGGCCAAGACGTCGATCTCACCGCGGAAGTCACTCGGTTGGCCCTCGCCATCGTTGCCGAGGCGACGATGGGGTGGACCGACATCGACGAGTTGGACGAGGCCTTGGGTGCCGGGACGGCGTTGTTGCAATCCCACGGTCTCATGCTGCCACCCAGTGAGCCATTGGTCCCGATCCGTAATAGGTGCCTGAGAGTCATCAACGACTTAATTGAACGGTGTCCAGATACCAAGCGGAGACCCGTTTATATGGCAATGGTGGACGCCGGATACGACCGTGAGACCATCGCCCACCAGATCCTGACGCTGTTACTGGCCGGCCACGAGACCACGGCCAATACCCTTGCCTGGACTTGGATTTCGCTTCTGCGAAACCCCGCGGTTTACCAGCGGTGGCAACAGCAGCTGCACATGCGGACTGAGTCGGCGAGCGTACTCACCACAAACATCGCTCTAGAAGGGTTGCGGCTTTACCCGTCGAGCTGGATCATCGGCCGCGTTGCGATAGCCGACGATGATTTCGCCGGTGTGCCTGTGCTGGCCGGTTCCACAGTCGCGATAAGCCCATTCGTCACGCACCGGCATCCGCAATTCTGGGGTCCGGATCCGCACGCCTTCGACCCTGACCGGCATAATCGCCCACTCGGCCATCGCTATGCGTGGCTGCCGTTTGGGGCAGGCGCCCGGATGTGTCTGGGCAGCGCCTACGCAGTGCGTGAACTCGAAGCCTGCCTATCAATTCTCGGAAAACAGTTTCGTTTCCATTCGGACGACGTCAACAGCGCTACTCCCCGCCTTCGATTCACTCTGGTAACACCCCCAATACGCGTCGGTATCGAAGCGATCGGCGGCATCGCCAAGCGACCTGACTGATTATCGGCTTGGGCGTAGCGACCGCCCCAGGAACGCCGGCAGTGGTGGATCGAGCGGGTCAGGGCCTGCTACCCGCTGCTGAGCTGACCTGCGCGAGGTTCACGCCGATTTCCCGCAGCTCGCGATGCCCTGGCGGTCATATGCTTGCAGCACGTTGCGAGTGCAGCTCAGTGAAGAGGGATCAGATGCGCCGGGTGGGCACCTTGACGGTTTCGGTGTGGACGCTGTGTCTGGCTGTCGCCGGCTGCACGTCGACCATCCACGGAACCGCGGTAGCCGGCCAGCGCCCTCCGAGATCCGCCCCGCAGACCCAAAGCGGGCTGGCGGGGTTACTGCTCAGCCTCGACGAGATGCGGCAAGTCATGAAGCTCTCCGACCTGGCCTCCGAACAGGTCTGGACCCAACCCGATCCGCGGGGGGTCTTCGAGCCGGCCGGTTGCGTGGGAGCGGTGTTCAGCGGTATGGCGGCCTCCTACGACGGCAGTGGCTACCGCGATTTTTACGAGGTCAGGGATCTGGACAGCACCCCCGCAGAAGACCGGTATCACTGGGTCGATCAGGGCGTCGCCACGTTCGAAAGCCCGGAGGCCGCAAAGGCTTTCGTGACCAAGGAAGTCGGCCAGTGGCGACAGTGCGCCAAGCAGCCGTTCAGATACGCGTTCCCCGATCCCAGCGACTGGGGTCAGCCCTACGTCATCGGCGACACCGTGGACTCCGGTTGTGTGACAACGCTCAACAACGTGATCGACGGTGACAGGCACTATGACGACATCCGCGTGCTGGCCGCCAAGTCCGATGTGGTGGTCGACCTTCAGTTCACCGGGTTCGACCTGACCGACGAGCCCTCGACGGTGGTCGCCCACATTCTGGACCGCATCACCTCGGGTGGACGCGACTGCGCCTTCTGGGGCTGAGCGCAGCAGAACCGTCGCGTAGGTTCGTCGGCGTGATCAACTTGGCTTACGAGGACCGCGGGACCGGAGAACCGGTGGTGTTCATCGCCGGCTGGGGCGGCGCCGGACGCGGCTGGCATCTGCATCAGGCACCGGCGTTCCTGGCGGCGGGATACCGCGTCATCACGTTCGACAACCGCGGCATCGGCGCCACCGCGGACGCCGACGGTTTCACCACGGAAACGATGGTGGCTGACACCGCCGCGCTGATCGAAAGCCTGGGAGCCGGCCCGGCCCACATCGTCGGGATGTCGATGGGCGCTTTCATTGCCCAGGAACTCATGCTGGCCCGCCCCGAACTTGTGAACAAGGCCGTGCTGATGGCCACCCGAGGCCGCCTGGACCGCACCCGGGAGTTCTCCCGCTCCGCCGACGCCGAGCTGGCCGCCGCCGGCATCGAGCTGCCAACCGCGTACAGCGCGAAAGTTCGTCTGCTGGAGAGCTTTTCGCCCAAGACGCTCAACAACGACGCAGCCGCCGCGGACTGGATCGGGATGTTCACCATGTTCCCGAACAAGCTCACCCCCGGGTTGCGCTGCCAGCTCGACGTCTCGCCGAGGACCAACCGGCTGCCCGCCTACCAGGGCATCACCGCGCCGGTCCTGGTGATCGGTTTCACCGACGACGTGGTCACTCCGCCGCACCTATGCCGCGAAGTCGCACACGCCATCCCCAATGCCAGCTACCGGGAGGTGTCCGACGCGGCGCATCTGGGGTTCCTCGAGCGGCCGCAGGCCGTCAACACGCTGGCGCTGCAATTCTTCGCCGGCGGAGCGGCCTGAGAGCGCCATCTAGGCTGGACTGGTGAATCCCTCGACGACGCAGGCCCGGGTGGTCGTCGACGAACTGATCCGCGGCGGAGTCCGCGACGTGGTGCTGTGCCCGGGTTCACGCAACGCTCCGCTGGCCTTCGCGCTGGACGACGCCGACCGGGCCGGTCGCCTGCGGCTCCACGTCCGCATCGACGAGCGCACCGCCGGTTACCTGGCCATCGGGCTGGCGATTGCCGACGGTTCCCCGGTGTGCGTCGCGATGACGTCGGGCACCGCGGTGGCCAACCTCGGTCCGGCCGTGGTCGAAGCCAACTACGCGCGGGTACCGCTGATCGTGCTGTCCGCCAACCGGCCCTACGAGCTGCTGGGCACCGGCGCCAACCAGACCATGGAACAGCTGGGCTACTTCGGCACGCAGGTCCGGGCAACCATCAGCCTTGGGCTGGCCGAAGACGCCCCCGAGCAGCTGGACGCCTTCAACGCCACCTGGCGATCGGCCACCTGCCGAGTGCTGGCCGCCGCCACCGGGTCGCGGTCCGCCAACGCGGGACCGGTGCACTTCGACATTCCGTTGCGCGAACCGTTGGTGCCCGATATAGAAGCGGTGACCGCTGCCATCCCGGGGGGCCGGCCGGCCGGGGTGCCGTGGACCTATACCCCGCCGGTCACCTTCGACCAGCCGCTGAATGTCGACCTGAGCGCCGACACCGTCGTCATCGCCGGGCATGGCGCCGGTGTGCAACCGAACCTGGCGGAGTTGCCGACCGTCGCGGAGCCCACCGCGCCGCCCGCCGACAACCCGCTGCACCCGCTGGCGCTTCGGCTGCTGCGTCCCCAGCAGGTCATCATGCTGGGCCGCCCGACGCTGCATCGCCCGGTATCGGCATTGCTGGCCGATCCCGCGGTGCCCGTCTACGCGCTGACCACCGGACCGCGCTGGCCCGACGTCTCCGGCAACTCGCAGGCCACCGGTACCCGCGCGGTCACCAGCGGTACGCCGAACCCGGCGTGGCTGCGCCGCTGTGCACAGGTCAACGGCCATGCGATCGACGCGGTGCGTAATCAACTCGCCGAGCACCCGCTGACCACCGGGTTGCACGTGGCCGCCGCGGTCGCCGACGCGTTGCGAGCCGGTGACCAGTTGGTGCTCGGCGCGTCCAACCCGGTGCGCGACGCGGCGCTGGTCGGCCTGGACACCCACGGCATCCGGGTGCGGTCCAACCGGGGCGTCGCCGGTATCGACGGCACCGTGTCCACGGCGATCGGTGCGGCTTTGGCCCATGAAGGGTTGCACGAGCGGACCGGCAGTCCCGGTGACGTCGCCCCGCGCACCATCGCGTTAATCGGCGATCTGACCTTCGTCCACGACAGCTCGGGTCTGCTGGTCGGGCCCACCGAGCCGACGCCGCAGCAGCTGACGATCGTGGTGTCCAACGACAACGGCGGCGGGATCTTCGAACTGCTCGAGCAGGGCGACCCCCGGTTTTCTGACGTGTCCTCCCGCATCTTCGGCACCCCGCACGACGTCGACGTCGGCGCGTTGTGCCGGGCCTACCACGTCAACAGCCGCCAGATCGAGGTCGACGACCTGGGCGCCGCCCTCGCCGAGCCCAACCCGGGCATGCGGGTGCTGGAGGTCAAAGCGGACCGCTCCACGCTGCGCCGGCTGCACGCCGCGATCAAGGCGGCGCTGTGAGGGTCCGGGTGTGACGTCGCTAAAAGCACCAACAGCCCCGAAAGCTCTGTGGCGCATGCTGATTCACGGGCGCAACATGGATCTGCCCGACACCCGGGCGCGGCGCGTGCTGCGCTGGACACGGATCGGCGTGCTGATCATGGCGGTCCTGGTCACGCTGCAGTCGGTGCTGTTGGTCGCCGGTGCCTGGCGCAACGACCTGTCCATTCAGCGCAACATGGGTGTGGCGCAGGCTGAGGTGCTCAGCGCCGGGCCGCGGCGTTCGACCATCGAGTTCGTCACGCCCGACCGGGTCACCTATCGGCCCGAACTGGGTGTGCTCTACCCGTCTGAATTGGCCGCCGGCATGCGGATCTACGTCGAGTACGACAAAAACGATCCCAACCTCGTCCGCGTCCAGCACCGCAACGCCAAGCTGGCGATCATCCCGGCGGGATCGATAGCGGTAGTGGGCCTCCTGATTGCCGCGATGGCACTGGCCGGACTGGCAGTGCTGGAAAAGCGGCTGTACCGCCGCGACGAGGCGGCGCCGGGCCAACCGGCATCCTGAATATCGACAACGGCTTTTCGCAGGCCGTATGCCCGTCGGCAACCTCGCCCGACGCCGGCGGCCCGCGTGACCTGGTCGCGTCGTACCGGACCGGGCTGCTACTGCCGGTCGCCGAGTTCGAGCAACGACTGGCGACCGCGGTCGATCATCTCGTTGAGGAGCGGGCGCGTTATTCGGTGGCCGCCCGCCGCAGCGTGCTGGGCCGCAGCTGGGCCGCCCTCTGCGACGAGCTGCTGGGACACTACGACGCCGTGCAAGGCAGGCGGCGGCCCGCGGCGGCCTGACCGGTAGCGTCGGCCTCGTGAGCCGCGCGTCGCTGGTCAAGGATCCCCGTGAGGTCGCCTCGATGTTCGACGGCGTCGCGCGTCGCTACGACGTGACCAACACCGTGTTGTCGCTGGGCCAAGACCGGCACTGGCGGCGCGCGACCCGCTCGGCGTTGCGGCCCGGACCCGGCCAGCGAGTGCTCGATCTGGCCGCGGGAACCGCGGTGTCGACGGTCGAGCTGGCGAAGTCCCAGGCATGGTGTGTGGCAGTTGACTTTTCGGTCGGGATGCTGACGGCCGGCGCGGCCCGGCTGGTGCCGAAGATCGCCGGTGACGCCACCGCGCTGCCGTTCGACGACGGCGTGTTCGATGCGGTCACCATCAGTTTCGGGTTGCGCAACATCGCCGACCGGCAAGCGGCGCTTCGTGAGATGGCCCGGGTGACCCGGCCCGGGGGACGGTTGGTGGTGTGCGAATTCTCCACCCCGACCAACCGGCTGTTCGCCACCGTCTATAAGGAGTACCTCATGCAGGCGCTGCCACGGGTAGCGCGGGCGGTGTCGAGTAATCCCGAGGCATACGTCTATCTCGCGGAATCGATCCGGGCCTGGCCCGACCAGGCGACGCTGGCCCGCCAGATCACGCAGTCGGGATGGTCAGCGGTGCGCTGGCGCAACCTGACCGGTGGCATCGTCGCGCTGCACGCGGGCTACAAGCCAGAGGAAAACTCGGTCAGCTGAACGGCTTTCGGCGGTCGGCCAATCGCGACGCCAGCCCGCCGCCGCGCCACACCCGGGCCACCAGGTCATCGTCGTCGTCGGTGACCAGGTTTCCCATCACCCGGACGGCGATGCGCATCAGTGCCGTCGAACGCATCGCCAGCGGACCGGTCGCGGGCAGGAAGCGCGGAAAGGTCAACAGCAGCGCCAGCCGGCGGGCAACCGAAAACCCGCGTCCGTAGTGCTGCTGCAGCACCGACGGCCAGGCCTCAGAAAGGTTGGACAGATCACCCGAGCCCAAGACGTCGACGGCGAGCCGCCCGGTCTCCAGCCCGTAGTCGATGCCCTCGCCGTTGAGCGGGTTCACACAGGCCGCGGCGTCGCCGATCAGCATCCAGTTGGGTCCGGCCACTCCGGACACCGCACCGCCCATTGGCAGCAGCGCCGACGACACCGCCCGCGGCGGGCCGGTGAACTCCCACTCGCCGCGGCGCAGGTCGGTGTAGTACGAGATCAGCGGACGCAGCGCCAGGTCAGCGGGCCGTTTGACGGTCGACAGTGCCCCCACGCCGATGTTCACCTCGCCGTTGCCCAGCGGGAAAATCCAGCCGTACCCGGGCAGCACCGCGCCGTCGGGGGAGCGCAGCTCCAGGTGCGACGTCAGCCACGGCTCCTCGCTGCGCGGCGACGATAGGTAGCCGCGGGCGGCAACGCCGTACACCGTCTCCTGATGCCATCGCCGGCCCAGCTTGCGGCCAAACGGAGAGCGTGCCCCGTCGGCGATAACCAGCTGACGGCAGCGGACCTCAGCACCGTCGGTCAGCACCACGGACACTACGCGGCCATCTGAATCATGATGAGCACCAACAGCTTTAGTGCCGAGCAGCATTGCGGCGCCGGCATCTTCGGCGACTTTGCGGATGCGGTCGTCCAGCTCGAGGCGGGCCACTGCGCTGCCGGTCGACGGGAACGACGGCCCGGGCCAGTCCACCTCCACCTCGGCGCCGAACCCGCTCATGCGCAGCCCGCGGTGCCGGATCCGGGCATCCAGCCAGTCGCCCAAGCCCAGCAGTTCTAGCTCGGCCACCGCGCGCGGCGTCAGCCCATCGCCGCAAGCCTTATCGCGCGGGAAGCTGGCCGCGTCGATGACTAGCACGTCGCGCCCCTCCCGCGCGGCCCAGGCGGCGGCCGCTGAACCGGCTGGTCCAGCGCCCACGACCACCACGTCGGCTCTGCTGTGCATGCTCACCAGTATGTTGGATCGGGTGCGGACTCCGACGAATGTGGTGGCGGGCATGGATCTCGGCGCTTTCGGCGACGCCGTGTTCGCCGCGAATGTCCGGGACGGCGTCGCGCGCATCGAGGCGCTGATCGAGACCGAACTGCGCGGCAGCGACGATCTGCTCAACGAGGCGGTCCTGCACTTGTTCGAGGCCGGCGGCAAGCGGTTTCGGCCGCTGTTCACGGTGCTGTCGGCGCAGCTCGGGCCGCAACGCGACGCCCGGGAGGTGACGATTGCCGGGGCGGTCATCGAGCTGGTGCATCTGGCGACGCTCTACCACGACGACGTGATGGACGAGGCACAGGTCCGCCGCGGCGCGGCCAGCGCCAACGCGCGATGGGGCAACAACGTGGCAATCCTGGCCGGTGACTACCTGTTTGCCACCGCCTCGCGGCTGGTGTCGTTGCTGGGACCGGATGCGGTACGGGTGATCGCCGAGACGTTCGCCCAGCTCGTCACCGGGCAGATGCGCGAGACCCGCGGCGCGGCCGAGGGGGTGGATTCGATCGAGCACTACCTGAAAGTGATCGACGAAAAAACCGCCTGCCTGATTTCCGCGGCGGGCCGGTTCGGCGCCACCTTCTCCGGTGCCGACGAGGACCAGATTGAGCGGCTGAGTCGGCTTGGCGGCATCGTCGGCACCGCGTTCCAGATTTCCGACGACATCATCGACATCGACAGCGACCCTGAGGAATCCGGCAAGGTTCCCGGCACTGACCTGCGTGAAGGCGTGCATACCCTGCCGGTTCTCTACGCACTGGCCGAAACCGGGCCGGACGCCGACCGGCTGCGCGAGCTGCTGGCCGGTCCCGTCGACGACGACGCGGTAGTGGCCGAGGCGCTGATGCTGCTTCGTGCGTCGCCGGGCATCGCCAAGGCCAAAGACACGGTGGCGCGGTATGCGGCCCGTGCGCGCGAGGAATTGGCCGCGTTGCCCGATCTGCCCGGCCGGCACGCCCTGGCCACACTGGTCGACTACACCATCAACCGCCATGGCTAGCGGAACTCCGCGGGTCGTCCCGGGCGTTCACCCTTCATGACCTGGCATCCGCATCACAACACGTTTAAGACGTTCGTGCTGCTGGTAGGGATGTCGTCGCTGATCGTTTTCGTCGGCGGACTGTTCGGCAGGACGGCGCTGATCATCGCCGCGCTGCTCGCCGTCGGGCTGAACGTGTACACGTATTTCAACAGCGACAAGCTGGCGCTTCGGGCCATGCATGCTCAGCCGGTTTCCGAGGTTCAGGCCCCGGCGATGTACCGGATCGTGCGCGAGCTGGCCACCAGCGCGCATCAGCCCATGCCCCGGCTCTACATCAGCGACACCAACGCTCCCAACGCGTTCGCCACCGGCCGTAACCCCCGCAACGCCGCGGTGTGTTGCACGAGCGGCATCCTTCGCCTCCTCGACGAACGCGAGCTGCGCGCCGTGCTCGGCCACGAGCTGTCGCATGTCTACAACCGCGACATCCTCATCTCCTGCATCGCCGGCGCGCTGGCCTCGGTGATCACCGCACTGGCCAACATGGCGATGTTCGCCGGAATGTTCGGCGGTGATCGGGACGACGACAATCCCTTCGGGTTGCTGCTGGTTGCGTTCCTGGGTCCGATCGCGGCGACGGTCGTGCGGCTGGCGGTGTCGCGGTCGCGGGAGTATCAGGCCGACGAATCCGGCGCCTTGTTGACCGGTGATCCGCTGGCGCTGGCGTCGGCGCTGCGCAAGATCTCCGGCGGTGTCCAGGCCGCGCCGCTACCGCCGGAACCGCAGCTGGCCAGCCAGGCGCACTTGATGATCGCCAACCCGTTCCGCAACGGGGAGCGCATTGGCTCGTTGTTCGCCACGCACCCGCCGATCGACGACCGGATCCGCCGACTCGAGGAGATGGCGCGCGGTTAACCTCGCCAGCCTTACAGTCCTATCAACCTCGCCTCGACCTCGCTAGCCTCACCAACCTCATATAACCTCACTGACCTCGCTAGCCTCACCAGCCCTATCAAACTCGCCAGCATCCCGGGAGGTCGGCACTACCTTCTGAAAAGTGATGGCGCATGCGATACTACGACGCCATGAATCACTACACGTACCGTCTGGAATGGTCACCCGAGCAGGACGAATACTTCGGGCGCTGCATCGAGTTCCCGGGGCTCTTCCGGTCCGCACCGAACCTGCCCGACGCACTGGCGAGCATCGAGCGGGCCGTCGACGAGGACGTCGCCAGCCGGGAAACCGACGGCCTTGAGGTGCCCGTGCCGCTGACCGAACGGCAGTACAGCGGCCGGTTCGTGGTCAGGACGTCGCCGGCGTTGCACGCGCGGGTGGCCATCGAAGCCGCCGAGCAGAATGTCTCGATGAATCAGTGGGTCGTCCAGAAGCTAGCGGACCGGCCGATCACCCACCTGTTCGACCTGTGATATCGCATGTGGTATCGCTTTTCAACAACGACTAATGGCAGAGAGCCGGTGCCAATGTGGCCCGTGTGACTCGCCTGATGGCAGACCGCCGGTGCCATAGTGGCCCGTGTGACTCGCCCCATGCGGTGCCAAGTCCCTTCCCGACGACTCGCTGACGTCAGAACCCGCTGCCGTGCACCTCGTGTCCCGGGGTCTCCACCATCAGGCCACGGTAGGCCTCTTCGACGTTGGAGCCGTGATTGATGACGCCGTCGACCTCGCGGGCGATCGGCATGTTCAGCCCGTACTTGTCGGCGAATTCCATCACCACGCTGGCGGCTTTGATCTTCTTCGGCGACCTGGTTCATCGACTCGATGACTTCGTCAATGGGTTTGCCGGCGCCGAGTTGCTCGCCGACGTGGCGGTTGCGGCTGCGCGGCTGGTGCAGGTGACGATCAGGTCGCCCATGCCGGCTAGGCCGGCGAACGTGTCGCGCTGGCCGCCCATGGCCTCGCCCAGCTTGGACATCTCCCGCACCGAGCGGGCCATCACCATCGCTCGGGTGTTCTCGCCGATCCCCAGCGAGTAGCCCATGCCGACGGCAATCGCGTAGACGTTCTTCAGCGCGCCGGCCATCTCGACACCCAGCACGTCGTCGATGGTGTACACGCGGAATCGCTTGGTGCGGAACACCTGCGCGAGGCGGGCGGCCAGGTGTTGATCAGGCATCGCCAGCACCGCCGCGGCCGCGTAGCCCTCGCCGACCTCACGGGCGATGTTCGGGCCGGCCAGAATGCCGGCCGGGTGACCGGGCAACACTTCGTCGACGATCTGCGACATCCGCATATTCGTGCCCTGCTCGAGACCCTTGACCAGCGACACCACCGGAACCCAGGGCCGCAGCTCAGAGGCCAGCTCGGTAAGTACGTCGCGGAAGCCGTGCGACGGGACCGCCATGACGACGACGTCGGCGGCGTTGGCGGCTTCGGAGAAGTCGGTGGTGGCGCGCAGCGACTCGCTGAGGACGACCTCGTCGCCCAGATAGCGGGTGTTGCGGTGGTTGTCGGTGATGTCCGTGGCGGTTTCCTCCGAACGCACCCACTGCAGCGTCGGCGCGCGGCGCGCGCAGATTGACGCGACGGTGGTGCCCCAGCAACCCCTGCCGAACACGACGACTTTTGGTTCGCGCAAAGCAGCTGCCATGTCGACCACCCTATTGCCGACGACGGATGCTTACTGGCGATTCAGTGGGCACAGCAATGTTCGCGAGGGCTGAAATTGCGACGTGTGATTAATGAGCTAGAGAAATGGCGAGCAATACCGATAGCGCGCCACCGATGGGGCCGGGAGGCCCGTTCGCCGGACCAAGCATCGGTTGGAACTGCGTTGGAGTCCGACGGTTCCGGTGCGCGATCAACACCGCCGGCAACAGGTCGAGCGGCGGCTCGTCTCCGCTGCTGCTCGGTGTCGAACACATCGCGCTGGCAGGTACCCTTGCCGCCGAACACCATCGCTTCTTTGATCCGGTCGAACCGGTAGTCGATGGCGTCGGCCAGGTAGTTCTGCCGTACGTTCCACGGCCGCTTGGTACCCGACTTGGGCAGCTCATGCAGCGAGCGCATCACGTAGCCCGCTTGGATGTCCCACGACGGTTTTTCCGGCATCGGCTCGTCGCCGCGGTGCGGGCAGGCACGGGTATAGCCGTGAGAGGCCATGTACGTTAACAGCTTTGCGGTAGCCCGTGCGGTGATGTCGGCACGCAGCGTCCAGGAGGCGTTGGTGTAACCCACGCACCAGAACAGGTTGGGCACGTCCTCGAGCATGTGCGCCTTGTAGACGAAGCGGTCCTGTGGCTTGATCTCGGCGCCGTCGACGGCCAGCGTCACGCCGCCCAGGGCCTGCAGTTGCAGTCCGGTGGCGGTGACCACGACGTCGGCATCCAGGTGGGTGCCGGATGTCAAAACGATTCCGGTGGAATCGAAATTGTCGATCCGATCGGTGACCACCTCAGCGCACCCTTCAGCGATAGCGACGTAGAGGTCGGCGTCGGGTATCAGGCACATCCGCTGATCCCAGGGGTTGTAACGCGGTTTGAAGTGGGTGTCGACGTCGTAGCCCTCGGGCAGGTTGTTGACCGCTACGCGTCGCACCAGCCACTTCACAAACGGCGGTGTCTTGCGGGACAGAAACCAGAACACCGCCTCGATCATTGCCTCGTACATCCGGGCGACCGAGTGCGCGGCACTGCGGGGCAAGACTTTACGTGCCAGCGCGGCAGCGGGGCTGTATTTGGACGACGACATCAGGTAGGTGGGCGAGCGCTGCAGCATGGTGACTTTGGCGCCACGATCAGTCAGCGCAGGATCAACGTGACCGCGGTGGCACCGCTGCCGATCACCACGATCTTCTTGCCGGTGTAATCCAGCTCCTGCGGCCAGTGCTGCGGATGCACGACAGTGCCGGCGAAGCTCGATGCCGGGAAACTCGGGGGTATTCCCTGGTCGTAGTTGTAGTAGCCGCTGGCGAAAAACACGAACCTGCCGCGGAAGCGCTGCTGGGTGCCGTCCTGCTCGACGGTGACGGTCCAGGTGTCGGTCGACGAATCCCAATGCGCCGTGCGGACATAGCTGTTGAATCGGATGTGTCGGTCGATGCCGTACTTGGCGGCGGTGGCGGTCAGGTACTCGCGGATGTGCACGCCGTTGGCAACACCCTCCTCGCGGGTCCACGGCTCGAAGGGAAAGCTGAGCGTGAAGATGCTGCTGTCGGACCGCACGCCCGGGTACCGGAACAGATCCCAGGTGCCGCCGATCCGGGCGCGCCGCTCCAGGATGACGTAGCTGGTCGCAGGGTTTCGTTCGGTGATGCGGTAGGCGGCGTCCAGGCCCGAGATGCCCGCGCCGATGATGATGACGTCAGTCTCGCCGTCGGCTGACGTCGGGGCCGGCTTTGCTTCGTCGTCCTGGGTCATGTTCACCACATAGGCAGTTACCGGTAGTTGACGAACTGCAGGGCGACGTCGAGGTCGGCCTTCTTAGCATCGCGATAACGGCCTGCAGGTCGTCGCGTTTTTTGCTGGAGACGCGGACCTCGTCGCCCTGAATCTGGGTCTTGACGTTCTTGGGGCCGTCGTCGCGGATGAGCTTGGTGATCTTCTTGGCTGTCTCGCTGCTGATGCCCTGCTTGAGGGTGCCGGTCACCTTGTAGGTCTTGCCGGAGGCCTGCGGTTCGCCGGCCTCGAACGCCTTCATCGAGATGTCACGGCGGATCAGCTTCTCCTTGAACACGTCGACGGCGGCCTTGACCCGCTCTTCGGTCGACGACGTCAGTTCGATGGCTTCGTCGCCTTTCCACGCGATCTTGGTGTCGGTGCCGCGAAAGTCGAACCGGGTGGCCAACTCTTTGGCCGCCTGGTTGAGGGCGTTGTCGACCTCCGGTGGTCGACCTTGCTGACGACGTCGAACGATGAATCCGCCATTGGATCCGTCCCTTCTCATCGGTGTTGGTCGTTTGTGCTCTGTCTACCCGCTCGTTGTACCCTGCTATGCGGCAGGTTGCCCGAGCGGCCAATGGGAGCGGACTGTAAATCCGTCGGCTTACGCCTACACTGGTTCGAATCCAGTACCTGCCACCCAGTTCAGCGGCCCGACCCGGGTGAACTGGTCATCGTGAGAAGTGGGCCAGTCCGCAGTTTGCGCGGCGGCGTCAAAAGTTACCCCGTCAATCCCGTTGGCCACCTTCACTGCTTTGGCGAACGCGTACCGAGCCTGCCCCGGTGTTAGGTCGCCGCCGCCGACCGAGGGGGGGACCACCACCTCAACTTCTACGAGATCGGGACAACCTCCGTCGTCACCACCGAGCAGGTGATCGCGAATCTGATGGATAGCTAGGTGGACTAGCTTGCCAACGCAGCTCATCATCGCCGGCTCATTAAAGCCGGTTGGTCTAAGCCGGCGTGGCTCTGGGGCGGCCGCGTTTCGGCGGGGGTGCCGCATGCTTTGGCATTCGTCCGGCGTCGCTGAGCCCTCGACGCAGCATCATCTCGATCTGGCCGTTGAGGCTGCGGAATTCGTCATCGGCCCAGCGGCTAAGCGCGTCGTGGACGGCCGGGTCGATCCGGAGCAGGACCTGTCGGCGGTCGCTCACGGGTACAGCGTGCCGGTGTTGACCACCGGCGAGGGCGGTTGGTCTGCGCAGAGCACCACCATGAGGTTGCTGACCATGGTGGCGGTGCGCTCGTCGTCGAGCGTGACGACACCGCAGTCGTTGAGTCGGTCCAACGCGAGGTTGACCATCCCGACGGCGCCCTCCACGATGCGTGTGCGGGCTGCGATGACGGCGCCTGCTTGCTGACGGCGCAGCATTGCCTGTGCGATTTCCTGGGCGTAGGCGAGGTGGGAAATGCGGACCTCGACGATCTCCACGCCGGCGATCTGGACGCGCTGGGCGAGCTCGTGAGCCAGGTCAGCGACCACCTGGTCGGTGGACCCGCGCAGCGACGTGCCGTCACTGGTGGGGTCGTCATACGGGTGGATGGTGGCGACATGGCGCAGCGCCGATTCCGCTTGCACGGACACGAAGTCGTAGTAATTGTCCACCGCGTAGGTTGCTTTGGCGCTGTCGGCGACCTGCCAGACCACAATCGCGGCAATCTCGACCGGGCTGCCGTCGGCGTCGTTGACCTTCAGCCGTGCGGTTTCAAAGTTGCGCACTCGCAGACTGACCGTGCGGCGCACGGTAATCGGCGCCACCCACCAAAACCCGGGCCGGCTCACTGTGCCGATGTAGTCTCCGAAGAACTGGATCACCGAGCTTTGCCCCGGCGGCACAATCACCAGGGATGTGATGACCACGGCGAAGGCGAGGATCGGCAGCCAGAGCCAGGCGCGGTCGCGATGTGCCGCAAGGATGATTCCGGCGACGCTGCCGGCAAGGACGAGCACGGCAAGCCAGGCGTTAAGGGCTTTAACTGGGCGCTGATGGATGTCCACTTGGGCGCCCTGATGTCCGACGACCTCGGCGCTGTGCGGGGATTCCGAGCTGTCCATGTGTGCGACCTCCGCTGAAAAAGTGATATAAAACGCTATCACCTTTTCCGCAGATGCCTAGCCACCCGGTCACGCCGAAGCTCTCGGTCGCGAAGGGGGCACCGCGGCGAGCAGGGCGCGGGTGTACTCCTGCTCAGGTGCGGCGAAAAGTTCGGCCGCGGGCCGGTATTCGACCGCAGCGCCGGCCCGCATGACCATGACGTCATGGCTCATCCGCCGTACCACGGCCAGATCATGCGTGATGAACAAGTAGGTGAGGTCGCGGTCACGCTGCAACTGTGAAAGCAGATCCAGAATGCGGGCTTGCGCCGAAACATCAAGGCAGGCAGTCGATTCGTCGAGGATGAGTAATTCGGGCTGCACCGCGAGCGCCCGTGCGATGCTGATCCGCTGGCGCTGGCCGCCGGACAGCTCATGTGGATATCGCGACGCGAAATCGGCCGGCAGACCGACCACCTCGAGCAGATCGGCCACGCGCTCTCGGCGTTGGCGTCGTCCCTTCGCGAGCCCGTGGACATACAGCGGCTCGGCGACCGCGGCGCCCACCCGCGCGCGGGGGTCGAGGGAGGTAAACGGTCCCGCCACACCAGGCTGATCCGTCCGCGCAGCGCCGCCTCGTCGGATCCCCGGATGGCGAATACGTCAGTGCCGGCCAGTGACGCGGTGCCGGCGTGCGGCTTGGCCAGCCCGGCCAGCGCGAGGGCGACCGTCGACTTTCCCGAGCCCGATTCGCCCACCAGGCCCAGCGTCGTTGCCTGTCGAATCTCGAACGAAAGATCTTTCACCGCATGGACGATCGCCGTGCTGCCCGGCCGGGTGACCGAATACCGCACGTCGAGTCCACGCACGGTCAGCAGCACGGGAGCGTCCTGCGCGGGTGGCGGGACAACGTCACAGTTGATGCGGGGACGAGCCTCGAGAAGCTGACGGGTGTACGGCTGCCGCGGACGATCGAACACGTCGAGCACCGGCGCCTGCTCCACCGCTTCGCCGTTGCGCAGTACCGTCACACTGTCGGCGACCTGGCCAATGACCCCCAGGTCGTGGCTGACCCAGACCACCGCGGCTCCGAAGTCGCGCTGCAATTGTCTTACCAGCTCGATGATCTGCGCTTGCGTCGTGACGTCCAGCGCTGTCGTCGGCTCGTCGGCGATCAGCAGTCCCGGGTCGCATGCCAACGCGATCGCGATCATGACCCGCTGTCGCTGTCCGCCGGAAAGCTGATGCGGGTAGTTGTTCAGGCGGTCCGCCGGGTCGGGCAGCCCGACGGCTTCCAGCAACTCCAGCGCGCGTGCCCGCGCCTGTCGGCGGGTGAGGCCGCGGTGGGCTTCGACAGACTCGGTGATCTGTCGCTCCAGCGTCAGCAGCGGGTTCAGTGAGGTGCCGGGGTTCTGGAAGACGAACCCGATCCGGCCGCCGTGCACCGTGCGCAGTACGCGTCCCGACCGCGCCCACAAGTTGGACCGACGTCGAATCCGCCTCGCCCGCTAGCACACTCGACCCTGTCACGGCGGCCCCGGGCACATTCAGCAAGCCGGTCGCGGCGAGCACCGTCATCGACTTACCCGACCCGGACTCGCCGACGATGCCCAGGGTCTGCTCGCGCTCCACCTCAAGAGAGATGCCGCGCACGATTTCCCGTCGGCCGATCCGAACGCGCAGATCGCAACTGGACAGCGCCGCGTCGCTCATCGCTGCCGCCGTGCATCGATGAGCATGCGCTGCTTAGGGTCGAGGATGTCGCGCAGTCCGTCGCCCAGCAGGTTGAAGGCTAGCACGGTCACAAAGATCGCCAATCCAGGGAACACACTCATCCACCACGCCAGATGCACAAAGCCCTGCGCATCGAAAAGCATTCGCCCCCAGGACGGCTCGGGTGGCTGGACGCCGAGTCCCAAAAACGACAGCGCGGCCTCCGACAAGATCGCGAACGCCAGCGAGAGCGAGGTCTGCACAATGAGCGGACTGGCGATATTCGGCAGGATGTGCCGCCGGAGGATGAAAAATTCCCGGTCCCCAGTGTGCGGGAGACCGCCACGAACGGTTCGACGCGCACGCTCAGCGTGCTGGCCCGTGCCACCCTGGCGAAAATCGGTGTGTAGACAATGCCGATCGCGAGGATCGTGGTCGTCGTCCCGGGCGCGAGCACCGCCACGATGGCCAGGGCGAGCAGCAGCACCGGGAACGCGAACATGACGTCCACCACGCGCATCAACACCGTGTCGAGCCAGCCGCCCTGATAGCCGGCCACGATGCCGACCGTCACCCCGACGACCAACGCGAACGTCACGCTCGCCAGGGCGACCTCAAGCGAGGCGTGCGTGGCAACCAGCACCCGCGAGAGGATGTCGCGACCGAGTTCGTCGGTGCCGAAAAGGTGTGCAGCGCCGGGCGGTTTCAGCGCATCCGGCACGTCGATCTTGTTGACGCCGTACGGGGCGATCCAGCGGGCGGTGATTGCGGCGACGACGAACACGACGAGGACGACCGCGCTGATCAGGGTCAGGGGGCTGCGGAGCAACGACCGCCACGACGGGGCCGGTCTTCGGAGATCTCGATGGTCATGACACCCGGATCCTCGGGTCGGCCACCGCATAGAGCACGTCGACGAGCAGGTTGACGAGCAGAAACAGCGTGGCGATCAGCAGCACCGCACCCTGGATCAGCGAGTAATCCCTGGCCGCCACGGCCGTATATACCAGCCGGCCCAGGCCGGGCCACGCGAATACCACTTCGACGACGATGACACCGCCGAGGATGGTCGCCAGTTGGATTCCGACGATCGTCAGCACCGGGATCAGTGCGTTACGCAGGATGTGGCGAAACGTCACCACTGCCGGTGACAACCCTTTTGACCGCGCGGTGTGCACATAGTCCATCGAGGCGACGTCGAGCACCGCGGAGCGGATGTAGCGGGTCATGATCGCCCCCGCGATCAACCCGACCGTGAGGCCGGGCAGGGTGACATGGCGAAGCCAACCCACCGGGTCAGCGGTCAGCGGCGCATAACCCGACGTCGGCAGCCAGCGGAGGGTTGTCGCGAACAATTCGATGAGCAGGATACCCATCCAGAAGTCGGGGATGGAGAGTCCGAACTGGCTGGTGACCCGCACGATCGCGTCGGATGCCCGGCCCTGGCGCAGCGCGGCCCAGATGCCCGCGGGCACCGAGATCGACAACGCGATGACGATGGCGGCCGCCCCCAGCGACAGCGTCGCGGGCAGCCGTTCGAGCAGCGTCGCGGTCACGGGCTCGCCGTTCCGGAAGCTCACCCCGAGGTCGCCGGTCAGCGCCGAGCCGAGGTAGCCCACGAACTGCGCGATGATCGGGCGGTCCAGCCCGCTCGCCGACCTCAGCGCGTGGTAGGCCTCCGGGGAGTAGCGGGTGCCCAACGCGATGCGGACCGGGTCGCCGGGCACCAGATGTACCAGGGCGAAGACCAGGACAAGCACCCCGAACAAGACAATGAGCGAATACAGCAGCCTGCGCGCCAGGAAGCGAAAGATGCCCACTTAGTTCGACTTTGCGGCGTTCGACTTTGCGGTGTTCAACTTTGCGGTGCGGAAACGGATGGCCCCGTCGCGGCGCGCTTCATATCCGGACAGATGTCGGGTCCAGGCCTGGATCACCGACGGGTTGTACAAGTAGATGTAGCTGACCTGGTCGGCGATGATCGTCGCGGCCTTCGCGTAGTCATCCATGCGTACCTCTCGGTTGGTCTCGGTTCGACCCGCATCGAGCAGGGCGTCGACTTGTGGGTCGGAGAACTTCTGGGCATTGCTCTTTCCGCCGGTGTGGTGTTGTGCGTAATAAAAATCGTCGGGATCGATGTTGCCAAGCCAGCCCATCATGAGCATGTCGAAGTGCCCGTTGTTCTGCTCGTCGAGCCAGGTGGCAAAGTCCACGGTGCGAATCTTTACCGTGATGTCAAGCGGCGCAAGGTTGTCCGCAATGATCTGGGCCGCCGTCACCGTCGCCGGATAGTCGCTCGTCGCCAACATATCCATCGTCAAGTCCTGCACCCCGGCCTGTCTGAGCAGCGCTTTGGCGGTGTCCAGGTTGCGGGAGTAGCGGTGGTATCCGGTGTACCAGGGGCTCCCCTTCGGGATCGCCAGTTGGTTGGCGACCGCGGTGCCGTAACTGGTGGCCTGCACGATCGCGTCGCGGTCGATTCCATAGGCGATGGCTTGGCGTACCCGCACGTCGTTCCACGGTTTGCGTGTCTCGTTGAGCGCTTGGTACCAGTAGTCGTTGCTCGGCGTCACCCCGAGCGTGATCGAGTCGTCGCCCCTGAGCTCGTCGACACGTTGGGTGGGAACCGAATCGGTCCAATCGATCTCGCCGGCCTGCAGCGCAGACAGCGCGGTCGATGCTTCGGGGATGACGCGGAATGTCACCCCCGAAATCGCCGGAGCCGGTCCCCAATAGTTCTTGCTGGCGACCAGTGAGATGGAGTCACCGCTGCGCGGCGTTTTGGAAAGCGAACGGTCCGGTGCCGATCGGGTGGGTCGAAATCTGGCCGCTCTCGACGTTTTTCCGTTTGCACGATGGCCATCCCCTTGAACCCGCCGATATCGACCAGCAGATCGGGCGTGGGCTGCGTGACCCTGATCTGGACGGTGAAGGGGTCGGGCGCGCTGATATCGGTAACGGTGCTGAAGCGGTAGGCGTTGGCGAGGTGTTGGTCGATGATGCGCCGGTACGAGTAGACGACGTCGTTCGCCGAGAACGGGCTGCCGTCGTGGAATGTGACGCCCTTGCGCAGGTGGAAGATCCAGGTGAGCTGGTCGTTGCTGACATCCCAGGAGGTGGCAAGCGCGGGGCGCAGCTCGAGGGTCTCGTCCGGTTCGACGAGGGTGTCGAAGACGTTCTCGAGTACCTCGAACGAAAAGTAGGCGCTGGTCTTCTGCGGGTCGAGTTGATCGGGCTCGCCGGCGATTGCCGCGATGAGGTTTCCCGACGCGGCGTCACCGAGATCCACCCGCTGGCCCGTGGAGCAGGCACCGAGGCTGAGCATGACGACCACAGCGACGACGGTCAGCACCGCGTTTCGTCTCATCAGAAGTCCCCGGGGGTCGGTTTGGGCTCACTCACCGTATAAGCCGTGGCGGTTTCGCGTGACGACTTACCATTTCGGTCGTGGTAAACCAACATCCATGAGTGGTCTTGCCGATCAGACGCGGTGGATGGATGCCACCGACCAGGCGAGCTTGGTGGCCAAGGGTGAGGTCACACCGAGCGAGCTGTTAGAGGCAGCCATCGAGCGGATCGAGCACTCGAACCCATCGTTGAACGCGGTGGTGATCGAGTGGTTTGACCACGCCCGCTCGGTCGCCGCCGATCCGGACCTGCCCGACGGCCCGTTCCACGGCGTCCCGTTCTTACTCAAGGATCTCTACACGAGTTTTGCCGGCCAGACGCTGTCGAACGGTAATGCGGCGCTGAAGGAAGCGGGCAAGATCGACGCCGCCGACACCACCCTGGTCGCCCGGTTCAAGGCCGCCGGACTGGTCATCGCGGGGCGGACCAACAGTCCCGAGATGGGCAGCCTGCCGACCACACAGCCGCTGGCCTGGGGGCCGACCCGAAACCCGTGGGCGCGCGACCGCACGCCGGGTGGGTCCAGTGGGGGTGCCGCCGCGGCTGTGGCGGCCGGGATGGTCCCGTTCGCCAACGCCTCGGACGGCGGCGGGAGCATCCGGATTCCGGCGTCGTGCTGCGGGCTGGTGGGACTCAAACCGAGCCAGGGGCGGATCACGGTCGGGCCGGCACGTGCTGAGGCTGGGCTGGGGGTTGAACTCTGCGTGAGCCGTACGGTGCGGGACACGGCAGGCCTGCTCGACGCGGTGCGCGGTCCCGGTATCGGCGACACAGTCATCGCACCGGCGCCGCAGCGGCCTTACCTGCGAGAAATCGGATCTGACCCTGGTCGGTTGCGGATCGGGCTGCTGGACTTTCATCCGCGCGGCGACTTCCTGGACGAGGACTGCGTCTCGGCGGTACGCGCGGCGGCGTCAATGCTGGAGGGGCTCGGGCACGTAGTCGAGCCGGCGTGGCCGGCGTGTCTGGCCGATACCACGTTGCCGCAGAAGTTCATGGCGCTGTGGGTGACGCAGCTGGCGATGGCGGCCCGCGGCTTCAGCGCGACGCTTGGACGCGGGGTGACCGCCGACGACATCGAGCCGGTGAACTGGGTGCTCATCGAGCGGGCGCAGGAGGTGAGCGCCGTCGACTACGCCGCGGCAGAGTCCGCGGTGTATGCGTTCCGGCGTGCGCTGCAGCAGTGGTGGGCCGATGGTTGGGATGTGTTGCTGACGCCGACCGTTGCCGAACCGCCGCTACCGTTGACCGAGTTCGAGAACAATCCCGAGCATCCCACCGCACCGATGCGCCGCGGTGGACAGTTCGCCGCGTTCACGCCGCCGTTCAACATGAGTGGGCAGCCCGCGATCAGCCTGCCGCTGCACCGCAACGCCGAAGGCCTGCCGATCGGCATCCAGCTCGCCGCCGGCTACGGCCGGGAGGACGTCCTCATTCGCCTTGCCGCCCAATTGGAATCGGCCCACCCGTGGTTGTCACATCGCCCGGTGATCTGCTGAGGGCGCCGACGTCGGTTCACTCGGCCAATGGCATCCCTGCGGCGGTGTGGCGACCCGGTCGAACTCACTTGCGGACGGCAGCGATGGTCCACGCGGGCAGTATTGGTGCGCGGGTCAGGAAGTGGTCGCCTTGCCCGATACTGCGCAGCAGAGCCTGGGTGCGCAGGATGCAACATCCCATGCGGGCCATGGCGAAGATTTCATACCAGTCGAGATCGACCAGCGTCCGGCCAATCATCTCCTCGTAGTGCCCAATCACCTGCTCGCGGCTGTCAAATCCGGGTAGCTCCGGATCGTTGCTGTTGCCGGTGACCTCCAGCATTTGTCGGCGGGTGGCCAGCCACCAGGCGAAATCCGTCTCGCCCGGACACAGGCAAGCCTGTTCCCAATCCAGTGCGCCGACAAGTTGGCCGGTGTCGTCGAAGATGGCGTTGGACATGCGGGCGTCGCCCCAGCAGACGCCCGGCTGCGTCGTCTCCTTGGGTTGGTGGCGGACCAGCCAGTCGAACGCCTCGGTCATGATGTCCGGAACCTGATTGTCGGTGCCCCACCGCAGGTATTCCTGCCACCACGCGACTTCGGCGGTGATTCCCACCCCGGTCGGCCGTCGCAGCCAGGGTGCCTCGTCGGCCGGAACCCGTTGCAGCGCAGCGAGAGTCTCCAGGAACGAGTCGTGGGCGCAGCGTTGCACGAGCGGAGCCGGCATCGTAAAGCCAGCCCCTGGTCGCATAGCTCGTGTCTGACGGCGTGTGCCCGATGATCCGCGGCATGACCAGGAACCTGGAGCCGATCCACGACGTGTCGGCTTCGTAGAGGATCGGTGACGGCGTCGCAATCCCGTAGCCGTGCAGCAGTTCCTGCGTCAGCGCCTGCGCCTCCAAGTCGTATTCGCGGAATATGCCGCCCCCCGCCGGCGGAATACGTAGCACGTATTCGGTTGTGTGACCGTCGCATTCAGCATGGAATACCAGGTTTTCGCTCGACCATCCCGATGCGCGATTAGCCATCTGCAATTCGGACACCACCGCCGCGCTGCCGAATCTGTGGCCGAACCATTTTTCGAGTTGGGCGCGGGCGGCAGTCAGATCGCGTCGAACCAGAGCAATGCCTGCCATGCCAGTTAGATTTACATACGGTACTGCGGATGTAAATGATCGTTAGTTTACGTTTGACGCTCTCGATGTAATATGTTCGTCACGTAACTCCGCACCCTCACTGAGGTTCAAAGGCGTCGAGGACGTGACGCTGGCTGGACGGCTAGCACCGGAGCCGCAGCTCCCCTAGTCTCAGGAGGCTCACCAGCCTCAACAGTCTCTCCGGGAGGGAAAAGTATCTGCTGAAAAGTGATTGCACATGTGATACCACAGGCCAGTTGCAAGGCCGCTGGTATC
Organism: uncultured Actinomycetota bacterium; assembly: GCA_963787635.1. Taxonomy (GTDB): domain Bacteria; phylum Actinomycetota; class Actinomycetes; order Mycobacteriales; family Mycobacteriaceae; genus Mycobacterium. Next base: position 107,568 of record CAWBDP010000015.1, on the reverse strand, counting down.
GCATGTGATATCGCTTTTCAACACCGCTACATGGTCGACTGCCGGTGCAGGAGCGGCTGCTGTGACTGTGGTGAATCGGGTGACTGTAGGTCACTAGATGTGACTCTGCGACTCGCCAGCTTACGGGCCGAGGCTGGCGATCGTCAGGTGTGATGCTCCGACCCGCCGGGCCACGGGCCGAGACTGGCGGTGACCCGCCGGGTCACGGGCCGAGACTCGCTAGCCGGCCGCGGCATGCCTGGACAGGCTCCGCCGAAACGGTTCCAGCCCCGCGGCGTGGCGCAACTCGGCAAGGAACTGATCCGGACTGTCGCCGCCGATCACGTAGTGGCAGACCGCGATTCGAACGACGGCGGCAGCCGCAACATCGCGAAGGTCGCCGGGGATGATCCGCGCTACCCGCTCGTGCATGATCGGCAGCACCCGCTTCATCTGGGAGAGCACATGCTCGGGTTCGGTCTCGGCCAACGAGCCCAGCGAATACGTGCTCTGGAAGTCGACGATGAACTGCAGCGCAGCATCGAGCCGGTCGGCGCCGCTGAGTCCCGCCATTGCGGCGGCCACCCCCGCATCAAAGTTGTCCTGCTCGTAAAGGCCAAAGGCTTCCAGCAGCCCCTCCTTCGACCCGAAGTATCGATACAGCGTCGGGCGCGACCCAGGACGTGGTGTACGTCATCGTCTGTGATTCTTCGACTTCGTGGTTCAGGCGGTCAGTGCCGCTGGTGTGGCCTCCTGTTCTGTTGGTGAGCTGTGGTCTGCTCTGGATTTGCTGAGGACGTCGAGGCCGAGGTAGCGCCGTGATTCGGCCCATTCGTCGTGTTGTTCGGCCAGCACCGCGCCGACGAGGCGGATCAGGGCGTCGCGGTCAGGGAAGATTCCCACCACGTCGGTACGCCGGCGTATCTCTTTGTCGAGTCGTTCCTGGGGGTTGTTGGACCAGATTTGGCGCCAGATCTGTTTGGGGAACGCGGTGAACGCCAACAGGTCCGCTCGTGCCTTCTCCTAGGTGGTCGGCGACCTTGGGTAGCTTGTCGGACAGGGCTTCGGTGATCCGGTCATATTGGGCGCCAACCGATTGCGCGTCAGGTTGGTCGTACACCGAGTGCAGCAACGTGCGCACCCATGGCCACGACGACTTCGGGGTCATCGCCATCAGGTTGGTCGCGTAGTGAGTGCGACACCGCTGCCAGGACGCTCCCGGCAGCGTGGCTCCGATCGCGGCCAGCAGCCCCGCGTGGGCGTCGCTGGTGACCAGTCGTACCCCGGACAGACCGCGGGCGGTCAGCGACCGCAGGAACGTCAGCCAGCCGGCGCCGTCCTCGGCGGTGGTGACATCGATCCCGAGGATTTCGCGGTAGCCCTCGGCGTTGACCCCGACCGCGATCAGGGCGTGCACGTTGACCACCCGGCCTGCCTCACGCACCTTGAGGACCAGGGCGTCGGCGGCGATGAACGTGTACGGGCCGGCGTCCAGCGGCCGGGTACGAAACGCCTCCACGGCGGGTCGAGTTCTTTGGCCATCACCGACACCTGCGACTTCGACAAGCTGGTGATACCCAACGTCTCGACGAGCTTGTCCATCCGCCGCGTCGACACCCCCAGCAGATAGCAGGTGGCCACCACCGTCGTCAGCGCCCGCTCAGCGCGTTTGCGGCGCTCCAACAACCAGTCCGGGAAATACGAGCCCTGCCGCAGCTTAGGATCGCCAAATCCAATGAGCCAGCGCGGGTGTCGAATTGGCGGTGTCGGTAGCCGTTGCGTTGATTGGTGCGCTCAGCGCTGCGCTGCACCATATTCGGCACCACACACTGCGTCGGCTTCTGCACCCATCAAGTGTGGATGAACGTGGCAAGCAGCTCGCGCAACACGTCGGGTGGGTGGTGGTGAGTCGTTCAGCCAGCACCGCAGGCCAGTCGATATCGTGGGCGCGGTCATCGCGTCGATTCCTTTGCTCGAGTGACTTTGGTCGGTCTCTCGAAGAATCACGCGATGACCCTCATCTACCCGGCTACGACACGCCGGTCCTCAACTCACGGCCCGACTCATACACCACCTTGGTGGACGCAACCGGCGCGACACTTTGGCCGCCGCGGCCACGTCGGACAGCTGCAACTTCCGGCGGCCGTCGCGCGCCAGCACCCCGAACGTGGCCGCCAGGATCCGCCGCCTGGTGGACTGCTCGGCGTCGGCGGACTGCGGCGAAGTCACCATCGGGTCCTTTACATCTAAGGGGTCGAATGTCACACTAACGCTATTGTTGGCCCCGGTGTCAAGGCCCATTGGTGAGACATCGATCCCCGCCAAGGTTAAGGCCCGCGGGCGAGTCGTCGCGATACCTGGCGACGCGCGCAGGAGTCCTCGACGACCGAGAGGTACCGCTTTGCTGTCAACGAATTACGGCGCCTTGGTGCCCGAGGATGAGCTGCTCACCCATCAAATCGTTGACACCTTCGCCACTGTCAGCCAATCGGATCCATCCTGGACGGAGAAGATCTGGACCATCGCGCACGCGCGGGACAACTCGCTGCAGGTCGTTCTCGGGATCGGTAAGTACACCAACCGTGGCGTCTTCGACGGTGCCGCGGGAGTATGCCGGGGAACCGAGCAGTGGACGGTGCGCGCCGGGCGGCGGCTGTCGTCGGCGCCGGCGAGCACTGACGTCGGACCGATCCACTACCAGGTGGTCGAACCGCTGTGCGCTATCCGGGTAACCCTCGACGCCACGGAGCATGCTCCGATCTCGTTCGACGTCATAATGCGGGGCAGTTTCGATGCGGCGCTGGAAGATCCCTGGCCGGATCGCAGTCCGGACGGGTACCGGGTCACCCACAACATCCTGCGCTACCACCAGATCGGCGTTGCCTCAGGTTGGGTGGAGGTGGACGGCGCCCGCACCGAAATCACCGACGAGAGCTGGATTTCGATCCGCGACCACTCGTGGGGCCTGCGACCCGGCATCGGCAAGCCGATCCCGGGCCTGCCCCGCGGCAGCCGCAAAATCAAGCAGATGTTGATGACGTGGCTACCGATGACGCTGACCCGCTCGGACGGCTCGGCCTACTCGCTGTTCGTCATGTATCAGGAGGAGCGCGGCGACGGGTTCCTCGAAATACGTTGCCAGGCTCAGCAACAGAACGATGACGATACCTCGCACCGGTTTGCTTCGGTCGAACAAGATCTGCACTTCGACGACGAGAACAGAAGATTCAGCCACGGGACCATCACGCTGATCGACACCGACGGGACCAGACGACCCCTGACGGTGACGTCCGCTGGAGCGACCGGGTTCCATCTCGGCACCGCCGGCTATTACGGTTGGAACGACTGGATTCTGGGCCAATGGGTCGGCGACCTGAGAGTCGAAGCCGGCCATGTGACCGACTGCGACAAGCCCGAGAACGCACGCCAACTGCACCAACTGCGGGATCTGCTTGTGCGGGTGGATGATCCCGTTGGCGGGGGCAGCGGTCTGGGTAATGCCGAAACCTTCGCGCTCGGCGAATTCCCCGAACGCGGACTAACCGCGGAGAACTCCTTCCTGTGACCACAGCGCACACGAAGCCGACGACCGTCGCGATTATCGGAGCAGGCCCCGGCGGCATCGCGATGGGCATTCAACTCGCGCAAGGCGGCTACGACTTCACGATCTTTGATAGCGGCGACGGCTTCGGTGGTACCTGGCGCAAGAACACCTACCCTGGCGCGGCGTGCGACGTGCCCTCGCATTTCTACTCGTACTCCTTTGCGTTGAACCCGCGGTGGAGCAAAACGTTCGCCGAGCAACCCGAGATCCTCGGTTATCTCGAGCAAGTCGCCGCCGATCATGGCCTGGCCGAAAACTTCGTGCCGCACACCCGGATCACGACCCTGCGGTGGTCGGACACCGATCAGCGCTGGACGCTGCGCAGCGACGACGGCCAGGCCCGCGAATTCGACATCGTGGTGAGCGCGGTGGGAATGCTGGACGTCCCTTACGTTCCCGATATCCCCGGAGCGGAGCGGTTCCGTGGCCGGGCTTACCATTCGTCGAACTGGGATCACGCCAAACCGACAGCGGGCGAACGTGTTGCGTCGATCGGCACCGGGGCGAGTGCCATCCAGTACGTGCCGGCGATCGCGGCCGACACCGCCCATCTGACCGTGTTTCAGCGAACCCCGATCTGGGTGTCACCACGCTACGACGAGCCGTTTACCGCCGAGCAGCAGGAACTTTTCGAACGCGATCCAGTCGAGGCGCGAAAGGTCCGCGACGCGGCCTATCAGGACTACGAATCGGCCAATTTCGCGGCCGACTCGGCGATGACCATCGAGCTGACCAACATGGCCTATAGCTATCTGACTCGAAAGGTGAAGGATCCCGAGCTGCGTGCCAAGCTGACCCCGTCCTACCCGGTGGGCTGCAAGCGGCCGCTGCAATCCCGCGCCTGGTTTCCGACTTTCGCGCTGCCCAACGTGACCCTCGAAACCTCGCCCATCGTGGAGTTCACCGAACGTGGACTGCGGACCGCGGACGGTACCGAGCACGAGGTCGACACCGTCATCTACGGAACGGGTTTCCGTGCCGCGGACTTCCTCGGCAGCCTCGACGTGTACGGCCGTGACGGACGCCGCCTGCGGCACGACTGGCGAGACGGCGCCGAGGCTTACCTGGGCACCGTCGTCCCGGGCTACCCGAACCTCTTTACGCTCTACGGCCCCAACACAAACGGGGTCACCTCGATCATCTACATCCTGGAGGCTCAGTGCGAGTTCGTCCGCCGCGTGCTGGACGAGATGGGCCACCGTCGGCTGCAGGCGGTGGACATCAAACGGCCGATCCACGACGCGTACAACGCCGAGATCCAGGACGCGATGACCGGCACGGTGTGGCTCGCCAACTGCACCAACTACTTCCGGCACCCCAATGGCAAAGTGGTCACCCAGTTCCCCTACCAAGGTCACACCTTTGTCGAACGCCTTGCCCAGGTGCAACTCCATGAATTCAACTGCCAGCCACCCATGTTCACCAGTTACAGCGCCGACGGCGTCCGGATCGTTGCCGACCGGCTGGGTGATCCAGCAGCGCCGGCCGTGGTGTTCTTGCATGGCGGCGGGCAGACCCGGCGCTCGTGGAGCCGCGCGGCCGCGGCGGTGGCTGCGAAAGGATGGCAAGCGGTCACGGTCGACCTGCGCGGCCACGGCGAGTCGGACTGGTCGGAAGAAGGTGATTACCGGGTCACCAGCTTCGCCGACGACGTGGCACAGGTGCTGCGTCAGCTGCCGCCGGGACCGGTGCTGGTGGGTGCTTCGCTGGGCGGTTTCACGTCAATGCTTCTCGCCGGCGAGGTTTCGCCGGCCATCGCCAAAGCCGTGGTTCTGGTGGACATCGTGCCGAACATGGAACAGTCCGGGGCGCTGCGGGTGCACGACTTCATGGCTGACCGCGTCGCATCGGGGTTCGGGTCCCTCGACGAGGTCGCCGACATGATCGGGGAATACAACCCGCATCGGCCCCGGCCGACGGATCTCGACGGCCTGCGAACCAACCTGCGCCGCCGCGGCGACCGCTGGTACTGGCACTGGGACCCAAAATTCATCAGTGACACCGCGTCGAGTCCGCCCATCGAGGTCACCGACGTCGATCGCATGCACGCGGCAGTCCAGACGATCCTGGCCAACGGCGTACCCATGCTGCTGGTGCGGGGCCAAATGAGCGACCTGGTGAGCCAGCAGCGCGCCGACGAATTCCTGGCCCGCTTTCCCCAAGTCGAGTTCGTCGACGTCCACGGCGCCGGACACATGGTTGCCGGTGACCGCAACGACATCTTCGCCGGAGCTGTTCTGGATTTCCTCGCGCGGCATGGCGGCTCGTCTATGAGCACCAGCGCGTCTTCTGTGCGCGATTCGCCCGCGCGCGACGGGGAATGAAGGCCACAATCGCAGCATGCTTGTGGTCCCGGCTTGGGTGTGGCGTGGCGGTCCGGTGTACTGGGCGGTGTGCACCGGCATACCGGTCGGCGTGTTCCTGGCCGCGCTGGGTTACGCGGATTCCGGAATCTGGCTGGGTGCGGTGGTCGCGTTCGTCGTCCTCAGCGTGCTCAACGGAGTCCTGATCGCCCGGCGGATGAGGAAGTTCTGGCCGGCCGGCGCCGATATCGACGGCAGTGAACGCGTCGCGGTGGCTCGGGCGGCCCGCACTGGCCGAGTTATCGACGACGCCCGGCTGGCTCCTGCGGCGATCGGCTACGCCGACGGGTTGCGCGATGCCCGCGCGGACGCGCGCCGATTGCACTGGTTGGTCTGGCTGTTCGCTGTGGCGGTGTTAGTTCTCGCGGTAGTGGATACGATCTCGGGCCCACTGCGGGTTGCTATCGTGTCCTGGCTGTTCGTCGGGTTCTTCGTCGTCGAACTGTTCTGGTGGCCGACGCGGCAGGATCAGCTGGTTGCCAACGCCGAACGCACCGCCGAGTCGGCTCGCCGGGCCCTCAGCGAAAAGCGTTGATCGCCAAGGCAAATTGGTCTGTTAACCGCCGTTGTCCGGGACGCCGGGGCACACGCAGGATTTGCGGCGCGCCGTCTCTGGTCGGTCGAGCGTACTGTAACAGTGTGTATTTGACGATGCCGGCGCACGCCGTATCGCTAGTTATCGTCGAGCGGTCCGATCAGCTCAGCCATGAGCGACTGCACCAGCTGGTGGGCTCAGCGCTGCCACAACTGGCGCCCTTCCGCAGCCGCCTGGTGGGCAAGCCACTGGGAGTGGGTCAGCCCGTGTGGGCTGAGATCGACGACTATGACCCGACGTCGCAGATTCATCGCGCAACGGTTGTCGCTCCCGGCGGCCGGCGCGAGTTCGCCGACCTGATAGCGCAGCTGAGCACCGGACCCCCTGGTGGCCGCAATACGCTCTGGGAAGCCTGGAGCATCGACGGTCTGGCCGGCGGACGGTGGGCGTTGGCGCTGAAGCTGTCGCCCGCGCTGGATGACGGCGGCGTCGGGGCAGCGCTTGCGTGGTCGCGGCTGCTCTGTTCGCATCTGCACGGCGACTCGGCCAACGCTCAACCGGTCCAATCGAGCCTCGGGACCACGCCCTCTCTTGGCGAACTCGTTACTGACACGGTCGCCGAAGTTGTCGAGAATTACCTCGAGGGCCTTTGGTTCATTGGGGAGGCAGCGACTGCTGGGCTCCTGCGCGCCGTGCATCGTCGATTGGGCGGGAAGCGCGAACGCGACCCAATGCCACCGGCGGTGTGGTCGATGAGCGGGCCGCTGCCGCAGAATGCGTTCAACGCGCCGCTGACCGAGCGGCGGGCATCGGCGTTCGCCTCGATCCCGTTAGGCGACTTGGAGATGGTTAGCAACGCGTTCGGGGGCAACATCACCAACGTTTTCCTGGCCGCCTGCACACTGTCATTGCGCGCCTGGCTGCAGCGCCACGACACTGTGCCCGACAATCCGCTGGTGATGCAGATGCCGCTCGCGCTGTTAGGCGCCGATCCCGCTGCTTTCGCCAGTCCGTCGACCGTCGGGCGAATTCGCATCCCGGTGCAGCTTGACGACCCGGTGCAGGTGCTCATCAATCTCCATACCGCTACCGAACGGCTGTACACTGAACGAGCGCGTGATGACGAAAAACACTCTCCAAGAGTCGATTTAGCACGTGTCGCCGCACTGGCCCCGCCGACCGTGGTCCAGTCGGGTATGCGCATTTACACCAGAATGGGCCTGCGGCAATGGCTGGAACCCATCTGTCACGGCAGTGTCTCATACGTTTCCGGTCAGCCGGTGCCGGCCTACTGCGCCGGGGCCAAGGTCGTCGGTATGCACTCCGTGGCGCCGCTTATTGAAGGCTGCGGGCTGAAACTCACGCTGACCTCCCACGGGGAAGCGATGGATCTGAGTGTGTGCGTGTGTCCTGACAACGTGCCGGCTGTCGAGGACATCGCGACCGGGATCGTCGATTCGGTCGACATCCTGGTGGCGGCTGCGCGCAAATCCCCCCGCGGGCAAGGCCGGTCAGTCGTCACAGAGATGACGTCCCACGGCGCTCAGCGTTGGCACGCCCGAGATTATTGACGGCGCTCCACCTTTGCGCCGAGATCTACGGCAGCGCCACGCAATTCGCGCTTTTGCGCGCTGACGTCGATCTCGACGGCTGAGCCGAGGTGCTGGCTGCGCTGCCCTGTAGATCATGAAGTAAGCGGTCGACCGTAAAAGCGTTACCCGGGGCTGCCGCGGCCATCATGGTGTCGTGTGCAAGTTCTGGGTCGGTGGTGGCAGGCACCACCAGCAAGTTAACCTTCTTGCGGTTGAGCCCGACTACTTCGATGGTGCCGATTGGCTGTCGGTCGTATCCGGCAAGTCGTACGGCTCCTCCGGAGGTTGACAGTTTAGCCGGGGCCGTCGCCCATTCGGTGAGGTTGTATATCACCCGATCAATAGGGCCGAGTCGTGGGCTTCCGAAAGTAGTTGAGCTGGCAGACTTTTGCCTGCCAGCCCATGTGCGAACAGAGACCGCTAAACGGGCGTTACTCCCACTGCCTGGGGGCCCTTGGCCCCCTGACCGACGTCGAATTGAACCCTTTGGTTCTCCTCAAGGGACCGAAAACCGCTCCCACGAATCTCTGAATAGTGAACGAACACGTCTTCTGTGCCGCTGTCGGGAGCGATAAAACCGAAGCCCTTTTCGCTGTTGAACCATTTCACAGTTCCCTGTGTCATAACTTTTGACTTCTCTCATTCGGAACAGATGTACAAAAACACCCTGCTTGAGGGTAGCACGCTCAACTGGATGCAGAACCGGGTCGATTCAACATCGCAACCCGATTGCACTCATCGCTGTTCGGACGTGCTCCTGCGACGCGGAGGTGTAGCGTCGACGGTGAATGTTCAAGATTTATCGCGCTCGTCGGGCTATCACGGCCGGAATGACCGACCACGGTCGGAATCGTTTTGTCGATCCTTGCACTGGTGTGGCGGGTCAACCTCGAAGTGTAGGAATTTTCCATGAACCATCGGAACTCACGCACTGATCGCGACGCTGTTGCAGCGTCGCGGGAATCTGCACCATGAACACTGCAGTGCGTAGTCGCCGCTTGGCCAGCCCGGTTCGGCTTTCCCTGGCCACTAAATTGGGCGAGGAGCTCGACGGGGCGTGGTGGCCGCACGCGGCATCAGTGGCAAGGGAGCTTCCCGAGCTGCTTGGCGCTCTGTGTGCGCGATTGGGTCCGATCAGCGATATCAGCGTCAACTGGTCGTCTTTGGAGGCCTCACCAGATCTCGACGCGTTGAATCAGGCGAGAAGAGCGAATCCCGATGGGATAGTTGGCCACCAACGCCTGATGCTGGTCACTGGCAGTCATGCGTCGGCGAACCTACTAGTCGTACCTTCCCGGACGTCGCCGCTGCTGGCCGTAATGTTGTTGCGCCAAGCCGCGACTCTGAACATAATGCCCGCAGAACAGGACACCGATGCATTCCGGACTGCCGTCAACATTGTGCGCGGCGCGCGCGCTGAAAGTGCCGCATGCGCACGACGCCTGCGAAGTGCGAGGCTGGCGCACACTGGTGCCGCCGATTCGGCCATTACAGTCTGACGCCTCGGTTCTTGCCGGCTATGAGCCACGATCGAATTGTGCACCGCCGAGTCGGCTCGCCGGGCCCTCACTGAAAAGCGTTGAGCGTCAAGATGTTGTCCGCGCCCAGGTCGACGGGCGGCGGGCCCGATGGTCGCGGCACGGTCGCCGTCCAGGGCAGTGACCAACACGTCGATATTGGCCCGGATCTGGGCGGCCGCCGACGTCACCGCGTCCACCAGTTCGGCTGAGGCGCCCTCGTATCGGGCACCGATCAGCTCGACAGCGTGGTGAAGAACGCGCGGGTGTCGGTGCGGATGAGTGTCCTGGTGTTCACCGGCAGCACCAGCATCGCCGCGGCGATGCCGATGACGGCACCAATCGCGGTCTCTTCGATCCGCAGCAGCAGCACGCCGATCACCGCCCAGTACCAGCGGGCCTGACCATGCCCAGCGCCATGCCGCGTGGGCCGAACCGCCGGATACAGACCGCGGTGAACACCACCAGCACAAACACAACGTCGCATCGCCGCCGTCGCCCGGCAAGCCATCCGCAGCCGCAGCAAACCGGGATCCGACCCGATGGCCCAGTTCCGCGCCCGTGCGTAGAGCACGGCAGCTGATGGGCCGGCCGCGGCTCGATATGAACGCCCGGCGGTGTCGGCAAGGTCCTGCACGTGCACTTCGACCATTATCCAGACCGTCGATTAGTGTTCGAGATCGTGACGGCGCCGACGCGGGCGAAGCTGGCTGATGGGCGTGATCTGCTGTTTTTCGCGTTGCCCGGCCACACCGCGGCGCCGGTCGCCGACCGCAGGCCGCTGTCGTCGCGGGACTCGCACCAATCGCAGCTGCGCTTCGACCGGTCAACCGGGCAGTGGGTGATCATCGCGGCGCTGCGTCAAGACCGCACCTACAAGCCGCCGCCGGATCAGTGCCCGCTGTGCCCGGGCCCGACTGGTCTGACCAGTGAGGTGCCCGCGCCCGACTACGACGTCGTCGTGTTCGAGAACCGGTTCCCGAGTCTGTCCGGTGCCGGCGGCGCGCTGCCCGGCGGCGACGGGTTCTTATCGATGCCCGGTCATGGCCGCTGCGAGGTGATCTGCTTTTCCAGCGACCACAACGGATCGTTCGCCGGCCTTCAGCCGCGACAGGCCCGGCTCGTCGTCGAAGCGTGGCGGCACCGCACCGCCGACCTGATCGACGATCCAGGTGTCGAGCAGGTGTTCTGCTTCGAAAACCGCGGCGAGGAGATCGGCGTGACGCTGACCCATCCGCACGGCCAGATCTACGGCTATCCCTTTCTGACGCCGCGAACAGCAGTCATGCTGGGCCAGGCACGCGAGCACCGAATCAGCCACGGCAGCAACCTTTTCGCTGATCTGCTTGCACGGGAAATCGAAGAGGGAAGCCGTGTGATAGCACGCACCGAGACGTTCACCGCGTTCGTGCCGTTCGCGGCGCGCTGGCCGGTGGAGGTACACATCTACCCCAACAGGTTCGTGCACAACCTGCTCGAGTTGGAAGCCGCGGAGCTCGACGAGTTCACCGACCTCTACCTCGACGTCCTTGCCCGGTTCGACCGGATGTATTCGGTTCCGCTGCCCTATATTTCGGCGCTGCACCAATACGCCGACACCGCCGCTCAGCGCGACGGCTACTTCCACGTCGAGCTGATGTCGATTCGCCGCAGCGCCACTGCGTTGAAGTATCTGGCGGCTTCCGAGTCGGCGATGGACACGTTCATCAGCGATGTCACCCCCGAAGCTGTGGCCCAGCGGCTGCGGGAGCTGCAGCGATGACGGCCGTCCGATACGCCGCGCCGGGGCGGATCAACCTGATCGGGGAGCACACCGATTACAACCTGGGTTGGGCGTTGCCGATCGCGCTGCCGCAACGCACCGTGGTGACGTTCGAGCCCAAGGCGAGTCACGTGATCACCGTGCGCAGCAACCGGGTGGCCGACTCGGCGCGGATTCCGGTGACCACGGCTCCCGGTGACGTCACCGGCTGGGCTGCGTATGTGGCCGGCGTGATGTGGGCGCTGCGCAGCGCCGGTCACCCAGTACCCGGCGGCGCCATGTCGATCAGCAGCGACGTCGAAATGGGGTCGGGTCTGTCGTCTTCGGCGGCGCTGGAGTGCGCGGTCCTGGGCGCGATCACCACCGCCGCCGACGTGCACATCGACCGGGTCGATCAGGCGCAGCTGGCGCAGCGCGCCGAGAACGACTACGTCGGCGCCCCAACGGGTTTGCTCGACCAATTGGCTGCGCTGTTCGGGGAGCCGTCGACGGCGACGCTGATCGACTTCGCCGAGCTCACCGCCACCCCGGTGCGCTTCGATCCCGAGGCGAGCGGTATCGCGCTGCTGCTCATCGACTCCCGGGGCCGGCATCAGCATGCCGGCGGCGAATACGCGGCGCGACGCGCGTCCTGCGAACGCGCGGCCGGCGAACTCGGGGTGTCCTCGCTGCGCGAGGTCCAGGATCGCGGACGCACCGCGCTGGATGCGATCAACGACCGGCTCGACGCCCGTCGGGCCCGCCACGTGCTCACCGAGAATCAGCGGGTCTTCGACTTCGTTGCCGCGGTGCGTGATTCGAACTTCGTCGAGGCCGGCCGCATTCTCACGGCGTCACATGTCTCCATGCGCGACGACTTCGAAATCAGCACCCAGCACATCGACCTGATCGCCGATACGGCGGTGCGGGCGGGCGCCCTCGGCGCCCGGATGACCGGTGGCGGATTCGGCGGCTGCGTAATCGCCTTGGCTCCGCAGACCCGGGCGGATTCGGTCGGCGAGACGCTGCGACGGACGGTCGCCAGTTCCGGTCACCCGCGGCCAGTGGTCATCCGCACCTTCGCCGCGGCAGGCGCAGGCCCGCTGGGCTGAAGGAGTCAAAAGCTCAGCTCGCGTGTTCGGTAGGCGGCCGCGCCGAGAACGCGGTTGTCGCTCGGAGGCGGGCAAAAGGGAATGTTCTCTGCTGGGAATGTCGTGAGCTCTACTAGGCCGGACTGAACCGGATTGCGACAAGCTGCAGCCGCGCGACTGCCTCGTCGAAGTCCTCTCGCGCCGGGATCTGGTGATCGCGGAATTTCACTCCGATTAGTCGCTCCGCGGTCTTGGCCCCGTAGGACTGGGCGCAGCGGTAATAGAGTTCGGCGACCCTAGCCGGCTCTGTGATGAGTTCGCCGCGCATGTCGGTGGTCTTGCCGTCGTGCAGGACCCGGGCGGCCGCGCCGTCGCGGAAGTTGTGTTTCCACGTGGCGCCGGTCAGTGCGTAGAGGGTGTCGTCGATCAGATGGGCGCTCAACGGAATTGAATACTGTCGGCCGGTTTTGCGCCCGCTGAAGCTGACCACCATCAGCTGTTTGGCTGCTCCGCCTAGGGGCGGAATGCGCAGCAGCAGCCGCAGGGCTGGGTTGACGGCGCGGAGCACCGCCGCCGGTGGGTGCGAGATCGTGATCGCGGGTTCTGTCATACCTATACCGTAGGACAGTTCGGCGTGGGTTGCGGAGAGCTTTGGTCGGGCGGGCGGCGACGCTTGGCACCTCTCTGGAGCATATGGCCATGTTGAAAAGCGATATCGCATGCGCTATCACTGCCGGTTGTGCTAGGCGCCCGAAATATCCCAGCCCACGGTAAAACCCTGCCGCAGTATAAGTTCGGTGAGAATGTCGGTGCGCCCCCGCAGTGCCCACGAGTCGATGGTGAATGCGTCGCTGGCGAAGAACGCAAAGTTGGCTGAGGTCTCCGGCGTGGTGCGTGACCGGTAAACGATCGCATCCAGGGCGTCAGGGTCGGTCCACCACTTCCGGACCGCGTCGGCCAACCGTTGGCAGGTGGTCCACACGTCCGCTTGCTGACCAGTGCTGATCTGGTCGTCGACGCCCAAGGCGTCGAGGTTGCGTTCGGTCCGAAGGTCCAGGACGCGCAGGTGCCGCGCCGCGACGAGCCCGATCAGCTGGTGATCGGCGTGGTCGGCCGGAATCACCCGCCCCGTCGCCCGGTACCGCTCACGAAAGGCGCCGATGAGAGTTGTTGCGGCGTAACGAGTTCGGAATGCACCGGACTGGGGATCGAAGCGGTAGCGCGGGTTCGGGAAGCCATCCCATGTCCATGAAGCGGGTCGCGTCGCATCGAGGCGCCAGAGCTCGGTGCCGGCGGTGATGCGTCGGCGACGCAAGCCGGCGGGCCGATGGTCGGGCAGCGGGGCCAGGTAGCCCGCGGGAAGATCAGGCACCGAGAGCTGCGAGCATCCGCCACGCCGTATCGGCGGTCTCGGGCCGGCGCAGTGCCTGCGCGATCGACGCGCCGCCCAGCTCGTCATGCGTGAGGCGCATGATGCGGTCGGCGGCCAGCGGATCAGTCGTGAAACGGTTCAGAGATTCCAGGATTCGGGTCAGATCCGGCCGCACCCGGTCGTCGTCGAACTGCCAGGCCGGGAACCACGTCCGGTTGCCGACGGCCGCGCCGAGCAGCTTGCCGCGGGTGCGTAGCCGGTGCACCGCTTGCGGTGTGCCAAGGCCCAGCAACATTTGGATTTTCGGGGTGGGCAGTGAACCCTCGACGAACTCATGCACGACGGCGGCGCGGCGCTGATCGTTCAACGCGCGCGCGGCGACGTGTTCGAGGGTGCCCTGCGGCGCCGTCGGCGCTTCTAAAATGGCGTCGAGTACGTGGGCGAATCCGGAATCGTGTTGCGCGCGCTCGGCCAGTTGGTGGGCCAGCGGTGCAACGGCAGTCGTCATGAGTGCATCCTACCATGCGGCTCAGCTATCGAAACAATTGAAACAGGCGCCAGAGCAGCAAGCTAGATCATCTCTTTCTTGGTGAGCCACCGCATCACCGGCCAGCCGACGAACACCGGTAGCCAGCAGGTGAGCACCCGGTAGAGCAGCACCGAGGGCACGCCCACCGCGGTCGGCACCGCGAAGGCGGCCAGCCCACCGATCAGTGCCGCTTCAACCGCGCCGACGCCCCCCGGGTGTGGGCGCGGCCGACGCGAGGGTGCCGCCGACCATCGTCACCACCGTGACGGTGACAAACGTCGCGTGGCCACCGAACGCTTCGACGCTTGCCCACAACGCCAAGGCCGCACCCAGAGTCGTTCCGGCACAACCGAGGACGATCAAGGCCAGACGTCTGGGCTCGCGGGCGAGCGACACCAGGTCGGTGGAGACCTCCTTGAGCTTCGGACGCACCGCCGTGGCCAGCCAGCCCCGCAGCTTGGGCACGAACAGGAAGGTGCCGACGATACCCAGTGCCACACCCGCGATCAGATACAGCACCGTGGCGTCGGGGACAAAATGCGACAGGTCCGTCGACGCACCCGCCGCGGTGCTGAAAAATATCAGCAGCGCGACGTGCACGATCACCTGGACCGATTGCTGCAGTGCCACCGCCGTGGTGGCCCGCAGCGTGGACAGGCCCCCCTTCTGCAGAAACCGGGTGCTGAGCGCCAGTCCGCCAACGCCGGCCGGGGTGGTGGTGGCGGCGAAAGTGTTGGCCACCTGCATGATTGACAGGTTCCGAAAGCTCACCAACCCGTCGGCGCAAGCCCACAACGACGCTGCGGCACCGACATACTTCAGCGCCGACACGGTCAGCCCCAGCACTGCCCACCAATAGTTGGCGGTCTTGAGTTCGGAGAAAAACGCTGGCACGGTGCTGATGAACGGATAGGCAACATAGACCAGCGCGACCAGCAGCACCAGTTGAATGACCTGGCCGCGGTTGAACCGGGTGATGGTCTCGGTTTGGATCTGATCGGCGCCGGTTTGGCGCATCACCTCAGCGCGGGCTTCGGTGATCAGGGCGGGAGCGTCGGACACCGATTCTCGGATAGTCTTCGGCACAGCGGATTTGGTGAGTCGGCGCGACGCGGTCAAGACGGCGTCCTTGCCGAACGTTTCGATCGCCGCGCCCACCGCGGACTTCGCGTCGTAGAGGGCTGACGTCGTCACCAGCAGTTGAGCGATATCGGACTGCAGCTGGGCGTCGGTGGCGCCGTATTCGGCGCTGCCGAACCCGCCGAAGAGCGCGGCGCCGTCCTTGACAGTGATTTCCGTGTCGCGCAGGTCACCGTGGGAGACCTGGTGGTCGTGCAGGCGTCGCAATGATTGCCACACCAGGCTTGCCGGTGTCGCGGTGGCGCATTCGGTGATCGGTGTTCCGGCAACGGGCTTCTGTGCGTATAACGTCCAGCCCCGGTCCAGTGGAGCGAAGCACAGCACTGACGTGTTAGCCACCCCCAAGTCGCCGACGGCGATGGCCAGCAGCGCGCGGTGTTCGATGGCGCGGCGCATGGACGGCAGCAGAGGCGCGGTCTCGCTACCACGGAGCCGCACTTTGCTCCAGAGCTGCCGTAACGCGCCACCGCTGCGTTGATGCGGGCCGTACAACTCGATTTCCGCGGTGGCATCGGAACCCTCGGAGATGGCCGACATGACCAGCGGTCCGGATCCGGCGGGGCGGATCACCCGCAGCGCCGAGACGACGAATCCCCGTCTGGCCATCGCTCGGACCGCCCCGTCCAGCGGTACCTCGAGAGCCGGAGTCCCCACGAAAAGGACCACCAACGCACCGACGAACCACCCCACCGCCAGGCCCAGCAATGAGCGTGCCGGCACGACGGAGCTGACGACCAAGTGGATCGGCACGAAGGCCAACAGCAACGCCCACCACCAGCGTCGCCAGCGGGCGGGCAACCAGGGACCCGACACGGTCAGCACCGCGGCGAGCAGGCCGATCCACCGCGGATCGTCAAGCATCTGGGACGGCAATGTGTCGATCCGGCGGGAGCGGTGGGAGAACTCGAAATGCCACTGCGGTGCGGCGATGTGTTGTCCGTTTCCGCTGACTGACAGCGCCAGAACGGTGAGCACGCCGGCGGCCGCGTAAGCACCCAGCATTTTCCATTGCCGGGCGACGATCAGGCCGATCAGGATCACGAATGGCAACGCCAGTATCGCGATGCCGTAGGCCAGATAGACCAGATCGGATGTGGTGGGGGAGAGCACCCCGACGATCTGCGAGATCGATCCCTCCAGGGCGTCCCACTGGGTGCGGGTGATCAGCGAACTGGTGACCACGGCCGCGAAGAACAACGCAGCCAGCACGACCCGCAGGATGTCATTGGTCCGCCGGATCAGCGGTTGCAGCAAGCTACCGGTAACGGTAACTTCGCGCCCGTCGACTCGCATGGTCCAACGATCCTCGGATCAGCGCCGCGTCCGTTCGCGACCCGCCGACAACTTAACGCCGATTCCCGATCCGTGGACAGCTTGCGCACAGCGAGCGCGCGTACGGTCGGTAGATAGGCCCGCTAGCGAAATGGAGGACATGAGGGTGGCGAGAAGCGACAACGACAGCTGGGAGATCACCGAAAGCGTGGGTGCGACGGCGCTGGGTGTAGCCGCGGCCCGGGCGGCGGAGACCGAGAGCGAGACTCCGCTGATCAGCGATCCGTTCGCGCGGATGTTCCTCGACGCCGCCGGAGAGGGCATGTGGAACTGGTTCGCGACGACCAAACTGCCCGCCGAGATCACCGAGGCCGAACCCGACCTGGTGCCGCGGATGCGGCGAATGGTCGACTACATGGCGGCGCGGACGGCGTTTTTCGACCAGTTCTTTCTCGACGCCGCGCGTTCAGGCGTCCATCAGGTGGCGATCCTGGCGGCCGGTTTGGACTCGCGGGCCTGGCGGCTGCCCTGGCCCGACGGCGTGACGGTCTATGAACTCGACCAGCCCCGGGTGTTGGAATTCAAAGCGTCGACGCTGGCCGAGCGCGGTGCGCAGCCGGGGGCCAAGGTGGTCAGTGTTCCGGTCGACCTGCGCGACGACTGGCCCGCCGCGTTGCAGCAGGCCGGGTTTGACGCCTCGCAGCCCAGCGTCTGGTCGGTTGAGGGACTGTTGCCGTTTTTGCCGGCAGCCGCCCAGGAGCTGCTCTTCGAGCGCATTCAACAACTCGGCGCCCCCGGCAGTCGGATCGCGGTGGAGGCCCCCGGTCCGGACTTCCTGGACCCCGAGGCCCGCGCCAAGCAGCGTGAGACGATGCAGCGGGTGCGTGACCTGATGGCCAAAATGGAGCCTCAGCGTGAGATCCCCGACATTGAGGACTTGTGGTACCTCGAGGAACGCGAAGACGTCGACAAGTGGTTGTCGCGGCACGGCTGGCAGGTGACGGTCAGGCCGGCCGTCGAGCTGATGGCCGGCTATGACCGACGGCCTCCAGAGGACATCGAAGACGCCGCCCCGCAGACGCGATTCGTGTCCGCCCAGCGGGCCGAAGCGTAGCGGCGAGTCTTGCGACGCCGTCGCCCACGGGTGGTCGAGGCGCCGGCGGGAGTATGTGCCGGAGTGGTTGTGCCGGCCGGGGCCTGGTAGGGCGCGACGGCGCCGACCAATTTGGCGACCGGGCCGGATTCGGCGGTCACCAGTTGCGGGCGCACGTTGATGCCGGCTCTGCGCATCAGTGCCGAGGTGTCTTTGCGCTGTTCGGGTAGCACCAGGGTGACGACGTCGCCGGCACTGCCCGCCCGTGCGGTGCGCCCGGAGCGATGCAGGTAGGCCTTGTGCTCGGTGGGCGGGTCCACGTGCACCACCAACTGCACCTCGTCGACGTGCACACCGCGGGCGGCGATGTCGGTGGCCACCAGCACGCGGGCGGTGCCGGCGGCGAAGGCGGCCAGGTTGCGGTCCCGTGCGGGCTGGGAGAGATTGCCGTGCAGGTCAACTGACGGGACGCCGGCTTCGGTGAGCTGGCGCGCTAGTTTGCGTGCCTGATGTTTGGTGCGCATGAACAGAATTCGCCGGCCGGTGCCCGAGGCCAGCCGGTGTACCAGCTCCTTCTTGGCGTCCGTACCGGCGACGTGGAAGACGTGGTGGGTCATCTCCGCCACCGGCGAGTTGGCGTCATCGACGGAGTGGGACACCTGGTTGTGCAAGAAACGCCTGACTAGTTTGTCGACACCATTGTCCAGGGTGGCAGAAAACAACAGCCGCTGACCACTAGCCGGGGTGGCGGCCAGGATCCGGGTGACACCGGGCAAAAACCCGAGGTCTGCCATGTGGTCGGCCTCGTCGAGCACCGTGCTTTCGACCGAGTCGAGGCTGATCAGCCGTTGGCCCATCAGGTCTTCCAGCCGGCCCGGGCAGGCGACGACGATGTCGACGCCGGAGTCGAGCGCGGCCACCTGACGGCTTTGCGATACTCCGCCGAAGATCGTGGTGACCTTGAGGCCGTAGCCGGCCGCCAGCGGCTCGAGTGTCGCGGTGATCTGGGTTGCCAGCTCGCGGGTCGGCGCCAGCACCAGGCCGGTCGGGCGGGCGGGGCGCCGTTTGGCCGACGCGAGGCGGGCCACCAGCGGAATCGAGAACGCCAACGTCTTGCCGCTGCCGGTTTTGCCCCGGCCCAGCACGTCACGCCCGGCCAGGGCGTCGGGCAGGGTGCCGACCTGGATCGGAAACGGGGCGTCGATGCCGCCGGCGGCGAGTACGCGTATCAGCGGTGCGGGCACGCCCAGGTCGGCGAAAGTGGTGTGGATGGTCATGATTGTTCGGTGCCTTTCCGGCATCGGGTGTGCTGTCTCGCCGCGACGGCATCGTCAATCGGCGGTCAGCACAAGGTGGCGAGATTGCCGGTGGGCAAAATCGATCGCCGCGAGAAGAGCTTGTGCTGGGATCATCTACTCCCGGAAACCCGGGCCGGGCATGGTGGCCAGTGGATGATGAAGCGTTTCAACGACGAGTCGGCATCTAAAGACGCCGACGTTGTGTTCATTTTAGCGTATGCGTCGGGCGGCCTCGCGCGGCCAGCCATCTACGGCGACCCGTAGTGTCGGGTGGCGTGCTGCTAAACGGGAGGAAATGAGCATGGCCCGGACCGACAACGACAGCTGGGAGATCACCGAGAGCGTGGGGGCTACCGCGCTGGGTGTGGCGTCGTCGCGGGCGGCGGAGACGCGTAACGAGAATCCGTTGATCAGCGATCCGTTCGCCCAGCTTTTTCTCGACGCCGCCGGTGACGGAGTGTGGAATTGGCATACGGCTCTGCCGCTGGCCGACGAGGTCATCGAAGCCGAACCCGAGTTGCCGCTGCAGATGCAGTCGATGGTCAGTTATATGGCTTGTCGCACTGCGTTTTTCGACCAGTTCTTTGTCGACGCCACTGGGGCGGGGATCCGGCAGGCGGTAATCCTGGCGGCCGGCCTGGACGCACGGTCGTGGCGGTTGCCGTGGCCCGACGACACGATCGTCTACGAGCTTGATCAGCCGCGGGTGCTGGAGTTCAAATCGTCGACGTTGGCCGAGCACTCTGCGCGGCCTGCCTGCAACCGGGTCGCGGTGGCCGTGGACCTGCGCCAAGATTGGCCAACGGCGTTGCAGCAGGCTGGTTTTGACCCTTCGGAACCCAGCGTGTGGTCGGCAGAGGGGCTGATGCCGTATTTGCCGGCCGCCGCGCAGGAGTTGCTGTTCGAGCGGGTGCAGGGGCTGACCGCCGCCGGCAGCCGCGTCGCGGTGGAGGCGCTGGGCCCGAAGTTCCTCGACACCGAGTTTCGTACCAAGCGTCGTGGACGGATGGACCGGATCCGGGCCCTGATGACCAAATTCGATCAGAAACGCGAGATCCCCAGGCACGACGAGCTGTGGTATTTCGAGGAGCGCGAAGACGTCGGTCGCTGGTTTTCCCGGCACGGCTGGGAGGTGGCGGTGACGCCGACCGCCGAGCTGATGGCCGGGTACGGGCGCAGCGCGTCGGTCGAGATCCAAGACGATGTGCCGGGGAATTTGTTCGTGACCGCGGAGCGGACGTAGCTGCTTGGCCGGACCGAGTCACGCAGATACCCGAGAGCGCATATGGCTTGCCGCACCGCGTTTTTCGACCAGTTCGTCACGCAGATCCACACCAGTCTCATGAGTAACTCGGGCAGGGAAACTGCCTTCTGAAATTAGATATCGCATGTGATATCAGCGACCATTTGGACGGGGCGCGGAAAGGGCGCGCCCCGACGCGTGATATCACATGCGGTATCGCTTTTCATTACCGAGTTATAGCGAACGGACGGTGCCGATGAGGCTGGTGTGAATCGCGAGGGCGAGCTCAGGGGGCCACGTGGCCGCGGCCACACGTCCCGAGGCGCGAAGCACTGCGACCCACGTGGCCGCGGCTGAACTCCGGAGCAGCGGCAATTCAGGTCCGCAGACCCAAGGCCACGTTGCCGCGGCTACACCCCGAAGCAGCGGCATTACAGATCCGCAGACCCAATCACGTATCGCCGGACCAGATTTGGGCGAGCATGGTGGCACGCGGCAACAGGGACAGGCCTGAGGTGCCGATGGCCCATAAGCGCCAGTTGGTCTCGTCGATGAGGTCGAGCTCGCTCATGATCAACGAGTGCTGGGCGATCGCGATACACACATCATTTTCGGTGAGGGGTTCTCCGTCGCACTGCCAGCCACGCCCGAGTAGCTGATACACCTGCGCGGCGAGCTGTGACAGCGGGAGGGGGCCATGCGCAGCGAGCACTGCGATAGTCAGGTCGGTGATCTCGGTGGGAAAGGTGTTCGGTTCGAACGCCGATCGCAGTCGGCGGACCATATCGAGGTCGTCACCCGTTGCGCGGGTGGGGGCCAGCACGCCGTGACGGAGTCGCAGCAGCCCGACGCGACGCAGCAAGTGGTGCAGCGGTGCCAGCGGTTTCAGGTCGTCCTCGGTGGCGGCAGGAGTGCCGAGCGGATGCCAGTGCGGGCGGTGTTCTTGGATGCTGCGTGCCAGCGTCCTGGGCAGCCGCCCGCCCGGGGTGAGTTTCACTCCCTCGGCGGTGAGATCGAGCAGTAGCCGCACACTTTCGGGCACCTCACCTACCGGCCGTTGCACCCACCGGTCGGCGACGGTGCGGTCGAAGGGGCGCAACCGATTGCCCACCCGGCTGCGCATGTTCTCGTGGTCAGGGTGATTCGGGTCGGCGAGTGTCTTGAGCAGCTGGGCGTAGCCGCCAGGGCCGCCGCAGTCCTCAGGCGGGCACGCGCCGTATCCGTCGACGCAGCCTGGCACTGGACCACCCGTCCCGACCACTTCGACGTCGTGGGTCCAGCCGTCGCCGAAGTCGTAGAGGTACTCGAACTGATTACCGAGATCGGCCAGCCGTGCGGTGGTTTCGTCTCGCTGGTCCTCCGGCCAGACGTCGGCCCCGGGGAAGTCCACGCCATAGGTTGCCTCTCGGGTGACGAACTGGTGCAGATGCGAGTCGGTCCATCCGATCGCGGCCTGCGAGAGCTCGTGCAGCTCGGGCAGGGTCGCCGTCGCGGGCACATCGATAACCCGAGCCACCGCCGGCTCGACCCCTCGCAGTGCCACGTGCAGGCGTGCCGTCTTCACCGCTATGTTTCCGCATCGCCGAGAAGCGCTGAAGCGCAGCATTTTTTGTACTTCCGACCCGACCCACACCAGCACGGCTCGTTGCGGCCCGGCGGCCAAGAGACAATCTCCGGATCGGCCTTTGCGGTCAGATGTGCAGCGTAGTGGGCACGGGCCTCCGCCGAATCGGGCTCCTTTCCCTGTTCATCGCACCACGCGGTAAACGGCACCACCCGCACGGGCGCAACGAGGAGCGGCGGCCCGCCCGACTCTGCGAACTCGACGAACTTTCGCTGCATCGCCCGGCAGTACGCCTGATGCGGCAGCGGTCCGGTCGGGCCGGCCACCCGATCACTGTTGGCAAGGTCCGGCCACATTTCCACAGCTTGCTCGTAGTCGCCGGCCGGCAGCCACGCCACCGCAAACTTGCCGCGCAGCGCGCTGCGCCGCAGGATCACCCGCTTGTCCGCGGAACGGTTACACCAAGCGAGCGCACGTTGCGGGCAAGCACCAAATGCTGAGGGGTAATGATACGGCTTGCCGCACCGCGCTTTTCGACCAGTTCGTCACGCAAGTCCACACCAGTCTCATGAGTAACTCGGCCAAGAAATAGTCTTTTCTCAAGTTGGATATCATATGTGATATCAGAGGTTTTGAAGGCCGCTGTCATGACCCGCCAAAACGCGTGATATCGCATGCGCCATCGCTTTTCACAATCGAGTTATGGCCAACTGACGGTGCCGGTGAGGCTGGTGTGACTATTGGGAGCGCGGGGCGCAAAGCACAGCGGGTCACGTGGCCGCGGCTACACGTCCCGGGGCACGAAGCACCGCAGACCCACTCACCGTTGCGGTAGCGGACGGGAACGCACCAAAGTTGGCCACCAGAACCACGGCCCGAGGATCCGCAGGATGGCCGGCACCACGAACGAGCGCACGATCAGCGTGTCGAGCAGCAGTCCGATGCACACCGTCGAACCCACCTGGCCGATAGTTCTGAGATCACTTGTCAGCATTGCCAACATGGTGAAGGCGAACACCAAGCCCGCCGACGTCACCACACCACCGGTGCTTCCCAGCGCGCGGATCAGACCGGTGTTCAACCCGGCGTGGATCTCGTCTTTGACTCGGGCGATCAACAGCAGGTTGTAGTCCGACCCCACCGCCACCAGGATGATGAACGTCAGCGGTAATACCAGCCAATGCAGATGCAGACCGATCAGGTGTTGCCACACGAGGATGGACAGCCCGAACGCCCCGGCGTAAGAGAACGCGACCGTGCCGGGAATCACCAAGGCCGCCACCAAACTTCGCGTGATAAACATCATGATCAAGAAGATCAGCACAAAGGCGGCGATCGCCGCGATGAGCAGATCCGACATGGCGAATTCCTTGATGTCCTTGTCGTTGGATCCCGAACCGCCGATGTACACCCGCGCGCCGGCCAACGAGGTCTCTTTCAAGATCGTCTTTATCGCCTGGGGGAACTGTTGGACATGTTCCACACCTTCGGGGCCCATCGCGTCACCCTCGTGGGTGACGATGAAGCGGGCCGCCTTGCCGTCCGGCGACAGCATCAATTCGATGCCCGTCTTGACGTCTTCGTTGTCGAAGCCCTCGTGCGGAATGTAGAAGTAGTCATCGCTGCGAGCCCGGTCGAAGTCGTTCCCGACATTGATCTGGTCGTCGAATGTCTGGTCGGTCGCGAGGGACTGCAGATCCGCCGACCCGTAACTGTTGACCAACTTCGTCTGGAGGGCTTCGGTGTCGTCGGCCGTAGCTTCCAGCTGAGCAATGATTTGTGGGAAAAGCTTGTCGATCGCCTCGATCGAGACTCTGGCGTCGTTGATATCGTCGGCCAACTTGTCGATCTGGTCGATCGTGTCGAATACCGATCTGAACGTCCAGCAGATCGGAATATCAAAACAGTGCTTCTCCCAATAGAAATAGCTTTTGATCGGACGGAAGAAATCTTCAAGGTTTGCTACGTCGTCCCGTATGTCGTCGCTGACCCGCTGCAGATCCTGGATGGTGAGAGACGTCTGGTGCAGCTCATCTGACACTCTCTGGAAAAACACGACCTCTTTCCGCAAGACCTCGACAGAGTGCGCCTGGATGTCTGCCTGCTGATCGGTGTTGGAGTTCTGCTCCCTGTTGAACGGCAGCTGTTGACCGTTCCCGCTGCCCTGCGTGGTGAACAAGTAAGGAATGGTGGCGTGCTCCAGCGGCCGGCCCAAGGGCCTAGTGATGTCTTGTACCATCGCGACGCCGGGCAGGCGAATCAGCGCTCGGGCGACCCGGTCCAGCGAGATGAAGTCGGCCGAATTGCGCATGTCGTGATCGGTTTCGATCATCAGCATCTCGGAGAACAGCTTGCTCTTGGGGAAGTGTCGATCGGCGGCGGTGAAACCCAGATTGGCGGGGGCGTCACGCGGCTGATACTGCCGATCGTCATAGTTCTGCCGGTAGGTCGGCACGAAGATCGCCCCGATCAGGACGACGGCCGAACTGGCCACCAGGATCGGCACCGGCCAGCGCACCACGCTCGCCCCGATCCGCCGGTACAGATGCGCCTTGGCGGCTTGCCGCGGATCGAACATCCCGAACAGGCTGCCCACGGTCAACAGGGCCGGGCCCAGCGTCATCGCCGCCGCGATGGTGAACAGCATGGTGATCGCAACAGCCGGCCCCATGGTGTGGAAGTAGTTCAACCGCGCGAACGTCAAGCAGTAACACGCGCCGGCGATCGTCAGCCCCGAGCCGATGATGATGGGCGTAATGCCCTTATAGGCGATGTAGAAACTGTCGTCCCGGCTCTCACCGGCTTGGCGCGCCTCGTGATAGCGACCCATCAAGAAAATGCCGTAGTCAGTGCCCGCCCCCAGGGTCAGCGCGATGACGATGTTGACCGCGAACGACGACAGCTCGATATAGCCGACATGTCCGAGGGTCGCGATAATCCCTTTGGCCACCAGCATCTCGATGAGGACGCCGAGCAAGGGCACCAACAGCGTGGGAGGACTGCGGTACACCAGCAGCAGCATCACGATGATGAGGACGATCGTGACGATCGTGACATTGTTCAGGCTGGCGTTGGCGATGCTCAACGTGTCCGAGGCCAGCGGTGCCGCGCCGCTGACGTAGACCTTGAGCCCATCTGGTGGGTTGTCCTTGGCGACGATGTCGCGAACGGCGGCCACGGACTGGTTGGCTTGAATCTGGCCGATGTCGCCGGCCAGACGCAACAGCACATAGGCGGACTTGCCGTCCACGCTTTGTGCCCCGGCCGCGGTGAATGGTTTGCCCCACAGATCCATCACGTATTGCACATGCCTGGTGTCGTGCTCGAACCGGCGCATCAGCTCGTCGTAGTACTGGTGGTCCCGCTCGTCCAACTTTCGACCCTTGGCCTCGAACACCACCATGGTCAAGTTGGTCGAGTTGGATTCGTGAAACTTTTCGCCGATGTGCAGCAGCGCGCGCTGTGACGGCGCGTAGTGCGGGACCATCGGTCCGGCGAGTTGTTCGGCGACTCGTTCCACTTGGGGCATAAAGGCATTGGTGGAGACGGCGAGTAGACCCCAGAAGAAGATGATCGGTATCGCAAGGACACGGACCATTCTGGGGAGGAAGGGACGTTTGGCCCGAGGTTCATCAAGGCGATGCTCGCTCACGCGGACTTCACCCTGCACTGCACGTCGGCGTCTTGATGGTTCGCCGAGTGTTCGTCGCGGACAACGCCATCCACCAGCATCCGGCAGCCCACCTCACCTCCGTGCACGTGCACCGAGACGCTGCCGGACACCACTGTCAGCGTGGTGGTCTCGGTGTGAGACCACGGCAACGTCGTGACATCAACCTGGTGCGGATGCCCCTCGATGTCGATGTAGACGAGCGTCCCGCCCTCCCCGGTGGAGCCGAACACTTCATAGGTGAGCCGTTTGGGATTGAACTCCTCAGGTGCCTGCGGGCCGTTGACGGTGATGACCGGCTCGGGTTCGGAGAACTGATGCACCTTCCACATGCACAGCAGGCCCACCCCGACCGCAATGACCGCGACCAATGGCATCCAGGCGCGCGCCAGCACGGTCCGGCCGACTGAACGGGGGCTCATTGCAGGCGCCTTTTCAACCGTGCGCTCCGGAGAATTTGAAGCATGAGGTTTGTGGAGGTCAGCATGGGAATGACGCCGAGAAATGTCCGTTCCGACGGCGTCGCTCCGTGTAAGTGTTCAAGGCTGCCGAACACATAAAAGCCGCCGAGGCAGAATAACGCACCGGGGATGCACAACGCGCGCAACGAGCCACGATCAGCAACAACTCGCCTCGCGTAAGCCAACTCTTCGTTGGACATCGGCTCGCGCTTACGTGCTTTTCTGATCACCGTTTTCGCGCTGCCGATCTCTTCACTGACCCCGGCGGGCTCTCGATCTCCCAACCGTTTCACGTAGACCGCCGCAATTGCCGCCAACAGCAGCGCCAGGGCGAGGGAAAGTATTGTCAGTAAACCGTATAAACCGAAATGCACTAGTCCATCCCACTACTTTGAATTCATCACCGTGGCCCCGCGGACAACTCCAAACCTATGGCCCGCATCCTGCCGGACCCCGACGAACTACGCCAGCGGGACCGGAACGCCATGAGCGCGATTTCGCTTTGAACCGCGGCTTATCGATTTGGCCGCGCCGGCGCCAACTCGGTCACACCAGCAACATGCGTCTCTGCGGGACTTCGTGGGTGGTTGTGAAAAGCGATATCGCATGTGATATCGCTTAATAATATGGCTAACACGTGAGCTGAGTTACGGAGTCCCAGGGCCCCGGATCCAGTTTGACCGGAGTCCCTGTGCCAGTCGAGTGCCACGCGCAACTCCGTCGTTACCAACGGTTCCCGTGAAGTGGACGTATGCCTTGCTGCCTGACCAGTTGATCGTGAAATCGACAGTGCGCCCGCTGATGCCGCCGGTGACGTTCCCCGGCGAAGTCAGTTCCGGGGTCCGGACAAGCGCCGTCGGCCCGAGCGCCGCCCCGCTGGCGTCGACCGTCACGTCGTAGCCGGTGGATTGGTGGAGATCCAGGTGCGCCCCAGGTACCGTGCAGTTCGGATCGGCGTGTGCTGTTGATACCGCGAGGGATCCGCCCGAAGCGATCCCGACTGTCGCACCGAGTGTCGAGCAGATCAACACCGCGCGGTTCATTGCCATCCTCCTTACCGTCAGGATCGGCCACGTCGCCGCCTCGCCAGAGCGGAACAGCAACTCTTCGGCCGCGGCTTCACTTATTTTGAAGGCTTTTTGACTATTCGGCTACGGGGCAGCTGCGCCCATCCTGGAGGCGGCCGGACGGACGCTCCTCAATCTTGTGGACCTGATCACGGGGTGGTGATATCAGCAAAGCACCAAGGTAGATGCCGCCGCGGCGAAAGCCAGCTGATTGCGACGGGGTACATAGGGTCGAAAGGCCTCGCGCGGGAGCGGCAGCCAATAGGGTGCGTTGAATGGCCTCGCCATCAACGCCTTTCGAGACCCTGACCGCGCTGGTGGCAGCGGTTATTGTCTGCCTGGCCCTGATTGGCGTCTCGCCGGTGGCCCGTGCCGAGGACCCCGCGTTCGTCGCGAACCCCGTCGAGCACGTCGACACCCTCATCGGCACCGGGACCGGCGGTGAGACGGTCGGGGAGATCAACAACTTTCCCGGCCCCGCGGCACCGTTCGGCATGGTGCAGTATTCGCCGGACACCACCGACACCTACGCCGGCTACGACCACGACAACGACCGCTCCACCGGATTCAGCCTGAACCACGCCTCGGTGGGCTGCGCGGCATTCGGCGACATCCCGGTGCTGCCGACCACCACGCCGATCGGCTCACATCCCTGGGACGCCTGGGAGACCATCGCCCACGACGACACCGAGGCCGGCATGCCCGGCTACTACACGGTGCGGTTCCCCGACACCGGGGTGAGCGCCGAACTGACCGCCACCACCCGCACCGGGGTCGGCCGGTTCCGCTACCCGGCCGACGGTCGGCCCGCGCTGTTTCATGTGCGCACCGACGGGTCGCTGGCGGGTAATTCTGAGGCGAGCATCCAGATCGGCCCGGACAACACGACTGTCACCGGGTCGGCGACCACCGGCGGATTCTGCGGCGCCAAGAACAAATACACGGTGTACTTCGCGATGAAATTCGGCCAGCCGTTCACCTCCTACGGCAGCTGGGACGGTGACGGTGTGCACCCCGGGGCCCGCAGCGCGGAGGGGGAGCGCAGCGGGGGATACCTGGAGTTCCCGATCCGGCTCGGCGTTCGAGGTGCAGACCGCGCTGTCCTATGTCAGCGTCGACGGGGCGCGAGCCAACCTTGTGGCCGAGCGTGCAGCCAACTTCGACGCGGCCCGGGTCGCAACGGCCAGCGACTGGAACGCGCTACTGTCACGCATCCGGGTGGCCGGAACCAACAGCGACGACTTGCGTACCTTCTATACCGCGCTTGTATCGGTCGTTTCTGCATCCCAACACTTTCAACGACGCTGACGGACGTTATATCGGATTCGACGGTGTCATCCGTAGCGTGCCCGAGGGGCACACCCAGTACGCCAACTTCTCCGACTGGGATACCTATCGCTGCCTGGCCGCCTTGCAGGCGATGCTGTTTCCGGAGCGGGCCAGCGACATGGCCCAATCGCTGGTGAACGACGCTGAGCAGAGCGGGGCGTTTCCGCGGTGGGGGCTGGCGAATTCGTCGACCGCCATTATGAGCGGGGACAACCCGGTGCCGCTGATCGTTGGGCTTTATATGTTCGGGGCCAAGGATTTCGATGTGAAGAAGGCGCTGTATTACATGCTGAAGGCGGCGACCGAGGGTGGTGCCGGGTTAGGCGACTATGTTGAGCGGCCGGCAATCGCCAGATATCTGCAATACGGGTACATGCCGCAGCCGCTGGACTTCGGGAGCGGTCGTGCGTACCCCGGCGCCTCGATCACGCTGGAATGGTCAGTCGACGACTTCAGCATCGCTCGATTCGCCGACGCGTTGGGGGAGCGCGTGATCGCCGCGACTTTTCAGCGCCGGGCGCAGTTTTGGCGGAACCAGTTCAATCCAGCGACCGGTTATTTCTCGCCCCGCGACTTTTCTGGGGCTTTTCCCGACGGGCCCGGGTTCGTGGAGCCCGCCGAATCTGATTTCGGGCAGCCAGGCTTCGACGAGGGCAACGCCGAGCAGTACCTGTGGATGGTGCCGCAGGACATGGCCGGGCTGGTGTCCTTGCTGGGCGGCCGCGCTGTTACGGCCGGGCGGCTCGACTGGTTTACGAGGTACCTCAACGTGGGCCCGAATAAGCCCCATTTGTGGATCGGTAACGAGCCCAACTTCGCGGTGCCGTGGCTCTACAACTACCTCGGGCAGCCGTGGAAGACGCAGGCGACGGTCGACCGGGTGCGCCGGGAAGTGTTCGGCCCCACACCCAACGGCGAGCCTGGGAACGACGACCTGGGTGCCGAGTCGAGCTGGTATGTCTGGGCCGCCCTGGGCATGTATCCGATCACGCCGGGTACGACGGTGCTGACGGTGAACACGCCGCTGTTTGATCGCGCTGAGATCGATCTTCCGGCAGGGAAATTCATTCGTATCTCGGCGCCGGGGGCTTCGGGAGGACTGAACTACATCGACGGGCTGTCCGTCGATGGGGTGCCCAGCGATCAGACTTATCTTCCGGAGTCGCTTTTCCGGACTGGGGGTGATGTCGCGTTTTCGCTGTCTGGCTTTCCGGATCTGTTCTGGGGGACTTCTGAAAGTTCGGCGCCGCCGTCGTTTGGTGCGGCAGCTCGGCCGTGATCTCGATGGCACCACTCGCTGGGGCATTACCGCATTTGCAGCAATCTCGGGGCCGGGCCGCGGATACTTTAGTTATGTCGGGGCGCCCACCCATTGTGGCCATCGTTGCCAGGCTGGCGGGGTGCTGCCTGTTGGCCGGGCTGGTGGCAGCGGCATTGATGTTTCCAGTCGCGGGCGGTATTGGGCAGTTTATGAACCGCGCCTCCGACGTTGTCGCCGACGAAGCCGCACAGATCCTCGGAGGCGACGTCCCGCAGGTCTCGACGATGGTCGACGCCGCGGGAAACCCAATCGCCTGGTTGTATTCCCAGCGGCGGTTCGAGGTCCCCACCAACCAGATCGCCGACACCGTGAAGCTGGCCATCGTGTCAATCGAGGACAAGCGGTTCGCTGAGCACAACGGGGTGGACTGGCCGGGCACGCTGACCGGTCTGTCCGGCTACCTGCGGGGCGACCTCGACACCCGCGGCGGATCAACCATCGAACAGCAATACGTCAAGAACTACCAGTTGCTGGTGACCGCGCAGAATGACGCCGAGAGGCGAGCCGCTGTGGAGATCACACCGGCGCGCAAACTGCGCGAGATGCGCATAGCGCTCACGCTCGCCAAGACTCTCTCCAAAGCGGAGATCCTCACCCGCTATCTCAACTTGGTGTCGTTCGGCAACGGCGCGTTCGGTGTGCAGGATGCCGCTCAAACATACTTCGGCGTCAACGCCTCGCAGCTGAACTGGCAGCAGGCCGCGCTGCTGGCCGGCATGCTGAAGTCGACGAGCGCACTCAACCCCTACACCAACCCCGAGGGGGCGCTGCAACGGCGAAACGTGGTGCTGGACACCATGATCGACAATCTTCCTCAGTTCTCCGGCGAGTTGCGTGCCGCCAAAGCCGAGCCACTGGGCGTGCTACCCCAGCCGAATGAGCTGCCGGGTGGCTGCGTGGCCGCCGGCGATCGCGGCTTCTTTTGTGACTATGTGCTGGATTACCTCGCGCGGGCCGGCATCAGCAAGGAGCAGGTCGCCCGCGGCGGTTATCTGATCCGCACGACGCTGGACCCGAGGGTGCAGGCGTCGGTCAAGCAGGCCATCGACAAGTTCGCCAGCCCGACGCTCAACGGCGTCGCCAGCGTGATGAGCGTGATCAAGCCCGGCAGGGACGCGCATCGGGTAATAGCGATGGCCAGCAACCGCACCTATGGCCTCGACAGCGACGCGCGCGAAACGGTCCAGCCGCAGCCGTTTTCGCTCGTCGGCGATGGGGCAGGATCGATCTTCAAGATCTTCACCACGGCGGCGGCGTTAGACATGGGGATGGGGATTAACGCCCAGCTGCAGGTGCCGGGCTTTTTTCAAGCCAAAGGCTTGGGCAGCAGCGAGACGCCCGGCTGTCCGAAGGAAACTTGGTGCGTGGCAAACGCGGGTCGCTACCGCGGTTCGATGAACGTCACTGATGCGCTGGCCACCTCGCCGAATACCGCGTTCGCGCGGCTGATCCAGATCGTCGGGGTGCCGCGGGCAGTCGACATGGCGGTCCGGCTGGGGCTGCGGTCCTACGCGATGCCGGGAACGGCGCGCGCCTACGACCCGAGAGGCAGTGAAAGCCTGGCCGATTTCATCAAGCAAGGGAATATGGGTTCGTTCACTTTGGGTCCATTCCAACTCGACGCGCTCGAGCTCTCCAATGTGGCGGCGACCTTGGCGTCCGGCGGCATGTGGTGCCCGCCGAGCCCGATCGACAAGATCTTCGATCGCAAGGGCAAGCCGGTGCCCGTGGCCACCGAGGCCTGCGACCAGGTGGTGCCGCAAGGTCTGGCGAACACGCTCGCGAATGCCTTGAGCAAGGACGACCAGGGCAGCGGCACCGCAGCGGGCTCGGCCGGCGCGGCGGGGTGGACTCTGCCGCTATCGAGCAAGACCGGCACCACTGAGTCGCATCGATCGTCGGGATTCGTCGGCTTTACCAACAACTATGCGGCGGCGAACTACATCTTCGACGACACCGGCGCGCCCTCGGGCATCTGTTCATTCCCCCTGCGCCGGTGCGGCAGCGGTGACCTGTATGGCGGTAACGAGCCCGCCCGCACCTGGTTTGAGGCGATGAAGCCGGTCGCCACCGATTTCGGCGACGTGCATCTGCCGCCAACTGATCCGCGCTACGTCGACGGCGTGGGGGGCGGCCGGGTACCCGAGGTATCCGGCCTGACTGTGGACGCGGCGCGTCAGCGCCTCAAAAACGCCGGTTTCCAGGTCGCCGACCAGCCCACCTCGGTCAACAGCTACGAGCCCTATGGTGCGGTGGTGGGAACGACCCCGAGCGGTGAAATCATTCCCGGGTCGATCATCACGATCACCATCAGCAACGGGGTTGCGCCGGCACCGCCGCCGGCTCCGGTGCAGCGCGGGCCGATTGTTGCGGATGCCCGTCCAAGTGAGCCAGAGCCGCCGCCGCAGGCAGGGCCGCCGGTCATCCAGATCCCTGGGCTGCCGCCGATCACCTTGGGACCGCCACCGCCGCCGCCTCCCGACGCGGGTGGTTAGTTTGGAGCGCCACAGCGTCAATGACGCGGATGTCCGCTTTCCGCTACCCTCCCGGGCGTGCACGAGAGCCTTTACGAGTCGCTGCTGACCGAACGGTTGCACCAGGCGCTGGCCGCGCGACCCGACCTCGAGATCGAATCCGTTGACGAGGGCGAGCAGCCGTTGACGATCGCGCGGCATCTCATGCCGGTCATCGAACGCTCGCTTCGCGCGGCCGCGACACCGCAGAACCGCGCCGACCTGGTGTACCGGATCCTAGCCGCGCCACCTGACCCGGACGCGATGGTCGAGGCGCTGCATCGAGACGAGCCCGGGACGATCCAGCGCCTCGAGGAGGTGAGGACGACGAACGGGTCGGCGGCGCGACAAGTGGTGGCGAATGCGGACGTTCGAGTGTCGCCGGGAGCAGATCACCGACCTTGAATCGCGTGGTACTTCCCGACCGAGGAGCAAGCGCGCTCGTAGTTCCACTGGCCGCTGTTCTTCCACCCGCCCACATAACGCGGGCCGTCGCCGCTGTTCACCAATGCGGCGTGGCGCCTTCCTGATCGACCAACGCCTTACTTCCTCCACCTCGACGACCCGGCCAAGATAACCCTCCTGCGCCGCATCAAGCAGAGTTTCGACCCGGTCGGCATCCTCAATCCCGATGTTGTCTTCGCAGCAGAAGAGGCATGAGCCTAATCAACCACCGCCGGCTTCGCCGATCACCTCGACCTCGCAAGAGACGCCTGACGCACGTGAAAGACGTGCGTCAGCGGTGACCAGCACGACATCCAGCGCCTCGGCGAGTGCAATATACGCGGCGTCGTAGGGCGAAATGACATGCCGCAGTTCCCATATGCGGCGTAGGAATGACTGGTGTGAGGACCGACGCAGAGGCAAATCCGCCAGGTCCGCTACCGCACTTGCGGCTCGTCGAGCAGGCATCAGTTTCGCAGCAACATGGCGGCGCCACACCGAGACCACCTCGAGGTCGACGAATTCGGGAGCGGCCAACGTCTCTTGGGCTAACCGTTCTCGGGCGTGCTGGCCGTCTGTCCCATCATCGCCCAGCGCTACAGCCAATACGCTCGCATCAACGACGATCACGTTCTGCCCGAACGTAATTGACAGCAGCCTTAAAAGGTACGCGGCCACCACGGCGTGCGGCGATGCGGTCGAGAATCTCATCCAGTGTGGGTTGATTCGCGTCGTCGATCAGACGGCTTCGAAGGTATTCCTGTAGGGACTGATGTGCGCGCGCCGCTCGCTCCCGCAGGACTCGGTGGGTGTCTTCGGGAACGTCTTTGATCTGCACACTGGGCATGGCGCTATTTTGGCGCCAATAGCGCCAAAACGCAAGTCCGAAGAGAGGTGGGTGGTGCCATGGTCAGTAGGTGGAGTTACGCGTTTGGGCCGAGTTAATCGCTAACGGCCGGGCCACGACACGGGTCTTGCTGCGACAACAACTCTTCCCGATCTCGATCGCCCCGGTCGAGCGGTCGGCGGTGTTGGCGTACGCCGACGAGGTCGCCGCACACTTCGGCCGGTCCATCAGGTCTACAACAACGCCGGGATGGTCAGCCACGAGCTTGCTCCTGTTCCCAAGCCCTTACATCCGAGAGTCTGTAGCGGAACCAATCCGATGAATTCCCGTCTTCCGGTGTTGGCGCACACAATGATTGACTCTCCAAAGATCCGACCGACACCCCGGAAACCTGATCGAGGCGCGCGAGAAAGCGTTTTGGACGATGAAGGCGATCGGCGCCGACGACCTCATCGACACCATCGTCCCGCGCGGTGCGATGCCGAAGCTTATCTCCGCCGCACGGGATCTGGCTGCGACACGGCGCTGTCGCGGTGGGCTGCGGGTACGTCGGCGATGGCAACGTGCACCCGGCCATCTTCTGCAAGGATCCGGAGAAAAAGAAGAAGCTGATGACCGACATCCTCCCGCTGGCAAAGGAATTGGGTGCCGCGATCTCCGGGGAACACGGCGTTGGCCGCGCCAAAACTCCGTACTTCGTCAAGCTCGAAGACCCGGTCAAGGTCGACCTGGTGCGCCGCATCAAACAGAGCTTCGACTCGGCGGTCACCCTCACTCCCGATGTTCTCTTCATGGCGACAGAAGCCCGAGCTCCGCCGTGCACGTCGATGTGATGTCCAGACGTTTCAGTAGAGCGCGGACGCCGCGCTTTCGCGGATCCCGCTCTGAGAGTTAGACACGCAGCAGCCAGCGGGAACAATAGGAGGCCGCGACCCGCGGCGCCGGGCATCGGCCATAGTGCCCATGTGCGGGTTCCCGACGCCATTGACATCCTTGCCTGCGATGTGTTCCGGCGCGCTGACCGGACACACCAGCTCGGCTCCGATAACGTCAACGGACGTGACCGGCGCCGCGACCCGAACAGTGCTTGCCGGTGTCTTGTCCACCGGGCTGGCAGCAATATCCGTAACCGCTGACCCTGCCAACCTCTCCGGGTCGTCGGCGGCGCGCAGCGCCTATGTCGCGGTTTCGGCGGCCACGGTGTGGACCACGCCGCAGAGCCCGCGTCCAGTCGACCATCCCGCCCTGACAAATCCGGTCGATATTCGCGGCTGGCTGTCCGACATGACGCCGGCCCAGCAGGAAGCGCTCACCTCGGACAATCTCAACCACACGCAGGCCCTGTTCGGCGACCGCGTCTTTGTGGTGAGGGAGCAGGGCGACTGGGACGAGGTACTGGTCCCCGGCCAGCCCACACCGAAGGACTCCCTGGGCTATCCCGGCTGGATTCCCAAAGCCCAGTTAACGACCGACCCAGGCTACGGCGCACTGAAGGATCACGCTCCCTTCGCGCTGGCCGATCGCGGCATCACCACGTGGCTATACCGCGAATCCGGACTCTCCGATCAGGACCTCGAGATCAGTACCAACACCAGGCTTCCCGTCCTGAGCCGCACCGACAAGGCCATTCAGGTGGCCACCCCCGATCGCGGCCCGAAGTGGCTGGATGCTCGAAAGGTGACGGTCTACGAAAAGCCCACGGACATACCGCATCCCACCGGAGCCGATCTGGTCCGGTTCGCCGGCGTGTTCGTGAACGTCCCCTACCTGTGGGGCGGCCGTGCCGGATTCGGGTTCGATTGCTCTGGTTTCACCTCCACCATCTACCAGGTGTACGGCATCACCCTGCCGCGTGATGCCGGCCCGCAAGCCGCCGACAGCCGGGGCCGCCCCGTCGACAAATCCGCGCTGCAACCCGGCGATCTCCTCTTCTACTCGCACGGCAGCAGAGACCCCGACGATCCCGACGCGATCTACCACGTGGCCATGTATGCCGGAAACGGCGACATGATCGAGGCATTCGACAAGACGGCACCAGTGCGCATCACCCCGGTTCGACTGGACGCAGACTACTGGGGTGCGCGCCGCTACCTCGACCAACCGCGGTAATAGGGGTGCGGTGATTCTCGCCGTCGACCTCGGCAAGACGTCCTGCCGGGCCGCAGCAGCCGGCCGACGGGCCGAGGGGGCGGGCGCGCCTGGGCTCGCGACGCCGGGCGGCGTGCTGATCGCGGGCGGCAAGGCCTACGGACCTCGGATGGTCGACGTGCGCCCGACCAGCGCGAAGCTGCGCCGCCGCGCGGTGCGGATCGTCCGCGACGCAGCCGGCGTAGACGAGGAGGCCGCGGCCGCCGCCCTCGCCGCCGCGGGCGGTCACGCCACGACCGCGATCGTCGCGCTGCTCGCCGGTGTCGACGTCGCCGAAGCCGCCGTCCGGCTCGACCGAGCGCGCGGACGCGTGTGGGACGCGCTGGCTGGGACATGAAGGTGATCGGGTTGATGTCGGGGACGTCGATGGACGGCCTCGACGCGGCGGTGGCCGAGCTCGAGTGGAACGGCGGTGCGATCGCGATGTCGCCGCTGCGTTATATCGAGCGGCCGTGGCCGGACGAGGTGCGCGCGCGGCTGCACGCCTCGCTGGGACCGACGACGGCGGGCGAGTTGTGCGAGCTCGACCAGCTGATCGGGCAGGCGTCGGCGCAGCTCGCCAGCGAGCTGCTGCCCGCCGACCTCGTCGTCAGCCACGGGCAGACGGTCCACCACTGGGTGCAGGACGGCGAGGCGAAGGGAACGCTGCAGCTCGGGCAGCCCGCGTGGATCGTCGAGGCGACCGGTCTGCCGGTCATCTCCGACGTCCGCGCCCGCGACATCGCCGCCGGCGGCCACGGCGCCCCGCTCGCCGGGATCCTCGACGACCTGTGGCTGCGTGGCGAGCACACCCGTGCAGCGCTCAACCTCGGCGGGATCGCCAACGTGACGATCGTCCGCCCCGGCCGTCCGCCACTCGCATTCGACACCGGCCCGGCCAACTGCCTGCTCGACGAGGCGGCGCGCCGCACGACCGGCCGGCCCAACGACGAGGACGGCCGGCTCGCCGCCCGCGGCACGCCGGACGCAGCGCTCCTGCAAGGTCTGCTCGACGACCCGTACTACGCGCTCGCGCCGCCGAAATCGACTGGGCGCGAGCACTTCCACCTCGGCGACCTGCCGGATCTCGCGCCCGAGGACCTGCTGGCGACGCTGACCGAGCTGACCGCGATCACCGTCGCCGACGCGCTCGCGCCGTACGCGTCCGCCGAGGTCGTCGTGTCCGGAGGCGGCGTGCGTAACCAGGCGCTGTTCGCCGCGCTGCAGCGCCGCCTGCCGCTCACGCTCAGCGACGAGCACGGCCTGCCCGCGCAGGTGAAGGAGGCCTACCTGATGGCGCTGATCGGCTTCCTCGCCTGGCACCAGGTGCCGCTGCTGACCGGACCGCACGTGCTTGGACGCATCTCTCCCGGCGACACGCCGCTCCCGCTCCCGCCGCCGTCCGCGCCGCCCACCGGCCTGCTCATCCGAACGGTGTGAAGCCCTTGACACGATGGCGCACACGCTGTCATCTGCCAGCAGATCGCCATCTGGTGGTTCAAGATATAGCGGTAGTGGTGGCGAAGGCAGTGGCTCCGGGAAACGAGGGAGAAGCATGCCAGCGGTGAACTGGATGCGCTCTGGGTTGACGCACAATCCTGCGCATCGATCCCACGTGATGCGTTGCGGCATCCCGCTGCTCGTCGTCACGATAACGTTCGCGCTGGTCGCCTGCTCACAGTCGACCAGGTCCTCGACCGCATCGACGTCAACCGCCACTCCCGCCCGGGCAGTGGCCACGCTTCCGCCCCCGCAGCGGCGGCTGGCGTCGGACCCCGTACAACTTGCCGGCGATCTCATTGCCGACGAGCAGGCGCTGCGCGACCCGTCGTCGTCGGAGGCCGTGCTAGTGGGGGCGGCGCGCCGCCAGCAAGGGGCCTACCGCGCCCTCGGTTCGCATCCCGAGTGGGACATGATCGTGCGCCCGCGGATCCCGCCGTCGCTGCTTGACGTCTACGACCGCAACGTCGACGCGCAACGGCAGTTCAGCGGGAAACTCGCGAGCGATCCGCAGGACACGCTGCCCGCGTGGCGCATCGACCCGCCGATGCCGGCCGACAAGCTGCTCGGCTACTACCGCGAAGCGCAGGCGGCGACCGGCGTCGGCTGGAGCTACCTTGCGGCGATCAACCTGATCGAAACCGGCCTGGGCCGCGTCGTCGGCGTGAGCCCCGCGGGCGCACAAGGCCCCATGCAGTTCCTACCGTCAACGTTCGCCGCATACGGCGACGGTGGCGACATTCTCTCGGCCCACGACAGCATCATGGCGGCCGGTCGCTACCTTGCTGCCAACGGGTTTGCCAACGACCACGACCAAGCCCTGCTCCGGTACAACAACTGGGACCGGTACGTCCGGGCGGTCAACGACTACGCCGCCGTCCTCGCAGCCGATCCCGCTGGGTTCGCCGGCTACTACCGATGGGATGTCTACTACCGCACGACTGCTGGTGACCTGCTCCTGCCCATCGGTTACGTCGCAACCTCACCGATCCCCGTCACCGAGTATTTGGCGACCCACTCGAGGTGAAAATCTGCCGGCTATCGCGGGGTCGTCGGTGTGCGTCGCGGGTGTGAACGCCGCTCATAATAAGCTCGGCTGCAGCAGGATCTCGTCGTGCAGCGCCGCATCCCATTTCGCGAGATCCTCGATCGACGACTAGATTACGCCGTCTCCGAGCACCGCACTCGTCTGGTTTTGGTCGGTGCGGTTCCAGCGGCCCGCCACTTGCGTGTAGCCGAACGCGTGCGTTTCCAGCAGCCGCAGAACATCCGCGTCGCGGCACTGCGCCGCAAAGGTTTCCGGGATCACATCTTCGAAGTCGATGAGCCCCGAAGTGTGTGTCTGCAAGTGGCGAATCGTGACCGTCTCGGCGGCCTCCGGCAGCGACGGCAGCCACTCGTGACCGCGGTCATCGAGCGTTACTCGGCCGTCCTCGGCCAGCAGCAGGATGCTCGCGGCGGTGAACTGCTTCGTGATCGATGCGAGCGGTAGTTCGTCTCAGGCGTGGTGGGCGTATCCGTTTCCAGGTCCGCGAGGCCGTAGCTTGCACGCACGATCGGCCGACCGTCGCGCTGGAGGAGCACGGCCGCGCCCGGCACGTCGCCCGTGTAGTTGCGCATCAACGCATCGACTTGCGGCCTCATCGCACAATCGCCCACCCGCGTGAACAACTGGGCTCGTAGTCATAGCTGAAATCCGCGGAGGTGGAGCTCATTTCGCATCGTCGGAACAGCGCCAGCGACGCGGTAAATCCGTGCACGGCATTGCGGCCCGCGATGGGGCCGATCTCGCCGGCGGCAAAGAAACCGGCGAGCGGGATCCCGCCAAGGAGTTCGGAGATCGTCGACGCGTCGTGGTTGGCGACCCCGAACATCCGCCGCCCCCGCGCGTTGCAGGTGAACAACAGCGCGCCAACCGGACGTCCGGGCAGCTCCGCCAGAGCCCGCTCCACGGTCACGCGCAGATCCTTATCGGCCCCCACCGCGTCACGGACCTGGAACTGCACGGTCGCGCCGACCTCGGCAGCTTCGCCGATCTCGATTGCCCCGGTCGAACGGTCGACGCCGAGCAACCCGCGGATCAAAAAGTCGCCCTGACCCGGCGCCGTCAGGTGCTCGTCGACGACGATCCCGATCTGCGGGCCGCGGCTGACCAGTTCTTGCTCGTCGGGCGGCAGCCCGTCGATGATCTCACGCAGGCGCTGCAGCGGCGACCGGCCGCCCAGCTCGGTGATCACTGCGCCGTCGGCGCCGGTGACGATGTAGGGCTG
This sequence comes from uncultured Actinomycetota bacterium, assembly GCA_963787635.1. GTDB lineage: Bacteria > Actinomycetota > Actinomycetes > Mycobacteriales > Mycobacteriaceae > Mycobacterium. Next base: position 68,086 of record CAWBDP010000015.1, on the reverse strand, counting down.
GCCGATCGGCCGACAGCCCTGCGACACGATCGGGACAGCGTGCATGCCGGGCAGGCACACGCCGACAAGGCCGGAGGTGAGCACGTCGCGATCGCGGAACAGTCGGGTGTCGCCAGGTCCCGGCCCACCACTCACCAGACCGCCCACCACGGTCTTTCCGGGCAGGCCGGTGTTGAGGTGCTCGACGAGCAGGTTCGACGGAACGGTGTACGGGTCCGGCAGCAGCAGGTGCATGTCCTGCGTGGCCCGGTCAAACCGGTAACCGGTGAGCAGGCCACCCGAGCCGGTGCGCACAAAATCGAGCTGGAACGTCTCGGCGGCCAGGCCGGACGCCAGCCAGACCCCCACCGCGGGCTCGTTCTCCATCTCATGGCGGCCGGCGACGATCGCCTGGGCGATGCAACCGATCAGTGCGGGCGGCTCGACCATCTCCTGCACCGCGTGGAGGACGTCCGCGGCCGTGCCGGTATGCGATCGCGATCCGAGTAATACGGCCAGCGACGGCGCCTCACCCGCGAGCTCGTCACGCGCGTACGCTGCAGCTTCCACCGCGGCCTGCCGTGCGTCGGACGCGGTGGAAACCCCGACTCCGATCCGCACACGTCCATGATGCGCCGCCCGGGGCCATTTCCCTCACGCTGGGCGCTCAGTCGCGCCCAGCGCCCTGACCTAAGTTGTCGAGAAGCTTGTCGGCTGCGGTATCCGGATCGGCCACGCCGCTGTCCCGCAGCTACCACGGACTCCTTATATGCCGCCTCCCAGGCGTCCGCGACAGTTCGCAACTGGGTCGAGCGACAGGCCGAGCCCCGCGAGCATGACGTCGTCTGCCGACTCGGCGTGTTGTTTCGGATAGTCAGGGCTGTCGAATCTGTCTACAGCCCTACGATAGCGGCCGCTTTTCTCAGGTACCGTGCGCCGCGCGTTCGTTCACCGTCGCGAATCGGACCGCCCCGTCAGTGTGCCTATGTGATAGCGGCTAGCGGTCCAGGGTGGGGAATCGGGGCTAGGTGTGAGGGTAACGGTGATGCGGGCTTTGCCTGCGGTGAGCGACTCTGGCACGAGGTAGGTGTCATCAAGCCAACGGTGAAAGGTGTTGCTGCGCGGCTGCAACCAGTTCCCGACGGGTATGCCGTCAATGGCAACGTCGGCTGATTGATAGCCCGTTGCTTGATCCGACGTGCGGCGCAGCAGCATGCCGCGGTTGTCGGGAGGAACCGTGACGTCGAATGTGATTGCGGCGCTCGTGCTTCGGACTAACCCGACGATCGGGCGGGTGTCGTCGTTTCCCTCGTATTGGCTGACCAGCAATCGATCGGCGGCGTCGGTATCGGTGTAGCCGTGCAGGAGTCGACCGACAGGATCGCCCGCGTTGACGTCGTCGCTGGGAATAACGGTGTCGTCGGGTTGGGTGTAGAGGAAAGCGGTTGAGCTGTAGTCGGGTTGAACCATGTTGCGTTTGCCGTGCTCGATGCCGAATCGGAGCGCTGAGTGGTAGCCGATAGCCTCGGCGAGCATCGAGCCGATAGGCGGCGACGCAGTAGTCTGGACATCCGCCCGTGGCCGTCCGTTGATCGGGTTGACCGGTGAGCGGGTCGCTAAAGTGCGTGCCGTTCTTGAAGTACCAGCCGCCCTCGTAGAAGTCCTCGGTGCCGGTGCCGTACCACTGGGGGGAGGCGGCACCGTCGGTGTATACGCGTTCGGCTCCTTCGAGAAAGTACGGGGCGTCGTCGCTAAACGAGGTTTTGATCCGCGAACCGCGGATGGTGTGGGTGACGCCGACGAATTTGCCGTGACCACGTTCATCGGCGAACAACCAGTCCTCACCGAGGATCGTTGGTCCGGCATGCGAGCGTGCGGTGAAGTAGCCAGCGCGGCCGCTGGCTAGCGCGGGTGCCCACCGAGGGTCTGGTGTGATCACGACATCGCTGTGTACCCCGGGTACGGGATTGTCGGTCGTGTTGATCGAGCGTGATGCGGGCTGCGCGGGCGAAGGGCATTGGCCACCACGCCGACAACGACAACGACCCCCCAGGTTGTGGGATCGCGGCGAACATCAGCGTTCGCACGGTGTGGGCGCCCGAGTCCAACGCCGAAGAATTCTCCGAGTGGAGAGTCGACGATGGTTTGGCCGTCGAACTCGATCTGGAGTCGCAACCCGGTCAGGAGTTGATACGCCGGTTCGGTAGCTGCAGCCGTAGCGCCGAGATCATGCCCGAGCCCAGTCGATTCCGCGATCATCAGCCCAGCGCCGGGGGGGACGTCGATGACCCGATTGGTGTGCGCTGCGGTGGGTGCTGCCGGTTTAGGGTCGATTGTGCCCGCGGCCCGCAGGGTGGCGAGCACATCGAGCGCGGGGTCGGAGGCCGAGAAAGTAGGTCACGCCGTCGGCGGTCGAAAACCGGCGATAGTCGACGTGGTAGTACTCCAAATGTGATGCGACGCTGATCCGCATCGACTTCCGGTACGGCATCGGCACTTTGATGTAAACACCGCCGGGCGACTGAACAGCGTCGGCTACCAGAGGCCACAGGAATGGCGCACCTAGCGCGCCATCGACCAATGATTGCAGTGGTGCATCGATCACCGTCTGCCCGTCCAGCTCGATGCGGATCTTTCCGATCGCACGCACATTGCCCCCGTCGCGGGTGAACCAGATCGAATCAATCTCTCCGGCGCCGTGATCCTCGGCGATGACACAACCGGCACCACCGGACGCCAAACACCCGCCGGTACCGTTTCGGTTACCGGTGGAGATGTCGAAATCGCCGCCGCTCCGATCGAAGCTCGACACCTGCACGGTCTGTGTGTCCGCGCTCAGATACGGCAACCGATCCAGTTGACGGTAGGTGTCCCAGCCCACCAACCTGGCGTCGGGTCCTGTGACAGTCGGATCGGCATGCGCTGTGCCTGCGGCAGCAACACCGGCAATCCCCACCAGCAGTGCTGCGAACATCGCATACCACGCCCGAACAGCTACCGGCACAGCAACAAAGGCTACGGTTTCGGGCGCCGTGGCCGCAGCTATCCGCTCGGATTCGTTACGCTGACGCAGGTAATTATTGATAACGGCTCCCATCCGTCTCGGACCGGGCTGCGGAGCCCGGCCAGTAAGCCATTTCTGCCAATGGCTATTGCTGTTGGCACCGTTTTACTGACACTTGCTGCCGCGTCCCCGGTCGGCTGTGCAGCGTACAGACCGACACCACCCTGTGGGCAGTTGCACATGGTGTTCATTGCTGGACTCAGGTCGGGAACTGCGGATGCGACGCCCCCCCAGCGGTCAACGACAATGCCGTGGCCGAAACCGCTCGAAGGTTAGCAGGAGGGTGCTCCCTGTCCGAGAGGCTCGTGTGGCGGATGGGACTTAGCCCTCTGACCACGCCGGTCTCTGTCGAACGGGCGCGCGACGCACTCAGTGGGATCAAGAAGCGATAACCGTCTTCGCGATTTGCAGCGCGAGCGGATACGGCTCGGGCTCGTTGCGGTTGGTCAGCACGACCACCGTCATATGCCGCCTCGGATAGCGCACGATCACATTGCGAAAACCCACCGATTCGCCGGAGTGCCACAGCGTCTCGCCGGTGATGCGCCAGCCGTAGCCGTACTGGATCTGGGGATCGTCGGTGTGCGTCGCGGGTGTGAACGTTGCCGCTAGTGAGCTGGCTGCAGCAGGCGTCCGTCGTACAGCGCGGCATCCCACTTCGCGAGATCCTCGATGGAGGAATAGATTCCGCCGTCCCCGAGCACCGCGCTCGTTTGGTCTTGGTCGGTGCGGTTCCAGCGGCCCGCGGCTTCGGTGTAGCCGAACGCCCGATTGATCACCCTCGAGACGCCTTCCTCGTGCGCCACGGTGTTGAACATGGCGAGCGGTTCGAAGATGCGTTCCTGCAGGAAGTTTGCAAAGGACATCCCGGACGCCCGCTGGACGATTAGCGCCAGCAATGCATAGCCGCTGTTGCTATACCGATAGCCATTGCCTGGGCGGAAGTAGGTGCGATCCTGCGTTTCCAGCAGGCGCAGCACATCTGCGTCGCGCACCTGCCCTGCGAAGCTCTCCGGGATCACGTCCTCGTAGTCGATGAGCCCCGACGTGTGGGTGAGCAGGTGGCGAATCATGACCGTCTCGGCGGCTTTGGGCAGCGAGGTCAGCCACGTGTGAATGCGGTCATCGAGCGTAAGACGGCCGTCCTCGGCCAGCAGCAGAATGCTCGCAGCAGTGAACTGCTTGGTGACCGACGCCAGCCGGTAGTTCGTCTCAGGGCGTGGCGGGCGTTTCCGTTTCCAGGTCTGCGAGGCCGTAGCATGCGCGCACCACCGGCTGACCGTCGCGCAGCACGAGCACCGCCGCGCCCGGCACGTCGCCCATATAGTTGCGCATCAAGGCATCGACTTCCGGCGTCATCATCCCCGCATCCTAATCGTTTAGTAGGGACGGGTTGTTGGTCGTAAGACCGGTTCTGGTCCTATTGGGTTCTGCTGCCAGGTGATGCCTGGTGCTTCCCGGCGCTGGACGCCTTAAGAAAGAACGGCGCGCCTGGCGGCAGATCCTGCGGATTGGTGGTGGGATGCCGTTGCCTGAGCCCACCGCAGGGTTGACTTCCCGGTAGGTGTTCCCGAGCCTTGAGCTCTTCGACAGAACGAAGTCCTGCGGTGTGCTGGAGTCACGGACGGCTAGTGAGATGACGGACCTTGGAGTCCTGCGATTAGGGCGCCGCGTGAGTCCACCGGCAACAGGAGGAACATCGACCGAAGGAGTGCTGGCATCTTGTCTTTGTATTGCGGAATCGATTGGGCCACAGATCATCACGACGTTGCGGTGGTGGACGCGAACGGGCGTGTGGTCGTAGGTGAACAGGTCGGCAACGACGCGGCCGGGTTTGCACGGTTGCTGACGCTGCTGGCTGAGGCCGGCGACAACCCAGACAACCCGATTCCGGTGGCGATTGAGACCGACCGCGGGTTGTGGGTGGCCGCGCTGCGCGAGACTGGCCGGGCGATCTATCCGATTAACCCGCTGACGGCGGCCCGGTATCGACCGCGGTATACGGTGTCGGGCGCAAAATCCGATGCCACCGACGCGGTGCTGTTGGCCAACATTGTGCGTACCGACGCCGACGCGCATCGACCGCTGCCCGCCGACACCGAGTTGGCCCAGGCCATCCGGGTTCTCGCCCGCGCCCAGCAAGACGCGGTATGGACGCGCCAGCAGATCGGCAACCAGATCCGCGATTTGCTCAAAGACTTCTACCCGGCCGCCCTGGTCGCCTTCGATCAGCTGCCCAGCGGCGGCCTGGCCCGCGCCGATGCACGCGCCATCCTGGCGGCCGCACCCACACCCGAGGCCGCCGCCCGGCTGACCCCGGCCCGGCTGCGCCGACTGCTGGCCAAGGCCGGCCGCCAACGCCGCCTCGACCGCGACATCGACCGGCTGCGCGCCACCTTCACCGACACCTATCTGCGCCAACCCCCGCAGGTCGAGAACGCCATGGGTATCCAACTGTCCGCGCTGCTGCGCCAGTTCGACGCCGCCTGCGCCGCCGCCGACGATCTCGCCGAGGCGGCGATCGCCCATTTTGAGCACCACCCGGACGCCCAAATCATCACCAGCTTCCCCGGCTTGGGGAACCTGGCCGGTGCCCGGGTGCTCGCCGAGATCGGCGACGACCGCGACCGCTTCGCCGACGCTCGCGGGTTGAAAGCCTTCGCCGGCTCCGCTCCCATCACCCGCGCCAGCGGCAAAAAAACTGTTGTACTGCATCGGCATATCAAAAACCGGCGCTTGGCGGTGGTCGGCGCAATCTGGGCGCTGGGATCGTTGCGCGCCTCCCCCGGCGCACGCCGCCACTTCGATGCCCGCCGCGCCGCCGGAGACTGGAACCGCCAAGCCCAGCGACACCTGTTCAACAAATTCCTCGGCCAACTCCACCATTGCCTCCAAACCGGCCAGCCCTACGACGAACACCGCGCGTTTCCACCTCCTCTCCCACTCGCGGCTTGACTTTTAACTTCGTGAGATGTCTTTCTACAGAGGCTTTCGCAGCACGCTTACGTAGTCCATAGCTGCAGCACGAACGTGTCGGAGGGCATTCACGTCAATACCACCCCGATGTGCTCAGCGTGCCTCAGCCTCACCGTCCGAATCGTGCGTGCGCCCGCTGTCACCCCCGTGCCCACGCCACTTGCGCCATCCACGCCGCGCAGCGAACGCCCCGACGATGCGCGGTCACGCACCACACCGCGATCGCCGCGTAGGCCAACCACGCGACCGGTTCGCGATCGAGGCGCCCAGCGCGGTGTAGACGAACGCTCGCGGCACCGAGCCGATGAACGCCCCGACAGCCATCTGCCACAACGGAACTCCGAACGCCCCGAACGCGTAGGAGGCCAGCGCATCCGAAAGACCGGGAACAAAGCGCTGGCCAACCACCGCCCACAGCCCGCCGCGGTCGATCAGCGCGTCGATCCGATCGGAACGTTGCGCACCCAGCAGAGCCCGCGCGCTGTCCCGGCCGGCGCGGCGGCCGATGAGGCTCGCCACGACCGCGGTGCCCACCGTCGCACCCAGCGTCACGAACACGCCCAGCAGCGGACCGAACAGCACCCCGCTGCTCGCCGCCAGGATCGGGCCCGGCACGAATAGCGCGCCGAGGACGGCCGACACCACGACGTAGGTCAGCGGCGCCGCCGGCCCCGTCGCCGCAACCGTGCGCCGCACCTCCTCGACATCGACGACGTGCCGGACGGCCAGCAGATAGAACAGCGCGCCGAGGAACACCGGCGAACACGGCGAGCCGCACGATGTGGCCTCGCCGGGATGGCTGCAAGAGTCGTCGTCGCTCATGCTGACCGCGATTCTTCCGCACCGGCCGCCGAGGCCTGGCCCGCTGCCTCACGTAGGGTCGGGGAGTGGCGAGAACCGATGACGACAGCTGGGAGATCACCGAAAGCGTGGGCGCCACGGCGCTGGGTGTGGCCGCGGCGCGCGCGGCCGACACCGAGAGCGACGACCCGCTGATCAGCGATCCGTTCGCGCGGGTGTTCCTCGATGCCGTCGGCGACGGTGTGTGGAACTGGTACGGGGCCCCTCAGCTGCCCGCGGAGGTCGTCGAAGCCGACCCGAGATCCCGCAGCGGATGCAGGCGCTGGTCAGCTATTTCGCCTCGCGGACCAAGTTTTTCGACGACTTTCTTCCTCGACGCCACGGCCGCGGGCATCCGGCAGGTGGTGATCTTGGCCGCCGGCCTGGATGCGCGGTCTTGGCGGTTGCCGTGGCCCGACGGCACGACGGTCTACGAGCTCGACCAGCACAGGGTGCTGGACTTCAAATCATCGACGTTGCGCGAACACGGCGCGGAGCCGACATGTCATCGGGTCGGCGTCCCGGTGGACCTGCGTCAGGACTGGCCAACGGCGTTGCAGCAGGCCGGTTTCGACGCGTCGGCGCCCAGCGCGTGGTCGGTTGAGGGGCTGCTGATGTATCTGCCGGCGGAAGCCCAGGAATTGCTGTTTGACCGTATTGACGGGCTCACCGCGACCGGTAGCCGGATCGGTGTCGAGGCGCTGGGACCCGAGTTCGCCGACCCCGAGTTCCGCGCGAAGCGGCGGGAGCGGATGGATCGGGTCCGGGCAGTTGATGGCCAAGGCGGACCCGCAGGTCGAGGTGCCCAAGACCGACGAGCTGTGGTACTTCGATGAACGCGAAGACGTCGGCGACTGGTGGCGCCGCCACGGCTGGGAGGTCACGGTGACGCCGTCCGAGGAGCTGATGGCCAGCTACGGCCGCCAACCCGAATTGGCGGCTCGGAGAGGCGTCCCGTCGATGCATTTGTTTCGTCTCCGCGCAGCGGGCGGAGGGATAGCGCAGCGCCCGCGCTACGTCTTGAAAAGCCCCAAGCCGAGGGTGTGCGCGATCTGGGTGATCGCGGCCTGGGCGCGCACGCTGTTGCCGGCGATGTCCAGCGGCGGTGAGTAGGCGGCGATCGCCAGTTTGCCCGGCGCCACGGCGACCAGCCCGCCCCCCACACCGCTTTTGGCGGGCAGCCCGACGGTGTAGGCCCAGTCCCCGGAGCTGGTGTAGAGACCCTCCATCGTCATCTCGGCCAGCACGTGGGACACGTTGGCGCGTTTGATGACGCGCTTGCCGGTGAGGGGGTTGACGCCGCCGTTGGCCAGGGTCGCGCCCATGACCGCCAGGTCGACGGCGGTGACCAGCGTCGAGCACTGCTGGGTGTAGACGTCGCAGGCCTCCATCGGATCGCAGTACATGTAGCCGCCGCAAAACAGCAGCCACGCGATCGCGCGGTTGTGAAAGTTGGTGGCCCGCTCGGAGGCCGTGATCTGTTCGCTGACCGAGATCGCACGCCCGGCGAAATCGCTTTGGATCTGCAGGATCTGGCGCCAGCGGTCGTCGGCGTCGGTGGCCGACACCAGGCTGGCCGCCGTCATCGCCCCCGCGTTGACCATCGGCGACATCGGCTTGTCGTTGTGCAATTCCAGCGCCAGCACCGAATTGAACGCCAGACCAGTCGGATCGGCGCCCACCTTGCGGCGGAACACCCGCGGACCCACTTGTTCCATCGCGAGGGCGGCCGTGAAGACCTTCGAGATCGACTCCAGCGCGAACTCACATTCGGCGTCGCCGGCCGAAAACGTCTGACCGTCAACGGTTGCCACGCAGACCCCGAACAGCGCCGGGTCTACGGCCGCCAACGCCGGTATGTAGCCGGCGTTCTTGCCGCCGCGTTTCTTTCGCTGCCTGGCGTGGGCGGCGGTGACCGCCTCGGCGATCTGGTCGGCGTCGATCGGTTTAGCGGTCAATTCAGGGGCCCGCCGGTCTGCCTCGACTCGAGGTACGTCCACGAGCGACCACCGTCACAAGCCCTCCTACCTAGCCCACGCGCGGTGAGTTTAGCGGCGCCGGGTTCCTCGTCAATGTCGAGACAGCCCATTCGGCGCTCATGGCGAACCCGGCCTAGCCTAAAAGCGGTTCAGCGACAGGAGGCGCCGATGAGCGAGCACGAAGTCAAGATGATCATCTTGTCCACCGACGAACCGGAGGAATCGATCCGATTTTACAGCGAGACCCTCGGGATGGGGCTGAAGTTCCGCGACGGGGCCCACTTCGCCGCACTCGACGGCGGGCCGATCACCCTCGCGCTGGCCACCGCGGTGGACCATCCCATCCCCGGACAGGTCGTCGTCGGCATCAAGACCGCCGATGTCGACGCCGCGGCCAACGCCGTCGAGGCCAGCGGTGGCGACATCGTCGAACGGCCCCTACGACGACGCCCACGAACGTCGCGCGGTGGTCTATGACAACAAAGGCAACGGCGTGGTCTTCTACAAGTCGCTGCCCCGATGACCGACACAGGGTCGGTGTGCGGGCCGGCGAGGCGCTGGACTTGCTCATCGAGGCGGTCGAGCAGATTCCGCCCGAAAGTTGGGCCCAGCCATCCAATCTCGACGGTTGGAGTATCCGGGACCTGGTCGGTCACGTCACCGGTAGCGCAGCCAAGATCGTGGTGCTGGTCGAAGGTGGGGAGATTTGGCAGCGGCCCTCTGAGCCGGATGACTGGAAATCCGACGACCCGCCCGCACGGCTTCGCGAGCTGGCCACCCGGTTGCGCAACGCCCTGCCCGGCGCGGACATGGACGCGACGCGGCCCTCGCCGCAGGGCGAGGTTCCCCTGCACCGGGCGCTGACCTATCCGGTGTCTGACGTGGCTCTGCACAGCTGGGACGTGTACCGCTCACAGGACCGGCTGGTCGAGCTGCCCGAGGATCTGCTCGCGTTCTGCCGCGAGTTGGTGGAGTCGGTGCCCGAAGAGATGCTGCGACGGCCAGGCGGGTTCGGGCCGGCCCAACCCGCACCCGAGGACGCGACGCCGACCACCCGGCTGATGGCCTATCTCGGGCGTTCGGTTGACCCCGGGCTAAGAAGCCAAATGCGCGCTGCTGTCGTCTAATTCGTCACGACGCGTATTGACCGGGGTGAGGGCGGGGACGTCGCCGCCGGCGACCACAGCCTGGGTGATCGGCGTGAGCGCCGCAAACAACGCTTCGACCTCGTCGTCGCTGAGCGCGTCGAGCGCCGAGAGTGCCAGGGCGTCGGTGGTCGATTCGATGTGGTCGTTGAGTTCGCGGCCGGCCGCGGTCAGTGACCCGTCGTCCTCGAGCAGGCCCCGCCGGGTCAGCTGTTGTTCGTGGTGGCGCCACGTCGCCTCGTCGTAATCGCGTGCGGGGGCCATGTAGTCGCGCGGAATTCCGCTTGCCGCGGCGTGCAGCAGGTTGGATTCTCGGCCCGAGACACCGGCGACGGCCAGGACCGCCACGTGCGTGTCGCCGCGGTGTTCGCGCAGCAGCGTCGCGGCATGCCACAGCGCGGCCAGCGGATCATCCGGCCACGGCAGTGCCCGATTGGCAGCGAACAGCGTTCGCCCTTCAAGCAACGCCCCGCGCGCTGCCTTGGCCGCTAATTCCGCTGCAACGCTGAGGTTTTCATCGGCTTCAATGCCGTAGCGGCGCAGCGCTGCGACCGCGGAGTCCTGCCGGGCCTGCAGCGCGGCGTCCGGGCCGGCGATCTGCCAGGCCGCCGGCAATGCTTTGGCGACCCGCTCGGGTGCGAAGTTGTAGAAGATCGCGGTCACCACCTCGGGCGGCACCATACCCAGTGGCGCCGCCCGGCCGGCGAAATACCCCATCCAGAAACCCCGGTAACCCAGCCCGTCGAACGCCGCGCCCGCTTCCGGGGCGAAGTACGTCACCGCGTGTACTGGCTCGAATCGATCGAAGAAGCGTCGCGCCAACCCTGGTTCTCTGCCCATGGTCGCAGTTAACCACCGGCGGGGACCATGACCAAGCGCTCAGCGGCCCGGGGCAGCGGTCGGCAAGCCGGTTGCTGCGGCGGCTGCGAGTAGGCGTTCGTCGTAGCTGACGAACGCGGTCAGCATCGTCCCGAAAACCGCGGTCCCAGTTGCAAGATGGATCGCGTCTAGTGAGCTTGGCGTGGCGTCCTGATACGCCGCGGCGGCGGCACGGACCACCTCGTCAACTTCGTATCGCGATACTCGAGCGACCACCGCCGGAACTTCGGCGAGCAGCAAAGGGTCAATTCGGCGCAGGGCGCGGGGGAGTTCAACCTCAATCAGTGCCGATGACACCCACGCCGCCGCTGTTTGCGCGTCGAGCCAATCGGCAAGGGCATCGCTTTCAGGTTCGCGCCGTATCAGCTTGAGCAGGACCGACGTGTCCAGATAAAGCATCAATAGCGCTCGGTATCGCGTTGCTCGCGCAGCAGTTGGCCTGCTTCGTGGTCGGTCTTGACCGGCCCGGAGGGACGTGGCGCAGGTCCGCTGAGGGTGGCAGGGCGAAGCGTTCCGGCGCTGATCATTTCGGTTAGCGGGTTTTGCCGGGCCGGGACTAGACGGGCCACGACAGCACCCCGTTCGGTGATGTCAATCTGCTCGCCGCGTTTGACTCGTGCCAGCACTCCAGCCGTATTTTGGTTCAGCTCACGCACCGGTACCTCGGACATGACGGCCATTGTAGTACGCATTTGTACTACCTCAGATTAATAGTGGTACCATCATGCAGGTAGAAAGGTACCTCCATGGCTCTAAACATCAAAGATCCATCGGTCCATGATGCGGTCAAGCAGATCGTGAGTATGACGGGTGAGTCCCAGGCTCAGGCTGTGGCAACTGCGCTGAGCGAGCGTCTGGCCAGGCTGCAGGCCGACGACCTTGCGGCCCGGCTCCTGGCCATCGGGCACAAGACTGCGAAACAGCTGAGCCCACAGGCCAAGCGGCTAGACCACGCTGCCCTGCTCTACGACGATCGGGGACTCCCGGCGTGATCGTGGATACCTCCGCAATCATCGCGGTCCTTTACGACGAGGACGACGCAGCGGACTACGCCCAAGCCATCGCCGGTGCCGAGGTGCGAAGAATTTCGGCGGCAAGCTTCCTCGAATGCGGGATTGTCCTTGACTCCCAACGCGACCCGATCGTCAGCAGGGGTCTGGACGACCTCCTTGGCGAAGCCGAGTTCGTTGTCGAGCCGGTGACCGAGCGCCAAGCCCGCCTGGCCCGCCAGGCCTATGCAGACTTCGGCAAAGGCAGCGGCCACCCGGCCGGTCTGAACTTCGGGGATTGCCTCTCGTATGCGCTGGCGCTCGACCTCCGCGAGCCGCTGCTCTGGAAAGGCGACGACTTCGGGCATACGGGTGTCCGATCCGCACGGTAGGAATGAGTTCGCCCGCCCCGGCTACCGCAGGTCGAGTGCGGCCCGCAGTCGGTCGGCGTCCATGCCGCCGCGGGCGGCTTTACCGGCGGGGAAGGTGGCGAGGAGCTTGATCAGGTCGCCGCGTCGGGTGGGATCGTCGGCGGCCTGCCGCGGAGTGTGTCCATCGAGCGCGGGAATGGGCTCATCGAGCCAGTTGCGCTCGTACTCGCGGACGATCTCGTGCAGAAACGCGGCCGTCTCCGGGTCATCAGGGTCGAGCGCGTTCTCGCCGGAAAGCGGCAGCTGCCTGGCCAATTCGCCGGCCTCGCGGACGTCGCGCAGCGGACGGCGGGAGTCGTCAAGCACGCTCATCGCTGGGTCGAGGTGCGCCAGCGTGGCCAGCACACGGTCCATCCGTTTCTCGCTGTTCGCCTCCACCCGCAGCGTGTCGCGGTCGAGGATCAGGGTGGCCCGGATCCGTTGCATGCCTTGGGTAGTGACGTGCTCGAACCACCGCCGCGTCTCGTCGTCATCGACCCGCTCGTAGGTGCTGTCGAGCGCGGCCTCGATTCCGGCCGGGTCGCCGACCCGCACGGTGGCTTCGCAGATCGCCAACGGATCGCCCTCGGTGTTCGCCAGCACCGGCGGAGCGAACCGACGGCTTAGCTGCGCCACCAGCGTCACGGCGTCGGGTTCCGTGTCGAGTAGGTCGATCGTCCGGTCACGCTCATGCAGCGGAACCGGTTCCAGCCCACCGAAGAATCGCATGGTGTCCCCGGCGGGTACCACTCGTGCGCACACCAGCTGGCCGGGCTGCAGCTGGCGGCTGGCGGTCCGCTCGCGCACCTCGTGCGCGTCACCGGTGCGAATGTCGCGCACCGTGATGCTCTGGCCAGAGTTCACCCGATCCACCTCGAATACCGAGCGGTCTACCAGCAGCCATTGCTCGGCCAGCATTCGCTCGTCGTCGGGCAGCAGCGATCCACGCAGTTGAAGGAACTCCGCGAACGCTCCGCCTTCGAACAGCACCGCGTCGACCACCAGCGGGTCGCCCAATGCGCTTGTCAGCGCGTCGCGATCGTTGTCGGCGTAGCGGCAACGTTGGTAGACCACCTCGGTCAGCAGGTCGTTCCAGCCTGTCAGCAGCGCGTGCTGGGCGGCCTTTGCGTACAGCCAGCCCGCCCGCTCGGCCAGTGGCAGCTGCTCGCGCCCGAGGTGGCATTTCTTGTACTTGCGTCCAGATCCGCACCAGCACGGCTCGTTGCGGCCGAGACCGCCACGCGGCTTGGCCTGGTGCTGCTCCAGCAGCTCTACTAACGGATCGTCCGGCTCGGCGCCGGCGCGCCGCAGCAACGCCAACCCGCGCTCGACGTCACCACGATCGGAGGCGATACGGGCGAGGTCGAACAATGGCAACGGCCATTCCGTATCCATCGACTCGGCCGCCAGCAATTCGCGTTCGGCCGCGTCGATATCACCAATCCGCTCCAGTGCCGTTGCGCGCAGCCAGCGAAAAGCCACCCGCGCCGCACGCGGCACCTTGGGCTCCAGCACCTCGGCAAACATCCCCAGCGCGGCGGCCCCGGCGCGGCCGGCGCCGACCGTCTCGGTCACCAGCAGCTCAGCAAGCAGCGGGTCGGCAAGAACTGCCCCGAGTTCACCGAACAAATCGGCGAGCCGATCGACCTCGGGCTGCGCCGTAGAGTGGTCCGCTGCCGCCGACGCATCCTCCAGCGGCGGGTCCACGTCCGCGGCGTCGATCAGCAGTATCGACATCTGGTCGTACAGTTGGACCAGCGTGTACAGCGCAAACGCGTCCTCGGGGTCGAGGTCATGGCGCTCGGCCAACGCCGCGCAGCCGCGCTCGAAAAACCAACGGTCGAAATCGAACCCGTCGGGTGCGAGCCACTCGCCGCGACGTGCCAGACCGTAGTCGTCGGCGATCTCGCACAAGGGCGGCAGCGGCTCGGTGAACACCGCTGGATCTGCGACGCACGCCGTCCAGACCGCGGCGTCGAAATACACCGCTTCGTCGAGCGCCGTAGCGAGCAGGACGCCCACCGGGGTGCCGAGATCGGTCGCCGTGGTGACTCGCTCGACTTCTAGTCCCTCAGCAGTGAGCCGCACCCCGACCAGGTCCCCCTCAGCCATGCCCAGCGCCTTCAGCGTGCCCGGCGCCAAGAGCAGCGACCCGAGCGGGTCGACCACCCCGGCCGGGATGCCGCGCTGCTCGAGCAGGTCCGCATCGAACCCGGCCAGCACGACACTCGCCGTCGACCCGTCGGCGAGTCGCCGATACTGCTCGTGTTCGCAGAGCGCGGTGATCGGGTCCAGGTCAGGGGTCACCGTAAGCACGTCGTGGGCTAACTCGTCTGCGCCGAGTCGGTGGGTGAAAACTCGCCCGGCCAGCACCGTCGGCAGCCACACCCACCGGTCGTCGACCAACTGCCCTGCTGGACCTTCGGTTTCGTCCAGAAGCTTGTCCAGCGCGGTGTCTGGATCAGTCACGCCGCTGTCCTGCAGCCGTCGTACGATGTCGCCCTCGTGCAACGGGCCGTGCTCGGCCAAAATTCTCGCAGCGGCGCCGGTCTCGTCGAGCTTTATCGCCACGGCGACCACCCTATGCCGTGGCGGGCAGCCGTATTACTTGGAGTCTCAGAGCAAGACCCACTTGTCTGAGAATGTGATCGCATATGCGATATCAAAGGTCGAGGTCGCTCAGTCCGGTAGCCACGGTAGCAGTTCTGCTACCGTGGCTTTCTGTGGCAACTATTCCCCAAAAGGAACTGCGCAATAACGTCGGTGAGGTGCTGCGCCGGGCAGAAGCGGGCGAGGAGATCACGATCACCGTTGCGGGCCGGCCGGTGGCGCAGCTTGGCCCGGCCATGCAGAAGCAATGGGTGCGCGGGTCGGCGTTGCGCGCGATCTGGCGCCCCTCGGCTCCGAGAACGCTCCGCGTAGATCTTGAGCGATTTCCCGCTTCGATTGTCGACCCGTTCGAGTAGCCGATGCGCGCCATCCTTGATACCTCCGTCTTGATCGGGGAGGACCCGCCAACGCACGTCGAGGCCGCCATCAGCGTCGCTTCGATTGCCGAACTGCACTTTGGCGTGCTCGTCGCCAGCGACAATGATGAGCGGGCAGTTCGTTTGAAGCGACTTGGCGCAATCGAATCCGCATTTGACCCGTTGCCGATCACGGTCGAGATCGCTCGAGAGTGGGGTCAGCTGTCAGCTGCGGTGACTAACCGGGGCGGCCACCCGCGCCACCGCTCAATCAATCTCGTAATCGCTGCCACCGCAAATATTTACGGCGTTCCCCTGCTCACCCACAACACCGGTGACTTTCAGATCATTGGCGATCTCGTCGACGTTCGCCATCCCTCGGACGAACCGCCTAAACCCAGCGCACACACGCCCACCGTGGACGAGTGAATACGGACCGTTGCTATTGGATGCCCGCATCGTCGCACCGGCTCATCATGATGTAATGATGCTAGTATGGGTCGTGCGTACCACTATTGACCTTCCCGAGGATCTGCACAAACAGGCGCTGGCGATTGCGCGGGACACCCGCCGCACTTTGAGTGAAACCGTCGCCGACCTGATTCGGCGCGGCCTGGGAGCCGGCAGCGCCGTCGCGATCTCCAAAGACCCCAGGACGGGGTTTCCTGTGGTGAGCGTCGGAACGGTCGTAACCTCTGAGGACGTGCGTTCGTTGCAGGACGAAGAGTGACAGCGCTGCTCGACGCGAACGTGCTCATCGCACTCGTCGTCGCCGAGCATGTGCACCATGACGCCGCCGCAGAATGGCTATCAGCATCCGGCACCGGATTTGCGACGTGCCCGATCACCCAAGGGAGTCTTGTCCGACTCCTGGTTCGGGCGGGGCAATCCGCCGCAGCTGCGCGTGATGTCGTTAAAGCAGTCCAGAAAGCGAAACGCCACGAATTCTGGTCCGACAGTATTTCTTTCGCCGATGTAGAAGTCGGTGGCGTGGTCGACCACCGACAGGTCACAGATGCCTACCTCGCACAGCTCGCACGCGACCACCAAGGCCAGTTGGCGAGCCTCGATAGCGGGCTCGCGCATCTGCACAGCGACGTCGTGGTGCTCGTTCCCGCAATCAGCTAGTGCGGCGTGGCTAATGTCTTGTGACGGTGTGGTTTGCGTCAGCGAACCGCAACCGCAGACTTCATGCTGATTGCTCGGTGGTCGACGTCGAAGAGCGGATAAATGGCACTTCCACGCCGTTTTGAAATGACAGAGCCGCACTTTGAACCAGCAACGCGACAGTAAGCACGCCTACCCAGAGCCAGGCTTCGCCTGGAGAGATATGCGCGGCCGGATCTGTATACCGCAAAACCACGATGGAACGCACTATCACGGCGGTAACGACGACAACCGTAATGTACGGGACGGCTGGTCGGATGTGTTGTGCAATGCTGCCGGTGGGTGATTCGAACGGCGCCTCGCAGTGCCGATGTACCATACGGCGGCGCAGACGACTGAGATCGCCAGCGGTAGCAGAATCGAGAGCCGGTTGGCCCAGTCCCACAACGGTTGAAGTGGCTGGTGTGTTTCCGAATCCCCCAGCGAGAGCGCAAGATGCGTGAGCGTATCTTCGACCAAGAACACGATAACGGGGGGAACAAGTACCGCCAGGATAAATACACAGTGTTTGGCGAGGATGCCGGCTGTACCTGAAAAGAACTGGACAATGGCGTACAGCAAAATATAGATGGAGACCCCGAACGATACAGCGGTGAGGACTTCCGCGGAGGCGGCCCGGCCGTTGGTGAGGGCACACCCGCTCTCACCGGCAAGCAAGCCATATCGCAAGGTGGTCAGAAACAGGCCTAGAAATGCGCACACCAGCGCAATGCCTACTTGCGTCTCATGCTCAACCTCACGCGGCTCCAGCGAACGACCATCGGCGCGGCGCCGATAGGCGCGGTCAATCACGAGATTTATGACGACAAAGGCGAAACCGGCAAGGATGCCAGTAAATTGCGCGTAGGTCCTGACAACGATCGATATGTCGAAGCCAGTCCACAGGGCGCAGGAGTCAGCAATCTCTTGGATGACCATCGTCGGCATAGTAGTCGCATCGGTCACGGCACCAGTACGTCCACGCCGGGGGGTGGACAGTGAATCACCAGAAG
Source organism: uncultured Actinomycetota bacterium (assembly GCA_963787635.1). GTDB lineage: Bacteria > Actinomycetota > Actinomycetes > Mycobacteriales > Mycobacteriaceae > Mycobacterium. The sequence goes on along the minus strand of CAWBDP010000015.1, from coordinate 50,700 downwards.
ATTCAGCGGCTTTGGTGCGCGTATCGTGAGGCTATCGCCTGAGACTGCAAACCCGCCCAGTAAGTCCAATGGCTAGGCATTCAACGAAAAGTGAAGTGATGACTCCAAATCCGCAGACCTCGCGGAGCGCGACTGTGCTGGCTGGCCTGGCCGGTATCCGGGGCTGGCAGGAAGAGTTCTACCGTGATTTGCACCAGCACCCGGAACTGTCGCACCACGAGCACCGGACGTCGGCCCGGGTCGCTGAGCGGCTACGCGGAAACGGGTGTTCGGTCCATGACGGCGTTGGCGGCACCGGCGTCATCGGAGTGCTCCGCAACGGAGAAGGCCCGACTGTGCTCATGCGAGCAGACATGGACGCGCTGCCGATCCAGGAAGAGACCGGACTGCCCTACGCCAGCACGACGATCGCCACTGACGCGACTGGAGCCCAGGTTGCGGTGATGCACGCGTGTGGACATGACGTCCACGTCACCTGCCTGCTCGGTGCCGCTCAACTGCTTTCCGATGCCACCGAGGTGTGGAACGGCACCGCCGTGGCTTTGTTTCAGCCGGCGGAGGAGCTCGGCGACGGCGCCCGGGCCATGGTCGACGATCACCTAAGCGACATCCTCTCAAACGTCGACGTCGCCCTGGCCCAACATGTGCTTCCGGCCCCCGCCGGACTGGTCGGCACGCATAGCGGACCGGTGCTCGCTGCGGCCGACAGTGTGCGGATCACCGTCCACGGACGCGGCGGACACGCGTCGATGCCTCAACAACCGTCGACCCGGTGGTGCTGGCCGCGATGATCGTGCTGCGACTGCAGACTGTCATCTCCCGCGAAACGGCGCCCGGCGACAGCGCAGTGCTCACCGTGGCAGGCTTGCCGCCGGAACCAAAAGCAACGTCATCGCCGACCATGCGGTACTCGAGCTCAACGTCCGGACCTACAGCGACCACACCCGCAGCGCGATCTTGGATGCCATCCGCCGCATCGTCGTCGCCGAATGCCAGGCATCGGGATCACCAAAAGCCCCGGAGTTTAAGCTATTCGACCATTTCCCGTTAACCGACAACGATCCAGACACCACCGCACGGGTTGCGCACGCCTTCGCCGCGCACTTCGGCGACCACAGCCAGCCGATGCCGATGCAGACTGCAAGCGAAGACTTCAGCGACATCCCGAACGCGCTCGACGTGCCCTACACCTACTGGGGTATCGGCGGGATCGACCCCGACACGTACCGCACAGCCGAGCGGGCCGGGCGACTATCCCAAGACATTCCCGTCAACCACTCGTCGACCTTCGCGCCGATCCTGCAGCCCACGCTTGACACCGGAACCGAGGCCCTCGTCGTCGCGGCACTCGCCTGGCTGTGACCGGGCACGCTTGCCGTCGAATAGGCGCTGCTTTGCTCAGTAGTTGTTGCAGGTGTTGGCGACCTGCGAAATAACTCCGCTGAACTGCTGGAGGTAGGGCGCAGATTCCGGCCTGTTCTCCAACTCCTGGGCTATCCCCTGGCGCTGATCCGGCGACGAGTCGAGGAAACCACGCAAGGCAGCCTGCGCCGTCGGCGATCCGTTCAGTGCCGCATAGGCTACTGGCGATGCCGCGTTCACCGCCGACATCACCTGCGAGTAGTTGCACGTGGTGTTGACGATCGGTCCTAAATCGGGATCCGCGGACGCAGAGGCCGCCGTCAAGCCGGCCCCAGCAGTCAACGCCAATGCCAGACCGCCGGCCGCGGCAGCCAATTTGCTCGACGAGAGCCCCACCATTTCTCACAACCTCCCACTGAATGCACCGCCGAACGCGAGACGGCGACGTCGCCAGCCTACCGGACGTGATTCGGCGACGACGCCACCGCGTGCCCGCTGAAAAGTCGCTCGGAGGCGGGCATTTTGCATAGTGGTCCGCCGGCGTGACTAGCGGGGACGTCGATAACCTCGACTCGGTCTGCGCGCAGTCGCGTGGTCAGTGGCGCACCCAACCCGGCTGCCCCTTCGATCGCCCATCGCACGTGCGGCCAGCGGTGCGCGAAGCGGCGCAATGCCTGGTAGCCGTCCCGGCTGACCGGAACTCGCACCGTCGCCAACGGCTGCAACGACGCATCGACGGCTGCCGCAGTCCACGAGCTCTTGTGCGGATCGACCGCGATCACCACATTTGATGTCATCAGATTAGCTGCTCCTCACTCAAAGCGGACATTGAAAACGAGCAGGGCAGACCAACTTTCGGCTACGCAGGCCTCTCTTGAGCCACTCCACGTCGGGCGGCGGTGACCGGTTGACAAGCCAGTCAATAGTCAGCCCGGAAGCGACAGGTGGGACCCGAGTCGTACCGGCCACCGCCTGAGAAAGCATGGCTGCAGACCCTGCTTTCCTAGCCCACATTGAACAAGTTGGTGGGACGGGAGGCCCGAAACCTACCGCTTCAACACTCGTCCGAGCACCCGCACCGCCAACGGTGCCGGTATGAATCGGGAGGACCCCAGCGCTAATTTCACTTGCGGTCCGCCCGGGACCACCGACGCGTGACCTCGTTCGGCTGCCTTGAGCGCGTCGGCGACCACCCGCTCAGGCGGAACGTGGGTGAATCCCGGCAGCCGCTCGACCAGGTAGTCGGCGTCGTTGGTCGTCTGAAACTCGGTGGGCACCGGACCGGGGCAGACCGCAGTGACCGTCACACCGCTGCCGGCGACCTCGGCATGCACCGCCTCCGACAACCACAGCACATAAGCCTTGGCGGCGGCGTAGTTGGCGTTGTAGGGCGCCGGCTGAAATCCTGACACCGACGACAGATTGATGATCGCGCCGCGACCGCGCTCGACCATGGCGGGCAGGTAGCGCAGCATCAAATCCGCTACCGCTTCGACGTCGACGCGCAGCATCTGCAGTTCCTTCTCGCGACCTTCTGCACCGAACTTCGTGTAGATGCCCAGCCCCGCGTTGTTCACCAAAATATCGACCCGTGCGCCCAGCTCGTTGATCCGTGCGGCCAACCGGTCGCGGTCTTCGGGAACCGCGAGATCGGCACCCACCGAGACGATGAGCTGCTCACCGCCCAGTTCGGCGCACAACTGTTGCAGCCGGTCTTCCCGGCGGGCGGTGACGACGACGCGGTAGCCGCGTGCCACGAGTTGACGGGTGAATTGTTCGCCGATGCCAGACGATGCGCCGGTGACGACGGCGACCGACTCGGACGATGGTGGGGGAAGTGTCATGTAGCGCGAGCCTAGATGTCCCGACCGGCTCTTTCAAGCCTGAGCCTCCGGCGAACCAGGCGGATCGGTGCGGACCGCTGCGCTGTCGGTGGCTGGCGAGACGCATAGGGCCACGGGCGGTTTCGGTCCGGAATGGCACTGGCCCCACTTGGCGGTCTTGACGGGCAGTTGCAGATACGACGCGTGACCCCCGCCGGTGTGGATGCCGTGTTCCACTGTTTTGCGGAACGTAGTCGCGGGTGCCGGGCATGATCGCGCCCAGCGCATTCTGCGCGCTGATGACCAGCCGGAGCTGTTCGCCGGGGTAGAACACCAGACCGATTGGGAAAAGGTCGATCTCGACGTCGACGATCTCGCCGGCCACCAGTTTCTCGACCCGATCGAAGGTGTGAGCGGGAACGGCGTCGGTCGTCAGCGCCTCGTCCAAGTGCCGAGCGGACACGCGCAAGCGCCCGTTGGATCCTCTGTACCGCAACACGGAAGCGCCGCGCTCGGTGAGATCGTGCAGCAGTGCGCCGTCGTTGGGCACAGTGAACTGCTGAAGCGGCGTGCCTTGGCCATTCAGCTTCTGGACGAGGATGAACAGGTCCATGTCGTCGGCGCCGTCTGCATGCACCCACAGTCGCGCCTTGGGGTAGCCGACCATCGTGGCTTCTTCGCTGACGCGGATCACGACGGAAGCCAACGCTGAATCCGATTCTGCGTCGTAGTCCGCGGTAGCTTGCGCATCGCCCGCCTGATAGTGCGATGGCTCGAATATCTTGTCCACCGGGCTGATTGGCGTCTCGTCCTCATCGTCGGCGGGTCGAAATCAGCTCTGCCAGTGCCTGATCGCGCATACCGGACTGCTCAATAGGACTTTGCATTTTCGACTGTAACGACCAACCGCCCAGGAAATCAACATGTGTTGAGATAATCCGGAGGGGCGGGTATGTTGTGAACATGACTGCCAAGGCCACCCCGACGTCCGGGGTGCGCCGCGGCCGCCGCCCGGGAACCAGTACGACCCGGCGGACCATCCTCGACGCAGCGCGAGCGCGGTTCGCTCGCGACGGTTTCGCCGCCACGACAATTAGGCGAGTCGCAGCCGATGCCGGAGTCGACGCTTCGTTGGTGATGCAGTTCTTCGGGTCCAAGAACGAACTCTTCGCCGCTGTGATGTCGATCTCTTCGGACGCGTTGGAACGCCTCAGCGCCGCCTTTGACGGGCCTGATGAAAACCTCGGCGAACGAGTGGTCCGCGCTTATTTCGGGGTCTGGGAGTCCTCCCAGGATTCCGAACCGTTCATGGCGATGCTGCGCGGCGCCATAGCCAACGAACAGGCCAGCGCCCAGCTGAGGGAATTCATTCAGGCGCGGCTGCTGGACAGCATCCGCGCACGGGGGACCGACGACGACGATGCGGCTCTTCGCGCCGGGCTGGCATCCTCGATGCTGGTCGGAATACTCCTCGGACGACGAGTCGTTGAAGTCCCGATACTTGCCGACAGCGATATCGAGAAGCTGGTCGGGCTCGTCGCACCGGCAATCCAAAGCGTGCTGGCATCAGCGCCGCGAACGGCCGAGCGCAGCACTCGGCGTCAGGTCCAGTAGAGCCTGCGTACCGATCACCCCTAACGCGTGTTATTCGCCCAGCGGCGGGTATCCGACGGCAGCGAATTCCGCTACGAAGGGGTCAGCGTCTTAGAAGCTCAAGGAGACACGATCCGCGCGTTCTGGACCTATTACGACACCGCGGCATTCCTGGGCGAGGCGGTCCACAGCTGACCGGGCGTCAAAAGGTTTCAACTCACCATCATGGGTCTATACGTGCGTTGTCAAGCCAACGCCAAGACATGTCGCGTTGGAAATCCCTACATCTGACGACGCACACGTGGCTGTCTGGGTCAGATGCGCACGTCCGAGAAGGTTTTGATGTCGACACGTAATACCATCGTCCGGTCCCTGCACGACCTCGGCGCCGCGGCCTGGTTCGGCGGCTCACTGATGGGTGCCGTCGGCGTCAACGGCGCCGCCGCTGCGGTCCGCGAGCCAAGGGATCGCGCGCGAGTAGCCTCGGTCGGCTGGGCGAAATGGAGTCCAGTCAACGCCGCCGCAATTGGGGCACACCTGCTCGGCGGTGCCTCGATTCTGGCTGCGAACCGCCGCCGCGCCAGGCACCAATCTGGCGTCACGGCAAACACTGTCACCAAGATCGCGGTGACCGGCGCTGCGCTAGGCGCCACCGTCGCTAGCGGGGTTCTTGGTGCGAAAGTCGCAAAGGGCGACCAGCGCCCCGCGCAAGGAGCAACCGAGCCATCTTCGCAAACACCACAGGATGTCGCGACCGCGCAGCAACAGCTGCGTTTTCTGCAATGGGCGCTGCCGGTACTCACCGGCACGATACTCGTGCTTGGCGCGCAGCAAGGTGAACAGCAACGCCCCAGTCAGATTCTCGCCGGATTGGGCAGCACTCTCGCCCACCGGGCTCGCAACTGACGAGTCACTGCTGTAACCGCAGCCGAAGACCGCTCGCCCGTATTGCCCGCCGGCTGATCGCGGCCCGCACGGAATACTCGGACCCGGCCACACATATCTTTCGTTTCGCCCGAGTCACCGCGGTATAGAACAATTCTCGGGTCAACAGCCGCGAATCCTCGGACGGCAGCAGCACTGTCACTTCGTCGGCCTGGCTGCCCTGAGATTTGTGGATCGTCATCGCGTGCATGGTGTCGACGTCGGATAGCCGGCTGGTCGCGAAGTCCAGCGGGCCCGCGGCGGTCGCGATGACAGCGCGCAGACCCTCCGGGCCGGCAACGACGACGCCGGTTTCGCCGTTGTAGACACGCAGCCCGTAGTCGTTTGCGGTCACCAACAGGGGACGTCCGGCATACCACTGCGACCAGGGCGGCTGACCGGTCTGCTCGCCGAGCCAGCTCTCCACCTGACGGTTCCAGTGCTGCACGCCAAAGGGCCCCTGCCGGCGCGCGCACAGCAGTCGGTGCTCATCGAGTACGGCCAACGCTACGTCGGCGGCTGCCAACATCGCCGCCTCACGCAGCCGCAACGCGTGTGGCACCAGGATCGAGCGCATTCGCGGCGCTAGGTCGTCGTCTTCGATGAACTCGATGTGCTCGTCGCCCGACCGCAGCAACTCCACCGCCTTGTCGCCATCGCCGGCTCTGATCGCGTCGGCGAAGGCTCCGATCGCCTTGCCGAACCGGTGCGAGGTCCGCAGCGTGGCGACCCGCACGTCGCTGCGTGCGGACAGGCCGTCCACCAGATCCGCCAGCACCGCGCCGGCTTCCACCGACGCCAGCTGGTCGGCGTCACCCACCAGGATGAGCCGGGCGTCAGGGCGCACCGCCTCCAGCAGCCGCGCCATCAGGGTCAGCGACACCATCGACGTCTCGTCGACCACAATCACGTCGTGCGGCAACCGATTTCCGCGATCGTGCCGGAACCTCGACGACGAATCCGGTCGGCTGCCCAGCAATCGGTGCAGCGTCGCCGCATGCAGCTCACCTAGCCGCGCGCGATCGGCGGGGTCCAGCTCGGCCACCTCATACTCGACCGCTTCGGTTAGCCGAGCGGCGGCCTTGCCCGTCGGTGCCGCTAAGGCGATCCGGGGACGCGATGCTCCGGAGAGTTCCGCTTGTTCGGCCAGCAATGCCAGCAGGCGCGCCACCGTCGTCGTCTTCCCGGTCCCGGGTCCGCCGGTCAGGACGGTGACGCCTTGCGAGAGAGCGATTTCGGCTACCTTCCGCTGTTCGTCATAGCCGGACGGAAAAAGTCGCTCGGAGGCGGGCAATTCGGTTAGTGGCCGGGACCCCAGTAGCGCCAACACGTCGTCGCACACCTGCTTTTCCTCCAACCAGTAACGGTCAAGGTAGAGCAGCCGATCGTCATACAGATGCAGGACGGGCGGATCGGCGAGCAGCGTGCTGGCCCGCACCGCCGCCAGCCAGTCCACCGGTTCGGGCCACGTCACCTCGTCGACACCGACGCTCAACGCGATCGTCGACAGATCCACGCATACCGATCCACCGCGCAGCCCACGCACCAGCAGCGCCACCGCTAACGCCACCCGCTCGTCGGTCTCTTTTCCCAGCGCGCAGACGCGTTGTGCCACATGGACATCGGAGAGCTCCAGCACCCCGGCCCGGTTGAAGTCCCACAGCAGGCCGGTGGCGTTGATGGCGAGCTCGACATCGGTGAGCGTCACGCGGCCGGCCGTCCCGCATCGAGCAGACCCGAAAGCGCCACCACCAGCTCGGCCGGCGGCAGCCAGCTGAACACCCCGCACGGGTGTCCGTCGACCACCGGCGTGTGCCCACCGCACATGCCTCGCACGAACAAATACAGCACCCCGGTCAGATGCTGTCCCGGTTCGTAGCCCGGCACACGCCACCGCAGAAAACGATGCAGCACAACAGTATACAGCAATGCCTGCAGCGGGTAGTCCGAATGCAGCATGGCTTCGGTCATGCGCGCAACGTTGTAGTCCGCAGGGGTGTCGCCGAGGAAATTGGTCTTGTAGTCGACCACCAGGTAGCGTTGACCGGGCAGCCGCAGCACCGCGTCGATCGAGCCGGCCAGATACCCGCGCAGCGACTGATCACCCAACCCGGCAGAGGTCAGGCGGCCGGCATAGGACGACAGCGGATCGTCGGCAGGCAGGTGAGTATGCAGCAGCTCACCCACGTCGAACAGGGATACATCCGGGGCGGCGGCGCGCAGGTCGCCACCCGCCAGTGGGATCTCGAAGTCAAACTCCCGCAGTCGATCCCGCAAACCGATTTGACGCAACGTCAAGTCGCCGCCCAACGGCCCCAGCGGCGTGTCATGCATCGCTATCAGGGCGGTGCCCAGCTCGGCGGCCGAAACATCCACCGGCCACCACGCGACGTGCCGCGCAACCTGCTCGGTCAGCTCGGTCGCCAAGTCCGCCGCCGAAGGGTCCGTGGTTTCCAGCACAGCGTGCACCAGCGAGCCGAAGGTCGCACCCCCCGGCATGGTGGCCAGCGGCGACGCGATGCCGAACGCCAGGGAGTCCAGGCCCGGCTCGGTGACGACCACCGCCTCCACCTCGTCGTCACGCACCTCGACTTCCGGCTCGCTGGCGATGCCTACCGCCGCAGCCTCTTCGGCCCCACGCACCAACGCTGAATACGAGGTGCGCCGCCAGGTGGTGTCGATCCAGCGGTGAAAATGCCGGACCGCTAAACCTGTTGGCGCCAAACCCGGTTCGACGGTATCCGAGGTGACCATCGCCGACTGCTCGACCGACGGCCCACCGGCCGCCTGCCACGCAGTGAACGCAGCCCACGCATCGTCGTCGGAGATCCCCGGCTCGCACCGGTCGGGCACGTTGGCGTCGCCGACGCCGCGACCTCGGAGCAGCCGCGACAGACCGCCGTTGACTTCGTCTTTGCTCGGTGCCCACCACGCCACCACCTGCGACTGCGCCCGGGTGAGCGCGACGTAGGTCAGCCGGATGTTGTCGCGGGCTTCGTCGACACTGTTCAACGCCTCGGCCGCTTGACGTCCCGGGTCTTTCTTGCCGCCGATGTATAGGCACCGGGTGTCGTGCTCGTCGTGGTACAGCAGCACGTCGTCCCTGCTACGGATGTTTCGGTTGAAGGCGAACGGCAGATACACAATCGGGAACTGCAGTCCTTTGGCCACGAAGATCGTCATGATCTGCACCGCGGCCGCGTCACTGTCCAGCCGGCGGGTGTGCTCGGCCGTGCTCTCGCCTTCGGCGCACTGGCGGCGTAACCAGTCGCGTAGCGCCGGGAGGCCGAGATGCTCGCGATGCGCGATCTCCTGCAACAGCTGCGCGATATGCGCGAGGTCGGTCATGTGCCGCTCGCCGCCCCGCCGGCCAAGGACCCGCCGGCTCATGCCGGCCAACTGGGCAGCCTCGAATACCGCGGCAATGCCGCGCTGGCGCGCGTAATCCGTCCATTCGCGCAGCGTGCCGGATACCCGGTCGGTCAGCGTGTCTCCCTCGGCGACAAGAGTTGCCGCGGTCTCACCGAAGAACATCGTGCACGCGGCAGCGCGGACCAGCCCGTTGCGCGCAGGTGTGTCGAAGACCTCCAGCAGGCACAGCCAGTCTTTGGCCGCCTGCGACTTGAACACATCGGAGTCGCCGGTGTAGATCGCGGGTATACCGGCCGCCGCCAAGGCGTCCCGGCACGCCCGCGCGTCCACGTGCGCCCCGACGATTACCGCGATGTCCCCGGCAGCCAGCGGTCTGCCGCCAAAGCTGGCCCCGCTGTCCAGAAGTGCCCCGATGTCGGCGGCCAGATCGGTCGGAATGTGTTGACGCAGCAGGTCGATGGGGATGGTGTCGGTGTCTTCATAACCGAGGGTGGCCCGCTGGACGACACGCAGCCGAAACGGTGCCTGGCGGGGTGCGCCCGCCAAGCGGCACCCGGCTTGGTGGGCGTCGATCTCGCGGACGACGATGTCGGGGTGACCGAGCGCCGCACCCTGCAGAACAGTCTGCAGGCTTTCGACGAGCATCTGGTCGCTACGCCAATTGACACCCAGCGTGTAACGGGCGTCGGCGGTGGCCGCCGCTTCGAGGTAGGTGTAGATGTCGCCGCCGCGGAAGCCGTAGATGGCCTGCTTCGGGTCGCCGATCAGGATCAGCGTCGACTGGCCGCTGAACGCGCATTCGAGCACCCGCCACTGGATGGGGTCGGTGTCCTGGAATTCGTCGACCAGCACGACCCGCCAGCGTCCCCGCATCCGCTGGCGGGCCGGGGAATCCGTTGTCTCAAGGGCTTTGGCGAGACGGGTCAGTAAGTCATTGAAGCCCAGGATGTGCTGACGGCTCTTGCGATATTCGAATTCGCGTACCACGTCGTTGGCGAAACGCAACCGGACTTCGGCCGGGCTGTCCGGCGAGGGGTCAAGTGGCCGCAGCTGCGCACACGGGTCTTCGACGACTTTGCGGGCGACCTCGAGCGCATCCTTGTACGTCAGCACCGGGTCGGTTTGTTGGTTCCCGAAGTTCGCCAGGTAGAGGTCGTCGACGATTTCGGTGACCAGGTCGTCGAGATTCTCCTCGAGCTTGACATTCGCAGCGGTATCACCCGCTACACCAAGGGATCTGAGCACCAGTCCGCAGAACTCGTGTGTGGTCGCGATGGTCGCCGCGTCGAAATTCGCCAACGCATCGCGCAGGCGCACCCGTTTGAGCAAGCGCTCGTCGTCGGTGCCGTGCATCAGGTGCTCGACGAGGTCGATTACCGGGCGGCACGCGGCCTTCCAGTGCGGCCACCGCCTGGAAGATCTGCTCGCGCACTTGTTCTCGCAGCTCCAGGCTGGCCGCCCGGTTGAACGTGATCACCAGGATGTTGTCAAGCGTGGCGTCGGTTTCGGCGAGGTAGCGGGTGACCAGGCCGGCCAGCGTGAAGGTCTTGCCGGTGCCTGCGCTGGCCTCCAATACGGTGGTGGAGCGCGGCTTGGGCAATGGGGCCGACAACTCGAATCGGTCCATCAGTCGGGCATCCCCTCAGCAGCCAGCAATGGCAGCCACAGCCGAGCCGCCAGCGCGCCCAAGCGGGTACTTTCGCCGGTGGTCTCCTCGCCGGGACTGGGCTCGTCGAGCAGCACGTGCAGCGGCGCGTATTTGCCCCACACTCGCTCGTGGGCCGGCTTCTCGTTCTCTGGGTAGAACCTGGCGTGCCATTTCTCCGCGGCGGCGCCGTGTGGGTCCTCGCCGTCGCGCCGGGCCTGGGCCCAGGCATACGACGTCTTCAGCGGCAGTGGCAGTGGCTCGCGCAGACCGGCGTCATACAACGACACCAAATCCCGCAGTACGGCAACCGGATCCGGGGGCGGTGCGAAGAGCCGCTGCGCGACGCGGTTCTTGCTCTGCCCACGGCCGATGCACAACGCCGACCACGCACGCTTCGGTATTTCGGCCGCCAGCACCACCACACTGATCCACGACGCCAGTAGGTGAGGGGGGCCCAGCTTGGAGTAGGTCACCGAAACTAGGCGTTCACCGAACACCGGGGACACCGTGCCGGTGAGCCTGCGCCCACCGCCCAGGTCGACGTCCACGTCGTGCGCTGCTGCGATATGCTTCCGGTGCTGCAGCGCAGCTAGCGCCAAACCGCGGGCACGATCGCGGATCTCGGCCGCCTTGCGCGCACCGAGCCGACCCGGCGGCAGGGTGCCGCGACGCCACTCGGCGTGGACGGCGGTGTCCGGATGCATACCACGCAACATGTCGTGCAGCATGCGGTCGCCGACCTGCCAGTCCTCCAACGGGTCGATCTCGACGGGGATCTCATCCTCGACGGTCTCGACGTCCCAGGGCAGCGTGTAGTCCAGCGCCCGGAAGAACCCCCTGACCGGGTCTTTGAAGAAGTCGAGCAAGTCCGCCAAACCCACATCACCGGCTGGCAGCGCGGGCAGTAAACCAGAGATGAAAGGCTCAGGTGCACAGCGCTTTCCGATGACGGCCTCGGCGGCGGTGAGCGCGGTGGGGTCGAAGGTGAACGGCGTGCCGGGTACCAGGGCGCCGGGGATGACGTTGCGACGGTCGAACGGCTGCAACGGGTGCTTCGTGAGGACATGTCCGCGAACCGGGGCATGCGTCGTCTGGTCCAGCGCGTCGAGCAGCTCAGCCAGCGGCACCGCCGGCGGACGCGGGTGACCGCTGTGCTCGTCGGCGCCGGTGTAGGTGATCACCAACGTTTCGGTCGCCGCGCCGATGGCGTCGAGCAACAATTGCCGGTCTTCTGAACGGATGTCGCGCTCCCCGGTCATCGGGGTGCGCGCCAGCACGTCGTCGCCGTCGACGACGTTCAGCCGGGGGAACACGCCGTCGTCGAGCCCGACCAGGCACACCACCCGGTGTGGCACCGAACGCATCGGGACCATGGTGCACACCGTCAGCGTGCCGGTGCGGAAGTTGGCCCGAGTCGGGCGCCCGGCGAGGTGGCCTGCCAGCAGCGCGCGCACGTCGGGCAGCTGTAACCGCGTCGACGCGCGGGCTCCGGCCTGGGCCAGGACGTCGGCGAACTCCCGCTGCACCTGCGCCGCGTTGCCAGGCGTCGCCGAAGGCGGTCAGCTGGTCGATCCCAGTCGCCAAAACCTCCAGCCACGCCGTCAACGGCTTTGCACCGCTGAGGTTTTCGACAACGTCGCGCAGCCGTGCGACGTATTCGGCCAGCCGGCCCGCCAGCTCGACCCGATTGGAGCCGACGTCGTCGAGGGGCAGCGCGGTGTCCAGCCAGGCCTTCGAATCGTCCGACATTGCCACGCCGGTCAAGATGCGGTCGATCCCGAACTGCCAGGTGTTGTGCACGATCCTTTCCAGACCAAACGGGCGGCGGTACTCCGCGTCGAAGCCCCAGCGGATGTTCGATTCGCGGACCCAGTCGGTGATCGCGTCGAGGTCGTCGTCGGTGAACCTGAACCTGTCCCGCACCGGCGCGGCCTGGGCGAGGTTGAGCACCTGGCTGGCGGTGGCGCGGGTGCCGGCGATGGCCAGCAATTCGGCGGCGACCCCCAGCAGCGGGTTGGTCTGGGTCAGCGCACGGTCGGCCAGCCGGACCCGCAAGCGGTGTGCCGGGTGGCTGTCGCCCGCGGTCTCGCCGAGCCCGAAGCCGGCGAGGATCAGCGGCGCATAGGTCTCGATGTCGGGGCACATCACCACGATGTCGCGCGGCTCCAGCGTCGGGTCGTCGTCCAGCAGGCCCAGCAGCACCTCACGCAACACGTCGATCTGCCGGGCCGGGCCGTGGCAGGCATGCACCTGCACCGAGCGGTCGGTCTCGGTCAACACCCGGCCGTCGTGCCGCGCCGCGTTGACCGCGATGTCGGATTGCAGCCAGCCCAGCAGTGTGGCGGGTTTGGTTGCGCCGCTGAGATATTCGTCAGTCGCGCAGCTCGCGGGTAGTGAGCGTTGTAGCTCCCGCAAATCGCGGCCAAGGGTTTCCAGCAGCGGATGTTTGGCCGCCTGCCGGCTGGTGTCGTCGCGGCGCGGCACGGCGCCGTGCAGATCGCTCAGCGCCTGCCACATGTCGTCGCTGGGATGAGGCAGCCACAGGTGCAAGTCGTGATGAATGGCCAGTGCTTGCAGCAGGTCGATGTCGGTGCACGCCAGCCGGGTGTGCCCGAACAACGAGAGTCGCGGTGGCAGGTCGGTCGGTCCTTCGTGAAGCCTCGCGACGGTCTTCTGATGCCGCAGGTGCGGGGGATCGGCGGCGATGCGCGCGACCAGCGCCCGCCACAGCTCAGGCTGCCAGGCCAAATCGGCGTCGAGGTCGGCGCTCACGCTATCCAGCCAGTCGGCCAGTAACTGCGGGCGCTGCCGGGCGTAGGAGGCGAACAGCCCGGCAAGTCGGCGTGCCACCGAATAGCGCCGGCCCCGGCGCAGCTCTGCCTCGGCGTCGGGCAGGCCGTGGCCCAAATGTGTTGCGAGCGTGGCACACCACGGCTCGTCCAACGAGCAGTCGATGACCTCCAGCAGCGGCCACGTCATCGCGTCGGGCGACCAGGGGTCGTCGTCGACGGTGCCGGTGATCTCGGCGATCAGCGAGCCCGGGCTGCGGAACGCGACCCCGGCGCACACGCCGTCGGCGCCGTCCGGTCCACGTCCCAGCACATGCGAGAGTCGCTGACTCAGCCAGCGCTCCACGCCGCGCACCGGCACCAGCACCAGTTCCCGGGCGAACGGGTCCGGTAGTGGGTCAGCCAGCAGCGCCCCGAGCCCGTCGGCAAGCAGATCAGTGCGCTCGGCGCGGTGCAGATGAAGCGGCATTGCGGGCCACCTTAGACGCCGAGACCGACCGGAGCGGCTGTTTCGGCGTCGCCCGGGTCAGGCGTGGTAGACAGGCGGCGAGAGCGCCGACGAGGAAGGGGCGAGATGGACACCTGGGACGCGATTCGTGCCCGGCGCAATGTGCGGGAATACCGGCAGGATCCAGTTTCGGAAGAGGACCTGAACAGGATCGCCGAGGCCGGCTGGCGGGCACCGTCGGCCAAGAACCGTCAGCCGTGGGACTTCGTCATTGTCACGGATAAGGCTCAGCTGCAGGAACTTTCGACGGTATGGCAAGGCGCCGGGCACATCGCGTCGGCCGCGGCCGCCATTGCCTTCGTCATACCCGTACCGCCGACCGACCGCCGAAAGGTCACCGACCAGTACGACGTCGGCCAGGCCACCATGGCGATGATGCTTGCGGCCACCGACCTGGGGATCGGCACCGGCCATTCGTCGGTAGGGGATCAGGACAAAGCGCGCGCGATCCTCGGCGTGCCCGGCGACTACCTGGTGGCCTACCTGCTCGGTATCGGCTATCCCGCTGATCGCCCGCTCAAGCCGATCCGCAAGCCGAATCGGCGGCCGTTCGCCGAAGTCGTTCATTACGGGCGCTGGTGACAGCTGGTGATAAGGGTGCAAAATTTCCTAGGCAACAGCACTGCCGGCCGCGTGAAACTGCAGCCAGGGCTTCGAGACTGCAACGCGGGCGGCGACACGCCGAATACTGCGTACCTGTGTGCAGTTTCGACGCGCGACAAGCCTGATATCGCATGCGATGTCAGTTTTCAACAGTGCCTAATGGTCCAGACACGGCGTCAAGTAACGGCATGCTGGTACCCATGACCAGAAACGAGATCACCGAACAGATCGTCGTCGCCCGCTTGCAGAAGGGCCTGAGCTGGCAGGAGTTGGCCGATGCCATCGGCAGGCCGGTGGTGTGGACCACGTCGGCCTTGCTGGGCCAGCATCCCATTCCGGCTGACCAGAGCAAGGTTCTGGTCGAAATGCTCGGTCTCGACGAGACGGCTGTGCCAGTGCTGGCCGCGCCGCCGATGCGCGGCGGCCTGCCCACCGCGGTGCCCACCGACCCGACCATCTACCGCTTTTACGAGGCGCTCCAGGTTTACGGCGGCGCGATCAAGGAACTGATCCACGAGCAATTCGGCGACGGCATCATGAGCGCGATCAACTTCAGCGTCGACGTGCACAAGAAGCCGCACCCGTCCGGTGATCGCGTGGTGGTGACATTCGATGGCAAATTCCTGCCCTACGACTGGGTTGCTGCGCCATGCTGAACACACGGCGTAGAGCGCGCGACAGAAGGGGCGACCATGGCAGACGATCAATGGGTAGACGAGGAAGGCAAAAAGGTCGACGTCGTCCTCTCCGGCGGGGGCGTCAAGTTCATCGGCCTGGTGGGTGCCGTCGTCGCCCTGATCGACTCCGGGCATTCGATCCACCGGGCGTCAGGTGTGTCAGCCGGCTCGGTGGTGTCTGCACTGCTGGCCGCCGCGACCCAGGGTGAGATGCTGACGAGCGAGGAGATCAAGGAACTGGCGCTGTCCGTGCCGCTGCGCAAATGGCGCGATGCCGGGCCCCTGCCCTTCATCGGTCCTGCGGTGGGGATGGTCTCGGGCAGCGGGCTTTACCGCGGCGACTTCGCTCACGACTGGGTTCGCAGCGAGCTGAAGAACCTCGGCGTAACCAAATTCGGCGACCTGGCCTTCGAGGACGACCGCGATTTCAAGGAGCGCCGATACAAGCTCGCGATTACCGCGGTCGACCTGACGACCAGCCAACTGGTTCGGCTGCCGTGGGACTACGAGCGCGTCTACGGGCTGGACCCCGACGAGCAGTCGGTCGCTCACGCGGTGCGGGCTTCGATGGCGATCCCGTTCTTCTACCAGCCAGTCAAATTGACCAGCGCCACCGGGTTGACGTCGACCCTGGTCGACGGCGGCATGCTGTCGAACTTCCCGATCGACTGTTTCGACCGCCCCGACGGCAAGCCTCCGCGCTGGCCCACCATTGGTGTCACCGTGATCCCCACCCTCACCGGGGGCATCCACAAGATGGTCCCCGCGTTGAGGCCGCTGCGTTCCCTCGGGCCGCCGTCGCTGCTGGAGAGTCTGATCACGACCATTCTGGTCGGTCGCGATCAGACCTACCTGAACCTGCCCTCGGTTCGCTGCCGGTCGATCGAGGTGCCCACCTCGGACGTCGGGATTCTCGACTTCAATGCCTCCCGTCGCAGTCTCGAAGCGCTCTACAACAAGGGCTATGAGGCGGCGCAACGCTTTCTGGAGAAATGGGACTGGGCCGCGTACCGGGAACGCTTCCGCCTGGCTGCGGAAGCCTGGTTACCGCAACACCGCTAGAGCCCGAACTCGGCGGCCATTCCGTCGATCCCGGCGCGGATGCCCTGCAGCGCTTCGGCGCGGCTTCGCAGCTTTGTCGCGGCGTGCGCCTGCTGGTTAAGGGTGGCGAATTCCCGGGCGGCCTCTTCGGCGCGACTGAGCACCACGTCGGGCAGCACGATTTCATCGAGCCAACCGGCGGCGACGGCCAATTCGCCGAAGAACGTCTTGGCCAGACCGGCGCCCTGTTGGTAGGCCGACGGCGTCAGGCGCAGCTTCATGACCTCCAAAGCCGCGTAGGGGATCGTCATCCCGATCGCGACCTCATTGGCCTGGATGTTGTAGGCCGGCGCGGCGATCCGATGGTCGGCGCTGCACAACAGGAATGCGCCCATGGCGATGGCGTGGCCGGTGCACGCCATCACCACCGGCTTGGGGTAGGACAGCAGCCGATGAGTCAACTCGAAGCCGCCTTTGAGCATGTCGATCGCCGGCTGCGCCTCGCCCGACGTCAAGACCTTGAGGTCGAACCCACCGCTGAACACCCGGTGGTTCCCGGTGATCACCAGGGCGCCGACGTCGTCGCGGTCGGCGTTGTCGAGGGCCTGGTGGATCGCTTGCTGCATGGTCGGGCCCAAGACGTTGACCTTGCCGTCGTCCATGGTGATGACCGCGATGGATTCATCGTGGCGATAGCTGACCGGGCCGCTCATGAAGACTCCTTCGATATCGACAGGCCCGTCGATTCAATCAGATTCGCCTGACTCAGCCGGATGTGGCGTCGGACCCGCTCGCCGCGATGCCTGCCCAGCTCGACCCGGCCATCACCGAAGCGCAGGCTGACATCGGTTGGCTCTTCCATCATCTGGCGGTAGCGCCACCTGTTCTGGGTTTCCTCTGCCGCGCGATTGGTCCGCTCGATCTCCTCGCGGAATACCTCGGGGCGGGTCTCCTTGGTGGCGCAGTGAAAATAGGTCAATAGCCCTCGCAGCAGCTCCGGCTTCTGCTTTTCCCGCTTGGCCAAGTCATGATTGGTCCACCGCTTATACAGCAGTTGGGGCCGCGGAAATTCACGCAAAGGCGCTGGAAGGCCGCGGCCGAGGCATTGCTGAGAGCATCATCACCCCTGACTAGCCGCCCATCAGCATTCGCCACTGATCGAGGTTGGACGCGCGGTAAACATAGTTGGAACGCTTGACGTGCGACAGTGACGCGCTGGGCTCCACCGAATACCAATGGCCGGGGAAGACGGTCGGGTCACCGGAGAGCTGTGCGAGTTGCTGCAGGCTGCGGTACATCTCGTCGGAGTCGCCGCCGGGAAAGTCGGTGCGGCCACAGCCTTCCACGAAAAGCGTGTCACCGGCGACCAGCCGGCCGTCGAGCAGGAAGCACTGGCTGCCCGGGGTATGGCCCGGGGTGTGCAGCAACTCGATTTCGACGTCGCCGACGCTGACCTTATCGCCGTGCTCGTGGGCGGTGAGATCCGCCATGGCTATTCCGGTGATCCGTGAAACCCATAGCGCCTCATGAGAATTCACGTGCACGGGCACGCTCGCCCGCTCCAGCAGCTCAGCCAGGCCCTTCAGCTCGAACCCCATCATCGAGCCGCCGACGTGGTCGGGGTGGTGATGGGTGACCAGCACCCCGGACAGGTGCATGCCGTCGGCCTCGAGGGTGTCGAGGAGGTCCCCGGCTGCATACGCGGGGTCGACGACCACGCAGTCGCCGGTCTGGCGGTCGCCGATCAGGTAGGCGAAGTTACGCATCTGCGTCGCGAACATGTCGTCGACGGCGAAATCTTGCCCGGCGAGCAGTTGGCGGAAGTACAGGCGCTGCGATTCTGGCACCCCACCAGACTATGACGCCGCTGCGCCGGTCGCTGACCGTGGTTTGGCCGGGCTGCCGCCCAGGCTGTAACCTCTTTTAGGCCCGTGGCACGGCTCGACTGATGGCTCCGGGTGGCGCCCCCTTAGCTCAGTCGGCAGAGCGTTTCCATGGTAAGGAAAAGGTCAACGGTTCGATTCCGTTAGGGGGCTCGGCGGACGCCGGGCGAACTGGCGGCGCTTAGCCAAGGCGATGTAGCTCAGTCGGTTAGAGCGAACGACTCATAATCGTTAGGTCGCCGGTTCGAGTCCGGCCATCGCTACACGAGAACATCGAGACCTGGGAAAGAGGAGCTGACGTGGCTTCCAGTACTGACGTACGGCCGAAGATCACTTTGGCCTGCGAAGTGTGCAAACACCGCAACTACATCACCAAGAAGAACCGCCGCAACGATCCGGACCGGCTGGAGCTGAAGAAGTTCTGCCCCAACTGCGGCAAACACCAGGCGCACCGCGAAACACGCTAGGGCCAACCTCTGCAGGTTTGCCCACGTCGACTAGGTAAGGTCTCTGCTCGTGGCGCTGTCGTCCAACATGCTCGGGATGCACTACCGCTACCCGGAACACTATGAGGTCGAGCGGGAAAAGATCCGCGAGTATGCAACGGCTGTGCAAAATGATGATCCCTACTTCTCCGCGGAGACGGCGGCCGCCGAACTCGGCTACGAAGGCCTGCCGGCACCGCTGACGTTCATTTCGGTGTTCGGCTACCAAGCTCAGTGGGCGTTCTTCGCGTACGCCGATATCTCGATTCAGGAGGCTCAGATCGTTCAGGTGGATCAGGTGCTCAAGTTCGTGAAGCCAATTCAGGTGGGGGACAAGCTGTACTGCGACGTGTACGTGGATTCGGTGCGCCGGGCGCACGGCACCGACATCATCGTCACCAAAAACATCGTGAGCAACGAGGCGGGCGAGACAGTACAGGAGACCTACACGACCCTGGCGGGTCGTGCGGGTGGGGATGGAGACGAGGGATTTGCTGATGGCGCTGCGTGAGTTCAGTTCGGTGCAGGTGGGAGACCAGCTTCCGGAGAAGGTGTACCCGCTGACCAGAGCGGACTTGGTGGCCTACGCGGGAGTGTCGGGCGACCTGAACCCGATCCACTGGGACGACGAGATCGCCCAGCAAGTGGGTCTGGACACCGCGATCGCCCACGGGATGCTGACCATGGGCCTGGGCGGTGGTTTCGTCACCTCCTGGATCGGCGACCCCGGCGCGGTGACGGAGTACAACGTCCGGTTCACCGCGGTGGTGCCGGTGCCCAACGACGGCAAGGGCGCCGAGATCGTGTTCACCGGCCGGGTGAAATCACTCGATCCCGACAGCAAGTCGGTGACGATCGCGATCACGGCCACCACCGGTGGGAAGAAGATCTTTGGCCGGGCCGTCGCATCGGCGAAGTTGGCTTAACCGTGGCTATCAAAACCGATGTCCGTGGGATGGTCTGGAAATATCCGGATTACTTCGAGGTGGGCCGTGAGCAGCTCCGTAGCTTCGCCAAAGCCATCAAGTCGCAGGACCCCGCCTGCTTCGACGAGGAGGCGGCCGCCGAACTCGGGTACGAGAACATCGTCGCACCGCTGACCTTCGTCTCGATTCTCGGCCAGCTCGTTCAGGCCGACTTCTTCCGAAATGTCGATACCGGCTACGAGACATTGCAGATTGTCCAAGTCGACCAGAAGTTCGTCTACCACAAACCAATCTGTGCCGGCGACAAATTGTGGGCACGGATGGACGTACATTCAGTGAACGAGCGTTTCGGTGCCGACATCGTCGTCACCAGGAACACCTTGACCAACGACAACGGCGAACTCGTGATGGAGTCCTATACCACGCTGATGGGTCATGAGGGCGACAGCTCGATCCAGCTCGAGTGGGACCTGGAATCCGGGCAGGTCGTCAGAACCGCCTGATTGGTAACCGATAACTGCGCCGATGTACACTCGGGCCTCGGGGTTTTCCCAGTACAGCGCGCTGTTCCGCCGGTTCGCGATACCGGACGGAGAGCGCGCGCGTCGTGTAAGCCTCGAAGGTTGGCCCCGCCAACCCGAGGGGCGTAGCTCAACTGGCAGAGCAGCGGTCTCCAAAACCGCAGGTTGCAGGTTCAAGTCCTGTCGCCCCTGCTGGAGTGGACGTCCGGCGACGATGCGAGGCGGGAACGGCCCGGAGGAGGAGCCGGACAAATAGAACGTGCTGGACCGGACACACAGAACTCGTGCAATGGTGGACACTGGATCTAGTGGTTACTAGCGAACAAAGGAGCATGCGGTGACCGACGAGCGCGACAGTGCCGACGCCGCAGCCGACGGCAACGACACTGAGGTCAGTGCCCAGGGCGGTCGAACGGCTGTGGTGACGCGGCCGCAACGACCCAGCGGCAAGCGGTCCCGGCAGCGTGTCGACGCCGACACCGAGCCCAGCGAGGCTCCCACGGAAGTGGTCGAAGTCGCCGCCGACGACAGCGCGGAGACAGCCGAGATAGGGGCCAAGAAGCGCAAGAAGACGCCGAAGAGCAAAAAAACCAAACGGCCGAAGAAGTCAGCGGCGCCGGCGGTCAACCCGATCGTTTTCATCTACACCTACCTCAAGCAGGTCGTGGCCGAGCTGCGCAAGGTGATCTGGCCGAACCGCAAGCAGATGATGACCTACACCGGCGTGGTGCTGGCCTTCCTGGCGTTCATGGTGACGTTGATCGGGCTGGTGGACCTGGGCTTGGCCAAGCTGGTTCTGCTGGTATTCGGCTGAGGTTTGCAGAGTAAGAGAGAGGACTGAGAACCCGTGACTACCTTCGACGGCGATACGCCCGCGGGTGCAGCGGTCGACGTGGCAGAGGTCGGCGCTGACCCGGCGACCGACGTCGCCCCGGTGGCCGATGCCGCGCCGGTGACTGATGCCGCCCCGGAACCGCCAGAAGAGATCGATCCCGCGGACGCCCTCAAGGCAGAGCTGCGTGCCAAGCCGGGCGACTGGTACGTCATCCACTCCTACGCGGGATACGAGAACAAGGTGAAGGCCAACCTCGAGACCCGCGTGCAAAACCTCGACGTCGGTGACTACATCTTCCAGGTGGAGGTGCCCACCGAAGAGGTCACCGAGATCAAGAACGGCCAGCGCAAGCAGGTCAACCGCAAGGTTTTGCCGGGCTACATCCTGGTGCGCATGGACCTGACCGACGACTCCTGGGCCGCGGTGCGCAATACCCCGGGTGTCACCGGTTTCGTCGGCGCCACCCAGCACCCCTCGGCGCTCTCGTTGGACGACGTGGTGAAGTTCCTGCTGCCGCAGGGCGCGGCCAAGAAGCCGGCGAAAGGTGCCGCCAGCACTGCCGCGTCGGCAACCGAAGGCGGGCTGGAACGTCCGGTCATCGAGGTCGACTACGAGGTCGGCGAATCGGTCACGGTCATGGACGGACCGTTCGCCACGCTGCCGGCGACGATCAGCGAGGTCAACGCCGAACAACAGAAACTCAAGGTGCTGGTGTCCATCTTCGGCCGCGAAACACCCGTCGAACTGACCTTCAACCAGGTTTCCAAGATCTAAGTCGGCACCAGCCGGCACTCAGCTCAGGAAGGAACGTCACTACCTCATGCCCCCGAAGAAGAAGAAGAAGGTCGTCGGGCTGATCAAGCTGCAGATTCAGGCGGGTCAGGCCAACCCTGCGCCGCCGGTGGGGCCCGCGCTCGGCCAGCACGGCGTCAACATCATGGAGTTCTGCAAGGCCTACAACGCCGCGACGGAAAACCAGCGCGGCAACGTCATCCCGGTGGAGATCACGGTTTACGAAGACCGCAGCTTCACGTTCGCGCTGAAGACACCGCCGGCCGCCCAGCTGCTGCTCAAGGCCGCCGGTGTGCAGAAGGGCTCAGCCGAGCCGCACAAGACCAAGGTCGCCAAGGTCAGCTGGGATCAGGTGCGTGAGATCGCCGCGACGAAGAAGGCCGACCTCAACGCCAACGACATCGACGCCGCCGCCAAGATCATCGCCGGCACCGCCCGGTCGATGGGCATTACGGTGAGTTAGTAAGGTCCCGTCGGACGACGATGCGGAGTTCGACAAATAGAGGTGGGAGGGCCAGCTTCGGCCCGCGTCAACCACAACCCAACACCAGATTGGATAACCAATGAGCAAGAACAGCAAGGCATATCGCGCTGCCGCCGAGAAGGTGGACCACAACAACCTCTACAGCCCCCTGCAAGCGGCCAAACTCGCCAAGGAGACGTCGTCGAGCAAGCAGGACGCGACGGTCGAGGTGGCCATTCGGCTCGGTGTCGATCCGCGCAAGGCGGACCAGATGGTCCGCGGCACGGTCAACCTTCCGCACGGCACCGGTAAGACCGCCCGCGTGGCGGTGTTCGCGGTCGGTGACAAGGCCGATGCTGCCGTCGCCGCAGGAGCTGATGTTGTCGGCACTGACGACCTGATCGAGAAAATTCAGGGCGGTTGGCTGGAATTCGACGCCGCGATCGCCACTCCGGACCAGATGGCCAAGGTGGGGCGCATCGCACGCATCCTGGGTCCGCGCGGCCTGATGCCCAACCCGAAGACGGGGACGGTGACGCCTGATGTCGCCAAGGCGGTGACCGACATCAAGGGCGGCAAGATCAATTTCCGCGTCGACAAGCAGGCCAATCTGCACTTCGTCATCGGTAAGGCCTCCTTCGACGAGAAGAACCTGGTGGAAAACTACGGCGCCGCGCTCGACGAGGTGCTGCGGCTCAAGCCGTCGACGTCCAAGGGCAGGTACCTGAAGAGGATCACCATCGCCACCACGACCGGCCCCGGCATCCCGGTCGACCCGTCGGTCACCCGCAACTTCGCCGAGGCCTAAATCCCCCGACCGAGCGGCCGCTTATTGCACGATTTCCCACAGATCGCGTGTCATAAGTGGCCATGCGGCGAAAGCGGGACCTACCCGCCGCACTCGGCGATACGCCGCCGCAGAAAGTCCCGCCCCGGCTCGGAGCCGTTGGCCGCCAATGCGTTTCGATACCAGGTGAGCGCATCGGCGGGCCGCCCGGCGCGCCGCAACAGGTCCGCGCGGACCGACGCGACCAGGCCAGACCGGCTCAGCCGCGGATCGTGCGCCACCTTTTCCAGCGCGGCCAGCCCGGCATCGGGGCCGTCGCGCAAGCCGATCGCCAGCGCGCGGTTGGCTCGCACCACCGGCGAGTCAGTCAGCGTCAGCAGCCGGTCATAGGCCGCGCAGATGGTGTGCCAATCGGTCTGCTCCCACGACGGCGCCGTCGCATGCAGCGCCGCGATCACCGCCTGCGGCAGGTACGGCCCGGTGGACCCTTGTGCCAGCCGCAACCGATCCAGGCCGCGGGAGATACGTACTCGGTCCCACCGGCGTCGGTCCTGCTCTTCGAGCGGCACCAGCGCCCCGGAAGCATCCACCCGAGTGGTTCGCCGTGAATCATGCAGCAGCACAAGGGCCGCCAACGCGTTCGCCTCCCGTTCGGCCGGCATCAGCGCGCACAGCGCGCCGGACAGCCGGACCCCCTCGTCGCAGAGGTCGTCGCGGATCGCCGACGGACCCGCGGTCGACCAATAGCCTTCGGTGAACACCGAATAGATGCAGCTGAGCACATGCGGGGTCCGCTCGGGCAGCAACTCGGCCGGGGGCACCCGCAGCGGAATGTTGGCGTGTCGGACCTTGTTCTTGGCGCGGGTGATCCGCTGGCTGACCGCGGCCTCGGTCTGCAGCAGCGCGCGGGCGATCTCGGCGACAGTCAACCCGGAAATCAGCCGCAGCGTCAGCGCGAGCTGCGAGGGCCGGTCCAGCGCCGGGTGAGCGCAGGTGAACATCATCCGCAGCTCGTCGTCGCGGACGGGATGCGGATCGGTGTGATCGGTACGCGCCCGGATGATGTCGGCCATCGCCGCCACTTCCTTTCCGGGCCGCAGCGATTCGCGGCGCAGCCGGTCGCGAGCCCGGTTGCGCGCGACCGTGATCAGCCACCCACCGGGGTTATCCGGCACTCCGTTGGCGGGCCACGCGCGCAGCGCTTCGGTGCAGGCCTCCTGGACGGCGTCCTCGGCGACGCTCAGATCACCGGACCAGCGGGCGAGCGCAGCAACCGCCGGCCCCCACTCGCGGCGGAAAACGCCGTCCAGGTCGGCCATGGGTTCTACAGGCCAGAAACTCCGGCCAACTGGCGCACCTGCACCGCCGTGGCGGGGATCAACGCGGCCAGTTTGGCCGCCTCGTCGCGGTCTGCGGCCGACAGCAGATAGAAGCCGGTGGCAACCTCGGCTCCCTCCGCGTAGGGCCCGTCGGTGAACAGCGCCTCGCCGTCGCGGACACGCACCGTGGTCGCCGTCGCCGGCTCGTACAATGCGGCGCCGCCGACGATGTGATCGCCTGCGGCCGCGGCGAATTCGCCGTGCCGCGGCGCTTCGGCCTGCCACTCCGGTGTGCCCGGGGCATTGGCGGATGCCGGCGGCTCCAGCAGCAGCGCCAGCCATTGCGCGCCGGCGCGCGACCAATCGGGATTGACCGTGTGGTACAGCGGCCGAACTTCCACCGCCCCGTACTGGGCCGCGGGGACGTCGCGCGCCAGGGCCAATGCGTCGTCGAGGTTTTCGGCCTCGAACACGTAGTAGCCGCAGGCGACCTCGGTGCCCTCGGCGAACGGGCCGTCGGTGATGATCGGTGAATCGGGCCCGCCGGTGATGCGCGCTCCGGTCGCCGTCGGCAACAGCGCGTCGCCGGCCTGGATCGCCGAACCGGCCTGGGCGTGGAAACTCTCGTAGGCCGCCATTCCGGCGGCCCTATCCTCGGGCGTGAGGTCGCGCTCTTGGCTGATCAGCAGGGCAAGGTACTGCATCGTCGTCACCTCCGGTAGTGGGCGGAACCCGCTGTTCCACTCTCTACCTATCCGACGAACGGCGCGCGGCTAATCCGACAGCTACGCCGCGGCAGCAGGCTTGAGGTAGGTGACCAGGCTGCAGTCGAGCGTTTCGTCGGCGAAGTAATCGCGGCAGCCACGCAGGTATTTCATGTACCGGTTATAAACCTCTTCGGAGGTGATCTCGATGGCCTTGTCCTTGTTGGCCTCCAGCGAATCACCCCAGATGGTGAGGGTCTTGACGTAGGAAGGCCGGAGCGAAAAAGGTTCCGGCACAACGAAACCGGCCTTCTCGCCGTGGTCGACCATCATCTGGGTGGTCGGGATACGACCGCCCGGGAAGATCTCGGTGATGATGAACTTGACGAACCGCGCCGTTTCGAAGGTCAGCTTCTTACCGCGTGCGGCCAAATCGTAAGGGTGATACCCGACGCTGCTCTGCACGGTCATCCGCCCGTCGTCAGGCATGATGTTGAAGCACCTTTTGAAGTAATCGTCGTAGTTTTCGAAACCGAAGTGCTCGAAGGCCTCGATGGACACGATCCGGTCGACGGGCTGGTGGAAGTCCTCCCAGCCGTGCAGCAGCACCTCGCGTGAGCGGTTGGTGTCGACGGAATCCAGCAACGCCTGGGCGCGGGCGTACTGGTTCTTCGACAGCGTCAGGCCAATCACGTTGACGTCGTACTTCTCGACGGCGCGCTTCATCGTGTCGCCCCAGCCGCAGCCGATGTCGAGCAGTGTCATGCCGGGTTTGAGGTCCAGCTTGCTCAGGTTCAGGTCGATCTTGGCGATCTGGGCTTGGTCCAGCGTCAGCTCGGGCGGCTCGAAGTAGGCGGAACTGTAGATCCGGGTCGGGCCCTGGAACAACGCGAAGAACTCTTCGGAGAGGTCGTAGTGGGCCTGGATGTCCTCGGGGCGGGTTCGCTTGGGCGGACCATTCGAGTCGTCAGACATTGTGTACTCCGTGTTTTCGCTCAGCTTATGACGGGCCATGACCCAGTAGGCCTGTGCGAACCCTACAGGGTTGGGGCCCGCCGACGCACATTCGACGCGCGTTAAGCAGCCTCGGCGAAATTGACCTTCAGCTCGCTGATCACCCGATCCCACAGCTGTTCTGGGAGATCGTGTCCCATACCGTCGAAGAGCACCAGGCGGGCACCATCGATCATGCGTGCCACCGCGCGCCCACCGGACGGCCGCATCAACCGGTCGGCGGCGCCGTGGATGACCACAGTCGGCGCGGTGATCTGCCGGTCGTAATGGACCAGGCTGCCAGTTCCGACCACCGCACCGAAATGCCTGGTGATGCCCCAGGGGTAAAAGCTGCGCTCGTAACTTTCGATCGCCTCTTCGCGGGCGCGCTGCTCGGGTGCGGGGTAGCCGGGGCTGCCGATGATTCTGCCGACCCGCACCGCATTGTCGACGATCACGTCGCGCGGCGATCGCGGGTCCGGTCCTTTCAGGATGCCCAGCAGGGCGCTGGGTGCCGGCGGCGGCAGGAAGGGCTGGTTGTTGCTGGAGAAGATCACCCCCAACGAGCGGGTGCGCTCGCGAAACCGCGCGGCGAAGATCTGGGCGATCATGCCGCCCATCGACGCACCGACGATGTGAGCGTGGTCGATGCCGAGGTGGTCGAGAACGGCGGCGGCGTCGTCGGCCATGTCTTCCAGCGTGTAGACCGCCGGGCTGCGAAAACCGAACCAGAACTTGAGCATCCGGCCAACCGTCGACCCGCCCACGCTGCGGCGGTCGAATTTGGTGGACAACCCGACGTCCCGGTTGTCGTAGCGGATGACCCGGAGGCCAGTAGCGGCGAGCTTCTCGCAGAACGCGGTGCGCCACAACAGCAATTGCGCGCCCAGACCCATGATCAGCAGCACCGCCGGATCGTTCGGATCGCCGATGTCTTCGTAGTACAGTTCAACAGGCGTGTCGTCAGGGCCGGAAAGCGCGGTGCCCGTGCGGATCTCCATAACGCCCAGACCCCTTAAACTTCAACGTCGGCTTGGTGCTCGCGGCTGACCTCGACCATGAAGTTGGCGAAGTACCCGGTCAGCTGCGGGTCGGACATCATCTGCCACTTGGGGGCCAGCAGTTTCATGTAGCGCTCGACGTACAGGAACTGCTTGCCGATCAGCACCAGCTCGCGGGGCAGCTTGACGTCGTAGGCGTCGGCCAGCGTCGACAGCTGGCGACCGATGTCGGCGTACGACATGTCGCCCAGGGTTTGCATGGTCAGCGGGGTGGCGAACTTCTCCAGGTCCTTGGCGGCCTGCGCCTCGGGCTTGATCGTGCCGACCGCGCCCATCAGCACCACGATCTTGCCCGCCGCGGCGTGGTCCTTTTTGACGAGCAGCGCATACACCAGCTCGCGCAGCAGCCAGCGGGTCCGCGGATCGATGCGGCCCATGATCCCGAAGTCGAAGAACACGATGCGGCCTTGATCGTCGACGTAGAGGTTGCCCGCGTGCAGGTCGCCGTGGAACAGGCCGTGCCGCAGCCCCCCTTCGAACACGCTGAACAGCAGGGCTTTGACTAGTTCGGTGCCGTCGAACCCGGCCTTGCGGATCGCCGCGGCGTTGTCGATGCGAATGCCGTGTACGCGCTCCATCGTCAGCACCCGCTGGGTGGTGAAGTCCCAGTGCACGTGCGGCACCCGGATGTTGCGACCCAGCGGCGACGCGTGCAGGTGCGAAACCCAGGCCTCCATCGACTGCGCTTCCAGACAGAAGTCCAGCTCCTCGGCGAGGTTGTCGGAAAAGTCGGCGACGACGTCCTGGGCGCTCAGCCGCCGGCCCAGCTTGGCCAGTTCGACGGCCTGGGCGAAGCGCTTGAGGATCTGCAGGTCGGCGGCGACCCGGCGGCGGATACCGGGCCGCTGGATTTTCACCACGACCTCCTGGCCGTTGCGCAGCGTCGCGTAATGCACCTGCGCGATGGACGCCGAGGCGAACGGCTCCTCGTCGAAGCTGGCGAACAACTCCGAGGGTTGCGCACCGAGCTCTTCGGCGAACAGGCTGTGCACTTCGTCGGTATCGGCCGGCGGCACCCGGTCGAGCAGACCACGGAATTCACGGGACATCGATTCGCCGAATGCGCCCGGGCTCGACGCGATGATCTGTCCGAATTTGACGTACGTCGGTCCCAGGTCGGCGAAGGTCTGCGGAATCTCTTTGATCACCTTCTGCTGCCAGCCGCCCGAGCGCGGCAGCTTGCTGACGACGCGGGCGGCGGTGCGGGTGACCTGCCATCCGGTGACCCCGAAGCGGGCCGCCTCGACCGGCAAGGTCACCCGATCAAGCTTGGCTACCTCGCGGTGTTTGGTCGAATTCATTCGGCCAGTCTGCCAAATGATGGGTGTCAATTCCCAATTGCGGTGAGCCCGATCACGTCTTTGTCCAGGGCTTTACCCACCCTTCGATTTGCCAGCCTTCGCGCGCCGCGATCAGTTCGTACATCGTGGCGCCGTCGATGCTTTCCCGGATTATGTCGGCATGCCCGGAATGGCGGGCCAACTCGTTGATCACATGCAGGATCACCCAACGGACCGACCAAGCCATCTGGTCTTTGGGAAAGTAGGGAATGTCCTGCGGGACCGGTACCGCCGCAGCCAGGTCCGCGTTCTGCACGAGCTGCAACGATGACGCGTTTTGTGCCTCGAAGTCGCGCAGCAGCCCGGCCAGCGTCTCCTCAGGCCGCATCACGTGCTGCTCGGCGTACCCCTTGGCGATTTCAGCGGATGAGCGCGTGTCCTTCGGCGCGGCCTGCGGTGCGGCCGCGACCCGGGCCATCCAGTTACGTTGCAGTTCGGTCGCGTGCTTGACCAGCCCGCCGATCGACAGCGCACTGACCGACGGCGTGGCCCGCGCCTGCTCATCGGTGAGCCCGTGGGCCACCGCGAAGAACGCGCTCTGGTGAAACGCCAGGTACTCCCTCAAGGCGTTGCGTTCGTCGGTGACGGGCGGGGCGAGGGCGGGCATGGTCAGTCCTTCCTACTCGGTGGTGAACTAGTTACTGCCATCACATCAGTCCCGCCAGTCGTAAGGTGCGGGGGTGCGGGTGATCTCCGCAGAGTCGACCGAGCTGTTCGTCGGGCCGCCTGACGCGCCGCTGCAACTGGTCCGCGTCGCCTACCACGGGTGCACTGAGCCGACGCCGATCCGAGTCGACGGCGAGGGTCTGGCCGGAGCCGCGGTCGCCGATCCCGGTGCCGAGGTCGTCGAAGTGCCGGTGACCGTCGACGACCCGGCCCCCGGCGGGCGGCGGGCCGCTCGGGCGCACATCCCCGGCGAGATTGTGCTGTTCACCTTCACGGTGGGCGAGCCGGGCTGGACGATGTTCATGATCAGCCACTTCCACTACGACCCGGTGTGGTGGAACACCCAGGGCGCCTATACCAGCGTGTGGTCGGAGGACCCGCCGGGGCGCTGCCGGCAGACCAACGGGTTCGAGCTGGTGAACGCCCACCTGGAGATGGCCCGCCGCGAGCCCGAATACAAGTTCGTGCTCGCCGAGGTGGATTACCTCAAGCCTTATTGGGACACCCATCCACGAGGATCGCGCCGACCTGCGGCGTCTGCTGGCCGAAGGCCGCATCGAGGTGATGGGCGGCACCTACAACGAGCCCAACACCAACCTGACCAGCCCGGAGACCACGATCCGAAACCTGGTGCACGGCATCGGTTTTCAACGCGACGTGCTGGGCGCTGACCCGGCGACGGCGTGGCAGCTCGACGTCTTCGGCCACGATCCGCAGTTTCCCGGGATGGCCGCCGATGCCGGGCTGACGTCGAGCTCGTGGGCCCGCGGGCCGCACCACCAGTGGGGCCCGATGCACAGCGAGGGCGGCGTGGGCGGCATGCAATTTTGCAGTGAGTTCGAGTGGATCGCGCCGTCGGGCCGCGGCCTGCTCACCCACTACATGCCCGCGCACTACTCGGCCGGCTGGTGGATGGACGAGTCGACATCGCTGGCCGACGCCGAAGCGGCCACCTACCGGCTGTTCGACGAGTTGAAGAAGGTCGCGCTGACGCGCAATGTGCTGCTGCCGGTCGGCACCGATTACACGCCGCCGAACAAGTGGGTCACCGCGATTCACCGGCACTGGAATTCGCGCCATACCTGGCCGCGCTTCGTCTGCGCGCTGCCGCGTGAGTTCTTCGCCGCCGTGCGCGCCGAATTGAACGCGCGTGGCTTGACACCCTCGCCGCAGACCCGCGACATGAACCCGGTCTATACCGGCAAGGACGTGTCCTACATCGACACCAAACAGGCCAACCGCGCCGCCGAGAACGCCGTGCTGGACGCCGAGAAGTTCGCCACGTTCGCCTGGCTGCTCGGTGGCCCCGAGTACCCGCAGGCGGCGCTGGCCAAGGCGTGGGTGCAGCTGGCGTACGGAGCCCACCACGACGCCATCACCGGCTCGGAATCCGACCAGGTCTATCTCGATCTGCTCACCGGCTGGCGCGACGCCTGGGAATTGGGCCGCGCCGCCCGCGACGCCGCGCTGGCGCGGCTGTCCGGCGCGGTCGACGGCGACGTGATCGTCTGGAACCCGCTGACGCAGCAGCGCACCGACATCGTCACCGCTCGGCTGGAATCACCGCTGCGGGCCGGCGTGCGGGTGGTCGACCCCGACGGCGCCGAGCTACCGGTCCACGTCGAGCACGACGGTCGTTCGGTTACCTGGTTGGCCCGCGACGTACCGTCGCTCGGGTGGCGGGCCTACCGTCTCGTTGCCGACCTAGTTGCCGACGTTGCGCCGTCAGCCTGGGAACCGTTGCCGGCAACGAGATCGCCAACGAGCATCGACCGGCTGACCGTCGACCCGGCGCGGGGCGGCGGTGTGGTGTCGTGGCGTCACGATGGCCGCGAACTGATCGCCCGCGGACAGGTCGGCAACGAGCTGGCCGTCTACGACGAGTACCCCGGCCACCCCACCGGCGGCGAGGGGCCCTGGCATCTACTGCCGCAGGGCCCCGTGGTCTGCTCGTCGGGGACCCTCGCCCGGGTACGCGCCTACCAGGGTCCGCTCGGGCAGCGGCTGGTGGTGCAGGGCCGGATCGGCGCGCTGCTGCGCTACACCCAGACGCTGACGCTGTGGCGCGGGGTGGCGCGGGTGGACTGCCGGACCACTATCGATGAGTTCAATGGCGCCGACCGCCTGCTGCGGGTGTGCTGGCCGTGCCCGGTACCGGGCGCCATGCCGGTCAGTGAGGTGGCCGACGCCGTCGTCGGCCGTGGTTTCGCCCTGCTGCACCATCCCGGCACCGGCCGGTCGGTGGACGCCGCGCAGCACCCGTGGACGCTGGACAACCCGGCCTACGGCTGGTTCGGGCTGTCCTCGGCGGCCCGGATCCGGGTGGGCTCATCAGACGGCGACGGAGTGCGCGCGGTGTCGGTGGCCGAGGTGGTGTCGCCGACCGAGACGACGTCGGGCGCGCTGGCCCGCGGCCTGGTGGTCGCGCTGGCCCGCGCCGGTGTGACGGCCACCTGCAGCAGCGCCGACAAACCCCGATACGGGCACCTCGACGTGGACTCCAACCTGCCCGACGCCCGAATCGCGCTGGGCGGTCCCGGCCAGAACGCGTTCACCAAGGCTGTGCTGGCCGAGGCCGACCAGGCCTACACCGTCGAGCTCGATCGGCAGCTGGACCAGACCGGCCGGGCCAGGGTGTGGATACCGGCAGCGGCACCGCTGGCGGCGTCCTGGATACCCGGCACCGACCTGCGCCATCCGCGGGCGTTGCCGGTGCTGGTGATCGCCGCCCGCGACGGCGCCGACCTGGGCGCTGCGGTTACGTCGGTTGCCGACGACCTCGCCGACGCCGAGATCGTCGTCGCCCAACACGTCCCGGCGCAGCTGGAGCACTTCGAGCCGCGCACGGTCGCGGTGCTCAACCGGGGGACACCCGGCTTCGCCGTCACCACCGACGGGACCCTGCATACCGCGTTGCTGCGGTCCTGCACCGGCTGGCCGTCGGGCACCTGGATCGACGAGCCGCGCCGCGCCGCGCCGGATGGCTCGAACTTCCAACTCCAGCACTGGACCCACACTTTCGACTACGCGCTGGTATCGCGGCGACGGGGACTGGCGCAGCGCCGCGGTCCCGGCCGCCAGCGCCGGGTTCTCCCACCCGCTGCTGGTCGTGCCGGCCCGACAGCGCAGCGGGCAATTGCCCGCGGTGGGTTCGCTGCTGCACGTCGAGCCGGAGTCGGTGCAGCTCGGCGCGCTCAAAGCGGCCGGCAATCCGCTGACTCGCGGCAGCGCGCAACGGCCGCAGCCGGGCATGGTGACGATGCGGCTGGTCGAACCGAATGGCGCCGACATCGACGTTGTTGTCGGTTCGTCGCTGGGCGCGGTGTCGGATCTTCGTGAAGCCGATCTGCTGGAAACGCCGCAGCGGCCGTTGACCTCGGTCGCGCTGCACGGCTACCAGATCGCCACCGTGATGGCCCAGCTCGACGCTGCCCAGGTTGCTCGACGCCGACCCGGCGGTGCCGGCGGCGGAGGCTCCGGGGGCTTTCGAGGCTGAGGCCGCCCAGCCGCTGTACGCGCGCTATTGGCTGCATAACCGTGGCCCCGCCCCGCTCGGCGGGTTGCCGGCCGTCGTCCATCTGCAACTGCAGCAGCTGACGGCTGCGCCCGGCGACGAGGTGGCGCTGCGCCTCACCGTTGCCGGCGACAGCAGCGATGCCGCGCTGTGCGGCACGATCACGGTGATCTGCCCGGACCTGTGGTCGGCCACACCCGACCAGCTGCCGTTCACGCTGCAGCCCGGCGAATATCGAGAAGCCGACGTCGTGGTGCGGGTGCCGCCGGGCACGCTCGACGGGCGCTACCCGGTGCGCGCGCAGCTCGGTCTCACCGGCGACGACGTGCCGCGCTGCTGGCGGCAGGTGGTCGAAGACGTGTGCATGGTGTCTGTCGGTGCGCCCAGCCACGGCGAACCGCTCCGCCTGGTCGGTAGCCCCGCCGACGTCGAACTCGCGCTCGGCGAGGCGGGTCGCCTGCGGGTCACGGTGGCTACCGACGCCTGTGCCGACCTGAGCCTGGAAGCACACCTGATCAGCCCGTGGGACACCTGGGAATGGATCGGCCCGGCCACGCTCGGCGCCGTGCTGCCCGCCCGCGGAACCGTCGACCTCGACTTCGACGTCACGCCACCGGCATGGCAGCAGCCCGGCCAGTGGTGGGCCCTGGTCCGAATCGGCTGCGCGGGCCGGCTGGTTTACTCGCGCGCGGTGAAGGTGACGGTCCGATGAGCCACCCGCCCGGCTTTATCGCCACATCAACACGGTCGCCACCGTCGGCGCCACCACGGTGTCGGTCGCCGAAGTCGACGCGCGGGAGGCGCGGCTGCGCGCCGGGCCGCTGGCGGCGGCGCTGCCGGCGGCCGGCACCAGCGAGAGCCGCCAGCTGCGCCGCTGGCTGACCCAGCTGATCGTGACCGAACGGGTGGTGGCCGCCGAAGCGGCCAGCCTTGGCGTCACCTCGCGGGACGCCCCCACCTTGGCCGAACTACTGCCCAGCGCGACGGCCCGGCTCGAGATCGGCAGCGTCGCCGCGGCGACGCTGGCCGACCCGCTGGCCCGGGCGTTGTTCGCCCGGCTCACTGCCGACGTCGCCGTCACCGACGCCGACGTCGCCGACTACCACGCCCGCAATCCGCTGCGGTTCACGGTGCCGGGCCCGGTTGTCCGGGGCTGGCGTGCCGGCGCGGCGGCCGCACCGCTGGACGAGGTGCGCCCCGCGATCGCCGAACACCTGCGCGGCGCGGCTGCGCGCCGCGCTTTCCGGGTGTGGCTTGATGCCCGCCGCGCTGAGCTAGTTGCGCTGGCGCCGGGCTACGAGCACCCCGGCGACCCGCGCCAACCCGACAACACCCACCGGCACTGATGGCCACCTCCCGGCTCACCCTCGCCCTCGACATCGGCGGCACCAAGATCGCCGCCGGCCTGGTCGACGCCGCCGGCACCCTTGCGCACAGCGCCACCCGTGCCACTCCGGATTGCGCACGCGCTGAACGGGTTTGGGCGATGGTTGCCGAACTGATCGCCCAGGCTATGGACATCGCCGACGGTGCGGTGGACGCGGTGGGCGTCGGCTCGGCCGGTCCGATCGACGTGCGCGCCGGCACCGTCAGTCCGGTGAACATCGCGTGCTGGCACGGGTTCCCGCTACGCGACAGGGTCGCCGCGATGCTGCCCGGCTTGCCGGTGCGGCTGGCCGGCGACGCGGTGTGCATGGCGCTCGGCGAGCACTGGCGCGGTGCCGGACGGGACGCGCAGTTCCTGCTGGGCATGGTGGTGTCCACCGGAGTTGGCGGCGGTCTGGTGCTCGGTGGTGTCCCCTACGCCGGCCGGACCGGCAACGCCGGGCATGTCGGCCATGTCGTCGTCGATCCCGACGGCCAGCCGTGTGCCTGCGGAGGCCGCGGCTGCGTCGAGACCGTCGCTTCTGGCCCGGCCCTGGTCCGGTGGGCGCGGGTCACCGGCTGGTCTGCGTCGCCGGGTGCCGGCGCCAAAGAGCTGGCCGTTGCGGCCGCGGCGGGCGAGCCGGTGGCCGTGACGGCGTTTCGTCGCGGCGCGACCGCGCTCGCGGCGATGATCGCCTCGGTGGCCGCCGTGTGCGACCTGGATGTGGTCGTGATCGGCGGGGGAGTCGCCGCCGCGGGCCCGCTGCTTTTCGATCCGCTGCGCGCAGCACTGGCCGACTACGCGCGATTGGACTACCTCACCGGGCTGCGGGTGCTGCCGGCCGCGCTGGGCGCCGCAGCGGGCCTGGTGGGAGCCGCCCGGCTCGCCCGGCTGGACGAAGGCCCCGTGCCCTGAGCCGGCCGCGGTTTTGGCTGATCGCGCTGCCCCCGCTATGGTTGTGGGCGATCCACCACAGACCGTCGGTCACCGAGCAATCGGTCGAAGGTCCGGGAAACGTCCCGGCGGCCCACGCAGGAGGACGAGGTAACCCGCCGGCGTTCGCCGGCGAATTGCGCCCCGACCGGTCCTGCGTCGGGGCGTTCGTCATTTCCCGGGTCGCCGCCGCAGACTTTCACCCAGGAGGCGTGCATGGGCAGGGCTGAGAAGGCCACCGCCGTCGCAGACATCGCAGAGCAGTTCAAGGCGTCGACCGCGACCGTGATCACCGAATATCGCGGTCTGTCGGTGGCCAACCTGGCTGAGCTGCGCCGGTCGCTGGGCGAGTCAGCGATCTACGCGGTCGCCAAGAACACGCTGGTCAGGCGGGCCGCGTCGGAGGCGGGCATCGAGGGTCTGGACGACCTGTTCGTCGGCCCGACGGCGATCGCGTTCGTCAGCGGCGAGCCCGTCGACGCCGCCAAAGCCATCAAGACCTTCGCCAAAGACCACAAGGCGCTGGTCATCAAGGGCGGTTACATGGACGGCCACCCGCTGACCGTCGCCGAGGTCGAGCGCATCGCCGACCTGGAGTCCCGCGAGGTGCTGCTGGCCAAACTCGCCGGCGCGATGAAGGGCAACCTCGCCAAGGCGGCGGCCCTGTTCAACGCACCGGCCTCGCAGATCGCCCGGCTGGCGGCCGCCCTGCAAGAGAAGAAGAGCGCCGCCGAAGCACGCCGAAGCCCTCGCAGCAGCCTCGGCCGCCGCCCCCGCAGAAGCCCCGGCAGACGCACCCGCGGAGACGTCGGCCGCCGAATAGCACTCGAATTCCACCGAACCGCCATCAGAAAGGACCCCCACCATGGCCAAGATGTCCACCGACGAGCTGCTCGACGCGTTCAAGGACATGACGCTGTTGGAGCTTTCGGACTTCGTCAAGAAGTTCGAGGAGACCTTCGAGGTCACCGCGGCGGCTCCGGTTGCCGTCGCCGCTGCAGGCGCCGCTCCCGCGGCCGCCGAGGCTGTCGAGGAGCAGTCGGAGTTCGACGTCATCCTTGAGGCCGCTGGCGAAAAGAAGATCGGCGTGATCAAGGTCGTCCGCGAGATCGTCTCGGGCCTGGGCCTCAAAGAGGCGAAGGATCTGGTCGACGGCGCACCGAAGGCGGTGCTGGAGAAGGTAGCCAAAGAGGCCGCCGACGAGGCCAGGGGCAAGCTGGAAGCCGCCGGCGCCAGCGTCACCGTCAAGTAGCCCACCGACGAGACCCCCGGGCCCGGCGATTCGGGAACCGGGGGTTTCGTGCGCTCAGCCGCGTCCGGCCGCCGCCCGCTGTGACTGCGCCGCACGGGCGGGTGAATCACCCAGCGCGACCAGAAGGTTCGTCGTCATCGACGCCAGCACCGGCCCGACCGCGACGCCGTCGTCGCCGTAGTAGCCGGCCAGCTCGAGCATCACGAACCCGTGGATCAATGCCCAGAACTGGGCGGCGGTGGCCACCACTGACGCGTCGTCGCCAGACGAATCCCCTGAACCTCCCGTGAGGCGACCCCCCAGCATCGAGCGGTGCACTCCGCGCACCACATGCGCGAAGCTTGGGTAACGCTCGTCGATCTCAGCCAGGCTGAGCGTCAGCAAGTTGTGAGCCGGCGCGTTGATACCGTGCGCGCTGGTGCTGCCGAACATCAGCCGGTACATATGCGGGTGGTCGATCGCAAACTGCCGGTAGGCGATCCCGGTGGCTACCAGGTCGGCGACCGGGTCATCGGTTTGCGGCATCGTCAGCGCGACGTCGAACTGCCGCAAGCCCTCCTCGGCGACCTCGGCGATCAGCCTCGGCATCCCGCCGAAATGGGTGTACACCGCCATCGTCGACGTGCCCGCGGCGCCGGCCACTTTCCGGGTCTGCAGCGCATCGGGGCCCTGGTCATTGAGAAGGCCGACGGCAGCATGCAGCAGCTGTTCACGCACAGTTCCTGGGGTCTGCGACGTCAGCTGAGAAGTCATCCTTGCCATCTTTTCACAACGGGCGTACGGTCTCGATAACAACGTTATATCAGAGTTATAGGAGCTGACGTGACTACTTCCGCTACTGCCGAATCCGTAACCCCTATCTCGAGGGTTTCCTGGCGCCGGTGACGACCGAGGTGACCGCCACCGACCTGCCGGTCACCGGGCGCATTCCCGAGCATCTGGACGGTCGCTATCTGCGCAACGGGCCGAACCCGGTCGCCGAGGTCGACCCGGCCACCTACCACTGGTTCACCGGCGACGGAATGGTGCATGGGGTCGCGCTGGGCGGCGGGCAGGCCCGCTGGTATCGCAACCGCTGGATCCGGAGCCTGGCCGTCAGCGACGCATTGGGTGAGCCGGCGCTCACCGGCCTCGACCCCAGAGCGGGAATGTTGGCCGTCGGCGCCAACACCAACGTCCTGGCGCAAGCCGGACGGACGCTGGCCCTGGTCGAGGGTGGCGTGGCGAATTACCAGCTCACCGACGACTTGGACACGGTGGGGACGTGTGACTTCGACGGGACGTTGGCCGGCGGGTACACCGCGCACCCGCACCGCGATCCGGCAACCGGCGAGCTGCATGCGGTGTCCTACTCGTTCGCGCGCGGAAACACCGTGCAGTACTCGGTGATCGACACCGACGGGCGGGCCCGCCGCACGGTCGACATCGAGGTCGGCGGATCGCCGATGATGCACGACTTCTCGCTGACCGACAAGTACGTGGTGCTCTACGACCTGCCGGTGACCTTCGACCCGCAACAGGTCGTGCCGACGAACGTGCCGCGCTGGCTGAGCCTGCCGTCGCGGCTGGTGGTGCAGGCACTGATCGGGCGGGTCCGGATCCCCAGCCCGGTCACCGCGATGCTCAACCGGGATCGCAAGTCCTCGCACCGGATGCCCTACGCCTGGAACCCCAACTACCCGGCGCGCATCGGTGTCATGCCCCGCGAGGGGGGCAATAGCGACGTGCGCTGGTTCGACATCGAACCCTGCTACGTCTACCACCCGCTCAACGCCTACACCGAGGACCGGGACGGGACCGAGCTGCTGGTGCTCGACGTGGTGAGCTACCCCCGGATGTTCGACCGCGACCGGCGCGGGCCCGGCGACAGCCGGCCTACCCTGCAACGCTGGACCATCAACCTGAGGACCGGCGCGGTGCACACCGAATGCCGCGACGACCGGCCGCAGGAATTCCCGCGGATCAACGAAACCCGGCTGGGACGTCGGCACCGGTTCGGCTACACGGTCGGCACCGACGGCGGATACCTGTCCGGCGGCGCGTCCCAGATGACCTCGGCGCTGTACAAGCACGACTATTCGACCGGCTCCAGCGTGGCCGCCCCGCTCGACCCGAACCTGCTGATCGGCGAGATGTGCTTTGTGCCCAACCCCGGGGGCGGCGCCGAAGATGACGGCGTTCTGATGGGCTACGGGTACCACCGCGGCCGCGACGAGGGTCAACTGTTGCTGCTCGACGCGCAAACCTGCGAATCAGTGGCCACCGTCCACCTGCCGCAGCGGGTGCCGATGGGCTTCCACGGCAACTGGGAACCCGCTGGGTGAACCCCGGGGCCGCCTTGAATCGAATCGGGTCCAAATCGGGACTTTCCATGCACCCACGGCGCCAGCCCCCCGTGCGCTACAGTGACTCATGCCACAGGCCACGGCAGGTGGTGTTCAGCGACGTCTTGGGAGGGTTTCGCATGGGTACCGCTATCTCGGTTGAGGGGCTGACGAAGTCCTTCGGTTCTTCGCGAATCTGGGAGGACGTCACGATGGACGTCCCGCCTGGCGAGGTCAGCGTCCTGCTCGGCCCGTCGGGTACCGGCAAATCGGTGTTCCTGAAGTCGCTGATCGGTCTGCTGAAGCCCGAACGCGGCTCGATCGTCGTCGACGGCACCGACATCACCCAAGCGTCCGCCAAGGAGCTTTACGAGATCCGCCGGCTATTCGGGGTGATGTTCCAGGACGGCGCACTGTTCGGGTCGATGAGCCTCTACGACAACACCGCGTTCCCGCTGCGTGAGCACACCAAGAAGAAGGAAAAGGAGATCCATGACATCGTCATGGAAAAGCTGGAACTGGTCGGCCTGGGCGGTGATGAGACCAAGCTGCCCGGTGAGATCTCCGGCGGTATGCGCAAACGCGCCGGCCTGGCCCGCTCCCTGGTGCTCGACCCGGAGATCATCCTTTGCGACGAACCCGACTCGGGTCTGGACCCGGTCCGCACTGCGTACTTGAGCCAGCTGCTGATCGACATCAACGCCCAGCTCGACTGCACGATTCTGATCGTGACGCACAACATCAACATCGCCCGCACGGTGCCGGACAACATGGGCATGCTGTTCCGTCGGAAGCTGGTGATGTTCGGACCCCGCGAGGTGTTGCTGACCAGCGACGAGCCGGTGGTCCAGCAGTTCCTCAACGGCCGCCGCATCGGTCCGATCGGCATGTCCGAGGAAAAGGACGAGGCGACGATGGCCGAAGAGCAGGCGCACATCGAGGCCGGTCACCACGGCGGCGGTGTGGAAGAACTCGAGGGCGTGCCACCGCAGATCAACGCCACGCCGGGGATGCCCAAGCGCAAGGCGGTCGGCCGCCGCCAGGCCCGGGTCCGGCAGAACCTGCACCTGTTGCCCAAGAACGCCCAGGAAGCGATTCAGGAATCGCTGGACAACGAGGGCGCCAATAGCAACGGCGACTCGCGCGCTACGACGACGACGATGAAACCCGCCGTCACGGCGATGACGGCAATGGCCGCGGCTACGACGATGATGAGGAAACCGGCCGTCACGGCGATGGCCGCGGCTACGGCAGAGGCAATCGGCGCAGTGACGACGATGCGCGCACCGAGTCGATTCCCACCCAGCGCGAGTGAGAAACCATCCACAACTTGGCGCGTCACCCCTTGACTGACGGGCGCAAACGGGTCAATCTGTTGGGCAGCATGTGTTGCATGGGTAGGTCGTGACGCCAGCCAGCGCCCAGCCGCCGCTACCCCATGCAGGGCAGTTGAGGAATGCGCAGTCCTGCGCTATTGTTGGACGTTGCGCTGGCTGCCTCCTGCCCACCTCACCCGCCACCTGACACCGTGGTCTTCGTCTGAGCCTTGAGCTCAGCCGTCTAGTGCGCGCGTGAGGTCTGGTCAGATCGCCCGCCAGCCGAATACATACAGTTAGCGCGGCGAATCAGGTTCCGGTGGCCAACCGGGTCCCGTCAGTCGCGCCAGGTGCTGGAAGGATGCATCTTGGCAGTCTCCCGCCAGAGCAAAGCAAACCCACCCGGTTCTAAAAGTACGAACGGTTCAAACGCTTCCTACAATGCCGTACCCGGAGCACCCGACCGAATTTCCTTCGCCAAGCTGCGTGAACCCCTCGAGGTACCCGGGCTTCTCGACGTCCAGATCGACTCATTCGAGTGGCTGATCGGCGCGCCGCGCTGGCGCGAGGCTGCCCGCACCGAGGGCCGGGCCAACCCGGTCAGTGGCCTCGAAGAGGTGCTCAACGAGCTTTCCCCGATCGAGGACTTCTCCGGGTCGATGTCGCTGTCCTTTTCCGACCCGCGCTTCGACGAGGTCAAGGCGCCGGTCGACGAGTGCAAAGACAAAGACATGGGCTACGCGGCGCCGCTGTTCGTCACCGCCGAATTCATCAACAACAACACCGGTGAGATCAAGAGCCAGACGGTGTTCATGGGTGACTTCCCGATGATGACCGAGAAGGGCACGTTCATCATCAACGGCACCGAGCGGGTCGTCGTGAGTCAGCTCGTCCGCTCGCCGGGGGTCTACTTCGACGAGACCATCGACAAGTCCACCGAGAAGACGCTGCACAGCGTCAAGGTGATTCCCAGCCGTGGTGCCTGGCTGGAATTCGACGTCGACAAGCGCGACACCGTCGGCGTGCGTATCGACCGCAAGCGTCGTCAGCCGGTCACCGTGCTGCTCAAGGCGCTGGGCTGGACCAGCGAGCAGATCACCGAGCGGTTCGGCTTCTCCGAGATCATGATGTCCACGCTGGAGAAGGACAACACCGCCGGCACCGACGAGGCGCTGCTGGACATCTACCGCAAACTGCGTCCGGGCGAGCCGCCGACCAAGGAGTCCGCACAGACGCTGCTGGAGAACCTGTTCTTCAAGGAGAAGCGCTACGACCTGGCCCGAGTCGGCCGCTACAAGGTCAACAAGAAGCTCGGGCTCAAACCAGCCGAGACGGCTAATCCCACCAAGACGACACTGACCCAAGAGGACGTCGTCGCCACCATCGAATACCTGGTACGCCTGCACGAGGGCCAGACCACGATGACCGTCCCGGGCGGTGTCGAGGTGCCGGTGGAGACCGACGACATCGACCACTTCGGCAATCGCCGGCTGCGTACCGTGGGCGAGCTGATCCAGAACCAGATCCGGGTCGGGATGTCCCGAATGGAGCGGGTGGTCCGCGAGCGGATGACCACTCAGGACGTCGAGGCGATCACGCCGCAGACGCTGATCAACATCCGCCCGGTGGTCGCCGCGATCAAGGAGTTCTTCGGCACCAGCCAGCTCTCCCAGTTCATGGACCAGAACAATCCGCTGTCGGGTCTGACCCACAAGCGCCGGCTGTCGGCACTGGGCCCCGGCGGTCTGTCCCGTGAGCGCGCCGGCCTCGAGGTCCGCGACGTGCACTCCAGCCACTACGGCCGGATGTGCCCGATCGAGACCCCGGAGGGTCCCAACATCGGCCTGATCGGTTCGCTGTCGGTGTACGCGAGGGTGAACCCGTTCGGGTTCATCGAAACGCCCTACCGCAAGGTGGTCGACGGTGTGGTCACCGACGACATCGAGTACCTGACCGCCGACGAGGAAGACCGCCACGTCGTGGCCCAGGCGAACTCGCCGATCGACGACGAGGGCCGCTTCACCGAGGCGCGCGTGCTGGTCCGCCGTAAGGCCGGCGAGGTCGAGTACGTATCCTCCGCCGAGGTGGACTACATGGACGTTTCACCGCGCCAGATGGTGTCGGTGGCCACCGCCATGATCCCGTTCCTCGAGCACGACGACGCCAACCGCGCCCTGATGGGTGCCAACATGCAGCGCCAGGCTGTTCCGCTGGTGCGCAGCGAGGCACCGCTGGTGGGCACCGGCATGGAGCTGCGCGCCGCGATCGACGCCGGCGACGTGGTGGTCGCCGACAAGGCCGGAGTGATCGAGGAGGTATCCGCCGACTACATCACGGTGATGGCCGACGACGGCACCCGGCAGACCTACCGGATGCGCAAATTCGCCCGCTCCAACCACGGCACCTGCGCCAACCAGCGGCCCATCGTGGACGCTGGGGAACGGGTCGAGGCCGGCCAGGTCGTCGCCGACGGGCCATGCACCGACAACGGTGAGATGGCGCTGGGCAAGAACCTGCTGGTGGCGATCATGCCGTGGGAAGGCCACAACTACGAGGACGCGATCATCCTGTCCAACCGCCTGGTCGAAGAGGACGTGCTCACCTCGATTCACATCGAGGAGCACGAGATCGACGCCCGCGACACCAAGCTGGGCGCCGAGGAGATCACCCGGGACATCCCGAACGTCTCCGACGAGGTGCTGGCCGACCTCGACGAGCGCGGCATCGTGCGCATCGGGGCCGAGGTCCGCGACGGCGACATCCTGGTGGGCAAGGTCACCCCGAAGGGTGAGACCGAGCTGACGCCGGAGGAGCGGCTGCTGCGTGCGATCTTCGGTGAAAAGGCCCGCGAGGTCCGCGACACCTCACTGAAGGTGCCGCACGGCGAGTCCGGCAAGGTGATCGGTATCCGGGTGTTCTCCCGCGAGGACGACGACGAGCTGCCGGCCGGTGTCAACGAACTGGTCCGCGTCTACGTGGCTCAGAAGCGGAAGATCTCCGACGGCGACAAGCTGGCCGGCCGCCACGGCAACAAGGGCGTGATCGGCAAGATCCTGCCGCAGGAGGATATGCCGTTCCTGCCGGACGGCACGCCGGTGGACATCATCCTGAACACCCACGGTGTGCCGCGACGGATGAACATCGGCCAGATCCTGGAGACCCACCTGGGGTGGGTCACCAAGAGCGGCTGGAACGTCGACGTCGCCGGTGGCGTACCCGAGTGGGCGGAGCGCCTTCCCGAGGAGTTGCTGTCGGCGGGGCCGGACACCATGACGGCGACCCCGGTCTTTGACGGTGCCAAGGAGGAGGAGCTGCAGGGTCTGCTGGCCTCCACGCTGCCCAACCGCGACGGCGAGGTGCTGGTCAACGGCGACGGCAAGGCGGTGCTGCTCGACGGCCGCAGCGGCGAGCCGTTCCCGTACCCGGTGACGGTGGGCTACATGTACATCATGAAGCTGCACCACCTGGTGGACGACAAGATTCACGCTCGCTCCACCGGGCCGTACTCGATGATCACCCAGCAGCCGTTGGGCGGTAAGGCGCAGTTCGGTGGCCAGCGGTTCGGTGAGATGGAGTGCTGGGCCATGCAGGCCTACGGCGCCGCCTACACCTTGCAGGAGCTGCTGACCATCAAGTCCGACGACACCGTGGGGCGAGTCAAGGTGTACGAGGCGATCGTCAAGGGCGAGAACATTCCCGAGCCGGGCATCCCCGAGTCGTTCAAGGTGCTGCTCAAGGAGCTGCAGTCGCTGTGCCTCAACGTCGAGGTGCTCTCCAGCGACGGCGCGGCCATCGAAATGCGCGACGGCGACGACGAGGACCTGGAGCGCGCAGCCGCCAACCTGGGAATCAACCTGTCCCGCAACGAATCCGCTTCTGTTGAGGATCTTGCTTAGTGACGAGCGCGTACGCGAGTCACGTTGAACACAGTGTTACTAAACCCGCAAGGGGAAAGGGAGTTACGTGCTAGACGTCAACTTCTTCGATGAACTCCGCATTGGCCTGGCCACCGCTGATGACATCAGGCAGTGGTCTTTCGGCGAGGTCAAGAAGCCGGAGACGATCAACTACCGCACCCTCAAGCCGGAGAAAGACGGCCTGTTCTGCGAGAAGATCTTCGGACCGACTCGCGACTGGGAGTGCTACTGCGGCAAGTACAAGCGCGTGCGCTTCAAGGGCATCATCTGTGAGCGCTGCGGCGTCGAGGTGACCCGAGCCAAGGTGCGCCGCGAGCGGATGGGCCACATCGAGCTGGCCGCACCGGTCACCCACATCTGGTACTTCAAGGGCGTGCCTTCGCGCCTGGGGTACCTGTTGGACCTGGCGCCGAAGGATCTCGAGAAGATCATCTACTTCGCCGCCTATGTGATCACCGCGGTCGACGACGAGATGCGCCACAACGAGCTCTCCACGCTCGAGGCTGAGATGGTCGTGGAGCGCAAGGCGGTCGAGGACAAGCGCGACGCCGACCTGGAGGCGCGCGCCCAGAAGCTCGAGGCCGACCTGGCTGAGCTGGAGGCCGAAGGCGCCAAAGCCGATGCGCGGCGCAAGGTTCGCGACGGCGGCGAGCGCGAGATGCGTCAGCTGCGCGACCGCGCCCAGCGTGAGCTGGACCGGCTGGAAGAGATCTGG
Source organism: uncultured Actinomycetota bacterium (assembly GCA_963787635.1). Lineage (GTDB taxonomy): Bacteria > Actinomycetota > Actinomycetes > Mycobacteriales > Mycobacteriaceae > Mycobacterium. The sequence goes on along the minus strand of CAWBDP010000015.1, from coordinate 6,248 downwards.
ACCAAGTTCACCAAGCTGGCTCCCAAGGAGCTGATCGTCGACGAGAACCTCTACCGCGAACTGGTCGATCGTTATGGCGAGTACTTCACCGGCGCGATGGGCGCCGAGTCGATCCAGAAGCTGATCGAGATTTTCGACATCGGCGCCGAGGCTGACAACCTGCGCGAGGTCATCCGTAACGGCAAGGGGCAGAAGAAGCTTCGTGCTTTGAAGCGGCTCAAGGTGGTGGCGGCCTTCCAGCAGTCGGGCAACTCGCCGATGGGCATGGTGCTCGACGCCGTCCCGGTCATCCCGCCGGAGCTGCGCCCGATGGTTCAGCTCGACGGCGGCCGGTTCGCCACGTCTGACTTGAATGACTTGTACCGCCGGGTGATCAACCGCAACAACCGGCTCAAGAGGCTGATCGACCTCGGCGCCCCCGAGATCATCGTCAACAACGAGAAGCGGATGCTGCAGGAGTCCGTCGATGCGCTGTTCGACAACGGCCGCCGCGGCCGTCCGGTCACCGGGCCGGGCAACCGTCCGCTGAAGTCGCTGAGCGATCTGCTCAAGGGCAAGCAGGGCCGGTTCCGGCAGAACCTGCTCGGTAAGCGCGTCGACTACTCGGGCCGCAGCGTCATCGTGGTTGGCCCGCAGCTCAAGCTGCACCAGTGCGGTCTGCCCAAGTTGATGGCGCTCGAGCTGTTCAAGCCGTTCGTGATGAAGCGGCTCGTCGACCTCAACCACGCGCAGAACATCAAGAGCGCCAAGCGGATGGTGGAGCGTCAGCGTCCCCAGGTGTGGGACGTGCTCGAAGAGGTCATCGCCGAGCACCCGGTGCTGCTGAACCGGGCACCGACCCTGCACCGACTGGGGATCCAGGCTTTCGAGCCGATGCTGGTGGAAGGCAAGGCGATTCAGCTGCACCCGTTGGTGTGTGAGGCGTTCAACGCCGATTTCGACGGTGACCAGATGGCGGTGCACTTGCCGCTTTCCGCCGAGGCCCAGGCCGAGGCCCGCATCCTGATGTTGTCGTCCAACAACATCCTGTCGCCGGCGTCGGGCCGTCCGTTGGCCATGCCGCGACTGGACATGGTGACCGGGCTGTACTACCTGACCACGGAGGTCGACGGCGACACCGGCGAGTACCAGTCCGCGGCCAAGGATCGTCCGGAGTCGGGAGTGTTTTCCTCGCCGGCCGAGGCGATCATGGCCGCCGACCGCGGTGTGCTGTCGGTACGGGCCAAGATCAAGGTGCGGCTGACCCAGCTGCGTCCGCCGGCCGACCTCGAGGCCGAGCTGTTCGGTGCCAACGGGTGGCAGCCGGGCGACGCCTGGATGGCCGAGACCACGCTGGGCCGGGTGATGTTCAACGAGCTGCTGCCGCTGGGCTACCCGTTCGTGAACAAGCAGATGCACAAGAAGGTCCAGGCGTCGATCATCAACGATCTGGCCGAGCGCTACCCGATGATCGTCGTGGCGCAGACCGTGGACAAGCTCAAGGACGCCGGTTTCTACTGGGCCACCCGCAGTGGTGTCACGGTGTCGATGGCCGACGTGCTGGTGCCCCCGCGCAAGCAAGAGATCCTCGACGCCTACGAAGAACGCGCCGACAAGGTCGAAAAGCAGTTCCAGCGCGGCGCTTTGAACCACGACGAGCGCAACGAGGCGCTGGTGGAGATCTGGAAGGAAGCCACCGACGAGGTCGGTCAGGCGCTGCGCGAGCACTACCCGGTCGACAACCCGATCATCACCATCGTCGACTCCGGTGCCACCGGTAACTTCACCCAGACCCGCACGCTGGCCGGTATGAAGGGGCTGGTGACCAACCCCAAGGGTGAATTCATCCCGCGTCCGGTCAAGTCGTCGTTCCGCGAGGGCCTGACCGTGCTGGAGTACTTCATCAACACCCACGGCGCGCGGAAAGGCTTGGCCGACACCGCGTTGCGTACCGCGGACTCGGGGTACCTGACCCGTCGTCTGGTGGACGTCTCGCAGGATGTCATCGTGCGCGAGCACGACTGCCAGACCGAGCGCGGCATCGTCGTCGAGCTGGCCGAGCGTCAGCACCCGGTTGATGGCAAGGCCGCGCTGATCCGTGATCCGTTCATCGAAACCTCGGCCTACGCGCGCACTTTGGGTACTGACGCGGTCGACGCGGCCGGCAAGGTCGTCGTTGCCCGCGGCGAGGACCTGGGCGACCCGGAGATCGACGCGCTGCTAGCGGCGGGCATCACCCAGGTGAAGGTACGTTCGGTGCTGACCTGCGCCACCGGTACCGGGGTGTGCGCGACCTGCTACGGCCGCTCGATGGCCACCGGCAAGCTGGTCGACATCGGCGAGGCCGTGGGTATCGTGGCCGCGCAGTCCATCGGCGAGCCCGGCACGCAGCTGACCATGCGCACCTTCCACCAGGGTGGTGTCGGTGAGGACATCACCGGCGGTCTGCCCCGCGTGCAGGAGCTGTTCGAGGCCCGGATCCCGCGCGGGAAGGCCCCGATCGCCGACGTCACCGGGCGGGTCCGCCTCGAGGACGGTGAGCGCTTCTACAAGATCACCATCGTCCCCGACGACGGTGGCGAGGAAGTGGTGTACGACAAACTGTCCAAGCGGCAGCGGCTGCGCGTGTTCAAGCACGAGGACGGTACCGAGCGGCTACTCACTGACGGCGACCATGTCGAGGTGGGCCAGCAACTGATGGAAGGCTCCGCCGACCCGCATGAGGTGCTACGCGTGCAGGGCCCCCGCGAGGTACAGATCCACCTGGTCAAGGAGGTCCAGGAGGTCTACCGCGCCCAGGGTGTGTCGATCCACGACAAGCACATCGAGGTGATCGTCCGCCAGATGCTGCGCCGCGTGACCATCATCGACTCGGGCTCGACGGAGTTCTTGCCCGGCTCGCTGATCGACCGCGCGGAGTTCGAGGCCGAGAACCGTCGGGTAGTGGCCGAGGGTGGCGAGCCCGCGGCCGGTCGTCCGGTGCTGATGGGTATCACGAAGGCGTCACTGGCCACCGACTCGTGGCTGTCCGCTGCGTCGTTCCAGGAGACCACGCGAGTGCTGACCGATGCGGCGATCAACTGTCGCAGCGACAGGCTTAACGGTCTGAAGGAGAACGTGATCATCGGAAAGCTGATCCCCGCCGGTACCGGCATCAACCGCTACCGCAACATTCAGGTTCAGCCGACAGAAGAGGCGCGTGCAGCTGCTTATACGATCCCGTCCTACGAGGACCAGTACTACAGCCCGGACTTCGGTCAGGCCACTGGTGCTGCTGTCCCGCTGGACGACTACGGCTACAGCGACTACCGGTAGGTAGCGACGAAATCCCCGGGTCCGCCCCGGGGATTTTTCGTGCTTATCCGCCGAACGTTTCGTGCATATCCGCCGAACGTGAAGCTGGCTTCACACTCGCGTCCGAACGTGAACCGCCGTCGTCAGCGGCCCAGCCGTCACAATGGATCACATCAGATGCTGGCCGCCGTCGACTTTGAGCGTCACACCGGTCACAAATGTGTTCGTCATCGCGAAAAGCGCCGCGTCGGCCACATCCTCGGCCGTCCCTATTCGGTGCGCCAAGTTGGTGCGGCTGACGTTCTCGAAGTGGTCACGCTTGCCCTGCTCGCCCAGCGAATCCCACGCGCCGGAGTCGATGACACCCGGAGAGATCGCGTTGACCCTGATCGGTGCAGACTCGACCGCCAGCGAACGCGTCAAAAAGTCGACCGCACCGTCGGTGATGGCCACCCCAAGAAAACCGACATTGATCTTGAACGCGGGAAATCCCGAGAAAAGTACGAACGACCCGCCCCGATTGATCTGTGCTGCGAAATATTTCGTTAGCATCAGCGGCCCGATCACCTTCGTGTCAAACGATTTCAGCAGACTTACGCGCTCCAGCTGATCAAGTCTTCCCCGTGCGCGGGCCACACCGCCGACACCACATGGTCAACAAGCCCTACTCGTTCAGCAAGTGCCGCAATCGACGAATTATCGGTGACGTCAACAACCTCGGCGTTAATATCCGTGTCGCGGTAAGCGGCTGCCAGTCGGGCCTTATCCCGGCCGGCAACACGACTCTAGCGCCCTCAGATCGCGCCAAAACCGTGACAGCACGCGCAATCCCGCCCCCTTGCCCCACCACAACAACGGTCTTACCCTGCAACGCTTCGCCCATTGCCTAGATCCTCCCGTTCTGCTGCGCCACGTCAATGGCTTTGTGTTGCGCTGCCGAGGAAGTCGTTGACGCATTCAGCGATTTCCAGCAACCGTGTCCAACGCGAAGTCACCCGTGCCCGACGATGATAAGAACCCGGGACGGGGCGGTCGTCGGCGCGGGGGGCGGATCGAGGGCCACTCAGCGAAACCACGCAGGTTTGCTTGGCGACCTCTGCTCGGCAGCGGCCTTAGCCGGGTTGGCGTGACGGCTCAATCTTGCCGGTGTCTATGAATTGGCGGTGCCGTACTACTTGTGGCCGTTTATTTCCCAGATGTGAGAGTAGTCAACCTCCACATGTTACCGGTCGCACGGTTCGTTCCCTTGAACCGGCCAACCGATACGACTTTATCGCCCTCGCAGATGAATTCGTGCGGCGTCAGCGTGTACGGCTTCCACTCTTCCATTGCCGGTATCAGCATGCCCTCAAGGACTTTTTGCGGGCCACGCCCGTCGACCTTGTAGTCCATCATGGTGATCCACTCGATGTCGTCAGACATCAGGGGAGAGCGCCGCCTGGATCGCCGGCAGTCAACTTTGCGTAGAGATCCTTGACGATCTCCACGGCGCCCGTAGCTCGTAGTCCCTGCTTCGGACTCCGAGACCGGCGCCGCCACCGGTTCGTGGTCGCGCGTCAAGGCTTCACGAACCTTGTGCGAAGTCCGGTCGACATCGGTCCCTCTGCGGCTGCTGCAACCCGTCGCATTTTCACCCTCCTGTAACCACTGAATGTTCTTTAAAAGGGTTACGTATGGTTGTGTCAGATGTCAAGTACCAGGCTGAGGATTGCGGGATGTTGTCGCTCCGATACGCCCGAAGGTGAAGCTCATCCAGCTGCTCCATGTCATCGTCGACCTCGCACGGGACTCAGCCCGGGCTAGTTCGCGTGTACTTCGGCGGCGGACCCGACACCAAGGCTGCCCGTACGGTATTGCACGACACCGCCATCCGGCGGGCACGTACCCTGATCGTGGCCACGCCAAGAACGACGACAGCGACGAGCGAGCCGGGGCCGCGTTCGGAGACGTGCTGATCGCGGTAAGTCATGGCGGAGGCCTGGACGCAATACCAGTCGGTGGCCGCCGAACGCCTCTCCAGGCGCGCTGGACCATCACCCTTCCGTCTTGGGTCGATTCGGTTGACGAGTTGTTGCAGCACAACATGATTCGGTACATCAGTCGAACCCATTCACATTCCAACGTCGAGAGTATCGTTAGCCAGCGAAGTGGGGCCTGGTCACCACCTTCGGACGGAACCGGTCCTCGAAAACTGTATTCGATCAACGGAATAGAGAAGTTACAGTAGTTCAACCGCTCGCGCTGCTTATTCGCGCGGGGTTGAAGCGTGACGCTCGCCGGGCGCTTCTCCGCGAAGCATCGCCTCAAGGTCCTTAGGCGGACCGGGCAGGGGACGGCCGGAGGCACGGATGCCGTCGACAAAAATGCTGATGTGGCGCTGGGCGATGATGGCCAGCCGGGGCTGTGTGGCAGGGGCTGGCTGATCATGGCCGCGCAGACGATGATGTCGGTGGCGTTGACGTCGCTGCGTACTGTGCCGTCGGCGCGGCCGTCGGCGAGGAATCGCTCCAGCGCGGCAACGGCGCGTCCGCGGGCGGCGATCGATGCGTCGTCGGTAAGGGGCGGTGCCCCGTGCAGGGGCAGCATCAGTTGGGTGCCTAGCTCGACGCGTTCATTGAGCCAACTTTCTATTGCATCGGCGCCGGTCAGTCCCGACTCTTCGACACGGTTGAGCGCGGCGATCAGGATGTTGTAGCCCCGCAACTGCATAGCGTGAAATAGCGCGGCGCGGTCGGAAAATGCACGGTAGAGGGTCCCGACGCCGACCCCGGCAGGCCGGGCGATCTCGGCGAGGGAAATGTTGCGACCACGCTGAGCCATCAATTCCGCGGCCACCGTCAAGATTTTTTCCCGGTTGAGGCGTGCGTCCCGTCGCAATGCGCGGCGCGGCCGTCGCGCCGGCTAACGGTTGAGTTGCCATCAAATACGAACCCCTATCGGTCGCCGGGTCGAACGTCACGGCCGTGATCGTAACA
>CAWBDP010000014.1:0-61236 GCA_963787635.1 uncultured Actinomycetota bacterium | reverse complement strand
CCGACCGGACCGTAGAGAATGACTGATTCACCGGCGTCGAGCCAGCGCAGGGCGGCCAGGTCGCGCAGCATCGCAGCGGGCAGGGGCAGACGGTGAAGTCGAAGTCCTCGAAGGTGTTGGGTTGTTCGAAGCGGGCGCGGCGGACCCGTCGTGCCAGGGCGGCGGTGTCGCGGCGGGCGATTTCGTCTTCGCACAGTACCTGCAGGAATTCCAGGTGCCCGAGCTTGCCGTCACGGGTTTGGGCCAGGCGGGCATCGAGGGTGTCGAGCATGCCGGTCAGTTTCAACGTCTTCAGGGCCGCCCGCAGGCTGGGATCGTGAATGGTCATGGCGAAGTTCCTTAGTTCGATGTGGTTGTGGGAGAACGTGGTTGGTGTTGAGGTGATCAGGCGGTGCGGTCGGTGTCGAAGGCATCCGGTCCGGGCAGCATCGCCGGCATTGGGTGATCGATCGCGCGGTGAAACGGGGTGGTCGCGGTGTCGTACTTCTTGGACACCTTGGCGCCCTCGCGGACCTTGGACAGCAGTTTCTGCTGGGGGTAGTAGTTGGTGAGTTTGGACTGCAGCTGCCAGATTTCGTTGAGTAGCAACATTTCTGCGGCGGTGTCATAGCGGTGGTAACCGACGACGGTGCGGACCACCGCCCAGTTTTTCTGCTCGACGTCGCAGCCGTCGTTCTTGTTGGCTGGCCGCGCGCGGGTGAAGGTGATCTGGTGCCTTTGGTACCATTGCAGCAAGTAGACATTGATGAATTCCGATCCGTTGTCAGAGTCCACCCCCGGGATCGGGAACGGCATCTTGTAGGCGATGTCATTCAGCGCGGCCAGACGCATTTGGCGGCTTTTGGGCACGGAGCGGTTCTCGGTCCAGCCGGTGGCGATGTCGGTGACCGTCAGCGTGAACGCGAACTGGCCAGCGGCGTTGCCGCTGTGGTGGGATACCAGGTCGATCTCGACGAACCCGGGTTGGGCGTCGTCCCAGTCGGCCCAGGTGCGCACCGGAATGTGACTTTTGAGCAGCGATCCCGGTTTGGTGGTGCAACGACTCTTGAGCTGATCCAGTTCGTCCAACATCGGCGCTAGCCGCTTGCCGGCCGGCATTCCCAGCACCGTCCAGCACACCGTCAGTGCGGCAATGACATCCGGTCCGTACATCGTTGGCCGCGGACTTCTCGGTGATACCGGTTTGGGCGGTAACGCCTCTTGAGCGTCTTGCGGGCATGGTTGCGGTGCCAGCCCGTGGTGGGCACAACTCGTCGAGAATGATGCCCTTCGCCGGTTTGTCCGCCAGCGAGTAGCGGATCGCGGTCGTCTCGGTCACTGTCCTGCCCTCGGCCAATGTCAACCCCATCATCTGGGCCTACTGAGGTCATAGCCGACCGATCAGGTAGGCGCGCCGCACGCGCGCATTTCGTGTGAGGCAACGAAGAGGCCTTTCGCGCGCATTTCCGATGAGTCAACGCGGTCATCAGCTGTGACCAGCGGTTGTGGAGAAACAGCCCACTGGGGATAACTGCGGGACGGTGCCGTGCGCTGGTGCAGCTGACCGCGAGCCCGACAGCTATCCCGCCAACTTCACGTCGAAGCGGCCTGCCTCAGCATCTGGATCCGGTGCTTGAGGCTTTGCGATAAAAACCAGGCCCCGACCGCGATGACGAGGAAGGCTGCGAAATCAATCCAGTCTTCAAGGTCCCAACCAGATGGCCACTTGCCCAGCGCCAGCGCCAAGCCCTCGAAAAGGACGAGCAAGCCCAGCAGTACCCGCCAGGACCTGGCGGATTGCAGCCTGCGCCAGGCGATCCTGATCGCCGCATCGCGGACGGACGCATCGACGGGGACCGGCCCGCGAAAGCTCGCATTGATGGCGGCCGACCTATGGGCAGAGTCGAGCCCAGCGAGCGCGTACGCATAGGCGCTATGTGCGGCGCTGGTGAACGCGGCGACCACGAGTCCGAAAATCACGACGTTCGCGACGTGACTCGTCAGCGTGAACGACCAGGACTGCTGTGGATCGCCGGCCAGCCCATGCTCGCACCAGCTCAAGGCCACGACGAGGGCGTACCCGCCGGCCGCTGCTAACGCGCGCGCCCACCAGGGCATGAGCACGATCCGGGGCCACACGTGTCCTCCTTCCCGGCGGCCACCGGACGCGACCGCTGTGGGTTCAGGAAAGGATTGAGGCAACCGCTTGCAAGATCCTCAACAAATGCTTGAAGTCGAGCTCTGACGGTCGGTGCGGTACGAATGAACAGTGCCCGAACCGACCGTGCTGCTCTTGTCGACGTCCGACACCGACCTGATCACCGCCCGCGCCAGCGGCGCGAGCTTCCGGTGGGCCAATCCGGCGCGGCTGCTCCTCGACGAGCTGCCCGACCTGCTCGACGGCGCCGACGTGGTGGTGGTCCGCATTCTCGGCGGCTACCGGGCCTGGCAGGACGGCATCGACATGGTGCTGGCCAGCGGCATCCCGGCCGTCGTGGTCAGCGGCGAGCAGTCTCCGGACGCCGACCTGACCGAGCGGTCCAGCGTGCCGGCCGGCATCGCGCTGCAGGCGCATGTCTACCTGGCCCAGGGTGGGGTGCCCAACCTGCGCCAACTGCACGCCTTCCTGTCCGACACGGTGCTGATGACCGGGTTCGGTTTCACCGCGCCGGTCAGCACCCCGACCTGGGGAGCGCCGCAGCGCCCGGACGAGGAAAACCTCGAAGGCCCGACGATCGCGGTGCTGTATTACCGGGCGCAGCAGCTGGCCGGCAATACCGGCTATATCGAAGCGCTCTGCCGCGCACTCGAAGCCGCAGGCGCACGCCCGCTGCCGGTGTACTGCGCCTCGCTGCGCACCGCCGAACCCGACATGCTGGACATGCTGGCCCGAGCCGATGCGATGGTGGTCACCGTGCTGGCCGCCGGGGGAGCCAAACCCGCGACGGCCCAAGCCGGCGGTGAGGACGACGGCTGGAACGTCGAACACCTTGCCGCCCTGGACATCCCGATCTTGCAGGGATTGTGCCTGACCAGTGCCCGCCGGCAGTGGCGCGACAATGATGACGGCCTGAGCCCGCTGGACGTGGCCACCCAGGTGGCGGTGCCGGAGTTCGACGGACGCATCATCACAGTGCCGTTCTCGTTCAAGGAAATCGACGACGAGGGGCTGATCTCCTATGTCGCCGACCCCGAGCGCTGCGCGCGGGTCGCCGGTCTGGCGGTGGCTCACGCACGGCTGCGCCACGTCAAAGCCGCCGACAAGCGGGTGGCATTGGTGTTCTCGGCGTACCCGACCAAACACGCTCGTATCGGCAACGCGGTGGGGCTGGACACCCCGGCCAGTGCCGTCAAACTGGTGCAGGCGATGCGCGGGCACGGCTACCAGGTCGGCGAGCTACCCGGCGTCGAAGCGCAAGACGGTGACGCGCTGATCCACGCGCTGATCGAACGCGGCGGCCAAGACCCCGACTGGCTCACCGAAGGACAACTCGCCGGCAACCCGATCCGGGTTTCCGCCAAGGACTATCGGGAGTGGTTCGCGACGCTGCCCGCCGAGCTGGCCGAAGCGGTGACACGGCACTGGGGGCCACCGCCTGGCGATCTGTTCGTGGACCGCAGCCACCATCCCGACGGTGAAATCGTGATCGCCGCAATCCAGGCCCGCAACCTCGTGCTGATGGTGCAGCCGCCCCGCGGCTTCGGCGACAATCCCATCGCCATCTATCACGATCCGGATCTGCCGCCCAGCCACCACTATCTGGCTGCCTACCGCTGGCTGGAAACCGGCTTCAAAGCCGACGCCGTGGTCCATCTGGGCAAGCACGGCAACCTGGAGTGGCTGCCGGGAAAGACGCTCGGCATGTCGGCGGCCTGCGGATCCGATGCGGCGCTGGGCAACTTGCCGCTGATCTACCCATTCCTGGTCAACGACCCCGGCGAAGGTACCCAGGCCAAACGGCGGGCGCACGCGGTGCTCGTCGACCACCTCATCCCGCCGATGGCCCGCGCCGAAACCTACGGCGACATCGCGCGTTTGGAGCAGCTGCTCGACGAGCATGCCACCGTCGCCGCGCTGGACCCGGCCAAGCTGCCTGCCATCCGCCAACAGATCTGGACGCTCATCCGGGCCGCCAAGATGGACCATGACCTGGGGCTGACCGAACGGCCGGAAGAGGACTCGTTCGATGACATGATCCTGCACATCGACGGCTGGCTGTGCGAGATCAAGGACGTCCAGATTCGCGACGGGCTGCACATCCTCGGGCAAAAGCCAACGGGGGAAGCCGAACTCGATCTGGTGCTGGCGATCCTACGGGCGCGGCAGCTGTTCGCCGGCCAACACGCCCTGCCTGGTCTGCGGCAGGCCCTCGGTCTGGCCGAAGATGGCAGCGACGAACGGTCTTCGGTGGATCAGGCCGAGGCCGCTGCCCGTGGGCTGGTCGCCGCGCTGCAAGCCGCCGACTGGAATCCCGATGCCGCCGAACGCTTGACCGACAACGCCGACGTCGCTGCGGTGCTGCGCTTCGCCGCCACCGAGGTGGTGCCCCGGTTGGCCGCCACAGCAGGAGAAATCGACCAGGTGCTCAAAGCGCTGGAGGGCCGGTTCATTCCGGCCGGGCCTTCGGGTTCGCCGTTGCGCGGACTGGTCAATGTGCTGCCCACCGGACGCAACTTCTACTCCGTGGACCCCAAAGCGGTGCCGTCTCGATTGGCGTGGGAAACCGGTGTGGCCATGGCGGATTCGCTACTGGCCCGCTACCGCGGCGACTACGGGAGCTGGCCGCGGTCGGTGGGACTGTCGGTGTGGGGCACTTCGGCCATGCGCACCGCCGGCGACGACATCGCCGAAGTGCTTGCCCTGCTGGGTGTTCGGCCCGTGTGGGACGACGCCTCGCGACGAGTCGTCAGCCTGGAGCCGATTTCGCTCGCCGAGCTGGGCCGGCCCCGTATCGACGTCACGGTGCGGATCTCCGGGTTCTTCCGCGACGCCTTCCCGCATGTGGTGACGATGCTCGACGACGCGGTGCAGTTGGTCGCCGGCCTCGACGAATCCGCCGAAAACAACTACGTGCGCGCCCACGCCCAAGCCGACCTCGCTCACCACGGCGATCAACGCCGCTGCACCACAAGAATTTTCGGCTCCAAACCGGGAACCTACGGGGCGGGTCTGTTGCAGTTGATCGACAGCCGTAATTGGCGCGACGACGCCGACCTGGCGCAGGTGTACACCGCCTGGGGCGGATTCGCTTACGGTCGCGGCCTGGACGGGCGGGCAGCCACCGACGACATGAACCGGCAGTACCGGCGCATCGCCGTCGCCGCCAAGAACACCGACACCCGTGAGCATGACATCGCCGACTCCGACGACTACTTCCAATACCACGGCGGCATGGTGGCCACCGTGCGGGCGCTGACCGGCCAGACGCCGGCCGCCTACATCGGCGACAACACCCGGCCGGACGCGATCCGCACCCGCACCCTGTCGGAGGAGACCACCCGGGTCTTTCGCGCCCGCGTCGTGAATCCGCGCTGGATGACCGCGATGCGCCGGCACGGCTACAAGGGCGCCTTCGAGATGGCCGCGACCGTCGACTACCTGTTCGGCTACGACGCCACCGCCGGGGTGCTGGCCGACTGGATGTACGAACAGCTCACCGCGGCCTACGTGCTGGATCTGGACAACCGCAAATTCATGGCCGAATCCAATCCCTGGGCGCTGCACGGCATGGCTGAGCGGCTGCTGGAGGCGGTCAGCCGCGGCATGTGGGCTGCGCCCGAGCCGGCCACCCTCGACGCGCTGCGACAGGTGCTGCTGGAAACCGAAGGTGACCTAGAACGCTGACTTGGCGCCGCGCACAGCGGAAAAATCAGCGAAATCAGCGGTTCGTTAGGCACAATGATCACGTAAGCGCAGGCCACAACCACCGCAGCTGGCAGAAACTGATCACCGTGCGAAGGGGAGCTGATCTTGTCCGATCTGGCGGGATTCGGCCCGCAAGCCGGGTTTTTCGATAACTTCGGCCCGGAAGCCAGCGCCCTCGACAACATCGTCACGATCGGTTCGCTGTTGAGCGGGATCGCGTTGATAGTGGTTGCCATCACGCAGCTTCTGCCGGCCTGGGCCCTGCTGGCCCGGAGCCTTCCCGAAGACGGCTTGCACCACGGCAGCGTGCATCGCTATTGGCAAGCGCTGCTCACGTTGTTCGAGATATTTCAGCGCAGTATCCAGACGCGTTCGCTTCGCCAGGTGGCGCGGCTGCGTATCGAGATCGAACTTCTCGATCCTGTTCCCGACCCGCCGCGTCTGCTGGACCATCGCAACAGAGACGAATATCTCGAGGCCAGAGCCGAATGGGTAAAAGACAAGAAGGCGTGGGCGCAGCACACCGCCAGCCTGCTCCGTGCACTGGCGTACGAAGAGGAGGAAAACCGGTCCATCGATGTCGATACGTGTTCGCCGCTGATCGACAACGACGGTATCGATCGCTATTTCAACGCGTTGGCTTCCCAGCGCCGCCACGTGAACCAGCAACCGAGTTTTTTGGCCAAGGTGACGATCAGGTCAGGCTTCGTGGCACCGCTGCACCTGTTGACCGGCGTGCTCGCCCGTTACGAGGAGGACTGGAAGCCCATCGTCGAGGGCTACGGGCGGGCCGTCATTCGCCCGGGCGATGACTTCAGGTACAGCCAGGCCCGAAAAATCCAGGTGTTCATCTTCGACTGCTGGCTGCTGTGGGGTCCGAGCATTCCGGTGTGCAGCTGCCCGGAGTGGCACGGCGAGGTCGCCCTGCAGTACGGCTTCGGCGATGAGAACACTTCGCTTGTATTGCGTTGTACCTCACCGGAAATCCTCCGCACGTTCGCATCGCAGACCAGCGCCCAGATCGACGGGCTGGCGTGGCAGACGCGCGTCTCGGGCACATTGAAGTGGGGTCCGGCGCTCGGCGAGACTGGTTTTTGCCCGGCGCAGCGGGCCATCTGGCACGACAAACGACTGGTCCTCGACACCACCGAGGAGGCCAACGGGATACGACGCGCCGGCGGGACCGAAGAGCAGGTGTTTTCGCTGTACTACTCGGCGTATCTGTGGATCGCGTTCGTGATGTGTTCGGCCGACACCGGTGAACCGCTCAACCCCGAGCACCAATGGCGCGACCTGGTTCCTTTCTTCATGCACGGAAACATCGCCGACGGTGAGGCTTACGACTTTCACGCCAGCCAACTCGCGCGCAGCGCCGTCGAAGGAACACTGCAGTTGCTGCGTGCCGAACCGAATCTGGTCATGCGCTTCGCCTGCGCCATCGACGAGAGTGCCTGCGGCTATGACATGCCCTACTCAATGCCGGCCGAGATGACCATTCGCAACAAGGTGGCCAAGTTCGTCACCGAGGTTGATGAGGACGACCGCCTCACGCTGACGCGCCTCGTACTCGACTACGAGCCCAGGCAGCCTTTCATGGACGGCGACTACTCGGCGTGCGCACTGCCGGGCATCGTGAACGACTATTACAACGAGGGCAGTGACGAGATGCCGACCTATCGTGAGTTGCGCGTTACCCGGAAGCGCGACCTCGAGCTGCTGCAGCGCTTTTATGACGATTGCTTCGTCCCTGAGTTTCCCGATCGCGACGAGCGGGAGTCGTTGAAGAACATCAAAGAGTACTTGAATCGCAAGGAAAAAGGCTGGTACAAGAAGAATAACTACCACGTCGTCATCTTGCTCGACGGCGACAAACCGATCGGCGGCTCCATCTCGGACTACCTGGATGAAGCCAACGCCGGGGTGATCGAGTACATCGTCATCCAGCCCGACTATCGCGGGAAGGGGCTGGGCGGTCAGCTACTCGAACAGACCGAGCGCCTGCTGCACGAAGACGCCGACAACAGCCGCGGCCGTCCACTCGACTGGATCGTCAGCGAAATGGACGATCCGTACGTCACGCCCACGCCGACAAGCCGTTTCGATCCCTTTGCGCGCGTCAAGATATGGCACAAGTTCCACTACCGCCTGCTGAATTTCCCCTACACGCAACCGCCGCTGTCCAGCGACCGGTCCGCCGTTCGCACCCTGCTGCTGGTGGCCAAGAGCTGCTCTCCCCGGTTCACCGACTCGGTCCCGTCGACGGACGTGCGCACTCTCGTGCGGGAGTATTTGCGCTGGGCCATGCGAATCGAAGCGGCCGACGACAACAAAGAGTTCAAAGAAATGTGCGAATTCCTCCGGCCCGATCGCCGCGTGGAGCTGGTCCGGTTGAGCGACTACCTCGGCTTGGACAAAGAGCAGCACTTGCACGTCAAGGAGGTGGTCAGCGAGACAGACCCAGAGTTGGAGGAGGCTATCGCGATATACGAGGAGGTGTTCAAGGATCGCGAGACGGCGATCGACGGTAGCGAGTTTCGCAAGGCTTTCCAGAACGGCGGTATCTACTACCGGCCGGGCTACCGATATCACCTCTGGACTATCCGCACGGACGCGGGCGCCAAATGCGAAGGGATGGTTTCGTTCTTGGCGATGCCAAGCGCCGGCTTCTGTGGCTATGTGGGGTTTGCCGAACACCTGCGTGGCTCTGGCAAGCTGCGCCAGCTGACGTCGCGCATCGAGGAGAGGTTGGTACGTGACGGCAGGGCAGCACGCGGCTGGTACCTGGAATGCGCCGGCGAGACCGAGCGCAAAATCTTTCTGCGGCTGGGTTTCCGCGAACTCGACGTCGACTACGAGCAGCCCGCATTGCCCGCCCGCAGTGCCGAATTGCCCGGCCGTAGCCTCCACCTGCTGTACAACCCGTTCGGCCGGGTGTACGAGGGCGAGGCAACGGTGCTGGAGAAGTCGGCCTTCCTCCAGGCGATCCGGGAGATTTACCAGTCCGTCTACGACATCGAAAAGCCGGACGTGGACAAGACATTCATCAAGCTCGTGCGGTCTCTGGACAACGTTACGAGCATCACGACCAAGCCGTTGCCGACGCCGGTCAGCGGCTAGGATTCCTGGCGCACCGGCCCTGAAGCGGCTGCGATGAGCGACACCCCCGCGGTGCCCGCCGGCGAGGACGCCACCGATCCGATTCCCGCTCAGCTGCGCCACGACGCCATCGGTTTCCTGAGCACCCTGGCGATCGGGGTGGCCTCCACCGCGCCGGGCTACGGGCTTGCCGCCAGCATCGGGTTGATCGCCGCCGTGGGCGGTATGGGCACTCACCTGCCGGCGGTGATCCTCGTGTCGTTCGTGCCGATGCTGTTCATCGCGCTCGCCTACCGCCATCTCAACTCGGTCGACCTAGACTGCGGCACCAGCTTCTCGTGGATCACCCGGGCGTTGGGCCCGGCCTGGGGCTGGCTTGGCGGATGGGTGGCGATCTCCGCGGCCATCGTCGTAAACGCCAACCAGGCCCAGATCGCCGGTATCTACGGCTACAAATTGTTCGGGCTCGACGGCGCCGCCAAGAACATTCACGCCGTCACAGGGCTCGGCGTCGTCTTCATCGCGGCGCTGACCTTCATCTGCTGGAAAGGCATCGAGGTCTCGGCGCGCACTCAGCAACTGCTGCTGGGATTGGAACTGGCGGCCCTGGTGCTGTTCGCGGTCGTCGCGCTGATCAAGACCTACACCAGCCATCCGCAGGGATCGATCACCGTCGCTGCCGACTGGTTCAACCCCTTTACGCTGGGATTCGCACCTCTGCTCGAGGGGATGCTCTTAGGCGTGTTTTTGTACTGGGGCTGGGATTCCGGAGTGTCGGTGAACGAAGAGACCGAGAATCCGCGGTCGGCACCCGGGCGGGCTGCGGTGCTGGCCAATGTCGTGTTAATCGCGGTCTTCATCCTGGTCTCGGTTGCCGCGCAGGCCTACGCCGGACCTGATGCCCTGGCCAAGGCGCCCGATGACGTGTTCGCCGGGGGCCTGGCGTCCAACGTCCTTGGGCCGCTGCACTTCCTGCTCACGATCGCTGTGCTGACCTCGGCGACCGCGGCCACCCAGACCACCATCTTGCCCGCCGCGCGCACCGCGCTGTCGATGGCCCGCAGAGGCGCCCTCCCCGCGCGTTTCGCCAGTATTCACCCAAACAACCAGGTCCCGGGCTATGCCACGGTGATCGCCGGGGTGCTGTCGGTGATCTGGTATGTCACCATCGTCAACATCTCCACCGACGTGCTCGCCGACGTCATCGCCGGGCTCGGGTTCCTGGTGTCGCTTTCTTTCGGCCTCACCGGCCTGGCATGCGCGCTCTGCTTCCGACGAGAACTGCGCAAATCCATGGCTAACCTGCTCACCATGGGCATCTTGCCGGTGCTGGGAGCGGTGATCTTCATGATCGTGTTCGTGCGTGGAATGGTCTACTACGCTGACCCTAAAAACCTAAATTCCCAACCTATCTGGGGATTGGGAATTCCTAACTGGATCGTGATCGTCCTCGCTGCCGCCGGTGTTGTCCTGATGCTCGTCGCGCGGGTCAAGCTGCCGGATTTCTTCCGTCGCGAACGTCGTCTCGTTGCCGCAGACCTGGTTGCTGGCAATAAAATCGCGCAATGACGCCTACGTTCGCCGATATCACCAAAGCCCAGTACGTCCTGCTGACCACCTTCACCAAGGACGGCCGGCCCAAGCCGACGCCGGTCTGGGTCGCTCCGGATGGCGACCGCCTGCTGGTCATCACCCAGGAGACGTCGTGGAAGGTCAAGCGGATCCGCAACACCCCTGGGGTCACGCTGGCGGTGTGCGATATGCGTGGTCAGCCCAAGAGCGAGCCCATTGAGGCGACGGCCACCATCCTCGACAAATCGCATAACAACGCGGTCTACGACGCCATCGGCAAACGGCACGGTCTCGTCGGCCGGGTATTCAACTTCTTCAGCAAGCTGCGCGGCGGGATGGAAAGCAATGTCGGCCTTGAACTTCGGCCGGCGGAGCCGGTGACTCCTTCCTAGCGCAAGTGCTGGCCGAAGAAGCTGAAGACCCGTGCCCAGGCGTCGTCGGCGGCGTCGTCGTTGTAGCCGAATCCGGCGATGCGCAGCAGCGGCTGGCCGGGAAGTTTGTTGGCGAAGCTGTGCCCGGCGTGCGGGTACTTCTTGACGTCGTTGGCAATGCCCTTGTGCTCCAGCAGTTCGTGCAGCCGCTCCGTCGCCCCTCTGCCCATCGGGTCGCGGCCGCCGAAGCTGGCCACGATCGGGCACGCGCCGCCCAGCGTTTCGTCGAGGTGCCGCGGCAGCGGGGTGCCGTAGAACGGTGCCGAGGCAGCAAAACCTTGCGGCGACATGACCAAGGCGAATCCGCCGCCCATGCAAAAGCCGGCGATGCCGACCCGCCCGGTGCAGTCCGGCATGGCCAACACGTGATTGCGCGCGGCCAGAATGTCATCCAGAGCGCGGCCCCGTTTCGTCAGCAGCTCGCGAAACACCCGGGGCACGCAGCGAGCCCGCCCGCCGCGCGCGAAAAGATTCGGCGTCAGCGCGAGATACCCGGCGTCTGCGATCTTGTCGGAGATCGACTGTTTGTCGGGTCCGTAGCCGATCGCGTCGTGGATCACCACCACGCCGGGCCAGGGCCCCTGCCCTCCCGGAGTGCTCAACAGCGCATCAATCGGGCCGGCGGGGGTGTCCATCTCGATTGTCGTCACACCGCGAATCTAGCCGCGTCGCACACCCGATGGAACTCCGGAGCCGGGGAACACGTTGCCCTCACATGGTGTCGCGATGGTTTCTCGGCTACGTCTTCGTCGAACTGGCGGCGCTGGTCGCCCTGGCATGGTGGATCGGGCTCGGCTGGACCCTGCTGTCGCTGGTGGCGGCTTTCGCCGTCGGCGTTGCCTTGGCCGGCTCACAGGTCACGCGTCAACTGGCGCGGTTGCGCGCGGGCCTGGGCACTACCCGGGCGGCCCTCACCGATGGCACGCTGGTAGCGCTGGGAACGATCCTGGTCGTCGTCCCGGGGCTGGTCACCAGCGCCGCGGGGATACTGCTTCTGCTGCCGCCGACGCGGGCCGCCGCGCGGCCGGTGCTGACGGCGATGGCCGTCCGTCGCATCGGGCGCCCGCTGATCACCGTCGGCGATCGGTTTGGCGCCGGCCATCGGCCCTCGGATGACGTCATCGACGGCGAGGTCATCGACGTCACCGACGTCGATCCGCCCGCCCTGCCGCCCCGGTGACGACGCTACTTCTCAACGGCCGGGTGCACAGCCCCACCCATCCGGATGCCACGGCGATGGCGGTCCGTGACGGCGTCGTCGCCTGGCAGGGCAGCGACGACGTCGGACGTGGCCTGTTTCGCGATGCCGATGTCGTCGACCTCGACGGGGGTTTCGTCGCGCCGGCGTTCGTCGACAGCCATATCCACCTCACCGCCACCGGCCTGACGCGCACCGGGCTGGACCTGCGGCCCGCCACCTCACGCCGTCATTGCCTGCAGCTGATCGCCGACCACGCGGCCGCCCACCCCGGTCAGCCGATCTGGGGCCACGGCTGGGACGACTCCAGCTGGCCCGAGGATGCCCCGCCGAGCACCGCCGAGCTCGACGCGGCGCTCGGTGACCGATCTGCTTACCTGGCCCGCATCGACGTGCATTCCGCGCTGGCCTCCAGCGGCCTCCGACGGCGGGTGCCAGATCTGGCGGCGGCGGCCGGTTTCAGCGACCAACTGCCGCTGTCCGGCGACGCCCATCACCGGGTGCGCGCGGTTGCCCGCGACCTGCTGACCGCCACCCAGCGCGCCCAAGCCCGGGCCGCGGCACTCGCTCAGGCGGCCGCGGCCGGCGTCGTCGCGGTGCACGAGTGTGCCGGGCCCGAGATCAGCGGCCTCGACGACTGGCAGGAACTGCGCGCGTCAGATTCCGGGGCGCCCGGCGTCGAAGTGTTCGGCTACTGGGGTCAGGCCGTTACCAGCGCCGATCAGGCCCGCGCTGTGCTGGCCGCGACTGGCGCCCGGGGCCTGGCCGGCGACCTGTTCGTCGACGGCGCGCTCGGCTCACGCACCGCCTGGCTGCACGAGCCCTACACGGACGCCCCCCAGCACTGCGGTAACTGCTACCTCGACCCCGAGGCCATCACCGCGCATCTGTGGGCGTGCACCGAGGCCGGCGTCACGGCGGGTTTCCACGTGATCGGCGACGCCGCGGTCACCGCGGTGGTCGACGCATTCGAGCGGGTCGTCGAAGGCCTCGGGGTGGTCGCCGTGGCCAGGTGCGGGCACCGGTTGGAGCACTTGGAGATGGTGACCGCAGATCAGGCGGCCAAGCTGGGCGCATGGGGCATCATCGCCAGCATGCAGCCCAACTTCGATGCGTTGTGGGGCGGCGAGAACGCTCTGTACGCGCGGCGGCTCGGCGTCGACCGAGCCCGCGGGCTCAATCCATTTGCGCTGTTAGCATCCCAGGGCGTGCCCCTGGCGTTCGGCTCCGACGCCCCGGTCACGGGTCTGAACCCGTGGTCGGGCGTGCGGGCGGCGGCCCACCACCGCACCGCCGGCAGCGCGGTGTCCGCGCGGGCGGCATTTGCCGCCGCCACCCGTGGCGGCTGGCGGGCCGGCGGGGTACGCGACGGACTGATTGGCACCTTAGTGCCGGGAGCCCCGGCGTCCTACGCCATCTGGGATGTGGCGGAACTCGACTACGGCGCGCGGCCAACCGACGCGATCCGGCGCTGGTCGACCGACCCGCGGTCCCGGGTTCCCGCGTTACCGCGGCTGGGCCCGGCCGATACCCTGCCGCACTGCCGGCAGACGGTCCACCGCGGCGCGGTCATCTATGGATAGGCCACAGCAGCTGGGGCGGGCTGTGCTGACCCGGCTGCCGCGACTGGGGGTCGCGCTGGTCGGGGGTTTGCTGCTATGCGCCAGCTTCCCGCCGCTGGATTGGTGGTGGGCCGCCGTCGTCGCATTTGCGCTGCTGGCGTGGGTGTTGACCCGGCCGTCCACCGTCCCGGCCGGAGGGCTGGGATATGGCTTTATCTTCGGGCTGGCGTTTTATCTGCCGCTGCTGCCGTGGGTGGGCACGGTGGTGGGCGCGATGCCCTGGCTGCTGCTGTCGCTGATGTGCGCGCTGTTTCCGGCGTTGTTCGGCCTGCTCGCTGTGGTGGTGCGGGGACTACCGGGCTGGCCGGTATGGTTCGCGTTGCTGTGGGCGGCCCAGGAGTGGCTGAAGTCGGTCATTCCCTTCGGTGGATTCCCCTGGGGATTAGTCGGTGTCGGTCAAGCCGATGGCCCACTGCTGGCGCTGGTCCGGCTGGGTGGAGTTGCACTGCTCTCGGCGGCGGTCGTGCTGGTCGGTTGCAGTGCCACCGCGATTGGCGCCGAGATGTTGTCCCGGCAACGTCTGGGCGCGATGAGCGTGGCGGCACTGTGCATCTGCTTGGTGCTGGCCGCGAGTCTCGCCGTCTGGCCGCAGGTACGCGCATCGTCGGCAGGCTCAACTGACGACCCGGGTGTCGCCGTGGCGGCGATACAGGGCAACGTGCCCCGGCTGGGCTTCGGGTTCAACGCCGAACGCCGAGCTGTGCTGGACAACCACGTTCAGGAGACGCTGCGGCTGGCCGACGACGTGCGTGCCGGGATCGCGCCCAAGCCCCGGCTGGTGGTATGGCCGGAGAACTCCTCGGACATCGATCCGCTGGTCAACTCCGACGCCGCGGCCCAGATCTCGGTGGCCGCCGATGCCATCGGTGCGCCGATCCTGGTGGGAACGGTGCTCGAGGCTCCCGGCTGGACGCCGGACAACCCGCTGTCCACCAACACGGTGATCGTCTGGAATCCGGGTACCGGACCGGCCGACAGGCACGACAAACAGATCGTGCAACCATTCGGCGAGTATCTGCCCTGGCGCGGATTCTTCCGCCACTTCTCGGCATTCGCTGACTTGGCCGGCTACCTGGTCCCCGGCCGAAGCGCGGGCGTGGTCCACGCCGCGGGCATTACGGTCGGGGTCACCACCTGCTGGGAGGTGATCTTCGACCGGGCACCGCGCGAATCGGTGCTCAACGGCGCACAGCTGATGGCCGTACCCAGCAACAACGCCACGTTCAACCAGACAATGAGCCGGCAGCAACTAGCCTTCGCCAAGGTCCGCGCGGTGGAGCACGACCGCTACGTCGTCGTGGCCGGCACAACCGGGATCAGTGCGATCATCGCGCCCGACGGTGTCGAACTGGACCACACCGACTTCTTTGAGCCCGCCTACCTGGACAATCAGGTGCATCTGCGGACGGCGCTGACGCCCGCCACCCGTTGGGGCCCGGTCGTGCAATGGGTGCTGATCGCGGTGGGTATGGGCGCCGTGCTCGCGGCGCTCTCTCAGCGTCGATTCGCAGCGCGTGCCGCTGACCAGGGTACGGTTGCCGATGCCTAACTGGGCCAGGCTGGTGGCTGGTGTGCCGCGGCTAAGCAGGGCGGTGCTGCCCCGGTTGCCGCGCCTGAGCGCCGCGGTGGCCGGCGGTTTGCTGCTGTGCGCCAGCTTCCCGCCGCTGGATTGGTGGGCGGCCGCCGTCGTCGCGTTTGCGCTGTTGGCCTGGGTGTTGACTCGTTCCTCGACCACGCTGTCGGGCGGCCTGGGTTACGGGTTCCTGTTCGGGGTGGCGTTTTATCTACCGCTGCTGGCTTGGCTGCGCACGCTGGGCGTGCTGCTCTGGATCGCGCTGGCGATGGTGTGTGCGGTGTTTGCGGCGCTGTTCGGTGTGCTCGCCGTGGTGGTGCGCCGGCTGCCGGGCTGGCCGCTCTGGTTTGCGCTGCTATGGGTGGCGCAGGAGTGGCTGAAATCGATCGTGCCGTTCGGGGGATTCCCGTGGGGTGTGGTGGCCGCCGGGCAAACCGGCGGGCCGCTGTTGCCGTTGGCCCGGCTGGGCGGAGTTCCGTTGCTGTCGACGGCGGTCCTGCTGGTGGGCGGCAGTGTCACGGCGCTCGCGCTGGAGATCGCGGCGCGGTTGGCCAGACCCACCGACTCGGACATCACAGCCGCGACACCGCCGGCGGTGGTGCTGCCCGGGGTGTGCATCTGCCTGGTGCTGTTCACCGCCGTGGTGCTGTGGCCGCAGGTCCGGCATTCCGGTAACGGATCGGCCAACGAGCCGGCGGTCACCGTGGCGGTCGTGCAGGGCAACGTGTCGCTGCACGACCACGTCCGGGAGACCATGCGGCTGGCCGACGACGTGCATGCCGGGCGTGCGCCGCAACCCCAGCTCGTCGTGTGGCCCGCCGGTGTCTCGGAACGGGCGCCGGAAATCGATCCACTGCACGATCCCGAGGCCAGCCAGCAGATCTCGGCTGCCGCCGAGGCGATCGGCGCCCCGATCCTGGTCGGGGCCGTACTGCGGGCGCCGGGCGGGACCCCGGGCAACCCGTTGTCCACGAACTCGGTGATCGTCTGGAATCCGGGGACGGGGCCGGCCGACCGCCACGACGCGCAGATCGCGCAGCCGTTCGCGGAGTATTTGCCGTGGCGCGGCTTCTTCCGGCATCTCAGCGCGCGCGCTGACTGGCCGCGCCACTTCGTGCCCGGAAGCAACACCGGGTTGGTCCATGCTGCGGGGTTTCCGGTCGGTGTCACCACCGGCTGGGAAATGATCTTCGACCGTGCGCTGCCGGCCTCGGTCCGCAACGGCGCGCAACTCCTCGCGGTCAGCGCCAACAATCTCAACGGTGCCCATAGTGCCAGCGCCAACCGGCAGATGAGCGAACAGCAGCTGGCCTTCGCCAAGGTGCGCGCCGTGGAGCACGACCGATACGTCGTAGTCGCCGGCGACACCGGGATCAGTGCCCTCGTCACCCCGGATGGCCGTGAGCTGGCCAGTACCGGGTTTTCCGCGGCGGCTTACCTGGATGTTCCGGTGCGCCTGGAGACGACACTGACCCCGGCCACCCGCTGGGGTCCGGTGGTGCCTTGGGTCCTGGTGGGAGCCGCCGGCACTGCCCTTCTCGCCGCAATCGGGCACAATAGTTGGTTCGCGGGTTGGTTCGCGCGTTCGGTGCGGCGCCGGTCACGGCCGGCTAAGGACCCCCAGCCCGACGAGGGCGACCGACCCGCAGCCCCGTCCGGGCCAGACAGAGGAGCCACATGACCACCGGCCAATCCAGGTCCTCGGCTGCGGATGAAACCCCGAGCCTGCGCACCCTGGTGATCATCCCCACCTTTAACGAGCGGGAGAACCTGCCGCTGATCCTGGAGCGACTGCACGGCGCCCGACCGGACGTGCACGTGCTGGTCGTGGACGATGACAGCCCGGACGGCACTGGGCAGCTGGCCAACGAGCTGGCGTCGGCGCACCCCGACCGGGTGCATGTGTTGCACCGCACCACCAAAGACGGCCTGGGTGCGGCCTACCTGGCCGGCTTCGCGTGGGGCTTAGACCGGCAGTACTCGGTGCTGGTCGAAATGGACGCCGACGGCAGTCACGCGCCCGAGCAGCTACACCTACTGCTCGACGCCGTCGACGGCGGCGCCGACCTGGCCATCGGCTCGCGCTACGTCAAGGGCGGGAATGTGCAGAACTGGCCGTGGCGGCGCTGGGTGCTGTCCTGGACGGCCAACACGTATGCGCGATTGGCCCTGGGCATCGGCATCCACGACATCACCGCCGGTTACCGTGCCTACCGGCGCGACGTGCTGGAGACAATCGATCTAGCCGCTGTCAACTCCAAGGGCTATTGCTTCCAGATCGACCTGACCTGGCGCACCGTCTCCAACGGCTTCACCGTGGTCGAGGTGCCCATCACGTTCACCGAGCGTGTGCTCGGGGTTTCGAAGATGAGCGGATCCAACATTCGCGAGGCGATCGTCAAAGTGGCCCAATGGGGCCTCAACGGCCGGTTGGACGGCGCTCCACGGCGCCGTGCCGCGCTCACGGCCAGTCGCGACCGCTAAATAACAATGCGCGTGCGACTGCCGTCAGCTACCGCGGCGGCGTGACCTGATCAGCTCGAGGCGTTCTTTGAGCAACTCCTCGAGCTCCTCGGTTGAGCGGCGTTCCAGCAGCATGTCCCAGTGCGTACGCGGCGGCTTGGTCTTCTTCGGTTCGGGCAGGTCACCCTCGATCAGGGTGCCCTCCATGCCGTTGCGGCACAGCCACGTGCCCGGGATCTCGGCATCGTCGGCGAACGGGACGTCGAATTCCTCGCCGTTGTCGGTGCGGTACCGCGCAATCTGGCGTGGCGCCAGGTCGTGGTTACGGTCGGTCTCGTAGCTCACGGCTCCAAGGCGACTGCCTCTCAAGACACGATCAGCCATCGGCTACCACTCCTTCAGCTCATTCTCTTCGGGCTAACAACGCTGGGGCTGGCTTGCGGAGTTCCCTGCTCGCATCGGGGACGCGACCTTCCATGATACCGGGATCGGGGTGCCGGGCCGACTAAAGTCGTCAGGCGTGACCCGTCGGGTGCGACCGAAACCGTGCCGGTGGTGCGGTCGTGACGTGGCCGACACCGGAATGGGACGTCGCCGGCAGTACTGCCGGCAATCGTGCCGGCAGCGGGCCTATGAGCAACGCGCACTTCGGGCGCAATGGGCCGCGACTGGTACGGATGGGGGCCTGCCCGCCGACGTCGTAGTGCTGTCGGCCGATGCGGCGGCCGAGCTGTCCGATCGGGTTTATCAGGTGCGGTGCGCGGCCGAGGACGTCGCTACAGCGCTCGATGAAGGAGCCGCGCGAAGCGAACTGCGCGAACTGTGCGACGCCCTGATGCGGGCTGTCGCGGCGGCCGACGGTTGGCGCTGAACCGCGACTTCCGGCCGCTTGACCTGGGTGATCGCGGACACCCGCTGAAGGGTAAAGTCGCCATGAACGGCTGGGCTGTGTGGTTGGCCGAGGACCAGGCCCAGGGCTGGGGTGGGTAATTCGGCGCAGCCTTTGCGATCGGCCTTGCGGACCGACGATAACGAGGGATAGCGAAATGGCTGATCAGCTCCAGCATGCGACCGAGGCGCTGCGCAAGGCGCTGGTTCAGGTCGAGCGCCTGAAGAGCAAGAACCGGGCGCTGCTGGAACGCTCCGGCGAGCCGATCGCGATCGTCGGGATGTCTTGCCGCTTCCCCGGAGCAGTGGACTCTCCTGAAGCCCTGTGGGACATGGTGGCGCAGGGCCGCGACGTGATGTCGGAGTTTCCCGCCGATCGCGGGTGGGACCTGGCCGGGCTGTTCGACTCCGATCCCGACGCGCCGCACAAGTGCTATGCGCGCTCGGGTGGCTTCGTCGACGATGTCGCCGGTTTCGACGCCGGGTTTTTCGGGATCGCCCCGAGCGAGGCGCTGGCGACCGACCCGCAGCACCGGATGTTGCTGGAGCTGTCGTGGGAGGCGTTGGAGCGGGCCGGAATCGACCCGACCAGTTTGCGGGGCAGCGCCACCGGCGTGTTCGCCGGGATCATCGCACAGGGCTACGGCTTGCTCGCCGAGGAGATCGAGGGATATCGACTCACTGGCATGACCTCCAGCGTGGCAACGGGTCGGGTGGCTTACGTGCTGGGGCTGGAGGGCCCGGCGGTATCGGTGGACACTGCGTGTTCCTCGTCGCTGGTCGCGCTGCATATGGCGGTGCAGTCGCTGCGCTCCGGTGAGTGCGACCTGGCCCTGGCCGGCGGGGCGACGGTCAACGCCACGCCGACGGTCTTCGTCGAGTTCAGTCGGCACCGGGGGCTGTCGCCTGACGGCCGGTGCAAACCCTTCGCCGGGGCCGCCGACGGTGTCGGCTGGTCCGAGGGTGGCGGGATGTTGGTGGTGGAGCGGCTGTCGGATGCGTCGCGGTTGGGTCATCCGGTGTTGGCGGTGGTGCAGGGTTCTGCGGTCAATCAAGACGGTGCGTCTAATGGGTTGACGGCCCCGAACGGGCCTTCTCAGCAGCGGGTGGTGCGCTCGGCGTTGGCTAATGCGGGGTTGGGCGCCGCTGATGTGGATGTGGTGGAGGGCCACGGCACAGGCACGACGTTGGGTGATCCGATCGAGGCCCAGGCGTTGTTGGCGACCTATGGGCAGGATCGGGCTCAGCTCGGTAAGCCGCTGTGGTTGGGGTCGGTGAAGTCGAATATGGGGCACACACAGGCCGCGGCGGGGGTGGCCGGGGTGATCAAGATGGTGTTGGCGATGCGCCATGAGGTGTTGCCGGCGACTTTGCATGTCGATGTCCCCAGCCCGCATGTGGATTGGTCGGCGGGGGCGGTGTCGTTGTTGACCGAGCCCCAGCCCTGGCCGGCCGAGCCCGCTGATGGTCGGATTCGCCGTGCCGGGGTGTCGTCGTTTGGGATCAGTGGCACCAATGCGCATGTGATTATCGAGGCGCCGCCGACTGCTCGGGTTGTTGAGCGCGGGTCTGGGCCGCCGGTGGTGCCGTGGGTGGTGTCGGCGAAAACCCCGGCAGCGCTGGTCAAGCAGGCGGGCCGGTTGGCTCATCATCTGGGTGCCGGTGCTGATGTGGATCCCGCTGATGTGGGGTGGTCGTTGGCGGGGCGGCCGGTTTTTGAGCACCGGGCCGTGGTGTTCGGCGCTGATCGTGATCAGTTGCTGGCCGGGTTGGGGGAGTTGGTCGAGGATCGGGTGGGCGCCGCGGTGGTCCAGGGTCGCGCGATTCCCACCGGCAGGACGGTGTTCGTCTTTCCCGGCCAAGGCTCCCAATGGCTCGGCATGGGTGTCGAATTACTGGAGACCGCACCGGTTTTCGCTGAAAACATCGACGCCTGCGCCGACGCGTTCGACGAATTCGTGGACTGGTCGCTGATCGACGTGCTGCGCGGCGCCCCCGGGGCGCCGGGGTTGGACCGCGTCGACGTGGTGCAGCCGGTGCTGTTCGCGGTGATGGTTTCGCTGGCCGAGTTGTGGCGCTCAGTCGGTGTGCGTCCAGATGCCGTGATCGGTCATTCCCAGGGCGAAATCGCCGCCGCCTACGTCGCGGGTGCCTTGTCACTGCGTGACGCGGCACGGGTGGTGACGCTGCGCAGCAGGTTGCTGTTGGCGCTGGCCGGCCACGGCGGCATGGTATCCCTTGCCTGCGGCACCGAGCGGGCGCGAAACCTGTTGGGGCCCTGCGGTGATCAGGTCAACGTCGCAGCCGTCAACGGGCGCTCGGCACTGGTGGTATCCGGTGACACAACCGCGCTCGACGACTTGGTCGAGCGGTGCGCAGGGCTGGATCTGCGGGTCCGCCGGGTCGACGTGGACTACGCGTCGCACTCGGCTGCCGTAGAGGCGATTCGGGACGAACTGGCCGACGCCCTGTGCGGTATCGAGCCGCGTTCGTCGCGCACCGCGTTTTTTTCCACCGTCACCGGGCAGCTGTTGGACACCGCCGGGCTGGATGCCGAGTACTGGTACCGCAACATTCGCCAAACCGTGGAGTTCGACCAGGCGGTACGCAGCGCCTGCGGGCAGGGATACCGCACGTTCATCGAATCCAGTCCGCACCCGGCACTGATCGCCGGTATCGAGGACACCTTCAACGACTGCGTCGACGGTTACGCCGACCCCATCGTCCTGCCCACGCTGGGCCGTGACGACGGCGGGCTCGACCGCTTCCTCACCTCGGCCGCGCAAGGATTCGTCGCGGGGCTGGCCGTCGATTGGCGTGCGGTGCTGCCGGACGCGCAATTCGTGGAGTTGCCGACCTACGCCTTCCAACGGCGACGGTTTTGGCTCTCCGGCGACGGTTCGCCCTCGGACGCAGCCTGTTTGGGGCTGGCCGCCGGCGAGCATCCATTGTTGGGTGCGGTGGTGGAACTGCCCGCCTCGGGTGGAGTGGTGCTGACCGGGCGGCTGTCGGTGGCCTCCCACGGCTGGCTGGCCGACCACGCTGTGTCCGGCGTGGTGGTGTTCCCCGGCACCGGATTCGTGGAGTTGGCCATCCGCGCCGGCGACGAAGTCGGTTGCCGCATCGTCGACGAGTTGACGTTGCGCACGCCGTTGATCCTGCCGGCGTGGGATTCCGGTCTGGGTTCGGTTGCGCTGCAGGTAGTCGTCGGCGCCGCAGAGGATTCCGGCCGGCGCAGCGTATCGGTCTATTCGAGGGAGAGCGCGGATTCGGCGTGGGTATGCCACGCGGAGGGAGTGCTGAATGCCGGCTCGGCGCAGCCGGCCGCAGAGCTGTCGGTGTGGCCGCCGGCCGGTGCGGTGGCCGTCGACGTCGCCGGCGGGTATGAGCAACTGGCCACCCGCGGCTACGGCTATGGCCCCGCGTTTCAGGGATTGACCGCGGCATGGCGACGCGATGACGAGGTGTTCGCCGAAGTGACGCTGCCCGAGGCTGCGGGCGGCATCGGCGGTTTCGGTCTGCACCCGGCGTTACTGGATGCGGCCCTGCACGCCGTTGCGCTCGTTCTCGATCCGGCCGAGGCGGCCTTACCGTTCTGCTGGCAAGGTGTGTCGCTGCATGCCGCGGGCGCATCGTCGGTGCGAGCCCGGATCGCACCCGCGGGCGAGTCGGCGGTGTCGGTGGAGCTGGCCGACGGACTGGGGCTGCCGGTCTTGTCGGTGAAATCCATGGTGACGCGTCAGGTCTCGCAGCAGCAGCTGACGGCGGTGGTATCGGGTTCGGGCGACCGGCTTTTCGAGCTGACCTGGTCGCCTGCCGCTGCACGATCCGGTGTCACTCCGCCGTATGACGTTTTCGAGTCGTTGCCGGTCGGCGATAATCCGGTGGCCGGGGCCCACGAGCGCACGCATCGAGCATTGGCAGCTGTGCAGTCGTGGCTATCCGAGCGCGACTCGATGGTTTTGCTGGTCGTCACGCGCGGCGCCGTCGCGCTACCCGGCGAGGACGTCACGGATCTGGCCGGGGCCGCGGTCTGGGGACTGGTCCGTTCGGCGCAAACCGAGAATCCGGGGCGAGTCGTCCTGGCCGACATCGATGTGCCGGTCAACGACGTGGCGGCGGAGACGATTTTGTCGGTGGGGGAGCCGCAGGTACTGCTGCGCCACGGCGTGGCCCATGTCGCCAGGGTGCACGCCAGCCGGTCCGCGGACGGGGTCCTGGTTCCCCCGGATACCGATCAGCCGTGGCGCCTGGGGCTTTCGGCTGCCGGGACTTTCGAGAACTTGCAACTCGAACCGGTGCCCAACGCCGGTGCGCCGTTGCAGCCCGGTCAAGTTCGGGTCGCGCTGCGCGCCATCGCCGCGAATTTCCGCGACATCATGATCACCCTGGGCATGTTCACTCATGACGGGCTACTAGGCGGCGAAGGTGCCGGCTTGGTCGTCGAAGTCGGGCCCGGGGTCACCGAATTCGCCGTGGGCGATTCGGTGTACGGATTTTTCCCCGACGGCCACGGCACGCTGGTCGCTGGCGACGTCCGCATTCTGCAACCGATGCCCGCCGACTGGTCCTATGCCGAAGCGGCCGCGATATCAGCCGTTTTCACTACCGCATACATGGCATTCGTGCACCTGGCCGATGTCAAGCCCGGGCAGCGGGTGTTGGTGCACGCCGCCGCCGGCGGGGTGGGAATGGCGGCCGTGCAGTTGGCCAGGCATCTGGGTCTCGAGGTGTTCGCCACCGCCAGCCGCGGCAAGTGGGACACGCTGCGCGCCATGGGCTTTGACGAAGACCATATCTCGGATTCACGCAGCCTGGAGTTCGAGGACAAGTTCCGTTCGGTCACCGGTGACCGCGGCCTGGATGTGGTGTTGGATTCGCTGGCCGGTGATTTTGTCGATGCGTCGCTGCGGCTGGTCGCCCCCGGCGGGATTTTCTTGGAGATGGGCAAGACCGATATCCGCGACCCTGATGTGGTTGCCCAGGAATACCCTGGCGTGCGTTATCGCGCCTTTGACCTCTTCGAGCCCGGCCGTCCGCGGATGCACCAGTGGATGTGCGATCTCGCAAAATTGTTCGACACCGGCGTGTTGCGGCCATTGCCGGTGACGACGTTCGACATCCGGCGCGCCGAGGCGGCGTTGCGCTACCTGAGCCAGGCTCGCCACATCGGCAAGGTCGTGATGACGATGCCTTACGGGCGCGGTGGTGCGCTGGGCTCGGGCACGGTACTGATCACCGGCGGCACCGGCATGGCCGGTTCGGTGTTAGCCCGTCATGTGGTCGCTCACCATGGGGTGCGGCAGCTGGTCTTGATGAGCCGGCGTGGCCCGGATGCACCCGGGGCGCACGAATTGGTGGCCGAGCTCAGCGCGGCCGGTGCCCAGGTGCAGCTGGTGGCCTGTGATGCCGCGGATCGGGAGGCGCTGGCCAAGGTGATCAGCGACATTCCCGTGCAGCATCCACTGTCGGCGGTGATCCACGCCGCCGGCGTGCTCGACGATGCGGTAGTCACGTCGCTAACTCCCGAGCAGGTCGATGCGGTGCTGCGGGCAAAGGCGGATGCCGCGTGGAACCTGCACGAGCTGACCCGAGACCTGAATCTGTTAGCTTTCGTGATGTTTTCGTCGATGGCCGGGCTGGTCGGCTCGTCGGGGCAGGCTAACTACGCGGCGGCCAACTCGTTCCTGGACGCGCTCGCCTCGCATCGGCGCGCGCACCGGCAGCCGGCGGTGTCGCTGGGGTGGGGGCTCTGGGATCAGGCCAGCGCCATGACCGGGAATTTGGCTGCCGCCGACCTGGCCCGGCTGGGACGCGATGGCATCGTGGCGCTGTCCTCCGAAGAAGCGATGGAACTTTTCGACACCGCAATGATTGTCGACGAGCCGTTCATGGCACTGGCGCGAATCGATCTGTTCGCACTGCGGGCCCACGCGGTGGCGGTGCCGCCGATGTTCACCGATCTGGTCAACGTGCCTACGCGGCGGAAGGTCGACGACTCGCTGGCCGCCGCAAAGTCGAAATCGGCTCTGGCGCATCGTCTACACGGGCTGCCCGAACCCGAACAGCACGCCGTGGTGTTGGATCTGGTGCGCTCGCACATCGCCACCGTGCTGGGCACCATCGCCCCCCAGGCGGTCGACCCCGGCAAGGCGTTCCAGGAGTTGGGCTTTGACTCGCTGACTGCTGTCGAAATGCGCAACAGGCTCAAAGCGGCGACCGGACTTGCGCTTTCACCTACGCTCATCTTCGACTACCCGACCCCCAACGGCCTGGCCACCTACATCCGGGCCGAACTCGCCGGTGCCGCACAAGAGATCAGGCACACACCCGCTGCAAGCGCCGCGGGCGACGATCCCATCGTGATCGTCGGTATGGCGTGTCGCTACCCGGGCGGAGTGGATTCCCCCGAGGACCTGTGGGACATGCTTGTCCAGGGTCGTGACGTGCTCTCCGAGTTCCCGAACGACCGGGGCTGGAACCTGTCCAGCCTGTTCAACCCGGACCCCGATGTTCCGGGGGCGTGCTATACCCGCACCGGCGGCTTCGTCGACAGTGTCGCCGACTTCGACGCCGGCTTCTTCGGTATCGCCCCCAGCGAAGCACTGGCGATGGACCCCCAGCAGCGCATGTTCCTCGAACTCTCCTGGGAAGCGTTGGAACGGGCCGGGATTGAGCCCGGCCGTTTACGGGGCAGCGCCACCGGGGTGTTTGCCGGCGTGTATACCCAGGGCTACGGCATGGGAGCCACCGAAGCCGTGGAGGGCTTCCGGCTGACCGGCCAGTCGACGAGCGTCGCGTCTGGGCGGGTGTCGTATGTGTTGGGGCTGGAGGGCCCCGCGGTGTCGGTGGATACCGCGTGTTCGTCGTCGTTGGTGGCCTTGCATATGGCGGTGCAGTCGCTGCGTTCGGGTGAGTGCGATTTGGCGCTGGCCGGCGGCGTCACCGTCAACGCCACCCCCGACATCTTCGTGGAATTCAGCCGCATGCGCGGGCTGTCTCCCGACGGCCGGTGCAAGGCATTCGCCGGAGCGGCCGACGGCACCGGGTTCTCCGAAGGCGGCGGCCTGCTGGTTGTGGAGCGGTTGTCGGATGCGGTGCGGTTGGGTCATCCGGTGTTGGCGGTGGTGCGGGGTTCGGCGGTTAATCAGGATGGTGCGTCGAATGGGTTGACCGCGCCTAATGGGCCTTCCCAGCAGCGGGTGGTGCGCGCGGCGCTGGTCAATGCGGGGCTGTCGGCGACTGAAGTGGATGTGGTGGAGGGTCACGGGACGGGCACCACACTGGGTGATCCGATTGAGGCTCAGGCGTTGTTGGCGACCTATGGGCAGGGCCGTACCGTGCCGCTGTGGTTGGGGTCGATCAAGTCGAATATGGGTCACACTCAGGCTGCTGCGGGGGTGGCCGGGGTGATCAAGATGGTGTGCGCGATGCGCCAGCAGATCTTGCCGCGGACGCTGCACGTCGACCAACCCAGCCCGCACGTGGATTGGTCGGCGGGGTCGGTCGCATTGTTGACCGAGGCGCAGCCGTGGCCTGAGTCGGGCAGGCCGCGTCGGGCGGGGGTGTCATCGTTCGGGATCAGCGGCACGAATGCGCATGTGATTGTGGAGTCCGCTGCGGTGGTGGCGCCGCGGCAGGTTCGTCCGGGGCTCCCGGTGGTGGCATGGGTGGTGTCGGCAAAGTCAGCGTCGGCGTTAGGGGCGCAGGCCGGGCGGTTGGCCCACCACGTGGCCGAACGTGCCGAGTTGGATGTCGCCGATGTGGCGTGGTCGTTGGCGGGGCGTTCGGCGTTTGAGCATCGGGCCGTGGTACTCGACGGTGATCGTGAGCAGTTGTTGGCCGGTCTCGCTGAGTTGGCCGAAGACAAGTTGGGCGCCAATGTCATTCGTGGCACAGCCCAACCCATGGGCAAGACAGCCTTCGTCTTCCCCGGCCAGGGTGCCCAATTACTCGGCATGGGGCAGGGATTGCACGCCGCCTACCCCGTGTACGCCGAGGCATTCAACGCCGCTGTCGGCGAATTGGACCGGCACCTGCTGCGCCCACTGCGCGACGTGGTGTGGGGCCGCGATGAGAACCTCCTGAACACAACCGAATTCGCCCAGCCTGCGCTATTCGCGGTGGAAGTCGCGTTGTTCCGGCTGCTGGAATCCTGGGGCGTACGGCCAGATTTCGTCATAGGCCATTCGATCGGCGAGTTGTCGGCGGCCCACGTTGCCGGCGTGCTCTCGTTGGAGAACGCGGCAGTGCTGGTGGCTGCCCGCGGCCGTTTCATGCAGGCGCTGCCGGCAGGCGGGGCGATGGTCGCCGTGCAGGCAACCGAAGAAGAGATACAACCGCTGCTGGGCGCCCAAACCGCCATTGCGGCAGTCAATGGCCCCGCCTCGGTGGTGATTTCGGGCGCCGAGGACGCGGTCGTCGCCGTCGCGGAGCAGCTGCGCGCCGACGGTCGCCGAGTCCACCGACTGGCCGTCTCGCACGCATTCCACTCCCCGTTGATGGATCCGATGATCGACGAATTCGCCACGGTTGCAGCCGGTTTAGCTGTGGCGAGGCCTACCATCCCGATTGTCTCGAACGTAACCGGACAGCTGGCGGGAGACGATTTTGCCTCCGCGGCATACTGGAAGCGGCATGTGCGGGCAGCGGTCCGGTTCGCCGACAGTGTCCGCTTCGTGCACGCCGCCGGCGCAACCCGCTTCCTGGAAGTAGGGCCTGGCAGCGGCCTGGTGGCGTCCATCGAAGAATCGCTGCTCGACGTCCCGGTAGTCACCATGTCCGCGCTGCGCAAGGACCGCCCGGAACCGTTAACTCTGACGAACGCCGTCGCGCAAGGGTTTGTCGCCGGCATGGACGTAGATTGGCGCGGTGCACTGGGCGCCGCCAACTTTGTGGAACTACCGACGTATGCCTTTGAGCGGCGGCGGTTCTGGCTCTCCGCGGAAAGCGGCGCTGCCGATGCTGCCGGGCTGGGCTTGGCCGCCAGCGAGCATGCACTGCTGGGAGCGGTCGTGGAACTGCCGGCCACCGGCGGAGTGGTGCTGACTGGTCGGCTGTCGCCGAGCACGCAGCCTTGGCTGGCGGACCATGCCGTTGGCGGGGTAGTGCTTTTCCCCGGAGCGGGATTCGTGGAATTGGTCATTCGCGCCGGCGACGAAGTGGGGTGCGGAGTTGTCGACGAGCTGAATTTGGCGATGCCGCTGGTATTGCCCGCTTCAGGCTCGGTAGCTATACAGGTCGTCGTCGGAGGCGCGGACGAGGCGGGCGCCCGCGCGGTGTCGGTGTTCTCGCGTGCCGAGAGCCGCTGGCTGCTACATGCCGAAGGCATGCTGAGCGTGGGTTCAGTGGCGCCCACCGCGGACCTGTCGGCGTGGCCGCCAGTGGGTGCGGTCGCAGTGGATTTCGGCGGCGGGTACGAGCGGTTGGCCAGACGCGGGTACAGATATGGGCCGGCGTTCCGCGGATTGAGCGCGATGTGGCGACGCGGCGATGAAGTGTTCGCCGAAGCGACGCTACCCGTCGATGCCGGAGTGTCGCCGACGGGTTTCGGTGTGCATCCGGCAGTTCTGGACGCGGCACTGCACGCGGTGGTGCTGGCCTCTGCAGACACTGAAAACACCGAAAACACTGAAAACACCGGCGGCACTGCAGGGGCTGAACTCGAACAAGGTTCGGTGTTGGTGCCGTTCTCCTGGCAAGGCGTCTCGTTGCATGCCGGCGGGGCATCGGCGGTGCGGGCGCGAATCGTGCGGACGACCCCGTCGGCGGTGTCGCTCGAACTGGCTGACGGGCTGGGCCTGCCGGTGCTATCGGTGACCTCCATGGTGGCGCGCCCGGTCACTGATAAGCAGCTCAAAGCGGCGCTGTCCGGTTCGCGGGAGAATCGGCTATTCGAGGTGGTCTGGTCACCGGCGCCGCTACCTGCTGAGAGCACTGACATCCCGTCGTACCAACTCTTCGAATCAGCGCCGGTTGCCGGAGATCCGGTGGCCGGTGTGCACGCGGTGGCGAACAGAGCCTTGAGCGTGCTGCAGTCCTGGCTGTCCGAACAACACCCCGGCATGTTGGTAATGCTCACGAAAGGTGCGATTGCTCTGCCCGGGGAGGACGTCACCGATTTATCGGGCGCGGCGGTGTGGGGCTTGGTGCGGTCGGCGCAGACGGAGCATCCCGGCCACATTGTCTTGGTGGATTCCGATGCGCCCCTTGATGATGCGGCGATAGCCGCAGCTCTGGCGGTCGGAGAGCCGCAACTCGTCATGCGACGGGGGCAACTGCACATCGGCCGCGTGCACGGCAGTCGCGCGGTGGACGGCGTGTTGGTGGCCCCCGGTGACGATTCCTGGCGGCTCGGCTTGGCCAGCCCCGGCACTTTCGAGAATCTGCGGCTGGAGCCGGCGCCCAATGCCGATGCGCCCTTGGCATCCGGCTACGTGCGCATTGCGACCCGCGCCATGGCGGCCAACTTCCGAGACGTCATGATCGCGTTGGGTCTCTATCCCGACCCAGATGCGGCAATGGGTGTCGAGGCATCCGGCGTCGTCCTGGAAACCACTGAAACCGCTGCCGGTACTTGCCGTTTCGCGGTGGGGGACCGGGTCACTGGTCTGTTCCCCGAAGGCACCGGTGCCATCGCGACCACCGATGAGCGGCTGATGATCAAGACGCCGACGGACTGGTCCGACGCCGATGCCGCCACTGTCCCGGTTGGCTTCGCGACGGCCTACTACGCGTTGGCGGCCCTGGCCGGCGTCCGGCCCGGGCAGCGGATTCTGGTGCATGCCGCCACGGGTGGGGTGGGGATGGCTGCGGTGCAGCTGGCCCGCCATTGGGGACTCGAGGTGTTCGCCACGGCCAGTCGCGGCAAGTGGGACACCTTGCGGGAGATGGGCTTTGACGAGGACCATATCTCGGATTCGCGCAGCCTGGACTTCGAGGAAAAGTTCCGTTCGGTCAACGATGGGCGTGGCATGGATGTGGTCTTGGACGCGCTGTCGGGTGAATTCGTCGACGCGTCACTGCGACTCGTCTCGCCCGGCGGGGTATTCCTTGAGATGGGCAAGACCGACATCCGCGACCCCAGCGAGGTTACCAAGCAACACCGCGGAGTGCGCTACCGTGCCTTCGACCTCTTCGAGGCCGGGCCAGACCAGATCCAGCGGATACTCACCGACCTGGCCGACATGTTCGACGCCGGAATACTGCGGCCATTGCCGGTGACCAAGTTCGATATCCGCCGGGCGCCCGCGGCGTTGCGGTATCTCAGCCAGGCGCGTCATGTGGGCAAGGTTGTCATGACCCTGCCTTTCGGGCCCGGTGGTGTGCTGGGCCCCGGCACGGTATTGATCACCGGCGGTACCGGCATGGCGGGCTCGGTCTTGGCCCGTCATGTGGTGAGACATCATGGGGCCCGGCGGCTGGTGTTGGTGAGTCGGCGTGGCCCGGATGCGCCCGGGGCGCAGGAACTGGCCGCTGAGCTCGGTGCGGCCGGTGCCGAGGTGCAGGTGGTGGCCTGCGACGCCGCGGATCGGGAGGCGCTGGCCAAGGTGATCGCTGACATCCCCGTCCAGCACCCGCTGTCGGCCGTCCTGCACGCGGCCGGAGCCCTCGACGACGCGGTGGTGACGTCGCTGACACCCGAGAGGATGGGTGTGGCGCTACGGGCCAAGGTGGATGCCGCATGGAACCTGCACGAGCTGACCTGCGACCTGGATCTGTCGGCGTTCGTGATGTTCTCGTCGATCGCCGGGCTCGCGGGCGCGGCCGGTCAGGCCAACTACGCGGCAGCCAACTCGTTCCTGGACGCACTCGCCGCACACCGGCAGGCTCATGGCCTGCCGGGGGTGTCGCTGGGCTGGGGTCTGTGGGATCAGGCCAGCACCATGACCGGCGGGCTGGAAACCGTCGACATCGCCCGGCTGGCTCGCGACGGCATCGTGGCAATGTCCTCCGAGGAAGCCCTTCAATTGCTGGACACCGCAATGATTGTGGCCGAGCCTTTTATGCTGCCCGCTCGCATCGATCTGGCCGCGCTGCGCGCCAAGTTCGACGGGGGAACGTTGCCGCCGATGTTCGTCGACTTGATCAACGCGCCTACCCGGCGTCAGGTCGACGATTCGCTGGCCGCCGCCAAGTCGAAATCGGCTCTGCTGCAACGCCTGGAGGGGCTGCCGCAGGATGAGCAGCGAGCGGTTCTGCTGGACCTGGTGCGTTCGCACATCGCCACCGTGCTGGGCAACACCACCTCCGAGGCCATCGACCCGGACCGGGCGTTTCAGGAGCTGGGCTTCGACTCCCTGACCGCCGTCGAGATGCGCAACCGGCTCAAAGCTGCTACCGGACTTGCGCTTTCCCCGACACTCATCTTCGATTATCCCAACTCCGCGGCGTTGGCTGGTTACATGCACCAAGAGCTGGTGGGCAGCTCAGCGCAACTAGCTGCGCAGCCCGCGCCCGGGGAGGCAGAGATCCAGCGCGTCGTGGCGTCCATTCCGGTCAAGCGTCTGCGGCAGGCAGGGGTGCTGGACCTGCTGCTCACGTTGGCCAATGACAACGGCGGTCCGGAAAAATCGGCAGCCGGGGAAGACGCGACTGGAAAAGACATCGCGGACATGGACCTCGACGACTTGCTCAACGCGGCGTTCATGGACGACGACGAGTAGGTCGATGCGACCCGAGGCCACCCAGTGAGGATCGCGATCACCGGGGCGAGTGCAGTTATCGGCCGCGGACTCGCCGCCCGGCTGCTCAGCCAAGGTCACGACGTTGTCGGCATGGCCCGCCATCGCCCCCAAAGTTGGCCAAGTACAGTTGATTTCATCCAAGGCGATATCCGCGACGAGGCCGCGGTGCGGCGGGCCGTCGCGGGCGCCGAGGTCGTCGCGCACTGCGCCTGGGCGCTCGAGCCCGGCACACCGAACCCGTTCAGCGACGAGGTCAACATCGGCGGCACCGCCAATGTGCTTGCGGCGATGAGCAAGTCCGGCGCCAGGCGCATCGTGTTCGCGTCGTCGGCGCACGTCTACGGTGCGAATCCGACCGGGAGACCGCGCATTGAATCCGACCCACCCAAACCCATGTCGGCGCTGGGCCGCCACCAAGCCCAAGCCGAGCAGATGCTCGCCGCACGCGGTGCGGAATGGGTGGCGGTGCGGTCCGCGTTGGTCGTCGGTCGAGACGTCGACAACCGGGTGCAACGGGTGCTGGCCTCGCCGGCGTTCTCCGACGTCAATGACGTCAACGACCTCAATGGGTCCGCCGCCCGCCGATTACAGGTGGTGCACACCGACGACGCGTTTCGGGTGTTCGCCAAAGCGATCCTGGAAACCGAGATCACCAGTGGCCCGGTCAATCTCGCCGCCCCCGGGCAGCCGACCCTCGGTGAGCTGATCGCCGCGGTCGGGCGGCCGATCGTGCGGCTGCGCAGCGGTGTGCGCAGAAGCGGGTGGGCGATGCTGCGCCGGGCCGGTGTGGTCGGGGTCTCGTTGGCCGAGCTGGACCTGCTGCACGCTGCACCGCTAATGGACACCACGCGGTTGCGCGACGAATGGGACTTCACACCGGCGTGGAACGCGGATGAGTGTGTCGAAGACTTCGCCCTGGCAGTGCGCGGACGGGTGAGCCTCGGCAAGCGGCTGGTGTCGCTGCCCTGGCAGCTGACCCACGTTCAAGACATTCCCGCGGTGGACATGCCGGCGGTAGACGGGACAGTACCCGTCCTGGCCGGTCCGGAGGGCGGCAACGGTGAGTTCGACACTCCGGTCGACCCGCGTTTCCCGACGTTCGTCGCTACCAACCTGTCGGAGGCGCTGCCGGGGCCGTTCTCGCCGTCGTCCGCGTCGGTGGCGGTACGCGGCCTGCGCGCCGGCGGTGTCGCCATCGCCGAGCGACTGCGGCCGGGCGGGCTGATCCAGCGCGAGATCGCGCTGCGAACGGTCGCGGTGTTCGCGCACCGGCTGTATGGGGCCATCACCGCCGCGCATTTCATGGCCGAAACCGTGCCGTTCGTCAAACCGTCGACGATTGTCAGCAACAGCGGATACTTCGGCCCCAGCCTGGCGGCCTCACCGATCTTCGGCGAGCACCGCCCGCCTTCCCCATCCGGCACGCTGGCGCGGCAGCTGCGCACCGTGCGCAACATCGGCGTATTCGGCGTCAACCTGATTGGTCTGAGCGCCGGCTCCGGCCGCGACAGCCGCGACTACATCGCCGACGTCGACCGGCTGGAACGGCTGGCCGGCGACGACGTCACCCAATTAGACGATCGGCGGTTAGGCAGCCTGATCCTGCTGGCCCGCGATCACGTGGTCTTCGGCTGGGTACTGGCCTCGGGGTCGTTCATGCTGTGCGCGGCGTACAACCCGATCTTGCGCGGCTTGTCTGGCCGCGACGCCGCGCCATCGGTCGGTCCTGACCTGGTCAGCGCCCAACCGCTGGCGGCGATCCGCCGGCTGGTGCTCGCGGCGCGACGCGACCCGACGGTAATTCGTCTGCTCGCCGAACCGGGCGATCACCTTGGCCGGCTGTCGGCACTGACGCCGGAATTTCACGCTGCGGTTTGTGCCGAGCTGGCGCTTATCGGGCACCGCGGTCCCGCCGAAGTGGAGATGCGCTCCACCAGCTACGGGGACGATCCCGAGCTTTTGCTGCGGATGGTGGCGAAAGCCCTGGATGCGCCGGCGCCGCCGGACATCTCCCGTCCGGCGCTCCCGGTGTGGGCCCGTCCCGTCGCGGCATTGGCCGCGCGGCAACTGCGGGACCGCGAAGTCCGCCGTGACAAGATGGTCCGCGCGATCTGGGTGCTGCGCGCGCTGCTGCGGGAATACGGGCGCAGGGGCGTCGAGTCCGGAGTATTCGTCACCGCCGACGACGTCTTCTACCTATTGGTCGACGAACTCGATGCGCTGCCCGCAGACGTCGCAGGCGTGGTGGCGAGACGGCGCGCCGAGCAAAACAGGCTGGCCGCCATGGTGCCGCCGGCCATTTTCACCGGCAGCTGGCAGGCGGCCAACACCTTGGCGACGGTCCTCACTCCGGGCGAATCATTGCACGGACTCGGGGTCTGCGGTGGGCGGGTGCGCGGACGCATCCGGGTTGTGCGCCCCGAGACCATCGACGACCTGCAACCCGGTGAGATTCTTGTCGCCGAGGTCACCGACGTCGGGTACACCACCGCATTCGGGTATGCCGCCGCTGTGGTGACCGAGCTGGGCGGCCCGATGTCACATGCCGCCATTGTGGCCCGTGAGTTTGATTTCCCCTGCGTGGTGGACGCCCAAGGCGC
Source organism: uncultured Actinomycetota bacterium (assembly GCA_963787635.1). Taxonomy (GTDB): domain Bacteria; phylum Actinomycetota; class Actinomycetes; order Mycobacteriales; family Mycobacteriaceae; genus Mycobacterium. The sequence continues at coordinate 27,262 of CAWBDP010000014.1, read as the reverse complement.
CACTCGTCGGCTTGCGCATGCAGCGCTGGTGGAGGTCGACGGCCGCACCGGCGAGATCCGGGTGCTCGAACCGGCCCCCGAGGACACCGCTTCGCTTGCGGCCACCGACCCGACGTCCAGCTGATCGGCGAAAACCCGATTCTGCGCATCAACCGCGCGTGCATCCGATGATTTCGCTACCTTCAGGGAATGCACGAACACACCGTCCGCGCAACCACAGTCACCGGCATGGTCGAAGGTTTCACCCGCGACGGCGTGAACCGTTGGCGATCCATCCCCTATGCCCGGCCTCCGATTGGGCAACTGCGGTTCCGGGCCCCCAGACCGGCCGAACCGTGGTCGGGCGTGCGGCATTGCCACGGGTTCACTAAGTGTGCGCCTCAGCGGCGCCGCTACACGCTGCTCGGGGTCGGCAAGTACCAGGACATGGGGGAGGACTGTCTCTCGCTGAACGTCGTCACGCCCGAAAAGCCGAGCGGTGAACCGCTACCCGTCATGGTCTTCGTGCACGGCGGCGGATACATCTTGGGCAGTTCGGCCACTCCGCTCTACGACGGTGCGGCACTGGCCCGTCGTGGTTGTGTGTACGTCTCGGTCAACTACCGTATCGGTGCGCTGGGTTGTCTGGACCTGTCGTCGCTGTCGACGCCCGACATCACCATCGAGAGCAACCTGTGCCTGCGCGACCTGGTGCTGGCGTTGCGCTGGGTCCAGGACAATATCGCGGCGTTCGGGGGCGACCCGGCCAATGTCACGGTGTTCGGTGAAAGCGCCGGCGCGCACGCCGTCGCAGCATTGTTGGCAGTTCCGACAGCCAAAGGGCTGTTCTCACAGGCTATTTCGGAGAGCCCGGCGTCGGGTATGGTGCGATCAACCGAGGTCGCAGCCGAGTTCGCCATCCGTTTCGGCGCGATGTTCGCAGCGGACCGAAAGGACACCGCCCAGGCGCTTTTGCGTGCGTCTTCGGCGGAGCTGGTGGCGGCACAAGACCGCCTGATCGCAGACGGTATGCGAAACCGGTTGGGCGCCTTTCCCATTGGCCCGGTTTTTGGCGACGACGTCTTACCGCTGGACCCGATCGAGGCGATGCGGCGCGGTCGGGCGCATCGAGTGCCGCTGATCGTGGGCACCAACGCCGACGAGGGCCGGCTGTTCACCCGGTTCATGGGGATGCTGCCGACTACCGAGCCGATGATCGAGGAGCTCTTGGCAGACACCGAACCTGCCGCGCGCGAACGTATTACCGCCGCTTATCCCGGATATCCGAATTCGGCGGCCTGTATCCGGCTCGGCGGCGACTTCGCGTTCAGTACCGCCGCCTGGCAGATCGCCGAGGCGCACGGACGCAAGGCGCCCACCTACCTGTACCGCTACGACTTCGCGCCACGGCTGTTGCGTTGGTCGGGGCTGGGTGCCACGCATGCCACCGAGCTGCTGGCGGTGTTCGACATCTACCGCAGCAAACTGGGTGCGCTGCTCAGCGCCGCCGCCGACCAGCGGGCCGCGCTGGGGGTCAGCAGCGAGATGCAGCGCCGTTGGCGGTCGTTCACCCGCACCGGTACACCTGGCGACGGCTGGCCGGTCTACACCGACGAGGATCGTGCCGTCATGGTTTTCGACCGCAGGTGCCGGGTTGAATACGACCCGCATCCCGAGCGCCGGATGGCCTGGGACGGCTTCACACTGACCCGATGAGTCCTGTGGTAGCGGCGACATCGGCTGTGGTGGTCATGGGAGTATCGGGCTGCGGCAAATCGACGGCGGGTGCCGTGCTTGCCCGACGGTTGGGGGTGCCGTTTGCTGACGCTGACGCCTTCCATCCCGCGGCCAACATCGCCAAGATGGCCGCTGGTGAGCCGCTCAATGACCAGGACCGCTCCCCGTGGATCGAGGCGGTCGGGCAGTGGTTGGCCCGCCACTGCGACGGCGGGGTGATGAGTTGCTCGGCGCTCAAGCGCAACTACCGCGACCGGCTGCGCTCACACTGCCCGCCTGTGGTGTTCTTGCACCTCACGGGTTCGCCGGAACTGATCGCGGGGCGTCAGGCCGGCCGGTCGGGCCACTTTATGCCGGGCGCGCTGCTGGCATCGCAGTTCGAGGCACTAGAACCACTCGGCAGCGACGAGCGCGGCGTCGTTGTCGACGTCGACCGAAGTATCGACGCTATCGTCGAGACCTTCCTGGCTAGCGCCAACGACGAGCTTTGACCCGTCCCCGCGCGGCCAGTTCCTCGCCCCGGTCGCGGGCGTTTTCGGCAATGTCGCTAGCGAGGTCCGCGCCGCGGTCGCGAGCGGTTTCGGCAAACTCGATGCCGCGTTCACGGGCGGTGTCGGCAAAGTCGGCACCACGCTGGCGGGCGGTGTCAGCCAACTCGGCACCGCGCTCGCGGGCGGTTTCGGCTAACTCAATGCCGCGCTCACGGGCGGTGTCGGCAAAGTCGGCACCGCGCTCGCGGGCGGTGTCGGCCAGGTCGGCCCCGCGTTCGCGGGCCGATTCCGCGAGTTCGGCTCCGCGGGCTCGAGCCGTCGCCGCCAGCTCAGCGCCCTGCTTGCGCACGCGCTTGCGAGCAGCTTTCACCACCGGTGCGCTGCGCTCGCCGGCGGTGCTGACCAATTCCTCGCCGCGCTTGCGTGCCGCCTCTACCAGCGGCGCGCTCTTCTCGGCAGCCGTGCTGGCAAGTTCGCGGCTCCGCTCGGCGCCGACGTGCAGCCCATGCTCGATTCTTTCGCCAAGATCGGAGTCGAGGAATGAGCCGTTGGAACCGCCCACCGGCAGAGCTGAGGACACCGCCTCCGAAAGCCGGCCCGCCGCACGCCGGCCACGCCATCCCAGAGATGGCTTTCCGGCGGTGTCGGCGGACGCGATGATCAACCCGCCCAGCAGGCTCAGGTCGGTCAGAAAGCTACGCCGCTTGTCGGCTTTGCGCTTCGGATCCGTCTCACTCCAAAACATATGGGCGCCAACGCTACCTGTGACGACGGTGCCCGCAAGTACTGCGGAAGCCACCCGCGGCACCTTGCCCGTGGCCAGCAAAAGGCCGCCGGAGATCTGAACGGCCGCGTTAATGCGCGCGAACGTCTCGGGTTCTTCCGGAATGCTGGCACCCACCGGATCGGGCAGCTTGCGCAGGCCCGCCACCGCCGGTTCTGCGGCGTCCACGCCAACCCTGGGGTTGCGTAATGTCTCTACGCCTTGACCGATGAATACCGCTGACAACAAAGGTCGAGCAACTCTACGGATCAACATGGCCGGGGTGTTCCCACGATAGCCTGTCCGCAAACCGTCGGAGGTCTGCGCTTCAGTGCGGTGTTGAGGAGTCCTCGGAGCGCACCCCGAGCGGCAGCGCCAACCACAAGCCGACAAGAGCGGCAAACACACAGCTCCCGGCAATGATCGCGGCGAGGAGGCCGGCCACCGTATCGAAGATGATCACTGTCACCCCGACCAGCGCCAGGCCCAGCAGCGACAGTCCGGCGAAGGCCAGCCGGTGCGCCGATGACACCAGGGCCCGCAACTTGTGCTGCCGAAACAGCAACCGGTGCATGGCGACCGGGGCAATCAAGAACACCGTCGAGCTGACCGAACAGCCCACCGTGCCGAGATACAGGACGCGCATCGGCCGGTTGAGTTCGGCGAACCGCTGCTGGAACGGCAACACCAGCAGGAAGCCGGTGAGGAATTGAACGCCGGTCTGCACCACCCGCAGCTCCTGCAACAGGCTGGCCCAATTGCGGTCCAGTCGTTGCATTTCGGTCTCGGAACGTTCGACGGTATCCCAGCCCTGATCGCGTTCCGGGTGGTCGATGTCCATGGGCGACAATCATGCCAGGCGCGGCGTCGGCCAGGTGTCTTACTTCAACAGCAACCGCGCCGAGGTCTCCAACCGATCAGCGATCACCGCGTAGGAGGCGTACCCAACGCCGGCACGCACCAGCGCTCCCGCGTACATCAACTCCAGCGCTTCCACAACGTCGGGCGTGCACGTCGCCCCTAGCGCGGTGACGAGGCGCTGGTGAATCTCGCGTCCGATGCCCAGGCTCAGATGCCTGACCTCAGGATTGCTGCCGAGCAACGCATGAGTCACCGCGCCCGCCAATTCGGGTTCGTCGGCGACCAGCAAGGCGATTTGCCGTAGCACGGCGACGACCCGCACAACCGGATCGGGCGAGTCGTTCGGCGGAACCGGGGTGGACGCCAGCCGCCGCCAGAAAACCTCGGCGACAAGGTGTTCCTTGGACGAGAAATAGGTGTACGCCGTGGCCGCCCCGACTCCCGCCTCGGCGGCAACCATGCGAATCGTCAACCCGGCAAAGCCTTCTCGGCTCAGCACCTCGATTGCGGCGCGCCCCAGCCGGTCGACGGTCTCGGCTTGTTTGACGGTCAGCCGACGCCTCGTCCATTCCCGAACAACCGGGTTAGACACGTGTCTGGACACTACTACAACACGGTATCTCCGGCAACCGGGCCCGGCTGGTTCAACTGCGAACTGGTCGTTACTGTTGCGGTGATGATTCATCCTGTACATTTGCGCACCGGCCGGTTGATGCAGTTGGCCGACCGGGTCACCGGATTCATGCCCGCCGACGAGGGCCGGGCGCTGCATGAGGCCGGACTCCGGTATTTCGATCATGGCGTCGGAGTTGAGATCGGTACATATTGTGGCAAGTCGACGGTGCTGCTTGGCGCTGCGGCGCTGCACAGCGACAGCGTCCTGTACACGATCGATCATCATCACGGGTCCGAAGAGCATCAACCCGGATGGGAATACCACGACTCCACCCTGGTCGACGAAGCCAGCGGGCGGTTCGACACGTTGCCGGCGCTGCGGCGCACGCTCGACGAGGCGGACCTGGACGACAACGTGGTGGCAGTGGTGGGCAAATCAGCTGTGGTGGCCCGGGGATGGCGAACCCCGCTGCAGCTGTTGTTCATCGACGGCGGCCACAGCGAGGCCGCCGCGCAGCAGGACTACGACAGCTGGGCGCGATGGGTCAGCGAAGGCGGCGCGCTGATCATCCACGACGTCTTCCCCGACCCACGCGACGGCGGCCAGGCGCCCTACCAAATCTATTGCCGCGCAGTACAAAGCGCCGAATTCCAGGAGGTTTCCAGCGCTGGGTCGCTGCGGGTGCTGGAGCGCACGACCGGCGGACCTCGGCGCGCCAGGGAAGGCTCGTGAACCCGGTCGCCGGCTAGCGGCACCGACTATTGTCCCGGCGCGGTGCTTACGCATTCGCAGTCGAAGTCGCCCTCGAAGCCGCGCGGCAGGTCGGTGCCGCGGAAGATACCGCTGCCGGCGGTGGTCGACGACAATGCGTCGGCCGCCAGGATGACCGCGGCACCGGTCCACGTAGTGCGCTCGACGGGCCAGTGTTTCCCGTCGCTGAACACCAACCCGGTCCAGTAGGAGCCGTCGTGCTCGCGCAAGTGCTGCATCGCTGCGAACTGTTGCAGCGCGGACCGGCGGCTGCCGATCGCGTCGAGGGCCAAGACCAATTCACAGGTTTCGGCTCCGGTCACCCAGGGCCGGTCGTCGACGCACCGGACACCGAGTCCATCGATGACGAAGTCGCTCCAGCGGTCGGCGATTCGCGTGATCGCAGCCGGACCGCGCAGCGCACCGCCGAGAATCGGGTAGTACCAGTCCATCGAGTGGTGCGGTTTCTGCGTGAATGCCGACGGGTGTGCGGTGATCGCGTGGCCCAGCTGGCCGAGGGCGAACTCCCATTCGGGCTGCGGCCGGTCGAGGTAATTTGCCAGCGCCAGCGCGCAGCGGATGCTGTGGAAGATGCTTGCGCACCCGGTCAGCAGCGCCTCGTCGATCAGGCCGGAAGGGCCACGGGCCCAACAGATCTCGCCACCCTCAAGCTGCATGTCGAGGACGAAGTCGATTGCCGCGCTGACCGTCGGCCACATTGCCGTGGCGAACCCGACGTCGCCGGTGATCAACACGTGATGCCAGACGCCCACCGCGATATAGGCACAGAAATTGCTGTCGCTGTTGGCGTCCTCGATGACTCCGGCGCGCAGTTGAATCGGCCAGGAGCCGTCCGCGCGCTGGTGGTCGCGGCACCAGTCGAATGCCCGGCGGGCAGGCTCGATCAGGCCGGCGGCGGTAAGTGCCATGGCACATTCCACGTGATCCCACGGATCTGTGTGTCCGTCCTCTGACCACGGGATGGCGCCGGACGACTCTTGCGCAGCGGCAATGGATTCCGCGGTCTGCCGGCACTGTTCGGGTGACAGGACGCCGGACACGGCGGGTGCTCTATACCAGTTCAACGGTGCGCAGCGGTTTCTCGAAGTAGAGCGCGACGCTCTTGCCTACCAGCGGATTGAGTACTGATTCGGCCAGCCGAGTGATCAGCGGCCGTTCCATGATGTCCCATACCAGCATCTTGTGATATGCGGCAACCGCCGGATGAGTCGAGTTAGAGACACCGACAAGGCATTTCAACCACCAAAACGGGGTGTGCAAGCCGTGAGCGTGATGGGCGTGGCGGAAAATCGTCCCCGCTGTGGTGATCTTGATTCGCAGCCGACTGGCACGGTAGACCCGCACGTGGCCACCGTCATTGCTGTGATACTCATCGGACAGCAACCAGCACAGCTTCTCCGGCAACCACCGGGGCACGGTGACCACGAGTGTGCCGCCAACCTTGAGGACGCGGATCAATTCGCCGATCACTGTGTCGTCCGCCGGGACGTGCTCCAGGATTTCCGAGGCGATCACGCAGTCGAAGGTGCCGTCGGAGAAAGGCAGGGACCGTGCGTCGCCGACCACCGTCTCAGCCCGGGCGGATAGGGGTACCTCGCCGGATTCCGCCATGGCGCGCAGGATGGTGCTCACATCGTCGAGTTCGGTGGCGTTTTGGTCGAACGCGATCACGTCGGCACCGCGGCGGTATGCCTCGAAGCTGTGCCGTCCCGCCCCGCAGCCGACGTCGATGACCTTGGTCCCAGGACCGACGCCGAGACGGTCGAACTCCACCGTCAGCACGGTTCGCCAATGGCGTTGTTCCGTTGCTGCCGCTGCGCAGTCCGCTCGATTGCCCGTTGATAGACCCGCACCGTCTGGGCGGCAACTGACTCCCAGCTGTACACTTCCAGCGCGCGCCGGCGACCGGCCGCACCCAGCCGGTGCAGCTCGTCGGGCGAGTTCAGCAGTCCGCCGAGCACCCGAATCAATTCGCCGGTGTCGCCGGGCGTGACCAGCTTGGCGCAATTGCCGTCGGGTCCCAGCACTTCCGGCAGGGCGCCGGCACGGCTGGCGACAACCGGTGTTCCACTCGCCATTGCTTCCACCGCAGGCAACGAAAATCCTTCGTAAAGCGAAGGAACACAAGCGATTTGAGCAGATGCCAACAGTCGGGCCAGTGCGGCGTCGGAGAGCCCGCTGGACACCTGCACGATGTCGGAGATGCCGAGTTCGGCGATCAGCTTTTCGGTGGGGCCGTTCGGTTCGAGCTTGGCGACAAGTTGCAGTTCCACCTCGTGTTCGGTCCGCAGCCTGGCGACCGCCTGCAGCAGATGCGCGACTCCCTTCAGTGGTGTGTCGGCGCTTGCCACCGCGATGATGCGGCCGGGGATCCGGGGGTGGCAAGGCGGGGCGAACACGCTGGTGTCCACGCCCAGCGGAACCACGCAGAGCTGGTCGGGACTCACCCCGAAGTCCGACGCGATGTCGTCGGCCGACGACGACGACACCGTCAGCAGATCCGGGATGCTGCGCGCGACCAGTTGCTGCATCTTCAGGAAGCCATACCACCGGCGCACCAACGGCTTGCGCCACCAGCGGGCAGCGGCCAGATCCAGCAGCCGGTCCCGGGTGATGGGGTGATGCACGGTCGCCACGACCGGCACACCCATCGCCGCGATCCGGCGCAGTCCGAAGCCCAGGCTCTGATTGTCATGCACCACGTCGAAATCACCGCGCCGGTCGGCTAGCAGGCGGGCGGCCCGGAGGCTGAAGGTGCGGGGCTCAGGGAATCCGGCCGTCCAGACCGTGGCGAGCTCCAGGACATCGATGCGGTCCCGGACTTCTCTGGGATGCGGGATGCGGAATGGGTCGGGTTCGCGGTACATGTCCAGGCTGGGCACCTGGCACAGGGCGACGCGGGGGTCGAGCACCTCGGGATAAGGCTGCCCGGAGAACACCTCGACGTGGTGGCCCAGATCGATGAGACCGCGGCTCAGATGACGGACGTAGACACCCTGTCCGCCACAGTGCGTCTTGCTGCGGTAGGACAGCAAAGCGATCCGCATGCTCACGCCCGTTCTGTTGTGGCGGCACCCGCATATGTCGCGGTTGAAGCTTCGGCAAGGACGTCAGCAGGCTGCCTGGACACGTGTCTGGACTATATTTCACGGTCCCCGCGATGCGACGAGCACCCCCCGCTGTGACGCAGCCGACCCGGAGGTTGTGACGTACATCATTGCCTGGCCATCGCGCTTTAGGTAAGGCTAACCCAAGCGAGGTTAGCCTAACCTTGTATTAGTACTGGGAGTGGGTTATGCCAAGCAACGAAGCGGACCTGGAGTTCTGCTACGACCTGACGCTCGACGAGGTCCGGCGACGCACTGCGGTGCTCGAGGCGATCGGTGCCGACTGGGATCCGATGCGCGTGCTGGCCGAGGAGGAGCGGGCCCACGCCATGCTCTACTCGGACCTGGACGACGAGCAGCAGCGGCATTATGACGAACTGATCAGCGCCGGGGTATTGGGTCGGGCGGTGGATCGTGCTTCCGATTGATCCCGACGCCGACAGCAGCCGGCGCGCCTGGCTGGCGTGTCCCAATTGCGACCAAGGTGCGTCCTGTGCCTCATGTCGGCGCGGACGCAACTGCGACGTGCACTGGCAGTATCTGATCGGCAACGCCGCGACCGTGGTGCACCTGCAATGCCCGAACTGCGCATATCTCTGGTCGTTGGACACGCGGCACGCGGCGTCGATGTCTCGCCGCTGAGGTGAGACCGGCCGACGACTGCGGCCACCGGCGATACGGTGGACGGTATGCGAGCATTGATCGTCGTTGATGTACAAAACGACTTCTGCGAGGGTGGCTCGCTGGCGGTGACCGGTGGCGCCGCCGTCGCCGACGCCCTCACCGACTATCTGGCTGCGGGGCCCGGCTACCACCACGTCGTGGCCACCAAGGATTTCCACATCGATCCCGGTGACCATTTCTCTGACCAGCCGGACTATTCGTCGTCGTGGCCGCCGCACTGCGTCGCCGAAAGTGCCGGGGCCGACTTCCACCGCGATCTCGACACCCGAGCCATCGAAGCGGTTTTCCGCAAAGGCGCCTACGCGGCGGCATACAGCGGCTTCGAGGGTGTCGACGACGCCGGGACGTCGCTGCTGGCGTGGCTGCGGCAACGCGGCGTCGACGAGGTCGACGTGGCCGGCCTCGCCACGGATCATTGCGTGCGCGCGACCGCCGAGGACGCCGTCCGGGCCGGCCTCACGACCCGGCTGCTGCTGGATCTAACCGCGGGGGTGAGCCCGGAGTCGACAGCAGCGTCCGTCGAGGCTATGCGCGCGGCCGGTATCGCGATGGCTCGGAGCAGCTGATGGCCCTGCGCGACGCGGACTTGCTGGCGGCGGTTGAGCAATCGCCGCGCGCGGCCGCGGCCCACGACCGCGCCGGCTGGGTAGGTCTGTTTACTCCCGACGGCCGCATCGAAGACCCGGTCGGCTCCCGGCCCCATACCGGACATGTGCAGATCAGCCGGTTCTACGACACTTTCATCGGGCCGCGCGACATCACCTTCCATCGCGACCTCGACATCGTCCGCGGCCACGCGGTCATCCGCGACCTCGGACTCGAGGTGGCGATGTCCTCGGTGACGATGACGATTCCCGCCTTCCTCCGCTACGACCTGCGCGCCCTCGGCGACGGCGAATTCAAGGTTGCCGAGTTGCGGGCCTACTGGGACCTGCCGGCAATGATGCTGGGATTTCTGCGCAATGGCGCGAGCGCCGCGCCGGCGGCTCTCGCGCTGTCCGGCGCGCTGGTGCGCAATCAACGGTTGCTCGGTACGGCCGGCTTCGCCGCCGGTTTTCGTCGGCCGGGTTCGCGTTCCAAGAGACTGGTGTCCACGTTCTTGAGTGCGGTCGCGCGTGCGGACAAAGCCGGTGCGGCCCACACGCTGTCTCCCGGTGCCGCCATCACCCTCGGCGACGACGATGTGGTGGACATCGGGCAGCTTGCCGTGCGGCTCGAGGGCGGCAGGTGGACCAAGGTCATCGGCGCCGGCTCGACGATCGCGGTCTCGACCGTCACCGGGCAGGAGCGCGCCGTCGTGTTCGCCGACCTAGCCAGGGGTGGCCGGCAGATCACCAGGATCCGCTACTTTCCCGCCTGAGAGCAGGAGTGCGATGGTCGATACGCCGTTCGGGCGACGCACGCTTTTGCGCGGTGCCGGCGTGCTGGGCGCGACAGCGCTGGCGCCGATATCCGGCGCATGCGGCAACGGGGGTGATGCGCTGACCTTCTTCTTCGCGGCCAACCCCGAAGAGGCCAAGGCTAGGTTGCGCATCATCGATGAGTTCGAGCGCAGGCACCCCGACATCAAGGTGGCGAGTATCTTGTCCGGGCCCGGCGTGATACCCCACCTGTCAACGTTCTGCGCCGGCGGCAAGTGTCCAGATGTGTTCATGGCCTGGGAATCCAGCTATGCCGGATTGGCCGACCGGGGGGTGTTGCTGGACCTCAACACCATGTTGGACCGGGACCGGGTGTTCGCCGCCGAACTGAAGGGCGACTGCATCGACTCGTTGTATGAGACCTTCACGTTCAACGATGGTCAGTACGCGTTCCCGGAACAGTGGTCGGGCAATTACCTGTTCTACAACAAGAGACTCTTCGCCGACGCCGGGGTGAAGGCACCGCCCGCGCGGTGGGAAGACCCGTGGACGTTCGCGCAATTCCTCGACACGGCCGCCGCTCTCACCAAGCGTGACCGAGCCGGAAACGTGACTCAGTGGGGATTCGTCGATACCTGGTCACCTAACTACTCGGCCGGGTTGTTCGCGATGAACAACGGAGTGCCGTGGTCGACGCCGCGGGTGAACCCGACGCATCTCAATTTCGACAACGAGCTATTTATCGAAGGCGTGCAGTTTTACGCCGACCTCTCGCACAAGCACAAAGTCGCACCCAGCGTGACCGAACTACAGTCAGTGTCCACGGTGGATCTGTTCTCTGCGGGCAAGGCGGCAATGGCTCTGGGCGGGCACTGGCGGTACCAGACATTCGACCAGGCCGACAGCCTGGATTTCGACCTCACCGTGCTGCCCACCGGGCCGTCGGGATCGCAACGGGGACAAAGTGCCCGCTCGAACATCGGTACGACGGGACTGGCCATCGCGGCGAGCAGTCGGCGTAAGCAGCAGGCATGGGAGTTCGTGAAGTTCGCCACCGGCGCGGTCGGTCAAAGACTGATCGGGGAGTCCGACCTCTTTGTGCCGACCCTGCGGTCCGCGCTCAACTCTGCGGGATTCGCCAAGGCCCACAGCAGGATTGGTAATGTTGCGGTGCTGACCGACGGGCCGGCGCATTCAGAAGGGCTGCCCATCAGCCCCGGATGGGAGAAGATCAATGCGTTGATGGACCGCAACATGGGGCCCGTGGTCCGCGGCACTCGGCCGGCGACATCGCTGGCGGGTGGCCTGACGAAAGCTGTCGACGAACTGCTGCGAAACCCATGATCGACGGTTGCGCAGCGTCGTCCGCGAGGCGCCGTCGGTCGTCGACGGCACGTGCCCGCGCCGGGCGCCTATTCGTGGCGCCGAACCTGGCCGCGGTGACAGTGTTCATGCTGTTCCCGCTCGGGTTTTCGCTGTACATGAGTTTCCACGACTGGGACTTGTTCACCCCGGCGAAGTTCGTGGGCTTGCGAAACTTCGCCAACCTGTTCACCTCGGATCCGTTGTTCGTGATCGCGGTGCGCAATACGGTGATCTTCACCGTCGGAACCATCGTGCCGACCCTTCTGATCAGCCTCGCGGTGGCCGGTGTGCTGAACCGGAAAATCAAGGGAATCGGTATCTTTCGTACGGTTATCTTCCTGCCGCTGGCGGTTTCGTCGGTGGTCATGGCCGTCGTGTGGCAGTTCGTCTTCAATACCAACAACGGGCTGCTCAACATCATGCTCGGTTGGGTCGGCGTCGGTCCCATTCCCTGGTTGGTCGACCCCAAATGGGCCATGGCGTCGCTGTGCTTGGTCAGCGTGTGGCGAAGTGTGCCGTTCGCAACCGTCATCTTGCTGGCCGCCATGCAGGGGGTGCCGGACAATCTCTACGAGGCGGCCAGACTTGACGGCGCAGGCGAACTGCGACAATTCTTCTCGATCACCGTGCCGTTGATTCGCGGCACGCTGTCGTTCGTGGTGATCATCTCGATTATCCACGTATTTCAGGCGTTTGACCTTGTCTATGTTCTCACCGGGCGCAACGGCGGGCCGGAGACCGGGACCTATGTCTTGGGCATCATGCTCTACCAGCACGCATTCGGCTTCCTGGAGTTCGGATACGCGTCCGCTCTTGCATGGGTGATGTTCGCCGTCCTGCTGGTGTTGACCGTGCTGCAACTGCGGCTCACACGTCGACGCACCTCCGTGGAGGAACGATCGTGGGCCTAGCCCGGCGAATGGTCAAAGCCAACGTCCTGCGCGGTGCGGCGCTGTATGCGGCGCTGATCGGGATCGCTTGGTGTGCGCTGTTCCCCATCCTGTGGGCAGTGTCAGGCTCTTTGAAAAGGGAAGGCGAAGTAACCCAACCGACGCTGTTTCCCGCACATCCGCGATGGTCCAACTACGGCCAGGTGTTCGCTTTGATGCCGTTCTGGCGAATGTTCCTCAACACCGTGCTGTATGCCGGGTGCGTCACCGTCGGCCAAGTGTTCTTCTGCTCACTGGCCGGATATGCGTTTGCGCGGTTGCGCTTTCGGGGACGCGATACGCTGTTCGTCTTGTACCTGGGCACGTTGATGGTGCCGCTGACGGTTACCGTGATCCCACAGTTCATTCTCATGCGGATCGCCGGGTTGACCGACACACCATGGGCGATGATCGTGCCGGGTTTCTTCGGCGGCGCATTCGGCACCTACCTGATGCGCCAGTTCTTCCTGACCATGCCGGTGGAACTTGAGGAAGCCGCGATCCTCGATGGTTGCTCGCCATGGCAGATCTACTGGCGCATACTGCTGCCGCATGCCCGGCCCGCGGTGATGGTCCTGGCGGTACTCACCTGGGTCAACGTGTGGAACGATTTTCTGTGGCCGCTGTTGATGATTCAGCGTAAGAGCATCGCCACCCTCACATTGGGCCTGGTGGAGCTGCAGGGCGAATACGTTGCCAGGTGGCCGGTGCTAATGGCGGCGTCCATGCTGATCCTGTTGCCACTGGTGGTCTTGTATGCCGTTGCCCAACGGGCTTTTATCCGTGGTATCGCGGTGACCGGGCTCGGTGGCTGACATGGCGTCAGTGACATTCGAGCAGGCGACCCGGCATTATCTCGGGACGGCGCAGCCTGCCCTCGAACGTCTGGACTTGACCGTCGAGGACGGCGAGTTCGTCGTGCTGGTCGGACCGTCCGGGTGCGGCAAGACGACGTCGCTACGGATGATCGCGGGTTTGGAAAGAGTAGATTCCGGGCGCGTTCTCATTGGCGCCCGAGACGTCACCGACGACGACCCCAAAGACCGCGACGTCGCCATGGTCTTCCAGAACTACGCCCTCTACCCGCACATGACGGTGGCGCAGAACATGGGTTTTGCGCTCAAGATCGCCGGAACCCCCAAAGCCGAGATCCGGCAGCGGATATCGGATGCGGCGAGACTCCTCGACCTGTTGCCGTATCTGGACCGTAAACCCAAGGATCTGTCCGGTGGGCAACGTCAGCGGGTAGCCATGGGCCGGGCCATCGTGCGGCGGCCGCAGGTCTTTTTGATGGACGAGCCGCTGTCCAACCTCGACGCGAAACTGCGAGTCCAGACCCGTAACCAGATCGCCAGATTGCAACGGCGGCTGGCCACCACCACCGTTTACGTCACCCACGACCAGGTCGAGGCGATGACCATGGGTGACCGCGTGGCGGTGCTGCGCGACGGCGTGCTGCAGCAATGCGCGGTGCCCCGCGAGCTGTACCGCAATCCCGCCAACGTCTTCGTCGCCGAGTTCATCGGCTCCCCGGCGATGAACCTCTTCACCCTTCCCGTCGTCGACGGCTCAGTCTCGCTGGGGGACTGGCAGATTCCGGTGCCGCGCGAGGTCGCGGCGGCCGGCGCGGACGTCGTTGTCGGCATTCGCCCCGAACACTTCGATCTGGGTGGCGTCGGGGTGGAGATGCAAGTGGACGTAGTCGAGGAGCTGGGTGCGGACGCCTACCTGTATGGCCGAACCTCGATATCGGGCAACATATCTGAACAATCAGTCATCGCCCGCGCCGACGGACACAGCCCGCCGCAGCGCGGCAGCCGTGTCCTGCTGCGCCCCCGCTCCGATCATCTCCATTTCTTCGGTAGCGACGGCCGGCGCATCCAGTAAATCGCCTCGCTCATCGCCGCTTCCTCCTGACAGATATCAGCGGGGTCGGCTTCCGTTGAGATACCTAGCCACCGGCGCGCAGCTGGCAGCGCCCGGCCAGGATATCGGCGAGCCGGCCGGGGTCGCTGAACATCACGTCGTGGCAGCCGTCAAGACAGATCATCGTGTCGACCCCACCGAGCGACTTGATCGCGGTGAGCTGCTGTCGGGTCGACAGCGCTCGATCACGCAAGGTCATGATCCAGGTCCGCGGAACGTCGTCAGGCAGGTCGTCGCGGTGGACCGGTTCGAAGATCACTGTGGGCGATTCCGGGCACAGTCGGGACAGCACCAACTTGCGTTGTTCGCGTGTCATGCCGTTGCAGAAGGCGAATCGCGCTGCCGCAGCGGGCATTGGGAACGACGTGTCGACCCAGCGCGCCGATCGCGCCAATGGAGCCAGCGGGCCGCGCAGGGTATCTACCACCGAGCGCCCCAGTGGCGGAATGAATGCCGCCAACAGGATCATCTCGCGCACCCGCGTGGCCCCGAGCTTCGCCACGACACCCGGCACGGTCAAACCGCCCATCGAGTGCCCGACGACGAACGTCGCCGAGTCCGGCCTCCTCGATGTCGGCGACCACGGAATTCACCCAATCGGTGATCCTGACGGTCGCCAAATCCGCCGGCTTGCCGGCGCGGCCAGGAAGGTCGACCGCCAGAACGCGCAATTCCGGTTTTTGTCTTGCCAATTCGGCGATAGTGAGGTCCCAGCAGTTAGCGGCGTGCGCTCCGCCGTGCACCAATACGAGGTCGGGTAGCGGCATCGAATAACGGGTCAGTGGCGGCAAAGCATGCCGCAAAGGAACAGGTTGACGGCGTGCGGCAAGTGGCGCTCCCTCGTGTTCGGCGCTGCGAACATTAACGTATACACAAGTCGGGGACGACGAGTGCAGCCGGACAGTAAGAAGAAAGTTCGCGCGCCACTAGTGCACCTCGCGACACATTTCGACAAGTGGCGCACCGGCATCGACGATGAAAGCGGCAACAACCTAACCAGGTCAGTGAGGTGGCGACTCCTCGGGAGTCCAGGCTCGCGGCGGGCCGGGCTGACCTGGGAACAAGAAGTCGACGAATGCCGAGGCCGTGGGTTGCGGCTCGTGGTTGGCCAGCCCGGGTCGCTCGTTGGCCTCGATAAAGGCGTAGTCTTCGCCGCTGACATCGGGAACCAGTAGATCGATACCGGTGACCGGGATACCGACCGCGGCGGCAGCAGCCACCGCGACCCGGCACAGCTCCGGATTCACCCGGGCGGTGACGTCGTGGATGGTGCCGCCCTGGTGCAGATTGGCGGTGCGACGGACGCGCAGCCGAGTTCCTTGGGGGAGCACGTCATCCAGCTTCCAGCCGGCGGCAGCGACCGTCGCCGCGGTGATCGCGTCGAGCGGGATGCGAGACTCACCGCCGGTGGCCTTGGAGCGCCGCCGGCTCTCGGCCTCAATCAGTTCCCGAACGGTCAGTTCGCCGGTGCCGATGATCTCCGGGGGCATCCGCAACGCGGCGGCCACCACCTTGCCGTCGATCACCACCAGGCGGAGGTCGTCACCGTCTACCCGCTGTTCGATGAGCACCTCCGGATGCTCCTCGCGCGCCCGGGCCAGGGCCACGGCGAGCTCGCTTCGACCGTCTTCGGCCGCGACTCCCACGGTGATTCCCTTGCCCTGCTCGCCACGAGTCGGTTTGACCACGACCTCGCCGACCTCGGTCAGGAAGGCGTAGTCGCCGTCGTCGAAGGTGGCCAAGCGGGCGCGAGGCACGGTTATGCCCGCGTCCGCAACGAGGCGACGAGTCAACCGCTTGTCGTCGCAACGGCACATCGCCACTGCCGAGGTGTACTCGGACAGCGACTCGCGGGTGATTACACTGCGGCCACCGTGGCTGAGTTGCATCTCGCCGGTCTCCGCATCGAGCACCTCGACCCGGATGCCGCGGCGCAGCGCCTCGTCGGCGATGATCCGCGCGTAGGGATTGAGGTCGTCGATCGTCTCCGACGGCGGAGAGAACAGCGGCTCGTTGATCGCGTTCTTGCGTTTGATCGCCAGCACCGGAATGCGCCGGAAATCCAGCTTTTCATAGAGGGCTATGGCCGCGGCGTTGTCATGGGCGACTGACAGGTCGATGTAGGCGCGGCCCGCGCTGCGGAAATGCTCCGCCAAAGCCCGGGTCAAAGCCTCGCCAACCCCGGGGACCCCCGCAGCAGGATCGACCGCCAGGCTCCACAGGCTTGACCCGTGCTCCGGATCCGAAAACAGCGCCTCGTGGTCCACGCCGGTCACCGTCCCCACCACCGTGCCGTCATCGTCACGCACTGCGAGCAGGTATGTCACCGCCTTCGCGTGCAGATGGTTATGCCAGATCACGTCGACCGGCGCCGGAACCATTCCGCAGCACACGTAAACGCGGTTCATGGCATCGGCGTCGGACGGCTTCTCCAGGGTGCGCAGCGCAACCCCGACCGGCGAGGGCGCCAGCTCTTCGTGGGAGTAATTGGTCAGGCGCAATCGATAGGTATGGCTGGGGTCGATAAACAGCTCAGTCGGTGATCGGGCGACCACCACGTGGGATTCGCGGGCATAGATGCAGATGTCGCGTCGTCCCGGTCCTTCTCGTCGCAGTGCCTCTGCCAGTTTGCCGGAATCAGCGAAGGTCTGGCCGAAGATGAGCCGGCCCCAACCCAATTCGAGCTCCACGTCGTGGGCCATGGTGTCGATCGAGTGGGGCGGTGCAGGGTTGTGCAGGTCGAGCGTGATTGCCTCAGGATTGTCTTGGGACGGATCGACGGCGGTCATGCGGCCTGCCCGGTCACGCCATGGTGTTGCAGCCAGAGCTCCAGCAGCGCGATTTGCCAGAGCTCGTTACCGCGCAGCGGGGTCAGCTTGCCATTCGGGTCGGCCAGCAAGGCATCGACCGCTTCAGGTCGGAAGAGCCCACGCTCCTTGGCGACCGGGGCATACAGGGCGTCCCGGACCAGGTCGAGGTAGGGCCCTTC
This sequence comes from uncultured Actinomycetota bacterium, assembly GCA_963787635.1. Classification (GTDB taxonomy): domain Bacteria; phylum Actinomycetota; class Actinomycetes; order Mycobacteriales; family Mycobacteriaceae; genus Mycobacterium. Next base: position 9,683 of record CAWBDP010000014.1, on the reverse strand, counting down.
GAGGTGGGTCAGCGCCGGCACCGGGAAGTAACCCTTGGGCCGATCGATGACCTCGGACGGGATCACCCGCCGCGCTGCTTGTTTGAGGACACCTTTTCCTTCGTGGGCGATCTTCAATTCCGGGGGGCAGGTCGCGGCCAGCTCGACCAACTGGTGGTCGAGAAACGGGACCCGGCACTCCAGACCCCACGCCATGGTCATGTTGTCTACCCGCTTCACCGGGTCGTCTATCAGCATCACCGTGGTATCGAGGCGCAGTGCCCGGTCGATGCCGGTGTGGGCCCCGGCACGAGCGAAATGCTCGGCGACGAAGGTTCCACTGGGGTCGCCGCCGGTGAGGTTTCCCGAGCCGACAAGATTATCGACTCCGGCGGTATCGCGGTCGAAGAAGGCACCGCGATATTGGAGGACGGCACCTTCAGCAGTGGCCGCGGCGGGCAGACTCATCGGCGGATACCAGTGATAGCCGGCGAATACCTCGTCGGCGCCCTGACCGGATTGCACGACTTTGACGTGGCGGGAGACCTCCTGGCTGAGCAGGTAGAAGGCGACGCAGTCGTGGCTGACCATTGGCTCGCTCATTGCGCCGATCGCTGCGTCGAGGGCCGGCAGCATGCGGTCCGTGCCGATGCGGATCTGGTGATGGTCGGTGTCGAACCGCTCTGCCACCAGGTCCGACCACCGGAACTCGTCGCCTTGGACGCCGCCGACCGACTCGAAGCCGATGGAGAAGGTCGATAACCCATGCTGGCCGGCCTCGGCGAGCAGGCCGACAATCAGGCTGGAATCGACGCCGCCGGACAGCAGGCAACCCACCGGCACGTCGGCTACCAGTCGGCGCTTGACGGCGAGGCGCAACATGGCCAGCACGGCGTCTTCCCAATCACGCTCAGACCAATCGGAATGCTCGGCGTGCCGGGTGAAGTCGGGTGTCCAGTAGACGGTGTCGCTGCGCCGGCCGTCGGGCTCGATGGCCACCAGGGAGGCGGGCGGGACCTTGCGCACGCCCCGGAGGATGGTGGCCGGCGCCGGAACAACGGCGTGAAACGTCATGTAGTGGTGCAGTGCGACGGGATCGATCCGGGTGTCCACGCCGCCGCCGGCCAGCAACGCCGGCAGGGTCGAGGCGAACCTGATCCGGTGAGCGTCCTCCGTCAAGTAGAGCGGTTTGATGCCGAGCCGATCCCGGCCGAGCAACACCCGACCGCTGTCGCGTTCAACGATGGCGAACGCGAACATCCCGTAAAGGTGGGTGACGAAATCGTCGCCCCAGCGGTGGTAGGCCTTGAGCAGAACCTCGGTGTCGCTGTGCGAGAAAAACCGGTAGCCGTGGCCGATGAGTTCGCCGCGCAGTTCCTTGTAGTTGTAGATGCAGCCGTTCCAGGCAATCGCGAGGCCAAGGTCGGAATCGACCATGGGCTGGGCGCCGGCCTCGGTCAGGTCGATGATTTTCAAGCGGCGGTGCCCCAGGGCAACCCGGCCCTGTGACCAGGTTCCTGCGCCGTCGGGCCCGCGTGGCGCCATCACCGCAGCCATCGCTGATACTGCTGCGACATCGGGAGACCGACCGTCGAGTCGGACCTCACCGGTGGCTCCACACACGTTGTGAAACCCTACCGGGGCCGGGGGGCTATCGCACGCTAGCTGTGCTAAGTATTTCGGTATTTGAGTCTCCCAGCGGGAGCGTGGACACGCCGCGTCGATCCCGGGATCTCGGTGGGCAGAAGCTCTGCAAAGGCCGTCAGAGACATCACATACCCAAGCTACTTAGTTTGGGTCTGTCGGGAGAATGTCCAGGAATTCACGAGGAGACAGGGTGAACGCCCATGAAACTCAAGCAACTGGCCGCCGGCATAACCATTGCCGGTGCCGTCAGCGCGGCGGCGCTGGGTACAGGCGCCGCTTCGGCAAATGCGGCTCCGCCACCCGCCACCGCCGGCTCCAGGCGTCAGCCACGGCGCGCCCATGGGGCCTCCCGCCGGTCACCATGGGGGACAGCCCTCGGGTAACTTCCACTGAACCAGTGGGGATTCATTTTCTTCGGTGTTTGGATCCCGCTGTAAACGACAGATAGATGCGACGGCCGCCTTTCGCATTGGTGAGGCGGCCGTCGGCGTGATGGTCAGATCTATTGCGGACTGCGGCTATTCGAAGAAGATGGCGTCGCGCAGCGCCATCGCCATCTGCCCTGGCAACGCCAGCGCAAGCGGTGCTTCGATCGTGATGCTGAGGCCGCGCTGGTTGACGATGCCGTACCAGCACCATCCGCGCTTACCGGGATAGCGGTACTTCACAGCTTGGCAGGGCGCGCCGTTGGAGAAGTTGGCGGGTTGTGGCCCCTCCGCATGGTTGACGTGTGTTTGCTGCCTGAGCCGGTGGAAGAAGAGCTGTTGCCACTGCTCGTCCGTTACCGGTTCGCTGTGGGCGCGCGTCACAACGTCCACAGGTATCTTTCCCGCTCGGGTGTACATGGTGATGGTTTCGATTGGTTCCGACCCGTGCCGGTCAGCGAACTCCAAAGGCGGGAGTACTGCAGACCACCGTGCGCGGTCCTCGATGATACGGATCTGATTAATGCCGGCCCCGTCGTGCGGCCAACGGCTACAGATGGCCCAGTCGCCGATCAGCTGATAGCTGGACCAGTATCTACGGCCATCGGTCGCGCTCCTCGGAAACAACACGGCTCCGTCGGCGCCCAGGGCGCTGCCGAGTTCGGCGGTCCCGTATTGGGTGCCCTGTTGTATGTCGGCATGCTGTTGTTCGACGATGAAAGCCTCCACCGACGACCAGCGGCTGGGAGCCGACTGCACGGACACGTCGTCGGCCTCGATCGAAAGCGTGTGCTCGACGCGGTACGCGACACCCCGCAGGGCGGACGGACGGGCTCCCAACCGGCACGGTCGGTAACCCCCCGGCGGCGGCGGGGCCTGCGGAGCCCATATCGCTGCGCCTTCGGCCACAACGGTTTTCGGGTCCGCAGCGATGTGTTGGGGCGTGACGCCGAAGCGTTCCACGATTTTCTCGGTAACCAGCGACAGCTGGCTCGATCCGCCGATGAGATATACCCCAGCCAGATCCGGCGGGGACAGCCCCGCCGCGTGGATCGTCGAATCCAACTCGGTAACCGTGGCTTCTATGTCGGCATCGATCAGCTCATGCAACTGCGTGCGGGTCAGCTGGTGGTTGTCCTGCAGACCGCCAACCCAGATCGTCGCCTCATGCTGTTGGGCAAGCTGCTCTTTGGCGTTGCGAACGCAGGACCGTAAGTCGGCGCAGTGACGGATCCACGCCGGCTCTTCGGATGTCATCAGTTCTGTCCATTCGGGCCGCTGACCCAGTGGACCCTCGCCGAGATAATCGATGATCCGGTCGTCGATATCTTCGCCGCCAAGTGGATCGCGGCCGCCCGGCGGCCCTGCCACCTTGAAGACACCCGTCGCCGTGGGGGTCAGCACGGCCGTGTCGAAGGTACCCCCGCCGAAGTCGTAGATCGCGATGGGCTTGCCTGCGCGCGCAACCGATCCGGGCAGCATGTTGGCCGCCGCGACCGGTTCGGCGATCAGCTCAGGTTCACCCAGGCCCGCCTTCTGCGCGGCGTCGCGTAACACTTCCAACCGCGGGCCGGCCCACTCGGCGGGGTGGGTGAGCCGCACGGCTGCAGGTTCCGTGCCGCCCTGCTGCTTGCGGGCTTCGTCGGCGCAACGTTTCAGCACCGTCCCGACGAGATCCACCACGGGAACGGGCTCGCCGCCCATCAGTACGATACCGCTGCCGATCTCGCGCTTCGGCGTCTCCACGAAGCTGGTCGGATGCAGGACGGCCTGGTTGACCGCGTGCCTACCAACCACCAGCGTGCCGTCATCGACGCGCACCACCGACGAGGGCATCTTCGATGTGCCTTTTCCATCCACGTCGATGAGACGCGTTCGTCCCGCCGTGGCGACCGCAGTCACCGTGTAACTGGTGCCGAAGTCGATCGCTAGCGTCCATCCGTCGTGCGCGCCACGCGGCGGGCAGGGCGCGGTGGCTTCGGCGGCCGGGGGAGTTGTCGACAGAACGGACAGCATGTGCTTAAGAGCTCCACCGGCTAGCGAAGTCGTGGCGTCGATACTCAATTGCTGCGGTAGCGCCTTACGCAGGGACTCGGTAACGGTCGGAAATTCGGCACCGCCGCCGATCAGGAGCACGACGTCAGGCCGCATCGCCAGCAGCGGTCCAGCGGCGGTCATGACGGATTGCGTGTCGGTGGCCACGGCCTGGTCCAGCCAGTGTCGCCAGACGTCTACTTCGATGACCTCGCCATAGACGTTGGCGCGCACAGTGCTCTTGTCGCCCGTGTCCGGGGTGGAAAATGCGTGCTTCGCGTCGCGGACGGAGGAGAAGAACGACGCCAGCGCATCGGGATCGCGCATCGTTTGCAGGGCGCTGAGCCGAGAGGTAGCACGTATCGCAAGCCAGGCGATGTGGAAATCGACGCGATCACCACCGCCGACCGGAACTTCCTGTGCCGCGCCGATTAGCTCTAAGTGTCCGCCCACGCGGCTCACCATCCCGATCGTTGCCGCACGGGCGCCTATGTCGATCACCAGCACTCGACCGTTCTGGCCGACCGACTCACCGATCTGCTGGGCGGCCGCGGCCGCCTTGCCGACAATCGTCGGTTCGGGGAGGCCGGCTGCGGTGACCCAAGTTTGGGTCTGGCCCCAGTCGGTCTGGCCCAAGTTGGGCGTAACGCCCCGCATGACTTTATTGAAAAACTTGCTGGAGGCGGCCGTCAGTCCAGTGCGTTCGGGCGCGTCTGGGGACACCAAGGCGAACTGGACCACGGTGTCGCCGTTTGCCTGGATGGTGTTGTGAAGCGATTGGAGCTCGGGGATGGCCGGACCTAGGTCGACATACGCGGGCGGGCCGGCATGCCAGGCCGGCGCAACCGGTCGCGGCTGGCGCGGCATGCGCCCGACCGTTACCGAGCTGTCTCCTGGATGCTCGGTATAAGCGAACGACAAGTGCGTCGCTCCGGCCTCGACGGCCAATATCAGAGACGTCACGGCTGTTCGCTCACATCGGTGCGGTAAACGATGACCTCGGCTTCTCGCATCACGCGTCCTTCGCCGTAGCAACCGTGCCGGATGGTTTCCGCGACCACGTTGTGCGACCGCGGATCGGTGGTCGCGCGCCGTCCCACAGCCACATGCACAGCCGGGTCAAACGGCTTACCGGCAGGGTCGATGAGGGTGAGTCCCGCTGACTGGAGGGCATTTACCGCCTCCTGGTAGAGGGCGGGGCTGTTGGCCGTGTCGACCAGCCGCAGGTACTTTCGGGCGAGCTCATCGATACCGGCTGTCGGCGGCGACGTCAGGCGTGGGTCGGCCTGCGGCACTTGAAGTGTCGAAGGCGCAGGCGGTTCACGGGTGACCGGTGCGGCAGGCGGTGGCGGTGTGAACCGGGGGGGCGCAACAGCCGAATGGACCGCAGCGGAATGGTCGGCAGGGCCACGTCGGGCCGGTGCAGCACGGGGCGCCGTCAGACGCCCGACGCCCAGCCCTGACAGGCCGACGAGGATCGTCACCACCACAGGCCACCACGTCGACACGGACCCCGCCCGATAGCCGGTGGCGGCACCGCTTTGGGTCACCGCGAGCACGTTGCCGCCGCGTGTTCGCGTCGCTATCTGTGTCTGTTCGTCGGCTACCACTAACACTGTTTTGCCGGTGTGCGCGGCCTTGCGGTCATCCGCCGCCAGGGTCAGATCGTCACCGGCGAGCCGGTTGCCCTTGGAGTCGAAAACCGCTGCGCGTCGCCCATTTTTGGCCAAGGCTGCCACAATCTGGTCGGGCTGCTGACCGCTGCCCGCAGCGGCTGCAGCGGTTTGCATCAGCGCGTCAATGGACGATGGGTGGCTAGGTGATCCGCAGCCGGCCAGCAGCGCTGCAAGGAGCCCGAACACTGCTACCGCGCTTGTGCCGACGATGATTTTTGTGGAAGCAGCACCTAGGGGTGCCAACTGGCTGGACATAACCCTCCTTAGTTGGGCAGGGATGCCGGACGGTTGTCGCAGGAGCCGCTACGGGTGCTCGGCCTGGGCGGCGGCGCGCTGGGCGTCGAGGAATATCAACGTGTAGCTGCGCTGGATGATCCTGGCGATCTTCTTTTCTTTTGAGCCGATGCGCTTGTTGCCGAACGCCATCCATTTCGCAGCTCCTGCCTGGGCGGCCCGCATCAGTTGCTCGGCGGTTACGTCGGAATCTAACCCACAGCGCTGCCTGGCTGAGGTGTTCCGGACAAGGCGCAGCGCATCCTCGTAGAGATCGGTGGTCAGCGTGATCCGGTGTCGAGGTACGTCGTCGGCTTCAGACATGTCGAGGGCTAAGCAATCGCGCAGCGCGGCGAATTCAGCGACCTGATGCATGGAAGGATCGTCTTTGAGCGCTTCGATGCCGGCCCGAAGGGCGCGCAGTGGGCCCGCGTCTTCCGGCCGGCCGCCGAAGCTGAGTCGCTCCATCCGGTCCAGCGCGCTGCTGGCTTTCAGAACGCCGGCGCGCTGAGTGAAGGTCTGCGCAAGGCTGCGTCGGACGTCGCCGAGCCCGCTGCGGTGGGAAAGGACGCGCTGCATGGCGGCGGCGCCGCGTATTCCATCACGGGCCGACGCGATTGTCAGCTTGAGCCCGTAGATACCCAGGAGATCCACCAAACTGCGCCGCCGTTCCAGCGGTATCGGTATCTGCTCGTCGTCGCAAAAGTGGTCCGCGCTCCACAGCGCCCGATGCTCTGCACCGATGCCCGCATCGGCGAGCGTGGTCAGATCGGCGGCGTGTTGCTCATTCAATGCATACGTTTCGCCGGTTTGCGCGAGCAGGCCCAGCACCGGAAGCACCGCCGAAACTTCCCGCTGCAGCCGCGCGCTGTGACGCTCGGCGAGTTGGCACGCGCGGGCCCACGGGTCGGCGACATTGCCAACCAGGTCGGCCTTGCTGAGAATCCCCAGCACGGTCAGCGCTGAGCCGCCCGAAGCGGCCACGTATTCGCGCAGCAGGGCAATCTCTTCGGCGTTGAGTTGGGCGTTGACTACGAACAACACCACGTCGGCGCCTTGCAGCGCCCGGCGCGAGTCACGGTCGATTCTCAGCAGTTCCGCCGTGCGGGCGGCGCTATCCTCGTGTGCCGAGTTCAGGCCCGGGGTGTCAATCAACGTCAGATCCTGCAGTTCGGGATTTGTGAGCCAGACCCGCACGATCCCCAGGTCGCCCGCGGCGACATCGAGCTCTCCGGAGGGCAATCGTCCGTGGCGCAGGGCAAGCGGACGCGTCGACCCGTCATGCAGGACGAACTCCGCGCGCGATTGCGTCGGTGGTTTCGCGTAGTGGAACTCCGTGACGAACTGGGTGCACTCACCGGCATCAGTGGGTGCGACGGTCTGATGCAACAGCGCATTGACCAACGTCGACTTGCCGGAGCTGACGTGGCCGGCGATCGCAACCCGCAACGGCTCTTCCAAGCCGGCCCGGACCAGCTCCAGCTGGTCGGCCGTATCGGGACCCACCTCGTGTTGAGCCCGCACGGCTAGCTCAGCCGCGCGCATGGTCACCTCGGGGGCGCTGCTCACGGCGCCATCCCCTCGTCGACTCCGCTCACGACGGCGTCGCCAATTGCGCGGTTTTATCGGCTGGCGGCGTGTCGGCGGCGCGTTGCTGCTGAAGCACCGCCAGCAGCTTTTGCAACCGGATGCTAAGCGTGTCGACGCCGGCGAGCTGCTGGTGGGCCAGGTCAACGGCGGTAGCACGCTGAGATTGCGTTTCGCTCATTCGGGCCCGGAGCCGCTCGCGTGCAGCGGTCAGTTCCCCGCCGCGTCGCTTGATCCCGGCTTCGAGAGCGCCGACCAATTGCACTTGTGCGTCGTTATACCTGCCGATAAACGTATGGGTATCGTCTTCGCGCACGGCACCGATGTAGCGCTGAGTCCAATCGGCGAAAGCAGTTTGCCTGGCGAGTTTCTTGCGTTCTTTGGCCAGCAGCATCGCAGCGGCGCCGCCAACCGCGAGCGACGCGATTGTGCCCACCCCGGGGACCAACAGGCCAACGAGACCATGAATGCCCATAACAGGCATGACTTGTGTGTGAATCTCTTGCGCTGACCTCTTCTTCAAACCATCTAGGTCGAACTTGGGGCGGTCCTCGGCCGCACCGGCGCCAATCCGCGAGAGGGTGTCCCGCAGGCTGGTGTCGTCAGCGATCACGTCGATTGCCCCGATGACATCGTCGACCATTTTCGATGCCGTGTCCTGGGCCAGCTGCGCTATCGCGGCGTCGACCGCGGCCATGAATTGTCCCGCGAGCTGCTGCAACTCGACTTCGTCTCCGCACTCCTTGGCGAGCTTGTCGTATTTGGCTTTCAGTTCCTCAAGCTGCTTCCTCAGCTGGTGGGACCGGTCATTCTGCAGCTGGGCCAGACTGGCGTTAAGCTGCGCGCGCCACACCGCTTCGGCGGGGGAGAGCTTCGCCAGCAGGGCTTGTTCGGCTTCGAGGTCGGCGGACAGCGCAGGGTCGGCGTCGGCGATCGCAAGTTGTTGACCGGCAAGCTGTTTCATCTCCGCCACGGCGCGCATACAGAAGCGCATTGTATTGGCGCCCCACAATAGGTGCGCGCGATTGGCGACATATTCCGATAGCACCTGTGCCACCCCGTTGAGCCCGGAGCGGTGACGCTCGCGGTTACCATCTGGGCTGTCGCCCAAAAGCAATGCGCGTTCGGCGTTGAGGTTGCTGACCGGATAGGAGGCAACAGCCACCTGAGGCATATGCACCCGTAGCAGTTCGAGGTCATCGGACTGGATCTGACGCCACTGCGGGTGGGCGTCGATCTTAGTCAAAATCAGTGCGACAGTATCGATGCGTTCGGCGGCGCGGGCCAGAAATGTCAGCTCAGTCTTGCTGATCGGCGCACCGGCGTCCACGACGAACAGGACCGCGTCAGCTGACGCGAGGGCCTGCAACGTCAGCTCGCCGTGGCCGAGTTCCAACCCCCCGACGCCGGGGGTGTCGATCAACGTGAGGCTGCGCAGCATTGGCACCGGCAGCCTGACTTCGATTGCCGTGACACCTTTTTCGTTGCCCGGATTTCCCAGCTCGCAGGCCCAGTCGAACAACTCGTCGACATTGATGTCGATAGGCTCCCGCTGACCGCGGATGAAGGCCTGCGCCATCGGGGTCTCCGCGTAGCGGAACGTAATGTGCACCAGTGTGGCCACCTCAACATCGACTGGTGATAAGCCCGGCCGCCCGAGCAGCGCGTTGACCAGGCTGCTCTTGCCGCGTTTGGTCTCGCCGACCACGACGACTATCGGGTTATCGCGCAACGGGCGGGCTGCATGCGCCTGCACAGCGTCAGCCAGTTCGCCGCGGCCGAAATCACCCAGCATGGCCGCGGTGGCTTGCGCGCAGTCGGCTATTTCCAGCGCTAGCTGAGGTGCTTTCCCGGGTGGTTCTGCGTTCATCGTGGTCTCCGCCGCTCCTATCTTGAGATCATCGTCCTCGTAGGATCGGCGCGTCGGACCTGAATCCCTGATTTGATGTCACTCCCGGGTTCATTCGACAGAAGACGATGTGCCTCAGATCAGCGTTTTCTGGCGCCCGGGGTGAGCGACAGTGAGCACAGCGCGCGGGTCGGGGCCGCCGATCACCCAGCG
>CAWBDP010000013.1:0-122463 GCA_963787635.1 uncultured Actinomycetota bacterium | reverse complement strand
CGTCGGGAAAACCCATGTGGCACAGGCCCTTGGACATCAAGTTGCCCGCCGTGGCGGCGACATCCGGTTCGTGAAATGTTCCCGCATGCTCGCGGACCCGGCCGGCGGCCACGCCGACCGCACCATCGGCCAACGGATGCGTGAATACACCCGGCCCCTGGTCCTCATCGTCGACGACTTCGCCATGCGAGAGCACACCCCCACACAAAGTGACGACCTCTACGACCTGGTCTCCGATCGCGCGATCGCCGCCAAACCGCTCATCCTGGCCAGCAACCGCGCCCACAAAGACTGGTATCCGCTGTTCCCCAACCCCGTCGTCGCCGAATCGCTGCTCGACCGCCTGATCAACACCAGCCACCAAGTCCTCATGGACGGCCACCACCTGACACCCACCCAGAGCTTCGATACGCTCACCACAGCAGCGCCCGAACCTGGGGAATTACGTGACGACTACCCCTGGGGAATTACGTGACGGTGGACACCGGTCCGCGTGAAATAGACCCAGCATCGGACCGCTAAAGGGCCGGGGGGTCGTTGCAGGCGGCGAGGCGTTCGGCGCTCGGCTGCAACGATGCGGACCACGTTGACGCTGCGTTCGCAGCTGATGCGGGCGGCGCGTTCTGCGGCCCTGGTCCGTCGGCGGACCGGCATCATCAGCCCCCGGTCCGCCTCAGGCGTCGGGGTCCAGGTCGGTAAGGCCAATTCGGCTGTGGAGTGGCTAATTGTGGAAAGTACAGACTTCCCCCAGGTTTGGTGGTGTAGGTGTGCCGGCTCGGCGAGGTCCAAATCAGCGTGCCATCGGGCTCGTCGAGCAGTGACTTGCGGCGACGCCCGGCCGCCCCGCCCCGGACCTGCCGATCTCGCTACGCGTGGTGGACAGTGCCGGAGTTTCAGACCTTCGGGAGCGCGTAGGGCGCAGTCATCATCACGTCTTTGTCCATCAAGGCTGCCAAAGTCAGGTCGACCTCCGGGATCAGGTGCGCCAAACTGTCACGACGTGACCATCCCTCGCCTTCGGCCAAGAACAAAATGGCATGCTGGCCATGCACACCGGATTCCTCTGCGAGAGTGACGCCGAGAACAAGCTCTGATCCAGATTTCTCCGCGTTGCTCTGCATTCTTCCCAGCGCGGTTTCTCGAGCGGTGTACCAGCTCTCGGTGAATATCGGTACCTCGACATTCTGGAAAGTCTGTGTCAATGACTGCCGAATCGTGCGGTGGGGAACGTGATAGACGCAGGCGCCGTAAGCGATACTCGACGGGAGCCATCCGCGCTTCATCATCTGGTAAAGCGTTGTCGTGGTTGCTGTATTGACGAACGGACCGCCGTCGCGAGCGCGCATCGCTCCTGGCTTCGGTCGGAAGCGAAACGCGGTGCCACTGATCTGGTACGCGTGCTCTTCGCCGCCGATGTTCCATCGTTGGACCCTTGTTTGGAGATTGATGCCATCGGCTCCCATCATGGCGGCTTCATCTCTGAGCCGCCGCAGCGCGTTGTCGATGCCGAGCGTGATCGCGCCGCTGTACGTTTCAAGCTCCCTGGCAGTTTTCCAGCCGGCCACCTGGAGGCCGCCGATGTGCACTACGGACATCCCGATGACAGCGCCTATTGGTTCGAAACCCATTTGGTCCCACAGGACGAACCGCGATTCACTTTGGAAGGACGTTGCGGCAGAGCCCTGCTGTAGCGAGTGATGCAGACGCCACTGTCCAGCTTGCGGGATAGCGGATCCCTGTTGTGGAACGGTCATTGCACGTGCTCCCGGGATAGGTGGTTCGTGCCATCAGGCGACGATGCTTGCGCGCGAAAATGGGTGCGAGCTAGGGCCGAAACGATACCAGCGCACCGCGTGAACAATCTGGAAATGCGGGGCCTCGTCGGCTACCTGCGAAGTGCCCCGAGATTTCGCCGGTGGTGAGGCATTCGCATACAGCGACAGGACCGCGCGTCGGCGACGTAGAGGTCACCAGCGGCATCCACCGCCACACCATCGGGCATGTCGAGACCGGTGAACGGCAGCGTGACCTGAGCACCGTATACGGGTTCGCGATGCTGCGTGCCGGTGGGTGCCGTGGCCAGCGGGCCGTTGGAGTTCTGGTGCCGCTGGCCGGTGATGACAATGACGGCGGCGATGACGGCCACCGTCATCAGGGCAGCCGGGATCATGATCGCCTTTCGGCCCCACCACCGGCGCGGTGGCGGGTTGCGGGTGTCCACGGGCTCACCGTACGCAGTGAGTCGCTTGACTCACGCGCAAGCGAGCTGCATACGGGGCCAGACTTACCTTTGAGCTGCTTGCTGTGTGATGGGTGCGACTGGCTGAAGAACATTCCAAAGTTTGGGATGTTGATGGGGAAAGCGTCTTCTCCTCGACCTGCACCTGACCGCAACACCCAAATGCCGGATGGATTTTGTACGTCCTAAGCGTCGTCATCCGGCCGAATCCCAACTGCGGGGCGGTGCGGCAATTAAAGATCACGCCGTTTCGACACTTCGCTGCCCGGATCAGCCCGCGGGCAGTTTCAGCACCTGAGTGCCGCGGGTGGTGTAGAGGTTGCCGGCGGTGTCCACCGCCAAGCCGGGGAAGAGTCCGAGATCTTTGAACGATAGAACGGTCCAAGTGCCCGATCCCGTCGGCAGTTTCCATACCCGATAGTCGCCGCAGAGGACGTAGACGGTGCCGGCGGTGTCCACCGCCACAGCGCTAGTGCCAGGACATTGCGTAGACGCTTGAGGCGGGGGCGACAACTCGGTCTGGACGGTGGACCCGGCTGGCAGTTTGAGCAACCGAGCGTTCGGCGGGGGGATGGGCGTGTCTACGACATAGATGTTTCCGGCGCCATCCACCGCCACAGCGTCGGGACTTCTGAGGTCGGTGAACCCCAGCACGGTCTGGGTGCTCGATCCCACCGCCAACTTCACCACCCGCTTGTTGTTGTGGTCCGCGACGTAGAGGTTTCCGGCGCCATCCACCGCCACCCCAATAGGGAAGCTGAGGCCGGTGAACGGCAGCTCGGTCGGGCTGGTAGCCCCCATTGGAAGTTTCAGCACCCGGTTGTTGCCGCTGTCGGCGACGTAAACGTTGCCGGCGCCATCCACCGCCACAGCGTCGGGACTTCTGAGGCCGGTAAACGGCAGCTCGGTCTGGCTGGTGGCCCCGGCCGGGAGTTTCAGCACCCGGCTGTTTCCCTTGTCTGTGACGTAGACGTTGCCGGCGCCATCCACCGCCACCCCGTAGGCTTCGTTGAGGCCGGTGAATGACAGCACGACCGGCGCTTTTTTGAAAAACTGGCATCCCGCGATGATGGCGACAGTGGCGATCACGACAGGAAACACCACCGCGCCGGCAATAAGCGCGACCTTGGTTCGCCGACTCGGGCGCCGGGTCCGCTGCTCGGTGGGCGGTGCGGCAGTGACTTGAGTCACGCCGTTATGTTAAGCAAAAACGACCGGCGGGGGGCGCAGGTTCTCTCCGAGAAACTGCAAATCAGCGGATGTGATTGGTCGGAGGACTTGAAATCGTCGTGACACCGGCACAGTATGCCGCCCACAAGGTCGGGCTGATCCACCGCGACATCAAACCCTCCAACATCTTGCTCGACGACGACGACCTCGCCTACCTGATCGACTTCGGGATCGCCCGCGTCACCGATGAGACGCGCATGACTAAGACCGGCAACACTATTGGCACCTTCGCCTACATCGCGCCTGAACGGCTCGACCCCCAGACCGAAGAGGACGCCCGAGCTGATATCTATTCGCTGGCCTGCGTGCTGTATGAAGCCCTGACCGGAAAGCCCCCATTTGCCGGGAGCACCACCGCACACCTGATCGCTGCCCACCTCAACACTCCGCCGCCTCGACCCTCGACCACCCAACCGGATGTGCCCCCGCAGGTCGATGAGGTGATCGCGCGCGGTATGGCCAAAAATCCCGATCAGCGCTACGCCACCACGGTGGAGCTAGCCACCGCCGCGCGCGAGGCGATCACCACGCCGCTGGAGCAACCGGCCCCGGCTGCCACGCTCCTCTCACCGACGCAGCAGGCAGGCAATCGTGTCCCGGCCCAGCCGATGACCGTGAAGGCCGAGTCACCGCAACCCGCGGCGCCCACCCCGACAAGACCCGGCGCAGTCAGTCGGCGCACCACCATCGCACTGGTCGCCGGCGCCATTGCACTGGTCGCCGTGATCGTAGCGGTCGTCGGCATTTCCGCTGTTGGCAAAAACCCGCCGTCTAAGTCATCCCCGTCGTCATCGGGACGGCCCTATGCCGCTCAGGTGGTGCTGGCGTTCAGCGGCCTCAATCTCCCCCTCGGGGTCGCGGTGGACACCGCCGGCAGCTTGTATGTCACCGACTCCGGCAACCACCGGATGCTCAAACTGGCGGCCGGCGCGAGCACCCAGAGCGTGCTGCCGTTCAGCGACCTCGACTACCCCGGTGGTGTGGCGGTGGACAGCGCGGGCAACCTCTACGTCACCGACAAGGGCAACGGTCGGATGCTCAAACTGGCGACCGGCGCGAGCACCCAGAGCGTGCTGCCGTTTAGCGACCTACTTGGCCCCGAGGGGCTGGCGGTGGACAGCGCGGGCAACCTCTACGTCACCGACCGGGGCAACAACCGAGTGCTCAAACTGGCGACCGGCGCGAGCACCCAGAGCGTGCTGCCGTTCACCGGACTCGACTACCCCGGTGGTGGCGGTGGATACCGCGGGCAACCTCTACGTCACCGACCGGGGCAACAACCGAGTGCTTAAACTGGCGACCGGCGCGAGCACCCAGAGCGTGCTGCCGTTCACCGGACTCAACGGCCCATGGGGTGCGGCGGTCGACACCGCGGGCAACCTCTACGTCGCCGACAATATCGGCAACAACCGGGTGCTGAAGCTGGCGGCGGGCTCGTCCACCCAGACCGCGCTGCCGTTCACCGGCCTCAATAGCCCCGCGGGTGTGGCGGTGGATTCTGCCGGCAATGTCTACGTCACCGAGACCGGCAATAACCGGGTGCAGAAGCTGCCGATGCAGTAGCAACGGTCACAACGGCAGTATCGGCGGCCCTCGAGTCGCCGTACCGTAAACAAGTGGCCAGAGTCCGCGACACCGACGCCTGCCCGGGTGCCTTGCAGGTGCACCAGGCCGCCGACGGCGCCTTGGTTCGGGTCCGGCTGCCCGGCGGGAGGATCACGCCCGCGCAGCTGGCCGCGTTGGCGCAGACGGCAACCCGGTGCGGCTCGGGAACACTCGAGCTGACCGGCCGCGGCAACCTGCAGATCCGCGGAATCACCGAAACGGCGCCGGTTGCCGACACCATCGCCGCAGCCGGCCTGTTGCCGTCGGCTACCCATGAGCGGGTGCGCAATATCGTGGCCTCGCCGCTGTCCGGGCGGGCCGGCGGGCGCCCCGATGTTCGGGCGTGGGTCGATGAGCTTGACGAGGCGATCTGTACCGAACCCGCACTAGCACAGCTTCCCGGTCGGTTCTGGTTCAGCCTCGACGACGGTCGCGGCGACGTGTCCGGTTTGGGCGCCGATCTCGGCGTGCACGTGCTCGCCGACGGCTGTGCGCTGCTGCTGGCCGGACGCGAAACCGGGGTGCGGGTCAACGATGTCGCCGCAACGCTGGTCAGCGTCGCGATGCGGTTCGCCGAGATACGCGGAAAGGCATGGCAAGTAGCAGAATTGGCTGATCCGAGCATCCTGCTGCCCGACGTCGAGCTGGATACCGCTTTCCCGCCCGTCACCAGGCCGCCGGTGGGCTGGATCGTGCAGGACGACGGCCGGGTCGCGCTGGGCGCGGCCGTGCCGCTGGGGGTTTTGCCGGCACGCGTCGCGGAATACCTCGCTGCGATCGAAGCCCCACTGGTGATCACGCCGTGGCGCTCGGTTCTCGTCTGTGACCTGGACGAGTCGGTCGCCGACACCGCGCTGCGGGTATTGGCGCCGTTGGGTCTGGTGTTCGACGAAACCTCACCGTGGCTGAATGTCAGCGCCTGCGCCGGCAGCCCCGGCTGTGCACACTCGGCCGCCGACGTGCGGGCCGATGCCGCCGCGGCGGTACGGGCCGGCGATGTGAAAGCCGTGCACCGGCACTTCGTCGGCTGCGAACGGGCTTGCGGCAGCCCGCGGTCCGGCACCGTGCTGGTCGCCGGCGCGGACGGATACCGGGTGCTCAGGCCGTAAGGTGAGTCGGTGCTCGACTACGTACGCGACCCCGCCGAGATATACCGGCAGTCTTTCGCGGTCATTCGCGCCGAAGCCGATCTGGCCCGGTTCCCGGCCGACGTCGAGCAGGTGGTGGTGCGGCTGATCCACACCTGCGGCCAGGTCGACGTTGCCAATCATGTCGCCTACACCGACGACGTCGTCGCCCGGGCCCGCACGGCCCTGGCCGGCGGCGCCCCGGTGCTGTGCGACTCGTCCATGGTGGCCGCCGGCATCATTGCGACCGCACTGCCGGCCGGCAACGAGATCGTGTCGCTGGTGGCCGACTCGCGGGCGGCAGAGCTGGCTACCCAACTGCACACCACCCGCTCGGCGGCTGGCGTACAGCTGTGGGCTGACCGGTTGGACGGCGCGGTGCTCGCGATCGGCAATGCGCCCACAGCCCTCTTCCGGCTGCTGGAAATGGTCGACGACGGAGTGCCACCGCCGGCCGCGGTGCTAGGCGGTCCGGTCGGCTTCGTCGGCTCGGCGCAATCCAAGCAGGAGCTCATCGATCGCCCACGCGGAATGTCGTATCTGGTGGTGCAGGGCCGTCGCGGCGGCAGCGCGATGGCCGCCGCCGCGGTCAACGCGATCGCGGGCGGGAGCGCATGACACGACGCGGCACCCTGTGGGGCGTCGGGCTGGGGCCGGGCGACCCGGAGTTGGTGACCATCAAGGCCGCCCGGGTGATCGGCGAAGCCGACGTGGTGGCCTATCACAGCGCCCGGCACGGTCGCAGCATCGCCCGCGGCATCGCCGAGCCGTATCTGCGGGCCGGACAGATCGAGGAGCACCTGGTCTATCCGGTGACCACCGAGGTGACCGACCATCCCGGCGGCTACGCCGGAGCGATTGAGGACTTCTACACCGAGGCCACCAGACGCATCGCGGCGCACCTGGAGGCCGGGCGTGACGTGGCGCTGCTGGCCGAGGGTGATCCGCTGTTCTACAGCAGCTACATGCATCTGCACACCCGGCTCACGCAGCAGTTCGACGCGGTGATCGTGCCGGGTGTGACCTCGGTGAGCGCAGCCTCGGCCGCGATCGCCACGCCGCTGGTGGCCGGCGACGAGGTGCTGTCGGTGCTGCCGGGCACCATGCCGGTGGCCGAGCTGGCGCGCCGCCTGGCCGACGTCGACGCCGCCGCGGTGCTGAAACTGGGCCGTTCGTATCCCGCTGTGCGGGAGGCGCTTTCGATGGCCGGGCAGCTCGGCGACGCGGTCTACGTGGAGCGGGCCAGCACCGCGGGCCAGCGGGTGCTACCGGCCGCCGACGTGGACGAGAGCAGCGTGCCGTACTTCTCGCTGGTCGTGGTGCCCGGCGGGCGCCGGTCTCAAAGACAGTCACGTTGCGGCGCCGTCGTGGTGGTGGGGCTGGGCCCCGGGCACAGCGAGTGGATGACCCCGCAGAGCCGGCGCGAGGTGGCCGTGGCTACCGACCTCGTTGGCTACCGGACCTACCTGGACCGGGTGCCGGCCCGCGACGGTCAGCGCCGACACGCCAGCGACAACACCGACGAGGTGGCCCGCGCACGGTTGGCCTGCTCGCTGGCCGGGCAGGGCCACGCGGTGGCGGTGGTGTCCTCAGGTGATCCCGGGGTTTTCGCGATGGCCACCGCGGTTCTCGAGGAAGCCAAGCAGTGGCCGGGGGTGGCGGTGCGGGTGGTGCCGGCGATGACCGCGGCTCAGGCCGTCGCCAGCCGGGTCGGCGCCCCGCTGGGTCACGACTACGCGGTGATCTCGCTGTCGGACCGGCTCAAGCCGTGGGACGTGATCGCGCAGCGCCTTGCCGCCGCGGCCGCCGCCGACCTGGTGCTGGCCATCTACAACCCGGCGTCCACGTCGCGCACCTGGCAGGTCGGCGCGATGCGCGATCTGCTGCTGGCGCATCGCGATCCCGGCACGCCGGTGGTGATCGGCCGCGACGTGTCCGGCCCACAGGAGCGCGTCACGGTAGTGCGGTTGGCTGACCTGGACCCCTCCGACGTCGACATGCGCTGCTTGCTCATCGTCGGCTCCTCGCAAACCCAGTGGCAGACAACGGACTCCGGTGAGCGGGTGTTCACCCCGCGCCGCTACCCCGCGTAGTCCCCCACGACGGATCACGGCCTAGGCGGGCAAGCAGCTGCGACTGAATGCCGGCGCCGTCCTCGATGGCAACCGGCGCGGCGAACATCCTGGAGCGAGTGAGGGCGTCGAGGTCGGCGGGCAACCGCTCGAAAATCATTGCGCACCAATCGGAGTCCAGCCGGTCGTCTGCGCCCACCGCCCGGGCCAGATCCCAGGTGTGCACCAGCACGTCGCGGGTGAGCTTCGGTAGTAGCCTCTGCCCGTCAGCGACGTGTTGGAAAAAGTCTTCTCGGCGCAACGCCGGGTCCAGGGCCTCCACGGTCAACGCCCACCGCCGCTCCGGGTCGTCGCGGGGCCGCTCCGGCTTGCACCCGAGGGGCCGCAGCAGCAGCACGTCATGAAAGCCGATCACATGCTCGACGACATCTCTGGCATCCCAGGACTCGCATGGCGAGGGACGGTCCCACTTCTCGCCGGCTGCCGCAACGGCGGCGCTGAACCGTCGGCACACCGCCAGGTGCAGTTCAATCGAGGCCAGATCAGCCATGAAACGCTTGGCCGTCAAAGCGTTCGCGGGTGACGAACTCCCCCACCGGCCGGCGGCGCAGCTTGCTCAGCTGCCGCGTCGGCTTACCCAACGGCACCACGGCCACGACCGCATGAGTTTGCGGCAAGTTCAGCAAGGCATGCAGCTGCGGTTCGGCGGGGATGGCCATTGTCGTGATGGTGCCGCCGTAGCCTTCGTTGCGGGCGGCCAGCAAGATGTTCCACACCAGCGGGTAAACCGATGCCCCACTGGCGATGCCGATACGATCCAGGTTCTGGTCGACGGCGGCCACCACGCTCAAGTCGACCGAAATGACCAGAACCACCGGCGCTTTGACGAACGGCGCGAAAAACTGCTCCGGCACTTCGGTGCTGTCGATGACATGCTGCGGCACACCGGGTGGATCGACCGGGTTCCACGGGCTCTCACCGGCTGCAAGCTGGGCCGTGTACCGGCGCGCGACCGGCACGCCGAACTCGGCCAGGCGACGACGCACGTCGGCGTCGCGGACCACGATGATGTGCGCGCCTTGCCGATTCCCGCCGCTGGGTGCGAAACGGGCGTTGTCGAGGATGCGCCCCAACACCTCGTCGGGCAACGGGTCGTCGGTGAAGTCGCGCGCGGCGAAGGTCGTCCGCATGACGTCATAGAGCTCCATTAAGACCCCTCTCCCCCATGGCCTTGACCCAACCTACCGCGTCCGCGACGGTCGTCACAGTGACCAACCCCGGCGGCAGTGCGGGGCGATCCACCATCACGATCGGGATACCCAGCGCGGCAGCGGCGTCCAGCTTCGCCCGCGTCATCTCGCCGCCGCTGTTCTTGGTGACTAGCGCGTCGATGCAGTTGTCCCGCAGCAGCCGGTACTCGTCGTCATAGTGGTACGGCCCGCGGGACAACACCAGTCGGTGGCGGCGCGGCAGAGCGCCAGGGTCCGGTGCGCTGACCAAGCGGATCACAAACCAGGCGTCGCTGCCGGCAAAAGCCTGAACACCTGATCTGCCGGTAGTCAGGAAAACTCGCTGAAATGATTGCTGCGCAACGGTTTCCGCTGCTTCGATATCAGTCGCCACCACGATGGCCTTCCCTGGATCCCACGGCGGGCGGACCAGTACCACCAGGGGCAACCCCAGTTGACCGCAGGCCTGGGCGGCATGGGCGGTCATTGTCGCCGCGAACGGATGGGTGGCGTCCACCACGGCATCGATGTGTGCGTCGTACAGCCACTGTCGCAAGCCGTCGGTGCCGCCGAACCCGCCGATGCGCACCGCGCCGACCGGCAGCGCCGGGTTCGGTACCCGTCCGGCCAGCGAGCTGATCACGTCGACTTGCGCGTGCAGTTGCGCAGCCAGTGCCCGCCCCTCGGCGGTACCGCCCAACAGCAGCAGCCGCATCAGTGCGACTCCCGACGTGCTATCGAGTACAGGTAGCTGTCGGTGAAACCTTCGGCGGCCAGCACGTTCCCGACGATGATGACCGCGGTTTTGCTGATCCCGGCCCCGTGCATCTGCTCGCCGATATCGGCCAGTACACCGCGCAGCACCGTCTCCCGCGGCCAGCTGGCGAAAGCCACTACCGCAGCCGGGGTTTCGGCTCGATAGCCGCCGGAAAGCAGCTGCGGGATGATGTCGTCGATCTGCGCCGCGGCCAGGTGCAGCACCAGGGTGGCACCGGATCGGGCCAGGGTGGCCAGATCTTCACCGGGCGGCATCGGCGTCGACAACGTCGCGACCCGGGTCAGCGTCACTGTCTGCGCCACCCCGGGGACTGTGAGCTCGCGGCCCAACGCCGCGGCTGCGGCCGCGAAAGCCGGGACTCCGGGCACGATTTCGTAGTCGATGCCCAGTGCGTCGAGCCGGCGGCACTGTTCGGCCAGCGCGCTGTACAGCGACGGGTCGCCGGAATGCAGCCGGGCCACGTCACGACCGGCGGCATCGGCGTCGGCGAGTTCGGCAACGATCTGCTCCAGCGTCAATGCGCCGGTATCGACCACCCGGGCGTCCGGCGGGCACAGGACCAACAGGTCCTTGGGCATGATCGAACCGGCGTACAGGCACACCGGGCACCGGCGCAGCAGTCGCTGACCGCGCACGGTGATCAGGTCGGCGGCACCCGGGCCGGCGCCGATGAAATACACCGTCACCGTTTGGTCATCTCCCACTGGGTGATCGGCAGCTGGGGGCGCCAGGTGGTGAAGTCGCCCAGCGGCTCGCCCTGATAATGCTGGAAACGCTGCAGTTTCCCGCTATATTGTGAATGCTGCTGCGCCAGAACGGCTTCGGATTCCATGGTGACGGCATTGGCGACCAGGCGTCCACCGGACGGCAGGTGCTGCAGGCACGCGTCGAGCAGCCCGGGCTGGGTGAGGCCGCCGCCGACGAAGATCGCCGACGGCGCCGGGGCGCCGTCGAACGCATCAGGGGCTTCGCCGCGGACGTCGATGCTGACACCGAAAATCGCGGCGTTGAGACCGATCTGGTGGCGGCGCAGGTCGTGGCGTTCGAATGCCACCGCGCGACAGTCGCGCCAGCTGCGGCACCACTCGACGGCGATGCTGCCCGAGCCCGCCCCGACGTCCCATAACAGCTGCCCGGGCCGCGGCGCCAACGCCGCCAACGTCACCGCCCGGATGGTGTGTTTGGTGATCTGTCCGTCGTGGACAAACGCGTCGTCGGGCAACCACGACGTGCGCTCCTCGGGCAGGTAGCGGACGGCGATAACGTTGAGATCGTCGACGCCTTGGGGCGGGTCGGTGGCCCACTGGCACGCGGTGCCGTCGCGGCGGTGTTCAGCCGGGCCGCCGAGTTGTTCGAGCAGGCTGAGCTCGGAGTCGCCGCGGCCGTGCGCGTGGAGCAGCATCGCCAGCGCCTTGGGTGTAGTCCGGTCGGCCGAGAGCACGATCGCCTGCCCGCCGCGGCGTACCGCAATCCGGGGCGCAGCGGTGACCAGGCTGATTACTTCGGTGTCGTGGACGTTCCAACCCATCCGCGCACACGCCAGGGTGACCGACGACAGGTGCGGCAAGACGGTGACCCGGTCCGGCCCGAACATCCGGATCAGGGTGCCGCCGATGCCGTGCAACAGCGGGTCACCGCTGGCCAGCACGTGGATGTCAGCGTCGTCGGGGTCAAGTGTGCGCAAGGCGGGCAGCAGCGGCGACGGCCATTCCCGGCGGTCGGCGGCCACGGTATCGTCGAGTAGGGCCAGCTGCCTGGTCGAGCCGTAAATCACTGTTGCTCTTCGTAATTGAGAACGCGCCGCCTCTGACAGCCCCGGCATTCCGTCGGCGCCGATACCGACCACGAGGATCATCAGCGTGGCATCCGGCGCCAGACGAACTGCGGCAGCAGTCGGGTGAGGACGACCAGCGCTTGCACTCTCCGGGGAATCCACACGGTGCGGCGACCCCGGGCCAGCGCACGGGCAGTCGCGGCGGCGACCTGCTGCGGGGTGCTCGACAACGGAGCCGGCGCCATGCCGCGCGTCATCCGCCCCACCACGAAGCCCGGCCGCGCGATCAGCAACCGCGCCCCGGTGCCGTGCAGCGCATCGGCCAACCCCCCCGCGAACCCGTCCAGACCGGCCTTGGCGGAGCCGTAGACGTAGTTGGCCCGGCGCACCCGCACCGCGCTGGCCGCCGACGAGAACACCACCAGCGAGCCGCGGCGGGCGCTGCGCATGGCGGTTGCCAAGTGGGTGAGCAGGCTGACTTGCGCGACATAGTCGGTGTGCACGATGGCCACCGCGTGCGCGGCGTCGGCCTCGGCGCGCTGCTGGTCACCGAGGATCCCGAAGGCCAGCACCGCGGTCCCGATGGGGCCGTGTTCGGCGACGATCGAGGCGATCAGCGGGCCATGTGAGGCCAGGTCGTCGGCGTCGAATTCGCGGGTGTGCACCGCGGCCGCCCCCGCCGCGGTCAACATCGACACCTGCTCGGTGAGCCGGTCGGCGCCGCGGGCGGCCAGCACCACCGTCGCCCCCGGCGCCAGCAGTGCGGCGAGTTCGGTGCCGATCTCGCTGCGGCCACCGAAAATCAGCACCGATCCGGGGCCCGTGTCAATCACGGCTGCAATTATCACCTGCGCTAGCGTGGGCGGTGATGGCCAACACCACCACCCGGCTCACCAACGACGCGCTGGCATTCCTGACCGAACGCCATCTGGCGATGCTGACCACACTGCGCGCCGACAATTCGCCACACGTGGTCGCGGTGGGCTTCACCTTCGACCCCAAGACACACGTCGCACGGGTCATCACCACCGGCGGCTCGCAGAAAGCCGTCAACGCCGAGCGCGGCGGGGTCGCCGTGCTCAGCCAGGTCGACGGCGCCCGCTGGCTGTCCCTGGAAGGCCGGTCCACCGTGAAGAAAGAAGCCGACGCGGTGCGCGACGCGGAACTGCGCTACGCGCAGCGCTACCGCACACCGCGACCCAATCCGCGCCGGGTGGTCATCGAAGTGCACGTCGAGCGGGTGCTGGGATCGTCCGGCCTGCTCGACCACGGCGAAGACGCATGACCGAACCCGCCGCGACCCGCGTCGCAGTGTATCTGGATTTCGACAACATCGTGATGTCGCGGTATGACCAGGTGCACGGCCGCAACTCGTTCCAGCGCGATAGGGCACGCGGGTTGGACAAAGAGCCCGAAAAGCTGGCGACCTCAACCGTCGACGTGGGCGCCATCATCGACTTCGCCTCCTCGTTCGGGACTTTGGTGCTGACCAAGGCCTACGCGGACTGGTCAACTGATGTCAACGCCGCCTACCGTGCTCAATTGGTCGGGCGCGCAGTCGATTTGGTGCAGTTGTTTCCGGCGGCGGCATACGGCAAGAACGGGGCCGACATCCGGCTGGCGGTCGACGCGGTCGAAGACATGTTCCGGTTGCCCGACCTCACCCACGTAGTCATCGTCGCCGGCGATTCCGACTACATCGCGCTGGCCCAACGGTGTAAGCGGCTGGGCCGCTATGTCGTCGGGATTGGTGTGGCCGGGTCGACCAGTAAGTCGCTGACCGCCGCCTGCGACGAATTCGTCAGCTACGACGCGCTGCCCGGGGTACCCGCCGTCAAAGACGAGGTAACCAAGAGACGTTCCCAGCGCGGCAAAAAACCGGACCAGCAAGAAGATGAGGCCGAACAGCCGGACCCCCAAGGTGCGGCCACCCAGTTACTCGAACGGGCGCTGCGCATCGGGCTTGAGAAGGACGACGCGGACTGGCTGCACAATTCGGCGGTCAAGGCGCAGATGAAGCGGATGGATCCGTCGTTCTCGGAAAAGTCGCTAGGCTTCAAGTCGTTCAGTGACTTTCTGCGCTCCCACAGCGATCTGGTCGAGCTGGACGAATCCAGCACGACGCGCTTGGTCCGGCTGCGCGCCGACACCTGAAGCCGGGCTAGACGAGCGTCGCCCCGGGTGCGCGGATCACCAGCGGCACGGCCGGGAAATAGGCCGCCATCTCCGGCCGGGACTTGGCCAGCACGGCGGTGCCGTAGCCGCGGTGGCGGCAATCCGGCCGGATCCAGATCCGCACGTGCACTTCGTGCTCGCTGAGCTCACCGAAGACCATGCCCACCTCCTGCTCCCCGTCGACCGCGACGAACCACGCGGCCTCCTCGGCGTCGATACGTTCCCGCGCCGAGTCGATCTCGTCGTCAAGGCCACCGGCGGGCCCACCCGACCCGTCGCCGCGGGCTTTGATGTCCTCGGTGCGCGCCGCGAAGATCTCCCGGTCCGAATCGCAGGAGAAGGCGCGCAGCACCACGCTTTCACCGGCGCTGGCCGGTCGCTCCTTGAACGTGAAACTCAACAGGTTGTTGAGGTCTTCGAGCTCGGCGGCGATCCTCTTGCGGGAATCCTTGGTGAGCCGGTCGAACGACATGCCCATCACCGCTTCGGCACCCAGCCGGGAGGTGTCCAGTAAGGCGACGATCCCGTCGACCGCAGACGGTCGGTCGGCGGCCTCCACGATCAGATCCAGCACTTCGTGCCGACGTTCCAGCGCGGTGAGCAGAGCATCGGTGATGTCTCGGCGGGCGGCGGCGCGGTCTTGATCGGTCATCGCATAATCGTAGTTCGCATGCGGGGGCCTGTCCCGGCCCGCTTAGGTGTTGGCAGTCAGCGTGATGCGATGCCGACCCGCGGGCACGGCCACGGTGGGGCCACTGGGCTGCCCGTCGAGTTGCACTTCGAGGTGCGCGGGCAACCCGCCCAGGGTGATCCGCACGGCGGTGTCGGTGGCCACCGTGATCGTGGTGGCCGGCAATGCGGCCAGGCCGGCCCGTTCGACGTCCACCGTCAGGCCGGCCACGCCCTTGAGCTGCAACGTCAGGTACGGCAGCGGGCTGACGGGCGCTCCTACCTGCCAGTCCAGCTCGGAGTACAACCCGGGTGTCGGGTCGAAGTTGAGGATCAAGCCGCGGTGCCGGCGAATGGTATGCGCCGGGTCCGGCCGGGCATACGAGCGTGCGTCGACCTGCGCGACGGCTCCGCGCCGCGCCGTCACAGCCGGATCGGCCGCCAGTTCGGATAGCCACCACACCTGGTGCGGCCCGATGCCCAGGTCGGCCCGTACCAGCTGCGGATACCAGGCGAACGTGATGTGTCCGGGGTCGGCTTGACGCAGGCCGGTTCCCATGTGCGCGATCGGATCGTCGAACTTGTCCTGGAAGATCCAGGCGATGTGATCCTCGAACGGATACATGGTGAACCGGTGGCGATAGCCGAGCCGGTCCAACTCGAGCACCTGCTCGGCGGCCCCGACGAACGGCACCAGCTCGTCGGCCAGCCCGTGGGCAATGCCAAAAGGCAACCAGCGGGCGTTCACCAGCAGCTTCCACGAATCGCCTTCCCGGGCACACGGCGAGTCCAGGTCGAGGTCGGCCGGCAGGTCGACGTCGGGAAGCAGTCGCACACCACAGGTCGGCGGCCCGGCCAGCACCACTGCCTGCGAAAACACCTGGGGGTAGGTCAGCCCGAACTTGTAGGTCGCGTAGCCGCCCATCGAGTAGCCCGACACCACGGTGCGGTTGGGGTCGGTGCCCAGTTGCTCAGCCACCCGGGCCCACACTTCCCACACGTCGAGTTCGCCGGTGTCGAAGTACCAGGTCGACGGGCCGCGGGCCAGCGGCGTGACCACCACCGAGTTGCGGCCATCGCACACCTCGTGCAGCAAGCGCGGGTCGATCGCGGCGAACTGGTTCTGCCCCAGCGACAACGAGTGCAGCAGCAGGGTCAGCGGCAGCTTCTGGCCCGCCGCGAAGGTGGCCGGCAGGCACACGGAGTAGGGCTGCACCCGGCCCAGAAACTGCGGCTTGGTGTTCAGGACACTCAGCAGGCCGCCGCCGGCCACGCCCTGGCCCAGCTCGATCGAGGACACGTACCAGCGCGTCGACGCGCCGGTGAGCACGGGATCTTCGGTCGTGGTGCCGGCCGCCAGCTGGTCCCACGTGACGGCCAGCGAGAACTGCGAGATGTCGCCGTCGGCCAGCGCCGCGGCCTGCGCCGAGTCCGACCAGAAGTTCAGATGCGTGGGTTCCTGTTCGTTGGTGCGGAACGCGACGTTGTAGACGTTGGGTTGGCCCGGCAGCGCGCCGTGCGCCGCGGGCACGTCAGCGAACCCGTCACCGGCGGCGTTGGCCAGGCCCGCGGCCAGCCGAACCGTCCAAGTGCCGGTGGGTTCGACCAGCGAGCGCGGCACCCGCGCCAGAAACGACCGCGATGCCAGATCGACGCTGTGCTCGAGCGGGGTCGTCGCGTGGGTGGTGAGGTCGATCAATTGTGCGCCGGCCCCGGAAACCAGCAGCGCCGTGTCGATGCCCGCCGATCGCACGCCGGCACCGGCCGGCCAGCTCGCGGACGTGGCCCCGCGGCCGGTGGCGAAGGTGAACAGTGCGATCGGGACGGACGCGTCCACCAGCGTGTTCCAGTCGACCCGCCACCAGGTGTCGGTCTCGGTCAGCCCGATCGCGACCCGGAAGATGTCGGCACCGTTGCCTGACGCGGGTCCGGCGGGGTAGACGTAGCTGCCCCGCGGCGGGGCCTGGATCTTCAGATCCCCGACCGGCAGCCCCGTCGCACCGTGGTCGTCGTAGAGAAAGTCGGTCCAGAACACCGCACCGCCGGCCAGCCGGCCAGTACCGCAGGTGCGGGGGAAGTGCTCGCCGAACGGCCAGCCGGCGGGTGCGGGGAGCGCAGGTTCGGGGCGCAGCGCCGCCGGCGGCACGCCCTCCGGCATCCCGTTGACCACGACCAGCGCACCGGGCGGTGCCGGGGAGGGCGCGGCGGTGTGTGCGAGCGCGCCGGCGAGGTGGCGGGCGATGCGCAGCGGCAGCAGCGTGAGATCCAACAGCTCGCGCGAGCGGCCAGTTATGGCACGCGATGCGGCAGAAAACGTTGCATAACTGGCCATTCGGCAGAGCTTAGCGTGGTGACGATGCAGGCCGCGTGCGGCCTGAGGAGAAGCCGCGCAATCAGACTTAGCGGGGTGGTACGACGATCAATTCGTGCGGGCGGTGGTTGACGGGAACTCGCGCCGTCCTGGGTCACCACGACGATGTCTTCGATGCGAGCACCCCATTGGCCCGGGAAGTAGATGCCGGGCTCCACCGAAAACGCCATACCCGCGGCCAGCGGCAGATCATTGCCGGCGACGATGTAGGGCTCTTCGTGCACGGCCAGACCGATGCCGTGGCCGGTGCGGTGCACGAAGTACTCGGCGAGGCCCGCCTCGGCCAGCACCTCACGGGCCGCGGCGTCCACCTGTTCGGCGGTCACGCCGGGACGCACCGCGCCGACGGCCCTGTGCTGGGCGCGCTGAAGTGCGGAATACCGTTGCGCCACTTCTGGACTGGGTTCGCCGATGCTGTAGGTGCGGGTCGAGTCCGAGTTGTAGCCCGGCTCGTACGCGCCGCCGATGTCGACCACCACGATGTCGCCGACCTGAAGTTCGCGGTCCGAGCATTCGTGATGCGGGTCCGCGCCGTGCGGGCCGGAGCCGACGATGACGAACGCCACCTCCGAATGGCCCTCGGCGACAATAGCTTCGGCGATGTCGGCGGCGACGTCGGCTTCGGTGCGGCCTGGAGTCAGGAATTCCGGCACCCGGGCATGCACCCGATCGATGGCCGCACCCGCCTTGCCCAGCGCGTCGATTTCGCTGGCGTCTTTGATCATCCGCAGCCCGCGCAGCACTCCGGTGGCAAGCACCGGCACCACACCCAGGACGTCCGCGAGCGGTAGCAGGTGCAGCGCGGGCATCGAATCGGTAACCGCGACTGCGGCCGGGGCGCTGCCCAGCGCGGCTGCGACCAACCGGTAGGGGTCCTCACCGTCGACCCAGTCCCGCACCGCCAGGCCCAGTTCTTCGGCCGCCGAGTCCCGCAACGACGCGAGCTCCAGGCGGGGCACCACCACGGTCGGCGTCCCGTCGGCGGGCAATACCAGCGCGGTGAGCCGCTCGAAGGTCTGTGCGCGGGAACCGATCAGATACCGCAGGTCGTAGCCGGGGGTGATGACCAAACCGGCCAGCCCCGCGTCGGCGGTGGCGGCCGCTGCGGCGGCAAGCCGGCGGGCGTAGACCGCTGCTGTCGAATCGGCGCGAAGTCATGGACCGAGGCTAGCTGCCGCCACCCACTGGCAGGATGGCCAGCATGTCCGCGCCCGTATTGCTGCTCGACGGGGCCAGCATGTGGTTCCGCTCGTACTACGGGGTGCCGTCGTCGATCACCGCGCCCGACGGCCGGCCGGTCAACGCGGTCCGCGGCTTCCTGGACTCGATGGCGTTGGTGATCACCCGGCACCGGCCCGGCCGACTGGTGGTGTGCCTGGACCTGGATTGGCGTCCACAGTTCCGGGTCGAGGCCATCCCGTCGTACAAGGCGCACCGGGTCGAGACGGAAAAGCCTGCAAAGCCCGGCCGCCCTGATGTCGAGGAGGTGCCCGACGAGCTGACCCCCCAGGTCGAGATGATCGAGGAGATCCTCGACGCGTTCGGCATCTGCACCGGCGGGGCGCCAGGATTCGAGGCCGACGACGTGATCGGCACGCTGGCCGACCAGGAACGTCGCGACCCAGTGGTCGTGGTCAGCGGCGACCGCGACCTGCTGCAGGTGGTCGCCGATGACCCGGTGCCGGTCCGCGTGCTCTACCTGGGCCGGGGCTTGTCCAATGCACCGCTGATGGGTCCCGCCGAGGTGGCCGACCGCTACGGAGTTCCGGCCGACCGGGCCGGACCCGCGTACGCCGAGCTGGCGTTGCTGCGGGGTGACCCGTCCGACGGACTGCCCGGGGTGGCGGGCATCGGGGAGAAGACCGCCGCGACGTTGCTCGGCCGGTATGGTTCGCTGCGCGCGATCCTGGCCGCCGCCGAGAACCCGAAATCCGGCCTGGCCAAGGGCCTTCGACAGAAACTGCGGGAGGCCACCGACTACATCGAGGCCGCCGGCCCGGTGGTGCGGGTGGCCACCGACGCCCCGGTCAGCCTGTCGACGTCAACCGACGCTCTGCCGCTGGTGGCCGCCGACCCCGCGCGCACCGCAAAACTGGCGAGCCAATTGGGCGTCGGATCCTCGGTCAAGCGTCTGCAAAAAGCACTCGACTCGTTGCCCGGGTGACCGGACGCTACTGGGGCCGGCCGACCTCGTAGGTGCCTTTGTTGTCCTGGAAGGTCACCGTGACGTGCCGCGTGCTGCCGTCGATGCTGACCTCGCACACGAAGGTGTCGCCCTTCTTGACGATGGGATCGCCCTTGCCCTCGTTGCACTTGACGTCTTTGACGTTCTTGGCGCCGTATCCGTTCGTCTCGTCGCTGAGGATGTGTTGCACACCCTCCTGGGCCTTGTTGAGGTCCAGCTTGGTGGTGACGAAGAACCCGGGCGCCCAGAAACCGAGCACCAGCACGACGACGATGACGATCGCCGCGAAGATCCCGCCCACGATCCCGATCAGCGCGCTCGACCGCCTCCGGGCAGGCCCGCCCGGGGGCATGCCATAGGGGCCGGGCTGCGGCCCGTACTGCCCGGGCTGACCGAACTGCCCGGTTTGTGGCGGGTACTGGCCCGGCTGGGTTTGCAGCCCGTACTGGGTGGTTGTGGCCCGAACTGGCCGGTCTGCGGCCCGAACTGGCCAGTCTGCGGACCGAACTGGCCGGTCTGCGGCCCGAACTGGCCGGTCTGCGGGCCGAACTGGCCGGTCTGCGGGCCGAACTGGCCCGGCTGTCCGTACGGGGTCTGCGCTCCGTACTGGTCCGGCTGCTGATAGCCCGGCTGGTATTCCTGCGGAGACTGGGGAAACTGCTGAGATGTCGGTGCCCACGTCTGCTCGGGCGGTTGGTACTGCGGGTACGCCGAGGGCGTGTATGCCGGCGCCTGCCATGTCTGCTCGCCGCCCGACTGCTGCCACGGTGACGATTCGTGCACGGTCGGTTCCTCGCCTGCGGGGTGCTGATCCTCGCCTTGGCGCGGCGGCTGCCACGGCTGCGTCGGGTCGGGCCCGTGCGGTCCGCTCATCGTGTCTTCAGTCCTCTCGGTTCCTTACGTGGTTCGGGAGAATGTAACCGTAGCTCCGGCACAGCCTACCCGGCGTCAACTGCGACGACGCCGCGCCGCACGCCGTCGATTGCGCGCTTGGCGGTGACTTGCAGGTCGAGGTCGGGCGCGGTGTTGCGGACCTGATCCAACAGGTCCAGCACCTGCCGGCACCAGCGCACAAAGTCCCCGGCGGACAGTGACGAGCCCGCACTCGTCTCCTCGGCGGCGGCCAGGGCGGTGGTCAGATCACCAGTGCTGGCCCAGCGGTACATCGCGGCGACAAACCCGTCGTCGGGCTCGCGGCTGGGACTGATCCGGTGGCGCTGCTCGTCGGCGCGCAGCTCCCCCGACAGCCGCCGGGTCCTGGCCAGCGCGTGCCGCAGCGGCGCCGTGGGCACCGGTGCGGCCGACGAGGCGGCCGAGCCCCGAAAGTCCGGGCCGCCGCGTGACTCGTAGACCACCGCAGACAGCACGGCGGCCAGCTCGGGGGGCCGCAGACCGTTCCACGCGCCAGTACGCAGGCATTCGGCGACCAACAGGTCACTCTCGCTATAGATGCGAGCCAACAACCGGCCGTCGTCGGTGACCCGGGGATCGGAATCGCCGACCTGGATGAACCCTCGCTCGCTGAGCAGCCCGACGATCCGGTCGAACGTGCGGGCCAGGGAGTTCGTCGCGGCCGCCACCTTCTTCTGCAGCCCCGCATTGTCCCGTTCGACGCGCAGGTAGCGCTCGGCGACCCGCACCCGGGCTTCCCGATCGGCCGCGCGGTGGACCGGATGACGGCGCATCTGGTCGCGCAACGACGCCAGCTCCGGGTCCGGCGATACGGCCAGATCCTCGGCATGTCCGGCGCTGGCCCGGCGACCATTGGGAACCGCCAGGCCCGCGGCGGCCGACCGCAGCGCCGAGGCCAGGTCCCGGCGGACCCGCGGCTGGCGGTGTTCCACTCGCTTGGGCAGTGTCATCGTCCCAACCGGCGCCGACGTGCCGTCGGCCGACGAAATACGGCCCGCCCAGCGGTGTTCGGTCAGCACCAGCGGCCGGGGATCGGCGCTGTCCCGATCGGATTCCAGCACGACCGCCAGGCCGATGCGGCGGCCGTGGGTGATCGTGACGATGTCGCCGCGGCGCAACGCCGCCAAGGCATCGTTGGCCGCCTGCCGTCGCTGCGCGCGCGACGCCCGCGCCTGTGCACGTTCCCGCGCGGCGATCTGCTCACGCAGCCGGGCGTAGTCGAGAACCGGGGCGTCTCGTCCGCCGAGCTCGGCGGCGATTTCGTCGAGCACCCGCTCGCCCCGCTCGACACCACGCACCAGCCCGACCACCGACCGGTCGGCCTGGTACTGCGCGAAGGACTGCTCCAGCAGCCGGTGTGCGTCCACCGGTCCCATCCGGTGCACCAGATTGATCGTCATGTTGTAGGACGGCGCGAACGAGCTGCGCAGCGGAAAGGTGCGGGTGGAGGCCAGGCCCGCCACCGCGTCCGGTTCGGTGGTGTCTTCGCCGGGATGCCAGAGCACCACCGCGTGGCCCTCGACGTCGATGCCGCGCCGGCCGGCCCGGCCGGTCAGTTGCGTGTACTCTCCCGCCGTCAGCGGAAGGTGCTGCTCGCCGTTGAACTTCACCAGCCGCTCGAGCACCACCGTGCGCGCGGGCATGTTGATGCCCAACGCCAACGTCTCCGTAGCGAATACCGCCTTGACCAGCCCGGCGGTGAACAGCTCCTCGACGGTGTGCCGAAACGCCGGCAACAGGCCGGCGTGATGGGCGGCCAACCCCCGCAGCAGACCCTCGCGCCACTCGTAGTAGCCGAGCACTTCCAGGTCGGCGTCGGCGAGGTCGCCGCACCGGTGCTCGATCACCTCGGCGATCCTGGCCCGGTCCTCCTCGGTGGTCAGGCGCAACGGCGAGCGCAGGCACTGCTTGACCGCGGCGTCGCAACCAACCCGGGAGAACACGAACGTGATCGCCGGCAGCAGCGCTTCGCGGTCCAACAGCTGGATGACGTCCGGGCGGGCGGGCGGGCGGTACATGCCCGGGCGTCCCGGCCGTCCGGCGCTTGATCTTCCGGTCTGCCGTCGGTGGCTCCGCCAGTCGGTCAGCCGATCGGCTTCCCGGCGGTGCGCGATGTGGCGGACCAACTCGAGGTCGACGCGCGGCTCCTTGGTGCCGGGGCCGTCGCGATACTCGAACAGGTCGAAAAGGCGTTTGCCCACCAGCACGTGCTGCCACAGCGGAACCGGGCGGTGTTCGTCGACCACCACGGTGGTGTCACCGCGCACGGTCTGAATCCAGCCGCCGAACTCCTCGGCGTTGCTGACCGTCGCCGACAGGCTGACCAGCCGCACCTCGTCGGGCAGGTGCAAGATGACCTCTTCCCACACCGCGCCGCGCATCCGGTCGGCAAGGAAATGCACCTCGTCCATCACGACGTAGGAAAGCCCTTGCAGCACTGGGGAATCGGCGTAGAGCATGTTGCGCAGCACTTCGGTGGTCATCACCACCACCGGCGCGTGGGCGTTGACCGACAGGTCCCCGGTGAGCAGGCCGATGCGGTCCTTGCCGTAGCGGGCCACGAAGTCGGTGTGTTTCTGGTTGCTCAGCGCCTTGAGCGGGGTGGTGTAGAAGCATTTGCCGCCGGCGGCCAGCGCCAGGTGCACGGCGAACTCACCGACCACGGTCTTGCCCGCGCCGGTCGGCGCGCACACCAGCACCCCATGGCCACGTTCGAGTGCGGCGCACGCGCGTTGCTGAAAGTCGTCCAGCGCGAACGGCAGTTCCGCGGTGAACCGCGCCAGCTCGCCGGCGGCGGGGTCAGGTGACGTCGTCATGAGGTCCGGCGACACCTGACGGCGCCCCCACCGAGGACGGCGGATCGATGACGGAAGCTTGGTCGTCGGGGATCTCCTCGGCCACTTCGCGTTTGGCTTTGCGCTTGTCGTGCACCCGGGCGATCTGGATGGCCAGTTCCAGCAGCAGGGTCAGCGCCAGCCCGAGGGCGGTCATCGAGAACGGATCGGATCCCGGGGTGAAGATCGCCGCGAAGACGAACATCGCGAAGATCAGGCCGCGCCGCCAGGACTTCAGCCGTGCATAGCTGAGCACACCGGCCAGGTTCAGCATGACGATCAGCAACGGGAACTCGAAGCTGAGCCCGAAAACTAGCAGCAGGTTGATCAAGAAGCCGAAGTATCGGTCGCCGGACAGTGCGGTGACCTGCACGTCGCTGCCGACGGTCAGCAGGAAGTGCAGTGCTTTGGACAGCACCAGGTAGGCCAGCACGGCGCCGGTGACGAACAACAGCGCCGCCGGGATCACGAACGCCGCGGCGAACCGGCGCTCCTTTTTGTACAGCCCGGGCGTGATGAACGCCCAGAGTTGGTAGAGCCACATCGGGCAGGCCAGCACCAGACCGGCGGTGAGCCCGACCTTGAGCCGCAGCGTGAACTGGTCGAACGGTGCCGTGGCCAGCAGCCGGCACTGACCGTTAGTGCTGAGCTCGGCTCGCGCCGACGCCGGCAGCGCGCAGTAGGGATGCCGCAGCCACTCGCCGAGGCTTTCCAGCCCGAACAGCGAGTGCGAATACCAGATGAAGCCGAACGCCGTCGTCAGCGCGATCGTGCCCAGGGAAATCAGCAGCCTGGTGCGCAGCTCGGTCAGATGCGCGACCAGCGACATCGTGCCGTCGGGATTGGTGCGGCTGCGACGTCGGCGCGGGTCAAGCCGCCTGAAGAAACCGCTGGTGCGCACGACGTTGCAGATTGAGTCAGCGGCGCTTCGCGCGCCGCCATGGTGGCCGGGGCTATGCCGACCGTCCCTCGGTGTGACCCTGCCCGGACGCCGGTGCGGCCGGCGGGTCCACCCGCTCGGACTGCACCGACGTGGGCTGTGCGGCCGAAGGCGCAGAACTGTCCGGCTTGTTCTCTTCCTGCAGCTCACGGATCTCGGACTTGAAGATGCGCAACGACTTACCCAATGAGCGCGCCATGTCGGGCAGCCTCTTGGCGCCGAACACCAGGATCACCACGACGGCAAGGACCAGCCAGTGCCACGGTTGCAAACTGCCCAATTTAATTACCTCCAGACCTCGCCACGATGTTACCGCAGGTCCGTGTGAATACCGGTGCGCCTACTCCGGCCGCGCCGCGGTCTGGTAGCACTCGAGCGCCCGCGCGGCGGCATCACGCACCCGCCGGGCCAGCGTCTTCGGCGCCAGCACCCGCACCGCCGGGCCGAAGCCCAGCACCAGCCGCGTCATCCATTCCTCGGAGGCGTACGTCATCGCCGCCTCGCAGTGGCCATCGGGCAGCTCGCGTAACAGGCGCATCGGGTAGTACTCGAACATCCACGACGCCGACGGGGCCAGCTGCAGCGTCGCGGCGGGCAGCGCGGGATCGGCGTCGAACAGCGAGGTGTCCGGCGGCGCCTGGACCGCTGGTTGCGGTGGCGCGGACGGATCGTCGAGCACGCGCGCGTCGACGATCCGGTCGAACCGGAACAGCCGGACCCCCTCAGCCTCCCGTGACCAGGCCTCCAGGTAGCTGTGATCCCCCACCAGCACCACCCGGATGGGGTCGACGATCCGGGTGGACAGCGTGTCGTGGGAGGCCGCGTAGTAGTCGATGCTCAGCGCCCGATTACTGCGCACGGCCGCGCGCACCGCAGCCGCGGCCTCGCTCTCCACCGGCGCCGCGTCGTCGACGGCCTGCGGGGTCGAGCCGTGCCCGGCGGCGCCGGCCGCCGATTCGATCTTGGCGATCGCGCTGCGTGCCGCTTCCGGATCGACCACGCCGGGGATGTCGACGAGTGCCCGCAACGCCACCAGCAGGCCGGTGGCCTCCGGCGACGTCAGCTGAAGCGGTCGGTCCATTCCCGCCGAGAACGTCACTTCGACGGTGTCGCCGGAGAACTCGAAGTCGATGAGATCGCCCGGCCCGTAGCCGGGCAGTCCGCACATCCAGAGCTGGTTGAGGTCATCTTCCAGCTGTTTGGCGGATACGCCCAGGTCGGCGGCGGCCTCGGCGCGGGTGATCCGCGGGTTGGCCTCGAAATACGGCACCATGTTGAGCAGCCGCACAAGGCGGGTCGAGATCGGCATCAGCGCCACTCCTCCTCATCGCTACGCTCTGCATCGTCACGCGGCGCGGCTCGCTCCCCCGCCTGCGCGCGCAGCCGGGCCAGCACGTCGTCGCGCAGCGCCGCGGGTTCCAGCACCACAGCGTCCGCGCCGTAGCCGGCGATCTCCCGAACCAGCTGATCGGTGGATCCGATCTCGACGTCGATCAGCTCTCCCTCGCGACCACCCAATTGTCTGGCACCCATTGATGTTCCGGAGCGCCGCAGCGCGGTGGCCCGGCCGTCGGCCACCCACACCGTCGCGCGCATCCCGGTCGGCGCCTCGGTGACTTGAGTGACGGCCCGGGCCACGATCTCGCGCAGATCGATGTCCCCGGGCCGGGCAACGGCGCCGGGCGGGCCGGTCGGTGTCACCTCGGCGCCGATCCGGGAGAGCCGGAATACGCGGGTGTCGTCGCGGTCTCGGTCGTGCCCGACCAGATACCAGCGCCCACGCTCGGTGAGCACCCCCCACGGCTCCACAGTGCGCACGATATACGGCTCGGCGCGCGAGGGCCGATGCGGAAACTGCACGGCGCGCCCGGAATCGATGGCCGACAACAGCTTCTCCAGAACGCCCTCCGACCCGCGCAGCCCAGGCTGGCCGGCCGGCGAGGCGATCGCGATCGGGGCGTCGGGGTCGACGTCCACCCCGGCCGCCCGCAGCTTCAGCAGCGCGCCCTGGGTCGCGGTGATCAGTTCGGGAGACTCCCACAGCTGGGTTGCGACGGCCACGGCGGCTGCCTCGTCGGGCGTCAACTCGACCGGCGGCAGCGCGTAGGCGTCGCGGTTGATCCGGTATCCCTCAGTGGGTTCGAACGACGACACCTTGCCGGTTTCCAGCGGGATGCCCAGATCGCGCAGCTCGTTCTTGTCGCGCTCGAACATCCGGGAGAACGCCTCGTTGCTGGGGCTCTCGGAGTAGCCCGCCACGCTGGTCCTGATCTTCTCGGCGGTGATATAGCCGCGGGTAGACAGCAGGGCGATGACGAGGTTGACCAGCCGTTCGACTTTCGAGGTCGCCACCCGTAGCAGCTTAAGGGTGCAGTAACGCCAATTCGAGATTGATCAGCAAACGATCGCAAGCACCCCAAGCCCGGGTGGCGGGCTCGCCTAGCGGGCGAGGTCTGCGATAGGCCGCTAAGCTCGCTTTAGGGACTCTACGGGCGAGTGCATTCTGTGCTAACCGACCTGTGATCTGACCGGGTCGTAAGTGTTGGAGCTACGTAAGGGGTGTCGGGTTGTCCGAGCACGCCGAGTACGACAGTCAGCCCGGGCGTGTTGCGCCGCAGCACCCAGAACTCACCCACGCTGAACGCGACGCGAATGAAGATGATTTGTATGCAGGGCTGAGCGGGTTGGCCGAGATGGTGACGGGTGCGCGGAGCGTGGACGAGTTGCTCATCGAGGTGGCCAGCTTTGCGGCGCATGCGATTCCAGGCGTCGACGGGGCGGGGGTGACGGTGCTCCATCCGGCGGAGGTGAGGCCGCGCATCGAGGCCTGGGCTGTGACCGCAGAGTTTGTCCAACACATCGACACCCTGCAATATGACGTCCACCACGAAGGTCCCTGCCTCACCTCGATGCACACCCGCCGGCCCTGCGTCAGTGGCTCGATCGGTGAGGACGAACGTTGGCCACGCTTCGGCGAGGGGGTTGCACACTTGGGCGTGAATTCGGCGTTGTCCCTGCCGCTTGTGATCGGTGAGCAGGTGGTTGGCGCCATCAACGCCTACGCATACAGCCTCGACGCGTTCGCCGAATACGCCGTGAGTATGGGCACGAAGTTCGCCGGACCAGCGGCGGTGTCGGTCTACAACACACAGTTGCTGACGCGAGCACGGGAGCGCGCCGAGCAGCTGCAGCGCGCGCTGGTCAGTCGGACAATCATCGACCAGGCGATCGGCATCGTCCGCAGCCGTTCGGGAGGCAACGCCGACGAGGCCTTCACTCGGCTGATCAAGATCAGTCAAGCCGAGAACGTCAAGCTGCATGTCGTTGCCGAGCGACTGGTCGATGAAGCCGCGCGCCGCGCCCGCGCCCGCCGCGGACAGTCCCTGAGCTACGGAGCCGTTTTCAGCGTTGTCATCGCCGCCAGGATCGCGGAGCGGCAGTCAGGCTGGGTTATCAGCCGCCGCGAGACGTCAGTCAGATGATCGTCGTAGGACCGCGCGTAACGACGCAACAACGTAAACGCGTCCTCCACCGGCACATCCAGCCGCTCGCGCAGGAAACCCTTGGCCTGCTCGACCACGACGCGGGCGGCCAGTACGGTGCGCAGGTGTGGCACGACCGCAGACGCTGCCGGAGCGTGTTCCTGCAAAATCGCCACACACGCGATGTGCGCCAGGCTTTGGGCAACCAGCAGATCGGCGTCGTCGAGCTCGCCTGAGCTCGGTACCGAACAGGCCCAGGGCGCCCAAGACGATTCCGGCGGCGCGCATCGGCACCGCGTGCACCGAGGCAAAGCCGGCGTCGACAGCCGCGGAAACGAAGCGCGGCCAGCGCGTCGACGCAGCCCCCAGGTCTGCCACCGAAATCGGCCGCCCGCTGGCAAAACAGTCCAGGCACGGTCCTTCGTCGGCTTGCAGCTGGAAGAGCTCCAAATCGTGCGCCTTTTCCGAGGTCGCAGCCAACAGATGCAACTTCTGGAGGGGGTCGGCAAGCAGGAAACCGGCCGCGGCGACATCCAATAACTCTGCGCAGCGTTCCGTGAGCTCGGTCGATAGGTCAACCACATCAAAGTCGTCCAGCAGACTGTCGACAAGCGATACGACAGCGCTCAAGACTCGAGTCTCACGCGGATTGCCAGTCACCGTCGGCTCCTTCCGGGATGTCACCGCATGTGTGCCGAGCTGGTCTCTCCCTTGAGGTGAATCCATCAATCATCCTCCAGTCGCAGTCGGCGGTCCAGGATGTCGCGCGCGACGTCGATGGCGCTGCGGTCGGTGGCGTACGCTGTGCCCGCAGTCGGACGAGGGCCGTTGCGGCGTCGATGCCGAGCTGAGCCATCAACATGCCGGTGGCCTGGCTGACCTCCGCACGAGACAGGGCATTCAGTTCAGCCCAGGCGTCGCTGCTGGGATCGGAAACAGCGGCCTGCAGATCTGCATCCATGAGATCGAGTACGGGGATCGCTGCCAGCTCGGCGGCCGCGGCCATTTGCTCGAGGCCCAACGGACCCGGCTCGGCGCGAAAGAAGTCCAACGCTCCGATGTATTCGGCCAGCCACCAGCACCGGCATCGCAAACACCCCTCGGATGTGATAGGCCAACATCGCCGGCCGGTACGCGGGCCACCGTGCATCGTTTGGGTCGGCGAGGTCGAGAACGAGGACGGAGACCGAAGGGCCACCGAGTCCAAGCATGGCCCCTCGCCCACGGTGAACTGCAGCTCGTCGTACATCCGCGCCGGCGGTCCGCTGGACCCCAGCGTTCCGGTGTTGGCGCCGTCGAAGACCAGCGAAATCGCCGCCGCGTCGACGTGGAGCAGCGTCACGCAGGCCCGGCACAGACGGTCGGCGGC
Source organism: uncultured Actinomycetota bacterium (assembly GCA_963787635.1). Lineage (GTDB taxonomy): Bacteria > Actinomycetota > Actinomycetes > Mycobacteriales > Mycobacteriaceae > Mycobacterium. The sequence continues at coordinate 93,472 of CAWBDP010000013.1, read as the reverse complement.
CTCTAGCCTGCGTTCGCCACCGACCGCGCCGAGCAGCTGCTCATAGATCGTCACGTTGATCCGAACTCAGGTCGGCCGGGTCAGCAAACTGCCGGGAGACGTCGTTTGTGGCGTCATCGACCCGCCATTCACCGTCCCCTGGGTGTTGAAGCGTCCGGCCGTTTGAGATTGCGGTCGGAGACACCGATGAGCCGTCGCGCACCGGTGACTGGATGAGTTGTTCGGCCCACCGCGTCTCGCAGTACCGGAACGGCTGCGTCGAGCGCAGGAAATTCTCCATCGCCGGAAGCAGTTGAGCGGAAGCGGTTTCGTGCGGATAGTGGCCGGCCCCGGTGATCTCGACCAGCACGGCGTGCGGTACGCGTTCCGCGAGGGCGAGATGGTGTTGCGGGGGGATGGTGGTGTCGTCGGCCCCCCACGCGACGAGTACCGGAACGTCGCGGAGGAGGCCGATTTGGCGAGTCGCGCTGACCGTCTGTCCGCGCCAGTCGATCACCGAGCGGGCCGTACGGATGAAGGCCCTTCGCTGCTGATCGCCGCTAAGCCCGTGCAGCACGCCGGCGAGCAACTCTGCGTCGGCGCCGTTCACCAGCGGTGGAAGGGCAGCCAGAATGCGTTTCATCATTGCCGCGGGGACCTTGGCGAGCGCAGCGACGACTGGTTCGGCACCGGGCAGCGTCGCCGCACGAAGCAGATAACTGACCTCGGGACCCAGTCCACCGCTGCTGATGAGCATGAGGCGATCAATGCGTTCCGGGAACTGATACGCGGTCTGCAGCGCAACACCACCGCCGAGACTATGGCCGGCGATCGACACTCGGGGATGTCCCAACGCGAGCAGCAGGTCGCGCAACGCGCTGGCATGCGCTCCCAGCGAATAGTCGCCGGCCGGGGCGTCTGATTCGCCATGCCCGGGCAGATCGGGGGCGATCACGGTGTGCGTGCGCGCAAGGCCGGGGAGCAGCCACTGCCAGGTTTGCCGGTTGCCGCCCAACCCGTGGAGGAGCAGTAATGCCGGTCCGGTGCCGGCCAGGGTATAGGCGATGGCGCCCCCGGCCAGTTGTACCCGAGCGTCGCGAATACGTGGGGCGGGTGCGGTTCGACGCCCAGTACGCAGCGAAGAGAACAATTCCATTGGTGACCAGCTTCAGGCAAATAGATCAGTGGGTACCAGACTGAGTGAACTGAGTGACGACCCGTGGTTGCCGCACAGGGCGAAGTGGTCTGGCCGGCTGGAGTGTCAACCGACACTCAGAGTACCCGGCTTGTCGGAGACCGAACCGGCGCAGCCGTGTCCGAATCACTGAATTGCAACCGGCTGTGCTGCCCCCACGGGAGTCAGCGCGGTCCCGGTGCACCGGCCGAGCACCGGATATACCGTTCAGTTCGTCAAATGGCCCGTCAGCGGGTAGCGTTCACCTTGGTTGGCACCTTCAGCCAGTCCGGAGCGGTCCAGTCACTGCCGCGAGTATCTGCTCAGCCGGACGTCGAATCCAGCCACAACTGCGATGGCATTCGGTTTGCATACTAACGTCGCGACTTGCCGTAACCAATGATCCGACTCCGTCGAACGCAGGCAATCTGATAGCGGCCGGAAAACGTTCGCTGCCAAGCAGTTTCGCGAAACCTCTGTCGAGGTTAGCGCCCATTTCATCGGTCGAGCACCTCGTTCGGCCTACACCATAAGGAAATGTAATGACGATCAGTAACCCCACCGCCGCACACCGTCCCGACGCGCCGACGGCCTACAGCGCCGACGCGCCGGTCACTCGGGCCAGCGGTCCACGCGGCAACGAGACGAAGCACTCGTTCAAGACATCCGAGTTCGCTGTGTTTATCGCCGCGGTCCTCGGCGTGCTGCTCGCGTCGTACCTGGTCAAGGCGACCGACGGGCATGCCGACTACTTCTTGGCCGATCGGGCATGGTTCTTCGTCGTGCTGCTGAGCATTGGCTACATGGTCAGCCGCGGCCTGGCCAAGTGTGGTAGTCGTCACCGCGACGACGCCTAATCGCGGCAGTCGCCGCAGCCGGTGCAGGCTTTGGTGAGAACGGATTCAAGCTCCATTGAGCGCAACACAACGTCAGGTCCACTTGGCCCGCATTTCGCTCACAGCACAAGGAATCACACGATCTTCAGCACCCGGGTAAACCGGATGCGGTCGAAGACGAGCCCAAAATGGGTTTCGTCGCAGGGTCATCCGCATCTCGCGGCTGATTGTTACAGAAAGGACGTACCCAATGGGAATCGTTGATAAGGCCAAAAATGCCGCTCAGGATGCCGCCGGTAAAGCCAAGGAGCAGACCGGCAAAATCACTGGCGACAAGGACACCGAAGGCCGAGGCAAGAAGGACCAAACCAAGTCCAGCGTGAAGAAGGCCGGCGAAAACGTCAAAGACGCCTTCAAGTAACCAATATTGGTGTGGTCTGCCGCCGACCACGGCGGCAGACCCGCCCTTGTCACCGGAGCCGAGACGCTTCAAATCTTTAGCCTAACAAGACATTTCGTTGCAAATAAATCCCACAGCGTCAGGAAATAATCGTGACCCACACAACCACCAACAAGCTCATAGGCCAACTTCGCCTACTTCATCACCTCACCAACACTGAGATGCAGAGCGCGCAGACCCGCCGCGCGCAGGCCCGCGACGATTCTGTACGCCAAGAATTCACGACGAATGCGCGGAACGCCCAGGAACGCGCGCGACTCATCGCCGCAGCGCTACGTGAACTCGGCGGCGTTCCCGACGTGGTCACCCCTGCACTCGGTCGCGCCGCTGCCCTCGCGAAAACAGTGGTCGAACAGGCCCAACCGATCGCGACTGCGTTGTTCGGTGACCTCGCCATGGAACATCAACTCCTCGACCACGCCCGCTATCTTGAGGCCCTGGCCGACACTGCCGACAACATCGAGATCCAAACACTCGCACGGCGTCTGCAGGGCGCCCATCAAGAAACGATCGAGTGGATCACCTCGGTGCTGACAGAAGAAGCTTCCGGAAAGCTCACCGCGGTGCGGCCCACCCCGGTGCAGAAGGCAGTGGGTCAGCTCACCAGAGTCGTGAATTACCCGACCCGCTGGACCGCCGAGCGGATCAACGGAACCGCCGAGGCAGTAGCGCGCACCCGCTCACGCGTCAGCACGGTGACTGAAGCCGCGGTCGATTCGCTATCGGCCGGACGCGACGCTGGACTGCGCGAAGCCGAACAGATCGCCACCCGAAAAGGGGCACGCAACACCGCGACCACCCTGCACCGAACGCGTGTACTCACCGGCGGACTCATCGAAGAGGAATTACCCGTCGGCAACTACGACGACCTCAACGTCGGCGAAGTCCAGACCGCTGTCCACAAACTGCAGGATTCCGCCGCACTGGCCGCCCTGCTGCGCTACGAGCAGAACCACAAGAACCGCGCAGGCGCGACCACCGCCGTCGAGAACCGACTGACCGCGCTCAAGGCGGAGGGCAACAACAACTGACCGGACACCTTGAGTCGATGAGTGAGGACAACCCAGGTTTAGACCTTGAGTCGCGCCGGTCAATCGATGTAGCGATCGGGATTCTCATGGGTTTGCGCGGATGTTCAGAGATCGAAGCGGTCGACGAATTTGTCAGTGCGGTCCAGGAAACCGGTGTTGCCTCGGCGGAACTCGGGCGAGCGTTGGCCGACTTAATCAGCGGTAAGGATGCTTCCCACCACCGGGCGGAGGGGCTAAATCGATGGAATCGCTTGCTTGCACTCCGAGGGCGCGCGGTTCGGGTCCGGTACGGACGCTATAACGAGTCAACGATCTGCTGAGCACGCCGCAGCAATCTACATGCTGGCGATGAGTCTTTTGACGCGCTCGTCGACCGACCGGAACGGGTCTTTGCACAGCACGGTGCGCTGCGCCTGGTCGTTGAGTTTGAGATGCACCCAGTCGACGGTGAAGTCGCGGCCGGCGGCCTGCGCGGCACTGATGAACTCGCCGCGCAGCCGGGCCCGGGTGGTCTGCGGGGGGTGATCCACGGCGTCTTCGATTTCCTCGTCGGTGGTGATACGCGAGGCCAGGCCCTTGCGCTGCAGCAGGTCGAAGACGCCGCGACCGCGCTTGATGTCGTGATAGGCCAGGTCGAGCTGGGCGATCTTCGGGTCGGACAGCTCCATGTTGTAGCGGTCCTGGTAGCGCTGGAAGAGCTTGCGCTTGATCACCCAGTCGATTTCGGTGTCGACCTTGGCGAAGTCCTGGCTTTCCACCGCGTCGAGCTGGCGACCCCACAGGTCGACTACCTGCTCGAGCTGGGCGTTGGACTCGCGCGTCTGCAGATGCTCGACGGCGCGCGCGTAATACTCCCGCTGGATGTCCAGCGCGCTGGCCTGCCGCCCGCCGGCCAGCCGCACCGGGCGGCGGCCAGTGACGTCGTGGCTGACCTCGCGAATGGCACGAATCGGGTTATCCAGCGAGAAGTCGCGGAACGCCGCGCCTGCCTCGATCATCTCCAGCACCAGGGCTGCGGTGCCCACCTTGAGCATGGTGGTGGTCTCACACATGTTGGAGTCGCCGACGATGACGTGCAGTCGGCGGTACTTCTCGGCGTCGGCATGCGGCTCGTCGCGGGTATTGATAATGGGGCGTGATCGCGTCGTCGCACTGGAGACGCCCTCCCAGATGTGCTCGGCGCGCTGGGACAGGCAGAACGTGGCGGCTTTGGGCGTCTGCAGCACCTTGCCCGCCCCACAGATCAACTGGCGGGTGACCAGGAACGGCAGCAACACATCGGAGATCCGGGAGAACTCGCCGGCCCGCACGATCAGGTAGTTCTCGTGGCAACCGTAGGAGTTGCCGGCCGAATCGGTGTTGTTTTTGAACAGGTAGATGTCGCCGCCGATGCCTTCGTCGGTGAGCCGTTGCTCGGCATCCACCAGTAGATCTTCCAGCACCCGCTCGCCGGCACGGTCATGGGTGACCAGCTGAACCAGGCTGTCGCATTCGGCCGTCGCGTATTCGGGGTGGCTGCCCACATCGAGGTAGAGCCGCGCGCCGTTGCGCAGGAAAACATTGGAGCTGCGGCCCCACGACACCACCCGGCGGAACAGATAGCGGGCCACCTCGTCCGGGGAGAGCCGGCGGTGGCCGTGAAACGTGCAGGTGACACCGAATTCGGTCTCGATACCCATGATCCGCCGCTGCACGAGTTCGAGCGTACTGGTTAATTGCCCAACCGGGGTGCAAGCCCCGCGGTGGATGATGCGAGCGCCGGGGGACTCGGCCGGTCTTGCGGCTCTCGCGTGGATCGGCCGGGCGCGGACAAGGGTGCCGTCGTGCGCGGGGCACGGGGGACCAGAAAGCGGCTTTGCGTTTGATTTTTGTCCTCGCACGTTGGATCGACCAAGTCGGCGCACGTGGCCTATGACCGGGCCAATGCGTGGAGGCGCTGGCGGGCAGAGCGTTCGGCGAACAATGGCAAGAAATTCGGAACGGTGGCCCGCTTGGCGAGTTCGTCATAACAGGGTTGAGGTCGACCGTTCGCAATTGTCTCTACGCACATCGTGATCTGAAAGATCGCGTTAATCGTTCCCAGCCATGTGCAGGCCCCCGCCGAAGATCGCGGTGATGCGTGTCCGGCATTCCTCTACGTGCCGGGAGGCGGTGCGAGGAAGCGACCCGACGTTCCACCCTTATTTTCCGGAATGAATGCGTCGGGCTCTTGGTAGAGATCCTCGTTGCGGTGGATGGACCGTAACAGACAATAGATCAGCGCATTGGCCGGAAAGTCATGCTCGCCCAATGTGATCGGCTGACGGGTGATTCTTCCGATACCCATCATCGGGGGCCGCAGGCGCAGCGTTTCGTGGACCACGGCCGTCAGATAGGTGGTCGACGTCGGCGTTGCGCGCCTCGTCGGTGGCCTTGCGCATATGCCGACGGGTTTCGCAGGAGGCGTTCGATTGCCCAGCTCGCTGTGGTCGCTGTATTCCCTTGGCCCGCCATGACGATGGTGAAAATCTGATCGCGTAGTTCGTCGTCGGTCAGTGGATCGCCGTCCGCGTGCACCATCAGATCCAATAGATCAACCTCGCTCGCGGCCCGCCCCGGCGCGGCGTCGGGCGATCTCGGTCAAAACCAGCTCGTTGCAGCGGGCTAACGCGTTATCGCTTCGTCAATCGCCGCCAGCGCGTCAAGCCGCCCAGTCGGCGCAGCGCGTAGCGCACCGCCGCTTCTTCCGATTCCCAGGCGTCGACCAGTTCGCGCCATGACGCCTTCCAGATCGGCAGGCGCTCGTCGGAGACACCCAGGGTGATTTTCAGGATCACTTCCAGCGACACGTCGAGCATCTGCGGGTACGCCCGTACGCACTGCTGCGTCGGCCACCTTCCTGACTCGCGTTCGGTGCAGCCGACGATGACGTCTGCCCACTGGCTCAGCGAGTCCCCGCGCAGGGGAGGCAACAACAACTTGCGTAGCCGGCGATGCTTCGGGCCGTCGATCAGGAACAACGATTCGTCGCCGTACAGCATCTGCATGATCCGGTTACCCGTGGTCAGTGCTCCTCGTCGCTGCGTGACACCCACATCCCCACGCCCGTGGTCGAGTCGATCGCCTCGTGTCGCGCTGCCCTGGTGAACAGCGGCTTGATCAGCGCCCCGGGATCGCGGGCTACCTGATCACCACCGCATCCCGCAGCGCCTCCCGTGCAAACCGCGCTGCCGTTTACCGGCCTAGTCCGATTCCTGTGGCGGTAGACGCCGGGCAGAACCTCCAAGTCAACCTCCGGCCAGCCCTGTCTGCACCGACAATCTCAACAATCGGGTGCTGAAACTGCCGGCCGAGTCGAGCACCCCGGTCAGAGCTGCCCTTCACCGGCCTGTCCGGTCCCAGGGCTGTAGCGGTGGACACCTCCGGCAAACTCTATGTCGCCGACAGCAACGACCGTGTGCTGAAACTCGCGGCGAGCTCGGCCACCCAGACCGTGCTGCCGTTCACCGATCTCGACATCCCCGAGGGTGTGACAGTGACACCGCCGGTGACGTCTACGTCGCCGTTCGGCAGCAGCAACACCTCGGTGCTGCGAGTCGCGCCGCTCGAGCCCCCAGACCGTGCTGCCGTTCACCGGCCTCGGGACCTCGCCCGGCGGTGTAGCGATCGACACCTCCGGCAACCTCTACGTCACCGACTTTGCCAACGCCGGGTACTGACCTGGCGGCGGCGACCTCGCTGACCGGCTCCCTTCACCGGCCTCAGCGACCCCGCGAGGTGTCGCGGTGGACAGCACCGGCGACCTTACGTCACCGAGTCTTGCAACACCGGGAGCTCAAACTCACAGTTGCAGCCTGCATAGACATATTTTAGACTTATTTAGCCGGTAGTCAAACTTTCAGTATCTTGGCGGGCCGGCAGGTGGCTCGCCGGGGGTCTCAGCCGTCCCGGGCGGCGACCCGCAACCGGGTGGCCATCAAGATGACGCCGAGCGCGTTCGCACCGGGAATGTCGAGATGCTCGTCGCACCGGCAGGACCCCCAGATCTGGTCATGCCAGGTGTTTCCCTCGACCAGCAGGCACCCCTGGGTGGCGACCAGCCGGCCGGCCAGCTCGGGGTTGTTATCGAACTTCGCGCGGACCACCTCGTCCATCGCCGCGAATTTGCCGCCGGCCTCCCAGCCCTCGACCAGCGGGGCGGCGCGCCCTATTCGCTTGGCCCGTGCGGGATCCCGGGTTTCGCGGATCGCGGCGATGGCCGCGGCGTCGGTGGTCTTGGCCGCAGCGAAGGCATGCTCGCTGGTCGGGTACAGCCACCCCCGATGCGGCGTGGGCGCGGCGGCGAAATTCGAGAGGAACAGATACTCGCCGGCGAACGCGTCGATGACCGGAATCCGCAGCGGGCTCATCGGGCACCTCCGCAGCTTGCACTGCCTATGTGTGGGCCAAGCTATTAGACGCGCCGGGCAACCGCTGAGCGCCTACTCCGACGCCTCGCCATTGCCGTCCGAAGCGTCGCCGTCCGGTTCGGTGTCCCCGACATCAGCGGCATCAGCGGCATTAGAGGCCTCCGATTCCTGCAGCAGTGTCTCCAGCGCGCTGCGGGTAATCCGGCGGAATGCCCGTCGCGGCCGGTTGGCGTCGAGGATGGCCACCTCCAGGCTGGCCACGCCGAGGCTGGGCTGACCGTTGCCGCTGCTATCGGCACTTCCGGCCCGCAGTGCTTCCACGGCTATTCGTAGAGCACCGGACAGGTCCGCGTTCTCGGCGTAGGAGTCCTTGAGGGCAGTGGTGATCGGCTCGGTCGTGCCGCCCATCACTACGAAATGCGGCTCGTCGGCGATCGACCCGTCATAGGTGATCCGGTAGAGCTCGGGTGGTTTCGTCTCGCCGTAGTGCGCGACCTCGGCCACGCACAGCTCGACCTCGTAGGGCTTGGCCTGCTCGGTGAAGATCGCGCCCAGCGTCTGCGCGTAGATGTAGGCCAGCTGCCGGCCGGTGACGTCGCGGCGGTCATAGGCGTAGCCGCGGGTGTCGGCGAACTGGATCCCGCCGCGCCGCAGGTTGTCGAATTCGTTGAACTTGCCCGCCGCCGCAAAACCGACCCGGTCGTAGAGCTCGCTGATCTTCTGCAGCGAGCGAGACGGGTTCTCGGCGACGAACAACACCCCGCCGGCATAGGCCAGTGCCACCACGCTGCGGCCCCGCGCGATGCCCTTGCGCGCGAGTTCGCTGCGCTCGCGCATCGCCTGCTCTGGCGAAATGAAATACGGGAAACTCACGAGTCACCCCGGGGAGCCTGCGCGTCCGGGCCGAACGTGTCAGCGCGCGAACGACTTTCGATGATCTGATGGGCCAGTTCGGCGATGGTTTGCTCGGCCACGTCGACGGCGCCGTCGGCGTCGATGGTGACCGCGGTCGGGTAGATCCCGCGGACCAAATCCGGTCCGCCGGTGGCCGAATCGTCGTCGGCGGCGTCGTACAGCGCCTCCACGGCCACCCGCAGCGCCGAGGAGGCATCGGTCACCTGCGAGTACAGCTTCTTGATCGCGGACTTGGCGAAGATCGATCCCGAACCCACCGACTGGTAGCCCTCTTCCTCGATGTTCCAGCCACCGGCGGCATCGAAGGATACGATGCGCCCGGCTTTCTGCGGGTCGGGGTTGTCGATGTCGAAACCGGCCAGCAGCGGCAGCGCCACCAGCCCCTGCATGGCCGCCGCCAGGTTGCCGCGCACCATGATCGCCAGCCGGTTGACCTTGCCGGCGAAGGTGAGCGGTACGCCTTCCAGCTTCTCGTAGTGCTCGAGTTCGACCGCGTAGAGCCGGGCGAACTCGACGGCGATCGCAGCGGTGCCGGCGATACCGGTCGCGGTGTAGTCGTCGGTGATGTAGACCTTCTGCACGTCGCGGCCGGCGATCATGTTGCCCTGGATCGAGCGACGGTCCCCGGCGATGACGACACCTCCGGGGAATTTCAGCGCCACGATCGTGGTGCCATGCGGCAGTTGGGCATTGGTGCCGCCCGGTGCCGCCCCGGCGCCGGCCGGCAGCAATTCCGGCGCCTGACGGCGCAGGAAGTCGGCGAACGAAGACAGGTCTAACGCGGGCTGGTTGATGGACAGGCGATCAGGGAACGGCCAGGTCACTGGCCGCCCTTTTGGACGTACGCACGGACGAAATCCTCGGCATTCTCTTCGAGCACGTCGTCGATCTCGTCGAGCAGGTCGTCGGTTTCCTCGGTCAGCTTCTCGCGACGCTCCTGGCCCGCGGCGGTCGTGCCGGTGAAGTCGTCGTCATCGCCGCCGCCACCGCCACGCTTCGTCTGCTCCTGAGCCATCGCCGCCTCCTGCTTCCTCATCGGCGACGCAGCACACGCCCACCGGTTTCTCTACCCTACCGGTCAACACCGACGTTGCCCCGACTACGTGGGATAGTCAGCGGGAATGTCACGTTGTGAGTTGTTCCACCAGTTCAACTGCGCTGTCCACCGAGTCCAGCAAGGCGCCGACATGCGCTTTGCTGCCGCGGAGCGGCTCCAGCGTCGGGATGCGCACCAACGAGTCGCCGCCGAGGTCGAAAATCACCGAGTCCCAGCTGGCCGCGGCGATGTCGGCACCAAACCGGCGCAGACACTCGCCACGAAAGTAGGCCCGGGTGTCCGTCGGCGGGTTGTCCACTGCCTTGAGGACCTGCGGCTCGGTCACCATACGTCGCATCGAGCCGCGGGCGACCAGGCGGTTGTACAGACCTTTGTCCAGCCGGACATCGGAATACTGCAGGTCCACGAGGTGCAGCCGGGGTGCCGACCAGCTCAGGTTCTCACGCTGCCGGAAACCTTCCAGCAGACGCAGCTTGGCCGGCCAGTCCAGCAGCTCGGCGCACTCCATCGGGTCGCGCTCGAGTTGATCCAGCACATGGGCCCAGGTCGCCACGACATCGGCGGCCCGCGGGTCGGGATCGCGGCTGTCCACCAGCTTGGCCACCCGATCCAGGTAAATCCGTTGCAGCGCAAGGCCCGTCAGTTCACGTCCGTCAGCCAGCGCGACCGTGGCGCGCAGCGACGCGTCGCGGCTGATGGTGTGAACGGCGTGCACCGGCCGGGCGAGCGCCAGGTCGCTCAGGTCGATGCCGTGCGCCGGGCCGTGTTCGATCAAGTCGAGCACCAGCGCGGTGGCACCCAGCTTCAGATATGTCGACGTCTCGGCGAGGTTGGCGTCACCGATGATGACGTGTAGCCGGCGGTACCGGTCGGCGTCGGCGTGCGGCTCGTCACGGGTGTTGATGATGCCGCGTTTGAGCGTGGTTTCCAGCCCGACTTCGACCTCGATGTAGTCGGCGCGCTGGGACAGCTGGAACCCGGGCTCGTCGCCGGCGGGCCCGATGCCCACCCGCCCGGAGCCGGTGACCACTTGCCGAGACACCAGGAACGGCGTCAGGCCGGCGATGACGGCCGAGAACGGGGTCTGCCGCGACATCAGGTAGTTCTCGTGCGAGCCGTACGAGGCCCCTTTGCCGTCGACGTTATTTTTGTAGAGCTGCAGCTTGGCCGCCCCGGGCACACTGGCGACGTGGCGGGCGGCGGCCTCCATCACCCGTTCGCCGGCCTTGTCCCAGATCACCGCGTCGAGCGGATCGGTGCACTCGGGTGCGGAGTATTCGGGATGGGCATGGTCGACGTAGAGCCGCGCCCCGTTGGTCAAGATCATGTTGGCCGCACCGACCTCGTCGGCGTCGACCACCGGCGGCGGCCCGGCCGAACGGCTCAGGTCGAAACCGCGGGCATCGCGCAGCGGGGATTCCACCTCGTAGTCCCAGCGGGTGCGTTTGGCCCGCTGGATGCCCGCGGCGGCGGCATAGGCCAGTACCGCCTGCGTCGAGGTCAGGATCGGGTTGGCGGTCGGGTCCGACGGCGATGATATGCCGTACTCGACCTCGGTCCCGATGATCCTTTGCATGCGCTAAAGCCTACGGGTCGGGTGTTGACGCACATGAAGTCGGTAATTAGTTTCACCCTGGTGACCGACCTGTCCGGGCAGCGCTACGGTGAAGTGCTTCTGGTGACTCCCGGCGAGGCGGGTCCGCAAGCCAGCGTTTACAACAGCTTCCCACTCAACGACTGTCCCGCCGAGTTGTGGTCAGCGCTGGACGCACAGGCCATCGCCGCCGAGAACGGTGCGGCCACAGCCCTGCTCAACGGGCCACGCTACTGGCTGGTGAACGCCATCGAAAAGCAAACCCAGGCCCCGCGAATCACCAAAACCTTCGGCGGAATCGAGATGCTGCTGCAGGCCACCGTGTTGCTCTCCGGGCTCAACCCGGCGCCCTACACCGCAAATCAAGTCAACCGGCACACCGTCTTCACTTTCAATGCCGGAGAAGAGGTCTACGAGCTACAAGACGCCGCGTTCCGACGCTGGGTGATGCAGACCTGGAGTCAGATCGTCGACCCCAACCTATCTCGCGCTGACCTGCCCGGGCTTGGCGAGCGGCTCAACCTGCCGGCCGGATGGGCATACCAGACCCGAGTTCTGACCAGCCCATTGCGCATCGACACCACTACCCACGCCGCGCAGGTCTTGCAGGACGACCTGAAAAACAGCTATTCGCTGCTAACCGGCTGACCGTCGGCGCCGTCGCCGAAACCGATGCTCTCGCCGTCGCCCTCGCCGTCGCCGAAACCGATGCTCTCGCCGTCGCCCTCGCCGTCGCCGTCGCCGTCGCCGAAATATAAACCACGCACACCCTTCCCGGCGTGTCGTGTGCGTGGTTTATGTGTCGCGGTGGGCCCGGGTTCCAGCCGCGGTGGGCCCGGGTTCCAGTCGCGGTGAGCTGGGTTCCAGGCCCGACCCGATTCCAGGCCAGCCCTACAGGTACTGACCGAGGTTGGACTCGGTGTCGATCGCACGTGAGGCACTCGAGCTCTTGCCGGTGACCAGGGTGCGGATGTAGACGATCCGCTCGCCCTTCTTGCCCGAGATCCGCGCCCAGTCGTCGGGGTTGGTGGTGTTGGGCAGATCCTCGTTCTCGGCGAACTCGTCGACGATCGAGTCAAGCAGATGCTGAATGCGCAGACCGGGCTGACCGGTCTCCAGCACCGACTTGATCGCGTTCTTCTTGGCCCGGTCGACGACGTTTTGGATCATCGCCCCGGAGTTGAAGTCTTTGAAGTACATGACCTCTTTGTCGCCGTTGGCGTAGGTGACTTCCAGGAAGCGGTTGTCGTCGATCTCGGCGTACATCCGGTCGACGACCTTCTCGATCATCGCCTTGATGCAGGCGGCGCGGTCACTGTCGAATTCGGCGAGGTCGTCGGCGTGCACCGGCAGCTCCTCGGTAAGGTACTTCGAGTAGATGTCTTGCGCCGCTTCGGCGTCCGGGCGCTCGATCTTGATCTTGACGTCCAGGCGGCCCGGCCGCAGGATCGCGGGATCAATCATGTCCTCGCGATTGGAGGCGCCGATCACGATGACGTTCTCCAGGCCCTCGACACCGTCGATCTCGCTCAGCAGCTGCGGAACGACCGTCGTCTCGACGTCGGAGGACACTCCGGTGCCGCGGGTGCGGAAGATCGAGTCCATCTCGTCGAAGAACACGATCACCGGTGTGCCTTCAGACGCCTTCTCCCGCGCCCGCTGGAAGATCAGCCGGATGTGGCGCTCGGTCTCGCCGACGAACTTGTTGAGCAGCTCGGGGCCTTTGATGTTGAGAAAGTAGGACTTGGCCTCGCGCGCATCATCGCCCCGCACCTCGGCCATCTTCTTGGCCAGCGAGTTGGCGACCGCCTTGGCGATCAGCGTCTTGCCGCAGCCGGGTGGTCCATAGAGCAGCACGCCTTTGGGCGGACGCAGGGCGTACTCCCGGTAGAGCTCCTTGTGCAGGAACGGCAGCTCGACGGCGTCGCGGATCTGCTCGATCTGGCGGGTCAGACCGCCGATGTCCTCGTAGCTGACGTCGGGTACCTCTTCCAGCACCAGGTCTTCGACCTCGGCCTTGGGGATACGTTCGAAGGCGTAGCCGGCCTTGGTGTCGACCAGCAGCGAGTCGCCGGGTCGCAGCTTGCGGGGACGCAGGTCGTCGTCGGTGGCGTCGCTCTCGCGCTCGGGCAGATCCTCGGCGACCAGCGGCTCGGCCAGCCACACGATTCGCTCTTCGTCGGCGTGCCCGACGACCAGGGCCCGGTGACCGTCGTTGAGGATCTCGCGCAGCGTGGAGATTTCGCCGACCGATTCGAAGTTGCCGGCCTCGACCACGGTCAACGCCTCGTTGAGCCGGACGGTCTGGCCCTTTTTCAGGGATTTCACGTCGATGTTCGGCGAGCACGTCAGGCGCATCTTGCGGCCCGACGTAAACACGTCGACGGTGTCGTCGTCCTGAACGGACAGCAAGACGCCGTAGCCACTTGGTGGTTGGCCCAGCCGATCGACTTCCTCGCGTAATGCCAGCAACTGTTGACGGGCCTCTTTAAGAGTTTCCATTAATTTGGAATTGCGCGCGGCGAGCGAATCTATACGCGCTTCGAGCTGATGTACATCACGGGCACCGCGCAAGCCACCTTGCGAGCCCACAGTATTTTCCAGTTGCTCGCGCAGCGCCGCTGCCTCGCGCCGCAAATCTTCGAGCTCCGCGGCATCTTCGCTGGAGATCGGGGTTCTGAACGGTTCACGCTCTGTCTCGCCCATGATGCGCTCCTTTCCCACCCCAGAAGTTGGCGCGGCGGATAGACCAACGCTACCGGCGATTTCGGATTCCTGCGCGATCTCGAAATACGCCACACAGACAACAGCGTTAGCATGACATCGAGTCGGTCTAATCGAGAGGACAACCGTGACCGTGAAATCCCTAGCCACAGGCGTGGCAGCCATCGCGGCGATCGGTGCCGCGGCCGCCGGTGTGACGTCTATTGCAACTGTGGACCCGGGCGCGCCTGCGGTGCAGCCGGTTGTGCTGGATGCGCCACTGCCGCTGGACCCGGCGGCGGACTTGCCAAGCCCCGATCAGCTGGTCGGTGTCTTGAATCAACTGCAGGACCCCAGCGTTCCGTTTGCCAGCAAGGGCAACCTGGTTCAAGGTGGCGTAGGAGGCGCGGAAGGCCGCATTGCGGACAGTCGCCTGCAACGAGCCGCCCAGAACGGCCAATTGCCGCTGTCGTTCAACGTCGCGAATATCCAGCCCGCCGGCGCCAACGCGGCCTCGGCCGACGTCACAGCCAGCGGTCCGCAGCTCGCACCGACTACGCAGAACATCACCTTCATCGACCAGGGTGGCTGGAAGCTGTCGCGCTCGTCGGCGCTGTCGCTGCTGAGCGCCGTCCAGAGTTAAGCACTGCCGGATGCACCGGCACTTCTCGGCTGCACTGAGCGCCGCCACGGTTGTGGCGGCGCTTGGGCTATCAGCGTGCTCGCACCACGAGTCGGAGTCGCCGCCGGCGTCGCCGACCACAGTGACGCCGGCGACGCTGAGCCCGGCCGCGTCGCCGCAGGCGGCTCCGCTGCCCCCGCCGGAAGCCCTCACCGACGTGCTGTACCGGCTCGCCGACCCTGCGGTGCCCGGTGCCCAGAAACTCAGTCTGGTCGAAGCGGCCACCCCTGACGACGCCGTCGCCCTGGACCGGTTCGCCACCGCGCTGCGCGACGGGGGCTTTGACCCGATGATCTTTACTGCCGGCGACCTGGCCTGGTCGGACCGCGATGCCGGCGACGTGATGGCCACCGTCAACGTCACCACACCCAGGCCGGGTGCCGGTAAGTTCACGTTCCCGATGGAATTCAAGCCGTACCAGGGTGGCTGGCAGTTGTCCGAGCAAACGGCGGCGATGTTGTTAGCCATCGGCAACGCGCACACCGATACCTCGACCGCGCCCAGCCCGACCCCTTAGCCCGGATGTGGATCGGCTGGCTGGAATTCGATGTGCTGCTCGGCGACGTGCGCTCGCTCAAGCAGAAGCGTTCGGTGATCCGCCCCGTCGTCGCCGAGCTGCAGCGCAAATTCAGCGTGTCAGCCGCCGAAACCGGATCGCAGGACCTGTACCGGCGGGCCGGCATCGGGGTGGCCGCGGTGTCGGCCGATCGCAGCCACCTCGTGCAGCTGCTCGACGCGGCCGAACGGCTGGTCGCCGCGCATCCCGAGTTCGAGTTGCTGTCGGTGCGCCGTGGTCTGCACCGCAGCGACGACGACTAAGGAGTTATTTGGCTTCGAGGCTGCGATCAGGGCTACTCAGCTCGACCAAAGCACGCCCTGGCCGCAGGTTCGGCGCCGTCCACACAGTCTCACCTTTTGCGGCGCGGTGTGGGTGTGACGGCCCCGGGTGCCAACCGGCGCGCTGAGACCAGGAACGCGGTGTGGCCGCGCATGCTGTGCTGGGGACGAACGGCCAGGCCGACGACGTTCCAGCCACGCTGCAGCGTCTCCCACGTCCGCGGCTCGGTCCAGCACTGCTGTTCGCGCAGCGCCTCGACGGTCTTCGACAGCTGGGTGACGGTAGCCAGATAAATCATCAGCACCCCGCCGGCGATCACCACCCGTGACACGGTGTCGAGCACGTCCCACGGCGCCAGCATGTCCAGCACCACCCGGTCGACGGAGCCGCCCGGCAGGTCGCAGTCCACCAGATCGCGCAGGATCAGCTGCCAGTTGTCCGGCGCAGCGCCGAAGAACGCCTCCACATTGCGGCGGGCGTGTTCGGCATGGTCGGCACGCAGCTCGTAGGAGATCACCACGCCGTCCGGGCCGACCGCCCGCAGCAGCGAACAGGTCAGCGCACCGGATCCGGCACCCGCCTCCAACACCCGCGCCCCCGGAAAGATGTCGCCCTCGTGCACGATCTGCGCGGCGTCCTTGGGATAGACCACCTGAGCCCCGCGCGGCATCGACATCACGTAATCGACCAGCAGCGGACGCAGCACCAAAAACGGGTCCCCGTTGGCCGATTTGACCACGCTGCCCTCGGGCAGGCCGATCACCGAGTCGTGCGCGATGGCGCCGCGATGCGAGTGAAATTCGCTGCCTGCACGCAGCACGATGGTGTAGTGCCGGCCCTTGGGGTCGGTGAGCTGGACGCGATCACCGACGGCGAACGGGCCGGTCCTGGACACAGAAGTCAAGCCTGCCAGCAGACGCGCCGGAACAGGTGCGCGGGGTTGTCGGCGCCGACTCCTAGGCTGGCGTTATGCGCAACCGGCCGGGCAATCGAGGCAGCTCGCGGCCCGCGCTGTCACCGTCGCGGGCGGCCGACTTCAAGCAGTGCCCGCTGCTGTACCGGTTCCGGGCGATCGACCGGCTGCCCGAGCCGCCGTCGACCGCGCAGCTGCGCGGGTCGCTGGTGCATGCCGCCCTCGAACAGCTCTACGACTTGCCCGCCCCGCAGCGGGGTCCGGACACCGCGCGCGGCGCTCGTCGGGCCGGCCTGGGAACGGGTGATCGCCGAGGAACCCGACCTGGCCGAGCAGTTCGACCCCGCGCAGCGCCTCGAGTTGCTCGAGCAGGCACGCGCGTTGCTGTCGGGGTATTACCGGCTGGAAGACCCGACCCGGTTCGACCCGCAAAGCTGCGAGCAGCGCGTCGAGGTGGAACTGGCTGACGGGACCCTGCTGCGCGGCTTCATCGACCGGATCGACGTCGCCCCCACCGGTGAGCTGCGGGTGGTGGACTACAAAACCGGCAAAGCGCCACCGGCGGCGCGGGCACTGGCCGAGTTCAAGGCCATGTTCCAGATGAAGTTCTACGCGGTGGCGCTGCTGCGCTCCCGGGGCGTGCTGCCCACGCGGCTGCGGCTGATCTACCTTGCCGATGGCCAGTTACTCGACTACACCCCCGACCACGACGAATTGCTGCGCTTCGAGAAGACGCTGATGGCGATCTGGCGGGCGATCCAATCGGCCGGGGCGACAGGGGATTTCCGGCCCAGCCCGTCGCGGTTGTGCGACTGGTGCCCACACCAGGCGCACTGCCCGCTGTACGGGGGAACACCACCGCCCTACCCCGGCTGGCCGGAGCACCCCGATGAGGGCGGCGCGGACGCCGTGCTGCAGAGCGCCGACCCGGCGGCCTGATCGATCCGTCGCGGCTTAATCGGTGCTGCCGGGCAATCCGGTGTCATGCCGGTGTGCGCACGACGCCCCTACTCGATCGAAGAATGCCGTGTCCGCCATGCGGTCCGCGGCCTGCGAGCGCACATGTCGCTCACACTCACCGACATCACCGCCCCGCCGACACGGCCCAACCGGCTCACCGTCGTGGCGCTCCCGACTGAGACGACCAAAACCGTTCTCGCCCAAGCCCGAGACGCGTTTCGCCGGACTCTGCGAGGATGAGCACCGCCAACCGGTTGAACGGGAATGTTGCAGAACTACTACTACGGGTACCGAGTCCGCCAGATAATCGAGCGCATGCGCAAGAAACTCCGCAACGCGTCGGCGGTGTTGCTTGCTGTGTCGTTCATCGGGTTCTTGGTCTCGATGTTCTCGAACGCGTTCGTGCTCGACGATTTTCACGCCTACGGAGAGGTGCCTATCCCCGGCACCCGGACTCTGCACTTGCCCGAGGGCGAGGTGAAGGTCAGCTTCCACACCCAAACAGCCGGCACCATCAGCGGCGGCGAGCTTCCGGTTCCGCAGGATCTTGAGGTGGCCATCATTCCCCCGACTGGGATGGCTGCGCCGGAGTTCATCCACCGGATGGGAGACACCACCGCAGATAACGAGGACGCGCACATCCAGGTGGGTGTTGCGCACATTCCCAAGACCGGCGACTACACCATTACGGCGACTGGCAAGGCGACGGCGTTCGTCAGTCCGCGCCTGTCTTTCGGCCACGGCAGCAGGTACGGATTTCTGCCGTGGCTCTTGGGGGGACTGTCGTGCGTCGGCCTGGTGGGCGTGGTGGTATCGGCGTTCGTCGGGCTGCGCAACTATCCAGCAGCCACGCCCGAACCCAACACGACTCTAGAGAAGCTGACAAAGTTGGCGTCACTTCATGATTCGGGAGCACTCACCGATGAAGAGTACGAACACGAGAAGCGCCGGCTGCTCGACGACCTCTAGATTCCGGCGCCGGCCTACTGCAGCGGCGACATCTCCTGCAGCATGGTGGGTATCAGCTCGCTGACCGTCGGGTGAATGTGCATGGTGCGCGAGAGCGTGGTGTAGGGAGCTTTGGCTGACATCACGTCGAGGATGGCGTGGATGGCCTCGTCGCCACCGACACCGAGGATGGCCGCACCCAGGATCTGCTCGCGTGTCGGCGTCGACTACCACTTTCATAAAGCCTTGTGTCTCACCTTTTTCCACTGCCCGGCCCACTCTGGTCATGGGTCGCTGGCCGATCAGGGCCGGCCGACCGGACTGCCGGACCTGATCGACGGTCATCCCGGCGCGTCCCAGGGGCGGGTCGATGTAGAGGGCGTAGGTGGTGATGCGGTCGCTCACGCGCCGTGGGTCGTCGTCGAACAGGTTGGCCGCGACGATTTCGAAGTCGTTGTAGGAGGTGTGGGTGAACGCTCCCCGGCCGTTGCAGTCACCCATCGCCCAGATGTGGTCGACGCTGGTCTTCAGCTGGTCGTCGACGGTGATGTAGCCGCGGGCGTCGGTCGCGACACCGGCATGCTCCAGACCGAGATCGTCGGTGTTGGGCCGGCGCCCCACGGCCAACAGCAGATGGCTGCCGGGAATCGGCGCAGCATCGTTTACCCGGCGTCACCTCAAACCTGTTGTCCCGCTTGGTGACCCTGATGTCGTCAGCGCCGACGACGATCTCGATGCCGTCGTTCTGCAGAATTGTCTTGACCGCGTCGGAGACGTCTTCGTCTTCGCGCGAGGCCAGCCGCGGCCCTTTCTCCAGCACCGTGACCCGGGCACCGAATCGGCGGTACATCTGCGCGAATTCCAGCGCGATGTAGCTGCCGCCGATGATCACGAGATGTTCTGGCAGGGTGTCGAGTTCGAGGATCGACACATTGGTCAGGAAATCCACGTCGGCCAGCCCGGGAATGTCAGGCACCACCGCACGGCCGCCGACGTTGAGGAAGATCCGCTCGGCCTGCAGCTCGTCATCACCGACCCGGAGTGTGTGCGGGTCGGTGAACCGGGCGTGACCGCGAACCACGGTGCAGCCGTCCATGCCGTCCAGCCAGTCTTCGACACCTTTGCGGTCGGCCAGCATGATGTCGTCTTTACGCGCCTTGACTTTCGCCATGTCCACGCTGATCGATCCAGTGCCCACGCCGAAGTCGGCGCCGCGACGGGCCAGATGCGCGGCATGCGCGCTGGCCACCAGGGTCTTGGTCGGGATACATCCGGTGTTGACGCAGGTACCGCCGATCAGCTTGCGCTCCACCACGGCGACCGTGTGACCGGCTGCGGTCAGTCGGCCCGCCAACGGGGGCCCGGCCTGGCCGGCGCCCACCACGATGGCGTCGAAACCCGTTGTCACAGAACGGCTGTTATCGCCGCGATCGCAAATCCGCCCAGGACCGCGACACAATCTTCGATCAGGGCAACCGAGGTGCCGTGGCCGTGCGCGGCGGCCAGTCGGGAGCGGGCCTGGTAGCCGCCCACGGTGCCCAGCGCAGCGCCGATGACGCCGGCGCCCAGAGTGCTCCACGGATAGCCCCAGGCGGTCCCGAGAACGGCACCGGAGAACCCGCCGGAGATGAGCCGGAACGCGAATGATGGGGGTGCGGTGCGGGACGGCGTCTTGGGCAGCTTGTCGAGGACCAACTCGCCGACCAACAGCATGGACAGGATGGCGACCGTGACAATCTGGCCCATGAACGAGGCCCACGTGCCGTCCAGGTTGATCCAGTGCAGCACGGCTGCCCACGACACCACGGCGGGCGCGGTGAACGAACGCAACCCTGCCACCACCCCGATGAACAGGGCTAGCGACAGGACACAAATATGCGTCTCAAGATGCGTCACGGTGACCCTCCTGGACCATCCGGGACATCGGACTTAGCGGGACGCTAACACAGCGACGGCGCCGATACCGACCCAATCGAAGCTGTCAGACTTCGACGATCCGTCCTCCCCGCACGTACTCGACGCGTGTGCGCCCCTATGACGTGACCGGCCGGGACGGGTAGGTGTATTCGTGGCGAGATCAGCGCGCGTAGATCGGCGGCGGTCACCACCGCATCGACAGCGTTTGCCGACACGTACTCGGCAATGCCCGTGCCCAGCCTGGGCGTGGTGTCAGCAATCACTAATAGCCGCATCGGATCTTCTTTCGCTGGGTCGATCTGTCACCCGATGGGCCCGCGACAGTCACGACGGCGCCGGATTCCGTTGTCGTAGAACGATTAGGGCACTCAAGCACTCGTTGTTGCGACGGTCAGGCCGATGTCGGCTGCACGGGTTGCCAGTGTTTCGTCGAAGGTGGCAAGTGCGGCGTGATGCCGTGCGGCGGTGTAGAGCACGCAGCAATCGGGCAGCTTGAGACCGGTCGTGGCGCGCAACTCGCCGAGGCGCTGGGCCGCATCGGCAGGCAATTCCAGGCTTGTGATTGCCAGGCGCGCCAAGGCCTGGTCCAGGCGGTCGGCCTGGCCGGCACGGGCAACGCCGACGTATACCTCAGCAAGGGTGACGACGCTGGACGCAAGCGAGTCGGTCAGGTGTGCCTTCAATAACGCCGTCGCGTCAGCATGATGGGAGTCGGAGGTCCAAATGCCGACCAGCACACTGCCGTCAGGTGATCACGCAGGCCAGTCTTCGCGCAGTTCGCTCGATAATCCCCCGGAAGCCGGCCGCATCGCGGGTGATCAACGGACTCTCGAGCGCGACAGCAACTGCGGCGATAAGGATGTCGAAGCGCCGCGGCTTCGGGTCACGGCCTGCCGCTCGGACACTCGCGCACAGGGCCCCATAGACGCGCGCCGCATTGGCGTCGAAGGGATCGGGTCGAAGGTGTGCACGATCCAGTGGTACCGCTGCTCACGTGAAGCGTTAAGGAGAGGGTCGGCGGTGTGAAGCCCGAATGACAGTGCGGCCAGCGTGATTGTGCTGATAGCAGCCGACTCGGCGTGGCCGGCCACCGCCTCGGCGGGATAGTCGATCACCACGGATGTGTCTAGCAGCACCCGTTCATACGGTTGGGTCACCCAGCGGTTCCCCACCGCTCGTCGTCGCGATCATCGACGGCGGCATCAAGTTCTGCCTGCTCGCCGGCAAAGCGTTCAACATCCCAATTGGGCAGCAGCGCAACACCACCTTCGATCTGCCCTACCGGCACGAAGCGTCGGCGTCGATCCGATTTGGCGTGATCGTGAGGCACCAGGTCCGCCACGGGAACTCCGTTTCTGGTGACCGTGAAACATTCGCCCTGCTGGACCCTGCGCATGATCGCACCGCTGTCGTTGCGGCAGTTGTCGTTGAGTAATCAGAGCTTCCACTTGCGCCACTGTAGCACAAGAGTGCTACGCCTTGCAGCGGCTGCGGCGCGTTCAGGCTCAGAACCGGCAGAACCTGATGTCGGAGGCCAGGATGGCCTTGGCCCCGATCGCGGCCAGCTCGTCCATGATCGCGTTGACGTCGCGGCGTGGCACCAGCGCGCGTACCGCCACCCAGTCCGGATCGGCCAGTGGGGCGATCGTCGGCGACTCCAGGCCGGGTGTGATCGCCGTGGCGTCGTCGAGGACCGCACGCGGACAGTCGTAGTCCAGCATCAGATACTGCTGACCGAACACCACGCCTTGCACCCGGGCCACCAGTTGATCGCGCGCGGCACCGGCCGGCCCGGGCTCGGCGGCCTCGGCCTCGGCTCGTCGCACCCCTTCGATGAGCACCGCCTGCGAATCACACAGCGGCTCGCCGAACGCCACCAAGTCGTGCAGGCCCAGGGTGCGGCCGGACCCCACCACGTCGGCGATGGCATCGGCGACCCCCAGCTGCACCGAGATCTCCACCGCGCCGTCGAGGCGGATGACAGTTGCATCAATCCCTCTGGCCGCCAGGTCTTTCCGCACCAGATTGGGATAAGCGGTGGCGATCCGTCGGCCGGCCAGATCGGCTACCGCCCAGTCCCGCCCGGCGGGGGCGGCATACCGGAAGCTCGACGCCCCGAAGCCCAGCTCCAGGCGTTCGCGCACCGGTGCGTCCGACTCACGCGCCAAATCCCGCCCGGTTATCCCGAAGTCCAGCTCCCCCGACCCGACATAGATGGCAATGTCTTTGGGCCGCAAAAAGAAAAACTCGACATTGTTGAGCGGGTCGATGACGGTCAGGTCTTTGGGATCGGTGCGACGGCGGTACCCGGCCTCGCTGAGAATTTCGATGGCCGGCTCGGACAGCGCCCCCTTGTTGGGCACCGCGACCCGCAGCCTCGACGGGGCGCCGCCGGCACGATAAGCGGCCATCACAGCTTCTCGTACACGGCGTCGAGTGTCAGACCGCGGGCCACCATCAGCACCTGCGTCCAATACAGCAACTGGCTGATCTCGTCGGCGAGCGCCTCGTCGGATTCGTGTTCGGCCGCCAGCCACACCTCACCGGCCTCCTCCAGGATCTTCTTGCCCACCGTATGCACCCCAGCGTCCAGCGCAGCCACGGTGGCGCTGCCGGCGGGCCGGGTGCGGGCACGCTCGCCGAGTTCGGCGAACAGCTCCTCGAAGGTCTTCACGGCCAGCGATTGTTCCACGTCCCGGTAAGCAAAGTCACGGCGGTTTTGGTTGACTCGGGCCGCGCCTAAGCCCGCTTGCGGGGTGCTCCGAGTGCAAGTCTTCCAGGTGCACGCCCTTGGTCTCGTGAACCCATCGCCACACGAACGCAAATGAGAGGACCGCAGCCAAGGCATAAAAGCCATAGGCGAAGCCGAGCACGTGCCGCAAGGTCGGGAAGGTGAACGCGATCGCGAAATTGGCCACCCATTGGGCGGCGGCGGCCAGTCCGACACCGGCAGCGCGAATACGGTTGGGAAAGATTTCGCCCAGCAGCACCCACAGTATCGGCCCCCATGACACTGCGAACGCGATGACGAACACGTTGGCGGCGATCGAGCGCGATCGGTCCTAATGCGCCATCAAGCTTCGGCTTGCCGTCGCTGATCGGGGCGATTGCGAAAACGACGGACATCGTTGCCAGCATCAACGCCATGAGCGCCGAACCGGTCAGCAGCAGCGGCCGCCGGCCGACCTTGTCGATAAGCGCAATGGCCACCAAGGTGATCGCAACGTTGACCACTGATGTAACGACAGCGATGAGATACGACGAATCTTCGCCGAATCCCACCGCCTGCCAGAGCGCATTCCCGTAGTAAAAAATCACGTTGATGCCGCAGAGCTGCTGGAAGACAGCCAGGCCGATGGCTACCCACACGACGCCATAGAGGCCGCCGGTTGGCTTGCGCAGGTCACGCCACGACGGCGGGTGTTCGTGGCTTAGCGTCTCGGAGATTCGTTGCACGGTGATTTCTACATTGCGTTCCCCGAGAACCATCGCAAGCACCCGACGCGCCTCTGAAATCCGTTGCACGGCAATGAGATGGCGCGGTGACTCAGGGATCGTGAAGACCAGGACGCCGTAGAGGATGGCCGGCACCGCCTCCGCGAAGAATGTCCAGCGCCAAGCGGTTAGGCCCAGCCACAGTTCCCCGCGGGAACCGCCCGCGATATGAAAGGGCAGCCAATCCACCGCCAGAGCCAGAAATATACCGAAAACGATGGCAAGCTGCTGCAGCGAGCCGAGTCGGCCGCGGATGTGCGGTGGTGAGATCTCCGCAATGTAGGCCGGCACGATGGCAGACGCGATACCGATACCGATACCACCCACGATGTGGAAGATGATGACGCCCCAGATGTTGGTTGCCAGACCGACGCCGAAGGCACTCACGAAGAACAGCGCCGCTGACAACTTCATCATGGATAGGCGGCCTAGTCGGTCCGCGATTCGTCCAGCGGTTATCGCCCCCGCTGCGGCACCCAACAGCGCCCCTGCCGCCGAGAATCCCAGCAAAATGTTGCCCGCATTGAATTCGTCTTCCAGCCCAGCGACGGCGCCGTTGGTCACCGAGACGTCATAGCCGAAAATGAGCCCGCCCAGGGCGGCCACCGCCGCAATCCGAACGGTACGGCGACCAGAGGCCTCATCGTCGGCGAGATCGCGAGCAGTCATAGTCGTCCTAAACCATCTGGGAGCGGCCGGGCGTTATGCCCAACGTACGGTGAGGCATGGAGTTCTCCGAGATTGAAGTCACGGTCGACGGGCGGCGGGCCGATATCACGCTCAATCGGCCCGACAAGCTGAACCCGCTCGGGACTACCACCTTGAACGAATTGGTGCAAGCCGCCCGGCATCTGGACACCCTCCCGGATGTAAGAGCGGTCGTGGTGGCGGGACGAGGACGCGCCTTCAGCGCCGGAGCGGACCTCGCGGCTTTCGCAGCGCCCAGCGGGGGCGGAGGTGAGACCGACACCCGGCGCCATGGGGCACAAGGCAGCTGACGCTGGACGCCGAATGGCCGAGGCGATCGAGGCGATGACGGCCGTAACGATCGCCCAAATTCACGGCCACTGTGTGGGCGGCGCCGTGGTTCTCGCCGCTGCCTGCGATTTGCGCATCGCCGCCGAGGACACCCGGTTCGCAATACCCGAGGTCGACCTCGGTATTCCACTCACCTGGGGCGGCATCCCCCGGCTGGTGCGCGAGATCGGCCCGGCCCGGACCAAGGAACTGGTGATGACGTGTCGTCCGTTTGGCGCAGCTGAAGCCTTGGCAGCCGGCTTTCTGAACCGGGTCGTTCCGGCGGCCGGCCTGGACGCCGAGATAGACGAACTGGTGGGTCTGCTCGTCGACAAGTCAGCGTTCACGCTGACCGCTACCAAGCGCCACACCAACGCGGTGACCGACGTGATGGTCGGCGCCGCCCGGGCGTGGAACGACGCCGACTCGCTGGTCACCGCGCTGCACGATCCCGAGTCACGCGCAGCCGGCGTCGCCTACGTCCAGGGCTTGGCCGCCGACCGTCAGACGGCTGTGGCGTCCGTGCCCCGCTGCAGCGCTTGCATCGCCACGTCAGACGTTGAAGTACTTGGCTTCGGGGTGGTGCAGGATGAACGCGTCGGTCGACTGCTCCGGATGCAGCTGCATTTCCTCCGACAGCGTGACCCCGATGCGCTCGGGCTCCAACAGCGCCATGGTCTTGACCCGGTCCTCCAGATCCGGGCACGCGCCGTAGCCGAACGAGTACCGGGCACCGCGGTATCCCGAGTTTGAAATAGTCCTCGACGGCCCCGGGGTCCTCGGCGGACATCGCCCGATCGCCGGAGAAGCGCAGCTCCTCGCGGATCCGCCGGTGCCAGTACTCGGCCAGCGCCTCGGTGAGCTGCACGCCGATGCCGTGCACCTCCAGGTAGTCGCGGTAGGAGTCGGACGCGAACAGCTCGTTGGCGAAGTCGGCGATCGGCTGACCCATCGTCACCAGCTGGAACGGCAACACGTCAACCTGTCCCCGCTCGGTGGCCAGCTGCCGTGACCGGATGAAGTCGGCGATGCACAAGAACCGGTCACGTTGCTGACGCGGGAAGGTGAACCGGAATCGCTGCTCGGCATCGGGCCGGGGCTCGGTGAGCAGAACGACGTCGTCGCCCTCGGAGACCACCGGGAAATAGCCGTACACCACGGCCGCGTGCGCCAGCACGCCGTCGGTGGACAAGCCGGTCCAGCCAGTACCGCAGCCGCGGCCGGCCCTCGGTCTCGACGAGCTCCTCGTAGGACGGTCCCGTCGCCGCCGCGCACGCCGCGCAGACCCCACTGGCCCAGAAACAGTGCACGCTCGTCGAGCAGCCCGGTGTAATCGGCCAGCGCCAGACCCTTGACGATCCGCGACCCCCAGAACGGCGGCGACGGCACCTCGACATCGGCTGCGACGTCGGAGCGCTCCGGCACGACGACCGGCTCCTCGGTCGCCTTGCGTTGGGCCGCAATGCGTTTGGAGCGCTCGTGGCGGGCCTTGCGTTCGGCTTCCTTCTCGCGGGCCGCTTCTGCTTCCAGGGCCTGCGGGCTGCCCGGCTCGGGCGCCTCGCCGCGCTTGGCGCTCATGATGGTGTCCATCAACTTCAGGCCCTCGAACGCGTCGCGCGCGTAATGCACTTCACCCGGTAGACCTCGGCGAGGTCGTTCTCCACGTAGCTGCGGGTCAGCGCCGCGCCGCCGAGCAGCACCGGGAACTGCTCGGCCACCCCGCGGGTGTTCATCTCCTCGAGGTTTTCCTTCATCACCACCGTCGACTTCACCAGCAGCCCCGACATCCCGACCACGTCGGCGCTCTTGTCCTGCGCGACTTCCAGGATGGTGGCGATCGGCTGCTTGATGCCGATGTTGACGACCTCATAGCCGTTGTTGGTCAAGATGATGTCGACCAGGTTCTTGCCGATGTCGTGCACGTCGCCCTTGACGGTGGCCAGCACGATGCGGCCCTTGCCGGCGTCATCGTCGGATTTCTCCATGTGCGGTTCCAGATAGGCCACCGCGGTCTTCATCACCTCGGCGGACTGCAGCACGAACGGCAGCTGCATCTGGCCGGAACCGAACAGCTCCCCGACGGTCTTCATCCCGGCCAGCAGGTTCTCGTTGATGATGTCCAGCGGCGGCTTTCTGCGTCATCGCCTCGTCGAGGTCGGCCTCCAGGCCGTTGCGCTCGCCGTCGACGATGCGCTGGGCCAGCCGCTCCAGCAACGGCAGCTCGGCCAGCTCGGCCGCCCGGGACTCTTTCGACGACGCCGCCGACACGCCCTCGAACAGCGCCATCAGCTCCTGCAGCGGGTCGTATTCGTCGCGGCGCCGGTCGTAGACCAGGTCCAGCGCCACCTCGCGCTGCTCGTCGGGGATCCGGTTCATCGGCAGGATCTTCGAAGCGTGCACGATCGCCGAATCCAGCCCGGCCTCCTGGCATTCGTGCAGGAACACCGAGTTGAGCACCTGGCGCGCGGCGGGATTGAGCCCGAACGAGATGTTGGAAAGCCCCAGCGTGGTCTGCACGTCCGGGTGGCGTCGCTTCAGCTCGCGGATGGCCTCGATGGTCTCGATGCCGTCCTTGCGCGACTCCTCCTGCCCGGTGGCGATGGTGAAGGTCAAACAGTCGATGAGAATGGACGATTCGTCGACGCCCCAGTTGCCGGTGATGTCGGCGATCAGCCGCTCGGCGATCTCGACCTTCTTCTGGCGGTGCGGGCCTGGCCCTCTTCGTCGATGGTCAGCGCCACCACCGCGGCACCATGCTCGGCGACCAGCTCCATGGTCTTGTGGAACCGCGACTCAGGGCCGTCGCCGTCCTCGTAGTTCACCGAATTGATCGCGCAGCGCCCGCCCAGGTGCTCCAAACCCGCTTGCAGCACCGGGGTTTCGGTGGAGTCCAGCATGATCGGCAACGTCGACGCGTGGCCAGCCGGCTGGCCAGCGCTGTCATGTCGGCCGCGCCGTCGCGGCCCACGTAGTCCACGCACAGGTCCAGCAGGTGCGCGCCGTCACGGGTCTGATCCTTGGCGATGTCCAGGCACTTCTGGTAGTCCTCGGCGATCATCGCCTCGCGGAAAGCCTTGGAGCCGTTGGCGTTCGTCCGCTCCCCGATCATCAGCACCGAGGCGTCCTGCGCGAACGGGATGGCGGTGTAGAGCGAGGACACCGCCGGCTCGTAGGCTGACGTGCGCTCGCGCGCGCTGTGCTGTCCCGTCGTTGAACCTGGCCACCGCGGCCGCGACCTGGCGAATGTGCTCCGGGGTGGTGCCGCAGCACCCGCCGACCAGCGACAGCCCGAACTCGGGACGAAACCGGCCAGCGCCTCCGCCAATTCGTCGGGCTGCAGCGGGTATTCGGCACCGTTGGCGCCCAGCACCGGCAGTCCGGCGTTGGGCATCACCGACACCGGGATACGGGCATGCCGGGACAGATGCCGCAGGTGCTCGCTCATCTCCGCCGGGCCGGTCGCGCAGTTCAGGCCGATCATGTCGACGCCGAGCGGCTCGATGGCGGTCAGCGCCGCGCCGATCTCGCTGCCCAGCAGCATCGTGCCGGTGGTCTCCACGGTCACATGGGTGAACACCGGGATGTGCCGGCCAGAGGCCGGCATCGCACGGCGCGACCCCAGCACCGCCGCCTTGAGCTGCAGCAGGTCCTGGCAGGTCTCGATGAGGATGGCGTCGGCGCCGGCATCCAGCATCCCGAGGGCGGCCTCGGTGTAGGCGTCGCGGATCACCGCGTACTCGGTGTGCCCCAGGGTGGGCAGCTTGGTGCCCGGGCCCATCGAACCCAGCACGTAGCGCTTGCGGTCCGGGGTGCTCATCTCGTCGGCGACCCGCCGCGCGATCGCGGTGCCCTTTGCCGACAAGTCGCGGATCTGGTCGGCGATGTCGTAGTCGCCCAGGTTGGACAGGTTGCAGCCGAACGTGTTGGTCTCCACGGCGTCCGCGCCGGCCTCGAAGTAGCCGCGGTGGATGGTTTCCAGCACGTCCGGGCGAGTCTCGTTGAGGATCTCGTTGCAGCCCTCCAGCCCCCGGAAATCGTCGAGGGTCAGGTCCGCGGCCTGCAACTGAGTACCCATGGCACCGTCGCCCACGATGACACGCTGGGACAAGGTATCCAGCAGGTCGGTGTCGTAGGCATGGTCTCTGGCAACAGTCACCCCGCAAGGATAGTCGGCCTATGGAAATGGCTGTTGCGGAGAGTGGAAGCGCGAGCCGGCGCTTGGTTCGTAGAACAC
Source organism: uncultured Actinomycetota bacterium (assembly GCA_963787635.1). Taxonomy (GTDB): domain Bacteria; phylum Actinomycetota; class Actinomycetes; order Mycobacteriales; family Mycobacteriaceae; genus Mycobacterium. The sequence goes on along the minus strand of CAWBDP010000013.1, from coordinate 64,331 downwards.
CCTCAGTGAAGGGCATGGACACCTGCGGTCTGGGTGGTGCCGCGGGCTGCGACACCACCCAGCCGTGCAGAGATGAGCCCTCCGGCGGCTACGGCTACCGTCAGAAGAGCTTGCAGCAGATCCGTCCAGTCGGTGGTGAACGCTGCCGCGCCTCCCGCGCCGAACAAGTCCGCGAAGAAGGTGGCGTCGGGGATGCCGTCGATCTGGAACAGTGTTGCTCATGGATTCTGTGAATACGTCGCCGTCACCGACTATGTTCGAGTCGTTGGTGATCGCGGTAGTCCACCACAGAGGTCCACCGATGATGTCGGCAGCGCTGCCCGTGTTGGTGGCGTAGGCGAAGCTGTTGTTGGCCAAATCGACGGCCGAGCCACCTTCTGGGTCGTCGTGTTGAATCCTGTGTCGTTGGCGATGGACATGTTGGAATTGCTGTCGTAAATTTTGCGACGGTAGGCGTGTCGGCGAGGGTGCCGGTGCCGAGGCCGTTCGCGAACGCGTAGTCATTCGTTATGGTGACGCCGCTGGGGCGCGAGTCCGTCGTTTGCGACATCCGCAGTGCCGCCGTTCGTGGCGATGGCCGAGCTGGTGGTGACGGGTCCTGATGCACCGATGGGTGCCAGGTTTATGACGGCATTGCCGCCGCTGAAGACTCCAGCATAGCTGTTGGTGGCGTGTTTATATCTGGGCCCCTTCTATACCGAAAAAGGTGGTGGGCGCGGTCGCGCTCCGTAGAACGCCACGTCACTCACGTCGTTGGCGGCACTGTCGTTGGCCAGCCCGACGATTGGCGGCCGTGTCGGCAGCGGGGCCCTCGACCCATGCAAAGTCATTGTTGGTGCCCGATAGGGCGAGAGTGCCGATGTCGCTGGCTGCCGAACGGGTGGGTGGCATCGAAATTGTCGAAGAGAACAATCCCGTCGTACGTTATTTCGTCGTCGGCCCAAGCGTTGGACGCTGCGGCAATCGGGATGGCCGCGCCGGCTATCGAGGCACCGGCGGCCATGATCACGCGTCGACGTAATTTTCTGCTCATTGGTTTTCCGCCCCTTCGTTAAGTTTGGTTCAGATGGTCTGCCCACAGGTGATGGTGGGCGCTGATTCACGGTTGCGGTTGTGGTGAGACAGCCCCCTTTCGCTGTTGAGGTGATGATTCGTGCGCTCCTGCCCGGCCGGATCCGGCCGGACAGGCGGCGGCGGCCATGTTGGCGCCCGATCCGGTGTCGACGGTCAGCATCAAAACCCCCCTTGCTCGCATCCGTTGCGCGCTCAGTACTCGCTCTCAGCAGGCCGGCCCCTCAGCTTCTACTCAGGTTGAACTTACGCTTTCTCTAAGTTTCTACACAGAAAACAAACATAACGATTAGGTAACGGCGGCTGAGTTCGCGACAGCGCGGCGCCTCACACCCGAGCCGCGTTTAACCCCGCACCCGACATCCGCAGGATGTTGACGCTACTTCAGGACTGTTCGGTAGCGACGGCTGGAGTTGCCCCCGCCCGCGCGGTGGTCTGCAGCCGCGACTCGCCTCGTCAGCGGGTGCGACGCCGTACCCTGATCCTGTGAGCTACCCGGATATCGGCGCCGCGCTGCCCGAACTACACAACACAATTGTCGTGGCGGCGTTCGAGGGGTGGAACGATGCCGGGGACGCGGCCAGCGACGCGCTGGAGCATCTGGACGCCATCTGGGAGGCCGATCCGATTGTCGAGATCGACGACGAGGCCTACTACGACTACCAGGTGAATCGACCGGTGATCCGCCAGGTCGACGGCGTCACCCGGGAACTGGTGTGGCCGGCGATGCGGATCTCGCACTGTCGTCCGCCCGGCAGCGACCGCGACATCGTATTGATGCACGGGGTGGAGCCCAACATGCGCTGGCGCACGTTCTGCGCCGAGTTGCTGGCGATCGCCGACAAGCTCAACGTCGACACCGTGGTGATCCTCGGGGCGCTGCTGGCCGACACCCCGCACACCCGGCCGGTGCCGGTGTCCGGTGCGGCCTACTCACCGGAATCAGCGCGGCGGTTCGGCCTGGAGGAAACCCGCTACGAGGGCCCGACCGGCATCGCCGGGGTTTTTCAAGACGCCTGCGTGGCCGCCGGGATACCGGCGGTGACGTTCTGGGCGGCGGTGCCGCACTACGTGTCCCAGCCGCCCAACCCGAAGGCCACGGTGGCGCTGCTGCGCCGAGTCGAGGATGTGCTCGACATCGAGGTCCCGCTGGCCGACCTGCCGGCGCAGGCCGAGGACTGGGAGCAGGCGGTCAGCGAGATGACCGCCGAGGACGACGAGATCGCCGAGTACGTGCAGACGCTGGAACAGCGCGGCGACGCCGAGGTCGACATGCACGATGCGCTGGGCAAGATCGACGGCGACGCGTTGGCCGCCGAGTTCGAGCGCTATCTGCGCCGCCGCCGACCCGGCTTCGGACGCTAGCTTCCGCATCCGCGGAGGACTGCCGACGTGCCGGAGACCGGTTCGGAGATCGCGGGCTATCGCATCATCCGGGTGCTCGGCTCGGCGGCATGGGCACGGTGTATCTGGCGCAGGACCCGGATCTGCCCCGCCTGGACGCGGTGAAGGTGTTGTCGTCGGCCTATAGCGCCGATCCCGAATTCCGGGCCCGGTTCCTGCGGGAGGCCGCGGTGGCCGCGGCTCTGGCCCATCCCAACATCGTGTCCATCTACCGCCGCGGCGAGACTGCGCAGGGACAGCTGTGGATCGCGATGCAGTTCGTCGACGGCGACGACGCCGACGCCGCGTTGCGGGCGGGCACCATGACTCCCCAGCGGGCCGTGCGCATCGTCGGCGAGGTGGCGAAGGCCCTGGACTATGCACACCGGCACAACGTGGTGCACCGTGACGTCAAGCCGGCCAACTTCCTGCTGTCCGCCCAGCGCGACGCCAACGAGCGGGTGCTGCTCGGCGATTTCGGGGTCGCCCGAGCGCTCGACGACGTCGGCCTGACGACAACCGGTTCGATGTTCGCGACGATGGCCTACGCCGCACCCGAAGTGCTCGCCGGGCACTCCTTTGATGGACGGGCGGACGTGTATTCGCTGGGCTGCAGCCTGTTCCGGCTGCTCACCGGGGCTACCCCGTTCCCCACCGGCAACGGCCCGGCGGCGGTGATGATGGCGCATCTGCATGCACCGCCGCCCCGGGTCACCGAGCGGATGCCCGCCCTCCCGCCGGCGCTGGACGCGGTCATCGCTCGGGCGATGGCAAAGGATCCGGGGTGGCGCTTCCCGGCAGCGGCGGAGTTCGCCGACGCCGCGCAGACCGCACTGCGCGACGCATCACCCGGCGTCGTGCGCGCGCCATTGCCGGGCCGGGCGGTCGATGTCCCCCACGCTGATGCCCAGGGCTGGTGGCAGCTGCCGTCGAGCACGCCCAGTGCCTCTACCGGCGCAACCCCTTCCCGGCAGCCGTGCCCGCCGGTGGCGTTGGGTGGCCGCAACGCTGGCCGTGACCGTCGCCGTGGTGGCCGCAGCGGCTGCGCTGACGTTGTCGGGCCGAGCCGAAAACCCCGGCCCGCCACCCACGGCGAAGCCCTCGACGTCGGTATCCTCGACGTCCGTAACGGCGGCGACTCGCGCCCTGGTAGCGGCCGCCCAGCTGCCCGGACTGCTGCTGAATCAGGACGCACTGTCGCTCACGCTGGCCACCAATCACCTGCAGGTTGCCAGCACCTCAACCGCGCTGCTGGACTCCTCGGCCGAAGTGACGGACAGCCAGTGTGTCAGCGCCTGGGCGCCGGCCCAGGTGGCGGCCTACGCCAACTCCGGTGACGTGGGCGTGCAGGTGCAGTCACTCACCGACGGCCTCGAGCCCGCGCGGTGGACCACGGTCACCCAGGCGGTGATCGCGTTCCCCACCCCCAACGCGGCAGACAACGCCGTCGAGGCGCAGTTCGGTCAGTGGCAGCAATGCGCGAACCGCACCATCACGGTCACGACGCCCGGCAGCGATCCGATGGCGGTGAGGCTGGACGCTCCCATCGGCACCGCGGGGGCGATCCATCAGATGAACCAGCATCCCGAGGCGGCGGCGGGGCAGCATTGCCAGCGCACGCTCGAGTCGACTAACAACGTCGTCGTCGACATCGCCGCGTGCTCGCCGTCAGTTCAAGACCCCGCCAGGGAACTTATCCGGCAGCTCGGCGGCCAGATCGGTCCTGGCTGAGCAGGCTTGACGACGTCACTGGCATATCCGGACCAGATAATGTCGGTGACTGTGACAGGGATGGCAGGGGCCGCGGTGACCATCGGGTCGGTGCTGGCCGGCTACCGCATTGAACGCAAGCTCGGTGAGGGCGGCATGGGGGCGGTGTATCTGGCCGCCAACCCCGACCTGCCGCGCAGCGACGCGGTCAAGGTTCTCTCCGCGGAGCTGTCGCGCGCGCCGGAGTTCCGGGCCCGATTCCTCCGGGAAGCCGACGTGGCCGCCCGACTTAATCACCCCAACATCGTCGCGGTGTACCGACGAGGTGAAACCCCGGCCGGTCAATTGTGGATCGCGATGCAGTTCGTCGACGGCCCCGACGCCGACGCCGCGCTGCGGGCCGGGACGATGGCGCCGCAGCGGGCCATTCGGATTGTCGGACAAGTCGCGTTGGCGCTCGACTACGCCCATAGCCGACACGTCCTGCACCGCGACATCAAGCCCGCGAACTTCTTGCTGGCACACGATTTGTCACCCGGCGCGGACGAGGAACGAGCACTACTGGCCGACTTCGGGATTGCCCGCGCCCTCGACGAGATCGGGCTCACCGCCAGCGGGTCGGTGATGTCCACGGTGGCCTACGCCGCTCCGGAGGTGCTCGCGGGGGCGCCCGTCGACTACCGCGCCGATCTGTACTCGCTGGGCTGCTCGCTGTTCAAGCTGCTGACCGGCAAGACCCCGTTCTGGGCCGCGGGCGGGGCGCCGGCAGTGATGCTGGCGCACCTGCACCAGCCACCACCGCGGGTCACCGACCTCGCGCCCAGCCTGCCGCCGGCGCTGGACGAAGTGATCGCGATGGCCATGGCCAAGGATCCGGCGCGGCGTTATCGCACGGCTGGCGATCTGGCGTCGGCGGCGGCCGTCGCGCTGCACGGCCGGGACCAGACCGAGCGGTGGCGGATCAACGGCGGCGGCGTCAACGCGGGTCCGACCTCGCCGTTGACGGCGCCGCCCGCACCGTGGCACGGGCCGCCCGCGCTGGTCCGGCGAACGCGCCGGCGACGCCGGACCGTCGCCGCACTGCTGGGCGTCGGGTTGCTCATGGCCGCGGCGGTGACCGCCGTGGGCGTGAGACGCTCTCGCCACGACAGCGTGCCGCCACCTGTGGCCACAGTTGCGGTGCCGCCGTTTTCGATGCGGGATCTGCCGGGCTTGTTGCCCACCGCCGATCAGCTCGGCGCGGTGCTGAACACCGCGGTTACCATCGACACCGTCTCCATCGGGATCGGTGTCGACTCCCAGTACATCGACAGCCAGGACTGCGCCGGCCCCTGGATGGCAGCGCAGCGTGCGTCATATTTCGGCAGTGGCTGGCAAGCAATGCAATTGCAGAGCGCCAACCAATCTGCGCCCGGATCGGCGCCGGGCGCACTGCCTGCTGCCGCCGGTGTCCTCTTTCGTGGCCGTGTTCAGTTTTCCCATCGCTGAACTCGCGGCACGGTTCCTGGACAGCCAGAAGCCGGTATGGCAGAAATGCGTCGGCCGCACCGTGACCTTCACGAGCGGGGACAACGTGCGATTGGACCAACGCTTCAGTGAGTTCGCGGTCACCGCCGACAACATCTTCACCATCGGCTATCAGACGACGAATCTGCCGTTCGACTGCGGGCGGGCGCTGACCGTGCGCAACAACATCTCCATCGATATTGCGGTCTGCGACACACCCAAACCCGCCGACTCGGCGGTGACCCTGGCCCAGCAGATCGCCGAGAAGGTGCCGCACTGATGCTTCGTCGGACCCAAGGTATCGGCTCTGCGCTGCTGGCGACCGCTCTGCTGACCATGGTTGTTTCCTGCTCCGACGCGATCGGTGGCAGCGCCGTCTACTCGTCCACTGATCCTCACTCGGCCTCGCCGCCGGTGCGCGTTTCCGAACTCCAGTCGCTGGTCTTGTCCACCACCGATGCCGCTGCACTGGTGAATGCTCCGGACCTGGCGCCACTCAACGTGCCGACGATCCGCAATCAGCCCAGCGGGTTGTTCTCCGATCCCTCCTGTGGCTCGGTAATGCAGACCGGATGGCTGCCGACCTACCGGGTGTCCGGCGAAATAGGCGCCGGCGGTCTATTCGCCGAAGACCCCCACGAAAACGAAGTCAGCGAAACGGTGGCCGCGTTTCGCGAGGCGGCGGCGGCCCGGGCGTTCGTCCAGACGGTGCTCGGTCAGTGGAAGGCCTGCGTCGAACGGCCGATCACTCAAACCGCACTGGAGACCAAGGTGAACTTCATGGGTTTCGGCCCAACCCGTTCTTACGGCGTGGACGTGCTGTTGGTCCGCCGCGAGGGCGGCCGGGGATATGCCTGTTCGCGCGCCATTGCGGCCAGCTCCAACGTCACCGCCGACGTGGATGTCTGCGGGGCAGACGAGACGGTGGTCAACAGCCAGTCGGCCCGCATCGTCAACGAGATTTTGGCCCGCATCCCCGGTTGACGCCGTTACCCCTTGTCCAGCGCCTCGTTGGCGATGCTGGTCGAGCGGCCCAGCGCGGCGACTTCGGCGTCGATCCGGGTCAACAGGCCCGCGGTGGACCGCGCCACTGTGTTTTCGCCGACCGGGGTGGACAGCACCGGCTTGACCCAGCGGAACAGCCTTACCCAGCCCGGGCAGTAGATCCGGCGTTTGCGGCCCTCGATGCCCTTGACGAACACCGCCGCGCACGTGTCGACGGACGTGGTCCTGTTCAGCGGCCAGGGCAGCTTGGTCAGCATTTCGGAGAATGACGGCAGGTCGGCCTTGCCGTCACGGACCAGGGCGGTGTCGATCCAGGACATATGGGCTGCGCCGACGGTGACGCCGCGCTCGGCGACCTCGAGGCGCAGAGTGTTGGCGAGGTGCTCGACACCGGCCTTGGACGCGTTGTATGGCGCCATGCCCGGCGCAGCGGCGAACGCGGCCAGCGACGACACAATCAGCAGATAGCCGCGGCGGTCGATCAACGCCGGCAGCGTGGCACGCGCGGTATGGAAGACGCCGAGCACATTGATGTCCATGACCCGCTTGAACGCCTCCGGGCTGATCTGCAGCAGCGACCCGTAGCCCGCTATTCCGGCGTTGGCCACGACGACGTCGATGCCGCCGAAACGCTCGACGGCCGCATCGGCGGCGGCCTGCATGGCCGCGAGGTCGCGCACATCGGCGCGCACGGTGAGCACGTTTTCGTCGCCGAGTTCGCCGGTCATGGCCGCCAGCGCCGCCTCGTCTACATCGGTGAGCACCAGCTTGGCGCCCTTGTGGTGCAGGCGGCGTGCGACTTCCGCGCCGATTCCGCCGGCGCCGCCAGTGACGAACACGACCTGGGAGTGCAGTGATGTCATGCCGGAAACGTATCGGGTGACAGCTTCACCCCGAGCAGCGCGTCCGCCGCGCTGCTCACCGCCTGCGGCGCCGCCGCGTCATGGCCACCGTACTCCAGTGCGTCGGTGGCCCAACCATCAAGTGCGGCAATGGCTTTGGGGGTGTCCAGGTCGTCAGCCAGATAGCGGCGCAGCCGGGCGATGGTGTCGGTGGCGTCGGGGCCGGCGGGCAGCGCGGTCGCGGTACGCCACCGATGCAGCCGCGCGGTGGCGTCGTCGAGCACGTGGTTGTCCCAGTAACGATCGGCACGGTAGTGCCCGGCCAACAGCCCCAGCCGGATAGCCGATGGCTCGACGCCTTGCCCGCGCAGCGCCGACACCAGGACCAGGTTGCCGCGGCTCTTGGACATCTTGTGCCCGTCCCAGCCGATCATCCCCGCGTGGACATAGTGCCGGGCGAATCGGCGCTGGACGCTGACACTTTCGGCATGGGCGGCGGTGAACTCGTGGTGCGGGAAGATCAGGTCGCTGCCGCCGCCCTGGATGTCCAGGTCGGTGCCGATCCGGCTGAGCGCGATCGCCGCGCACTCGATATGCCATCCCGGCCGGCCGGGGCCGAACGGGGCCGGCCAGCTCGGGGTACCGGGCCGCGCGGCGCGCCAGAGCAGCGCGTCGAGTTGGTCGGTCTTGCCCGGCAGTTCGGGGTCCCCGCCGCGCTCGGCGAACAGCGCCAGCATGGTGTTGCGGTCATAGCCGGACTCGTAGCCGAACTGCGGTGTGGCGTCGGCGCGAAAGTAGACGTCGGGGTACTCGGCGCCGTCGACGAGGTAGGCCGCCCCGGAGGCCAGCATCTTTTCGACGAGTTCGACGACCTCGTCGACGGTCTCGGTCGCCGCGACATACTGCTGCGGCGGCAGTACCTGCAGCGCCGCCATGTCGTCGCGGAACAACGCGACCTCGCGGGCCGCGAGGTCGCGCCAGTCGACGCCGTCGCGGTCGGCGCGGTCGAACAGTGGGTCGTCGACGTCGGTGACGTTCTGCACGTAGTGCACGTCATGACCCAGGTCGCGCCAGAGCCGGTGGATGAGGTCGAACGCCACATAGGTTGCGGCGTGACCGAGATGGGTTGCGTCATAGGGCGTGATCCCGCAGACGTACATGGTGGCGGTGCGGCCGGTCGCCACCGGACGCACCTGTCGGTCGGCCGTGTCGTAGAGCCGCAGCTCGGGGCCCCGTCCCGGCAGCACCGGAATGGGCGCGGCCGACCACGATTGCATACCGTCGACTTTAGGCGGGGCAGCCGGGGCTCCCCGCGTCGTGGCTACCGCGACACATAAATCACGCACACGACGCGCCGGCACAGGTGTGCGTGGTTTATATCTCGTGCAGCCTGCCGATGCTGACCAGCGCTCCTCAGCTGGCCATCCGGATGACGCCGAGCAGGACGTCGACCAGTTCGGGGCGACACATCAGCAGGTCGGGCAGATACGGGTCGGGCCGGTTATAGATCAGCGCGGAGCCGTCCAGGCGGGAGGCATGCAAGCCGGCCGCCAACAGCACACCGGCCGGCGCCGCCGAATCCCACTCCCATTGCCCGCCGGCATGGATGTAGGCGTCGGCGTCGCCGCGCACCACCGACATCGCCTTCGCCCCTGCCGAACCGATGCGCACCAATTCGATGTCCAATCGGTCGGCCAGCGCAAACAGCACGCGAGGCGGCCGGTGGGAGCTGGCGGTGATCCGAATCGGGCCGGAGTGGGCACAGGCGCGCGCGACGACGGTGTCGCTGCGGTATAGCTCGCCGACCGCGGGCAAGGCCACCGCGGCGTCGGTGATGGCACCAGCCGGGCCGGCGTCGCGCTGCCACAGCGCCACGTGCACGGCCCAGTCGGCGCAGCCGGGCAGCGAAAACTCGTTGGTGCCGTCCAGCGGGTCGACGATCCACACTCGGTCGGCGTGCAACCGGGACAGGTCGTCGGGGGCTTCTTCGCTGAGCACCGCATCATTGGGGCGTTGGGCCCGCAGCCGCTGCAGCAGCAGCGCGTTGGCCTCCGCGTCACCGACGTCGCCGACTGTCCATGGATAGCTGAAGCCGATCTCGTCGCGCACCGCCAGCAACAGCCTGCCCGCGTCCTGGGCCAAATCGGCGGCCAGTGCGGCGTCGGTCAGGTCACGCTGGGCCGGGCTCACCGATCCAGTATCGCCGAACCGGGCCGATGCCCGTGGGGGCCGCGGCAGCGATCGGCGTCAGCGGTTCGCCACGATCCACTCGTTCGTGAACTGCTGAACAGCAATGACGTCTTTTTTCACTTGCCCGACGATGAAGCTTTCGATTTGGCCACCGAGTACCGGAATCCGGACCTCTACCGTCGTCGCGAATTGCACCCGCGAACCGCCCGGTTGCGGCTTCATCAACACCTCGCCGAGCCCCACGACCGGCGCCCCGGGAACAGCCACGCTGATCTCGCCGCGGACCCGCCCGTCACCGATGCGACCCCACTTTTCGGTGCGCTCCATAATCAGCTCGCCGCCGTGCAACGAGGTGATCATTTTCGGTAGCCGGTCCCGCAAAAGGCTCACCGTGAGCACCGCGGTCACCGCGCCGTCTTCGCCGACCGTCAACGTGTCCAGGGCGGCCGTCCCGCGCCCGTACGCGCCCAGCCGCGCCTGCCAGTAGTCGTCGTCGCCGAATGCCGAGAGGATTTCATCGACGCTGACCGGGGCGTCGACCGACAATTCGAATGACCGCGGCACGTCAGAACGCCGGCCAGGGAATGGGGCGACGCCGGTCCGGGCTCGGCATCACCGGGCTGTCGAGCAGCGCGCAAGCGCGCTGTCGCAGCGCCGCAATCTCTCGGCCGGTTACGTGCGCGGACAGCGCCTTGGCGAGCGGGCCGGCGAGTGCGTCGATGAGTTTGGCGACCGTAGCCAGGGTCTTGTGGTCGACGGGCTTGCCGGCCCAGCCCCACAGCACGGTGCGCAACTTGTCCTCGACGTGCAGGCAGACACCGTGGTCGACGCCGTAGACCTTGCCGTCGACGCCGCGCAGGATGTGGCCGCCCTTGCGGTCGGCGTTGTTGACCAGCAGGTCGAACACCGCCATTCGTCGCAATCGGATGTCGTCGGCGTGCATCAGAACGACTGCCTCGCCGGTGTAGTCGTAGGCGCGCAGTACCGGCAGATAGCCCGGCTGCGGCTTGCCCGCCGGAAAAAGGTCGACCAAATCGGGGCCCGCCTCGGCCTCGGAATCGGGCGCGTCGCCGGGCTGGTGCACCCACAGCTGCAGCATGCCGCGCCCGGCCGGCCCGACGCGAATAATGGTGTAGGGCACGATGTTCCAGCCCAGCTGACGCGAAATCAGGTACGCGCCGATTTCGCGGCCGGCCAGCGTCCCGTCCGGAAAATCCCACAACGCCGCTTCGCCGGCGATGGGCTTGTAGACACAGTGCACGTCGCGCCCACCCAGCGTCGACTCGCACAGAAAGGTGGCGTTGCTCGCCGAGCGGATACGTCCGAGAACGGTCAGCTCGCCGCGACGCAGCACCTCAGCGTCGTCACTCCCCGGGTTCATCGTCAGAACCGAGCACCGCGCTGCGCCGGTAGCCGTTGGTGCGCGCGCAGATGTGCCCCTCGGGGTCCAGTGGTTCGTCGCACAGCGGACAGGGCGGGCGACCCGCGGAGATGACGCGGTTGGAGCGGGTCGCGAACTGGCGCGCGGATTCCGGTGTCAAAAACACCCGCACCGCGTCGGGTCCCTCCTCGGTGTCGTCGAGCACCACCGAGGCGTCGAATTCGGTGTCGGTTACCGCGAGCAGTTCCACCACCACCGTCTGCGCCTCGGAATCCCAGCCCAGTCCCATGGTCCCGACCCGGAATTCGGCGTCGACGGGGGTCAGCAGCGGACTGAGGTCCTCGACCTCGGTGGTCTCCGGCGGGACCGGTGTTCCGAACCTGCGGTTGACTTCGACGAGCAGGGCCCCGATGCGCTCGGCGAGGACGGCGACCTGTTGCTTCTCCAGCACCACCGAGATCACCCGGGAGTCGTGCACCGCCTGCAGGTAGAACGTGCGGTTGCCGGGCTGGCCGACGGTCCCGGCGACGAAGCGGTCGGGTGTGCGGAAAACATGGATTGCTCGAGCCATGGCATTTCCAAAATACCGGGATTTGCCGCTGCGATGTAATTCTCATTCACCAGCGCGTTCAGTCGGTGGAACCGCCGACCACCGCGTCTCCCGGCGGTGTCTGGTCCTCCGACGGCGGCGGGGGCGTCAGAGCGGCGGTCAACCGTGTGCCGGTGTGGTTGACATGCAGCACGAACGGCCGCAGCGCGGTGTAGCGGATGACGCTCGTCGATGCGGGGTCGGCGGCGATGCGCTGGAAGCCGTCCAGATGCATGCCGAGGGCATCGGCGACGACGGCCTTGATGACATCGCCGTGCGTGCAGGCCAGCCACAGCGCGTCACCGCCGTGCTCGTCAGCCAGCCGCCGGTCGTGGTCGCGAATCGCGGCGACCGCCCTCGCCTGGACCTGTGCCAGCCCTTCACCGTCGGGAAACACCGCCGCGCTGGGATGGGCCTGGATCACCGCCCACAACGGCTCCTTGGTCAAGTCGCCGATTTTTCGCCCGGTCCACGCGCCGTAGTCGACTTCGGAGATCCGTTCGTCAATGACCGGTGCCAGCCCGAGCGCTTCGGCCAGCGGTTTGATGGTTCGCCGGCAGCGCAGCAGCGGCGAGCACACCACTGCCCGGATCGGCAACTCGCCGACCCGGTCGACCAGACCGGCGGCCTGCTCGCGGCCCTTGTCGTCGAGATCCACGCCCTCAGAACGCCCGGCCAGCGTGTGAGCGGTGTTCGACGTCGATCGGCCATGCCGCAACAGGAGCACAGTCATCTTCGCCGCTCTTCCCCCGCAAGCGGGAGGGGGTACCCCCAGCCGCACAGCGGCGAGGGGCGTGCCCCCACCTCATCGCTCTCGGTAAATCGTGGCCGGCGGTGGTCATGTAGCGCTCACCACCCCGCTGGCCAGCAAGATCAGCACCCCGACCCCGACCGCCACCCGGTACCCGACGAACCAATACATGCTGTGCCGCACCAGGAACCGCAACAACCACGCCACGGCCGCCAGCCCGACGACGAACGCGATCAAGGTGGCCATCAGCAGTTGCGGGCCGGTCGCGCTCATGCCCTCACGCACCGGGTGGAAGGCGTCCGGCAGCGAAAACAAGCCCGAGGCTAACACCGCGGGAATGGCCAGCAGGAAGCCGAACCGGGCGGCCAACTCACGGTCGAGTCCGAGGAACAGCCCGGCGCTGATGGTCGCTCCCGACCGGGACACGCCCGGAACCAGAGCCAGGGTCTGCGCGATACCGACGACCATGGCATCCCGCCAACTCAGCTGCTCGACGTGGCGGCTTTGCGGTCCGAGATATTCGGCGGCCGCGATTACCGCGGAGAACACCACCAGAGCCCCCGCCACCACCCACAGATTGCGCACACCCGAGCGGATCTCGTCGGTAAACAGCACCCCGAGCACACAGATCGGAATCGTGCCGATGATCACGTACCAGCCCAGCCGGTAGTCGACGTTGCGATGAGCTTTGACGATCAGGCCGTTGAACCAGGCCCTGACGATACGGACGATGTCGCGCGCGAAATAGACCAGCACAGCGACCTCGGTGCCCAGCTGGGTGACCGCAGTGAACGAGGCGCCCGCGTCGGCGCCGAAAACCAGCCGCGACGTGATCGCCAAGTGTCCCGACGACGATACCGGCAAGAACTCGGTCAGACCCTGTACCACCGCCAGACCGACGACCTGCCACCAAGACATCGCCGGGACCGCTGCCACGACGACGACCGTACCGGGTGTGTTGCGCGCCAGTGAAAACTGGCCGAATGCGACTAGTGCGCAGGCGTTATGGCAATCGCCACCGCGTCGCGCACCGCAGCGGCCAGGCTGCGCTCGTCGGTCAGATCGATGTCGAGCAGGCTGCGGCTGGCTGTCGCGACGACGTCTTCGGCCAGCGGTACCGGCGTAGCCAGCCGCGGGCGGTAGATCTCGATGACGAGCGACCAACGTTCCGAGTGCAGGATGCGTTCGGTGTGAAACGAGAAACTACGACCGTCACCCACCTGGCCGTATCCGCTCGCGAAGATCCCAGTCGATATGTCCTCGATAGTGATATCCAGGACAGTTTGCTGACGGTCTTCGGCGACTGTCATGGGCTGACCATACCTTCCACTGAGGCCCCGATGTGGGCAATGCGAACCGTTTCGACCCGACCTGCTCCTTAGAATCGAGCCTCGAACCGGCCTCTACCTAGTGTGAGCGGAAAGTTACCCGTTGCCCCGAAACTGTAAACCGGCGGATCCGCGCCGCACCGCTGGCCTGCTGCTTTTGCTGATGCTTGTGACGGGGTGCACTTCGAAGACCGGTGATTCCGCAGCGGGGGCTATCGGGCCCGCCCTGCCGGCGGACTCGCCACCGGTGTCGCAGAGTCCGGCCGGGGTCGTGCTGCCGTTGGATGGGCATCCGCAGGCGGCGATATTCGACGCCCGCACCCGCCGGCTGGCGGTGCTCGTTCCCGGCGCCGGCGCGTCGGCACCGGCCGGCATCGCGGTGGTGGGTGCGCCCGGGATTCCGCCGCACGTCATCGCGCTGCCCGGCCCGGCGACCGCATTGACCGGCGACGGCAACGGCACGGCCTACCTGTCCGGGCACGGCGGCTACTTCGTGGTGGACCTGTCGGCGGGTCAGGTCAGGCGGGTTGGTGTTTCCGACTCTGGCAAAACTGACGACACCGATTTCACCGCGATCGGTCGCCGCGCCGACAGCGAACTGGTGTTGGGCAGCTCCGATGGCACCATCTACACCCTGGCTCGCGGCGACTCGGGCAACAGCACGCCGGTGATCGACCGGAGGAAGATCTTCACCCGAGTGGATTCCATTGCCACGCAAGGAAATACCGCAGTGGTTCTGGATCGCGGGCAGACGTCGGTGACAGCGATCAAGGCGGACGGCAAGCCCGGGCAGACGTTACGGGCCGGTGAGGGCGCAACCACCCTGGCAGCCGACCAGGCCGGGCGCGTGCTGGCCGCCGACACCCGCGGCGGCCAGTTGTTGGTGTACGGAGTCGACCCGCTCATCTTGCGTCAGGCCTATCCGGTGCGGCAGGCGCCCTACGGTGTGGCCGGGTCCAGCCGGCTGGCGTGGATATCGCAGACCGCGACGAATATGGTCATTGGTTACGATCTGTCCACCGGAATACCAGTCGAAAAGGTACGTTACCCAACCGTGCGCCAACCCAACCTGCTGGCCTTTGACGATGCGTCAGGCACGTTGTACGTGGTTTCGGGGTCCGGCGCGGGCGTTCAGGTAATCGAGCAGGCGGCGGGTCCGCGTTGACCGCGGCGCGGCACGGCCGGTTACCAGCGGGCTGGGACCTGGAGATGTCCGACGAATACGAGTGGGTGCCGTTACGCCTCCCGCCGGAGGTGACCCGGGTGAGCGCATCCACCCGGCTGTCCATCGAGGCGGAGTACCGCGGCTGGGAGCTGACCCGGACACGGCTCTACACCGACGGAAGCCGGCGCGTGCTGTTGCGCCGCAAGAAATCCTTCCACGACCGGCGGCCCGACCAGCCGCAATTGTGACGGTGAGTGACCGTCATCGGATCTACGGCGTGCTGCGCCGACTGCTGTTCCTGATCCCCCCCGAGCAGATCCACCGGGTGACTTTCGCGGTGCTGCGCGGCACCACCGCGGTAGCGCTGGTGCGCCGGGGCCTGCAGCGGCTGCTGTCGCCGAGCGATCCGGTGCTGGCCAGCACGGTTTTCGGAGTGCACTTCCCCGGACCGCTGGGGCTGGCCGCCGGCTTCGACAAGGACGGCATCGGATTGCACAGCTGGGGGGCGCTGGGTTTCGGCTACGCCGAGGTCGGAACCGTCACCGCCGAGGCGCAACCCGGTAATCCGGCTCCCCGCATGTTTCGGCTGCCGGGCGATCGGGCGCTGCTGAACCGGATGGGGTTCAACAACCGCGGTGTCGGCCACCTGGCCGTCGAGCTGTCACGGAATCGCCCCGACATCCCGATCGGCGTCAACATCGGCAAGACGAGGGCCACCCCGTCCGCGCAGGCCGCCGACGACTACCGGACCAGCGCGCGGCTGGTCGGGCCGCTGTCGTCGTACCTGGTGGTCAACGTCAGCTCGCCGAACACACCGGGGCTGCGGGACCTGCAAGCGGTCGAGACGCTGCGACCCATCCTGTCCGCCGTGCGCGCCGAGACCTCGACGCCGGTGCTGGTGAAAATCGCGCCGGATCTCTCCGATTCGGATATCGACGACATCGCCGACTTGGCCGTCGAGTTGGGGCTGGCCGGCATCGTCGCCGGCAACACCACGGTGTCCCGCGACGGCCTGACTACCCCGGATACCGAGCGGCTCGGCCCCGGTGGCATCTCCGGACCACCGCTGGCCCGCCGGGCGACCGAGGTGCTGCGCCGGCTGCACGCGCGTGCCGGTGATCGGTTGGTGCTGATCAGCGTCGGCGGCATCGAGACCGCAGACGACGCGTGGGACCGCATCACCGCGGGTGCCTCGCTGCTGCAGGGGTACACCGGCTTCATCTACGGAGGAGGCCTGTGGGCTAAGCACATTCACGACGGAATTGCCCGCCGGCTGCATGAGGGCGGGTTCACGTCGCTGAGTCAGGCCGTCGGATCAGCTACCCGCCGGTGAGGCTATCGCGCCTCGACACCTTTTAGTCACGATGCGCTCAACTTCCCTGTGGCGGCGGACTCGGGCAAAGATCAGCCATCGCGTAGTTCACGACGTCGTCGGCTTGTTGAGGGTCGATCCCGCCTCGAGCCTTCGCCGGTGTCAGAGTTGTAAAGCGCCTGTGCCCTCAACTGGTCTGGCGACGCGCCATTAGCCAGCTGACCACAGATACCCCATCCCACCTGCAGCAGTATCGCGTCACCGTTTGGGCTGATAATCCCGGCGCTGTGAAGGTGACTGAGATAGCTGCCCTCGTCTGCGTGAGCCGGCGCCGCGAGTGCCGGCAACGAGGTCGCGGCCGCAAAGCCGAGCGCGACAAGAACTCTGTGCACGTGATTGTCCTCTTCAGGTCGGCGTCGACTGGTCACCTTCGCCCCTGTCCGAATTATCAGCCAAGTCCGAAAAAGTTCACAACAGATCCGGCGGAATACCGCTGAACGGCCTGCGGGACCGCTCAGCGACTCATCGTCGCACTATCCGCGATGTAAGCACCTCGCATTAATCCTCAGGATCGTCGTCGTCGCCTTTGGTGTTTTTGCGGGTGGTCCACCCGCCGGGTGCCAGCATGCGGTGCTGGGTGCCGCAGCCAAGATTGATGTGTCGAGCATGATTCGGCGACCGGAAGAATGTTCGTGTGGACTTCGCGATGCGCTATGACCGGTGGTATCGGCCCCTGGCAACCGTCATGGGCCTGGGGCCAAAGCGGACGTCGATCAGGGTGGCCGACGGCGCACTGCACATCAAGCACGGCTGGGCGTTTCGTATCGATGTCCCGCTCCACGACGTCAAGTCCACACGCCTGATCCGCCAGCGGCCGTTGGGCTGGGGAGTCCATCCGTTGGGAGACGCTTGGGTGGTCAATGGCTCACGAGACGGCATCGTTGAGCTCAATTTTGCCCGTCCCGTCACGTCGAAGACGGTCAAGATGTTGGCCGGGGACTGGGCAGAAGTTCGCTGCCTCTACCTCAGCCTGACGGATCCGGATGGCTTCCGCAGCGCGCTGAAGTCATATGCCTAGACGATGCGCCGGCGGCCCAACTCAACTGGTGAACAATCCACCGAGGGGCCCGAGGAGCCCGAGGATTGGGTCGAGAACCGCCTGCTGAATATCGGTCTGTTGCAACAGAACGTCGATTTCTTCGGCGATCGGTCCTTCAAGCGCACTGAACGCGGTGTACGGGTCGTAGGCGTCGTTGAGTGCCGTCACAACCTGGTCATAAGGCACACCGATGTCCTGCGCGGACCATGCTTGGGCCTGATCCAGCAGGTCCTCCAGCTCCGTGGCTCCGGGCAGCTGGGCGCCGAACAACGCGAACGCGTTATTGGCACCCTCGACCACTGCCTTGTCGAATTCGAAGCTGAAGGTGACCGGGTCAATCGAGGGAATCAGCTCCGCCGGCGTCGGATCACCGAACGGGATAGATCTGTCGTAGCCGGCTTCGACGATCACCTGCAGTGCCGGCTGCACAACGTTCAGCAGCGATTCGGGGACACCCAAACTGCGCAGCGGATCCAGCAGTGGCAGCTCGGTGGTCGGGACGAAATAAAACGTGGTGTCCCCGTCGACCTGTTGGACGATCTGCGTTGATCCCTCGACGTATTGGTCTGCGAAAGGCCCCGTCAGCGGCTCCGACGCCGGCCAGATGGCGGGAATGTCCTCAGGCAGTGGGCCATTCCCATAGGCGGCGTGCGCGTAGATGATGCCGAAGAGGGCGTTCAGATCGGCCAGTGTGTTGCTCGGATATTCCGGAAAATCAGAGAAGAAGTCGTACTGGTTGGAGATGTCGATGGTGGGGATGCCGGCATCAGTCGGCTCGGCGGTAGTCGAGCTGAACGCCGCTGTTCCAGGGAAAACCAACCCGGGAAACCGCTCGGTGATCCCCCCGTCGGGGCGGTTGAGCGAGCCGAGCAACAGGAAGGTGAGATCCGGGTGCTGACCGGCCTGCATGAGATCGAGCTTTTCGTCGATGGCGATGACCGCGCTCTGCGAGTAACCCTCGATCAGGTACGGGTCGCCGGGGAAGTTCAGTTGCTGGTCAGCCATCGCGAGCTGGAGGTCCGCCAAACCGGTCGCTATCGACGTACTGGAGGCCGATTCCGGTGTGGGGACCAGGACCGGAACGTACTGGGCCGCGGGTGGCGGGGTCGATGTAGTCGGCGATGATGGTGTCCCGCCACTCCTCGCTGGGCGTCGGCATGCCGGTTCCGCCCATCATCAACGCGTTCAGCGCGTCGTCCGCGTTGTCCGCCCGCGAGATTGCGACCGAGATCGTCGACACCCACGCCAACATCGCCATCGATACGCCGGCGAACAGCCCAGTCGCAAGCGAGGGGCAGACGGTCCGATTCATCGTCACAGCAGCTCCTGAACCATGCCCCCGAAACATGAAGAATTGCACTATCGCTAAGAATTTCTAAGAAATCAAGCTTTCCGAGCGGGTTCGGCGCTGAAAACCTGTCCAAACGAATACCGCAGAAATCAGCGGAAACCGAAGTGACACAATCGGTTCAAACGTCAGGGGACGGCGCTACCGCTGTTCGTAGGTGCCGTAGATGACCGCCCGCGCGATCGCCTGTTGAAACAGGTTGAATCCGAGGAAGGCGGGGCTGGCGTCCTCGCTGAGGTCGAGTTTTTCCACCTTCACCGCGTGCACCGTGACGTAGTACCGGTGCGGGCCGTGGCCGGGGGGCGGCGCGGCGCCGACGTAGCGGCGCATCCCGGCGTCATTGGCCAGCGTCAGGGCCTTACCCGGCAGTTCACTCCCGTCGCCAACGCCGTCGGCCAACTCGGTGACGTCGGCGGGTAGGTTGGCCACCGCCCAATGCCAGAACCCGGACAGTGTCGGTGCGTCGGGGTCGTAGACGGTGACCGCGAAGCTGCGGGTCTCCTCAGGGAAACCCGACCAGCTCAGCTGTGGGCTGACGTCCTCGCCACCGGCGCCCATGATGCCGCTGATCTGGGCAGTGGCCATCGGCTGCCCGTCGGTGATCGAGGCCGACGTCAGGGTAAACGTAGGCAGCTTGGGCAACCGGGCGTACGGGTCCGGCGGTGCGATCATGATCAGTCCTCTCGTGTGATCGATTAGCAATGCGTGAGCAAGTGGGCCAGCACCTGGGTGCCGAACTGCAACGCGTCCACGGGTACCCGCTCATCGACGCCGTGGAACAATGCGGTGAAGTCCAGTTCCGGCGGCAACCGCAACGGAATGAACCCGAAGCAGCGAATACCCAAGCGCGCGAAAGCTTTCGCATCGGTACCGCCGGACAGCATGTACGGCACGGTCCGGGCGTCGGCATCCACGGCCAGCAGCGCCGCGTTCATCGCGTCGACCAACTCGCCGTCGAAGCCGGTCTCGTATGACGGCAGCGAGGTCATCCACTCCCGGGTCAGGTCGGGCCCGATCAGTTCGTCGACTTCGGCCTCGAACGCCGCCAGCCGGCCGGGAAGCACTCGGCAGTCCAGCACGGCCTCGGCAACCGCGGGAACGACGTTGGCCTTGTAGCCGGCCTTGAGCATCGTCGGGTTGACGGTGTCCCGCAGGGTCGCCTTCACGATCCGGGCGATCGGGCCCAACTTCTCGATTGCGCCTTCCAGGTCGGGCGAATCGACGTCGAAGCCGAACCCGGTTTCCTCACCGACAGCGGTGAGGAACGCGACCACGGTGTCGCTGAGCACCAGCGGGAACCGGTGGTGACCCAGCCGCGCGACCGCCTCGGCGAGTGCGGTAACGGCGTTGTGGTCATGCACCATCGAGCCGTGGCCCGCCCGGCCGCGTGCGGTGAGCCGCATCCATTGCAGGCCCTTTTCGGCGGTCTCGATGAGATAGAGCCGTCGCTCGCCGCCGTCGCGGCGCGGCACGGTCAGCGAAAAGCCGCCGACCTCACCGATCGCCTCGGCGACACCGTCGAACAGATCTGGCCGGTGGTCGACCAGCCAGTGCGCCCCGTATTTTCCGCCGTTTTCCTCGTCGGCGACGAAGGCGAACACCAGATCGCGGGGCGGCACGATTCCGGCCCGGCGGAAATGCCGCGCCACCACGATCATCATGCCGACCATGTCCTTCATGTCGACCGCGCCGCGGCCCCAGACGTAGCCGTTTTCGATGGCGCCGGAAAACGGGTGCACACTCCAGTCGGCCGCTTCGGCGGGCACCACGTCGAGATGTCCATGGATGAGCAGGGCGCCGCGTGAACGGTCCGCGCCCGCCAGCCGGGCGAAGACGTTGCCCCGCCCGGGCGCGCCCGACTCCACATACTCGGTCTGATAGCCGACTTCCTCGAGTTGGGCGGCAACCCACCTCGCGCACTCGGCCTCACCCTTGGTGGTCTCGAGGTCGCCGGTATTCGTGGTATCGAACTGGATCAGCCGGCTGACCACGCTGGCAATCTCGTCGACCGGAACGCCGGTTGGAACCGTCACAGTCTCCTTTCCTACCATTGGGCGCCCCGCGGCGCCGCCGGGCGAGTTTGGGGCGGTGCAGGCCAATCCGATAGCCTTAGCTGCCAATTGATTGGCTTGGGTCCGAGTGGCGGAATGGCAGACGCGCTAGCTTGAGGTGCTAGTGCCCTATTACTGGGCGTGGGGGTTCAAGTCCCCCCTCGGACACCCCTGCGATGTCTCGGGACGCGGTGTGACGCTCGGGTAACCGAAGGGAACCACGTTGCACATCAGCGGGCTGCACAACACGCTTCGCAACGGACCCGGCGAATTTCATATCGACGCCGACGGCGACACGATCCGGGTCCGACACGATCTGTCCGATCGGCAGGTCGACATCCTGTTTGCCGGCGGGAGCATTTCGCGTGGAAAGCGCGCGCGCAGCCCGACGGTCCCAGGTAATTGTTCAAATAGCAAAGCGGCAAAAGCTGTTTCAAGGTTTGTCGTCAGGACCGGCAGACAACCCGCACGCAATTACGAACTCATCACCGATTCCGCTTTCCGCATTTCGCCTAAAGCATTATTCCGCCGGCAAAGTCGTAACGGATCACTTTGCGCCCGGGTGGAACGCGTTTGCTTCTTCACGTGGTTCTTCAAGTCGCGCGCCATACCCTGCCGCGGCCCGTAGTCTGGAATGACCAGCCTTGGCACAAAGTGGCACATAACGGCGAGTGCGACCAATGAATCGATCGAGCGGCTTTCGCAGGCGAACGTCCCGGCGCAGCTTCCGCGACCGCCGCGAGGCCGGCCGCGCGCTGGCCGAGGAACTGGCGGCGTACCGCGACATCAACGGCCTGGTCGTGTTGGGGCTGGCCCGCGGCGGCGTCCCGGTCGGGTGGGAGGTCGCCCGCGCCCTGCACGCCGAACTCGACGTGTTTCTGGTTCGCAAGCTGGGCGTGCCCCAGTGGACTGAACTCGCAATGGGAGCGTTGGCCAGCGGCGGCGGAGTCGTGATGAACGACAACGTGGTGTCCAGTCTGGGCATCAGTGCCGAGAAGGTGCGCGCGGTCATCGACCGGGAAGCCGCGGAGTTGAGCCGACGTGACCAGGCCTACCGCGGCGATCGGCCGCCCATCAGCCTGCAGGGCAAGACGGTAATTCTGGTCGATGACGGGATCGCTACCGGCGCCAGCATGCTCGCAGCGGTGCGGGCGGTGCGCGCGGCCGGACCCGAAACGATCGTGGTCGCGGTTCCGGTCGGGCCGCCCTCCGCGTGCCAAGAACTTGCGCAGGAAGCCGACGACGTCGTATGCACGACCATGCCACCGGCATTCGAAGCGGTCGGACAGGTTTTCGTCGACTTCCATCAAGTCACCGACAACGAAGTCCGGGAACTGCTCGCGACACCACCCAGGTGAGGACCCGTCGTCAGCGGGTGGTGTCGTCCTGGCCGGCGTTGCTGTGATCGAATTCGTCCGAGCCACCCGGTTCCTGACTCGCACCGCCGCCGCCCGCCGTGCTCCGCGACGATTCCTCGTCCTCACTTGAGCTGACGCCGGCGCCACCCGAATCGGCGGCGTCCTCCGGATAGTCCTCGTAGAGATCCTCGTCGGGACCGCTGTCATCGGCATCAGAGGCATCAGAGCCGGCCTCGGCCTTCGCTTCGTCACCGCGTCTGCCCGGTCCGCGGCGTCGGCGCTCCTGCAGCGCATCGACGATCAGCAACACCACACCCAGCACACTGGCGCCGATACAGATCCAGGCCACCGCCTGACTGGTGGCGACGACCGCGAAGACCAGGGCGGCCAGCCCTACCACCGCTAACACCAGCGCGATAATCAGCATCGATCATCCTCCAGCCGACGGGCACACAGCCACAACCATGGGGGCCCGACCGTGGGTGCGGCGTTCTCGGCTAGTTATTGCCCCGATTGAACTGGTTGAACCCAGCAGACTCGTTGGTCGCGCTGGAATCGACGGGCGCCGCCGAGCCACGCTGACCGAGTTCTTCGAGCTGGGACTCCAGGTAGGTCTTGAGCCGGGTGCGGTATTCGCGTTCGAAGGTACGCAGTTGCTCGAGACGCCCCTCGAGTACGGTGCGCTGCTGGTTGATGGTGCCCATGATCTCGGAATGCTTGCGCTCGGCGTCGGCCTGCAACGCGTCGGCCTTCTCCTGAGCCTGCCGCAGCTGGGTGTCCGATCGGGTTTGTGCGTCGTTCAGCATCGCGTCGGCACGTTGCCGTGCCTCGGTGACCGTGGTCTCCGCTTCGCGCCGCGCGTCGCCGAGGATCTGGTCAGCATTGGAGCGGGCATCGGCCATCATCTTGTCGGATTCGGCCTGGGCTGTGCTGGTCAGACGGTCCGCGGTGTCTTGAGCCAGGGCCAACACCTTGGCGGCACGCATGGTGTGCTCTTCGCTCGTGGGGGCGGCGGCTGCCGGCTGCGCCGGCGGTGGCTGCGGTGCGGCTTTGACGGGTTCGGGTTCGGGCTGGGGCTCGGGCTCGCGTTCGGCCTCGGGACGGTACAGCGGAATCGCCTCGGTGGGCTGGGCGCTGCTGCCCCCGGCGCGCGCGCCGGCCAGTTCCTGGTCCAGCTCATTGACTCGCTGGCGAAGATCGGAATTCTCCTCGATCAGCCGCGTCAGCTCACCTTCCACCAGGTCGAGGAAGGCGTCGACCTCGTCTTCGTTGTAGCCTCGCTTGCCGATAGGCGGCTTGCTAAACGCCACATTGTGGACGTCGGCTGGTGTCAGCGGCATTGTCTGCCCCCTTGAGTCTGGACCGTCAAACCGATCTGGAAAGTGTAGAACGGCGCTCTGGCCATGTTGCAACTGCGGCCCATCCTGTCACACCAGACCCGCCGGTTGCCGATTAGGTCGATAATTAAGACCGAATTTCACAATTCAAGGCCGGGAAATCCGTTCCCGAAGAACTCGAGTAATCGGGCGGCAAACCGTCGGGAAGCCCGGCCGGCTTCCGATTGGCAGAGGATCATTCACGCGGATCAAGCTCCGGCGCTCGATGCCAGTTGCCATCCGATAAACACCACCAGCATCAACACCATGATCGGCAGATCCAGACGAAGGGCACCGATGGTGAGCTGGGGTATCAGTCGACGCAGCAGCTTCACTGGCGGATCGGTGACCGACATGATGATCTCCAAAACCACTACCGTCGCGCCCCGTGGACGCCAGTCGCGGCTATAGGACCGGATGAACTCGACGACCATCCGTGCGATCAGTAGCAGCCAGAAGAGGAAGAGCGCGAAACCCAGGATGTGTAAAAACTGCGCCAACGAGAGCCCGACCTTACTGATGAGGATGCGACTTAATCAGCCTAAGACGACCTGAGCCGCCGTCGACATGATGCCCGCCAGCCTACCGAGCGGCGCGGCTGGTCCCTACACCCTCAGCGGTGCCGAGGACCTACTGATAGGCGTAAAAGCCGGTTTCGGCGATGCGGCGACGCTCCTCGGGTGAGACGTCGACGTCGGCGGGTGAGAGCAGAAACACCTTGGTGGCGACTTTGTCGAACGAACCCCGCAGCGCGAAGGCCAGCCCGGCCGCGAAATCGACCAGCCGCTTGGCGTCGGCGTTGTCCATCGTCACCAGGTCCATGATCACCGGGGTACCGTCGCGGAAACGTTCGCCGATGGTGCGGGCCTCGCTGTAGTCCTTCGGCCGCAACGTGGTGATCTTCGACAGCGCGCTGCCCTCGTCGAAGAGCATCGCCATCCGACGCGGGTCCATCGCCAGCGCACCGCGGGTGGAGTTGCGCAACAGCCCAAACCGCGAGCGGCCCATCTCGGGGCGGTCGAACTCGCGAGGCCGATACCGGGGCTCCTCGCCATATCCGCCGCGGAAGCCGGGCGACGGTGGGTAGTCGGGCGCTTCGCCGCGCGGATCGTCGTAGTCGCGCCCTTCGAAGTGGCCGTACCCTTCCTCGAACCGCTGGCGCGGGTAGCTGCTACGAGCAGGGGCGCGGTCGTCGTAGTACTCGTCGTCGTAGTCGTCCATCGGAGCCATGCCGAAGTAGGCCTTGACCTTGTGCAGTGTGCTCATCGCGTGACCCCTTCTGGGATGCTGGGAAGCCGGTGTCTGTGATGAAGATGTGACTACAGTGACTGTTCAGGGTGACGGTAACGGTCGCGGACCCATTAGCGCGGTACCGACACGCACACAGGTCGAACCATGTTTTATCGCGATTTCGAGGTCGTTCGACATGCCGGCCGATAGTCCCGACGCGCCGGGGTGGGCCGCAAGCACCCGGTCGTGCTCGGCTTGCAGCCGCGTGAAAGCCGCCTCGGGGTCCCAGTCCAGCGGCGGAATGCCCATCAGCCCCAGCAATTTCAGCGCTTCGCAGGCCTCGACCTGAGCGCAGAGCTCGTCGAGGGCCTCGGGTACCGAGACGTCGACGCCGCCACGAGACACGTCACCGTCGAGGCTGACCTGAAGGTAGATCCGCAGCACGTCGCTGCGGTGGCCCTCGCTGAGTGCGTCACCCACGGCCCGGTCCAGCGCGTCCACCACCCGCGAACTACTCACGGAGTGCACGGTGTGTGCCCAGCGGGCCAGCGACCGAACTTTGTTGCGCTGAATCTGGCCCACCATGTGCCAGTTCACCTGACCGGCCGCGGGTCCCAACAACCTGGCGAGTTCGGCGACCTTGGCCGACGCTTCCTGTTCCCGCGATTCACCAAAGACCCGGCAACCGCGACGCGACAAAATAGCGACATCGGTTGCCGGAAAGAATTTGGTGATAGGCAGTAGTTCAATTTCTGCGACGTTCCGATCCGCGGCGGCAGCGGCCGTCGCGAGGCGCGCACGCAGCGCCGCCAATGCGTTTGCCAATTGGGATTCGCGGTCCGGTTGGGTCATTCCATCCATATCAGCGACGCGAGCCGCCCGGTCGGCGCGTCCCGGCGATGGCTGAACAAGGCGCGGTCGGCCACGGTGCAACGCGGGTCGATGTCGACAGCTGTGACACCCAAAGCTTTGAGCTGGCAAGCGATTCCGGCCCGAAGGTCAAGGCCGGGAGTCGCACGCGCGGTGGTGGTGCGGCTGCCCGGCAGGGCGGCCTCGACGTCGTCGGCCATCGCCGCGGGCACTTCGTAGTTGCCGCCGCTCACCGCGGGGCCGAGCAGCACCGAGACATCGGCGGTGTGCGCGCCGAGGGCCAGCATGGTCTCGAGCGCACGGGCCACCACGCCGCGCTGAGCCCCGACCCGACCCGCGTGCACCGCGGCGACCACACCGGCCCGCGCGTCGGCCATCAACACCGGCACGCAGTCCGCACTCACCACCGCCAGCGCCAGCCGTGGGCTGCCGGTTACCAGGGCGTCGGTGTCGTCGGCCGCGGTTTGGCGCGGTGCATCGACGACTTCAACATGATCGCCGTGCACCTGATTCATCCAGACCACCCGATCGGCACCGAGCCCGATGGAGCCGGCCAACCGGGCCCGGTTGGCCGCCACCGCGGCCGGGTCATCACCGACGTGGTCGCCCAGATTGAAGGTGTCGAACGGCGGGGCCGAGACGCCGCCGGCTCGGGTGGTGGTCACGCGCCGGATGCGGTAGCTCACCTGCCCAGTATCCGGCTGCTGGATCCTATCGGCGCATGAACGGCGGCACATCGACGTCCTCGTCGTCGTCGCCGCCGATGTTCAGGGTCGCGCCGTTGGTGTGCCGCGGCACGCTGATCGCGTCGGCGGGCTCGAACAGGGTCGACGTGACCTTGCCGGCCTGCCCCGGTGCGATGGTCTGGGCCGCGTGGGCCCCCTGCGAAGCGGCAACCGGCTTGCGGCTCATCCCACTGGCGTCGAAGCCGGCGGCAATCACCGTGATCCGCACTTCATCACCCAGCGAGTCGTCGATGACGGTGCCGAAAATGATGTTGGCGTCTTGATGGGCGGCGTCTTGCACCAGCGACGCCGCCTCGTTGATCTCGAACAGGCCCAGGTCACTGCCGCCGGCGATGGACATCAGCACACCCTGGGCGCCCTCCATCGAGGCCTCCAACAGCGGCGAGTTGATCGCGATCTCGGCGGCCTTGAGCGCGCGGCCCTCGCCGCGGGCCGAGCCGATGCCCATCAAAGCCGTCCCCGCGCCGGACATGATGCCCTTGACGTCGGCGAAGTCGACGTTGATCAGCCCTGGCGTGGTGATCAGGTCGGTGATGCCCTGCACGCCGTTGAGCAGCACCTCGTCGGCGCTGCGGAAGGCATCCATCAGCGACACGGCGGCGTCGCCCATCTGCAGGAGTCGGTCGTTGGGGATGACGATCAGCGTGTCGCAGCTTTCCCGCAGCGCCGAGATGCCGTTTTCGGCCTGCGTGCCGCGCCGCTTGCCCTCGAACGAGAACGGCCGGGTGACCACCCCGACCGTCAGCGCCCCCAGCTTGCGGGCGATGCTTGCGACGACGGGCGCCCCACCGGTGCCGGTGCCACCGCCCTCGCCAGCGGTGACGAACACCATGTCGGCACCACGCAGCAGCTCTTCGATCTCGTCCTTGGCGTCTTCGGCGGCCTTGCGCCCCACCTCGGGGTCGGCCCCGGCGCCGAGACCGCGGGTGGAGTCCCGGCCGACGTCGAGCTTGACGTCGGCATCGCTCATCAACAACGCCTGCGCGTCGGTGTTGATGGCGATGAACTCCACGCCCTTGAGGCCCTGTTCGATCATCCGGTTGACGGCGTTGACACCGCCGCCGCCGATGCCCACGACTTTGATGACGGCCAGGTAGTTGTGCGGGGGGGTCATCATTGCGTCTTCCTCCCTGAGGAATTTGGTGGGACGGCGTAGTTATTTGTGACCTGGCGCCGAACCACTCGACATGCCCGAAAACTCTCAACCTCAACCAGAGATATAGAGTTATGTCAAGTAGTTCCGCGCAACCAGAACGGTATGGCCGCGACCCGCGCGATCGCCGCAGGCGCGCCGACACGCGGAGGAATTTCGGCTAATTTTTGTGCCGGCTTCCCGCCTACCCGCGCGAACGCCACGCCACTGTGACGCTCGACGGCCAACGTCACAGTGGCGTGACGCTCGGCGCTGATTGCGAGCCGCAACGTCACATGGCGTGACGCTCGGCGACCTGGGGCGACCCTCGCAGCGCCGTTACTTGACGGTGGGCAGATCCGGGCTGGATACGTCGTAGGTGTGACCGGGCTGGGTCAATAGCGCGGCGAGCTTCTCGGCTTTCTCGTCGGTGTGGTCGGTGGTCCCCCAGACCACCACCCGCCCGTCGGTCAGCGTCAGCGTGATCGAAGCTACCGAGGGTGCCGCGATCCGGCCGACCTGACCTGCCACCTCGGGGCGAAGGGCCAGCAGTACCGCCAAGGCTGCCCTGGTCGGCGCATCGCCTGGTCCCGGATTATCGACGTCGAGGTACGGCAGCGCCGGTGGCGGCGGGGCGGTTGCGAAGTCGACGCCGTCACGGTCGAACAAATGAGGGCCGTCGGGAAAATCCTTGACCACCATGGGGATCCGCTCGACGATGCTGATCCGCAAGGTCGACGGGTACTGGCGTTGCACACGCGCGCTGGCCACCCGCCGGATCGCGGCCACCCGGTCGGCGACCCCGTTGGTGTTGATCTGCAGAAGCGGCGTCCCGGTCCGCACCTTCGCCGCGTCGAGCACTTCGTCGCGGGTTACCGCACTGATGCCGACAATGACGATGCTGCGCGTCGACATCGCCGGGGTGAAGTAGAGCACGAGACCGAGTCCGACGGTGACCACCGCCAACAGCAGCAGGATCAGCGCCGTCTTCAAGCCCCGCACCGCGCCCCGCGGCAGCGATCTGGCGTTGTCGACGGGTCCGCGGGCCTTGCGCTTGGCCTCCCGACGGGCTTGCTCGATCGCGATGGCGCGTTCCTGCGCGGCGCGGCGCTCGGCGCGTTCCCGACGGGCCCGCCGACGCGGTCCCTCGACTAGATCCGGTGCTCCGGAGGCGTCGCTGTCAGCATCCTCGCCGGACGGGGCCTCGGGAGAATCGAGAGCCGGGTCCGACGGGGATTCGGTAACGGTGCTCTCGGTTGCCGCCTCGGTCGCCGCGTCGGTCGCCGGGGCACCGTCGGGCTCGGTCACCACCGCACCCCCAACCGGCCCGGTGCGCTGCGGTTGGCCCGCACCCGCAGCGCGGTGACGATCTCAGGCGCGAGCATGGTCACATCACCTGCGCCCATCGTCACGATGACATCGCCGGGGCCGGCGACCGCGGCCACCGCGTCGGCGACCGCGGACAAGTCCGGCATGTAGTGCACCGGCACACCCACGTGCTCGGCCACGCTGGCCCCGCTCACACCGGGCAGCGGCTGTTCGCGCGCACCGTAGACGTCGAGCACGAACACCTCGTCGGCGGCGTCCAGCGCACGACCGAATTCAGCAGCGAAATCCCTTGTCCGCGAATATAAATGGGGCTGAAACACGATCAAGGAGCGACCGCTGCCGCTCTGCTCCAACAAAGTGCGGACCGCCGCCAGCGTCGCGCTGATCTCGGTCGGGTGGTGAGCGTAGTCGTCGAACACCCGCACCGAGCCCGCGGTACCGACCAACTCGAATCGGCGACGCACACCTTCGAAACCGGCCAGCCCGTCGAGCACCGACTCCGCCGATGCGCCGATCTCGGTGGCGGCAAGCAGGGCGCCCAGCGCGTTGAGCGCCATGTGCCGCCCCGGCACCGACAGCCGCATCACCCGCGGGCGCGGTTCGCCGACCAGCTGGATGTGCGCGACCGCTCCGGTGCCCTGTTGCTCCCACGACAGCAGCGTCGCGGTCAGCTCGTCGGCCGGATCCTGCGCTGATGAGCCATACCGCAGAACCCGGATCCCCAGTGCCGCAGTGCGTTTCGCCAGTTCTGCGGCCCCAGGGTCGTCGGTGCAGGCCACCAGCGCGCCGCCGGGGGCGATTCGTTCCACGAACGAGTCGAAGACCGCGGTGTAGGCCTCAGCGCTGCCGAAGAAGTCCAGGTGATCGGACTCGATGTTGGTGACCACGGCGACATGAGGGGTGTACTCCAGCAGTGACCCGTCGCTCTCGTCGGCTTCGGCGACGAAACAGTCGCCACTGCCGTGGTGGGCATTGGTGCCGGCCTCACCGAGCTCTCCGCCGACCGCGAAGGACGGGTCGCGCCCGCAGTGTTGGAGGGCCACGATGAGCATCGACGTCGTCGTCGTCTTGCCGTGCGTGCCGGTGACCATGAGTGTGGTGCGTCCGGCCATCAGCTTGGCCAGCACCACCGGCCGCATCACCACCGGGATGCCGCGCCGCCGGGCCTCCACCAGCTCGGGGTTGGTCTTGGGGATGGCGGCATACGTGGTGATCACCGCGGTCGGGCCGCCGGGCAGCAGGTCCAGCAACGACGCGTCATGGCCGATTTCGATCCGCGCACCGCGGGCCCGCAGCGCGCGCACGCCGCGGGACTCCTTGGCGTCGGACCCCGAAACCAGCCCGCCCCGGTCCAGCAGAATGCGGGCGATGCCCGACATGCCCGCTCCCCCGATGCCGACCATGTGGACCCGCTGCAGCTCGGGAGGCAGCGACGTCGTCATCAGCTCCACTGTTCCCCCGCAAGCGGGGGGACCCCCACGTTCATAGCCGGCTTCATCGTCGTCGGTGCGGCGGTCACCGTCGGTCTCCTCCGGTCGGCTGTCGGTTGCGCGCTCCGCGGGCAAGGTCCAGCGCGACGGCGGCGACCCGTTGCGCCGCATCGCGATGCCCCACCCGCGCGGCCGCCGCCGTCATCGCCGCCAGCCGCTGCGGGTCGGTGAGCAGCCCCGCCACCTGCTGCGCCACGAACCCCGGCGTCAGGTCGGCGTCCGGGATCAACATGCCGCCGCCGGCGTCGACCACCGGCAGCGCGTTGAGACGCTGTTCGCCATTGCCGATCGGCAGCGGCACGTAGACCGCGGGCAGGCCGACCGCGGACACTTCGGCCACCGTCATCGCGCCGGACCGGCAGATCGCCAGGTCGGACGCGGCGTAGGCCAGATCCATCCGGTCCAGATAGGGCACCGCCACGTACGGCGGCTCGCCGGGTTGCGGACTGCGCAGGTCCAGGGTGTTCTTGGCGCCGTAGGCGTGCAGCACAGCCACCCCCGCGGCGGCCAGCTCGCGGGCCGCGCCGGCGACGGCCCGGTTGAGCGAGGCCGCACCTTGCGAACCGCCGAACACCAGCAGCACCCGCGCGTCCTCGGCGAAGCCGAACCACGCGCGGGCGGTGCTCCGCAATGCCGTGCGGTCCAGCTCGGCGATCGCCGACCGGACCGGCACGCCGACCACCTCGGCGCGCCGCAGCCCGCAATTGGCCACCGCCGAGAGCACCCGCTGCGCGCTGCGCGCGCCGACCCGGTTGGCCAGCCCGGCGCTGGCGTTGGCCTCGTGGATCACCACCGGGACGCGACGCCGCCGCGGCGATCCGCGGGCGGCCAGGTAGGCCGGCAACGCCACGTATCCGCCGAAGCCGATCACGACATCGGCGGCGACGTCGTCGAGCACCCCGCGGGTCTGCCGGACGGCGCGTAGTACTCGCGGCGGCAGCCGGGCCAGGTCGGCGCTGGGTTTGCGCGGCAGCGGCACCGGCGTGATCAGCTCGAGGTGGTAGCCGCGCTCGGGCACCAGCCTGGTCTCCAGCCCGCGCGCGGTGCCCAGCGCGGTGATCCGGACCTGAGGGTCCAGGACAGTGAGCGCGTCGGCGACGGCCATTGCGGGCTCCACGTGGCCGGCTGTGCCGCCGCCCGCGAGCACCACCGACACCGGGCGAGGTAACCGCGCGCGAAGCGCGGGCGCCAGCGAGCGAGCATCCGACACACCATCCCCGGTGGGCTCTCTGACCGAGTCGTTCACCCGTAACGCTGACCTTCCAGTGCGCGGGCACTGCCGCGCCGTGTTGTAGCACGCTGGCCGGCATGCCGCTGACCACCCCCATGATGCCCCGATCGGCGGACTGGCCCACCAGCTGCATGGGCTTTTGCCGATCGCACCGCCCGGGCGGGCGGGGGTGTGCGACCGGCTGCGCGCGCAGGTTTGGCCCGTTTTGCAGCTTGAGGTCGGGTACGCAGCCGGTCGCGCAGCGCCTCGACCCGGGTCGGCGCATAGGGCTCGGGCAGCGGCAGCCGCAGCAGGCGGTTCATCTTGTCGTCACGCCCGGCGCGCAGCGCCGCGACCGCCTCGGGCTCGTGCCGCGCCGCGTTGGCCATCAAGCCGATCATCAAAAGCGTTGTGGCCGTTGCTGTTCCACCCGCAGAAATGAGTGGCAGCTGAATTCCGGTGACCGGCAGCAGGCCGATCACGTAGCCCACGTTGATGAAGGACTGGCCGATCACCCACATTGTGGTGGTGGCGGCCAGCAGCCGCAGGAACGGGTCGGCGGACCGGCGCGCGATGCGCATCCCGGTGTAGGCGAACAGGCCGAAGAGCGCCAATAACCCCACCGCACCGACTAGACCCAGCTCCTCACCGATGATCGCGAAGATGAAGTCGTTGTGGGCGTTGGGCAGATAGTTCCACTTGGCCGTGCCCTGGCCCAGGCCGTCGCCGAAGATCCCGCCGTTGGCCAACGCGAACTTCGCCTGCCTGGCCTGATATCCCGAATCCTGGGGGTCCTGACCGGGATCCAGCCACGAGCGCACCCGGTCGGAGCGGTAGCCCGCCGACACGGCCAGGATCGCCGCCGAAATGATGACCGCGATCAGCGAACTCAGGAAAACCCGCAGCGGCAGGCCGGCGTACCAGAGCAGCGACAGCAGGATGATGCCCAGCGACACTGTCTGCCCGAGGTCGGGCTGGGCCACGATCAGGGCCAGTGCGATTACGGCCGCCGGCACCAACGGGATCAGCATCTCCCGCAGCGAGGCCCGTTCCATGCGCCGGGCGGCAAGCAGATGTGCCCCCCAGATGGCGAACGCGATCTTGGTCAGTTCGGAGGGCTGCATGGAGAACCCCGCGACCACGAACCACCCGCGAGAGCCGTTGGCTTCCTTGCCGATTCCCGGGACGAGCACCAGCACCAGCATCACCACGGTCAGCGAGAAACCCGAGAAGGCCACCCGACGCATGAACCGCACCGGTATGCGCAGCGCCAGGTAACACGCCGCCAGCCCGACAAGTGTCCAGAGCACCTGGCGGCCGAAGATGACCCACGCCGAGCCGTCGTCGTCGTAGGACCGCACGCCCGAGGCGGAGAGCACCATGGTCAGCCCGAGCATGGTCAACAGCGCGGCCACGGCGATGATCAGGTGAAACGACGTCATCGGCCGGCCCAACCAGGCGCCGAACCGGGTCCGGGGGCCCGCCGGTTTGCTGGCCTCGGGGGCACCCGGGGGCGCCTCGGCCGGCTCCGCTTCGGTAGTGGTGACGGCGACGGCGACGGTGACGGTGACCCTGGGATCGGCGGTATCGGCGTGATCGGAGTGATCGGACGGAGCAGTCTCCCCCGCCGCCAGGGTCTCGTTCCGGCGCCGCTTCCGGAGTCGCTTGGCCGTAACGGCGGCCTGCTCGTGTTTGGCGCTCCGGCGTCGCAGCCGGGCCAGCGGGTTGCTCACGCCTGCCTACGGGGCAGAGCGCGCACCGCGGCGGCGAACGCGTCACCACGGTCGGCGTAGCCGCTGAACTGGTCGAATGATGCGCCGGCCGGTGCCAGTAGCACCGTATCCCCGGGCTTTGCCAGGTCCCGGGCCGCGGCCACGGCGATGGTCATGATTTCAGCTCCGGAAACCTCACCAGCCACGTTTACAACTTCTGTTGTTTGGGTAACAGAAGGATCAACAGTCACATACACACCAGCATCCTCGCCTGTCACAACCTGGACGACGGGGACATCTGGCGCGTGTCGTGATAACGCCTCGGCAACCAGCGCGCGATCACGACCGATCAGGACCGCGCCGACCAGCCTCGGGGCGATTCTGGCGACCTCGGCGTCCACCGAAGCGCCCTTGAGCAGACCGCCGGCCACCCACACCACCCGTGGATAGGCCAGCACCGACGCCTCAGCGGCGTGCGGGTTGGTGGCCTTGGAATCGTCGACGTAGGTGATCCCCGTCGGCGACCTCCACCAGTTCAGCGCGGTGCCGGCCCACCTGAAACGACGCCAGCCCGTCGGCTACCGCGCTGCCCGGTGCCCCGACGCAGCGGGCCAGCGCGGCGGCCGCCAGCGCGTCGAGCACCCCGGCCGGACCCGCCACCGGGATCGAGGCAGCCGGCACCAGCGCCAGATCTGCGGAAAAGGCGCGGTCGACCAGCAGGCCCTCGCGCACCCCGAGTTCGCCTGCGGCCGGTTCGCCGAGCCGGAAACCCACCCGCACCGGGGCGGGCGCCGTGTTCAGCAGCGCAGCAGCTGGCGGGTCGTCCAGCCCGACCACCGCCACCCGGCCATTCAGCGCGCGGGCCTTGGCCGCCGTGTAGTCAGCGAAACTGGCATGCCAATCCAGGTGGTCTTCGGCGATATTGAGCACCGCGCCGGCCTCGGGACGCAGTGACGGCGCCCAGTGCAGTTGGAAGCTGGACAGTTCGACGGCCAGCAGGTCAGCGGGTTCGCGCAGCGCGTCGAGCACCGGGCTGCCGATGTTGCCGCACAGCCGGCTGCGCAGGCCGGCGGCGGTCAACATCGCGTGCAGCATCGACGTGGTGGTGGTCTTGCCGTTGGTTCCGGTGACCACCAGCCACCGGCGCGCCGGGCCGTAACAGCCGGAGCGGTCCAGTCGCCAGGCCAATTCGACGTCGCCCCAGATCGGCACGCCGGCGGTTGCCGCGGCGGCCAGCACCGGAGCGGTTGGCCGGAATCCGGGGCTGGTCACCACCACTGCGTAGTCGGTGATCTGCTGTGCGGCGGCCGACGTGGTCACAGTCGATGCCCCGGTGTCGGCGAGGCGTTGCAGGGTGACCGGGTCGTCGTCGGCCAGGGTGGCGGGCACGCCCAGCCAGGTCAGCGCGGTGAGCACGGCCCGTCCGGTCACGCCGCCGCCGGTGACCAGCACAGCCACATCACGGGCCAGTGGGTCGAGCCCGTCCCAGTCCATCGCGGGGTCAGGGGCTCCCATCTCAGCCACCGGTCGCGGCGAGCCACTCACTGTAGAACAGTGCCACACCCAGGCCGCAGGTGATCGCGGTGAGCAGCCAGAACCTGATGATCACGGTGGTTTCAGCCCAGCCCGCCAGTTCGAAATGGTGGTGAAAAGGCGCCATCCGGAAGACCCGTCGCCCGGTGGTGCGGAAAGTCAGGATCTGCAGCACCACCGAGGTGATTTCGGCGACGAACAGGGCGCCGAGCACGACAGCGAGGATTTCGGTGCGGCTGGTCACCGACAGCCCGGCGACGATCCCGCCCAACGCCAGCGATCCGGTGTCGCCCATGAAGATCCTGGCCGGTGCGGCGTTCCACCACAGGAAGCCGATGCAGGCTCCTGCGGTCGCGGCCGCGACGATCGCCAGGTCCAGCGGGTCGCGCACGTTGTAGCACCCCAGACCATGGGTGGTCGCGCAGGAATTGCGGTATTGCCAGAAGGTGATCAGCACATAGGCGGCGCAGACCATCGCCATGCAGCCGCCGGCCAGGCCGTCGAGGCCGTCGGTGAAGTTGACCGCGTTCGACCAGGAGTAGACGATGACCACACAGAACAACACGAAGAGCGCGGGAGCCAGTGTTACGGTGGCGATTTCACGCACGTAGGACAGGTCGGCGCTGCCCGGCGTCAAGCCCGCGGCGTTGCCGAATTGCATCACCAGCACCCCGAACAGGGTCGCGGCGGTCAGCATCCCGATGGTCTTGGTGGTCTTGTTCAACCCGAGGTTGCGCGACCGACGGATCTTGATCAGATCGTCGACGAATCCCACCGCGCCCAGAGCGGTGGCCAACAACAGCACCAGAAAGCCAGACGCCGCGGGTCCCTCGCCGCCGAAGGCCATCCCCGCGAGGTGGGTGCCCAGGTAGCCGCCCCAGATACCGGCCAGAATCGCCACGCCGCCCATCGAGGGGGTGCCACGCTTGGTTTGGTGACTCGGCGGCCCGTCTTCGCGGATTTCGTGGCCGAAGCCCTGCCGGGTAAACAGCCTGATCAGCATCGGTGTCAGCAGGATGGACACCGTCAACGCGATGCCGACGGCGATGAGGATTTGGATCATCGGCGAACGCCCTGGGCCTGATCGTCTTCGCCGTCTGTGTCGTCGGTAGCGTCAGCGGCCAGCGTGTCGGCCAGCGCTCCCAGACCGGCCGCGTTGGACGCTTTGATCAGCACCACATCTCCGGGACGCAATTCGTCCCGCAACAGGGTCAGGGCGGCGGTGGCGTCGGTGACGATGGTGGCCTCGCCGCCCCACGACCCCTCCATGACCGCGCCGTGGTGCATCGCGCTCATAGACCTCCCCGTTCCCACGACAACCAGTCGAGACACATCTAAGCGCACCGCCAGCCGGCCAACGCGATCGTGCTCGGTTATCGCGTCGTCGCCGAGCTCGGCCATCTCGCCCAGCACCGCCCAGCTGCGCCGCTGCGGGCCGGTCCGGCGGGCGATCCACGCCAGCGCCTGCAAGCCGGCCCGCATCGACTCGGGGTTGGCGTTGTAGGTGTCGTCGATCACCGTCACCCCGTCGGGCCGGGTGGCCATCTGCATCCGGTGCCTCGACACCGGCTGCGCACCGGCCAGGGCGGCCGCCACCTGCTCGACGGTGGTGCCGCATTCCAGCGCGACCGCGGCCGCGCACAGTGCGTTACTGACCTGGTGGTCACCGTGCACACCGAGCCGGACCTCGACGACACCGTCTTTCGCGTGCAACTCGAAGCGCGCCCTGGCCTCCTCGTCCAGGGTGACCGGCCCGGCCCACAGGTCGGCGCTGCTGTCGGCGCGGCTGATCCGGACCACGCGGGCCGCGGTCAGCTGGGCCATCGCCGCCACCGCAGGGTCGTCGGTGTTGAGGATCACCACACCGGATGGTGGAACCGATTGCGGAAGTTCAGCTTTCGTTTTGGCAATGGCCTCGCGGCTGCCGAACTCGCCCAGATGCGCGGTGCCAACGTTGAGCACCACGCCGATCGTCGGTGGCGCGATGGCCGCCAGCGTGGCGATGTTGCCGGGGTGCCGGGCCGACAGCTCCAGGATCAGGTAGTCGGTATCGGGGGTGGCACGCAGCACGGTCCAGGGGTGGCCCAGCTCGTTGTTGAACGATCCCGGCGGCGCCACCACTTCCCCGAGCGGGTCGAGCACGGCGGCCAGCAGATCCTTGGTCGAGGTCTTGCCCGACGAGCCGGTGACTCCGATGATGGTCAGTCCGTGCGCCACCAACTCCGCGGCGACGGCTGTGGCGAGTTTGGCCAACGCGGCCAGGACCGCCGCCCCGGATCCGTCAGTGTCGTGTTCGAGCGCGCCGGCGCGGCCGGCGGCGTGGGTATCGCGAGCCGCGGGGCTTGCCAGAATCCCCGGCACCCCGACCGGCCGGGCCGCCAGCACGGCGACCGCCCCGGCCGCCACCGCCGACGCGGCGTGGTCGTGCCCGTCGGAGTGCGCTCCCGGCAGTGCGAGGAACAGGCCACCGGGAGTGACGTTGCGCGAGTCGAATTCGACCGTCCCGGTGACGTGCAGGCGGGCGGCGTCTTGCGCGGACACGTCGGCCAGTTCCCCGCCCACGATCTCGGCGATTTGCGCGACGGTCAGATTAATCACGTCCGCCGCTCCTCCAGCGCCGCGGCCAGCTCCACCCGGTCGTCGAACGGGCGGAGCTGCTCACCGGCACGCTGCCCGGTTTCATGACCTTTGCCGGTGATCAGCACGAGGTCGCCGGGCCTGGCCCAGGCAACCGCGTGCCTGATGGCCGCGCGCCGGTCCCCGATCTCCACCACCTGCGCATCGCCGTCGGTTTGTCTTGCGCCGGAGAGGATCTCGCGGCGGATCGCGGCGGGATCCTCGTCGCGCGGATTGTCGTCGGTGACGACTACCAGGTCGGCCAACTCGGCGGCGATCGCGCCCATCGGTGCCCGCTTGCCGGCATCGCGGTTACCGCCGGCGCCGAACACCACCGCCAGCCGGCCGTCCGGGCGGCGCAGTGTGGCCAGCACCGCCCGTAGCGCGCCGGGCTTGTGGGCGTAGTCGACCAGCGCCAAAAAGTCCTGGCCGCGGTCGATCTGCTCCAGCCGGCCGGGCACCCGGGTGTCGCGCAGCCCCGGCGACGCCTGCTCCGGGGAGACTCCCACCGCGTCGAGAACCGCCGCTGCGACAAGGCAATTGGCGATATTATAGCCGCCCGGTAGCGGGATGCTGAGCCGGTGGTGCACCCCGGCCGGATCGATTGCGGTGAACTCTTGCCGCCCGGGCCCTACCGCCACGACATCTTCGGCGCGCCAGCGTGCGGGTTGAGCTGTGGTGCTGACGGTGATCGCGTTGCCGGCCCGGGCAGCCATCGCGCGCCCGGCTTCATCGTCGATGCACACCACCTCGGCGCGGGCATGCAGCGGCGAGGCGGGGTCGAACAGCCGGGCCTTGGCCTCGAAGTAGTCGGTCATGCTGGGGTGAAAGTCGAGGTGGTCGCGCGACAGGTTGGTGAATGCCCCGACCGCGAAGCCGATGCCGTCGACGCGGCCCAAAGTCAGCGCG
Organism: uncultured Actinomycetota bacterium; assembly: GCA_963787635.1. Lineage (GTDB taxonomy): Bacteria > Actinomycetota > Actinomycetes > Mycobacteriales > Mycobacteriaceae > Mycobacterium. Next base: position 26,089 of record CAWBDP010000013.1, on the reverse strand, counting down.
TGGCTGGACACTTCCATCACCACGGTGTCCACGCCGCGTTCGGCCATCGCCGCGAGCAGCGCCTGCAGTGCGGGTGCTTCCGGAGTGGTCAGCGCGCTGGGAATGTCGGCGCCGTCGATGCGGATGCCGATCGTGCCGATCAGCCCCGCCGTGCGGCCCGCCGCGCGCAGACCGGCCTCCACCAGATAGGTCGTGGTGGTTTTGCCGGAAGTTCCGGTGATTCCGATGACGGTGACCCGGTCAGAGGGGTGTCCGTACACCGTTGCGGCCAGCTCGCCGAGCACCGATCGCGGCGTGGGGTGGATCAGTATCGGCACCGAACCGGCACGGTCAGCGATCTCGGCGACGCCGTCGGCGTCGGTGAGCACCGCGGCCACACCGCGCTGGATCGCGTCGAGCGCATACCGGGCGCCGTGCGTCGAGAGCCCGGGCAGCGCCGCGAAAAGATCGCCTGGCTGTCCGTCTTGCGCCCGCAGTGTCACACCGGTGATGCGCAGATCCGGCACCAGCCCTGGCTGATTTGGGCCGTCGCTCGGCACCGCACCGACCTGGGCCGCCAGCACCGGCAGCGGCACGCCTTCGCCACCGACGGGGCGCAGCCCAGCAGACACCGCCCTCACCTCCACCCTGCGTCGCGATCGGCCATGAGATTACCCAGCAACGAGCCGACCATCGGCGCAAGAATCACTTACTTGTGCCCCGGATCGGCTATCGCCAGCCGACGAGCTCAGAACGAAGCAATGACGAGGTTGACCGGTGTCGACACCACCAGCCACACCAGCACCGGTCGACTGACCATTGCATGGTGCTGCGAAGTGATAGCGTATGCGATATCACTGTTGAGGGGATTAATCGCGGAGCGCCGGACCAGCGAGGCTGGCTTCTGGCGCTTACCTGTTCAGGCCGGGCGGCAGCGCCTCGTTTGCCGCGGCAAGGTCTCTGTTGATCTGGTTGACGATCGACCCCGCCGGCGCCGTCTGCTGGGGAACCGCGCGGAGGGCGTCAGTTACCGCGCGGAGCCTGGCGTGGACTCGCCCGAGAACAGAGGCAACACGGATCAGGTAGGCAACGAGCACCACAACCGCCAGGAATGCAGCGATGATCGTAACTACAGCGGCCGGGAACATGGCGATCGCTCCTTACCGAATCCGGGAAACAGCCTGCATGTAGCGTGTGATACCGGCCGCGACTTCCTTTACCGCATCGCGCACCGGAATCAGCTGTTTCACATCGTCGACTGCGACAGCTATACCCCTGACCTGGTCGTGCAGGGTATCGACGCGCTTTGCGACCTCGACGGTCGTCCTCGCCAGGCGGTGCAACAAAATCACCAAAATAGGTATGACGACAAGGATGAATATTGCGTCGCCCACCCACCACAGTGCCATCGTTAGTTGCCTCCCAACTTCGCTCAAACTAGCCGTTGTGAGCGCTTCCTGAACCACCCACATGCGAGCCAGCCGGCGCCGACTTCGAAGCCATCGTCTCGGCTTTCTCGGTCATTGCCGGCATCACGTTGGCGATTGCGTCCAGTTTCCGCTTCAACAACGCGGAGCCGGCGCCAAGCAAAGCCACGTTCGCCTGAATTCTCGGAATATCCCCTCCGATGTTCTCGCCGCGTAGCTGGCCGAGAGCGTTGGCGACGGAGCGCAGCCGGGCAGTGATGAGAATGGCGAACAACGCCAGAACGGCCACCAAGACCACGATCTCAACGACGGTCAGAATTACCAGCAGCTCCGTGCTCATCTCGCCTGCACCCCCAGGAGTTGCGCATGGCGGCCTACCTCGTCCGCGATCTCATCGAGGGTGTCTACAACCGTGAGAGCGACCTTGATGTTGCCGGTGTTCGCGGCGACGCTCGCCGCGACGTCACCGAGTTGCTGCACGCCGTCAGCGATGGACCCGACGCTGCGAACAACCAGGCCGAGCAGCAATATCACGGCGAGTATCACGACCGCTCCGATACCCAGGTCCACTTGCCAGAACGTGACCTCCGCTGGGGCGAGGGCCAAGACCATGGTCATCCTTCCAATGCTCGTCGAGCGGTGCGAGCACCCCGGAGAATGCTCTGGAGCGTGTCGTTTGTGCGTCGCAGTTCCGCGAGCGGCTCCGTGGTCGACCGCGTCGCCTCGAGCTCACGAGTCGCCGCACGCACCTGCGCATTAATCCGGGTTCCAAGCACCAGGAGCTTGCCGAGGACGAGCACGATGATTACCACGACGACAAGCCCGACGATCAGGCCTACCCACCAACCGGCCAATGCCCCCCCTGCGAAACATCTGACAAGCAAACAGTCCAGCGAACTGCAGCCGCGTCGCGTCTTGAGGTTTGTCACGGGTCTTGCTTGGGTCGGCACGGCCAGCGCTTGGCACCCTACCGTCGATCTCAAGCGTCCGGGCCCATACCGTCCAATCGACTCATGCCTACGCTTTAAGGGTCGGCGTGAGCGCCGCGCGAAGGATGCGAGTGTCTCGTGTTGCGATGGTCAGGTTTCGCCGGGTGGCCTGCGCAACGATCACGCGGTCGAAAGGATCTTTGTGCTCCCACGGCAGGCGCCCAGCGAGGATGGCATCCCCGGCGTCGATCGGTAATTCGGTGGCCGTCATGTCCGCAATGACGTCCGCCCATGCCGACAGCAGCGGATCGCCGTCGAGTCGCCCGAGCCTAGTCTTGATGGCGATCTCCCAGGCCGAGGCCGCGGACACATGACTTCTTTGGCGGGTTCGGTCAATACCCGCCGCGCCGAGGCAGAAACTTTCTCGGGGGTTGTCACCAACCACAGCAGGGCGTTGGTATCCAACAAGAATCGCCGACGGCGGTGAAAGCCCTTGCGCACTCACGAATTACCCTGCCAGGCGGCGATTTCCTCTTCGGGAAGGGGATCGTTGAACGTGTCGCGCACCGTTAATGCCGGCAGCTGCCCGAACTTTCGTGGGCGCCGATGCGCGGGGGTCAGCACAGCCGCAGGGCGGCCGTGCTTGGTGATAGTGACCGATATGCCGGTCCGCTCGACCTCGGCCAACAGCGCGTTGAGCTTGGCCTTGGACTCGGTACTCGTCACGGATCGCACGCACCCCAGGCTAAGACCCAAAAGCCTATTCGGACTAGTCCTACTAGTCGTCGGTGCAACGATGCCCACCTGCTCACCAATCGCGGTGTAACCCAACGCACCCACACCGATCTCACCAGCGATCACCTGGCCCGAGTTCAGCCCACGCGCAACCGCAGGTCGATACTGTCCCGGTCTCTGACCTCAGCGGCCAGCCGGGCGGTCTCCTCCTGAATACCCTGCGCCGCAAGACAAGCGCGAACTACATGATCCTCCAACGCCACTGGCGCACCGAACACCGGCATGATGCCGTCGCCGGTGAAGTAACGGGCGCGTCACCCAAACGGTTCGCCGAGACCGACCGGATCGGGCGCATTCGACAACGCGAATAACGCGGTCGCCGAATCGTTCAAGTCCATCTTGGAATGGGAGTTGTTACACGACAACCACTTTCACAACTGTCAGGAGGCGAGCCACACGGTTGCCGCCTGGATCGACGACTACTAGAGCAAGCACGACGAGCCTAGGGCTCGCCCTCGACTCCAGGGCCTCTATGACCCTTCACCGCGCCGCAACAGGGGCAGGCAGGGCCACAGCCCACCAGACCGCGCGGCGCTCGACGCCTCCTATCAAGATCAACCACCACAACCAAGTCTCTATGGTTTCAGGCAATTGTCACAAGGACATCGATCCACTACGCTTTTTGCCCGGGCTTGTTGCTAGAGCATTAACAGGTGATCTCTCGGCGTTGGGGGACTGCGACGGATGCTGGGAGACTGCAGACTGGCGAAGATAACGCGCCGCAAGCGAGGGATCTTTCTCGCTGGCGCGATAGCGGTAATGGTGTTCACCGTCGTCGGCTGCATGCTCGGGCAAAAGAGCCATAAGACCGCCGCCCCGACGTCCAGCACCCCAGCCCCACCCGCTGCCGTACTCGACGGCACCTATCGCCTGGACTACGACGCTACAAATCAGACGACCAACGGTGCGCCATCTCCCGGCGAGAATTTCACCAAGTGGTGGGCCTTTCGTTCATCCTGCAGCTCCTCGGGGTGCGCGGCGACCGCGACCGCACTGGACGACAACAATCACCAAGTGGCGCGCACACCAGCCGTTACAGTTGTTTACCATTTCGCCGACGGTCACTGGCAGTCCGTGCCTCTTCGGGACCAACAGCAGTTTCAGGCTTGCCTCGGGCCAAACGAGACAGTCACAGCAGGCGCAGGCACCACTATGGTGACGACGTCGTTGGCGCCCCAGCCCGACGGCACTCTTCGCGGCGTACGGACGGAGACCATTGTCACCAATAATTGCGGCTTTCAGGGAGCGGTAAGGCAGACACCTTTGGTGGCGACGCGAACCGGCGATGTGCCGCCCGCTGTCGCCGCCGTGGCCGATCCAGCGACGGTTACCGCGTCCTCGACAACCAACAGCTCAGTCCCCGCGGCTTCCGGTCCGGTACTCAACGGTATCTATCGCGTGGATTATGATCATGAACACCGGACGGTCAACGGCCAACCAAGTCCCGCCCCTAACCAAACACATTGGCGGGCGTTTCGTTCGCTGTGCACATCGTTTGGCTGCGTCGCTACCTCGACCGGCTTATCCGACGACAACCACCAGGCGGCCACAGGATCTGGCCAATCCGTTTATCATTTCACCAACGGTCACTGGCAGGAAACACTCGCACTAGTGACGACGCCGTGCCCCGCAAACCAAACAGCGATTACCGCCCACACGTTTAGTGAGTCATTGGAACCACAGCCCGACGGCACCCTTCGCAGCGTTATGACCGAAACCATATTGCCCAATGAATGCGACCAGCAGCGATCGGTGGCGCAGAGTCCCGTGGTAACGACACGGGAAGGCGACGTGCCTCCCGGCGTCATCCTGGCCGATCCAGCAATGTTTATGTGAGGACCCGGGCCCGCGCCAGCTACCAACGGGCGGGTTTGGGCGTACGGCTCGCCACAAAGAACCGGGCCAGCGCGTCCGCCATCCGCCCGCGTATCGGTGCACCCGAGAGGACCACGTCGACCATCGCCACCGACTGGTGGGTGTGGCCGCGGGCGCGGACAAGCTCAGTCGGGACGCCCGCCGCATCGAGCGCGGCCGCGTAGGCGCCACCGTCGTCGCGCAGGGGGTCGAACTCGGCCGTCACCACGATCGCCGGCGGCAGTCCGGACAGGTCGGCGGCACGTAGGGGTGCGAAGCGGGGATCGCTTCGATCCGCTTCATCGATGTAGTGGTCGTACAACCACCGGACCAGCGTCGTCGTGGCACCATAGCCGTCCGCATTCTCGGTGAAGGATGCGCGCGTCGTGTCGCCGGCCGTTGGCGGCGTCAACAACGCCTGCCCGACGATGTTGGGTGTACCGGTGTCCCGCGCCAGTTGGCATACCACCGCCGCGAGCAGACCGCCCGCGCTCCAGCCGCACACCGCGAGCTGCTCGGGTCTGCCTCCGAGCGCCTCGGCGTTGTCGGCGACCCACTGCGCCGCGGCCATCGCGTCATCGACCGCCGCGGGGAATCGGTGCTCGGGCGCGTGACGGTAGTCCGCAGAGATGAAGACCGCGTCGCTGCGCACGCAAAGGTCCCGGCACAGTGGATCATCCGCGACCGCGTCGCCGACAACGCAGCCGCCGCCATGGAAGTAGACGACGATCGGATGCGGGCCCGGGGTCGGCGGCCGGTACAGCCGATAGGCCAGATCGCCTGTGGCGCCAGGCAGTACACCGTCGACGATCTCACCGACGTCTGGGCCCGGCGGTCGAGTCAGTGACATCTGCGTGTAGAAGGCGCGGGCGTCGGCAACGGACATCGATTCCATTGGCGGCAGCTGCAGCGCCGCGATTGCGTTGAGGACCATCTCGACGTCCGGCTGCAGCCGGCGCACCACGCCGTCGTTGCAACGCGAGCCGTCGGGACCAGACCGGCTGAAGCCCAGATAATCGTGGGCGACCACCTCGTCGCAGCTGGCGCGGTAAAAATCGAAGCCTGCGCAGTAGGGCAGAAAAACCCGAGGCTTGCCCGGCACATTGGCGCCGATATACCAAGAGTTCGCGGCCGGGTAGAGGGTGATGTCGGCGCAGTCGTTGACGTGTTGGGTCCATCCGGCTTCGGCCGTTTGGGTGGGCTCAATGACATCGAAGCCACCTACGCTCAGGTCACCGAGACAGTCGAGCACCCAATCCACATGCTGCTCGATCGAAACCACCATGTTCGACAGCACCGAGGGACTCCCGGGTCCGGTGATGAAGAACAGGTTCGGAAAGCAGGCCGTGGTCAACCCGAGGTAGGTTTGCGGCCCGTGGGCCCATTTGTCTTTCAGCGCGAGGTTATTACGGCCCCGGATGTCGACGGCCGTTATCGCCCCGGTCACGGCGTCGAAGCCGGTGGCGAAGACGATCGCGTCCAGGGCGAACGATTCGTCTACGGTGTCGAGACCCGATTCGGTGACGTGCTGGATCGGATGTTTTCGGACGTTGACGAGGCGGACGTTCGGCAGGTTGTAGGTGGCGTAGTAGTTCGTATCCAGGCAAGGCCTTTTCGTCGCAATCGGGTGATCGGTGGGGCACAGATCGGCCGCCGTCTGCGGATCGTCGACGATCGAGCGGATCTTGTTTCGGACGAACTCGGCGAACTCGTGGTTGGCTGCGGGATCGGTCAGCACGTCAGCGAAGACGTTGACGGCCTCGAACAGCAAGCCGCACTGCCACGAGCGCTCATAGCCCTCTTGACGCTCGCTCTCAGAGACGCTAAAAGTTGAGGTGCTGCTGCGCTCCATCGGAATTCCAGCGGGCGACACCCTTGCCGCCGCACGGTATTGCGCCTCATTCGCCAATTGCGCGAGCTTCGCCGGGGGCATCGGGCCATTGCGCGCCGGGATCGAGAAATTCGGGGTGCGCTGAAACACCACCAGCTGTCGCACTTCCTGCGCAATCATCGGAATCACTTGCACACCAGAGGAACCCGTGCCGATCACGGCTACGCGCTTGTCCGTGAAATCAACGGGTTCGGGTGGCCAGCTACTGGTGAAGTAGACCTCGCCGGCGAACCGCTCGAGTCCGTCGACCTCAGCGTGCTTGGGTATAGACAGACAGCCCGTGGCCATCACCACGAAACGACAAGTGACCTCGTCTCCGCGGTCCGTGCTTACCTGCCACAGCGACGCTCCGTCGGTCCAGCGCGCCCGCTGGACCCGCGCCCCGAAGGTGATGTGGCGGCGCAAGTCGTGCTTGCCGGCGACATGGCTCAGGTAGCGCAGGATCTCCGGCTGGGTGGCGTATTTCTCCGACCATTGCCAGTCCCGCTGCCAGTCCGGATCGAAGCTGTACATGTAGTCGACGCTGGGGACGTCGACCCGGGCACCCGGGTAGCGGTTCCAGTACCACGTGCCGCCGATGTCGTCGCCCGCTTCAAATACCCGGAATCGGCATCCGGCGCGGCTCAGACGGTAGGCGAGATACAGGCCTGCGATGCCTGCGCCGACGACGATAACCTCGACATCAGGTCGGTCCGTCCCGGCTAAATCGGTCACAGTCTGATCATCACGCCACGCCGAGCAGCTGTCTTGAGTACCGACGTCGTCTAGTCGAAACAACGTGATTAGCCTCGCCGGATTGCTGGCCTCACGGCATCGCCTCGGCCCACTCGATGTGCCCCTCGAAGCCAAGCGTTTTCGCCATGTCGCGGTAGCGGTCCCGTATGTTCGCGTAAGCCGCGGCGTCGCCGTGAGCCCGCGCCAGTAGAGCCCGCAGCCGCAGTAGCCAGATGTCACGCAAAACCAGGCCCTCATCGGCCGGCGCGGCCGCTAACCGATCGATCGCGGCCTCGGCCTCAGCCGCGTCGCCCTCGGCTCCGCGGTCCAGCAGGGTCTCCACTAGAACACCGGTCGCTCGAACGCAGTGCGCCTGCAGCCGTCCACCGCTGAACAGATCGACCACGGCCTCCCGCATGACCGGTATAGCCTCATCGCGATCTCCACGCCGAGCCTTCTCGCGGGCCAACCACACGTTGATGGTCGGTAACAAGCTCAGGTTTTGCTGCCGGCGCTTGTACACTTCGCTGACCTCGGCCAGCAGCGTGTGTCCGCGGTCATGCTCCGCATCCGCGTGACGGTGCACCAGAGCAGCGCCGAGCGTCATCCAGGCGAAGGCCAACGCCACGTCATCACCGGATCGTTCGGCAATCCGCACGGCATCCTCGATATCGCGCATCGCGGAATCGTCGGGTCTGAGCACGCCGTTAAGTAATGCCGGGAAATAGACGTAGGCGGTGGCCCCGGTGTGGGTGAAGGAGTCGGCTTCGCGGGCCATGGCCAGGCCGTGCCGCTGGTCGTCGCGCCAGCCAGGAATGCCCAGCCAATAACGAGCCATACCCCTTGTCGTGAGACCGAGCGCTAACGGAGACCCGACAATAAAGTTGCCTTTAGACGGGTCACCGTCGGCCAGATCGATGGCCCTTTGTGACCATCGCAGCACCTCAGACCATTCAGAGGTCGCGGTCTTGGGGCGGATCACCGAGGGTGAGAGCCCTACGGTCAAGGTCGGATTTCCGAGCGATTCGATGAGGTCCCAGGTCTCGGATGCCAGCTGGGCGGCCTGGGAGATCCGGCCCTGATAGAAGTAATCGTGCGCTTGACCGGTCATCGCGATGGCCAGTGATGCCTTGTCCCCCACGGCGCCGCACAACTCCCGCAATTCCTCGAAACGGGCGCCGGCAATATGTTGGTGGACTCGCCAGGCGGTCGCGCACAACATGGTGCGGGGGGTGATGCGCATGCCAGCTCGGTGGGGGTCCTCGGCGGGCAATGCGTCGGCGATCTTTACCGCACGCTCCCAACTTCGTCGCGCCGCGGCGATGTCGCGGATCCTAGCCCAGGTGGCAGCCCGCATGTGCCAGCCGTAGGCGGCGTGCAGCTCATCGGCGGCCTCCAGATGTTCGGCAATCAGCGCCGCATGCTGTTCGGCCGCCGACGGGTCACGCGATTCGATTGCGGCTGCGACCCGCCGATGCAGCTCCGCACGGTCCGACTTGAGCTGTGATTCGTAGGCCACCGCCCGAATCAGCGGATGGTGGAACACATACTCCGGTCCTTCGGTGGAACTCACCTGATCGATGACCTCGGCGGCCACCAGGTCCCCAAGGGCAGGATCAATGCCCAGCGTTTCGAGCAGGCCCCGGCTAAACCGCGAGCCAATGATCGCCGCTGCGCTCAGCGTGCGTTTCGCTTTCGGGTCGAGGCGGTCGATGCGCGCGGCGATAGTTGCCTGCAAGGTGGCTGGCACGCTGACTTCGGCGACATCGGCCATCGACAGGTAGCTGCCGCGGTTCCCACGCAGCACACCGCGCTCGGCCAGTTCGCGGACGATCTCCTCGGCGAAGAACGGGTTGCCGGCGGCCCTGTCGGCGATCGCCTGGCCCAGTGCCTCAACAGAGGAATCCGGCCCCAGCAGCTGGGTGACCAGTGCTGCGGTCTCCGAATCACTCAGCGGCGCAAGGGCGATGCTCTGAAAACCGGGCACCCGGCTCAACGAACCCCGATATTCGGGGCGGTAGGTGAAGAGCACTATCGAGTGAGTCTGCGGGATCACAGGCACAAAGTCGGCAAGCATGGATTCGCTGGTGTCGTCGATCCAGTGGACATCCTCGACGATGAACATCGACGGTCGGGTGCGGGCCAGTTGGGCAGTGTTGATCAGGGCGGTCAACCGCCGCCGCCGTGCATCCGGGTCAATCTTGGGTAACTGCACTGCGGGATCGCCGATACCCAGCAGGTCATCCAGCAGCAACAGGTCCTCGGGATCGGCGTCGAGAAACCGCTCCCGCAGACGTGCCCGAGCGGTCTGATCATCCAGGCCGCTGACCCCTCCAACGATGCGCAGCAGACGCGCCACCACCCGGAACGGCACGTCGGTGGCGTGCGATTCACAAAACGTGGAAAACACTTCCACTCCACGGTCTTTCGCCAGCCGCACGGCTTCTCGGGCAAGCCGGGTCTTGCCGATACCAGGAACGCCGACCACCCCCACCACCAACCCACACTCGACGATCGAGCGATCCAGCATCGCCGCCAACGTGGTCAACTCCCGCTCGCGGCCCACCAACGTCGACTCCGCGGGACCAGTCCGCTCACGTTGCGCGGCCATGCCCAGCAGCCGCCGCGCCGGCACCGCATCCGCGGCACCCTTGATGCGCACCATCTCCGGCTCACCAAACACCACCGCGCCCTCAACCAGCCGCGCCGTGGACGCACTGAGCATCACCGCACCCGGCGGCGCGACCGCCTCCATCCGCTGCGCCATGCCGACCTGGTCTCCGACCGCGGTGTAACCCAAAGCACCCGAACCGATGCCACCAGCGACCACTCGGCCCGAGTTCAGCCCCACACGCAACCGCAGGTCTATCCCGTCGCGGCCTTTGACCTCAGCGGCCAGCCGGGCGGTCTCCTCCTGGATGCCCAGCGCCGCAAGGCAAGCGCGCATAGCGTGATCCTCCAGCGCCACCGGCGCGCCGAACACCGCCATGATCCCGTCGCCAGTGAACTTGTCTACCGTCCCGCCGTAGCGTTTCACCACAGCAGCGGCCCGATCCACCAGCTCGGCCATGATCTCCCGAAGCCGCTCCGCCCCGACTGCAGAGGCGATGTCCATCGAGTGCACCACGTCGGCGAACAGAACCGTCACCTGCTTGAATTCCGCGTGGGAATCGCCGTCTCGGACTGGTGCGCCACAGCCGTGACAAAACCGGGCGTTCTCCAGAGGCTCGGTGCCACACGTCCGGCACGCCGCTACGATGGCCATCCGACCCTCCGCCGATCCGGGCCCCCGGTTCTCACAGGATAGGCGATTGGACACTCCACGAGGCACTGTTGGCTGCACAGTTGGTGGTTCCGATACGAAGTTTTGAGACTCTCATATGCCAACTTGTTCAAGACACCGCGGGCAGCCCTCACTGGATGCGAGGCGTCATGGCATCGCCTCGGCCCGCGCGATATGTCCCTCGTAGCCCAATGATGTCGCCAGACTGCCGTAGCGATCGCGATAGTCTCGATAACCGGCCTCATCACCGCGTGCACCGGCCAGCAGCGCCCGCAGCCGCAATAACCAGATGTCGCGCATCACCAGACCCTCATCGGCTCGCGCGACCGCCAACCGATCAATCGCGGCCTCGACTTCGGCTACGTCACCGTCGGCCCCGCGATCGAGCAGTGTCTCCACCAGAACACCCGTCGCTGGAACGCCCCACAACAGCAGATGTCCGTGGCGGAACAGATGGTCGGCGGCGGCGCGTATCACCGCTATGGCGGCATCGTGATCTCCTAGCCTTGCCGCCTCACGTGCCGAGTAGACCTCGACGATCGGCAAATCGCATTGGTTGTGTCCTTGGTTCACGAACAGTTCGCTAACCTCGGCCAACAGCTGCCGGCCGCGACCACGCTCCACAATGGTGTCGCGGTGCACCAGCGCAACGCCCAGCGTCGCCTGGATGAAGCCCATTACGACGTCATCACTGGATCGCTCGGCGATCCGTAGCGCATCCTCGATGTCGTGCAGCGCACGATCATCGGGCCTCAGCACGCCAAACGGTATCCCCAGCAAGTAGACGTAGCCGACAACCCCGGCGTAGGACGCGGGGTCAGCGCGGCGGGCCATAGCCAGGCCGTGCCGCAGGTCGTCTGGCCATCCGGGACGACCCAGGAAATAACGAGCCATACCCCGCGACGCAAAGGCGAGCGCTAATGGAGACCCGACAAGGAGGTTGCCTTTCGACGGATCACCATCGGCCAGGTCGATAACGGTTTGTGACCATCGCAGCACGTCACACCACTCGCCGCTTTCGATCTTGCCGTAGATCACCGGGAAGGACAGCCCCACCGTCAAGGTCGCATCTCCGACCGACTCGGCAAGGGCCCAGGCTTCCGATGCCAGCTGCGACGCCTCGCGCACCCGGTCCTGATGCGTGTAGCCAACCACCAATCCTGCCGTCGCGATGCCCAGCGACGCCTTGTCCCCGGCGGCGCTGCACAACTCCCGCAATTCATCAAAGCGGTCACCGGCAACGTTGGCGTGGACTCGCCAGCCGGTCCCGCACAACATGGTGCGCGAGGCGATACGCATGGCTGCCCGGCCTGGGTCATCGGCGGGTAATGCGTCTGCGATGGTTCCGGCACGCTCCCAACTCAATCGCGCTGCGGCGATGTCGCGGTTGGTCGCCCATTTTGCGGCACGCATGTGCCAGCCGTAGGCGGTGTGCCGATCACCGGCAGCCGCCAAATGTTCGGCGATCAGCGCAGCATTTTCATCAGCCGAGGCTGGGCTACGGGCCTCAATCGCGGCAGCCAGCCGCCGATGCAACTCGGCACGCTCCGACTTCAGTTGTGATTCGTAGGCCACCATGCGGATCAGCGGATGGTGGAACACGTACTCGGGCTGTCGGGTAAACCTGATCTGATCGATCAGCTCGCCCCCCACCAGGTCTTCCAGGACAGGATCAATCCCCAGCGTTTCCAGTAGGTCGCGGCTGAACTTCGCACCGATGACCGCCGCAGCGTTCAGGGTGCGTTTCGCTTTAGAGTTCAGCCGGTCGACGCGGGCGGCGAGGGTGGCCTGCACAGTTGCGGGCACCGTGACCTCGGCAGCGTCGACCGCGGAAACGTAAGCGCTGCGGTTGCCGCGCAACACAGCACGCTCGGCCAAATCCCGCACTATCTCCTCGGCGAAAAACGGATTACCGGCGGCCCGCTCGGCGATCACCGAGGCCAACGCGCCGACTGAGGGGTCCGGCCCGAGCAGCTGCGAAACCAGTGCTGCGGTCTCCGAATCACTCAGTGGCGCAAGGGCTATGGTTTTGGCACCAGCCACGCGGCTCAACACACCCTGATATTCGGGGCGGTAGGTGACCAGCACCAGCGAGGCCGTCTGGGGAATCACCGTAAGGAACTCGGCCAGCATCGTCTCGCTGACCTCATCGATCCAATGGGTGTCCTCGATCACATAGAGCCCCGGGCTTTTCCGGGCCAACGAGGCGGCGTTCACGAACGCGGTCAACCGCCGCCGCCGCGCATCCGGATCAATCTTGGCCACAGCCACATCGGGATCGGCGATGCCCAGCAGGTCCTCCAACAGCAGCACGTCCTCAGGGTCGGCATCAGAAGCTTGACTCCGCACCCGCTCACGAGCCACTAGCTCGTCGAGCCCGCCCACGCCCGTCGCAGCGCGCAACAGCCGACCCACCACCTGGAACGGGATGTCGCTGGCATGCGATTCGCAGTATGCCGCGAACACCTCCACATCCCGCGCCGCGGCGATCCCAGCGACCTCGCGCACCAGGCGGCTCTTGCCAATCCCCGGGGACCCCACCACCGTGACCACCGAGCCATGACCCTCAATAGCGCGTTGCAGTAGGGCCTCCACCACGGCCATCTCCCACCGCCTACCCACCAGCGCCGACTCAGCACCTGAGGCACGGCGATCCCGCTCCGACACCCCTAGCAGCAGATGGGCGGGCACCGGCACGTCGGAGCCCTTGATCTGAACCAGCTCAGACTCGCCCAGACTCGCCGCGCCCTCAATAAGTCGCGCTGTCGACACGCTGAGCATCACTCCACCCGGCGGCGCCACCGATTCCATCCGCTGCGCCATGCCGACCTGGTTTCCGATCGCGGTGTAACCGAAAGGCCCTGAACCGATTTCACCGGCTATCACTTGACCGGAGTTGAGTCCGACGCGCAACTGCAGATTCACACCGTCGCGTTCTAGGACTTCGACGGCAAGCAGCTTCGCCTGCTCCTGAACGCCCAGGGCCGCAAGACAAGCGCGGACGGCGTGGTCCTCCAACGCCATCGGCGCACCGAATACCGCCATGATCCCGTCGCCGGTGAACTTGTCCACCGTGCCGCCATAGCGTTTCACCACTGCCGCGCACCGGTCGGCGAGGTCGGCCATGATCTCGCGAAGCCGCTCCGCCCCGACGGCAGCCGCGAGGTCCATCGAGTGGACCACGTCGGCGAACAGCACGGTGACCTGTTTGTACTCCGCATGAGTGTCGGGCTCGGAAATAGGTGAGCCACAGCCGTGGCAAAACCGAGCATTCTCAAGAGGCTCGGTGCCGCACGTTCGGCACGCCGCTATGGCCGTCATCCGACCCTCCGCCAATCCCGACCCCCGCGTTCAAGCGTCCTCTAACGATAGCCAATTGAACACTTCGCCGAGGGCAGTCGGCATTCACGGTGATTACCGTATGAGGTTTTGAGACTCTCGAATGTCGTCTATTTCGAGACGGCACTCAGTTCTGCGCGGGCCTGGTCGATCTGGTCGTAGGCGTAGGTCGCCATCTCGGCGGTGGTCATCGCTTCACCCTGGCAGGCGAGCGATTCGTAGGTCGCCTCGCCGAGGACATTCCGAAGGTGTGCAACTGCGGTGCCGAGCCCCGCCATCAGAGGAAGCGCAGCGATAGGGCTTGTGACGGCGAACCCGGCGATGGTGGCCGCCGGCTCGTATCGGCCGAGCAGGTGGAAAAAGACCGCAAGAGACCCGAGGGGGCCGCCAATCATGTAGGTGTTGCCGGAATCGCGATAGTTGGCGATCGCCATGATGAAGTAGTCGAGTGCTGCCAGCGGGTCGCCGTGTGCAGCCTCGACACGGCACAGGTTGTTCGCAATGTGCGACTGCTCGGCGCGGTTGCCGCTGTCTTCGGCGATCGCCATGCCACGGCGCAGGGCAGCCAGCGCGCGAACCGGGTCGGCGTCATAAACGGCCAAGCCGTAGCCCTGAAGCGCCCAGGAAAGCACCCATGGGTTGCCGGTGGCTTCGGCGGCATCAATCAGGCCGGTTGCGGCCGCCATCGCGTCGTCGGTAGAACCGGTGACCGACAGTCCGATGAGCAGGTTCGCGGTGATGTACGCGTTGGTATCCAGGCCGCGCGCGAGCTGAGTGCGGCACCACTCGATCCACCGTTCGGGCTGGCGGACCGCAACGTAGGCACCGCCGACGTAGCCTTCAGCGCCGTACGGGATGTGTTCGCTTCCAGCACTGATCGCCCGCTGGGCGGCCTCGGTGTAGTGAATAGCCGGATCGATACGCCCGGCCATGTAGCAGTTCGACGCCACCACATACAGGGCCGCGAGCCAGGGGTGGTAGGTGGCTCGGGCCGGCTCGATGAGCTCTTCGGCCCACGCGATCGGTTCGTAATTCTCCATCTGAAAGCTGACCACCCCGCATATGTTGCGATCGGGGCGGCGACGTCCAGATCGCCTTGGTCGGCAGCCCAGCGGAATGCGGTACGCAGATTGGCCAGCTCGGTGGTCAACCAGGTGTAGGCCTCACGCTGACGCGGGCTGTCCCAGAGTGCACGGATGTCGTTCTCGCGTCTGGCGAAGTAGCGGGCATGCGCAGTGCGTGCCTCGGTCGCCTCGCCGCGCGCGACGAGCCCGCTACCGCGCAAGCACTTTGGAGGTCGAATCCGCCGGCGAATACTGAACGCCGCTCGAGCAGTATTTTCTCGGGGTCTTCGAGGTGGTCGTAGGACCACGCCACTGCGTGGCGCAGCGTCTGGTGGCGGCCCAAGCCACGCCGTGAACCGACGAGCAGCTTGAACCACTGATCGAGGCGATCACGGATCTCGTTGGGGGTCATCGACGCCGTCCGCGAAGCCGCCAGCTCGATGGCCAGTGGGATCCCGTCGAGACGCCGGCAGATCTCGGCAACAGCGCTTGCTTCGTCGGCCGCGCTAGCCGGAGCCTCCCGGTGGGCCCGTTCAATGACGAGACCCACGGCCGCGTCGACATCCAGTGACGGCACCGGCCACATCTGCTCGTTTGCAATGCCCAGTCCTTCACGGCTGGTGGCCAGAGTTTTGACTGTTGCCGATGCGGCGAGGATGGCTTCGATCATATCGGCGGCGGCGTCGCGCACGTGCTCACAGTTGTCGAACACTAACAACCTGACCCTGCCCTCCAGCGCGGCGGCGACACTCTCGCTCACGGTCTTGCCCGGTTGTTGGGTGATGCCCAGCACCGCAGCCACCGCATCAGGCACCGCAGCAGGATCGGCAACCGCAGCCAAGTCGAAAAACCAGACACCATCGGGGAATTCGTCGGCCACCCGCACGGCGACCTCAGTCGCCAGGCGGGTCTTGCCGATCCCACCGACACCGATCAAGGTGACCAGCCGATCAGCCTTCACCACCGCGTGCAGCTCGGCGACCTCCGACTCGCGTCCAATGAAGCTCGTGGTGTGCGGACGGAGGTTCCCCGGTGTCGTATCCAGCGTCCGCAGCGGCGGAAACTCTGTCTGCAGGCCAGTTGCTCGTAGTTGAAACACTCCAACGGGCACCGGCACATCTCGCAGCCGCCGCGGCCCCAGGTCGACGAGATCGATGCCGCTGAGCAGACCCCCCGTTGACTCGGCCAGCAGGACCTGACCACCATGGCCCGCGGCCATCACCCGGGCGGCGCGATTGAGCACGGTGCCGAAGTAATCCCCCTCGCGCAGTTCGGCCTCGCCGGTTGCCAGCCCCATCCGTACCGGCAACTCGAGCCTGCGCTGCGCGGCCACAGCAGCCTCCACCGCTAATCGCGGCGATGCGAATGCGGCGCACACCCCGTCACCGGTGTGCTTGAACAGGAAGCCGTCGTGCGCCGCAATGGCGTTACGCAGCACACGGTCATGGGCGGCCAGCGCCTTCCGCATCTCATCCGCGTTCGCCTCCCACCGACGAGTCGACCCCTCGATGTCGGTGAACAGAAACGTCACCACCCCCGATGGGGCGGCTGCCGCGGACACGCTCACAGAATTTCACGAGGAACCACGTCCCACCTCTCGAACATCGGCGGATCAGTCCCCCGGTCACCGGATAAAGGTGTTTTGAGGCGAAGTTCAGCGAGTTACAGACCTCGTCTCAATTGAGATGCAACGGCATCGTTTATCTGACTTCGACGGCTGGACAACGTTGGTTTCAACTGAGAGACGACCGAAGCATCCGCGGCATCACTACCCCGAGCAGGTCTTTACGAACAGCGTTCTCTTGTTGTCGGTGCGTTGCGCGACAAACTTCCGCTTCGAAATTCAAACCGCGCCGAACTTTCAGAACTCGCCATCTTTGTTGTAGGTTCTGCGCCTACCGGCCCGGACGCTGCCGCTCGAGCACTTCAAACCGGGCCGACGAACATTTCGCTGATCCTGACCGGCCCCCTCTACCTGGACGGGAGTTGGTTACGAGCGCCGCGACCTGGCTATTCTCGTTTCTGTCATGACACACCGAGCCGAACCCTCAGCCTGGCATCGCCTACGCCCCAACTATTTGATCGTTGCTGGCGTCAAGGTGCTGGCCGCGCTGGCATCGGCGGTCGTGATCGTCGTCGCGGGCATCGGATGGATCGCCCATCGCACCGTCTCAGCCGGCATCACCACGTCTGATGCCCTGGCCGGTCAGCCCGTATCAACTGGAAGTGAGCAAAACATCCTGATCATGGGGCTCGATAGCCGTCGTGACCAGCGCGGCCGGCCCGTGCCGCCTGACATCTATAACGCGCTGCATGCCGGCGATGAAGATTCCGGCGAGGGCGACGCGGACGCGCTCATCGTGTTGCACCTGCCCGCCGGGGACGGTGCGGCCACGGCGATCTCAATTCCCCGCGACGACTACGTCGATCTGGCCGGGTGCCCAACCTCAGACTGCCGCGGCAAGGTCAAACAGGCCTACAGCTTCGCCTATCAGGGCGTGATGGACGGCCGCAGCTCCGGCAACCAGCGATCTACAACAGCATCGCCCGATGGGGCAAACTCGGCGGCCAGAGAACAGCAGGCGCGTGAGGCGGGCCGCAAAGCTGAGATCAGCACGGTCATGCGGCTGCTGCAGATCCCGATCGACCACTTCATCGAGGTCACCTTGGTTGGCTTCTTTCAGATCGCGCGCGTGGTCGAACCCATCACTGTGTGCCTGAACGAGGACACCGCGGATCGCTACTACTCGGGTGCGGACTTTCATCAAGGCATGCAACAAATCAATGCGGCCCAGGCAATGTCGTTCGTGCGGCAACGCCGCGATAGCAACGATGCGATGTTCACCGACCTTGATCGAAGCCGCCGCCAGCAGGCGTTCATCGTCTCGCTGGTCAGTGCGTTGCGCCACAGTGGCGCGTTGTCGACCCCTACCCGGCTGGGCGCCCTAATGGACGTCGCCAAGCAAAACATCGCCGTGGACGCTGGTACCGACCTGAACAACCTCATTCGGAACGTGTCGGCGGTGCTCGACAGACCCGTCGCGCTATACACTCTGCCGGTAACCGATTTCGGCACTATTTCAGATGGTGAAGATGTCAATTTCATCGACGTACCCACCATCCGCTCCATCGTGCATAACCTGGTGGCCGCCGACTCTCCTATCGCACTGTCGAGCAGCCGCACCCGCGCAGCGGCGCAGCCAAGCGACGGCGCTGCGTCATTGGCCACAGGCAGCGTCGCGCTCGACGTGGTCAATGCCTCCGGCAGACAAGGCGAGGCCGCGGCCTTCGAAACGTCCTTTGCGACAGGACACTTTACTGCGGGGGCGATCAGCACTGCCGACTCCACCAGCCAGATAAGCACCGTCGCCTACGGATCCGGCGCGAAGCAAGCCGCTGCCGAACTGGCCGATGAATTACGCATAACTGCCACCGCATCCGCGAGCGTCGCCCCCAACTCGGTGCGACTGACTGTCGGGACCGATTACTCCAGGTTTGACGACCTCATCCACACCTCGGAATCTCCGGCCACAACGTCCGCAGCGCCCGTCACCACGGTGCCGGCCACCGGTACCGGGACGCAAGAACCGACACCTACTTACCTCACGCGCATGACCGGGCAGAAGATTCCGTGCGTGAAATGACGGGAGATCCACAATTCGCGGCTGCGGCGAACTCCGCTGCCGATAGCGTCGAGTATTTCGATGTACTGATCATCGGAGCCGGGATCTCGGGTATCGGCGCCGCTTACCGCATACATGAGCGCAACTCGGGGCTGAGCTATGCGGTCCTCGAACGCCGTGCGCGACTTGGCGGAACGTGGGATCTGTTCCGCTATCCGGGCGTGCGTTCCGACAGCGATATCTACACACTGTGCTTTCCCTGGGAGCCATGGACTCGGCCCGAGATGATCGTCGACGGTGACCAGATCTGGAAGTATCTGGACGACGCGGTGCGCAAGCATCACATCGATGGGCACATCCGGCTCAACACCTACGTGCGTTCCGCCGACTGGAACTCTGACACTGACACCTGGACGGTTCAGGCCCGGCAATACGGCGCCGAGAAAACCTACCGGTGCCGGTTCCTGTTCTTCGGGACCGGCTATTACGACTATGACAATCCCTACCACCCGACGTTCCCCGGGATCGAGGACTTCGCCGGGGAGGTGATCCATCCGCAACACTGGCCGGAGTCATTCGACTACGCCGGAAAACGGGTTGTGGTGATCGGCAGCGGTGCGACTGCGGTCAGTCTGATCCCGCCGTTAGCCGAGAAAACGGCGCACTTAACGATGCTGCAGCGCACGCCGTCCTACATGATCTCGGCGGTGAAGGAAGAGCCGACGGCCAATGCCTTGCGGAAGGCGTTGCCGCTGCGGCTCGCTCATTGGATTGTTCGATGGCGCAACGCATTCGTCGCGCAGCTCATGTGGGTTGTCGCACGGAAGGCGCCAGAGTTCAGCAAGCGATTGCTACGCCGCATCGCGGAACGCAATCTGCCCGAAAACTATCCGATTGACACCCACTTCACGCCGCCATACGACCCTTGGGATCAGCGCCTGTGCTTCATCGTAGAGGCCGACCTGTATAAGGCGATCAGTGACGGCAGCGTCGAGATGGTAACCGACCATATCGATCACATCGACGCCACTAGCGTCGCGCTGAAGTCTGGGCGACGCATCGAGGCCGACGTGGTAATCACGGCGACAGGGCTGCAACTGCAGGCACTCGGCGGCATCACCGTGAGCATCAACGGCGAGAAGATCGACCCTCACGAACACTTCCTGTACAGACGACACATGCTCGAGGACGTCCCGAACATCGCCTGGAGCTTCGGCTACATCAATGCATCCTGGACGCTAGGCGCCGACCTGTCCGCACGGTCTGTCGCAAAACTGTTGGAGTACATGAACGCTCGCGGCTACACCCACGCATATCCGCACCTGGGCGATACGGGAATGTCTGAGCAGCCGACGTTCCACCTGGAATCGGGTTACGTGAAGCGTGGTCGACATGTGCACCCGAAATCCGGTACGCACCGGCCGTGGAAAGTCAGCCACAATTTTTTGAGTGATGTACTCAGCCGGCGCTTCGAACGCATCGAGGAGTCGATGGTGTTCGGCCGTGCCTCGGCTGAACACCCGCAGCAGCTTAGTGCGCCACACTGAGCCGGTCGGTTAATCCCGCCGGGCTCGCGCGCCGAGGCGGGCGCGCAGGTTTTCTTCGAAGGCGACGACCTCTGGGCTGAGCTTCTCGGCCCGCAGGCGCTCCAGGTTCGGGTAGCCCGCGCGCCGCTCGGCGTCCCACTCGTCAGCGAACTTGCCCGACTCGATCTCGCCCAGCACCCCCTGCATCACTGCGGGGACGTCGAGGTCATCGTATCGACCCACCCGCGACATCTGGCCGTATTGGCTGGTCGGCGAGTGGTAGCGCATCTGACCGGCGTAGCCCTCGAGCCGCAACAGGCGGTAGTTGCGCTGGCGCGAACGGGATCTGATTCGCGGAAGGCGTAGCCGTATGCCAGCAGCGCATACGAGAGAGCGAAAGGGTTGTGCCCAATCGCAGAACGCAACACCTGGTCATGGGCAGCCAGCGCCGTCCGCATCGCATCCGCGTCGGCTTCCTACCGGCGGGTCGAACCCTCAATATCGGTGAACAAAAACGTCACAAGCCCCGACGGTGGGCCCCCGGCGGACACCAGCACAGAATGTCACACAAAACTTGCGCCACGTGGCCAACGGCGACCGTGCCCAGCTCCGCGGAACAGTTCCGGCGCAGGCTGATATCGCATGTGGTATCGCATTTCGAAAGTGGTCAGTCCACACAATCTGTTACTGGAGTGCCTCGAGTTGCGCAGCTAGCAACTTAGTATGCCGCGCGCCCGGCATTGGATCACGAGCCAGTAGGGTTGAGCCGGTGACGGATCCCCCAGTCGTTGTACCCGTGCCAGGCAAGCTGCAGCTGCTGCTGGGCGCCTTTGACATTGGCGACCTCGGGTATGTCGCCGAGGAGTTCTTCGTTTCCGGGACCGCCTCGTCCTATGCACCTGCAGAGGAGCTTGGCCCCGACGGCCGGTGGAGTGTAAAACCTTCAGGCACCGCTGATTTCACCACTCGGATGGTGGTGCTCACGCCGGCGGATCGGGCGCAGTTCAACGGCACAGTGCTGGTCGAATGGCTCAACGTCAGCGGCGGCATCGATGCTCCGGCGCTGTGGATGATGGCGCATCGCGAAATACTGCGCGCCGGCTACGCGTACGTCGCAGTCTCGGTCCAGCAGGTGGGTATCGAAGGCGGTGCCAGCCTGCTTGGCATGGACATGTCGCTGAAGTGCCAGGACCCGGCACGATATCGATCGCTGCACCATCCCGGCGACGCCTTTGCCTACGATATCTTCTCCCAAATCGGTGGGGCCATCAGCAATGCAGCACACAGCAGCGTGCTGCGCGGACTACGCCACCAACACGTTGTCGCGGTGGGCGAGTCTCAATCGGCGATGTTCCTGACGACCTACGTCAACGCCGTCGATCCGCTCGCCCGGGTTTACGACGGATTCCTGGTGCATTCCCGATTCGGTTCTGCCGCACCATTGGACGGCAGTTCCATCTTCGACGAGACGCTGACCAACGTGCCGCACGTGGTCAGGTTCCGCGACGATCTTCGGGTCCCGTTGATCACGGTCATCACCGAGACCGATCTTTTCGGCGGCGTGCGCCATGGTTATTACTTCGCTAGGCAGCCGGATAACCAGTGGCTGCGGGTGTGGGAGATACCCGGCTCCGCGCATGCCGACAACTACACGATCCAGGTGGCGCCGATCGACACCGGCTTCGCACCGCTGGATGACATCGTGCGGGCCTACGCGCCCACCAACGTTTTGATGGGCCAGCAGCTCGGGCACTACATCAACTTCGCCCCGCAACACCACTACGTGGTGCAGGCGGCAATCTCGGCGCTGGACAATTGGGTCCGAACCGGCGAGCAAGCCACTTCCGCCGCACCGATTGCGATGCGCGAAACCGATGAGCCCCAGCCCGTTCTGGATGCCCATGGCCTCGCCCAGGGCGGCGCCCGGACCCCGTGGGTGGACGTACCGATTGCGCGGACATCCGGTATCGGCGCCCCGGACGGCGCCTCCGAAGACGCGTTCGGGAGCATCATGGCCGCGATCTTCGGTTCCGGCGAGCCTTTCGACACCGCCACGGTGCACCGGCTTTATCCGGGCGGGACCACCGAGTACCTGCAACGATTCACCACCGCGCTGGACAGCGCGATTCACTCCGGGTTCATCCTGCCGGCGGACCGCCCCGAGATCCTGCAGATCGCGGCCACCGTCTACCCCCAACCCGCATAAAGCGGTCCGTCGCGGGGTAGCCAGTCAAGCGTGACATCGTCAGGACTGATCGTGATCGGCAGCGGTCCGGCAGGCGTCAGCGCCGCCGAGGCCTTCCGCGAACACAATCGAAGTGACCCGATAAAAATCCTCACCGAAGACCCGGCACTGCCCTACGCCCGACCGCCGCTGAGCAAGGAATTCTTGCGCGGCGACGCCGAGGTCGCCGACGTCGAGTTGCATCCCGCCCAATGGTTCGACGAACACTCGATCCAGCTGGTCCACACCGGCGCGGTCGACGGCATCGATCTCGCGGAGCAACACGTGACCGCGGGCGGAACCGACTACCCCTATCGGTGGCTGGTGCTGGCCTGCGGGTCCAAGCCGTCGCCGTTTCCCGGTCCCGGGGGCGAATTGGCGTTGCAGCTGCGGTCACTTGCCGACGCACAGTCGCTGCGCAACGCGGCCGGCGAAGCCAATTCCGCAGTGGTGATCGGAGCCGGGTTCATCGGCTGTGAAGCCGCGGCGTCCCTGGCGATGCGCGGTGTGGCCACCACCCTGGTCGCTCCCGAACCGGTGCCGCAGGCCAACCGGTTGGGCGCCGACGCCGGGGCACGCATGGTAGAGCTGCTGACCGAGACGGGAGCGCGCTACGCCGGTTCGGTGTCGGTCGCCGAACTGCAAGCCGGAGTGGTCCGCCTCGAGAGCGGGGTGTCGATCAACTGCGATCTGATCTTGGCGGCGACTGGCATCCAGCCGCAGTCGGAACTTGCCGCCGCGGCCGGGATCAAGACCAGCGATGGCCGGATCGTGGTGGACGCGCACATGCGAACATCGGCGGAAAACGTTTACGCCGCAGGCGATGTCGCCTTGGCCCACAACAGCACGGCCGGCCGGGCGATTGCGGTGGAGCATTGGCAGGACGCGGTCGACCAGGGCTCGATCGCCGGCGCGGGTGCGGCGGGCCAGTCCGGCGAATGGGACGGCGTACCCGGGTTCTGGACCACCATCGGGGAGGCGACCCTGAAATATCACGCGTGGGGCGACGGATTCGAGCGCGCCCGGCTCGTCGACCACAACGACGGGTTCACGGTCTGGTACGAGGCCGACGGCGCGGCGGTCGGTGTGCTCACCTACAACGCCGACGACGATTACAACGGCGGCGAAGGTTTGATCCGCAACCGGCGTCCCATCCCCGGCTAGTCTGCGCGAAATTTGCGTGATTGCACCCTGATTAGGGCCCTTACACTGAGGATCGTGAAACTGGCAGAGGCATTGGCGTTGCGCGCGGATTCGGCGCGCCAGATCGAGCGGCTCCGCAGTCGCATTGTCAGCAACGCCCGTTTCCAAGAGGGCGAGGAGCCTGCTGAGGATGCCGTGGCTCTGCTTGCCGAAGCTGATGAGGTGCTGGACGGATACGAGACCCTGATTCGTCGGATCAACCGCACCAACGCCGCAACGCAGCTCGGAGCCGACGGCACGCTAACCGACGCGCTTGCCCGCCGAGACGCATTGCGGGCACGTCACTCCGTGGTGACTTCGGCGGCCGACGCGGCGGCAGGAACTGGCCAGCCCGGCTACGCGCGTCAACTGCGGTCCGAGCTAAGAATGCTGTCCGCGTTGCCGGTCGCCGAATTGCGCTCGCGGGCCGATGATCTCGCTCGCGAGCTTCGCGAGCTCGATGTGCGAATCCAACGCTCCAACTGGGAGGTTGACCTGCTGGACTGAGCAACCGAGGTGACGCAGGTAGTTGCCGCGAAGGCGTGCACAAGCCTGCCGGCGGGCAACAGCCGGCCCCTGGCGCGCGAAGGGCAGTGCAAGGGTTCGACTCCCTCTTACAATGCAGCCCAGCATCGCGCACAGGTGACAGGGCACGGCACACAGCACACCACCACGTGCAGATTCGCGACGACGAGGGTGGGCACGGGGCATACACCTCGGTGAAGTCAGGGAGGCTTTCGACGTCAGTCGAGGTCACCGTCGACGTAGCGCTGCAGGTTCGGCGCCATCGCCGCCATCAGTTCGTCGTCGGCCATCGAGGCGATCGGCTCGATCTTCCAGACGAAGCGCAGCATCCCCAGGCCGATCAACTGACTGGCGATCAAGCCGCTGCGGCGTAGCCGGTCTGCTTCGTCTGTTCCCAGCGTCGACTCGCCGATCAGGCCGCGCTCCACGATCACCCGCAGCTTTTCGCGGGTTCTGGGTTCATGGGCAGCGGTCAGCATGATGGCGCGCAGCGTCGGACCGATTTCGGGGTCAGCCCAGCTGTCTAGCACGTTCTGCAGCAGTTGTCGGCCCAGATTGTTTTTTGGTGTCGCCCACGTCCTGGTGACCGAGTCCAACCAGTTCTGCGGTGCCACGGTCGCCGCGTCGAGCAGGTGTTCCTTGGAGCCGAAGTAGTGGTAGATCAACGCCGGGTCGACTTCTGCGGCGCGGGCGATGGCGCGGATCGCCGTTCCAGCCCAACCGTGTTCGGCGAACTCGTTGCGCGCCGCATCCAGGATGCGTGCCGCCAGCACCCCCCGCTCGTCACGTGGGCCCGGGGTGATTGATCGCGTCGTCACGGACTCACCATACCGCGTAATTTCATCTTGCGTTGAAACTAGTCTCAACGTATAGTGAAACTATGCCGACAATGCTCAATGGACCGCAAGACACCGGGCGGACCTACCGCAACCTCAGCGAGCCCCACTACACGTCGCGCAGCGACAACAACACGGCAATCGCCCTCCGCGACGGCACCGCGTTGCTTGCTGACATTCACCGGCCGGATTCCCAAGGCCGCTTCCCCGCGCTCATCGCCGCGTCGCCCTACCCGCGGCAGATCCAAAATCTCGGCGCGCCGGCCGGATTCATCGAGGCCGGCGTGACGACTTCTGGGTGCCGCGCGGCTACGTGCACGTCATCGCGAACGTGCGCGGAAGTTGTCGATCAAGTGGCACCTTCGGTTTCTTCGACCCCCAGGAACGTCAAGACATGTACGACCTCGTGGAGTGGGTCGCCGCGCAACCCTGGTGTGACGGCAACGTGGGCATGATCGGCATCAGCTACTTCGCCATGACCCAACTCGAAGCGGCCGTCGAGCGGCCGCCGCACCTCAAGGCGATTTTGCCGATTGCGCTGACGGCAGACCTCTACGAGGGTGCTAATCACCACGGACTGCTGAGTTCGGCTTTCGTGTCGTCGTTTCTGGCGATGATCGGCATTGCCTCCGAGCGCAGCGACAAGCTGTGGCGCAGCAAACCACTCGACCTCGCTCGCCGCGTGCTGAAAACACCTCGGATACACAAGAAATTCGAGACCGCCAATGGTGAGGCGGCGATCAGCATGCTGCGGCAATTGATGAGGGTTCCGCACAACCCGCATCCGTGGGATGAGTTGTGGCAGGAGGCCGTGGTCAAGCATCCGGCCCGCGACGAATGGTGGGAACAGCGAAATCTGTGCCCTACCTGCCGCCGCCGCCCGTTCGTATTGCTCCCC
>CAWBDP010000012.1:0-213540 GCA_963787635.1 uncultured Actinomycetota bacterium | reverse complement strand
CCGCTATGTGCGTGGCAACACGCTCGACGCAGATCACCGCCGCGACCGGTGGCGGAGCCCAGCCCGGGACATGGAACCTGTGGGTGATCCCGCCCAACGGCTCTGCCAGCGAAGCCGTCACCGGCGCCACGTTCACGTACACCGCGGCGGTTCCCACCCCGGCGGTTTCCGAGGTGTCGCCGAGTTCGGGTCCGGTCGGGGGTGGTACGGCGATTACGGTCACCGGCAGCGGGTTCGTGCAGGGTGACACGTTGGTCATCGGCCAGGGCAACGGTCCGGATGCCACGGCGATCGCCGCCACCGAAGTGAACGTGGTCAGCTCGACGCAGATCACCGCCGCGACCGGTGGCGGAGCCCAGCCCGGGACATGGAACCTGTGGGTGATCCCGCCCAACGGCTCTGCCAGCGAAGCCGTCACCGGCGCCACGTTCACGTACACCGCTACCGCAGGGAGTTCTCTGGTGGTCACGAAGCTCGGTAGTTCTACGGGCACCGGGGAGGATCCGGGGGCCACATTTGGCCCTTGGTTGCAGCACGTCGTTTACGACGGCTCCTATGGCATCTTCGCCGTCTACCGCTCGACCCAGGACAACAATCTGATTCCGGGCTGCGGTTGCGGATACTTCAAGCTCGTGCGGTCAACCGACGGCGGGTCAACGTGGTCGACGGTTTATGACAGCTCGAGCAGCGGGGCGCTGGTGCAGGACCCGGGGATCGACAAGGACGCCAATGGCGACCTCTTTGTCACGGGCAACACATTCAACTCGTCCGTCAACCTTGACTGGGAAACACAGATCTGGAAGTTCCAGGCCGGCTCCTTCTCGTCTGCGCCGCAGCACACGATCGTGGACTACGGCGGTAGCAAGTATTCGATGATCTATGACCCAGCTGGCAATGAGCTTGATCTTGCTACGTGGCAGAACTACTACCCGCATCCCGAGTTCATTGCCATCAACGGCTCGACCCTGGCTATCGACAAAACGGTCGCGCTATTCAAATCTCGGGTGTCCTCTTGCTGCAATAGCGACTACGACGAGGCGGAGTACCCGAACCTGTCTATCGGTCCCAACGGCAAGGTTCTTTTCGGGTGGACGACGGTTGACAGTCCGCTGTGGAACAACGGTGCAGGCGTCCAGAGTTACTATGACGCGCACTTCTTGGTCACGAGTGACGGTGGAGCGACCTGGGACGGCCCCAATGGGCAGGTGACGCTGCCGATCTATGGCTCTGATTCCAACTCTTACCAGATCGTCAATACGGCTGATCCGAACGAGTTCGAGCTCCATGGCTCATCGTCCTACACGGCAACGGGCAACTGGAATATGCTCAACACTGTTCTGTGGAACGACAATGGCGTAGCCGCCTCATACGGTGGCTTTACCCCCCAGGACCATGCATCGTTCGGTTACCTGGATTGGAGTTCGCAGACTTGGATCAACCGCACCCATGCGCAAAAGACGGCTGAAGGCGATGCGTGTGCGCTAGGCCAGCAGTCCGACGGAGGGCTGAGTCAGAACGCGAGCTATACGGGGGCGATCTACAGGATGTGTCACGAGAACGTTTCCGGCGGTGGCAGCAGGGTCCTCGCCATGGTCAGCAACGATGACGGCGCGACCTGGCACACGTTCGCGACGAGCTCATGGAGCACCGGGCAAGGTTGGGTGTACCTCGATCCCTCGCACGTGGTTGGACCGAACGGGCAACTCGGCGCAGTCTTTACGCTCATCACGAGCTCCTCAAGTGCCGACGTCTACTTCGTTCACTCACAATAACGTCGCCACCGCGACCCACAACGACCACCTCCCATCGGCGAACTTGGGCTCGGTCGTGGGTGGTACGTCGATCACGATCACCGGCAGCAGGTCCGTCCAAGGTGACACGGTGGTCATCGGCCCATGGCTGCATGGGCAGTGGGCGACGCGCGGACGCAGGGTGCTCTTGCGCTAGGCAGACGATCTGCTGGCGATATGCAAGACGCGGCCACGCCGCGCGACACCGGGCGCCTCTCGCCTAACCGACCACTCCCCTGCCTTGATGTCATAAGACTCGACGGATTTCGGTGGCCCTGGCCCTTCACGGATGACACCACCGTGCCCTTCATGGACGACACAGCATGCCTTTCATAGATGACAACCCACCTTGACAGAGGCTGCTCGGGCGTTTAATACATAAGGCCGCCGATGGCGGGGTTGGAGCGCCTAAGAGCAGCCCCGTCAGGTGGGAGAAAAAGCGCGCTGCTCAAACCCACCAGGGAAGGGGACTGTATGCGGCGTATCTGGATTGGTTCTGTCGTCGCGGCGGTGCCGCTGGCGATCGTCTGTAGCGGCGCTATGTGCGACAGCTACGCGTTAGCCAGCAGGATGGGGCACACCGTCCGCTCGATAGTACCGCCCGCGACGCCGGCGGCTCGACGTCTGCCAGCTCAGGGGCATCCTCGCTGTCGTCTCACCGGCGGTTTCCAAGGTGTCACCGAACTCGGGCCCGGTCGGGGGTGGTACGCCGATCACGATCACCGGCAGCGGGTTCGTCGCAGGGTGACACGGTTGGTCATCGGCCAGGGCAACGGTCCGGACGCCACGGCGATCGCCGCCACCGAAGTGAGCGTGGTCAGCTCCACGCAGATCACCGCCACGACCGGTGGCGGAGCCCAGCCCGGGACATGGAACCTGTGGGTGATCCCGCCCAACGGCATCGCCAGCGAAGCCGTCACCGGCGCCACGTTCACGTACACCGCTACCGCAACGAATTCTCTGGTGGTCACGAAGCTCGGTAGCTCTACCGGCACCGGCGAGGATCCGGGGCCACATTTGGCCCATGGCTGCAGCACGTCGTTTTCGACGGCTCCTATGGCATCTTCGCCGTCTACCGCTCGACCCAGGACAACAATCTGATTCCTGGCTGCGGTTGCGGATACTTCAAGCTCGTGCGGTCAACCGACGGCGGGTCAACGTGGTCGACGGTCTATGACAGCTCGAGCAGCGGGGCGCTGGTGCAGGACCCGGGGATCGACAAGGACGCCAACGGCGACCTCTATGTGACGGGCAACACATACAACGCGTCCGTCGACCTGAACTGGGAGACCAACATCTGGAAGTTCCAGGCAGGCTCGTTTTCGTCTGCGCCGCAGCACACGGTCATGCACTACGGCGCGAGCAAGTATTCGATGATCTATGACCCAGCTCACAATGAGCTTGATCTTCGCCACGTGGCAGAACTACTACCCGCATCCCGAGTTCATTGCCGTCAACGCCTCGACGCTGGCTATCGACAAAACGGCCGCGCTATTCAAATCTCGGGTGTCCCCTTGCTGCAATAGCGACTACGACGAGGCGGAGTACCCGAACCTGTCTATCGGTCCCAACGGCAAGGTTCTTTTCGGGTGGACGACGGTTGACGCCCGCTGTGGAAAAACGGCTGCAGGCATCCAGAGTTACTATGACGCGCACTTCTTGGTCACGAGTGACGGTGGAGCGACCTGGGACGGCCCGAATGGGCAGGTGACGCTGCCGATCTATGGCTCGGATTCCAACTCCTACGAGATCGTCAACACCGCTGATCCGAACGAGTTCGAGCCCCACGGCAGTCTCGTCCTACACGGCAACGGGCAATTGGAACATGCTCGACACTGTTCTGTGGAACGACAACGGCGTGGCCGCCGCCTATGGTGGCTTTACTCCCCAGGACCATGCATCGTTCGGCTATCTGGACTGGAGCACGCAGACTTGGATCAACCGCACCGATGCGCAAAAGACGGCTGAAGGCGATGCTTGCGCAGCTAGGCCAGCAGTCCGACGGAGGGCTGAGTCAGAACGCGAGCTATACCGGCGCGATCTACAGGATGTGCCATTCGAGCTTCCGACGGCTCGCACGTTCTCGCCATGGTCGAGCAACGACGATGGCGCGACCTGGCACACTCTCGCGAAGAGTACGTGGAGCACCAGGCATGGCTGGCTGTACCTGGACCCCTCGCATGTGGTCGGGCCGAACGGGCGAGCTCGGCGCAGTCTTTACGGTCATCACGAGCTCTACAAGCGCCGACGTCTACTTCGTTCACTCACAATAACGTCGTCACCGCGTCCCACAACGACCACCTCCCAGGTGTCACCGAGCGCGACGCCGCATTCTGGTCACCGCCACTACGCAGGCCGCTATGGGCCCACATTTATAGTGTTCTCGACCGATTTCGTGAGGAGAATGATGGCTTCCGCTTCAGTCGAGGGCGCCGCGTGACCTGGGCGCTTTATCGGAAGCTCATTTATGAGCTCCCTTGAACGACAAGTTAGGCGGAGATGACGCTACATCCCGAGGGACGATCGCTCAATCAATGTTGATCCGCATGACGAGGGTCGGTCCTTCTGTTCCGGGATGGCCGGCCACGCGGGTTGCAGCCGCGCGAGCGTGACCTACCTGGGGCCCCGGCGCGACCGTGCTCTATTTTGCTTCCGAGGTCAAGGCTTGCGTGCGCTCGAGATGGCCCGTCCAGCCGAAGTGCGGGCGGAATCTGAACATCGTCTCCGGATCGATCTCCCAGAGGTTCCGGTTCCATTCCGGCACGTTGCTCTCGACCTCGAGTCGCTCTACGTTGATACGTGTGAGTGGAAGCGGATGGGGATCGAGTGCATGGGCGAGGTGCGGAACCTTTCTGTAGTCGAGACCCATCAGCGTGGTGGCGACGATGTCAACGGCGACGAAATCCGTTCCGGCGACGATGATCCCGCTGTCGACTCGATCTGGGGCTTCGGGTCCCTTCGAATCGCCGCCGACGATTCCGTCGACCAGAGAGACGGCCTCGCGCTGCACCGAGGTCGCCAGAGTGCCATCGGGGCGAGCGTAGAGAAGGATCCTGTTGAGGTCGAGGATCATTCGCCAGAGCGTGTCGTTGCCCCACCAGTTCCCGGAGCGCACCACCTCCTGCGTGTCGCCCAACACTCGGGAGGCGGCAGGGCGGGCGATCGAGGCAGCCCACGAAGCAGCCCGCGATCGACGCAGCACCGGCTTGGCGCGGGCAAGCAGCTGTGCCTCGAGTCGATTCTTCCGGTCAGATGCCTGATAGGCGTCGCCTCCGTGCTCCGGGGTGCCCAGGCTGTGGTGGGGAAGCAGATTCTTGTCCGCGTTCAGGCCGACCAAGTTCTTGAGTGAGAGCGTCACGCCAGCCTTCTTGTGCGTCTTCATCTTCGGAAGATTGATTACCACGCCCGAGCTGAGAGCCGTACCCGAGAACAGGTATTCGTGGGTCTCGCCTCTGTGGTGCCGGTTCGTGTAGTCGATGTCGTAGTCTGCGCCGTAGTATCTGCGACCTTCGATGCCGTAGAACGCCGAGTTGGGCCCAAGGTCTACACGGACTGCGCCGGAAGGATCGCCCGGCAGCCGGTGGCGCGTCATGGGAATCGACCGCCGATCATCGTAGCGCTCGCTTCGCAGATCGACGAGCTTCACGCCGCGCCGTTCGCCCCAGCGATCCAGCCCCGTCCCCTTGAGGATCCGGTCGAAGTCAGCATCGCCCTGCGGTGCATCCGCCACCGAGCGCGGTCCGTTTAGTCCCAAGCGGTCGGCGGTGTTCCAAGCAAGGTCGAGAACCGGCGGCTGCGTGACAACAGCCTCATAATCGCCCCCCGTCAGATGCCTGTGATTGATCAGGTTCGGCTTGAACAGCGTCGGGTCTGATCTGCCGCGAAGATGAGCCCACAATTCTGCAACCTCGTCCGAGTGCTGCGGCGGATTGTCGGTACGCAACACGAGCACACATTCCGGCGCCATGTCGACGGAGACTAACAGCGTCGCTGCGCCGGCACGCCCGTCTGGAGAACCCCGCCGCCGCGACGATCGATCTCCGAGATGACCAACCTCAACTTCCCGTTTGCCGTCCGCGGGAGGCTCTGGCGGTATTCCACAGATACGCGAGTATCAGCCCCCACACGGCGACGAGTCTCGAGCAGAAGGGCATCTTCATCGGCATTTCTATACCACGGACCCCTCACCACCCGAAGCGTGAACTCCCCCGGGACCGACTGGTAGATCTGCGCTTCTCGGATGTTGACCATGTCCTTGAAGATATGATCCATACGCCCCAACCGTGCGCCGTTCGACAGGACGACGTAGTCCTCGTTGCGACCGTCGAGCGCTCCGACCAGTCGGCCCGCGCGTCCGCAGCAGCAGCGCTGATCGTCCAGCGGCGCGCCCAAATCGCCAATCACGTACCGGATCATCGGCGTGTAGGGATTCGTCATGTTCGTGCCCACGATCCACGACTGTCCGGTCGCTTCGTCGCGCACAAATTCTACGGCGGCGAAATCCTCGTCCACGTGCAGGCGCCCGCGCTCGCACTCTGAAACGTTTGCGGCCGCCTCAGCCATGCCGTAGTGCTGAAGTGGACTAACACCGAAGGCGTTGGTGATCAACTGCTTCTGCTGCTCAAGTAGGTTCTCCGCGCCGATGGTGACCCAGCGGATGGGATACCCGATGTCCACGCCCGATTCCAGAACGTGCGCAGCGAGCAAGGCGATCACCGAGGGATATCCGTGCAACCAGGGCGGACGTCGCTTACGGAGTTCGCGTAGATATGCGTCCGCCGTCGCGGGTCCGAGGTGGTACCCGCTGAACATAATCTGGCGCCCCGGAACGTTGTATCGCCAGTAGGGCGGGTCCGTCTGAGCGAGCGGCACGATCGTTCGACCCGTGAAGTTGGCACACCACGTACGACGCTGGATCCCGTGCCACCGCCGATAGCGCCACCAGACCGCCCACTGTTCCTTCACAGCGTCAGGTGAAGTCATGAACTGGAAGCCGGCACCTGTGGTGCCACTGGTGTGCACCGACACCGCTCCACGGCGGAGTTTACGGCTGGTGAAGTCACTCGAGCTGTCCTGGAGCTGTCGCTTGTGGAGGAGCGGCAACGCCGAGAGGTCGGCCAGGGATCGAATCTCGAGGGGATCGATGCCGAGCTCGGCAAAAAGTCGGCCGTAGTAGGGAACTTCCTCCGCGGCAGTCCGCACGAAGGCGGAGAGTTTCTGGTCACGGTAGGCGATGACCTGGTCCCGCGGCCACAAAGAACGCCTCTCGTATTGAGTCAGCAGCTCGCGGAAGCGCGAATCGAGGCGCCGCATCTCGATCTCGGCTCCGAGCGAGCTGACTGCTAGATTCTGAAGCGTCTTTGGGAGTGCCGCATAAACGGATTCGCGATCGAGTGGCATGCGGCTGCGTATAGCCCGATGCACAGGCAGATCATAGCTCGCCACCGGCCCGGTAGGACATTCTGGAGTACCCTGCATCCTCGCTGAGGAAAGAACAAACACAGTGAGATGTCAGGGTGAAGTGACATCAGAGCGGCGACCGGCTTGTCACGCGAAGTGCGATGAGAGTTACTAAGAGACCGTGGCTCTGCACTGCCGTAGGCCTCGCGGAGACCGCGAACGTGCTGATGTTCAGGCTAGCTCTCAGAGACCGCGGAGCAGCGCACCGCTTCCCCGGCATCATCTTTCGCGAATATATGGCACTCGGCGGTGGCGGCCGCTGGCGCAACGAACGCATCTTCGAGTTCTTACCCGGACTTCGCCAGGAGACCGTGCGGATCACGCTTGAGCACACCCCAGGCGAGCGCATCGGGACTCCCGTTGACGAGTTGACCTACCCACGCGCGTGCTGAACCCGGGTCGCATCTTCGAGATCGGGAAGTTTCCCGGCAGGACAGCGCTGAACCTTGCGCTCAACTGACGTGCTGATTGTGAAGTCCTGACGCTCGACCTGCCGGAGGACACGGAACTGGAGCGGCTGGGGCCCGGCCGACAGGCGCATCGCGGCGAACGGGCCGTCGGCGCTGCGTACCTAGGCCGGCCAGGGGCGGAGAAGATAGTTCAGTTGTGGGGAGATTCCACCGAGTTCGACTTCGCCGTCGACATCGTGTTTGTCGATGGAGGTCACACCTAACGAGCTTTGTTACAACGACACGATCAGTGCGATGAGGATGTGCCGGCCTGGCGGCGCGATCGTCTGGCACGACTGGGCGAACTTCGGCGAGTACCACGACGTCATGTGGGCTGTGCTGGATTTGATCCCCGCGAGCTCGGTGGTGCAGCTCGGATCCTCTCAGCTTGCGGCGTATCGCCTCCCTCAGCGACACCGCCATCACTAGAGGGCTCGGTGGTAGCCTGACTCCGGATGCCGAAGAGACACAACGGGCCCGGTGGGCTAAGCGGGCGCAAAGCAGTCCTAGGGGTACTGGAAGCCGTTCGGTCTGGTGAGCTGACGCTGGAGGGCGGCGTGGAGCAGCTTGTGCGCGCTCCCTTCGAGGACCTGGGTTTTGCCTGCGTCGACACTCACCGCGAGCTCCGCCAAGACGCGCCGGAGGGCGTGCTCGCTGAAGGGAAGTCGTCGCAGGAGATAGAGGCAATCGTGGCGTCCTTGCTCGATGTCGGCGCAGGGAGCGTGATGGTGACACGCGCCAACGAGGAGGCGCGTGCGGCGGTCTTGCGTGTGGCTCCCGACGCCAAGGAGCATGCGCGAGCCCGAGTGGCGTGGGTCGCCCGGGCTACTCCCGCGCCGCGCGGGACGGTCGTGATCGTATCGGGTGGCACCGCGGACGGACCCGTGCTCCACGAAGCCCGCATCCGCGCCGAGCTGCTCGGCACGACGGTGATCCGTTACGAGGATGTTGGGGTGGCCGGGTTGCACCGGCTTGCGCCCGCTCTCGACGATCTGCGCCGGGCCGACTGCGTGATCGTGGTGGCCGGGCAGGATGCGGCCCTCGCGTCGGTAATCGGCGGCATCGTCTCGGCACCAGTGATCGGAGTCCCCACGAGCACGGGCTACGGGGCCGCCTGCGAAGGCGTTTCGGCGCTGTTAGCGATGCTCGTGTCATGCGCCGCGGGTGTTGCGGTGGTCAACATCGACGACGGCTTCGGAGCGGGGACGATTGCTGCGCGCATTGCTCGATCGGCTCGCCCAGACGGCTGAAAGAATGGGTCGGCTGCTGTACATCGACGCCATCGGGGGCGCTGCGGGCGACATGCTACTGGCCGCTCTAATCGACGCGGGAGCGGATGCCCAGCGGGTCCAGCGCGGCCTTGCTGGACTCGGCATCGACGGCCTGGAGGTGCATGTTGACCGCGCAAGCCGCCACGGACTTGTGGCGCGGACGGTGACGGTCGTCGCACCCGACTCCCAGCCACATCGGTCGTGGACGGACGTCAAACGGCTGCTCGACGACGCGGAGCTTCCCGCTGGGGTCCGACGCCGGGCTCACAAGGTCTTTGCGGTCCTGGCCCGCGCCGAGGCCAAGGTCCACGGCGTCGAGCCTGAACAGGTTAATTTCCACGAGGTTGGTGCGCTCGACGCGCTTGCGGACGTCTGCGGCGCATGCCTGGCACTGGAGGCACTCGAGGTTGAGGAGATCCAGTGCTCCCCATTGCCGGTGTCACGCGGAATGACGGCCGGAGCGCACGGAGTGCTGCCGCTTCCGGCGCCCGCCACCCTAGAAATCCTCCGCGGGGCCCCGCTATACGGCTTTGAGGTAGGCGCTGAGCTCGTGACTCCGACGGGAGCGGCGCTCATCGCCGCGCTGTCCTCCGGCTTCGGACCGGTTCCCTCGATCGTCGCAGACGTGGTCGGCTATGGCGCGGGCAGCCGGGAGTTGCCCTCCATCCCGAATGTCCTGCGCGTTCTCGTAGGGCAACGGACGCATCGGAGCGATCCGGCTCGCGGCTCGGACGTGGTGATCATCGAGACCAATCTCGACGATCTCTCCCCTGAGCTCGTTCCGGACGCCGTGGAGGGCTCGTTCGCGGCCGGAGCGCTCGATGTCTGGATCACCCCAACCCAGATGAAAAAAGGGCGGTCGGGCGTGATCCTCTCGGCGCTCGCCCGACCTCGGGACGAGTGCGCGGTGAGCGAGGCGATCCTCCGGGAAACGAGCACGCTCGGAGTTCGGGTCTCCGGGGCTCGCCGTCTCGAACTCGACCGCAGGTGCATCACCGTCCGCGTTTCGGGCGAGCCGATCCGCGTCAAGCTGGCCTCACTGTACGGCCAGAACCTGAATGTCGCGCCGGAGCACGATGATTGCGCGAACGTCGCGAGAAAGACCGGTCAGGCGGTCAAAGCCGTGTGGGTGGCGGCGCTCGTGGCGGCGCAGAAGGAGCTCGACGGGCAGCCATGCTGACCAGCCGCAATTTGGGGCTCGACCAGCTTCAGGCGAGGCTGGTGCGGCGCGTCCAATCCTTAGAGAGTGCAGTGATCGCGTTCTCCGGAGGCGTCGACTCATCTCTCGTCGCGGCCCTGGCCGCCAAGGCGCTCGGTGAACGTGCCCTCGCTATCACCGCGGTTTCACCCGCTCTCGCCGCGGGCGAGATCGATGGCGCCTGCGCCGTCGCCGCAGCGATCGGGATCGCGCACGAAACCGTAGGCACGATGGAGATCGAAGACCCCGCCTACCGACGAAACGATCGCTTTCGGTGCTTCCACTGCAAGCACGAGCTGTACAGCCGTCTCAGCGCGCTCGCAAAGTCCCGAGGCTACGAGGTCGTGTTGTCAGGCGCCAACGCGGATGACCGTGGAGACTGGCGGCCCGGCCTCGACGCCGCCGCGCAGCACGGCGTCGTCCATCCCTTGCTGGAGGCGGGCGTGGGAAAGCGGTTGGTCAGGGAACTTGCCAGACGCTTTGAGTTGCCGAGCGCCGAGAAGCCAGCGAGTCCATGTCTCGCATCGCGGATCCCCTACGGCACCCAGGTCGACGAGGAGACGCTGCGCCGGATCGATCGGGCAGAGGAGGGCCTTCGCCGCCTGGGCTTCCGGGTCTTCCGCGTTCGCCACTTCGGCGAGCTCGGCCGGGTCGAGCTCTCAGATGAGGAGCTCGAGGGGGTCAACGACGAGCCCGGTGAGCGAGCCAAGATCGAACAGGCGGTGCGTGATGCGGGGTATGCCAGCGCTGTGATAGCGCCTCGACCGTTCCGGTCCGGTTCGCTAAATCTCGAGGTTGCGCGCTGAGAACTCGAGCGGCTCGGTCTGCGGCCGACGATCGTGGTTCAAGCGACTCTATCCGTTGGCAGCATGGCCGCATCGGCTGCAGAGGACTCTCGGCACCCACGTGATCGCGCGGCCGGCTCCACGGGAGTGCGCGTAGGGGGCGCCGCGTCTCGACAACCGAGCAACGTTATTCTTGACCGGACAAGCAACGGGTCATCTCGGAGGGGCGTGACCTCAAACATGCACCCCACGCTCAACCGCTCGGCGTCCATTCTGCCGGACTCGATCAGGGTGCAGAGTCGGGATGCACTATGGCGTCGCGGTCTCCGTGCAGGGCCGTCGTCCCTTGAGCTAACACAATGTACGCTTGCGCGTTCAAGGATGACGGATACGACTGCCATAAGCGCCGTGATCCCAGTCCACAACGGCGCTGACTGCGTCGGCGACGCGATCCGTAGCGTCCTCACGCAGAGCCACCTCCCGATCGAGTGCCTGGTCATCGATGACGGGTCCACCGACGCCACCCCGGAGGTGGTGCGGGAGTTCGGCGGCGAGGTCACCTATGTCCACCAGAACCAACAGGGCGTCTCGCTCGCCCGCAATCGCGGCGCACAACTCGCTCGGGGCGACCTGATTGCGTTTCTCGACCACGACGACGTATGGCTGCCGGCCAAGTTGGGCCGCCAGGTGCAAGCGCTTCAACATCATGGCGCGGCGCTCGCCCTGTGCGCGGTTGATGTGATCGACGAGCACGGCAGCAGCCTCTGGACACAGCGCCTGCGTGCGCGGGAGGACCTGCTCAACGTAATGCTCATGTTCAACTACAGCAAGGTCGTGTCGTGCAGCTCCACTGGATTGATGCGGCGGCAGGAGTTTCTCCGGATGGGCGGCTTCGACCGCGCCCTCTCCATGTCCGCTGACTGGGACCTTCTGCTCCGCACGCTCTTGGGCGGCGATGTTGCCTATGTCGACGAGCCGCTCGTCCGCTACCGGGTTCACGGCGGCAGCATGACGCGCCGAATCAACAGCGTCGCCATCCTCGAGCACGACATGGCCATTGTCCTTGCCAAGGCGTTCGCTGATCCGCGCCTTCCCGCCGCGCTGTCGGGGCGAAAAGGCCATGCCTACGCCCGCCTCTACCGGAAACTTGGAGGCATGTATCTCTCCGCCGGAGACCAACCAGCCGCGGTCCGCTCGCTTGCGAAGTCAGTCCGCAACGATCCCACGGTCGTGCTTGATGCCCAGCGACGGCGACTCCGGCAGAGCCGTCGGCTCCTCTTCCACCGTCGGCGAGTCGCTGCGCCACCTCCTCGCGAAGTCGGCAATAGCGGGGATGCCGATCTGAGCCACTGATAGTTCGCGTCGAGCGATCGTCCGCCAGTGACCTCGCGCCCCGATTGTCTGACAAGCCTGTCAAGCGGCGCTAACCCACGCCAGGCTCAATCCCACCCCGGACGGGTCCGCCACCGCCCCAAGAGGGGTCAGTTTTCGACCCGCGGAGAGACGGTCAGTAGTAGTACGTCGACGCCGCCGAGCGCATTAGCCAGGTCATGACCACCCGCAAAACCTCGCTGAGGTCGGCGAACAGCTAGCCGCTACCGAGCATCGCGAGCAGAACGTCCACCGTTGGGATGAGCGGCTGCAGCTTCCGCGACGACGCTGACGCGCTGCATGTCGCTCAGCCCGTATTAATACTGAGCGGATCTATCGCGGTGGCATCTCAGCCCGGGCTGCGTCCTCCTCAATCGGACGACCGTCCAAGCGAAAGATGCCCAGAGGCACTTCATAAACTTTTGCATGGTGCACGCCATGACCCCAGTATCCGTCTTCTCCGAAGCATTCACCATGGTCGCCGCAGACAACGACCACTGTATTGCCGGGCAAAGCGCGAAAGAGCGCTTCAAGCTGCCCATCGAGATACTCGATCGCCTCTACCTGGTGCCAGTAGGCATCGTGTTCGCGTCCTACAGCTCCGGACTGCACCGGTGGCCACGCCATTCTTCTAGCTTGAACTCTGACTGGACACGACCTTACTTTTCCGGCGTATTGGAACGGGTCATGTGTCTCCCCGAGGTTGATGAAGCCAAAGAAAGGACGGGAAGATGGGAGTTCGTGAACGAGATAGTCGACTTGAGCCCCCGCGTGAGTGAGCATGCGAAATTGCTCAAACGACGACGTTAACGGCAGCTGGCGGAACCAATTCATCGCACCGGTGCCGACCGTCTTAAACCCAGCCCGTCGAAACCCGTCAACTGCGTCTCGGTGTGAGGTTACTGTGAAGTAGGTCGATTTCTTCACCGGCGACTCTCCGACTTCTACGAGACCGACGAGCTGTCGTGTGAAACGATTGTAATACGGCAAGGGCTCCTCGACGTTCGGGAAGATGCCGACAAAGAAAGAGTGGTGGGCAGCGTAGGTATAGTTAGCAGGGGAAGCTGCGCGCAGGCACTGCCCAAAGGAGTCTAGGACCGGAGTCTGCGCGTCATAATAGCTGTCGTAACGGCAACTATCTAGGGTGATAAGTAGAAAGTTGACGTCAGCCGATGGGCGCTTCACGGTGCCGCGTTCCCGCAATTCCCCAATACGAGTACGTATAGCCAACCGTTCCCTGAGTTGATACACGCCCCGACCTGCAATAGTAGTGAAACCTCTGGTCATGTAAGGTGCAGTCCTCGGCGTCTATCCGTGGTAAGGCGACGTGTAGGCGGGGTGCGCGCTAAAGATCGAGGGCTGG
Source organism: uncultured Actinomycetota bacterium (assembly GCA_963787635.1). Lineage (GTDB taxonomy): Bacteria > Actinomycetota > Actinomycetes > Mycobacteriales > Mycobacteriaceae > Mycobacterium. The sequence goes on along the minus strand of CAWBDP010000012.1, from coordinate 199,853 downwards.
ACGCGTAGTCTGCATGACGGCACATACCCCAACATCGACGCCAGCGCCCCAGCGACGATACCAGGCAACCGCACTCCGACAAACATCACGACGATGCGCGCTGCCGCGCTCCATTCGCGGGCGCGTATGGTCTGGCGGTGATGGCACGTCATGCTTAGGAAGATCTTTCGCTGCCAGAGCAGCGCGAATCGAGGCGTGGACGCCGCGTCGAGGCCAAGATCACAACGCGACGAGGCGCCGCGGTCTTGGCTGGTGGTAACTCCAGGCCGGCGCCGTACAAGCCGTCCCGGCCGACGTATCCGCAGATACCGCACATGACCCGCTACGTTAACCACGGTGGTGCTATTGACCACGGTGCTTGCGAGGGCCGACAGCCCTCAACTCGACCATATCAGTGACTGTATCGAGGTACTGCCTGGCTACGGTCTCGGGCATGAAGTCGGCGACTTTGGCTTGATTCGCGACCGACATACGGTGGCGCAGCTCAGGATCGCTGAGGACGTGCTCCAGCGCGGTCGCAAGACCTGCCTGGTCACGCGGCGCCACAAACAGTGCGTTCTTCCGGTCGACTAGGTGGTCCGCCATGCCGCGCGCTCTCGTTGTCACGACCGACAGGCCGGCGGCTAGAGCCTCTGTGATGGCAGTCGGAAAGCCCTCGGGGTGGTAGGTTGGCAAGACGAAGACATCGCCATCGCGGTACGCCTCGAGCAGTGGCTCGCCGCTCAGGAAACCGGTGAGGGTCACCTTCCCGTTGAGATCAAGCTCAGTTATGCGTTTCGCGACGTCCCTTGCACTGGGGCCGTCACCTGCGACGACGAGATGGCACGCGTGGTTGGGGGCGACGCTTGCGAACGCCGACAGCGTCTCAAAGATACCCTTCTCCTTGATCAGTCGGCCGACGAACAAAATCGTCAGCGGCCCATCACTGGGATGATGGGTTCGTGGCCGGACGACATCAGCAGAGGGCCGAACCAACGGATTCGCAACCATGCGGAACCGCCCGCGCCGCCAGAACCTCTGAGATTCCCGTGCCTCCTCCGTTGAGAGCACCAACACTCCGTCGCACAGCGCGAACAAGGACGCGCTGGCCAGCTTGAAACTCCGGTGCCCCGGCGCGACGAGCAGATCCGAGCGACCGCCATGAAACTGAACGACGATGCTCGGCACCAGTCGCCGGGTTGCCGCCAGCAGCGGCAGGTTGGCGAGGAGCGCACGCCAGTCGTGCGCCGTCTTGACTACCATCACGTCGAATTCCTTGGCCTTCAACAGCCGTCTTATCCGCGGGATGTCCTGCACGCGGGTGATGACCTTCTCGGTCAGTGATTCGTGATCGTGGTGGCGCCCCCAAGGCTCCAAGTCGACTGAGCACCCGATCGACTTCAGCGCTTCAACCAGCACCGGTGTGTGCTTCGTTAAGGGCCCTCGGACACTGGGATGGGGCGCAAGCATCAACATCCGTATGTCACGTTGCTCGCCACATCGGTGCGCCGCCCAGAACCCTTGTATCTCCCGTTCGTTCACCATGAGCCAAGTGTCTCCTGGCACCAAAGCTCGAACATCAGCAGCACCCAGATGACCGAGCCGAGGTTACTGGCGCCCGCGCGGTGACGCGCGAGCATCGCCTCGATGGCGTCAGTGTCAAGTAAGCCTCGGCAGCGCACCTCGTCGGAGACCAGCACCTGTTGCGCGTAGTCCGCGACATCTCCGCGAAACCAGGCCGCCAGCGGCACCGCAAAGCCCCACTTGGACTGGCGTCGGATCGGCCCGGGCAACAGGTCCGCGATCGTGTCGCGCAAGAGCGGCTTGAGCCGCCAACCGGGCATCCGGCGATCGACTGGGATCGTGGCGACGTACTCCGCGAGTAAATGATCCAAGAAAGGCACTCGGACCTCCAGCGAGTTGGCCATGCTCATCCTGTCGACCTTGACGAGCATGTCCCCCGCAAGCGAGGTCTGGAACCCCGTATAAACGAACTTCTCGAGCGGAGGGGCGCCGTTCATACGGTCATATCGCGCGAGCCAGTGATCGACGATCGCGAACGGATCCTGTGGCTCGAGCTCCCGATTCAGGTCGGCCGAGAGCATTGGCCGGATGGCATCGAGTCCGGCGCGGACAGCTTGCGCTTGAACGCAAGCTCAGGCGAAAGGACGCTGTCTGCGAGGCGCTTGAGGGTCAACTCGACGCGGTCGCCGACCGTGGCTCCACCGACCCTCGGTGTACGGGCTGCGAGAGTCGCTATCCGGTGCCGCACGCCATCGGGAAGCACCCCCGCGAGGTGCGCCACCTTGAGCCCGCGAAATATGGTGTAGCCGAGGAACAGTTCGTCGCCACCGTCACCAGCCAGAGCCACCTTAACGTGCTCTCGTGCGAGCCTTGAAACGTGATAGGTGGGAAGAGCCGAAGCGTCGGCAAACGGCTCATCGAAGTGCCGCGCAAGGCGCGGCAGCAAGTCGACCGACTCGGGCTCCACCACCAGCTCGTGGTGTTGCGTGCGGTACCTGTTCGCGACCAGCCGCGCCTTGGGCAGCTCGCTGTAGCGTGGATCGACAAACCCGATCGAGAACGTTCGCACCGGCTCGTCGATCGACTCGCTCATCAGCGCGACCAGCGCGCTCGAGTCGATGCCGCCGCTGAGGAAGGCGCCCACGGGAACGTCACTCACTAAGTGCGAGCGAACCGCATCGATCAGCGCCTCGCGCAGCTGCGTCCTGGTCTCCGGAATGGTGGGCCGGTGGTCGAGACGGTCACGTGGCGACTCCCAGTACTGCCGCACCTGAGCTCCGTCGCGCGGCGTCCACTGCAGCAGCGACCCGGGGGCAAGCTTTCGCACATCGGCGAAGATCGTCGCCGGAGGGGGGATGTAGCCGAACGTAAAGTACTGGGCGAGCGCCTCTGGGTCGATTTGCCGATTCGACATACCCGACAGCAGAACGCATTTGAGCTCGGAGCCGAATGCGATGCCTTCCGGACCGACGGCGTAATACAGAGGCTTGATCCCAAACCGGTCGACCGCGAGCAGCAGCGATCGGCAAGCACTGTCCCACAGAGCAAGCGCAAACATCCCGCGAAGGCGTTCGATGGCGCCTGCGCCGCCCTGCTCATAGGCATGCACGACGACCTCGGTGTCAGAGCGCGTCCGGAACCTGTGGCCCGTCGCTTCGAGCTCATGGCGGAGCGAGCGGTAGTTGTAGACCTCGCCATTGTGGATGAGCGCTACGGTGCGATCCTCGTTGGCGATCGGTTGCCGGCCGCCCTCGAGATCGATGATCGACAGCCGTCGCATCCCGAGCCCGACCGGCCCCTCCACATAGAAGCCATCGTCATCCGGCCCGCGGTGCGCGATCGACTCGGTCATCTCCCGAATGCGCGCCGCTGAAACTGGCGCCTCGGGATCGGCGTGTACGACGCCGCAGATACCGCACATCAGCTTGACCACACCGCGAAGATCGGCACGATGTCAGGCATCGATTCCCCCGCGCCCCTTACCGGACGGACGAAAACGTGCCGCCCCGGCGTCCTGCGGCCTCCGCGATGTGCTCGATCGTCCGCGTCAATCCCTCCTCGAAGCTCACCGTCGGCTGGTAGCCAAGGATCCGTTGGGCCAGCGAGATGTCGGCCATGCTCTCCGGTACGTCTCCGGGGCGCGGCTCTCCGTAGATCGGTTCGAGGTTGGTGGAAATCAAATCATTCAGTGTCTGGACCAGTTCATCGATCGTGTGCGAGCCGTTCATCGCGACGTTGATCGCTCTGCCGACGGCCTCGGGGGCGGCGGCGGCGGCGAGGTTGGCCTGCACCATGTTCTCGACGTGGGTGAAGTCCCGGGAGACGGTTCCGTCACCGTGGATCGTGGGCTGCTCGCCGGCGAGCATCATGCGGATGAACTTCGGGATGACGGCGGCATACCCTGAGGTCGGGTCCTGGCGCTCGCCGAACACGTTGAAGTACCGAAGAGCGACCGTTTCGAGGCCGAACACGCGGGGGGCGACGAGCACGTACCGCTCGGCGGCGAGTTTTGCGACCGCGTAGGGAGCAAGCGGGGCGACCGGCTGGTCCTCGCGCCGCGGCATCCCCGGGGCGTCACCGTACACGGAACTCGACGAGGCGAACACGACCCGGCGAACGCCGTGATCTCTAGCCGCGAGGATGACGTTCAGCGTCCCCTCGACGTTGACTGCGTTTGAGGTGAGCGGATCCTGGATCGACCGGGGCACCGACGGCAACGCACCGATGTGGTAGACGATATCGACCCCTCGCGTCGCGGTCGAGACCCGCTCGAATGAGCGCAGATCCCCTTCGATCAGCTCGACATCGGCGCAGTCCAGGTTGTGCCGGTGGCCCGTGGAGAAGTTATCCAGCACGCGTACCTCCAGCCCCTCTGCAACCAGTGCATGTACGAGGTTCGAGCCGATGAAGCCCGCGCCGCCGGTCACCAGCGCCCTCATTGCGGCTGCTCCGTCAGCTCGACGGCCCCTCCGCCTGCGCTCTCAAGGGCCTGGAACGTCACCGCCATCGTGTCAAGTGGATCCGGTCCGGCCAGGCCGCTGTTCTTGAGGTCCGCTCTGGCGGTGAGCGCGTCGCGAAGCACCTCGAACTGCTGGCGGTGGCCCTTGTCCTGGTGGCGGCCGCCTACCACCCGGGTCCGGCTGTTCCCGTGTAGCTCCAGCCGCCTGAAGTCGTGCAGGGTCGCTGACCTGCCGGCCGAGTGGGTCTCGACCAACTCCTTCGCCACTCCGGAGGCTGACTCGGATCCGTAGAAAATCGTCGCGAGGGACCCGTCGGCAAACGCGAGCGCGACCTCGAAGCGCTGAGTGAGCGCCAGCTGTTCGTCGGAGGGTGCCGTCGCCAGCACGCGCGCGGGCAGGGCCCCGACGAACCAGCACGCGAAGTCGATGAAGTGACAGCCCTCCCCGAGCAGCCGTCCACCGCCGTCGTCGGACCTCGGCGAATGCCCGATCATGGTTCAGCCGAAACCGGCCGCCTCTACGTTCACCACATGGCCTCCTTTGCTTTGCTGTATGGAGCCTGGCACGGCGCGTGGTGCTGGGAGCGGCTGACGCCGTTGCTGAGGCAGGCAGGACACGAGGTCACCGTCCCTGAGCTACCGAGTGACGACGCTTGTGCAGACCTCGATGCCTACGCAGATTTCGTGTGCACTGCTGTCCAAGGGTGTGACTACGACGTGGTGGTGGTGGCTCACTCATTAGGTGGGCCCACCGGGGCGTTGGTCGCGGCCCGGCGTCCGGTGCGGCATTTGGTGTACTTGTGCGCCGCGCTGCCAAAGGCCGGATCAGCCTGGTTGATCAGCTCGAGATCGCTCCGGCGGAATTCCTGAGGGATGGCTTACAGGACTGTGAGCCCGACGAGCAATTGCGGACTGTGTGGGTCGATTTTGACTTTGTCCGGAGAAGTGTTTTACGCCGACTGCGACGAAGCTACCGTGACCGCAGCCATCGAGCATCTACGGCCCCAGTCGGCATACCCGTGACGGTGCCTTGCTCGCTGACCGAATATCCTTCGGTGAGCTGTACTTCGGTGGTATGCAGCGAAGATCGAGTTGTCGACACCGGCTGGTCGAAGCGCAAGCTCGTGACATTGGCGCGGACATCGTAGAGCTGCCGGGCAGTCACTCACCGCTTTTTTCGCGACCTCAAGCTGTTGCAGACATCCTGCTGGGAATTGTCGAGGCTGGAGATCGCACAAACATTGCCGGGCCCGCAGCGGCGAGCAGCTAAACCACCTCTGAGCTACGTAAAAAATTCTGGTGCACCCGGCGGGATTCGAAAGTGCCGACTGCCCGGCAGCCGCGCCGAGCGGCCGATTGGGACGCCCGCCAATGGTTGATCGACACGCACCTCTGGGACGGCAGCGTCGGCATAGCGCCCAACAGAAGACCGGTAGCCGACACGCCGCACCCAGACGCCGATGCCAACCACTATCGAGATTCGATCACCGACACCGTGCTGTCCAGGGTGTTGGTGACGTAGACGGTGTGAGTGCCCGGGTCCACCGCCACCCGGTCCGGGTGGTAGCCGACGGGCACGGTGGCGGTCACGGTGCGCGTCGAGGCGTCGATCACCGACACCGTGCCGTGCTCGATATTCCCGGCTGGATCCGCCGCGCGGGTGCTGGTGACGTAGACGGTGTGGGTACCCGGGTCCACCGCTGCCGCTTCCGGGTTCTTGCCGACGGGCACGGTGGCGGTCACGGTGCGCGTCGACCCGTCGATCACCGACACCGTGCCGTCCAGGTTGTTGGTGACGTAGACGGTGTGGGTGGCCGGATCCACCGCCACGCGCGCGGCCTCTTGCCGACGGGCACGGTGGCGGTCACGGTGCGCGTCGAGGCGTCATCACCGACACCGTGCGTCCGCTCCTGCCCGTCTGGACCCAACGCGCCGGTGTTGGTGACGTAGACGGTGTGGGTGCCCGGATCCACCGCCACCGCGTCCGGGTGCGTGCCGACGGGCACGGTGGCGGTGACGGTGTGCGTCGAGGCGTCGATCACCGACACCGTGCCGTCCTCCGCGACCTGTCCGGCTGGACCCGTCGCGCCGATGTTGGTGACGTAGACGGTGTGGGTACCGGGTCGACCGCCACCCCATCCGGGTTCTTGCCGACGCGGACGGTGGCGGTCACGGTGTGCGTCGACCCGTCGATCACCGACACCGTGTTGTCGCCGTGTTGGCGACGTAGACGGTGTGGGTGGCCGGGTCGACCGCCATCCAGTGCGGCTTGCCGACGGGCACGGTGGCGGTCACGGTGCGCGTCGACCCGTCGATCACCGACACCGTGCCGTCCCCACGTTCATGACGTAGACAGTGTGGCTGCCCGGATCCACCACCATCCAGCGCGGGTCCTTGCCGACGGGCACGGTGGCGGTCACGGTGCGCGTCGAGGCGTCGATCACCGACACCGAGCTGCCCGTGGTCATTGACGACATAGACGGTGTGGGTGGCCGGGTCCACGCCACCATCGCGGCCCGCGCCACCCCCGACGGGTCCTTGGCGACGGGCACGGTGGTGGTAACCCTGTAAGTCGGACCAGTCGAGGGCGCGGCCGCGCGGGAACTCGTCGCCGGGCCCGGACCTCCGGACGGACCCTGACATCCAGATAGGACCACGGCCAACACGACGGCGCCGATCACCGCCAGCACGCCGGTGAGTACCGGTATCGGCACGAGCCGCCAGTGTTCTTGGGGTGGTTGAGCATCGCCGCCGGTGGTCATGTGCGCTCTCCTGGTCGTCTTTTGTTGTGTTGTTAGTGTGTGCCTGGCGCCTAGCCGCCATATGCGAGTTCGTCGAGTTTGTTGTCGTCGAGCACTCGGACCAGCCGGTGACGGTGCCCGAGCGTGTCGCTGATCTGATCGGCCAACTCGCGGGCACAGCCAGCGCAGCGGCCGGGGTCGGTGGCAGTGGTTGGCATGGCGCGTTCCTTCCCGTTGGTGTTTGCTGACACCGCTGGGCGGAGTTTTCGGAAGTCACGCTGGGGGCACGCCGAACCCTCGGTTTCAGTGTTTGTGCTGCTCAAAGGAGTGCCCCCGGCAGGATTCGAACCTGCGGCCTTCTGCTCCGGAGGCAGACGCTCTATCCCCTGAGCTACGGGGGCGCACGCGCGACATGCTGCGCCAATTGGGCTCCGACAGCCTAACCCATGAAGGCGGCGGCCCGGCGGCCACCGATGGATTCGGGCTGAGGCAACCACAGCCAATAGGATGGATCCTCGTGACCCCCGCCGACCTGGCTGAGCTGCTCAAGACCACCGCCGCCGCGGTGCTCGCAGAGCATGCGCTCGACGCTGCTGCGTTGCCGCAGGCGGTCACCGTCGAGCGGCCGCGCAACCCCGAGCACGGCGATTACGCCAGCAACCTGGCGCTGCAGCTCGCCAAAAAGGTCGGCACCAACCCGCGAGAACTGGCCGGATGGCTAGCCGACGCGCTCGCGCAGGCCCCCGGCATCGCGTCGGCGGAGGTGGCCGGACCGGGCTTCATCAATATGCGCCTGGAGGCGTCGGCGCAGGGCGCCATCGTCAACAACGTCATCGACGCCGGCCACACGTTCGGCAACTCCGACGCGATGGCCGGAATCAACGTCAACCTGGAGTTCGTCTCGGCCAATCCCACCGGACCTATCCACATCGGCGGCACCCGGTGGGCCGCCGTGGGCGACGCACTGGGCCGGTTGCTGTCCACTCAGGGCGCCGAAGTGGTGCGCGAGTACTACTTCAACGACCATGGCGCGCAGATCGACCGGTTCACCGATTCGCTGATCGCCGCCGCCAAGGGCGAGCCGACGCCGGCCGACGGCTACGCGGGCAGCTACATCACCGACATCGCCGCACAGGTGCTGCAGAAGGCCCCCGATGCGCTGTCGCTGCCGCACGCGGAACAAAAAGAAACCTTCCGCGACATCGGCGTCGACCTGATGTTCACCCACATCAAAGCGTCCCTGCACGACTTCGGCACCGATTTCGACGTCTACACCCACGAAGACTCGATGCACACCAGCGGCCGCGTCGAGCAGGCCATCGCCCGGCTTCGCGCGCAGGGCAACATCTACGACAAAGACGGCGCAACTTGGTTGCGCACCAGCGAATTCGGCGACGACAAGGATCGCGTCGTCATCAAAAGCGACGGCCGGCCCGCCTACATCGCCGGTGACCTCGCCTACTACCTGGACAAGCGGCAACGCGGCTTCGACTTGTGCATCTACATGCTCGGCGCCGACCATCACGGCTATATCGCCCGGCTCAAAGCCACCGCCGCGGCCTTCGGCGACGACCCGGCCACCGTCGAGGTGCTCATCGGCCAGATGGTCAACCTGGTCCGCGACGGCCAGCCGGTGCGGATGAGCAAGCGGGCCGGCACCGTGCTCACGCTCGATGACCTGGTCGAGGCGATCGGTGTCGACGCCGCGCGGTATAGCCTGATCCGCTCCTCGGTGGACACCCCGATCGACATCGACCTTGCCCTGTGGTCTTCGGCGTCCAATGAAAACCCGGTCTATTACGTGCAATACGCCCATGCCCGGCTTTCCGCGCTGGCCCGCAACGCCGCCGAACTAGGTCTGATCCCCGACACCGGCCACCTCGAGCTGCTCACCCACGACAAAGAAGGCACCCTGATCCGCGGCCTGGGAGAGTTCCCCCGGGTGCTGAAAACTGCTGCGTCCCTGCGGGAACCGCATCGGGTGTGCCGCTACCTGGAAGACCTCGCCGGCGATTACCACCGGTTCTACGACTCGTGCCGGGTGCTGCCACAAGGCGACGAGGAGCCCAACCAACTGCACACCGCACGCCTGGCGCTGTGCCAGGCCACCCGCCAGGTGATCGCCAACGGGCTGGCGATCCTCGGAGTCACCGCCCCGGAGCGAATGTGAACGCCCACCCCGCCGGTCCCCGGCACGCCGACGAGATCCATCACGCGAGCAACCCGCCGCGGCCCCAGACAACCGAGGAGCTTTTGGCTCTGGCCCCGAACGTCTGGCCGCGCAATGCGGTTCGCGGCGGCGACGGTGTGGTCAGCATCGCCGGTGTTGCGCGTAACTGAGCTGGCGCAAGAGTACGGCACGCCGCTGTTCGTCATCGACGAGGACGACTTCCGCTCCCGATGCCGAGATATCGCGACGGCTTTTGGGGGCGGAGACAACGTGCACTACGCGGCCAAAGCTTTCCTGTGCAGCGAGATCACGCGCTGGATCGACCAGGAAGGGCTGTCGCTGGACGTGTCCACCGGCGGCGAGCTTGCGGTCGCACTGCACGCACGCTTCCCGGCTGACCGAATCATTTTCCACGGCAACAACAAGTCGGTCGCCGAGCTCACTGCCGCCGTCAAGGCCGGTGTCGGGCATGTGGTAGTCGACTCGATGACCGAGATCGAGCGCCTCGACGCGATCGCCGCCGAAGCCGGCGTCGTTGCGGCCGTGCTGGTCCGGGTCACCGTCGGCGTCGAAGCGCACACCCACGAGTTCATCTCCACTGCACACGAAGACCAGAAATTCGGGCTGTCGCTGGCCAGCGGTGCGGCGCTGGCCGCCGTCCGAAGGGTCTTCGCGACCGATCACCTTCGGCTGGTCGGCCTGCACAGCCACATCGGATCGCAGATCTTCGACGTCGACGGATTCGAACTCGCCGCCCACCGTGTCATCGGGCTGTTGCATCAGATTGTCAACGAGTTCGGCACCGACAAGACCGCGCAGATCTCGACCGTCGACCTCGGTGGCGGCATGGGTATTTCGTATCTTCCTCAGGACGATCCGCCGCCGATCGCGGATCTGGCCGCCAAGCTCGGCGCCATCGTGAGCCATGAGTCCGCGGCGGTAGGCCTGCCGGCGCCTCGACTGGTGGTCGAACCCGGGCGCGCCATCGCCGGTCCCGGGACGATCACCCTCTATGAGGTCGGCACGGTGAAGGACGTCGACGTCAGCGCCACCGCGCACCGCCGCTATGTCAGCGTCGACGGCGGCATGAGCGACAACATCCGCACCTCGCTCTACGGCGCGGAGTACGACGTGCGGCTGGTCTCACGAGGCAGCGATGCGGCCCCGGCCCTGGCCCGCGTGGTCGGAAAGCACTGCGAGAGCGGCGATGTCGTCGTTCGTGACACGTGGTTGCCCAACGATGTCAACGCCGGCGACCTGCTCGGGGTGGCCGCCACCGGCGCATACTGCTATTCGTTGTCGAGCCGCTACAACCTGATCGGCCGCCCGGCAGTGGTGGCGGTGCACAATGGGCAGGCCCGGCTGATCCTGCGCCGCGAGTCGGTTGACGATCTGCTGAGCTTGGAAGTGAGGTAGCTGTGGTCGGTGACGAGAAGCCGGTCGGCGTAGCGGTACTCGGGTTGGGCAACGTCGGTAGTGAGGTCGTCCGCATCATCGAGGACAGCGCCGAGGACCTGGCCGCCCGTATCGGCGCCCCGCTGGTACTGCGCGGCGTCGGTGTACGCCGGGTCGCCGATGACCGAGGTGTGCCCATCGAACTGCTCACCGACAACGTCGAAGAACTGGTTTCCCGCGAGGATGTCGACATCGTCGTCGAATTGATGGGGCCGGTCGAACCGGCTCGCAAGGCGATCCTGGCCGCGCTCGAACACGGCAAGTCCGTCGTGACAGCCAACAAGGCCTTGCTGGCGATTTCCACCGGGGAGTTGGCGCAGGCCGCCGAAAACGCCCATGTCGACTTGTATTTCGAAGCAGCCGTCGCCGGTGCTATCCCGGTCATCCGTCCCCTTACGCAGTCGCTGGCCGGCGACACGGTGCTGCGGGTGGCCGGGATCGTCAACGGCACCACCAACTACATCCTGTCGGCCATGGACAGCACCGGCGCCGACTATGACCACGCGCTGGCCGACGCCAGTGCGCTGGGCTACGCCGAAGCCGATCCCACCGCCGACGTCGAGGGCTATGACGCGGCCGCTAAAGCCGCGATCCTGGCCTCGATCGCGTTCCATACCCCGGTTACCGCCGATGACGTCTATCGCGAAGGCATCACCGCGATCACTCCCGACGACTTCGCCTCAGCGCGCGCGCTGGGCTGCACGATCAAGTTGCTCTCGATCTGTGAGCGTGTCACCACCGACGAAGGGCAGCAACGGGTCTCGGCCCGCGTCTATCCGGCTCTGGTGCCGCTGTCGCATCCGCTTGCCACCGTCAGCGGCGCCTACAACGCGGTCGTGGTCGAGGCGGAGGCCGCAGGACGGCTGATGTTCTACGGCCAGGGTGCCGGCGGAACGCCGACCGCCTCCGCGGTGACCGGCGACTTGGTGATGGCTGCGCGGAACCGGGTACTGGGCAGCCGCGCACCGCGAGAATCGCGGTACGCCCAGCTACCGGTGTGCCCGATGGGCCTCATCTCGACCCGTTATTACGTCAGCATGTACGTTGCCGACAAACCAGGCGTGTTGTCCTCGGTCGCAGCCGAATTCGCCAATCGCGAAGTGAGTATCGCCGAGGTTCGCCAAGAGGGTGCGGTCGACGAGGGCGGACAGCGGGTGGGAGCCCGCATCGTCGTGGTGACTCACCAGGCCACCGACGCTGCGTTGTCCGAGACCGTGGCCGCGCTGGCCGATCTGGATGTGGTGGAAGGCGTGGCAAGCGTATTGCGACTGGAAGGAACCAACCCGTGAATCGCCGCCCGGACAGCGACGCATCAGCGCTGGCCGGGGGTGATCGCCGCCTATCGGGATCGATTGCCGGTCGGCGACGACTGGACGCCGGTCACCTTGCTCGAAGGCGGGACGCCGCTGATTTTCGCCGACACGCTGTCGAAGCAGACCGACTGCGCGGTGCATCTCAAGGTCGAAGGCCTCAATCCGACCGGCTCTTTCAAGGATCGCGGCATGACGATGGCGGTCACCGACGCCCTGGCGCGGGGCCAGCAGGCCGTGTTGTGCGCGTCGACGGGCAATACCTCGGCGTCGGCGGCGGCCTACGCTGCGCGCGCCGGCATCACCTGCGCGGTGCTGATACCGCAGGGCAAGATCGCGATGGGCAAGCTGGCGCAGGCCGTGATGCACGGCGCCAAGATCATCCAGATCGATGGCAACTTCGACGATTGTCTGGAACTGGCCCGCAAGATAGTGGCCGACTTCCCGACCATCTCGCTGGTCAACTCGGTCAACCCGGTGCGGATCGAGGGCCAGAAGACCGCGGCATTCGAAATCGTCGATGTCCTGGGCATTGCGCCCGATGTGCACGCCCTTCCGGTAGGCAACGCCGGCAACATCACCGCGTACTGGAAGGGGTACACCGAATACCACCGCGACGGAGTCATCGACAAGCTTCCGCGCATGTTGGGCACCCAGGCGGCGGGTGCGGCGCCACTGGTGTTGGGTCAACCGGTGCGCGCGCCTGAGACGATCGCCACCGCGATCCGCATCGGCTCGCCGGCCTCGTGGGCAGCGGCCGTTGCGGCGCAGCAGCAGTCGAACGGGCGTTTCCTCGCCGCCACCGACGACGAGATCCTCGACGCCTACCATTTGGTGGCCCGCGCCGAGGGCGTCTTTGTCGAACCCGCTTCTGCGGCCAGCATCGCCGGGTTGCTGAAGGCCATCGACGACGGCTGGGTGGCGCCGGGATCGACCGTCGTGTGCACGGTGACCGGCAACGGCCTCAAGGATCCCGACACCGCGCTGAAGGACATCCCGAGCGTGTCCCCGGTACCGGTCGACCCGGTCGCCGTCGTCGCGAAGCTGGGCCTGAGTTAGTGCCGATCGCAAGCGCGGCGGAGCCGGGCGCAGCGGGTCGGCACGCATCGGAGGCAGGCTCTCGGTGACACAGATGCTGCCCGCCGGGCTGGTGGCGAGCGCCGTCGTGGCGGCGTCGAGCGCCAACCTCGGACCGGGCTTCGACAGTCATCGGCCTGGCCTTGGGTCTTTACGACGAGATCGTGGTGGAGACAACGGATTCCGGCTTGGTCGTCGAGGTCGACGGTGAGGGTGCCGGCGAGGTTCCGATGGGCTCCGACCACCTGGTAGTGCGGGCCATTCAGCGCGGGCTGCAGGCCGCGGGTGTCGGCGTTTCCGGCTTGGTGGTGCGGTGCCGCAACGCGATTCCACACTCGCGCGGTCTCGGCTCGTCCGCCGCGGCGGTGGTCGGCGGCGTGGCAGCAGTCAATGGCTTTCTGGTACAGACGAATTCGATGCCGCTGAGCGAAACTGCGCTCATCCAACTGTCCTCGGAGTTCGAGGGCCACCCCGACAACGCGGCAGCCTCGGTATTGGGTGGTGCGGTGGTGTCTTGGATCGATAGCTGCAATCCGCCCGGCTACTGGGCGGTGCCGCTGCGCCTTCATCCCCAGATCCACCTGTTCCCCGCGATTCCCATCGAGCGCTCGTCGACCAGGGAGGCCAGGGCATTGCTGCCCGCCCAGGTCAGCCACCGCGACGCCCGGTTCAACGTCAGCCGCGCCGCGTTGTTGGTGGTCGCTCTCACCGAACGGCCCGACCTGTTGCTGGTGGCCACCGAGGACGTGCTGCACCAGCCGCACGCGTGCCCACGCGATGCCGGCGTCCGCGGAATACCTCGGCCTGCTTCGGCGTTACCACATCGCGGCGGTGCTTTCTGGGGCTGGACCTGCGGTGATCGCATTGAGCACCGAGCCGGAGTTACCCACAGAGGTCATCGAATACGGCGCCGCAAACGGGTTCGGCCTCAGCAAGATGACTGCAGGGGGCGGAGTTCGCTGGAGCTCCGGGGTGACTATCCCTGGCTGATCAGCAGCAGCGCCGGAGGGGCTTCCTTGCTTCCAGCACCGAAGCACGTTATCCTCGGAGCCGTCCAGCAATAGCAGAATCGGCATCTGCAACACTGCATTGACACTGGGACACCCACCACATTCTTCTCATGAACGATGGTTCGCCATTAATGCCGCCAATCCAGGCGATCACCGTTGCCGAGTCGATGGCGGGACGCACTCAGCGAATCAGCTGAGTGCAACGAACCCCTCGCGTGACGCAATCAGCGAGGGAAGAAAGGAAATCCGTGACTGATACGGACCTCATCACGGCTGGCGACAGCACAAACGACGACAAGCTGTCGAGCCCCGTGACTACCGAAATCCCCGCGTCCACCGATTCCGGCGCAGCCGCGCCGACGAGTGGGGGCGGCGACCGGGCGACATCCGGCGGCTCTTTGTCGACCATGGTGCTGCCCGAGCTGCGCGCGCTGGCCAATCGTGCCGGCGTCAAAGGCACTTCGGGGATGCGTAAGAACGAACTGATCGCGGCGATCCGCGAAGTCCAGGGGCGTGACCAGGGCAGGGCCAACGGCGCGTCAACCAACGGTGGCGTTTCGTCGGCGGAGACCGACAAGCCCCGCCAACCCGATAATGCGAGCGGCCAGTCCTCGAAGGCACCTGACGACGCGCAGCACGAATCGCGCTCTACCGAAGCTCCCCGCCGGGACCGCCGCGGCGCCTCCCGCCAGGCCGGGTCACCGAACTCCACCGACGTCGAGCAGGACACCAAGCCCGGCCAGGGCGCGCCCGACGCTCCTGATGCTCCCCGCGCCCCTGACGCTTCCGTAAAGGGCGGCGAACAGGTCAGCGACCAGCAAGGTTCCGACGGGCAGCAGGGTCGCGACGACGACGCTGACGGGCGGCAAGGCCGGCGCGGACGCCGGTTCCGCGACCGCAGGCGGCGCGGTGAACGAACCAGTGATGGCGCTGAGGCCGAACTGCGTGAGGACGACGTCGTGCAGCCGGTGGCCGGCATCCTCGACGTGCTGGACAACTACGCTTTCGTGCGCACCTCCGGTTATCTGGCCGGCCCGCACGACGTCTACGTCTCGATGAACATGGTGCGCAAGAACGGCTTGCGCCGCGGCGACGCGGTGACCGGCGCGGTTCGGGTGCCTAAAGAGGGTGAACAGCCTAACCAGCGACAAAAGTTCAACCCCCTGGTGCGCCTGGACACCATAAACGGCGGTCCGGTCGAAGACGTCAAGAAACGTCCCGATTTCCAGAAATTGACGCCGTTGTATCCCAATCAGCGGCTGCGTCTGGAAACCACCCCCGATCGGCTGACCACGCGGGTCATCGACCTGATCATGCCGATCGGTAAGGGCCAGCGCGCACTGATCGTGTCGCCGCCCAAGGCGGGAAAGACGACGATCCTGCAGGACATCGCCAATGCGATCACCAAGAACAACTCGGAATGCCACCTGATGGTCGTGCTCGTCGACGAGCGGCCTGAAGAGGTCACCGACATGACTCGTTCGGTCAAGGGCGAGGTCATCGCCTCGACGTTCGACCGGCCGCCGTCAGATCACACGTCGGTCGCCGAGCTTGCCATCGAGCGCGCCAAGAGGCTCGTCGAACAGGGCAAAGACGTCGTGGTGCTGCTGGACTCGATCACCCGGCTGGGACGCGCCTACAACAATGCGTCGCCGGCGTCGGGCCGCATCCTGTCCGGTGGTGTCGACTCCACGGCGCTCTATCCGCCCAAGCGTTTCCTGGGCGCGGCGCGCAACATCGAGGAGGGCGGATCGCTAACGATCATCGCCACGGCGATGGTGGAGACCGGATCCACCGGTGACACAGTGATTTTCGAGGAGTTCAAGGGCACGGGTAACGCCGAGCTCAAGCTGGACCGGAAGATCTCGGAACGCCGGGTATTCCCCGCGGTCGACGTGAACCCCTCGGGCACCCGCAAGGACGAACTATTGCTCTCCCCGGACGAGTTCGCCATTGTGCACAAGCTGCGCCGAGTGTTGTCCGGGCTGGATTCCCACCAGGCAATCGATCTGCTGATGTCGCAGCTGCGCAAGACCAAGACTAACTACGAATTCCTGGTACAGGTGTCCAAGACGACGCCGGGCATGGACAACGACTGACCGCTTAGCACGCGATCTGTGCCCGTTCGGGCTCGCGCAATGAGCTGACGGGAAAGTGGTGAGCCGTGGCGGACACTCTTCAGCAACTGCTTCGCGAGCGTGTTGACGACCCCGCTCCGGCGGTGAAATACGACGATCGAACGTGGAGCTGGCGCGAGCACCTGGCCGACGCCTCGACTGTTGCCGCCGCCTTGATCGGGATCGCCGACCCGAACCGGCCGTTGCATGTCGGCGCGCTGCTGGGCAACACACCCGAGATGCTCACCGCCATGGCCGCGGCGGCTCTGGGCGGATTCGTGTTGTGCGGCATCAACGACACCCGTCGTGGCGCCGCGCTGGCCAGCGACATCCTGCGCGCTGATTGTCAGATCCTGCTCACCGATTCGACTCGCCGCGGGTTACTCAACGGCCTGGACCTACCCGGAGTCCGGATTCTGGACGTCACGACCGACGAGTGGTCGCGTTTGCTGGGCGCAGCCGGGTCGCTGGATCCGCACCGCGAGGTCGCCGCGACCGACACTTTCATGATGATTTTCACCTCGGGCACCAGCGGCGAGCCCAAGGCAGTTCGGGTGACCCACCTCACAGTGTTGTTCGCCGGGGCCAACCTGATCGATCGGTTCGAGGTCGACGCCTCCGGCGTCTGCTACCTATCGATGCCGCTTTTTCACTCCAACGCGTTGCTGGCCGGCTGGAGTGTGGCCGTCGGCTCGGGCGCGGCGATGGTGCCTGCCACGTTCTCGGCATCCGGTTTGCTGCCCGATCTGCGGCGCTACGGCGCCACCTATATGAATTACGTCGGCAAACCATTGGCCTACGTGCTGGCCACCCCCGAGCAGCCCGACGACCACGACAATCCGCTGCGGGTCGCATTCGGAAACGAGGCCAGCGACCGCGATATCGCTGAGTTCAGCCGGCGATTCGACTGCACGGTCTGGGACGGCTTCGGTTCCACTGAGGGTGCGATCATCATCACCCGCGAAGAGGGCTGCCCGCCCGGATCGCTGGGGCGCGGCTTTCCCGGTGTTGGCATCTACAACCCCGAGACGCTCGCCGAATGCTCGGTGGCGACCTTCGATCGCGACGGTGCGCTGACCAACGCCGAGGAAGCGGTCGGCGAATTGGTCAACACCTCCGGTGCCGGCCTGTTCGCCGGTTACTACAACGATCCGGGAGCCACCGACGCGCGCCTTCGGCACGGCATGTTCTGGTCGGGCGATTTGGCCTACCGCGACGCCGAGGGCTGGATCTACTTCGCCGGCCGCAGCGGGGACTGGTTGCGGGTCGACGGAGAAAACATCACCGCCGCGCCTATCGAGCGGATCTTGCAGCGAGTGCCGGCGGTGAACCACGTCGCGGTGTACGCCGTCCCTGACGAACACGTCGGCGATCAGGTGATGGCCGCTATTGTGTTGCAGGACAACGCCGAGCTCACGCCCGACGAATTCGGCGAGTTTTTGGCCGGCCAGCCCGACCTGTCACCCAAGGCGTGGCCGCGGTATGTCTGGCTCACCGATCATCTACCGACCACCGCCACCAACAAGATCCTCAAACGGGAATTGTCTGCTCGCGGCAGTGCACCGCAGGGCGGTGTGTTGTGGAACCGCCCCGACCGGGGCAAAACCTATGTCCTTGCCGAGCGCCAAGTCCACTGAGGATGCAGCGCGATACTGAGACATCCAGCCAGCTCAGCCCCCCGACGCGGTACCGGGAATGCACCGGCTCAGCACGGTGTTTTGGGTTGGTGTCGGCTGACCTGGCATAATTACCCACTGACCCCCTCAGGTTCCGGTTCACGCCTCATCCGAGACACGGCGACCCGGCGACCACCGATCGAAGAGGACATCATGAAATCTGGCATCCATCCCGCATACGGCGAGACGACTGTGGTCTGCAGCTGCGGCAACACCTTTCAGACCCGCAGTACCAAGCAGAGCGGTCACATCGTGGTCGAGGTCTGCTCGCAGTGCCACCCGTTCTACACGGGAAAGCAGAAGATTCTCGACAGCGGCGGTCGGGTGGCCCGTTTCGAGAAGCGCTACGGCAAGCGCAAGGCTGGTACTGAGCAGGCCGATAAGGCTGACAAATAGCCGGTTTATCGACGCCCGAACTGTCGCGGACTCCGCGCAGGACGGGCGTCGCTTTGTTGATATGGCCGCCCGGCTCGCTCCCGCACTAGCGAGGCGCCCTCAGCCGCGGCCAGAGCACGTGGCCCGCATCGTCGCCGGGCGTGGCAGGAGGTTCGCATGACGCAGGGTCTGCAGGCGATCGACGCGTTGCTCGTCGAGCACGCCGGGCTAGAGCGTCAACTGGCAGAACCCGAACTGCACAGCAACCCTGCCGGTGCGCGGAAAGTCGGGCGGCGATTCGCCCAGCTAACGCCGATCGTCGCCACGTACCGCAAGTTGGACGCGGCACGCGGCGACCTGGAGACTGCGCGCGAGCTTGTCACCGCGGACGAGTCATTCGCCGCCGAGGTCACCGAACTGGAAGCGCGGGTAGCCGAACTGGACGCCCAGCTCACCGACATGCTGGCGCCGCGCGACCCGCACGACTCCGACGACATCGTTCTCGAAGTCAAATCCGGTGAGGGCGGGGAAGAGTCGGCATTGTTCGCCGCCGACCTGGCCCGGATGTACCTCCGCTATGCCGAGCGACACGGCTGGACGGTGACCGTCCTGGACGAGACCACCTCAGACTTGGGCGGCTACAAAGACGCCACGCTGGCAATAGCCGGCAAAGGTGAGTCCGCCGAAGGGGTCTGGGCGCGAATGAAGTTCGAAGGCGGCGTCCACCGGGTGCAACGGGTTCCGGTGACCGAATCTCAGGGACGCGTGCACACTTCGGCGGCGGGTGTACTGGTCTATCCCGAACCCGAAGAAGTCGGCGAGGTGCAGATCGACGAATCTGATCTGCGCATCGATGTCTACCGGTCTTCGGGCAAGGGCGGACAGGGCGTCAACACCACCGACTCCGCGGTGCGAATTACCCATCTGCCGACCGGAATCGTGGTCACCTGTCAGAACGAGCGCTCACAGCTGCAGAATAAGGCCCGCGCCCTGCAGGTGCTGGCGGCTCGGCTGCAGGCGCTGCGCGAAGAGCAGGCGCTGGCCGATGCGTCCGCTGATCGGGCCAGTCAGATCCGCACGGTGGACCGCAGCGAACGCATTCGCACGTACAACTTCCCGGAGAACCGGATCACCGATCATCGCATCGGTTATAAGGCCCACAACCTCGACCAGGTGCTCGCCGGCGATCTGGACTCGTTGTTCGACGCGTTGGCCGCCGCAGACCGGCAGTCGCGGCTGCAGCAGCCATGACTCGCCTGCGACGCGCGATCGATTCTGCGACGGCGGTGCTCGCCGATGCCGGAATCGACTCGGCGCGTTGGGATGCCGAGGAGTTGGCCGCCCACCTGGCGGGTACCGACCGTGGCCGGCTGCCTCTACTGGATGCACCCGATGAGGCCTTCTTCGCCCGTTACGACGACGTCGTGGCTGCGCGTTCGCGGCGGGTGCCGCTACAACACCTCACCGGCACGGTGTCGTTCGGGCCGGTCACACTGCGGGTAGGCAGGGGCGTGTTCATACCGCGTCCGGAAACCGAGGCGATGCTGGAATGGGCTACTGCCCAACGGCTTCCGGACCATGGGGTAATCGTCGACCTCTGCACCGGGTCCGGTGCGCTCGCACTCGCCCTGGCAGCGCACCGGCCGGCCGCCCGGGTGCTCGCTGTCGACGACTCCGCAGCGGCGCTCGACTACGCGCGCGCCAACTGCGCGGCAACGTCGGTCGAGTTGGTGTGCGCCGACGTCAGCACGCCAGGGCTCCTCGGCGAACTCGACGGTCTGGTGGACCTGGTCGTCGCCAACCCGCCCTATATTCCCGACGATGCGTGCCTGGGACCTGAAGTTGCACGGCATGATCCGCATCACGCGCTGTTCGGCGGCCCAGACGGGATGACGGTGATCAGAGCCGTCATCTGCCTTGCCGGGCGCTGGCTGCGGCCGGGGGGCTTACTTGCCGTCGAGCAGGACGACACGAATT
Source organism: uncultured Actinomycetota bacterium (assembly GCA_963787635.1). Classification (GTDB taxonomy): domain Bacteria; phylum Actinomycetota; class Actinomycetes; order Mycobacteriales; family Mycobacteriaceae; genus Mycobacterium. Next base: position 179,483 of record CAWBDP010000012.1, on the reverse strand, counting down.
CAACTCTGACTGCCGAAACGCTTGATAAGACAGGGCGTTTCGATGACATCGTCGCACGGCGAGATCTGGCTGGCCGACCCCGGTTCGTTACAGCTCGCAGGCTGGACGCACCGTGACAGAGGTCTTCGACTGCGCCGACCGCGACCAGCGTTCCCGCGGAATCGCTGCCGCGGTCAGTGTGCTCAAGAGCGGCGGGCTGGTGGTGCTACCGACCGACACGGTCTACGGCATCGGGGCCGATGCTTTCGACGGCACCGCGGTGTCGGCTCTGCTGGCGGCCAAGGGCCGCGGCCGCGATATGCCGGTGGGGGTGCTGGTCGGTTCCTGGCACACCATCGAGGGCCTGGTGTTCGCCATGCCCGACGGCGCCCGCGAACTGATCCGCGCGTTCTGGCCCGGCGCGCTGAGCCTGGTCGTTCAGCAGGCGCCGTCATTGCAGTGGGACCTCGGCGATGCTCGCGGCACCGTGATGCTGCGGATGCCGCTGCACCGGGTGGCCATTGAACTGTTGCGACAGGTGGGGCCGATGGCGGTATCGAGCGCCAACGTAAGCGGTCGCCCCGCGACGTCGAACGCGCAGGACGCTCGCGACCAACTCGGCGATCTCGTCGACGTCTACCTGGACGCCGGTGTGTCGCAGCAACAGGAGGCGTCGACGATCCTCGATCTCACCGCACCGACACCGCGCATTCTGCGGCCGGGACCGGTCAGCTCGGAGAGCATCGCCGCGGTACTCGGGCTGGAGCCGAACAGCCTGCTCGCCTCATCCGGCGATCTGGGCTGAGCACGGCATCTCAGGTCGGTGCAGTACGGTCTCGGGGTGGTTAGCGATGCCGACAGCTTCGCCGGCAGTCTGCTCGCCCTGTCTGACCGCGGCGCCGGTGTCCCGTTGCGTGAACTTGCTTTGGTCGGGCTGACAGCCGCAATCATTACCTATTTCGCGACCGGACCGGTTCGCGTAATGGCCACGCGGTTCGGCGCGGTTGCCTATCCGCGGGAGCGCGACGTGCACGTGATGCCGACCCCGCGGATGGGCGGGCTGGCGATGTACCTCGGCGTTATCTCGGCGATATTTCTCGCTTCCCAGCTTCCGGCGCTTACTCGGGGCTTCGTGTACTCCTCGGGCATGCCGGCGGTCGTGGTGGCGACAGCCGTGATCGTGGGCATCGGGCTGATCGACGACCGCTGGGGCCTGGACGCCCTGACGAAGTTCGCCGGCCAGATCACGGCGGCCAGCGTGCTGGTCACTATGGGAGTCGCCTGGAGTGTGCTGTATATCCCGCTCGGCGGCGTCGGCACCATCGTGTTGGACCAGGCCTCCTCGATTCTGCTCACGCTGGCGCTGACGGTATCGATCGTCAATGCGATGAACTTCGTCGACGGGCTGGACGGGCTTGCCGCCGGCCTAGGTCTTATCACCGCACTGGCGATCTGCATCTTCTCGGTCGGCCTGCTGCGGGATCACGGCGGCGATGTGCTGTTTTATCCGCCAGCGGTGATTTCCGTCGTGCTCGCCGGAGCTTGTTTGGGTTTCTTGCCGCACAATTTCCACCCGGCCAAGATCTTCATGGGCGATTCCGGTTCGATGCTGATCGGCCTAATGCTGGCGGCGGCATCGACGACCGCGGCGGGACCTGTCTCGCAGAACGCTTACGGCGCGCGCGATGTGTTTGCTCTGCTGTCGCCGTTCCTACTCGTGGTAGCGGTCATGCTCGTGCCGATGCTGGATCTGCTGCTGGCTATCGTGCGCCGCACCCGGGCGGGCCGCAGTGCGTTCAGCCCCGACAAGATGCATTTGCATCACCGATTGCTGCAGATCGGTCATTCGCACCGCCGCGTCGTTCTGCTGATCTACCTCTGGGTGGGCATCGTCGCGTTCGGCACCGCGAGCACAATATTCTTCGATCCGCGTGACGCCGGAGCGGTCATGCTGGCAGCCATCGCGCTCGCGGGCATCGCGACGCTGATTCCGCTGCTGCGTCGCCGCGACGACCTCTACGACGAGAAGTAGTAGTGGGCTGTTACCGTATGGTACGGTGCAGCTAGAACCCGAAATAAACCTCGCGGGTTGCCGGCCACCCGGTGGACAGATTGATCTCTGATCGCCGATGTTCGACCGACAAAGGGAGCTACCCCTTGGGTGATTCCAGCGCGATGACTGCCCTCCGATACGCTCGACGGGCCACGCAAGGATCGACCAGGTCACTCCCCCTACCCGGGATTGAGGTGCAGTAGTGACAACGCCGGCGCAGGACGCTCCGTTGGTGTTTCCCTCCGTTGCGTTTCGTCCGGTGCGGCTCTTTGTCATCTCGCTCGCTCTTACCGCCGTGGTCACCTTCGCCGCCGGCCGGCTCGGCCATCCGATGGTTGGTGTGTTCTTCGGCGTCGGGCTCCTGTTGGGTTTGCTCAACGCCGTTGGTGTGCAGCGCTCGGTCGCTGCGATCACCGCGAACGCGCATCCACTGAAGTCCAAGATGGCGTTCAACTCGGCGGCGCGTCTGCTGATCATGACCGTGATCGGGCTGACCGTCGCATTCGTCTTCCGGCCTGCCGGGCTGGGCGTGGTGTTTGGGCTGGCGATTTTTCAGGTACTGCTGATTTCGTCGACGGCAATCCCGGTTTGGAAAAAACTGCGCGCCCAAACCGACGAACCAGCGACCCCCGGCCACCTAGGCTCAAGCGTTGAGGATGTTGACGGGAGGGACGACGGCGATGAATGAGATGCTCCTGGCCGCGGCCGAAATCAAGGTGGGGGAGCACAGCAAGTTCAAGTGGCTCGGGCTGACCTTCAATATCGACACCATCTTGTCGACCGCGATCGCTGCGGTCATCGTGATCGCGCTGGCCTTTTTTCTGCGCGCCAAAGTGACCTCGAGCGACGTGCCCAATGGAGTCCAGCTGTTTTTCGAGGCTGTCACCATCCAGATGCGCAATCAGATCGAGAGCACCATCGGCCTGCGAATCGCACCATTCGTGCTGCCGTTGGCGGTGACCATCTTCGTGTTCATCCTGATCTCGAACTGGCTGTCTGTGCTCCCGCTGCAATACAAGGAAAAGGGTGAAAGCACCGAGTTGCTGAAACCTGCGGCGGCCGACATCAACTATGTGTTGGCGTTGGCGCTGTTCGTATTCGTCTGCTACCACGCGGCCGGGATGTGGCGCCGTGGCATCTTGGGACATCCCTGGAAGGTGATCAAGGGGCACGTGTGGATCTTGGCTCCGATCAACATCGTCGAAGAGCTTGCCAAGCCGATCTCCCTGTCACTCCGACTCTTCGGCAACATTTTCGCCGGCGGCATCCTGGTGACACTGATCGCTTCGCTCCTTCCGCCCTTTCTCATGTGGGCGCCCAACGCGATCTGGAAGACATTCGATCTCTTCGTCGGCGCGATCCAGGCGTTTATCTTCGCGCTCCTGACAATTCTGTATTTCAGCCAATCGATGGAGCTGGACGACGAACACGAGTAGTACGGCCACGACCCGCCTGGCCGGCGCACCACAACAGATACCTGGTAGACGACTACCAGACAGCAAGGAGGATATGGAATGCCAGCTCCCGAAATCGCTCAAGGCGCTCTCATCGGCGGTGGACTGATCTTGGCCGGCGGCGCTATCGGCGCCGGTATCGGTGACGGTGTCGCCGGTAACGCATTGATCGCCGGCATCGCCCGGCAGCCCGAGGCACAGGGCCGACTGTTTACACCCTTCTTCATCACCGTCGGTTTGGTCGAGGCGGCTTACTTCATCAACTTGGCTTTTATGGCGCTGTTCGTCTTCGCCACGCCGGTTAAGTAAACCGCCGAGATGGGTGACATGGTCGCGAGCGTCCTGGCCTCCAGTCAGGCCGAGGGAGGTAATAACTTCCTCATCCCCAACGGCACCTTCTTTGTGGTGCTGGCTATCTTCCTGATCGTGCTGGGCGTAATCGGCACCTTCGTGGTGCCGCCGATCATGAAGGTCCTGCGGGAGCGCGAGTACATGGTCGCCAAGACGCAGGCCGACAACAAACGGTCGGATGAGCAGTTCGCTGCCGCACAGGAGGACTTCGAGAACGCGATGTCCGAAGCCCGCATCGAGGCGTCGCGTGCCCGTGACGGCGCCCGGGCCGAGGGCCGCAAGGTCCTCGAGGAAATGCGTCACGAAGCCGAGGAAGAGGTGGACTCGACCCTGCAAAGCGCCCGCGAGAAATTGAAACGACAGGGCGACTCCGTGGCCGAGGATCTGCGTTCCGACCTGGAGACGATGTCTGCGACCCTGGCCAGCCGAATCCTCGGCGTCGACGTGGGTGCCTCCGAATCGAAGACGTCAGGGCGGTAGCGACTCAATGTCAACATTCGTCGGGCAGCTCGTCGGGTTCGCGGTCATCGTGGCGTTGGTATGGCGCTTCGCCGTGCCGCCGATCCGCAAGCTGATGGTCGATCGGCAGGACGCGGTACGGCGGGACTTGAAGGAATCTGCTGAGGCTGTCGAGCGGCTGGAAAACGCGAGCCGGGCGCACCAGAAAGCTGTGGCAGATGCCAAGGCCCAAGCGCAGAGCATAGTCGAAGAGGCGCGTGCCGACGCCGAACGCATCGGCGAACAACTTCGGGAGCAGGCCGATGCCGAAGTGGAACGGGTGAAAGTACAGGGCGCTCGGCAGGTGGAGTTGCTGCGGGCGCAACTGATCCGCCAGCTTCGCCAAGACCTCGGCCATGAATCCGTCCAGCGCGCAGGAGAACTGGTGCGCGAGCATGTCGACGATGCGGAGCAGCAGTCCGGCACCGTCGATCGCTTCCTTGACGGTCTCGACGACATGGCGCCATCGGAGGCGAAGGTCCAGTATCCGGTGCTGGCCAAGATGCGCTCGGCCAGCCGCGAGGCGCTGACCAACTTGTTGGAGAAGTTCGGCGAGATAGCCGATGGGCTCGACGACAAGGGGTTGTCCACCCTTGCCGACGAGCTGGCGTCAATGGCAGGAGTGCTGCAGCGCGAAGCTGTCGTGACTCGGTATCTCACCCAGCCGGCCGACGACGCGTCCCCCAAGGTGCGGCTCATCGAGCGGCTTGTTTCCGGCAAAGTCGAAGATCCCACCCTCGACCTGCTTCGGGCCGCGGTATCCGAACGCTGGTCTGCCAGCTCCGATTTGGTCGATGCTCTCGAGCACGCTGGCACGCCAAGCCTTGCTGACGCGGGCCGAGCAGTCCGGTGACGTCGACGATGTGGAAGACCAGCTGTTCCGGTTCAGCCGCGTTCTGGACGCGCAGCCTCGCCTTGCCATCTTGCTGGGTGATACCGCCGCACCCGCCGAGGGTCGTGTCCAGCTGCTGCGCACGGTGCTAAAGGGAGCGAGCGGGCGAGTCAACGCGATTGTGGTGGCTTTGCTCTCTCAAACTGTCGAGCTGCTGCGGGATCAGCCGGCCGAGGCGGCCGTGCTGGAACTGGCCGAGGTGGCGGTCGCCCGCCGCGGCGAAGTTGTCGCACACGTCAGCGCCGCGGCCGAGATCAGCGACGACCAGCGCACCCGTCTCAGTGAAGTGCTGGGCCGCATCTATGGTCATCAGGTGACGGTGCAGATGCAGGTCGACCCGAAACTTCTGGGCGGACTTCGCATCACCGTGGGCGACGAGGTGATCGACGGTACGCTCTCGTCTCGTCTCACCACTGCGGAAACGCAGCTACCCGACTAACGACAACTAATCAACCACAATCCCTATCGACCATCGACGCAGAAAGACGAAAAGCCATGGCCGAATTGACAATCTCCGCCGATGACATTCAGGGCGCGATCGAAGAGTACGTCAGCTCTTTCACCTCCGACACCGCCCGCGAGGAGGTCGGCACGGTGAAGGATGCCGGCGACGGCATCGCGCACGTCGAGGGCTTGCCTTCGGTGATGAGCCAAGAGCTGCTCGAGTTTCCCGGCGGGGTTCTCGGCGTTGCGCTCAACCTCGACGAGCACGAGATCGGCGCGGTCATTCTGGGCGACTACGAGAAACTCGAGGAAGGCCAGCAAGTCAAGCGCACCGGCGAGGTGCTGTCGGTCGCCGTCGGTGACGGATATCTGGGCCGGGTGGTGAACCCGCTGGGCCAGCCGATCGACGGCCGGGGCGATATCGAATCGGAGGAACGCAGGGCGTTGGAGCTTCAGGCTCCCTCGGTGGTGCAGCGACAGGGCGTGAAGCAGCCGCTGCAGACCGGGATCAAGGCCATCGACTCGCAGACCCCGATCGGCCGCGGGCAGCGCCAGCTGATCATCGGCGACCGCAAGACCGGTAAAACCGCGATCTGCGTCGACACCATTCTCAATCAACGGCAGAACTGGGAGAGCGACGACGAGGAGCTTCAGGTTCGTTGCGTCTATGTGGCCATCGGCCAGAAGGGCACCACCGTCGCCAGCGTGCACCATGACCTCGAAGAGGGCGGCGCGATGGAGTACACCACGATTGTCGCTGCGCCCGCGGCAGAATCGGCCGGCTTCAAATGGCTTGCGCCCTACACAGGTTCGGCGATCGCTCAGCACTGGATGTATGAGGGCAAGGACGTGCTGATCGTCTTCGACGACCTGAGCAAGCATGCCGATGCGTATCGTGCGATCTCGCTGCTGCTGCGGCGTCCACCGGGCCGCGAAGCCTACCCGGGTGATGTGTTCTATCTGCACTCACGTTTGCTGGAACGCTGCGCCAAGCTGTCCGACGACATCGGCGGTGGTTCCTTGACCGGGTTGCCGATCGTCGAGACCAAGGCCAACGACATCTCGGCCTATATCCCGACCAACGTCATCTCGATCACCGACGGGCAGTGCTTCTTGGAGACCGACCTGTTCAATCAGGGTGTGCGCCCGGCGATCAACGTCGGGATGTCGGTGTCCCGGGTAGGTGGCGCCGCCCAGATCAAGGCGATGAAGGAAGTCGCCGGATCGCTGCGTCTGGATCTGTCGCAGTACCGCGAGTTGGAGTCGTTCGCATCCTTCGCGTCCGACTTGGACGAGGGCACCAAGAAGCAACTCAACCGTGGTGAGCGACTGGTCGAACTACTCAAGCAACAGCAAAACCAGCCGATGCCGGTCGAGGAACAGGTGGTATCGATCTTCCTCGGCACCGGTGGTCATCTTGGACTCGGTACCCGTCGAGGACATCAACCGGTTCGAATCCGAATTCCTCGACCACGTCAAGGCTTCCGAGGACGGCATCCTCAAGGAGATCCGGGAGTCCGGCGAGTTCTCCGAGGAGCTCAGCGACAAGCTCACCGAGGCGGTCAACCAGTTCAAGAAGGGCTTCGCGGCCTCCGGCGGCGGTTCTGTGGTGCCTGACGAGCACGTCGACAGCGCTCGATGAAGATCAGCTGGGCAAGGAAGCGGTTGAGGTGCACAAACCCGCACCGAAAGAAGAGAAGAAGAAGTAACTCAACGATGGCTGCCACACTTCGCGAATTACGCGGACGGATCAAGCTCCGCCGGTTCGATCAAAAAGATCACCAAAGCGCAGGAAATGATCGCAACGTCGCGTATCGGCAAGGCGCAGAACCGGCTTAAGGCCGCCCGGCCCTTTGCGGACGGGATCACCAAGATGCTGACTACACTGGGCAACGAAGCGGCGCTGGACCATCCATTGCTCGTCGAGCGCCCTAACCCCAAGCGGGCCGGCGTTCTGGTGTTGTCGTCCGACCGAGGTCTTTGCGGCGCCTACAACTCGAGCATGTTCCGCCGCGCCGAGGAGCTTTTCTCTCTGCTGCGGAAGGAAGGCAAAACTCCGGTACTCTATACCGTCGGCCGTAAAGCGGAGAGCCACTACTCATTTCGGAACTGGGATGTCACCGAGTCGTGGACCGGTTTCTCCGAGCAACCGCAGTTCGAAAACGCCGCGGAGATCGCCGAGACTCTCGTGGAGGCGTTCATGGCCGGTGCCGGCGACGAGGATCGGGAGTCCGACGACGCGGTCGCCGTCGATGAACTGCACATCGTCTACACCGAGTTCAAGACGATGATGTCCCAGTCGGCCGCAGCCCGCCGGATGGCCCCAATGGAAATAAAGTACGTCGGGGAGGATGACGAGCCGCACACGCTGTATACGTTCGAGCCGGATGCGACGACGTTGTTCAATGCGCTGCTGCCGAGATATCTGAGCACCCGCATCTACGTGGCATTGCTGGAATCTGCGGCATCGGAGCTGTCGTCACGTCAGCGGGCGATGAAGTCGGCCACCGACAATGCCGAGGACCTCATCAAGGACCTGACTCTGGCGGCCAACCGCCAGCGGCAAGCCGAAATCACCCAGGAAATCAGCGAAATCGTCGGTGGCGCAAACGCGCTCGCCGAAGCTAGAGCGTAGAGCCCATCCAGGAAGCGAAGAAGATATGGCTGCCACCACAAAGAAAGTCGAAAGCGACACGAGCAAGGACACCAACGGTCGCAAGTCCAAGAGCAAAGACAAAAACGGGCGCGTGGTGCGGGTCACCGGACCGGTGGTCGATGTCGAGTTCCCCCGTGATGCCATTCCGCAGCTGTACAACGCGCTGCACGCCAAGGTCACGTTCAAGGCGCTCGCGAAAACCCTGACGTTGGAGGTCGCTCAGCACTTGGGCGACAACCTGGTGCGGGCATAGCGTTGCAGCCCACTGATGGGCTGGTGCGCGGCGTCGACGTGATCGACACCGGCGACTCGATCACGGTGCCAGTGGGCGAAGATGTCAAGGGCCACGTGTTCAACACGATCGGCGACTGCCTGGATGAAGAGGGCTACGGGAAAGACTTTGACCATTGGCGATTCACCGTAAACCGCCGCCATTCGAGGAGCTGGAACCCCGCACCGAGATGCTCGAAACCGGGCTGAAAGTGGTCGACCTGCTCACGCCCTATGTGCGTGGCGGCAAGATCGCGTTGTTCGGCGGTGCGGGCGTGGGAAAGACCGTGCTGATTCAGGAGATGATCAACCGCATCGCCCGCAACTTCGGCGGCACTTCGGTGTTCGCCGGGGTGGGAGAGCGCACCCGCGAGGGTAATGACCTGTGGGTCGAGCTCAAGGAAGCCGACGTGCTCAAGGACACCGCGTTGGTGTTCGGTCAGATGGACGAACCGCCCGGCACCCGTATGCGGGTGGCGTCTGTCCGCGCTGACGATGGCCGAGTGGTTCCGCGACGAGGCGGAGCAGGACGTGCTGCTGTTCATCGACAACATCTTCCGATTCACCCAGGCCGGGTCGGAGGTGTCGACCTTGCTTGGCCGGATGCCGTCGGCGGTGGGGTATCAGCCGACGCTGGCCGACGAAATGGGTGAGCTGCAGGAGCGCATCACTTCGACACGGGGCCGATCGATCACGTCGATGCAGGCGGTCTACGTGCCCGCCGACGACTACACCGACCCGGCACCGGCGACGACGTTCGCCCATCTGGATGCCACCACTGAGCTCAGCCGTGACGTGTTCTCCAAGGGCATTTTCCCCGCCGTGGACCCGCTTGGCCTCCAGCTCCACCATCCTCGACCCCGGCGTCGTGGGCGACGAGCACTATCGCGTCGCGCAGGAAGTCATCCGAATCCTGCAGCGGTATAAGGATCTTCAGGACATCATCGCGATTCTCGGTATCGACGAGCTGTCTGAAGAGGACAAGCAGCAGGTGCAGCGGGCGCGGCGCATCGAGCGATTCCTGTCGCAGAACATGATGGCGGCCGAACAGTTCACCGGCAAGCCGGGTTCGACTGTGCCGCTGAAGGAAACCGTCGAGGCGTTCGACAAGCTGGCGAAGGGCGACTTCGACCACGTGCCCGAGCAGGCCTTCTTCTTGATCGGCGGCCTCGAAGACTTGGCCAAAAAGTCCGACAGCTTCGGTGTCAAGCTGGAAGGAAAGCAAGAAGAAGAGCAGCAAGTCCAAGAAAGACAAGAAGGACAAAGACGACAAAGACGACAAAGACGACAAGGACGATAAGGACGAGAAGGACGACAAGCAAGACGAGGTTCCGACAAGGACAAAGATGGCGACTAGCCGGCCATCATGATCTGACGCGATACGGATCGTCACGTGCGGCCGACGGCGAAAGGTGGTGTGACATGGCCGACATGGATGTCGACATCGTCGATGTCGACCGGAAGATGTGGTCGGGCAAGGCAACGTTCCTTTTCACCCGCACCACCGTCGGCGAGATCGGCATTCTGCCACGCCATATCCCATTGGTGGCCGAACTGGTTCCGGATGCCGTGGTGCGGGTCGAACGTGAGGGCGAAGAAGATCTGCGAATCGCAACGCACGGTGGATTCTTGTCGGTAACCGAGGAGGGCATCACCGTTCTTGCCGAGTCCGCGGAATTCGCCTCAGAGATCGACGAGTCAACCGCACGGAATGATGCCCAGTCCGATGATCCCCAGTGTCGCGGCACACGGACGAGCCCGATTGCGCGCCCTCGGCGTGATCGACTAGTCGGGGCCGCCGCCGATGAGCGCGCCCATGGTGTTCATGGTCGTGTTGGTTTGCCTGCTGTTCCTGGTCGTCGTCGTGCTCAGCTACCGGCTTTGGAAACTACGTCAGGGTGGCACCGCGGCCATCTTGCGAGACAGCCCCGCCGTTGGCGGCCACGGTTGGCGGCACGGTGTAATTCGTTACCGCGGTGGTGAAGCCGTGTTCTTTCGGTTGTCGAGCGTGCGGTGGTGGCCGGATCGTCGGCTCAGCAGGCGCGGCATCGAGATCGTCTCGCGTCGATCACCGCGCGGCGACGAATTCGACATCATGACCGACGAGATCGTTGTTCTGGAACTGCGCGACACGACGCCGGACCGTCGGCGAGGCTATGAAATCGCGCTTGACCGTGGCGCATTGACGGCATTCATGTCCTGGCTGGAATCTCGTCCCTCACCGCGCGCACGCCGGCGCAGCACGTGACGCGCGAGCTTAATTCGCGGGCCGTTCCGCCTGTCCGCCGCCCGGCCGCCACAGCACGTCGCCCCCGGGATTGGCCACCCGGGACAAGATAAACAACAAGTCCGACAGGCGATTCAAATACTTCGCCGGCAGCGGGTTGACATCTGCCGGATGCAGGCTCACCGCGGTCCACGCCGAACGCTCGGCGCGGCGCACCACGGTACGGGCAACCTGCAGCAGCGCGGAAAGAGGCGAACCACCCGGCAAAACAAAAGAATTCAGTGGTGAAAGGGGTTCGTTGAACTCGTCGCACCACGCTTCTAACCGCTCGACGTAGGCCTGCGCGATCCGCAAGGGAGGATATTCTGGATTGTCGACCACGGGGGTCGAAAGATCAGCGCCGGCGTCGAACAGGTCGTTCTGAATCTGCCGCAGCACGTCCGCAATGTGCTGGTCGGGATTTCCCAGTGCGATTGCCACACCGATCGCCGCGTTCGCCTCGTCGCAATCGGCATACGCCACCAGCCGGGCATCGTTCTTCGAGACCCGCGAGAAGTCGCTCAATCCGGTATTTCCGTCGTCGCCGGTGCGGGTATAGATGCGGGTCAGATGTACTGGCATGGGTCAAATGTACCGCGCCGACGGCCACGGTTGCCTGACAGGCCGAAACGGCTTTACTACACTAACCCGGGTGGCTGAGCGTTTCGTTGTAACCGGTGGCAACCGGTTGTCGGGCGAAGTTGCTGTCGGCGGCGCGAAGAACAGCGTGCTCAAGTTGATGGCCGCGGCACTTTTGGCCGATGGCACCAGCACGATCACGAACTGTCCCGACATCCTGGATGTCCCGTTGATGGCAGAAGTACTGCGCGGCCTAGGCGCGAACGTCGAGCTGGCCGGCCCGACGGTCCGGATCACGTCGCCCGACGAACTCAAGTACGACGCCGACTTCGCCGCGGTGCGGCAGTTTCGGGCTTCGGTGTGCGTGCTGGGGCCGCTGGTGGGCAGATGCAAGCAGGCCAAGGTCGCGCTTCCGGGCGGTGACGCCATCGGATCGCGTCCGCTGGATATGCACCAGGCGGGTCTGCGACAACTCGGCGCCCGCTGCAACATCGAGCATGGTTGTGTCGTGGCGCAGGCAGAAACGTTGCGCGGGGCGGAGATTCAGTTGGAATTTCCGTCCGTGGGGGCTACCGAGAACATTTTGATGGCTGCTGTGTTGGCTGAGGGTGTCACCACGATTCACAACGCGGCACGCGAACCCGACGTCGTTGACTTGTGCACGATGCTGAACCAGATGGGCGCACAGGTCGAAGGCGCCGGCTCGCCGACGATGACGATCACCGGGGTGCCGCGGCTACACCCGACCGAACATCGCGTGATCGGAGACCGCATTGTTGCGGCCACCTGGGGCATTGCCGCGGCGATGACCCGCGGCGACATCACCGTCACCGGGATCGATCCGGCGCATCTGCAGGTTGTGCTGCACAAACTTCACGATGTAGGCGCCACCGTCACCCAGACCGACGACAGTTTCCGGGTGACGCAATACGAGCGGCCGAAGGCGGTCAACGTCGCCACGTTGCCGTTCCCGGGGTTTCCCACCGACCTGCAACCGATGGCGATCGCGTTGGCGTCGATCGCGGACGGAACATCGATGATCACCGAAAACGTATTCGAGGCGCGGTTCCGGTTCGTCGAGGAGATGATTCGCCTCGGTGCCGACGCCCGCACCGACGGACACCATGCCGTCGTTCGAGGTCTGTCTCAGCTCTCCAGCGCGCCGGTCTGGTGTTCGGATATCCGGGCTGGTGCCGGCTTGGTGCTCGCCGGGCTGGTCGCCGATGGCGACACCGAGGTCCACGACGTCTACCACATCGACCGCGGCTACCCGTTATTCGTAGAAAACCTGGCCATTTTGGGAGCCGAGATCGAGCGCGTAGAGTAGCGGGAAGGTAATGCCCAACAGGCGCGGTCACCACACAACGTCGGCCGAAACCGGGGCTTGACTCCTCTGCCGGACTTGTATTAGGCTGGCAGGGTTGCCCCTAAGCGGGTGAAAACAAGCAAGAGTGTTGTTTGAGAACTCAATAGTGTGTTTGGTGTTTTTGTTTGTTGTTGTTTTTGGACCATATCTTGCACGCCCCGTGTGTGGGTTATGGTCGTTATTATTGATGCCAGTTTTTGGTGTCTTGTCAGGTACCTCTGATAGTAAATTCGCCTCGGTTATCGAGGGGTTTTTGTTTGGAGAGTTTGATCCTGGCTCAGGACGAACGCTGGCGGCGTGCTTAACACATGCAAGTCGAACGGAAAGGTCTCTTCGGAGATACTCGAGTGGCGAACGGGTGAGTAACACGTGGGTGATCTGCCCTGCACTTCGGGATAAGCCTGGGAAACTGGGTCTAATACCGGATAGGACCACAGGATGCATGTCTGGTGGTGGAAAGCTTTTTGCGGTGTGGGATGGGCCCGCGGCCTATCAGCTTGTTGGTGGGGTGATGGCCTACCAAGGCGACGACGGGTAGCCGGCCTGAGAGGGTGTCCGGCCACACTGGGACTGAGATACGGCCCAGACTCCTACGGGAGGCAGCAGTGGGGAATATTGCACAATGGGCGCAAGCCTGATGCAGCGACGCCGCGTGGGGGATGACGGCCTTCGGGTTGTAAACCTCTTTCACCATCGACGAAGCTGCCTGTTGGGGTGGTGACGGTAGGTGGAGAAGAAGCACCGGCCAACTACGTGCCAGCAGCCGCGGTAATACGTAGGGTGCGAGCGTTGTCCGGAATTACTGGGCGTAAAGAGCTCGTAGGTGGTTTGTCGCGTTGTTCGTGAAATTCCCTGGCTTAACTGGGGGCGTGCGGGCGATACGGGCAGACTGGAGTACTGCAGGGGAGACTGGAATTCCTGGTGTAGCGGTGGAATGCGCAGATATCAGGAGGAACACCGGTGGCGAAGGCGGGTCTCTGGGCAGTAACTGACGCTGAGGAGCGAAAGCGTGGGGAGCGAACAGGATTAGATACCCTGGTAGTCCACGCCGTAAACGGTGGGTACTAGGTGTGGGTTTCCTTCCTTGGGATCCGTGCCGTAGCTAACGCATTAAGTACCCCGCCTGGGGAGTACGGCCGCAAGGCTAAAACTCAAAGGAATTGACGGGGGCCCGCACAAGCGGCGGAGCATGTGGATTAATTCGATGCAACGCGAAGAACCTTACCTGGGTTTGACATGCACAGGACGCCAGCAGAGATGTTGGTTCCCTTGTGGTCTGTGTGCAGGTGGTGCATGGCTGTCGTCAGCTCGTGTCGTGAGATGTTGGGTTAAGTCCCGCAACGAGCGCAACCCTTGTCTCATGTTGCCAGCGCGTAATGGCGGGGACTCGTGAGAGACTGCCGGGGTCAACTCGGAGGAAGGTGGGGATGACGTCAAGTCATCATGCCCCTTATGTCCAGGGCTTCACACATGCTACAATGGCCGGTACAAAGGGCTGCGATGCCGTGAGGTTAAGCGAATCCTTTAAAGCCGGTCTCAGTTCGGATCGGGGTCTGCAACTCGACCCCGTGAAGTCGGAGTCGCTAGTAATCGCAGATCAGCAACGCTGCGGTGAATACGTTCCCGGGCCTTGTACACACCGCCCGTCACGTCATGAAAGTCGGTAACACCCGAAGCCAGTGGCCTAACCCTTGTGGGGGGAGCTGTCGAAGGTGGGATCGGCGATTGGGACGAAGTCGTAACAAGGTAGCCGTACCGGAAGGTGCGGCTGGATCACCTCCTTTCTAAGGAGCACCACGAAATCACCCCAATTGGTGGGGTGATGAGCCGTGAGGGGTTCTCGTCTGTAGTGGGCGGGGCCGGGTGCATAGCAGCAAATGAATCGCCGGACACACTATTGGGCCCTGAGACAACACTCGGTTTGTCCGTGTGCTGTCCCTCCACCTTGGTGGTGGGGTGTGGTGTTTGAGTATTGGATAGTGGTTGCGAGCATCTAGTGAATGCGCCGCCCGTCGCGGTGGTGTGTTCATAAAGTATGTAAATTTTTCTTTGGTTTTTGTGTGTAAGTAAGTGTTTAAGGGCGCATGGTGGATGCCTTGGCATCGAGAGCCGATGAAGGACGTGGGAGGCTGCGATATGCCTCGGGGAGCTGTCAACCGAGCGTGGATCCGAGGATGTCCGAATGGGGAAACCCAGCACGAGTGATGTCGTGTTACCCGTATCTGAATATATAGGGTGCGGGAGGGAACGCGGGGAAGTGAAACATCTCAGTACCCGTAGGAGAAGAAAACAATTGTGATTCCGCTAGTAGTGGCGAGCGAACGCGGAACATGGCTAAACCGCAGGCATGGGTAACCGGGTAGGGGTTGTGTCTGCGGGGTAGTGGGAGTGATACGTCTCAGCTCTACCTGGCTGAGGGGCAGTCAGAAAGTGTCGTGGTTAGCGGAAGTGGCCTGGGATGGTCTGCCGTAGACGGTGAGAGCCCGGTATGCGAAAATCCGGCACCTGCCTGGTATCAGTTCCCGAGTAGCAGCGGGCCCGTGGAATCTGCTGTGAATCTGCCGGGACCACCCGGTAAGCCTAAATACTTCTCGATGACCGATAGCGGATTAGTACCGTGAGGGAATGGTGAAAAGTACCCCGGGAGGGGAGTGAAAGAGTACCTGAAACCGTGTGCCTACAAGCCGTCAGAGCCTCCTGTGGGGTGATGGCGTGCCTTTTGAAGAATGAGCCTGCGAGTCACCGACATGTCGCGAGGTTAACCCGGGTGGGGTAGCCGCAGCGAAAGCGAGTCTGAATAGGGCGTATCCCCGTTGTGGGGTGTAGTGGTGTGTTGTGGACCCGAAGCGGAGTGATCTACCCATGGCCAGGGTGAAGCGCGGGTAAGACCGTGTGGAGGCCCGAACCCACTTAGGTTGAAGACTGAGGGGATGAGTTGTGGGTAGGGGTGAAAGGCCAATCAAACTCCGTGATAGCTGGTTCTCCCCGAAATGCATTTAGGTGCAGCGTTGCGTGGTTCACCGCGGAGGTAGAGCTACTGGATGGCTAAGGGGCCCGACTAGGTTACTGACGTCAGCCAAACTCCGAATGCCGTGGTGGTTAGCGTGGCAGTGAGACGGCGGGGGATAAGCTTCGTGCGTCGAAAGGGAAACAGCCCAGATCGCCGGCTAAGGCCCCTAAGGGTGTGCTAAGTGGGAAAGGATGTGCAGTCGCACAGACAACCAGGAGGTTGGCTTAGAAGCAGCCATCCTTGAAAGAGTGCGTAATAGCTCACTGGTCAAGTGATTGTGCGCCGATAATGTAGCGGGGCTCAAGTACACCGCCGAAGCCGCGGCAACGATATTTTATTGTTGGGTAGGGGAGCGTCCCCTCACCGGTGAAGCCACCTAGTGATGGTGTGGTGGAGGTGTGGGGAGTGCGAATGCAGGCATGAGTAGCGATAAGGCAAGTGAGAACCTTGCCCGCCGAAAGACCAAGGGTTCCTGGGCCAGGCCAGTCCGCCCAGGGTGAGTCGGGACCTAAGGCGAGGCCGACAGGCGTAGTCGATGGACAACGGGTTGATATTCCCGTACCCGTGTGTGAGCGCCCATGATGAATCAATTCTGCTAACCACCCAAAAGGTGGCCGATCGGATCCCTTTCGGGGAAAAGAGGGTCGCTGGCTGCGTGGGATCCGGGTTGGTAGTAGTCAAGCGATGGGGTGACGCAGGAAGGTAGCCGTACCAGTCGAATGGTAGTGCTGGGGCAAGCCGGTAGGACGAAACCTAGGCAAATCCGGGTTTCATATTAGTCTGAGAGGTGATGCATAGCCGGTTGAGGTGAATTCGGTGATCCTATGCTGCCAAGAAAAGCCTCTAGCGAGCACACGCACGGCCCGTACCCCAAACCGACACAGGTGGTCAGGTAGAGAATACCCAGGCGTACGAGAGAACTATGGTTAAGGAACTCGGCAAAATGCCCCCGTAACTTCGGGAGAAGGGGGACCCCCACACCGTCATGGCCTTTGCGGCCGGCAGCGGGAGGGGGTCGCAGAAACCAGTGAGAAGCGACTGTTTACTAAAAACACAGGTCCGTGCGAAGTCGCAAGACGAGGTATACGGACTGACGCCTGCCCGGTGCTGGAAGGTTAAGAGGACCCGTTAACCCCGCAAGGGGTGAAGCGGAGAATTTAAGCCCCAGTAAACGGCGGTGGTAACTATAACCATCCTAAGGTAGCGAAATTCCTTGTCGGGTAAGTTCCGACCTGCACGAATGGCGTAACGACTTCTCAACTGTCTCAACCATAGACTCGGCGAAATTGCACTACGAGTAAAGATGCTCGTTACGCGCGGCAGGACGAAAAGACCCCGGGACCTTCACTACAACTTGGTATTGGAGTTCGGTGCGGTTTGTGTAGGATAGGTGGGAGACTGTGAAACAGTTACGCCAGTAATTGTGGAGTCGTTGTTGAAATACCACTCTGACCGTATTGGACCTCTAACCTCGAACCTCTGAACCGGGTTCAGGAACAGTGCCTGGCGGGTAGTTTAACTGGGGCGGTTGCCTCCCAAAAAGTAACGGAGGCGCCCAAAGGTTCCCTCAACCTGGACGGCAATCAGGTGTCGAGTGCAAGTGCACAAGGGAGCTTGACTGTAAGACCTACACGTCAAACAGGGACGAAAGTCGGGACTAGTGATCCGGCACCCCCGAGTGGAAGGGGTGTCGCTCAACGGATAAAAGGTACCCCGGGGATAACAGGCTGATCTTCCCCAAGAGTCCATATCGACGGGATGGTTTGGCACCTCGATGTCGGCTCGTCGCATCCTGGGGCTGGAGCAGGTCCCAAGGGTTGGGCTGTTCGCCCATTAAAGCGGCACGCGAGCTGGGTTTAGAACGTCGTGAGACAGTTCGGTCTCTATCCGCCGCGCGCGTCAGAAGCTTGAGGAAACCTGTCCCTAGTACGAGAGGACCGGGACGGACGAACCTCTGGTCCACCAGTTGTCCCACCAGGGGCACCGCTGGATAGCCACGTTCGGCCAGGATAACCGCTGAAAGCATCTAAGCGGGAAACCCCCTCCAAGACCAGGCTTCTCACCCATCAAGTGGGATAAGGCCCCCCGCAGACCACGGGATCAATAGACCAGACCTACACACCCCGCAAGGGGCGCAGGGAACTGGCACTAACCGGCCGAAAACTTACCCACACACACGCAACCACACCAACCCACAAACCGCACCCCACCACCAAAACACCATATCAACAACAAAATAAAGTTACGGCGACAATAGCGACAGGGAAACGCCCGGACCCATCCCGAACCCGGAAGCTAAGCCTGCCAGCGCCGATGATACTACCCAACCCGGGTGGAAAAGTAGGACACCGCCGAACACCCACAAAAGCACCCCCACAAAGGGGGCGTGCTTTTACATCCTGGATCCTAATCGAATAGCGTTAAATGTGAGCGATGTCCGGCGCTTTTCCAATTCCAATAGCGCCCGCTTCCGGTCAATTCCGCCGCCGTAGCCGGTGAGGCTGCCGCTTGCACCGATTACGCGGTGGCAGGGCACGACAATGGCGATCGGATTTCGGCCGTTGGCCAGTCCGACCGCACGCGCAGAACCGGGCGCGCCGATCTGTTCTGCGATTTGTCCATACGACCTGGTTTCCCCGTACGGTATCGTCAGCAATTCTTTCCATACTCGCCGCTGGAATTCGGAGCCCGCGCAGCTCGAGCTGCAGATCGAATTCTGTCCGCTTGCCGGCGAAGTAATCCACGAGTTGGTCGACGGCGTCAGCGAAGGCATCCCTCATCGGGCACCCAGCCGGTGCGGCTTGGCGGATGGGTCTGCTTGCACCATTCGCAGGCTGCGTCAGCGTAGGTCCGGGCCCGGCCAGGGTCAACGGGCCTATCGGGCTCTCGATGGTGCGGTAGCGAATCATGCGATCTCCTCCGATGGCCAGTGGTTCACGGCATGGTCGAGCACCGTCCAGAGGTGCTGAGTGGCATAGGAGCGCCAAGGGCGCCACGCGGAGCTTCGCGCGTCCAGCGCCCGCTGAGCCCCCGGGAGCCCCAACTGTTCGGCTGCCAGACGTAAACCGAGGTCGCCGACCGGGAAAGCGTCGGGATCGCCTAGGGCGCGCATCGCGATCAATTCTGCGCTCCACGGGCCAATTCCGGGCAATCCCAGCAACTGCTGACGCGTGCGTTCCCAATCGCAGCCTGGATCGAGGACAACACTGCCGTCAGCCGAGCGCGTCGATCAGCGCGGTGAGGCTGTGTCGGCGTGCCTTCGGCACAGCCAAATGGGCCGGATCGATCTCAGCGAGCTGTTCGACCGAAGGGAAGATGTGGGTCAATGCTCCTTCGGGGTCGTGTGCGGGCTGCCCGTAAGCCAGCGACCAGCCTGCGAGCATGGGTTCGCGCTGCCTTGGTGGATATCTGTTGGCCCAGAACGACGCGTACGGCGAGTTCAGCCTCGTCAACGGTGCGCGGAATCCGTTGTCCGGGCGCTTTCGCGACGATAGGCCGCAGGCCAGGATCGGACTCCAGCACTTCGATTACCGCTTGCGGGTCAGCGTCCAGATCCAGCAGACGCCGACACCGGGCGATGGCGGCAGCGAGGTCGTGAAAGTCGTCGAGCACAAGTAGGCAGCGGACATGATCGGGCGCCGGCCGCAGGCTGACCACGCCGTTCCCGGACGGCAACCGCAACGTACGTCGGTAGGCGCCGTTGCGCACCTCTTCACACCCGGGGATCGCAGTCGCGGCCAAGTGCCCGAAAACACCCTCGTAGGCGAACGGTGTCCGTACCGGCAGCCGCAGCGAAACGGTACCCGGGGAGGTGGCGTCGTATCCAAACCGCGCACGGGCGCGCTTGCGCAATGTCGTTGGTGTGCAGTCGAGTTACCCTGCGCACGGTGTCGTTGAACTGGCGGATGCTGGAAAACCCGGCGGCGAACGCGACATCACCGAACGCCAGATCTGTCGTCTCGATCAGCACTCGGGCCGTCTGTGCCCGCTGCGCGCGGGCCAACGCAAGTGGCCCCGCACCGACTTCGGCCTGCAGCATGCGTTCCAGCTGCCGGGTGGTGTAACCGACGCGTCTGGCTACCCCGCCGACGCCCTCGCGGTCCACGGTGCCGTCGGCGATGAGCCGCATCGCCCGCGCGACGACGTCGCCGCGCACGTTCCATTCCGGAGAGCCGGGAGACGCGTCGGGACGACACCGCTTGCAAGCGCGGAAACCGGCCCGCTGGGCCGCCGCGGCGGTGGGATAAAACCGCACATTGCGCGCAAACGGTGGCCGTACCGGGCAACTCGGCCGGCAGTAGATCCCGGTCGTCCGGACCGCGGTGACGAACCAGCCGTCGAACCGGGCGTCCTTGGACTGCACGGCCCGGTAGCAGCGATCGAAGTCTTCATGCACGATTCGAGAATTACACCTGTCCACCGACATCACTGGCGGAAAAACGACATCGTAGTGGCGGGCGCCGACAACCTAGGCGAGGGTGGCGAGCCTCACTCGCTTGCCTTGGCCGCGCAGCTTGACCGTCCTGCCCAGCTCACCAATGTGCACGCTCGTCTTCGCTGGCGGCGTCGACCGTGTCCGCCGAGGCCAGCAGCCGGGCAGGTTTCGATTTGGCCCGTTCGCTCAGCCGCGCGGCCTCATTGACCGGCTCGCCGATCACGGTGTACTCGAACCGTTCTTTGGCGCCGACATTCCCGGCAACGACCTCTCCGGATGCCACCCCGATCCCGGCCTTGCACTCGGGCACCTCGCTCTGCAGCCGGTCGGCGACTGATGCGCGCAGCGGCCAGCGCATTGTCCTCCGGACGCTCGAGGCGATTGGGAGCGCCGAAGATGGCCAGCGTCGCGTCACCCTCGAATTTGTTGAGCAGCCCGCAGTGCCGGTCCACCTCGTCGACGATCACCCCGAAAAAACGGTTGAGCACCTTGACGACCTCTGCAGCGGGTCGGTTGCTGATCATTTGCGTCGAGCCGACGATATCGACGAAAACCACTGCGACATGCCGCTCCTCGCCGCCCAACTTCGGCCGCTCTTTTTCCGCCGCGGCGGCGACATCCCGCCCGACGTGACGCCCGAAGAGGTCGCGCACCCGCTCGCGCTCGCGCAATCCGTCGACCATCGCGTTGAAACCACTCTGCAGTTCCCCGAGCTCAGTTCCGTCGAACACCACCAGATCACCGCGCAGATCGCCCTGCTCGACGCGCTGGAGTGCGGCGCGCACCGCCCGCACCGGGGTCGCGATCAGCCAGGACAGCAACCACATCAGGATGAATCCGAAGATCAGTGTTGCCACCGCCAGGATGAGCACCGCCACCTCGAATTGGGTCTCGGTCATGTTCTCCAGCGTGAGCGCGAAAAACGCGGCGAGCGCGATACCGACTACCGGCACCCCCGAACCGAGCATCCACACCGCCAGGGTGCGGCCCATGATGCCCGGGGCGAATCGCCGCGGCGGTGGTCCGGCCTGCAGTGCCTGGGCGGCCACCGGCCGCAGCGCGAATTCGGTGAACAGGTAACAGGCGGTGGCGACCAGAACCCCGCAGAAAGTCACGGAGAACAGGACTTTCGGAATGAACATGGTTCTGGCCATGCCGTAGAGGGTCGTCATCAACGCCGCCGCGAGACCCCACAGGATGAAGTGGACGACCGCGATTCGGAGCGGGGCCAGGAACGTGTTGCGCTCGTCGGCGGTACTGGGTTTGCGTTCCTCGATCGCCCACCGCAGGCTGGTTACGGTTCGCCGCGTGATCCAGTACGTTCCGAACGCCACCGCGACCGCGATGTAGGCCGGTGCCACTACGAAGGTGACCCACACCGGCGCGTCGGAGAAGATACTGGGTACCGGAAAGGCGACCGTCTCTAAGATCACCACCACGCCGAGGCCGACCGCATTGGTCGCGACGATGAAGACGGTCAGGATGGTCTGGATCCGCACCCGACGGCGCGCCTGACTCTCGGAGACCCGTCCGAGCAGCCACGAACCGTATGCCGGCGTCTCGGTCAGTCGGCCACTCTGTTGGGTCACTCGCTCCAGAACGCCGCCCCAGGCGCTGCGCCACCGATTTGTCGGCCATAGTGGCGTCAGCCTAACTGTCCGGGCCGGTGGCCCTAAGGTGAGTCGGGTGCGTCTCGTGATCGCTCAGTGCACGGTCGACTACCTCGGTCGGCTCACCGCGCACCTGCCCTCCGCGCGAAGGCTGCTGTTGTTCAAGGCAGACGGCTCGGTCAGCGTGCACGCTGATGATCGGGCTTACAAGCCGCTCAACTGGATGAGTCCGCCGTGTTGGCTCAGCGAGGAACTCGACGGTCCAGCGCCGGTGTGGGTGGTGCAGAACAAAGCCGGCGAGCAATTGCGGATCACCGTGGAAATGATCGAGCACGACTCCAGCCACGAGCTGGGCATCGATCCCGGTCTGGTCAAGGACGGCGTCGAGGCGCACCTGCAGGTGCTGCTCGCCGAGCACGTCGAGCTGCTCGGAGCCGGATACACGCTGGTGCGTCGGGAGTACATGACCGCGATCGGGCCGGTCGATTTGTTGTGCCGCGACGACCACGGCGGCTCGGTTGCCGTGGAGATCAAGCGGCGCGGCGAGATCGACGGTGTGGAGCAACTGACGCGGTATCTGGACCTTCTCAACCGCGACCGCGTGCTGGCGCCGGTGCGCGGTGTGTTCGCCGCACAACAGATCAAGCCGCAAGCCCGCACTTTGGCGACTGACCGTGGAATCCGTTGCCTGACACTGGATTACGACAAAATGCGCGGCATGGACAATGACGAGTACCGGCTGTTCTGAGACACGTCGTTAGACTGGCCGGATGGCCCGTCGCCGCACGCCGGGCCGGCAACAGCGGTTTGCGGCCGCTGCCGGCCTCGTCTCGGGTGGAAGCCGGCCCTGACGGCTACGACTACGAAGTGCGCCCGGTTGCCGCGGCCCGAGCCGCCAAGGCATACCGCTGCCCCGGCTGCGATCATGAGATTCGTTCCGGCACGGGCCATGTGGTGGTGTGGCCAGCTGATTCCGCACACGCTGGGATTGACGACCGCAGGCACTGGCACACGCCATGCTGGGCCAACCGCGCGACGCGCGGACCCACCCGAAAGTGGTCTTAAGAGTTAGCGGGCTCGACCAACTCGATGAGAACCCCACCCGCGTCTTTGGGGTGGATGAAGTTGATCCGAGAGTTTGCAGTGCCACGGCGGGGTGCCTCGTAGAGCAATCGGACACCCTGGTCGCGCAACCGCTCGGTCAGCGCTTCCAGATCGCTGACCCGATACGCCAGCTGCTGTATGCCAGGACCGCGCTTTTCCAGGAACTTCGCGATCACCGACGACTCGTCGATCGGAGCCATCAATTGGACCTGCGCACTGCCGACCGGGGCTCCGCGCACCGAGAGCATCGCCTCGCGAATTCCCTGGTCCTCGTTGATCTCCTCGTGCAGCACGATCATGCCGAGATGGTCGTGATACCACGCGATGGCCGCGTCCAGGTCGGGCACCGCCAAGCCCACGTGATCGACCGCCGTCACCAACGCGCTGGCCAGCACCCGACGGACGTCTACGTGTTCGGTGGTCATAACGCAACGGTAGCCTGATGGCAAAGATTGTGCTTCGTAGATTGGCTTATTGGGCCCTCGAGGCCTGTGCTGGAGGTGTTCATGACGACGTCGGTGATCGTTGCTGGAGCTCGGACTCCGATCGGCAAGTTGATGGGTTCGCTGAAGGATTTCTCGGCCAGCGATCTGGGTGCCATCGCGATCAAAAGCGCTCTGGAAAAGGCCAAGCTAGACGCTGCGCAGGTGCAGTACGTGATCATGGGCCAGGTGCTGACCGCCGGCGCCGGCCAGATGCCGGCACGCCAATCCGCGGTCGGTGCCGACATCGGCTGGGACGTGCCGGCGCTGACCATCAACAAGATGTGCCTCTCCGGGCTGAATGCCATTGCCCTGGCTGACCAGCTGATTCGCGCCGGTGAGTTCGAAGTGGTGGTGGCGGGCGGCCAAGAGTCCATGACCAAAGCGCCGCACCTGCTGGTCAACAGCCGGGCCGGCTACAAGTATGGCGACGTGACGGTCTCGGATCACTTGGCGTATGACGGCCTGCACGATGTGTTCACCGACCAGCCGATGGGTGCGCTGACCGAACAGCGCAACGAGGTTGATCAGTTCACCCGCCAAGAGCAGGACGAATTCGCTGCGCAATCCCATCAGAAGGCCGCCGCGGCATGGAAGGACGGCGTTTTCGCCGACGAAGTGGTGCCGGTTAATATCCCGCAGCGGCGGGGGGATCCACTGCAGTTCGGCGAGGATGAGGGCATTCGCGCCAATACCACGGCCGATTCGCTGGCCGGCCTCAAGCCGGCTTTCCGACCCGATGGCACCATTACCGCCGGCTCGGCGTCACAGATCTCCGATGGCGCTGCTGCGGTGGTCGTGATGAGCAAGCAGAAGGCCAAGCAGCTGGGCCTGACCTGGCTGGCCGAGATCGGGTCACACGGCGTGGTGGCCGGCCCGGACTCGACGCTGCAATCGCAGCCCGCCAATGCGGTGAAGAAAGCTCTCACGCGCGAGGGTATCTCCGTCGACCAGCTCGATGTCGTGGAGATCAACGAAGCGTTCGCGGCGGTGGCGCTGGCCTCGACCAGGGAGCTCGGCGTTGATCCTGACATCGTCAACGTCAACGGCGGCGCCATCGCAGTCGGCCATCCGATCGGTATGTCGGGAGCGCGCATCACACTGCATGTGGCTCTGGAGCTGGCGCGCCGCGGCACCGGGTATGGGGTGGCCGCCCTCTGCGGTGCCGGCGGTCAGGGTGACGCGCTGATCTTGCGGGCCGCCGGTTAGCCAGGTAGCCCTCCGGAGGGCATTCGGCGAAGTTTGCTGGACCTTGCCGGGCAGTGAGTCTGGGCCTTGTCGCGACGAGGGTGTGATTTTCGTCATATGAGCTGGTGGGAGTCCCCGGCGCGGTGAATCCGGCGCGGTTTGTCCGGGCCTCCACGGTCGTCGGCGGTATCGGGGCCAACCGGATGGACGGCTGGACGACGCGGCGTGACAGACTTGACCAGTGACGCGTCCCCGACCCCCGATCGGTCCCGCCATGGCCGGCGCGGTCGATCTGTCGGCCCTTCAACAGCGGGCCCAGCAGAACACGCGGGCCGGCGGCGACGCGACCGGGCCGCCGTCGGGCGAGCAGGTCGGCACCGAGATCACCGAGGCCAATTTTGAAGACGAGGTGCTGGTCCGCTCCAATCAAGTGCCAGTTGTGGTGCTGCTGTGGTCGCCGCGCAGCGACGTGTGTCTGGAGCTGGCCGATACGCTGTCCGGGCTGGCCGCAGCCGACAACGGAAAGTGGTCGCTCGCCACCGTCAATGTCGACACTGCGCCCAGGGTCGCACAGATATTCGGGATTCAAGCGGTGCCGACGGTGGTGGCTTTGGGGGCCGGTCAACCACTGTCCAGCTTTCAGGGCATGCAGCCCGCCGATCAGCTACGCGGCTGGCTGGACTCGCTGCTGTCGGCGACGGCCGGTAAGCTCAGCGGCGCAGCTGGATTCGAGGAAGAAGCAGAGATCGATCCGGCGCTGGCGCAGGCCCGCCAGCAGCTCGAGGACGGTGACTTCGCCGCCGCGCAAAATTCCTACCACGCGATCCTGGACGCCAACCCGAACCACACCGAAGCCAAGGGCGCGGTGCGCCAGATCGCATTCCTGACCCGTGCGACCGCACAGCGGCCCGACGCCGTCGGGGTCGCTGATGCCGCGCCCGACGACATCGAGGCCGCCTTCGCTGCCGCCGACGTCGCGATCCTCAACCAAGACGTAGGTGGCGCTTTCGCTCGGCTGATCGCTTTGGTGCGGCGGACATCCGGGGACGAGCGCACCAGCGTGCGCACCCGGCTGATCGAGCTGTTCGAGCTCTTCGATCCCGCCGACCCCGACCTGATCGCAGCCCGGCGCAACCTCGCCAACGCGTTGTACTGACCTGCCCGCCTATTCGGGCTCGAGCCACAGCGCCGACGTCGGCGGCAGCACCAGCACCGCAGATGCCGGGCGACCGTGCCATGGTTCCTCGGTGGCCTCGACGCCGCCCAGGTTGCCGATACCGGCACCGCGGTAATTGGTGGCATCGGTATTGAGCACCTCACGCCAGCGGCCGGTGGCAGGCAAACCGAGGCGGTAGCCGCTGTGCTCGGAACCGGCGAAATTGAACACGCACGCTATCACCGAGCCGTCGGTGCCATACCGCAGGAAGCTCACCACGTTGTTGGCTGAGTCGTTGGCGTCGATCCACGAATAGCCGTCGGGATTGCTGTCCTTGATCCACAGCGCGGGATGGCTGCGGTAGACACTATTGATGTCGCGCACCAGGCTCAGGATCCCGTCGGAATAGCCGTTTTCGTCGAGCTGGAACCAGTCCAGCCCGCGCTGCTCGTCCCATTCGGCACGCTGGCCGAACTCTTGGCCCATGAACAACAGCTGCTTACCGGGGTGTGCCCACTGATAGGCCAGCAGGCTCCGCAGTCCGGCGGCCTTCATATGGTCGTCCCCGGGCATCCGGCCCCACAGCGTCCCCTTGCCGTGCACGACCTCGTCGTGGCTGAGTGGCAGCACGAAATTCTCGCTGAACGCATACAACATCGAGAACGTGATCTCGTGGTGGTGGTAGCTGCGATGCACTGGGTCGTGACCGATGTAGTCCAGCGTGTCGTGCATCCAGCCCATGTTCCACTTCATCGAAAAGCCCAGGCCGCCAACGTTCGTCGGGCGGGACACGCCGGGCCAGGACGTCGACTCTTCGGCTATGGTGACGATGCCCGGTGCCGCCTTGTGTGCGGTGGCATTGAGCTCCTGCAGGAACTGCACCGCCTCCAGATTCTCCCGGCCGCCGTAGATGTTGGGTGTCCAACCGTCCGCCGGCCGCGAATAGTCCAGGTAGAGCATCGATGCCACCGCGTCCACTCGAAGCCCGTCGATGTGGAATTCCTCGAGCCAGTACAGCGCGTTGGCGACCAAAAAATTACGCACTTCGGGACGCCCGAAGTCGAATACATAGGTGCCCCAATCGAGTTGCTCTCCACGCTTGGGATCGGAATGCTCGTAGAGCGGCGTTCCGTCGAACCGGCCCAGCGCCCATGTGTCCTTGGGGAAGTGCGCCGGTACCCAGTCCACGATGACGCCGACGCCGGCCTGGTGCAGCGCGTCGATAAGGACCCGGAAGTCATCGGGTGGGCCGAATCGCGCGGTCGGCGCGTAGTAGGACGTGACCTGGTAGCCCCACGACCCCGCGAACGGGTGCTCGGCGACCGGTAGCATCTCGACGTGGGTAAAGCCATGTGTCACAACGTAATCAGTCAGATCATCAGCCAGCTGGCGGTAACTGAGCCCGGGCCGCCACGAGCCGAGGTGAACTTCATAGGTGCTCATCGGCTCGAACACCGGGTTGCGTCGAGTCCGTTGCTCCATCCAGTTGGTGTCGGCCCAGGTGTACTCACTGACGAAGACCCGCGACGCGGTCTGCGGGGGTCCCTCGGTGGCGAATGCGAACGGGTCGGCGCGATCGGTAACGGCCCCGTCGGCGCCGTGCACCCGAAACTTGTACAACCCGTCTGGCGGGAATTCCGGCCAGAACAGCTCCCAGACTCCCGAAGACCCCAGCACCCGCATCGGGGCATCGTTGCCGTTCCAGTGATTGAATTCGCCGATCAAGCTGACGCCCTCGGCGTTAGGCGCCCAGACAGCGAACGACACCCCCTCGACCACACCGTCGGGGGTGTCGAACGAGCGCGGGTGCGCACCCAGCACCTCCCAGAGCCGTTCGTGGCGGCCCTCGGCGAACAGATGCAGGTCGACGTCACCCAACGTGGGCAAGAAGCGGTAGCCGTCGGCGACAATGTGCGTGTCCGGCGCCTCGCCGGCACCCGGGTAGCGCACTTCCAGGCGATAGTCGATGAGGTCGACGAAAGGAAGTGCGACCGCAAAAAGTCCGGAATCGATGTGCTGCAAAGGGAATCGGTCCTCGCCGACAAGTGCGACAACTTCGACCGCGTGCGGCCGGAATGCTCTGATGACGGTGTGGTCGCCGTACTCGTGCGCCCCCAGGATTCCGTGTGGATTGTGGTGTAACCCGTCCACCAGGCGCGCCAGATCAGCGGGCTCGGGTGCCAGGTGCGGGGTGGTGAGTCGGTCACTTCGGGTCATCGCACTCTCACTTCCGGTGCAGTAGCGTCGTTCGCGATTCGTACGGGATGATCGGCATGTTGATGATGTGAGCCACCGCCCGGCCAGGATCGAGGCGCACGTAATTGGCTGCCCCCCAGTTGTATTCCTCGCCAGTTATCTCGTCTCGGACCCAGAAACGCTCGTGGGGCTCCATGCCCAGCGCCGCCATGTCCAACCATAATGTGGCCTCTTCGGGCCCGAAAGCATTCAGCGTCAACACCGTCAACACGCAGTCGCCCGTGGCGGGATCGAACTTGCTGTAGGCCATTAACGCGTCGTTGTCTATCTGGTGAAATCTGATGGTGCGCAATTCGCGCAGCGCGGGGTGCAATCGGCGAATTGCGTTGAGTCGGGTGATGAACGGCTCCAGTGAATCGCCTTCGGCCAGCGCGGCGGCGAAGTCGCGCGGCCGCAACTCGTATTTCTCCGAGTTCAGGTATTCCTCACTGCCTTCCAGAACTGCTCGGTGCTCGAAGAGTTCATAGCCCGAATACACCCCCCACGCAGGGCTCATCGTCGCCGCCAGCGCGGCGCGGATAGCGAACATGCCAGGACCGTTGTGCTGTAAGACGGCGTGCAGGATGTCGGGCGTGTTGACGAACAGGTTGGGGCGGCGGTAGTCGGCGAATTCGGCTATCTCCTCGCCGAACTCGATAAGCTCCCACTTGGCGGTGCGCCAGGTGAAGTATGAATAAGACTGCGTGAACCCGAGCTTGGCCAGGCCGTACTGGCGGGCGGGCGGGGTGAACGCCTCGGCCAGGAACAGCACGTCGGGTTCGACCGCCTTGACCTGACCGATCAGCCATGCCCAGAAGTTGGGCGGCTTGGTGTGCGGATTGTCGACCCGGAATATGTTGACCCCGTGGTCGATCCAGTGCCGCACCACACGCAGCACCTCGTCGTAGAGACCCGCGGGATCGTTGTCGAAGTTGAGCGGATAGATGTCCTGATACTTCTTCGGCGGATTCTCCGCGTAAGCGATGGTGCCGTCCGGCAATTCGGTGAACCATTGCCGGTGCTGTCTGGCCCACGGGTGGTCTGGAGCGCATTGCAGCGCCAGGTCCAGGGCCACCTCCATGCCGAGTTCGCGTGTCGCCGCCACGAACTTGTCGAAGTCGTCGAATGTGCCCAACTGCGGATGCACGGCGTCGTGGCCGCCCTCGTCACTGCCGATGGCCCACGGCGACCCGACATCACCGGGTGCGGCGGTCGCGGTGTTGTTGCGGCCCTTGCGGTGGACCTTTCCGATCGGATGAACGGGCGGCAGATACACCACATCGAAGCCCATTTCGGCGATGCGGGGCAGTGCCGCCGTCGCGGTCGCGAAGGTGCCGTGTAGCGGTTTGCCGTTTTTGTCCCAGCCGCCGGTCGAGCGGGGAAACATCTCATACCAGGCGCTGAAACGGGCTTCGGGGCGATCCACCCAGATCCCGTGCTGTTCGCCCGCGGGTCAGCAGGTCGCGCAGCGGATAGCGACCGAGCAGTTCTTCGACCTGCGGGGCCAGCGCCAGCGCCGCCCGGGTCACCGGGTCGCCGGGAGTGCCGAGCGCCTCCGCTGCCGCCAGCAACGGGCGGCGTTGCGCTCGCGGCACACCGGTGGCCGCACGTTCGAACAGCCGGGCGCCCACCAGCAGGTCGTTGGACAGCTCAGTCTCACCCTGGCCGGCATCGAGCTTGGCCACCACGGCGTGGCGCCAGCTGTGAATCGGGTCACCCCAGCCGTCCACCCGAAACGTCCACAATCCGACGCTGTCGGGAGTGAACTGACCGTGAAAGACGTAGGGCTCCTCACCCATGGTCATCGGGCTCAGCAGCGGTTTGATGCGCGGCTGCGCGGCTGCCTCGACGGAATCAACGGCCTGTACGGCTTTGAGCCGGCGCATTTCCGCCACTTGCGGATAGCCCCGTCCGAGGTAGCGCACGACCAGCGTCGCCGCCACCGCTTCATGGCCTTCCCGCCAGACCGCGGCGCTGACCGGAACCACCTCACCGACCACGGCTTTGGCCGGATATGCACCGCAGGAAACGACGGGCTGGACGTTGTCGATTTCGACACGACCGGGCAACAGCTACTCCGTCCCTTGTGTCCGTTGTGTCTGTATCGCGCATCATCGACGCGCCGAAAATCTCTTTGCGCCCCATACCCACCGTAGTGTCCGGCCACACCCGAGGCGCGCCAGGCGGTGGGTCGTGGACCTGAGCGGACGGCCAACTTTCAGTAAGGTAAGCACCCGTGAAAGCCTTCCGCCGGTTCACCGTCCGGGCGCATCTTCCAGACCGGTTAGCAGCCTTGGAACAGCTGTCGACCAACCTGCGATGGTCCTGGGACAAGCCGACGCAGGACCTGTTCGAAGCGATCGACTCGACGCTGTGGGACCGATGCGGCCAAGATCCGGTGGCGCTGCTCGGCGCGGTGAAGCCGGCCCGCCTCGACGAGTTGGCCGTCGACGAGTGGTTTGTGGGTCGGCTCGACGAGCTGGCCGCAGATTTGACCGAGTACCTGAGCCAGCCGCTGTGGTATCAGCAGCAGGAAAGCGACGGCATGGGCACGCCGACGGGCATCGCCTACTTCTCGATGGAGTTCGGGGTCGCCGAGGTGCTGCCCAATTACTCCGGCGGCCTGGGGATCCTTGCCGGAGACCATCTGAAGTCGGCGTCGGACCTCGGGCTGCCGCTGATCGCGGTGGGCCTGTATTACCGCTCCGGGTACTTTCGCCAGTCGCTGAGCGCGGACGGCTGGCAGAACGAGACCTACCCGTCGCTCGACCCGCAGGGCTTGCCGTTGCGGCTGCTCACCGAGACCGGCGGAGACCCCGTACTGGTCGAATTGGATCTGCCTGATTCGGCAAAGCTTCGGGCCAGGATCTGGGTCGCCCAGGTCGGCCGCGTTCCGCTGCTGCTCCTCGACTCCGACGTGCCGGAAAACGAACACGAATTGCGCGGGGTCACGGATCGGCTTTACGGCGGTGACCAGGAGCACCGCATTAAGCAAGAGATCCTGGCCGGGATCGGCGGGGTGCGCGCGGTGCGCGCGTTCACCACGATCGAGGGGCTGCCCGCACCCGAGGTGTTCCACATGAATGAAGGGCACGCCGGGTTCCTGGGCGTCGAACGCATCCGGGAACTGATCACCCATTCGGGGCTGGATTTCGACACCGCGCTGACAGTCGTGCGGTCGAGCACGGTGTTCACCACTCACACACCGGTGGCTGCCGGCATCGACCGATTTCCGCTGGATATGGTCCGACGTTATTTCGACGACGGCGCCAAGGGCACGGGTCAGCCCGGGCTGCTGCCGGGCGTTGCGACCGACCGGATCCTCGCATTGGGCGCCGAGGACGACCCGGCGACGTTCAACATGGCGCACATGGGTCTGCGGCTGGCACAGCGCGCCAACGGCGTTTCGCTGCTGCACGGCCGGGTCAGTCGCACGATGTTCAACGAACTGTGGCCCGGCTTCGACCCCGACGAAGTACCCATCGGGTCGATCACCAATGGGGTGCACGCGCGCACCTGGGCCGCACCGCAGTGGTTGGCGCTCGGCCGCGAATTGGCTGGCATGGACTCGTTCAGCGAGCCGGCGGTGTGGCTGCGGCTGCAACACGTCGACGCCGGACAGCTGTGGTCGCTCCGCTCGCAGCTGCGCGCGGTGCTGGTCGACGACGTGCGGGCGCGGCTGCGCCGCTCGTGTCTGGAGCGCGGTGCGTCAAGCGCCCAACTGGGTTGGATCGCGACGGCTTTCAATCCAGAGGTGCTCACCCTCGGGTTCGCCCGACGCGTACCGACTTACAAGCGCCTGACGTTGATGCTGCGCGATCCGGATCGGCTGGAGAAACTGCTGCTCGACGACAAAAGACCCGTGCAGCTGATCGTCGCCGGGAAATCGCACCCGGCCGATGACGGCGGTAAGGCGCTGATCCAGCAGGTAGTGCGATTCGCCGATCGGCCGGCTGTGCGCCACCGCATCGCGTTCCTGCCCGATTACGACATGTCGATGGCCAGGCATTTGTATTGGGGTTGTGACGTCTGGTTGAACAACCCGCTGCGCCCGTTGGAGGCGTGCGGCACTTCGGGAATGAAGAGCGCGCTCAACGGCGGATTGAATCTCTCGGTCCGCGACGGCTGGTGGGATGAGTGGTACGACGGCGAAAACGGGTGGGAGATTCCGTCCGCCGACGGGGTCGCCGAGGCCAGCCGCCGTGATGACCTGGAGGCCGGCGCGCTTTACGACTTGCTGGAACAGTCCGTGGCGCCGAAGTTCTACGAACGCGACGAGAACGGAGTGCCGCCGCGATGGATCGAGATGGTGCGACACACGCTGCAGACTCTCGGGCCCAAGGTGCTCGCGTCGCGCATGGTGCGCGATTACGTCGAGTGCTACTACACGCCGGCGGCCCAGTCTGTTCGCAAGACCATCGCGCCCGACGGTGACGACGGCCGGCCGACCTTCGGCGCGGCCCGCGAGTTGGCCGCGTATCGCCGGCGCACGCTGCAGGCGTGGCCGAAAATCCGCATCACCGATGTCGACAGCACCGGGCTGCCCGATACTCCGGTGCTCGGGGCGAAACTGACCCTGTCGGCGACCGTGCAGCTGGGCGGGCTGAGTCCCGACGAGGTCACAGTGCAGGCGCTGGTGGGCAAAGTCGATCCCGGCGACGAGCTGCAGGACCCGGTCACCGTAGCGATGTCGCACGCCGGGACAGTCGACGGCGGACGTGAGATGTTTTCTGCGACAGCGCCGTTGCCGGTGGCCGGGGCCGTCGGTTACACGGTGCGCGTGCTGCCCAACCACCCGATGCTGGCGGCCGCCAACGAGTTGGGTCTGGTCACTCTCGCCTAGTGCGTCAGCAACCTACGCAACTGGGGCATCCCGCCGGTGTTTCGGCTGTGGAACGGCAATGAGTATTGACTTTGATTTGCTTTCAGCAAATCCTTGCTGAAGGGTGACCGGCAACGGCGCCGGGTTCGTCGCCGCGTCGCTTTGAGAGGCGGACTCAACATGGTGTGCTGGCTACGGCGTTGGTGGCGACAACCGGACCGTTTCGACTGGTTCGCGGTCTACCTCGACGACCGCGGCATGCAGCACATTGCCAGGCTGGCCGTTGCAGCCACTACCGCCGCCTTCGCGATGGTCGCGGGAGCGATGTTGTGGAGTCCAGCAGGGCCGCATGAACACTGGCAGCGGGCGGGGACCGGCGCCGCTGCCACCGTCGGTGCATTTCTCGCGCTGTGCTGGCTGATCGCGTGGCCGACACTCAACCAGTCGAGGCTCTTCCTGGTGGCGGGCAGCGCCTGTATTGCAGCGGCCTGCCTGACCCAAACCGACCCGCTGGCCGGACTAACCGGCTGCTACGCCTTCGTCATCCTCGGCGTGTACATAGCTGTGATGCACTGCGCCAAGGCGACCAGTTACAACGTCGCCGTCGGCCTCGGCGTTGCCGGCATCTTGGTAGGCCGGGTGGGCGACCGCGGCGGTGACATCGTGCTGGCGAGTTGCGAAATGGCGATTCTGGCGCTGTTCAGCATCGGAGCGCCGATTGCGCTGCAAACCATGTTGCACATCATGGCCAGCGACATCCTGCGCTCGGACCGCGACACCCTCACTGGGCTGCTCAACCGGCGCGGGTTCTACCGCCACACCCGCCGCCTCATCGATCACTCCGCAGATGCTGACAGCGGTCACCTCACAATCACCATGGTCGACCTTGACCATTTCAAAGAGATCAACGACACCCACGGCCATTCCGTCGGCGACAAAGCGCTGATCGACGTCAGCGAGATGCTTCGCCACCACAGCGGCCCGAACGCGGTAGTCGCCCGTGTCGGCGGCGAAGAGTTTCTCATCGCCGATGTCTGCCCTGCAGTCAAGACGGCGCCGATTACGCAACTCTGCCAAGCCGTCGCCGACACCCCCCACGAAGTCACCGCCAGCATCGGAACGAGCAGCATGCCAATCGTTCAGCTGGACCACCAGAACAGAGCCTCGCTGATCGACCGGCTCATCGCCCACGCCGACAGCGCCATGTATGCCGCCAAAACCGCCGGCGGTAACCAGCACCTGCACGGACCACCGCTCTGACGCCGGCAGGACACTACCGCGTGATGGTCCCACCGCGACACCACGGACTGCGACGGGCCCAGACGTTTTAGGTCGGCGTGGGATTCGTCTGGGGCTGCCACCAAGACAATTCGTGATCGCAATGCCACTGCGGCATCGGTGGTCGGCCAGAACGGCGGACACGGCTGTCACACCAGCCCCAATTTCGGTGGCCGGACCCTTAATGTTTCCGCTTGGTGATTCTTCGGACTCTCCGGTGCGGGTCAGCCACAATTACGACATCAGCGGGAGCGCAGCACATCACACCGAGTGGAGAAGCGTCATGACAAACAGAAGCGCTCCCCAGTCCGCGACTGCGGGGAGGCAGCCCGCGGGGAACGGGGGTGCGCGGGTTGCCGTCGACCCGGAGCCGGTCTTGGCGGGGAGACGACGCCGTCGGCCACGGCGCTCGCCCACCCCGTTGACCCGCCGCCGCCAGCCCTCGCCGGCGGCGGTGTTGCTGGTCGCGGCTTTCGGGGCCTTCCTCGCCTTCCTCGACTCGACGGTCGTCAACATCGCCTTTCCGGCCATTCAGAAGTACTTCCACAGCGCCGACATCAGCAGCTTGTCGTGGGTGCTCAACGCCTACAACATCGCCTTCGCGGCGTTCCTGGTGGCGGGGGGCCGACTGGCCGACCTGCTTGGGCGCAAGCGGATGTTCATTTACGGCGTGGTGTTGTTCACCGCCGCGTCTGGCCTGTGCGCGGCCGCCGACACCGTCGGCCAGCTGGTTGCATTCCGGGTAGTGCAGGGCATCGGCGCGGCGGTTCTGGTACCGGCATCGCTGGCGCTTGTTGTGGAGAGTTTCGACGCCGCGCGTCGCGCCCACGGAGTAAGCCTGTGGGGTGCGGCCGCGGCCATCGCCTCGGGCCTTGGTCCGCCTATTGGCGGTGCTCTCGTGGATGCGTCGAGTTGGCGTTGGGTGTTCTTGGTGAACATGCCGCTGGGCGTGGTGGCGGTGGTGGTGGCTCGGCGGGGGCTGGTCGAGAGCCGCGCCTCCGGACGCCGGCGCATGCCCGACTTACGGGGGGCGGCGCTGCTGGCCATCGCGCTCGGCTGCCTGACGCTCGGGTTGGTCAAGGGCCCGGACTGGAGTTGGCTTGGCATGGCAACCATCGGTTCGTTCCTGGCGGCGGTGGTCGCGATGCTCGGGTTTGTGCTGAGTTCGCAGAAGCACCCGACACCGCTGATCGAGCCCGCGTTTCTGCGCAACCGGCCGTTCACGGTGGGCAACACGCTCACGCTGGTCGCCAGTGCCGGGTTCTATGCCTATCTGCTGACTCACGTGTTTTTCCTGAACTACGTGTGGGGTTACGACTTGTTTCACGCGGGCCTGGCGCTTGCGCCCGCCGCGTTTGTCGCGGCGGTCGTCGCCGCGGTACTCGGGCGCGTCGCCGACCGGCACGGTTACCGGCTCATCATCGTCGTCGGCGCGGTGATCTGGGCGGGCAGCCTGCTGTGGTATATCGAGCGAGTCGGGCACAGACCCGATTTCCTCGGACAGTGGCTGCCCGGCCAAATCATGCAGGGCATCGGGGTCGGCGCAACGCTGCCGCTGCTGAGCAGCGCTGCCCTGGCCAGCCTGGCCGCCGGCGGCAGTTACGCCACCGCTTCGGCGGTGGTCACTAGCACCCGCCAGCTCGGGGCGGTGATCGGTATCGCGTTGCTGGTGATTGTGGTTGGGACACCGGCTCACGGCGTCACGGAAGCGCCGCTGCGGCGAGGTTGGGCACTGGCCGCAATCTGTTTTGTGCTGGTCGCGATCGGCGCCGTGTTGCTGGGCCGCACCCGCCACGTCACCGCCGGGGCAGACGAGGCCGACCCTCCGCGGCAACCCGACTCGCTGCAATCGCGGTCGGCACCCCGGCATGCCGCACCGTTCGAAATCCGGCCGACCACGGCCGGCGAGGTCGATCCACTCGGGGCTCTGCCGCTGTTCGCCGGGTTGGACCCGGCCAGCCTGGCAGAGCTGCGAGACCACACCGAGCAGGTTGAGCTGGAGGCGGGCTCATACCTCTTTCGCGCGGGTGACGTGTCCGACTCCCTATATGTGGTGCGTAATGGCCGCCTGCAGGTGCTTCAAAACGACGTGGTGCTTACCGAATTGGGCCGCGGCGAAGTTGTCGGTGAGCTCGGATTGCTGATCGCTGCGCCGCGTTCCGCATCGGTTCGCGCTGTGCGCGACTCCACGCTGGTGCGACTGACCAAGGCCCAGTTCGACACGATTGCCGACTCACGCGTCCTTGCGGGACTGGTGCGGGCGCTGGCTACCCGGCTGCACCAAGCCCCGCCGCCCACCGTTCCGCGCGCGCCGGCACCTGAGGCGGTCATCGCCGTCATCGGCGTCGACGCCAACGCGCCAGTACCGATGGTGGCCACCGAACTGGTCACTGCCCTGTCGGGCCGGCTGCAGGCGGTGATTCTGGACCGCGTGGACCGTGACGGGCTGGAACGCGCCGAGCGGGTGGCGGACAAGGTGGTGCTGCACGCCGCGGTCGACGACACGGAGTGGCGTGACTTCTGTTTGCGCTCGGCCGACCGAGTCGTTCTGGTCGCGGCCGATCCGGCGCTTCCGTCAGAACGGCTTCCGGCACGAGCCGCGGGTGCTGACCTTGTGCTGGCCGGACCGCCCGCCAGCCGGGAACAGCGGCGTGCCTGGGAGCTATTAATAACGCCGCGGTCGGTGCATTCGGTCCGCTCCGCGCACGCCGCTGCTGACCTGCGTGCGCTCGCCGCACGCATCGGCGGCCGCTCGGTCGGCCTGGTCCTCAGTGGTGGCGCCGCGCGGGCATTCGCCCATCTTGGTGTGCTGGAAGAGCTGGAGGCCGCCGGCGTGGTGGTCGACCGGTACGCCGGGACAAGTATGGGGGCGATCGTCGCGGGATTCGCCGCCACCGGTATGGGCGCGGCGGCGGTAGACGCGCACATCTATGAGTACTTCATCCGCAGCAACCCGACCAGCGACTACACCCTGCCCAACAAGGGACTTATCGCCGGGCGTCGCACCCTGGCCGCCCTGTACAGCGCTCATGGCGAACGCCTGGTGGAGGAGCTGCCGAAGGAATTCCGCTGCGTCAGCGTCGATCTGCTGGCCCGGCGGACCGTCCTGCATCGCCGAGGGCTACTCGCCAACGTCATTGGATGTTCGCTGCGGGTGCCTGGACTGTACTCGCCGATTGTCTACGACGGCACACTGCACGTCGATGGCGGCGTGCTGGACAACCTGCCGGTCGCCGCGCTGGCGCGCGAGGAGGGGCCGTTAATCGCGGTGAGCATCGGCACCGGTAACGAGGCACGCGCCGCGTCCGCGACGAAGCAGCCGCGCCCCCCACGGGTTCCGGGCATCGTCGATACCCTCATGCGCACCATGACGATCGGCAGCGCGATGGCAACGTCCGAGGTCTTAGGACGAGCCGACCTTGCTATCCATCCCGACATCAGCGGCGTCGGATTCCTCGAGTGGCATCAGATCGACGTCGCCCGCGAGGCAGGCCGGATCGCGGCCCGCGACGCCATGCCACGGATCCTGGCGCTGGTGCAGAACGGGGGTGCGGGTGACTGAAGTCGCGGTGGTTACCGACAGCACCTGCTATCTGCCGGCGGCGCTCGTGGACAGCCTTGGCATCACGGTGGTGTCGCGGTATTACGATCTCGGCGCCGGCTGGCTGCGCGAGTTGGAGTTCGACGGTGATTTCAGACGGTTCCATGCCGATCTGGATGCGTCGAAAAGCGTCGCGAAGACATCGCCGGCTACCGTCGAGGACTTCGTCGCGGTCTTCGAACGGCTGCTGCAGCAGCACAGCGCCGTCGTCGCGGTCCTGATCTCGTCAGGCATCGGATCGGTGCTCGACCTCAAGCCGATCTTGACGGTCGAATTGGAGACCAAGGCCATCGAACGCGTGCGCACGCGCAGGCGCGGGGTCGACCGGCTGGTCGAGCTGATGCGACAGCTTCGCGCGGTGGGCGCCGATCGATGGTTCATCCAACACACGGATGCGCACCAGGACGCGAAGCGGCTGACGGAGCGTCTCGACGAGCTGTTCGGCACCGAGCCGGAGTTCGTCTCGGAGCTCGGACCGGTAGTCGCAACACACTTCGGCCCGGGGCTGCTGGTGGCCGGAGGTCTTCCCGGGGCGGCGTTGGATGGTGTGTGTGGCTGACGTCGCGGTGGTTTCCGACAGCACCTGCTATCTGCCGGCTGCGCTCATCGACAGCCTCGGTATCACGGTGGTGTCGCTGTATTACGACGTGGGTGGCGGCTGGCTGCGTGAGTCGGATTTCGACGGTGATTTCGGGCGGTTTTATGCGCAGCTGGACGCGTCGAAGAGTGTGGCGACGACGTCACCGCCTTCCCTTGAGGATTTCGTCGTGGTCTTTGACCGGTTGCTGCAGCAGCACAGCGTCGTCGTCGCGGTGCTGATCTCCTCAGGCCTTTCCGAAACCTGCTCGTTGGCTCGGCAGGCAGCCGCACGGCTGGAGTCGCAGGGCGGTGGCGGTGACCGGGTGGTGGTGATCGACTCGGCCGGCGGTGCCGGCCACCTGGGTGTTCAGGTGCTGTCGGCGGCGCGGGCGGCCGCCGCGGGGGAAGACGGCCCAGGCGTGGTCGCAGCGACGCGGCGGGCACGCCGCGAGGTCAGGCAGTGGTTTGTTGTCGACACGCTTGAATATCTGCGGCGCGGCGGCCGGATCGGTGGTGCGGCAGCATGGCTCGGATCGGCGCTCGACCTCAAGCCGATCTTGATGGTCGGATCCGAGTTCACGCCGGTGGAGCGAGTGCGCACGCGCAGGCGCGCCGTCGAACGGTTGGTCGAGTTGATGCGCCAGCGGCGCGCGGTGGGCGCCGATCGATGGTTCGTCCAGCACACGTTTGCACCCGAGGACGCGAATCGGCTGGCCGAGCGTCTCGCCAAGCTGTTCGGCACCGAGCCGGAGTTCATCTCTGAGATGGGACCGGTATGCGCAACGCAACTCGGTCCGGGTGTGCTCTCGGTAGGCGGTCTTCCCGGGGCGGCCTTTGGTTAACCCGCCGGTGGGCGCTGCTTACCGATTGTCGGGGTGGTTAATT
Source organism: uncultured Actinomycetota bacterium (assembly GCA_963787635.1). Classification (GTDB taxonomy): domain Bacteria; phylum Actinomycetota; class Actinomycetes; order Mycobacteriales; family Mycobacteriaceae; genus Mycobacterium. Next base: position 140,290 of record CAWBDP010000012.1, on the reverse strand, counting down.
CGACAAAAGTCAGCCGACTTCTCACGATGTGAAGTCGGCGACGGTACGGTTGGCTTTTCAGCGGGGGATCCCGCGGTGTCAGGAACCGGCTGGAGGGTGCGCGTGGCTGACGTCGCGGTGGTTACCGACAGCACCGGTTACCTGCCGGCTGAGCTCGTCGACAAGCTCGACGTCGCGGTTGTGCCGCTGTATTACGACATAGGCGGTGGCCCGCTGCGCGAGTCGGAGTTCGACGGCGATTTCGACCGGTTCTATGCCGAACTGGACGCGTCGAGGAGCGTGGCGACGACGTCGGCGCCCACCGTCCAGGATTTCGAAGCGGTCTTCGACCGGCTCCTGGAGCAGCACAGCGCCGTCGTCTCGGTGCTGATCTCCTCGAGCATGTCCGAGACCTGCTCGATGGCGCGGCAGGCAGCCGCCCACCTGGAGAGCCGTGGTGGCGAGTGGATTGCGGTGATCGACTCGGCCGGCACGGGCGGCCACCTGGGGCTCCAGGCGTTGGCGGCCGCACATGCCGCGGCGGGGAAAGCCGATCTGCAGGGCGTGGTGGAGCAGGTACGCCAGGCCCGCAAAGAGGTCAAGGGCTGGGCCTTGATAGAAACGCTCGAGTATCTTCGGCGGAGCGACCGGGTGGGCACTGTGGCCGCATGGATTGGGTCGGCACTCGACCTCAAGCCGATCTTGATGATCGATTCGGAGCTCAAGGCCGTCGAACGTGTGCGCACGCACAGGCGAGGGGTCGATCGGCTGATCGAATTGATGCGGCAGCGCCATGCGGTTGGCGCCGACCGCTGGTTCGTCCAACACGCAGACGCGCGCGACGACGCGCAGCGGCTGGCCCAGCGCCTTGCCGAGTCGTTCCGCACGGAGCCAGAGTTCATCTCCGAGCTCGGACCGGTCGTCGCCACCCACGTCGGTCCAGGGACGCTGTTGGTGGGCGCACTTCCCGGCGCAGCGTTGAGGTAAGCGAATCGATGAGTATGGCCGCGAGCATCGAATGCGGCAACTGCGCTGCCGCGAACCGGCCCAACGCCAAGTTCTGCGGCACCTGTGGTGCGGCGATCGCGGCCGAGGTTGCGTGTCCGCGGTGCGGTGCGCGCAACCCGGCCGCGCAGCGGTTCTGCGACGAGTGCGGCGCGGAGCTGAGCGCCAGGTCGGGGTCGGGTCCGCCGGTGGCCGTGCCGGTGCCCCGCACGCTTGCCGACGGTCGCTACACACTTGGCCGCCTGCTCGGCGAAGGTGCCGGCAAGCGCGTTTACCTTGCCACCGACACCCGCTTGCAGCGCGAGGTGGCTGCCGCTGTGTTCAAGGCCGACGGTACGGACGAGACCGCCATGCGCCGCGCACGCCGCGAGGCTGAGGCGATGGCCAGGCTAGGCGAGCACCCCAACGTCGTCAACGTGTACGACTTCGGCGAGGAAGCAGGACAGCTGTACCTGATCAGCCAGTACATGGCCGGCGGCGACCTCTATGGCCTGCTTTCCGATGCGGCCGATCACCGGCTCGCCGTCGAGGAGGTGATCCGGATCGGCGGGGACATCGCCGGCGGGCTTTCGCATGCGCATGCCAATGGCGTGGTGCACCGTGACGTCAAGCCGCAGAATGTGTGGCTGGCACCCGACGGCACCGCCAAGATCGGCGACTTCGGACTAGCGGTCGCCGAAGGCGGAACGCGTGTGACAGCCGCAGGGACGATGATCGGCACGGTCGCCTATATGCCACCGGAACAAAGCCTCGGTCGCGGTTCCGACGCGCGTTCGGACATCTACTCTCTGGGCGCCCTGCTGTACGAATTGCTTTGTGGCATACCACCGTTCGTGGGTGAGTCAGCGGCCGCAGTCGTCTCCCAGCACGTTTCGACCGCACCGGTGGCACCGAGCGGGCATCGCTCCGGTGTGCCGCCTGCGCTCGACCACTTGCTCCTGCGGATGCTGGCGAAATCGCCGGAGGCCCGTCCCCAGCAAGCCGCTGAGGTTCGTGACGCGCTCGGTCTGATTGCTGCCGCGGTCGCCGGAGGCTATACCGCGACTCAGGACGCGGCGGCGCTGGACCGGATCACCGACGGCAGTTTCGTCGGCCGAGAGCGCGAAACCGAGAAATTGCGCGCCGCAATCGATGACGCGGTCGGCCGCCGCGGGCGCACGATGCTGATAAGTGGCGAATCAGGAATCGGCAAGACCCGGCTCGCCGCTGAGGCTGCGGCATATGCGGCGCTTCGGGGCGCAAATGTGCTGTGGGGACGCTGCTATGCGGGCACGGGTGCCCCGGCCTACTGGCCGTGGGTGCAGGTGATCCGCGACTACGCACGCGATCATGATGCCGAGTCGGTGGCTTCCGACCTGGGCTCTGGCGCGTTCGAGATCGCACAGATCGTTTCCGAGGTGCGCGACCAGATGCCGCAGATCGCCGAAGCGCCGACGCTCGACGCAGAGCAGGCGCGCTTCCGGCTCTTCGATTCGGTGTCGAGATTCCTGATCGGCGCTTCCGACCGCCAGCCGCTGGCGATCTTCCTCGAAGACCTGCACCAGGCCGATCCGCCGTCGCTGATGCTGCTTGCCTTCGTCGCGCGAGAGTTGGCCCGCTCGCGAGTATTTCTGCTGGGCACCTATCGCGACGACGAGCTCTCCGCTGACCACAACTTGAACGAGGCGCTCACCGTGCTCAGCAAGGAGCGGGGTTATGCCCGGATCAAGTTGCGGGGACTTTCCGATCAGCAGGTCAAGGCGATGCTCGAAGCGGTGCTGCAACAGCCGCTCGAGCAACGAGCCGAACTCACGCTGGCAGACGCTGTTTGCCGCGAGTCGGAGGGTAATCCGTATTTCACCGAAGAGATCATCCGCCACCTGATCGATTCCGAAGTGCTCGATTGGCGCGACGGCCGATGGGTTGCCGATATCCGGGAAGGCGAGGAACTCGGGATCCCCCGCGGTGTCCGAGAGGTCGTCTCGCATCGGTTGGAGAAGCTGCCGCCCGAGGTACTCGAGCTGCTGTCCACGGCCGCTGTCATCGGCCGTGAGTTCGATCTGCAAGTTCTGACGCACGTCGGCGGACTCGAGGCGGGCGCCGTGCTGACGCGGCTGCAGCCGGCACTAGACGGGGCGATAGTGCGGCAGGCTACCGGCGAGCCGGGCCGGTACATTTTCGCCCACGGCGCGACTCGTGACGCGCTGTACGACGACCTGCCCGCGCTGCGCCGCTCCCAGCTGCACATCGCCGCCGGCGAGGCGCTCGAGCAGCTCTATGAAGACCGGATCGAATCTCATTTGTCGGCGATCGCATACCACTTCGCGAAGGCGGCGCCACACGGAGACGTCGCGAAGGCCGCCGACTATGCCTGGTGGGCCGGTGAACGGGCGGCGGCGACGTATGCCTACGAAGAGGCCGTTGGGCTCTACGCGACGTCGCTGCGGCTATTTGACACGCTGCCGGAGGTGCCGCAGCGGCGATGCGATCTGCTGCTGGCACTCGGCGAAGCTCGGTCGCGGGCCGGCGAAGCCGAAGGTGCCCGTGAGACGTTCGGCGAGGCGGCGTCGCTGGCACGTCAGCTCGCCCTGAATGACCAATTTGCCCGTGCCGCACTGGGATACGGCGGTGGCCAGGGTGGCTTCTCGATCAGCGACCGTGCTGATGAACAGCTGGTGGCGATGTTGAATGAGGCCCTTGAGGTGCTGCCGGCGCGGGACAGCGCACTGCGCGTGACAGTTCTTGCTCGGCTGGCCCTTGAGCTTCGCTGTAAGGGCGCCCGAAAGAGAGCCGACCGGGCCAGCGCACAGGCCGTTGAGATGGCTGAGCGCGTTGGCGACACGAAGATCCAACTTCTTGCGATGCACAGCCGCCAGTGGTCGACCTTGGGCCCTGACCGGGTCGACGAGGCGATCGCCTCCGGTGCGGAGATGGCGCGGCTGGCTCGAATCGTTGGTGATCGCGACATGGAATTCGAGGGTCACCATCTGCGGCTGATCGCGCTTGCGCAACGTGGCGAATTCCACGCTGTCGATGAGGAAATCGTGGCGTGTGACCGGTTGGCCGGGGAACTGCGCCAGCCGCACTACCTGTGGCAGACGGCGGTGTTCCGCACCATGCGCGCGCTGATGCGGGGTCGCTTCAAGGAATCCGAGCGTCTCGCGCGAACGGCATTGTCGATCGGCCAGCGAGCCCAAAAAGAAGTGGCGGGAGTCGTGTTCGGCGCGCAATCGTTCCTGACCCGGTTGGCGGACGGCAGCCTGGACCAGCTGACCGACGGCGGCCGGGAGGCCGCAGCGCGCTACGGCCAGGCGTGGCCCTCAGCGTTCGTCTGGCTGCTCACCGAGATCGGTGAGCTCGATGAGGCCCGCGCCAGATTCGCCCAGATTGCCGCGGGCGGCCTCGGTGAGCTGCGGCGCAGCGGAGACTGGCTGACGTCGGTGTGCGCGCTTTCGGTCGCGTCGCTTTCGATCGGCGACCGTGAAGCGGCGAGCACGCTGTACGAAGTGCTGGCGCCCTACGCGGACCGCTGCACGCTGTTCCTGGCCGGGGCCGGCTGCCTTGGCTCCAACCAGGCGTTCCTCGGCTTCGCCGCCGCAGCTGCCGGCCACGATGAGGACGCCATACGACACTTCGAACTCGCGCTCACCCGAAACGCGGAGATCGGCTGCGACTTTCTGACACCGCGGGTCTGTTACGAGTACGCGCGCGCACTGCTCAGCAGATCTGCGGCCGCGGACCGGGCGAAGGCGATGGGGCTAATCGACCAGGGACTTGCGCTCGCGCGCCAGACCGGCATGCGCGTCGAGGCCGAACAATTGACCCGGCTGCGGCACGAGCACAAGGAGCAGAAGCCGACGCTTGGATGGTCGGTTCTCGATGACGTGGCGGAGTCCGTCGAGCTGGAGCGGCCCGACCTCAGCAAAGTGGCCGCACCCGACGGGACGGTCACGATCATGTTCTCCGACATCGAAGGCTCGACGGTACTCACCGAGGAGCTTGGCGACGAGCGCTGGCTAAAGCTGCTGCACCGGCACAATGCGGTGATCCGCCGTCAACTGGCAGCGCATCGCGGCTTCGAGGTCAAATCGCAAGGTGACGGATTCATGGTCGCGTTCGCCAGCGCCGGCAGCGCGATCCGCTGCGCAATCGCAATTCAGCGCGACTTCGCTGCGCGTCGCGATCAGTCCGGCAGCCAGGTGCTGCGTGTCCGGATCGGCCTGCACACCGGAGAGGTGATCCGCGAGCAGGAAGATTTCTTCGGGCACACCGTTATCCTCGCGGCGCGGATCGGGGCGAAAGCGAACGGCGGCGAGATCCTCGTATCGGCGGTACTGCGCGGCCTGGTCGCCGGCAGCCACGAATTTGAGTTCGGTGAACCCCGAGAGGAACAACTCAAGGGGCTGCGGGATGCCCAGCGCGTCTATGAGGTGAGCTGGCAATAGCCGAGTTGCCAGAAGTGTTGCGCGTCAAGCGATACGCGCCGCGGCCCGCCCAACCTCCGGCCACCAGCGCGGGATACTCGGCAACTACCCGGCGTAAGTGATGTGGTCGCGGGCCTGGTTGGTGAATCGACTGTGAGCAGGAGGGTGGTTCGTTAGCATGTTCCGCGAGATGCGGTGACGGAGGCCGAGTGGACGAGGTGGTGTTCGGGCGGTACCGGCTGATCGCATTGATCGGCGAGGGCGGCATGGGCAAGGTGTACAAGGCCCATGACAGCGTGATCGGACGCGATGTCGCGATCAAGGTCCTGCCCCCCGAGATGAGTGCTGAGCCGGGTTATCGGGAGCGGTTTCGCCGTGAGGCCTACACCGCAGCCCGGCTGACGCAGCCGCACATCATCCCGATCTATGACACCGGGGAAGTCGACGGCCGGCTGTATTTGGTCATGCCCATCATCGATGGGATCGATGTGCAGGGTCTGCTGGCGCGTGACGGCCCGATGAGCCCGCAGCGGGCGGTGGATGTGATCACGCAGCTGGCTGCTGCGCTACACGCCGCCCATGCCGTGGGTTTGGTGCACCGGGACATCAAACCGTCGAACGCGCTGGTGACTAGCGACGACTTTGTGTACCTGATCGACTTCGGTATCGCTCGCGACCAGACGGCTACCAAACTGACGAATACCGGCATGATGGTCGGCACCTTGGCCTACATGGCCCCCGAGCGGTTCGCCACCGGCATTGTTGATGCCCGCGCCGACGTCTACTCGCTGGCGTGTGTGCTTTACGAGTGCTTGACCGGCGCCCAGCCCTTCCCCGGTGACAGTGTGGGACAACAGATTGGCGCGCACCTGACACTGGAACCGCCGAAACCCCGCGGCCTCAATCCCGCCGTCCCGGCTGGGTTTGATGAGGTGATCGCGGTTGGCATGGCCAAAGATCCGGACCAGCGTTATCAGAGCGCCCGTGAGCTGGCTACCGCCGCTCGCCACGCCCTGACCGCCGCCGCCCCGCCTGGCGATCTAGCCCGCGGTGACGATGAACCATCCCCGCTCGCAGCTGCAGCCGATACCGCCCAGCAACCGGCCACCGACTCGACCCTGGTCCCGCCACCACCTTCCCGGCGGAGTGTGCGTCCAGCCAAGACCCGGCAGTTGATCCAGCGCGACGAGTTGGGTGCGCTGACCGAGATCGGCCAGGGTCGGCAGGGGGTGGTGTATCGGGCACCCGACGTGCAGACGAAGTTCGCGGCTTCGATGGTCTACAAGGAGTACCGGGCCCAGGCCCGAGCCGGCGTCGACTTCATCGCGCTGGCCGCGATGCCGGCCCTGGTGGACGAGTCGCTACCGCACGCAGAGGCCGAACGGTTGATCTCGATTGCCGCTTGGCCGTGCGCTCTTGTCGAAGACGATGGCACCTCAACAGGTTTCGTGATGCCCGCCATCCGTGATCAATTTTTCGTCCAGTTGACAATGGTCAACGGGGTGTCATCGACCACCGCGGAGTTTGAGCGCCTGTTGAATCATTCCTCGGTGTTGGCAGCACGCGGCATCGCAGTCGATGACGTGCAGCGCTATTCGCTGCTGCGCGAGGTCGCCGCGGGGTTGGCGTTTCTGCACAAGCACGGTGTCTGTGTGGGCGATATCTCGCCGAAAAACCTGCTGTTTTCGCTGGCTCCGCGTGAGGCCGTCTATTTCATCGGCTGCGACGCCGTGCGTATCAACGGGGTCTCGGCCCTGCCTCAGCGGGAGACACCAGGATGGCGGGCGCCAGTCGGCGAGGAATTGGCCACGATCTATTCCGACGCCTATAAGTTGGGCCTGCTTGCCCTGCGGCTGATGGCCGGTGACCACGACACCACAAACCCCCACCAACTGCCCTCGAACACACCTGGGCTGCTGCGCCAGATCATCACCGACACACTCAGCAAGGCGCCTCAACAACGTCCGCTTCCCGAGACCTGGATCTACGTCCTCGGCAACGCCATTGAACAAGCCCAACAGCAAAGGCGTTATAGTTTTCCGACGTCTCCACAGGTCGGTGTCCCAGCCGCTCCACCAACGACTCCGGCCGCGTATTCCAGGCCATCGAGCTACCCGTCACCGCCTCGGCCGTCACCGACCGTGTCTCCCGGGCCGACGGTCGCCGCGTCGGTGCCAGCGAGGCAACCCAGTTCCGCGGCCAAAATATGGGGCGGCGTCATCCTCGCGGTCGTGATTGTCGTTGTGTCGGCTTTGATCACGGCGATGCTGGTCAACCACTCCAACCCCGAATCGGCGAGCTCACCGGCAACCTCATCCACCGAGCCGCCCAGTAATCTGTCGCCGACAACTACGGAAGCGCCGCCAGCCGATCCCGAGGCCGCCGCCCTTCAGCAGTTGCAGCAACTCGCCGCGGGCGACCGCGCCTACGTCAGCGCCCAACTCGCCAATTACTGGATCCCGCAACTCAGTTCGAAGAAACCAGGGATCACCGATCCAGATAACCCCGGCGTCGTGTATAACAACCAACGGATATTGCAAGAATTTCAGGGCCTCCAACAGCAGTATGGCGCCAAGCTACTTTGGTCGCCCGACTGGTCAACATTCGACGCGCCGCCAGACTGCACAAACTCCGACCCCGAATGCGGCTACTGGGTTATCGTTGTGCCAATGGCTTTCAGCGACTCCGACAGTGCGCTCGGGTGGTGCACCAGCCAACATCTCAATGACGATCATTGCTACGCACAGAATCTCGTCCCTGGACGCGCCGCACACAACCCTCACTGATGGGCGATCTGGATGACGAATAATCGGCCGCGCCGACACAACCGCTTCGTGCCGCGCCTCAAGTCGAAGAATCCCAACGAAACGCTGAACAGTGGCGCTGATTTCGATGATTTCAGTGCACCAGCCAGTGACGCGCGCACACAACAAAGCAACGCCGGCTCAGCCACGGAGCCGACTCGAGCCGCCCGAAACGAGTCGCCCCCACCGCGGCAGCCGCGCCGGTCACCACGCCGGGCTCGCCCACGCCGATCGCGCGCCGCGATAGTCGCAGGCGCCCTACTCACCGTGGCACTGGTCGCCATCGGCGTATTCGCCGGCCTCCGGCTTGGCCACCCACGCCACTCCGCACCATCAGCAGCCCGGCCGACGGGAGGCCCGACGCATGCGATGACTCCGACGGTCAAGCCCGCACCGCCGGGTTGCGGTGTCCCAGCATCGGTTCTGGCGTCGATGTCGACACGCGACAAACTCGCGCAGCTGCTGATGGTCGGGGTGACTGACGCCGCCGATGCGCGTCGCGTCGTTGCCACCCAGCACGTCGGGGGGATCTTCATCGCCAGCTGGACCGACCTGTCGATGCTGACCGACGGGGCGCTGGCCGACATCGCCCACTCGGCGGGCCCGCTGTCGCTCGCTGTCAGTGTCGATGAGGAGGGCGGCCGGGTGGAACGGCTGTCATCGCTTATCGGGTCGGCACAGTCGGCCCGGCTGCTGGTACAGACCATGTCGCCCCAGGAGGTCTATCAGCTCGCTCGCGACCATGGCACAAAAATGCGCCAACTCGGTATCACGATCGATTTCGCACCAGTCGTTGACGTCACCGATGCGCCCGACGACACCGTGATCGGTGACCGGTCGTTTTCTGCCGACCCTGCGGTAGTCACGACCTACGCCGGTGCCTATGCCCGCGGGCTGCGTGACGCCGGCGTGCTGCCGGTACTCAAACACTTCCCCGGACACGGCCGTGCGTCCGGGGATTCGCACACCGGTGAAGTCGTGACCCCGCCGCTAGACGACCTGAAAAAGCTCGACCTCATCCCCTATCGAACACTGGTGGCGCCGGCGCCCGTGGGCGTGATGATTGGTCATATGCAGGTGCCGGGTTTGACCGGCAGTGACCCCGCCAGCCTGAGCCAAGCCGCAGTAACACTGCTGCGCAACGGAACCGGCTACGGCGGACCGCCGTTTGATGGCCCCGTGTTTACCGACGACCTGTCGACGATGAAGGCGATCACCGATCGTTACGACGTCGCCGACGCGGTGTTGAAGGCCCTGCAGGCCGGTGCCGACACCGCGCTGTGGGTGAGCACCACCGAGGTGCCCGCGGTGCTCGACAAGTTGGTGTCGGCGCTGGCTGCCGGGGAGTTGAGCATGCCCAACATAGACGCTTCGGTGCAGCGGATGGCGGCGGCCAAGACGTTCAATCGCTGCGGCCATTGACGCCCACATCCTGAGAGCTCGCGACGCCGACAAGCTTGTGCGAATCATGTTGTGCTCCAATGTACCTCGGTTCTGAACGAGTCATTGTCGGGTTAGCGGGCGGAAATTGTGTGACCCGCTTTTAGCGCTTTGAGAATCTTCCAAGGCTGCAGGCCCATCCTCACAGGACCGGCCATCGAGGTCGCCATACACAACCCGTGCCAGCGAGTGCCGTCGCGGCACCTCAAAGGCCAGCGGCTGTCCATAGATAGGAAGCGCGACAATGAATCACACTATTCATGATGAGCCGGCCGCGAGCCGTCGGGCGTCGGGCTCCCTCCTTGCTGTTCTCAAGTTCCTCAAGTGGCGTTCGGCGGGTGTTGCGGCGGTTGCGATGAGTTTGCTGTCCGCACGGGCCTTGGTCGTCGCTCCGCCCACTGTGGCGGCCAATGTGGATCTGGCCGTGGGTATGCCGATCGAGATCGCCAGTCATAGCTGCTCGCTCGGATTCTTCGGGTTCAACGCTCGCCAGGATCGACTGGCGGTGACTGCCGGTCATTGTTCGGACTCGGTGATCAATGAGCCGGTCTACGCCAGCAATGGTGTGCAGATCGGGGTGGTTGTCGCTTGGAAGCAAGACCTGGAGAACGCGTCGGGAAAATTGGTCGGTGCGCGTGGGTACACGATTATCTCGGTGTTCAACCGGTTTTCCTTGGAGCCCTTCTTTTCCGGCGTCAGATTGTCGACCCACAAAGGTGACTACGTGACTAAGTTTGGGCAACGCTCAGGCAAGACCAACGGCGTCATCAAAAGCGTTGACTACGAACCCAACCGGCCCGATCTGGCGTTGCTGTCATCGAACATGGTGCAACTGCCCGGTGACTCCGGATGCCCCTGGTACACCAGTGGGAACGCGCTAATTGGGATGGGTTCAAGTGGCGATCAGGAACAGCAGGGCGGCGACGCCGACAGCCAGGCTCAACCGATCGGCGCAGTCCTGGACATGATTCGCGCCAACGGCAGCATATGGGTCCAAGACTTCGAAGTATGGACGCAATAGCTCGGACGGCGAACGCAACAACGGCGGTGTGTCCCTTGGCGGGCTGGGCCGATTACGAGCACGCCGCGCTGCGCAGCCGCCCAAGCGCCTGACGGACCACCTCGGCGTCGGTGGTCGCCCAGAACGGCGGCAGCGAGGCGCGCAGGTAGCCGCCGTAGCGGGCGGTGGCCATCCGTGAGTCCAACACCGCAACGACCCCGCGGTCCTCGACGCCGCGCAGCAGCCGCCCCGAGCCCTGCGCCAGCAACAGCGCGGCGTGGCTGGCGGCAACCTCCATGAAGCCGTTGCCGCCGCGGGCCGCCACCGCGCGCTGCCGGGCGCTCAGCAGCGGATCGTCGGGCCGGGGGAACGGAATGCGGTCGATGAGGACCAGCGACAACGACGGGCCCGGCACGTCGACGCCCTGCCAAAGCGACAGCGTGCCGAACAGCGACGTCGGTGCGTCCGCGCTGAACTGCTCGACCAGCGCCGCGGTGCTGTCGTCGCCCTGACACAGCACCGGCGTCGACAGCCGGTCGCGCATGGCCTCCGCGGCGGCCCGCGCGGCCCGCATCGACGAGAACAGCCCGAGCGTGCGCCCGCCCGCGGCAGTAACCAGGTCCGCGATCTCGCTCAGCTGCTCGGCCGAGCCGGTGCCGTCGCGGCCGGGCGGCGGCAGATGGGCGGCGACGTACAGGATTCCGGCTTTGGCGTGCTGAAACGGTGATCCGACGTCGAGCCCACGCCAATGCACCTCGTCGTCGCTTTGCGCGGCGGTCAAGCCCCACGCAGCGGCCATTGCGTCGAAGGATCCGCCGACGGTCAGCGTCGCCGACGTCAACACCGCCGTCGCACCGGCGAAGAGCCGGCTGCGCAGCAGCCCGGCGACCGACAGCGGTGCCACCTTCAGCACTACCCGCGTGCCGGCGCGGTTCTCTTCGTGGTCCAGCCAGACCACGTCGGTCCGGTCGGGGATCGGCGGGGCGAACGACGTCAGAACCCGCGACGCCGTCTCACCGATCTCGGTTAGGGTCGCGACCGCCTCGACCCGCGCCGACGCCGCCTTAGGGTCCTTAGGCGACGTGTCGATCGCCGAGCGCGCCGCACCGGCTGCATCGCGCAGCGCGGTCAGGTGAGTCGCCATGTCGTCGTCGAGATGATCGATACGGCCGGGCGAGCCATTGTGGATCGCGGCACCGAAGGCGGCCGACGTTGTCTCCCACCGCTGCATCAATTCCGGTCCGACCAGCCTGGTGATTCGCCTGGACGCGACCCCGAGTGCGGTAGACGTCAATTCTCCGGTCGCCACCCCGGTTACCCGGTCGGCCAACTCGTGCGCCTCGTCTACCACCAGTAGCTGATGTTCGGGCAGCACAGCGGAGTCGGCGACGGCGTCGATCGCCAGTAGTGCGTGGTTGGTGACGACGACGTCAGCGGCGCCGGCACGCCCACGCGCCAGTTCGGCGAAGCATTCGGTGCCGAACGGGCAGCGCGCCATGCCGAGACATTCCCGCGCCGACACACTGACCTGGGCCCAGGACCGGTCGGCGACTCCGGGTTTGAGGTCATCGCGGTCACCGGAGTCCGTCGTCGACGCCCAGGCCGAGAGGCGCTGCACGTCGCGGCCCAACGCGGTGACCGCTAACGGCTCGAACAGCTCATCCTGCGATTCTTCAGCGGAATTCGCCGCCGAGCCGTTGTAGACCTTGTTCAGGCAGACGTAGTTTTGTCGGCCCTTCAGCAGCGCGAACCGCGGCCGACGGGGCAACGTATGGACAAGCGAGTCGATCAGCTGGGGCAGATCGCGGTCGACGAGTTGGCGCTGCAGCGCGATCGTCGCTGTTGACACCACCACCGGGGTGTCGTCGGACACCGCGCGGACGATCGCGGGAATCAGGTACGCCAGCGACTTGCCGGTGCCGGTGCCGGCCTGCACGGCGAGGTGCTCGCCGGTGTCGAAGGCGTTGGCGACGGCGTCGGCCATCTCCAGTTGACCTTCGCGTTCACTGCCACCAAGTGCTGCTACCGCGGTGGCTAACAACTCGGGCACAGACAGGTCTGGCGTGATGACTCCTCGTGTCCTGGTGGCGTTAGGCGGACCGGGCCGGGATCTGCAGCGTCGGGATCGCAGGGTCGCCGTGGGAGAGCATCAGGCCTTCCCAGGGCAAGCTTCGCAAGCCCGATCCCACCAGCGTGCGCGCCGCGACCAAATCCGTGTCAGCGGTGACCTGACCGCCGCGGACCAGCGGCGTCGTCAACACCCGGCATGGTTCGGCGACGTCGGGCGGGCGACCAGCAGGATGCACGATTTCTTCGGTGATCGTGCCCGTCGCCCGGTACAGCCGCAGTGCCTGCTTGTGGCCACCACGGGACTCTTTGTGGCTGCTGCGCTTCTGCACCGGCAGGCCGTCTACTTCGACCAACTTGTAGACCATGTTCGCGGTCGGCGCGCCGGAACCGGTGACCAGCGAGGTACCGACGCCGTAGCTATCCACCGGTTCGGCGCGCAGCGCGGCGATGGCGAACTCGTCCAGATCACCGGACACCACGATCTGGGTTCCGGTCGCACCCAGCCGGTCGAGCTGCTCGCGGACCTGGCGGGTCAATACCCCGAGTTCGCCGGAGTCGATGCGCACCCCGCCAAGCGCCGGACCAGCCGCCGCCACGGCGTTGGCGACCCCGGTGGTCACGTCATAGGTATCCACCAGCAGCGTGGTATCCGCGCCCAGCGCGTCCACCTGAGACCGGAACGCGGCCAGCTCATCGGGTCCGTCGGGTCCGGTGTGCAGCAGGGTGAATGCGTGCGCGCTGGTGCCCTCCGCGGGGACACCGTAGCGGCGCTGTGCCTCCAGGTTGGATGACGCGGCGAATCCGGCGAGGTAGGAGGCGCGCGCCGCCGCCACCGCGGCTCGCTCGTGGGTTCGTCGCGAACCCATCTCGATCAACGGGCGTTCCCCCGCGGCGCTGACCATGCGTGCGGCCGCCGAGGCAATGGCGGTGTCGTGGTTGAAGATCGACAGCACCAGCGTTTCGATCACCACGCATTCGGCGAAGTTGCCATGTACCGAAAGCACCGGCGACCCGGGGAAGTACAGCTCGCCCTCGGCGTAGCCGTCGATATCACCGCGGAACTGGAAATCCCGCAGGTAATGCAACGTGTCCGGGTCGAGGAACTCCGCCAGCGAAGCCAGCGCGACGTCGTCGAATCTGAACTCCGGCAACACTTCCAAGAACCGACCCGTGCCGCCGACCACGCCGTAACGCCGCCCTCCGGGCAGGCGCCGGGCGAACAGCTCGAACGTGGTGCGCCGATCCGCGGTGCCGTCGCGCAGTGCCGCCTCGAGCATGGTCAACTCGTATTTGTCAGTCAGCAGGCCGGCACAGGCCGAGTCGTTCACACCGCCACGTTATCCGGTGCGTCGCCAGGGCTGGGTATCCTGGACTCATGGTTGCGTCAGCGCCGACTAAGCCGGAAACCACCGGGAAACGCGAAGTCGATCCGACCGTCGACACGGCCAATCCGTGGGTGACCATCGTGTGGGACGACCCGGTCAACCTGATGAACTATGTGACGTACGTCTTTCAGAAGCTCTTCGGCTACAGCGAGCCGCATGCCACCAAGCTGATGTTGCAGGTGCACAACGAGGGCAAGGCCGTGGTGTCGGCGGGCAGTCGAGAGTCCATGGAAGTTGACGTGTCCAAGCTGCACGCCGCCGGTTTGTGGGCGACCCTGCAGCAGGACCGGTGACGGTTAGCGGGTATTCGGGACCGCATTGTGCGCAAGTGGAGGCGGGTGGAGACCGCTGAGGGCCCCCGTTTTCGGTCCGCGTTGACGGCCCACGAGGCCGCACTGCTCAAGAACCTGGTCGGCTCGCTGGTCGGGATGCTCGACGAGCGGGACTCCTCAGCGCCGCCGGACGAACTCGAGCAGATCACCGGAATGAAGACCGGAAATGCGCAGCCCCCGGACGACGGGACGCTGCGTCGGCTGCTGCCGGATTTCCACCGGCCCGAGAACGAGGATTCCGGTGATCCTGAGGTCGATAGCTTGAACGCCGCTTTGCGCAGTCTGCACGAGCCGGAGATCATCGACGCCAAACGTGTTGCCGCCCAACAACTCTTGGACACAATTCCAGATGACGGCGGACGGTTCGAGTTGACCCAGCCCAGTGCCAACGCGTGGGTCGCGGCGGTCAACGATATTCGGCTCGCGCTGGGCACCATGCTCGAGATCACGCCGAACGGTCCGGATCGCCTGCCGGACGATCATCCACTGGCCCCGCACCTCGACGTCTACCAATGGTTGACCGTGATGCAGGAATACCTGGTGCTGGCGCTGATGGGGTCCTGATGATCTTGACGGCGCCCCGATGAACTCGATCACCGACGTCGGGGGCATCCTGGTCGGCCATCACCAGAAACTCGACCCCGACGCAACATTGGGCACGGGTTGGGCACGCGGCGTCACCGTCGTCGTAGCCCCGCCCGGCACGGTCGGTGCCGTCGATTCCCGTGGCGGCGCGCCGGGCAGCCGCGAGACCGACCTGCTCGACCCGACCAACAGCGTGCGCTACGTCGATGCCGTGCTGATCGCCGGCGGCAGCGCCTACGGACTGGCCGCCGCCGACGGCGTGATGCGCTGGCTGGAAGAACACGGCCGCGGCGTCGCGATGGACGGCGGAGTTGTGCCCATCGTGCCGGGCGCGGTGATCTTCGATCTCGAGGTCGGCGCCTGGAGCTGCCGCCCGACCGCCGAGTTTGGTTACGCGGCCTGTCAAGCCGCCGTCGGCGGCGACGGTGTCAACGTCGCGAGCGGCACGGTCGGTGCTGGAGTGGGAGCGCGCGCCGGCGTGCTCAAAGGCGGTATCGGGACAGCGTCGACCACGCTGCCGCCTGGGGTGACCGTCGGCGCGCTGGTCGCGGTGAATTCCTCGGGCAATGTCGTCGACCGCAACACCGGCCTGCCCTGGCTGACCTACCTGGTCGACGAGTTCGGGCTGAGGCCACCGCCCGCCGAGCAGATTGCGGCGTTGGCTCAGCTCGACGACCGGCTGGCCGCACTGAACACCACGATTGCGGTGGTCGCCACCGATGCCGTGCTGAGCCCCGCGGCGTGTCGGCGGGTCGCGGTCGCCGCGCACGACGGGCTGGCTCGAACCATCCGGCCCGCGCATACCCCGCTCGACGGCGATATGGTGTTCGCGCTGGCCACCGGCGCGGTCGAGGTGGCGCCACCGGTTGATGCACCCGCCGCGTTCTCGCCCGAGACGGCGTTGGTCACCGCGGTGGGCGCCGCGGCGGCTGATTGTCTGGCCCGAGCGGTGCTGGCCGGGGTGCTGGCCGCCGAGCCGGTCGCCGGAATACCGACCTACCGTGACCTGTTGCCAGCAGCGTTCGAGTGACCGCGCCGGCGACGATGCAGAGCGAGGGGGCACCCCAGCTTGCGAGGGGACGATGAGGAGGAGCGGCGCAGATGATCCAGAGGGAACCGGTGAGGTGCTGGTAATTCGAGAGGACCTGGTGGAGGCGATGATCGCCCACGCCCGCGCCGACCACCCCGACGAAGCATGCGGGGTGCTCGCCGGCCCGGAGGGCTCCGATATTCCCGAGCGGCACATCGCGATGGTCAACGCCGAACGCTCGCCGACGTTTTACCGGTTCGACTCCCAGGAGCAATTCAAGGTGTGGCGCGCCATGGAGGAGTCCAGCGAGGAACCGGTCGTCATCTACCACTCGCACACCGCAACCGAGGCCTACCCGAGCCGCACCGACGTGAATCTGGCCGCCGAACCCGATGCGCACTACGTGCTCGTCTCCACCCGCGACCCCGACCGTCACGAGGTGCGCAGCTATCGCATCATCGACGGCGTCGTCACCGAAGAGCCCGTCCAGATCGTCGGGCAGTACGGCCACGCGCCCCGAAGGAAGGCCCCATGAGCGTCACTGTCTCCATCCCGACCATCCTGCGTCCGCACACCGGCGGCGAGAAGCGTGTTACCGCAACCGGTGCGACGCTGCACGCCGTCATCAGCGACCTGGAGGCCAACTACTCGGGCCTCTCCGAACGTCTGGTGGACCCGGCTAATCCCGGCAAGCTGCACCGCTTCGTCAACATCTACGTCAACGACGAAGATGTCCGGTTCTCCGGCGGCCTGGACACCGCGATCTCCGACGGCGACTCGGTCACGATTCTGCCGGCCGTTGCGGGTGGGTAAGCCGGTGGGTAAGTCGATGGGTGAGCCGGTGTGACCCGATACGACTCGTTGTTGGACGCCCTGGGCAACACGCCGCTGGTTGGGCTGCGGAGTCTGTCGCCGCGCTGGGACGACTCGCCCGACGGCCCGCACGTGCGGCTGTGGGCCAAACTCGAGGACCGCAATCCGACCGGGTCGATCAAGGACCGGCCGGCACTGCGGATGATCGAGCAGGCGGAGCGTGACGGCCTGCTGGCGCCGGGAGCGACGATCCTCGAGCCCACCAGCGGCAACACCGGCATCTCGCTGGCGATGGCGGTCCGCTTGAAGGGTTACCGGCTGATCTGTGTGATGCCGGAGAACACCTCGGTAGAGCGTCGTCAGCTGCTCGAATTGTATGGCGCGCAGATCATCTACTCCCCGGCCGAGGGCGGTTCCAACACCGCGGTCGCCAGAGCCAAGGAGCTGGCCGCGGCCAACCCGTCCTGGGTGATGCTCTACCAGTACGGCAATCCGGCCAACACCGCCTCGCACTATTACGGCACCGGCCCGGAGCTGCTGGCCGACCTGCCTGAGATCACCCACTTCGTCGCCGGGCTGGGCACCACCGGCACGCTAATGGGCACCGGCCGGTTTCTGCGTGAGCAGGTGCCAGATGTGCGGATCGTCGCCGCCGAACCCCGCTATGGCGAGGGGGTCTACGCGTTGCGTAATCTCGACGAAGGTTTCGTGCCCGAGCTGTACGACCCGCACGTGCTGACCACTCGCTATTCCGTCGGTGCCGCCGATGCGGTGCGCCGCACCCGCGAATTGGTGGAGTCCGAAGGCATTTTCGCCGGCATCTCGACCGGCGCCGTTCTGCACGCCGCGCTCGGCATCGCCGGCAAAGCCCACGACGCGAAAGAGCGCACCGATATCGCGCTCGTGGTCGCCGACGCCGGCTGGAAATATCTATCGACCGGCGCATACGGCGGTAGCTTGGATGAAGCCGAGGACGCTTTGGAAGGGCAGCTATGGGCGTGACCGGACACCCGGCGCGGCGAACGCCGCAGTCGAAGAAACGCTCGGCGTGGGTGGTCGGCGCAGCCACCATCCTCAGCTTCGTGGCGCTGCTGTATCTCGCCGAGCTGGTCGACCAGTTGAGCAACCATCAACTGGACCGCAACGGCATCCGCCCGCATGAGGCCGACGGGCTGTGGGGCATCATCTTCGCCCCGCTGCTGCACGCCAATTGGACCCATCTGGCGGCGAACACCGGCCCAGCGTTGGTTCTCGGTTTTCTGGTCACATTGGCCGGGCTCTCGAGGTTCGTCTGGGCGACCGCCATCATCTGGATCTTCGGCGGCTTCGGCACCTGGCTCATCGGCAACGTGGGATCGTCGTGCGGCGAGACCGATCACATCGGCGCCTCGGGCCTGATATTCGGCTGGCTGACGTTTTTGCTGGTGTTCGGTTTCTTTACCCGTTCGGGCTGGCAGATACTCACCGGCATCGTGGTGCTGTTCGTCTATGGCGGGGTGCTGTGGGGGGCTGTGCCGGTGCTCCACATGTGCGGCGGCGTGTCCTGGCAGGCGCATCTGTGCGGCGGCATCGCTGGCGTGTTCGCGGCCTACCTGTTGGCGAGCCCGGAACGCGAGGCCCGCCGACGTCGCCGGGGCGAATCCCGTCGGTCGGCGCGGACATGAGCGGGCCAACCGCGCCCGTCGGGGTCTTCGACTCCGGTGTTGGCGGGCTCACCGTCGCGCGCGCGATCATCGACCAGCTGCCCGACGAGGACATCATCTACGTCGGCGATACCGCCAACGGCCCCTACGGCCCGCTGAACATTTCCGAGATCCGCGCACACGCACTGGCCATCGGCGACGAGCTCGTCGACCGCGGAGTCAAGGCATTGGTGATCGCGTGCAACTCGGCGTCGGCGGCGTGTCTGCGCGATGCCCGGGAACGCTACGACGTTCCGGTGATCGAGGTGATCTTGCCGGCCGTGCGACGCGCGGTCGCCGCCACGCATAACGGCCACATCGGCGTGATCGGAACGCAGGCGACGATCACGTCGCACGCCTACCAAGACGCCTTCGCCGCCGCCCGCGACACCGAGATCACCGCGGTGGCCTGCCCGCGGTTCGTCGACTTCGTCGAGCGCGGCGTCACCAGCGGGCGTCAGGTGCTGGGGCTGGCGGAAGGTTATCTGGAACCGCTGCAGCGCGCGGGAGTTGACACCCTGGTGCTTGGGTGTACGCACTACCCGCTGCTATCCGGGCTGATCCAGCTGGCCATGGGCCAGCACGTCACGTTGGTGTCCAGTGCCGAGGAGACCGCCAAAGAGCTGGTGCGCATCCTCACCGAGGGAGACCTTCTTCGGCCGCATGATTCGCCGTCCGCGGCGCTTCGACTGTTCGAGGCCACCGGGGACCCCGCGGCATTCACCCGACTGGCGGCGCGATTCTTAGGACCCGCTGTCGCCGGCGTCGCATCGGTCCACCGTCATACACCTGTGTATTAGCTCTACCGGTCGCAGAGCAAAGCGGCGATGTTTTCGCCAATAGGGCGTCCGACGTGGCACAGTAGTTAACGTGCGCATGACCGTGCTCGGCTGCTCGGGCAGTGTCGTCGGCCCGGAGTCGCCGGCATCGGGTTACTTGTTGCGGGCACCGGACACGCCGCCGCTTGTCATCGACTTTGGCGGGGGAGTACTCGGCGCGTTGCAGCACCAAACGGATCCGGGTTCGGTGCATGTCCTGTTGTCGCACTTGCATGCCGATCACTGCCTGGATTTGCCCGGTCTGTTTGTGTGGCGCCGGTTCCACCCCAAGCCGCCCGAGGGTAAGGCGCTGATGTACGGCCCCAGTGACACCTGGTCGCGGCTGGGCGCGGCGTCGTCGCCCTACGGCGGAGAGATCGACGACTTCTCCGATATCTTTGACATTCGTCATTGGGCCGACAGCGAGTCGGTGACCGTGGGTGGGTTGACGGTGCTGCCCCGGTTGGTGGCGCATCCGACCGAGTCGTATGGGTTCCGTTTCACCGATCGGGCTGGGGCCTCGTTCGTGTACAGCGGCGACACCGGCCCCTGCGACGCGCTCATCGACTTGGCCCGCGATGCCGACGTTTTTCTCTGCGAGGCATCCTGGACGCATTCGCCGAAGCGTCCGGCGAATCTGCATCTGTCGGGCACCGATGCCGGCCGTGCCGCGAAGCTGGCGGGTGTGCGGGAATTGCTGCTCACGCACATACCGCCGTGGACGTCGCGTGAGGACGTGATCGGGGAGGCGAAAGCCGAATTCGACGGTCCCGTGCACGCGGTGGTGTGCGGCGAGACGTTCGAGATCGCGCACGCCGGGACCAACATTTTCTGACCTCACCGGCTTCTCCACGGTTGTGTGGATTGAGACTCTTTTTCCACAGCTGCGCGGGCTGAGCCCTTCTCTTCGGCTGCGCGGATTGAGACTGCGGTGGCGGCGCCCGAAATGGCTCGATCCACGCCCTGTGTGCAGTCTCGACGCCACCGGCGCAGTCTCGACGATGCCGGTCCGACTTAGCCTCCGCAGGGCGGTCGCGATCTCGGGAGCGCGTCTGCTGGCAGCGGTTCGATCGCCTCCCTTCGACTCGGGCCATTTCGGCCCGCGTCGACGCCGGGCGTTAGGGTTGGCGAGGTGTCCACACGAGAAGACGGTCGCCTCGACGATGAGCTTCGCCCGGTGCATATCACCCGGGGGTTCACCTCACATCCGGCCGGTTCGGTGTTGGTCGAATTCGGTCACACCAAGGTCATGTGCGCGGCGAGCGTCACCGAAGGGGTGCCGCGCTGGCGCAAAGGATCCGGTCTGGGCTGGCTTACCGCCGAATACTCGATGCTGCCGGCGGCCACGCACACCCGCGGTGACCGAGAATCGGTGCGGGGTCGTCTCAGCGGACGCACCCAGGAGATCAGCCGACTGGTCGGCCGGTCGTTGCGCGCCTGCATCGACCTTGCCGCGGTGGGGGAGAACACCATCGCGATCGACTGCGATGTGCTGCAGGCCGATGGCGGCACCCGCACTGCGGCCATCACCGGCGCCTACGTGGCGCTGGCCGACGCGGTGACCTATCTGTCGGCGGCGGGCAAGCTCTCTGATCCGCGGCCGCTGTCGTGTGCGATCGCGGCAGTCAGCGTCGGGGTGGTCGACGGTCGGGTGCGTGTGGACCTGCCGTATGAGGAAGATGCGCGCGCCGAGGTCGACATGAACGTCGTGGCCACCGACACCGGAACGCTGGTTGAAGTCCAGGGCACCGGCGAGGGCGCGACGTTCCCGCGCTCCACGCTGGACAAGCTGCTCGACGCCGCGCTGAGCGCCTGCGACAAACTGTTTGCGGCGCAGAACCAGGCGCTGGAATTGCCCTATCCGGGCTTACTGCCCGAAGGCTCCGCGCCGCAGAAGGGTTTCGGAACCTGACCCGTCTGTTGGTCGCCAGCCGCAACCCGAAGAAGCTGGCCGAACTGCGTCGGGTGCTCGACGGCGCCGCGCTGTCGACATTGACACTCGTCTCGCTCGACGACGTGCCGCGATTCGACGAGGCGCCGGAAACCGGTGCGACGTTTGAGGATAACGCGCTGGCCAAAGCGCGTGACGGATTCGCCGCGACGGGCGTGCCGACGGTCGCCGACGACTCTGGGCTGCAAGTTGCCGCTTTGAACGGCATGCCCGGCGTGCTGTCGGCGCGCTGGTCGGGTGTGCATGGCGACGACGCCGCCAACACCGCGCTGCTGTTGACGCAGCTGCGCGAGGTGCCTGACGAGCGGCGCGGCGCGGCTTTCGTGTCGGCCTGCGCTCTGGTCTCAGGGTCCGGCGAGGTCGTCGTCCGCGGCGAGTGGCCCGGCACGATCGCCCGAGAGCCGCAGGGCGAGGCTGGGTTCGGCTACGACCCGGTGTTCGTTCCGGAGGGCTATCACCAGACCGCAGCGCAGCTCAGTCCGGCCCAAAAGGACGCCGTGTCGCATCGGGGTCAGGCGCTGCGATTGTTGCTGCCCACGCTGCGGGCACTCGCGGGCTGACGCGGCTGAGCTGAGCCTTCGACGCGGGCCTTCGACGCGGGCCTTCGACGCGGGCCTTCGACGCGGGCCTTCGACGCGGGCCTTCGACGCGGGCCTTCGACGCGGGCCTTCGACGCGGGCCTTCGACGCGGCCGAGCGTGAAGCTGGCTTCACGTTGGCCGCCGAATGTGCGGCCAGCTTCACGTTCGGGCTCAAAGGTTGAACTTCGCTTTGACGCTTTTGGTTTGGAAGTGCTCAACGATGATGCCGAGCAGCGGGATGGTGCCCGCCAGCAGCACCCCGACCGTCTTGGCGATCGGCCAACGGACCTTGATGGCGAGGTTGAAGGCAGCCAGGACGTAGATGAAGTACACCCAGCCGTGGACGACTTCGATCCACCGAATTTCCCGGTGGAAGACCAGGTGCGAGACGATCTCGTAGCACAGCGCGATCAGCCACAGGCCGGTCGTCCAGGCCATGACTCGATAGCCCAACAGCGCCGGGCGGATCTTCTCGCCCGGCGTGGCCTGCGCTGCTGCAGGTGTCTCGGGCACGGTCATGCGGTCGTCCTGTCTTGGTTGTCGTGAGCGTCGACGTCGGACTTCGCAAGGTCGGCCAGATAGGCGTTGTATTCCCGCAACGCGGGATCGTCGAGGCTGGGGTTGGCGACTCGCGGACGCTCGGGCAGCAGCCCGGGCGGTATCTCGATCATGGTTCGGCTCTTTGCCGGCTCCGGTGGGGCGTCCTCGTAGCGGACGAACTTGTAATACGCGTACACACAGAATCCGGCGAATAGCGGCCACTGCAGCGCATATCCGAGGTTTTGGAAGGTGCCTGACGACGACTGGAATCTTGTCCACTGCCACCAGCCCAACGCCAGACAGCCGCATGCCGCGACGATCGCCAGCACGATCAGCGCAGCCCTCCGACGACGTGTAGTGGACACGGTTAGACGGTACTCCGGGGCAGTCTGTGAGCGCTCATGCGCGCGTCATGACTTCGGCCCGACGAATTCGTCAAGACGTGCGACAGCGGCTTTGCGGTAGACGGCGATCTGGTACCTGCCTGGCCGCGTCCATGGAATTCCGAGTTCATCGAGCCCCCCGCAAAACAACCCTCGGATATCGTCGGATCGGTTCGAAAAGTGGTAACGGACGCTACTGATTCCACGATCGTTTGCAACGACGCGGCACCCGTCGCTGTCGATCAGGCCCCGAACGAATTCTTCGGTGGCTTCTTTGAGAAGCACTTCTTGCCACGGTTCCAGCCTTCTCGGCCTCAAGTGCTTTTTGCCGGGGCCGTGCTGTGGCAGAAGACACGGCCAGTGCTTCGAGTAGTGCGAAACGTCGACGCATCCGCTGGTCCGCGGCGCAATCGATGCGTGCTGCCCGGGAAACAAAGCGTCGATGGCCTCGCGGCAGCGATCGATGATTCCCGGATAATTTTTGTCGAGGGTGATCCTGAGGTGCCATGCTCGCGCGTGCTGTGAGAGACATCCGTCGCCGAGGTACAGTCCGAGCAGATAGCTGTAGGGCGCTGCCAGCAGGCCAGAGAAGTCATGGGCGTTGCAGGGCGATTTCCTCAATCGAACTTGTGGTCGGCAACGCAGATCCCACACCGTGCGACGCGGAATGCCAGTCCGTCGCGCAATAGCGCAGTCGTTCAGGCCGGCCGAGATAAGGCGCTGCACCGCGTTGAACTCCTCCGCCGACCGCACAACCTCCGCCTTCGTCTAGTGTTGTGCCCGAGGATAACCCGCACCTCCGACAGATTCGTTTACCAACAGAGCGGTACGATCGGCAGGCACGCGGGCGTGGTGGAACTGGCAGACACCCGGGCTTTAGGTGCCCGTGCTCGAAAGAGCGTGAGGGTTCGAGTCCCTCCGCCCGCACCGATGCGGTGGCCGTATTTATGCAGGTAGACAGCATGTTTTCATGTTTGCTGCTGACCTTCGTGAGCGCCCCGTGAGCGCATTTTGAGCACACTTGCGCGGTGACTAGCGGGCGTGCAGCGTGGCTGCAACCGCGTCCAGATCGTCGTCGAACAGGTCCGCGTAGGTGTCCAGCGTGATCTTCGCTGATGTGTGCCCGAGCATCCGTTGAAACGCCAGCACGTTCACCCCGGCCGACACCGCCAACGACGCGCATGTGTGCCGTAGGTCGTGCGGCGTGATGTTTTGCAGCTCAGCGCGTTTCACCGCGGCTGGAACCATCCGGTCGACGATTTCGGCCGCGGCAGGTAGCCGCCGTCACGGCCAGCGAATACCAGATCACCCGGCACCTTGCCTTTGCACTGCACTGACAGTTCGTCGAGCACGAACGTCGGCACCGGCACCGAGCGCGCTTTGCGGCCCTTCGTCGGCCCCACAGCGTGCCGCACGCCGAGCTGCACGGCGTTCTCCGACACCGATCAGCCGCTGCCGCAGAAACTCAACATCGCGCACCCGCAACGCGATCGCTTCGCCCCACCGGATGCCGCAGTAGGCCAACACCAGCACCAGCGCGCGGTGCTCGCCTGATCTTCGTCGGCCAGCCGGTGTACGTCGTCGGCGCTCAGATACACGTGCCGCTTGCGCGGTTTTACGCGGGAGGTTCTCGACGCCTTTGGCCGGATTCACCGCCAGCGTTTGCTCCTTCACCGCATCGGCCAGGATGCCTGCAAGCACGCCGTACGCGCGCAGCACCGTGGTAGCGCCGGCACCCTTGCGGCTCATGCCGGCTATCCATGACTCGACGCCGAGCACGTCGATATCGGCGACCGCGACATTGCCCCACGGCGGCTGCCACGTGCACGCGGTAGGCTGATTCCAGCATGCGGTAGTGCGACGGCGCGGTGTGTCTGACGCTTGCGGGCCAGCCAATCGGGCGCCAGTTCGGCGACCGTGACCCTCCCCAGCGCCAGCGCGACGTATTCGCCCGTCAGCTTGTTGACTTCGACACCGTTGCGCCCATCGCTTCCGCGGCTTTCTTTGTTCTGAACCCGCGCTTCGTACGTCTGTCCTGCGGTCTGGCGTCCGGTAGCGCACCGCGTAAAACATTGTGCCGCATGCTGTTTGATAACGCTCAATCGTTGCCATCGGTTAACGCCTTCTCGCAGTTCGTCCCTGCGTTGCCGTGTGAGCTGTCCGCGCTTCTGTGCGCTCGGCGTTCGGTCCGGCGCGGCGGTCGCGCTCGGCGGACAGCGAGCGTGACCACCGGTCGGCCATCAGCTCCAGGAGGCGGTCCAGCTCAACGCCAAGAGCGCGCGCCGTCCGTTCCTCCGCTTCGCCGCACTGTCGCCAAATCCGGTACAGCCGGGTCTTGTCCACATCGGGACGCGTCCCGCTGGCGTCGAGCTTGGCCAGGAAGTTGCGTCGCGCCAGCGTCACCGCGGACACTCGCGCCTTCGGCAGGCAAACTGGTTCGCCGGTGAGTGCGTCGCGAACGTCCGCGAGAGGCGCGTGTACGACGTTGGCGTCGCTATGGGCGACGATGACGCGGCCGTTGCCGGCGAGAAGGTCGTGCAGTCGAATCGGCCTGCCCAGCAGGTCACCAAACGCCGCGCAAAGGATGAGAAGTGTCGGCAAAGTGGGGCTCACACTCCCGGCTTCAAGGTCCGAAATGCGGCCGCGGCCCCACTTCAGTCCGCATCCGGTGACCGCGCGAGCAACGTCGTCGACCGTGTGCTCACCGCGCAACCGCCGCGCGTTCCTGCCAATAACCCCGGGCAAGGACTCCGGTCGCTCACGCTGCGTCACACTGACACTGTACGGCAGATGATTGGGTTTGCAAACGCTTGACAGTAGCGCCTCCGAAACCCATCCTGATTACGGGCGTTTGAATCTGCAAACGCGTGACCGACTAGGAGAGTGCATGGAGACGCCGGTTCGGCCGCTTATGACAGTTGCCGAGTTCTGCGAGCTAACAGGACTAACGACGGGCCAGGCGGGACAGTCTCCGTTACATGGGGCATGGTCCCCGGTTCGTGAAGGTCACCGGACGACAGGTCCGGTACAGGCCGGAAGACGTGCAGGCATGGCTTGACGAGCGCACGTTCAGGCGGACCGATGAGCGGCCAGTCGCCAGATGACCCCGACCGAACCGCCGCCCCGCGCAGAACGGGGCGGCGGCCGACAACTACCCGTCAGATGGCAGCACGCAGAGCATAGCGACATCATCGACGCGCTGCGCCGCCGCCGCGAAGTGGCGCTGCGGTCCGTGCCGCTCGACTCTTGTGGCTGCCGTGACCCGTGGCCGTGCCGGTGCACCGAACCGCCGCTGATCTCGCACGCGTGCTCGACGGCTATGCCGCGGCTGCCCGCCACATCCTAGACAGCGGCCGAATGCCGTTGCTGCCGCTTGAGGCTCGCCGCGCACTGTGGCGGCGCGGCGGCGACGACCGCCTGCTCGCCGAGTTCCTGCACCGCGGCTGCGGAGGTCGGGTGGCATGACCACCAACGGCTTACGCGCCGCGCGCCCGAATCCGCCGGTCGGGTCTATGGCATCGCTGACCGTGTTTGGCGCCGCAACACGACCCGTTCAGGCACGACACACTGGCAAACCACCGCGACGGCTCGCTGGGACTTCGCCGAGCAGTGCCGCGGCTGCGCGCATCGAAAAGCTACCTGATGAGCGAATCACATTGACGGCCAACGACGCAAAGCGCGGCAGGCAGATTATCGCCAGTTCAGCAAACACGCGCCGCCGCGCGGCGAATTTCTCGGGCGCATCGAGACCCGGGGGCTTGACGTATACGACGGCTCGCCGGGCGAGTGGAAGGACGCATTGCGCGCCGAATGGCTCGACGAGAGTTGGCGCGATGGCGCTTAGTGATTACGGCCAGAAGTGGATGCGCGAGCACTACCGCGAGGACTACGCCGACGATGCGGCGCTGCCCGAAAAGCCGACCGTCATTACTCCCCGAACAACAGCGCAACCGCGCAACCGCGCACGTCACCGGTAATACCAGCGCTTGCGCGGTTGCCGCGCATCCTCGATGAAGTAGCTAAAGAAGTGCGGTCGCGTGGCCTAGTTGGCGAGGAACCACTGGCGCGGACGCTGTACCTCGTTCTCACGTCACGCCTGCTCGACAAACAGGTCTCCGCCGGCGTTAAGGGCCATTCCGCATCGGGCAAATCGCACACCGTCGAGACCATTACCCGGTTTTTTCCACCCGAGGCATATTTGGAGTTCACGGCGATGTCTGAGCGCGCGCTGGTCTACTCCGCCGAGCAATACGCCCACCGCACGCTCATCGTCTACGAGGTAACAGCCCTGCGAGAAGGCGTCGAAGACGACATGACCAGTTATTTCGTGCGGTCGCTGCTGTCGGAAGGCCGCATCGACTACGAGGTCACCATCCGTGGCAAAGATGGAGGTTTCACCACCAAGAAAATCGTCAAGCAAGGCCCGACCAATCTCGTCTTCACCACCACTAAGACCCGTGTTCACGCCGAAAACGAAACCCGCATCCTGTCCCTGACAACCGATGACTCACGCGAACAGACCGCGCGGGTGCTGCTTGAGCTCGCCGACGAAAGCCACGGGGAGCGCGACCTGCAGCCGTGGCGCGACCTGCAGCGCTGGCTCGCCAATGCCGAGCATCGGGTGACCATCCCGTATGCCCGGCAGCTCGCGCAGCGAGTGACACCCGTCGCGGTGCGGCTCCGCCGCGACTTCGGCTCACTGCTCGCTCTCATCCGTGCCCACGCGGTGCTTCACCAGGCCAGCCGGACCCGCGACGACGCGGGCCGCATCATCGCCGCTGTCGATGATTACGCGGTGGTCCGCGCTCTGGTGGCCGACATCATCGCCGAAGGTGTCGGCGCGACAGTCTCGGACATGGTGCGAGAGACCGTTGTCGCGGTCGCGGTGCTCGCGTCCGCTGAGGGCGTCATGGCCCGTCGATGTCGCCGACAAACTGGCCGCTGGACAAGTCCAACGTGAGCCGGCGGCTACGGATGGCCGCAGACGGCGGTTATGTGCGCAATCTGGAAGACCAGCGTGGCAAGCCTGGCCGCTGGGTCATTGGTGACCCGCTGCCGGAGTCTGTCGACCTGTTGCCGGACCCGGCGCAACTCGCAACCGCTGACACCACGCCCGAGCTGGGCGGTTGCGCGGTTGCGCTGGCATCTGAGGCAGAGGACAACTACCAGCCGTGACGCTGCTGACCCTGCTCTGCGACCGATGCGGCAAGCCGATTTCCGGCCGGACCGGTTACGCGGCGGTCTCTCGCCAGGCGGCCTACGCACGTGCCACAGCGTTGCGCAACTGGCGTGCCACGAATCCAGACGCGCACATCCGCGACGCGCCGCGGCCCGTGCCGTGGCGGCTGCTGCACGCCGACTGCGACAGTCAGCCCGTCGACTTCCGTATCGACGCCGCCCGAATCCGTTGCGACAGAGCGCTTTTGCACTTCGTCGCCGATTGTGCGCAGAAACCGTGGTGCCGGCACACCGACCTGCGGTCGCTGGTCGCGGCCATCATCGTCGCCAATCCCGGTAGTGTGCCGGTGTCCCGCCGGTACCGGCAGCTTGCGCGTGCCCGCCGATGCGGTGGTCCGTGAGTCACCGCCCACACCGCCGACGGCGGTTGGTCCGCCGGCTGCGCCGTCAACTCGCCGCGCAGCAGCGTCGGCGCACGGTGACGTTGCGGCCGCTGGCAGGCGGCGAGCAGGCGGCGCTCGTGCTGGTCTGCCACCGCAGCGGTGCCGGGTCCGACATGTACGCACTGACGTGTTCGCCGAAATGCGTTGGCCTGCACAGTGTTTGCTTTCGTGAGCGCGGGCGATACCGCGTCGTCAGAGCTGATGTTGTTGACCGAAGGGACCGCCGCAGATGACCCATCCGAACGTGGACGGACTAGCCGAACAAGGTGCATATGTACTGCTGCACGTGTTCGAGTGGCTGGCGCGGTCGCGCTCACCCGGTCTGGCGCGCTGGGCCGGTTCGGTCGCGGACGCGTTGCTGGCGCGGTTAGCGTCCATCGCGGCCGGCGAACCGGTGCTGGCGCTGAGCGAGCCGGTGTCGATGAGCGACCTGGACGACGCGGACATACTGACCGTTGCGCCGTGGCTCAATGGGCTGCACGTGGACGACGACGATACCGAGCGATGGTTGACCGAATGCGCGTTGATGATGCGCGACGAATACCGGCGGCGCCAACACGAGAAGGGCGTCATCCGCGCCAAGTTCGATGCCGTCGCGGCCGAGGAGATGCGCATCGAGCGTGAGTCCAAGCCGCCGCCGGACCTGCGCGGCCTGCCGAAGTGGTCGGAGCTGTCCCGGCCGCCCGCCGAGTGACACCACGACGACACCACGGGCTTTGACGTTGTCGGCGCCCGGGTGCACACTCGATTCAGGTCCAGTCGCCGCCGGGCGCTGGGCACAGGGTCAAGTTCCCGCCTGGGCACTGCGGGCAGCAGTTACCGACAGGGTCGGTGCGGCACGGCAAGGCAACGGGGCTTCGGTCTAACAGCACCCATCGGGTGCGGCGAAGGTTTGGCACGGGCCGCGCGAATCAGAGAAACACCCTGCGCGCGCGCCAGTTGCGTGCGCCTGATTCGCCGGAGGACCACCGATGCCGCTATTTGAAAGCCTGCTGGTGCAGCTGGTTGAGCGCCGCAATCATCTGGTTGAGGATGCGCGGGCGGAGATTCGGCGCCGCGACGAACTGCTGCAAATCGCGCAGGCGGCGGGGCGTGAGCATCTGTCGCAAGCCGACCAAGCCGAATTCGACCGGCGCAGCCGGACGGTGGCGCAGTTCGCCGCTGACATCGAGGCGCTCGATGGGCGGGTCACCGAAACCCGCGCGGAAATTGAGCGTTCCGGGCGCGGCAACCCGGTGGTCGACCGGCTGCGCCACAACACGCGCGGCGCCGGCACCGGCTTCCCGCTCGGCTTCAGCCAGGAGCAGTTGCGGGCGATGCACGCCGCGATTCTGGAGAACCGCACGTTGAAAATCGAGTCCCGGGCCTTCTCCACCGTCGACCCGCTGCTGCCGCCGCAGCTTTGGCCGGTCGTCATCGGCCCGGAGTA
This sequence comes from uncultured Actinomycetota bacterium, assembly GCA_963787635.1. Classification (GTDB taxonomy): domain Bacteria; phylum Actinomycetota; class Actinomycetes; order Mycobacteriales; family Mycobacteriaceae; genus Mycobacterium. Next base: position 110,440 of record CAWBDP010000012.1, on the reverse strand, counting down.
CGAAGACCGGCTGCTTGACCGCCTGCCCGGCGCGGCGGCCACCGCGCCGTCAGTTGAGTTCATCCAGCACCAGTCGACGACCGGCACACCGGCGCCCACCGCCGAAGGCGCGGTGAAGTCCGAATTGGTCTACAACACCGACAAAGTCATCATTCCGATGGTCAAAATCGCGGCGCACACCGCGACGTCGTGGGAATCGCTGTACGACTTCTTGGTGTGGCAGTCCTACGTGACGGCTGAAATCAGCCGCCAGGTCATCAACGTCGAAAATGACCAGCTCTTGAATGGCAGCGGTACCGGCGGCAACGTCGCCGGCTTCCTGCACACGACGGGGATTCTGGTCTATCAGGTCGGCGGCCCCGGCACCACACCCGACGGTGAAACCCCGCTGGATGGCATCGAGAGTGCCATCGCCGCGCTGCGCACCGGCCCCGCCCTGGCGACCGCCGACCTGGCCATCTTCCACCCATCAACGTGGTCGGCCATCCGCAAGTCCAAGGACACAATGGGCCGCTACCTGACCACACCGGACCCGACCGCCGACACCGCCAGCAGCCTTTGGGGCGTGCCGGTCCTGCAGACCACCCAAATCGCGGCCGGCGACGGCCTGTTGCTCGACACCACGAAATTCGGGCGGGTGTGGTTGCGGGAGTCGCTGAACATGCGCACCGGCTACATGAACGACGACCTGGTTCGCAACCAAATCAGGTTCGTCTGCGAAGAACGCCTGAACTTGGCCGTCGAGCGACCGGCCGCGGTCATGTCCGTCTCCGGGCTGCCGCTTGCGTGATGACCGCCGACTACACCACGACGACCGTGCAAGTGCGGACACCATTCCAAGCCGCCGGTACGGGCCAGGTGAGCACGCCGAAGTGCCCGCCGACGTGGCGAACGCCTGGCTGGCCCGGGGTTTGTTGCCACCGCAGTCGCCCCGCGACGACAGGGCCGCGCACCTTGTCGGCCCAGGGCCGCGCCCCCATCCAGACGGGATGGGGCCAAAAAAGTTCGCTGAACAGCGCAAACGGACCTCGCCGTAGGCTCGTGAAGTTTTGATACTGAACGGCGCGGCCGGGGATTTTCGAGCAAACGTGGCGAAAACTGCGGTATTGCAACGTTTTTGGTCGAATTGGGAGGGCATCGTGGGTCGGGTTGGTGTTCAGCGCCGGGGAGGGCGCTTGCGCTTGGGTGTTCAATTGAACACGTGCTGAACACCGCGCTGGCGTGTTTGCCACGGCGGAAAGGTGCTGGTCATGGCTGATTATCGGCGGGCGCCGCGTAATGCGCTGATTCGGGAGTTGCGGGCCGCGGGGTGGTCGATTCGCCGGATTGCGGCCCACCCGGATGTGGATTTGTCGGCGGCGATGGTTCATGCCGTGCTGCGGGCCAGCAAGGTGCCGCCCGATGATGATGCTCCGGCCCGGCGGCTGGCGCGCGATGTCAACGAAGATTTTGGCCGCGGTCGAGCCCGCCAGCGATGTTGGCGGCGCCCGTGAACTGAATCCCTTGGAGCGGCACCAGCTCCTTGGTGAGGACAGTCCTGAAGGTGAGGCGGCGCGGGCGGCGTTCAACGCGCGCATCCGCGCCGAGATGGACGCCGCTGGCGGGCTTGACGCCTGGTGTCACTTGAGCCGCGAGGAGCGTGCCCGGCTGCTCGGCTAGCCTGATTGCTCATGCCAGATTCGCTGCAATCGCTGTCGCACTGGCTGTCGTTGCATTGGGGCGACGTGGTGCCCGCTTGGCTGGCGGTCATCGTTGCCGCCGTATTCGGCTGGCTGTCGTGGTGCTCGTCGCGTCGGTCTGCAGCCGCAGAGCGTGAATCTCGCGCCGCCGAGCGTGAGGCGCGACAGCAGGCCGACCGCGCCACGACGGCCGCCGAGAATGCGGCGGCTGCTGCCGAACGATTGGCGTCAGCCCACGAGGCGCAAACTGCCCTTCTGCAAGATGCGGCAGATGCCGCCGAGCGCGCACCGTGGCGCATCGAGCGACGTGGCGGTCAAGATTTCCGGTTGGCCAACCTCACCAAGACCCGTAAGTACGACGTAGGCGTTACTGGCGAGCCTGCGCGAACCGGTGGAAACAATCATTTCCATGTCGTCGACGGACGCGAGACGGTGGAACTCGACCTATTCCTCGCGATGCAGACGATAGACAGGCGGGTCACGGTGAGCTGGCGGCCGACGCCCGACCACACCGGCAACGCATGGACGCAGCGCGTCGGGCTGTGACGGCTGGGATAGCTAGGAGCTGTCATGCTCCCAGCTCTCGGCTTGGGCCTTGGCGTCGGATTCCGAGTCGCAGTTAGCGTGTGTACGGAATTCGCCGTCGACGAATATCGCGACGTACCACTGCCCGGTGAGGCGATACGTACGGTTGCCGCTTTCGGCGCTCCATTTGAAGTCCACCGTCACGTCTTGGGCGCCGTGGGGACTTATCACTTCAGAGTGGGCGTCTGTTATCCATGCCAGGGCCATGGCGTCGAGCGTAGGCCGTGAGCGCACGGTGAGCACAATTGAGCGCGAGTAACAGATAACTGTGTGATTGAGCGTGATGCGTTTGCGCTGGTAAACGGATGTTTAGGCTACCCTTACAGGTAGCTGAATAGGGTTCGAGTCCCTCCGCCCGCACCGCTGGCCGGGCGTCTGCTGGACGGCACGTGTCACCATGGACAATGTGGGCACCGCGATTGTGGTGGTATTGGCGCTACTGGCCGTCGGCATCGTGATTGATCGGCTGTTTGCGCTCAAGAGGTGGCTAGAGAGCCCACCGCCGATTCAGCAAGTCGAAAAGCCGCCCGAAGCTGACGAGTGAGTCAGCGGTCCGTGTCATGGCCGCCCTCGAAACCGTTGTGCCCGTGCAGAAATCGCGACACCTGGACTTACACCTGACGATGCGAGGCAGGGTCAGCAGCCCGCTTCGATTCTGAAGGTTGCCCGCAGCGGAGTACTCGGATCGCCCGGATTGGACCCCTGGGCGGTGCCGGTAATGGTGTAGGTGTTGTTGCCGGTGAAGTCAGCCTCGGCGTCGCCCACGCCGGCATCGGCAACCCCGGTGAAGCCATCGAGGTTGTCGATGTTAACCGACTCAGGCTTGGGCTTTTCCGCGTCGAGCTTCAGGACCACATGGATCGTGGCAGGTGCGGCGTTGATGACCAGCGTCAAGATCGACTGAACTTGGGTGCAGGAAACAGCATGTGAGGTGTGAGTGTTGCCGTTCAGGGTGATGCGGGCAGTCTTCTGCGGCACCTTTTCGGATTTCGCGGTGCATCCAGGACCGGCCGGCATCAGCAGTGCCGCGATCATCACCGCGGCGAGGGGACGGCTTCTCACCGAACACCCTCACTTCCTGCTGACTCGGTACTCATCGCGCCCACCTTTCCACCATCCTGGCGTCGGCGTCGATGCGGTGTCGCTGCTGACCCGGCCGCGGCCGCAGGCAAGGCGCGTGCCCGCGGCTCATCCCGTTTGCCTTACAGTTGACGAGTCGGTCGGACCTGGTTGTCCGAACACTGCTGCCAGCGGAGGAATGTTGACGGCGACGGGCCCTGAACGCGCAAACCGGCGAAGCACCGGAATGCCGATACCCTGCCACCCGGGCGACGTCACCGCCGATTGGCTATCAACTGTCCTCAGCGATGGCGACGCGCGCGTGGAGGTGTCGGAGGTCGACGTCGTCGCCATCGGGACAGGCCAGACCGGTGCGACGTTTCGGGTGTCGGCTAAATTCGCCGCCAACCCGGGCGCCCTGCCGGACACATTTGTGATCAAGCTGCCCGCGCAGGACGAAACCGTACGCGATCGGGTGACCATCGGCTATCGCAGTGAATGCGCGTTCTACGAAGCGGTGGCCGACCGCGTTGAGATACCGATACCGGAGTGCTTCTTCTGCGAGATCAGCGACGATGCCGCCGAGTACGCCCTGCTGCTCGCCGACCAGGCTCCGGCCGTGCAAGGCGACCAGATCGCCGGTTGCGGTGAGCAGTCGGCGAGGCTGGCGGTTTGTGCGCTGGCGGGACTGCACGGACCTACCTGGTGTGATCCGGTGTGGCTGGGGTTTCCTGGTATCGCCTTCCAGCGGCCCGATGAGGCCTCTGCACAAGGACTCGGCGACGTCGCGCGGATGAGTGCCGAGATCACGCTGGACAAGCTGGGCCACCGAATCAGTGCGGTCGACCGGGAAACCTTCACCGTGGCAATGGATTTGGTGACACCCTGGGTGCTGTGCGAACTCGACCGGTTCGCGCTGTTGCACGGCGACTATCGCCTGGACAATATGCTGTTCGCCCCGAACGAAAGCCACGTCACGGTGGTGGACTGGCAGACCCTTGGTGTCGGACTGCCCGCACGGGATCTGGCCTACTTCACCGCAACCAGCCTGCAGCCGCAGTTGCGCTCAGCGATCGAACGCGGTCTTGTCGCTGAATATCACCGAAAGCTCTGTGGCTACTCCGTCACCGACTATGACCGCGAAACATGCTGGCGCGATTACAGACTCGGGATGCCGCAAGCACTTCTGATCTCCGCGTTGGGATTTGCCTTCGCGACTGCCACCGACCGCGGCGACGATATGGTGCTGACAATGCTTCGACGCGGCTGCCAGGCGATCCGCGACCTCGACACGTTGGCCTTGATCCGCTAAGCACCGGCGAACGGCACCGCGGATCTGAACCGGTGCGCATGCCGCACCTAAAGACGTCCACGTGGCGAGCGTCGCTTCAGTTTTACTCCCATAGCGCCACGTCACGTCATCGATGTGTAAAGGTCGCAGCGCAACGGTTAAACATGGCCTCAAGGCCGCAAGGATCTGTCGTCTAGGCGCGTCTTGGTTGCCGAGCGCTGGTGCGCTCCGCTGATTACTAGTGTGATGAGCAGCACAAATCTGAATCTGAAGCCGTATAGCCGGCCAGTTTCACAGGTAACTGTTGCATCGCTACGGTTAATGTGATGGTATATGCAGCACAAGAGGGAATCGCAAGCCAAACGCCTGGAAAGGATTCACTGATGACGGCACCGCAGCATGCCACCATGCCAGCTTGGGCCGTGCCGCCCGCCGGTGCGCGCCCGTATGGGGCCCCGCCACCGCCGACTCGGCCGGTCTGGGCTCCGCCACCGCAGCCACCGCGGCCACCGCGGCCGACGCAGCCGCCGTACGGCTGGAGTGCACCGCAGCCTGCCTGGTCGAACCCGATGCAGGGGCCCGGTGCCGCGACCGTACTGCCTCCAGCCCCACCATTCCCAGCCCCGGTTCGATTCGGTGGCGCCCCCGCCTGGCATCCGGTCGGCCACGGTGGGCTGTCCACCCCGAAATGGTGGCTGCTGGGTGCGTTGAGCGTGCTCACGGGCATCGCCATTGTGGTCACGTTGATCGCCGTCACCGGCGTCGGCGGATCCGACGATCGGGTGGCCTCTCAGTCTACGTCGGCCACCGGCGCACCGACGCCCAAGACCGCGGCGGCGATACCGGTACAAGCGCTGGCGGGATTACTGCCCGACCGCACCGAGTTTGCCGCCGCGGCCGGAACCGGGCCCAGAGCCGAATGGCGCCGCGCAGAAGCGCTCTATCCCGACCACATCGTCGGTGAAGATTGCCTTGGGGCCGTGGGCGTCGCCGCTGACGCGTTCTTTCAGGGAAGTGGATGGACGGCAGCGCGCACCGAGTCGCTGGTTCCCCCGGGGGACAACGACGACCGGGAACGCGGCGCATGGCTCGGCGTAGTGTCCTTCCCCGACGCGGCTGGCGCGACGACGATGTACGCGAAAACGCTTGCCACGGACAAGCAATGCGCCGGCCGAAGCGTCAACCTGCGGGATCCGTCGGACCCGTCCGACTATGACCGATTCAGCACCGTCGGCCAGCCAACCGAAGCCGATGACATCGTCACGGTGTCCAGGACACAAGAAGGCGGCGAAGGCTGGGGATGCCAACTCGGAGTGATGGCGCGTACCAACGTGGTGATCACCGCCTCTGTGTGCGGCGACGACGTTTCCGCCGACGTGGTGAGGGCGTTGATCCAGTCCGTCGCAGCCAAAGTAAGCGTCCAGACATAACCGTTCCGTCGACAACCGACCGGAGCAGAGCGCGAGAAAGATCCGCCTGCGCCATGATCGGCGAACGCTCGGGTTGGATGAGCGGCGCCGATCGTGGCGACCTGTGTCAAGGCCGGGTTCGTGCATCGCCAGACAGTGCAGCTGCGAAGTCCTGGCAGCGCGCAAAACGCTCAGCGGGATCCTTTGCCATTGCCCGCAACAACGCGCCGTCGAGGTCGGCCAGCTCTGGACGGGTGTCACCGATCCGCGGGGGCGGCGAGTTGATGACCACCGTAGGGCCCGAATGCCGCAAGCGGGCAGCACCGCAGATCAGCTGGTATGCCGTGCAGGCCAGTGAGTATTGGTCGCTGCGCCCGTCGACAGGCCCGCTGGTGTCGTTGATCCGTCGAGCTATTCCAAAGTCGGCCAGCAAGATTCGACGAGGTCCGCTACCGGGGGCGGTGAGCAGGATGTTGGCTGGATTGACGTTGTGATGCAGCAGGCCCAAGTCGTGCGCATAGTCAAGTGCCTCGGCGACCGCGGTGATAATCGCCGCGGCCTCAGCGCGCGCCATTCCTCCCGGAAAGTGCTGTTGGAGTAGCCGCGCGACGTTGCTGCCCTCGACATAGCCCATCGAGAGCCACAGCCGTCCGTCACACTCGCCGCGCTCGTGCACGTCCACGATGTGCGGGTGCGACAGTGCCGCCGCAAGATCGGCCTCTCGGTAAAAGCGTGCCCGGAATTCGGCCTCACCCGACAACTCGCCGGGCAGTATCCGCAATGCCTCCGACCGCGGCAGCCTGGGATGTTCGGCCACATAGACCTCACCCATGCCCTCCGCGCCCAGCAGTCGGACGATGGTGAAGCCGGCAAACACCGTACCGGGCCGTAACGGCATAATGCAGATCCTACAAATTGAGCCACCCGATGAACATCGACGAGTAGGGTGCGATCGCCCACTTCGTCACTGCCGGCGCTGGGCGGCCTTGACAAGGTTCGACCCGATGATCAAGCGTTGAATCTCGCTGGTCCCCTCATAGAGCCGTAGCAGTCGGACATCGCGATAGATCCGCTCCACGGGCACCTCTCGCATGTATCCGCTGCCGCCGTGGATCTGAACGGCCAGATCGGCGACCTTGCCGGCCATCTCGGTGCAGAACAGCTTGGCCGCCGACGGCGCGATCCGGCGGTCCTCGTCGTTGATCCACAGCTGTGCCGCCTCGCGCACCAGAGCGCGACCGGCAAGCACACCGGTCTGCTGGTCGGCGATCATCGCCTGCACTAACTGAAAGCTCCCGATCGGCGTACCTCCTTGGGTGGCGGTGGCGGCATACGCTGTCGATTCATCAAGTGCGCGCTGAGCAGTTCCCACCGCGAGGGCGGCGATGTGGATTCGGCCCCGCGCCAACGAACTCATCGCCGCCCGATAGCCGAGGTCTTCGCTGCCGCCGACCAGGCCCTCAGCCGGCACCTGCACGTCGGTGAAGCTGACATCAGACGTCCAAGCGCCTTCTTGACCCATCTTCGCGTCCTTGACACCCACTTCGACGCCCGCGCTGTCGGCCGGAACCAAAAACACCGCGATCCCGGGTCCGTTGTCGTCGGCCGGACGGGTACGCGCAAAAACCACGAACAAATCGGCGACGGGAGCGTTGGTGATGAATCGCTTCTGTCCCGAGATCACCCAATGACCGTCGTCACCAATGGCTTTGGTTCGCAGCCCGGCGGGGTTCGAGCCGGCGCCGGACTCGGTGAGAGCGAACGAAGCAACCACCTCGCCGGTGGCCATCGGCTCGAGCCAGCGCGTCTTCTGCTCGTCGGTGCCGAACCCGACGAGAACCTGTCCCGCGATGCCGTTGTTGGTGCCGAACATCGACCGTACCGCCAGCGATGTGTAACCCAACTCCATCGCCAGCTCGACGTCTTGGGCGAGGTTCAGGCCAAGACCACCCCACTTCTGCGGGATCGCGTAACCAAACAGCCCCATCTTCTTGGCCTGGTCGCGCAAGTCGTCCGGCACCCGATCTTCGGTCAGGATTTCCTGTTCCCGGGGCAGGACGGCGGCGCGGACGAAACGGCGCGTCTGGGCCAGGATTTCCCGGAAATCCTCGTCGGAGACTTCGGCGGTGGTCATGGACAGATGCTCCTCTTCCGCAGGTGGCCGCGTTGTTGCTGCTGCCCGTGGGCCGGATATCCGACACCGGGTTTGGGTCAAAATCCTATATGAAATATGATGTTCGAGCGACCGGCGAGTAAAGGCATCCAACAGCAGGGACGGGTGATCAGGTGTCATTGTTGAGCGGTCAGATTGCTGTCGTCACCGGTGGTGCGCAGGGACTGGGCTTCGCCATCGCGGAGCGATTCGTCGCCGAAGGCGCACGCGTGGTTCTCGGTGATGTGAATCTCCAGGCCACCGAAAGCGCGGTGAAGCAACTCGGCGGAACCGACGTCGCGGTGGCGGTGCGCTGCGACGTTACCCAGGCAGGGGAGGTCCACGCGCTGCTACAAACCGCGGTCGAACATCTCGGTGGTCTGGACATCATGGTGAACAACGCCGGGATCACCCGCGACGCGACGATGCGCAAGATGACCGAAGAGCAATTCGACGAGGTGATCTCCGTGCACCTCAAGGGCACCTGGAACGGTACCCGCCAAGCTGCGACCATCATGCGGGAGAACAAGCGCGGGGCGATCGTGAACATGTCGTCGCTGTCCGGCAAGGTCGGCCTGGTCGGTCAGACGAATTATTCGGCCGCTAAGGCCGGGATCGTGGGGATGACCAAGGCTGCCGCCAAAGAACTTGCCCACTTGGGTGTGCGGGTGAATGCCATCGCGCCCGGACTGATCCGCTCAGCGATGACGGAGGCTATGCCACAACGCATTTGGGATGAGAAGCTCGCAGAGGTCCCGATGGGCCGGGCCGGCGAGCCCGGCGAAGTCGCCAACGTGGCGCTATTCCTGGCCTCCGACCTGTCCTCCTACATGACCGGGACCGTTCTCGAGGTGACCGGCGGACGGTTCATGTGAGGGAGTGAGGTAACCATGCGCCAAGCCGTCGTCTGTGAACCCGTGCGGACCCCGATCGGCCGTTACGGCGGGATGTTCAAATCGCAGACCGCCGTTGACCTCGGCGTGACCGCGCTGAAAGCCCTGTTGGATCGAACCGGGATACCGCCTGAGGCGGTGCAGGACGTAATTCTCGGGCATTGTTATCCCAGCAGCGAGGCGCCGGCGATCGGCCGCGTGGTCGCGCTGAATGCCGGTCTGCCGGTGACGGTCCCGGGTATGCAGGTGGACCGCCGATGTGGTTCGGGACTGCAGGCGGTTATCCAAGCCTGTCTGCAGGTAGGCAGTGGTGACAATGATCTCGTCATAGCCGGCGGTGCGGAAAGCATGAGCAACGTCGCCTTTTACTCCACCGATATGCGCTGGGGCGGCGCGCGTGGCGGCGTGCGAGTGCACGACGGACTTGCCCGGGGACGAACGACCGCGGGTGGAAGCCACTACCCGGTGCCCGGTGGAATGCTGGAGACCGCCGAGAACCTGCGGCGGCAGTATGGCATTTCACGCCTGGAGCAAGACGAGCTGGCTGTCACCTCGCATCAGCGTGCGGTGGCCGCACAGAAGAACGGGATTCTGGCCGAGGAAATCATTGCGGTCCCCGTCGCTACCCGGCAGGGCGAGGAACTGATCGACACCGACGAACACCCGCGCGCCGACACCTCGGCGGATTCACTGGGGAAGCTCAAACCCGTTCTGCTCAAGCAGGATCCGGAAGCAACGGTGACTGCGGGCAATGCCAGCGGGCAAAACGATGCGGCGTCGATGTGTGTGGTGACCACCCCGGAGAAGGCTGGCGAACTGGGCCTGACACCGTTGGTCCGGTTGGTCTCGTGGGCAGTGGCGGGTGTGGCGCCCAACGTCATGGGCATCGGTCCGGTGCCCGCGACCGCGGTCGCGCTGGCCAGGGCGGGACTGCAATTAGAGGACATCGATCTCATCGAATTGAACGAAGCGTTCGCGGCCCAGGCGCTCGCGGTGATGCGGGAGTGGGAATTCAGCACCGCGGACCGGGAGCGAACGAATGTGTATGGCTCCGGAATTTCGCTGGGCCATCCCGTCGGGGCGACCGGTGGCAGGATGCTGGCCACGCTCGCGCGTGAGCTCAATCGGCGGGGCGCCCGCTACGGGCTCGAGACCATGTGCATCGGCGGCGGACAGGGCCTCGCCGCGGTGTTCGAACGGACCGCGTCGCAGTGAACGAAGTCGCCCTGCCGTTGACCGGGGTCACGGTCGTCGAAGTATCCAGCTTCGTAGCCGCACCGTTGTGCGGCATGACGCTGAGTCAGCTGGGCGCGCAGGTGATTCGTGTGGATCCGATCGGCGGGGCCTCCGATGTGCAGCGCTGGCCGTTGGCGAAAAGCGGTGCATCCATCTACTGGACCGGCCTGAATAAGGGAAAGCGTTCGGCCACAGTTGATTTACGCTCCGCCGAGGGTCAACAGTTGGTGCAGCGGCTGATCATCGAGGGTGACGGCATCGTGGTGACCAACGCTGCCGGCCTGTCCTGGCTTTCCTACCAGCGGCTGGCCGCCGCGCGTCCCGATGTCATCCACGTCCAGCTGCTCGGCCGCGGCGACGGTGGCACAGGGGTTGATTACACCGTCAACGCCGCCATCGGGTTCCCGCTGGTGACCGGTCCGCGGGATCACGCCGGCCCGATCAATCACGTGCTGCCGGCCTGGGATGTGTGTTGCGGACTGTACGCGGCCCTGGCGATCATCGCCGCCCTGCGCAGCCGGGACCATTCGGGAACCGGCGCCGAAATCCGGTTGGCGCTGGAAGACGTCGCGCTGGCCACCGCGGGAAACCTCGGCCTGTTGACCGAGCCCCAGGTGAACGGGACCGCACGTCAACGCTTGGGGAACGCTATCTACGGTCAGTACGGGCAGGACTTCACCAGTCGGGACGGCGTCGCATTCATGATCGTCGCGTTGACGGGTCGCCACTTCCGGGATCTGGTGGAGGTGTCGGGGACCGGTACTGCGGTGTCAGCGCTGGCCGACGCGCTCGGCGCGGACTTCAGCGATGAGGGCGACCGATACCGCTATCGCGATGCCCTCAGCGGGCTTTTCGCCACCTGGTTCGCCGATCACACAGCCGACGAGATCTCCGACGTGCTGTCGGCCACCACGGTGTTGTTCGAGCGGTACCGGACTTTCGCGCAAGTCGCCGAAAGCGAACGGGTGACGTCGAATCCGTTGTTTTCCCGGCTGCACCAAGAGGGTCTTGGAGACTACCTGGCGCCGGGGATGCCGGCCATGTTCGACGGTGCGCATCCGACGAGCACACCCGCGCCGGGGCTCGGTCAACACACCGGCGAGATCCTCTCCGAATACCTGGGATTGAGCTCGTCCGACATTGAGCGCCTGACGCAGGCCAAGACGATCGCCTGCGGGTCGGGCAGAGGGGAGGGTACCGCATGACCAAACTTGCCCAGACACTTGGTCTCGACGAGTTCCAGACCGAGATCGTTTCCACTGTCCGCCAATTCGTCGATAAGGAAGTGATTCCGAACGCGCCGGCACTCGAGCGTGCCGACACCTATCCGCAGGAAATCGTCGACCAGATGCGGGAAATGGACTTGTTCGGTCTGATGATCCCCGCGGAGTACGGCGGGCTTGGTGAGTCGCTGCTGACCTACGCGCTGTGTGTGGAGGAGTTGGCGCGTGGCTGGATGAGCTTGTCGGGTGTTATCAACACCCACTTCATCGTCGCCTACATGCTGCGCCAGCACGGGACCGACGCGCAGAAGCAGAATCTGCTGCCGCGCATGGCGACCGGCGAGGCACGTGGTGCGTTCTCGATGTCGGAGCCGGAATTGGGTTCGGATGTCGCAGCGATCCGAACCCGGGCCGCCCGTAACCCGGACGGCGGTTACACCATCGAGGGCCAGAAGATGTGGCTGACCAACGGTGGCAGTTCAACTTTGGTGGCGGTTCTTGTCCGCACGGACGAAAGAGCCGACAAACCACATCGCAACCTGACCGCTTTCCTCATCGAAAAGCCCAGCGGCTTCGGCGAAGTCGCGCCGGGTCTGGTCATTCCCGGCAAGATCGACAAGCTGGGCTACAAGGGCGTCGACACCACCGAACTCATCTTCCAAGGCTATGCGGCCAGCGGCGATGACATCCTCGGTGGCAGCCCAGGACAGGGTTTCTACCAGATGATGGACGGTATCGAGGTCGGTCGGGTCAACGTGGCGGCCCGGGCGTGTGGAGTCGGCATCCGTGCCTTCGAACTCGCGATGCGCTATGCGCAGCAGCGGCATACTTTCGGCAAGCCGATCGTCGATCACCAGGCAATCGCCTTTCAACTCGCAGAGATGGCAACCAAAGTCGAATCCGCGCATCTGATGATGGTCAACGCGGCCCGGTTGAAGGACTCCGGAGCGCGCAATGACTTGGCTGCCGGGATGGCAAAATACCTGGCAAGCGAGCTGTGCTCGGAAGTCACCCAGCAGAGCTTCCGAATTCACGGCGGTTATGGCTACTCCAAGGAGTACGAGATCGAGCGGCTGATGCGGGATGCGCCGTTCCTGCTGATCGGCGAGGGAACCAGCGAGATCCAGAAATCCATCATCAGCAAGCGCCTACTTGCCGAGTATCGGACTTGACCCGTGACCGCACCAGATTTCGCCGCGCGGCCCCAGCTGGCCGAGGACGTCGCGAGCTTTGTCCGAAAGCGGATCTTCGAGGGCACCTATGCCGCAGGGGAGTACGTGCGTCTGGAACAGTTGGCCATGGAGCTGGGTATCAGTGTTACCCCGGTGCGTGAGGCGCTGTTCCAGCTTCGCGCCGAAGGGCTTCTGGCGCAGCAGCCGCGTCGGGGTTTTGTGGTGTTGCCGGTGACCGGGCGAGATCTCGCCGATGTCGCCAACATACAAGCCCACGTCGGCGGCGAACTCGCCGCGCGGGCTGCGACCAACATCAACGACGACCAGCTGCGCGAGCTCAAGGAGATCCAGGCTCAACTTGAGCATGCCTATGCCGGCGACGACGACGAACGGGCAGTCCGTCTCAATCACGAGTTTCACCGCGCCATCAACGTCGCTGCCGACTCGCCGAAGCTGGCTCAACTGATGTCGCAGATCACCCGTTACGCGCCGGAATCAGTATTTCCCACGATCGCCGGCTGGCCCGCCCAATCGATAAAAGACCACCGCCGGATAGTAGCGGCACTGGCCAAACACGACGAGGAACTCGCACGAAAAGCCATGTCAGAACACCTCGCCGCCGGGGCCGCTCCCTTGATCGGCCACCTCATCGAGCGCGGCGTGGTCGAAGAGGCCTAGCGAGCCATGGACGCATTCTTTCGTCGTGTCGCAGCCGGCTTGGCAGCCTTTCGCTGCCGCGATGCGGGCTTTGAACGCTTTTCGATCAGCCGGCTCGCATGGTCGAGGATGCATTCGAGACCATATTCGAAATTGGTCTCATCGGCCGCGCCGATCCGGTGACCCTTCTCGCTGACCCGGGCTAGCAGTGGTGTGCTTTTCGGATCGATGACCATGGCCTCCTCGAGAGCACGTGATCCATTGTCCAAGGACTGGTTTCGTTCGTAGAGCCGCTGCAGTACCACGGATCCGCGGACGTGGACCGACATGGCGGAATACGTGTCGAACGCGTCCTCCGGCGAAAGTCCCGCCTCCACCAGGCTGGCGATCGCCTTCTCCATTTCCTGGGCACCGACTCGTGCCGCTTTGGGACTCAGGGCCGACCGAATCAAGATCAGATCGCACAGTATCGGGTTGCCCATGAACGTTTTTCGCATAGAGCGCGCGTGATTGCCCAGGGTTTCGCGCCAGTCGCTGGCCTCCACATAAGGTGTGGCGAACACGTACTTGCGCAGGGCGCGGTCGGCCATCGCGTTGAGCAGGTCGTCCTTCTTGCGGAAGTACCAGTAGATACTGGTGACACCTACGCCCAGGTGTTTGCCGAGCAGCGGCATGCTCAAATTGTCGACGGATACCTGCTCGGCGAGTTCAAACGCGCCGCTGATGATGTCATCGGGATTGATGGAACCGCGTTCGCGTCGCTGACGCTTTTCGGCGGTTGCTTGCCTGGCCACTACGGTCACCTCCATCAAAATCAATACCCTGCGTGCAGTTCGAGCCCGGGCCGGTGTGACTCGGGAACCGCCCTACGCAGCTGTGCCATTGTTCACGTCTGCTACTGTAATGCCTATCGTAGGCTTTTTGGTAGCTGCGCGGCGGCACAAGCGACACGGTGACCGGGGCGTCGCGGCGTAACTCGTACATGACCGGAGCGAACATTCGACGGCGGCTCGGACTTCATCTGAGGACCAAGAAGGCGGAAGGAGTGCGCGGTGGCGACTGCTGACAATGCGAAAGCCTGGGCGCGCGGTGCGCTGCGGGGCATCGGCGACTCCCTCTACACACCGTTTTGCGGCGACGACGGCGACGACATCGACTGGGACGCGTACCGGGCGTTGGTGCGTTACTGCGTCGCCGATCTCGGGCATCCGATGTTGTGGTGCACCAGCGGTGTCGGCGAATTCTGGTCGTTGACGCTTCATGAGCGCAAGCGCTTGTTGGAGGTGGCCCTCGAGGAGGGCCGGGCGATAAACCCTGACCTTGTTGTACAGGCCTGCACCGCGGCGATGTCGGCGAAGGACTGTTTGGAGCTGACGGGACACGCTCAGCAATCGGGCGCCGACATCGTCTACCTACAGACACCGATGATGGAGGCCCACGGCGGGGAAGGCGTGCTGAGATTCTTCAAGTACATCGGTGCGCGCACCGACATCGCACTGGGTATGTTCAATTCGCCGTCCTCGGGTTATGTCCTGAGCCCCACCGAAAGCGCACAGATCTACCACGAGGTGCCCGCCGTATGTGCGACCAAGGAGGGAGCCTTCCGGCCGGCAGCCAGCCGTCTGCTGCACGAGCTGGCACCGGGTCTGGTGGTCTGGGAGTGCGATAAGACGGTCTATCGGGCCGGCTGGCTGCGAGCCGGCATTGTCTGTCCGGCTCAACTGGGCACCACCGGCTACCTGTTTGAGACGCCCC
Organism: uncultured Actinomycetota bacterium; assembly: GCA_963787635.1. Taxonomy (GTDB): domain Bacteria; phylum Actinomycetota; class Actinomycetes; order Mycobacteriales; family Mycobacteriaceae; genus Mycobacterium. The sequence goes on along the minus strand of CAWBDP010000012.1, from coordinate 95,329 downwards.
GGCGGCCCCTGCTTTCCGAGTATTGGGATTTGGTGTTGGGCGACAAGCTACTCGAGGCGATGGACTACGGGCGCGATTCAGGTCTGGACCAGTTCGACATCGACGTCGGATCGTGGTTCACCTGCTACCCGGGTCGATCCGATTACTTCACCCACTGGGGCGGTGCGTTCAAATACGCCGCATCGGTGCTGGGTCTGCCGGTGGGGTCATATCCGCATTCCCGGCCGCCGCAAGCAAAGTTGCCGCCGGAGGCCAAGACACAGATCGAAGCTGCGTATCGCCGCCTCGGGCTTGTCGAAGAGTAGCCGACTAGTTTAGTTAGGCAATCGCCCCGGAGTCTTTGAGCTCGGCGATGCGGTCCCAGTCCATGCCGAGCTCCATCAGGACGAGTTCGGTGTGTTCGGATGCCTGCGGCGCCCTGGTGGTCGCCAACGGTTCGTGGTTGAACTGGACGGGTCCGCGGACGACTTTGAACGGCGCGCCGCCGCCGGCCAGCCCGACTTCGGCGATCATGTCGTTGGCGAGGGCTTGCTCGTCGTGGGCCAGATCGATGAGGCTTTGAAACGGCGCCCACTGACCCTTCATCGTTTTCAGGTGCTGCCGCCAGTAGTCAAAGGGCTTGCCGGCGAAGGCCGTCGCGATCAATTCGGCCGCCGCGTCGGCGTTTTGGATCAACGGGAGTACTTCGGCGAAGCGGGGATCGTCGGCCGCCTCGGGGATTCCGAGATGCTCGAAGGTGTCACGGATCAAGCCGGTCGGGCTGATGATGCACAGATTGATCGTGCCGCCGTCGGAGCTTTCGTAGTTGCCCATAAACGGATTCACCGACGGGGCCAGCGATCCTGGCATGGGGGTACGCATCACCTCGCCGGTCTCCATGCCCTGCGTGACGCTCGCTCCCGCTGCCCACCAGGCGGTGCTCAGCAACGACACATCCATCTCGACCGCTTCGCCGGTGCGCTCGCGATGCAGCAACGCGGCCGAGATGCCGCCGGCAATGAACATGCCGCCGATGGAATCCCCGAACGCGGGAATGCCTTGTCCCAGTGCGCCGCCCAACTCTTCCGGCGTCAGCGCATACCCGACGCCGCTGCGCGTCCAGAACGCTGTCCCGTCATAGCCACCGACGTCACGTTCTGCTCCCTTGTCGCCGTATGCCGTACCGCGGGCGTAGACGATGTCGGGGTTTACCGCGCGGATGTGCTCGACGTCAAATCTGTTCTTCTGCCGCTGGGCAGGCATGTAGTTGGTCAGGAACACGTCGGACGTCTTGGCCAGTTCATAGAGCACTTCCTGGCCGCCAGGCGTGGCCACGTCGATGCCGACGCTGCGTTTGCCCCGGTTGGGATGTTCCATCAGCGGGTGTCGGTCCGGGTCGATCTGGATACCGCCCATGTTGAGGAAGCCGCGCTGGGTATCACCGCGCACCGGGTGCTCGACTTTGATGACGTCTGCGCCCCAGTCGGCGAGGATGGCTCCGGCCGCCGGGACGAAGGTGAACTGCGCCAGTTCCAGGACTCGAAAGCCCGCCATTACCTTGACCAAGTCTGTCCTCTTTGACGTGTGCTGCGCGCGATCTGACTGTCACCGTACCTTGTCAAAGGCCACCGGAAGGGCCGTCGGCGAACGGAACGGCTGACCATGGATGTGCGGATCGTCATCGGTGACCAGGTTGATGTTCGTCAATCGGTCGAGCAGGCATTCGACCGCGACGCGGGTTTCCAGCCGTGCCAGATGAAGACCCAGACAGGTGTGTTCGCCGGCCGCGAATGAGATGTGCGGCAGCTGCTTGCGGAAGATGTCGAACTCTTCGGACCTTTCCCAACGCTGTTCGTCGCGGTTCGCAGAACCCATGCACACGCCGATCGCCGAGCGCGCCGGAATCCTGACGCCTTCGAGTTCGGTGTCTTCAGTGGTGAACCGCTGCACGGTCGTCAGCGGCGTCTCGACGCGGAGCCCCTCCTCGATCGCCTGCGGGATCAGCCCGCGGTCGGCTTGCATCGCGGCGAACTGGTCGGGATGGGTGAGCAGGAGATACAGCAGGTTTCCCGACGACCGGTAGGTGGTTTCCAGCCCGGCGGGCAGCAGCAGTCGCAGGAAGGAATAGATGGCTTCGTCGCTGAGCTTTTCGCCGTCGATCTCCGCGTTGACCAGGTCGCCGATGATGTCCTCGGTGGGCTTCGATTTGCGCTTCTCGATCTGCTCGAGGAAATAATCCTTCAGCGCTGCCGATGCCTCGAATGCGCGTTCGTAATCGACTGTGTAACTGATCAATTGGACGGCGCGGCGGCGGAACACCGGGAGGTCTTCGGCCGGCAGTCCCAACAGCCGGGCGATGATAAGGGTGGGGAACTCGAATGTGAAATCCCGGACCAAGTCGGCAGCGCCGGCGTCGACGAACTCGTCGATCAACGCGTTGCAGGTCGGTCGCACGATGGTGGGCTCCCACCGCGCCAGCGCCTTGGACTTGAACGCCGCGGACACCAGGTTGCGATGGTCACGATGCTGTTTGCCGCCCATCGCCAGGATCGTGGGTCCCAAGAACAGCCCGATGGTGGTGTCGTACATCTGTGAGGTGAACAACCGGCTATCGCGCAACACGGTGTTCACCGCCCCGAACGACATCGCGGAGTATTCGTGTTTGGGCCGCAGCGATTCAGGTGTGTTGGAGTAGTCCATGACCGTGCCCCGGAATACCCCTGCTGTACGGCGCCTCTCGGCGAAGTAAGGATAGGGATCACGAAGAAGATCGACGGGCTCGGCGACAGCGCCGTCCTGAACGTGACTCTCCACTGCTGATCTCCCGATCTTCGAAACTGGATCTCGCCTGCCTAATGCTACTGTAAATCTTACAGTAACCTATATTTTCAGCGACTTGAATGAATTGGCTGGGAGCAAACGCCATGAGCGCAATCGACGAACGGGCCGACGATACCGCCGCAGGTCGGGCCGCGTTGGAGGCGACTCTCGAGCAGCAGCGACGATCTTTCCTGGCCGACGGGCCGCCAGCGTCGCGGTTCGCCGCAATCGCATCGACCGGCTGATGGCCTTGCTGCTCGATAACACCGATGCGTTCGTCGACGCGATGGCAACTGATTACGGGACCCGCTCCAAAGCAGCCTCGTTGTTCACCGAAGTGGTGGGGATCATTTCGGTCATCGAGCACACCAGATCTCATGTGGCTCAATGGATGCGGGCGGCCAAATTAATGCGTGCCGCCCGCTTGTGCGGTGTGCTGGCCGAAGTCCAGCCCACACCGCTGGGCGTGGTCGGAATCATCGGCCCGTGGAACTGGGGGAGTCATTGCCCGACCGGGCAACCCGCAAGATCGGGCCCACCATTGTGCGTGAGGTCGACGATCGCATGAAAATCGCCGAGGAGGAGGTGTTAGGTCCGATCCTGATGGTCAAGGGCTACTCCGATCTTTCCGACGCGATCACCCGGTAGACAGTGTCACGGCTCACGGCCAAGGCTTCCGCGATAGTGCTGGCGGGTTCGTCGTTAGGGTCACCCGTGGCATGGGCATCATTGCGGCCCAGTTGACGGCCGGAGACGTGCGTCAACTCGGCGCAACCAACCCCATGGGGCGCTTGGTGCGCCCCGACGAGGTGGCCAAAACGGTGGCTTTCTTGGCGAGTGAAGAATCCTGTTTTACGACCGGCCATTACCTTCCGGTCAACGGCGGCCTTGCCATGGATTGAACAGTTTCTGCCGCAACGGAAGCCTGATGATTGGGAAGGGGTTTGGCTTTGCAGACAATCGATCTGGCCTACTCGGGCGTGGTATCCACGACAAGCTGGTCGCCATGTTGCCGACCAGCAGGTCTATTACGAGGATGAAGGTGTCCACGTCGCCATCGGCGACGGAGTCGGCTGGGCGGCCGAGCGTCTGCGCCGGGGCGCGGTAATCGGTCTGGGGCGGGCCGTGTTGTCGCGGCTGACCGACGGGTCAGGTGGACAGTGCTCAGCGTCAACACCGATCGTCCGTTGTTCTGGTTTCTCGGCGGCGCCGAGGTGAAGTCTATGGCGGCGCTTCGCGGGCGGCGGGTGGCCGTCCACGCCGCCGACAACCCTCCCGGTACCTTCGCTCGGATCGTCTTGCGCAAGCACGGTCTGGACCCCGACCGCGACCTGGAATGTGTGGTGCGGCATCCGGGTGACTATCAGATGGACCTGCGACGTCTTCGGGACGGCACGATCGACGCCGCCTACGCGGGCAGCACGCTCGCACCCGAACAGGTCGCCGAGGAAAAAGGGTTCCACCTGCTGGCCTGGGTCGGCGATGAATTCCAGATCCCCACCGTCGACCTCAACATCGCGCAGCAAGCGATTGATGTGGTCGGCGGCAAACTGGGCGTCGCCTCAATAGCCGCCGGGGAGTTCTATCAGCCGGCCTGTAACACCTGATGTATTCAGCCCTTTTCTGCCTGCTCGCGTGCCCACCGGTAGTCGGCCTTGCCCGACGGGCTGCGCTCGATGACCGGACGAAACACGATCGCCTTGGGAAGTTTGTAGCGGGCCAGCGAATTCGCGGCGTGTGACACCAGCTCATCACCATCGGTACCGGCGTCATCGGAGAGCGCGACCACGGCGACGACCTCCTGGCCCCAGCGCTCGCTCGGCCGCGCGGCCACCACCACGTCTGCCACCGCGGGATGCGACGCCAGCGCGCTTTCCACCTCCTCGGCGAAAATCTTCTCGCCGCCGGAGTTGATGGTCACCGAATCGCGGCCCAACAACTCGATGCAGCCGTCCGCGCGGTGACGGGCCCGGTCGCCGGGGACCGCGTACCGCACGCCGTCGATGACCGGAAACGTCGCGGCGGTTTTGGCCGCGTCGTCCTTATAGCCCAGCGGGACGTAGCCGCGTTGCGCCAGCCAGCCGATGCCGTCGTGGCCAGGCGCCAGGATCGAGGCCAGATCCTCGCCCGCGACGAAGGTGTCCGGGCCGGCATTGAATGTGCCGGTGGACACCGCACCCGACGTCGACAGGTGGTGCATCTGAGCGCCGGTCTCCGAGGATCCGACGCCGTCGGCGATCATGGCGTTGGGCAGCACCTCGACCAGCCGTTGCTTGACATACGGGGTCAGTGGCGCCCCGCCATTGGCGACGACCGCCAACGACGACACGTCTGCGATGCCTTTTTCGATGGCGGCGACCAACGGTCGCGCCATCGCGTCACCGACCACCGTCACCGCCAAGACCTGCTCACGCTGGATGGTCCGCACGACGTCCTCGGCATCCAAATGATCGACGACCGAGGCGAAGACAACGGTCTGCCCGGTGGTCAGGCCGGTCATCACCGCCCACTGCGCGGCGCCATGGATCAGCGGCGGCAGCACCATCAGCCTGGTTCCGGGATTGGCGGCTGCCCGCGCCACGATCTCGTCGAGGGGACCGACGGGTTGGCCACTGTAGAGATCGCGGCCACCGAAGGAAGTCATGAAAATGTCGTGCTGCCGCCACAGCACGCCTTTCGGCATTCCCGTTGTGCCACCGGTGTAGAGCACGTACAGGTCGTCGGGCGAATGCTGCACCGGCGGCGCCGACGAAAAGGCAGCGATGGCGCTCTCGTAATCGATTGCGCCGTCCAGCAACCCGTTACCCGAGTCATCGGCGATCTGAATCAGGACACGCAGTCGGGGGAGATCCGGCAGCACTTCGGCTACCCGCGGCGCGAACGCGGAATGGTAGATCAGCGCGGTCGCCCCGGAATCGGCCAGCAGGTACTGCAGCTCCTTCTTGACGTACCGGAAGTTGACGTTGAACGGGCCGACGCGCGCACCGAAAGCGCCGAGCAGTGCCTCGACGAACTCAGTTCCGTTATAGGCGTAGATGCCAAGCAGGTCCTGCCCCACCTGATGGCCGGCAAGCGCGGAGCGCTCGGTCTGGCAGCCAAGCCCACGGGAATGCAGATATGCGGCAAGGCGGTTCGACCGCTCGATCACCTGGGCGTAGGTGTAGTGCCGTTCACCCTGGATGATCAGCTCTCGGTCGGGGATCGCGGCGGCCACGGCCCGCGCAACCGCGGGAACGGTGAATTGTGTTGCGGTGTCGGTCATTTTTCCTCTCACGGCTGCTGTCAGACTCAGACAAGCTCGTCGATCGGCGGGACGTCATAGAATTGCGTCGCCCATTTCCGCAACGCCATATACCCTTTCGCGTCGACCTTGGAAAGTGGCGGGCGCTGCACGTACCTCTGGTAGCGCCATATTCCCAGATCGTCGAAGACGGTCGACAGGAACTGCTTTGTGATGGTCTCGCGCAGCTTGCCGTCGGGCACCTCGGAGTCATCACCCGGGATGCGTGGCCACCAGATCGAATAGAAGAGGTCTGAACACGCATCATCGACGGGCGTGCACGTGAAAATCAGCCGATGATTCTGTGCGCCCTCGAAAACGCTGATCGCCCCGCCGAGACCGAACAAGTGACTGTGGAATCGCAGCGCGAGATCTTCGGGGTTGTCGCTTCCCTCGTCCGGCCAACCGGCAACGAACTGCCACTCGTGATCGACGATCTTCCAGTCCAGTACCCTCGGCGTCACGGTGGCGTGGTGCACATACTCGAAATGGGCGCTGTCGGGAGCGTTCTCGGCCACGATCTGAGGATGCACCGGTTCGCGCTCGGCGCGCCGGGAGAACTCCGGATAGGGCCGGTAATAGGCCGCAGGGTCGGTATCGAACTGCGGGAATTTGCGGAATATGTCCGGCATTTCCCACTGCGGCTCTTCGCCGTGGGGATGATGCCAGACGAACACGCAGTCATACTGTTCGATCACCGGAAACACCCGCAACGTCAGTGCGCGGTTGGGTCGGTCCGGTTGATAGGGAATGTAGCGGTTGGTGCCGTCCGGTCCCCAGCGCCACCCATGAAACGGGCACTGGACGCAGTCGCCGACCACCGTGCCGCCGTGTCCGATATGCGCACCGAGGTGTTTGCAGTGTGCTTCCAGGACATGCAGTTCGCCGGACTCGTCGCGGTAGGCGACGAGATCCTCACCGAAGTAGTGCAGCGGCCGGACCTCACCGATCGGAAATTCGGGCGACCATCCGACCATGAACCACCCGGTAACCTTCCAGGTAAATGGGACCTTCACGTCGGCGCCTCCGGCAATCGTCCGTCAGATACTAAATCCATTACAGTATAGATTTCAGCAGGTTGACCCACCATGCGGCAAGGAGCTTTATGATCAACGAGGCCGAACAGGCGCCTGACGAGCTCGAAGCGATCCGTCAGTTGAAGGCACGCTATTGCCGGTTCCTGGATACCAAAGACGTCGAGTCCTGGCGCACCGTGTTCACCAGCGACGTCGTGGTCAGGCTGGACATGGCGGTCGGCACCGGGGGTCATGACCCGATGACGGCGTCGCCGGTCGAGGGTGTTGACACCTTCGTCCCGATGGTGATGGGTGGCCTCGATAACGTGGCCACCATGCACCACTGCCATACTCCAGAGATCACCCTCACCTCGCCGACGACCGCGTCCGGGATCTGGGCGATGGAGGACTTCCTGATATTCCCCGACGGACGGGAATTGCACGGGGCCGGCCACTACCACGAGACATACGAGAAGCAAGGCGGCACATGGCGGATCAAGAGTTTGCACCTTACCCGCACCATCTTGAAGATGACCGGCGACTTCTCGACAGAAGTGCCGGACAGTCTCAGCCCCGGGGGCGGCTGAACCCGTTGGGGCATGCCTACGGAGCTTTGGCTCTCCCCTTGATGGCACACACGCGTGACATCGGCCGCGAATTAGCCTTGGTGCTGCCGCGGACGCTGTCGGGGCTTACCGAATCGAGCGGCTGGTTTCCGGCTTCGCCGCGCGGCGTGCGCCAGTTCGCCGAGGTCATGCTGGATGAGCTTGTCCTGTCCGGCTTTTCGCTGCTGAGTGGCGGCCTGCCAGAACTGCGGGAATTGAGTGACTGCGCCGCCGCGGCTGCGCAACTCTCCGCGTTGGGTATCGACGGGGCGCATACCGATCCCGAACCGCTGCGGATACATACGTCCCGCCGGCGGCGCATCGGCATACTGGCCTACGAGCGGGTGACGTTCGAGCACGATCCGGCCCTGCCGAGCACCCTGAGGGCCGAGGGGCTGAGCGACCCCGCAACCGCGGTGGTCCATGTGTTGCGGCATCGCGACGACCGCCCCCGGCCGTGGCTGGTGTGGGTACATGGTGCCGGTCAGGGGCGCCCGGAAGACCTGTTGATGTCCCGGGCCGCCCGCTTACAGCGCAGCCTGGGTTTCAATATCGCGGTGCCCGTACAGCCGGGTCACGGTAGCCGGCGTAGCACGTGGCCACCGTATCCGGACCTGGATCCGCTGACCAACGTCGCGGGCATGATGCGTGCGGTATCGGAGATTCGCAGCGTCGTGCGATGGGTGCAGCCACGGGCCACAGCGGTGGTGGTGTCTGGATTGTCGATGGGCAGCCCGGTGGCCGCACTGGTTTCACATCTCGAAAAGCGGGTGGATGGCGTCGCGCTGTACACGCCGATTCTGGGTATCAACGCGATGATCGCGCGTCATCTTGCGCGCGGGGGTCCGGCGCGAAGTGGCTTTCGCGAACTCTTGCAGTCCGAAGTGGTATCGGCGCTGACCTCGGTGATCGATCCGCTGGCGGTGCAACCGGCGGCACCGCCGCGCCGCCGGTTGATCGTCGGGGCATGGCACGATCGGATGGCGATGCGTGAGCCCGCCCTGGCGCTGCAGCAGCGGTGGGGTGGCCAGTTCTACTGGTACGACGGCAGTCACGTCGGACACGTGTTCTCGCGCCGAGTGCAGGCGGTATCCGAGCGTTTTCTGCGCAGCGTCGCCGAGGAAGTGGCCTGACGCGGTGGTTGAGGCAGTCCGCAGTTGAGTGAGCGCATTCTCGACGAACTGGGCTATTACCTGCTGGCCGGGGCCGGTGGTGAGGGGCCGGCGGCGTTGATGGACGAGGCTCGCCGCGGTGAGGAATTGGGCTTTGGCACCGCCTTCCTGTCCGAACGCTGGAACGTCAAAGAAGCGTCGTCTCTCGTCGGCGCTGCGTGCGCGGTCACCGATCGTATGCAGATCGCCACTGCCGCAACCAATCACAACACCCGCCATCCGCTGATCACCGCATCGTGGGCGACTACCATGCACCGGCTTTCGGGCGGACGTTTCACCTTGGGCATCGGCCGCGGGATCGCCGCGATCTACGGGGCGTTCGGCATACCCGCAGTGACAACCGCCCAGATGGAGGACTGGGCCCACGTCATGCGCCGCCTGTGGCGCGGCGAGGTCATCCTCAACCACGACGGGCCGATGGGCAAATACCAGGTCCTGTTTCTGGATCCCGACTTCAACGAGGACATCCGTTTGGCGTTGGTGGCATTTGGTCCCAATACTCTGGCGCTGGGGGGCCGGGTTTTCGACGACGTCATCCTGCACACCTACTTCACGCCAGAAACGTTGCGGCGATGCGTCAAGACCGTCAAAGACGCCGCGGAGAAGGCAGGTCGTGATCCCGATAGTGTGCGGGTGTGGTCGTGCTTCGCCACGGTCGGTGATCATCTTCCCGAGCAGCTGCGGCTGAAGAAGACCGTCGCCCGCCTGGCCACCTACCTGCAGGGCTACGGCGATTTGATGGTGCAGACCAACGACTGGGATCCCGCTGTCCTGCAACGATTCCGGAAAGATCCCGTGGTCACGACCATCGCCGGTGGAATCGATCACAAGGCCACCCCCGAGCAGATCGAGCACATCGCGACGTTGCTGCCCGACGAGTGGCTGGAACCGTCGGCCACCGGATCACCTCAACAGTGCGTGGACCGCATCCGCAAAGAGTTCGACTACGGCGCCGATGCGGCGATCATGCACGGCGCCACGCCCGACGAGCTGGAGCCGATCGTCGCGGCCTACCGCGGCTAGGTTTTCTGCCAGCGCGACCAGCGCGACCAGTCTTACGGCATGATCAGCGTGCGGGTTATTGGCTCGGGGGCAGCTTGGCGACCGTAGATGCCGCGTTGCAGTGCGGCGAGTAACGCGTCCCGGGTTTCGCGGGGATCGATGAGTTCGTCGAAACCCATGTGCTCGGCAGATCGATACGACGCCTGCAACTCGGCCTCGCGCAACTTGGCGGAGAGGTCATCAGCGGCATGCGAGGCGCGCGACAGCGCCGCGGCGCCCATGGCTCCCATCGTGGCTCCGGGGTATGCGAATGTGGCCACCTGGTCGTCGAATCCGAGCAAGGACATGACCATCGAGCCGAACCCGTACGCCTTGCGCAGCGTCACATGCAGCTTGATCGTGGTGGCAGCAGTCTGGGCGGCGAACATTCGCGCGCCGCTGCGAAGCACGCCTTCCCGCTCGGACCGGCTGCCGGGCAGCATTCCGGGGTTATCAGCGAGGAAGACTATCGGGAGGTGGAACGAGTCGGCCACCATGATGAAGTGCGCCGCCTTGTCGGCAGCTGCGGCGTCGATCGAACCGGCCAGTACCCGCGGTTGATTGGCCACGACCGCGACTGGGTGGCCGCCAAGGTGGGCCAGGGCGCAGATGATCGCCCGTCCGAACTGCGGCTGAACTTCGAACCAGTCCGGCCGGTCCAGGACGACGTCGAGCACCGCGCGCATGTCGTAGACCCGGCGGTTGTCCCGTGAGACGATCTCGAGCAACTCCGGGGTCGGGCGTGGCGCTGCGGTTTCATCAGTGGGTCCGGTCGGCGGATACGACCACGCGCTCGGCGGGAAGTAAGACAGGTAACGGCGGATCGTATCGAGCACCGCCTCGTCGTCCTCCGCGAGGTTGTGGATGACACCGCTGGGAATCGCGACATCGGGTCCACCGAGATTCTCTTTGGAGATATCTTCTCCCGTCGACTCTTTCACCACCGGCGGCCCCGCGGTGAAGATGGCGCCCTGACGACTCATGACGGTGAAATCGCAGACCGGGGCGACCAAGGCGCCATGCCCGGCCGAAGGGCCGACGACCGCCGCCACCGTCGGGACTCGCCCCGAACAGCGTGCCTGGGCCAGCAGATCCGTCGGCGTGCGTCCGTAATGCACGCCGGTGGGACGGAAACCTGCTCCCTCCAGCAACATCACCAGCGGCACCTTGTCGCGCACCGCCAGCTCAGCGATGCGGTATCGCTTGGAGTTGCTGCCGGGGGCAATGGTGCCGGCCATCGTGGTGAAATCCTCGGCGCCCACCATCACCGGTGTGCCGTCGATCAGGCCCGAGCCGACGACGATGGCGTCGGCGGCGATCTCGCCGCCAACCAGCGTGCCGAATTCGCGGAAGGTCCCCGGGTCCAGCAACCGCCCGATGCGTTCGCGGGCGTCGAGCTTGCCCTTGCCGCGGTGCTTGGCGAGCCGGTCGGGTCCCCCCATCGCCCACGCCTGCTGACGCCGACGGTCGAGGTCCGCCAGCGTCTCTTGCCAGTTCCCGGCGTTCGTCATCAGTGTTCCCTACTCGTCACACGGCGGTGGTGGTTTCGAGCCTAACCTTCGTTGACCCTACTGAATTGCTTACTGTAGCGTCTGCGACATGGGGTTTCGGTTGACTGCGGACGAGGCGTGGGAAGTGATCGCCGCGTCCCACACGGGGATATTGACCACGCTGCGCCGCGACGGCACGCCGGTGACCCTGCCGGTGTGGTTCGTCGTCGACGCGCACACGGTCGCGGTGATGACCCCGTCGAGTACCAAGAAAATCGCCCGTATCAGGCGAGATCCACGCGCCTCGTTCCTCGTCGAATCCGGTGAGCGATGGCAGGATTTGCGCGCCGTGCACCTCACCGGTCGCGTCGAGGTGGTCGACGACCCGGTGGCCACCGCGCGCCTGCGCGAGGCCGTCAACACGAAGTACGCCGATTTCCGGCCCGCGGGCGCGGCCCTGCCCACCAAAACGCAGGATTACTACGCCAACGAGACCTTCCTCCGTTTCACGCCCGAAGGACGCATGCTGACTTGGGATAACTCGCAAATTCCGCTGAGCAAACCGCGATGAGCACGCCGCAGGCGTCGGCCGTCGGCTCAGCGCTCAAGATCGACGGCGGATTAGCGGGCCCGCTTGCCGGTGTCCCGAAACTGGCGAGCGCGCTCGAGCAACGGGGCTACGACGGCTGCTGGACCGCCGAAACCAGTCACGACCCGTTTCTGCCGCTGCTCCTGGCGGCCGAGCACACCTCACGACTGGAACTCGGCACCAACATCGCGGTGGCCTTCGCCCGCAATCCGATGATCGTTGCCAACCTCGGCTGGGACCTGCAGGCCTACTCCAAGGGCCGTTTCATCCTTGGTCTTGGCACCCAGATCCAGCCCCATATCGAGAAGCGATTCAGCATGCCCTGGAGCCATCCGGCGCGCCGCATGCGCGATTTCGTCTCCGCGCTGCGCGCGATCTGGTCGGCTTGGAAGGACGGCACCAAACTGCGTTTCGAGGGCGAGTTCTATACCCACAAGATCATGACACCGATGTTCACGCCCGAGGCGCAGCCGCATCCCGCGCCGAAAGTCTTCCTGGCCGCCGTCGGAACGGCGATGACGGAGATGTGTGGTGAGGTCGCCGACGGCCACCTCGGTCACCCGATGATCTCGCAACGCTATCTCACCGAGGTGACGATGCCGGTGCTGCTGCAGGGTCTGCAGCGTTCCGGTCGGCACCGCAACGAGTTCGAGGTATCGGCCGAAGTGATGGTGGCAACCGGTGCGAACGACGACGAGCTTGCCACCGCCATCGCCGGCACCCGCAAGCAAATCGCGTTCTACGGATCCACGCCGGCTTATCGCAGGGTCCTCGACTTGCATGGCTGGGGCGATTTGCACACCGACCTGAACCGGCTGTCCAAGGAAGGTGAGTGGGACGCCATGGGCTCGCTCATCGACGACGAGATGCTGCGCGCCTTCGCCGTGGTCGGCCCGGTCGACACGATTGCCGCTGGCATCCGAAGTCGTTGTGAGGGTGTGGTCGACCGCGTGCAGCCGATCTTCTACGCCGCCTCGCAGGATTGTATTTCCGCCGCACTGAAGGAGTTTCGACAGTGAGTGCACCGACGATGGACGAGGCCGCCAGGCTGCTGGCAGATCCGTTGGCCTACACCGACGAACAGCGCCTGCACGCGGCGCTGACTCACTTGCGCGCCAACGCTCCGGTGTCCTGGGTCGATGTGCCGAATTACAAGCCGTTCTGGGCGATCACCAAACACGCCGACATCATGGACATCGAACGCCACAATATGCTGTTCACCAATTGGCCGCGCCCGGTGCTGGCCACAGTCGAGGGTGACGAGCAGGCGGCCGCGGTGGGCGTACGCACGCTGATCCACCTCGACGACCCGCAACACCGGGTGGTGCGGGCGATCGGCTCGGATTGGTTTCGCCCCAAGGCGATGCGGGCTCTGAAGGTTCGCGTCGACGAACTGGCCAAGGTCTACGTCGACAAGATGGCAGCCGCCGGGCCCGAATGCGATTTCGTGCAGCAAGTCGCCGTCAATTACCCGCTGTATGTGATCATGTCGCTGTTGGGCCTGCCGGAGGACGACTTTCCGCGCATGCTCAAGCTGACCCAGGAGTTGTTCGGCAGCGACGACTCCGAGTTCAAACGCGGCACCACGATGGAAGACCAGTTGCCGGTGCTGCTGGATATGTTCCAGTATTTCAACGCGGTGACCGCGTCGCGCCGCGAGCAGCCGACCGAGGACCTCTCGTCGGCGATCGCCAATGCCCGCATCGACGGCGAACCGCTGTCAGACATCGAGACCGTGTCCTACTACCTCATCGTCGCCACCGCCGGCCACGACACCACCAGTGCGACCATCTCCGGTGGTCTGCAGGCGCTCATCGAGCATCCAGACCAGCTCGCGCGCCTGCGGGACAACCTTGACCTGATGCCGCTGGCCACCGAGGAAATGATCCGCTGGGTCACCCCGGTCAAACACTTCATGCGCACCGCAGCCGCGAATACCGCTCGTGCGCGGGATACCAGTTGCCGCAGGCGAATCCGTACTGTTGTCTTATGTGTCGGCCAACCGCGACGAGGATGTCTTCGACGACCCGTTCCGTTTCGACGTCGGGCGTGACCCCAACAAGCATGTGGCCTTCGGCTATGGGGTGCACTTCTGTATGGGAGCCGCGCTGGCTCGCATGGAGATCAACAGCTTCTTCACCGAGTTACTACCCAGACTGAAATCCATTGAGCTGAGCGGTGCTCCGCAGCTCGTGGCCACCACTTTCGTCGGCGGCCTCAAACACCTGCCGGTCCGCTACTCGCTCGTGTGAGCCTCGGGTTAGACGGCGGCTGAGATCTGCTTGAGCATCGACATGCCGGGACTGTCAGCCAACACTTCTGGTTTGTTCTTGTTCCAGCAGCCGGCGGCGTGTCATGGGGTCCACGCGCCCTTTCGGTCGGTACCTCTAAAATCGCATCATTATAGGAATGGTTTTCCGCGGGTGGGAGCGAACTTGTGTCAGGTGTTCATCACGCAGCGATCTGCACCGCCGATGTCGAACGGTCGATGCGGTTCTGGAGAGACGGACTGGGATTCGCCGAACTCTTCGACCACGTCTTCACCGGTGACTGGCCACAACTTTTCGGCGCCGCATCCGATCAGTTGCGGTCGATATTCTTGGGCGATCCGCAGACCCCGGACGCCGGCATCGTCGAACTAGTGATGTTCGAAGGCGCTGGTGAGGCGTCGACGCCGGCGCACGGGCCGCGGCACGGCTTCTTCCTGCTGTCGGTGCAGCGCGAGGTCGACGCGACACTGTCCGCCCTGGCCGCTTTGGGCTTCACCGACGGTGTTCGTCGCATCAGCGTGCCCGCACCGGCCGGCAAAACAGTGCCGATGGCGGTCGTCACCGCGCCCGACGGGGTGCTTGTCGAGTTGATCGGGCCGCCGCAATGACTGCCGTGGTGACCGGTGGGGCGTCGGGGATCGGGCGTGGCGTCGTCGGGCCGCCTTCGCGATGCGGGTCACGAGGTCGTCGTCTGGGACCGGGTCGGCGGCGACATCGATTGCGACATCAGCGATCCGGACGCGGTATCGGCGGCGATGAGCCAAACCGTACGTGAGCACGGCACTCCCGACCGGGTGGTGGCCTGCGCCGGCATCGGTGCGTCGGGCACGTTGCTGGCGCAGTCGACCGAGCAATGGCAGCGGGTGCTGGCGGTAAACCTCACCGGCACCTGGCTGACCATCCGTGCCGCCGCGCAGGCGATGGTCGACGCTGCAACCGGCGGATCGATCGTCGCCGTCTCCAGCATCAGCGGCACCGTCGCCGACCGGGATATGGGTGCTTATTGCGTGTCCAAGGCCGGAGTGGACATGTTGGTCAAAGTCGCGGCCGTGGAATGGGGCCATTACGGCATCCGGGTCAACGCCGTGGGACCCGGTGTCACTCGAACACCGATGCTGGGTGAACCCGAACAGCTGCCCGGGTGGGTCGAGGGTTTGTGTGAGCGGACCGCACTGGGTCGTCTGGGAGAAGCCGCCGACGTCGCCGCCGCTATCGTCGGTGTCCTCGAATTGCCTTGGGTGACCGGCCAGGTCGTGCATGCCGATGGTGGCCTGGCCCTGCACAGCCCGATCGATTCGTACGGCCAAGTACAGCGACTGAAGAACATGAGCGACAAACGACGATCGGGATAAGGGTAAAATATCCGGTCAGTCCGCTCCGAAATCGATGACCCCGCGGACGATCTCGCCGTTGAGCAGATCGGCGTAGGCGTCGTTGACTTCCTCGAGCCGATAGCGCTTGGTGATCATCTCGTCGAGCAGTAGCTGACCGGTCTGGTAGAGCCTGGCCAGCCGGGTGATGTCGGCCTTGGGGTTGCAGGAGCCGAACACGGTGCCCGCCAGGTTCTTGTTCATCAGGATGAAGTCTTGTAGGTCGAACTTGATCGATCGGGTCAGTTGCGAGGTCATGCCGGTGAGCACACACGTGCCGCCCTTGCGGGTGAGCTTCAGCGCGTCGCGGACGTCCGCTGCGCTGATCAACGACGGCGACACGACGACGGCGTCGGCCATCACCCCGTAGGTCAGATCGCGAACCAGGTCCAGTGCATCGGCGACGGATGCGCTGCTGTGGGTGGCGCCGAACTTCAACGCCGACTTCTGTTTGAATTCCACCGGGTCGACGGCCACGATCTGCGCGGCGCCGTTGATTCGGGCGCCCTGGATCGCGCCGGTGCCGATGCCGCCGACGCCGATGACCACGACGGTGTCGCCGCCGCGGATACCGCCCCGATTGGCGACCGAACCGTATCCGGTGGGGATGGCGCACGACAGCAGCGCGCTGGGAACGAGGGGAAGATGCGGTTCGATCTTCACCAGTGAATTCGTCGATACCACAGTGTGTTCAGCAAATGCGCCGATCTTGGAAATATGCCCCAACGGTTTGCCGTCGGCGGTGTGGTGGCGGAAGGTGCCGTCGGTGGGCATTCCCGGGGTCAGCGTACCGATGCCCGCGTCGCAGAGGTACTCCATTCCGGTTGCACACCAGCGACATTGGCCGCAGACGGCGACGAATGACATCACCACGTGGTCGCCCGGGGCGAAATCGGTGACGCCGTTACCGACTTCGCGGACGATCCCGGAGCCCTCGTGACCGCCGATCGTCGGGAACATGGTGGGCAGCCCCATGGATCGCAGCACCTCGTTGGGCGCCGCCATGTCGCCCTTCAGGATGTGGTCGTCGGAGTGGCACAACCCCGCGGCGGCCATCTCGACGAACACCTCCCCGGCTCGCGGCTCGTCCAACTCGTATTCCTCGACGGACCAAGGTCCGCCGACGTCATGCAGAATCGCCGCGCGGCTTTTCATGACGCCGGGGTGAAAGTGACCGGGAGCTTGTTGGGCGACCGGAAAATGAGGCCGACGATCTTGGCCTCCTCCGAAGTTCCGTCGTCGGGCAGCATCGCCAAATCCGCGACGCGGTCCAGCAGGCTGTTCAACATGACCCGGGTTTCCAGCCGGGCCAGGTGCATTCCCAGGCACATGTGGATACCGCCGGCGAACGCGATGTGAGCTTGCCGCGGACGGCCGATGTCGAAGGTGTTCGGATCGGTCCAGCGGGTCTCGTCGCGATTGGCCGAACCCATACACATATCGACCTGCGCGTCGGCCGGGATTGTCTTGCCGCCTATTTCGACTTCCTCGGTGGTGGTCCGCATCACCATGGTGAGCGGAGTTTCGAAACGCAGACCCTCTTCGATCGCCGCCGGAATCAGTGATCGGTCCTGGTAGACCATCGCCAACTGTTCGGGATGGGTCAAAAGCAGGTACAGCAGGTTGCCCGACGAGCGGTAGGTGGTCTCCAGCCCGGCGGGCAGTAGCAGACGCAGGAACGCGATGATCGCTTCGTCGGTGAGCTTCTCGCCGTCGATCTCGGCGGCGACCAGGTCGCCGATGATGTCACTGGTCGGTGTTCGGCGGCGCTGTTCGACCTGGTCGAGGAAGTAACCGTGCAACTCTGCGGCTGCGGTCAACCCGGCCTCGATGTCGGTCGGGATGGAGATCAGGTCAAGGGACAGCCGCCGGAATAGGTCCAGGTCCTCCGGGGGCAGCCCGAGCAGGGCGGAGATGATCCGGGTCGGGAATTCGAAGGTCACTGCCTTGACGAGGTCGGCGGTCCCATCGTTTTTGATCTCGTCGACCAGTTGATCGCAGACCGGCCCGATCGTCGACGGTTCCCAGCGGGCCAGCGCGGTGGAGCGGAACGCCTTGGCCACCAGGTTGCGGTGATCGTGGTGCTCTTTGCCGCCCATCGCCAAGATGGTGTGGCCCATCACCAAACCGATGGTCTCGTCATATTTGTGCGAGCTGAACACGTGGTCGTCGCGATAACCTTGGAACACGTCGTCGTAACCGAACAAGACCCACTCGTCGCTGGGCCGCAGTTCCTCCGGCATCTGTGAGTGGTCCATCAGCCCGCCATGCCAGACCGGCTCGGTGCGCCGCTTGTACTCGAAAAACGGGTACGGACTGGTCTCACCGGTGGTGTCCAGCGTGACGGGTTGGCCCTGCGGGTCGGTGCTGATCGTCACCGGCATCCTCCTGAGAAACTGGGGAAGACGGTGATCCGGGCCGGCCCGGCAGCGTCCTCGCCCTGTTCAGCGACTTGTCGGAGTTGAATCTCGCTATCATAATATAGATAGCAACGAAGCCCAACGGCCGTCCCGCAGTGTAGCGGGGCGAGGGTATCGGTCCAAAGGGCGCTTAGAGAGGCGGTGATCCGGCTGTGCTGGAGCGCCGATTCGTGTGCTTGCTCGACGAGCTGCCGCCGGGCGCGATGAAGCTGGTCGACGTGGGCAAGTTCGGTGTGGGCGTCTACAACGTGGGTGGCGCGCTGCACGCGATCGTCAACTACTGCTCGCATGAGGGTGCGCCGCTGTGCCTGGGCTATGTCGGCGGCACCACCGAGGCCGACCCCGCCCAGCCCGATGGAGTGCGCCGCAGCCGCGAGGGACAGATCATTCGATGCCCCTGGCACAACTGGGAATTCGATATCACCACCGGGCAAAACATCGCCGATCCGCGCCGGCGGGTCCGCACCTACCAAGTCGACGTCGCCGACGGGGAGGTTTACCTGACAGCATGAACGACGCAGCCGCGGTCGTCATCGACGCCAACGTGCAACCGCATTTCCGCTACAACGCCGAAATCCGGCGATATTTGCCTGCCGCGCACAAACTACGGTCGATCCCCGACGTCGAGCAGCAGTGGTACCAGGCTCCCGGCGGGGACTATCACCAGGATTTGTACGGCGAGCACTACCCGGGCTCCGACCCCGAGACGGTAAGCCGGCACCTGTTCGAGGATGCGGCGGTGAACTACGCCGTCCTCAATCCGTTGACCCGCGGCAATATCGCCGACTACCTGCTGAACAGTCGGATCTGCGCGGCGGTCAACGACTGGCTGCTCGATCGTTGGCTGGAGCCTGACACCACCAACCGATTCCGGGGCACCATCCGGGTCAACCCCGAAGACCCCAAGGGCGCGGTCGCCGAGATCGAACGGCTCGCCGCACACCCCAAGCTGGTCCAGGTCGGGGTTCCGATGCAGTCTCGCGAGCCCTACGGCAAGCCGGTGTTCGAGCCGATCTGGGAGGCCGCCGCCGCCCACGGGCTGCCGGTGGCGGTGCACATCAATGGCGGCAACGGTGTTGACTACCCGCCCACTTTCGCCGGGCACGCCCACACCTACCCGGGGTATGCGGCCTTCATGCCACTGAACTACTTCGTTCACCTGGCCACCCTGATCGTCGAGGGGATGTTCGGGAGGCATCCAGAGCTTAAGTTCGTCTTCGCCGACGGCGGATACGACATTCTCACCTCGCTGATGTGGCGGCTGGACACGTTCTGGGTGTCGATGCGTGACCAGACGCCGTGGGTCGACCGATATCCCAGCGAATACCTTTCCGGCCATGTGCGGTTTTGCTCCTCGCAATTCGACGGGCCGACCGACACCGCCCACACGCGCCGCTGGCTCGACTTCTCGGCCACGGCCGACCTGCTGATGTACGGGTCGGGCTACCCGCACTGGTCGATGTCTTCAGCCGACGAGGCCGCCGCCGGACTCGATCACTCGCAACGCGATAAGGTGTTGTGGCGCAATGCCAGTGAACTCTACGGCCTAACCGAATCAGCACTTGAAAGCAGCATGCGATGACCATCATCGAACGGATCGAATCAGCTTCGGAGCATGACAGTCCACAAGACATAGCGGTCAGCATCGTCGACACCGACGTTCACCCGCTGCCGGTCTCGACCGACGTCCTCAAGTCCTACGCGCCGGCCGAATGGGTTGACAAGATCTGGCCCACCGGCAACGCAGTCACCCCGGTACCGCATTTCTACGACACCCCCGACTCGTACAAGACGATGTCGCTGCGCGTCGATGCCGCTCCGCCCGGTGGCGGGGTCGCCGGTAGCGACCCGGATTTCGCCGCCAAACAGTTACTGGTGGACGCCGGCATCAGCATCGCGACGCTGGAACCGATGTGCGACGCTCAGCTGCCGCAGGCCGAGCATGTGCTGAAGTCGACCTACAACGACTGGCTCGCCGACGTCTGGCTGGACAAGTACAACAAGCATGGCCGTTGGCGGGGATCGCTCAGTGTCAGCGCACAGGTACCCGAGCAGGCGGCGCGCGAAATCGAGCGGTGGGCCGGACATCCCTACATGGCGCAAGTGCTCATCACACCGCAGACACGCGGGATCCCATTCGGCAACCCACATTTCGATCCGATCTACGCGGCTGCCTCCCGCAACGGCTTCCCTGTTTCCACTCATCTGATGGGACAGACGCCGTTCGAGCTGATCCCGCTTTACCCGGTCGGCAACCCGGCGCACTGGCACGATTTCTTCGCCTCCTGGCCGCTGCTGTACGTCTCGCATCTGATGAGCCTGGTGTTCGACGGCGCGTTCGACCGCCATCCCGATCTGCGGGTGGTGTTCATCGAAGGAGGATTCACCTGGGCGATGCCGGTGATGTGGCGCATGGACCGGATCTGGGAAGCCCGGCGCGCTGACTTGCCGCACGTCCGCCGTCGTCCGTCAGAGTATGTCCGCGAACACGTCAGGTTCACCACCCAGCCGCTCGAGGATGCCGACGTCGGTGGTTTCCGCGAGTATCTGGAAATGATGGACCTTGGGGACAATCTGATGTTCTCCACGGATTACCCACACTGGAGCTACGACGCGCCGACATATGCCATCAACCGGTTCCCGCGCGATCAGCGGGAGCGGATCATGCGCGGCAACGCCATGGCGCTGTACCGACTTCCGGCCACCGTCAAGGCGCTTCCGGGCGAGCAGCCGCCGGTGAGCATCGGCTGATCGTTAGCCGGGGACAATCGACATGACAACAGAAGCGAACCGCTCACGCCCGCAAGGCCTTGGCCGCATTGATCCGGCGCTGCGTGAGGTCGCGGCCGCACTCGAGCTCGCCGAGTACCGCAACGAAACCCTGGCGGCGGAGCGGGATCATGCCAACCGGCTGGCGGCGCAGCGCGCTGCCGCCGTCGATGTCGGCAGCGTCGCGATCGACACATGCACCATCGCCGGTCCAAGCGGTGACCGGTTGGACCTTCGCCTCTACCGGGACCGTACCAAATCGGTTGCGCCCCTTGTGGTTTATGCCCACGGCGGCGGATTCGTGACGGGAAACCTAGAGACCGATCACGCCCAGTGCGTGGAGCTGGCCCGCTACGCGGGCTGCGTGATCGTGTCGGTCGACTATCGGCTCGCGCCGGAAAACCCCTGCCCGGCAGCATTGGACGATGTCGAAGCAGCCTTCCGCCACGCGGTGGCGAACTGCGCTCGCTTCGACGCGGACGGCAGCCGGGTTGCGGTGATGGGCCGGGGGGCGGGGGCCGCGCTGGTCGCCGGTTTGGCACAGCGCGTGTTCGACCGCGAGGGCCCGCCGATCCTGGCGCAGATTCTGCACCAGCCCATGCTCGATTCGGACGCCACACCGTCGCGGCGGGAGTTTCAGCGAACCCCAGGTCTCAACGGCCCCGCCGTCAGCCGGGCGTGGAGCCATTACCTCAATGACAGCGGCGCCGCCGCTGAGCATGTCCCCGCGCACCGGGCGAACCTGGAAGGGTTACCGCCGACCTTCATCAGCTGCGCGGAGATCGACCCCTGCCGTGACGAAGCCATCGACTACGCGAACCGGCTGCTGCACGCCTACGTGCACACCGAACTCCACGTCATCGCAGCGACATTCCACGGCTTCGATTCCGCGGTGCCGGACTGGGTCGTCTCCCGGGAAAGCAGAGCCCTGCACGCCGAAGCACTCCGCCGCATCTTTGCGGGCTGACAGCAATGCCGACGAGGATCCCGCGCCGCCATTTATCGACCGAACTCCGCTATCCCGCAGCGTATTGCGGGTTGCTACCATCGGAGGCGCCACGGCCAAGGAAGGTCCAGCCAGCACGATGACTGCCGTCGATTCCCCCGAAAAGGCTCTCTTCGCCTCAACCACCGAAGCGTTTCTGCGAAAAGAGACGCCGCTGAGCCGGGTGCGCGAGTTTCACGCCGAGGGCGTGTCCTTCGACCGGGCCTGGTGGAAACGAGCCGCTGAACTCGGCTGGACGGCGTTGTTGGTCCCAGAGAACTTGGGCGGCGGCAGCGTTTCGGAGAGCGGCGTTGCCGACCTTGCCCTGGTGGCCGAACAGATCGGCAAGACGGTGGCGCCCGGGCCGCTGTACCCGGTGAGCACCGTGCTCGCGGGACTGGTCGATTGCGTTGAGCCGCAAACGCACGCCGACACCATCGAGTCGTTGGTGGCCGGTGAAACGGTTGCCACATGGGCGGTCTACGAGCCGGGCGGGGGCTGGGCGCCCATGGAGCCCTCGGTAACGGCCGCGTCGACCGATTCGGGCTTTTCCCTCGACGGGGTCAAAGACCGCGTCGAAGCCGGCACCCAGAGTGATGTCCTGCTGGTGGTAGCCCGCTGTGACAACGAGGTCCGGCAGTTTCTGGTCCCGGCGAACGCGTCGGGGGTCCGTGTCGAACCCCAGCAGTCCATCGACATGGTCAAGCAGTACGCGCGGGTCCATTTCGACGGTGTGGCCGTGGAGCATTCCGCGGCCGTCGGTGATGTCGAACAGACGCCCGCGCTGATCGACCGGCAGAGTCAAATCGCCCAGTTGCTGCAGTGCGCAGAGGTTGTCGGCATCATGCAAACGGTGTTCGACTTCACCGTGGAATGGGCATTGGACCGACATACCTTCGGCCGCCCGTTGGCGTCATACCAAGCGCTCAAACACCGCTTCGCCGACCTGAAGACATGGCTGGAAGCCTGCCGCGCGACCACGGCCGCGGCCGTCGCCTACACCGCCGCCCGCGCACCCCAGGCGGCGCTTTCCGCCAGCATCGCCAAGTCCTACGTCGGCGAAAAGGCCACCGAGATTCTTCAGGGTTGCGTACAGCTCCATGGTGGCATCGGCGTCACCTGGGAACATGACCTGCACCTGTACCTGCGACGAGTTGCGCTGTACCGCTCCATGTTCGGTACGCCCGAGGAGCACAACCTGCGGGTGTACGCCGCGACGGAGGCCACCGCGATGACCAGCACCGAGATACCATCCACCGGGTCGGCCGCCGCCGGCGAATCGGTCGAGCAGTTCCGTGCCCGAGCCAGGGCGTGGCTGGCCGAGAACATGCCGCGGATCGACCCCGCGTCGCCGCCGGCCGCCCACCGCGACGAGGAACGCTGTTGGCAACGAGCCCGCGAATTGCAAAAGCGGCTGCACGGGGGCGGATTCGCCGGTATCTGCTTCCCACGCGAATATGGCGGGCTGGGGCTCGATTACAGCTATCAGAAGGCTTTCGACGAGGAAAGCATCACCTACGAGATGCCGCTCATTCTCAACATACCGACATTCACCATCTGTTGCGCCACCCTGCTCGATAGCGGCAGTGAGCAGCAGAAAAAGCAACACATCGCGGCGGCTTTGCGCGGTGACGAGGTGCTGGTACAGCTGCTGTCGGAGCCAAGCGGCGGGTCGGATCTGGCCGGCGTACTCACGCGCGCCGACAGGCAAGGCGACCGGTGGGTGCTCAACGGCGCAAAGACGTGGAGTACCAGCGCATTCGCCGCCGACTACGCGCTCTGTCTGGCCCGCACCAATTGGGACGTGCCCAAGCACGAAGGGTTGACGATGTTTCTGGTGCCGATCGCTGCGCCGGGAATCACCTTGCGGCGGATCACCCAGCTCAACGGATCGACCGAGTTCTGCGAGGAGTTCCTCGACGGCGTCGAGGTCGGTGACGACGCCGTGGTCGGCGAAGTGGACGGTGGCTGGGCGGTGGCATCCCAGCAGCTCTACCACGAGCGCCGCGCGGTGGGGATGGGCTCGGAGTTCTCCAGCGGGAGCGGCAGCGAGGGCGGTCGCGCCACCACGGTGGACTTTGTCGCACTCGCCGAGCGGACCGGCCAGGCTGACAACGAACGCGTGCGAGAGATGGCCGGGCGGGTGCTGGTGTACCGGGCCGTGAGCGAACAACTCGCAGAGCACGTTTACCACAGTGTGCGCGACGGCAGGCTGCCGCCGGCGGGTGGAACGCTTGATCAGGCTCTTCCACGCTGACACCGTGACGCTGGACATGGACACCGCGTTGGCGATCGCGGGCACGGCCGGGGTCGTGGGCGAACTGGACCAGGGACTGCAGCACGGGCTGCGATACCTGTCGCGGCAGACGGTCTGCCTCGGCGGCGGCACCACCGAGATGGCCCGCAACGTCATCGGGGAACGGGTGCTGAACTTCCCGCGCGAATACGCCGCCGATCGCGGTGTGCCGTTCAAGCAGGTGCGGCACGGCCGACAGCAGTAAGCCGTCCTGCTCGCGTGGCGATCACAGTATCGCGCCGCTGTCTTTCGCCGCGCTGATCTCGTCCCAGTCCATTCCAAGCTCGAGCAGGATTTCCTCGGTGTGCTGTCCATGTTCGGGTGCGCGCGACGGCGGTGGCGGCGTCTCGGCGAATTGCACTGGCGCAGCGACCATTTTGTACTCGATACCCTCACCGTCGACGTTGGCGGTCAGGTAGCCGTTGGGTTCGTTCTGCGGGTCGTTGAGTGTCTCCTTGGGAGTCGCCAGCGGCGCCCACACGCCCGGCTCGTCGGCCAGCGCGCGGCGCCAGTGATCCAGATCGTGCTCGGCGAATTTGGCGCCGATGATCTCGGTGGCCTTAGTCGCGTTGGCCACCAGATTCGACGACGGCACGAACCGCTCGTCGGTTGCCAGCTCGGGCAGCCCGATCCGATCGCAGAAGCCGACCCAGAATTTGTCGGGCTGCAGAAACACCATCTGGATCCACCGATCGTCCTTGGTTTTGTATCTGTTGACCAGGGGATTGATTGCCAGCCCGGGCGGCGCCCCCGGTATGCCGTCGATGTCGAAGAGGTCGGCGACCGAAATCGACGGTGCGATGCTCCACATCGCCTGGGCCAGTAACGAGGAATCCACGATGGTCGGCTCGCCGGTGCGCTCGCGGTGGAACAGTGCTCCGCATACACCGCCGGCCAGGGTGACGCCGGCCTGCAGATCGCCGAAGGCCGGGCCCTGAACGGCAGGATTTTCGGTTCCGAACGGCGTGAGCGTGTATGACACTCCGCCGCGGGCCAGATAGGTGGCGGCGTCGAAGCCACCCCGATCGCGATCCGGGCCCCGCACACCCAGTCCCGTTCCGCGCGCGATGATGATGTTCGGATTGAACGCGCGGATGTCTTCGACCGTCAGGCGGGCCCGTTCCAGGGCCCCCGGCAGCCAATTGGTGAGCAGTACGTCGGCGTGCGCGAGCAGCCGGCCGAAGATCTCCCGGCCCTTGTCGCTCTTGAGATCCACTGCGATGCTGCGCTTTCCGCGATTGCTCAACTCCAGGATGAAGTCGGTATCGGCGCGTGCGGCTTGCCGGGTGAATCCCCCGACCACCAAGCGCGCGGCCGGGGTCACCGACGATGCTCTCCACCTTGATGACCTCTGCGCCCCAGTCCGCCAGAGCGACGCCGGCCGCGGGCACGTAGGTCCACGACGCCAGCTCGATGACCCGGACGCCACTGAGCACGCCTGCCATTTGTCCACCTTTCACTCACGTCGGATTGTGATCATGGCTTGCCATGGTTTACCGACAGCGCCAGTTGTGCTCCGAGTTCTTCGAGGTATTGGTCGGATCCGCCGAGGAATGTACTCCAGCTCAGCAGACGCCGCAGGTACAGGTGCGCCTCGTGCTCCCAGGTGTAGCCGATACCGCCGAACACCTGGATTGCGGTGTCGCCCACGGTGGCCAGCCGCGCCGCGTAGGCTTTCGTCCGCGCCGCGGCCAGGTGATGCTCGGCCGGGTCCGCCGCGTCGGCGGCCCAGAGCGCATGAATGACACCACTTCGGGCGAGCTCGACGGTCTCGTACATGTCGACGCAAAGATGCTGCACCGCTTGAAAACTACCGATGGGCTTGCCGAATTGCTTTCGCGTCTTGGCATATTCGACGGCCAGGTTCAACACCGCTTGGGCCGCGCCCAGGGCGTCGGCCGCGTTGGCGATGATCACGTCGTCGACGACGGCCTGGACGACATCCGGTGACACCGACGCGCAGCGCTGCGCGGCCACATCGGCTAGAGTGACCTGAAAAATCTTGCGGGTCTGGTCGACGCCGCGCCGAAGCGTCGGCTCGATCCCGGCGCACGACGTATCGACGGCGAAAAGCCCGGTCCCGTCGGGGCCGTCGGCCAGTACGAGTATGACGTCGGCCGCGGCGAGGTCGGCCAGCTCGGTGATCTCGCCGCGCAACACGACCCCTTCGCTGTGCTCGACAGCGGCGGGGCGGGGGCCGGTCAGGGGACCGACGGTGGCGATCGTGGAGCCATCGGCGATCCCGGTCAACAGCGCAGCGGCTTTGCTGCCGGCGCCGATACGAGCCAGCGCGCGTGGTGCCGCTACCGCGCACGACAGCCACGGCCCGGGATGCAGTGCGGCACCGAGCTCCTCGGCGACGATTCCGGCTTCGACCATCGTCATGCCTGCACCGTCGTATTCCGGTGGGACAAGCAAACCGGTGGTACCAAGGGCGGCAAGGCCGCGCCATACCTCAGCGGTGGTCCCGGTGGGATCCTGCAGCATTGACCGCACATGTCTGGCTACGTCGGCCTTTTCGGCCATAAAGCGTCGTACGGTGTCACGCAGGGCCACCTGCTCGTCGGTCAGTTCCAGGTTCATTGGCGTGGCATTCCCAGGACTCGCTGGGCGGTGATGTTCTTGTTGATCTGGGTCGTGCCGCCGGCGATGGTCAGCGAGCGCGACGTGAGGCGATAGTCCGCCCACCGGCCAGCCGTCACCCGCCGTTCCGAGGGCGTCGAACGCCAGCGCGGCGAGTTGTTGGCCCATCTCACCCCATACGGTCTTGGCCAGGCTCGCCGATCCAGACGAATCCACACCGTGCAGCGTCGCCGAGATCGACCGTTGGCACAGCACTTCGAGGTATTTGATGCGTAGCGCGATCTCACCCAGCCGGTGCAGCGTTGCGGCGTCCTCGATCGCCGGCCGGCCGTTGATCTGGCTGCCGGCCAGGTCAACGGCGAGCTCCTCGAGCCGGACCTGCATCTCGGCGTAAAGTCTGGCCGCCCCCGCGCGTTCGTGACTCAGCGTGGTGGTCGCCACCTGCCAACCCTGGTTTAGCGGACCGAGCAGCGCGTCGGCCGGCACCCGTACATCGTGGAAGAAGACTTCGGCGAAGTCGGCGTCGCCGTTGAGCGCGACCAGCGGGCGGGCCTCGATGCCGGGTAGGCGCATATCGACGATCAGGCACGAAATGCCCTTGTGCTTAGGAGCCTCGGGATCCGTCCGCACATACAGCTGACACCAGTCGGCCCGGTGGCCTAGCGATGTCCAGACCTTCTGGCCGTTGATCACAAAGTCAGCCCCGTCGCCACTGCCGTCGCGCACCGCCCGGGTGCGCAGCGAGCGCAAGGTCGGAACCGGCCTCGGGCTCCGACATTCCCTGACACCAGATATCGTCGGCTCGCATCATCCTGGGAAGCAGCGTGCGCTTTTGAAATTCCGTGCCGTAATGCATGATCGCCGGGGCGATGTTGTTCATGCCGATCACGTTGAGCGGCAACGGCGCCCGCGCGCGGGTGGTTTCCTCGGCATAGACGAGCTGCTCGAGCACCGTGGCGCCGCGCCCGCCATACTCGGGCGGCCAGGACACCGCCGCCCACCCGGCGTCGGCCGTCGTGCGGTTCCACGCGCGAAGAGTCTCGAACGCGGCGAGGTCGGAGCCGTGGCTTCGCCGGGCGGCCACAACGTCGTCGGTGAGGTTGTCGGCCAGCCACGCGCGCAGCTCATCGCGGAACTGTTCGGCTTCCGCCGGATATGAGAAATCCACGTTCCCCTGCCGAGTACCTGCGTTTGCCTGCGGTCTGACGCCGGACTCTACGTCGGAGCAAGTATTTGGTCAAAGCGGGCGATCGCGGCCAGCCGCACCGGCCGTGCGGCTGCCACCGGACCTGCTTCCACCCGATTCCACCCACGAGCCGGTGTCTTTTCTATCTTTAGTATTCTAGATACTATAGGCTCTCGCTGAGGGCTGCGCCCGCCCGCAGATCCGCGGAAGAGATGTGATGGAGTTCAACGTTCGGTCCGTCTCGATTCCTGACGCGATGACGGCGTTTGCCGGGGATCGTCGCACCCTGGCCATGCCGGTCGCCCCGCTGCCGCGACGACAGGGCGAAACGGTGGATTCCGCCCCGATGAAATTCGGCAACTCAAAGATCTACCGCCAGAAGGGTATTGACCGGTAACGGGGAAAGGACCAGCTATGGGAAGGGTGACGGACAAGGTAGCGCTCATCAGCGGCGCCGGGCGTGGTCAGGGGCGTTCGCACGCGCGGATGCTGGCCGCGGAGGGCGCCGACATTATCGCGGTGGACCTGTGCGAGGACATCGACACCAACGAATACCCGCTGGCCCGGCCCGAGGACCTCGATGAAACCGCCCGGCTCGTCGAAAAGGAAGGTCAACGGGCGTTCACCGCCATCGCCGACGTCCGTGACCGCAAGGCGCTGTCCAGCGCAATCGATCAGGGTGTCGCGGAGTTCGGCCGTCTCGACATCGTGGTGGCCAACGCCGGTATCGCACCACTGACCGCGGGTCTGCCCCCGCAGGCGTTCGCCGACGCCGTCGACGTGGACCTGGTCGGCGTGCTCAACCTGGTGCACGCGAGCCTCAAGCACTTGCAGGCTGGCGCGTCGATTGTCGTGACGGGCTCGGTAGCGGCGTTCATGGCGTCGATGAACACCAGCGGCATCGACGGGGGCCCCGGTGGGGCAGGATATGCGTTCGCGAAACAGGTTGTCGCCCATTATGTCAACGATTTCGCGCTGGCGTCTGGCGCCGAAATTCATCCGGATGAATGCGATTCACCCGACGAATTGCAATACCGACATGCTGCACAGCCCGCCGATGTATCGAGCCTTCCGGCCCGACCTGCAGAACCCGACCCGCGAAGACGCCGAACTGTCGTTTCCGGTCATCCAGGCGATGCCGATTCCCTATGTCGAACCCGAGGACATCAGCGAGGCCGTGGTGTTTCTTGCCAGCGACGCGGCCCGCTACATCACCGGTCAGCAGCTGCGCGTCGACGCCGGTGGCTTTTTGAAGGTCAAGCCGTGGGCCGGGGCCTGATGCGGCGGGGGAGAAGCCGCCGGTGACGCCAGAGGCATCGGCAGAGACCAAGAAGCGCCTCTATGCGCTGATGGTGCTGATGAAGGCGGCCGACGACCGCCTGTCCAAAGGCATCGGCACCGGGGAGTTCATGTGTGTGTACTGGCCCTCGCGCGGCCAGGAGGCCATCGCCGCGGCGATGGGTGTCTCGCTGCGGCAAGACGACCAATTGGTGACGACCTACCGCGGCCTGCATGACCTGATCGGCAAAGGTGTTCCGCTCGAAGAGATTTACGGTGAGATGATGGGGCGCACCGTCGGCGCCAGCCGCGGCAAGGGCGGCACCATGCACATCGCCAAACCCGACAAGGGTGTAATGCTCTCGACCGGGATCGTGGGAGCCGGACCACCGGTGGCGGTGGGACTGGCGATGTCTGCCAAACGCAAAGGCCTGGACCGGGTTACGGTGGTCAGCTTCGGCGACGGCGCCACCAACACAGGTTCGTTTCACGAGGCGGCGAATATGGCCGCGCTCTGGGATCTGCCGATAGTGTTCGTCTGCCAGAACAATCTCTACGCCGAAATGACCCCGACCGGCGACACCATGAAGCTCGAACAGGTCGCCGACCGGGCGGCCGGTTATGGCATGCCGGGCGTCCGCGTCGACGGTAACGACCCGCTGGCGGTGAAATCAACGCTCGACGAAGCGCTGCAGCGGGCGCGCACAGGCGGCGGCCCCACCTTCCTCGAGTGCGTGACGTTCCGCTTCCGCGGCCACTACTTCGGTGACCGGATGCCCTACATCCCCAAGGATCAGCTGGCCGCGGCGATGGCGGCCGACCCGGTGCCGCGGTTCCGGGACCATCTCGCCGACACCGGCATCTGCGGCGCGGACGAGCTCGACAGCATCGACAACGATGCGCTGGCAGCGGTGGAAGCGGCGCTGAGCGCGGTGATGGCTGCTGATTCCCCATCGATCGACGAACTCGACCACGACGTGTACGCAACCCCGATCAAGTTCCCGGTGTAAGGACATGCAAGACAAAGAGATGACGATGCGCGAGGCGCTGAACCTCGCGCTCGATCAGGCGTTGCAGGCCGACGACCGAGTGTTCCTGCTCGGCGAGGACATCGCCGACCCGGGCGCCTCCGGCCCGACCGCGGGGTTGTCGACAAAGTACGGCCACGACCGGGTGCTGGACACGCCGATCTCGGAGGCCGCGATCGTCGGCGCGGCGATCGGGGCCGCGATCGACGGCATGTTGCCGGTGGCCGAGATCATGATCATGGACTTCATCGGCATTGCCGCCGACCAGCTGATCAACAATGCCGCCAAGCTGAGGTTCATGACCGCCGGGCGTACCACGGCCCCGATCACCATCCGTACCCAGGTGTATGCGGGACTGGCGACCGGCGCCACGCACTCGCAGAGCCTCGAGGCGTGGTTCATGCACATCCCCGGGATGAAGGTGATCGTGCCGGCCACCCCGCGGGACGGCAAGGGCCTGCTGACGGCGGCGATCTTCGACGAGGATCCCTGCTTGTTCATCGAGACGATCCGCCTGCAAGGCAAGAAGGGGCCCGTCCCGGTCGATCCCGGGTTCTCAATTCCGCTGGGCCAGGCCGACATCAAGCGGCCGGGCACCGACGTGACCTTGGTCAGTTACGGACGTAGCGTGCACGAATCGCTGGCGGCAGCGGGAACTCTGCAGGAACAAGGCATCAGCGCCGAGGTCGTCGACCTGCGCACCCTGGTTCCCCTCGACGTCGAGGCCATCGTCGAATCCGTCCGTCGTACCCGAAGAGCCGTAATCGTGCACGACGCGGTTCAATTCGGCGGCCCCGGGGCCGAGATCGCCGCGATCCTGCAGTCCGAACTGTTCGGCGAACTGGCCGCACCCGTCGAGCGGGTGGCCGCCCGGTTCGTCCCCAACCCGGCAGCCGCTGCGCTGGAGGCGCAGGTATACCCGTCGCCGGCACGTATCGTCGCCGCTGCGCAAAAAACCCTGCAGAAGGCCAAAGCTGGTGGCTGACTTCATCATTCGCATCCCGCGGGTGTCGGTCGCCGTTTCCGAAGCCGAGCTCACCGACCTCCTGGTCGACACCGGCCAGCATGTCGACGAAGGCACGCCGATCTATGTGATCGCCACCGAGAAGGTGGAGCAGGAAATCGAAGCCGGAGCGTCAGGCACCGTGCAATGGACGGGCCAGATTGGGACCACTTACGACATCGGCGCCGAAATCGGCGTCATTACCAACGAAAGGTAAGCACATGGATCTCAACGAGACCCGCGAGAGGATTATCTACGAAAAAGAAGGTCCCATCGCACGAGTGACGCTCAACTGGCCCGAGAAAGCCAACGCCCAGGACCAGAAACTGTCCGAAGAAGTCGACGCCGCGCTGCTGGACGCGGACCGTGACTACGACATCAAGGTCCTGATCATGAAGGCCAACGGCAAGGGCTTCTGCTCGGGACACGCCATCGGCAACAACGCGGTCGACTACCCGGCGTTCGTCGAGGGCGCCAAGGTCATGGGCACGCCGTGGAAGCCGCAGACCGATCTGTTCGTCAAGCCGATCATGAACCTGTGGGAGTTCTCCAAGCCGACGATCGCGCAGGTGCACGGTTACTGCGTCGGCGGGGGCACCCACTACGGGCTGACCACCGACATCGTCATCGCCGCCGAGGACGCCTACTTCTCCTACCCGCCGCTGCAAGGCTTCGGGATGCCCTCGGGTGAATGCTCGATCGAGCCGTGGGTCTTCATGAACTGGCGGCGCGCGGCTTATTACCTGTACCTCGCCGAGGTCATCGACGCCAAAAAAGCACTGGAGGTCGGCCTGGTCAACGAGGTCGTCCCGCGGGAGGACCTGGACGCGCGGGTCGACGCCATCGCCCGCCATATCGCCCAGGCGCCGATGACGACACTGCTGGCGACCAAGGCCAACCTCAAGCGGGCCTGGGAACTGATGGGCATGCGGGTGCACTGGCAAAGTTCCAACGACCTGGTAGCGCTCGCCTCGATCAGCAAGGACGTGCAGGAGCTGATCCAGCAGGTCTTCCGGGACAAGGTGCTGCCCTCCGAGCAGGCCCGACGCCAGGCAGCCGCAGCCGCCTCGTCCAGCGACGGCGCCGCGACCACCTGAGTTTGCGGGGTTCCTCTGGTGAACATCGCCGACCACGCCACCAGCGCCGCTGATTCGCCGGCCCTCATCGTCGCGGACGGCGGCGCCATCTCCTACGACGACCTGTATGCCAGAAGCCAGCGGGTCGCCGCGCTGCTGCACGAGGCGGGGCTGCGGCGCGGCGACGGTGTGGCGTTAATCTTGCCCAACCGGCCGGAGTTCTTCGAAATCACCTGGGGCTGCCAGCTTTCCGGGCTCTACTACAGCGCGGTCAACACGCACTTCACTCCCGACGAGGTCGCTTACGTCATCGACGACGCCGAGGCCAAGGCCGTGTTGGTCGACGGGTCCATGGCCGACCTCGCGGCGCACGTCCGCAACGTCAACACCGGGGTGAACGTGCACATAGCTGTCGGGGCCAGCTTGCCCGGGTGGTGCTCCTATGAGGACGCCCTGGCGGCGCCCGGCGATGCGCCGCCGATCTCGGACGGGTCGGAGATGCTCTACTCGTCGGGAACCACCGGACGGCCCAAGGCCGTGCGCCGACCCCTGCCCGTCGACGGCAACGGGTCGTGGGGACAGGCAGTGTTGGAGACGGCCCTAATACACCGCTACGGGATGACCCGGTCCAGCGTGTACCTTTCGCCCGCGCCGCTCTACCACGCTGCCGGGGTGAACTACACCATGGCGGTCAACCGCGTTGGGGCCGCGTCGATCATCATGCCGAAGTTCGATGCCGAAACCGTGCTACGGCTGATCGAGGCCCACCGCGTCACCCACGCGCAGTTCGTGCCGACCATGTTCGTGCGATTGCTCAAGCTGCCCGCAGAGGTGCGCGAGAAATATGACGTGTCCAGTTTGCGGTGCGTGATACATGCGGCCGCCCCCTGCCCGGTCGACGTGAAACACCAGATGATGGACTGGTTCGGGCCGATTCTGCATGAGTATTACGGAGGCACTGAGGGATTCGGAGGAACCACGATCGGCCCCGAGGAGTGGCTGGCGCATCCCGGTTCGGTCGGTATACCGATCGCCCCGGTTCATGTGGTCGGCGATGACGGCCAGGAGCTTTCCGTCGGGGAGTCCGGCGAGTTGTTCTTCGAGGGTGGCCCGAATTTCGAGTACTTCAAGGATCCCGCCAAGACCGCGTCGGTGGCCAACGAGCGCGGTTGGCGGTCGTTGGGCGACATGGGTTATGTCGACGAGGAGGGATATCTCTACCTCACCGACCGATCGACGTTCATGATCGTCTCCGGCGGCGTGAACATCTATCCCCAGGAAGTCGAGAACCTTCTGGTCATGCATCCCAAGCTCGTTGACGCGGCGGTGTTCGGCGTGCCCAACGACGAGTTTGGCGAGGAGGTCAAAGCCGTCGTGCAACCCGCCGCCGGCGTCATGGCCTCCACCGATTTGGAAGCGGAGTTGATCGACTACTGTCGCTCGCACCTGGCCACCTACAAATGCCCGCGCTCCGTCGAGTTCGAACCGGAATTGCCCCGGGATCCGAACGGAAAGCTTTACAAAAGGCGTATTCGTGAACGTTACTGGCAGGGGCGGGCATCACGGATCGTGTGACAGGGCATGGATCAGGCATGGACAAGGGGTACTGCATCGTGACCACAGAAGTGAACTGGACTCCGCTTCCCGTGCCGTGGGCGGTGCAAACCGCCGATCGGATTCCCAAGCAGCGCTACTACGACCCCGAGTTCTACGCGCTGGAGACCGAGATGCTCTGGCCACGGGTGTGGCAGATGGCGTGCCGGCTCGAGGAAATCCCCAAGCCCGGTGACTACGTCGAGTACGAGATCCTCGACGAGTCCGTTATCGTGGTCCGACTGGACGCCGAGACCGTGCGCGCCTATCACAACGCCTGCCGGCATCGCGGGGTAAAGCTGGTGGAGGGCAACGGGAACCGGCGCACCTTCGTCTGCCCCTTCCACGGTTGGTGCTGGGGCATCGACGGACGCAACACTTTCGTCCTGCGGCCCGAGGAGTTCGACGAGCACAACCTGAGCCCGGAGGATCTTCGTCTGGTCCCGGTCAGATGTGAGCTTTGGGGCGGCTGTGCGTGGATCAACCTCGACGACGACGCACCTGGATTGCGCGACTGCTTCGAGCCGTTCGCGTCGATCTATGACGCCTGGAAAGTCGAGTCGCTGCGTGTCGAGTGGTGGCAGGCCTGCCGGCTTCCGGTGAACTGGAAGCTGGCGACGGCCGCGTTCATGGAGGGCTATCACGTCCCGCAAACCCATCCCCAGCTGCTGCCGTCCTCGCAGCCCGCATCGTCGGGGCAGCCACCCGGACTGGCGCAGACCAACCTGTACTTCATGCGCACGCTCGGTGAGGGCATGGCCGGCATGACCCACGAGAACGACGTCCGCATCGCCGAGGGCCTGCAGAACATGGAGCTGCCGGCCGATCCGGCCGCCGCGATGGCCGCCTGGCGCAGCACGCTCAACGACGCCATCGTGGCCTGGCATCGGGCCCGGGGCTGTGACATCCCCGACCTCAACGAGTTGGCGCGGCGCGGCATCGTCGAGGCGATAAATTTCGCCTTCCCGCACTACTTTGTGCTGCCGCAATACAGCAGCGCCTCGTCGTACCGGATCCGCCCGCTCGGCCCCGAGGAGACGCTATTTGAGATCTGGTCACTCACCCGCGATCCCACCGGACCAAGTCACCGGCAAACCCACACCACCAGAGCCCATGGCGCCCGACGACCCACGCTGGCCGCCGATCCCGGCACAAGATTTCTCCAACCTGCCGCGGCAGCAAAAGGGACTGCACTCCAAGGGGTTTGAGTACATGCGATTGTCCAGCCGAATCGAAGGGCTGATCTCGAACTTCGAACGCGTCATCGACGGCTTCCTCGCCGGCCTGCCGTACGACACACTGATACCGGCTATTCAGAAGACCAACAGCACCATCGACGTCCCGATTGTCGATCTCGGCTTCACCGCGGGCGTCGGTGCCCAGGCACAAGGAGCGGCACGATGAGCACCAACTGGGACCACTCGGTCGACCTGCTGATCGCGGGCAGCGGCGGGGGCGGCATGGTGGCCGGACTCGCCGCACTCGACTGCGGACTCGAGCCACTGATCGTGGAAAAGCAGGCGTTGATCGGCGGGTCCACCGGGCTGTCCGGCGGCATGGTGTGGCTGCCCAACAACCCGCTGATGCGTGCGGACGGCATCCCGGACTCCCACCAGGACGGTTTGGCGTACTTCGACGACGTTGTCGGCGACATCGGTCCGGCCTCGTCCCCGGCGCGCCGCGAGACGTTCCTCAACGCGGGCTACGAGATGATCAACTTCCTGATGCGCAAGGGTGTTCGGTTCGTGCGCTGCCCCGGCTATAGCGACTACTACCCGAACTATAAGGGCGGCAATGAGGCTGGCCGATCTGTCGAAGGAATCCCGTTCAATGCCGCCGAACTGGGCGCCTGGCATGACAAGTTGCAACCGGCACTTGCCAAGAACTACGGCTTTGTCGTGCTGACGCACGAGTTGCGTTCAGTTCAGTATTTCAACCGTTCCCCGCGCGCATTCGCAGTAGCCACCAAGGTTTTCGCACGCACCAACGCCGCGAAGCTCGCCCGTCGCCAGATGTTGACCAACGGTGCATCGTTGATCGGCCAGTTGCTCAAGGGCTTCCTCGACCTCCGTGGCGAACCGCCGATCTGGACGAACACCGCGATGGAGGACCTGATCGTCGAGGACGGCCGGGTAGTCGGTGCTCGAGTCTCTCGTAACGGCGAATCGCTGAACATCGAGGCGCGCAAGGGCGTTCTGCTCGCGGCAGGCGGCTTCAGCCGCAACGCGGACATGCGCCGCCAATACAGTGGCGACCAGCCCAATGAGGGGCACTGGTCGATCGCGAACGCCGGCGACACCGGGGAGGTGCTGCAGACCGCCATGCGCCTGGGGGCGAAGACTGACCTACTGGACGAAGCCTGGTGGCTGCCATCGATTTTCATTGCCGACGGCGGTGACGCCGTTAGGGCCCTCGGAACCGGTCGGCAGCGGCCCGGGGCCATCTATGTCGACGGTAGCGGCAGACGGTTCTGCAATGAGTCGAACTCGTATGTCGAGGTGGGCAAGGCGATGTATGCCAACAAGGCGGTGCCGTGCTGGATGGTCTTCGATGAGGGTTACATCGGCAGATACGTCTCGGGGGCAAATCCGTTCAAGAATCGTCGCCTCCCCGAAGAGTTGATCGAAAACGGTGCGGTCAAACGGAGCTACTCGATCGCAGTTCTGGCCCGCCAGATCGGTGTGCCCGCCGACGAACTGGTGCGAACCATCGAGCGGTTCAACCAGTTCGCCGCTCAAGGGCCTCGATCCTGACTTCGGGCGCGGCCAATCGGCGTACAACGACTGCCTCGGTGATCCCGGCTATCGCCCGAACGCCTCGCTCGGACCGATTGAGCAGGCACCCTTCTACGCGACGAAAGTCGTTCCCGCCGATGTCGGAACATGCGGCGGAGTGATCACCAACGAGCACGCGCAGGTTCTCGACAACGACGACCGCGTGATCGACGGGTTGTACGCGACGGGCAACATCACCGCGACGGTGATGGGCCGAAATTACCTGGGCGCGGGCGGAAGCATCGGCTACACGATGGTGTTCGGCTACGTCGCCGCTCGGCATGCCGCCGGCCGGAAGGTCGCCGGCGAGCAGAGTCGCTAGCCGCGCACCGTCGCTAGCCCGCGGCCATCCCTGCCGCGGCCGTCTCTGCCGAGCGTGAAACCAGCTTCACGTTCGGTCTCGAGTGTGAAACGCAGCTTCACGTTGGGACGGGACCCGGCGGTGTCCTCGCGGTCGATGAAATCGCGTGGCTTCAAGCCTGATTGGATGAGCTCGGCGCGCCGAGCCTGAACGTCGGAGGCGGCGCCGACCATGTTGGTCAGGATGTGGCTGACCTGCAGGTGCACCCGCATGCCCATCAACTCCCAGGCCCGCTTGACGTTGTTCTTGACCGCCATCAGCGTGGTCAGCGGGATTTGGGCGATCTTGCGGGCCATCTCCTCGACGGTGTCTTCGAGATCGTCGCGCGGCACCACCTTGTTGAGCAGTCCCCAGTCGAGGGCTTCCTGCGCCGACAGCGTCGGCGCCAGCAGCAGCCAGTCCATGGTGCGATGCCAGTTCATCAGCAGCCACGGCTCGATCATGGTGTGACCGCCGGGCTCGCCGAGGCTTTGGGCAAGCGGCATCTGGAAATACGCGTCCTCGGAGGCAACGCAGAAGTCGGTCAGCAGTCCGAGGTAAATCCCGCCGCCCATGCAGTAGCCGTGGATCTGGGAGATCGTCGGCTTGGGGAACTCCCACAGGTACAGCGTCGGCCACAAGAACAGGTCGGCGGTGCCCTTGTACAGACTCCTCGAAGGTGTCGCCGAAATCGGGATACGGGTTTTCGTCGGGACCCCAGCGGGCGACATGGCCGCCGCAGAAACCCTTGCCGTTGGCCTTGAGGATGACCACCTTGATTTCGCCGTCGCGGTCGGCCTCGTGCAGGCACGCGTCGACCTCCTGAACCAGCTGAGCGTCTTTGGTGTTGGCCTTATCGGCACGGTTGAGGATGATCCGCGCGATCGGCGGATCACGTTGGTAGATCACCGCTTCGAGGGTGCGCTCCTCCACGTCTCTGATCTTAGGACGGCGTAGCTACGCGCTGACCGGCTTGGCCACCTTCATCAGCTTCATCAGGTTGCCGCCCATGATCTTCGCGATGTCTTCCTGGTCGAGACCGGCAAGCTCGTCGACGAAGGAGATTGGGTCCTTCAGGCCTTCCGGGTGTGGCCAGTCGGATCCGAACAGCACCCGGTCGGTGCCCACCATGTTGACGATCTCGTTGAACCGGTCCTCCCAGAACGGGGTGATGTAGACGCAGCGCTTGAATGCCTCGATCGGGTTCTCGCTGAAGGACTGCGGCATCTTCTTGTAGACGCCCTTGAGGCCCTTGAACAGATCGGGCACCCAGTCGGCGCCGTTTTCGATGGACAGGATCCGCAGCTCCGGGTTGCGGGACAGCGCGCCGTGGCAGACCAGCGCACCCATCGCGTCCAGGATCGGCCGATGGCCCATCGCGAAGCTGCGGAAGGCGGTCGGCTTGAACGGCAAGAACTCGTCGCCGGGCTCCCACACGTTGGCGAATTCCGAGTAGCCGCTGTCCGAGGCGTGCATCGAGACCGGGATCTCGGCCTTGATGCAGGCCTGCCAGAACGGGTCGAATTCCTCGAGGCCGAACGACCGGCTGCCGCGGTAGCCAGGCACCGGGGCCGGGCGGACCAACACCGTACGGGCGCCGCGCTCCAGGCACCATTCCAGTTCTTCGAGTGCTCGCTCGACGATGGGCAGGGTGATCACGGGGGTGGCGAAGATGCGGTCCTGGTAGTTAAACGACCAGGTCTCGTGCATCCACTCGTTGAGCGCGTGGATGACGTCGTGGGTCATCTCTGGGTCGTCTTTCATGCGCTCTTCGACCAGGCTGGCCAGCGTGGGGAACATCAGGGCGTAGTCGATGCCGAGTTCGTCCATGACTTCCAGCCGCGGGGCGGGCTCGCGGAAGGCGGGAATGGCCTTCATCGGCTCGCCCAGGATCTCGCGATAGCTTTTGCCTTGCGCGCCGTTGCGGAAGTAATCCTCTTGGGCGCCGGGCTTGGCAACCTTCTCGAAGGTCGGGTTGGGGATGTATTCGCTGATATGGCCGCGCACCACGATCTTGGTGCGACCGCGGACCTGGACATAGTCGATGACGTGCTTGCGCTTGTCCGGGAGGTACTTGGTCAGCGCCTCCTGCGGCTCGTACATGTGGTTGTCGGCGTCGAACACCGGGAAGGAAAGTTCGCGAGACGGCATGGCGATCTCCTTGCAGCAAGTCTTTCGATGAATTCGGGGCTAGTGGTAATGAGATTACCACCTCAGTCGGCCGGACGGTAATGGGGCGGTCGGGGGTAAATGCTGACCGGTGCGCGGCTCACCCGTCGTCGGAGCGGTTGACGACGGCGAAATTCACGGTGGCAGTTGCGGCGAGCTCGCTGTCGCCGCTGCGGAAGATGTCCACCTGAGCGACGACGTTGCGGCGGCCGGACCGCAAGATCCGGGCTACCGCCCGCGCGGAACCCTCGGTGATCGGCCGCAGATAGCGGATAAAGAGGTCGGCTGTCGTCAGCCCGGTACCCGGGGCCAGCTGCCGGAGCCCAAGGCTGCCGCCCGCCACGTCGGCGAGCGTGGCGATCAGCCCGCCCTGCAGGGCACCGGCGGTGTTGACCGTCTGCGGCCGGACCGGCATCTCCCAGGCGTAGTCGGCGCCTTGCGCGGTCTCGCGAAATCCGATCCGAGTGAACAGGTCACCCAGCGACGACGTCTCCTGGTCGGCATCTTTGTCGGCTAGGCCGTCGCCGAGGGCGCGGATGCAGAAGTCGTACAACTGGGCGGCATCGATTGGCGTGCCGGTCAATTCGGCACCGAGCCAGTGCAGTCGGTGTGCGCCCAACAGCATCTGCATGACCATCGCCGCCGCGGTGCCGACGTCGAGCCCGGGCCGGAACACACCTTCGGCGCTGCCCCTTTCGACGATGTCGCCCAGGAGTTGATGCAGGGGGGACAACACCCGCGCATAGTCGCGGGGCCGGGTCTCGGCCAGGTGCTGGTTGTAGAGGCTCAAGGCCCGATTGAGGCTGTCCTGGGTGCTCGATTCCGGTTGCGCGCTGACCCGGTCGATGACCAGTTTCAGGGCGGCGGTGCTGTCCATCCCGGTGATCTCCGCGCGCCAGGCCTGGGCAGACTGCACCATGGTCCGTTCGAACAACGCGAGGAGCAATTCGTCCTTGCTGCCGAAATGTTGATAGAAGGCTCGCAGCGACGTCTTGGACCGTCCCACCACTTCCTGGACAGTGAAGTCGGTACGCCCGGTTTCGCCCAGAATTTCCACCGCCGTCTTGATGAAACGGTCGCCGCGGGTTGGTTCGGCGTCGTCGCTGGGTCCGGTCATGGGCGCCTTCTTCTCTTGCGGGACGCTGGTAGCGCTTGAGAATGAGGTTACCGCGCGCGGGCCGGGGTCGGTGCGATCTGTGCCGGATCGTTGGCTTGCGACGCGTCACCCCACCGGCAGCTTCACCACTCGATTGTTGCCGAGATCGGTGACGTAGAGGTTGCCGGCGGTGTCCACCGCCACACCCGCGGGGCTGTTGAGGCCGGTGAACGGCAGCACGGTCTGGGTGGGCGAGCCCGGCGGCCTTTCAGCACCCGATGGTTGCGGGCGTCGGCGACGTAGACGTACCAGCGGTGTCCACCGCCACGCCGGCGGGCTTGCTGAGCCCGCTGAACGGCAGCACGGTCTGGGTGGTCGTCCCGGCCGCGAATTTCAGCACTCTGTTGTTGGCCAAGTCGGCGACGTAGACATTCCAGCGATGTCCACCGCCACACCCCTAGGGTCGTTGAGGCCGGTGAATGGCAGCACGGTCTGGGTGCGCGACCCCGCCGGCAACCTCAGCACCCGGTTGTTGCCGGAGTCGGTGCCGTAGAGGTTGCCGGCGGTGTCCACCGCCACACCGGCCGGGCCGATCGAGGCCGGTGAACGGCAGCGCGATCTCGAGAACCGTAATGCGCGGTCCGCGTGGTGCCGAGGCGCACGCATACGCTGCGGCTGGTGAGGAACAATGGCGGCGGCAACGCAAACACCGCCAGCAGTTGCAGCGATCCGATAACCGCTCGGCGCCACCACGAGGTGGCGGCGGTGCGCCGCACGTCGGGGTGCGGGCGATGCGGCTGGTCGGCGTTGTGGGTGTGCCGTGCGCTGGCCGGGTAGGCAGTGGTGACCGCAGCAAGAACCGTCGTCGGCGGCGTTGTCGCCACACGGGCTCCGCGGCTGCGGGTCGGGTCGCTCGGCGAGCGAGGCGTGGGCTCGCCGGGTGGTCGTCGCGCGGTGCGGTGATGGCGTTGTGGGCGGCGCTGGCCAGCTCGACGGTGGTGGCATAGCGCTGGTCGGGATCTTTAGCCATCCCGGTGGCGATCACCGGGTCGAACGTGGCCGGCACGTTGGGATCGGTGTTCGATGGGCGCGGCGGCGGGTCCATCAAATGCGCGGTAATTTGCTGTTCGAAGTTGTCTCCGGGATAAGGCGTCCTGCCGGTCAGACACTCATAGAGCACGCACGCCAACGCGTAGATGTCGGAGCGGGCGTCGACCTCGCCGGCGCGCAGCCGCTCCGGGACATGTAGTGCCAGCTGCCGATGACGCTGCCAGTGCCGGTCAATCGGGTCGCGTTCGGCGCCGCGGTCGAGGCCGAAATCGATCAGATACGCGAAGTCGTCCTCGTCGAGCAATGACGTTGGACGGCTTCACGTCACGGTGCACCAGCCCGATCTTGTGCGCAGCGTGCAGCGCCTTGGCAATCTGCTCGATGATGCGCACGCGCGCGCACCGGCCTCCAGAGGCCCGTCGGCTAGCACCTCTTGGCAGGTCGCGGCCTTTCGATGAGCCGCATATCCACATATAGCCGGCCATCGATCTCGCCGTAGTCGTGGATCGGGATGACGTGCGGGTTGTTCAGCCGCGCAGCCGCCTCGGCTTCCCGGCCAAGCGCTCCACGAACGTGTCATCTTGCAGCCAGATGCGACGGCAACAGCTTGATCGGCCACGGTTCGGTTGCTCGTGGTGTCGATAGCGCGCGCCACCACCTCGCCCATGCCGCCACGGCCCAGCAACTCGATCAGGCGATAACGTCCGAACGGCGTACCATCCACCGGCTCACCATACGCAGTCAGCCGCTACAACCACAGCTGAACCGGCTACCTGCGGTTTACTCCTTCCGCTCGGTCATCGACAGCGAGCTTCGCTGCAACCCTTCTTCGACGGTCACACGTCTCGTCCAGGCTCTGTCTCGACACGGCAGTAAGGAGAGCGGAGCAACGACGTTATGCGGGAACTTAATTTGCAGCCCCAGCTGTCGATCCATCCGCCGCCCAGCCTGGCTAATGCATCTGACTCAGCAGCGGCCAGGGTGGCGCCATTGCCGCCCTGGTAGGTAACCCAGTTGTAAGCGACCGCACCGCAGGCGGTGAACCGGGCGAGCACCTTGCAATCGGTGTAGCCACAATACGACACCGCTATATTGTCGGCGGTTGCCTGTGAGGGATCGTCCAGTCCTCTGCCCCACGCCCCGTTCGAGGAGTAGGCGATAGCGCCGTAACCCGCATTGGCATGCGCCGCAGGGACAGTGACGGCACCGATAGCCAGGGCGGCTCCGCCGGTGGTGAGCGCAGCGGCGGTTCGGCGCCAACGGGTGCTGCTCTTCATCGAAGTTCCTTTCTTCGCGCCCGAGGGGAAAGCGGTGTCTACGCATTTCGGTGTCGGCGTTTGCAGGTCGTGGCGCTCGACCAGCCGCTTGTCCGCATACAAGCGGCCGTCGATTTCGCCGTGTCATGGATGGGAATGAGTTGCGGGCTATTCAGTCTCGCGGCGGCGGCCTCCCGGCGGAACCGTTGCACGAACGTCTCGTCTTGGCCCGGGTCCGCGTCGAATGCCCGCTTGACTTCACCCGTGCCGCCGCGGCCCAGCAACTCGAAACGGTGACAGCGCCCGACCGGTTTGTCCTCCACGCGCTAACAATAAATAGCCAGCAGGCTTCGCCGCGGGCAAACCGGCTACAGTTACTTTGGTCCGTCATCGACGCCACAGCCACCGTTACCCGGCCTGAGTTCAACGGGTGATTGCAACACTTCGCGGTAGAGAGTGTTGATATGGCCAAGCATCGGACTGTGTTGTCGGTGCGACGTCGGTGCTGGCAGTTGGTTGCCCAGGGTGCGGATTCGAGGCCGGCTGGAGCTTTGGTGGGCGATGTCGGAACGCTGCGGGCAGGAT
Organism: uncultured Actinomycetota bacterium; assembly: GCA_963787635.1. Lineage (GTDB taxonomy): Bacteria > Actinomycetota > Actinomycetes > Mycobacteriales > Mycobacteriaceae > Mycobacterium. The sequence continues at coordinate 52,210 of CAWBDP010000012.1, read as the reverse complement.
GGTTCGTTCAGTGTGCTTGTGTGAATCCACCGCTTAAGCAGCCGCAGCGACGGGTACGGCCGCGGTTGTCGATAGCTGTAGCGTGAAGAGATCATGCTCGGCACTTGGCGGGGTGAGTCGAACCAGTCGATGGCGCGCCGGTCGGGCCGGGCGCCCTCGTCGGTGATGCGCGATATTCAGTTCAATGGCCGTTGCCGCGATGCACCAGGCGCCACCAGGCGTTGCGGCGGTTCGGTGCCACCCGCGGCAGCTGGGATGCCGCGGTCTCGCTATCAGGCGCATGCTGGCCCAGCAGCGAGCCACCGGCGGGCGCGTCGAACCAGATTCGGCTAGCTGGGGCCCTCGTGACCCAGGTCCGTGTTGTCGTGCAACGGCGGCTCAAAAACAAGCACAGTCTCTGAGCAGATCGCCGCCGTGCTGGCCACGGACGTATCCTGATCGATCCGGAGCTGCCGGTGTCCCACGACACCATTTCTCAGGCGATTTACGTGCAAGGACGCGGCGTGCTGCGCCGCGAGCTGACCAGTGCCTGCGCACCGGGCGAAGCGTTGTGTAAACCGCCCGCGCTCCAGCGCTCAGCTGAGCGTCGGGCGTCGGATTTCCGACACGGTCAACTATCTGCCGAGCGCCCAGCTGAGGTCGACGATCGGGCGGTATCTGGGCCTTGGGAGGGCGATCTCATCATCGGCCAAAGTCCATGCACTCCCAGATCGGCACGTTCGTCGAGCGTTCTCAGATGTTTATCCAGTGCTCGGCTGCCGCCGATAGCCGGTAGACCACAACACGTCGGCGTCCAGTCGACGATCTTCATGCGACCGCTTTTCCGGCATACTTCGCGCCGTACGTCGATCTCGAACCAGGGCCTTGGCTGATCGCGACCTGCGCACCTCGGTCGATGTCTTCGGCGTTGAAGATCTGTGACCCGCATCCCGTGGCAGCGCGGTAGCACGAAACGCCACGGACTGTTGCGCCGTACTTTCCAGGCACCGCTCTATCGTCTGCAAGCACGATTCCCTGGACTTAGTCGCCATGCGATCTCAACAGCGCTGCTCACGGGTGCGCTTCGGATCGGACAGCCTCGCCCAACTCCTCAATCGCCTACTGTTGACCCGTCAGCCAACCACTGTGCAGCCAGCCTTCCAGAATCCCAGCGCACCATCTCCCACGGCCAGGACCGGGGCCCGCATGCCACGGCGTCGGCAGCCGCGCAGCAGATCGGCCCACGATTCGGTCGACTCGCGATACCCGTCGGTCAGGGCGACCAGTTCCTTGCGGCCGTCGGCGCGCACCCCGATCATCACCAGCAGACACAACTTCTCCTGGTCGAGCCGCACCTTCAGGTGAATCCCGTCAATCCACAGATACACGTAGTCGGCACCGGAGAGGTCCCGCTCCTGAAATGACTTGGCCTCGTCCTGCCATTGGCAAGTCAACCGGGTGATCGCCGACGCTGACAACCCCGCCCCGGTGCCCAGGAACTGCTCCAGGGCCGGTTCGAAGTCGCCGCTGGACAGTCCGTGCAGGTACAACAGCGGCAGCACCTCGGCCATCTGCGGCGACTTGCGCGCCCACGCCGGCAAGATCGCAGAGGAAAACCGCTGCCGCTCACCGGTACCCGCGTCGATGCGTTTGTCGTTGACCCGCGGGGCTTTCACGCTCACGGCCCCCGCGGCGGTCAACACCTCGCGTTCGCCGTGGTAGCCGTTGCGCACCACCAGCCGATACCCGTTCGCGTCGAGATCACCAGCATGGGCGTCGATGTAGGCGGCGACCTCGGCCTGCAACGCCGCTGCCAGCATTGCCCGTGCACCGTCACGCACGATCTCGTCGAGCAACAACGCGCCCGCCGTGCCGTTCTCGTTGGACGCATCCGCGTCGTGGACTACCTTGAGCATGGGCGTACCTTCCCGAACCAGCGCGCCAAACGCCGGCTCTTGATCAGACCTACTTGGACATTCAGATCATCCTCGGGAAGGTGCGCCCGTTCACTCACCGCGGCCATCCACAGGTTCTGATCATTGCTCGACGTAGAGCTGCTGGCGTACTCCACACCCTCAGGATGCCTAGTCGTTCAACGGCAGCACGGTCTGTTCTGGCCCGCCGCCAGTTTCAGCACCAGGTTGTTATCCCGGTCGCACGTAAAGGTCCGCGCGTCCACCGCCACTGCGGTCCCCAGAGGCCGGTGAACGCAGCACGGTCTGGGTCACCAGGCCGAGGGCCATCCACAGGTTCTGCATCCATTGCTCTGCCCGCGTCGGTGACGTAGAGGTTGCCGGCGGTGTCCACGGCCACACCCATCGGGCTGTTGAGGCCGGTGAACGGCAGCACGGTCTGGGTGGGCGAGCCCGCGGCCAGTTTCAGTACCCGATGGTTGCCCGCGTCGGTGACGTGGAGGTTGCCGGCGGTGTCCACGGCCACACCCATCGGGCTGTTGAGGCCGGTGAATGGCAGCACGGTCTGGGTGGCCGAGCCAGCCGCCAGTTTCAGCACCCGGTCTTGCCCGCGTCGGTGACGTAGAGGTTGCCGGCGGTGTCCACCGCCACACCGTCGGGCTGGTTGAGGCCGGTGAACGGCAGCGCGAGCTTGAGAACCGTATGCGGGTCCGCGGTGCTCAGGGCCCGTGTAGCCCTTGACCTGTGCTGCGGCTGGTGAGGACAATGGCGATGCCGGCAACGACAAACACCGCCAGCAGGGCAGCCGGAATCACGATAACCGCTCGGCGCCACCACGGGCGTGGTGGCGGTGCGCCGGCGTCGGGGGCCGGGCGATCGGCGGGTCGGGGTTGTGGGGTAGGTGGCTGGCCGGGTGGGCGGTGTTGGACCGCGGCAAGAACGGTCTCGGCGCGTTGTTGCCAGCACCGGCTCGGCTGCGGGTTGGGTCGCCTCGGTGAGCGGCGTGGGCTCGCTGGGTGGTTTCCGCGGGGCGTTGACGGCGTGGTGGGCGGCGCTGGCCAGCTCGACGGTGGTGGCATAGCGCTGGTCGGGATCTTTAGCCATCCCGGTGGCGATCACCGGGTCGAACGTGGCCGGCACGTTGGGGTCGGTGTTCGATGGGCGCGGCGGTGGGTCCATCAAATGCGCGGTAATTTGCTGTTCGAAGTTGTCTCCGGGATAAGGTGTCCTGCCGGTCAGACACTCATAGAGCACGCACGCAACGCATAGATATCGGAGCGGGCGTCGACCTCTCCGGCGCGCAGCCGCTCCGGAGACATGTAGTGCCAGCTGCCGATGACGCTGCCAGTGCCGGTCAATCGGGTCGCGTCGGCGCCGCGGGCGAGGCCGAAATCGATCAGATACACGAAGTCGTCCTCGTCGAGCAAGACGTTGGACGGTTTCACGTCACGGTGCACCAGCCCGATCTTGTGCGCAGCGTGCAGCGCCTTGGCAATCTGCTCGATGATGCGCACCGCGCGCACCGCCTCCAGAGGCCCCTCGGCCAGCACCTCTTGTAGATCGCGGCCTTCGATGAGGCGCATGTCCACGTAGAGCCGGCCGTCGATTTCGCCGTAGTTGTGGATGGGAATGATGTGCGGGTTGTTCAGCTGCGCGGCCGCATCGGCTTCCCGACGAAACCGCGCCACGAACGTGTCGTCGGCAGCCAGATGCGGCGGCAGCAGCTTGATCGCCACGGTGCGGTTGTTGGCCGCGGTGTCCCGCGCGCACCACACTTCGCCCATGCCGCCGCGGCCCAGCAACTCAATCAGGCGATAACGTCCGAACGGCGTACCATCCACTTGCTCACCATATGCAGTCAGCCGCTGTGCCGACGGGCAAACCGTTACTGCCCTATTCCTACGATCAGACTCCTCGTTGCAGCTTCGACGTCGTCGACGCAGCCCTGACGCACCGCCTCTTATTCGTTGCAACGCGCAACGGTTGTCGCTCACTGATGGACAAAAGAACGCACGCCGACCCTCCGGCGATGGGACCGACTGTGGGGACCAGCGGCGCAGAGGTGCACCATCAGACGACCCGCGCCAAGCTGCCGCGGCCGACATGACGACCGCGGCAGCAACCACTTGGCGTGCACCTCAGTGCGAAGCGCTCACCGCCGCAGCATCGAAACTGTCGGTCCAGCTGAGGAGCCGGAAGCGCTGCTCAGCACTTTTCGAGACGTACCACGCAGCAGCCGCAAAGCAGGGCACGAGCACGGACCAAGCCCAGCCTTCAAGGTCGAATCCTTGCCAGCCATCTGTCAGACCCAGGGCCAGGGCCAACGCGTTCAAGCACAACGCGACCAGCCATATCGTTTTCCAGAACCCGACGCACTGGAGCCGGCGCCTGGCGACCCCAATTGCCGCACTGCGGACATACACATCGGTCGGCACCGGGCCGCGGATGGCCGCCTCGATGGCCGTCGACCGCTGCTGGGAGTCGAGCCCACGGAGGGTGTATGTGTAGATCTCATGTGAGTTGTTGGTGAACGCTGCCACCATCAGGCCAGCAAGCACGTAGCCGATGCCTTGCGAGATGATCGTGTGAAACAGGTTGTGGTCTATCAACTGCGGCGCGGACGCCAGGTGGTAGCCACCTAGCCAGCTCGAGAACAACCGTACGCCATCGATCATCGCGTCGATACCCGCCGCTATGGCTACGCGCGTCCAAAAGGACATGACCAAGAACCGAGTCCACATATTGTTTCCTTTCTCATGGCCCGGTCGTCGCGGCCGGGAGGGCTGAGAAAAGACTCGGGGTTATACCTTGTCGGATTCTCGACAAACCCTTGGAGCCTGGACGACTACCCCCCGCGGGCCTCGATCATCGCCGAGCGGTTCACCTTGGTTGCCGCCGTGCGCGGAATCGCGCCGATAAACTCGACGGACTTGGGAACCTTGTACGGAGCCAACCGACTCTTGGCGTATTCGATCACCTGCTGTTCGGTGAGCACAGTGCCGGGAGCGACTTGTACCACGGCGTGCACCCGGCGTCCCCACTGCTCGTCGGAGATCCCGATCACCACGACGTCGGCGATCCCTGGGTGGTCGGTCAGTGCCGACTCGACCTCTGCCGGAAAAACATTCGCACCGCCCGTGACGATCATGTCGGCACGGCGGTCGACGATGTAGAGGAAACCGTCCTCGTCGAGGTGGCCGACGTCTCCGGCGGATCGGAACCCGTCGTCGGTCGACGGAAGTGGTGGGGCGCCGCCCAGATAGCGGTAACCGGCACTCATCGGCGCGCGCAGGTAGACGTCGCCGTCCTCGCCTGGACCCAGGGGGTTCTTCTCGGCGTCCAAAATCCGGATCTCGGTGTCCCGGAAGCCGCGGCCGACGCTGCCCGGGTGAGTCAGCCACTCGTCGCCGCGCAACGCGGTGAGCCCAAGATTCTCGGTCATGCCGTAGGCCGTCACGATCTGCTCGGGACTGAGCAAGTCAAACCACGTGTGCAGCAGCGTGGGTGGCATCACGGCGGCACCTTGCAGGATGAAGACGACGCTGGACAGATCTCGCTCGCGGATGTCGGGCAGCGCCGCGATGCGCGCCAGCATCGTCGGTGTGGCCGTGAAGTTGGTGATCCGGTACTTCTCGACGGTGTCTATAAACAGTGCGGCGTCGAACTTTTCGAGGACCACCAAATGATCGCCGCCCAGCAGCATCAGTAAGGTGGCGAAGCCGTTGGTGTGATACATCGGCGCGGGCACCAGGATGGTCTGCGGCTTGGCCACCGGCGTCCAGTTCATCAGAAACGGCTCGCCGTGCTGCGGTGTCCACAGCGACGGCGCCAGGTTCAGGATCACTTTGGGCACTCCGGTCGACCCGCTGCTGCAGATTCCGTTCGCGGTGGGGGAAACCGCTTCGGGCAGCTGGCTTTCGGATTCTCCTGCGGCGCATTCGGCCAGCGTCCACCGGTGCTGTTCGTCGACGACGACGGCCGGCTCGATCACCGCGAGCACCCGGTTACGCTCCCATTCGGGCAGATCCCAATGCATGGGAATGGGAACCGCGCCGATCTTCCAGGCGCCCAGCGTCGCCAATACCAGGTGTACCGAATTCGGAATTGGCAGGGCAACAAAGGAACCCGTCTGTGCACCGTTGGTGACTAGGGCCCGGCCCCACTGGTTGGCGCAGGCGTCGAGTTCACCGAATGTCAGCGATTCTGAGCTGCCGTCCAACGTGACAACGGTCACGGCCGGCTTGTCACGTAGCTGCTCGGCCAGCTGCCGGAGTTTGGTCCCGAACGGAATTCCATCTTCCAGCGGATTGGTGGCAACCCCGGCTGCGACGGGTTCAATACTCACCAGCGCCGCTCCTCGGCATCGTTACCGACTCGAGCGTTACGCTGGCGTGACGCTCGGCGCCCTACGTCACGCTGGCGTGACACTCGGCGAAGCGAGAACCGCTCAATACTCATGCTGGTACCGGTTTGCTGAACAGCGTCTCCAGGTAGCCGTCGCGGACGTCGGGGATGAGGCGCAGACTCAGCGCGTCGGCGCCCAGCGGCAGCCGGATCAGCGGTTGGGTGTGTCGGTCGAGCACGCTGACGTCGGATTCGTCGCAGAATCCCAGCGCGCCGAGCAGCTGATGCGAGGTGCGCAGCACCTGCCGCGCCGTCTCGGATGCCTTCAGTCGTAGCACGAGGGCGTCAGCCGAACAAACCTGCGTCGCAGTCGATTCCGGTCGGCTGACGGTGTACTTCGCCAGTTCGTAAAGCCCGCGCACCGCCACGGAAGCATCCGCGACGGCGAACCGCACCGCCTGGAAATCCGCCAGGGGCTTACCGAACTGGATCCGTGCCTGCACATGTTCGGTCACGATGTCCAACGACCGCTGTACAGCTCCCAATATCCGCCACGACCCCAACACGAGGTGAAGGTTAACGTCGGCGACCGGCACGGTGCCATCGGGGCCATTCAATGTGGCCGGCACCAGGAACGGCCCCAGCTTGGCGTTGCCTCGCGCGCCTAGCTGTGGGTGATACCGATTGCCGTCGAGGTCGGCGGCGATCCAGTCGCCGGGCAGATCACCGTGGTCGACACGCGGCGCCTCGGGATTCACCAGCGTCAGTCGCGCGCCGTCGATTGCCAGCAGCTCCTCGACAAGCGGGTAGGGCAGGGCAGTCGCGCCCGCGGCTCGGCACAGTACCGCCGCGGCGAGCCGGTCGTCGGAGCCCGACCGGACCTCGAGCTCGAACGCACCGACTTCGTTCAGGGCTTTGCGTGCCGAATCGCGAACGCCGTCGTCGGTCTCGGCCCGAAGTGCGGCCTGCGGGCCGCCCAACCGAACCAGCCGCTTGGCGGCGACAGCGGCGAAATCGGCAATATCCTGCGGCAGCTCGGTTTTCACCGGTGCTCTCCCAACACGTCGCGTGCCACCATCATGCGCTGGACCTCGATGGTGCCCGACGCGACGGTGGCCGCCTGCGCGTAGCGCCAATGGTCGTCGATCGCCCCATGCAGCGCCGCGGCAGCACCGCTGTCTAACGCCGAGGGACCCAGCACGTCGAAAAGCAACTCGGCGACCTGCTGATCGCAGATGGTGGTGGTGATGCGGGCGGCACTGGCCGCCGCACCCGCCGACGGGTCGTCCTGCAGCGACACCGCCCGGTAAGCCATCAGCCTGGCCACCCGCAGGTCGACGAGTGCCCGAACCCACCGGGCGCGAATCGATTCCGGCAGCCGGTCCCAGTCGTTGCCGAGCAGGGTCTGGGTCCGTTCCAGCAGCGACTCGCATCGCGCGTAGCGTGCGATGCCGACACGTTCGAACGCCAGCGCCTCGCGCATCACCCGCCAGCCGTCGCCGGGCTCACCCAGCACGTCGCCGGGAAATGCTTGCAGGTCGTCCAGGAACATCTCGTTGAGGTGATGCGGTCCGAGCATCGACGGGATGCCCCGGACGGTGAATCCGGGCCGGTCCATCGGAATCAGGAACAGGCTGAGTCGCTTGGACTTCGGCGCGTCCGGGTGGGTGCACGCGGCCAGCACGCACCACGACGCCATCCGGGCATATGACGTCCATACCTTCTGGCCGGTGATGCGCCAACCGTCTCCGTCCGGCACGGCGCGGGTACGCAACGAGGCGAGGTCGGTTCCGGCCTCCGGCTCGGAAAATCCTTGACACCAGATCACCTCGCCGGACGCGATGCCGGACAGGTGCTTGGCTTTCTGCTCGGCGCTGCCGTGGCGCATGATCGCCGGGCCCACCCAGTTGATTCCCATGTATTGCGGACCGCGGGGCTCGTAGTTGGCCCACATCTCTTCGCGCAGTACAGTCTGCTGCCAGATGGAGCCACCCCCGCCGCCATGCTCTTTCGGCCAGGCCAGCGCCAGCAAACCCTCGGCGGCCAGCAGCTTGCAGAACGATTCGGTAGTGGCCAGGTCGTCGGGATCGTCGGTGCAGGCCCCGAGGAAGTCGGCGGGAATATTGTGGGAAATAAGTTCCCGCAGATGCCTTCGCAGGTCGGCGGCGTCGTCGCCGAGTTCGTAATCCATCGTCGTCATCCCTTCGGCAGCCCGAGCAGCCGCTCGGCGATGATGTTGCGTTGGACTTCGGATGTTCCGCCATAGATGGTCGCGGCCAGTGCATCTTGGCGTTCGAAGAGCAAGTCCGGGTCGGTCACCGAATGCGGCCCGTTGGCGGCCGCGCTGAGCTCCCAAACTCGTTGCAGAGTAACCGAGCCGAGAAGCTTCATAATGTCTGCTTCTGGGCTGGGCCGTCCGGCCAGTTCGTTTTCCAGCGAGCGGTATCCGGTGGCGCGCAACGCTTCGGCATCGGCGAGCAACGAGCCCAGCTCGGTGTAGATGCCGTCATTGGCGCCGAGCCCGGCGCCGCGTACCGAGTCGAGGCCGCGCTGGATCTCGACCCAGTTCATGATCCAGATCATCTGGCGTTCATGGCGCAATGACGACATCGCGACATTCCAGCCGCCGTTGTAGGGCCCCAGCAGGTTGTCCACCGGCACCTCTACGTCGTCGAGGAAAACCTCGCAGAACGTCTCGTCGGAGATCGACGCCATCCGGATGGGTTCGATCCGTAATCCCGGTGACTCCAAATCCAGGATGAGGCAGGAGATGCCGCGGTGTTTGGGTGCATCCGGGTCGGTGCGGACATACAAAGTGCACCAACGTGACTTGTGCGCATGCGTGGTCCAGATCTTGTGGCCGTTGACCCGGAAAACTTGGCCATCAGGGCCGTCGCGCTCAGCGCGGGTGCGCAGTGCGGCGAAGTCCGAACCGGCTTCCGGCTCGGACATGCCCAGCGCCCACCACTCGTCACCGCGCAGCAGGGGTACCAGCAGCCGGTCGATCTGTTCGGGCGTGCCGAACTCGCGGATGCCGGGTGCGGCGACACCGGGACCCTGAACGCTGGGCAGTTTGGGCGCGGATCGCAGTGCGGCCTCGATCCGGATTTCCATCGCGTCGCGCAAGCTCAGGGATCGGCCGCCGTGCTCGCGGGGCCAGGTGGGTTGTATCCATCCGGCTTCGAACGTGGCCCGCTGGTAGTCCCGCCGCAGCGCGAGATCCCATCGGTAGGTGGGATATTGCCGGTAGTAGTCCTTCGGCAGGAACTCGGCCAACCAGGTGGCGAATTCCTCGACAATGGGGGCAACCGCAGTCATGCTCCACCTCCGGCGAAGCGATGGCCCACCGCGTCATAGAGCGCGCGACTGTCTCCCAGCATCGCGGCACCCTGCCAGGCGTGCCGGACGTAGAGGTGGATGTCGTGCTCCCAGGTCTGCCCCAGAGCGCCGTGCACCTGTACCGCGGTGCGCGCGCAGTTGGCCGCCGCGTCCCCGGCCGCCGCCTTGGCCAGGGCGGCTGACGTCCAGGCGGCGGCGGGTTCGGTCTCGGGGTCGGTGAGGCGGGCGGCGGCCGCGTAGGTAAGGCCGCGGGCGCGCTCCACGCTGACATAGTTGTCGGCCAGCGCGTGTTTGATCCCCTGGAATGCGCCGATCGGCTTACCGAACTGGTGCCGCGACTTCGCGTGCTCGACCGAGCGGTGCAGCGCGGAGCTTGCCGCGCCCACCAAGTCGGCGGCGGCGGCGACCAGCGGTGCGGTCAGCACCGTATCGACGTCGCCGACGGGCGCCGTGGCCACCGGCGCGGTGTCGAACTCGACGTCGGCCACCGGTTGTGCGGGGTCGGTGGATTCGCAAGCTTGGATGCTCACCCCCTGGACGCCCTGGCCGCAGCGGACGACCGCCGCCACCAGACCGTCTGGGCTGCTTGGCGACCGGGCCAGCGTGACGATCAATTCGGCGCGCTGCAGGTTGGGCACGGCGAGGGCAAGTCCGCTCAGGCGTCCATGCTGCAGCGTCGTGGGGGCCCCCGGTAGCCGTTCCCCCGGGCAGTGAACGGCCAGGGTCGCGACGACACCGCTGGCAATGTCGGCGAGCACGTCGTCGAAGGCCGAGCCGCAGGCGCGCAATACTCCGGCGGCCATGCCCACGCTGCTCAGGAACGGGACAGGAGCGATGGCGGCGCCGCATTCCTCCAGGACGACCGTCAGCTCGACCGGTCCGAAATCGCCATCTGCATCCGACGTCGCCAGCTCCGTCCAGCCGAGGTCGACGATCGTCTTCCAGAGCGTGCGCCAGTGTTCCGGGTCGGAGATCGCCCGGTGGGCCACGTGCGGGGGACACTCGGTACGCAGGATGTCGCGCGCCGTGTCGCGCAGCGCCAGCTGCTCCGAAGTCAGTCCGACATCCATAAGACCCCTAACATAATAAAAATAGTAAACTAGCGACTCGGTTGCAATCGGACAGAGCAATAGGTGGGCGCATGGTCGAGTGGTATCTGTTCGTGCCGCAGGTGCGGTTGCCGGTGGCTGACTTCCTGGTACGGGCGCGCCAAGCCGAAGTGAGCGGCTTCGACGGGCTGGCATTCATCGACCACCTCGAAGCGCCGGGCCAGCCCGATGAAAACATCTGGGAGGCAATGGGCATTGCGACGTGGGTGGCGGCCAAGACGGAGCGGCTGAAGATCGGCCACTTGGTGCTCTGCGACGCGTTCCGGCATCCGGCTGTGCTGGCCAAGCAGGCCGTCACGCTGTCCGAGGCGTCGGGCGGCAGATTCGAGCTCGGGCTCGGCGCGGGATCCTGGCCCGCCGAGTTCACCAGATTCGATGTCGGTCAACAGGATCCGGTGGCCCGGGTCGAGCAACTCGAACGCCACCTGGCCCTGGTCACGCAGTACTGGGGGGCGAGGGATTCGTCGGCGGGACAGAGCCAAGCTCCCATACCAACGCATCCGATACCACTGGTCCTGGGTGGCAGCGGGCGCCGGATGATGGAACTCGTTCGCAGATATGCGGATTGGTGGAACCTGCAGGCAAACCACCTCGACCGGTTGCCCCGGCTTTCCAAGGCGGCGGGGTCAGCCCGGATCTCGGTCCAGCAGATGGTGGGCTTCGTCCGCTCCGGCAGCGATCCAGACGCTGTGCGCGAGGTCAGCACTCGGCGATTCGGTCACCTGGGACCCGGACTGGTCTGCGGCGACGCCGACGAGTTGATCGCGCACTTTCAGGGCTTGGCCGCCCAGCGCGTCGAGCGCTTCTACGTGTGGTTCGCCGATTTCGCCGCTCCGGATTCGCTAGCCGCGTTCGGCGAATCGGTGATCAAAGAATTCCGCTGAGTGGCGCGACGGCGCGCCTCGGTGGGCACGATCGGCGGACGCGCGAAGGGACCGCGCTGCACGGCGCTCAGCCTGATCTCCGGCAGATCGACCGACGGGTCGACGGTGTCCAGCCAAGCGACCGCCTCGGCCACGTCGGCAACTTGTATCGCGAACATCTCGAAGGGAACATCCTGCAGCATCTCGGTTTCCACCGGCCCAGGCGTCACGATGTGGACAGCGATGCCGTCCCGGTCGACCTCGATCGCCAATGCCCGGGCGAACGCATTCATACCCGCCTTGGACGCCGAGTAGGCGGTCCGGGCCATCATCGGCTCATGCGCCGCGGACGACGACACGAACACCAGCCGCGAACCGGCCCGCATCCGCGGCAACGCTGCCGAAGTCACCACGAAGCAGGAGTCCAGGTTCGCCGACATGATCGCTCGCCACTGCTCGAATGTCTGCTTGCGAGCGTAGGTTCCGCCCAGCACGCCGGCCGCATGAACCACGAGATCGATTGTCTCCAGCGCGCTTATCGCGGCGGCGAAGCCGTCCGGATCGGACGCGTCGGCCACGATATGGCGCGCGCCGATCTCTTCGGCCGTCGTGCGCAACGGACCAACACGGCGCGCCACCACACCACGTCGTAGCCGAGTTCGCAGAGCTTGCGGGCGCACGCTTTTCCGATCCCGCCGCTTCCACCGGTAACCAATGCGGTTCGCATGCGAGTTGACGGGCTTTCAGCTACGGGCGCCGGATGTCGCGCGGGCGCGACAGCGCCTGCGGCGACAGCGCATAATGCGTTGGTCGGCCCGGCCGGACAACAAGTAGGTCTGCGCGTCGGCCAGGTGGCGGCCCGCGATCCGGCGGGCCCGGTCGACGTCACCCTCGGCGATCGTCTCGGCCATCTTGTCATGCGTGCTGAGCACGGCGCGGCGCTTGGTCAGCGACGGGTACGTGCCACTTGCCGAACTCTCGTCGGCCCACTGCTGCTGGTGGCTGGTCCACAGCGTCTCCAAGCTGCCGACCACCGCGATGATGGTGTGGTTGCCGCAGCCCCGCACAATCACATCGTGGAATTGGCGGCCGATTTCGGTGAAGCGGCGACCGTCCTCGATGTTCTCGGCCATCGAGTCGTTGACCTGCTTGAGTTTTGGTACCAGGGTGTCTGCGCGGTCGGGTCGCTGCGCGGCGAGCGCGGCGCACGTGGGCTCGAGTTCCTGCAACGCCGCGCCCAGGTCGGCCACCGCAACGTACTCGCTTTGCAGCAGCAGGCCGAGCATGTACGCGGCGCTGGTCTTCGCCGGAGCGTGCACGACGGCACCGCCGCGGTTGCCGCGCCGAACCGACACCAGTCCTTCGGTCTCCAGGATTCGCAACGCCTCGCGCAACGACACCAGGCTGACGTTGAACTGCTCGACCAGCACTTCCTGGCGGGGCAAAAGATCGCCGTCGGCCAACTCGCCGTCGATGATCTGGCGACGCAGCTCGTCGGCGATGATCTCGGCGATCCTCGGGGCCGAGAGCCGGCGACGAGCATCAAGACCAATTCCCAGAGCGGTCATCCGGTCCTCGCAGGCTTGAGCCGATGAGCGGCGACCCGCCGCGCCCGGCTACCGCCGCGTCTTAGCGATATTAACAGCCGCTAGGTACTCGACTGGCTTGAGCTATCTTAGCAGTAATGATATAAATAGCCGGATAAAGAGGCGAGGTTCCGACGCAGGCCGACGCCGCTGACGAATGTGCGCGTCGTCGAGATCAGCGACCGGATCGCCGGCAGTTACTGCGGGAAGCTCTTGGTCGACGCCGGTGCGGACGTGCGCAAAATCGAACCGCCCCAAGGAAACTCGTTACGCGGGTGGTCCGCTACCGGCGTCACCGGATCACACGTGTCGGCCCCGACAATTCGCCGCTGTTCAGCTACCTCAACGCTGGCAAACGCAGCGTGACCTGCCATCCGAATTCCGATCGGTTGCGCGCCGAACTCGCCGCCGCCGATGTCGTGGTGGTCACCGCGAGCCCGTCACAAGCCTATCCGCTGGGTATCGATCCGCAGCGGATGCTGGCCGCCTACCCGCAAGCGGTTGTCGTCACGATCTCCGACTTCGGCTGGACGGGTCCGCACGCCGACCGCGCGGCCAGCGAATTCACCCTGCAAGCCTGGTCGGGCTGCACGGGTTTCCGGGGCGACCCCGCGGGCCCGCCCATCTCGATCGGCGGTGACCTGGGGGAGTACATGGGTGGGGTGTTCGCAGCCTTCGGCGCGCTGGCGGTTCGCCGCCGGGTGCAGCACGGCGGCCCCGGTGAACATCTGGACCTGTCCATGCTCGAGGCACTGATCACCATGCAGAGCAGCGAATGGCTGCATTCCCAACTATTGCAGGTGCCGCCGATCCGCCGGACTCTTGAAGTGCCCTCTATCGAACCGGCCAAGGACGGTTACGTCGGAATCACCATGGTCACCGGCCAGCAATGGCTCGACTTCGCCGCGATGGTGCAATGCCCACAGTTCGAGGAGATCGAACAGCTGCGGTTTCAGTTCGGCCGTTGGGCCTATCGCGACTTCATACGTGAACAGATCGGCCCGTGGATCGGCGAACGGACCGTCGAAGAGATCGTCGAGCTCGGTCAGCTGTTCCGGTTGCCGATCGCGGCACTGGGCAACGGCTCCACGATCCGCGACATGGACTACGTGACCGAACGCGGGGTGTTCGTCGCCAACCCCGCCGGCTTCCACCAGCCGCGGCCGCCGTGGCTGATGTCGGCGTGCGCACCCGCGCCGATGCGCAGCACCGCAGCGCCCGGCGCGGACAACGACGAATTCCCTGGCGCAAAGCCGAATCCGAAGGCGAGCCGGCGCCACCCGGATTGCCGCTACGAGGGTGTGCGGATCGTGGACTTGACCGCCTTTTGGGCGGGGCCGGCCGCCACGCACTTGCTGGCAGCGTTCGGTGCCGACGTCGTCAAGGTGGAGTCGATCCAGCGTCCCGACGGAATCCGTTACTCCGGCGGCATGCGCAAGGATGTCGACGACTGGTGGGAGTACGGCTGGGTGTTTCACGCGATGAACACCAACAAGCGTTCCGTCACGCTGGATTTGGGCTCCGAAGAAGGTCGAGGTCTGTTCAAGAGGCTGGTCGCCGGCGCCGACGCCGTGATCGAGAACTTCTCGCCGCGGGTGATGGACCATTTCGGGCTCACCGCCGATGTGCTGCTGGCGGTGAATCCCAAGCTCGTCGTCGCCCGGATGCCGGCGTTCGGGCTGGCCGGTCCGTGGCGCGAGCGGGTCGGCTTCGCACCCACCATGGAGCAGATTGCCGGCCTGGCCTGGGTGACCGGATTGCCGGAGAATCCGCCGGTGACGCCACGCGGCGCCTGTGACCCGTTGGCCGGGGTGCACGCCGCGTTCGCGGTGCTGGCCGCACTGCAGTTCGCCGACCGCACCGGCGCCGGCCAGCAGGTGGAGTTGCCGATGATCGAAACGGTGTTGAACGTTACCGCGATGCAGACGATCGAACACGAGGTTTTCGGTGTGACGCTGAGCCGGCGGGGCAACCGCGGTCAGGGCCGGGCCATTCAGAACATCTATCGCTGTGCCGGCCCGGAGGATGACTGGATCGCGGTCACCGTGCGCGACGACCAACAGTGGAGCGCGCTGGTCGACCTCATGGGTGCGCCGTCCTGGTGTCATGACGCGTATGCAGACTGCCGACGAACGTACGAGCGGGCCGACGAAATCGATGAACGGCTGCGGGACTGGTTCGCCGGGCAGCCGCTGGATTCGACGGTGGAGCGACTGGCGGGGGCGCGGATCCCGGCGGCCCCAGTGGTGTCGCCGTCGTTGGTGACCGAGAACCCGCAGCTGCGCGATCGGGGGTTCTTCGAGGAACTCGACCACCCGAGTACTGGGCCTGGCCGGTATCCCTGCCCACCGTTCGCGCGGCTGTTCGGCCAGCGCAGTGGCTTAACCGGCCGCCGCCGCGGCTCGGCGAGCACAATGAAGAGGTGCTGCGCCAGCGGTGCGGGCTGACCGAGGACGACCTCGCGCAGCTCGCGGAGAGCGCGGTGATCGGGACCCGCCCCATAGGTGCCTAAGTAGTGCTGAGCAATAAGGAGCAGCTGATGCGCGTGATTGTCGACGAAGACTTGTGTGAGGCCAACGGCTTCTGCGAATCGATCGCGCCGGACATTTTCGAAATCGGCGACGCGGACGTCGTACAGATCGCGGATGGCGAGGTGCCGCCGGACCGGGAGATCGACGTCCGCGCCGCGGTGGAGCAATGCCCCAAGGCGGCGTTGCGGCTTTCCGAGTAGTCGCTCGCCCCAGCAGGCGTAGGTCAGCGGACGCATCCGGAAATCGCTGCAGCCACAAGGGAAAACCGGAAGAATCCGCAGGGGCGAACCGGCGATGACCAACCGGCTCGATCGGATGCGCCGGCACCGCGTTGACGTTCTATGCCTAAAATAGTAAAAATAGACCTAGTCGTCGAAGCACGGTGAGTCAAGGTTGGCTTGGATTCGTTCGGCCCAGTTGGGCTCGGCCGCGTGGGAAACGGAGTACTCGTGACGCATACAATTTCGGACCCGGCTCCAGAGTCGGCTGAAGACCCCTCGGAGCGGGAGTTCGGTTCAGCCGGCATCGCCCTATCAAAGTACCGGTTCCCGACGGGCTGGTTCATCGTCGGCTTCGCGTCCGACTTGGCCCCGGGCCAGGTCAAGCGCGCGCACTACTTCGGTGAGGAGCTGGTGCTGTTCCGCACCGCATCCGGCAAGGTGCATGTGCTGGATGCCTACTGTCAGCACCTCGGCGCCAACCTGGGCGTCGGCGGCACCGTGGAAGGCGAACACATCGCCTGCCCCTGGCATGGCTGGCAATGGCGCGGCGACGGCACCAACGCGCTGATTCCCTACAGCAAGATCGGCTGCAAGAACAACGTCCGCATCCGCACCTACCCGACTGCGGAGTGGTACGGCTTCATCCTGGTCTGGCACGAGCGCCACGGCCGGGCGCCGTACTGGCAACCGCCGGTGTTGCCGGAACTCGAGACCGACGAGTACTACCCACTGCACCCACACACCCGCATGCTCAACAGGGTCAAGGTGCACGCGCAGATGATCATCGAGAACGCCGCCGACCCCTACCACGTGCAGTACGTGCACAAAGCCGCGAATCCCGCCAACACCGCCTCGTTCGAGGTCGCGGGCTACCATCTGCACGCCACCGTCAATGCCCACTTCGGCGGCGGTCGGGCGCAGACCTGGCTCACCCCCAACGGGCCCGTCGACGCCAAGATCATCTACGACAACTACTCGCTGGGGCTGGGCATCGTCCGCTTTCCCAGCGATCTGGTGGCCACTGTCCAGGTCACCGGGCAGACCCCGGTCGACGAGGACTACACCGACTACTTCTATACCCAGGCGCTCTATCCGCGAGCCCGGCGACACCGGTGACGCGCCAACCGGTCGCGCCGCCAAATTCCTTGCGCTGCAGCAGGAAGTCATCAAACAGGACTTTTTCACCTGGGAGAACATGAAGTACCTGGAGAAGCCGAACCTTGCTCCGGAAGAAGCGCACGACTACGCGGCTCTTCGCCGCTGGGCGCATCGCTTCTACCCAGGTGAACAGGCCTCGCCCAACGACTTCGGGTACACCCCCGACGGTGCAGCCTGACCCGGCGGCCGCGAAAGCTTGAGGGACGCCTGATGCGCCTGTTGCCGGTTGGGGCAGCGTGCGGGAGAAACCCGATCGGCCCGGCTGATTTCGGCGTGGACCGCTTCACGGTGGCGGCGGTGCTCGATCGTCGCGCCGAACAGCTTCCTGACCGGGTGATGATGTCGATCGCCGGTACCGACATCACCTTCGAACAGATGCGCCTGCGGTCCTGCGCAGCGGCGAATACCCTGCTGGACATGGGTATTGGGCCGGGCGATTGTGTCGCATTGTTCACCGCGACCTGTCCGGAATGGATCTATTTCTGGTTGGGCGCGGCGCGGATCGGCGCGGTGACCGCCGCGGTGAACGCCGCCAACAGGGGCGAATTCTTGCTGCATGCGCTCACGTTGTCGGGAGCCAGGGCGATCGTCACCGACACCGAGCTGGCTCCACGCGTCGATGAGGTTGCTGACCGACTGCCCATGCTCAGCAGACATCGTGGTCCAAGGTGATTGGCATGCGCTGACCGGGAGCCGCGGGGTGCCGCCGCACTCCGGCGACGTCGCCGACAGTCGGGTCACTCTTTTACACTTCCGGCACCACCGGTGCATCCAAAGCGGTTGCCACCACGTGGCATTACCTGTTCACCACGGCGGCGACGGTCGCGTCGGCGTGGCAGTTCGGCGCGGGTGAGGTGCTGTGGACCGCGATGCCGTTGTTCCATCTCAGCGCGGCGCCGTCGGTGTTGGCGCCGATGCTGGTCGGCGGGACAACGGTGCTTGCCCCGGCATTTCACCCCGCGGCGGTGTGGGATGACGTGCGTGCCTGCGGCGCGATCGGTTTCGCCGGCGCCGGCGCGATGGTCTCGATGCTGTGCAACCAGGCCCCCGATCCGCGGGACAGCCAGTTGCCGCTGCGGTTCATCTCCGCGGCACCCATCGCGGCCGCCGCCTACCGGGACATCGAAAAGCGTTATGGATGCCGCATTGTCACCATGTACGGCATGACCGAGGCTTTTCCGATCGCGGTCAAAAGTATTGTCGACGAGGGGGTTCCTGGTACCTCGGGCCGGCCTAACCCCAACTTCGAGGTGCGAATCGTCGACCGCGACGGCGATCCGGTGCCGGACGGAACGGTGGGGGAGATCGCCTGCCGGCCCCGCTACCCGCACGTCATGAGCGAGGGGTACCTCGCCGCGCCCGGTGCGACAGCGGGCCTGCGCGTCGAACCGCACGCGGGCTGGTTCCGCACCGGAGACCTCGGTGTGCTCGACGCCGAGCAGAACCTGACATATGTGGACCGCGTCAAAGATTCGTTGCGCCGCCGCGGCGAGAACATCTCGTCAGTCGAAGTGGAGACGGCTGTCATGGGCCACCCGTCGGTGGCCGAGGCAGCGGCGATCGGTGTGCCCAGCGAGTTGGGCGAGGACGATATCCTGCTCGTGGTCACGTTGCGCCCCGACGAGATGTTGGATTACCAGGAGCTGCTTGACTTTTGCAGTGCCCGGATGCCGTACTTCTGCGTACCGCGCTACGTCGAAGTCCTCGACGAGCTGCCGAAGACGGTGATCGGACGGGTACGCAAAGATCTACTTCGCGCGCGGGGACTGGGACCGGGTGCCTGGGACCGCGAGAGCCACGGCTACACCGTCAGCCGGTGAGAGGGAAGAAGACACAGATGACCATGACCTACCAGCAGCAATTTGTCCTCGACAGCACGGCAGGACGCGATGCCATCCTGAATCTCACTGCGCGACATAACCGGTGCTACTCCGCGGGGGACCGCAACGGCTGGATCGCGACCTTCCGGCACTCGGGCGCCACCTTCGCCCGTGGCGGAGAGGTTTTCACCGATCTGCGGGCCGCCTTCGACGGTGGTGGACAACGCTTGGTCACCGTCGATCACGACATTAGCGTCGACGGCGTCAATGCAACCCAGCACTGCGTCGCACTGCTTTTCGGCGTCGGCAACGACGGCGTCACCACCTTGCGGTCAACCGGCACATATCAGGACACACTCATCTACGAGCGAGGCGGCTGGTACTTCACCTCCCGTGAGCTGCAATGGGATTCGGCGCTCAGCCGGGATTCGCTGGTGGTGTAGGCGACCCCATTGGACATCAGCTACAAACTTGCTTTCGGCACTTACCAGGACGCCCTGCGCATGGTGGGCGTGGCGACCGAGCCACGGACCGCAGGGACGGTGGTCAGCGCAGCACGGATCCAGCTATTCGCCGCGCTGGTTCATGACGGCAATCCGGCCTACTGGGACGCCGAGTTCGCCACCAAGACCTGGGGAGGTCTGCTGGCTCCGCCGGCCCTGCTGATGGGCTGGCTGGTACCCCCGCCGTGGGAGCCGACGGGCCGGCCGCCGGTGGCAGCGATTGCCCTGCGGGTTCCACTGCCCGGGACCACCTTCGTCAACGCGGCCAACGAAGCCGAGTTTCCGCTGCCGATCGTGGAGGGCGACCGGCTCACCGTGGTGGAGGAGGTTTTGTCGGTGTCGCCGCAGAAGCGGACCCGGCTCGGTGTCGGCCACTTTATCGGGACCCAAGACACCTTTCGTCGCCAGGACGGCGCGATCGTGGCACTGAACCGAAACACCTTGTTCCGCTTCACGCCGGATGCACCGTCATGACCGGCGGCGCGGACTGGGAGCAGATCAGCGTTCCCGCAGAGCTACCCGAGACGATCGACGAGATCAGCTATCAGCGGGTCGTAGAAAACGCCGGCGCCACCTGGGACTATTTTCCCGGCCATCACGACCCCGGCTACGCCGAACGGCAAGGACACCCGGCGATTTTCGTCAACACCATGCATCTGGCAGGGTTCGCCGACCGGATCGCGACCGACTGGGCGGGCCCGGGCAGCCGGGTGGTTCGTCGCAAGCTCGCGCTGGCCGGGTCCATCTATGCCGGCGACACGATGGTGGGCCGCGGACGCGTCATCGCCAAACGACGCGACACGGCGGTCGATCCGCCTCGCTACCTGCTCGATCTGCAGATCGAGGTGCGCAATCAACGCGGCGAGCTGTGCTGTCCGGTCGAACTCACGCTGGAGATCCGGTAAACCGATTCAACGCCGAGATTTGCCGCTCAGTCGGGCAGGGGCGGCATGCGTCCCTTGCTGACCACCGACTGCAACTCGACGTACTCGCTGAGGCCTTCCGGACCGAACTCACGTCCGATACCCGAGTGCTTGAAACCACCGAACGGAACACCGGTGTCGAGCATGTACATGTTGATGCCGTAGGTACCGGTGCGTACACCGGCGGCGATCTCCAGGCCGTGCCCAATATCGGCGGTCCACACAGATCCGGCCAGGCCGTAGTCGCTGTCGTTGGCGATGCGGACCGCGTCGTCTTCATCCCGGAAAGTCAAGACCGTCAAGACGGGCCCGAATATTTCCTCTCGAGCAATACGCATGTCGTTGGTGGCGTCGACGAACAGGGTGGGCCGCACGTACCAGCCGCGATCGGCCGGCGAATCCTCACCGCCGACCACGATCCGGGCGCCCTCCGCGCGTCCCGCTCGGATGTAGTCCTGAACCCGGCGTTGTTGGCGTTGTGCGACAAGGGGTCCTACGTCGGTGGCTTCGTCGGCCGGATCGCCTACCTGCAGACCCGCCATCATGTCGGCGAGTGCGTCGACGACCTCATCACGTCGCTTTTCGCTGACCAGAATTCGCGTCTGTGCGACACAGGCCTGACCGTTGTTCATCAGGCCGGCCGTCTTGAGGCCCGTCACGGTTTTGCCGATATCGGCGTCATCGAGAATGATCGCCGCGGATTTGCCGCCCAGTTCCAGGCTGACCCGTTTGAGCTGTTCGCCGCAGATGGCCGCGATCCGGCTTCCGGTGGCGCTGGAACCGGTAAACGCGATTTTGTCCACACCGGGATGGCGCACCAGCGCCTCGCCGGCATCCGGCCCGCCGGGCAGCACCGACACCACCCCGTCGGGCAGGTCGAGCTGCTCGATCATCTCGGCCAACCACAAAGCGTCCAAAGGTGTTTCGGGTGCCGGCTTGATGACGACCGTGCAACCGGCGATCAGCGCCGGAATCAGCTTGGGCATGATCAGGAACTGCGGCACGTTCCACGGCACGATTGCCCCGACCACACCGACCGGAGCCCGGCGCAGATGCACCTCGCCGAGCACACCCTGGCGGCGCTCCACCCACGGAAAGTCGCGGGCGGCCGCCAAGGTGAGGTGCATCATGGCGGCCGCACCGGCGGCTTGCCCCAGCCTGCTGAAGCTGCGCGGCGAACCCATCTCGGCGGTGATCAGGTCGGCCATTTCGTCAAGGTGGCCGGCGTAGATCGTGGCAAGCTGCTCGACCTTGCCCATGCGCTCCCGCGGATCCAACCGGGGCCACGGACCGGTGTCGAATGCCTGCCGCGCGGCCCGAACCGCGGTGTCCACGTCGCTGCGGGGTGGCTGCCGGAACGTCGCCGATCGGTTCTTCGGAATGCGGGGAGACGACCGTCAACCGTTGCCCACCGGCGGGCTCACGCCACTGCCCGCCGATGAAAAGCTTGTCGTAGCAACGGTGGTCAGGCTGTTCCGGCATCGGGGCACTACCTCGTCGAGCAGGTGGAAAGCTGGAAGCTGAGCAACGGGAGGGCAACTTCGCTATCGATGCTAACATAGCAAAAAAACCGGCGGCGCTGGCAGGAGCCTCGGGGCAATCGAAAAGGCCGACGTGAGCGACGAACTCCGGGTGACCACAGACGGCGCCGTGCGCATCGTGACGATCAACCGCCCGCAGGCTCACAACGTCATCGACGCGGATTTGCACCACCGGCTGCTCGACGTATGGCACGAGTTCGACCGCGACGCCGGCGCCCGCTGCTGTGGTGCTCACCGGCGCCGGCAAAACCTTCAGCGGCGGAGGGGATTTCGCGTTCCTCAAGGCTCAGCACCGCTCCCTTGCCCTCCGGTACGAGATTTCCGCACAGGCCGGGGCCATCCTGAACGCGATGATCAACTTCCGGCTTCCGGTCGTCGCCGCGGTCAACGGTCCCGCCGTCGGGCTGGGTGCATCGCTGGCACTGTGTTGTGACTTGGTCTTGATGTCGCGACGCAGCTACCTGTGCGATCCGCACGTCTCGATCGGACTCACCGCCGCTGACGGCGGGGCGTTGCTGTGGCCGTATATGACCAGCCTGATTCGCGCCAAGGAATACATCTACACCGGCGAGCGCATCGCGGCAGACCTGGCGGTGGAGCTGGGGCTGGCCAACCGCGTCACCAGCGACGAGGAGCTGATGGCCGAGGCGCTGCGGTTGGCTGCCCGGTTGGCCGCCCAGCCCGCGCGCGCATTGCAGACCACCAAGCGCGCTTTTTCCAAGCACATCGCCCAGGCGGCCATCGCGATTGTCGACTACGGACTGGCCGCCGAAACGCTGGAACTGGGCGCCGACGATCACATCGACAAGGTGCGGGAGTTCCTCGGCGCCGAGAAGTACGACGCGATCGCCCTGCCAGACGAGTCCGGCGACGACGCGCGAAAGGACCGGCTGATGGCAGACTGGCGGCGCTACCCGTTTCGGCTGGTGCCCGACGACACCCAGCTGGAGTTCCCGGCCGCCGAAGGCGAGCACGCCGACCAGGAGTCCGACACCTGGTTCATCGCTGGTGAGCTGACCGGGAAAACCGGCCGATCGTTCGCGTTCCTGACCATCTTCAACAAGAACCGTCCGGGTGGGACGGTGGTCGCGGACTTCTACACGATGGCGTTATTCGATTGCGACACCGGCGTATACGGCACCCACACCGACTACGACATGCCGCCGGCCAGTATGCGGCCGGAGGCCCGGCCGAAACTGTCCACCGCCGCCGGTTATCTCGACATCCGATACGACGGCAGCGCGGGCACGTCGGTGTGGACGACGTGCCGCGACGAGGACGGGGAACTGCGTCCCTACACCTACCGCGTCCGGCCTGTTGGGCCGCGACCAGGCGGATGAGTCGATGGAGCTGGACTTGACCGTCACACCGACTCGGCCGCCGGTGCCGGTCGGCGCCTCGGCGCACAACGGCAACATCGTCTGTTTCGGTCAGCACGACACCTATTCGTATTTCCAGACCGGAATGACGATGGACGGGACGCTGCGCTGGGGCGACGTGGATGAACAGGTCGCCGGCAGCGCAGGCCACGTCGACCGGCAGTGGTTTCCCAAATATGCCGGTGGTGGCGGCGCCGGGGGAGACCCGCGCAGCAGGTCGCACGAGTGGCGCACGATCAACCTGGACAACGGTGTCGATCTGAGCATCTGGCGACAGTTCGACCGGATGCAAGGCAATGCGCTACAGCCATTCTCAGGTGTCACCGCCAGTTATCCGGACCCGGCTTCAGCTCCTGAGTGCGCCGAGGACGTGGAAGTCACGATCAACAGCTACGTCCGGTGGCCGGATCCGATTCGGCCGCTGCTCCCGCCGCTGGCACCCAGCCGGTTCATGCCCGACCGTCACCGGCTGACCAGCGCGGCAATGCAACTCGATCTCACCGGAGAACCCCTGGTGGCCGCCCCGGCGCATGGCCTGCCGATCGAATACATGGAAGGGCCCTACCGCTATCGCGGAACGCTGCGCGGAGAGCAGGTGACCGGATTCGGATTCTACGAGCGGTCGCTGGCGCTGTACCGGGATTGGGAACTCATCGATGTGCTTGGCCGCGCGGTCGACAACCTCGTGCCTGCCCAAGCAGAGCTGGCCGGCCTGGTCGCTCAGCTCCGGCCGCTGATTGCCTCGACCCACCGCGAAAAGGCCCGGGAGTTGTTGCAGCACTTGGTGGAAACGCTGCCCGCTAACGATAGCCGGGAGGTCGCCTACGCTCTGATCGAAGCGCTCTCGGCCGAGGGCTGACCACGTCCCTCGATCGCGGCGGCCCAGGACATGTGGCGGTGCTGCAGACCCGGCTCATTTCGGCCGAACAACAAGTGATCGCGGGCTCCGGACTCGAGATTGGCCTGCAGCCGGCCACCAGCCGATAATCCTCGTCGCGCACGGTGGCGTGGGCATAGTCGAAGACGGCCTGGGCGCCGGCGGCTACGGATTCCTCGGAAACATCCAATGGCGTCGAATTCTGATGGACGGTGACCGATTCGCCGGGCCGGTCGCCCGGGGTAGACCCGGAACAGCTCGCCGTTGGCGATGGTCACCGACAGCACGATGTTGGGGAACAACGCGTAGATCACCACCATGTTCTGGAACGGGTCCCACTGCTCTTCGGGAACGTCGTCCAGCTCGAGGATCGAGTTGAGCGGAAAGATCAATCGGTGGTGCGGCCCGAAGGCGTCGAAGACCGTGCAGTTGCTGCGGGCGATCGTCGCGAAGGTGTCCCGGTGCACGGTCGCGAAGTGGTAGTTCTCCGCGAAGGTGTCAATCGCGAGTTTCCAGTTGATCGGGCAGTCGAGAACTTTTTCGCCCAGCGACGACCACCGGCCGATGCCCCACGAGTCGAGTTCGGCGGCCAGCGGGCCCAGATGAGTGGCGACATCCAGCGTCGCAGCGGGATCGAGTGCCACCCAGAGAAACCCGGCGAACTCCACGGCCGGCAGCTCGGTGAGGCCGTCGGATCTGGGGTGCATCCCCGGGAAGCCCTCTCGGCCCGGTAGCCCGACCAGCCGCCCGGTGTTGTCGTACGTCCAGGCGTGGTACGGGCAGGTGAACCGGTTCGCCGTGCCGCAGCCGGTCGCGACCTGCGACTGCCGATGCAGGCAGACGTTGTTGAACGCCTTGACCGTGCCGTGGGCTGTCCTGGTCACCAGGACAGATCGCCCCATCACCGTTTTGGTGGTGTAGGTCCCGGGCGCAGGTAACTCGGATGCGTAGCCGACCAGCTGAGGGCTGGCCATCAGCATCGCCCAGTCACGTTGGTGGCGCTCGATCGAGGTGTACTCGCGCGCTTGGACAGTGTGCTCGCCCGGCGCGAGATCGGTTGTGTTATCGCGCGCCAGCTTCACCGCACGCCGGGTCAAGTCGATGAGTTGGTCGCGATCCATCAGCGTTCCTTCATGCCTTGTGGAGTTCGATTACTGATAAGTACAGACCTTCCCACGGTTGTAAGGTCAAGGAGTGCCGGAGCAGCTGCTGATCGGCGACGTCACGGCCCTTACCGGTATTGCGCCGGGCCGCATCCGCCACTACGAGAAAATCGGGCTACTGCGGGCAGAACACCTCAGCAACGGCTACCGCGTCTTCGACGTCGAGCAGGTTCTCGACCTGCTGCGCATCGACTTGTTACGCAGTCTTGGAGTCGGTATCAAAGACATCCACCGGTTGCTCGACGGTTGTCAGACCACACTGGGCGACGTCCTGGGCGAACACCGGACTCTACTGGTGCGTCAGCGCGAGCGGTTGGATCAGCTGGTGGCGGCCATCGATGCCGCCACCTACAGCGGCCTGGTGAACTGCGAGCCGCCGAGTGCTGACGGCGATGTCAGCGATGGCGTTCTGCGACGGCTCGCCACTTCACATCGAGACAGCATCGGCGTCATCGGACGCCTGAGCATCCCGCTGTCCCCGGCGACCGCCACCATGTACGCCGAACTGTTCGAGGACTGGAAGCTGCCCGTCCCGGCGCTGTTCGGCCAGATGGTCCTGCCCCCGGCGGCTAGCACGCTGCTGGCCGAACTCGCCGAGACGCCCGGGCGCGAGGTGCTCTTCGACCGGTTGCGCGAACTTGCCCGCAATGTCATAGACCTCGGCGACAACCGCACAGCTGCAATGCAACTTGCCCATACCTGGATCGAACGGCAACTTGCCGACCCGCTGCCCGACGACGTAGCCGACGTACTGCGGTGCGTGCAACCGCTACTCGAACACGATCCTGTCATCGTCCAGGGCTTTCGCACCTGGGCCGGATCGATCACCCCGGCGGCGGCCGATTTCATCGACGGGCTGACCCGCGAGGCCGCCCAGCGCGGGCTGCCGACGCTCAGTGTGATCGTGCTGCCGCGCGGTTGAGGCCTGGACACGTGGAGCTGCCGGCGCTCTCGGCTACCTGAAGCACGTGGTGCCCACGCGAATAACGGTGCAGATATGGCCCGTGGTGTCAACGGGGTAAATGAGACATTTGTCGTACTCTGTGACGCGTGTCGGTATCGCGGCGCGACGTCCTCAAGCTTGCCGCTGTGACGCCCGCCCTGCTGGGCCTTGGTGTCGCGGCGACGTCGCTGGCGCCGCCGGCCCAGGCAGCACCGGGCGTTCTGCTGGATTACGCGGCCGGGGTGATCCCGGCCAATGAGATCAAGGCGGCCGGTGCCGCGGGAGCGATCCGCTACGTCTCCGACCGCAGACCTGGCGGCGCCTGGATGCTCGGCAAGCCGATCCAGCTGCCTGAGGCGCGCGACCTGAACAGCAACGGACTCAAGATCGTGTCTTGCTACCAATACGGCAAGCAGAGCACCGCCGACTGGCTGGGCGGTCAGAGCGCCGGCGTGCAGCACGCCAAGCGCGGCTGGGAGCTGCACCAGGCTGCCGGAGGTCCGGTCGGCGCCCCGGTCTACGCGTCGATCGACGACGACCCGTCCTATGACCAGTACAAACAGCAGGTCGCGCCGTATCTTCGGGGTTGGGAATCTGTGGTGGGACATCAGCGGACCGGGGTATACGCCAACTCCAAGACGATCGACTGGGCGCTACAGGATGGCTTGGGCGCCTACTTTTGGCAGCACAACTGGGGCTCGCCCAGGGGCTTCACACATCCGGCCGCGCACTTGCATCAAGTCGAGATCGACAAGCGCACCGTTGGTGGCGTCGGTGTCGACATCAACAACATCGTCAAGCCGCAATTCGGCCAATGGGCCTGACCCGGAGGCAGCCCCGGATACCGACCCGGCCGCCGGCCGGCTGTGGTGGCTGATTCGCCAGCAAACCCGCGTTGATGCATCGAGCCACGCGGTATCGACGACCGCTCGCCGGAGGCCGTCTCAGGTGCCGTGCGCCGGGGCCGCGAGAGCCCAAATTTTTCGCATAACGATTAGGTAACAATACTGCTTTGATCTGCACTGTTGTGGCTACTCGACCGTAACCACCTGCATGCAGCAGGTTTGGCCCGGACGCCAGCAGCCACCACCCAGCTGCTTGTTACCCACGACACTGTTACCCGCGCGTAGAACTCGCCAGTAACCAATCGGCGCAAGGAAAACGCAAGCTCCTTATGACACTCTTACTGCAGCCGATGACGACCCTCGGGGCCACTCCATATCCATGGTCGGACCGGAGGCAGCACGTCGGGTCAGTCGCGATCTGGTCGGGTTCGAGGGGACTCAATCGGAATCAGTCGACGCGCAAAGCAGCGCAGACCTGACGCGCGACGCGGTTGATAGGCAAACCAGCAGCACAGGGAGATACACAAAGTGACGATCTACGAGCACGACCACGTGTCTGCTGACCGTGATGGACATGCCCCGGAGGCCGCGCTCTCCCCTCATGCTCTGGTCGACCGGCTCACGGCCGGCGAGCCTTACGCCGTGGCCTTCGGCGGCCAAGGCGGCGCCTGGTTGGAGACCCTGGAAGAGCTGGTGTCTTCGGCCGGGATCGAATCCGAGTTGGCGGCTCTGGTCGGCGAAGTCGAACTGCTCCTCCAGTCGGTCGCTGACGAACTCGTGGTGGTGCGTCCCATCGGCTTCGCGCCGCTGCGCTGGGTGCGCGCCTTGGCGGCCGAAGACCCGGTGCCGTCATCCAAGCAATTGACCTCGGCCGCGGTGTCGCTACCCGGCGTGCTGCTGACCCAGATCGCCGCCGTGCGTGCGCTGGCCCGGCAGGGCATGGACCTCACCGCAACTCCGCCGGTGGCCATCGTGGGGCATTCGCAAGGCATCGTGGGCGTCGAATCGCTCAAAGCGGCCGGAGCCCGGGATGTCGAGCTGCTGGCCCTGGCCCAACTGATCGGTGCGGCAGGCACGCTGGTAGCCCGCCGCCGGGGAATCACCATTCTCGGCGATCGGCCGCCGATGGTGTCGGTCACCAATGCCGATCCGGAGCGCATCTACCGGCTGCTCGAAGAGTTCGCGGACGATGTCCGCACTGTGCTGCCGCCGGTGCTGTCCATCCGAAACGGGCGGCGCTCGGTTGTCATCACCGGAACCCCTGAGCAGCTCTCCCGGTTCGAGCTGTACTGCCGGCAGATCTCGGAGAAGGAGGAAGCCGACCGCAAGAACAAGGTGCGCGGCGGCGACATCTTCGCGCCCTTCTTCGATCCCGTGCAGGTAGAGGTGGGTTTCCACACCCCGCGGCTGGCTGACGGTATCGACCTCGTCACCAGCTGGGCCGAAAGGGTGGGGCTGGACGCCGAGCTGGCCCGCACGATGAGCCACGACATCCTGGTACGCCAGGTCGACTGGGTGGACGAGATCGTCGGCGTCCACGAAGCCGGCGCGCGCTGGATCCTGGATGTGGGCCCCGGCGACATGTTGACCAGGTTGACCGCGCCGGTGATCCGCGGCCTGGGTATCGGTATCGTCCCCGCGGCGACGCGCGGTGGCCTCCGCAACCTTTTCACCGTCGGCGCCATTCCCGAGGTGGCCCGGGCATGGTCGAGTTACGCGCCTTCGGTGGTGCGACTGCCCGACGGCAAGGTCAAACTCTCGACGAAATTCAGCCGGCTCACCGGCCGCTCGCCGATTTTGCTGGCGGGCATGACCCCGACCACCGTCGACGCCAAGATCGTCGCCGCTGCGGCCAACGCCGGGCACTGGGCTGAGCTGGCCGGCGGTGGGCAGGTCACCGAACCGATTTTCGACGACCGCATCAAAGAGCTCAGCGGGCTGATCGAGCCGGGCCGCACCTACGAGTTCAACGCGCTGTTCCTCGACCCCTACCTGTGGAAGCTGCAGGTGGGTGGAAAGCGGTTGGTGCAGAAGGCCCGTCAGTCCGGGGCGCCGATCGACGGTGTGGTGATCAGCGCCGGCATCCCGGAGCTGGAAGAGGCGGTCGAGCTGATCGAGGACCTCAATAGCGTGGGCATCAGCCACGTCGTCTTCAAGCCGGGCACCGTCGAGCAGATCCGGTCGGTCATCCGCATCGCCACCGAGGTGCCGACCAAACCGGTGATCATGCACATCGAGGGGGGCCGCGCCGGTGGCCACCATTCCTGGGAAGATCTCGACGACCTGCTACTGGCCACCTACTCCGAGCTGCGCTCGCGCGCCAACATCACTGTCTGCGTCGGCGGCGGCATCGGCACCCCGGAGCGGGCCGCCGAATACCTGTCGGGACGCTGGTCAGAGTCCTACGGCTTCCCGTTGATGCCCGTCGACGGGATCCTGGTCGGGACCGCGGCGATGGCGACCAAGGAGTCCACCACGTCGCCGTCGGTCAAGCAGATGCTGGTCGAAACCCAGGGCACCGACCAGTGGATCAGTGCCGGAAAAGCCCAGGGCGGCATGGCTTCCAGCCGCAGCCAGCTCGGCGCTGACATTCACGAGATCGACAACGCCGCATCGCGCTGCGGTCGGCTGCTCGACGAGGTGGCCGGCGATGCCGAGGCGGTGGCCAAGCGCCGCGACGAACTGATCGCGGCGATGGCCGACACGGCAAAGCCGTACTTTGGCGACGTCGGCGACATGACCTACCTGCAGTGGTTGCGCCGTTACGTCGAGCTGACCATCGGCGAGGGCGACTCGACCGCCGACACCGCGGAGCCGGGCAGCTGCTGGCTGGCCGACACCTGGCGGGACCGCTTCCAAGCGATGCTGCAACGGGCCGAGGCCCGGCTGGACCCGCAGGACTGCGGCCCCATCGAGACACTGTTCTCCGACTCGGACGACACCGGGCAGCGTTTGCTGGAGAGCCCGGACGAGGCCATTGCCGCGCTGCTAAGCCGTTACCCCGACGCCGAAACCGTGCAGTTGCACCCCGCCGACGTGCCGTTCTTCGTGACGCTGTGCAAGACCTTGGGTAAGCCGGTCAACTTCGTGCCGGTCATCGACAAGGACGTGCGCCGCTGGTGGCGCAGCGACTCGCTGTGGCAGGCGCATGACGCCCGCTACCAGGCCGACCAGGTGTGCATCATCCCGGGCACGGCGGCCGTGGCGGGCATCACCCGGGTCGACGAACCCGTCGGCGAGTTGCTGGACCGCTTCGAGCAGGCGGCCATAGACGAGGCGCTCGAGGTGCTCGGCGCCGGCGTCGAGCCCGTCGCCGTGACCTCCCGTCGACAGGGCCGCACCGATGTGACCGGGCCGTTGGCCACCGTGCTGGACGCCACCGACGTGCTGTGGGCCGGCCGGATGGCGACCAACCCGGTACACCGCATCGCCAATCCCCGCGATTGGCAGGTTCACGGTGACATCAGCGGCGCCGAGGAGCCCCGCGCCACCCACTCGTCCACCGGCGCGCGGCTGCGGGTCATTGCCGACGACCAGGTTGTGCTCAGCGTCCCGATGTCAGGTACCTGGATCGAGATCCGGTTCACGCTGCCCGCCAACACCGTGGACGGCGGTACGCCGGTGGTCCGCACCAAAGATGCCACTGCCGCGATGCGCTCGGTGTTGGCCATCGCCGCCGGCGCCGACGGTCCTGACGCCCTGGCCCGCGTGCACGCCGGGACCGCCGCGGTGACTGTGCGGTGGGACCCCGAGCGGGTCGCCGACCACACGGGGGTGACCGCCACCTTCGGCGAGCCGCTGGCACCCGGGCTCACCACCGTGCCCGATGCGTTGGTCGGCGCCTGCTGGCCCGCGGTGTTCGCGGCCATCGGATCCGCGGTCACCGAGACCGGGGTTCCAGTGGTGGAGGGCCTGCTGAGCCTGGTGCACCTGGACCACGCCGCGCATCTGGTCGGACCGCTTCCCGCCGCGCCATCCGAATTGACCGTCACCGCAACGTCTTCGGTTGCCACCGACACCGAAGTGGGCCGCGTCGTCCCGATTTCGGTGACGGTGGCCGACGCCAACGGCGCGGTGCTTGCCACCCTCGAAGAGCGGTTCGCGATCCGCGGCCGTACCGGCAGCGCCGAACTCACCGACCCGCCGCGGGCCGGCGGCGCGGTGTCGGACAACGCCACCGACACGCCGCGGCGGCGCCGACGCGACTTCACGGTCACCGCGCCGGTCGGCATGCGGCCGTTCGCGGTGGTCTCCGGCGACCACAACCCGATTCACACCGACCGGGCGGCCGCGCTGCTCGCGGGTCTGGAATCGCCGATCGTGCACGGCATGTGGTTGTCGGCCGCGGCGCAACACATAGTGACCGCCACCGACGGCCAAGCTCGCCCGCCGGCCCGGCTGATCGGCTGGACGGCCCGGTTCCTGGGCATGGTGCGCCCCGGCGACGAGGTCGACATTCGCGTCGATCGGGTCGGAATCGACCAGGGCGCAGAGGTATTGGAGGTCGCCGCACGGATCGGTTCGGAACTGGTGATGTCGGCGACGGCGCGGCTGGCTTCGCCCAAGACCGTGTACGCCTTCCCCGGTCAGGGCATCCAGCACAAGGGCATGGGCATGGAGGTCCGTGCCCGGTCCAAAGCCGCCCGGAAGGTGTGGGACTCCGCGGATAGCTTCACCCGCAGCACGCTGGGTTTCTCGGTGCTGCATGTGGTGCGCGACAACCCGACCAGCATCATCGCCAACGGCGTGCATTACCACCACCCCGAAGGTGTGCTGTATTTGACCCAGTTCACTCAGGTCGCCATGGCGACGGTAGCCGCGGCGCAGGTCGCCGAGATGCGTGAGCAGGGCGCGTTCGTGGAAGGCGCCATCGCCTGCGGCCACTCGGTTGGCGAATACACCGCGCTGGCCTGCGTCACCGGCATCTACGAGCTCGAGGCGATGCTGGAGATGGTGTTCCACCGCGGCTCGAAGATGCACGACATCGTGCCACGCGACGCGCTGGGCCGCTCCAACTACCGGCTGGCCGCGATCCGGCCGTCCCAGATCGACCTCGCCGATACTGACGTCCCGGCCTTTGTCGCCGAGATCGCGGAGAGTACCGGTGAGTTCCTTGAGATCGTGAACTACAACCTGCGCGGTTCGCA
The DNA here is from genome assembly GCA_963787635.1 of uncultured Actinomycetota bacterium. GTDB lineage: Bacteria > Actinomycetota > Actinomycetes > Mycobacteriales > Mycobacteriaceae > Mycobacterium. Next base: position 20,026 of record CAWBDP010000012.1, on the reverse strand, counting down.
GTATGCGATCGCCGGGACGGTCGCTGGTTTGGAAGCGCTGGAAGCCGAGGTCGAGAAGCGTCGCGAACTTGCCGGCGGCCGGCGCTCGTTCATCCTGGTGCCCGGCATCGACGTGCCGTTCCACTCGCGGGTGCTGCGGGTCGGTGTGGCCGAATTCCGCCGCTCGCTGGAACGGGTCATGCCGCGCGATGCGGATCCCGACCTCATCATCGGGCGCTACATCCCCAACCTGGTGCCGCGCCCGTTCACCCTCGACCGCGACTTCGTCCAGGAGATCCGCGATCTGGTGCCCGCCGAGCCGCTCGACGAGATCCTCGCCGACTACGACACGTGGCGGCGCGATCGGCCGCGCGAGATGGCGCGCACCATCTTCATCGAGTTGTTGGCCTGGCAGTTCGCCAGCCCGGTGCGCTGGATCGAGACTCAGGATCTGCTCTTCACCGAAGAGGCCGCCGGCGGCCTCGGCGTGGAGCGGTTCGTCGAGATCGGGGTGAAGTCCGCGCCGACGGTGGCCGGACTGGCAACCAACACCCTCAAGCTCGCCGAATACGCCCACAGCACAGTGGAAGTGCTCAACGCCGAGCGCGACGCCGCCGTGCTGTTCGCCACCGACACCGACCCCGAGCCGGACCTCGACGGCGAAGACTTGGCTCCGGAAAATTCCGCCGCTTCCGCGGCGGACGGCGCACCTAGCTCCGATGTCGTCCCTGCCGTCGCTCCGGCTCCCGCCGCAGCTCCGTCCGGCACTCCGCGACCCGACGACATCGGGTTCGACGCCGCCGACGCCACTTTGGCGCTGATCGCACTGTCGGCCAAGATGCGCATCGACCAGATCGAGGAGCTGGACTCCATCGAATCCATCACCGACGGTGCGTCCTCGCGGCGCAACCAGTTGCTGGTCGACCTGGGTTCGGAGCTGAACCTCGGTGCCATCGACGGCGCCGCCGAAGCCGACCTGACCGGTCTGCGCTCGCAGGTCACCAAACTGGCGCGTACCTATAAGCCTTACGGGCCAGTGATTTCCGATGCGATCAACGACCAGTTGCGCACGGTTCTGGGACCCTCCGGCAAGCGGCCGGCCGCCATCGTCGAACGGGTGAAAAAGACCTGGGAGCTCGGCGATGGCTGGGCCAAGCACGTCACCGTCGAGGTCGCGCTGGGCACCCGCGAAGGCACCAGCGTTCGCGGCGGTGCACTGGGCGGCCTGCACGAGGGTGCACTGGCCGACGGCGCTGCCGTCGACAAGGTGATCGACGCCGCGGTCGCCTCGGTGGCGGCACGCCGCGGGATCTCGGTGGCGCTGCCGTCGTCCGGTGGCGGTGCAGCCACCGTCGATGCCGCCGCGCTGGGCGAGTTCACCGAGCAGATCACCGGACGTGACGGGGTGCTCGCCTCGGCGGCCCGCCTGGTGCTTGGCCAACTCGGGTTGGACAACCCGATTGCTGCGCCGCCCACGACCGCGGACGCCGAACTGGTCGACCTGGTCACCGCGGAACTGGGATCGGACTGGCCTCGTTTGGTGGCGCCGGTGTTCGACGGCAGAAAAGCCGTCGTGTTCGACGACCGCTGGGCCAGCGCGCGTGAAGACCTGGTCAGGATCTGGTTGGCCGACGACGACGAGGCCGACGCCGACTGGGCGTGGCTCTCGGAACGGTTCGAGGGCGTCGGCCATGTCGTGGCAACCCAGGCCACCTGGTGGCAGGGTAAGGCGCTGGCGGCCGGGCGGCAGATCCACGCCTCGCTGTACGGGCGGATCGCGGCCGGCGCGGAGAACCCGGACACGGGCCGCTACAGCGACGAGATCGCGGTGGTTACCGGTGCGTCCAAGGGCTCGATCGCCGCGTCCGTGGCGGCGCGGCTCCTTGACGGCGGTGCCACCGTCATCGTGACCACGTCGAAACTCGACGACGAGCGGCTGGCCTTCTACCGGGCGCTCTACCGTGACCACGCCCGCTTCGGGGCCGCGTTGTGGGTGGTCGCGGCCAATATGGCGTCCTACTCCGACATCGACGCACTGGTCGACTGGGTCGGGAACGAGCAAATCGAAAGCCTTGGCCCGCAATCGATTCACCTCAAGGACGCGCAGACCCCGACCCTGCTGTTCCCGTTTGCGGCGCCGCGCGTGGCCGGCGACCTGTCCGACGCCGGTTCGCGCTCGGAGCTGGAGATGAAGGTGCTGCTGTGGGCGGTGCAACGGCTGATCGGCGGTCTGTCCAGAATCGGCGCCGAACGCGACATCGCCTCTCGGCTGCATGTGGTGCTGCCCGGCTCACCCAACCGCGGCATGTTCGGCGGCGACGGCGCCTACGGCGAGGCCAAGTCGGCGCTGGACGCCGTGGTGTCCCGCTGGAGCGCCGAGTCGTCCTGGGCGCAGCGCGTCAGCCTGGCGCACGCGTTGATCGGCTGGACCCGCGGCACCGGGCTGATGGGCCACAACGATGCGATCGTCAGCGCGGTCGAAGAGGCCGGTGTCATCACGTATTCCACCGACGAGATGGCTGCGATGCTGCTGGATCTCTGCGATGCGGAATCCAGGGTGGCCGCCGCCCACGCGCCGATCAAGGTGGACCTGACCGGCGGGCTGGGGGAGGCCGATCTGGACATGGCCGAACTGGCCGCCAAAGCCCGCGAAGATCATGCGGTGCACAGCGCAGAAGGCGAGACCGAAGAGCCCGACGCCGAGGGCAGCATTGCCGCGTTGCCGTCTCCGCCGCGCGGCTTCACCCCGGCGCCAGCTCCGCACTGGGACGACCTCGACGTCGACCCGGCCGATCTGGTGGTGATCGTCGGTGGCGCCGAACTCGGCCCGTACGGTTCGTCGCGCACCCGCTTCGAGATGGAGGTCGACAATGAACTGTCGGCTGCCGGCGTGCTGGAGCTGGCGTGGACCACCGGTTTGATCAAGTGGGAAGACGATCCTCAACCCGGTTGGTACGACCGGGAATCCGGCGACCTGGTCGACGAATCCGAGCTCGTCGAGCGCTACCACGACACCGTCGTGCAGGCCTGTGGTATCCGGGAATTCGTGGACGACGGAGCTATCGACCCGGATCACGCGGCACCGCTGTTGGTGTCGGTGTTCTTGGAGAAGGACTTTAGCTTCGTCGTGTCCAGCGAGGCCGACGCACGGGCCTTCGTGGAGTTCGATCCCGAGCACACGATCGTCCGGCCGATACCGGAGTCCAGCGATTGGCAGGTCATTCGCAAGGCCGGCACCGAGATTCGGGTACCGCGGAAGACCAAGCTGTCGCGGACTGTCGGCGCGCAGATCCCCACCGGATTCGATCCGACCGTGTACGGCATCAGCCAAGACATGGCGACCTCGATCGACCGGGTGGCGTTGTGGAACATCGTGGCGACCGTCGACGCGTTCCTGTCTTCCGGCTTCACTCCGACCGAGCTGATGCGGTGGGTGCATCCAGGCCTGGTGGCCAGCACCCAGGGCACCGGCATGGGCGGCATGACGTCGATGCAGACGATGTACCACGGCAACCTGCTGGGCCGGAACAAACCAAACGACATCCTGCAGGAAGTTCTGCCGAACGTTGTTGCCGCCCATGTCATTCAGAGTTACGTCGGCAGCTACGGCGCGATGATCCACCCGGTCGGCGCCTGCGCGACCGCAGCGGTGTCGGTCGAGGAGGGCGTCGACAAGATACGTCTAGGCAAGGCCGAGCTGGTAGTCGCCGGCGGCTTCGACGACCTGACGCTGGAGGCCATCATCGGCTTCGGTGACATGGCGGCCACCGCCGACACCGAGATGATGCGCCGACGGGGCATCAGCGACTCGAAGTTCTCCCGTCCCAACGACCGGCGCCGGCTGGGGTTCCTGGAAGCTCAGGGCGGCGGCACGATCCTGCTGGCCCGCGGCGACCTCGCCCTCAAGATGGGCTTACCCGTGTTAGCCGTGGTGGCCTACGTGCAGTCGTTCGCCGACGGTGTGCACACCTCGATCCCGGCGCCCGGCCTCGGAGCCCTGGGCGCCGGGCGCGGCGGCAAGGACTCGGTGCTGGCCCGGTCGCTGGCCAAGCTGGGCGTGGGAGCCGACGACATCGCGATCATCTCCAAACACGACACCTCGACGCTGGCCAACGATCCCAACGAGACCGAACTGCACGAGCGGCTCGCCGACTCGCTCGGTCGTTCCGACGGGGCGCCGCTGTTCATCGTGTCGCAAAAGAGCCTGACCGGGCATGCCAAGGGTGGTGCGGCGGTCTTCCAGACCTTGGGGATGTGCCAAATGCTGCGCGACGGGATCATCCCGCCCAACCGCAGCCTGGACTGCGTCGACGACGAACTGGCCTCATCCGGACACTTCGTCTGGGTGCGCGAAACCTTAAGGATGGGCGGAAAGTTCCCGCTCAAAGCGGGACTGGTGACCAGCCTCGGGTTCGGCCACGTCTCGGGTCTGCTGGCACTGGTGCACCCGCAGGCGTTCTTGGCGGCGCTGGATCCGCGGCAGCGTCAGCGCTACACCGAGCAAGCACAGCGCCGGGTGGTGGCCGGTCAGCATCGGCTGGCCTCGGCAATCGCCGGCGGGCGGCCGATGTACGAACGGCCCGCCGACCGTCGTTTCGATCACGACGGACCCGAGAAACCCCAAGAAGCGGCGATGCTGTTGAACGCGGCGTCTCGGCTCGGCGATGGCGACGTCTTTATTCAGTGAATAGGGCCATCCGTTAGCCTTGCGACCCGTGGGCATTGTCGGAGTGGGTATCGACCTGGTTTCCATTCCTGATTTCGCCGAGCAGGTCGACCAGCCCGGAACGGTGTTCTCGGAAACCTTCACTCCCGGCGAGCGGCGGGACGCCTCCGACAAGAGTTCGTCAGCGGCTCGCCATTTGGCGGCACGCTGGGCGGCCAAGGAGGCGGTGATCAAAGCCTGGTCGGGGTCACGCTTCGCCCAGCGGCCGGTGCTGCCCGAGGACATCCACCGCGATATCGAGGTGGTCACCGACATGTGGGGACGGCCACGGGTCCGGCTGACCGGCGCCATCGCCGAGCATCTGGCCGATGTGACTATCCATGTGTCGCTGACGCACGAAGCCGACACCGCTGCGGCGGTGGCCATCCTCGAGGCCGACTAGACCCCGACCCGCGTCGGGTCGCTCTGACTCTCCTGGCGGTCCTCGTCCTGCTGCGCGAGGCTGCGGGCGTAGCCGGCGCCCATGCCCAGCAGGACCAGACCTACAACGATGAATGCGGCCACCCGGAAGATGCCGTTCAGCGTCGCCAGATCGAACAGGAACAGCTTGGCCGTGGCGGCTGCGGTCAGCGCCAGCCCGGCGCTGATCGGCAGTCGGCGCCGACCGCGCTGAGGCAGCCGCAACGCGTAGACGAACAGCGCGGCCGCCATGACGATCCAGCAGATGGTGGCTGCCATGTGGCCGGCCAGGAAGCCGCCCCGGGTGCCGTCGGCCAGCACACCGGCGGTGACCGTGAACGCGGTGACGGCGTAGACGACCAAGGCCCCGGCGCCCGCGCCGAAAATCCGGACGATGTCGCGGTTCTGGCGTCCGACGCCCGCACACGCGCGGGAGATCACGATTGCCCAGCCCACCACCAGCACACCGGCAGCCAGCGTGGACACCGCAACTCCGGTGGGCACCGCGGTGGCCATGACAAGGACCCGGGGCGGCGCATAGGCCAGGAACACGCCAACCCCGGCGATCCCGAACCCTGCTGCGGCCCACCGCGCGACGGCGTCGTGACGGCCGGCGACGGCAACGATGATCCCCAGCGCCAGCAGCACCGGGCCCTCGACGTAGCCGTGGCAGGCAGCGGTGACAGCGAACAGCGCGGAGATCGCTGACCACGCCGACCAGACCTGCGAGACCACGCGGGGCAGCCGGGTGTGGACGAGCACGATCGCGAGCAGGGCCGCGGCAAGCGCGGTTGCCAGCACCGCGGCCAGCACACGATTCACCGCGATTCCCGCCGCCAACACCGGCAGGGTCCCCGCGACTGTCAGCACGGCCAGGGCGGCCGCGTTCGTGGTGGCCGGCAACAGCAGGAGGCCGCTGACGATGGCCAGCAAGGCGGCCACCCCGCAAGCCCCGCCGAGCAGCCAGGGATTGTCGTGCGTGCCGATGCTCACCAGCGCCACCAGCAGCGGCACGGTCGCCGCGGCGACCCGGGCGGCATGCATCCAGACCCAGTCCTTGCCGAGTTGCACCGGCAGGGCGGTCGCTGACAGCGCCAGCAGGAAACCGACGAGCAGCAGGTCGACGCCACCGGTGATAACCGGGGCCAGGCCGATCAGCGGGACCAGCACCAGCAGGCCCAGCTGTTCGGAGTTCCACTGCCGGGCCAGGGCGAGGCCGGCGCCGCCCACTGCGGCCGAAACCAGCAGCCCGACCGGCGCCGACACCCAGCCGTAGACGGTGGTGACGGCGATGACGTCGAGGTAGCCGGCAGCGATGCCGGTGGCAGCCAGCGCGATCGCACCGATTCGCCCGCCCGGGCGTCCCTTGAGCCGGCCGCCGACGGCGACCAGGGCGATCGACAGCACGGCGCCACCGGCTACCCGGATCTCCGGACGAAGCAACCCGGCCTGCGCGGCCAAGACGAGCAGCAGCACGACCCCGACCAGCGTCACGGCCACCCCGGCGACGGCGAGCACTTTGCCGATCCAGCTCGACTCGGCGTTGTCGCCGAGCCGCTGCGGCCGCCGCGGAGGCGTCTGCGAGGAGGTGGACGCGGGCATCTGCCGAGGTGGCGGTGATGGCGCAGCGGCTGGGGGTGGTGGCGCAGCGGCCGGCGGCCACGACGGCTGCCAATACTGCGGCGATTGCCAATACTGCGGGACCGGGGGCGGCTGCGCGGCCCATGGTTGCTGCGCGGGTGCTGCGGCCGCGACGGGCGGCGGCGTCGGCGCCGGTTCCGGTGTCGCTGTCGGCGCCGGTGCCGCGGTGGTGATCACCCGGTCAAGGTCGACAAGCTGGCGAGAGACGCGCGACATCTGGCGGGATAACGCGTCGAACTCTTCGGAGAGCCGACTGAGGACAGCGCGCTGCGATTCGGTCATGGTTCGACGATGACTGCCGGCAGGCCGAAAGGGATGAGTAGGACTACCCAAATCCGGCCGATCATGGCGCAGAGTCCAGTCCGTGTTCGATGGCGTAGCGGGTCAACTCCACCCGGTTGGCCACCTGCAGCTTGCGAAACGTCGCTTGGACGTGGTTTTCCACCGTGCGGTGGCTCAACGAGAGCTTCGCGGCAATCTGTTTGGCGGACAGCCCTTTCGCAACATAGCGCAGCACTTCGGTCTCGCGCTCGCTCAGACTGGGAGTCGCGGGTCCCGCGTTGGGGCGCCGGGCGATGCGACGGTATTCGCCCAGCACCAGCCCGGCCAGGCTCGGGGTGAACACGGCGCGCCCGGCCGCGGTGGCCCGCACGGCCTGCCCGAGCTCGGACTTCGAGGCGCTCTTGACCAGGTAGCCGGTCGCGCCGGCCTTCACCGCCTCCAGCACGTCGTCGCGTTCATCGGAGGCCGACAGCACCAGGATCCGAGACGACGGCGAGACTTCCAGCACTGCCGCCGTCGCCTGTACGCCGTCGCCGTCGGCCAGCCGCATGTCCAGTACCACCACATCGGGTTTGACCACCGCCGCCCGCCGCTGCGCTGCGGCCACACCGTCGGCCGTGGCGACCACGCTGAACCCGTCTTCGGCAAGGTCGCGGGCAACCGCATCACGCCAGATCGGATGGTCGTCGACGACCATCACCGTCGGTGCGACGCCCTCAGCCACGGTGTCCGCCCCGGCGCGGCACGCTGAGCTCCCATTCGGTTCCTTCTCCCACGCCGGTGTGCAGCTCTGCACTGCCGCCCAGCCACACCAGCCGTCCGACAATGGATTTCGAAATCCCGACGTGGCCATCGCGGGCCGCTTCGGCCAGCCTGTCCGAGGCGATGCCGACGCCGTCGTCGCGAATGCTGACCGTGACCGCATCGCCCAGGTCTTCCAGAAGCACGAACGCCCGGGCGTCGGCCCCGGCGTGCGATCGCACGTTGTCGAGGGCATTCGCTACCGCGGCGTCCAGCTCGGTGGCGACATGGCGCTCCAGCCGCACCGGGGTTCCCGGCAGGCTCATGGAAACCCGGTCGGCCTCGCGGCGGCTCAACAGCGTGCGCAGGTCGACCATCGTCGCGTCGCGGTCGTGGCCGACGTCGGCCGATGTCACCAGTCGTCGCAGCGCGCGTTCCTGCTTGCTGGCGAGATCAGCCAATTCGGATGTGTCACCTCCGATTTCGTGTCCTCGCTTGGCAACTAGCGCTAAGACTTGGATGACGCCGTCATGGACTTGGCGAGACAGCCGCTCGCGTTCCTCCAGCGCGACCGACAACCGGGCCGCCTGCTGCAGCTCGTCATGGGCGCGCCGGGCGGTTCGAGCGGCCATGCCGACGGCCAAACCGACGGCGAGCTCGACGATGATCGTGGCGTTGCGGCCCAAGTTGAGATTCACGTAACCCTTGACGACTGCGCTGGTGACCATGACCACCGCGCCGGTCAACATCCCTCCGGTTGGGCCGAACTGGATGGCCGCCGAGATCGTGGCGTTGCTGGCCCACAATGTCGTCGGCCAGGACTGATTGTCCAGTGCCCACTTTCCGGACGCGACCACCTCGGTGGACAACATCAGCGCGACGACGACGACGAGTTCAGCGATCACCCATGCCGGGCGGCGGCCAAACCCGGCCAGGTAAGCGATCGCGCAGGCCACGCTCCAGATGATCAGCACAGCAAACAGCACCCAACCCAAGACGGGCCGGTCCAGATCCGAATTGACCGCAATTTGAAAACCCAGCGCATAAACACAACTCAGCAATCGGAACACCTGCGCCGCCCGCCACAGCGGCAGCGTCGGGTCCGGACCGTTGGTCGCCAGCACGGGCTCAGCATAAACCGCACCGGCTACCCTCGAAGCCATGAGTTTTCTGGTCGAACGGGTCCGCCAGGTGCTGCCGTCGGTGCGGCGCGACCTGGAGAACCTGGTGCGCATCGAGTCGGTGTGGGCCGATCCGGGCCGCCGCACCGAGGTGCACCGCAGCGCTGAATTAGTCTCAGACCTGTTGTTGCAGGCCGGGTTCGACGACGTCGTCATCGTCAGTGAGGGCGGCGCCCCGGCCGTCATCGCCAGGTATCCGGCCCCGCCGGGCGCATCCACCGTTTTGTTGTATGCCCACCACGATGTGCAGCCCGAGGGCGACCACGCTCAGTGGGCATCACCACCGTTCGAGCCGACCGAACGCGACGGCCGGCTTTACGGGCGCGGCAGCGCCGACGACAAGGCAGGCATCGCAACGCATTTGGCCGCGTTCAGAGCACACGATGGCCGGCCTCCGGTTGGGGTGACAGTGTTCGTCGAAGGGGAAGAAGAATCCGGCTCCCGGTCGCTGGGGCGGCTGCTAGCCGCCCACCGCGACGCCCTGGCAGCCGATGTGATCGTCATCGCCGACTCGGAAAACTGGAGCACCGACGTCCCCTCGCTGACCGTCTCGCTGCGCGGGCTGGTCGACTGCGTGGTCGAAGTTGCCACTCTCGACCACGGGCTGCATTCGGGTCTGTGGGGCGGGGTGATACCTGACGCGCTGAGCGCGCTGGTGCGACTGCTGGCCAGCCTACACGATGACGACGGCAACGTTGCCGTGGCCGGCCTGCACGAAAGCACTGCTGCAGCAGTGGATTTCCCACCGGAGCGGGTGCGCGAGGAGTCCGGTCTGCTGCCCCGGGTGGCAGAGATCGGTACCGGTTCGGTGGCGCAGCGACTCTGGGCCAAACCCGCGATCACGGTGATCGGCATCGACACCACTTCCATTGCCGCCTCGTCGAATACGCTGATCCCGCGGGCCCGGGCCAAGGTCAGCATGCGGGTTGCGCCCGGCGGGGACGCAGTCGCGCACCTCGTGGCGTTGCGCGCTCATCTCGAGCAGCATGCCCCCTGGGGCGCGCAGGTGAGTGTCACTCCCGGCGACATCGGTCAGCCATACGCGAGTGACGTCCGCGGACCGGTCTACGACATCGCCCGGGCGGCGTTCCGGCAGGCGTGGGGCGCCGACGCGGTCGAGATGGGGATGGGCGGCTCGATCCCGTTCATCGCCGAGTTCGCCGCGGTGTTCCCGCAGGCGACGATCCTGGTGACCGGCGTCGAGGACCCCGCTACGCAAGCGCACAGCATCAACGAAAGCCTGGATCTCGGTGTGCTGGAGCGCGCCGCGGTCACCGAGGCGCTGCTGCTGGCCAACCTGGCGCTGCCGACTGTGTAGCTTCTGGTCGCCCAACGGCCGAAATCGCGCACACAAGCCGCACACTCGGGCGTGACGGTGTCAACGCCGACGGCGGTAGCTGACCCGCTGCAGTGGCTATCGCCGCGAGAATCGGAATTCGCGTTGCCCTCATCTCCATTGCTCCATCGTTGCTAGGAGGCGACCCCATCGCCCCACGTTGCAGACGGTAAGCCCATCGAGAGGCTGCGTATACCGGGATTTCCCTAGTAAATGGGGTGGACGCAGACTATGTGTTTGTGCTGTGTGTGCAGTAGGTAGGGCGCTGCTATGTGCAACCCAGCGATTGGACCTGCGCTCTGTCTGTGGGTGTGTGCTGCTCCGTGGCAGCTGCTGCGCTGGCCGCGGAGCCGCACAAGCTCCGCATCCTGTCCGACGCAAGACTGTGGACCTTCTTAAGCGGCTCGATGCCATCGCCGTTCAGCTCAGCACTAGATCGCTATCCCGAAAGTCAATAGCTCGGTAACTATGCGGGACTCGATGGGTAAATGGCGCTAAAAGCGGCGCGTTATTAGACCGACAGGTCGCGGCGAAGCTTCGCGACGTGCCCGGTGGCCTTGACGTTGTACTGAGCGACGGCGATCTTGCCCTTTTCGTCGACGACGAACGTCGAGCGGATGACACCTTGCACGGTCTTGCCGTACATCTTTTTTTCGCCGTAGGCGCCCCACGTCGTCAAGACTTTGCGATCTGGGTCGGATAGCACCGGAAACGTCAAGTTTTCGGCGTCACGGAATTTGGCCAGCTTCTCCGGGTTGTCGGGGGAGATGCCGACGACGTCGATGCCTGCCTCGTTGAGGTCGTACAGGTTGTCGCGGAAATCGCAAGCCTGCTTGGTGCACCCAGGCGTCGAGGCCGCCGGGTAGAAGTACACGACGACTCGGCGACCCTTATAGTCGGCCAGCGACACCTCCTTACCGTCGGCGTCGGGCAGGGAGAATCCGGGCGCTTTGTCGCCCGGCACGAGGCGTGCGCTGTCTGTCATAGTTCTCTTTTCACGATGCGTTCCCGGTTCAGTCGTCGATATGCGTCGGTGGAATATTGAATTCAACGCCCGCGGGATGCTGGTCAGGGCCCATCAAATCGCAGCGTTGGCGGTGCGAGTGATAGGAGGAGCCGTCCGTGCTGGTAGTTATGTTGTCCGATGCCATGCAACGTTGCCAGGTGCCGTCAGGCTGGACGGGTCCATCGCACCTGCTGATAGCGACCCCTCCTCCGTATATATAACCGGCGCTGGCCGGGGGCGCTGATCCAATCAGCCCGCCGGCGATCAACGCGGCGGGCAATCCTGCGAAGATGTACCGCTTCGTCAACTTGGCTCCTTCCTGACGCCCGGGCTCCAGGTGTGCGGTGGCGGCCAACGCAGGTTCCTTCTGTTCAACCGACCCGTCAGGGTTGACGTCGGCTGATCTAGGGTAGATCGGCAAATGCCAAACCTGGGACCAAACTGGCCCCGGTGCGGGAGGACAGGGAGGACGAGAGTGGCGGACCGGGATCCCGACACCATCAAGCAGGAGATCGATCAGGCCCGCGACCAGTTGGCATCGACCGTCGATTCACTCGCGCAGCGGGCCAATCCACGCCGGATTGCCGACGATGTCAAGGTCCGGGCGGTCGCGTTCGTCAAGAAGCCGGCGGTCGTGGTGTCGCTGGCCGGCGTCGGTGTTCTGGTCGTCGCGTTAGTGGTTCGCAACGTCAGGAATCGCTGACATTGCGACCATTGGCAGTGTTCGTGCCCTTTTTGAGCCCTACGACGGCGCGACGGCAATGAACGGATGAACGTTAAGCGGCTGATCTGGGACTGCCCGTGGGCACCGCCGACGCCAGGCCACTTGTTTGCTCGTCATATGTGACTGCCTGCGTATGGTGAGCCGATGGAGGGCACGCCGTTCGGTCGCTATCGGCTGGTCGGACTGCTGGGCCGCGGGGGCATGGGCGAGGTCTGGCGGGCCTAGGACCCTCATATGAATCGGGTGGTGGCCCTCAAGGTGCTGCCGCCAAGCTCGCTGACGATCATGGTGTGATCGGGCGCGACAACCAGAACCGGATCCGTTGGGGCAATTTGCTGACTCTGCCGGTCGGCCCACCGGGCGGCTTGCTGTACGTCGAACCGGTCTATGCATCACCGGGAGCCAGCGACGCGGCCTCGTCGTATCCCAGCCTGATCCGGGTGGCGATGATGTACAACGACAAGATCGGATACGGCCCTACCGTGTCTGATGCCCTCACCGGGTTATTCGGCTAAGTGGAGTTGGTCGCGCCATGTGCTTTGGCCCCGCTGTCACCGCACCGTGGCGACCTTTGGGAGCCGTCCAGGAATCGCTGGCGCCGCCAGCCTGCCAGGCGAGTAGGCCTGGGGCTAACCGATCCGGGTGACACGTCAAGTCCAGCAGCACAAAAGTGGCGGCTGGGCGGCGATCTTTCCCCTTCGTGTTGTGAGTTCGGTCGGGCCTACCAGATCACTACTTCAGCGTCGTTTCCGCCGTAGCAACGAGTCGAGTTCAACGTCTGACCGTTGCTGAAGTTAGCGGGGAAACTGCCCTCGCAGGTCATCTCGTAGCGTTCTCCGGTCACCGGCGAGTACGCGACGATATTGGTGGACTCACCTGAAGCGTAGTAAGCGCTTCGCACGTTTTCGGCGAAGTCACAGCTGGTGTGCCCACCTACGACGCCCTCTCGCCCGTCGGGACACATCTCGAATACGTCGGCGTGGGCGGGAGCTGCGCCGAGCCCAATGGCGGTGGCTACCGCGGCGCCTACACCGATCTTGATTAGCTTGCTCATGGCTAACCGTATGACATCGGCGGGCCCGGATGGTGCGTTTTGAGCAAATCGTGCACCGTGCAGACCACGTGGTGGACCTGCGTCGAACGGAGAACCCCGGCGGTCGTGCAAAGTATTCGTTACTGTCGTTGAGTAGTGTCGCTGTCCTGGGGGCCCTTCGGCGACGGCGTCGGAGGATTTCCACACCGTCGGACGGAGGGCCCGACGCCACGTACTGCAAATTCGCACCGACCAAATCGATTATGAGGCTTGACAAGTCAAGCGTGGCAGCGGAGGCGGCCGGCAAAGACGTCTTCGCCGTCGAGCCCACCTATTTGAGCGCGAGATTGGTGGATACTTTTAGCCATGAAGTGCATGGGTCGTTGTGACGAGCATGTCCAACCTTTTGAAGTGCACGAGTCGGGTGCGCTTCTGCACGGCACCAAGGCCGACCTTTCTGTGGGTGATCTGCTGGTGCCCGGGCGACGGTCGAACTACAGCGCAGGACGTCTCTCGAACCACATTTACGTGACCCAAACATTGGATGCCGCAGCGTGGGGAGCCGAGCTGGCTACCGGCGAGGGAAGGTGCCGCATCTACATCGTGGAACCGGAAGGCGCACTGCAGGATGACCCGAACGTGACGGACAAGAAGTTTCCCGGGAATCCGACCCGCTCCTACCGCACCCGAGAACCCGTGAAAATAGTTGGCGAAATCACCGACTGGCAGGGCCATTCACCTGAACAACTTAAAACCATGCGGAACCGCTTGGCTGACCTCGAGCGCCAGGGACTCGCCGTCATCTATGACTAGATCCAGGTTGGCCGGATTCGAACCCAATCCACACGCGGTTGGCTACAGCTTGGCTGCAGTAAGGGTTCCTAGATACGCCCTGAGCTGGTGCGCCGTCAGGGTTTCGAACCCCGGACCCGCTGATTAAGAGTCAGCTGCTCTACCAACTGAGCTAACGGCGCCTAGATCAAGCTAGCGACGCGACAATAACAGGCACTGCGCCGCCGGGCGAATCTCACTGCCGGACATTCGCGGGAGCGTCGCAGTGCACTGGCCACGTGCCCTTAAACTACTGGTGAGTTTACAAGAAATGTCGGGTCGCAAGGGGAGCAAGCAAGGGTGGCAGGTCGCTCGATGATGCACGTGCGTCGGCTTCGGTCCTGGTCAGCAGTGATGACGGCGCTGGCGGTCGTGCTCGGCCTCAGCGCGTGCAGCAGCGATAGCGGCAGCCAGCAGCCGAAGGTCATCTTCGACAAAGCCAGTCCCTACAGCGACCTGCTGGTCCCTAAATTGAGCGCCTCGGTGACCGACGGCGCCGTTGGCGTCGCCGTGGATGCGCCGGTGACGGTGACCGCCGAGGACGGGGTGCTGGCGGCCGTCAGCCTCGTCAACGAGAACGGCAAGTCGGTAAGCGGTCAACTCAGCCCCGACGGCCTGCGCTGGTCGACGAGCGAGCCGCTGGGCTTCAACCGGCGTTACACCTTGACGGCCAAGGCGCGCGGTTTGGGTGGCGTGGCCACGACGCAGGCGACCTTCGAAACCAGTTCACCTGAGGATCTGACCATGCCCTACGCCATGCCGCTGGACGGTGAGGTGGTCGGAGTCGGTGAGCCGGTGGCGATCCGGTTCGACGAGAACATCGCCAACCGCGTCGCGGCTGAAAAGGCGATCACGGTGACGACCGATCCGCCCGTAGAAGGCGCGTTCTACTGGCTGAACAACCGCGAAGTGCGTTGGCGCCCGAAGGATTTCTGGAAGCCGGGTACCGCTGTCAAGGTCGCGGTCAACACGTACGGTGTCGACCTCGGCGACGGCGTCTTCGGTGAGGACAGCGTCCACACGCACTTCACCATCGGTGACGAGGTCATCGCTACCGCCGACGACAACACCAAGACGCTGACCGTGCGGGTCAACGGCGAGGTGGTCAAGACGATGCCGGTCTCGATGGGCAAAGACAGCACCCCGACCGCCCATGGCACCTACCTCGTCGGCGAACGCTACACGCACATCATCATGGACTCCTCGACCTATGGCGTACCGGTCAACTCGCCCAACGGATACCGGACAGACGTCGACTGGGCGACGCAGATCTCCTACAGCGGGGTCTTCGTGCACTCGGCGCCGTGGTCGGTCGGCGCTCAAGGCTACAGCAACACCAGCCACGGCTGTATCAACGTCAGCCCCAGCAACGCCGTCTGGTTCTACGACCACACCAAGCGCGGGGACGTCGTTGAGGTGATCAACACGGTGGGCCCGACGCTGTCGGGAACCGAGGGACTCGGTGACTGGAATATCCCCTGGGACCAGTGGCACGCCGGCAACGCCAACACCTGAGGCATGACATGGCGGACGTCATCGTCGTCGGTTCGGGTTTCGCGGGTTTGTGGGCCGCGCTGGGCGCCGCGCGCCGACTCGACGAACTTGATGTCGCCGCCGGCACCGTCGACATCACCATGCTGAGCAGCAAGCCATTCCATGACATCCGGGTCCGCAACTACGAGGCCGATCTGCATGCGTGCCGCATCCCGCTTGCCGGTCTGCTCAACCCGGCCGGTATTGCGCATATCGCCACAGAAGTCATTGCGATCGACACAGATACGCGTACCGTCACCACCACCGCGAGTAACACGGCACAGCAGTATGACCGACTGGTGCTGGCGTCGGGAAGCCAAGTGGTAAAACCCGATATACCGGGCTTGCGCGAGTTCGGGTTTGACGTCGACACCTATGAAGGCGCCATTGCTCTGGAGCATCATCTGCGTGAGCTGGCCGAAGCCGCGGCAACAGCCGCGTCGGCGACGGTGGTCGTGGTCGGTGCCGGCCTGACCGGTATCGAGGCCGCCAGCGAGCTGCCGGGCAGGCTCGAAGCGATCTTCGCCAGTCGCGACGTCACGCCTCGGGTGGTGTTGGTTGACCACAATCCCTGGGTCGGTTCCGACATGGGGGCGTCGGCCCGACCGGTCATCGAAACGGCTTTGTCGGACAACGGTATTGAGACGAGGACCGGTGTGCGGGTCACCGCGGTCGCCGAGCATAGTGTGTCACTGTCGTCCGAGGAGGTACTGGAGGCGGCGACGGTCGTATGGTGCGCAGGTATGCGGGCCAGTTCGCTGACCGCTCAGCTGCCGGTAGCGCGCGATCGGCTGGGCCGAGTGGCGGTCGACGATTACCTCCGGGTCATCGGCGTTCCCTCGGTGTTCGCGGCCGGCGACGTGGCGGCAGCGCAGATGGATGACGAACACTTGTCGGTGATGTCGTGCCAGCATGGCCGCCCGATGGGCCGCTACGCTGGTTACAACGTCGTCAGCGATCTGCTGGGCGAGCCGATGCTGCCGCTCCGGATTCCTTGGTATGTCACGGTTCTGGACCTCGGTCCGGCCGGCGCGGTGTATACGGAGGGCTGGGACCGCCTGGTGGTGTCGCACGGTATGCAGGCCAAGGTGACCAAGCAGACCATCAACACCCAGCGGATCTATCCGCCGCTGACCCGGGACCGCACAGCGCTGCTGGCCGCTGCCACGCCGACGCTGCAGGACCGGCCAGAAACCGGGTACTGACTCACCGTGCGTGGGTCGGGGCTGGTCGGCGGCATTCAGGTTCGGCCTGGGCCACAGGGCAGATGACCAGGAGTTGACAGCCGACAACAGGGTGCCGGAGGCACTGGCGTCGGAGACCGCCACACGCCACTGGATCGTTTTTCGGTCGTCCAGGGTGGTCACGACGGTCTTGCCCGAGCAGCGGTTCCAGGCGCTGACGAAGTCCGCAAACATCGTCCGCGCGGCATCGGCTGACGGCAACTGAAAGGCACTGACGTCGACGGAGAAGACATTCTGGCCGCGATGCGCGGCGTAGTAGAGGTTTCTGGCCGCAGCGGAAATCGGGTACTTGCCGTAAACCGCGTTCTGAAACTTGGCGACCAGTCCCGCGCATTCGAACGGTGAGACATCCTCGTCATCGTGATCACCGTCGAAGAGCACCTCACTTCCGCCGTGATACGGCCCGTCGTCCCCGGACAGCCTCAGCTCGGTGCCGACCACCGAAATGGCCTCCGCCATTGTTGGCAAAACCAGGTCGACCAGCCCGGTGTCGGGTTTTTTCATGTGCGCAGCTCTGCCGGGAACCGTCCTGACACAGGCCACGGTGAGCGTGGCGATGAGGAATCGTCAAGACCTGTGGATCGGGTGCGTTCGGGGGCCTGGCCTGTTTATGGCAGTAGTTGGTGGGCGAGTTGTTCGGCGTTGAGTTGGTGGATGGCGTTGTCGACGGCATGGGGGTCGGTGAGGTCGATGCCTCGCTCGGTGAGGGCGGCGGCGACTTGTTTGGCAGGGCCCCAGGCGGTTTCGTTGTCGAAGGCGTCCTCGAAGACGGGCAGGTAGGTGTCGACCGCGTCGACGACCGGGCCGATCCACTCGGGACTAATGTCGCGTCGGGTGAGGGCGAAGCACAGCCATGCGCGCAGCAGGTCGGGCAGGGCGGCGCGCTGGTCGGCGTCCAGGATGGCCTTGCGGGGTAGCCAGTCGGTGAGCAGCACGATGACCTCGCCGGGGCTCCAGCACAGGTGCCCCGCGCCGATGTAGCCTTCGCCGTAGTCCAGCAGCAGCTCGGCCAGCGACCGGCTCACCGCGTCGTCGCGCCCGCTGTCGGTGGCGAAGTCCTGGATCAGTTGGCGGCGTTGCGGTTCGGGCAGCTCGGTGTGGTCGGGCCAGTCGGGTAGGTGGTCGCGGCACCGGGACCAGGCCAGGGCCCGGGTGTCGAGGAAGTCCTCATCGTCATTGCGGGGCCAGGTCATGTCGGTGACGCGCAACGCGTGCGCAAGGTCGCCCAGCACGTCGGTGACCGGGGCCTGCCGGATCGGCATCGGCACCTCGGTGGGCTCGCGCAGCTCGTCCCATGCGGTTGCGGCGCCGGGTTCCAGGATGGCGAGCTTGTCGATCATCAGGCCGCCGATCTGGCAGAGCTGGGCGATCAGCGTGTGCGGGTGGGGTCCGTCGTAGTCGATGAGCAGGACCCGTTCGCTGCCGTACACATCGACCGCCCGCCACGCCGCCGCCGGGATCCAGGTGGCGCCGGTGTGCCAGGTCGGCACCGGCTGGGTTTCGGCCAGGATCGCGACGGTTTGGGTCAGCATCGACATGTCGGCGGCGGGCGCGACCCGCGCCAGCGCGACGATCGCGCCCAGCGCGTGCGGCGACGGTGTGGTGCAGGCTCGCCCGCTCACCTGCATGCACAGCTGATGCTCCGGCTCAAGATCGGTCAACGCCGCGCTCGACCACGCCTGGCCGAGCCAGCTGCTGGCCCACATCTCGACGGTGAGCACATCGTCGAGCTCGATAATGTCGCGAGCTTCACGGAGTAATTGATCCGCCGGGTGCAGCGGGCGAGGTGAACGGCGGGCGGGTCGGCTCTTGGCGCCCTTGCGGCGGCCACGGCTCTTGGGCATGTCGGCAGTCCATCACACGCACCGACCCAGACGCACCCGACCCGCCGGGCGCGCCACCGGGATTCAGGCGACGTCGGTTTCGCCGGATTCGGCTGGTGCGGTCGGGCTGATGTCGACGGGGCGTTCGAGCAGTTTGCCCTTGTGGAAGACCGCGCCGTTGCGCACCAGCGCCACCAGGTGCGGCGCGTTCACCACGCGCCAGCGGGCTTGCGCGGCCTCGATCAGCTTGTAGGCCATGGCGACACCGGCGGCGCGGGAACCGGGGCCCTTGGTGACCCTGGTCCGCAAGCGCACGGTGGCGAAGGTTGACTCGATCGGGTTCGTCGTTCTCAGATGTATCCAGTGCTCGGCTGGATACCGGTAGAACTCCAACAACACGTCGGCGTCGTCGACGATCTTCGCGACCGCTTTCGGATACTTCGCGCCGTAGTCGATCTCGAACGCCTTGATCGCGACCTGCGCACGGTCGATGTCTTCGGCGTTGAAGATCTCCCGCATCGCAGCGAGCGCGCCCGGATGCGCCGACTTCGGCAGCGCGGCAAGCACATTCGCCTGCTTGTGCCACCAACAGCGCTGCTCACGGGTGTCGGGGAACACCTCGCGCAGCGCCTTCCAGAATCCCAGCGCACCATCTCCCACGGCCAGGACCGGGGCCCGCATGCCACGGCGTCGGCAGCCGCGCAGCAGATCGGCCCACGATTCGGTCGACTCGCGATACCCGTCGGTCAGGGCGACCAGTTCCTTGCGGCCGTCGGCGCGCACCCCGATCATCACCAGCAGACACAACTTCTCCTGGTCGAGCCGCACCTTCAGGTGAATCCCGTCAATCCACAGATACACGTAGTCGGCACCGGAGAGGTCCCGCTCCTGAAATGACTTGGCCTCGTCCTGCCATTGGCAAGTCAACCGGGTGATCGCCGACGCTGACAACCCCGCCCCGGTGCCCAGGAACTGCTCCAGGGCCGGTTCGAAGTCGCCGCTGGACAGTCCGTGCAGGTACAACAGCGGCAGCACCTCGGCCATCTGCGGCGACTTGCGCGCCCACGCCGGCAAGATCGCAGAGGAAAACCGCTGCCGCTCACCGGTACCCGCGTCGATGCGTTTGTCGTTGACCCGCGGGGCTTTCACGCTCACGGCCCCCGCGGCGGTCAACACCTCGCGTTCGCCGTGGTAGCCGTTGCGCACCACCAGCCGATACCCGTTCGCGTCGAGATCACCAGCATGGGCGTCGATGTAGGCGGCGACCTCGGCCTGCAACGCCGCTGCCAGCATTGCCCGTGCACCGTCACGCACGATCTCGTCGAGCAACAACGCGCCCGCCGTGCCGTTCTCGTTGGACGCATCCGCGTCGTGGACTACCTTGAGCATGGGCGTACCTTCCCGAACCAGCGCGCCAAACGCCGGCTCTTGATCAGACCTACTTGGACATTCAGATCATCCTCGGGAAGGTGCGCCCGTTCACGTCACCAGGCCGAGGGCCATCCACAGGTTCTGATCATTGCTCGTGGCGATGCCCACCGCCGCGA
>CAWBDP010000011.1:0-119761 GCA_963787635.1 uncultured Actinomycetota bacterium | reverse complement strand
GCACGCCCGGACCCGGATCCAGCCGGAATACCCGGCTGTCTAAACCGCACCCGAGGTGTACGACGGTGCAATGGTTGTGGACGGCCAGGAACTGACGCGCCCAGATGTCTACTGGGCAGTGCGCACGGTGATCAAGGGCGCCCATTTTGCCGTGATTCCAATCTCGTGGAAATCGTAATCGAGGCGGCTGACCGCTTCCTTCGCGTATCGGTCGCCCAAAACTGGGCGGTCGAAATCAGCGTCCAGCGCCTTGAGATGCAGCGTTGCCAGCATCGTTTGTGCTGCGCCGCTGAGATCGACGGAAATCCTTTCGGTCACCCACCCGAGGCTACGGGCCGCAGCGCAGTTTCCTGGCCAGCGGGTCCATTCGCCGCCGCTGTGCGCCAGCGCGTCATAGGCTGTTGGCGATCCGACGCAGCAAAGGAGCGGCTATTGGTCAACGTCAGCACTCCGCATTACGTGCTTGACCAGGCGCGTCGGCGATTCACGCCGACCCTCAACAACATCCCGGGCATGGGTGCGGTCGAGAAGTGGGTGCTCACTCATCGGTGGAGGACGAAGGTGCTGGCAGCGCCACCTGCCGGTAGCGGCCTCAAACCGTCCTCGGCGATTCCGGATTGCCGATCCTCGGTCACACCATCGAGTTTTTCCGCGAGGGACCTGACTTCGCGCTGCACATGTATCGGAAGCACGGTCCGCTGTTTTATTCCGCACCGCCGATCCTGCGCTCGGTTGTCGTCTCGGGGCCCGACGCCATCCAGGCGGTGTTCACCAACAAAAACAAGGACTTTTCCCAGGAGTTCTGCACCAGGTGATCGGCCCGTTCTTCAATCGTGGCCTGATGCTGCTGGATTTCGACGAACACCACCATCACCGCCGCATCATGCAGGAGGCCTTCACCCGCACCCGGTTGTCCGGCTACGTCGAGCACATCGACTGGGTCGTGGCCGCCGGCGTGGCCGACTGGCCGACCAACGATGCACGGTTCCTCTTCTACCCGGCGATCAAGCAGCTCACCCTCGACGTGGCATCGCTGGTGTTCATGGGCCACGAACCCGACACCGACGATGACCTAGTCGCCGAGGTTGCGCTTTCACGCGGACAACCCGGGCCGGTGGGGCGTTCATCCGCTACCCTGTCCCGCCATTCAAGTGGTGGCGCGGCACGCGTGGTCGCAAATTCCTCGAAGAATGCTTGACCCAGCGGATCAAGGAGCGCCGCAACGCCGAAGGCACCGACATGCTGACGGTGCTGTGCCACACCGATGACGAGGACGGCAACCGCTTTACCGACGAGGACATCGTCAACCACATGATTCTTCTGCTAATGGCCGCTCACGACACGTCCACCTCGGCGCTCACTACGATGGCCTACCACCTGGCCGCCCATCCGAAGTGGCAGGAGCGCTGCCGCGACGAGTCGGCCAGGCTGGGCGATGAGCCGCTGGACCTGGAGGCGCTGGAGAAGTTGGAGACGCTGGATCTGGTGATGAACGAGTCGCTGCGGCTGGTACCCCGCTGCCGTTCGTCATGCGCCAGACTGTGCGCGACACCGAGCTGCTGGGCTATTACCTGCCGGCCGGCACGCCCCTGATGGTATGGCCGGGGATGAATCACCGGCTGCCCGAACTGTGGACCGAGCCGGAGAAGTACGACCCCGAGCGATTTGCCGAGCCGCGGACCGAGCACAAAAAGCACCGCTACGCCTTCGCCCCATTCGGCGGTGGCGCCCACAAGTGCATTGGCATGGTGTTCAGCCAATTGGAAATGAAGACGGTTATCCACCGGCTGCTACGCCGGTACCGGCTGGAGCTGGCCCGGCCGGGCTATCAGCCGCACTGGGATTACGGCGGGATCCCATCCCCGTGGATGGCATGCCGATCGTGCTGCGGCCGCTGGGTTAGGTCTGGCCGACTGACGCGGTTTGCCGAACGGTTCTCTTTTCGAGTCGGACGAGGCAGGAATCGCAGGCCAGCAATAGGCGTCACCTTGAATGAAGGGCTTTGCTATGTCGCGTTCATTCGGTATCTTGACCGATTCGCCCGCCAGTGTGGAACACGTTTATGCGGCGTTGAGCCGCGAGGCGTATTGGCCGGCCCGGCACCGATGTTCGATGCCACCAACACCCTAGATCCGTTAAGGATCGACGCGGACGGTACGGTGACGGTGTGCGCCACCCAGAACCTGGGTCGCCGGCTGCTCCCAGAAGTGGTTGCCAGATTCATTCCGGCCGACCTGAAAATCCTCCACGAACGAGGCTTGGAGGCCCGTCGCTGATGGTCGGGTATGTGCGTAGGTCAGCGTCTGGGCGCCCGGGTGGGTTGGGATCAGGCCGGGCGGGGCGGCTGGTACCCGCGGGCAACGGCCCGCGACTGCAGTTTGCCGAGACAATGCAGGTCAGCAGCCCGGTGGTGGCCGGCAGAGCAGCGCTGCGATTCAGCGTTTCACCAAGGCGTAGATTGCCGAGCATGCCTAAGCCGCCGCTTAAGTCGAGGTTCGCACTTACCGTATGAACATCAGTGGTTACAGTAGCGAGTGCTCAGCCCGCATCCCGCCAGTAGCCAACGAGTAGAACAGGGAGTGTTTGTGGTCACGGTTCCGCGCCGCCTAGAAGACGAAACCAGCAGTGCTCGGCTGCGTCGCTGGGCGAACGAGTGCCGACAGGTGGTGCGCGTGTTGGTGTCGCGCTCCGACGGTCTGAAGACTGGTCATATATACGACATCATCGGTACGCAGAACCTGTACGGCGAAGAGTCGTTGTTCATCAACTTCGGGTACTGGAAAAACAATCCCACAACCATGGACGAGGCGAGCCGAGAACTGGCCCGTCTCGTTGCGCGCAGCGCCGACTTCAGTGCGTCGGACATTGTGGCGGACTGTGGTACCGGTTACGGCGACCAGGACATCCTGTGGGTCAAGGAGTTCGGGGTAAAACATATTACCGGAATGAATATTGCCGCCGAACAGATCGAGATCTCCACACGCCGTGTAGAAGAAGCTGGACTGGCCGACAAAATTCACTATGTCAACGCGTCTGCCACCGATTTACCACTGGAAGACGAATCCTGCACCAAGGTTGTCGCACTGGAATCGGCATTTCACTTCCCGTCGCGCGTCGACTTCTTCTCCGAAGCGCTGCGGGTGCTCAAACCGGGCGGCCGCTTGGTGACGGCCGATATCGTGCCCAAACGAACATTTCTCAATGCGCGGTATCGCAAGCAGGTCGAGCGGTTCGGCTGGCGGGCGGCGCCGCCGAAAGCTGTCCGGCGGTCGGTGAACGTCGAGGCCTATCGAGATCTGCTACTCGACATCGGATTCGCCCAAGCCGAAACGCAATCCATCGCGGCCGACATCTTCCGGCCGCTGGCCAGATTCCTGTGGAAGAGAGCGTTCGAGCCTGACATGAAGTACGTGAATCCGCTTCTGCGGATAACCGTGAGGCCGGACAACTTCTGGATACACGAGACCCATATGGACTACATCCTGGCGGTGGCGCACAAGGCGTGATGACACATCATCAGGTCTTGGCCGCCGTCGTGTCTCAGATCAGAAGGCGACGGACTGCGCTTAACGTATGCGCTTGAACATCGACCTAAAAGTAAGCATGCAAAGTCGCCTCGGTTCCGCTGCGCCGGGGGCTGATGCCCGCGTACCCGCCGCCGCGGCAATATGCTTGAGGTAATCGAGAAGGGGCGTGTCAGCGAAAGCCATCCAGTCCCGCTACTTTTCGTCCATGGAGCCTGGCATGGCGCATGGTGTTGGGACGAACACTTTCTAAGTTTCTTCTCGCACAAGGGTTATCGCGCTTTGGCGGTCAGCCTGCGTGGTCATGGGAGCAGTCCGACTCCCAAGCTGCGCACCTGTTCGGTCGCCGATTATGTCGAGGATGTCAGCGTGGTTGCCGCCAACTTGTCCAGAAACCCCGTGGTCATCGGCCATTCCCTGGGCGGCTTTGTCGTCCAGAAGTATCTGGAGTCGCACGACGCTCCCGCCGGTGTCTTGATGGCTTCCATGCCGCCGCGGGGAAACCTCGGAGCCGGCCTGCGCTGGCTGAAACGTCACCCGTGGCATTTCACGAAAATCGCCGCCACCGGCAGGTCTTTGCCTTATGTCAACACCTCCCAGCTCGCACGGGAGCGATTCTTCTCCGCCCAGATGTCCGACACCCAAGTCATGCACTATGCGGCGCGGCTCCAAGAAGAGAGCACACGACAAGCCTTGGACTGCCTTTTCCTGAACCTGCCCCGGCCTCAGCGGGTGACCACGCCGCTGCTGGTCCTGGGAGCGCAAGATGACGGCGCACACACCGCGAAAGAAGTACGCGCAACTGCACGCGCGTATCACACCGACGCAGAATTCTTCCCGAATATGGGTCACGCGATGATGCTCGAGCCCGGATGGGAAGCTGTGGCTGAACGAATCCACAACTGGCTTGGCGCACACGGGCTATAAGCCGCGTGCGCCCTGCCCCTGAATCATCGGTCAACCGGCATCAGATGGCGGTGTATACGGGATTTCACGTATGCGCCGGAGCATCGTCATTTTGACCGCTCGCATCGACAAGGTGGGGGAGAGGCGCTCTAGATACCACAATGCCTTCCACCATGCGGGCACCACAATGATCGCGTCGCCACGTAACACCGCGCGGATGGCGCGCTCGGCAAAAATTCCGGGTGCCATCGGCCGCCCTCGCTCAGCTAGGTTGAGGAGGTCCTCATCGCGGACGCCGTCGTTCCGTCCGTACCGACCGCCGGTGAGAATCGGCGTTCGGATCACTCCGGGGCAAAGCACCGAGACCTGCACGCCGTGACGCTCGGCCTCTAGCCGTAACGATTTGGATAGCGCGACGACGGCGTACTTGGTAGCGGCATAGTTGGCCTGACCAACAGTGGTGATGAGACCGGCAATCGAAGCTGTGTTCACAATGTGGCCCGAGCGCTGTCTGATCATAGCCGGATAGACCGCTTGGATGCCGTGCAGCACACCGCGCAGGTTCACGTCGATCACGTCGTTCCAGTCATCCATCGTGTATGAGTCGATCTCACCACCAACGCCAATGCCGGCATTGTTGAACAAGTAATCGATTCGCCCGGATTGCCGCAACGCCTCGGCGACAGCACGCTCGAACGATGGGTAGCTGCGCACATCTAGTTCGATCGCATGTGCCTGCAGGCCATTCCCTTCCATGCGTCGCACCAGCTCCTCCGCCGCCCCAACCTGGCGATCGGCGATCCAGACCTCGGCACCCCGTTCGATCAACTTGGTCGCCAGCGCGGCACCGATGCCGGATGCCCCGCCGGTAACGAATGCGACCTTTCCTTCAACGCTTGATGCCATCGAGGAAGGATAACGGTCACGTTCTTACGGTCGCCAGCGCGGCTCCGCGAACGCCGGCTTCCGTGGTTGGTCACTTAACGCGTTGGCCGTTCGCCGGTAAACCACCGCTCGCCCGGCCCGTCCGGGCGCGATCGCGACACCGCGGGTGTGACGCCGTTCACCCGGCATATCGGTTGGCGTGAAATGGAATTCGCGCAGTAGTGTGCGTAGGGCGATGTCCATTTCCATCTCGGCCAGCGCCGCGCCGATACACCGGTTTAATCCGCCGCCGAATGGAATCCATGCGAACGGGTTCGGCACGGTGCCGACGAATCGGTCGGGGTCGAACGACGCCGCATCCGGGAAGTTCCGTTCTGAACCATGGGCCAGCGAGATACTTATCATCACCAAGGTGTCTTCGGGAATAACCCATTCCCCCAACCGGATTCGCGTTCTGGTCTGGCGCAAGCCAGCGGTGATGACCGGCCGGGTCCGCAGCACTTCACGAATCGTCGCCCGCCGCAATTCGGATCCACCCGCCTCGACCTCCTCAGTCAGCCGCGACAGCAGCTCTGGATGTCGGCGCAGCCGCTCCACGGCCCAGGCCATCGCACTGGAAGTCGTCTCCTGACCGGCGGCCAACAAGGTCACCAACTCGTGCGCGATATGTGAATTGTGGATGGGCCTACCGTCTTTGTAGCGGGCCCGCAACAGCAGCGCGAGTACGTCATTGCGCTCTTCGAGGGCCGGGTCAGCCCGCGAATCGGCGATGAGCGAATCGATAACGGCGTCGATCCGGCTCAAGTACCGCAGAACCCGCCCGCCGGGGCTCCACCGACCGAGGTCTCGCCGCGTAAGCGGCGGAAGTAGGGCGATGCGGGAGCCCAGCTTCACCAGGGGAGGGATCAGGTTCGCAAGTTCTTCCACTTCGGGACCCTTGGCGCCGAACAGGACACGCAGGATCACATTAAGGGTGATGCGCAACATCGCTGGCAGCATTTCGAACTCGCGGCCGTGTGGCCAGCTCGCGACTTCGCCCATCACCTCTTCTTCGATGAGGGGCTCATAGCTTCGCATTCGTTCGCCGTGAAACGCCGGGAGCAGCAACTTGCGGCGTTCCGAGAGTTCATCGCCCTCAAGGCCAAAGAGCGATCCGGAGCCGATCATGTCGCCGAAGTCATTTTTCGCGCGCCCAATCAGATGCCTGTTGGTGTTGAACATCTCCTTGACCAGCGTTGGTTCGCTGACCACCACCGTGTGGCCGAAGACCGGCAAGTTGAGGGTGAATGGGCTGCCGTATCGGCGGGCCAGAGCCGCAACTGTTCCGTTCTGCGCACTGTACAGCGCCACCCCTTGAACGATCTTTGGTGCCCGCGGCCCTGGCGGTAGGCGTACCGGCTCGGTTGTGGCCGTTGCCATGTGCCCCCCTTCCGTATCGGCGGTTTAACAGTATGCGAGTCGGCGGTACCTGAGGACCTTTTGTTCTATTCGCGTGCAACACGGTGGCATCAACCTGATGCTGTTGAGCATCTCGGGCGCGTCACTGCGCGACGTTATGTTGACGCCCCGGAGGGGGTGGAACTCACGGCGTGCCGGTCCTGATGTAGTGGGGCCCTCGCGAGTCTCTGTGGTCGTTGAGGCGGAATCGACCGCGGTGATCGGCGCCGCCCGCTCGAGCGGACTCCAGACACGAACCAACCAGCGCACCGCAACTACGCCGCCATCTGCTGGCCTCGCTGCACCTGACGGCAGATGATGCCCGACCAGCTTTTCAAATCTGTGAAAGGTATTGGCCCATACGCTGGCAGGAATCTTCGCGGGCCGAAAGTTAACGCCGTTGCTTCGATAGGGCAACTGCAACACTTAGACACAGTCGTCAACGTAAGGGTTTGCCCTAAGCGCACGCATCTGCTGCCTTTTTGAACCGGACTCTGTTACTGAGAAGTTTCTGAGAACAATCTACAAATTGGCAACGGGACGACCTGAGCGCGAGTAGTTTCCATTCTGCGTTAAGTAGCTACTGCTCGGGCAATCCACAACGTCATCAGGCTATGGGCAAACGCAAAATTGGGAGGTCACTATGCCAGGTCGGACGCTTCATTCGCTGCAATTTGGACTGGTCACATGTGCTGGTGCGAGTCTTTTGATTCTCACGGCGACCACCCACTCGGCTTTTGCATACGGCCGGATCGGCGACACCGCCACGCCAGCGTTAGATATACCTGTACAGCTCACTTCCTACACTGACACGATCAGCGACGCGGCGAGCGATGGTGGGTCGTACGGATCATTCTGGTCTGACCTGCCGTCACTGCCGCCGCTACTTGTGGGCCTTAATGATCCAGGTGTTTACGACGTATTCGAGAACGTGACAGGCGTTTTACCGTGGGATTACGCCGTCGGGTTGACGAGCGGGAACGCGGGCGACCTCGGTGTCCAGGCGTGGGCCCCCGACAACCCGGTGCTTTCCTTCGTCGCCGAAAGTGTGGGCACAACCTCTGGGCCGTGGCCCGGTGTCGCTAGCCTCATGGGCTTCGAAACGGCTCTCGGCGGTTTTACCAACACCGAGTCGTACGGCAACTATTTTGACCCGACCGGCACCACGTGCCTGATTTGCGACACGTTCTCGCTTCTCGGCCCAGGTAACACGGACCTATTCAGTTGGACAACCGATATTCCGATCGATGGGTCGCCGCAGTTTGAGTTAAGCACTCCGCTGGGCAATTTTGGTCCTGACCTGGGAAACGCGTTCGACTACAGCCCGCTCGCCAACGGCTTGGTGAGCGATCCATCGGCGGCTGCGTCCAGCATCGCCGGCGATTCAGCCGCACTGATTAACGACCTGTCGACAAATCTAGGCCCGAGCATCGGCAACGACCTGACAACACTGTTGCCTAACCTGAGCGCAGATATGTCGACAAGCATCTCCGATCTTTTGTCGGGTAACGCCGCAGACGCGGCGACGATCATTCCGACACTGCTGGCCGGGCTGGTCCCCTGACCACGGAGCAGGCGCGATCCTGAGATCGTCACGGCGACAAATGTCATTAATGCGCGGCCGAGCGAAAATCTGACACTTTCGCGCCATTCTTCTGAATGCCATGGCGGTTGCCGCTTCCCAGGCGGCGGCCTGCCGTCGAGGACATCTACCCCGACACACCCTTCCGGGATCGAAGGTTTGGCTTCGGTCGAGCTGCGCACCGTATTAGAATCGCCACCACGGTGACCTTGTCACCCACCCTGACAGTCGACCGACGAAAAGTGCCATGCTCAGCAGGATCCTGGCCTTTCGAGATACGGCGGCAGTCGTCCTCTGTTTGTCCGATGGGACCGAACCGAAACGTAGATCTTAGTCTCTGTTTACCTTATACTTACCATCTCTTAAGGTGATTGACGGGTCTGTGAAGGTTCTGTGAAGGGGGAGACATGCGTTGCCTGCTTATGGCGGGTGCGGCAATCGCCGGGGGGAGCGTCATCGCCGTCGGCCCCATCGCGCCGGTACCCGATACCCACGTCTTCAGCACGGCTGTGCGGCTGACTGCCGGCGATGCGACCGGGGACGATGTGGCATTGATCCTTGGCGGCGGCACGTTCCTGGGTGGCAGCGATGTCACGGGTACGGTGCCGACTTCTCCGTTTGTGACGGATGTGTACGACAGATTCGTCGATCCCGCACAGCCTTTCGTTGGGCAACCGGTATTTCCTGCATTCTCGCCGATCGGACTGGCCACGCCCGAGCAGGACTTTCCGCTCACCGGCCCGGTCTCTCTGCCCTTCAACTTGGCGGTCGACCAGTCCGTGGCTGAACTGCACACCGCGCTCACACAGACATATGCCGGCGACGATATCGTCGTTCTGGGCTACTCCCAGAGCACCGCCGTGGCCACCCTGGAAATGGACGCCCTCGACGCCCTTCCCGCAGATCAACGGCCGAGTCCAGCCGACCTGCAGTTTGCGCTGCTTGGTGATATGAACAATCCGGACGGCGGCGTCTACGAGCGGTTCAGCTTTATCAACCCGTTTGTCAATCTGACCCCGATTGCGGCGTTGAATCAACCGTACTTTGGTGCGACGCCGCCCGACACTCCTTATCCCACCGACATTTACACGGTCGAGTACGACGGCGTCGCTGACTTTCCGCAATATCCGATCGACATCCCCGCAGATCTTAACGCGGGGTTGGGCGTCCTCTATTCGCACCTCGCCTACGCAACGCTTACGCCCGAACAGCTTGCTACGGCTCAGCTCTTGCCCGGCTCGGCGGCCCTCACCGGGATAGGGGAGACCAACTACTACCTGATTCCCGTCGAGCATCTGCCGCTGTTGGAGCCGCTGTATCAGACCGGCGTGCTGGACCCTATCGCTGACCTGATTGCGCCGGACCTGACCTACATCGTCAACTTGGGCTATGGGAGCGGGCCAGCCGATGTTCCCACCCCGATTGGGCTGTTCCCGAACATCGACCCGACCACTGTCATACCAACTCTGGAAGCGGACACTGTGCAAGGTTTCAACAATGCACTGGCTGATTTAGCGCCGCAACAGCTTAACGCAGAATTCATCCAGCTGCTGTCGCTCCCGTTGAGCATCTTGACGGGGCTGCCGAACGGTCTCGCCGATGAATTTGCAAGCGCGCTAGGATCGGTGGAAAGCGGCGACTTCAGCACGCTGTTGTCCGACTTGTCAACCTTCATCGGGCTGGATATGGCCCCGCTCAACTTGGACGTGGCGTGGTTTGAGTCAGTCCTCAACTCATTGCTGTAACACCCGCGGAGTCATCAGGCGATCGCGTAATCGCTCAACGGGAAACGGGCCTGCTCCGACATCGTGTTACGCGGTGACGTGGGACGCAGCAGGGTTTCTCCGCTGGGGCCGAAGTAGTAGGAATTCGCGCTCCCGCACTCACCACGGCCGAGCACCGTCTTGTCTACCAGCTTGGTCATCCGGGTCAGGAAGCGGGCGTTCGCCTCTTCGGTGACCTCAAACGTCGTTGCGTTGCAACGACGCAACTCATCGAACAATCGGTTCATGTGCCGCATCTGGTATTCAATCGTGCTGAAGTACGACAGGCCGCAGGTTGCATATGGGCTGGCCAGACTCAAATAATTTGGGAAGTACGGGATCGAAACGCCTTGGTAGCTCTGAAACCCGCTGTCGCGCCACCACTTTCCGAGGTTACGGCCGTCGCGGCCGATGATTTCGATCGCCGGCAAGTTGGCGTCCCACAGATCGAAACCGGTTGCCAGCACCAGCGTGTCGATCTGCGTCCTGGTCCCGTCGGACGAGACGATGGCATCTGGCTCGACACGTTCGATGCCGGCCGTCTGCAAATGCACGTGCGGCTTGGTGAAGGTCCGATAATAGGAATTAGAGTACGTGGGACGCTTACATCCGAAGTCGTAGTCACGGCGTGAGCTTGCGCCGAAGTTCTTTATCGCGGATAGAGACGAACCTTTGAAGTTTGGACAGATCCGCAGCTGCCATGTTGAGCCGCCGGAAATAACGGTAGTTCAGTACTGCGAGCACCATCAACGAATCGAGGGCTGTGTCGGTGGCCCACCGGACGATTCGCTGTACCAGTGGCACTCGGACAAACAGGCGCTGCATGACTTTGGGTATGGGAAAGTCGATCTTTGGCACCACGTGAATCGCGGTGCGTTGGTACACGGTGAGGTCGGCGGCTTTCTTGGCCAGCTCGGGCAGCAGTTGCACCGCCGTTGCACCGGTGCCGATGAGCCCGACACGACGACCTTCGAAGTCGTAGTCGTCGTCCCACGCGGTGGTATGGATGATCCGGCCGTCGAAGGCGGCGATGCCCGGAATATCTGGGGTGTGCGGCTGGGACAGGAATCCGGTCGCAGTGACCAGAAACTGCGCGCTGAGCGTCTCACCGCCAGCGAGTGCGACCCGCCAGACATGGGCCTCGTCGTCCCAGCGGGCGCCTTCGACGATTCTGCCGAACCGCATGTATTGGCGGACGTCATACTTGTCGGCGACGTGGTTCGCATATCGCTTGATCTCGTCGCCCGGCGCGTACAGCCGCGACCAGTATGGGTTGGGTTCGAACCAGTAGGCGTAGGTCGTCGATGGGATGTCGACGGCGAGACCCGGATAACGATTGACGTGCCAGGCCCCGCCTAAGTCGTTCTCGCGCTCCAAGATTGCGATGTTGTGGTAGCCCAGCTTGTTGAGTTGGATCGCGGCGCCGATGCCGCCGAAGCCAGCCCCCACGATGACCGCGTCGAGTTCCTGCGGATTCACCGGGTAACTGTAACAGCAGATCCGAGGTTCCCGGCGGGAGCTCAGGTAATACCGCCGCCCTGAATGAAACTTGACAAAATGCGGTCCGGCTCACCGTCGGCCGTTCTGTCACGGAGTCGGTGGGATGCGAGCATCGGCCAGTCGCTGGGCGGTAGCGTTCCCGGCATGACCAACACGCCAAACTCTGCCGCCTCAGCTGCGTCCGGGGTTACGCCGACCGCCGCTGACGTGCTCGCCGGCCTGGACATGCCGCTGGTCGACACCATGATGACGCAGCGCGCTGTGCGCCGTGTGCGCCCTGACCCAGTCGACGACGCGGTGGTCTTAAAGTGCATTGAGTTGGCGCTGCGCGCCCCGACCAGCAGCAACGGGCAGAATTGGGAGTTCATCGTCGTCAAAGACGACCGCATCAAAAGGAAGCTCGCCAGGCGCTACCGACAGGGTTGGTCGCTTTACTACCACGCGGTGATCCGACGGGCCGCTGCCCGCGACGAGTCGATGGCGAAGACCGCGCGTGCGGTGCAGTGGCAGGTCGACCACTTCACCGAGATCCCGGTGCTGGTGGTGGCTTGTCTGCGCCTGGGCGTCCGCGACGGGAAGCTGCCGTTGCTGCCGATGATCCACGCCGTTGAGTCCGGACACTACGGGTCGATTTACCCCAGTGTGCAGAACCTGCTGCTCGCGGCCCGCGCCGTGGGGCTGGGTGCGAGCCTGATCACCCTACCGCTGTGGAGCGCGGCCTCGGCCCGCCGAATTCTGAAGCTGCCGCGGACGATAACTCCTTTTTGCATCGTGCCACTGGGTTGGCCGCTCGGGCGCTACGGGCCGACCACCCGTAGACCGGTTGAGCAGGTAGCCCATCTCAATGAGTACGGCAACCGGGCGTGGCTTCACCCCTGATCGCGTTGGTGGTCAGAGCTTTTTGAGTCCACGCAGGATCTTCAGGTATGGCGCGTTGGCCGCCAAACTTCTGCGCAGGCTCGGATTGAGCGGGCTGCCGTTGATAATCATCAGATACCGCAACCCATGATCGCGCCATTGCGCGACTTGATCGAGCACCTCGTCGGGTGTCCCATTGAAGGTCAGCTCCTTCATCAGTGAAGCCGGAACCTTCGCGGTATGTGACAAAGCTGTCTGCTTGTCGATGGTTTGTGGCAACAGATCTTGAATGCCGGAGAAGTCGCCCCCCAAGGGATGCTGAACGCCGTGCCGTGCCCAGGCATCTGCCGGTGCAGACAGCGCCGAGGATTTCATGATGACCGAGTCCAGCGCTTCGTCCACGTCGTCGCGTTGTCGACCGGTCACGACGGCACGATTTACCGCAGGCACTACGGACATCGGGTCTCGACCGGCATCGGATGCCGCAGCGCGGACGGCCTCCAGTGCGCGGGCATAGTCGCTCGGGCGAGACAGCACAAACGGGACCCAGGCATCGGCATAGCGACCGGTGGCCCGCAGCATCCGCGGCCCGTGCGCCGCCACCCAGACTTCCGGCCATTTCCCGCGATATGGCGGCAGCGCGAAGGTGGCGTTCTGTAGCGGAAAAAACGGTGAGTCACGCGAGACAGGTTCCCCACCCGAATCCCACAACGCGCGAATCGTGGCAATGGCTTCTTCGAACTGCGCCACGGGCTTTGCTCGCTTCACGCCATAGGGCTCGTTGCCCTCACGTTCCCCGACCCCGATACCGAGGATGGCACGGCCCCGAGTAAGCAGATGAAGGGTCGCGGCGGCTTGTGCAGTGACCGCTGGATTACGGCGGCTGGCGTCGGTAACGCACACGCCAAGTCGTAGTCGACGGAGCCGGTTTCGCGCGGCGAGGTGTCCAAGCATCGTCCACGGTTCAAGAACAGCGTCGACATTGGGCACCAATTTCGCTGCAACCCCGAGATACTCAGATGTCGCGACCGACTGCGGCAGCATCGCGTTGAGATGGTCGCCGACCCAGAAAGAGTCGGCGCCGGTCGCGGCGGCAGTCAGATAGCTCGCCTGCGACAGGATGGTCGGCGACAGGCGGGAATTCACAATTCCATCGAGTATGCCGAATCGAAATCTGCTCATATTCACCGATCGATTCCCGCTCATAAGCAAGTCACGCTAGCGAACGTACTACTGCGCTGCGGCGCGATACGGCCGCGCAGCAGACGGCGCTGGCTGCTGCGCGCCTTTCTCAGCGGCAGTTTGCAATAACCGGGTGTCCTTTCCGCACGGAAGAGCGCGCGGGAAGAGAAGCCCGCCTCCGCTGCGGTTGCGACTTTAGAGGGACGCTAGCAGGTTCTGCACCAGGTCGGGCGCGAGCGTTGCACCGGCGTTGGTTGCTTCGTTGGACAGAAGTGTGCTCAGGTCCGTGGCCAACGTGGTCGGGTCAAACGCTGCGAGCAGGTCGGTCGACAGGGTGCTGGGGTCAAACGATCCGAGCAGGTCGGTCGACAGGGTGCTGGGGTCAAACGACCCGAGCAGATCCGCCGGCAGTGCACTGGCAGAGGCAGGATCCAGGAGTGCGGTCAGGTCCGGAGATGTGCGCTGGCGTCCGCCGCGAATGCACCTGGGAGGTATGTGCTGGGGTCCAGGTAGTTGAGCAGACCCTTCGCCAGGTACTCGAACCCCGTCGGCCAGGTTCGGCAGCAGCTGCGCAGGGCCATCGGTGTACCCGCTAACGGGCTCCGCGCCGTTCGGTAGCCAGCCGATGGCGGTGTTGGCGAATTCGTTCGGTATGAGGCCGAGTGTGAACGTGTGGATTAGTCCACCGATAAGGGCGGGGATGGTGTAAAGGTTCGAGGCCCCCCAGTACACAAAACTGCCGTCTATGAGCGGGTTGAAGTCGTTGAGAAAGTCGCTCCCGAGCTTCCCGAGGTTGTCGAGGACCCCCGTGAAGTCGATGGGCATGAGCAGGTCCTGCTCCGGGGATTGCGTGATGTTGTTCCAGAGAGCTTCCAACGGCGCCAGAACATTCAGGGTATTCGGCTGGTCGGACCAGATTGCAGTGTCCTCTGTTCCGGGCGGGCCGACATTGATGACGCTCCCGACGTTCTGCCCGATGGTGTCGGTTTGGGTGACCGGGTATGTGGACGAAAACACGTTACCGAGATGGGTCAACCAACCGCCGAGATAACCCACTACGTCGGCGCATTCAAACTCGCAGTTGACGCCGGACCCGTCAATGAACGCCGACTGCGCGAAAGATTGAATTGTCTGGTCCAAACTT
Organism: uncultured Actinomycetota bacterium; assembly: GCA_963787635.1. Lineage (GTDB taxonomy): Bacteria > Actinomycetota > Actinomycetes > Mycobacteriales > Mycobacteriaceae > Mycobacterium. Next base: position 104,980 of record CAWBDP010000011.1, on the reverse strand, counting down.
TCGGTGAACTGAAACGGCAATAAGAAGTGGATCAGCCCGTCCACCTGTGGGTAGTTGCCGTTGTCCCAGCCCCACGTGTTGCCCATGGATTCTTCCCACCAGCTGCCGGTCCCGCCGAGGGCGTATTCACCCGTACTCGGGTCGACCCCATGATCCGCGATGGTGGCGCCGGGCGGAATCCAGTCCGGAACCCCTCCGACCGAGCCGGCCGGGCCCAGCGCGTACGCATACTCCTGCAACGCCAACGATTCGTAGTACGGAATGTTAAGGGTGTTGATGAACAGGTCGTAGGGAATGTTCAAGGGGCTGCCGGAGTCGAGAAGGCCACCAAGGTCACCGAGGCCAGCAAGCAAGTCAATACCGGTGGTGGTCAAGCGCACAGCCGCGTCGGATACTCGGTGCAGGTCAGGCGGCGAAGCGATCGGGGTCACGGCAATGAGGCTGGCCCCGGCGAGTGCCACACCTCCCATAACAAACCGACGCCCAGCAGCCTGCATGATTCTCGCCCCCAAGTCGTTTGCGCGATATCGACTGGTTGAACCTACCTTAAGGAATGAGAAGCTGCGACTAAATCCCACATGTGAATATGATTCCCCGTCGTTTCACAGCCCTCCTGCAAACCTCATAACTCACTGAGCACCTGCGTGGGAGGGGCGATGACCTGCGGCAGCAATCTTGACGTCTCACCGACGGCATAACGCTCTCAGGCGAAGGCCAAGTCGAGGATTTCCTGCTGCTCGACGGCGTGCACCTTCGACGAACCCGACGACGGCGCCGACATGGCGCGTCGCGAGATCCGTTTGACGCCGGCCAGTTTGTCGGACAGGAGTTCGGGCAGCTCCAGACCGAAGCGCGGCCAAGCGCCCTGGTTGGCCGGCTCTTCCTGCACCCAGAAGTACTCGCCGGCATTGGGATAGCTGTCCAGCGACTTGAGCCAGCCGGGCTCTCGGCAGCGGGGCGAGTTGTTCGATCCGCACTATCGCGACGTCGTCCCGGTTGTCCTTGGCCTTGCGGGCCACCAGCTCGTAGTAGACCTTTCCGCTGGTCAGCAGAATCCGGCGGACCTTGCTGCGATCACCGATGCCGTCCTCGTAGGTGGGTTCCTCGAGCACCGAGCGGAACTTGATCTCGGTGAAGTCTTTGATATCGCTGACTGCGGCCTTGTTGCGCAACATGGACTTGGGTGTAAACACGATCAGTGGGCGCTGCACGCCGTCGAGGGCGTGCCGGCGTAACAGGTGGAAGTAGTTGGCCGGAGTTGACGGCACCGCGATCGTCATCGAGCCCTCCGCCCACAGCTGCAGGAAACGTTCGATCCGGCCCGACGTATGGTCGGGGCCCTGCCCTTCGTGACCGTGCGGCAACAACAGCACCACGTTGGACAGTTGGCCCCACTTGGCCTCACCGGAGCTGATGAATTCGTCGATGATCGACTGCGCGCCGTTGACGAAGTCACCGAACTGCGCTTCCCACAGGACAAGCGCATCCGGGTTACCCACGGTGTAGCCGTACTCGAAGCCGACGGCGGCGTATTCCGACAGCGGTGAGTCGTAGACCAGGAACTTGCCGCCGGTCGGGTTGCCGTTGCGGTCGGTCGCCAGCAGTTTCAGCGGCATGAATTCGTCGCCGGTTTTGCGGTCGATGATCACCGAGTGCCGCTGCGAGAAGGTGCCGCGGCGGGTGTCCTGGCCGGACAGCCGCACCAGCTTGCCTTCGGCCACCAGAGTGCCCAGCGCCAGCAGCTCGCCGAAGGCCCAGTCGATCTTGCCTTCGTAGGCCATCTCCCGACGCTTCTCCAGCACCGGCTGCACCCGCGGGTGCGCGGTGAAACCCTCCGGAGTGGCCAGGAAGGCGTCGCCGATACGGGCCAGCAGCGATTTGTCCACCGCCGGTGGCCAGCCCGGCGGGGATCATCTGGTCGGACTCCACCGACGCGCTCGGCTGCACCCCGTGCTTTTCCAGTTCGCGAACGTCGTTGAACACCCGCTCCAGCTGTCCCTGGTAGTCCCGCAGCGCGTCCTCGGCCTCTTTCATCGAGATGTCGCCGCGGCCGATCAACGCTTCGGTGTAGGTCTTGCGAACCCCGCGCTTGACATCGACGACGTCGTACATGGCCGGATTGGTCATCGACGGGTCGTCGCCCTCGTTGTGGCCGCGCCGCCGGTAGCACAGCATGTCGATGATGACGTCCTTCTTGAACTTCTGCCGGAAGTCCACCGCCAGGCGCGCCACCCACTCGCACGCCTCGGGGTCGTCGCCGTTGACGTGGAAGATCGGCGCGCCGATCATCTTCGCCACGTCGGTGCAGTACTCGCTGGACTTGAAGTATTCCGGTGAGGTGGTGAAGCCGATCTGGTTGTTGACGATCATGTGAATGGTGCCGCCGACCCGGTACCCGGGCAGGTCCGCCAGATTCAGCGTCTCGGCGACCACACCCTGGCCGGCGAATGCGGCGTCGCCGTGCAGCATCAGCGGCACCACCGAGAAGGCTTTTTCGTTATCGCTGTCAGTGGCCCCGTGGTCGAGCAGATCCTGCTTGGCCCGCACCAGGCCCTCCAGCACCGGGTCGACGGCTTCCAGGTGCGACGGGTTGGCGGTCAGCGAGACCGCGATGTCGTTGTCGCCGAACATCTGCAGGTACACGCCGCTGGCGCCGAGGTGGTATTTGACGTCACCGGAGCCGTGCGCCTGCGAGGGGTTGAGGTTGCCTTCGAACTCGCTGAAGATCTGCGAATACGGCTTGCCGACGATGTTGGCCAGCACGTTGAGCCGGCCGCGATGCGGCATCCCGATGACCACCTCGTCCAGGCCGTACTCGGCGCACTGGTCGATCGCGGCGTCCATCATCGGGATCACGCTTTCGGCGCCTTCCAGCGAGAACCGCTTCTGCCCGACGTATTTGGTCTGCAGGAACGTTTCGAAGGCCTCGGCGGCGTTGAGCTTGCTCAGAATGTATTTCTGTTGGGCCACGGTCGGTTTGACGTGCTTGGTCTCGACCCGCTGCTCGAGCCACTCCTGCTGTTGCGGGTCGAGGATGTGGGTGTACTCCACGCCGATGTGGCGGCAGTAGGCGTCGCGCAGCAAACCCAGCACGTCGCGCAGCTTCTTGTACTGCGCACCGGCGAAGCCGTCGACCTTGAAGACGCGATCCAGGTCCCACAACGTCAGCGCGTGGGTCAGCACTTCCAGATCGGGGTGGCTGCGGAACCGGGTCTTGTCCAGCCGCAGTGGATCGGTGTCGGCCATCAGATGGCCGCGGTTGCGGTAGGCCGCGATCAACTCCATGACGCGGGCGTTCTTGTCGACGATCGAGTCCGGGTTATCGGTGCTCCAGCGCACCGGCAGGTACGGATTGCCCAGCTCGCGGAAGATATCGTCCCAGAAGCCGTCCGAGAGCAGCATTTCGTGGATGGTGCGCAGGAAGTCGCCGGATTCCGCGCCCTGGATGATGCGGTGGTCATAAGTCGAGGTCAGGGTGATCAGCTTGCCGATGCCCAGTTCGGCGATGCGCTCTGGGCTGGCGCCCTGGAACTCGGCGGGGTACTCCATGGCGCCGACGCCGATGATGGCGCCCTGGCCGGCCATCAGCCGCGGCACCGAGTGCACGGTGCCGATGGTGCCGGGGTTGGTCAGCGAGATGGTCACACCGGCGAAGTCCTCGGCGGTCAGCTTCCCGTCACGGGCCCGGCGCACGATGTCTTCGTAGGCGGTGACGAACTGCGCGAATCGCATGGTTTCGCAGCGCTTGATGCCGGCCACCACCAGCGCGCGCTTACCGTCTTTGCCCTGCAGGTCGATGGCCAGGCCCACATTGGTGTGCGCCGGTGTCACCGCGGTGGGCTTGCCGTCGACCTCGGCGTAATGCCGGTTCATGTTCGGGAATTCCTTGACCGCCTGCACCAGCGCGTAGCCCAGCAGATGGGTGAAGGAGATCTTGCCGCCGCGGGTGCGCTTGAGCTGGTTGTTGATGACGATGCGGTTGTCGATCATCAGCTTGGCCGGGACGGCGCGCACACTGGTCGCCGTCGGCACGTCCAACGACAGGGACATGTTCTTGACGACGGCAGCGGCCGCGCCCCGCAGCACCTGGACCTCGTCACCTTCGCCCGGTGCCGGTCCGGCCGGCTTGGCCGGGGTCGCCGGCGCGGTGGTCGCGCCGTTGCCCACGCTGCGGGCGGCCGGCGGCGGCGCGGGCTTGGGGGTGGTTGCGGGTGCAGCCTGCGTCGTGGCCGGTGCCACGGCGGCCGGCTGGCCGTCGGTCTCGGTCGCAGTCTCGGCGGTGAGCTCTGGGTCGTAGTCGACCAGGAATTCATGCCAGCTCGGATCGACCGAGGACGGGTCGGCCCGGAACTTGCGGTACATCTCCTCGACCAGCCATTCGTTCTGCCCGAATGGTGAACTTGTACTGCTCACGGCAGCTGCTCGCCTCGATTCCTCTGTCGGGCAAGCGCACTGGGTGACGCTCGCCACTTACCTCGCCCTACTTCTCGACGGCCCTCCCACCTGCGGCGGTGCGGGAGTTCGCGCCCCATAAAGGCTAACCCTTCGGCCACGATCCGCGGGGCCCGTCAGAGCAGGGCCCGCACATTCGCCGGGCCGGCTAGTTGGTGCCGTAGGCGGTGGGCAGCACGTGCAGGGTAACCGGCCAGCGTCCCGGGTGGCGCGCCGAACGCTTTGCGGGCGTTGTTGACGATCTTTTTGCCCACCAGCCGGTTGCCGATGGCGCCGATCGCGGCGCCGATGCCGACCGGCAGCAACTTGCCGAACATCAGCGCGCCGCGGCGCAACGTGTATCGCTTGACGGCGTACTTGAGCAGTCGCGAATTGAGCTGCGACACCACCGGCATCGGCATCGTTGCCGCGCCGTCGGACAGCCAGGCGCCGTTGGTACGACCCGGGCCGATCAGGTCGGCGACGGCGCGCTTGCTGTCGTCGCCGACCAGCACGGCCAGCACCAGCGTGCGGCGTCGCTCCGGGTCGGCGGGAATTCCGTACGCCTCGGCGACTGCCAGTACGAATACCGCAGTCGCCTCGAGGAACACCACCGTTTCACCAGCTGCTGCTGAGAGCGCGGTCAGCGTGCCGATAGCGGGGAATGCCGCCGCCGAACCCACCGCCGCACCGCTACCGGTGACCGTAGCCAGGTAACGCTTCTCGAGCTTGTGGACGATCTGGGCCGGGGTGGCCGTCGGGTAAGCGCGGCGCAGCCGTTCCACATAGGCGGCGGCCGCCGGCCCCTGTACCCGCGAACTGCGCTCGAGCACCTGCGCCAACGCGCGCACGGACGCCTTGGGCCGGCCTGTGCTGGGTGCGGGCAGCGGCTCCGGCCTCGACCCGATCCGTCGGCGCATATTGCCTCCCGAGCTAACTGGCCCCCGTCGTCGCTGGGCGCTGGGTGGGGGTGTCTTCAGGCTAACGAAGGATCTACCGACAGTGTTCCGAGAACACCGCTGGCCGTCCGGGGGTGAGCTGTGTGCGGATTTGTCCTGTCGGACGGCGGCCCGTAGCCTCGCAGATATTCCAGAGCCTTGTCGACCGTGATGCGGGCCACCCGCAACGTGCGGGCCCGGCGCGGTGATCGCCTTGGTTGACCGGGTTTGCTGGTGACCGTGCAGGCGCAGGCCGGGGCCAACAGGGGTTTGCTGAGGCTTTGCGTTCGGGGGTACGCGTTCGTCTTTGCCCCGCACGGTCGGTCAGCATCGTGGAGAGCCGAAGTGAGGTGGGGACATGACCGCGGCGACGACCAGGGCACCAGCCGGCACCGGGACCGGACGCGCCACTGCATTCCCTTACACCGAGCGTCCGAACCCCGCGGGGCCGGTGAACCCCTGGCACGCGCTGTGGGCGATGATGGTCGGCTTCTTCATGATCCTGCTCGACTCCACCATCGTGGCCGTCGCCAATCCGAGCATCATGGCCAAGCTGGGCACCGGCTACGACACGGTGATCTGGGTGACCAGCGCCTACCTGCTCGGCTACGCGGTCCCGCTGCTGGTGGCCGGCCGGCTCGGTGATCGGTTCGGCCCGAAGAATCTCTACCTGATCGGCTTGGCGGTGTTCACGGCGGCCTCGCTGGGCTGCGGATTGTCGGGCAGCATCGGGATGCTGATCACCGCGCGAGTTGTTCAGGGTATCGGCGCTGGACTGTTGACCCCGCAGACCCTGTCGCTGATCACCCGAATATTTCCTGCCGAGCGGCGCGGGGTCGCGATGAGCGTCTGGGGTGCCACCGCGGGCGTCGCCACCCTGGTGGGCCCGCTGGCCGGTGGTGTGCTGGTCGACGCGCTGGGTTGGGAATGGATCTTTTTCATCAATGTCCCCATCGGCATCGCGGGCCTGGCGTTGGCGCTGTGGCTGGGTGCCCGTGCTGCCCACCGACGATCACCGGTTTGATCTGATCGCGGTCGGATTGTCCGGAGCAGGCATGTTCTCGATCGTCTTCGCGCTGCAGGAGGGCCAGTCCGCCGGATGGGCGCCGTGGATCTGGGCGGTGCTGGTCGCCGGCATCGGCTTCGCGGCGGCGTTCGTCTACTGGCAGGCGATCAATACCCGCGAGCCGCTGATCCCGCTGCATATCTTCCGTGACCCGGACTTCACCCTGTCCAGCCTGGGGGTCGCAGTCATCGGTTTCTCGACGACGGCGATGGTGCTGCCGTTGATGTTCTACGCGCAAGCGGTCTGTGGGCTGTCGCCGACCCGTTCAGCGTTGCTGATGGCGCCGATGGCGATCGCGAGCGGCATCCTGGCCCCGGTCGCGGGCACCATCGTCGACAGGTATCACCCCGGGCCGGTGGTCGGTTTCGGCTTCTCGGTGCTGGCTATCGCGCTGACGTGGTTGTCGATCGAGATGACGCCGCTCACCCCGATTTGGCGGCTGGTCTTTCCGTTTATCGCGATGGGCCTGGGGATGGCCTTCATCTGGGCGCCGCTGGCCGCCACCGCGACCAGGAACCTGCCGCCGTCGCTGGCCGGCGCCAGTTCCGGGGTGTACAACGCCACCCGGCAGGTCGGCGCCGTGCTCGGCAGCGCCGGCATGGCGGCGTTCATGACGTCGCGAATCACCACGGAGATGCCGTCGGCGCCCGGTGGTCCGGAGAGCCTCGGAGGCGCGGCCCTGCAACTACCCGGATTCCTGCGCGAGCCGTTCGCCGCGGCGATGTCGCAGTCGACCTTGCTGCCGGCGTTCGTCTCGCTGTTCGGGGTGGCCGCTGCGCTGTTCATGGTCAGCGGCCTGCGCTTCGGGAGTGGGGGACGCAGCGCGGATTCGCGCGCCGACTCGCCCGATGACGCAGACGACGACTACGAGTATGACGACGATGACTACGTCGAGTTCACGATTCCGCGTCGGGGCGACATTCGCCCCGGATCCGATGTCGGGATCGTCGCTCCCGGTGACGAGGACGACACCGAACCGATGGGCCACGCCCACAACGGGTTTCAAGTCGACGACCGGCTGCGTTTCCGTTCCGTCGCGGACTTCTCGTCGCCGTCGGCCGCTGATGGCGCCGATGAAGTGTGGTTCGTCGATGGCAGTGACGACACCTTCGGTGCCCGCTTGGGCAACGGCCACGGCGCCGATCGGTTCGGCTTCCAAGACTCGTGGTCGGGCCGCCGACTGACCGGGGACGAGCCGCCGCGCAACAGGCACTACCGTGCCGATCCCGACGACCCGCCCAGCTACGGCCGGCACTCGTTTCCGGAGCGCGGGTAACCCCTGTCACCACCGTCTCCTGCGGTCAGCGCCAGGAACGCGCCGAGGTCCACCAGGCCCGCAGGTGTGCTGGGCAGGTAATCAGTCAGCATCTCCGCACGCACGATCACTGCGGCGTACTGAGCCCGGCTGATAGCCACATTAAGCCGATTCCGGTTGAGCAGGAACGAGATTCCGCGGGGCACCTCGTCGACCGAAGACGCCGTCATCGAGATGAAGACTACCGGGGCCTGCGAGCCCTGGAACTTGTCGACCGTTCCCACCCGCACCTCGGCGAGCCCGGCGGTGGTCAGCTGCCGGCGCACCAGCACCACCTGTGCGTTGTAGGGAGCCAGCACGAGGACGTCGGAGGTGCCAAGCGGACGGGTTCCGTACTCGTCTGTCCACGGCGAGCCGAGCAGCCGCGCGATCTCTGTGACGATGGCGTCGGCTTCCGCGGGACTCTCGGTGCAGTTGCCCTCGTGGCGAACCGGAAGTACATGGACGCCGGGCCGGTATCCGTGCAGGTGACGCGCCTCGGTGTGGCCCGTGTGGGAGTGCAGCCGGCCCTCGTAGGACAACCTGGACACCTTGCCGCAGACCGCGGGATGCATCCGGTAGGACCGATCCAGGAAGTAGCCGCGTTCGGCGGGCAGCGTGCGCTGACCGTCGACCAGCCAGCCCAGTGCGGAGGTGTCGACCGGTTCGGGATGAGTGCCCTGACTGACCTGAGGGAGCTGCTGGGGATCTCCGAGCAGCAGCAGGTTCGCCGCTGCCGGCGCCGCAGCGATGGTGTTGGCCAAACAGAACTGGCCGGCTTCGTCGATCACCAGCAGGTCCAGGCTGCCAGGAGGAACCCGGTTGCCGTTGGCGAAGTCCCACGCCGTGCCGCCGATCACGCATCCCGCTGTGCCGCTGACGAATTCCGCGTACTCGTCCTCGTCGATGTGCTGCCAGCGCGGATTGTCGTTGTCGTGGCGCTTCTTGGCGACCCGTTGCGGGTCGATTCCGACCGAGATCGCGCAGTCGAACAGGTTCTCCACTACGGCATGTGACTGCGCGACAACACCTATCCGCCAATCGTGTTCGCTGACCAGTGCGGTAATCACCCGGGCCGCGGTGGATGTTTTGCCGGTCCCGGGCGGTCCATGCACCGCCAGGTAGGACGAATCGAGGTCCAGCACCGCAGTTGTGATGGCCGTAGCGATGGTCTCAGCGGTGTCGCCGCCGCGCGGGAGCGCCGCGCCGGTGCGGGTGCGCGGCGGGCGGCGCAACAGCACATCGAAAAGGGCGGTTCGGGGCAGGCGGGGCAACGCGGCGGCGACACCGGCGGCCGTCAATTCGATGGATTCCCGCAATTTTGCCGTCGGGATGGGCGGCCCTGGTGTGAGTGCGAACGGCAACTGGTGAAACGTGTTGTCAGAGTCTGTGGTTCGTTCAAGCACAACCACCTCGGTGGGAACCGTCGGATCGTCGGCGTCGATGACCTCGGCGCGGCCGGCCGCCCGGCGATCCTGGTCGTCGGTGATGCCCGGCGGGGCCGGCGGCTCGTAGAGCGCGAACACCGAGTAGTTGAGCTCGCCGCGCGCCAGCTCGCCGGCCAGCCGCAGCCGCCGTTGTGGCTTGCGTGCCCGCGGCGGCTTATGCCATTCGACGGCCACCGAAGCGCCCTCGACGAGGAAAACGTCGGTGTCGTCGGCCCATTCCTCGACGGGATAGTTCAGCCGGTCGAAATGTGACCACCAGAACGGCTTGTCCTCGCGGCGGTGGTAGCCGCGGGCCGCGGCCAGCAACGCGACCGCCGCCTGCTCGTGTGACCGGTCGGCGACGGCGCCGTCGCCGACGAAGTCCGCCAGCCGCACCGCCAGCGGGTCATGCTGCTGCACACCGCCGCTGTCTGAAACAGGCTGAGCGCCAAGGGGAGTGATGCCGCATTCGAACGCCCGCATCAGTAACCAGTCGCGCAGTCCACGAGTCGACCGGCAGTCGTAACGGTTGTAGTCCTCGATTTCCTTGAGCACGGTCGCGGCTTCGTCGTCGCGGCCGTCGGCGCGCAGCTCGCAAAACCGGGCGTACTGGGTGATCGAGTCGGTGGCGGTGGTGACCTCACCGGAGCGCGGCTGCGCCTTGACGAACAGCGGCTCGAGCGCCTTCAGGCTGAACGACTCGGCGCCCACGTGAAAGCTCTTGCGCACGATCGGATACAAGTCGACCAGTGTGCCGCTGCGCAGCAAGTCGTCGACGTCGTCCTCGCCGACACCGTACCGTCCGGCCAGCCGCAGCAGCATGGTCTTCTCATACGGCGCGTAGTGGTAGATGTGCATGTTGGGGTGTCGCTTGCGACGTTTCGTCACCAGCGCCAAGAAGTCGGTCAATGCCTTGCGCTCGTGCGCCCGGTCATGTGCCCACAGCGGGCGGAACGTCTCCGTCGGCCCGGCTTCCAGGACGCCGAACAGATACTCCAGGCCCCACGTGACGCCGTCGTCGGTCCACAGCGGATCACCCTCGAAGTCGAAGAACAGGTCACCGTCGTCGGGGTTCGGCAACAACGCCAGCGGCTGCGGGTCGGCCACCTCGAACTGCGCGATGCCGGTTGCGCGTTGCCGCACCTGCAGTCTGGCCTGCGCGCTGAGTTTCTCGAATGCGCACGGCGCAACCTCGGGCACCGGCCCAGACTGGGCGGCCAGCTCTTCGACCGTGGTGATGCCGGCGTCGAGCAGGTTGGCCCGCTGGCCGACCCGCATGCCCGCGACGAGCAGCAGATCGTCGTTTGCACGTAACTGCTGCTCGCACTCCGGGCAGCGAAAACAGGCACGCACTTCTTCGTCGTCCCAGCGCACTGGGTTCCCACCGGCGTAGTGGCCATCGAGAAGTCGCTGCAACCGCACGCGCTGCGAGGCGGTACACCGGGATCAGCTCGTCGACGCCGTAGCGCGCCACGGCGCCGTCGCCGAGAATCAGCTCGGCTTCGGGCGCCACCGCGACACCCGAGCGGGCCAGCGTCTCGGCGTAGGCGGCCAGCTGCAGCAGCGCGGTGACCTTCGCCGAGCGGGCCAGCTTGGTGTCGACGACCCGGTAGCGCTCATCGTCGCGGATCAGGAAGTCCACGAACCCCACGAAGCTGCCGTCGAACATCGCGGCCTGATAGACCACCGGGACGCCGCCGCTGATGGCGCGCTGAGTGGCCGCTGTGGCGGCGGTCAGTCCGGCGACCGTGAATGCCGGGACGCCGATAACGGCGACGCGGCCACCGAATTCGGCGTGTAGTACCTCGAGTTGGCGGCGCTCATGGTCACTGCCGAGGGCAGCGGTACGCAGCAGCATGTCGTCATCAACGGCGGTGGCGGCCGCCCAGCCCAGTTTCGCGTCAAAGCGCCGCAACAGCGCGTATTCGCACCTGGACGCGGCCGCCAGATCGGACGCGCTGTAAACGACTCTGCCGTCAGTGACGAACACAGCAGCCACTGTAGGTGCGGGTACCGACACGAGATGGGGCTTCCCTTAACGCCCGCGCTTTGGGTAGACACTCGGGCATGGCTGAGTTCGTGCTGTCCGACGCCGCGATCGCGGCGATGACCCCGGCGGAGCGGCGCGCGCTGATCAGCCGGCTGGAAAAGCCGTTGGACGAAGTCGTGTCGCTGGGGACCTACGCTCGCAACCGGCGTCTGCGCCTTGGCCTGATGATCAGTGGCACGATCGTGCTCATCCCGTGGCTGGTGTTCTTGGCGATCACGCTGCCGTCCACCTACGTCGCGCACAATTGGCCGGTCACCTGGATCGGGTTCGACGCGATGCTGGTCGGATTCATGGCGGCCACCGCCGTGCTGGGCCTGCTGCGCCGCCAGCTGCTGCTGTTGGCCGCGTTCACCACCGGGATTCTGTTGATCTGCGACGCGTGGTTCGACGTGATGACCGCCGGTCCGGATACGTTTTGGCTGTCGCTGACGACGGCCGTGCTCGCTGAGGTGCCGCTGGCGGCGGTGATGATCAACGGCGCTCTGCGCGTCGTGCGCCTCACCGTGGCGCGGCTGTGGCTGCTTGAGCCCGGCATGTCGCTGTGGCGGCTACCGCTGCTACCGTGAGCTCGCCCGCGGGGCCGATCAGATGCCTTGCGGGAAGTGCGGGTTCGGCCGGCAGCGGGCGTCGCCGTGGCCCTCGGTCCGCTCAGCTGTCAGTGTTGCTGATGAGCTCCACTCCGTTGCCATTCCAGTGGAACTTCACCACGCTGGTCAGGCCGATGCCGGTGGAGTAGGTCAGCGCCACCGTGTCGCCGGTGCACTCCGACGTGTCGACGCCGTTGAAGCCGAAGGTGTCCGGTGCGCCCTCGGGGATGTACTTGCCGAGGTGGAACATCACCGCACGGGTGTTGGGATCCTCGGCGTTCGTGTTGGCCTTGATGATCACCGTGGACAGCTGGGCGCACTCGTTGAAATTCCCGGCCAGCGGTTCGGGGTTCCACGGCTGCTGGCTGCGCGGATCACGCGGCAGCTCGGAAACCGCCCTGGCAATCACCGGTGCGGCGAGATCGACCGCACACGGATCGGGCGCCGGGGCCGGCGGGCCGGGCGGTGCAGCAGCCGGCGTCGGCGGGCCGGACGGGATCGTGGGAGCCGGCTTGCCCACGGCGGTGCTCGGACGGGCCGACGTGGCTTGCGGTGTCTTGGCGACGGTGGAATCGCCCGAGCCGCAACCCGTCGGCAGGACCGTCCCCAACACCGCGACTGTGACGCACGTCGCCGCCCGGATCCGGCGGGATAGCCACCACACATCGCGCACCGTACCGTCATCGGGCGGGGGGATGCGGCAGGCGTGGCCGTGCGCCCGGGAATCGGTGATCACCCGGGACTTTCTGGTGGCGACCCGCCGCGCTCGGCACGCCGAGCTCGCGATCGCGCTGGACTTTCTGGTGGCGACCCGCCGCGCTCGGCACGCCGAGCTCGCGATCGCGCTGGACTTTCTGGTGGCGACCCGCCGCGCTCGGCACGCCGAGCTCGCGATCGCCACTAAACTCCATGGGCGATGGGCGCCCCCGATAATGCCGCGATGACGTCCCCCGTCACGTTCGCCGACCTGCAGATTGACCCCCTGGTCCTGCGGGCGATCGTCGACGTCGGCTACGAGTCGCCTTCGGCCGTTCAGGCGGCGACGATCCCGGCGTTGATGGCGGGCTCCGACGTGGTGGGGCTGGCGCAGACCGGCACCGGCAAAACGGCGGCGTTCGCGCTGCCGATCCTGTCCAAAATCGACGTCACCAGTAAAGCCACCCAGGCTTTGGTGCTGGCGCCGACGCGCGAGCTGGCTTTGCAGGTGGCCGAGGCGTTCAGCCGCTACGGTGCACAACTGCCGCAGATCAACGTGTTGCCGATCTACGGCGGCTCGTCCTACAGCGTGCAACTGGCCGGGCTCAAACGCGGTGCTCAGGTGGTGGTCGGCACTCCCGGCCGCATCATCGACCACCTGGAACGCGGGACGCTTGACCTGTCCCGGGTGGACTATCTGGTGCTCGACGAGGCCGACGAAATGCTCGCCATGGGTTTCGCCGAAGACGTCGAGCGGATTTTGTCGGAAACCCCGGAATACAAACAGGTGGCGCTGTTCTCGGCCACCATGCCAGCCGGCGATCCGCAAGCTCACCACCAAGTATCTGCACGACCCGCTGGAAGTCAGCTTCAAGGCGAAAACCGCTACCGCCGAGAACATTTCGCAGCGCTACATCCAGGTCGCCGGCCCGCGCAAGATGGATGCACTGACCCGCGTCCTTGAAGTCGAGCCGTTCGAGGCGATGATCGTCTTCGTCCGCACCAAGCAGGCCACCGAGGAGGTCGCTGAAAGGCTGCGCGCCCGAGGGTTTTCCGCGGCCGCAATCAACGGTGACATCCCGCAGAGCCAACGCGAGCGGACTATCACGGCGCTGCGCGAAGGGGGTATCGACATCCTGGTCGCCACCGATGTGGCCGCCCGGGGTCTGGATGTCGAGCGGATATCGCATGTGCTCAACTACGACATTCCGCACGACACCGAGTCCTACGTGCACCGCATCGGGCGCACCGGCCGGGCCGGGCGATCGGGTGCGGCGCTACTGTTCGTTTCGCCGCGAGAGCGCCACCTGCTCAGGTCGATCGAGAAAGCGACGCGGCAAAAGCTCGTCGAAACCGAACTGCCCAGTGTCGAGGACGTCAACGCCCAACGGGTGGCGAAATTCGCCGACTCGATCACCGATACCCTCGGCACGCCGGGCATCGAGGTGTTCCGCAGGCTGGTCGAGGATTACGAACGCGAGCACGACGTTCCGATGGCCGAAGTCGCGGCGGCGCTGGCGCTGCAATCCCGCGGCGGCGAAGCGTTTTTGATGGCACCTGAGGCCCCGCCGGAGCGCGCCGAACGCCGACCCGCCACGACTGCGCGCACGGGGCCCCGGGACCGGAAACAAGACGGGTTCGCCACCTACCGCATTGCGGTCGGCAAGCGGCACAAGATCGGTCCGGGCGCGATCGTGGGGGCCATCGCCAACGAAGGTGGCTTGCACCGCAGCGATTTCGGCCATATCGCCATTGGGCCGGACTTCTCTCTCGTCGAGTTGCCGGCTCGACTGCCCGCGGCGACGCTCAAGGCGCTCGAACGTACCCGCATCTCCGGCGTGCTGATCAACCTGCGGCCCGACCGTCCGCGAGACCAGGGCCGGCGCCGCGACAGCGGCAAATCGCATCGAAAACGCACCGAATGACGCTGCCCCCGACCGCAACTGAACAAGGCGGGCTGGAACAGGTCTCCGGAGTCGATCGGATCGCGTCGCTGACCGGTGTCCGCGCGGTTGCCGCGCTTCTCGTGCTCGGCACCCACGCCGCGTATACGACCGGGAAGTACACCCACGGCTATCTCGGTCTGGTCAGCTCCCGGATGGAGATCGGGGTGCCGATCTTCTTCGTGCTGTCCGGGTTCCTGTTGTTTGGACCGTGGGTGAAATCCGCTGCAACCGCTGGTCGGTGGCCGTCGGTGAGCCGATACACCTGGCACCGAATTCGGCGCATCATGCCCGCGTACACGATCACCGTCGTGCTGGCCTACCTCGTCTATCACTACCGCACGGTTGGGCCCAATCCGGGCCATACTTGGATGGGGCTTTTCCGCAACCTCACGCTGACCCAGGCCTATACGAACAACTACCTGGGGTCCTATCTGCATCAAGGTCTCACCCAGATGTGGAGCCTGGCAGTCGAAGTCGCCTTCTACGTCGTGCTACCACTGCTGGCGTACCTGCTTTTGGTGACGGTGTGCCAGCGGCGATGGCGGCCGATGCCGCTGCTGGCCGGGTTGGGTGGACTGGCGTTGATCACCCCGGCCTGGTTGGTCGTGGTGCACACCACCGACTGGTTGCCCAACGGCGCCCGGGTGTGGCTGCCGAGCTTTCTGGTGTGGTTTATCGCCGGGATGGTGCTGGCGGTGCTGCAGGCGATGGGTGTGTTCTGTTACGCGATCGTGGCGCTCCCGCTGGCGGCCATCAGCTATTTCATCGTCTCCACACCGATCGGAGGAGCGCCCACCACGTCCCCGGCCGGGCTGACCGAGGCGCTGGTCAAGACGGGGTTTTATGCCGTCATCGCCGGGCTTGCGGTCGCACCGCTGGCGCTGGGCAACCAAGGCTGCTACGCGCGGCTGCTGGCCAGCCCGCCGATGGTGTGGCTGGGCGAGATCTCCTACGAGATCTTCCTGATCCACCTGGTGACCATGGAGATCGTGATGGTCGAGCTGCTGCGGTATCCGATCTACACCGGGTCGATGCTCATCCTGTTCGTGGTGACGGTGGTCGTCACTATCCCGTTGGCTTGGCTACTGCACCGGTTCACCCGACCGGTCGGGTGAGACCGGCACCACCACGACCGGGACGACGAACTCCTCGACCATCGCCTGCTCGTCGGCGCTGTCGCGGCCGGGAAAGAGCAGCAGCGACGTGATCACCCGGACCAGCCAGCGGGCACGTCGTTGCAGGACGGCGGGATCGTCTGGACCCAGCGAGCTGAGGAAAGCGGCGGCCAGCGCGGTGATCACCTCCGACTGTTCGGCCATCTCGCCGCCGATCGGCGGCTGCGTCGGGGTGAACCACGACGCCAGCGCCGGGCTCTGGCGAACCGTACGCAGGGTGGCGGCCACACCCGCGACAAGCCGCTTTCGTGGATCGTCGATACCGGCGATCTGGTCCTTGATCACATCCGACAGCCGGTAGGTCTCGCGATGCACGTATGCGGTGCGCAGCGCGTCACGGTTCTCGAAGTAGCGGTACAGCGTGGCGCGAGAACAGCCGGCGGCCCTGGCGATTTCGTTCATTCCGATCGATGCCGGATCTTGTGCGGTGAACAGTTCTTCGGCCGCGTCGAGTATCCGGTCGGCGGCCACCTCGGTGCGCCGCGCGGCCAGCCAGTCGTTGCCTGCCATCAGGACGTCACGCGGAACGGGACCGACAGCGGACGCCGCACATAACTGCCGCCGGCCCATCCGATGTTGGACTCGTCGACCTCGAAATCCGGGCACCGGGCCAGCAATTCGGTCAGCGCCACCCGTGACTGCATGCGGGCCGCGGCAGCCCCCAGGCAGTGGTGCGCGCCGTGGCTGAACGTCAGGATGTTGCGTGGGCAGCGGGTCACGTCGAGCTCACCGGCGTCCGGCCCGTACTGACGTTCGTCCCGGTTGCCCGACCCGTAGAGCAGCAGCACTTTGCGGCCGGCCGGCACCGTGGTGTCGCCGACCACCACGTCGCGGGTCGTGGTGCGGGCCAGTCCCTGCACCGGGGACGTCAGCCGCAGCAGCTCGTCAATTGCATCGGGGACGAGTTCCGGCTGACCTGCCAGCAGACGCCGCTGATCAGGGCGCTGGTGCAGCAATTGCACTGAGCCGCCGAGCATTCCGGTGGTGGTGTCGTTGCCGCCGGTGACCATCGTGAACGTGAACGCCAGTACCGACAGTGTGCCGGCGATGTCGCCGTCGGCACCCACGCCCGCAGCGACGAGATGCGAGATGGTGTCGTCCTCGGGCTGGGTTCGGCGTCGCTGGATCAGCTCGGTGAAGTACGCCATCATCGAGCCCACCGCGTCGCCGGCGGTGGCCACGCCGCCCTCGGCCGTGTTGGCCGCGACGATCGCCTGAGTCCACCCGTCGAACTGGCTGCGGTCGTCCTCCGGGACGCCCAGGTAGTGCGCGACGACCATCGACGGGAGCGGTTTGAACAACTCGGCAACGATGTCGCCGCCGCCGTCGGCGCGCAGCCGTTCGATGCGCTGCACGATGAACTCGCGAACCTTGGGTTCCACCGCCTCGACCTGGCGGGGGGTGAACCCGCGGGAGACCAGCTTGCGGAACTCGGTGTGCACCGGTGGGTCCTGCATGACCATCGGCGGATTGTCCTGCAGTCCAATGAGTTCCAGTTCTCCATAGTTGACGGTGAGGCCCTGGGCCGACGAGAACGTCTCATGGTCGCGGGCGGCCGACCAGATATCGGCATGCCGGGACAGCACGTAGTAGTCCTTGTCGGGCCTGCCTTCCGGGACGACGTGATGCGCCGGATCGTGGTCGCGCAGGGCCCGGTACATCGGCCACGGGTCCGGCCAGGTCGCTGCCGTCGCGAGCTGGAAGCGAGGTTTTGAGACAAACTTGCTGTCATGCCTTATGAATACGACAGCCGAACAGGTTTGTCAATGATCTTCGTCGATCGGTGTGTTGCCGTTTTCGAATTCCAGTCGATGGCGGAGTTCTTCGGCCGCGGCCTGCAAATTGCGGGAGACGATACCGCGCCCGATGACTTCGCTGAGCCGGGCGATGCCCAGGCCGGTCAACGAATAGGTCAAAGCCACGGTGACGCGGGAACCGTCGCCGTCGCCTTCGGCGTGGGCGGTGAATGAGTGGCGGGTACCGCGCACCGATCGCCACTCCAGATGATGGTTTTGACTTTTCGTCACCACCACTCGGCCGCCGAGGTGCAAGGTTCCACTGACCAGGAAAACGTCCCACAATTGGTCGTCTCCGCTGTTTCCGACGTATTCGCAGCGGCCCACCGTGGCCAGTATCGGAATGAACCGGTGCGGATCGGCCAGGAAGGCGCCGACCTCCTCGACCGGCCGCCGGATGTGTTTGTCGACGGTGACAGTTTGCGCCATCGCCTTACCTGATCATCGGCACGACGGTTTTACTGGCCAACCGCGACAGTCCGACTTGCATGACGCTGGTGACGTAGTCATAGGCGTGCTCCCAATCCGGCTCACTGCCGAAGCGATCGCGCAGGTCGATCGGCTCGAGTACCTGCACCCGGATCTTCGCCGGGAGCGGAAAAAACGGCAGCGGAACAGGCAGCAGCCCCCAGGGGACGCTGAAGGTCACCGGCAAGGTCTTGACCCGCGCCAGCTTGTCCAATCGCAATGCCTGGGCAGTGCGCCGACCGTCGTTGACAACGACGAAGGTGTCGTGACCACCGGTGGCCACGATCGGCACGATCTTGACGTCGCATCGGTGGGCAAGCTGCAGGAAGCCCTTGCGGCCGGAGAAGACGATCTTGTTGCGGTCCCGCCAGGGCCGCAGCGCCTCGACGTCGCCGCCGGGATAGACCAGCGCCGAACCGCCGCTGGCGAAGATCTTCTCGGCAAAGGAGTGGTCGGCGGGAACGACGCCGAGCTTTCGCGTGAGCGGACCGATGATCGGGGCCTTGGTGAGGACGTCGTGCGCCAGGGCGTACAGGGGTCGGCCTTCGACGGTGAAGTAGGTGTTGTACGCAAGCAGAAAGACGGGGGTGTCAGGTGTCGCGCCGCCGCCGCTGTGGTTGCCGACGAACAGCACCGGCTCGTCGGGAACGTGATCGAAGCCGTCGACCTCGGCGCGAAACCACACGCTCGCCGCGAGCCACAACGTGGGTAGCATCGTGCGGATGAACTGCGGGTCGCGATCGCGCAACTCAACCGGCAGCGTTGTAGTCGGTCACACGGTCACGTTAATCGGTGCCGCGAAGCCAGAAAGAGGCGTTTGCCGATCCACGCCTCGCATTCGTCGCCGAACACTAGACCCCGGCGCCGGGGTTGAGAATGCCCGCCGGGTCCAGCGCGTCTTTGATCCGGCGGTTCAGCGCCATGGCATCGGGACCCAGGTAGCCGGCCAACCATGGCCGCTTCAACCGGCCGACACCGTGCTCGCCGGTGATTGTGCCGCCGAGTCCGATCGCCAGGTCCATGATCTCGGCATAGGCCATCTCGGCCCGCTCGGTCATGGCCGCGTCGGCCGGGTCGTAGACGATCAGCGGATGAGTGTTGCCGTCACCGGCGTGCGCGATCACCGAGATCATCAGGTCGCGTTCGGCGGCAATCGCGGCCACCCCACCGACCAGGTCGGCCAGTGCGGGCACCGGCACACCGACATCCTCGAGCAGCAACGGCCCCTTTTCCTCTACCGCAGGGATCGCGAACCGGCGAGCGGCGACGAACGCCTCACCCTCGTCGGGGTCGTCGGTCCAAAACACCTCGGTTGCACCGTGTTCGCCGAACACCCCGGCCATCAACTCGGCGTCCGCGCTCCCGGCCTGCCCCCGCTCGTCGGAGGCAGCCAGCAGCAGCGCCGCCGCGCCGCGGTCCAGGCCCATGCGCAGCTTGTCCTCGACGGCGTTGATCGCGACCGAGTCCATGAACTCCAGCATCGCCGGCCGGGTCCGGCTGGTCACCGCCAGCACCGCGTCGGCGGCGGCTTGCACCGACGCGAAATTGGCGACCACCATGCTCAGCGGCTGTTGCGGCGGGACCAGCCGCAGCGTCACCTCGGTGATCACCCCCAGCGCGCCCTCGCTGCCGACGAAGAGCTTGGTCAGCGAGAACCCGGCGACGTCCTTGAGCCGCGGACCACCCAGCCGGACCGCGGTGCCGTCGGCCAGCACCACCTGCAGACCAAGCACGTAGTCGGTGGTCACGCCATATTTGACGCAGCACAGCCCACCGGCGTTGGTCGCGATGTTGCCGCCGATGCTGCAGATCTCGTAGGACGACGGGTCGGGCGGATACCACAGCCCGTACTCGGCGACAGTCTTTTTCACCTCGGCGTTGAGCAGCCCCGGCTGCACCACCGCGGTCCGGGTGACCGGGTCGACGACGATGTCCCGCATCTTCTCGGTGGACAGCACGACGCCGTCGTCGACGGCGGTGGCCCCGCCGGACAGGCCCGAGCCCGCTCCGCGCGTCACCACCGGAACCCCGTGCGTGCTGGCCCAGCGCAGAATGGTCTGCACCTCTTCGGTGCGGCGCGGGCGCAGCACCGCCATGGGTTTGCCCGCCGACGGGTCCAGCGCGCGGTCCTGACGGTAGGACTCGGTCACGGCCGGGTCGGTGACCACCGCACCATCCGGCAGCTCGCCGATCAGGCCCGCCAACATATCGGGGTTACTCATGGCCACCAAACGATCCTACGGAGCCGTGGCAAGCGGGTCGCCGCGACGACTTTCCGCAGATCCGGCTATTTCACGCCCGGCGTGTGGCGCAGCAGTCGCAGGCCGGCTGTCATGACCTTCGCGTACCGGTCTGCGCGCAGCCAGGTCGGCGCCCCGACCGGCAGGACCTTTTCGGTCGCGATGGTTTGCGATTCGGTGTATTTCAGGATGCCGTGCTCGCCATGGCGCCGGCCGACACCGGAGTCCTTCATGCCGCCCATCGGGGCGTCGACGGAGGCCCAGGCCGCCGCGTAGGCGCCGTTGACGTTGACGGTGCCGGCCTGTAGTTGCGTCGCGACGCGGCGCCCTCGGGCCGGATCGCTGGTCCAGACCGCGAAATTCAGTCCGTACGAGCTGTCGTTGGCCTTCCGGATAGCTTCGGCTTCGGTCTCGACGGGGTAGAGCGACACCACCGGCCCGAACGTTTCGTCGGCGAAGGGGATCATGCCTTCACGGACGTCGGTGAGGATGGTGGGTTCGTAGAAGTAGGGGCCGATGTCGGGGCGGGCCCGTCCGCCGGCCAACACGGTGGCGCCCTTGGCCACCGCGTCGTCGACGTGGTCGCTGACGGTCTGCAGCTGCTTGTCGCTGATCAGCGATCCCATGTCGGCGGCATAACTCAGCGCACCCGAAAGCGTCATCGCCTTGGTCGCGGCGGCGAACTGGGCGACGAAGTCGTCCCACAGCGCCTTTTGTACGTAGATGCGTTCGATGGAAATGCACAGCTGGCCGGTGTTGGAGAACGCCGCCCGAACCGCGCCCGTCACCGCCTTGGCGACGTCGGCGTCGTCGAGCACGAGCAGCGCGTTCTTGCCGCCCAGCTCCATCGAGCAGTCGATGAGCCGCTCGGCGGCCTGCTGGGCGACGTTGCGTCCCACGCTGGTCGAACCGGTGAACATCAGGAAGTCGGACTGCTCGATGATCGGCGTGCCCAGCTCGGATCCGGGCCCGGTGACCACTTGAACCAGGCCCGGCGGCATGCCGGCCTCCTCGAGCAACCCAACCGCCCACAGCGCCGAAAACGGTGTGCGGTCGTCGGGCTTGGCCAACACGGCGTTACCGGCGACGATCGCGGGGATCGCGTCGCTGATGCCGAGCGTCAGCGGATAATTCCACGGCGAGATGATGCCCACCAACCCTTTGGGGTGATAGTGCTCCCACACCTCGGTGAGCACCAACTGCACGCCTTGGCGGCGCTTGGGCTTGAGGTAGTCCTCCGCGGTGTTCGCGTAGTACCGGGCGGTCAGGCACACGTCGAGCACTTCCTCGAACGCGTGCCGACGGGCCTTACCGTTCTCCAGCTGGATGATGTCGAGTACTTCGTCCTGGCGGCGCAGCACCAGGTCGTGAAACCGCAGCAGTACCGCTGCCCGTTCGGCGATCGGCCGTGCGGCCCAACCGGACTGCACAGCGCGGCCACGCTCGGCGGCGGCGGCGACGTCGTCGGGTGAGCAGTGCGGCACCCGGCCCAGCGGCTCACCCGTCATCGCGTTGGTGACCTCGCGGTATCGACCCTGATCGATGGCGTGGACCCGCCGCGCCAGCGTTTCCAGCAGCGCGCCGACGTCACCGGTTCCTGCCGACCGGGCGGGGGAGCGAAGTGCATTCATGGAGCAATCCTTATCGTCATACCTATCGGTGCATAGCCCTTCGCGTGCGTCGGAAACGTCACGCCTCAGTTAGTTTGCGAGTTTGACTTTAAGTCGAGTACTTCCCAGGTGAAACGAGCTGAACGTCCGCTTGAGGATCCCGCGAGGATCCCCTTTGCGGCCGGAGCGGGCACCTC
Source organism: uncultured Actinomycetota bacterium (assembly GCA_963787635.1). GTDB lineage: Bacteria > Actinomycetota > Actinomycetes > Mycobacteriales > Mycobacteriaceae > Mycobacterium. Next base: position 83,059 of record CAWBDP010000011.1, on the reverse strand, counting down.
TTGCGCGACCGCCGGTGAAGAGTCAAAATATTGACCTATGGCCGAGGTTATACCCTTCTCCGAAGCGAAGGCCCACCTGTCCGAATTGGCCGAACGCGTCGAACTTGAGCATGCCCGTGTCCTCGTCACGCGCAACGGACGGCCGTCATTTGTACTAGTGAGCCCCGACGACCTCGACTCACTCGAAGAGACGCTCGACATCCGCCGGGGTTGCGAGCTTGTCGCTTCGCTGAAACTGTCGCAAGAAGAGGCCGCTCAGGGTAAATCACGGCCGTTGCCGCCTGCGTGAGTTCACCGCCTACGGACCCATACGAGCTCCGCATCACTCCGGAGGGACTCAGTCACCTGAACCATCTCCCGACGAAGATCCGCGACGCAGCGCTGGCCGCTCTACACGGCCCCATCCGCGAGAACCCGCGCCCGCTCGGCAAAGCGCTTGTCGGCGAGCTCGCCGGCCTGTTCTCGGCGCGACGAGGCGACTACCGGATCATTTACAGCATCAACGACACGGACAGGATCGTCATCGTGCACAGGATTCAGCATCGAGCGTTGGTGTACCGCCCACGATGACTCAGATCCGCGCGCGAACTGCAGCGATAGTGGATCCCCCATTGACACGGCGCGCTCGCCGATAAGGCCTGCGTGAGGGATTCTGACGCTGGCTTACCCTTGTCCTGGCTGCGGCGCACGCAGGTGGAGTAGAAAGCGAGAACTGACACTCAGTCAACGGACTGGACCGCCGCGGAGTCCAGGTCGCGCAGCGAGGGCAGCCGTAGCGACACCAGCCCGATCGCGATCATCGGGATCGCCAGCACCACGAACGTCGTCCGCAGCCCGGTGGCGTCGGTCAACGGTCCGGCCAGCATGAAGCCCAGCGGCCCGGCCGCATACGACAGTGAGGCCATCACCCCGACTACGCGGCCGCGCAGCTGCGGCGGCGACTTGGTCTGCATCACGTAGTTGTAGATCGGCGCGATCGGCCCGTAGACCACGCCGACCAGCCCGCACAGCACCAAGATCACCCACAGCGGCGGCAGTAACGAGATCAGCGCCGTGCACCCGCCGAGGGTCAGCGTGGCGACCAGCAAGGTCCACCGCCTGGTCAGATAGCGGACTAGAACGGGATAGGCCACCGCACCGGCCACCCCGCCGATGCTCAGCGCCATCAGCACCCAGCCCAGGTGGGCCGGCTCGTGGCGGTCGGTGAAGTACTTCGGGAACAGCACGCTTTCCATCGGCAGGTACAAGCCGGTCATCGCCAGGTCGATCAGCGCCAGCGTGCGCAACACCTTGAGGTTCCACACGAACCGCAGCCCGTCGGCCATTCCGGCCCACAGGCGTTCGGGTCGGCCGCCCCCGGTGGGCGGTCCGGCGCCGGGCAGCCGCAACAGGCGATCGCCACGAGGGAAAGGGCGAATGCGCCGGCGGTGACCCACATCGTGTTGATTCCGCCGACGGTGGCGATCAGCGCGCCACCGATGCCCGGGCCGACGATGTAGGCGACGTTGAACATCGGCCTCGTAGACCCGTTGGTGCGGTCCAGCGTCCATCCGGCCCGGGCCGCCGCCTCGGGCAGCATCGATTCCCGCGCGGTGATCCCGGCGGGATCGAACAACGCACCCGACGCGGCCAGCACCGCCAGCACACCGACAGTGATGCTCTGGTGACCGAAGCTCATCGCCAGCACCGGGACCGCGGCTACGGTGGCGCCGACAAGGTGTCGGACAGGATCGAGATGCGGCGGCGGCCCAGGAAGTCCACCGCCGTGCCGGCGATCAGCGTGGAGAGCAGCAGCGGCAACGACGCGGCTCCGGCGACGATCGACGCCTGCGAGCGCGCTGCCGTTGCGCTGCAGCACCAGCCACGGGAACGCGACCATCGAGATACCGTTGCCGGCCGCGGCGGTCAGCGCCGCGAACAGGACGAGGTAAAGGGGCGGCGGGGAGAGACATGGGAATTCGGGCAGGAAATCTAGCAGCGGACCCGCCCTGTCGGCGAGCGATTTTCGCCGAGCAGGCAGAGTAGACCGGTGCGCCTTGCCCACCCGCGGACCGCTGCGCTCTTCGACTCGCCGGTGCCACCCGGCACCGGCTGGCCAGGCGATCCCGCGACGGCCGACACCGCGGTGGCGTCCACACCGGGGCAGGTGGCCACGATCGCCGCGGCCGCGCCAGACGCCGGCTGAACTCGACGCCGTGGTGTCGGTATGCCGGGCGTGTCCGCGACTGGTGGCTGTGGCGCGAGCAAGTCGCCCGCAGCCAAGCGGCGATCGTTTGCCGGCGAGCCGTATTGGGGCAGGCCGATACCGGGCTGGGGTTCGCCGCGGCCGCGGGTGCTGATCGTGGGCCTGGCGCCGGCGGCCCACGGCGGCAACCGGACCGGGCGGGTGTTCACCGGCGACCGCTCCGGCGACGTGTTGTATGCGGCGCTGCACCGCGCGGGGCTGGCCGATTCACCGGTCAGCGTGGACGCCGCCGACGGGCTGACACTCAATGCGACGCGGGTGCTGGCGGCGGTGCGCTGCGCACCGCCGGACAACGCACCAGCCCCCGCCGAGCGCGCGGCCTGCTCGCCGTGGCTCGACGCCGAATGGCGCCTGGTCGCAGCCGAGGTCCGGATCATCGTCGCGCTCGGCGGCTTCGGCTGGCGTGCGGCACTGGAGATGGTCCGCTCCGCGGGTGGTCAGGTCGGTCGGCCGCTGCCGAAATTCGGCCACGGCGCCGTGCGACGTTGCGGCCGCGCAGGGCGACGTGGTGCTGCTGGGTTGTTACCACCCCAGCCAGCAGAACACCTTCACCGGCAGACTGACGCCGCGATGCTTGACGACGTTTTCGGCCGGGCCGCGACGCAGTGCCGCACGGTCCGAGGCCACGTCTCTGACCACTGGGAACGCCGCCGGGCGCAGGCGTTGACGCCGTCATGCGGCTTTCCGTCCTCGATCTCGTCCCGGTGCGCACCGACCAGTCGACTGCCGATGCGCTGGCGGCGACGGTGCGCCTGGCGCAGACCGCCGACCGGCTGGGCTTCACCCGCTACTGGCTGGCCGAACACCACAACATGCCGTCGGTCGGTGCCACCAGCCCGCCGGTGTTGATCGCCTACCTGGCCGCCCAGACCTCGCAGCTGCGGCTGGGATCCGGTGGCGTCATGCTGCCCAACCACGCGCCGCTGGCGGTGGCCGAACAGTTCGCGTTGCTGGAAGCCGCCGCCCCCGGCCGTATCGACCTGGGTATCGGCCGGGCGCCCGGCTCGGACCCGGTGACGTCGCTGGCCCTGCGCGGGCCAGGTGGCCGCGATGATCGCGACATCGAGAACTTCCCGGACTATCTCGACGACGTGGTTGCTTTGATGGGGTCGCGCGGCGTTCGGGTGCCGATCCGCAACATCAGCACTACGTCCTGAAGGCCACCCCGGCCGCGGTCACCGAGCCGCGGCTGTGGCTGCTGGGGTCGTCGATGTATTCGGCGCGACTGGCCGCCGCCAAGGGGCTGCCCTACGTGTTCGCCCACCACTTCTCGGGCAGGGAACCGAAGAGGCGCTTGCGCTCTACCGGTCGAAGTTCGTGCCCAGTGCGCTGGCCGCCGAACCGGTGACTTTCTTGACGGTGAACGCCGCGGTGGCCGAAACCCGGGACGAGGCAACGGCATTGATGCTGCCGAACCTGCACATGATGGCGCGGCTGCGGACCGGACAGCCGCTTGGACCGCTGGAGCTCGTCGAGGAGGCCCGCACCGCCGACCTCACGCCGGAACAGCAGCACATCGTCGCCGCTGGGTCTCGAGCGCGCAGTCGTGGGCGCGCCGGCCGAGGCCGCCGGCCAGCTGCGCGCGCTCGCCGACCGCTTCGACGTCGACGAGGTGATGGTGCATCCGGTGGCCTCAGCACACCGCGGCACCGACCCGGCCACCGCGCCGGCCCGGGAGACCACCTTGGAGCTGCTCGCCAAAGAGCTTTTCTGAAACCTCGTCATCGGTGAGGCGACGCCGCAGCAGCGCCAGCAGTGGGGCATAGCCGGTTCGCGGCGCACCCGCCGCATAGCCAGCCCGCAAGAATCCCACCCTGCCAACTACGTCGAGCAACAACACCCCACACCTCATCCTCGGCTGAAACCCCACACACGCGAGCATCAGCTCACTTTGGTGTGTACTCCGGTCGGGTAGGTCAGCGCCGGAAAACGGGTGTGCAGTGCGGCCAACAGACGACGCACCTCGCTGAGTTGTTGGCTGTGCCGGCGCAGTGGCTCGGGAAGTTGACGTGTCGTCGTTTCCGGCCTCGTCAGGACGCCAGCGATGGTCCAGCGCCCGCTGCAGCTCGCCGAGTTGGGCTTCGAGTAGACCGGCCAACAGCCGCGCCTGAGCCAGATCGGCCGTCTGCGGCGGGCCGGTGGCTGTCCACATGCGCGAATCATCGCAGTGATTCGCTGGGCCGACGACCTATCCGTTCACCGTGAGGTTAATCAGCCGACGCCTGCTGATCGAAACACACGGGCGCCCGTGCCGTCGCGGTCGTTGTCGCCAGTTGTGATTCGCCGGTACGCACGGGGCATGGCCGCGCGAGGGCCAGGCTCGGCGGGTGTGGGTATACCGCGCTAGTTCTGCGGCATTACCGAGTTGCCCAGTTGCACATCGATCACGAGGGCGACCACGATCAGACCCAATGCCAGCGTTGGCCATATCCACATGACTCGGCCGCGCGCTGCTGCGATGAGAATGCCCGAGGCACCGGCTATCACCGCGATCGCGATCCCACCCCACGTCACCGGATACGCCAAATTGCTTAACGCGTCGTTGGGGCATTGTGTTCCGCACCAATCGGTCGCCATGGCGAAAAACATTGAGTACTAGAGGGAACCTAACGCGGCCACGACAGCGAACATCGACATGACCACCGTGACGACAATGTCGATCGGTGAGCGGCGCGTTGAAGCGGGCGCCGGGCGGAAGGTCCGCCCCGCCGGGTGCTGCGGTGGCGGAAGGTAGGGATACTGTGGTGGCGTCATTTCCCAATTATGTGGCTTTCGACCGCTTTCTTGGCGTCAATTGGCATACGTCCCCCGCGCCGAGCGTTCCCGCCGCCGCGGGCCGCCCACTGCTCAATGCCGGATAGATTAAGGACGTCTGACCAACCCGAAGTGTTACTGCCGCACCCACCGAGTTATCAAGCCCCTTTGGCCCACGCCCAGGCGGTAAGACGCCAGTGTGAGCCGACTTTACGAAGCGCGACCGTATACACCGAACCGGTTTGGGCGACCTGTTGACCGCTCAGGTCGAACGTCATGGTCGCAGGGGCGACGACATAGGCGTAATCGCCGTTGAAATCGACATGTCGGGGCTCGCCGAGCGCAATGCGGTAGCCCGAAGCCCCGAGGTGCTGACCCTCGGCTAGCACATCTGTCCACCAGTCTTCGGCGGCTGTCGGCCCCTGCCAGACATGGGGCGACATTCCGTCAAGAATTTGCATGGGGTCAGCGCACATCGCTGCCATGGCTGCCGAGTCGCCGTTGTTGAACGCCTCGACGTATTGCAGCACTGCGCCCATTGGATCGTCCAAGGTAGGCACGACGTTGGTCTCCGGTCTCTTGCCGCGCGTCCTACCCTAGTCGCCTGGATCGCGCGAACCCGTAGAGAGTAATTTGGCCATTCGCACCCATCACTTACTCAAAACACACGACGGCCGTGACTTTGGGACCCACACGAATTGTCTTGTGTCTGTATTTCGCGGAAGCAAGGGCGGAAATGGCGGCGTCAGCGTTCGCGCGGGCGCGATGCAGTGGATACGGTACGGCTAGCGCCCGGCCGCAGTACGCTCATGCCGTGGCGGAAACGTCGTACGCTAAGTGCGGCGATCTGAGCCTGGCGTATCAGGTGTTCGGCGACGGGCCGGTTGAACTGGTCTTCGTCGGGCCGTTCGTCAGCCACATCGATGTTTTCTGGGCCGTGCCCGAATTCAAGGCCTTCTTCGACCAGCTCGCCACGTTCTGTCGCGTCGTAGTGTTCGACAAGGCCGGGGTCGGGCTGTCGGACCCGGTGCCGAAAGTTCGCACGCTGGATGATCGAGCGACTGAGATCGAGGCCGTCATGGACGCCGTCGACTTCAGAAGTGCCGCCCTTTTGGGTGGGAACGACGGCGGCCCAACCTCCATCCTCTTCGCCGCAACACGGCCGGAGCGAACGCGGGCGTTGATCCTCTACGACTCGTTCTCGTTTCGCCCAGGCGGCGGGTGGGAGGACATCGAGTGCGACCCAGCCGAGCTGTGGGCGCGCCACTGTCCCGAGCTGGGGGAAGACTACACGCCGTCGGTGGAGCAGATCGGCCGCCTTCAAGAAGTGGCCCGCGCCGTCCGCTCCGGGTGGGGCAGCGGTGCGACACTTAGCATCGCCCTGCCCTCGGTTCGGTCGAAGCGTCAGCTCGCCATGTTTGAGCGCATGTGCGCGAGCCCAGGGATGGCATGCGCGTCACTCGAAGCGTCGTTCGGGCTCGACGTGCGGCCGATCCTGCCGACGATCACCGCCCCAACCCTGGTCATCCATGCCCGCGAGGACCCCGGCGTTCCGGTGCAGTCTGGCCGCTACCTCGCCGACCACATTCCCGGGGCGCGGTACCTCGAGGTCGACGGCGTGGACAGTTTGCCCTGGTACACCGAGCCCGACAAGGTCCTGACCGGGATCGAGGAATTCCTCACCGGCAGCCGTGCGGCACCGGCGCAGGCACATCGCGCCCTGCGCACGGTGTTGTTCACCGACATGGTCGCCTCGACAGCACACGCCGCGGCGGTAGGTGATGAGCGGTGGCGGGCGGTGCTGCAGCGCTTTGGTGAGATCACCGCCAACGTCACGGAACGTTTCGGCGGCACGATAGTGCAGGGCACCGGCGACGGCCACCTCATCACGTTCGACGGCCCGACGCAGGCCATCCGGTGCGCCGGAGCCCTGCGCGCCGACGCCGAAGCACTGGATATCGAGATCCGTGCTGGCATCCACACCGGCGAATGCGAGCTGCTGGACAACGACATCGGCGGGCTCGCCGTACACATCGCGGCGCGGATCCTCGGCCAAGCCGGCGACGGCGAAATCCTTGTCTCACGCACCGTCCGTGATTTGGTCGTCGGCTCGGGGACGAGCTTCGAAGATCGCGGCAGCGTCGAGCTGCGTGGCGTGCCCGGCATCTGGCAGTTGCTGGCGGTCGATCGCCACGGCCCGCGGGCGGGGTCGGCCGAGGCGGAACTGGTGTCAACACCCACTCCCGGGCCTCTGACCGCGATGCGCCGCTCGGATCGCGTCGTTGCCGCGATGGCCAGGCGGACACCGTGGATTCTGCGCGGAGTGGCCCGCCTCGCCCCGGCCACCGACCGCAGACAAACGGAGATAGGTTGAGCCGCAACGTCGTTACGCCCTCACACCGTGTGTAATAGCGACCGTTGCAACGTAAAAGCCCGGTGCCAGACTGGCCTCGGTCTCGAAAGCTGAAATGTCCTTCGCGTAATCGGTGCCACCATCTGCTGAGACCTTCTGGACCGGCGCGGGCGGCGGGGCCGACACCCGACTGCCCGTTCGACTGGGAGTCGGGTTTCTTCGACTTATCAGCCATAGCTGGCACGCGCTGCAGGTAAGGTCGGGATCGCATGCGTCGGCGCTCATTTGACCGCCCGGCCAGATTGCGAGGTATGTCATGTTGACCACGCCCCCACAAACTTGGGTTTATCTGTATCGCAGCTATATCAGAGCTGACAGGATCGGCTTCTCCAAAATCTCTTCTGCACTGCTGGAGCTGACCGATTCGACCGTGCGGTGCACCCTCACGAGCAAGGCTGGATATTCCCGTTGGCTCGAAACAAGGCTTCACGTGCCGGACCTCAAAGAACGCCTCAGCGTCGGCGAGCATGTTACGGTCTTCGATTTCCTCTACAACGGGTACCGCATCTCTTGGCCGACGTTCTTCGGGGGCACGGTGTTTCAGATCAGCCGAGGCGACGCCCCCGGCTGGATCGTGGGGGTGCTCCCTCCTCGCGGTCGTGCGGGTGTTAGGGGCATGGTGCGCTTTTTCTCTGAGGTTGACGTTCGCAAACAGTGGCGGCAGGCGCTGGATCCGACGGGACAGCATGTTGAGAACAGCCGTCAGCGGCCCTATGCAGCCTTTGCCGCACCGCAGCAGCGGCCGCCGTCGACTTTGCCGCCGCCGGGCTGATACCCGGACCCCACCGATGCCCGAGACCAGCGCTACTGGGACGGCGCACAATGGACCTCCTTCGCCCAGCCGCGGCCATACCCCAGTCACCCTTAGATTGCTGATCGTTTTTCACCCCGCGGCTTAACCTGTCGTTTGGGGCGGCGTTAACGCGAAAATCGGGATCGGCCGTGATGTGCGGCGCTGATAGCCGGTGTAGCGGTTGGCGTTGTTCTTGTTCACGATCTGCCACAGCCGCAGGTAGTCCTCGTCGTCGGGGACGATGCGCTGCGCCGTCACTGCGAAACGGGTTGGGCCGACGTTGATTTCGCAATCGGGTTGCTTCCGCAAGTTGTGGTACCAGCCCGGGTAACGCTCGGCTCCGCCGTTGGAGGCGACGATCAGGTAGGAGTCGCCGTCGCGGGCATACGACAGCGAGGTGGTGCGCGGTTGCCCGGTCTTGGCGCCGGTTGTGTGCAGCAGCAGGCTGGGGGGCGCACCCGGTATCCGGTGCCCGATCAGGCCGTTGGTCTTCTGGTAGATCAGGTCGTGGACACGCAGCAGTTGTGCGCCGACCCGCTCGATCGGCGAGAGATGAGTCATGCGCCCAGTCTTACTGGTCGGCGTCGATTTGCGCCAGCGCGTCCCGCAGCACTTGGCCGGTGGCTTCCCGGTCAGGGTCGCGGCGCAGCACCATTCCCTTGGCGAGTGACAGCTTGTCGCCGTTGCGGCGGGGGAGCACGTGCAGGTGGATGTGCGGCACGGATTGGAAGGCCGCCGGGCCATCGTTGATCGCGACATTGGTCGCGTCGGCCAGCTCGGTCGCGCGGGCCGCCCGCGCGATGCGCTGGCCGATCGTGATCATGTCGGCCACGGTCTCGGGCGCCGTGTCGGTCAGGTCGGTGGTGTGCCGCTTCGGTATCACCAGCGTGTGGCCCCGGGTGAACGGACGGGTGTCGAGGATGGCCAGATAGCTCTCGTCTTCGTAGATGCGGACGGCCGGAGCCTCCCCGGCGGCGATGGCGCAGAACACGCAGGACATTCGGCCACCGTACTGGCTTTCTGGCCGGTGATATCCGCCGACCGCGATACAGTGCCGCCGTGGATCCCACTGAGATCGCCTTTGCCGGTGCGGCCGAACAGGCGCGGCTGTTGGCCGACGGCACGATCACCGCACCGACCCTGCTCGAGATCTACCTGGACCGGATCGCCCGGCTCGATGCTCAATTGCGGTCCTACCGGGTGGTGCTCACCGATTCCGCGCGCGACGAGGCTGCGGCCGCACAGCGGCGCCTCGACGCCGGTGACCGGCTGCCGCTGCTGGGGGTTCCGGTGGCGATCAAAGACGACGTCGATGTCGCCGGTCAGACCACGACTTACGGAACCAGCGCCCACGGCCCGGCCGCGGCCCGCGACGGCGAAGTCGTGCGACGCTTGCGCGCGGCCGGCGCGGTGATCCTCGGCAAGACCGCGGTGCCGGAGTTGATGATGCTGCCCTACACCGAATCGGTGAGTTACGGCGCGACGCGCAACCCTTGGGACATCTCGCGCTCGCCGGGCGGCAGCAGCGGCGGCAGCGGCGCGGCGGTGGCAGCGGGCCTTGCCCCGCTGGCCCTGGGCTCCGACGGCGGCGGCTCGATCCGCATCCCGTCGAGTTGGTGCGGCCTGTTCGGCCTCAAGCCGCAACGCGATCGGGTCCCGCTGGCGCCGCACGACGACGCGTGGTGCGGCCTGAGTGTCAACGGCCCGATCGCTCGGTCGGTGACCGACGCGGCGCTGTTTCTCGATGCGACGACGTCGGGCCCCGACGGCGGATTCGTCGCCGCGGCGGCGCGAAACCCCGGCCGGCTACGTATCGCCCTGAGCACCAAGGCACCGCCGCCGCTGATCGTGCGGGGCGGCAAGCACCAGCGCACAGCGGTGGACCAAGCGGGCGCGCTGCTTCGCGATCTCGGCCACGACGTCATCGCCCGCGATCCCGACTATCCGCCGAGCGCCATCTCCGGTCACTACCTGCCACGCTATTTCCGCGGCATCTGCGACGACGCGCGCACGTTGCCGCATCCCGAGCGGCTGGAGGCCCGCACCCGTGCCATGGCGCGGATCGGAGGCTTGATACCCCAGCGGCGGATCGCGGCCTTACGCGCCCGGGAGGCCCCGCTGATCGCGCGGATCCAGTCGATCTTCGATGATGTCGACGTGGTCGTCACGCCGGGTAACGCGACCGGTCCGCCTCGCGTCGGCGCGTACCAACGCCGCGGGGCGGTGTCGAGCCTGTTGCTGGTCTCGGCCCGGGTTCCATTTTTCGAGATGTGGAATCTGACGGGTCAGCCCGCCGCCGTCGTCCCGTGGGGATTGGACGGCGACGGCCTGCCGTTGGCGGTGCAGCTCGTCGGCCGGCCATCCGACGAAGCGACACTGCTGGCGCTGTCCGCCCAGATCGAGGCGGTCAGACCCTGGGCGCACCGGCGCCCGCCGCTGTCATAGCCGAGAAATCGCCCGGCGTTATACCTTGACCATGTGGCCGACGCTGACATCGAAGGTTTGCTCGACGGTCTGGAGGGCGCTGCCCGCAAGGAGCGTGCCGAGCTTGTCGAGTGGCTGCTCGAGCAGGGCATCACCGTCGAAGAAATGCGTGGCGTGATGACTCCGATGCTGTTGGCCTCGCGCCGGCTGATGGGCGACGACGGCACCTACGTCTCCGCGCGCGAGATCAGCGAATCCACCGGTGTCGACCTCGACTTGCTGCAGCGTGTGCAGCGTGCCATCGGGCTGGCCCGGGTCGACGATCCCGACGCGGCGGTGCTGATGCGGGCCGACGGGCTGGCCGCCGCGCATGCGCAGCGCTTCGTCGAGGTGGGCATCGATCCCGACCACGTGGTGCAGGTCGTTCGGGTCCTCGCCGACGGACTCTCGCATGCCGCACAGGTCATGCGCTTATACCGCGCTGGCGGTCATCCTGAAGCCGGGCGCGACCGAGCTGGACATCGCCAAGGCATCCCAGGCGCTGGCAAGCCAGATCGCGCCGCGGCTGGGGCCGATGATCGAGGCCATGATGTTCATGCAGCTGCGCCATTCGATGGAAACCGAAGCCGTGAACGCCAGCGAGCGAGCCGCGGGCGCGCCGCTGCCCGGTGCGCGGCAGGTCGCCGTCGCTTTCGCCGATCTGGTCGGGTTCACCCGGCTGGGCGAGGCCGTCCCGCCCGAAGAGTTGGGGCAACTTTCCGACCGGCTGGCCGAGCTGGCCCGAGACATCGCGGCCCCGCCGGTCCGGCTCGTCAAGACCATCGGCGACGCGGTGATGTTCGTCTGTCCTGATCCGGCGCCGCTGCTGGACGCGGTCCTCAAGCTCGTCGAGGTCACCGACTCCGACAACGACTTTCCCCGGCTGAGGGCCGGCGTTGCCGCCGGATCCGCGGTGAGCCGGGCCGGCGACTGGTTTGGCAGTCCGGTGAATGCCGCGAGCCGGGTGACCGGGGTGGCCCGCCCCGGTTCCGTCCTCGCCGCCGAATCGGTGCGTGACGCCGTCGGCGACGCCGCGGGCTTCAGCTGGTCGTTCGCCAGCGCGCGACACCTCAAGGGCATCAAAGGTGACGTCCGGCTCTTTCGCGTCCGCCGGGGAGACAGCATCGGCGACGACGATGGGTCCGCATCCGGCTGAGCAGTCCCCCTCGACACCCGCCGTAAAACTCCGCTGCCGCTGTTCGCTCCCGGAGAACAGTATTCCCCCGAGTGTGCAACGGTGTAATCATGTAATCATGAAACACCATCACGAACACGGACGGCGGTACGGCCGTTCCGGCGGCTGGCAACAGGCCCAACAGCCCGACGCCGGCGATGCATCAGACTGGTTTGCCGGGCGCTTGCCCGACAGCTGGTTCGACGGAGATCCGACGGTCGTCGTCGACCGCGAGGAGATCACGGTCATCGGCACGCTGACCGCAGGGGATTCCGGAACAGAAGAAAGCGCCGCTCGCTCGTCGGGCCGGGTCTCGCGGTTCCGCGAGGAAACCCGCTCGGAGCGAATGAGGATCGCCGACGAGGCCCAGGATCGCTACGGCCGCAAGGTGTCCTGGGGCGTTGAGGTCGGCGGTGAGCGATTCCTTTTCACCCACGTCGCGATTCCGGTCATGACGCGCTTGAAGCAGCCGGAGCGCCGGGTGCTGGACACGCTGGTCGACGCCGGCGTCGCCCGGTCGCGCTCGGACGCACTGGCCTGGTCGGTCAAGCTGGTCGGTGAGCACACCGAGGAGTGGCTGGCCAAGCTGCGCTCGGCCATGTCGGCTGTCGACGATCTGCGCGCGGAGGGCCCGGAGCTCTAAGTGTTGTGGCGGGCGGTCGCCTGGGTGGGTGACTGCCCGCCACGGGGGGTGGAGCGGGGTGGTGTGGGGGGTTATTTGGTGGCCACGATCATGAAGTCGTCGCTGGTTTTCCAGGCTGCCAGGAAGGTGTTGAGGTCGATTTGTTCGTCGCGTCCGCTGGGGGTGCCGCTGTCGTTGAGGTGCACGATGTTGCGGGCGGTGTCGATGCCGGTGACCACGACGGCGTGGTTGGCGGTGGTGTGGTCTCCGGATTGGTGCCAAATGGTTTCGGCGTTGAGTCCGACGATGATTTTGTCGTTGGCGTCTAGGTCGTGGATTAAGGCGTCTTCTCCGGTGGGGACCCCGGTTTTGGCGGAGTGGGCGGCGTCGGTGGCCGTGCCGTGCAGGTGGTAGTGGGCCAGCAGCACCGGGATGTCGTCGGGGTCGGTGCCGTTGCCGGAGTTGGGGTCGTGCTTGTTGGTGGGCGGGATGTAGACCGAGCCGGCGTGGGCTTGGCTGGGGGTTTCTTGGGCCAGTCGGATGATGGCGTGTTCGGAGGGTTCGTGGCCGCTGAGTTGGCCGACCACATCGGCGGTGGCCATCAGGGCGCAGTCATCGAGGGTTTGGTGGCGCCAGTAGGGGGCTGCGGCGGTGGGGTTGCCGTGCAGGGCGGGGCTGTTGGACTGCCCGGGCACCACCGGGGTGGCGTGGGCGGTGCCGGCCAACACCACTGCGGCGGCGGTGGCCGCCATGGTGACGGTAGCGCTACGAATCGCGGTGTTGAACATGGTGGATCCTTTTCTCTGGACCTCGCGGCTGCGAAGCATTGGGTTGATGAGAAAAGACTCCGATACCCCCCTTGAAAGAACCTCCACAAAACCTAAAAGCCCAGCAGTCGCCCATTTGAGCACGACACGACTCGCCGTACTAGGACTAAGCCTGATCGAGTAGGGCCCTGACCGGTCGACTCCGCGAACCTGGACCTAGGGTGCCGGTGCGTTACTTGGGCAGTTTGGCGGCCATCTTGTCGGCGATCTGGCTGGCTTCATCGCTGACGTTGTATCCGCACGCGTTGACGTCCAAGACCACATTGGACACCGCGCTCAGCGCTCGCTGGCAACGCCAGTTCGTGGTGTTGCGCTGCGAGTCCGTCTGGGTGATCTTCGGCGGCGACCCCTCGAGATTCCCGATGTGCCACATGGTTGTCGAGTTGTCTTGAAAAGTCACGGTGATGGTTTGGGTGGCACAGTTCCCCCACTGCGTCGCCTGGCCTTCCACGAACGCGCGGGCTTTGTCGGCGGACTTGAACCGTGCCACGTCTTCGTCGACGAAGTGGCGGTCGTTGCTGTTGGCCGGCTCGGCCAACGTCAGGTAGTGCAATTTGTCAAATTCGCTGTCCTCATACGTGGGTCCCTCACCCGCATACAGCGCTCCGAGGCAGTTCTGGTCCGACAGCGTGAAGGTGGGGTTTCCCGGCTGCTGCCCGGGCGTGCCGCCCTGCATTTTATTTGAGGCGTTCATGACGGTGTTGACTTCTTCGACGTTGAGCAGAAGTGAATCCATCTGGTCGGCGGTCACGAGGGGCAGTGGTTTTTTATTGGGCCAGAAGGCCCAGGCCGCCGCAGCCATCATCACCACGATGACCGCCACCACCGCAGCGGCCACCAGGATCCATTTACCGGCAGACGAACCCGTGGCCGGTGGCGGTGCGGCGGGCTGGCTCCACGGTGACTGTGGTGCCGGGGTGCTCAAGCCCTGGCCCCACGGCGACTGCGGTGGCGGGGCCGACGAGTCTGAGCCCGGACCCTGCCCCCAGGTCGGTTGCGGTGCCGGGGTGCTCGAGCCCTGTCCCCAGGCCGACTGTGGTGGTGGGGTTGATGAGCCCGAGCCCCCGCTCCACGGTGGTTGCGGTGGCGGCGTGTTCGAGCCCTGACCCCAGGCCGACTGTGGTGGTGGGGTGCTTGAGCCTTGAGCCCAGGTCGGTTGGGGTGCTGGGGTGTTCGAGCCCGAGCCCTGGCTCCAGGGTTGCGGTGGCGGGGTCGACGAGCCGGAGCCGCCGCTCCAGGTCGGCTGCCCCGTCAGGGTGGGTGCGGGCAGGGTCAAGGTCGGCCCGGCAGCAGGGGGCGCGGATTGCTGACTGCGCTCCAACATGGTGGCCGCCTGGTCTTGATGGGCGGCGCTAAGCGCCTCATGGGCGGCCAACGCCAAATCACCGGCACTGGCGTAGCGCTCGTTGGGGTTTTTGGCCATCCCCCGCGCGATCACCCCATCGAGGGCCTGGGGAATCCCGGGCCGCTCCTCACTGGGCTTGGGAATGGGCTGCATCATATGGGCGGTGATCAAAATCGACACACTGTCGGCCCGATAGGGCGGGGCCCCCGTCACACACTCATGCAACACACAGGCCAACGCATAAATATCGGCCCGATAGGTCACGTCATCATTGGAAAACCGTTCCGGGGCCATGTATTTCCACGTCCCCACCGCAGTACCCAGCTGGGTGAGCTTCTCATCGGTAGTGGCACTGGCAATCCCGAAGTCCACCAAATACGCGAAATCATCACGGGTGATCAAAATGTTTTGCGGCTTGACATCACGATGCATCACCCCATCGGCATGAGCGGCATCCAACGCCGCCGCGATCTGCCGGATGATCGCCACCGCCCGCGGGGGATCCAAGGGCCCAAACCGCTGCAACAGCGTGTCCAAATCGGTGCCCTCGATCAACCGCATATCCAAATACAGCTGCCCCTCGATCTCCCCGAAATCATGAATGGGCACCACATGCGGCTCCTGCAACCGCCCAGCCGTATGCGCCTCACGCTGCATGCGCTTGCGAAACACCGGATCCTGGCTGAACTCATGCGACATCAACTTCAACGCCACCACCCGGTCCTTGACAGTGTCATGGGCCTCATACACCTCACCCATCCCGCCACGACCCAACAACCGCTTCAACTGATAATGCCCAAACCGCGTCCCCACCCGAGAACCTGGTGCTGACTCACTCATCGCCAACTCCTCACAACCACCCGAAATCCCACCAGCACTATTGCGACAGATCGCGCGACCCCTCGCACAGCACCACCTGGAGTGTCAATCCCTGACGGTAAATGCCCACACCCCCGGCCGCACGGAAACCGCAGAAACCGTGACGTCAGCCACGTCGGCGTAGTCAGAGTGATCAGGGCGACACGGCCACGATCAGCACAACGATGACGAAGATCAACATGGCAAAGCCGACGATGACGCCTGCCAGCGCGGTGCCATGTCCACGCTGGCCCGTCCGCGTAGTCTGGCCCATCGCCATGAAGCCGAGAATGATCCCCACGATCGCCGGTACTCCGCACAGCCACCCGCACAGTGAAAAGGTCAGCGAAACCGTCGCCATCGTGTTCGTCGTCGGCGTCGCGGCCATCAGCGGCTGCGCTCGATAGGGAAGCCGTCGCTGCGGAGGGACCGGCGGCGGAGGGGCCGGCGGCGGCTGGACCGGCTGCGGAGGGACCGGCTGCGGAGGGACCGGCGGCGGCTGGACCGGCTGCGGAGTGACCGGCGGCGGATAAAGCGCCGGTCGGGTGCGTCGCTGGCTGTCCTCGACGATGCGGCTGGCTCGGTGCTGATCGGCTGCGCTGAGCGCTTGCTGGGCCGCCTGGGCCAATTCGTCGGCAGTGGCATACCGATGGTCGGGGCTCTTGGCCATCCCGCGGGCGATCACCGCATCGAAGGCCGACGGGATGCCCGGCCGCGCCACGCTCGGACGCGGGATGGGGTCGACCATGTGGGCGGTAGCCAGTGCGGTCATGTCGCCCTGGTATGGCGGCGAACCGGTCAAGCATTCATGCAGCACGCAGGCCAGTGCATAAATATCGACCCGGTGAGTCACCGCCTCGGGCCTGCCGAACAACCGCTCCGGCGCCATGTAATGCCAGCTGCCCACGGTGTTACCGATCTTGGTCAACCCGGCGTCGGTGGCGGCCTTGGCGATGCCGAAGTCCACCAGATAGGCGAAATCGTCGTCGCTGATCAGGACGTTCTTCGGTTTGACATCGCGGTGCATGACGCCGGCCCCATGGGCGGCCTCCAACGCGCAGGCGATCTGGCGCACAATGGCCACCGCCCGTGCCGGGGGCAATGGCCCGGTCCGTTCTAGCAGCGTATGTAAGTCGCTGCCGCGGATCAGCCGCATCTCCAGATACAGCTGGCCGTCGATCTCGCCGTAGTCGTGGATGGGCACCACGTGGGGTTCAAGAAGCTGTCCGGTGATCCGGGCTTCGCGCTGCATTCGCTCGCGGAACTCCGGATCCCGGCTGAACTCCACCGACATCAGCTTGAGGGCAACCGACCACTCCTTGACGGTGTGCTCAGCCTCATACACCTCGCCCATGCCGCCGCTACCCAACAGCCGCTTGAGGCGGTAGGGCCCCAACCGCGACCCCAGCATCCGCTGCGCCTTGCTCATCGCTGCTCCTCAAGCAAACCAAGACTCGCCGGTCGCCAGCGCGAAACTCCGCCCGGGCCCGGTGTCTCAACCATGACGGTAGCTTCCGGGGCCGACTGCACTCAAACCGAGCGGCCTCCCAGAGGCCTCCGCGAGGCAACGCCGTCTTGGATAGCGCGCCTCACGTTGCCAGGGGCCAAGATCGCCAGCGGCGTTTCCGACTCCGGCGGCAGCAGCGCTACGAAGGATTCTGCCGCACCCCCTCGTCGCAGTTGGTGGGATGCGTTGGCGGTCAACCTGTTCAACTGCTCGGAGCTATCGTGGCCGAAAGCCGGTCCGCCACTACGGTCTCGACCGGTGATGCGGTCGTGGTACGCGCCGAATTCGGCGCCGGGTGTTAGTTGCAGGCCCAGGAAACGACCGTTCCGCCACCGACTTGATTGATAGCGTCCTGCTCAGCGGCCGCCAGTGTGGCGCCGTAGCCTCCGTGGTACCTGCCGTTATTGGCCGCGACCGCACCGCAGTTGTTCACCGGTGAGCGAAAGGTGACCAGGACCTGGCAGTCGGATTCGCCGCAGTAGCTCATTGCGCTGCTCTTCGCGGCGGACTCCGAGGGGGCGTCCCATGTCTTGCCGGCTACCTGCGCGGATACCGAGATGGCGATCGCTCCCCATTCGTCAGTGGCGGACGCCGCCGGGGCCAGCGTCGTCGAGATCGCGGTCACCGCCGCCGCGGTGCCGACCACGGCCGCAGCTCGTCGCTGAAAAGCGGTCGTTTCCATGATGGTTCCTTTCCCAGGCCGGTGGTCCGGCGGATGTGAAATCGGTCGGAAGTGTCAGGTACTCACAGGACTCGTATCGGCGAAGGGCTATACGGGTTTGGTGGCGGTGACTTGCTTGCCCCATTGGGACATAGTCATGGTCACTTTCCCGTTCTCTACCGGGACGATCTGCAGCTGCACGAGGTGGTAGGAGCCGTCAGAGGCAATCCACACGGTGATGGGTGTCGTTTCAACGTTTTGCGGGCTCAAACGCGATCCGCACAGCGTCGCGATGTCGTTGGACGAGGCCAGGGCGGTGATTTTGGTGGTGGCGAGGCCGCCCACGGTCTCCGTGCCGGCAACTTTCGGGTTCTGGAGGTGGGAAAGCACGTTGGCCAGGCCCCGGTTGGGGTCCAAGAGCGTGGAGACGTCGTAGATCGACTTGCCGTTGCCGTAGTCGGTGTATTTGCCGGGTTCTGCGACGTCGGAGTACAGGTGGCCGTCGACAAAGACGAATTTCGAATCCACGTTCTTCTTGCCGACGATCAGCGTCGCGGTGCCGGTCGCGGCGGTTTGCGGTGTGTTGGACACGTCGCCGTCGAGTTTGGTCAGTGCGAAGTTGGGCACGGTGCCTTGCACGGCGACGTCGACGTGCATCCCAGTTACCTTGCGCATGGCGTCGGCGGCTTTGTTGACGGTGCTGGCCGCGTCGACGTTCGGCGCGGGGCGCGTTCGATCCGCCGCCTTTGGAGCAACCGGTGAGCACGAGTGCCGCCGCGACAAAGGCGGACACGGCTGCAACACCGGCACGAGACCGGAGCTTCATAGACATCTCCTTTTGTGGGCCGCGGCGCATCGCCACGGGACAAGCTCTTGGACGCAGGCTCGAAAGCCCGGCGCTCATCTTAAATCGCCACAGGCGGGATCGAGATCGCTTTTACATATCTGGACTGAGAAACACCAGCGACTTCTCCAACCGGGATCTATTGCGAGGTTTGCGCAAGATTCCGGCGAGACGGCGGGCAGACCGTGGGCTCAGGCGCCGGAACGGTGCCGGACACCCCGTCGTGGCCGGCTTGATCGCCATCGCCGCAGTGCTGTCGCTCGAGGGCATGCGGGCGTTAGGCGCGTCTGTTCCTGCCTGGTCTACTGCCGCGGATATCGGCTGTTGTCATTGCAGCTGGACGGTTCTTTTGTTGCGAAAGTTGTCACGTTTGGCGTGAAACATGTTGCTAACGGCGGTATTTGATCTCAGCTCACGGCCCACGACCAACGACGCGGAAATACTATGCGGCCGAACGAACTAGGAGTTGCCAAGGATTCGCCAAGCTACACCGCGGATTCTGGCTGGGCCTATTAAGCAAACCCGCAACGAAAGAAAAACATAATCTTCGCTGCACACCGACCTGCGGCGGCCCGCCGCATCACGATCACCCTGCCCGCAATACGGCAGCTAATCGCGCGCACGCGTCGGTGCGGGACCTGCTGAGGGTGCCCGCACCCACCGGCTCGCGCCGGCAGCGTCGCTGGCCACGTCAGACACGCGTCGTGGAGCAGCACCTTTGCGCTGGCTCCGGCGGGTTCCAAGGATTCCCCAAGAATGTGGCTAGGTGGTGGGCCGACGCTGTGTTCAGCAGCCGAAAACACTCGGCGAAGGACGACAGGAGACCACGATGATCGCCACCACCGGGACCGATCTGGCCAAGCGCCTGGGCATCGTGGCCGCCTTGATCGCCGTCGCCGCGGTACTACCGATTCAGTGGCGGGTCTGCGTCAAGCGGGTGTGGTCCTACCTGGTGTACTGCCTCGGATACCGGGTGTTGGCCCTCGAGCTGGACGGCTCGGTGGTCGCGACGGTCGTCACGTTCGGCGTGAAGCACACCGCGATCGTGCAAATCTAGATCCTGTCGGCATCGATGGACTGACGGAGGGCTATTTCAGTTCTGGGTCACCTGTTCGCTTTGCGGTGCGGATCGAAACGACTCACCTGAAGCGCGAGCAGGATGATCAGCACGACCGCCAGAACCCCGCACATGCCAAGAGCGAACAGCCAGGCGGTGGCGGTGGTATCCCACAGTGGGTCCATTCCGGTGCCTGTCGTCATCTTGCGCAAGCCGTTGATGTCGACCGTCGACGCGGCCATCGCGTAGGCCCAGCGCGACGGCATAAGCCAGGCGAGCGGGCTGCTGACCGCGAACAGCCCCCCGCAATAGATGAGTTGCGCTATGACCGCCAGCGCCAGCGGCGGCAAGCCCCGATCGGCATTGGCGATCACCGCCGAGATCAGCAGCCCGATCATCATCGAGACCACGGTGACTGCCACCACCGCCACCGCCACTTCAAGGCGGCCCGAGGGCAACACCCGGGTAGGGAGATCCGGGCCGGGCAGCCCGATGGGGCCCAGCAATCCCAGCGCCAGCCCTTGCAGGGCGGTTATCACGGTGAGGACGGCCAACTTGGAGGCCAGGTAGGCGGCCCGCGACAAGCCGATGCCGTGTTCGCGCTGATAGATCGCCCGTTCCTTGACGATTTCCCGAAGGGCCGCGATGCAGCCCATGAACGCACCGCTGATGATCAGCAAGGTCAGTATCTGCGAGGGTTGGGGCGACTTCGCGAAGAGGGCTTGATCTCGCGACAGCCCAACATTGCCCGGTGCGGCGTGGGCGCACAGGCTCAGCGCCAGCGGCAGGAGTACCAGGAACAACGCGTACTGGCGATCGGCGGCGATGACCGCGAGGTACCGCCGGCACAGGATGGCGAACTGGGCCAGCCCGCTCTGCTGCGCGAGCGCCTTTTTCGGCGCACCCGCTTCCGGCTCGACCGGTTGCTCTTGGACGACGGGATGCCCTCCGGTGAAGGCGTCGTGCATGGGTGAGGAATTGAACCGCTCGGTCCAATCGGTGGTGGTGTCCTCTTCGAGGAGCGTGAAAATGTTGGCGAAGTCGTCGCAGCCGAAATATGCCAGCGCGTGTTCTGGCGGACCGAAATAGGCCAGCCGGCCGCCGGGCGCGAGAATAAGCAACCGGTCGCATAGGCTCAGATGGGCGACGCTGTGGGTGACCACGACTACCGAGCGACCATCGTCGGCCAGCGATCGCAGAGTTCGCATAACTGATTTCTCACGGCCGGGGTCGAGCCCCGACGTCGGTTCGTCGAGAAACAGCAGCGACGGTTTGGTCAGCAGTTCCAAAGCGACACTGGTGCGTTTGCGTTGACCACCGGACAGACTGTCGATGCGTTGGTCTGCCTGTGCGGTGAGCCCGAGTTCGTGCAGGACTTCTTCGATGCGGTGGCTTCGCTCCTCGGCGGAGACATCTTGTGGGAATCGCAGCCGCGCGGCGTAATTCAGTGCTCGCCGCACCGTCAGCGGGGTGTGCAGGATGTCGTCTTGAGGGACGAACCCGATTCTGTGCCGCAGCTCGGCGTAGTTGTCGTAGAGGTCGCGGCCGTCATAGTGCACCGAGCCGGCGTTGGCGGGGCGGAACCCGGTCAGCGCGCCGAGCAGGGTCGATTTGCCGGCGCCGCTGGGCCCCACCACCGCCAGCAGGCTGCGTTCCGGCAAGACGAAGGTCACTCCCGCGAGCAACTCCCGTCCCTTGTTGGTCCGCACTCGCAGGTCCGACGCGGCGTAGGACACATCGCCGGTGTCCTCGTATTCCACCAGCTGGTCACCGGACAGGTGCAGCAGCTGGTGGCCGATGCCGACAATGTCGTCCGGCCCAATGACTTTCCGGTTGATGCGCGCCCCGTTGACGTAGGTGCCGTTAGCGCTACCGAGATCGACCAGCTCCCACCGCTGACCGGACCGCCGTAGCACCGCATGGCGACGCGAGACCAGCAGATCCTGGAGGACCACGTTGTTTTCCGGGGCACGGCCGATCGTGAAGGCTCTCTGGTCGATGTCGTGCACTGCCGTCGGCGGGCGGGCGATGGTGGTGTCATCTCGCCGGACCGGCCGCTCGATAGGGGCCGTTCGCTGGCTGGTCCGGGGAAGTGAATCAGTGACCGGGCACAGCTGCAGAATTTCCCCCGAGGACATCGAACCCAGTGACACGGTGACGACTTGATTTACCGGCACGCGCTCCACGCGCTGGCCATCCACGAACATCCCGTTGCGGCTGCGATTGATGAGGAACCATCCCGCCGGCGTGGGCTCCAGCACCGCCTGATCCCGCGACACCCTCGGATTGTCCAGATGCACGTCGGATTCGTTGGCGCGGCCGATGGTCCAAGCGCGGTCTGCGGTGGCTTGCCACGTGCGGCCCCCGGCGCGGACCTCGAGCCGCGCTGGGTTGGTGGTGACGATTTGGGTCTTTTCTTCCATGGCTAGCCTCCGGTGCGTCTAGCTTGCCACGCGTCAGCGGTTCGGTAGTCGGTTGGGACAAGCTCGTCGGCCGTCGTCATGAGTGGCTTGTCCACCATGTGTAGAGCTGGTCGAGGCTAGGGCCGTTCGGGGTTCCCGCGACGAGGGTGAACACCAGGTTCGGCTGGTGTGTCCACATGAGCTGGGGTTCGGTGGTGTTATACGTCGCGCAGGCAATCTGACCCATGACGACGTCGGGCTGATTGTTCTTCGACCAGGTCCCCGAGGAACGACCTTGGCCCGGGCAGTCGGCCGGGGCGTCCGTCTTGTAGGTCGAGTCGAACGCGCTCTGCAGGCTGTTCGCATCCGAATACAGGCCGTAATACGACGTTGTCGGGCCGCCTGGATCGGTATTTTGGCCGCACTTCACGGTGGCCACCGCTTCACTCATCGACGTGCTCTTCATCGCCGGAACCGCTTGGCAGGTACCTGGGGGATAGCCGGCCGGGATCAGGCTGAGCAGTCGGGCTTGGGCGTCGCTGGCAGGTGGCGTGGAGGTCGCTGACGTCGTGGTGGTGGTGGTGGTGGGAGACGATGTAGTTGAACTGTGCGACGACGGGGCGGATATCGACGGCGTCGATTTCGGTCGGGTAACGAGCCAGATGGTAAGGCCGCCGAGGATGGTGATGATGACCAGGGCGACGGCGGCCAGGATGGGCCACGGGTTGCGTTTACGGGGAGCCGGTGGGGGGGTCCAGGCTGGTGGACCGGTGACTTGTCCCGGTCCGGTGGCGGGCCAACCGGTGCCCGGAGTGTTGGCCGGTGGCCAGCTGCTGGCGCTGTTGCGGGCGGTGGGGTATTGGGGGGCGTAGGCGGGTTGAGGCGCGCTGGCGGGTCCGCTGGGGTAGCGGGGGTTGACGACGGGCTGGGGTCCGCTGGACGGTGTCCAGCTCGGTGGGGTTTGGGGTGGGGGTGTGGGGTCGTGGTAGACGGGGCGGGGTCCGCTGCTGGGCGGTATGGAGGGTGGTATCGGGTTGGCCGGCAGGGTGGATTCGGTGCTGCGGCGCAAGATGGTGGCGGCTTGGTCTTGGTCGGGATCGCTCAGTGCCCGGTGGGCGGCGCGCGCCAGGTCCCCGGCACTGCCGTAGCGTTCGTTGGCGTTTTTGGCCATCCCGCGCGCGATGACGGCGTCGAAGGCTTTGGGGATGCCCGCGCGCGCTTTGCTGGGTTGGGGAATGGGGTCCATCAGGTGGGCGGTGACCAGCACGCTGGCGCTATCGGAGCGATACGGCGGCGAGCCGGTCAAACATTCGTGGAGCACGCAGGCCAACGCGTAGATGTCGGCGCGGTAGGTGACCTCGGCGTTGGAAAACCGTTCGGGAGCCATGTATTTCCAGGTGCCCACCGCAGTGCCCAGTTGGGTCAGTTTGTCGTCGGTGCTGGCGTTGGCGATGCCGAAGTCGACCAGGTAGGCGAAATCCTCGCCGGTGATCAAGATGTTTTGCGGTTTGACGTCGCGGTGCATGACCTTTGCCGCATGCGCGGCATCCAGCGCCGAGGCGATCTGGTGGACGATGGCCACCGCGCGCGAAGGCGTCAGCGGCCCGAACCGTTTGAGCACGCTGTCCAAATCGGTGCCCTCGATCATGCGCATCTCGACGAAAAGCTGACCTTCGATTTCCCCGTAATCGTGGATGGGGACTACGTGGGGCTCTTGCAGACTCCCCGCGGTGCGGGCCTCGCGTTTGAGCCGCTCACGGAACACCGGATCTTGCGAATAGGCCTCCGACAGCACCTTGAGGGCCACCGTCCACTGCTTGACGACATGCTCGGCCTCATAGACCTCACCCATGCCCCCGGCGCCCAACAACCGCTTGAGCCGATAGGGTCCGAACCGCGAACCAGCCCGCGACCCGCGCCCAGGCCCGCTCATCGCCAACTCCCTACCCAGCCCGACCCCGCCATAGCACTCCAGACGCTAAATCGCCACCCGACCTCAGCGCAGCGAAACCGCAGTTTTTGCCCCACTGGCGTAACCCCGTTCCATGGACACAGTGGTCAGTCGGCTTGTGCCGTCTGAGTGAGTCGATCTTCGAAGTGGACCGGCTGATCATACCGAATGCGCAGTGGCCTCTACGCCGGTTATTGACCCGTTCGATCCAGTCGCCGAGAGGGGTTTTGGCCGCTGCTCCGGTCGGCCGTGGCTATCTGTCCCTATCTGTCGCGGAACTCGACTTTTAATGCAGCCCACAAGGATTGGGCCTCAGGATTGTCTCAGCAGACCGCCGCGCGGCAGACGATGCAAATTTAGCGTCACCATAAGCGGCAGCCGCGCTCACCCGCAAAAGAAGCCGGGGCAACCGGCATGAACCGCACTTGACTTCCGAGCGGGGGACGGGCCCGCAGCAGGCCCATCGCGAACTCCGGGCACGCCCGCAGATGCCGACGCGGTGTCGCCGCCGTTAGGACGCTGCGGTGATGTGGAAGGTGAACTCGTAGTTACAGATCCGGATCTGATCGCCGTCGTTGAGCGTCGTGGCCGAAAGGATCCGCTGGTGCTGGACATGTACGCCGTTTGCCGACCGAAGATCGCTGATCACGTAGCTGGTGCCGGTGTCAATTATCGCCGCGTGTTGCCGGCTGACGTTGGCATCATCGAGCACGATGTCGTTGTCGGGCAGGCGGCCGATTCGGGTCGCAGCTGCCTGCAGCGGGTAGCTTTGACCGGACGCATCGCGGAGGCAGGCGACCGCTCCCTGGCTGGAAGTTCGGGTGCGCTGATCGAGCACGGTGACCGTGCCGGTGGCCGTGTTTTTGGCGGCCTTCTTCGCGTCGACGGGATCTTGCCGCAGGATCCGCTCGTGCAGGGCACGCAAGGTCGGGCTCGGGTCGATGCCGAGGTCGTCGGCAAGGGTTTCTTTCAGTCGGTGGTATGCCCCCAAGGCATCGGACTGCCGGTCGCTGAGGTAGTAGGCGGTGATTAGCTGGGCCCACAACGGCTCGCGGTACGGGTGTTCAGTGGTCAACGCTTCGAGTTCGCCGATCACCGCGTAGCCACGTCCGCAGGCGATTTCGGCTTCAGCCTGTGCGGTGTGGGCGACGACCTTTTCTTCGACAAGGGCAGTGGCGAAGGCATCGACGAATTGAAAGTCACGTAGGTCATCGAGTACCGCTCCGCGCCACTCCGCGAGCGCGGCCGAAAGATGACGGCTGGCCTCATCAAATCGGCCGGCAGCGGCGGCGTGCACGCCCTTGGTCTTTTCGGCACTGAAGCGGCCCAGGTCGCACGCGGCCTCCGGGAGAGTGAGCCGATATCCCGGTGGCGCGGCGGCCAACACCGTTCGCCCGTCGATGCCCGCACCGCTGATCAGCTTGCGCAGATTGGAGACATAAGAGTGGATGCTGGCCCTCGCCCCGGATGGGGGCAGCTGATCCCACAGCGCGGTGATCAGCGGCTCAACGCCTACAGCTCTGTTGCGATTGATGACCAACATGGCCAGCACCGCCCGCTGTTTGGGGGTGCCGGCGTGTACCACCGTGCCGTCGACACTCAGCAGCAACGGTCCCAGCACACCGATTTCGAGATGTTTGTCCGCCATCGCGCGATCAGCCCTTCGTTCGTCGGCTCTCATTGTGATACGCGATCCTCGGAATTGGGCTAACAACGAAGATCGCCGCGCGGCGCCCGCTTTTCCGGCGCATGCGACCCGTGTGTTTTTGATCGGCATTCCCGCCGTGGTGAATGGTTGTGGTTGTGGCGGGCGGTCGCCTGGGTGGGTGACTGCCCGCCACGGGGGTGGAGCGGGGTGGTGTGGGGGGTTATTTGGTGGCCACGATCATGAAGTCGTCGCTGGTTTTCCAGGCTGCCAGGAAGGTGTTGAGGTCGATTTGTTCGTCGCGTCCGCTGGGGGTGCCGCTGTCGTTGAGGTGCACGATGTTGCGGGCGGTGTCGATGCCGGTGACCACGACGGCGTGGTTGGCGGTGGTGTGGTCTCCGGATTGGTGCCAAATGGTTTCGGCGTTGAGTCCGACGATGATTTTGTCGTTGGCGTCTAGGTCGTGGATTAAGGCGTCTTCTCCGGTGGGGACCCCGGTTTTGGCGGAGTGGGCGGCGTCGGTGGCCGTGCCGTGCAGGTGGTAGTGGGCCAGCAGCACCGGGATGTCGTCGGGGTCGGTGCCGTTGCCGGAGTTGGGGTCGTGCTTGTTGGTGGGCGGGATGTAGACCGAGCCGGCGTGGGCTTGGCTGGGGGTTTCTTGGGCCAGTCGGATGATGGCGTGTTCGGAGGGTTCGTGGCCGCTGAGTTGGCCGACCACATCGGCGGTGGCCATCAGGGCGCAGTCATCGAGGGTTTGGTGGCGCCAGTAGGGGGCTGCGGCGGTGGGGTTGCCGTGCAGGGCGGGGCTGTTGGACTGCCCGGGCACCACCGGGGTGGCGTGGGCGGTGCCGGCCAACACCACTGCGGCGGCGGTGGCCGCCATGGTGACGGTAGCGCTACGAATCGCGGTGTTGAACATGGTGGATCCTTTTCTCTGGACCTCGCGGCTGCGAAGCATTGGGTTGATGAGAAAAGACTCCGATACCCCCCTTGAAAGAACCTCCACAAAACCTAAAAGCCCAGCAGTCGCCCATTTTGAGCTGCCGCGCGGAGAATCATCGTATTCGCGCGGGCCGACCCCGGCGAGTATTGGTGGCTGCTGGACGTTCGATTGCGCAAAACCGCCTGCCCGCGTTGTGGCGCGTGCTAATGTCTCAGCTCTCCAGCCGACGCGATCTGGTGAACATGCTCGGAGGGCGACGACATCCGTCTTGACGGATGCCGTTTTGGCATGAGCCAGGGTGCGGGTATGCAGTCACCAAGACCCGGGACCATGAAGGGGCCCCAAAGTGCCCATAGCGCCGCGCTACATGGATAGCGGCGCTACTCATTCCAACCGGTTCATCCGGTGAATATCTCAGCAAAGGCTGACCATGAAGTGCCTGAAATCGGACACGAGAATCTTTGACCGACGTCTTCTTCGGCGATCCTCAGCCGTAGGGCCGATCACCCTCTTGGCCGCGGCGTCCCTGTTTGCAACGGTCGTGACCGGGTGCGGGTCTAAACCGTCATCGGGGACCTCCCAGACGCCGGGGGCCTCTACTTCCGGTACGGCAACAACTTCGCCGGGCGCGCCGTCGTCCGGCGCGCCATCGGCTCGAGCCGCACAGATCTTGCAGGACTCCGCGGCGGCGACGGCAACCCTGCATTCAGTCCACCTGGCTTTGGCTGCAACGGATATCCCGAATCTTCCGATGCAGAGCGTCAACGGCGACGTGACCAACCTGCCCCAGGGCAACGCACAGTCAGTCGGTGATGCCACGGTCAGGGTGAAGCCCGGCGCCCCGTTCAATTCGTACCAGTTCCTGGTGACGAACAAGACCATGTACACCAAGCAATCTGACGGAACGTACACCAACGTGGGTCCCGCGGAGAAGATTTACGACCCGGGCATCATTCTTGATCCGAAAAAGGGGCTGGCCAACATCATCAAGAATGTGCAGAGCCCGACAGTCGACGGAAATGAAACGGTCAACGGGGTGGCCACCGTGAAGGTGTCCGGAACCATCGACGCCGCCCTGGTCGATCCGGTCGTGCCTAAATTTGGCGAGGGCGGGGGCACACGTCCGATTACCTTGTGGATCACCGATGTACCTCCCGCCGCGAGCCCGACCACACCTGCTCCATCCGGAGCGCCCGCCGGTAACGGCGCCAACCTGGTGCGCATGGTGGTGAAGAAGGACAACGGCTCGGTCGATATCACGCTGTCGAATTGGGGAACGCCAGTTAACATCCCGAATCCCACGGCATGAGGCGCCGGAGTGACCGCCGATTTGGGAACCGGCCGGGAAGTGCAGCACGGCGGTAGCAACGACCAGCCGGTCCCGGGCCGGGTCTCGTCCTCGGTACCAGCATTGTCAGATGTGTGGGTTTACAACGGAAGAGCTTATGACCTGCGCGACTGGGTCTCCAAGCATCCCGGCGGCGCCTTCTTCATTGGGCGAACGAAGAACCGCGACATTACCTCCATCGTCGGCTCCTACCATCGGGATCCGGAGCGGGTCCAGAAAATGCTGGAGCGTTATGCGTTGGGCCGCGAGGCAACAGCAGGCGACGTCCACCCGAAGAACAACGCACCGCCTTTCCTGTTCGGGGACGAGTTCGAGAGTTGGCGGGACACCCCGAGATACCGATTCGACGACACAAACGATCTGCTTCACCGGGTGAAGGCGCGCCTGAAGGAACCGGAGCTGGCCGCACGCATCAGGCGGCTGGACACCAGATTCAATGTGGTGGTTGTGCTGCTGGCCATCGCCTACGTCGCGACACAGGGTCTACGTCTCGTCGAACCCGGTTGGCTGCCATTGCCGCTCTTCGTCATCGCGATGGTCATGCTGCGCAGTTCCCTGGCCGCATTCGGTCATTACGCGATACATCGCGCGCAACGGGGCATGACGAGGGTCTTCGCGAACGCCTTCGATTTGAACTACGTCGCGTTGGCCTTGGTCACCGCGGATGGACACAGCCTGCTGCACCATCCGCATACCCAGAGTGAGGTCGACATCAAAAAAAACGTCTTCACGATGATGATGCGGCTACCGCGCTTGTATCGGCTTCCGGTACACACCATCCACAAGTTCGGGCACATGTTCAGCGGCATGGCCATCCGGATTGCGGATGTCTGCAGAATTACGCACAAGGTGGGGGCCAAGGAGCTCTACGGAAGCTGGCGCGGCGCGCTTCCGCACATAATCGGATCGTTGGGCGTGCGCCTGCTACTAGTGGGCGAGCTGCTGGCCTTTGTATTAGCCGGTGACTTCTGGGCCTGGACAGCGCAATTCGTTGCGACACTGTGGATCAGCACCTTCCTGGTGGTCGCGAGCCATGATGTCGAGAAAGACACCAAGGAACTCCCCGATATGGAGACTGACGATTGGGGTGTACACCAAATCCAGCAGTCCTACGACTTGAAGGTGGTGGGGAACCGTTACATCGATTGCTTCCTGTCTGCCGGCCTCAGTTCGCACCGCGTTCATCACGTGCTGCCGTATCAGCGCAGCGGGTTCGCCAACATAGCTACCGAGGATCTGTTGCGCGAAGAAGCGGCAAAACTTGGTGTCCAGTGGCTTCCCGCAAAGAGTTTCATCACCGATCGACTTCCGAAGCTCTGCCGTATATATCTCCTGTCGCCGTCTCGTCAAGCGCAGAAGCGGAACCGGGGGTTCATCCGCGAGCATTGCGAACCGGCGGCCTGGAAGACCAGCGCTGGCTACCTGGTTCAGGGATTCGTCGGACTCGGTTCGGTATGAATGGTGCACTCGCCGCTGAGCGATCGACCTTTACGGGCGGTGCCGCCGATGAGGATTGCAAAGGATGAACTATCGTGACTGTGACCTCTGATCAGCGCGA
This sequence comes from uncultured Actinomycetota bacterium, assembly GCA_963787635.1. Taxonomy (GTDB): domain Bacteria; phylum Actinomycetota; class Actinomycetes; order Mycobacteriales; family Mycobacteriaceae; genus Mycobacterium. The sequence continues at coordinate 53,649 of CAWBDP010000011.1, read as the reverse complement.
CCCGTGGTGTACGGCGCGTGACGAGCAGGGCTACGACCTAGCCCAATTGCCGCTGTCTCCGCCGACAACGGTGGCAGTGATCGAAAGCATCGCAACGGGCGCACCCCATCGGGTGATGGATCAGATGGCTGCAGCCGAACGCATTGCCGGATTTTTCATCGATCCTGCGCAACGGGCCCGGATTCCGCGGGTCTATCAGAAGACGAGGATTGCTACTCGCCGGATGGCAGTCGATCCGCTCGATGCCGAGTTTGACGCGTTTAGGCGGGATCCGGGAACGATCCGGGATCGGATGAGCCTCTTCTATCATCACGCAGTTCCGCTGGCAGTCGAGGTGACCGAGCGTGCGCTCGCCAGACTTCCTTACGCGGCAACGGAGATCGGATTGCTGGTGTTTGTGACTAGCACCGGTTTGGTCGCTCCAGGTGTGGACGTGGCGATCGTCAAAGCCCTTGGTCTGTCGCCATCAATTTCGCGTATCGTTGTGAATTTCATGGGATGTGCGGCCGCGGTCAACGGCATTCGCACTGCGGCAGACTATGTTCGTGCGCATCCGAACATGAAAGCTGTCGTGGTGTGTATCGAGTTATCCTCAGTCAACACCGTTTTCGCTGACGACATCAACGACGTGATCATTCACAGCCTGTTCGGAGACGGATGCGCCGCGGTGGTGGTCGGCGCCAGCCAGGTACAACAGCGACTGGCACCGGGAAAGGTGGTGATCCGCAGTTGTTTTAGCCGGCTGCTCGATGACGCTGAAGACGGCATCGTGCTCAGCATCAATCACAACGGCGTCGCATGCGAGCTGTCTGAGAACCTTCCTGACTACATCTACGCCGGCGTTGATCCGGTAATCAGAGAAGTGCTACGGAACAACGAGTTACAGACATCGGACGTCGATCTGTGGGCGATTCATCCGGGTGGGCCGAGGATCATCGAGGAGTCGGTGCGCTCGTTGGGGATTCCCGCGGAGCGCGCGGCTCTGAGCTGGGAAGTGCTTGCCCGGTTTGGCAACATACTCAGCGTATCGCTGATCTTTGTGCTCGAGCAGATGGTGCGGGCAGAGGCGACGAAGGCCATCTCGACTGGTGTGGCATTCGCGTTCGCACCCGGCGTTGCGGTCGAAGGAATGTTGTTCGACATCGTTCACCGCTGATGCCGAAATAAGCACTCCAACTATGCGACTCATCAGTTCCTCTGCCCGGCTTTTAACAGCTCGGTCGAGTGCCGCCGCTCCGCCTGTGCATCTAGGAGTGCGCCGATGATCCTTTCGGCTAAGCGAACTAGCGTGTCTGTCACGTCTGATAAGGGCGGCAACAGGCGGCCGCCACCTGCGTGGTTATGCGATGATGCCGTGGTGGCCGGTCCGGTGGTGTACCGCTCGTTGATGAGCGACAGTTCGCGCTGGGACGCGCTCGAGTTGCGTGACGGCGACATCGTCATCTCCGCGCCGTCGAAGTGCGGGATGACGTGGACGCAGCGCCTGGTGTCGCTGCTGGTGTTCGACGGGCCGGATTTGCCGGGACCGATGTCGACGGTTTCGCCTTGGCTCGACCAGACCATCCGCCCCATCGAGGAGGTCGTTCGCACTCTCGACGCCCAGGAGCATCGCCGATTCATAAAGACCCATACGCCGCTGGACGGTCTGGTGCTCGACGATCGCGTCACCTACGTCGGGGTTGGACGCGATCCGCGCGATGCCGCGGTGTCGGAGCTGTTCCAATGGGCAAACATGGACCGAAAACGGCTGCGGACCCTCCACGATGCGGTAATCGCGGCCACAGTCCCCCGCCACCAGGGATTGGCGCCTCACGCCGCCGACCTCGACCGCGACCTCGACCCGGTCCAGGCGTTCCGGAGTTGGATGGAGGCGCCGGTCATGCCACCGGAGGGGATGGGCTTCGCGCCGCCCGCGGGAATAGGTTCGCTCGCCAACGTTTTTTACCACTTGGCCTCGTTTTGGCGGCGGCGTCACCTGCCCAACCTGGGGCTGTTCCACTACGCCGACTACCAGGTGGACCTGGTCGGCGAGATTGTCCGTCTGGGTCATGTCCTCGGTTACGACGTAGGCCGCGATCACGCCAAGAAGCTGGCCGAGTATGCCGGGTTAGATGTCATGCGGGCGCGCGCTTCGGAATTCGCCCCTAACACCACCGACCGCGCCTGGCGCAGCAATGAGCGCTTTTTCCGGGCTGGTGGCCGTGGCGAGTGGCGGGAGATCTTTACCGAGGCTGCGCACCGACGCTACGACTGCCGCGCGTCCCAGCTGGCGGCGCCCGATCTCTTAGCCTGGGCTCACGAGGGCCGCCGGGGCTACGACCCCGTCACCGCCAGCTGAGCGAATCCGGTTTCCACACAACGCGCTTGGCCGGCCTACGCACGATCAGTGGGTCGTGCCGATGTCATCGCCGGATTCTTGCGACCTCAGGTCGCTTCACCGATCCCCGCGATGCCGTGCCGGTCCACGAATGTGGGTAATAACGCTAGACCCGGGTCATAGCGGCGTATGTGCCCTGCCGCACCATCAGCTCGGTGTGATTGCCCTGTTCGACGATCCGGCCGGCCTTCATTACTAGAATGTGGTCGGCATCCCGGATCGTCGAAAGACGATGAGCGATTATGAAACTCGTCCGATCACGACGGAGCTCATGAGTGGCTTGCGCGATCAGCGCTTCGGTCCGGCTGTCCACCGAACTCGTCGCCTCGTCGAGGATCAATATCTGCGGGCGGGCCAGAAACGCCCGCGCGATCGTGATCAGCTGCTCCTCGCCAGCGCTGATGTTGCCCCGATCAGAGCTGACTCGAGTTTGGTATCCGTTGGGCAGCTTATGAATAAACCGGTCGACGTAAGCGGCCTTAGCGGCTTCGACCACCTCTTCCTCGCTGGCCTCGGGGCAACCGTAGGCGATGTTCTGGGCGATCGTCCCGTCGAAGAGCCAAGTGTCCTGCAGTACCATGCCGATCCGCGATCGCAGGGAATCGCGGCTCACCGACCGGATGTCGACACCATCGATCAGGATCCGGCCGGAATCTACGTCGTAGAACCGCATCACCAGGTTCACCAGGGTGGTCTTGCCTGCACCCGTTGGTCCGACGATCGCGGTCGTGCTGCCCGGTTCGGCCACTAGGGACAGGTCTGTGATCACCTGGGTGCCGCGGCGGTAGGCGAAGCTCACGTGCTGGAACTCGACGCGTCCGCTGGTGTTCGGTGGCGTAGCTCGCCCCTTCGCCGACCATTCGCGAGCTGGGAGTGATGGCAGCACCAGCGGGAGGTCTGGCGCTTCCTCGGGCTCGTCGAGCAGGTCGAACACCCGCTCGGCGCTGGCCACCCCGGACTGCAAGGTGTTGTACATCGCGGCCAGCTGGGTCAGCGGCCCGTTGAACTGCCGGACATACTGGATGAATGCCTGGATGCTGCCGACGGTGATTTGCCCCGTCGCCACCTTCAGTCCACCGATCACCGCCACAGCGACATAGCTGAGGTTGCCGATTAACATCGTTGCCGGCGACACGAGAGCAGAGAAGAACTGGGCACCGAAACTGGCCTGGTACACATCGTCGTTGAACTCGCGGAACCGCTCCTGAGCGTTGGCCCGGTGACCAAATGTCTTGACCACCGTGAAGCCACTGTAGGTCTCTTCGATGTGGGCATTGAGGCGCCCGGTGTTGGTCCACTGCGCGACGAACAACCGCTGGGAGCGACGAGTAATCGCTCGAGTCGCCAGCAGCAACAGCGGCACAGTCAGCAGCGTGACCCCCGCCAGCAGCGGCGAGATCGTCACCATCATCACCAATACCGCTGCCACGGTGAGGAACGCGGTCAGCAACTGGGTGATCGTCATTGACAGCGACGTTTGGACGTTGTCGATGTCGTTGATCACCCGGCTCAGCAACTCACCGCGCTGCCGTCCGTCGAAGTAGGCCAGCGGCAGTCGGTGCACCTTGTCTTCGACATCGGAACGCAGCGTCCGGATCGTTTTTTGCAGCGTGACGTTAAGCAACCGGGCCTGCACCCAAATCAGCAGTGCTGCAACGAGGTACAGGGCCAACGCCACTGCCAGCGTGCTAGCCACCGCACCGAAGTCCACCCCCCGACCCGGTACCACGTTCATCCGCGATAGCAGCTCGGCGAAGGTGTTGTCGCCGCGTTGCCGGACCAGCGCGACGGCCTGCTCTTTGGTGATCCCGGCAGGTAACTGGCGCCCGATCATGCCGTCGAACAGCAGATCGGTGGCGCGGCCGAGAATCCGGGGAACGATTACCCCGATCACGGTCCCGCTGATTCCCAAGATGATCACCGCCGCCGCCAGTCTGCGTTGCGGCGACAATCGCTTCACCAGACGGATAGCCGAACCGGAGAAGTCGCGAGACCGCTCCGTAGGAGCCGGGACGACGCCGCGGATAGGTGGGTGGGTCGCCGTGGTCACTGTTGACTCCCGATGCCGGCGCCCACCGACTGCGAGTCGGCGAACTCGCTGTAGATGGGGCAGTCAGCCAGCAGCGCTTCGTGGGTACCCACGCCCACAACCATTCCGTCCTCGACAACGATCACCTGGTCGGCTTGGGCAGCGGTCGAAACTCGTTGGGCGACAATGATCACCGTCGCATCCGCGGCGACGGCGCGAAGGGACGTACGCACCCGAGAGTCGGTGTGCACATCCAGTGCCGAGAAAGCGTCATCGAAGAGGTAGATGGCGGGACGGCGGATGACCGCCCGCGCGATCGCCAGTCGTTGCCGCTGGCCGCCCGAAAAGTTGATACCGCCCTGGGCGACCCTCATCTGCAGTCCGTCGTCGTGTGCCTGCACGAATCCGTCGGCGGCAGCCACCCGCAGCGCTTCCCACATCTGCTCGTCAGTGACTACCTGTCCTGGGGCCGCGCCCAATCGCAGGTTGTCTGCGACGGTGCCGGAGAACAGGTAGCCGCGCTGGGGCACCAGCCCGATCGCCGACCATAGCCGCTCGACGTCGTAGTCACGCACATCGGCTCCGTCAATGAGGACAGCGCCCTTTGTCACGTCTTGGAGCCGGCAGATCAACGACACCAGCGTCGACTTTCCCGAACCACTACTGCCTACTATGGCTGTTACGGTGCCCGGCAGCGCGGTGAGCGAGACATCCTGCAGTACCGGGCGATCCGCACCCGGATAGCAGAATGTCGTACCCTCCAAGCGCACCATGCCTTTGATGCCCGCCGCTGGACTCAGCGGACGCTGTGGGCTGCTTAACGCGGGCGTAGTGTCAAGCACCTCCGTAATCCGGACAGCGCACACCGAAGCCCGCGCCAGCATCATCAGCGTCGTCGTCGCCATCAACACCGCCATCAAAATCTGCGTGAAGTAGGCCAGGAACGCGATCAGTGAGCCAATCTGCATCTGGCCGCTGTCGATGCGCAGCCCGCCGAACCAGATCAGCGCGACACCGGAGCAGTTGATGGTCACGCTGGTCACCGGCACCATGAGCGCCTGCCACTTGCCCACGGCCAGGGCCGTGTTCGACACTGCGTTGTTAGCTTGGGCGAACCTTTCCCTTTCGAAACCTTCACGCGCGAACGCCCGGACGACCCGGACGCCGGATAGTTGGTCGCGCATTACCCGGTTGATGTTGTCGATCAACATCTGCATGCTGCGGAAGAGCGGCAGCATCCGCGAAACGATCCAGTAATTCCCCACGGCGAGCACCGGAACACTGACCAGCAATAACCACGACAACCCGGCATCTTGGTGGATGGCCATGACAATCCCGCCGATACTCGTGATCGGCGCGGTCACTATCACCGTGCACGTCATCTGCACGACGAACTGGACCTGACGGACGTCGTTGGTGGTGCGGGTCAGCAGGGTCGGCGCGCCGAACCGGCTGATCTCGCGCTCGGAGAAGGTGGTGACGTGCTCGAATATGGCACGGCGGAGGTCGCGACCCAGCCCCATCCCGGTCCGTGAGCCGAAGTAGACGGCGCCAATCGCGCACAGCACTTGCAGGCCGGTGATTGCGAGCATCACCCCGCCGAGCCTGACGATCGTCGCTGTGTCGCCCTTGGCAACGCCGTCGTCGATGATCGAGGCATTGACTGTTGGTAGGAACAGCGCAGCCATGGTGCTTACCAGCTGGAGCATCATCACAGCCGCGACCAGTCGGCGGTACGGCCGGACATACTGGCGCAGCAGTGCCCGAAGCATCTGGTAACTGTCGCATACCAGGGTGCGGAGATGGCGCTAGTCTGCACGCTGTGACCAGCGGCAGGCGCGACGTGGCGGCGCTGATTCTGGCGGTCGCGGGCCTGTTCGCCGGATGCGCTGATCCCGGTCCAAACCCGGCCCGGGAAGCGGGCCCGCGGCAAGCAAATCACCACGGACCGTTCTTCCCGCAATGCGGCGGTGTCAGCGACCAGACGGTGGCCCAGCTCACCGGGTTGAGCGGGCTGGTCACCACGGCGCAAAATTCGGTGGGCTGTCAGTGGCTGGTGAACGGCAGTATCCGCGGTCCCTATTTCTCGTTCTCCTGGTATCGCAGCAGCCCCATCGGGCGAGAACGCAAAACGGTCGAGGTCAACCACCCCACCGTCGCCGACATCAACATCGACGGGCACGACGGTTTCATCGCGACTGGCAGCGAGGCCGCCCTGGGTGAGAATTTTTGCGAGATCGGGATCCAGTTCGGCGACGACTTCATCGAGTGGACCGTGTACTTCAACCAGAAGCCGTTCCCCGATCCGTGCGACGTCACCAACAAACTGACACGTCAGTCGATGGCGAACTCGAAATAACTCGAAGCCCTGGTCAGCCGGTGCGCCGGTGGTTGCACTACCGTGCTGCAGCTACAGTGCATCGTGTGACCAGCAGGAGGTGTGTGTAATGGTGCGGGGCACTGTCGCGATGCTGGCCGTGCTAACCGGCGCGCTGATCTCGGTGCTCGCCGCATGCTCCGATTCGGGCTCCGCCAACTCCCAGTCACAGTCGTCGACGCCGGCGTCCGGCGTTGCACACCATGGACCCTTTTTCCCGCAGTGTGGCGGTGTCAGCGACCAAACGGTCACCGAGCTGACCAGGGTGACCGGCCTGGTCAACACCGCCCAGAATTCGGTGGGTTGTCAGTGGCTGGCCGGCGGCGCCATCCTGGGTCCGCACTTCTCGTTCTCCTGGTACCGGGGCAGTCCGATCGGGCGGGAACGCAAGACCGAAGAGTTGTCGCGGTCAAGTGTCGAAGACATCAACATCAACGGTCACGGGGGCTTTATCGCGATCGGCAACGAACCGACGTTGGGTGACTCGCTGTGCGAGATCGGAATCCAGTTCTCCGACGACTTCATCGAATGGTCGGTCAGCTTCAACCAGAAGCCGTTCCCGGATCCGTGTGACGTGGCCAAAGAGTTGACTCGCCAGTCGATTGCGAACTCGAAATGAGCCAATCCGTGCGTCGCACCAGCCGAATCGCCGTCCGCGCGGCAGTCGTGGTGGCGCTGACAATGCTGGGCATGCTGACCGGCTGCACGAGGTCGGTGGGTGGCAACGCGGTCAAAGCGGGCGCAGGCGACGTGCCGCCCAACAGCAACTCTCAGCAGCAGTACCCGAACCTGCTCAAGGAGTGCGAGGTCCTGACCACCGACATCCTGGCGAAGACGGTGGGCGCTGATCCGCTCGATATCCAGAGCACGTTCGTCGGCGCGATCTGCCGGTGGCAGGCGGCCAACCCGGCCGGCCTCATCGACATCACCCGGTTCTGGTTCGAGCAGGGCAGCCTGGACAATGAGCGAAAGGTCGCCGAGAACCTCAAATACCAGATCGAGAACCGCTCGATCGCGGGTGTGCAATCGATCGTGATGCGGCCCAACGATCCCAACGGCTCGTGCGGTGTCGCCAGCGACGCCGCCGGTGTAGTGGGGTGGTGGGTCAACCCGCAGGTCCCCGGCATCGACGCCTGCGGTCAGGCCATCAAGTTGATGGAGCTGACGTTGTCCACGAACTCGTAAAGCGTGTCGAGATCTACGCCAGTGCGCGAACTCGCCTGGAATATCGCTCTGATGTCAATCTGGCGTGAACTCCCAGCGCCGCGGGCACCTTTGAGCTTTAGCGCGGGACGTGGAATCTGACCAGTGCGGCCGCGCCGGATTCGACGTCCTGCCAACGGCAGTGCACCTCGAGCACCGCGAGCGCCGACGTCGGGAACTTCTCCGACACGCGTTCGGCGGCTTCGGTATCGGTGCCGTCAACGCCGGCCAAGCCGATCGCCACAGCCGATATCGCCGGCTCGTGCCCGACGACGAGCAGGGTGCCGACTTCGTCGGCCACACCGTTGATCTCCCTGGTCACCGTCGCCGGGCTGGCATCATAAAGCCGATCGAGGTAGCGCACCGGCGCGTCGAGACTGGTGCGCGCGAACGTCTGCCGGGCCCGGGTGGCGGTTGAGCACAGCACCAGGTCGACGACGGGGAGGTTGGCCCGCAGCCAGTCGCCGGCCAGTCCGGCCTGCCGGACGCCTCGCGGTGCCAGCGGCCGATCGTGGTCGACAACCCCATTCGGGTACGCCGATTTCGCGTGCCGCAGCAGCACCAGTCTGCGATAGTGATCACCCACCCGACCCACGGTATGGCATGACCCCTGCGGTACATCGCACTCACCACACGTGAACTGACAATGGCACCAGCTTGTGCCAAACATCATTTCCCGGCAAGCCCGGACCTGCCGGTGCGCGTCCCGGGACTTGTCGGCGCCCAGACCTACACTCGCCTTGCCCTGAGACCGCAGGAAGGACGGGACCGGCATGCGATTCGTGCACACCGCCGACTGGCAACTGGGTATGACGCGGCACTTCCTCGCCGGCGACGCTCAGCCCCGCTATTCGGCGGCCCGCCGTGACGCCGTGACGGGCCTGGGTGCGCTGGCCGCCGAGGTCGGCGCTGAGTTCGTCGTGGTGGCCGGCGATGTCTTCGAACACAACCAGCTCGCACCGCAGGTGATCAGTCAGTCTCTGGAAGCCATGCGCGCCATGGGTATTCCGGTCTACCTGTTGCCCGGTAACCATGACCCGCTGGATGCGTCCTCGGTGTACACCAGCGCCCTGTTCACCGCTGAGTGTCCCGACAACGTGGTGGTGCTCGACCGCGCCGGTGTCCATCAGGTGCGTCCCGGCGTGCAGATCGTCGCAGCACCATGGCGGTCGAAGGCACCGACCGGCGACCTGGTCGGTCCGGCGCTCGACAGCCTGCCGGCGCGGGCGGATATCCGGGTGCTCGTCGCCCACGGTGGCGTCGATGTGCTCGACCCCGATCCCGGCAAACCCACACTGATCGGGCTGGCCGCCCTGGAGTACGCGTTAACCCGCGGCGTCGTGCACTATGTGGCCTTGGGCGACAAGCATTCCCGCACCGAGGTGGGCAGCAGCGGTCGAATCTGGTACCCCGGCTCGCCGGAGGTCACCAACTTCGACGACATCGAATCGGACCCGGGCCATGTCCTGGTTGTCGACATCGACGAAGCAGATCCACAACGCGCCGTCACCGTCGAGGCCCGGCACGTTGGCCGGTGGCGCTTCCTCACGATGCACCGTCAGCTGGACAACGGCCGCGATGTCGCCGACCTCGACCTCAACCTCGACCTGATGACCGGCAAGGACCGCACTGTGGTACGGCTGGCCTTGACCGGCTCGTTGACGGTGAGCGACCGTGCCGCGCTGGATGCCTGCCTGGACAAATACGCGCGGCTGTTCGCCTGGGTCGGCCTTTGGGAGCGCCACACCGATCTCGCGGTGTTTCCGGCTGACGGCGAGTTCGGTGATCTGGGTATCGGCGGGTTCGCGGCCGCCGCCGTCGACGAACTCGTCGCCACCGCGCGCCTCGGCGAGGCTGACGCCGCCGACGACGCCCAGGCAGCACTGGCGCTGCTGTTGCGGCTCGCCGACCACGGCCGGGGTGCGGCATGAAGTTGCACCGGCTGGTCCTGACCAACTACCGAGGTATCGCTTACCGCGAGCTCGAATTGCCCGATCACGGCGTGGTGCTGGTGTGCGGCGCCAACGAAGTCGGCAAGTCGTCGATGATCGAGGCGCTGGATCTGCTGCTGGAATACAAAGATCGCTCGACGAAAAAAGAAGTCAAGCAGGTCAAGCCGACCCATGCCGATGTCGGATCCGAGATCACCGCCGAAATCAGCTCCGGCCCTTACCGTTTCGTCTACCATAAACGGTTCCACAAGAAGTGTCAGACGCTGCTGACCGTGCTGGCGCCGCGCCGCGAGCAGCTGACCGGCGACGAGGCGCACGATCGGGTGCGGGCGATGCTGGCCGAAACGATGGACACCGAGCTGTGGCACGCCCAACGGGTATTGCAGATGGCGTCGACTGCGGCCGTCGACCTCGCCGGTTGCGACGCACTGTCTCGTGCGCTGGACATCGCAGCCGGGGACACCGCGGGGCTGTCCGGTGCCGAGCCGCTGCTCATCGAGCGGATCGATACCGAGTACTCGCGCTACTTCACCCCGACCGGACGTCCGACCGGGGAGTGGGCAGCCGCGGCCTCCCGGCTGCGCGACGCCGATTACGAGTTCGCCCGGTGTGCCGCGGCGGTCGACGAGGTCGAAGACCGGGTGCGCCGGCACGTCGCGTTGAGTGACCAACTGGCTGAGCTGGCGCAGCAACAGCTCGCCGCCGATCACCGGCACACCGCCGCACAGGCGGCCGCCGCCACGATCGCCGAGCTCACCGAGCAACTGCGCGAAGCGCAATTGCTCGCCGGCGCGGCCGCGGCGACAAGCGGCGCGTCGACCGCGGCCCACACCGAGCGGCTGCGGCTGCGAACCGAAGCCGACACCCGCGCCGCCACGCTTGCCGATCTGATCAGCGAAAGCCGCGGAGCTGCCGAGGCGCAAGCTGCCGCGCGGGACGCCGCCGTCGCCGCCGATGCCGCACACGACCAGGCCGCCGCCGCCCTCGCAGCCGCCCAGCAGCGCCTTGACAGCGCACGGCGGAAACTGAACCTGGTAGCCGAGCGCGAGGAAGCCGAGCGATTGGCCGCACGGCTCGCCAAAATCGACGTTGCCCACCGCGACTGCGATCGAATCTGCGCTGAGCTGTCCACGGTCGCCGTGACCGAGGCCGTCGCACGCCGGGTGGAAGCGGCCGCTGCCGCCGTCGATCGGGCCGAGGGCCAGCTCGCGTTGGTCTCGGCGACAGTGGAATTCACCGCCATCGCCGACATCGAACTCGCCGCCGACGGCCAGCGCGTGTCGCTGACCGCTGGTCAGGCCTGGTCGATGACCGCCACCGGGCCCACCGAGGTTGTGGTTGACGGTGTCCTGACGGCTCGGGTCAGATCCGGCGCCACCGCGCTGGACATCCACGCGAAATACGCTGCAGCACAGGAAGAATTGCGTGCCGCGTTGGAGTCCGGCGCGGTCGCCGACCTGGCCGCCGCCCGCCACGCCGACCAGCGGCGCCGCGACCTGCAGAATAGCCGCGACCAAATGACCGCCACGCTGAGCGGACTGTGCGGCGACGAACAGGTCGACCAATTGCGCGCGCGGCTGGCCCAGTTACCCGCCAGCCTTCCGGCGGGCGGTGACGTCAATCGGGACGGCGCCGCCGCCCGCGCCGAGCTCGACGCGGCTGACGCGGCGCACGCGCACGCGACAGCGGAATGCGAGACACATCGCCGGGCAGCAGCCGCAGCTGGTGCACAACTCGCCGAAACATCGACGTGCGCAACGGTTCTCCAGGAGAAGGTGGCGACCCAACGCGCTGAACTGGGTGCGGTTGCTGACCGGCTGGCCCAGCTACGCGGGTCTGTGACCGACGACGATCTGGCGGACACGGCCGACGCCGACCGGCGTGCGTTGCAGACCGCGGATCAGCGGGTCGGCGAGCTGTCCGGGAAATTGGCCGCCGCGGCGCCGGACGCGGTGGCCGCTGAGCTGGCTGATGCCGCAGCGGCGGCCCAAGCCCTGCGCGCCCGGCATGACGACACGGCCACCGACCTACACGAGATCAAGGTGGAGCTCGCGGTGTTCGGCACCGAGGGCCGTCAGGGCAAGCTCGACGTCGCCGAGATCCGCCGCGAGCACGCGAGTGCTCAACACGCCAGCGTGCGTCGCCGAGCCCGCGCGGCGGAACTGCTGCGGTCGGTGATGGCACGTCATCGCGACACGACCCGACTGCGCTATGTCGAGCCGTTCCGCTCCGAACTGCAACGACTGGGTCGCCCAGTGTTCGGGCCCAGCTTCGAAGTCGAGATCGACAGCGACTTGTGTATCCGTAACCGCACACTTGACGGCTGCACCGTGCCCTACGAGTCGCTGTCGGGCGGCGCCAAGGAGCAACTGGGCATCCTGGCCCGGCTGGCCGGGGCGGGCCTCGTCGCCCAGGAAGACACCGTTCCGGTGCTGATCGACGACGCACTGGGCTTCACCGATCCCGACCGGTTGGCCAAGATGAGCGAGGTGTTCAGCACCCTGGGTGCTCAGGGACAGTTGATCGTGCTGACCTGCACGCCGGCCCGGTATGGCGGCGTCCATGGCGCGCAGCACATCGAGCTGCATCCCTAGGCATCTGGTCTACTGGCCCAATGCCCAGAAATAGACGGCCTCGGCAAACGAGGCCATTCGACGTCGTCGATCGACGTGCTGGCACCGACGGGTCGATACCTATGAGCATGAGCGCGAAACGGCAACGGGCCCAAGAAAAATTCGCGGAACTGCCCGGGGTGCCGCTGGTGGGTCTGATACGGAGGTTGATCGCTGTCGGGGCTGCGGCCGAGAATGCGCTGCCGACGCGGCAAGCACTCAATCCCGCGTGAAACCGACTGTGGTGTAGTCCACGTCGGCCAGTCCGAACGCGCCATAGTTGGCCAGAGTGCTGCGCACGGCGATGTTGCCGGGAGTCTGAAACAGCGGCAGGCTGAAGCCTTCTTGCCAGATCATCCGGTCGACCTCGTTGGCCAGCGCCCGGGCCTTGTCCTGGTCCAGCTCGGATAAGGTTTGGTCGATTTTGGCGTCGATCTCGGGGCTGCCGATCTTGCCGAAATTGCTGCCACCGTCTGAGGCGTAGATCTGGGGCAGCGCAGACAATGGATAACCACCACCCGCCCAACCGAATTCGACGATGTCGAAGTCACCGACCGCGACGTATTGTTCGAAAAATCCGGTACCGGGTTTGGGATCGAGCACCAGCTTGACGCCGATCTGTGCCAGGTTCTGCTGCGCGATCAGCCCGATCTGCCGTCGGAATTGCTGATCGAAGAACGGGTCACGGATCACCAACTGCTTGCCGTTCTTCTCCCGCACCGCGCCGTTGAGCTTCCAGCCGAGGGCATCGAGATCTCGGCGGGCCCGGTCAACGTCGTACGCACACGGTGCGCTGTTGTCTTGGTAGCCGACCTGGCCATCGACGTAGATGTGGTTGTTCAGCGGCACCGGATGGCCGGTCAGGCCGTGCTGGACCACGTTGGCGATGGCCTGGCGGTCGATGCCTTTGCAGATCGCCAGCCGCAGCCTTTCGTCCGCCAAGACGGATCCGGGTGCGCCGTTGAAGGTGATGTGATACCAGGTGGGCGCCGCTGCGCTCCGGATCACGATGCCGGGCGTGCGCCGGGCGGTGACCATGTCGTCGAGCGAACCCACTTCGGCGGCGTCGATCGCGTTGTTCTGCAGCGCGGGGATGACAGCGGTGGGGTCGAGCACCATGAATGTGATCGAGTTCAGCCGTGGCTTGCGGCCCCACCAACGGGGATTGCGGGTCAGCGTGATTCGCTGCGCGGCTAGTCGATCGTGGACACGATGAATGGTCCGGCCGACGGACCCGGCGCGTTGAGCTGTCCCTTGTTGAAGACATTTGGGTCTTCCGTCATGCGTCGGGGTTGCAGGCCGCCGAACAGCCCGCGCCATTCGGCGAACGGCTTGGCGAAGGTGACCACCGCCTGGCGGTCATCGACCCCCCTGGTCACCGCCTTCACCTGTTCGAACCCGGCTGTGCTGGCGACTAGGAAGCGCTTGTCGCGGCCGCTGCACGCGTTGACTAACCATTTGAAGTCTTCCCAAATGATCGGGCTGCCGTCGGTCCACACTGCTTTCGGATTGATGGTGTAGGTGACCACCTGTGGCCTGGTGCCGGTCAGCTCGACGCTGGTGAAGTAATCGGTGTTGACCCGCTGTGTGCCCTCGGCGTTGGTGAGGAACACCCCGGGCAGCGTCGGGCCGATAACCGCGCCGGTGTCGGCCGTATTGCCGTCGATGTTCAATGCGTTGAAGTTGGACGGGAACATCGTCAGCGGGAGCCGTAGGGTGCCGCCGTCGCGCAGTGTCGCCGGGTCCTGTGGGTTGATGTCGCTGGTCCTGCCGACTTGGGCCGCCCCCGCCTGCGGGAGGTCTCGATACCCGTCCGAGCAGCCGGCGACGACAGACAGACCGCCAGTGCCCCCAGCGCAAGCCTGCGGATCGTTAACGGGCGCATCACCCGTGAGATGCTAACCACCGGCGACATCGGCGTGCGCCCGCGGGACCGCGGCGAGTAGCCGCCGGGTGTACTCGTGCTGCGGGTTGGTGAATACCTGCTCGCCGTCGCCCTGTTCCACGATCGCGCCCCGGTACATCACCGCCACCCGGTGGGCCAGGTGCTTGACCACCGAAAGATCGTGTGACACAAACAGATAGGACAATCCGAATTGCCGCTGTAGGTCCAGCAGCAGGTTGATGATGCCCGCCTGGATCGACACGTCGAGGGCGGACACCGGTTCGTCGAGCGCAAGTATCTTCGGCTGCAACGCCAGCGCCCGGGCGATACCGATCCGCTGCTTCTGCCCGCCGGAGAACTCGGCGGGATAGCGACTGGCCGCGCCACGGTCGAGGCCGACCGTGGTGAGTAACTCGGCGACCCGTTCCTCGCACCGTCGCCGATCGAAACCATTGGCGACCAACGGTTCAGCCAGCACGTCGAACACTGGGAGCCGGGGGTCCAGTGATGCCACCGGGTCTTGGAAAACCACCTGCAGTTCGGTCCGCAGCTCGCGGCGCGCCGACGAGCCGAGGGATGCGACGTCGGTGCCGAGGATCTCGATGGAACCGGCCTGCGGTCTGGCGAGCTCGAGAATCTGGCGCAAGGTCGTCGATTTCCCCGAACCGGATTCGCCGACGATCCCCAGGGTGCGGCCCTGTTCCAAGGTGAAACTGACACCGTCGACCGCCCGTACCTCACCCACCCGCCTGCGGAACACCACGCCTTTGGTGAGGGGGTAAGTCTTGGCGAGGTCGGTGACCTGCAGCACGACCGGCGGTTCGTCGGCGGCGTCGTCGGGGTGCACGGGTTGGGTTGATACCCCGAAGATTTCCGCCGCGGTGCGCCCCGCCACGTCGTCGGTGCGGATGCACGCCGCCCAGTGGCCATCCCCGACACCGACGAGATCGGGCTCCGCCGAGCGACATTCGTCGATCACCAGTGGGCAGCGCGGTGCGAACGGACATCCGTCGGGCAGCGACGACATCGCCGGCGGTGCACCGGGAATCGGAATCAGCCGGGTGCCCTGCGGGTTGTCCAGCCGCGGCACCGAACCCAGCAACCCGACGGTGTAGGGCATCCGGCGGTCGCGGTAAAGCTCATCGACGCAGGCGATTTCGACTCCGCGTCCGGCGTACATGACCATTGCCCGGTCGGCGAACTCCGAAACCACACCGAGGTCGTGGGTGATGATCAGCACGCCGGCACCGGTGACGTCGCGCGCGGTGCGCAGGACGTCGAGGATCTGCGCCTGCACCGTGACGTCCAGCGCGGTGGTCGGTTCGTCACAGATCAGCAGGTCGGGATCATTGGCGATCGCCATCGCGATCACCACCCGCTGACGCTCGCCGCCGGACAGCTCGTGTGGAAAGGCCTTGGCCCGCTGTTGCGGCTGGGAGATGCCGACCAGCTCCAGCAGCTCGACGGCACGGGTGCGCGCGGCGGCTCGGTTGATCTCGCGGTTATGGACCCGGACTGCTTCGGCTATTTGGTCGCCGACGGTGTAGACGGGTGTCAGCGCTGACATCGGGTCTTGGAAAACCGTGCCGATGCGCCTTGCCGCGGATCTGCGACATCGCGTCGTCGGACAACCCGAGTAACTCCTCGCCGTGCAACCGCACCGAGCCCGACACGTCGGCGTATTCGGGCAGCAATCCGACGACGGCCATCGCGGCAGTGGTTTTGCCGGAACCGGATTCCCCGACGATGGCGACGACTTCGCCGGGACCGATGTGGTAACTCGTGCCGCGTACTGCGGGCACACTGATGTCACCGGTTTCGAAGGTGACGTTGAGATCCGTGACTTCCAGCAGCGCCGTCACTTCGGGCGCCGCTTCTTGCGGCGTGACGAACCGCTGCCGGGATCCACGGCGTCCCGCAGGCCGTCGCCGGTGAGGTTGGCGCACAACACAATCAGGATCAATGTCCCGGCCGGGAACAGGAAGACCCACGGGAACGTGGTGGCCGACGCAGTGCCGTCCGCGATCAGTGTGCCCAGTGAGACGTCGGGCGGCTGCACACCGAACCCCAGGAAACTCAAGCCGGTTTCGGCCAGGATCGCGAATCCGACGTTCAGCGTTGCGTCGATGATGAGGATCGAGGCCACATTCGGCACGATGTGCTGCAGGATCACTCGCCGGCTCGGCACGCCCATATATTTTGCGGCACGGACGAATTCGCGCTCGCGCAGGCTCATGGTCAGGCCGCGCACCATTCGCGAGCTGACCATCCAGCCGAAAGCCGCGAGCAGCCCGATGAGCCACAGAATGTTGTTCGAGCCTTTTGTGCTCGGGGTAACGATCGCGATCAGCAGGAAGCTCGGCACCACCAGCAGCAGGTCGACCAGCCACATCAGCGCGCGGTCGCGCCAGCCGCCGAAGTAACCGGCCACCGCCCCGACGGTGGCCGCGATGGTGGTCGAGATCCCCGCCACGCAAACACCGATCAGCATCGACTTCTGCATGCCGCGCAGAATCCGGGCCAGCAGATCCTGGCCGAGCGTATTGGTGCCGAACCAGTGCCGCAGTGACGGCGGTTGCAGCAGCGCGTCGTAGTCAAGGTGGTTGTAGTCGTAGGGGAGTAGCGGTGGCAGCGCATAGCAGCCGACGAACAGCAGCACCAATAGGGTCAACGCCCCCACGGCAGGCTTGTTTCGGACGAACCGCCGCGCCAACAGGCTTCGCCGCGACGCGAAGGCTGCCGGGCCGACGCCGGACTGCGTCAGTGTGGTGTCCGCGAGTATTTCCTGCGTCATGTCACCCGGATCCTCGGGTCCAGCAGCGCATAGAAGATGTCGGACAACAGGCCGGCGATCAGAATCGCCGCCCCGGAAAACAACGTGATCGCCGCGACGACATTGGTGTCCTGGGTCGAGATGCCCAGCACCACCCACTCACCCATGCCGTGCCAGCCGAAGATCTTCTCGATGAATATCGCGCCGACGACCAGGCCGCTGATTCCATAAGCGAACAGCGTGGCCAGCGGAATAAGCGCAGTACGCAGGCCGTGTTTAAACAGCGCCCGCCGCCGGGTCAGTCCTTTGGCGCGGGCGGTGCGGATGAAATCCTCGCTGAGCACATCCAGCATCGCGTTGCGCTGGTATCGGCTGAAGCTCGCGGCGGAGATGAGAGCCAGTGTGAGGGTTGGCAAGACGATGTGCTGCACACGGTCGACGAGTTCGTTCCACAACCCGCTAGGCGGAAGCGGAGAGGTCTCACCGGTATAGAGAAACATCCGGATTCCGGTGACCATGTTGACGCGCAGCGCGCCCAGGATGAGCAGGCCCGCCAGCACGAACGACGGGATGCTCAGGGTGATCAACGACAGCACGGTGATGACGCGGTCGCTCAGCCGGTACTGCCGGATGGCTCCCCAGGCGCCCACGACGACGCCGATCACCGTGCCCAGCACCGAGCCGATGAGGACCAGCCGCAGGCTGACCCAGACCCGGCGCCATAGCTCTTGCGAGACGGGGTGCCCGGTCACCGTGTTGCCGAAGTCGCCATGGACCACGCCGGATGCCCATTTCACATACCGGATGGGTATGGGTTTATCGAGGTCGAGTTCGACGCGCTTTGGCGTCGATGACCTTAGGCCGGGGCTGGGGGTGGCGCTGGATAAACTGTCCAGCGGATGAAACGTCAGCGACGCCAGGCAGAAAGCCAGAAACGACGCGAGCACCAGCAACACGAGGTAATTGAGCACGCGACCCGCCAGGAAGCGGATCATGGCTGCCGGCCTCGCCCGAGTCGCATGGGCATAGGGTAAGAGATCGAGCGTCGGTCAGCGTGATCAGACGCGACGATGCTGCCAGTTCAGGACGGTGGTTTCCTGCCCTTACACCACCCGCGCGCTCGCCGAGTGCATCTCACCGGCGCCTTTCGCGCCACCTATGGCATTTGAGCGTCGGCGTAGGCCTTCGACAGCCGTGCGTCTGTGGTGAGCAGGGGCACACCTAGACGCTGGGCCAACTCGACATAAAGCGCATCGACGAGGCGCATTTTTTCCCGTCGCGACCACGCGCCCTCGAGCAAATCCGGCAGCAAATGCCGAAGGAATGGCGCCAGTCGCAATGCATTGAGAAGTTGTGACACCTCATCGCTGGTAAGCGTCGCGGCTCTCGCCAGGCGGCCCAACGCGGAAAGGACTTCTGCATCGAAATGCGCTGGCACATGAACGGTTGAATCGGCCAATCGGTCGCGGATCTCGAGCGACATTGCCGGCGCCGGTTAATAAGTCAACCATCGCCGACGCGTCCAGCACCATCTGCGGGGTTGCATCGCTCACTGGCCGAACTCGTCACGCGCCGCGTCAAGGGAGGCCATAACGATGTCGTGATCAATCGGGCTGCGCACAGCCGGCAGGTCATCAAGCCAAGCCGACATGGATGTCCGGTTGAGTTCGTCGAGAATTGCAGCCTGGGTTAGGGCCGAGACGTTCAATCCCTTCGCGCGTGCACGTTCGGCCAGTTCGTCAGGTACGTAAACGTTCAGCCTCGCCATACACACAACTATACACACTAGAGAGCAAAGCTCCACTCGCAGCGTTGGAAACCGCTGATTGTTAACGTTCGCGGTTTGCCGGGTACAAAGTAGCGACATACTGCAGAAAGCAAGGAGATTGGCGTGACGGTTACCGACGACTACCTGGCCAACAACGTCGACTATGCGAGCAATTTCAACGGACCGTTACCGATGCCGCCCAGCAAGCACGTCGCGATCGTGGCGTGTATGGACGCCCGCCTGGACGTCTACCGGATGCTCGGGATCAACGAGGGCGAGGCGCACGTCATCCGGAACGCCGGCGGGGTGGTCACCGACGACGCGATCCGCTCCCTGGCCATCAGCCAACGGCTGCTGGGAACGCGGGAGATCATCCTGATCCACCACACCGACTGCGGGATGCTCACGTTCAGCGACGACGACTTCAAGCGCGCCATCCAAGAGGAGACCGGGATCCGACCGGCCTGGGCGGCCGAAGCGTTTCCCGACGCCGACGAGGACGTCCGCCAGTCGTTGCGCCGAATCGAGGCCAGCAATTTCGTCACCAAACACGAGTCCCTGCGCGGATTTGTCTTCGACGTCGCCACCGGCAAGCTCAACGAGGTAACCCTCTAACTGGCCGGGCTCGAATGTTACGGCGTGCTGAACGCACAGCGCGGACCGGCCGCGTTCGCCAGTCGGGTGTCCAGCGTCGCGAGCGGGGCGCTCAACAATTCGGCCAGCGCGACGTACCAGGCGTCATATGCGGTGACATTGTCCCGCAGCTCCCACACCCGTGCGGCAAACGGCTCGTAAGCGAAGAACCCGACCCGCAGAGCAAGCAGGTCGAAGTGAGCCAGTGCCGCGGTATCTGCTGAGATCTCGCCGGCCATGGCGGCTCGTCGCAGAATGTTGGCCGCCTCCGCGGGCATCAGATGGGGCGCGGCAAGGTGCTCGGAGGCCAGCAGCCGGTCGGCCCAGCTTCCGACCGGACCGCTGTCGACGAGGGCCGCGACTACAACGCTGGAGTCGACGACGAGGGTCATCGACGGTCCGAGTTGCGGTGCCCGAGGATCGACTCGACCGACAGCCGGCTACCGACGCGCTGCTTGCGATCGCGGACCTTCGCGAGCAGCACGTCTGCGTCGGGGCGCCGGGCCAACTCGATCAGCTCGGCGCGCAAGTACTCCTGCAGCGAGCGACCACTGAGCGCAGCGCGCGAGGCAAGCTCAGCGCGGGTCTCGTCGGGTACGTCGCGGATCGTGATTGCCGGCATAGCAGCATTATGCAGCTAATAGCTGCATATCCGCAACAGCGACGCTAGCGGCAACGTGTGAGTCTGCGCTGACGGTGCCGAACCCGCGGTCGGGGCGTGTTTTGGTCGAGACGACAGCCCTGAGCGCAGCTTCGACACGGAAAAGCTTCGACTCTTGACAGCCTGGAACACGCCTGGTTCCATACATGGTAATGCGCGTAAATATGGCTAGTTCTACCAACTTTACCTAGAAGCAGGGAGCTCTATGACCAGTCAAGTGACGGCCAGCCCGGCCGCCGGGCAGTACGAGCTGAGCCATCTGCGTTCGCTGGAGGCCGAGGCCATCCACATCATCCGCGAGGTGGCGGCGGAGTTCGAGCGCCCGGTGCTGCTGTTTTCCGGCGGCAAGGATTCGATCGTGATGCTGCATCTTGCCCTCAAGGCGTTTCGGCCCGGCCGACTGCCGTTCCCGGTGATGCACGTCGACACCGGCCACAACTTCGACGAGGTCATCGCCACCCGCGACCAACTCGTCGACGAGACCGGAGCCCGGTTAGTCGTGGCATCGGTGCAGGACGACATCGACGCCGGTCGCGTCGTCGAACCACCCCAGGGACGGAACCCGATCCAGACCGTGACTCTGCTGCGCGCGATCCGGGAGAACAAGTTCGACGCCGCCTTCGGCGGCGCGCGGCGCGACGAGGAGAAGGCACGCGCCAAAGAACGGGTGTTCAGTTTCCGCGACGAGTTCGGCCAGTGGGATCCCAAGGCCCAGCGGCCGGAGCTGTGGAACATCTACAACGGGCGTCACCACAAGGGCGAGCACATCCGGGTTTTCCCGCTGTCGAACTGGACCGAATACGACATCTGGGCCTATATCGGCGCCGAGGAGGTCCCGTTGCCGTCGATCTACTACGCCCACCCACGCCAGGTGTTCAAGCGCGACGGGATGCTGCTGGCCGTGCACCGGCACATGCAGCCCCGCGATGACGAGCCGGTGTTCGAGGCGACCGTGCGATTCCGCACCGTCGGCGATGTCACCTGCACCGGGTGCGTCGAATCTGAAGCGGCGACGGTCGAGGAAGTCATCGCCGAAACGGCGGTGTCCCGGTTGACCGAGCGAGGCGCGACCAGAGCCGACGACCGGATCTCCGAGGCCGGCATGGAAGACCGCAAACGACAGGGGTACTTCTGATGACAACCACGCTGCTGCGACTGGCCACCGCCGGCTCCGTCGACGACGGCAAGTCGACCCTGATCGGGCGACTGTTGTTCGACTCCAAGGCTGTCATGGAAGACCAGTGGGCCTCGGTTGAGGCAACCTCCAAGCAACGCGGCCACGAGTACACCGATTTGGCACTGGTCACCGACGGTCTGCGGGCCGAACGCGAACAGGGCATCACCATCGACGTCGCCTACCGCTATTTCGCCACTCCCAAGCGCAAATTCATCATCGCCGATACTCCGGGGCACACCCAGTACACCCGCAATATGGTGACCGGCGCGTCCACCGCGCAGCTGGCGATCGTGCTGGTCGACGCCCGCCATGGGATGCAGGAGCAGTCTCGCCGGCATACCTTCCTGGCGTCCCTGTTGGGCATTCAGCACATCGTCCTGGCGGTCAACAAGATGGACCTGATCGACTGGGACAAAGACAAATTCGAGCAGATCCGCGACGATTTCCACGCGTTCGCCGCCCGCCTGGATGTGCAAGACGTGACCACCATCCCGATGTCGGCGCTGCACGGCGACAACGTGGTGACCATGTCCGACAACACACCCTGGTACGACGGGCCGCCGCTGCTCACCCACCTCGAAGAGGTCTACATCGCCGGTGACCGCAACCTGATCGACGTGCGGTTCCCGGTCCAGTACGTGATTAGGCCCCATACCCGTGAGCATCAAGACCACCGCAGCTACGCGGGCACCGTGGCCAGCGGGGTGATGCGTCCGGGCGACGAGGTGATTGTGCTGCCGGCCGGCAAGGCCACCCGGATCACGGCGATCGAGGGCCCCACGGGGCCTGTGACAGAAGCGTTTCCGCCGATGGCGGTTGCGGTCAGTCTCGCCGACGACATCGACATCTCCCGCGGCGACATGATCGCGCGGACCGCCAATCAGCCCAGAGTCACCCAGGAGTTCGACGCGACCGTGTGCTGGATGGCCGACGGTTCGGTGCTGGAACCCACGCGCACTTACATCATCAAGCACACGACCCGCACCACCCGCGCGAAGGTCACCGCGCTGGATTACCTGCTCGACGTTAACACCCTGCATCGCGACAAGACCGCAACGGCGTTGAAACTCAACGAACTCGGCCGCATCTCGCTGCGCACCCAGACGCCGCTGCTGCTCGACGAGTACACCCGCAACGCCAGCACCGGGTCGTTCATCCTCATCGACCCCGACACCAATGTGACGGTGGCCGCGGGCATGGTGTTGCGCGGCGGCTCGGGCCAAAAGGCAAGCCCGAACGTGGTGCTGCACAAGTCGCTAGTCACGGCGGCCGACCGGCCGCCGCGCGGCCGCACCGCGTGGTTCACCGGTTTGTCCGGTTCGGGTAAGTCCTCGGTGGCCATGCTCGTCGAACAAAAGCTGCTCGAAAAAGGAGTCCCCGCCTACGTTTTGGACGGTGACAACCTGCGCCACGGCCTCAACGCCGACCTCGGGTTTAGCATGGCCGATCGCGCGGAGAACCTGCGCCGGCTCTCCCATGTGGCGATGCTGCTCGCCGACTGCGGGCACACCGTGCTGGTTCCGGCGATCAGCCCACTTGCCGAGCACCGCGAGCTGGCGCGCCAGGTGCACGCCGACGCCGGCATCGACTTCATCGAAGTGTTCTGCGATACGCCGATCGAAGACTGTGAGAAGCGGGATTGCAAGGGGCTCTACGCCAAAGCGCGTGCCGGCGAGATCACACATTTCACCGGGATCGACAGCCCTTACCAACGGCCCAAGAACCCGGACCTGAGGCTCACGCCCGACCGCAGTGTCGGGGAACTGGCACAGCTGGTGGTCGACCTACTTGATGCGCGAGAATGAGCGATCACCAGCTGGCCCGCCAGGTGGCAAGCCAGGCCGGCGAGCTGCTACTCGCCGTGCGCGAGGAATTCGCCGGCGCGACCCAGCAGGAGCGAAAATCCGCCGGGGATAAACGGTCCCACGACTTCTTGATGGAAGCACTAACTGAGGCGCGACCCTCAGACACGGTGCTCTCTGAGGAAGGCACCGACAACCCGGAACGGTTGAGCGCCAAGCGAGTGTGGATCGTCGACCCGCTGGATGGAACCCGAGAATTCTCCGAACTCGGGCGCCAGGACTGGGCTGTCCACGTAGCGCTGTGGGAAACCGGCGCGCTGGTGGCGGGAGCGGTGGCCTTGCCCGCCCAGGGCGTGACGCTGGCCACGCCCGATGTTGCGCCGCCGCCGGCGTATCCGGGCCCGCCGCGGATCGTGGTGTCGCGCACTCGCCCGCCGGCCATCGCGTTGCGGGTCCGCGAACAACTGGACGGCACGTTGGTGGAGATGGGATCGGCCGGAGCCAAGGTCGCCGCGGTCGTCCAGGGGCGGGCCGATGTTTACGTCCACGCCGGTGGACAGCACGAGTGGGATTCGGCGGCACCGGTCGCAGTGGCCCGCGCCGCCCGTTTGCACACCTCCCGGATCGACGGATCGACGCTGGAGTACAACCAGCCCGATACGCTGCTGCCCGACCTGGTGGTGTGCCGCCCCGAGTACGCCGACGCGGTATTGACCGCGATTAGCGCCTAGCCGGAGCCGTCACAGTGCGCATGTCGGCTAAAGCGGAGTACGCGGTACGGGCGATGATCCAGCTAGCCACCGTCGATGCCGGCACATTGGTCAAGACCGAGGACCTGGCGCAGGCTCAGGGCATACCGCCGCAGTTTCTCGTCGACATCCTGGCGGCCCTGCGCACCGACCGGCTGGTCCGCAGCCATCGCGGCCGCGACGGGGGATATGAACTGTCCCGTCCGGGCACCGAGATCAGCATCGCCGACGTGCTGCGCTGCATCGACGGCCCGCTGGCCAGCGTGCGTGATATCGGGCTCGGCGACCTGCCCTATTCGGGCCCCACCGCGGCGCTCACCGACGTGTGGCGGGCGCTGCGCGCCAGCATGCGCTCGGTGCTGGAGACGACGACCGTGGCTGATGTGGCTTCCGGCGGGCTATCCGAACATGTCGCGCGTCTGGCCGACGACTACCGGGAGCAGGAGCGCAAACGTCACGGCCGGCACCCGGCCAACTAGGGTCAGCTGCCCGACCCGTAGGGGCGGGTGAGGATCTCCAGGTAGTGTCCGGCCGGGTCGGGGAAGTACACCCCGCGGCCGCCGTCCCGATGGTTGATCTCCCCGGGGCGTTCGCGTCGCGGATCCGCCCAGTGCGGTAGGTCGCGCGACTGAATCTTGTGATAGATCGCGTCGAACTCCTCCTCGGAGACCAGGAACGCGTAGTGCTGCGCCCGGATCTCCTGGTCATCGGGCGCATCGGCATAATCCAGGCTGGCGCCGTGCTCGAGGGTGACAACCATGAAGTGGCCGAACGACACCGGGTCTGGTAATCCGAACAGCTCGGCGAGAAACTGCGCGGACTCCCGCTTGTCTCGGGCAGCAACAATGGTGTGGTTGAAGCTGATCGTCATATCTGGAACCAGTCAACCACTTCGCGTCGTGGCGCGCGAGGTACCCGAACTATTTCGGCGCGGTGAGCTCCAGCGCGATGTTGTCGGGATCGCGGAACTCCAGTATGTAGGAAGGTCCGATGTCCTTGACCGGCTCGTGGTCGATTCCGAGGTCGTCGAGATGTTCTGCGGCTTCGTCTAATTCGGCCTTGCTGACGGCTCGGAATGCGATGTGGTCCAGCCCGACGCGGTCTTCGTCGAAGCTGTCGTTGGCAACCGGGCGAAGCCCGACCAGTGCGCCGCCCAGGTCGTAAATGACACCGCCGAACAGAAAGTCCAGCTGGCTGCGGGTGGCCGCGTCGGCGTTGTCGGGAACTTCCAGCAAGACCGGCCAACCGAACACGCTTTCGTAGAACTGTCGAGACCGCTCGATATCGGTGACGGTGAGCCGGACGTGCGCAATGGAACTGCTGCTGATGCCCACTCCAGACATGCTGCCACCCGCAGACGCATCGGCACAGCTGCCCACGTGCCAAAATCGCGGGCGTGCAGGTAGCAATGACAATGCCGGTGATGGAGCCCGCCTTGGATGCGGCGGTACTGCGCAGCTGGGCCCGCGCGATCGACGACGGCCCGTTTTCGTCGTTGTGCTGGGGTGAGCGCGTCGTGTTCGACAACCCGGACACGTTGACGTTGCTGGGCGCGCTGGCGGCCTGGACCGATCGGGTACGGCTGGTGACGACGGTGATCGTGCCGCAGCTACATGACCCGGTCATGCTCGCCAAGGCGCTGGCAACCGGGGACGTGCTGTGCGGCGGCCGGCTGATGGTGGGCATCGGCGTGGGCGGGCGGCACGAGGACTATCACGCGGTCGGCGCGGACCTGGCAACCCAGACCATGCGCGGCATGGCCGAGCGGGTGGCGGTGATGAAACGTGTCTGGGCGGGCGACAAGATCACCGAGTCGGTGCTGCCGGTCGGGCCCGCCCCGATTCAGCCCGGCGGCCCGCCGTTGCTGGTCGGGAGCATCGGGCCCAAGACGATCCGCAGCGCCGCCGCCTGGGCGAACGGGTTGGCGAGCACCACCTTGGACCTCGATGCCGCCGCGCAGAATGAGCTGTTCGATGTGACGCGAGCGGCGTGGGCCCAGGCCGGCAAAGCGAAACCGCATCTGGCGACGTCGTTCTGGTTTGCGCTCGGCTCACCCGAGCAAGCCCGCGCCCAGATCCATCGGCATCTGCGGCGCTACATGAACTGGATACCGGCCGAGTACGTCGACGCCATGGCACCAAAGACCGGATTTGCCGGCACCCAGCGTGAACTGGCCGACGCGCTGCACAGGTTCGACGCGATCGGCACCGACGAAATCCAGCTCATACCAACCAGTTCCGACCTTGACCAGCTGCGCCGGGTCGTCGAAGTGATCGCTGATGGTTAGCCCGGTGATGAAGATGACGGTCCTCGGTAGTGGTGGATGGATTCCCACCAGCTCCCGGCAGACGAGCTGCTACCTGATCACCTCGAGCACCGAAGCGCTGATATTGGATGCCGGAACGGGTTTGGGGGCGCTGCACATTGACCCGTCTCTGTTGGACGGTGTCGAGACGGTGACGGTGGCTCTCAGCCATTTTCATCTCGATCACGTGATGGGGCTGGGCTTTATCAGCGGGCGTGGGCTGGGCGGCCGGGAACTGACGATCGCCGGCCCGGGGTCGACATCGTACGGCCGAACCACTCGATCCATCGTCGAAGCTCAACTGCTAGCTGCGCCGTTGCAGACGGTGTCACCGGTGGCGTCCGTGCGCTGGGCCGAGTTAGGCATCGACAACTTGAGCTTCGCCGGCCACCAGGTACACACGTGGGAGCAGACTCGGCACTCCTTGCCCTCGGCAGGATTTCGGGTCGGCGATCGCCTCGCGTATTGCACCGACACCGAGTTCGACCCGCAGACCATCCGCCGTACTGCCGGCGTGGCCACGCTGCTGCACGAGGCGTGGCAGCCCACCGACGCCGAGCGCGGCCACACCTCCGGCGAGGAGGCCGCCACCATCGCCGCCGAGGCAGGTGTGCCGCGTCTGGTGCTGACGCACAGCCACCCGCTGCTCAGCCTGGCCGAGCGCACCGCGTCGGCGGCACAGGCACTGTTCGCCCCCACTGTCTCGGCTACCGACGGTGCGGTTTTGCAGCTGTAGGCACCCGCTGTGGGTCTGCGCTTTGCCCCGCGGCGGCGACCGGGATACTGGACCGGTGCCTGAACGCAACGTGCTGGGTGAGCCATTGGAGCCATGCGGCGCCGACCCGCTTACCGGCTTCTACCGCGACGGGTGTTGCTCGACCGGGCCCGAGGACCGCGGTTTGCACACCATCTGCGCCGTCGTGACCGCTGAGTTCTTGGAACACCAGCGCTCCATCGGTAACGACCTCTCGACACCAATGCCGCAATACCGGTTCCCGGGGCTCG
Organism: uncultured Actinomycetota bacterium; assembly: GCA_963787635.1. Classification (GTDB taxonomy): domain Bacteria; phylum Actinomycetota; class Actinomycetes; order Mycobacteriales; family Mycobacteriaceae; genus Mycobacterium. Next base: position 26,341 of record CAWBDP010000011.1, on the reverse strand, counting down.
TCCCGGGCGACCGCTGGTGCGTCACCGCCATGAATTGGCTTCGGGCCCATCAGGACGGCTGCGCAGCCCCGGTCGTGCTGGCCTCCACGCACGAGCGCACGCTCGACGTCGTGCCGCTGGATGCGCTGCGCGAGCACGCCGTCGACGTGCCCGACGATTTGGGCGATCTCTAGTTCTGAGGCGAGCAGCTGCGCGCGCGGCGGCCAGCATCTGGCTCAGGCGCCCGCTGCCGTCGGGGTGAAAGCGACGTCGTCAGGTACTGCTCGGCGGGTCGCCAGCAAGGCCCGCGCCGCCTCACCGATCGGAACCCGCAGCGGCAGTTGGGGTTTCTCGGCGGCATCGGCCACCTCGGCGGCGACCTGCTCGGGGGTAAGCTGACCGGCGCGCGGACCGCCGCCGTCCAATATCTCGGTGTACGGATCGTCGGAGAGGGTGTAGGTGGCCACGTCGTCGAGTGCGCCGGAACTGACCGCACCGGGCTCAAGCAGGGCCGCCTGGACGCCGTACGGGGTGATTTCGGATGGCCCCGACCGTGTTGAGGTTGAACACCCGCTGCAGTTCGGACAGCGGTGTGGCTTCGACTGCGGCGTAGAAGATGACCCCGGCATTGGCGATCAGGATGTCGATCTCCCCGGCTGCCGCGACTGCGTCATGGACGCTGGCGTCGTCGGTGACGTCCAGGCGAGTCGTCTGCTGACGTTGAGGTCGGCCAGCGATCGCGGGTCACGTGCGGTGCCGATTCGCCGAACGCCTGATCGCGGTAGCTGACGAGGCCGGTGCCGCCGATCCGCACCTGCTCGGCCAGCGACTGGCCGTGCTGTTCGAAGGCGCTACCGCGCTCGCGACCTCGCTGAACGACACCGCGCCGTTTGTGCATGCCCGCGCCGCCGCGGCCACCCTGGTCGACACGGCGGTCTCGAAGAATTACTGATTATGCGTTCTGGCGCGTAAGCAAACACACATGCTATTCTCAGCGGATTCTTAGCTAGTCCACGCTGTCCTTGCCAGGCGATTGAGGGTATAGCGATGATGCCTACTCCATCCCACCAGCGGTTATTGCCCGGGAAGCCATTCCGCGACGTCATCGCCGGTGTCGCCCTGGTCAGTGCCGGCATCATCGCCGTCAGCCCAGCGACGGCACCCCTACCCAGCGTCCAGGTGTCCGGCATCCAACTCACCTCCGGCGAAGAAGACATCATCATCGACTTCGTGCGGCACGCCGACACCAACCCGCCAGACGCTACGGAACTCGTTGCCGGCAACGGGCTTCCCGGAGCCCCGATTAGCGGGCTTCCCGGGGTCCCTCCCGTCGGGGACAACGGCCTGCAGCAGGCGACCGACACCGCGACCCTGTTGCATAGCGAGCTCGGCAACCAAATCGCCGGGATCTTCGGCGGATATGAACAACGGATGATTGAGACGGCAATTCCGTTCCTGCAGGACTTGGGCCTGCCCGTCACGGCCCTCGACCCGACCGACTACTTCAACCCGGACTACTATTCACCGGACTTCCAGCCATTGGACGGGCTCGACGAGATCGGTGGCGGCATTTACGCCGACGCCGCGCCGGAAAGCCCCGGTGCGCTGGCGTCCGAATTGACCGCGGTGCTGTGGTTTTTGGGAGCAGAAGGCGTGCCGGTGCTGGGCTCTAACGACTGGAATGGCATCCAGTTCGACGAGAACTTCGGCGGCGCCGTCTCGACGATCTACACCGATACGGTGGGAGATGCGACTAACCCGATGACCGGGTTGGTCACCGATGTGGCGTATTCCGGCGAAGGGGCGATCTTGGGCTGGACGCTGCTCAACGCTAACAACCCCGACTTGGCGATCTTGCTACCCGATGCCCTCAACGCCATCGCCAACGGGGAGCTTCTGCCCCCAGCCGGTGTCGTCGAAGTCATGGGCAACCCCGCTGACGGCTGGAGTCTGGAAAGCTTTGCTGGGCAAGCATTTCCGCAGGATCCAGGATTACTGACAGAGCTGTTCGTCGACCTGCGTGATGTCGCCCTGGCACCGCAGACGGCTGCGTGGAATATCTTCGAGTCGATTTTCACCGGCCCCGGCGCTCCGACGCTCACATCGATCGGGGATGCTCTTCTCACCAACACCCAAAACGTCGCTGACACGCTACTCAATTACCCCGGATCGGTGATCACTGATATCACCACCGAGCTGCAGAACCTGGCTACCGACGTGGCGGGCGGCGAGTCGTTCACCGCGGCATTCGACGCGGCGATCTTGGGATTGATTTAGCTATAGCTAGCATCGGCGGCATGAGCGACGCCAAAATACTGATCACCGGCCCGACCGGCCAATTGGCCGCTCCGATTGCGCGGGCGCTGGCCGCCGACAACGAGGTGTGGGGCATAGCCCGCTTCAGCAATGGAGCGGCGCGCGAAGAGCTGGAGCAGGTCGGGGTTCGCTGCGTGCCGATCAATCTGGCCGCCGGCGAATTCGGTGATCTTCCGACCGACTTCGATTACGTCCTAAACCTTGCGGTGGCCAAAAGCGGCAATTGGGGCGTCGACCTGGCCGCCAACGCCGAATCGGTCGGTCTGCTGATGGCGCACTGTCGCGGCGCAAAAGCCTTCCTGCACTGCTCCTCGACCGCCGTCTACGACCCGCCCGACGACGAGCCCCGGACCGAGCGTGCCGCGCTGGGCGACAACCACAAACCAATATTCCCCACCTATTCCATCTCCAAAATCGCCGGCGAGGTCGTCGCGCGGTCGATGGCGCGCGTGCTAGAGGTGCCCACCACGATCGCCCGCCTCAATCTTCCCTACGGCGACAACGGCGGTTGGCCCTACTTTCACATGGAGATGATGCTGGCCGGGATGCCGATTCCGGTCCCGCCGGGCGGCCCGGCCCGCTACAACCCGATCCACGAAGACGACATCATCGCGACCCTCCCGAAACTGCTTGCGGTGGCCTCCGTCCCGGCGACCACGGTGAACTGGGCGGGTGACCAGACCGTCAGCCTGCAGGATTGGTGTACCTATCTGGGTTCGCTGATCGGCCGTGAGCCGGTGTTCGAGGAGAGCGAGCTTGCGCTGAGCGGCGTGCCCACCGACGTGACCCGGATGCGCGAACTGGTCGGGGGAACCGCCGTCGACTGGCGCGACGGGATGCGCCAGATGGCCACCAAGTTCCATCCGGAGCTGGTGAGCGCACACACTGCGCCGAGTGGCTGAGGTGTTCGCCGGGATTTAAGTCAAATGGGCCGGGCCGCGAGCGCATCGGTTTCGCAAGACTTGGCTACAGGTGGCTTGCGGCGAAATCAGCGCCCTGATCCACCATGCCGTTTACCGGATACGAAGTGTGCGCGATGCCGGCCGGCCCAGGAGGCGCGCCGTCGCAGATGTTGTCGCCGGGAGCGCACAACTCGAGAGTCTTGGCCGCATATAGGGGACCAATTGTGATGGGCGGCGCGCCGGCATCGCGCAGGAACTCATTCGACGGTGTGCCGAACAGGACCACCGCGGCGACATGGTTCGCCACTTCCGGCGGCAGTGGTTGCGGTACGAAGCTCGCGAACTCGGCAGGTACTTCTTTCGGGATTTCAGCCGAGGTGACAAACCCGGACACGACCGCGCCCTGAGAGTAGCCGCCGAGCACCACCCGGGTGTTGGGACAGTTTGCCGCCGTCGACTCCACATGAGCTCCCGCGTCCCGAATGCCGTCCACGACGGTTCGGGCGAAATCGATGCCCCCGCCGAAATCGCTACTTGCGTCGTAGTTGACCGGATATACCCCAACCGACCTGCCACCGACTCGCGACCCCACCGCGTCGACAAACGCCTGCCCGATGCCGCCGACACCAGCGGGCTCGCCGGTACCCCGGGCGAACACCACCTCGACGTTGGGACACGGGTCAGCCGACGCTGCTGGGACCAGTGCGGAACCCATCGCCGCCCACGTTGCTACTAGGGCAATACCGAGGAATCGAGTGATTCGTAGTGCGCACACGTCTCGGCGAATGCCCGATCATGGTTCAGCCGAAACCGGCCGCCTCTACGCTCACCGCATGGCCTCCTTTGCTTTGCTGTATGGAGCCTGGCACGGCGCGTGGTGCTGGGAGCGGCTGACGCCGTTGCTGAGGCAGGCAGGACACGAGTCACCGTCCCTGAGCTACCGAGACGACGGTTCTGCAGACTTCGATACCCACGCAGATTTCGTGTGCACTGCTGTCCAAGGGTGTGACTACGACGTGGTAGTGGTGGCTCACTCGTCAGGTGGGCCCACCGGGGCGTTGGTCGCGGCCCGGCGTCCGGTGCGGCATTTGGTGTACTTGTGCGCCGCGCTGCCAAAGGCCGGAATCAGCCTGGTTGAGGAGCTCGAGATCGCTACAGCGGAATTCCTGGAGGGATGGCTTAAAGGATTGAGTGAGCCCGACGAGCAATTGCGGACTGTGTGGGTCGATTTTGACTTTGTCCGGAGAGTGTTTTACGCCGACTGCGACGAAGCTACCGTGACCGCAGCCATCGAGCATCTACGGCCCCAGTCGGCATACCCGTGGACGGTGCCTTGCTCGCTGACCGAATATCCTTCGGTGAGCTGTACTTCGGTGGTATGCAGCGAAGATCGAGTTGTCGACACCGGCTGGTCGAAGCGCACAGCTCGCGACATTGGCGCGGACATCGTAGAGCTGCCGGGCAGTCACTCACCGCTTTTTTCGCGACCGCAAGCTGTTGCAGACATCCTGCTGGGAATTGTCGAGGCTGGAGATCGCACAAACATTGCCGGGCCCGCAGCGGCGAGCAGCTAAACCACCTATGAGCTACGTAAAAAATGCTGGTGCACCCGGCGGGATTCGAAAGTGCCGACTGCCCGGCAGCCGCGCCGAAGCGGCCGATTGGGACGCCCGCCAATGGTTGATCGACACCGACCTCTGGGACGGCAGCGTCGGCATGACGCCCGAGATACGACCGGTAGCCGACACGCCGCACCCAGACGCCGATGCCAACCACTATGGAGATTCGATCACCGACACCGTGCTGTCCAGGGTGTTGGTGACGTAGACGGTGTGAGCGCCCGGGTCCACCGCCACCCGGTCCGGGTGGTAGCCGACGGGCACGGTGGCGGTCACGGTGCGCGTCGAGCCGTCGATCACCGACACCGTGCCGTGCTCGATATTCCCGGCTGGATCCGTCGCGCGGGTGCTGGTGACGTAGACGGTGTGGGTACCCGGGTCCACCGCTGCCGCTTCCGGGTTCTTGTCGACGGGCACGGTGGCGGTCACGGTGCGCGTCGACCCGTCGATCACCGACACCGTGCTGTCCAGGTTGTTGGTGACGTAGACGGTGTGGCTGGACGGATCCACCACCATCGCCCCCGGCCTCTTGCCGACGGGCACGGTGGCGGTCACGGTGCGCGTCGAGCCGTCGATCACCGACACTGTGCCGTAAGCGCGGTGTTGGTGACGTAGACGGTGTGGGTGCCCGGATCCACCACCACCTCATCCGGGTGCTTGCCGACGGGCACGGTGGCGGTGACGGTGCGCGTCGAGGCGTCGATCACCGACACCGTGCCGTCGCCGTGTTGGTGACGTAGACGGTGTGGGTGCCCGGGTCCACCGCCACCCCGTCCGGGTTCTTGCCGACGGGCACGGTGGCGGTCACGGTGTGCGTCGACCCGTCGATCACCGACACCGAGTTGTCCACGACGCCGTTGGCGACGACGTAGACGGTGTGGCTGCCCGGATCGACCGCCATCCAGTACGGCTTGCCGACGGGCACGGTGGCGGTCACGGTGCGCGTCGACCCGTCGATCACCGACACCGTGCCGTCCCCCACGTTCATGACGTAGACAGTGTGGCTGCCCGGATCCACCACCATCAAGCCCGGGTCCTTGCCGACGGGCACGGTGGCGGTCACGGTGTTCGTCGACCCGTCGATCACCGACACCGAGTTGCCCGTGCTCATGACGACGTAGACGGTGCGTTGCCCGGATCCACCACCATCGGGCCCGCCCTGGCCACCTCCGACGGGCCCTTGGCGACGGGCACGGTGGCGGTAACCCTGTAAGTCGGACCATCGATGGCGCGGCCGAGCGGCGACTCGTCGCCGGGCCCGGACCTCCGGACGGACCCCGACATCCAGATAGCAACACGGCCAACACGATGGCGCCGGTCACCGCCAGCACGCCGGTGAGCACCGGTATCGGCACGAGCCGCCAACGCTTTTGGGTTGGTTGATCATCGCCGCCGACGGTCACATGCGCCCTCCTGGTCGAATTTTTTGTTTTGAAGTGTGCGCCTTGCGCCTACCCGCCGTATGCGAGTTCGTCAAGTATGTTGTCGTCATCGGCGCGACGTCTAAGCCCGGGCGGCGAGCAGGCTTGACCGGCACTCGCGCAGCGCGGCGGCTGGGTCGGCGACGGTGGTGGTTGGGATGGCGTGTTCCTTCCCGTTGGTGTTTGCTGACACCGCCGGGTGGAATTTCCGAGAGTCACGCTTGGGCACGCCGGGCCAAATTTGAAGTTGCGCCGGTGGGTGCCCCCGGCAGGATTGAAAAGTGTCGACCGTCCGGCAGCCGCGCCGAAGCGGCCGACGGGGACGCCCGCCAATGGTTGATCGACAACGACCTCTGGGACGGCAGCGTCGGCATGGCGCCCGAGATACGACCGGTAGCCGACACGCCGCACCCAGACGCCGATGCCACCACTATCGATGTTCGATCACCGAGACCGAGCGGTCTTCGTATTGCTGACGTAGGCCAAGTGGGTGTCCGGATTCACCGCTACCGCGCGGGGCTTTCGCCGACGGCCACGGTGCCGGTGACGGTGTGCGTAATCGCGTCGATCACCGACACCTTGCCGTCGGCGAAGTTGGTGACGTAGACGGTGTGGGTGGCCGGATCCACCGCTACCCCGCACGGGTTGTTGCGGACGCGCCACGGTGGCGGTGACCGTGTGGGCCTCCCCGTCGATCACCGACACCTTGGGGTGGCCATAGTTGGCGACGTAGACGGTGTGGGTGTCCGGGTCCACCGCCACCCCGGCCGGGGTGTTGCCGAGGTGCACGTTCGCGGTGACGGTATGCGTCGACCCGTCGATCTCCGACACCATGGCGTCGCCGGTCGGTGACGTAGACGGTGTGGGTACTCGGGTCCACCGCCACCCCGACCGGGTGTCCGCCGACGTCCACGGTGGCGGCGACCGTTTGTCGACCCGTCGATCACCGACACCGTGTTGTCGCCGTCGGTTGGCGACGTAGACGGTGTGGGTGCCCGGGTCCACCGCCACCCCGTCTGGGGTCTTGCCGACTGGCACGGTGGCGATGACCGCGTAAGTCGACCCGTCGATCACCGACACGGTGTCGGAGCCGAAGTTGGCGACGTAGACGGTGTGGGTGCCCGGTCCACCGCCACCCCACCAGGGTGGTAGCCGACCGCCACGGTGGCGGTGACCGTGAGCGTGGACCCGTCGATCACCGTCATCGTGCTGGGGACGTTGTTGGTGACGTAAACGGTGTTGGTGCTTGGGTCCACCGCCACCCAGCCCGGGCTCTTGCCGACGGGCACAGTGGCGGAAGCCCGATAAGGATCCTGACATCCAGATAGGACCACGGCCAACACGACGGCGCCGATCACCGCAAGCACGCCGGTGAGTACCGGTATCGGACCAGCCGCCAGCGCTTTCGGGTTGGTCGATCATCGCCGCTGGCGGTCACGCGCGCCCTCCTGGTCGTCTTTTGTTGCTTTTGTAGTGTGCGCCTGGCGGCTACCCGCCGTATGCGAGTTCGTCGAGTTCGTCGTCGTCGAGCACTCGGACCAGCCGGGGAAGGTGCCTGAGCGCGTCGCTGATCTGATCGCCCAACTCGCGGGCACGGGCGGCGCGGGCGCCGGCCAGGCGGGTCGTCGCGGTCAGCGCGTCCAGGCCGGCGGCGATCAGGCTGGACCGGCACTCACGCAGCGCGGTCAGCGCGGCGGCCGGGTCGGCGGCAGTGGCTGGCATGGCGTGTCCCTTCCCGTTGGTGTTTGCTCACACCGACGGGTGGAGTTTTCGACAGTCACGCTGGGGGCACGCAGCGGCCGAATTTGACCGTTTGCGCCGGTCAGGATGGTGCCCCCGGCAGGATTCGAACCTGCGGCCTTCTGCTCCGGAGGCAGACGCTCTATCCCCTGAGCTACGGGGGCGCACACGCGACATGCTGCGCCAATTGGGCTCCGCCAGCCTAACCCATGAAGGCGCCGGCCCGGCGGCCACGACGATGCGGGCTGAGGCAACCACAGCCAATAGGATGGATCCTCGTGACCCCCGCCGACCTGGCTGAGCTGCTCAAGACCACCGCCGCCGCGGTGCTCGCAGAGCATGCGCTCGATGCTGCTGCGTTGCCGCAGGCGGTCACCGTCGAGCGGCCGCGCAACCCCGAGCACGGCGATTACGCCAGCAACCTGGCGCTGCAGCTCGCCAAAAAGGTCGGCACGAACCCGCGGGAACTGGCCGGATGGCTAGCCGACGCGCTCGCGCAGGCCCCCGGCATCGCGTCGGCGGAGGTGGCCGGACCGGGCTTCATCAATATGCGCCTGGAGGCGTCGGCGCAAGGCGCCATTGTCGATAACGTTATCGACGCCGGCCACACGTTCGGCAACTCCGACGCGATGGCCGGGATCAACGTCAACCTGGAGTTCGTCTCGGCCAATCCCACCGGACCTATCCACATCGGCGGCACCCGGTGGGCCGCCGTGGGCGACGCACTGGGCCGGTTGCTGTCCACCCAGGGCGCCGAAGTGGTGCGCGAGTACTACTTCAACGACCACGGCGCGCAGATCAACCGCTTCACCGATTCGCTGATCGCCGCCGCCATGGGCGAGCCGACGCCGGCCGACGGCTACGCGGGCGGCTACATCACCGACATCGCTGAAAGGTGCTGCAGAAGGCCCCCGATGCGCTGTCGCTGCCGCACGCCGAACAAAAAGAAACCTTCCGCGACATCGGCGTCGACCTGATGTTCACCCACATCAAAGCGTCCCTGCACGACTTCGGCACTGATTTCGACGTCTACACCCACGAAGACTCGATGCACACCAGCGGCGCGTCGAGCAAGCCTTCGCCCGGCTTCCGCGCAGGGCAACATCTACGACAAAGACGGCGCAACCTGGTTGCGCACCAGCGAATTCGGCGACGACAAGGATCGCGTCGTCATCAAAAGCGACGGCCGGCCCGCCTACATAGCCGGCGACCTCGCCTACTACCTGGATAAGCGGCAACGCGGCTTCGACTTGTGCATCTACATGCTCGGCGCCGACCATCACGGCTACATCGCCCGGCTGAAAGCCACCGCCGCGGCCTTCGGCGACGACGCGGCCACCGTCGAAGTGCTCATCGGCCAGATGGTCAACCTGGTCCGCGACGGCGTGCCGGTGCGGATCAGCAAGCGGGCCGGCACCGTGCTCACGCTCGATGACCTGGTCGAGGCGATCGGTGTCGACGCCGCGCGGTATAGCCTGATCCGCTCCTCGGTGGACACCCCGATCCATAACGGAGCCACGGGCCCCGGTCCACGGAGGGGCCGGCCGGCGACGGCGTCGCGCAAGGATGTGCTGGCGCTCGTACGCGCGCAGTTCCTCGCCGGCCGTCGCGTGGACCTGACGATCGTCGCGCGTGAGCTGGGGCTCGGACGGGCGACCATCTACCGATGGTTCGGCTCCCGCGACGGGGTCCTCGGGGAGGTCATCGTGGGTGAGCTGCAGGTACTGCTCGAGCACCATCGCCGGCAGGTCCCGCACCGCGGCGCGAGAGGCCTGCTGGCGGTGTTCGATCGCGTCAATCGCGCGCTCTCCCGGGCGCAGCCGCTGCGCCGGCTGCTCGAGCAGGAGCGGGAGGGCGCGCTGCGGATGCTCACCTCAGGCGGCGGTCCGGTCCAGGGTCGAGCGGTCGCTGCCATCCAAGCCGTGATCGACGACGAGGTCGCGGCCGGCCGCTACGACCCCCCCGCCGACACCGGCACGCTCGCGTACGCGATCGTCCGCCTGGCCGAAGCGTTTCTGTACAACGACGCCGCCGTCGGGATTCGTGGCGACTGGGAGCGTCTGCGTCAGGTCGAGGCCGCGCTGCTCGGCGTGCGGGCTGACGCTACGCGGGTTCGCGCCGAGAAGCCGGGCGCCGGCCGCAGCCGCCGGCGCAGAACGCCGGCCAACGCGCGCAGCCCGCCCTGGATCCCGCTAGGCCACAGCAGCATCGCCCCCATCAGCACGACGCCGTAGATGGCCAGTGGCAGGTTGGCCGAAACCCTCGTCGACAACGAGAACGAATGCGCGAGGTCGTTCGTCCAGTTCGGCAGGAACACGAGCAGCGCGGCCCCCCACGCCGCGCCCGCGAGCGATCCCAGCCCTCCGACCACCACGCCCGCGAGCAGGTAGAGCGACAGCTGGATGGTGAAAGCTCCCGGCGATGCGAGCTGCTCGACCACCGCCGCGAGCAGCGCGCCCCCCAAACCGGCGCAGCCGGCACTGACGATGAACGCCAGGGTCTGGGTGCGGCCGACGCGGACCCCGCAGAGCGCCGCCGCTATCTCGTCGTCCCTCACCGCCCGCCAGGCCCGCCCAACTCCGCTGTGCACGAGGTTGTAGAGCACGAACAGCACGACCAGCGCGCCCGCGCTCGCGATCCATGTCTCCCAGCGGAACAGGTCGAAGCTCGCGCCCAGCCACGACGGCGGTGACGGAGGATTGAGCGTCAGCCCGTTCTCGCCCCCGAACGTGGCCGGATACTTGTCGGCCAGCGCGGGAAGGCCGACGGCCAGCGCCAGCGTCGCGCCCGCCAGATAGGGACCGCGCAGCCGGCTGGCGGCGGCGCCGACCGGGACGCCGACGAGCAGCGTGACGAAGACCGCTGCGAGCAGCGCCGGCAACAGGGCCCAGCCCTCGCGGCCGACCAGCAGAGCCACGGTATACGCGCCGACGGCCATCAACGCGCCCTGTCCGAGCGACACCTGCCCGCTCTGCCCGGCGAGCACGGTCAGGCCGGCGAGCGCCGCAAAGTAGTAGGCGCCGGTGGCGAGCTGCGTCATCCGGTAGTCGCTGATCAGCTCCGACAGGAGCAGCAGCGCGGCTCCGCAGACGATCACGAGCGCCGAGCGAGTTCAGCAGCGTGCTCCGCCTCATACGCGTCGTTCCTTGCTCGCGGAGAACAATCCCCCGGGACGGAGCATCAGCACGACGACGAGGATCGCCAGGGCCGCGAGCGGAACGAGCGACGATCCCGCGTATCCAGAGACGTAGGAGAGGGCCAACCCGAGCGCGATTCCGCCCACCACAGCTCCCGGCGGACTGTCCAGACCACCGATGACCGCCGCGACGAAGCCACTGATCAGGAGCGGGTCGAAGCTGTTGGGCCCGAGGAACACCGACGGCGCGACGAGCACCCCTGCGAGCGCCCCGACAAGGGCCGCCAGCGCCCACCCGATCGTGAACATGTTGCCGACCCGCACCCCCAGCAGACGCGCGACCTCGGGCGCAAATGCCGCGGCGCGCATCCGCAGGCCGATCGAGGTGAAGCGAAACACCGCCGCGAGCAACCCCGCGACCGCGATCACCGTGAGCACGATGAAGGTGTCGTTGGGCGTGAACAACAGCGTGGTTCCTCCGACCCGGTAGCCGCGCAAAGAGAAGGCCGCCGGGAACGAACGGGGGGTGTTGCCCCAGATCATCCCGGCCGCCGCCACGAGCAGCGTGTACAGGCCGAGGGTCATGATCACCGCGTTCAGCGGCGGAGCCGATTCCACCGGCCTGATCAGGATGCGCTCGACGACCGCGCCGAGTACGAGCCCGGAGAGCGAGCGCGACGACCAGTCCAAGCCGGATAGGAGCCGCTCTTGGTGATCACCGCGGAGGCGATGAACGTGGTCACCATCAACATCGCGCCCTGGGCGAAGTTGACGATCCGCGTCGCGCGCCAGATGAGCACCAGCGCCAGGGCCACCGCGGCGTAGACGGCTCCGTTGGAGATCACCGTCGAGGGTGAGGTCGATGAATCTCGTCATCCCGCGCCTCAGAACCCCAGATAGGCGTGACGGAGCCGCTCGTCGGCCGCCAGTTCCTGGCCGGCCGGTCCGCGACGACCTGACCGAGATTCAGGACGACGCCACGATCCGCGATCGACAGCGCGCTGCGCGCGTTCTGCTCCACGAGCAGGATTCCCAGACCGAAGCGCGTCGGCCAGCCGCCGGACGCGGCGCCATGATCTGCGCAACGAGCAGCGGCGCCAGCCCGAGCGAGGGCTCGTCGAGCAGCAGGATCGTCGGCCTGGCGATCAGCGCCCGCCCGATCGAGAGCATCTGCCGCTCGCCGCCGGAGAGCCGTGAGGCCGGCTGGCTCTCCCGCTCCTGCAGGCGGGGGAAGAACTCGTAGATCTCCTCGATCGGCGCGGCGTCCCGGCGGCGCCACAAGCCCCCGAGCCGGAGATTCTCGGCGACGGTGAGCTCGCCGATCACGCCGCGGCCCTCCGGCACGTGCGCCAGACCGCGACGGACGATCTTCTCGACCGCCAGCGCGGTGATGTCCTCGCCGTCGAGCAGTACCCGGCCGCTGCTGGGTCGCACGAGTCCGCAGACCGTCCGGAGCAGTGAGGTCTTGCCGGCACCGTTCGCTCCAAGCACCGCGATCACCGAGCCGCTCGGCACCGTGAGCGAGATTCCGTCGACCGCGCGAACCGGGCCGTAGTCGGTGGTCAGCTGCTCGATCGCGAGCATCATGCGCGCTCGTGCGTGACGGGCGATTCCGCGGAGTCCGCCTCGCGTCCCAGGTAGGCCTCGAGTACCTGCGGGTTCTGCTGTACCTCCGGCGGGACGCCGGAGGCGATCACCTTGCCGAAGTCGAGGACCACCACCCTGTCGCAGACCGAGGTCACGAGATCCATGTGGTGGTCGACGAGCATGACCGCGATCTCCTCCCGGAGCGAGTCGATCAGGCGCGCGAGCTCGGACAGCTCAGCCGCCGAGAGGCCCCCGGCGGGCTCGTCGAGCAGCAGCAGCTCCGGCTCGCCGACGAGCGCGCGGGCGAGCGCCACCCGCTTCTGGGCCGCATACGGAAGGCTCCCCGGCAGGGAGTCGGCCAGATTCGCGCAGCCGAGCCTCTCCAGCGCGGCCATCGAGCGTTCACGCAACCGCCGCTCGTCCCGGTCGGACCCTGGCAGCGCGAGCAGCGCGCTTGCGAACCGCGCCCGCCGGAAGCGCTGGGCGCCGAGCATGACGTTCTCCAGCGCGGTCAGGCGGGTGAAGAGCCCAACGCCCTGGAGCGTCCTGGCGATGCCGAGCCTCGTGAGGCGGTCCGGGCGGATCCGATCGAGCACCTGGCCGCGCCAGCTGATCGAGCCCGCATCCGGCTCGACGAACCCGCAGATGACGTTGAACAGGGTGGTCTTCCCCGCTCCGTTGGGCCCTATGACTCCCAGCACCTCGCCACGGTCGACGGCGACCGATACCTCGTCGAGCGCCCTGATTCCGCCGAAGGCGACGGACACCTCGTGAACCGTCAGGCCGGTGCCAGATTGTGGCTCCCTCTCCACGCGCGGGCACGCTACCGCAGCGGAGCGCCCGTGCCAATTGAAGACACCGGCCGCTGCGCGTTCTTAATCGAACGGCGGCCTTTGCCGAGCTGGCTAGGTGAGCGTCAAAGCGGCAGTCGCCGTGGTCCCGCCGTGAGTCCCGTCCCGGTCGGTGGCGGTGACGATCAACGTGAGGCTACGGCGACGGGCCAGCGCGCCGGTCGCGCCGGGGGTCAGCCGGAGGCCCAGACGCGTGGTGCCACCGGACCGGAGGTGGTAGGACACGGCGGCCCGGGCAGCTGACGATGTCAGCCGCCCGACGCACCCGTGATGGCCGGTTGGCGAGCGCGGGGGACATCTCAGGACGACCGTGATCCAGCCGGCGCCGTCCGCTCGGAGGCTGCTCTGCGGGAACTCGACGGCACGTGCCCGCCACGGCCCGGCGGGGAGCAGGGGTGGTTGCGTCGTATCGCTCGTGGGTCCGGGACCGGGTTGCGGCTGGCGCTGCTGGGCCCACGCGGTCGGAATCCCAGGGTCAGCCTGGGGATGGCGAATGGCGACGGGGCGATCGGTGATCGCGCCCAGCAGCTGGTCCTCGAACTCGCGCTCGGGCAGGCCATTGGTGCTGCCCGCCTCCGGGGCCCAGTCGCCGGCCCCCGTGCGCACGATCATCAATCCCTGGCTGGGGAAGACGGTCACGAGCTGCCCCATCGCGCCGTTGAACTCCCACATGTCCGGCGGCAGGCCGAGGAACCGCGTCCAGTTGCACCGGCGGGTGGCGTTGAGCCAGATGAACAGCCCATAGCAGCCGAACGGCTTGATCGGCTCCGCCGCCTGGATGACGTACTGCTCCGACAGGAGCCGCCGTCCACCCCAGACGCCGCCTCGTTGCAGCAGCTCGCCAAGCCGCGCGTAGTCCTCCGGGCGCATGTTCAGGTCCCAGAAGCCATCGGTCGTGCCCACCGCGTCACGGCCCCACGTCCAGGTTCCCGGCGGGATCCCGATCGGGTTCAGGAGCTGGCGCTCCATGAAGGTCTGGAAATCCACCCCGGTGGCCGCGGTGATGGCGGCGGTGACGGTCGGCGGGCCGCTCTGGAAGTAGGCGAACGTCGTGCCGGGCCTGGACACGAACGGCAGTGTCAGCAGGTCCCGGACGCGGTCGGCCATGGCGAGGTCGAGGTCGTGGCTGGAGTGCAGGCTGAGCCCCTCGGTCATCGTCAGCAGTTGGCGCATGGTCAGGGCGCCGTGAGCGGTGTCGGCTTTGGGGATGAGCGACCCAAGCGGGTCGTCGGGCGCGATGAGGCCGAGCGTCCACGCACGACCGAAGGTCAGCGACACGATGGACTTGGCCAGGGAGAAGCTCTGGGTCGGCGTGTCCGGGCCGGCCTGCGCGACCAGGCAGCCGTAGCGGAAGACGCGTACCGACGTCGATGCCTGGCTCATCGCGTACTGCACCGCACTGTCGAGTTTCGCGGCGTTCATGCCCGCGGCTTGCGGAGTCACCTGCGTCCAGTTGGCTCCAGGTACCGAACAGTGCTCAGCGGTGTGCGCAGCGCTGACCGGCGCGCCGATGAGACCGACGGCTACGACACAGACAAGAGCCCTCCGAGATCTGCACGTGAGCCCCTGGCGGATCATACGTGTGTACGGACGTCTAACTGTCCGGGCGTGCTGCGTCGTCCGTGCCTGTGACGGTGCTGGGCTCCTCTGACGGGTCGAGCATGAAGATCTCGACCAGGCGGTCCGGGTCAAACAGCAACTGGCTGTGGTAGTTGATGACCTTGCGGCTGGACGACGTCCTCGACGCGTCGAATCAGTTCGGGCGCGATCACGGCCTGAAACCGCAGTCGGTGTTCGCGCACCGCGTCGTGCTCTCCGGCCCTGAGCATGGTTTCCTCGTCGCGGGTCAGACCGCCGCTCATCACGCAGAAGACGTACTCGTCGCAGAAGTAGGTCTTCGCTCCGGTGGGGCCGCGACCGTAGAGGTCCTTCATCGTCTGCACGACGGCGTTCGAGACGCGCACCTGCGAGCGACATCCGCTCCTGGTCAGCAGGTTCCTGGTTCGTCATCACTCGAAAGCCTAACCGAGCAGGCGCATTACGGCCGGCGGGCCGTCTCTGAGCGAACGTGTGTTTGCTCGCTCCTCAGGCGGGGTACACTGAGCGTGGGCGCGCCGGCAGCAGCTTAGGCGCACTCCTGGAGTACCAGATAGGGACGATCCGCCGGCCTCAGTGCCGCCCAGGATGCTGGACCTGTCGTCCCGATCTACCTCTGAATAGGAGTTCTCCTATGAGTGCTATTACCCCTGCTGACGGGCGCAGGTCCGAGCGCGCCGGCCGCGATTTCCCTGCGGTCACCCATGACGCCCCTCGGCGTTTGTCGACCGAAACCAAGTCGGCGTTCAAGACGACCGAGTTCATCGCCTACGTCGTGGTGCTCGCCGGCATCCTGATCGCCGGTCTCGTGACCAAGGCGAGCAGCTACGGCGCCAACCACGACCCGTTCCGCGCTGACCGCGTCTGGCTGTACGTCACGGTCCTAACCGTTGGCTACATGGTCAGCCGCGGAATCGCCAAGGCCGGCAGCCGCCAGCCCTACGACGAAAAGTCCTAGGCGCCGCATCCCGTGCGGCACGCCCAAGTGCGGCACGGCTCTGCCGGACGCTCTGCGCAACTCGTGGCATGACGACGCGGTCCGGCAGTCGATTTGAATCCCTATGAATGGAAGGCGGCTCTATGAGTCAGTCTGAACAGAAGGTTGTGCAGTACTTGAATGAGGCGCACGCGTCCGAGCTCGGCTTGGTGGCGGTGCTTCAGGAGCAGATAGCGATGACTCCGCGTGGGAGCTATCGCGACGGGTTGGAGAAGCATCTGGGTGAGACGCGCGATCATGCCCGCCGCATCGAGCGGCGCCTGGCTGATCTCGGCCAGGGCGGTAACCCGTTCCAGGTCGTCATCGGCTGGGCCGAAGGCGCGATCGCCCAGGCGCTCGCGTTGGCCAAGACGCCGCTGGACCTGCTGCGCGGCAGCGGCGGTGAGGAGAAGGTGCTCAAGAACGCCAAGGACGCGTGCGCGACCGAGGCGCTGGAGATCGCGACCTATCTCGCTCTCGAGCACCTCGCCCGTGCGGTCAACGACGACATGACGGCCAGGCTCGCGGCTTCAATCCGCTCCGACGAGGAACGGATGCTGGCTCGCGTGATGCGTGAGATTCCGAAGCTGACCGCCGCCGTGGTGGGCGCCGATGTGCACGGTGATCCGTCCTATGAGGTGAGCGAGACGGGCGCTGCCGATGCGGTGCGCGACGCCGGGCGGCAGGTCAAGAAGTCCGCGCGCCGGGCCAACACGCGCGCGCGGAGCACGGCTCGCCAGGCCCGCAAGGTGCCGGGCGTGGCCCAGGCCGAAGGACAGGTCAAGGGTGCTCTGGCGTCCGAGCAGGATCTGCCGATCGCCCGCTACGACCGCCTGATGGCTGCCGAGGTGGTGGAGAGGCTGAGCGGGCTCTCCCAGATCGATCTCGCGAAGCTCGACGCGTACGAGCGCAAGAATCAGAACCGCTCGACGGTGCTCGGGCGCATCAGTTCGCTGCGCGGTGAGGAGCCCTGGCCCGGCTACGACGAGCTCACCGCGAGCGAAATCAGAGCCGTGCTGGGTGAGGGAGACGAGGAGCGGATCAAGCGCGTCCGCGCGTATGAGCGCTCACACAAGAACCGGACCGCCGTCATCAACGAGGCCGACCGCGTGGTCGCCAACGCCTAGTCCTCCCGGCCCACGGCCGCCCGGAAACCGCGCGTTGATGAGCGCCTGATCCGGGCGGCCGAGGGCAAGCCGTTCCCAGGCGTACGCGCTGAAACCAAGACAACGATTTGGAGAATGTTCATGAGTGGTATCGCTGATGCAGCACGCAGGATCACCGGAGTCGCCGCAGCGGCAGACGGTCGCGTTGGCCGAAGGAGCTAGCGCGATGCGATTCGCGCTCTACGGGCTGGCGTTCGCCGCCTTTATCTTCGTTATCTCCGGCGGTCACCTGCTGTTGCTGCCGTTGTTCTTCGTGCTTCCCCTGGGTGGCCTCCTGGGTCACCGTCGCCGGTACCGGCGCTGGTAGTCGGATGAGCCGTTATCGGATCCTTCCACGGTACTCGCCGCATCGCCAGCGCGGTACGCGGCCGGGCGCCGTCGCCCGGCTACGCACCAGCTCACCGCTAGCGAGGTGGCGGCCGTGCTGGGCGAGGGAGACGGATCGGATCAGGGCGCCGCGCCTAGTGCGCTCCCACCCGATCCGCGTCGGGTCGGCCACGCGCTCGTGTTCGCATAGTCCACCTTTTTCAGTGCGTAGTGAGCATCCTCATCTCTCCGAGGGCGTCGCCGTAAGCGGTCGGCGCTGAACGTGCCTTCCAGCAGTCCATCAATTCCGATGTGCAGTTTCAAAGGAGCATTAGGTATGGCTGATCAAGAGAGTTCAGAGCAGACGGCCGGCGGGCTGGTCGGCAAGCTTGCCGGCAAGGCCAAGGAGGCCGCTGGGTCGCTGGTCGGCGACGGCGATCTCGCCCGCGAGGGTCGCCTGCAGCAGGCCCAGGTCGACGCGGAGGCCGAGGCCGGCCGCGAGGCCGCCGAGGCCCGGCAACGGGAGGCCGAGGCGTCGCTCAAAGCGCAGAAGACCGAGACGGAGCTCGAGCGTGACCGGCTGCAGAACGAGGTGGCCGCGCAGGAGCGCGAGCAACGGATCGAGCGGGAGCGTGACGAGGCCGAGCAGAAAGCCCAGTCCGAGGCCCAGCGCAAGGAGGCCACGGCCGAGCGTGACCGCGCAGGCGCAGGAGGCCGCCGCCGCAACCGCCGAGCAACGGGCCGAGCGCGAACGGGTCGCAGCGGCCGAAGAGGCCATCCGTCTGGAGCAGCAAGCCCGCCGCGCCGAGGCGGCGGCAAACACCATTGACCCCAAGGAGAACCAGTGAACGTACGTGACATTTCCAGAACCGCCGTCGAGAGTTACCTGAGGCTGGTCCGCCTCCCGCTCGACGCCGTCATCGACCGGTTGCCGGGAAACGGCACCGGCGCCGCTCCCGCCGCGAGGCTCGCCGTTGATCGCGCCGACGCCTCCGTGCGCGCGGTGCTCGCCTCGATCCTGGGCGATCCGTCGCTGCGCGAGGATGCGCAGCAGCGGCAAGCGGCTGCCGAGGCCCGTGAGCGGGCGCTGCGCCTGCGCACCGAGGCCGAGCGCAAGTCCGACCAGGCCGACGCCCGGCTGCAGGACCAGGAGACCCAGGCTGAGCGTCTGCGTGCCCAGGCCAAGCAGCGCGCCCAGGCCCGTCACGACCAGGCGGAGCAGGAGCGCAAGCGGGAGACGGATCGCGCCGCCCAGACGGAGAGCAAGCGCGCGAATGCGAGCCGCAACGCCAAAGCTCACGCGGATAAGGCCGTCGACCAGCGGCTCCCAAGGCGAAGCTCGAGTCGCTCGACACCAAGGCGGATGCGCTGCGAAAGAAGGAGCAGGCTCTGACGGCCCAAGACGAGGCTCGCCGCCTGCGTCGCGCGGCCAGCGAAGCGAAGGCTGAACGCAAGAACGCCGACAGCTAGTCGCAGCCTGTTGCCGCGGCTCGATTGCGACCGTACCAACGGTTAGCGTTTCGAGCCGCGGCCGCTCCTGCAGCAGCAGTCCCATCGTCTGCCGAGCGACATAGCTACTTGCCCAGGCCGGCGATCAGATTGACGGTGCTGGCCACGATCAGGGCTCCGAACACATACGAGAGCAGTGCGTGCCGGAGAGCGGTTCGCCGGATGACCTTCGTCCGCAGGTCCGTGTCGGAGACCTGAAACGTCATCCCGATCGTGAGCGCCAGGTAGCCGAAGTCCGCGTAGTCGGCCGGCGTCGTCGTTGAAGTCCACGCCGTGGGAGGATCGGCAACGTAATACAGGCTGGCGTAACGCAGCGTGAAGACGGTATGGACGATGCTCCAGCTGAGCACGATGCTCAACACGCAAACGCCGATCAGCAGGCCCTTGTCCAAGCCCTGCTGTTTGCCGCGCGCACCAGCACGAGCCCCACTGCCAGCAGGCTGACCAGGCTTGCCGCCAGTAGGAGCAGGTCGGCCGTGCCTCGGCGAGGATTCTCCCGCCGGGAGTGGGCCGCGGTGCCCGCAGCGTCCAATGACCACATCGAGCGCCACATCCAGGCGAGGAACGCGAACGCGGCCACCGCCCAGCCGCCGAGCGGGATCAGCCACCACGGGCCGACGATCGCCAGCACGCCGGCGGCGACCGCACCAGCCGCGCCACAGATCAGCACCCGCACGGCCACCGGAAGACCGCCGGCCTTGTCTCGGTCGGATAGCGACGGCGGCAGGGACATGCCGCTATGCAACCCCCTCGAGCGGACGGATCAAGAGAACCGTGTTCCCGGCAAGGAGAGTGCGGGCGATGGGCGCGATAGCGACAGCCCCGGCGCGGGTACGCCAAGGGGGACCAGCCCCGGAAGAGGAGACACAGTGCCCCAGGCCAAAGCAGATCGCTCAGCTGCCGCCAAGAAGGCGGCGGCCACCCGCGCCCGCAACAAGCAACGAGCCGACTCCCAGGAGCGCGGCAAGAAGGCTGCTGGCACGCGTCAGAGCAACGCTGCACGGGACACAGCCGATGAGGCCAAGCGCGCTGCCGGCGGCGCGATCAGCGGGGCGAAGTCAGCCGCGCGGCTGGCCGGAAGCGCTGCGAAGCAGGCCGGCAAGGCGGCCGCCTCGAAAGCCGGCGCCGCTGACCGCACTCGCAAGAAGTAGGTCGACCGCGGCGGTTTGGCCGGAGCTCGGAGTCTCGGAGTCTCGGAGTCTCGGAGTCGACACTTAGATCGGTTCCTTGATGGCCCCCCACCGTTTCGATCTCGCTGCGTCTTCGCTGCGTGCCGACGCATCCGATTCGCGCGCTCTGGCGGAGGCCCTGGCGGAGAAGTTGAGCTCCGCGCTTCCCGACCACACGCGGGTGCACCGCAAGGCCTCCAGGCTTCTCTCCAGGGAAAAGCGCCTGGAGTGTGTCGAGGTGCAGTTCGGCGACGACACGTTCGCGCTCTCGCTGGCCGCGGGGACGGCTCAGACGGCCCGAGTCACGACGGTGCGAGGAATCGTCATCAGGCGCCAAGAGCTGCCGCTCGAGGCGTGGCTCGACGAGCTGAGCACGGCGCTTGACGCGGAGGCTGAACGGTCCGAGGCTTCGCGCGCTTCGCTCGAACGGCTTCTGAACTGAAGGCCGCTTCCGGCCCTCATCTGGAGCTTTAGTCGTTGATGTCGAGAACCGGCATGATGTCTGGCAGCTGATGCCCTTCGCCCGCGTGCTCGTTGGGCACGACCGCGGTGCCGAGCGCGAAGAAGTGCTGGGTGAGGAGTGTCTGCATCTGTATCAAGTGGCCAGGGAGACGCAGGAGGCACACAATCTAGCGGCATCCCTGCTCTGGCTCGGGTGGCTTCCCTTGAGACGCGCGGCAACGATGATCAGGTGCGCTTCCTGCTAGAGGGAGAGTCGTGCGCTTGCCAGAGACGTGGGAGACGCCAGAAACCTGGCCTACGTGCTCCATTTCCTCGGCATGGCGGCCATCAGCCAGGGCAACTACGCGGAAGCTCATGCACTCCTGGAAGAGAGCCAGCAGTATTATAGAGCAATGGAGAATAAGGGGGACCTGGTCTGGTCGTTCCTCTACCTGGGGCAAGTCTGCTTTGCGCAGGGCGACGCTGTGCGCGCCAACGCACTCGTCGAGGAAGGACTGGCGCAGGCTCGCACAACGCATTTCCAGATAGGTGTTGCCTGCTCGCTGTATCTGCTCGGACGATTGGCCCTCGCTCAGGGTGAGGCGACCAAAGCGCGTGCCTTCCTCGAAGAGAGTTTGACCGTCTATGAAGCATTGTGGCTGCAAGCGAACAGCGCGCAGGTCCTTTCCTGGTTGGCCAGTATTGCCTTTGTACAGGGCGAGAGGGCGAAAGCCAATACCTTGTGCGAGAGAACGATCGCGCTCTTCCGGCAGATGGATAATCAGGAGAGCATGGCGCGCGCGCTCCAGGGGTGGGGATGCATGGTCGCATGTTGCGGAGAGACCGCATGGGCAGCGCAGATCTGGGGAGTTGCCGAAACGCTCGGCGATGCGACGCGCAGTTCGCGGCCATTCGATCTCTTCACCCTCTTTACTGCACTTGGCGAACAGGCCGACTACGAGCGTATGAGAGCCACAGTCCGCGCCAACCTCGGAGAACAAACCTTTGCTCAGACCTGGGCCGAGGGACGGACGATGACGCCGGAGCAAGCCATCGCAGCACATTCACTAATTCCCGAGACCACACACATTCGAAGGCCAGGACGAACAGGCAGAAGTCTCCTGCGCCTCCCTATCCAGCCGATTTGACTGAGCGCGAAGTCGAGGTGCTACGGCTGGTGGCACGTGGACTCTCCGATGCTGAGGTTGCTGAACTGCTGGTCATCAGCCCGCGCACCGTCAATGCCCACCTGCGCTCCATCTATAGTAAACTGAACATTACCTCACGGAATGCTGCGACCCACTTTGCCTTCGAGCAGCATCTCATCTAGCTTCAGCATGTATATCCTTTCCAAGCCTTCTTCTGCGCTCTTTCCCTTTCTGGCCATCATGTCGACACCTTTGCCTAGGTAACGCTTCACCATAAGGTACTGCCCGTCCCCTCATCACTTTCAGAGTAGGCAAGACGAATACGTTGCTTTGCCGATGTAGAGGCCTGCTCCATGCGCTAGACTTTCTCTAGCAGGTCGCAGAATGTCCTCAACGTACAAGGCTTCGGCCCCTGGAAGTTTCCCAGCTAGCTACTCAAAACGAGCAAGCGAGAAAAGGAAGTCCATTTCTTCCAGTCAGGTTGCCCAGTTCGCTGAAGCCCTGGTTGTTTTCGGGTTTTCTCTCGTTTACTTTGATGAAAGGAATAGAATGATGCATGTCTCTTCTCAAAATGTACCCGTGACTCGACGCTGGGCGCGGAACCCTTACCTGGGGTTGGCCAGCCTGATCCTCTTAGGCATCTTTGTACAGGGTTTTCTGATCGGTGCTTACCTCTTTGGAGGTGCCATCTGGGGCAAAGATGCCCATTCTTCTCATGGGGTTCGTGCTGCTGATCCTGTCGCTCTTGCTTGCGCTAAATGGGTTGCTGGCACCGATACCCGGGAGGATGAAAGTGTGGGGGTTTTTGCTGTTTGTCCTTATGATTATTCAGTTTATTCTCCCCTCGACGAGTGAGAATATTCCGCTGTTGGCCGCACTGCACCCGGCGAATGCGATGATTTTGTTTGGCCTGAATGTCTTCTTAATAATACATATACGGCAAGTGATGCGAACCACTGCCTGAGATCGGGCGGGTAATGTGAACCACTGCCTGAGATCAGGCAGTGAACAAGCCTGGAAGAAGAAAAGGAGAGGAAAATGAACAATCCTCAGCAAGTGACAGATGCGCGGTCTCCTCAACACACAGGAGCGCGCCGAGCCATACCAAAGGCGATTAACTGGGCGACGGCTGGGTATAGTGCCCATGTGGTCCTCAGTCTCCTCGTCCTCCTGCTTTTTATTATCAATCGTGGCGAGGTCGCCGACACCGTCAGGAGGATGAACTCTGGCCTGTCGCAGAGCCAGATCGAGGCTCAGGTGAACTCCATTCAGTTGCTCGTCAATGGCTCCCATGTGTTCTTTGGCGTCTTGTCCGCCTGTTTCGCGTTGCTTAAATTCGCCAGGGGAAAAACTGGGTGCGGGGAGCGAGCACGGCGGCCTTCGTACTTGCTGTTCTGGAAACGCTCTACGCATGGTCGTCACCAACGAATGTCCCAGCCATCCTTTCTTCAGCGTCGCGGCCTTATATCATCGTAGTGCAAATTCTTATGGTATTGATCCTTGCTGCTTGTGTTGCACTCCAGTGGTTTCCTCAATCGTCGCGCGATTTCTTCGTGGCACAGAAGCGGGGCAATGAGGAGATGATGACCGATCACTGACAAAGGAGGGTGACACATGCATGCAATGGTTCTGTCAGATCTCAACCCCCATCTTGGCAAAGCAGTCACACTTCTGTTATGCTCATCTTATAAAAATAAGTTGAACAAGGAGGTTGGCTGATGAACTGCCCCTCTTTGTGCTGCAACGGCTACGAAGGAACGTGTGAAGAAAACCAATTTGGGTATAAGACATTTTTCTGTCCTCACTGCCGCTCGACGTTCAATGAACGAACCGGCACGCCTTTTAACTACCTTGAATTGCCCACAGACATTGTCCTGCTTGCTGTTATGTGGAGGCTGCGCTATAAGCTGAGCCTGCGTGACGTTGCGGAGATGTTTGCGAGAACGCGGTTTTCGTTCACGCATGAAACCCTTCAAGAATGGGAAACTCGATTTGCCCCACTATTAACAGAGCGGCGACGCACCAGGCGACGTGGACAAGCAGGAAAATCCTGCTATGTCGATGAAACGTACCGGCACGCGTCCATGGAAAATGGTGGTACCTTTATCGGGCGATCGACCAAGACGGCCATCTGGTTGATTCTCGGCTAAGCGAGAAGCGGAATATGGAGGCAGCCAAACTGTTTTTCAAGCAGGCTGTTGCTATTGTTGGTCATATTCCCAAGCAGGTCACGACCGATGGCCATCTGTCCTATTCGCGAGCCATCCGTGAGACGGTGGGCAGCCAAGTACACCATCGGACAAGCAAATATCTCAATAATCGGCTCAACAAGATCATCGTGGTATCAAACAGCGATACTATCCTATGCGGGGCTTGGGAACGGTTGAAGCGGCAGCACGCTTCTGTCGCGCCGCGCGATGATTACCGGAACTCTCTCCGTCCCCTCCGCACCATGGGAGAAGCAGTCCCTCTCCGGGAACAACGACAGGCTTTTCGAAAGCCGCTTGCTGCTCTCCAGGCGATGATACCAGCAGCCTCATAGATCAAGGAGCGATAGACGGCTCTGCGTTAAGGAACGGGCCTCGTTGCCGCGAAGAAGATAGCTGCGGCACAGTTCCATTATGGGCGGAGTTTTGAGACGATACCGTAGTGAACTGTGCCGATAACATGGTGGTTGTGGCCAGAACTGTGCCGATAAACCGGTTATAGATCCAGTTTGCGCCTACAAGGCCGCTATCTTAACTCCAGAGCTAGTGCTAGATTTTTAACAGTCTTCCTAGCCATCCCTCTCATTGTACACAGAAGCGGACATATCTCTAAAGGAGTAGAGCTATGCAATTCAACGCGCACCCATTGTTTTTCTCCTTCCATCCTTGATCACGCTGCTTGTGCTCCTGATCAGAAGAAAGCCGTGGAAAACTATCTCTGCGGTTCTCGGATGGCGGCTCGGCGCTCCTGTCTATTATCTATGGGCCCGGCTTTTTCCCTGCTCACCGCTCTTCCCCTCGTTCTGATCGCTCTCTTTGTCTTTCCCGACCTCTACCGGCATCCACCACAGGGCGTGTAGCAATATTGTTATGCGCGCCTGGGCTTCAGTCTCTCCTCAATCGGAATTGCCTTTTTGAATGAGTTCTTCTTCACGGCTCTGGGAGAAGAAGTCTTTTTCAGAGGATTGCTCGGCGGCTGGCTGATGCGCCGCCTGGGTTTCCAGATTGGTAACGCGCTCCAGACGCTCATCTTCCTGATACCCCACGCGCTCATCTTGCTGGTCAGCGTCTCCTTCTGGCCGCTGCTCATCGCCCCCATCGTCCTAGGCTGGCTCAACGGCTGGCTGCGCTACAAATCCGAGAGCATCCTGCACGGCATGTTCATCCACGCCTTGGCCAATACTCTCAGCGACGGACTCGCCATGTTTCTCGGATCAATTCGCGCATGCTTCCAACGATAATGGAACTGTACCGCAGTTATCTACTTTGCGGCAACGAGGTCCGTTCCTTAATGCAGAGCCTTAATGGTCGCCCGCGAAACCTGGAAGCGTTCGATGATCTCGGCTCTGGATATCCCTTCGTCCACGGCGCGAAGTACCCGGTCCCTCAGTTCTTGAGAATATGCTCGCATACTTCCATTCTCTCACCCGGTTCAATTCTTTTGTAACTCACCAGGGTCAACAAAGTACCGCTACAGCGGTGTGCTCAAAGATTGAGCCAGCTTCTCAGCCTGTCGCTCTCCTCAACATGTTTGTCGCCCACGTTTGATCTTTCGCCCACGACGTTGTACGCTCTCTCCACAACGGTGTGCGGGTCGATGCAGGGCCGATCATCTCACATTGGGAGGAGCATGGAAAGATTTTTACCTGTTCATCGATAACAGAGTGAGGCCCCAAATTCTCTAAAACAATATCGTAGGGATGTAGAATGCAACAACAAAGGGCTCGCCCGGAACGCGCGAGAACGCGCTTGCTGAACTCTATCAGCACTATATGAGTACCCTGCTGAATTATATCCGGCGCTATGTCTCCGTACGCGAAGATGCCGAGGATATCCTGGTCGAGGTATTTCTGGCGGCGCACGAGCGCAGAACTGGTGGAACTGCGTGAGAATGAGCGACTGGCCTGGTTACGGCGGGTCGCGTACTACAAATGCGTTGACTTGCTGCGCCGACAGCAGCGTTATCCGACGGTCGCGCTGGATACGCTGATGGACGCGCTCTACGAAGCGGACGAGCGATCTCCCGAGCTTGTTGCCCTGTGTGCCGAAGAACATTCCCTGCTGCGGAAATACCTGTCGGAACTGACCGTGCCCCAACAGACTATTTTGCACTTGAAATTCGGTCAACGCTTGAGTGGTGTCGAGATTGCCAGGCGCCTGAATAAGAGCGAGGGCAGTGTCAGCAAATTGCTTGCGCGAGCGCTCAACCAGCTTAGTGAAAGGTACAAAACGAGAGAAAGGAGATCAGAGCGATGAAGAACGATGGGCCGGA
>CAWBDP010000010.1:0-139368 GCA_963787635.1 uncultured Actinomycetota bacterium | reverse complement strand
GCCCCGGCACGCCCGGCTCACGCTGGAAAACCGCGCACTCCAGACCGCCTCGGTCTACTACCAGGTCAGCTACGAGACCGGTCCCGACCTCCCCGACGCTGCCTACCTGCACTGTCAGTTCCACCGCAGCAACCCGCTGGCCGGCGGTGCGTGCACCCGATCCTCGACCGGGTCCACGGCGCCGGGAAGTACGTCGGCACCTATCTGGCCTGGGGCGTCAACACCCCCGGCTGGTGGGGTGAGGGCGAGGTCAAGTTCTACCTCGACGGTGACGAGGACTTCCCGACGATCTGTGGCACCGGCACCGAGGACTACTTCGGCGGCGCATGGAACTTCGACGTGCCCGGGCAGGGTTACACCGCCTACTCGACACCGTTTCTGGGATTGCACCAGATCAGCAGCCCGGACGGGCTCTACCGCAGCCAGCAGCGGTTCGGGATGTACCGATGGCACCTGCTCGACCCGATCCATTTCCATGCCGACCTGCGAGTGGACGTCCAGGCCCTCGGGTGGACATCGGGGCGGCGCTACCAGCCGCTTGCATGACGACATCGCCTCCACCGCGGTTTTCTACCTGGACCGGCCCTCGGCGCCGCGCCCGGTCCTGCCCAGCGCCGACGAGTTGGAAGTGGGCGGCGAATCCGCCTGACGCGGACGGGTGGCACCTCCCGGGTGGTTTTGCGGCCCGGCCGAGACGGTAGACTGAGCCGTGATCCAGCGCGAGACTTCGACCCCGGCATATCGACGCATCGATGGACCGGTACGGACGTGTGTAGGTTGTCGAAAGCGAGTGTTGGCCGTCGAACTGCTTCGAGTGGTGGCGGTGTCGACCGGGAACGGCGATTACGCCCTAACCGTTGACGCGGCGAGTAGCCTGCCGGGGCGGGGTGCGTGGTTGCACCCGGCCCCGCAGTGCCTGCGTGAAGCGATCCGGCGGCGAGCTTTCGCACGAGCGTTGCGCATCACCGGTTCACCGGACACCTCCGCGGTGGTTGAGCACCTAGAGTTTCTAGGTGTGCCCGACCGTCCCGGCAACAGAACAGGCAGCAAAGAATATGAGTACACCGTGAAGTCCCGATGACCATGTGTCGTAGCTAAAACCGAGGCGCGGCCTACCACCGCTGTCGCCTCATTGGACAGGAGATGTAGTGGCAGGCAAGGCCCGCGTACACGAGTTGGCCAAGGAACTCGGTGTTACCAGTAAAGAAGTGCTCGCCCGGCTGAGCGAACAGGGCGAATTCGTCAAATCGGCGTCGTCGACAGTGGAGGCCCCCGTCGCCCGTCGGCTACGGGAGTCCTTCGGCGGCGGAAAGCCGGCGGCCGTAAAGACCGCCGGCAATGGCGCTCCGGCCAAGGCCGCGCCCGCCGTCGACGGCGCCGCGGCGCCCTGCGCCGGCAAAAGCCCCCGACCCTGTGCCGTCGGCACCTGCTGCGCCGCCCACACCCCCCGCGCCGCGCCGGTCGCCGAACAGCCGCCCGCCGCGACGCCGGCCCCCACCCGTCCCGGGCCCATGCCCGGTCCCACTCCCGGGCCGCGGCCGGCTCCGAGGCCGGGGATCCGGACCCCACGAGTGGGCAATAATCCGTTCTCCTCGGCGCAGCCCGTTGATCGGACCATTCCGCGTCCGTCGGCACCGCGTCCCGGCGCTCCGCGTCCCGGCGCACCCCGCCCGGGTGGCGCCTCGCCGGGCAGCATGCCGCCGCGCCCCGGGGGTGCGGCCGGTCAGGGCCGCCCGGCGCGTCCCGGCGCACCGCGGCCCGGGCCCGGTGGCCGGCCGGGCGCTCCCACCGGCGGAAGGCCAGGCGGTGGTGGCGGTAACTACCGCGGCGGCGGTGGCGGCGGCGGCGTCGGCGCACCGCCGGGCGGTGGCTACCGCGGGCGTCCCGGTGGCGGCGGTGGCCGTCCCGGACAGCGCGGTGGTGCCGCCGGCGCGTTCGGGCGTCCCGGCGGCGCGCCTCGGCGGGGCCGCAAGTCCAAGCGGCAGAAGCGTCAGGAATACGACTCGATGCAGGCGCCGGTCGTCGGCGGCGTGCGGTTGCCGCACGGTAACGGCGAGACGATCCGGCTGGCCCGCGGAGCGTCGCTGAGCGATTTCGCCGACAAGATCGACGCCAACCCGGCCGCACTGGTCCAGGCGCTGTTCAACCTCGGCGAGATGGTGACCGCCACCCAGTCGGTCGGCGACGAAACCCTTGAGCTGCTCGGCGGCGAGATGAACTACAACGTCCAGGTCGTCAGCCCTGAAGACGAGGACCGCGAGCTGCTGGAATCCTTCGACCTTACCTACGGCGAGGACGAAGGCGACGAGTCCGATTTGCAGACCCGCCCGCCGGTGGTGACCGTGATGGGGCACGTCGACCACGGGAAGACCCGGCTGCTGGACACCATCCGTCAGGCCAACGTGCGCGAGGCCGAGGCCGGCGGCATCACCCAGCACATCGGGGCCTACCAGGTGTCGGTCGATCTCGAGGGCGCCGAACGGCTGATCACCTTCATCGACACACCGGGTCACGAGGCGTTCACCGCCATGCGTGCCCGCGGCGCCAAGGCCACCGACATCGCGATCCTGGTGGTCGCTGCCGACGACGGTGTCATGCCGCAGACCGTGGAGGCCATCAACCACGCCCAAGCCGCCGATGTGCCGATCGTGGTGGCCGTCAACAAGATCGACAAGGAAGGCGCCGACCCGGCCAGGATCCGCTCCCAGCTCACCGAATACGGCTTGATCGCTGAGGATTTCGGCGGCGACACGATGTTCGTCGACATCTCGGCCAAGCAGGGCACCAACATCGAGGCGTTGGAGGAGGCGGTGCTGCTGACCGCCGACGCCGCGCTGGACTTGCGGGCCAACCCCGACATGGAAGCCCAGGGTGTGGCGATCGAGGCGCACCTGGACCGCGGTCGCGGCCCGGTGGCCACCGTGCTGGTGCAGCGCGGCACGCTGCGGGTGGGCGACTCGGTGGTCGCCGGTGACGCCTACGGCCGTGTTCGCCGAATGGTCGACGAGTACGGCGACGACATCGAGGAGGCGCTGCCCTCGCGGCCGGTGCAGGTCATCGGTTTCACGTCGGTGCCCGGCGCCGGGGACAACTTCCTGGTCGTCGACGAGGACCGGATCGCTCGCCAGATCGCCGACCGGCGCAGCGCCCGCAAGCGCAACGCGCTGGCGGCGCGGACGCGTAAGCGGATCAGCCTGGAGGACCTGGATTCGGCGCTGAAGGAAACCAGCCAGCTGAACCTGATCCTCAAGGGCGACAACGCCGGTACGGTCGAGGCGCTCGAAGAGGCGCTGATGGGCATCCAGGTCGACGACGAGGTTGAGCTGCGGGTCATCGACCGCGGTGTCGGTGGCATCACCGAAACCAACGTCAACCTGGCGTCCGCGTCCGACGCGGTGATCATCGGGTTCAACGTGCGTGCCGAGGGCAAGGCGACCGAGCTGGCCAACCGCGAAGGCGTGGACATCCGCTACTACTCGGTGATCTACCAGGCGATCGACGAAATCGAGAAGGCCCTGCGCGGCATGCTCAAGCCGATCTACGAGGAGAACCAGCTGGGCCGCGCCGAGATTCGGGCGCTGTTCCGGTCCTCGAAGGTCGGTGTGATCGCCGGCTGCATGATCACCTCCGGGATCGTGCGGCGCAACGCCAAAGCCCGTCTGCTGCGGGACAACATCGTGGTCTCCGAGAACCTCACGGTGTCCTCGCTGCGCCGGGAGAAGGACGACGTCACCGAGGTCCGCGAAGGCTTCGAGTGCGGCTTGACGCTGGGCTATTCCGACATCAGGGAAGGCGACGTCATCGAGACCTACGAGTTGGTCGAGAAGCAACGTGCCTGACCGGGCCCGAGCGCGCCGGCTGGCCAAGCGGATCGCGCACGATCGTCGCTTCGACGATCGAGCACGAGATCAAAGATCCGGGGCTGGCCGGGGTGACCATCGTCGACGCGACGGTGACCGCCGACCTGCACGACGCGACGGTCTACTACACGGTGATGGGCCGCACGCTGGACGACGAGCCGGATCTGGCCGGTGCAGCCGCGGCGCTGGAGCGGGCCAAGGGTGTGCTGCGAACCAAGGTCGGGGCGGGCACCGGCGTGCGCTTCACCCCCACCTTGACGTTTGCCCGCGACACCACGTCGGACAACGTGCACCGGATGGAGGAGCTGCTGGCCCGCGCACGCGCCGCCGACGCCGATCTGGCGCGGGTTCGCTCGGGCGCCAAGCCCGCGGGGGAGGCCGATCCGTATCGCGCCACCAGTCGGCCCGACCCGGAGCCGGGCGATCTGTCCCACCCGCAGGACACCGGTGAAGACGACCGATCCGGCCACTGAGGTGGGCGAACGCGCAAACCACGTCGGCGCCGCCGACGCCGTGGAGCTGTTGGCCGACGCCGGCAGCATCGCCGTGGTCTGCCATGTCCATCCCGATGCCGACACCATCGGCGCCGGGCTGGCGCTGGCGCTGGTGCTCGATCGGTGCGGAAAGCACGTCGAGGTCAGCTTCGCCGCACCGGCATCACTGCCGGACTCGTTGCAGTCCCTGCCCGGCGGTCGGCTGCTGGTCAATCCCGACGCGATGAGTCGCGATGTCGACCTTGTTGTGACGGTGGACATTCCGAGCGTCAACCGGTTGGGCGCGTTGCGCGATCTGGCCGATGGCGGCCGCGAGCTTCTGGTGATCGACCACCACGTATCCAACGAGCTGTTCGGCACCGCCAACTTCGTTGACACGTCGGCCGATTCGACCACCATGCTGATCGCCGAACTGCTCGACGCATGGGGCAAGACCATCGACACCGACGTCGGGCAATGCATCTACGCGGGGTTGACCACCGATACCGGGTCGTTCCGCTGGGCCAGCGCACGCGCTTTCCGGCTGGCCGGGCGACTGGTCGAGATCGGCGTGGACAGCACCGCGATCAGCCGCATACTGATGGACACCCATCCCTTCGCGTGGTTGCCGATGCTGTCGCGGGTGCTGGGCTCGGCGCAGCTGGTGCCCGACGCGGCCGGCGGCCGTGGGCTGGTCTACGCGGTCGTCGGCAATCAGGAGTGGATCAGCTCGCGCCCCGAGGAAGTCGAGAGCATCGTCGACATCGTGCGCACCACCGCGCAGGCCGAGGTGGCGGCGGTGTTCAAGGAAACCGATCCGCAACAGTGGTCGGTGTCTATGCGCGCCAAGGCCGACGTGGATCTGTCGAGCGGTGGCGTCGGCGTTCGGCGGCGGCGGCCACCGGCTGGCCGCCGGCTATTCGACCTCGGGTGCGATCGACGATGTCGTGGCCTCGCTGCGCGCAGCGCTTGGCTGACCGGCGTTGAGTGACGGGGGGCCCGGCGCAAACCGGCCCGCCGCCGATGGCCGTCAGATCGCCAAGCTGGCGCTGCCCGCGCTGGGGGTGCTGGCCGCCGAGCCGCTGTATCTGCTGTTCGACACCGCGATCGTCGGCCGGCTGGGTGCGCTGAGCCTGGCCGGACTGGCTGTCGGCGCCCTGATCCTTGGCATCGTGAGTTCCCAACTGACGTTTCTGTCCTACGGCACGACGGCACGCGCCGCCCGCCGCTTCGGCGCCGGCGACCGGCCCTCGGCGGTGGCCGAAGGCGCGCAGGCGACCTGGTTGGCGCTCGGCCTGGGCGCGCTGATCGTTGTCGTGGTCCAAGCCGCGGCGGTGCCCGTGGTGTCTGCCATCGCGGCGGGCGGGCAGATCGCCGCCGCCGCGCTGCCGTGGCTGCGCATCGCGATCCTGGGTGCCCCGGCGATCTTGGTGTCGCTGGCCGGCAACGGGTGGCTGCGCGGCGTGCAGGACACCGTGCGGCCGCTGCGCTATGTCATCGCCGGCTTCGGGCTGTCGGCACTGCTGTGCCCGCTGCTGGTGTACGGCTGGCTGGGTCTGCCCCGGCTGGGATTGGCCGGGTCGGCGGTGGCCAACCTGGCCGGCCAATGGGTGGCCGCCCTGCTGTTCGGGCGGGCGCTGCTGACCGAGCGGGCGCCGCTGCGCCCGGACCGCGCCGTGCTGCGCGCCCAGTTGGTGATGGGCCGCGACCTGATCGTGCGGACGCTGGCTTTCCAGGTGTGTTTCGTGTCCGCGGCCGCGGTGGCGGCACGGTTCGGCGCCGCGGCGCTCGCCGCCCACCAAGTGGTACTGCAGTTGTGGAATTTCCTTGTCCTGGTGCTCGATTCGCTTGCCATCGCGGCGCAGGCGCTGGTCGGCGCGGCGCTGGGGGCCAACCGTGTCGCGCACGCCAAATCGGTGGCTCGCCGGGTGACGGTGTTCTCCACGGCGACCGCCGGTGTGCTGGCCGCGGTCTTGGCGGCGGGTGCTTCGGTGCTGCCCGAGCTGTTCACCGACGACCGTGCAGTGCTGGCCGCGATCGGCGTGCCCTGGTGGTTCCTGGTCGCCCAGTTACCGCTCGCGGGAGTCGTTTTCGCGCTCGACGGTGTTTTGCTGGGCGCCGGCGACGCCGCGTTCATGCGCACCGCCACCGTCGTCAGCGCGGTGCTGGGCTTTTTGCCGCTGATCTGGTTGTCGCTGGTGTTTCGCTGGGGGCTCGCCGGTATCTGGTCGGGACTGAGCACCTTCGTGGTGTTGCGCCTGATCTTCGTCGGGTGGCGGGCGCTCTCCGGGCGCTGGGCGGTGACCGGGCGTCAGGCGTCCGCCAACTCGTGGTCGCGGCCGGTGCCACCATCGAACCGTTGACCGCCGACGATGCGGAGCTTGCGGGCGCCCTCCGTTCTATCGAGGGCGGACAACAACTCTCAATCGGCGACCGATGCTGCTTGGCCCTGACCATCCGCACCACGCCTGCGGTCGTCATGACCGCCGACCGTGTATGGCAGAACCTCGAGCTGCCTATCGAGATTCGCCTGATTCGCTAATTCGTCGACGTGCTATAGCCCGATCGCCACCGGCCGAGTGAGCGCTGGGCCGCGGGCTACCCCATCATGAGCCCGATCGACGATGTCGTGGCCGCGCTGTGTGCAGCGTTTGGCTGACCGGCTTTGATTGGCAGGGGGTCCGGCGCGGATCGACCCACCGCTGGCCGGCAGATCACGAAGCTGCCGCTGCCCGCGCTGAGTGTGCTGGCTGCCGAGCCCCTGTAGCTGCTGTTCGACACCGCGATCGTGGGGCGGTGACAGGAGCGGCGTGAGCCGGCTCCCGGATCGGTACACTGCGTCGATGACGACGACCCAACGGGCACGTTCGTCGCTGAGACCGCAGCCACGGCGGCGCCGAGATTACGCGCTGTTCGTGCTCTTGGTGGGCCCCAATGTGGCGTTGTTGCTGGTGTTCATCTACCGCCCGCTGGCAGACAACATCCGGCTGTCCTTCTTCGACTGGAATATCTCCGACCGCAGCGCCCAGTTCGTCGGATTGTCCAATTACGCCGAGTGGTTCACTCGGTCCGACACCCGGCAAATCGTGCTCAACACGGTGGTGTTCACCGCATCGGCGGTGATCGGCTCGATGGTGCTGGGCTTGATATTGGCCATGCTGCTCGATCAACCGCTGCGGGGACGGAACCTGGTGCGCTCAACCGTGTTTGCGCCGTTTGTGATCTCCGGTGCCGCGGTCGGTCTGGCAGCCCAGTTCGTCTTCGACCCGCATTTTGGTCTGGTGCAAGACTTGTTGGGCCGTATCGGAGTTGGCGTGCCCGACTTCTATCAAGACCCGCACTGGGCGTTGTTCATGGTGACGGTCACCTACATCTGGAAGAACCTCGGCTACACGTTCGTCATCTACCTGGCCGCGCTGCAGGGTGTGCGCCGAGACCTGTTGGAGGCAGCCGAAATCGACGGCGCCGGCCGGTGGGCCACCTTCTACCGCGTGCTGTTGCCGCAACTGCGCCCCACCACGTTCTTCCTGTCGATCACCGTGCTGATCAACTCATTGCAGGTCTTCGACGTCATCAACGTCATGACCCGGGGCGGCCCGATGGGCACCGGCACCACAACAATGGTGTACCAGGTGTATCTGGAGACGTTCAGAAATTTTCGGGCCGGCTACGGCGCCACCGTCGCCACGATCATGTTCCTGATCCTGCTGGCCATCACCTACTACCAGGTGCGTGTCATGGATCGAGGGCGGCAACAGTGACATCTGTCGGCGTGCGCCGGTCATTACTCGGCTACCCGGCCATGGTGGTGGTTGTCGTGCTGATCGCCGGGCCGCTGATTTTTGTCTTCTTCACGTCTTTCAAAGACCAGCCCGACATCTACTCGCAGCCGACGACATGGTGGCCGCCCCGTTGGCATCCGCAGAATTACCGGACCGCCACCCAGGAGATTCCGTTCTGGACCTTCCTGCGCAACTCGGTGATCATCACGTCGCTGCTGGCGGTGGTGAAGTTCATCCTCGGCGTGCTCAGCGCGTTCGGGTTGGTGTTCGTCCGGTTTCCCGGCAAGACCGTAGCATTCCTGGTGATCATCGCCGCGTTGATGGTGCCCAACCAGATTACCGTGATCTCCAACTACGCGTTGATCTCGCAAATGGGTCTGCGCAACACGTTCCCGGGCATCATCCTGCCGCTCGCCGGGGTGGCGTTCGGAACTTTCCTGATGCGCAACCACTTCCTGTCGCTCCCGTCGGAGGTCATCGAAGCAGCGGAGATGGACGGTGCGCGGTGGTGGCAACTTCTCTTTCGGGTTGTGTTGCCGATGTCGGGGCCCACCATGGTCGCTTTCGGCATCATCACGGTGGTCAACGAGTGGAACGAGTACCTCTGGCCGTTCCTGATGTCCGACGACGAATCGGTGGCGCCGCTCCCGGTGGGCCTGACCTTCTTGCAGCAAGCCGAGGGTGTGACCAATTGGGGCCCGGTGATGGCGGTGACGCTGCTGGCGATGCTGCCCATCGTGCTCATCTTTATTGCCTTGCAACGACAGATGATCAAAGGTCTCACTTCGGGTGCGGTCAAGGGTTAGCGCGTCATGGCTGCCGTCATCTCGTTGCGCCGCAGAGAGTTCCTCGCGCTCGCGGGTGCGGCCGGCGCAGGGATGGCAGCCGGCTGTGCCGGGCTGGGCGGCGGCGTGTCGATCAAGTCGGGGCCTGGGCCTATCGCGTTCTGGTCCAACCATCCAGGTGAATCCGTCTCGGTGGAAAGAGAGCTGATCGGCCGCTTCGGCAGCCAGTTCCCGGGTTTGCCGGTCAAATTGATCGACGCCGGCAAGGACTATGCCGAGGTGGCACAGAAGTTCAACGCGGCACTCATCGGCACCGACGTGCCCGATGTCGTTGTGCTGTCTGATGTCTGGTGGTTCCATTTCGCTCTCAGCGGCGTCATCACCCCACTGGATGACCTGTTCGGCCAAGCCGGCGTCGACGCGTCGGACTACGTCGACTCGTTATTGGCCGACTTCGAGTTCGACGGCCGTCACTACGCGTTGCCCTACGCGCGCTCGACGCCGCTCTTCTACTACAACAAAGCCGTCTGGCAACAGGCCGGTCTGCCCGACCGTGGGCCGCGGTCCTGGCAGGAGTTCGACGAGTGGGGGCCGCAGCTGCAGCGCGTCGTCGGTGCCGGGAAATGGGCTCACGGCTGGGGGAATGCCGACGCGATACCCTGGACGTTCCAGGGACCGGTATGGACACTCGGTGGCGCCTATTCGCACAAGTGGACGTTGACGTTTACCGACCCGACCACCATCGCGGCGGGCAACTTTCTGCGAGACTCGATACACAGCAAGGGATATGCCGCAATCGCGCGCGATCTCGCCAACGAGTTCGCCACCGGCATCCTGGCTTCGACGATGTCGTCGACGGGCGACCTGGCCGGTGTCACCGCAACGGCCAGATTCGATTTCGGTGTCGCCCCACTGCCCGCCGGGCCGGGCGGCCGCCCAGGCTGCCCGACCGGCGGAGCGGGCCTGGCCATTCCGACCAAGCTGTCCGAGGAGCGAAAGCTCAACGCGCTCAGGTTTATTGCATTTATCACCAATACGACCGAATACGGCGTACTTCAGCCAGCGCACCGGATATCTGGCGGTGCGCAAGTCCGCTGTCGCGGATCCGACCGAACAGCAGTACTTGGCCGACAATCCGCGAGCCCGAGTGGCACTCGACCAGCTTCCGCACACCCGCCCGCAGGACTACGCACGAGTCTTCCTGCCCGGCGGCGACCGCATCATCGGCGCCGGCCTGGAATCGATCGGCCTGAAGGGGGCCGACGTGACCGCAACCTTCACCGACATCGACAAACAGCTGCAGGTCATATTCGACCGGCAGATCAAACGGAAGCTCCCGGGTTAGCGTCATGGCACGCGTGCAGTATTCCTCGGTCACCCATCGCTATCCCGGCGCCGACGCGCCGGCGGTCGACAACTTGGACCTGGATATCGCCGACGGCGAGTTTCTGGTGCTCGTCGGCCCTTCCGGTTGCGGCAAGTCCACCACCCTGCGGATGCTGGCGGGGCTGGAATCCGTTGAAAGCGGCCATATCACCATCGGTGACGTGGATGTGACCCAGCTCCCGCCGCGGGCACGCGATGTCGCCATGGTGTTCCAGAACTATGCCCTGTACCCGAATATGACGGTGGCCCAGAACATGGGCTTCGCGTTGCGCAACTCCGGAATGTCGCGTGCAGATACCCGGCAACGAGTGCTCGAAGTCGCCGACATGCTGGAACTCAGTGAGCTGCTTGACCGCAAGCCGTCGAAACTGTCCGGCGGACAGCGGCAGCGGGTGGCGATGGGCCGGGCGATCGTGCGGCGGCCCCGCGTCTTCTGCATGGACGAGCCGCTGTCGAATCTCGATGCCAAGCTGCGGGTCAGCACCCGATCGCAGATCTCGACATTGCAGCGGCAATTGGGCATCACCACCGTCTACGTCACGCACGATCAGGTGGAAGCGATGACGATGGGCGACCGGGTAGCCGTGCTCAAAGACGGTGTGCTGCAACAGGTTGACACCCCGCGCGCGTTGTACGACAACCCGGCTAACGCGTTCGTCGCGACGTTCATCGGCGCGCCGGCGATGAACCTCATCGACGCTGCCGTCGCCGACGGCGTGGTCAAATCGCCGGACGTGGCGATACCGGTGCCGGTCCGCGCGCGCGATCAGGATCGGGTATTGCTCGGCCTTCGACCAGAGTCCTGGGATGTGGCGCCGGCGCAGACTGCGCAATCGTTGACCGTGCGGGTGGAATTGGTGGAGGAATTGGGTTTCGAATCATTCGTCTACGCAACGCCGCTCACGCAGGAGGGATGGTCGTTGCGGGCGAAACGCATCGTGTTCCGCACGGACCGGCGCACGACGGTCAGCCCGGGTGACTCGTTGTCGATCGTGCCGCACGCGCATGAGGTCTGCTTCTTCGACAGCCAGAGCGAGACCCGCATTTCCTGACCGCTGGCGGCGGCCCCGGGTGCCGTACACCCCCGTCAGCGCACCTGCGAGCGTCCACGCTGCAGGACGGCCTCGCGGTTGGCCGCGATGTCGTCGCCGCTGGTGCGGTATTGCCTGGCCGCGGTGGCTTCCAGCCACAGCGCCGTACCGGTCTGGGAGTCGTCGATCCGGTGATACGACGCCAGCAATGCCCGCACCGCGTTCTGGTTATTGCCGACGATGGTGGCGGCCACCTGGCGGGCCGCGGCCAGCAGCTGGTCATGGGCCACCACCTCGGTGACCAAACCGGCCCGCAACGCGTCGTCGGCGGACAGGTAGTCACCGGTCAGGCTCATCCGCCGGGCCAACCCCACACCGACTTTCTGCGGCAGCCGCACACTGAGGCCCCACGTCGGCAGCAGGCCCACCCGGGCATGAGTGTCGGCGAAGCGGGCATGCTCCGAGGCGATCAGGATGTCGCAGTACAGCGCGAGTTCGAGCCCACCGGTGACCGCGGCGCCGTTGATCGCCCCGATCACCGGCTTGGTCATCGCCGGCCACCGCGGCGAGATGTCGGGCAGTGCCGACTGCCCGCCCAGCTCCTTGAGGTCCAGCCCGGCGCAGAAGACCGGGTCGGCGCCGGTGAGGATGACGACGTCGACGTCGTCATCGGTTTCGGCTTCGGTCAGAGCCGCGAAAAACAGGTCGCGCAACGCCGCCGACAGCGCGTTGCGCGATTGCGGCCGGTTGAGGGTCAGGACGCGCACCCGCTCGTCGGTGTCGATCAGGAGGTCGTCAGTCATGGGTTCACCGTAGCCACATGTGCCACAGGAGGCTCTGGATGGGGGACACACATATGTGCCCGCCTATCCGCGACAGCAGCGGTTGTCGCGCGTAGGCGGGCACGACGACGACCCGTCCTGCCCGAGACCCACGGGGTTGTGCGAGCTGTTTCAAAATCGGGTTTGGTCGGCATGTCTTACCGGTTCGTTGATCGTTTGGTCGCGAGGATGTGGTGGTGGCCAAGGGATATCGTCTTGTGGATCGCGACCAGCAGTTTTTGTTGCCGGAGAACATGCGGGATTGGTTGCCGGATTCGGATCCGGTGTGGCTGGTGATCAGCGTGGTGGCCGGGATGGATACCTCGGGGTTGCACGGGCGGCGGCGTACCGGTGGGGCTGGGCGGGCGGGTTATGACCCGGATATGTTGTTGACGCTGTTGATCTGGGCGTGGGCGCAGGGGCTGCGCTCGTCGCGGGTGATCGAGCGGTTGTGTAGGCGTGATGTGGCGTTTCGGATCATCTGTGCTGGGGACGCCCCGGATCATGTGACGATCTCGCGGTTTCGCGCCGAGGCCGCGCAGGTGATGGAGCAGTTGTTTAGCCAGGTGCTGATGCTGTGTGCCCGGTTGGGAATGGGCGAGTTGGGGGTGGTGGCGTTGGATTCGGTCAAGATCGCTGCGAACGCGTCATTATGCGCCAACCGTGATGGCGGTGGGTTGCGCCGGGCGGCTGCCGAGCAGGCCGAGGCCGACATGGAAAAGCGGGCAAGGGCGTTGGCGGTCAAGGCTGCCGCTGAGCATGCGGCTACCGATGCCGTTGAGGACGTCCGCTATGGGCCCGACCGGCGTGGTGATGAGCTGCCTGCCGACTTGGTCGATCCCCGGTCGCGGGCGGCGCGCATTGCTGCCGCGCTGGCCGAGTTGACCGCTAA
The DNA here is from genome assembly GCA_963787635.1 of uncultured Actinomycetota bacterium. Lineage (GTDB taxonomy): Bacteria > Actinomycetota > Actinomycetes > Mycobacteriales > Mycobacteriaceae > Mycobacterium. The sequence continues at coordinate 126,338 of CAWBDP010000010.1, read as the reverse complement.
AGACGCTGACCATGACGCGGGGCGCCAGGCTCAGCTGGAGGCGTTTCGCCGACGGCGCGAGCAACGCGCTGTTGAACCGATGGGGCTGCCGCCAGCCGAGATCCGTGTGGAGATCCTGACCCAGAATCTGGCCGAGGCGCGCACGGCTCATCAGGCCAAGATCGACCGCTACCACAGCAATGGCAGGAAAGGCCGCCCACCGGTGCCGCTGGAGCAGGCCTACCGGGTCACGCGGGCCAAAGCAGCGTTGGACCGCGCGATCGCGGCCGAACAGGCCGCCGCGACGGCCGATAAGCCCGCCGCTGCCACGGCTCGCGGCCGCCGCTGGGGTGAGCCCAGACGCAATATCACCGACCCTGAGTCGCGGACGATGCAACTGCGCGGTGGCGGATGGATCCAGGGCTACAACTGTCAGGCGGTCACCAGCAGCGACGGGGTGATCATCGCCACCAGCGTGGGCAACAACCTCAATGACAGCACCGCATTTATCGCCGCGATGAACAAGGCGGTCACGGCTGGGGCCCTCATCGACGCGCACCGCCCAGCCCAGTCCCGGGCCGCCGGGATTGGGGTGCTACTCGCTGACGCTGGCTACCTGAGCGCGGCCAACCTCACCGCCCCAGGGCCGGACCGGTTGATCGCGGTCGGCAAGAGCCGCGACGTTGCCGCCGCCGCCCGCCAACACCCCGCCGCCGGGCCGCCGCCACCAGGCGCGAGCCCAGTTCAGGCCATGGCGCACCGGCTGCGCACCCCAGAAGGGCATGACTTGTATAAGCAACGCAGCCACATCGCCGAAACACCCTTCGCCCACGCCAAACACAACCTCGGGTTCCGCCGCTTCACCGGCTGCGGACTCACCAGAGCCACAGCCGAATTCGCCTTCCACGCCCTAGTACACAACCTGTTCAAAGCCATCGGAAGCGGCCGCCTCACCCCAGCCCTCTGCTAACCCAGAGGCAACAAAGTCAGCACCACCCACACCTGCCGATCTTCACAGCCGTGCCCATTTTGAAACAGCTCGGTTGTCGCGCTGAGGCGGGCAAAACGACACCCCGTCCTGCTAGAGACGCATGGGACGGATGAGGATAAGACGCCGCGCCTATCGTTGAGGGCATGTGCCGAAACATCACCGAACTGCGTGGACTGCAGCCCCCGGCCACGCCCACCGAGATCGAGGCTGCGGCGCGCCAGTACGTCCGCAAGGTCAGCGGGATTACGCACCCGTCGGCGGCCAACGCCGACGCCTTCGAGGCCGCGGTCGCCGAGGTCACCACGGCGACGGCGCGCCTGCTCAGCGCCTTGCCCGCGCGGCGCCAACCCCCCAAGACCGTCCCGCCGTTGCGCCGCCCTGAGGTGGCGGCCCGCGTCGCGGCGCGATGAGCACGCAGACCGCCACGATGCCCGCGCTCAAAGAGTGGAGCGCGGTGGTGCACGCACTGCTGCACGGCCGTCAGTGGATTCTGTTGCGCAAGGGCGGGATCGGCGAAAAGCGCTTTGAGGTCGCGACCAATGAATTCCTATTGTTCCCGACCGTTGCGCATAGCCATGCGCAGCGGGTCCGGCCCGAACACCGCGACCTGCTCGGCGACGCCGTCATCGACAGCACCGCCGAAAACCTGATCGTTCGCGCCGCGGTCAAAGTCGTGGCGGCACTGCCGGTCAACCGCTCCGACAACCTCGAGGCGATTGCCGACTTGCATATCTGGACCGCCGAATCGGTGCGCGCCGACCGCCTTGACTTCCGGCCCAAACACCGGCTGGCCGCGCTGGTCGTCTCGGTTATTCCGTTGGTCCACCCGCTGCGCCTGACCCGCACTCCCGACTATGCCGGCTGCACCAGCTGGGTGCAGCTCCCGGTGTCCCCGAGCCTGGCACCACCCGTCCACGACGACGCGGTGCTAGGCCGAGTCACCCAGCGGGTCCGCGACGCCGTCGGATAACCCGGGCGCGGTCTGATCGACCAGCACCGCGCCGTCGGGCCCGTTTCCGATTGTCTGAAGCGGAATCTCGCTACCTTCGACGGTGAGCCGGACGATCAGCGCCAGCTGCGCCGCGGCGTCGCATTGCAGGTAGTGATCTGCGCCCGGCACGATCCAGTAGCGGTTGCGTCCGGGCTTGTCCCTGCAGAACCGTTGCCAGACGAAGTTGGCGACCCGCAGCGGCGACACATTGTCGTGCACACCCCACACCAGGCTGGTGTTCACGTCGTTGGCGGACAGTGCCTCGAGCCACCCGATTTCCTCGGCGCGGCGCTCATGGAGATATTGAATCGTGTCCGGCAGCACCTCGACCTGGTCGTTATGCGCGAAACACCTTGCCAGAGCCGCGATTTCCGGGTCCTCAAGTGTCCGCCGCGGCATGAAGGTGGCTGCCCCCAGGCCCGCGGCAAGCATTTCCGGCGTGGTGGCGCGCGCGGTGGCCCGGCCCGTTGCGGGGTCGAGTAGCGCGAGTTGAAACGCGGTCAGGTTGGCCAGTGGAAGATAGATGTTTGCGTTGGTCAAGATCAGTCCAGCCGGTGCCGGCTCGTCCGAGCTGGCCAGCAAGTCCGCCGCGATCATGCCGACGCTGGTGCCCCGGTCGTGGGTGAGCATGGTGTAGCGCTCCAGTTGCCAGACATCGGTGATCGCGTGGATCAGCAGCCGCGCGTCGTCGTAGAGGGAATACACATACGGCGCGCGCGGCTTGTCGGAGAGTCCGTAGCCGGGGAAGTCGAGCAGGAAGATCTCGAAGTCCGCGCCCAGTTCGCGAGTCAACGCGTAGTAGTCGACGCTGGCCGTCGGGAAGCCGTGCACGCACACCAACGCCGGTGCCCCCGGTGTGCCGCAGCGCCGGGCGAAGATCTTCAACTCGGCTTCCTGATTAGCGGCTGTTGTTGAGCGCCAACCGATTTCCTCGCCATCGCGCTGCCAGTCATCGAAGATGTCCACGTGCTAACCGCCGACCGGGAGAAGCAGCCGGGAGTCGCCGAAGTGCACCGCGTGGCCGGCCGGTTTCAGCTGCTGTCCCGTCACCGCCGGCTCGCCGGTGCCGAAGTTGCGCACGTAGCGGGGATGCGAGCCGCCGGCGACCAGCACGCGGATGCGGGATCCAGCTTTGAACCGGTGGGCAATGGCGTCGAGTTCGACGGTGACAGTGGCGGGGCTCGTCTCCGAGCCGGTGTCCGGCGCGGCGCGCAGCCGGCGGTAGCCGTCGCTGACATTTCGTGACCGGCCGCGGTCGTCGACCTCGCTGATCCGCACGAACACGTCGACGTGCGGATTGTCCGCGCTGTGCTGCAACTCGATGACGGGATTCCCTTGCACGCAAAGATCCTCGGTCAGTGCGCTGCCGGTGAAGCTGAGCACGTCGTCGCGCCGGGCGAGGCGGTTGTCGGCGCGGTAACCCGCGCTCGGGGACAGTATCCGACCGCCGACGGTGGGTGTCGGGTCGATGGGGTCGTAGCAGAATTCCGCCGGCTGCACGGTCGCTGCGGGCGCGGTCTCGGCCAGCCCGCCGCCGGGCTGGAGATACAGCGCGTGCCGGGTGGTCACGGGTGGCCAGTCCGGCGCGTCGAGCCAGCCCTGGCCAGCGACGAAGACGCGAACTCTGCCAGGTCGCGGTGGCGCTGGTGATCTCGACGGATTGCCGAGATGGGTTTGCAGCCAGCTCAGCGATTCTCGGGTGATGGTGCCCAGGCCCTGGGCGAGCAGTTGAGCGTGCGTCCAGGGCCCCACCGTCAGGGCGACGTCGACGTTGCGGTCACGCAGCCGCCGGTACTGCTCGAGCGTCTGTTGCAGGAACAGGTCTTGCCAGCCGCCGATGAGCAGCACCGGAACCCGGGTGCGTTCCAGCGCCTCGCGGTAACGCAGCCGCTTCCAGAACGGGTCCTCGGGGTCGGGGTGTTCCAGCCATGATTCGAACCACGGCGCACCCTCCTCCAGCAGCGTGCGGCCGGCCGCGCCCAGCGGCACTTGCGCGATTGCGCGCGCCACCGTGCGCCGGGCCCGCAGCTGGCGGATGGCGAGCCGGGCCCGCCCGGGATCCTCCTGGTGGGAGACCAGGTCGCTCCAGCCCAGGAAGTCGTCAATGGCGAACGAGCCGGTGCCCCAGCTGGCGACGCCGAAGTCATGCGGGCCGGCGGTGATGACCGCGGCAGCCAGTTCCGGCGGTGGATCCTGCAGCAATGCCCACTGGGTGTACCCCAGATAGGACAGTCCGATGGTGGCGAAACGGCCAGTGAACCACGGCTGTTCACGCAGCCACGCCACCGTGTCGGCACCGTCGTCAGCCTCATGGATCATCGGCACGAAGTCTCCGCCGGAGCCGAATGTGCCGCGCACGCTTTGCAGCAGCACGCGGTAGCCACGTGCGGCATACAGCCCGGCGAACACCAGCGAGAACGGAAACCCGCGGCCGTAGGGTCCTCGCACCAGCAGGGTGCCGACGGGTTCGGCTTCGGGCGCGTAATGGTCGGCGGTCAGCTTGAGGCCGTCGCGCATCGGGATCTGGACCCGGCTCACCGTGTAACCGGTGCTGGCCTTGGGCAGACGCAGCATCCGACCCAGGACGTGCTCACTGACCCGCCGTGCCCACGTCCGCCGTGGCGGCGCCGCAGGTTGCGTGGATGTGGTCGTCATCCTCCTAGGCTAGGCGGCGGGCTCTGCCACAGCACGATCACCGCTACCGCCAGCGCGCCGAACGCGGCCATCAGCCGCATCCTGGTGACCATCACACCCCCTGCCCTCGGCAGCCACTTGGCCGGGAGTTACAAGTCGTGCCGGGCCCGTCACGCGGGAAACGAGAACTTGTTCCAGCCGCACCGCTGGTGGGCCGCGGGTCGCAGGTAGCCCGGATAGCTAGGGTGGGTAGTTGTGGCAGCGCACGAGGCGAAGGGACAACCGACTCTCTGGGCGGTCTCCGACCTGCACATCGGTCACCTCGGTAACAAGCCGGTCACCGAGTCGCTGCATCCGTCGTCGCCGGACGACTGGTTGATTGTGGCCGGCGATGTCGGCGAACGCGTCGACGACATCCGCTGGTCGCTGGACCTGCTGCGCCGACGGTTCGCCAAGGTGATCTGGGTGCCCGGCAACCACGAGCTGTGGACCACCACCAAGGACCCCACCCAGATTTTCGGGCGGCCCCGCTACGACTACCTGGTCAACATGTGCGACGAGATGGGCATCGTCACCCCCGAGCATCCGTTCCCGGTGTGGACCGAACGCGGCGGTCCGGCCACGATCGTGCCGATGTTCCTGCTGTACGACTACAGCTTTTTGCCGGACGGGGCGACCACCAAGGCCGAAGGTCTGGCCATCGCGAAGGAACGCAACGTGGTCTGCACCGACGAGTTCCTGCTGTCGCCGGAGCCGCACGCCACCCGCGACGCGTGGTGTCGCGACCGGCTCGCCACCACCCGCGCCAAGCTCGAGCAGCTGGACTGGATGACGCCGACCGTGCTGGTCAACCACTTTCCGCTGGTGCGCGAGCCGTGTGACGCGCTGTTCTACCCCGAGTTCTCGCTGTGGTGCGGAACCACCGAAACCGCCGACTGGCACACCCGCTACAACGCCGTCTGCTCGGTTTACGGGCATCTGCACATCCCGCGAACGACCTGGTATGACGGGGTGCGCTTCGAAGAGGTGTCGGTGGGATATCCGCGGGAATGGCGCCGCCGCCGCCCCTACAGCTGGCTACGTCAGGTACTGCCCGATCCCAAGTACGCCCCCGGCTATCTCAACAACTTCGGCGGTCATTTCGAGATCACCCCCGAGATGAGGTCACAGGCTGAGCAGTTCCGGCGGCGACTGCGTCAGCGGCAATCCCGATGACGGCTCCGACGCTGATGTCGTCGGTGTTGCCGGTCGACCCGCACAACCTGGCGGCCACCGAGCTGGAGTCTGACCCGCCGGGCCTGGTACCGCTACCCGAAGAAGAGTCGTTGATCGCCAAGTCGGTGACCAAGCGACGCAACGAATTCATCACCGCGCGGCACTGCGCCCGGCTGGCGCTGCAGCAGCTGGGCCAGCGGCCGGTGCCGATCCTCAAGGGAGACAAGGGCGAACCGTGCTGGCCCGCCGGCATCGTGGGCAGCCTGACCCATTGCCAGGGTTTCCGGGGCGCCGTCGTCGCGCGGCAGTCCGCGGTGCGCTCGGTGGGTATCGACGCCGAACCGCACGATCTGCTGCCCGACGGTGTGCTGGACGCCGTCACCGTCCCCCAGGAACGACACGAACTCGCAACACTGCCCGAAGGGCTGCATTGGGACCGAATCTTATTCTGCGCCAAGGAAGCAACGTACAAGGTGTGGTTTCCGCTGACCCGGCGCTGGCTGGGCTTCGAAGATGCGCACATCACATTCGACATCGATCCGGACGGCGAGGGGACGACCGGGGACTTCCTGTCCAAAATCTTGGTCGACGGCGCGGCGCTGACCGGGCCGCCGTTGACGGCGCTGCGCGGCCGGTGGTCGGTGCAGCGCGGGCTGGTGCTGACGGCCATCGTGCTGTGAGCGACGCGCCGGCCGGTCCGGGTCTCGTCATCCTCGACAAACCGGCCGGGATGACCAGCCACGACGTCGTGGCGCGCTGCCGGCGTATTTTCGCGACGCGCAGGGTGGGGCACTCCGGAACGCTGGACCCGATGGCCACCGGGGTGCTGGTGCTCGGCGTCGAGCGCGCCACCAAAATTCTCGGCCTGTTGACGGCGGCTTCCAAGTCCTATCGGGCGACCATCCGCCTGGGTCAGTCCACGTCGACTGACGACGCGGAAGGGGAACTGCTACAGCAGGTTTCAACTGATGATCTGACCGACACCGCGGTCGTCGGGGCGATCGCCGGACTGCGCGGGGATATCACCCAGGTGCCGTCGGCGGTCAGCGCGGTCAAAGTCGGTGGGCGCCGCGCCTACCGGCTGGTGCGCGAAGGTCACACCGTCGAACTGGCCGCCCGGCCGGTGCGCATCGACCGGTTCGAGCTCATCACCGCCCGCCACCACGAGCAGCTCGTCGATCTCGAGGTCGAGGTGGACTGCTCGTCGGGAACCTACATTCGCGCGCTGGCCCGCGATCTGGGCGCCGCGCTGGCGGTCGGCGGCCACCTGATCAGGTTGCGCCGCACCCGGATCGGCCGGTTTGGCCTGGATCAGGCCGTCGCCCTAGACGATCTGGCCGAGCACCCGCGGCTGAGCCACACCCTCGACGAGGCGTGCCTGCTGATGTTTCCGCGCCGCGAACTCAGCGCGCAGGAAGCCGAGGCGGCCGGGCACGGCCGCGCGCTGGCACCGGCCGGCATCGACGGTGTCTATGCCGCGAGCTCGACCGACGGCCGGGTGATCGCTCTGCTGCGCGACGAGGGGTCGCGGACCAGATCGGTGGTGGTGATCCGGCCGGCCACGCTGTAACGGGCCGTCCGATACTGTAACGTTCAGACCAGAACGTATCTTGTCGCCAACCGCCTGCCGTACACTACCTTCGGTAGCGGCATACGGGCCGGAAAGGGTGAATGCGGTCGTCATGACGACGGGGTTGCAGGGGCAGCGAATGCGGCGAACCCAGGCGCAACGCAGTGCCGCCACCCGGGCGCGTTTGCTCGATGCGACGATCGAGTGCCTGGTGTCCTACGGGTATGCGGGCACCACCACGCCACGCGTGGCCGAACTTGCCGGGGTGACACGGGGGGCTCAAATCCACCACTTCCCGTCCAAAGAGGATCTGGTGGTCGCGGCGATCGCGCATCTGGCTCAACAACGCGCTCAGGCGGCGATCGATGATCTCAGCCGCGTCCAGTCCAGCGCCGACCCGGTATCGGCGATGCTGGACTTCTTGTGGGAAGCCCATCAGGGCCCGATGTTTGTTGCTGCCGTGGAACTTTGGGTCGCCGCCCGCACCGACGCGGTGCTGGCCTGCCATATCGAACGGGTAGAACCGGTTGTCAACAGCACGCTGGTGTCCGCGATCGCTCAGCTGGTTCCCGATCATCCCGCCCAAAAAGAGCTGCGCAATATCGTCTACACCGCGATGGATACGCTCCGGGGAATATTGGTCGCAAGTTTCGTCGACCGCGACAACCAGCGCGCACGACGACGGTGGGACCGCGCTCGGGAGCACCTGCGCATGGTCTTCGCCGATGTGCTGCCCGCCGAGGCGGCGAGCTGACCACCCGGCGATCCGAACCTTCATCGCTGACCTCGCCGCCGGAGGTCTGCGAAATCCTGCACCCGACCAACAGATTAGTGAAGATACAATCAGCCATGTATGTTGTGGGCTAGGCGGGCTCAGTTGTCTCGACGTTGTGTCAATTCCGTCCGGAGGAAGTGCCATGTCAAACAAGGTCTACGTTGTCGGCGTCGGTATGACGAAGTTCGAGAAGCCGGGTCGCCGGGAGGGCTGGGACTATCCGGACATGGCCCGCGAGTCGGGCACCAACGCGCTGGCCGACGCCGGGATCGACTACACGGAGGTCGAGCAAGGTTACGTCGGTTACGTCGCCGGGGACTCCACCAGCGGACAGCGCGCGCTCTACGAACTGGGCTTGACCGGCATCCCGATCGTCAACGTCAACAACAACTGTTCGACCGGTTCCACGGCGCTCTACCTGGGCGCGCAGACCATCCGCGGCGGACTGGCCGACTGCGTGCTGGCGCTGGGCTTCGAGAAGATGCAGCCCGGGCCGCTACAGGGCGGTGCCACCGATCGGGAATCGCCGATGGGCAAGCATGTCCAGGCGCTGGCCGAGATCGACGAGTTCGCTTTTCCGGTGGCGCCCTGGATGTTCGGGGCCGCCGGCCGCGAGCACATGAAGAAGTACGGCACCACCGCGGAGCATTTCGCCAAGATCGGCTACAAGAACCACAGGCACTCGGTCAACAACCCCTACGCGCAGTTCCAGGAGGAATACACCCTCGACGACATCCTGGCCGCGAAGATGATCTCCGACCCACTCACCAAGCTGCAGTGCTCGCCGACCTCCGACGGTTCCGGCGCGGTGGTGCTGGCCAGTGAGGATTACGTCGCAAAGCACAACCTGGCCGGGCAGGCCGTGGAGATCGTGGGGCAGGCCATGACCACCGACTTCGCGTCCACCTTCGACGGCAGCGCCCGAAACATCATCGGCTACGACATGAATGTTCAAGCAGCGCAACGGGTTTATCAGCAGTCCGGCCTTGGCCCCGAGGAATTCCAGGTGATCGAGCTGCATGACTGCTTCTCGGCCAACGAGTTGTTGCTCTACGAAGCGCTGGGCCTGTGCGCCGAAGGTGAAGCACCCAAGCTGATCGACAACGGTGACACCACCTACGGCGGACGCTGGGTGGTCAATCCGTCCGGCGGCCTGATCTCCAAGGGGCACCCGCTGGGAGCGACCGGTCTGGCCCAATGCGCCGAACTGACCTGGCAGCTGCGGGGCGCCGCCGACAAACGGCAGGTCGACAACGTCAGCGCCGCCCTGCAACATAACATCGGTCTCGGGGGAGCAGCCGTCGTCACCGCCTATCAACGCGCGCAGCGCTAACCAACGGGCCGGGGGAGCGACATGATCGAGTGGTCCGACACCGACTTGATGGTCCGGGATGCGGTGCGGCAATTCGTCGATAAGGAGATCCGTCCGCACTTGGACGAACTGGAATCCGGTCAGATGTCGCCGTATCCGATCGCCCGGAAGCTGTTCAGCCAGTTCGGTCTCGACGCGATGGCCGCCGAGGCGGTCAAGAAGATGCTGGATCGTGAACGCGCCAAGCAGGAGGGCGACCACCCGCAGTCAGACGGCGAAAAGCCGGACGACGCGGGTGGTTTCGGGATGGGAGGCGGTGGTCAGGGGTCGATGGTCGCGGTGCTGGTCTCTGAACTCGCGCGGGTCAGCATCGGAGTGCTGAGCACGGCGTCGGTCAGTCTCGGTTTGGGCGCGACGACCATCATGAGCCGCGGAACACTGGCCCAGAAGGAGCGGTGGCTGCCCGACCTGATGACGCTGAAAACCATAGCGGCGTGGGCCATCACCGAGCCTGACTCCGGCTCAGACGCGTTCGGCGGCATGAAGACCACTGTCAAGCGCGACGGGGAGGACTATATCCTCAACGGCCAGAAGACCTTCATCACCAACGGGCCCTACGCCGACGTGCTGGTGGTCTACGCCAAGCTCGCTGACGACACGGCCGAGGACCGCCGGAACCGGCCGGTGCTGATTTTCGTGCTGGATGCGGGCATGCCGGGCCTGACGCAGGGCAGGCCGTTCAAGAAGATGGGCATGATGTCCTCGCCGACCGGCGAATTGTTCTTCGACAACGTGCGGCTGAGCCCGGACCGGCTGCTCGGGGAAAACCAACAGCGCGGGGGAGACGGCCGCGACAGCGCTCGCGAGAACTTCGCCGCCGAACGGATCGGGATCGCGATGATGGCGCTGGGCATCATCAACGAATGCCACCGGCTGTGCGTGGATTACGCGAAGACGCGCATGCTGTGGGGCAAGAACATCGGGCAGTTCCAGCTGATCCAGCTGAAGCTGGCCAAGATGGAGATCGCCCGGATGAACGTGCAGAACATGGTCTTTCAGACCATCGAGCGCCAGCAGGCCGGGAAACCGCTGACGCTAGCCGAGGCGTCGGCGATCAAGCTGTACTCCTCGGAGGCCGCCACCGACGTCGCGATGGAGGCCGTGCAACTGTTCGGCGGCAACGGCTACATGGCCGAGTACCGGGTCGAACAGTTGGCCCGCGACGCCAAGTCGCTGATGATCTACGCGGGCAGCAACGAAGTCCAGGTGACCCACATCGCCAAAGGTCTGCTCGCACAATGAGCATCCGCACGCCGACCCGAAGGATGCGGCGCGGCTCGATCGCCGTGGCCGACCGGTTTTCCTATGGTCCGCTGGCGCGGATGACCCTGACCGCCATGCTCAACGTGCTCGTGTCGAACCCGTGGCTGCTCGCCCGGATACGACCGGCTGTCGACTGCGCCATTGCCCGCAGCAGCCCGGTGGTTCCCGGCGTTCGGGTCCAGCGCGTCGCCGGTCCGGTGCGGGGAGAGTGGGTGCGTGGCCCGCGCGCCCAGGATGGTGTCGGAGTGATGCTGGTGCTGCACGGCAGCGGCTACCTGATCTGCTCGGCGCGCACCCATCGCGGGTTCGCCTCGCATCTCTCCCAGTACGCGGGCATGCCGGCCTTCGTCATCGATTACCGGCTGGCGCCTGAGCATCCGTTTCCGGCGGCTGAGGACGACGCGCTGGCGGCGTACCGGTGGCTGCTGGCCCAGGGGCACGATCCGGCGAAGATCGTCGTCGCCGGTGACTCGGCAGGCGGGCACCTTGCGGTGGCGCTTGTCCTGCGTGCCCGCGCCGATGGCCTGCCCGCACCGGCCGCGCTGGCCCTGTTCGGCCCGCTGATCGATCCGGCATATCGGGCGTCGAGCGCCGACGTGCGTATCCGGCGCCAGCCCATGGATCCGCGTTCTGCCGCTCGCGCTGTCGCGCTGTATGTCGGTGGCCATGATGCCGAAGATCCTCGGCTGTGTCTGTTGAACGCCGAGCTGTCGGATCTTCCGCCTACCCAGATCCATTACGGTACAAGAGAAGTCATGCGCGCGGACGCCGAGGCGTTCGCGGCGCGGATGATCGCTTCGGGTGGTCGCTGCGAGGAGAAGGTGTGGCCCGGTCTGATGCATGGCTATTGGCTCTGGCCGCGTCGCAGCGACGGCGGCCTGGCCAGCCTGATTTCGGCCGGTGCGTTCCTCGGTGCCGCAGTCGCCCAGCCCGACAGCGCCTGCTGACAAACCCCGACTACTGCGCCACCATCCAGATCGCTTGAGCCGCCGGGCTCCCCAGGTCGACGGTGGTCGGGGTGCCGTCGGCGGATTCGACCGCAACCGAGATCATCCCGGCGAATTCGCGGCGGGTCAGCACGCGCACGCGCGAGTCCAGGCTGATGCCGATGCTGTCGAAATAGCGCAGCATCTCCGGATCGGCGTCGGAGATGCGGGCCACCGTGCCGGCATCACCGTCGCGGCACGCCCACAGCTGACGCGCCGGCGGGGTGGGCACCTGCCCGTTGGGGGCCGGGATCGGGTCACCGTGCGGGTCGCGCTGAGGAAAGCCCAGCTTCTTGTCGATCCGCGCCACCAGCCGGTCGGAAACCGCGTGTTCGAGCACTTCGGCTTCGTCGTGCACCTCGTCCCAGCTGTAGCCGAGTTCGGTAACCAGAAACGCCTCCAGCAGCCGATGCCGGCGCACCATTGCCAGCGCCGCGCGGCGCCCCGAGTCGGTCAGCGTCACCGCCCCGTACTTCGCGTGGTCGACCAGGCCCTGCTCGGCGAGTTTGCGGATGGACTCCGAGGCGGTACTGGCGGACACCCCGAGCTTCTCGGCCAGCATCTTGGTGCTGACCTTGTCCACCGACCACTCCTGAGCGGTCCAGATGATCTTCAGATAATCCTGGGCAACCGTCGTGAGCTCGCCAGGCTCGTCGTCAGGGCGCACACCCCGAAGTTTAGGCAATCGTGCGCTAATCGGCGGATCCTACGCATCGGGCAGGGTGCACGTCTTGGGGTCGTCGAGTCTGCGGTGGGGGCGCATCCGAGTACGGCAATTGCGACCTGGGCACAGGTTCGAGCGCCATAGGCGCAGGATCGATAGACCACCGACACCGGCAGTCCCGCACTGGCGCGCAGTGCGCCGCACCGTAGGCTTGACGTCGTGCAGCGGTGGCGGGGACAGGACGAAATCCCCACGGACTGGGGCAGATGTGTGCTCACCATCGGGGTGTTCGACGGGGTACACCGCGGACACGCTGAACTGATTGCGCACGCGGTGAAGGCGGCCCGCTCACGGGGCGTGCCGACGGTGCTGATGACGTTCGACCCGCATCCCATGGAAGTGGTCTTTCCCGGCAGTCACCCCGCGCAGTTGACGACGTTGGCCCGCCGCGCCGAACTGGTCGAGGAACTCGGTATCGACGTGTTTCTGGTGATGCCGTTCACCACTGATTTCATGAAGCTCACCCCGGAGCGCTACGTCCACGAGCTGCTGGTGGAGAACCTGCACGTGGTCGAAGTGGTGGTCGGCGAGAACTTCACGTTCGGCAAGAAGGCCGGTGGCACGGTAGCGACGCTGCGCCGTGCCGGTGAGCGGCTCGGGTTTGCGGTGGAATCGATGTCGCTGGTGTTCGAGCACCACGAAAGCGAGACGGTGACGTTCTCGTCGACCTACATCAGGTCGTGCGTGGACGCCGGTGACGTGGTGGCGGCCGCCGAGGCACTGGGCCGCCCGCACCGCGTGGAGGGCGTCGTGGTCCGCGGCGACGGCCGGGGTATGCAGTTGGGTTTTCCCACCGCAAACGTGGCACCGCCGATGTATTCGGCGATACCGGCCGACGGTGTGTATGCGGCCTGGTTCACCGTCTTAGGGCACGGACCGATGGCCGGCACCGTCGTTCCGGGCGAGCGCTACCAGGCCGCGGTATCGGTCGGAACCAACCCGACCTTCTCCGGGCGAACTCGCACCGTGGAGGCCTATGTCCTCGACAGCACCGCCGACCTGTACGGCCAGCAGGTGGCGCTGGACTTCGTCGCGCGCATTCGTGGTCAGCAGAAATTCGAATCGGTGCGTGACCTGGTTGCCGAGATGCAGCAACGACACCGACCGGACACGCAAGCTGCTGTCCGCGTCGTCGCCGGGCTGAATTCGGCTGGGCCGTGCGCTCGCTGCTAGACTTCCCGGCGACACGGCGCGTGCTGCGGTTCGCGGCGGCCGCACCTGATTGACGATGATCGCGGACCGATTGATGGAGATATTTCGTGGCGCTGACAGCCGAGCAGAAGAAGGAAATCCTGGGCTCCTACGGCCTGCATGAGACCGACACAGGATCGCCAGAAGCGCAGGTCGCGTTGCTGACCAAGCGCATCGCGGATCTGACCGAGCACCTCAAGGTGCACAAGCACGACCACCACTCTCGGCGCGGATTGCTGCTGCTGGTGGGCCGTCGGCGCCGGCTGCTCAAATATGTGGCCCAGATCGATGTGGAGCGGTACCGCTCGCTCATCGAACGGCTGGGTCTGCGTCGCTGACCCGAGCCGCGATGCGCGCTTGGCCGAAGTCGTTCAGGGCCGTGATCACAGCGATCGCAGTGACCGGGTCGTGGTTTTCGACGGGCTGCTCATCCGGCGCCAACGCCGTCGAGCTGCGGGTGGGGGACTGTCTGCAGCTTGGTGGCACCACCGCGCGTCCGCATGCCACCAAGGTGGCCTGCGGCAGCGGCGCCTCGAATTTCAAGGTGGTGGCGACGTTGACCGGGGAAGCCGACCGCGGCCAATGCCCCGCCGACGTCGACTCCTCCTATTCGATGCGCAACCTGTTCAGTGACTCCAGCAACACGGCCTGCCTGGATATCGATTGGGTGGTCGGCGGCTGCATGAGCGTCGACCCGGCTCACAACACCGACCCCGTCCGGGTGGACTGCAACGACAGGTCGATGCCCCACCGGCAGCGCGCCACCCAGATCCTCAAAGACCTGCAGGAGCCGGTCAGCGTCGACCAGTGCGCCAGCGGTGTGGGCTATGCCTACGCGCAACGGCGATTCGCGGTGTGCGTCGAGGATGTCGCCTAGCGCCGCTCGGCCCTCGAAGCGACCGGCACGCTGGCGTGACGGTCGGCGCCGAGAGCCACGCTGACGTGACGCTCGGCGGCGGCGGCCGGCGGCCAGTGAGGAACCGCCAGGTAGGCGTGTAGAGTATGGGTCGTTCTGGGCCAGATCGGCCCGAGCAGGTGCGGTGCCGCAGATCCGCGAGCACTGCCCCAGCGCGTCATGAACGGGAGCTGCCCAGTCTGTATCGGGCGGTCTTCGGTAGTGGCTGCCGGGCCCCGAATCGGGAAGTCGGCCGCTTCGATCGATGGCCGTAGCCGCATCCAGGCTCGAGAACCTGCAGCTGTCCGTGAACCAATCGGGGATGACGACGCGAAACAGCTGAATAGACCCAGAGAGGCCCCGGACGTCCATGTCTGTGACTGAAATTGAAAAGGGCGTGTTCGAGGCGACCGCCACCATCGACAACGGCAGCTTCGGCACCCGCACCATTCGTTTCGAAACCGGCCGGATGGCGCTGCAGGCCGCCGGCGCGGTCGTCGCCTACCTCGATGACGAGAACATGCTGCTGTCGGCGACCACCGCCGGCAAAAACCCCAAAGACCATTTCGACTTCTTCCCGCTGACGGTCGACGTCGAGGAGCGGATGTATGCCGCCGGCCGCATCCCCGGTTCGTTCTTCCGTCGCGAGGGCCGGCCGTCCACCGACGCGATCCTCACCTGCCGGCTCATCGACCGCCCGCTGCGCCCGTCGTTCGTCGGCGGCCTGCGCAATGAGATCCAGGTCGTGGTGACGATCCTGAGCCTGGATCCCAACGATCTCTACGACGTGCTGGCCATCAACGCCGCCTCGGCCTCCACCCAGCTGGGTGGGCTGCCGTTCTCCGGCCCCATCGGGGGTGTGCGGGTGGCGCTCATCGACGGCACCTGGGTGGCTTTCCCCACCGTCGAGCAGCTCGAGCGGGCCGTCTTCGACATGGTGGTGGCCGGCCGCCTGGTAGACACGGCCGAAGGCGCGCAGGACGTCGCGATCATGATGGTCGAAGCCGAGGCCACCGAAAACGTTGTGCAGCTCATCGACGGCGGTGCCCAGGCGCCCACGGAAAGCGTTGTGGCACAAGGCCTGGAGGCGGCCAAGCCGTTTATCGCCGAGCTGTGCAAGGCGCAGCAGGAGCTGGCCGACGCGGCTGGAAAATCAGGAAAACCAGCAGCTGAATTCCCGGTGTTTCCCGATTACGGCGACGACGTGTACTACTCGGTGTCCTCGGTGGCCACCGACGAGCTGGCCGCCGCCCTGACCATCTCGGGCAAGACCGAACGCAACAACCGCACCGACGAGATCAAGGCCGAGGTGCTCGAGCGGCTCGCCGACACCTACGCCGGGCGGGAGAAGGAGGTCAGCGCCGCCTATCGCGCGCTGACCAAGAAGCTGGTGCGCCAGCGCATCCTGACCGACCATTTCCGCATCGACGGCCGCGGCATCACCGACATCCGCGCGCTATCGGCCGAGGTCGCCGTGGTCCCGCGGGCACACGGCAGCGCGCTGTTCGAGCGCGGCGAAACGCAGATCCTCGGGCGTGACCACGCTGGACATGGTCAAGATGGCCCAGCAGATCGACTCGCTGGGACCCGAGACGTCCAAGCGCTACATGCACCACTACAACTTCCCGCCGTTCTCCACCGGCGAGACCGGCCGGGTCGGCTCACCCAAGCGGCGTGAGATCGGGCACGGCGCGCTGGCCGAACGGGCCCTGGTGCCGGTGCTGCCCAGCGTCGAGGAATTCCCCTACGCCATCCGTCAGGTCTCCGAGGCCCTGGGCTCAAACGGCTCGACGTCGATGGGGTCGGTGTGCGCGTCCACGCTGGCGTTGCTCAACGCCGGGGTGCCGCTCAAGGCGCCGGTGGCCGGCATCGCGATGGGCCTGGTGTCCGACGACGTGGAAATTGAGGCAGTTGAGGGTGGAAAATCGACCGAGCGCCGTTTCGTCACCCTCACCGACATCCTGGGCGCCGAAGACGCGTTCGGCGACATGGACTTCAAATGCGCCGGCACCAAGGACTTCGTCACCGCCTTACAGCTGGACACCAAACTCGACGGCATCCCCTCGAAGATCCTCGCCGGTGCGCTCGAGCAGGCCAAAGACGCCCGGCTGACCATCCTGGAGGTGATGGCCGAGGCCATCGACGCACCCGACGAGATGAGCCCCTACGCCCCGCGGGTGACCACCATCAGGGTCCCGGTGGACAAGATCGGTGAAGTCATAGGTCCCAAGGGCAAAGTCATCAACGCCATCACCGAGGAGACCGGCGCGCAGATCTCCATCGAGGACGACGGCACGGTGTTCGTCGGCGCCACCGACGGGCCCTCGGCGCAGGCCGCGATCGACAAGATCAACGCCATCGCCAACCCGCAGCTGCCGACGGTGGGCGAGCGGTTCCTCGGAACAGTGGTCAAGACAACCGATTTCGGCGCGTTCGTGTCACTGCTGCCGGGTCGCGACGGCCTGGTACACATCTCCAAACTCGGCAGGGGCAAGCGCATCGCGAAGGTCGAGGACGTCGTGAAGGTTGGTGACAAGCTGCGGGTGGAGATCGCCGATATTGACAAGCGGGGCAAGATCTCGCTGATCCTGGTCGCCGAAGAGGAATCGGCGGACACCTCCCATGCCGAGGCCCCCCGCATCGTCGCCGAGGGATGCCGAGACCTCCGCAGCACCAGCCGATGCCGCGACGGCGAGCAGCTAAGGCGGGGACGCAGCCCCTGCGACGCGGCCGGCAGGGCGACGAGCCGTTCGCTGCACTGCGCCGCAGCATGCTGCCCGGCGGGCTGCGCGTGGTCACCGAGTACCTGCCCGCGGTGCACTCTGCGGCGGTCGGGGTGTGGGTCGGCGTCGGGTCGCGCGACGAGGGCACTTCGGTGGCCGGCGCCGCGCACTTCCTGGAGCATCTGCTGTTCAAGTCGACCCCGACCCGGACCGCGGTGGACATCGCGCAGGCGATGGACGCCGTCGGCGGCGAGTTGAACGCGTTCACCGCCAAGGAGCACACCTGCTACTACGGGCACGTGCTGCACAGCGATCTGGAGCTTGCCGTCGACTTGGTTGCCGACGTCGTGCTCAACGGTCGCTGCGCCCCGCAGGACGTGGAACTGGAACGCGATGTCGTCCTCGAGGAGATCGCGATGCGCGACGACGACCCCGAGGACGCGCTAGGGGACATGTTCCTGGCCGCGCTGTTCGGTGATCATCCGGTGGGCCGCCCGGTGATCGGCACCGTGCACTCCGTCTCGGCGATGACCCGGGCCCAACTGCATTCGTTCCATCTGCGGCGCTACACGCCGGAACGGATGGTCGTCGCGGTGGCCGGCAATGTCGACCACGACGAGGTGGTGGCGCTGACGCGCGAGCGCTTCGGGCCCCGCCTGGTCCGCGGGCGGCGTTCGGTGTCACCGCGCAAGGGTTCCGGGCGGGTCACCGGCAGCCCGCGGCTCAGCCTGCTCAACCGGGAAGCCGAGCAAACCCACGTCTGCTTGGGTGTACGCACGCCGGGCCGGCATTGGGAGCATCGCTGGGCGCTGTTGGTGCTGAACACCGCGCTGGGCGGCGGCCTGAGTTCCCGGCTGTTTCAGCAGGTGCGCGAGTCGCGTGGGCTGGCCTACTCGGTCTACTCGGCGCTGGACATCTTCGCCGACAGCGGCGGTCTGTCGGTGTACGCCGCTTGTCTGCCCGAGCGTTTCGGCGAGGTGGCGCGAGTGACGACCGAGGTGCTCGAGGCCGTGGCGCGCGACGGGATCACCGAAAAGGAGTGCCGGATCGCCAAGGGATCGCTGCGCGGCGGATTGGTACTAGGCCTGGAGGATTCCGGCTCACGAATGAACCGCATCGGCCGCAGCGAACTGAACTACGGCGAGCAGCACACCATCGACTCCACCCTCAAGCAGCTCGACGCCGTCACGGTCGAAGAAGTCAACGCCGTGGCCCGCCGACTGCTCAACAAGCCGCACGCGGTCGCCGTTCTCGGCCCCTACCGTTCCAAACGATCTCTGCCGCAACAGCTTCGGTCAATAGTAAAGTAACCCCATGGTCTTGGGGTTCTGGGATCTGCGTATCCCCGTGGTAGGTGCGCCGATGGCCGGTGGTCCGGGTACGCCGGCGTTGGCTGCCGCGGTGTCCAATGCGGGCGGGATGGGCTTCGTCGCCGGCGGTTACCTGAGCCCGGAACGCCTGGCTGACGACATCACCGCCGCGCGCGCCGCGACGACGGGTCCGATCGGGGTGAATCTTTTTGTGCCGCAGCCCAGCGCCGCCGATGTCGTGCTGCTGGACCGTTACGCCGAGGAACTCGATCAGCTCGCCGAGCACTACGAGGTCGAGGTGGGCCGGCCCCGCTTCGGCGACGACGACGGCTGGCGGCACAAGCTCGAGGTGATCGCCGATATCCAGCCCGAGGTAGTCTCCTTCACCTTCGGCGCGCCGCCGCCGGATGTCTTGCGGTGGTTCGGCGCGCTGGGAATCGTGCTGCTGATCACGGTGACGTCGGCATACGAGGCCGGGGTGGCCGTCGCCGCGGGCGCGGACGGCCTGGTGGTGCAGGGCCCCAATGCCGGCGGGCACCGCGGCACGTTCGCACCGGACATGGACCCTGGCACCGAGTCACTGATCGACCTGTTGGGCCGGATTGGTGCCGCCCATCAGGTTCCGCTGATCGCTGCGGGCGGGCTGGCCACCGCCGGCGACATCGCCGGCGTGCTGAGCAGGGGAGCCGTCGCCGCCCAGGTCGGCACCGCCCTGATGCTCAGCGATGAAGCCGGCACCAACCCCGCCCACCGCAGCGCGCTGACTCATCCGTACTTCACCAAGACGCTGGTCACCCGGGCGTTTTCGGGACGCTATGCGCGTGGTCTGGAAAACGACTTCACCCGGCTGCTCGACGATGTCGCCCCGCTGGGCTACCCCGAGGTCAACCAAATGACGGCGCCGATCCGGGCGGCCTCGGTGGCCGCCGACGACCCGCACGGGACGAATCTCTGGGCCGGAACAGGATTCGCCAAAGCACGTGCCGGGGCGGCCGCCGACATTCTCGCTGATCTGGGGGCGGCCGGCTAGTTCTGCTCGCGGGTCAGGCCAGCACGGTCACCGGATTGGTAAAAGGCAGACCCAGGTCGGCGCCGACCTGTTCGGATAACAGAACGCCGTCGTGAGTCGAAAGTCCCTTGGCCAGAGAGCAATCCGATTGGCATGCGGCCTTCCAGCCACGGTCGGCCAGCTTGAGCACGTACGGCATCGTCGCGTTAGTCAAGGCGAACGTCGACGTCTTGGGCACCGAACTCGGCATATTCGCCACGCAGTAGAACACCGTGTCGTGCACGGCGAAAGTCGGGGCGTCGTGAGTGGTCGGATGTGAGCCTTCGAAACAGCCGCCCTGATCAATGGCGATGTCTACCAGCACCGCTCCGGTCTTCATACGCGCGACGAGGGAATTCGGCACTAACCTGGGCGCCTTGGCGCCCGGCACCAGAACCGCCCCGATCACCAGGTCGGCGCGCTTGACGATTTCCTCGAGTTCGTAGGCCGAGGAGTAGCGAGTGCGGACCCGACCATCGAACTGGGCGTCGACTTCGCGCAACTTGTTGATGTTGACGTCGAGAACGGTGACCATCGCACCCATTCCGGCGGCGACCCGGGCGGCGTTGTAGCCGGCGGTGCCGCCGCCGATCACCACGACGTCGGCCGGCTCGACACCGGGCACGCCGCCCATCAGCAACCCGCGGCCGCCATGGGTCCGCATCAGGTGATAGGCGCCGACCTGAGCAGAGAGCCGACCGGCGATCTCGCTCATCGGTGCCAGCAGCGGCAAAGCGCCGTCGGCGGCCTGAACGGTCTCGTAGGCGATCGACGTGGTACCCGACGCCAGCAACGCGTCGGTGCACGCCCGGGAGGCGGCCAGATGCAGATACGTGAACAGCGTCTGCCCGCCGCGCAACCGGGAGTACTCGGCCGGTAAGGGCTCCTTGACCTTGAGCACCAGCTCAGCGCCGGCCCACACCTCTTGGGCGGTGCTGATCAGTTGCGCACCGGCCGCCTTGAAGTCCGCGTCGGCGATCGCCGATCCTTCTCCGGCGCCGGATTGGACGAGCACCTCGTGGCCGCGATGCGTCAGTTCGGCGACGCCCGCGGGGGTGATCGCCACCCGGAACTCGTTGTTCTTGGTCTCGCTCGGAATGCCGACTCGCATGATCGTCCTCCACAGATACCAACGAGACCCTTGGGGCTCACGTTCAAGTGTGAAGAAAGTTCGGTATGAGGACAATTCAGCTGACGTAAATTCGATACTATCGGCTTATGCGCGTTGAAGTTACTGAAGCTACGGGTGATCGAGGGGTTTCGCCGAAGAATGTTCAGCCCGCCGGCCTCGACGTGGTGGACCGCAGGATCCTCAGCCTGCTGCACGCCGATGCCCGCATCACCAACAGCGCGCTCGCCGAGGAAATCGGCATCGCCCCGTCGACCTGTCACGGGCGGGTACGGCGACTGCTCGACCTCGGTGTGATCCGCGGGTTCTACACCGACGTCGACCCGGTCGCGGTCGGACTGCCGTTGCAGGCGATGATTTCGGTCACCCTGCAGGCCAACGCGCGCGGCAAGATCCGCAGCTTCATCCAGCAGATTCGGCGCAGGCCGCAGGTGATGGACGTGTATTTCCTGGCCGGCGCCGACGATTTCATCCTGCACGTCGCGGCCCGCGACACCGAGGATCTGCGCTCGTTCGTGGTGGAGAATCTCAACGCCGACGCTGACGTCGCCGGCACCCAGACCTCGTTGATCTTCGAGCATCTGCGTGGGGCCGCACCGATCTAGACACCAGCTGACTAGGATCTGCTGATGGCTTTCCGTTCCCGTCAAGGTGACTCGCCGTCAGTCGCAGCGACTGTGCACATCGATGCCGACCCGCAAAAGGTCTATGCGCTGGTCACCGACCTGGCGACGCTGAGCGCACTGGCCGAGGAGACCGTCGCCATGCGCTGGCGCAAAGGGGGATCCGCCTGCCCGGGCGCGGTATTCACCGGCCATAACGAAAACGGGAATCGGAGCTGGAGCACGACCTGCACCGTCACCCACGCGCAACCCGGTCGAGTCTTCGCGTTCGACGTCCGATACACGCTCGTGCCGATCGCGCGGTGGCGGTATGACTTCATTCCGCTCGACGGTGGCTGTCGTGTCACCGAGGCCACCTGGGACCGCAGGCCAGGGTGGTTTCGCAGGATTGCCCCCATGGCCACCGGCGTTCGCGACCGGGCGGGCGCCAACGACGAGCACATCGAGCGCACGCTGCAGCGGCTCAAAGAGCGCGCCGAGGCCATCTGACCCGAGCAGGGTTTCCGAGACCCGCGGTACCGGGTAAACTTCTGGCGCGGCGCCCGGAATTAGACATTGGGCGTAACTTTGTAAAGCGTTTGCGCCGGAGGACAGGAGCGCACGATGTTCACGGTCAACGACGACTGCAACGGGCTGTGCGGGCCCCCCGCAGCGGTAGATCACGAACGACTGGTGCTGGAAGCTCGCGACGTCCAGTTCAACTGGGCGCAGTTGCCCTTCCACTACGTGCCCGGCGAGCCGTTCACCACGCATGTCCTCAACGTGCTGCACATGCTGCTGCCCGCCGGCGAAGAGTTCTTCGTTGACCTGTTTAAGCAGGCCCTGCCGCTGATCAAAGATGATCAGTTGCGCCTCGACGTACAGGGATTCATCGGCCAGGAGGCGATGCATTCCCAGGCCCATTCCGGTGTGCTGGATTACTTCGCCGCCCAAGGCGTCGACGTGACGCCCTACACCGAGCAGATCGCCTGGCTCTTCCAGACCTTGCTGGGCGACCGGCCGCGGTGGAGTGTGCGGCGCCGACGCAGCTGGCTGCTGGAGCGGGTGGCGATCGTGGCCGCCGTCGAGCACTACACCGCGATCCTGGGTGAATGGGTCCTTGACACCCCGCGGCATGACGCCATCGGCACCAACCGCGTCATGCTGGACATGCTGCGCTGGCACGGCGCCGAGGAAGTCGAGCACAAAGCCGTCGCCTTCGACGTGATGAAACACCTGCGGGCGAGCTACTGGCGCCAGGCGCGCACTCAGCTGGTGGTATCGCCGATGATGCTGCTGCTGTGGGTACGCGGAGTTCGGTTCATGTATTCGATCGACCCCCAGGTGCCGCAGGGCGCCAAACCGCGCTGGCGGGACTACTTCGACGCGGCGCGGCGCGGTTTGGTGCCCGGTCCGCTGCGGTTCGTGCGGGTCATCGGCGCCTACTACTTACCGGGCTTCCATCCGTCACGGCTGGGCGGGGTCGAGCGGGCGGTCGACTACCTGGCCGTCTCGCCCGCCGCGCGCGCATCCCACTAGACAACGAGGATTTCATGACCACCACTGCGGCGGTGCCCTCCCGCACCTCCCTGACCGCGTCCGACGGCGTCGACTTGGCCGTACACGCCTACACCGAGATCGATCCGCGCCGCCCGACCGTGCTGGCGATCCACGGCTATCCCGACAACCACCACGTGTGGGACGGGGTGGCCGAACATCTTCTCGACCGCTACAACTTCATTGCCTACGACGTGCGCGGAGCCGGCGAATCCGGACGTCCCGCAGACCGGTCGGGCTACCGGTTTTCCCAGCTGGTGTCCGATATCGAAGCGGTGATCGACAGCCTCGGGGTCGGTCAGGTGCACCTGCTGGCCCATGACTGGGGCTCCATCCAGAGCTGGGCCGCGATCACCGACGACACGGTGGCGACCAAAATCGCATCGTTCACCTCGATTTCGGGGCCGCACCTGAACTACGCAGGCAAGTTTCTGCGCTCACCGCGCAGCCCGCGCGCGGTCGTCGACGTAGCCAGACAGCTGATGGCGTCGGGATACATCTGGTTCTTCCTATGTCCCGGTGTGGCGGAGTTCGCGTACCGCTTAGGGCTTGGCTCGAAAATTGTTGAGCGCTACCGAGCGCATCGGCGAGTCCAGTACCCTTATCCGCCACCGCGAGCCAGTACGCTCGGCCGGCGACCACCTCAACGGGCTCAACCTCTACCGGGCCAACATGCCCGCGCCGTTTCTGGCGCCGGGCACGCAACTGCCTGCGACCGCCGTCCCGGTCCAGGTGCTGGCACCGCGCAAAGACATCTTCGTCACACCGGCGCTGCAGCGGTTCACCGGCTTAATCCCGGTGGGCAGCAGGGTAGTTCCGATCGAGGGCGGCCACTGGGTGGTCAGTTCGCGACCCGAGGTGATCGCGCGGCTGACCGGCGAATGGATCGATCGGGTCGCCGGCGGCAGCGCTTCGTCCGGCAGACCGGTGGCGCGGGCGGGGCGCCGTGCGGTGCGGGGCCAACTCGCGCTGGTCACTGGAGCCGGCGCCGGGATCGGCCGGGCCACCGCGATCGAGTTGGCCCGGCAGGGGGCGCGTGCGGTCGTCATCGTCGATCGCGATCTGGCTGCCGCACACGACGCCGCGGACGCTGTCCGGGACGCCGGCGCCGACGCCGCGGTCTACCAGGCCGACGTCAGCGACGAAGCGGTGATGAACGACCTTGCCGCACAAGTCGAAAAAGAGCATGGGGTAGTCGACATCCTGGTCAACAACGCCGGGATCGCCATTGCAGGGCGATTTTTGGAGACGACGCCGGCGCATTGGGACACCATCCTGGCGGTGAATCTGCGCGGCGTGCTCAACGGGAGCCGGGCGTTCGGCGCGCAGATGGTCGAACGCGGCGAGGGCGGCACCATCATCAACGTGTCGTCGGCCGCGGCGTTTCTGCCGTCGAAATCCATGGTCGCTTATGGCACGACGAAAGCCGCGGTGTTGGCCTTTTCCGAAGTCACTGCGCGCCGACCTCGCCGACGAAGGCGTCACCGTCACCGCGGTGTGCCCGGGCTTTATCAACACCAATCTCGCCAGGAGCACGATCTATCCGGGAATGACGGCCGAGCAACAAGATCGCGCGCGGCAGAAGGCTGACGCCGCCTACCGGCGCCGCAACTACACGCCCGAAGCCACCGCCAAGGCGATCGTCAAGGCGGTCCGGACGGGTCCGCCGGTGGTACCGATCACCGCCGAGTCCAGGGTGGGCTACGCGCTGCGGCGCATCAGCCCGTCGCTGGTCCGGTTGTTGGCGCGCTACGACATCCGGCAAACCTGAGATCGGATTTTACTGTGCCACAGAGTATCTGGGCAACCAGGCCGCCTGACCTCTACGGTCGCCGTGAACGCGACCGGCTGTCTTCGGTGTTGTGGGGTATCGGGGCGGTACTGGGCGGGTTGTCCACGGCGACGCGATGGACACCGTCGCGGGTGGTGCCGGTGGGCCGCACCCATACCGCGACCGTCACCAAACGCGAACTGCTCGCCCCGGACGTGGTGGCACTGATGCTGGCCGACCCGGACGGCGGATTGCTCCCGTCCTGGAATCCCGGGGCGCACATCGACGTTCAGCTGCCCTCGGGCCGGCGCCGCCAGTATTCGCTGTGCGGGCCACCCGGGCGGCGGACCGAGTACCGCATCGCGGTGCGCCGGATCGCCGACGGCGG
Source organism: uncultured Actinomycetota bacterium (assembly GCA_963787635.1). Taxonomy (GTDB): domain Bacteria; phylum Actinomycetota; class Actinomycetes; order Mycobacteriales; family Mycobacteriaceae; genus Mycobacterium. Next base: position 101,224 of record CAWBDP010000010.1, on the reverse strand, counting down.
TGGTGGTTCGATCGAGATGCACGACACCTTCGACGTGGGTGACCCGCTGACGTTCGAAGGTCCGCGCAACGCGTTCTACCTGGGCAGCGGCGAGCGTGAGGTGCTGTTCGTGATCGGTGGCATCGGCGTGACACCGATCCTGCCGATGATCCGGGCGGCTTCGCTACGCGGAATCGACTGGCGCGCGGTCTATGCCGGCCGCAGCCGGGAATACATGCCGCTGCTCGACGAGGTGCTCTCGGTGGCCCCTGATCGGGTCACCGTGTGGGCCGACGACGAGCGTGGCCGATTCGCCACCGCCGAGGATCTGTTGGCCGGCGCCGGGCCGACCACCGCGGTCTACGTCTGCGGCCCGTCGGGCATGCTGGAGTCGGTGCGCGTTGCCCGTGATGAACACGCAAGTGCGCCATTGCACTACGAGCGGTTCAGCCCGCCTCCCGTGGTGGACGGTAGCCCGTTTGAACTCGAACTGGCCCGTTCCGGGTGGGTGCTCGACGTTCCCGCCAACCGGTCAGCACTCGACGTCATGCTCGACCACGATCCGGGGACGGCCCACTCCTGTCGGCAGGGATTCTGCGGGACGTGCAAGGTCAGGCTGCTGAGCGGGCATGTCCAGCGTCGTGGTCGTACCGCCGAGGGGGACGACGAAATGCTGGTCTGCGTTTCGCGGGCCCCCGGCGGTCGCGTGGTCATCGACGTCTGAGGCGACGACGACCGATCTTCCGGGCGGGTTAGCTGCTGTTGCAGCCGTGTCCCTCAATGGTCCAGCCCGACGGCACGCCGTCCATCGCGTCGGCGTCGGCGGCGGCCAGCGTGTTCCCCTTGACCGCCGGAGTAGCCCGCGTTGTCGTTGGGGTCGGGCGAGGTGGCCAGGCTCACGCAGAACGGGGAGGTACGCCACCACCTTGCAGCTGTTGTCGCCGGAGGCCTGGTTGCACGCCGACACCGCAGCGTTCCCGGCGTCGAGCTGGCTGGAGGCGTTGTAGTTCAGGTTGGCCTTGCCGGTGGTCGTCGAGTAGGCGATCGCGGCCCAGGTGTTCCCGCTGGGATCGGCGTTGGCCGTTGGTGCGAACAGCAACCCTGCTGTTGCCAGTAGCGCACCGGTGGTGATGATCTTGATCATGAGGGGCTCCTTTTCAAATCCGTATGACCCGGGCAGCGGCCGCTCTAGGTGGTATTGCAGCCGTGTCCCTCGATGGTCCAGCCCGGCTGCGCGCCGTTCATTGCGTCGGCGTCGGCGTCGGCCAGCGTGTTCCCGTGCCCGCCGGAGTAGCCCGCGTTGTCGTTGGGGTCGGGGTCGGTGGCCAGGCTCACGCAGTAGTTGGAGTACGTCACAACTTTGCAGCTGTTGTCGCCGGCGTGCTGGTTACACCCTGCGGTGGCACTGTTCTGGGCGTCGAGCTGGCTGGAGGCATTGTAGACCAGCTCGTACTTGCCGGTGGTCGTCGAGTAGGCGATCGAGGCCCAGGTGTTACCGCTGGGATCGGCGTTGGCCGTCGGTGCGACCAGCAACCCCGCCGCTGCCAGTAGCGCACCCGTGGTGATGATCTTGATCATGAATGGGCTCCTTTCCAAATCTGTATGACAAAATAAGCACCTGACGACCTTCCAGGGAGGGTTTCGACGATAATTAATTGTTCTTATCTTTCGGCCCGCCGCTGATAGCGGCACTGCTTTGTCCTCCGTTGCGGCACGGGTGTTTCCGTCGGGTCGTACGTCCGGTCCTGATCGGTCAATCCGGTTATGTGGCGTCGCGTGGATAACTCGGCGACCAAAACCTCTGTGCTGGAATGCCTCTCAGTGGAACGCTGCAAAGCGAGATCGCGCGTACGGCCCGTACGCGGGCATGGCTGAGGCTGGGGTCTGCCCACCTTCTGGCCAACTCGCCACTGTTTGCTGGCCAGGCAGATCGCCGCTCGGCGCCGCGTGCATTAGCACGCATGTGCCAATGCACCGCAGCGGCACCGACCGCGCCGCATCGTCGCCGGGCTGTTCTGGATTGCCCGCCTCGCCCCCTCGCCATCCCTGCGCAAGCCGGGGAGCCCCCACGCGGCTGGGAGGTACGCCCACCTCAGACCGATCCGGCCTGCATCGTCGCCGGGCTAGGCTGCACTGCATGCGGGTAGGAGTGCTGGGGTCGAAAGGCAAAGTCGGATCGACGATGGTGCAGGCTGTGCAGGACGCCGACGACCTGACACTGTCCGCGCAGGTCGACGAGGGTGATCCGCTGAGCCGACTGACCGAGGGCCACACCGAGGTCGTCATCGACTTCACCCATCCCGACGTCGTGATGGACAACCTGAGATTTCTCATCGACAACGGGATTCACGCCGTCGTCGGAACCACTGGGTTCACCGAAGAGCGGCTCCAACAGGTGCGGTCGTGGCTGGCCGCCAGGCCCGGCAGCGCCGTGCTGATCGCGCCGAACTTCGCGATCGGCGCGGTGCTGTGCATGCACTTCGCCCAACAGGCCGCCCCGTTCTACGACTCGGTGGAGGTCATCGAACTGCATCATCCGCACAAGGCCGACGCGCCGTCGGGCACCGCGGCGCGCACCGCGGCACTGATCGCCGAAGCCCGAAAGGACTTGCCGCCCAACCCCGATGCCACTACCACCAGCCTGCCGGGCGCCCGCGGCGCCGATGTCGACGGTGTTCCGGTGCACTCGGTGCGGTTGGCCGGACTGATTGCTCACCAGGAGGTGCTGTTCGGCACCGCCGGGGAGACGCTGACCATTCGGCACGACAGCCTCGACCGCGCCTCGTTCGTCCCGGGCGTGTTGTTGGCGGTGCGTGCCGTCGGGAACAGGCCCGGGCTCACTGTGGGCATCGAGGTCCTGCTCGACCTGTCATGAACGGCGCCCTGCGCGTTCAGCTGCTGATCGCGTTGATGTGCCTGGCGCTGCTGGTGTACTGCGGTCTGCTCGGCCGGACCGCCGTGCTGCTGATCGGTTCGGGTCGGGGCGCCGCGATGGGACTTGGTGCGGCGTTGCTGATCTTGCCCGTCATCGGGCTGTGGGCGATGATCGCCACCCTGCGCGCCGGGTTCGCGCATCAGCGGCTGGCCCGGCTGATCGCCGAAGACGGAATGGAACTCGACGTCAGCGCGCTGCCGCGGCGTCCCTCGGGCCGCATCGAACGACCCGCGGCCGACGCGTTGTTCGATACCGTGCGCACCGAGGTGTTCGACGATCCCGCCGACTGGCGGCGCTGGTACCGGCTGGCCCGCGCCTATGACTACGCCGGCGACCGCGCCCGTGCCCGCGAGGCTATGAAGAAAGCCGTTGAACTGCAAGGATATTCGTGAGCAAGACGCTTCTGGTGGTTCACCACACGCCCTCGCCCGGTACCCGGGAGATACTGGAAGCCGTCCTCGCCGGCGCCAACGACCCCGAGATCGAGGACGTCGACGTGGTGGCCCGGCCGGCGCTGGCCGCGACCATCCCGGACATACTCGACGCCGACGGCTACCTGTTCGGCACCACCGCCAACCTCGGTTACATGTCCGGCGCGCTTAAGCATTTCTTCGACACGGTTTACTACCCGAGCCTGGATCACGTGTCGGGCCGCCCCTACGGGTTGTGGGTGCACGGCAACAATGACACCGTGGGTGCGGCCAAGGCGGTGGAGAAAGTGTGCACCGGCCTTTCCCTGAGCAAGGCCGCCGACGTCGTGGAGGTCACCGGGCCGATCGATGCGACGGTCCGCGAGCAGGCCTACGAGTTGGGTGGCACGCTTGCCGCAACGTTGATGCAGTGACGTCAACGCCGGTGATGATCTGGCGACGATTTAGTGGAGGCCGCCGCGTGAGTAAGCGACTCGACGCAGAGCGCTGGTCGCAGCGCACCGAGTGGCCGCTGGCCGTGTTCGCCGTCATATTCCTGATCGCTTACTCGGTGGAAGTGCTTGGCCGACCGCAGGGCTCCCAAGCGCTTGTCCTGGCGGCGACGACCTGGATCATCTGGGGCCTGTTCGCGATCGACTACCTCGCTCGGCTGAGCCTGGCGCCGCGCCGTTGGCGTTGGTTCTTCCGGCACCTGCTGCTCATCTATGTGGCATCGCTGGCCGTCCTCGACACCGAACGCGACCAGTCCGGTGCCACCATCACTTCGTTCGGAAAGGCCCTGTGGTGGTCGATCACCACCGTCACCACCATCGGCTACGGCGACCTGTACCCGGTGACGTTCACCGGTCGCGTGGTGGCGGTTTTGCTGATGACGGGCGGGATTAGTCTCGTTGGTGTGGTCACCGTGTCGCTCGCCTCGTGGATCGTGCAGCGCGTCGAAGAAGCCGACATCGAGAACCGGGCCGCGACGAAAGCCCACATCGACGAGCTTTGCACCGAGGTCCGAGCATTGGCCGACGAACTGCGGCAATATCGACCGCGACGGCCAGATCAGCAACTCGCCTAAGGCAATCCGATACCGATGCAAGACGTGATCGAGATCCCGCGCCACGGCAATCCATTTCAGCGGACCGGTGTTTCCCGGGACGCTGACGGGATCGCGCACTACGACCAACTGCCGGAATCGCTGCCGGACATGCTCGCCCGTCACGTCCGAGCCCGGCCGGAAAGCGAGGCCGTTGTAGAAATAGGCGAACTTGTAGAACTGAGCGCCGCGCGGCTGACCTACCGGCAGCTGTGGGACCGGGCGGCCCGGGTATCCGGCGGGTTGCGCGCGGCCGGCCTAAAGCGAGGTGACCGCGTCGCCGTGCGCTATCGGTCGGGAGTCGCTTGGGTGCTGGGGTTCTGGGGCACGGTGATGGCCGGTGGGGTCGCGCTGCCGGTCAACACCCGCTCCGCGGCGCCGGAGGTCGAATTCGTGCTCGCCGACGCCGATGTGCGGCTGGACCTGGCTGCCGACTCCGAGCTGCCCGACGGTGAACCGTATGTCGCCGACGACCTCGGACGCGGTGAGGTCGCCGCGCTGTTCTACACCTCGGGAACCACCGGGCGTCCCAAGGGCGTGCCGATCACCCACGAGGCGTTTTTGACCAACGCCGAGAACATGCTTCGGTGCCTGGGGCAACGTGACATCGGGGAGGGCTTGCGGACGCTCATCTCGGTGCCGTTATTTCATGTGACCGGCTGTAATTCGCAGCTGCTGACCGCGGCCTATACCGGTGGAACGTCGGTGATCATGCCGGCGCTGAACCTTGCCGCGTTGATCGCGACGCTGCCCGCTGAGCGGATCTCGTTCATGGTGACCGTTCCGGCGGTCTACGCATTGTTGTTGCGGCATCCCGACTTTGGCCGAGCCGACGTTTCCAGCGTCAGATGGGTCGGGTACGGGGGCGCGCCGATCGCGCCGTCGCTGGTGAGGTCGGTGAAGGATGCGTTTCCCGATGCGACGGTGTTCAACGGGTACGGCATGACCGAGAGCGCCTCGCTGATGACGGTGTTGCCCGACGACGACGCGGTCGAGCACGCCGACTCGGTTGGTTACGCGGTGCCGTCGGTGGACCTGGGAGTGATTCCCGCCGGTGACGACCGCAGTGTGGGCGAGTTGGTCGCCCGTGGAGCCAACATCATGACGCGCTACTGGAATCGACCGGAAGCCTCCGCCGCAACGCTGGTCGACGGCTGGTTGCACACCGGCGACGTGGTGCGCGTCGACGACGCGGGCCGGGTGCACATCGTCGACCGGCTCAAGGACATCATCAACCGCGGCGGGGAGAACGTGTCCAGCGTGGAGGTCGAGGCGGTTCTCCTGGCGGCACCCGGTGTCGCCGACGCCTGCGTGCTAGCGGTGCCCGACGACGTCATGGGTGAGAAGGTCGGCGCTGTGCTGTTCGGCGAGCAAGAGCAGATTGATGTGAGTGCGGTGCTGGACCACTGCCGCCGGCAATTGGCCGATTTCAAGGTTCCACAATACGTCAGCGTGGCCAGCGAGGCGTTGCCGCGCAACGCCGGCGGCAAGCTGCTCAAGGGCCTGCTTCGCGAACAGACCCAGTGGGGCAGCCCGCTGCGATGAAGCCCACCTTGCTGATCGCCAACCGGGGCGAGATCGCGCTTCGAATCATCCGTACCGCAGCCGAATTGGGTATGCTCAGCGTCGCGGTCTATGCCGAAGACGATGCCGACAGCACCCACGTACACGCCTCTGACGAGGCGATCGGGTTGTCCGGCGTGGGCCCGCGAGCCTACCTGGACCAGGCGGAAATTCTGGCAGCGGCGACAAAGTGCGGCGCGCAGCTCATCCACCCCGGCTACGGGTTCCTCAGCGAGAACCCCGATTTCGCGCGCGCCTGCACCTCAGCGGGCTTCACCTTCGTCGGTCCCCAGGCCGAGCTGCTTGAGCTGTTTGGAAACAAGTCGGCAGCACGCCGCGCGGCGATCACCGCCGACGTGCCGGTGCTGGCGGCGACCGAAGGCCCGAGCAGCATCGCGCAGGTACGCGACTTCTTCACCGCCCACCCCGACGGGATCATCATCAAAGCGCTGGCCGGCGGCGGTGGCCGCGGCATGCGGCTGGTGCGCGACGCCGAGCAGATCGACGACGCCTACCGCCGATGCGCCGCGGAGGCGCAATTGGGTTTCGGTGATTCCGCGGTGTTCGCCGAGACCTACCTGCACGACGCGCGGCATATCGAGGTACAGGTCGTCGCCGCGCCGACCGAACACGGTGTACGTGCCCTTGCGCTCGGTGACCGCGACTGCAGCATCCAGCGGCGCTTCCAGAAGGTCGTGGAAATAGCTCCTGCCCAACATCTTTCGGCGGTTTTGCGGAGCGATCTCCATCGGGGCGCCGCGCTGCTGGTCGCCGCAGCCGGCTATCGGGGGCTGGCGACGGTCGAATTCCTGGTCACCGGCGACAGGCTGGTCTTTCTCGAGGTCAACCCGCGAATCCAGGTGGAACACACCGTCACCGAAGAGGTGACCGGCGTAGACCTGGTGGCTGTCCAGCTCGCCATTGCCCGCGGCGCCGTGTTCGACGAGCTTGATCTGCCCGACGGGATCAGCGCCCAGAACAGCGAAGTGAGTGGCGATCCCGCTGCGGCGCGGGGCATCGCGATCCAGCTCCGGGTGAACATGGAGACGATGGACGCCGACGGGTCGGTCCTGCCGGCGGCGGGCACCTTGTCGGTGTTCTCGCCGCCGAGCGGACCCGGCGTGCGCGTTGACACCTGCGGGCGGCCCGAATTGGCCCCGAGCCCGCGATACGATTCGCTGCTGGCCAAGGTGATCACCCACGTGCGCGGTTCGTCGTTTCCCGCGGCACTGCGCAAGGCCCAAACCGCGTTGGCTGAGTTCAGCATCGATGGCATCGGCACCAACGCCGCATTTCTGGCGGAGTTGCTGTCTGACAGTCAGCTCCAATCCGGCGCCGTGCCGACCAATTTCCTGGACCACAACGTTGCGCGACTGGCGGACGCCGCGCTGTCGCACCGGTACGAAACCCGCGCTGCCCCAGTGGAGCTCTATCCTGGTGAGGAGGTGCTGCGGGCGCGGCTGGCCGGCACGGTGATCGAGGTGGCACCCGAGGGCGTCGAACTCGTTGCGGGCGGTCAGCTGGTCGTGCTCGAGGCGATGAAAATGCAGCACGTGCTCAGCGCGCCGGCTGCACTGCGCACGCTCCGCAACGTGGTGACGATCGGGCAGGTCGTCGCCACCGGCGACCCGTTGGTGGTCTTCGCCCGCACCGGCGCCGATGCGACGGAGGATGCGGTCGCCCAGCTCGACCTCGACCAGCCCCGCGACGATCTCGACGAGGTCCGGCACCGGCATCTGCTTACCCTCGACGAAGGGCGGCCGACCGCTGTTGCCAAGCGGCACAAGCACGGTCGCCGCACCGCCCGGGAGAACATCGCCGACCTGGTCGACGCCGGCAGCTTCGTCGAGTACGGCGCGCTGGCGATCGCCGCGCAGCGCAGCCGGCGCTCGGATGAAGACCTGATCGCCAACACCCCGGCCGATGGCCTGGTCGCCGGTGTGGCGACGATCGGCGCCGACTGGTTCGGCCGCACCGCCGCACAGGCCGTCGTGGTGTCGTATGACTACACCGTGCTGGCCGGGACGCAAGGCATGCGCAACCACGCCAAGACCGATCGGGTCTTCGAACTGGCGGCGCGGCAACGTCTTCCGGTCGTGTTGTTCGCCGAAGGTGGCGGTGGCCGGCCCGGTGATACCGATCTGGGCAATGTCGCCGGACTGGATGTCCCGACGTTTCGCGCGCTGGGCGCGCTGAGCGGGCGGGTGCCGTTGGTGTCGATCGTGTCGGGCCGGTGCTTTGCCGGCAATGCCGCGCTGGCCGGTATCTGTGACATCATCATCGCCACCCCTGAGGCCAACATCGGCATGGGTGGGCCGGCGATGATCGAGGGTGGCGGGCTCGGGGTGTACCGGCCCGAGGACATCGGACCGATCGACGTGCAGCGCCGCAACGGCGTAGTCAGCCTCGCGGCGCGAGACGAGGCGCACGCGGTGGCGCTGGCCAAGAAGTACCTGTCGTATTTCCAAGGCAGCGTTGATGACTGGGAGGCGCCGGATCCCCGAGTGGCCCGGCATGTGGTGCCGGAGAACCGGTTACGGGCCTATGACGTGCACCGGGTGATCGGTTCGATCGTCGACGTCGGCTCGGTGCTCGAGCTGCGACCCGACTACGGGGTCGGTGTGATCACCGCACTCGTTCGCGTCGAGGGTGCGGCGTATGGGTTGCTGGCCAACAGCAGTCACCACCTCGGCGGCGCCATCGACGCCGAGGCCGCCGACAAGATCGCCGACTTTTTCGTCTTGTGCGAATCGTCTGCGCTACCGTTGGTCTCGCTTTGTGACACACCGGGATTCATGGTCGGCCCGGATGCCGAAAAGGAGGCCGCGGTGCGGCGGTTCAGCCGGCTGTTCGTGCTCGGCGCGCGGCTGACTACGCCGGTGGGCATGATCATCGTGCGCAAGGGCTACGGGCTGGGCGCGATGGCTATGGCTGGCGGGTCTTTTCACGCGCCGGATTTCACCGTGGCCTGGCCGACCGGGGAGATCGGCGGAATGGGCCTGGAAGGTGCGGTGCGGCTGGGGTTCAGCAAGGAGCTGACGGCCGTGGCGGACCCGGCCGAACGTCAGCAGCTGTTCGACCGGCTGGTCGAGGCCGCCTACCAGCACGGCAAGGCGCTGACGTCGGCCACCACCTTCGAGCTCGACGATGTGATCGACCCGGCCGACTCCCGGGCATGGATCACCAGGTTGTTGCGCCGCTGAAGCTCAGAGGACGGGGCAGTCACTTTTTGATCGGGTCGTGGCCCCAGTTCATCAGCGAATACCGCCACGCGGTTTCGCGTATGTCGCCGCTTGGCCGCTGCTTGAGATGGCGCTTCGCGTATCCGATTACCTTGCGCATATGTGCGTAGTCGTCATCGGTCAGATCGCTTTTCTTCGCTTTCAGGATTGCGACGATGCGTCGGCCGCTGGCATGTCCGGTCGATTCGCTGTTTTTCGATTTCTGCCCCACCTGTTGGGATTGGTCAGTCTTGAGCCACTTATCGAGTTCGGTCGCGGTCATATTGACGGTGTCACGGAACTCTTTCCAGGTTACGTCATCATTAGAAGCCATAGCTGCTCTCGAATCTAGTATTGCGCTCATTTCTGGTCGGGCCGCAAAGCATCTGGCTTGTGTACGGCGTCGGCACCGGTCTTGTCACTTGTCACCCGGTATTGCGGCTCATCCTTGGACGCTCGCACCGTGCGCCCCGCAGCTTCGGTGTCGGTGGTAATCGTTTCTTCCACTGTGCCTTTGACGTTTTTGCCGTGGCTCTTCCACTGGACTTTGTCGCCCTTACTGAAGTCACTGTCTCCCATGGCTTCTCCAATCGTCGCTACGTGCTCTGACCATCACTCAGCTTTTGGTTGAAACTCCCGAAGCTTTCCGCCGCGCGGCCTGCTACACGCTGGCACATCTGGCGTACCCGGTCCGGGGCGTCCGCACACCCGGGTTATCGAAAGGCGGACTGGATCGGCAAGATAACTACAACACCAAGTAACTGCACCTACGAACCAAAGGATTCGGCTGTGAAAGTTGCCCAGAAGGTTGCCGTCGTCACCGGCGGCGGCAACGGCATCGGCGCGGCGCTGGCCGCCAGACTCGCGCAGGACGGCGCCCGGGTCGTCGTCGCAGACCTGGACGCCGGCGCGGCCGCGGCGGTGGCCGCGCAGATCAACAGTACGCACTCCGGTTGCGCGCTTGGTGCCGGTGCAGATGCGTCCAACACGGCACAGATCCAACGCCTCATCGACCTCGCGGAGCACGAATTCGGCCCAGTTGACCTGTATTTCGCCAATGCGGGAATCACCGGCGTCACAGGTCTGGGCGCCAGCGAGGCCGATTGGGACCACAGCATCGACGTCAACCTGCGTGCGCACATCCGTGCCGCGAAGTTGCTCATTCCCGGCTGGGTCGAGCGCGGCGAGGGGTATTTCGTCAGCACCGCATCGGCTGCCGGACTGCTCACCCAGCTCGGCTCGGCGACCTACTCGGTCACCAAGCACGCGGCCGTCGGCTTCGCCGAGTGGCTCAACATCACTTACGGCGACCAGGGCGTGCGGGTCAGCTGCCTGTGCCCGATGGGAGTGAACACCAAGCTGCTGCACTCAGGCGAGCAGTCCGGCGATCCGCTGGGCGATCTCGCCACCCGGGCCGTCACCACCGCCGGTGAGGTGCTCGAGCCGGCCGTCGTCGCCGACATCGTGCTGGCGGCTATCGACGAGGAGCGTTTCCTGATCCTGCCGCACCCCGCCGTGCTGGACATGTACCGCCACAAGGCCACCGATTACGACCGGTGGCTCGATGGCATGCGCCGCTACCAGCGCATGCTGCAGGGGGAGGGGCGGTGAGCGCAGCCGACCTGACCGGCCGTACCGCGATCATCACCGGCGGCTCGCGTGGGATCGGGTTGGCGACCGCGCAGCGACTGGCCGGCGCCGGCGCGAACGTCGTGCTCACGTCCCGCAAGCAGGACAGTGCCGAGGCGGCCGCCGCGCAGGTCGGGCCCGACGCCGTCGGTGTGGCCGCCCACGCCGTCGACGAGGACGCCGCGCAGCGCTGTGTCGGGCTCGCGCTCGACAGGTTCGGCAGCGTGGACATCCTGGTGAACAACGCTGGCACCAACCCGGCGTACGGCCCGCTGATTGAGCAGGACCACGCCCGCTTCGCCAAGACCTTCGACGTCAACCTCTGGGCGCCGTTGTTGTGGACCTCGCTGGCGGTCAAGGCGTGGATGGGTGAGCACGGCGGCTCGGTGGTCAACACCGCGTCCATCGGCGGCATGCACTTCGCGCTCAACATGGGCATGTACAACGCCACCAAGGCCGCGCTGATCCATGTGACCAAGCAATTGGCGGCCGAACTCGCGCCGCAGGTCCGGGTCAATGCGCTTTGCCCGGGCGTGGTCCGTACCCGGCTCGCCGAGGCGCTGTGGAAAGACCACGAGGACGCCGTGTCGGCGGGGACCGCGCTGGGTCGCATCGGTGAGCCGGCCGATGTCGCGGCCGCGGTCGCCTTCCTGGTCTCCGACGACGCGAGCTGGATCACCGGCGAGGCTATGGTCATCGACGGGGGCCAGCTACTGGGCGACGCGCAGGCATTCCGGGCGTCTCATGACTAGCACCGTCGTCGGAATCGACCCGGCGGCCGTCACCGACTGGATCGGGCAACTCGACAGCGGCTGTACCCCGCCGCTGAGCTTCGAGCGGATCGGGCTGGGCCAGTCGAACCTGACCTACCTCGTTCGCGACGTTCAAGGCCGCAGCTGGGTGCTACGCCGTCCGCCACTGGGCAGCCTGCTGACCTCGGCCCACGACGTCGCCCGGGAGGCGCGGATCCTGTCCGCGCTCCAGGACACCGCGGTGCCCACCCCGCGCATCTACGGTCTGACCCGCGACGCCGGCGAGGTCAAGCGCGGCGCAGCTGGGGGCAGCGGGTCGCCACCGAAGCCCCGTGGCGATCGCCAGCGCGGCGAAGCCGGGCGCAGCGGGTCGGCACCGGACTCCAGCGGCGTTCCGCTGCTGCTGATGGAGTTCGTCGACGGGCTGGTGGTGGACCGGATGTCGGTGGCCGAGGCGTTGACTCCGCAGCGCCGCAGGCAGATTGGGCTCTCGCTACCCAAGGCCCTGGCGAAAATCCACGCCGTCGACATCGAGGCAGTCGGCCTGCACGATCTGGCCAGCCACAAGCCCTACGCGCAGCGTCAGCTGAAGCGCTGGGCCGGGCAATGGGAGCTGTCCAAGACCCGCGAATCGCCCGACCTCGACGACCTGACCCGACGGCTGGTCGCCGCGGCCCCGGAGCATCAGGAGCTGACCCTGGTGCACGGCGACTTCCATCTGCGCAACGTCATCACCTCACACGAGACCGGGGAGGTGGTCGCCGTCCTGGACTGGGAGCTGTCCACCCTGGGCGACCCGCTGGCCGACATTGGCAGCCTGCTGGCGTACTGGCCGGCGCCCGGCGAGGACACCGCCGGGGACTTCGCCGCCGCCGCGCTGCCCGGCTTCCCGGACCGCGCCGAGATGGCACGGGTGTATCTGGCCGAAACCGGGCGTGACGCGGCGACGCTGAAGTACTGGCATGCCTTGGGGCTGTGGAAGGTCGCGGTGATCGCCGAAGGCGTGATGCGTCGCGCCTTGGACGAGCCGAAGAACAAGGCCGCCGCCGGCACCCCGACCGTGGCGCGCATCGATGCGCTGGTCGCCAAGGCGCGCGAGGTGGCCGACAGTGCAGGTATCTCAGCCCGAGAGCTTGCCGGCTCAGCCCCGGTTTGCCCCGCGACACATAAACGAGACACACGACGCGCCGCGACGGGTGTGCGTGGGTTATATCTCGGCGAACGAGTTAGTCCGCCGAATCTAGCCGGCCAGCGTGCTGGCGAAGAACTCCCTGGTCGCCGTCCAATGCCGCTCGGCGGCGTCGGCGTCGTAGGGCGGATTGTCCGGGACGGCGAAGCCGTGGCCGGCCGGATAGGTCTCGATCGTGTGCTCCACGCCGGCCGCCGTCAGCGCCTTATCGAGCTGCTCGGCCTGCACGGGTGTGAACGAGGCGTCGTTCTCCGCGCCAGCCACGTACACCGCGGCGCGGATCCGGTCGGCCAGCAGGTGCGGGCTGTCCGCGCTGTCGGTCACCAGCCCGCCACCGTGGAACGACGCCGCCGCGGCGACGCGCTCGGGCCGGCGCCCAGCCACCACCAGCGACGTCCGCCCGCCCATGCAGTAGCCGGTGGTGCCGAAGGTGTCACCGCTGACCTCCGGCCGACCGGCGAGGTAGTCGAAGTACGCGCCGGCGTCGACGGCCATGCTGTCGGCTGTGACGCTGCGGATCATCGACATCAGCCGCTTGCGCTCGTCCTCGTCGGTGAAGGCGGTCGCCATGTCGAACGGGGCCCAGTCGCCATGCCGGTAGTACACGTCGGGCAGCAACACCGCGTACCCGAATCCGGCCAGGTGGGCGGCCATCTCGTCGAAGGTGTCCCGCACCCCGCCGGCGTCGGGAAACATGACCACGCCCGGCCAGGGACCCGGCCCCTCGGGGGTGATCAGGCGCACGGTGCAGGTGCCGTCTGGGGTGGTGACGGTGTCGGTGATGTTCGGCATGCCATCCGTTTTACCCGCCGGGTCGCGATGCGGCTTCATTCGCGTCGACCCGCCGGGTCGCGATCGCGGCTTCATTCGCGTCGACCCGCCGCGCCCGGCTTCGCCGCGCTTGCGATCGCCGCGGGTTCATTCGGCGTCGACCCGCCGCGCCCGGCTTCGCCGCGCTTGCGATCGCCGCTAAGCTGGCCGCGTGCCGATCGTCACACCCTACGAGGATTTGTTGGGCCTGGTACTGGAGCGGGGCACGTCGAAAGCCGATCGCACCGGAACAGGCACCCGCAGCCTGTTCGGGCACCAGATGCGTTACGACCTGTCAGCCGGATTCCCGTTGATCACCACCAAGAAGGTGCACCTGAAGTCGGTGATCTACGAGTTGCTGTGGTTTTTGCGGGGCGACTCCAACACCGGCTGGCTGCGCGAGCACGGCGTCACGATTTGGGACGAATGGGCTGATGCCACAGGCGATCTGGGTCCGGTCTACGGCGTGCAGTGGCGGTCGTGGCCGACGCCGTCGGGCGGGCACGTCGATCAGATCAGCGCGGCGTTGCAGCTGTTGCGGACCGATCCCGATTCGCGGCGGATCATCGTGTCGGCGTGGAATGTCGGTGAGATCCCGCAGATGGCGCTGGCGCCGTGCCATGCGCTGTTCCAGTTCTACGTGGCCGACGGGCGACTGAGCTGTCAGCTCTACCAGCGCAGCGCCGACCTGTTCCTGGGGGTGCCATTCAACATCGCCAGCTACGCGCTGCTGACCCACATGATGGCCGCGCAGGCAGGTCTTTCGGTCGGTGACTTCATCTGGACCGGCGGTGACTGCCACATCTACGACAACCATGTCGAGCAGGTCCGCGAGCAGCTCAGCCGAGAGCCCCGGCCTTACCCGAAACTAGTTCTGGCACAACGTGGTTCGATTTTTGACTACACGTTTGACGACATCGTCGTCGAGAACTACGATCCGCATCCGGCGATCAAAGCCCCCGTCGCGGTATGAGTCGCGCCGACGACGATGATGCCGGCTTTGCCGGGATCGCGGAGTGGCGCTATGAGTGAGGTCGGACTGATCTGGGCGCAGTCGACCTCAGGGGTGATCGGGCGCGCCGGCAGCATCCCGTGGCGGCTGCCCGAAGACCTGGCCCGCTTCAAAGAGGTCACGATGGGCCACACGGTGGTGATGGGCCGGCGGACCTGGGAGTCGCTGCCGGCGATGGTCCGGCCGTTGCCGGGCCGGCGAAATGTCGTACTGAGCCGCCAAAATGGCTTCGTGGCAACCGGTGCGACCGTGGTGGGCAGCCTCGAGGAGGCGCTCACCGACCCGCAGACCTGGGTGGTCGGCGGCGAACACGTCTATGCGCTCGCGATGCCGAAGGCCACCCGATGCGAGGTCACCGAGGTCGAGATCGACCTGCCCCGTGACGACGGCGACAGCTTGGCCCCGGTGCTCGACGAGACCTGGCTGGGCACGACGGGGGAGTGGTCGACCAGCCGTTCGGGGCTGCGTTACCGGTTGCACAGCTACCGTCGGTCATGAGCAGACTGGGCGCCGTGCAGGCCCGCCGGGTGGCCGTGGCGGCGCAGGGCCTGACCGAGGCGCGGCCCGCCGGGCCGGTCACGCGCGCACACCTGCGTCGGCTGATCTCCCGCATCCAGGTGCTGCAACTGGATTCGGTGTCGGTGGCGGTGCGAGCCCACTACGCACCGGTGTTCAGCCGGCTCGGCCCCTACGACCGCGGCGTGCTCGACCGCGCCGCGTGGTCCCACAGCGCGCGCTCGCCCCGGCTACTGGTGGAGTACTGGGCGCACGAGGCCGCCCTGATGGCCGTCGACGACTGGCCGCTGCTGCGCTGGCGGATGCGGGAATACCGGCACGGCCGCTGGGGAAAACATATCGTCAAGGCCAACCCGCGGCTGGCCGACGACATCGTCGCGGCGGTCAGCGAACTCGGGCCTGCTACCGCCGGGCAGATCGAAGCGCAGCTGGAGGCCAAGCCACGCCGGTCGAAAGGCGCCTGGTGGAACCGCAGCGACACCAAGTGGGTGGCCGAGGCGCTATTCGCCGCCGGTGTGCTCACCACCGCCACCCGGGTCGGGTTCGCCCGCCACTACGACCTGACCGAGCAGGTGCTGCCGGCTGAGGTGCTGGCGCGGCAGGTTGACGACGACGACGCGATCCGTGAACTGGTGCTGCGGTCGGCCACCGCGCTGGGAGTCGGCACCGAAGCCGACATCCGCGACTATTTCCGGCTGGGTGCCGGTCAGGTCAAACCGGTGGTCGCCAAACTCGTCGCCGACGGCGAATTGGAACGCGTCGACGTCGACGGCTGGCCGCCGGCCTACCTACGCGCGGGCCGATCGGTGCCGCGGGTCGACCGCGGCACGGCGCTGCTGTGTCCGTTCGACCCGCTGATCTTCTTTCGGCCGCGGGTGCAGCGGCTGTTCGAATTCCATTACCGCATCGAGATTTACACCCCTGCGGCGCAGCGGCGTTACGGGTATTACGTGTGGCCGTTGCTGCTCGACGGTGAACTGGTCGGCCGGGTCGACCTCAAGGCGGATCGCGTCGCCGACGCATTACATGTTGTCGGTGCGTTCGCTGAACCCGGGCGGCCACCGGCCCGGGTTGCCGCGGCGCTGGCCGGCGAACTGGCGAGCATGACGTCGTGGCTGGGTCTGGGCGGGATCAAAGTCAGCGATACCGGCGATCTGGCGGGTGAGTTACGCGCAGCCCTGTGAGCCGCCATGCGCCGAGACTGCGCTGGGAGCGCTAAAACGGCTCCGATCCACGCCCTGTATCCAGTCTGGACGCCACTCGCGCAGCCTCGAGATTCACCACAACCTCCAAGGCGCCGCTGCGGTACAAGCGACACCGAAATCGCGATAACTGCGGGCGAGGATTTGCATTCCTGCCGCGACGCTCGGATTGGGGCGAGTCGGGAACGGTCACAAGCTCATATCGTCTGCCGACACGTTCTGTGGCGGGGCGGTTTTGGGCGGTAGGTAGCCCACAATGCGGGCATGACAGAACCGCGGCAGCCGACGCGTGAGTTCTCGCGTCAGACGTTCCTGCTGGCTGCCGCTGGAGCGTTAGCCGCCGGCGCGGTTTTCGGCTCTGGCCGAAGCGGCGCCGACCCCACGTCGGGCTGGAGCGCTCTATCCACCGCCATCGGCGGGCAGGTGCTGACGCCGGACAGCCCGCAATTCGGAAGCGCCAAGCAGGTTTTCAACACCAACTACAACGGTTCGGCGCCGGCGGCAGTCGTCGTTCCCACGTCGGCGGCGGACGTGCAGAAGGCGATGGCGTTCGCTGCCGCCCGGCAAACTCAAGGTCGCGCCGCGCGGTGGCGGGCACTCCTACGTGGGGGCGTCCACCGCGAACGGCACGATGGTGCTCGACCTGCGTCAGCTACCCGGCGACATCAATTACGACGCCGCCACCGGGAACGTCACGGTGACACCCGCGACCGAGTTGTATGCGCTGCACCAAGCGCTGGCCGCGGCCGGCCGGGGGATCCCGACGGGCACCTGCCCGTCGGTCGGTAGCGCGGGGCACGCCCTGGGCGGTGGACTGGGCGCCCATTCCCGGCATGCGGGCCTGATGAGTGACGCATTGACGTCGGCGTCGGTGGTGCTGCCCGGCGGCCAGGCGGTCACCGCGTCTGCGGCCAACAACCCCGACCTGTTCTGGGCGTTGCGCGGCGGGGGCGGCGGCAATTTCGGGGTGACCACCTCGCTGACTTTCGCCACGTTCCCCACCGGCGACGTCGACGTCGTCAACCTCAATTTCCCGCCGCAGGCGTTCGCCCAGGTTCTCCTTGGTTGGCAAAGCTGGCTGCGCAGCGCCGACCGAAACAGCTGGGCACTGGCCGACGCCACCGTCGACGCGATGGGTACGCACTGCCGCATCCTGGCGACCAGCCCGGCCGGGTCGGGTAACAGCGTGGCAGGCGCCATCACGTCCGCGGTGGGAACCCAACCGAGCGGAACCGAGAACCACACGTTCAATTATTTGGACCTGGTGAAGTATCTGGCCGTCGAGAACCTCAACCCGTCACCGCTGGGATACGTCGGCGGTTCTGACGTGTTCACGACGCTCACCCCGGCCGCCGCGCAGGGAATCACCTCGGCGGTCGACGCCTTTCCCCGGGGGGCAGGTCGTGCGTTGGCGATCATGCACGCGCTCGACGGCGCGCTGGCCACCGTGGCACCGGGAGCCACGGCCTTTCCGTGGCGGCGGCAGTCCTCGCTGGTGCAGTGGTACGTCGAAACATCCGGTGATCCCGCGGCGGCTACCAGCTGGCTCAACACCGCACACCAAGCGGTGCAACCATATTCGGTCGGCGGTTATGTGAACTATCTCGAGGTGAACCAACCGGCTTCGCGGTACTTCGGCGCGAACCTCTCCCGGCTGACCACCGTGAGGCAGAAGTACGATCCGGGTCGGATCATGTTCTCCGGCCTGAACCTCTGAGGCAGGCCTGTGTCGCTGGCGAGTTCGTTTTAGTCGGTCAACGGATTCCGCACGGTCATAAGAGAACTGAAGCGTCCGAAGTCGCGATCGGCTGACCAGAGCTCACGTACACCGTGCGCATGGCACAGGGCCGCGATCCGTGCGTCGTGCACCATCGACCCAGTGACCTTTCCGACGTTGAGAGAGTTTTTCAGCTGCTCCCAATAACCTGCCGTTTCTCCGAGCATGGAAAGGCTCGGCGCAGCGAGCCACGCCTCTAGTTGTGCTATCGCTTGGCTTCTGCTGCTCGGCGGCCCATAAATCTTGGGATGCGTGCAGATCGCAAAAAACTCGTGGACGCATGGCCAGGGGATCGCCCATGCGGATCTACCTTCAGCGAGTTCCTTAATTGTGCGGGACGCCGCATCATGGAACTCCGCGTCGCGCCGGTGCGCGTAAACTAGAAGATTCGTGTCGACGGCGATCATTCGGGACGGTCGTAGATCGTGTTACGTATCTGCTCCCATGTGGCTTCACGCAGAGCCGGTTGCAAACCGTGACCATCCACGCTTGCGTCGGTGAGGACGAATGGTGAGTTGGCCGAGCGCTGTCGGATCACGGTGCGCAGGCCCGCCTCGATCAACGCCCGCAAGGTGGTCCGTTCTTGACGGGCCAGTTCTTGCGCCTCGCGGAGAAGCTCGTCGGGTAGATTCACCGTCGTTTTCATACGGCTAACCATATCAGTAGAGCCATACAGCCATATTCATGTGGACCGTGACCCGCGTCGAGACTGTGCTGGGCGCGCATGGAGGGAGCCGATCCACGCCCGGTGGGCAGCCTCGACACCGCCTGCGCAGTTTCGGCGCGGTCACGGCATGTAGAAGCCGCTGATGCGGTGGAAGCGGTGCCGGCCGAGCAGCGCGTTGGCCGCCTCCAGACCCGACAGCACGGCAGCCTCGATGCATCCGGCGTTGATGCCGGAGTCGGTCCAGTCGCCGGCCAAAGTCAGGTTGTCGTACCCACTTTCGTCGGGCCGCAGCCGGTAGCGCTCCGTTCCGGGAAGTGACTGCACGTAGCGATCGGAGGGGTCGACGTTCACACTGACGTGCTGGGTGCCCACTGCGGCGCGACCCTGCTCGCCGTTGACGCCAGCCAGCAGGTGCCACTTGAACCCCGCGTCACCGACCGCGGCCGGGAAGTACGGCCGCAGATGGTGGTCGATGTAATCGGCTGCCTGCTCGTGCACGTGCTGCTGGTAGCGGCGCGCGTAGCCGCTGCCGACCTCGGTGGTGGGCCAGGTCGCATTCAGCGTGCCGCAGAAGTACGCGACGCTGCGCGGGCGATCGTGGTCGGGCCAGTCCTCGGCCCACAGTGTCTGGGGCATCGACGCCCAGGTCTCGAACGGGCGGACGTAGGCGCTGACCGTCGCCCCCGGCTCGTTCCACCCCAGTGACTGTTCGTCCGGGCGAAGCCACAGCTGAAACGCCTGGGTGGCCACGGTGCGGATGCCCGAGGTCATCTCCCGCCATTCGGGTCGGTCCTCGATCAGCTCAGCGGCCACCACGGGCAGCATCCCCACCGATACGGCCAGCACGACATGGTCGAAGTCGACACCACGGCGCAATACCCAGGTCTCGGCGTCGACGTGGTCCGACCAATACGTTTCCAGCGAATGCCAACCACCGCAGGGAATCTGATCAGGCGCGGCAAGCTGGCCGGTCACCGGAGCGTCGGGGAATACCGGCAGACCACGCACCCTGGTCAACGGTTCGTAGCGGGTAACGCCGTCGGCCAGGCGGACTTGGCGCCCCATCGTGATCGCGTCGATCGCCAAACCCCGGTCGTCGAGGTGCAACCTGTCGAGGCGGTGGAAGAACTCGAACTCGACGCCGCGGCGTCGCAGCGCCTCATACATCGGCGCGATCACGACGTCGCCCATCCCGGCGGTCATCTTCCAGAAGATCGCGCCCTGGTACCCGAACAGCACCAGCCCAGTGAGAAAGACCCCCAGCCCGGCCCCGAATGACGGCCGGGCGGGGTCGGCATCCTCGTATCCGAAGACGAGGTCATACATCCCGCGCACCAGCGAGAAGTCCACCACGTCGGGGTGGGCGCCATGGCGCAGAATCCACGCGTTGAAATCCTCGTCGTTGATCGCGCGGAAACCGCGCGGATCGGTGACCAAGTTGTCGGCGAGGATCCCGCGGATCACCGCGGTCATCAGCGACAACAGCAGCCAGGACCGCTTGTGGTCGGGCCGGCGCTGGTAATCCAGCGCGTCGCGCACCGCCTCAAGTGCGTCGTCGATCAGGTCAGTCACCGTGCGTCGCGGTGCCTGCGGATCGGCCAGTGCGAGCAGCGCCGCCAGTGCCGCATCGGTAACGGCGTCGATCCACCGCGCGGTAGTTGGCGGCTCCGCGGACGCGGAGAGCGCAGGCCCGGTAACCGTTGCGCCGCGCTGGGTTTCGGCGAAATCTCGGACCAGCCGCACCGCGCGGCGGGTGAACTCCACCACCGTCATCTCCCGCCCGGTGCGGCCCGGTTCGCCGGGCAGCCCCTCGTTGCGGGTGAACGTGCCCAGCCACATCAGCCAGTCGTTGCCGAAGTAGTCGGCCAGTCCGAGGTTGTCGCCGGGAATCAGCGCTTGGTCCCAGGTCGTGATCGGCGCTGTCGGATCGGTTGTCGCCCTGTCGAGTTCGGTGTAGCACTGGCGCAGCAACCCGAAGGCGTTCTGGTAGGAGCCCAGCCAGATGTGCAGCCC
Organism: uncultured Actinomycetota bacterium; assembly: GCA_963787635.1. Taxonomy (GTDB): domain Bacteria; phylum Actinomycetota; class Actinomycetes; order Mycobacteriales; family Mycobacteriaceae; genus Mycobacterium. The sequence continues at coordinate 80,444 of CAWBDP010000010.1, read as the reverse complement.
GTGTTCCTCGATCCGTCCGTTGCGGCCGCGGCTGGATGCGGCCTTGCCGCCCAGCCGCCAGCCGCGTTGATAGACCGTGATGGAGTCGAAGCGATCACGCCAGCCCGGTTCGCTGAGCCGCCACGCGGCGCTCAATCCCGCCATGCCGCCACCGAGGATGGCGACCCGCCCGCCGGGCCGACTCACCCGAGCAGCGCCCGCGCGCGGGCCAACTCCGGCCAGTCACTGCCGGCGGGGAAACGGCTGATCGCGTCTGTCAGTGTGTCCCTTGAGGATTCGCCGTGTAGCTCGAAGTCGTCTATCGCGGCGCGCAGTTCGAAGATCGACCCGTGCTGCCGGTGGGCTGTGTCGAGGGCGGCGCGCAGGTCCGCGGCGCGTGCGTCGGCGTCGTCGGTGGTATGGGCGCGAAGCCGTAACAGCTCGGCGCGGTAGAAGTTCGCGCCGGTGTCCTGGCCCAATTGCAATGCGGTGTCCAGACGCATCCGCGCCCGGTCGGTCTTGCCCGTGGCGATCAGCAGCCGGGCGAGAACGCCATCGTAGAACGTGACGAACAGCTTCGCCTCGGCGTGGCGCCAGCTTTCGACGAACATGGTCATGATCTCGATATGCTGCCGTAGGCGGTCGGAGCCGGCGTCGGCGGCGGCCAATGCCAACAGCGCGTCGACGGTGGCTCGCTGGGTCGCGCCGATCAGAACCCAAAAGTCGAAGCCGTGCCGTTCGGCTTGGATGTTGAGTTCGTCGACAAGCTCTGCTGCGCGGTCGAGCCGGCCGGCTTCGATGCGCATCCAGATTTCATAGCTGCATTCGTAGGCATGACTGAACGGGCCCTGCGGGAAACCCAGGACGGCGACGCGATGCGCGGTTTGGCCGATCTGCTCTTCGGTGCCGGCGAGATCGCCCTGCACGAAACGCGCCAGCGCCAGATGCGTATGCATGGAGGCGATCGGGTCATTGGGGATGAACCACACCGTCTCGTAGTCGGTGGTGTCCGCACCGGCCACCGCTGCCGTGGCTCCCTCGAGCACCGTGCGCGCGTCACCGAAATCGCCGCTGTACCAGGCGACCATGCCGAACGCGGCCTCGTTGGTCGGGCGAGACCAGCGGTGGCCTTCAGAAAGCTTGCCCCGAACCGACTTTGACACTTGCAGGGTCCTGCGCAGGTCCCCGCGCGGCAGGTAATACGCCCACAGCGCGGTCAACGTGGAGAAGAGGTCGTCGTCGCGAAGATCGGTTTCGGCGAGTTTGAGGCAACGTTCGAAGTCCGTGGCTGCCTGCGGACTCGCGGTCCCTTCGGCCGCCGATGCCAGAAACCCGCGCCGCAGCCGCAGCCGCGTCTCCCGCCGGTCGCGACCCGGGCTAGGTGCCATGCGTTCGATTTGGGCGATGGCACGGTCCAGGCAGCTGCGGGCCTCGCCGAGGGCGCCGCGACGGCGGGCTTCCTGGGCCGCCTGCTGGTGGGCGTTGGCCGCCTCGGCGAAGCGTTCCGCATGCTCGTAGTGCAGGGCGACCAGATGCCAGTCGGGATGGTCTGAGCCGTCGACCAGCGCGTCGGCGGTCCGGCTGTGCAGCGAGCGGCGCACGCTGGGCGGTGGTAGCTCGGAGGCGACTTCGCGCAGCAGCTCGTGGCGGAAACGCCAGCTGTCCACCGCCGTCGGCTCGAAAACCAGCGCGGCCTCGAGCTCGCGGACGGCGTCGTCGAGGTCGGATTCGGTGATGTCGACAACGTTGCGCAGCATGTCGAGGTCGAATTCCCGGCCAATCGTGGCGGCCGCCTCGACCACTTGAACCGTGGTGTCGTTTGCCTGCAGTTGCGCGAACAAGGGCTCGTAGAGCGCCTCGGGCACTTGCCCGCGCGGTGCGCTGCCGGTGGGCTGGTCGCGCATCTTGGCCACGACCTCTTCGATGTAGAGCGGCACGCCGTCGCAGCGACGATGCACCTTCGCGCGCTCCGCCGCGGACAGAGTCGGGTCCAGGGCGGTGATCAGCTCGTCGGTGTCGTCCGCGGTCAACGGTGCGAGGTCGAAGATCTCCAGGTGAGCGGCGCCGGGAAGCGAGCTGGCGTCGCGTCCCGTGAGCACCACGAGCAGCCTGCCGGTGTCCGCTCGGACCAGCAGGGACTCGACTACGTCGCGCGTTGACGGATCGAACCACTGCAGATCTTCGGCGAGCACCACGGCCGGGCCGTCGCCGACGCAGGTGAGCAGATACGACAGCACGGCCTCGGCAATCTGTTCGTACAGCTTGGCGCCCTCGGTGCGCGCGGGCCGATAGCCGTGTTCGGCGGCGATGCCCAGCACCGCGGCAAGCAGCGGGACGGTGGATTCCGGCTCGAGTCCGCGCGACCGCACCTCCTGGTCCAGCAGCCGCAACCGCTCAGCCTGCTCGGTTGTCCGCTCGATGCCACAGCGCTGCTCGACCAGGATGCGAATCGGGTGCAGGCCGGCGTCGATGTGAAACGGCGACCCGATTAAGGCCAGCACCGGGTGGCCCGATGATTCGGCCAGGTCGGCCGCCACGGTGGCCAATCGGCTCTTGCCCATCCCGACCCCGCCGACGAAGCCGACCCCTGGGGTGGTCAGCGCGCCGCTTTCCGCCAAATCCCAACTGGCCCGCAGGTGTTGCAGCTCGCGCTCTCGGCCGACCAGCGGGCCCAGTGGTATCCGCGCCGGGTTGATGCGTTCACCGACGACGAGGTAATGGTCGACGGGCTCCTCGACCCCTTTGACGAGCTGGGCCGGCTGCACCTCCAGCTCGAAGTGATCCCGCACCAGCGGCGCGATGGCACCAGAGATGACGACCGAACCCGGTGGAGCCAGCCCCGAGACCCGGGACGCGAGGTTGGCGCCGAACCCGTACACGTCGTCGTGGGCGACGTCGAGGTAGACCAGACCGCGATGAACGCCGGCGCGCACCGAGATGTCGAAGCCGAACCGGGACCGGACCCGCGCGCTGAGTCGGGCCACTTCCCGGGTGATGTCCAATCCGGTCTGCACCGCGCGCCGCACGTCGTTCTCGTGAGCTTTGGGATGGCCGAACACGGCGAGCAGTCCGTCTCCCTTGGTGGAGGAGACATGGCCCTCGTAGCGCTCCACCACCTCGTTGACCACGTGGCGGTAGCGCCCGATCACCGTGTAGTAGATCTCCGGCTCGATGCGGGTCGAGAGCGCGGTCGAGTCCACCACGTCGGCGAACAGCAGCGTCAATCGCCGCAGTCCGCCGGCGCCGGCCGCGGGGGCGGCGAGCAGGTCTTCGGCGTCGCGGTTGCCGCTGTCGACGGCCAGCACCTGCTCGGCCAGGGCACTGGCGGTCGCACGGTCGCCGCTGTTGATCGCGTCGACGGCGGAGTCGAGCAAGTCGTCGATCGTGCGCCGGGGTCGGGGCGTGCTCACAAGTCGATGACGACGCCCATACCGGGGTCGTGCGGAGCATCCGCGGCGGTCGGAATGCGGGTCAGTCGAATTCGGCCCCGGTAGGTGCCGCTCCGAAGGTTCGGCCAGTAAACCTTTATCCGGAATTTGGTGGCGTTCCGGGGCAGGATCGCCGGCTCGAAGCCAATGAATTCGGCTGGGATGACAGATGACGGTGCGCCGGGCTGCACGAATTTCTCGGCAACGGTGAGCAGTCTTTCGTGCTTGTCGTCGGGCGCAGTGGTGATGAAATCGGACAGGCCGTACTCCTCGGTTGCCTTGGGGATACAGGGAATCGGAATCATCTGTGCGCTCAACTGGAGGCCCGCGGTCAAGACAAGATTGACCAGTTCATTCACCGACTTGGACCACTGCGCGAAGTCATAGGTCCCTTTGCTGATCTCCTTGTTGGCATGCAGCACGACATCGCCCGCCTGGGTGACGACGCGACGCGACGCTGCGGCGTACCGGGCGGTGCGCGGGTCAGGAGTGGTCGTCATTTGTCGACTCCGTCCGGGTCGCGCAGCAGCTCCAGATAGCGCCAAGGGTCAGTGGTCAATCTGGCTGCCAACTCTGTTGTGAAAGCCATCGTCTCGGCGATCGGGACTACGCCGGTCGCCCACTTGGCGGCGATGGCCGCGCTCTTCTCGGACACGTCGTCGACGTACTCGTTGAACATGTTGACGGCCAATTCAACTGCGCGACTGCTGGTATCGGTGGGGGCTTTGTGCGCCGGTTGATCCGGGGACGGTGTCGAACCGCCCGTGGGCGGCACCGAGGGTTTCCAGTCGGCCCATCCCGCGCCGTCCGACGGTCGCGCCGCTATGCCGTTGAGTAGCATATCGATGCCTTGGTCGCCGTATCCCATCGCACACGCGAAGATTCCCCACGGAGTCAATCCCAAATGCCGGAAGCCGGCGACCTTCCTGGTGCGTACCCGCACGCCCGCTGCGGACGAGTCGCCTGCCGTCGACGTCATCCTGATGAAGCCCTCGTCGACGACCATCAGCCCGTCTCCCTGTGCATCGGGCGGCGGTTTGGTGTCCAGTGCGTAGTTGACCCATGCTGTGGGTTGGCCCAACTGGTCGTCGTGGTCCTCTTCTTTCCAGTACTTGAGCGCCGTCGTCATGTGGGTATTGGGAATCCAGCAGGTGGTGCTGACGTGTTCGAGCACCCGGGACCAGCCGTCCGGGCCTTCCACTTGCGTGTCCATCGAGCAGAAGAAATTGGACAGGCATTTGTCCCAGTTCCTGGGATCGACAACATTCTTCAGCTCGTTGAGCGACACCGTCTGGCTTTGGAATTCGGTGGTGAGCACCAGGCAGGGATAGCCGCGTACCGTCATCACCTTGGGCTGGCACAGCGGCACCCGAGCCACGTCAGGGTCGACCAGCGTTCGTCGCGCACCGACCTGCATCACGTTCGGGTAGGCGTTGCGGTCGGTGAAATCGCGTCGCAACAAGTCAAGGAGTTCACTATCATCGGGACCGCCGGCCAGCTTCAGCGTTTGGGAGAACGACCCGTCCAACCCACTGAGCGGTCCGCTCAACCCCTGCGGCTGGTACCAGTCGGGCAGATGAATGAGCGCTCCGATCGCATAAGCCATCCGCGACTTCTGAACTGTCGACAGCGGCCTGCGCTCCGGTGGGGCATCGGCGCGAACACCGGCACCTCGTTTTACCCTCCTCTTGCCTGTTACTGACGCCGTGCTGGTTGCCGTCGTCTTGGTCTGGTCCTGCCCGACGGTCGTCGCGGCTTGCGCTTGCAGGACCGTCAACGCCTCGAGCAGATTCGGTGCGGGAGGCGGTTCCGTCGCGCCGTGGGTACGACCGGCATGCGCGTCCAGAAAGCCGAGCAGCTCGTCGTACCATCCCGCGTTCGCGCCGGTGCTGCCTGGGAGATAACGCTCGACAGTGGCTTCGATTTCGGCGCTGCCGGTGCTGGTGACAGCTTGATCGAGCGCCCCGTACAGCGCGAGCAGAGCTTGAGCAGTCGTCGCGTCGGGTGTCGCCATGCGGACCTCCACTCCCCGTTTGCCCAGGCAGCTTACCGTCGTACCGGTCGATTCACGACGTTCTCGCAGTCATCGCTCCGCCGCGATCACCATGCGGGTGATTTCGGCGTCAATCCGCCCGAAAGCGCCAAGTGAGCGTGAATTTCCTCTTAGCTATTCGCCAAGCACTGCGATATTTGCGAGGAGGCGCCGATGGCAAATAGCGGGTTCGGCGACGACGGCACCATCGACGATCTGCCGTGGGCGTCGGTTTTCGACCCGGCCGCCAATGCGCGGGCGCTCAGCGCGATTCAGGCCGAGGGCTTTCGGGCCGCCAGCCGCATCGTCGACCGATTCGTGCGGGCGGTGGAGTCGCAGGACACCGCAGGATCGCCCGCGGTGCCGGCTGGCACGGACGTACCAGACTCCAGAGTGCCGGTCAACCGCAACGGTGCTGGCGGCGACGCCGGCCCGGCGAGAATCCAGGATCTGGAAAGGCTGACCCGGGCGTGGTGGTCGATGGTCGGCCAATTCCTGCTTCGGTCGACGCCTGCCGCCTCCCGGGAAGCCGGGGTGGTCAGCCTCGATGTGAACGAGCCTTCGACGGGCGCGCTGACCCTCGCGGCGGCCGTTGGAGGTTCCGCCGGCACCGAGGTGTGGCTGCACAACAGGGGACCCGACGATCGTCCGGATGTCCGGTTGCAGTGCAGCGATCTGCTCAGCCACGACGGCGACGTCATCGGTGCCGACGCGGTGCAGATGGACACCGATGTCGTGCCGATGCCGAGACGGTCCAGCCGCGGCGTTGGGATCACCCTCACCGTGGCCCCCGACGTGCGGCCCGGCGTTTACCGTGGCACATTGCTGGCCAGCGGCCATCCCGAACTTTGGCTGCCGGTCGTGCTCACCGTCCGGTTGCCAGGCAGTTGACCAGTACTGCTGACCGCGTCGCGACGGTGTCCGCGGTCGAGGAGCGGCTGCGCGGCGTCGCCAAGCTGATCCGCCGCTCAGTGCTTGACGCGTTGCCCGACGGTGAACCCAGCCAGTGGCTCTATGCACCGATGCGCGCATACCCGTCGCGGCCGGGCAAGGCGCTGCGGCCGGCGCTGTGCCTGTCGGCCGGCCGTGTGTTCGGCGCGGACTCCGATGCCCTGCTGGGCCTTGCCGTAGCGATCGAGATCCTGCACAACGCCTTCCTTGTGCACGACGACGTCGCTGACGGCAGCGAAATGCGGCGCGGCCGACCAACTCTGGCCGCAACACACGGAATAGCTGCGGCCCTCAACGCGGGCGATGGGTTGGCGGTGGTGGCCGGGCAGGTGTTGCGGCGGGCGACCCGGCGGCTCGATCGTGACCTGGCCGAGCTGGTGTGGGCCGAGTTCGACACGATGGCGATGCGCACGCTCGAGGGGCAGGCGACCGAGCTCGGTTGGCAACTCGACAAGGTCGAGAATCTGGGACCCGAGGACTACCTGTCCTTGATCATGCATAAGACGTGCTGGTATACCACCATCCATCCGTTGCGGGTCGGCGCGATCGTGGGCTCGGGCGGCACCGCCGAACTCGGCCCGCTGGTGCGGTTCGGTTTCCACTTCGGCGCCGCGTTTCAGATCCGTGACGATCTGTTGAACCTGGTCGGCGACGAACGGATCTACGGCAAAGAAATCCTGGGCGACCTCTACGAGGGCAAGCGAACGCTGCCGCTGGTCCACCTATTTTCCGCTGCGCACGATGCCGACCGGGAATTTGTGCGAGAGTACCTGCGCCGCAACAGATCAGAGCGCTCGGTCGACATGGTGCATCGAGTGCGCGCGCTGATGGACGACTACGGCAGCATCGCGTTCGCCGGCGAATTCGCCGAGGGCATCCTGCTGGTCGCCGAAGAGTATTTCGAGCATGCCTTCGCCGCTGCGCGGCCCGGCCCCGATCTCGACTTCCTGCGCGCGTTGGTGCCCTATGTGTGGGCCCGGTGGCGCTGAGGTGTGTCCCGCATCACTTCCGCCGCGGATCGAGACTGCGCTGGCGGCGCCCGACACGCCTCGGACCACGCCGGGTGCGCAGACTCGACGCCACCAGCGCAGGCTCGACTGCGGCCTGCCCGGCTAGGGTGAGCGCCGTGGCCGAAACCGCGCCGCTGCGCGTGCAGTTGATCGCCAAGACCGAGTTTCTGGCACCCCCCGACGTGCCGTGGAGCACCGACGCAGACGGCGGCCAGGCGCTTGTCGAGTTCGCCGGCCGGGCCTGTTACCAGAGCTGGTCGAAGCCCAATCCGAAGACAGCGACCAACGCCGGCTATCTGTCGCACATCATCGACGTGGGGCATTTATCGGTGCTCGAACACGCCAGCGTGTCGTTCTACATCACCGGGATCTCCCGCTCGTGCACCCACGAGCTGATCCGTCACCGTCATTTTTCCTACTCCCAGCTGTCCCAGCGCTACGTGCCGGAAAAGGCTGCACAGGTCGTCGTGCCGCCGGGTCTGGAGGACGATCCCGAGCTGCAGCGGATTCTGAGCGCGGCCGCCGATGCCGGCCATGCCGCCTACACCGAGCTGCTGACCAGGCTGGAAGCCAAGTTCATGGCGGACGAGCCCGCCGAGAGCCTGGGGGTGTTGCGCCGCAAACAGGCGCGTCAGGCCGCCCGGGCGGTGCTGCCCAACGCCACCGAGACCCGCATCGTGGTCACCGGCAACTACCGGGCCTGGCGGCATTTCATCGCCGTGCGCGCCAGCGAGCACGCCGACGTGGAGATCCGGCGGCTGGCCATCGCGTGCCTGCGTGAACTGGTCGAGACGGCACCGGCGGTGTTCGCCGATTTCCAGATCGCCACGCTGAGCGACGGCACGGAAGTCGCGACCAGTCCGTTAGCCACAGAAGCGTGACGTGCGCCAGGTAACCTCAGCAGGGTGAGCACCGGCGGATTCGACGCCCACGCACGCCTGGGCACCGTGCTGACCGCGATGGTGACGCCGTTGTGCCCGGATGGCTCCCTGGACACCGCCGCGGCCGTGCGGCTGGCGAACCATCTCGTCGACGCCGGCTGCGACGGCCTGGTGTTGAGCGGCACCACCGGTGAGTCACCGACCACCACCGACAGCGAGAAACTCACCCTGCTGCGGGCCGTCCTCGAGGCGGTCGGAGACCGTGCCCGGATCATCGCGGGCGCGGGCACCTACGACACCGCGCACAGCATCCACCTGGCCAAGGGATGCGCGGCCGAAGGCGCGCATGGACTGCTGGTGGTCACCCCGTATTACTCGAGACCACCGCAGGCCGGTCTGTTCGCGCATTTCACCGCCGTCGCCGACGCCACCGCCCTGCCGGTATTGCTCTACGACATCCCGCCGCGGTCGGTAGTCCCGATCGCTGTCGACACCATCCGCGCACTGGCCGCCCATCCCAACATCGTCGGCATCAAAGACGCCAAAGGCGATCTGCACGCCGGTGGACAGATCATGGCCGAAACCGGGCTGGCCTACTACTCCGGCGACGACGCACTCAACCTGCCGTGGCTGGCGGTCGGTGCGACCGGCTTCATCAGCGTGATCTCTCATCTGGCTGCGGGCCAGCTTCGAGAGATGTTGTCGGCCTTCCAATCTGGCGATACCGCCACCGCCCGCAAGGTCAACGTGGCGATCAGCCCGCTGTGCGACGCGATGGCCCGGCTGGGTGGGGTCACGATGTCCAAGGCCGGGCTGCGACTGCAGGGCATCGATGTGGGAGACCCGCGGCTCCCGCAGGTCGCGGCGACGCCGGCACAGGTCGACGCCCTGGCCGACGACATGCGTGCGGCGTCGGTGCTACGGTGAGTCACCGGTGAACGAGGAATTCGCGCCGCCGGGTCCGTTGACCTCGGGTGGGCTGCGGGTGACCGCGCTGGGTGGCATCAGCGAAATCGGTCGCAACATGACGGTTTTCGAGCACCTGGGCCGGCTGCTGATCATCGACTGCGGTGTGCTGTTTCCCGGCCACGACGAACCCGGCGTCGACCTGATCCTGCCGGACCTGCGTCATATCGAAGACCGCCTCGAAGACATCGACGCGCTGGTGCTGACCCACGCGCACGAGGACCACATCGGGGCGATCCCCTTCCTGCTCAAGCTGCGCCCTGACATCCCAGTCGTCGGCTCGAAGTTCACCCTGGCGCTGGTCGCCGCCAAATGCCGTGAGCACCGCATCAAACCGGTGTTCCTCGAGGTCAAAGAGGGCCAGAGCAGCAGGCATGGCGTGTTCGAGTGCGAGTACTTCGCCGTCAACCACTCCATCCCGGATGCACTGGCCATCGCGGTGTACACCGGCGCCGGAACCGTCCTGCACACCGGCGACATCAAGCTCGATCAACTGCCCCTCGACGGCCGTCCCACCGATCTGCCTGGCATGTCGCGGCTCGGCGATGCCGGCGTGGACCTCTTCCTGTGCGACTCAACCAACGCCGAGCACCCCGGCGTCGGACCGTCGGAAAGCGAGGTGGGCCCGACGCTGCACCGGCTGATCCGGGGCGCCGACGGCCGGGTCATCATCGCGTGTTTCGCCTCCAATGTGGACCGGGTGCAGCAGATCATCGACGCCGCGGTCGCGCTGGGCCGGCGGGTGTCGTTCGTCGGCCGGTCGATGGTGCGCAACATGGGCATCGCGCGGGATCTGGGTTTTCTGCGGGTGGACGATTCCGATCTGCTCGACATCTCCGCGGCCGAGATGATGGCGCCCGAACAGGTGGTGCTGATCACCACCGGCACTCAAGGCGAGCCGATGTCGGCGTTGTCGCGGATGTCGCGCGGCGAGCACCGCAGCATCACGCTGACCGCCGGTGACCTGATCGTGTTGTCGTCATCGCTGATCCCCGGCAACGAGGAGGCCGTCTATGGGGTCATCGACGCGCTGGCCAAGATCGGGGCCCGCGTTGTCACCAATGCTCAAGCGCGCGTGCATGTTTCAGGTCACGCGTATGCTGGTGAGCTGCTGTTCCTTTACAACGGGGTGCGGCCGCGCAACGTGATGCCGGTACACGGCACCTGGCGCCACCTGCGTGCCAACGCCGCGCTGGCCGCAAGCACCGGGGTACCGCGCGAGTCGATCCTGTTGGCCGAAAACGGCGTCAGCGTCGACCTGGTCGCCGGTAGAGCGTCGATTGCCGGTGCGGTTCCGGTCGGCAAGATGTTTGTCGACGGCCTGATCACCGGCGACGTCGGCGACATCACCCTGGGCGAACGACTCATCCTGTCGTCGGGTTTCATCGCGGTGACCGTGGTGGTTCGGCGTGGCACCGGGCAGCCGGCGGCGCCACCGGCGCTGCATTCACGGGGATTCTCCGAAGACCCCAAAGCGCTGGAACCCGCTGTCCGCAAAGTCGAGGCCGAGCTGGAAGCGCTGGCCGCCGAGCACGTCACCGATCCGATCCGGATCGCCCAGGCGGTGCGCCGCACGGTGGGTAAGTGGGTGGGGGAGACCTACCGTCGCCAGCCGATGATCGTTCCCACCGTCTTGGAGGTCTAAGTCTTCTGCGCGTAGGCCGACCATTCCAGTTGGGAGGCTTTGAGTTTGCGGCCGGTGGGCTCGACGTAGCGCTGCAGTAGCTCATCTGGCCCGGCCTGCTCCAGCAGCTGCCAATTGTATTCGGCGAGGAATCCGGCGACGTCATCGGGCTCTAAACCGAAGTGCCACAGTCGACGTCGCTGACGAACCGCGCGATACAGCGCCCGGGTGCCATACCGATTGGTGCCGTCGATGAAGTCCCGGCGGACGTAGGTGAACACTATGCGACTGCCCGGCGCGGCCGCGCGCAGCCCGTCCAGGGTTCGCCGGACCGCACCCTCAGTGAGGTATTGGGTCACGCCTTCGCAGATGAAGAAGACGCGGTAACCAGTGAGGTAGCCGTGTTCGGCCAGTGCGGTGAGTAAGTCGTCCTTCTCGAAATCGAGCGCCACCAGGCGAACCGAGAGCGGCAATTCGCCCAGCACCCGCCGGACCGTCGCGGCCTTGCGGGCGATGTTGACCGGCAGGTCCACCTCGAAGACCGGGATGCGGATCTGGCGGGTCAACTGGTATGGGCGGGTGTCCAGGCCGGAGCCGAGGATGACGACCGCGTCGATGTCGCCGTGGGCTTCCGTGAGCTTGTCGCCGATGAAACGCTTGCGGCAGGCCAGGTTCGCCCACAACCCGCGGCCCGACCACTCCGAGGCGCCGATGAGCAGGCGCCGTAAGACCGCCAGTCGGGTTGCGCCGACGAGCCAGCGCAGCCGCCTGGGCAAGAACAGGTCGGCAAGATCGTCGTCCACCAGTCGTCGCTCAGGCGACTCGTTCTGCTCGACAGCCGCGAGCACCATCGGGCCAAATGCCGTCTCAGTTACCAGATTTTGTGCCATCTTCTATCGCTTGTTCATGAAGCCCGCGTCCACCGGCAGCGTGATGCCGGTGACATAACGTGCTTGGTCGGATACCAGCCATGCCACCGCATTGGCAATGTCGTCTGGCTGCATAACCCCCACCGGCAGCGCATTTCGCAGATCCTGGCGTGAGTTTGCCGCCGCGGCAGTAAGTTTAGCCATCCATCCTCGGATGTACTCGTTGTTGCTCATTGGCGTGTCGACACCGGCCGGATGTATTGAGTTGACTCGGATGCTGTGCGGCGCAAGGAGGTTGGCGTAGATACGCATCAATCCGACCACGCCGTGCTTGGCGGCGCCGTAGCCGATGGAGCCGGCGTCACCGGTACCGATGCCGGCCAGCCCGGCCGAGGAGTTGATCAGCACGATCGATCCGCCGTCGCCCTGGTCGACCATGGTCGGGATTGCGACCTCGACGGTGTGATACACGCCGGTCAGATTGACGTCGATGACATCGCGCCAGCCGTCGGGTCCGGCCTCCATCGGCGCGATTCCGGCATTGGCCACCACGATGTCCAGCCGACCGAATTCATCCAGCCCGGCCTGCAGCGCTGCGTTCAGCGAGGCCCGGTCGCGTACATCGCCCGTTTTGGCGACGATCCGGGCGCCGGTGTCCTCGACCAGCTTGACGGTGGCGGCCAAATCGTCGGGAGTGGCCAGCGGGTAGGGCACGCTGGCGATCTGCGAGCACACGTCGATGGCGATGACGTCGGCGCCATCGGAGCCCAGGCGCACCGCGTGCGCACGGCCCTGACCGCGCGCGGCTCCGGTGATCAGCGCGACCTTGCCCGACAGTGCCTTGCCCATCAGGGCCGCAGCACTCCTTTGCCGGGGTCACCGGCGGGCACCGGGGTGAGCATCTTGATGTCGGGCTGCCCGGCCAGGTGCTGGCCGGCATCGGTGAACATCGTCGCGACGGCGGGGGCAGTGCTGTGCGCCTTGAGCGCGTCGGCGTCGGCCCACTGTTCGACGAAAACGAAGGTGTCGCCCGCTTCGTGCACGGCGTAGAGCTGGCAACCCGGCTCCTCGTGGACTTCTTTGACGGCGCGCGTGAGGATCTCGCGCACGGCGTCGACCGATTCGGGCTTGGCGGTCATGGTGGCGACGACGACGACTGGCATGCTCGGCCTCCTGAGAACTCCTCGGTGAGTCAAAGATGTAACGCAGGTCACCCTACCCACGCGCGGAAAACAGCACACGGCCACATCGCAGTGACCAGTGTGGCAGATGGTGCAGATGGTGCCTTTGCGATTAGGCTTGCCCCTATGGATAGTAAGACCAGAGCCCGATCGTCTGCCCGAACGGGCAGGTCACCGGCACGTTCGCGGGCCGGCGCCCGGTCGGCGCGACCGTCACCGCAGCGGCAAGGCCCTCGAAGGCCCGGCAAATCGCGGAATCGGGGGCTGGTCGTCTCCGCCGGGCTGAGCTGCGGTCGGGCCGCCCGCGCGACGTGGCTGATGCTGGCCAAGGGGGCTGGCAGCACCGCGCGGTCGGTGGGCCGGGCCCGAGACATCGAGTCGGGTCACCGCCGTGACGGGGTTGCGCTGGCGCTGCTCGGCCTAGCCGTCGTCATCGCCGCCGGATCCTGGTTCGGCGCCGCGCGTCCGGTGGGGGGTTGGGTCGACTCGGTGCTGCGAACCTTTGTCGGTTCGGCGGCCGTGACGCTGCCGGTGGTGACCGCCGCCGTGGCTGGTGCGCTGATGAGAACCGAACCCAACCCGGACGCGCGGCCCCGGCTGGTACTCGGCGGCGTGATGGTGGCATTGCCGCTATTGGGTCTGTGGCATTTGTGGGCCGGCTCGCCGGACACCCCCGACGGGCGCCGGCACGCGGCCGGTTTTCTCGGATTTGCCATCGCCGGGCCGCTCTCTGACGGATTGACCACGTGGATCTCGGCGCCGCTGCTGTTCTTCGCGGCGCTCTTCGGGGTGCTGCTACTCACCGGAACCACGATCCGGGAGGTGCCCACCACACTGCAGGCCATGTTCGGCACCCGGATGTTCGGCCGCGGCCATTTCGCCGAACCCGAGTACGACGACGGTGTAGAGACCGCGGGCGTCGAGCATGCCGTCGGTGACGATTTCTCCGACGGCTATTACGACGACCCGAGCCACGGCGACGATGCGGTGCAGCCGTGGCCGTCCGGCGACTATCCCGTCGCCGCCGACGACACCCCGACCATCCCGGAGCCCACCGCCGGGCGCACCCGCCGTCGCGCCACCAGACCGGCCAAGCACGACACACTGCCGCTGGACCGTGTCGTCGAAGGGCCCTACACGTTGCCGTCGCTGACCCTGCTGGTTGCCGGTGACCCGCCGAAGAAACGCAGCGCTGCCAACACGCAGATGGCCGAAGCGATCGGAGAGGTGCTCACCCAATTCAAGGTCGACGCGGCGGTGACCGGCTGCACCCGCGGTCCCACCGTCACCCGCTACGAGGTCGAGCTGGGGCCCGGCGTCAAGGTGGAGAAAATCACCGCCCTGCAACGCAATATCGCCTACGCGGTGGCCACCGAGAGCGTGCGCATGCTGGCCCCGATCCCCGGCAAGTCGGCGGTGGGCATCGAGGTGCCCAACACCGACCGCGAGATGGTGCGGTTGGCCGATGTGCTGACCGCGTCGTCGACGCGGCGCGACCACCACCCGCTGGTGATCGGTTTGGGCAAGGACATCGAAGGCGACTTCATCTCGGCCAACCTGGCCAAGATGCCGCACCTGCTGGTCGCGGGCTCCACCGGATCGGGTAAGTCCAGCTTCGTCAACTCCATGCTGGTGTCGCTGCTGACCAGGGCCACCCCCGAAGAGGTCAGGATGATCCTGATCGACCCCAAGATGGTGGAACTGACGCCGTATGAAGGCATTCCGCATCTGATCACCCCGATCATCACCGAGCCGAAGAAGGCCGCGGCCGCGCTGGCCTGGCTGGTCGAGGAGATGGAGCAGCGCTACCAGGACATGCAGGCCTCCCGGGTCCGCCACATCGACGACTTCAACGACAAGGTGCGCTCCGGCGCGATCACCACGCCGCTGGGCAGCCAGCGCGAGTACCGGCCCTATCCCTATGTGGTGGCGATCGTCGACGAGCTGGCCGACCTGATGATGACCGCCCCACGTGACGTCGAGGACGCCATCGTGCGGATCACCCAGAAAGCCCGCGCCGCGGGCATTCACCTGGTGCTGGCCACCCAGCGGCCGTCGGTCGACGTGGTTACCGGGCTGATCAAGACCAACGTGCCCTCCCGGCTGGCGTTCGCGACGTCGTCGCTGATCGACAGCCGGGTGATTCTGGACCAGGCCGGCGCGGAAAAACTCATCGGCATGGGCGACGGGCTGTTCCTGCCGATGGGAGCGGGCAAGCCGGTCCGGCTGCAGGGCGCCTATATCACCGACGAGGAGATCCACGCCGTCGTCACCGCCTGCAAAGACCAGGCCGAACCCGAATACACCGAGGGTGTGACCACCGCGAAGCCCAGCGGGGAACGCAAGGACGTCGACCCCGACATCGGCGACGACATGGACGTCTTCCTGCAGGCCGTCGAGCTGGTGGTGTCCAGCCAGTTCGGCTCCACGTCGATGCTGCAGCGCAAGCTGCGCGTCGGCTTCGCCAAGGCCGGGCGGCTGATGGATCTGATGGAGACCCGCGGCATCGTCGGCCCCAGCGAAGGATCCAAGGCGCGCGAGGTGCTGGTCAAGCCGGACGAGTTGGCCGCCACCTTGGCGGCGATCCGGGGCCTGGGCTCAGCGGACGACGCCGACTAGTGCCGAGCGTGAAGCCAGTTTCACGATCGTCGCCGAGTGTGCGGCCAGCTTCACGCTCGGCGGGGCTACAGCACCAGCAGCATTCGGGAGTTGCCCAGGATATTCGGCTTGACGTAACTCAAGTCCAGGAATTCGGCGACGCCGATGTCATAGGAGCGGCACATCTCGTCGAACACCTCGGCGGTGACCGGCGTGCCCTCGATCTCGGTGAACCCGTGCCGGCCGAAGAACTCGGTCTCGAAGGTCAACACGAACAGGCGCTTGAGCGCAAGCTCGCGGGCAACATCGACGAGCCGACGCACGATTGCATGGCCGATACCGTGACCGGTCACGTCGGGGTGGACCGCCACCGTGCGCACTTCGCCGAGGTCTGACCACAACACGTGCAACGCCCCGCAGCCGACCACCTCGCCGTCCAGTTCGGCTACCCAGAACTCCTGGACCGCCTCATAGAGCGTGACGAGATTCTTCTCCAGCAGAATTCTTCCGGCGTAGGTGTCCACGAGCTGTTTGATCGCCGGAACATCGGAAGTTCGCGCGCGCCGCACCGCCGACGGGTAGTCCGGTGGACCTGCCGCGGGCTGCACGGGTGAACAGTATCGACATCCTGCATGGGTTCAGCACAGCGACCGTTATCCTGATGCCGTGTCGGGACAGCCGCAGACCGGTCCTACGGTGCGGCGCGTTCGGGTCGCCAATCTGGCCAACCTGCTGACCGGTTTGCGGCTGGTGCTGGTCCCGGTCTTTCTGCTCGCCCTCTTCGCCGGAAACGGCCATGACACCGCAAGCCGGGGCGTGGCGTTCGTGGTCTTCGCGGTCGCCGTGATCACCGACCGTTTCGACGGGGCACTGGCCCGCAACTACGGCATGGTGACCGAGTTCGGCACGCTGGCCGATCCCATCGCCGACAAGACGCTGATCGGCGCCGCGCTGATCGGGCTGTCGATGCTTGGCGACCTGCCGTGGTGGGTGACGGTGGTGATCCTGGTACGCGAGGTCGGGGTGACTGCGCTGCGGTTTGCCGTCTTGCGCCGCGGTGTCATTCCGGCCAGCCGCGGCGGCAAGCTCAAGACGCTGGTGCAGGCGGTGGCGATCGGATTGTTCGTGCTGCCGTTGTCGGGCTCGTGGCAGGTGGGGGCTTCGGTGGTGATGGCCGCCGCCATTGTGCTCACGGTGGTCACCGGCCTGGACTATGCCATCTCGGCCACCAAGGAGGTCCTCGGGTGGGCACCGCGCTGATTCTTTGACCGGCGGGGAACCAACGTCACGGCCTTCGGCGTTTACCGTGGTAACTGTTGCGGTTGTGGCCGACGAAGGAGAGCACGATGGCGTCACTGTTACGCGAGGTCATCGGTGACGTGCTGCGCCGTGCCCGCACTGCGCAAGGTCGCACCCTTCGGGAAGTGTCCGATTCGGCGCGGGTGAGCCTGGGATATTTGTCCGAGGTCGAGCGCGGCCGCAAGGAAGCCTCCAGTGAGCTGCTGACCGCGATCTGCACTGCGTTGCGGATTCCGTTGTCGGCGGTGCTGCTCGACGCTGGCAACCAGATGGCCGACCGGGAACGAGCCGCAGAACTTGTCGAACCCGCCGGCGCCGCCAACATCGATGCCAGCACCAAGGTCGTCATCCCGCCGGTGGTGTCGTTGGCCGTGGCCTGACGGGCGGCTGCAGTAGTTGAGCGCAGTGGGTGTGGCGATCCGCGCCGAGCCACTAAATTGAGCGGCAGGATAACCGCAGTAGTCTTTCGGCAGGTATCGATGCAAAGGCGGAGCTAACTCATGGCCAATCCGTTCGTCAAAGCGTGGAAGTACCTCATGGCGCTGTTCAACGCCAAGATCGACGAGAAAGCCGATCCTAAAGTCCAGATCCAGCAGGCCATCGAGGAAGCGCAGCGCACCCATCAGGCGCTGACCCAGCAGGCTGCGCAAGTGATCGGCAACCAGCGCCAACTCGAGATGCGGCTCAATCGGCAGCTGGCCGATATCGAGAAGCTGCAGGTCAATGTGCGCCAGGCGCTGGCCCTGGCCGACCAGGCCACCGCCGCCGGCGACACCGCCAAGGCCACCGAGTACAACAACGCGGCCGAGGCGTTCGCGGCCCAGCTGGTGACCGGTGAACAAAGCGTCGAAGACCTCAAGGGGTTGCACGACCAAGCGCTCAGTGCGGCCGCTCAGGCCAAGAAGGCGGTCGAACAGAACGCGATGGTGCTGCAGCAGAAGATCGCCGAACGCACCAAGCTGCTCAGCCAGCTCGAGCAGGCGAAGATGCAGGAGCAGGTCAGCGCGTCGCTGCGGTCGATGAGTGAGATCGCCGCACCCGGCAACACGCCCAGTCTCGACCAGGTCCGTGACAAGATCGAACGTCGCTATGCCAACGCAATGGGTCAGGCCGAACTTGCGCAGAACTCGGTGCAGGGTCGCATGCTCGAAGTCGAGCAGGCCAGCGTGGAAATGGCCGGGCACTCGCGGCTGGAGCAGATCCGGGCGTCGATGCGCGGCGAGGCGCTCCCGTCGGGCGGTGCCAGCGCCCCAGCCACTCCGGCGGCCGCGCCGGAAGCCACACCCGAGAAACCGCTCAGTCAGCAGTAGGCTAGTCAGCAATGACGGTGACTTCTGGCTGGCGGACCAGGCAGTGGCGGCGTGTCCTGCAACGGGGCGTCGACACCGCCAGTCAGTTCGCCGACGTCGTCGCCGCGAAGTTGAGCGTGCTCGCCGATCCCCGGGCGCGGTTGTTGCGCAAGCGGCGGTGGGCGCTGCGACTGGGAGTGTTCTTCGGGGTGGCCTGCCTGTTCTGGGCGGTGGTGACGGTGTTGCTGGCGGCTTGGGGATGGTTTGAGTTGCTACTGGTGATCACCGGTTCCATTGCAGTGGGCGCGGCAATTCCGGCGACGCTGTTGCTGTTTCGCTATTGGTGGCTGCGCTCGCTGCCGTTGCCGAGGGAGCGGCCCGCCAGCACCCGTCGGTTGCCGCCGCCAGGCTCGGCGGCGCGTCCCACGATGTACGCCCTGGGTGCCTCGGAGCGTGGCTTCGCCTCGCTGCTGGGTGTTATCGAGCGCGGCAACATGTTGCCGGCCGCCGAAATACGCGATCTGACGGCCGCGGCCAACCAGTCCTCGTCCGCGATGGCGGCCACCGCCGCCGAGGTGGTGTCGATGGAGCAGGCGGCGAAGAACGCCGCGGACTCGCGGGCGTATCTGGCGCCGACCATCAACGCGTTCACCGCGCAGTTGAGCACCGGCGTGCGACAGTACAACGAAATGGTCACTGCGGCAGCGCAATTGGTGTCTGCGGCGAACGGCGGATCGATGTCAGTTTCGCTGGTGTCCCAGCAGCGCTACCGTGACGAGCTGGCCGGGGCGACCGACCGTCTCTCTGGCTGGGCGCAGGCATTCGAGGAACTTGGCGGGCTGCCGAGGGTATAGCCGCTGCACAGGCGCCCAATGCCCGGCGCATCGATTAAGCCACCTGCGGCGCTCGTGCGGACGCTGACTCTTCCTGGCTCTCGAACCGTCACACTGGTCACAGCTGTACCGCCAGGGAAGCCTACTCAGGCTTGAAAAGTGACATCGCATACGATACTGCGCGGGGCGGTGATATCACATGCGCTATCAAGTTTTCAGAGTCAGTCACTTCCCGCGGAGAGGCTGGCGAGATCATTGAGGCTGCTGAGGTTAGCCGCACACCAACTGATCCAGGAGCAGCGGCCGGGTTGCCCTGCAGCGGCGCGGTCGCCAAGCTGACTGCGGTCAAATGTCGTCGCTTTTCTGCGGCGCCGACTCCGGGCGGGGACCATAGCGCTCGAGGTACGCCTGGTGGATGTGCGCGTCGCGCTCGCGGCGGCGTTCGTCGACGAGGTCGGGGTCGAGATCGACGCGGATCATCATCCGGGCCGCCGCGCCCTTGCCGGCCAGGTCGTGACGCACCCAGTCCCGCATCGAGTCAGGGAGCGGTCGCCCGTAGCAGTAACGGAGGTACTGGATCGGGTTGGGGCGTCGGCGCACAGCGTCGTTGCTGGACGTCAGAACGATGTCCGCAGCGACGGTACCGCCAAGGCGGCGAGCCCGCGCAGCGTCGCCTTGAACATGTCATAGAAGTCAAAGTAGTCCCGCCACAAAGTGATTCGCCCGTCATGGACTTCGAAAATGCCGCAGACCCAGAACTGCAACCGAAGCGGGCCGAAGATCAACGCGTCGGTGCGTTCGGTCAGCACGGCGGCCCCGTCGGCGGCGATCCGGTGGATTTTCACCTCGAAGCGGGCGCGGCCTTCCATCCGCCGAAACAGCTTCATCGCCCGGTAGCGGCCGTGGATAGTCGGCAACCCGACGTTTTCGTATACCAAGTCATCGGCTAATGAGGCCTCGGCGGCATCGAAGTCGTCGTCTTGCAGGGCATTCAGAAAGCCCTCGACCGTCCGGGTGTTCTGTGCAGTCTGCTCGATCATGGATGCAAGCCTAAGACTCCGGTGCTGTGGCAGGGTAGGGCGGTGCGCGTCGCGGTGGTCGCCGGGCCCGATCCCGGGCACTCGTTTCCCGCGATCGCCCTGTGTCAGCGGTTCCTCGCCGCCGGTGATACGCCGACCCTGCTGACCGGTACCGAATGGCTCGGCGCTGCCCGGGATGCCGGCGTCGACGCCGTCGAGCTGGACGGCCTCGAGCCCACCGCAGCCGATGACGACCTCGACGCCGGGGCCAAGCTTCACAAGCGGGCCGCGCGGATGGCGGTGCTCAACGCGCCGCGCCTGGACGCACTCGGCCTGGATCTGGTTGTCTCCGACGTGATTACGGCTTGCGGCGGCCTGGCCGCCGAGTTACTGGCAAAACCGTGGATCGAACTGAACCCGCATCCGCTGTATTTGCCGTCCAAAGGTCTGCCGCCGGTGGGCAGCGGCCTGGCGCCAGGGGTCGGTGTTCGCGGCCGACTACGCGATGCGGTGATGCGGGCGCTGACGGCACGGTCGTGGCGGGCGGGTCTGCGTCAGCGCTCGGCGGTGCGAGTGGAGATCGGGCTGCCGCCCGCTGATCCCGGACCGTTGCGACGGCTGATCGCCACGTTGCCCGCCTTGGAGGTGCCGCGTCCGGACTGGCCGCCTGAGGCTGTCGTGGTGGGCCCGCTGCACTTCGAACCGACCGATGACGTGCTGCCGATCCCGCCCGGGTCCGGGCCGCTGGTGGTCATCGCGCCGTCCAGCGCGCTGATCGGCACGCAGGGGATGGCGCAGACCGCCCTGGACACCCTGGTGCCCGGTAAGACGTTGCCCGACGGTGCGCGGGTGGTGGTGTCACGGCTGAACGGTCCGCACCTGACGGTTCCGCCCTGGGCGGTGGCCGGTCTGGGACGGCAGGACGACCTGTTGACGGATGCCGACCTGGTGATCTGCGGCGGTGGCCACGGACTGCTGACCAAGGCCCTGCTGGCCGGTGTGCCCCTGGTGGTGGTTCCCGGCGGCGGGGATCAATGGGAACTCGCCAACCGCGTGGCGCGACAGGGGGGTGGGCGCTTGATTCGGCCGCTGACCGCCGAGGCGCTGGTCGCCGCGGTCGGTGAGGTGCTGTCGTCGCCGCGCTACCGCGAGGCGGCCGGCCGGGCCGCGGCGGGCGGCGCTGTCGTCGAGGATCCGGTACGAGTTTGCCACGAAGCGCTGACCCATGCTGGGTAAGTTAGGGGCGTGCGGCTAACGGACTTCCATGAACTGGTGACGGTGCGATTCGGCGCCGCCTACGGCGCCTCGGTGCTGGCCGACCACGTGTTGAGTGGTTTCGAGGGTCGCACCGCCGAGCAAGCGATCGAGGACGGGGTGGATCCGCGCGACGTGTGGCGGGCATTGTGTGTCGACTTCGATGTTCCGCGCGAACAATGGTGATATTGCCGGCGCGCGTCGAAATCTTCAGGGCTATCGATTCTGCGTCCACGGCGCACGCCCGTCGCCACACCCGGCCTTGACCGCAGGTTCGGCGCCATCACCGCAGGCTCGGTGCGGCTGTTGCGGCCGCCTTCACGGCGCATTACCCCGCCGGCGCTGTCGCCACCCGGTCGTTGACGGCGTCGGCGACGTAAACGGTGCCGGCGGTGTCCACCGCCACACCGTAGGGGTCAATCCGGTAAGAATCCGAAAAATAGCCGTAGACCCGCCCGAAGAGCGCGGGCGCGCCGGTGAAGGCCAGCACCGCCTGGCTGCTCGATTCCGCCGCCAGCTTCAGCACCCGATGGTTGTTGTGGTCGGCGACGTAGACGCTGCCGTGGGTGTCCACCGCGACACCCTTGGGGAAGTCGAGGCCGGTGAACGGTACGTCGGTCTGGGTGCTCGACCCGGCCGGCAGTTTTAGCACTCGATTGTTGTCGGTTACGTAGACGGTGCCCGCGCTGTCCACCGCCAGACCAAAGGGATCGCGGAGGCCGGTGAAGGGCAGCACGGTCTGGGTGCTCGACCCGGCCGGCAATTTCACCACCCGATTGTTGCCATTGTCGGTGACGTAGACGTTGCTGGCGGTGTCCACCGCCACACCCACGAGGACTTTGAGTCCGGTGAAGGGCAGCACGGTTTGGGTGCTCGAGCCTGCGTTTAATTTCAGCACCCGACCGTTGCCAGAGTCGGCGACGTAGACAGTGCCGGCGGTATCCACCGCCACACCCCCGGGGGAGTTGAGTCCGGTGAACGGGAGCGCCTTCGGTGGCTGATATGACACGAATAGGTATGTCCCGGCGGCGAGCGCGACAACGACTGCGGCGACCGCGACCCCGGCGATGATCCAGCCTCGGCGGGTGCGGCGCGCCGGTGCGGGCTGCGATGGTTGCTGGGGCGGAGCCGACGATGGCGGTGGCGATGGCTGGCTGGCCGCTCCCGAGGGGTCCGGGAACCCTTCCGCTGGCGGCGGCGTCATTTTAGGGCTCCCCTCCTAGGACACTGATTAGTGATACTACATTCAGCGGCCTCCGAAGGCGGGTAATGCTAGCTCGGGCCACGCCCGGGCGCAGGAATTCCCGACGGTGGACGCCGTCGCTAGCTTCGCCGGGTATGGCAGGCACTGCGCGACAGCTCGACGAAACGGGCGCCGTGCCGCGGGGCCACCGCAGGCGGCCGGACACCGACAATTGACGAGTACGGCGCGCCTTCTTGCCATCGAACACACGTTCGCTACTGTGATGAATGTTCGAAGACATCGACTTGTCAGTGTTTGTCAGTGGGCGGGTCTAGCGTCACGGCCAACTGACCGATACCCGGTCACATCGAACACCGACTACATCGAGAGGCAAGACTATGGCGCAAGCCCCTGATCGCGAGAAGGCACTCGAGCTGGCGATGGCCCAGATCGAGAAGAGCTACGGCAAAGGTTCGGTGATGCGGCTCGGCGACGAGGCGCGTCAGCCGATCTCCGTCATCCCGACCGGGTCCATCGCGCTGGACGTGGCCCTGGGCATCGGCGGCCTGCCCCGCGGCCGGATCGTGGAGATTTATGGCCCGGAATCGTCGGGTAAGACCACTGTCGCACTGCACGCGGTGGCCAACGCTCAGGCTGCCGGCGGCATCGCGGCGTTCATCGACGCCGAGCACGCACTGGATCCCGAATACGCCAAGAAGCTCGGTGTCGACACCGATTCGCTGCTGGTCAGCCAGCCCGACACCGGCGAGCAGGCACTCGAGATCGCCGACATGCTGATCCGCTCCGGCGCGCTGGACATTCTGGTCATCGACTCGGTGGCAGCGCTGGTGCCGCGGGCGGAGATCGAAGGCGAGATGGGTGACAGCCATGTCGGCCTGCAGGCCCGGCTGATGAGCCAGGCGCTGCGAAAAATGACTGGCGCACTGAACAATTCGGGAACCACGGCGATCTTCATCAACCAGCTGCGGGAAAAAATCGGAATCATGTTCGGCTCACCCGAAACGACAACGGGCGGAAAGGCTTTGAAGTTCTACGCCTCAGTGCGCCTGGACGTCAGGCGCATCGAGACGCTCAAGGACGGCACCGATGCGGTGGGTAACCGCACTCGCGCCAAGGTCGTCAAGAACAAGTGCCTCGCAGAGGGCACGCGGATCTTCGATCCGGTCACCGGTACGACACATCGCATTGAGGATGTTGTCGATGGGCGGAAGCAAATTCATGTCGTGGCTGCGGCCAAGGACGGAACGCTGCATGCGCGGCCCGTGGTGTCCTGGTTCGACCAGGGAACCCAGGATGTGATCGGGTTGCGGATCGTCGGTGGCACAACCGTGTGGGCGACACCCGATCACAAGGTGCTGACCGAGTACGGCTGGCGCCAGGCCGGGGAACTCCGCAAAGGCGACCGGGTGGCGCAACCGCGGCGCTTCGATGGATTCGGTGACAGTGCGCCGATTTCGGCGGATCATGCACGGCTGCTCGGCTATCTGATCGGGGATGGCTACGTGGGGGGTAAGACTCCGGTCAACTTCATCAATGTCCAGCAGGCACTCATTGATGACGTGACGCGAATCGCTGCGGAGCTCGGTTGTGTGGCCCACCCGCAGGGGCGTATGTCAGTTGCGATCGCTCATCGACCTGGCGAGCGCAACGGTGTTGTAGACCTTTGTCGGCAGGCCGGTATCCACGGCAAGCTCGCATGGGAGAAGACGATTCCGAACTGGTTCTTCGAGCCGGATATCGCGGCCGATATTGTCGGCAACCTGCTTTTCGGCCTGTTAGAGAGTGACGGCTGGGTGAGCTCGGAACAGACCGGGGCGCTTCGGGTCGGTTTCGCGACGACCTCTGAACAGCTCGCACACCAGATCCATTGGCTGCTAATGCGATTCGGCATCGTGAGCACCGTTCGAGATTACGATCCGACCGAGAAGCGGCCGAGTATCGTCAACGGTCGACGGATCCAGAGCCGGCGTCAAGTCTTTGAGGTCCGGGTCTCGGGCATGGAGAACGTCACAGCATTCGCGGAGTCGGTTCCCATGTGGGGCCCGCGCGGTATCGCCCTTACTCAGGCGATTCCACAGGCTATGCAAGGGCGGCGGCGTGGATCGCAGGCGACATATTTGGCCGCGGAGGTGGCCGATGCCGTGCTGAATTACCTCGACGAGCGTGGCGTGACCGCGCAGGAGGCCGCAGCAATGATCGGTGCAGGCGCCGGGAGCCCTCGTGGGGGAATGAAGCAGGTCTTAGGTGCCAGCCGTCTCCGTAGAGATCGTGTGCAGGTGCTCGCGGATGCCTTGGACGACAAGTTTCTGCATGAGGTGCTGGCAGAAGAACTCCGGTACTCAGTGATCCGAGAAGTGCTGCCAACGCGACGGGTACGGACGTTCGACCTCGAGGTCGAGGAGCTGCACAACCTCGTCGCGGAAGGCATTGTCGTGCACAACTGCGCGCCACCGTTCAAGCAGGCCGAATTCGACATCCTCTACGGCAAGGGCATCAGCAGGGAAGGTTCGCTGATCGACATGGGCGTGGATCAGGGCTTCATCCGCAAGTCCGGCTCCTGGTTCACCTACGAGGGTGAGCAACTCGGCCAGGGCAAGGAGAATGCCCGCAACTTCCTGATGGAGAACACCGACGTGGCCAACGAGATCGAGAAAAAGATCAAGGAAAAGCTCGGTATTGGCGCAGTGATCACTGATGACGACGCCTTGCCCGCCCCCGTCGATTTCTGAGCCGGCACGCGAGGAGCAGGCGCGCGCCTTGTGCCTGCGTCTGCTCACCGCGCGGTCACGCACCAGGGCCGAGTTGTCCGGCCAGCTGGCCAAGCGCGGATATCCCGACAACGTCAGCGCGCGGGTGCTCGACCGGTTGGCCGCCGTCGGCCTGGTCAACGACGCCGATTTCGCCGAACAGTGGGTGCACTCTCGGCGGGCGAACGCCGGAAAAGGCAAGCGCGCGTTGGCCGCCGAGCTGCGCACCAAGGGCGTCGACAACGACGTGATCACCGCGGTGCTGGCGCGGTCAACCCCGCTGCCGAACGGGAGCGGGCAGAGCAACTGGTGCGGGCCAGGCTGCGGTGGGAGAACCTGAGCGACGACGACGCTCGGGTGAGCCGCCGGCTGGTGGCGATGCTGGCGCGTCGCGGGTTACGGCCAGACGATGGCCTTTGACGTGGTCAGCGCCGAGCTGGCCGGTGAGCGGGAGCGCCGACGGGTCTAACCGTGGTTGTCGCGTCGGGCTAGATACAGCGCTGGATTTTTCTTGGATCACGACCATCTCGCTCGTGGTGCGTGCAGTCAGCGTCAATGGGAGCTGAGCAGCCTGTTCAGGGCATGGCTGACCACCTCGCCCCGGGAGCGGCCGGCGTGCTCGGCGGTGATCAGGCTGTTGCCGACGAACAGCGAGAACGCAAGAAGGCTGCGCGCCTCGGCGTCGTTGTCGTCGAGGCTGATCTGCCGGAACAGTGCGCGCAGATAGGCCATCCGCCGGTTGTCGACGCGGTGGAGTCGCTCATTGACGCTGGGGCTGCGGCGGGCCCAATCGCGAATCGCCAGCTCGACCGCAAGCCCATGGTTAACGCTGGCGTAGTCGGATGCCAAATCGAACAGATGGCGTAGCTTCGCGGGCGAGTCGCCGTCGGTGTTTTCGACCCGGTAGATGACGTCGTCGACGACGGTCTGTTCCCAGGTGTCGAGCATGCGCTCGACCAGTGCGTTGCGGTCGGCGAAATCCCCATAGAAGCCACCCTTGGTCACGCCGAGCGATGTTGCCAGGGTCTCGATCCGTATGGCGTCCGGACCGCCCTGCGCTAGCGCAGTAAATGCGGCGCTGATCCACGCCTCTGGGGGCGTCTTGCGTGCTGGCACGACCGTCTATTATACGGCGGCGTATTGACCAGTCGACAAACCGGCGGTAGTTTATACGTCATCGTATAAAGGAGCGGATCGTGAGGGTTTCGAACACAGTTCAGCTGGCGCAGCCTTGGCGTATTCACGGTGTGGTCGCCGACTTCAGGCTCGAAGACGTTTGGGCACTGCCTGGTGTCTGCGGCGGCCGGGGCGACTTCGGCCGTGTCCTCGAGATGATTACTAAATCCGATCCCGCCAACGCTGACTCGTCGCCGACACGGTTCTTGTGGAATGTGCGCGACCGACTCGGGGAGTGGTTCGACCTGGGCCGGATATCGACCGCCACGAGCAGGGACAAGCAGTTGCGCATTCCTGGAACCCGGGAGTTCTCCCTCGCCGACCGCTTACCAGAAGACTTGCGCGGCTCGGCGAACGACGTGCAGTTCGACCACCTGCCGTTTGTCCCGCTGTATTGCTGCGAAGACGAGTTCGCCGCCGAGATATCGAACCAAACAGTCCACGGAGTAATGCACCTCGCATGGGTCGGGCGCGGCAGCGGGCATGAATTGCAGATGGCCGTTTACGTCAAGCCGCGAGGCTGGTTCGGTCGCGCTTACATGGCATTCATCAAGCCTTTCCGATACTGGATCGTCTATCCGGCCCTCGAGCGTCAATTACAACGTGCGTGGAGTCATCGTCAAGCGGCGCAATCACCATGACGCGGCAGGCTGCCGATCGCCAGGTCGCCGTACCATGGGCGCGTGAGTTCGACGGTGGCATATGACGGGACGGCAGGGGTCGCCGTCTCCCCGCATGCGCACTCGTCGAAGCCCGCACATCCTGACCGCGCGGCCATCCGTACCTACCAGGTCCGCACTTTCGGCTGTCAGATGAACGTCCACGACTCCGAACGGCTGGCAGGCCTGCTGGAAGCCGCCGGCTACCAGCGGGCACCCGAGGGCACCGATGCCGACGTGGTGGTCTTCAACACCTGCGCGGTTCGGGAGAATGCCGACAACAAGCTCTACGGCAACCTGAGCCACTTGGCGCCGCGAAAGCGGCAGAACCCCGACATGCAGGTCGCGGTCGGCGGTTGCCTGGCGCAAAAGGACCGGGAGGCCATCCTGCGTAAGGCGCCGTGGGTCGATGCCGTGTTCGGCACCCATAACATCGGATCGCTGCCCAGCCTGCTCGACC
Organism: uncultured Actinomycetota bacterium; assembly: GCA_963787635.1. Classification (GTDB taxonomy): domain Bacteria; phylum Actinomycetota; class Actinomycetes; order Mycobacteriales; family Mycobacteriaceae; genus Mycobacterium. The sequence goes on along the minus strand of CAWBDP010000010.1, from coordinate 52,985 downwards.
GGGCCCGCCACAACAAGGTGGCCCAGGTCGAAATCGCCGAGGCGCTAGTGGAATTTCCGTCCGCGCTGCCGACGGCTCGCGAATCCGCCTATGCTGCTTGGGTTTCCATTTCCGTCGGCTGCAACAACAGCTGCACCTTCTGCATTGTGCCGTCGCTGCGGGGCAAGGAGGTCGACCGCAGCCCGCACGACATCCTCGCCGAGGTGCGCTCGTTGGTGGATGCCGGTGTGCTGGAAATCACGCTGTTGGGCCAGAACGTGAACGCCTACGGGGTGTCGTTCGCCGACCCGCAGTTGCCCCGCAACCGTGCGGCCTTCGTTGAGCTGTTGCACGCGTGCGGTCGCATCGACGGGCTCGAACGGGTCCGGTTCACCTCACCGCATCCCGCGGAGTTCACCGACGACGTGATTGCGGCCATGGCTCAGACACCCAACGTCTGTCCCGCTTTACACATGCCGCTGCAATCCGGCTCCGATCGGGTGCTGCGCGCGATGCGGCGCTCCTACCGTGCGGAAAAGTATCTGGGCATCATCGATCGGGTGCGGGCAGCGATGCCGCACGCAGCGATCACCACCGACCTGATCGTGGGCTTTCCCGGTGAGACCGAGCAGGACTTCGCCGCCACCCTCGACGTCGTGCGCCAGGCGCGGTTTGCGGGTGCGTTCACCTTCCAGTACTCCAAGCGGCCCGGCACGCCGGCCGCTGAACTCGACGGCCAAGTGCCGAAAGCTGTTGTGCAAGAACGCTACGAGCGACTGGTAGCCCTACAGGAAGAAATCGCGCTGGCGGAGAACCGCACGCAGATCGGGCGCACCGTCGAGTTGCTCGTCGCCACCGGCGAAGGGCGCAAGGACGCCCGCACGGCGCGAATGAGCGGGCGCGCCCGCGACGGCCGGCTGGTGCATTTCGCGCCCGGCGGTCAACAGATACGTCCCGGCGACATCGTCACCACAGTGGTCACCGACGCCGCGCCGCACCACCTGATCGCCGACGCCGACATCGTCTCCCATCGCCGCACCCGCGCCGGTGACGTGCAGGCCGCCCGGAAGGCCGGCGACGCGCAGGCCGCCCGGAAATCCGATGACGCGCAGGCAGCCCGGAAACCCGGCGTCGGCCTCGGCATGCCCGGCGTGGGGCGGCCTGAGCACCAGGCAGAGCCTGTCGGATGCACCCGATGACCGGCAAGGACTCGGGGGAATTCGAGGCTTTCCGGACCGACATCGAAGCCGCGGAGCGCCGGGTTGCCCGTGAAATCGACCCGGGTGCAAGGGCTTTGGTGGTCTCCATTCTGGTATTCGTGCTGCTGGGAACGTTCATCCTGCCGCACACCGGGGTGGTGCGGGGCTGGGATGTGCTCTTCGGTGGCCACGCCGCGGCCGCGGCGGCGGTGGCGCTGCCGTCGCGGGTATTCGGCTGGCTGGCGCTGGTGTTCGGCGTGGGCTTCTCGATGCTGGCGTTGATGACCCGGCGCTGGGCGTTGGCCTGGGTGGCGCTGGCCGGTTCCGCGGTGGCCAGCGCAGCGGGGCTGTTGGCCGTCTGGTCGCGGCAGACCGTGGCCGCCGGTCATCCAGGTCCCGGGGTGGGCCTGGTCGTGGCGTGGATCACCATCGTGGTGCTGACGTTTCACTGGGCGCGGGTGGTGTGGTCGCGCACCGCGGTGCAACTCGCCGCAGAAGAACAGCGTCGGCGCGCCGCCGCGCGCAAGCAGTCCACCACGCTGCTGGAAACCTTCGGTGCACCCGACCCCGAACCGCCCGACCAGGACAACGAACCGCGATAGCCGCGGCTCGCCTAGGGTTTGCGGGTCAGCGCGTCGGCGGCCGCTGCGGCCCACTGCCGCCACTGTTCGGCGTTGGCCTTGGCCTCGTCGGCCTCTTTTGTACGGCCCGCGGCTTGCGCCTTGGCGGCCTGGCGTTCGAATTGCTCGGCGCGGGCGCGGAACTGCTCGGCGCGCGCCTGCGCCTGGGGATCGGACCAGGTCGTCGCGGCGTCGCGCACTTTGGTCTCTACTGCGCGCAGCCGACGCTCCAATTCGGCCGAACGTTCGCGGGGCACCTTGCCGATGGCGTCCCACCTGTCGGTGATCGACCGCAGCGCCGCCCGGGCCGCCTCGTGATTGCTGGTGTCTAGTTTCTCGGCCTCGGCCAGCAATTTCTCCTTAGCGACGGCATTGGCCTGCAATTCCGCATCACGGCCCGCGGTGGCGCTGTTGCGTGCGCTGAAGAACGCGTCCTGGGCGGCTTTGAAACGGCGCCAGAGCGCGTCATCGACCTCGCGGCTGGCTCGTCCCACCGCCTTCCATTCGGTGAGTAGCTTGCGGAACTCCGCGCTGGTGGGGCCCCACTCCGTCGAGTTGACCAGCTCTTCGGCGCGGGCACACAGCCGTTCCTTGGCGTCGCGCGCACCTGACCGCTCCCGGTCGAGGTCGGCGAAATGGGAGCCGCGCCGACGGTTGAACGTTTCCCGGGCCGCCGAATAGCGCTTCCACAGCGCGTCATCGGTCTTGCGGTCCAGACCGCTGATCGTCTTCCACTCGTCCAGAATCGCGCGCAGCCGATCGCCGGCGGCTTTCCATTGCGTCGAGGTGGCGGCCAGATCCTCGGCCTCGGCGGCCAACGCCTCCTTGCGGGCGGTTTGGGCAGCGCGATGCTCGTCGCGGCGGACGCGGTCCGCGCTGGCGACCGTGTCGGCGTGCTCCTGGATCGCCGTCAGCCGCGCGGCGAGCGCATCGACGTCGCCCAGCACCGCGGCGGACGGCAACGACTCCGCCAACGTCGCCGCGGTGGCTTTGATCTTGCGGGCATCACCGGTACCGGAGGCCAGCCGTTCCTCCATCAACACGACCTCGGTGCTCAGATCGTCGAAGCGCCGCCCGAAGTGGGCGAAAGCCGCTTCGGTGTCACCGGCTTGCCAGGAGCCGATGACCCGCTCGCCGGCAACGGTGATCAGCCACACCGTGCCGTCGTCGTCGACCCGGCCGAACCGGTGCGGATCATTTGCCGGCGGTCCGGCGATCTGGTGGGCGGTGGGCCTGGGTGTCGGTCGGGGGCCCGGACGCGGTCCCGGACGGGGAACCGGCTTAGGTCCATTGCCGCGGGGCTCGTCAGTCGTCATGAGCTACCGTCACCTACCCTTCGCGCGGTGACCTCCGCGCTCCTGCCGCGCATCGCGGCGCCGCCAGCTGCAGTTCCAACAGTATTCAAGCAGCTTGGCGGGTTGTGTGCCGCAACCTTGGCGTTGTCGGCCCCGGTGAGGTCCCCGGCGCAATAGAGTGTTTGCCTGGTGTGCAAATACGGCTTTCAGGCCGAGCGCCGATGAGGAGGTCTGGAGATGCTCAGGGCGGATATCGCGGCGTTGCTGGCGCTGTGCGCCGCGGTGGCCTCCGCATTCGGCGACGTGATTCGTCAGCGCTCGGCGCAGGAGATCACCGACAAAGAGGTCGGCCACCTCGAGTTGTTCCGCATGTCGTTGCGCGACCCCCGCTGGTGGTTCGGGGGTGGGGGTGCGGTCGCCAACTACGCCCTGCAGGCCGCCGCACTGGCTTTCGGGTCAGTGATGTTGGTGACGTCGCTGCAGGTGACGGCGCTGCTGTTCGCGTTGCCGATCTATGCGCGCCTGGCCCATCACCGGGTGACCCGCCGGGAGTGGATGTGGGCGGTGATGCTGGCAACCGCGCTGGCCGTGGTCGTCACGGTCGGCCGCCCGGCTGCCGGACATTCGCGGGGCTCGCTGGAGACCTGGATTGTGGTGGCCTTGGTGCTGGGCCCGCTGCTGGTGTTGTGCGTGGTGGCGGCGGGGATCTGGTCGGGCGGCCCGGCGGCGCCGGTTTTGCTGGCCGTGGTTGCGGGCTCCTCGCTCGCGGTGTTCGCCGTGCTGACCAAGGGCATCGTCGAGATCGCTGGCCACGGCATCTGGGCACTACTGCGCGCCCCGGAACTCTATGCGTGGATCGCTGCCTCGCTGGCCGGGATGATTTTTCAGCAGTCGGCGTTTCGCGCCGGAGCGCTGACCGCGTCCATGCCGACACTGACGGTGGCCAAACCGGTGGTGGCCTCAGCACTGGGGGTTATCGTGCTCGGGGAGAGCTTGCAGGCCGACGGCATCGAGATTTTCTGGCTCGTCGTAGGGGTAGTTGTGGTGATCGTGGCGACCGTGGCACTGGCGCGCGGGGAAGCTGCCACCATAGCGGCCAGTGCCGAGCACGACATGGAAGACGTCGACCAGCCGGCGAGGTCGTCCGACCGTTAGTCCGGATCGAATCTGGTAGGGAGTGCGGCGCGCCGAAACTTGCTTCCTCGGTGCGTGGCGTGGTCGTGGAACAGTGGGTATGCCACCGCCGAGAGCCGGGTGGTTCAGGAGGTCACTAATGGCGAAAGTAGATATCGCGGTCGTGCTTGCGCTGGCCGCGGCGCTGGCGTCGGCGATCGGCAACGTGGTCCGCCAGCACACGGCGCAGGACATCACCGACAAGCCGGTGGGCCACTTCTCGTTCTTCCGGATGTCCTTGAGCAACTGGGGATGGCAGCTGGGCGCCGTGGCGGCGGTCGCGAACTACAGTCTGCAGGCCGCGGCGCTGAGCCTGGGATCGGTGATATTGGTGACGGGGTTGCAGGTCACGGCGCTGCTGTTCGCCTTACCGCTCTACAGCCGCATGACCCACCAGCCGGTGACCCGCTGGGAGTGGGTGTGGGCGGCGCTGCTGGCGGCCGCCCTGGCGGTGGTCGTCACGGTCGGCAATCCGACTGCCGGGCACTCACGGGCTTCATTCGAAACGTGGCTAATTGTCGCCGCCGCCCTGGGCCCTATTTTCGCGCTGTGTTTGCTAGGAGCACGGATTTGGTCGGCTCGGCCCGTTGCCGCGGTGTTGCTGGCGGGGGTGTCGGGGGCATCGTTGGCGCTGTTCGCGGTGCTGGTGAAGGGCGTGCTCGAGGCGGCTGGCGGCGGTATCGGGGCCATCTTGCGCTCGCCCGAGCTGTACGCCAGCATCGCGGCCGCGTTCGCCGGCATGATGTTCCAGCAGTCTTCGTATCGTGGCGGCAAGCTGACCGCCTCCATGCCGACAGCGACGGTGGCAAAGCCGACGGTGGGTTCCATCCTGGGGGTCACCGTGCTCGGGGAGGCGTTGAATCCCAGTGAGGAGACGGTGTTTGTCCTGGTGGTGGCGATGGTGGTGATGGTCATCGCGACGGCGGCGCTGGCCCGCGGCGAGGCCGCCAGCGTGGAGGAGGCCCACGCCCACGACGACATGGACGCCACCGACCCGCCCGCGATATCGCCCAAGCGTTAGTTTTGCTGCGTGCTGGGCGCGATCGCCATCGTTCCGTCCGCTCCGGTGCTGGTTCCCCAACTCGCCGGGGCAGCGACCGCCGAGCTGGCCGACCTGCGCGAAGCCGTGATCGCCGCGGCCGCCGCGCTGCCGCCGCAGTGGGTCGCCGTGGGCGTCGGCCGCCGCGACGAGGTGCACGGCCCCGCCAGCGTCGGCACCTTCGCCGGTTACGGCGCCGACGTCCCGGTGCGGCTCTCACCGCACACCACTGATCCGGTCCGCGAATTGCCGCTGTGCGCGCTGTTCGCCGGTTGGCTACGGGCCCAAGCGGCGCCGGACGCACGCGTCGAGGTGCGGGTGTGCTCCGGCGAGCACGACGCCGCCACCGCGCTGGCCTGTGGCCGCCGATTGCGTACCGAGATCGACCGCGGATCCGACCAGACCGGTGTGCTGATCGTCGCGGACGGGGCGAACACGCTGACCGAGGCCGCTCCCGGCGGTTACCAGCCGCGCGACCTCGACGTTCAGCGTGAGCTCGACGACGCGCTGGGTAGCGGTGGCGTGGTTGCCCTGGCCCGGTTGCCTGGCCAGGTGGTGGGGCGGGTGGCATTCCAGGTGCTGGTCGGGCTGATCGGGCCGGCACCACGAGCGGCCAAGGAGCTCTACCGCGGAGCGCCCTACGGTGTCGGGTACTTCGCCGGCGTCTGGCAGCCGTGAGACCGCTGGCGATCGTCGGTCCCACCGGAACAGGCAAGTCAGCGCTGGCGCTGGATGTCGCCGAGCGGCTCGGGGCCGAGATCGTGAATGCCGATGCGATGCAGCTCTATCGGGGCATGGACGTGGGAACCGCCAAGCTCACCGTCGCCGAACGCCGCGGGATCCCGCACCACCAGCTCGACGTCCTGGACGTCACCGAAACCGCGACTGTCGCCCGCTACCAGCAGGCCGCTGCCGCCGACGTCGAGGCCATCGCTGCCCGCGGGGAGGTTCCGGTCGTCGTGGGCGGTTCCATGCTGTACATCCAGTCCTTGCTCGACGATTGGTCGTTTCCGGCGACCGATGCCCAGGTGCGCGCCGAATGGGAACGCCGCCTCGCCGAGGTCGGCATGGCCCGGCTGCATGCCGAGCTGGCCGGGCGCGATCCGGTCGCCGCGGCGTCGATCCTGCCTACCGACGGGCGCCGGATCGTGCGGGCGCTGGAGGTCATGGAGCTCACCGGTCAACCGTTCGCGGCCTCCGCGCCGACCATCAGCGGCCCCCGCTGGGGCACCGTGATCATCGGATTAAACTGCGACACAGAGCTTCTCGACGAGCGGCTGGCCCGGCGCACCGACGCGATGTTCGCCGGCGGCCTGGTCGACGAGGTGATGACGCTACTGGACCGCGGGCTGCGCGACGGCGTCACCGCCTCCCGCGCGCTGGGCTACGCCCAGGTGATCGCGGCGCTGGACGCCGGCGGGGGAGCACCCCTGACACCCCAAGCGCTGGCGGACGCGCGTCTGCAGACCTATGTCGGAACGCGGCGCTATGTGCGGCGGCAGCGGTCGTGGTTCAAGCGCGACCACCGCATCGGATGGATCGACGTGGGCGCCGCGGCCGACCGGGCGGGCATCCTCGACGCGGCGTTGCTGGCGTGGCGGCACGTATCCTGAGCAGGTGAATTTCGCCAAGGGCCACGGCACGCAGAACGATTTCGTGCTGCTGGCCGACCTTGACGCCGCCCTGGAGCTCACGCCCTCGGCGGTGGCCGCGTTGTGCGACCGGCGCCGGGGACTGGGCGCCGACGGGGTGCTGCGGATCACGACCGCGGGCGCCGCGTCGGCCGCCGGCGTGCTCGACCGGCTACCCGATGGCGTCGGCGCCACCGACTGGTACATGGACTACCGCAACGCCGAGGGGTCGATCGCGCAGATGTGCGGCAACGGGGTGCGGGTTTTCGCGCATTATCTGCGCGCCAGCGGCCTGGAGTCCCGCGACGAATTCGTCGTTGGCTCGCTGGCGGGTCCCCGGCCGGTCACCGTGCATCAAGCCGATGCGACCAACGCCGACATCACCGTGGACATGGGCAAAGCCAACCGACTGGGTTCGGGAGAAGCTGTCGTAGGCGGTCGGCGATTCGCCGGGGTGGCTGTTGACGTCGGCAACCCGCATCTGGCGTGCGTGGACCGCGGGCTGACGGCGCAGGCCCTGGCCGCGCTGGACGTTGCGGGGCCGGTCAGCTTCGACACCGCGCAATTCCCGGACGGGGTCAACGTCGAAGTCCTCACCGCACCCTGCAACGGCGTCGTCACGATGCGGGTGCATGAGCGCGGGGTGGGCGAAACCCGCTCGTGTGGAACCGGAACCGTCGCCGCCGTCGTCGCGGCCCTGGCCGACATGGGGGCTCTCACCGGCACGCTGACCGTGCGGGTGCCGGGCGGCGAAGTCGCCGTCACCGTCACCGACGCGACCAGCTACCTGCGCGGTCCGTCGGTGCTGGTGGCCCGAGGTGAACTAAGCGGGGACTGGTGGCGCGAGCAGGAGGGTTAATTCGGATGCGCGCCGGCCGTTGGGCGTGCACCATTTGTTATTGGCTATGACACATCCCGAATTTCCCGATCACCCCTGGCCCGTGCCCAGTTCGGGCGAACTGACCCTCGATGACCGCTCGGCGCTGCGCCGGGTCGCGGGGCTGTCCACCGAGCTGGCCGATATCTCCGAGGTCGAGTACCGCCAGCTGCGCCTGGAGCGGGTGGTGCTCGTCGGCGTCTGGACGGAGGGCACCGCCGCCGATGCCGAGGCGAGTATGGCCGAACTGGCGGCACTGGCCGAGACCGCGGGCTCAGAGGTGCTCGAAGGCCTGGTGCAGCGCCGCGCCAAGCCCGACCCAGCGACCTACATCGGCTCGGGCAAGGCTCAGGAGCTGCGCGAAGTGGTGCTGGCAACCGGTGCGGACACCGTGATCTGCGACGGCGAATTGTCCCCGGCGCAGCTGACCGCGCTGGAGAAAGCGGTCAAGGTCAAAGTCGTCGACCGCACCGCGCTGATCCTCGACATCTTCGCCCAGCACGCCACCAGCCGCGAAGGCAAGGCCCAGGTGACGCTGGCGCAGATGCAGTACATGCTGCCGCGGCTGCGGGGCTGGGGTGAGTCGATGTCGCGGCAGGCCGGCGGTCGCGCCGGTGGCAGCGGCGGCGGGGTGGGCCTGCGCGGCCCCGGCGAGACCAAGATCGAGACGGACCGGCGCCGCATCCGGGAGCGAATGGCCAAGCTGCGCCGCGACATCAAGGACATGAAGCAGGTCCGCGACACTCAGCGCAGCCGTCGGCTGCACAGTGACGTGCCCTCGATCGCGATCGTCGGTTACACCAACGCCGGCAAATCCAGCCTGCTTAACGCGCTGACCGGGGCCGGGGTGCTGGTGCAGGATGCGTTGTTCGCCACCCTGGATCCCACCACCCGACGCGGCGAGTTCGACGACGGGCGAGCCTTTGTGCTCACCGACACCGTCGGGTTCGTGCGGCACCTGCCGACCCAGTTGGTCGAGGCGTTTCGTTCCACGCTGGAGGAAGTCGTCGACGCCGATCTGCTGGTGCATGTCGTCGACGGCTCCGACGTCAATCCGCTGGGCCAGATCAGCGCGGTGCGGCAAGTGATCTCCGATGTTATCGCCCAGCACAGTGCCGGCCACCGAGGCGACCGGGCCCCCGAGTTGCTGGTCGTCAACAAGACCGACGCCGCCAGCGATCTGGCGCTGGCCAAGCTGCGCCGCGCGCTGCCCGGGGCGCTGTTCGTGTCGGCCCGCACCGGAGACGGAATCGAGGCGCTGCGGCGGCGGATGGCCGAGTTGGTCGTCGCCGAAGACGCCGCCGTCGACGTGGTGATCCCGTATCACCGCGGCGACCTGGTGGCCCGGGTGCACGCCGACGGCCGGGTACAGCAGGCCGAGCACAACACCGACGGCACCCGCATCAAGGCCCGGGTGCCGGCGGCGCTGGCCGCCAGCCTGCGGCAGTTTTCAGCCGACGGCGATCAGCCGGCGACCTCGTAGACGCCTTCGGCGGGCGTCGCCATCAGCTGCTCGGCCAGATGGGCCTTCAGCTCGTCGAGGCGGGTCTCCTCCGCCCGGGTGCGCTCTGTTCTGCCCGCCAGGTCGATGAATTCACCCGTGACGAAGCCGTCCTGCAGCAGCAAAGTGACCGACCGGTCGCCGATGCTGACCTCGAATACGAAGCTCTGCAGCAGCCGCCCGCGGTCGGGCCGCGCCAAACCGAGATCCACCGTGTAGCGGCCATCGGTGACCGCGCGGGTCACGGCCTCAAAACCGTCCCGGGCGCCGGGGCCCTGGAACGCGGTGCGGACCACCACCGCGCGACGCTGCGGCGGTTCGTCGGGCGACACCACCCCGAAAGCCCGCTGCATGGCCTTGAACGCGCTGGCCACCCCGGCCGGTGAGTACGGCCCCGCGTAACGCAGCAGGTCGGCGAAGCAGAACTTGAGCATTTGGCCGCGCTCCTGCACCACGATCGTCTCGGCCATGAGTGTGACTGTAGGCGCAGCGGGTGGACCAACCATCCGGTTGGTATATCTTGGGCCGCAGAGTTCCTAACCACCGGAGGTCAGCCCATGGGTAGTGCCGTGAAGTACCAGCGCACCTTGTTCGAGCCCGAGCATGAATTGTTCCGCGAGTCCTACCGGGCCTTCCTGGATCGCCACGTCGCGCCGTACCACGAGGAGTGGGAAACGGCCAAGATCGTCGACCGCGGCGTGTGGCTGGAGGCCGGTAAGCAGGGCTTTCTGGGTATGGCCGTGCCTGAGGAGTACGGCGGCGGCGGCGACCCCGATTTCCGCTACAACACGATCATCACCGAGGAAACCACCCTGGGCCGATACAGCGGTATCGGCTTCGGGCTACACAACGACGTGGTGGCGCCGTATCTGCTGCGACTGACCAATGAGGAGCAGAAACAGCGCTGGTTGCCGAAATTCTGCACCGGGGAACTGATCACCGCGATCGCGATGACCGAGCCGGGCACCGGCAGCGACTTGCAGGGGATCAAGACCCGCGCGGTCAAGCAGGGTGACCACTACGTGCTGAACGGGTCAAAGACGTTCATTACCAACGGGATCAACTCCGACCTGGTGATCGTGGTGGCGCAGACCGACCCGGACAAAGGCGCACAAGGCTTTTCGCTACTGGTTGTCGAACGCGGTATGGACGGCTTCGAGCGCGGCCGGCATCTCGACAAGATCGGGCTTGACGCGCAGGACACCGCCGAGCTGTCGTTCACCGACGTGCACGTCCCGGCCGAGAACCTGCTCGGTGAGGAGGGCCTGGGTTTCATCTACCTGATGCAGAACCTGCCCCAGGAGCGGATCTCGATCGCCATCATGGCTGCCGCGGCCATGGAAGGTGTGCTGGACATGACGCTGCAATATGTCAAGGAGCGCAAAGCTTTCGGCAAGCCAATCGGCAATTTCCAGAACAGCCGGTTCGTGCTCGCGGAATTGGCCACCGAGGCCACCATGGTGCGCATCATGGTCGACGAGTTCATCCGGCTGCACTTGGAGGAAAAACTCACCGTCGAGCAGGCGGCCATGGCCAAGTGGTACTCCACCGAAAAGCAGGTGTCCCTGACCGACCGCTGCCTGCAGTTGCATGGCGGTTACGGATACATGCGCGAATACCCGATCGCCCGCGCCTACCTGGATTCACGGGTGCAAACGATCTACGGCGGCACCACCGAAATCATGAAAGAGATCATCGGGCGCAGCCTCGGTATCTAGCCCGACGCTTCGGGGGAGTCGGGGTCTGCGGCGTCGTGCGCTCGGTGGGCTCGTCGGAGCAGATCCATCAGCGTGTCTTCTTGCCGGATCCGGTCGCGGTATTTCGTTGGGAGCGCATCGATTTGGCTTTCTTCGGTGAGCAGGTGCGCGAAGACTCTCTCCCGCTCGCCGGGATCGGCTTGGTGGTCCCCGTTGAGGTAGTCGTCAGCGTGTCGGCGCGCCCGGGCCGCGATGCTTCGCGCGCGTCCCCGCGACGACAGTAGCGACACCGCGGTCGTTATCAGCAGGATAACGACAATCGCGCTCAACGACACCGTCGTGCTGATCAGGGCGACGGGTACCGGCCTGCCGTGATTGATGAACGGAATGTTGTTCGCGTGCAAAGCTTCCAGCAGCAGTTTCACGCCGACCAAGCCCAGGACGGCGGCCAAACCGTAGGACAGGTACACCAGCCGGTCCAGCAGACCGTCGATCAGGAAATACAGCTGGCGTAAACCCAGCAGCGAGAACGCGGTCGCCGCGAACACCAGATAGACGTCCTGCGTCACGCCGAAAAGCGCTGGAATGGAATCGAATGCGAACAGCAGGTCGGTGCCACCCACCGCGATCGCCACCAGCAGCAACGGCGTCATCACCCGCTTGTCGTCCTCGACGGTGAACAAGCGGTCGGAGTCATAGGTCGCCGACGTGCGCAAGTACCGCCTGGCGACGCGGACAAGGACGGGGTCAGCGGAGGTGTGGCCCGTCGACGACGGCTTGAGCAGGTTTGCGGCGGTGATCAGCAAGACGACAGCGAAAAGGTAGAAAGCCCAGTTGAAGAAGGCAATGAAGGCAGCTCCGAGAAAAATGAACACCGTGCGGGCGATCAACGCGAAAACCGTGCCGAACAACAGCACCTTTTGCTGGGCATCCCTGGGCACGGCGAATCTGCCGATGATGATCAGGAAGATGAACAGGTTATCGACCGACAGGGCCTCGTTGATCACATAACCGGTGAAGTACTCGAGGCCGGGACCGGCGCCCCTGACTATCAACAAACCGATGCCGAACGCAAACGCCGCGCCGATGTAGATGGCCGACCAGAAAAGGGCATTACGAAGCGTCGGCACCGGTGATTTGCGGACGTGAAAGACATAGTCGAACAACGCCAAGCCGGCGACGACGGCGACCGTCAGGGCCCAGACAACTCCGGAATCACCCATGTCGGCTGCCTGTCCTCCCGCGGCGTCAGCAGGTGGGGGACTCAACCCGCTTGTGGGCGCCCCTGGCCAGGCCCCTAGTTCCGGCACGCTAGCGCAAATGCCGCGGGTGGGCACACCATGGTCCCCAACGCGGCACCAGCGCAGCCCTGCATCATTTAGACATCGGCTGGGTATCCATTTCCGTAATGTCTGCGATATGACTTCGCAATTGCCATTGGCTGTAGCAAAGTTGTCCCAGCCGGGAAACGGAGCGGGCCGCAGGGCCGGACAAGGAGCAGGGCCAGTGGGCAAATCCCGGCGGCGGCCGCAAGCGCCCGGCCCGGGAACGAACCCGCACGCTTCGAGTAATCGGGCGTAGCTACAGGTAGGGCATGGCGGTGGGTCAGCGAGGTCAGTTGGGCATGCTGGTCGGGCGTGCGGTGTTGGCTGCGGCTATGGGAGTGTCTGTGGCTGCGGGCACCGCTCTATTGCTGGCACCCGCGCGTCGCGGCCAGCCCGGAAGGTGACGCCGACAACGCGATCACCGCAGCGTGGAAGGACGCCGGCGGCGACGATTCGAAGCTGGGTGCCAAACAGGGCGACGTGTATGCGGCCGCCGACGGATTCGTCCAGGACTTCGCGGCCGGCAAGATGTTCTTCACCCCGGCCACCGGCGCCAAAGCGCTCTACGGCGCGATCCTCGACAAATACGAAGCGCTGGGTGGTCCGGCGGGCAGCGATCTGGGTTTCCCGACCATCAACGAAGTCCCCGGCCTGGCCGGACCGGACAGCAGGGTCAGCACGTTTTCCGCCAGCGACAAGCCGGTGATCTTCTGGACGCCCGACCGCGGCGCCTACGTGGTGCGGGGTGCGATGAACGCCGCCTGGGACAAGCTGGGCAGCTCCGGTGGCGCCCTGGGGGTTCCCATCGGCGACGAGACCTATGACGGCGAAGTCGCCAACCAGCCATTCAGCAAGGGCAAGGTGTCCTGGAATCGGCTGACGAAGGTGTTCACCACCAGCCCGCCCGAGTTGGCCCAGCAATTGGCGGGCCTGCAGGTTCCCATCGATCCCACGGCCGCGATCAACTTGGCCTGGGCCGCGGCCGGCGGGGCCGGGGGGCCGTTGGGCGCCAAACAGGGCGGCCAGTATCCAGTCGGCGACACCGGGCTCGCGCAGAACTTCGCCGGCGGCAAGGTCTTTTTCAGCCCGGCCACCGGCGCCAACGCGGTCGAAGCCGACATCCTGGCGAAATACGAGTCGCTCGGCGGCCCGGCCCGCGGTGACCTGGGCTTCCCGATCGCCAACGAGGCCGACGGCGGGATTACGGCGAGCCGGACCAGCACGTTCGCCGGCCCCGACAACCCGGTGATCTTCTGGACCAGTGCCCATGGCGCGTTCGTCGTGCGCGACGCCATGAAAGCCGCATGGAACAAACTCGGCGGCCCCAAGGGCAAACTCGGTGCGCCGCTTGGCGACCAGACCGTGGTCGGCAATGTGGTCGCGCAGAAGTTCATCGGCGGCAAGGTGTCCTGGGACCGGACCAAGAACATGTTCAGCACGGAGCCGCCCAACCTGGCGTCGTCGTTGTCCGGCGTACAGGTCCCCGGCCAGAACCAGCCGAGCCAAGCCGCCACGCCCGCCGGCAACCGAACGACGTGGCACTGGTGGTGGTTGCTGATCGTGATTCCGGTGCTGCTGCTCGCGGGGATGGTGGCGCTGCTGGCGCGACGGCCGCGCCGCCGCGCCGCCAGTGCGATCGCGCCCCCGGACGCCGAGCTCGAAGCCGCGCATGAGCCCGAGGCCGCAGAGGTGTTCGCGGCGGACGACAGGCAGTGGTCGGCAGACACGGACCACGAGGCGGCCCGATTCTCGGCGCCTGATGAGCTCGATCAGCCGGGCTGGATGCATGAAGCCGAGGCCAACGGCCCGAGCGCCCCAAGCGCCCCGAGCGCCCCCTGGGCGCCGTGGAGGATGCGCAGAAGCCCGCCGACTTCGACTGCACTGCCCACCAAACTGACCACCCAGATGACTACCAAGACGACTACCAAAACCTCGATGAGGATCTGGACGCGGTGGACGCTGCTCCGACCACGCCGATCCCGACGGCGATCGGTGTGAGTACGGGGCGGCACGCGGCGGCGGATACCGACGACCAGGACGACGCCCACGACCTCCATGCGCAGTTTGGGCAGCCCGGCTTAGGCACGCACGCCCAGCTGGCGATCCACCTTCCGATGGAGGACCCCTATCAGGTGCCGGACGGATATCCGGTGAAGGCCAACGCCAGCTTCGGCCTGTACTACACCCCGGGCAGCCCGTTGTACGACGACACGCTTGCCGAAATCTGGTTTGTCAGTGAAGAAGCCGCGCGGGCCAACGGCTTCAATAAGGCGGGTTAGCGGGCTCAGATCTTACGGATCACGGTGACGACTTTGCCGAGCACCGCGGCCTCGTTGCCCGGGATGGGATCGAATGCCGGGTTGTGCGGCATCAGCCAGACCTGACCACCGGTGCGTTTGAAGGTCTTGACGGTGGCCTCCCCGTCGATCATTGCTGCGACGATATCGCCGTTGTCGGCCACGTTCTGCTGACGCACCACTACCCAGTCGCCGTCGCAGATCGCGGCGTCGACCATAGACTCGCCGACCACCTTCAGCAGGAACAGCGCGCCTTCGCCGACCAACTCGCGAGGCAGCGGAAAGACATCTTCGACGGCTTCCTCGGCCAAGATGGGGCCACCGGCTGCGATGCGACCGAGAACGGGGACGAAGGCCGGCTCGGGCAGCGCGTCGGAGCCGGCGACATCCGTGAGCACGGCGGGTGTCACCGACGTGTCTTCGGCTGCTCGAACGTCGACGGCGCGGGGGCGGTTCGGGTCCCGGCGCAGATAGCCCTTGCGCTCCAAGGTGCGCAGCTGATGAGCCACCGACGACGTCGACGTCAGCCCGACCGCATCGCCGATTTCCCGGATGCTGGGCGGATATCCGCGATTGGTGACCGAAGCGCGGATGACGTCAAGGATGGTGCGCTGACGCTGGGTCAGCGCTGAATCCACCGATTGCACGCGCCGGCTCGCACTGGCGGCCGGGTTATCGCTGGTGTCGCTCATGGAGGCGAATGTAGTCGCCTCTTCCGCAATTATCAAACATGTGTTCGAGGCGTGTCGCGTGTTTCCACCGCGTTGACTCGTCGAATATGCGCGTGAAATGGTGCTTCGTTGCCTCATTGAAAATGCGCGCGTGTGCGGCGCGCCTACGTGATTGGTCAGCTATGACCTCGGTAGGCCCAGGCGATGGGATTGACGTTGGCCGAGCGCAGGGCAGTGACCGAGACGACCGCGATCCGCTACTGGATGGCGGACAAACGGACCAAGGGCATCATTCTCGATGAGTTGTGCGCCACTACAGGTTGGCACCGCAATCATGCCCGCAAAGCGCTCAAGTCGGCTCTAGAGCCCAAGATCGTTACGCCGAGAAGTCCGCGACCCGTCAAGTACGGGTCCAAGGTCATGGCGGCATTGACGGTGTGCTGGACGGTGCTGGGAATGCCGGCTGGCAAGCGGTTGGCGCCAATGCTGGGCGAGCTGGTGGCGGTGTTGCGTCATTTCGGGGAGCTGGTCATCGACGACGACACTGCCGAGCTGTTGGTGTCGATGTCGGCGGCCACAATTGATCGCCGACTGGCCGGTGAGCGAGCCAAGCATCGACCCAAGGGGCGTGTCTGCACCAAGCCGGGATCGCTGCTGAAAAGTCAGATCCCGGTGCGGACCTGGGCCGACTGGGACGACGCTCGACCCGGGTTCGTCGAGATCGACCTGGTCGGCCACGACGGAGGCAACCCGGCTGGACCCCATGCGTTTACGCTGACGGTCACCGATTTCGCCACCGGCTGGACCGAGAACCGCTCAGTACCGGACAAGACCGCCAAATGCGTCCTGGCCGCACTCAATGACATCGCCCGCAAGATGCCATTCCCGATCCTGGGCGTGGACTCTGACAATGGATCAGAATTCATCAACGACCTCTTGTTGCAATGGTGCCAAGGGCGCCAGATCACCTTCACCCGGGCGCGGCCGGCCAACAAGAACGACGGCTGTCATGTCGAGCAGAAGAACTGGGCGGTGGTGCGCACCGTGGTCGGTTACCACCGCTATGACACCGCCGCAGAACTGTTGTTACTCAATGAGATCTGGCAGCTGCAGTCCAAGCTGACCAACTACTTCTACCCGCAGCAGAAACTGATATCCAAGGTCCGCGACGGCGCCAAGGTATCCAAGAAACACGATAAGGCGACCACCCCATTTCATCGCGCGATCGATCACCCGACAATGACCGTGGAGCGCATCGTGGCGCTGACCAGAACCCACTCCCTGATCAATCCCGCCGCCACCCAGCGCCAGGTCCACGCCCTGACCGCCCAGCTGCTCACCATCACCACCAGCAAAGCTGGACCCGGCGCCAGAGCTCAAGTCAACAAGCGCGCACGTTCACGTGAGGCAACGAATCCCCCTTCGCGCGCATCTTGACGTGAGGCAACAGGTCCACTTCGGGGCGCCCGATCTCTGTCGGACCCCTCGTCTAGCGTGACGATCGCCCGCAACGATTCGATCACAAGTTCGAGTTTCGAACACACTATCGATTACACTCGAACACACGATCGATTCACGACTTGACTGGAGGAACGCGATGACACTCATTCAGCTAGCCCCGCCGGAGGCTTCGACTCGCTGCCGACCGGTTCGGATTCCCGCGCGCGGCAACGACCGGCCGGCACCCGGTGGGCCTCGCCGCCGACGGCCCGGCGGGGCGCCGCCGCGATTCCGGGGCACTGGTGTGTTGATGTCGACGGCGCCCCATCGCGGTCGTCCCATCACGCCGATGACCACGGTGACGCTGGCGCTGCTCGCCGCGGTGATCACGGTGTGGCTCGGGCTGGTGGCCCACTTCGGCGAAACGATTTCCCAGACCGGCGATTCGCCCGCTCGGATACCTGACCGGCTCGCCGTGGTGCGGGTCGACGCCGGGGAGACCCTGCCGCATCTCGCCTCCCGGGTGGCGCCCGGCGCGCCGGTCAACCAGGTCGCCCAGCGGATCCGGGAACTCAACGGCCTGGACTCGCCGACACTGGCCGCCGGCCAGACGCTGATCGCGCCGGTGGGCTGACGCCTGTCGCACGACCGGCGATGCCGCGCACAGGTACTCTCGGAGTGGTCCCTGAACTGCCGGCGTGGCGAAGGAGCGGTCATGCATTGTCCGTTCTGCCGCAATCCCGATTCCCGGGTGGTGGATTCCCGCGAAACCGATGAGGGTCAGGCCATTCGGCGTCGCAGGTCATGCCCCGAATGCGGAAGGCGATTCACCACCGTGGAAACCGCCGTGCTGGCGGTGGTTAAGCGCAGCGGTGTCACCGAGCCGTTCAGCCGGGAAAAGGTCATCAGCGGCGTGCGCCGGGCCTGCCAGGGCCGGCAGGTCGACGACGATGCGCTGAACCTGCTCGCCCAGCAGGTGGAAGACACGGTCCGGGCGAACGGTTCGCCGGAAGTGGCCAGTCACGAGGTCGGCCTGGCGATCCTGGGGCCGCTGCGTGAACTCGACGAGGTCGCCTACCTACGGTTTGCGTCGGTGTACCGGTCCTTCAGTTCGGCTGCCGATTTCGAGCGGGAGATCGAGGCGCTGCGCGCCCACCGCAAGGTATCCGCGTCGGGTTGACCGACCCGCGGGTGTATGGCCTTTAGGCTGGCTGGATGTCGCCCGATCTACATCCTGATATCGAGCCGCTGGCGCCACTGTTAGGTGGGTGGGCCGGCCGGGGCTCGGGCACATATCCCACAATTGAGCCGTTCGACTACCTCGAAGAAGCCGTCTTCTCCCATGTCGGTAAGCCGTTTCTGGTCTACGGCCAAAAGACCACGGCGGCGACCGACGGCAGGCCGCTGCATGCCGAAACGGGATATCTGCGGGTGCCGCGACCGGGTCATGTCGAACTGGTCCTCGCGCATCCCAATGGAATCACCGAAATCGAGGTGGGCACCTACACGGCGACCGGCGACGTCGTCGAGGTGGAGATGGCCACGGCCCAGATTGGTTTAACGCCATCGGCCAAAAATGTGACCGCCCTTGGCCGGCGCTTCCGCGTCGAGGGCGACGAGCTGTCCTATTCGGTGCAGATGGCTGCGGTCGGACAACCGCTGCAGAATCATCTCGCCGCGGTGTTGCACCGCAAAAACTGACTGTCGTTCGCCCGGCGGGCGTTCGGGTCTTTATCGCGCCGAAGGAGCTCATCGCGTGGACGTCGAAAACGCTTTGTATCCCACCCATTCGCGAGTCGAAGCGCTGACGGGGGATGCCTCCGATGCTCCGATCGTGATGCTCAATCTGCTGCGGTTTCGCAGCCAGGCGGTCTATCCGGATGGACGCCGGACAGACCTGACCGGCAAGCAAGCCTACGGAATCTACGCCGTGGCGATGCAGAAAGTCGTTGAGGCACACGGCGGAAAGTTCGTCTTCGCCGGAGATATCGCGTCGCTGGTGATCGGTGATGTCGAGGATTTGTGGGATACCTGCGCGCTGGTCGAATACCCGTCTGCTGCCGCATTCGCCGCGATAGTGGGATCCCCGGAGGTGGCCGACATCGGTGTGCACCGCGCCGCGGGGCTCGACGGTCAGTTGCTCATCCGGGTTGCGCAGCGGCTGCCCTAGCCCTCGTCTGACCGCCCGTGGTTTAGGTGGCGCTGCGTTCGTCGGAGCCCATGGCGTTCAGCACGGCCACCCGGGTGTCGACCGGCCCGAAGACCGCAGGCTCGCCGCTGCCGCCGCGAAGCAACTCGCGAAGTGCGGTCTGGTTGTATTCGGCGGGTTCGGTGGTGCCGATGAACCGTTCGACGACTTCGATGAAACGGGCTGGGTCGTCACGAAACGGGAAATGGCCGGACTTCTCGAATATCTCCAACCGCGAGCCCGGCATGGCCGCATGCGCCATCCAGGCATGGCTGACCGGAACCACCACGTCTTGGGTGCCCCAGATGAGCTGCACGGGAACGGATTGCGTCAAATAACATCGATCCAACATGGTGACCATCTGGCCGCGCCAATCCACCACCGAACGCAAGGTCCGGGTGAACGCCGATGAGGCCTTGGGCTCGGGCAGGTCGGTGAGTATCCGCAGCACCTCGGGCAGGTCGTGGCCCACGGCGGTCGATCCCAATACCGTGCCCAGCGCGCGCCCGACTATTTGCATTGTCGGCAGCACCATCGGCAGTCGCAGCAATGCCAGCGCTTCGCCGCCCATCGGCAACGAGGCCCAGCGCAAGGCGAAATGGACGTCTTTGGTGACACCTCCGGTGCTCACCAGGACCAGCCGGTCCACGAGTTGCGGGAACTGGTAGGCGAACTGCATCGCCACTCCGCCGCCCAGGGAATGGCCCACCACGGTCACCCGCTCGATGTCGAGCACGCTGAGCAGATCCCGCATCCCGTTGGCATATGCTGCGGCGGAGTAGTCGGCGCGAGGCTTATCGGACTGCCCGTGGCCGAGCAGATCCGGGGCGATGACGGTGAACCGCTGCGCGAGTTTGGCGTGTACCGGGCTCCAGGTCGAGGAATTGTCCGCGATTCCGTGAATCAGCAGGATCACCGGCCCGGATCCGGCGATCCGGAAGGCCCGTCGATAGCCGTGGATGGTCCGGAACTGCACCGCCGGCGTCACGTCGCGCACCGGCCGGAGATTGGGCTTTCGCTGGGTCATCTCGCCAACTTCGTCGTCGTCGGACCGTGTCTCAAGCGCCACTCCTCCTCATCGCTGCGTCCCCAGCTTCGCGGGGACCCGCTCTGCATCGTCGTCGGCGCGGCCTCAAGCGCCACTCCTCCTCATCGCTGCGTCCCCAGCTTCGCGGGGACCCGCTCTGCATCGTCGTCGGCGCGGCCTCAAGCGCCACTCCTCCTCATCGCTGCGTCCCCAGCTTCGCGGGGACCCGCTCTGCATCGTCGTCGGCGCGTTCAGGGCTCAGCTGGAATCGTCGTCGTTGAACTTCTTCTCCGCCTCCTGGGCCAGGAACCGCTCGAACTCCGCGCCCAATTCGTCGCCGCTCGGTAGATCTTCGTCGCGCGCCAGCAGTGACCGATTCTCCTGTTCAGCAACGAATGCATCGTACTGGCGCTCCAGCGCCGCCACCACTTGAGCGACCTCGGTGCTCGCCTCGACCTGCTCGTCGATCTTGGCCCGGATCTCGTCGGCCGCCACGGTCAGCGCCTGCAGCGGGAACTGCAGCGAGCCGGTCTTGGCCGCTTCTTCGAGCAGCGCCTGCGCAGCGGCCGGATAGTCGGTCTGAGCCAGGTAGTGCGGGACATGCACGGTGTAGCCCACCACGTCGTGGCCGTGCTGGGCCATCCGGTATTCCAGCAGGTTGGACGCGCTGCCGGGAACCTGGACTTCCGATATCCAGGGCTGGTGGTCGGCGATCAGCTCTCGGTTGTTGGAGTGCGCGGTCATCGTCACCGGACGGGTGTGGGGTACGGCCATCGGGATCGTGCCCAGGCCGATGGTCTGCCGCACGCTCAGGCGCTCGGCCAGCAGCCGCACCGCGGTGATGAACCTCTCCCACTTGAGATCCGGCTCCATGCCGGCCAGCAGCAGAAATGGTGTGCCGACGCTGTCATGCAGCGCGTAGAGGCTGAGCTCGGGATCCTCGTAGCGGGTGAAGTGATCGGTCTTGAAGGTCATCAGCGGCCGCCGCGACCGATAGTCCAGCAAATCGTCGATCGCGAACGACGCGACCAGTTCGGTGTTCAGTGAATCCTTGAGGTGGGTGGCGGCCAGCCGGATCGCGTGACCGGCGTCGGAAAAGCCTTCCAGGGCGTGTACCAGCACCGGTCCTCGGCCGTCGGGCGAGGACAACTGTGGAGCCGGGAACTCGAGTTCGTACATCCCGCTCTGCCCGGGGTTGTGCTGCTCGTGTCCGGGGCGCTGATGTCGACCCACCATGGTGCCTCCTTGCCGCGGCGCGATTCTCGCCGCGTCGAACTAGTGTCCCCCAATTCGACGGGTGCGAAAACTCGATTGCCGCGATCGCACCCGCTTGTGTGTTCGAAACGCGGGAGCCGTCGGCCGCATTCCGGGCCGGATAGGAGCCGGATACCTGTCCGGGCTGATTCCGCGCTCAGGGTGCTCGGGCAAGATGAACGCCGATGCGCGCTGTGGGTTTGCCGGTCGGTGTTGCTCTGCTGCTCGCCCTATCGCTCGTGAGCTGTGGCCGGCCGGTGCAACCCGCGATGACCACGACGAGTGCGCGTGCGGCGGCCTCCAGCCGACCCGGCGAGCGGGTTGCGGCTCCGGTGGACCCGGACCCGCGGGTGGGGGCGCTATTCTTCAGCGGCGACGACACCCACACCTGCACGGGCTCGGTGCTGCATTCGATCGGCGGTGATCTGCTGCTGACCGCGGCGCACTGTCTGGCCGGCAGGGCCACAGCCACCACCTTCGTTCCCGGCTTCGCGGGCAATGCGCAGCCAGCCGACATCTGGACCGTCGCTGCGGTGTACCTCGATCCGCGCTGGCTGGCGGCCCAGGATCCACGCGCCGACTATGCGATCGTGCGGGTCAGCCGCGACGCCGGGGGATCGCTCGAGGGGCAGGTCGGCGCCGGGCTGTCGTTGGGCACCGCACCCGCGGCGGGCAGCCAGATCACCGTCATCGGGTATCCGGCCGGCACGGGCGGCATGCCGATCGGCTGCCGGGCCGACACCGGCGTCAACGACGGCGGCTATCCGACGTTGCCGTGCGCCGGTCTGGTCGACGGCACTAGCGGTGCTCCGTGGGTCAGCGGATCGACAGTCACCGGCGTGATCGGCGGCCTCGACGGCGGCGGCTGCGAGGAGAACGTGTCGTACTCGGCACCATTCGACGAGCACACCGCTGCGTTGCTGGCCCGCGCGCAGGCGGGTGGTCCCGGCGACGTCGCACCGGCCGATCTGGGCGGCGACTGTTAGGGAGCCGGCTTGGCGAGCCGCCGTACTGGTGGAGAGCCTGCACCTTGTTAAGCGCACGTCGAGTGCGGCGACCTTCGCGCGCTCTCGCATCTCGATTGCGGCGATAGCCGTGCTCTGGCCGCCCACAGTCGCGACTTGATCCACAGCGGAGCGGTTTTGGCGCCTCGCGTGCGCACCGCTGACAGTGCCGGTCGCCAGCGTTGACGTCCATGACGAAGCATCGAAGAGACAGAGACTTTGAACTCAACCGCCCAGGGGCGCTGATCGCCGCGCTGCCGGCCGTCCTTGGCTTCGTGCCGGAAAAATCGCTGGTGCTGGTGTCGCTCGCCGGCGGCGAGATGGGATCGGTGATGCGCGTCGATCTGTCCGACGAACTCGCTGACGGGGTGGGCCACCTCGCAGAGGTCGCCGCATCGGCCGAGCCCGACGCGGTGATCGCGGTGATCGTCGACGCCAACGGCGCAGGCTGCCCGATGTGCAACGCGGAATACCGCGACCTGTGCGACGCCCTGACCGATGCGCTGTGCAGCCACGACATCGACTTGATGGCGGTGCATGTAGTCGATCAGGTCAGCGCCAACGGGCGCTGGCACTGCGTAGACGGCTGCGGTGCGGGCGGGCCGGTCGACGACCCCTCGGCGTCGCCGCTGGCGGCCGCGGCCGTGCTGGACGGACGGCGCCTCTACGCCCGACGCGCCGATCTGCAGGCCGTGATCGCGGTCGACGACCCGGTACGCACTGGCGAACTGGGCGCTGCCATCGGGGAATCCGCGGCCGCACGTGCCGCCGCCCAGCGCGCCGACGCCGACGGCTGCAGCCGCCGCGACGTCGAGAACACGATGGCTGCCGCGGCCCGCGTCACCGATGGACACCAGCTGAGCGATGCCGAGCTGGCGGCCCTGGGCTGCGCACTGACCGATGTACAGGCCCGCGACACGCTGTACGCCCTTGCGGTCGGCGAGAACGCCGGCGAGGCCGAGTCGCTGTGGGCGCTGCTAGCGCGCACCCTTCCTGAGCCGTGGCGGGTCGAGGCGCTGGTATTGCTGGCGTTCAGCGCTTACGCCCGCGGCGACGGCCCGCTGGCCGGGATATCGCTGGAGGCGGCGCTGCGCTGTCAACCCGGGCACCGGATGGCCGGCATGCTGGACACCGCGCTGCAATCCGGTCTGCGGCCGGAGCGCATCCGGGAACTCGCCGTCACCGGTTACCAGTTGGCCGAGCGGCTCGGTGTGCGGCTGCCGCCGCGACAGGCATTCGGGCGGCGGGCGGGCTAAACCTTCTCGACCTTAACGGCGTGCGCCATCTCGTGCGGGAGGCTGACATTCTCGTGACCGGGGATCACGATCATCACGCCGCCGGACGGGTTGGTTTCCACGGTCACCCGCGCGTTGGGCACCACACCGGCATCCTTCAACCGGGCGATCAGATCGATATCACCCTGGACATGCTCGGTGAGTTGGCGCACGACCACCGCCACCGGGGAACCGGACGGCAACTCGGTGAGCCGCACCAGGATCGCGTCCTCGTCACCGAAGCCGGGTCCCACGCCGAGGTCCAGCAGCCCCGGAATCGGGTTCCCGAACGGGGAAGTGGTCGGGTTGTTAAGCACCTGCACCAACCGGCGCTCGACGTCCTCGCTCATCACGTGCTCCCAGCGGCAGGCTTCGGCGTGCACCTCTTCCCACGGCAATCCGATCACGTCGACGAGCAGCCGTTCGGCGAGCCGGTGCTTGCGCATCACGGCGATGGCCAGGGCCCGGCCCTTATCGGTGAGCTCGAGGTGGCGGTCGCCGGCCACGTGCAGCAGCCCGTCGCGCTCCATCCGGGATACGGTCTGGCTGACCGTGGGCCCGCTCTGGTCGAGCCGTTCGGCGATCCGCGCACGCAGCGGCGTCACGCCCTCTTCCTCGAGGTCGTAGATCGTCCGCAGATACATCTCGGTGGTATCGACCAGATCGTTCATTCCGCACCCTCCATTGCCGCCGAGTCTACTTCGCCGACACGGTGAATGGACCGTCTAACACACTTGCGCGGTTCCAGGCAGCAGTATGCCCGCCGCGACACGCGGCGGGCATACTCGGGTGTGGCCTTAGCTGGCGTAGGAGCGCAGCCGGTCAGCGCGTTCGCCGTGGCGAAGCTTGGACATCACTTCACGCTCGATCTGGCGGACCCGTTCCCGGGACAGACCGAACAGCTTGCCGATCTGGTCGAGGGTGCGCGGCTGGCCGTCGTCGAGGCCGAATCGCAGCCGGATCACCTGATGCTCACGCTCGTCGAGCGTGGCAAGCACGCTGCGGATGTCGGTGTGCAGCAGTTCGGCAATCACCGCGTTCTCCGCCGACATCGCCTCGGCGTCCTCGATGAAGTCGCCCAGCGGGGCCTCTTCCTCGGAGCCCACCGGCATATCCAGGCTCACCGGGTCGCGGCTGTGCTCGAGCAGATCATTGATCTTGTCGACCGCAATGCCGGATTCGGCGGCCAGTTCCTCGTCGGTCGCCTCACGCCCCAGGTTCTGGTGCATCTCCCGCTTAATTCGCGCCAGCTTGTTGACTTGCTCGACGAGGTGGACCGGCAGGCGGATGGTGCGGCTCTGGTCTGCCATGCCCCGGGTGATGGCCTGGCGGATCCACCAGGTGGCGTAGGTGGAGAACTTGAATCCCTTTGAGTAGTCGAACTTCTCCATGGCCCGGATCAGGCCCAGGTTGCCCTCCTGGATGAGGTCCAGCAGCGGCATCCCGCGGCCCGTGTAGCGCTTCGCCAGCGACACCACCAGCCGCAAGTTAGCTTCCAGCAGGTGGCGACGCGCCGCTTCACCGTCGCGCACCACGAGCGCCAGATCGCGCTTGCGGTTCTCGCCGAGGCGCTTGCGGGTTTCGAGCACATGCTGGGCGTAGAGCCCGACCTCGATGCGCTTGGCGAGTTCGACTTCGTCGGCAGCGGTTAGCAGTGCCGTCTTGCCGATGCCATTCAGGTACACCCGTACCAAGTCTGCGGCCGGGCTCTGAGCATCCAGATCGCTGTCAATGCGGCTAGTGGTGGCCCGTGTGGTAGCTTCGGCCATTGCGCCCTCCCGATCGGCTTGAACTGTTATGTGTTCTAACGACGTGCCCGGCCGAAGAGTTCCCACGAGATCGCTATCTCACACCCCTTGACGTGCAAATATGTGCTGACGATCTGAGAATGTGCTGAGAAGTGCGGCCAGTACGGATTATTCGGAACTGTCGCCGTTCCAGACGGGTGATGAAGCCGGCCCGTGCTCACCGGAAGAGCTCGGCCATTGGGCAGAGCCGGGCGGCGCGGCGGGTCTGCGGGGCTCGAGGACGGGACGCTCGGCGGTCGGGAACAGCGGGACGCGGGTTCGGGTGTTATCGAATCGCCGTGGCTCGTCACCGCGACGGGGCGGCCGGTCGTTGGCGACCAACACCGCCATCCACGGCAGCGGCACCGAGACGGCCACGATCGCCAGCGAGACCAAACCGTTATGCCAGATGCCGTAGGCCACCGCGGCCAAAATCAGCGCCGGTATCCGGAACGCCATCAGGGTCAGGTACTTGCGGACCCGCGCGCGATGCTGCACCTCATAGGAGGGTGCGGCCGCCGTGATCAGAACCGGCTGACCGTCGTCGTCGAAACCCAGCTCGTGGCCGTGCTTCATTCCTCCACTGTTCCACAATTTTGCGCGTTCGGGTTTGGTCGGTTTCAGGTCGCGGCTTCCGGCACAATATGGGCCATGCAGACCCAGACGATCGAACGCACCGATACCGACGAACGCGTCGACGACGGGACCGACAGCGATACCCCCAAGTACTTCCACTACGTCAAGAAGGACAAGATCGCCGAGAGCGCCGTGATGGGCACCCACGTCGTCGCACTATGCGGTGAGGTGTTTCCGGTGACCCGACAGGCCAAGCCCGGATCACCGGTCTGCCCGGAGTGCAAGCGGGTTTACGAGAAGCTCAAGAAGGGCTGAGCCGAACCGGCCGGGGTTTCTTCCCGATCACGGGGTGCGAGTCAGTGCGTCCTCGCTCGGGAATGGATCCACTTCCAGCACGGCAGCCAACTCGATCAGTTTCGCCTCGTGCTCGTTGGCGTGATGCTGGCAAAAGAGAAGTTCAGCACCCGATGGCAGAGTGGCACGCACCCGGGCAGCAGCGCCGCAGCGGTCGCAGCGATCGGCCCGAGTCAGCTTCGGACTGGTCAAAGTTGCGTTCATGACGCCTCCGTTCTGCCGTAAGTCCACTTTCTCAGACGTATGGGCTTTCGGCCTTGTTCCCGGGCCGTTACAAGGTGTGTCGTTTCTCACGCATCCTCGAGCTGCCCGGCGGGCAGGCTTGGTCTGGTGAACACCGCCGCCGGAGTACTGGTGCACCTCTGTTCGGTTGCGGACTGGGCGGCTGCTCAGGCGCGCGGCGAGCTCCGCCCCGAATCGCTGGACAGCACCGGATTCATCCACCTATCGGCGCCTGACCAGGTCCACCTGCCGGCAAACCGGCTTTACCGCGGGCGCGACGACCTGGTGCTGCTACGCGTCGATGCTTCCCGGCTGGATGCACCGGTGCGCTGGGAACACGGGGTGCCCACCGATCCGGAGTCGATGCTGTTTCCACACCTGTACGGTCCGCTGTCGGTAAGCGCCGTGACCGACGTCACCGCCTACCGGCCGGGCCCGGACGGCACGTTCCCGCCGCCGCCAGCGGGGGGCGACTCCACATAAGCGTCGACTTCGATCTCCACCAGCAACGCGGGCGCGATCAGCGCGGAGACTTCTACCATGGTGGCTGCTGGACGAATCTCACCGAAGACCTCACGGTGTACCGCGCCCACTTCACGCCAACGCGAAATGTCGGTCACATAGCTGCGGGTGCGCACCACACCGCGCAGCGTCGCGCCCACCGGGTGGAAAGCAAGTTTGTTGCGGTGCAACGCATCTCGTGTCTGTTCGGCAACCGTCGTCGCGCGGCCGCAGAAGCAGAAGGTAATTCTCGGCGGCGTGATTACCTTGGTATAACTGACGTAACTGGTCGACGGCCGCTGCAAAAGTAAAAGCCCTGCGCCAGCACGGGTTAGCGGCTTCCGACCTCTGCTACAACTGTCACAACGTGAAATTTCCCTGCCGCATCGTGGTAGGCACGGGGGTGAGTTGAGCGTGCGATGTCGCCCAGTGCGCTGTCGCTCAGACCAGCGTCGAAAGACAACATCCGACCCCAGCTTCTTGGTGGCCGCGGGGAAGTGCCCTACCCGGCGAGCAGCTTGGCGACACGGGCGACAACGGGAATCCGCCGGACCAACAGCACGCCGCCGACAGCGAAATCACGAGGGCGGTAACGGTGGAACCGCACATTGACCGCGTCTATGTCCTTGACCTCGAGCAGCCGCGCCAGTACGTCACTGAGCTCGCGGGCGATGACCTTCTGGCGGCGCAGCGACAACCCCCAGTCGCTGAACTCCACTGTGACATCCCGCCCGCCGCTGTCGGCCATCATGGTCCCACCGATGGCTAACCCGTCCGGATCGTAGGGGGTGAAGTGGACAGTCGTCCGCGCCCGCATGTCCTCTGCGGTCGGACGACCACGGCCCGGTGGCGGGGTCAGCAGCCGCACCACAAGGTCGGTCAGTTCGACGGCGAGGCGGCGGCGGAGCTCAGCATCAACGGGCGGGCTAGTCAGACGCAGGTATGGCATGGCTTCCATACAACAACAGCCCTCGCCAGATCACTGATATTCGTGGGGTACGAAGGAACGAGGCCGTGTCAGCCACAACACCGGGTTAAATCACGTCGGATGTCCGACCGGCTTTAGACACCGGAGTCAATCGGATGGCAGCCAGATTGAGCCGACCGACCGCGTCGGTGAAATCCTCGAGCGCCGGCATCCGCCGATCACGAAACCTCAGTCCCATCGTGCGCTGTGGGAACTTGTCGCCGTACGACTCTAAGGAGCGACGGTAGAGACCCGCGACGATCGCACGGTCTTCGATGAGCTCGCCGCGCATTGTTGTCGTCTTGCCGGCGTGCAAGACCTGGGTGGACGCGCCTCCGCGGAAGTTGAGCTTCCACTGCGCGTTGGTCAGCGCATAAAGATCATCGTCGATCCGGTGGGCACTAAATGGGATTGAGTACTGCCTGCCTGACTTTCGTCCCGCGAAGCTCAAGACCATCAGTTGCTTACGGGCCACGCCCTTGAAGGGAGTGCGCAGCAGCAACCGCACGACGGGGTTGACAACACGGAGCACCGCCGCGGGGTAGTGCGCCTCCGTGATCGCGGGTGGCTGTTCTGTCATGGCCTCACCGTAGGACTAATCGGTTGCGGGAAGCCCTTCCGTGCGCGCCGACACTGACGCGACACGACCGACGCCGCAGTGTCAGATTCCACTGCACCGCGCACTGACCATCCCGTTTGGGGCATAGCCACGCTTGCCTCAAGTTAAAACAACGAGAGACTGCCGCAGCCAGCGACCTGGCGCACTATCACCCGACACAGTTTCTCTGTCAGAAGGATGCCGTAGCAGATAGACATTGCTGTCAGCTTTTAGACACTTTCGACCTGCGCCTTATCTCGCAGGCCGCCAACATATTAAAGCGAAAAGCGTTGGGTTTCGAAGTGCTAACCCCCACCAGAGAAAGGCTGCAAGCGATGGACACGGTCCGGGACTCGCCTGACGACGGGGAGCACGAAAGCCCGCAGGCCTCACGCCCTGGTTGTGAACTTTCTATAGGCCCAGACCAGTAGCTTGCGCGACCCGGGTGCGCAAGTGGGTGGACAACTCGTTTTGGCCGTGCTTCCAGGTGAACTCAGTACCCTCGAAAGTCCGGTGGATGCGGGTCTCCCACAGCGCGGCCGGGTCATGCCCAGCAGCTAGAGCATCAAGACATGCATCACTGCTCTCCCGTCTTCGCGACGACGTTCTCGACTAGACGGAGTATTGCAGAGCGTGCACCTTCCGTTGTGTGCCTTCGCTGTAGTGACGATCAGCGCCGATAGTTCGCGTGCGCTTACCCAGTTGCGACATAGCCGCAGCTGAGATTGCCGCTAAATCTCAGTCCAGGTAGTCGCGCAGTAGGGCGCGGGATGCGCTGTGCATATCCCCTGTTGGGGCAGGTAGTCGATATGCAGTGTGGTGCCAAATATCTTGGAGTGAGCGTTCCTCTATCGCGGCGCGACGTCCGTACCGAAGAATGTTCGATTCCTACACCCTTGTGTCGACTCTCCAAATGCAGCGGCTGACCGCCAAGTGGCGGGTCAGGCGGATGTTCGGGTGGCGAGGATCCGCCCGAGTCCAGGCGACTACGAACGCCCCGATTCGGCAGATGGCACGATCTGAACATGAGGAACGACACGCTGTGGGTTTTTGTCATTGCGCTCGTCATCGCTGCGATGTGTGCAGTGCTCGCGGCCAGGATTGCGCGCCAGAAGAACCGCGATGTCGCGATGGCCGTCGTACTTGGCGCATGCCTTGGTTTGATCGGTGTAGTGATAGTCGCGCTGTTGCCTTCGAGGGCTCGACGTAGCTGGGGCGACAAAAGCTGATCGTCCAGGCGACCGCAAAGGCCACAAACCAAACCCGCCGACCTGAAAGTTTGCGGGCAGCGGCGGTAAAGCTGGGGTTGACCGGTGCCGTTGGCCGGAGAAACCTCAAGGTGATCGCCGGACGCAGCCAACCACCGCGACGATCCGGGAGGGTAATGAGTTCGGAACATGCAACAGAGCAGGTGCCGCTGGGCGAGATCCAGGAGGGCGACACGATCCAAGATCCCGAGTCCGGTCAGTGGTTCACCGTCACCCGAACGGCGGACGGCACGACGAGTGTCACCCACCAGCACTCAGATGGTGACACGACGGTCATCGAGGGATTTCGCGTCTACTACGGCGACGAACGACAAGGTGAGCACGTTGATTCCCGGTGCATCATCGATTCCCGGTCCACTAAAGGCCTCGTCACTCGCCAGGTGCGAGAGTAATCGCGAGCGCACAGGCGACCGCTTTGCTACGACTACTGGCCGCCGTGCGCCGTACGATTCCGCGACGAAGGTGACCCCTATGCCGACCACCGCACCAATGGACGACCTGCTCGACGAGCGCCTAACGCACCGCGGTCGGACCGGCGAGGACGCGGCAGTCGACACTTAGCGCCGGCCCGTAAACCGTCGCGCCGCATTCACGACACGCCCAGCTTGTATGGCCGCCAGGACAAGAGCATGGCTGGTGGCCGATGAGCACCCGGTCTGCGCCGAGCCGATGCCCGCGTGGGCACCGCTCCGGCGGTCGGACTATCCACCGGGCCATCGGTGCAGCGGACCAGCTCGCCAACTGCGGGCATGGTGCCAGGTTAGCCGCGGCACACCATCGCGGGCCTGTGCTAGCCGGCGATCTTGTCCAGAACCTTGTCGATGAACTGTTCACCCTGCCGACGCCGGCCCTCATCGCCTTTCGTGGCGTCGATGGTCACTTGTTCGGCGTTCGGGAAGCGCAGTGTGAGAATGCGACCCCACCAGCGGTCCACGCGGTCAAAGTCGTCGTAGTCCATTCCTACGCCAAGCTCGACGCCCATCGGCTCCGTCAGGCGATACAAGCGGCCGGTGATTCGGGCGTCCTTCGCAGACTCCACCGCAGCGCACCTAAGCTCGCCGAGCATCGGACCTTTGATCCAGAAAGCATGCGGGCCGTCGGCACTGATTTGGCCCATAGTCGAGTCAGCACCGTTGAGCGAATGGTGCACCACGTCTAGAAACAGCTCTGGCATTACCGTGTGTTGGCCGAATAGCTGCTGCCTGAACTGTTGGAGTTCGCGACTCTCAATGCGTGTCATACACACGGGACGATACGCCCACGGGCCGACGACTGGCGCAGCTCGCGCCAACCGGATGATCATGTCTGGGGGGTAAAGAAATCCCTCCTGGCATCAAGATCAGTCGACCCAAACCAGCCCAGGTTGCGGCGGCGTGGACCGACTGCATTTCTTCGCGATGTGCCCCGACACCCGCCACTGACAACTCATACGGTTGCGGCATACGCAGCGGAAACCCCTGATGACCATCACCCGAACTAGACTCACCGCTCATGGACGACGGCAACGGGCAAGAAGAAACACCTACACAGTGGGGTTGGATCTGTTTCCTGCTTGCTGTCATGGTGATCGTGACTTTGATATTTCTTGTCTAACCGCTCAGCTCGCCACCGGCTTCGAGCCGGTCATAGCCCGCACGCTCGCTAGCCTCGGCTTACGCGCACCCGACTGTGTCGTTCAAGCGAATCGTCTAAGAGAGGAAATTCATGGCTTTCCCGGCACTCAACCACGTCGCGCTAACGGTGCGTGACATGTAAGGTCAGCGGCCCGTGGTACCGCACGCTTGCTGGGCACCGACCCGGTGCTCGACGAGCACACCGAGGCCGGATTCCGCCATCTGGTCTGGATGCTCGACGGCGGCACGGTATTCGGTATCCACCAGCACGAGCGTTCGGCCCCCGATGAGCGATTCAGCGAGTTTCGGGTGGGTCTTGATCATGTCGGCTTCGGCTGCGCCAACCGCGCCGAGCTGGAGAAGTGGATGACGCGACTCAACGAGCTGGGCGTCCACCACGGCGGCATCGTGGACGCGCCCTACGGATCGGGATTGAGCTTTCGGGACCAGGACGGCATCGCGCTCGAGTTCTTCGCGCCACCGGGATAACCGCGTAAAGTCAAGGCATACTTGGAGTAAGCGAAGACGAAGCGGTGCGCGCCGTTCAAGAAGCAGTTCACCTGCTTTCGGGTGGTGGCCTCGGGGGCAGCGCGGAAGGAAGGGATGCCATGGCCCAAGAAACACGCCGCCCCCAAGGGGTTTGGCCCTGGGGGCCAGCGCGGCTGTGAAACACGCCAGCCCCCAGGAGGTTTAATCAGCCGGGGTAGATGTACGAGATTGTTGCTGTACCCGTGCTGGTGATCCCGTACAGCACGAGGGATTCCGCCCCGGTGGTGGGAACGGTCTGCGGAGTGTTCGCGGCCAACGGGAATCCCGTCGACGCAGTCACGCCGGGTCCGCCGACAAATGCGGCGGCCGAGCTGTTCACTAACACACCGGAGTTCTCCGGTACGGCACCGATACTGCACACCTGTGTTGCAGTGGTGCTAACACTCACTTGCCCGCTCTTGAAAGGCATGGTCTATTTCTCCTTCGTAGGTTTTTGCTGCCACCGGCTCAGCCCAACGCGCGGCAATCCATTCATCGGCGGTATTGCTTGGCACTTCGACCACGTCGCCACCGGTGTACACGGTGGCTTCATGAATCACCCGGAAAGGCTTCTTGACTTTCACCTTGACCGGCTGACCGGCGTCCTTCGCCTTTGCCTCATTGATTTGCGTAGCGATCACGCTGGTTGGCCTGCGTTCCTCGCCGTCGCCCACGAACGTCACCGGGTCATGAGGGTTCGGCAACGGGTCTTTGGTGTCGTCGGCGGTTTTTTGCTCTGCCGGCAGTTTTTTGTATGTCATTACGCCACCGGCAAGATTCGAGATGATGTTGATCGCGGCGGGGCGTGGGGTTGACAACGAAACACGAGATTCAGCCACCCAGCGGAACGTGTTGTTCGACAGGCCGGTGTAGGGGTCGAAGATGATCAGCATGGCGAGTCGGACCCAGTACACGGCTGCGCCGCTGCGTACCGAGAGCATGATCCCCGTTCCAGCAGGACATTGGGTCGACTGGATCACAGGTACGCCGAACAGGTTCAGGTTGCCGCCCTCGTGACCCTGCGGCCAGATACCACCCAAGCTGGGGTTGGTGGTGGCCCGCGCCGCAGTATCCCCGTTCCAGGTGAGCGAACCCGCCGGCCCCTGCAGCATGTCCAGCAAATACCGGCCGTCGTCATCCTTGACCGTTAACAAGGCAGTTACCGACTGGGGATTCAAGAATCAGCAAATCCGCAGGCGCATACGCCGCTGAGCTGCTGCGAATATCCATCGCCGCCAAGGCGATAGCATCTAACCCATTGGTGCCCGTGGCGTCTCTTGTAAGAGTTCCCGAGACTCGCGAGCAAACCATTAAAAGCCGATCCTGTCGGGCCGCCCGAACCATTTGCATTAAGAATGTATTCATTCTCGACGTTAATCAAGCTCGTTGAAGTTCAGTTTGAATCCAGCCGCCCGCCTCAGGGTAATCCTGGTTCAAACTCCATCGTGATCGAGGCCTGACCAGCAAGTTTTCTGCGGCACCACCCTATTCTCGGTGAAGGTTTCGCCGACGTCCGGCTTTGCTCCCAATTCTGCGACACCATTGGCTTCCGCCGCATTGCTCGTGTGGCTCAAATACACCGCCGATGGCCCGTCCATTCCTGCCGCCGGCAAATACGTAGCTATCCGATTCGGTTCGTATGGCAGTGAAATGAACCGGTTAGGCATGATGATGCCGGGCAGCGGGCCATTAACCAACGCCGCATTCGACGAGGCCGCCTTGGTCTGCACGCTATGCCCTTCGAGCGGACATCGACCTCCAGTGCGAGCGGCATCTTGCTCCGCATCGCGGTATCCAGCTGCTTCAGCTGAGCACCGGACAGCAACCAGCCGGCATCCGGCGGGCCGCCGTTGAATGCTTGAGTCCCCGCCACCCCGGTGCCGGTGGCGTCGTAGCCGGCAACCTCGGTGCCCCACGAATACCGGGCGGCCTGGTCGTACGCCTTGATCTCGGCTTCGATCTCCTCGGTCTCCTTCGTCGCCCGAGCGAGGAAACCGCTGTAGCGTTTCTTATCCAGCCGGCCGCCCTCGTAGGCTGCCGTCGCTTTATTGACTTCGTCTGCAAGCTCGGTAGAACGAGCTTGCAGCTGCGCTTTAGTACGCATAAAAGATTGCCTTCCAATCAAAACGCATAAGGGCCGCGATCAAGAAAATGTGATGAGAGATTGGCTTTCACGCCGAGGTTTAAAGGGATGAAAGATCGAGCCACGGCATCCGCCCTGCAGAAGGCGGAAAAGAAGGGCTTCGAAATCTTTGATTTGTAAGCGGCTGGCCCGGCTGAGCGGAGGCTTCGCGACGGCATTACCCTTGACGAGAGCCCCGGCCCGTTGATGTCGAACACGGCGGCTATCAAGCATATTACCATTCAATTTCGACTTTCCTGCCATTCCGCGTACGCCTTTCGCCACGTTTCCACGATCTCCGCGTCCTCGGGTGTCCGCATATAAGCCGTCGATAATAAATCAAGGGTTGCCATCGCCAGCCGGCGCAGCAGCATGTCGGCGGGCGTGCTCTCCTCGGCCGTGACCTGCTTGACGGTTTCAGCGAGCGCTGCAATCACGTCGATCACCTCAACCATGTGACCGGACGCCAAACCGTCATCCCTGACATCGAGCGTTGTCAGGCCGTACACGAACGCACCAGGGGCGCGCTCAGGGTCGATATCGAGTGCGTCGGTCATGTCAGGAACCTCTCGGCGCCTGACTTCGACCCAATGTTGTGGTCAATCTTGAGTGTCGCCCGATCCGCCGGCGTCAACCCGAACCGCGACCAAATCGACCGCAAAGACGCCTCCAACGACGTCACCGCCCGAATCGCCGGATTCAACACCAAATTGTCATTCGACCCAGGCGCCACCAGCGGCGAACTCTTCGCCACCCTCAGAGCCTCGTTCAGCAGCGCCTGAATCTGGCACCCATTCGCGAACTCGTCAACATCCCAGGCGGTCAGAACCCGTTTCGCGATCATATCCGGCGCCAACCGATTCCAGATCGCCTGCGCGGCCTCGTCGAGCTCCACCGGCGGCACGATCGCGCCAGCCTCAGGGATCGGCTCATCACGATTCAGGCGACTCCTCACGCACGCCCTCAAGCGCCTTCAGATGCGTCGAGCGTGGCCGGCGGCCACTCGAGCGGCTACCCATGTTGCTGTTCCTTTCGTTTGCTGATCTCAAAAAAGCGTTTTTTCTGACTGCGCACACACGGGGCTAGATGGGTCGCCCGATCTTGATTGCTGGAGGGATTCAATACCCCCCATGCCTCTGACCTGCATAAATAGACGGTGACCATGGTGTACAGTGACCATCCTGACCTGTAATTACGGGTGGTCAGCGCTTCCGTCACGGTCACTTCCAGGCCATAAATGTTTGCTGGAGGGTGACCGGAGTTTGCTGGAGTTGACCGCTTCCACTTGTTCACTTCCGCCCAGGTCTCAGTCTCAGTGGTCTCACCTGCGGGGTCTATAGACCCGCAGGGTGGTGAGACTGGTACCACCCTGGTGAGAGCAACGTGAGACCACCTGAGACCACTTCATTTCGTGGCCAGTCTGTAGAAGGGCCGCTTGTCGCTGCCCTCGTTGACCAGTTCGCCGCGTTTCAGCAGGTCAGATAGTGCGCGATAAAAAGTCGGCTTCGACATTTCGGCGACTTCGAGCAGTTGTGTCGCGTAGGCGCCGCGGTCGGGGAAGTGAGACTTGAAGTGAGTCAATAAATTGACGGCGCGGTCATATGGTCTCACCCCCTCGTGAGACTGAAATGATGCCGCTTTCGGTGCCCTCGATCGAGCTCGAGTTTCAGCCTGTGGATATCGACTTGCGGGCCGTCTTTGCGTTTTTCGCGGTCGAGGATGACCGCCGTGCCGTCGTGGGTGGTGGAGTAGACGGTGTCGGCGCCGGCCTCGAACGCCGACGACCCGCGGAACGTTTTGCCGTCCTTGCCGCTGTGGTGGACGCCGAGCGTGACGCCGCGGCCGTTGGGTGTGTGCTCGCGTAGTCGTGTCAGTGCGTCGACCACGATGCCGCAGTCTTTGGCGCTGTTTTCGTCGGCGCCGACCATGCAGCGGGCCAGGGTGTCGAACACCACGAAGCTGTAGCCGTTCCAGTCGATCAGTGCTTCCAGGTTGCGGACTTCTGCCGTGTTGGTGAGGTTCACCGGCCGGGGCAGGATGTCGAGGGTGCCGTCATGGATAGTGGTGTGCCAGCCCTGTTCCCAGGCATCGGTGCTTCCTTTGTACCCGTAGGCGCCTTCGGCGGCGATGTAGAGCGCGCGGCGCTGCTCGGTGGGCCTGCCCTGCCACGCGGCGTCCTGTAGCCACTGCTGGCGGCCCAGTCGTAGCGCTATGAACGACTTTTGAAGGTTCCCCATTTGCCGTAGAGCAGCGCGCCTGTGCCCTGATCGAGTACGCCGTCGATCAACGGCTCGGGGTCTGGCAGCTGGCGCAACGCCGAGCGGGTAAGTAGTACGTCGGCGAGCACCGGCGTCGTGTTCTCATCATCGGTGCGGTCGATGACCATGCCGTTGATGTCTGGTGTGATCATGTTGCACCCCGCGGCGCCGGCACGTCACGCGGGCTCGGCAGCCGTCCACGCTGACCGCAGCGTGGCCTGAATCTCGTCTGTGTGACAGCCCGGTTGCGGAGGCGATGCGTTCCAGCTCGGCGTAGGCGGTCTTTTCGTCGGCGTGGCCGCTCTTGACGAACCCAAACACCGCGAACGCCACCCGGTTGAGCGTGTCGTTGCGAGTACCCTCGGTCGCTGCAGCCAGGCGGTCAAGCTCAGAGCGGATCGCGGCGGCCACATATCCCGGATTGGTGCCCGGCTGTGCGATGTCAACTGGCCGGCG
The DNA here is from genome assembly GCA_963787635.1 of uncultured Actinomycetota bacterium. Lineage (GTDB taxonomy): Bacteria > Actinomycetota > Actinomycetes > Mycobacteriales > Mycobacteriaceae > Mycobacterium. The sequence goes on along the minus strand of CAWBDP010000010.1, from coordinate 16,244 downwards.
TGCTGCGGCGGCATCTTTCGGGCGGTAGTGCGCCGAAACGTTGGAAGCGTTCCTCGATCGTTTCGCGTTCAGCGGCTTTGTACCGCCGCACTGTTTTCAAGGAAGCTGTCAGTCCGCTCAAAGTCGAGCCGCTGCGGCTCGGGATCGATGCAATGCGGCGGCCATGGGACGCATGGCGTATGCGGGCATATAATTACCATGCCGCAATGCGGACAGTCGACGTCCGGGGCGATGTCTGTCATGCCGCCTCGCTTCGCGCGAGGATGGTCGCTAGCCGCGCGCGGCCGATCTCGTCGAGGTGCTCATCGAACTCCCGCTGCACCCACCGCAGGCACGCTGCGTAGCCTTCCCGATAGCCGCTGGCGCGCAGACCCGACGACGGCTTGTAGGGCCGCCGGCGGATCGCTGCGAGCGTGTCGTTTGCTGCTTGTCGGCCGTGGGAGGTAGAGTAGACGGTATCGTTCACAGCGACGGGATCCGCCTCGGTATTGCCGGGGCGGCTTTCTCGTTCCGGCGGGCTCATGCAGCATCACCGCCGCGCCGTTACGACGCGCCCGCGCTGATTTCAGTGCCAGCCGCTTGAAATGAGCCTTGCGCGCGTGCTCAGCGCGCTTAGTGCGCTCAGTTGGGCTTAGCTCATTGTTCGGGTCTACCTGCTGCTCGAATTTATCGAACAGCGCTCTGCGTGCGTTCGCGGTTCGCGCGGAGCGGTCTTCGGTGTGAGCCCACGATTCATGGGCGGCGATCTGAGCGCGCAGTGAGCGCTCAGCAGAGGTTAGCGAATTTTGCTGCGCCACAACGGTATCCCGTCAATACGATGGATACCGTCCCGCTGAGAACGGTAGAGAACTGCACCTTAAGCGACGCGCAGCTGTAGCAACCCTCTGTGGGGCTAGGTAGAGGCTAGTACAGCGTTATCGTCAGAATACGCGTGTTACTTCATCGGAGCGTGTGTCGCGCGCCTCTTGTAGTTTCTGGGCCACTCTTTTCCATGAGGCTTGATAGTCGCTGCCATAGCTGGTGCGATCCTTACTGCACGAGGCGCAACGGGCCTTGACTTTCTCGCCAACCACCAGTGCCGTGCCGGAGACTTGCCTTTTGTCACGCAACACGTGGTCGTACCAACCGATACCGGATCGCGTTTCAATGATGGTGCCAAGTAGATGGCCGCGTGGACACTCGCAGACCACCTGCCAGTAATTCATCGGATCAGTGTTCATAGCTCGCCTAACCCCAGATTGCGTGCCTCGGCCGCGGCCCGCTCGGAGGCTGTGGCGCGGGTGTAGCGGTCGATCATGTCGCGGGTCGACCAGCCGGCAACGGCCATCAGGCCGCCCTCAGAGCCGCCTGCGGCCAGCCAGCGCGACGCCGCGGTGTGCCGCAGCAGGTGCGGGTGGAACCTTCGGAGGCCGGCCAGCTCGGCGCGGTATTTCAGCGCGTTGTGCAGCCCGTAGTACTCCAGCGACTTGCCGCGGTCGCCGAGCCACAGCGCAGACGTGTCGGCCAGCGGTGCGTGCGGCGGGCCCGCAGGTATCGGTCGATCGCACGCGCGGTCTGTGGCCCGAATGGTGCCAGCCGCCCCTTGCCGCCCTTGCCGCGGCGCACGGTTGCCAGGCCGCGCATCAGGTCGACGTCGTCGACAGCAGACCGATGACCTCGCCGGCGCGCATCCCGGTCTCGGCCATCAGTCGCACGATGGCCTCGTCGCGGCGGTCACGGAACTCCTTACCGGCGCACGCCTTGATCAGCACGCGCACCTCGTCGTCGGTCAGTGAGTCGGTGACCTTGGCGTCGAGCTTCGGGGCCTTCAATCCGAGCAGCGGATCGTCGTCGATCTCGCCCTCCTCGGCCAGCCACGCCGAGAACCGGCGCACGCCCAGCTGGCGGGCGCGCGCGGTGGCCGGCTCGGCGCCGCCCTCGAGCAGATCGGCCACGAATCCCTTCACCAGGTCGCGGTCCAGGGCGGGGGAGTGGCCGTGCTCATCGCACCAGCCGGATGAACCCGCGCACGCCGTCGCCGTAGGTCTTGATGGTCTGCGGCGACTTGCGCTCGGCGCGCAGCGACAGCTCCCAGGACGGCAGCAGCGCGGCGAGGTCCACGGGCGGAGGCTTGCGACGCGCCATACCGATATCTTGACTGACAACGCTGTGCTTGTCTACTATTCCTGAATTGACCAGCAAATCCGCTGGTCAGACCCATAATCCGGAGTGTCGCTCAGTCCAGGTAGTCGCGCAGGACCTGCGAACGGCTGGGGTGGCGCAACTTCGACATGGTCTTGGACTCGATCTGCCGGATGCGTTCGCGGGTGACGCCGTAGACCTGGCCGATCTCGTCCAGCGTGCGGGGCTGGCCGTCGGTGAGCCCGAAGCGCAGCCGCACGACGCCGGCCTCCCGCTCGGACAGCGTCTCCAGCACCGACTGCAGCTGGTCTTGCAGCAGGGTGAACGACACCGCGTCGACGGCCACCACGGCTTCGCTGTCCTCGATGAAGTCGCCGAGCTGGCTGTCGCCCTCGTCGCCGATGGTCTGGTCCAACGAAATGGGCTCGCGGGCATACTGCTGGATCTCCAGCACCTTCTCCGGCGTGATGTCCATCTCTTTGGCCAGCTCTTCAGGACTGGGTTCGCGCCCCAGATCCTGCAGCAGTTCACGCTGGATGCGGCCGAGCTTGTTGATCACCTCGACCATGTGCACCGGGATCCGAATTGTGCGGGCCTGGTCGGCCATGGCCCGCGTAATCGCCTGGCGGATCCACCAAGTCGCGTACGTGGAGAACTTATAACCCTTGGTGTAGTCGAACTTCTCGACGGCGCGGATCAGACCCAGGTTGCCCTCCTGAATCAGGTCCAGGAATGCCATCCCGCGGCCGGTGTAGCGCTTGGCCAGTGACACCACCAGGCGCAAGTTCGCTTCCAGCAGATGATTTTTCGCGCGATCGCCGTCGCGGCAGATCCACGCCATGTCCCGGCGGTGGGCGGCGGCCAGCTTTTCGCCGCGCTCGGCGAACTCCGCCATCAGCTGGGTGGCGTATAGGCCCGCTTCGATGCGCTTGGCCAGCTCGACCTCTTCCTCCGCATTCAGCAGCGCTACTTTGCCAATCTGCTTGAGATAGGCGCGAACCGAGTCCGCTGATGCGGTGAGTTCGGCATCCTTGCGTGCCTGACGCAGCGCCTCGGACTCGTCCTCGTCCCAGACGAAATCGCCGGATGCCTTGTCCTTTTCGGTGGGCTCGGCTATCTCTTCGTCGTCCTCGACGGTTTCGGCGGCGGTGGCGGTGGCCGGCTCGGTGGCGGCGTCCTCGCTCTCGGCTTGGTCGTCGAGTTCGGCGTCCTCGCCGTCTGGCGCTACTCGTCCTCGAGATCGTCGAGGTTGAGCTCTTCGGCGATGTCGATGTCCTTCGGCCTCGATTTCTTCGCCGGGTTCCAGGTCGTCGGTGTCCTCGGCTTCGACGTCGGCGTGCGGCGTCGGGCTCGACGGCATCGGCAGCAGTTTCGCCGTCTCGGGGCTCCGCGGACTTCTTACCGCGGCTGCGGGGGGCCATCCAGACTCGACCGTCTCGACGGACTCGACCGCGTCGCCCTTAGCCCGGCCCTTTTTCGCGGTGCCCGCGCGGGTGGCCACAGCGGCCTTGGCCGTCGCGGTTGCCGTTTTGGCAGCGCCGGCTGTTTTGGCGGCCCGCTTGGCGGTGGCCGAACCGTTCGCGGACTTGGCTGCCCCGCGCTTTGAGCTGGCCTTGCCGGGTGACTTGGTGGCAGTGCGCTTCACCGGTTCATCGGTTGACGGGCTTGCCTTGATCGCTGCCACGTACACCCCTTCGGTCGGACTCACTCTCGGTGCGCTCGGGCGTGTTTGACCGAAAGCGTCGGCTATGTCGAATGTCGGCGTGAATACTCGCCGCTATCGGTTCGGGCGGCCAGCCGTTGACCATTGTAACGACAGCACCCGCCCATACCCCGTTCAGAGCGCAAAAATCAGTGCGTGACGTCGCTTGTCGCCGCCATTGCCGCACCCACGATGCCGGCAGTGTTCTGCAGCGCGGCGGCAACCACCGGGGTTCGGTTCTCCAGCAGTGGCACCCATTTGTCGGCCTTGCGGCTGATGCCGCCGCCGGCGATGAACAGATCCGGCCAGATCGCATTCTCGAAGGCCACCAGCACCTTCGTCACCTGCTTGGCCCACTTCTTGTAGCTCCAGCCATGCTTGTCGCGCACGGAGGACGCCGCCCGGTGCTCGGCCTCCTTGCCGCCGACTTCCAGGTGGCCGAACTCGGTGTTCGGCAGCAATATGCCGTTGTGGATGACGGCCGAACCTATTCCTGTTCCGAATGTGAGCAGCACCACCAGGCCGGACTTGTCCTTCCCGGCCCCGTACCGCTCCTCGGCGAGTCCGGCCGCGTCGGCGTCGTTGAGGACGACGAGGTGCTGACCGTCCAGCTCGGCGGCGATGACTTCCTGCGCGTTGGTGCCGATCCAGGACTTGTCCACGTTGGCCGCGGTCTGCACGACGCCTTCGGTGACGACGCCCGGGTAGGTCACGCCCAGCGGGCCGGTCCAGCCGAACTCGTGGACGACGGCGGCGATCGTCTTGGCAACTGCTGAGGGCGTGGCCGGCTGCGGCGTAGCCAGTTTGACCCGGTCACCGATCAGCTTCCCGCTGTTCAGGTCGACGATTCCGCCCTTGACGCCGCTGCCACCGACGTCGATCCCGAACCCGCGCCGCGGCGCCGTGGCCGCGGCATCCGCCGAAGAGTCCGTAGTCGAGTCGGTACCGGTCATCGCATCTCCTCGCCGAGACAGCCGAGACATATTTGCGTCCACACCTTAGCCCGGCGACGCCGCAGGCCGTGCCCGAAAAGTAGTCGGCGACCGGCACCACGCCCGGCGGCTGTGATGCGATAGACCGGTGATACATCTGACAACAGCCCTGCGCATCTGTGTTCGGTGGCCGAAACACTCGCCGCGGAGGCGGCGGCATTCGTGCGGCGTCGCCGTGCCGAGGTCTTCGGCGCCGACGGGCCTGCTGTCGACAGCGAGGCGGTGCGAACCAAGAGCACGCCGACGGATCCGGTCACCGTGGTCGACACCGAAACCGAACGGCTACTGCGGAACCGGCTCACCCAACTGCGCTGCGGCGACCCGATTCTCGGCGAGGAAGGTGGCGGCCCAGCCGAGCCGGTGGCGAGCACCGACACGGTCACCTGGGTGCTCGACCCGATCGACGGCACGGTGAATTTCGTCTACGGCATCCCCGCCTATGCGGTGTCGGTCGCAGCGCAGGTCGACGGTGTCTCGGTGGCCGGCGCGGTCGCCGACGTCATGGCCGACCGAGTGTATTCGGCCGGAGTGGGCCTGGGCGCTCACCTCACCGATGAGCACGGAACCCGGGCGTTGGCGTGCAGCGCCATCGACGATTTGTCGATGGCCTTGGTGGGCACCGGTTTCGGCTACTCCCAGCGGCGCCGCAGCGTCCAGGCGACGCTAGTGGCCCGGATGCTGCCGGTGGTCCGCGACGTGCGCCGCATCGGTTCTGCGGCGCTGGATCTCTGCATGGTCGCGGCAGGCCGGCTCGACGCCTACTACGAGCACGGGCTGAACGTGTGGGATTGCGCGGCGGGTGCGCTGATCGCCGCAGAGGCCGGCGCCCGCGTGCTGCTGCCCGCCGTACAGGGTGAGGGCGCCGGCCTGGTGGTCGCGACCGCCCCTGGAATCGCCGACCAATTCCTGGCCGCCCTGGCGGAGTTCGACGGCCTGGACCCGATCCGCGACTGACGGGGTGGCCTCAGCAGCTGTTGGCGTGGATTTTCGTTAGCAGTGCGGGGTCGGACGGTTCGACAGCGTCGGGTCGCAAGCTGGCGATCACGGCGTCGATATCGTCACTGTGTGCCAGTGCGGTGAACTCGGTGCCAAGCGCGAGATCGACGGAGTCGTCGTTGCGGTCGTCCTTGAACAGTTCAGCGCACGGCGCCACCAGCCACACCGCGGCCGCCGCGGATTGACCGGCCTCACCGAAGCGGATCTGACCTTGACAGGTCAGCCGGGTGCCGGCATAGACCGGGTCGTTGGCGGCGGTCGGCTGAGCAAAGCCCAGGTCGCGCAACGCGTCGGCGGCGTCGGCGGCCTGACCGCCACGGCCGCTTGCGTTGAGGACGCGGACCTTGGTGTCGATCAGTTTGGCGGGGATGACGCTCATCATCGCGCTGCGGGTCATCGGCTCACCCAGGCTGACCGGCTCCTTGCCGGGCTCCGGCGCCGGCGGCGGATTGCACACCGCGGCCTCATGCACCTCGGTCGGCCGGGTCAGCGCCATCGTCCAGACCAGACTCGTGAGCACCACCAGTACGATCAGCACGATGATCGCCGGGCGCGGATTGCGTCGCCGGAAGGGCCGACCATGCTTGTCGAAAGCAGTGCCCTCGGTGATTTGTGCGACCACAGGAGCACTCTAAGGCACTTGGAAACGCCCTGTTTGAAACCGCACACCGCGGTCAAACTTCGGGTGTGACGTAAATCACACTTCAACCAACGGCGATCTGGGCACGAATCGTTTGGTGGATGCGTTCGACGCTGGTACAACAAAGCGTTGCTTGGCAGGGTAACGAGGGGATGCGAGGAACCACCATGCCTACCGACTATGACGCCCCGCGGCGGACCGAGACCGATGACGTTTCGGAGGACTCGCTGGAGGAGCTCAAGGCTCGGCGGAACGAAGCGGCGTCGGCGGTGGTCGACGTCGACGAGTCCGAATCAGCGGAGTCGTTCGAGCTGCCCGGTGCGGACCTGTCCGGTGAAGAGCTGTCGGTACGCGTCATCCCCAAGCAGGCCGATGAATTCACCTGCTCGAGCTGCTTTCTGGTGCAGCATCGCAGCAGGTTGGCCAGCGAGAAGAACGGCGTGATGATCTGTACCGACTGCGCGGCCTGACCAGGTCGGGATTGCCCGGCTTCTTCAGCGGTGCCCCGCGGGTGGGAGCGAAACCGGCGCACCGCGTACCGGCGCGTCAGCTTCGCAGAGCTGACAGCACCCGTTCGGGGCGACGGCAGCTCACCAACCAGTACGGCGTCGGGTCATCCACATCATCGAGAACCACCAGCACCATGGGCCCCACCCAGCCCCGATGCACCACGTACGCTGCAGGGTCCAGTTGGCGGCCCAGCGCCGCGGACTTGGCCGTGCGGGGGACCTCGGCGGAGCGGGCGATCGCGGTGACCGGCAGGTGCGCCTCGCCGGCCCACAACTCCGTGCCGTCTATGCCGTTTTGGCCGACGGCCACCCGTATCTCAATTCGTCCCAACCACAGCAGCGCGGCGGCAACGATCCCGAACAGTACGGCGAACGGCAGCCAGTCGGGCAGGCCGGGCACCCCGCGGTTGACTTCGAGTGCGACGACCGTCGCCAATGCAAAACCCAGCGGCCACCACCACCACGGCACCCACAATCGCTCGCGATACCGGACGGTTTGCGGCGCGAGGCGCGTACCCGACACCCGGTCAAGGGTAGTCTTTGGCCCCGTGTCGACCAGTCTGGCGGTGGTTCGCCTGGACCCGGGGCTTCCGCTGCCCAGCCGCGCCCACGACGGTGACGCCGGTGTCGATCTCTACAGCGCCGAGCGGGTCGAACTGGCGCCCGGCCAACGCGCGCTGGTGCCGACCGGCGTCGCGGTGGCCATCCCGTACGGAATGGTCGGGCTGGTGCATCCGCGCTCTGGTTTGGCTGCGCGACTTGGGCTTTCGATCGTCAACAGCCCCGGCACCATTGACGCCGGCTATCGCGGTGAGATCAAGGTCGCGCTGATCAACACCGACCCGGTGACGCCGATCGTGGTGCACCGCGGTGACCGCATCGCGCAGTTGCTGGTCCAGCGGGTCGAGCTGGTCGAGCTGGTCGAGGTCACCTCCTTCGACGGGCTGGCCGAAACAACCCGCGGCGACGGCGGTCACGGTTCCTCCGGCGGACACGCGAGTTTGTGATCCCCGGCGACGAAGCGATGAGGAGGAGCGACGCTTCTGATGGCATTCGGTAAACGCAAACCCAAATACGACAGCACGTCCGCTGCCGAGCCGGAAGCGGCGATCATGCCCCCCGAAGCCGAATCGCCGGTCGAGGCGAAATCCGACGATGACGAGCAGATCCAGGGCCCGTTCGACCTCGAGGACTTCGACGACCCCGCGGTCGCCGCGCTGGCCCGACTCGACCTCGGTTCGGTGCTGATCCCGGTACCGGCCGCGGGCCAGCTGCAAGTTGAGCTCAGCCAGTCCGGAGTGCCCAGCGCGGTGTGGGTGGTGACAGCCAACGGCCGCTACACCATCGCCGCCTACGCGGCACCCAAGACCGGTCGATTGTGGCGCGAGGTGGCCACCGAACTCGCCGACTCGCTGCGCAAGGACTCGGCCAAGGTCAGCATCCAGGACGGCCCGTGGGGCCGGGAGGTGGTGGGCGCCGCGGCCGGTGCGGTGCGGTTCATCGGAGTCGACGGCTACCGCTGGATGATCCGTTGCGTCGTCAACGGCTCGCACGAGACGATCGACGCGTTGACTCAAGAGGCCCGGGAAGCGCTGGCCGACACCGTGGTTCGCCGTGGCGACACCCCGCTACCGGTACGCACCCCGTTGCCGGTGCAATTGCCCGAGCCGATGGCGGCCCAGCTGCGCGAGGCGGCCGCGCAACAGGCCGCGGCCCAAGAGTCCGGCGCTTCCGAGCCGGTCGCGCGCCGCAGCGCCGAGGGATCGGCGATGCAGCAGCTGCGCAGCACCACCGGCGGCTAGCAGCAGGAGCTAACCCTCGATGTCGCCGAGTGCGGCCAGACAGGCGGCCCCCAGGGCGGCGGGTTGCGCACCGATCTGATCAAGGGTGACTGTCCGCAGCGCCGCGCGCGGCGCGACGGTTGCCCATTCGGTTCCCACCTCCAGCGGGTGAATGGGGTCGTCCGTCGCGGACGTCACACCCAGCGGCGCGGCCAGCAGCGCCAGCTCGGCGCGGGTCGGTGCGACATAGCCGGCCGCGTCCTCCATGGCGTCGGGCAGCAGCGGCCATTGACTTAGCCACGAGCGGCTCAGCTCGTCGCCGAGCCAGGCCGGGCTGGAGGCCCGCAGCTGGGCTGTGGTTGCCGCCAAGCCGTCGCGACGCAGCTGCTGCGCCGACTGCCGGGCCGCCAGGGCGGCCGGAGCGAAGCCCGGCGCGCCGGTCCAGGCGGGCAGCGCAGCCAGCACGGCAACCGCACGGGCGGGATGGGCCAGCGCCCACGCCACCGCGACCGCGGCGCCGATCGAGACGCCACCAACCGCGATCGGTCCGCGCTGCGCGGCCTCGTTCAAGGCGGTCCGGTAACCGTCGATGAGGTGAGCCGGCTGCGGGCACGGCGCCAGCGGCAGCGCTCCGGCGTCGTGCAAGGGACCGGCAAAGGCCCGGGTGACGTAGTCGTCGTCGGAGCCGGTCCCCGGCAGCAGAACGGTGATGACACCGCGCAAGTCGACAACCACCCCCTGATAGTGCCCGGCGGCGACGGATGAGCCGACACCGCCCGGTCCCGCGTGGTATGACGAAACCAAGAGGTCTACGGTGCCCGGTGGCTTACATTTGGCTATCGGAGTGGATCTCAACAATGGTCGGAGCGTCAGGAGAGGCCATGGCGGCCAAAGGTTATCTGCGCCGGCTGACCCGTCGGTTGACGGAGGATCCTGAGCAACGCGACGTCCAGGAGTTGTCCGACGAGGCCGTCAACACCGGTGCCCAGCGCGCCATCGATTGCAAGCGCGGGCAGGAGGTCACGATGGTGGGCACGCTGCGCAGCGTGCAAGCCAACGCCAAGGGCTGCGCCGGTGGGGTTCGCGCCGAATTTTTCGACGGCACCGACACCGTCACCCTGGTCTGGTTGGGTCAGCGCCGGATCCCCGGCATCGACTCCGGCCGCACCCTGCGGGTACGGGGCCGGCTGGGCAAGCTGGACAACGGCGCGAAGGCGATTTACAACCCACACTACGAAATTCAGCGGTGACCGACGCCGAGCCGGCCGAGAGTCCGGAGGGGGCTCCGGCCGCCGAGAATGCCGCGCAACGCACCAACGCCGAGCGCCTCCTGGCGCAGCTGGGCGGGGTGAGCGGGCTCGTCTACTCGTCGCTGCCGGTGCTGATCTTCGTGGTGGTTTCCAGCATCTTCGGCTTGCGAGCCGCCATCGCTGCCGCGCTGGGTGTGGCCGTGCTGATTCTGCTGTGGCGGTTGATCCGGCGGGACTCGCTGCAGCCGGCGATGTCGGGGTTCTTCGGGGTCGCGCTGTGTGCAGTCATCGCGTTCGTGGCGGGGGAGTCGCGGGACTATTTTCTGCTGGGCATTTGGTCGTCGTTGCTGTGGGCCGTGGTGTTTTCGGTGTCGGTGCTGATCCGGCGGCCCGTGGTGGGCTACCTCTGGAGCTGGGCCATGGGTCACGACAACAGCTGGCGTCGGGTGCGCCGGGCGACCGTGATCTTCGACGTCGCCACCGTGGCTTGGGTACTGGTCTTCACGGCACGTTTCGTCGTGCAGTGGCAGCTCTACGACGCGCAGAAGACAGGCTTGCTGGGTGTCGCACGGATCGCCATGGGATGGCCGCTGACCGCGGCGTCGGCGGTGGTCACCTACCTGGCCATCAAGACCGCCCAACGTGCTATTCGCTCGGCCCTGCCGGCGATGCCGGAAGCAGCAGCTGACGCAGCTCCGCCTCCGACTCGGTAACCGCCACGAACAGCAGCTCGTCGCCGCCCTCCAGCGGCTCGTCGGCCTGCGGCACGATCACCCGCTGCCCGCGCAGGATCGTCACCAAGGCGACATCGCGCGGCAACTGCAGTTTGCGCACCGCGCGCCCGCCCCACGGGGTGTCGTCGGGCAGCGTGATCTCCACCAGATTGGCCTGGCCCTTGCGGAATTCCATCAGGCGCACCAAGTCGCCGATCGCGACGGCTTCCTCGACCAGGGAGGCCATGATCCGCGGGGTCGACACCGCCACGTCGACTCCCCACGCATCGGTAAAGAACCATTCGTTACGCGGATCGTTGACCCGCGCCACCACCCGGGGCACCGCGAACTCCGTCTTGGCCAGCAGGCTGAGCACCACATTGGCCTTGTCGTCTCCGGTCGCGGCGATCACGACGTCGCACTCTTCCAGGTGCACCGATTCCAGCAGGCTCAGCTCGCAGGCGTCACCCAACCGCCAGTGCGCGTCCGGAATCGCCTCGACGTCGACGTGTTCGTGGTTGCGCTCGATCAACGAGACCTCGTGACCGCTCTCGAGAAGTTCGCGCGCGATCGAACGCCCGACTGCGCCGGCTCCCGCGATCGCGACTTTCATGTCAGGCCACTCTTCCCCCGCAAGCGAGGGGACCCCCACGGTTCATGCCGGCCTCATCGTCGTCGGCTTTCATCTAGCGCCACTCCTCCATCCCGGCTACGCCGGCCTCATCGTCGTCGGCGCGCATCAGCCGAGGTCCTCACTGGGCGCCAGAGCGGCGATCGCGATGGCTTCGGCCGCGCGGCCGGAGATCGCGGCGACATACACCTGGTCGCCGGCCTGGATGACCGTTTTGGGCTCGGGAAGCAGCCCGGTGCCGAACCGGATCAAAAACGCCACCCGCGCTCTAGTGGCCTCCTCGAGATCGGTGAGACGATGTCCGACCCAGTCCTCGTGCAGGACAACCTCGACAACGGCGACGGTGCCGGTAGGGTCGCGCCACTTGGTGGTCTCGGACTCCCGAAGCAGGGCGTTGACCAGACGGTCGGTGGTCCACGGGACGGTGGCGATCGTGGGAATGCCGAGCCGTTCGTAGACCGCCGCGCGTTTGGCGTCGTAGATGCGCGCAACGACGCGTCGAACGCCGAAAGTTTCCCGGGCCAGCCGTGCCGAGATGATGTTGGAGTTGTCACCCGACGACACCGCGGCGAAGGCGTCGGCGTCCTGAATGGCGGCCCGCAGTAAGACCTCCCGGTCGAACCCCAGCCCGAGCACCCGGTCGCCGGCGAATTCCGGGCTGAGCCGCTCGAAGGCGGTGCTGTCGCGGTCGATGACGGCGACGTCGTGACCGATTCGGGACAGCCCGTCGGCTACCGAGGCCCCCACCCGGCCGCACCCCATCACTACCACCCGCATCTGGAGGTCCTTTCGGCTGACATCACTGCACTGCGGTTTCATCGGCGACCACATTGGCCAGGCGATTCGGGTCCGGGACATTCTCGCCTAGCGGAACGCTACCGCCCGCGCCGCCGGGGCTTACCCTTGGCTCTCGTGTCCAAACTTTCGACCGCTGCGCGCCGGCTGGTCTTGGGCCGGCCGGTCCGTAGCGACCGGTTGAGTCATACCCTGCTGCCCAAGCGGATCGCGTTGCCGGTGTTCGCCTCTGATGCGCTGTCATCGGTTGCCTATGCCCCCGAGGAACTTTTCCTGATGCTGTCGGTGGCCGGGCTAGCCGCCTACGCGTTGACGCCGTGGATTGGTCTGGCGGTGGCCGGCGTCATGTTGGTGGTGGTGGCCAGCTACCGGCAGAACGTGCATGCCTACCCGTCGGGGGGCGGCGACTACGAAGTCGTCACCACCAACCTGGGCGCCAACGCCGGCCTGATGGTCGCCAGCGCTCTGATGGTGGATTACGTCCTGACCGTTGCTGTTTCGACCGCCTCGGCCATGTCGAACATCGGCTCGGCGATCCCGTTCGTGGCCGCGCACAGGGTGCTGTTCTCGGTCGGCGCGATCTGTCTGGTGATGGCGCTCAACCTGCGTGGGGTTCGTGAGTCCGGCTTGGCGTTTGCCATTCCGACCTACGCGTTCATCGTCGGGATCACAATCATGCTTGGTTGGGGTTTCTTTCGCATCTACATCCTGAGCGATCCGGTGCGGGCTGAATCCGCCGGCTTCCAGATGCAGCCGGAAAACGGCAACGTCGTCGGGTTTGCTTTGATGTTTTTGGTGGCGCGGTCGTTTTCGTCCGGGTGCGCGGCGCTTACCGGTGTGGAGGCGATCAGCAACGGCGTGCCGGCGTTCCAAAAGCCCAAGTCTCGCAATGCGGCAACGACGCTGCTGATGCTCGGCACCATCGCGGTGACGCTGCTGATGGGCATCATCATGCTGGCCAAAGAGACCGGGGTGCAAATCGTCGGTGATCCCGGCAGACAGCTTGTGGGCGCCCCGCCGGGCTACCAACAGAAGACCCTGGTCGCGCAGCTGGCCGAGTCGGTTTTCGGGAGTTTTCACCTCGGGCTGTTGCTGATCGCCACGGTGACCGCGCTCATTCTGGTCCTGGCCGCCAACACCGCGTTCAACGGCTTCCCGGTGCTGGGTTCGGTTCTGGCACAGCACAGCTACCTGCCCCGTCAGTTGCACACCCGCGGGGACCGGCTGGCCTTCTCCAACGGCATCGTGTTCTTGTCGGTGGCGGCCCTGGCGGCGATCGTCGCTTTCCATGCTCAGGTCACCGCACTGATCCAGCTCTACATCGTCGGTGTTTTCATCTCTTTCACGTTCAGCCAGATCGGCATGGTTCGGCATTGGACGCGGTTGCTGCGCACCGAGACCGATTCGGTCTTGCGGCGCAACATGATCCGCTCCCGGGTGGTCAACACGATCGGGTTCCTATCCACCGGCACCGTGCTGCTGGTCGTGCTGGTGACCAAGTTCCTCGCCGGGGCCTGGATCGCCGTCGTGGCAATGGGCTCACTGTTCTTCGTCATGAAGCTGATTCGCCGGCATTACGACGCGGTCAGCCGAGAACTGCAAGCGCAGACCGCCGCCGACGAGCAGGTGCTGCCCAGCCGCAACCACGCGGTGGTGCTGGTGTCGAAGTTGCATCTGCCCACGCTGCGTGCACTGGCCTACGCGCGAGCGACCCGCCCGGACGCGCTGGAGGCCGTTACGGTCAGCGTCGACGATGCCGAGACCCGTGAGCTGGTGCACAAGTGGGAAGACAGCGATATTAGTGTTCCCCTCAAGGTCATCGCGTCGCCGTATCGCGAAATCACCCGGCCGATCCTGGATTACGTCAAACGAATCAGCAAGGAATCGCCGCGAACGGTGGTCACCGTGTTCATCCCCGAATATGTCGTGGGCCGTTGGTGGGAGCAGGTGCTGCACAACCAGAGCGCGTTGCGGCTCAAGGGCCGCCTGTTGTTCATGCCGAATGTGATGGTGACTTCGGTCCCCTGGCAGCTGAATTCGTCGGAACGGGTCAAAACCTTGCAGCCGCATGTTGCTCCCGGCGCCATTCGTCGGGGATTCACGGAGTGACACCTGAAGCTACGCCGATGGACCCCGCAACGGCAGTACTGACGCTGACCGTCGGCGCCGCGGCCAACGGGGGCAGCTGCGTGGCCCGCCACCAGGGCCGGGTGGTGTTCGTCCGCTATGCACTTCCCGGTGAGCGGGTGCGAGCGCGAGTCACCGCCGAGCGCGACTCGTTCTGGCATGCCGAGGCGATCGAGGTGATCGAGCCGTCGGCTGACCGGACGGTCTCGTTGTGTCCGATTGCCGGCGTGGACGGCGCCGGCTGCTGCGATCTGGCGTTCGCCGACCCGACGGCAGCCCGGGCACTCAAGGCTCAGGTGGTAGCCAACCAGTTGGAGCGGCTCGGCGGCTACGTCTGGCACGGTGACGCCGAACCGCTTTCCGAGGGGGGTCCGACCGGATGGCGTACCCGGGTCCGGTTGAGCGTGGGCGCCAACGGTCGCGTCGGCTTTCACCGCTATCACAGCGACGAGCTGGTCACCGACCTGCGTTGCGGTCAGCTGCCGGCCGGGATGCTGGACGGCCTGGATAGGCGCAACTGGACCCCGGGTGCCCACCTGTTGGTCGCCGTCGACGATGACGAGATGCGACACGTGGTGCAGACCGTCCGACAGGGTAAGCGCACCAGCACCGAGGTGGTTGAGGGCAATTATCATGCGGCGCAACGGGTCAACGGACGCAGCTGGCATGTACCGGTCACCGCGTTCTGGCAGGCCCACCGGGACGCTGCGCGCGTCTACAGCAGCCTGGTCGCAGACTGGGCGCAGCCCGCCGCCGGGATGACCGCCTTTGATCTCTACGGCGGCGCCGGGGTGTTCGCCGCCGTGCTGGGGGAGGCGGTAGGCGAGTCCGGACAGGTGCTGACCGTGGACACCTCCCGTGCGGCGTCGAGGGCGGCGCGGGCAGCGCTGGCCGATCTGTCGCAGGTGCGCGTGATCACCGATTCGGTGCGCCGCTCGCTGGCTGCCCGCGGTGCGGGCGTTGATATTGCGGTGCTGGATCCGCCGCGCTCGGGTGCGGGGCGCGAGGTGATCGGTCTGCTGGCCGCTGCCGAGGTTCCTCGGGTCGTGCACATCGGTTGCGAGGCAGCGTCTTTTGCTCGCGACGTAGGTCTTTATCTCGGCCATGGCTACGTCGTCGAACAGATTCGGGTATTCGACTCGTTTCCGTTGACCCATCACGTCGAATGCGTTGTGCTCCTGACTCGCTAGCTCAACACGAAATATCGCAGCCATAAATAGAGCGCACATATTGCCGCGGAGATGGCGGTGACCAGCGCGCCCTTGCGAGTGAATTCCCAAAATGAGATGGGATTGCCCGAGCGCAGGGCGATTCCCATCATGACGATATTGGCGCTGGACCCGACGGCGGTCAAGTTACCGCCCAGGTCGCCGCCGAGCGCCAGCGACCACCACAACACGTTGTGGTGGGCTTGACCTGGCATCGTATCGGCAAGGTGGCTGACGATCGGTGTCATGGTCGCGACATAGGGGACGTTGTCGATCACGCCGGACACCAATGTGGAAAAGCCCAGGATCAGCATGGTCGTCAGCAGGGCATTGCCGCCGGTGGCCTGGGCCGCCCACTTTCCGACGATATCGATGACCCCGGTCTTGAGCAGCGCGCCGACCATGACGAACAGGCCGACCATGAATAGCAGCGTGTCCCACTCGACGTGGTCGAGGTAGTCGGACCGGTCCAACCCCGAGAGCAGGATGAGGGTCCCGGCGCCGAGCAACGCCACCAGCGACGGCGCGATATGGACTCCGGGTGACACGATGAACCCGGCGAACACCAAGGCCATCACGACGCCGCATTTGATGAGCAGCCCGCGATCACGGATGGCCTCGCGCTCTTGCAGCGACATGACGTCGGCGATTCGGTTCGCATCGGCGGTGGCGAAACCGCGGAACAACAGCGGCGTCGCTGCGATGAGGACCACCATGATGATGACCACGATCGGAGCCATGTTCACCAGGAAGGCGTTGAACGACAAGCCTTTGCGCGC
>CAWBDP010000009.1:0-510150 GCA_963787635.1 uncultured Actinomycetota bacterium | reverse complement strand
CCCCGATGATGATATTGGGTGGATCGCCGACCAACGTCGCGGTGCCGCCGATGTTGGAGGCGAACACCTCGGCGATCAACATCGGCACCGGGTTGATCTCTAGCCGGTCGCACACCAGCAGCGTGACCGGGGCGATCAATAACACCGAGACGACGTTCGGCAGCACGGCCGAGGCCAGCGCCATCACCAGCATCAGCAGGATCATGATGCGCAGCGGCGATCCGCTGGCACGTTTGACAGCCCAGATCGCAGCGTATTCGAACACCCCGGTCTGGCGCAGAATGCTGACGATCATCATCATGCCAACCATCAAAAAGATGACATCCCAGTCGATTCCGCTGTCCTGAGAATAGAACACATCGGGTGCGTCGATGACCGGCAGCAGGATCATCAGCCCTGCGCCCACCAGCGCGACGGTGGTCTGGTTGAAGCGCTCGCTGATGATGAACGCGTAAGCGACCACGAACACCGTGATCGCGTAATACATCATCGGCGCCGCCGCGCAGTCGCTCGGGGAAGTTGCATCCAGTGATCCTTAGATGAGCACGAAGTAGCGCAGCCACAGGTAGAGCGCGCACAGCGCGGCGGAGATCGTGGTGACCACCACGCCCTTACGAGTGAATTGCCAAAACGAGATGGGATTGCCCGCGCGCAAGGCGATGCCGAGCATCACGATGTTGGCGCTGGCCCCAACCGCGGTCAGGTTGCCGCCCAAGTCGCCGCCGAGCGCCAGTGCCCACCACAGCACGTCGTGGTGGGCCTGACCCGGCGTCGCTTCGGCCAGATGGTTGACGATCGGCGTCATGGTGGCGACATAGGGAACGTTGTCGATGACACCGGACGCGACTGTGGAAAAGCCCAGGATCAGCATGGTGGTGACAAGGGCGTCACCGCCGGTGGCATGGGCCGCCCATTCGCCCAGAGCCTTGATGACCCCGGTCTTGAGCAGCGCGCCGACCATGATGAACAGGCCGACCATGAACAACAGCGTTTCCCATTCGACGTTGGCCAGATACTCCGACTGCTCGAGCCGCGAGACCAGAATGAGGGCGCCGGCGCCCAGTAGCGCCACCAGCGAAGGCTGAAGATGAATGGCCTCGGAGACAACGAATCCGGCGAACACCAAGGCCATCACCACGCCGCATTTGATCAGCAGTCCGCGGTCGCGCAGAGCCTCACGTTCGTCGACCGTCATGACGTCGGCGATTCGGTCGGCATCGACGGTGGAAAAACCGCGAAACAACAGCGGTGACACTGCGATGAGAACCACCATGATGATGACCACGATCGGCGCCATGTTCACCAGGAAGGCGTTGAACGACAGGCCTATGCGGGCCCCGATGATCATGTTCGGGGGGTCGCCGACCAACGTGGCAGTGCCGCCGACGTTGGAGGCGAATACCTCGGCGATCAGCATCGGCACCGGGTTGATCTCCAAGCGCTCGCACACCAGCAGTGTCACCGGGGCGATCAGCAGCACCGAGACGACGTTGGGCAGTACGGCCGAGGCCAGCGCCATCACCAGCATCAGCAGGATCATGATGCGCAAGGGGGAGCCGCCGGCCCGTTTGACGGCCCATATCGCGGCGTATTCGAACATCCCGGTCTGGCGCAAAACGCTGACAATGATCATCATGCCGAGCATCAAAAAGATTACATCCCAGTCGATTCCGCTGGCCTGGGAATAGAACACATCGCGGGACTCGATGATCGGCAAGAGCACCATCAGCCCAGCACCTACCAGCGCGACGGTGGCGTTGTTGAAGCGCTCGCTGATGATGCATGCGTAGGCGACGACGAACACCGCGATCGCGAAATACGTCATCGGCGCCGACCCGGACGCCCGATCAGTCTTTAAGCGCTGCGGAAAGGAGGCGCGATGCGGTGATCACCCCGTGCAATCTGCCGCCTTCCACCACGGCGACCAGCGGACTTCGCAGGCGAGCCATTATTTCGGCCACCTCGATGATCGTGTCGTCGGCCTTGGCCACCGGAACGTGCTGGCGTTGCGGCGGAAGTAATTCGCGAATCGTTTTGCCGCGCAGCCGTCCTGCGGCGTGATCTGCCATCGATTCGGTCAACACGCCGGCCAGACCGGGATCGTCTTGCACATAGCCGGGCACGATGAATCGGACCACTTGGGACGCAGGTAGCACAGCGAACGGCGTTTCGGACGAGTCGGTGACGACGACGAGCCCACTCAGCCGATGCTCGGCAAGCAGCCGGACTGCCTCAAGCGCGTCGGTATCGATATGGACCACCGGGAATTTCTCGTCGATGTCCTCTGCCCGCACACTGCCACCATACTTCCGCTGACGTTTCGGTGATCGGTTTCGGCGCAGGCGCCCTTCGCGATTGCCCCGGGGCGGTTAACTCCAGGCAAAATAGCGCACCCATAAATAGCCGATGGAAATTATTAGCGAGGTCACGGTAATCACAGCCCCCCTCCGGGTGAAGTCCCAAAAGGAGACGGGATGGCCTGCGCGTTGGGCGATCCCGACCGCGACAACATTCGCGCTGGCCCCGACTGGCGTGAGGTTGCCACCGAGGACGGTGCCCAAGAGCAGGGCCCACCACAGCACGCCGGAGTCGGCGTGCCCGGGGATAGATGCTGCGAAGTGTCCGACGATCGGGGTCATTGTGGCGGCATACGGAACATTGTTGATCACGCTGCCCAAGGTGAAGGACACCGTGAGGATCAGCAGCGTCGCCGTCCAGGCGTCGCCGCGGGTTACATTGCTGGCCAGTTCGGCCAATTCCTTGACAACGCCGGTTCTCACCAGGGCCCCCACCATGATGAACAGTCCCGCGAAGAACAGCAGCGTCTCCCACTCGACGCTGGACAGGTAGAACTCGCGGCTCAGGCCCGATATCACGATGAGGATGCCGGCGCCGGCCATCGCGATCAGCGACGGCTCCATGTGGATCTGTCTGTGCATGACGAATCCGGCAAACACCATGAGCAAAACCATCCCGCATTGGATCAGCAGCCGGCGATTACGGATCGCTTCGTGCTCGTCCAGGGACATGACGTCGGCAACCCGCTCGGGATCGACGGTGAAGAAGCCGGGGAACAGGCGCGGCAGCAGTGCTATGAGGGCGACGAGAACGATGATCACCGGCGGCGCCATGTTGGCGGTGAACTCGATAAAGCTCAGGTGTGCTCCGGTGCCGATGATGATGCTGGTCGGGTCGCCGACCAGGGTTGCCGCACCGGCGATGTTGGCGGTGAGGGCCTCGACGATAAGAAATGGTGCTGGATTGATTTCCAGCCGGTCGCACACCAGCAGCGTAACCGGTGCGATCAGCAGGACCGTGGTCACGTTGTCCAGAATTGCCGTTCCGACTGCGGTGACCAGCATCAGCAGGATCATGATCCGCAGCGGCGAACCCCTCGCGCGTTTGGCCGCCCAGATCGCCGTAAATTCGAACGCGCCGGTTTGGCGGACCACGCTGACGATGATCATCATCCCGAGCAGCAAAAAGAAAACGTCCCAGTTGACCCCGGTGTCGCGCGAGTAGAACACCTCGTCGGAATTGATCACGGGCAAAAAGAACATCGCCGTCGCGCCGGCCAGCGCCACCATTGTCTTGTTGAAACGCTCCGTGGCGATGAGCGCGTAGGCGACCACGAACACCGTCACCGCGTACACGGCGTGAAAGACGCTCATCGGTGGTCCTGCCGTCGAGCGCACCCGCTGGTGGGCACGGCGGGTGCCGAAGCGGCGATCAAGATTTAAGCGCCGCTGCCAGTAGGCGGGATGCGGTGATCACGCCGTGCGCGTGCATATTCTGACGATCTGTACGTGTCCGAAGCGTGATCGCGTGGACCGTGCAAATCATCGTCCCCTCCCCGGTAGCAAAAAAAACGCGGACCGGCCTTGCCGGTTCACCGAGCCGTAACGCTATCAGGCTCGGGTCCGCCGCGCCGGTCGGCGAACGCCGTCGTGCCGCGCCGGCGACATATCCGCGCTGGTCCACGGTCACCGGTGGCGGACCTGCGTACACTGGCGGGATGCTTGAACGGATCCGCGGTCCAGCTGATCTGCAGCATCTTTCGCAACGACAGCTCCGCGACCTGGCCCACGAAATCCGCCAGTTTTTGATCCACAAGGTTGCCGCCACGGGGGGACACCTGGGGCCCAATCTCGGCGTCGTCGAATTGACGCTGGCCCTGCACCGGGTGTTCGACTCGCCGCACGACCCGATCATCTTCGACACCGGCCACCAGGCCTACGTGCACAAGATGTTGACCGGGCGCTGCCCAGACTTCGAGACCCTGCGCAAAAAGGACGGGCTGTCGGGCTATCCGTCCCGCGCCGAAAGCGAACACGACTGGGTGGAGTCCAGCCACGCCAGCGCCGCGCTGTCCTACGCCGATGGGCTGGCCAAGGCGTTCGAGCTGACCGGGCACCGCAACCGGCACGTGGTCGCGGTGGTCGGTGACGGCGCGCTGACCGGCGGGATGTGCTGGGAGGCGCTGAACAACATCGCCGCGGCCCAGCGGCCGGTGGTGATCGTGGTCAACGACAACGGCCGCAGCTACGCGCCTACGTTCGGCGGTTTCGCCGACCATCTGGCCACGCTGCGGCTGCAGCCCGGTTATGAGCAGCTGCTGGCGAGGGGCCGTAACACGGTGCGCGGCATGCCGGTCATCGGTGAGCTGTTCTACCACTTCGTGCACAGCGTCAAAGCCGGCATCAAGGACGCGTTGTCGCCGCAGCTGCTGTTCACCGACCTGGGGCTGAAGTATGTCGGTCCGGTCGACGGCCACGAAGAACACGTGGTGGAGGCGGCGCTGCGCAGCGCGCGCGGCTTCGGCGGCCCGGTGATCGTGCACGTCGTCACCCACAAGGGAATGGGCTATGGGCCGGCCGAAGCCGACGAGGCCGACCAGATGCACTCCTGTGGCGTGATCGACCCCGCGACCGGGCTGGCCACCTCGGTGCCCGGGCCGGGTTGGACGGCCACCTTCTCCGAGGCGCTGATCAGTTACGGCGCCCGGCGCCGCGACGTCGTCGCCATCACGGCGGCGATGCCGGGCCCCACCGGGCTGGCGGCGTTCGGTCAGCGGTTCCCCGACCGGTTGTTCGACGTCGGCATCGCCGAGCAGCACGCGATGACGTCAGCGGCCGGGTTGGCGATGGGTGGGCTGCACCCCGTGGTGGCGATTTATTCGACGTTCCTCAACCGCGCGTTCGACCAGGTGATGATGGACGTCGCGCTGCACAAGCTGCCGGTCACCCTCGTCCTCGACCGGGCCGGGATCACCGGGCCGGACGGCGCCAGCCACAACGGCATCTGGGATCTGTCGATCCTGGGCATCGTGCCGGGCATGCGGGTTGCCGCGCCCAGAGACGGCATCCGGCTGCGCGAGGAACTCGGTGAGGCGCTCGACATCAATGATGGGCCGACGGCCATCCGTTTCCCGAAAGGCGATGTCGGCGAAGATATTCGGGCACTCGAGCGGCGCTCCGGTGTGGACGTGCTGGCGATGCCGGCTGACGGGTTGACCGCCGATGTGCTACTGGTGTCGGTCGGGGCGTTCGCCTCGATGGCGCTGGCGGTGGCCAAGCGCCTGCGCAACCAGGGCATCGGTGTCACGGTCGTCGACCCGCGCTGGGTGTTGCCGGTTGCCGAGACGGTCGTGGGGCTGGCGGACACACACAACCTCGTCGTGACCATGGAGGACAACGGCGTGGCCGGCGGCGTGGGTGCAGCAGTGTCGGCGGCGCTGCGCCACGCGGAGATCGACACGCCCTGCCGCGATATCGGGCTGCCGCAGCAGTTCTACGATCATGCCTCCCGCGGTCAGGTGTTCGCCGAGGTTGGGCTGACCGAGCAGGACATCGCCCGTCAGATCACCGGTTGGGTTGCCGCGCTGGGCAGCAGCGTCAGCTCCGGCGAATCGCCGATCAGCGAACGCCTGGACTAGTCGGCGGCTGGCACCCGGCGCCGAGATCGACGGTGGTGCAGCGGAATTCGCAAACATCGACGCTACTGTCGATCTCGGCGGTCAGGCTTCGGGCTGCAATGCGGCGGCCAGCGGCGGAACCACGAGTTCGCGTTGCCAGGCCCGGGCCTGGCCGGCCCGGAAAAACTCGTCGATCGCCTGCTGGTCGGTGTCGGCACCGTCCCAGCACAGCCGTCGCACCAGGTCGGGGGAGATCAGGTTCTCCATCGGCACCGACACCTGCTGGGACAGCTCGGCCAGCGCGGCTCGGGCCGCATCCAGGCGCGCCGCCGCTTCCGGTCGACGCTTGGCCCACCGCACCGCGGCCGGCGGCCCGTTGGCCGGCTCGGCCTCTTCCGGTGGCTCAGGGTGCCCGCGGGCCGCGGTCAGCGCCGCCAGCCAGGTGGAGGCGTTGCGGCGCTGCTTGCGTCCGCCGAACACCGGCAGCGCGATGAGGTCGTCGATGGTCATGGGATTGGCGACGGCCGCCTCGACGATGGCCGAGTCGGGCAGGATGCGGCCGGGCGCAATGTCGCGGCGCTGGGCGATCCGATCGCGAACGGTCCACAGCTCACGCACCGCGGCAAGGCCGCGCTGGTCACGCACCCGGTGGATTCCCGACGTCCGTCGCCACCGGTCGCGCCGGGTAGGCGACCCTTCGAACGTCCGCAGGTATTCGAATTCCTGTGCGGCCCAGTCGCTTTTGCCCTGCTCGGCCAACACGCCCACGATCGCGTCCCGTAATTCGATGAGCACCTCGACGTCAAGGGCGGCGTAGTTCAGCCACGCCGCCGGCAGCGGACGCCTGGACCAGTCGGCCGCGCCGTGGCCCTTGGCCAGACTCAGGCCCAGCAGCCGTTGCACCATGGCCGCCAAGTTGACCCGATCGAACCCGGCCAGCCGCCCGGCCAACTCGGTGTCATACAACGACGGTGGGCGCATCCCGACCTCGGCCAGACATGGCAGATCCTGATCGGCGGCGTGCAGAATCCATTCGCCGGTGCCGAGCACCTCGGCCACCGGCCGCAGCACGGTCAGCGGGTCGCCGCCGTGACTGACCGGATCGATGAGCGCGGTGCCCGCGCCGGCACGTCGGATCTGGATCAGGTAGGCCCGGTTGGAATAGCGGAACCCCGACGCGCGCTCGGCATCCACCGCGAACGGCCCGTGACCCCCGCGCAGCAACTCGGCGGCCGCGCTGATCTGCTGGGTGGACACCGAGAGCTCCGGCAGCCCGTCGGCGGGATGAATCAGCGGGGTGGGCTCAGGTTCGGTGCCGCTGCCGGCCTGCTCGGCCGCCGCTTCGGTCATCTCAAGCGCGTGACCGCGAGCCCAGATCGGTCACTCCGACCGGGGGCAGGCCCGCAGCATGCTCGAGCACCTCGCAGAACGCCTCGACGTGGGTGCCGATGTCGGGGGTGATCGCCGTCCAGGACGCCCGTAACTCCAATTGGTGGGCGCGCGGCGGTCCGGAGATGTCGCCGTAGCGCACCGACGTGGTGGCGGTGACGGTGCCGCCCAACGCGGCGACCTGCTCGGTGCGGGAATCCAGCGCCTCGACCAGCCAGCTCCACGCGACCTCCGGCAGCAGCGGGTCGACCGCCTCGCTGGCGTCCAGGTCGGCCTGGATGTAGGCGACCAACCGCATGGTGCCGTCCCAGGCGTCCGCCCCATCGGGGTCGTAGAGCAAAATCAGCCGGCCGAACGCTTCTCCGCCCAAGCCCTCGGATCGCTCCGGGACGATGTCCAGATCAGGGTGTTTGACCTCGGCGCCCAGCGCGTAGCTGTAGGGCGCGAGCCGTTGCGGCGGCCGGATAGGGCCAAGCTCAATCTCCGGGCGGACGGTGGCCGCGTTCATCGCCGCCACCGCCGCCCGGAAGGGGGCCGGTTCGGCACTGGTCACGAGCGCCGCTCTTCGCCCGCAAGCGGGTGGTACCCCCACCTCATCGCTCGTGCTAGACCGTTGTCGGCGCGACTCACAACGTTTGACGCTAGACCTATCCAACGACACCCGCGGGAGCCACGCCGGTCCGGTGCGCGCGGCAGCTCATCCGGAGGTGAACCGCGCCGGCCGCTTCTCGCGGTGCGCGGCGAGCCCTTCTCGCACGTCAGGACCACCGAAGCCGATGAATTCCAGACCCAGCGCCGTTTCGAAGGCCGGTCCGAACATGCGGTACCAGTGATTGAGGCTGTGCTTGGTCCACCGGATCGCGGTTTGAGCGCCGTTGGCCAGGTCCTCGGCGATGCGGGTCGCCGTCGGGAGCACATCGTCGTCGTCGACACACGTCGAGACCAGGCCGATCCGCTCAGCTTCCGCCCCGGACAGCGGCTCGCAGGTGAGCAGGTAGTACTTGGCCTTGGCCATCCCAACCAGCAGCGGCCAGCAGATCGCGGCGTGATCACCTGCGGCCACCCCGAGCTTGGTGTGGCCGTCGATGATCTTGGCGGTCCGGCTGGCGACCGAGATGTCGGCGAGCAGCGCCACCACCAGGCCGGCGCCGACGGCCGGGCCCCGGATCGCCGACACCACCGGCTTGTCGAAATTGACCATGTTGAGCACCAGATCGCGGGCCTCGCGCATGATGCGGATCCGGCTCTCGAAGTCCCCATCGTCTCGTCGATCAGGTCGAAGCTGCCGCCGGAGGAAAACGCTTTGCCCTGCCCACGGACCAGGACGACGCGCACGTCGGGGTCCCGGTCGATCACCGGCCAGATATCGGCCAGGTCGCGGTGCATCTGCGGGCCCACCGAATTGAGCCCGGGCGCATCCAGCACCAGTGTCAGCACACCGTCGGTACCCGATTCGACTTGAAGGCCGGGGAAGTCGTCGTAGCTGGCTGGCATCGGGTTGATGTTACGCACGTGCCGCTCTGGGCTCGTGGCAGCATTGAGCGAGATGACTACCCGTCGCGAGCTTCCCGAGTCGCCGTATCTGGCGGCGGCCTCCGGCCGCAAACCGCACTGGGTGCCGGTGTGGTTCATGCGGCAGGCCGGCCGCTCGTTGCCCGAATACCGCGCGCTGCGCGAACAGCACAGCATGCTGGCGGCCTGCTTCGACGCCGAGTTGATCTGCGAGATCACCCTGCAACCGGTGCGCCGCCACGGTGTCGACGCCGCGATCCTGTTCTCCGACATCGTGGTGCCGCTGCGCGCCGCCGGGATCGACCTGGATATCGTTCCCGACGTCGGACCGGTGATCGCGCACCCGGTGCGCAGCGCAGCCAACGTCGCGGCGCTCAACGCCCTTGACCCCCAAGCTGTACAGCCGGTGTCTGAGGCGGTTTCACTGTTGGTCGCCGCACTTGGTGACGTCCCGCTGATCGGTTTCGCCGGAGCGCCGTTCACGCTGGCGTCCTACCTGGTGGAAGGCGGGCCCAGCCGCCACCACGCTCGCACCAAGGCGATGATGCTGGCCGATACCGCCAGCTGGGATGCGCTGATGACAAAGCTGACCGACCTCACGATCGCCTTCCTGCGGGTTCAGCTCGACGCGGGGGTGGACGCCGTCCAGGTCTTCGATTCGTGGGCCGGGACGCTGTCGGCGGCCGACTACCGCCGGCATGTGCTGCCGCACAGCGCAAGGGTTTTCGGCGCGCTGGCCCAGCACCGCGTGCCGATGACGCACTTCGGGATCGGCACCGCCGAGCTGCTTTCGGCGATGTCGTCGGCGCTGGAACCCGCCGCCGCCCCCGTGATGGGCGTCGATTGGCGGACCTCACTGGTTGACGCCGCCGCACGAGTCGAACCGGGTACGGCGTTGCAGGGCAACCTGGACCCGGTGGTGCTGCTGGCCGGCTGGCCGGCGCTGGAACGCCTGGCCGGCGCCGTGGTCGACGACGGCCGGCGCGCCGTCGACGCCGGAGCTGCCGGTCACGTCTTCAACCTGGGCCACGGGGTGCTGCCGGAAACCGACCCCGGTGTGCTGACCGATTTGGTGTCGTTGGTCCACTCGCTGTGAGCCCATCGTATTGCGTTGTGGGCGGCGGAATCTCAGGATTGACAGCGGTCTATCGGTTACGCCTTGCTGTCGGTGACGACGCGACGATCACGCTGTTCGAGCCGACTGACCGGCTCGGCGGGGTGTTGCGCACCGAACTGGTCGGCGGGCAGCCGATGGATGTGGGCGCCGAGGCTTTCGTGGCGCGCCGCCCTGAATTGCCGGCGCTGCTGGCGGAGCTGGGCCTGGCTGACCGCGAGCGGACCACCACCGGTGCACGGCCGCTGATCTACAGCCAGGACCGGCTGCACGCGTTGCCGCCGGACACGCTGATCGGCATCCCGTCGTCGCCGACGTGCATGACCGGACTGGTCGACCACGCGACGATGACCCGGATCGCCGACGAAGCCGCCCGCCCGCTGAGCTGGCGGCCCGGCAGCGATCCGGCGGTGGCCGAGTTGGTCGCCGACCGTTTTGGTGACCAGGTGGTGGCCCGCTCGGTGGATCCGCTGCTCAGCGGTGTGTATGCGGGATCGGCTGCGACGATCGGCCTGCGCACGGCGGCTCCCGGGCTGGCCGCAGCGCTCGACGGCGGCGCCGCCAGCCTGACTGACGCGGTCCGCGCGGCACTGCCGGCGCCCACCGGCAAGCCGGTGTTCGGCGCGGTCGACGGCGGCTACACGATGCTGGTCGACGAGCTGGTCTGCCGCGGCCGACCCGACTGGGTGCACGCCGCGGTGCAGCGCGTCGAGTCGGTCGGTCGAGGTTGGGAGCTGCGCGACAGCACCGGTGCGCGCTGGGCTGCCGATGCGGTGATCCTGGCCGTTCCTGCCCCGCGGCTGCCGCCTCTGGTCGACGGCGTCGCGCCACGCGCGACGGCGGCCGCGGGTCGGATCTTTAGTGCGTCCTCGACGGTGGTGGCGTTGGCCGTGCCCGCCGCGACACCGTTTCCGCAAAATTCCGGGGTGCTGGTGGCCAGCGGAGAAGCCTTGCACGCCAAGGCGATCACCCTGTCGTCGCGCAAGTGGGGTCAGCGCGGTGACACCCAGTTGCTACGTCTGTCGTTCGGGCGCTTCGGCGACGACGTGACTACCCGCGCGTCCGACGACCAGCTGCTGGCCTGGGCCGCAGAAGATCTGGCCACGGTGTTCGGTGTGGCCGTCGACCCGGTCGACCACCGAGTGCAGCGCTGGGCGCTGGCGATGCCGCAGTACGGGCCCGATCATGGAGGCCTGGTCGCCGAACTGCGTGCGGGCCTGCCGCCGGGCCTGGCGATGGCGGGCAATTACCTCGACGGCATCGGAGTGCCGGCCTGCATCGCCGCGGCCGGTCGGGCGGTCATTAGTGTCATCGAAGCAGCCGAAAAGTAAGTGGCACGATAGAGGAATGGCCCGCCTGGACTACGACGCCCTCAACGCCACGGTTCGCTACCTGATGTTCTCGGTGTTCTCGGTGCGTCCCGGTGGGCTCGGCCCCGATGGACCTGACCGCGACGCCGTCATCGACGAGACGGCCACCTTCCTCAAGCAACAGGAAGAACGCGGCGTCGTGGTACGCGGCCTCTACGACGTCGCGGGACTGCGCGCCGACGCCGACTTCATGATCTGGACCCACGCCGAAAGCGTCGAGGCATTGCAGGCCACCTACGCCGACTTCCGGCGCACCACCACGTTGGGGCGGGCGTGCGCACCGGTGTGGAGCAGCGTGGCGTTGCACCGGCCGGCGGAGTTCAACAAGAGCCACATCCCGGCGTTTATGGCGGGCGAGGCGCCGGGCGCCTACATCTGCGTCTATCCGTTCGTGCGGTCCTACGAGTGGTATCTGCTGCCCGACGAGGAGCGCCGCCGCATGCTGGCCGAACACGGCATGGCCGCCCGTGAGTACAAGGACGTCCGGGCGAACACTGTGCCGGCGTTCGCGCTTGGCGACTACGAGTGGATCCTGGCTTTCGAGGCTCCCGAGCTGCACCGTATCGTCGACCTGATGCGTGAACTGCGGGCCACCGACGCCCGCCGCCATACCCGCGCCGAGACACCGTTTTTCACCGGCCCGCGGGTGCCGGTCGACCAGTTAGTGAGCTCACTGCCATGACCCAACCCCAACCCCAGCTCGACCCGACCGATCCCACCCGTTTCGAGGAGATGTACCGCGACGAGCGGGTCGTGCACGGCTTGCCGGCCGCCACACCGTGGGATATCGGCGGTGCACAGCCGGTGGTCCGGCAGTTGGTGGCGTTGGGCGCGGTCAGAGGCGAGGTGCTCGACCCGGGTACCGGCCCGGGGCACCATGCGATCTACTACGCCTCGAAGGGCTTGTCGGCCACCGGCGTCGACGGGTCGGCGGCAGCAATCGAACGCGCCCGGGAGAACGCGCAGAAGGCCGGGGTGTCGGTGGACTTCCAGTTGGCCGACGCGACGAAACTGGACGGACTGGACGGTCGGTTCGACACCGTCGTCGACTGCGCTTTCTACCACACCTTCAGCACCGAACCCGAGCTGCAGAAGTCCTACGTGCAGGCTTTGCGGCGGGCCACCAAGCCGGGCGCGCGGCTCTATATGTTCGAGTTCGGGGAGCACGACGTCAACGGATTCAAGATGTTGCGCTCGCTGTCCGAGGACGATTTCCGCCAGGTGCTGCCGTCGGCCGGCTGGGAGATCACCTACCTGGGCACGACCACCTACCAGGTCAACATCAGCGCCGAGACGATCGAGATGATGGCCGCGCGAAACCCCGATATGGCCGACGCGGCGCACGCAATGCTGGAGCGGTTCCGCGCGATGGAACCGTGGCTGGTTGACGGCAGGGTGCACGCCCCGTTCTGGGAGGTCCACGCCACTCGGGTGGACTGACCGGTCGACTGCGCGCGCCGTTCTGGGGGTCCACGCCACCCGCACGGACTGACCGGTCGACTGCACGCGCCGTTCTGGGGGTCCACGCCACCCGCACGGACTGACCGGTCGACTGCACGCCAGACATAAACCACGCACACCCATCTCGGCGCGTCGTCTGCGCTGGTTATATGTCGCGAAAACCTCGCGGCGCTGAACCTACGTCAAGCCTGGTCCGGGGCCAGCCGCAGCGAGATCGAGTTGATGCAGTAGCGCTGGTCCGTCGGGGTCGGGTAACCCTCACCGGTGAAGACGTGGCCCAGGTGACTGTGGCAGGTGGCGCACAGCACCTCGGTGCGAGTCTGCCCCAGCGAGCGGTCCTGGCGCAGGATGACGGCGTCGGAGTGTGCGGGATCGAAGAATGACGGCCAGCCGCAGTGCGACTCGAATTTCTCTGTGCTGCGAAATAATTCGGCGCCGCAGGCCCGGCACTGATAAACGCCGACGGTCTTGCTGTCGGTGTATTCACCGGCGAAGGGCCGCTCGGTACCGGCCCGGCGCAGCACCGCGAACTCCTCCGGGGTGAGCTTTTGACGCCATTCGTCGTCGGTCAGCTGCACTTTGGGGCGTGACAAGTCAGAGGTCATGAGTCCACGCTAACTCCAATGGCGGCGACCCGCTGCGCCCGGCTTCGCCGCGCTGGCGATCACCGCTAACTCCAATGGCGGCGACCCGCTGCGCCCGGCTTCGCCGCGCTGGCGATCACCGCGCGCGCTCCAGCTCGGCGGTCAGCCACGCCGGATCTATGCCATCGTCCAAGCGGTTTTCCGCCTTGGCGTCCAGGTAGCGGTAGTAGAGCACCGAGAACACCACGATAAGCAGCAGTGACCAACCGTAGGTGATTCTCAGGTACTCCAGCGGTCGCCCGATGTACATCCAGTTGAACAGCAGCCAGCTGTCCAACGACATGAAGCCGTAGATCGCCAGCCACGCCGGCCAGTTGCGGATCACCGAGTTCGGCAGCACAACGGTCATCAGGAACGGGAACAACATCATCGAGTAGTAGCCCTGCGCCAGCGACAGCACCAGCCACGACGCCAGCAACAGCACACCGGAGGACGTGAGCAGCCAAAGCCGCGGGTCGTGGACGCGGTAGTAGCGGTAGAGCAGCCAGAGGCTGCCGATTGTGATGAGGGTGAACAAGATTCGGAGGAACAGGATCAGCCAGGTCGGCAGACCGAAGTACACGCCGTTGCCCAAAATCGAGCTGTTGAAGTAGTCGCGGGTGCCCATGATGTAGGGCAGCGTGCGGGTGAAGAAGTCTTTCGGATCGCTGACCAGCGGCAATGCGGCGAGGTTGAGGATCAGTGGTACCACGATGGCCGCCGCCACCGCGCGCCATTGACGGTTCAGCAGCGGCAGCAAAAGCAGTGGTAACAGCACAGGTTTGACCACCAACGTCAGCCCGAGCGCGACGCCGGCCCACCACTGATGACTGACCCTGCCCGTGTCGGAGTCGTTCAGCAGCCAACGAAAGAACAGCACCTCCAGAAGCAGGATGCAGCCGTTGATGTTGGTGAACACCAGCGTGTTGGTCACCGACTCGGTGCAGAACATCGCCAACAGCAACGCGGGGGCAGCCACCGAGGTCAACGTGTAGCTGAACATCCGCAGCAGCAGGTAGGCGGCGAGAACAATGGCCGCCGTGTTGACCAGGATGAACAAGTAGCGGGACGTTTCGAACGACAGATAGCCGAACGGGGCCATGATCAGCGTGCCGCCCGGCGGGTACAAGTAGTGCGGATCGACGTAGTCGAAATGCTCGTTGTAGATGGCGACGCCTTGGCGGAAGTTCTGCACCGCCCGGTGGACCGGCTTGAAGTCGTCGGTGATGTTGCCGTTGGTGGTCAGCACGATGCTGCGGTGGATCACCGACAAAATCGCCGCCGGCCACAACGCGTACCGCAGCACCGTGGCGGTGTCTGCCGCGCCGGTGCGCGGACGAAATGCGGCACGCAAGCCGGAGGAGATCGAGTCAGCTGCCGTCACCAGCGCACCGTAACACCGGTCCTCGCGGCTGGCCGGTGTCAGTGCCGGGCAGCCGAAGTATCAGGCGGGGCAGTAGGTGTCGGTGTCGGGCAGCTTGCCGTTCGCCAAGTAGCTGATCAGCGGCGGCACGGCGCAGGAGGAATAGATGCTGGCGCCGTGGCCGATGCCTTGCCACATCACCCGCTTACTGGCTGCGCTTGCGTTGATGATGGTCGCGGCCGTTGCGGCGACGCCTTCGGAACCGACGATCGGGTCGTTTTGCACACCGAGCAGCATCACATCGATCTTCAAGTGCTTCGGCGGCTGTGCCTGGGTGCCGCTCGGCCAGTGCAGGCAGTTGACCAAGCTGAGCGCACCGGTTACGCCGAATTGCGGATAGAGCTTGGCCCACGCGACAACCAGCTCGCGAACCCGGTCCGGCGTCGGGCGATTGAGCGCGTCGCTGCACGAGTTGATGAACTCGCCGTCGGTGTCGCGAATTGACTCGGCCTGGTTGATCAGGCTGGTCAGCTTATTTGTGTCACCGGAGTTGGCGGCAGCCAATGCGTCGGCCAACGACGTGGTAGCCGAGACCCGGTCCCCGGACGGAAAGCCCAGCGCGGTGGTGATGGCGTTGGCAACCGCGGCCGCCGAAGCGCCCGCGGGCCCGTGCCCGGCCCGCGCCGCGGACAGTAGCGAATCGACCGCGTGCTTGGGGTCGGGCCCCAGCGCGCAATTCACCGCGGCGCATTGCGCGGCGAACGCGTCGAGAGCCGCCTGCTGGCCTTTGACCATCTGCTCGGCGGCGCCTTCGGCACTGATTCCCAACGAGATCGGGGAGTCGAGGATCAACCTGGAGACCTGGTCGGAATGCGCCCCGGCGTAGGTGAGCGCCACCTGGGCGCCGTTGCCGATTCCGAGCAGCGCAAGCGCGGGTACATCCCAGAGGCTGCGCAGGCGTTCGATGTCGGACGCGGCGTGGGTGTTGTCGTAGGAGGAGTCGCCGGGGGCGATGGTGTCGGTGCAGCTGGTGGTGGCGTTCATCGCGGTATCGGACAGGTTGGCCACCGGGTCGTCGCCCGGCTCGGATTGCGCCTGGTCGCGCATGTGTTCGCGGTCCGACTGATCGCGGCAGTCGACCGGGCTCGACATGCCCATGCCGCGGCGGTCCACGGCGACGATCGGATGACTGCGAAGGACGTCGGCGCCCGCGCGTGATAGCCACACCGGCAACTGCACCGAGGACGGCAGATCCGAGCCGGTGGTAAAGACCAGTGGACCCGCGTCCGAAGGGGTCTGCACCGCGCGGGCGCGCACCGCGCCGATGGTCAGGCTCCCGGCGGCGCCATTCCCCGGGTCCAGGTCGGCGTCAAAGTTGGCGCAGTCCAACTTGACCCCTGGTGCCGGCGCAACCCCGGCGGTCGAGAACAGCCGCGATGTGCAGTCGTGCCACGACAAGTCGTTCTTCGGTGCCGCGATCGGCGGCGGACCGTTGGGCGGTGGTGTGGTCTTGGCCGCGCCGCGCGGCCGGTGACCGGAGTTGGTCGCGAAGCGCGGGTTTGCGGCTATGCCCGGCACGCAGCCGGACAGCAACGCGGTCACCGCGATCAGAATCGTGGCGAACGTGGCGTGCCGGATCATGGCACCACCCTAGCGATCCGCGGTGCCGGCATTCCTCATGTAGCGGGTGTAGAGGTAACCGGACTCGTCGGTCAGCACATGTGCGCAGCGCATCATGGTCAGCAGCTGATGGGGGCCGGTCGTGATGCGGGGCGCCGAACCGCCGATCACGCACGGCGCGATTGTCAGGCACAGTTCGTCGAGCAGGTCTTGCTCGACGAACGACCCCATCAGCATCGGACCGCCCTCGGTCAGCACCCGGTGCATGCCGCGATCACCGAGCGCCGCCAGGACCGCGGACTCATCGACCCGGTCGGGGTCGTGGCGGGAGCAGTCGAGGACTTCGGCCAGCCCGGCGAGGCGGCTGCGGGTGGCGTCGGCGGCCGCTGTGCAGGTCAGCACCAGCGGGGGCACCTCGGTCCGGGTGAACATCGGCATATCGTGATCGAGGCGGCCGGACTGGGTGACGACGGCCAGTGGCGGGACTTCGCTTTGACCGCGCGCCTGGCGGTCCTGCCGCTGCGCGACGGTCAAGCGGGCGCCGCCGTAGCCTTCGATTCGTGCCGTGCCGGCCCCGACGACGATGACGTCGGCGAGGGCACGCAGCAGGTTGAACAGCGCCCGGTCACCGGGTCCGCCGAGCCCGCCGGTGGTGCCGCCGATGGTCGCGCCACCGTCAAGGCTGGCAATGAAGTTTGCCCGGACCCAGACATCTCGCTGACCGGCCGGATATTCGTAGAGTCCGGCGAGTTCGCTGTCGTCGATCCGGCGGGTCGACCCGAGCAGCGTCAGAGACGCCCCGGCGGCTTGGCTGGCGGGAAGGTCGGCCATGAGCACGATTGCAACACGTCGTTACAGTTCCTGCATGCACGGCCCCTATCCCGAGCATCGTGGCAGTCGGATTGGCCGGCTGGTTGATCGGCGCCCGAGTGTCTCGCCGCAACGGCTGATTGCCCAGTTGATCCCGCCGCCGACGTTCGTCGACGTGAGTTTCGCTACCTACCGACCCGACCCCGCCGAGCCGACTCAGGCCGCCGCGGTGCAAGCGTGCCAACAGTTCTGCGGGCAGGCCGTCGAGCGCCGGGCGGGCCGGCGCAAGCTGTTCGGCAAACGAGCGATGCTGCCCGGTGGTGGGCTCTACCTGGACGGTGGGTTCGGGGTGGGGAAGACGCATCTGCTGGCGTCGATCTACCGCCAGCTGCCCGACGATGGCGCGCACCCCACCGCCTTCGCGACGTTCATGGAGCTGACCCAGTTGGCCGGCGTGTTCGGCTTCGCCGAATGCATCGATCTGCTGGCCGGCTACATGGCCGTTTGCATCGACGAATTCGAGCTCGACGACCCGGGTAACACCACGCTGGTCTCCGCGATGCTTTCCCAACTGGTCGAGCGGGGTGTGTCGGTGGCGGCCACGTCGAACACGCTGCCCGAACAGCTCGGCGAGGGGCGCTTTGCCGCGCAGGACTTTCTGCGCGAAATCAACACGCTGGCAAAGATTTTCACCACCGCCCGCATCGAGGGGCCCGATTACCGACACCGCAACCTGCCGCCGGCGCCCGAGCCGCCGTCAGACGACCAGGTGGCCGCGCGCGCCGAACGCGTCGAGGGTGCCACGTTGGATGACTTCGACGCGCTCTGCGCGCACCTGGCCACCATGCACCCGTCGCGATATTCCGCGTTGCTCGACGGTGTGACGGCGGTGTTTCTCACCGGTGTGCACGGCATCGATGATCAGAACGTCGCGCTGCGACTGGTGGCGCTCACCGATCGGCTCTATGACGCCGGCGTCCCGGTGGTGGCTTCCGGGTCGAAGCTGGACACGATTTTCGGTGCGGAGATGTTGGCCGGCGGTTACCGCAAGAAGTATCTGCGGGCCACGTCGCGGCTGGTGGCGCTGACCTCGGGCGAAAACTCGCGGACCATCACGTAATCGTCCTCCAGGCCGGTGCCCAGCTGAAATCGCCTAGTGCCTTTGATGGTAAAGCCATGCTTGGTGTAGAAGCGTTGTGCGCGTTCGTTTTTCTTGTTAACGCCAAGCCATATGCCCTTCGCGCCCAGTTCGGCGGCCTTGGTCAGCACCGCATCCATCAGCGCCCCGGATACCCCTGCGCCGTGGTGGTCGGGTAGCACGTAGATCTTCGAGAGCTCGACGGCCGGACGGAGGCGGACAGCCCGTTGCACGTCGGCGTCGTCGGCGACACCGCGAACGAGCATGGCGTAACCGGTAATTCGAGCGTCGTGCTGCGCGGTGAAGATCACCCGCCCAGGATCAGCCAGATACTGCGCGAAGTGCGCGGCGGACAGGTTGGTCTCGATGAATGCCGCGATGTTCTCGGCGGTGGACGTCGGTGGGCACGCGAGCGGAAAAGTCAACGCGGCGACCCCGGCCAGTTCAGCCAGTTCCTCGGCATCCACCGAGTCCGCCGTGGCGACGCGCACAGCAAGCACCGCCCGACGCTAGCTGAGGCGTATTCAGAGATTCCACTCCGCGAGGTGCACGCCGGTCTTCTTGTCCAGCAGCACGACGTTGGAAACCGCATCGCGGTAGGCGTCCCAATACACGCCGCCTCGGACGATCGCGCCGGCCCGTGCGTTGGCGAGCGCGTTGTCGAGCTGATCGGGCGCATCAGAGGGCCGCGACGTGTAGGCGTCGGCGAACGGAGTGACGCCGTCGAAGGTGAAGTCGGTCACCATCTGATAGGGGTTGGGGGCGACTTGATCGTGTGGATCGTGACGTCGGCACGGGCGACCTCGGTGTTGGGATAGGCCTTGAGTGGGACGCCGCTGCGCCGGTAGCCGAATCCCGGCGGCGGCGAAGGTGACCAGAACGAGCAGCCAGCGGTGCATTTTCCCTCCTCGGCGACCTTCGCATGATTGCACAAAGCGCTGTCGCGTATGGGCGGGTTAGCACCGGACAGCCGCGGCGTCAGCGTGGTTCAGCCGCTTCCAGATGCAGCAGTGCCGACTTGGCCTCCGGACCGCCGGCGTACTGGCCGGTCGAGCCGTCGGAACGCACGACGCGGTGGCAGCCGATGACGATCGGCAGCGGATTGCGCGCGCACGCGGTGCCCACGGCGCGCACTGCCCGGGGGCGCCCGACCGCGGCGGCCACCCCGGCATAGCTCTCCCGTTGCCCGTAGCCGATCCTGCGGAGCTGTTCGACGACCTCGCGGCGAAAGCCGTGGGCCAGACGCAGATCGACGGGAAGTTCGAAGTCCCTGCGCTGCTTGGCAAAGTAGTCGTCGATTTGGCGGGCTGCGGCGTCGAGCCGGCCGGGCGCGCGCAGGATGCGCGGGCTGACCGACTCGGCGATCGTGGCGAGCACCGCGGCGTGGTCCTCGACCTGGTAGGCGACCCGCAGCAGGCCGGCCTCCGTCGCGGCCAATAGCAGCACGCCCAGCGGGGTGTCGATGGTCCGGTAGGCCACGTCGAGCAGTCCCTGCTCGTCGGCGCTGCGCTCCAACCGGGTGTGCAGCCGGGCCAATGTGGTGCTCTCGTCAGGTGACGCGGCAAAAATGCTGTCTCTCATGCGGATTCGTCCCTCTGGTAGGTCTTGCGGAGTGTCTTGATGCCGTCGGCGGCGGCGCGGCGGGCGGCTTCGGGGCTGTTGCCGAGCAGTTCGGCAACCTCGGCGAACGGAAGCCCGGCGATGTGGTGGTAGGCCACCGCCAGGCGTTGCTTGTCGGGCAGTCGGCCCAGCGCCGTCCATAGATCGTCCTCGCGTGCGGCGGGATCGGAATGTGTCGCGGCTTGGTCCGGGATGGTGCCGGTCGGGATAGCGCGCCGGGACCGGGCGCGGCCGACGTCGATGGCGCGACGGTGAGCGATCGTGACAAGCCACGCCTCGACGTTGGCATCGTCGGGTAGCCGCTCGTAGGCGCGCAAAGCCGACAGAAAGGTTTCCGACCATGCATCGTCGGCGTCGTCCGGGCCGACCAGCGCGCGGCACACCCGCAGCACGGTCGGGCCGTGCCGGGCAACAACGTCCTCGAACGGTGTCATCGCTCCCACATTGTGTAGACGTCGCGCACAGGCGAGATGTGAGGTCGGCGTGCACGATGTCGGCTTTGCGACGATGATGAGCTGATGCGACGTCTCATAGTGTTGCCGATCGCCGCCGGAATGATCGGCCTGGCGGTTCCGGGGTCCGCGAATGCGGACGCCAACGACGACAGCTTTATCGCCTCGCTCAAAAGTGCCGGCATCACGTTTCAGAGCCCCGAGGCTGCCATATCAGCCGGCAGGTCGGTGTGCGACATGATGGACCAGGGCGCGACCGGCGCGGATGTGGTCGATCAGCTGCGGAAGAAGAACCCCGGCATCACCACCGACGGGGCGGAAAGGTTCACGGCGATCTCGGCGCGCGCCTACTGCCCGAATCGAATCCAGGGCGGCGGCGGGGGAGGCACGTAGCGTAATCCAGCACCGAGATGACGTCTCCGCTTGAGTGGTTACTGACAACTATCACGTTGGCCATTTCGTCGCACGCTCCACAGGGC
The DNA here is from genome assembly GCA_963787635.1 of uncultured Actinomycetota bacterium. GTDB lineage: Bacteria > Actinomycetota > Actinomycetes > Mycobacteriales > Mycobacteriaceae > Mycobacterium. Next base: position 489,285 of record CAWBDP010000009.1, on the reverse strand, counting down.
CGCACGCTCCACAGGGCCGCTAAATCATGTAGCCCAGCCGCGCTCGGTGTTCGCCAGCTCGTGGACAAAGACGTTCGGAAGTTCGCCGTGGCGCGGTTTCTGTACTGCGATGGTTTACCCGAGCCACCTCCGGTGGAGTGTGCCGCTTGAAGAATCCGCCAAGGCATCTACCGCACAGTAGGAGAGGCAATATGATTTTGTCCTCCGATGCAGCTTAAGGCCCCGGCTGCGGGAGTTCTGGGAAGGTCGGTGTGGGAGATATCCCGGAGAACCGCTGGGTGGCGAAGCGCGTGCTGGACGTTCCTCGAAACGGATTCGACCGCGAGTGGAATCTCGCACACATAAACAAGGGATGCCAACTAGCGAAAAAGCGATGCTCGGCAGAGCCGCCACCGACGCAGACGACAACTAGTCCAGTGCTGCCTGCATAGCTTACGTGTCGACTGCCGCGTCCTCGCCGGCCCGGCCCCGGTGCGCTAGGCGCTCATCGAGCAATTCGTCGAACTGACGAGTTGACGGTTCGCCGCCGTGCTCGCGGATCGAACGGCGCACGGCGGCGTAGCCGCCGCTCGGAGTCGATGGTGTCGAGGTCGCACACGCTGGCAACCCTTGACGATTCGGTTCGGAGTGCGCAAGTCAGCAGTCTCACCCGCGCTAGGGGACGCGTGCCTAATGTTGAGAGACTGACCGCGTATCCACGCGCGGCGTAGTAATAGGTAACCCCGTGTGGGGTTGCCTGGCGTGATGCTCGGCAGGAGGTGTGCCTTGTTGAGTCGTTGGATCTTGAGCAACGTCCCGTCGTGGCTGGTATTACTCGGACTCGCGTCCTCGTCGCAGGCGGAGCCGTGCTTGTCCAGATGTATGTCCGGCATCGGTTCCCCCGGCTCAGGGGGGCGAGCACAATGATGCGATAAGGTTCGCCTTCGGCGTGGTCGGGTTCGTGTTCGCGTTCTTCACCGGTTTCGTCGTTTCCGCGATGTTGGGTCAGATCAACAGCGCGGACGTCAAGGCGCGGACCGAGGGCGCGGCCGCGGTGCAGATGGCCAGGGACCTGACCGTGTTCGACAAGGCCGACAGCGACCGCATCCGGCAGAGCTTGGTTGAGTACGAACGTGCGGCCGTAGCCGAATGGCCCATAGCGGCGAGCGGCCATTCGTTCCCTGAGGCCGAAAACGCTCTAAAGCGCCTCTACACCGCATACGAGGAAGTCCAGCCGCGCACCGATACTCAAAAGACGTTCCTCGGCACCTCTTTCACCAACCTCGATAAGATCAGTCAGGCCCGCACAGAACGCGTACTCCAGGCCCGCACCGACATCGGCCCACCCTGGTCATTGTGGGCGGTCATCTTTCTGACCAGCGGGCTGCTCCTCGGCTGCGCGATCGTTTACGGCGTCGAGAAACCCGCCATGCACTACACAATGGTCGCGACCGTGGGCGTACTGGTAGCCGCTAACCTGTTCCTTGTCTTGGAACTTTCACACCCGTTCATCGGCAAAGTTGCGACGTCCCCAGAACCGCTGCGCGACGTCATCCAGTTCCTGTCGTCACCCCCGTCGTAGTCGCAATCCTCGTCTTGCGCTCTGGCAGCCCTCGCCGCCCGCACATCGGGGGGATCGCGCCTTTGGAGAGTTGACTTAAGGGTGTAAAAAACCAACATTCCTCGGGATGAACGTCTGTACGCCTTTGGGGTAGTAGACGCCGCAGGCGCGTCACGCACCAACTGCGACATCAGAGTTAGTTGCGGGCACTGCGATATCCGGCTATGTGGTGCATATGTGGTGCGGGTCGGACCTTCGCGGGTAGGAAACCGGCTTTGAACTGGGACAATACTGGTGCGCGGTACTGGGATTGAACCAGCGACCTCTTCCGTGTCAGGGAAGCGCTCTCCCGCTGAGCTAACCGCGCAAGGTAAAGCAATTAGAGGTGGAGACGGGAATCGAACCCGTGTGCACGGCTTTGCAGGCCGTTGCCTCACCACTCGGCCACTCCACCGCGGGATTATGCCACTTGCACCTTCGAGCGGATGACGGGATCGAACCCGCGACCCTCACCTTGGCAAGGTGATGCGCTACCAACTGCGCTACATCCGCGCGCAGCGGACGAGATCGTCGCCCGGTGCGAAGCCCGACGATAGTCCACCTGAGCGGGACCGCACAAATTTCTGTGAACGTCCGGCGCGCCCTGACCGCACTGCTGCGGCGTGTTCTGCCGAACGGCGCCTGCGTGCTAGTCTTCGACGTCGTTCGCCTCTCGGCACCGGTCCCGTGGCTCAGTGGAAGAGCGTCCGCTTCACACGCGGAAGGTCGCTGGTTCGATCCCAGCCGGGACCACTTCCGTTTGCCCTGGTCAGCGAAGTTTTGGGTTAGCGAGCAGAGTTCCGTGCGAACCGCGTGCCATTCCACCACCCCGCAAGACGTTCGCCGGGACTCGCCGCCCCACACACGCCGCCATGGCGGCATCATAGGTGACACGCGCACCAAGGCCAACGCCAAAGCACGGCAGCGACTCGAGAAAGCAGCCGACCAGATGGCCCGCGAGCGTCTGAAAATGAAGTGTTCCAAAGGTTTCTGAATCCCTTCGCAGGGATAAGCGATGCGTTGTCTCGGGCTCCGAGAAGACCGCTATCGAAGTTGCCGCTCGCTGGTCGGATGCTGAGGCAGCGGCCAGCGCGCAGCAGTCGGCGCGCGTGCGCCGTTTCGGCGCGGATCTGAATAGCTTGTGCGCCAAGGGAATTCAGTTCAATGCATCGATAGGACCGCACGCAGATCGCGAACGATCCGCCAAATAGCTGCTGATCGGCGTATTCCGGCTAGTAATGCGTCAGCCGTTTTCGAGCCGTCTCCGCGAATCGGGCGCGCTTTGGCCCATTTGGCCGCCACGCGCAGATTCATGTCCGACACCAAGGACGTTGTTTTGATTCACGGCTCGTGGAGTCGTGGGGATCAGTGGGCTCCGGCCCGCGCAGCATTCGAAGAGCGTGGCTACACGGCGCACACACCGACGCAATCTCCATCTGGCGGTCAGCCGCAAGTTCGACGGTGGGACTTTCAACCAATGTGTCGCCGGCACCCGAACCGTGCGTCAATCGCGTGCCGGATGTAGTTCGTTAAGAGCGACTGGCGAACCGCGACTCGACCGACGGTTTCGGAGCAACGACAGCAGTGCGAACGAGCCGCCCGCGATGAGTGCGACACCAACGCCCGCGACGATGAGCCATTTCTCAAGCTCGACCCCAACGCTGGGGCGCACTGCGAATGAGAACTCCACACGGCAAAAGCCGAAGCTCCGTCGTAGCCGCACAAGCTTAAACCGAAGGATCCGAACAGGGCGACAGCAATATTCAAGAACCGAACAGGCCACCGAGTATCGCGAGGCCAAGTTGCGCCGCGCCCAACCCGGATGAGTATGAGCAATATGCCGAGAATCAGAAGCTGAAACGCCAAGAACATTGAAACGCTCGGGCCCACAATCTCAGTGTTTGCAGCGAGCAGTATCACGGCGAGGACGATGGCGATGCCCCCGGCGACGCTGGAAACCCAACTTACCCGCCGAACCGGTTGCGGTCCTAGCGCGGTGCCAAGCAAAACGATGATTGTCAGCGCGAAACTCAAGCTCAAGACGGCAGATGCCGCGCGCACCAGTTCGGGAGGCGAAACTCGGAAGGGGCTCACCGCGGCAAGGACGAGGACGACAGAGACAACCAGTAGTCCCGAGGAAACGCACAGCAAGAATATGGTGGAGCCGCCCGTCCACGCGTTGACCGCAGCCCACGTCATCAGTGCGGCAAACATTAGGCCCGCGAGCACGTCGATATATTGCGGTGCCGCGTTCGGATCATGATTGAGGGTCACGCGAATTGCCGCGACCATGAGAATTAGGCAGCTGATGATGCGCAGCGCTGCATAAACAAATGCGAGAAGCCGCCGCCGCGGTGACGCGCGCGGAGCGCGGGGAAGCGCCGTGACTGGAGGCCGGGGGGACACCGACGGCGGTTGCGGGACGCCATAGGCCGGCACCGCAGCGCCGTACATCGGAGCTTGCGGGTTGCCGTGAATCCGAGGTGGAGTCCCGTAGAGGGGAGATTGCTCTGGCGGCCCAACAGGAGGCTGGGGTATCGGGGCGACATGGGTGGGCTGCTCGTGGCGGGGCACATCGTGCCCGGCTTGGTCCCGAGGTGGGTAGGACATGTTTCGTCATCCTGCCGCCAGTCGAAGTTAACCGGGCTGCAGGGACATCACATCACTTTGGTCTCCCGGAGACGGCAATTACGTCGGAAATGGTTCGGCAGAATTACCCGATGCTGCCGTACCGTTCGTCGACCTTCTGGTGATAGCCCAGACTGTGATGTATTGCGGGAAGAGGTCATTTCACTACGGAAGGCGGTTTAACGCGTGCTGCGCGAGAGCCGCCGAGCGGTCGGTGACAGTCAGGCGGCATGCCCGTTTTGGGCATGCAGTGAGCCGGGCGAGACTTGGTCGACCGTAATGGGCTGGCGCGGTCGCGAGTGCCTGCAGCCCGGCATGAACGACCGCGTTGGTGGCGTGACCGTCGTTGGCACCTATTCCGACTCAATGCGGCTCGCCCGGATTGACCAACGCGTCATGGCCTAGCTGGAACATTCGCGCCCCCGCCGACACAGGCCGGTTTACAGCTTTTCATAGACGTCACTATGATAATTCAAGCTGGTTGGCCGACGAGTACGCGGAGGGACAGCAGCAATGGCAAAGCCGCCGTTATCGATGGAGCCCACCGGGTGGTTCCAAGTCGCGTGGTCGGATGAGATCGGTGTCGGCGACGTCCATCGGATGAAGTATTTCGGCCGCGAAATGGTCGCCTGGCGTGGTGAATCGGGCCAGCTGACGGCGATGAACGCCTACTGCGAACACCTGGGGGCTCACCTGGGCTATGGCGGCCACGTCGAAGGCGACGTGATCCAGTGTCCCTTTCACGGATGGCAGTGGAACCACGACGGCCGCAACGTCTGTATTCCGTATCAGGATCGCCCCAACCGTGGCCGGCGTATCCGCACCTATCCCGTCGTGGAGTGCAACGAGTCCGTCTACCTCTGGCACGACGTCGAATGCCGCGATCCCTTCTTCGACGTGCCCGACATCTTCGCCAGCTTCGACGACGGCCGCAGCGCGGCCGACTACTACCCGCAGATGACCATGTATCGGGCGGACCTGGAGATGCATCCGCAGTACGTACTCGAAAACGGCGTGGACTTCGCCCATTTCAAGTACGTCCACAACACGCCTATCGTGCCGGTGTTCACCAGACACGATTTCGCCGAGCCGGTGTCCTACGTCGACTTCACCATCACCTTCGAAGGCGACGAGGGTCAGAAGATCGAGGACGTACAGAGCGGTGTCAAGGCGATTAACGGCGGCCTCGGGGTGGCGGTGACGAAAAGCTGGGGCATGGTAGACAACCGGACCATCTCGGCGATTACACCCGTCGACGACAGCACTGCCGACGTGCGGTTCATGGTCTACATCGGCCGCACGCCCGGCGACGGTTCACCGAAGGCGCAAGCCCGGGCCCAGGCGTTCGGGCAAGGCGTCATCGACCAGTTCCTGGCCGACGTGCACATCTGGTCGCACCAGCGCTACTCCGATCCACCGGCCCTGACGACCGCAGAAAACCAGGGCTTCAGCGCAATTCGCAAATGGGCCACCCAGTTCTACCCGGAACCGTCGCATAGTTGAGCCACCCGACCTCTCGAGGCGCCGTCACCACATCGCAGAAAGGCTCCACCGCATGACCGCCACCCCGGCACCGCACCCGATCCGCGTTTTCCAGGTCGCCACCGGCAACGTGGGGACCGAGATGATCAAGCGCCTGGGCAACCATCCCGATCTGGAACTGATCGGATTGCACTGCTACACACCGGACAAAATCGGTCGCGACGCCGGGGAGCTGGCCGGGCTTGCGCCGATCGGCGTGCCGGCGACCGGATCGGTTGACGACATCATCGCCGCCAAGCCCGATGTGCTGACCTTCCACGGGGTCTTTCCCGACGAGGACTTGTACGTCAAAGTCCTTGAGGCAGGGATCAATATCGTGACCACGGCCGACTGGATCACCGGTTGGCACCGCGACAAGAATCACCCGCACCACTCCGGCAAACCGGTCAGCCAGCTGCTGAGGGAGGCGTGTGAGAAGGGCCGATCAACCTTCTACGGCACCGGGATGAATCCGGGGCTGAACCAGATCCTCGGGGTGGTGTGCTCAGCCGACGTCGCCGAGATCGAGAACATCACCACGCTCGAATCCGTCGACGTGTCCTGTCATCACTCCAAGGACACCTGGATCGAGGTCGGTTACGGGCTGCCGGCCGACGACCCGGAGATCCCGGCCAAGCTGGAGCGCTACACCCGCGTTTTCGCCGACAGCGTGTTGATGATGGCCGACTGCTTCGACCTCGAACTCGACGAGGTGACGTTCAATTACGAATTAGGTGTGTGCACCAAGGACATCAACCTGGGCTGGTACCAGCTGCCCAAGGGATCCCTCGGCGGCAACTACATCAAGTACCAGGGCATGGTGGACGGAGTACCGCGGGTCGAGACGCACCTCGAGTGGCAGATGACCCCACACACCGACCCGAGCTGGGACATCAAGGGCTGCTACATCACCCAAATCACCGGCGACCCGCACATTTACAACAAGCACATGATCTTCCCCAAACCCGGTACCGATCTGTCCGACCCGACGGCCTTCGCCTCCATCGGGATGACCATCACCGGCCTGCCCGCCCTCAATTCGATCAAATCGGTCCTGGCTGCTCCGCCGGGATTGATCACCAGTGCCGATCTTCCCCTGCGCGGATTCGCCGGGCGCTTCAGGCGGTAGCGATGGGCTTGCTGGACGGCAAAGTCGCCCTGGTGACCGGCACGAGCCGCGGCGTCGGGGTGGGCATCGCTCACGAACTGCTGCGCGCTGGAGCGTTCGTCGTGGGATGTTCACGTAAGCCGCTGGCGGCGATACCTGGTGTCGACAGCGAGCCCGGATGGTCGCAGCGGTCCACCCAAATGGTGTGCGATCAAGGCGATTACCGTCAGATCGATGCCGTGGTCGCCGAGGTGGCCGACACCCACGGACGGATCGACATCCTGGTCAACAATGCGGGCGGCACGGTTCCCGCGCCCCATGTCGAAGACGTCCCCGAACTGGTGCAGAAGCTGCAAGGGTCGCCCCGCAGTGACGACGGCTTCGAACGCACCGTGTTGTTCCACGCGTTCGCGGTTCAGATGAACCTGATCAGTCCGCTGTGGTTTGCGATCCGCGCATACCGGCAGATGCAGCACCAGCATGGCACCGGCTGCATCATTAACATCTCCAGCGGCGCAGGGCATCCCGCGGGCTCACCGACACTGGTGTCCTACGGCGCGGCGAAGTCCGGATTGAATCACCTCACTCGGTCACTGGCGCAGGAATGGGGCCCGCGGGTCCGGGTGAACGGCATCGCGCTGGGCCCCACCATCACCGACAATTTCCGCTCATTCGTGCTGCCCAACGACGACCCGACCGGCACCAAGTATTTCGCCGACGTTCCGATGCGCCGCGGCGGCGAGCCGGCCGAGGTGGGCCGGATCTGTGTATTTCTGGCCGGCGGGGGAGCCGACTACGTCAACGGCACGACCATCGAGATGGACGGCGGGATGCTGCCCGGAGTGCTCTACGAGGCGGGGCTCAAGACCATCACCGATTTGTTGTAAACGCCTCGGGCACAACAGGACTCTCAGGATGCCGCTTTGCTGCGCCGTCGCGGTCGCGGCGGTTCTCGCCGGAGAGGGTCCATCGCGCGCGCGACTTGCGGATAGGCGATGGCCGGACCAACCCAACGGGTGAGATAGCCGCGCAGATCGGCACCGCTGCGCGGCGGGTGGCCCGGGTCGGCCAGGAAGGAGTGCAGTACCCGCAGACCGAATTCCGACAACTCGTCGAGGCCGTCGTCGTCGAAACCGTACTTCTCCCAGTCCACATCAAAGCGGTGCAGCATCGACCGGCTGAACGCCAGCGCCGTGTCGGACATGATCGAAACGGTCTGGAAACCCCGGCCTTGATTGAGGACGAACCGGACCTGGTTGTCGGCGGCCAGCGCTTCGATTGCGAATGCCACCCCCTCGACCATTGCGGCCACCGGGTCGGTCACCCCTCGCAGATGGGCACTCAGATTGTCCAGAAATCCGTCGGCGGAACGCATTGCGGTCGCCAGCAACAGCGCTTCGGTGCCCGGAAAATACCGGTACACAGTCTGGCGCGTGACACCGAGGACCCGCGCGACGTCGGCGATGCGCATCGCCGAGCCGTGCTCGTCGATGATCTTGTTGGCCGCATTCAGGATGCGATCAATGGCTTCCTCGTCGGACGCCGGCGTGTCGCCCGCCCAGCCGTGACTACGCATAACGACCGGCCAACGCGTCAGCGGTCAGTTCCACAGCGCGATGATAACGCGTACGGAATGGGCGCTGCCGGTGATGAGCCGAACGCGGCACCATCCGGCACCGTCTGGCGCCGTCACGGTTCAACCGAGGGCCACGCCCAGCTCGTGGGCAAACGTCCGAATCATGTGCTGGACGCCAATTTCATTGCGCCCGATGATCATGTGGTCGTGCTGGCCATGGCGAACACCTTCCCCGCACTGTGGCAACATCGCGAAATCCTCGTCCCGCACAGCTGCGTGCACCTGCGAGTACACGTCGTCGTAAAAGTTACGCATGTCGTCGTCGGTGGCCGGAATGCGCGCCATCCAACTGTGCCGGACAGTGCAGCGGGTGGGTGACCCCGCGGGCAGCATGTCGATGATTTCGACGCCGACAGCGCTATTGGCCAGAATCAGATTCGGGTAGATCCAGTAGATGACGCCCATCTGGTCCCATGGATCCCATGATGATCCACCGGGGTCTTCGTGCAGCTGGCTGATCCAGTTGAAGGGGAATCCGATGCGGTGGTGTCGCCCCCACTCGTCGTAGACGTGGGTGTTCGCCACGGTGCTCTGCCCGATCAGGCTTTTCCCGTGCACGAAGGGGAAGTGATAACCCTCCGCGAATGCCTCCAGCGCGCCCTTCCAGCTCACCTCGGACTCGAACTCCCGCTGGTCGTGATAGCCGAAGTCCTGGTAGTGCCACTGGCCTAATTCGGTTGCTAATGCGCCAAGGTGGGCATCGACGTCGATGAAAGAATTCGCGGTCAGCACCGCCCAGACGAAGCCATGACGTTCGTCGTTGGGCAACTCGACCAGGCCGTAGTCGGCCTGTTCCATTCCGCAGAAGCCGGCCTGTCCGGGTACCCGGATCAGCCGGCCCGCGCTGTCGTAGTTCCAGGCGTGATACGGGCACACGAACCGCCGCGCGTTGCCGGCGCCACAGGCCGGCTTGGCGCCACGGTGGCGGCAATAGTTGAGGAAAACGTGTGCTCGGCCCCCGCCGTCGCGAGTGACCAACAGCGAATCGCCGAGCACCGAGCGCACGACGAAGTCGTGGTTGTTGGGGATCTGCGCGCTGGGCACAATGGCCAACGGGGTGCGGCGCAGGATGGCGGATTCCTCGATCTCGGTGATCTTGGGGTCGCTGTAGTAGTGCAACGGCACCCGCAACACCTCGTCGGCCATGTCGGTGGTCTTGTTCAGCACCAGAGACAATGCCCGCTCGGTCAACGTCCTGTCGAGGGCGGTGGATTTGTCGATCTGAGGCTGGATTGTCATCGTGGTCATCCCTTTCTATCCCGAGTGACCATACACAATGTCAGTTGTGTATTTCTAGGCGAGTCTTGTCCGGCACTGAGGTTGCGCGCATCGGCCGGGCTCTACGACAGTTGATAAGCAACCAGCCGGTAGCCTGATGTCCGAGTGCGAAAACGAAGGAGAGCCAACCGGTGTCAAACGACGCGGATGCGATTCAGCGGGTTGTCACGCACGGCACGTTCGAACTAGACGGTGGCAGCTGGGAGGTCGACAACAACATCTGGATTGTCGGTGACGGGTCCGATGTAGTGGTCTTCGACGCCGCCCACGACGCCGAGCCGATCGTCGACGCTGTCGGCTCGCGCAACGTGCTGGCCGTGGTGTGCACGCACGGGCACAACGATCACGTCACCGTGGCCCCGGAACTGGGCGAAATCTTCGATGCCCCGGTGCTGCTGCACCCCGCCGACGATGTGCTGTGGCAGATGACCCATCCTGGCCGTGCCTTCGGCGCCGTCGACGACGGAGCAGAACTCGTCGCCGGTGCGATCACGTTGCGGGCCTTGCACACGCCCGGCCACTCACCGGGTTCGGTGTGCTGGTACGCCCCAGACCTCAACGCGGTGTTCAGCGGCGACACGCTGTTCCAGGGCGGACCCGGGGCCACCGGCCGGTCGTTTTCCGACTTTCCCACCATCCTCGGATCCATCAAAGGCCGACTCGCGACGCTGCCGGCGGACACCACCGTCTACACGGGTCACGGCGACACCACGACCGTCGGCGACGAGGTCGTCCACTACGACGAATGGGTCGCCCGCGGCCACTAGCGCGCTGTGGCCGAACCGCGCCTGCGCGACACGCCCAGACAGATCTTCGGATTCGTCCACTCGCGCGTGTGAATCGCGCGTACGCTCGGCCAATGGTCAGTCAACTGGGCGCTTTCAAAGGCATGTTGAATGCCCGGGCCAAGTGTGTCCTGCGGTCAAATCCGGCCGACCTCCTGGTTGCGGCCGGTACCGCGTCGGCGTCGCTACCGCTGGTCGGGAAGCGCCTTGAGAACGTCGGCCGGTTCGCTGCGTTGGGCATCTGGGGCGCCCGTTTCAGCCCAGAATTGGCCACTGGCGCCGTCAGGACCTGGCTGAACCCCGGCAACGTCGGGGTCCGCCGGCGCGAGCGGGCCATCACTAACACCATTTCGGCCGCGGCCCTGAACGGCATGGTCTGCGCCGATGACCTGGCGATCACCTGGCCGGCGGCGCAGCGCGCGGCACCAGTGTGGAAGACGGCTGCCCACCGTAAGCGGGTGTACCGCACGTCGGTTCGCTACGGCGATCACCCCAACCAGCTGCTCGATGTGTGGCGCCGCAAGAACCTCCCGTGCGAGCCCGCGCCGGTGTTGATCTTCGTGCCCGGCGGAGCCTGGATTTTCGGCAGCAGGGCGCTGCAGGGCCACTCGTTGATGGCCCATCTGGTCGAGTTGGGCTGGGTTTGTCTGTCGGTGCAGTACCGCACCGCCCCGCACCACCGGTGGCCGCGTCAGATGACCGACGTGAAGGCCGCGATCGCCTGGGCGCACGCGAATGTGGACCGATTCGGCGGTGACCGCAATTTCGTGTCGATCGCGGGCTGCTCAGCCGGTGGGCACCTGGCCGCACTCGCCGGACTCACCCCCAACGATCCGCAGTACCAGGCCGAACTGCCCAGCGGCTCGGACACTTCGGTGGACGCGGTCGTCAGCGTCTACGGGCGCTACGACTGGCAGGACCGCTCGTCGATCGACCGGGCGCGCTTCGTCGATTTTCTGGAACGCGTGGTGGTCAAGCGTTCGTTGTCGCGGCACCCCGACATCTTTCGCGATGCCTCACCGTTGGCGCGGATCCACCGCGAGGCGCCACCGTTTCTTGTCGTGCACGGCACTGGTGACCGCATCATCCCGGTGGCTGAAGCGCGGACCTTCGTCGAGCAACTGCGGACGGTCTCTGCGTCCGCCGTGGGTTATCTCGAATTACCAGGCGCGGCACATGCTTTCGACCTGATCGACGGAGCGCGCGCTGCCGCGGCCGCCACCACCATCGGCCTGTTCCTGAATCATATTGGGCACAGTCGTCCGGCTACGGCCGCGGCGGTCGTCTAGCGGCGGGCCGTCGTTGAGCGCCGAGTGTGCGGGTTATGAACATAAACGGCGCCGTTTTTCGCCACAACCTGCACACTCGGCGCGTCAACGCGTCGTTAGAACTGCTTCTGCGGGACGCCGGTCACCAGGCCACCGTCCATGATGAATTCGCTGCCGGTCGCGTACGAGGATTCATCGCTGGCCAAAAGAACCACGAACGACGAGACCTCCCGCGATTGGGCCGGGCGACCGAGCGGGATGGTCACCAAATCATCGGGAATGTGCTTGGTCATCGGAGTCCGGATGAAGCCCGGATGAATCGAATTCACCCGGATATTCTTCGACGCCAACTCCAGTGCCGCCGACTTGGACAGACCGCGCACCGCCCACTTGGACGCCACGTACGGGTGCACCATCGGCGCGCCACGCAGCCCTTCGATCGAGGACACGTTGATGATCGAACCGCCACCGGCCGCGGTCATCGGCTCGACAACCGCCTGCATGCCCAGGAACGTACCGGTGAGGTTGACGTCAATCACCTTCTGCCACTTGGCCATGTCGAACTTGCCGATGAAGCCCAGTGCGACGATGCCGGCGTTGTTGACCAGAACGTTGAGTGAGCCGAACTCCTTTGTCGCGGTTGCCACGGCCGCTTCCCAGTCTTCGGGCCGGGTCACGTCGAGGTGGACGTAGCGGGCAGCCGCTCCGAGCTCGTCGGCCAGCGCCTTGCCCTCGTCGTCGAGGATGTCGCCGATGACGACCTTGGCGCCTTCGTCCACCAGCATCCGGGCGTGCGACGCGCCCATCCCGCGGGCGCCGCCACTGATTAGAGCGACTTTGCCATCCACGCGTCCCATAACCACTCCTTTGAATTTCGTCGTAGCGCCCGGACTGGCCTCGAATTAACTAGGTCGCCGGGACTTGTGCAGCCAAATAGAGACCTTGGCCGGTGACCAGCGGTAGGTCGAGCGTGGTCCGGATTCCCGGCGGCGCCGCGACAACCGCCGGAATGGCGTTGACGATGCGGCCCGCCGCGCCCACGATCGCGGCGTGGTTGTGGTCGCCCTTGCGGCTGCTCGGCACGATGTCCACGGCGTAGGACGGCTCCCCGACGATCTCGACGCGGTAGGAGCCGCCGCCGGAAGCGGGTTGCGGCCAGTCCGGCCGCAGGTCCGGCCGCAACCGGGTGATGTGTTCGATCACGATGACCGCCTGCCCACCGACCATGCCGCGGATCTCGAACTGCAGGGCGGCCAGCGTCCCTTTCTGAACTCGCCCCACCGCGATGTCGAAGTCTTCGGGTGCCGGCTCGCGCTGGTATGACTCGGTGATCTCGTCGACCTCGACGCCGAGCCCGGCCGCCAGCTGACGGATCGCCGTCCCCCAGGCGATGCTCAGCACACCGGGTTGCAGCAGCATCGGCACCTCGTCCAGCGGCCTGCCGAACCCCATGTAATGCATGACTTCTGCCCCGTCGTAAGACGCATAATCGGCGATCTCCATGCAGCGCACCTGCTCGATGTGCTGGCATGTGCCGGCAAGGGCGAAGGGAATGAGGTCGTTAATGAATCCAGGGTCGACACCGTTGATGAAGATGCTTGAATTCCCATGTTGGGCAGCATCTTCGATGCGGGCGATGTACTTGTCGGGCATCACGCCCCACGGGTATTGCAGCAAACCGGGTGAAGAACCGACGACGTTGATGCCGGCGGCCAGGATCCGCTTGATGTCTTCCATGGCCTCGGGCAGCCGGGTGTCGCCCATTGCGCAGTACACGAGGCACTCCGGCCCGGTTGCCAGCACGGCGTCGAGTTCGTTGACGGCCGCGATGCCGGTGGACACGTCGAGGCCGGCCAATACTCCGGCGTCCTTGCCCACCTTCTCCGGCGACGACACGCACAGGCCGGTCAGTTCGAACTGCGGATTGGTGACCAGTTCGATCAGCGCCAGACGACCGACGTTTCCGGTGCCGACGTGGGCGACACGGATCGCCATGTCTGTCCTCCCGTCTCTTCGATGCGCAAACTTTCTCGACAGTAGTCCGCACATTCCGGGGCGCTTAGCTGGCCTGCCGGCCTGCCGGGGCCGCCCGATCGTTGTGCAAGAGTTGACTGTCGATAGCGTCCGCCGCAACGCGGCAGAAGGGAAGCAATACCGATGGCGAAGGTAGTTTGCGTGCTCTACGACGACCCGGTCGACGGTTATCCCACCAGCTACCCACGTGACGGCCTGCCGCACCTCGACGACTACCCCGACGGCCAGTCACTGCCCACCCCGTCGGCGATCGACTTCACGCCGGGAACACTGCTGGGCAGCGTGTCGGGCGAGCTCGGTCTGCGCTCGTACTTGGAGGGGCTGGGCCATGAGCTGGTGGTTACCTCCGACAAGGACGGGGAGAACTCGGAGTTCGACCAGAATCTGCCCGACGCGGAGATCGTCATCTCCCAGCCGTTCTGGCCGGCCTACCTCACCGCGGAAAGAATCGCCCGCGCGCCCAAACTCAAGCTTGCGGTGACCGCCGGAATCGGTTCCGATCACGTCGACCTCGATGCCGCCATCAAAGCGGGAATCACCGTCGCCGAAGTCACGTACTGCAACAGCATCAGCGTCGCAGAACACGTCGTGATGATGATTTTGTCCCTGGTCCGCAATTACCTGCCCTCGCATCAGTGGGTGCTCGACGGCGGCTGGAACATCGCCGACTGTGTGGAACGCTCCTACGACGTGGAGGGAATGCAGGTCGGCACCATGGCAGCCGGGCGGATCGGCGTGGCGGTGCTTCGCCGGCTGGCGCCGTTCGACGTCCACCTGCACTACACCGACAAGCACCGGCTTCCTGCCGAGATCGAGTCCGAGCTGAACCTGACCTATCACCGCACTGTCCAGGAAATGGTGCCCCACCTCGACGTGGTCACGATCAACGCGCCGCTGCACCCGGAGACGCGCGGGCTGTTCAACGACGAGCTGATTTCGACGATGAAACGGGGCGCCTACCTGATCGACACCGCGCGGGCCCTGATCTGCGACCGCGACGCGGTGGTGCGGGCTCTGGAAAGTGGTCAGCTGGCCGGGTACGCCGGCGACGTGTGGTACCCACAGCCGGCCCCTGTCGACCATCCGTGGCGCACGATGCCGCACCACGGGATGACCCCGCACATCTCTGGCTCGTCGCTGTCCGCTCAGACGCGCTACGCAGCGGGAACCCGGGAGATTTTGGAGTGTTACTTCGCCGGCCGACCCATCCGCGACGAGTATCTGATCGTCGCCGGCGGCGGGTTGGCCGGCGCCGGGGCGCACTCCTACACCGCCGGTAGCTGATCCGCGTCCGGGGCGGGCCCGGCTGATCCCGGTTCGCCGGATGGGTGTTCGGCATGGTTTCATGTCGAACTGTGCCCGAGATGAATCGTCGCAACCTGATGTTGATGACGGGGATCGGCATGCTGGCTACCGCGATCCCCGTACCGACGGCCGGAGCATCCGGCTCCGAACGAGACGCGCCCATGGGCCGGCCACCAGCGCCGGCCGCGCCCGGCGCGCAAACGAGCTACATCTTCCACGACGAGTTCGACGGCCCGGCCGGCTCGGCCCCCGATACCTCGAAGTGGGCGATCGCGCGGGCCCGCGAGGTCATCAAGGATCCGACTTTTTGGGAGCAACCCGGCAACATCGGGGAGTACCGCGACGATCGCAAGAACGTGTTCGTCGACGGCAACTCCAACCTGGTCCTGCGCGCCGCGAAGGACGGCGCCACGTATTACAGCGGCAAGGTGCAAAGCAACTGGCGCGGCGGGGTCGGGCACACCTGGGAAGCCCGGATCAAGCTGAATTGCCTGACTGCCGGCGCTTGGCCGGCTTACTGGCTAGGTAACGAGGACCAGGGCGAAATCGACGTCATGGAGTGGTACGGCAACGGCAAATGGCCCTCGGCCACCACCGTCCACGCCAAAGCAAACGGCGGCGAATGGCAGACCCAGAACATCGCAGTGGACAGCGGCTGGCACACCTGGCGATGCCAGTGGGACCAGGCCGGCATCCGCTTCTGGAAGGACTACGCCGACGGGGCGGCGCCCTACTTCGACGTGTCGGCCAGCTCGTTACCGGACTGGCCGTTCAACGGCCCCGGCTACACCGTGTTTCCGGTGTTCAACCTCGCGGTGGCCGGTTCCGGGGGCGGGGACCCCGGACCGGGGACCTATCCCGCGGACATGCTCGTGGACTGGATACGCGTCTGGTAGGCGATGACGCACCGGCCCGTGTGTGCCAGTCGCCAGGTTTCACAACCTGAAGTGCGGCATCCGCGGCATTGAGGGCATCCGCGGAGCCTGGGGGAACGGCATGGACGGCCGTGGCGCGGGCATGAATGGCCGTGGGCCTTCCGGACCGGGCATGAAGGGCCGTGGGCCCGGCATGAACGGCCGTGGGCCTTCCGGACCGGGCATGAAGGGCCGTGGACCCTGCTGCGGACCAGGCATTAACGGGCGCGGGCCCGCCTCCGGGGGCATGAACGGTCGTGAGCCTTGCCCGGGCACCACGTTCCCCGGCGGCCCCCAGCCCGGCCTCTGCGGACCCAGCCCGGGCATCGGCACGCCCGGAATTCGGGGATTCGGCACCTGCGCGGGTCGCGGCACCTGCGCCGGCACCCGCGGGCTGAACACCTGCCCCGGCGGTGACTGAGGAACCAGCGGGCGTATTTGCGGCGCAGGCACCCGGACCGGCGCTGGAATCGGCACCGGCGCCGCAACGGCCGGAATGGGCGCGGGTACCGGGGGAGCCGCAGGCGCCGGCACGACAGCATGCGCCGGCGGTGGCTGCACAACCGGCAGGTGAAGCGGCAGGGGGCGCACGGTGGGCGCCGGAGCCGCCTGCGGTGCCGGCGCTGCAACCGTCGGAACAATCAACTTCTGGCCGGGATTGGGCCGCAAGGCCACGGTCGGCCGAATACCGATCGCCAGCGAAATCACCAGTGCGAGAGCTGCGGCCACGAAAACCGTCGTCAACGCACTGCCGGCCACCGCGATCGGCCCGTGCCGCCGGACGGCCTCGTGGAGGTTGTCCGGGCTGAGGATCAACAGGACGGTATCCGCCTCGGCGTCCTCGTCCCGGACGGCGCTGTAGGCAACGCCGTCCTCGCCCAGTTCCCTCGCGTCAGCGACGATCGGCACCGCGAGATACCCCGGAGCGACCGCATACGGATCGACTCGGCCGGTCCCGGGATCCAGCGCGTAAGCCAGCGCCGCGGTCGAAGACGCGAACAGCGGCGCATTGGCCGACGCCAGCGCCGCCCCGCGGGCCAGGGCCATTTCCGGCTCTTCGGGTACGCTCACCACCAGCCTGGTCGCCGTCTCCAGGCGGGGTTTGATCGGCGCGATGTCAACACCCGAGCCGATGAGGAAGATGCCGCCGGGGCGCGTTTCCAGTGTCGGCACGGTGGTCGCCATGTCGATCAGCTCGGGCACCGCATCCCCGCCGTGCTCGGCGGCATCCAGCGGACGCCGGTAGACGTCGGTGATCGAACCGTCAGCGGAGCCGACGACGGCCAAGGTGGCGCCGTCGGGCTCGACGAACAACATTGCGGTGTGCTGGTAACCGACGGCTTGACCGACCGTCTGCGCCAGCGCGGCCGCGGCGAGAAAAGCCGAGACCAGCATGACGTTTTCGATTTTGCGGTTGGCCAGCGCGTCGCGCAGTTCGACGGCCTCGACCTGATCGGTCCAGGTCACACCGGTCGACATCAACTGGAGGCCGGCTTCGGAAGCGCCTTCGCGAGTGCCGAGAATCGCCGCGATCACCTGATCTGCGGCGCTGACGGTTGGCGCGTTGTCGGCAGCGGCGACGTCGAAGTTGTCTTCGTCGACGGTAAGACCGTCGGCGTTCTCACCTTCCACCAGGACCATGCGGATTGTCGCTGGTGCCATCGACACCCCGAGTACGATTTCCAACGGCTCCTCCAGGGTCCTTCGCCGGTCACCGCGGACGGTCGGAGGAGAGCACCACGCAGGCCCGCTGTGCACCACTTCGTCGCCGCAGCAAAGTGTGACGTTATCTTCTGGAGCTTGGGGCAGCCTGTGAATCAAGGAGGGCCTGGTTTAGCGAACCGCCGGCATGCAGGGATGTCTAGCGGGCGAGTCGGGCTGAGGCCTCGATCATGAGGGCGTGAACGAAGGCTTGGGGGATGTTGCCGCGCATCTGATGTTGGCGGGCGTCGTATTCTTCGCTGAAAAGCTGTGCTGGCCCACATGCGGCGCGGGTGCGTTCGAACCATGCTCGGGCCGAAAGCGAACGGTTTTGTTGGTCCAGGCTGAGGGCAACGAGGAACCCGCAGAGCAGAAATGACCCTTCGGCCTCGTGCAGGGGGCGGTCGTCATGTCGGAAGCGGTAGGCGTAGCCATCGCGGGTGAGGTCGCGCAGGTACGCGTGCAGGGTCGCCACGGTGCGGGGGTCGTCGGCCGGGATGGCGCCGCGTAGCGCGGGTAGCAGCAAAGCGGCGTCCAGGGCGGGATCGGTCGGGGAGCGTTGCCAGTGTCCGTCGGGATGGAGGGCACGGGTGGCGGTGTCGGCAACGATGCGGTCGGCAAGAGCGAGGAACTCGACGGCGCGACCCGGCATGGGATGAACGGCGGCGACGGCCCGCAGCCCGGCGGCGGCGGTGAGTCGGCTGTGAGTCCAGGGCTGGTTGTCGATCTCCCAGATACCCGCGTCGCGTTCGGTCCAGCGACGGGTGATCGCGCCGACCGCGGCGTCGACCGCCCGCCAGTTCTCGGTGTTCAGCCGGTCGTGCCGAGCGGCGGCCGCGAACAGCAGCAGTGCCTCGCCGTAGGCGTCCAGCTGATACTGCTTGTTGACCCAGTTGCCGACGACGTCCGCGCCGCCGGGGTAGCCGGCCAGATCGAGGTGGCGTTCATCGGGCACCGGTGCGCCGGTGGTGGTGTAGGCGGGCGCCAGCTGGTCGCCGTGCTCGAGGAGCCGCTCGCCGACGAAGTGGACGGCGTCATCGAGCAGCGGGTGGGGTCCGGCGACGGCGACGGCTTGGCCGGCATAGCACTGGTCGCGAATCCACACATAGCGGTAGTCGTAGTTGCGGCCCGCCTGGGCGCGCTCGGGCAGGCCGGTGGTGGCGGCGGCGACCATGCCGCCGCCGGCGGAGGTGAGTCCCCGCAGCACCGCGTAGCTGCGGCGGGTGTCGCGAGGGGCCAGCACGTGATCGAGCTTGGGAACGGCTTCGTGCCAAGCGCTTTCGGTGGCGCGCCAGGCCTCATCGGGGTCGACGGGGTGCTCTGGCAAGTCGTCCTCGCTGAGCTCGAGTACCAGGTCGTGGGACTGGCCCGCGTCCAGATGCAGGATGGTGTGCAGCGCGTGGCTGCCGCGCCGTGGACGGGCGTCCCCGCCGCCAGTCCACCGCACGTTCAGCCCGCCGCTTCGCCCGGTCCACACTCCGTGATGACGGTGCAGGTCGGTCGGCTCGTGAAGGCCGTATCCGGCTCGCGGTTCGAAGGACACGGCGACCGAGTTGGCGTGGTCTACGGCATGGATCCGGCGCAGCAGAACGGCGCGGCGGGCGTCGCCAGGGAACGCTAAGGCTTCTCGGCATTCGACGATGCCGGTGTCGGTGACCCAACGGCTGCGCCAGATCATCGACCGGTCTTCGTAGTAGCCACCCCACACGTACCGGACGGTTGGGGTCACCGTGTACTGGCCGGCCCCGCCGAGCAGCGAGGTAAACACGGCGTCGCTATCCCAGCGCGGCACACACATCCAGACGATGTTCCCGCGCGGCCCGATCACGGCTCCGCGTTCACCATCGGCCAGCAGCGAGTATTGCCGCAGCACCTCCGGTGGGAATTTGGCGTGAATTGTGTCGCCGGCGGTCACGGCAAGGTCCCTGCCAGGACGGCTCCGACGACCGCCGACGTCGCGGCGCTCCCCGTGCTGATCAATGCAGCACGACGGTACTGCGGCCATATCGTCGCCGCGGCCACCATGCTCGCGGCGTGTACGAGATCGACGGCGACTCCCAGAACCAGTACGTCGCGCCGGGGCCGGATCGCTTCCGCGGCGCCTTGAGCGAGGATACGAACGCCCAGTAGCCGAACGATCCATGACGGCGGGGCACCCTGGTCACCGGCGAGCAGCCGAAGAACGGCGGCCGGTTGCACGAGCAGGACTGCGGCCTGCGAACAGTGGGCTGCCGCCAGGACCCGGATAGCCCCGTGCCGGGGATGAAGGGTTCTCACCGGTTGAGCCAGAGCAGTGCCGCGGCAGCGACGGCGCCAGCCGCGACGACACCTAGTAGACCGTGATGATGCGACGCAAATAGTTGGGGATCCCGGACGATCGATTTGTCGTCGAAGACGCCGCGGACGCCGAAGTCCCGGCCATCCGCGCCATCAGCGGCTTCCCAGAGATTCACCGGTGCGTCGGGGTCGTGGCGCTGCTTGGTCTGCTGTGCGGCGAACCCGGTTTTGGCCAGGTAGCGGTCCAGCAGCCCGGGCGCGACCGCGTTCGCAGCCAGGGTGCCCACTGTGGATGCTCCGACCCAGTACTCGCGTCGGTGGGGATGCTCGGCGGCGTAGCGGACGCCGCGGGCAGCGAATTCAGGCTGGTAGATGGGCGCAACCGGCTGCGCGTGACGGGGCAGCCGGGACAGCACCCAGGAAAACTGCGGAGTGTTGACCGCCGGCATCTGCACCATCGTGACGTGCACCTTGCTCTTGTCGTGCAGCAGTTCGCAACGCAGCGCTTCGTGGAAACCCTGGATGGCGTGCTTGGCGCCGCAGTACGCGCTCTGTAGCGGGATGCCACGGTAGGCCAGTGCGGAACCGACCTGCACGATCGTGCCGCGGTCGCGGGCCTTCATGTATTTCAGAGCTGCCATCGTGCCGTAGATGTAGCCGAGGTAACTGACTTCGGTCACGCGCCGGTACTCCGCGGGTTCGATCTGGTCGAACGGGGAAAACACCGATGTGAACGCCACGTTGACCCAGATGTCGATCGGGCCGAGTTCGGCTTCGACCTTGGCGGCCACCGCGAACACCTGGTCTGGGTCGGCCACGTCAGCCGGCATCACATGCGCGGTGCCACCAGCCCGCTCGACTTGCGCGGCGGCACCGGCGAGGCCCTTCTCGCCACGCGCGACGAGCACAACGGTGTCTCCGCAAGCCCCGAACGCGATCGCGCTGGCACGGCCGATACCGCCGCTGGAACCGGTCACCACAATGATGCGTGGCACCACAATCATCTCCTCAAGTCCAGGTCGAGCACACGCGTGTGCTCAGGTCGTCCAGCCCATAGCCCACAAGTCGGGGTCAGAGGGCTCGCCACCGGCGGCGGCGAACTCCCGCAGCACCGCGACGAGATCTGCCCGCCGCTGTTTGCTGAGTCGCGCGAGGATGGGTTTGATCACCGCTCGCCGATGCGCCATGACCGTGCCCACGACGCGTTCACCTTCGGGGGTGAGCGTCAAAGTCAACTGGCGGCGGTCGGCGGGGTCATCAGCGCGATGAATCAGACCCTCTGCCACCATTCGGTCGCACAACCGGCTCGCCCTTGTGAGATGCAGGTTCGCCGCGGCAGCCAATTCGCCCAGCGACACCGCCCCACGACTGGAAATGACTACCAGCGTCCGGACCTGGGCCACATCGGCGACGTCCGCCACGGAGGCGATGGATTGTGCGCTGAGGGCCACCAGGACCCGGCACGCTGCGAGCACGGCGTCGGCGTCCTCATCACGGGCCTCGCGGTGCCGCGGCGAGCGGGGTTGCTCTGTCATCCAGTGAGTCTCCACCCAACCATTGCTACCCGCAACTCTTGCGAAACGCAACTATTGCGTGTACACCGGAATGAAGACGTCAAAGGAGAACACAACGATGAAGGACACGGTCGCCGATGTACTGCTGGCGCGGCTGCGCGAATGGGACATCAAGCAGGTCTTCGCTTTTCCCGGTGACGGCATCAACGGGTTGCTGGCCGCGTGGGGGCGGGCGGGCAATGACCCGCAGTTCGTGCAGGCCCGCCACGAAGAAATGGCGGCATTCGAGGCGGTCGGGTTCGCGAAGTTCTCCAGCCAGGTCGGGGTGTGCGCGGCGACCAGCGGGCCCGGGGCGGTCCATCTGCTTAACGGCCTGTACGACGCGAAACTCGACCATGTCCCTGTGGTGGCGATCGTGGGCCAGACCGAGCGCAGCGCAATGGGCGGTTCCTACCAGCAGGAAGTGGATCTGCTCAGCCTGTTCAAGGACGTGTGCAGCGACTACGTCCAAATGTGCACCGTGCCGCAGCAATTGCCGAACCTGATCGATCGCGCGATTCGCATCGCGATGAGTGCGTCCGCGCCGACCTGCATCATCATTCCCTCCGATGTGTTCGACCTGACCTACGAACCGCCCGAGCACGCGTTCAAGCAGGTTCCATCCAGCCTCGGCATGTCCAACTCGACGGTGACGGCCGACCCGGCCGCGGTACGCGCGGCCGCCGACCTCCTCAACGCCGGGGAGAAAGTTGCGATGCTGGTCGGGCAGGGCGCTCGCGGTTGCGTCGGGGAACTCACCCAGATCGCCGAGACCCTCGGCGCCGGTGCCGCGAAGGCGCTGCTGGGTAAGGACGTGCTGTCCGACGAACTGCCTTGGGTGACTGGCTCTATCGGGCTGCTGGGCACGATTCCGTCGTACAAAATGATGATGGGCTGCGACACGCTGCTGACGGTGGGCTCCAACTTCCCCTACACCCAGTTCCTGCCCAAACTCGACCAGGCCCGCGCTGTCCAGATCGACCGCTCCGGTGCGTGGATCGGGATGCGGTACCCCTATGAATTGAATCTGGTCGGCGACGCCAAAGCCACACTGCAGGCGTTGATTCCGTTGCTGGAGCACAACAGCGACCGCTCCTGGCGCGAGGGCATCGAAGCCGATGTCGCGGACTGGTGGACGACTGTGCAGCGGCGGGCCATGACCGATGCCGATCCGGTCAACCCGATGCGGATCTTTCACGAACTGTCGTTACGACTGCCGTCGAATGCGATCGTGGCCTCCGATTCGGGCAGCGCCGCGAACTGGTATGCCCGTCACCTAAAGTTCCACGGCCAGATCCGCGGATCCCTGTCGGGGACACTGGCCACTATGGGTCCCGGGGTCCCATACGTGATCGGCGCCAAATGGGCTCATCCGGACCGACCCGCGATCGCTATGGTCGGTGACGGTGCGATGCAAATGAACGGCATGGCCGAACTCATCACCATCGCGCACTATTGGCGGCAATGGGCCGACCCGCGCCTCATCGTGGCGATTCTGCACAACAACGACCTCAACCAGGTCACCTGGGAGCTGCGCGCAATGGAAGGAGCCCCGAAGTTCGCCGAGTCCCAGACCCTGCCCGACGTTGACTTTGCCGCGTTCGCCCGCACCCTGGGACTGTCCGGGGTCAACATCGACACCCCGGACGCGATCGGGCCGGCCTGGGATCAGGCGTTGGACGCCGACCGGCCGACGGTCCTCGACATCCGGTGCGACCCCGACATCCCGCCCATCCCCCCGCACGCCACCTTCGCGCAGGCCAAAGCCACTGCTACCGCGGTCTTGAAGGGCGACGAGGACTCCTGGGGCTTCATCAAGCAAGGCGTCAAGCAGAAGGCGCAGCAGTACCTTCCGGGAACCAAGGATGACGACTGACATGCGCAAACGGCGTAGCAAGACATCGCAAGGCGTCGGGCTGGTTGCGGAGGCCGTCCGCGACGTGCGCACCGGCCGGTTCGAACGCAGCCTGTCCGCGCTGACCGCGGCAGGAGCCGTGATCACCACGGGCGAAATCTACATGTCGCATGACGGGGCCAGTTTTGGCAACAAGATGATGTGGTGGCCGATCGTGATCGTGCCGACCGCGGTGCCGGCCGGTATAGCGTCGGTGTTCTCCCGCCGTGTCGCGCACACCGTGCTGCCGTTCGTGTCGGCGGCCATCGTCGTCAACGGCCTGCAGGGCACCTACCTGCACCTTCGTGGTGTCGCGCAGCGCCCTGGCGGCATCACCCGCTACAACCTCGAGTCGGGTCCGCCGGCGTTCGCCCCGCTGCTCGCCTCGCTCGTCGGTGGCATGGGAATACTCGCCGCGGTCCTGCGCCGCGAAGGCCGGCCGTCCCGGGGCGATAGTTAATGCCCTACCGCAGCCGGCGTGCCGTCACCCCGCAGCACCGGGGCCGCTACCCCGGCTTCGATGTGCTGGACAGCGTCGAGGTCTGGGATGACGTCACCGTGGGTGTCGTCCTGGGCCGGCTGGCCCTGCCGGGCGAGTTGGCGTTCTTTACTCCCGACGAAGTTTCCGTCGCGGCACCGCTGCTGGATCTGCTGCTGGCTCAGGACACCGACCCGCGGATCCCCGTCCTGGCCATGATCGACGCTCGGTTGGCGACCGGAGAGACCGACGGCTGGCATTACGACGACCTGCCCCAGGATGGCCAGGCCTGGCGTGACACGCTACGGCTGCTGGACGAGGATGCACGTGACCGCTTCGCGGGCTGTGACGGCTTTTCGGGGTTGCGCAGCGACGAGCAAGCCGCGCTCATCCAGACCGTCCGAGACCGCAGCACCCACGGCCAGACCTGGCACGACCTGTCGGCTAACCACGTGTGGAGTCTGTGGACCCGCTATGCCTGCACCGCGTTCTACTCTCACCCATGGGCCTGGAACGAGATCGGATTTCCCGGCCCGGCCTATCCGCGCGGTTACCTCAACGCCGGCGTCGGCGGGCGCGAGCATTGGGAGGTCGCCGATGCCAACGCCGAAGACAGCGACGTCGATCCGGTCCCGTTCGCCGACCGGGTGGAGCGGGCCCGCCGCGAGCACGACCGGGTCCTTCGAGGCGAGCCGTCGTCGTGAGAAGTAAATACCGCAACATCCGCGCCCGCAACGACTCAGCGTGGTTGATCCCGAATGACGGAGCGCGCACGAATCACCGCCTGCGGGCAGACATGCGTCGTTACGCCGACGACGACGAGGTCGACCTGGTGGTGGTCGGCGCGGGCGCCGGCGGTGGTGTGCTCACCCAGCGGCTGGCGCGGGCCGGCTGGCGGGTCGTGTGCCTGGATGCCGGCCCGTTCTGGGACCCCGATGCAGACTGGGTCTCCGATGAACGCGGATCGCACACGCTGTACTGGACCGAGCCGCGGCAGATCGCTGGCAGCGACCCGATTCCGTTGGGCTCGAACAACTCCGGGCGCGGAGTGGGCGGATCGATGGTGCACTACGCCGGCTACACGCCGCGCTTCCACCCGTCGGATTTTGCGACCTTGCGCAACGACGGTGTTGGTGCGGACTGGCCGTTGGATTACAGCGACCTCAAGCCGTTCTACGAACTGCTCGAACAGGAACTGCCAGTGGCCGGGCAGGACTGGCCCTGGGGTGACCCGCACAGCTATCCGCACCACCCACACCCGGTCGGAGGCAACGGCGAGATTTTCTTGCGCGGTGCAAAGGCGGCAGGTATCGAGGCCCGGGTCGGCCCGGTGGCAATCCCCAATGGGCGCTTCGGTAACCGGCCGCATTGCATCTATCGCGGCTTCTGTCTCCAAGGGTGCAAGGTCAACGCCAAAGCCAGCCCGCTGATCACCCATATCCCCGACGCGCTGGCCAACGGTGCCGAGATACGCCCCGATAGCATGGTGACCCGCGTCGTCGTCGATGACCGCACCGGTTCCGCGACGGGCGTCACCTATCTGCGGGCCGGTCGCGAGCACTACCAGCGTGGCCGCGCCGTCGCCGTCGCCGGATACTCGATCGAGACACCGCGGCTGCTGCTGCTGTCAGCCACCGAGCGTTATCCGAATGGGCTGGGCAACGAGCACGACCAGGTCGGGCGCTACCTGATGGTCCAGGGCGCGCCGCAAACCGCAGGCCGATTTGACGACGAGATCCGGATGTACAAGGCGCCCCCGCCTGAGGTGTCGAGTGAGCAGTTCTACGAGACCGACCCCACCAAGCCGTACCAGCGCGGCTGGTCGATTCAGACCATTAGCCCGCTACCGATCACCTGGGCTGAACACGTTATCGCGCAAGGACACTGGGGTGCCCCGCTGCGTGAATACATGCGTGACTATGTCCACTGGTCGACTCTCGGCGCGCTGTGTGAATACCTGCCCCAAGCTGACAATCGGGTCACCCTCGCCGACGAGAAGGATCGTCATGGGCTGCCGGTGGCGCACTTCTCCTACACCCAATGCGACAACGACAAGCAGTTGACGAAGGCCGCCACCGCGGTGATGGAGGAAATCCTGCGAGGTGCAGGGGCGAGCGAGGTCATGACCATCGACCGCTACGCGCACCTTGTCGGCGGAGCCCGGATGGCCGCGCGCGCTGCGGACGGCGTCGTGGACCGCTACCACCGCGTCTTCGGCGTCCCCAACCTCTATGTCGTCGATGGCAGTACGTTGCCCACGCAGGGCTCCGCCAACCCGGCCCTCACTATCATGGCGCTCGCCGCCCGCGCCGCCGATCGGCTGATCAAACTGGGCCGGGGTGGCCTCACCGAGCAACAGACGAAGTCATGACCAACGGCGGCTATTCGCGAATCAACGGCCTGACCACGGCCGTATACCGGTTCCCGACGCCGGAGCCAGAGGCTGACGGCACCCTGCAGTGGGAGGCGACTACCGCGGTCACCGCCACCCTGACTGCCGGCGGGCACACCGGACTGGGCTGGACCTACAGCAGTCCGGCGGCGGCGGCGGTCATCGGAGACACCCTGGCCGGTGCGGTGCGCGACCTCGATGCTTACGACATCGCGGGCGGATGGTCGGCGATGCACCGCGCCTGCCGCAACCTTGGCACGCGCGGGCTGATCATGCACGCGATCAGCGCCGTCGACATTGCCTGGTGGGACCTCAAAGCCCGGCTGCTCGGCGCCCCGCTGTCCGCGCTGCTCGGGCGCTGCCGTACCGAGGTTCCGATCTACGGTTCCGGCGGGTTCACCACCCTGTCCGACGCGCAGCTCGCCGAGCAAGTCGAATGGTGGCGATCGGTCGGCTGCACCGCAGTGAAGATCAAGATCGGTGAATCCTGGGGCACCAACATCGAGCGTGATCTCACGCGGGTCCAGTACCTGAAGACCCTTGTCGGCCAAGGCACCTCGTTGATGGTCGACGCCAACGGCGGATACCGGATCGGACCGGCACGTCGTGTCGGGGCCGCCCTCGACGACCTTGGTGTGGTCTGGTTCGAAGAGCCCGTAAGTAGCGACGACACCGTGGGTCTGGCCAACCTGCGTGCCACCTTGCGCTGCGACATCGCCGCCGGTGAATACGCCGCGGACGTCCACGACATGCGCGCTCTCGTCCCGGTGGTCGATTGCCTGCAGCTTGATGCCACCCGGTGCGGCGGCTTCACCGGCTGGCTGTCGGGCGCCGCCCTGGCGCAATCGCAGAACCTGCAGGTCTCTGCCCATTGCGCACCCTCGCTGCACGCGTTCGTCGGCGCCGCCGTCCCGAATGTGCGCCACGTCGAATGGTTCGTCGACCATGCGCGGCTAGAGCCGCTGCTGGTGGATGGGCTGCCCGACGCGCGCGGCGGGGCGCTGCACCTCGACAATGCTGCGCCGGGCCACGGCATGACCCTTCGTCGCGATGCCGAGAAGTGGTGTACGACATGACCACGTCACCCTCGCCACGCAGCAAACGTTCCCGTCCTCAACCGCGCCGTTTGAAGCCTGGCCTGATGGGGTACGTTGCTGCCGTGCGCGCAAGCGTCACCGGACTGTGGCGGCGTATTTTTTCGTCTCCGCTGCTGACCCTGAACGGCTGGATCGCCTTCGACCTGCCGCGGACGGTGACCGCGTTAGGCGCATCGCTGCTGATAGGCATAGCTGCAGCGCATGTCTATGTCTTGACCACCCAGTCGGCACCGCCGCTGTATTTCATTGTGTACTGCATAGCGCTGATCATCGGGTGCCCTGTAATCGCCGGCTCGATGGGGTTCGTCCTGAAACCCGTTGTCACACAGGTCGGTTGGTATGCCGGTAGCGCGCTGTGCATCGTCTTCCTCGGCATCTATCTGGCAAGTCGGTTGATCAGCCTGCCCGGATTGATAGCGGTGAGTGGCCGGTGGGATTTCGCGCCCGGGACCCTGGCGATGGCATTTGCGGCGGGTTTTATCGCCGTGCATACGACCGTCCTCTCGGGTATCAACGTCGCCTATCCGCGACGACAAGGTTGGCAAGACTGAAGGTGACAGGCAGGATATGACGACGCTCGATTATCCGGCGTGGTTGCGGATCGACCACTGGCTCAACGTCCTGTTCCTGACGTTGCTGCTGCGCAGCGGTATCGAGATCTTGTCGACCCACCCCAAGTTGTACTGGCACGACGACAGCAAGCCCGGCACCGAGTGGGCCCGCTTCACCCGAAAAGTCATGCCGCGCAATAAGCTCTACGACACTCTCGACGAAGAAGAGGACTATCACCCGCTGGTTTCGTTGCCCGGCCACGCACAACTCGGTATGGGCCGGCACTGGCACTTTTTCGCGGTCATCGGGTGGATTCTCGTCGGCGTCTCCTACTACGTGCTGCTGTTTGCAACCGGGCAGTGGCACCGGTACTGGCCCTATTCGTGGTCGATATTCCCAGAGGCGTGGAATGACATCTGTACCTACATGTCGTTCAACCTGCCGCCGCTACTGCCCGGTGAGCCGCTGGATGCGATGCAGAAGCTGACCTATGCCGGTGTGGTGTTCGTGCTAGCCCCGTTCCAGATCCTGACCGGCGCGGCACAGTCCCCTGCGGTCGAGGCAAGATTTCCGTGGTATGTGCAGATGTGGGGCGGACGGCAATGGGCACGCAGCCTGCACTTCCTCGGATTGGTTGCGTTTTTGGGCTTCATCGCAATCCACCTGTCGATGGTGTTTTTCTGGGGTTGGGGCCAGTTGACGGCCTCGATGATTTTCGGCTCGGTCCGCAACATCAACTGGGCCACAGCCCTGTCGCTGGTGATCATCGCGGGGATCATCGCCGTTCACGTGGTCGCCACGGTGTCGAGTCTGCGCCGGCCCGTCCAGGTTCGCCGGATACTCGAGGCGGTGATCAGCCCCGTTCGGCTCGGCGCTACTGCGCCCATTGAAGTCCCGACAGAACTATCCGGCGCGAAAGATTTCCAAGGAGCATCGCGTCAACGGCAAACCCCCGACTGCGACCGCCTACAAGGTGATGGCGGTGCACAACTTCGTCGACTGGCGGCTTCGGGTCGGCGGGCTGGTCGAACAGCCGGTCACTCTTGACCTGGCTGCCCTGCGGTCGCTGGTCGGCCGGGAATCGCAACGGACGATGCACAACTGTGTGCAAGGTTGGACAAGTATCGGCGAATGGACCGGGCTTCCGCTGGCCCGACTCGTGCACCTGGTGCGGCCGCTGCCGCAGGCGAAATATATCTGTTTTTTGACCATGCAGGACAACAGCACCGACGAGCCGTCCTCGCATGGCGGCGGCCAGTTTTACGAGGTGATGGATCTCGAACTCGCCTACAAGCCGCAGACCCTGCTGGCCTATGAGATGAACGGCAAGCCGTTGCCGATCAAGCATGGCGCACCGTTGCGATTGCGGGTGGAGACCCAGGTTGGCTTCAAGATGGCCAAGTGGATCAACCAGATCGAGTTCATCGACGACTTCACCGGCATCGGATCGGGTTTGGGCGGCTGGCGCGAAGACAACGTCTACTACGCCAAAGACGTGGAGATCTGAGATGACTGACCCCGACGGCGTGCGTCCCGAACTTATCATTCTGAAACCCGATGCGCGTCAACGAGTTTCGGAGCAGATCTCGGCCAAAGGCGGGCATTGTGAATGCTGCGACGAGACAGACTTCGAGGTCGGGTACGCGCTGTACCTTGGCTTTCTGTTCCTCGACGAGGACGACGACGCCTATATGGTGGCGCTGACCTGCCGCAACCCCGATTGTGCGCAGCCGAGAACCGGAATTGTCCTGGCCGACAGAGATTTTCTCATCTCCGACGAAGAGGCCTCAGCAGCGGGATAGCGCGTCGCTTACGTTCGGGCGGATCGGTGAAGACCGGATGGGCCAGCCCGAAGCGGTCGATCAGGCTGGATAGCGAGCGAAGTTCCTCGCACAGCGCCTGGAAACGGTCCTCGTCAGGTCTGTCGAGCATGCCTAGCGAGCTGTAGTGCACCATCCGTCGTAGCCGTCCGGCAAGGGCGGTACCCCACCGGATGCTGAAGTCGTAAATCTTGTCGTCGGGCAGGTCGTGCTGTTGTGCGAGTTCCTGTAGCGCTGCGATCTGTTCGGTCACCACCTCGACGTCGTCGTCGATGTCGACCTTTTCCTGGTTCTGTTCTGGTGATGTGCTCATAGGTGCGGCTTTGCGATGCTGATCACATACGGTGCTCCCGCGAGCGTGAGGAACACCCGGTGCGTTCCGAGGGCCATACCGGAGAGCGGCGCCGCCCCGACCGGACCGGCGGGCAGCGCGGCCCGGTAGTTGGTCACCCTGATCACCGGAATGATTCCGTCCGGAAAGCCGGTAAAGCTGGCCGTCTCCAGGACCACCAATTCCCGATCGGTGGCGGCATAGATGCGGGTGTCGTCGGTGCCCAGGTAACGGATGGGCGATGGCAACCGGGCACTGGCCAGCACCTGCAAGCCCTCGCCGCCGCGGCCCGAGTCGACGGCGTAAAGCGTGCCGTCGTTGTGGCGTGCCACATAACTGCGCGTCACCTGCGCCCCGTCACCGGCCGAGACCGCGACGTCCATGCGCAGCGAGCCGTGTTCGGTGGGCGGCGACGAGGGACCCTTGTAATAGCGGATTCCCGAAGGGCCGTAGAGATGATAGTCAATCTCACGCCCACGGTTGGCGCCTTCGACCGTGTCCGCCGGGTCGCCGATGATCTTGGCGGTAGGTAATTTTCGGAAGCCGTACTGGTCTACCGGAGTAACCGACGAGCCGTCGGCCGACAGCGCCAGCAGCACTCGCATGCCGGCGTCTTCGGAAAGGTAGGCCGGAGCAGGGCCGGCGTCGAAGTCGTCGATCTCGCGCAGGCTGACGAGGTCCACGACCGCGACGCGGTCGCGGTCGGGTTGCGGCACGAAAACGTGTCGATCGTCTTGTTGGCTGATTTGGAGATTGCGTCCCACGGCCATCGGTGCGGACAGCCGTGTGCCGGCCAGCGCGGGTCCGCTCGGATTGGGGATTTCCGCGAGCCGGTGATCATCGGTGAGTGCCAGCAGCGTGCTGGTGCGGTACGACCACACCGGGCTGTGCAGCGCCGCACCCACCGCCTGCAGAACAACCTCGGGCGTGCTTTCCAGTGAGGTACCCGGCGCGCCGCACCCCGCGGCTGCCACTACGAGCGTGGCAGCCGCGATGCCCGGCCACTTCCGGGGACGGGCTTTCGGACAAGTCACGGCAGCTATCAGTCACCCTCCGTCAGTGCATTACTTTCAGTGTGCAATACCCCGGCAGGAGTCGGGCTACACCTGTCTGGCCCGGTCGGTCTGCCAGCTCGCTTTGCGATCGTGAAACGTGTTGCGCGCTTGACTGATTGGGGTTCCTGAAAGCCCCGGTCAGGACCTGATTTCGTTGCCGGAGAGTCTGGAACTTTAATGGGGACCGACCCCCGCGCGTTTGACGATTATCGAGGTTGGGTAGCCGCCTCGGCAGTGCGTCATCAGCCCCGCGCACGACGACACAGGAGTCAAGCCATGGCCGATGCCGATGTCAAGTCACCCGCCGATGTGGTCGAATTCCTCACCAGCCAGCACGAGCGGATCAAATCGCTGTTCGACGAGGCGCTGTCGGTGTCGGGCAAGGAACGCGAGAAGGCATTCCTCGAGTTGCGGCGGCTCTTGGCGGTCCACGAAACCGCCGAAGAGGAAATCGTCCATCCGCGGGCCAGAAAAGAGATACCCGACGGTGATCAGGTCGTCGACAAGCGGCTCGAGGAGGAGAGCGAGGCCAAAAAGGCGCTTGCGGAGTTGGAGAAACTTGACCTCGACGACGACAAGTTCACCAAAAAGCTGAAGAAGCTTCGGGATTCCGTCGTCGAGCATGCCGAGCACGAGGAGCAGGAGGAATTCGCCAAACTTCAGGACGAGCTGAGCGGCGACCAGCTGAAGCGGATGGGTCGCGCCGTCAAGTTCGCCGAATCCACAGCGCCCACCAGACCGCACCCGGGTGTGGAGTCCGCGAAGGCCAACGTGTTGGCCGGCCCGTTCGCCGCGATGGCCGATCGTGCTCGCGACGCCATCCTCGGCAAGGGTTAGTGCGAGTTAGCGCCGGCTCATGAGCCCGGCGTCGGCACCGGGTGCGGCGCGCTATCTGCCCGACGATCGTGCGCTGGGTTCGCTGGAAGCCGCCGCCGGCTGTTGTCAGGGCTGCTCGCTGTACCGGGACGCCTCGCAGACCGTGTTCGGCCATGGTCGGTCCGACGCGCCGATCATGCTGGTCGGTGAGCAGCCGGGGGACCAGGAGGATCGCGAAGGGCTGCCGTTCGTGGGTCCGGCGGGCAAATTGCTGGCGCGTGCGCTCGACGATGCGGACATCGACCCGCGGCTGACATATGAGACCAACGCCGTCAAGCACTTCAAGTTCACCAGGAAGACCGGCAAACGGCGGATACACCAGAAACCCAGCCGCACCGAAGTCGTGGCGTGCCAGCCCTGGCTCTTGGCCGAGATCGAGGCGTTACGGCCGCACGTGATCGTCTGCTTGGGCGCCACCGCTGCGCAATCCTTGCTGGGCACCGCGTTTCGGGTTACCGCCCACCGCGGCGAGCTACTGCAGCTTCCGCCGACCCTCGATGTGCAGGTGGACCCGGAGCCGGTCGTAGTGGCCACCGTTCACCCGTCCGCGGTGCTACGCGATCGTTCCGATCAGCGTGACGAGGCCTACCGGTCGTTGGTCGCCGATCTGCGTAACGCCGGAGCTGCGGGCAACCGGTAACGCGTCACCTTTTGACGAGGACGAGACCGGCGCCGGCGAGCACCAGCGCGATGCTGGCGAAGATCCCCCAGCCTGCGCCGGCCAGCCACCAGATGAGGCCCAGTGCCACCAGCGCAGGGGACACCGCGAAGAGCACTAGCGCGGGGTGCTGCCTGATCACCGCCACGGCACTCGTCGCCCGGACTCGATCGACTTCCTTGCCAGCCATGTTTACAGGATGCCAGCCAGACTCAGTCGCTGCCGGGATCCTCGTCGTTTTCGCGGAGGAGTTTTTCGGGGTGATGGAAGTTGTTGGTGCGGGGTTGGCCGTGGTCCAGATGTGGCGGTGGGATCCACTCGGTTTCACCTTGAGCGTTCTTACGAGTGGTCCAGCCGTTTTCGGCGAGGCGGTTGTCGATGCCGCAGGCCAGGGCGAGGTCGTCGATGTCGGTGCACTGGGTGGCTTGCCAGCCCCGAACATGGTGGGCTTGGCAGTAGTAGGCGGGGGCGGGGCAGCCGGGTTTGGTGCAGCCACGGTCTTTGGCGTAGAGCATGATTCGCTGTGCAGGGGAGGCCAGCCGTTTCGTGTGATACAGCGCCAGGGCTTTGC
The DNA here is from genome assembly GCA_963787635.1 of uncultured Actinomycetota bacterium. GTDB lineage: Bacteria > Actinomycetota > Actinomycetes > Mycobacteriales > Mycobacteriaceae > Mycobacterium. The sequence goes on along the minus strand of CAWBDP010000009.1, from coordinate 455,974 downwards.
CGTTGTCGAAGATCGCGAGGTAATGATGCGCATGGCTGGCCAGCCGGATGACATCGGACATCGGCAGCAGGCTGCCGCAAGCGGTGAGTGCCTTGACCGGCGGCGGATTCCAGGTCCTTGAGCGTGGTCGACACGATGATGGTGGCCGGTAATCCGTTGTGCTGTCCGAGTTTTCCGCTGGCCAGCACAGCCCGCAGCGCAGCCAGTAGGCCGTCGTGATTGCGTTGGGCCGGTGAGCGGGTATCGCGCTGGACGGCTTCCTCGATGGCTCTTCATCCACCGCCGGCATCTTGTCGTCGGGGTTGGCCATGCCGGGTGCGGCCAGCTTGGCCAGCACCGCCTCCAGGCTGGCGCGCAGCTCAGGGGTCAGCCACCCGCGCAGTGGGCTCATGCCGTCGTCTTGTTGTTTGCCCAAGACCAGACCACGTCGGCGGGCGCGGTCTTCCTCGGTGTAGTTCGCCGTCGGGGTTGAGGCAGTCGGTGAGCTTGTCGGCTAGCTGGGCGAGCTGGTCGGGCCGGATTTCTCGGCTTGGCCGGCCAGCAGCGCTTCGGCTTGTTGCCGCGGTGGCGACATCAACCCAGCCGGGCTGCTGTCGCAGAAACCGCCGGATCACCGTGATGTGGGCCGACCCGATTGTCCCGGCGCGCTGGGCAGCGGCAGTGGCCGTAGCACTGGCCCCAGCGGTTGGCCGGTCAGCGCGTGGCGATCACCGAGTTCTGCGGCTTCGCCGATCCGGCGGCTGGCTTCACCGCGAGTGATGCGCAGTCGCTCGGCCAGCGCGCGGGCCAGCTTGCCGCCGAGTTCCTCGTCGCTGGAGCGTTGCCGCGATCTGGTTGATCAGCGGGTGCTCGACAGCCGGCAGCTGGCGGCGCACCGTTTCGCAGCGGTCCAGCAATGCCATCCGTTCGGGGGTGGTCAACGCGTCGAAAGTCAGCGCCAAGGCCTGGTCCAGGACAGCGTCGAGCGTGTCGAAGACCTCGACGATCTCCTCACGACTAGTCGAACCCATGTTCGAATGATACGGCCAAAACGCCGATGAGTTTGACCGCCAGGATCCAAGCTGTGGAGAAAGTCCGAACTGTTGACAACCCGGGCTAACCGCCCCACCCGTAAGCCTGCACGGACGGTTCACAGCGGCTTACTCTTAGGGGGTGGTCCAACTCGGCAGCGGTGGAAGGTGTTTCGAGCGGTCGTGATGCGGTGAAGCGATCCGAAGACGACGCCGTGACCACGATGCAACTGGCGTGTGAGGAGCGGGCGGACTTCGTCGAGCTGCTGGCGGGTCTGTCCCCGGCGCAGTGGGAGCAGCCCACGCTGTGCGAGCAATGGCGGGTGCGTGACGTCGTCGCCCACGTCGTGAGCTACGACGAACTCAACCGCTGGGAGTTGTTCCGGCGCTTCGCAAAAGGCAGGTTCTGGCTGCATCGCATCAATGCGATCGGCGTCGCTGAGTACGCCACCCACTCGCCTAAACAACTCACCGAATTGATGCGCGCCGGTATCCCGCCGCGGGGTCTCACGTCGGCGTTCGGCGGCATGATCGCCTTGGTCGACGGAATGATCCACCAACAAGACATCCGCTGGCCGCTCGGCGTCGAGCGCACGATTCCGCCGCAGCGGCTGCGCCGGACGTTGGATCTCGCCATGACTGCGCCTCCGATACGGGCCGCCAAACGCACCCGCGGCATGCGGCTTGTCGCGACGGACCTCGACTGGTCGCACGGCGACGGCGCCGAGGTGACCGGTCCCGCGGAAGCGCTCGTGATGGCAGTGGCGGGACGCCCGGATGCCCTACGTCAGCTTTCCGGACCGGGCAAAGATCTTCTGGGTCAGCGAGTCCGCTAGACAGCGGTTTCGTCGGGGCTGACCGACAACGCGGAGTCCACCGTCGGGTGGACGGGCAGTAGGTGGCTGAGCCCGCACGCCTCGATGAGCTTCGGTACCACCGGCTGACAGCTCACCAGGCGCACCTCGATACCTCGATCCCGGCACGACTTCACCTTGTCGGCCAAGGCGGAGAAGGCGCAGCATCCCATGAAATCGAGGCCGCTGGTGTCGATGACGAGCGGCCCGGGCGCGGTGACGGCTGCGGCCGCCTCGTCCAGCAGATGCCGCCAGATGCGCTCGTTGCAGGCGTCGACTTCGCCGCCGGCGTAGACCATCACCGCCGAGGCGTTGCGTTGGGTGGTCGCCCGGAGCTTGCTGTGCACATTGCCCAGTTCTGCGAGCAGGCGGGTAGTCAGTTTCAGATGGTTTGGCGTGCCGGAAAAGGCATCCGCGATGGCGAGGTTCATGGTGCACTCCTAATCGACTGGCGCAACCGCGCCGCGATGGATGACCGTCCTACGTGTCTGAAGACTGAATGTTGCTGTCCTACGCGCCTGATGACGAGATGGATGACCGTCCTACATATCTGAAGACCGGCCGCCACTTTGCAGATCTCAGTCTTATATCAGTCGGGTAGGTCTGTCCATATATCACAGCCTGTGAGTATGTTAAGGCCTCCCGGCAAGACCTTGACAAGCGGCTCAGGCGGTAGTTTTGCCGGCCTCCTGCTCGGCCTCGAGCTCGGCGATCGCGCGGGCGGTGCGTTTACGCAGCAGGATCGCCGCAGTCACGCCGCCGACGACCGCGACGACCAAGGCGATCCACGAGAAACGCTCCAGCCAGCGCTCGGCCGCGAGTCCCGCGTAATACACCAGCGCCGCGGTGCCACCTGCCCAGCAGATCGCGCCGGCCACATTGGCGGCGAGAAATCGCGGATACCGCATCTTCAATGCGCCGGCGAGCGGCCCGGCGAAGATCCGCAGCAGCGCGATGAACCGTCCGAAGAACACGGCATGGGATCCCCAGCGGGTGAATATTTTCTCGGCGAGCGCGACATGACCGGGACCGAAATGTCGCGGAAGCCGGCGGCCGAGCCAGTCGAAGAGCGACATCCCGAGCCGTCGACCCAGTGTGTAACCGATCGAGTCACCGATCACGGCTCCGATGACCGCGGCCGCGCCCACTCCGATCGGGTTGACGGCAAGCTCGTGACGCGACGACATCAGTGCGGCGGTGACGAGCACGATCTCGCCGGGAAGCGGGACACCCAGACTCTCGACTCCGACCACGGCTCCTACCATCACATAGACCACCACCGGCGGCACGGATTGCAGCAGGGACACCAGGCTCATGGGTCAAGGATGCACGATCCGGCTGGACCCGATCGGCCAGGGCCGCGCGGGTACCACGGGACCGGCCACTCTCGAGGCACGCTCCCGTTGACCGGGACAGGTGGAGTGTCCCCGGAAAGGTTGCCGCGCAACAGGCGTCAATATTCGGGGGTGGTCGCAGGTACCGTCGGTGTCATGCAGAAGAAGGCGCAGCGGCCCGATTCATCTGCGCCGCAGTATCCGATCGAGTCGGTCGATAATGCATTGAAGCTGCTGCTGCTGTTGGGCGATCGGTCCGAGATCCGGTTGAGCGAGGCCACCCGCTATCTGGGCGTGGCGTCATCCACCGCGCACCGGCTGCTGGCGATGCTGGCCTACCGCGGGTTTGTCCGGCAAGACCCGGCGTCCAAGGTCTACCGGCCCGGCCCGGCGCTGACCGGCGTGGCGTTTGCGATCTTCGGCCGCACCGATATCCAGGCGACCGCTCTGCCGGTCATGCGCCGAGTCGGCGAACAGCTGCGGGAAACAATTCATCTGGGGATGCTCGATGGTGCCGCGGTACGGTTCATCGCCGCGGTCGAGGGTCCAAGCGCCGTCCGAGTGGCCTCGCGGCTGGGGCTGACGATGCCGGCGCATTGCACTTCCACCGGTAAGGCCATGCTGGGCCAGTTGTCGCAACCGGAATTGCTTGCGCTGCTGCCCGGTGAAGACCTGGAACGCACCACGGCGCGCTCGATCGGCAGCCGTACCGCCTTGGTGGCCGAGCTTTCTCGTGTCCGTGAACGCGGATATGCCGTCAACCGGGAGGAGAGCGAGGAAGGCGTCGCGTCGGTCGCCGCACCGATACCAACGCGGGCGCCGGGGCTTCGGCTGGCGCTGAACGCCGCGGCTCCCCAGCATCGGCTGACCAGGTCGCAATATGCCGCCGTCGCAGCGGTACTCATCCAGGCCGCCAAGGAGATCGGCGACCAACTCTGATTGGCTCGGCCGGGTCATTCGCCAAGCCGGGCAATCTCGTGTCGCCAGGCCGCGTCGGCGAGGAATTCGGGCATCGGCAGGTCGTCCCAGTCCCGGTCGTCGATGTCGCGCAGCGTGCCGCCGGCTGAGCGCACCCGCAACGACATGTCGGCGAGCGCATTGAGGCTGATCGCCTGCAGCACCGCCTGCGGCACGGTGGCCGCGGCGCTGGTTATTCCATGGCCACGGCAGATGACAACCGGTGCGCCCCGCATGGCGGCCACCATTTCCTTGCCCAGCCGCGAATTTCGGATCAGCACAGCACGTTCGTAGACCGGCACACCGCCGCGCGCCAGCCACGCACCCGGGATGTCGTAGGCCCCATAGATCGACCGGATCGTGATACCGGCGAGATCAGCGGCGACGACGGCCGGCGGATGCAGGTGTGCGACGGCCCGGTGCTCGTGGTTCGCGAGCAGGGTTTCGGCATGGATGGCAAGTTCGTTGGGAACGCGATATCCGTCGAGTTCGCCTGCAGCGCCCGCGGTTCCGTCGAAGCGGACGAGCCGGATGTCGGTCGCTCGGGTGAACGCCAGGCCGGTGTCGGTGTCACTGCGGCACCGGATCAGCAGATGATCGTCGTCGACCCGCAGGCTCACGTGGCCGAGGATGCCGTCGACCAGCCCGCGGGCAGCCGCGACCCGGCACGCCAACGCGACCAGGCTGCGTTCGTCGTGCAGGCTCATGTCGGTTTTCCCAGCCCGAATCCGCCGTCGGGATGTACGCTGCCGGCGGTGATGCCGCGCGAACGATCCGAGGCGAAGAACACGAAACTCCACGCGTGGTCCTCGGGCGAGAGTGCGACGTTCAGCGGTGCGCGGCGGGCAAGATCGGTTGCCCGGTCCGGGGTGTCGTCCAGTCGGACGGTGTCCAGCCCGAGGGTGGCCGGGCCGCGCAGGTCGGTGTGCACTGTGCCGCCCGGTGCTACGCCGTTGACCCGGATCCCCGGCGCCAATTCGTAGGCAAGGGTGGCGACCAGACCGCGCACCGCGAATTTCGACGAGACATACAGCGCGCCGCCGCGTCCGGCATAAAACGACGAAGCCGACTCGGCGAGCACGATCGAGGACCCGGTCTGGGTCTGCAGCGCCGGCAGTGCGGCTTTGACCGATTGCAGGTGGCTGAGCACGTTGGTGCGGAACATCTCATCGAAAGCGGCCGACAAGTCGTTGGCGTCGATGTCGGCCACGCCTCGGTAGAAGTCGAAAATCCCCACGCAGTTGACCAGTGTGTCCAGCCCCCCGAAGGCCTCGACCGCGGCAGCCACCGCACGATCGTTCGCCTCGCGGGTGACGGCGTCGCCCTCGATCACCGGAACATCGGGCACCTCATGTCGAAGCACGTCGCATTTGGCTGGATCGCGTTCCAGCACAGCAACGTTGGCGCCTTCGGCGCGAAACGCGTCGACGACGGCCCGGCCGATCCCGGAGCCGGCGCCCACGACCAGGGCCCGCTTGCCGTCCAGCCATCCGGTCATGGCTGTTCCTGGTCGTCGGGAAGCAGCGGAGCGTCGACGTTGCCGACGATCGCGGCAAGCGTGCGGGTGTTCTGCCAGGTCAATGCCTCCAGCTCGAGGGCGTCCAGGCTGATCCAGCGCCCCGACTTGGGTGCGCTGACGAGCAGTCGCGACCCGTTGCGGGTGTCCACCCGGAGCACCACGACTTCGGTGAATTCATTTGCGATCGCGAGGGGTTCGCCTACTGCGCCCCGCAGCAGTCCGGTGAGGTCGTCGTTTATAGGAGAGTTCATAGAAAAACTGCCAAATTCTGCATCCGCAACACCGATTCGTCGAGCAGCACCGTGCGGCGCGCAAGTTTCCAGTGCTGACCGCCGCACCGGCGCAGCACGTCCCGGCGGCCGCAGGACACCAGCGCGGCCTCGTTGACGTCGCCGCGACTGCGGAACAGCAGCTCGGCCGATTCCACCACGAGATGTGCGTCATCGGTGCAGCCGAACGTGCGCACGTTGGTGATGAAATGGCGCAGCCGTGACGGCGGATCCTCGGTCCAGGCATGTTCGGTGCGGAACCGGGCAACGCGGCGGGTCAACGCGTATCTGTCCTCGTCGAAGTGCGACATCCCCGGCGAGGTGTCGAATCCCGCGCCGCGTGCGGTGGTGACTCGCACCGGCATCAGGTAGTGGACGTCGTCGGTCAGGGTGTCCAGCCACGCCTCGTAGTGCTGCGCATCGAGCAGGTAGGCCTCGTCGACCAGAAACTGATGTGCCTGGAGGTGCCGAGAGTCATTGAACGGCAGTGGTTTCTCTTGTTCGGTCGGTATCATGCCGGCGCCTCGGTGCGCGAGACGGCCGGCGGTATCTCGAGGTGATCGGCCCACAGCTTGAGCAGTGCGCGCTGGTTGTGCTCGTTGTAACCGACCTGGGCGCGTCCCGGCCCGTGAAACGCGTTGGCGGGCAGCGTGTCGACGACCGGCCGGTCGTCGGAGAGCAGACCCATCCGGCTGTTCAGCAAGAGCCGGCGCGCCATCGAACCGCCGGCGGTGTTGGTCAGCGACACCCAGTTCTCCACGTCGTCCTGTTCGAACATTCCCGTCGATCCGAAGCACATCAGGTAGGCGCGGTAGGAATTTCTCTTGAACTCCGGCGGTGCGCCGGCGTCCACCGCAAACCACGAGCACACCTCGGTTTCGTTCGCGCTGACCGGCTGCCAGAGCCGAATCGAGATGAACGGCAACACGTCGTCGCCTGTCGTCGCGATCACCTTGGGCCAGTTGTGCACGAAACTCAGATTCGGGAAGCACGAGGCGGCCGAGATCATGAACCCGTCCTCGCCCACCAGTTGCTGCTGCTGCGGTGTCCATACCTCTTTGACGCGGGCGATCATCTCGTCGGGATATCCGACGTAGCGCATGCGTTGTTCGAAGCCGCCCGGCGGGAGTTTGTAGGTGGTTCCGCCGCCGCTGTGCGCCCAATAGGTGGCGCCGTCCTTCCGCTTCTGAGCCTTGGGCTCGCGGAACAATCCGATCTCGACGATCGACGCGTGCGTGTGCGGGGTGTGGTACATGTCGCCGGCGAAATTCTCGGCGCCGATCTTCCAGTTCGCCTTGATCCGCCAGCGCTGCGGGCCGCGGACTTCCAGACCGTGGTGGCTCTGCTTGGTGTAGAAGTCCAGATAGAACCGGAAGTCGCCGAGGAAGTTGTCCAGCGGTTGGGCGTTGGGGTCCAGGTTGACGAAAATCAGGCCGTTGTAGCTGGCCAGGTTCGGCGCCGGCAGCAGCGCCAGGCCGTCCTTGGCGAACCCGCCGTCACCGCCGTAGGCCTCGCGGTGGAACGGAAGGCCGGTGAGCCGGCCGTCATTGCGGTACGTCCAGCCGTGGTAGGGGCAGCGGAAGTTGGAGGCGTTGCCCATCTCTGCGCGACAGACCTGCATTCCGCGGTGCAGGCACATATTGAATAAAGCGCGTACATCGCCATTCGAGTCGCGCGTGATGATGAACGAATCGTCGAGCACCCGGCGTACCACGTAGTCGCCGTCTTGCGGGATCTCCGATTCGTGCGCGACGAACGTCCAGGCGCGGTTGAAAAGTCGCTCTTTTTCCAGTTCGAAGATGGCGTTGTCGTTGTAGATGTGCGCGGGAATCATGCCGCGCCGGACGTTGTCGAAGACGCTGCGGTGATCGATCATCGCGACCTCCACTTCAGACCCCCGGTCGGCGGGTTGTCTGCTATACAGAGAGCAACTCCGCTAGTTAGAGAATGCCTCGGGCTGACGTCTTGGTCAATACGACCGGCCGGCGTGGCGGGTTTCGCGCCCGCGTTACGGTGGTCTGGTTGTGTCTGAAGATATCGTCGCGTGACCACGCACTCGAGGGAAGGACTCGTGCCCATGGTTCAGCAGTCGTCGGCATACCAGGTGCATAAGGTCGGGACGCGCGCATTGTCGGTTATCGGGCGGCAAGAGTGGCTGGACCGGCCGAGCTACCGGTTCGAACACTTCCTCGGCATGGTGTTCAATGCGCTGGGCGGCGCGCGTGACCGCGTTACCAACGTGCTGAATGGTGTGTGGCTCGGTCATCCGGTGCACCCGCCGCTGGCCTCGTTCACCAGTGGAGCCATTGGAACGACCGTGGCCCTGGACGCGCTGAGCGTGTTGCCGGGCCGACCGGCTTCCGAAGTCCTGGACGCCTCGCGATTTGCCCGGCGTGCCCTCGGACTGGGAATTCTGGCGAACCTGGGCTCAGCGGTCACCGGGGTAACCGATTGGCAGCACACCCATGAAGAAGACCGTCGCATCGGGCTGATGCACGGTTTGCTGAACATGTTCGCGACGGGTCTCTACATCCTGTCGTGGTGGGATCGCCATCGCGGCCGCCACGTTCGAGGGATCGCGACCAGCGCGCTCGGGTACGGCATCACCGTCGGAAGCAGCTACATGGGTGGTGCCTTGGTGTTCGAATCGGGCATCGGTACCGACCAGTCCGGTCAGCGACTGCGCAGCCAAAGTTGGACACCGGTGCTGGCTTTGGAGTCGTTGCGGGACGGCAAGCCCCAACAGGTTGAAGTCGACGGCGTGGGACTGGTGCTGTGCCGCATCGGCGACGGTCAGGTGTCGGCGTTCGGCGAGTACTGCCCGCACATGGGCGCACCGATGGCCGACGGCTGGGTCGATCGTAGCCGCATCGTGTGCCCTTGGCACGGCTCCCGCTTCGACGTCGAGTCCGGCGAGGTGCTGCGTGGCCCGTCAGCGGCTTCGCTGCCGTGTTATCAAACCCGTATCCGCGACGGCATGATCGAGTTGCGCGGCGACACAAGGAATTTGCTACATCCGGACAATAAGCGGGGGAGAAGGTCGCCCAAATGAACGCCTACACGGTATTGCAAGAGCACCACAAGGTACTCAAGGGGCTGGGTCGAAAGGTCAGCGAGACGCCGGTGGGTACGGCCGAACGGCAGGCCTACCTCGACGAGATGCTGGTCGAGCTGGACATTCATTTCCGCGTCGAGGATGACCTCTACTACCCGGCGCTCGCGGCGGCCAGCCGACTAATCGCGATCGCGCACGCCGAGCATCGTCAGGTGACCGATCAGCTTGCCGTGCTGCTGCGCACCCGGCCGACCGATCCGAACTACGAGCAAGAATGGGAATCCTTCAAGACCGTCCTGGAAGCCCACGCCGACGAAGAGGAACGTGACATGATCCCGGTGCCGCCCCCGGTGCAGATCACCGACGAGGAACTGCAGGTGCTGGGCGACAAGATGGCTGCGCGCATCGAGCAGCTGCGCGGTTCCACCATGCAAAAGCTCCGGGTCAAGGGCAGAACGGCGCTGCTGCGCACCATCTAGTGCGGCCAACCAGGTTTAGGCCGACCGGTTGTGTGGTTAGCTTCACTGGTCATGGAGGCCGCACCCCAGCGCGTCGCGTCCCAAAGCGAAATCACCGCAGAAATGGCCCGCATCGCCGCCGACTGCGGGGCCCACGACGCGACTGAGCCGCGGCTGGACTATCCGCCGTACCGCAGCAGTGTCCTGCGCCATCCGGCATCGCCGCATTTCCGCGTGGATCCCGAGGACGTCGAACTCTGCGCGCCGTGCTTCGGCCCGCAGGACGTCGACCCCCTCGATGCCGACCTGACTGCCGGTCATTCCGGTGAGCCGATCGGGGAGCGGATCATCCTGACCGGGCGGCTGCTCGACGAGGCGGGCAGGCCGGTCGCCGGTCAGCTGATCGAGATTTGGCAGGCGAATGCCAGCGGGCGCTACCGCCACCGGCGCGATCAGCACCCCGCGCCGCTCGATCCGAACTTCACCGGAGTGGGTCGCTGCCTGACCGGCCCGGACGGCACCTACCGCTTCCTCACGATCAAGCCGGGTCCGTATCCCTGGCGTAATCACCACAATGCCTGGCGGCCGGCGCATATCCATTTCTCGGTCTTCGGAACCGCTTTCACCCAACGCCTGGTCACCCAGATGTACTTTCCCCGCGACCCCTTGTTCGACCTGGACCCCATCTACCAATCCATCGTCGACCCCGCTGCCCGCAAACGGCTGGTCGCCGGCTACGACCATGACCTCACTGAGGCGGAGTACGCGACCGGGTACCGGTGGGACATCGTGGTGGCGGGAAGCGCGCGCACCTGGACCGAATCCGAAAGCCATCATGGCTGAATCCGCCTGCACTCCAGGGCAAACCGTGGGGCCGTTTTTCGACTGCGCATTGTCCTATACGGGTGGGGGTCGGTTGGTCGACGAGGATCACCCGTGCGCCGTACGGTTACTCGGCACGGTCTATGACGGCGCCGGCCATGGCATACCGGACGCCCTCGTCGAGCTGTGGCAGCCCGACCCGCAGGGCAACATCGTCCGGCAGGCCGGCTCACTGCGGCGTGACGGTTCGGCCTTCACCGGATGGGGCAGATCGGCGACCGACGCTAATGGTCAGTACAGTTTCACCACGCTGCCTCCCGGATCGGCGACCGCCGGCCGGTCCCCGTTCTTCGCGATCACCGTCTTCGCGCGCGGCTTGCTGAACCGCTTGTTCACCCGCGCCTACCTGCCGGACGCCGACCTCGACGCAGACGACCGCTTGTCCGGGCTGACCGCCGCGCAACGGGCCACGCTGAGATGTCTGGACGAAAGTCTCTCTGGGCGTGCGGGATATCGATTCGACATCCGCGTGCAGGGCGGCCGGACTCAAATCGAGACCGTCTTCCTGAGCTACGGCGGGGATCGGCGATGACGAATCTGCTGTGGCCGGGCGACCAGCGCGCCGGTGAACTCATGACTGATGTGGAGCTGCTGCGCGCGATGGTCGCGGTGGAGTCGGCCTGGTTGAACGCGCTGGCCGTTGCCGGACTGGCACCGGCCGAGTGCACCGGCGCTGATCTCGAGCGGCTGCTGAAGCCGCAGGATTGTGAGACGCTCGCAGCCGGGTCCGAAGCCGCCGGCAACCCGGTCATCGTTGTGGTCGCAATGCTGCGTGACCGCGCGACCATCGGACGGTGGATCCACCGCGGCCTGACCAGCCAGGACGTTCTCGACACCGCTTTGATGCTGGCCACCCGCGCCGTGCTGGACGCGCTGACAGACCAATTGGTGGAAGAGATTTCGACGCTGTCCGCATTGGCCAACACCCACCGGGGCACGCCGATGGTGGCCCGCACCCTGACTCAGCACGCCGTGCCCACCACGTTCGGAGCCAAGGCCGCGGCGTGGCTGGGCGGAGTCGTCGACGCATATCAGCAACTACGTGGGCTGAGCACGCCGGTCCAGATCGGCGGAGCGGGCGGAACCATGGCCGCGACCATGGAGTTGGCCAAATTCGTCGGCGGTCAGGGCGATCCCGCGCAGATCACCGCTCAGCTGGTGCAAACCACCGCGGCCACTTTGGGTTTGGCTGTCCGGCTGCCATGGCATACCACGCGCGCACCGGTGACCGCGGTCGCCGACGCGCTGGTCGGATGCACCGACGCGTGGGGACGCATCGCGTCGGACGTCGTGACCCTGTGCCGCCCGGAGATCGGCGAACTGAGCGAACCCGCCGGCGGGGATCGCGGCGGATCGTCGAGCATGCCGCACAAGCGTAATCCAGTGCTGTCCATCCTGATTCGGCGTGCCGCGATTGCCGCGCCGCCACTGGCCGCAACGTTGCACACCGCCGCCGCGCTCGCCAACGACGAACGCCCCGACGGCGCCTGGCACGTCGAATGGGACGCCCTGCGCACGCTGGCTCGCCGATGTGTAATCGCCGGCAGCCAGTGCGGCGAGCTGCTCGCCGGACTGCAGGTGCACCCGCAGCGGATGACCGATAACCTCGACGACGTTGATGTGCTCAGCGAGCAGCGAGCCGTCGCCGAGCTGGCTGGAAAGTCGCCGTCCGGAACGTATTTCGGTGCCGTCGACACGCTGATCGACGAGAGCCTGGAGCGTGCCCGGCGGGCAGTCAAGGACCACCCGTGAGTGTTCCCCGGATCATCGGATCGGTGCTGGCCGGCGCACCGGAGTTGCCGCCGCTGGTCGTCGGCCCGGCGCTGGGAACCTCGGTTGCCACGCTGTGGTCGTCGGTCGCCCAACGGTTGGCTGGCGCCTATCACGTCATCGGCTGGGACCTACCCGGCCACGGCGCCAGCCCGCGACCGCGTGACGCGTTCACCATTGACGATCTCGCCACCAGCGTCGTTGGGATGGTCGAAAACGAAATCGGCAAGTGTCGGTTCACCTATGCCGGCATGTCAGTGGCCGGCGCCGTGGGAATCGAGATGCTGCTGGGGTATCCGGAGCGCGTCGCGTCGGCCGCGCTGATCTGCACCGCGGCGCGAATAGGCGACCCGGTCGACTGGAAATCCCGGGCGCAGGTAGTTCGCAACGGCGGCACCGGTGAAGTAGTGGCCCTCTCAGTGCGACGGTGGTTCAGTCCGGGGTTCTTCGAACGCGATCCGGGGTCCGCCAGGGGGCTGCTCGACGCGTTGCGCCGAGTGGACGATGACGGGTATGCCCGCACCTGCGAGGCGTTGGCCGAATTCGACGCCCGCTACCGGCTTGGCGAGATCACCACTCCGGTCGTCGCCGTCGCCGGTGCGAACGACATTGCCACGCCTTCGGATTCGTTGCGATTTATCGCTGCTAAAGTCACGCGTGGCAGGTTCATCGAGTTGCCCGATGCCGCGCACCTCGCACCGGCCGAGCAGCCCGACCGTGTCGCAGATGTGTTGCTGAAGCTCAAGAGACGGGAGAACAGATGAGCGCGCCCGGTGACGATGCGGGCCGCGAAGTGGCCAGAGGAGGAGGCGGGCATGGAGAGTAGCCGCCACGACCGCGGCGCAACCGTGCGACGCGAAGTGTTGGGCGAGGCCTACGTCGACCGCGCAGACGCGCGCATCACCGCCTTCACCCGCGACTTCCAAGAGCTGATCACCGAATTCGCCTGGGGCGCCGTGTGGGGACGTCCCGGGCTGGACCGGCGCAGCCGCTCGATGATCGCCATGACCGCGCTGATCGCCCGCGGGCGCGACGAAGAGCTCTCGGCGCATATCGCGGCGGCCTTGCGCAACGGGTTGTCTCGCGACGAGATCAAGGAAGTCCTGCTGCAGACCGCGATCTACTGCGGGTTGCCGGACGCCAACAGCTCCTTCCGGATCGCCCAGCGGGTCTTCGACGAGATCGACGCACACTGACGGCAGCGGGGGATTCTTACAGACTGCCGGTCACGTTCTGCTCAAGTCGCGCAAGCAGCCAATGCCCCTGCACCGTGTCGTCGGGCCGGTTCGACGAGACACCCCCGGCTGGGCGCGTCATCAGAAGGCCTGCGGCACAGTGGGTGCGGCAGGCATCAGCGGCAGGATCTCACGCTTCTTGTGCACCGTGAGGTATCGCAACCCGGCCGGGCCGGCGACGAACGCTCGGCGCGAGTGTTTCGGCAGCCACAGCAGAGCACCCGGGACCAGGTCGATCAGCCCGTTCTCGGTGCACAGCTGGCCGCTGCCGGACAGCACGTGGATCAACACGTCGACGTCGGCTCCGGTATGGGCGTCGATGCGGCCATCGGGTGCCAGCGCGATAACGTTGGAGTCCAGGTCGCGCTCACGGACTTCCAGTTTCCAGAGCGCACCGCTCGCGTTGGGTTCGGTTGCCGCAGCAGTGTTGGTCAGCATCCTCGGCGGTGGGTTAGTGGTGTGTTTGGTGATCCGGATCCGCCAGACCGCAGGACCCTTCTCGAGGTACGCCCAGCCGTAGCCGCCGGACAGGTCGGTTTCGAACTCGTCATGCAGATGCTTAGGGTCATGGTTGTTGATCAGGACAAACGATTCGCCGGCCGACAATGCGGCATAAGTCGAGAATATCGTCGGGTGCTTGTCCGGTTTGCGCAGCTCTCGGACGTCAAGTTCGTTGTCGACCAACAATTTTCGGGCCCTCGCTAGTTTATACAAATGATTTTGTGTAAACTCTAGCGCATGACCTACGTAATCGGGAAGCCCTGCGTCGACGTGATGGACCGGTCGTGCGTGGAGGAGTGCCCCGTCGACTGCATCTACGAGGGCGGGCGTGCCCTCTACATTCACCCCGACGAATGCGTGGACTGCGGCGCCTGTGAGCCGGTCTGCCCGGTCGAGGCAATCTACTACGAAGACGATCTTCCCGACGATCTTCAGCCGTACCAGGCGGACAACGAGGCCTTCTTCACCGACACGCTTCCCGGACGCGACGAGCCGCTGGGCTCACCGGGCGGAGCGGCCAAGGTCGGGGCACTCGGAGTCGACGCCCCGCTGGTGGCTGGTCTGCCGAGTGGAGAAGAATCGCAGGCGCAATGAATGACATCGCTAGTTCAGCAGAACAACCCGGCAGGCGCCGGCGTGCGGTGATGCAGGTGTTGCGGGCGGCTGAGGCGCCGCTGAGCATTGCCGCGATCGCCGAAGAACTCGACGTACACCCCAACACCGTGCGTTTCCACCTCGAGGCCCTGATCCGCGACGGTCGGGTGGAACACGTGCAGCCCGACCGCGGCGGTCCGGGCCGTCCACCGCTGATGTTTCGGGCTGTCCGGGAGATGGATCACGGCGGGCCACGGCGGTACCAACTGCTCGCCGAGATCCTCAGCATGGGAATTGCCGCTGACAGCGACCCGAGTGCCAAGGCGGCGGCCGCGGGGCGGGCCTGGGGGCGGAGTCTGCCAACCCGCTCCGCCGCTATTCCGGCGGCAAGCGTCGAGGCATCGATCGACCACCTCATGGAGCTGCTCGACGAGCTTGGCTTCGCACCCGAGCGCCGTGAATCGGAGGGTAGACAGGTCGGGCTGCGGCATTGCCCGTTTTTGGAGGTCGCCGAAGCCAGTACCGCGATCGTCTGCCCCATCCACTTGGGCATGATGCAGGGTGCGTTGGAAAACTGGAACGCGCCGGTCACTGTCGAGCGGCTGGAGCCGTTGGCCGAACCGGATCTGTGCCTTGCTCACGTCGCCGAAGTCGCCCGCCGGTGAGCGCCGCGGCGGCCATTGCCGTCGCTGTCACGTTCGTCTGGCTGGGCATGGTCGTGGCGATTTCATTTCTGGAGGCGCCGCTGAAGTTTCGTGCGCCCAGCGTGACGCTGCAGGTCGGCCTCGGTATCGGCCGGCTGGTCTTCCGTGCGCTCAACCGCGTCGAAATCGCTTTCGCCGCGGTCATTCTGGTGGTTATCGCCGTGAAGCCACCGCCGGTGGGTGCGATCGTCGCGTTCGCGGTCGCGTTGGCCGCGCTCGCCGTCCAGCTGGCCGCCGTAAGGCCGCGGTTGAACCGCCGCTCCGACCAGGTGCTGGCCGGCCTCGAGGCGCCCCGCTCTCGCGGCCATTACGCCTATGTCGGTCTGGAGGCGGCCAAGGCAGTTGCGTTGCTCGTGGCGGGGATAGTTCTATTGACCGGATGAGCGATCAGACCGCCGACCTCGAAATCGAAGGACAGTCATGGAATCGACGTCACTGACCGACCTAGCCGCCGAGAAACTGGCCGAGGCACACCAGTCGCACAGCGGGCGGGCCGCGCACACCATCCACGGCGGTCACACCCACGAACTTCGGCAGACGGTGCTGGCACTGCTCGGCGGGTACGAGCTTTCCGAACACGAGAGCCCGGGCGAGGCCACCCTGCAGGTGCTGCAGGGCCATGTGCGGCTGACTGCCGGCGACGACGCGTGGGACGGCAAGGCCGGCGACCACGTCACGATCCCGCCCCACCGGCATGCGCTGCACGCGGTCGAGGATTCGGTGGTGATGCTTACCGTGGTCAAAAACGTCGAGTCGTCGTAGCCGGCCCCGGTGCTCTCCACGGCCTGGTCGCGGGGTTTCGGCCTGCGGGTGCCGATCGTCAACGCCCCAATGGGCGGGGTCGCCGGTGGTCGGCTGGCTGCTGCCGTCAGCGCGGCCGGTGGGCTGGGCATGGTCGGCATGGGCAGTGCCGGATCCAGGGCGGCACTGAAAGAAGAGCTGCAACACCTATCCGGCACATTCGGAATCGGCCTGGTGGACTGGGTGATGCGCAACGAGCCGGGACTGCTCGAGGATGCGCTGGCCGCCCGGCCCGTCCTGTTGTCGGTCAGTTTCGGTTCCGACTGGTCATGGGTCGCCACGGCCCATGACGCCGGAATCGCCACGGTCACACAGGTATACGACAGCCCCGGCGCCCGCGAGGCCGCCGACGCCGGGTTCGACATCCTGGTCGCGCGTGGGTCCGAAGGCGGCGGTCACGGTGACGTGCGGCTCGGGACGCTGCCGCTGCTCGACGCCGTCTTGGACGCGGTGTCCATCCCGGTGCTGGCCGGCGGCGGAATCGCGTCGCCGCGAAGCCTGGCCGCGGTGCTGGCCGCCGGCGCCAGCGGAGCCTGGGTGGGCACCCGCTTGGCGGCCTGTCCAGAGGCGCTGACGGCCGACGGCAGCCGCCGTGCCCTGATTGCGGCCCGCGAGACCGACACCACGATCACCCGGGTCTTCGACGTCGCCAAGGGGCTGCCCTGGCCGGCCCGGTTCCCGTCGCGTGTGCTGGCCAACGACTTCGTCGCGCGGTGGGCCGGCCACGAGGATGCCCTGGCCGCCGATCAGCCGGCGCGCGAGGAGTTGGCCGCGTCGATCGCCGCCGACGACCGCGCGATCGCACCAGTCGACGCCGGTGAAGGCGTCGGCATGATCAGCGGTGCCGCCTCGGTGGGTGATGTCATCGACGAAATGTGTTCAGGAGCAGCGCGTTTGCTCGCCGGCTGGGGTCAGGGGTAGCGGGCCGCTGTCACACTGCCGTGACGGTGGCCGGCCCGGCAAACGCTGCTGGGCGTCACGCTGTGGTGACGCTCGGCAGCGATCGTCACGCTATCGTGACGCTCGGCGTCATGTGCGGCCGAATAGCCGGCCGTTACACCGCGCGCAGGTAGCGCTGGGCGATGACGCGCTGGGCCAGCGACACCACCGGCCTACCCGCGCTGCCCCACCACGTCGCGGGCCGGGAGAACGCGCAGACTTCCGCGAACACCGCGTCGGTGACCGGATCGTGGCGCACCGCGAACCGCTCCTCGCCACACTCGGGGTGCCCGGGCAGGGTGCCGTAGCCGAAGCCGCGGAGATCGGGTTCGTCGAGCACGTACACGACCCGACAAGGTGCCCGCAGGAAACCGAGCTTGACCACCACCAGTGCGCCGACCGCGACGACGTCGCTGTCGGACTGCGGCCGCAGGCCGGTGCCGCGCTGCATTCCCCAGTGCATGACCGCATCGGCGGCCCGGTCGAAGCGCACTCGCCCGGTGCCGATCTGCCTCACGACGCTCTGGTGGTGGTATCCCGGCGGCAGCGGTCCTGCGGTGGCGCCCACTTCCGAATAGGTCAGGGGCAGATCGCTGAGCCTGTGCAGGTCCACCTGCTCAGCTTGCCATGATGAGTCGTCGGCGTACGGTCGGCAGGGTGACTACTCAAACCGTCGCCCAGGCATCCGGAACGTTCACTCTCGGCGGTGATCTGACCGTCAACCGGCTCGGTTTCGGCGCGATGCGCCTGACCGGCCAGGGTGTCTGGGGCCCGCCCGCCGACCGTGACGAATGCGTCCGCGTGCTGCGTCGCGCCGTGGAACTCGGTGTCAACTTCATCGACACCGCCGACTCGTACGGCCCGTACATCTCTGAAGAGATCATTCACGAGGCGCTGCATCCCTATTCGGGCCTGGTCATCGCGACCAAGGCCGGGCTGTTGCGGACCGGCCCGGATGTGTGGATCCCGCTGGGCAACCCGACCTACCTGCGTCAGGAAGCCGAGATGAGCCTGCGTCGGCTGGGCGTGGACACCATCGATTTGTTCCAGCTGCACCGCATCGACAGCAACTTCCCGCTGGCCGACCAGGTCGGTGAGCTGCTCACGCTGAAGAACGAAGGCAAGATCCGGCATATCGGCCTATCGGAGATCGAGGTCGACCAGCTCACGGCGGCCCAGCAGATCACCGAGATCGTGTCGGTGCAGAACATGTACAACCTGACCGCCCGCAAGTCCGAATCGCTCTTGGACGCCGCGACCAGCCAGAACATCGGTTTCATTCCCTGGTTCCCGTTGGCGGCCGGCCCGCTGGCCGCCCCGGACGGGCCGCTGGCGCAGATGGCCGCCGACCACCATGCGACGCCATCGCAGCTGGCGCTGGCCTGGCTGCTGAAACGTTCGCCGGTGATCCTGCCGATTCCGGGGACCTCGAGCGTGGCGCACCTGGAGGAGAACGTGGCCGCCGCCGAGATCACGCTCAGCGACGACGAATTCGAGACGCTGGCCCACGCCGGGGCCCAACAGAACGACTGACAGTCCCTTTCGCGCTCCCGTGGCGCCGAGATCGACGTCAGCGCGCGAGACCGGCCGGAAAGTCACTCTGGCGTCGATTTCGATGCGCAAGCAACGCGCCCACCGGCAAACCCAATACGGTGTCCTGGTGGCTACCCAACCGCACCGGCACCCCGGCGGGGGATTCAATCCGCCCGAACCCACCACCAAGGGCGGACCCGATTACGGCAGATTCATCGACGGTGTGCGCAAGCTGCAGGATCACGCCCGTGCTGTCGATGCTCCCGATCACGTGATCAGCGAGGCCGCCGACCTGCTGGACAAGGTGTCCACCCTGCTGGCGCCGTTCGACACCGACGAATGGCAGTCGCCGTCGGGCCGGCGCACCGATCTGCCAGTCCGCGGCAACATCTTGACCATCCCGATGGAGGCCAAGAAGAACGACGACGGCCGCATCGAAGGCTGGGCCCGATTCGCCCGGTTTCACCTGGGACGCAACGGCGCCGTACACGGCGGGGCCCTGGGGCTGCTCTTCGATACGGTGCTGGGCCTGACGTCGGCGGTGCTCACCGGCGGTCCTCGCCAACGCACCGCGTACCTGCACATCGATTACCGTCGCATCGTCCCGATCGAAAAGCAGTTGCAGTTCGAGTCGGGCGTCGACCACGTGGATGGGCGCAAGATTTTCGTGTCGGGCCGGCTATTCGACGAAAATACCTTATTGTGCGAAGCGTCCGGACTGTTCGTCCTGCTCAAGCCCGGCCAGCCGTGAGGCTGCGGCCCGCGTTGAGCAGTCGCCCCGATAGCATGGTCGCCTACCGTTGGATAACCCTGCGAGACCCTTGACACCTTCTGGAGAGCACGCCGTGAGCGCCCCCGCACAGCCCGTCCCAGGCGCCGATGGCGGTGACCCGCGGCACCCGGCTGAGCCGGGTTCGCAGTCACCGCAAGCACCGATCCGGGTTCCTGCCGGGACGACCGCGGCCGCCGCGGTTCGGGATGCCGGCTTGCCGGGCCGGGGCGCGCCGGATGCGATCGTCGTGGTGCGCGACGCCGACGGCGCGTTGCGTGACCTGAGTTGGGTACCCGACCACGACGCCGAGGCCATCCCAGTGGCGGCCGACACCGACGACGGCCGCAGCGTCATCCGGCACTCCTGCGCGCACGTGCTGGCCCAGGCTGTCCAGGACCTCTTCCCGCAGGCCAGGCTGGGGATCGGGCCGCCGATCATCGACGGGTTCTACTACGACTTCGACGTGCCCGAGCCGTTCACCCCGGAGGACCTGGTGGCGCTGGAGAAGCGGATGCGCCAGATCGTCAAGGACGGGCAGCTTTTTGACCGGCGGGTCTACGAATCCCAAGAGCAGGCCCGCGCCGAATTGGCCGACGAGCCCTACAAGCTGCAGCTCGTCGACGACAAGTCCGGTGATCCCGCGGTCATGGAGGTCGGCGGCGACGAGCTGACCGCCTACGATAACCTCAATCCCCGTACCCGCGAACGGGTTTGGGGCGATTTGTGCCGTGGTCCGCATATCCCGACCACGAAACACATCCCGGCGTTCACGCTGACCCGCAGCTCGGCCGCCTACTGGCGCGGCGACCAGAACAACGCCAGCCTGCAACGCATTTACGGCACGGCCTGGGAGTCACCGGAAGCGCTCGACCGTCACCTGCACTTGCTGGAGGAAGCCCAGCGCCGCGACCACCGCAAGCTGGGCGCCGAGCTGGACCTGTTCAGCTTTCCCGACGAAATCGGCTCGGGTCTGGCGGTTTTCCACCCGAAGGGTGGCATCGTGCGCCGGGAGCTGGAGGAGTATTCGCGACGCAAGCACATTGAGGCCGGCTACGAATTCGTCAACACCCCGCACATCACCAAAGCCGAGCTGTTCCACACCTCGGGGCACCTGGACTGGTACGCCGACGGCATGTTCCCCCCGATGCACCTCGACGCCGAATACGACGACGAGCAACGCTGCGCAAGCCCGGGCAGGACTATTACCTCAAGCCGATGAACTGCCCGATGCACACCCTGATCTACCGGTCCCGGGGCCGGTCCTATCGTGAACTTCCGTTGCGGCTCTTCGAGTTCGGCACCGTCTACCGGTATGAGAAATCCGGTGTGATACACGGGCTGACCCGGGCGCGCGGGTTCACCATGGACGACGCGCACATCTACTGCACCCACGACCAGCTGCGCGCCGAGCTGGCGTCGCTGCTGCGGTTCGTGCTCGACCTGCTCGGCGATTACGGCCTGGCGGACTTCTACCTGGAGCTGTCCACCAAAGATCCGGACAAGTTCGTCGGCTCCGACGAGATGTGGGACCAGGCCACCAACGTCCTGGCCGAGGTGGCGGCGGACTCGGGCCTGCACCTGGTTCCCGACCCGGGTGGGGCGGCTTTCTACGGCCCGAAGATCTCCGTGCAGGCCCGCGACGCGCTGGGCCGCAGCTGGCAGATGTCGACCATCCAGGTGGACTTCAACTTCCCGGAGCGGTTCGATCTGGAATACACCGCGGCCGACGGAACCCGGCAGCGGCCGGTGATGATCCACCGCGCGCTGTTCGGGTCGATCGAACGGTTCTTCGGCATCCTCACCGAGCACTACGCCGGCGCGTTCCCGGCTTGGCTGGCGCCGGTGCAGGTGGTCGGCATCCCGGTTGCCGATGGCCACGTGCCCTACCTGAACGGCGTTGCCGCACAACTTAAGTTGCATGGGGTGCGGGTCGAGGTGGATTCCAGCGACGACCGGATGGCCAAGAAGATCGTCCACCACACCAACCAGAAGGTGCCGTTCATGCTGCTGGCCGGAGACCGCGACGTCGCCGCCGGCGCGGTGAGCTTCCGGTTCGGCGACCGCACCCAGATCAACGGGGTGGCCCGCGACGACGCGGTGGCCACCATCGTGGGCTGGCTCGCGGCGCGCGAAAACTCAGCTCCCACCGCGGATCTGGTGAAGGCGGGCAGCCATGGGTAGCGACGAGCGGGACGACCCGATCGTCGACAGAGGGGTCGGTGAGTCCGACCATCTGCAGCGCCTGTGGACGCCCTACCGGATGAGTTACCTGGCCGAGGCGCCGCTGCGGCGGGCAAACTCAGACCCTGAGCAGCCTTTCACCGACATCCCGCAGCTGTCCGACGAGGAGGGTCTGGTGGTTGCCCGGGGGGAACTGGTCTACGCCGTGCTGAACCTCTACCCGTACAACCCCGGACACCTGATGGTGGTGCCCTATCGGCGGGTATCCGAACTCGAGGATCTCACCGACCCGGAGAGCGTGGAGCTGATGGCGTTCACGCAGAGAGCGATTCGCGTCATCAAAAACGTCTCGCGGCCGCATGGTTTCAATGTCGGGCTGAACCTGGGCACCTCGGCGGGCGGCTCGCTGGCCGAGCACCTGCACGTGCACGTGGTGCCGCGCTGGGGTGGCGACGCGAACTTCATCACGATTATCGGCGACTCCAAGGTCCTTCCGCAGCTGCTGCGCGACACCCGCCGGTTGCTGGCCACCGAATGGGCCAACCAATCATGAGCAAGCTGCTGTCCCGCGAAGGAGTCGCACGCGTCACCACGCCGCTGGCCCGGGGGTTGATGCGGGTGGGCTTCACCGCGGACAGCATCACCATCCTGGGCACCGCGGCGTCGGTGGTGGCCTCGCTGGCGCTGTTTCCCACCGGCCACCTATTCATCGGCACATTCGTCGTCTGGTTCTTCGTGATGTTCGACATGCTCGACGGTGCGGTGGCCCGGGAGAGCGGCGGCGGCAGCCGCTTCGGCGCCGTGCTGGACGCCACCTGCGATCGCATCAGTGACGGCGCGGTGTTCTGCGGGTTTTTGTGGTGGGCGGCATTCGGTCTGCATAGCCGCCAGCTGGCGGTGGCGACGATGATCTGCCTGGTCACCTCGCAGGTGATCTCCTACATCAAGGCCCGCGCCGAAGCCAGCGGGTTGCGCGGCGACGGGGGCTTCATCGAACGCCCGGAACGGTTGATCATCGTGCTCGTCGGCTGCGGGTTGTCGTCCCTGCCGTCCTATCCGCTGAAATGGGCGCTGCCCCTGGCGATGTGGGTGCTTGCCGTGGCGAGCGTGATCACTTGCATCCAGCGGTTGTGGGCGGTGCGGACCTCGCCCGGGGCGAGGGATCCGATGCCGCCGGCAGACCGGCCTGACGCCGCCCGGCCCGGCGACGATGCGGGCCAATCGGGCCCGGGGCGGGGGCACCCCCAGCCGCGTAACGGCGATGGGGCGAAGCGGGCGATTCGGAACAAACCCGACCCGGGAACGGGCGAGACGTGAATGCCGTCCCGACGGGCTCGAAAGTGCCCAGGATCACCGGGTCGGGCCTGGGCAGCAGAATGACCGACCTGGGATTCGCGGCCGGCTGGATGATGGTGCGTGCGCTGCCGGAGTTCGCCGCGCGCAACGTTTTCGACGCCGGGGCCCGCTATGCCGGCCGCAACGGCGGACCGGATCAGCTGCGCAAGAACCTGGCCCGCGTCATCGGTGTGGCACCGGCCGAGGTACCCGACGAGCTGATGCGCGCATCGCTGTTGTCCTATGCGCGGTACTGGCGCGAGACGTTCCGGTTGCCGACGATGGATCACCAGGCCGTGACCCGCCAGTGTGGCGAGTTGGTCGAGGGATTCGATGATGTGCAGGCAGCGCTGGCCGCGGGCCGCGGCGCGATCTGCGCGCTGCCGCACAGCGGCAACTGGGATATGTGCGGGCTGTGGCTGGCCCAGACCCACGGCACCTTCACCACCGTCGCCGAGCGGCTCAAACCCGAGTCGCTGTACCGGCGTTTCATCGACTATCGGGAGAGCCTGGGCTTCGAGGTGATCCCGCACTCCGGGGGCGAGCGACCACCGTATGAATTGCTGACCCAACGAATACGGGAGAGCCGGTTGGTCGCCCTGATGGCCGACCGCGATTTGACCCGCACCGGGCTGACTGTCGATTTCTTCGGCGAACCCACCCGGATGCCGGCCGGACCGGCGAAATTGGCGGTCGATACCGGGGCGGCGCTGTTTCCGGTGCACTGCTGGTACGAAGAGGGCAAGGCGCCCATCGTCCGCTTCTACCCGGAGCTGGACTGTTCCAGCGGCGACATCGGCACCATCACCCAGGCGTTGGCCGACATTTTTGCGCGCCATATCGCGGCCCACCCCGCCGACTGGCACATGATGCAGCCCCAGTGGCTGGCCGATCTCTCCAAGGAGCGGCGCGCCAAATTGGAGGGCACCTAATGCGGATCGGCATGGTGTGTCCCTACTCGTTCGACGTGCCCGGCGGGGTGCAGTCCCATGTGCTGCAACTGGCGGCGGTGATGCGCGCCCGTGGCCATGCGGTGAGTGTGCTGGCCCCCTCGTCGCCGCACGTCGACCTGCCCGACTTTGTGGTTTCTGCCGGCAAAGCCATACCGATTCCCTACAACGGGTCGGTGGCGCGGGTGCAGTTCAATCGGGCGGTGCACGGCCGGGTCAGACGCTGGCTGGCCGATGGCGATTTCGACCTGCTGCACCTGCACGAACCGAATGCGCCGAGCCTGTCGTTATGGGCCCTACGCGACGCCGAGGGCCCGATCGTGGCGACCTTCCACACGGCCACCACCAAGTCGCTGACGCTGACAGTCGTCGGGAGACTGCTGCGGCCCCTGCTGGAGAAGATCGTCGGCCGGATCGCGGTTTCCGACGTGGCCCGGCGCTGGCAGATGGAGGCGCTGGGTTCGGATGCGGTGGAGATCCCCAACGGTGTCGACGTCGCGTCCTTCGCCAACGCGCCGCGGCTCGACGGCTATCCTCGGCCGGGCAAGACCGTGCTGTTTTTGGGGCGCTACAACGAGTCCCGCAAAGGCATGACCGTGCTGCTGGACGCGCTGCCCACGCTGGTCCGGCAGTTTCCCGACGTCGAGCTGATGGTCGTCGGCCGCGGTAATGAGGACGAATTACGAAGTGCAGCAGGCGATTTAGCGGGCCATCTACGTTTTTTGGGCCAGGTGAACGACGCCGACAAGGCCGCGGCGATGCGCAGCGCTGACGTGTACTGCGCGCCGAACACCGGCGGCGAGAGCTTCGGCATCGTGTTGGTCGAGGCGATGGCTGCCCGGACCCCGGTGGTGGCCAGCGACCTCGACGCCTTCCGGCGGGTGCTGCGCGACGGGGAAGCCGGCGCGCTGGTGCCGGTGGACAACGGCGCGGCGCTGGCAGACGCCCTGGTGCACGTGCTGCACAACGACATCCTGCGCGAACGCTACATCGAGACCGGTGCTGCGGTGGTGCGCCGCTACGACTGGTCGGTGGTGGGGGACCAGATCCTGCGGGTGTATGAGACGGTCGCGGGCGCGGGTGCCAAGGTCCAGGTAGCGGTCTGATGACCTGGCTGGTCATCGCGATCGCGGCGCTGGTCACGGTGGTCATCGTGGTCGGCAACGACATCTATCAGATGGCCCACCGGTTAGATCGGTTACATGTCCGCTACGACCTGTCCTGGCAGGCACTGGACAGTGCGCTGGCGCGACGCGCCGTGGTGGCCCGGGCCGTGGCGGCCGACGCGTACGGCGATGCCCCGGAGGCCGGCAAGCTGGCGGCCCTGGCCGACGCCGCCGAGCAGGCACCCAGGCACGCCCGCGAGACGTGCGAAAACGAACTCTCCGCCGCGCTGGCGGTGGTCGACCCGGCGGCACTGCCCTCGGCGCTGGTCGCGGAACTGGCCGACGCCGAGGCACGGGTGTTGCTGGCCCGCAGATTTCACAACGACGCGGTTCGCGACACCCTCGCGTTGCGCGAGCGGCCGATCGTGCGCCTGCTGCGGCTCGGTGGAACCGCGCCGCTGCCAACCTATTTCGAAATCGCCGAGCGGTCCTATCCGGCGGCTCACGAGGGTAACGCCCTGCCGCGTCGGCGCACCTCGGCCCGGGTCGTGCTACTGGACGAAGCCGGGGCGGTGCTGCTGTTGTGCGGATCCGACCCTGCAGCGCCGCACGACGCTGCAAATCCAGCGCCGCAATGGTGGTTCACGGTCGGCGGCCAGGTGCACGAAGGCGAGCAGTTGGCCCAGGCCGCCACCCGGGAGCTGGCCGAGGAGACCGGGCTACGGGTTGACCCCGTCGACATGATCGGCCCGATCTGGCGGCGCGACGCGGTCTTCGACTTCAACGGGTCGGTGATCGACAGCCAGGAGTTCTTCTTCGTGCATCGCACCCGCCGCTTCGAACCGTCCATCGCGGGGCGCACCGAGTTGGAGCGCCGCTACATTCACTGTTTCCGGTGGTGCGACGCCGCCGATATCGCCGAGCTGGTCGCTGCCGGACAAACGGTGTATCCGCTGCAGCTGCGCGAACTGCTGGCCGACGCGCACACGCTGGCCGACGCACCGGCGGCCGGGGCCGCGCGCCAGTTGCAGTCCATCCGCTGACCTGCTCGCGGGGGAGAGGCGTCCACCGCAAAAATCGGTTTGGCAGTCCCCTCTAGACTGGATCGAGACCAGTTGAAGGAGATCAGTAGTGGATACCGCCGCATCCAACGGCGTTGCCGGCAGCGGGCAGACCGGAACGGCCCGGGTCAAACGCGGGATGGCCGAGATGCTCAAGGGCGGCGTCATCATGGACGTCGTCACCCCCGAGCAGGCCCGCATCGCCGAGGGCGCCGGCGCGGTGGCGGTGATGGCGCTGGAACGGGTGCCCGCCGACATCCGGGCCCAGGGCGGCGTGTCGCGGATGAGCGACCCCGACATGATCGAGGGCATCATCGAGGCGGTCACCATTCCGGTGATGGCCAAAGCACGCATCGGGCATTTCGTGGAAGCGCAGATCCTGCAGAGCCTGGGCGTGGACTACGTCGACGAATCCGAAGTGCTGACCCCCGCCGACTACACCCACCACATCGACAAATGGAAGTTCACCGTGCCGTTCGTGTGCGGTGCGACCAACCTCGGCGAGGCGTTACGGCGGATCAACGAGGGCGCAGCAATGATCCGCTCCAAGGGCGAAGCCGGCACCGGTGACGTCTCCAACGCCACCACGCACATGCGTGCCATCGGCGGCGAAGTCCGCCGGTTGTCGTCGATGTCCGAGGACGAGTTGTACGTCGCGGCAAAGGAACTCGCCGCACCTTACGAGTTGGTCGTGGAAGTGGCCCGGGCCGGCAAGCTGCCGGTGACGCTGTTCACCGCCGGCGGCATCGCTACCCCGGCCGACGCCGCGCTGATGATGCAGCTGGGGGCAGAGGGCGTCTTCGTCGGGTCGGGCATCTTCAAATCCGGCGATCCGGCCGGCCGGGCCGCCGCGATTGTCAAGGCGACCACGTTCTACGACGACCCCGACGTGCTGGCCAGGGTGTCCCGCGGCCTGGGCGAGCCGATGGTAGGCATCAATGTGGAGGAGATCGCCGCGCCTCATCGCCTGGCCGAACGCGGCTGGTAAGAACAGCGATGAGCGCTCACGCGAAGAGCAGACGGTCATAGCGTGGCGATCGAAGAGATCCTTGATCTCGAACAACTCGAGGTCAACATCTACCGCGGTAGCGTGTTCAGCCCGGAATCGGGTTTCCTGCAGCGAACATTCGGTGGTCACGTGGCGGGCCAGTCGCTGGTGTCGGCGGTGCGCACCGTCGAGCCGCACTACCTGGTGCACTCGCTGCACGGGTACTTCCTCCGGCCCGGAGATGCCCAGGCGCCCACGGTTTTTCTGGTGGAGCGCCTCCGCGACGGCGGCTCGTTCTGCACCAGGCGGGTCAATGCTGTGCAGCACGGCGAGACCATCTTCTCCATGTCGGCGTCGTTCCAGACCGACCAGGACGGCATCAACCACCAGGACGTCATGCCGACTGCGCCGCCGCCGAACGGCCTGCCGGGGCTGAGGTCGATCAAGGTGTTCGACGACGCCGGATTCCGGCAGTTCGAGGAATGGGACGTCCGGATCGTGCCGCGCGACAGCTTGCAGCCGGTGCCCGGCAAGGCCTCCCAGCAGCAGGTGTGGTTTCGGCACCATGATCCGCTGCCCGACGACCCGGTGCTGCATATCTGCGCGCTGGCCTACATGAGCGATCTGACGTTGCTGGGGTCAGCGCAGGTCACGCATCTCGAGGAGCGCGCGCATCTGCAGGTGGCGTCGCTGGATCACGCGATGTGGTTCATGCGGATGTTCCGGGCCGACGAGTGGTTGCTCTACGACCAGTCCTCGCCGTCGGCCTGCGCCGGTCGGGCGCTGTGCCAGGGCAAGATCTACACCCGGTCCGGCGAGATGGTCGCCGCGGTCATGCAGGAGGGCCTGACCCGGTTTCCGCGCGACTTCCGGCCTTGAAAGTGACAGTGAGCCCCCGAATCGGGGTGCTGGCGCTGCAGGGCGACGCCCGCGAACACCTGGCGGCGTTGCGTGAGGTCGGTGCCGACGCCGTGCCGGTGCGGGTTCTTGCGGAGCTCGATGCGGTGGACGGCCTGGTCATTCCCGGTGGGGAGTCGACGACGATGAGCCATCTGCTGCTTGAGCTGTCGTTGCTGGAGCCGCTGCGTGAGCGGTTGGCCGACGGGTTGCCGGCCTACGGCGCGTGTGCCGGCATGATCCTGCTGGCCGACGAGATCCTGGACGCCGGGGCCGGCGGCCGGGCGGCGGTCCCGCTGGGCGCCATCGATATGACGGTGCGGCGCAACGCTTTCGGACGCCAGGTCGATTCGTTTGAAGGAGATTTGACGTTTGCCGGTCTGGACGACCCGGTGCATGCGGTGTTCATCCGTGCGCCGTGGGTAGAGCGGACCGGACCGGGTGTGGAGGTGCTGGCCCGCGCGGCCGGTCACGTGGTCGCGGTGCGGCAGGGCCGGGTTTTGGCGACGGCGTTTCACCCGGAGATGACCGGCGACCGGCGCATTCACCGGTTGTTCGTCGAGATCGGTCGGATCGGCCGAGACGTGACGATCGGACCAGTAAGTTCGATAAATCGGTCCACAGCCTGGCGCGACATTCCGGGCTGGTTTCAGTGGCGTCGCCATCAAGAGGAAGCCGCGGCGCACTTTCCCGACGGCAGTTGGTTCGTCGAGGTGGGGTGCTATCTGGGGCGCAGCATCTGCTCGTTGGCCGAGGTGGTGCGCGGCTCTCATCGCACGACCAGAATCATCGGCGTCGACACCGCTCGGGGCAGCGGACCGGAAGGCCGCGGCGAGATCGACGCGCACGGATCCGCGGTGGCCCACGGCGGGGGGACGTTCGCCGGGCTGTTACACCGCAACATCATTGGTTGCGGTTTCGCGACACCATCCAACTGGTGATCAGCGATTCGGTGGCTGCCGCCGGGCTGTTCGCGGACAACGCGCTGGCCTGGGTGCATATCGACGCCCGCCACGATTACGACAGCGTCGTAGCCGACATCAGCGCCTGGGCTCCGAAGGTTCAGCCGGGAGGCTGGTTATCCGGCGACGATTACCACGCCGAAGCATGGCCCGGGGTGGTGGGCGCGGTGACCGACACCTTGCCCGACGCCCGACCCGTGGTGGTCGACGCAGTGGCGGTGGATCAAACCTGGCTAAGTGCGATAGCGCCGATCGGCGACCTCAGCCGCGACCCGTGTCGCTGGGCAGGTGCCGTGCAGGTGGTTCGGCGGGCAGTGTTAGCCGGCGTGGCCTAGTCGACGCTTACTTGGTATTAACGAGCATTGCAATGCCGACAATGCCGACTACCACAGCGGCAGACCCTAACAGCAACCCCACCATCGCCATGGTGGCGCCTTTTTCGCGAGTTCGCCCAATCTGTGACAGCGATATCAGACCAAAAGGAATAGCGAGTATTGGAACGAGAAAAGCAAACACGAGTGCGAGAATTGCCATTGTATTGTACTCGGAATTCGCTGTATCACGCCGCGCCATGCGATCTGCGGTAACAGCCACGCCGTCGGGCGTGTATCCAACTACGGGGTAGATCGGTTCTCCCGCATGTGTGTATCCCACCGGGTCAGGGGGACGCGCTGTGAGATTTGGCGAGCGGCGTTTATCTTCTTTAGATGCCAGAAAGAAATGAACAAACAGCGCAACGGGAAAAAGTATGATGGCTAGCAGTATCATGCAAAGGCCGACGTTGTGCACCATCCCGCGAGATTCCGTGTGGCTGATCAGCCATCCAGCTAAAAACAGGACTAGGCCAGCTCCCGCTATGGCAAGTGGCACCATTATGGCCTTCCTGGAGCGCGAATCAGGAGGATCAGCCGACCGCATCGGCGCCTGACGCTGCGGGGCGTGAGGATCTAGATTACCTGGATCAGCCATGTCGTCCCCCCGCCTTCCGACGTCAGCTTGCGTTCAGGGCCATCGCCAGAAAATCCAGACGCCACAACGATTTGCAGAGTTTCCGGCCGCATTTTCGAGGTCGGCCTCCTTTGCGGCTGCCACATCAGCATCCGACGGGCGTTGGAGCAAGACACTCGGCGCCGTCATTCAACCGCGCGCAATCGACTACTTGCACAACGAGTTCAATTGGACGATCTCGGAATTGAGATCTTCGCGCAACGGAGCCTGGGCGACGTTGTCGCGGTTCGCAAGGTCGTTGATTCCCAGTTCGTCGATGGTCTTGGCGAGGGAATTAGCGGCTTTGACAAGATCGGCTGGAGCGGCCGGTTCTTGGGCGACCCGGTCGTGCAGGTACAGGCCGCTGCCCAAAAGCGCCAGGCGAATGTTTGCCCGCGCCCCGTATAACGCAGCCACGTCACCCTTGGCGATTTTGAAGTTCGAATTGGCCGCCACCGCGTCGCGCACCACTGTGTAGGCACTGCACACGTTTGTTTTTGCCAGTGTGGTTTCTTCGTCTTTGAACTTCGTGTTACCCGCCCAGTAAAACCACGCGCCGGCGGCGAGTGCCGACACGATCACAACAATTGCCGCGGCCGTCAGCATCTGCCGGCTTGAAATTTCCCTGCGCCTTTTGGTGGCGGGGGGACGTTTCTTGCCGCGATTTTTGGTGCTTTTCCTGCGCGCCGACTCGGTGGGTATTGACTCAGTGGGCGTCGACTGAGTGGGCATTGACTCAGAAGTAGGCACTGACTCAGTGCGCGTTGACTCGCTCGGCGCTGAGTCCGCGAGCTCAGATTCAACGGTGGCATCAGGGTCAGATTCCATACCATCCTCAGGATAGGGCTCAGTGGGAGACGAATGAGACATGCGGCGATGGTAGCGTGCGCGTCCGGATTCGGGGGCGACCTCGCCGGATCATCTGAGCTGCATCGGCATCCGTAGGACACCGGTGATCAGGCCATTGCCGACGCCGCCGTGACGACGATATCGAGGTGTGCTCACGGCGGTCCCGTGCAGCGCCGAAACGATCGCTACCCGCCGTCCACGTAGACTCGTCTGGCCACGAAAGAAGCACAGGAATTCAGATAGGACGGCTAGGACTTCCATGAGCGGCCATTCCAAGTGGGCCACCACCAAGCACAAGAAGGCCGTCGTCGACGCTCGCCGCGGCAAGATGTTCGCCCGGCTGATCAAGAACATCGAGGTCGCGGCCCGCGTCGGTGGCGGCGACCCGGCTGGCAACCCGACGCTGTATGACGCGATCCAGAAAGCCAAGAAGAGCTCGGTGCCCAACGACAACATCGAAAAGGCCCGCAAACGCGGCGCCGGTGAAGAAGCCGGCGGCGCTGACTGGCAAACCATCACCTACGAGGGTTACGGGCCCAATGGGGTAGCGGTGCTCATCGAGTGCCTGACCGACAACCGCAACCGCGCCGCCAGCGAGGTGCGGGTCGCGATGACCCGCAACGGCGGCAACATGGCCGACCCCGGCTCGGTGTCCTATCTGTTCTCCCGCAAGGGTGTGGTCACCTTGGAGAAGGATGGGTTAACCGAGGACGACGTGCTGATCGCGGTGCTCGACGCCGGCGCCGAGGACGTCAACGACCTGGGCGACAGCTTCGAAGTGGTGTCCGAGCCCGGCGATCTGGTGGCGGTGCGGACCGCGTTGCAGGACGCCGGAATCGACTATGACTCCGCAGAGGCTGGCTTTCAGCCGTCGGTCACCGTTTCCCTCGACGTCGACGGGGCCCGTAAGGTGTTCAAACTCGTTGATGCGCTGGAGGATAGCGATGATGTGCAAAACGTCTGGACCAATGTCGACGTGTCCGACGAGGTGCTGTCCGCTTTGGACGAGTGACGCCTCGGCAGTCACTTCAGTAACCGAAAGGCCGGAGGATAGGTTATTGCCTGCCTCGTAGCGACAACGGCCTGACCACGGCGACGTTGTCGCTACGAGGCGGGCACTTAGAGGTGCCCGGCCGAGCCGCGGCCCCGCTACGACGCTGTGCCCCGACCGCTGCACCGCACTCGGCGACCAACCACCCGCCAGCCGCGTAGCTAACCTCTCTTTGGTCAGTGCAACTAGTCATACCCGTGGCGCATGTCTTCGACGACGCGCGGATGTTCCAGGGTCGAGGGTTCCAGCGTGCGGGGCGCAATGTCGTCGGAGAACACGGTGGCGGCGTCGAGCACCTGCTGATTGAGGAATCGCAGCCGAGGCGCATTCGCCGGCACGACGGGTCTGGGGGAGGTGTCACCGCGGCGCGCCAGTGCGAATCCCCAGTCGCCGAAGGTGGGCACATGCACGTGGTAGGGCGTAACCGCATAGCCGGCGGTCCGGATGGTCGAGACCGTGCGCCAGAATGCGGTCGGGGTGGAAAACGGGCTCCCCGCCTGCACTACGACGAGCCCGTCGGGTGCCAGCGCATGCGCGACGAGCGTGTAGAACTCGGTCGAGTACAGCCGTCCCAGCACGGGTGTGTCGGGGTCGGGCAGGTCGACGACAACGGTGCCGAAGCCCCCGGGCGGGATGACCCCGGGGCGGCGTAACCATCGCATCGCGTCGTCGATCACGATGTTGACGCGCGGGTTGTCCAATGCACTGGCGTTGGTGTCGCGCAAGGTGGTGCGCGCCAATTCGATGACGGCGGAGTCCATCTCGACCTGCACGATCTTCTCGACGCCGGGTTGGCGGAGCAGTTCGCGGGCCGCCAAGCCGTCACCGCCGCCCAGCACCAGCACCGAGTGGGTGCAAGTGCCCAGCGCGGGGTAGACCAGGCTTTCGGTGTAGCGGTACTCGTCTCGGGTGGAAAACTGCAGACCTCCGTCGAGGTACAGGCGCATGTCGTTGCCGCGCCGCGTCACCACGATTTCCTGGTAGGGGCTTTGCCGGTAGCTGATGATCGGGTCGGCGTAAAGCCGTTGTCTGCTTGAGATTTCGATGGCATGCGCGCGCACTAGCAACGTGGCCAGCAGGGCCAGCGCCGCCGCCAGCGCACACAGCGCGGTGGCCAGCGCACGGGTGGAAACGACGTGTCGCAGCAGGAAGATCGCCAGCAAGGCCGCCGCGACCAGGTTGACGATTCCGGTAGCCGCCGCGCCCCGGATCATGCCTAGATGCGGCAGCAGGGCGAACGGCCAGACCAGCCCGCCGATCAACGCCCCGAGGTAGTCAGCGGCGTTGAGGTTGGCCAGTATTCGGCCGGCAGCGGTAGGGTCGGCCTGGCGGCCACGCTGCAGCAGCGTCATTAACAGGGGCACCTCGGCGCCGACCAGACCGCCGATCAGGGCGGTTCCGATGGCCAGTACCCACAGTGAGCTGCCGATGAAGGCGAACATCACGTACAGGGCCGCGGCGGACAAGCCGCCGATGATGCCCAGCAACGCCTCGACGACGATGAAAGCGATTGCGGCCCTGGCCAACAGCGGCTTGACGAACAGGGCGCCGGCTCCCAGCGCGGCGATGTAGCCCGCGACGATCAGCGACGTCGCGACGATTCCGCCGCCGTTGAGGCTCACCGAAAGCGTCAGCAGCGCAAGCTCGTACACGATGCCGCACGCCGCGCACGTCGCAACAGCCGCCAGCAGCAGTGCCCGCCAGCGCGTCGTGGGCGAAAGCGTTACCGGTGCCGGTGCTTGCTGATCGGTGGCCGTCATGAGAGCGCGGCGGCAGTCACCCCTCCCACAGCCAGCAGCATCACGGCGGTGGCGAACGCCGCCGGATGCAGCTCGGGCTCGTCGACGTGCTCATGAAAGTTGCCCGGTATCACCAGATGCAGCGTCAGCAGCGCGATCCCTTGCAGGATGACGCCCATCAGGCCGTACACCGCAACACCGAGCAGTCCCTGACCAAGCTGACTGTAGCTGTTGACGATGGCGCTGATGATGACGGTGGCCAGCGCGATATACATCGCGCAGGCCAGCATGACGGCGTTGGGACGACGATCGACGAACACCAGTTGGCGCAGCTTGCCCGGCGTCAGCACATCGACCATCACGAAGCCCAGCACCAGGACACCCATGCCGACCAGAAAGTACAGGATGGTGGCGACCGCGCCCTTGACGATGGGACTGAGGTCGATGCTTCCCAACTCGAGGGCTAAATACATGACTAACTCCTTTGCTTCGTTTGCCTACGTTCGGTGAGGTGTCATTTGGTTCCGCCCGGGCCGCCGGGGCTGCCCCCGGCGCCGCCGGAGGGAGCTCCCGGATAGAAGCCGGGCCCAAGGAAGATGAAC
The DNA here is from genome assembly GCA_963787635.1 of uncultured Actinomycetota bacterium. Classification (GTDB taxonomy): domain Bacteria; phylum Actinomycetota; class Actinomycetes; order Mycobacteriales; family Mycobacteriaceae; genus Mycobacterium. The sequence goes on along the minus strand of CAWBDP010000009.1, from coordinate 422,079 downwards.
GCGCCGTGGTTGTATCCGGCGCTGAGGTCCTCGACCCGGATGCTGCACGGTCGGGTTCCGTCGGGGCCGACGGAGACGATCGCGTTGTCGTAACGCAGGTATTGGGTGCCGGCGTTGTTCGCGCGTGCCGCGGGGCGCTGATAGCCGGCAAGTGTGTCGGCCACTTGTCTGGGTGATCCGGTGCAGACGTAGCGCTTTCCGTTGACATCGCGGGAATACTCTTGGTAGTGCCCGGCCACATAGGAGCGAATGTCCTTGCTCATCAACGACGTTCCGAAGCCAAGGAATACCGCGCCGGCGGCCGCCAATAGGCCGGCGACCACGAAGAGGCGGTTTCGGCTCATGGACGCCATCGGCTCCTTACGCGCCAGCCGGCGGGGCGGGGTAGACGGTGAGTTCGCCGCTGAGCACCGGCTTGCCCGTGGAAATCTCCCACGGCGTGCCCGGCGCCCAGCGCTCGAAGGACAGCAGCGCGGACTTGTCGACGCTGGCGTAGTCGACGAAATCCATGTCGCCGCCGGCCGGCAGGCCCGTCGTGCCTTCGGTGGTGTAGCCGGCATGACCATGCTCGACTTCGCGGTAGGTCACACCGTCGATCACGTGCTCGCCGCCGGGCTGCAGTTCGAGATCTTGGCGGTCCTTGAACCACATCGCCAGTTCCAGGCGGCCGTCGTCTTCTTCGACGCTGAACCAGACCGGCTCGTCCCCGCCTTCCAACAGGTGCTCCCACCACACGAACGGACCCTCGCGGTAGGTGACCGACCCGCGGACCACATAGTCGACGCCGCCGAAGCTGACGATTGCTCCGGGGCCCAGCTGTCGCGGCCCGAACTGCGGCATCGCGTTGAACGACAACGGATCCTGACGTCCGCCGGCCTGCTGAGGTGTCTTAGGCCGCCGGAGTGCCACGAACAGCACGACCAGCGCGGCCGCCAGCAGCAGGCAGCCCAACACAACCAGCGCGATACCCATGCCAACCCTTCTGTCCCCGCATGACTGCGCCGCGTTTGATCGATGATGCGGTTTTGGTGCGGTTCAACTTAACAGCTTTTTCCCAGCTTCGGCGCGGTACGACGATGCGCTCGGCGACAGCGAGGTGTTCGCCAACGCGACGTCTTCTGGCGGGCGCATCAGAATGTGCTCGGGCCCGGCAAATCTCGAGCGGGAACATTTGTAGCATCCGTGTTCTGCATCATGATGCACGTAGCCACACGCGGTGATGCGCACTTGGTAACATGACAGTCATGCGAACGACGGTGGTGATCGACAGCGATGTGGCTGCCGAGATCGAACGTCTTCGCCGTGCCGGGATGGGCCTTAGCGAGGCGCTGAATCTGCTGGCGCGGCGCGGGATGACCCAAGGCGCCAAACCCCCGAGGCCGTCAAATACCAGCACCGGACCGCGAAGATCGGCCTGAAGGTGGACGTCACCAACGTCGCCGACGTGCTTGATCTGATCGATGATGATCGTTGACGCAAACCTGCTGCTGTATGCGATCGACGAAGACAGCCGCCATAACGTGACGGCAGCGGCCTGGCTGCAGGAACAACTCGACGCAGATACCCGAGTTGGGCTGCCCTGGCAGACAATTGGCGCGTTCCTGCGAATCGTCACGCATCCCCGAGTCACCGCGAACCCGCTGTCAGCTTTGGACGCGTGGAGATACATAGAAGACTGGCTGGCGGTTCCCGTGGTCTGGATCCCGCCTGCCACGGAGACCACCGCAAGGATTTATGCAAGGCTATGCGCACAGGTCGAAATCACCGGCAATCTCGTCCCTGATGCGCAGCTGGCCGCCCTTGCTATCGAGCATGGAGTCGAAATTGCCTCTGCGGATACAGATTTCATGCGGTTTCCCGGCGTGCGTTGGATAAATCCGCTGGCCGTGTGACCAACGGCCCGGGAGCCGAAGTCACATGATGGCGGTGGGGAGCGTCGCCAACCCCACCCAGGTCACCGCGTGTCCTGTCCGGCCATGTCAGCGCCGGCCAGTAAGCTATCGAACAACCGTTCGGCATCGAGAGGGCGTGGCAGTGCGTGTGATGGGCGTCGACCCGGGTCTGACCCGCTGTGGGCTGTCGGTGGTGGAGAACGGAAGCGGTCGTCAGATCATCGCGCTGGACGTCGATGTGGTCCGCACACCCGCCGACGAGCCGCTGCCGAAAAGGCTGCTCACGATCAGCGATACCGTCGAGCACTGGTTGGACACCCACCTGCCCGACGTCCTCGCCATCGAGCGGGTGTTCTCCCAGCACAACGTGTCGACGGTGATGGGCACCGCGCAGGCCAGCGGCGTCGTCGCAGTGGCGGCGGCCCGCCGCGAGATCGACGTGCACTTCCACACGCCCAGCGAGGTCAAGGCCGCCGTCACCGGCAACGGCGCCGCCGACAAAGCTCAGGTCACCGCGATGGTCACCAAAATCCTTGGACTGCAAGCTAAACCGACGCCCGCTGACGCCGCAGACGCACTGGCGCTGGCGATCTGTCACTGCTGGCGGGCCCCGATGATCGCCCGGATGGCCGCCGCGGAGGCCAAAGCCGCCGAGCAACGCAGGCAGTTTGCCGCCAAAGTCAGGGCCGCGACGTGATCGCCTCGGTGCGCGGCGAGGTGCTTGACGTCGCGCTGGACCATGTCGTCATCGAAGCCGCCGGTGTGGGCTACAAGGTGATGGCCACACCGTCCACCCTGGCGACGCTGCGGCGGGGCAGCGAGGCCCGGCTCATCACTGCGATGATCGTGCGCGAGGATTCGATGACGCTGTACGGGTTTCCCGACGGCGAGGCCCGCGACCTGTTCCTGACGCTGTTGGGGGTCTCGGGGGTCGGTCCGAAGATCGCGCTGGCCACCCTGGCCGTTTACGACGCGCCCGCGCTGCGCCAGGCACTCGGCGACGGCGACGTCAGCGCGTTGACCCGGGTGCCCGGTATCGGCAAGCGCGGTGCCGAACGGTTGGTGCTGGAACTGCGCGACAAGGTCGGAGCGGTCGCGGCGTCGCCGGGCCGCTCGGTCAATGGCCACGCCGTGCGCGATCCGGTGGTGGAAGCCCTTGTTGGACTTGGGTTTGCGGTCAAGCAGGCCGAGGAAGCCACCGACAAAGTATTGGCCGGGGACGGGCAGGCCAGCACGTCGAGTGCGCTGCGGGCAGCGCTGTCGATGTTGGGTAAGAAGTGACCCCCGCCGACGATGACGGGGCCGTCGAAGAGCGGGAAGTTTCCGCTGCGTTGACGGTCGGTGAGGGCGACGTCGACGCCGGTCTGCGGCCTCGCTCGTTGCGGGAGTTCATCGGCCAGCCGCGGGTGCGCGAACAGCTGCAGCTGGTCATCGAAGGAGCCAAAAACCGCGGTGGCACACCGGATCACATCCTGCTCTCTGGCCCACCGGGCCTGGGCAAGACGTCACTGGCGATGATCATCGCCGCCGAGCTCGGCTCGTCGCTGCGACTCACCTCCGGTCCGGCGCTGGAACGCGCCGGCGACTTGGCCGCGATGCTGTCCAACCTGGTCGAGCACGACGTATTGTTCATCGACGAGATTCACCGCATCGCCCGGCCGGCCGAGGAGATGCTCTACCTGGCGATGGAGGACTTCCGCGTCGACGTGGTGGTCGGGAAAGGCCCTGGGGCGACGTCGATTCCGCTGGAGGTGGCACCGTTCACGCTGGTCGGCGCGACCACCCGGTCCGGTGCGCTGACCGGCCCGCTGCGCGACCGGTTCGGCTTCACCGCGCACATGGATTTCTACGAGCCCGCCGAACTGGAGCGAGTGCTGAGCCGCTCGGCCGGAATTCTGGGGATCGAACTCGAGGCTGATGCCGGTGCGGAGATCGCCCGACGGTCGCGGGGCACGCCGCGCATCGCCAACCGGCTGCTGCGCCGGGTCCGTGACTACGCCGAGGTGCGCGCCGACGGCGTCATAACCCGCGATGTCGCCAAGTCGGCGCTGGAGGTCTACGACGTCGACGAACTCGGCCTGGACCGGCTGGACCGAGCTGTGCTGACTGCGCTGACCCGCAGCTTCGGCGGTGGCCCGGTGGGGGTGTCGACGCTGGCCGTCGCGGTCGGGGAGGAGGCCACCACCGTCGAGGAGGTATGCGAGCCGTTTCTGGTGCGGGCCGGGATGATTGCGCGCACCCCGCGCGGCCGGGTCGCCACCGTGCAGGCCTGGTCCCACCTGGGGATGACGCCACCGGCCGGGGTGACCGGGTTCGGCCAACCGGGCCTGTTCGACTAGTGGTGATCGCGAGGGCGGCAAAGCCGGGCGAAGCGGGTCACCACCAACATCAGAGCGTGATCGCGAGGGCGGCAAAGCCGGGCGAAGCGGGTCGCCGCTATCAGGGATAGGAGAACGTGATGCTCACTGCCGGTTTGGTATTCGCCGCGCTGGCCGCGCTGTTGCACGTCTACATCTTCACGATGGAGTCGCTGACCTGGACCTCGCCGCGCACCCGCGCGGCGTTCGGCACCACGCCCGAAGAAGCTGAAACCACCAAGCTGCTCGCGTTCAACCAAGGCTTCTACAACCTGTTCCTGGCGATCGCGACGGGCGTCGGAATCCTCGCGGTCGCCTTCGGGCACCACGCTGTCGGAGTCACCCTCGTGCTCACCGGCGTCGGCTCTATGGCGTCCGCCGCGGTGGTGCTGGTGGCGTCGGCGCGGGACAAAGCCCGGGCCGCGTTGACACAGGGACTGTTTCCGGCGATCGCCGTCGTGCTGGTCGTCATCGCGCTCGTGACGACCTAAAAGTCCAGCTCGCAGCCGCCGGGCCGGTTATTTCAGGCCCGGTGTGGGTATTCCTCTCGTACTTTCGTCCACTGTTCGAAGGAGACGTGGGAATGAAGGATTCGCGGAGAGGCTACGGCAGCCTACGAATGCCGCGCAGCCGCGGCGCAGTCAGCGGACTGCTGCTGATCGGCCTCGGGATCTGGGGAGCGTTGATTCCGTTCGTCGGGCCGTATTTCAATTTCGCTTTCACGCCCGACTCCGCATGGGTGTGGACCTCGGCACGCGGCTGGCTGGAGGTGTTTCCCGGAGTCACCGCCGTCGTCGGCGGGCTGTTGTTGATGGCGTCAGGAAACCGCGCCCCTGCCATGTTGGGCGGCTGGCTGGCGACTGCCGCCGGTGCCTGGCTCGTCGTCGGCCGCGCGTTCGCGCCGGCGTTGCGGATCGGCGATGCGGGTCAGCCGATCGGCGTCACCGACGTCAAGCGGGCCGTCGTCGACGTCTGCTACTTCTCCGGGCTGGGCGCGCTCATGGTGTTCCTGGGCGGAGCGGTCTTGGCGCGGCTGGCGGTGCGGTTCGCGCGCGACGTGGAGGTCGTCCCGCCAGCAGCAGACTTGCCACCGGCCCGCGAAACGACGCCGCCTCCCGCGCCCGAGTCGGAGCCGCCGGTCTCGCCCGACGCGCCGACCCAGGTCCGCTCCCAGCAAGCCGCTGCTCCCGAAGAGCACCACCGGCATGGCCTGTTCCATCGTCGGCCCCGGGCCGGCACGTCCGCGAGCTAGCCGACAACCACGAAAAAGCCGGTCGCCGACTTCATTGTCGACGACCGGCTTTGCCCGCTCTCAGAGCAATCCGAGCAACTGCAGATCGGTGATGTACTTGACGATCACGTCCGGCGTGACATGCGGAATGTCTTTGTCCGGACCGATTTTCGCCTCCTGCACCGCCGCGCGGAACCGGTCGGTGGGTGCCATCGAGCCGTTGATCGGCTTTTCCGGCTTTTGGTAGTTGTGGATCAGCGGCAGCAGCGAGTACTGGCGCTGCCGCTCCGGCAGGGCCCGCAGCGTGGTCTCGAACCGCTGCAGCCAGGTGGCGTAGTCGCCGACCCGCTGGATCGAGTATCCGGCGTCGATCAGCCAGTCGACGTACTCGTCGAGGCCGACGCCGTCGTCGTACGGGTTCATCACGTGATAGGTCTGGTACCCGTCGACCACCTGCGCACCCAGGGTGGAGATCGCCTGGGCGATAAACTCCACCGGAAGCCCGTCGTAGTGCGCACGCGGCCGGTTGCCTTTACCAGTCGAGCTGTCCAGCTCGTAGAACGACGCCGGTGCCACGCCGGTGGCCACCAGGCTCAGCATCAGCCGGGTGAACATGTCCGGCAGGTTCAGCTGGCCCGCATAGGTGGTGTCGGCCAGGATCATGTCGCATCGGAACACCGCGACCGGCAGCCCGCACAGGTCATGCGCCTCGCGCAGCAGCACCTCGCCGGCCCACTTGCTGTTGCCGTAGCCGTTGGCGTAGCCGTCGTTGATCTTGCGAGTCGAACTCATCACCCGGACGTCGGCATCCTCGACGAACGTGCCCGGCTTGATCTGGTCGCCCACACCGATCGTCGACACGTAGGTGTAGGGCTTGATCTTGGTGGTGAGCGCGATGCGGATCAGCTCGGCGGTGCCCAGCGCGTTGGGGCCGAACAGCTCGCTGTACGGCAGCACGTGGTTGACCAGCGCCGCGGGATCGACGATCAGGTCGACGGTGTCGGCCAGCCGCTGCCAGGTCTGCGGGTCCAGGCCGAGGTTGGCCTCACCCTTGTCGCCGGCGATGACCTCCAGGTGCTCGGCGGCCAGCTCGCGGTAATGCGCAAGCAGCTTGGGATCGCCTTGAATCTCGCCACCGCCGAACGTCTTGTCGAGACGCGCACGTGCGGCGTCATCCGACTTGGCCCGCACCAAGGCGATCACCTTGCCGTCGACCAGCGCCATTCGTTCCAGCCAGTCCAGGGCCAGGTAGCGGCCTAGGAAGCCGGTGGCGCCGGTCAGCAGGACGGTGCGCACCTCGGAGGCGGGCCTCGGCAGCTCGGGCGCGGCGGCTAGCGTCGCGGCGTCGAGGAACTTGTCCAGCGTCAGGTCGCCGGCGTGCACCTCGACCGCGTCACGGCCGTGCACGGAGGCGCACGTGGGCCGCTTAGTGCCCTTCCGCTCGGCATCGATGTAGTCGGCGATGGCCTGCAGGTCGCTGGCCGGGCTGACGATGACACCCACCGGCACGTCGACGTCGAAGATCTCGCGCAGCAGGTTGCCGAATGTCAACGCCGACAACGAGTCTCCGCCCAGATCGGTGAAGTGGGCGTCGGGTGTCAGGTCCGACCTCGCCGCACCCAGCATCGCTGCGGCGGCCCGGCTGACGGTGTCCAACACCGGCGCGTCGGCGCCGTTGCGACGTAGTTCGGTCAGCTCGTTGGCCTGCCCATCCGCCAAGTCGGCGTAGAGCTGCTCCAAGCGCTCGCCGTAGTGTGCCTTCAGCTTGGGCCAGGCCAGCTTGCGGATGCCGGTCAGCAGCCCGTTCTCCAGGGTGAACGGCGTCGTCTCGACGATGAAGTCGCGCGGCACTTCGTAGGACTGCAGACCGGCCCCTTTCGCGACCTTCTGTAGCGACTCGGCGATCGCTGACTTCGACGTGTTCACGTCCGTCGGCACCACGACCGCCAGCAGAAACGGGTGGGCGCTGTTGCCGTAGACGTAGATCTGGCGAACCAGCGGGCTGTTGCCGAACACCGCCTCCAGTTTGGCGACCGTGACGAACTCGCCCTGCGCCAGCTTGAGCACGTTGTTGCGGCGGTCGACGTAGACCAGCTGGTCGGGAGCGACCTCGGCGACGACGTCGCCGGTCCGGTAGTAGCCGTCCTCGTCGAACACGTTGCCTGTGGTCTCGGGCCGCTTGTAGTAGCCGGGGAACATGTTTTCGGTCTTGAGCAGCAGCTCACCGCGCGGGTAGGGCCGGTCGGTGTGGAAGTAGCCCAGGTCAGGGACGTCGATGAGCTTGTAGTCGATGACGGGCGGGCGCTGCACCTGGCCGTCGAACAGCACCATGCCGGCCTCGGTGGAGCCGTACCCGTCCAGCAGGTGCATCTGCAGCAGAGACTCGACCCAGGTCTTCAACTCAGGAGAGGTAGGCGCCGAGCCGGTCATCGCGAAGATGAAGCGACCGCCCAGCAGCTCTTGGCGCACATCGGCCAGCACTTGAGACTCGGCCCGCTCCCGATCGACACCCTCGGCTGTACGCCGGTCCACCTCGCTGAGGTATTCGCCGTGCAGCATCTCCCAGATCCGCGGCACGAAGTTCAGCTCGGTGGGCCGCACCAGCCTGAGGTCCTCCAGCAGAGTGGACATGTCGCTCTTGGCGGCGAAGTAGGCGGTCCCGCCATTGCCGAGGGTGCCGTAGAGGATGCCGCGGCCCATGATGTGGCTCATCGGCATGAAGTTGACAGTGATCGACGCCGCGCTTGGCCCGAACCAGTTCTTGGTCGAGCGATTCCACATCTTTGCGACGTTGCTTTGCGGGTACATCGCGCCCTTGGGCGCGCCGGTGCTGCCGGAGGTATAGATCAGCAGCGCCAGGGGGTCCTGGGCGTCGGACTCGACGACGGGCGCCGGCAGCGCTGCGCCACGCTCACGGACCTCGTTGAGAGTGTCGACGGCAATCCCGAGATCGGCCAGCCGCTCGTGGGCGCTTTGCAGCGCCGCCCGGTTGTCGTCGATCTCGCTGCGGTAGTCGAACACCATCAGCCGTCCCGGTGTGTGACCGGCTTGCGAGGCGGCGAGGAGCAGGTCGACGGCGTCGGAAAGGTAGTCGACGCCGGCCGCGAACAGGGTGGGCTCAGTCTCGGTCACGATCGGCTGCAACTGCGTGATCGCCCCGCTGGTCTGCAGCGGAACCGACACCGCGCCCGCCAGGCCGAGCGCGATGTCAAAGGTCGTGTAATCAACGCTGGTGAAGCCCAGCACGCAGACTCGGTCACCGGGCGTCACGCCGGCGTCGGGCAGCGCTCGTGACAACGCGTCGACCCGCTTGGCCAGCTCGCCGTAGGTGATGGTGTCGAACCAGGGCCGCAGCTCGGCGGACGTGCGCCCGGTCTGCCGGTCCTTGACCAGCTCGTAGGCGCGTTGGGCCAACGCGGGCCGGTCGGCGTAACCCGTCAGCGCGGCGTGAACGACGTGTGCGAATCGCGGTCCGGCCTGCTGGATCGCCGCGCTCACGGCTTCACTCGGCCGGGCGGCGGCGAACTGCGGGTCGTTGGCGGTCAACTCCGCGGCACGACGTTTCTGCTGCTCTTGGGCATCAAACTGGATATCAATCGACATAACAGAACCTCGAAACAATTACTGGGAAAATTTTGATCCGGTGCGACGGTGCACCTACCAGAAACTACGTTAGCAAAGCTAAAGTTATTCCGGAAAGAGGCGTGCGGCTGCTGTGAGGAAACCCACGGCGGGTGGCCACTTATCGCACATGAAATCGCGGGAAGCGTGTCATAACTGGCCACTCGGCGCAGAAAACGACGTCTAGAGATCCGCGAGCTTGTCCGAAAGTATGTCCAGTGCTTCAGTGAGCAGCTCATCGCTGATGGTCAGGGGCGGCAGGAAACGCACGACGTTGCCGAACGTGCCCGCGGTCAAGATGATGACCCCGGCGGCGTGGCAGGCCGCGGCAAGCGCCTTCGTCAGCTCCGCGTCGGGGTCGGCGCCACCCGGACACACCAGTTCCATCGCGATCATGGCGCCCCGGCCGCGGACGTCGCCGATCCGGTCGTCGTCGGCTTGCAACCGGCCCAGACGGTCCTTCATCAGCTTTTCGATGTGCTGCGCGCGCTCGATGAGCCCGTCGTCCTCGATGGTCGCGATGGTGGCCAGTGCGGCCGCACACGCCAGCGGGTTTCCGCCGTAGGTGCCACCCAGTCCGCCGGCCCGCGGGGTGTCCATGATCTCGGCGCTGCCGTCACCGCCGACAGCGGCAGGCCGTCGGCGATGCCCTTGGCGATGCAGATCAAGTCGGGCTCGATTTCCTCGTGCTCGCACGCGAACATCGCGCCGGTACGGGCGAATCCGCTCTGGATCTCGTCGGCGATGAACACCACCTCGTTGTCGCGGCACCACCTCAACAGCTTCGGGAGGAACCCCGGCGCGGGCACGATGAAGCCGCCTTCACCTTGGATCGGCTCGATCACGATGGCGGCCAGGTTGTCCGCGCCGACCTGCTTGGCGATGACGTCGATGGCGCGCTGGGCGGCCAGCTCGCCGTTGGTGGCCAGCTCTTTGTCGAGCAGACCGTCGCGGAACGGGTAGGACAGCGGGGCGCGGTAGATCTCCGGCGCGAACGGCCCGAAGCCGCTCTTGTAGGGCATGGACTGGGCGGTCAACGCCAGCGTCAGGTTGGTCCGCCCGTGGTAAGCGTGGTCGAAAGCGACCACCGCGCTCTTGCGGGTGTAGCTGCGGGCGATCTTGATGGAGTTTTCCACCGCCTCCGAGCCCGAGTTGAACAGCGCCGAGCGCTTTTCCCCGGAGCCTGGGGTGATCCGGTTGAGCTGTTCGGCGACGGCGACGTAGGTCTCGTACGGCGTGGTCATGAAGCAGGTATGGGTAAACTCAGCGACCTGCTCGCGCACCGCGTCGACGACGCGCGGCGCGGAGACGCCGATCGTGGTCACCGCGATGCCAGAACCCAGGTCGATGAGGCGGTTACCGTCGACGTCTTCGACGATGCCGCCGCCGGCGCGCGCGGCATACACCGGAATGGCGCTGCGCACGCCGGTGGCCACCGCGGCCGTTCGGCGTTTGGTCAACTCCAGTGACGCCGGACCGGGGATTTCGGTGGCAAGGTGGCGACTCTGTTCGAGAGGGGGCACCCCGGTAGCCTAACCTCCGGAGATCGGCTAGACACCGAACGTGACAACGGGCGCTAGTCGCCCGGCGTATCACCGGCCGGCACACGTTGGCCGTCGGGTCTCCACCACTGACCGGCGCCGCAATTCAGCAGGCTACCGATGCAGCAGCAAGTCGATGTTGCTGTGGAAGAGACCGGGCATCTCGGGCTCCGCGCAGCCCATCCGCCGGTAATCGTCCAGCGGCGTCGCGGTGCCCTCGGAGTGGGGATAGTCGCTGCAGAACATGAACACGTCGCCGGACATCTCGGCCAGCTGCTTGGGGTCTTCATAGGAGAAGGAGGACACCCGAACGTGGTCGAGGAAGTACTCGCTCGGTCGCCGGGACAGCTGTGCCACCGGTTTTCCGTTGAGGCGAGTGGTGAAATCCGACGCGCCGTCCAGCATCAGCAGAAATTGCGGCACCCAGGCGGAGCTCAGTTCTACTACGCCGAAGTTCAGCCGGGGATGGCGGTCGAAGACGCCGTGCAGGATCAGGTCGGTCAACGCCAGCGCCGGAGGCACCCACAAAAACACCGCTTCGGTGGCAGGCACCAGATCGTCCATCGGGTCGTCGGCGTACCAGCAATCGTCGAAGACCCGCACCTGATCGGCGACGTGGAACACCGGTGTAATGGCATGGTCGACAAACGCGGACCAAATCGGGTCGTGATCAGGGTGCGAAAGCTGCCGCCCGTCCACGGGTCCGGCGCCGATCATTGCCAGCGTGATACCCGCCGCCGCAAGCGAATCCAGCTGGGCCTGCAGCCACTTTCGGTCGCGCAATGTCAGGTGTGCGACGGGATGCAGTCGTCCCCGGCCCTCGGCTTGCACCGCTGCGCACCACCGGTTCCATGCCGTCATGTTGGCGGTCATCGCCGAAAGCGACGACGACAGCCGGCGTTCCCACAGCAGGCCGAAGTTGGGGAACACGACCGCCTCATCGAGATCGGCATCGTCGAGCCACCGCAGGCGTGCGGCGGGTTCCCAATAGGAAGTGGGCAACGCGTCGTCGTAGCGGTAGGAGGGCGGCTTACCTGCCCGTCGGCGCATGCGGTGGTCCCCGCAGGAGGCCGTGTCGCCGGGAAGGTGGACGTCGGCCAACCCGAGGCGAGCGTCGCGCCAGGTCAGCCAGGTATACCCGAGGTCGTCGTCGACGAGGGTGATCGCCTCGTGGCGCACATCCGGGTCGCAGTATTCGGCCCACAGCCAACGGCTCTCATAGAGGTGCTGATCTGAATCGATGATGCGACTCACATCGCTCGTTGTCTCATGGTCGCACTGCTCCGTCAAGGTCTGCGATCGACGTTGCCGAGGGGTGCCGAGCGGCGGAATGGCACACTAGGGAGTTATGCGGGCCGGCGGCCCGCCCGGTCCAGTGCCAATCCCGAGACCCACACGAAAGATCGTTGCCCCCGTGACTAGCCAATCCTTACTCTTCTTGCCACTCCTCGTCGGCTTCGCGGCGCTCATGTTTTTCAGTGCGCGCAAACAAAAGCGCGCCATGCAAGCCACCATTGACCTGCACGAGTCGCTGCGGATCGGCGACCGGGTGCATACCACCTCCGGCCTGGAGGGGACCATCACCAACATCACCGACGACAACGTGAACCTCGAGATCGCGCCCGGTGTGGTGACCACCTGGATGAAGCTGGCAATCCGGGACCGCATCGAGACCACGGACCTGCAGCCCGAGGTGATGGAGGTGGCCGACGAGGTCGACGGCGAGGACGTCGGGCTCGTCGCCGACCCGGACCGATTGACCGCCGGCGGCCCGGAACGACTGCCCAAAGACTGAGGTCTGCCGCACGGCACGTACCCTTTCCCGGTGCAGTCGAACTGACCCGCAAGCGAGGAGACTCAACAACGTGGCATCGCCTTCGGCGCCGGTGCACCCTGCCCGGTATCTGTCGGTGTTTCTGGCCCTGCTCATTGGCGTCTACCTGCTGGTGTTTCTGACCGGGGACAAGCGGGCCACCCCCAAGCTCGGCATCGACCTGCAGGGCGGTACCCGCGTCACCCTGACCGCGCGGACGCCGGATGGTTCCAGCCCGAGCCGCGATGCCCTGTCTCGCGCGCAGCAGATCATCAGCGACCGGGTCAACGGGCTGGGTGTTTCCGGCTCGGAAGTCATCATCGACGGCGACAACCTGGTCATAACTGTGCCGGGAAGCAACGGCGACGACGCCAAAAGCCTGGGTCAGACGGCGAAGCTCTTCATCCGGCCGGTGATCCAGGCGGTGCCGGCGCAGGCCGCTCCGCCGGAAGGGGCGGGCCTGCCCCGGCCGCAACGACGTCCCCAGCGGCCGCCAGGAGCCCCGCCCGGGCCGGCCGAAGAACCGCCGGCGGGCGGCCAGGGCGCCGAGCCGACGGAATCCCCGGGCGCCGAACCCACTACCGCGCCGCCGGCCAGCGGCCGACCCCCGGCGCAGCCCCGCCCCTACCCGTTGGAGCCGACACCCCCGCCCACGCCGACGCCGGGACAGCAGCCTCCGCCAGCGGCAGATGCGCCGCCCGCGGACGTACCTGAGCTGCCGGATCCACGCAAGGAACTGGCCGAGCGCATCGCGATAGAAAAGAGGCTGCGGCAGAGCACCAACAGGCAAATCCAATACATCGCGCTGGAGTTACAGGCCAGCCGGTGCGACCAGGAAGACGTGCTGGCCGGCAACGACGACCCCAGCCTGCCGCTGATCACCTGCTCGACCGACAAAAAGGCCGCCTATCTGCTGGCGCCCTCGATCATCAGCGGCGAGGAGATCCAAAACGCCAGCTCGGGTCTGGACCAGCACAGCGGCGGCTATGTCGTCGACCTGCAGTTCAAGGGGTCCGCGACCAATACTTGGGCTGACTACACCGCCGCCCACGTCGGGATCCAGACGGCGTTCACCCTGGACTCCCAAGTCGTCAGCGCACCATATATCCGGGAAGCCATCCCCGGCGGGCGGACCCAGATCACCGGCGGCGATCCACCGTTTACGGCGGCTAGCGCACGCCAGCTGGCCAACGTCTTGAAATACGGGTCGCTGCCACTGTCGTTCGAGTCGTCGTCAGCCGAAACCGTCTCGGCGACACTGGGATTGACATCGCTGCGGGCCGGCATGATCGCCGGCGCCATCGGTCTGGCGCTCGTCCTGGTGTACTCGTTGCTGTACTACCGGGTGCTGGGCTTGCTGACGGCGTTGTCGCTGGTGGCTTCGGGCTCGATGGTGTTCGCGATCCTGGTGCTGTTGGGCCGATATATCAACTACACCCTGGATCTGGCCGGTATCGCCGGTCTGATCATCGGTATCGGCACCACCGCCGACTCGTTCGTGGTGTTCTTCGAACGCATCAAAGACGAGATCCGCGAAGGTCGATCGTTCAGATCGGCGGTTCCGCGCGGTTGGGCGCGGGCCCGCAAGACGATCATCTCGGGCAACGCGGTGACGTTCCTGGCGGCCGCGGTGCTGTACATCCTGGCGATCGGGCAAGTGAAGGGGTTCGCCTTCACCCTGGGCCTGACCACGGTCCTCGACCTGGTCGTGGTGTTCCTGGTGACGTGGCCGCTGGTGTATCTGGCGTCGAAGTCGACAAGGCTGGCCAAGCCGGCCTACAACGGCCTGGGCGCCATCCAGCAAGTCGCACGCGAACGGCGGGCAATTTCTCACTCGGCGCCCCTTGCGGCGGGACGGGGATAGCGAGATGGCTTCCAAAGCGAACACGAGCGCCGACAACGAAGCGACCGACGCCGAGGAGCTCACCGAAACCACCGGAGCCGTCCCGGACGCCGACGACGTCGAGGGGGCCGGGGGGCTGCCGCACCACAACTTCTTCTCCCGGCTCTACACCGGCACGGGCGCATTCGAGGTGGTAGGGCGGCGCAAGCTCTGGTACGGCGTCGGCGGGGCGATGGTCGCCATCGCCATCATCAGCATCATCGTTCGCGGGTTCACATTCGGGATCGACTTCCAGGGCGGCACCAAGGTATCAATGCCGGTCGTCGGCGCGACAGGCTCGGCCCAGGTCGCGCAGGTCGAAGACGTCTTCCGACAGACCCTGGGCATGCAGCCCGAATCGGTGGTCATCGTCGGCAGCGGCAGCTCGGCAACGGTGCAGATCCGTTCGGAGACGCTGACCAACGACCAGACCACCAAGCTCAAGAACGCGCTGTTCGATCGGTTCCAGCCCACGCAGGACGGCAAACCCAACAAGAAAGCCATCAGCGACTCGGCGGTGTCGGAGACCTGGGGCGGTCAGATCACCGAAAAAGCCCTGATCGCCCTGGTTGTGTTCGTGGCCCTGGTCGGCCTCTACATTTTTGTGCGCTACGAGCTCTTCATGGCTTTGTCCGCGCTGGCCACCATGTGCTTCGACCTGACCGTCACCGCAGGTGTCTACTCGCTGGTCGGCTTCGAGGTCACCCCAGCCACCGTCATCGGGCTACTGACGATCCTGGGGTTCTCCCTCTACGACACCGTCATCGTGTTCGACAAGGTCGAGGAGAACACCCACGGCTTCCAGCACACCACCCGGCGCACCTTCGCCGAGCAGGCCAACTTGGCGGTCAACCAGACCTTCATGCGCTCGATCAACACGAGCCTGATCTCGGTGCTGCCGGTGCTGGCGCTGATGGTGGTGGCGGTGTGGCTGCTGGGTGTGGGCACGTTGAAAGACCTGGCGCTGGTGCAGTTGGTCGGAATCATCGTCGGCACCTACTCGTCGATCTTTTTCGCGACCCCGTTGCTGGTCACGCTGCGTGAGCGCACGGGGCTGGTGCGCACCCACACCCGGCGGGTGACCAGGCGCCGCAACCCCGGCGCCGCAATCGCCGAAGAAGACGGGGTCTCCCGGAAGGCCGCCAAGAACGGCTCCCGCCGGGGCGCCAGGAAAGGCTCCCGGAGGCGCACCGACAAGGTCTCCAGTAGGGCCTCCGGCAGGGCGGCGTCCAGAACGGTTGCGGCAAAAACCGTTGAAAAGACCCCGGAAAAGACTGCTGAAAAGACCACCGAAAAGACCGCCGAAACAGTCCCTGACGACGCTGGGGTGCCCGAGCCGCGACACACCGGGGCCGAGGCGGACACCGCGGACACCGTGGTGGCTCCCAGCAAGCCGGCGCCGGGCGCACGACCGGTGCGGCCCACCAGCAGCCGTCATCGGCGGCCCACCGGCAAGCGACAAATCGGCCGGCAGTAGCCCGATGGCCCCCTGGCGTCGGCGCGTGGCTCCCACCTGGCTGGCGGTCACCCTGGCGGCAGTAGGACCCGCCGCGTTCGCGGGGTGTTCCGGGAGCGCCGCCGGCCAGATCGACTACGTGGTGGACGGGGCGCTGTCCACCTACAACGCCAACACCGTCAACGGAGCTGCATCGGCCGGCGCGCAGGCCTTCGCCCGCACCCTCGCCGGTTTCGGCTACCACGGACCCGACGGACAGGTTGTCGCCGACCACGACTTCGGCACGATCTCAGTGGTCGGCGGCGCACCGCTGGTTTTGGACTACCAAATCGCCGACAATGCCGTCTACTCCGACGGCAAGCCGGTGACCTGCGATGATTTGGTGCTGACCTGGGCGGCCCAGTCTGGGCGGTTCCCCGGATTCGACGCCGCCAGCCGCGCTGGCTACGCCGACATCGCGAACCTGGAGTGCCGGCCGGGGCAGAAGAAGGCGCGCATCTCGTTTGCCCCGGACCACAGTGTGGTCGACTACAACCAGCTTTTCACCGCCACCTCGATCATGCCGTCGCACGTCATCGGCGACCTGCTGGGCGTCGACGTGACCGGAGCGCTGCTGAGCAACAACATGCCGGTGGTGGACCGGATCGCCCGACTGTGGAACATGACCTGGGATCTCAAACCCAACCTCGACGCCAAGCACTTCCCGTCCTCGGGGCCCTACAAGATCGACTCGGTCCTGGACGGGGGGGCGGTGGTGCTCGTCGCGAACGACCGCTGGTGGGGGACCAAGCCTGCCACCAAACGGATCACAGTGAGGCCGCAATCAGCCGACATTCAGGACCGGATCAACAACAAGTCGGTCGACGTCGTCGACGTCGCCACCGGGTCGTCGGGATCGCTGCTGACCCCGGATAGCTACCAGCTCACCAATGCACCGGCGGCGGGCATCGAGCAGCTGATCTTCGCTCCGCACGGCCCGCTGTCGCAGACTCCCGCACGGCGCGCATTGTCGCTGTGCACGCCGCGTGACGTGATCGCGCGCGACGCCATGGTGCCCATCGCCAACACGCGACTGCATACCACCAGCGAGGATGCCGTTGCGCAGGCCGAAGGTGCCGCACCTGAGGCCACCCAGTTCATCCGCTCTAGCCCGGATGCGGCCCGGGATGTGCTGGCCGGCAAGCCGTTGGCGATCCGGATCGGCTACCGGGCGCCTAACGCGCGGCTGGCCGCCACTGTCGGGGCCATCGCCAGAGCCTGCGCTCCGGCCGGGATCTCCGTCTCCGACGTCACCTCGGACTCCGTCGGCCCGCAGACGCTGCGGGACGGCAAGATCGACGTGCTGCTGGCCGGCACCGGCGGCGCAACCGGCAGCGGATCGACCGGATCGTCGGCGATGGACGCCTATGACCTGTTCAGCGCCAACGGCAACAACCTGGCCGGCTACAACAACGGGCAGATCGACGGGATCATCAGCGCGCTCGCCGTATCCGCTGATCCGACTGAACAGGTGCGCCTGCTCGGGCAGAGCGCCCCGGTGCTGTGGGGCGATCTGCCGACGCTGCCGCTGTACCGCCAGCAGCGCACCCTGGTGACGTCGAAAAAGATGTACGCGGTGACGGCCAGCCCGACGCGCTGGGGCGCCGGTTGGAACATGGACCGCTGGGTGCTGGTGCGGTGATCTCAGCCGACTCAGCCGACCCGGCGCTGGCTGAGCTGATCGGGTCCTTGACCCGCGAAGTGGCCGACTTTCCCACGCCCGGCGTCCAGTTCGAGGACCTCACCCCGCTGTTCGCCGACCCCCGGGGGCTGGCCGCGGTGGCCGGCTCGCTGGCCGAAATCTGCGCCGGAGCCGACCTGGTGGCCGGCATCGACGCCCGCGGGTTCCTGATTGCCGGCGCCGTCGCCATCCGGCTCGGCACCGGGGTGCTGGCGATCCGGAAAAAGGGCAAGTTGCCGCCGCCGGTCCACACCCAGACCTACGACCTGGAGTACGGCAGCGACGCACTGGAGATCCCCGCCGACGGGATCGAGTTGGCCGGACGCAACGTCGTCATCGTCGACGACGTGCTGGCCACCGGCGGCACCCTCGCCGCCGCGCACCGGCTGCTGGACCGCTGCGGTGCCACGGTGCCGGTGGCCGCGGTAGTGCTCGAGCTGACGGCGCTGGGCGGCCGCGGACTGCTGCAGCCGCTGCCGGTCCGCAGCCTGCATCGCGTCTAGCCCAGGGACGACGTAGGCGGGAAAACGGGGCTCGAGGCGATATCCTCGAGGTCGGAGGTGACGGACGTGGCGGACAACCAGGGCACGGCCCAAGCTGTGCAGCCGGTCACCGAAGAACTGCCGGACTCCGACGTGCTCCAGGAGACCGACCCGGGCACCGAGCCGCCGGCGGAGACCGAGCCTCGCACCGAGGCTCCGGAGGCCGAGCCCGAACCGTCGCCGCGCTCGGAGACCGTCAAGACCACCACCAGCGCGTCGCGGCGGGTCCGGGCCCGGCTGGCCCGCCGGATGACCGCCCAGCGCAGCGCGCTCAACCCGGTGCTGGAACCGCTGGTGGGCGTGCACCGGGAGGTCTACCCCAAGGCCGACCTGTCGATCCTGCAGCGCGCCTACGACGTGGCCGATCAGCGGCACGCCAGCCAGGTGCGCCACTCCGGAGATCCCTACATCACCCACCCGCTGGCCGTCGCCAACATCCTGGCCGAGCTGGGCATGGATACCACCACGCTGGTGGCCGCACTGCTGCACGACACCGTCGAGGACACCGGCTACACGCTCGAGGCGCTGTCCGAGGAGTTCGGCGAAGAAGTCGGCCACCTCGTCGACGGCGTGACCAAGCTGGACCGGGTGGTGCTGGGCAGTGCGGCCGAGGGCGAGACGATCCGCAAGATGATCATCGCGATGGCCCGCGACCCGCGGGTGCTGGTGATCAAGGTGGCCGACCGGCTGCACAACATGCGGACCATGCGCTTCCTGCCGCCGGAGAAGCAGGCCCGCAAGGCCCGCGAAACACTGGAAGTTATTGCGCCGCTTGCGCATCGGCTCGGTATGGCGACGGTAAAGTGGGAGCTGGAGGATCTGTCGTTCGCCATCCTGCATCCCAAGAAATACGAGGAAATCGTCCGGCTGGTGGCCGGCCGGGCGCCGTCGCGGGACACCTATCTGGCCAAGGTGCGCGCCGAGATCGTCGCCACCTTGAACGCGTCGAAGATCAAGGCGACCGTGGAGGGCCGCCCCAAGCACTACTGGTCGATCTACCAGAAGATGATCGTCAAGGGCCGCGACTTCGACGACATCCACGACCTGGTCGGTATCCGCATCCTGTGTGACGAGATCCGCGACTGTTATGCCGCTGTCGGCGTGGTGCATTCGCTGTGGCAGCCGTTAGCCGGTCGGTTCAAGGATTACATCGCCCAGCCCAGATACGGTGTCTACCAGTCGCTGCACACCACCGTCGTCGGGCCGGAGGGCAAGCCGCTGGAGGTGCAGATCCGCACCCGCGACATGCACCGCACCGCCGAGTACGGCATCGCTGCGCACTGGCGCTACAAAGAAGCCAAGGGCCGCAACGGGATTCCGCATCTGCAAGCCGCTGCTGAGATCGACGACATGGCCTGGATGCGTCAACTGCTCGACTGGCAGCGGGAGGCTGCCGACCCGGGCGAGTTCCTGGAGTCGCTGCGTTACGACCTCGCGGTGCAGGAGATTTTCGTCTTCACCCCGAAGGGCGACGTGATCACCCTGCCGCTCGGATCGACACCGGTGGACTTCGCCTACGCGGTGCACACCGAGGTGGGCCACCGCTGCATCGGCGCCCGGGTCAACGGCCGGCTGGTGGCGCTGGAACGCAAGCTGGAAAACGGGGAACTGGTCGAGGTTTTCACGTCGAAGGCAGCCAACGCCGGGCCGTCGCGGGACTGGCAGCAGTTCGTGGTGTCACCGCGCGCCAAGACCAAGATCCGGCAGTGGTTCGCCAAGGAGCGGCGCGAGGAGGCGCTGGAGACCGGCAAAGAGGCGATGGCCCGCGAGGTACGCCGCGGCGGACTTCCGTTGCAGCGCTTGGTCAGTGGCGGTTCGATGGCCGCCGTGGCCAACGAACTGCACTACGCTGACGTGTCCGCGCTGTACACCGCGATCGGTGAGGGGCATGCGTCGGCGCGGCATGTCGTGCAGCGCCTGCTGGCCGAGTTGGGCGGCATCGACCAGGCCGAGGAGGAGCTCGCCGAGCGGTCCACTCCGACCACCATGCCGCGGCGCCAGCGCAGCACCGACGACATTGGGGTGGCGGTTCCCGGCGCCCCGGGCGTGCTGACCAAGCTGGCGAAATGCTGTACACCGGTCCCCGGCGACCAGATCATGGGCTTCGTCACCCGTGGCGGTGGGGTCAGCGTGCACCAGACCGACTGCACCAACGCCGCATCCCTGCAACAGCAGGCCGAGCGGATCATCGAGGTGCACTGGGCGCCGTCACCGTCGTCGGTGTTCCTGGTGGCCATCCAGGTCGAGGCGCTGGACCGGCACCGGCTGCTGTCAGACGTGACGCGCGTGCTGGCCGACGAGAAGGTGAACATCCTGTCGGCGTCGGTGACCACGTCGGGCGACCGGGTGGCGATCAGCCGGTTCACCTTCGAGATGGGCGACCCCAAGCACCTCGGCCATCTGCTCGACGTCGTCCGCAACGTCGAAGGTGTCTACGACGTCTACCGGATTACCTCCGCGGCCTAGACGCGCGGCCGGCGAAACCGGGGAAGGTACAAGATCACCAGCGCGCCGATCAGTGCCAACAGCAGTCCGACCGCACCCGCTGTCCGTGCTGCCGGCAGCCACGTCGAAACCGTTTTCGCCGCACCAGGTTTCGGCGGGACCGATTCAGCAGCTGATGGTTCGAATGCCAATGGCAGCGGCCCGTAATTGAGGACGTCGGCCAGCTGGCGTGCGGAATCTTTGGTGAACGGCGGGTCACCGCCGGTGATCTGGGTTCGTCCGCCCGGGATGGCTTCCCGGATATACGGTGCGCTGACGACTTGGGTGTCCAGCGTGAATGCGACCTGGGTTCCGATGTTGGCGGCGGTGTAGTCGGCCCAGGTGCTGGCCGCGGGCCCGTTGAACTGCAGGTCGACGACGTAGCCGCCGCTGCGGCTGTCGAGGCCCGAGCTGGCGTCTTGGATCTGGTCGCCGCTGATGGTCGACGGCGCCAGCAGGTAGGCGCTTTTGTGGTCGGTCGAGCAGGTGATCAGCGGCAGGCTGGGGTCGTCATTGCCGGCCAGCACGTCGTCCTCGTCGCACCGGCTGGCCTGTAACTCCAGCGCGATGTACTGAATTCGCTTGTTGGTGCTCTGCCGCAACTGCCGTTCTATCGCGATGCGCTCGGCAACGCTTTGACCGGTCGGCGGGGTCGGTGCCGGCGACGGGCCGCCGGTCGGGGCAGGTCCCGCCGGGACCGCCTGGATCACCGGCCGGATGTAGAACCGGGCGGTTTGGCTGAGACTGCGTGCTTCGTCGGCGTTATTGCCGGGCACCGTCACGACGATGTTGTCGCCCACGATGACGACCTGTGCATCCGAGATCCCCAGCCCCTTGGCCCGGGCGCTGATGGTGTGCTGTGCTTGCAGACAGCGCCCCGGGCGTGGGCGGTGAGCCGTCGGAGGTGCGTGCCGTCAGCGTGATCCGGGTACCCCCGAGCTGGTCGATGCCGGGCTGGGCGCGGTGGTGGCCGGCGACAAGCGTGATCACCAGATAGCCGCTGACCACCAGAATCAGGAACATCAAGAGATAGCGGCCGATGCGGACCGGAACCGACGGTGGCGCAAGCGATCCCGCATACGCCGGTGCGGCGATGGTGCCGGGTTGGGCGGAGGGCCACATGGCGTGTTCGGTGGGGCCGGGCGGCGGCGGTGCCGCGCCGAAGGAGTTGGTCAGCGCTGCACGCGCGGCGTCGGCCAGTTCTGTCGCGGTCTGATAGCGCTCGGCGGGGTCCTTGGCCATCCCGCGGGCGATGACCGCGTCGAATGCCGGGGGAGATCCGGGCAGCTGGCCGACGGTCGCGGCGGCGGGGCGCTGAAGTGGTCGGTGAGCTGCTGTTCGAGACTGTCACCGGGGCGGGGCCGTTGCCCGGTCAGGCACTCGTGCAGCACACAGGCCAGCGAATACACGTCGGAGGAGGGTCAGTGGTTCCGCTGAGGCGCTCGGGTGCCATGTAGGCCAGGGTGCCCCCCGTGGGCCCAGTGTTCGCCGTCGCGGGGCCGCCGGCGAGCCGGGCGAGCCCGAAATCGGTCACATAGACGAATTCCCGCGCGTCGACCAGGATGTTCGACGGCTTGACATCGCCGTGGACCAACCCCACCTGGTGGGCGCTGTCCAACGCCGCGGCGACCTGTTCGATGATCGCGACCGCCCCAGCGGGATGCATTCGGCCACCCTCGGTGATGCAGCGTGGCTCAGGTCGCGGCCTTCGATCAACGGCATGTCCACGTAGAGCCGGCCGTCGATCTCGCCGTAATCGTGGATGGGCACCACGTGTGGGTCGTTGAGCCCTGCCGACCGTGCGCGCTTCGCGGCGGAATCGCTGCTTAATACGCCAGGTTTTCGGCCAGCTGCGGCGGCAACAGTTTGATCGCGACGACCCGGTCGGTGGCAGTGTCGTGCGCACGGAAGACTTCGCCCATGGCGCCGCGGCCCAGAAGCTCGAGAACTGGTACCGCCCGAATGTCGTTTCTTCCACCAGAACTCCTGCTCACCGCAGCGGCGCGTCAGTCCAGGCGCACCGACGTGATGGTGACTTTGGTGGCGGGTGTGCCGTCGCCGCCGCCGCCGGCGACTCCGCCCGCGGCGATCTTGTCCAGGGTGGCCAGCCCGTCGGGCTGGATTTTGCCGAACACGGTGTACTGCGGCGGTAGCTGAGAGTCCTTGTACACCAGGAAGAACTGGCTGCCGTTGGTGTTCGGTCCGGCGTTGGCCATCGCCAGGGTGCCACGCGGGTAGACGACCGGCCGGTCGAGCGCGGGGTCGCCAGTCTGGTACTGGTCGCTGGGATATTCGTTGGCGAACTGGTAACCCGGTCCACCGCTACCGTCGCCCTTAGGATCACCGCACTGCAGCACGCTGAGTCCCGGTGACGTGGTCAGCCGGTGACAGCTGGTGTCGTCGAAGAACTTCTGTTGGGCCAGGCTGACGAAGTTATTGACCGTGCAGGGCGATTCGTTGTTGGCCAGCAGCAGACCGATATTGCCCTGGTCGGTGACCATGCTGACACTGACCTGGGCGGGGTCCGTCGGCACCTTGCCTGACCTCGGCGCCGACACCGGCTTGGCGGCTGGGTCCGACGACGGCGGATATTGACAGTTGGCGCCCAGCTCGGCGCATGGCACGAACGGGGGCAGTGGCGCAAGGCCCGGGGCTATCGGCGCCGACGGGGTGGTCGCGAAGGCGCTCGGCGTCGTCGTCCGATCCCAGGTGTGCGTTGTCGTCGTTGTGGAGCGGCGACTGGTGATCGCCCCGCAGCCCACCGCTGCGACCGCCACCAGCACCGCCGCGGTGATCAATCGGAGCCGCCCGAATGTCATTTCGTCCACAAGAACTCCTGCTCACTCAGAGCGCGTCAGTCCAGACGCACCGACGTGATGGTGACCTTGATGGCAGGTGCGCCGTCGTCACCGCCGCCGGCGACTCCGCCCTTGGCGATCTTGTCCAACGTGGCCAGGCCGTCGTCTTGGATTTTGCCGAACACGGTGTACTGCGGCGGTAGCTGAGAGTCCTTGTACACCAAGAAGAACTGGCTGCCGTTGCTGTCGGCTCCGGAGTTGGCCATCGCCAGGGTGCCGCGCGGATAGACGACCGGCTGGTCCAGCGCGGGATCGCCGGGCTTGTACTGGTCGCTGGGATATTCGTTGGCGAACTGGTAGCCCGGCCCACCATGACCGTCAGCCTTGGGATCACCGCACTGCAGCACATTCAGCGTCGGCGCCGTCGTCAGCCGATGGCAGCTGGTGCTGTCGAAAAACTTTTGTGCCACCAGGCTCGCGAAACTGTTGACCGTGCACGGCGATTCGTTGTTGGCCAGCAGCAGACCGATATTCCCCTGATCGGTGACCATGCTGACACTGATCTGGGCGGGGTCGGTGGGCACCTTGCCTGTCCGCGGCGGATTCACCGGCTTGCTGGCCGGCTCCGGGGACGCCGGGTACTCGCAGTTGGCGCCCAGGTTGGCCGATGGCGTGAACGACGGCAACGGCGGCGCCGGCGGCACCGCATCCGAAGGCGTCGTCGAGGCGGCCGCCGGCGTCGACTTGGAGTGGTCATTGCCAGTCATCAGCACGGTGGTCACGATTGCGGCGATCACGACGGCCACCGCGACCCCCAGGCCGGCCAGGGTCAGGATCCGGCGCCGACGAGCCTGCTGGGCGCGGCGTTCCAGCTGGCGTTGGAGTTTGCGCTTGGCTGACGCACGTCGCTGTTCATTGGTCGGCACCGCCGATACCCCTCTGTGGTTGTCCGGTAAGTCAGCACAGAGTGTGCCAGTTCGCGCTGAATGTGGGTGGCGCGCCCCTTCGTGCGTCGCTAGTGGGAAACTGAGCACCGTGTTCATCACCGCTTTTCCCGCCGGGTTGCTGCAATGCAACTGCTACGTACTGGCCCAGCGGCAGGGGGCAGACGCCATCATCGTGGACCCGGGCCAGCGCGCGATGGGTCCGTTGCGACGCATTCTGGACCGGAATCGGCTGACCCCGGCGGCGGTGCTGCTCACCCACGGGCATATCGACCACATCTGGTCGGCCCAGAAGGTGTCCGACACCTTCGGCTGCCCGGCCTACATCCACCCTGAAGACCGATTCATGCTGACCGACCCGATCAAGGACATCGGCCCGCGGCTGGGCCAAATGCTGTTCAGCGCGATGTTCCGCGAGCCCAAGCAGGTCGTCGAGCTGGAACGAGACGGCGACAAAATCGACCTGGCCGGCATCACTGTCACGGTGGACCACACGCCCGGCCATACCCGCGGCTCGGTCGTCTTCCGGATGGCTGGGGACGCTTCGGAGGTGGTGCTCACCGGTGACACGCTGTTCGAGCGCTCGGTGGGGCGCACCGACCTGTTCGGCGGCAGTGGCCGGGACCTGCTCACCTCGATCGTCAACAAATTGCTGGTGCTCGATGACAAGACCGTGGTCCTGCCCGGGCACGGTAACTCCACCACGATCGGCGCCGAGCGTCGCAGCAACCCGTTCATCGAAGGCCTGAGCCCGTGACGGAGGCTTTCGCGGCGCCCAAGGGCGTACCCGATTACCTGCCGCCCGACTCGGCGGGCTTCGTTGCGGTGCGCGACGGTCTACTCGGCGCCGCGCGCCGCGCCGGCTACAGCGACATCGAACTGCCGATTTTCGAAGACACCGCGCTGTTCGCCCGCGGCGTGGGCGAGTCCACCGATGTGGTGTCCAAGGAGATGTACACCTTCGCCGACCGCGGCGACCGATCGGTGACGCTGCGGCCGGAAGGCACCGCCGGTGTGGTGCGCGCGGTGATCGAGCATGGCCTGGACCGGGGCGCGCTGCCGGTCAAGCTGTGCTACGCCGGCCCGTTCTTCCGCTACGAGC
Source organism: uncultured Actinomycetota bacterium (assembly GCA_963787635.1). Classification (GTDB taxonomy): domain Bacteria; phylum Actinomycetota; class Actinomycetes; order Mycobacteriales; family Mycobacteriaceae; genus Mycobacterium. Next base: position 396,696 of record CAWBDP010000009.1, on the reverse strand, counting down.
GCCCCCAGGCGGGCCGCTACCGTCAGCTGCAGCAGGTCGGGGTCGAGGCGATCGGCGTCGACGATCCCGCGCTGGACGCCGAGGTGATCGCCTTCGCCGACGCCGGCTTCCGGTCGCTGGGCCTGACGGGGTTCCGGCTGGAAATCACCTCGCTGGGCGACGACACGCAGCCGGCCGCAGTACCGGGAACTGTTGCAGGAGTTCCTCTTTGCGCTCGACCTGGACGACGACACCCGCCGCCGCGCCGAGCTCAACCCGATGCGGGTGCTCGACGACAAGCGCCCGCACATCCAGGCGATGACCGCGGATGCGCCGGTGATGCTCGATCACCTGTCCGATGCCGCCAAGCAGCACTTCGACACGGTGTTGGCCCATCTGGACGCCCTCGAGGTGCCCTATGTCATCAACCCCCGGATGGTGCGCGGGCTCGACTACTACACCAAGACCACGTTCGAATTCGTCCACGACGGCCTCGGCGCCCAATCCGGCATCGGCGGCGGCGGCCGCTATGACGGGCTGATGCGCCATCTCGGCGGCCAGGACCTGTCCGGCATCGGCTTCGGGCTCGGGGTGGACCGCACCCTGCTGGCGTTGCGGGCCGAGGGCACCAGCGTGGGGGAGACCGCCCGCTGTGACGTGTTCTGCGTGCCGTTGAGCGAACCGGCCAAACTGCAGCTGGCGGTTCTGGGCGGACAGCTGCGGGCTGCCGGGGTGCGCGTCGACATGGCATACGGCGATCGTGGCGTCAAAGGCGCGATGCGCGCTGCCGACCGCTCCGGTGCCGGTGTCGCTTTAATTGTGGGCGAACGTGATCTGACGGCCGGCACAGTCGGGGTGAAGAATCTCGCCACCGGCGAGCAGGTTTCGGTTCCGACGGATACGGTTGTTGGTCAGGTGCTTTCGCAGCTGAGGCGGTAGCCCGCCTAGGACCGCTGAATTCACTTGTGTCACTTTAGTTTCACGAGTCCCAACATGGCCGTTCTTGTTGGTGGGCGTTCATACAATTTGAGGCATGGGATCGAGTAGTCGTGAGGAGATCGTCGAGGTCTTCCACGCCCTGGATACCGATCTGGACCGGTTGGGCGAGGTGTCCTTTGAGGTGTTCACCACCCCCGAACGGTTGCGGGCCTTGGAGCGCCTCGAGCAGGCCGCGCGTCGGCTGCGCGCCCCCAACACACGCTGATCAACCAACTCGACGCCCAAGCCGGCGACGAGGAACTGGGCGGTACGCTGGGCGCTGCACTGGCCGACCGGTTACGGATCACCAAACCCGAGGCCGGGCGGCGCATCGCTGAGGCCGCCGATCTTGGTGAGCGGCGCGCCCTGACCGGTGAGCTGTTGGCCCCGCAGCTGCCCGCCACCGCGGCCGCCCAACGCCAGGGCCTCATCGGTGACGGGCATGTGAAGGTGATCCGCGGCTTCTTTGCCCACCTGCCCACTCAGGTCGACCCCGGCACCCGCCAGGCCGCCGAAGCCGACCTGGCCGGCAAAGCCGGCCAGTATCGCCCCGATGAGTTGGCCGGCTACGCCCAGCGGATCATGGACTGGCTACACCCTGATGGGGAATTCAGCGACGCCGAACGGGCCCGCAAGCGCGGGCTCACCCTGGGTAGGCAGGACTTCGATGGGATGTCACGCCTGGGCGGTTTGCTGACCCCAGAGCTGCGGGCCGCCCTGGAGGCCATGTTGGCCAAGCTGGCCGCCCCCGGGGCCTGCAACCCCGACGACGAGACACCGGTGGTCGAAGCGGTACCGGATGAGGATGCGGTACGCCGCGACAGTCGCAGCACTTCTCAGCGCAACCATGATGGATTGTTGGCCGGGCTGCGCGCCCTGCTGGCCTGCGGCACGCTGGGTACCCACAACGGGCTGCCCGTGTCGATCGTTGTGACCACCACCTTGCCGGATCTAGAGGCCGCCGCCGGCAAGGCCCTCACCGGGGGCGGCACCCTGGTGCCGATGTCGGAGGTGATCCGGATGGCCAGCCACGCGCATCATTACCTGGCGGTTTTCGATCGGGGTAAGGCGCTGGCGCTGTATCACAGCAAGCGGCTGGCCTCCCCGGCCCAACGAATCGTGCTGTACGCCAAAGACCGGGGCTGCACCAAACCGGGCTGCCCCGCCCCGGCTTATCACAGCCAAGCCCACCACATGAACGGGTGGCAGGCCACCCGGCGCACCGACATCAACGACCTCACCTTGGCCTGCGGTATCGACAACCGCCTCGCCGAAAACGGCTGGACCACCCGCAAAAACGCCCACGGCGACACCGAATGGATCCCGCCGCCCCACTTAGATCACGGGTAGCCACGAATCAACCCTTTCCACCACCCCGAACGATTCCACCGCGACAACAACGACGGCGAAGAAGATCCAGACGCGGCTTAGCTTTCGGGCTATTCGGACAGCTGGAACTCGATCATTGCCGCAACGGAGTCCACCGCGTCGCTCAGCGCTGCCGAAACTGCAGCACCGCTAACCGGGCCGGTCGCCGCGGGGTTTGGTGAGGGTGAACTGGTCGACTACCGTCACCGCGCCGAACAGTCCGTTGAGGGCGTAGTGTGTCGCCGTGATCGAGGTGTTACCGCCGGGCTGACCCGGGTCGACGTCGAAAGCCGCGAAACCGTACGGGTTGTCGCGGTCGCGAAACGCCGACCACGGCGCGTCCTCGGTCACGTATATCGGTGCCTTGACCCCGTAGGCGGAATCGTATGCGCCGACGCCCGTCACCACGCGGCACCGGGGTTGCGGGAAGAACAACGCGTTGGAGGGCTTGGCGGTGCCACCCCCGCCGATGACCAGATGCACCGTGCCCCCGACGCATCGACGACGTCGCTGCGAGTGGCCCCGATGTCCACAGGCTTCGGTGTCAAGGTATCGGTGCCCAGAGTCCCACGCACCGGATGTGACCGCTCGTAATGATGCTCATGGCCGCACACCACCAAATCGACCCGGTACTGGTCGAACAGCGGCAGCCACTGCTGGCGGACTCCCAGGTCGGCGCCGTTGAAGTGGTCGGCGGTCGAGATCGCCGTCTGGTGCATGCACACCACCACCCAGTCGACATTCGGGTCGTGCCGCGCCGCCGCGAGTTCGGTTTCAAGCCACCGTCGTTGCTCTCCGCCCGAGTAGCCGTGCACGTAGGAGCTGCCGGCATCCTGGTAGGCAACGTCGTCGTTGGCCAAACAGATCACTCGCACCGAGCCCGCGGTGAACGAGTACCACAATCCGCGCAACTCGGCGCTAGACCCAGAGTCGGGCACCGCGAAATAGGTCTGATACGCGCCGTAACCGATTGGCCCGTTGCCTAATTCGTTCTCGTGATTGCCCGGCGCAGGCATCCACGGGCGATACCGGGCCGAGCGGGAATTGCATTCGAACCAGTCCGACCAGGTGCGGATTCGGTCCCGTGCCAGGCTGGCGTAGCACAGGTCGCCGTTGACCAGGTTGAACAGCGGGCCCAGGCGTTCAATCGCCAGCGTGGTGTCGCCGGCCGCAGGTGTCCCGACGTTGTCGCTGACGTAGGTGCCGTCGGACAACTCGCCCAGCGTCGGCGTACCCTGATCACCGAAACTGGTGAAGCGCAGCGGTTTTCGTCCTGATGGCGCGGTTCGGATGGTCCCCGGCTCCGGGCTCGCCCCGTCATGCACTGCGGCATACACGTAGTCTGTGTCCGGCGTGAGATTGGTCAGCCGGGCTGGTTGACGCGAACTTCGTTGTTGGACTTCGCATCCCGGTATGCCCGGGTCTCGGCCGCGACGGTACGGCCGAAACCCGCCGTCGGCGTGCCCAGCATGACTCGCGGGTTGCGGACGGCCTCGGTGGTCTGCCACGACACCACGACCTCGGTCGCGGCGTTGGTACCGAATTGCAGATGCAGACCGGCCACCGGTGGCGCGCCGTTCCGATCAGGCTGGTACCAGACGTCGGAGCCCCAGTGATGCGAGTGACGCGACCACAGCACTGTGGCCACGCCCAGACCGGCCTCTGCCCCCAGCAGGGCCGCCGCAGCCGTCGTGAGCAGTCGGCGGCGACTGATGCCCGGTGGTGGATTCCTTTCGTCACTCACCCATGCTTCATACCTGAGCGAGGTCAACGCTGGCCAGAGATCCGAAGCCGCGGTAACAATCCGGTAGCGTTCTCGATATGAGCAACGTGCACAAAGTGACATGTGGGGTTGCGGCGGCGACATCTGCCGCGGCTCTGGGGGTTGCCGCAGTCGCGTTTACGCCCGCGGTCGCGCACGCGGACCCGGCCGGCCACCAGGTGACCTACACGGTCACGACCACCGGTGATCTGACCGGCAGCGTTCGGTACATGAACAGCGACCCGCCCAGCCAGGCGGCCTTCACGACCCCAACTCGTCGCAGTACATGAACACCGTGCAGACGGCTTTCACCGGCGGGCAGCCGCTGGTGTACTCCACCACGTTGGCAGATCCGAACCAGTGGGCGATCGTCACGGCCAGTGGCGGGTGTCACTGGCCGAACTGCGGCTCGGGCACTCCCCAACTGCACTGCGAAATCGCCGTTGACGGCCAAGTGGTGGTGACACAGGACGCCACCACCGGCGTGACGTGCTCCACGCGGCCCTGGTAAAGCCGGTAAGCCTCTAACCGGCGAACACGTAAACCCACGCCGTGGCGCCGGATCGCAGCGGAACCGGGATACGGCGGTAATCGTCGACCTCGTAGTCGTCGGCGGCGGCCAGCTCGGCTTCGCTCAGGGTGAACACCATGCCGTCGACGTGCGCGTCTGCCCGCTGCGTGGGCCGCAGGATGGGGTGGCGATCGCTGCCGCTGGTCGCGAGGACGTGCGGGTCGGTGATGGTCACGTAGTCCAGGTCGAAGCCGACAATCGCGTCGCGCCGGCCGGCAAGGCGGCATGACCGAATGTTGCTAGCTGTACCTCTGGAAGCTGCAGGGTGCCATGAGCAGAACAGCAATTGGCTCACCGGCACGCCACCACGACGACTTCGGCGCGCGGTTTACCGATTCCCCGGATCGTGTGGGGGAGCGACGCGTCAAAGTAGGCACTGTCGCCGGTGCCGAGCGTGATGGTCTGGTCGCCGCAGTCGAGTTCGACAGTCCCGGCGTGCACGAAGACGAACTCCTGACCCGCGTGCTCGGGATGTGGATCCTCGGCCGCTGCACTCGTGGGCCGAACCACGAACGGCGACATGGCCTTTCCGAGCATCGCCGATCCCAGGGCGTGGTAGCGGCCATCCGCCCGGCGCGTGCGGTCTTGGGCACGGTCGACGGTGATCTTCTCCGCGGCGGCCTCGTCGGAGAACAGTCGCCCGACATCGACGTCGAGGGCGCCGGCCACCTTGAGCGCCACCGCGATCGACGGTGTGCTCTGCCCACGCTCGATCTTCGACAGGTAGCTCTTGGTCAGCCCGGCCCGTTCGGCGAGGTTTTCCAGGGTGAGACCGCGTTGCCTACGGACCGCGCGTAGCAGTGCCGTCACCGGCCCTCCGTTCCCTATGACACAAGGTGTCCTGTAGTGCTACCATTGTGTCACATGGGGACCACCTTCACCCACTCGAAATCCGACCTGATGCGCCGCGCGGAAGAACGCCTGGCCGTCGATGTCGTCGAATCCCAGTTGACCACCCGCCAGAAGGTCGCACTGACCTGTCGCGTGCTGTTCGACGCCGGACATGACTCCGGTTTGGCCGGGCAGATCACCGCGCGGGCCGACGCGCCCGGAACCTACTACACCCAGCGCCTGGGGCTGGGGTTCGACGAGATCACCGGAGAAAACCTGCTGTTGGTCGACGAGGACCTCAACGTGCTCGACGGAAACGGGCCGGGAGCTGGAATGCCCAACCCCGCCAACCGTTTCCACGGCTGGATTTACTGAGCACGGCGGTCACCGATATCGGGTCGACGCTCAGCACCAGCCTGGCCGCGGATGTGAGCGGACGGCCGCTCAGCTTCTGAGCACCCGCGGCAAGCGCGCAGGGACTTCTGCACCGCGTGGGGCCGTGCAGGATTTCCGGTAAGCGGACACCTACCGGCCGAGGTCACTTTGCCGAGTGCGGTCGACGTGGCCAGAACTGCCGTTTGCCAGGCGCACATCGTGAGTCGGAAGTCGGCGAGCAGGAATTGCGGTCTTTACGCACCCAGGTCAAAAAAATCTTGGCCATATTTGCCGAATGTCGAGGTTTCTCAGGGTGCGCTCAGCTAGCGTTCAGCATGGATCTGACGCGGCCCGCTGCAGACCATCAAAGGAGATGGCCATCCAACACGCACTTCGTCCTTATGCGAGCGCCGGTGTCGCCGTGCTGGGCGCCGGCCATATTGCCGTCATGCCGGTGGCGCCGGCCTCGTCGGATGTCCAGGCTCGTGTGGTGCGGCTTTCGTCGGTGGGAAGCGCCCTGGATGTCGTTGTCTCGCCGGTAGACAATCCCTATCCGGTCTTTACGCCAAGCGAGCTGTGCACCGACACCACCAATAATCTGCAGGCCCTTGAGGCGCAGATCGCTGCTAATCCGGATCCGATACTGCAGCAGATCGCGGCCAACCAAGAGGTATATGCCAGTGACTTAAGTACGGCGGCTCAAAACGCGGACAACGATTTCACCTCAGCGCTGCAGGGTCTGCCCGACGTGTTGCAGCTAGCGTCTGCCAACTATTCGTCCGGAGACGTCTATGACGCGCTTTACGGGCCATATTCCTACCTGCTGAGTTCGGAGCTGACGATCAACCACGATCTGCTCACCGGCCGCTCGGAAGTCGTACAGGGCATCGCGGACAATTTCGACAATGTGGCGAACGACGTGCAGAACGTGTCTGCGCAGGCGGAAGATGCCGTCGCCAACTGATTATGGGTTCGAACTCGGTGCCGACATGGCTGTCGGAATTGATCGTGGCCGGCCTGTACGGGCCCAATGCCGCCGTGGCGGCCTTTGACGGCGTCACCGACGACATCACCAACGCGCTGAACGCCGGGGACTAACCACGGCAGTGACGAGCCAATGCGCCACCGTCCTGGAGGGCGAACGCCGGTCGACAGCGAAGATGCCTCTGGGCCGACGCGCGCTTCGCGCAGAACTCCGATATGGCTTTCTCACTGTTCCGCGGGGCCCGGGCACGACGGGAGAACCCGTCCCGCCGTGCTGGCGCGCGAGCTCGTCGACGACTTCGGCGGCGCCATGATCGGCCGGGATGTTTGAGCCCAGCACGGCCGGCGACGTCGGCACGCAACTGGGCGCCGATCTGACCGCGTTGCTGACGAGCTTGTTCTGATGAATTGACGGCTGCACTTCCTAACCATCACGGATTGGAGTTTCTTAGACGGATTTACATGTTGCCTCGATCACTCGGTGCGCTCAGAACTTGGAAAAGTGGCTGGTGTGCAGCGGGCAGATATTCCTGTGTCCGCTATGCAATAACAACACCGCACTTTTTCCGCGCGCCGTTTCGCAGTTATGAAATTGCGGCGACGGGCGGTTACGGTGCCAAAAATCTTGGAAGTTATTTGCCAATTGTATGGTTTCTCAGATTGCGCTCAGCTATTCTTCAGCTGGGGTCGACCGCGGCCCGCTGGAGACCATCAAAGGAGATGGCTATGCAACACGCACTTCGTCCTTATGCGAGCGCCGGTGTCGCCGTGGTGGGCGCCGGCCTTATTGCCCTCACGCCGGTAGGGCCGGCCTCGTTGGATATCCAGGCCCGTGCGGTGCGGCTTTCCTCGGTGGGTAGCGCGCTGGATGTGGGTGTTTCGCTGGATGACCAGGCCTTCCCGATCGTGACGCCGGACCAGCTCATCAGCGACACTACGACCAACCTAGAGGCCCTCGAGGCGCAGATCGCTGCTGATCCCACCCCCATCCTCACGCAGGTTCTGGCCAACCAGGAGGTGTATGCCGGCGAATTGAGCACGGCCGCGCAAAATGCGGAAAATGACTTCACCGCAGCGCTACAGGGTCTGCCCGATGTCTTGCAGCAGGCGTCGGCCAATCTCTCGTCGGGCGACCTCTACGACGCGCTGTACGGCCCGTATTCCTATCTGCTGAGTTCGGAGCTGACGATCAACCACGATCTGCTCACCGGCGGCTCAGAAGTCCTTCAGAGCATCACGACTAACATCGACAATGTGATTAACGACACGGGTGCGGTCGTTAGCCCGTACGCGGCAGACTTCGTTAACGCCACCGGTAACGGTGTTCCGATCTGGCTGAGCGAACTCATCCAGGCTGGGCTATACCCGGCCAATGCCGCCATGGCGGCCATTGACGGCGTCAGCGACGACATCTCGACCGCGCTGAACGGCGGGGACTACACGACGGCGCTGTCTGACCTGGCCAACGCGCCCTCTACCGTGCTCGACGCTTTCCTCAACGGATACGACGTCGACGGGGCCGCGTCGCCGTTCGTCGCCGACGCCTTGCTACGGCTTGGCGTTCCGCCGGAATACGGTCTGCTCGACTGGCGGCCATGTTGCCGCCAGGGCCCTGGATGATGTGTCCGAGGCTCTCCGCCAGTTGGTTAGTCGCGGGACGATCGAGAACGTGCTGCTGGCGCGCTCGGAAATCGCTGGCGACCTCTCTGCACCGACCAGGGTCGTCGCCGAGGCGGCGGGATCGCTCGACACCCACAGTTCAGCGGTCGACCTGCTTGGTGGGGCGGACACGACGGCATTGTCGGACCTGAGCAGCGTACTGAACGACCTCATCGGAGTGGTCGATCCAGGCGCGGCCGGCGATGTCAGCAGTCAACTCAGCGTCGACCTGAGCGCACTGCTGACCAGCCTGTTCTAAGCCATCGCAGCAGGGAGGGCGGTCTTCCCCACGGCGCGTTAGCTGTGGGGAAGACGGCTGTGGGTCGAGGTTTTCCGGGTATCAACTGCCCGCTGCCGCGCAGGCCCCCAGGACCGTGGTGGAGATGTAAGTCGCGGCGTTGGCCAGGTGGTTGTCGGCCCGGTCGTAGGTCGAGATCGCTCTGCGCGAACGCGCGGCGATACTGCGCGGAGAGCGCGGCGAAGTCCGCCAACGTGAGGTTATTGCTGCGCCGCCCAAGCGATTCGAGCTTGTTGGCGAAGGAATTCATCACCGGCGCCACGGCAGAGTTGGCGGCTTTCTGCTCCTGGTTCCACATGATGGCGGGGATGCTGGGATCTAATTGCTGCCACGCGCGCGGTTTGGGTACCGAACTGATCCAGCGCTGAGGCCCAGTCTTTGCACACCGGGTTGGGGTTCGGCAAAAAGCGTTGCGGATTCGTGGGGTTAGCCGGGGGTGCGGTCTGGCTTGGTGCCGTCTCCGCCTGCACCAAGGGCCCACGCGCGGCAGCGGAACCATCGATGATCGCTCCGCAGATCGCCCCTAGCGCCGAGGCGGCGCTGTTGGCGGTGCCCGCGTAGTTCTCATCCTGCGGAACGTATTTGGGGACGTGCTCGGCGTAGATGCGCGCGTAGGCGATGAACTGTTCGTAGAGTTCGCGCATCACGCGGTGGGGTGTCAACTTGACCAACCCGACCGCCTGGACGGCGGCGCTGCGCATCGACTGTGCCGGCGGCCATGAACTGGAAGCGCTGCTTCTGGTTCCACTGGTCTGCCGGAATCGTTCGATCGCGCTCGTTCCAAATGCCCGCTCCGTTGTTGGACAACGAGTTGTTGATGGTTGTCCAGGCTGCGCAACTGGGGTCTTCGGTGATCACGGCGACCGGACCGGTGTCGTTGGCGCTGGCGTCCGCCGTCTGGCCCGCGCCCGGTTTTGTCGACTGCGCTGACGGATCCTTGGCAGCGTCGCCGCCGCCAAACAGCGTCACACCGAGCAGAATTGTGGCGACAATTGCGAGAACTGTCACCGCGATCAACGCCCACTTCAACCGGTTGCTGGGTTGTTCGTAATCGTCGTCTTCGTCGTCTTCGTAGTCGTCGTCTTCATAGTCGTCGTCGTCTGGCAGTTCAATGTCAGAATCAGAATCAGACCTCACGCCCGCGAGCTTAATTGACTCGGCTCACGAACCGGCCTTTTGGCTCCGTGGTCACGGTGTTCCGGCTTGACACCGATGCGAACATGCGTTCGAATAGGGTATGCGGTGGGATCGGCCAGGGCGTCGACGTCGACGACGGCGCGTTGCCGGGCCTGGAGCGCATCGGCTTCGTCCGTAGCGTGCGGACACCGCAGTTCGACGGCATCACCTTCCACGAAGTGCTCTGCAAGTCCGCGCTGAACAAAATCCCGAGCGCCGCGATGCTGCCGTTTCAGTACACCGTCAACGGGTACCGGGGCTGTTCGCATGCCTGCCGGTACTGCTTCGCCCGGCCCACCCACGAGTACCTGGACCTGAACTGCGGCGAGGATTTCGACACCCAGATCGTCGTCAAGACGAACATCGCCGACGTGCTGCGCCGCGAGGTGCAGCGCAGGTCGTGGCAGCGCGAGACGGTTGCGCTGGGCACCAACACCGACCCCTATCAGCGCGCCGAGGGCCGTTACGCCTTGATGCCCGGGATTATCGGCGCGCTGGCCGAGTCGGGCACGCCGCTGTCGATTCTGACCAAGGGCACGCTGCTGCGCCGCGATCTGCCGCTGATCGCCGACGCCGCGGGACAGGTGCCGGTCAGCGTGTCGGTGTCGCTCGCGGTCGGCGATCCTGAGCTGCACAAGGAGGTCGAACCGGGCACCCCCGGCCCGCTGGCCAGGCTCGGGCTGATCAAGGCGATTCGCGACGCCGGCCTCGACTGCCATGTCATGGTCGCTCCGGTGCTGCCGTACCTGACGGATTCTGTCGAGCACCTCGATGGCCTGCTGCGGCCAGATCGCGGGCGCCGGAGCCACCGGTGTGACGGTGTTCGGCCTGCATCTGCGCGGGTCGACCCGCGGCTGGTTCATGTCCTGGCTGGCGCGTACCCACCCGCAACTGGTCGGGCAGTATCGCGAGTTGTACCGACGCGGAGCTTATCTGCCGCCGCACTACCGCGAGCAGCTGCAGGAACGGGTGCGACCGCTTGTCGTCAAGCATGCCCTGGCCGGCGAGCGGCGGGTTTTTGCCGGCGAAGCCGCGACGCGCCCTGTGGTCGGGGCTGCGCAGCCCACGCTGTTCTGACGCGGCCTACCCGAGGTCTGCGGCGTGGAAGGTGTCGCACTTGTTGGGGTCACCGGTCTGGTAGCCGACGGTGAACCAGTGCTGCCGCTGCTCTGAGGACCCGTGCGTCCACGACTCGGGATGGGTGCGTCCGGTCGCCTGCCGCTGGATCCGGTCGTCGCCCACCGAGGCCGCGGCCGACAGCGCGTCATCGATGTCCTTGTCGCTCAATGGATCCAGATACGGCACTCCGGTGCTTTCCTGTTTGGTGATCGCGGCGTAGTGCGCCCACACCCCGGCGTAACAGTCGGCCTGCAGTTCGGTGCGCACCCCGTTGCCGCCGGCCCCCTGCGCTCCCTGCTGCGCGCGGCCCAGGATGTGCTGGAGGTCTTGCACGTGATGGCCGAACTCGTGAGCGACCACGTATTCCTGCGCCAATGGCCCACCGCTGGAACCGAATTGGTCTTTGAGCACCTGGAAGAAATCAGTGTCGAAGTAAGCGGTCTGGTCGCCAGGGCAGTAGAACGGCCCGACGTCGCTGGTGGCCGGTCCGCACCTGGTGTCGACCTGGCCGCTGAACAGCCGTACATGCGGGCGGGTGTATCCGGACATCAGCTGGCGCCAGACCGCGTCGACGGAGTTGGCGGTCGCCACCACCCGGCACTGGACGTATTTGTTCGCGTCGGCCCCGGTGCGGCATTGGTTCAAGTCGAACCCGGGCGACACGTCGTCTTGGGTGTTGATCGACTGCTGGCTGAGCACATTGCCGGGATCGACGCCGAGAAACATCGCCACCAAGACCACCAGCAACCCGCCAAGCCCGCCGCCGATGGCGATCCCGCGACCGCCACCCCCGCCGGATGTCGACGTGGTGCTGGTGTCGATCTGCATACCCTCGTTGAAGGTCATCGCCGGCTCCGTTGCAGCTAGTCGTGGTTGACATCAGCTTTCCACATCCAGCGTGGCACCAAGGTCTATCCTGGCCCGTCGCTGGCCGCGGCCAGCAGTGGCACCAGGACATCGCTGATCGGGGTGGCCAAGTTGTGGGCGCGGGCCTTGCGGATGATGACCCCGTTGCGGATGTCCCACTCCAGCCGCCGCTGGTTTTCCCGGTCGGCCAGCATCGACGTGCCCATGTCTTCCGGGGCGGCGCGGAACATGCCGACCAGCTCGTCGACCACGTCGTCGCCGAGCCGAGCACCCTCGGCCTGCGCAACTGCCAGGCATTCGGCGACATAGCGGCGGGACAGGGCGGCCACGTCGTCGCGGCGGAACATCCCCGAGCGCCGCCCGGACATCGCCATCAGTCCGGCCAGCGCGTTGACGAGCAACTTGCGCCACGCCGCGGTGATGAAGTCGGGATCGCAGTCCACCCGGCAGCCGGCGCCGCGCAGCAGTTCGGCGAGCATCTCGGCGGTGGGGCCGCTGGGCAGCACCAGCGCGGCCTCCCCGCGTAGCCGCACCCAGCCCTCGGGCTGTGTCTCCGCCGAGTACCACACGATCCCGGGAACCACCGCCGACGACGGGCACAGCGGCTGCACCTGCTCGACTTGCTCGACACCGTTTTGCAGCACGGCCACGGCGGTGTGCTCGGCGCACAGCCGGGAAAGCCAGCCGCGGGCGTCCTCGTTCTGGGTGGCCTTGATCGCCAACACAACCACGTCGACCGGGCCGGCGACCTCGTCGGGATTGGTATGCACCGGACCGGGCACCACGATGGGATCTGCATCGTCGGGCCGCAGTTCGATGCTCTCGCGCGGGGTATGGCCGCACAGCAGCACCGAGTGCCCGGCGGAGTGCAACAGTGCCGCGACCGTCGTACCGACGGCCCCGGGCCCGACCAGTGCGATGTTTGTGGCGATAGAAGCGAAATTACACCGCCCCTTAAACTGGGCAGTCGGTCAGAAAGGGGAGTGATTGTGCTGCGCAGCTACGCCGCCGGTTCGCTGAGGAGTAGCGATGCCGGCCAGACGGTCACGCTGGCCGGCTGGGTGGCGCGCCGGCGTGATCACGGCGGTGTCATCTTCATCGACCTGCGCGACGCGTCGGGCGTGTCCCAGGTGGTGTTCCGTGCGGCCGACGTGCTGGCCCAGGCGCACCGGCTGCGCGCCGAGTTCTGCGTGGCCGTCGAGGGCGTCGTCGAGATCCGGCCGGAGGGCAACGCCAACCCCGAGATCGCCACCGGCCAGGTCGAAGTCAACGCGACGGCGCTGACCGTACTGGGCGAAAGCGCGCCGCTGCCTTTCCAGCTCGACGAACCGGCCGGCGAGGAGCTGCGGTTGAAGTACCGCTACCTCGACCTGCGCCGCGACGGGCCGGGCTCGGCAATTCGGTTGCGCTCCAGGGTGAATGCCGCAGCACGTTCGGTGTTGGCTGGGCACGGCTTCGTGGAGATCGAGACTCCGACGCTGACCCGCTCGACGCCGGAGGGGGCCCGTGATTTCTTGGTGCCGGCGCGGCTGCAGCCGGGCACGTTCTACGCATTGCCGCAGAGCCCGCAGCTGTTCAAACAGCTGCTGATGGTCGCCGGAATCGAGCGCTACTACCAGATCGCCCGCTGCTACCGAGACGAGGATTACCGCGCCGACCGCCAGCCCGAGTTCACCCAGCTGGACGTGGAGATGAGCTTCGTCGACGCCGAGGACATCATCGCCGTCTCCGAGGAGATCCTGACCGCCCTGTGGGCGCTGATCGGCTACCAGATCCCGACGCCCATCCCGCGGATCGACTACGCCGACGCGATGCGACGGTTCGGTTCCGACAAGCCCGACCTGCGGTTCGGTCTGGAGCTGGTGGAATGCGCGGAGTTCTTCAAAGACACCACATTCCGGGTCTTCCAGGCGCCATACGTCGGCGCGGTGGTGATGCCGGGTGGGGCCTCTCAGCCGCGGCGCACGCTGGACGGCTGGCAGGAGTGGGCCAAACAGCGCGGTCACCGGGGCCTGGCCTACGTGCTGGTCGCTGAGGACGGCACACTGGGCGGTCCGGTGGCAAAGAACCTGAGCGAGGCCGAACGCTCCGGGCTGGCCGCCCATGTCGGCGCCGAGCCGGGAGACTGCATCTTCTTCTCTGCCGGTCCGGTGAAGTCGTCGCAGGCGCTGCTGGGGGCCGCCCGCGGCGAGGTCGCCGACCGGCTGGGCATGATCGACGCGAACGTCTGGGCGTTCGTCTGGGTGGTCGATCCGCCGTTGTTCGAGCCGGCCGACGAGGCGACCGCAGCCGGTGACGTGGCCGTCGGCTCGGGCGCGTGGACGGCGGTGCATCATGCGTTCACCTCGCCCAAACCCGAGTACGAATCGGTGGTCGACAGCGATCCAGGCAACGTGCTGGCCGACGCTTACGACATCGTCTGCAATGGCCACGAGATCGGCGGCGGCTCGATCCGTATCCACCGCCGCGACATCCAGGAACGGGTATTCGCTGTGATGGGTCTGGATCAGGCGGAGGCCGCGGAGAAGTTCGGTTTCCTGTTGGAGGCATTCATGTTTGGCGCGCCACCACACGGCGGTATCGCGTTCGGCTGGGACCGGATCGTCGCGCTGCTGGCCGGGACGGACTCGATCCGTGAGGTGATCGCATTCCCCAAGACCGGCGGCGGCGTCGACCCGCTGACCGACGCACCCACGCCGATCACCGCATTGCAGCGCAAGGAATCCGGAATAGACGCCATCCCCGAGCGCCGAGATCGACGTTAGCGCAGCTATTTTGGCCCTCGCTCGCCGGTAACGACGTCAGCGCGCCGGTCGTCGCGGATTCTGGCTCTCACGTCGATCTCGGCGCAAAGTTGGGCGCCGAGCCGGGCGCCGTGCGCAAAGTTGGGTGCCAAGTCCGGTCAGCCGCGGTTGTCGCCGTTGGCCTACCTGCGGATCGACGGCAAGCTGATCATCATCGGCTCGTTTGCCGGTGCCGACGTCAACCCCGCGTGGGTGCACAACCTGCGGGCCAATCTGTCCGCGCACGTCGAAATCGGCACCGAATCCGTCGACGTCGTCGCCCGTGAGCTGCCGGCAGCGGAACGCGACGCGGCCATCGGCAAGATCACCGCGGCGGCAACGGGTTTCGCCGACTACCAGGCCAAGACGTCCAGGGTCATTCGAGTGTTCGAGCTGCAGCCGGTGGCCTAATACACCTAGCGGTCCGCCAGGAATTCCTTGACCAGCCGTTTCGGGGCCCGCACCAACCAGGCCTCGGTGATCAGTTCCCGCAGCTCCGGGACCGTGATCTTGGCCAGTTGCACCAGCACCGCCGGATAGCCGTCGAAATGCGGGGTGGTGAAATAGACGTTCGGCTGGTCGGCAATGAGCGCGAACTTGACGCCTTCGTCAGCCACCCGCGCGCCCAGGATGTCGCCGGCCGGCACCTCTGATCCGGCCGCTGTCAAGGCTTCACAGTCCGATTTGCGCAGTGGCCGCTCCCAGACCAGCAGATTTTTGCCGACTCGCCACTTGTGCGGTGACGGCTCGGTGGTGAGGGGGAGATCGCCGACGATCCGGACGACGTCGCGCCAGGTGGCCACGTCTCGATTGTGCACACCGGCGTTGACCTCGGCGAGATAACGACTTGCGCACGTCGCTAAAAGACCCAGCTAATTCCCAGCTTGGTCGCGGATAGTTAATCCGTGGCTCAGTCGCAGGGGTGGATTGCCACGGCGCGCATGCTGCGCCGGGCCGGATTCGGTGTGACCGGGCCACAGGTCGACGCGGTCAGCGCCGGGAACTGGGCGGCCTACGTCGATGCTGCGTTGAGCTCGGATCCCGATGCCGACCCCGGCGCGGTCGCGACTCCGATGCCGGGCTTCGCGTCGCTGTCACGGCCGAAAAAGGGCGCCCAAGTAGGGCACAAGAAGCAGTTCAATCGCGAACTCGCCGAGCAGATGTCGCAGTTGTCGGACTGGTGGTTGCAGCGCATGATTACCGTCCGGCAGCCGTTCGGTGAGAAGCTGACGTTGTTGTGGCACAACCACTTTGCCACCTCCGCACAAAAGGTCAAGGTCGCGGGCCACATGGCGGTGCAAAACCAAAAGCTGCGCACCATGGCACTGGGTGATTTCCGCACGCTGGCTTTCGCGATGTTGACCGACGCGGCGATGCTGCGCTGGCTCGACGGTCAGAAGAACACCGCCAAGGCCGCAAACGAGAACCTCGCCCGGGAATTCATGGAGCTGTTCGCGCTGGGACACGGCAACGGCTACACCGAGGACGACGTGCGGGCGGGCGCCCGGGCGCTGACCGGATGGGTCATCGGCGAGGACGGAAACGTGTCGATGGTCGCCAGACGTCACGACGCCAGCGCCAAGACATTGTTCGGCGTCACCGGCGATTTCGACGCGGCCGGATTCTGCGACGCGGTGCTGGCTCAGCCCAAGTCGCCCTACTACGTCACCGGGCGGCTGTGGCAGCAGTTGGCGTCCGACGATCCGCCCTCGGCGCAGGCACTCGACCGCGTGGTCACCGCCTACGGCCCCAACCGCGACCTGCGCGCCGCGACCCGCGCGATCCTCACCGACGACGAATTCACCCGCAGCCGTGCCGCCATCGTCAACACTCCGGTCGAGTGGCTGGTCGGGTGATCCGCACCCTCGGGGTACCGGTGGACAGCCCGGCGCAGCTCAAGAAGGTCCAAGCGACGCTGAAAGGGTTGGGGCAGCGACCGTTCTATCCGCCCGACGTGGGTGGCTGGCCGCACGGGCGGGTGTGGTTGTCCACCGCCAGCGCCGACCTGCGGCTGAGCGCCGCCAGCAGCCTCGCGCGCGACGGGGACCTGTCCACGGTCGAAAGCGCTGCGGCCGATGACCGGATCGATGCCGTCGGCTACCTGATCGGGGTCGGCGCGTGGTCGGATCGCACCGCTGCCGCGCTGCAGCCGCTGGTCCGCAAACCCGCACAGTTGCTCGCGGCAGCGGTCAACACGCCCGAATACCTGACGTCATAGCGAGTGTGGAATGTCCGAGATCAACCGCCGCAAGTTTCTGATAGCCAGTGCCGGGCTCGGCGCGGCCGGGCTGCTTTCCGGGACAATAGCAGTCACCTGGCCCGACTTGAAGCGCGCGGCGCAGGACCGGCCGTTGCCCGACGGCAGCGGTGTCCTGGTGATCGTGACCCTCTACGGCGGAAACGACGGCGTGAACACCCTGATCCCGTACGCGGACAACACTTATCACGACCTGCGTTCCGAGCTTGCCTATGCGCCGGGCGATGTGCTGCACCTCGATGACCAGTTTGGGCTGAACCCGGCACTCAAGGGAATGGCCCAACTCTGGAACGACAAGAGACTGGCCATCGTTCGCGGGGCGAGTTACCCGCAACCCGATCACAGCCACTTCCGCTCGATGGACATCTGGCAGACCGCGTCGCCGGCCGAGCCGGTCTCCACCGGTTGGATCGGGCGCTGGCTGGACGCCACCGGCGACGATCCGCTGCGCGCGGTCAACATCGGTTCGGTGTTGCCACCGCTTGCGGTAGGCGAAAAATGCACGGCTGCCGCGCTTTCGGCGTCTGGCTCGCCCGAGTCGGCGCAGCGGTTCAACATGACAATGGACGCGTTGGGCGTCGACGACGCTACCGATACGCCGGCAATGTCGGCGGTGTGCGCCGCCTACCGCGCCGCCCGCACCGCCGACACGGCGTTCGCGCCGGTCAAGGCTTCGGCCAAGGCCGGCAACGGATTGGCCGCGCAACTGGCGATGGTGGCCACGGCAGTCAAGGCGGCGGTGCCGGCCCGGGTGTACTGCGTGCAGCTCGGCGGCTTCGACACCCACGCCGACGAACGCGAAACTCAGCAGCGTCAGCTGCAGACATTCGACGAGGCGGTGACCCCGTTCCTACGGGAGATGGCCGACGACCGCTACGGCCGCAACGTCGTCGTGCTGGCGTACTCCGAATTCGGGCGCAGGGTGGCGGCCAACGCCTCGCAGGGCACCGACCACGGCACCGCCGGGCCGGTCTTCGTGGCCGGCAACGCGGTCAGGGGCGGTTTCTACGGCGACGAACCCAGCCTGACCGATCTGGACAACGGTGATCTGAAGCCCACCACCGACTTTCGCGACGTCTATTACGAGCTGATGTTGCAGACGCTCAAGACCGACCCGACGCCGTCCGTCGGCACCGGCCGGCGGGCGCTCGGCTTTCTGTGACGACCGTTAACGGGCAGCTGTCCGGGCGGGCGTCAGCCGAAAGACCGTCCGCATGGTCTCGACATCGTCACGTTTGCCGTAAAAGCGCATCCGACGCACGGCGGCGTGACGCTGTGTTGCGGTGGACCCCAGTCGAGCGGTCACCAGGTCGGGCGCCGACGCCGTCAAGGTCACGTCTGGTTCAGGTCGCCCCGCGGCGAGCCGTCCGGCTCTGACGCCGAAATCGAAATTGCGACCGTCGATCTGCGCGCGATACGTCGCCTGTAGTTTCGCGGCGCCAACGGGATCGAAACCCAGCAGCACGCCCACGAGAAAGCCGTTGAGTGGTGATCGGGCTCGGTCGACTCTCGAGGGCGTGGTCTCCAGGCCGAACCGTGCGACGGCACCGATGATGGGAAGCACCAGCCGCCACCCGTCGTCGCTGAGGGTGTAGACGGTGCGTGCGATCGGCGGGGGCAGCTCGGCGCGTTCAACGACGCCGGCCTGTTGAAGCTCGTCAAGGCGTTGGGCCAGAAGGTTTGTCGCGATGCCTGGCAATTGCGCTCGCAGATCGCTGTAGCGGCGCGGGCCGCCCACAAGCTCCCGCAGAATGAGCAGTGTCCAGCGCTCGCCGAGCACATCCAGCCCATTGGCGATCGGGCAGTCCTGACCATAACTTCGCCGCCCAGTCATGCGTCGATTCTAGCACTGGGAAGTATTTTCGTACTTACTACTTGATTTGTTTGCCTTATAAGTTTAGGTTCAAGCCATGACCGATGCATCCGTTCTTGTGGCCGGCGCCGCAGGCGGCGACCAGGGCTCCACGATGAGCAGCGGTCAGCCGGCCGCGAAGGCCGCGAGCACTTATGTGCTGGGTCACGCCGATGTTGAAATTCGCCGGCTGCTGCTACAAGCCCGGCTGTATGACGACGACACCGAGCATGCGCTCTACCGTGCCGGACTGCGGCCGGGCATGCGTGTCCTGGATGTGGGCTGCGGTCCCGGCGACGTGTCGTTCGTGGCCGCCCGACTGGTCGGGCCGGCCGGCAGCGTACTCGGCCTCGACGCCGCGGCCGAGATCATCGAGGTGGCCCGGGCTCGGGCCGCCGAGCAGCAGCTGTCGTGGGTCAGTTTCGAACAGGCCACGATCGGCGACATCGCCCTGGACGAACCGGTGGACGCCGTGGTGGGACGGCTGATCCTGATGCATCTGCCCGATCCCGCGTTGGCCTTGCGCCAGTTGGCCGGGCTGGTGCGGCCAGGGGGTCTGATTGCGTTCTGCGAGAACGATATTGGTGCGACGAGCAGCGTACCGGAGATACCCCAGTTTCGGGCGGTGGCGGAAGGCATTGTGGCAGCTTTTCGCTCTGTTGGTCTGGATCCACGCTTCGGCACGACGCTGCACGGCCTATTTCAGCGGGCTGGGCTGCCGGCGCCACAACTGACCCTTGCGGCGCCGATCGGTGGCGTCAACACCCCCGATGTCTTTGCCTACGCGATGGAGGTGTGGCGCTTGATGCTTCCCATCGCCGAACAACTCGGTTTGGTCACCGAGGAACTCGCTGACATCGACACGTTGTCAGCGACCTGGCGGTCGGAAGCCGAAGCCGCGGGCGCGGTCATCATGATGCCGCCGCTGATCACCGCATCGACTCATCTGCCGGGCGACTGCTAACCCACGGCCTCCGGCCGCGCCATCAGCGCCGGCTGGCTGAGCCAGTCGCGCAGTTTCGCGTAGACCGTCGGGTGATTGAGCAGGTCGAAGTGGTTCAGGCCGGTCAGCGTGAGCCCGTGGGCGGGCTCGAACGGGATTCGCCGCGACCGGCCCACCCCGGACGCGCTGCGCGCCCGCACCAGGTGGTCGCCGAGGATGAGCCCGACCGCGCGTGGTCCGGCGGTGGTGGCGACGAAGTGATAGACAGCCCCCGGCAGGAACGGCACCTCGTGGCAGCGATCCCGCAGATACTCGTCGGGGTCGCAGTCGGTCCAGTCCTCATCGAGGCAGGCGCCGTACCGCATGTCCTTGGTCCCCGCGCTGCGCAAGTTGAGAAACGAGGCGATGCCCCGGGTTTCCGGCAGCCGGGCCAGCGCCCAGGATGCCGCATTGACACTTTTCTCCAGGTCGGCGCCCAGGTTCGGGGACCCCAGACAGATCACGTGGCGCACCGTGTCGGTCCATCCGTGCCGTTGCGGCACGCCCGGAGAGCCCTGAGAGCCCCGCGAGCCCTGCGATCCGTAGTGACAGGCACTGCGCGCCACCAGGCCGCCCATCGAATGGCCGACCAGCACGATCTCCTCGACCGGCACCGGCCACAGCGTGTGCAGCTGGTTCAGCAAATCGGCCAGTGCCCTGCCGTTCTTCGAGATGTGCAGGCCGGTGTTGTAGCGCAGGTACACCGGAGTCAAACCGAGGTCGGCGTGCAGCCGCGATCCGTAGCATTGCCCGATTTCGCCGGCGCGCGGCCGCCGCCACCACGACCGCTCGGTCATACACCAGCCGTGAATGAAGACGACGATCCGGCCGGTGGCTTCGGGATACGCCGCAGCAACGGCGGCGGCGGTGGGGTCCACGGGCCTACCGTGCCGGCGCAGCTGCATGGTCAGCGCGAATCCGTTCCCGATGTCGGCCATCTCGTCGCCGTAGATGCCGTTGAGCGCGGCGATGGCCGCCGACACGGCCGGATGGGATTGCACAGTGTCGTGCTCGCCGTTGCTCCAGGCCTCGGCTGCCAAGGCCCCGGCGCCCTGCAGTGAGCCCCGGATCGCCCGGTCCACTGTGTGGTACGTCACACGGGCTGTGGTGTTGTGCACGACCTGCACGGGCTTCGACACCGGGCCTGTCGCGCTGAACACGCGGCTTGCGATGCCCGAGTGCAGGTCACGGACCAGCGTGGTGAGCACGCGGGTCCCCTCGCCGGCAAGTTCGGCGAGTGAGCGGATTTCCTCTCCTTGCATGAGCCCTCCTGGCGCATTGGGTATACACCTGTATACCCAAAATTTGCCTTTTGTGTCGCGGACTCCACGGAAGGCGTTCTGGTTCCCGGATACCCATAATTAGCTTGGGTGTAATTGGCTTGGGTCGCAGACCCCGCATTCGGTGCTCGCGCGCAAGGAGGTGAGGTCGGTGTCCTTGGCGTCGCAGGCGTTGGCCGGTTCTGCGCCCGCGGATCAGGATGTCGACGGGTTGTTCGCCGGCTATCGCAACGCCCAGGCTCAGGAGGTCCTCTTCGATGCGGGCGGGGACGTGCTGGCCACCGGACCGATCGGGTACGACGAGTTCCTGGATGCCTTCGGCGACGTCCGCCCGGGTTGGTCGGAGGTGGCCGGGGCTATCGGCCGACGCGGCCGGGCGGGGCTGGAGCGGCTGCGGGATACCGTCAGCGCGCTCGTCGACCACGACGGCATCACCTACATCGCCGTCGACGCGCAACGCGAGCCCGGAAGCACTCCCGCGCTGCCCACCCCGTGGCACCTGGACGGCTTGCCGCTGCTGGTCTCCCCGGAAGACTGGGCCACGCTGGAAGCCGGTCTGACACAACGCAGCCGGTTGCTCGACGCGGTGCTCGCCGATCTCTACGGGCCACGGCGCGCCGTCACCGGCGGGGTATTACCACCGCAGCTGCTGTTCGCCCATCCCGGCTATCTGCGCGCGGCGCGCGGGATCGAGATTCCGGGTCGCCAGCTGTTCATGCACGGCTGCGATCTCAGTCGGGATTTGT
Organism: uncultured Actinomycetota bacterium; assembly: GCA_963787635.1. Lineage (GTDB taxonomy): Bacteria > Actinomycetota > Actinomycetes > Mycobacteriales > Mycobacteriaceae > Mycobacterium. Next base: position 374,829 of record CAWBDP010000009.1, on the reverse strand, counting down.
CGGGGGATTTTCTGGTGCACGCCGACTGGACGCAGGCGCCGTCGGGAGCCGGATACGCAATGGCAGATCGCCGGGTCGTCGCGCATGCGGCGCCGGATCTTTTCGAACGGATCGGGCCCCGGCCGACCGCACCATTCGCCCAGACGCTGCGGTTGGCGCTGATCGACGCCGCACCCGAGGCCGCCGAAGACCCGGTGGTGGTGGTGCTCAGCCCCGGTATCCACTCCGAGACGGCGTTCGACCAGGCCTACCTGGCCTCGGTGCTGGGTTTCCCGCTGGTGGAAAATGCCGATCTGGTCGTCCGGGACGGCACGCTGTGGATGCGGTCGCTGGGCACCCTCAAACGCGTCGACGTGGTGCTGCGCCGAGTCGACGCTGCCTACGCCGACCCCCTGGACCTGCGCTCCGATTCGCACCTCGGCGTGGTCGGCCTGGTGGAGGCGTTGCGGCGCGGGGCCGTGACGGTGGTCAATACACTGGGCAGCGGCATCCTGGAAAGCCCTGGGCTGCAACGCTTTCTGCCCGAGCTGGCGCACCTGCTGCTCGGCGAGACCCCGCTGCTGGAGACCGGCCCGCGGTACTGGGGCGGACTCGACACCGAGCGCTCTCACCTGCTCACCCACCTGTCGTCGCTGCTGATCAAATCGGCCGTCGGAGCACCGCCCATCCTCGGGCCGGCGCTGTCGTCGGCGGAGCGTCAGGAACTCGTCGCGCGCATCGAAGCTGCGCCGTGGCAATGGGTCGGCCAGGAGCTGCCGCAGTTCTCCACGGCGCCAACCGACTATTATCCCGGCAAGCTGACGTCGGCAAGTGTCGGGATGCGGCTGTTCACCGTCTCGCAGCGTGGCGGCTACGCACCGATGGTGGGCGGACTGGGCTATGTGCTCGCACCCGGCTACGACGCGTGTCTGCTGAAAACAGTTGCTGCAAAGGATGTTTGGGTCCGACCGCCGACGCGGGCCCAAGCCGAGATCACGGTGACGGCGCCGCCGGCGCAGGCAGTTATCCCAGCGCCGGCCAGCACGAAACCCAGCGGCACCCGCAATATCAGCTCGCCGCGGGTGCTTTCCGACCTGTTTTGGCTGGGACGGTACGCCGAGCGCGCCGAAAGCATGGCCCGACTGCTCAAGGTCACGCGCGAGCGATACCACGAATTCCGCAACCGGCAGGACACCGAGGCCAGCGAATGCGTGCCGGTGCTGCTGGCCGGCCTCGGGCAACTGACCGGTACGGGAACCAGCGGTCCCGACACGGTCGCCGCCGCGCCGCGCACGCTGTGGTCGCTGACCGCCGACGGGCAGCGTCCCGGATCGCTGGCTCAGTCGGTGGAACGCCTGGGGCTGGCGGCCCGCGCGGTGCGCGACCAGATGTCCAACGACACCTGGATGGTGCTCGGCGGCGTCGAGCGTGCGCTGGCGCAGCTGCACCGGCCGGGCGACCCGGTGCCGCCCGGTGACGACACCGAGCTGGCCGCGGTGCATGCGCTGACGCTGGCGGGGATGCTGGCGCTGTCCGGGGTGGCCGCCGAGTCGCTGGTCCGCGACGTCGGCTGGACCATGGCCGATATCGGCAAACGGATCGAGCGGGGGCTGTGGCTGACGACATTGTTGCGCGCCAGCCTGGTCCGGACCCGCAGTCCGGCCGCCGAGCAAACAATCATCGAATCGGTGCTGGTGGCCTGCGAGTCGTCGGTGATCTACCTTCGGCGCAACGTGGGCGCGATGAGTGTGGCCGCCGTGGCCGACCTGGTGCTCTTCGAGATGGAGAACCCGCGGTCGCTGATCTATCAGCTGGAGCGGCTGCGGTCCAACGTGAAGACACTGCCCAATGCGTCGGGCTCGACGCGGGCCGAGCGGCTGGTCGACGAAATCGGCACCCGGCTGCGCCGGCTCGACCCGGCAGACCTCGAGGAGGTCACCGCCGCGGGGGAGCGCGCCGAACTGGCCGACCTGCTCGACGGGATGCACGCCGGGCTGCGCGACCTGTCCGGCGTGATCACCGCGGCCCAGCTCTCGGTGCCCGGCGCGATGCAGCCGCTGTGGGGCCCCGACCGGCGCCGGCTGGTGCTATGACAGAAGCCGACAGCACGCCGCCGCCGGTCACTCGCTGCTATCAGATCACCCATCGCACCGAATATCGCTACACCGACGTGGTGACCAGCTCCTACGGCCGGGGTTTCCTGACACCGCGGGACAGCTCGCGGCAGCGCTGCCTGTCCCACCAGCTGCACGTCACGCCGTCACCCGCGGACAGCTCGACCAGCCGCGACGCCTACGGCAACATCGGCACCTACTTCCACGTCACCGAGCCGCACCGGACCCTGACCGCGACAAGCGAGTCCGTCGTCGCCGTCGACCCACCGCCGGTCGGCTGCTATGACAGCGGAACAGCCTGCATCCCATGGGAACTTGCGCGCCCAACCGGCCCGGACGGTGCGCTCGCGACCGAGTTCACCCTCGACCTGAATCCGCCGGAGATCACCGGGGAGGTCCGCGCCTACGCCGCGGCCAGTTTCGCGCCGGACCGCCCGCTGATCGAGGCGCTGCGGGATCTGTGCTCCCGGATTCACGCCGACTTCACCTACCGCTCGGGTTCGACGACGGTGTCCACCGGTGTCGCCGAGGTACTGGCCGCCCGCGAAGGGGTCTGTCAGGATTTCGCCCGGCTGGCGATCGCCTGCCTACGCGCGAACGGCCTGGCGGCCAGTTACGTGTCGGGATATCTGGCCACCGATCCGCCGCCGGGCAAAGAGCGGATGATCGGGGTCGACGCCACCCACGCCTGGTCGGCGGTGTGGGCGCCGGGTGACCGGTGGCTGGGTCTGGATCCCACCAACGACCAGACGGTCGACGAACGCTATATCGTTGTGGGCCGGGGCCGCGACTATGCCGACGTGCCGCCGTTGCGCGGCATCATCTACACGAATTCTCAAGACAGCGCGATCGACGTGGCCGTCGACGTCGCGCCGTGTGAAGGGGGAGTACTGCATGCGTAACTTCGTCTGCCCGAACTGCGGTCAGCGGTTGACGTTCGAGAACTCGATCTGCCTGGCGTGTGGCTCCGAATTGGGGTTTTCGCTCGACGACATGGCGCTGCTGGTGATCGCGCACGCCGGGCCCGAACACCCCGGCGCCGTCGACGCCGACGACTATCAGCTCTGCAAGAATATGCATCTGGCCGAATGCAATTGGCTCGTCGAGGTGGGCGACCGCGCCGGGCTGTGCGCGTCGTGCCGGCTGACCCGGGTGCGGCCCAACGACTCCGATACCAAGGCGCTGGCGGCGTTCGCCCAGGCTGAGCACGCCAAGCGGCGGCTGATCGCCGAACTGCACGCGCTCAAGCTGCCGATCATCGGGCGAGACCGCGACCCGAAAACCGGGCTGGCGTTCAAGCTGCTGTCCAGCGAGGCCGAGCAGGTTGTCACTGGACACGACAACGGCGTCGTCACCCTGGATCTGGCCGAGGGCGACGACGTGCACCGCGAGCAGCTGCGGATCGAGATGGACGAGCCTTACCGCACGCTGCTGGGACATTTCCGGCACGAGATCGGGCACTACTACTTCTACCGGCTGATCGCCCCGTCGCAAAAGTACACAGCGCGGTTCCGCGAGCTGTTCGGCGACCCCGACGCCGACTACCGGGATGCGCTGGACCGCCACTACCGCGACGGCGCGCCCGCCGGCTGGCGGGACCGCTTCGTGTCGTCGTATGCCACCATGCATCCCGCCGAGGACTGGGCTGAAACGTTCGCCCACTACCTGCACATCCGCGACACGCTGGACACCGCGGCCGCGTTCGGTCTGGCACCGGCGGCGGCGACGTTGGAGCGACGAGCCTTGGGACCCAGCGCTTTTCCCGCCATCATCGACACCTGGCTGCCGTTGTCGTGGTCGCTGAACATGGTGAACCGGTCCATGGGTCACGACGACCTCTACCCGTTCGTGCTGCCGGCTGCGGTGTTGGAGAAGATGAGCTTCATCCACACCGTGATCGACGAGGTGACGGCGGGCTAGCGGGCGATCACGGGGTCAGCGGCACGACCTGGCCGCCGGACAGGCGACGGTAGGTGTAGGTCTGGAGGAGCACATTGAGGGGGATGACGACGATTAGGCCCACACCGCAGGTGATCACAGTAAGCAAGGCCAGGCCGAACTGGACCAGCCACAACAGCAGAGTGCTGCCGACATTGGCCCGTACCGTTGCGATGCTCGCTTTCAACGCGTCGATGGGTGAGAGCGATCGATCGATGAGGAACGGGACAGTGAAATAGGCGAGGAAAGCAACGATGATGCTTCCGACGATGCAGGCGAATAAGCCGAGGAAGGTGAGAACGGCGATGAGTAGCGTGGCCAGGATTACCGAGCCGTACATCCGCGGCTTGAACAACGACCCGATGGTGACCGGCTTTCCATCGGCGATATCGAGGCATCCCGTGACGAATGCTGCTGTGGCGTAGGTCTGCACCAGGAACTGGCCGATGGAGCTTAGGAGAGAAACACCTAGCATAACAATATTCACACCCGCCGAGGCCGAGCTTTGGTCGGCCTGGCCGGCGTCGGTGGTCGCGCCGACTATCATCCCCACGAGGAACTCTGGCAGGAAGTTGATGGCGAACAGCGCCACGCCGTAGACCAGCAACGCAACGATGAGTGGTCCGGCGTTCTTCGTGAACTTGTTCCACGCCCAGCTGAGTGCCTCCCCCACGCTGTACGGACTGCCTGCTCCGGAGTACGGCTGGTAGCCGGCTGGGGGCTGGCCGTAATCCGGTTGCGGCGGTCCGCCGTAACCGGCCGGGGCGCCGTAACCCTGCGGGGGTGGCGGTGCACCGGGGGGTCCCCCGTAATTGGGCGCGCCGCCGTAATTGGGCGCGCCATAGTTCGGGGGCGCGCCGTAGTTGGGCGGAGGGGAGAATCCGCCTGGGCCCGGGCCGCCGCGGCCAGGGTCGTTCGGGTTGGGATATTGCGGAGGTTGGCTCATTGCCGCTCCTAGTTGTCGAGGGGTGCGCGCAGAATTTAGCAAATATCGCGCCCAGGTGGACGGATTCGTGCTACGGGGTCAGCGCGACGACCTGGCCGCCGGACAGGCGACGGTAGGTGTAGGTCTGGACCAGCACCGCCAGCGGCCACGCGGCGAGCAGGCCGACATAGCACAACCACGAACCGACCATGGTGATGCCGTACACCACCAACATTGCCAGCAAAGCGTTGCCGACGTTCGCTCTGGCCACCGCGATGCTCGCTTTCAATGCCTCGACGGGCGAAAGCGATCGGTCGACGACGAACGCGATCGCGAACTGGGCGAAGAACAGGACGATGAGCCCTGGGATGAGGCACATAAGGGCGCCGATGGTGTAGAGAACGGCGACCAGCAGCGCGGTGACGAGCACCGGTCCGAGGTTGCGGGGCTTCAGGAACGAACCGACGCTCACGGGCCGTCCATCGGCGATGTCCAGACAGCCGGAGATGAGTCCCGCCATCGCGTACATCAGGAAAAAGAAAGTGACGAAGCCGCTCAGGGCGCCGCCGCCCATCATGGCGACAAAGCTCAGGCCCGCCCCACCCGAACTCTGCACCGTGTTGCCGTAAGCGTCCGTGGTTGTGGTTGCGGCCATTGAGGCGAATACGGCGCCGATGAAAGCTACGTACAGGACAATGCCGATGACGGCGAACACCACCGCATAGATGAGGGCCGGGACGATTAGCGTGGACGTGTTCTTGGTGAACTTGTTCCAGGCCCAGTTGAACGCATCACCGATGCTGTACGGGCCGCTTGTGCCGGCCCCATAAGCGGCCGGGGCTGCGCCGTAACCCTGCGGGGGTGGCGGTGCACCGGGGGGTCCGCCGTAATTGGACGCGTCGCCGTAATCGGGCGCGCCATAGCTATGGGGCGACGGGGGCGCGCCGTAGTTGGGCGGAGGGGAGAATCCTCCTGGGCCCGGGCCGCCGCGGCCAGGGTCGTTCGGGCTGGGATATTGCGGAGGTTGGCTCATTGCCGCTCCTAGTTGTCGAGGGGTGCGCGCAGAATTTAGCAAATATCGCGCCCAGGTGGACGGATTCGTCGCTTTTCCGGGCGCGGTTCACTTCTCGGTCGGGGATGAGTTCGGCATGAAGTAAAGCACGCGGGCACCGTTCCCGCTCGGCGCCGTGCTGCACTGATTCGAAGAGGTCGCCACGACGTGGTATGCCTGAGATCGTGTCCGAGGGTCTATTCGACCTGACCGACTCACCCGATGTGCCCGATCGGGACACCTCGGACGCCGCGCCGCTGGCGGTCCGGATGCGGCCGGCGTCGCTGGATGAGGTGGTCGGCCAGGATCACCTGCTGGGGCCCGGTTCGCCGCTGCGCAGGCTGGTCGAGGGCTCCGGCGTGGCGTCAGTCATCCTCTACGGTCCGCCGGGAAGCGGGAAGACGACGCTGGCTTCGTTGATCTCGCAGGCGACGGGGCGGCGTTTCGAGGCGCTGTCGGCGCTGTCGGCCGGAGTCAAAGAGGTTCGGGCCGTGATCGATCTAGCGCGGCGGGCCGCCGCGCACGGTGAGCAGACCGTGCTGTTTATCGACGAGGTGCACCGCTTCTCCAAGACCCAGCAGGACGCACTGCTGTCGGCGGTGGAGAACCGGGTGGTGCTGCTGGTGGCCGCCACCACCGAAAACCCGTCGTTCTCGGTGGTCGCCCCACTGCTGTCACGGTCGCTGATCTTGCAGCTGCGCCCGTTGGGCGGCGACGACATCCGCACTGTGGTGCAGCGTGCGATCGAGGACCCGCGCGGGCTGAACGGGCGGGTGAAAGTGCAAACCGACGCCGTGCAGCTGCTGGTACGTCTGGCTGCCGGCGATGCCCGCCGAGCCCTGACCGCATTGGAAGTCGCCGCTGAATCAGTCGGTGCGCCAGGCGAACACGTCGGCGTCGAGACCATCGAGCAATCCCTGGACGAGGCCGCGGTGCGTTATGACCGTGACGGCGACCAGCACTACGACGTCACCAGCGCGTTCATCAAGTCGGTGCGCGGCTCCGATGTCGATGCGGCGCTGCATTATCTGGCGCGCATGCTGGTGGCCGGCGAGGACCCGCGGTTCATCGCCCGCAGGTTGATGATCCTGGCCAGTGAGGACATCGGCATGGCCGACCCGAGCGCGCTGCAGACTGCGGTCGCCGCCGCGCAGACCGTGCAGCTCATCGGTATGCCCGAAGCGCAGCTGACCCTGGCACACGCCACGATTCATTTGGCCACCGCGCCCAAGTCCAATGCGGTGACCGCCGCGCTGGCGGCGGCGATGGGTGACGTCAAGGCCGGCAAGGCCGGCCTGGTGCCACCGCATCTGCGCGACGGCCACTATTCGGGCGCCGCGGCGCTCGGTAGCGCCCAGGGCTACAAATACTCCCACGACGACCCCGATGGCGTTCTGGCGCAACAGTATCCGCCCGACGAGCTGGTCGGCGTGGACTACTACCGGCCCACCGGGCGCGGTGGTGAACGCGATCTCGTCGGTCGGCTCGAGCGGCTGCGGGCCATCATCCGCAAGAAGCGCGGCTAGGCGCGACACCCACGGCGAAGGGGCGAGACGATGAAGACGTTCACCGACGATGAAATGGGTCAGTTGCTGCCCAGCGCCAAGCCCTACAGCGTGGTTCTGCTCAAGCGGGGACCGAGGTTCGCAGACGACACGACGCCGGCGATCATCTGGGAACACGGCCGGCGCAACTTCGCGCTGCGCCACGACGGTGTGCTGGCCGTCGTGCTGCCGGTCACCGACGAGTCTGATCTCTGCGGCATCGGGGTGTTCGCGGCGACCGTCGACGCTGCCGTCGGGATCATGAACAACGACCCAGGCGTGCAAGCCGGCGTCTTCACCTTCGAGGTGCACCCCTGCCGGGGGTTTCCCGGAGATGCGCTGCCCTAGCTTCAGGTGGCCGGATAGGGCCCGGCGCACACCGCCGAGTGTCACGCTGGCGTGACGTTCGGCGCCCGCAGCCACAATGGCGTGACGTTCGGCGACCGGGTGAGCGTCAGACCAGCTCGGGTACCCGGAAGTGGGCGATTGCCAGCTCGAATTCGCCGACGTCGTGTTGGTCGGTGCCGAGATCGCGAAGCCGGGCGGTGCGCAGCGATCGCGCCTGGTCCCTGTTTCGCTCCATCGCGTCTGCGCTGTCGAATGTCGACGACGCCACCGCGCGCCAGGACGTGCGGTCGATCATCAGGCTGGCGCTGCAGAAACCCTCGAGTTGCTCGATCGCGGGCAGAACCGATTGGCGGTAGAACTCGATCGCCCGGTCGAACTGGTCGGGCCGGACCTTGAGCCAGGTGGCCCGGACACAGGCGCCTGCGCCCGAGGGATGGTCGCGATGCAGCACCGCGATCTCCCACTCGTCGACGGTCGGGCTGCCCCCCAGCGCCTGCGCCGCCGCATCCCGGACCGGCCGGATCCGCTCGGCACTGGCGTGCATCGCTTCCTGCGTCTCCCAGGAACTGGTCGCGATGCACCGGCCGGACTCACGGTCCACCAACAACGACAAGCCGACGCAACCGTCGACCTCCTGGAGCGCGGGCATCACCTCGTCGCGGATATGCGCGGCGCCGGCATCAATGGACGAGGGCTGCGCCTCAATCGTGGTAGAGCGTGCGTACACGACCCACCCCTCCTTGTGTTGGGGCAGCGCCCCGGTGGCGCCACCGGTCCACTGCTTACCTTCCTCCGAGCGACCGGCGGCCGCAATGGGCCCGTAGGCTGTTTCGCGTGAATACCGATGTGCTGGATGTCGATACCGCGCGCCGCCGCATCGTCGATCTCACCGACGCGGTGCGGTCGTTCTGCAAGAGCCACGGCGACGGTCTGTGCAACGTCTTCGTCCCGCACGCCACGGCGGGTATCGCGATCATCGAGACCGGCGCGGGTTCCGACGACGACCTCGTCGACACCCTGGAGCGGCTGTTGCCGCGCGATGACCGGTACCGGCACGCGCACGGGTCGTACGGCCACGGCGCTGACCATGTGCTCCCGGCCATCGTCGCGCCGTCGGTGACGGTCCCGGTCCAGGCCGGCGAGCCGCTGCTGGGCACCTGGCAAAGCGTGGTTCTCGTCGACCTCAACAAGGACAACCCCCGGCGGTCGGTCCGGTTGAGCTTCGTCAAGGGTTGACTCGCCGAGGCCATCGCCGATTCCTCGGCTGTGCGGTACCGGCGACCGGACCGGTACTGTGGTGCGGTCGAAATAGGGTCTGAGAAGGAATTGCATAAGGTTGGCCACGGGCGTCGCCGCGCCGGCGGCGACAGGGAAGCAAAAGAGTGCAGACACACGAGATCAGGAAGCCGTTCTTCGATTATTTCGTGACAGCAGCGGATGCCGGGGCGCCGAGCGCCTCGGTGATTCTCGATGACCTGGCCAGCGGTTTCCACGCAGAGATAGCGCGGGTCGGCTGAGTGGCCTCGCCGCAGCATCGTCTGCCCGACCGGCCCGGGGCCAACGACCCCGGCCGGGGCCGGCGGCTCGGCATCGACGCTGGTAAAGCGCGCATCGGTGTGGCCTGCAGCGATCCCGACGGCGTATTGGCCACGCCCGTCGAAACAGTCCGCCGCGACCGATTGGGCGGCCATGTCCGCCGGTTGGCGGAACTGGCCACCGAATTCGAGGCGGTCGAGGTCATCGTGGGTCTGCCTCTGACCCTGGCCGACCGGGCCGGCCAGTCGGCCGTCGACGCAATCGGACTGGCCGACGCACTCGCGCGCCGGATCGCACCCACGCCGGTGCGACTCGCGGACGAGCGGCTGACCACGGTCAGCGCGCAGCGTTCGCTGCGCGCGGCGGGTGTGCGGTCCAAGGGCCAGCGCGGGGTCATCGACCAGGCCGCTGCAGTGGTGATCCTGCAGGGCTGGCTCGACCAGCGCCGCGCCACCCTGCCCGGGGAGGCTGACGGTGCCTGACGGCTCACCGCGCGCGAAGGCCGAGCCGATGGCGGTCGGCCCCGCCCGGCACCGCATGAGCCGGGCCGAGCGCAACCGCGCCCGGCGCGTCCATCGCCGGCGCCGCCTCGTCGGCGGTTTCGCCGTCAGCCTGCTCATCACGGTCATCGTGGCCGCGGTCTTCCTCGGTTCCAAGCTTTGGCACACCCTCACCGGCGGCGGAAACGACTACTCCGGCTCTGGCAAGCACGATCTCGTGATCGAGATCCACGCCGGCGACTCGACCACCGCGATCGGTGAGACGCTGCATAACCACCAAGTCGTCGCCACCGTCCGGGCATTCGTCGAGGCCGCTCACGGCAACCGGGCGATCTCGTCGATCCAGCCCGGTTTCTACCGGATGCGCACCGAGATCCCGTCCGCGTCCGCGGTCCAGCGCCTCGCCGATCCGCACAACCGGGTCGGCCGACTGGTCATCCCCGAAGGCCGCCAGCTCGACGACACCACCGACATGAAGACCAACGAGGTCACGCCGGGGATTCTGACCTTGATCTCGCAGGCCACCTGTGTGGACCTGGACGGCAATGCGCGCTGCGTCCCGGTTGCCGAGCTGACGGACGCGGCGACCAACGTTCGTTCACTGGGCGCGCTGTCGGTGCCCAGCTGGGCAGTCGAGCCGGTGACGGGGATGGGCAACGACCACCGCCGCGTCGAGGGTTTGATCTCGCCGGGAACGTTCAACGTCAACCCCGCCGATTCCGGCGAGCAGATCCTGTCGAACCTGATCAGCGCCAGCTCCGACATCTATGTGCGGTCCGGGTTGCTGGACACGGCAACGTCGATGAACCTGTCGCCCTACCACGTGTTGGTGGTGGCGTCGCTGGTGCAGCGCGAGGCCAAGCCCCAGGACTTTTCGAAGGTGGCCCGGGTCATCTACAACCGGCTCAACGAGCACCGCACACTGCAGTTCGACTCGACGGTCAACTACCCGCTGGATCGGCGCGAGGTCGCCACCACCGACGCGGACCGGGGCCAGCCGACGCCGTGGAACACCTACGTGGCGGAAGGGGTTCCGGCCACCCCGATCTGTTCGCCCGGGGTCGACGCGCTCGACGCTGCCGAGCGTCCCGAGCCGGGAGACTGGCTGTATTTCGTCACCATCGACGCGCAGGGCACGACCCTGTTCACCCGCGACTACCAGCAGCACCTGGCGAACATCGAGCTGGCCAAGAAAAACGGTGTCCTCGACAGCGCCCGCTAGACGGGCCGGGGTGCTCGGCTCACCCATCGCGCACTCGCGCTCGCCGCAGCTGCACCTGGCCGCGTATCGGGCGCTGGGCCTGCACGACTGGACCTACGACCGCATCGAATGCGGCGCCGCGCAGTTGCCGACGGTGGTCGGCGGGTTGGGCCTGGACTGGGTCGGCTTGTCGGTCACCAAGCCCGGGAAGCATGCCGCGCTGAACTTCGCCACCGAGCGCACCTCGCGTGCCGGGCTGGTCGGATCGGCGAACACCTTGGTGCGTGCCCCCGGCGGCTGGCGGGCCGACAACACCGACGTCGACGGGGTGACCGGAGCCTTGGCGGCGGTCGAAAGATCGGCCTTCAGACCGGCCTTGGGATCGGCTGTGGTCTTGGGATCGGGCGGTACCGCGCCGGCAGGCGTCTATGCGCTGGCCCACCTGGGCGTCGAGGAGATCGTCGTGGTCGCCCGCAATCCGGACAAAGTCAGCCAGTGTCTGCAGCTCGGCAGCTATCTCGACGTCGAGACCCGGTTCTGCGCCCTGGACAGTCCGGCACTGGCCGACGCGGTGGCGCCGGCGGACGTCCTGGTCAGCACCATCCCCGCCGACGTCGCTGCGCGCTATACCCATTACCTGGCGCCGATTCCGGTACTGCTCGACACGGTCTACGACCCGTGGCCCACACCGCTGGCCGCCGCGGTGGCCGCGGCCGGCGGTCGGGTGATCAGCGGCCTGCAGATGCTGCTGCACCAGGCATTCGGTCAGGTCGAACAATTCACCGGGCTGCCCGCGCCGCGGGAAGCGATGACTTGCGCGTTGGGGGCATTGGATTAGCCTGCCGCGCATGTGGATTGGTCCGGTGCTGGTCTGGCTGACGGTGTTGAGCTGCTACGACATCCGGCAACGCCGACTGCCCAATCTGCTTACGCTGCCCGGCGGGGCAGTGCTGCTGCTAGGTGCGGCCATCGCCGGGCGGGGGACGCCGGCGCTGGCCGGCGCCGCGGCGCTGAGCGGGGTGTACCTGCTGGTGCACCTGGTCATGCCGGCGGCGATGGGCGCCGGCGACGTCAAGCTCGCGGTCGGCCTGGGCGCGTTGACCGGCTACTTCGGTGTCGAGGTGTGGTGCCTGGCTGCGCTGACCGCGCCGCTGCTGACGGCCTCGTACGGGGTGCTCACGGCGCTTCGGCGGACCGCCCCGGCCGCCGTGCCGCACGGTCCGTCGATGTGTCTGGCGACCGCGGCGGCGGTGGGCCTGACGTTGCTGTAGAGCAACGGCGGCCGTTGTGACCGCTGTGGCCGCCAGCCTGCGCCCGAGATCTACGGCAGTGCGCGAAAATCGCGAGGACACGGCGCTGACGTCGATCTCGAGGCGAACGCCGCCAGGCTTCACCCGCTTTTGACCCGGCGCCGCGCCCACATGGGAGGATGGGACCCGTGTTGCGATGGACCACCGCCGGTGAATCCCACGGCCGCGCGCTGGTGGCCGTGCTGGAAGGCATGGTCGCCGGAGTCGGCGTGACCTCGCAGGACATCGCCGCCCAGCTGGCCCGCCGGCGGCTCGGTTACGGCCGCGGCGCGCGGATGAAGTTCGAGGCCGACGCGGTGACCGTGCTGGCCGGGGTGCGGCATGGCCACACACTGGGCGGGCCCATCGCCATCGAGATCGGCAACACCGAATGGCCCAAGTGGGAAACCGTGATGGCCGCCGACCCGGTCGACCAAGCGGAGCTCGAGGTTGCCCGCAACGCCCCGCTGACCCGGCCACGACCCGGCCACGCGGACTACGCCGGCATGCTCAAGTACGGCTTCGACGACGCCCGCCCGGTGCTGGAACGCGCCAGTGCCCGCGAGACCGCGGCCCGGGTCGCGGCCGGGACGATCGCGCGGCTGTTTCTGCGGCAGGCGCTCGGCGTCGAAGTGCTGTCCCACGTCGTGTCCATCGGCGCGTCGCAGCCCTACGAAGGTCCGCCGCCGCAGGCCGGCGACTTGACGAGGATCGACGCCAGCCCGGTGCGCGCCTATGACGAGCAGGCGGAACAGGCGATGATCGCCGAGATCGAAGCCGCCAAGAAGGACGGCGACACCCTCGGCGGGGTGGTCGAGGCTGTCGCGCTGGGCCTGCCCGTCGGCCTGGGATCGTTCACCAGCGGCGACGACCGGCTCGACAGCCAGCTCGCGGCCGCGGTGATGGGCATCCAGGCGATCAAAGGCGTGGAGATCGGCGACGGTTTCGCCACCGCGCGGCGGCGCGGCAGCCGCGCCCACGACGAGATGCACCCCGGGCCCGACGGCGTCGTCCGCTCGACCAACCGCGCCGGCGGCCTGGAGGGCGGCATGACCAACGGGCAGCCGCTGCGGGTGCGCGCGGCGATGAAGCCGATCTCCACGGTGCCGCGGGCGCTGGCCACCGTTGACATGGCCACCGGTGACGAGGCCGTCGCCATCAACCAGCGCTCCGACGTCTGTGCGGTGCCGGCGGCCGGTGTGGTGGTAGAAACCATGGTGGCGCTGGTGCTGGCCCGCGCGGCGCTGCGCAAGTTCGGCGGCGATTCGCTGGCCGAGACCCGTCGCAACCTCGACGCATACCTGCGTTCGGTGGCCGAGAGGCAGCCGGTGGCCGACCACGTTCGAGCGTCCGGGTAGGTCCGATGGCACCCAGGGCGGTACTGGTAGGGCTGCCGGGCTCCGGCAAGTCCACGATCGGGCGGCGGCTGGCCAAGGCGCTTGGCGTCAGCGTGCTCGACACCGACGTGGCGATCGAGCAGCAGACCGGGCGCAGCATCCCCGAGATCTTCGGCACCGACGGGGAGAAGGAATTCCGCCGTATTGAAGAGCAGGTGGTGCGCGCGGCACTGGCCGGGCACGACGGCATCGTGTCGTTGGGCGGTGGCGCCATCACCAGCCCGGGAGTCCGCGCTGCACTGGCCGGTCACACTGTGATCTTCCTGGAGATCTCCGCCGCCGAGGGCGTCCGCCGCACCGGCGGAAATACCGTGCGCCCGCTGCTGGCGGCCAAAGACGAGGCCGAGAAGTGCTCGAAATTTAAAGCGCTGATGGCCCAGCGGGCGCCGTTGTATCGGCGGGTGGCCACCATTCGGGTCAACACCAACCGCCGAAATCCGGCAGCGGTGGTCCGCTATATCGTGTCGCGGCTGGACGCCCGGCCGGCTACCGACTTGTCCGGGGCGGCCGCTCGAAGCGAGGCCGGCCAATGAGCGGCAAGCCGGTCGTCGTGCAGGTGGCCGTCGACCCGCCCTACCCGGTGGTGATCGGCCACCGGATCCTCGGCGAATTGGACGAACTGCTCGCCGGCCGGCACCGGGTCGCGATCCTGCACCAGCCGGTGCTGGCGCAGATCGCCGAGTCGATCCGAAACCGCCTGTCAGAACAGGGCGTCGACGCGCACCGCATCGAGATCCCGGACGCCGAGGCGGGCAAGGAGCTGCGCGTCGTGGGGTTCATCTGGGAAGTCCTGGGGCGCATCGGAATCGGCCGCAAGGATGCCCTGGTCAGCTTGGGCGGCGGAGCGGCCACCGACGTCGCCGGCTTCGCCGCGGCGACCTGGCTGCGTGGCGTCTCGATCGCCCACGTGCCCACCACGCTGCTGGGCATGGTCGACGCCGCTGTCGGGGGCAAGACCGGAATCAACACCGACGCCGGCAAGAACCTGGTCGGCGCGTTTCATCAGCCGCTTGCCGTTCTCGTCGACCTGGCCACTCTGGAAACCCTGCCGCGCAACGAAATCGCGGCCGGGATGGCCGAAGTGGTCAAGGCCGGGTTCATCGCCGACCCGGTGATTCTGGACCTCATCGAAGCCGATCCGCAGGCCGCACTGGAGCCGACCGGCAAGGTGCTGCCGGAGCTGATCCGGCGTGCGATCGTCGTCAAGGCCGAAGTGGTGGCCGCCGACGAGAAGGAGTCGCAACTGCGCGAAATCCTCAACTACGGTCACACGCTGGCCCACGCGATCGAGCGCCGCGAGCGCTATCAGTGGCGCCACGGCGCGGCGGTGTCGGTGGGTCTGGTGTTCGCGGCTGAGCTGGGCCGGCTGGCCGGACGGCTCGACGACGCCACCGCCGGCCGGCACCGCGGCATCCTGACGTCGCTGGGCCTGCCGGTGCGCTACGACGCGGACGCGTTGCCGCAGCTGCTGGAGTACATGGCCGGCGACAAGAAGACCCGCTCCGGAGTGCTGCGGTTCGTCGTCCTCGACGGGCTGGCCAAACCCGGCCGGCTGGAGGGGCCGGATCCGGCGTTGCTGGCGGCCGCCTACACCGCAGTGGGCGCGTCATGACGGTCACGGTCAACGTGATCAACGGCCCCAACCTGGGCCGGCTGGGCCGGCGCGAGCCCGACGTCTACGGGACCACCAGCCACGACGAGTTGGCGGCCCTGATCGAACGGGAGGCCGCCGAGCTGGGATTGGCGGTTGTCGTCCGGCAAACCGACAGCGAACCGCAACTGCTGGAATGGATTCATGCGGCCGCCGATGCCGGGGAACCGGTGATCCTCAACGCGGGCGGGCTGACCCACACGTCGGTGGCGCTGCGCGACGCCTGCACCGAGCTGCGCGCACCGCTGATCGAGGTGCACATCTCCAACGTCCATGCCCGCGAGGAATTTCGGCGGCATTCCTATTTGAGTCCGGTGGCAACCGGGGTCATCGTCGGGCTCGGCCTGCAGGGTTACCTGCTGGCGCTGCGCTACCTGGCCGGCAGTCAGCGCTGATCGTCAGTGGGCTTGCGGATCTCCTGGGTCTTACCCGAGTCGGTCCGGATCTCCTGGGTCTTGTCCGCATCGGCCACCGTATGGGCAGCTTGGGTGCGGTCATCGGTGCGGAACGACTGGGTGGCGTCTTCCTCGCCGCGACCGGTGCGAATGGCCTGCGTGGGTTCCTCGCGGTGGGCGGTGGGGGCCACTTCGGTCGGCCGTTCGCCCTCCGCGGTGGCCACCGACGAGGTCCGTTCCTCGGTCTGTTCGCTGGCGGCTCTGGTGTCGTCGCGGTTGCGGCCCCGCCCGGTCGGCACCTCCCCGGTCGGGGTTTCGTCCTCGTGGACGGCGTCGAACACGTCGGTGTCGCCCCGGTCTTCGCTACCGCCGCGGCGGTGCTCAACGGGGGGAGCCTTGCGGTCCACCCGCCAGCGCGCGAAGAACACGCCGGCGATCGCGAACAGGAACACCACCAGCGCGGTGAACGCCGCGAAGGTCGTCACCTCGTTGATGAACCCGCCGACATAGAGGCCCGCATAGAACATCGAGATGAGCCACGCCACGAAGCCGCTGACCACGCCGGCCAGCAGCCCGGCCAGCAGCCAGACCATCGCCAGGTCCTCGCGGTAATCGGGGTCGGGGTTGTTCTTGGCGTCGCCGCGGCCGTCGATCGCCCCCCATATCACCGCCGCGATGATGAACAGGAGCAGCAGTACGAGGCTGATAATCCCGGCTTGAGTCTGAAACGCATTGATCAGCGCTCCCTGGAACAACCGGAGCACGACCATCGCCGCGGCGAACGCCAGTCCGCGCAGGATCCACTTACCCATGGGGCCACAGCGTAGCGAGTAGCGTCGACGGGCGTGTCACATTCCCAGCGTCGAGACAATCTCGAGACGCGAATCGGTGCTGCCGGGCTGGACGCGATGCTGGTCACCGATCTGGTCAACGTGCGTTATCTCTCGGGTTTCACCGGCTCTGCCGCGGCGCTGCTGGTGTTCGCCGACGGGCGGTCTCCGGTGCTGGCCACCGACGGCCGGTACCGCACCCAGTCCGCCCAGCAGGCGCCCGACCTCGAGGTGGCCATCGAGCGGGCCGGCGGCCGTTACCTGGCCGGCCGAGCCGTCGGCGACGGCGTGCGGCGGCTCGGATTCGAGAGCCACGTGGTCACCGTGGACGAGTACGACGCGTTGTCCGACGCGCTGAAGGCGGCGGGCACCGCAGAACCGGTCCGTGCCTCGGGCACGGTGGAGGCGTTGCGTGAGGTCAAAGACGCCGGCGAGTTGGCGCTCCTGCGGCTGGCCTGCGAAACGGCCGACGCCGCGTTGACCGACCTGGTGGCGCGCGGGGGCCTGCGCCCCGGTCGCACCGAGCGCGCGGTGGGCCGCGAGCTGGAGGCGCTGATGCTCGACCACGGCGCTGACGGGGTGTCGTTCGAGACGATCGTCGCTGCCGGGGCGAACTCCGCGATCCCGCACCACCGCCCCACCGACGCGGGGTTGGCGGCGGGCGACTTCGTCAAGATCGACTTCGGTGCGCTGGTCGGCGGCTACCACTCGGACATGACGCGCACCTTCGTGCTGGGTTCGGCGGCGGACTGGCAGATGGAGATCTATCAGCTGGTCGCCACGGCTCAACAGGCCGGGCGAGCGGCGCTGCGTGCGGGAGCGCGCCTGCAAGACGTCGACGCAGCGGCGCGCCGGCTGATCGTCGACGCCGGGTACGGCGACAACTTCGGCCACGGCCTAGGGCACGGCGTGGGCCTGCAGATCCACGAAGCGCCGGGGATCAACGCCCGAGCCGCCGGTACACTCCTGGCGGGCTCAGTGGTGACCGTGGAGCCCGGCGTCTATCTACCCGACCGCGGTGGGGTCCGCATCGAGGACACCCTTGTTGTGCCCGGCCCGGGGCAAGCCGTTGGGCACGCGCCGGAGTTACTCACCCGGTTCCCCAAGGAACTGGCCATTCTGACGTAGTCAACGCTCTGTCCTGGGCTTCAACGGAGCGATCAACGGCAGTCCTGGGGTGTCCGGCCAACCCCGACGACCACCGACGGAGCCCTGGCCCGGCCAATCCCGGCGACGTCGGCTCTGCCGCAGCGGGTAAGCTCCGCTGGGTATCTGGTGCGCTCGCACCAACGCAATATCTGCTGTTCTCTAGGAGATTTACCGACCGTGGCGAGTACTGCCGACTTCAAAAACGGGCTCGTGCTGGTGATCGACGGCCAGCTATGGACGATCGTCGAATTCCAGCACGTCAAACCCGGCAAGGGTCCGGCGTTCGTGCGGACCAAGCTGAAGAACGTCCTGTCGGGCAAGGTGGTCGACAAGACGTACAACGCCGGGGTGAAGGTCGACACCGCCACGGTGGACCGGCGCGACACCACCTTCCTGTACCGCGACGGCTCGGATTTCGTGTTCATGGACAGCCAGGACTACGAGCAGCATCCGCTGCCGGATTCGCTGGTCGGCGACGATGCCCGGTTCCTGCTGGAGGGCATGCCGGTGCAGGTGGCCTTCCACGACGGCTCCCCGTTGTACATCGAGTTGCCGGTGACCGTCGAACTGGAAGTCACCCACACCGATCCCGGGCTGCAGGGCGACCGGTCCAGCGCCGGCACCAAGCCGGCCACGTTGGAGACCGGCGCGCAGATCAACGTGCCGTTGTTCATCAACACCGGAGACAAGCTGAAAGTCGACTCCCGGGACGGCAGCTACCTGGGGCGCGTGAACGCCTGACGATGCGACCTGTCAAAGGTCGGCACCAAGCCCGCAAACGCGCCGTTGACCTGCTGTTCGAAGCCGAGGCCCGCGGACTGACCCCGGTCGAGGTGGCCGACGCGCGCGCGGTGCTGGCGGAAGCGAAACCCGACGTGGCGCCGCTGCACCCCTACACGGCGACGGTGGCCCGTGGCGTCAGCCAACACGCCGCCCATATCGACGACCTGATCACTGCGCATCTGCAGGGCTGGACGCTGGCGCGGTTGCCCGCCGTGGACCGGGCCATCCTGCGGGTCGCGGTGTGGGAATTGCTGCACGCCGACGACGTGCCGGAGCCGGTCGCGGTCGACGAGGCGGTGCAACTGGCAAAAGAGCTGTCCACCGACGATTCGCCCGGGTTCGTCAACGGGGTGCTGGGTCAGGTGATGCTGGTGACGCCGCAGATCCGGGCGGCATCTCAAGCGGTCCGGGAGAACGGGGCGCGGTCATGAGCCGGCTGGAGTTGCGGGTGCTCATCGCTGCCGTGCTGGCCGCTGCGGTGGTACTCGGTGCGGTGATCTGCGCGGCCTACGGGCTGGCCTTCCTGGCGGCGGCGTTGGCCATCTACGCGCTGGGTGTGGGCGCGTGGCTGTATCACTCGATCGAGCGCTACGTCATGGCACAGCGCATCAGCACGGTTCGCACGGCCGCCAAGCCGTTCCAGCCGCTGCTTCCGGTGATGGCGGCGATCATGGGTCTGACCCAGGCCGTGGTGCGTGCGCTCGGCGACGTCACCGAACTGCCCACGCGGCGCTGGGACCTTCCGGTTCGGCGGTGGCTGGATGTGAGCCGCGGTGACCGGCGAGACGGCGAAAAGCCCGACGAGTTGGAGGGCTGATCGCCCCACCGGCACAGTCCGACCGGGTTTACCTCGATGAAACGGCCGCGCAGTGCCCGCCGGGACGACACAATATTTGCTGATGGTCGGGTATCACATGCACCGACAGAACCAGGGGAGGCCATGCACCGACGCGGTGAGCACTCCAGACGGCTTCACGTTTCTGCACTGGCGGCGGTGGCGAACCCGTCGTACTCGCGAATCGACACCTGGAATCTGCTCGACGACGCCTGCCGCGAGCTGGCCGAGGTGGACCGGGCCGGGATGGACACCGCCCACCACACGGCGCGGGTGCGGCGGCTGCTCAATCGTCTCGGCGCGTATGAGCGGTACTGGCTGTATCCGGGCGCGGCAAACCTGGCGACATTTTGCGGGTATCTCGACGCCGGTGCCACGGTTGGGCTGACCAAGGGTGTCGCGTTGGCGGTGCGGCTGCTGAGTGAATACGGTGACCGCGCAGCGCTGTTCGACACCACGGCATCGCTGGCCGATCAGGAGCTGGTGGCCCGGGCCAAGCAACAGCAGTTCTACACCGTGCTGCTCGCCGACGATTCCCCGGCCACGGCTCCCGACAGCCTGGCCGAACACCTGCGGGCACTGCGCGAACCCTCGGACGACGTGCAGGTCGAGTTGCTGGTGGTGGGCAGCGTCGAGGACGCGATCACCGCCGTCGCGCTCAACGGCGAGATTCAGGCGGCGATCATCCGGCACGACCTGCCGCTGCGTTCCCGCGACCGGGTGCCGCTGATGAACACGTTGCTGGGGCCCAATTCAGATACCGGGACGGTCGGAACCGACTTCAGCGACAACTGGGTCGAATGCGGCGAATGGATCCGGGAGCTGCGTCCGCATATCGACCGCTATCTGCTCACCGACGAGTCGATCGCCGCCGAGACCGAGGACACACCCGAGCTCTACGAACGCACGTTCTACCGGCTCAACGACGTCACCGACCTGCACAGCACGGTGCTCGCCGGCATCCGGAACCGGTTCGCCACGCCGTTCTTCGACGCCCTGCGCGCCTACGCGTCGGCCCCGGTCGGCCAGTTCCACGCCCTGCCCATCGCGCGCGGCGCCAGCATCTTCAACTCCAAGTCGTTGCAGGACATGGGCGAGTTCTACGGGCGCAACATCTTCATGGCCGAGACGTCGACCACGTCGGGCGGCCTGGATTCGCTGCTGGACCCGCACGGCAACATCAAGAAGGCCATGGACAAGGCGGCCCTGACCTGGTCTGCCAACCAGACCTACTTCGTCACCAACGGAACCTCGACCGCCAACAAGATCGTGGTGCAGGCCTTGACGCGGCCGGGCGACATCGTGCTCATCGACCGTAACTGCCACAAGTCGCACCACTACGGTCTGGTGCTGGCAGGGGCCTACCCGATGTATCTGGACGCCTACCCGCTGCAGCCGTACGCGATCTACGGCGCGGTGTCCCTGCACACGATCAAAAAAGCGCTGCTGGACTTGGAGGCGGCCGGGCAGCTGGATCGGGTGCGGATGCTGCTGCTGACCAACTGCACGTTCGACGGTGTCGTCTACAACCCCCGGCGGGTCATGGAAGAGGTGCTGGCGATCAAGCCGGACATCTGCTTTCTGTGGGACGAGGCCTGGTACGCGTTCGCGACGGCGGTGCCGTGGGCGCGGCA
This sequence comes from uncultured Actinomycetota bacterium, assembly GCA_963787635.1. Taxonomy (GTDB): domain Bacteria; phylum Actinomycetota; class Actinomycetes; order Mycobacteriales; family Mycobacteriaceae; genus Mycobacterium. Next base: position 353,730 of record CAWBDP010000009.1, on the reverse strand, counting down.
GCGGACCGCGATGGTGTCCGCCGGTCATCTGGAGTCGGTGCTGGCGTCTCGGCAGTACGCCGAGGAGTACCGCACGTGGCAGGCGTCGATGGAAGGCGTGGAGCGCGCCGAGTGGGTCAACCATCGGTTGTTGCCCGATCCCAACCTCGCGCGGGTACGGGTGTACGCCACGCATTCCACCCACAAATCGCTGTCGGCGCTGCGGCAGGCGTCGATGATTCACGTGCACGACCAGGATTTCAAAGCGCTCACCCGGGACGCGTTCGGCGAGGCGTTTCTGACGCACACTTCGACGTCACCCAATCAGCAGCTGCTCGCGTCGCTGGACTTGGCGCGCCGCCAGGTGGACATCGAAGGTTTCCAGCTGGTCCGCAACGTCTACGACATGGCGCTGGTGTTCCGGCACCGGGTTCGCAAAGACCGGCTGATCAGCAAATGGTTTCGCATCCTCGACGAGTCCGATCTGGTGCCCGACGAGTTCCGGGTCTCCACGGTCAGCTCCTACCGGCAGGTCAGGCAGGGCGCGCTGGCCGAGTGGAACGAGGCCTGGCGGTCCGACCAGTTCGTGCTCGACGCGACCCGGGTCACGTTGTTCATCGGCGACACCGGGATGAACGGGTACGACTTCCGCGAGAAGATCCTGATGGACCGGTTCGGCATTCAGATCAACAAGACCTCGATCAACAGCGTGTTGTTGATCTTCACAATCGGCGTCACCTGGTCAAGCGTGCATTACCTGCTCGACGTGCTGCGCCGGATTGCGGCCGACTTCGACCGCAGCCACCACGCCGGCAGCGCCGCCGACCACGCGCTGCAAGAACGCCGGATCGAAGAGATCACCCAGGACCTGCCGCCGCTGCCCGACTTCAGCGAATTCGACAAAGCATTCCGGCCAGACGTTTCCTGTCCGTTCGGCGACATGCGGTCGGCTTTCTACGCCGGGTACGAGGAGTCAGACCGCGAACACGTATTGCTCGGCGCAGCGGGGCGACGGGTAGCCGAGGGCAAGACTTTGGTGTCCACCACGTTCGTCGTCCCCTACCCGCCGGGTTTCCCGGTGCTGGTACCTGGTCAGGTGGTCTCCAAGGCCATCCTCTACTTCCTGGCCGAGCTGGACGTCAAGGAAATCCACGGCTACAACCCGGAATTGGGGTTGTCGGTGTTCACCGAGGCCGCACTTGCGCGGATCAGCGCGGCCTGGGACACCGTCGTCGAGGCGGGCGTGCCGGAGGTGGCGCCCGCCGCCGTCAGGTAGGGACCGCTGCGAGTCGGCCGCGGTCGACGCCGGAACCGAAAAGCGCCGGTCAGGTCGGTCTCGGCGCGGTGCCGGTGATGGCTGAGGAACCGGTCGTGAAATTGCCGACGCCTTCATGCTGTTTTTGGTTGTTTCTCAGCATTCCTTCAGCTATTCTTACAGGCGTCAGTTTTGAACACCCATCAAAAATGACACCAGCAACGGAAACGGACATGCGGTTCGCCTTTAGGCCTTACCTCATCGCCGGTGCAGCGCTCGGAGGCGCCGCCGGCATCGTTGCCATGGCGCCCGCCGGGCCAAATCTGCCCGATGTCAAGGTCCCCGCGGTGCAACCCGCCGGGTCCGAGCACTACGACATCAACATGCAGGATTTTCTGGGCACGCTTGCCAACTCCGATGGTTGGCTGCCGCTCCCCGAAGTTGTGCCGGGCCCAGACGAGACCAGCCCGCCCGCTGTGTTGCCTGACCCGGGCGTCCTCCCCGATCCCGCTCTCGCACCGCCGGACCTCGGCCGGCTGGACCTCAGCGGCACAGGGTTGGGCGTCGTGCCCGGTCCCGGCACCTTGCCGAACCTGTTCACCTTTGGCGTGCCGACCGGCCAGTAGCCGGATCCGATCCGCCGCGACCTATAGCCCCAGCGCCTGGTAGGTGCGACGCACGAACTTCGGTTGCGCGGCCTGCAGCCGCGCCCGCGAGGTGTTGCCGGCGACTGCGGCGGCGGCGGCATCGGACGACATCGCGGGCAGATTCTGGATCAGGTAGATCAGGATCAGATCCGCGACGGGATCGATTGGCTGAACGCCGTTGATGGCGCGAAACGTGGCTTACGTTCGTTCTGCGGTCAGTCGACACCAACGCAATGGCCGCGATCTGGCTGGGGTCTGCAGCGCAGTGCCGACCATACCGACGCCGGTCGCGGCTCAGGAGCGAATAGTTCGGTTTTCGTGCGGGCGAATTGTCAGGAGCTTACCGTCATGGTTGTCACACCCTGTGTTGCGGCCGGAGGGTCCTCCGGGTGAGGTTGTCTCCCCGCCGCTGGTCCTGCATCGGGTTGAGGAGTCGGCGATGAGCGACACCGCGGAGAATTCTCGGGTTGGTACCCAGTTCGGGCCATATCACTTCAAGCGGCTTTTGGGCCGCGGCGGTATGGGTGAGGTCTATGAAGCCGAGCACACCGTCAAAGAGTGGACGGTGGCGGTAAAAGTGATGACGCCGGAGTTTTCCAAGGATCCGGTGTTTCGCAAGCGGATGGAGCGCGAAGCCCGCACCGCAGGCAAGTTGCAAGAACCGCACGTGGTGCCGATCCACGAATACGGCGAGATCGACGGGCAAGTGTATTTGGAGATGCGCCTGATCGAGGGCACCGATTTGTTCTCGCTGCTCAAACGGTTCGGGCCGCTGACCCCGCCGCGGGCCGTGGCCATCATCCGTCAGGTCGCGGCGGCGTTGGATGCCGCGCATGCCGCCGGGGTGATGCACCGCGATGTGAAACCGGAAAACGTTTTGGTCACTAGCGATGATTTCGCCTATCTGGTCGATTTCGGTATTGCCAGCGCCACCACAGACGAGAGGCTGACCCAGATGGGCAGCGCGGTGGGCACCTGGAAATACATGGCCCCGGAACGGTTCGGCAAAGACGAGGTGACCTACCGTGCTGATGTTTATGCGTTGGCCTGCGTGCTTCATGAGTGCTTGACCGGGTCGCCGCCGTACCGGGCTGATAGCACCGGTGGGCTGGTGGCCGCGCATATGCTGGAGCCCGTCCCGCGCCCCAGCCAGGTGCGCCCGGGCATCCCGGCGGCTTTTGACGCGGTGATCGCCCGCGGGATGGCCAAGAAAGCCGAGGACCGATACGCCAGCTGCGGTGATCTGGCGCGGGCCGCCCACCAGGCGCTAAGCGTACCCGCTCAGGATAAAGCGGAGACCATCCTTCGACGCAGCCACGAAGCCGCCCTGCCGGACAGCGACCTGGCGGCGTTGCTGCCGCCACCCACGCTGTCAGAGAGCCAGCCCCAGCCGACACTGACACCGCCGCCGGGATGGACACTGACACCGGCGCCGTCAGGAAGCCAGCCCCAGCCGACACTGACACCGCCGCCGGGATGGACACTGACACCGGCGCCGTCAGGAAGCCAGCCCCAGCCGACACTGACACCGCCGCCGGGATGGACACTGACACCGGCGCCGTCAGGGAGCCAACCCGATCCCGAGCCCAAACGACGGCCCGTCCGGAGGTGGATCATTATGGCGGGCGCAGCTGTAGTGGTCGTGGCGGCGATTGTGGTCGTCACGATGACCGTCCTGAGACCGCCGCCACTCCGAACGCTGACGTCCGACGACCTGGACGACGTTCTGCTTAACGGCGCCGAGATCAACTCCATCATGAGCGCCTACGACATGCGGGGCAGCCTAATGGGCCGGGAAGCGATTGAACCCTCGTTTACCGTGTCGCCCCCCGACTGCCTCGGGGTGGTCTGGGCTGGCCTAGCGCCGGTGTTTTCCCCCAGCGGGTATACCGCGCTGCACTACCTTAAGTTCCAGGAGCCGGGCAACGACCCAGAGCACTATGTCACCGAAGCCGCGGCAGTCTTTCCGTCCGCCGACAAAGCCAGCGCGTTCGCAGCGAGTTCGGCGGGCAACTGGAAGAGTTGCGCCGGGCGAACCCTGACCGTAACGGACAAAGCCGACAGCACCAAAAGCGATCAATGGACCGTCGGAACGTTGACCGGGAACGCCCCGGAGATTCAGCAGAAGCTCACCAAGGAGCATAGCGAGAGAGACGGCCGCCCCTGGGCTTGCGATCGCGCGCTTCGGGCGGTGTCCAATGTGGTCATCGACGTCAGGGCCTGCGGATACCGCGTCAGCGATGAAGCGCGCACGATAACCGACAAAATGGCCGAACACGTGACGAAGTAACGCAATCGAGCTCCCATCCCGACTGGGATCCGTTGGGAAACAACCGCTTCCCATTTGTGAGATCGTGAGCGCCGCTGGAGATCCGGCGAGGGGCACCCAGCGACCCTTTCTCAATACCCCGCAGTTGAGGTGAAGCCAGCCGGCACTCGCGTAGATGCCGCCGCGACGATCATGACGATCTCGTATGCCCGCGCCGACGTTGGCCGCCGATACATCGCACTGCAAGCCGTTTACGACCGCCTGCACGGGCTAACTCACGGGTGTGAAGTCCCTGCGACAACGCCCGCGGGGACCGGTTAGCGCAGCTGAACGCAGCCTCGGCGAGGCGAGGCAGCCCCAACCCTTACAAACCAAGCGCGCGGTAAGTGCGACGGACGAACTTCGGCTGTGCGGCTTGTAGTCTCGCCCGCGATGTGTTGCCGGCGACCGCCGCGGCGGCATCGGAGGAGAACGTGGGCAGATTCTGAATGAGGTAAATCAGGATCAGATCGGCCGCCGGATCGGCCTGCCACCACGTGCCGTACGCGCCGGGCCAGCTGAAGGTGCCGGCTGCGCCCGGCCCGAACAGCGGGGCCGCTTTCGCGGGATCGGTTACCACTGAGAGGTTCAACCCGAAGCCACGGCCGATCCAGAACGGCGCACCCAGGAAGGAATGCCGCTTGTGGTCGTCGGTGAGCCGGTCGGTGCGCATCAGCCGCACCGAGTCGGCAGATAACACCCGCACCCCGTCCAGCGTCCCGTCGCGCAGCAGCATCTCGGTGAACCGCAGGTAGTCGTCGGCGGTCGACCACAGGCCGCCGCCGGCATTGCAGAACGACGGTGGCGCAATGCGCGGTGGCCCCATCGCGTCGTGTTGCAGCTGGTCGTCTTCGTCGAGCCGGTACATGGTGGCCGCGCGTCGCCGCGCTTCGGCCAAGACGAAAAACCCGGTATCAGTCATGCCCAGCGGACGCAGAATCCGCTCGTCGAGCACCTCATGGAATGGCTTGCCCTCGATCCGGGAGAGCAGCACGCCCACGACGTCAATCGCGTGACTGTAAGTCATCCGCTCGCCCGGCTGGTGCACCAGCGGCAGCTGCGCCAGCGCGGCCAGCCAGACGTCGGGACCCTGCCCGAACGGCAGCCGCATGTAGGCCCGCGAGATCGGCCCCCCAACCGAGAACGCATAGCCCAGGCCGCTGGTGTGGGTGAGCAGATCCTCGACCAGGATCGCCCGCTGTGCAGCATGGGTCCGGTCCAGCGGACCGCGCGGATCGTCGAGCACCCGCACGTCGGCGAACTCCGGTAACCAGCGCGCAATTGGGTCGCGCAGCGCCAGCTTGCCCTGGTCGACCAGGGTCATCGCCGCGGCGGCCGTGACTGGCTTGGTCATCGAGGCGATGCGAAACAGCGTGTCACGCCGCATCGGCACGCCGGCCTCAATGTCGCGATAGCCAATCTCGTTGACCTGCACGACTTCGCCATGCCGCCACACCAGCGTCAGCGCCCCGGCGAGCAAGCCCGCGTCGCAGGCCTCCCGGATGGACGCCTGGTTGCCGTCGAGATGCATCCGAGTCAGGGTAGTGCGCGCCGCGGCGCGCAGACGAGCCAGAAGGCCATCGCGATCTGAGCGCCGCCCTGTCGATAGAGGGCGCCGAAATCCAGTTTGGGAAATGCGGAAGGTTCACCGGCCGAACTCGAGCCTGTCATTTATCACAGGCGTGGCCCGCAGTGCTAGGCTGCCCGGCAGTCGACATCCTTTAACGATCCGTCCGGTGAGGCGGAGAAGGAGGTCAAGGGTTTCGATGGGTGCTGCGGACGACACCGCTTCAGGCAGCGACTCTCGAGAATTGATGTCGGCGGCCGACGTGGGCCGCACCATTTCCCGCATCGCTCACCAGATCATCGAAAAGACCGCGCTCGACGGCGCCGACGCGCCGCGGGTGGTTTTGCTGGGTATCCCGACCCGCGGTGTCACACTGGCCGAACGGCTGGCGGTCCAAATCGGCGAATTCTCCGGCGTCGAGGTTGGCCGCGGCGCGCTAGACATCACCCTGTACCGCGACGACCTGATGATGCGGCCGCCGCGGCCGCTGGAAAACACCTCGATACCGCCCGGCGGCATCGACGGGGCGCTGGTGATCCTCGTCGACGACGTGCTGTACTCCGGGCGCTCGGTGCGCAGCGCGCTGGACGCGCTGCGTGACGTGGGCCGTCCGCGGGTGGTGCAGCTGGCGGTGCTGGTCGACCGCGGGCACCGCGAGCTGCCGCTGCGCGCCGACTACGTGGGCAAGAACGTGCCCACCTCGCGCGGTGAAAGCGTGCATGTGCAGCTGCGCGAGCACGACGGACGCGACGGGGTGGTGATCTCTCGATGACACGACACCTGCTGGCCGCCGGCGACCTCAGTCGTGGCGAGGCGACCGCGATCCTCGACGACGCCGACCGGTTCGCCCAGGCGCTGATGGGCCGGGAAGTCCGGAAACTACCGACGCTGCGCGGACGCACCATCGTCACGATGTTCTACGAGAATTCCACCCGTACCCGGGTGTCGTTCGAGGTGGCCGGCAAGTGGATGAGCGCCGACGTGATCAACGTCAGCGCATCGGGATCCTCAGTGGGCAAAGGGGAGTCGCTGCGCGACACGGCGCTGACGCTACGAGCCGCGGGCGCCGACGCGCTGGTCATCCGGCACCCCGCCTCGGGTGCCGCACACCGGCTTGCTGACTGGACCTGCACTGATAACGCCACCCCAGGCCCGTCGGTGATCAACGCCGGCGACGGCACCCACGAGCACCCCACCCAAGCGTTACTGGACGCGCTGACGCTGCGGCAGCGGCTCGGCGGCATCGAAGGGCGTCGCATCGTCATCGTCGGTGACATCCTGCACAGCCGGGTCGCCCGCTCCGACGTGATGCTGCTGAACACACTGGGCGCCGAGGTAGTCCTGGTGGCGCCGCCGACGCTGCTGCCGGTCGGGGTCGACGGCTGGCCCGTCACCGTGTCTTATGACTTCGACGCCGAATTGCCCGCCGCCGACGCGGTGCTGATGCTGCGGGTCCAGGCCGAACGGATGACCGGCGGCTTCTTCCCGTCGGCGCGGGAGTACTCGGTGCTCTACGGGCTTTCCGCTCGACGCCAGGCGCTGCTGCCCGGGCACGCTGTGGTGCTGCACCCCGGGCCGATGCTGCGCGGCATGGAGATCGCTTCCTCCGTGGCCGACTCCTCGCAATCTGCTGTGCTGCAACAGGTTTCCAACGGTGTGCACGTGCGGATGGCGGTGTTGTTCCATGTGCTCGTCGGGACCGAGACCGGCAAAAAAGAGGTAGTGGCGTGAGTGTGCTGATCCGCGGTGTGCGGCCCTACGGCGAGGGGGACCGGGTCGACGTACTGGTCGAGGACGGTCAGATCGCGGAGATCGGCGCGAGACTCGAGATCCCCGATACGGCCGACGTTATCGACGCCACCGGGCAGGTGCTGCTACCCGGCCTGGTCGACCTGCACACCCACTTGCGCGAGCCGGGCCGCGAATACGCCGAGGATATCGAAACCGGCTCGGCCGCAGCTGCTCTCGGCGGATATACCGCGGTGTTCGCGATGCCCAACACCACCCCGGTGGCCGACAGCCCGGTGGTCACCGATCACGTCTGGCACCGTGGCCAGCAGGTGGGGCTGGTCGACGTGCACCCGGTTGGCGCAGTGACCGTGGGGCTGGCCGGAACCGAGCTCACCGAGATGGGCATGATGGCCGCCGGCGCCGCGCAGGTGCGGATGTTCTCCGACGACGGCAACTGCGTCTACGACCCACTGGTGATGCGCCGCGCGCTGGAGTACGCCACCGGCCTGGGTGTCTTGATCGCCCAGCACGCCGAGGAGCCCAGGCTTACCGTGGGCGCCGTCGCCCACGAGGGGCCCGCCGCCGCCAGGCTGGGACTGTCCGGCTGGCCGCGCGCCGCCGAGGAATCCATCGTCGTGCGCGACGCGCTGCTGGCGCGCGACGCCGGTGCCCGGGTCCACATCTGCCACGCCTCCACCGCCGGCACCGTCGAGATACTGAAATGGGCTAAATCGCAAGGCATTTCGATCACCGCCGAAGTAACCCCGCATCACCTCATGCTCGACGACAGCAGGCTGGCCGGCTATGACGGGGTGAACCGGGTCAACCCGCCGCTGCGGGAGGCCGCGGACGCGGCCGCGCTGCGGCATGCGCTGGCCGACGGTGTCGTGGACTGTGTGGCCACCGACCACGCCCCGCACGCCGAGCACGAGAAGTGTGTCGAGTTCGCCGCGGCCCGCCCCGGCATGCTGGGGCTGCAGACCGCGCTGTCGGTGGTGGCGCAGACCATGGTCGTCCCCGGGTTGCTGACCTGGCGGGATGTCGCCCGGGTGATGAGCGAGAACCCGGCACAGATCGCCGGGCTGCCCGATCAGGGGCGGCCACTGGAGGTGGGGGAGCCGGCCAACCTGACCGTGGTGGACCCCGACTCCAGCTGGACGGTGGGCGGGCCCGACCTGGCCAGCCGGTCGGCCAACACGCCGTATGAGGCGATGACCCTGCCGGCCACTGTGACCGCCACACTGCTGCGCGGCAAGGTCACCGCGCGCGATCAGAAGAGTCCGGCATGAATTCGGGAACGCTGGTCGGGTCGCTGATCTTCGCCGCGGTGGTCGCGGTGCTGATCGCCGTGGCGATCCAGCTGATGATGCGCGGCTGGCGGCGCCGCGGTGAGCGGCAGGCCGAACTGATCGGCACCCTGCCCGCGGTGCCCGAGACGGTGGGGTCGGCGATCGTCTCGCCTACCCGCGGCATGTATGTCGGCTGCACGCTGGCCCCCAATTGGCACGAGCGGGTCGCGGTCGGCGATCTCGGTTACCGCAGCAAGGCTCTGCTGATCCGGTATCCCGAGGGCATCCTGGTGCAACGCTCCGGCGCGAGTCCGATCTGGATTCCGCAGGAGTCGATCACTGCGATCCGCACTGAGCGCGGCATGGTGGGCAAGGTCACCACCCGTCACGGGATCCTGGCCATCCGCTGGCGGCTGCCGTCGGGAACCGAGATCGACACCGGCTTTCGCGGTGAGGACCGCGACTCCTACGACCGCTGGCTTGCGGAGGCCTCGTGATGACTGCCCGCCACGAACGCGACAGCATGGCCCTGCTCGTCTTGCAGGACGGCCGGGTCTTCACCGGGACACCGTTCGGAGCGGTCGGGCAGACGCTGGGCGAGGCCGTGTTTTCCACCGGCATGTCGGGTTATCAGGAGACGCTGACCGACCCCAGCTACCACCGGCAGATCGTGGTGGCCACCGCGCCGCAGATCGGCAACACCGGCTGGAACGGTGAGGACGGCGAAAGCCGCGGCGACAAGATCTGGGTCGCCGGCTATGCGGTCCGCGATCCCTCGCCGCGCGCCTCGAATTGGCGGGCGACCGGCACGCTGGAGGACGAACTGGTACGCCAGGGGATCGTCGGGATCGCTGGCATCGACACCCGCGCGGTGGTGCGTCACCTGCGCAGCCGTGGCGCGATGAAGGCCGGGGTGTTTTCCGGCGCCGCAGTGCCCGTGCCCGTGGAAATAGATGTGCTGTTGGCGCGGGTGCGCGGCCAGCAGCCGATGCTGGGCGCGGACTTGGCCGGCCAGGTCAGCACTGACGGCACCTATATCGTCGAACCGGACGGGCCACACCGGTTTACGGTGGCTGCGATCGACCTCGGGATTAAGACCAACACCCCACGTAACTTCGCCCGGCGCGGGATCCGCAGCCACGTACTGCCGTCGTCGGCGACGTTCGAGCAGATCACCGACATCGCACCGCACGGCGTGTTCTTGTCCAACGGCCCGGGTGATCCGGCCACCGCCGATCACATCGTCGCGGTGACCCGCGAGGTGCTTGAGGCAGGAATCCCGTTGTTCGGCATCTGTTTCGGTAACCAGATCCTGGGCCGCGCGCTGGGGCTGTCGACCTACAAGATGGTGTTCGGTCACCGCGGCATCAACATCCCGGTCATCGACCACGCCAGCCGGCGAGTCGCGGTGACCGCGCAGAACCACGGCTTCGCGCTGGAAGGCGAAGCCGGCCAGCGCTTCGACACACCGTTCGGCGCGGCGGCCGTCAGCCACACCTGCGCCAACGACGGTGTCGTCGAAGGCGTCAAACTCGTTGACGGACAAGCTTTTTCAGTGCAGTATCACCCTGAGGCCGCAGCCGGACCCCACGACGCGGAATACCTGTTCGACCAATTCGTCGACCTGATGGCAGGGGAGAGCCGCTGATGTTCATCCCCGCCGGCGCGCCGAGCGTGCAAAATTCGTCGACGAGAGCGGCGTGTCGCGGACGAAACCGCACATTCGCGGGGGGAGGTCACTAGATGCCCCGTCGCACCGACTTGCGCCACGTCCTGGTGATCGGGTCCGGACCGATCGTCATCGGCCAAGCCTGCGAATTCGACTACTCCGGCACCCAGGCGTGCCGGGTGCTGAGAGCAGAGGGACTGCAGGTCAGCCTGGTCAACTCCAACCCGGCCACCATCATGACCGACCCGGAGTACGCCGATCACACCTACGTCGAGCCGATCACCGCGGCGTTCGTCGAACGGGTGATCGCCCAACAAATGCGGCGCGGCAACAAGATCGACGCGCTGCTGGCCACCCTGGGCGGGCAGACCGCATTGAACACCGCGGTCGCGCTGTACGAGAACGGGGTGCTGGAGCGCTACGGCGTCGAGCTCATCGGCGCCGACTTCGACGCGATCCAGCGCGGCGAGGACCGGCAGCGGTTCAAAGACATCGTCGCCAAGGTCGGCGGCGAATCCGCCCGCAGCCGGGTCTGTTTCACCATTGACGAAGTCCGCGAGACAGTCACCGAGCTCGGCCTGCCGGTCGTCGTGCGGCCCAGCTTCACCATGGGCGGGCTGGGCTCGGGCATGGCGCACAGCGCCGACGAGGTCGAGCGGATGGCCGGCGCCGGCCTGGCCGCGTCGCCGAGCGCCAACGTGTTGATCGAGGAATCCATCTTCGGCTGGAAGGAATTCGAACTCGAGCTGATGCGCGACGGCCACGACAACGTGGTGGTGGTGTGCTCGATCGAGAATGTGGACCCGATGGGCGTGCACACCGGCGACTCGGTGACGGTCGCTCCGGCGATGACGCTGACCGACCGGGAATACCAGCGGATGCGCGACCTGGGCATCGCGATCCTGCGCGAGGTCGGCGTGGACACCGGCGGCTGCAACATCCAGTTCGCGGTCGATCCGGCTGACGGGCGGCTGATCGTCGTCGAAATGAACCCGCGGGTGTCGCGGTCCAGTGCGCTGGCGTCCAAGGCCACCGGCTTCCCGATCGCCAAGATCGCCGCCAAACTGGCCATCGGCTACACCCTCGACGAGATCCTCAACGACATCACCAAAGAAACCCCCGCCTGCTTCGAACCCACCCTGGACTACGTGGTGGTCAAGGCGCCCAGGTTCGCGTTCGAGAAGTTCCCCGGCGCCGACCCCACGCTGACCACCACGATGAAATCGGTCGGCGAGGCAATGTCCTTGGGCCGCAATTTCGTCGAGGCACTCGGCAAGGTGATGAGGTCGCTGGAAACCAGCCGCGCCGGGTTCTGGACGAAGCCCGACCCGGACGGTGACGTCGCGGAGGTGCTGACGCGGCTGCAGACCCCGACCGAAGGCCGGCTCTACGACCTCGAACTCGCGCTGCGGCTGGGCGCGTCGGTGGAAGAGGCGGCGCGGGCCTCCGGCGTCGACCCGTGGTTCGTCGCCCAGATCAACGAGCTGGTCGAGCTGCGCACCGAGCTGGTCGAGGCCGCCGTATTGGACGCGGACCTGCTGCGGCGCGCCAAGCACAGCGGGTTGTCGGATCGCCAGATCGCCGCGCTGCGACCGGAACTGGCCGGCGAGAACGGCGTGCGGTCGCTGCGGGCGCGGCTGGGCATCCACCCCGTGTACAAGACCGTAGACACCTGCGCCGCGGAATTCGAGGCCAAAACGCCGTATCACTACAGCAGCTACGAAACCGACCCGGCCGCTGAGACCGAGGTGGCGCCGCAGACCGATAAGCCCAAGGTGCTGATCCTGGGATCGGGGCCCAACCGGATCGGGCAGGGCATCGAATTCGACTACAGCTGTGTTCATGCGGCCACCACCTTGAGCCAGGCCGGTTTTGAGACCGTGATGGTCAACTGCAACCCCGAGACAGTGTCCACCGACTACGACACCGCCGACCGGCTGTATTTCGAACCGTTGACGTTCGAGGACGTCCTGGAGGTGTTTTACGCCGAATCCCAGTCCGGGGTCGGCGGGCCCGGGGTGGCCGGCGTGATCGTGCAGCTCGGCGGACAGACCCCGCTGGGGCTGGCGCAAAAGCTTGCCGACGCCGGCGTGCCCATCGTCGGAACCCCGCCGCAGGCCATCGATCTGGCCGAAGACCGCGGCGCCTTCGGTGACGTGCTGAGCGCGGCGGGATTGCCCGCCCCCCGCTACGGCACCGCGACGACGTTCGCGCAGGCCCGCCGGATCGCCGAGGAGATCGGCTATCCGGTTTTGGTGCGGCCGTCTTACGTGCTGGGCGGTCGCGGCATGGAGATCGTGTACGACGAGGAAACGCTGCGCGGCTACATCACCCGCGCGACCGAATTGTCGCCCGAACACCCGGTGCTGGTGGACCGCTTCCTGGAGGACGCGATCGAAATCGACGTCGACGCCCTGTGCGACGGCACCGAGGTCTATATCGGCGGAGTCATGGAACACATCGAAGAAGCCGGCATCCACTCCGGCGATTCGGCGTGCGCGCTGCCGCCGGTGACACTGGGCCGCACCGACGTGGACAAGGTGCGCCGCGCCACCGAAGCCATCGCGCACGGCATCGGGGTGGTGGGGCTGCTCAACGTCCAGTTCGCGCTCAAGGACGATGTGCTCTACGTGCTGGAGGCCAACCCGCGCGCCAGCCGCACCGTGCCGTTCGTGTCGAAGGCGACCGCGATACCGCTGGCCAAGGCGTGCGCACGAATCATGCTGGGAGCCACCATATCCGAGCTTCGCAAAGAGGGAATGCTGGTCGCCTGCGGTGACGGCGCCCACGCGGGAGCGTACGCGCCGATCGCGGTCAAAGAAGCGGTGCTGCCGTTTCATCGGTTCCGCCGGGCCGACGGGTCGGGCATCGACTCGTTGCTGGGTCCGGAGATGAAATCGACCGGCGAAGTCATGGGCATCGACCGCGACTTCGGCAGCGCGTTCGCCAAGAGCCAGACCGCCGCCTACGGGTCGCTGCCGGCCGACGGCACCGTGTTCGTGTCGGTGGCCAACCGCGACAAGCGCTCACTGGTGTTCCCCGTCAAGCGGCTGGCCGACCTGGGCTTCCGCGTGCTGGCCACCGAGGGCACCGCCGAGATGTTGCGCCGCAACGGTATTCCCTGCGAGGTGGTCCGCAAGCATTTCGAGGAGCCGCGCGCCGATCGTCCCGCGCTGTCCGCGCTCGACGCGATCCGCGCCGGCGAGGTCGACATGGTGATCAACACTCCGTACGGCAACTCGGGTCCGCGCATCGACGGCTACGAGATTCGAGCGGCGGCGGTGTCGAAGAACATCCCGTGTGTGACGACGGTGCAGGGCGCGTCGGCCGCCGTGCAGGGCATCGAAGCCGGGATCCGTGGCGACATCGATGTGCGGTCGTTGCAGGAGTTGCACACTGCGCTGGGCAACGGGGGTCATGAGCGGTGACCGGCTTCGGCGCGCGGCTGGGTGAGGCGATGGCGCGCCGGGGGCAGTTGTGCCTGGGCATCGACCCGCATCCGGAATTGCTGCGCGGGTGGGACCTGCCGGTCACGCCGGACGGCCTGCGCGCGTTCTGCGACATCTGCATCGAGGCGTACGCGGGGTTCGCCGTCGTCAAACCGCAGGTCGCGTTCTTCGAGATGCACGGCGCCGCGGGATACGGGGTGCTGGAACGGACGATCGCCGCGCTGCGGGACGCCGGCGTGCTGGTGCTCGCCGACGCCAAACGCGGCGACGTCGGATCGACGATGGCGGCCTACGCCGCGGCCTGGGCGGGTGACTCACCGCTGGCCGCCGACGCCGTCACCGCCTCGCCCTATCTGGGTTTCGGCTCGCTGCACCCGCTGCTGGAGACCGCAGATCAGCACGGACGGGGGGTTTTCGTGCTGGCGGCGACGTCCAACCCCGAAGGAGTGACCGTTCAGGCCGCGGTCGCCGGGGACCGCACCGTCGCACAGGCCGTTGTCGACGAGGTGGCGGACTGGAACCGGACCCGGCAACCGGGTCCGATGGGAAACGTCGGGGTGGTCGTCGGCGCCACCGGCGCCTCGATTCCAGACCTCGGTGGTCTGGGCGGTCCGGTGCTGGTGCCGGGCATCGGCGCGCAGGGCGGCCGGGTCACGGCGTTGACGGGGTTGCGCGGGGCCGCACCCGACCGGCTGTTACCCGCGGTGTCCCGCGAGGTACTACGGGCCGGGCCGGACGTCATGGCCTTGCGGACAGCGGGGGAGCGGATGCGCGACGCGGTAAGCGCGGTGGTCGCGGGCCGGATCTAGCCGGTCCGGACATGCAAAGCCGGGCCACCAAAATACGGTGGCCCGACTTTATGGGGGAAGCTTCGGTTAGTGCGCGGCCCCTGCGGGAAGTTGTCCCTGCAGCTGGGGCAGCACCTGCTCGCCCTGCCTCAGGAGCTTGCGCTCGTGATGGTTGAGCTTCACGTTGGACGGAATCTGCGGCGGCTGAGGAGCGGGGTCGGCGTAGGCGGTGGCAGCACCCAAGAGGCCGGCCAATCCGACGCCTGCTGCGATTGAAGACGCGCACAGCATGCGTTTCACGGTCATTGCGTCAACTCCATTCTCTGGCTGTCAGTACGCCAGTAGTCCTGGTCCGCTTGAAGCTAATCGGTGAAGCCTTTAAAGAACTAAGATGACCTTATGGGTTTGCTGATAAGGGTCACTAAATCTTGGAATCCGCTGTCAAACCTTGGAATTCGCTGTCAGCCGAGGTAGCCGGGGCGTTGTGGTCGACCGGCGTGGGCGGCGCCGAATGGCGCAATGTTCGACGAACATCGACCGGGAGTGGGACGATCGTGGTCGTGGCTAAACCGTCTAAAGAAAAAACTGTCCGGGCCAGTCCGCATGTGGTCGTGTTGTTCGGCGCGACAGGCGATCTGGCTCGCCGCAAGCTGCTTCCCGGCCTGTTCCACCTGTCCACCTGCAACCTGGCGCCGGAACTGCGGATCGTCGGTATGTCGATGGAAGACCTTGACGACGAGGAATTCCGCAAGGTGGCTGCGCAGGCTTGTGAAGAGCACTCCCGTCACGAGGTGTCCAAGGACGACCTCGACAAATGGGTGAAAAACCTGCGGTATGTGCCGCTGAGCGGTGGTGCGGGCGAACTGTCCACGGCGGTGAACGAGCAGGCCGCGCACCTCGACGGCGAGGCGAGGCTGCTGCACTACTTGAGTGTTCCGCCCAGCGCCGTGATCCCGGTGATCGAGATGCTCGAAGAGGCAGGTCTGGTCAAGGGTGCCGGGGTGGTGATGGAGAAGCCGTTCGGGACCGACCTGGACAGCGCCGTCGAGCTGAACTCGTCGATCCACCAGACGTTCGACGAGTCGCAGATATTCCGCATCGACCATTTCCTGGGCAAGGAGTCTGCGCAGAACATCTTGGCCTTCCGGTTTGCCAACGGCCTGTTCGAGCCGATCTGGAACCGAACCTTCATCGACCACATCCAGATCGACGTCCCCGAGAAGCTGGCCCTGGAGGGACGGGCGAAGTTCTACGAGCCGATCGGCGCTTTCAAAGACATGGTCGTGACGCACCTGTTCCAGATACTGGCCTTCGTCGCGATGGAGCCGCCCACCGCGCTGGCGTCGCGCGCGATCAGTGCCGAGAAGAACAAGGTGTTCGCGTCGATGGTGCCGCTGGATCCGAGCTACGTGGTGCGCGGCCAGTACCGCGGATACCGCGACGAGCCCGACGTCGAGTCGGATTCCGACACCGACACCCTGGTCGCGCTCAAGTGCGAGATCGACAACTGGCGCTGGGCCGGGGTGCCGTTTTACCTGCGTACCGGCAAGTGCATGGCCGAGGGCCAGCGGATAATTTCGATCGCGTTCCGGGAACCGCCGAAAAGCATGTTCCCGCCGGATTGCGGTATCGGTAAGCACGGTCCGGACCACCTGACATTCGATTTGGCCGACGAGTCCAAGGTGTCGTTGTCGTTCTACGGCAAGCGTCCCGGACCGGGGATGAAGCTCGACAAGCACAGCCTGCAGTTCGGGCTGGCGGAAACCGACACCGTCGGCGACGTGTTAGAGGGCTACGAACGGCTCATCCTGGATGCGATGCACGGCGACCACACGCTCTACACGACGTCGGACGGAATCGAGCGGCTCTGGGAGGTCTCCGAACCGCTCCTCGATGATCCGCCGGCGGCCCGCATCTACGACAAGGGCTCCTGGGGACCCAATGCCGTCCACCAGCTGATCGTGCCGCACGCGTGGCGGTTGCCGTTCGATCGGACCTGGCGCGACAAGAAGTGACTGGTGGCCGCCCGTCCGACGCATCTACTATGCAAAGTAGTTGACAATTTGTGACGCTCGACACGCACGGGTGCGACACGCGCGACACGCGCGACATGCGCAATTGCCGGAATTTCCCGCTGGCGGTTCGTCGTGGACGTCGCCACCGGGGCGGTCGGTAATCGCCGCCTGCCCGCACCGGTCCACGAAAACCCCTGCCATGCAGGGTGTTCCCGACGGTTGAGGCGACTCACCTCGTGTCCACCGCGGCCGGCTGGCTTGCTGTCGGAGAGCTCCGGCACACCGCTGGTCGGCCCCGCACGCTGGGCCTTTGGTACCCCAACCAGGGGGGCGGGTTAGATTTCGTCAGACAGCGTGGGTACGGTCGTCTCCGCTGGCTGGAGTACCCGGCTGAGTCAAACAAAGATCGATGGCTATCGATGAGACGGAGGAATCGTGGCTCTTCCCCAGTTGACCGACGAGCAGCGCGCGGCCGCGTTGGAGAAGGCGGCTGCCGCACGTCGAGCGCGGGCCGAACTCAAGGATCGGCTGAAGCGTGGCGGCACCAACCTCAGGCAGGTGCTCAAGGACGCCGAGACCGACGAGGTCTTGGGCAAGATGAAGGTTTCGGCACTGCTCGAGGCGCTGCCGAAGGTAGGCAAGGTCAAGGCGCAGGAGATCATGACCGAACTCGAGATCGCGCCCACCCGGCGGCTGCGCGGGCTCGGCGACCGGCAACGCAAGGCGCTGCTGGAGAAGTTCGGCTCCGCCTAGCCCGGCAATCAGCCGAGCCCGGCGACGATGCAGGCCGGCGAGGAGCCGGGTGACCAGCGGGATGCGAGTTCGGCGCCGACTGGGGCCGCAGGACGTGTGGTCGTGTTGTGCGGTCCCTCTGCGGTCGGGAAGTCGTCGCTGGTCCGGTGTCTGCGCAAGCGGATACCCGACCTGCATTTCAGTGTCTCGGCGACCACTCGGGAGCCCCGGCCCGGTGAAGTCGACGGTGTCGACTACCACTTCGTGAGCTCCGCCCGGTTTCAAGAGCTCATCGAGCAGGGGGCCCTGCTGGAGTGGGCCGATGTGCACGGTGGGCTGCACCGGTCGGGCACCCTGGCCGGGCCGGTCCGCGATGCCACCGCTCGGGGCTACCCGGTGCTCATCGAGGTTGATCTGGCCGGTGCCCGGGCGGTCAAAGCGGCCATGCCCGAAGCGATCACGGTGTTCTTGGCGCCGCCGGATTGGGCGGCTCTGGAGCAGCGGCTGGTCGGCCGGGGGACCGAGACGCCGGAGGTGATCCGCCGCCGACTCGACACTGCCCGCGCCGAACTGGCAGCTCAGGGCGACTTCGACGAGGTTGTGGTCAACCGCCGATTGGAAACTGCCTGCTCGGAATTGGTATCCTTGCTGGTGGGAACCGCGCCGGGCACGGCGTGATCATTCTTTCAGCACCGTGTTTTCCAGCCGCACTCCAACCGCACTACTTTCGCCAGGAGATTGTCTACGTGAGTACTTCGCCATCCGACTCGTCGTTGGCCGCCGTGACCGCCGTGGATCAGTTCGATCCGGCCGCCGGCGGCATCGGTGCCTACGACACCCCGCTGGGCATCACCAACCCACCCATCGACGAGTTGCTTGACCGCGTCTCCAGCAAGTACGCGCTGGTGATTTACGCGGCCAAACGGGCCCGCCAGATCAACGACTACTACAACCAATTGGGCGAGGGAATTCTGGAGTACGTCGGTCCACTGGTCGAGCCCGGACTGCAGGAGAAGCCGCTGTCGATCGCGATGCGGGAGATCCACGCCGACCTGCTCGAGCACACCGAAGGCGAGTAGCTCAGTTCGAGGGCGACCGGCGCATGTGTACCGCGGATGAGAAGCGGGCGTGATGGACCGCAAACGGATCGTCGTCGGCGTCTCCGGGGGCATCGCCGCCTATAAGGCCTGCACCGTCGTTCGACAGCTCGCCGAGGCCGGCCACCGGGTCCGTGTCATTCCAACCGAGTCCGCCTTGCGGTTTGTCGGGGCCGCCACGTTCGAGGCGCTCTCCGGCGAGCCCGTCCACACCGGTGTGTTCCAGGACGTCCCGTCGGTGCCCCATGTCCGTGTCGGCCAGGAGGCCGACCTGGTGGTGGTGGCACCGGCGACCGCGGACCTGCTGGCCCGGGCCGCCATCGGCCGCGCCGACGATCTGCTGACCGCGACCCTGCTCACCGCTCGCTGTCCGGTGCTGTTCGCGCCGGCCATGCACACCGAGATGTGGCTGCATCCGGCCACCGTCGACAACGTGGCCACGCTGCGACGTCGCGGTGCGGTGGTGCTGGAACCGGCGTCGGGGCGGCTGACCGGCGCCGACAGCGGCGCGGGCCGGCTGCCCGAAGCCGAAGAGATCACCACGCTGGCCAGGCTGCTCCTGGAGCGGCACGACGCGTTACCCTACGACCTTGCCGGTTGCCGGGTGCTGGTGACCGCCGGTGGCACCCGTGAGCCGATCGACCCGGTGCGTTTTGTGGGCAACCGCAGCTCGGGCAAGCAAGGCTATGCGGTAGCGCGCGTCGCCGCCCAGCGCGGCGCCGAGGTCACACTGATCGCCGGGCACACCGTGGGGCTCATCGACCCGGCCGGCGTCGACGTCGTCCACGTCAGCTCCGCGCAGCAGCTCGGCGACGCGGTGTCCAAACACGCACCCGAGGCGCACGTGCTGGTCATGGCCGCCGCCGTCGCCGACTTCCGGCCCGCGCAGGTTGCAGTGGCAAAGATTAAAAAGGGCCTGGACAACCAGGAGCCGGCGCCGACGATCGAGCTCCTCCGCAACGACGACGTGCTGGCCGGCGCGGTGCGGGCGCGTGCCGAGGGGCAGCTACCCAACATGCGGGCCATCGTGGGGTTCGCCGCCGAGACCGGCGACGCCAACGGCGACGTGCTGTTTCACGCCCGGGCCAAGCTGCGCCGCAAGGGATGTGATCTGCTCGTGGTCAACGCGGTTGGCGAGGGCAGGGCCTTCGAGGTGGACAGCAACGACGGTTGGTTGCTGGCATCCGATGGGACCGAGTCGGCACTGCAGCACGGCTCCAAGACGTTGATGGCCAGCCGTATCGTGGACGCGATCGTCACGTTCCTGCACGGGGGCGGCGGGTAACGGTCCGCGCGGAGGTTCTGGCAAGCTGCTGGACGTCGCCCGCGGCATTGAGGATTGATGCCCGAGGCTATAATTTGATTAGCTAGTCTTAGAAAGGATGACAGGTGAGCGAGAAGGGTCGGCTGTTTACCAGCGAGTCGGTGACCGAGGGACACCCGGACAAGATCTGCGACGCGATCAGTGACTCGGTGCTCGACGCGCTGCTGGAGCAGGACCCGCGCTCACGTGTCGCCGTGGAGACCATGGTCACCACCGGCCAGGTGCACGTCGCCGGTGAGGTGACGACCTCGGCCTACGCCGATATCCCAAGGATCGTCCGGGAGCGCATCCTCGAGATCGGGTACGACTCATCGACCAAGGGCTTCGACGGAACGTCCTGCGGGGTCAACATCGCCATCGGCGCGCAGTCACCCGACATAGCGCAGGGCGTGGACACCGCCCACGAGGCGCGCGTCGAGGGCGCCGCCGACCCGCTGGACGCCCAGGGCGCCGGCGACCAGGGCCTGATGTTCGGCTACGCGATCAACGACACCCCCGAGCTGATGCCACTGCCGATCGCGCTGGCCCACCGGCTGGCCCGGCGACTCAGCGAGGTGCGCAAGGGCGGCGTGCTGCCCTACCTGCGCCCCGACGGCAAAACGCAGGTCACGATCCAGTACGAGGACCACATCCCGGTACGGCTGGACACCGTGGTCATATCCACCCAGCACGCCGCCGACATCGAACTGGAGCACCTCACCCCCGACATCCGCGAAAAGGTGCTCAACACGGTGCTCGACGACCTTTCCCACAAGACTCTCGACGTCTCGGAGGTGCGGCTGCTGGTCAACCCGACCGGCAAGTTCGTGCTCGGCGGCCCGATGGGTGACGCGGGGCTGACCGGTCGCAAGATCATCGTCGACACCTACGGCGGCTGGGCCCGCCACGGCGGCGGCGCCTTCTCGGGCAAGGACCCGTCCAAGGTGGACCGCTCCGCGGCCTACGCGATGCGCTGGGTGGCCAAGAACGTCGTCGCTGCCGGCCTGGCCGACCGGGTCGAGGTGCAGGTGGCCTACGCTATCGGCAAAGCCGCGCCGGTGGGCCTCTTCGTCGAGACGTTCGGCTCCGAGACCGTCGACCCGATCAAGATCGAAAAGGCGATCGGCGACGTGTTCGACCTGCGGCCCGGCGCGATCATCCGCGACCTGGACCTGCTGCGGCCGATCTACGCTCAGACCGCCGCCTACGGCCACTTCGGCCGCAGCGACCTCGATCTGCCGTGGGAGCAGCTCAACAAGGTCGACGACCTCAAGCGCGCCATCTAGTCCTCTGGTGCCGAGCGTACGGCCAGCTTCACGTTCGGCGTCGGATGTGCGGCCAGCTTCACGCTCGGCGGCGGACGCAATCCAGGGCCGCAGCTAGCGGGTGAACCGGTAGTCGTCGAGGTCGAACCGCCGGCTGCGCCAATAGGCCTCCACGGTCGTGGTGGGCCGCAGTGGAACGTCGCCGTTCTTGTCGAAGTAGTAGCTGTTGGCCTGCCGGCAGCTGTCCTGCCAGAACACTTGGCGGTGCCGTCGGCGCATCATTTCCGCGAAGTACCGGTCGTTGGCTCCCTCGGTTATCTCGACCCGTGTCGCGCCGTCGCGCCGGGCTCGGTTGAGGCACCGCACGATGTGGTGGGTCTGCGTCTCGATGAGCGCGAAATACGACGACCCGACATAGCCGTAGGGCCCGAAGACACTGAACAGGTTCGGAAAGCCCGGAACGCTGACGCCCTCGTAGGCCTGCATCCGGTGTTCGTCCCAGAACCGAGCCAGTGACACACCGCCGCTGCCGGTGACCGTGAACGTCGGCACGCTGTCGGGGTCCATCACCTTGAAGCCGGTCGCCAGTATCAGCACGTCGACGTCGTGGCTGGTCCCGTCGGTGGTGGCCACCGCGCCGGGGGTGATTTTGTCGATCGGCTCGGTGACCAGCCGCACGTTGTCGCGGTTGAACGTCGACAGGTAACTGTTGTGGAAGCCGGGCCGTTTGCAGCCGACGGCGTAGCGCGGCGTGAGCTGCTCGCGCACCTCGGGGTCGTGCACCTGCCGGCGCAGGTAGCCTCGCCCGGCCGTCTCCATCCACTTGGCCAGCGGGAACACCGTGAAGTACTGCGCCGGAATCGGGAAGGTGGCCTCGACGAAGGCCTGGCTGGCCAGCCGCTGCGCGCCCAGCACGGCGGGCAGGCGCATCGCCCAGCGCGCCGGTCTGGGCATCGACACGTCGAACTTGGGGAAGCACCAGATCGGTGTGCGTTGAAACACGGTGACTTGCGTGGCGATCGGTGCGATTTCGGGGATCAGCTGCACCGCTGAGGCGCCGGTGCCGATGACGGCGACCCGCTTGCCGGTCAGGTCCTGGTTGTGGTCCCAGCGCGCGGTGTGCAAGGTGAGGCCGGCGAACGAGTCGACGCCGTCGATGTCGGGCAGGTTCGGCACGGTGAGCACACCGCTGGCATTCACCAGGAATCGGGCGGTGATTTCGCCGTCCGGGTCGGTGTGGATCCGCCACAGCGACCGCTCATCGTCGAACTCGGCGTCCAGCACCTTGGTGTTCAACCGGATCTTGCGCTTGATGCCGTATTTGTCGACGCAGTGCTCGGCATAGGCCTTCAGTTCGCGGCCGGGCGCATAGGTCCGCGACCAGTCCTTCCGCTGCTCGAACGAGAACTGGTAGGAAAACGACGGGATGTCCACGGCGATACCGGGATAGGTGTTCCAGTGCCAGGTGCCGCCGACCCCGTCGCCGGCTTCGATCACCAGGTAGTCGCCGAACCCGGCCTTCTCCAGCGTGATGGCGGTGCCGATGCCGGAGAAGCCGGCGCCGACGATGAGGCTGTGATAGTCGGGAGCGGTGCTGGTCATGCCGGCCTCACGGTTTGTGCAGCGCGGCGTGCAGGGCGGCCAAGCCGCGATTGGTGGCCGCGGCGGCGGCTGGGACGGCCAGCGCGAAGCTGACGAAGCCGTGCACCAGCGTCGGCTCGTTGTGCAGCTCGACCGGCACGCCGGCCGCACTGAGTAAATTGGCGTAGCGGGCGCCGTCGTCGCGCAGCGGATCGTGTTCGGCGGTGCTGATGTACGCCGGTGGCAGGCCGGCGAAAGCGGTGGCGTTGGCCGGGACGAACGTCACCGGCAACGTGCTGGGGTCGACGGTGTCGGCGCCGGGCAGGTACCAGCCCAGAAACGCGTCGATGACCTCGCGGTTCAGCAGCGGCGCGTCGGCGTTCTCGGTGAACGACGGCAGCGACAAGTCGGCGGTGATCGTCGGATACCACAGCAGCTGAAACGCCAGCTTTGGCCCGCCGTTATCGCGGGCCAGGTGCGTCATCACCGCCGACAGGTTGCCGCCGGCCGAGTCGCCGGCGACGGCCATCCGGTCGGGGTCCCCGCCCAGCTCAGCGGCGTGCTCGCCGACCCATTGCAAAGCAGCCCAGCAGTCATCCACGCCGGCCGGGAACGGGTGCTCGGGGGCGAGCCGGTAGTCGACGGACACCACGATGGCTTCCGCGCCGACGGCGTGCGCGCGGGCCACTGGGTCGTGGGTGTCCAGATCACCCAGCGCGAAGCCGCCGCCGTGAAAGAACACGACGATCGGCAGGCCGCGGTGCTGTTCAACCGGCGGCCAGTAGATGCGGACACCGACGTCAGTGGGTCCGACCCCGCGCTGCTCGATGCGCAGGTCGGGCAGCATCTGCGGGGGCACCTGCAGCTGGCGCAGCCGTGCCCGCGCGAGCTCGACACCGTCGGCGGCGGTGAACGTCATGGGGAACGCGTCCAGCAGCGCCTTCAAGGTGGGGTCGATCTCCGGTCGCGCGGTGCTCAGCTGCGTCATGATTTCACCGTACGCACCGGCGGGTGCAGAGCCTCGCGCAACGCGGCCAGCCCCCGATCGACCGCGGCCGTGGCGGCCGGCACCACACCGGCGTACCCGACGTAGCCGTGCACCAGTGTCTCGGCGTTGTGCACCTCGACCGGAACACCGGCGGCGGCCAGCACCTCCCCGTAGCGGGCGCCGTCGTCGCGCAGTGGATCGTGACCCGCGACGGCGATGTAGGCAGGCGGCAGCCCGGCCAGATTCGCCGCGCGCCCCGGCGCCATGCCCGCCGGGGGATTGGACAGGTCGACTTCGCCTGCATACCAACGGGAGAAGGCGGCGACGGCCGCGCGATCGAGAATCGGCGCCGAGGCGTTCTCGGTGTACGACGGCAGCGATAGGTCCCACAGGGTGGCCGGATACCACAGCAACTGGAAGACGATCGGCGGGCTGCTGTTGTCGCGGGCCCGCTGAGCGGTCACCGCCGAAATGGTGGCGCCGGCCGAGTCCCCGGCCACCGCCAGCCGGCCGGTGTCGGCACCGATGTCGGCGCCGTGACCGGCGACCCACTGCGTCGCGGTCCAGGCGTCGTCGACGGCGGCCGGATAGGGATGCTCGGGCGCCAGCCGGTAGTCGACGGACACCACGACAGCGTCCGCGCAGACGGCGTGCTCGCGGCAGATGCCGTCGTGGGTGTCCAGATCGCCGACGACGAAGCCGCCGCCGTGGCAGAACACCACCACCGGCGGCAGGGTGTCCGAACCGGGTTGCGATGGCGGCCAATAGATCCGGACGCCGATGCTGCCCGCCGGACCGTCGATGCTCCGGTTTTCCACCCGCAATTCGGGATGCACCGGTCGGCGGGGCAGATCACGCAGCTGCTGGCGCGCCGCCGCGATCCCGTCTTCGGTGGATAACCGGAACGGGACGGCGTTGAGTACCTTCAGCATGATGGGGTCGATGGCCGGACCGGTGGGCATGGGGACACGCTACGCACCGCGGGTAGTGGTCTGCGCCTGGGTGTTCGCCGTGTGCGCCGGCCTCGGCTACGGAGTGTTTCTGACGGTGACCGCGCTGCGCTCACCACCGGTGACCGAACTGACCGGTCAGTGGGTGGGCCAGCCGGCGGTCAAGGCGTCGATGGCGTTGCTGCTCGCTCTCGCCGCTGCGGCCCATCCGGTTGTCCGCGAGCGTTGCTGGCTGGTGCCGGCGCTGGTGTTATCGGCCACCGGCGACTGGCTGCTGGCGATCCCGGGCTGGCCGCCGTCATTCGTGCTCGGACTTGCCGCCTTTCTGCTGGCGCACCTGTGTTTCCTGGGTGCACTGCTTCCGCTGGCGGTCCGGTCCGCTGCGTCCCGGCTCCGCCTGGCGGCCGTCGCCGCGATGTGGCTGACGTGCGCGGTGCTGCTGAGCTGGTTCTGGCCCAAGCTGGGCCGCGACGGGCTGACCCTTCCGGTCACCGTCTACATGGTCGTGCTGGCGAGCATGGTGTGTGCGGCGCTGCTGGCGCGGCTACCGATATGGACCGCGGTGGGCGCGGTGTGTTTCGCCGCTTCGGACGCAATGATCGGCATCGGGCGGTTCGTGTTGGGCAACGAGGCCTTGGCGCTGCCGATCTGGTGGAGCTATGCGGCGGCGCAGATCCTGATCACCGCCGGGTTCTTCTTCGGCCGGGCAGACCAGGACTCGTGAGGCCCGCCGAGCTGGAACCGATCGCGCGGGTGCTGCCGATGCTGTCGGTGCCGCACCTGGACCGCGAGTTCGACTACCTGGTCGCCGCAGATCAGTCCGACGACGCTCAGCCTGGCGTGCGGGTCCGGGTGCGGTTCCACGGACGGCTGGTCGACGCATTTATTCTGGAACGCCGCGCCGAGACCGACCACACCGGCAAGCTGGGCTGGCTGGAACGGGTCATCTCCGCCGAACCGGTGCTGACCGCCGACATCCGGCGCCTGGTCGACGCCGTGGCGGCGCGCTACGCCGGCACCCGGGCCGATGTGCTGCGGCTGGCGGTACCGGCCCGCCACGCCCGGGTGGAGCGCGAAACCCCGGTCGGATCGATACCGCCACCGCCGCCACCGGTCATCGACGTCGTCGATCCCGCCGGCTGGGCCGCCTACGGCCGCGGCGGACAGTTCCTGGCCGCCCTCGTCGAGTCGCGGGCCGCCCGCGCGGTGTGGCAGGCGCTGCCCGGTGAGTCGTGGGCGGACCGCCTTGCCGAGGCGGCCGCGCAGACGATCCGGGCGGGGCGGGCGGTGCTGGCGATCGTGCCCGATCAAGGTGATGTGGACCTGCTCTGGCGGGCCGCGACAACACTGATCGCCGAGGCGAGCGTGGTCGCGCTGTCGGCGGGTCTGGGGCCGGCCGCGCGCTACCGGCGCTGGCTGGCGGTGCTGCGGGGCAGCGCGCGGCTGGTCATCGGGACCCGCAGCGCAGTGTTCGCGCCGATCCACCGGTTGGGTCTGGTGATGGTGTGGGACGACGGCGACGACACCCTGGCCGAGCCGCGTGCCCCCTACCCGCACGCGCGCGAGGTGGCGATGCTGCGCGCCCACCAGGCGCGCTGCGCGGCCCTGATCGGAGGCTACGCCCGGACCACGGAAGCCCACGCGCTGGTGCGCAGCGGGTGGGCGCATGACGTGGTCGCGATCCGATCGGTGGTTCGCGCCCGCACCCCCCGCGTGGTCGCCCTCGACGACGGCGGATACGCCGACCAACGCGACCCGGCGGCGCGCACCGCCCGATTGCCCTTCGTTGCGCTGCGCGCCGCCCGCGCCGCCCTGGAGGCCGGCACGCCGGTGCTGGTGCAGGTGCCGCGGCGCGGCTACGTGCCGTCGCTGGCCTGCGGGCGGTGCCGTGCGATCGCGCGCTGCCGGCACTGCACCGGTCCGTTGTCGCTGACCGGCCGCACCGAGTTCACAGCGGATGGCGCGGCCGGGACCCGGGGCCGCGGGACCCGCCTTGTCGCCGGGCCCGCGGTGTGTCGATGGTGCGGTCGCGTCGACACCGCGCTGCGCTGCCCGCGCTGCGGTTCAGATGCGGTGCGCGCCGCCGTCGTCGGTGCCCGGCGCACCGCCGAAGAACTCGGCCGGGCGTTCCCGGGGACCGCCGTGATCACCTCCGCGGGCGACTCCGTCGTGCCCGCGGTCGCCGGGGAGCCGGCACTGGTTGTCGCCACCCCTGGCGCCGAACCCCCCGCATCCGGCGGCTACGGGGCGGCGCTGCTGCTCGACAGCTGGGCGCTGTTGGGCCGACAGGATCTGCGGGCTGCCGAGGACACCCTGCGGCGCTGGCTGGCTGCGGCTGCGCTGGTGCGCGCACGCGGCGACGGCGGGGTGGTGACAGTCGTCGCCGAATCCTCGATTCCCACCGTGCAATCGCTGATCCGGTGGGATCCCGTCGGCCACGCCGAGGCCGAGTTGACCGCTCGTGCCGAAGTGGGTCTGCCGCCGAGTGTGCATATCGCCGCGGTCGACGGCTGCAGCGATGCAGTCACCGCGCTGCTCGGCGAGGCCGGACTGCCCGACGACGCGGACCTGCTGGGCCCTGTCGACCTGCCGCCGGGTGCGCGCCGGCCGCCCGGCGTCCCCGCCGACGTGGCAGTGACCCGGATGCTGGTGCGGGTGCCGCGCGGACAGGGCCTGGCGCTGGCGGCAGGTCTGCGACGCGGGGCCGGCGTGCTCAGTGCCCGGCAAACGCAGCAGCCGGTCCGGGTTCAGATCGATCCGCTGCACATCGGTTAGCCGGGCAGGCGCGGCCGACTCAGCGCTTGCGGGCGGTGACGATCAGGTAGCCCCACTCCATGACGCCGTCGGTCAGATACTGACGGGCGAGTTCGACGAGTTCGGCGTCCAGTGCCGTGACCAACGCGTTATTGCCCGCGATGTTGCGGTAGGCGTTGATCGTCGGACCGTAGTGGTTCTTGAAGTACTCGTGGCATGCTTCGGGGCTGCCGAAGCGGTCCACCCGCAACGTACGCTGCTGTGTCTCGCACTCACTCACTCGATTTCCGAGCAGTCGCCAGACATAGCTCCCGCGTCCCCACAAGGCCGCCGGCGGGATACCCGGCAGCATCGTCGGCCGATACGGCCTGATCGCGGTGAGCATCCGTCCGAAGAACCCGTCCGGTGTCCAACTGATCACGCCGATTGTCCCGCCGGGGCGACAGACCCGGACCAGCTCGTCGGCAGCGCGCTGATGATTCGGTGCGAACATCACGCCGATCGAAGAGATGACGGCGTCGAACTCGTCGTTGCCGAACGGCAGGGCTTCGGCGTCGGCCTCCCGCCACTGCAGGGACACTCCCTGTTTCTCGGCGCGCTTTCGGGAGCGTTGCAGCAGCTCCGGCGTGAGGTCGGTAGACACCACAGTGGCGCCCGCCTCGGCGGCTGGGATCGAGAGGTTGCCCGACCCGGCGGCGACATCGAGCACGCGGTCGCCAGGACCAATTCCACTGGCCCGGACCAGGACCGGCCCCAGCGGGGCCATCACCT
Source organism: uncultured Actinomycetota bacterium (assembly GCA_963787635.1). GTDB lineage: Bacteria > Actinomycetota > Actinomycetes > Mycobacteriales > Mycobacteriaceae > Mycobacterium. Next base: position 325,592 of record CAWBDP010000009.1, on the reverse strand, counting down.
CCTCGGCCATCCGGGCGTAATCACCCAGCGCCCACATCGCCTGATGTGTTTCCACTTTGACCTCATCTATGCCCGTTAGCGCTTCGGTGCTCATCAATCCTCCTGGAAAACGGGGTCGGGTATCCTGCGCGACAACGCTGTCGGGCGACAGCAGCTTTGCCCCGTAACGAGAGGTTATGGCCGCCGACACAATCATACCGCTAGGAAACAGTTTCCATTATCAATTATTGATGGCTGTTGGCTTACACTTGTGCGTTGACTGACACGACTGGAGGAGCGTTGCCCACGGAAGACGTCACAGCGACCGACGACTCACTCGATGCGATCACCGACTCGTTGCTGACCGCGTCGCGACTACTGGTGGCGATCTCCGCCCGCTCGATCGCCCTGGTCGACGAGAACATCACCATCCCGCAAATCCGGACCCTGGTGATCTTGTCGAATCGCGGCCCGGTCAACCTCGCGACGCTGGCCGGTTTGCTGGATGTGCAACCGTCGGCGGCCGGCCGGATGGTCGATCGACTGGTCAGCGCGGGGCTGATCGACCGCCTCCCTCATCCGACTTCTCGCCGCGAGCTGCTGGCCGCCCTCACTGCGCGGGGACGTGACGTCGTGCGGCAGGTGACAGAGCAACGCCGCGCCGAGATCGCCCGCATCGTCGAAAAAATGCCGCCGCCGGAACGTCATGGCCTGGTGCGCGCCCTGACCGCCTTCACCACCGCCGGCGGCGAACCCGCCGTCTATCTTGAGGGCGAGGCCTAGATCAGGCCCTGCTGATGGCGACACCCGTGATTCGGGGGGCACGCCACAGCGGTGGCAGCGGCGGCTCGTCGGGCACCGCGATCTCCCAGGGCATCTCGGGGGTGTCGGCCCAGGCGTCGGCGACAATCCGCAAGCTGCTGCCCTGCAACGCAATGCTGCGCGGCCCCTTGCTCAAGGCCTTCGTCAACCACCGGCCTGGCACCGAGAGCCTGCCGATCCGGGCTGCTCGACAGACATCGGCTGACACCGCCGGAACCTGCTCGGCGTTCAAACCCGTCAAGTCCGCCGGTTCCAAAGTGACTATGCCGGTATCCAATTCGCGCCCAACCGGCATTTCCCCGAGGGGTGGCATGGACTGCCACGGTTGCGCGAGTCCGTGCAGCGCCTGCGGCACCACCGAGGTCATGTGGGACAGCGCCGTCGCCGTGGCCGCGGCCGGGCTGCGGACAGCGGTAGCCTGCGCGACCAGCCAGGCCATGTTGTCGGACCGCTGCGGCGAGCTGAACGAGGTCAACGTCGTCGCGGCCGCCGAGGAGGACGCGTAGTCATACATCGCGGCGGCATCCCGCGCCCACATCCGGTCGTAGTGCGCCTCGACATCGGAGATCGCGTGCACCTCGTACCCGAATACGTTTGTCCTGGCCAGCATGTGCAACAGGTCACGGTTGGCCGCCACCACCTGCGGCGGCACGGTCGTCACAAAGGCGGCCTCATAGGCGGTGGCCGCTGCTCTGGCCTGGGTGGCGGCTTGCTGCGCATGGACGGCGGTGTTGGTCATCCAGGCCACGTAGGGCGCTGTTGCGGCCGCCATCGACACCGACGACGGTCCGAGCCATTCGTCGCTGGTCAACCCTGAGATCACCCAGCCGCAGCAGGCCGCGGTGGAGTACAGCTCGTCGGCCAACCCGTCCCAGGCTGTCGCGGCAGCCAGCAGCGGCGCCGATCCGGGACCGGAATACATTCGGCCGGAATTAATTTCCGGCGGTAATGATCCGAAATCCATCGATCTACTCCGTGGGTAACCGTTAGGTGAACTTTGGGCCAACAGAGTGAACTCTAGGCCAATGCGCGGCGTCCAACGCGTCGGGACTCGGACTCTCAGCAGAATTTAATTCGCGGTGAGTTTTGCTGGTGAGGGCCACAAGCGCCGGTTCGCGCATTTCGACGAGGATTCTCGCCGGGGTAGAGTGCACGCCCCCCGGTCGGCACCGGACGACCGCGGCCGATAACTCCCTACACTGGCGCGGTGCGTCTCGTCTTCGCCGGCACCCCCGAACCGGCGCTACCTGCGCTGGGTCGGCTGATCGACTCGCCTCGGCACGACGTGATCGCGGTGCTCACCCGACCCGACGCGGCCTCGGGACGGCGGGGGACCCCGCAGCCGTCACCGGTGGCCCGGTTAGCCGTCGAGCGGGGCATCCCGCTGCTGCGACCGGTGCGGCCTAACTCCGCGGAATTCGTCGCCGAACTCGCCGAACTGGCGCCGGATTGCTGTGCGGTGGTCGCTTATGGAGCCCTGCTCGGTGACGGGCTGCTCGCGGTCCCGGTGCAGGGCTGGATCAATCTGCATTTCTCGCTGCTGCCCGCCTGGCGCGGCGCCGCGCCCGTGCAGGCGGCGCTGGCTGCCGGTGACACGATCACCGGTGCGACGACCTTCCGCATCGAACCGAGCCTGGATTCGGGGCCGGTTTACGGTGTTGTCACCGAGGAGATCCGGTCGACCGACACGGCCGGTGATCTGCTGGGCCGACTGGCGGTCTCCGGTGCGGCACTGCTCGAAACCACCCTGGACGGGATCGCCGACCACGCACTCACACCGGTACCGCAGCCGGCCGACGGCGTCAGCCTGGCGCCCAAGATCACCGTGGAGCAGGCGCGGGTGCGCTGGGATCTGCCGGCCGCGGTGGTGGATCGCTGGATCCGCGCGGTGACACCCAACCCCGGCGCCTGGACGGTAATCGGTGAGCAACGCATCAAAGTCGGCCCGGTTGAGGTCCACACCGACACCTCGGCATTTCCAAAAGCCCTGTCGCCAGGAGCAATTGAGGTCGGCCGCCGCGACGTGTGGGTCGGTACCAGCTCGGGGCCGGTGCGGCTGGGCAAGATCCAGCCGCCGGGAAAGAAATCGATGAGCGCCATCGACTGGGCCCGTGGCGCCCGGCTGAACCCCGCGGCGCGAGCCTCGTGACCCCGGGTCAGGACAGGCCGCGGCGCGAGCAGCTGCCGGGCGCGCGGCCCCGCAAGCCGGCCAGGCCGACCCGCCGACCGCTGGATCCGGCGCGCCGCGCGGCCTTCGATGTGCTGCGCGCCGTGAGCGAGCGCGACGCCTACGCGAACCTGGCGCTGCCGGCGATGCTGCGCGACCGCGGGATCACCGGGCGCGATGCCGCGTTCGCCACCGAGCTGACCTACGGCGCGTGTCGCATCCGTGGCCTGCTGGACGCGGTCATCGGCGCGGCCGCCGGCCGGCCACCCGAGGTGATCAACCCGGTGCTGCTCGATCTGCTGCGGCTCGGTACCTACCAGTTGCTGCGCACCCGCGTCGACGCGCACGCCGCGGTGTCCACCACCGTCGAGCAGGCCGGAATCGAATTCGATTCGGCAAGAGCCGGTTTCGTCAACGGCGTGCTGCGCACCGTCAGCATCCGCGACGAGCGATCGTGGGTGGCGGAGCTGGCCCCGGACCCCGTGACCGACCCGATCGGGCACACCGCGTTCGTCCATGCCCATCCGCGGTGGATCGCTCAGGCTTTCATCGATGCACTGGGCACGGCAGCCGGTGACGTGGACGCGGCCCTGGCCAGCGACGACGAGCGTCCGCAGGTGCATCTGGCCGCCCGGCCGGGCGAGCTGTCCGCCCGCGACCTGGCCGACGCCGTGCAGGGCACCGTGGGCCGGTACTCGCCGTACGCCGTCTACCTACCGGCCGGCGATCCGGCGCAACTGGCAGCGGTGCGCGACGGGCATGCGCTGGTCCAAGACGAGGGCAGCCAATTGGTGGCCCGCGCGCTGACGTTGGCGCCGGTGACCGGCGATACCGGGCGGTGGCTGGACCTGTGCGCAGGGCCGGGCGGCAAAACCGCGCTGCTGGCCGCTCTGTTGCTGAGCCAAGGCGTCGCGTCGCCGGCCCGGGTCACAGCGGTGGAGCCGTCGCCGCGGCGCGCGGATCTCGTGGCGCAGAACACCGCCGGCCTGCCCGTCGACGTGGTGAAGGCCGACGGTCGGCAAACCGGGCTGGAACCGGGCTTCGACCGGGTGCTGGTCGACGTGCCCTGTAGCGGGCTTGGCGCGTTGCGCCGGCGCCCCGAGGCCCGCTGGCGGCGTCAGCCCGCCGACCTGCCGGCGCTGAGCCGGCTGCAACGCGAACTGCTGGCCGCGGCGATCGCGCTGACTCGGCCCGGCGGCGTCGTGCTGTATGCGACCTGCTCACCACATCTGGCCGAGACGGTCGGCGTGGTTGCCGACGCGCTGCGCCGCCACCCGGTGCGTGCATTGGACACCCGGCCCCTGTTCGCGCCGGTCGAAGCCCTGGGCGACGGGCCCTATGTGCAGCTGTGGCCGCACCGCCACGGCACCGACGCCATGTTCGCCGCGGCCCTCGAGGTGGGTGCACGAGGTTGATGGCGGCGACCCGCTTCGCCCGGCTTTCAGCCGCCCTCGCGGTCGCCACTAGGCTGAGGCCATGCCCGGCAACACCGATCGGCCGTTGATCGCCCCGTCGATTCTGGCCGCCGATTTCGCCCGCCTGGCTCACGAGGCCGCCGCTGTGGAAGGCGCCGACTGGCTGCATGTCGACGTGATGGACAACCATTTCGTGCCCAACCTGACGATCGGATTGCCAGTGGTGGAGAGCCTGCTGGCCGCCAGCGACATCCCGATCGACTGCCATCTGATGATCGAGGATCCCGACCGGTGGGCACCGCCCTACGCCGAGGCCGGCGCCTACAATGTCACCTTCCATGCCGAGGCCACTGACAACCCGGTCGGGGTGGCCCGCGACATCCGGGCCGCCGGCGCCAAGGCCGGGCTCAGCGTCAAGCCGGGCACCCCGCTGGAGCCCTACCTGGACATCCTGCTGGACTTCGACACCCTGCTGGTCATGTCGGTGGAGCCCGGCTTCGGCGGCCAGGACTTCATCCCCGACGTGTTGGGCAAAGTGCGCACGCTGCGCAAAATGGTCGACTCCAGCGGGCTGAACATCGTGGTGGAGATCGACGGCGGCATCAACGCCGACACCATCGAGCAGGCCGCCGAGGCCGGTGTCGACTGCTTCGTCGCCGGGTCGGCCGTCTACAGCGCCGACGATCCGGCCAAGGCGGTCGAGGCGCTCCGGCGACAGGCCGGTGCCGCGTCCGCGCATCTGCGCTCATGAGCCGCGCCGACGACGACGATGCCGGTGAAGCCGGGATCGAGGAGTGGCGCCGATGAGCACAGCGGCGGGCACCAGCCACGCCGCCGCCATGCGATTGGCGATTGAGCATGCCGAGGCGGTCAAGGGCAGCACCTACCCCAACCCCCCGGTCGGCGCGGTCATCCTGGACCGGGATGGCCAGGTCGCCGGTGCCGGCGGCACCCAACCGGCCGGCAGCGCGCACGCCGAGGTGGTGGCACTGCGCCGCGCGGGCGGTCTGGCCGCCGGCGGCACCGCGGTAATCACTTTGGAGCCGTGCAACCACCACGGCAAGACCCCGCCGTGCGTGGATGCTCTGCTGGAGGCCGGTGTGGCGAGCGTGGTCTACGCGGTGGCCGACCCCAACCCGACCGCGGCCGGTGGGGCGACCAGGCTGACCGAAGCCGGTGTGGACGTCGTCGCCGGTGTGCAGGAAGAGCTGGTGGCGGCTGGGCCGCTGCGGGAGTGGCTGCACAAGCAGCAGACTGGGCTGCCGCACGTGACGTGGAAGTACGCCACCAGCATCGATGGACGCAGCGCGGCAGCTGACGGCTCCAGCCAGTGGATCAGCAGTGAGGCCGCCCGCGCCGACCTGCATCGTCGCCGCGCGGCCGCCGACGCCATCGTGGTCGGCACCGGCACCGTGCTGACCGACGACCCGGCGCTGACCGCCCGGCTGACCGACGGCAGCCTGGCGGACCGCCAGCCGCTGCGTGTCGTGGTCGGCAAACGCGACATCCCTTCGGAAGCACGGGTCCTCAACGACGACTCACGCACCATGGTGATCCGTACCCGCGACCCCGAGGAAGTGCTCAAGGCGCTGGCCGACCGCACCGACGTGCTGCTCGAGGGCGGCCCCACGCTGGCGGGCGCCTTCCTGCGCGCCGGGGCGATCGACCGCATCCTGGCCTACGTGGCGCCGATCCTGCTGGGCGGACCGATCACCGCGGTCGACGACGTCGGGGTGCCGAGCATCGGGCGGGCGCTGCGCTGGCGGTTCGACGGGGTCGAGCGCGTCGGTCCGGATCTACTGCTCAGCCTGGTACCGCGGTGAGCGTTACGCCTTAGGCCCGACCGGTTCCTGCTCGAGGGCAACCGGTTCTTCGGCATGCACGCTGCGGCTGCTGATCAACAGCCCGAGCAGCGCACCCACTACGCAGACGACCCAGGTCGCCGTGAAGATCTGTCCGTACATCTGCGCGAAGGCCCGCTGGTACAACTCGCCTACTGCCAGTGCCCGCTCCAGTGGGCTCGCGTGTGAGGAAACGTGCGTGGATAGCCCTGCCGCGATCCGCGGCAACTGATAAAAGCCCCATGCGCTCAGCGCGGCGACCCCGATGAGCATGCCGGTCATCCGGGCCACCACCACGGCGGCCGAGGCAATGCCGTGCTGGGCAGACGGAACCACCCGCAAGCTGGCCGACGTCAGCGGCCCGATCACCAGGCCCAGCCCGAGCCCGGCAATGGCCAGGTCGGTGTCAAGAACGGGTAGCGAGAACAGACCGAACATGCTGTGGCGAGCGCTGAGCAGGTTTAGCGACCAGTGCGAGATCAGCCAGTAGGCAAAGGCAGCGACGAGCAGCCCGGCGAAGGCCATCGCCCGGTCGCCGACGCGGGTGGCGATCCAGCCGCCCAGCACAGCGCCGATCGGCAGCGCGATGAGGAAACGGAGCAGCAGGATGGCCGCGGCGTCCTGATCCTTGCCCAGCACACCCTGGGCAAACAGCTCAACGTCGACCAGTGTGACCATCAGCGCCGCGCCGGCGCACAGCGAGGCGCCGAGAGCGGACAGGAACGGGCGGAAGAGCACCCCGGCGGGCTGGATGAGCTTGGTCCGCGCGAACCGCTCCCACAGCGCGAAAAACAGTGCCATCACACCTGCCGCGATGAGCAGCGGCGGGCCGTAGCTGGGCAGTGCCTGATGCCCGTCCGGGTTGGGGTTGTACAGTCCGATGACCGCCAGACCCAACGTCACCGCCAGCAGCAGCCCACCGACCAGGTCTATCTTTTCCGGTTCAGCGCTGCGATCGTGGGACGGCAGACTGAATTGAATCATCACCATCGCCGCCAGCGCCAGTGGCACGTTGATCCAGAACACGTCCTGCCAACGGCTGGTCAGCCAGACGATGCAGATTCCGTACAGCGGGCCGAGCACACTTCCCAGCTCTTGCGCGGCGCCGATCCCGCCGAGTATTCCGGCGCGGTTGCGCTGCGCCCACAAATCCGCGCCCAGCGCCAGGGTGACGGGCAGCAGCGCTCCGCTGGCCACGCCCTGGATGGTGCGGCCCACCACCAGCACTTCCAGATTGGTAGACATCGCGGTGATGATCGAACCGACCAGGAACGCGCCCAGGCTGACCTGCAGCAGCAGTTTGCGCCCGAATCGGTCGGAGGCCCGTCCCAGCAGCGGCATGGCGGCGATGTAGCCCAGTAGGTACCACGTGACGATCGGGGTGATGCGCTGCAGCTCGTTGAGCTTGACTCCGACGGTGATGATGATGTCGCGCATGATCGTGACCACGACATAGGTGTCGAGGGCTCCCAGCAATACGGCGAGGCTGCCGGCGCTGATCGCGATTCTGCGGCCGGCGTGCGGCGAGCTCATCCGCTCACCGGTGGCTTGGTTACCTGGATGTGCTCGTTCCACTTCGACAGCGTCATCTGAAGCGAATTGCCTGCACTCTGTTCCAGCATGACCTGGACCAACTCGTGATCGCCGGTCTCCTGGATCCAGACCGTCGCCGGCAGCGCGTCGGTCGCCTTCAGCTGCGAAGCAAGCTGGTTCACCGCGTCGGCGGGCACTTTTCCGGTGATGCGAATGGTGGTTTGGCCGCCGATGGTTTCCCGGCCCTCGGCCTTCGTGTTGGTCATCTTGGCCAGCAGGTTGGCCAGACCGGTCTCGGGGTCCAGGATCGCCGACGGGTCATAGAGCGCGGAGGCCGGACCATAGTCTTCCCACTTGCCCGCGCTGAGCGCCGCGTACAAGATCGAGTCGTAGACCACGAAATTGGCGTCGAGGGGCGGATCACTCAAGGTGAGGGTGGCTGTGCCGCTGGCCGCGGTGGGATCGGTGGTGAGGTCACCGGTCAGCTTTTTGATCGGCAGCCCCTTGATCTTGCCGTTAACCGAGAGCTCCAGATGCACGCTCTTGACGGTCTTGGTGGTCTGACTGGACTGCTTGAGCAGTGTCGCGGCATCCGGGAGCGGCGCTCCGCTCGGCTTCGACGACTTAGAGCAGGCGCCAATCGGAATGGTGATCATGAGTAGGGCGGCGAGGACGGCAAAGAGTCGGCACCTTCTACTATGCGTCGGCATCCTTGCATCGTAGAGGGTGCTCTCGGCCGACCCATGATTCGCAAGGTGGCGCGGGTTTCCGCGACGCGTGCCGGCTCACTACCGTGGGGAGGGTGTTCACCGGAATCGTCGAGGAGTTGGGCGAGGTGGTCGGCCGATCCGAACTGGGCGATTCTGCGCGGTTCACCATCCGCGGTCCGGTCGTGACCGGTGATGCCGGCCATGGCGATTCGATCGCGGTCAACGGCGTCTGCTTGACCGTGGTCGAGGTGTTGCCCGACGGACAGTTCAATGCCGATGTGATGGGGGAGACGCTGAGCCGGTCCAGCCTGAGCGGACTCGGCGTCGGCAGCCGGGTGAATCTGGAGCGGGCCGCCGCCCTGAACAGCCGGCTCGGCGGCCACATCGTGCAAGGCCACGTGGACGGCACCGGCCACATCTTGGCGCGCACGCCTTCCGAGCATTGGGAGGTGGTGCGTATCGCGCTGCCGACAGCCCTGTCTCGTTACGTCGTCGAAAAGGGCTCCATCACGGTCGATGGTGTCTCGCTGACGGTGTCCGGTTTGGGGGACGACTGGTTCGAGGTGTCGCTGATCCCGACCACGCTGCAACTGACCGTGCTGGGCCAAGCCCCGCTGGGGTCAACGGTGAATCTCGAGGTGGACGTCATTGCCAAGTACGTCGAAAGGCTGCTGAACCATCCCGCTCAATGAGCCGTGGCAATACCAGCGGCGCGACGGTGGTTGCATACTGAATGCAACACCTGAGCAGTTCAGGTGGCTTCTTTGACAGGCGGCGACGATGACGAGGTTGGACTCGGTCGAGCGGGCGATTGCCGACATCGCCGCCGGCAAGCCCGTGATCGTCATCGACGACGAGGACCGGGAGAACGAGGGCGACCTGATCTTCGCCGCCGAAAAGGCGACGCCGGAGCTGGTGGCCTTTATGGTTCGCTACACCTCGGGATACCTGTGCGTGCCGCTGGCCGGTGCGATCTGCGACCGGCTGGGCCTGTTACCGATGTACGCGGTCAACCAAGACAAGCACGGGACCGCCTACACCGTCACTGTCGATGCGAGAAAGGGTGTGGGAACCGGCATTTCGGCTTCGGACCGGGCCACCACGATGCGGTTACTGGCTGATCCCACCAGCGCCGCCAACGATTTCAGCCGGCCCGGCCACGTTGTTCCGTTGCGCGCCAAGGACGGCGGGGTGCTGCGCCGTCCCGGCCACACCGAAGCCGCCGTCGACCTGGCCCGACTGGCAGGCCTGCAACCCGCGGGTGCGATTTGCGAAATCGTCAGCCAAAAGGACGAGGGCGCGATGGCCCAGACCGACGAGCTACGGGTATTCGCCGACGAGCACAACCTGGCGCTGATCGCCATCGCCGACATGATCGAATACCGGCGCAAGCACGAGAAGCACATCGAGCGGATCGCCGAAGCCCGGATCCCGACCCGCCACGGCGAGTTTCGCGCCGTCGGCTACACCAGCATCTACGAGGACGTCGAACACGTGGCGCTGGTCCGCGGTGAGATCGCCGGACCGCACAGTGACGGCGACGACGTCTTAGTCCGCGTGCACTCGGAGTGCCTGACCGGAGACGTGTTCGGCTCACGCCGTTGCGACTGCGGGCCCCAACTGGACGCCGCGATGGCGATGGTCGCCCGGGAGGACCGCGGCGTGGTGCTCTACATGCGCGGCCACGAGGGCCGCGGTATCGGGCTGATGCACAAACTGCAGGCCTACCAGTTGCAAGACGCTGGCGCCGACACGGTGGACGCCAACCTGCGGCTCGGATTACCCGCTGATGCAAGGGATTACGGTATCGGCGCGCAGATCCTGGTCGATCTCGGTGTGCGCTCGATGCGGCTGCTGACCAATAACCCGGCCAAGCGGGTGGGCCTGGACGGTTATGGGCTGCACATCATCGAGCGGGTGCCGTTGCCGGTATGGGCCAACGCAGAAAACATCCACTACCTCATGACCAAACGTGACCGGATGGGCCACGACCTGGTCGGGCTGGACGATTATCACGAATCCATTCACCTGCCAGGCGAATTCGGCGGAGCCCTGTGAGTGGTGGCGCCGGCGTGCCGGCCATGCCGGCGCTGGACGCGTCCAGGCTGAGGCTGGCAATCGTCGCCAGTACCTGGCACACCGAAATCTGCGACGCGCTGCTGGCCGGCGCCCTGAAGACGGCCGCCGAGTGGGGCATTGACAGCCCGACGGTGGTCCGGGTGCTCGGCGCGATCGAGATTCCAGTGGTAGCCCAGGCGCTGACCCGCGATCACGACGCCGTGGTCGCGCTGGGTGTCGTGATCCGCGGCGCGACACCGCATTTCGATTACGTCTGCGACGCGGTGACGCAAGGCCTGACCCGGGTGTCGCTGGATGCCTCGACGCCGGTCGCCAATGGAGTGCTGACCACCAACACCGAGCAGCAGGCATTCGAGCGGGCCGGGTTACCGATGTCGGCGGAGGACAAAGGCGCCCAGGCAGCGGCCGCGGCGCTCAATACCGCGCTGACCCTGCGCGACCTGCGCGCCCAGGCGTGACCGCGCCATCCGGCTGGGATGCGGAATTGCGTCCGCATCTGACCCCGTACTTCGCCTACGCGGCGGCGTTCGTCATCCTCGCGACCCACATCGGTCTGGGCCTGCTGCTCAAGGTCAAATCCAGCGGGGTGATATTCCAGACCGCCGACCAGGTGGCGATGGGCGCGCTGGGCCTGGTCCTTGCCGGGTGTGCGCTGCTGTTCACCCGGCCGCGACTGCGCGTCGGCGCCGCGGGGCTTTCGGTGCGCAATTTGCTGGGCTACCGGCAGATCCCGTGGGCGGCCCTGGTCGGCGTGTCCTTTCCCGCCGGCGCGCGGTGGGCGCGGATCGATCTGCCCGACGACGAGTACATCCCGCTGATGGCGATCCAGGCCGTGGACAAGGATCGCGCGGTGGACGCCATGGACACCGTCCGCGCGCTGATGTCCCGATACCGGCCGGACCTGGGCTGACGGCGGTCTGACTCGTCGATCCTGCGTCCTGGGTCTCGACTCTGTGTCCAGTGCGGTCTGACTCGTCGATCCTGCATCCACGGCGAAGAAATCGCGAATTTCACGGCCTCACCGCAGTCTCGAAGCAGCCAATGCAGGCTCGAAGCCACGAGCGTCCCGAGGACGCTGGCTGTGCTGATGGTCCGGCCCGCATCGTCGCCGCTGCGGCTGGGGTTCCCCTCCACGGGCCGTTCCGGCTCACATCGTCGCCGCTGTGGTTGATGGACCGGCTGCCTCCTCGGGCCGTTCCGGCCCGCATCGCCGCCGGGCTAGCCTGAAAGGCGTGCCGAATCCCGCCACGTACCGCCCCGCGCCCGGGTCCATCCCGGTCGAACCGGGCGTCTACCGGTTCCGGGATCCGCACGGGCGAGTCATCTATGTCGGCAAGGCCAAGAGCCTGCGCAGTCGGTTGACGTCGTATTTCGCCGACGTCGCCGGTTTGCATCCACGCACCAGGCAGATGGTGACCAGCGCAGCCAAGGTGGAGTGGACGGTGGTCAACACCGAGGTCGAAGCGCTGCAGCTGGAATACAACTGGATCAAGGAGTTCGATCCGCGCTTCAACGTCCGCTACCGCGACGACAAGTCCTATCCGGTGCTGGCCGTCACCCTCAATGAGGAGTTTCCGCGGCTGATGGTCTACCGCGGTCCGCGGCGCAAAGGCGTGCGCTATTTCGGACCGTATTCCCACGCCTGGGCGATTCGGGAAACCCTGGACCTGCTGACCCGGGTGTTTCCCGCACGCACCTGTTCGGCCGGGGTGTTCAAGCGGCACAACCAGATCGACCGGCCCTGCCTGCTCGGCTACATCGACAAGTGTTCGGCGCCGTGTGTCGGCAGGGTCAGCGCCGAGCAGCACCGCCGCATCGTACTGGATTTCTGCGATTTCCTGTCCGGCAAAACCGACCGGTTTGCCCGCAGCCTGGAACAGCAGATGAACGCCGCGGCCGAGCGACTCGATTTCGAACGGGCCGCGCGGCTGCGCGACGACCTGTCCGCGTTGAAGCGGGCCTTGGAAAAACAGGCGGTGGTGCTCGGCGACGGCACCGACGCCGACGTGGTGGCGTTTGCCGACGACGAACTCGAAGCCGCGGTGCAGGTGTTCCATGTCCGGGGCGGACGCGTTCGCGGTCAGCGCGGCTGGATCGTCGAAAAACCCGCCGAAGCCGGGGATTCCGGTGAGGAGCAGTTGGTCGAGCAGTTCCTGACGCAGTTCTACGGCGACCAGGCCGAGCTCGACGGGGCCGCCGACGAATCCACCAACCCGGTGCCGCGTGAGGTGCTGGTGCCCTGTCTGCCGGCCAATGCCGACGAACTCGTCAGCTGGCTGTCGGGTCTGCGCGGCTCAAGGGTTGCCTTAAGGGTGCCGCGCCGCGGCGACAAGCGGGCGCTAGCCGAAACCGTGCAGCGCAACGCCAAAGAGGCGCTGCAGCAACACAAGCTGAAGCGCGCCGGTGACTTCACCGCCAGATCAGCAGCGCTGCAAAGCATTCAGGATGCATTGGGGCTGGCCGACGCACCGCTGCGCATCGAGTGCGTCGACATCAGCCACGTGCAGGGCACCGATGTCGTGGGCTCGCTGGTGGTGTTCGAGGACGGCCTGCCACGCAAGTCCGACTACCGCCATTTCGCGATCCGGGAAGCTGCCGGCGCTGGCCGCTCCGACGACGTCGCCTCGATCGCCGAGGTGACCCGGCGCCGGTTCTTGCGCCACCTGCACGATCAGCAGGATCCGAATATGCTTGCCCCCGAGGGAAAATCACGCCGGTTCGCCTACCCGCCCAATTTGTACGTCGTCGACGGCGGAGCTCCGCAGGTCAACGCGGCCAGTGCGATGCTCGACGAACTCGGCATCACCGACGTCGCGGTGATCGGCCTGGCCAAGCGGCTTGAGGAGGTTTGGGTGCCTTCGGAGCCGGATCCGATCATCATGCCGCGCAATAGCGAAGGCCTCTATCTGCTGCAGCGGGTCCGTGACGAGGCGCACCGTTTCGCCGTCAGCTACCACCGCAGCAAGCGATCCAAGCGGATGACGGCCTCGGCGCTGGACGCTGTTCCCGGGCTGGGCGAGCACCGCCGCAAGGCTTTGGTCACGCATTTCGGATCGGTGGCCCGCCTCAAGCAGGCTACTGTCGACGAGATCACGGCGGTTCCCGGCATCGGCGCCGCGACGGCCAGAGCGGTGCTCCAAGCGCTGAGTGACGCCGGGCCGAACGCCGCGGTGCCCGACGACCGATTCGCCGAACGGGCATCGGGATGACGGGGCAGGATACGGACGGGGAGAACCTGGCCGGACCGGGAGGACAGGCCGTGCATGCGGAGTTGGCGGGGCATCAGCCAGGCGACCGCGGCACCGAGTCCGGCATCGACGTCGTTCTGGTCACCGGGCTTTCCGGTGCCGGGCGCGGTACGGCGGCCAAGGTGCTCGAGGATCTCGGCTGGTATGTGGCCGACAACCTGCCGCCTCAGCTGATCACCCGGATGGTCGACTTCGGACTCGCGGCGGGCTCGCGCATCACTCAGCTTGCGGTGGTGATGGATGTCCGGTCGCGGGGTTTTACCGGAGACCTGGATTGGGTGCGCAACGACCTGGCCACCCGCAACATCACCCCCCGCGTGCTGTTCATGGAGGCGTCCGACGACATGCTGGTACGCCGCTACGAGCAGAACCGCCGCAGCCACCCGTTGCAGGGCGAGCAGACGCTGGCTGAAGGCATTGCCGCCGAACGCGGGATGCTGGCCGCGGTGCGCGCGACGGCCGATTTGATCATCGACACGTCGACGCTGTCGGTGCGGGCGCTGCGGGAAAGCATCGAGCGGGCGTTCGGCGGCGAGACCACCGCCAACACCAGCGTCACGGTGGAGTCTTTCGGTTTCAAGTACGGCCTGCCGATGGACGCCGACATGGTGATGGACGTGCGCTTCCTGCCCAACCCGCACTGGGTGGACGAACTGCGTCCGCACACCGGCCAGCATCCGGCGGTGCGCGACTACGTCCTCGGGCAGACCGGCGCGGGTGAGTTCCTGGACACTTACCATCGACTGCTGTCCCTGGTTGTGGGGGGCTACCGCCGGGAAGGGAAGCGCTATATGACCGTCGGTATCGGCTGCACCGGTGGCAAGCACCGCAGTGTCGTCATTGCCGAGGCGTTGGCGCGGCTGCTGGAGCCCAACGCGGCGCTGTCGGTGCGGGTGCTGCACCGGGACCTGGGTCGCGAATGAGCCCCGGAACCAGCCCCAGCATCGTCGCCCTGGGCGGTGGGCACGGGTTGTATGCGACCCTGTCGGCGGCCCGACGCTTGACCCCGCACGTCACCGCGGTCGTCACCGTCGGCGACGACGGCGGCTCCTCGGGCCGGCTGCGCAGCGAACTGGACGTGGTTCCGCCGGGCGATCTGCGAATGGCGTTGGCGGCGTTGGCATCAGACAGCCCGCACGGGCGGCTGTGGGCGACCATCATGCAGCACCGGTTCGGCGGCAGCGGCGCCCTGGCCGGGCATCCGATCGGCAACCTGCTGCTGGCCGGCCTCAACGAGTTGCTCGCCGATCCGGTTGCCGCGCTCGACGAACTGGGCCGCATCCTCGGTGTCAAGGGCAGGGTGTTGCCGATGTGCCCGATCGCGCTGCAGATCGAGGCCGACGTGTCCGGGCTGGAAGCCGATCCGCGGATGTTTCGGCTGATCCGTGGTCAGGTCGCGATCGCGACCACGCCGGGAAAGGTGCGCCGGGTGCGGCTGCTGCCCGACAACCCGCCCGCCACCCGGCAGGCGGTCGACACGATCATGGCGGCCGATCTGGTGGTGCTGGGGCCGGGATCGTGGTTCACCAGCGTGATCCCGCACGTGCTGGTTCCGGGGCTGGCATCGGCGTTGAAGGCGACCACGGCGCGCCGTGCCCTGGTGCTCAACTTGGTTGCCGAGCTGGGGGAGACTGCGGGCTTCTCGGTGGAACGTCATCTGCACGTGCTCGCCCAGCACTCGCCGGGATTCACCGTTGATGACGTCATCATCGACGCTGAGCGGGTCCCCAGCGACCGGGAGCGCGAGCAACTGCGCCGTACCGCAACGCTGCTGGACGCCGAGGTTCAATTCGCCGATGTGTCCAGACCTGGTACACCTTTACATGACCCGGGCAAGCTGGCAGCGGCGCTGGACGAGGTCGGTGCGCGCGACAGGCGCCTGGCGACTCGCCCGGTCACCGCGCCGATGGTGATCGAAGGTGAACCTCAACAAGCCGGCGCAAACGGACCAGGTCATGGCGGACCGAGAGGTGACGACGCGTGGCGATGACGGCCGAAGTCAAGGACGAGTTGAGCCGCTTGGTGGTGAAATCGGTCAGCGCACGGCGCGCCGAGGTCACTTCGCTGCTGCGGTTCGCGGGCGGGCTGCAGATCGTGAGCGGCCGCGTGGTCGTGGAGGCCGAGGTGGATTTGGGCAGCATCGCCCGTCGGCTGCGCAAGGACATTTTCGACCTCTACGGATACAACGCCATCGTCCATGTCTTGTCCGCCAGCGGGATTCGCAAGCAGACCCGGTATGTGCTGCGGGTCGCCAATGACGGCGAGGCACTGGCCCGCCAGACCGGCCTGCTGGATCTGCGCGGGCGGCCGGTACGCGGGCTGCCTGCGCAGGTCGTCGGGGGCAGCGTCGCTGATGCCGAGGCCGCCTGGCGGGGCGCGTTCTTGGCGCACGGCTCGCTGACCGAGCCGGGGCGTTCGTCGGCGTTGGAAGTCAGTTGCCCGGGCCCCGAGGCCGCGCTGGCGCTGGTCGGCGCGGCAAGGCGGCTCGGGGTCAGCGCGAAGGCCCGCGAGGTGCGCGGTGCTGATCGAGTGGTGGTGCGCGACGGTGAGGCCATCGGCGCGTTGCTGACCCGGATGGGCGCCCAGGGCACCCGGCTGGTGTGGGAGGAGCGCCGGATGCGCCGCGAAGTGCGGGCGACGGCCAACCGGTTGGCCAATTTCGACGACGCCAACCTGCGCCGGTCCGCGCGGGCCGCGGTGGCGGCGGCCGCCCGGGTGGAGCGGGCGCTGGACATCCTCGGCGAGGGTGTGCCGGAGCATCTGGCCGCGGCCGGCCGGCTGCGGGTCGAGCACCGGCAGGCTTCGCTGGAGGAGCTGGGCCGGCTGGCCGACCCGCAGATGACGAAAGACGCTGTGGCCGGCCGTATTCGGCGGTTGCTGTCGATGGCGGATCGTAAAGCGAAGGTGGACGGCATCCCCGACACCGAATCGGCGGTAACCCCCGATCTGCTCGAGGACGCCTGACCGCGATCGCAATCCCGGACGGTACGGTACTGGCCTGTACTACCACACAGGATCTATGGTGTCCGCTGTGACCCAGATTGCCGATCACGCCGCGGCGTCCTCACCGTGGTCGGCGCGAGAGACCGAGCTGCTTGCGGTGACCTTACGGCTGCTGCAACAACACGGATACGACCGCTTGACGGTGGACGCCGTCGCGGCCACCGCCCGTGCCAGCAAGGCCACCGTGTACCGGCGCTGGCCGTCGAAAGCCGAATTGGTGCTGGCCGCGTTCATCGAGGGCATCCGTCAGGTCGCCGTCGCGCCGGATACCGGCACGCTGCGAGGCGATTTGCTGCAACTCGGGCACGTAATATCCGAACAGGCCCGCCAGCACGCGAGCACCATCCGCGCGGTGCTTGTCGAGGTGTCGCGTAACCCGGCGCTCGATGAGGCCCTGCAGCAGCAGTTCATCGAGAAGCGCAAGGCCTTGATGCACCACGTCCTGGCGCAGGCCGTCGACCGCGGTGAGATCGACAGCGCCGCCGTCCACGACGAACTCTGGGACCTGCTGCCCGGCTATCTCATTTTCCGGTCCATCATTCCGAGCCGGCCGCCGACCAATCGCACGGTGCAAACTCTCGTCGACGACGTCATCATTCCGAGCCTGACCCGGACCGCACGGTAAGGATGCGGCCCTTGTCCGGTGGACAGATGTGTACGGTAGCGTCTCTTGTTCTGTCCGGTCCGGTACCGTACTGTTATAAAAGTCGTTCTCCGGCTGATCCGGGAGAACGCAGCGATCATAGCGCCGGTTATCGAAAGGTTAACGGGTGAAACGAATTTCACCGATGCGCTGGGTCAGGCGCTACTGGATGGCGCTGGTCTTCGTGACAGTGGTCGCGCTCGCGGGCCTTTGTGTCTATCGGCTGCACGGTGCCTTCGACTCACACAAGACCGCGTCGGCCGCCAGCGAGAATTCAGGGGAAATCGTCCCGTTCAACCCCAAGCAAGTGGTCCTCGAGGTCTTCGGCGCTCCCGGCACGGTGGCGACCATCAATTACCTCGATGTCAATGCTCAGCCGCAGCGCGTCGACAACGCGACCCTGCCCTGGTCGTACACGATCACCTCGACAGAGCCTGCGATCGTCGGCAACGTCGTCGCGCAGGGCAACGGCGATTGGATCGGCTGCCGCATCATCGTCAACCACGTAGTGAAAGACGAAAGGCCCGTTTACGAAGTGAACGCCTACACCTACTGCCTGGACAAGTCCGGATGAGCGATCAGCAGCCCCGGCGCCCGCGGATACCACAGACCATCCGTCGGCTTGCCGTGCCGATCCTGCTGGTGTGGATAGCGCTGGCGGCCATCACCAATATCTCCGTGCCGCAACTGGAGAAGGTCGCCGAAGTACAAAACGTCGCGCTGAGTTCCCCGGATGCGCCGTCGCTCAAGGCGATAAAACACATCGGCCAAAAATTCCACGAGTTCGACACCGACAGTTCGGCCATGATCCTGCTGGAAGGTGACCAGCCGTTGGGCGCCGACGCGCACCAGTTTTACGACACCCTGATACACAAGGTCGCGCAGGACAAAAAACACGTCCAGTACATCCAGGACTTCTGGGGCGACACGCTGACGGCCGCGGGCTCGCAGAGCACCGACGGCAAGGCCGCCTATGTTCAGGTGTTTCTCAACGGTAATCAAGGCGGGGCGTTGGCCAACGAGTCCGTCGCCGCTGTCCGCGACCTCGTGGATCACACCCACGCACCGCCCGGTGTCAAGGCCTATGTCACCGGCCCGGCGCCGCTCATCGCGGACCAGTTCGCGGTGGGCAGCAAAGGCACCAACAAAGTCACCGGGCTCACCATCCTGGTGATCACGATCATGCTGCTTTTTGTCTACCGCTCCGTGGTCACCACGCTCCTCGTGCTCGTCACGGTCCTCATCGAGATGGCCGCTGCCCGGGGATTCGTCGCCTTCCTGGCCTACCACGGCGTGATCGGGCTCTCGACATACTCCACGAATATCCTCACGTTGCTGGTCATCGCCGCCGGAACGGACTACGCCATATTCGTCGTGGGCCGTTATCACGAGGCGCGGCAGGCCGGCGAGGATCGGGAACCCGCCTTTTACAGCATGTTTCACGGAACCGCCCACGTTGTTTTGGGGTCCGGCCTGACCGTTGCCAGTGCGGTGTTTTGTCTCAGTTTCGCCCGGTTGCCCTATTTCCAAAGCTTCGGTGTGCCCGCCGCATTGGGCGTCCTCATCGCGCTAATGGCCGCGCTGACGCTGGCCCCTGCGGTGCTGACCCTGGGCAGTTTGTTCGGTCTCCTCGACCCCAAGGTCGAGGCGAGGACACGCGAATGGCGGCGCATCGGCACGGCCATCGTCCGCTGGCCCGGCCCCATTCTGGTGGTGGCGTGTGCGATCGCGCTCATCGGCCTACTCGCCCTGCCGGGATACCAGACGAGTTACGACATTCGTCCGTATATGCCGGCCAGCGCACCGTCCAAAGTCGGCTACGCCGCTGCGGACCAGCACTTCCCTCGGGCCCGCTTGGAGCCGGAATTGCTGATGGTCGAGACCGATCGAGACATGAGAAATCCGGCCGATATGCTCGTCTTGGACAAGATCGCCAAGACTGTGGCCCACCTGTCGGGCATCGCGATGGTGCAGACCATCACCCGGCCGTTGGGAACCCCGATCAACCACAGCTCGATACCGTTTCAGATCAGCGCACAAAGCGCCAGCCAGATCGAAAACCTGAAATATCAAGAGGACCGCGCGCAGGACTTGCTCAAGCAGGCCGCCGAGCTCGACAAAACCATCCACATCTTGCAGCAGCAGTATGGTCTGCAGCAGCAGCTCGCCGGCGCGACGCACGACGAGACCCAGAAGTTTCACGAGACGCTGGCGATCATCAACGACCTGCGGGACAAGGTTGCTAATTTCGATGATTTCTTCCGGCCGATTCGCAGTTACTTCTATTGGGAAAAGCATTGCTATGACATTCCGGTCTGCTTTGCGCTGAGGAATATCTATGACGCCCTTGACGGTGTCGACCAGCTCAGCGAGAAATTCGAAGGCCTCACGTCGACGTTGGATAAATTGGATGCCCTTCAGCCGCAACTGGTGTCGCTGATACCGCCTCAGATCGCCAGCCAGGAGACTAATCGGGACCTGGTGCTGTCCAACTTCGCCACCAACTTCGGGATCAATCAGCAGACCCAGGATGCGATCGAGAACGCGACCGCGCTGGGCCGGGCTTTCGACGACTCCCAAAACGACGATTTCTTCTATTTGCCTCCGGAGGTTTTCGACAACGACGACTTCAAGCGCGGCCTGAAACTGTTCCTCTCGCCGGACGGCAAGGCGGCCCGCATGATCATCACCCATGAAGGTGATCCCGCGACGCCCGAGGGCATCGCGCACATCGACCCGATCAGGAACGCGGCGCACGAGGCCGTCAAGAACACCCCGTTTTCGGGCGCCAGGTTCTATCTCGGTGGCACCGCGTCGGCCTACAAAGACATTCAGGACATGGCCAAGTACGACCTGATGATCGCCGGAATAGCTTCGCTGAGTTTGATTTTGCTGATCATGATGTTCATCACCCGCAGCCTGGTCGCCGCGATCGTCATCGTGGGCACGGTGGCTGTGTCGTTGGGCGCGTCGTTCGGTCTGTCGGTGCTGGTTTGGCAGGACATTCTCGGTATCCAGTTGTATTGGGTCGTGCTTGCGCTGGCTATCATCCTGCTTTTGGCGGTGGGGTCGGACTACAATCTGCTGCTGATCTCTCGGTTCAAAGAGGAGATCGGCGCCGGGCTGAAGACGGGCATTATCCGCGCGATGGCCGGGTCCGGCTCGGTGGTGACCGCAGCGGGTCTGGTGTTCGCGTTCACCATGTGCTCGTTCGTGTTCAGCGATCTGCGGGTGCTCGGCCAGGTGGGAACCACCATCGGGCTGGGTCTGCTGTTCGACACCCTGATCGTGCGGTCGTTCATGACGCCGTCGATTGCCGCGCTGCTCGGGCGGTGGTTCTGGTGGCCGCTGCGGGTGCGCCCACGGCCGGCTAGCTCGATGCTTCGGCCCTACGGACCACGTCCCGCGGTGCGCCAGCTGCTGCTCTGGGAAGACGACGATCCGGTGGTAGCTTCCGGATCGCGCTCGCGCTCTGGCTGATTGATGCTAGAAAGGCGGCGGTCGTCGGGTAGCGGCGCTGGGTCGGGTTCGTCTGGTTGCCAGTCCGGTGGCAGTTCCTCGGGTTCGCGCGGATCGTTCACCCAGGTGCAGAGGGGCTGGTACTAGGCTTGCCTTTTAACAGAAACAACATGTTGCGTATATGCTTTCGGAATTCTCGTCCGGCAACCTCGTCTTTTCGCGCCTGCTCTAAACCGGTACCGAGCCTCGTTGGCCGGTCGCTGCTCGCGATTGTGCTTGCGGGCCTGCACGATTCGGGCTGACCGTTGTGCGCTGCGGTTACGCCGCTTCGGTGACGGTGACGGTGACGGTGCCGCGGACGCCGGCGTGCCCAGTTGTGGAAACAGGTCCGCGCCTGGAGGGGCGCTGCGATAGGCCTGCCCGGTCGGTGACGTCAAAGCACCGTGCCTCGGGCAGCTGTTGGTCCAGCCAGCCGCCGAAGTTTTCACCGAGGATGTCATCGACTGGCCGAAGTAGGTGTCAGGAACCGGACCGCAAACTGGATCCGTTCTACGGCAGACTGTGCAATGGTGGCGGATATGTCTCTGTGGAGCCCCCAAGACGTGCCCCCTTATCCCCCGATCCGGTACACCAAGGACCAGCCGGAGGCGAGCGCGTGGGTTCGGCGCGGCGACGACTCGCCCGACTACGAAGCGCCCGGCCTCGTCGAAGGCACCCATTTGGCGAACTCGGTCAAGTATCACTATCTGGCGGACCAGGAGCAGACTGGCGGCGACTACGTTCTTTACCGCGTAGAACTCGGGCCGAATTGCGGCGGCCCGGCTCCGCACTTGCACCGCACCATGTCCGAGGCGTTTTTCCTCCTCTCAGGGACAGTCGAGTTTCACGACGGAAACGAGTGGACCAGCCGGAGGCGCAACGACTTCGTGTACGTCCCGCCCGGCGGCATTCACGGCTGGCACAACGAGTCCGACGAGCCGGCCTCGATGCTGGTGCTGTTCGCGCCGGGCGCGCCGAGGACTCAGTTCTTCGAGGGACTCGCTCACCTTGGCGAATTCACTGATGACGAGCGTCGGCAGTGGTTCGCCCGCCACGACAACGTTTACATCGAATAGCAAGACGCCGCGAACGACCACTATCGTATTGTTCCCGAGCGGCGAATCTGCTTGTGCCGTAAGCGATTTCTTGTGCCGTTGACCGTTGCTCTTCTCGCCAACCTGCCCAGAAGGTTGTCACTAGTGTGGCGCGCCGTAAATTCATACGTTAATTCGGTATGATGTGTGGATGGCGAGGACGGGGCGGCCGAAGGCCGAGTTGGTGTTGACCATGGACGAACGTGACCAGCTGATGCGGTGGACACGTCGGGCGAAGTCGTCGCAGGCGTTGGCGTTGCGGTCGCGGATTGTGTTGGCATGTGCCGAGCCAGGGGCAATGAACACGCAGGTCGCCGAGGATCTGGGGGTGGCGCCCAACACGGTGAACAAGTGGCGTCGACGGTTCGTTGCCCGGCGGCTGGATGGCTTGGTCGACGAGCCGCGGCCGGGTCGGCCGCCGTCGATCTTGTTGGACAAGGTCGAAGAGGTGGTGGTGGCCACTTTGGAGGAGAAGCCGGCCAACGCGACGCACTGGTCGCGGACGTCGATGGCGGCGCGATCGGGGCTGTCGCCGACCACGATCGGCCGGATCTGGCGCCGGTTTGAGCTCAAACCGCATCTGGTTGACGGGTTCAAGCTCTCCAGCGACCCGATGTTTGTCGCCAAAGTCGTCGATGTCGTTGGCCTGTACCACAATCCGCCCGAGAAGGCGGTCGTGTTATGTGTTGACGAGAAGTCGCAGATGCAGGCGTTGGACCGCTCCCAGCCGGTGCTGCCGATGATGCCGGGCATGCCCGAACGTCGCACCCACGATTACGCCCGCCACGGCGTCGCCAGCCTGTTCGCGGCGTTTAACATCGCCGACGGAACCGTGATCAGCCAGATCCATCGCCGGCACCGGGCCGTCGAGTTCAAGAAGTTCCTCGTTGCGATCGACAAGGCCGTGCCCGCCGAACTCGACGTGCACCTGGTCTGTGACAACCTGGCCACCCACAAGACACCGGCAATCAGCGACTGGCTGGCCGGCCATCCCCGCTTCCACATCCACTTCACCCCAACCGGATCCTCCTGGATCAACCAGGTGGAACGCTGGTTCGGCTACCTCACCGACCAACTGCTGCGCCGCGGCGTCCACAAAAGTGTTGCGGCACTGCAGAAAGACGTCCGCGACTGGATCACCGCGTGGAACACCGACCCGAAACCGTTCGTCTGGACAAAGACCGCCGAAGAGATCCTCAACTCACTCGGCAGATATATCGCACGAATTTCTGGTGGAGGTCACTAGGTGATGGGTACGAAAGTCGAACGAACCCTTCAAAAGTCATGTTGGGTCGCGTTGGGTGGGTGCGACAGCGACTTTCGCCGCTACGCGGATAAGGGAGGCTATGCAGCTGTTAGAGCATGCCGAACTCGTCTACGTGAGCAGGATGAGCGAATCTTTCCAATGGAAGGCCACCCGATTGGGCTTAGCGACCCTGGCCAATGGGAAGGCCGCTGTCACGCAGCGCATCAAGGATCGGACCGGTCAGTAGTGGTTTGACGCGGCGGTGTTGGCCAATTGCGAAAGTACGTTTCAATCGCAGCGGTGCAAGGCGCGTCCGTGATTTCCTGCCGCTACGGTCTGCGGGGTGAGACCATTTGCGGATGGACCAGGACGATTGCGAGCAACGCATCGCCGACCCTGAGCGTCAGCAGACCAGCGCTGCTGGGGAGCCACGGCGGCATCATCCAGCGCCGTCCTCGAAATTGGGTTTTCCCGGACGGGTCCGAGCGATCTTGGTGGGGCTTGCGGTCGCGGTAGGCCCGACTATCGTTTTGGTCAGCTTCCTGTACAACGACTATGCGTACCATGTCGGGACGCCAACGACGGCGAAGAACGTGGTGTGCGTCGATCATCCCAGCTCACGGTTCGCTAGGTATCATTACGACGACCAAACGTGCACCGCCACGTGGAGCCTCGGCGGACAGTCATATACCGGCGAAATCGTTGGCGCTTCTAACGGCGACCGATCGGTGGACGTTCGCGTGTATTACGGCACCGCCTTTACGGCAAATGCGGTGCACAACATCGTGCCGGTGGGCCTGCTTGCGGTCGGCGGCATCATTGTGCTTTTCGCGTTTGGCTTCAGGTATGAGTCGCGTCGCGCCGCGCGCGCTCGAGCCCGGGCCGTAGACAAGACCGACCCGACTATTACGAATGTGAGGTGTTGGGTCTGCCAGCATGTGCAGACGGTGCCAGTCAGTCAAGGGGCATTCTCGTGCGAGCAATGCGGCGCACAGTTGAATCGGCGTAAGGCGCCCGCTAAAGGCATCTAGCGACCGGGTCGGCTTCGTGCCGTAGCAGCCGGCTCCACTCGATCGTGCAGCGACCGAACCGGCTATACAGTTCACCTGTCGGACTTGCACATGACGCGGCGGGGATGAGTTGGCCTGAACGTATGCTCGCCGCAATTGTCAGGCGATCTCTTCACAGGCAGCCGAACAGCCAATCAGCATGCAATTGCTGCTTATTGATCCGCGGATGCAGCGGTCACGCGCACACTGGGTTCAGCCGCACCGAAACGAGGCCACTATGGGATTCATGGCACCGGAGCTTCCGGACGTCGACCGCGACACTTGGCAAACCTTGCCACGCGCCACTCGGCTCCAGGTCGTCACGCGCCACTGGGTGACGCATGGGTTCGGCACCCCATATGCGGTGTATTTGCTCTACCTGCTCAAGATGGTGGTGTATGTCGCCGTGCCCGCCGCGGTCATTTCGTTGACGCCTGGTCTGGGCGGCATCGGGCATATCGCGCAGTGGTGGACCCAGCCGATCGTGTACCAGAAGGTCGTCATCTTCAGCCTCCTCTTCGAAGTCTTGGGGCTGGGCTGCGGTTCCGGCCCGCTCACCGGGCGGTTCATGCCGCCGTTGGGCGGGTTTCTGTATTGGTTGCGGCCTAAGACAATTCGACTGCCACCGTGGCCGGGCAAGGTTCCGTTCACCGCCGGTGATTCCCGCACCATCGTCGACGTCGCCCTGTACGCCATCGTGCTGGGTTCCGGTGTTTGGGCGTTGCTGTCGCCCGGACACGGCGGCGCGGTCACGAGCGCCGGAGACGTCGGTCTCGTCGACCCGATTCTGGTGGCTCCGACCATCGTGGCGCTGGCGCTGGTGGGCCTGCGCGATAAGACAATCTTTCTCGCGGCCCGCGCCGAACACTATTGGCTGAAACTTTTCGTATTCTTCTTCCCGTTCGTAGACCAGATCGCGGCTTTCAAAATCGTTATGCTCGCGCTGTGGTGGGGAGCGGCAACGTCCAAGCTCAACCACCACTTCCCATACGTCGTTGCGGTGATGATGAGCAACAACGCTCTACTGCGGCCCAAAGCGTTCACCTGGCTAAAGCGCCGGCTCTACCTCGACCCGGTGCACGACCTGCGTCCGTCCTGGTTGCCGGCGCTGCTGGCGCACGTCGGCGGCACCACAGCGGAATTCATTGTGCCCGGCATTCTGGTGTTCCTCGCCGAAGGTCAATCCTGGCGGTGGGTGCTGATCGGGTTCATGGTGATCTTTCACCTCAACATCATTTCCAACGTCCCGATGGGAGTTCCGTTGGAATGGAACGTCTTCATGATCTTCTCGGTGTGCTATTTGTTCGGGCACTACACGGCGATCCCGGTCACCGACATTGCGTCACCACTGTTGTTGGCGATGCTGATTCTCGCAGTCGCGGTGATACCAGTTGTCGGAAATATTTTCCCGCAACAGATTTCGTTCCTTCCCGCGATGCGTTACTACGCCGGAAACTGGGCGTCCAGCATCTGGTGCTTCCGCGCGGGCGCCGAGGATACCATCGAGGCCAACGTGATAAAGAGCTCGGCGCTGACCGTCAGGCAACTGACCAAGCTCTACGACGTGCCAACCGCCGAGATCATGACCGACAAGGGTGCGGCATTCCGGGCCATGCACGTGCACGGGCGGGCGCTCAACGGGCTGCTGCCGCGCGCCTTACCCAACGGCGACGAGACCGACTACAGCTTCCGCGAGGGCGAAATGGTAGCCGGGCCGTTGGTCGGCTGGAACTTCGGCGAAGGCCATCTGCACAACGAGCAACTGCTGGAGGCGGTGCAGCGGCGCTGCCAGTTCGCCGACGGCGATGTCCGGGTGGTCATCCTGGAGGGGCAGCCCATCCAAACCAAGCGCCAGTGGTATCGCATCGTCGACGCCAAGACCGGGCTGATCGAGGAAGGCTTTGTCAAGGTCGATGACATGCGGGTTCGCCAGCCGTGGCCTGACCCAGGCGACCCCATCCCCGTTCACCCGACCAGGCAACACAGCGACGTCGCGCACGGGCCGCGGTGACGTCGGCGGTC
Source organism: uncultured Actinomycetota bacterium (assembly GCA_963787635.1). Lineage (GTDB taxonomy): Bacteria > Actinomycetota > Actinomycetes > Mycobacteriales > Mycobacteriaceae > Mycobacterium. The sequence goes on along the minus strand of CAWBDP010000009.1, from coordinate 299,243 downwards.
GTCGTCGGCGCCGGGCCCAACGGTCTGGCCGGCGCCATCGCGCTGGCCCGGCGCGGTATTGACGTCCAGGTGCTGGAGGCCCGCGACACCATCGGCGGCGGCGCGCGATCGGGCGAACTGAGCGTGCCTGGCGTCATCCACGACCACTGCTCGGCGTTTCACCCGATGGCGGCGGGCTCGCCGTTCTGGGCGGAGATCGGCCTCAAAAGCTATGGGCTGGAATGGAAGTGGCCACAAGCTGACTGCGCGCATCCGCTGGACGACGGCACCGCCGGCCTGCTCTACCGGTCGATCGAGGAAACCGCCGAAGGTCTGGGATCCGACGGGCCGAGGTGGCGGACGGCGCTGGGTGACCTGGTGGCCAGCTTCGACGAACTGGCCCAGGATCTGCTGCGGCCCGTTCTCCATATCCCGCGCCACCCTCTTCGGCTCGCCGCCTTCGGCCCGCGCGCGTTGCTGCCTGCGACAGTGCTGGCGCAGTGGTTTCGCACCGAGCAGGCACGCGCACTGTTCGGAGGTGCGGCCGCCCACGTCTACACGCGGCTGGACCGGCCACTGACCGCATCGCTGGGGTTGATGATCCTGGCCAGTGGGCACCGGTACGGCTGGCCCGTCGCACAAGGCGGATCGGGATCGATCACCGCGGCCGCGGCCAGGGCGCTGCGCGAACATGGTGGGGCGATCAGTACCGGGGTCGCGCGTCGCCAGCCGCCGCGACATCCCTGACGCCGACATCGTGCTGCTCGATCTGAGCCCGGCCGCGGCGCTGGCGCTCTACGGCGATGTGATGCCCGCCCGGATCAAACGCTCCTATCGGCGCTACCGCGAAGGATCCTCGGCGTTCAAAGTTGACTTCGCCATCGACGGCGACATCCCGTGGACCAGCCCCGACTGCGGGCGGGCCGGAACCGTCCACCTGAGCGGCACGTTCGCCGAGACCGCCGACGTCGAACGCCAACGCGCGCAAGGCCGGATGCCGCAGCGCCCGTTCGTTCTGCTCGGGCAGCAGTACCTGGCCGATCCGTCGCGCTCGGCCGGCAAGATTAACCCGGTCTACGCCTACGCCCACGTGCCATTCGGTTACACCGGTGACGCCACCGCCGCCGTCGTCGACCAGGTCGAGCGCTTCGCGCCCGGATTTCGCGACCGCGTGGTCGCGACGGTCACCACGACGACCGCCCAACTACACGCCGAAAACGCCAACTACATCGGGGGCGACATCATCGGCGGCGCCAACGACGGCCTGCAGGTACTGTTCCGGCCCCGGATGGCCGTCGATCCCTACTTCACCGGCGTGCCCGGCGTCTACCTGTGCTCGCAATCCGCGCCGCCTGGCGCGGGAGTGCACGGTTTGTGCGGCTATCACGCTGCGCAGTCGGCGCTACGTCGGCTGCGCCCGGCAAACTAGCAGCTCAGCGGCGTGGTGTACCAGCAGTCGCGACGTCCTAGTCGCGCTACTAGGCTGGCTGGTGGCGACCCGCTGCGCCCGGCTGCAAGCCGCGCTTGCGATCGCCACGAAGGCTGGCTGGCAGTTCACACCGACGAAGGAGATATTCGTGACGGTCCGGGTAGGCGTAAACGGCTTCGGCCGAATCGGACGCAACTTCTTCAGGGCGTTGGCCGCGCAGAAGGCTCAGGGCACCAGCACCGACATCGAGGTGATCGCGGTCAACGATCTGACCGACAACGCGACGTTGGCCCATCTGCTGAAGTTCGACTCGATCCTGGGCCGGTTGCCCGAGGACGTCAGCCTGGAAGGCGACGACACCATCGTCGTGGGCAATACCAAGATCACGTCGTTGAAGGTCACAGCAGGACCGGCCGCGCTGCCCTGGGGAGATCTGGGCGTCGACGTGGTCGTGGAATCCACCGGGATCTTCACCAACGCCGCCAAAGCCAAAGGCCACCTCGAAGCCGGCGCCAAGAAGGTGATCATCTCCGCGCCGGCCACCGACCCGGACATCACGATCGTGCTCGGCGTCAACGACGATAGGTACGACGGCAGTCAAAACATCATCTCCAATGCGTCGTGCACCACCAATTGCCTTGCGCCACTGGCCAAAGTGATCCATGACGAGTTCGGCATCGTCAGGGGCCTGATGACCACGATTCACGCCTACACCCAGGACCAGAACCTGCAGGACGGCCCGCATAAAGACTTGCGCCGCGCCCGCGCCGCCGCGCTGAACATCGTCCCGACGTCGACGGGTGCCGCCAAGGCCATCGGTCTGGTGATGCCCGAACTCAAGGGCAAGCTCGACGGCTACGCGCTGCGGGTGCCGATCCCGACCGGCTCGGTCACCGACCTGACCGCCGACCTGACCAAGGCCGCCGGCGTCGAGGAGATCAACGCCGCGTTCAAGGCGGCCGCGGAAGGCCGGCTCAAGGGCATCCTCAAGTACTACGACGCGCCGATCGTGTCCAGCGACATCGTCACCGACCCGCACAGCTCGATCTTCGATGCGGGCCTGACCAAGGTGATCGACAACCAGGCCAAGGTGGTGTCCTGGTACGACAACGAATGGGGTTACTCCAACCGTCTCGTCGACCTCGTCGCGCTGGTCGGCAAGTCGCTGTAAACCGTGTCTCAGTTTTTGCTGCCAACCATTTCTGATCTATTGACACAAGGGGTTTCGGGCCGAGACGTCCTGGTGCGCTGTGACCTGAACGTCCCGCTCGACGAGAGCGGCACCATCACCGACCCGGGCCGCATCCGCGCGTCGGTGCCGACGCTGAAAGCGCTGGCCGGGGCCGGCGCCAGGGTGGTGGTGATGGCCCACCTGGGCCGGCCGCAGGGGCAGCCGGACCCGAAGCTGTCGCTGGCGCCGGTCGCCGCGGCGCTCAGCGAGCAGCTGGGCCAGGACGTGCAGTTGGCCGCCGATGTCGTTGGTACCGATGCGCGGGCCAGCGTCGATGACCTCTCCGACGGGGAGGTGATGCTGCTGGAGAACATCCGCTTCGATCCGCGCGAGACCAGCAAGGACGACGGTCAGCGGCAGGAGTTGGCCCGGGAATTGGTCGAACTAGTCGGTGAACATGGCGCTTTCGTGTCCGACGGGTTCGGGGTGGTGCATCGCAAGCAGGCCTCGGTGTACGACATCGCCACCTTGCTGCCGCACTACGCGGGCACGCTGGTGGCCGACGAAATCCGGGTGCTCGAACAACTGACCACCTCCGCCCAACGCCCCTACGCCGTGGTGCTGGGCGGCTCGAAGGTGTCGGACAAACTGGCCGTGATCGAGCAGCTGGCCGAAAAGGCCGACAGCATCGTCATCGGTGGCGGCATGTGCTTCACCTTTCTTGCCGCACAAGGCCTTTCAGTCGGCAAATCACTGCTTCAAACCGAGATGATCGACACCTGCCGCACACTGCTGGACACCTGCGGCGACGTGTTACACCTACCAATGGACATCGTGGTGGCCGACAAGTTCGCCGCCGATTCGCCGTCGCAGATTGTTGGAGCCGAAGCCATTTCGGCGGACAAGATGGGCCTGGATATCGGGCCGGGCTCGGTGGCGCGGTTCACCGCACTGCTGTCCAACGCCGAAACCGTCTTTTGGAACGGTCCGATGGGTGTATTCGAGTTTCCGGCGTTCGCTGCCGGGACGAAGGGTGTCGCCGAGGCGATCGTCGCCGCAACCCACAAAGGCGCCTTCAGCGTCGTCGGCGGCGGCGATTCGGCAGCCGCAGTGCGCGCGCTGGGCCTGCCCGAAGACGGGTTCTCGCACATCTCTACTGGCGGTGGCGCATCGCTGGAATACCTTGAGGGCAAAACGTTGCCCGGCATTCAGGTGCTGGGCTCTGCGAACGAAGGAGACTCGTGAGCCGCAAGCCGCTGATAGCCGGCAACTGGAAAATGAACCTCAACCACTTCGAGGCGATCGCGCTGGTACAAAAGATCGCGTTTTCGCTGCCCGACAAGTATTTCGACAAGGTTGACGTCACGGTCATCCCGCCGTTCACCGACTTGCGCAGTGTGCAGACGCTTGTCGACGGCGACAAGTTGCGGCTGACCTACGGCGCCCAGGACGTGTCGCAACACGACTCGGGGGCCTATACCGGCGACGTCAGCGCCGCGTTTCTGGCCAAGCTGGGCTGCAGCTATGTCGTGGTCGGGCACTCCGAGCGGCGCAACTATCACGACGAGGACGACGAGTTGGTGGCGGCCAAAGCTGCGGCCGCACTTAAGCACGGGCTGATCCCCATCGTCTGTCTCGGCGAGCACCTGGAGGTCCGTGAAGCCGGCGAGCACGTCAGCCACTGCGAGGACCAATTGCGGGGTTCGCTGGACGGATTGTCGGCCGAGCAGGTCGGTGACGTCGTCATCGCCTACGAGCCGGTCTGGGCGATCGGCACCGGGCGGGTGGCCAGCGCCGCCGACGCGCAGGAAGTCTGCGCGGCACTCCGCAAGGAGCTGGGCGAGCTGGCGTCGGCGCAGGCCGCCGAAAATGTCAGGGTGCTCTACGGCGGCTCGGTGAACGCCAAGAACATCGGTGACATCGTCGCCCAGGACGACGTCGACGGTGCCCTGGTCGGCGGGGCGTCGCTGGACGGGGAGCAGTTCGCGACTCTGGCGGCCATCGCCGCCGGCGGGCCGCTGTCTTAACACGCCGCATGGCAGACGGTGCGATCACCGGGTTGGCGCGGCAGAAGTTTGTCGCCCCGACCACGTTCAAGAAAAACGGCGACGCGGTCTCGGCAGCGACGTGGATCGGCCGCGACGGCGATGACCTCTTCGTCTGGACACCGGGCGACAGCTGGAAAGTGAAGCGGGTCGGCAATGATCCCCGGGTCACGCTGGCGCCGTGTGGGCGCTTCGGCAAAGCCCGCCCAGGGCGCGGGCCCGTCGACGGGACAGCCGAAGTGATCACCGATCCGCGGTCGTTCAGCGGCTGAACGAGATTATCCGGCGCAAGTACGGCCTGGAGTATCGCACTGTGACATTCGTCGAGCGCCTCACCGCGGGCGGCCGCAAGCCGCGCGTCATTCTGCGTATCGCACTGTCGCGTTGAAACGCGCTTACTGAGCGCGTCGAGATCGACGTCAGCGCCCAAATCGGCGTCCACAATTCTAAGAGCGTGAATTTTTGTGACCATCGCTTGGCGACCACGTCGGCCTGGCGACTGGCCGGCAGATGCAGCAGCTGCACAAAACCAGTGGAACGCTCCACCAACGTGCCGATCTGGGAGTTCTGGTTTTGGCCGATGATCAAATCCCCCTCCCAGTGCCCAGCACCGCCCGATCGGCGACCTCAGCTGGGCGCTCGGAGATGTTGACCATGCCGCTAATCCGACCCCGACGCTCACCTAGAGTGCTGCGAGCGCGCGGTTTACGCAACGCTCGTCCGGTGCGGAGACACTTGGCCAGCTCTCGCGCAGCTCGCCGCGTCCTTGCACGTAAATCGCCTTATAGATGGTTTCGTGGGACACCTGCATCTCCGGACGGTCGGGATAGGTTTTGGCCAACTCCCCGGCAATCTGCTCAGGGCTGTGCTTGTTTTTCAGCCGCCGTTGCACAACATCATGCAGCTCGCTGCATGAGGCCAGCTTGCCCCTCGCGTGACTCTACCGTCGATCTCGGCGCCCCGAAGTGCCGAAGTACCCGAAGTGCCCCGAAGCGCGCCCGGAAGTGCCGAAGTACCCGAAGTGCCCGCGAAGCGCCCCGAAGTGCCCCGAAATGCCCCGAAGTGCCGATTGGGGGCAATTGCGGGCCAGCCGGTAAGCTGGCCGCCATGGAGTTGGCCCTGCAGATCACTTTGGTGATCACCAGCATCCTGGTGGTGCTGCTGGTGCTGCTGCACCGCGCCAAGGGCGGCGGTCTGTCGACACTGTTCGGTGGCGGCGTGCAGTCCAGCCTTTCCGGGTCGACGGTGGTGGAGAAAAACCTCGACCGGTTGACGCTGTTCGTCACCGGCATCTGGCTGGTCTGCATCATCGGCATGGCCCTGCTGATCAGTTACCCCAGCTGACCTGCCCCGGCTTGCAGCGCGCGGCGGCTACCGGGCGCTGATACTGGACTCATGGCTGAGGTCGCCGACAACGGGCTGGAACCGATCGGCGCGGTACAGCGCACCCGCACCGGCCGTGAGGCCACCGAGCCGATGCGCGAGGACATCCGGCTGCTGGGCGCCATACTCGGCGACACCGTGCGCGAACAGAACGGCGACGAGGTGTTCGGGCTGGTCGAGCGGGCCCGGGTGGAGGCCTTCCGGGTGCGTCGCTCGGAGATCGATCGGGCCCAGCTGGTCCGGATGTTCTCCGGCGTCGATATCCGCCAGGCGATCCCCGTCATCCGGGCATTCACCCACTTCGCGCTGCTGGCCAACCTCGCCGAGGACGTTCACCGGGAACGGCGCCGGGCCATCCACGTCGCCGCCGGTGAGCCGCCGCAGGACAGCAGCCTGGCCGCCACCTACGGCAAACTCGATGCCGCCGACCTGGACACGAGCACCCTGGCCGAGTCGCTGACCGACGCCCTGGTGTCGCCGGTTATCACCGCGCACCCGACCGAGACCCGCCGGCGCACTGTGTTCGCCACCCAGCATCGGATAACCGAGTTGATGCGGCTGCGGGCCGAGAGTCACATCCAGAACGACGACATCGTGCCCGAACTGCGCCGCCAAATCCTGACCCTGTGGCAGACCGCGCTGGTCCGCCTGTCGCGGCTGCAGATCACCGACGAGATCGAGGTCGGGCTGCGCTACTACCCGGCCGCATTCTTCGAGGTGATTCCCAAGGTCAACGCCGAGGTCCGGGAGGCCTTGCGGACTCGCTGGCCCGACGCTGATCTGCTCGCCGAGCCCATCCTGCGGCCGGGCTCATGGATCGGCGGCGACCGCGACGGCAACCCCAACGTGACCGCCGAGGTGGTCAGGCTGGCCACCGGCAGCGCCGCCTATACCGCCCTCGCGCACTACTTCGCCGAGCTGACGGCGCTGGAGCAGCAGCTGTCGATGTCGGCGCGCCTGGTCGCGGTCACCCCGGAACTGGCCGCACTGGCTGACGCCTGTCATGATGCGGCCCGCGCTGACGAGCCGTACCGGCGCGCCCTGCGGGTGATTCGCGCCCGGCTCACCGCGACCGCGGCCCAGATCCTGGACCGCCAGCCGCCCCAGCAGCTCGACCTGGGCTTGCCGCGGTATGACTCACCGGCTGAACTGCGGGCCGACCTCGACATCGTGGACGCCTCGCTGCGCGGGCACGGCAGTGCGTTGCTGGCCGACGACCGATTGGCGTTGTTGCGAGAGGCCGTGCACGTCTTCGGGTTTCATCTGTGTGGTCTGGACATGCGGCAGAACTCCGACGCGCACGAAGAGCTGGTCGGCGAGCTGCTGGCATGGGCGGGGGTGCATGACGACTATGCGTCGCTGCCCGAGGACGACCGCGTCACGCTGCTGATCGGTGAACTCGGCACCCGCAGGCCATTACTCAGCGACCGGGCCGGGCTTTCGGAGTTCGCCCGCAGCGAGCTGGGCGTCGTCGCGGCGGCCGCACGCGCGGTCGGAATTTACGGGTCCCGCGCGGTGCCTAACTACATCATCTCGATGTGTAAGTCGGTTTCCGACCTGCTGGAGGCGGCGATCCTGCTCAAGGAAGTCGGCCTCTTGGACGCCTCCGGGCCGCAGCCGTACTGCCCGGTGGGCATCGTGCCGTTGTTCGAGACAATCGATGATCTGCGCGGCGGCGCGTCGATCCTGGAAGCGGCCCTGGACCTGCCGCTGTACCGGGCCATCGTGGCAGCCCGCGACGAGAACCAGGAGGTGATGCTGGGCTACTCCGACTCCAACAAGGACGGCGGGTATCTGGCCGCCAACTGGGCGCTGTACCGCGCCGAACTGGACTTGGTCGAGTCGGCCCGCAAAACCGGAATCCGGTTGCGGCTCTTCCACGGCCGCGGCGGCACGGTCGGCCGCGGCGGCGGGCCGAGCTACGAGGCGATCCTGGCGCAGCCGCCGGGCGCGGTGAACGGCTCGCTGCGTCTCACCGAGCAAGGCGAGGTCATCGCCGCCAAGTACGCCGAACCGCAGATGGCGCGCCGCAACCTGGAGACGTTGGTGGCCGCCACCCTGGAGTCCACCCTGCTCGACGTCGAGGGTCTCGGTGACGACGCGGGTCCGGCCTACGAAATCCTCGACGAGCTGGCCACCCTGGCGCAGCGGGCCTATGCCGAACTAGTGCACGAGACACCGGGTTTCGTCGACTATTTCCTGGCTTCCACACCGGTCAGCGAGATCGGCGCGATGAACATCGGCAGCCGGCCGACCTCGCGCAAACCCACCGCGTCGATCGCAGATCTGCGTGCCATCCCTTGGGTGCTGGCCTGGAGTCAGTCGCGGGTCATGCTGCCCGGCTGGTACGGCACCGGGTCGGCTTTCGAGGGCTGGATCGGCGGTGACGACAAGCGGGTCCAGACACTGCGCGAGTTGTATCGGCGGTGGCCGTTTTTCCGGACCGTGCTGTCGAATATGGCGCAGGTGCTGGCCAAGTCGGACCTGGGTCTGGCCGCGCGCTACGCGGATCTGGTGGACGATAAAGAGCTGCGCCACAGGGTGTTCGACAAGATCGCCGAGGAGCACACCCGGACCATCGCCATGCACAAGCTGATCACCGGCCAGAACAACCTACTTGCCGACAACCCGGCGTTGGCGCGTTCGGTGTTCAACCGGTTCCCGTATTTGGAACCGCTGAACCACCTGCAGGTAGAGCTGTTGCGGCGCTACCGTTCCGGCGACGACGACGAGCTGGTCCAGCGCGGGATCCTGCTGACGATGAACGGGTTGGCCAGCGCGCTGCGCAACAGCGGCTAAGCGGTTGCCGCTCGCCGAATGTGCGGCCAGCTTCACACTCGGTGCCGAGTGTGCGGCTGGCTTCACGTTCGCGCCGTTCTCGCGGTGTAATCGAGCCGGCACGGTCCCGAGGCTCGTGCCACGCCGCCGATCTGGGCGGGAACCGGCACTGGGTGGCTCGACCACTGCGGTGTCATCCGGTAGCGGCCGAGCAGGTGAGTCATGGTTGCGGTCATCGCCGTCAGCGAAAACGGTTGCGCCGGACAAGAATGCCGGCCATGCCCGAACGCCGTCACCAGCACGGGGGAGGGCAGCGCGTCCTGCTGGGTGAGCCGGTGGCGGGTCCACCGATCGGGATCCCAGTCCTTCAGTCCCGGCGCGACCGACGTGTTGAGCAGCGGCAGCAAGGTGGCGATGGTCCAGCCCGGCGACACCTGGTAGGTGATTTCGCCGGTGTCCAACGACACCGGGCTCAGCACCGCGCGGGACATGATCGAGCGCTGCGCCAGACGGGTGGACTCCAGCGCGCAGCGCTGCGCCAAATCGGCGTCGCCGGCGACGACCCGATGCAGCTGGGCAGGGTGCTCGATGAGATCGATAAGCGCCCAGCCCAGCGCGGCGGCCAGGTTGGACATCGAGGCGATGTGGATCAACGCGACGTCGAGCGCGATGCCGCGCAACCGGGTGTCCTGCGCCTCGGTGCTCCAGGCGTCCACGATCCGGCCGAAGAGGCTCTGATCGTCGATGCCCTCAGCGTCGTGGCGGCGCACCGCGGCCGCGACGATATCGGCGACCTCGTCGAGGGCGGCACGTTCGGCGCGCTTGTCGGAGGCCGCGACCGCGGCCATCGCCTCGGGATGCACGAACGCATCCGAGCCGTCCAGGATGTCGAATGCGCGCACCGCACGGTCGAAGGCCTCGCCATCTGCCGATCCGGGCCCCGCCCAGGATGCGAGTCCCATCCGGTGCCCGAGCCGGCGGGTGAGGTCGAAGACATCCGCTGAGCCTTCCGATCCCAGCTCGGTGCTGGTCTGCTGCAGTGCGCCAATCCAGGTTGGCCAGGTAAACGGCGACGTCGTCGCGGCGGAACAGTGTGCTGGGCAGGAGGCGCCGCCCGTCGAAGATCTCGTCGGGCAGTTTGCGGCGCAGCATCAGATAGTCGGCGACGCCCTTGCTGGCTTTCTCCTCGGTCAGCGCGTAGAACGACTCCACCCCGGTCGGGGAGAACGTGAAGAGATAGTGGTCTTGGCCGCTCTTGACCGCGAACGTGTCACCGTATCTGTCACGAGCTGCCGCGATCGCGGCGACGGCGTCGCGCACTGTGACGTCCCACGGCAGGCCGGTACCCTCGGCGTACGGCGGGACGGGAACCGGCTTGCGATGCTGCACGGATTACCGACGAGTGCGGTCCCGTACCGCGTTGACGACGCCGCGTACCGCGCTTTCGGTCGCCGACCAGGGCGCGATCGCTGTTTCGATCAGGTCCACGATGCGCTCGACCCGCCCGACGATCGTCTCCATCCGGTCGACCACCCCGGCCAGCCGCGGCGCGAGTTCGTCGAGTTTGCCCAATGTTTGGTTTAAATGCTCGAGGCTGGCCTCGAAGGTGTCCAGGCTACTGTTCAGGTCCGACAGCGACGTATCCAATTCGTCCAGCACGTCTTCGAGCTGCCCGACGGTGACGTCGGCATTGAGCGCCGCCTGGGCCAGTGTCTTGAGCCGCTGCCGCTCGGGACGGGCGCGGGTGGTTTTGTCCGTCATGACGCTCATTATGGCGCTCCGCGGAACCGGCGGAATCGATTCGGCATCTGATTGGGTATGCGACCCAGACCCTGTGAGCACGACCGGCGACCTTCGATGAAGATGCGCGGCGCCGAACTTACCGGTCGGCTGGCCAAATACGCGGCCGGATATGCCGATCGGCAGGCTGAGCGAAAGCGCTAGGCGTCCTTCTTGTCGGGAAGCTTTGCGGCGGCTTCGCCGTCGAGCAACCACACTGTGCGTTCGCGCCCGACGGCGCCGGCGCCGGGCGCCGACACCGGCTCGGCGCCTCTGATGGCGGCGGCCACCGCGTCGGCCTTCTCGGCTCCCGAGATTATCAGCCAGACCTCACGAGATCGCCGAATTGCAGGCAAAGTCAATGTGATTCGTTGCGGCGGTGGCTTGGGGGAGTCATCGACGGGGAGTACCATGCGGGTGGTCTCGCGCACCGCGGGACTGTCCGGGAACAGTGAATTGATGTGCCCCTCAGGCCCCATGCCCAAGAGGTGGACGTCGAAATCGGGCGCAGGAGCGCCCTGCTCGGCGTTCGCGGCGAGGAGCTGCTCGTAGGCCAGCGCCGCGGCCGCCAGATCATTCCCGAATTCGCCGTCGCTGGCCGGCATCGCATGGACATTGCGCGCCGGGATATCGACGTGATCGAGCAAGGCCTCGCGGGCCTGCTTCTCATTGCGTTCGTCGTCGTCTTCGGGCACGTAACGTTCGTCACCCCAGAACACATGCACCTTCGACCAGTCGATTCGTAGTCCGTGTCTGCCCAGTCTGCTTGAGTTTCGATGCCGTTGCCGCCACCAGTCAGCACGACCAGCGCGCCCTCGGCCGTCAATCGCGGCCTCGATCACGGCGACAAGTCGCTCGCCGGCTGCCATGACCAGCGCGGCGCTATCGGGGAACTTCTCGATGATGGAACTCATACGTACTGCACCCCGTTGATGCCCTCCAACGCAGAAAAGTAGATCGGGTCGGGATCCAGCCGGCGTAAGTCTTCGGCAAGACATTCTCGGGTTTCCCTGCGCGGCAGCGGGACTAGCGCTTCCGGCTGGGCGGTCCGGGTCAGGGTGGCGGTCAGCCCCCGCTGTGGCCGGCGCAGCGTCACAGTTTCGGAGTCGCGCACGAGTTCGACTTTGAGATCACCGACCGCACGCCGCACCGGTCCATCGATCCGGCCGGCCAGCCAGCCCGCCAAGACGTCGAGGGCTGGCTCGGTCGCCAGCCCGGAGACCAGCGCCGAAGTAATCGGCTCGTGCGGTGGCTGGTCGATCGCCGAGGCAAGCAGCGCCCGCCAGTAGGTGATGCGGCTCCAGGCCAGGTCGGTGTCGCCGGCCGTGTAGCCGCCCAGCCGGCTCTTGATCGCCGACAGCGGGTCGGCACCGTTGGTGGCGTCGGTGATACGCCGTATTGCCAGCTTTCCCAGCGGATCCTCGGCCGGCACCGTCGGTGCGACGTCGGGCCACCAGGCCACCACCGGAATATCGGGCAACAGGAACGGCACCACGACACTGGCGGCGTGGTCGGCGAGCGGCCCGGACAGCCGCAGCACCAGCACCTCTGTTGCGCCGGTGTCACCGCCGGCCCGCAGCTGGGCGTCCAGCCGCGCTTCGGCTCCGCCGTGGTGGCCGGTCATCACCACAATCACTCGGCTGGGATGTTCGTGGCTGGCTGCGGTGGCGGCCTCGATGGATTCTTCGAGCAGGGCGTCGGTATCCGGCGCGATGACCAGGGTCAGCACCCGGCCCAGGGTGACGGCCCCGACTTTTTCGCGCAGCTCGCTGAGTTTCTTGTTGACGGCATTGGTGCTGGTGTCGAGCATGTCGATGATCACGGGCGCCGCCATTCCCGGCCGGTGCGGCGAAGCATCTCAAACGACGCCGCCGGCCCCCAGCCACCCGCCTCGTAGGGATCCGGCTTTCCATGCTCGGCCCAGTTGTCCAACGCCGGATCCAGTATCTCCCATGCCAATTCGACTTCCTCGTTGACCGGGAACAGCGACGGCTCACCGAGTAGCACATCCAGGATCAACCGCTCGTAGGCCTCCGGCGAATCCTCGGCGAACGCGGATCCATAGGAGAAGTCCATATTGACGTCGCGCACCTCCATGGCGGTGCCCGGAACCTTTGACCCAAATCGCAGCGTGACGCCTTCGTCGGGCTGCACCCTGATCACCAGGGCGTTGGCGCCCAGCTCGTCGGTCATGGTGGCGTCGAACGGCAGGTGCGGTGCCCGCTTGAAGACCAGGGCGATCTCGGTCACCCTGCGCCCCAAGCGTTTTCCGGTGCGCAGGTAGAACGGCACGCCGGCCCAACGCCGGGTGTCGACCTCGAGGGTGATCGCGGCGAATGTCTCGGTGGTGGAGTCGTCGGAAAACCCTTCCTCCTCGAGCAGCCCGACGACCTTCTCACCGCCCTGCCAGCCCGTGGTGTACTGGCCGCGGCTGGTGGTCTCGTCCAGCGGCTCGGCCAGCTGGGTTGCCGAGAGCACCTTGATCTTCTCGATCTGCAATTCCGAGGGACGAAAGCTGACCGGCTCCTCCATTGCTGTCAGGGCCAGCAGCTGCATGAGATGGTTCTGGATTACGTCGCGCGCCGCGCCGATTCCGTCGTAGTAGCCGGCCCGCCCGCCCAGGCCGATGTCTTCGGCCATGGTGATTTGCACGTGGTCGACGTAGTGCGCGTTCCAGACCGGGTCGAACAGCTGATTGGCGAACCGCAGTGCCAGGATGTTCTGAACGGTCTCCTTGCCCAGATAGTGGTCGATGCGGAACACCGATTCCTCGGGGAAGACGCTGTTGACCACCTTGTTGAGGTCGCGGGCGCTGTCCAGGTCGTGGCCGAAGGGTTTTTCGATGACCACCCGGCTCCACTTGCCCTGCTGCGGGCGCGCCAACCCGGCATCGTGCAGTTCCTCGCATACCGCCGGGAAACTCTTCGGCGGGATCGCCAGGTAGAACGCGTGATTGCCGCCGGTGCCCCGTTCGGCGTCGAGCTTTTCCAGCGTCTCGGCCAGCTGGGCGAAGCCACCGGCATCTTCAAACGAGCCCTGCACGAACCGGCAACCTTCGGCCAGCCGATCCCAGATCACTTGCCGAAACGGTGTGCGGGCGTGGCTTTTCACCGCGTCGAGCACCACATGACTGAATTGTTCGTCGTCCCAGTCCCGCCGGGCGAATCCGACCAGCGCGAAGGTAGGCGGCAATAAGCCCCGGTTGGCCAGGTCGTAGATCGCCGGCATCACCTTCTTGTGGGCGAGGTCGCCGGTGACACCGAAGATGACCATGGCGCACGGCCCGGCGATCCGGGGCAGCCGTTTATCCCGCTTGTCCCGCAGCGGGTTATGCCACTGTCCGGCGCCGGGCGCTCTGGCGTGCGCGCCGGCTTGAGTCACGTGCGCCGCTCCTCGATCCCGGCGGTGCCGGTATCTTCGTCGCCGGCGCGACTCATTTGTCAGCGGAGTCGAGCTGAGACTGGGTCTCCTCGAGCAGCTCCTTCCAGGAATCCTCGAATTTCTCCACGCCTTCGTTCTCCAGTACGAGGTACACGTCGGTCACATCGACGCCCACCGAATCGAGTTTGTCGAATAGCTCCTGGGCCTCGTCCGCTTTACCGCTGACCTGGTCACCCTTGATTTCTCCATGGTCGGCGACGGCGTCAATGGTCTTCTCCGGCATGGTGTTCACCGTGTTGGGGGCCACCAGCTCGGTGACGTAGAGGGTGTCGGAGTAGTCCTCGTTCTTCACACCGGTCGACGCCCACAACGGCCGCTGCGGGCGACCTCCTTGCTTCTTGAGCTCCTCGAACTTCGTCCCCCCCTCGAAGACTTCCTGATACGCGGCATAGGCCAGCCGGGCGTTGGCCACCGCGGCCTTGCCCCGCAGTGCGAGCGCTTCCTCCGAGCCGATCTTCTCGAGTCGCTTGTCGACCTCGGTGTCGACGCGAGAGACGAAGAACGACGCCACCGAGTGGATCTTCGACAGGTCGTGCCCGGCTTCCTTGGCTTTCGCCAGCCCCTTCAGGTAAGCGTCCATTACCGCGCGATGACGCTCAACGGAGAAGATCAGCGTGACGTTGACCGAAATGCCTTCTGCCAGCGTCGCGGTGATTGCCGGAATGCCTTCCTCGGTTGCCGGAATCTTGATGAACAGGTTGGGTCGATCAACGGTCTTCCACAGGTCTATGGCCTGCTGATTGGTCTTCTCCTCGTCGTGGGCAACGCGGGGGTCGACCTCAATCGACACCCGACCGTCCACGCCGTCGGAAGCTTCCCATTTCGGCTTGAACACGTCGCACGCCATCCGCACGTCGTCGGTGGTGACGGTGCGGACGGTGGCGTCGACGTCGGCGCCGCGTTCGGCCAGCTCGGCGATCTGGTCGTCGTAGCTGTCGCTGTCTGACAACGCCTTCTGGAAGATGCTCGGGTTGCTGGTGACACCCACGACGGATTTGGTGTCAATGAGTTCCTGCAGGTTGCCGGAGTTGATCCGGTCCCGCGACAGGTCGTCCAGCCAGACGGATACGCCTGCGTCGCTCAGTGCTGCGAGATTGGAATTTTGGGTCATCGGACTGTCCTTCTTGTCAGTTGTTCTTGTACTGCTGCGCTTTCAGTTGTCCAGCGCGCGTTCGGCGGCGTCAACGACGGCTTCGTGGGTGAAGCCGAACTCCTTGAACAGCTTCTTGTAATCCGCGGATTCGCCGTAATGCTCGATCGAGATGACCTCGCCGCAGTCACCGACCAGCTTGTGCCAGCTTTGTGCTACACCCGCTTCAACGGCCACGCGCGCCGAGACTGCGGGCGGCAGCACGCTGTCGCGGTAGTCCTCGGGTTGCGACTCGAACCACTCCACGCACGGCATTGACACCACCCGGGTGGGAATATCCTTGTCCGCCAACGCTTTCTGCGCCGCCACGGCGATCTGTACTTCCGAGCCGGTGGCGATCAGCAGGACCTCGGGCTCCTCGTCGGAACTGTCGTCGAGCACATAGCCGCCCCTGGCCACGCCGTCGAGGCTGGTGCCTTCCAGCACCGGGACCCCTTGGCGGGTCAGGATCAGCCCGACTGGTCCGCTGCCGTTGCCGCGGGCCAGGATCGTGCGCCAGGCGTATGCGGTCTCGTTGGCATCGGCCGGGCGCACCACCGACAGGTTCGGAATGGCGCGCAGCGCCGCCAGGTGCTCGATCGGCTGATGGGTCGGGCCGTCCTCGCCGAGGCCGATCGAGTCGTGGGTCCACACGTAGATGGTGTCGATGTCCATCAGCGACGCCAATCGCACCGACGCGCGCATGTAGTCGGAGAATTGCAGGAACGTCCCGCCGAACGCGCGGGTCGGGCCGTGCAGCACGATGCCGGACAGAATCGCGCCCATCGCGTGCTCGCGGACACCGAAATGCAGGACCCGGCCGTACCAGTCGGCGGTGTACTTCTTCGTCGAGATCGACGGCGGCCCGAACGAGTCGGCGCCCTCGATGTCGGTGCTGTTGCTGCCGCCCAGGTCGGCCGAACCGCCCCACAGTTCAGGCAGTTTCGCGCCGACTGCACCGAGTACCTTGCCGGACGCTTTGCGGGTGGCCAGGTCGTCGTAGCCCGGCTCCCAGTGCGGCAGATCGTCGTCCCAGCCGTCGGGCAGCTCTTCGGCCGTCAGCCGGTCGAGTAGTGCTTTGCGGTCGGGTTCGCGCTCCGCCCAGGCGTCGAACTCGGGCTGCAAGCTCTCGTGGGCCTCTTTGCCGCGGTCCACCAGCTTGCGGGTGTGGGCCAGCACCTCGTCGCTGACCTCGAACGTCTTGTCCGGGTCGAATCCGAGCACCTTCTTGACCTTGGCCACCTCCTCGTCGCCGAGGGCCGAGCCGTGGGCATCTCCGGTGTTCATGGCGTCGGGCGCCGGCCAACCGATGATGGTGCGCAGCTCGATGAACGACGGCCGGTCGGTGACGGCCTTCGCGTTGGCAATGGCCTCCTCGATGCCGCTGACGTTCTCGCCGCCCTCCACCTTCTGCACGTGCCAGCCGTAAGCCTCATACCGGGCAGCGGTGTCCTCGCAGAGCGCGATGGTGGTGTCGTCCTCGATCGAGATCTCGTTGTGGTCATAGAACACGATGAGGTTGCCCAATTGCTGGACGGCGGCCAGCGACGACGCCTCGGACGTCACACCCTCTTCGATGTCGCCGTCGGAGGCGATCACGAAGATGTGGTGGTCGAACGGGCTGGTCCCCGGCGCGGCGTCCGGGTCGAACAGGCCGCGCTCATAGCGCGACGCCATCGCCATCCCGACCGCAGACGCCAGGCCCTGTCCGAGCGGCCCGGTGGTGATCTCGACGCCTTTGGTGTGCCGGAACTCGGGGTGTCCGGGCGTCTTGGAATGCCAGGTGCGGTAGGCCTCGATGTCCGACAGCTCCAAACCGAAGCCGCCGAGATAGAGCTGGATATATAGCGTCAGGCTGCTGTGGCCAGCCGACAGCACGAACCGGTCGCGGCCCAGCCACGCGGTGTCGCTGGGGTCGTGGCGCATGGTCCGCTGAAACAGTGTGTAGGCCAACGGCGCGAGGCTCATTGCGGTCCCCGGATGGCCGTTGCCGACTTTCTCAACCGCGTCGGCGGCGAGCACCCTGATGGTGTCAACCGCCTTCGAATCAATCTCGGTCCAGTCGTCAGGATGATGCGCTTGGGTAAGAGCAGAAATATCTTTGTCTTCGAGTGTGGTCACGAGCACAGTCCTCGGGTCGACGAGCCGGTCGGTTTCCACCCTAGTGCGGGATCACTGGGGCGACAGCAGAACAGGATGCGCGTACCACGTTCGGCTGCTGCTGAAACGGCAAGTTGTGCCAGGTGGTCAGACTGCGGCCGGCGGCGGCCGTCCAATCCCGGCCCTGCGGTACCTGCACGAGGGGCCTGCCGTCTACCATCGTCCGTAGTAGATGCTGCGCGCTAAGGCGACCCGAGGAGTTATTGCGTTGAGTGTTCGCGGGCGCGTCGCGCCGAGCCGAATCCGCAGCGCGCGGCGACGAGCGGTACCGTCCGGCGGTGCCGGCCGCGGCGACCGCCCGGCCAAGGCACACCGTACAGCCCGCCAGACGCTGCTGGCGTACTTGGCGTTGACAAAACCGCGGGTCATCGAGCTGCTGCTGGTCACGGCGATTCCGGCGATGCTGCTGGCCCATCGGGGCACGGTGAACCCGTTGCTGATCCTCGACACGCTGATCGGCGGGATGCTGGCCGCGGGTGGCGCGAACACCCTGAACTGCGTGGCCGATGCCGATATCGACAAGCTGATGAAGCGCACCGCTCGGCGCCCGCTGGCCCGCGCAGCCATCCCGACGGCGAACGCCCTGGTCTTCGGGCTGCTGTTGAGTGTCGGTTCGTTCTTCTGGCTGTGGTGGACCACCAACCTGCTGTCGGGACTGCTGGCCATCGCCACCATCGCCTTCTACGTATTCATCTACACGTTGCTGCTGAAGCGCCGCACGTCGCAAAACGTCGTCTGGGGCGGAGCCGCCGGCTGTATGCCGGTGATGATCGGCTGGTCGGCGGTGACCGGCGGCATCGGCTGGCCGGCGCTGGCAATGTTCGCGATCATCTTCTTCTGGACACCGCCGCATACCTGGGCGCTGGCCATGCGCTACAAGGACGATTACAAAGCGGCCGGCGTGCCGATGTTGCCGGCGGTGGCGACCGAACGCCACGTCACCCGGCAGATTCTGATCTACACCTGGCTGACGGTGCTGGCCACACTGGTACTGGGACTGGCCGCGGGCTGGCTGTATGCATCGGTTGCCGCACTAGCCGGAAGCTGGTTCTTGGCGATGGCCCATCAGCTCTATGCCGGAGTGCGCCGCGGCGAGCCGGTCAAACCGCTGCGTCTCTTCCTGCAGTCGAACAATTACCTGGCCGTCGTGTTCTGCGCGCTGGCGCTGGACTCCGCGATGGCACTGCCGACCCTGCTTTAACCGGAACTCCGTCTGTTCAACCGCCGTCGGGCAGCCGGATCAGGAATCCACTCACGATCAGCGACCGGGCCAGTTCGGTCTGCTGCACCGCGCCCAGCCCCGGCAGATCGCCGACCCGAAACGGCTCGGTGCTCGTCGAGGCAAACAGCAAGGCCGCTTTGTGATCGGCGCTCGCGCTGATCGACAATTTGGCGAACTGCAGAGCAACGCCGCCCTCGGCTGTCGTCGTCACCCGGGAATACAGCGGTTGGTACTTCGCTACCCGCGTTTGCCCGTCGATACCGGCGATTTTCGACGTCGCTTCGCCCAATGGGGGGCATCGGCCGCGTCGGACCAAGACCTCCGCCAAAGCGTCCAGGCCTTCCGCGATGACGTCGTCATCCTCGACGGCTTTGAGAATGTCGCGCACGCGGGCATTCAAGCTGGTTCGCAGCTCAATGTCATCCAGATGACGGGGTGGCAGACGAGCGTGCACCCGATCATCTCGACCGCCCAGTGCTTCGAGCGCACGAATGATGAGCAGGAACGCGCTGGGCGCATGGATTCCGACAGTCAAGTGCACGGACGGCGCCGGGCCCGCCTCGGCGGCATGCACTCGGCCTCGCGGCAGGTACAACACGTCGCCGGCATCCATGCATAAGTCGGTGGGGGATATGAGGCCGGCCTTATCGACGGACTTCCGCGGCCCCGATTTTTGCGACGGCACGGCGGCGTCGTCGTACAGATGCCAGATCTTGGACCCCTGGATCTGCAGGATCAACACGTCGTGGTCGTCATGGTGAGGGGCGAAGCCCTGAGACCCAGGCGGGGTGATGTACCCGTTGACCTGCGTCGCGAAGTTCAATTCGCCTTCGATGGAGTGGGCCAGCAAGGCCACCGTACGCACGTACTGCTCGAGGCGATCCAGAACGATCGTGAAGCCATCAGCAAAGTCGTTGCGGACGCGGACGAGATCGACGCTGCCGTCAGCAAGCTCGAAGAAGTGGTGGTCCTTTCTGTCTTTCCCTCGGGTGAGACGGACCGCTGACGGATAGTGCCGAAAACACTGTAGGAGTTCCTCGTCGGCTGACGGACCGGACAGGAGATCGTCGAAGTAGGCCGCGGAATCTCGTTTGACGTGCCAGTGCGTCGCCCCCCAGACTTCATCAAGAAAGGTCTGCACCGCGAGCGGGCGAAGCAACCAGGCGAGCGACAGCTCCACGATGACTCTCCCGATGCAGCTCGTCGCATAAGACCGTTGAAACCCTCACCTTATAAGCAGCGAGCATAGGCCGAGGGCTTTCGAATCCTGCTGCGCGCGTACCTGCGAGCAGTCGCGGCAGATACCCCATACCCCACCGGAGTCTTGTTCTACGACATAGCGTCGTATTAGATGCCTCCAAGACTTGCCCAACTCGAGCAATCGACCGTGCGGACGGCTGGGCTGTCGATGTTCGGCGACATTCACCGAACAGGAGTGCCGGTATGACTCTGCGAGTCGTTCCCGAGGGACTGGCCGCCGCCAGCGCGGCGATCGAAGCCTTGAGCACCCGGATGGCGGCCGCGAACGCCGCCGCGGCTCCGCTGATCACCGCAGTCGTCACCCCGGCCGCCGATCCGGTGTCGCTGCAGACCACGGCGGCGTTCAGCAGCCACGGCAGCGAGCACCTGGCAGCGGCCACACAGGGCGCGGCCGTTCTGGCCCGCATCCGGAGTCGGCGTCGACGAATCTGGCACCAGTTATGCAACCGGTGATGCCGCTGCAGCGTCCTCGTACACTTTTGTCGGCGCTTGAGCATGACCGCGCCGATCTGGATGGCCTCGCCGCCAGAGGTGCATTCGGGTCTGCTGTCGAGTGGTCCGGGCCCGGCAGGATTGCTGGCGGCGGCCGCGGCTTGGTCGTCACTGAGCACCGAATATGCGGAGATCGCCGACGAACTGAGCGCGTTGCTGGCGCACGGTGCAGGCTGGCGCTTGGCAGGGGCCGAGCGCCGAGCGGTATGTGGCGGCAAATGTGCCGTATCTGGCGTGGCTGATGCAGGCCAGCGCGAACAGCGCCAGCGCGGCCGCCCAGCACGACACCGCGGCGACGGCGTATACGACGGCATTGGCGGCAATGCCCACGTTGGCGGAGTTGGCCGCCAACCACGCAGTTCATGCGGTGCTGGTGGCGACGAATTTCTTTGGCATCAACACGATCCCGATCGCGCTGAACGAGGCCGACTATGTCCGGATGTGGGTTCAGGCCGCCACGACCATGACTACTTATCAGACGGTTTCCAGCTCTGCGGCGGCATCGACAGTAGACACCACACCGGCGCCGCAGATCCTGGTCGCCGACAGCGCCGACAACGCAGCGCCAGCGGCATCCAGCCCATCATCGATAACGACAGTGGCGACCCCTACGACACCAGCTGGTACTCCAATCGACTCACCGAAATCACCGACACCCTCAACCGGGATTTTGCGGAGTTTTTCACCAACCCGTCGCAGGCGATACCGCAGCTGACGAGCGACATCTCGGGCCTTGTCTCCGACGAGGCCGGCCACCTGGGCGAATTCATCAACGCGTTCCAACCGGAATTGACGGTGGCCGCACTGGGTGTTGTCACCGCCAGCGTCGGAGCCGTCGGAGCCGTCGGCGGCTTCGCGGGCCTGGCTGGGCTGGCGGGGATCCCGCAATCCGCGGCTGTCCCCGAGGCGGTGCCGGCGCCAGTTCCGTCCGACAGACTGCCGGCCGGTGGGATAGCTCCGTCTCCCGCAGTGTCGGCCGGCGTGCCCGGCCCGGCCCCCGCCCCCATGCCCGCACCCGCACCCGCACCGAGCACCGCGGCCGCTTCTGCGCCGCCACCATCGCTACCGGCCCCAACCGCCGCCGGCGCGGGATTTCCGCCGCCCTACATCGTTGGCCCGCCCGGTGTCGGGTTCGGCTCGGAAATGGGCACCCGCGCCAGCTCGGGCGCCGGGAAGAAGACGTCCGAACCCGACACCGCTGCCGCTGCCGCCGCGTCGGCCGCGCGGCAGCAGGGGCGGGCGCGGCGGCACCGGCGGGTTACCGAGCGTGGGCACGGCCATGAGTTCATGGCGATCGACATCGAGGTCGCTCCGGACTGGGGCGCGACGCCGAGTGCGCAGCTCGCGTCGACGGCGGGCTCAGATCAGGGCGCCGGGACGTTCGGATTTGCCGGCACGGCGGGCAAGAACAGCGCTGCGCGGGCGGCCGGTTTGGCGACGCTGACCCACGACGAGTTCGGCGGCGGACCCACCCTGCCGATGGTCCCGGGAACCTGGGACCCGGGCCGGGCCGACGAGTAGGGCGGAGACCAGGGTGTCGCAGATTATGGACAACTATCCGGCGATGCTGACTCATTTGGCCTGATGGAGTTCGCTGACCTCGCCCGCTGGACGCCGGTCAGGATCGACTTCTCCGGATCGTCTCCCGCGGTCGACTGGGCCGACCTTTCCGGGGAGCGCTTTGTCGAACCGTTTTTCGACCGAACCGTTGCTCGCTGGGCGTCGGGTCCGCGGGCCCGCCCGCTCGTCAGGACTGGGCTTGACGCGCTCGCCGCCCTCGACGGCGAGCCGTCCTCGAGCCGGCGGGCATGATCTTTCACCTCTCGCGGAGTGGATCTACGCTCGTGTCCCGCCTGCTGCGCACGGTTCCCGGGGTGGTCGATCCTCGCCGAGCCGGCACCGCTCAACGCGCTGCTGAGACTCGATCCCGATCGGGTCGCCGAGGCCACACTGGTCCGGCTCGTGCGGCTGCTGGTGCGCGCGCTCGGGCGACGCCGGCACGGCGACGAACGGCAGCTGGTGCTCAAATGCACGAGCTGGAACATTCGCCGCCGGGCGGTCTTGGATGCCGCTTTTCCCGAAACACCATGGGTCTGGGTCCAGCGCGACCCGGTGCAGGTGCTGGCCTCGTTGATGGCCGAGCCGCCCGAGCGCCGTCCGATCACCGACGCGATGCGAGAGGCCGCACAACGCTTCGCTGAACCGGGCTATCGAGCGCTCGCGTCGAGCTCGGGAACCAGCACGATCGAGCCGATTGTCTGACGTCCCTGCAGATCCCGGTGTGCCTGGGCGGCCTCGGCCAACGGGTAGCGCCGGCTGACGGTGACGTTGATCGAGCCGGCGGCTATTGCGTCGAACAATTCGCTTGCCCGCCAGTCGAATTCCTGATCGGTTCGGGTGAAATGCGCGAGACTCGGGCGAGTCAGATACACCGAACCGGCGGCGTTGAGCCGTTGCGGGTCGACCGGTGGCACCGGTCCGCTGGCCGCGCCGAACAACACCAACATCCCGCGCACGGCCAGGCTGGCCAGACTGGCGTCGAACGTGCTCGCCCCGACTCCGTCGTACACCGCGGCCACCCCGGCGCCCGCGGTCAACTCGCGGATGCGCCCGCCGAACTCGCCGGCGTCCTCGCCGGGATAGTCCAGGACGTCGCCGGCACCGGCTTGCCGGGACAGCTCCGCCTTGGCCGGCGTCGACACCGTCGTGATCACCCGAACCCCCAGGCTGGCGGCCCACTGGGTCAGGATCAATCCCACCCCGCCGGCGCCGGCGTGCACCAGCACCGCGTCGCCGGGCTGTGCGGGATAGACCGATTTGAGCAGGTAATGGGCGGTCATCCCCTTGAGCAGCGCCGCGGCCGCCACGTCGAAGTCCACGCCCGCCGGAAGCGGGGCGACCTGGTGGGTGGGGGCAACGCAATAGTCGGCGTAGGCGCCGGATGCGACCGCGGTGACCACCCGGTCGCCGGCCCGAAGCGCGGCCACGCCTTCGCCGACCTCGGCCACGGTGCCGGACACCTCGGTTCCCAGCACGTACGGCAGCTCACACGGATATTGGCCGGACCGGAAATAGGTGTCGATGTAGTTGACGCCGACGGCTTCGGCCTTGATCAACACTTCGCCGGCGGCGGGGAGGGTTGCGGTTTGTCCACGTAGCGCAGGACGTCCGGGCCTCCGGTTTCGGTGATTTCGATGGCGTGCATGCTGACTATCATCCGCAGGTGTGACGTCTCGATGAAGTTGGCCCGCCCTGATGTCCGTCATCCCCGGATCGTGTTGGCGGGGCGGTCAGGTGCGCCCGGCGACGATGCCGGCCTGGTTGCGGCACTCCGCAGTCGCGGGTTGCACGCGCGCTGGATGTCTTGGGACGATCCCGACAACCTGCGTGCCGATTTGGTGATCGTGCGGGAAGTTGACGACTCGATCCGCCGGGGCCGCAGGGGCGAGTTCGTGGCCTGGGCCAGACGGGTTCCGAACCTGCTCAACGCACCCGAAGTGCTCGCCTGGAACGCCGACCGGCGATACCTGCACGACCTCGAGCGGGCGGGACTGCCAACCCGGCCGGGCGAAGGGGATACCGCGCTGGTCTTCCTCGGCGGCGCGCAGTCCCACGCCTTCGTCCCCGCAGTATCCGCGGTCGTGGAGGCCGACTTCGAGATCTGGGACCTGGGCTACGGCGCGCTGGATGCCGCCGCCGGCCATCTGGCTATCAGCGCGACCGAATTGCTGTACGCCCGTGTCGATGTGACCGGCGAACCCGGCCACACTAGCCTGGTCAGCCTCGACTTGGTTGCGCCGTCGCTGGGCTGGAATGTGCTCGACGCCGCCGCCCGAGCCGACGCGCAGCGGCAATTCACGCTCTGCGTCGAATCAGCCCTCGAGCGGCTCGGGCTCGGCCCGTTCTCGCATCGACGCCCATAGCGCGGCGGTGGCCGCGGTGCACAGCGCCGCGCCCGCGACATGCACGGCAACCAGCGCCGCGGGCACGCCGCTGAAGAACTGCACGGTCCCGATCACCCCTTGGGCGCACACCAGCAACAGCAGCACGCCCAGCCGCAGCAGCACCGGGCGTGGCGCGCGCGCAGCCAGCAACCCGAAGCCCAGCCCGACCAGCAGCGCGAGGTAGCCGATCAGCAGCGACGAATGAACGTGCACGAGTGTGGTGATCTCGATTTTGAGCCGCGGCACGGTCCTCGTCGGGCTGCGGTCGCCGGCATGCGGCCCGGCCGCAGTGACCAGGGTGCCGGCCACCAGCACCGCGGCCAGCGTGATCGCGCTCAGCGCTGTCAGGGCGCGCAGCGGTCTGACCACCCGCTGACTGACCACACCTTCATCGGACTCGCCGACTTTGACGTAGAGCAGCACCGCCAGCCAGACCAGTGTCATCGACACCAGCAGGTGGATGGCCACCGTCCACCACAGCAACCCGGTGAGCACGGTGATGCCGCCGATCACCGCCTGCAGCACCGTCGAGGCCGGCATCAGCCACGCGTAGACCAAAACCTCGGTGCGGCGGTGTGCCCGGGTCACGGCCAGCACCGCGAGCACCGCCGCGACGACGACGGCGAAGGTGATCATCCGGTTGCCGAACTCGACGGCCTGATGGATCCGCGGCACTTCGGCCCTCGTCGTCGGGGTGAAGCTGCCGGGGAAGCACTGCGGCCAGGTCGGGCAGCCCAGACCCGACGCGGTCACGCGGACGATGGCCCCGGTCACGGCGATGCCGCCCTGGGTCGCGATCACCGTCGCCGCGATGACGCGCTGTACGCGCAGGCTGGGGGACACCACCTGTCCGATCGTAAGGCAACGAAAACTACGCGCTGTAGTACGGGCTGCCTGCGCCGAGATATAAACCAGGCAGCCCCGTATCGGCGTGTCGTGTGCGCGGTTTACGTGTCGCGAGCAGCCGCGGACGGCAACCTGGCTGGAGAGTCAGGCAAGCCGGGAGAGTCAGGTGAAGCGGAACCAGCGCAGCGCGGCCAGCGCGGCCAGCGAACCCCACCCGGCCAGTACCGCCAACCCGAACCCGTCCACCGACACGCTCATCGCCTGGGACAGCGCCTCGGTCAACGCACCTGACGGTGTCAGCCGAGCAGTCCACTTGAGCGCCGTGGGGATCGCGTCGGTGTCAAGGGTCAGCGCGCCGAACCCGGCGAAGACAAACCACAGCAGGTTGGCGATCGCGAGCACGATCTCGGCCCGCAGCGTGCCGCCGAGCAGCAGCCCGAGGGCGGCGAATCCGGCGGTGCCCAGGGCGATGATCAGCGCCCCCAGCCCTACACCCGCGAGCTCCGGTTGCCAGCCGAGGGCTAAACCGATGCCGCCCAAGATGATTGCCTGCAAGAACACCACCGCGACCACTGCCAGCGACTTGCCGGCGATGATCCCCCAGATCGGTAGCGCGGTGGCGCCCAGCCGCTTGAGTGCGCCGTAGCGGCGATCGAACGCCACCGCGATCGCTTGCCCGGTGAACGCGGTGGAGACCACGGCCAGCGCCATGATCACCGGGACGAAGGTGGCGGCGCGATGCGGACCGAACGATCCCAGTGGCAGCAGCGTAAGTCCGACCAGCAACGTGATCGGGATGAACATGGTCAACAGCAGCTGCTCGCCGTTGCGCAGCAGCAGCTTCAACTCCAGCGCGGCCTGTGCGGCGAGCATGTGCGCCACGGTGTTCGGCCGCGGGTCGGGGGTGAAGGTGCCGGCCGGGAAGGGGGCGCTCGATGAGGTCATTGCCGCAGCTCGCGTCCGGTGAGCTCGAGGAACACGTCCTCCAGGCTGCGTTGTTCGACCCGCATGTCGGTGGCCAGCACGTCGATTTGGGCACACCAGGCAGTGACGGTGGCCAGCACGTGCGGATCGATCGGGCCTTCCACCAGGTACTCGCCCGCTGCGGCCTCGGTGGCCTTATAGTCCTCGGGCAGCGCGGTGAGCAACAGCGACAGGTCAAGCCGTGGCGGCGCCCGGAACCGCAACTGGTCCTTGGCGCCGCTGCGCATCAGCTCCGCCGGCGTTCCGGCAGCCACCGTGACCCCGTGGTCGATGATGACCAGCCGGTCGGCGAGCTCCTCGGCCTCCTTGAGCTGGTGCGTGGTCAGCACCACCGTCACGCCGTCGCGGCGCAGCGCATCGATCAACTCCCACACCAGTAGCCGGGCCTGGGCGTCCAGCCCCGCGGTGGGTTCGTCGAGAAACACCAGTTCCGGGCGGCCGACCAGCGCGCAGGCCAGCGCCAGCCGCTGTTGCTGCCCGCCGGAGAGCCGCCGATACGTCGTGCGTGCCGCCTCGGTGAGTCCCAACGTCGCCAGCAGCCACTGCGGGTCCAGCGGATTTGCGGCGTAAGCGGCCACCAGGTTGAGCATCTCGCCGGCCCGGGCCGCGGGATACCCGCCGCCGCCCTGCAGCATCACGCCGATGCGCTCCCGCAGCCGCGCGTTGTCGGTGATCGGGTCGAGCCCGAGCACTTCGATTGTGCCGGTGTCCGGGCGGAGGAAGCCCTCGCACATCTCGACCGTCGTGGTCTTGCCGGCACCGTTCGGCCCCAACAGCGCCAGCACCTCGGCGGCATGCACATCCAGGTCGAGGTTGGCGACCGCGGTCGTCGCGCCGTACTGCTTGCCGACCCCGCGCAACCGCAGCGGGACGTCGGGAACTCCGGCGGCCAGGCTCACGACTAATCAGCGTAGGCGTCAGGCCGCGCCGTCGAATGCGGAGCGCCATCCACCGGCGCGGCATCCGTGATCACCGCCTCCCGAATCAGTTCCCGGCCCTCACTGGGCAGTCGGCGCCACGGTAACCACCGGTAGGTCAGCGCGACCAGTGCCGCGACGATGACGGTGCTGGCCAGGGTCGCGTCGACGATCTGGAACAGTGCGAAGCGGTCGCCGTTGGCCGTCGGGCCGAAGACGCCCACGACGATCGTGATGACGATCGCCGCGATCCGGAAGCCGGGACGGGTTGCCCACGCCGCCAGCGGAATGATGGCCCACAGCAGGTACCAGGGCTGCACCACCGGAAAGAGCAGCACGGTGACGCCCAGCGCCACGCCGAGCCCGCCGACCGGATGCAGCCGGCCGCGCAGCACTGCCAGCAGCAGCCAGCACACCATCACCGCGATGATCAGCACACCGATGCCACGGGTCAGCGACAGCACGGCGGTGGTGTGATCACCCAGGCCCAGCAGGATTCCCACCTGGCCGGTACCCAACGCCAGCAGTGTCGGCGGTGACATCCAACTGCGCACCACATTCGCGGTGCCCAAGGTGAAGATCCAGCCGAAGCCGAGCCCGCTGACCCAGCCGACGACGGCCATCACGGCCAGCGCCAGGCCCGCCATGGCTCCGCCGGCCGCGAAGCACGCGCGCAGGTTGCCGCCATAGCGTGACGCGAGCGCCATCGCGACGAATCCCAGCGCCAGCAGCGACGGCAGTTTCACCTGCGAGGACAACGTGATCAGCACCGCACCGGCCACCAGCATCCCAAGCGGTTTGTACTCCTGTGCCACGCCGGCCTGGTGGGATGTCGGCAGCAGCCGCGGTGAGTCTAAGCCGCGCAGCGCGAATTCGGTACCCGTGAGCATCAGGCCGAGCATCAACGCCTCGTTGTGGATGCCGGCCACCAAATGCATGATCAGCAGCGGATTGGCCGCGCCGAACCACAGCGCGCTGACTTCGGCCACGCCGCAGCGCCGGGCCAACCGCGGGGTGGCCCACACGATCAGGCCCAGACCGATCAACACAACGATCCGGTGGCACAGCACGGCGGCGACGATGTTCTCCCCGGTCAGCGCCGAGATGGCGCGACCGATCCACAGGAACACCGGCCCGTACGGGGCCGGGGTGTCGCGCCACAGACTCGGTACCGAGAGCGTGAAAACGTGGTCGAGGCCCAGCGCCCGCGCCGGACCGATCCGGTAGGGGTCGAGTCCCGCCCGGCAGATCTCGCTTTGCGCCAGATAGGAGTAGACGTCCTTGCTGTACATCGGTGGTGCCGGCAACAGCGGTAGCGTCCACAACCACAGCGTGCGGTCCAGCTCCCCACGTGACATCCGCCGACTGCCCAGCGCGAACCGCCCCAGCATCAGCCAGGCCAGCGCCATCATGACCGCCCCGGTCGTGGTCATCGTCAACGACACGGTCTGGATGCGGGACGGCAGGTTGAGCAGCCGCACCCCGAACGTCGGGTCCTGGACCACCGGCCGCGCCCCGGCGCCCAACGCCCCGATCGCCATCAAGACGGTGCCGGTCGCGCCGAATAGGCGGGTGCGCCGCAGCGTGATGAGTTCGGCATCATTGAGCGGCGAGGCCACCGCTAGCTCGTCGCCGTGCAAGCTGGCGATCGACGAGCTCAACGTATGGTGGCGGGCAGCCATCACAGCAGCGTAACCGGCCTCCCGGGGCGATCCGCTGGACCGGTCACCGGAATTGCGTAACATTGGTGTTGTGAAATTCGCGGCGGACATCAAGGGCGCCGAAATCGCAGCCTCGTCACACGACGGCCACACTCGAAGCGCCGTCGTGCAATTGCTGCTGGAATCCGGCTCGATCACCGCCGGTCAGATCGGCGACCGGCTCGGCCTGTCGGCCGCCGGGGTGCGCCGCCACCTGGACGCACTGATCGAAGCGGGAGAGGCGGAGTCGGTTCCGGGCGCGCCCTGGCAGCAAGCCGGCCGGGGACGACCGGCAAAACGGTACCGGTTGACGCCAACCGGGCGAGGCAAACTCGACCACGCCTACGACGACCTGGCCTCTGCGGCGATGCGCCAACTCCGCGAAATCGGCGGTGAGGACGCGGTACGCACCTTCGCCCGGCAGCGCATCGACAGCATTCTGTGCGGGGTCGCCGCCGCCGATTCGGCGGCCGACGCCGATGTGGAAGCCGCCGCCGAGCGGATCGCGGTCGCGCTGAGCAAGGCCGGGTATGTCGCGAGCACTGCGCGGGTCGGGGGTCCCATCCACGGGGTGCAGATTTGCCAGCACCACTGCCCGGTAGCGCATGTCGCCGAGGAGTTTCCGGAGCTCTGCGAAACCGAGCAGCAGGCCATGTCCGAGGTGCTCGGCACGCACGTGCAGCGCCTGGCGACCATCGTCAACGGCAACTGCGCCTGTACCACCCACGTCCCGCTGGCCACAGAAGCCACACCACTTGCACTTCGGCGCACAGCCCGCGTCGAAGCCACAACGAGCAAACAAGGAGCGTCGTCGTGACGACCACCCCTGAGGTTCACATTCCTGAGGTTCACACGCTGGGCGAGCCGCTGTCCCAGGAAGAGGCCATCGCCTCGCTGGGCCGGTACGGCTACGGCTGGGCGGATTCCGATGTCGCGGGCGCCAGTGCGCAGCGCGGTCTGTCCGACGCGGTGGTTCGTGACATCTCGGCCAAGAAGAACGAGCCGGAGTGGATGCTGCAGACCCGGCTCAAGGCACTGCGCATCTTCCGAGCGCAAACCGATGCCGACGTGGGGTTCCAACCTCGAGGGCATCGACTTCGAGAACATCAAGTACTTCGTGCGGTCCACCGAGAAGCAGGCCGCGACGTGGGACGATTTGCCGGAGGACATCCGGAATACCTATGACAAGCTCGGAATTCCCGAGGCTGAAAAGCAACGATTGGTTTCGGGCGTAGCGGCTCAGTACGAGTCCGAGGTGGTTTACCACCAGATCCGCGAAGACCTGGAGGCCCAAGGCGTCATCTTCCTCGACACCGATAGCGGTTTGCGGGAACACCCCGAGGTCTTCAAGCAGTACTTCGGCACCGTGATCCCGGCCGGCGATAATAAGTTCTCCGCGCTGAACACCGCAGTCTGGTCGGGTGGCTCGTTCATCTATGTCCCACCGGGTGTGCACGTCGACATCCCGCTGCAGGCCTACTTCCGGATCAACACCGAGAACATGGGCCAGTTCGAGCGGACGCTGATCATCGTCGACGAGGGCGCCTACGTGCACTACGTCGAGGGCTGCACCGCACCGATCTACAAGTCGGATTCGCTGCACTCGGCGGTGGTGGAGATCATCGTCAAGCCCGGTGGCCGGTGTCGTTACACCACGATCCAGAACTGGTCGAACAACGTCTACAACCTGGTCACCAAGCGGGCCCGCGCCGAGACCGGCGCCACGATGGAGTGGGTTGACGGCAACATCGGGTCCAAGGTCACGATGAAATACCCGGCGGTCTGGATGACCGGTGAGCACGCTAAGGGCGAGGTGCTCTCGGTGGCGTTCGCCGGCGAGGGCCAGCACCAGGACACCGGCGCCAAGATGCTGCACCTGGCCCCGAACACGTCGAGCAACATCGTGTCCAAGTCGGTGGCCCGCGGCGGTGGCCGCGCCTCTTACCGCGGCCTGGTCCAGGTGAATAAGGGTGCACACGGTTCGCGCTCCAGCGTGAAATGCGATGCGCTGCTGGTCGATACGGTCAGCCGCAGCGACACCTACCCCTACGTGGACATCCGCGAGGACGATGTCACGATGGGTCACGAGGCCACGGTTTCCAAGGTCAGCGAAAACCAGCTGTTCTATCTGATGAGCCGCGGCCTGACCGAAGACGAGGCGATGGCGATGGTGGTGCGCGGCTTCGTCGAGCCGATCGCCAAAGAGCTACCGATGGAGTACGCCCTGGAACTCAACCGCTTGATCGAGCTACAGATGGAGGGCGCGGTCGGGTGACGGCTGAAAATCTGACAGCAGCTCTCAAGGAGTCCCCGACCGGATCGGCACTTAGCGCCATCAATAAGGGAGAGCAGTTCGCGTCGTTCGACGTCGACGCCTTCGAGGTCCCAGGTCATCGCGACGAGATCTGGCGGTTCACCCCGTTGCGGCGGCTGCGCGGTCTGCACGACGGCTCAGCACGGGCCACCGGTGCCGCGCGGATTACCGTCAGCGAACAGCCCGGTGTGCACACCGAGAGAGTCCGCCGCGGCGACGAGCGGCTCGGCCGCGGCGGTGTCCCGGCTGACCGCGTTGCGGCGCAGGCATTTTCGTCGTTCAATGCGGCGACGCTGGTCACCGTGGGACGCGACACGCACACCGCCGAGCCGGTCGAGATCGCGATCGAAGGCCCGGGCGAAGGCGCGGTGTCCTACGGGCATCTGCAGATCCGGGTCGAGGAACTCGGCGAGGCGGTCGTCGTCATCGATCACCGGGGCAGCGGAACCTACGCCGACAACGTCGAATTCGTCGTCGACGACGCCGCCCGGCTGACCGTGGTGTGGATCGCCGACTGGGCCGACGACACCGTGCACGTCAGCGCGCAGCACGCCCGGCTGGGCAAGGACGCGGTACTGCGCCATGTCGCCGTCACGCTCGGCGGTGAGCTGGTGCGGATGTCGGCCACGGTGCGCTTCGACGCGCCAGGCGGCGACGCCGAGCTGCTCGGCCTGTACTTCGCCGACGACGGCCAGCACCTCGAGTCGCGGCTGCTGATCGACCACGCTCACCCCGACTGCAAATCCAACGTGCTGTACAAGGGTGCGCTGCAAGGAGATCCGGATTCGCAACCGGCCCGATGCGCACACGGTCTGGGTGGGTGACGTGCTGATCCGAGCCGACGCCACCGGTACCGATACCTTCGAGGTCAACCGCAACCTGGTGCTCACCGACGGCGCGCGCGCCGACTCGGTGCCCAACCTCGAGATCGAGACCGGGGAGATCGTCGGCGCCGGACACGCCAGTGCCACCGGGCGATTCGACGACGAGCAGCTTTTCTACCTGCGCTCCCGCGGCATTCCCGAAGAGCAAGCCCGCCGGCTGGTGGTCCGCGGTTTCTTCGGCGGGATCATCTCCCAAATCGCGGTGCCCGAGGTACGGGAGCGCCTGACCGCAGCCATCGAGCACGAACTGGCCATCACCGAATCGAGAACAACAGCCTCATGACGACCCTGGAAATCAAAGACCTGCATGTCAGCGTGGAGGATCGCAACGCCGCGGAAGGGAACCGGGAGATCCCCATCCTCAACGGCGTCGACCTGACCGTACGCTCCGGCGAGACGCATGCCGTCATGGGTCCCAACGGCTCCGGGAAGTCCACGCTGTCCTACGCCATTGCCGGGCACCCGAAGTACGAGGTGACGTCGGGGTCCATCACGCTGGACGGCCAGGACGTGTCTGGCGATGAGCGTCGACGAGCGCGCCCGCGCCGGTCTGTTCCTGGCGATGCAATATCCCATCGAGGTGCCCGGTGTGTCGATGTCGAACTTCCTGCGTTCGGCCGCCACCGCTGTCCGCGGCGAGGCCCCCAAGCTGCGGCACTGGGTCAAAGAGGTCAAGGGCGCCATGGCTGACCTCGACATCGACCCGGCCTTCGGCGAACGCAGCGTCAACGAAGGCTTTTCCGGTGGTGAGAAGAAGCGGCACGAGATTCTGCAACTGGGCTTGCTTAAGCCCAAGATCGCCATCCTGGACGAGACTGACTCCGGCCTGGACGTCGACGCGCTGCGGGTGGTCAGCGCCGGTGTCAACCGGTACGCCGAGTCCGGCTGGGACGATGGCACCGGCCAGCAGGTGCGCGGCGGCATCCTGCTGATCACGCACTACACCCGGATTCTGCGATACATCCACCCCGAATTCGTGCACGTGTTCGTCGGCGGGCGGATCATCGAATCCGGTGGACCCGAACTCGCCGAGGAACTCGAGGAGAGCGGGTACGTGCGCTTCACGCAAGCCGCCGCCACCGGGGCGTGACGATGACGATCTCGGTCAGCCGCCCCACCGGGCTCGACCTCGCCGCGATCCGGGCCGACTTCCCGATCCTGAGCCGCGTGATGCGCGGCGGAAACCAGTTGGCCTACTTAGATTCCGGAGCGACGTCGCAACGCCCGATCCCCGTGCTCGACGCCGAACGGGAGTTTCTGATGACCTCCTACGGCGCGGTGCACCGTGGCGCGCATCAGCTGATGGAGGAGGCCACCGACGCCTATGAGCAGGGTCGCGCCGACATCGCCGCCTTCGTGGGTGCCGACGTCGACGAGCTGGTGTTCACCAAGAACGCCACCGAAGCGCTCAACCTGGTGTCCTATGTCCTGGGCGACAATCGCTTTGAGCGCGCGGTGGGCCCCGGCGACGTCATCGTCACCACCGAACTCGAGCACCACGCCAACCTGGTGCCGTGGCAGGAACTCGCGCGGCGCACCGGCGCTACGCTGCGCTGGTATGGCGTGACCGAAGACGGGCGCATCGACCTGGAGTCGCTGCGGCTCGACGAACGGGTCAAAGTTGTCGCATTCAGCCACCATTCGAATGTGACCGGTGCGTTGGCGCCGGTGGCTGAAGTCGTCGACCGGGCCAAGGCTGTCGGCGCGCTGACGGTACTGGATGCCTGCCAATCGGTGCCGCACCAGCCGGTCGACTTCCATGCGCTGAACGTCGACTTCGCCGCCTTCTCCGGGCACAAAATGCTGGGCCCCAACGGAATCGGTGTGTTGTATGGTCGAGCCGAGCTTCTCAATGCGGCCCCGCCGTTTCTCACCGGCGGTTCGATGATCGAGACGGTGACTATGGAGGCCACCACCTATGCGTCGCCGCCGCAACGGTTCGAGGCAGGCACCCCGATGACCTCCCAGGTGGTCGGGCTGGCCGCGGCGGCACGGTATCTCAACAAGATTGGCATGGCGAGGATCGAAGCCCACGAGCGTGAGCTGGTGTCCGCGGCGATCGACGGCTTGGCCGGGATCGACGGCGTACGGATCGTCGGGTCGACGTCGATGCAGAACCGCGGATCGCCGGTGTCTTTCGTGGTCGACGATGTGCACGCCCACGATGTCGGGCAGGTTCTCGACGACGATGGCGTCGCCGTGCGGGTGGGGCACCATTGCGCGCTGCCGTTGCACCGCCGCTTCGGGCTGGCCGCCACCGCGCGAGCATCGTTCGCGGTGTACAACACCGCCGACGAGGTCGACCGGCTGGTGGCCGGGGTGCGGCGGGCCGTGGATTTCTTCGGAAGCGCGTGACCTGTCGTGCGCTTGGAGCAGATCTATCAGGACGTGATCCTCGATCACTACAAGCATCCCCAGCACCGGGGACTGCGTGAGCCGTTCGGCGCGCAGGTGCACCACGTGAACCCCATTTGCGGTGACGAGGTGACCCTTCGGGTCGCCTTGACCGGTGACGGCGAGCGCATCGCCGACATCTCCTACGACGGGCAGGGTTGTTCGATCAGCCAGGCTGCGACCTCCGTGCTCGCCGAGCAGGTGATCGGCCAGAGTGTGGGCCAGGCGATGAAAACGGTCAGCGCGTTCACCGAGATGGTGTCCTCGCGCGGAAATGTGTCCGGTGATGAGGAAGTGCTCGGCGACGGCATCGCTTTTGCGGGCGTCGCCAAGTATCCGGCGCGGGTGAAATGCGCGCTGCTCGGCTGGATGGCTTTCAAGGATGCGCTGGCGCAGGCCAGCGCGGCTGAATATGCGCTGGCGCAGGCCAGCGCGGCTGAATATGCGCTGGCGCAGGCCAGCGAACTGGCTGAACATGCGCCGGCGCAGGCCGGTGCGGAACCGACCCCAACGATGGAAGCGATGGATGATGAGCGAAACCGCCGCACCGGATAACGAATTGCTCGCCGACCTCGAGGAAGCGATGCGCGACGTGGTGGACCCGGAATTGGGCATCAACGTCGTCGACCTCGGACTGGTCTACGGGCTGAACCTCGCCGAAACCGACGAGGGGACCGTCGCACTCATCGACATGACGCTGACGTCGCCGGCCTGCCCGCTCACCGACGTCATCGAAGACCAATCGCGCAGCGCGCTGATCGGGGCCGGTCTAGTCGACGAGCTGCGCATCAATTGGGTGTGGAACCCGCCCTGGGGCCCGGACAAAATCACCGAGGACGGCCGCGAGCAGCTGCGCGCCCTCGGCTTCACCGTGTAGGTCTGGTAAAACCTCGGCGCGCGGCGCGCAGAGCGGTCCGGCCACAGCGCCCGGCCCCTATGCTGAGAGCCGGCCGAATGCGGCCGCAGCGTTAACAGCATGCGTATCGTGCGGCACCGAGCTGCGGCCGAACGCGAAGTTCTGCTATGAGTGCGGCACCCCGACCGCGCCCAGCGCGTCGGCCGAATACAAACAAGTCACGGTCTTGTTCGCCGATGTCGTGCGCTCGATGGACATCGCCGCGGCGGTGGATCCGGAACGGTCCACGGGCGGAATGTTCGCCCGCGGCATGGCAATAGCGGAGCTGGTCGAACTTCTGCTGGCCCGCGGCGCAACCGACGATTTGTCCGAAGCCGGCGCCGCGATCGACCGCCTGGCCGCTGTGCCCACCGACGACGGGTTCGTGCTCCACGAGCTGCCGCTGCTGCGGCTGCGCGCCCTGCTTACCCGGGCGTACGGGAACGACGCGGAATATCGGGACTATGCGAGCAACTACCGGGACCTGGCGCATTCCCTCGGCTTCGACGGCCACATCGCGCAGGCCGAATCGATGCTGTGATCGCCGCAGAGGTCAGAACGCGGCCTCGGGGAGGTGCATGATCTCGTCGTCCAGGGACTCGATGATGCCGCGCGCAGCGGTCAACTCCGGAAGCATGTTCTTGGCGAAGAACTTCGCGGTCGCGGCCTTGCCCTGATAGAACGCCTCATCGGCCTTCGCCGGGTCGGCAGCGAGGGCGGCGTAGGCGATGTCGGCTTGTGCCAGTAACCGCCAGCCGATGATCAGGTCACCGACGGCGAGGAGGTATCGCACCGACGCCAGCCCCACTTTGTAGATTTCCGTGGGCTGTTCGGCGGCGGCCATCAGATATCCGGCCAGGGTCGCGGTCATCGCCTGGACGTCGTCGAGCGCGGTGGCGAGCAGCTTGGTGTGCTGTCGCAACCGCTCATCGCAAGTGTGGATCGTGTGGCTGATTTGGGAGACCACCTGATTGAGAGCCTCGCCGCGGTCGCGGATGATCTTGCGGAAGAAGAAGTCCAGCGCCTGGATGGCGGTGGTTCCCTCGTAGAGCGAATCGATCTTCGCATCGCGGATGTACTGCTCGATAGGGTAATCGGTCAAAAAGCCCGACCCACCCAGGGTTTGCAACGACTCGGTCAGAGTGGCATAGGCTCGCTCGGAGCTCACGCCCTTGACCACCGGAAGCAGCAAATCGGCGATCCGCTCGGCCATCTCGGGTTCTACATCGGAAAACTGCTGTGCCAGAGTGGCATCCTGATAAATAGCGGCATACATGTACAACGCGCGCAGACCCTCGGCGTAGGCCTTCTGGGTGAACAGGCTGCGGCGTACGTCCGGATGGTGCAAGATCGTGACCCGCGGAGCGGATTTGTCCGATATCTGGGTCAGGTCAGCGCCCTGCACCCGCTCTTTCGCGAAAGCCAGCGCATTGAGGTACCCGGTGGACAACGTGCCGGCAGCCTTGACGCCGATCGTCATGCGGGCGTGGGTGATCACGGTGAACATCTGCGCGATACCGTTGTGGACATCGCCGACGAGATAGCCCTCGGCGGGCACTCCGTGGGCGCCGAACGTCAATTCGCAAGTGGGAGAGGACTTCAGACCCATCTTGTGTTCCAGGCCGGTAGCGAAAACCCCGTTGCGGGAACGAAGCTCCAGCGTTTCTGGATCGAAAAGGTAGTTGGGAACGTAGAACAGGCTCAGTCCTTTGGTTCCCGGGCCGGCGCCCTCGGGCCGGGCCAGCACGAGGTGAAAGATGTTCTCGGCGGTGTCGCCCACGTCGCCCCCGGAGATGAACCTCTTGACCCCCTCGATGTGCCAGGTGCCATCGGGCTGTGCGATCGCTTTGGTGCGGCCGGCCCCGACATCAGAGCCGGCGTCGGCCTCGGTCAGCACCATGCTGGCCGCCCACCCGCGCTGCAGGGCCATTGCCGCCCACTGTTTCTGCTGCTCGTTACCCTCGGCATACAGCGCGTTGGCCATCGCCGGTCCCAGGAAGTAGAAGAAACCCGCAGCCGGATTGGCGGCGTAGAGCATCTCGTTGATCGCCCACATCACCGGAGGCGGCGCCGGAATGCCGCCGATTTCCTCGGCGACTCCGATGCGCCACCACTCGGCGGCTTTGACCGCCTGCACGGCTTTGGCCAACTCAGCGGGTACGGCGATGGTGTGACGGCCCGGGTCGAACACCGGCGGGTTGCGGTCGGCGTCGGCGAAGGAATCGGCGACCGGACCTTCCGCCAACCGGGCGACCTCGGTCAGCATCGTGCGGACGGTATCGGCGTCGAGGTCGGGATAACGCCCCGCGCCCAGGATGCCGTCGATGTTGAGCACCTCGAATAAATTGAACTCGAGATCACGGATATTGGCGATGTAGTGCCCCATCGCTTTTCCCTTTCCCGCGAAGTTGCAGGCAGTG
Source organism: uncultured Actinomycetota bacterium (assembly GCA_963787635.1). GTDB lineage: Bacteria > Actinomycetota > Actinomycetes > Mycobacteriales > Mycobacteriaceae > Mycobacterium. The sequence continues at coordinate 261,677 of CAWBDP010000009.1, read as the reverse complement.
TGTACGAACGGGTACGGGGTACGCAACCGTAAGCTACGGTGACGCAACCGTAGGCTGCGGTGGCGAAGCCGTAAGATCCCAGCTAACAGCCATTGTGATGCTCGTCACCCAGGTCTGGGGCAAATTTTCGGCGCATTACCGACGGATTCGAGATCCCTGATGAGTGCCCATTTCCCGGCGCTGACACTGACGTCGAATCGACGGGAGGATTCGGTGGATTTCCGTGGGTTTGGCGACCCCGAAACGACCCCGAAACGACGAATTGGTTGCGCTGGCGGCATAGTGGGCTCCGGGAACATTGGGACCGCCCGCGACGTTGGGCCACACGTGACTACTCGAGACCTCACCGCCGAAGAGTTCAACGACACCATCAACGGCAACGACGTCGTGCTGGTCGATTTCTGGGCTTCCTGGTGTGGGCCGTGCCGTGCGTTTGCGCCGACATTCCAGGCCTCCTCCGAGAAGCACCCCGATGTGGTGTTTGCCAAGGTCGACACCGAGGCCGAGCAACAGCTGGCCGCGGTCGCCCAGATCCGGTCCATCCCGACGTTGATGGCGTTCAAGAAAGGCAAGTTGCTGTTCAATCAGGCTGGCGCGCTGCCGCCGGCCGCCCTGGAGGATCTGGTCCAACAGGTCAAGGACTTCGACGTCGACACCGCCATCGCGGGTAACGAAGGCGAACAGGCCTGAGCGCCGGCACCGGGCCGGGCGTTACCGTTGCCCGGTGAACATGGTGCTTGTTGATCGCCCGCGACCGCAGGTCGCGCTGATCACCCTCAATCGGCCTGAACGGATGAACTCCATGGCCTTCGACGTCATGGTGCCGCTCAAACAGGCTCTCCAGGAAATCACCTACGACAATTCCGTCCGGGTGGTCGTGCTGACCGGTGCGGGCCGTGGATTCTCTTCCGGCGCTGATCACAAATCCGCCGGACAGGTGCCGCACATCGAGGGACTGACCCAGCCGACGTATGCGCTGCGGTCCATGGAGCTGCTCGACGACGTCATCTTGGCGTTACGGCGGTTGCACCAGCCGGTGCTGGCCGCGGTGAACGGCGCGGCCATCGGCGGCGGATTGTGCCTAGCGCTGGCCGCCGACATCCGGGTCGCCGCGACCAGCGCCTATTTCCGCGCCGCAGGCATCAACAACGGCCTGACCGCCAGCGAACTGGGATTGAGCTATCTCTTGCCGCGGGCCATCGGCTCCTCCCGGGCCTTCGAACTGATGCTCACCGGTCGCGATGTCGATGCCGAGGAAGCAGAGCGAATAGGGTTGGTGTCCTACCGGGTGCCCGACGAGCAGCTGCTCGACACCTGTTACGCGCTGGCCGAACGGATTGCCGCGTTTTCCCGGCCCGGGATCGAGTTGACCAAGCGCACACTGTGGAGTGGACTCGATGCCGCTAGCCTGGAGGGACATATGCAGGCCGAGGGCCTGGGACAGCTCTTCGTTCGTCTGCTCACCGCCAATTTCGAAGAGGCGGTCGCCGCGCGGGCCGAAAAGCGGCCGCCGGTGTTCACCGACGAGAAATGATGCTGCGACCCAGCACATTTCCGGACAGCGGAGCCGGACAGATGAAGGAGAGTGAGCGTGATCACGGCAACGGACCTCGAGGTCCGCGCTGGCGCGCGCACGTTGCTCTTCGCTGATGGTCCGGCGCTGCGGGTGCAGCCCGGCGACCGCATCGGGCTGGTCGGGCGCAACGGGGCCGGCAAGACGACCACCCTGCGCATACTCGCCGGCGAGAGTGAGCCCTATGCCGGGTCGGTGACCCGGACCGGCGAAATCGGTTATCTGCCACAGGACCCCAAAGAGGGCGACCTCGACATGCTGGCTCGCGACCGGGTGCTGTCCGCGCGTGGGCTCGACACGCTGCTCACCGACCTGGAGAAGCAGCAGGCACTGCTGGCCGAGGTCGCCGACGACACGGCCCGCGACCGCGCGATCCGCCGCTACGGCCACCTCGAGGAGCGCTTCGCCGCCTTGGGTGGTTACGGCGCCGAAAGCGAAGCCAGCCGCATCTGCGCGAGTCTGGGATTACCCGAACGGACGTTGACCCAGCCGCTGCACACCTTGTCCGGCGGCCAGCGCCGCCGCGTCGAGCTGGCGCGCATCCTGTTCGCGGCATCTGAGACTGGTTCCGGTTCGGCGACGACCTTGCTGCTCGACGAACCCACCAACCACCTGGATGCCGACTCGCTGGGCTGGCTACGGGATTTCCTGCGGTCGCACGTCGGCGGGCTGGTGGTGATCAGCCACAACGTCGACCTGCTCGCCGATGTGGTCAATCGAGTGTGGTTCCTGGACGCCGTTCGCGGCGAGGTCGACATCTACAACATGGGTTGGCAGAAGTACCTCGACGCCCGGGCCACCGACGAGCAGCGCCGTCGCCGCGAGCGCGCCAACGCCGAGCGGAAGGCCGCCGCGCTGCGTGCCCAGGCCGCCAAGCTGGGCGCCAAAGCCACCAAAGCCGTTGCGGCCCAGAACATGTTGCGGCGCGCCGACCGCATGATGGCCGCCCTCGACGAGCAGCGGGTGGCCGACAAGGTGGCGCGGATCAAGTTTCCCACTCCCGCGTCTTGTGGCCGAACACCGCTGGTGGCTAAGGGCCTGACCAAGACCTACGGCTCGCTGGAAGTGTTCACCGGTGTCGATCTGGCCATCGACCGCGGGTCGCGGGTGGTGGTGCTCGGACTCAACGGCGCGGGCAAGACGACGCTGCTGCGACTGCTCGCCGGCGCCGAGAAACCCGACCGCGGGGCGCTGGAACCCGGACACGGTTTGAAGATCGGCTATTTCGCGCAGGAGCACGACACTCTCGACGACGCCGCGACGGTATGGCAGAACATTCGGCACGCCGCGCCTGACTCCGGCGAGCAGGATTTGCGTGGGCTGCTCGGCGCGTTCATGTTCAGCGGCCCGCAACTCGACCAGTTAGCCGGAACCTTGTCCGGCGGGGAGAAGACGCGCCTGGCGCTCGCCGGGTTGGTCGCATCGATGGCGAATGTGTTGCTGCTCGACGAACCGACCAACAACCTCGATCCGGCATCGCGGGAACAGGTGCTCGACGCGCTGCGCAGCTATGTGGGAGCGGTAGTGCTGGTGACGCACGACCCTGGGGCAGCCGAAGCGCTTGACCCGCAACGTGTCGTGCTGTTGCCCGACGGCACCGAGGATCACTGGTCCGACGAATACCGCGATCTCATCGAACTGGCCTGACTGCGACTCGGCGGAGTCCCAGGCGATTTGACTCAAACCGGTACGTGGCCGACGGCTGCTTCCTAGGCTGACAGTTGCCGGGTGAATCCAGGGGAGGCGTAGATGAGGAAGTCGAAGACAACGCGTGACCAATTGCTGCACGACTTACGCGCTGCCTACGAGGGCGGCGCCAGCATCCGCAACCTGGTGGCGTCGACTGGCAAATCGTACGGATCGATTCACAGCATGCTGCGTGAGTCGGGGACCACGATGCGCAGCCGCGGCGGACCCAATCACCGCACCCGGCGCCCGTAGCCCGGCGCTGTCATCAACTCTGGCGCACCGAGCGTTCCACCAGATCGAGGACCGCGCTCAGTCGTTGCGGGTCTTCCCCGGACGCAAGCCGGGCAACCAATCCGTCCAGAACCAGATCCAGGTAGCACTGCAACACGTCACTGGCGACGTCGTCGCGCACCCGGCCGGCCCGCTTTTGCCGGCGCAGCCGATCGGTCGTGGCCGCCACCAGTTCGGCCGAACGTTGGGTCCACCCCCGGCTGAATGCCGGGTCGTTGCGTAGCTTTCGAGCGATCTCCAACCGGGTGGCCAGCCAGTCGTACTCGTCGGGCGCAGCGAGCATGTCACGCATCACTTGAATCAGACCCTCGCGGGACGCAACAGCGGCCATCCGTTCGGCATCTTCGTGCGCGAGTTCGAAGAACAAGGTGTCCTTGTCGCGGAAGTGGTGAAAAATTGCGCCCCGCGACATGCCGATCGCCTGTTCCAGCCGACGCACGGTGGCCCTGTCATAGCCGTACTCCGCGAAACAACGGCGCGCTCCGTCGAGGATTTGACGGCGCCGGGCCGCCAGATGGTCCTCGCTGACCCTGGGCACTGGTGCCCTAGATTCTCACGTGTCGACCCGCTGCGCCCGGCTGTGCCGCGCTTGCGATCGCCACGGTTCTCACGTGTCGACCCGCTGCGCCCGGCTGTGCCGCGCTTGCGATCGCCACGGTTCTCACGTGTCGACCCGCTGCGCCCGGCTGTGCCGCGCTTGCGATCGCCACGGTTCTCACGTGTCGACCCGCTGCGCCCGGCTGTGCCGCGCTTGCGATCGCCACTAGCCGGACTTCAGCATGTTGCGCAGCACATACTGCAGGATGCCGCCGTTGCGGTAGTAGTCCGCTTCACCGGGGGTGTCGATGCGCACGACCGCGTCGAACTCGACCCCGTCCTTGCCGTCCTTGCTGGCCTTGACATGCACCGTCTTTGGCGTCTTGCCGTCGTTCAGGGCCTCGATACCGGTGATGTCGAAGACCTCGGTGCCGTCCAGCCCCAGCGATTCGGCGGACTCGCCTTCGGGGAACTGCAGGGGGATGACGCCCATGCCGATCAGGTTGGAGCGGTGGATGCGCTCGAACGATTCGGTGATCACCGCGCGCACCCCCAGCAGCAACGTCCCTTTGGCCGCCCAGTCCCGCGACGAGCCGGAGCCGTACTCCTTGCCGCCCAGCACCACCAGCGGAATATCTTCTGCCACATAGTTTTGCGCCGCATCGTAGATGAAGGCCTGCGGAGCTTCCCCATTTTCGTCGGCCTTGGTGAAGTCGCGGGTGTATCCGCCGGCCACGTCGTCGAGCAGCAGGTTGCGAAGCCGGATATTGGCGAACGTGCCGCGAATCATCACCTCGTGGTTGCCGCGCCGCGACCCGAAAGAGTTGTAGTCCTTGCGCTCAACGCCGTGATCGTCGAGATACTGCGCGGCCGGGGTCCCCGGCTTGATGGCGCCGGCGGGGGAGATGTGGTCGGTGGTCACCGAGTCGCCGAGCAGTGCCAGTACTCGGGCACCGGTGATGTCGGCGACCGGTTCGGGGTCGGCGGGCATCCCCTCGAAGTAGGGCGGCTTGCGCACATAGGTCGAGTCCTCGTCCCACTCGAAGGTGTCGCCACTGGGCGTCGGCAGGTTTCGCCAGCGCTCGTCGCCCTTGAATACGTCGGCATAGTTCTTGACGAACATCTCCTGGTTGATCGCCGAGGCGATGGTGTCGGAGACGTCCTTCTGTGAAGGCCAGATGTCTTTCAAGTAGACATCTTTGCCTTCCTGATCTGTGCCCAGGGGATCAGAGTCGAAGTCGAAGTCCATTGTCCCGGCCAGCGCGTAGGCGACCACCAGCGGCGGCGACGCCAGATAGTTCATCTTCACATCGGGGTTGATGCGGCCTTCGAAATTGCGGTTGCCCGACAGCACGGCCGCCACCGAAAGATCGCTGTCGTTGACCGCCTTTGAGATCTCCTCGGGCAGCGGGCCGGAGTTGCCGATGCATGTGGTGCAGCCGTAGCCGACCAGATAGAAGCCCAGCTTCTCCAGATAGGGCCACAGGCCGGCCTTCTCGTAATAGTCGCTGACGACTTGTGAGCCCGGCGCCATCGACGTTTTCACCCACGGCTTGGAGGCCAGTCCCTTTTCCACGGCGTTGCGCGCCAGCAACGCCGCGCCCAGCATCACCTCGGGATTGGATGTGTTGGTGCATGACGTGACCGCCGCGATCACCACTGCGCCGTGGTCGAGTACGAATTCACCGAATTCGTCGGACTTCACGTCCACCGGATTGCTCACCCGGCCTTTGGAATGCGCGGCGGCCGATTCCACCTTGCCGTCGTGGTCGTCGGCGTGTCCGTTCGACGGTTGCCCGGGGTCGCTGGCCGGGAACGACTCGTCGACCGTCTCGTCCAGCTTCGAGTAGCCCTCCTTATCGGGATCGTCGCCGACGTAGTTGGGAATCTGCTCACGGAACGTCGATTTGGCGTCGGACAACGCGATTCGGTCCTGCGGACGCTTCGGCCCCGCGATCGACGGCACCACGTCGGACAGGTCGAGTTCGAGGTACTCGGAGAATTCCGGCTCGTGGGACGAGTCGTGCCACATGCCCTGCGCTTTGGCGTAGGCCTCGACCAGAGCCAGCTGCTCGTCTTTGCGGCCGGTGAACCGCAGGTAATCGATGGTCTCCTGATCAATCGGGAAAATCGCTGCGGTAGAACCGAATTCAGGACTCATGTTGCCCAGGGTGGCGCGGTTGGCCAGCGGCACCTCGGCCACGCCCTTGCCGTAGAACTCGACGAACTTGCCGACCACGCCGTGCTTGCGCAGCATCTCGGTGACGGTCAGCACCACGTCGGTGGCGGTGACGCCGGGCTGGATCTCGCCGGTCAGCTTGAAGCCGACCACCCGCGGGATGAGCATCGACACCGGCTGACCGAGCATTGCTGCTTCTGCCTCGATTCCGCCGACACCCCAGCCCAGCACCCCGAGCCCGTTGACCATCGTGGTGTGCGAGTCGGTGCCCACGCAGGTGTCGGGATAGGCAACACCATCGCGATCCATCACGACCCGGGCCAGGTACTCGATATTGACCTGGTGCACGATCCCGGTACCGGGTGGCACCACCTTGAAGTCCTGGAATGCGCCCTGGCCCCAGCGCAGGAACTGGTAGCGCTCACCGTTGCGCTCGTACTCGATTTCGACGTTGCGCTCGAAAGCGTCGGCCCGGCCGAACAAGTCGGCGATCACCGAGTGGTCGATCACCAAGTCGGCCGGCGCCAGTGGGTTGACTTTGTCGGCGTCTCCGCCCAGATCGCCGATGGCCTCACGCATCGTGGCCAGGTCGACGATGCACGGCACACCAGTGAAATCCTGCATGACGACCCGGGCCGGGGTGTACTGGATCTCGATGCTGGGCTCGGCCTGCGAATCCCAGTTCGCGATCGCTTCGATGTGATCTTTGGTGATGTTGCTGCCGTCCTCGTTGCGCAGCAGGTTCTCCGCGAGGACTTTGAGACTGTAGGGGAGTTTCTCGGTGCCCGGTACCGCGTCGAGGCGATAGATCTGATAGCTGTTGTCCCCGACCTCGAGGCTGTCGCGAGCTCCGAACGAATTCACCGACTCCTTGTTGGTCACATCAACTCCCGGGATTCAGTTTGCGCCGCCGGAAAGAAGGACGGCTTCGTATCACTTTAACAGTACGCTTGTCCTGCATTCCGAAGGGGCGGGTTCGCCACAGTTTCTTCGAGGTGGGCGCGCCGTCACGCGCCGGGCGGTCGCGTACCGTCATGCACCGTGACTACGCCGCACGCGCCGCAGTTCATCCCGCGCGAGCTGTGCGAGTCCCTCGGTCTGGATCTGAACACTCCGCCCGAGCAGTGTCTGGCGATCGTCAAAGCCGCGGTTGCCGGCGACGGCATCAGTGCTCCGCCCGTCGATGTACCGGGCTTGCGAGGGGTGGTCAACGACGCCGGCAAGCACCGCATCAACCTCAAGATCGTGGTGATCAAAGGCAATCCGCAGATCGCCACGCCGTTGCGGGACATCGCGACCGTGGTCGGCAGCGACTACCACGACGCCACCGTCTTGGTGCTCAGCCCGTCGTTCGCCGGCAGCTACAGCACGCAGTTTCCGCGCGCGACGCTGGAGATCGGGGAGGACGCCGCCAAGACCGGTAATCCGGTGCAGTCGGCGCAGAACTTCGCGCACGAGCTCGAGACTCCGCAGTTTCCCTGGACCGCGTTCACCATTGTGTTGCTGATCGGGGTTCTCGCCGCGGTCGTCGGCACCCGAATCATGCAGATCCGCAGCAGACGGACGACAGCTTCGGCCGGCGCCGCCGAACCGCTTCCGGACGGTCCCACTTCGGCTAGCTGAACTGGCTGGCTGACTGGCCGTCTGACCGGCCGAACACTCCCACTCCCTGACTCGACCGCCGGCGTCTCGGCGGGCGCGTCAAGTCACCTTTCGGTCACGAACGGTCTTCTTACAGATATGTAGTTTGTGACGAAAGTTCCTCACGGGTCAAATGTGACGTACGGTGCAGATGATGTTTGTGTTGTGAGTCGCGCCATCAGAGTGACGGGCGCGCCATTGTCTGCGTCGAGCCAAGCCCTAGGAGACCGGAGTCGAATGAGACGCACCCAGCGCGGCTCGTGTTTCCGACGGGCCGCCGGCTTTGGCAGGTTTGCCGTCCCGACGGTATTGAGCGCGGCGATGCTGCTGTGCACGCCCGGACTGGCGGCCGCTGATCCCAGCCCGGGTCCTGACACGCTGGCAGCGCTGATCGCCGACGTCGCCCAGGCCAACCAGCGCATGCAGGACATGCGTGCGGCCATCGAGACCGAGCAGGAGAGCGTCAACAAGTCGCTGGTCGACGTGGAGACCGCGCGGGACAACGCCGCCGCAGCCCAGCACGACGTCGAGGTCAGCCAGCAAGGGGTCACGGACGCCAACGCCGCGATCGCCGCGGCGCAGCACCGGTTCAACAGGTTCGCCGCGGCGACCTACGTCAACGGCCCCGCTGACAGTTACCTGACCGCGGGCAGCCCCAACGAGGTAATCCAGAACGCCACCGCGGGCCAAACTTTAGCCGCGGGCTCCCGGCAGGCAATGGACAACCTGCTGCGGGCCCGCACCGAGCAAGTGAACCGCGAGTCGGCGGCACGGCTGGCCAAGCAGAAGGCGGACCAAACCGCCGCCGATGCTGTTGCCAGCCAAAACGCTTCGGTGGCGGCGCTGATGGATGCCCAACGCAAGTTCACCGAACAGCAAGCGGAGGTCAACCGGCTGGGCGCCCAGCGCGACGCGGCCCAGGCCAGGCTCGACGCGGCCCGCACCTTGGCGGTACCGGTGGCCCGGCGCGCGGGTCCGGCTTCCGGTGACCGGTGGGATCCGGGGACGCCGGGCGGGGCGGCGCCGTCTATCGGCGGCGGCACCCAGTGGGACGGCGAATGGGATCCGACGCTTCCGCAGGTACCCAGCGCCAACATCCCCGGTGACCCGATCGCGGTGTTGAACAAGGTGCTGGGCATCTCGCAGACGTCGAGCCAGGTCACCGCCGACATGGGCAGGAAATTCCTGCAGAGTGTCGGCCTGCTCAAGCCGGACGACACCGGCATCACCAACAACGGCCGGATACCGCGGGTATACGGGCGCCAAGCAGCCGAGTACGTGATCCGCCGCGGTATGTCGCAGATCGGGGTGCCCTATTCCTGGGGTGGCGGCAACGCCGCAGGGCCCAGTCACGGAATCGACTCGGGTGCGGGCACCGTGGGCTTCGACTGCTCGGGGCTGATCCTGTACTCATTCGCCGGCGTGGGCATCAAACTGCCGCACTACTCGGGTTCGCAGTACAACCTGGGCCGCAAGATCCCGTCGGCGCAGGCGCGCCGCGGCGACGTGATCTTCTACGGTCCCGGCGGCAGCCAGCACGTGACGTTGTACTTGGGCAACGGACAGATGCTCGAGGCGCCCGACGTCGGCCTGACGGTGCGGGTGGCGCCGGTGCGCACCAGCGGCATGACACCATACGTCGTCCGCTACATCGAGTACTGACATGGCCGGAAGGTCACTGCGCCCCAAGGGTTTTCGATACCTGCAGCGGGCCTGGCTGATCCCGGCGGTGTTGGGCCTGCTGCTCGCACTGGCCAGTCCGGCTGGCGCCGACGGCGGGGGATGGGATCCGACACTGCCGATGATGCCCAGCGCGGGAGCTCCGGGTGACCCGGTCGCCGTCGCCAATGCCTCACTGAACGCGACCGCTCAGGCCACCCAGACCACGATGGATCTGGGTCGGCAGTTCCTCGGCGGTCTTGGGATCAACCTGGGCGGCAACACCACCGCACCTGACGGGATTCCGCGGGTGTACGGGCGGCAGGCAGTCGAGTACGTGATCCGCCGCGGGTCCTCGCAGATGGGTGTCCCGTATTCGTGGGGTGGTGGCACCACGACCGGCCCGGGCAACGGCGTCGGCTCGGGCGACGGCACGGTGGGCTTCGACTGCTCGGGGTTGGTCCGGTATGCGTTTGCCGGGGTAGGGGTGCTGCTCCCGCGGTTCTCCGGCGACCAGTACAACGCGGGCCGCCATGTGTCGCCCGCCGAGGCCAAGCGCGGTGATCTGATCTTCTACGGTCCTGGCGGCAGCCAGCACGTCACTATCTATCTGGGCAACAATCAGATGCTGGAGGCGTCGGGGAGTGCCGGCAAAGTCACCATCAGCCCGGTGCGGACGTCCGGGATGACGCCTTCGCTGACCCGGATCATCGAGTACTGACGCAGCGACGGGCCCCGCTTCGTTGCGGGGGCTGAAGCCGATGGCTCGGCTCGCCCCCGGCACGCTGGGGTGCCCCCACGCGGCTGGGGGGTGCCCCCTCCTCGGGCCGCTCGCGGCCCGCATCGTCGCCGGGCTGCGAACGGCGGCGTCGACGGAATCCCGGACGCCTGGAATAGTTGGACGCGGGCAGGCCGTTGCCCCGCGATTTTGGTAGCGCCAGCAGTCGTGTCTGATAGAGCCTTAGATCTTGTCGGTTGAGCTGGAAGGTAGTTGTCAATGACGTCAGCAGGTGGGTCGCCCACGACCGCGAGCGGTCCGTCCGCCCCAGGTGGGCATCCAGGCGCCCCGACGCACGCCGCCCCGACGGGCGGCGGCAACGGGTTGGCTGCCGAGGTGCACACCCTGGAACGGGCCATCTTCGAGGTCAAACGGATCATCGTCGGACAAGACCAGCTCGTCGAGCGGATGTTGGTCGGCCTGCTGTCCAAGGGACACGTGCTGCTCGAAGGTGTTCCCGGCGTCGCCAAGACGCTGGCGGTCGAGACCTTCGCCCGGGTGGTCGGCGGAACGTTCGCGCGTATCCAGTTCACGCCGGACCTGGTGCCCACCGACATCATCGGTACCCGTATCTACCGGCAGGGCAAGGAGGAATTCGACACCGAGCTCGGTCCGGTGGTGGTCAACTTCCTGCTCGCAGACGAGATCAACCGGGCGCCGGCCAAGGTGCAGTCGGCGCTGCTGGAGGTCATGCAGGAACGCCACGTGTCCATCGGCGGTAAGACGTTCCCGCTGCCCAACCCGTTCCTGGTGATGGCGACGCAGAACCCGATCGAGCACGAGGGTGTCTACCCGCTGCCGGAGGCACAGCGCGACCGCTTCCTTTTCAAGATCAACGTCGGTTACCCGACGCCCGAGGAAGAGCGCGAGATCATCTACCGGATGGGTGTGCGCCCGCCGGAGCCCAAGCAGATCCTGAACACCGGGGACCTGCAGCGGCTGCAGGACATCGCGGCCAACAATTTCGTCCACCACGCGCTGGTCGACTACGTGGTGCGCGTCGTCATGGCGACCCGTTACCCCGAGCAACTCGGGATGAACGACGTCAAGAGCTGGATTTCGTTCGGCGCTTCGCCACGTGCCTCGTTGGGCATCATCGCCGCGTCGCGCTCGTTGGCGCTGGTTCGCGGCCGCGACTATGTCATCCCCCAGGACGTCGTCGAGGTGATACCCGACGTGCTGCGCCACCGCCTGGTACTCACCTATGACGCGCTCGCCGACGACATCTCGTCGGAGATCGTCATCAACCGCGTCCTGCAGACGGTCGGCTTGCCGCAGGTGAATGCCGTTCCACAGCAAGGACATTCGGTGCCGCCGGTGATGCAGACCGCCACCATGGCCAGCGGTCGGTGACGAAGCCCAGCACGTCGGCGGTCGTACACCCGCCGTCGTTGCAGCGCGGCGAGATCGACGATGCGAAGCTGTCGGCGGCGCTGCGCACCCTCGAGCTGACTGTCAAACGCAAACTCGACGGCGTGCTGCACGGCGATCACCTGGGCCTGATCCCGGGACCGGGCAGCGAGCCGGGTGAGTCACGCGAGTACCAGCCCGGCGACGACGTGCGCCGGATGGACTGGGCGGTCACCGCGCGCACCAGCCATCCGCACGTGCGGCAAATGATCGCCGACCGCGAACTGGAGACCTGGCTGGTGGTCGACATGTCGGCCAGTCTGGATTTCGGCACCACCGTCTGCGAGAAGCGCGACCTGGCGCTGGCTGCCGCGGCGGCCATCACGTTCCTCAACAGCGGCGGTGGCAACCGGCTTGGTGCCCTGGTCGCTACCGGCGCGACGATGACCCGGGTGCCGGCCCGCTCAGGGCGTCAGCATGAGCAAACACTGCTGCGCGCGATCGCGACCACACCTAAGGCCCCTGTGGGGGTCCGCGGTGATTTGGCGGCGGCCATCGACGCACTGCGCCGGCCGGAGCGCCGGCGCGGAATGGCGGTTATCATCAGCGATTTCCTGGGCCCGATCAACTGGACACGGCCACTACGGGCGATCGCCGGACGCCACGAGGTGCTGGGCATCGAAGTGCTCGATCCGCGCGACGTGGAGCTGCCCGACGTCGGCGACGTCATCCTGCAGGACGCCGAGTCGGGCGCCACCCGCGAGTTCACCATCGATCCGCAGCTGCGCGACGACTTCGCCAAGGCCGTCGCGGCCCACCGCGCCGAGGTGGCCCGGACGTTCCGCAGCTGCGGCGCACCGATGATGTCGCTGCGCACCGACCGCGACTGGATCGCAGACATCGTCCGCTTCGTCGAGTCCCGCCGGCGCGGTTCACTGGCGGGTCGCCAGTGACGGCAGTGACGCCAGCGGACCTCCACACTGAGACGGGTGCTTTATGACGCTGCCCCTGCTCGGGCCGATGACGCTGACCGGCTTCGAACACGCGTGGTTTTTTCTGTTCTTGCTCGCGGTCCTCGGATTGGCCGCGCTGTACATCGTCATGCAGCTGGCCCGGCAGCGGCGGATGCTGCGGTTCGCCAACATGGAACTGCTGGAAAGCGTCGCCCCCAAGCGGCCCACCCGGTTTCGGCACCTGTCCGCGATCTTGCTGGTGGCGGCGTTGCTGTTGTTCACCGTCGCGATGGCCGGGCCCACCCACGACGTGCGGACCCCCCGTAATCGGGCGGTCGTGATGCTGGTGATCGACGTGTCGCAGTCGATGCGGGCCACCGACGTCGAACCCAACCGGATGGCCGCGGCCCAAGTAGCAGCGAAGGAGTTCGCCGGCGAGTTGACCCCGGGCATCAACCTCGGGCTGATCGCCTACGCCGGTACCGCCACGGTGCTGGTCCAGCCGACGACCAACCGGGACGCGACGAAAGCCGCGCTGGGCAAGTTGCAGTTCGCCGATCGCACCGCCACCGGGGAGGGCATCTTCACCGCCCTGCAGGCCATCGCCACCGTCGGCGCGGTCATCGGCGGTGGCGACACCCCGCCGCCGGCGCGGATCGTGTTGTTCTCCGACGGCAAGGAAACGGTGCCGACCAACCCGGATAATCCCAAGGGCGCGTTCACCGCGGCGCGGACCGCCAAGGACCAGGGTGTGCCGATTTCGACGATCTCGTTCGGCACCCCGTACGGCTTCGTCGAGATCAATGGGCAGCGGCAGCCGGTGCCGGTCGACGACACGACCATGAAGAAGGTCGCCGAGCTGTCCGGCGGCAATCATTACGACGCCGCTAACTTGCAGGAGCTCAAGCAGGTCTACGCGTCGCTGCAAGAGCAGATCGGCTACGAGACGCTCAAAGGCGACGCCAGCGCGGGCTGGCTGCGGCTGGGTGCCCTGATACTGGCGTTGTCCGCGCTGGCGGCGCTACTCATCAACCGGCGCCTGCCCACGTAGCGGCCCGCTCGAGTGGCCAGATTAATGCACGCCTGCTGCGGCCGAATCGCGTGTCAAAAGTGGCCACTCGCGAAGTGTGACCAGCAAAACGATAGGTTGACGGGGTGACTGACTCAGCCACCGAAAAAGCCGCCAACGCCGCCGATGCCCCGGCAGCGGGCAGGCCGGTATTCGTGGCGCGATCAGTACTGGTCACCGGCGGAAACCGGGGGATCGGTCTGGCGATCGCACGGCGGCTGGCCGCGGACGGCCACACGGTGGCCGTCACGCACCGCGGATCCGGGGCGCCCGACGGACTATTCGGTGTCGAGTGTGACGTCACCGACAATGACGCCGTCGACCGCGCCTTCAAAGAGGTAGAGGAGCAACAAGGTCCGGTCGAGGTGCTGGTGTCCAACGCCGGCCTGGCCGCGGACGCGTTCCTCATGCGGATGACCGAGGAGAAGTTCGAGAAGGTCATCAACGCCAACCTGACCGGGGCTTTCCGGGTGGCTCAGCGGGCATCACGCAGCATGACCAAGAAGCGGTTCGGCCGGATGATCTTCATAGGTTCGGTATCCGGCAGCTGGGGCATCGGCAATCAGGCCAACTACGCAGCCTCCAAGGCCGGTGTGATCGGCATGGCCCGCTCGATCGCCCGGGAGCTGACAAAGGCCGGGGTGACCGCGAATGTGGTGGCCCCGGGCTACATCGACACCGATATGACGCGCGCGCTGGATGAGCGGATTCAGCAGGGGGCGCTGGAATTCATCCCGGCGAAGCGGGTTGGCACTGCCGCTGAGGTCGCCGGGGTGGTCAGTTTCCTGGCGTCCGAGGACGCCAGTTACATCTCCGGTGCGGTGATCCCGGTCGACGGCGGCATGGGCATGGGTCACTGACGGACCCCCACACCTAAAGGATGGATATGGCAGGACTGCTGGACGGCAAACGGATCCTGGTCAGCGGGATCATCACCGACGCATCGATCGCATTCCACATCGCCCGGGTGGCCCAGGGGCAGGGCGCGCAACTGGTGCTGACCGGATTCGACCGGATGCGGCTCATCCAGCGCATCGCCGACCGGCTACCGGCAAAGGCCCCGCTGATCGAACTCGACGTGCAGAACGACGACCACCTGGCCAGCCTGGCCGAGCGGGTCACCGAAGTGATCGGCGAGGGCAACAAGCTCGACGGCGTGGTGCACTCGATCGGCTTCATGCCGCAAAGCGGGATGGGGATCAACCCGTTCTTCGACGCGCCGTACGAGGATGTCGCCAAGGGCATCCACATCTCCGCGTATTCCTATGCCTCGCTTGCCAAGGCGCTGCTGCCGATCATGAACCACGGCGGTTCCATTGTCGGTATGGACTTCGACCCGAGCCGGGCGATGCCGGCCTACAACTGGATGACGGTCGCCAAGAGCGCGCTGGAGTCGGTCAACCGCTTCGTGGCCCGCGAGGCCGGCAAGTTCGGGGTCCGGTCGAATCTAGTTGCCGCCGGTCCGATCCGGACGCTGGCAATGAGCGCGATCGTCGGCGGCGCGCTCGGCGACGAGGCCGGCGCGCAGATACAGCTGCTCGAAGAGGGCTGGGACCAGCGCGCGCCCATCGGGTGGAACATGAAGGACGCCACGCCGGTTGCCAAGACCGTGTGCGCGTTGCTGTCCGAATGGCTGCCGGCGACCACGGGGACCATCATCTACGCCGACGGCGGCGCCAGCACGCAGCTGCTTTAGCGAAGGCTGTCGGGCGCTAATGGAATTTGACGCCGTCCTGCTGTTGTCCTTCGGTGGACCAGAAGGTCCCCGGCAGGTACGGCCGTTCCTGGAGAATGTCACCCGGGGCCGCAATGTGCCGCCGGAACGCCTCGATGAGGTGGCGCAGCACTACCTGCACTTCGGCGGAGTGTCGCCGATCAACGCGATCAATCGGGCGCTGGTCGCCGAGCTGAGCGCCGAACAGGGCCTGCCGGTGTATTTCGGCAACCGCAACTGGGAACCGTACGTCGAAGACACGGTGCAGACAATGCGGGACAACGGTATTCGTCGCGCAGCGGTGTTCACCACCTCGGCGTGGAGTGGGTATTCGAGCTGCACGCAATATGTCGAGGACATTGCCCGGGCCCGCGCGGCGGCCGGCCCGGCCGCGCCGGAACTCGTCAAACTGCGCCCCTACTACGACCATCCGCTCTTCGTCGAGATGTTCGCCGACGCGGTCGCCGCGGCAGCTGACACCGTGCCGCCCGATGCGCGGCTGGTGTTCACCGCGCACTCGATCCCGGTGGCCGCCGACCGGCGCTGCGGCCCCGACCTCTACAGCCGCCAAGTCCGTTACGCCGCAAGGCTGGTCGCCGCTGCTGCCGGATACGACGACTACGACGTGGTGTGGCAGTCGCGTTCGGGTCCGCCGCAGGTTGCCTGGCTGGAGCCCGATGTCGCCGACCATCTGACGACGCTGCAGGCGCAGGCAGTCATCGTCTGCCCCATCGGGTTTGTCGCCGACCATATCGAGGTGGTGTGGGATCTCGACCACGAGTTGCGCTCGCAGGCACAAGCCGCGGGTGTGGCGTTTGCCCGCGCAGGCACGCCCAACGCGGACCGGCGATTCGCGCGGCTGGCCGTCGCACTGATCGACGAACTGCGTCACGGCAGTGAGCCAAGCCGGGTCAGCGGCGCCGATCCGGTACCGGGCTGCGGTGCCAGTGCCAACGGTGCGCCGTGCCGGCCGCCGCACTGCGTTGCGCAGGAAACCGGTTAGTCGATCCAGGCCGAGCGCAAAATCGCGCTGACCGCGGCCATTTGGGCACAGCGCACCACGGGCGCCAACGGGCGCAGCGCATCGGTGGCGATCTGGGCCTGCGACGAGGATTGCATCTCGATTCCCGCCGGCCCGGCCGCGAGCCGTCCCATCGGACCCGGGGCATCGTCCAACCGGCTGAGCCCCGCGCTAACCGAGATGATCGCATCGACGTGTGCGGCCTTCTCCAGGACCCGCACCGCCCGCGACGGCGCATGGTCGGGGATCTGGTGGTGCCGCCCGGATTCCAGCAGCTGCTCGACCAGGCCGCGCGGGTCGTCGACCCCGGCTCCGGTTGACCCCAGCCCGATCGCGGTGAGCGCGTCGGCGGCCGACCGCACCGCCGAGAGCAGCGCATGTTCGGCTTCGCCCAAATCATGGTGATCCAAAACCGGGACGCCCGGAAGCGAGTACACCGTCCAAGACAGCCTGTGCAATTCGGGTATCTCGGCTTCGTCGACGTCCTCGTCGTATTCGAATTCCGGTACCAGCCCGATCGCCGTGGCCGGATCGCGCGGGTCGGTGACGATCACCGCCTCGCCGGCGGTCAACGCGTCCCGCTCGAATTGGGTTCCGGCCGGCAGTCCCCGGACATCGCCGGGCACCGGCAACACCACACCGATCACCGGCGCGTTGAGCGTTGCCCGGCTGGCGACGGTGCGCACCGTCTGCAGCAGCGACATTGCCCCGGCATCATCGACGTCAGGCCATGGCAGACCGGTATGCCCAGCTGCGACTGAGTCGTAGGCGGTGACTGATTGCCTTGGTGCCCAACATGATAAAGCATCGAGGACGTCGTCCGGGGCGGCCTTGCCGGCAAGCCAGGCATTGGACCACATCGACAGCGTCGCGCTGGGGCAGCACATGAACTCGCAGTGTAGTTGTTCACCGCGGCGCTAGCTGATTCCGCGATATCCTGGCGGCATGCCCGTCGCCCTGATCTGGCTGATTTTCGCGTTAGGGCTGGCCGGCGCGGAAGCACTGACCGGCGACATGTTCTTGCTGATGCTCGGCGGCGGTGCGCTGGCCGCGGCCGCGACGAGCTGGCTGCTGCACGGTCCGATCTGGACCGACGGCGCGGTGTTCCTGGTGGTTTCGGTGCTGCTGTTGATCCTGGTCCGGCCCACGCTGCGACGTAGGCTGACGCCGGCGCCCGCTCTTCGTACCGGGGTGCAGGCGCTGGAGGGCAAGAGCGCGGTGGTCCTGGGCCGGGTGGCCCGAGACGAAGGCCAGGTGAAGCTGGACGGCCAGGTGTGGACCGCGCGGCCGTTTGACGAAACCGCCAGCTACGAGCCGGGTGAACGGGTAACGGTCCTGCACATCGACGGCGCTACCGCGGTGGTGTGGAAGAACGTCTGATCCGTTGACGAAACTCGAACGAGGAGGTGTTCGGAGTGCAAGGGTATGTCGCCGGTCTGGTGTTTCTGGCTGTTCTGGTGCTTTTCACCCTGATCATTGTGGCCAAGTCGGTCGCGCTGATCCCGCAGGCGGAGGCCGCGGTGATCGAACGGCTGGGCCGGTACAGCCGCACGGTCAGTGGGCAATTGACCCTGCTGGTGCCGTTCATCGACCGGGTCCGGGCCAGGGTGGACCTGCGCGAGCGGGTGGTGTCTTTCCCGCCTCAACCGGTGATCACCGAAGACAACCTGACGCTCAACATCGACACCGTGGTCTACTTTCAGGTCACCAGCCCGCAGGCCGCGGTCTACGAGATCAACAACTACATCGTCGGTGTCGAGCAGTTGACCACCACCACCTTGCGCAACGTGGTGGGCGGCATGACTCTTGAGCAGACCTTCACCTCGCGTGATCAGATCAACAAGCAGTTGCGCGGCGTGCTCGACGAAGCCACCGGGCATTGGGGGCTCCGGGTGGCCCGCGTCGAGCTGCGCAGCATCGACCCGCCGCCGTCGATCCAGGCGTCGATGGAAAAGCAAATGAAGGCCGACCGGGAAAAGCGAGCCATGATCCTGACCGCCGAAGGTGCGCGGGAGGCGGCGATCAAACAGGCCGAAGGGCAGAAGCAGGCGCAGATCCTTGAGGCCGAGGGTGCCAAGCAGGCCGCGATCCTGGCTGCCGAGGCCGACCGGCAGTCCCGCATGCTACGAGCTCAAGGCGAGCGGGCCGCCGCCTACCTACAGGCTCAGGGACAGGCCAAGGCCATCGAGAAGACTTTCGCCGCGATCAAGGCGGCCCGGCCCACCCCCGAGCTGCTGGCCTACCAGTATCTGCTCACACTGCCGCAGATCGCCCAAGGCGAAGCCAGCAAGGTCTGGGTGGTGCCCAGCGACTTCGGCGGCGCGTTGCAAGGCTTCGCCAGAATGCTGGGCACTCCGGGTGACGACGGGGTGTTCCGGTATCAGCCGTCACCTATCGACGACGAAGCGCCGAAGCCCCGCGACGACGAGATGACATGTCCGATTGGTTCTCCACCCAGACCGATCCTGCGATCGTCGAAGCGGTGGCCAAGGCCGAGGCCGACGCTCGCAAACCGGTGGAGGGGGCCATCGGCCCGCCGTCGGAGCTCGGCCAATAGGATCGCACCATGAGCGCCCTGAATTCCCCGAAAACGTATGCGGCGCTGGCCGCTTTTCACGCCGGCGACGCGGTCGCGTGTGCGGTCCCGGTGGCCGCCATCACCAAAGTCCTTGACACGCTGGAGGTTCCAGAGGACATTCGGTGGGTCTTCCCGGTGGTGAAGGCCGCCGCCGCGGTGGGTCTGCTGTCGGTGTTCCGGTTTCCGGCCTTGGCGCGGCTGACCACTGCGATGCTGACGCTGTATTTCGTGCTGGCGGTTGGTGCGCACCTGCGGGTGCGCGATCGCGTCGTCAACATCATCCCGGCAGCGGCGTTCTTGACGACGTTCGCGACGATGACGGTCAAGGGTCCCGACCGCGGCTAGTTCCGCCGCGCGTGAGTTACCGCGTTGTGGGTATCTCACAACCCGATGAGTACTGAAACGCATGCCGGCGGTGGTGGACGGCCCGGCCGGCGGAAGTGGGCACGCGACGAGATCAGAATCGTCGATCCGGCCACCATGCCCCGGACCATCGCCGGCACCGCTATCGGCAACTTCATGGAGTGGTACGACTTTGGTGTCTACGGCTACATCGCCACCACGATCGCGCAGGTGTTCTATCCCGGGAACAGTGTCAGCTCGGTTCACCTGATCGCCACCTTCGGCACCCTGGCGGCGGCATTCGCGGTGCGCCCACTCGGCGGGTTCATCTTCGGTCCGCTCGGCGACCGTATCGGGCGCAAACGGGTGTTGATGATCACGATCCTGCTGATGACGGTCGGTACGACCATGACCGGCGTGCTGCCTGGCTACACACCATCGGCATCTGGGCGCCGATCCTGCTCGTCGTTGCCCGAGTCTTTCAAGGTCTCTCTACCGGCGGCGAGTACGTGGGGCGATGACCTATGTCGGTGAGCAGGCGCCGGACCGCAAACGCGGGATGATGGCCGGGTTCCTGCCGTTGGGCAACTCGGTTGGGTTCGTGCTTGCCGGGTTGCTGGTGACCGGGCTGCAAACCTGGTCTGCCGAGCCGCGACATGCTGGCCTGGGGCTGGCGGATTCCGTTGCTGCTGAGCGCACCGCTCGGCCTGGTAGCGCTGTATATGCGGTTGCGACTCGACGAGTCGTCGGTCTACGACACAGCGAGCGACAGCACGGATGACTCCGGATGACAATGAGGGGCAGCAATTCCGGCGCACGGTCGTCGAGCAATGGAAGCCCCTGCTCCTCTGCGCGGCTCTGGTGCTCACCTGCAATGCCGCTGATTACCTGCTCACCGGATATCTGCCGACATACCTCAAGGTTGTGGTGCGGGTTGGCCACACCGCCGGATTGATCATGATCGTTGCGACGCTGATGGTCGTGATGGCCGCAGTAGTGTTCGTCGCGAAGTTGTCTGACCGTATCGGCGTCAAACCGATCATGTGGACCGGCTGCGGGCTGCTGATCGCGGGCGTCGGTCCCGGCATTCCTGCTCATCCGCTTCGGCGGGGTATACCCGGTGATGTTCCTCGGTGTGCTGCTGATCGGGCTGATGGAGCTCTGCTTCGACAGCACGTCGCCCGGCACGCTGCCGGCACTGTTTCCCCACCCGCGTCCGCAACGGCGCTCTGGCCATCGGGTACAACATCTCGATTTCGGCCGTCGGCGGCACCACCCCGCTGATCGCTCAAGCGCTGATATCCGGCACCGGCAACGTGATGGTGCCGGCTTACATGCTGATCGTCGCGGGCGTGGTGGGCGTGGTGGCGCTGATGTTCGCGCCGGAGGTGGCTGGTAGACGGCTGCCCGGTTCCGCGCCCGCGGTGGAGAGCGAGCAAGAGGCTCATGAGTTAGCTGAGAAGGGGCACCTGGACTAGGAGCGCCCGAGGCTCAGATCCGCGTTGAGATTCGCGGGAAAAACACCGGGCTTGAGTAGTGCCGAAGCTTGACTCGGTGGCTACACTAATAGTTAGCGCTGCTATGTTTGTTGTGGGTCAGCTGTGAAACTGTAAATCACCTGTAAAAGAAGGCGGATCGGAGGGGCAATGGACATCGTTCTAGGCGTGTCGATGGCACCCAAGACGGTTCAAATGGTGCTCGTCGAAGGCGAGAACGCCGACGGGGCCACCGTCGACGATGAAGACTTCGAGGTTGCCCCGGTCGATGGCTCGACGACCTCGGGCGCGGCCGACCAGGTGGTAGCTGCCATTCTGGGCACCCGGGAAAGTGCGGCCGAAGCCGATTACCGTCTCGCGTCAACCGGTGTGGTGTGGACCGACCCCGTCGAAGCCACCGCGCTGCGGGATGCGCTGGCCACCCACAAAGTCGAGAACGTCATGCTGGTCTCGGCGTTCATGTCGGCCGCCGCGCTGGCTCAAGCCGCGGGTAGCGCGGTCGGCTACGCCTACACCGGCCTGTTGTTCCTGGAACCGGATACCGCGACGCTGGCCATCATCGACTCGGCTGACGGTTCGATCGTCGACGTGCGGCGAGAATCGATGCACGTCACCGACGCGCTCGCCGAGTTGCCCGAGCTGGTGGCCAGGTTTGACACGCTGAAGTCTTCTCCGGATGGACTCTTCGTCGTCGGCTGCGGTGTCGATGTCACCGAGGTCCGGCCGCAACTGGAGACCGCGACCGCGCTGCCGGTGAGCGCTCCGGACGAGCCCGAGACGGCGCTGGCCCGCGGCGCGGCGCTGGCGTCGGCCAATGCGCCGCTGTTCACCTCCTCGACGTCGGCTCTGGCCTATGCGCAGGTGCCGGACTGGACGACGGCCGAGGTAGTCGACCCCTTTGCGATCGTGCGTGGCTTCGCCGACGTTGCCGCCCTACAACTCAGCCGATTCGGTCGACGGCGCGCTGGCCTACAGCGCCAACGACCCGGAAGCCGAGGCGGAGACCGGCATTGCCGCCGACGTCCGCGACGACGATGTGCCTGCCGACGATATGCTCGGCGGCCGCAAGCCCTTCCTGGTGGCCCTCGGCGTGATGATGGTGTTCTTCGCCGGTGTGCTCGCGTTGGTGATTTCGGTGGCCGTCAGTGTTCGTCCGGCGGTCAGTCAGCGTCCCAGCGCGGGCGGAAACCTCATCGTCCCGGCCAACCAACTGCCCGCGCCGGCGCCGCAGAGCGTGCCGGCACCGGCGCCGGCTGCTCCGGCACCAGCGCCCGCCGCTCCCGCTCCTGCTCCTGCGGCTGTCCCGCCCGCTCCGGCACCCGCGCCGGTGGCACCGGCGGCTCCGGCCCCGGTGGTTCCGGTTCCCGCGGCGGCGGTGCCCGCTGAGGAGCCCCCGGCTCCCGCGGCCGAGCCGCCGGCCGCTCCGGCCCCGGTGGTTTCAGCACCGGTAGCGCCGGCACCAGTGTCTCCGGTCATTGCGCCTGCCCCGGTGGCTCCGGCACCAGCGCCTGCCGCGGTGGCTCCGGCACCAGCGCCTGCCGCGGTGGCTCCGGCACCAGCGCCTGCCGCGGTGGCTCCGGTCATTGCGCCTGCCCCGGTGGCTCCGGCACCAGCGCCTGCCCCGGTGGCTCCGGCACCGGTGGCTCCAGTGCCTATCCCAGTGCCCATAGTGGTACCGGTAGCACCGGCGCCAGTCCTGCCGCAGCCGATCTACCGGCCGCCGGTGCAGACTCCGCCGTATCAACCCGGCGGTGGCGGTGGCGTACCCACCGGCAGTGGTGGCTCCGGCGGCGGCCTGCCGATCGGTAGCGGTGGCCCCGGTGGCATGGGTGGTGGCGGCGGCTGGCCCGGCGGTGGGGGTGGCCACGGCGGCTTCGGCGGCGGCGGGTTCGGCGGTGGCCACGGCGGCTTCGGTGGCGGCGGCGGATTTGGCGGTGGTCACGGCATGGGCCGGTGAGCCCGTGTCGGTTAGCGCCTAGACGACAGGCAGTCTCAGCGGGGGAGGGCCGGTTCGGCGGCGTCCTCTTGCTTGACGGGCCGCTGATGATGCCGGCGGTGGTGACGGACTTCGTAGACCAGCACCGCCACCCCGACCGCACCAGTGCACAGCGACACCACCAACAGCAGCGGGCTGACATGGCCGGTCAGCGCGTCGCCGAGGATCACCACCGCGGCGGTGCCGGGGGCCAGGCCCACCAGCGTGGCCAGCGTATAGGGCAGCAGCCGCACCGCTGAGGCACCGGCGGCGTAGTTGAGCACCGAGAACGGCACGGCCGGGATCAATCGCAGCGACAGGATCGACGGCCAGCCGCGGTCGCGCAGCCGGGCGTCCAGCGTCTCGACGGCGTCATGACGCACGAGCCGGCGCAGTTGCCAGCCGGCCGCGCGCACCAGCAGCAATGCGATCACCGCGCTGGCCGTGCTGGCGGCGACCGCAAGCACCACCCCCAGCACCGAACCGAACAGCAGCCCGGCGGCCAGGGTGAACGCGGTGCGCGGGAACGGCAACACGGTGACCACGATGTGCGCGAGCAAGAAGGTCACCGGAAACCACGGGCCCAGCGACGTCGCCCAGTCCCGCAGCTCCACGGCGGACGGAAGCGGAACCAGCAGGGCCGCCGCCACCAAGGCCGCGATCGCGGCGGCCATCACGGCCAGCCGCCTCGGTGCTTGCGCTGCCGCCGCCACCATCTGGGCACCGAGGCCGCGCAGCGCGGCGGAGATTTTGGTTGTGGCGGGAGCCGTCACAGACGTCAAGATTACGGGCCGTCGGTGAATTAGTTGTTACGCACACCTGGCGTTTCCGGGTCGCTGCCGCTCTTCGGCGCTCCGCCCACCAGCGACAGCAACTTCTTGCCCTTGGACATAGGCGTCAACGCCGACAACGCCGACAAAGCCGTGGACGCCGCCGACGCCGTCGACGCCGCGGGCTGGTGTTCGACGCAGACCCTGACCTGCTCACCTATCCGTCGGCGAGTTCGCGCTGCAGTCTGTCGTGCAGGGTGGAGTCCGCGGCCGGGCAGCCGTGGCACGCGCCCGACATGCGAACGGTCACGTGGTCACCGATCACCGAAACCAGTTCGATGGACCCGCCGTGCGACTCCGCGAGCGCGCCGATCGACCCGTCGATCAGTTCGGTGGCCGCCGCGGCCAAGGCGTCGTGGAGCGGCTCATCCACCCGCCAACCGGTCGGGTCCAGCAATGCCTCGCACAGCGCCTCGCGGATGTCGTCGCCCATCTCGCGCCAGCTGATGCCGACCGGCAGCGCGATCAGCACATCGGCGGCACGCACCGTCCTGTCCGCGACCGATCCGTCGTCGAGCAACAAGCCGAGCCTGCCCGGGACATCCCGCACCCTGCCGGCTAGTGGCAGCCGGTTGCCGGCGATCACCCAGCGTCCCTGCTGCGGTCGGGCCGCCGGACAATTTGCCGGCGTCCCGCCGCCGGGCGGGTTCGGCACGCCGACCGTCATCAATTAGCCTGGTTATCGAATAAACCCCGCAGCCACATGGTGCGAAATGCAGGAGCCGCCGGTGTCCGTCGATGTGCCCGCCGAGCTGGCGCAGCATCACGCCCAATGGCGCACGGCGGTGGCCGAGGTGCTCGCCAAAAGCACCAAACGCGAGGCAGCCGAGCTCGGCGGCGAACCCGAGCGGCTGCTGGAGACCGCCACCTATGAAGGCTTTCCGATCCGGGCGCTCTACACCGAACTGGACGCGCTGCCCGAACCACCGTTACCCGGCGAGTGGCCGTACGTGCGGGGCGCGGACGCGCTCCGGGACGTCAACTCCGGCTGGAAAGTCGCCGAGGTGTTTCCGGCCAACGCCGGCAACGGCGAGGACGGGGCGGACGCCAATGCCGCCGTGCTGGCCGCGTTGACCGACGGCGTCAGCGCACTGGTGCTGCGCGTCGGCGAGTACGGTGTGGCGTCGGCCCAGCTCGATCGGCTGTTGGCAGACGTGTACCTGGAATTGGCGCCGATCATCCTCGATGCCGGCGCCGACTACACACCGACCGCCTACGCCATGCTGGCGCTGATTGCCGAGCTGGCCCCGGACAAGCGGACGACGCTGTCGATTGACCTGGGGGCCGACCCGCTGACCGCTCCACTGCGCCGCCGGGCGGCCCCGCCGATGACTGATGTAGTCGCGGTCGCGACCCGCGCCGCCGAAGGGCGTGGCGTGCGGGCGATCACCGTCGACGGCCCCGCCTTTCACAACCTCGGTGCCAGCGCGGGATGGGAGCTTGCGGGTACCCTCGCGACGGCGGTGGCCTACCTGCGGATCCTCGAGGAGTCGGGGCTCCCGGTCGCAGAGGCTCTGCGGCAGATCAGTTTTCGGCTCGCCGCCGACGACGATCAATTCATGACGATCGCCAAAATGCGGGCAGCCCGCCAGCTTTGGGCGCGGGTGGCCGAAGTGGTGGGCGAACCGGACAGCGGCGCGGTCACCGTGCACGCCGAGACGTCGCTGCCGATGATGACCCAGCGCGATCCGTGGGTGAACATGCTGCGCACCACGCTGGCCGCGTTCGGGGCAGGAGTCGGCGGTGCCGACACCGTGCTGGTCTCGCCGTTCGATGTCGCGATCCCCGGCGGTTACCCGGGCACGGCGACCAGCTTCGCGCGGCGCATCGCCCGCAACACTCAACTGCTGCTGCTGGAGGAGTCACATATCGGTCGGGTGTTGGACCCGGCCGGTGGATCCTGGTTCGCCGAAGATCTCACCCGAAAGCTGGCCCAGCAGGCCTGGGAGCATTTCCGAGACATCGAGGGCCGCGGCGGATTCGAGCAGGCCCGCGACTATGTGGCCGAACAGATCGGCGAGATCGCCGCCCGTCGCGCCGACGACATCGCGTACCGCCGCACCGCGATCACCGGCGTCAACGAATACCCGAACCTCGCCGAACACCCACTGCCGCAGCATGATTCGACGCCAGCCGTGCAGCGCTACGCGGCGGAATTCGAAGCGCTGCGCGACCGTTCGGATGCCTACCTGGAGCGCAGCGGGTCGCGGCCGCAGGTGCTGCTGCTGCCGCTGGGCCCGCTGGCCGAACACAACATCCGCGCGACATTCGCGGCCAACCTGCTGGCGTCGGGCGGGATCGAAGCCGTCAATCCGGGACCGGTCGACGCCGCCGGTGTCGCCCAAGCCGTGTCAGCGGCCGGAACGCCCGACGTCGCGGTCATCTGCGGCACCGACAAGCGTTACGGCAGCGAGGCGCTCGGCGTCGTCGAGGCGGCCCGCGATGCGGGGGTGTCGCGGGTGTACCTGGCCGGGCCGCAGCAGGCGCTGGGCGCCGGCCAAGACGAGGCGCACCTGCCCGACGACTACCTGACCGCCAAAATCAATGCGATCGAAGCTCTGTCGAATCTTCTCACCCGATTGGGGGCGTAGCCGGAATGACCCTCCACGATGTCGCCGGTCCGCCGGCGCACGAAGCCAAGTCCGTTGTCGGCAGCTTCGCCGACATTCCGTTGCACAGCGACCGCGCCGTCGAAGCGCCGACCGATACCGCCGTGGCCGAGCACGTCGCCGCCGCGGCGTCCGCGCACGGATACACACCCGCGCAACTGGAATGGGACACACCCGAAGGCATTGTGGTCAAACCGGTCTACATCGGCGCCGACCGGGACGCCGCGGTGGCCGAGGGCTATCCGCTGGAGAGTTTCCCCGGTGAGCCGCCATATTTACGCGGACCCTACCCGACGATGTACGTCAACCAGCCGTGGACGATTCGCCAATACGCCGGTTTCTCCACCGCGGCGGAGTCCAATGCGTTCTATCGCCGCAACCTCGCCGCCGGGCAGAAAGGCCTGTCGGTGGCCTTCGACCTGGCCACCCACCGCGGCTACGACTCCGACCATCCGCGCGTTCAGGGTGATGTTGGAATGGCAGGCGTGGCAATCGATTCCATCCTCGATATGCGGCAGCTGTTCGACTCGATCGACCTCTCGACGGTGTCGGTGTCGATGACGATGAACGGCGCGGTGCTGCCGATCCTGGCGCTGTACGTGGTGGCCGCCGAGGAGCAGGGGGTGCCGCCGGAGAAGCTGGCGGGCACCATCCAGAACGACATCCTCAAAGAATTCATGGTCCGCAACACCTACATCTACCCGCCCAAGCCCTCGATGCGGATCATCTCCGACATCTTCGGATACACCAGTGCGAAGATGCCGAAGTTCAACTCCATCTCGATATCCGGCTACCACATCCAAGAAGCCGGTGCCACAGCCGATTTAGAGCTTGCGTACACCTTGGCCGATGGGGTGGACTACATCAAGGCGGGCCTGGACGCAGGCCTGAGCATCGACAAGTTCGCACCACGGCTGTCGTTCTTCTGGGGCATCGGAATGAACTTCTTCATGGAAGTGGCCAAGCTGCGCGCCGGACGGCTGCTGTGGAGCGAACTGGTCGCCCAGTTCGAGCCCAAGAACGCCAAATCGCTGTCGCTGCGCACACATTCACAGACGTCGGGCTGGTCGTTGACCGCCCAGGACGCGTTCAACAACGTCGCACGCACCTGCATCGAGGCGATGGCCGCCACCCAGGGCCACACGCAGTCACTGCACACCAACGCGCTCGACGAAGCGCTCGCGCTGCCCACCGACTTCTCTGCGCGGATCGCGCGCAACACCCAATTGCTGCTGCAGCAGGAGTCGGGCACCACCAGGCCGATCGACCCGTGGGCAGGCTCGTATTACGTCGAGTGGCTGACGTATCAGCTTGCCCAGCGCGCCCGTGCTCACATCACCGAAGTCGGCGAGCACGGCGGTATGGCCCAGGCCATCAGCGACGGCATTCCCAAGCTGCGCATCGAAGAGGCCGCCGCGCGTACCCAGGCCCGCATCGATTCCGGACGCCAGCCGGTGATCGGGGTGAACAAGTATCGGGTCGAAGAGGACCACGAGGTCGAGGTGCTCAAGGTCGAGAACAGCCGGGTGCGCGAGGAGCAACTTGCCAAATTGCGGCAGCTGCGCGACGACCGGGATCAGGCGGCGGTGCAGGCGGCACTGGAAGAATTGACCCGCGCGGCCGGCGCGCACGGCCGGGCCGGTGCGGACGGGCTGGGCAACAACCTGCTGGCGCTGGCCATCGACGCGGCCCGCGCCAAGGCCACCGTCGGGGAAATCTCGGACGCGCTGGAAAAGGTGTACGGACGTCACAAGGCCGAGATCCGCACTATCGCCGGGGTTTACCGCGACGAAGCCGGAGGAGGAGACGGAAACATTAACCCGCTGTCCAAGGCCACCGAGCTTGTCGAGAAGTTCGCCGAGGCCGACGGTCGCCGACCACGCATCCTGGTGGCCAAGATGGGCCAAGACGGTCACGACCGCGGTCAGAAGGTGATCGCGACGGCGTTCGCCGACATCGGGTTCGACGTCGACGTCGGTTCATTGTTCTCCTCACCGGACGAGGTAGCCCGCCAGGCGTCCGACAACGACGTGCACGTCATCGGGGTATCCTCGCTGGCCGCCGGGCACTTGACGCTGGTGCCCGCACTGCGTGACGCGCTGGCCGACGTGGGCCGGCCCGACATCATGATCGTGGTCGGTGGCGTCATCCCGCCCGGTGACTTCGACGAGCTGTACACCGCCGGGGCTGCCGCGATCTTCCCTCCGGGAACGGTGATCGCCGAAGCAGCCAGCGACCTGCTGCACAAGCTCGCCGAGCAGCACGGCTACGACCTCAGCTAGTCGGCAGGCTACCTCTTTCGCGATGGTCACATGCGCCACATGAGCCGCCACACCAACGCGCACTCTTTTTGCCCGCCTGGTAGCGACAACCGCGGTGCGGTCCGTTCGGCGGCCAGAGTTGTCGCTCGGAGGCGGGCAAATCGACTGGTCTCTGGCAACACCGACGGGGAGGGAACCGGATGACGTCCCAGAGTTTGGCCGATGCCATCCGCAGCGGCGACCGGGCGGCGCTGCCCCGGGCCATCACCTTGGTGGAGTCGACCCGCAGCGACCACCGCGAACGCGCACAAAAGCTGTTGCTGGAATTGATGCCCGACGCCGGGAATGCGTATCACGTCGGCATCACCGGGGTGCCGGGGGTGGGCAAGTCGACCGCAATCGAGGCGCTCGGCACGTACCTGATCGAACGGGGCCACCGGGTGGCGGTGCTGGCCGTCGACCCGTCCTCGACGCGCACCGGCGGATCGATCCTCGGCGACAAGACCAGGATGTCGCAGCTGGCGGTCAATCCGGACGCCTACATCCGTCCCTCGCCGACGTCCGGCACGCTCGGCGGGGTCGCCAAGGCCACCCGGGAAACCATCGTGTTACTGGAGGCGGCCGGGTTCGACGTGATCCTGGTCGAAACCGTCGGTGTCGGCCAGTCGGAGGTGGCGGTGTCCAACATGGTCGACACCTTCGTGTTCTTGACGCTGGCCCGCACCGGCGATGACCTCCAGGGCATGAAGAAAGGCGTGTTGGAGCTGGCCGACATCGTCGTGGTGAACAAAGCCGACGGTGAGCACGTGAAAGAGGCGCGGTCAGCGGCGCGCGAGCTGTCGGCGGCCGTCCGCTTGATCTATCCCCGTGACACCCTCTGGCGGCCGCCGGTTCTCACCATGAGCGCACTGGACGGGACTGGTCTGGCCGAGATGTGGGACACCGTCGAGCGGCACCGCCAGGTTCTGGCCGATGCCGGCGAGTTCGAAGCTCGCCGCCGTTCGCAACAAGTGGACTGGACCTGGCAGTTGGTTCGCGACACGGTACTGGACCGGGTGCTGTCCAACCCGGCGGTCCGCAAGCTGCGCGCCGAGGTGGAACGGCAGGTCATGGCGGGGGAGTTGACTCCGGCTCTGGCTGCCGAGCAGATACTGCAGGCTGCCGCAGACTAACTTGGCTCATCTCGCGTTTCCCTCGTTTTTAGTGAGCGGCACCGCCGACGGTATGGTGGCCGCGTGACGGACAGGACGCCAAAGCTTTTCATCTTCCCGCATGCCGGCGGATCGGCGCAGTATTACGTCCCCTTCGCGAAGGCGTTCGCCGGCAACGTCAAATGCGTCGCGGTCCAGTATCCGGGGCGGCGCGGCTCCCATGACCTCGGGTCCTTCACCAGCATTTCCGACCTGGCGGACCGGGTGTGCACGATGATCTCACCGCAGGATCAATCCGCCGGGCAGGTCGCGTTCTTCGGCCACAGCATGGGCGGCCTGCTGGCATTCGAGGTTGCTCGGCGGTTCGAAGAAGCCGCGAATCCCATCGCAGCTCTCTTCGTGTCAGCCTGCGCGGCACCCGGCCGAGTCGGCTACGACTACATTCCGGAAACCGATCGCGGCCTGCTCAGCGCGGTCAGCGAAATGACCGGAGCCAATCCTGAATTTCTGGAAAACGAGGAATTCGCGGCCAAGATCCTGCCCACCCTGCGGGGACTCAAAGCCATCTCGAACTACGACTGCCCGCCGGAGGCGAGGGTCTCGTGCCCGATCTTCGCGTTCTTCGGCGACGACGACGAGGTCGCCACCCGGGAGAAGGTAATGCCCTGGTCGGAGCGCACCACGTCGGAGTTCAGCGCCAGAGAGTTCACCGATCCCGGCCATCACTTCTACATCGCCGACCACCTGCAAGAAGTGGTCGACGACGTCGAGGACAAGATTTCAGTGCGTTGCCGGGGATGAGCCCGGGTTATGCGTCAGGCCCAGCTGGAGCCGACGGCGCTGTCGGTGCTGGCCATGTTGTTGCCGGCGGTTTGGACGTTGGAGCCGTGTTGGTTGGCTTGTTCGTAGATGACCTGGAAGTTGCGGCCCAACTGGGTGATGAACTCCTGGCAGGCCACTGAACCCGCGCCGCCCCAAAAGTCGCCGGCGGCCAGCACATCGCGGATGATGGCTTGGTGCTCGGCCTCCAGGGAGGCGGCTTGGGCGCGGATGGTGGCGCCGTGGGCGTCGACGTCGCCGAACTGGTAATTGATGCTCATCGAAACTGTTCTCCTTCGTCGTCGGCGGGTTAGCTGCGCAGCAGGCTTTGGGAGGCCTGCTCTTGCTGCTCGTAGTTGTTGGCGTCGCGGATCAGGCCATCGCGCACCCCGTGCAGCATGTTCACGATGTTGCGAAACGCCTGATTCATCTGGCCCATGGTGTCGTAGGAGGTGGCCTGAGCAGTACCGCTCCAGCCGGCCCCGGCGATGTTGACCGAAGACGCCCACATCTTGCGGGCCTCATCCTCGACAGTTTGGGCGTGCATATCAAAACGACCCGCCATCGAACGCATGGCATCGGGGTCGGTCATAAAACGAGCGGGCATTTTTCTCTCCTAAGTTAAGTCGCTGCTGTATCGGTTGAAACGGACTGGAATAGCTGATCCTCCCGTCATCCGCCGGCCGGTGAGCGCGGTACCACCTTGGGGGCCCGCGCGCCAAGGCCGTTAAGGCCGCGTCCGCTCAACGCCCCCGCCAGCGCCTGACCGAACGGACCGCCGGGCATGCCGGCCGAGGGTGCCGCCACGCTCGGTGCGGCGACGCTGGTCGCCGGCAATACCGGAGCCGCACGGCTCATGGTGGTGGCCGCCGCCGACCACCCCGGAGGCACCGACAGTCTGCCGCCGAGGTTGGCCGCGTGCGCCAGCTGCGCGCTGACCGCGCCGCCCCACGACCTGAGCTGGTTGGAGACACCGCCGACCACCGCCTGCATCTTGCCGTCGATGAACTGGCCGATGTTGGTCATCAGGCTCTCGTTGTTGGCAAGGGCGGCCGACGAATTCGCCATCGAGTTGCCCATGCTCATGAACATGCGCGCAGGCATGCTGCCCGCCATCAGCGCGTAATAGGCCGCCTGAATGGGTACCAGATCCCCCGGAACCAACGCGGCGAACGGGTCGGTGACGCCGGTGGCAAGCGCGGTGCCCAGTGCGGTCAGATCGCCGGTCAGCCCGGTCGTGGTGGGGACTCCAACGAGATCGCTGATGACGTTGTTTAGAGTCGCGGATGGCGTTGCTCGACACCAGACCATTCAGCAAGGAATCAAGTATCGAGGTAATCGACGTCGTATCGGCCGGACTGCTCGCGGCGGCGGCCAGCGACTGCGTTCCCGACGCGGCATTGGCCACCGCCGGCGCGGCGGTAAACGACTGCAGCGACGACGTCGCCGCCTGTGAGGCCGCCGCGTAGCTTTGCATCATCGCGACGTCTTGGGCCCACATCGCCTCGTACTGGGCCTCGGTGGCGGCGATCGCCGGGCTGTTTTGCCCGAAGAAGTTCGTCGCGATCAACGCCAGCAACAACGTGCGGTTGGCCGCGATCAGCGGTGGCGGCACGGTGGCCGCGTATGCCGTCTCGAACGCCCCGGCCGCCGCGGTGGCTTGCGCGCTCGCTGCCCCGGCCTGGGTGGCCGTGTCGGTGATCCACGACAAGTAGGGCGCGGCAGCGCTGGTCATCGTCGCCGACGACGGACCCTGCCAGGCACTCGTCAGTCCGGACAGCGCAGACTGAAACGAGGTCGCCGAGGAACTCAAATCGCCGGCCAACGCCTGCCACGCGCTCGCCGCTGCCAGCATCGGTCCCGAACCCGGACCGAGATACATCATCCCGGAGATGACCTCCGGCGGCCAGGCCGAAATATTCACCCGCACACCCCGCTAGATAGCGGCGTCGTTGGCGGCCTCGGTCGCCGCGTACGCGTTGGCGTTGTTGCCCAACGTGGCGACCAGCTGGTCGTGCACCAGCGCGGCCTGCGCACTGATCGCCTGATACAGCTGTCCATGCGTCGCGAATCGCGCGGCGGTCAGCCCCGACACCGGATCGGCGGCCGCCGGAATCACACCGGTCGTCGGGCCGGCAGCAGCCGAGTTACTTGAGGTCATCCCGACCCCGATGTTCAAGATGCTTCCCGACGCTGCAGACATTGCATTCGGATTAGTGGAAACGAACGACATGTACTTCCTCCTCTAGAACGATGTCGTCAAGACTGCAAACCAAGTTTTTGTGAGCCACCCCGCTCCGAACTAGATCGCGCAGCGATCACGAACACGTGTGAACCAGCAATGATATGCGTCCGGACGCCCGCCGGGTGCCGAATCAGTAAATCATCTTCAACGCGATCCCGCACCTGCCGGTGTCCCGTCCACTCACCACATCCGACACCCGTTTACCTAGACGCGGACCGTCGGCCGCTGGAACCACTTGACTTTCTGCCGCCAGGAGTACGCCGAGGCGAGCGCGAAGGTGCCACCGCACAGGCAGGCGAACAGCCACACCAGGCTGCCGCCCTCCACCCGTTGCAGCGGCGCGACGAACGCGGTGGTGATCCTGACCAGGCAGGCGGCGATCCCGCTGGCCGAGGCGATCAAGTAGACGTTTGCGATGCGCCTGGACCGCGGGTCGTGCCGCAGCACCAACAGCGCGCGCATACCGTATCCGAGCAGGTAGGTGAGGGTGCCGCAGAGCAGCAGCCAGTACACGCTCAGCCAGAAGTCGGTGGGCACCGTAAAGAAGTCGGCCCGATAGATCCGTGCGCCGTTGCCGACCGAGAAGGTGGCCAGCAGCATCGGGATGCACAACGTGGCTGGTCGCTCTACATATTGTTTGAACGACCTCTGCATCGCATCGTCGTCAGCCAGTCGGCCCAGTGCGTTGTAGACGATCGCCGATGCCGCCACGATGTAGCAGTCGTGGCCGATGTAATCCTCGAGATTCCATTTGCCGGTCAGGTCGTGCAGGGCAACGCCGAGGGTGGCGGATGCGGCGGGCGACATCAACGCGACTGCGCAGCCCTGTAAGGCGATGTTGAGGGTGGCGGCGACCTCCCAGCGGCAATGCCAGGTGACCCGTCGTATCCACAGACTCCACGAGATGGATGCGAGGGTGAGGCAGATCAAGAAGGTGAGAGCCACGAAACCCCTGGGTACGTCAACAGTGTTCTGCCCGGTCCGCCCCGCGCCGCAAGCTTACAGCGGGGGTGCGTCAAGGCGTGGCCGTAATCGAGAAACCGTCGCCTCCCTCTCCGCGATGGTCATCGTTGCTTTGTGTTTTCCCCCCGTCCGTGACGGGGGGAAGCGCAAAGGGCGGCGCATCCCCGCAATCTCTTCGGCCAGCGATTCGACCTCTGCCGGGTCGATGAGCCGGTAGCGGGTTAGCAGCTCAGCTCGGTTGATCCCGAGATTCGCTGCGGCCCTCCGAAGGTTGTCCGCAGTGATCAGCGTCCCCTTCTCCAACTGGTCGTAGTAGGTCGACCGCGGGAGTTCCATAGCTTTCCAGATCTCCTCTTTGCTGAGTGTTCGCCCAGCCATGTAGGAGAGGACCGTCGCGAGGTCTTTCTGCGTATCGTCTGGATACATAGTTGCCAGAATATATCCGGCAGACCGGACGATCGCAACGCATGTGCTAGGAATTCACTTTCTATGACCGGTCAACCGTGCATGGAG
The DNA here is from genome assembly GCA_963787635.1 of uncultured Actinomycetota bacterium. Taxonomy (GTDB): domain Bacteria; phylum Actinomycetota; class Actinomycetes; order Mycobacteriales; family Mycobacteriaceae; genus Mycobacterium. The sequence goes on along the minus strand of CAWBDP010000009.1, from coordinate 227,441 downwards.
CAAGCCCGATAAACTGACGGTCACGCAACTAGCTGTTATCCAGCGAAGAGCCGAAAACCTGGGTCATCGTGTGTTCTGCGCCCGCAGGTCAGCCAGGGCCCCGCGCGAGGCGGCCTGACCCCTGGTGGAGGAAGCTCCGGCCAGCTGGATTGTCTGGCTGAGTCCAACAACTCGGACATCCCCGTGCTAACCTCCGTTGGATTGCATGCTGATCAAGGTCGGCGTGCTCTAAGGGGCTGTTACTGAACAGGGAGGGTTGCCCGTGCCGCCGAGCTATTCGTCGATACCCGCCGTACTGCGTGAACAAGCCCAGCTACATGCCGACGACGACGCCTTCACGTTCATCGACTACGAAGTCGACCCTAGCGGGTATTCAGAGACCTCGACTTGGTCCGAGCTCTACCTGCACGCATTGGTAGTCGCCGCGGAGCTGAAGGTGCGCAGCGCGCCGGGCGACCGGGTGGCGATCTGCGCTCCGCAGGGCCTCGAATACATCGTTGGGTTCCTCGGCATCTTCGAGGCGGGCCTGATTGCGGTCCCGCTGTCCGTGCCGCTGGGCGGCGCGCACGACGAACGAGTTTCCGCAGCCTTGCGGGACAGCTCGCCCGTCGCCATCCTCACGACATCGATAGTTGTCAACGACGTTGTGTCGTGCGCACGGGCGCTACCCGGCGCTCCGCCCGCCGTGATCGAAATCGACGCGCTTGACCTCGATACGCCGCCGGCCTTCCGCTCCACCGACGTGCCCCTAGACAGCCCAGCCTTGCTGCAGTACACCTCGGGCTCGACTGGCAACCCGACCGGTGTGGTGGTCACCCACAAGAACGTCGTTGCGAATCTGCAGCAGGTGTTCTCCGATTACTTTCAGGTCCATGGGAGCATGCCGCCGCCCGACCTCACCCCGGTGTCGTGGCTGCCCTTCTACCACGACATGGGCCTGCTGCTTGGAATCTATGCTCCGATATGGGGCAGACATCGCGCGGTGTTGATGAGTCCCATGGCGTTTCTGCCAGAAGCCCGCACGCTATATGCAGTTGCTGGCCACCAATACGCGGTCGTTCTCGGCGGCACCGAATTTCGCTTTCGAACTGGCTGCGCGGCGGACATCCGACGAGGACATGGCGGGCTTCGACCTCGGGGATGTGCACGGCATCATCAGTGGCAGCGAACGGATTCACGCGGCGACGATCAGGCGCTTTCTGGACCGGTTCGCCCGCTTCAACTTCCCCGAAACCGCACTACTTCCTTCTTACGGCTTGGCCGAGGCGACACTGTATGTGTCGTCGTCGGGGCCAGGCGTCTCCGCCCACGATCGCGAGCTTCGACTACGAAAAACTGTCGGCAGGCTATGCGAAGCGCTGCGACAACAAAGTCGGCTCCGAGCTGGTCAGCCAGGGCAGGCCGCGCGCCTGCACCGTGCGAATCGTCGACCCCGACACCCGTACCGAGCGCCCGGCCGGCAGTGTCGGCGAGGTCTGGCTGCACGGCGAGAACGTCGCCGCCGGCTACTGGCGGAACCCGCAACTTACAGAGAAGACTTTCAGTGGACGGCTCACCGATCCGTCACCGGGCACGCCGAAGGGGCCCTGGCTCAAGACCGGCGACCTGGGTGTCATGTCCGAGGGCGAGCTTTTCATCGTCGGCCGGATCAAAGACATGCTGATCGTCGATGGGCGTAACCACTACCCGGATGACATCGAGGCCACCATTCAGGAAATCACCGGCGGTCGCGCGGTGGCGATCGCGGTCCCTGCCGAGCGGACCGAGCAGCTGGTAGCGATCATCGAGTTGAAGAAGCGGGCTAGCTCCGAGGAGGAGCACCGGCACAAGCTGCATACCGTCAAACGGCAAGTCACATCGGCTATTTCAAGGTCGCACAGTTTGCGGGTGGCTGACCTTGTGCTGGTGCCGCCCGGCTCGATCCCGATTACCACCAGCGGCAAGGTTCGCCGCTCCGCGTGCGTCGATCGGTACCGGCTCGATCAATTTACGCGACTGGACACCGGCGCATGACGTCTGGAGAACACGCCGCAGCATCCGGATAGTGGCGTGCATGCACAGCGCTTGGCACCGAAGGGGAGTATCCCGTTGGCAGCAATTGAATGCTCAGTATCCGCTGTGCCGGGAGAGGGGGCCCGGCAAGAGCGGGATGCCCTCGCGCACAGGTTCATTGATTGCCAGATTGGCCCTACCGGGTATTCCCAGAGTTTGAGGCGGTTTGCCAAGACCGACATCAGCACCAGAGGCGAGCTCCCCACGCGCGCGCAACGTTGCCGGCGGGACGGGGTCGCCCGACTGGAGGACTCCGCATGACATCTTTCGACGAGAACACGAATCTCGCGGAAGATGAACTACTGCAACAGCTTTCCGAAAGGCTGGGTTGGGCGCGATGAGTGCTGCACCGCTGGATCGCCGGGCGATCATCACCGAGGCGTTGCACAAGATCGACGATTTGACTGCGCGCCTGGAGATCGCCGAAAAAGGTGATACCGAGCCCATTGGCGTGGTCGGGATGGGATGTCGGTTGCCCGGTGGGGCGGACAACCCCGACTTGTACTGGAAGTTGCTCCAGGACGGCAACAGCGGCATTGTGCGGGTGCCCCCGCAGCGCTGGGATGCCGACGCCTACTACTCGGCCGACTACACGGTGCCGGGCACGATCTGCAGCCGGGAGGGGGCGTTTCTGACCTCCTGGGAGCCGGACGAATTCGATGCGGAGTTCTTCGGCATCTCCCCGCGGGAAGCGGCCGGGATGGATCCTCAGCAGCGGTTGTTGATGGAAGTTGCCTGGGAGGCCTTGGAAAACGCGGGCATCCCCGCGCCCGCGATCCGTGGTACCCAAACCGCTGTCTACGTAGGGTTGACCACCTTCGACTATTCCCTGCTCGTTTCGGGGCGGATTCGGCGCGAAGACATCGACCCTCACATTTCGTTCGGGAATGCGTCGAACTTCGCCGCGGGCCGGTTGTCTTATTTCTTGGGTGTGCACGGCCCGGCGGTGGTGATCGACACGGCGTGTTCGTCGTCGCTAGTGGCCGTGCATCTGGCGTGTCAGAGTCTGCGCCGGCGCGAGAGTGACCAGGCGTTGGCTGCCGGTGTCAATCTGATCCTGAGTCCGGAGAACAGCATCGCCACCTCGCGGTGGGGGATGTTGGCTCCCGATGGCCGCTGCAAGACATTCGACGTCGACGCCGATGGCTATGTGCGCGGCGAGGGTTGCGGAGTGGTGGTGCTCAAGCGGCTCAGTGACGCGCTGCGCGACGGCGATCCGGTGTGGGCGGTGGTGCGCGGTTCGGCGGTCAACCAGGACGGCCCCAGCAGTGGGCAGACGGTGCCCAATGGGCCGGCTCAGCAAGCGTTGCTGCGTACGGCGTTGGCGGCGGCCCGATTGCAGGCCTCCGAGATCGACTACGTGGAGGCGCACGGTACCGGGACCGCATTGGGTGATCCCATCGAACTGGGCGCGCTGAGCGAGGTCTTCTCCGATCGTGAAGGTGCTGCGCCGTTGGTGTTGGGCTCGGTGAAGACGAACTTGGGTCATTCGGAGTCGGCAGCGGGCATTTCCGGTTTCATCAAGACGGTGCTGAGTCTGCGGCACGGATACATTCCGGCCCACCTGCACTTCAATGCCTTGACGCCGCATGCCAGTGCCGGTGCGTCGCGGTTCACCATCGCCGCCGACGGCATGGCGTGGCCTGCGGTGGGGCGTCCGCGGCGGGCCGGGGTGTCGTCGTTCGGGGTCAGTGGCACCAATGCGCACGTGGTGCTCGAGCAGGCCCCAGATCCTGAACCGGTTGACAGCCATCCGGAACCGGTGGTGAGCACGCTGGTGATTTCGGGGAAGAATCCGGCCCGGATCGCGTCGATGGCCGGTGCGCTGGCTGAGTGGATGACCGGCGAGGGAGCGGATGTCGGGTTGGCCGATGTGGCTCACACCGTGAACCACCATCGCACCCGTTACAAGAAGTTGGCCGCGGTGTGTGCGCGTGACCGTGCTGCGGCGGTCGCCGGGTTGCAGGCCTTGGCGGCCGGGGACGCGACGGTCGGGGTTGTCGGGCCTCACGAGGCATCGCCTGGGTCCGGTAGGGTGTTTGTGTATTCGGGTCAGGGTTCGCAGTGGCCGGGGATGTGCCAACGACTGCTGACCGATGAGCCGGTATTCGCTGCGGCGGTTGCCGAGTTGGACCCGGTATTTGTTGAGCAGGTCGGGTTTTCGCTGCACGAGCTCCTCGCCAGTGGTGAACCGGTAACGGGGGATGCGCGGGTGCAACCCGTATTGATGGGTTTGCAGTTGGCATTGACGCAGTTGTGGCGGTCCTATGGCGTGGAGCCCGACGCGGTGATCGGGCATTCGATGGGGGAGGTAACTGCGGCGGTGGTGGCCGGGGCACTGGCGGTGGCCGAGGGGCTGCGGGTGATCGCGACCCGGTCACGGATCATGTCGCGGTTGGCCAGGCAGGGTGCAGTGGCGTTGCTGGAACTCGACGCCGAGGCCACCGCGGCGCTGATCGCCGACTATCCCGGCGTCAGCATCACGGTTTATGCCTCGCCGCGGCAGACCGTGGTCGCCGGATCGCCTGATGAGGTCGACGCGGTCATCGCGGCAGCCGGCGCGCAGGAGCGGTTCGCCCGGCGGGTGAACATGGAAGTCGCCTCGCATACCGCACTGATGGACCCGATTTTGCCCGAGTTGCGTTCGGCACTGGCGGATCTGGTGCCCTCGGCGCCCACGATCCCGTTTTTCTCCACCGTTGCCGACACCGCCGCGCCGGCGGTGAATGCTGACTACTGGGTGGCCAATCTGCGCCAGCCGGTCCGGCTGGCGCATGCCATCAGCGCCGCGGCCGAAAACCACGAAACCTTCGTCGAGATCAGTCCCCATCCCACCCTGACGCATGCCATCACCGAAATCCTCGAGTCCACCCGACACCGCATCATCGGCACGCTGAGCCGCGACGGTGACGACACGGTCAACTTCCACAGCAACCTCAACAGCACCCATATCGCCGACCCGTCGAATATCTCGCACCCGCCCGAGCCGCATCCGGTCCTGCCCAGCACGCCCTGGCACCACACACGCCACTGGGTGGACCTCGAGAACCAGTTGACGACAGCGGAATCCGCACCCAGCCCCGGTACTCTGCTCGGCGCGCACATCCTGGTAGCCACTACCCCGCCCACCCACCTGTGGCAGGCGCGCTTGGCGCCCGAGACCAAGCCCTATCCCGGTCGCCACCGATACCAGGGCGTCGAACTGTTACCGGTATCTGTTCTGCTGCAGACACTTTCGGTTGCAGCAGCGCAGTACGACGCGTCGACATTGTCTGACATCCGATTCGAGCATCCGATCGTCGTCGACGGGCCACGGCTGATTCAGGTTGTCACCGATGCCGAATCCGTCACGGTGTCATCGAGCCCCACGGCCGACGCTCCCAACCACCGTTGGCTCAGGCACATGACCGCCCGAATCGCCAGCCCGGTGCACGGCGAGCAACCGGCGATCACGGACAACAACGGCGAGCCCGCAATACACGATCACAACAATGCTGTTGCGAGTGAGTCGATTGCCTCGCTGCAGCAGAGGTGGGGGATCGAAGGACAGCCGTTCGAATGGTCGGTCGTGTCGTGCCGGCCGGCGTCGGGTGGCGTGCACGCCGAGGTCGAGGTGCCTGATGCTTCGTCGGTCGCACTGCTCGATGCCGCCGTTCACGTGGCGGCACTGGCGGACGAGTTCGCTGCGCAGCCGATGTTTCCCGCCGTGGTCGAAAGTGTGCGCTACGTTACTGAATTGACCGAGAATCGCGCGACGGTCGAGGTACGTCGGCGCGACGGCGGCAGTGACGAACTCGTCGTCGACATCACGGTGAAGGCACCCGACGGCGGTTCATGCGTCGAGATCCGCGCCCTTCGATACGCGGCGTTAGAGCCACGGTCCGCACCGGCGACTCACCCCGACGACGACCCGCGCTCGTTGGTGCACCGGATCGAGTGGCAACCCGCCGAGATTCACGCCGACTCGCATGACGCGCCCGATGTCACGAGGACGCTCGCGGTTGTCGGGGCAAGCGGTGCCGGTCGCGTGCTCAGCGACCGACTCGCCGGAGCCGGCTTCGAGCCGGCCGACGTCACAGTGGCGCGCTACGTGGTCTATGTCGCCGAACCGGAGCCGACAGAAGCCGGGGAGAACGACATCGATTGCGCTGTCCGCATTTCGGCGGAAGTCGCTGACCTTGTCAGCACGCTTGCCCAGCGTGATGACCACCGGCCGGCGACGTTGTGGATCGTCACCCGCGGCGTCCGCGAGGCCGTCTCGCCAGCGGCATTGCGACAGAGCTGCCTGTGGGGAATCGCCGGGGTTATTCGGGCCGAGCAGCCCCAGCTGTGGGGCGGACTTATCGACATCGACGTCGACGAAGACCTCGGTGACTGCGCGGGGGCGCTGGGCACGATTCTGCGCACCCCGGCCAAGACCATCCTGGCGCTACGCGACGGCGAATTCCGCACGGCCGCCTTATCGCCGGTCGGTGGCCAACCGGAACGAGAGCCGTTCCGGTGTCGCCCCGACGCGGCATACCTGATCACCGGGGGCATGGGTGCTCTCGGCCTACTGATGGGCGGCTGGCTTGCGGATCGGGGGGCACGTCGTCTGATACTGGCAGGCCGCACTCCGTTGCCGCCGCGGCGCGACTGGGACCGCGACGCACTCGAGCCGGACATCCGCCAGAAGATCGCGGCTATCCGGGACCTGGAGATGCGCGGTGTGTCGATCGACGCCGTCGCCCTCGACGTCGGCTCGCGCGAGGAGGTCCGGGCGCTGCTCGAAAGGCGTGACCAGGAGGGGCTTGCGCCGCTACGCGGTGTCATACACGCCGCCGGGGTCACCGAAGGCCAACTGCTGACCGAGATCGCCGAGGGTCGTCTGCGACGCACCATGTGGCCGAAAATCGCCGGCGCACAGGTGCTGCACGAAGCCTTCCCGCCGGGCAGCGTCGACTTCTTCTTCCTGATTGCCGCCGCCGGAACGGTATTCGGCGTCCCGGGGCAGGGCGCCTACGCGTCGGCGAATGCCTATCTGGACTGCCTGGCCCGGGCGCGTCACCGACAGGGCTGCCACACCGTGAGCCTGGACTGGGTGGCCTGGCGCGGACTCGGGTTCGCGGCGGACGCGCAGGTCGTCCTGCAAGAACTGGAACGGGTGGGCTCGCGGCCCGTCACCCCGGAAGAGGCCTTCATCGCCTGGGACCACCTGGAGCGCTATGAGGTCGCTCAAGCCCTGATGGCTCCGCTGCCGTCGTTCGACGAGTCAGCGTCGGCGGCGGCAGCCGACACACCATCGACGGACCACCTGCGATGGTCGCAGATGCCGGCCGAGAACGTGGTGGCCGAACTCGAGATCGGGCTACGAGACATCCTTGCCCGCGAGCTTGCGATGCCGGAGTCCGAACTCGAAACCGACCGGCCGTTCGCGGAGCTGGGCCTCAACTCGGTGATGGCGATGTCGGTTCGGCGAGAGGCTGAGCAGTTGGCCGGCATCGAGCTGTCGGCGACAATGTTGTGGAACCATCCGACGATCGCGGCGTTAACCGCGTATCTCGCTAAAAAGCTGGTGCCACAGGAAGTTTCGGATGGTGACATCAATATCTTCGCCGACTCGACCGATAGTGTGCTCAACGAATTGTTCGACAGTGTGGAATCGGCTCCGGCCGGTAACCAGAGAGGTATCTGATGCAGCACTACCAGCCGGATGAACTCGGCCGATTGGACATCGACGCATGACCGGGCCGTTTGACGAGATCGGTCTTCGGCACTGGCTGGCCGACTATCTAGTGACGACTGTCGGCTGCAGCCCCGACGACATCGACTTCGATGCCTCGCTGAGCGATCTGGGGATGGGCTCGCGGGACGCGGTCGTGCTCTCCGGTGAGCTGGCCGAGCTGCTCGGCCGGCCCGTCTCACCCTTGGAGTTCTGGCACCATCCCACGATCTCGGCCCTGGCGGCGTTTCTCAGCGGTGCTGAATCCGACGCGGACAGCGAGCCGGTGGCCGATGCCGATCGCGGCAGCATCGACGAGCCGATCGCGGTGATCGGTCTTGGGTGCCGCTTCCCGGGTGAGATCAGCGGGCCGGAAGCGTTGTGGCAGTTCCTCTCTGATGGGCACTCGGCCATCGCTGAGGTTCCCGCGGACCGCTGGGCACCGTTTGACGACGGCTCTCCCGCGGTGACTTCGGCGCTGTCCGGCACCACGCGCTGGGGATCGTTCTTGGCCGACATCGACGCCTTCGACGCCGAATTCTTCGACATCTCGCCGCGCGAAGCCGCCAAGATGGACCCCCAGCAGCGTCTCCTGCTGGAGGTGGCCTGGCAGGCTCTGGAAAACGCCGGTATTCCGCCGAGTTCGTTGCGCCGCTCGCAGACCGGGGTATACGTCGGGGCCAGTATCGCTGAGTATGGCTACTTGGCGTCTGCTGATCTGCCTGACGTCGACGCGTGGAGTAACCCCGGTGGTGCGCTCAGCATCATCGCCAATCGACTCTCGTATTTCCTGGATTTGCGCGGACCCTCCGTCACGGTGGACACCGCCTGCTCGTCGTCGTTGGTGGCACTGCATCTGGCGTGCCAGAGCCTGAAGACGCGCGATTCGGATGTGGCCATCGCGGCCGGCGTGAATCTGCTGTTGTCGCCCGCAGTCTTTCGTGGATTCGACCAAACCGGTGCATTGTCACCGACCGGCGCGTGCCATGCGTTCGACGCCGACGCCGACGGCTTCGTCCGTGGCGAAGGCTGTGGTGCGGTGATACTCAAACGGCTCAGTGATGCAGTCCGGGACGGGGATCGGCTGCTGGCGGTCGTGCGGGGATCAGCGGTCAACCAGGACGGCCGGTCCAACGGCCTGCTGGCCCCCAACCCGGCCGCGCAGATGGCGGTGCTGCGGTCGGCCTACAGCAACGCCGGGGTGCCGCCGCACGATGTGGATTATGTCGAGACCCACGGGACCGGGACCCTGCTGGGCGACCCCATCGAGGCGCGTGCACTGGGCACGGTCTTGGGCCGGGGGCGTCCGGAACAGTCACCGTTGCTGATCGGCACGGTCAAGTCCAATCTGGGCCACCTCGAGGCCGCCGCCGGCATGGCGGGTTTCATCAAAGCGGTATTGTCCGTCCAACGGGGGAACATCCCGAGGAATCTGCACTTCCAGACCCCCAATCCGCATATCGCCTTCGACCAGATGCGGCTGAAAGTAGTTGCAGAGCATCAGGAATGGCCGCCGGTGCAGCGTCCCCGGCGAGCAGGCGTGTCGTCGTTCGGATTCGGGGGCACCAACGCGCACGTGGTGATCGAGCAGGCTCCCGCTTCGGTACCCGTTATTCGCCAGCCCGATCCGGCAGTGACCACGTTGGTGGTGTCGGGCAAGACAACCGAGCGGATTGCGTCGACGGCCGGAGCGTTGGCGGAGTGGATGATTGGTGCCGGGGCGGGAGTACGGCTGCCCGACATTGCGCACACACTCAATCACCATCGGGAACGCCACGCCCAGTTCGCCACCGTGTGCGCCCGCGACCGCGCCCAGGCCGTGACCGGCCTGCAGGCGTTGGCTGCCGGACGGCCGGCCGACGGAGTGGTGGGCCCGCATCAGGGGCCGTGCGGTCCAGGCACGGTCTTCGTGTACTCGGGTCAGGGGTCGCACTGGGCGGGCATGGGCCGCCAATTGCTGGCCGACGAACCGGTATTCGCCGCGACGATCGCGGAGTTGGAGCCGGTTTTCGTCGAGCAGGTGGGCTTTTCGCTGCGGCAGGTGATCGCCGGTGGCGAATCGATCAACGGTGATGCGCACGTCCAGCCGGTGCTGATGGGGCTGCAATTGGCGCTGACCGAACTGTGGCGCTCCTACGCAGTGCACCCGGATGCGGTGATCGGGCATTCGATGGGCGAGGTCTCCGCGGCGGTGGTGGCCGGGGCACTGACCGTGGCCGAGGGACTGCGGGTTATCGCTGTCCGCTCCCGGCTGATGTCGCAGTTCGCCGGGGAGGGCGCGGTCGCACTGCTCAACCTGGACGCCGAGACCGCCGCGACGGTGATCGCCGATTTTCCGAAAGTGAGCCTGGCCGGCTACGTCTCGCCGCGGCAGACCGTGATCGCCGGGCCGGTAGCCCCGGTCGACGCGGTGATCGCCGCCGTCAGTGCGCAGAACCGGTTCGCCCGGCGGGTCAACATGGAGGTCGCCTCGCACACCGCGATGATGGATCCCATCCTGCCCGAATTGCGGGCAGCGCTTGCGGATCTGACCCCCGAGATCCTCACGATTCCGTTCTTCTCCACCGTCGCCGAGGCAACCACCGCGCCACTGCTGGATGCCGACTACTGGGTGGCCAACGTGCGCCAGCCGGCGTTGGTGCACCAGGCCGTCGTCGCGGCCGCACAACACCACGCCACGTTCATCGAGATCGGCGCTCACCCGATCCTGACGCACGCCATCAACGACACACTGGAGTCGGTGACTCACCACCACAGTGTGGGGACGCTGTGGCGCGATGGTGACGACACATTGAGCTTCCACACCAGTCTCAACACCATCCACGCGAGCAATCCGCCGCAGACTCCGCATCCGCCCGAACCCCACCCGCTGCTGCCGACTACCCCGTGGCACCACGCCCGCCACTGGATCCGGCCCAAACCACGGGTTTCGGCCCGTGCCGCGGAGCGCAACGGTCATCCCGGCGCACACGGTGGTGGCGCGGTTCCGGCGCAATGGTATTGCGAGCTGGGCTGGCCGGTGCGCGAGTCGTCGGGTGTGCATGTCGACGATGACAGTTGGTGGCTGGTCATCGCCGAGTCCGAGGTCGGCATCCAGATCGGACGCGTTCTGGGCGACGAATCCCGGGTGACCGTGTTGCCGCCCTCGACGTTGGCCGACGACAGCGAAAAGGCAGTCGTCGCAAACGCACTGGCCGGAGTGACCCACGTGCTCTACGCGCCGCAGGCTGCGGCTGAGGATCTGGCCGCCGAACCGGGATACGACCTGTTCAACGCCGCGCGAAGGCTGACCGACGCGTTGGCCACGATGGCGTTGCCGCCACGGCTATTTCTGCTCACCCGCAATGCGCAGCCGGTCGGTGAAGGTGATCGGGCCAATCCCGCTCACGCCGTGCTGTGGGGGTTTGGTCGCACGCTGGCGCTGGAGCATCCCGGAATCTGGGGCGGCGTCATCGATGTCGACGAGTCGGTGCCCGCCGGGCCGGCCGCTCGGTATGTGCTCGACGAGGCGCTCGCGAAGGACGGGGAGGACCAGGTCGTGTATCGGGCCGGTGTTCGCCGGGTTCCGCGCCTGCAGAAGGGTTACCCGCCGGTGTCGTCCGGGCCGGTTGAACTCGACAAGGACGGCAGCTATCTGGTCATCGGCGCAACCGGCAATATCGGACCACACCTGGTTCGGCAACTGGCCGGCATGGGTGCGGCCGCCGTTGTCGCGGTGTCACGCAACCCCGGTTCGCGCCTCGATGAGTTAGCCGAAACCCTGTCGGCGACCGGAACCAGGTTGGTTTCGGTGGCCGCCGACGCGGCCGACGAAGCCGCGATGAGCGTGCTCTTCGATCGATTCGGCGCGGACCTTCCCCCCTTGCGCGGGATTTATCTGGCGGCCTTTGGCGGCGGCCCGGTTACGTTGCGCGACATGACCGATGACGATGTCACCGCGATGTTCCGGCCGAAGCTGGATGTGGTGGCGCTGTTGCACAGATTGTCACTCGATCACCCGGTGCGCCAGTTTGTGCTGTTCTCCTCGATCTCCGGAGTCACCGGCTCCCGCTGGCTGGCCCATTACACGGCGACCACGACCTACCTCGACACCTTCGCCTATGCACGTCGAGCGGCCGGACTTTCGGCCACCGCGATCAACTTTGGGCTGTGGAAGTCGTTGTCCGACAATCAATCAGACCAGGAGCGCCAGGTGACCCTGGAGTCTGGTCTGGAGCCGATGCCTGACGAGGTCGCAATCCAGGCGTTGCGGGAGGTCGGGCCAGACGCGCCCGTTCGTTCGGTCATCGTCGCCGCGGACTGGCCCCGATTGGCGACCGCCTATCGCACCCGGGCAGCGTTGCACATCGTCGACGACCTGACGCCGGCCGACGGCGACAGCGACGGTTCGTCAACGCTGGGAACGGAGTTCCGGCAGGCATTGCGCGACTGCGAACCGGCGGGGCGGCACAAGCTGCTGGTCGATCACGTCAGCGCTGCGGTCGTCGCGGCCACCGGACTGGCATCGCCGCAGCTGCTGGACCCGACGGCGGGCTTCTTCCAATCCGGGATGGATTCGCTGATGAGCGTGACACTTCAGCGGTCGCTGTCCGACAGTCTCGGGGAGGCACTGCCCGCGTCGGTCGTATTCGACTATCCCACCGTGGAAGCGCTGTCCGGCTACCTGGCCACGATTCTTCCCGAGCTGATCGAAGCTGCCGCAGAGCAGGACAGTGCCGACGCGTACGACGACCTCACCGATGAGGAACTGCTTAAAGAACTTTCCGAAAGGCTAGGTTGAGCGCCATGAGTGGTGCACCGCCGGATCGCCGGGCGATCATCACCGAGGCGCTGCACAAGATCGACGATCTGACTGCGCGGCTGGCGATCGCCGAACAAGCCGACACCGAGCCGATCGCGGTGATCGGGATGGGGTGCCGATTCCCGGGCGGGGTGAACACCCCCGCCCAGTACTGGCGGCTCCTGCGCGAGGGCGCCAGTGGCGTCGTGCGGGTGCCGGCGGACCGCTGGGACGCCGACGCGTTCTATTCCGAAGACCACACCAAGCCGGGGACGATCTGCAACCGCGAGGGCGGCTTTCTCACCTCGTGGCAGCCCGCCGAATTCGACGCCGAATTCTTCAATATCTCCCCGCGCGAAGCGAAGGCGATGGATCCTCAGCAGCGGCTGCTGCTCGAAGTTGCTTGGGAGGCATTGGAAAACGCGGGTGTCACCGCGCAGCAGATCCGCGGGACGCAAACCGGGGTTTTCGTCGGTGGGACCACAATCGACTACCTGTTGTCCTTCGCTTCGAACCTGCGGCCGGAGGACATCGACCCCTACGTGCCGTTCGGCAGCGCGATGAACTTCATCACCGGTCGGTTGTCGTATTTCCTCGGTGTGCACGGTCCGGCGGTGGGGCTCGATACCGCGTGTTCGTCGTCACTGGTCACCATCCATTTGGCGTGCCAGAGCCTGCGTCGGCGGGAAAGCGACCAGGCGTTGGCCGCCGGTGTGAACCTGATCCTGAGCCCCCGGAACAGCATCGCCTGCTCGCGGTGGGGGATGCTGGCGCCCGACGGGCGGTGCAAGACCTTCGACGTCGACGCCAACGGCTATGTGCGCAGCGAGGGTTGCGGGGTGGTGATGCTCAAGCGGCTCAGTGACGCTGTGCGCGAAGGTGATTCGGTGCTAGCGGTGGTGCGGGGGTCCGCGGTCAACCAGGACGGTCCCAGCAGTGGACAGATCGTGCCCAGCGGCCCGGCCCAGCAGGCGGTGCTGCGTGCGGCGCTGGCGGCGGCGCGGCTGCAGCCGTCCGAAATCGACTACATCGAGGCGCACGGCACCGGCACGGCGCTGGGCGATCCGATCGAGCTGGAGGCGCTCAGCCAAGTCTTCGGTGAGCGGGACGGCTCGGCGCCGTTGGTGCTGGGATCGGTGAAAACCAACCTGGGTCATCTGGAGTCGGCGGCCGGTGTCGCCGGTTTCATCAAGACCGTGCTCAGTCTGCAGCACGGTTACATTCCCCAACACGTCAACTTCACCGCGCTGACCCCCAACGCCAGCGCGGGCGCGTCACGATTCACCATCGCCGCCGACGGTATGGCGTGGCCGGCCGTCACCCGGGCCCGCCGGGCCGGAGTGTCGTCGTTCGGGGTCAGCGGCACCAATGCGCATGTGGTGGTCGAGCAGGCCCCGGCGACTGAAATCGCTGTCGCGCAACCGGAGCCGGTGATCAACACACTGCTGATTTCCGGCAAAACTCCGGCGCGGATCGCGCCCACGGCAGGGATGCTGGCCGAGTGGATGACCGGTGCCGGTGCCGACGTGCGGTTGGCCGATGTGGCCCACACCGTCAATCACCATCGCACCCGGTACAAGAACCTCGCTGCGGTCTGTGCGCGTGATCGCGCCCAGGCGGTGGCCGGGCTGCAGGCATTGGCCGCCGCTGAACCGGCAGAGGGTGTCGTGGAGCCCTACCTGGAGCCGGCCGGATCGGGCACGGTGTTCGTGTACTCGGGTCAGGGGTCGCAGTGGGCCGGCATGGGCCGGCGGCTGCTGGCCGAGGAACCAGCGTTCGCCGCGGCGGTCGCCGAATTGGAGCCGGCATTTGTGGCCCAGACCGGTTTTTCGCTACAGCAGGTGCTGGCCGCCGGCGAGCCGGTGGTCGGCATCGCCCGCATCCAGCCGGTGCTGGTCGGCATGCAGTTGGCGTTGACGGCATTGTGGCGTTCTTACGGGGTGGAACCCGACGCGGTGATCGGGCATTCGATGGGAGAGGTGACCGCGGCCGTGGTGGCCGGCGCGCTAACCCCCGCCGACGGGTTGCGGGTGATCGTGACCCGATCGCGGTTGATGTCGCGGCTGGCCGGACAGGGCGCGATGGCCCTGTTGGGAACCGGCGCCGAGGCGACCCAAGCGTTGATCGCCGACTACCCCGCGCTCACCCTGGCGGTGTATGCCGCGCCGAGTCAAACGGTGATCGCCGGCCCACCCGAACAAGTCGATGCGGTGATCGCGGTGGTGGAAGCACAGGGCCGCCTGGCGCGCCGCATCGAGGTCGACGTCGCGTCACATCACCCCACGATCGATCCAATTCTGCCCGAATTGCGCAGTGCACTGGCTGATTTGGCGCCCGCCGTGCCGAAGATCCCGTTGATCAGCACCACCGGCCACACCGGCAGCCAAGCGTTCGATGCCGATTACTGGGTGGCCAATCTGCGCAACCCGGTGCGGTTCAGTCAGGCGGTGGCCGCCGCCTTCGAGAAGCACGCAAACCACCGGTTCGTCGAAGTCAGCCCGCACCCGCTGCTCACCTACGGCATCAGCGACACGCTTGGGACAACGTCGGCGACCGAGCGCTTCATCGTCACCTCGACGATGAAGCGATCCGAGGACGAAACCCTGTCCGTCCATACCCAGCTCGCCACCCTAGGCGTGACGGCCAGCGACACCGGACTGCTCGCGCAGGTCCCACCGACGCCGTGGCTGCACTCGAAGTATTGGATCGACCGGTCCTCGCAACCACGGATGCCAGATGTTCACCCGCTGCTCGGGGTGCACGTCGAGATGCCCTCCGGCCGCGACCATGTGTGGCAGGCCGAGCTCGACACGGGGATGCTGGCCTGGCTGACCAACCACAAGGTGGGTGGCCAGGCCGTCATGGCGGCAGCGGGTTTCGCCGAAATGGCGTTGGCTGCCGGCTGCGATGCTCTCGGCCTGCCGGTCGAGAGCGTCGGCGTCAACGCGCTGGAGGTCGAGCAGATGCTTGTGCTGGACCGCCAGACCCGGGTCACCACTCAGCTTGCCCACGGTGACGACGCGACTCGCGTTGAGATTCACGCCAGCTCGGCGGGCGGTAACTGGTGTCGGTATGCCGTGGCCGGCATCGAGGTGACGGACGGGGACGGGCCGGCTCACGCTCACCGCGCCGGACTGCCTGCCCACCCGGCGTGCCCGGAGTCCGAAATCGTGCTGGCCGACGAGATTGCCGACTATCCCGGCTATCGCATTCATCCGGCGCTGCTCGACGGCGCGCTGCAGATTCTGGCAGCCTCAGTGGCGGCGCAGTCGCCGGACGGCGCGACCGAGACTCCTTATGCGCCGGTGTCGTTGGCCACGATCCGGGTGTTCGGCCAGGTCGGTCGGCGGGCCCGGTGCCGCACAGAGTTGGCCAGCTCCGAGCAGGACGATGGCGACCGTCTGGGCCGGGTCATCCTCATCGACGAGGCGGGAACTCCGATCGCCGAACTCGCCGGTATCCGCATGCGGCCGATCGACGCCCGCGCCTTGGCGTTACCGCTTGAGCAGAAGATCTTCGACACCGAATGGACGGCAACGACTCACCCTGAAACCGGGCATCGGCCAACGGCTGTCCCGGCTGGAAGCTGGCTGCTGCTGACCGAGACCACCGCTGAGACCGAGGCCCTCGGAGCCGAATTCACCGCCGGGTTCGCCTCGCCGACCCGACGGGTGATCACCGCACAATTGTCGGACGAGACGGCAGTGCGCGCGGCCTTCGAGCAGATGAAGGCGCGTCCGCAGGTTCCCCCGGCGGGCGTGATCGTCTTGGCGGCCGAGTGTTCCTTCGACGGCAGCGACCCCGACGGCGCGCTTCGGCGTGCACAGGACTTGATCTGGGCGATCTCCGGCACGGCGCGCACGGCTGTCGAGGGCTGGCACGGCAAGCCGCCACGGCTGTGGCTGGTCACCCGTAACGGCCTTGCGGTCGGCGATGACGAGCCGGGTGATCCCGCGATCGGTGCCCTCAAAGGCCTGATCCGGAACTGGCGGTTCCCCGGCGAGGCGGCGCGGGTGCTGGCCGGTGAGCCGGACGTGGGTGCCACTCTGGTCGATCTGGACGAACCGGACGACCCAGAGAAGATTGTCGCGGCGTTGCTGAGTGAACTGGCCGCACCGGCGGGCGATGATGTAATCGCGTGGCGCGGGGGCCGCCGCTACGTTGAACGGCTCTCGCGTGCGACGCTCGATACCGGCCACCAGGATGCCGTTGTCCGCAGGGATGGCTCCTACATCGTTACCGGCGGCATGGGCGGCCTGGGCACGGTAGTCACCCGCTGGCTCGCCGCGCGTGGCGCGGGGCGGCTCATCCTGAGCGGTCGGACCGAGCCCTCGAATGATCAGCGGAAGGCGCTAGCTGAGCTTGCCGGTGGTGCCGAAATCGTTTTCGTGCCCGGTGACATCGCCACGCCCGGAGTCGCCGAACGGCTGGTGGCGGCCGCCGAGGAGACCGGGCGAATCTTGCGCGGAGTGGTGCACGCGGCCGGCGTGAGCGGCGACGGTTTGGTGGCCGCCCTTACCCGGGACGGCATGGAACGGGTGTGGGCCCCCAAGGTGGCCGGCGCGCTGCGGTTGCACGCGGCGACCGCCACCCGACAGCTTGACTGGTGGGTGGGCTTCTCGTCGATGGCCACGCTGCTTGGTTTGCCGGGTCAATTGGCGTACACCACCGCTAACGCCTGGCTTGATGCCCTGATGGCGTGGCGGCGCGCATCCGGGCTGCCCGCCACCGCGATCAACTGGGGCCAGTGGTCAGACGTCGGGATGAGCCGTGCGCTCACATACAGCGTTCTGGACCCGATCACTCCCGCCGAGGGCACCGAAGCGCTCCAGTCGCTGGTGGGCGGCAAGCTCACCCGGGTCGGCGTCGGACGGCTGCGTCTGGACCGCGCCGTCGCTGCGACTCCCGAGTTCGGCGAACTCGGCTACTTCCACACGGTCGTCGAGGAGCTCAAGGCATCGGGCGTCGGCCAGATAGCTAAGGTTGACGAGGAGAATCGGCCGGCCGCGACCATAGCGGATTGGTCGCAGATACCGGCCGAGAACCGGCTCAGCGAACTGGAGACCAGGCTACGGGCTATTCTGGCCCGCGAACTGCGAATGTCAGCGTCGGCGGTCAACGTGGATCAGCCGTTCCCCGAATTGGGCCTCGACTCGATGATGGCGATGACGGTCCTGCGAGAAGCGCAGAAGTTAGTGGGGATCAACTTGTCGGCGAATATGTTGTTCAATCATCCGACCATCACGTCGTTGGCGGCACATTTGGTGGAGATACTTGCACCCCAAGAAGCCCCCCCGGACAGGCGAGGACGCGACACCGTCGACGTGTTCGCCTCGGCGGACAGTGTGTTGGATGAGTTGTTCGACAGCGTGGAGTCGGCTTCGGCCGGTAGTGAGAGCGGTATTTCTTGATGAGAACGGTCTTCAGCAGAGTTTCGGGCATGACCGTCGACCAGCGCGGTGCCCTGACCGAGCAGTTCGACAAGGCATCCCGTATCGCGGCTGCGGAACCGGTGGCGGTGGTGGGCATCGGCTGTCGCTTCCCCGGTGGTGGCGTAGGTCCGGAAGCCTATTGGGACTTTCTGGCCAACGGCGGCGACGCGATCAGCGAGATCCCTTCGGATCGGTGGAATGCCGACGAATTCTATGACCCGGACCAGTTCGCGCCCGGCCGGATGTCGTCGAAGTGGGGCGCCTTCCTGCCCGATGTGGCCGGCTTCGACGCTGATTTCTTCGGAATCTCCCCGCGTGAAGCCGAAGCAATGGATCCCCAGCAGCGGCTGATGCTGGAGGTGGCCTGGGAGGCGTTGGAGCATAGCGGGGTAGCGCCGGAGACTCTGGGCGGAGTTCGCGCCGCGGTGATGATGGGCGTGTATTACGCCGAGTACCAGACGATTTCGGCAGCCAACCCGGACAACATCGATGCCTACTCGGCGACGGGTAACGCCCACGCGGTGGCCGTGGGAAGGATCGCCTATCTGTTGGGGCTGCGCGGTCCGGCGGTGGCGGTGGATTCGGCGTGTTCGTCGTCGTTGGTCACGATTCATCTGGCCTGCCAGAGCCTGCGGCTTCGGGAGAGCGATCTTGCCCTGGCCGGCGGGGTCAGCGTCATCCTGCGCCCGGAAACCCAGCTCGCGATGTCCAAGTGGGGAATGTTGTCGCCGCAGGGCCGTTGTCACAGCTTCGACTCCCGGGCGGACGGGTTCGTCCGGGGCGAGGGCGCCGGGGTCGTGGTGCTCAAGCGGCTCACCGACGCTGTGCGGGACGGGGACCGGGTGCTGGCGGTGGTGCGCGGCTCGGCGATCAATCAGGATGGCCGCTCCAACGGTCTGACCGCTCCGAACACCATCGCCCAGTGCGACGTGATCACCCGGGCGTTGCGCAGCGCCGATGTGACGCCGAACACGGTGGATTTCATCGAGGCACACGGCACCGGAACTGCTTTGGGCGATCCGATCGAGTTCGAAGCGTTGGCCGACGTCTATGGCCGCGGCGACGGTCCCTGCGCGCTGGGCGCCGTGAAAACGAATATGGGCCATTTGGAGGCTGCCGCCGGGATCGCCGGATTCATCAAGGCGACCCTCTCGTTGCAGCGGCGCCAGATTCCACCGAATCTACATTTTCGCCAGTGGAATCCGGCGATCGACCCGTCACCCACGCGGCTCTTCGTGCCCACCGAACTCAGCAGCTGGCCGGCTGGCGAAGGCCCGCGCCGCGCCGCAGTGTCGTCATTCGGCCTGGGCGGAACCAACGCGCATGTGGTGCTCGAGCAGGGGCCGGATGCGCCGCCGGTATCGGCACCCGAATCCTCCCCGGTGACGACGTTGGTGATCTCGGGCAAGACAGAACAACGGATAGCGTCGTGGGCGTCGGCGTTGGCCGAGTGGATGGATAAAGCCGGCACTGGTGTGCCGCTGGCGGACATCGCCCACACGGTCAACCACCACCGCAGCCGCTACCAGAAATTGGCCACGGTGTGCGCGCGTGACCACGCCGAGGCGATGGCGGGTCTGCGGGCGGTGGCCGCCGGGCAGCCGGCCCCGGGTGTGATCGGTGTGCGTGAGGACCGGCGCGGGCCGGGCACGGTGTTTCTGTATTCCGGTCAGGGTTCGCAATGGGCGGGCATGGGCCGGCAGTTGCTGGCCGACGAGCCGGCGTTCGCCGCCGCGGTTGCCGAACTGGAGCCGGTATTCGTCGAGCAGGTCGGATTCTCCCTGCGGCAGGTGCTGGCGGCCGGTGAGCCGGTGGTCGGCATCGACCGGATCCAGCCGGTGCTGGTCGGCATGCAGTTGGCGTTGACGGCATTGTGGCGTTCTTACGGGGTGGAACCCGATGCGGTGATCGGTCATTCGATGGGGGAGGTGAGCGCGGCGGTGGTGGCCGGGGCGCTGAGCCCGGCCGACGGGCTCAAGGTGATCGCCACCCGATCGCGCCTGATGTCGCGGCTGTCCGGGCAGGGCGCGATGGCGCTGCTGGAACTGGAGGCCGAGGCAACCGAGAAGTTGATCGCCGATTACCCGGATATCACCGTTGCGGTGTACGCCGCGCCGCAGCAGACGGTGATCGCCGGGCCCCCCGAGCAAGTCGATGCGGTGGTCGCGGTGGTCGATGGGCAAGGCCGCCTGGCACGGCGTATCGAGGTCGACGTGGCGTCGCATCACCCCACTGTCGATCCGATACTGCCCGAGTTGCGAAGCGCGCTGGCCGATCTGGCGCCGGCAACGCCGACGATCCCGTTGATCAGCACGGTCAGCCAAACAAACGGCGCCCAGCCGGCGTTCGACGCCGACTACTGGGTGATCAATCTGCGTAATCCGGTGCGGTTCAGCCAGGCTGTGACGGCCGCGGCGAAAAACCACGCCACGTTTGTCGAGGTCAGCCCCCATCCGCTGCTCACCCATGCCATCAACGGCAACCTGGAGTCGGCCCGGCCGCGCGGTGATGTCCAGGTGGCGGCGACGTTGAACCGGGACAACCCGGAAACGCTGGCATTCCACACCCAGCTGGCCACGGTCCGGCCCCCGTCAGCTGGCGCTGGCCAAATTGCCGACAGCGCAGAAAGAATGGTGCAGCTGCCACCGACGCCGTGGGTGCATTCCCGGTACTGGCCCGCACCTACGTCGGCGAATCGGCTGTCGGCCAGTGCTCATCCATTGCTGGGGATGCACGTCGAGATGCCGTCCGGCCGGGAGCATGTCTGGCAGGCCGACGTCGGAACCGAACTCAATGGGTGGCTGGCCGACCACAAGGTGCATGGCCAGCCGGTCATGCCGGCGACAGGTTTCGCTGAGATCGCACTGGCAGCCGCGGCTGAAGCCCTCGGGTTACCTGTGCACGCGGTGACCGTGCATCGGCTCGAGGTCGAACAGATGCTGCCGCTGGACGACCAGACCCAGCTCACGACGCAGCTGATGCAAAACAGCCCGGACATTCGGGTCGAGATCCATTCGCGCTCGACCAACGGCAATTGGCGCCGGCATGCGGTCGCCCGGGTCGAGGAGTCGCAGGCGGTGGCCACGGCCGAGCAGGCGAGCACCGGGGAGGCGGGCAGTGTTGTTTCACCCGCGGACCTCTACTCCGCGCTGCGCCGGACAGGTTTACATCATGGACCGGCGTTCGCCGCATTGACTCGGATCGTTCGCAACCCCAACGGTTCGTCGGAGACCGAGATAGTTCTGCCCGACGAGGCCACTGCGCACCGCAGTTACCGAATCCATCCAGTGATGCTCGACGCGGCGCTGCAGGGCTTGGCCGCCGCGATGTCTGCGGAATCGTTGGCCGATTCCAGCGAGGCCACCTATCTACCGGTGTCGTTCGAGACGATTCGGGTATTCGGCGAGGTCGGCCGACGTGCCCGCTGCCGCGCCGAGCTGGTCAATCCCGACGGTGACGGCGCCGGTATAACGGGCCGCGTCGTGCTGATGGATGATGCCGGCACACCCACCGCCGAGATCACCGGCATCTACCTGCAACGCGTGCAACGCCGCACCGTGCCAATGCCGCTGACGCAGAAAATTTTTGACACTAGCTGGGTTGAGATCCCAGTCGATCCGGCGCCTGCCGCTTCCGCTGATGGCAGTTGGTTGGTGTTGACTGACGGGGCCGAGACCGAGGCGATCGCAAACGATTTCCGCAGCCAGTTCAGCTCACCGACCCGACGGGTGGTCAGCGCGGACCTTTCCCAGGAGTCTGCGGTGCTGGAAGCGTTCGCGAAAACCGCGGCAGATCCTGAGCTTCCGCCAGTCGGGGTGATCGTCTTCGCCGGGCAACGCTCATTCGAGGCCGGTGACTCCGATGATGCGCGTGGGCCGGGATCTGGTCTGGGCCATCTCGGCGACGGTGCGCGCGGTCATCGGCGGCTGGCACGGGAAGGCCCCACGGCTGTGGGTGGTATCGCGCAATGGATTAAGCGTCGACACCGAGCCGGGTGACCCGTCGATCGGTGCCCTGAAAGGACTGATCCGGGTACTCGCCTACGAGCACCCTGACCTGAGCGCCACGCTGCTGGATTTGCCGGATGACGCGGTTGCACCGTTGATCGCCGAACTGGGATTGGCCAGTAGCGATGATGTGATCGCCTGGCGCGGCGAACACCGATATGTGGAACGGCTGTCTCGCGCAACGCTCGGTGCCGGTAAGCACGGCCCGGTCGTCCAATCCGACGGCGCCTACCTGGTCACCGGCGGTCTGGGTGGTATCGGCTTGGTTGTTGCCCGTTGGCTTGTCGACAATGGCGCCGCACGTGTCGTCCTCAACGGGCGGTCCGAACCCTCCGATGAGCAGCAGGCGGTCATCGCGGAGCTGGAACAACGCGCGCAAATTGCTGTCGTGCCCGGGGATATCTCTGCGCCCGGAGTGGCCGAGCGGCTCGTGAGCGCCGCCGAAGAAACCGGGCTCGCGCTACGCGGAGTTGTGCACGGTGCCGCCGTGATCGACGACCAGATCGTGGCTGCCCTCAGCAGCGAAAGCCTGGAACGGGTCTGGGCACCCAAGGCCGCCGGCGCGCTGCGGCTGCACGTGGCCACGGCCGATCGCAAGCTCGACTGGTGGGTGGGGTTTTCTTCGACGTCGTCACTGCTGGGTTCGCCCGGACAGGGCGCATACGCCGCCGCGAGTGCGTGGCTCGACGGCCTGGTGGCCTGGCGTCGCGCATCGGGTCTGCCTGCCACCACAATCAATTGGGGCCAGTGGTCCGACATTGGTGTCGCGCGCTCGTTGACCTTCAGCGCGCTGGATCCCATTGCGCCGGCCGAGGGTATCGAGGCTCTGGAATCGGTGCTCGCCGGCGACCTCGCCCGGGTGGGGGTGGCTCGGCTGCGCCTGGACCGCGCGGCGGCCGCATTCCCGGAGATCCAGCAATTGGGGTATTTCGCCGTCTTGGCCGAGGAACTCGACATCGACAGCGACGACGACTGGGCGGGTGTCGATGCGCTTCGTGAGATGGCGGCCGCCGAGGTCAACCGGGTGGTCGCCGCACGTCTGGGCGGGCGCATCCTGGCCATCATGGGCTACCCCAAAGACAGCACGATCGACACCGATCAGCCGTTGACCGAACTGGGGATGGATTCCCTGATGGCGGTGCGAATCAGGAACACCGTTCGCGGTGACTTCGGTGTGGAGCCGCCAGTGGCCCTGTTGTTGCAGGGTGCCTCGATCGCCGGCCTTACCACCGATCTCATTCGGCAACTGGGGCTCAGTGGCCAGGACGACTCCGAGAGCGCAAGCGGAGTTCGGGATCGAGCCAAGCAGCGCGCGGCGGCGCGGCAACGGGCCGCGGCGCGGCGAAAGGTAGGAGACCGAGTATGACCAGCATCAGCGAATTGCCGGCCAACGCGATTGCGGTTGTCGGCATGGCTGCCAGATTGCCCGGGGCCAACACGCTGTCGGCGTTCTGGGACAATCTGCGCCGCGGGCAGGAATCGATTGTCACCCTTTCCGAAGACGACCTGCTGGCCGCCGGCATCGGTGAGAAAGCGCTGGCGAACCACGCATATGTGCGGCGTGCCGCGCTGCTGGACGGAATAGACGAATTCGACGCCGAGTTCTTCGGTTTCACTCCGCACACCGCCCGGATGACCGATCCGCAACATCGGCTGTTCCTGCAATCTGCCTACCATGCGCTGGAAGACGCCGGGTATGACCCCGCCGAGATCGACGCTTCGGTCGGCGTATACGCGACCAGCACCACCAGCGGCTACCTGCTGCACAACCTGATGTCGAATCAGGACCCGAACGTGGTCATCGGACAGGGCGTTACCTTCGAGATGGTCAACTTGTCGTTGCAGAACGACAAGGACTATCTGGCGACGAAGGTGGCACACCAGTTCAACCTGCGCGGCCCAGCACTGTCGGTTCAGACCGCTTGCTCGTCGGCGCTGGTTGCGGTGCATTTGGCCTGCCAGAGCATTTTGAACGGTGAATGCGAAATGGCTTTGGCCGGCGGCGCGTCGCTGCGGATCCCACACCACGTCGGCTACTGGCACGAGCCCGGTTCGATGGTGTCGGCGACCGGCCACTGCCGGCCGTTCGACGTGCGCTCTGACGGCACGATCTTCGGCAGCGGAGTCGGGGTGGTGGTGCTGAAGGCGATGCAGGACGCAATCGATGACGGGGACCGCATTCACGCGGTCATTCGGGGATCCGCCCTGAACAACGACGGATCGACGAAGATGACCTACGCCGCGCCCAATGCGGCCGGTCAGGCCGATGTCATCGCCGAGGCGCACGCGGTCGCGGAGGTCGACGCCGCAACCGTGAGCTATGTCGAGACACATGGAACCGGCACACCGCTGGGTGACCCGATCGAAATCGAAGGTCTGCGACAAGCATTCGCTGTTTCCGAGGAGGCCCGCAACGGTCCGTGCTATATCGGTTCGGTCAAGTCCAATATCGGTCACCTGGAGTCAGCGGCCGGGATCGCAAGTTTGATCAAGACGATTCTGTGCCTCAAGCACCGCGCGATTCCGCCAACACTGCACTACACCCGCCCCAACCCGGAACTGCATCTCGACCAGGGTCCCTTCGTTGTGCGCAGTGAGTACGGCCCGTGGGAGTGGGACGGTGTTCGGCGCGCAGGGGTCAGTTCGTTCGGCGTCGGTGGCACCAACGCGCATCTGGTGCTCGAAGAAGCGCCGACAGTCCTGGCGTCAACCCCACGACCGGGTCCCCAGGTGCTGTTGTTGTCGGCTCGCACCGCGGAGGCGTTGCAGCAGTCACGCTCGGCCCTGGCCGCCGAATTGTCTGGCCCAAACGAGGCCAGCCTGCCCGACGCCGCGTACACCCTGACGCGCCGGCGAAAAGAAAACTTTCGCATGGCAGCGGTCGCGAAGGACCGCGAGGACGCGGCCGCGCTGCTGGGGGCTGCCGAGCACGACAACGTGTTTGTCGGCGAATCGGTGCCGGGCACCGACGATACCGGTGCTGATGCCAGTTCCGGCCGAGTCGTTTTCCTGTTTCCCGGTCAGGGCGCTCAGCACATCGGGATGGCACGTGGCCTCTATGAATCCGAGCCGGCCTTTGCCGAGTATTTCGATCAGTGTGCCGCCGGATTTGGCCAGGAGTTGGATATCGACCTGCGGGCCGAGGTATTCGACGGGACCGCACGGAATTTGGAGCGCACCGACCGGACCCAACCCGCGTTGTTCACGGTGGAATATGCGCTGGCGAAGTTGATCGAAACCTACGGTGTTCGCCCGGCCGCATTGGCGGGGCACAGTATCGGCGAGTACGTCGCAGCCACTGTCGCAGGGGTTTTCGATCTCGAAACGGCTATCAAGGCGGTGTCGATGCGTGCCCGCCTAATGCATGCCGCTCCTCGCGGAGTGATGGTCGCGGTGGCGCAGAGCCCCGAGGCGATCGCCGAGCACCTGTCGGGTGATGTCGACGTCGCGGCGATCAACGAGCCGGCCGGCTGCGTGGTTGCCGGGTCCGAGGAGAACATCCGTAAATTCAGCGCTCGCCTCGCCGAACAGGGGATCGTGGCGCGTCGGGTCCGCACGTCGCATGCGTTCCATTCGCGCCTGATGGATTCGATGATTCCGGAGTTCACCGGCTTCCTGTCGCGGCTGACGCTGCGGGAACCGCAAATCCCGTTGCTGTCCAATGTCACCGGGACCTGGCTGGCCGCCGGCGAGGCCACCAACGCCGCAACGTGGGCGCGCCAGGTGCGATCGACGGTCCGGTTCTCCGACGAAGTCGATGTGCTACTTGCCGATTCGCACCGTGTCATGATCGAAGTCGGCCCGGGCGGCACCCTGACCGCGTCGGCGATGCGACACCCGAGGTGGTCAAACGGTCACCGGGCGGTCCGGCTGATGCGTCACCACGCCCAGAACCGCGACGACCGCGATGCCTTCCTGCTGGCGCTCGGGCAACTCTGGTCGGCGGGCGTCCAGGTCGACTGGACTCCGCTAAGGGGTGGGTACCAGCCACAGCTCGTTTCGATTACCGGCTATCCTTTTGAGCGCCAACGGCATTGGGTGGATCATCGACCGCATTCATGGGCAGGCGCCCCGACGAACGGGACGGCGGCCACGGCGTCGACCGGAACCGCTGAGCATGCCCAGCCGGCCACCAACGGCAAGTCGCCGATGGAAGCGACGTTGCAGCGCATCTGGTCGCAGTGTCTCGGTGTCGGTTCGGTCGACCGAAGCGCCAACTTCTTCGAACTGGGTGGTGATTCGCTGGTCGCGATCAGCGTCGCGATGACCGCGTCCAACGAAGGGCTGGACCTCACCCCGCAAGACCTGTACGACAACCCGACCTTGGTCGCACTCGCCAAGGCCCTGACTGCCCGCTACGCGGCCGGCGGCCTGGCGCGCCACTCATCGAATGATGCGGTGCATCCTCCGATTCCGCCGAACATCGTCGGATTCCTCGAGCACGGAGTCGCCGAACGCGGCCAGTGGCGGGTTCCGCTGATCCTGCAACTTAGGCCCGACGTGCAAGTCGAGGACATCCGCGCGGTGCTGTCCGCGGTGACCAACCACCACGAGGCGCTACGGCTGCGGATAGAGCAGCGCGCGGGCACCTGGGAACAGGTCGTCGGTGAGCCGCAGGAGTTCACCGAACTGGTCACGCTGGCGCTTCCCGACGACGTCTCACCGGGCAGCGCGCAGGAGCGTGAAGTGGTAGTCGGCAAGCTCACGGAGCAGATTCGCGAGCAGAACCTGTCCAGCCCGCTACTGACCGCCGCCTATGTCCCCGGGTTACCAGGTGGTCCGTGCTACCTCGCCCTGAGTGTGCACGCGATCGCGGCCGACAATGCGTCGCGGGACATCCTGCTCACTGACATCTTCACCGCATTCGGACAACGCTTGTCGGGCGAAGAGATTGCGCTGCAATCGATCACCACACCGTGGACCGAGTGGTCCCAGCGCTGCGCCGCGCTGGCCGTCCATCCAGCAGTCGTCGAAAGCCGCGATTTCTGGCTGAAGACAGTAACGGGAGCCGACCTGCGGATGGCCCGTCAGGACGTCACCGAAGCGCCGGCTGCTGCCGATTTGGTCAAAGTGCCCTCGGCTCTGACCGCCTCGGAAACAACCGAAATCGACGACACCCGGCGCCGGCTTCGAGTGCCGGTAGAGGAGATTCTGCTGGCCGCCCTGAGCAGAATGATCGCAACCACTGTCGGCGACGGAGCCGTCTCGGTAGACCTGAGCGGGCCGGGCAGGTCGGTGCTTCAGACCTGATGTCGACCTGCGCCGGACGGTTGGCTGGTTCGACACCATTTATCCGGTCGCTCTCAAGTGCGCTAGCGGTCAAGGCGCCGGGCCCAGAGAGCTGCTCGACGAGGTGCACGACACGCTGAAAGCCGTCCCGCACTACGGAATCGGATACGGGCTACTGCGTTACTTCTACGCTCCGACCGCGCAGCTACTCGGTGCTGCCCGCCCGGCCGACATCTTCTTCTCGTATATCGGTACGATTCCTGACCTGCCGTCCTTGCCGTCGGAGAGCGTGCCTGTTCAGTTCGATCCCGACACCGCTATGCCGGTACGCGAGGCGCTTCCTGGCCTGGGTCACGCGATCGAACTTCGGGTGTACCGCTGCGGGGGTGTGCTCCATCTGGATTGGTGGTACGACACCCGCAGGGTCGAATCGGCCACCGCGCATTCGTTTGCCGACGGGTTCACGAAGGCGTTGACGGAGCTGACCCGGGACGCGCTCGCCGAAGAAGAAATTGACTCGGCCGGCGATGACATGGCCCTGGTGGACTTGTCGTCGACCGATGCACCAGGTTGAGGCCGATGCCCACGAACCGTGCATCCGCAGACCGCCAGGGAGTCTGAAATTGTTTCCATCGTCGGTGATTCGGAAGCTGGCTTCTAGCGAGCAGATGATGGCCGAGACGCAAAATTTCGTGGGTCTTGGCGCGCACGTCGAGGGCCCGATTGATGTCGACGCCCTGTCGGATGCCTTCGACACACTGCTGGAAGCCCGCCCGGTTCTCACCGCCCGCCTCGAGCGGGGCCCCGACGGGCGCCATGAAATCGTCACCGATGACCTTGCGCACCCTGGGATCGAGGTGCTGGAACTCGACGGCCCGCAAGCCGAGGTCCCCCCTCCGCATTTCGACCAGAGTGAATCGCTGGTACACCTGCGTCTGATCCTCCGCGATGGACAAGCGCAGCCGACGCTATACGTGCATCACGCCCTCGCCGACGGCCATCACATGTACAACCTCATCGAGGAAGTGCTCTCCTATTACACCGACTTAGTCAGCACCGGCAGCATCCGTCCGGTCACCGTCGAGCCCGCGCCGGAGTCGATAGAGGCGGTGCTCGCCGAGCGGGGCATCCAAAAGCAGCCGCGCTCTGGAGTCGAGCGGTTCATGCCGGCACTGTTCGCCTACGACCTCCCGCCATCCCGGCGAGCTGAAATCGGCGTCAAACCGGATTCACCAGTCCTTGTTCCGATGGTGTCGTGTCGGCTGAGCGAACCCCGGACCCACGACATCGTCGCGCTCTGCCGTTCACACGGGCTGGGCTTGCACGCCGTCCTCTCTGCGGTCATCCTGCTGGCGGAGTGGCAGGTTCGGGGCAGGCTGAACATCCCGATTCCATTCCTCTACACAGTCGATCTGCGGTATTTTCTCTCGCCGCCGGTGTCTGCGACCGGGTGCACCAACCCGGTGGGAGTGGGAACCTATCTCGCCGAGATCGACCAAAAGACCAGTGTGGTCGATCTCGCGCGCGATATCGCCGAAACTTTCCGGGCAGACCTGGCCGACGGTGTGATCCAGCAGTCCCGGCTGCACTTCAGCCCGCAATACGTCGGGAATGCGCCGGGCTTGCCCGATGTCGTCCTGCTGTCCGACAACGGCCTGGTCCCCCCACTGCGTACGCCTCCAGATCTGGAAGTGACCGCTACCCACGGCGAGATGTACCTCGCGGTGAGCGCTGGAATCGAGCTCTACTTCACCCAGATATTCGCCGGACAGCTCAACGTCGAGTATCACTCACATGGTCCGGCGCCGGAAAGGTCGGTTGAGGCAATACATTCGTTGCTTTGCACCCTTGCCGAGCAGCACGCCGCAAGCGGTGTCAGTTGACCGGGCCGAAGGCGTAGCGGTGGTATTGAAATGTCCCACGCAGCGGCGGGACCGCTCGAACCAGACGGCTGGCCCGCTGAAAGCCGCGCGGAGTCCGGCAGAACGTCGGTGCATCGAAGAACGTGACGGCGGTCAGCAACCGAATACCCGTAACTGCATTCAGAATGTCCCGCGGCGTGTTGACCGCCCAGTACAGCGTCGAACCGGACTGGCGCTGCAACTTGTGCGCCTTCTGGGAGCGGATTGTCAGCCAGTTGTAGAAGTCGATCTGCAGTTCGCCGGATCCGAAGCGGTCGACGACGTGTTGCAGCAGCGCGACGCCGTCGTGCTCGGTCAGGTACATGCTGATGCCCTCGGCCAACAGCAAGACCGGTCGGTCGTCGGGGATCTGGTCGAGCCAGGACGGCTCCGTCGCCGCGGTAGCGATCAGGTGGTATCGCCGGCGGCCAGGAAAGATCTTCTCGCGCAACGCGATTACCGCTGGGTAGTCCACGTCATACCATTCCACGCCCGCGCCGGGGTCGAGCCGAAAGACCCGGCTGTCCAGACCGCAGCCAAGATGGATCACAGTGGCATTCGGTGGAGGTCCAGGAATTGGGCCGCCCAGATGTCGTACTGGGCGGTGCGTACGGTTACCAGCGGCGTCCACCGGGGGGCGATCCCGAGTTCGTCCCAGTCATAATCGATTCGGCCGACCGCGTCCTTGGCGAATCTGTCGCCGAGCACCGGTCGGTCGAAGTCGGCGTCGAGTGCCTTGCAGTACAGGGTCGTCAGCATCGTCTGTGCGGCGCCACTGAGGTCGACGCGAACCTTGTCGCTCACGTGTGTGAGGGTAGTGGGCCGGGTTCGCCAGCGTCGCGCTGGCGTGACGGTCGAGCGCGAAAGCCACGCTGGCGTGACGGTCGGCGGGCCGGGAACAGGGAGGCGACATGACCGACACGACCAGCCAAGGGAGCAGCGACAAGCCGCCGCGGGTCCTGCTGCTGTACTACAGCTACACCGGCCAGTCGCTCAAAGTGCTGGAGGCCGCGGGAGAGGTGTTCCGCGAGCGGGGATGTGAGGTCCACAAGGCGCCGATCGAGTTCACCGACCAGCGGTATGCCGAGCGGTTCTCGCGTTTCCCGATGCGACGTGTGTGGCCGGACATGCTCAGCGTGCTGCCCGCACAGAGACGTGGTGAGACAGGGGAGATCCGCACCCCGGATACCGTGCGAGACGGTGACTACGACTTGATCTGCATCGGCTCGCCAACCTGGTGGCAGACCGTGAGCATGCCGATGCGATCCTTTCTGAAGTCAGACGAGGCACGAAAACTGCTGTCGGGCAAGCCGTTCGCCGTGTTCGTGGTCTGCCGGCAATATTGGCAGAAGAACTTTACGACGGTGCGTGAACTCGCCGAAGAGCAGGGTGGTCGCTACGTGGACGCCATCCATTTCACGTATCCCGGTGATCCGCTGCGCTCCATGCTGTCGCTGACCAGTTACCTGGGCAGCGGACAGTACCGCGAGAAGTACCTTGGTGTGCGTATCCCGAGCACGAACGTCCAGCCCGAGCAGTTGGATCAGACGCGAAAGTTCGCCGCCGCCTTGGCGGATCGGATCTTCGGCAAGTCCAAGTAGCTGTGTGATGCCCCGGTCATTTGACGTGTCGTTCGACTCGACGGCCAGCGTCGAGCAGATTCATGCCGCATTGGGCGATGAGGATTATTGGCGGGCCCGGCTGGAGGCCTTCGGCGGCAACAAAACACTGGACTCCTTGGTCGTTGGCGACGACGGCACGGTGCGCGTCGTCATCACCGAGGATCTGCGTCACGGCAAGCTGCCCGGGATACTCACCAAGTTCTATCGCGGCGACCTCAACATCGTGAGCACGGAGGAGTGGACTCCGAGCGGCGACGGCCGGGTCGGCGGGCAGATCAGTGTCGCGGTAATCGGCGCGCCGGGATCGGGTCATGGTAGGGCAGTGCTGGCACCGTCGGACAGCGGCTCGCAGATGACGTTCGATGCGACAGTGGAGTTCAAAGTCCCGTTGGTGGGCGGCACGATCGAGACGCTTCATCGCCCGCGAGTTCGCTCAAGGGATTCCCGAGATTCAACGGTTCACCACGACATGGATCAGCGAGCATGCCTGACGCACCTTCCACCAGGGGTCAGCCGTGGGCGGTGCCAACGGCAGCCGAGGCCCTTGATCGGCTCAATATGCCGCTGCAAGAGGCGATGATGACGCAGCGCGCGCTGCGTCGCGTGCTTCCCGACCCGGTCGACGACGCGCTGGTGCGCCACTGCATCGAGCTGGCATTGCACGCGCCGACCGGCGCCAACGGACAGAACTGGGAGTTCATCGTCGTCAAGGATCGCCGCCTCAAGGAAAAGCTGGCCAAGCGCTACCGCCAGGGATGGAAAGTCCAATATGGCGCGATCATCCGGCGTGCCGTTGCCCGGGACGAGTCGATGGCAAGGATCGCGCGTGCGGTGCAATGGCAGGTCGACTACTTCACCGAGGTCCCGGTCCTGGTGGTGGCTTGCCTACGGCTCGGCGCGCGCGAGGGCCGGCTACCACTCGTGCGGATGCCGCATGCCGCGGAGTCGGCCTACTGGGGATCGATCTATCCCAGTGTGCAGAACCTGTTGCTCGCCGCGCGCGCCATGGGCCTGGGGGCCTCCCTGATCACCTTGCCGCTGTGGAGCCGGACGTCAGCACGGAAGATTCTCGGGCTACCACCCGCTGTGGCTCCTTGCTGCATCGTGACCCTGGGCTGGCCGCGCGGACACTACGGGCCGACGACCCGTAAGCAGGTCGAGGAGGTCATCCACCTCGATGCCTACGGCAACCGCGCTTGGCTCGATGAGAGGTGATAGGGTTCAGGCCGGGTCGTCCGACCGACCGGAGGATTTGTCTAAAAACCCCCGCGGCGCGGTTGTCTTGGGTAAATTCTTTCCGTCTGGACACAGCAAGAGGGAGGGGACTGTGATGCAGGCTGCTGCGCGTCCGTATGCCATGGCGGGTACCGCACTTGCGGCGGCGAGTCTCCTCGCCGTCACTCCCATCGCGCAGCGGCTGCCTGACGTTCACAGCGTCACAGCGGCGGTACGGCTGGTTGACACCTTCAATCCCTTAGATGTTCCGGTGAACCTGTTCTACGACATCCTCAACATTCCGTACAACGAGGTTCAAGCCCTGGACGCCGACGCGGAGTCCCTATTTTTCTCCGGGACATGGGCCGTCACCAGCTCCACGAACATCTGGGGAATCGACCCCGGAGACCCCGGCCATTTTCAGGCGGGAACTGACTTGCTGTTTCCGTTCCCGGCGCTGTCCGGAATGACCGGCGACATCAATGCCGGTAATTACGATTTCTTCGGCAACGAATACGACTGGAACGCGGGCCTCGGCCAGCAACTGACGGGGCTCGTCGCAGCCGAGGCCCCGGTGAACGCGTTCTGCGCCGCCGAGGGCTGCACACCCATCGCCGCGACGAGCCCCATCACCGGAGGGCAGCCCATCGATTCACTCCTGTGGTGGGAGGGGATCCTGACCGGGCTGCAAAAATTTCCGCTGATCAACAACTGGTTCCAGGTACCGCTTTCCCAGCTCTTCAACGGATACGACTTCAACCAGAATCTCGGTCTCCCCGAGCCGGGCTACGACGGCGCTGACCCCAGCGGCGTCGCCTACTCGTTCCCGAGTGGGGCCTTCAGGGCACCCAGGGGGCGGATAACTTGATGCCATGGACAGACGGCCCCACCTACACAAGCAATATTTTCTTGCCCTTCGAGAACTTCCTCAATAGTTTGGGCCAGACGCCTGCCACCGACGGCCTTCTCGGCACCGGCATCGAAATCCCCACCCTCACGGAAATCACCCAAGCTATTCAAGCTTGGCTGGCAAGTACTATCGTTGCCTTCGATCCCTTCACCCCGGGGAGCCCGCTCTGCCCGGGCGAGTGCAGCACCCTTGTCACCGACCTGCACCTGAACTACCCACAGCTCGTGCAAGACCTTTTCGGTTCGTCCAACAATCCCATCATCAACGACTGGCTAAGCCAATACGCCGCCGACGCCTACAACGCCCCGACCGCAGCTCAGATCCAGGACGACATCACTGCGTTGCAGCAAGGATACTGGGACTTCGGCAACCCGTCAGCCCGACCCCAGCTTCAGCGTGGGTGGCTTCGACCCCAGCACACTGGCGCCGTTCTTCCAGACGCTGTGGACGGACCTGGGCCTGTACAGCCCCGGTGCCGGGGCGGGTGCCGCCGACCCCACCACGCTGACGGACCTGACCACTCTGCTGGGCGGCCTGGACTCCACGTTGTCGACGGATTTGACCACCCTGCTGGGCGGTCTGGAGCCCAGCGCACTGTCGGCGGACCTGTCGACGGAGCTGACCAACTTATTGGGCAACTCCGGCGCGACACTGGGCCCAGACCTCGCGAACATTCTGCTGAGCAGCTTCTAAGGACCCGCCTCAGCCGCCGCACCCAAGGCTAGGGTGCGGCGGCGGCACTGTGGCGGAAATCGACTCGCGGCAGGCGCTGAGCTAATCTGCAGCGCAGCAAGTTTCAGGCCTTGAGGCCTCTCGTCATGACACGGTCCCACATCCGGTCGGTCAGCAGCGATCGTGCGAGCACCGAAGCTTTTCCGGACGCCCCGACGATATAACGCGGTTTGGGGTTTTTGGCCTCGATCGCCCGGACGGCCGCACGGGCGACCGTGTCGGCTCCGATCATGAGGCCGGGCATCTCGGTCAGCGCGCGCGTGGTCTCGGCGTAGCGGTGCTTGAATTCGCCGTAGGGATCGTCATCGGGGTAAGAATGCGTTGCTTCGAGCTGGGATTCGACGAACCTGGTGCGTACCCCGGTCGGGTCGATCAACACGACGCGGACACCAAACTGCGCTGCCTCGGCGCGAAGAGCGAGCGAGAGGGCCTCGACGCCGTACTTGACGATATGGTAGGCGCCTGCACCCGGGCTGGTGAACCTTCCACCGGTGCTGCCGATGGTGATGATCCTGCCCGCTCCACGAGAACGCATATCGGGTAACACAAGCTGTGAAAGATGAAGCGTAGCAACCACATTAGTCTCGAAAAGTTTTCGCAGGTCACTCAACGCCACCTGCTCCAAGGGGCAGGGCAGCGGGTATCCGGCGCTATTGACGAGGACGTCTACGCCCCCGTGCTGCGTGTGGATTTCCTCGACGAGTCGGGCCACCGCGTTCTCATCGGTGACATCGAGGGCCCGGGCCTTCAGGCCTCGTGATCGCAGAGTATCGAGAGCAGTTGGATTTCGGCCGGCCGCGAACACCAGATAATTTCGGGCCTGCAGCCGGTAGGCGGTGGCCTCACCGATGCCGCTCGTCGCTCCGGTGACCAGAGCGATCGGCTGGCTTTTCATCGGATTGGGGCTCCTCGCGGACGTCCGGAATTGTGTGCGGATGCCAGCGTAGCGAGTCGGTCAAACACGGCCCAGCCAGACATCGGAGGATGCCGCCGCACATGCGTGATATGTTGCGGTAGCTCAACAGAAAGAAACCTTCGCAGGAGGCCTTGCACGGTGCCCAGGGCGCAGGAGAAACCGTGGGCGACATGCTTGAGGTGATCGACAAAGGGTGTGTCAGCGAATCCCACCCCGTCCCCCTGCTATTCGTCCATGGGGCTTGGCATGCCGCATGGTGCTGGGATGAAAACTTCCTGAGTTTCTTCGCCGACAAGGGCTATCGCGCTGTGGCGCTGAGCTTTCGCGGTCATGGCAATAGCCCGAGTGACAAGCCGCTGCGGACCTGTTCGGTTGCCGACTACGTCCAGGACGTCACCTCGGTTGCTGACACGTTGCCTGTACCTCCGGTGGTCATCGGTCACTCGATGGGCGGCCTTATCGTCCAGAAGTATCTGGAGTCGCACGAAGCTCCCGCCGGCGTTTTGCTGACTTCCATGCCTCCGCAGGGAAACCTCGGGTCCGCGCTGCGCTGGATCCGAGCGCACCCGTGGCACTTCACCAAGATGGCGATCACCGGCAAAGCGTTGCCGTACATCAGCACTCCGGAGCTCGCCCGCGAGAGATTCTTCTCCACGCAGACGCCCGACTCCCTCGTGCTGAATTGCGCGGCGCGGCTGCAAGAGGACAGCTCGCGCATCGGCATCGACTGCGCGGTGCTCAGCTTGCCCCGGCCGAAACGGGTTAGGACGCCACTGCTGGTCCTGGGCGCCGACGATGACGGCGCGCACACGCGGAAAGAAGTACTTGCGACGGCGCGCGCATACCGCACTGAAGCGGAATTCTTTCCCAATATGGGTCATAACATGATGCTGGAGCCTGGCTGGGCTGCGGTCGCGCAGCGAATCCACAGCTGGCTCGGCATGCGTCGGCTGTAATGCCCTATCTGGATTCGCGGGCGACCGCGGTGTCGGTGCCGGTCACGCCATGTCTGGCGGGCACCAATTCCAGGGGCAGATGCACCAGCCCGCGCATCGTCGGGTTGTCGAGGTAACGGTACTGCCCGTCGAGACGGATAGTCTCGACCCGCGGAAGCAGTTGGGTAAAGACCCGGCTGGCCTCCATCCGGGTCAAAGCCGTGCCGAGGCAGTAGTGGATACCACCGCCGAATGCGACATGGTCGGAAGGATTGCGCTTGAGGTCGAAGGTGTCCGGGTTGTCGAAACGGCGCGGGTCACGGTTTGCCGCAGCGAACAGCAACAGGACCCGGGCGCCGGCCGGAATCGTGTACCTACCGACGGGGTAGTCGCGAGTGGCCGTGCGGTAGAACCCTTGAACGGGGGAGACGAAGCGCAGCTGCTCCTCGACGGCAGCCGGAATCAGCTCAGGGTGCTCACGCAGCTGGGTATAGAGTTCCGGTTGCTCTGCGAGTGTGAGCAACAACCCCGACAACAAGTTAGTCGTCGTCTCGCTGCCGGCACCGATGAGCATGGCTGCGCTCCAGAAGATCTCGTCGTCGGTCAGCACGTCGTCGCCATCGGCGTGGGTCATCATCGAGATCAGGTCGTCACCGGGATCGCGGCGGCGCTGCGCGATCAGGGGGTCCAGATTGCGTCGCATCGCCGCGGTCGCACGCCCTGAGCGCCCGGCGAGGGAAATTCCGTGCCGCGTCAGCGGTACGAAGGAACCCGCAACCATCTCATCGGACCACGCCACGAACTGCGGGTGATCTTGTCGCGGAATTCCCAGCATCATGGCGATCAGTCGGGTCGGCAACGGTTTGGCCAGCTCTGACACCGCTTCGGTTCGTCGGCGGCCAATCATCGCATCGACGAGTTCGTCGGCGACTTCGTTGATGGCCGCCTGCCATGCCGCCATGGCCCGCGGGGTGAAAGCCCGCGAGACGAATTTGCGAAGCCGGGTGTGGTCGGGCGGGTCGGCCGCGTTCATCGACGGCAGGTGGACACGGTACCGGCTTTGACTCTGCGCCGATGACAATGCGTCATAGTCACGCAGCGCCTTTCGCACGTCGTCGTGGCCCGCGATGATCCAAATTCCGCGTTTGCGGTTGAACCACACGTTTGGCACGTCCGGCCCGGTAAGCAGTGCATGGTATCCCGGGTAGGGATCATGCATCGCCTGCGCCGAGAACGGGTCGAAGTCAGTGAGCGGGGCGGTTTTCCTGCCCGGCAACATCGAGACGTACGCGGCCGCTTTGTCCCGCGCAACTCCGGTCACGCTGTCTACACCGACCTTCATAAGGTGGGACTGGAATCGGAGTCTGCGAGCCAATGACATGTGAGTAATCCCCCTTGTGAAGACCCTCCGGCCGATCGCGGGTTACGGCAGCTACCGTAACCCACTGCCACCTACGGTCTTAGGGCTGGCTGTGACCGCGATCAGTACGCAGCCCCAGCGGTGAATCGGCGGCAGCCGCCCATACGCTGACCCCAGGTCTTCGTCTGGGCTACACCAGGCCAGCGGGGAACATACTGTTGAAGTCGGGGAACCATGCGTCAGGGGGCAGATAGTCAGTGACGTTGAATGCCTCAGAGGGGAACGACGCGGTGGTCAAGGTGTCGTACAGCAGGGTCGGAGTTGACGAGCCCGCGAATTGGATCCAGTCCCCTGACTCAGTCGGTGTGGAGTACAGGTAGTTCGTGAATGCGCCCGGATCACTGTCGATCTCGATGTGGTTACCATCGCCGAGAAACACATTGAGGATGTTGAAGTCGTACGTTGTTGCGCCGTCCACGGTTTTTCCACCGGGGCCGAGCGCGACGTCGTAAACCGTCGCTCCGGCCAGACCGTCGGAGTCGATGCCGCTGGCATTGTCCGCGGCCGGAGTGAAGTCGCCGAAGTGATAAGTCACATCGTCGATATATGGAGTTGAAGTGTCCTCCTCCGAGACGTCGTAGCTCCCGGAAACACCATTGACAAAAGGCGAGCCAGCCACGTCAACGTTGGTCGGCTGGGTGTCTGTCCATTGCTCGAACAACGGCCGAAACCCGGCATATACGACGTCGGTCGGTTCACCACCCGACACCAAAGTGCATTCGCCCTGGTCGCAGACGTCGGCATGGGCGAACGGTGTCTGGAAAAATGCGGCCGCAAGGCCACCGACAGCTGAACCAAGTGCCAGCACGAGACGACGTTGTATCAACATAGGTGCTCCCTATTATTATTGTAATTGCGCCCAACACATTGGGAATTTTGGCAGCCTACACCCGTCGGGGCGTTGAAATGCCCGAAAACATGAGATGGTTAAGAAAGTTTTAAGGTTACAACCGGGAAACCAGCCAAGCTCTGGGTGGCGCCGAGGGGCTTACCACCCTTTCAGCCGCATTCGGGCCAGCCAGCGTCGACCATCGTGATCCTGTCGATGAGTTCGCTGAGGCAGTTGCCGAAGCATGATTGGTGAGAATTGCTCACCGATACCCGTGCTGGCTTTCGGTAGTTTCACGGTGGGTGCGGGTTCGACAGCCATCACCCGCGCGCAACAGCGTGGCCAGCCGTTGGCCGGCACCGCTGTCTGCCCCGCATCGCGTGCTACGTGCCGCTTATGCGCCGCTGTCCGCGTTTATGCGGCCGCTGCGGATCTGCCGTTTGCCGCCCTCCACGGCTTTGCCGCGGATTGCAAACAGTAGGAAGAAAACCCTGAGCCCGCTGGCAGTACGAGGCGGTGCGCCGCCTTCTTAACTACCACTCAGGTTAGGAATGCGCCGCGCTGAGGTAATGCGAAAGC
Source organism: uncultured Actinomycetota bacterium (assembly GCA_963787635.1). Taxonomy (GTDB): domain Bacteria; phylum Actinomycetota; class Actinomycetes; order Mycobacteriales; family Mycobacteriaceae; genus Mycobacterium. The sequence goes on along the minus strand of CAWBDP010000009.1, from coordinate 189,181 downwards.
AAAAGTGAGTATCGAGCAAATGAACACTTGGTTTTTGTTCCGCATCATTGTATTGCGCCGCAACGAGAGCCGCGCTCGCGAGATATGCCAGCAACCTTAATGGTGCTGAGGCCTTTTGATCGATTAGCGAGCATCGACAATGCCGCGCGAAGAATTCGTAGAACACTCAAATATAAGGGAATCAGGCAGGAGTGCGCCGAAAGAACGGTGATCAACACGTCGCGTTACGCACTTAAACTCTTCATCATCAGCCGGTCCCACATCCGGTCGGTCAGCAGCGATCGTGCGAACCCGAAGCTTTTCCGGACGTGCCCGTCGCGACACTCATCGCCTCACACGTGATGTGCAGGCGTTTTCTTGCCTGTTGATGTGCGACCGTAGCCATGACGGGCGGCACTGTACGATGACCGGATGCCCGTACCCGCTCCCAGTGCCGACGCGCGCGCCGTGGTCACTGGAGCCTCTCATGGCATCGGAGAAGCGCTGGCCACCGAGTTGGCCGCGCGTGGCCACAGCCTGATCATCACCGCACGTCGTGAAGACGTGCTCAGCGAGTTGGCCGCACGGCTACACGAGAAATACCGAGTCACAGTTGAAGTTTGGCCGGCCGATCTCGTGGACCCGACCCAACGGACAAAGCTGGCAGATGAATTGGCTACTCGAACAATCTCGATTCTTTGCGCCAACGCCGGCATCGCCTCGCTCGGGCCGGTTGCGGCGCTGGATTCGGTGGCCGAACAAGCTCTGGTACAGCTGAATGCCGTTGCCGCGCACCACCTGACGTTGGCCGTGCTGCCCGGAATGATTGAGCGGCACGCTGGCGGCATCCTGTTTTCCGGTTCGACCGCCGGCAACGCGCCGATACCGCACAACGCGACCTACGCCTCCACCAAAGCGTTCGTCAACACCTTCAGTGAATCGCTGCGCGGGGAACTGCGTGGCTCCGGGGTGCATGTGACGCTGTTAGCGCCCGGTCCGGTCCGGACCGGGCTGTTGGATTCTGTTGATGCCTCGACAGTGGGCAAGCTGGTACCAGATTTTCTGTGGGTCTCCGCGGAATACACCGCGAAGTCAGGGTTGGATGCGTTGGGGCGCAACAAGATGCGAGTCGTTCCCGGCATATCCGCGAAGGCGATGTCGGTAGCCAACCAGTACGCGCCGCGCTCTATCGTCGCGCCAGTCGTGGGCAGGGCGTACAAGAAACTCGGCGGCGGATAACCGGCGACCGGCGCCGGCGCCAAAGAGGCTGTGGGTCATTCCGCGACCGGATGCGCTACCGGCTACGCTTGAGACAGCCGACTTACGGGGGCATGGAATGCGCGGATTCGCGGGAAAAGTCGCTGTCGTCACCGGCGCCGGTTCGGGTATCGGACAGGCGTTGGCCGTCGAATTGGCGCGCTCTGGAGCCAAGGTTGCGATCAGCGACATCGACATGGAAGGGCTGGCGCACACCGAGCAGCAACTGAAGGCCATCGGCGCGCCGGTTAAGGCCGATCGAATCGATGTCAGCGAGCGGGAGGCCGTCCTGCTTTACGCCAAGCAGGTCAACGACCATTTCGGCAAAGTCAACCAGATCTACAACAATGCCGGAATCGCGTTCTTCGGTGGCATCGAGATCAGCCAGTTCAATGAAATCGAACGGGTAATGGACGTCGACTTCTGGGGTGTGGTGAACGGCACCAAGGCGTTTCTGCCGCATCTGATCGCCTCCGGCGATGGGCACGTGATCAACGTCTCCAGTGCCTTCGGCCTCTACTCGGTGCCCTACCAGGCCGCCTACAGCTCGGCGAAATTCGCCGTTCGCGCCTTCACCCAGGCGTTGCACCTAGAGATGGCGATCGCCGGGCACCCGGTGAAGGTGACGACGGTGTACCCCGGCGGCACGAGAACCGCCTTCGTTCGCAACATGACCGCGGCCGAGCGGCTCGGTGACGTTGACCTAGCGAAAAACTTCGAGAAACGGTTGTGGTCCACTTCGCCGGAGAAAGCCGCGCAAGTCATCCTCGCTGGGGTCCGCAAGAACCGGATCCGGATTCTGATTGGACCGGACACCAAGATTTTCGATCTGCTGGCGCGAATCGCCGGCCCTCGCTATCAGCGGTTCGTCGCGGCGGTGCTGCGCCGATTCCCGCTTCCCGACGCTGACCCCGGATCTTCGCGCCCAGAGTGAAAGTTCGGCGAATTACCTATCCCGTTTCCGAAAGTTCCTGCCTCCGTTGAGGGTAACCGCACAGGGCGCTGCGCATTCGCTCTACCGGGTCAATCCTTGGTCAGGCAATAGGTGCGGTACTCGATTTCGCCGCGTTCGAGGTCTTTGTAGAACCAGGAGCCGTCCACGACGGCGAATTCGCGTCCGAAACGACGCAGGACGGCGGGCATGTACCGGTTGATCAGCTCTGACGATCGCGGAGAATTCAGTTGCAGGCCGCGCAGGACTTGGTCGCTGATGTTTTTTTCGGAGATGATCCGCATCCTGGGCTTGGCGAGGGTGTCCTCCCATTCGGCGAAGCCGCCGCGGTTGCGGAAATCAGCGTGCAGGAAATGCCCCCCGGGTCGCAGCACACGGGCGACTTCGCCGACGAAACCATCGAAGTCGGGGTAGATGTGCGAGGCCTCGACGTTGATTACCGCGTCGAAGGATTCATCGGGGAAGGGCAAGTTCTGGGCGTCGCCCTGCACGAATTCCAGACCGGGCTGATTGTGGCGCCGTTGACAGAAGGCAACGCCATCGGCATTGAAGTCCAGCCCGGTGTAGGAGGCGGGGTGCAATGTGCGGGTGAGGTAGGAGGCTCCGCCGCCATGGCCGCTGCTCACTTCCAGCACCTTCTTGCCGCTGAGATCGACCTGGGTTGCGGTTTGGTGGTAGAGCTGAATCGAATACCGGTTGGCTTCGTCGGCCTCATCGAGTGGCAGACCCATCGGCGGCTCTTCCTCGTAGCCCCAGTTCAAGAAGACGACGTCCTCCCGCTGGACAATGTGACGGGTCATGTACGGGTACCAGTACTTGAACATCTTCTTGTACAGCGGGGTGGAACCGATTCGGTAGACGAGGCCGACGCCGATCTTGTCGAAGGTTTCAGATCGAAGGGGGGTACGAACCATCCTGGCAGTATGTCAGGCAGGGGTGTCGACGTCCAAACTGTCAGGTAGCACCTGATCCGGCCTGAAGCTGTCCATCTGCGTGGTCACCGTGCTGCCGCGGACAGCGGTGATCTGGTGCGCGGCAGGCAATCCCTGTGGCGACGGGCGGTAGACTTGGGTGCGCTGCGGCTCGCCCCGATAGCGCGACGGCCGACCATCGATTTTGCAGATGCGCCATATCCACCGCGCCGGCGGATTCATCAAACCCACGTCGTAGCACAGCATCCGGACGTCGCTGAACATATCACGCAGCGTCTGGCGCGACTCGGGCGCGTCGAAGAACAAATCCTTGCGTACCGACCTGGGGATGCCGAATTGTTTGAAGAACCCGCGTGTCGGCACGACGATGCCCTGACAGAAGAACCGCATGACCAGCGGGACGTACAGCGACAGCACAAACCGGTTGTGCCGTGACATCTGCGGAACCCGCTTGCGCAGGTATTCGTGGGCAAACGCGAGGTGACGTGCCTCCTCGGCAACATGGATCGCCATCACGTTCCGCATGATCGGATGGATCGACGTCTGTTCGCGCAACACGTTTGTCTGGATGTGATCGATCGGCACCTCACCCGCCAGGACGCCGAAGAAAAATGAGTTCGGCCACAGGCCAGCCATCGGCGGCCACAGCGGCGATAGACAACGGAGCATCCGCGGCATCCCTACTACGTCGACTCCGATGCGGTTCACCACTTCCTGAAACATCATGGTGTGGTTGCACTCTTCGATCGCTTCATGCACGCAGTAGCGGTATTCGGGTGACCCGTTAGGCACCCAGAATGTGTAATGCATCAAGCCACGGATCAGGATGCTTTCCAAGTGCAGAGACACCTTCGCGGTATTGGCATGGCGCCACATTCCGATTGCGATCTGCTTGTGCAGTGGTTGTGCCCTGTACCAGGGATGACTTCCGAGTGGATCGACCGCCGACAGCACCCAGCGCGGGTCGTTCTGGGTGATCGCGAACTCCGGCGCATCCCAGTCGATGTCGGCGTAGGGATCGAAGTGGCGGCGCACCGACCCCGCAGAGAGGATGGCGAGGGTATCCATGTATTCGACGTCGTCGCTGACGTCCATCATGCGTTTGCAGCGCTGAACCATGCGCGTGCCGACGAGGAGCAGCACGCCAAGTATCAGTAGCAGGACGCCCAGCACGCAGGCGACACCCACGACCAGCGCCATGCAATTCCTCCCCTGCGTGGTGTGCAATCAGGGCTGCCCCAGCACAGACGGTACCGAAGTCTACCGGTGCAACTGCGAAAGTTATAGCTCATTTCGGCACCGATATGACACCACCTGGGACAAAGCTGAGAACGTCGTCGAGCATTGCTCCGGCGCCCACATTAGCGGATCAGGTTCGCGAGATTGAGGAAGTGTTCGGCGATCAGCTTGGGCGTGCCATCCGATGCCGGCGCAGCGCTGCTCGTGGCCGTGCATCAACAAGAGGTATCGTGTTGTGTTTGTGGGGCAGCAGCACTTCGACGTAGTCATCGTAGGGGCGGGCTTCGGCGGTATCGGCGCCGCGATCCAACTCAAACGCTTGGGCTACCAAAACATCCTGATGGTTGATCGCGAGGACGATCTGGGTGGAACGTGGCACGTCAATCGCTATCCGGGCCTTGCCGTTGATCAACCGTCGCCCACGTTCAGCTACTGGTTCGAACCGAACCCCTACTGGTCGCGTCTATATGCGCCGGGCGTCGAACTGAAACGTTACGCCGAGCACGTAGCCGACAAGTACGACGTGCGGCGCCACATGCGGTTCAACACCGTCGTCGAAGGTGCCCGCTGGGACGACGAAGCCCAAGTCTGGCGGCTCGCACTGGCCGGTGGCGAGACCCTGAGCTCGCAATTCCTGATCGCCGCGACCGGCTTCCTGTGCCAGCCGAAGATTCCAGACATCCCCGGTATCGAGTCGTTCGGTGGACGCATCATCCACACCGCCGCCTGGGATGACACCTACTCGCTCGCCAATCGCCGGGCGGCAGTCATCGGAACGGGTTCCACAGGTGTGCAGGTCGTTCCGGAGCTGGCCAAAGAGGTTGCCGAGCTGACCGTGTACCAGCGCACGCCCATCTGGGTGATGCCCAAGTTGGATGTCGTGTTCCCGGCCGCGGTACAACGGCTTTTCGCGAGGTTCCCACTCACTCAGCGAGTCCTGCGGTGGTACACCGACATGAGCCTCGAATTCATGATGGTCATCACCATGTGGAAGTACCGGCACTTCAAGCTGGTCAACAAAGCCGCATCAAATCTTTCGAAAATGCACCGGTTTTTGTTGGTGCGCGATAGGAAGCTGTCGCGCAACCTGGGCCCGGAATTCGACTTCGGGTGCAAGCGGCCGACGATCTCGAATTCTTTTTACCCGACGTTCACCAAACCGCATGTACTTCTGGAAACCAGCGGTATCGATCGGATCGAATATGACGGCATCGTCGCACGCGACGGCAGTAAACGGTTCATCGACACCTTGGTCTTGGCCACCGGGTTCGACGTATGGGAAGCCAACCTACCCGCGATCGAGGTGATCGGCCGGGGAGATCGGAACCTCGGGAAGTGGTGGCGTGAGACCAGGTTCCAGGCGTATCAGGGCATCTCGGTACCTTCTTTCCCGAACTTTTTGACAATGGCGAGCCCTTACGCATGGGTGGGACTGTCGTGGTTCAACACGGTCGAATACCAGATGCGGCACATGAATCGGCTGTTCGGTGAACTGCAGCAGCGTGGTGCGCGTACCTTCGAAGTGACCGAAGAGGCCAATGCCCGCTTCCTGGCTCGGATGACCAAGCTGCTCGAGGATTCGGTGTTCGATCTCGGCAGCTGCGTTAACTCACGATCGTATTGGTTCCGGGACCACACCGGCGTTGGAGAAGCACCGCTTTTCCGGCCGACGTCGGTGCGCAGCGCCGTGAAAGAACAGGACCGATTCCCCCTGTCGGACTACGCAATCGTCTGACGACGCCCACTTCCGGTTGAGGCCTGTTGCGGTTCAACCGTGCGGATTGCCTTGGCTGGCAGACGAGTCAGTTATTCGAGCTACAGCGCAAGACAAAGAAGTTGAGCGAGACACGCTGTCGGAGAAGACAATAAAGACGGCACGACGGAAGACGGCAGATGCCTACTTCGGCGACAAAACGAGCTTGTACTCCGCTTGGATGGCGCCCAAGTCTAACGGCTGACGCTTGATTGCGCCGACGGTGCGCTGGACCGACAATGGTGCCGCGTGCGGACATGGGTTCAGTCGTGCCGGAGAGGTTCGACGCGTATTCTTAGGTACTGCCGCGCAGAAGGTGACACAGTGCGGTCAGGGCGTGTTTACACGTCAACATTGCTGGCGCTCTCACCGTGCGGGGGGTGCCAGTCCTGTTCGGAACGGGACAAGGGGATGTAAATTGTCAGCGTCCAGCGCTTGGTGCGGATACTGCCGGTCGCAATGGTGGTGATCGGATGTGGGGGACTCACCGTGTCGAAGGTCTACGGCATCTTCGGCTCTGGGCGACGCCCGTCGGATGCCGTCGGCCATGTTAAAGAAACGACGCCTTTCGATCCTAATAAGGTGCTCTTCGAGAACTTCTGCCGGACCGGCGCCGCAGCCGATATCAGGCTTTTTGATCTCAATTTGGGGTGGTTGTTGAGCATCGCGACGACCAAGCCCGCGAATGTCAGTAACATCTTGGCGCAGAGCGGCAGCGAGAAATTGGCTCCGCATCGGTGGGGGACGGTGAGGACGCAGCCATGATGTCAAACGAAGTGAGCGTCTTCGACCATTGCCTGGTACAGGGCGCATGAGTACCCGACACACGAGCATCGAGCGTACCGAGCGACCATTCGCAGCGGGGGTGGTCCGCAAGTTTTCGGTGCCCATCATTCTCGTGTGGTTGGCGATTACTGCCGTGGTCAGCATCGCCGTTCCGGCACTGGAACAGGTCGCGAAAGAGCATGCGACATCACTCAGCACCAAAGATGCGCCGTCGGTAAAGGCAACAACGCGCATTGGCGAGCTATTCAAGGAATCGAGTTCCGATGCCACCGCTGTGATCGTCTTAGAGGGCCAGCAGCCGCTCGGTGAAGATGCTCACAGGTACTACGCCGACTTGATTCGTCAGTTGAAAGCCGATCCCGCGCATGTGCGGCACATCCAGGACTTCTGGGGGGATCCACTTACTGCGACGGCGGCGCAGAGCCCTGACGGCAAAGCCGCAATTGTCCAATTGAATCTCGCCGGCAACCAGGGTGAGACTTTGGCGAACGAATCCGCGAAGGCTGTCCGGGATATTGTGCAGCGAATACACCCTCCGAGCGGGGTGAAGGTTTATGTCACGGGCCCGACCCCGCTTTCAGCGGATCTGATCAACGTCGGTGAGCGCACGGTCGTGAAAAGCACGCTGGCCACCGTGGTGGTGATCTTCATCCTGCTGCTGCTGGTGTACCGGTCGATGACGACCGTGCTGCTGATGTTGGCCATGGTGGGAATCGAATTGGCCGCGGTCCGCGGAATCGTCGCTGTGCTATGCCAAAACGGAGTTATCGGGATTTCGACCTTTGCTATCAGCATCCTGGTAGCCCTTGCGATCGCGGCGGGAACAGACTATGCGATATTTCTGGTCGGGCGCTATCACGAGGCGCGCAAAGCCGGCGAAGACCCAGAGACGGCCTACTACACCGCTTACCGCGGGGTCGCTCATGTGATCTTGGCCTCGGGTCTGACTATCGCCGGGGCGACGTATTGCCTCAGTTTCACCCGGTTGCCGATCTTCCGAACGATGGGCGCCTCGTGCGCGGTGGGCATGCTTGTCGCGGTGGCGGTCGCCCTGACGCTGGTTCCCGCCGTTCTTACCGTAGCCAGCCGTTTCGGCCTCCTTGAGCCCAAGCGAACGATGTCGGCGCGCGGCTGGCGCCGGGTGGGAACGGCTGTCGTGCGCTGGCCAGCACCAATTTTTGTGGCTTCGTGTGCGGTCGCTCTAGTTGGCTTACTGGCACTGCCGGGGTACCGGGTCAGCTACGAAGACCGGCCGTACATGCCGCAGGACACCCCCGCCAATATCGGATGGGCGGCAGCCGACCGCCATTTCTCCGAGGCGCGCATGAGACCCGAAGTCCTGATGATCGAGTCCAATCACGATATGCGTAATTCGGCAGATTTTCTGGTGCTGAACAAGCTGGCCAAGGCTATCTTCAGCGTTCAAGGGATCGCCCTGGTACAAGGCGTAACCCGACCTGAGGGCACGCCTCTCGCGCATACGTCCATACCGTTTCTGCTGAGTATGCAAAACGCCGGACAAACACAAAACATGGGCTTTGTGAAAGCTCGACTGGAGGATATGCGCAGGGAGACCGACCAGCTTGCGGGAACCATCGCCGCGCTGGAGCGTGCGTACGGTCTGCTGCGACAGCTTACCGACAACACTCACCACATCGTCGCTGGCACGAATGACATGATCGCTATTACCGAAGAAGTGCGCGATGATATCGCAGACTATGACGACTTCTTTAGGCCTCTCCGAAGTTACTTTTACCAGGAACAACATTGCTATGACATTCCGGTCTGTTCGGCGCTGCGGTCAGCCTACGAGGCCACAGATGGTATCGACAAGATCAGTGAGAAGCTGGATCAAATCGCGCCGGACCTAAAGAATGTCGACACGGTCATGCCGGAGCTGCTCGCGCAGTTGCCGCCCCAGATTGCCACCATGAAAAGCATACGGACCATGATGCTGACCACGTACAGCACCATGTCCGGGATCATTGGACAGATTGAAGCGGTGAGCGGCGACGCGGCCGCTATGGGACAGGATTTCGACGCCGCCCAGAACGACGACTCTTTTTACCTACCCCGGGAGGTATTCGACAACGCGGACTTCCAGCGCGTCGAGAAGCTGTTCTTGTCGCCGGACGGTAAAGCGGCGCGCTTCATCATCACGCACAGGGGGAATCCAGCGACGAAGGAGGGAATCGGGCGGATCGATCCGATAAAGACGGCCGCGGAAGAGTCGCTCAAGGGGACGCCCTTGGCGAACGCCAAGATCTACGTGGCTGGAACCGCGGCGGTTTTGAAAGACCTGCAAGAAGGTTCGACTTATGACCTGTTGATCGCGGGAACCGCATCGCTGTGCATCATCTTCATCATCATGTTGATAATCACACGAAGTTTTATTGCTGCACTTGTGATCGTCGGCACTGTTGGGCTTTCCTTAGGTGCTTCTTTCGGACTATCTGTGCTGGTCTGGCAATACATTATCGGCTTGGACTTGCACTGGATGGTGCTGCTGATGTCGATCATTATTCTTTTGGCTGTGGGAGCCGACTACAATTTACTTTTGGTCGCACGGTTCAAGGAGGAGATAGGCGCAGGGCTGAAAACAGGCATCATCCGTGCGATGGGCGGCACCGGCAAGGTCGTGACGACCGCAGGATTGGTATTTGCTTTCACAATGGCCTCTTTGGTGGTCAGCGACCTGCGGGTTGTCGGTCAAGTGGGAACCACGATTGCTCTGGGTCTGCTCTTCGACACGTTGGTCGTGCGCTCAGTCATGACGCCATCGATTGCCGCGTTGTTGGGGCGCTGGTTCTGGTGGCCGTTGAACGTTCGCTCGCGGCCGGCCCGCGGTAAACACCGGGCTGCCTCGGACGACTTCGATTTCGACGACCTGCTGCGCCTCGATCTCTCGAGCACGTCCAAGACGAACGGCTCAAGCCACGGGCGGGTGCTGCACAAATAGTTTGCGGTCGGGACGCGACGTCGTTTCAGTTCTTGACGAAGCAGTACACCCGGTAGGTGAACTCGCCGCGGCGCAGCGCGCCGTTGAATGCCCAGTCGGTCAGATCGCTGGCAGAACGGGCAAAACCACGCGGGATTGCTGACCCGTGGCGGCTGATCAGGTCGTGCTTCCGCGGCGCATTCTTCTCATTCCCCCGCAGAACCTCCGCATCGATGACGGTGTGCGACAGCTCCCGCATCGGGGTGTCAGCCAGCGCCGCCTCCCACTCAGCGACATCCTGGCGCCGGTGGAAATCGGAGTACAGGAAATGTCCCCCCGGGGCCAGCACCCGTGCCACCTCGGCGAGGAAACGAGGAAAGTGCGGGTAGAGATGCGAGGCCTCCACGTTGAGCACCGCGTCGAAGGATCCGTCGGCAAAGGGCAGGCTCTCGGCGTTGCCCTCCACGAAATCCAGGCCATTCAGATGGTGCCGCTGTTGGCAGAACTCGATACCGGCCGGATTCAAGTCCAAGCCGGTATAAGCGGCCGGGCGCACGGTGCGCATCAGATAAGAGGCTCCGCCTCCGTGGCCGCAGCTGGCCTCCAGCACTCGCTTGCCGCGCAGGTCCACCTGAGTCGCCGTGCGGTGATAGAGCTGGATGAAAAACCGGTGGGGCTCGTCGGGCGCCGAAAGCGGCACGGCCATCGGCGGATCCTCTTCGTAGCCGTAATTGAAGAACAGCCAATCGTCACCGCCGAGCAGGCGGGTTTGATTCGCGAATCGCTTCTTGGCGAACGAGGTGAACACCAGGTGGAAGAAGAGCCGATTTGTGACCAGTCGGTTGACGAACGGGTTGGATACCGGGCGGTTTGTGGTGGCCATCGGGGCAGTATTTCACGCATGCGCGGGCAACCCGGCGAACGGGTCGCGCGCTCGCAACCGGCCGAAGCTGCGATCGCTGTCTCGAATCGACGAAGGGCCGCGCCGATCAGCGCTACGCCGAGCCGATGACGGCGGGCTTGCAACCCGCCGCAATCCACCTGAGATGGTGCGCGGGACTCGCACGGGCCGCGCGCTTCACGCCCACCGACAGGTAGTTACGGTTGCATGAGATTAACGGAAGTGTAACTTCTGGGGTTTGTTTGCCAGCCGGAAGAGTAAATTTGGCGGTGTGAGGCAACAAATCCGTGGTAGACGCCGTGCCGCACTCCCCAACGGTGTCCACGGCGCGGCGGACCCGCATTTTGCTTGCGCGGTGCGCAGCTTCGCCGGGATGTTTCCCGCCCGTCGGTTCGGCGGCGGGGCGCTCGCGGTGTACCTCGACGGGGAACCTGTTGTCGACGTGTGGACGGGCTGGTCGGATCGGCGTGGTCGGGTGCCCTGGCGGGCAGATACGGCGGCCATGGTGTTCTCGGCGACTAAGGGAATGGCCTCGACCGTCATCCACCGGTTGGCTGATCGGGGGCTGGTCGACTACGACGCCCCGGTGGCCCAGTACTGGCCTGAATTCGCGGCGAAGGGCAAAGCGGCCATCACGGTTCGCCAGGTGATGAGGCATCGGGCCGGCCTGTCCCAGCTGCACGGGGCCAGCAAGCAGGACTTGGTGGATCACCTGCTGATGGAACAACGGCTGGCGGCGGGACGCCCGGGAATGGCGCTGGGTAAACCGGCCTATCACGCGCTTACCTATGGCTGGCTGATGTCGGGGCTGGCCCGTGCGATCACCGGCAAGGGTATGCGCCAGCTGATCCGCGAAGAGCTGGCCGAGCCGCTGGACACCGATGGCCTGCATCTGGGCCGGCCACCGGTCGGGGCGCCCACCCGCGCCGCCCAAATCATCACGCCGCAAGCCACCATCGCCAATCCGGTCTTCAACCTGGTGGCGCCCAAGATCGCCGCACTGCAGCTCTCGGCCGCGTTCGGCTCGATGTACTTCCCGGGCATGCGAGCTTTCGTGCAAGGTGACACTCCGATGCTCGACGCTGAAATCCCCGCTGCCAACGGGGTAGTGACAGCCCGCGCGCTGGCCCGGATGTACGGTGCGATCGCCAACGGCGGCTGCGTCGACGGCACGCAGTTTCTCTCCCGTGAGCTGGTGGCTGGCCTGACTGGCCGACGCAGCCTTCGGCCTGATCGGAATCTGTTGGTGCCGTTGGCATTCCATCTCGGCTATCACCAAGTGCCGTTCAATACGATGCCGGGGTTCGGCCACGTCGGGATGGGCGGCTCACTCGGGTGGGCGGATCCGGCCAGCGGGCTGGCGTTCGCCTTCGTGCACAACCGCCTGCTGTCGCCGTTCTTGCTGCTGGACCAGGCCGGGTTCGTCGGGACGGGTGCCTTGATCCGACGTGGCGCCGCGCTGGCCCAAGAGCGCGGATTCAGCCGGGTGACCGAGTTCGGGTCTGGATTCGCCGAACCGGGCGCCGCTGCGAGTTGAGCTTCGCCGCGCTATCCCGCGCCCTCCAATCGGAAGCCGACCTTTAGCGTCACCTGGAAATGCTTGATGGTTCCGTTTTCCAGATGGCCACGCACGGACTGCATTTCAAACCAATCGAGCCCACGCATAGTGTCGGCGGCGCGGGCCACCGCGTTGCGTATTGCCGCGTCGATGCCGTCGGGAGAGCTCCCGACAATCTCGATCACGCGATAGGTGTGGTCGGTCATTCGCGTCTCCTTGTCCGCGGGCAACACTAGCCAGCATGGGCGCCTGCCCGCCACAGGGACCTCGTCACGGCTTCGCACTGTGGGCGTACATTGGCTGTAAGTTCGGTGAATGAACCATCTATCTAGACATTTCTGAGGCCTGACAACTGGAGCTACCGCCCGGAGGATCCCGCCACCCTTCCGTCCTGACGCGCATCGATCCACCGCTAGGGAATGATGCTCGTCATGGATGTTGAACTGGAATGCTGGCGTGCCGCCGGTGGCTACTTCGACTATCTGGGCTTCGACATCTTCTACCGCGTCGAAGGCAGTGGACCTGCGCTGCTGCTGATCCACGGGTACCCGTTTAACTCCTATGACTGGGCGCCGATCTGGCCGGCACTGACGCAGCGGTTCACCGTCGTCGCACCAGACATGATCGGCATGGGATTCTCCGATAAACCCGTGGCCTACGAATACTCGGTGGGCGACCACGCCGACATGCACGAAGCGCTGCTGGCCCAGCTGGACATCCAGAACGCCCACATCCTGGCCCACGACCTCGGAGATTCGGTGGGCCAGGAGTTGTTAGCCCGCCGCGAGTTCGGCCAGCAAAGCTCCGGCGCGCTGCGCATCGACTCGATCACTTGGCTCAACGGAGGCATGTTCAACGAGGCCTACACACCCCGGCGGGCACAGCGGCTGATGTCACGAACCCCGTTGGGCGACATCATGAGTCACGTGCAGAACAGCCCGCTGTCGCGCCGGCTGCTGGAGCCGACGCTGCGCGAGATGTTCGGTCCCGACACCAAACCCTCCCCGCATCTGATGGAGATCTTCGATCAGATCCTGGACTACAACGACGGCCGCCGGGTGATGCACAAGGTCGGCCGTTTCCTCAACGACCGCTACACCCATCGAAACCGGTGGGTGCGTGCCATGCGGCAGACCACGGTTCCGATGCGGTTGATCGACGGGCCGGTCGACCCCAATTCCGGTGCTCACATGGCGCGCCGGTACGCCGAGGTGATACCCAACCCTGATGTGGTGATGCTCGCCGACGACATCGGACACTGGCCGCAGATCGAGGCGCCTGACGCGGTACTGACACACTTCCTCGAGCACATCGACCGCGTCACCGGCGGCTGAGACCGTCAGGTCCCCAGGCCGGCAGGACACGCCCTCCCGAGCCGATTGACGCGGCAATCGGTCACTCGTAGCGTCGTGGCCGTGCGAACCAGAGTTGCCGAGCTGCTCGGCGTGGAGTTCCCGATCTGCGCGTTCAGCCACTGCCGCGATGTGGTGGCCGCAGTGTCCAACGCCGGCGGGTTCGGGATCCTGGGCGCGGTGGCGCACAGCCCGACTCGGTTGGAGACCGAGCTGGCCTGGATCGAGGAACAGACCGGTGGCAAGCCGTACGGTGTCGACCTGCTGTTGCCGCCCAAGTACGTGGGCGCCGACCAGGGCGGTATCGACGCTGGGCAGGCAAAGGCGCTGCTGCCGCAGGAGCACCGCGCGTTCGTCGACGACCTGTTGGCTCGCTACGGCATCGCCGTGCCGCCCACCGAAGAGCGCGCGCGGACCGGCGGGGGCCTCAATATTTCACCGAAGGGTTACCAGCCCCTGTTGGACGTCGCGTTCGCCCACGACGTCCGGCTGATCGCCAGCGCCCTCGGGCCGCCACCGCCCGACTTGGTCAGCCGGGCGCACGACAACGATGTTCTAGTCGCCGCGCTGGCCGGCACCACAGCGCACGCGCGCCGGCATGCTGCCGCCGGTGTCGACCTGATCGTCGCGCAAGGTACTGAGGCCGGTGGACACACCGGTGAGGTGGCGACGATGGTCCTGGTGCCTGAAGTAGTTGATGCCGTCGATCCACTTCCGGTGCTGGCCGCGGGCGGGATTGCTCGCGGTCGCCAGATCGCCGCCGCCCTCGCTCTCGGCGCCGAAGGTGTGTGGTGCGGATCGGTGTGGCTCACCACCGAGGAAGCCGAGACATCTGCAGTGGTGAAACAGAAATTCCTGGCGGCAACATCCTCGGACACCGTGCGATCCCGGTCGCTGACCGGCAAGCCCGCGCGCATGCTGCGCACGGCGTGGACCGACGAGTGGGAACGCCCGGACAGCCCCGACCCGCTGGGCATGCCGCTGCAAACGGCGCTCGTCGGCGAGTCGCAGTCCCGAATCAACCAGGCCGCCGGCCAGCCTGACGCCAAGGCCCGCGAGCTGGCGACCTATTTCGTCGGACAGGTCGTCGGCTCGCTGGACAAGGTCCGCCCGACGCGGTCGGTGCTGCTGGACATGGTTTCGGAATTCATCGACGCGGTAGGCCAGCTCGAACAGCTGGTCGAGCGCCCCCGTGAGTAAACCGTAAATTCACCGACACGCCGCACGGATGAAATTGACCCGGTCAAGTTCTTCGTGCATCATCGATCAAGTAAGCACCTCGTTAGGTGAGGCGGCTACACGAATACAGGCCACTGACCCCGAACGTCGAGAGACGCCCCGGGTCAGGACAGCTTCTCCCGGCTTAAGGGTTGAGCCCAAGTGGCTTCCGGCTAACGGACACGTCGTGTAGTGCCGAAACTCTATCGAGAGGGGTGCAGTCACCGACACTCGTCGGGGTCTGTTCTCCTGCAGTGCACGTAAAGCGTGCGGTTATCCGCACCTGGCGTGGCCGAGGAGGTGAGGGACGCATGAGTTCCAGTGAGAGTCCGGATCGATATCCGGGTTCCGTTTCGTCCCGATCCGGTAGCCGGCACGCCGTTTCCAGCTGACAACGCGCCTGAAACATAGTGCCTCGATAACCAGCGCGGGACCGAACATCAAGTCCACAAGACCACTGTGTTCTAGGAGGCAACCATGACCGCTGTTCTGTTCGACGAGGTGGTGACCACACCCGCTCCCCGGCTGACGCTGGTACCCGCGCCGCAGCTGGCCCCCAAGCAGCGTGACCACCGTCCGGCGGTCACGGGCGGTGACCCGCTGGTCGACGGTGCCGCCCGCTTGCTGAGCGTTCCGGTGCGTCACCTGTATGCCGCCCTGTGGCGGGTAGGACTGCTCGAAGTCGGGGCTTGATCCGATGACAGCCCACTGCACGTGGGCTTTTCTCCCACCGTTTTCCTGGTTGCCAGGTCGCTGACACACCCGCGGCCTGGCAACTTTCTATTCGGCCCCGCCGGGGGCGGTCAACTTCTGAACAGCCCGCAGCGTTCGTCCAACAGTTGGTTAAGCGGTCCGATAGTGGGGACTGTCCCGCGGCACTCACGGCGACGGCTAATCGGCGACGGCTAATCGAATAGTCCGTTAGTCCAGTCTGTCCGTCGTTGACGATCTACGCTCCGCATTTACCACGCGCTTGTCGTGCTCGAGAAATAGGTCACTTCGCGATCCATCGATGGTCGCGCGGGGTGTCGTACGCCGCGGCTGCGCGCGAGCCGATCAAGGCGCGCGATCACACCCGTGGGAAGGAACATTCGGTTATGCCTGACGTATCTCGGTCTGCTTGGCGCAGACCTGCGCCGCGCCTCATTTCACTGCTTGGATGTGCCGCAGTACTAACACTTTTCGGTGCATGCGGCGGCGCCCACACCCAGACCGGGAAGCCCACAGCCTCGGCAGGGCAAGGCACGAAACGTGCGCCACCGGCAGGGCAGACCGTGCTGCCGTTCACCGGTCTTACGGGCGCCCACGGTGTGGCGGTGGACACCGCGGGCAACCTCTACGTCACGGACGGCGAGCTCAACGGTCGGGTGGTGAAACTGGTGGTGGGATAGCCGTTACTGCGGGGACGCAACTAGGGCGGTCAGGCCCCGCTGATAGGCGTCGAGGCTGTGCCGCCAGCCGACGTCGATTTTGCCGCCGCTGTCGACGGCGATTTCCACACCGACGTGTACATAGGGCGCAGGTGGCACGTGCGGCACGATGTCGAGGAAATTCACTACCCGAAAACAGCTTTCGATGAGGGTGTTGAACGCGGCAGCGAAATCGCTGAGTCCGACCCGCGGCCCCGCGAACGTGATGAGGCGGGGTTCGATGTTCGGCG
Organism: uncultured Actinomycetota bacterium; assembly: GCA_963787635.1. Taxonomy (GTDB): domain Bacteria; phylum Actinomycetota; class Actinomycetes; order Mycobacteriales; family Mycobacteriaceae; genus Mycobacterium. Next base: position 172,656 of record CAWBDP010000009.1, on the reverse strand, counting down.
GCATGTTTCGAAAGATGTCGGGCGCCGCCAGCACAGCCAGCGCCGCCCCCAGGCTGTGCCCGGTGACCAGGATTTGATCGCAGCCCGCGCTGGCGGTAGTCAGGTTGTCGACGATGCTCTTGCGCACGAGCTGGTAGACGGCCTGAAAGCCGGTCTCGACCTGGCCGAACCCGCTGATTGGGGTGTAGGCGGTGGGCTCGGCGTCGAAGTCTGCCAACCAATCCGACAGGTCGGCGGTGCCGCGAAAGGACACGAACGCGGTGCGGGTAGCCGCGTTGCGGCCCATCAGACCGAAGATGTTGGTGTCTTTAACCATCGCCGCCACCGCGGGGTGGGCGGTGGCCATCGCCGCGAGCACAATCGGTTCGCCCGCATCAACGCTGTCTGCGCGAACCCGGAGGGCAGGTTGGCAGGACTGCCGTCCATCACGTTGTAGGCGGCTCTCGACAGCGGCAGGGCGACCTCTAGTGCGTACGACGCGTCGAATGCCACACGGCGCAGTGTAGGGAGGAAACATCCGGCGGGCCCGTAGGAATCGCCGTAACACGCGTGGATTACGCAGTAGCGTTGAGGTGGTTGACCGACCGACAATCAGCAACGAGTGGCGTGAAGGGAGCCGGCCATGGCGACTGACCTGACGCTTTATCTTGACGACGAGCCCGGCGAGCTGGCTCGTGTGGGCGACGCGCTGGGCAAAGCGGGCGTCAACATTGCCGGGCTTTGCGCACTGACCAGCGGTGGCGGCCACGCCGAGTTGCACGTCCTCGTCCAGGACCCCACTCCCGCCTTCGAGGCGCTGCAGGGGGCCGGGATCACCGTCGAAGAGGAGCAAGAGGTCATCGTCCTCGATATGGACGACCGTCCGGGTGCGCTCGCCGAGGCCGTCCACAAGCTCGGCGCCGCGAAGATCAACCTGGCCACCGCCTACCTGGCGACCAAAACCCGCCTCGTGCTGGGGGCCGACAACCTCGCAGAAGCGAAAGCGGCGTTGGGCGCCATATCTCGCTGACCGGCCGATGTGGCGATGGCGCCGGCAGCGATCCGTAGAATCAACGCAACGGCGTCGATCCGGCCATCACCGGGGAGCCTTCGGAAGAACAGCCGGCTTCTGGTTATCCGGGCCGGCTCAGTAGAACCGAACGGGTAAGCCCGTCACAGCCGTCGTTGAGCGGTCGCGTGTGAGCGCGGCAAGCGGGGTGGTACCGCGGCGCTCGCGCACCGCGCGATCGTCGTCCCCATGGCCTGACCGGGGCACTACAGCTGCACCGGGCACGACGGAGACGACGCGCAATGAACGACCGCATGTATCCAAAGCACGGGGCACCTGACTTCCCGGCATTGGAACTCGAGGTCCTCGACTACTGGGACCGCGACGACACCTTTCGCGCCAGCATCGCTCGCCGGGCCGACGCCGAAGAATACGTGTTTTACGACGGGCCGCCGTTCGCCAATGGGCTGCCGCACTACGGTCATCTGCTCACCGGCTATGTCAAGGACATCGTGCCACGGTATCGCACCATGCGCGGTTTCAAGGTAGAGCGCCGTTTCGGCTGGGACACTCACGGTCTGCCCGCCGAACTCGAGGTCGAGCGGCAACTGGGCATATCCGACAAGTCGCAGATCGACGCCATGGGAATCGCCGCGTTCAACGAGGCATGCCGGGAGTCGGTGTTGCGCTATACCGACGAATGGCGGGCCTACGTCACGCGACAGGCCCGCTGGGTCGACTTCGACAACGACTACAAGACGCTGGATCTGGATTACATGGAATCCGTGATCTGGGCGTTCAAGCAGGTGTGGGACCGCGGTCTGGCCTACGAAGGCTATCGGGTGCTGCCGTATTGCTGGCGAGACGAAACTCCGCTCTCCAACCATGAACTGCGGATGGACGAGGATGTCTACCAAAGCCGCCAGGATCCCGCGATCACGGTCGGCTTTCGGGTGCCGGACGGCGAATTATCCGGCGCCTACCTTCTGGTGTGGACGACGACGCCCTGGACCCTGCCGTCCAACCAGGCGGTCGCGGTCAATCCTGACGTCACCTACGTGCAGGTGCGCGCCGGCGATCGCCGCGTCGTGCTGGCCGAGGCCCGGCTGGGCGCCTACGCGCGCGAACTCGGCGACGAGCCGGAGGTGCTAAGCACCTACCTTGGGGTCGAGTTGTTGGGGACGCGCTACCTACCGCCATTTCCCTACTTTATGGACTCCGCTAACGCATTTTCCGTGCTGCCCGGTGATTTCGTGACCACCGAGGACGGCACCGGCATCGTGCACATGTCGCCGGCCTACGGCGAGGACGACAAGGAAGTCGCCGACAAGGCCGGCATCGTGCCGGTGACGCCCGTCGACTCCAAGGGCCGCTTCGATGCCAGCGTGCCGGATTACCAGGGCCAGCATGTTTTCGAGGCCAACCCGCACATCATCCGTGACCTGAAGAACCACAGCGGCGCGGCGGCGGCCAACGGTGCGGTGCTGATCCGCCACGAGACCTATGAGCACCCCTACCCGCACTGCTGGCGCTGCCGAAACCCGCTGATCTACCGCGCGGTGTCGTCGTGGTTTGTCAATGTCACCGCATTCCGGGACCGGATGGTCGAACTCAACCAGCAGATCACCTGGTATCCCGAGCACGTCAAGGATGGGCAGTTCGGCAAATGGCTGCAGGGCGCGCGCGACTGGTCGATCTCGCGAAACCGCTACTGGGGCACCCCGATTCCGGTGTGGCTTTCCGACGACCCGGCTTATCCGCGCATCGACGTCTACGGCAGCCTGGACGAATTGGAACGCGACTTCGGGATCCGACCCGACAACCTGCACCGGCCCTATATCGACGAACTGACCCGGCCCAACCCCGACGACCCGACCGGACATTCGACAATGCGGCGGATCCCCGACGTGCTCGACGTGTGGTTCGACTCGGGTTCCATGCCATATGCGCAGGTACACTATCCGTTCGAAAATGCGGATTGGTTCGACGGGGTCGATAGCGCCGAACCTACGCAGGTCGACGCCCATTACCCGGGCGATTTTATCGTCGAATACATCGGTCAGACCCGCGGCTGGTTCTACACCCTGCACGTGCTGGCGACCGCCCTGTTCGACCGGCCGGCGTTCAAAACCTGTGTGGCGCATGGCATCGTGCTGGGTTCCGACGGTCAGAAGATGAGCAAGTCGTTGCAGAACTATCCCGACGTCAGCGAGGTGTTCGACCGCGACGGTTCCGATGCCATGCGCTGGTTCCTGATGGCCTCGCCGATATTGCGTGGCGGCAACCTGATCGTCACCGAACAGGGCATTCGCGAGGGTGTCCGCCAGGTGCTGCTGCCGTTCTGGAACGCCTACAGTTTCCTTGCTTTGTATGCACCGAAAGTCGGGACCTGGCAGACAGATTCAACCCACGTGCTGGACCGCTACATCATGGCCAAGCTATCGGTATTGTGCGACGACCTCACCGCGGCGATGGAAGTCTGCGATATCTCCGGTGCCTGCGAACAGCTGCGCCAGTTCACCGAGGCCCTGACGAATTGGTATGTGCGACGGTCCCGGTCGCGGTTCTGGGACGAAGACGCCGACGCCATCGACACGCTGCACACCGTGCTGGAGGTGACGGCGCGGTTGGCCGCCCCGCTGCTGCCGTTGACCACCGAGATCATTTGGCGTGGCATCACCGGCGAGCGCTCGGTGCACCTGACCGACTGGCCGGATTCCGGCGCGCTGCCCGCTGACGACGATCTGGTCGCGGCCATGGATCAGGTCCGGGAGGTGTGTTCGGCCGCGTCCTCGGTGCGCAAAGCCAAAAAGCTGCGGGTACGGCTGCCGTTGTCGAAACTGGTTGTGGCGGTGGAAGATCCGCAACGTCTGCAACCATTCACCGATCTCATCGCCGACGAGCTCAACGTCAAGAAGGTCGAACTCACCGACGCGATTGAGACCTACGGTCGTTTCGAACTGACCGTCAACGCCCGCGTTGCCGGGCCCCGGCTGGGCAAGGACGTGCAGGCGGCCATCAAAGCGGTCAAGGCCGGCGAGGGAGTGGTCAACCCAGACGGCACGCTGAGCGCCGGCCCGGCGGTACTGCAACCCGGCGAATACAGCTCCCGGCTGGTCGCCGCCGACCCGGAGTTCACCGCGGCGCTGCCCGGCGGGGCCGGCCTGGTAGTGCTGGACGGCACGGTGACCCCCGAGCTGGAGGCCGAAGGCTGGGCCAAGGACCGCATCCGCGAACTTCAAGAGCTGCGAAAGTCCACCGGGCTGGACGTCTCCGACCGGATCAGTGTGGTGATGTCGGTGCCCGCCGATCGGGAGGCGTGGGCCCGCGCCCATCGCGATCTCATTGCCCGAGAGATCCTGGCGACCCGGTTCGAATTCGCCGAGTCGCCGACGGACGCCGCCGAGATCGGCGACGGGGTGCGGGTCGCGATTGCGAAGACCTAGTCGCGAGAGTGCGATTGGCAACATATTCCCGAGAGACGTCGGCGCTAATTGCCTTTGCGGCATGTCATGGCAGGCAGTCTCCCGCTATGCGGACAGATCTCGTCGGCACCGACGCTGATCCGCGGCACATCGCGGCGAAGCCGGGCGCAGCGGGTCGCAGCGCGACAACTCTAGCGGTGACTCGCACGAGCGGGGCCATGCCTGGTCGCAAGCGGGTCGCCGCCGGCAACTCTGCCGGAGCCGCGCAACGCGGAGTGGGTCGAGCCGGCCACGGAACGCATGCCGCGCGACCCCGCCGCCGGCACCCGTAACGATGAGGCCAATCGCGGCGTGACCACCGTGCTCGGCGGGGTGCCGTCTTCGTGCTGCATCGACGTCTTCGACGGGATGTCGACAGCAGTCTGCCAGTCCGTCGACGATCGATCGCGTTCGCCGCGGCGAAGGCGATCGCCGCCGCTGTGCGTTGTCGGCGCTGCTCCTCGCTGCCGGAAGCAGCCGACGGCCGCCACCGATCGCCGAGCATCGCCAAGAGGCCGACTCGGCTTGTGCTGATCCGAAAGTGCTTGCCGCGCCAAATTGTCATGCCACCATCGGACGGTCCCGTGGCCGGCGCGGATCCAATGGGTGAGTGCGCGTAACCCGAGGAACGTGCAAACAGTGAACGACGTCCAGGCCAGAACGGTGGCCTGCTGGCCGGGTTGGAGCCGCTTGTCCCACTGGTGGCGCAGTCGCGCGAACCGGGTGCGGTGCTCCGGAAGCTCCGAGGGATTTGTCGACGGGTTGTCCGGCTCAGTCTCCATCATTTCACCGCTTGCCACCGCTGCTCACCGCGTTTGGTCTCGACGTGAACGTCGCCGAACCCGGCCCGCCGCAACCGGTCCGGCAACGTGGCGGGCACTACAGGATTGCAGGTGTCGCGAAAGTGCGCGATCCGCAACGGCACTGACGGCACTCCGTCACTGCCGGCGAACACCCCACCGGGCCGCAGTACCCGGAACGCCTCGGCGAACAACTTGTCCTGCAGCGGCGGAGTCGGGATGTGATGCAGCATCGTGAAGCACACCACCGAGCTGAAATCTTCTGCCGGCAAACCGGTATCGGTGCCGTCGCCGTGCACGATGCGCGCACGGTCGCCATACCTGCCGCGCAGCCGTTCGGCCATCGCCCGGTCGATCTCGACCGCGGTCAGCTTCGGCGTCATGTCCACCAGCACCCGCAGGTTCGCCCCGTAGCCCGGCCCGATTTCCAGGGTGTTGTCGCCGAGGTCTACCTCGGCGAGCACCCAAGGCAATAACTGCTCTTGCACCGTCTTGGCCCACCACTTCGAATTGCACGACAACCGGTGGCAGAGGTTCATTGCCATAGTGTTAGACGTTAACGCAATACCATCGGCGATTGTGGAGTCACGCTGGGTGCTGCACTGGGACATGGACGCGTTCTTCGCCTCCGTCGAGCAACTCACCCGGCCCACCCTGCGAGGCCGGCCGGTCCTGGTTGGGGGTTTGGGCGGGCGCGGGGTGGTGGCCGGCGCCAGCTACGAGGCGCGAGTTTTCGGCGCCCGTTCGGCCATGCCGATGCACCAGGCCCGCCGACTTGTCGGCACGAATGCGGTCGTGCTGCCACCACGCGGCGTGGTCTACGGAGTGGCGAGCCGGCGCGTCTTCGACACCGTGCGCAGCGCGGTACCCGTCATCGAACAGCTTTCGTACGACGAGGGATTCGCCGAGCCGGCTGAACTCGTCGGTGCGTCGGCGGCCGACGTCGAGCAATTCTGCGAAGCCCTGCGGCGGCGGGTACGCGAGCAGACGGGTCTAGTCGCCTCGGTGGGTGCCGGCTCGGGTAAACAGGTCGCCAAGATCGCCTCAGGTCTGGCCAAACCCGACGGCGTCCGGGTGATCCGGCGCGCCGAGGAACAGCCGCTGCTCGCCGGGCTGCCGGTGCGCCGACTGTGGGGCATCGGTCCAGTCGCCGAGGAGAAGCTGCACCGACTGGGCATCGAGACCATCGGGCAGCTGGCCGCACTCAGCGACGCCGAGGTGTCCAGCATCCTGGGAGCAACCGTCGGTCCCGCACTGCACCGGCTGGCCCGCGGCGTCGACGACCGCCCAGTCGCCGAGCGCGCCGAAGCCAAGCAGATCAGCGCCGAGTCGACCTTCCCGGCCGACCTGACCTCACTCGAACAGCTACGAGAAGCGGTGGGCCCCATCGCCGAACATGCGCATCAGCGATTGATGCGCGACGGCCGGGGCGCGCGCACCGTCACGGTGAAGTTGAAGAAGTCCGACATGAGCACGCTGACCCGATCGGCGACGCTGCCTTACGCGACCACCGACGCCGCCGCGTTGATCGCGCTGGCCCGGCGGCTACTGCTCGACCCGCAGCAGATCGGGCCGATTCGCCTTCTGGGCGTGGGGTTTTCCGGCCTGACCGACGTGCGCCAGGAGTCGCTGTTTACCGATTTGGAGCTGGCGGCAGAGACGCCGGACACCGCCGAGCAGACCGACACCGCGGCTGTCCGGTCACCGGCGCCGCACACCCCGAGCTGGCGTGTCGGCGACGACGTTTCGCACCCCGATCTGGGCCACGGCTGGGTGCAGGGCGCCGGCCACGGAGTGGTCACGGTGCGTTTCGAAACCCGTGGTTCCGGCCCCGGGCCGGCCCGGACGTTTCCCGCCGACGATCGGCTCACCAGCGCTAATCCGGTTGACAGCCTTGACTGGCCCGATTATGTCGCGGCAATGCTGGCCACCGAGTCGATCGGCACCTCCTCATCCCCACCGGCCGATGACGTCGCCGACGGGTAACTGCGCGGCCAGCGCCGCCATCGCCAGTACCCGCGCTTGGCTGGGCCGCAGTCTTGGCACCAGTACCGCGCCGGCGTCGACCAGGCTGCGGCCCGGCCCATACCCGGCGCTGACGCGGCCGCCAGGAACCCGGGTGGACACCGCGATCACGACCCCGTTTCGACAGTGCCGGCGCACGCCGTCGACCACCGCCGCGCCCGCATTGCCCGAGCCCAGCGCCTCCAGCACGATCCCGCGGCCTCCTGCGGCCACACAGGCGTCCAGCGCCACCGAGTCACCGCCGGGGTATGCCGCGACGATGTCCACCCGCGGGGCCGCCGCGGCGCTGAGCTCACCCAGATACGGGCGGGTTTTCGGTTGCGTCAAACCGCCGTCAACCGTGCCCAGCAGCTCGCCGGCGAAGCCGCCGGCGACCTTGTGCAGGCCCAACGGCTGCCAGAGCCGGCCGCCCAGACACACCAGCACACCGAGGTCACGGACGGTCGGGTCGGCCGCGACCGCCAGCGCGTCGCGCAGATTGGCCGGACCGTCGGCGTCGGGTGCGTCGGCGCTGCGCATGGCGCCGGTGACCACCACCGGGCCGGCGCCGGCATACGTTAGCTCCAGCCACAGCGCGGTCTCCTCGAGGGTGTCGGTGCCATGCGTGACGACCACTCCGTCGCTGCCGCCATCGGAGGCGGTTTGAACAGCTGCGCGGATACGGTCCCAGTCGGCCAGTGTTAGCTCGGAGCTGTCGACTGCCATCAGGTCCACGGCATCGACGTCCAAGCCTGCTGTCAGCTCGGCGCCGGTGTGGGTAGGCCGACGCACACCGTGCGCATCGGTAGTGGTGGCGATCGTGCCGCCGGTGGTGACGACCGTAAGCCGGCTCATGCTGAAATCATCCCGCCTTGGCGGCTAGGGAATGATGGGGGAGTGAGTGACGAACCGATTTCGTCGGCTGAGCCGGTGACGACCGACGGTGCGGAAGACCAGCCGCCGCCCCGACGGGTGCGCTTGCTGCTCGCCGTTGCGGCATTCGTGCTGGTCCTCGACATCGTCAGCAAGGTGCTCGCCGTCAAACTGCTGACTCCCAATCAGCCGGTGCCGATCATCGGTGACACCGTCACCTGGACATTGGTCCGCAACTCGGGGGCCGCGTTCTCGATGGCGACCGGATATACCTGGTTGCTGACGCTGGTCGCGACCGGGGTGGTTCTCGGCATCTTCTGGATGGGACGACGGCTGGTGTCGCCGGGGTGGGCGGTCGGGCTGGGCATGATCCTGGGCGGCGCGACGGGCAATCTGGTGGACCGATTCTTCCGGTCGCCCGGGCCCCTTCAGGGACACGTCGTCGATTTCCTGTCGGTCGGCTGGTGGCCGGTTTTCAACGTCGCCGATCCGTCGGTGGTGGGCGGGGCCATCCTGCTGATCGGCCTGTCCCTTTTCGGATTCGACTTCGATACCGTTGGCCGGCGCAGGGCCGACCAGCGCTGAGAGCCGGCGCTTGTGGCAGACCGCTCGTTGCTCGTCCCTGAGGGATTGGCCGGCATGCGCGTCGATGCGGGGGTGGCACGCCTGCTCGGCTTGTCCCGAACGGCCGCTGCGTCGCTGGCCGAAGACGGCGGCGTCGAACTCGACGGCGTGCGGGCCGGAAAGTCCGATCGCCTGGCGTCGGGAGCATGGTTGCAGGTACGGCTGCCCGAACCGCCGGCGCCGCTGGAAAACACGCCCGTCGACATCGAGGGCATGACGATTCTGTATTCCGACGACGACATCGTCGCGGTCGACAAACCCGCGGGGGTGGCCGCGCACGCCTCGGTCGGCTGGACGGGCCCCACCGTGCTCGGCGGATTGGCCGCGGCCGGTTACCGGATCACCACCTCGGGGGTCCATGAGCGGCAAGGCATTGTGCATCGCCTGGATGTCGGAACGTCCGGCGTCATGGTGGTGGCCATTTCCGAGCGCGCCTACACCGTGCTCAAGCGGGCGTTCAAGCAGCGCAACGTGGACAAGCGCTACCACGCGCTAGTGCAGGGGCATCCCGACCCGTCCAGCGGCACGATCGACGCTCCGATCGGGCGGCACCATGGCCATGACTGGAAGTTCGCCGTCACCGCCGACGGCCGGCACAGCCTCACCCACTACGACACCCTGGAAGCGTTCGTGGCGGCAAGCCTGCTCGACGTTCACCTGGAAACCGGTCGTACGCACCAGATCCGGGTGCACTTCGCCGCATTGCACCATCCCTGCTGCGGTGACTTGACCTACGGCGCTAACCCGAAACTCGCGAAAAAGCTTGGGCTCGAACGTCAATGGTTGCATGCCCGGTCGCTGTCGTTCACGCATCCAGGCGACGGTCGGCGCCTGGAGATCGTCAGCCCCTATCCGCGCGACCTGCAGCACGCGCTGGACGTGTTGCGTGACGAGAGCTGATCGCCGCGCCCGCCGATCGCTCATCGCCCGGCCGCTTTCGCGCCTCGACGAGCACCCGCGTCGAGTACGTGACGAAGGAACCGTCGCGCTGGATGCGGTCATGTAAGTCGCGCAGGCGTTCGCGATAGCGGTCGACCGTGAAGTCAGGCACGGGCCAAATCACCTTGCGCAGGAAATAGATCACGGCGCCGACGTCGAAGCATTCGGCGCGCAACCGTTCCAGACGCTGCTCGACGACCTGCAGGCCGGCGGCTTTCGCCTGCTCGTTCTCGACATCCAGGCGCCGCTTGTCCGCCGCGCCGTCCCCTGGTCCCAGAAAGTACTCGGCCAACTCGCGCACCGTTCCGGGGCCGACATGCTGCGCGAAATAGGTGCCGCCGCGCCGCAGTACACGGGCGATCTCCGACCAGTACACCGTGTGCGGGTGACGGCTCGTACCAGATCGAACGCCTCGTCGGCGAACGGAAGTGGCGTTTCGGCGCCAGTCGCAACGACCACCACACCCCGTGGATGAGGAGTCTGGTTGCGCGCGCCGAGTTGGGCGGCCAGCTTCGGTCGCAACCATTGCGGCGGGAACCGCTCGGCCTCGGCCAGTACCTCTCCGCCGCCGGTCTGGATGTCCAGCGCGGCGGACCCGGCGGCCAACCGCCGACTCATCTGCCGCTGGTACCCCCAGGGCGGCCTTTCCTCGGTGGCCCGGCCGTCAAGCAGGAAATCCCAGCCCTCCACGGGTGCCGCGGCGGCTTCTGCCACCAGGTCTTCGAAGGTTCGCGCCATGCTTGCATTGTCGCGCAGAGCGTGGATGTGCGTAGGGCGAGAACGTCAGAGGCGAGCCGAAGCGGCGTCGTCCGAGGCGATGTCGCCGGCCAGCGGCGCGAGGGCCGCAAGTACTTCGGCGACGGTCCCGGCAGAGGCCCCGGCAGCAGCCAACGAATCCGCCAGGTGCCCGGTCAACAGATCGAAATGGTGCATGGTGATTCCACGGCCCCGATGAGCCCGCCTCATCGACGCGCCAGTATAAGGTGTCGGCCCACCGAGCAGCGCGGCAAAGAAGGCGACTTGCCGGTCTTTCAAGTGGCTCATATTCGCTGCGGTAAAGAAGCGCGCCAACTGCTCGTCGTCGAGAACCCGGGCATAGAAGTCCTCGACGACGACTTCGAGGGCGCTGTAGCCGCCGATCGTGTCGTAGATGGTGGCTGACTGGTCGTTGCGCAACCGCGACAGCATTCCCATCCGACTAGCGCAACATCGCTGGGTTGCACGGCCGTTAGGCCCTGATCACGGGCCGGTTACCCGACGTAAACGGACCGATTGCCGGCAATTCACGATTGCCTCTGTGGCTCGTTGACTGTTGGTCTAGGTTGACATTCGTGGGCGGTGAACGTGTCACCTGCTCGAACATCGTCAGGAGCGAGAACCAATGAACCTCGGTGACCTCACGGGTCTGGTCGAAAAACCGATCGCGGCGATGTCCAGTATCGTCAACACCCCCAACTCGGCCGGGCGATACCGACCGTTCTATCTGCGAAATCTGCTCGACGCGGTCCAGGGCCGCACGCTCGACGATGCCGTCAAGGACAAGGTCACCCTGATCACCGGAGGCTCGTCGGGAATCGGTGAAGCCGCCGCGAAGAAAATCGCCGAGGCGGGCGGCACAGTGGCGCTGGTCGCGCGCACCCCGGAGAATCTCGAAAAAGTCGCCGACGAAATCCGCGGCAACGGCGGGACCGCCCATGTGTACCCGTGCGACCTGACCGATATGGACGCCATCGCCGAGATGGCCGACCAGGTGCTCGACGACCTCGGCGGTGTCGACATCCTGATCAACAACGCGGGGCAGTCGATTCGGCGGTCATTGGAGCTGTCCTACGACCGGATCCACGACTACCAGCGGACCATGCAACTGAACTACCTGGGCGCGGTCCAACTCATCCTGAAGTTCATCCCCGGGATGCGGGAGCGCGGCTTCGGGCACATCGTCAACGTCTCCTCGGTGGGTGTGCAAACCCGCGCACCTCGGTTCGGCGCCTACATCGCCAGCAAGGCCGCCCTGGACAGCCTGTGCGACGCGCTCCAAGCCGAGACAGTGAATGACGACGTCAAATTCACCACCGTACACATGGCGCTGGTGAGGACACCGATGATCGGCCCGACCACCATGTACGACAAATTCCCGGCGCTGACGCCGGATCAGGCCGCCGGCGTGATCACCGACGCCATCGTGCATCGGCCGCGGCGGGCCAGCTCACCGTTCGGTCAGTTCGCCGCCGTCGCCGACGCCGTCAACCCCGGGGTGATGGACCGGGTTCGTAACCGTGCCTTCGGCATGTTCGAGGACTCCGCGGCGGCCAAGGGAGGCGAATCCGAAAGCGAGACATCGAAGTTCGACAAGCGCAGCGAAACCTTCGTGCGGGCCACCCGCGGAATCCATTGGTGAAACGATCATGAGTCTGCCCAAACCCAACAACCAGGCAACCGTCGTCGTCACCGGCGCCTCGTCAGGCATCGGCACCGAGATGTCGCGTGGTTTGGCTCGTCGCGGCTACCCGCTGCTCTTGGTGGCCCGCCGGCGGGAACGTCTCGACGAACTCGCCGCCGAGCTGAGCAAGGAGTACTCGGTCGGGGTCGATGTCATGCCGCTGGATCTCGGCGATGCGGCAGCCCGTGGGAAATTGTCGAAGCGGCTCGGCAGCGAACCCATCGCGGGTTTGTGCAACAGCGCAGGCTTCGGCACCAGCGGGGCCTTTCAGACTTTGCCGATCGAACGCGAGAGCGAGCAAGTCACCATCAACGTGCTCGCGCTGATGGAGCTGACCCATGCCGCGCTGCCCGGCATGATCGAGCGCGGCGCCGGAGCGGTGCTCAACATCGCCTCGATCGCGGCGTTTCAGCCGCTGCCGGGCATGGCGGTCTACTCCGCTAGCAAAGCCTTCGTCCAAACGTTCTCCGAAGCAGTGCATGAGGGGCTGCACGGAACGGGAGTCTCGTGCACAGTGTTGTGTCCGGGACCCGTGCCGACCGAGTGGGCCGAGATCGCCGACGCCGAACACGTGAACATCGGCATCGCCCAAGTCTCGCCACAGGACGTCGCTGCAGCCGCGATCGCGGGGATGATCGACGGTAAACGCAGCGTCGTGCCAGGTGTGGTGCCTAAAGTCGCCAGCATCGGCGGTCGGTTTGTACCGCGCAGCGTGCTGCTGCCCGCCCTGCGGATCGTCCGGGAACGGCGCCGCTGAGACACACTCGCCCGACACGCCGGGACTCGTCGGTGGCCAGTCATAGACTGGCGAGCCTATGAACGGTTCTTCCGTGCGGTCCTTCGTGCACCTGCACAACCACACCGAGTACTCGATGCTGGATGGTGCTGCGAAGATCAGCCCGATGCTCGCCGAGGCGCAGCGCCTGGAGATGCCCGCCATCGGGATGACCGATCACGGAAACATGTTCGGCGCCAGCGAGTTCTACAACGCGACAACCAGAGCCGGGATCAAACCGATCATCGGGGTCGAGGCCTATGTGGCTCCCGGCTCCCGTTTTGATACCCGCCGTACCTCGTGGGGCGACCCGGGCCAGAAGAGCGACGACGTGTCCGGCGGCGGGTCCTACACCCACCTGACGATGGTCGCCCAGGACGCCGCCGGCCTGCGTAACCTGTTCAAGCTGTCGTCGCTGGCCTCGTTCGAGGGCCAGTTGGGCAAGTGGTCTCGCATGGACACCGAGCTGATCGCCGAGCATTCCAGCGGCATCATCGCCACCACCGGCTGTCCGTCCGGCGAGGTGCAGACCCGGCTGCGTCTCGGGCAGCGGCGCGAGGCGCTGGAATCCGCTGCCAAGTGGCGGGAGGTCTTTGGCGCCGACAACTACTTCCTGGAGCTGATGGACCACGGGCTGTCCATCGAACGCCGAGTTCGCGACGGCCTGCTCGAGATCGGCCGGACGCTGGGCATCCCGCCGCTGGCCACCAACGATTGCCACTACGTCACCCGCGATGCCGCGCTGAACCATGAGGCGCTGCTGTGCGTGCAGACCGGTAAGACCCTCTCGGATCCGAACCGGTTCAAGTTCGACGGCGACGGCTACTACCTGAAGTCGGCAGCCGAGATGCGCGGGATCTGGGACGACCAGGTTCCCGGTGCCTGCGATGCCACGCTGCTGATCGCCGAGCGGGTGAGTTCGTATGCCGACGTGTGGGCGCCCCGTGATCGGATGCCGGTGTTCCCGGTGCCCGACGGCCATGACCAGGCGTCCTGGTTGCGCCACGAGGTAGACGGCGGACTGCGCCGGCGGTTCCCCGGCGGGCTGGCTGACGGATACGCCACCCGGGCCGCCTACGAGATCGAGGTGATCTGCGCCAAGGGTTTTCCCTCGTACTTCTTGATCGTCGCCGACTTGATCAACTACGCCCGCTCCGTTGACATTCGGGTCGGGCCGGGCCGCGGCTCGGCGGCCGGCTCGCTGGTCGCCTACGCACTGGGCATCACGGATATCGACCCAATCCCATACGGCCTGCTGTTTGAGCGGTTCCTAAACCCTGAGCGCACCTCGATGCCCGACATCGACATCGACTTCGACGACCGCCGCCGCGGTGAGGTGGTGCGTTACGCCGCCGACAAGTGGGGACATGACCGAGTCGCCCAGGTGATCACCTTCGGTACCATCAAAACCAAGGCAGCGCTTAAGGATTCCGCGCGGATCCATTACGGGCAGCCCGGCTTTGCGATCGCCGACCGGATCACCAAGGCGCTGCCGCCGGCGATCATGGCCAAAGACATTCCGCTGGCCGGGATCACTGATCCCACACACGAGCGCTTCAAGGAGGCCGCGGAGGTCCGCGGTCTCATCGACACCGATCCCGACGTGCGCACCATCTACCAAACCGCGCGTGGACTAGAGGGGCTGATCCGCAACGCGGGTGTGCACGCCTGCGCGGTCATCATGAGCAGCGAGCCGCTGACCGAGGCGATCCCGTTGTGGAAGCGACCGCAAGACGGCGCCATCATCACCGGCTGGGACTACCCGTCGTGCGAGGCGATCGGCCTACTGAAGATGGACTTCCTCGGGTTGCGCAACCTGACGATCATCGGCGACGCAATCGAGAACATCAAGGCCAACAGGGGAATTGACCTCGATCTGGAGTCCGTGCCGCTCGACGACAAGCCCACCTACGAGTTGCTGGGCCGCGGCGAGACACTGGGGGTCTTCCAGCTCGACGGCGGACCGATGCGCGACCTGTTGCGCCGCATGCAGCCCACCGGATTCGAAGACGTTGTGGCCGTCATTGCCCTCTACCGCCCAGGCCCGATGGGCATGAACGCCCACAACGACTACGCCGACCGCAAGAACAACCGCCAGGCGATCAAACCCATCCACCCCGAACTCGAGGAACCGCTGCGCGAGATCCTCGCCGAGACCTACGGCCTGATCGTGTATCAGGAGCAGATCATGCGGATTGCGCAGAAGGTGGCCGGCTACTCGCTGGCCCGAGCCGACATTCTGCGCAAGGCCATGGGCAAGAAGAAGCGCGAGGTGCTGGAGAAGGAGTTCGAAGGCTTCTCAGAAGGCATGCAGACCAACGCATTTTCGGCCAAGGCCATCAAAGCGCTGTGGGACACCATCCTGCCGTTCGCCGATTATGCGTTCAACAAGTCGCATGCCGCCGGCTACGGCATGGTGTCGTACTGGACGGCCTACCTTAAAGCCAACTATCCCGCCGAATACATGGCCGGACTGCTCACCTCGGTCGGTGACGACAAGGACAAGGCCGCCGTCTACCTGGCCGACTGCCGCAAACTCGGTATCACCGTGCTGCCGCCCGATGTCAACGAATCCGGCCTGAACTTCGCGTCGGTGGGCACCGACATTCGCTACGGGCTGGGCGCGGTGCGCAACGTCGGCGCCAATGTCGTTGCCTCGCTGCTCGGTACCCGTACCGAGAAAGGCAAATTCACCGATTTTTCGGACTACTTGAACAAAGTCGACATCGCAGCCTGCAACAAGAAAGTCACCGAGTCACTGATCAAGGCTGGCGCGTTCGACTCGCTGGGCCATCCGCGCAAAGGGCTGTTTCTGGTCCACACCGACGCGGTGGATTCGGTGCTGGGCACCAAGAAGGCCGAGGCGATGGGCCAGTTCGATTTGTTCGGCGGTGCGGATGGGGAGGCCTCCGGCGGCGACGCTGTGTTCACCATCAAAGTCCCCGACGAAGAGTGGGACGACAAGCACAAGTTGGCGTTGGAACGCGAGATGCTGGGCCTGTACGTGTCGGGGCATCCGCTTAACGGGGTGGCGCATCTGCTGTCGAGCCAAGTCGACACGGCCATCCCGGCGATCCTCGACGGTGATGTTCCCAACGACACCGCGGTGCGGTTGGGCGGCATCCTGGCGTCGGTGAACCGTCGCGTCAACAAGAACGGAATGCCCTGGGCTTCAGCGCAATTGGAAGACCTTACCGGTGGTATCGAGGTGATGTTCTTCCCGCACACCTACTCTGCCCATGGTGCGGACATTCTCGACGACGCGGTGGTGCTGGTCGACGGTCGAGTAAAGATCTCCGACGACCGGGTGTGTCTGATCGCCAACGGCCTTGTCGTGCCCGACTTTTCCAGCGCCCAGCCGAATCGCCCGCTGGCGGTGAGCCTGCCCACCCGGCAGTGCACCATCGATAAGGTCACTGCGCTCAAACAAGTGCTCGCCCGCCACCCCGGTACCTGCCAGGTACACCTGCGGCTGATCAGCGGCGAGCGGGTCACCACCCTTGAACTGGACGCCTCGCTGCGGGTGACTCCGTCGCCCGCCCTGATGGGTGACCTCAAGGCGCTGCTGGGCCCGGGGTGCCTGGGCGCCTAGCGGACCACGTCAGCCGAAGCGATAGCGCAGAATCCTCGCCTTGCGTGCGAAAGCCTTGAAACGTCCGCCCAACCGCATGGATGCTCGTAGCCGGCGGGGAAACAAGTCGACTTCCGGCGCGTGAGCGAGACTGGCCTCCTCGGCAAGTGTGAGCCGCGGGTTCCATGTCTCGGGCACGTGAGGGTCCTTGAATCCCAGAAATTTCCACTGGCTGCCGATTGCACTGAACATTCCCTGCGGCGCAAGCTTCATCGACAGCCTGCTGAACAAGCCGACCCGGCCGTAGTCGTTGAAGGCTAATTCGCCGCACCGAAAATGCTCGGTGATGTGGCGGAACAGGTTGATCACGATCGGTTCGGCGATGAACGGCAGCAACCCGTCGGCAATCAGCATCGTGGGGCGGTCGGCGGGAATGGCGTCCGTCCAATGATCGTCGGCGAACGACGCCGCCACCGAATGGGCCCTGTCCCGGTTCGGCACCACCTGCTCACGCAACGCGATGACCTGCGGCAGGTCGACGTCGTACCAGTCGACAGTGGCCGGGGGGGCGACGCGGAACATCGCGCTACTCAGCCCGGCGCCAAGGTCGGCAACGACAGCATCCGGGTGCCGGGCCGTGAAATCACGAACGCGGTCGTCAAGCATCTTGGCGCGCAGCGCCTGCTGAGCGACCACGGTTGTCGGCACGTCGAATGCGGCGAAGTCGTAGTCGATCTTGCCGATGATCTCCTGGGCGAGGGTGTCATCGAGGATTGGCCGCTGCCAACGACAGTCAAGTGCGCGAGCATATACGGTCAGAAAGGCGGTCTGCTCGACTCCGGTGAACCCCGTGACTGTGATTCCCATGCTCGCAACGTACATGAGGCAACCCGAACTAGAATCAAGGCGGTTTTCTGCGGCGGTCACGCCGGTAGCCGAAGCGCCGCTTGATGGTCGTGGGTCGGGACGATCGAAACGGTATGACGGGCAAGGTGCAACCGGTGCAATGTGCGAAAGGATTCATCACCGTCCATCGTTCATCGGGGCGCCGCGGCCGGACCGGGCCCCATAGGACTCCGGCTGCGGCAGAACAGCATTCGATGACAGTGGGTGAGCGGACGGGTCAGACATCGGCCTGGGCCGTTGGCTGCGGATTGCCGGTCGGGCCGAATCGTGGATCTGCTTTGACAGTGACACTGTCGGGCCAGACCGCGCTCCCGCGGAGCATTCCGTATCGGGTGGCTCGCAGCTCTTCTACGACGTTGCGTGGCATGCACACAGTCAACGACTTAGAGTTGACTCGAAGTCAAGCCCCGGATTTCTTGGAGATGCGATGACGCCACCTTTGACCATCGGAGAGGTCGCGGCCCAAAACGGCGTCGCAGCGACGACATTGCGGTTCTACGAGCAGATTGGTCAGCTACCGGCTCCGGCACGGGTCGGTGGTCAGCGCCGCTATGGCCCCTGGTGCTGGCCCGGCTCGAGGTGATCGGACTGTGCAAAGCCGCCGGGTTCGGACTGGATGAGATCCAGTTGCTGTTCGCTGATGATGCGCGGGGCCGTCCCACCAGCCGCGCACTTGCCGAAACCAAGCTGGCCGAGATTGACGCCCAGATGGCGTCGTTGGTGAGGGCGCGGTCCGTTATCGAGTGGGGGATGCGTTCACCTGTCCGTCCATCGACGCGTGCACCTGCGGCATCCCCCTACCGCCGGCTCGGCGACCGAGGGTTATCCGATGATCCCCTGGCTGGCCTAGAGTGGCTGCCATGCCGCTAGAAGGGCAGTACGCTCCGTCACCTTGGGATTGGTCGCGCGAACAAGCCGAGAAGTATGCCGAATCGGGCGGAACCGACGCCGCGGATATGAAGGGCAAGCCCATCATCTTGCTGACCACCGTCGGCGCCAAAACGGGCAAGTTGCGCAAGACCCCGCTGATGCGCGTCGAGCACAACGGCGAGTACGCGATCGTCGCCTCGCTGGGCGGGGCCCCGAAGAACCCGGTCTGGTACTACAACGTCGCGAAGAATCCGCGGGTCGAGCTCCAAGACGGCAGCGTCACCCGCGACTACGACGCCCGCGAGGTCTTCGGCGACGAGAAGGCCACCTGGTGGGAGCGGGCGGTGCAGGCCTGGCCGGACTATGCCGAGTACCAGACGAAGACCGAGCGGCAGATTCCGGTGTTTGTCCTGAGCCCAGTGGGCTGAGTCACCTGGCCAGGCGGAAAGCCCGGCGTGGCACCATTGACCGGTGTCCGCCGAACTGAGCCAACCTCCGACCCCGAAACGCGGCCCGCTGTGCGCGGCCGACATCGACGCGGCGGCACAGCGAATTGCCGGTGTAGTGACACCCACGCCGCTGCAGCTCAACGACCGGTTGTCGGCGGTCACCGGCGCAACCGTCTACCTCAAGCGCGAGGATCTGCAATCAGTGCGCTCATACAAGCTGCGCGGTGCCTACAACCTGCTGGTGCAGCTGTCTGAGGAGGACATCGCCGCCGGGGTGGTGTGCTCGTCGGCGGGCAACCACGCGCAGGGTTTCGCCTTCGCGTGCCGGTCGCTGGGCATCCACGGCCGGGTCTACGTGCCGGCCAAGACGCCGCGGCAGAAGCGGGACCGCATCCGCTATCACGGTGGAGATTTCGTCGAGCTGATCGTGGGCGGCTCGACCTACGACCTGGCGGCCGCGGCCGCACTCGAGGACGTCGCGCGTACCGGTGCGACGCTGGTACCGCCCTACGACGATCTGCGGACCATGGCCGGCCAGGGCACCATCGCCGTCGAACTGCTGGAACAGCTGGACGACGAGCCGGACGTGGTCGTAGTGCCGGTGGGCGGCGGCGGCTGCATCGCGGGCATCACCACGTATTTGGCGGAGCGCACCGCCGGCACATCGGTACTGGGTGTGGAACCGGCTGGCGCGGCGGCCATGATGGCCGCGCTGGGCGCCGGCAGGCCGGTAACGCTGGAGCACGTCGACCAATTCGTGGATGGCGCCGCGGTGAATCGGGCCGGGACGCTGACCCATGCGGCGCTGGCCGCCGCCGGCGACATGGTGTCGATCACCACCATCGACGAGGGCGCGGTGTGCACCGCGATGATCGACCTCTATCAGAACGAGGGCATCGTCGCCGAGCCGGCTGGGGCGTTGTCGGTCGCCGGTCTGCTCGAAACCGACATCGAGCCCGGAGCCACGGTGGTGTGCCTGATCTCCGGGGGCAACAACGACGTCTCCCGCTACGGCGAGGTGCTGGAGCGCTCACTGGTTCACTTGGGCCTCAAGCACTACTTCCTGGTCGACTTCCCGCAGGAGCCCGGCGCGCTGCGCCGCTTCCTGGACGACGTGCTGGGACCCAATGACGACATCACGTTGTTCGAGTACGTCAAGCGCAACAACCGGGAGACCGGTGAGGCGCTGGTCGGCATCGAGCTGGGCTCGGCGGCTGACCTGGACGGGCTGCTGAACCGGATGCGGGCTACCGAAATTCAGATCGAAACCATCGAGCCGGGCTCGGCGGCCTACCGCTATCTGCTGTAGCGGGTCGGCTTGTAGGCCTTCCGTCGAGATCGACGTGAGGCAGAGAAAGTGCGAGTAGCGGGCGCCATATCGTCAATCTCGGCGCGCGCAATCTCGTACCGGAGCGGGCCGAGCGAGGGTCAGTGCACCAGAGCTAGCTGAAGTGCGTGTGCGGCCGGGGTAAGGCGGCGCCGTCGACGACGACGTCGAGCTTCTCGTTGTAGAACGCCACCAGGCCGGCGATCGGGGCGACGGCCGGCAGCGGATAGTGATACGTCCAGGCCAGGTCGCGGTGCACCGTGGCACCGGCGCGCACTGACCAGTAGCCCGATGTCACTCCTTTGTAGGGGCACAGTGTCTGCGTCGACGACGGTTCCAGATGCTCGAAGGCGATATCGGCGGCATCGATGTAATACCTTGTCGGCAAGCCGGTTTCGAACAGCAGCACCGGGGAGCGAGTATCGGCCAGCACGACACCGTCGAGTTCCACCCGGACGTGCCGCTGGGAGCGCAGCGCGTCGACCCGCGAATACGGATTGCGCGGATGGCCGTAGATGGGCTCGTCCTCCTCGAACCAGCGCAGCGGATCCCAGTCGAAGCGCACCGTTCCCGCCACCGGGCTGTCGCTTTCGGCGTCGAAGACCCGCGCCGCCGACTGGTGGGTCTGGCCGGCGCCGACCAGGGAGTGCAGCCGCGACGGGCCGAATTGCACCTTTTGCGGGTGGTCGTCGTCGCGCAGGAACTCTGTGCGGACATCGGCCAGCGGAATGTAGTACTGCGGGTAGTGCGGCACCTCCCACACGTAGCGCGCGGCGACGGTGTCGAACACCAGATCGGGACCCAGATAGCCGCGGACCCGGCGCGGGGCGGGTTCGATTCGTCCGCGCGCGGCAGCTGTTTGGGGATAGTCGTGGGCTTCAATATCGCCAGTCATCGCTTCCTCCTACTGATCCTTGGAGGCCAGTCCGGTCGGCGCGTGTGCGATCGCTTTGCGGATCGCGTCAGCCAACGCCAGGGCGCTCTCCTCGGTGAGTTCCAGTGCGACCCGGGCCGAAGGGCCCAGCTGCGGGTTGATCACGTCGATGTTGACCGTATGCCCGTAGGGCGCATGCACGGGATGGTCGACATACACCGTCGCGCGGTCGGCCCCGAACCATCCCGTGGCGCCCTTGCCGCTGCCGTCGATCTCGACATATTCGGTGAGATAGGTGCACATGGCTTGCGACACCTAGCCTTTCAGGTGGGTAGCAAAGAACGCGTCGATGCGGCGCCACCCGTCCACGGCCGCCTCCGGGCGGTACGCGGGGCGGTCGACAGAGAAAAAGCTGTGGCCCGCACCGTCGTAGGAGGTGAATTCGTGCGGCTTGTCCAGCCTCGCCAGCTCGGCATCCAGCTTGGCCACCGCATCGGGCGCCGGGAAGCGGTCGTCGGCGCCGAACAGGCCCAGTAGTGGGCAGCTCAGCTTCGCCGCCAAGTCGAGAATCGGCTTCATCGCCTTAGGCATCCCCTCGGGCGGATCCTCGACGATGAACGCGCCGTAGCAGTCCACCGCGGCGTCGAACGGCAGCGAGCACGCCGCCAGGTAGGCGTGCCGCCCGCCCGAACAATGCCCGATGACGCCGAACTTGCCGTTGGCGCCCGGCAACGAACGCAGGTGTTCGACGGCGCCGGCGACGTCGCCGACCAACCGCTCGTCGGGCACCCCGCCGGCCGCCCGCGCCGCCGCGGCCGCGTCGTCGGGATCAGCGCCCGGAGCCTCGCGTGAGTACAGGTTGGGGGCCAGCGCGTGGTAGCCGCTGACGGCCATGCGCCGGACGAACTCTTTGGTTTCCCGGTCGTAGCCGGGCATGTGATGGATCCAGACGATCCCGCCGCGCGACCCTTCGGCGAGCGGCGTCGCTTGGTAGGCCACGATCGCATCGCCGCCGTGGCCGGTGATGCTGATCGTTTCGGCGCGGACGGCATCCGGGCTGACCGTGTTCATCGCGACTCTCCTAAATTGGCGACGTGAATTACCCCGACCCCGAACCAACGTATCCGAACCGCGACCCGGATGCGGGCCCCGTCAAGCCGCCGCGCTGGCCGTCGGGTACCACCAACATGACGGTCGTAGCCGCACACATTCGGCCCACATGTTTGACCGGCGAAGAGGTGTCATCCGAGTCAGTCCAACCTGATGGGCTACTTCGACGGTCGGGCGTGGACGGAGTCGACCCAGCCTCGTCAGTGATGGCTGTCCCGAAGGGATGTCAACCTCGGCGGTCGCGGACTTTGTAGGTCGAGGGCCACGACTTTCGGGACTCGTCTCCAGTCAGCGGAGTCCCCATGCCGCCGACCTTCACGCTGTAGGCCTCCTTGCCCGGGCCGACCTCGCGATTGGCGTGCTCCTGAGCGAGGTAATACAGCTCATCGATAGTAGCTTCGTCGTAGGCAACGAACGAGGTCTCACGCGCGAGGTCGTCGATCCCGACCAGCATCCGATCCGGCAGGAAGCGCGACGCCAGCGCTGCCGCCGCCAACAGCGAGAACGGAATGACCCAGTAACAGATGAACGACAGTGGAGTCTTCGTGTCGAGAATGGTGGCTTGGTTTCCTCCCAGGCCCTGCACGATCGGCGGGATTGCCGCCGACACCGTCATGCCAGCGAACGCTGCGACCCAGACCCAGGTCAACACCGTGGTAATCCGGGTGAACAGCTCCGTCTTGACCACGTCGGGAGGTTGTTCGGCCGCGGCGAACTCACGCACGAACGGCTTGCCGATCAATACGCTCACTATTGCCACCAGGAAGATCCCGGCGCTGCTGAGCGGCTGAATCCAGCGCTGCATGAACAAATCGCTCAGCGTGAACGTCAGGACAGCCAGCACTGAAAACGTGGCGAGAGAACCAATCTCAAGTGTGCGTCCGGGCCTGCCGGTGACCCGACCGACCGCGAACGCCGCAACTGCAACCGCCAGCGCGACCACCACGGCAGTCGCGAAAGGGACGTTACCGACCAGCACCCAATAGACGATCCACGGCGCGAAACCGAACAGCATGCCCACGATGGGCCAGTGTATGGCCGGTGGTCTTGCGCAGCCTGACCGGTAGGACTCTGGGCCGCTTTAGGGGCGGAAACGGGTGCTGACATATGCTGCCACACTGCGCATACGCGAGAGACGGCCATGAGAGCGGCAGAAAATCAGGCGTTGCACCCGCTGGCACGACGACGAAAACCGCCAAGACCTATCGCACCACGATCAATACGTGCACCCTGACATCGAAGTCATCTCGCCGGTGCGGAGCCAGTGGTCGGGCTCGCGGCCTACCGAGCAATGATGGAAACCGCATACGTGGCGCTTGCAGACTTTCGCGCAGTGATCGATGACCAATTCGCGACAGACGACCGCGTCGTGTGCCGTTGGCGCGTCAGCGGTACGCATTCCGCTGACTCTTTCGGATTTCCGGCGACCGGCAAACACATCGAGTACGCGGGCTTGAGTGTGTGGGAATTTGAGGACGGAAAAGCCCGACGGGGGTGGATCTACTCAGACCTACCCGCGTTAATCGCACAACTCGCAACGCCACAGGAGACTGACACGTAGCGTGGATTGAGCGAATCGGAGGTTCATCATGGGTCTGCTTAACGACAAGGTCGCGTTCGTGACCGGCGCGGCGCGCGGCATGGGGCGTAACCACGCGCTGCGCCTAGCGCGCGAAGGGGCTTCGGTCATCGGCGTAGATGTCGCGGCCGACGTTTCACCCCATAACGGGTATCCCGCCGCCAGCGAAGCGGATCTCAAGGAAACAGCTCGTCTGGTGGAGGCCGAGGGCCGGCCATGCGTGATGGAGATCGCGGATGTGCGGAACTCCGGCGCGCTGGAAGCGGTTCTCGCGGACGGGGTCGAGCGCTTCGGCGGTCGCCTGGACGTTGTTGTCGCCAACGCGGGTATCAGCAACTGGGCGCGCTTCTGGGAGATGTCAGACGAGCAGTGGCAGACGATGATCGACATCAACCTGACCGGTGTGTGGCGCACCATGAAAGCCGCAGTTCCGCATATGCTTTCGGCGGGAAATGGGGGCTCGATCATCACGATCAGCTCGGTTGCCGGAATTAAAGCGCTGCCGTCTCAGAGTCACTACACCGCAGCCAAGCACGGCGTGGTCGGGCTGACGAAGTCGGCCGCAATCGAGCTCGGGGAGTACAACATCCGGGTCAACTCGATCCACCCATGGGGGGTCGCCACAGCGCCAGCTGAAGATCCGAACGTCGAAAAGATGCTCACCGCCCACCCGAACTACCTCATGTCGTTTGGCTGCGCGCTGCCCACCCCGTTCCCTGCGCACGTCGATGACATCTCCGATGCCGTCATCTACCTGGCCTCGGATCTGTCTCGTGCCGTCACCGCAACACAGTTGACCGTCGACATGGGTGCCACGAAGGTCTAATCCACGGTCCGCAGTATCGCCAACGAGTGCGCGGGCAGCTCCGTGGTTGTGTCGCCGGTTGTCGGCGAGCCCCACGCCAACACCACCTCACCGTGGGTCGGCACGGTTACCGGCTCGGTGTTCAGGTTGCAGGCGAGGGCAAGCCGGCCGCGCTGCATGATGATCCAGCGTTGCTCCTCGTCGTAATCGACCCTGAGGTGCTCCAGCCACGGGTCGCCCAGGTCGGGTTCGCTGTGCCGTAATGCGATCAAATCCCGATAGAAGTCGTGAAGGCGCGCATGCTCGCCGACCCCGACCTCATCCCAGTCCAGCTTGGAGCGCTGGAACGTCCGCGGGTCCTGCGGGTCGGGAATGTCGTCGGCATTCCAGCCGTGCTCGGCGAATTCCGCCTTGCGGCCCTCCGCGGTGGCACGGGCCAGCTCGGGTTCTGGGTGCGAACTGAAGAATTGGAACGGATGCGACGAACCCCACTCCTCGCCCATGAAAAGCATTGCAGTATAGGGTGATACCAGTATCAGCGCAGCTTTGATGGCAAGCTGGCCGAAGGTCAGATTCTGCGACGGACGGTCCCCGAGTGCGCGGTTTCCGACCTGGTCATGCGTGCAGGTGTAAGCGAGCAGCCGGGTCGCCGGAATCCCGGATTTCGCTGTGGTGTCCAGCGGGCGCCCGTGGCGGCGGCCCCGGAAGGACGAATATGTGGCGGCGTGGAAGAACCCAGCGCGCAGGGTCTGTGCCAGGGTGGTCAACGACCCGAAGTCAGCGTAGTAGCCTTGGCGCTCACCGGAAACCGCGGCATGGATGGCGTGATGGATGTCGTCGTCCCACTGCGCGGTCAGCCCGTAGCCGCCGCTCTCCCGTGCGGTGATCAGCCGTGGGTCGTTGAGATCGCTTTCGGCGACCAGCGACAGCGGATGGCCGAGTTGGGTTGCCAGCGCGTCTGTTTCGGCTGACAGCTCCTCGAGGATGTGGATCGCAGTGGTGTCCACCAGCGCGTGCACCGCGTCCAGCCGCAGTCCGTCGGCGCCGAAGTCGCGCATCCAGCGCAGCGCTGACTTGATAATGTAGCGGCGGACCTCGTCGGAGCCGGGGTCGGCGATGTTAATGCCTTCTCCCCACGGGTTGCTCGCCGACGACAGGTACGGGCCGAACGACGGGAGGTAATTGCCCGAGGGGCCCAGGTGGTTGTACACCGCGTCGATCAACACGCCGAGGCCGCGGGCATGGCAGGCGTCGATGAAGCGGATCAACCCGTCCGGGCCGCCGTAGGGTTCGTGCACGCTGTACCACAGCACGCCGTCGTACCCCCAGCCGTGGCTGCCGGAAAACGAGTTGACCGGCATCAGCTCGACGACGTCAATTCCGAGATCGACCAGGTAGTCCAGCTTTTCGATCGCCGACTCGAAGGTGCCGGCCGCGGTGAAAGTGCCGACGTGCAGCTCGTAGATCACCGCCCCCTCGACGGACTTACCTGCCCAGTCGACGCGGTCCTCTGCCGGCTCCCACAGCTGGGAACGCGCGTGCACGCCGTCGGGCTGCCGCGGCGACCGCGGGTCAGGGAGCACCTTGGGGTCGTCGTTGAGGACGAATCCGTATCGGGCGTCCGGTGCGGTGTCGACGGTTGCGCGCCACCAGCCGTCGACCGAGCGCTCCATCCGATGCAGCACGCCCTCGACGTCGAGGCGTACCAGCTCGGGTTTTGGTGCCCAGACGCTGAATTCAGTCATCATGCACGTTCCAATAAGGCGACGGGCAATTCGGCGAACAACTCGGCCGCGCGCGTGGGTCCGCTGAACGCGCGGCCGGTCAGCGTGTCGGTCCACGAACCGTCGGGCAGCGGTACGACGGTGTCGTCCCAGCCGGTTTCGTGCAAGCGGACGGTCCAGCGGGTGACCGCCGCCACGACGTCGTCACCGCGCCGCAACGCCACGACGTGATCGGCGGCCGCTCCAGTGGCGAGCACCGGATGGTGATCGCCGTGCAGGAAAGTCTGCGGACGGGCGCGCCGCAGTCGCAATGCGGCAGCGACTACCCGGATCTTGGGATGCTGCAAGGACTTCAGCTCCGCTCGTCGCACAGTGTAGTCCACCTGGCGTCGGTTGTCCGGATCAACGAGGCTGTCATCCCACAACTCGGTGCCCTGGTAGACGTCGGGTATACCCGGCACGTTCAAGGCGAGCAGCTTCTGGCCCAGCGCGTCGCTTTCCGCGTGCGGGTTGAGCTGGCCGACCAGGCCCGTCAACTCACGGGCCACCGGTCCGTCCAACACCGAGTCCAGCCAGCCGTGCACGGCGTCCTCGAACTCGGTGTCCGGATCGTTCCAGGTGGTGTGCCAGGCCGCTTCGCGGATCGCTTTCTCGGTGTAGGCGTGCAGCCGCTCGCGTAGCTCGGCGGTGACCTCTCCGCTCACCGGCCACACGCCGAAGATGTTCTGCCACAGGAATAGTCCGGTCGCCAAGTCGGGCGGGGGAGCAGTGTCCTGCCAGCGCGTGACGAACTCCACCCACAGCGACGGCACCTGCGACAGCACCCCTATGCGGGCGCGGACATCCTCGCCACGTTTGGTGTCGTGGGTGGTCAGCGTCGTCATCGCCGCCGGCCACAGCCGTGCGCGGGTGGCCGCACTCTGGTGCAGTTCGGCGGCCCCGACCCCGAACCGTTCCGGCTCACCACCGACCTCGTTCAGCGAAACCAGTCGGGCGTCGCGGTAGAACAGGCAATCCTCCACCGACTTGGCGGTGACCGCGCCGCACAACTGTTGCAGCCGCACCGCCGGCTCATCCCCGGCGATCAGCGCGGCGGCAAGTATCTGCAACGATTGCCCCAATTCCGGTTTCGCCTCCTCGGTTTGGGCCAGCGCGGTGGACAGCATGGCCGACAGCGCCGGGTAATCGCAGCGGTAGACGCCGATGTACCCGAGCAGTGCGGCCACCGCCTCGGGAAGCTGTGGGTGGTCGGTGCCCGCCGCCGTCGCGATGCACCGCCGCAACCGTGCCAATTCGCTGCCCAGCGTGTTGGTGGCCACGGTGGCTTTGAGCTCACGTAACAGCACCGGCATCCCGTGATAGTCGACACCAGTGGACTCGAAAAGCGCGGTGAGAGCGGGCGCCCCGTTCGGGTCGATGAAGACTCCGCCGACTTCCCGCAACGCGTCGTAACCGGTGGTGCCCGCCACCGGCAGGGTCGCCTCCAATGCCTCGTCGACAGCAAGGATCTTCTCGATCACGATCCAGGCTGCCGGACCGACCAACTCGCGTAGCCAGATCAGATATCCGGCTGGGTCGGCCAGCCCGTCGGGGTGATCGATCCGCACGCCGTCGACCAGCTCCTCGTGGAACCAGCGGCCAACCTCGGCGTGGCTGGCGTCGAAGACCGCCCGGTCTTCCTGCCGCAGGCCGGCCAGCGACGTGATCGAGAAGAAGCGGCGGTAGCCGCATATACCGTTTCGCCAGCCGATCAGCCGGTAGTGCTGGCGGTCGTGGATTTCGGCGCCGGTGCCGGTGGCTGTGCCGGGTGCGATCGGCAGCGCCAAGTCGCCCAGCCGCAACGTGTCGCCGTCTACCGTCAGGTCGTTGACGTCGTCGTCGGACCCTAACAACGGCAATATGATTCGCCCATCACCAAGCTCCCAATCGATGTCGAAGAACCCAGCGTAGGCGGAGGACCGGCCATGGGTCAGTACGTCCCACCACCACGGGTTCTGCCCGGGTTTGTCGACTCCCAGATGGTTCGGCACGACATCGATGACCAGGCCCATACCGCGCGCCCGCGCCGCCGCCGACAGCCGCGCCAGACCTTCGGCGCCGCCGAGTTCTTCGGACACCGTGGTGGGGTCGGTGACGTCGTAGCCGTGCGCCGACCCGCGGGCCGCGGTCAGGATGGGGGACAGGTACACGTGCGACACCCCGAGCTCGTCGAGGTAGTCGAGTAGTTTTTCGGCGTCAGCGAAGGTGAACCCAAAGCCGCTCAGCGGGCCGCGCAGCTGTAACCGGTAGGTGGACAGTAGCGGGAAAGCCATCTGTCACAGAGTCTTACGCAGTACGAGCACAGACCGGGCGGGCAGGGAAATCTTTTCGCCGGCGTTCACCACCAGATCTGAAGCACCGGTGGGATCGGTGGTGTCCAGTTCGGCCGTCCACTCGTGAGCGTAGTCGCCTTCGGGGGCGACGAACTCCAACTCATTCTCGTGAGCGTTGAAGCACAGCAGGAATGAGTCGTCGACCACCCGCTCGCCGCGCGCGTCGGGTTCGTGCAGTGCCTCGCCGTTGAGGAACACCGCGATGCTCTTACCGAAGTAGTTGTCCCAGTCCTCCGACGTCATCTCGTCTCCAGCCGGAGTAAGCCAGGCGATGTCACGCACCTGGTCGCCGCTGCGAATCGGTAGACCGTCGAAGAATCGGCGGCGGCGAAACACCGGATGCCTTTTGCGCAACGCGGTGGCCCGGTGAGTGAATTCCAGTTGGTCGCTGTTCTTGTCGACTAGCGACCAGTCCATCCAGGAGAGCTCGGAGTCCTGGCAGTACACGTTGTTGTTGCCTTTCTGGGTCCGGCCTATCTCGTCGCCGTGGGCGATCATCGGGGTGCCTTGGCTGAGCATCAGCGTGGCGATGATGTTGCGCATCTGTTGGCAGCGCAGATCGAGTATGTCGGGATCATCGGTGGGGCCTTCGACACCGCAGTTCCAGGAGCGATTGTGGCTTTCGCCGTCGCGGTTGTCTTCGCCGTTGGCCTCGTTGTGCTTTTCGTTGTAAGACACCAGATCGTGCAGCGTGAATCCATCGTGGGCCACCACGAAATTGATGCTGGCGCTGGGGCGCCGACTGCTCGCCTCGTAGAGGTCCGATGACCCGGTCAGCCGGGAAGCGAACTCGCCGAGGGTAGCGGGCTGGCCGCGCCAATAGTCACGCACAGTGTCGCGGTATTTCCCATTCCATTCGGTCCACAAACCAGGAAAGTTCCCGACCTGGTAGCCACCTTCGCCGACGTCCCACGGCTCGGCGATCAGTTTTACCTGGCTGACCACCGGGTCCTGCTGCACCAGGTCGAAGAATGCCGACAGCCGGTCGACGTCGTAGAACTCTCGGGCCAGCGTGGAGGCAAGGTCGAAGCGGAATCCGTCGACGTGCATCTCGATGACCCAATAACGCAGCGAGTCCATGATCAGCTGCAAAGTGTGCGGGTGGCGGGCATTCAGGCTATTGCCGGTTCCGGTGAAGTCTTTGTAAAACCTCGGGTCTTCGTCGTCGAGCCGGTAATACGCGGCATTGTCGATACCGCGAAAGTTGATGGTCGGGCCTAGGTGGTTGCCTTCAGCGGTGTGGTTGTACACCACGTCGAGGATCACTTCGATGTCCGCTTCGTGCAGGGCACGCACCATGGTCTTGAACTCGGCGACAGCGCCGCCGGCCTCGCGGACCGACGAGTACTGATATTGGGGGGCGAAGAACCCGAATGTGTTGTAGCCCCAGTAGTTTCGCAGTCCTAACTCGAGCAGCCGACTGTCATGCATGAACTGGTGCACCGGCATCAGCTCGATCGCCGTGACGTTCAGTGACTTGAGGTAGTCGATGATCACCGGGTGGGCCAGGCCGGCGTAGGTGCCGCGCAGGCCCTCGGGGACGCCGGGATGAGTCTGCGTCATGCCCTTGACGTGCGCTTCGTAGATAACGGTTTCGTGGTAGGGCGTGCGCGGTGAGCGATCAAACGCCCAGTCGAAGAACGGGTTGATGACCACACTGGTCATGGTGTGGCCCAGCGAGTCAACCATTGGGGGAGTACCGGTTTCTCCCGGTTTGGCGCCGTCGGCATTGACGACTGCCATGTCGTAGGAGAACAGCGCCTGACTGAAGTCGAATTTGCCGTCGAACGCCTTGCCGTACGGGTCGAGCAACAGCTTGCTGGGGTCACACCGGTGGCCCGCCGACGGGTCGAACGGACCGTGTACCCGAAACCCGTATCGCTGGCCGGGGTTGATGCCGGGCAGGTAGGCGTGCCAGAGATATCCGTCGACTTCGTCGAGATTAATTCGGGATTCGTTGCCACCGTTGTCGATCAGACACAGCTCGACTTTGTCGGCGATTTCGGAGAACACCGAAAAGTTGGTTCCGGCGCCGTCATAGGTTGCGCCGAGCGGATAGCTGGTGCCCGGCCACACGGTCCGCAGCGTGGGTGCGCTTGGGCTGGCACCGGTGGTCGGCTGTGTCGGCGGCATTCATCGACCTTATCCGCGTCCGGCGGAGCACGCTGGTGATCACCACCACCCGGTGGCCGCCGCGATCTGCCTACCCAGCTCGGTGGTCATGGTGCGCACGTAGGTGGCGGAAAGATGGTGAGCATCGTGATAGACCAGCACGTTTCCCTCGACCGCACGGCAAATGTCGGCCCGGCAGATCGCGTCGCTCATATCGAGGGGCTTGAGTCCGGGAAACTGCGCAACGAAGTCGAGGGTGGGGTTGTGGTCCGCCAGCACATCGGATCGCTTGATCCCGCACGACGTTGCGTTGCCGCCGTTGGCCAGGCAGTCGGCCGGGATGAACGGTTTACCGTCCTTGACCAGCCAGGGCGTGTCCCGCATGGCGAGCACGGGAATGTTGTTGTCGGCGAACGTCTGCCAGATCCCGATGTAGGTGCCCGGCATCACATCGCCGGGTTTGATGTTCCACGGCCGGGTGGACGTGGTGAAGACGTAATCCGGACGGTCGGTGACCAGCTTGGCCATCGTTTTTTGCACCCAGTCATGGCACTGCGGGTAGGGCGTGTTGTTCCCCATGATCAGTGGCATTTCGTCGGTCGTCAGCGGGCAGCCCATCTTGAGGTAGGTCACGACCCGGAAATGGTGCATGCGGCCAAGGAGATCCAGCGCGGTCAGCCAGTGCTCGGCGTGTGACCCGCCGGCCAGCGCGATGGTCCGGGACGCGTCGGTATCGCCGTAGGTGCAGTTGATCACCGCGGCGTTGAGGAAGTCGCTGATGCAGCCGTCCCTGGTCGATGGCGGCAGATCGTTTTTGGCTTCCAATACCGTGGGCCGCATGCGCAGCTGAGGCACCCGGACATGTTTGACCAGAGCGCGTGCACCCGGGTAGTCGCGCGAACTCAGACCGGATAGCTCCTTGCCTTCGGCCCGTTGGACCGTCACGTGTTCGCGCCAGGTGAACGAGGTCGCGGTCAGGGCCACGCCCAGCAGCGCTACCACCGATCCGAGCGCGATGGTGGGTCGACGCAGGCGTGACCGCCACGGCACCGACCTGACCGGTGCCGCCAACGCTGCCGGTGCGCGATACCGCAAGGGATCTTCGACGAGCCGGACAGTCAGGTAGGCCAGCACGCCGGATATCAGCAGCACTGCCGTCCCGTCGACGAAGTTGGCGCGCCGGTTTCCGGCGTAGGACAGCCAGAAGATCAGCAACGGCCAGTGCCACAGATACAGCGAATACGCCATGGCTCCCAGCGTCACCAAGGGAGGGCTCGCCAACACGCGGTTGGGCAACGGCAGCCGTCCGTGGGTACTTGGATGGGCATACCGGTTGGCCCCGGCGAGGATGAATAGCATCGTTGCAAGGACGGGTACCGATGCCCAGGGCCCGGGGAATTCCTTGACGCCGTCGATCAGGGCCCCGCAGGCCAGGATCGCTGTCAGCGCGACGGTCGCGATCAGCGTGCGCAACCACATCGGCCAGCGGATGTAGGGAACCAGGGCTCCGACGAGGGCGCCCAACAGCAGCTCCCAGGCCCGGGCAAAGCTGTTGTAGTACGCAATCGTCTGGTTGCTCTGATGGGCCAAGACCGCATAAATGAACGACGCCAGCGTCAGCGCACTGAGCAGCACCACGAACAGCGTCCGCAGCCGGGCGCCCAGCGGTCGCCGCAGCAGGTAGGCGCAACCGAAGACCAGAAATAAAAACGCGAGGTAGAACTGGCCTTGCACCGACATCGACCAGATATGTTGCAGCGGGCTGACCGCTTCGCTCGCCCGCAGGTAATCCGAGGCGGTGTTGGCCAACTCCCAGTTCTGGTAGTAGCCCAAACTGGCCAGGCTCTGGTCGGCATAGGTTTCCCAGCGGGTCTGCGGCTGCACCACAATGGTCAGCACCGCACAGGCGGCCAGCACCACCACCAGGGCAGGCAGCAGCCGACGAACCAGCCGCACCACCTCTGGCAGCGGGAAGAGCGGCTGTTCGGGATTCAGCGCCGCCCGCAGGACCTTGCCGCCGAAGAAGAAACCGGACAGCGCCAGGAACACGTCGACCCCGCCGGAGACCCGGCCAAACCAGATGTGGAATATCGCGACCAGCGCGATGGCGATCCCACGCAGTCCGTCGAGGTCGTGGCGGTAGAACCCGGGTGTCCGATCGCCCGCGGTGGCAGCGGAGGTTTCGGAAGGGGGCGCGGTGGGGCTGATCATGGTCGAAACACAATTTACCTAAGCCGTGTCCGGCACGACTGGTACCGCAGCTGAGCTGCCAAGCGGCCCCGGGCGCAAACGAATCCGCCCGGGGCCGCAAGGATTGCGCTGTTTAGCGCCTGGATCGTTACTCGATAACCCGGCCCAGATACGGCGCCATGGTCGCCCCACGGACCGGCGACACCGTCACGGCGGGCTCAGTGGCTTCCAGCATCTGCCCGTTGCCCAGGTACATCGCGACGCTTTGGCTGCCGCCGGGACCGAAGAAGATCAGATCACCGGGACGGGCCTGCGCGGGCGCGATCTTCCGGCAGGCGGCGTACTGCTGTCCCGAGGTGCGGGGCAGCTTGATCCCGGCGCCGGCGAAGGAGTACACCATCAGACCCGACGCATCGAAGCCCGGGGCGCCGGCATTAGGTGCGGGTGGAGGGGTAGCACTCGGCAATCCCGGAAGGTTCAGAGCGGGTAATCCCGGAACGGTCGCACTGGGTGATGGCGGGGTGCTGGCGCTGGGGGGAGCGCCGCGGGTCGGGCCATTGACGTCGCCGCCGCCGTACACGTAGGGCACCCCACGCTGCGAAAGCCCGCGCTGGATCACGTAATTGATGGATTGCTGGTGGGTTCCCGTACCGGTGTTGTTGTCCGCGGTCGCGAGACTCGGCGCGGCAACCGGCGTTGCCGCCAACACGGCCAGGCTGGCCGCCACTGCATAAACGCTTCTCATTCCTGTCATTCGAATTCCACCTCCTGGGCCTTGGCGCGGTGACCTCGCACCATCGGCCGCCATGTGTACTAACCGTCCCCCGACAGTTCCGCCGCTCGATTCACAGCAGTCACTACAGCCACTTTGGCAACAAACTTGCGTCGGCGCTACCTGTGTAGGGGCTGGCAAAGGATTCTTAGTCGTACCGTGACCTAACGGTGACCGCATGCATGCCGACGGCCAATCGTGCAGGCGCGGTTGTGATTTGGGTCTCACAACCTGCCCGGCTAAGCCGGTCTACGTCGGACTGTACTGCTGGCTGAAGGTGGTCAGCATGGAGCCGATCAGCGAGCTCAGGCAAATGAGGGTCGCGGCGAGCAATGGCCAGTAGAACAGGTACCAGCCCTTCACCAGCGACACCAGCGGGCCGATAACGGCAGCGGCGACTGCCGCCCCGACACCGCCCCACACCACCGGGTAGATGTAGTAGTTGATCCCGTACGGAGCCGGCGTGCAACTGTCGTCGGCGCACACGTCGGCGAGGAAGCCGAAGAACCGCGAGGGCACCGTCGTGGCGGTGGCCACCACGATCAGCATGACGAGCATCGCGACGGTGAGCACGACGTCCCACGCGACGAGCCGCGCCCGAAATGCAGGTGGCAACTGCTCGCGGTGGTGGCCCGATTCGGAGTCGTGAGCCTGATGTGGCGCAGCCATAGCGGCTAATGCTTCCCGATCGCCGGCGTTTCCGCGAACCGGCGGCGCGCTCGCCGCAGGTGAGACTGCCAATTGCATTACTGTCGGTCTCCGTGGCCGCGGCGAGACGCGGGTTGACGCCCGAACAGATCAACGCGATTGACGCGACGCATCTCTGGCACCCCTACAGCACGATCGGCACCTCGAATTCCGGCGGATCGCCGCCGAATGTGGTGGCGGTCGGCGCCCACGGCGCGTGGCTGACGCTGATCCGCGACGGTGAGCCGATCGAGGCGCTCGACGCGATGAGCTCGTGGTGGACCGCGATCCACGGCCACGGTCACCCGGTCCTGGATGCGGCGCTGACCGCGCAGCTCAGCACAATGAACCACGTGATGTTCGGCGGACTCACGCACGAGCCCGCGGCGCGGCTGGCGCAGCTGCTCGTCGATATCACCCCCGCCGGGCTGGACACGGTGTTCTTCAGCGACTCCGGATCGGTATCGGTGGAGGTCGCGGTGAAAATGGCGCTGCAGTACTGGCGCAGCCGCGACCGGCCCGGCAAACGGCGACTGATGACTTGGCGTGGCGGCTACCACGGCGACACGTTTACCCCGATGAGCATCTGCGATCCCGACGGCGGCATGCATTCGCTCTGGACCGACGTCTTGGCTCCCCAGGTCTTCGCCGATGCGGTACCGCGCGACTACGACCCCGGCTACAGCGCGGCGTTCGAGGCCCTCCTGAGTGAACACGCCGCCGAGCTCGCGGCCGTCGTCGTCGAGCCGGTGGTGCAGGGCGCGGGTGGGATGCGCTTCCACGACCCGCGTTACCTGTCCGACCTGGCCCAGATGTGTGCGCGCCACCAGGTGTTGCTGGTCTTCGACGAGATCGCCACCGGTTTCGGCCGTACCGGTGCGCTGTTCGCCGCCGACCACGCCGGGGTCAGGCCCGACATCATGTGCGTCGGCAAGGCGCTGACCGGGGGATATATCAGCCTGGCCGCCACCTTGTGCACGAGCGAGATCGCGCACACCATCAGCTCCGGCCCGGCGGGCGCGCTGATGCACGGGCCCACCTTCATGGCCAACGCGCTGGCATGCGCGGTGTCGGTGGCCAGCGTCGAACTGCTGCTCAGCCAGGACTGGCGCTCGCGGGTGGCCGAGATCAGCGCCGGGCTGACCGCGGGGCTGGCACCGGCGCGGGCGCTGTCGGCGGTCAGCGACGTGCGGGTGTGTGGCGCAATCGGCGTCATCGAAGTGGACCGGCCGGTTGATCTGGCGGTGGCGACGCCGGCTGCGCTGGACCGCGGGGTATGGCTGCGGCCGTTCCGCAATCTGGTCTACGCCATGCCGCCGTTCATCTGCTCGCCCGCCGAGATCGCGCAGGTCACCTCGGCGATGGTCGACGTCGCAGGCCTCACCGGCTCTCGTAATGTGTAGCCCGATGACCCAGACACCGATCGACCTTCCCGCGCAGGCGGGTGTTATCCCCGCGCCGCTGGCCTGGCTGGAGACCGTGGAGCAGCAACGCCGCCAAGCCGGGTTGCGGCGCTCGCTGCGACCGCGGCCTGCCGTGGCCACTGAACTGGACCTGGCGTCCAACGACTACCTGGGTCTGTCGCAGCATCCGGATGTGATCGAGGGTGGTGTTGCGGCGCTGCGCACCTGGGGTGCCGGCTCGACGGGGTCTCGGCTGGTCACCGGCGACACGGAGCTGCACCAGGAACTCGAGTCGGCGCTCGCCGATTTCGTGGGGGCCGCGGCGGCCTTGGTGTTCTCGTCGGGATACACGGCCAACCTGGGTGCGGTGGTCGGCTTGTCGGGCCCGGGCTCGCTGCTGGTGTCCGACGCCCATTCACACGCATCGGTGGTCGACGCGTGCCGGTTGTCGAGGGCGCGGGTGGTGGTGACACCGCACCGCGATGTCGACGCCGTCGACGAGGCCCTGGCATCTCGCTACGAAGAGCGCGCCGTGATCGTCACCGATTCGGTGTTCAGCGCCGATGGGTCATTGGCGCCGCTGGGGCCACTGCACGACGTGTGCCGCCGCCACCGCGCGCTGCTCATCGTCGACGAGGCGCACGGCCTAGGAGTGCGGGGCGCCGACGGTCGCGGACTTTTGCACGAACTGGGCCTGGCGGGGGCGCCCGACGTGGTGATGACCACCACCTTGTCCAAGGCGCTTGGTAGTCAGGGCGGTGTGGTGCTCGGCTCGACAGCCGTGCGCGAGCATCTCATCGACGCCGCCCGGCCGTTCATCTTCGACACCGGCCTGACGCCGTCTTCGGTCGGGGCCGCACTGGCTGCACTGGACGTGCTGATCGCCGAGCCGTGGCGGCCCGAGGCAGTGCTGCGGCATGCCGCCACCCTGGCCACCATCTGCGGTGCGCCCAAGCAGCCGGAATCCGCTGTGGTGCCGGTGATCCTGGGCGATCCGGAGGTGGCCCTGGCCGCCGCGACCGCCTGCCTGGACGGCGGGGTGCGGGTGGGTTGCTTCCGGCCACCCACCGTGCCGGTCGGGACCTCGCGACTGCGGCTCACCGCCCGCGCCTCGCTGACCACCGACGACCTCGAACTGGCCCGCATGGTCCTCACCGACGTGCTGCGCAGGCCGTCGACGTCGTCCGTGGCGCCGCATTGACGGTCCTGGTCATCACCGGCACCGGAACCGGCGTCGGCAAGACGGTCGCCACCGCCGCGCTGGCCAGCCACGCCGGGCAGGCCGGATTCGATGTCGCGGTGTGCAAACCAGTACAGACCGGCACTCAAGCCGGCGACGACGACTTGGCCGCAGTGGCCCGGTTGACCGGGCTGACCCGGCTGGTCGGGTTGGCGCGCTACCCGCAACCGATGGCGCCGCTGGCCGCAGCCGAGCAGGCCGGGGCGAGCCTGCCCGCCCGCGAGGAGGTGCTGAGTCTGGTCCGTGGGGCCGACCGCCGGGGGCAGTTGACCCTGGTCGAAGGCGCAGGCGGATTGCTGGTCGAACTTGCTCGCGCCGGGGTGACCCTGCGCGACCTTGCCGTGGACCTCGCGGCTGCCGTGCTGGTCGTGGCCACCGCGGAGCTGGGCACCCTCAACCACAGCGCGTTGACATTGGAAGCACTTGTCACACAAGAACTTTCCTGCGCGGGGTTGGTGATCGGCAGCTGGCCCAACCGGCCCGGGCCGGTGGAGACGTCGAACCGTTCGGCATTGGGACGGCTGGCGCCGCTGCGCGCGGTGCTGCCCGCCGGGGCCGGGGCCATGGACACCACCGCCTTCGCGGCGATGAGCAAGCGCGGCATTCGACCGCGACTGGGTCCGCGAACTGGTCTGCTGATGGTGCATTCGATCGAGCTGCTTTTCGACTCCGACACCGAAGCGGCGATCCGGCACATCTGGGACGACTTGGCCGGTGCGAACATCCCCAGCCAGGCGCCGGCGGGCCGGCCGCACGTGACGCTGGCGGTGGCCGACCGCATCGCCGAGGCCGCCGACACCGTGCTACGGCCACTGACCGACCAACTGCCGTTGACCTGCGCCGTCGGCGCCTCGCTGTTGCTCGGCCGGACTAACGCCATCCTGGCGCGGCTGATCGTGCCGACGCCCGCGCTGCTTGACGTGCATGCCGAGGTGCACCGGCTGTGCCGGCAACAACTGCAGCCAGCGCCTGCGCCCAACAGCCTGCCCGGCCAGTGGACCCCGCACGTCACCCTGGCCCGCCGCGTCAGCGGCCGGACCCTGTCTCGGGCGTTGCGCATCGCCGGGCGGCCGGTGCTGCTCGAGGGCAGCTTCGCGGGCCTGCGCCGCTGGAACGGGGATGAGAAAGCCGATTACCTGATCGGTTAGCCCCCGAACAGCAGATACAAGCCGGTAAAGGTGTAACTGACCATGACCAGCATCATGGTGAGCTGACCGGTGACTTGATGTCCGGCAGGCAGTAGCCGCAGCGCTTTGTCGTGCGCGGCGATCACCGCAACGATGTGCCCGGTGACCACACACGCCACCTTTATCCCGGCCAGTATCGGCGGATGCAGGGACAGCACGTAAGCGACGTGCAGGTGCGCCAGGCCCAGCAGGTTCCAGCCCCGCCCGAACGGATCGGCAAGCGTGAAGATGGCCTGCTGGCCGCGCTCCACCAGATAAGTCAGGTAGTGGGCGAAGATGTAGCCCACCACGATCGGGACTAACGAGTGCGCCAGTTGGCCGGGCAGTGCTCGGCGCTCATCCCGATCTACGCCTCCGGTAGCCCGCGCGGCCAGCGAAAAACTCAGCGCCACAACCGAAATAAAGAAGATCATGCCGATGGTGCGTAACACCGACGACGACAGCGTCGCGGGCACACCGTGGGCGGCGCGGGCCAGCCCGTCGGCGAAGTTCCGCCAGGTCGGCGACGACGAGTAACTGTCGAACGCCGTCGACCCGAGCAGAACCGCCAGCATCGCTACCACACCGGGCCGCACCGGCAGCGACGGCAGATGGTCGAACGGGTTACCGAGCACGATCGTCTCGGTGTCTGGATGACGCCGAAACGGGCAGAGCCGCGAGACTGCCATGCTGTACACCCCGAACGGGTCGACGCGGGCTAGCCAGCGCTGCCCGCAGACCCACGCCCCGCCCAGCAACACCACGGTGTAGATCAGCAGCCATGTTCTGACCCACGGCAGCGACGCCGAGTTCGGACTGGCCAATTCCATCCAGACGAAAGCGAACAATCCCACAGCAGCCGGACGATATCCCCAGCCCTCCGGATAAGACCACCGCGGCCGACTGAGCCGCTCCGGCAGTGCGCGCCGGAGCAGCAGATACCCGCTGCGCACCGGCGACAGCACCCGCCACACGGGTCCGAAAAGCAACGACAGCGCCACCAGTCCGACCCACAGCAGCACATAAAACGCTCCGAGCAGGCCATTATCCTGGGTCTGCGGACCGCACAGCCCGGCGAGCAGCACCCACACGGCGAAAACCAACGCCACCCCGGCTGCCGTCCAGCGGGTCGCGCGGGCGTCCACCAGCCTCGTCAGCGCCGGCAACGGGTGACCCGGCTTGTCCGGGTCGAACCGCGGCCGCCGCCAGGCGAAGGCAACCAGGGCAAAAGTGAACGTCAACGCCCACGCGGCGCCGACCATCGCAAAGGCATAAGGGACCGGTAGATCGCTCGACCCGCCCAGACCGTGCGCAAGAACCACGGTGGGCGGATCGGGATCACGGACGCACTTGAATCGTGGCGATCGTGCGGTCCAGGTGATGCAGCTCTACCTCGACGTTGCCCGGGATGTCGACGTGGAACTCGAACGTCTGGTTCGGTGCGGCCTTGACGTGGAACTTGTGATCCGGCACCGAGTGCACGTGCAGCTCGTCGGTGGCGTCGCTGGTGACGTGCAAGGTGATCGGCTTCGCGGACGGTCGCCTGCAGCATCGCATTAGTTGGGGTCACCACGCCGTTGGCGATCGTCACATCGACCACGAGACCGGCTGGGCCGCCCGGAGATGTCGTCGCGCCAGCGGTCGTACTCGATGGGCCGTTGTTCGCGGAACTGCCGCACCCGGCCAGAGCCCCAGATCAGCGCAACCGCGCCCGCCGAGATCAGCGCACCGCGAATTACTGCTGTCACGCCGCCCGCGGGGGAGCACGATCCGCCGCGTGCTCCTCTGGCTGGGTGGGCGCGGTGTCGTTGGCGTTGATCCGGCCTGCGCCCCAGGTCAGTGCGGAGACGACGATCAGCGTGCAGATCAGTACCACGATCCCGCCTGCGGTGAACAACCACGGCGGCACGCCGGGCTTTCGTTCGCGCTGCAGGATCGTGACCTCGAGTACGAAGGGCTTGGTGCTGTAGGCCTGGGCCGGAATCTCGTTGCCGCCCTCGCCTTTGATCTCCGGGTCGGCCGGTGCCCAAATCGGGACCGCGGTCAGCGTTCTGCCGTCCTGGACGCGCAGCAATGTCTTCCACGAGCCCCACACCGGGATCGGCTCCTGGGACACGTAGTGCCCGGGCGTCCGACCTGCTTGAGCCGGTCGATCTCGCAAGCCGCGGTCGTTGTTGCATTCGGCCCTGCCAGGACAGAATCGTGATCCAGTCCGGGTGATCGCCCACCAAGGTGGGCGGATTGATCTGAACGTCAGCCGACACCATGTCGGTGGTCAGGCGTCGAATTCGGCAGGTCGGTCAGCTTAATCGTGGCCGTGTCCTTCGACGGGACGTTGATATGCAGCCCGTTGGCCACCACGCCGCCGATCACCAGCACCGTGAGCGCCACCGCGGTGATGCCGATCGCCCTGCCCGGCAGGCGCTGGTTGGTGAGGACCATGCCGAACATCGCCGCGCAGACCCCGGCCAGCACCGCCACCGGCACCGCCGTCGGCAGTACTTCCCGCCAGAGGGTGATCGGCCACGGGTAGTGGTACACCGCGCCGATCCACAGCGACTCCAGCCACAGTCCGACCGTGCCGACACCCAGTCCGGCGACTGCGCCGAACACGATGGGACGCCGGAACAGCGGGGTGAGTGCTACCAGCTCCACAACCAGCGCCGGACCCAGGTACAGCGGGAACCAGTTGAGCGGGGCGCCCAGGATCGGATCCGACGATCAACGCGACCAGACCGCGCAGTGCGATCGCGAAGAGCGCCGCGATGATCGCCGCGCCTTTGCCCATGGTCATCCGGGCCACGATGGTGCCGATCGTTGCCGCTGCGGCGATCAGCATCGGCTGGAATACCAACCGGAATTGCGGGACGCCGAAGTCGAACTCGATCTGATAGACCGACATCCCGATGAACAATCCGCCAAGAGACAGGTAGCGCATGGCTTTGACGAACCACTTCTCAGGAGGCGCGTCTGGCGTTGCCCGCCTGCTTTCGTACTCCAGCATCAGCGTCGCGAACAAGGAGAAATTGGCGCCGCCGATCATCATCAGGTGGGTGGGACCCCACAGCGTGACGTCCTGACCGAAGATCCGGTGCCAGATGTCGTCGAGCGGGAACCCGCTCAGTGCGTACAGCCCGCAGCCGGCCATCAGCACGCCCCCGACAGGCGCGTACCAGTTGCGGGTGATGCGCACCGCCGACGGACCTGGCTTCTCATACGGCAACACGACCGCCGAACATGCCGCCGAGGAAGACGCCGAACAACCCGATGATGATGAAGTAGTGCGCGGGGTTAGCCAGCGGACCCGGGTCGCGGCCATTGCCGATGTGCCAGCTGACGTCCCAGATGAAGCCGAACAGCGCGCAGATGATCGAGGTGGTGAACACCGCAACCGGTAAGGCCACCCACGCTGGGCGGTTGAACTTTTGCCCCATCTTGTCCGCGACCGCTGCTCAACCAGGTGATTCGGCGAGTGCGGTGGCCCATGCCCAATCCATAACATCAGCAACAAGATCACCGCCGCGGCGATCGAAAGGCCGATCACCTGGTTCAGTCCGGCGCCACCTGCCGGCGCTTCTGCGAGAACTGTCAAAGCCACTGTCATCTCTCCCAACCGCACAGGCGTTACGGAACACTTGTTCGCTCAACGCCAACTTACTGCAAAGTAGGTTAGCGATCCAGAGGCGACTGACGCTGAATTACCAAAAAGAGCAGTTTTAATCCTGCTTGTGGTCCGCTGCTGTCTGTTCGCTCGGGTCGGCGCTGCGCCTGTCTTTCACGGCGACGTACAACACGACGCCCACGACGACCAGCGCCGGCAGGAACGCCGGACCGGCCAGCAGAAGCCAGTGGTGAGACAGATAGACGACATGCGAATCATTCATCGCGTGCTCTCCTGCCGTCCTAGTGCGGCCCACCGTGGGGCGATCCTTCGCAGAGTAGCCATGTTCGGGCGATTCGATACCTGTCGGCCGCGCTTCCGGGTTTGTCCGGTCCCGCGCCGCTGCCCTAACCTGAAGCCCGTTCATACGACAAGGATGCAGGGGAGTACCTGGTGACTCAGGCGGCGACGCAGCCAACCACCGATACCGAAGGCGCCGACATCTTGGGGGTGGCCCGGCAGCAGGTGCTCGAACAGGGCGAGGGATTGCGCCAGGATCAGGTGCTGCAGGTATTGCAGTTGCCCGACGAGCGGCTCGATGAGCTGTTGGCGCTGGCGCACGAGGTGCGGATGGCGTGGTGCGGCCCCGAAATCGAGGTCGAAGGCATCATCAGCCTGAAAACCGGTGGCTGCCCGGAGGATTGCCACTTCTGTTCGCAGTCGGGACTTTTCGCTTCGCCGGTCCGCAGCGCCTGGCTCGACATCCCCAGTTTGGTCGAGGCCGCCAAACAGACGGCGAAGACCGGTGCCACTGAATTCTGCATCGTCGCCGCCGTGCGCGGACCCGACGAGCGGTTGATGGCCCAGGTGGCGGCCGGCATCGAGGCGATCCGCGGCGAAGTCGACATCCAGATCGCCTGCTCGCTGGGAATGCTGAGCCTCGATCAGGTCGCAGCGCTCTCGGCGATGGGGGTGCACCGCTACAACCACAATCTCGAGACCGCCCGATCGTTTTTCGCCAACGTCGTGACCACGCATACCTGGGAAGAGCGCTGGCAGACCCTGTCCATGGTGCGCGAGGCGGGCATGGAAGTCTGTTGCGGCGGGATCCTGGGCATGGGGGAGACGCTGGAACAGCGGGCCGAATTCGCCGCCGATCTGGCCGAGCTCCACCCCGACGAGGTGCCGCTGAACTTCCTCAATCCGCGCCCGGGTACACCGTTCGGCGACTTAGAAGTGCTGCGGGCCAGTGAAGCGCTCAAGGCAGTGGCGGCGTTCCGGCTCGCGTTGCCGCGCGCCATGCTGCGGTTCGCCGGCGGTCGGGAGATCACGTTGGGCGACTTGGGCGCCAAGCAGGGCATCCTGGGCGGCATCAACGCCGTGATCGTCGGAAACTACCTGACCACGTTGGGCCGGCCCGCCGAGGCTGACCTGGCACTGCTCGACGATT
This sequence comes from uncultured Actinomycetota bacterium, assembly GCA_963787635.1. GTDB lineage: Bacteria > Actinomycetota > Actinomycetes > Mycobacteriales > Mycobacteriaceae > Mycobacterium. Next base: position 129,541 of record CAWBDP010000009.1, on the reverse strand, counting down.
TGCAGATGCCGATCAAAGCGCTCAACGCAACCCTGTAAGAAGCTTGCGGCTGATGGTCCAGGATCTGCCCGCTCCCGTCGGTGCGGGTCGCTACAACGTGTACACCGGCCGCAACCGCCACGGCCCGTCGGGCACCTCAGTCCCGCTGGCGGCCCAACTGGGCTTGGAGCCGCCCCGATTCTGTGCCGCGTGTGGTCGGCGGATGGTGGTGCAGGTCCGGCCGGACGGATGGTCAGCGACCTGTTCGCGACACGGACAGGTGGATTCCGCCGAGCTCGAGGATCACCGTTGACCCTTTTCTTCGGGCTCTCAGGACTATCCGGGGCCCCGCCTGTTGGCGCTCCGCGCACGTCGCGCCTCAGGGCGGCCGCATTCGTCGTGGCAGGTCTGCTGGCGGTGGGTGTGGTGGTCGGTGGGCTGTGGGCGTGGCTGGCCCCGCCGATCCATGGCGTGGTGGCTCTCACTCACCGCGGTGAGCGGGTGCACGACTACCTCGGCGATGAGGCCGATCACTTCTTCGTCGCGGCTTTTCTGGTGTTGGGCCTGCTGAATGTGGTGGCGGTGGTGGCATCGGTGCTGGTGTGGCAGTGGCGAACGCATCGGGGGCCGGCGATGGTTGTCGCGCTCTCGACCGGTGTTGTGGGTGCCGGCGCGGTCACCGCGGCGGTCGGAGCGTTATTGGTACACCTGCGCTACGGCACGGTCGATATCGCCGGAGCGCCAGTGACGCCGGAGCATCGGGTGCATTACTTCACCGAGGCGCCGCCGGTGTTGTTCGGGCACGCCCCGCTGCAGATCGCCTGCACCCTGTTGCTGCCGGCCGCCACCGCGGCTTTGGTGTACGCCCTGTTGGCCGCGGGGGCCGCCCGTGACGACCTCGGCAGTTACCCGGTGGTCGACTATGCGCCGCAAACGGCGGTCACTGTGCCGCCAGAGCAGGTCACAGGGGGCGGCGGCGCACCGGCCTGCCAGTGGCCACCTTCGCCGCGATCCTGAGCAGCCGCGCCATCCCGATGTAGGTGGCCGGATTGAACATCGTCGGCCACTTGGTCCGGATCAGATGGTCGGTCAACGGGCGACGGGCGAACCTGTCCTGCAACCAGCGCAGCGTCATTGGCGCCGACAGCGGGTGCAGCAGCAGGTGTTCGTTGAACGCGTCCCGGTGGTAGGTGACGTCGGCTCCGCCGCCCGAGTAGGCATCGGCGAGATCATCGATGTCGTCGACGGCGATGATGTAGTCGTGCACGGCCTGCACGATCAGCACCGGAGGAGTCGGGACGGTGGTGCCGAGGTTGATGTTCTCGAAGACGTGCTGGACCTCCGGCGTCGCCAGGAACTCCTCAAGTGGCTGGTCCAGGTAGTCGTCCACTTTCCTTTTGGCCATCCGCAGGACAGCGCCGGCAGTCGTCATCCGCTCCAGGCGCTTGAGCAGGATGCGGCCCTCATCGGTGGTGTGCTCCTGAATTGCCCGGTCCAGGTCCGGGTAGATGTGCGCCAGCGCGGCGATCATCAGCGCGGGCAGACCGGCCATGAAACTGCCATTGAGCCGGCGGAAGGTGTGGCTCAGATTACCGACCGGCGCGCCCAGTACGGCGCCGACGATGTCCAGTTCCGGTGCGTACTGACCGCAGAGTTCGGCAGCCCACGCGGTGGCTAAACCGCCACCGGAATATCCCCACATCCCGATCGGTGCCGACGGCGACAACCCGAGACGCTCCGAGCCCAGCGCGGCCCGGATTCCGTCCAGGACGCGGTAGCCCGGCTCGTATGGGGCGCCCCACATTCCGTTGACACCCTCATGGTCGGGTACCGAGACCGCCCAGCCTTCAGCGAGGCACGCTGGCGATCAGTAGCAACTCCAGCTGCGCCACGGAACCGATGGCTTTGGCGTTTCGGCGTATGGCATAGGAGGGAAAACAGCGCGATGTCACGGCGTCGATAGCGCACTGATACGACAGCAGCGGGCAGGGCTGGTCCGGCGTGACGTCTGCCGGGATGATCACGGTGGTCACCGCCGCCTCGGGTTTGCCGGACATGTCGGTCGAGCGGTACAGCAGCTGGGTGGCCGTGCTCCGCTGCGGTATCAGGCCAAGAAACGCCAGTTCGACGTCGCGTGAGCGCAGCACGGTGCCGGGCGTCGCGTGCTGGTAGCCGGCCGGTGGCTCGTAGAACTGGTCCTTGGACGGCAGCAAAGGCCTGGTCTTGCGCCGCAACGCCTCGTGTAGGGGCCGGCCGATCCATTCCGGGGCGGTTGTGCGTGCAAGGCTGCCATAGTCCATCGGGGCATTCTTACTTAAGAGAGCGGTTAAGAATCCAGTCGGCCCGCCGGTTTGATGGCGCCGCCCTGGCGGAAAAGCCGGTCAATCAGGCCGAACCAGCAGGTCCCGGAGGCCTGAGCGCGGCGAACTCGTCGGTGACCCGCAGCTGTGAGTCGGTGAACCGGTACAGCGCCGCCGGACGCCCGCCGCTCCGCCCGGACTGGGCGATGGTGCCGGTAGTGCTGATCACGCCGCGACGCGCCAGCACTCGCTGCAGGTTCGTCGTGTCAACCTGATAGCCGAGCGCGGCACCGTAGATATCACGCAGGGTCGACATCGCGAATTCCTTTGGCGCTAAGGCGAATCCGATGTTCGTATAAGACATCTTGGCGACCAGGCGGGTGCGGGCGTGGGCCACCATCGGGCCGTGGTCGAAGGCCATCGGCGGCAGCGCGTTCACCGGGTGCCAGCAGGTGTCGGGGGGCAGTTCAGGCGTGGCGGGCGAAGGCACCAGGCCCAGAAACGTCGAGGCGATCGTGCGGGCGCCGGGCACCCGGTCCGGCTCGGAGAACACCGCGAGTTGTTCGAGATGAGACAGTTCCCGCAGATCCACCTTCTCGGCGAGTTGGCGCCGAACCGAACTGGTCATGTCCTCGTCGTGGCGTAACCGCCCACCCGGCAGCGACCACGCACCGCGTTGAGGGTCGCGCGCGCGTTCCCACAACAACACGTTGAGCTGCGGTTTCGCTGTTGCGGAGCCTGATTTCAACCGCGTTGCGCCTGCTGAGGGCGCTGCGCGTGGGCGAACCTGGAACACGACAGCGAGCACCTCGTGGGCGGTGCTACGATTGACCATGTTTTCGATTCTAAGTCGAAAACCCCCGCGGGGCGAAAGGAAGGCCATGACTGTCCTGAATCGCGCGGAAGCTGTGGCGGACGAGCTGACCGCTCGCATCACCAACTCGGCGGCGGGGTACGGCGGCGTGGAAGGCGACGAACAGTGGGCCGCAGAGGTGCGCCGGCTTGCCACCCTGCGCGGCGCCACCATCCTTGCGCACAACTACCAGCTGCCCGCCATCCAGGATGTCGCCGACCACGTCGGAGATTCGCTCGCGCTGTCGCGGATCGCCGCCGCGGCGCCCGAGGACACCATCGTGTTCTGCGGGGTGCATTTCATGGCCGAGACCGCCAAGATCCTCAGCCCGGACAAGACGGTGCTCATCCCGGACCAGCGGGCCGGGTGTTCGCTAGCCGACTCGATCACCGCCGATGAGCTGCGGGCCTGGAAAGCCGAGTTGCCCGATGCCGTCGTCGTCTCCTATGTCAACACCACCGCCGCGGTCAAGGCACTGACCGACATCTGTTGCACCTCCTCGAACGCCGTCGACGTGGTCGCTTCGATCGATCCCGACCGTGAGGTGCTGTTCTGCCCTGACCAGTTCCTCGGGGCGCATGTGCGCCGCGTCACGGGGCGCAAGAATCTGCACATCTGGGCCGGTGAGTGCCACGTGCACGCCGGGATCAACGGCGATGAGCTGGCCGGGCAGGCGCGCAGCCATCCTGATGCCGAGCTTTATGTGCACCCTGAATGTGGTTGCGCGACTTCGGCGCTCTATCTCGCCGGCGAGGGAAATTTCCCGGCGGGCCGGGTGAAGATCCTCTCAACGGGGGGAATGCTGGCTGCGGCCCGGCAGACTCACGCCCGCCAGGTTCTTGTCGCCACTGAGGTCGGCATGCTCTACCAGCTGCGCCGCGCCGCACCAGACGTCGACTTCCGCGCGGTGAACGACCGCGCGTCGTGCAAGTACATGAAGATGATCACCCCGGCCGCGCTGTGGCGATGCTTGCTCGACGGCGCCGACGAGGTCCACGTTGACCCCGAGACGTCTCGGCTGGCGCGACGCAGTGTGCAACGGATGATCGAGCTCGGGCACCCCGGCGGCGGCGAATGACTGCGCCGCGAATCTGGCAGCAGCGCGCCGACGTCGTCGTCATCGGCACCGGCGTCGCGGGACTGGCCGCCGCCCTGGCCGCCCATCGTGCGGGCCGCCGCGTCGTGGTGCTCAGTAAGGCCGAGCAGCAACGCGGAATGACCGCGACGCATTACGCGCAGGGCGGCATTGCGGTGGTGCTGCCGCACAACGACGACTCGGTCGAAGCACATGTCGCCGACACGTTGGCCGCGGGTGGGGGACTGTGTGATCCCGACGCGGTGTGCTCGATCATCGCGGACGGCTACCGCGCAGTGGCCGAATTGGTCGGTGACGGAGCACGATTCGATGAGGCAGGTCCTGGCCGCTGGGCGCTGACCCGAGAAGGCGGGCACACGCGGCGACGCATCGTGCACGCCGGCGGCGACGCAACCGGGGCAGAAGTGCAGCGTGCGCTCGATCACGCGGCCGCCGCATTGGATATCCGCCCCAGCCACACGGCTGTGCGGGTGCTGCACGAGGACGACGCGGTGACCGGTGTGTTGGCGGTCAACCGCGACGGGCCCGGCATCGTGCATGCACCCTCGGTGATTCTGGCTACCGGCGGGCTTGGCCATCTCTATGCCGCGACCACTAATCCCGACGGCTCCACCGGCGACGGTGTTGCGCTGGCGCTGTGGGCCGGCGTCGCGGTCAGCGACATCGAGTTCATCCAATTCCACCCGACCATGCTGTATTCCGCCGGCCTCGGCCGCGAGACCGGCCGGAGACGGCCGCTGGTCACCGAAGCCATCCGCGGTGAAGGTGCGATCTTGCTTGATGCGCAAGGCGATTCGGTCACCGCGGGAGTGCATCCGATGGGCGATCTGGCTCCTCGTGATGTCGTCGCGGCCGCGATCGACGCACGGCTGAAGGCGACGGGTCATCCCTGTGTCTACCTCGACGCCCGCGGCATCGCAGACTTCGAGACGCGGTTCCCCACGGTGACCACCGCGTGCCGGGCGGCGGGCATCGATCCCGTCCGCCAACCCATCCCGGTCGTTCCCGGTGCCCATTACAGTTGCGGCGGCGTGGTGGTCGATGTCCACGGACAGACTGCACTGGCTGGCCTGTTTGCCGCCGGGGAGGTGGCCCGGACCGGAATGCACGGCGCCAACCGGCTGGCGTCCAACAGCCTGCTCGAGGGTCTGGTGGTGGGCGGCCGAGCGGGTAAGGCCGCAGCCGCGCACGCCACTGCGGCCGGGCGGTCCCACGCGAGATTCATTGAGCCGGTTGGTAATACGTCGCTGGCACGGAGTGAGCTGCAACGCGCGATGACTCGCCACGCCTCGGTGGTCCGTGACGGCGCCGGATTGCGCCGGCTGATTGAAACGCTGAGCGCACGCGACGTCGAGGGCCTTCAAACCCGTGCTGACCTTGAAGATGCCGCGTTGACCCTCACCGCTGGTGCGGTGGCCGAATCGGCGTTGGCGCGCAACGAGAGTCGTGGCTGTCACCACCGCGCCGAATACCCCACGGCCGTGCCGGAGCAGGCAGGTAGTGTGGTGGTCCGGCTGGCCGACGACGACAACACCGTGCGTGTCGAGGCGCTCGCGGCGGCGTGCTGATGCCCTTCGCGGACTGCGAGCTGGCCGAAGCTCGCGCGACGATTCGCCGCGGACTGGACGAGGATCTCCGTTATGGGGCCGATGTCACGACGCTGGCGACCGTGCCCGCCGGTGCGGTGGCTACCGCGTCCGTGGTGAACCGGGAGCCAGGCGTCATTGCCGGCGTGGACGTTGCGCTCCTGGTGCTCGACGAAGTGCTCGGTGCTGACGGTTACCGGATAATCGAGCGGGTGGCCGACGGCGCGTCGTTGCCACCGGGCGCCTCGCTGCTGACGGTGGAAGCCGAAACCCGGGGCTTGCTGACCGCCGAACGGACCATGCTCAATCTGCTCTGCCACCTGTCGGGGGTCGCCACCACGACAGCGGCCTGGGTCGCCGCGGTGCGCGGCACCAAGGCCAAGATCCGCGATACCCGCAAAACGTTGCCGGGTTTGCGTGCGCTGCAGAAATACGCGGTCCGGGTCGGCGGCGGAGTCAACCATCGACTGGGCCTCGGCGATGCCGCGCTGATCAAGGACAACCACGTCGCGGCGGCGGGATCGGTGGTTGCGGCGCTGCGGGCGGTGCGGGCCGCCGCACCCGGGCTGCCGTGCGAAATCGAGGTGGATTCGCTGGAACAGCTCGACGACGTGCTTGCCGAAGAGCCGGAATTGGTGCTGCTGGACAACTTCCCGTTGTGGCAGACGCAGAGCGCGGTGCAACGCCGCGATAGCCGCGCGCCGGTCACCCGGCTGGAATCCTCGGGCGGGCTGTCGCTGGAAACCGCTGGGGACTATGCCGGCACAGGTGTGGACTACCTGGCGGTCGGGGCGCTCACCCACTCGGCACGGGTCCTGGATATCGGTCTGGACATGTAGCGTCCGCACCGAGATCGACGTCAGCGCAGCCGATCTCGGGATTTCGGGCGCTGACGTCGATTTCGGTGTCAGGCGCCCGCTGCAAGGCGGCCTGGCGCCTCACTCACCACCGCGGCGGCGCGCCTCCACGGCCGAAACCCCAGGTCGACTGACCTAACCGCGGCTTCGGGGGCTCCACAGGCGGCGATTGGAAGCCTTCGGTCAGCGCCGGTTCGGGGTCGGCTCCCTGGGTCATCGCCAGACATGGTGCGCTGAACTCACACTCGCGACAATGCGCGCCGGGCGTCGGGTAGAGGGTGGGCCAGCCGGTCATGTCAAGGGCCTCAGCGGCAATCAGCATGCCGACCGAAGCGATCTCGTGGCGGCTTCGGCGGATGCGCGTGCGACGCAACACACCGGCGGTTCGCTGCTCGGTATGTGGTTGCGCGCCGGGCAGCGAAGTCTGCACCGATACCCGCCGGTGCTGGGGAAGCGCTCGACCGCCACCACTTGGCTCATGTTGGGCGACGGCTCTTTTCATGCGTCTGGTCGCCGAGTCGGCGGGCGGGAAGTCCAGCGGTCCGTCGATGCGCAGCTCGTTGTGGATGGTCCCGGCGATCTCCACGCCGATGTAGTCGTGCTCGAACGCCCAGCAGGCCGCGACGGTCTCCTCGTCGCGCAGCAACACGTCGGTGTCCTGCCACGCGTCGACGATCTGGTGGCGCACCACCCAGTATTCGTCGAACGCGTTCACCGCGATCAGGTCGATTTGGCACGGGTAGATCACCGCGGACCCGTCGTGCACCACTAATCCGCGCTCGGGGTCGTCGGGGTCCGGCACGATCGCGGCGACATCGGTGTTGATCTTGACCGGCGCGAAGTCGTCGACGGTGAGCGCCCACGCGTCATAGCAGTCCAGCAATGCGGTCCCCTGCGCGAACAAATCAGAGGCGCCCGCGTCTGACAACGACCGCTCGAGAGCCCGGTGCACCAGCGGTTGGGTGACTTCGTGTTGCCAGTCCCAGGTGCCCGGGTAGTAGTAGACGGCCAGGGCGTCTTTCAGAGCGGCCGGGAGCGCCGGTTGCGCGAATCCGGCGGGTTGCAGGTTGCGGCGGTGTGGCGAGGCGAAATCCCACTGTCTGCGGCAGCGTTTGAAGCGGGTCCTTTCGTCAGCGCTCAACCGGTACTCCACGGCACACCTACCGAATCAGTGACCGTGCGGCCAGGGCTCGTCGATTGGCCACCGACAGCGGTCTGCGGTGTCTGCCATCGACTCCAGCTCGGCGAGCAGGTCGTCGAAAAATGCCGGCAGCCGTTCCGGTTCGTCGAAGGGCCACGCTCCGGAAAACGACATCCACACGTCGGCAACACCGGGTACCGACGGAGCGTCGTCGGTCAGCAATCGCCAGTTGTAGGTGTCACCGGTGCGCTCGAGATACACGATGTCATCGCGACCGGGGCCTGCCGCCACGATCGAGGCGAGGAGTTCATCCCGATTCATGCTGCGTGGTCCAGGATACGGCGTTACTGCCGGTCTTGGGTCAGCGGCGAAGCAGCGACCGCGCTGCCGGCTTGGCCGCGTGAAGCGCAGCCGCATCGCCGGCGGTCCGGGACAGGATCAGCGCTCCCTCGATCAACGAGATCACCGCGACGGCAACCATTTCCGCATTCTCCGCGGCCCAGCCATCCGCGACCAGCCGGTCCCTGATCACGACGCACCAACCCTTGAAGGCACGTGCCGAGGCCTCCCGCACCGGTGGACTCGCGTTCACCGACTCGGTGGCGATCGGCTCGATGGGGCAGCCGTCGCGCTGGTCACCGGCAAGCCCCGCCACCAGCACGTCGATCCAGCTGTCGACGATGTCGGCCACCGAACGGTCGGTGGCAAGGACGGTGCGCAGTAGCTGCTCGATACGGGCTCCGGCGGTGTCGACGACCGCGGCGGCCAACTGCTGCTTGCCCTGCGGGAAGTGGTGATACAGCGAGCCGGCTTTGACGTCAGCCACGTCGAGGATCTGGTTGAGGCCGGTCGCCGCGTAGCCCTGGCGGCGGAACAGGGTTGCGGCGGTGTCGATCAGCACCGCACGGCTGCGATCAGGTCGGGGCATAGGCATTGACAATACTTGAATGATCGCTCAAGAATACCGATATGAGGCAGTTGACCTTCGAAGAAGTTGGCCATTACGCGTGGCGCGAGGTGGCCGACCCGACCATCACGGCGCCGGGGCAGGCGCTGGTCCGGCCATTGATGGTGGCTTGTTGTGACCTCGACGTCGCCGTCGCGCGGGGCCGGCTGGCGTTGCCGCCGGGACATGCGGTGGGACACGAGGGTCTGGGTGAGGTGATCGCCGTCGGCGATGAGGTGACCAACGTCCGGGTGGGCGATCGAGTCGTGATCCCGTTTCAGATCAGCTGCGGAACCTGCCGCGAATGCCGCCGCGGGGTGACGGGTTCGTGTGGTTCGGTGCCGTTGATGGCGATGTACGGGATGGCCCCGATCGCCGGCCTTGACGGCGGGGGTTTCCTGTCGGACCTGGTTCTTGTGCCCTACGCCGACGCGATGTTGATCCCCGTCCCCGACACCGTCGATCCGGCCGCCCTGACGGCCTTGGCGTCGCTGTCGGACAACATTCCCGACGCCTGGCGCGGCGTGGGGCCCTACGCGGGGGAGCTGGCAGGGCTCGATCCGATCGACCGCCGGGTTCTCGTGATCGGGCGGTTGTCGATCGGGTTGTACGCGGCTGCCCTGGCGGCAGCGATGGGAGCACGCGTCGACTACGTCGACACTGACGGGCAGCGACTGGCGGCCGCGGAGAAGCTTGGGGCCGTGGCCCACGATCGAGAAAAGCCGGGCAAGGACTGGGATCCGTATCCGATCACCGTGCACACCTCCGCCGATCCGGCGCTACTGGCCGCGACGCTACGCGCGACCTGGCCAGACGGTGTGTGCACCGATACCGGGATTTATCAGCAATACAAGGTCGAGATGCCGTTGCTGCCGATGTACACCCGCGGGGTGCGGTTCGTCACCGGGCGCGTCAGCGCGCGTGCGGTCATCCCGCACGTGCTGGAGCTGCTCGCCGACGGATGTGACCTGTCGCCGGCCGTCGACCGTGTCGTCGCATGGGAGGAGGCCCCGTCGGTCTGGCCGACGATGACCGGCAAGACGGTGTTCAGCCGCGCTTAGGCGATATCGGCGACGAACACCGCCATCCGGCTCAGTTGCAGACGGGCCAACCGCGGCAGCCCTTGGGCGTCCGCGGCAGCGGAGCCGGCGGGCAAAATCCTGGGGTTGGTGAGGTGCAGCCGGCGGCGGGCCAACTGTACGTCAGCTTGTCCGGCTGCCACGACATTCTTGACCCAGTCCGTCTTGCCGTGGGCCAGCGCGATCGCCAACACATCGCCCTTGCGGTAGGTGGTCACGATGGTGTTGTACGGCTTGCCGGATTTGCGTCCGCGATGCTCGATGGTTCCCGTTCCCGGCAGGAAGCGGGCGATCGGTTTGAGCGCCGAGTTGAGGTATTTGACTTGAATGTTCTCGAACCAAACCGGAAAGACCATCGGGACGCCTGGGGCGTTGTTGGGGTGATCCTTTTTGGGCATGGCGGCACTGTACCGGTGCGCGGCGAAATGCAGTTGAGCTGCTCTGGGACAATGGTCACCGTGAGTGTGATGGCGCGCATCGACCTGCGCGGCGTGGAGTTGTCCGCAGCCCGGCTGCGAGCCGCCCTGCCGCGCGGCGGCGCCGACGTCGACGCGGTGCTGCCGGTAGTGCGTCCAATCGTGGAGGCGGTGGCTGCGCGTGGGGCCGACGCTGCACTCGAGTTCGGCGACTCGTTCGACGGCGTGCGGCCCCCGGCGGTGCGGGTGCCCGGCGCGGCGTTAGACGCGGCCTTGGACGGGCTGGAGCCTGATGTGCTGGCTGCTCTGCGGGCAGCCATCGACCGGGCCCGGGCCGTCCACGCCGACCAGCGTCGCGCCGACACGACCACCATCCTGGGCCCGGGCGCGTCGGTCACCGAGCGTTGGGTTCCCGTCGACCGGGTCGGCCTCTACGTGCCCGGCGGCAACGCCGTGTACCCGTCCAGCGTGGTGATGAACGTGGTGCCGGCGCAGGCCGCCGGCGTGGGCTCGCTGGTGGTGGCCAGCCCCCCGCAGGCTGCGTTTGACGGGCTGCCGCACCCGACGATTCTGGCCGCGGCGCGACTGCTCGGCGTCGACGAAGTCTGGGCCGTGGGGGGTGCTCAGGCGGTGGCATTGCTGGCCTACGGCGGCGCCGACGGCGACGGAGCAGAACTGACGCCGGTCGACATGATCACCGGTCCCGGCAACATCTACGTGACCGCGGCCAAACGGCTGTGCCGCTCGCAGGTCGGGATCGACGCCGAAGCCGGTCCGACCGAGATCGCGATCCTCGCCGACCACACCGCCGATCCGGCCCATGTCGCCGCCGACCTGATCAGCCAGGCTGAGCACGACGAACTGGCCGCCAGCGTGCTGGTAACGCCCAGCGCGGTTTTGGCCGACGCGACAGAGGCGGAGTTGGCGTCGCAGCTGGCGACCACTGTGCATCGTCAGCGGGTGACGACGGCGCTTGGCGGACCACAGTCGGCGATCATCCTGGTCGATGACGTCGACGCCGGTATCCGCGCGGTCAATGCCTACGCGGCCGAACACCTGGAGATCCAGACGGTGGGCGCGATCGACGTGGCGGCCAGGATCCGTTCGGCCGGGGCGATATTCGTCGGTCCGTGGTCGCCGGTGAGTCTTGGCGACTACTGCGCCGGCTCCAACCACGTGCTGCCCACCGCGGGCAGCGCGCGACACTCCAGTGGCTTGTCGGTCCAGACATTTCTGCGTGGCATCCACGTCGTCGACTACAGCGAAGCCGCACTCAAAGATGTTTCCGGGCACGTGACCACGCTGGCCAAGGCCGAAGACCTGCCCGCTCATGGCGAGGCGGTACGGCGGAGGTTCGAGCGATGACCCAGCCACCCGGGCGGATCACGCTGGACCAGTTACCGCTGCGCGACGATCTGCGCGGTAAATCCCCCTATGGCGCACCACAATTGACGGTGCCGGTGCGGCTCAATACCAATGAGAACCCACATCCGCCCACCAAGGCGCTGGTCGACGACGTCGTGAAATCGGTGCGCGACGCAGCGGCCGACTTGCATCGCTACCCCGATCGCGACGCGGTGGCGCTGCGCCGGGACCTGGCCGCCTACCTGACGACACAGACCGGCACTGCGCTCGGCGTCGAAAACCTCTGGGCCGCTAATGGCTCCAACGAGATCATCCAACAGCTGCTGCAGGCTTTCGGCGGACCCGGGCGCAGCGCGATCGGGTTCGTCCCGTCGTATTCGATGCACCCGATCATCTCCGACGGCACCCACACGGAGTGGATCCAGACCACTCGCTCCGACGACTTCAGCCTCGACGTTGAGGGTGCTGTCGCCGCAGTCGTTGACCGCATGCCGGAGGTGGTGTTCGTGGCCAGTCCGAATAACCCTTCCGGCCAGAGCGTTTCGCTACCCGAGCTGCGACGGCTGCTCGACGCGGTGCCCGGCATCGTGATCCTCGACGAGGCCTACGGCGAGTTCTCGTCGCAGCCCAGCGCGGTGGGACTGATCGAGCACTACCCGACCAAGCTTGTCGTCACCCGCACCATGAGCAAGGCCTTCGCGTTCGCCGGCGGCAGACTCGGCTACCTGGTGGCGACTCCGGCGTTGATCGACGCGATGCTGCTGGTGCGGTTGCCGTATCACCTGTCGTCGCTCACCCAGGCCGCCGCCCGCGCGGCGCTGCGGCACGCCGACGACACCCTGGGCAGTGTCGCCACACTGATCGCCGAACGGGAGCGGGTTACAGCGGCGTTGACCCGCATGGGATTTCGGGTCATCTCCAGCGATGCCAACTTCGTCTTGTTCGGGCACTTCGACGACGCAGCAGCCACCTGGCAACGCTATCTGGACGCCGGGGTCCTTGTCCGCGACGTCGGCATCCCCGGATACCTGCGCGCCACAACCGGATTAGCCGACGAGAACGACGTGTTCCTGGCGGTCAGCGCCCAACTCGCCACGACCGAACTGGCCCAGCCATTAGGAGCGTCATGAGTCCTCGCCGTCACGCACGCGCAGAACGCAACACCAAGGAATGCGACATCGTCGTCGAACTCGACCTCGACGGCACCGGCCAGGTGCACGTCGACACCGGTATCCCGTTCTATGACCACATGCTGACCGCGCTGGGCAGCCACGCCAGCTTCGATCTGACGGTGCGCGCGAAGGGCGATGTCGAGATCGAGGGGCATCACACCATCGAGGACACCGCGATCGTGCTCGGGCAGGCGCTGGGGCAGGCTCTCGGCGACAAAAAGGGCATTCGGCGGTTCGGGGATGCGTTCATCCCGATGGACGAGACGCTGGCCCAAGCCGTGGTCGACGTGTCCGGCCGGCCTTACTGTGTGCATACCGGTGAGCCGGACCACCTGCGGCACACCACGATCGCGGGTAGCTCTGTGCCGTATCACACGGTCATCAATCGGCACGTGTTCGAGTCGCTGGCGATGAACGCGCGCATCGCGCTACACGTGCGGGTCCTGTACGGACGCGACCCACACCACATCACCGAGGCCCAATACAAGGCCGTCGCCCGCGCATTGCGTCAAGCCGTCGAACCCGATCCGCGGGTATCCGGGGTGCCGTCCACCAAAGGCACCCTGTGAGACCGAAGTCGGTGGTGGTCCTGGACTACGGCTCAGGCAACCTGCGTTCGGCCCAACGTGCGCTGCAGCGGGTCGGCGCTTCGGTCGAGGTGAGCGCTGACCCCGATGCCGCCGCGGCCGCGGACGGTTTGGTGGTGCCCGGCGTCGGCGCATTCGCGGCCTGCATGAGCGGTCTGCGAACAGTCAACGGTGACAAGCTCATTGCCGAACGACTGCTGACTGGACGCCCGGTACTGGGCATCTGCGTCGGCATGCAGATCCTATTCGCGCGCGGTATCGAGTTCGGCGTCGAATCGCTCGGCTGTGGACAATGGCAAGGCGCTGTGACCCGGTTGGACGCGCCGGTGATCCCGCACATGGGCTGGAATGTGGTGGATGCGGCGCCGGGCAGCGCGTTATTCGAGGGTCTGGACGACGGTACCCGGTTCTATTTCGTGCATTCCTATGCGGCGCAAAGCTGGGACGGTCGGCCCGACGCGCTGCTGACGTGGGCCACCCATCGGGTACCGTTCCTGGCCGCCGTCGAGGACGGCCCGCTGGCCGCCACCCAGTTCCACCCCGAAAAGAGTGGCGACGCCGGTGCCACCTTGCTGAGCAATTGGGTTGAGGGGCTGTAAAAAATGTCGCTGATTTTGCTGCCGGCCGTCGACGTGGTCGACGGCCGCGCCGTGCGCCTGGTCCGGGGTCAAGCCGGCAGCGAGACCGAGTACGGCTCAGCGCTGGATGCCGCGCTGGGCTGGCAGCGCGACGGCGCGCAGTGGATTCACCTCGTGGACCTCGATGCCGCGTTCGGCCGCGGCTCCAACCGCGAACTCATCGCCGAGGTCATCGGCAAGCTGGATGTGGACGTCGAATTGTCCGGCGGTATCCGCGACGACGAATCCCTGGACGCTGCGCTGACCAGCGGGTGCACTCGAGTCAACCTCGGCACCGCCGCCCTGGAGAACCCACAATGGTGCGCCCGGGTGATCGCTGAGCACGGCGACAAGGTCGCGGTCGGGCTGGACGTGCGGATTGTCGATGGGCAGCACCGATTGCGCGGCCGTGGGTGGGAAACCGACGGCGGCGACCTGTGGGAAGTACTGGAACGCCTTGACCGTGAAGGCTGTTCGCGATTCGTCGTCACTGATGTCACCAAGGACGGCACGCTGGGCGGGCCCAACCTGGTTCTGCTCGGCTCCGTTGCCAAACGCACCGAGGCGCCGGTGATCGCCTCCGGCGGTGTGTCCAGCATCGACGATTTGCGCGCTATCGCCACTCTTAGCGACCGCGGCGTCGAGGGCGTCATCGTCGGAAAGGCGCTCTACGCCGGACGATTCACCCTGCGGCAGGCGCTTGCCGTAACGGCGGAGTAGGCGCCGTGGCGCTCGACCAGACTGACCTGCGCGCGCTGGTCGCCGAGGCGTCGGCGATTCTCGACGCGGCAGTCGAGCCGTTCGTCGCCGGCCACCGGGCTGAATCGGCGGTCAGCAAGCGGGGCGATGATTTCGCCACCAAAGTAGATTTGGCCATCGAACGTCAAGTTGTCGACGCACTGGGTAAAGCCACCGGAATAGGTGTGCACGGCGAGGAATTCGGCGGCCCGGACGTCAACTCGCCTTGGGTATGGGTGCTCGATCCCGTCGACGGGACGTTCAACTACGCCGCCGGTTCGCCGATGGCCGCGATTCTCTTGGGCCTATTGCACGACGGCGATCCGGTGGCGGGGCTGACCTGGTTGCCGTTCATCGGCCACCGCTATACCGCCGTGGCGGGCGGGCCGCTGATCAAAAACGGTGAACCGCAACCGTCCCTGCTGCCGGCAACTCTGGCGGAGTCGATCATCGGTGTGGGAACGTTCAACGCCGACTCGCGGGGCCGGTTCCCCGGGCGCTACCGGCTGGCGGTGCTGGCAAATCTCAGCCGAGTGTCATCACGACTGCGGATGCACGGCGCCACTGGTATCGACCTCGCCTACGTTGCCGACGGAATCCTCGGCGGTGCAATCAGTTTCGGCGATCACGTCTGGGATCACGCCGCGGGGGTGGCGCTGGTACACGCTGCCGGGGGCATCGTCACCAACCTGGACGGCCAGCCGTGGACCCCTGACTCACGATCGGCGCTGGCCGCCGCGCCCGGTGTGCATGCCCAGATGCTCGAGATCCTGCACAGTACCGGCGGGCCGGAGCGTTACTGAGATGTATACCGGCACCAACCTTGCAGTGCGCGTCATCCCGTGCCTGGATGTCGATGACGGCCGGGTGGTCAAGGGCGTCAACTTCGACAATCTCAGGGACGCCGGAGATCCGGTCGAATTGGCCGCCGCCTACGACGCCGAGGGGGCTGATGAGCTGACCTTTCTCGATGTGACCGCCTCATCCTCGGAGCGGGCCACGATGTTGGAGGTGGTAAGCCGCACCGCCGAGCAGGTGTTCATCCCGTTGACGGTGGGCGGCGGGGTGCGCACGGTGGCCGATGTCGACGTGTTGCTGCGTGCCGGGGCCGACAAGGTCTCGGTCAACACCGCGGCGATTGCGCGACCCGACCTGTTGGCCGAGATGGCAAGGCAGTTCGGCTCGCAGTGCATCGTGTTGTCCGTCGATGCCCGCACCGTGCCGGCCGGCTCCGCACCGACGCCGTCGGGCTGGGAGGTCACCACCCATGGAGGTCGCCGCGGCACCGGCATCGACGCCGTCGAATGGGCGGCCCGCGGGGCCGAGTTGGGTGTCGGTGAGATCCTGCTGAATTCGATGGACGCCGACGGCACCAAAGCCGGCTTCGACCTGCCGATGCTGCGTGCGGTCCGCGCGGCGGTGACGGTGCCGGTGATCGCCAGCGGGGGCGCGGGGGCGGTGGGACATTTCACGCCCGCGGTCGCCGCAGGGGCCGATGCGGTATTGGCGGCCAGCGTCTTCCACTTCCGCGAGTTGACGATCGGGCAGGTGAAGGCGGCGATGGCCGCAGACGGAGTCACCGTGCGATGACGCTGGATCCCGACATTGCGGCGCGACTCAAACGCGACGCCGACGGACTGTTCACCGCCGTGGTGCAGGAGCGTAGCAGCGGCGACGTGCTGATGGTCGCATGGATGGACGACGAGGCGCTGGCCCGAACCCTCGAAACCCGGCAGGGCACCTACTATTCACGCTCCCGCGGCGAGCATTGGGTGAAGGGCGCAACGTCCGGGCACACCCAGTATGTGCATTCGGTGCGCTTGGACTGCGACGGCGACGTTGTGCTGTTGGAGGTCGACCAAGTCGGCGGCGCATGTCATACCGGCGATCACAGCTGCTTCGACGCTGACCTGCTGCTGGGACCGGCTGATTGAAACGGGTTAGGCCTGCCGGGGCCATCCGCGTAGGAAATTTACCCTGAATGCCGACATCGCCGCCTCGCCGGCGGTTGACCCCGGCACCGTCTGGGAGTCCTGCACAGTCCGATGTTTCTCCACAGCCATGGGTTTGCCGCGACGTCGTGAGTCAGCCTGTTGCCTCACGTCAAGATGCGCGCGAAGGGGGATTCGTTGCCTCACGTGAACGTGCGCGCTTGTTGACTTGAGCTCTGGCGCCGGGTCCAGCTTTGCTGGTGGTGATGGTGAGCAGCTGGGCGGTCAGGGCGTGGACCTGGCGCTGGGTGGCGGCGGGATTGATCAGGGAGTGGGTTCTGGTCAGCGCCACGATGCGCTCCACGGTCATTGTCGGGTGATCGATCGCGCGATGAAATGGGGTGGTCGCCTTATCGTGTTTCTTGGATACCTTGGCGCCGTCGCGGACCTTGGATATCAGTTTCTGCTGCGGGTAGAAGTAGTTGGTCAGCTTGGACTGCAGCTGCCAGATCTCATTGAGTAACAACAGTTCTGCGGCGGTGTCATAGCGGTGGTAACCGACCACGGTGCGCACCACCGCCCAGTTCTTCTGCTCGACATGACAGCCGTCGTTCTTGTTGGCCGGCCGCGCCCGGGTGAAGGTGATCTGGCGCCCTTGGCACCATTGCAACAAGAGGTCGTTGATGAATTCTGATCCATTGTCAGAGTCCACGCCCAGGATCGGGAATGGCATCTTGCGGGCGATGTCATTGAGTGCGGCCAGGACGCATTTGGCGGTCTTGTCCGGTACTGAGCGGTTCTCGGTCCAGCCGGTGGCGATATCGGTGACCGTCAGCGTAAACGCATGGGGTCCAGCCGGGTTGCCTCCGTCGTGGCCGACCAGGTCGATCTCGACGAACCCGGGTCGAGCGTCGTCCCAGTCGGCCCAGGTCCGCACCGGGATCTGACTTTTCAGCAGCGATCCCGGCTTGGTGCAGACACGCCCCTTGGGTCGATGCTTGGCTCGCTCACCGGCCAGTCGGCGATCAATTGTGGCCGCCGACATCGACACCAACAGCTCGGCAGTGTCGTCGTCGATGACCAGCTCCCCGAAATGACGCAACACCGCCACCAGCTCGCCCAGCATTGGCGCCAACCGCTTGCCAGCCGGCATTCCCAGCACCGTCCAGCACACCGTCAATGCCGCCATGACCTTGGACCCGTACTTGACGGGTCGCGGACTTCTCGGCGTAACGATCTTGGGCTCTAGAGCCGACTTGAGCGCTTTGCGGGCATGATTGCGGTGCCAACCTGTAGTGGCGCACAACTCATCGAGAATGATGCCCTTGGTCCGTTTGTCCGCCATCCAGTAGCGGATCGCGGTCGTCTCGGTCACTGCCCTGCGCTCGGCCAACGTCAATCCCATCGCCTGGGCCTACCGAGGTCATAGCTGACCAATCACGTAGGCGCGCCGCACACGCGCGCATTTTCAATGAGGCAACGAAGCACCATTTCACGCGCATATTCGACGAGTCAACGCGGTCAATGGAGTCACTTATCATCGAATGTATGTTCGATTCCCGATGGCCCGCGATGGACGCGCTGACGAGCGCTGACGACGCGACCGTGGTTGCCGCGATCACCGGGTGGGCGCGAACGGAGGCCGCCGCGGCGGCGCGCCGGTTGGCCGCGATCGCCGAGCTGGTTGCGCCGCCGCGCTGATGGTCCCACCGACTGCGCTCGATGGTCCTGTGACAACTGGGACGCCATGGGGGCCGAAGTCGGCGCCGCACAGGGCATTAGCCACGGCATGGCGTCGGGTCAGATGTATCTGAGTGTGGCACTGCGCGATCGAGTGCCCCAGGTGGGGGCGCTATTCGCCGACGGCATGATCAGCGCGCGGCTGGCGGCCACGATCGTGTGGCACACCGATCTGATCAAAGATCCCGCAACGCTGCAATTGGTCGACAAAACATTGGCCGAGGATGCCGCACGATTCGGCCCGCTGTCGGTGAACAAAACCGCGCAGGCGATCGACGCGGTGGTGGACCGCTATGACCCGGGGGCGTTGCGGCACACTCGCGCAGCTGCGCGCAGCCGAGACGTCGTCATCGACGCCGCCCAGGACGAGGCCGGCACAGCCGCGCTGTGGGGCAGGTTGTATGCCACCGATGCCGCCGTGCTCGACCGGCGGCTGACCCAACTGGCCCACGAGGTGTGCGACGACGATCCGCGTACCGTGGCCCAGCGCCGCGCCGATGCGTTGGGCGCGCTGGCCGCCGGCGCTGCCCGGCTTGCCTGCGGCTGCGAGGACCCGCACTGCCCGGCCAAGTCTGACGGCGACACCCGAGCACAAAGTGTCCTCATCCAGGTCGTCGCTGAAGCCGCCGCGTTGGACGGCCCGCCCGACCCACACATGTCGGGCGAGCCTCCGTCGCGACGCATCACCACGGATATGACCCTGCGCGAAGCACTGGCCGCTGACCCCGAGCCTGAGCTGCCCGAGGCGTCCGCAAGGCGGCGGCCCGCGGCGTTGCTGACCAGCGGCGGGGTGGTACCCACACCGCTGCTGGCCGAGCTGATCCGCGGTGGTGCCAAGCTTTCGCCGGTGGGCCATCCCGGTGCTGCGAGCACACCGGAACCCGGTTATCGACCCTCAGCGGCGCTGGAGCGGTTCGTGCGCTGCCGCGACATGACGTGTCGATTCCCGAACTGTGACCGACCTGCTGAATTCTGCGACGTGGATCACACTGTGACGTACCCATTTGGGCCGACTCATCCGTCCAATGTGAAGTGCCTGTGCCGAAAACCCACTTGCTCAAGACTTTCTGGATAACGTGGCGCGACGAACAGCGCCCGGATGGCACCGTCGTCTGGACTTCGCCGAGCGGCCAGACCTACACCACTCACCCGGGCAGTCGCCTCCTGTTCCCGACACTGTGCCTGCCCACCGGTGAATTACCCAGTGCCCCAAGGATCATCGACCGCCCGGCGGTCGCGGGTCGATGATGCCCCTACGCCGCCGAACCCGCCAACAAGACCGCACCCGCCGCATCGACGCCGAGCGCGCACTCAACGCCGCCCACATCGCCGAACGCAACCAACCACCGCCCTTTTAGCTAAACGCGCTTGCCCAATCAGCTCAGCTGGTAGAAGTCGCGTGAGATGCGGAAGAAATGTCCGCTGCTGCTGTCGGTGCAGGTCACACTCGAGGGCTCGCTGTCGCAGGTGAGCGTGCCCACCGTCTTTGAATTGCCATACTCGAGCGCCGGCTGGCCGGGGTAGACCATTGTGTCGTCGTGGCAGACTGCATGCGCCTCTGGGGTTTTGGCCTGATCCAGCGCCAGGGGGTCGCCGGCACCCTGTGGGCAGCTTATGGGTGGCGACCAGGTGTGCTCACGGATTTCGCAGGCGACGCCGGCTTTGCCGTCCGCACCTACATCTCCAGTGCAGGCGATGTTTCCCGACGGGGTCAGAAACTGAAGTTGTCGTCGCCGTGCGCGGTCGCAGGGAGGGCGACCTGGCGCCGACGATCAAGGTGGCGATCAGCACGCGCGTCGTGATCTTCATGGGCTGGCGGTGGTCCGGAATTGTCGTCATGTGGCTTCTCTTCGACGGACAAGCGCCGTCATGGCTCGGATGCTTCGCTGGTGCCTGCTGTTCACGCCGATCACGTCGAGGCTTCGGTAGACGCTTTGGAGGATTCTTGCGACGGGCTCGCCGAGGCCGCGACGATGCTGGCCCGGCTAGCCCGGCGCGGTCTCCAACCCGTTGGCCGCGGCTACCCCCGCGCGGCTCCACTCGCCACGGTTTACCGCCGGCTCGATCCGCTCTCGTCGGATCACATCGAGGTTGATGGACGTGCCGTTGGTCACCGCGGTGGGCACCCGAAAGGAGAAGAGGCGGTCGTCGGTGGAGATGGCCAGCAGGGCGTCGCTGTCGGTAAATCCGTTTGCCTGCATATTCGCCTCAGCCCATTTGAAGGACTTGAACCGGGAGAAATTGTTGACATACACCACCCACAGGTGGACGTTGCGCTGGACGGCGAGGTTGTCGATGGCGCGCTGCAGTGCGGCGCGGCCGACCGGGATCAATACACCCGGCTGATCGGTGATGTACCGGGACAACTGGATTGTCGGGATCGGCGGGGTCGACGAGGGCGCGGCGCTGCTGCCGGTCGGCGATACCGTCGACGATGGTGCAGCGTTGCCCGGCTGGCTCGAATGCTTGTGCAGGAGTTGTTCACCGACGATCGCGACCACCGCAACCAGCACGACGGCAGCAATCACGGCTATCAGCACCGGCGACCGGATGCGTCGCCGCCGCGGCGGAGACAAGACACTCGTCGGCGGCTCACCCTCACCCGCTGCCCGGCTGAGGGCTACCGTGCCGGCCGCCGCGGTAGCCGAAGTGTCTCCCGATTCGGCCGTCCATGTCGTCGCGGCAACGGTATTCGGATCCCCAGCGAGCGCGGCCGCGAAATCCGAGCAGCTCTCGTACCGATCGCTGGGATCTTTGGCGATCGCCTTGGTCAGAACCTGGTTGAGTCCTGCTAATTCGGGTCGGCGTTCGGCGACGAGTGGTCGTGGTGCCGACAGGTGCTGGGTGATCACGACTGCCGGATTGGTGCCCTGAAAAGGCGCGGACCCGGTCAATAAGTGAAAAGCCGTACAGCCCAGTGCGTATTCGTCGACCCGACCGTCGAGCTCCAAACCTTGCAGCTGTTCGGGCGCGCTGTACGCGGTTGTCCCGACCATCATGTTCGTGGCGGTCAGACCACTGATGTCACCGAGCTGTCGGGCGATGCCGAAGTCGGCAAGGAAGATTCGTCGCTTTCCCGGGAGGCCCTCACCCAACAGGATGTTGGCCGGTTTGACATCACGATGAAGCAATCCGCGTAAATGGGCATAGTCGAGAGCCCCGGCTACGGCTGTGATGATTTCGAGCACCTCTGCTTGGGGCATGCCGGATTGATACCGGCTCTTCAGTAATTCGGCCGTGTCGGTGCCCTCCACGTAGTCCATCGAGATCCATAACTGTCCCTCGAACTCGCCGCGATCGTAGACGCCGACGATGTTGGGGTGCGACAGTCCCGCTGCCAGGTCCGCTTCCCGGATGAATCGGCCGCGGAATTCGTTGTCGGCGGTCAAATTGGCGGGCAGGATCTTTAAGGCGTCGCGGCGCGGCAGGCGAGGATGCTGCGCCAGATACACCTCACCCATGCCGCCGGCCCCCAACAGCCGCAGGATGGTGTACTCGGCGAACACGTCGCCTTCTTTCAGACGATCCGTTAGCGGCATGGGAGCATGCTACAAAGGCGAGGCGGTTCCACGAGCAAATTTGCCGCCGATCGAATACGCGCTAACGCCCCAAAGTGGTGATCAAGCCGACGAGCGCGCCCGCAAGGTCTCCAACGCCTTATCGGCATGCGACTTGAAATTGAACTCGCTGCCGATCACATCGAGCACCGTGCGGTCGGTGTCGATGACGAACGTCGTGCGTTTCACTGGCATCAACTTGCCGAGCAGTCCGCGCTTGACCCCGAATTGCGAAGCCACCGTCCCGTCAGCGTCGGACAACAGGGGGTAGTCGAACCGCTGAGCATCGGCGAACTTGGCTTGCTTGTCAACGGGATCGGTGCTGATGCCAACCCGCTGCGCGCCGATGGCGGCGAACTCGCCGGCCAGGTCCCGGAAGTGGCAGGCTTCCCTCGTACAGCCGGGCGTCATGGCGGCGGGATAGAAGAACAGCACCACCGGCCCGTCGCCGAGGAGAGCACTCAGCTTGCGCGGCGCCCCAGTTTGATCGGGAAGCTCGAAGTCGGCCACGCTGTCACCGGTTTTCATGGGCGTCAGGCTACGCCAGGCGCGCTCCTCGCGTCTGGGAAGATGTCCAGGTGCACGCTGACCTGGCCGCGACCACCCCGCGCGAAGGCTTCCGCGCGCTGGCGACTGCCCACCGCGTCGTCCCGGTGACCCGCAAGGTGTTGGCCGACGCCGAGACGCCACTGTCGGCCTACCGCAAGTTAGCCGCCAACCGGCCCGGTACGTTCCTGCTGGAATCGGCTGAGAACGGGCGGTCGTGGTCGCGCTGGTCGTTCATCGGAGCCGGGGCACCCTCGGCATTGACCGTGCGCGACGGGCACGCCGTGTGGCTTGGCTCGGTGCCGCAGGACGCGCCCACCGGGGGGGATCCGCTGCACGCGCTGCAAACCACGCTGGAGCTGCTGTCCACCTCGGTGCTGCCCGGGCTTCCGCCGCTATCGGGCGGCATGGTCGGATTCTTCGCTTACGACCTGGTGCGCCGACTCGAGCGCCTGCCCGAATTGGCTGTCGACGACCTTAAGTTGCCCGACATGCTGCTGCTGCTGGCGACTGACATCGCGGCAGTCGATCACCACGAGGGCACAATCACGCTGATCGCTAACGCGGTGAACTGGAATGGCACCGACGAGCGGGTCGACGAAGCCTACGATGATGCGATCGCGCGGCTGGACGTGATGACTGCGGCGCTCGGCCAACCGCTGCCTTCCACGGTCGCCACATTCAGCAGACCAGAGCCACGACACCGCGCACAGCGCACCGTTGAGGAATACGGCGCGATCGTCGAACACCTGGTCCACGAAATCGAGTGCGGCGAAGCCTTCCAGGTGGTGCCGTCGCAGCGTTTCGAGATGGACACCGATGTCGACCCGATCGACGTCTACCGAATGCTGCGGGTTTCCAACCCGAGCCCGTACATGTACCTGTTACATGTACCGAATGACGTTGGCGAGATCGACTTTTCGGTAGTCGGTTCCAGTCCCGAGGCATTGGTCACCGTGCACGACGGCTGGGCGACAACGCATCCGATCGCGGGCACCCGCTGGCGCGGGCAGACCGAGGAAGAGGATCAGTTGCTGGAAAAGGAGCTGATGGCCGACGAGAAAGAACTGGCCGAGCACCTGATGCTGGTCGACCTCGGCCGCAACGATCTCGGCCGGGTTTCGGTGCCCGGCACTGTCCGGGTTGAGGATTACAGCCACATCGAGCGCTACAGCCACGTTATGCACCTGGTGTCCACGGTGACTGGAATGCTCGCCGACGGCCGCACCGCGCTCGACGCGGTGACCGCATGCTTTCCTGCCGGAACGTTGTCCGGTGCGCCGAAGGTGCGGGCGATGGAACTGATCGAGGAGGTTGAGAAGACCCGACGCGGCCTTTATGGCGGCGTGATCGGCTATCTCGACTTCGCGGGCAACGCCGACTTCGCAATCGCGATCCGGACCGCGCTGATGCGTAACGGCACTGCTTATGTGCAAGCGGGCGGCGGCGTCGTCGCCGACTCCAACGGCCCCTATGAACACACTGAAGCGACGAATAAGGCACGCGCGGTGCTGAACGCCATCGCGGCGGCCGAGACCTTGGCCGCGCCAGATGCGGATCGCGATGGCTGATCGGCAGCCCGATGCGCGGGCCCGGTTGATGATCCGCACCGCCCAGCTCTTGCTCGCAGTCGGCGCTGCCGGACTGTGGCTGGCGTCTCGGCCGGCGTGGGTCGTGATCAGGTCGTTCGACGGGTTAGGACCACCGAAATCAGCCAGTGTCTCGGGCGCGTCCTGGTCGACAGCGCTGCTGCCGTTGGCGGTGTTGCTGGTGGTCGCGGCCATCGCCGCGATGGCGGTACGAGGCTGGCCGCTGCGGATGCTGGCGATGTTGGTGGCGGCGGCCAGCCTGGGGGCGGGATATTTGGCGGTGAGTTTGTGGGTGCTCCCCGACGTGGCCGTACGGGCAGCCGATCTCGCCCACATCCCGGTGCTCACGCTGGTAGGCAGCGAACGGCATTACGTCGGCGCGGCAATCACCCTGATGGCCGCGGCATGCGCGTTGGCCGGCGCCGTGCTGTTGATGCGATCGGCTCGCTCTGATCGCTCCGGTACAACGAAATATGCGGCGCCAGGCGCCCGCCGTTCGATGGCGCAGCGCGCGGACGATG
This sequence comes from uncultured Actinomycetota bacterium, assembly GCA_963787635.1. Classification (GTDB taxonomy): domain Bacteria; phylum Actinomycetota; class Actinomycetes; order Mycobacteriales; family Mycobacteriaceae; genus Mycobacterium. The sequence continues at coordinate 104,925 of CAWBDP010000009.1, read as the reverse complement.
CGATGTCGGAGCGGATGATCTGGGATGCGCTTGACGAGGGTCATGACCCCACCGATCCGCCGGCGGAATCGGCTGCACCGCCCAATCACCAACAGCCACGTGCCTGCGATGAGTCGGGCGGGCCGACGCCGCCCGCTGGTGACACGGAGGGTCGGTGACGGACCGGGCGCCAACGGCCGCTACCCTTCGATATGCGTTGTTGAAATCTGGCGGGAACGGTGGGGAGGAACGACAGGCATGAGTCCGGCAACTGTGCTCGACTCCATCATCGAAGGAGTCCGCGCGGATGTCGCCGCCCGTGAGGCTGTCGTAAGCCTGTCCGAGTTGAAGGACGCGGCCAAGACGATGCCACCGCCACTGGACGTGATGGCCGCGTTACGCGCGCCCGGTATCGCCGTCATCGCCGAAGTGAAACGGGCCAGCCCGTCGGCAGGTGTCCTGGCTCGCATCGCCGATCCCGCGAAGCTGGCCTGTGCCTACGAAGACGGCGGCGCGCGAATCATCAGCGTTTTGACCGAAGAACGACGTTTCGGCGGAAGTCTGGATGACCTGGATGCCGTGCGGGCAGCGGTTTCGATCCCGGTATTGCGCAAAGACTTTGTGGTGCGGCCGTACCAGATTCACGAGGCCCGCGCGCACGGCGCGGACATGCTGTTGCTGATCGTTGCGGCGCTGGAGCAGCCCGCGTTGGTGTCGATGCTCGACCGCACCGAGTCGTTGGGTATGACCGCACTGGTCGAAGTCCACACCGAAGAAGAAGCTGACCGCGCGTTGAAGGCCGGCGCCCGGGTGATCGGTGTCAACGCGCGCGATCTGATGACACTGGAAGTCGACCGGGATTGCTTTGCGCGGATCGCTCCCGGCCTGCCCTCCGACGTGATCAGGATCGCCGAGTCCGGTGTGCGCGGTACTGGCGATCTGCTGGCCTACGCGGGCGCGGGCGCCGATGCGGTACTGGTGGGTGAAGGGCTGGTCACCAGTGGTGACCCGCGTGCGGCAGTGGCCGATCTGGTGACCGCAGGAAGGCATCCGTCCTGTCCGAAGCCGGCACGCTAGGCACTCATGAGCTTGGCCGGTTATGAGACCAGCGGAAACGTTGAACCCGATGAGTCGCTTGCGCGTTGAGCCTTCGTGATGGCAGAACTTTCCGGCCCGGACCTTCCCCGTTCCAGCGCGGCGATCGCCGAACCCACCCGCCACGACCCCGACCAGCGTGGTCATTTCGGCGTGTACGGCGGTCGCTATGTCGCGGAGGCGCTGATGGCGGTGATCGAGGAAGTCACCGCCGCCTACGAAAAGGCACGTACGGATCACGAATTCCTCGATCTTCTCGACAATTTGCAGACCCACTACGCGGGTCGGCCGTCGCCGCTTTACGAGGCGCGCCGCCTTGGTGCGCATGCCGGCGGAGCCCGGATCTTCCTCAAGCGAGAAGACCTGAACCACACCGGTTCTCACAAGATCAACAACGTTCTCGGTCAGGCTCTGCTGGCACAGCAAATGGGAAAGTCCCGGGTGATCGCTGAAACCGGCGCCGGCCAGCACGGGGTGGCCACCGCCACAGCCTGCGCGCTGCTGGGTCTGGAGTGCGTCATCTACATGGGCGCCGTCGACACCGAGCGCCAAGCGCTCAATGTGGCTCGGATGAGGCTGCTCGGCGCCGAAGTCGTCTCGGTCGACTCGGGTTCCAAGACACTCAAAGACGCTATCAACGAGGCATTCCGCGATTGGGTCACGAACGCCGACAACACCTACTACTGCTTCGGGACCGCGGCCGGGCCGCATCCCTTCCCGACGATGGTCCGCGATTTTCAGCGGATCATCGGTCTGGAGACCCGCGTGCAGATCCAGAATCAGGCGGGCCGGTTACCTGATGCCGTTACCGCCTGCGTCGGTGGGGGATCGAATGCTATCGGGATTTTCCACCCGTTCATCGATGATCCGGAAGTCCGGCTGGTCGGGTTCGAGGCGGCCGGCGACGGTGTCGAAACCGGGAGGCATGCAGCGACATTCACCGGGGGATCGCCGGGGGCGTTCCAGGGCTCGTTCTCTTATCTGCTCCAGGATGAAGACGGCCAGACGATCGAGTCGCACTCGATCTCGGCCGGTTTGGACTACCCGGGAGTGGGGCCTGAGCATGCCTGGCTCAGAGAGACGGGACGAGCCGAGTACCGCCCGATCACCGACGCTGAGGCGATGGATGCTTTCCGGTTGTTGTGCCAGACCGAGGGCATCATCCCGGCCATCGAGTCCGCGCACGCGGTGGCCGGCGCCCTGCAGTTGGGCACCGAGATGGGCAGTGGCGCGGTCATTGTGGTGAATCTGTCCGGCCGCGGTGACAAGGACGTCGAAACAGCCGCGAAGTGGTTCGGCCTGCTCGACGGTGCCGGGGCAGGATCTGGGCGACCGGATCTGGGAAACGGCCGGACATGACCGTCGGGCAAAGCCAAACCAGCGGCCTAACAACTCTTTTCAATTCATGTCGGCAGAGCGGGCGGGCAGCCCTGATCGGTTACCTGCCGACCGGATATCCCGATGTGCAGACCTCGATCGACGCCATGACCGCGTTGATCGAATACGGTTGTGACCTCGTCGAAGTCGGTGTGCCGTATTCGGATCCGGGCATGGACGGGCCGACCATCGCGAGAGCCACCGAGGCAGCACTGCGGGGTGGGGTGCGAGTTCGGGATACGTTAACCGCGGTTGAGGCGATCACCGCCGCGGGTGGCCGCGCGGTAGTGATGACTTACTGGAATCCAGTGCTGCGCTACGGGGTTGATGCGTTCGCGCGCGACCTGGCCGCCGCCGGTGGACACGGATTGATCACACCCGACCTCATTCCCGACGAGGCCGACGAGTGGCTGGCGGCGTCTGAGCAGCACGGTCTGGACCGCATCTTTCTGGTGGCACCGTCATCGACGCCGCAACGTCTGGCGGCCACGGTCGAGGCCTCGCGCGGATTCGTCTACGCTGCGTCGACGATGGGCGTCACCGGAGCCCGTGCCGCGGTATCCACGGCGGCCCCAGAGCTGGTGAGCAGGGTCAAGGCCGTCTCTGACATACCGGTCGGCGTGGGCTTGGGCGTGCGCTCGCGTGAACAGGCCGCCGAAATCGGCGGCTACGCCGACGGCGTCATCGTCGGCTCAGCGTTGGTGTCCGCTCTGAGTGAGGGACTGCCAACAATGCGTACCCTGACCGAGGAACTTGCCGCCGGTGTGCGCCAGAGGACTTCCGCGCCATGACCGACAGGTATCTGGCTTATTTTCCCAGTCCACCTCAGGGAGTCTGGCACTTTGGGCCGGTACCGATCCGGGCCTACGCACTGTTCATCATCATCGGCATTGTGGTCGCCTTAGTGATCGGTGACCGGCGCTGGGCGGCCCGCGGCGGCGAGCGAGGCGTGATCTACGACATCGCGCTATGGGCTGTTCCGTTCGGCTTGGTCGGCGGCCGGCTCTACCACCTGGCCACCGACTGGCGGACATATTTCGGTGAGGGCGGTGCCGGACTGGGCGCAGCACTGCGCATCTGGGACGGTGGCTTGGGAATCTGGGGCGCAGTCGCCCTCGGGGGGGTCGGCGCCTGGATCGCATGCCGGCGGCGCGGCATCCCACTGCCGGCTTTCGGCGATGCAGTAGCCCCCAGCATCGTGCTGGCCCAGGCTATCGGCAGGCTGGGCAACTACTTCAACCAGGAACTCTTCGGCCGCGAGACGACGATGCCCTGGGGCCTGGAGATTTTCTATCGGCGCGACCCCTCTGGATTCGTCGACGTGCATTCCCTCGATGGCGTTTCGACCGGACAACTTGCGATGGTTGTACAGCCGACGTTCCTCTACGAATTGCTGTGGAATGTCGTCATATTTGCGTTGCTGATCTACCTGGATCGGCGGTTCACCATCGGTCATGGGCGGCTGTTCGCTCTGTATGTCGCCGGTTACTGCGTCGGGCGTTTTGCCGTCGAATTGCTGCGCGATGATGCGGCTACACACATCGCCGGGATTCGTGTCAACTCCTTCACATCGACTTTCGTGTTCATCGGGGCAGTCGTCTATCTCATCTTGGCGCCTAAGGATCGTGAGAAACCGGTGGCTTTGGAGGGCATCAGACAAGTCGATGTGCTGCCGTCGGTCCCAGAGCTTGCCGCTGTCGGTTCGGCGTCAGGCGCTGCGGCGGCCGCGTCTGTTGCCGGCCGAGCCGATGATGCCGAACAGGTTGACGCAGGCCAACCCGTTGGATCGGCCGAAGTTGAGACTGCCGAACTCGGCGTGACCGAGGCTGGGGATGCCGAAGAAGCCGTTACCGAGGCCGACCAGGCCGAGCCCGAAGGTGAGGACTTGGAGCCCACGCTGCCGGCAGCCGCCACAGCGGAGGCCGATGCCGAGGAACCCGGTGTCGAAGAAGTAGAGGCGGCGGACGTAGCAGCGGGCGAAACAGAGCCCGAAGCTGAAGTCGGAGCCGAGGAAGCCGGCGTTGCGGAAGTAGAAGCTGGGGAATTCGACGGCGACGAGGTCGCGCTTGACGAAGCCGAGGCCGACCAGCTCGAGCCCGAGGATGAGGACGTAGTGCCGGAGCTGCCGGCAGCCACAGCCGAGGCCGAGCCCGGCCAACCTGAGGCCGAAGAAGTCGAGCCGGAAGTATCAGAGACGGAGGCCGGGGAACCCGGGGCCGAAGAAGCCCAGCTGGAAGACTCAGAGGCAGAGCCTGAGGAACCCGAGGCCGAGGCCGACGAACCCGGGGAGGAAGTAGAAGCTGAGGAACCCGGGGACGAGGCCGACGAGGTCGAACCCGAACAGCCTGATGCCGACGTCGCGGTGGCGGAGACCGACGAGGCGTTGGCCGCCGAAACTGAGGCTGAGGAACCTGGCCCCGAAGAAATAGAGCCTAAAGAGCCCGGCGTCGAGGAAATGGAGGCTGAAGAGGCCGAGGAAGTCGAGCCCGACGAAGCAGAGAGCTACGCCGAGGAAGTCGAGCCTGAGGCAGGGGAGGTCGAGCCCGAACAGCCCGGGCCCGACGTCGCAGCAGGAGAACCCGAAGAGCCGGTGGCCGCGGAGCCCGAGGACGAGGAGCCGCAAGCTGAGGTCGTCGAAGCGGGTGTCGAAGCCACCCCGGAATCGGCCGACGACACCCCAGTGCCGGAAGCCGATCAAGCCGAAGAGGAGGACGCCGAAGCGGCTGAGGCCGCGGCGCCCAAGCTGGCCAGGCAGATTCCGACGCGGAACCGGACCATGAGGCTTTGGAAACCCGACCCGCGACCCCGCTAGTGGACGTCAAGTCCGTCGACACCAGCAAAATCGCGCTGGCCGGCGATTCTCGGCAAGGCAGAAGACGCTGGTGGAGGCGCCGGGCCTGATCGATCTGGGCTACCCGACACCTGGTAACCCGCCACCTGGCTATGCCCCACCCCCGCCTCCAGCCGCCTACATCGACCCATCCGCCCCCTATGGTCGTGATCGGGTGACCGGAGAGCCGTTTCCCGAAAATCGAAGCTCATCGGGGGGCTTCTGCAATTGCTCGGGCTGTTGGGATTTCTCGGCTTCGGGCGGATCTATATCGGCCACTCGGGCCTGGGCATCGCGCAATTGCTGATTGGCCTGATTATTACGGTGGTGACGTGCGGAATCGGCGCGCTGGTTCCGTTATCTGGGGTCTGATCGATGCGGTCCTGATTCTCACCGGCAACGTACGCGACCCGTACAGTCGCCCGTTGCACGATGGAACTTGATTCGACAACCCGACTCTGCCCTGGCGAGCTCCCCGGCCGGCCTGGTCGGCGCTGACGGTTTGGTTCCCCCCGGCGGATTGCATCTGGATCGGTCGAGATGGCCGCAGGCCGGGACTATGCTGGGTCGTCGTGGCGAGACGCGGGAAGATCGTCTGCACTCTGGGCCCGGCCACCGGTACTGACGAGTCGGTGCGGGCCCTGGTCGAGGCCGGAATGGACGTCGCCAGAATGAACTTCAGTCATGGCGACCACAAGGATCACAAAGTCGCGTACGACCGGGTGCGCCTGGCCTCGGATGCCACCGGCCGCGCAGTCGGTGTGCTCGGTGACCTGCAAGGCCCCAAGATCAGGCTGGGGCGCTTCGTGGGCGGCAATACCTATTGGGCCAACGGTGAGACGGTGCGCATCACCGTCACTGACTGCCACGGCAATCACGACCGGATATCGACGACCTACAAGCACCTGGCCAAGGATGCGGTTGCCGGTGACCGCGTGCTGGTCGACGACGGCAAGATCGGCCTGATCGTCGAAGCCGTCGACGGTGACGACGTGGTGTGCACCGTGATCGAAGGCGGTCCGGTCAGTGACAACAAAGGGATGTCGCTTCCCGGGATGAACGTCTCGGCGCCCGCACTGTCCGAAAAAGACGTGAGCGACCTGGAATTCGCGCTGGCGCTCGGCGTCGACATGGTGGCGCTGTCTTTCGTGCGTTCGCCGTCCGATGTCGAACTCGTCCATGAGGTCATGGATGGGGTCGGGCGCCGGGTACCGGTGATCGCCAAGCTGGAAAAACCAGAGGCAATCGACAATCTGGAAGCCGTGGTGCTGGCGTTCGACGCTGTCATGGTGGCCCGCGGTGACCTCGGGATCGAATTGCCGCTAGAGGAAGTGCCGCTGGTCCAGAAGCGGGCCATCCAGATGGCCCGGGAAAACGCCAAACCGGTCATCGTGGCGACCCAGATGCTGGATTCGATGATCGAGCACTCGCGACCCACGCGTGCGGAGGCCTCCGACGTCGCCAACGCCGTGCTGGACGGTGCCGACGCGCTGATGCTGTCCGGGGAGACCTCCGTCGGCAAGTACCCGTTGGAAGCGGTACAGACGATGGCCCGAATCATTTGCGCAGTGGAAGACAACTCGACCGCCGCCCCGCCGCTGACGCACGTTCCGCGGACCAAACGCGGGGTGATCTCGTACGCCGCCCGCGATATCGGCGAACGGCTGGATGCCAAGGCGTTGGTGGCCTTCACTCAGTCCGGCGACACCGTGCGGCGTTTGGCGCGCCTGCACACGCCGTTGCCGCTACTGGCCTTTACTCCATTGCCGGAGGTGCGCAGCCAACTGGCGATGACGTGGGGCACCGAGACTTTTATCGTCCCGATGATGCAATCCACCGACGCAATGATCCGGATGGTCGACAAATCCCTGTTGGAGCTCGGGCGCTACCGGCGAGGTGACCTCGTGGTGATCGTCGCGGGCGCGCCACCGGCCACCGTAGGTTCTACCAACCTGATCCAGGTGCACCGAATCGGCGAGGATGATCTCTAGAGTCAATGTCTCATCCCAGGTCTGATTTCGACGAGTTGCTGACGGTACTTGATCTGACCAGCGTCGCCGACGACATATTCATCGGATCGCATCCGAGCAAAAACCCGATCCGGACCTTCGGCGGTCACCTGATGGCGCAATCGTTTGTCGCGGCCAGCCGCACGCAAACCCGCGACCTACCGCCCAACGCGCTTTCAGTGCACTTCATCAACGGGGGAGATCCGGCAAAAGACATTGAGTTCCAAGTGGTTCGGCTGCGCGACGAACGACGGTTCGCCAACCGGCGCGTCGACGCGACGCAAGACGGAATGTTGTTGGCATCGGCGATGATCTCCTACCTGTCGGCCGGCAGCGGGCTCGAGCACAACATCGATCCGCCAGAGGTACCCGAGCCGCACACGTTGCCAAGGCTCGGGGAATTGTTACGTGGTTACGAAAAAGTCGTTCCGCAGTTTGTCAACGCGCTACACCCAATCGAGTGGCGCTACACCAATGACCCGGCCTGGGTGTTGCGGGACAAAGGCGAGCGGCTTGCCCACAACCGGGTCTGGGTCAAGGCGGACGGCGCGATGCCGGACGACCCGGTACTACACACTGCGGCGCTGGTGTATTCGTCGGATACCACCGTGCTGGACTCCATCGTCACGACGCACGGATTGTCCTGGGGGTTCGACCGCATCTTCGCGGCCACGGTGAACCATTCCGTGTGGTTTCATCGTCGGATCAGCTTCGACGACTGGCTGCTGTATTCGACGTCCTCACCGGTGGCCGCCGAATCCCGCGGTTTGGGCACCGGCCATTTCTTCGACCGCTCCGGGCAGCTGATCGCAACGGTGATGCAAGAAGGCGTCGTGAAGTATTTTCCTGGCGCGCGCGGATAAGTAACGGTTCGATCGCGAGGCAAAAGAACCGCAACGACCGCGCTGAACTGGCGTAACGTTGTCAATGATTGGTTGACAGGGAGAGCAGCCGGAGGTCGACATGAGCGACTCAGTCGGCTTCGCATCGCGGGTTCGCCCGAGCGAACGCGTTGTCGTGCAAGTCGATTCCCCGGCAGCACGCTGGCTCGGCACCTTCGCTCTGCTTTCCACGGCGGGCTGGGTGATTGCCGTTGTGACTCGCGATCATGAGCAGGCAACTGGGCGGGTGGTTTGGTCGCTGACGGTGTTTGCCGCGGTGACGTTGATCGCGCGCGGCATCTTCCTGGGCCGACCGGTGACTGCCTTGCATGCCACCACCGCAGTCGTTGTCCTTATCGTGGGCCTCGGCGCACACGTGCTGTCCTTCGATTTGTCGGCCGATGTGCTGATCGCGGGTTCGGGGCTGGCGCTGATGTGGCCCACATCGGCCCGACCCAGAGCCGGCGACTTGTCTCGGGTCTGGTCGCTGATCGATGCGACCAAAGGGGATCCGTTGGCGCCGTTCGCTATGCAGGCGGGCAAGTGCTACCACTTCAGCGCGGATGGTGCCGCGGCGCTGGCCTATCGGACGCGTCTCGGTTATGCGGTGGTAAGCGGGGATCCGATCGGTGACGAGGCGCAATTTCCGGCGTTGGTGGCCGATTTCGCCGCCCTGTGCCGTACCCGCGGCTGGCGTCTGGTGGTGCTGTGCTGCAGTGAGCGCAAACTCAAGCTCTGGAGCGACTCCGCGGTGCTGGGGCAATCGTTACGGGCGATACCAATTGGTCGCGATGTGGTCATTGACGTATGCAGCTTCGAGATGGTGGGACGCAAGTTCCGCAACTTGCGTCAGGCGGTCAACCGCACTCGCAACCGGGGGATCACGACCGAGATCGTGGCCGAGCAAGAGCTCGACGATCTATACCTGGCTGAGCTGATTGACGTGCTGCGGTCGTCACCGAGCGGGGCTCGCAGCGACCGCGGGTTCTCGATGAACCTCGATGGCGTGTTGGAAGGTCGCTACCCGGGCATGCAACTGATCATCGCCAGGGATGCGAACGGGCGGGTTCAGGGTTTTCACCGGTACGCAACCGCAGGTGGCGGCAGCGACATCACACTTGATGTGCCCTGGCGACGCCGCGGGGCGCCGAACGGGTTGGACGAACGGCTCAGTATCGACATGCTCACTGCAGCTAAAGATGCTGGCGCACAACGTATATCATTGTCATTTGCCGCCTTCTCGGACATTTTCGATGAAGGACATCGGGGCCGGATGCAGAGCCTGTTCTACGGGCTCATCCACCTCCTGGATCCGCTTATCGCGCTGGAGTCGTTATACCGCTACGTGCAGAAATTCGGTGCACTCGGCGACCGGCGCTACGCCCTGGTGAATCTGACCCAGGTGTTGCCCCTGCTGTGTGTGTTGCTGTCGCTGGAGTTCACGCCGCGGCGACGACACCTGTGAGGCAAATCACCTACGGCAGGCAAGGAGTGCCCAGGGCGACCTGGGGGTAACGAATGCCCTTGGGCAGGTGGTGAGTAACAACTACGACTGTCCGCTCGGCGCCGATGAGTCCACCACCGGGATCCAGCAGCTCGCGCAGGATCGGTTCGGCGTCAGCCGCATCCAGGTGCTCGGTCGGCTCGTCGAGCAGTACTATCCGGGCCGGCGAGATCACCGCCCGGGCCAGCAGCAACCGCCTGCGCTGACCCGCCGACATCGCTTGTGCGCCGCCGGGTAGCACCGTGGCCAAACCCTCGGGCAGGCCGGCCAGCCATCGACCAAGTCCCACCCGCCGCAGGACCGTCGTCAGCTCATCGTCTGCGCAGTCTCCCCGGGCCACTAGCAAGTTGTCCCGCACGGTGGTGGCGAAGACGTGCGCGTCTTCAGCGAAAAGACAGACCGCTCTGCGTAACTCGGCTTCAGTAAAAGCGCGCAGCGGCACCTCGTCGAGGGTGACGCGGCCGCGCAGCGGTGGCAGTAGACCGGCCAGCGTCATCAGCAGGGTCGTTTTGCCGCAGCCGGACGGGCCGATGACCGCCAGCCGGGCGCCGGGTGGCAGGTCGATCGTCATCGGAGCTAGCGGCGCCATCTCCGAGTGACCGGTACGTATGTCGTCAGCCCGCAGATGACAGGTACCCGGTTGCGCTGCAGGAGAAATCGTCTGGGCTGATATCGCTGGAGCGACGCCATCGGCCGGAGTGAAGTCGAGCAGGCGCCGCGCCGCGATCCGCGATCGTGTCAACTGAACCGCGGCGGCCGGCAGCGGAACCGTCGCCTCGAAAGCGGACAGCGGCAGCAACATCAAGACCGCGAGCGTGGTAGGTGGCACCGTCGATGCCATTCCGACTCCGATTCCGGCCGCCACCGCCCCGAGCACGCTGAACCCGACCGCCGCAGTGGACATCGCGGTGGCTAGCGCTGCCGGTCGCGCCGCGGTATCGAGGGCACCGCGCCCAATCGCTGTGCCGACGCCGAGACTCGGCGATGACCGTGGGCAGGATGCCGCCGACACGAAGCTCGGCTGCGTGCTCGAGCACGGTCATGGCCGCCACGTCGCGATCCGAATGATGTTGCCGCGCGACGATTTCCTGTGCCGCGGCTGACCTGGCCGCCAGCCAGGGTGCGAAAACCCCGGCTGCCAACAAGCAAAGCCCCAACACCGCGGCGGCCGGCGCCGAGATGACCGCGATCACCGCGGTCGCCGAGATTCCGAGCGCCGCCGCCACGCCGATCGGCAGGACGGCGCGCACTAACACGTCGGCCAGTTCGTCGACGTCCGCACCAACGCGTGAGACGAGTTCGCCGCTGTGCCACCGGGTCGTGGCGTCCACCGGTCCATGGGCCATCCGGCGGTAGATCCGGCCGCGCGCGGCGCCGGCGGCGCTCAGCGCCGTGTCGTGAGTGGCCAACCGTTCGCAGTAGTGCAGCACTCCCCGGGAGATCGCGAATGCCCGGACCGCGACGACCGCGGCCGACAGGTCCAGCACCGGCGGCATCTCCCAGGCCCGAGTGATCAGCCAGGCCGAAACACCGGCCAATGCCAGCCCACTGCCCAGCGAGAGCGCCCCCAGCGCGATGGCGAACAGCAACCGGGGTAGCCGCGGGCGGAGCAGATTCATCGCGACACGTAGCGGATCAGACGGTGGCATGATGCGCCTCACCCACCGTCGCCCTTGCTTCTTCTTCAAAGGCCAGTTCCACGACCTGATCGCCGATCGCCAGGATCTGCTCGCGATGCCCGACAACCACCACCGTCGCACCGGCGCGGGCACGCTCGACGACCGCGCGCAACACCCTGGTCGCACTCTCGAGGTCAAGGTGTGCCGTGGGCTCGTCGAGGAGCAGCACCGGGGCATGCGACCCGAGCGCACGGGCCAGGCCGAGCCGCTGGCGTTGGCCCAACGACAGGCCGACTCCGCCGCGGCCGATCATCGTGCTCATCCCGTCGGGCAAATCGGCCAGCACGGTGTCAAAGCCTGATGCTGCGCAGGTGGATTCAATGTCAGTCAGGTCGCCGAACAGGCCCAGGTTGTCGGCAACAGTTCCCGGCAGCAGAACCGGGCGCTGCGGCAGCCAGGACAGCTGCCGAAACCAGGCGGTCGGGTCGAGATCGGTGATGTCGATCCCGGCCACGGTCACCCGGCCCGAGTCGGGCGCGGTCAAGCCGGCGATCATGTGCAGCGTGGTCGTCTTTCCGGCGCCGTTGCGACCGGTCAATACGGTCACCTGGCCCGGTTCGATGACCGCGGTGAGGTCGCGCGGTGCGTAGCCGTCCCGACCGGTGACGCAGAGTTTCTCGAGACGAATCGGGGCACCTCGCGCAGATACGGTCCGTTGTCCAGGTAGGGACGCGCGCGGTGCACCGATCAATGCGAATGCTTTGTCTGCTGCGGTCCGGCCGTCCTGGGCGGCATGGAATTCCACCCCGATGCGACGTAACGGCCAGTACACGTCCGGCGTAAGCAACAGCACCGTCAAACCGATCGCCAGGCTCATCTCGCCGAAGACCAGCCGCAAGCCGATGCCTACTGCCACCAGCGCGACACCCAGCGTGGCCAGCAGTTCCAGCACCAGTGCCGACAGGAACGCGATCCGCAGCGTCGCCATCACCGAACGTTGATGGGCCGTAGCGAGTTCCGCTATCCGATGCCGCGGGCCGTCGGCGCGGCCCAGGGCACGCAGCGTGGGAATTCCCGCGATCAGATCTAACAGCTGCGCTCTCAGCGTCGTCATGGTCGCCAGCGCTCTCGCCGAGCGATCAGCGGTGGCCAGACCGATCAGGATCATGAAGACCGGTATCAGCGGCAATGTGATCGCCACCAGCACTGCTGATTTGGGGTCGTAGAGCGCTATCACGATAACGGTGGCCGGAGTCAAGATCGCCGCGAGCGGCAAGGCGGGCAGATACGTGGTGAAGTAGGGCCGCAAACCGTCCAGGCCACTCGTCACCAGCGCGGCAGCAGCGTCGCGCCGGGTAGCCAATTCACGGGGCGGACGCCCGCTCACCGACGCCAGCAGTTGATCGCTGAGATCGGCGATCACCGCACTCGCACCGCGCTGACTCAGTCGCGCCTGAAGCCACTGCGTGGCCGAACGAATAACCCACAATGCCAGCAGGATCGACAACCGCGAGCTCCAGTGCCCCAAGCTTCGCGTAGACGGGTCGATGACGACGCCGGCAACGATGTGCGCCAGGACGATCGCCGAGGCGATCGCGCAGCTCGAGATGACCACGCCGCAGGCCACCGTGCCGGCCAGGAAGCGGCGCAGCGCAGGCGAGGCTCGCCACAGTCGCGGGTCCAGTGGTGAGCGGCTTGTCGAGTTCGTTGCGGTCAGGAGGTGCGCCTCGCCAAACCGATCGAGGCCGGTATCCGGTCAGCTGAGATCCGTTGCCGGAAAACCCAATACGTCCAGCCTTGGTACACCACGGTCAGTGGGACGAAGCCGGCGGTCACCCAGGTCATGATCTTGAGGGTGTAGGGGGTCGACGAAGCGTTGTAGATCGTCACGCTCCATTGTTTGTTCAGCGTCGAAGGCACCAGGTTCGGGTACAGCGCGCCGAACAGCAGGATCACCACCGATGCCACGACCAGAGCGGCGCACCCGAACGCCCAGCCGTCTTTCCGTCGCCACACCGACACCACCGTGGCCAACTGCGCGATCACCGCACCCGCCAGCACCAGCCAGGTCCAGTCCTTGCCGTAGCCGAGTTGCGTCCACAGCCCGAAGCCGGCGACCAGCCCTGTTGCCGGTAGTGACAGCCACCCCGCAAATCGGTAGGCGTCGTCGCGGATCGACCCGGCGGTCTTCAACGCGACGAACACCGCGCCGTAGAGCAAAAACAGTCCGGCAGTGGCCAACCCGCCCAGCAGCGTGTAGGCATTGAGCACATCGCCGACCGACGGGTGCACGTGGCCGCTGGCGTCCACCGGAAGTCCGCGCACCAAGATCGCGAACGCCACACCCCATAGCACTGCGGGCAACCAGGACCCCGCCGCGATGCCGAAATCGGCCCAGGCGCGCCATTTCGGGTCGTCGACCTTACCGCGCCATTCGATGGCCACCACCCGCACGATCATGCCGAACAGGATCGCCAGCAGCGGTAGGTACAGCGTGGAGAACACCGTGGCATACCAACCGGGAAACGCGGCGAACATCGCTGCGCCGGCGGTGATCAGCCAGACTTCGTTGCCGTCCCAGACCGGACCGATGGTGTTCAGCGCTGCACGTCGGTGGTTTTCCGGATCGTCCGCACCCACGTGGGCGAGTGGCGCCATCAACATGCCGACGCCGAAGTCGAAGCCCTCCAGGATGAAGAAACCGAGGAACAGCGCCGCGATGACACCGAACCACAACTCTTGGAATGCCACCGGGTCAGCTCCTTTCCACGTGGGCCTCAATAGGCAAACGACAACGGGGCCACCTCGTCGTCCCCAGACGCCTGGGGCGCAGCCGGTTCCGCGTCGTGTTCCTGCGGCCCTTCCACGATGTAGCGCTTGAGCAGCCAGAACCAGATGACCGCGAGCACCGCGTAAACCAGCGTGAAGACCACCAACGAAGTGATGACCACCCCCGAAGCGTGATCTGAGACACCGTCGCGGACGGCGAGTCGAACCAGCTGATCACCGGTCGGATTCGGCACGACGAGCCACGGCTGTCGGCCCATCTCGGTGAACACCCAGCCGGCGCTGTTGGCCAGAAACGGCGTCGGAATACACAGCAGCGCAAACCAGGAAAACCACTGCTGATTGGGGATCCTGCCGCCGCGGGTCAGCCACAACGTGACCAGCGCGAACAACAACGGAACTGCCATCAACCCGATCATGGCCCGGAAGGACCAGTAGGTGACGAACAAGTTGGGCCGGTAATCGCCGACGCCGAAGCGTCGTTGGTCGTCCCGCTGAATGTCGCGCACTCCTTGGAGCCTGACGCCGCTCAAGCGGCCTTCGGCCAGGAACGGCAGCGCGTATGGCACCTCGATGACCCGGGTGAGGCTGTCGCAGTTGTTCTGCCTGCCGACCGTCAGGATGGAGAAGTTCGGATCGGTTTGGGTGTCGCACAACGATTCCGCCGACGCCATCTTCATCGGCTGCTGCTGGAACATCAATTTGCCTTGGTGGTCGCCGGAGAAGAGCAGTCCGACTGTGGCGGCCAGTGCAACCCAACAGCCCAGGATGGTCGCCGGACGATACATCGTGCGGGCGTCGGAATCGGGTGCGTCGGTGTCACCGTGCGACCGGACCAGCCACCAGGCGCCGACGGCGGCCACGAATGTCCCGGCGGTCAGCAACGCACCGCCGACAGAGTGTGAAAATGCCGCTCGCGCAGTGTTGTTGGTCAGCAATGCCATGATGCTGGTCAACTCGGCGCGATGGGTTGTGGGGTTGTAGTGTGCGCCGACCGGGTGCTGCATGAAGGAGTTCGCTGCGATGATGAAGAACGCGGACACGTTGACCCCGATCGCGACGATCCAGATGCACGCCAGATGCACCACCCGTGGCAACCGGCTCCAGCCGAAGATCCACAACCCGAGAAAGGTGGATTCGAAGAAGAACGCGGCCAGACCCTCCATGGCCAGCGGCGCGCCGAAGACGTCGCCGACGAACCTGGAGTACTCACTCCAGTTCATGCCGAACTGGAACTCCTGCACGATCCCGGTCGCCACACCGATGGCGAAGTTGATCAGGAAAAGCTTGCCGAAGAACTTCGTGAGGCGATACCAGGCGGTGTTGCCGGTGATCACCCACACCGTCTGCATGACAGCGATCAGGGGAGCCAGGCCAATGGTGAGCGGCACGAAAATGAAGTGGTAGACGGTCGTTATACCGAACTGCCACCGGGAAACATCGACCACATCCATGTGCAGCTCCCAGGCGATGGGCTAGTGCTCTACGACAGAGTGTAGTAGAGCATCCGCGTCCGCGCCAAGCCTAAATCGTGTCGATCAGGCAGGGGGCGGGCCGACCGCACCGCGGCCTCCGCCCACTCCGCCGCTAAAGGCGTTCTCCACCGTCTTGGACGCCCTCCGAATCCCAAACGCCGACACGATCTCGAATACGCCGACCACAGCGAGCCAGCTGCCGACGATCAGGGTCAGCAGCGTGATGCTGCTGAACGGTGATCCGATCATCACGATGCCGGCCAAAAGGCTTATCAGGCCAACGAATATCTGCCAGCCGCGGCCCGGTAGATCGGGATCGCTGAGGGCCGAGACCGTCGTGGCCACCCCGCGGAAAATGAATCCGACGCCGATCCAGATGGCCAGCAACAGGATTGCAGTGGACAGGTCTTTGCCGAAGTGGCGGAACGCCAGGACTGCAAGAACCAGCGATGCGGCGCCGCTGATGAACAACAGCACTCGTCCGCCCGCGGAAACGTTCAGGCTGAACGCAAAAAAGACCTGCGTGATTCCGGTGATCAGCAGATACAAGCCGAATGTGATCGCCGCGATGAGGATCGTCGGAACCGGCAAGACCAAGATGAAAACGCCCAGTGCGAGCGCCAGAATTCCGGATACCAGCGCCGACTTCCACAGATGGGGCAACAAGCGTGGGACAGGAGTGGGTTGCATGAAGCGAATTTTCCCACACGCCACCATGGGGAGGCGAGGTTTGCAGGAGGTCTAGACGCCGGCGGTTTGGGAGGTCTCGGCACGCACCCCGTTTGAAGCGGCGGGAGATTTGCGGCCCACCAGATACCAGGTGTGCATCAGGCCTTTGCCCTTCACTTCGATGTCGCCGCGCTCCTGAAGCACGAAATTGTCTTTGAGGCGTTCGTAGACGTCTTGAGGGACCTGGATCCGTCCTTCGCTGTTGGTGGACTCCATCCGTGACGCGACGTTGACCGCGTCGCCCCACACGTCATAGAAGAACCGGCGTGAGCCCACCACCCCGGCGACCACCGGCCCGGTTGCGAGCCCGATCCGCAGTGGCACCGCACGGCCCTTGACGTCGGTCACACCGGCTACCGCGTCGGCCATGTCCAGCGCGAGCTGTGCCAGCTCCTCGAGGTGATCGCGCCGCGGCCATGGCACCCCACTGACCACCATGTAGCAGTCACCGCTGACCTTGATTTTCTCCAGCCCGTACTTGTCGACGAGTGCGTCAAATTCCGTATACAGCCGGTCCAGAAATCGGACCAGATCGGCTGGGGCGGTGTCACTGGCCCGCTCGGTGAAACCGGCGATGTCGGCGAACAGCACCGAGGCGTCCTCGTACTTGTCGGCGATCACGGTGCGCGCCGGATCTTTGAGCCGGGCGGCAATGCTGGCCGGCATGATGTTGGCCAGTAGCGCCTCGGAGCGGTCGTATTCGACCTCCATCGCCGCTTCGGCCCGACTCATCTCGCGCAGGGCGTACCAGACGGATGCGACCACGATCACGCACGCCGAGATGGTGGTCACCACGAAGCCCAGCGTTTGGGCCCAGTGCGGCTGAACTCCGGTCTCGCGCGGTGCAAGGAACTCCAGTGCGATCACCAATCCGGCCGCCACGGCGGCCAGCGTCGCTGCGAGTGCGATGCGTTCGGCGCCGAGCTGCAATACCACCAGGCAGGCTCCGACGAGGAAGTAGAACTGCAAGCCTGAGCTGGTGCCCACTTCCCAGCACAGCACGAAGATCGAGATATAGGCCGTGAAGTAGAAGGTAAGCGGCGCAACCAGTTCCCCGAAGCGGTGCAGCAGCGGAATGAGGGCGAGGATCACCGCGGTGACAAGGTTCACCACGCCGGTACGCCATGCACCGTGCGCGGTAAAGATCTGCAGCAGCCCAAAAGTCCCGCTGACCACCATCGCGATGGAAGTGGTGACGTTCAGGACTGCTTGGCGCCGTGCGACCTTGTCGGCGTAGTGCTGGTTGCGAGCGCGGGATTGGGCCCGCACCGCCGCGACACAGTCGGGTGTGCGCGACGAACCCGGCATCCGTGAGGCACCGCACGTTTTAGCGGCCACGGCAAAAGCCTAACGAATTAGGTCGAAATGGGGCAGGTCCGAATAAATTTTGCGGCCCGCTGGGCTGCATCCGGGTGGATCAGGCGGCCGGGCGACTCGTTGCGCGGATGCAGAGAGCCCGCTTATACCCGTCAGGTCCGCGTCAGGTAAACGGCAATGCTTAGGTGCCCGGGCCGTCCCGGGCCATCCGGGTGACCCCGACCACGAAACTCCTTTGGCCCGAGAAGGTTCCGTCGTCGTTCGGCAGCAGGAAGTCGTGGTCAGCATTGGCGGTAGCTGATCGGCGACCACCGGCAGACTTAGCGGTGCAGAGAATGCGCTGGCGCCCGCGAGTTCCTTGCCGGTAAACACGTGCCCTCGGTGGGATTCGAACTCTATTTCAAGGGTCTGGTCAGCGCAGCAAACCACGTCTTACCAGCGAAAAGACATCACAGTAGTTCACGCCAGATATCTGTAACTGTGGGCAGAATGTGGGCAGTTGTGGGCATCGGTGCTTCCCACCGCCGTCGTGGATCTGATAGACGCGCGGCACGGACAGCCCAGCGCTGCCTCGGCGAGCTGCTCGCCGGGGATGCCGTGCTTCCCCGCGCGGATCAGGCAGCGTAGCTCAGCGTCGGCGGCTTCGGGCGCGCCCCGCCGCGTTCGCGCCGCTTGGCTGGACAGGTACGGCCTGCCAGGTCGGCCAATGTCCACGTCACCGCAAGAGTACTGAGATCCACAGATCTTCAGAATCCTGTGCGCGCAGTCGATGGGTGCGTGCCAGATCCATGCCAAATCCTCGCGCTAGCATGCCGATGTCCTGTTCCGCAGCCGAGTGCGGAGCGGCATGGAGCATTCTTCGAGACGCCAAGAACGGACCCCGCTGATCCCGCCGTCGGCTTCGGTCCCGTCCTGTGGGTGGTGTAACGGCCTCGTTGACCCATTCCGTGAGTTTTCCTGCAAGGGCGTTGACCGTGTCATGTCTGAAACGCTGTGGTTGATCCCCCACCGGCATCAGTAGCCGCCAACCCAAGGACCTCTTTATTAGGTCGTATAGATGTTTTATCGAGGAGCCGTCAGGTCCTTTGATTCGAGCCGGTAAGTCGACCACCTCCTCAACATACTCAGGAAATGAGCTGATCAAAGTGATGTCGGCGACGGAGGTCAGCACGACGAGCCCAGCGTCGTTCCTTGCTCGCCCCACCTCGATCAGGTTGGATGCCGACGTTGGGTTCATCTGGGTAGAACGTCGCGGCCGGTGGGGTCGGCCCACCACGGTGACCTCCAGGTACTTTGGGTGCCCTTGCGCGTGTGCACGGTTGCCAGCCCGTCGTAATTGTTGAGGCTGGTGTTGCAGATCAGTGTCATGTCGTCCGCCACGTGATCGCGTAGTCCTCAAATGCGTCGCTGGTATTGAACTGATCTGCAGCAAATCGACGACCTACTGGCCCACTGCGGGGACGTTGACCGACCGCGTTGGGGGCTGCGCCGTCAGGGCGCCTTCTTCAACTGGAGGTTATCGGTCCATGATTCTGGCACCGAGGCACCGCAGGTTGCAACCTTCTCGGTGATTTGGGCTGTGCCTGCGAGTGTGTTTGGGTCCCATGTGAAGTGCACGGTCTGGGCGTTCGGAACTCTCGTCGTACCGTCCTGACAAACGGTGTCGCGGGGGCCATCCAGTGTCCATTGCCCGTTGAGGAACCGCGCCTGGCCATAGGGGGTTGACCCTACTTGCTGCATTCGCACGTCGGCGCATCCCTCACCGCAGGGAGTGAAGTACCCAATCACCGGTACCGGTTTTGCCTGACACCGGTTCAGTCTCGGGTCCCTATGTAGTGGCCGCTGATCGTCGCTGACGGTGCTGACGTAGCTGATTGGGACGACGGTGGTGGCATCGCTGACGGCGATCCTTCGGTCGGCGATGGCGATCCAGTAGACAGGACGGCGACGACGACAACCGCGACGATGCCGACGACAACCGCGACGATGCCGACGAGTGCAGCCCCGCCGGCGATTAGTGCGATTTTGGTGCGCTGGCTGTAGCCGCCGGACCGGTGGCATGGCTTTCTGGGACGTTGGTAGTTGCGAGGACCTCAACGGCCAAGTAGACGCTAGCTGTGTCGGCGCCAGCGCCGAGTCGGCCACCTCCGATGGTGGGGTGCGGTCATCGAGCATCGTGGAGGGTTGCGCCGGCACCACGGGTGGGCGGCCCTAGGCGTCGGCCGCTGGATTGGAACGGTGATTGCATCGTGGGCGGCGTGTGCTAACTCGACGGTCGTGGCAAAGCGCTGGTCGGGGTCTTTGGCCATCCCAGTCGCGATGACCTCGTCGACAGCCGGGGCAGCTTCGGTCGGGTGCTCGACGGACGCGGCGGCGGCTCCATCAAGTGCGCGGTGATTTGCTGTTCGAAGTTGTCTCCGG
This sequence comes from uncultured Actinomycetota bacterium, assembly GCA_963787635.1. Classification (GTDB taxonomy): domain Bacteria; phylum Actinomycetota; class Actinomycetes; order Mycobacteriales; family Mycobacteriaceae; genus Mycobacterium. The sequence continues at coordinate 84,902 of CAWBDP010000009.1, read as the reverse complement.
GATAAGGCGTGCGGGCCCGGAAACACTCATACAGCACACACGCCAACGCGTAGATGTCGAGCGGGCGTGGACCTGCCCGACGAGTAAGCTCCCGGGACATGTAGTGCCAGCTGCCGATAACGCTGCCGGTGCGGGTCAATCGGGTTGCGTCAGCGCCGCGGGCGATGCCGAAGTCAATCAGATACGCGAAGTCGTCCTGGTCGAGCAAAATGTGGACGGTTTCACGTCACGGTGCACCAATCCGATCTTGTGCGCGGCGTGCAGCGCCTTGGCTACCTGCTCGATGATGCGCACCGCCCGCTCCGGTGCCAGCGGCCCTCGGCCAGCACCTCTTGGAGATCGCGACCCTCGACGAGCCGCATGTCCACATACAGCCGCCCGTCGATCTCCCCGTAGTTGTGGATCGGAATGATTGCGGGTCGTTTTAGCCGTGCGGCCGCTTCTGCTTCGCGGCGGAAGCGTTTCACGAACGTGTCGTCTTGGGCGAGGGCAGCCGCAACCTGCTGGCCGTGCAGAAGCTGCTTGGGCATGCGTCGACCGCGGCGACGGAACGGTATACGGCGGTGGATGATTCGGAGATCCGCGCAGCAATTGTATCAGCGCTGTGAGGGCACACTCAGATTTTCGACGGATCGCGATGAACACGGTTAATCGCCGCATATTTGCTCGGCAATCCACGGGAATGACCCGCCGACGGCCAGCCGGAACCTAACATCCGCCTGATGGAATACCTCGGCTGGATCCCTTCTCGTTTGGCTTATCAGTGCGTTTGCGGCGGCAAGCGAAGCTCCGCAAGGACGAGGGGGGCGAGTTCTTTGTTATAACCCTGCTGTTTCTGGCCCGTTAGGTGTGGGCTTCGCGGCGGTCGCAGCGAGAAAACCGAGGTTCCTGGTCGCCGACTTGGTGTGTCCTTCGCTGTGGGCCGCACAGTTCGTCGATGCTGGTAGTATGAGTTCGATTGCTGGCGTTGCCATCAGGCTGGGCATATTTCATATGCGACATTCGGCCGTCCACAGGTTCAAGTCACTTCGAAGCCCAAAGCTGCCGCAGTGACCGCCGAGTTGAAGCCCAAAGCTGCACCGAAGAGGACACCCGCCAACGAGGAGGCGCTGGCAGTCAAGTGTGTCAAGTGTCAGCACATCCAGAAGGCATCCGCGAGCGCAGACACCTTTCAGTGCGAGAAATGCAATGCGACGCTGAAACGAAAGTGAAGACCCCTGGTAGTTATTAGAGCTGTAGCGAACACCCTGATCAATCATGTTGAGGCTGAGACTGATTGGCGTACTGGTAGATATTCTGCCAACTCGGACCTACTCCACAAAAGGACGCGTTTGGAGAAGTTCGGCGCCAGCCATAGGTGCGTTACTGTGCGTCCGGCACTTCGGGAGGCTCCTGCGGCAGCGGGTCGTCGAACATGAGCACGGAGATGATCGAAAACGGAAGCACGCCGGTGTGAAGCATGACGAAGAAGTGCCGCTCATCAGCCTGAGCGTTCTCCAGCTTTTCTGAAGTGTCGTTCACGCCCTTAGGTCCGCATCGAACGCCGCCGTGAGCGCGTCCGCGAAGCCTGCAAGCGTGTCATCCACTGCGCCGCTGTGCAGACACGGCACAACATCAGCGCCCTTCTCCGGGCCCACGTCCGGGTGCCCGATCATGTTGCAGGACGACGCTTGACCAGCCATCGCAGGTCCGGATCCGCGTTGGGTTCCAACGCGATTCTTTCCGGACGGGTTACGTTCCGCGCCTCACACAGCAGGATGATCTTCTCGTAAACCTGCTTTAGGCGGCGCATGTGCTTTGGTGTTCCGACTTCGATTGACCACCACCACTTCCCGGGAGCGGCCACTTGAAATTGTCGGCGAAAGGGCCCTGACGGTCCGAGCGCGCGGCGGTGCGCCAGTTGGTGATCTCGAATGCCGCCGTCGACCGTCCCGGAGGTCAGCATGGCATCCCGGCGCCTTGCCGCTTATCGACGTCCCACGCTTGCGCCACGGCTCCGAGCGCTGCCTCTGCGATGAGGCAAGCGGCCACTCTTGCTCATCCAAACCCTGCAGCCGGTCCATCGCATCGTCCATACCAAGCGAGAGTAAGAGAAGTGGCGACTGTGCCAGGCGTGATCGGTGACCTCAATCCGATTTAGGCCATCGTTGAGAAGGCGATCGGCGACCATGGTGGTGTTCGATAGCCCGAGTACGGCTAGATTGCCAATCACGGCAACGTGGCGGCGCGGCTCACATCAGATGTGAAGGGTGTCCACCAGGCGGACACCCTCCGGCTGCCGGAGGGAAATCGAGGCAACCCGAATGTCACTATCGTTTCCGAGCCGGGAATGTATTTTTGTGGGGGGGGTATTGCGTTGTGATGCAACGAGTTTTGATTTTGGTCGAGCAACAGTTTAGGTGCCGTTTGCCTCGGCGACTGAATGGTGTATCGCCGCTTCCGTTGGTTGACTCTGTCCATCGAACGGTGCCTCTCTCACAACTCCCTCCGAGGCGAGGTAAGAGGAACCCAAGCCCCTCGCGTTCAAAATGGCCGGCGAATCTGTACAACCATTCAGGAGATGCCGGAGGAGAAAAGTCGCCAGCTACTACATGCCTCCCTTGCGCATCCTTTTCCATCCTCAGTGCACCAACAGTGATTGTCTCCACGCGAACGCTCCCTCCGTCAGACCACGGGCTCACGTTGCGCCGGGGTCCGTTCACGTGAACGGACCCCGCTATTTGTCACGCCAGCACCACCCTCTCTGTCAACCTGGGTTGAGGCACCTGCCCCCTGACAATTAGTGAGCCGAGGGCGGGGATGGAGAGCTTCCCCGAGATGACGAACAAGGTAACCACATTGGTCCGAGCGACCGGGATCGAAGATCCTGGTCGGATGAGCGGTGCTGCTATGGAACGTCCCGACCCTGAGGTGCCCGAGCGTGCCCGGCGGCGAACGTTCACCGCGAAGTACAAGCTGGAGATCCTGGCCGCTTACGACGCCGCGCCGGATGGTGAGAAGGGTGCGTTGTTGCGGCGGGAGGGCTTGTATTCCAGCCACGTCGTGCAGTGGCGGCGGGCCCGCGACGCCGGCGCGCTGGCTGGGCTGGCCGTTTCGCGCGGACGTCAGCGGCGCGACCCGCAAGCCGAGCGGATCGCCCGTCTTGAGCAGGAGAAACGGCAACTGGAGCAGGAGCTGGCCAAGACCCGCTTGGTGGTGGATGTGCAGGCAAAACTGCACGCGCTCTTGGAGACGCTCTCCGAGAGCGCGGACACCGAGCCGAGGTCGACGCCGTGACCGACACCGCGATCGCCGAGCTGGTCGGATGTGTCGGGGTCCGCAACGCATGCCAGGTGCTTGGGGCCGCGCAGGCCAGCTACTACCGGCGCCACCGCACCAGCCCGCCACCTGCTCGGTCGGTGCCGATCGGTCACCGGGACCGCCACCAGCCGCGGGCGCAGAGCCAGGCCGAACGCCAGGTGATCCTCGACGTGCTGCACAGCGACCGGTTCGTCGACATGGCGCCGGCCGAGGTGTGGGCCACGCTGCTCGACGAAGGCATCTACCTCGGCTCGATCTCCACGTTCTACCGGCTGTTACGCCAAGCCGGCGAAACCCGGGAACGGCGCCGACAAGCCACCCACCCGGCCACCGTGAAACCAGAACTGGTTGCCCGCCAGCCGAATTCCGTGTGGTCGTGGGACATCACCAAGCTGCGCGGCCCCGCGAAGTGGACGTACTACTACCTGTATGTGATCTTGGACATCTTTTCGCGGTACGTGGTCGGTTGGATGGTCGCTACCCGCGAATCAGCGGCGCTGGCCGAGGTGCTGATCCGCCAGACCTGCGCCAAGCAGGGCATCAGAGCCGATCAGCTGACCATCCACGCCGATCGCGGCTGCTCGATGACCTCCAAGCCGGTGGCGTTGCTGCTCGCCGACCTCGGCGTCACCCAGTCGCACAGCCGCCCGCACGTATCCGACGACAACCCGTTCAGCGAATCCCAGTTTAAGACCCTCAAGTACCGGCCCGACTTCCCCGGCCGCTTCGACTCCATCGAGGCCGCCCGCCGGCACTGCCAGACCTTTTTCGCCTGGTACAACGACGATCATCACCACGGCGGGCTGGGCCTGCACACTGCCGCCGACATCCACTACGGCACCGCCGAGGCCGTCCGTGACAAGCGCGCCGCCGTGCTCACCGACGCATACCGGGCGCACCCCGAACGGTTCATCCGCAAGCCGCCAGAGCCGCCACACCTGCCCACCGGCTCCTGGATCAACCCACCCGACCAGCCAAAGGAGGCCACTCAGTAAATACCGCTCGACGGTGCCTCATTCAGGTTGACAGCTTCCGCCACGGCGACTCACGCGCGTTCGGGCTTGCCTGGTTCATACCTCATCACGACGAAGGAGTTGCGGCGGACAGAAAGCCACCACGACGGTCCCATCGGATAGCGATCGGCGTGCCTCTCGATCGCCGCCCAACGCGCAGTCAGTCGTGTCAACTGTTCCCAGGCGGGTGCATGGCCTGATTTTCCCATGCAGATGGACAACTTTCAGCCGGTGTTGGATCGCCAATTCGGCCTCGACCGGCCGTGTTCGAATTCGCCTGTCGTTGGTGATGAGGATCCACCCGTTATCGCCGACGACCGGAATCCAATCCGGATCATCGATGCCTAGCGGGAGTAGCTCGGCGAGCGGGCTTTCGCTGAAGCGTGCCGTGTCATATCGAATTGCGAGAATTCCCTTGCCGAGGCGCAAGAGGTTCTCATCGACGACGTACACCACCTCGTGAAGCTCGAGCGCGGCCATATGCGTTCAATCGCAGCCGAGGCCGGAAGCTAGGCAGCAGCCCCATACTTGCGCACGTACTCGACAGCGGTCCGGACCTGGCGCAGGCTCGGTCCGTAGTCGGCTGCGAGATCTTCTTCGCGTTCGCCAGCGGCGAGCATGCCGGCGATGGTCGCAACTGCGAATCCACCGTCCTTCGAATGTCGGTTGGCCGCTGTAGCGGTTCGGATTGACAACGATCCCGGGAAAGTCATCGGCCGCAGGCAGCCGACGACGAACGGGTCCCGCCGCGATCATCCACACCGAGAGAAGCGCTCTCAATGACTCGGCGCCGATCGTCCAGCAGCCCTTGTCCCGTACGAATAACGATACGAATATCGCGAAGGCGAGATCTTCGCCGCCGATCGTCAGCTCCCGACCTCCGCCTTCATATACGGGTGCAGGTATGCGAGCGGGTAGTCGACGCGATAGTTTGCGCGCAACTGCGTGATTGTTGCCCGGAATCGGAAGGTACGCACCTTCGCTATGTCGCGGAACTACAAGAATGCGCGTCTCGAGAACTCCCCCATGTCGCCCACTCCGTATCGCGTGGTTCTGTCCGCAAATCGGCTCGTAGAGCTTTCCGGCACGTTGGAGCGGTTAATCGAGCGCCGAGCTGTGCCGCTCCGAAGTCCGACAATTCGGTATCCTCCGCGTAGAGGTAGACGTCACGGTCGAGCATGGGAATCACCGACATGTTGGCAAGCATCGCACAGTGGTATCAGTCAGCACCGACAAACAGGAGTACGGTCCTCGTGCCCAGCCCATCGTAAATGGGCCGCCCCGGCGGGGTAGGTGATCACCGTGGGCCGCCGGCGTTGGCTGGCGTAGCTGCTGCCGCGCAATGTCGTTGCCGACGTTCTGGCCGTCGGAGCCGTCGTGGTTGTGCATCTCCCCGATGTAGACATTGCCGCCGCGATCCCCCGGCCCACCACCTGGGCCGGCGGCGGCCTGCTGCTTAGTCAGCATCGGGGTGGGCTGCATCTGCGGCAGTGTTCTGCCAGGGTGTTCCCGGCGCCGAGCATCTGGCGCCTTACGCTTGGGGTGGGCTGGGTCGCCGTGCTCTACCCGGAGGGGCCCCGCATCGCCGACGAGGTGATCGGTCCCACGCCACAATAGGAAAACCACTATCGATCAATGGAGTTCGTCATGACCGAACGCCGCGATATGCCGGAGCCGGCGCTGCACATCGCCGCGGCCAGCCTGCAACGCGAGTTCTCCGAAACGTTCGGCGTGGAGACGATCGACGCTTCCTCAACTCGTGTTATGACCAGCTCGCCGCGCGGGCCACCATCCCAAATTTCTTGCCGTTGTTCGCCGAACGCTTTGCCCGCCAGCGCCTCAACGCAGTGGCCCGGGTCGAAGGCAAGATCAGCGACGGCAAACCCACGGTGTTGTTTTTGTGCACCCACAACGCCGGCCGCTCCCAGATGGCGCGCGGGTTCTTTACCCACCTGGCCGGGGAGCGGGCGGTGGCCTGGTCAGGTGGATCCGAACCCGGCAACGAAATAAATCCCGCCGCCATCGAGGCAATGGCCGAGGTGGGCATTGACATCACCGAGGAATTTCCCAAGCCATGGACCGACGAGATCGTTCGGGCCGCCGATGTCGTGATCACCATGGGCTGCGGCGATGCCTGCCCCATCTTCCCCGGGAAACGCTACGAAGAATGGGCACTACCCGACCCGGCCGGCCAACCCTAGAGCTGTGCGCCCAATCCGCGACGACATCGAAAAACACGTCCGCCGGCTCTTGGGCGATCTCAACCTGCCCATCACCACCAGCTGACAGCCCGGCGGGTCACTCGGTCCGGCCACTCGCTGCCGCTCGACAGGTCTGTCGCGAGAACAGGGGCGGCGCCCTATCGGGCCGGTCGACGAACTGCGAGACGAATCACTGCGAGCTGACGATCACAAGCCCGGACCAGTCCCCGTGCGGCGCGGCATCCATCCGAAGGAAAGGCACGAGTTGTACACCCTAGTTCGACACTCACAACTCAAAGGGGCTGATTGAATCCCATACCACCATGACCATGCTTAACCCGAGTCTGCAGCGCTGTCCCTCACGTTGCCCCGGACTGGCCCCGCAGCCTCGCGCGCCCCCGTGCGGCGCATCACCCCGCTGGCAGTTTCACCACCGATTGTCGACTACTGGGTCGCAAGGGGTGCGAGCGGTGCGGGTGCGACGACGTAGACGTTGCCGGCGCTGTCCACCGCCACACCGTCGGGGCCGTTGAGGTCGGTGAACGGCAGCACGGTCTGGCTGCCCGTGCCAGCCGCCAGCTTCAGCACCCGATTGGTGTCCGCGTCGGCGACGTAGAGGTGCCGGCGCTGTCCACCGCCACACCGGTGGGGTGGCTAAGGTCGGTGAACGGCAACACGGTCTGGGTGCCCGAGCCCGGCCGCCAGCTTCACCACCCGATTGTTGCCCATGTCGGTGACGTAGAGGTCGCCGGCGGCGTCCACCGCCACACTGTCGGGGATATTGAGGCCGGTGAACGGCAACTCGGTCTGGCTGGCCGGCCAGGCCGCCAGCTTCAGCACCCGGTTGGTGCCCGCGTCGGCGACGTAGACGGTGCCGGCGGCATCCACCGCCACACCATCCGGGTGGCTGAGGCCGGTAAACGGCAACACTTCCTGGCTAGCCGAGCCAGGCCGCCAGCTTCACCACCCGGTTGTTGGCTTGTCGGCGACGTAGACGGTGCCGGCGGTATCCACCGCCACATCGAGCGGGGCGTAGAGGCCAGTGAACGGCAACTCGTCTGGGTGCCCGAGCCAGCCGCCAGCTTCACCACCCGGTGTGGGCGTTGTCGACGACGTAGAGGTTGCCGGCGGAATCCACCGCCACACCGCAGGGGTGGTCTAGGCCGGTGAACGGCAGCACAACTTGAGCGCCATAGGTCCGTTCGCGATGCTGTAGTGCTGCCGGGCGGGGGCGATCTGAGCGGCCGCTTCGATCCGGCGGGCATGCCGACGACAATGGCGGCGGCGATGAGCGCCACGTGACGGGCGGCCGAATCGCGATGGTGTTGCGGCGCCATCCCGGCAGCCGTGCTGGGTGCCGGTGTCGGGTCGCGGGCGGTCAGCGGGTCGGGGTTTGGCCGAGAGGCTGCCGGCCGGGTGGGCGGCCTGGTTGCGGAGACGGCTCGGCTCGGCGGGCTGTTGGCGTGGGCGGCTGGGTGCGGTCGTTGGTCGGGCGGCGCGGTGTCGGGGCGCGCTGGGGGTCGCGGGGGGTGGGTTGCGCTCGGTGGTGCGACCGGGGCGGTGATGGCGTCTCGGGCGGCCTCGGCCAACTCGACGGTGGTCGCATACCGGTGGTCGGGTTCTTTGGCCATGCCTTTGGCGATGACCGCGTCGAATGCTGGCGGGCACCTCCGGTCGGGTGATCGAGGGCCGTGGCGGCGGAACGTATTGAGGTGTGCGGCAATCAGGTGCCCGATGGTGCTTCCCGGGAAAGGGCGGTGCCCGGTCAGGGATTCATACAACACGCATGCCAGCGAGTAGATGTCGGCGCGGGCGTCCTCGTCGGCCGGTTGTCTAACCGCTCGGGCGCGATGTAGTGGAAGGTGCCGATCGCGTTGCCGGTCTTGGTCATCCGGGTCTCGTCCATGGTGCGGGCGATCCCGAAATCGATCAGATAGGCGAAGTCATCGCGATCGAGCAGGATGTTGGAGGGTTTGATGTCGCGGTGCAGCAGACCCTCCTTTGGGCGGCATGCAACGCTTTCGCGACCTGGTCGACGATGTTCACCGCCCGCGCCGGTTCCAGCGGCCCGTCGGCCAGCACGGTCTGCAGGTCGCGGCCCTTGATCAGCCGCATATCGAGGTAGAGGCGGCCCTCGATCTCGCCGTAGTTATGGATTGGGATGACGTTCGGGCTGTTCAAACGTGCCGCCGCGTGTGCTTCGCGGCGGAATCGCCGCTGAAACTCTTCGTCCTCCGACAAATTCGCGGGCAGCACCTTGATGGCGACGATGCGGTCGGTCTCGGTGTCGTGGGCGCGCCACACCTCGCCCATGCCGCCGCGCCGATCAGCTCGACAACCGATAACGGCCGAACGGCGTCCCTTCCACCGGCTAACCATACGCAGTCAGGCCCTGTACCGACGCGCAAACCAGCTACTGCCCACGCGACCGCAAAGGCCAGACGCCCGCCGACCTGAAGTTTGCAAGCAGCGGCGGTAAGTGGGATTGACCGGTGCCGTTGGCGGGAGAATCCTGAGGTGATCGCCGGACGCAGCCAACCACCGCGACGATCCCGGAGGGTAATGAGTTCAGAACATGCAACAGAGCAGGTGCCGCTGGCCGGATCCAGGAGGGCGACACGATCGAAGATCCCGAGTCCGGTCAGTGGTTGACCGTCACCCGAACGGCGGACGGCACGACGAGTGTCACCCACAAGCACTTCGATGGCGACACGACGGTCATCGAGGGTATCGCGTCTACTACGGCGACGAACGACAAGGTGAGCACGTCGATTTCCGGTGCGTTATCGATTCCCGGTCCACTAAGGCCTCGTCACTCGCCAGGTGCGAGAGTAATCGCGAGCGCACACGCGACGCCAAAGACACACACACCAGAATCGCCGATGTTGGCCAGCCCGGATAGCGCCGACTGCATTTTTCGCTCATCAGGAGGTGGTCGAGCACTCGGTCACATACGCTGCCGTTCCACCGGGCAACGCCATAAACGGGGGAACGAGCTTCGGGTGCGACTACAGGAGTAAAAGGACCGGAGACTGTGTCGAGGGTGTAGACGACAACCCGTGGAGGGCGCAACCGCCATACGGGCACGCGAGCCTAAGTAATCTACGGGCTGTGCAGGAAGCGCTCGGGCACGCTTCCGGTTGACAAACGCTTACCTCTGCGGCGTTGGGTCGCGAGGTTCGGTTCGGTTGCCCAGACCACCGGGGGAAGCAGACATCAACAGCACGGAGTCGCGGAATCCTCTTGCACTCGGACTGGTACTGATCGGTGCGGCCGTGATCGCCGTCTCCACATTTCTGCCGCTCGATGAGTGCGCCCGACATTCCGACGCGTCGAAGACAACACCATGATTCAGCACGGCGGCTGGACCCTAATCGCGCTCGCCCTAGGCACAGCCGTCAGTGGCTACAACGCCGGCCGCAGCAATCCGGAGCGTTGGTGGCTACCCCTTATGCTTTGCATCATCGCAGGCACGCTGCTCTTTATTACAGCCAACGACAAGAGCATCCGGACGCTCTATCCCGTGGGTATCGATGGTCAGCCGGACACGACGCAGCCCGGCGTAGTGGCGAGTTTGGGTATCGGGATCTATCTGGCTGGCGTTGCTGTGGCGACGGCGCTGATTGGTTCGATCATGCTGCGGCCGGCCGACACAAGTATCAGTGATTCAGACGAAACTGGCTCGGCTGCTGAGGCTAGCGGCGAACGTGCAGTCGCACCCCAGAAGACCCCAACTTCGACTGATACGGCGAAGCCAGTGAGCAAAGTCAAGTGCCATGCCTGCCAGCATGTTCAGACTGTCCCCATTGCTCAAGCAACGTTTATCTGCGAGCAGTGCGGCACCAGACTCAGGCGGAAAGCGTGATCGCGCGGCATTGCGGCGGGGGTGGTCGGATTTTTTGGGGGGGTATGGTGTTGCGGCGCAACAGGTTTGGGGGTGGTTGGATAATTGGAACTTGTTGTGCGGCAGTCGGTTACGGTACCCATGGTCATGGTGACCATGGCCACTGTTGTGACCATGCTGATTGTCGTGGTCGGGTAATCCAACTCGGGCTGGCCGCCGGCCACTCATCGATCTGGGTGAGGACGTCACGAATCAGGGGCATGTCATCGCCTTTCTAGGACCCGCGCATGCGCATCGCGGTGACTGCGCGACAGGGTCTCGAGCACGATGCGCAAAGCTTTGGCCTTGCGACTGGACGGCTGAAAGGTTCTCGCTCATGCCGTTGCACCTATTTCGGTTACGTCTGCAAGTAGGCCACGGTTGTGGCGGTCACATCTGATCCGCCGAGATGCACCGGGGTGGTTGCCGGTGTTGGCTACGAGCAGGCCGCGGCTCTGGTCGCCCACCGTGCATACCTGAGTGGGTGTCGTGCCCACGGTCACCGTGCCGTTCGGGTAGCCCGTCATCGAAAGTCCCCTTCTCAGATGCGGCAAATGCCGCATGTTGGTCGGCAACCGGCCGCGCGCCAGCGATAGCCCGCACCGAGCCATCGCCGTCGCCAGCGGCCGGTTGCCGACTTTGCCAGCGCATCGCCCCGAGAAAGGGGGGAGCAATGTGCCAGGAGGAGCCCATGTCAGCTTTTGCCTGTCCCGGACAGCGCACGTCGTTCCTTGACTGCCGCGGCAATGACATCGTTGGTGTACCGCTGTCCGCTGTCCCGTAGTGCCTCGCGGACAGTTGGCGCGCCCGCATCGGGGGGCATCCCGAGTTGGTCGATCGCGGCGACGCACTGGGTGATGCGGGCGTCTCCCTCGGTTCTGCGCGCCCGGAGTTCTTCGGGCAGGGCGTATTCATTGCCGGCTACCGGAACTGTTGGGCCGGGAACGATGTAGGCGCGGACGTTGTCGCCGTCGTCGATTTCCTCGACCACGCCAGTCCGCAGCCAAGCCTCGCGCTGGTCGTCGTTCAGCCGCGGAATGATCGCCCCCTAGTAGGCGTGGTGCAGCCTTCCGCCCGCATCCCTGGCGATGACTAGGTGAGCCTTGACTTTGTACGACATGGCTTATTGGCCTTCCTTGCTAGGTGTCCCATAGTCGTCATAGGGGGTTTCTAGTAACCGGTTTTGCCGTCGTCACTTACGACGAACTCACCCAAGGTCGAAAGGTCGGGGTCGGACTCGTAATGGCGCACAGCTGCCTGCTCGGGTTTCACGTGTTCGGCGAACCGCGGTCCCATGCGCCGCATCATCGTGGTGTACAGCGGATCGTTGTCGATGGCCTGTCCGGTGCGGTAACCGGTGCCCGTTACCGGGTCGACCGGTGGCCTGTTGGCGCTTGCGGGGACTGGGCCGCTGCTCGCGCGGCCATCACTTCACGCGTAACAACCGGGGTGCCGGGAGCCGTTTCGGCGCCCTGTACCGGCTGCCCAGTGATCTGCGCGAGGATCTGTTCTTTTGCGGCGGCGTCAGGGTCGACATACCCACTGGCAGATAGTGATTTGCCGCCGAGCAGTTCCGGGGGAACTGGAGCCAGCGACGCGATGACCCGGCGTGCGCCGGCGGGATCTTCGGCGAGGGCTTTGAGCCATTCGCCCCGTGATTTGGCGCCGATCGGCCGTCTTGGATGGCTGCAGCAACGACCCGCTCGGCGCTGCGCCGATCCTCAGCAGACCGCTGCTCAGCTTCCCGGTGGGCGAGGAAGTCATTGAGTGCCCGCCGCACGGTCACTTCGTCGCTGTTGTCGACCGGGGCGCCAGCAGCGACGAGCATCTCGGCAAGCTTTTTCAGTGGGACTTTCACCGTGTCCGCCATTCAGGCTCGCTTTCGGGTTCGGGTTGTCTTGTGCTCGTCGACGGATGGGGGCGAGATGAACCACCTGCCGTCGCGTTTCATGGCGGCGAGGGTTCCCCTGGTGCAGAGCTGGCGCACGTTGGACTCCGTGGTGTTGAGCCGCTGGGCGGCGGTCTTCGGCGTGTCAAGGTCGTCTGGACGGAAGTCTGACAGTTCTGGCTCGGAGGGGACTTGCGCGCAAGTTGCGGCGCAAGCTGCGGCTTCGGCCATATCTTGAAGAAGTACGTTGAGGCGGTGAGGAATTCGCACGGGCACGGGGGCATACCGGGTGGCGACTTGCGTCACTTTGTCGAACACATCGAGCAGGTACGCGGTGTCAGTTGCGCTGATCACGACGGCTGCGTGCATCGCATGGACGTCGCTCATTTGGCATCGCAGTCCGCATTGAGCGCATCCACCGCCACGATCTGGCGCGCGAATCCGGCGGCTTCACTGGCCGACGCGGTAAACCGGCACTGGCCGATCTGGATCTGAACATGACCGCTCGCGGACCATGCCGCCGCCGCGATGTGGCCGCGCCCTTTGAGCTTCAACGCTTGCCCCTCCGGCTTTCGTTGGACGCGGCCAGCGCACCAGCGAGCTGGGTGGTGACGAGGTCTATAGCCGCATCCGCGCCGAACTGTTTCTCCAGTAGCCGCGCGCTGGCGCCCGCCAGGTAGCTGACGAGACCGCCGACGATGTCGGGGTTGGCCGGGTGACTGGCTACGTCATCTAGGACAAGTTGACATGCGTCGGGGTCGCCGAGCAGCTCCCCCAGGACAAGCCGCAGCGCGAAGGCGTGGGCTGCGTTGCGGCGGGGTTCGCGGCAGCTCACGATTCGGCCTCCGGGGATTCGGCGCCAGCATTCACTATGTCAACCATTATATTCCTGAAATCCATTGTGCGCCAAACGGTTTGCTGAGTGAAACACATTGTGCGCCAACGCAATTCCGATGTGAAATTCGAACGGGGGGAGACGTCCTGACGTTCGTCAGGTCGTTGCGCGGTGGGGTGGTCTGATTTTTTGGGTGGGGGGTGGTATGGTGTTGCGGCGCAACGTGTTTGGGGTGGTCGGGATGGTTGAGATCCCTTGTGCTGCAGTGGGTTACGGTCACCGTGGTCACTGTTCCCCTGTGGCTGGGAGGGGTGTTGGTGTGTGTGCGTGTGCGTGATGGATGCGTGTGTGACTGTGTGCATCGTGTGTATGTGTGCGTGTGCATCTAAGGGTGTGCGCATCTTGAGTGTGCGCGTCTGTGTATGCGTGCCTGCGGGTGTGCATGTGCGTGTGCGTCTGACATCGTGTGCCTGCGGGTGTGCAGGTTGGTGTGCGTCTGCGCGTATGGGTGTGCGCCGCCTGCGCCTGCGTCTGCAGTCTGCGTCTGCAGGTCTGCGTGTGTGGATGGTCGATGGTCGCATGGTCGTGCGTGCGATGGTCGATGGGCACCATGGCCTACGCGTGCGTGTGCCGGTGCGTACGTGTGTGTGTGCGATGGTCGCATGGTCGATGGTCGTATTGGTCGCGTCGTATGGTCACCATGGCCATTCCATCGTGCGTGTACCCAGTTTTTTTGGGGGTCATGGCGCCCCCTCGTCGTCCGGCAGCGCCTCGGCCGAGCGCTGCGTGGTTCTGCTGGCGATGGTGAACCGTCGGACGACCTCAAGCGGTAGAGGGCCCACCTGCTCATGTTCGACAGCCGCACAAGTCGGGTCAAACCGAACCTCTGAGTCGCCGATAGCAACAAGTTTGGCCAGCACGAAGTGCTCAACCCCGTGAGAATCGATCACGGTCGCGGCCACGTACGCCACCCCCGACTCACCGCCGGCTAAATACCTGGAGCGGGAGTCGTCGATGGTGCATCCGTCCACGCTGATGATGCTCCCGATTTGCTCGCGGCGGTCTCGCACCAGTAGCAGGGCCGTGGTTGGTTGGCGCAGACACAACCTGGACGTCTGGGGGTGGAGTCGATGCACAGGGTTGGCGGCGGCTCTGTGGCGCCCCAATGTTTCCCAGATTTGTCAGAACCTATGCCAGGCTCCTCCGACTTCTCTTCAGAAGGGATAAGGGTATTGACTGACAATTCTGGGACACATTTCGGGTTCAGTGAGTCCGGGCGGATGCCATCGGCGAGCGAGTAGAACCATCGCGATCGGCCATCGCCTGAATAATCAAGTTCATCCACTGTCACCACGCCGAGGATGTGCAACGCCTGCAGTTGGCGATCGACGGTGTTGCGGGGCTTGTCGATACGCTTGCGGACCTCGCCGGTGGAGCTGTGCGGATGTACAGCGAGATCTTCAATGATCGCTAGCCGCAGCGGCGGCATGGAGTCGCGCGCACATCGGATGGCCAGCCGCAACGCCTCCGCGCGCTGCATCCCCACCGCGACCGCACCGCGCATGATCTGGGCGAGTTGTTTGGCGAACCTTGTGGGCATCTCGGGAGCATGTGCGTCAATGACGTCGCCGCGGTAGTCGTATTCCACGCCGGTACGCGCCAGCGTGACCAGATCGGCGGCGCCGAGCAGGATATTGGTTTCCTCGTCGGTGATCTTGGCCGGCGCGGTAGCCATGCCGGCGATCACTCCGGCCACTGCCGCGGCCAGCTCGCCGCGCATGGTCTGCTCGTCACCCGTATTGCCGATTGCCTTGCGCCCGGCGGGCTGGCGTCCGGTCGTGGAGTCGATACGCACCAGCACGAATCGGTCACCCATCGTGGATATCACCGCATACGCAGTGTCCCAGGCCGTCGTGACCGCACCGATCACGGCGATGCGGCCCTCCCAAGGGATCGTCTGGCCACCATCAGTTCCAACCTCGCGATACCAGCGGCCGTCATATATTTCACGTAGCCCGGCGAGCACGCGGGCGCGCAAGTCTCGGTTCATGGACAGGATCGACGTGACGTCCTTGATGACCACCAGGCCGCGGTTACCTACCTTGCGGAGCAGGCCGCCGGTGGCGTCCTTGGCGCGTTCCCGCTTCGGCGTAGCCGACAGCAGTGCGGCCTCTGATGAGATCGAGCTGGTCACTATGGCGCCAATTCCGTCGAGCGCCTGCACGGTTTCGGTTTTCGCGTTGCCCGGACCGGACACAAGTAACAACCACACGGGGTCGCTGCCGTCGCTGAACTTTTCCACTGCGGTGGTTGCGAGCATGGCGTCGAGCGCATCCGTGTCGTACTCATCGCCGAGCCATCGGCGAAATACATTGTGCGTCTCGTCGAGCGACGCGGCGCCTACAGCCACTGAGATCGACGAACCATTGCTCGCCCGGGGGCGTTGGCGCGAGTTGACCGCTTTGAGCCAACACGTCAGGACGTCGTCGTCGTTGCGCTCGACGAGGCGTTGCCGCAAGTCGTCGCGCGAGGCGACGGCATAGCGCGCTTGCTCGAGGCTCAATCCGCTGTTGAAGCACGCCCCAACAACGCGCATTGTGTCCGCCGATCGATCACCGCTGCGTGACTCCACAGCGTGACAGACAAGCGGATGTGCGCTGAGCTCCACAGGCTCAGCGTGTTGCGCGCCGTTGGCTGACGCCTCAGCCAAGTCCGGCAGTGTGACGCTGAGCGTGTGCGCCAACGCGCACGGGTCGACACGCACACCGGAGGGTCGGACAAGCCATTCAACGGCGGCGGGATCTTCCCCGCGGACCGTGGGTTTGTGGTTCAGCGTGCCTGGCGGCCGCAGGACGTCGTTGGCCGAGATCTTCGCGTCAGCGCCGCCGAGGTGGGCGCCGAGGCCACGGCACAGTGCGCGGTGCCAATGGGCCGGATCGATTCAGTCAGGGCCACATAGGCGTGCCCGTGTCCAGGTGTTCCGGAACCGACGGCGTAACCGTTGATCTCTCGGACCTTTTCGAGGTCTAGGTGCCCGTGGTCGACGTCGGCGTGCACGATGCGCCGGGCTGCCGCGGCGTCTTTGGCGTGTTTGTCTCCACACATCGGGTAGGGGCAGACATAGACATCGCAATCGGCTGTGGCCCGTTGTATTTCACGCTCGGCCAGATCCGCCTCGTTCGGCCAAGCGAAGTGGGTTTCCGTCCATTTTTTTCGTGTGCTGGTATTTCCCCGCGCCCGACAGCCGGGGTCCAAGCCCCGTGGCGATGTGAAGCCGACCTTGGCTATCACTGAGGCAGGCGTCGAGGTATTCACGAATGTCGCTGATCGCAGTCGTCATGCTGCGACCAGCCCCCATCGCTCCGCGATGATCTCGGCTGCAGCTCGGTCCGCACCACCGCAATGCCACATATCGCGCAGAGCAGTGGTGTTGGGTGCGGGCGTGCCGTACCACCACGGATCCGACCGACCCGAATCGAGCGCGGGCATCCGCCATGCGGCCGACCGGCGACGACGGAGCTGGCGTGGAAGCGTGTCTGACTCGGGCTCCGGTGCGATCCAGTCGGGGCGCCGGCGTGGCCAGACGAAGTTTTCCTTCATGCAGCCACCGCGCCTGGGTGTGACGCTTCCGCCAACATTTCGGGACCACAGTGGCGCGACACTGACAGGGCTGTACGAACCGGTCGGCGGCACGCCAAGCACCGGGCGTTTACACTGGCGGCATCAGTTCTTTCGTGGGTGCTGGTGGTGTTTTGTTCGGAAATCGGGTGGCCCCCGCAGGCCACCCTTTTCGTGCGTTCACCCGACGCCCACTCCGCGCAGATCGTCGGTGCGCTGGCAAGTGTTCGCGTCGAGGTAGGACCTGACGTCGCTCCAGCGGTACAACACACGGCGAGGACCCCGCTTGACGAACCGCGGGCCGGTACCGCGATAACGCATTTGCGCTAGCCCGGCTTCCGTGGTGTCCAGTACCGCAGCGACCTGGGCTGCGGTCGCAGTATCGATGTCAGCGGGCAGGTCGGCCATTGCGTTTCCTCTCGTGATCACACGCCCTCAAATACTGAGGGCGTCTTTGGGAAGGAAAACACAAGCGTGTTGTTTAGTCAAGCCCTATGAACCTGAGGGCGTGTCGGTTATAGTGCGTATCGTGGCCGCCCAGCTCTCTGAGTCCGAGTTGTTCGCCCCTCTTGCTGCGGTCGTTGGCAGCAATTGCCGGCGTATCCGCAAAGAGATCAGGGCGACCCAAGACGACCTTGCCCGACACCTTCGTTCGATCGGATTGGACTGGACAGAAACGAGAGTTGGCCACTTCGAGGCCGGGCGCTCAGCGCCGACCTTCGCGACAGTCCTCTTGGTGAGTCTTGCATTGCAGCACGCCGCACAAGCTGCCACCAACAAACGCGACTCCGAGATGTCCGACGCAGGCGTAACTCTCGCCGACCTAGTTGGCTCCGAGGGCTGGGTGGGCCTACACAGTGAATTGGCCCTCCCTGCTGAGCAAGTGTCGGCGGTGTGCAAAGGCAAGCCGTGGGAGACTGGCAAGGATGAGTTCAGCCGCGAGTCGGAAGATTCGCTGAACGAGGCCAGGGCGAAGTTGTTCAGGAACCTCCGAACGGCCTCCCCAACCGACCGCGTGTTACTCCGCTCCGGCTTAGCCGAGGACCGGCTGGCACGGCGCCTTGAGATCAGTCGAACTCGACTGGCGCAAGTGTCATTCCGGTTGTGGGAAAGCACATTCAGCGAAGAGCGCGACCGCCGGGCGGGGCATAGCGCCAATCAACAGAAGCGCGGCCGGACATCGCGTGAACTTCGCGCGGAACTCGAGAAAGCACTGGCGGATGGCGACGATCAGTAAGTACCAAACAGCAAGCGGTACAACGCTTTACCGCGTCCGCTACCGTACGCCCGACCGCGGACAGACCGACAAGCGCGGGTTCAAAACCAAACGTGACGCCGAGGCGTTCGCCAACTCGGTTGAGGTAACAAAAGCGCGGGGCGAGTATGTCGCGCCGTCGCTCGGGCGTGTCACGGTGGGGGAGTTGGGTCCGGCGTGGCTGGCGCGCAAGCGAGGGCATTTGAAGCCCAGCGCGTACCGTTCCTATGAGAACGCGTGGCGCGTCCATGTTGAGCCGCGCTGGCGTGCGGCCAAGATGGCAGACATCCGCTACACCAGCGTTCAGGGGTGGATCGCCGAACTAGCCAAGAAACTGAGCGCATCGAGGGTCATCACGATCTACTCGGTGCTGGCTAGCATCCTCGACGACGCCGTGCGGGACCGGTTGATCGCCGCGAACCCGGCGCGTGGTGTCAAGCTGCCGCGCAGATCCAGGCGACCGAACGTGTACCTGACGGGCGAACAGCTGCGTTGCTTGGCCATGGAGTCGGAACGTTATGGGTCGCTGGTACTGCTGCTTGGGACCGTGGGCCTGCGTTGGGGCGAGGCCGCGGCGCTGCGGGTATCTGACGTTGACTTTCTGCGCCGCCGAGTCGCGTTGCACGAGAACGCAGTGGCCGTCGGTGGCCGCACTCACGTAGGCACGCTCAAGAGCGGACACAGCCGATCGGTGGCGTTGCCGGCGTTCGTGGTCGACGAGCTGGCGGCGACTTGCGCGGGCAAGGGCCGCGACGAACTGATTTGGCCGGCGCAGGACGGCGGGTATCTGGCACCGCCGACGAACAAGTCGTGGATGGCAGGCGCGGTTGACCGCTGCCAGAAGGGCGATCCGACGTTTCCGAGGATCACGGCGCATGTTCTTCGTCACACCGCGGCGTCGTTGGCGGTCTCGGCTGGAGCGAACGTGAAGGTGGTTCAGCGGATGCTGGGGCATGCCTCGGCCGCGATGACCCTCGATGTGTACGCCGATTTGTTCGACGACGACTTCACGGCAGTTGCCGACAAGTTATCTGAAACTGTGGGCAAAGTGTGGGCACGAGGGGGGTGATGCGGCGATCCAGCAAACATGAAAACCGTTGTCTACCTGCGCTAACCCTTCTACAGTTTGGGTGCCCTCGGTGGGATTCGAACCCACACTGGACGGGTTTTGAGTCCGTTTCCTCTGCCAGTTGGGATACGAGGGCGTGGCAGTCTACGGGCTCCCACCATAGAGGATGCGGGTGATGAACTGGCGTCACAACCCCGCGGTCGATCACGGCAGCCGCTCGGGACACAATGTCGTCATGACCGGCTCCACCACCGACGCCGATGCCCGCACCCCCACCGGGTACTGATCGCCGAGGATGAGGCACTCATCCGGCTCGACCTGGCCGAGATGCTCCGCGAAGAGGGCTACGAGATCGTTGCGGAGGCCGGCGATGGCCAAGAGGCGGTCGACTTGGCCGAGCAATTCAAGCCTGACCTGGTGATCATGGATGTGAAGATGCCCCGTCGTGACGGCATCGACGCTGCCTCGGAGATCGCCAGCAAACGCATTGCACCGATAGTGGTGCTGACCGCATTCAGCCAGCGCGACCTGGTCGAACGTGCGCGCGATGCCGGGGCGATGGCCTACCTGGTGAAACCGTTCACCGCGACCGACCTGGTGCCGGCGATTGAGCTGGCGCTGAGCCGGTTTGCCGAGATCAGCGCGCTGGAACACGAGGTCGCGACACTGTCGGACCGGCTGGAAACCCGAAAGCTCGTCGAACGGGCGAAGGGCCTGCTGCAGGCCGAACAAGGGATGACCGAGCCGCAGGCGTTCAAGTGGATCCAGCGTGCCGCCATGGATCGGCGGACCACCATGAAACGCGTCGCCGAAGTGGTGGTGGAAACCCTCGGGACCGCCACGGACCAGAAAGACGCCTAGCCCCGCCTACATCGACTGGTCAAAGAGCGCGTCGGCTGTGCGTCCAGGGCGGCGACACGCCGCGCAGACCCGCCGCCAGCGCACACTGAAAGCCCTGAGCGCACAGTCGACCGGAGGCGCGCTCTACCGGGCGACGATCACCGACGAGCCGTGTCCGAAGAGCCCCTGGTTAGCGGTGACGCCGACTTTCGCGCCATCGACCTGGCGGCCGGTGGCCTGGCCGCGCAGCTGCCAGGTCAGCTCGCAGACCTGCGCGATAGCCTGCGCGGGAATCGCCTCGCCGAAACATGCCAGCCCGCCGGAGGGGTTGACCGGGACCCTGCCGCCGACAGTGGTCGCGCCGCTGCGCAGCAGCGCCTCGGCCTCACCCTTGGCGCACAGCCCCAGGTGCTCGTACCAGTCGAGCTCCAAAGCGGTGGATAGGTCATACACCTCGGCCATGCTGACGTCTTCTGGTCCGATAGCGGCCTCCGCGTAGGCCGCGTCCAGGATCTGATCCTTGAAAACACGATCTGGTGCGGGCACAGCGGCGGTGGAGTCTGTTGCGATATCCGGCAATTCGGGCAGGTGCTGCGGATAACGCGGGGTCACCGTGCTCACCGCACGCACCGAGGGCACGCCGTCGAGGGACCCGAGGTGCTTGCGGGCGAACTCGGCACTGGCCACGATCAGCGCCGCCGCGCCGTCGGAAGTAGCGCAGATGTCGAGCTGGCGCAGCGGGTCGGCCACCACGGGACTCGCCAGCACATCCTCGACCGAGGATTCCTTGCGGTAGCGGGCATTCGGGTTCTGCAGACCATGCTGAGAGTTCTTCACCTTGACCTGCGCGAAGTCCTCGGATGTCGCCCCGCAGAGGTCCATCCGGCGCCGTGCGAGCAGCGCGAAGTAAACCGGGTTCATTGCGCCGATCAGGTGAAATCGCTGCCAGTCGGGGTCGTTCTTGCGTTCCCCACCCACCGGGGCGAACGCTCCCTTCGGCGTGGTGTCAGCACCGATCACCAGAGCGACGTCGCAAAAGCCGGCGAGAATCTGCGCACGGGCGCTTTGCAGAGCCTGCGAACCGCTGGCGCAGGCGGCGTAGCTGGAGCTGACCGGGATGCCGTTCCAGCCGAGCTTCTGGGCGAAAGTCGACCCGGCGATGAAGCCTGGGTAGCCGTTGCGAATAGTGTCGGCCCCGGCGACCAGCTGGATCTGCCGCCAGTCCAAGCCGGCTTCGGCCAGTGCGGCGCGCGCGGCGACCGCGCCGTATTCGGTGAAGTCGCGGCCCCATTTGCCCCAGGGGTGCATCCCGGCACCGAGGATGTAGAGCGGTTCGGGCGTGCTACTCGTCATCTGCGCCGCTCCTCCTGCCCTTTTCCGATCGCACTGCCCTGTCTATCGTCGCCGGCGGCTGCGATCCTCCACGCGTAGATGATGCGCTCCACCCCGTCGTCGTCGGTGAACAATGGCATGGTGGTCAGCTCCATCTCGATGCCGACCTTGAGGTCGGCCGCCAACGTGCCCTCGACCACCTTGCCCAGCACGATCAGGCCCTCGTCGGCCAACCCCACCGCGGCGATGGCGAACGGCTCGAATGGATCCGGTGCGGGGTAGGGCGCCGGTGGTGGGTAGCGGTTTTCGGTGTAACTCCACAACTTTCCCCGTCGGGACAGCGCGACGGGCTCTAGTGTGTCGCTGCCGCATGCCGGATTGGGGCAGTTGTTCTCCCTCGGCGGGAAGACGTAGGTCCCGCATTGCGGGCAATTACCGCCGATCAGCTGCGGGTTGCCGACGTCGTCGGAGGTGAACCATCCGTCGATCGCGGGTTCTTGACTGGTGACCTCGGGCACTGGGCCAGACTACCGAGCACAGCCACAAAACTGAAACGTGTTCCAATTCCGCCTGTGTGGTCAGGGGAAGCGCCACTGACTTCGGCACACGATGAGCAACAGGGCTCGATCGTTTCGGTGTCGGTTTCCGAGTACGACGTACGGCGCGCGGAGCGGCGGCTGACCTGATGTCGGCAGCGGTGCCTAGAGTAGGGCCGTGAGCCCAGCCAAAGCCTCGGCCTCGAACGTCGCTCCTGCCACGGCGGACGAGAAGCCGACGCTGATGCTGCTCGACGGCAACTCGCTGGCGTTCCGGGCCTTCTACGCGCTGCCCGCAGAGAATTTCAAAACCCGCGGCGGGCTGACCACCAACGCGGTCTACGGGTTCACCGCGATGCTGATCAACCTGCTGCGCGACGAATCCCCGACGCACATCGCGGCGGCGTTTGACGTGTCCCGGCAGACATTTCGCTCTGAGCGTTACCCCGAATACAAAGCCAACCGGTCGTCGACTCCCGACGAATTCCACGGTCAGATCGACATCACCAAGGAAGTGCTTGCCGCGCTGGGCATCACGGTGCTCGCCGAACCGGGCTTCGAAGCCGACGACCTGATCGCGACACTGGCCACCCAGGCCGAAAACGAGGGCTATCGGGTGTTAGTGGTCAGCGGGGACCGGGACTCGCTGCAGCTGGTCAGCGACGACGTGACGGTGCTCTACCCCCGTAAGGGCGTCAGCGAACTCACCCGCTTCACCCCCGACGCCGTGGTCGAGAAATACGGGCTGACCCCCAAGCAGTATCCCGACTTCGCCGCGCTGCGTGGCGACCCCAGCGACAACCTGCCCGGCATTCCCGGTGTGGGCGAAAAGACCGCGTCCAAATGGATTGTCGAGTACGGCTCGCTGGAAGGACTGGTGGACAACGTCGACACGGTCCGCGGCAAGGTGGGCGACGCGCTACGGGCACATCTGGCCAGCGTGATACGCAACCGAGAACTCACCGACCTGGTCCGCGACGTGCCGTTGGCGCAAACGCCCGATACCTTGCGGTTACAGCCCTGGGATCGCGACCAGATCCACCGGCTGTTCGACGACCTGGAATTCCGGGTACTGCGCGACCGGCTCTTCGAGACGCTGGCCGCGGTCGAACCCGAAGTCGACGAAGGGTTCGACGTGCGCGGCGGAGCGCTGGAACCCGGCACGGTCGAGCACTGGCTGGCCGAACACGCCAGCGACGGCCATCGATCCGGACTGGCGGTCGTCGGCACCCATCTGCCCTACGACGGCGATGCCACCGCACTGGCCATCGCCGCTCACGACGGGGAAGGCGGCTACCTCGACACTTCCGCGCTGACCCCTGACGACGACGCCGCGCTGGGCGCCTGGCTCGCCGATGCGGAAAAGCCCAAGGCACTGCAGGAGGCCAAACTCGCCATCCACGATCTGGCTGGACGCGGCTGGACGTTGAACGGCATCACCTCCGACACCGCGCTGGCCGCATACCTGGTTCGCCCGGGCCAGCGCAGCTTCACCCTCGACGACCTTTCGCTGCGCTACCTGCGTCGCGAGCTCCGTGCGGAAACACCTGAGCAGCAACAACTCTCGCTACTCGACGATACCGACGGCGTCGACGAGCAGGCGGTACAAACCGCCATCCTGCGGGCTCGGGCGGTGGTGGACCTGGCTGACGCGCTGGACACCGAGCTGGCCCGTATCGACTCCCAGCCGCTGCTGGCCGAGATGGAACTGCCGGTGCAAGGTGTGCTGGCGCGGATGGAGGCCGCGGGTATCGCCGTCGACCTCGACGAACTCAGCGCGCTGCAAAGCGAATTCGGTGACCAGATCCGCGATGCCGCCGAAGCCGCTTACACGGTGATCGGCAAGCAGATCAACCTCGGTTCGCCCAAACAGCTGCAGGTAGTGCTGTTCGACGAGTTGGAGATGCCGAAAACCAAGCGCACCAAGACCGGATACACCACGGATGCCGATGCCCTGCAGTCGCTGTTCGACAAGACCGGTCATCCCTTCCTCGAGCACCTACTCGCACATCGTGACGCCACACGGCTGAAAGTCACCGTCGACGGATTGCTGAAATCGGTAGCCGCAGATGGTCGCATCCACACCACGTTCAACCAGACGATCGCGGCGACCGGGCGGCTCTCGTCGACCGAACCGAACCTGCAGAACATCCCGATCCGCACCGACGCCGGCCGCCGGATTCGGGACGCGTTCGTCGTCGGTAACGGCTATGCCGAGCTGATGACCGCCGACTACAGCCAGATCGAGATGCGCATCATGGCTCACCTGTCCAATGACGAAGGCCTCATCGAAGCGTTCAACACGGGCGAGGACCTGCATTCCTTCGTTGCGTCGCGCGCATTCGGCGTGCCGATCGAAGAGGTGGCCGGTGAGCTACGGCGCCGAGTCAAGGCGATGTCGTATGGGCTGGCCTACGGACTGAGCGCATACGGGCTGGCCGCGCAGCTGAAAATCTCCACCGAGGAAGCGAAAGTCCAGATGGACCAGTATTTCGCCCGATTCGGCGGGGTGCGCGACTACCTGATGAACATCGTCGAACAGGCCCGTAAGGACGGTTACACCTCCACGGTGCTGGGCCGTCGCCGGTATCTGCCTGAACTGGACAGCAGCAATCGTCAGCTACGCGAGGCCGCCGAGCGGGCGGCACTCAACGCGCCGATCCAGGGCAGCGCCGCCGACATCATCAAAGTGGCCATGATCGAGGTCGACAAGGCGCTCCACGAGGCCGGTTTGGCCTCGCGCATGCTGCTGCAGGTGCATGACGAACTGTTGTTCGAAGTGGCCGACGGGGAACACGACCAACTCGAGGCATTGGTGCGGGAAAAGATGGGTGGCGCTTACCCGCTCGACGTGCCCTTGGAGGTATCGGTCGGCTATGGCCGCAGCTGGGACTCGGCAGCGCATTAGAGGGCGTATGGGCGTTGCGGCGCCCGATCTCCGCCGAGCGTGAAGCCAGGCGAGAATCTCGACGATTTTTCGCCGGCGACGTCACGCTCGGCGACCGTGGCGAGTTTGGCAGCGTGGCATCCGTCAGTAGCCTCGTTGGTACTTGTACTGTCCCTACGACCAAACCTGTCCGGAGCAACCCAACAATATGCCGAGTCCCACCGTCACCTCGCCACAAGTAGCCGTCAACGACATCGGCTCGTCCGAGGATTTTCTCGCCGCCATCGACAAGACAATCAAGTACTTCAACGATGGCGACATCGTCGAAGGGACCATCGTCAAGGTTGATCGGGACGAAGTTCTACTCGATATCGGTTACAAAACCGAAGGTGTCATCCCCTCCCGCGAGCTTTCCATCAAGCACGATGTCGATCCGCACGAGGTGGTGTCGGTAGGCGACAAGGTCGAGGCCCTGGTTCTTACCAAGGAGGACAAAGAGGGCCGGCTGATCCTGTCTAAGAAGCGCGCGCAGTACGAGCGTGCCTGGGGCACGATCGAGGCGCTCAAGGCCAAGGACGAGGCCGTCAAGGGCACAGTCATCGAGGTCGTCAAGGGTGGCCTGATCCTCGATATCGGGTTGCGCGGCTTTTTGCCCGCCTCCCTGGTGGAGATGCGCCGGGTTCGCGATCTGCAGCCTTACATCGGCAAGGAGATCGAGGCCAAGATCATCGAGCTGGACAAGAACCGCAACAACGTGGTGCTGTCGCGGCGCGCCTGGCTCGAGCAGACCCAGTCCGAGGTGCGCAGCGAGTTCCTCAACCAGTTGCAGAAGGGCGCCATCCGCAAAGGTGTGGTGTCGTCGATCGTCAACTTCGGCGCGTTCGTCGACCTCGGCGGAGTAGACGGTCTGGTGCACGTCTCCGAGTTGTCCTGGAAGCACATCGACCACCCGTCCGAGGTGGTGCAGGTGGGCGACGAGGTCACCGTGGAGGTGCTCGACGTCGACATGGATCGCGAGCGGGTTTCGTTGTCGCTCAAAGCTACTCAGGAAGACCCGTGGCGGCACTTCGCGCGTACCCACGCCATCGGCCAGATCGTGCCGGGCAAGGTCACCAAGCTGGTTCCGTTCGGCGCGTTCGTGCGTGTCGAGGAGGGCATCGAAGGCCTGGTGCACATCTCTGAGCTTTCCGAGCGGCACGTCGAGGTGCCCGACCAGGTGGTTTCCGTCGGTGACGACGCGATGGTCAAGGTCATCGACATCGACCTGGAACGTCGCCGCATCTCGCTGTCGCTGAAGCAGGCCAACGAGGACTACACCGAAGAGTTCGACCCGGCCAAGTACGGCATGGCCGACAGCTACGACGAGCAGGGCAACTACATCTTCCCAGAGGGCTTCGACGCCGAAACCAACGAGTGGCTCGAGGGTTTCGATGCTCAGCGCACCGAGTGGGAGGCCCGCTACGCCGAGGCCGAGCGTCGGCACAAGATGCACACCGCGCAGATGGAGAAGTTCGCCGCCGCGGAGGCCGCCGGAGCCGGCGACACCGACCAGTCCCGCGCCAACGGCTCGCCGGCTGAGGAGTCGAAGGGCGGATCGCTGGCCAGCGACGCCCAGCTCGCCGCCCTGCGGGAGAAGCTCGCCGGCAGCGCCTGAGCCGGCGATGCTTCGCATCGGGCTGACCGGCGGCATCGGCGCCGGTAAGTCGGCGGTCAGCGCCACCTTCTCGCAATACGGCGGGATCGTCGTCGATGGTGACGTCATTGCGCGTGAGGTCGTCGAACCCGGGACCGAAGGACTTGTCGCCCTTATCGAGGCTTTCGGTGACGACATTCTGCAACCTGACGGAGCCTTGGATCGGCCAGCGTTGGCCGCCAAGGCCTTTCGGGACGACGAGGCGCGCAGTGTGCTTAACGGGATCGTTCATCCGCTGGTAGGCAAGCGTCGCGCGGAGATCATCGCGGCGGTGTCCGAGGATGCGATCGTCATCGAGGACATTCCGCTGCTGGTGGAGTCCGGGATGGCACCATTTTTCCCACTGGTCATCGTCGTGCATGCAGATACCGAATTACGGGTGGCGCGCCTGGTCGAACAACGTGGCATGACCGAGGCCGACGCCCGCGCCAGGATCGCCGCGCAGGCCGGTGACGACCAGCGCCGTGCCGTAGCCGACATCTGGCTGGATAACTCTGACAGTCCAGAAGCGTTGGCGGAGCGGGCAAGTGACGTGTGGAATCATCGGATCGTCCCGTTCGCGCGCAACCTGACTGCGCGGCAGGTGGTCCGGCCACCCGCGCGGCTGACACCGACCGATCCGGTCTGGCCCGATCAGGCAAAACGCATTATCGCGCGGCTAAAGACCACTTGCGGTGATAAAGCGTTGCGCATCGACCACATCGGCTCCACCGCCGTCCCCGGCCTGGATGCCAAGGACGCCATCGACATTCAAGTCACCGTGGAGTCGCTGACCGTGGCCGAAGATTTGAGCGGGTCTTTGTTGTCGGCCGGCTATCCCCGAATCGACGGCATCATCGGCGACAGCGCGAAACGCGATGCCCGTAGCGTCGTTGACGCGTTCGACCACCACAGCGATCCAGGGCTGTGGCACAAGCGGATTCACGCTTCCGCAGACCCGGGACGGCCGACGTATGTGCATCTGCGGGTGAGCGGGTGGCCCAATCAGCAGTTCGGGCTGCTGTTCGTGGACTGGCTAACCGCCAATCCCGATGTGCGGGCGGAGTATCTGGCCCTGAAGAAGAACGCCGCCAGCGCGGTGCCGGCGGACGGCGGCTTGGAGCCCTACGCCAGCTTCAAGGAACCGTGGTTTCTCGATGCCTACCCGCGCGCCTGGCGGTGGGCTGACGACGTCGGTTGGCAGCCGTAGCCGGAGATCTGGCCGAAGCAGGGCCCTGTTAGGGTTATCACTTGCGAGCATCCGCTCCGAGGGGTTTAGCGAGGAGCCGCTGTTGCGGGGGTGACGCCAATTCTTGTCCGTTACAAAGGAGGCGTCGATGAAACGGTTTGCCCGCCCTGAAGCGGTGGTGTTTTTGTCGTTCGAGTCCAGCGGGCGTCCCATGCATTTTTCTGCAATGCAGTTGTTCCGACCACCGCAGGATTCGGGCCGTGAATTCGCGCGGAATACTTATGAGGCAATGCGGGCTCATCGAGACGTCGCGCCGGCCTACGCAGGGCATCCCGCGATGAGGGGCGTGGAACCAGCCGGCTGCGCTGGGCTTATGACGAAAACATAGACATCGACTACCACCTGCGATACACGACGCCGCGGCCGCCCGGAGGGATGCGCGAGCTGTTTGCCTTGGGTGATGAGTTGCATAACCCGCTGCTTGATCGGCAGAAGCCCTTATGGGAATGTCATTTGATCGATGGCCTGTAATGACCGGGCGCTTCGCGCTGTTTTACAAGGTGCATCACGCGCTGATGGACGGCATGTCCTGGGCAAATCAGATGCATGCGGCGCTGAGTACCGATCCAGATGACAGCCGGGTACGGGTGGGATGGACACGGCAGCCTGCATCCCCCAGTCCCGCCGTGCCGGCCCGGGCACGGCGGGAAGGAGCAGTCGGACCGGCGAAATTCGGTGCCGACTTCCGTCGTTCCGTCTCGTTGATGAAGGCCGCAATGCGGGAAGCGCGGTTGATTCCCGCGTTCCAGGCACCTCGAACCATCTTGAACGTTGGTAGCAGCGCTACCGTGCGCCGCGGATGGCAATCTTGGCCGATACAGCGCATACAGAATGTCGCGAGTGCGGCAGCGGTGACTGTTAATGACGTTGCGTTGGCGATGACAGCCGGCGCACTGCGCGCCTTTCTCGCTGAGCGGGACGCGCTACCGGAGGTCCCCCTTGTCGCTATGGTTCCGGTCGACTTGCGCAACGAGCAGGACTTCGACGCTAACAACATCCTCGGCATCGCCCTGTGCAACCTTGCCACCAACCTGGATGAGCCGGAAAAGCGGCTGGAAACTATTCACGCATCGATGCAATACAACAAGCAGATAATCCGAGAGCTGCCCCGGCAGGTGGCAATTCACTTGGGCGGGCTCGTTTGTGCACCGATCAGCGGCAGCACCGGTTTGCGTGGCGAAAATCCCGCCGATGTTCAACGTCTATATCAGTAACCTGCGTGGGAGGGACGAACCGCTGTACCGGAACGGTGCCCGACTCGAGGCCGCCTATGGGTGGGCGCCGATGCTGCTCGAACAATCGCTGATGTTCGGTACGCACAGCAATACCGAGAATCTCGAGTTCGGAATCGCCGGCTGCGCTCGAGTCTTACCCGATCCCGCATGCCTGCTCGGACAGCTCGAAACCTCGTTGAAGGACCTGGAACGAGCGGTCGGTCTCTGAGCAGCGCCCCGTCCAGGAGTAGCAATGTCCGTTTCCGATCAGAGTGTTGTTGTCAGCGAGATCAGCAAGGCGTTCGGCGACGTTGCCGCGCTGCGCAACATCAGTTTTGAGGTCGGTCGCGGTGAGGTGATCGGCCTGCTCGGGTCGAATGGTGCCGGCAAGACGACCATGCTGGATATCTTGTCGACTTTGACGCGGCCGGACCGCGGTCATGCGTGGGTCGCCGGTCACGACGTCGTTTCGCACCCAGCCAGGGTGCGCCGATCGATCATGCTGACCGGTCAGCAGGTGGCTATCGACAATATGCTGACAGGCCAGCAGAACCTGGTGATGTTCGGACGACTACAGGGTCTCAGCAAGTCTGCTGCCCGCGCACGGGCAGCAGAACTCATTGATGAGTTTGACTTGGTCGATGCCGCGAACCGGCGCGTGGATACCTACTCGGGTGGGATGCGCCGACGGATCGACATCGCGTGCGGCCTCGTCGTCCGTCCAGAGGTGGCATTCTTGGACGAGCCGACGACAGGGCTCGATCCGCGAGGCAGGCAGAGCATTTGGGATCTGGTACGCGACTTCAAGAGGGCCGGCATAGCCACGCTTCTGACAACTCAGTATCTCGCGGAGGCCGACGCGCTCAGTGACCGAATCGTCGTGATCGATCGTGGAACCATCATCGCAGAAGGAACCGTTGACGAGCTCAAGAAGCGCACCGGGGGCGGCTATTGCGAGATAACCCCCCGGGACCCGCAGGACCTGCCGGCCATGGCAGCCGCGCTGGGTTCGCTACTGCCCGACGAGCACAGGCGGGCACCGACTTTCGATTCCGGTCGAATCACCTTGCCCGCGCTCGACGGGGCAGACACGCTTGTCGAGGCGCTGCGTCGGCTTGGTTCGGCCAACATCGAGTTGGTCGACGTTGTGCTGCGGCGGCCTTCGCTTGACGACGTCTTCTTTGCGTTGACTAAAGAGTCCGCGACGCGTACGAGTGACCGCTCCGCGGCTGCCGTGTCGTCATGACCGCCTTGACCACGGCACGGCCGAACCCGTCGCCATTTCGGCAGTGGTGGGTACTCACGATTCGAGTGATCGCGCCTACCGTGCGTAACGGAGAGCTGCTGATTGCGATCTCAATGTCCGTGGCCTTCACCGCCGGTCTCTATCTACCGCTCAATCGGATCATGGCCACTGTCGTGCAAGGGAGCTATGCGCAGTACCTCATGCCAGCGATAGCGCTCCAGGCGGTTTTCTTCGCAGCGATGTCTGCTGCGCTGCGGTCGGCGACCGACTCGGTTCACGGCATCAACCGACGACTCGGCACTATGCCTATTTCGGTCATGACACCAATGGCCGCCCGAATGTCAGGCAACATATACAGATGCGCGACCGCGCTGGCTACCGCGATTCTGTGCGGGCGTGTGATCGGATTCCGGTTCTACCGGGGCGCCGAATACACCGTTGGTTTCTGCCTTTTGGTGCTCCTCATCGGTATCACGGTGGCTGTCGTCGGCGACCTGATCGGGATGGCATCCGCGAATCCTGAGGCGACTACTCATATTCTCCTGCTTCCCCAGATCATCTTGATGACGCTGTCGGTGGGATTCCAGCCTGCGGAGCTGTACCCGGGATGGATCCAGCCATTTGTTCGCAATCAGGTATTTTCCCAGTTCGTATATGCGCTGCGCGCATTAGCAGGCGATGCGACAGGTTCAGCCGCCTCTCCGACGTGGCCAGTCGTCGGGCCGGCGTTGGTGTGGCTGATCGGCATGTTGGCAATTGCAGTGCCGTTGTACGTCGTGGTTCGCGGGAGACGGCGATGAGCCCTGTCGAGGATGGAGATGTGCGCCCGGGGCGCGCGCTGTATGACAATGCCAATCCCCGTCTAGACCAAGTAGATTCGGAGAGTTCTCCTCGACTGCTTTTCCTGCATACCTGGGTCCAGACACAGCGATTACTCATTCGGTGGCGCCACGATATCCAGACGGTCATCCAGGCCCTGATTTTGCCGCCTATGTTCTTGGTATCAATGGATCTCGTGTTCGGGAAACCCGTTTCGTCGGCCAGCGGGCACAGTGCGCTGTACGGAAGCGTTCCGATGGCGGCGCTTGTCGGGGCCATTTTCGGGTCGACGGCGAGTGGAATATGCCTCATGCGCGAGCGCGAGGAAGGCTTGCTTGCCCGGTTCTGGGTTCTGCCGGTGAACCGTGCATCTGGTCTGCTCGCGCGGCTAGTAGCCGAGGCGGCTCGGATTCTGGTGACAACTGTGCTCGTCGTCTGTACGGGGGTGGTGCTGGGTTTTCGGTATGAGCAAGGAATCCTCGCAGCATTGGCTTGGGTGGCGGTGCCCTTGGCGTTCGGGGTGGCCTTCTCGTTCCTCGTCATCACAATGGCCATGTACCTGGTCAACACCGTGCTCGTTGAGGCGACCGGTATCGCGGTGACGCTGCTGATCTACTTCTGCACAGGGTTTGTGCCACTGGCGGAATACCCCAGCTGGATTCAGCCGGTCGTGCATCACCAGCCGATGAGCAATGCCGTTGATGCGATGCGGGGATTTTCGCTCGGCGGTCCGGTGCTGGCTCCGATGATCGGAACGTTGCTGTGGTCAGTCGGCATCGTCGCTGTGTGCGCGGCTCCAATGGTGATCGGCTATCGAAGAGCCAGTTCAGCTGCCGCCTTAGCTGTTGCTTACCGGGCCGCCGCACGCCAGCACGCCGTTCGTGGGGTCGGTGGCAGCCCCGGGGGCTTGCGGAGTGACCAACTGATCAACCTGGATGGCGACGTTGTCGTCGATGTCGACCTCGCAGTGCACGCTGGCCGAGTACGGCCAGCGAATCGTTACCTGCATGCCGGCTTTCGCCGGATCGGCCAACACAGCGTTGGCCTCGAATGCCTTGCCGGGCACCGAGCTCAGGTCGACGCGGTTGGACTCGTGGTCGCTGATCATGAAAACAGCCTGGCCACCCGGGGCCACCCCGTCGATCCGTGCGATGTAGGTCACATTGTGCAGGTCGGCCGACGCGGTTGCCGGAGTTAACTGCGAGCTGACTGCAGCGGCCGTCAGCGCGGCGATTGTCATCCAGCTACCGCTTGGCGGAGCTCATGGCTGAAGACATTACGCTCTGGCCAGGTTGTGGCGAAACTTTGCCAAGACGTCTTACTCGGGCTGGCAGTGCGGGCACCACCGCGACGTGCGGCCGCCGACCCGGCCGTGGCGGAGACGTGTCCCGCAGCGTGGACAGCTCGGGTCGGGCTCGTCCCGGACTCCGGTGAGCCACCGCGCCAGGCTGGGTACCCGGCTGTGTCGCACCGAGGTACGCAGCACGTTCTTCATTGCCGAATGCAGGCGCTTCAGCTCGTCGGCGTCCAGCGCAGCGACTGGTCGAGTCGGAGGAATCCGTGCGTGCCAGCAGATTTCGTCGGTGAGCAGGTTGCCCAGACCGGCGATCACCGACTGGTCCATCAGTGTCGGCTTCACCCGGCCACGCCGGTTATGCAGGACGTCGCGAAACGTGCGCAGATCGATGCCCAAGGCATCGGGTCCTTGCGGGCCCATCACCTCTGCGGCCCCGTCGTCGTCACCAGCCAGCCACACGCCACGCAGTTTGCGCAGGTCGGCGTAGCGCAGTTCACCGCGGTCCAGCGCCACCACCAGCCGCTCGTGACCGATCTCGTCGGCGCCGTCGTGCGCGTAGTAGGGATGGCCGGTCATCCCACTGTGAATCAACAAGATCGGGCCATCGGTCGGCAAAACGAGCCACTTGCCGTGCCGGCGTGGGATCCCGAAGTGATGACCCTTCAACTCGCGTCGCAGTGCGCCGGCCGTGGAGTTGCGCAGGACACCTTCGTCGCGCACCTCGACATCGCGTACCCGGCGACCCGGCAGCGTGTCGGCCAGTTCGCGGCGAAAGCCTTCGACATCGGGGAGCTCAGGCACGAAGTTTCGCCATGCGCTGCAACGCAGCAGTCAGTGAGCGGGCATGCCGGGAAATGTCTGCCCACGGATCGCTCTGTCCGGCAAGTCGTTTAGAGATGTTGCGAATTGTGAATCGGTCAGCACGCATGCCACGCTCACCCAGTTCGTCCCACTCCAGGGGCGTGGCAACCGGGGCGCCCAGACGGGCCCGAACCGAATATGGCGCGACCGACGTCTGCGCGTACGCGTTTCCCATGACCTCGAGATACATGCGGCCGCCGCGCTTGTCTTTGCGAATCTCCAAAGTGCGGTGCGCGGCATCGTCGGCTGCCACCACCTCGGCAACATCATGCGCGTCGCTTCGGTCCGATGGGTCAAGGTCGAAGACGAGCCGATCCGGGTTGTGCAACCGGTCTTTTCGCGACTGCCAGGTGTGCAGGGTGATGCAGTTCTGGTTAGCCAACCAGACAAGCGCTTCGCGGCGCTCGGCCACCGGATGGGTGACCGAGCCGTTGTCCTTGGCGACTCGGGCACGGGTCATCCAATCCGGCAACGTGTCCGCGAAATCCTGCTGGACAAAGCCTTGTTGGTCGATGCCGCGCGGAAACCGTTGCGTGTTAATCGGCCTGCCTCTGAGGTGGGGCAGCATCGTGTTGGCGGCCTGGCGGTAATAGTCGACAAGATCACCCTTGGTGATCCCTTCTTTGGCGGAGGGGCCAGGAAACAACACCTGGTCCGGGCGGGTGATCTGGACTTCGGTGGGACGCATCAGCGTGTCTCCCGAATGACCTCGCGCGGATCTTTGTCGGTACGCAGACCGAGGTAGCGCGGATGACGCAGCTTGCCGTCGGTAGTCCACTCACTGAATCCGATCTCGACCACCAACTGTGGGCGCACCCACCGGGCGGCGCGCTCCCGCTGCAGCCCCCGGGTGAAGGACGGTTCATCCTGTTCGATGGCCGACATCTGCTCATGCAGGCTGCGCAGGGTGGCATCGTCGAAGCCGGTTCCCACCTTGCCGGCATAGACCAGGTCGGGTGCCTCGTAGTAACCGAGCAGCAGTGCGCCCAATCCCACCCGGCTGCCCTTGGGGGCGGTGTACCCGCCGACCACGAATTCCTGGTCCCGGACGCACTTGAACTTCAGCCAATCCTTCGAGCGGTGGCCGTCATACGTCGAGTCCGCCCGCTTGGCGATCACCCCCTCGTCGCCGCGCTCGCACGCGGCTTGGTAGCAGGCAATACCGTCTTCGACGCGGTGCGGGGCCTGACGCAGCGGCCCGCCGAACGTCATTGCCCTGCGCAGCAGACGTTTACGCCAGATCAGGGGCAGGTCGGTGGTCGAAGTGCCG
Source organism: uncultured Actinomycetota bacterium (assembly GCA_963787635.1). Classification (GTDB taxonomy): domain Bacteria; phylum Actinomycetota; class Actinomycetes; order Mycobacteriales; family Mycobacteriaceae; genus Mycobacterium. The sequence continues at coordinate 50,617 of CAWBDP010000009.1, read as the reverse complement.
TCCAGATGCAGCAGGTCGAAGACGTAGTAGAAGATGCGGATCCGTGCGGCGTGCGCGACCGCGGGGTTGGTGATTCCCAGCCGCCCCTGTAGTCGTGCGAAGCTGGTTCGCCGGCCCCGAAACGCCACCACCTCACCGTCCACGACGAAGCGTCGAGTGCGCTGATCGGCGAGTGCGTCAACCAGCTCGGGGTAGGTTCCGTTGAGCGGCTGGCGATTCCGTGACAACAGCTGCACTCGATCGCCGTCCCGAAATGCCAGGCAGCGCATTCCGTCGAATTTGCGCTCGAAGATCCATCCCGGGTCATTAAACCGCTTGTCGGTGAGAGTGGCCAGGGTAGGCGCTCGCCATTCGGGCACAGCCTCGTCGTGCAGCTTGGCCCGTACCGGTCCGGGCAGAGCGGTGAGATCGGTCATGACGATTGAGTCAGGTCATCCAGAGAGCGTCCGGACAGCACCGATTCGGGTTGGCTTTTCACCGGCTTGCAACTTCTCACCGTGCAGTTGGAACGACAGGTGGCCACGTTCGAGGCCCTTGCTCATCTCCTGGTTGCCGGCGGTGGTGTAGGTGCCGCAGTCCCAGACGATCACGCCACCCGCGCCGTACTCGCCTTTGGGGATCTCTCCTTCGAACGTGGCATACTCCAGCGGATGGTCTTCGGTGCGCCGAGCCATCCTCTTGTCCTTTCGGGTTTGTCGACGGGCCTTTGGGTAACGCCCAGGACACCAAGACGCCATCGATTTCGAGCCGGAAATCGTAGTGGTCGCTGCGCGCCGCATGGTGCTGGATGACGAACTGCGGCGCGTTCTTACCACGTCGGTGAGATTGCCGCCCGTGTGGTTCGGGACTGCGGCCCGAGGGGCGTTTGCAACGATATTCGCGCAGCGACATGTCGGAGAAGTACCCGTCCGCGGGCTGTGAAAACTGGGGGAATTGGCCATCCGGTCGTAGCCCGTGCATTGAGTCACATCCGCCACACGGGCCTCTCGGCGGACCGCTTACCGGTTTGCCCGCCTACAAGCGACAACTGGCTCGCCGGCCAAGCATCGACTGCGCTTGTCGTCGCTCGGAGGCGGCACAATGCACACCTGGCCCCCGGTACTTCTGGGACAGATGTGATAGCGACGACTCGGTTACGCCAGCCAGGTGAGCTCGATGCCATTTCCGGCCAGCCAGCCCGGCAGGTCATAGCCGTTGCGGGCCAGCCCGTCGATGGCGTGCACGGCGCACCGCACCGCCCGCTCAGCGACTTCCGCGGTCAGCAGGCCGTGACCGACGGCGTCCAGCAGCTCGTCGACGTCGTCCAGGCTAACTGCGGTGCGGTTTCGAACCTCGATGTCGAGGTAATGGTCTTCGGAACGCCACGCGGTCGGGCCGGGTATGTACTCGCCCACGTCGAGGTAGTAGTCCTGCTCACGCTCATGGCCTGGGTTGAAGTGAAACACGTTGGCGCGCAAGCCCAATGACGGAAGCAGCCACGACTCTAGGTAATGGAACTGGGCCCGCCCCGGAGTCGGCCGTGCCATGTAGAGGCCCCACGGCCGAACGGTGTAGACGTCCACCGCGCGAACGATGCCTTTGGGGTCGGTGTTGGTGCGCGCTAGGAGGTCGAACGTCTCGTGCTTGGGATGGTGGATGGCGCCACATTACTAGCGGTGCAGCCGGATCCTCCACCGCACGAAGCCGGTGTAGAACACCGACAACACACCGAGCATGGCCATGTCGAGCAACCAGGCCCCGGATGTGTGTTGCCACAACCGGTCCTGCGGGATGAGCGAATTCGGCACCAGCGACCGTAGGTCGACGGTTGAGGCGGCCGCCGCATAACCCCAGCGCGACGGCATAACCCAAGCCAGTTGGTCGAGGAGGACCCGGCCGGTCACCGGGACCATGCCGCCGGAGAGCACCAGCTGCGCCATGATCGACACCACGAACAGTGGCATGATCTGCTCGCTGGAGCGGACCAGCGCCGACAGCGCCAGGCCGAGCATCGCCGAGGCCACGCAGGTCGCGGCAACGGTCACAAACAGCTCGACCGTCGGATTCCCCAACAGCATGGCGGGACGGGTCGGCGCGCCCTTGCCGAGGACCACGATCGTGGTGGCGATCGTCGACTGCAAAATCGCGAAGACGCAGTACACGCCGGTCTTAGCCAGCAGATAGGCCGTCGTCGACAAACCGACCGCCTGCTCTCGTTGGAAGATCACCCGTTCGCCGATCAGGTCGCGGATAGTCAGGGCAGTGCCCATGAAGACCGCGGCGATCAGGAGCAAATTCAGGATCTGGGCGGATTCGTCGGGAGTACCGCTGCGCGCGTTGGCAACATGGAATCCGCTCGTGCCGGGAACGGTCAGCGACAATGCACCGAGGATGAACGGCAACAACGCCAGGAACACGAAGTAGGCGCGGTCCGAGACCACCAGGCGGACCTGGCGGCGGGCAATCGTGGAAAATTGGCGCCACACGCTGGTGTGTACCGGTTTGCCCAGGTCAGTTGGCTTCTCGGCCCGAGGTGCCTGCGGCGGTCGCTTCTGGGCCAGAAAACGGCGGTTGGCTTCGTCGGGGTCCGCACCCACCTTCGAGAAGATTTTGGCCCAGTTGGTGGTTCCCATGGCCGAACCGACCTGGTCGGGCGGACCGCAGAATGCGGTCTTGCCACCAGGCGCCACAAGCAGCACCTGGTCACAGATGTCGAGGTAGGACAACATATGGGTCACCACGATCACCACACGACCGGCATCGGCCAATTGGCGCAGCATCATCATGACCTGGTGATCCAGCGCCGGGTCCAGACCAGAAGTGGGTTCGTCCAGGATCAGCAGCGACGGCCCGGTGAGTAACTCCAGGGCCACCGAGGCGCGTTTGCGCTGCCCGCCAGACAGCTTGTCGACTCGCGTGTCGGCGTGCTTGGTCAGCTCGAGCTCTTGGAGCACCTGGGCCACGACCTGCGCTCGGTCCGCTTTGCACGTATCCGGGGGCAGCCGCAGCTCCGCGGCGTAGCCCAGCGCCTGGTTCACCGTCAGCTGCCGGTGTACGACGTCGTCTTGCGGGACCATCCCGATTCTGCTGCGCAGCGACGCGTATTCGGCGTGGATGTCATGTCCCTCGAAAGTGACCGAGCCAGAGCTGGGACGGGCGTAGCCGGCGATCAGCCTGGCCAGCGTCGTCTTGCCCGCGCCGGACCCACCGATGATGGAGGTCAGGGTGCCGGGCCGGGCGATCAGCGAGATGTCGTTGAGCAACTGCTTGCCGTCGACATTGAACAGGACTGAGTCCACCTCCAAACCGCCGGAACGCATCGCCGCCTCGGTGCGCCGGACCAAGGTGCTGTCGGTGAACACCAGGTCGACGTTGCCGATCGTCACCACGTCGCCTTCGCTCAAAATCGCGGACCCTACCCGGGTTCCGTTGACGAAGGTCCCGTTGATACTGCAGTCGCGAATCTCGGTGCCCAGTGGCGTCAAGGTCAACGTGGCGTGCTGACGCGAGGCCAGCACGTCCGGGATCACGATGTCGTTGTCACTGTCTCGGCCGATCGTCACCAGGCCGGCCGGCGTTGCCGATGCCGAGGATTGCGGCGACAGGAACCTGATCATCCTTGTCGCGAGGTTGGTGAAGTCGGCCGATCCGGCGTCGACCATGGTCACCTCGGCGGGCGGTGTCGCGTTCGCAGGGACTGCCGCCGGGACATCGACCGCGGTTGCCTCGGTCGGCGGATGCGAATTCGACGGTTGCGCCGAAGGCTGCACCCTCTTTGGCGGCTGGGGCGGCCGCGGCGGTGGCGGGGGTCCGCTGCGCGGGCGCGAAGCTGTATGGGGTCGCATTGTCAATGACGGTGCGGGCCTGGGGCGGCTTTGCGTCAAGCTGGCATTCTTGCGCGCGCCCGGAACCGACGGAGCCGGCTCGGGATGCGTCGACCACGTCATGGTCGACGACTGCGCGTCGGGCGCCGACTTCGTTTGTGGTGAGCGCTTGGCATTTCCGGGCGCTTGTCCGACCTCGAAGGTCAATCGGGGTCCCTCGGGATTGCCGACGTTGATGCTTTGGCCATCGTGGATGTCGATCACCGGCATCCGATAGCCGTTGAGATAGGTTCCGTTCACCGAACCGTTGTCGATTGCTACCCACTTGCCCTGATCGAAGCGCAGGATCAGATGTGCCCGCGAGATCCGCGGATCCGGGATACGCAAATCGGCCCGCAAGTCACGTCCGATGACCACATCGTGGCCGGGCGCGAAGATTCGGTGGGAGCCGCAATGGCGAATTGTCAGCAGGGGCATAGCTAATCGACTCACCACACTAGTATCGGCACGATCAGAGCCATCGGCCTGTGACTCAGCTATGCGTTAGCTATGTGTCCTATTGACCCTGGTATTCATAGCTGTTTCATAAGCAGCACCCACGCCGCGCTGCCGTTCGTGCGGGCATGATGCGAGGCGGGACTGATATTCTCGAGCCGCCGCTGAGCCAGGGGGACAAGCGTTATCGAGGGGCCAATCACGAAGTAATGAAGGGGCAAGAGCAGGTGGACGAGGCGATGAGCGCCACCCGACGCTGGGATGTCACCCGGCGACTCTTGACCGACCCGCATCGCGCCGGCAAGGCGTTGCGCGATGGATTCCAATCGATTCCGTCCCTGACTGTCGCGTATCTGTTCCATCGCGTGCCGGCACCCCGACCCGGCCCGGAACCGGACTCCGCGACCGGCGACCGTCAAATCCCCGGTAGTTCACCACGTCTCGCGGTCACCAGCGGTGCCCCATTTGCCGGATACACGATCTTGCGGCCGCTGGGCGCCGGCGGGATGGCGGAGGTCTACCTGGCCAAGCATCCCAGGTTGCCGCGTCGCGACGTGCTCAAAGTCCTTGCCGAGGCAATAACCGCGGATCGCGAATTCCGCGAACGATTCAATCGAGAAGCCGACCTCGCTGCGACACTTTGGCACCCGCACATCGTCGGTGTACACGACCGCGGTGAGTTCGACGGTCAGCTGTGGATCTCGATGGACTACGTCGAGGGCACCGACGCCGCCAGATTGGTCAAGGAACGTTATCCCGAAGGTATGCCGTTACAAGAAGTTTGCAACATCGTCACGGCCATCGCGACCGCGCTGGACTATGCCCACGATCGAGGGCTGTTGCACCGCGATGTCAAGCCCGCCAATATCCTGCTTACTCACCCCGACGAAGACGAGCAGCGAATCCTATTGGCGGACTTCGGTGTAGCTCGTCATCTCGGTGACATCAGTGGAATCACCGAGACTAACGTCGCGGTGGGCACGGTCGCCTATGCCGCGCCCGAACAGTTGGTAGGTGCAAATATCGATCGGCGGGCCGACCAATATGCTTTGGCTGCAACGGCTTTCCATCTGCTCACCGGCGCACCGCCTTATCGGCATTCCAGTCCCATCGCAGTCATCGGCCAGCACCTGCACGCCGATACACCGCGGCTCAGCGAACACCGTCCACAGTTGGCGTATCTCGATGACGTCTTCTTCAAAGCGCTTGGTAAAAAGCCCGAGGTGAGGTTCGACAGGTGTCGCGCGTTCGCGACTGCACTCAGCGACCAGGCCGCCAACTACACAAGTGATGTTCGCAGTACCCCAGCCGTGACCGATCGGGGTCCTGTCAGGGCCCCGGACAGGTTTTCGCCGCGGGCCAAGATCGCAGCCGCACTTGTGGTGGCGGTGCTGGTCGCTGTCGCCGCGACGTGGTCGGCGCTGCAGTTCTCCGGTGGTGTGGAGTCGGGCAAGCCCAGCGCCAAGCCTTCAGTAATCGCTCCGCTCGACGCTCCACTGGACGCCCCACCGTCTGCTGCGGCGGCCGGCTCGGGTCCGCTGGCTTTCGCGCCGGTGCTCAACGGTGTCTATCGGCTGGACTACGACCGTGGAAAGCGGACCTCGAACGGTGTCCCCATCCGCCACAACGGGGTCCAGACCAGCTGGTGGGCTTTTCGTTCGGTGTGTACGGCGACGAGTTGTGCGGCCACCGCGACCAAGCTGGATAACGGCACCCACCAGATGGCCAGCACGACCGATGGCGGGGATACGGACTCACTGCGCTTCGTCGACGGATACTGGCAGGGCGCGCCGAAACACGAGCAGGCCCGGTGTCGGCAGCCAAGTGGAACAGCCACATTCACCCAAGCGGAGATGGTGGTGTGGTCGTTGGCGCCGCAACCTGATGGCACCCTGCGTGGCACGCAGACCGAGACCGTTCACAGCAACGAATGTGGAGCCCAAGGAGCGGTGCTGCGGGTGCCGATGGTGGCGACCCGGATCGGCGATGTGCCGCCCACGGTGAACGTGGCCGATCCCGTGACGGTCGTTGACGTGCCGGCGGCGCCGGTCGCAACGTCGTCGGCGCCGGTGCTCGGTGGGGTTTGCAACGACGCCGACAAACTCGGCTACGACCTGACGACCAATCAGCAGGTCGTCTGCGAAGGCAACACGTGGGACAAAGCGCCCATCACGACCGGTGTCCACGCCTCCGGGACATCGTGTGACCAGCCCGATATCCCGGTCTTCGCGATGTCGACATCCGACGACGGCTACCTGATCGAATGTGACCCGGCCACCCGGGTGTGGAGCCGCCACAGTTAGGACTCGCCGGCATGTCGGTGGCCCGGCCTAGGCTGGTAGGCATGGCTTTCGCTACCGAACACCCGGTGATCGCGCACTCCGAATACCGCGCGGTTGAGGAAGTCGTGCGCGCCGGTGGCCGCTTTGACGTGGTCAGCCCGCACGCCCCGGCCGGCGACCAGCCCACCGCAATTGAGGAGCTTGAGCGGCGGATCACCGCGGGGGAGCGCGATGTGGTGCTCCTCGGCGCTACCGGCACCGGCAAGTCGGCGACTACCGCATGGCTCATCGAGCGGCTGCAGCGGCCCACCCTCGTGATGGCGCCCAACAAGACACTGGCCGCCCAGCTGGCCAACGAACTGCGAGAGATGTTGCCGCACAATGCCGTCGAGTATTTCGTATCGTACTACGATTACTACCAGCCGGAGGCGTACATCGCGCAGACCGACACCTATATCGAAAAGGACAGCTCCATCAACGACGACGTGGAGCGCTTAAGGCACTCCGCGACGTCGGCGCTGCTGTCGCGCCGCGATGTAGTGGTGGTGGCCTCGGTGTCCTGCATCTACGGCCTGGGCACCCCGCAGTCCTACCTGGACCGCTCCGTCGAGCTGCAGGTCGGCACCGAGGTGCCCCGCGACGGGCTGCTGCGGCTGCTGGTCGACGTGCAGTACACCCGCAACGACCTGTCCTTCACCCGCGGCTCCTTCCGGGTGCGTGGCGATACCGTCGAGATCATCCCGTCCTACGAGGAGCTGGCGGTTCGGATCGAGTTCTTCGGCGACGAAGTCGAGGCGCTGTACTACCTGCATCCGCTGACCGGCGAGGTGATCCGCCAGGTCGACTCGCTGCGGATCTTCCCGGCCACCCACTATGTGGCCGGCCCGGAGCGGATGGCACACGCCATCTCGACGATCGAGGACGAGCTGGCCGAGCGGCTGGCCGAACTGGAAGGCCAGGGCAAGCTGCTGGAGGCCCAGCGGCTGCGGATGCGCACCAACTACGACATCGAAATGATGCGCCAGGTCGGGTTCTGCTCGGGCATCGAGAACTACTCCCGCCACATCGACGCCCGCCCGGCCGGCTCCGCGCCAGCGACGCTGCTCGACTACTTCCCGGAAGATTTTCTGCTCGTCATCGACGAATCGCATGTCACCGTGCCGCAGATCGGCGGCATGTACGAGGGCGACATGTCGCGCAAGCGCAACCTGGTCGAATACGGGTTCCGGTTGCCGTCGGCGGTCGACAACCGGCCGCTGACCTGGGAGGAGTTCGCCGACCGGATCGGTCAGACGGTGTACCTGTCGGCCACCCCGGGTCCCTACGAACTCAGCCAGTCCGGCGGGGAATTCGTCGAACAGGTGATCCGCCCGACCGGCCTGGTCGACCCTCAGGTGGTGGTCAAGCCCACCAAGGGGCAGATCGACGACCTGATCGGTGAGATCCGCAAACGGACCCAGGCCGACCAGCGGGTGTTGGTGACGACGTTGACCAAGAAGATGGCCGAGGACCTCACCGACTATCTGCTGGAGATGGGTATCCGGGTGCGTTACCTGCACTCCGAGGTCGACACGCTGCGCCGGGTGGAGCTGCTGCGTCAGCTGCGGCTCGGCGAGTACGACGTGCTGGTCGGGATCAACTTGTTGCGCGAAGGCCTGGACCTGCCCGAGGTGTCGCTGGTCTCGATCCTCGACGCCGACAAGGAAGGCTTCCTGCGGTCCTCGCGCAGCCTGATCCAAACCATCGGGCGTGCGGCCCGCAACGTCTCCGGTGAAGTGCACATGTATGCCGACAAGGTCACCGACTCGATGAAAGAGGCCATCGACGAGACCGAACGCCGACGGGCCAAGCAGGTCGCCTACAACGAGGCCAACGGCATCGACCCGCAGCCGCTGCGCAAGAAGATCGCCGACATCCTCGACGTGGTCTACCGTGAGGCCGCGGATACCGATGCCGTGGGGATCGGCGGATCGGGCCGCAACGCCTCGCGAGGCCGGCGGGCGCAGGGCGCGCCCGGCCGTGCGGTGAGTGCCGGGGTGTTCGAGGGTCGTGACACCGCCAGCATGCCGCGCGCCGAGCTGGCTGACCTGGTCAAAGATCTCACCGCGCAGATGATGGCCGCTGCCCGTGACCTGCAGTTCGAGTTGGCCGCCCGGTTCCGGGACGAGATCGCGGACCTTAAGAAAGAACTGCGCGCGATGGATGCCGCCGGCCTGAAGTGAGGGCGGCCCGACGTGCCGTGAGTTCCTCCCTTACGGCTGAGCTCATACGGTGGTATACGTGACCACCGGGGCTTTGACGACCGACACCAAGGGCACTTGGCGTGAACTGCTCGGGCGCACGTACGTCTGGACCTCGATCCTGCTCACCGGCGGCGTCGCGCTTTACGCCATCAACGAATTCCTGACCTTCAGCCTGCTGCCGAGCACAATTGCCGAGATCGGTGGGGAGCGGCTCTATGCCTGGGTGACCACCATGTACCTGGTCGGTTCGGTGGTGTCCGCGACCACGGTCAACGCAATCCTGCTGCGCTTCGGGGCACGCTCGTCGTATCTGCTCGGTTTGGCGGTGTTCGGGATCGGCAGTCTGGTCTGCGCCGCAGCGCCCACGATGGAGTTCCTGGTGGCGGGCCGGACTCTGCAGGGTGCCGCGGGCGGTCTGCTGGCCGGACTCGGCTACGCCGTGATCAACGCCGCCTTGCCCCGCGCCTTGTGGACTCGGGCCTCTGCGCTGGTGTCGGCGATGTGGGGGGTGGCCACCCTGATCGGTCCAGCGGTCGGTGGCTTGTTCGCGCAGTTCGGAATCTGGCGGTGGGCGTTCGGGGCGCTGGCGATCCTCACCGCGGCGATGGCCGTGTTGGTCCCGGTCGCCCTGGCTGTCAGCCGGGTCGATCACAGCGCCGCGACGCCGGCGATGAAGGTGCCGCTGTGGTCGTTGCTGCTGCTGGGAGCCGCGGCGTTGGCGGTCAGTGTGGCTGAGCTGCCGCGCAACCTGGCTGCGACCACCGGGCTGCTTGTTGCCGCTGCGGTGCTTGTTGGAGCCTTCTTGGTGGTCGATCGGCGGCTTTCGGCAGCGGTGTTACCGCCAAGCGTTTTCGGTTCCGGTCCGCTGAAATGGATCTACCTGACCATGGCTCTATTGATGGCGGCCGCGATGGTCGACACCTACGTGCCGCTGTTCGGTCAGCGACTGGCGCACCTGTCGCCGGTGTCGGCCGGGTTTTTGGGCGCGGCGCTGGCGGTCGGCTGGACGGTCAGCGAGATTGTCAGCGCGTCACTGAGTAATCCCCGCGCGGTTGCGCGGTTGGTCGCAGCCGCGCCGTTGATCATGGCCGTCGGGCTGGGGCTCGACGCACTCACACAGCGGTACAACGCGCCGGCCGGCAGTGTCGCGCTCTGGGCGTTGGCGCTGCTGATCACCGGGGCCGGTATCGGGGTCGCCTGGCCGCACATGTCGGCGTGGGCGATGGAGGCTGTCGATGACCCGCGCGAAAGCGGTGCGGCGGCGGCCGCGATCAACACCGTGCAGCTGATTTCCGGCGCTTTCGGGGGTGGGCTGGCCGGTGTGGTGGTCAACACCACCGTGGGTGGCGACGTTCCGGCGGCCCAGTGGTTGTTCGCACTGTTCATGGCGCTGGCCTTCGTCGGAAGCATTGCGTCCTACCGCGCCACTCGCGGACACCGCTGATCCTGCGGGCCGGCCGAAGCTGGGGTACCCCCTCCCGGCCCGCATCGTACCGGGCTAGCGTCAGCGGGGTGGACGCTTTTGCCGCTGGCCGGCTGACTCGCGCTCTGGACGCGCTGCATTCGGTGGTGTACTTCCTGCCCGACGCCAACGACAAGTTCGGCGAACTGGGCATGGATTCCGGCACGCATTATTTCGCGGGCCGATCAGCACCCATGGGCGCAGTGTCGGCGAATGTCGTTGCGGCGACGTTCTATAACTTCAGCCCGCGACTGGTGGCCGCGGCGATTCCGGCCGCGTGGGAGCTGGCCACGCCGGCGTCAGTGACACGTGTGCGCTACCAGATCGTCTCGACGGCATTACCGCGAGTGTTGGGCGACGAACTGGCCGAGTCAGCGCAGTTGGCCCGAGGCGCGACCCTGTTGCGACGCGTGGCGGAGTCGATCCCCAACGCCGACGGCCGGCCGCTGTATGCCGGACATGCCGAACTGCCGTGGCCGGATACCCCGCACGCGCAGCTGTGGCATGCGATCACCCTGCTGCGCGAATATCGCGGTGACGGGCACATTTCCGCGTTGGTGGTCAACGGCCTCAGCGGCTTGGAGGCGTTAATCACCCACACCGCAGCCGGGATCGGATTCAATGCCGAGTATGCCCGACGGCTGCGCGGTTGGAGCCGCGACGAATGGTCCACGGCCACCGACGATTTGACGTCGCGCGGAATTCTGCGCGACGACGGTGACCTGACGTCGCCAGGTGTCGAATTGCGCTCGAAGATCGAGGATCTCACCGACACCCTGGGATATGCGCCATGGCAGGCGTTATCCGATCAAGAGGCCGACGAACTCGTCGGCTTTGCCAAGGTGATCCGTGACGCTGTGCAAGCGGCCGGAGTTTTCCCCGCCGGGGCATTCGGTCCACGGCACGGACAGCCCCGTTAGCGGTTGCCGCGATCGTCCGGCCCAATAGGGGCCGGGTCAGCGGGTCGACTTGACGACCTGAGCGCGGTGGAATTGCCACCGCTCGACAATGTGGAACCCGAGTTCGCCCGGGTATTTGTAGGCAGGCGCGCGACCCAAAAGCCGTCCCGGTCGGCAGTGATCGGCCGCTTTCGTGATCGGGCAGAGTCTTGTCGCGACTGGAAATCGTCCACACCGTGCTGCACTTGTCCAGCTGCTTCATCACCAGCCACACCGCGACGTGACCGTCCCACAGGGCCCCATGGTCGGGCCCGCGGGCTGCCCGTTCGATGTCGAACAATGGTCGGAAAGCCGCGGGCCGGGTCGCTGTCAGCGCGCGGATCGGCCCTGGTGCCCAGCCCACGGTGTTGTCGATCAGCAGGCAGTCCCCGGGCTGCGCATGCGTGGTGATGAGATCGGCGACCTGGCTGTAGTCCCAGCCTTCTTTGGCGTATGGCTGACGTTGCGAGAGAAGATAATTCGGGAAAGCGGCGGCGACGAACACGAGAAGCACGCCGGCCATCGGCCAGGGTCTCTTGGCCGACCGTCACGATGCAGACCGCCAGTACGACGGCCATGGCCGGCGCCGTGAAGATCAGATAGCGCGAGTAGTACATCGGTTCGGTGATCGCCGAGTAGATCGACGCTGACGGCGGTCGGGATGACCATCCACGCGGCGCATACCCACAGCAGCCGGCGGGTTTCGCCACCGGGGCCTGGTGCCCCCCGAACCGCAGCGCGACGGCGATGACGATCACGACACCGGCGAGAATCGCGAACGGGACGCTGTTGTCGAAGTATTGGTGCAGCGTGACGTCGAGCCAGGTGTGCCCGGTGATCCGGTAGAGCCAGGCGACCTGGAATCGCTGGCCGTGCGCGAACAGCAGGAACGGCGTCATGATGCCCACCGCCGCGGCCGAGGTGATCGCCCACCAGATGACGGCGGACTTCTTCGGCCGTGCGGGTCCGGTCACCGCCAGGACCACGGCGTAGGCGGGCACCAACAGCACGATGTTGAGGTTGAGCAGAATCGACAGCATCAGGGCCAGGGCGTACAGCAACCACAGCCACGGCCGGTTGCGCCGGATCGCGGCCACCAGCAGCACGGTCAGCCAGACGGCGGCGGCCGCGAAAAACGCGTAGGAGCGGGCTTCGACGCCGGCCCACGTTGTGCGCGGCAAGTACCGCGAAGACGACGCCCGCGCACACCGCGGTGGTCCGCGGGCAAAACTGCTTGGTGAACACGACAACACCTGCCGCCGCCACACCGACGGCCAGGCAGCTGGGCACGCGCGACCAGAATTCGGTCGGCGGAAACAAGCAGAACCAGCCGTGCATCAGCAGGTAGTACAAGCCGTGCACGGCATCGATGTGGCCCAGCAGCTGCCACAGTTGCGGCAACGATCGGCTGGCAGACGCCGAGATCGTCGCGCCTTCGTCGAACCACAACGACGGCCGGCTTGCCCCGGCGGCGCTGACCGCTGCGGTGAGCGCGGCAACCGCCAGCGGATCGAGCAGCTTGCCGCGCCGGGGTGGCATCCGCGGGGGTGGCGGCGATCGCCTCCGACGCGGGCGGTTCGATGGTCGATACGGACATGATGCTTGTCACCTTAAGGCTCCGGTGGTGAGCTTCATTACCGCGCGCGGGCGCTGCTCGATCAGGCCCCGGCGGACCTGACGCAGCGCGACGACCACCGCAATCCCGTTCGGAATGCGGAACATAGTTGGCGGGCAACGCTTTTGCCACTGGCGCAAGAATTGGCCGGGCGGTAGTCTCGCGGTGGCGGCGGCTGCCGTGGCGCGCTGCGTGGCTGACGGGGGGTTGCCGACGGCGCGGGTGTGTGACAAATCCGACCCCCCGGCATCCGGCGAAGCGATACTGTCTGGGGTTGGCGTAGCAACCGACACTTGGGAGGGTAAATGAGCGCCTATCGGACCGTGGTGGTAGGAACCGACGGCTCGGACTCGTCGCTGCGCGCGGTAGACCGGGCAGGCCACATCGCCGGGGCGGACGCAAAACTGATCGTCGCGTCGGCGTACCTGCCCAAGCCAGATGATCCACGGGCTTCCGACGCCCTGAAGGACGAGGGTTACAAGGTGCATGGCACCGCGCCGATCTATGCGATTCTGCGCGAGGCCAAGGATCGGGCTCACGCCGCCGGCGCCCAGAACATTGAAGAACGGTCGGTGGAGGGGGCTCCGGTCGACGCGCTGGTCGGACTGGCCGAGGAGGTCAACGCAGATCTGCTTGTCGTCGGCAACGTCGGCCTCAACACCATCGCGGGCCGACTGCTGGGATCGGTGCCGGCCAACGTGTCGCGCCGGGCCAAGGTCGACGTCTTGATCGTGCACACCACACCCTGAAACCGACCGCGGTCGATCGACTCTCGATTTGCTCAGGGATTGTCTGAACCCGCGCTACGGTAGCGGCGCCACCGCACGGTAGCCACGACCCCGGCACCCACCAGGATCGACAATGCCAGTGCCGGAACCCACGCGCCCAGCAACTGGTATCCGGTGGTGTGTGATTCCAGCGGAACACTGACGACGATCGTGCCGCGGTAATCCGATGGGCACCACGCAATCTTGCGCCCGCGCGCGTCGAATGCCGCGCTGTCGCCGGACAACCCGGTATGCACTGCCGGGAGGCCGACTTCGGCGGCGTGTACCGCGGCTTCGCTGGCCAACTGGGGCTGTGCCCAACTGCCCTGGAATGTCGACGTCGAACTTTGATACACGAGCAGTTGCGCACCGAGTTGTACCTGCGTGGCGGGGGAGATCGGAAAAGAGCGCTTCGAAACTGATTAGTGGCCCGATGGGCAGTGACCCGGCGTGCAGCACCACCTGGTCGGTGCCGCGGCGCCGGTCTTCGCCGGCAGCCTTGGTGTGGCGGGTCAACCAGCCGAGCACCGGGCGCAGCGGCACGTACTCGCCGAACGGCACCAGCCGGGTTTTCCGGTACCCGCCCAGCATCCCGTCCGGCCCGATCAGTACCGACGATTTGTAGATTCCCCCGCCGGGATCGGGCGCATCTACGTTGACCAGCAGGTCCGCGCCCACCCGTCTGGACAGTTCCCGCAGGTTTCGCATGACATCCGGATGCCCGGCCGGATCGAGCCCCATGCTGCTTTCACCCCACACGACCAGGTCCACCCGTTGATCGGCCAGCGCGGCGGTGAGTTCTTCGCTGGCGGCCGCACGAGCGGTCGCGTCGTCGACGACACCCGGCTGCACCAGCGCCACCCGTGCCGTCGACCCCCCGTGCGGCGCCGCGCCCACCGCGTACCAGGCCGGACCGAGTCCGGCGCACGCCAGGACCGCTGCAAACGGGACGACCCGACCGGGCATACCCCGGTGCAGGAGCACGCCGGCCACGCCGGTGTTGACCGCGGCGATCAAAAAGCTGGTCAGCCACACACCGCCCAGTGAGGCCGACGCCAGGGTGGCGGGCTGATTCCACTGCGACGCGCCCAGTGCGGCCCATGGACCGCCCAGACTCGGCCACGAGCGCACCACCTCGGCCGTTACCCAAGCGCTGGGCAACACGATCATGGCGACCAGCACCGCACGCGCGCTGTCCGCCCCGGACAACAGCCGGTGCGCGGCCCAACCCCACGGCAGCCACAATGCCCCCAGTCCGGCAGCCATCACTACCCAGAGCGGACCCCCGAGCGGTAGCAGCCAGTACTGTGCGGTCAGCACATACCCGGTCAGGCCGCACCAGCCACGGATGCCGCCCTCGCGGGCAGTGGGCGCGGTGCACACTGCGAGCAGCAGCGGAACCAGCCCGACCCAGGCCAGCCACCACCAGGACGGCGCCGGTAGGGCCAGTACGGGCAGCACGCCGAGAGCCAACGCGGCCGCGCGACCGGCCAGCCGCCGCGCGCGCTCACGGGCCGGCAAGTGCGTGGCGCGTCAGTTGGTAGGTTCGGGTCACACCGGCCGGCCGGGTCATGAGTGTGACCTCGACGGCTCCGCCGGAGGTGACGACGTAGCGCTCCTCGACATCCGGTCCGTCATCGCGCCGGTCGATGGTCCGGCGCCCGAGATCGGCTTCATGGCGAAGGTCCGGATCAAAAGGAAACAAGACCGGATCGTAGGGCGTGACATCCCCATCCGGGCGTCCGTCGCGCAGGCGGCTGCACTCCACGAACCGGAAATGCCCGATGTTGTGCGCCGCCTGGTACCTCCGGGTGACGACGAGCGGAGGCTGGTCATCGGTGGGTAGCGCGGCCCCCTTCGGCAGGATCGGGTCGAAGGTGACGTCTTCCCCGGCGTAGGCCTCGCGGAAGACCCCGAAGTGCCGCGAAAGTCGTTCGGACAGCGCGTATCCGGTTTCTTTGTCGAGGAATACGGCCAGGCCGATCGCCGTCGCGGCGAAGGGGTGCGGCGAGCGTTTCACCCGCTTTTCGTCGAATGACGCCCGAAGCATCCGGCCAACGAGTGGGAAGCTGCCGGCTCCGCCCACCACGTAGATACCGGCCACCTCTGACCAGTCCACCTCACCGCCGCCGCGGGCCGGGTCGCGAAGGACACGACCGAGCACCCGGACCGTCCGGTCGACCAATGGCGCGCAGGCCGAGTAGACCTCGTCGACCGGGCAGGAGAACGGCGGCTCGTCGATCGCTGACAGGTCGACAAGAAAGCGGCGCGTGTTCGGCCCGACAGCTTCCTTGCGGGCAGCGCATTCCTCGAGCAAGAGGTCATGTGCGGTGGTATCGAGCCGGCGGAGTTTGGCGCTTTTGCGGACCAAGTTCAGGATCGCGTCGTCGAAGTCGTCACCACCGAGGCGGCGGATGCCCTCGCTGGTGACCACCTCGTTAAGCTGCCCGGTCATCTTGAGCAGCGACGCGTCGAACGTGCCGCCGCCGAGGTCATAGATCAGGACGTATTCGCGTCTGGCAGTGATCGCCGAGCGGTATCGATGGGCGTACTCGAAGCCCGCGGCGGACGGCTCGTTGAGCAGCGCTCGCACCTCGAACCCTGCCCTGGTGAACGCGTCCAGGGTCAAGAACCGCTGGGCGCTCGAGGCGTTGGCCGGCACGCTGATGGCGGCCTCGATCGGCTCGCCCGGCGCCGGGCTCGCGTTCGAGCGATGGTGCAGATCGCTTTTCAGCTGGGCGAGGAAACCTGCGAACAGGTCAGCCAGCCGGTAGGAGCGTCCGCCCAGCTCGACCGTGGTCTGCGGGCCGGCATTGTTGAGCAGACGCTTGAATGATCTCAGGACCGACCAGCCCGGTTCATGGCGGACAGCGGCCGCGTCCAGACCGAATCGCAGCTCGCCGCTGTCATGCGCGGCGATCACCGAGGGCCAGGTGACGGAAGTGACTGACCCTTCGAATGATGCGACCGGGTAATTACCTTTGTCGACGACCGCAGCGACCGTGTGTGTCGTGCCGAAGTCGATGCCCACCCTCACCCCGCCAGAGTCTAGGCGGTGCAGGGCGTTTCACGACAGTCGTTTACCAGCCCCGGTCACGCCAGTCCGCCAGGCTGGGACGTTCGGCGCCCAGGGTGGTGTCGTCGCCGTGACCGGGATAGATGACCGTGGAGTCGTCGTAGACGTCGAATACGCGGGTGGTGACGTCGTCGATCAGCTGCGTGAAGTCGTCGGACTTCCATGTCTTGCCCACGCCGCCCGGGAACAGGCAGTCGCCGGTGAACAACTGGGTGGCCGCCCCGGCGGCGGGCCCGTTGAGGGCCAGTGCGATCGATCCCGGCGTGTGACCGCGCAGATGGATGACGTCGAAGGTCAGCTCGCCGATCTGCACGGTGTCGCCGCCGGCCAGCAGGCGGTCGGGTTTGACCGGCAGCGGATCGGCATCGATCTCGTGTGCGGCGGTCGGCGCACCGGTGGCTTCGGCCAGCGCTTCCAGCGCCTGCCAGTGGTCGAAATGCTGGTGGCTGGTGACGATCAGCGACACCTTCGGGGCGTAGCTGCCGGACCAGGTCGATCAGGGCTTCGGCGTCGTTGGCGGCGTCAATCAGCAGGGTTTCCCCGGTCGCGGAACACGTGATGAGGTAGGCGTTGTTGTCCATCGGGCCCACCGACGCCTTCACGATGGTCGCTCCGGGCAGGGTTGCGACGGGCCGCGGTACCCGGTTCGACGTGCCCGGTGTAGTTGTCGTCAACGGCGGTCATACCCATCACGGTACTGGCCGACGATCGGTTGTCGGTATGGGCACATAGCATGGGAACGACGTGTGTGATGACCGCCGGGAGGGCCGCCTGAAAGAGGGCCCAGTAAAAGAGGGAACGTGGCTGACCGCCTAATCGTCAAGGGTGCGCGTGAGCACAACCTGCGCAGCATCGACCTCGATTTGCCGCGCGACGCGTTGATCGTCTTCACTGGCCTGTCCGGCTCGGGGAAGTCGTCGCTGGCCTTCGACACGATCTTTGCCGAGGGACAGCGTCGGTACGTGGAATCGCTGTCGGCGTATGCCCGCCAGTTCCTGGGGCAGATGGACAAGCCCGACGTCGACTTCATCGAGGGGCTCTCGCCGGCGGTCTCCATCGACCAGAAGTCGACCAACCGCAACCCTCGATCAACGGTCGGGACCATTACCGAGGTGTACGACTACCTGAGGCTGCTCTACGCGCGCGCCGGCACCCCGCACTGTCCGGTATGTGGCGAGCGGATCGCCCGCCAGACCCCGCAGCAAATCGTCGATCAGGTGTTGGCGATGCCGCAGGGCACCCGATTCCTGGTGCTGGCGCCAGTGGTGCGAACCCGCAAGGGCGAGTTCGCCGATCTGTTCGAGAAACTCAACAGTCAGGGCTACAGCCGGGTACGGGTCGACGGTGTGGTGCATCCGCTGACCGATCCGCCGAAGCTGAAGAAGCAGGAGAAACACGACATCGAGGTGGTCGTGGACCGCCTTACCGTGAAAGACAGCGCCAAGCAGCGGCTCACTGATTCTGTGGAGACCGCGCTGAATTTGGCGGACGGCATCGTGGTGCTGGAGTTTCCCGACGACCGCGCGCACGAACACGACCGTCCTCGCGAGCAACGGTTCTCCGAGAAGTTGGCTTGTCCCAACGGGCATGCCCTGGCCGTCGATGACCTGGAACCCCGGTCGTTCTCCTTCAACTCGCCCTACGGCGCCTGCCCGGAGTGCGCGGGCCTGGGCATCCGCAAAGAGGTCGACCCCGACCTGGTGGTGCCCGATCCGGATCTCACGCTGGCCGAGGGGGCGGTGGCGCCGTGGTCGATGGGCCACGCTGCCGACTATTTCACCCGGATGATGGCTGGCCTCGGTGAAGCGCTGGGCTTCGACGTCGATACACCATGGCGCAAGCTCCCGGCCAAGGCGCGCAAGGCGATTCTGGAAGGGTGCGACGAGCAGGTACACGTCCGCTACCGCAACAGGTACGGCCGAACCCGTTCCTACTACGCCGATTTCGAAGGCGTGATGGCGTTCCTGCAACGCAAAATGGACCAGACCGAGTCCGAGATGATGAAGGAACGCTACGAGGGTTTTATGCGCGATGTGCCGTGTCCGGTTTGTCAGGGTACGCGGCTCAAGCCGGAAATCCTTGCCGTCACGCTGGCCGCCGGGCGGCACGGCGCCAAATCCATCGCCGAGGTCTGTGACCTGTCGATCTCGGACTGCGCGGACTTCCTGAGCGGCCTGACACTCGGTGCGCGCGAGCAGGCCATCGCCGGGCAGGTGCTCAAGGAAATACAGTCGCGGCTGGGCTTTCTGCTCGATGTCGGGCTGGAGTACTTGTGCCTGTCACGAGCCGCGGCGACGTTGTCCGGCGGTGAAGCGCAACGTATTCGGCTGGCCACCCAAATCGGCTCCGGCTTGGTAGGCGTGCTGTATGTGCTCGACGAGCCCTCGATCGGCCTGCACCAGCGTGACAACCGTCGTCTTATCGAAACCCTCACCAGGCTCAGGGATTTAGGCAACACGCTAATCGTGGTCGAACACGACCAGGACACCATCGCGCACGCCGACTGGATCGTCGACATCGGCCCGGCAGCCGGGGAGCACGGCGGACAGATCGTGCACAGTGGACGCTACGACGAGCTGCTGCGCAACAAGAACTCGATCACCGGCGCTTACCTGTCGGGCGCCGAAAGCATCGAAGTGCCCGCGATCCGACGTCCGGTCGACAAACGGCGGCGGCTCACCGTCGTCGGTGCGCGCGAACACAACTTGCGCGGCATCGACGTGGCGTTCCCGCTCGGCGTGCTAACCGCGGTGACCGGGGTGTCCGGGTCGGGTAAGTCGACGCTGGTCAACGACATCCTGGCGGCGGTGCTGGCCAACAAGCTCAACGGTGCCCGGCAGGTTCCCGGCCGGCATACCCGAGTCACCGGCCTCGACCATGTCGACAAACTGGTCCGCGTCGATCAGTCGCCGATCGGGCGCACCCCGCGGTCCAACCCGGCCACCTACACCGGGGTCTTCGACAAGATCCGGACACTGTTCGCGGCCACCACCGAAGCCAAAGTCCGCGGCTACCAACCCGGCCGGTTTTCCTTCAACGTCAAAGGTGGTCGCTGCGAAGCGTGCACCGGTGACGGCACCATCAAGATCGAGATGAACTTTCTGCCCGACGTGTATGTGCCCTGCGAGGTGTGTCAGGGAGCCCGCTACAACCGGGAAACCCTCGAGGTGCACTACAAGGGGAAGACCGTCGCCGAGGTTCTGGACATGTCGATCGAGGAGGCGGCGGAGTTCTTCGAGCCGATCAGCGGTATCCACCGCTACCTGCGCACTCTGGTCGATGTCGGCTTGGGCTACGTGCGCCTGGGGCAGCCTGCGCCGACGCTGTCCGGCGGGGAGGCACAGCGGGTGAAGCTGGCCTCCGAGTTGCAGAAGCGCTCCACCGGACGCACCGTCTACATCCTCGACGAGCCCACCACCGGTTTGCATTTCGATGACATCCGCAAGCTCCTGGGCGTCATCAACGGCCTTGTCGAGAAAGGCAATACGGTGATCGTCATCGAGCACAACCTGGACGTGATCAAAACGTCGGACTGGATCATCGATATGGGGCCCGAAGGCGGCGCCGAGGGTGGGACCGTCGTTGCCGAGGGCACCCCAGAGCAGATCATGGCGGTGCCCGAGAGTTACACCGGCAAGTTCCTCGCCGAGACTCTGATACCCGACGGAACACCGCCCGCCACATCGCGTCGCCCGTCTCGGCGCCGGCGCGCCAACGCTTAGCCAATTTGCAGCCCAACCGAAGCCCAACTCAATCGCCGTCGGGTTTCGATTCCGTTGCGGCGGTGGGGCTTTCGAAGTTGGCGCGGGCCAAGTCAGCTGTGGGCGTTTCGGTAGCGCTCCAACTGGCCAGAATCTGTATCGCCTGTGCGGACGGTGAACCGGGTTCGGCGGTGTAACCGACCAGGGACAATCCCGGTTCGGCGGTGATTGCCAGGACGTTGTACGTCAAGGTCAACTCACCGAATTCCGGATGGCGAAATTGCTTCGTGCCGTGCTTGTGTCCAGTGACATTGTGAGCGGCCCAACGGGTACGGAATTTGTCGCTGCGGGTCGCCAGTTCCCCGACGATCTGGGTGACGGCAGCCGAATGGGGCGAACGGGCGGCCTCGGCCTGCAGCAGCGCAACGGCCTCGTCGGCTGTTCTTTCCCATTGCGGAAACACCTGTTCGGCAAGGGCATCGAAGAAGATGAACCGGGCGAAGTTGGGCACCGCTGTTGTCCGGTCGAACAGGGGAGCGTACAGCGCGCGGCCCAGTGGGTTCGCCGCCAGGATATCGAGGCTTCCGTTCATGACAATGGCCGGTGAGGTGGCCATGCTGTCGATCAGTGCCTGCACCCCGTCGGGGATCTTGTGACCAGTTGCACGCCTGGTGCGCGAGCTGGCGCGGGTGACGATGGCGGCCCGGGCGAGATCGAAGAAGTGGGCGGTTTCGTCCTCGGTGAGCCGCAGCGCCCGCGAGACCGCGTGCAGCACGTCGTCGGAGACGCCGGTGACGTTCCCGCGCTCGATCTGCGTGTAATACTCGGTGCTGATGCCGGCGAGCTGGGAAACCTCTTCGCGCCGTAGGCCGGGCACTCGACGTCGCTGCCCGAGCGCGAACCCCGCCTGCTGAGGCCCGATCTTCGCCCGCCGCGTCATCAAGAACTCCTTGATGTCCTTGGCGATGTCCATCCCGCCACAGTAGGAAATGCCGAGCCGCTCAGGGAGGGGACTGGCCATTCCCCCTATAGCCAGCGTCTCCCCAATGTTTGCCGCGCCTCCGTAACGTCGACTCCACGACGTACACATCTATCGAGCCAGTGAGGTAGCGAAATGCCCAACGAAGACGAAGCACAGGCAGCGTTCGACAACTTCGTCCAGCTCTGGACGACCGGCACGACGGCGGGTCGTCGCGCACCAGTGCTGCGCCGCCCCGACGAGGTCGGTCTGGACTACGAAGAAGTCAGCTTCCCGTCGATGGACGGCGTCCCGCTGGAGGGCTGGTTCATCCCGGCGGACTCCGACCGGCTGATCATTCACAACCACTTCCTGCCGGGCAACCGCTACGGCTATCCCGGTCATCTGCCCGAGTACAGCGGCCTGGGTGGCTTCGAAGTGAACTTGCTGCCGGAATATAAGGCTCTGCACGACGCGGGTTACAACGTCCTCGCCTATGACATCCGCAACCACGGGATGAGCGGCCAGGGAAACGGTGGCATCGTCGGTATCGGTCTACTGGAGTACCGCGACGTCATTGGCTCGCTGCGGTATGCGGTCGCCCGACCCGACACCAAGAACATGAAGAAGGCGCTGCTGTCGGTGTGTCTGGGCGCCGACTCGACCGCCGTCGCCTGGTCCAAGCATCCCGAGGAATTCTCGGAGATCCAGGCCATGGTGATGCTTCAGCCGGTCTCCGGGCGCTACATCGTGGAGGAGTTCGTCAAGAGTGTCGGCATGGACGACGGCTACGAGAAGTTCGACAAGGCGGTGCACGAGCTAACCGGCTTCCATCTCGCCGAGCAGTCGCCCTTGGAGCACGTCAAGGCCGTGACCGTTCCCACGCTGGTCGCGCAGGTGCACGACGACACGATGACACGACCGCAGGACGTGCAGGACATCTACGACGCGATCCCGGTCGCAGAGAAGAGCTTGTACTGGATCGAGGGCACTGATCGACGCTTCGACGGCTACAACTTCTTCGGCGTCCATCCCGAACTGCCGATCGAGTGGTTCGACAAGCACGTCGCCTGAGGTGAACGTGACGTTCAGCGACGCAGAGGGTTTCGCGTCTTGCATGTGGCTGATGTGTGGCCGGCAGCGAAGAGCGGGCCACCAGACCGTGTTATGAGGAGCGGACCCGGCGATTCATCACCCAGAGACTGCCGGCCCTGATAGCCGTAGCCACGGCGAGTACGCCATTTACCACAGCGAAGTGCAGCGGCGCCCCGGCCACCCTGTTTGCGCACGCTGGCGGTGGCGAGACAGTAACGTGCCGTACATGATCGATTTCGCGCTGCGCTCGTGTGGACTACGCGGGCATGCGACATTCGCCCCCGACGAACCGGAGCTCCGGGAGCGCCTACACGTCGACACTCCCGCCGGAGAGGCTTGGCGCTGTTTGCGGTGCGAAACCTTCGTCGTCGGTCCGCCGCGCGCCAGCGGTGCGGCCAATACGGCACCGGAGATCCCGCGCGGGCGATTGCTGCGGGACCGCACGTTGATGCGAGCCCTGGCCGTGGAACGCGCATTCCGGGCCGTCATCTTCGTGTTGGTGGCAGTCGGCGTTCTCAAAGTTCGTGGGTCACGTGAGCAGTTGCAACAAGCGTTCGAGAAAGATCTCCCGCTGCTGCGGCCGCTGGCGAACCAGATCGGATGGAATCCGGATAACTCGAAAATCCTGCACCACATCAGCAGCGCGTTCTCGCTGTCGGCGTCGAAGTTGCTGTTGATCATTGTTTTTCTGCTCGCTTATGCGCTCATCGAGCTTGTCGAGGCGGTCGGGTTGTGGCTCATGCAGCGCTGGGGCGAATACTTCGCGGTGATCGCGACTAGCGTGTTGCTGCCACTTGAGATCTACGAATTGACCGAAAAGGTGACGGTTTTCCGGCTTGGCGCGTTGCTGGTCAATATCGCCGCGGTGATCTGGCTGCTGTGGAGCAAACGGCTCTTCGGGCTCAACGGCGGCGGCAAAGCCTACCGAGAAGAACACGAAACAGAGAGCCTGCTCAGCGTCGAAAGGGCGGGCCTACAGGAAAGCGCGGTTCCCGCCACGAAATAGTCAACTGTGCGCCGCGTTGCGCGGCGCGGCTACCGGCCGGGCGGGCTGTGCGGCAGGAGCCGGCAATGGGATGCGTGCTACGGCCGGAGTGCCGAGTTGGCCAGCCAGCCACGGCAATGCGGTTTTGAACGCGTTGTCCGCGAAGGGCCAATCGTGTTTGCCCGGCGCCGCGACAACCGCGCAGTCGATGCCGTGGGCCCGGCCGAGTGCGCACAACGATTCGGCGGCCACCGCCTGCTCGGAATTACCGACTGCGCCTCGATCATTGATGGCCACGGCGCCGGCTTGGGCGGCAGCGTCATTTCGACGCTGCGCCGACGAGGCGATGGCAAACCACCCCGACACTCCGCTGTATCTACCGTGTGTGGCGATCACAGTGCTCGGATCGAAGGCGGCCCACGCGCCGGCGTTGCCACCGAACAGTCTGGCAATCGTTTGGGCCTTGGTTCCCGTGTTGGGTCCGATGTCACCGGCGATGTCGACGTACGAGCTGAACAGGTCGGGGTGCATGACGGTCAGGTCGACGGCACACGTGCCGCCCATCGACCAGCCGACGATACCCCAGTGGGACGCCCGGGGGCTGACGCCGAAATTTGAAATCATATACGGCACAACGTCTTTGACGAGGTGGTCGGCTGCATTGCCGCGGGTTCCATTGACGCACTCGGTGTCGTTGTTGAACGTGCCGACGGAATCGACGAACACCAGCACCGGCGCGTTACCGCCGTGCGCGGCGGCGAAGTCGTCGACAGTCCTAACCGCGTTGCCGGCCCGTAGCCAGTCTTCTGGGGTGTTGAATTCACCGCCGATCATCATCACCGTCGGCAGCTTCGGCGGAGGGCTGGAGGCAAACCAGGCCGGCGGCAGGTAGACGATTTCGCTGCGGTGCTTGAAGTTCGACCCGGTGGCAGGAATCGTCACCGAAACGACGCTGCCCCGCGGCGGCATCGCCCGGTTGGCGGCTATCGCGCCGACGGTGGCCTTGTCGGTCTGGTCGGGCAGGGGAGCGTCGGTGAGCTGATTCCAGGCGTTCTGCACGGTGGGGAAGTAGCCGACCCACGCGTTAACGGCGAGCACGCAACTGAGCAGGCACAGCGGTACAGCGAGAATCGATACCGCGCGCCTCCACCGCCCGGCAGTTCGCCAGCCGACGATCACGACCGCGGCGGCAACTCCGCTCAGGGCGGTCCACAGCCACACGGTGCGCGGTGTCGGTTCATTGGCGAGGCCGTAGACCCTGATATACCAGTTCACTTCGGCCGCCAACACAATTCCCACTACGACGGCGGTCGGCAGCCACAGCAGCCACCACCGCCGCGACCGCCAGCCGATCGCCAACGCCAGCCCGACGGCGGCAGCGACCTGGACCGTGATCGGAACCCAGCCGTGCGTCAACGAGATGTCCGCCAGCAGCGGCGAAGCGACGCTCACCGTCGAATTAGTCACGTCATCAATCATGTGCCCCACCGCAAACCATGGTGAACTGGTCTTCTGTGAGTTGGCTGTGAACGCGCTGTGGCCGAGGAGGGCGCAGCCCGTTATCGCGGTTTTGCCAACGGGAATGGCAGGGTCTCGCGGATGCTGCGGCCTGTGATGAGCATGACGACGCGGTCGACGCCCATCCCCAGGCCACCGGTAGGCGGCATCGCGTATTCCATGGCTTGCAGGAAGTCCTCGTCGAGTTGCATTGCCTCCGGGTCGCCGCCCGCGGCCAACAGGGACTGCTCCTGCAGACGTCGCCGCTGCTCCACCGGGTCGGTGAGTTCGCTGTAGGCGGTACCCAGCTCAACGCCCCACGCCACCAGGTCCCAGCGTTCGGCGACATCGGGCTTGCAGCGATGCGGCCGGGTCAGCGGGGACACCGAGGTCGGGAAGTCGGTGTAAAACGTCGGTTCTTTGGTCCGGGCCTCGACCAGGTGCTCGTAGAGCTCCAGCACGACCGCGCCGGCGTCCCATCGGGCCAGATAGGGGACGTCGGCGGCGTCGGACAGCTTGCGCAGCGTCGCCAATTCGGTTCCCGTGTCGATGTGTTCGCCGAGGGCTTCGGATACCGCGTCGTGGACCGTCTTGACCGGCCAGACGCCGGAGATATCGACGGGCTCGAGGTTGCCGTCGGCGCGATCCGGTCGCGGACGCATCACCACCTGCGTGCCGTTCGCGGCCTCGGCGGCGTTCTGGATCAGCTCCCGGCAGCCGTCGATCCACACCAGGTAGTCGGCATGCGCCTGATAGGCCTCCAGCAAGGTGAACTCGGGATTGTGACTGAAGTCCACGCCTTCGTTGCGGAACGCCCGGCCCAGCTCGAACACCTTCTCGACCCCGCCGACGCACAGCCGCTTCAAGTACAGCTCGGGTGCGATCCGCAGGTACAGGTCCAGGTCGTAGCTGTTGATGTGGGTGATGAAGGGGCGGGCCGTGGCGCCACCGTGGATCTGCTGCAAGATCGGTGTCTCGACCTCGACGAATCCCTTGGCGAACAATGTCTCTCTGATCGTGCGCAACACATCGCTGCGGGCCGCGATCAGTTGCCGAGACTCGGCATTGACCGCCAGGTCGAGATAGCGGGTGCGCACTCGAGCCTCCGGGTCGATCAACCCTTTCCACTTGTTCGGCAGCGGACGCAGGCACTTGCCGATCAGCCGCCAGCTCCGCACGATCAGCGAGGGTGTGCCTTTCTTGCTGAATCCCATCTGCCCGGTCACCTCGACCAGATCGCCGAGATCGATGGCCCTGGTGAAATCCGCGGTGCGGCACTGCTCCAACAGCGAATTGTCCAGCAGTATCTGCATTTCGCCCGACCAGTCGCGCAACTGGGCGAACAGCACGCCGCCGAAGTCGCGAATCCGCAAGACACGTCCCGAAACCGAGATGCTGGTCCCCTCGGCGCGCTTCCAGCGCCTGGGTCACCGTGTGACTGGGCAGCAGGCCCACCGGGTAGGCGTCGATTCCGTTGTCCTGCAAGCCCTTCAGCTTGGCCAGCCGGACCCGCACTTGTTCGGGCAGCCGCGACGGCCGCTCCTCACCACCGGCAAGCTCCGTCTGCTGCAGCTCGGACAAGTCTGGGGCGGAGCCATCGGCGTGCAAGAGTCCGCTGGCCACCAAGCTCTCCGGCACCGCTGGACGGTGCCCGGTGTGCTCCTTGTTGCGGCGGCTGAACGGCAACACGAGGAAGCCTTCGGCGATCACCGAGGCTACGCCCACCCGGGGGATCATCCGGGCGTCCTCGTAACACGCGTATCGAGGCACCCATTCCGGCTGGTACTTCACGTTCGAGCGGTACAGCGTCTCCAGCTGCCACCACCGGGAGAAGAACACCAGTAACGCGCGCCACAACCGCGCGACCGGGCCGGCGCCGAGCTGGGCGCCCTGGGCAAACGCCGAGCGGAACATGGCGAAGTTCAACGAAATACGCGCGATGCCAATGCGCTCCGCTTGCAGCGCGAGTTCGCTGACCATGAGTTCGATGGTCCCGTTAGGAGACTGCGGGGAACGCCGCATCAAATCCAGGGATACGCCGTTGGGTCCCCAAGGCACCAGCGAGAGCATCGCGACCACCTGGTAATTGCGGTCTAACGCTTCGACCAGCAGGCAATCGGCGTCGGTCGGGTCGCCGAGCCGGCCCAGCGCCATCGAAAAGCCACGCTCGGACTCGGTGTCGCGCCACGCATCGGTCCGTTGGATCACCTGCGCCATCTCGTCGGCGGGAACTTCTGCGTGCCGGCGGATTCGTACCGTCAGGCCGGCGCGGCGCGCCCGGGTCACCGCCTGGCGTACGCCGCGCATATCCGGACCGGAAAGCTTGAATTCCGACGTGCGCAAAACGGCCTCGTCGCCCAGCTCCACAGCGTTCAGTCCGGCATTGCGAAAAGCTTGGGCCCCTTGGGAACTGGCCCCCATGACGCCGGGCGTCCAGCCGTAGGTCTGGCACAGCTGCAGCCACGCGTCGATCGCCTGTGGCCACGCTCTCGGGTCCCCCAGCGGGTCGCCGCTGGCCAGACAGACGCCGATCTCCACCCGATAGGTGACCGCGGCGCGGCCGGTGGGGGCGAACACCACCGACTTGTCTCGGCGGGTGGCGAAATACCCCAGCGAGTCGTTCTTGCCGAACAACTCGAGCAGGCCGCGGATCGCGGATTCGTCCTCGCCGGTCAGGGCGTTCTCGGCGCGCTGGGATTGGAACAGCACGACTGCCGCCGCCATCAGCGCGAGGGCACTGAAGAGCCCGAAGAGCGCATTGAGTACGACGTGCGGCTTGCCCTGGAACAGATCGGGATCCACCGCGCCGAATCCGATCACTCGGTTCACCACATAAGGCAGCCGATCGTCACGCGCCAGCGTGCCCGGAAACAGTTCGACTAGTCCCCAGGACAATGCGATTCCGATCGCCCACCCCGCCAGCAGTGCGCCGGCCGCCTTGAGCGGGGCGCCGCCGCGGACCTTGGCGCAGAATTCGTGGTAACCCAGCACCAAGACGATGATCGCGGTCAGGTGCAAGACGAGCCCGGCGCTGTCGCCGACGAACTGCAGCGTGATGTGGTCTTGGTCGGCCAGACCGTTGACGTTGAGCGCGATCGCGCCGAGCAGGTACAGGACCAGCAGGTACCACGCGATGCGTTTTCGCGCGGTCAGGGCGGCGGCCAGCAGCGCCAGCACAAACGACCAGGCAAAGCTGGTGTCAGGGAAGTTGAACAGATAGTCGTTGATGAACCTTTGCGGGACTTTGATCATCCAGCGAAGTACCGGTGACATGCTCGCCACCAGCGATAGGGTGGCGATCACGCCGACCGTCCACCCGGCGGCCACCGGGACCCAGTGATACCGGGACGTCGACTTCGACCGACTTGTGGTGACTGTCACGGGCGTGAGGATATTCCGAAAAACTGGGACATGCGTGGGAAGCGGCCAGGACGCCGCGGCAGAGTGTCCGGATCACGCTTCCTGGCTGCTAGACTGACTGCCGCGACCGTCCCGGCGAAAGCCAGGGACAGCAAGTGGAGTCCCACTCCCACCGTTGGCCACGAGTTCACCTCAAGGCTCAGCGGTCCGGTCAAAGGCACCTGGCGGTGCCTGTTCTGCGCACTGCAGGCGGCTCAGGCCGTGACCGGTCGGCATCAGGGCCCTGCTTCTGCAGGGCCTTATTTGCTGAGGGGACTGCACCGCTGCCTCCAGGCGAGTTCGGGCACCGGTCGGCACCAGAAGCAGGACACGGCCGGCGAAGATGCGGGCCGTGCCAACTGACACAGGGAGGTCCCATCAGCACTGAGACTCGCGTCAACGAGCGCATCCGCGTACCTGAAGTTCGATTGATCGGCCCGGGAGGGGAGCAGGTAGGCATCGTGCGCATCGAAGATGCACTCCGCGTCGCCGCGGATGCCGATCTCGACCTTGTCGAAGTCGCCCCGAACGCCAGACCGCCGGTCTGCAAAATCATGGACTACGGCAAGTACAAATACGAGGCGGCGCAGAAGGCGCGCGAGTCTCGCAAGAACCAGCAGCAGACCGTCGTCAAGGAACAAAAGCTGCGACCCAAGATCGACGACCACGACTACGAGACCAAGAAGGGCCATGTGGTCCGCTTCCTGGAGGCGGGGTCCAAGGTCAAGGTCACCATCATGTTCCGCGGACGCGAGCAGTCGCGACCGGAACTGGGCTATCGATTGCTGCAGCGACTGGGCGCCGACGTCGCCGACTACGGTTTCGTCGAGACGTCCGCCAAGCAGGACGGGCGCAACATGACAATGGTGCTGGCACCGCATCGCGGCGCGAAGACTCGCGCCAGGGCGGCGCGGCAAGCCGGCGGCGGTGCCGATACAGCCGGCGACACCAACTAATTATCGACCTGACACCAGAACTGAGGACACATGCCGAAAGCCAAGACCCACAGCGGGGCGTCGAAGCGGTTCCGGCGCACCGGAACCGGGAAAATCCTGCGCGAACAGGCCAATCGCAGGCATCTGCTCGAGCACAAGCCAAGCACCCGCACCCGCCGACTCGAGGGTCGCACCGGTGTGTCGAGCCATGACGCCAAGCGGGTCAAGAAGCTGCTGAACGGCTGACGGCGCCCCGCGCCGGCACAAGCACTTACGCATTTACGTCCGAACGAGATCCGAACGAGAAGGAATACCGATGGCACGGGTGAAGCGGGCAGTCAACGCCCAGAAGAAGCGGCGCACTGTTCTGAAGGCGTCGCGAGGCTATCGCGGCCAGCGATCCCGCCTCTACCGCAAAGCCAAAGAGCAGCAATTGCATTCGTTGAACTACGCGTACCGTGACCGCCGGGCACGCAAAGGCGAGTTCCGCAAGCTGTGGATTTCCCGGATCAACGCGGCCGCGCGGGCCAACGACATCACGTATAACCGGTTGATCCAGGGTCTCAAGGCCGCGGGCGTCGAGGTGGATCGCAAGAACCTCGCCGAGATCGCGGTCAGTGATCCGGCGGCGTTCACCGCCCTCGTCGACGTCGCCCGGGCCGCCTTGCCTGATGACGTCAACGCACCCTCCGGAGAGGCTGCCTGACAGCTCCCTGACCCGGTGCTCACCGAACGCTCGGCCCGCGTGGTCGCTGCAGTCAAGCTGCATCGTCACATCGCGCGCCGGCGGGCGAACCGGTTTCTCGCAGAAGGCCCCAATCTGGTTGAGGCCGCCTCCAGGCGGGGGCTGGTGCGGGATGTTTTCGTCACTGAATCCGCGGCACAGCGATACGTCGCCCTGCTCGACGGCCACCCTGCGCCGGTCCACCTGGTGACCGACCGGGCTGCCCGCGCGTTGTCGGACACTGTCACGCCGGCAGGTTTGGTGGCGGTCTGCGAGCCGCCCGCAGTCGATCTCGCCGAGGTGCTGGCCGAGACGCCGCGGCTGATCGCGGCGGCGGTGGGAATTGGGGAGCCGGGTAATGCCGGCACCTTGGTCCGGGTGGCCGATGGCATGGGCGCGGCGGCGGTGATCCTCGGCGGCCACAGTGTCGATCCCTACAACGGGAAGTGCCTGCGCGCGTCGGCGGGCAGCATTTTCTCAATCCCGGTCGTCATCGTCCCTGATGTGGGCCTCGCCGCATTGCGCGCCGCGGGTCTGCAAGTGCTGGCCGCCACCCTGACCGGCGAAATTTCCCTCGAGGACGCCGATCTTGCGGTGCCGACGGCTTGGCTGTTCGGGCCGGAATCTCGGGGCCTGCCCGCCGAGGTTGCCGACGCGGCCGATCACCGCGTCCGCATCCCGATGCGCGGCGGCGCAGAGAGCCTCAATGTGGCCGCGGCCGCGGCGATCTGCCTGTATCAGAGCGCTCGCACGCTCTAGCCGCGCAGCCTCACGCGGCCTTGCCGCGGCCCCGCACCGGCCGCAGCCCGGCCAGCGAGAACGTGGTGTGCACCAGCGATCCGGCCCGCTCGATGATCGTGCGCCGAGGCGGAAAGTAATGCATCGGCAGGCCGCGCCGGTCCGGTGGCGGCGCCGTGAACCGCGGTGCCTCGATCAACGGCGCATCGGGTGACGTCCGGCCTTCCGCGCGGCGGTAGGCGGCCAGTGCGCGCGGATGTAACCGGATCTCGTCGGGTACGGCCAGGAACGCGAGCTCAACGGCTTTGCCGAATACCCGCAGCAAGACCTCGTCGCCCGGTGTCCAACGCATGCCGGCTTTCTCGCGGACGGCGGGTTCGAACATTCCCGCAGCGATCCAGCGCTGGCCGGCCACCAACGGCCGAAACAGCTGGTCCCAGATCGGTGTCGGCAGCAGGACGAACTTGGGCTTGGGAATCCGGATTTGGAAAATGGCCAAGGTGGCCTGATTGAGCTCCAATTCCTCGCGGCACACGCGGTCCCAGTACTCCTGAAACTCCTCCCACGACTTGGGCACCGGCCGCATGCTCATGCCGTACATCCGGTACCACTGCACATGCTCATCGAACAGCTGGCGCTTCTCGGCCTCGGTCAGCCCCCCGCAGAAGTATTCGGCAACCTTGATCACCAGCATGAAGAACGTGGCGTGCGCCCAGTAGAACGTGTCGGGGTTCAGCGCGTGGTAGCGCCGGCCCGTTCCGTCGACACCCTTGATCGTGTGGTGGTACTGCTTGACCTGCTGGCCGGTTTGCGCCGCCCGGTCGCCGTCGTAGACCACGCCCATGATCGGATAAACCGAGCGCGCCACCCGTTGCAAGGGCTCGCGTAGCAGGATCGAATGCTGAGTGACGCCTGCTCCCAGTTCGGGATACATGTTCTGGATCGCGCCGATCCAGATACCCATCATTCCGGTGCGCAGGTCGCCAAAATACTTCCAGGTCAGCGAGTCCGGCCCAAGCGGATCGGCCAGGACGGCCTTCCTGTCGTCCCGGATGGGATCGGTGGGCGTCATCGATGTGGTGCTCATCGCGGCCTCCTGCTCTGATCGATCCCACGATAATGTTGACAACAGGTGTTGTCTACGATTTCGGAGCGCGTCGCGCCAGGTGTTATCGAGCGGCGACATTCTTGCCCTAACCGCGTGACCAGGCGATTTAACCCGCCGCGTGGTGTAGGCCACGGCGGGGATCATTGCCCATGCGGACGAACTCCCCCTATCCTCGACAAAGTGGAACTCGGGCCCCATTCGGCGTCCGGCCAGCCCGAGCAAGTGGCGACCGCGCCTGATCCGTCTGATTCACGACGACGGTCTCCTGCGCAGTGGCTGCGCGGCAGAAATCACAGCCCGCGCGTCGTCGACATGTTGCGGCGGGCGCGGCGAGTTTTGCCTGGTGATCCCGAATTCGGTGACCCGTTGTCTACGGCCGGTGAGGGCGGTCCACGCGCTGCCGCACGAGCGGCGAGCCGCTTGCTGGGCGATCGCGACGCGGCGTCACGGGAGGTCAGCTTGGGCGCACTGCAGGTATGGCAGGCGCTCACCGAGGCGGTTTCCCGGCGGCCGGCAAATCCCGAGGTGACGCTGGTATTCACCGATCTGGTCGGCTTCTCCGAGTGGTCGCTGAAAGTTGGTGACGACGCCGCCCTGGCACTGCTGCGGCGATCCGCGCGCGCCGTGGAACCGTCTCTGTTGGATGCCGGTGGACGGATCGTCAAACGGATGGGCGACGGGATCATGGCGGTGTTCGACGATCCGATCGTCGCGTTGGGGGCTGTCTGCGACGCGAAAGAAGCCATGCAATCCGTCGAAGTCGACGGTTACCGGCCGCGAATGCGCTTCGGAGTGCATGCTGGTCGGCCCCAGCGGCTGGCGGCCGACTGGCTGGGAGTCGACGTCAACATCGCCGCCCGCGTGATGGAACGCGCCACCAAAGGCGGCATAATGGTGTCCGGTCCGACCCTGGACAAGATTCCGCAAGCCGACCTTGACGCCCTGGGTGTCACCGCAAAGCGCGCACACCGATCGCTGTTGGGCGGCAGACCCACTGGGATTCCCGCCGATATGTCGATCTATCGAATCCGAACCGGCAGGGAATCGGCGGCCAAAGAGTCATCCGAGAACGACGAGCCACAGGAATAGTGGATGTCGATGTTTGTCACGCTATTGTCCTGGCTGGCCCGGATCCGGATCACCCTCGGTTACGCGGCGGCGTTGCTCGCCGTGAGCATCACACTGGTGATCCTCGGTCCGAAGGTGCACGCCCGGGTAATTCGGCATGCCAGCACCAATCTGCACAACCTGGCGCGCGGGAAGCTGGAAACGCTGTTCGGGAGTGCGTTCGTCGTCGATGCCGACCATATCTATGTCTGGCTCCCGGGCCTGGTCTGCCTGCTTGCGCTGGCCGAACTGCTATGGCACAGCAGCCGGCTCACCGTGGTGTTCGTGGTCGGCCACATCGGGTCGACGCTGGTGGTGGCGTTGGGCCTGATGGCGGCGATTGAGTTCGGTTGGCTTCCGCCGTCGGTCAGCCGGGCCAGCGACGTGGGAATGAGCTACGGCGCTGTCGCGGTGCTCGGCGGCCTGACCGCGGCCATTCCGTCGCGCTGGCGGCCGGCGTGGATCGGCTGGTGGCTACCGGTGGCCATAACGACTGCCGTAGCGGGTGGGGATTTCACCGACGCCGGGCACAGCGTCGCCTTGGTGTTGGGAATGGTCGTCGCCACCCGGTTTCACCGACCTGCCCACTGGACCCCAGTGCGCTACGTGATGTTGGCGGTCGCCGCGCTGTTCGGCTTCATGTTGCTCGCCCACACCGGCCTGGCGGTGTGGGCCTCAATCGCCGTCGGCGCCGTATGCGCGCTGACCGCTCACGGAATCGCCCGTCTGCGCGCGGCGCGCAAGTCGCCGGCCGCTGTCCAGACCGCCGCCACCCAGCCGGCACTGAGTCGCTGACCTCCGACCGCTGTCGCTGGTCGAGTGTCGCGCTGTCGACGTAAGACAGGCCACCTGAGAATGAGTTTGCATAGCACTGAATATTCATGCAAGTATGGGCGGTGTGACCGAGATGATGCGGGTGGCGATCGCCGGTGCGAGCGGCTACGCGGGGGGCGAAATACTGCGGCTCCTGCTCGGCCATCCCGCATACGCCGACGGCCGGTTGAGGATCGGCGCGCTTACCGCGGCCGCCAGTGCCGGCGGCATGCTCGGCGAGCACCATCCGCATCTGGTGCCGCTCGCCCAGCGGGTGCTCGAACCGACGGAGCCCGGCGTACTGGATGGACACGACGTTGTTTTCCTCGCGCTTCCGCACGGATACTCCGCGAAACTGGCCCAACAGCTCAGCCCGGAAACGGTAGTGGTGGATTGCGGCGCCGACTTTCGGCTCACCGACGCCGCGGCCTGGCAGCGCTTCTACGGATCACCGCACGCCGGAAGCTGGCCGTATGGGCTGCCCGAACTGCCCGGGGCGCGGGCGCGGCTGGCCGGCTCGCGCCGGATCGCGGTTCCCGGCTGCTATCCGACGGCGGCACTGTTAGCGTTGCTGCCCGCCGTTGCCGAGGGCCTCATCGACTGCGCGGTCAGCGTGGTCGCGGTCAGTGGCACCTCGGGTGCGGGCCGTACCGCCAAGACCGACCTGCTCGGTTCGGAGGTCATCGGGTCGGCGCGGGCCTACCACATCGCCGGAGCCCACCGGCACACCCCGGAGATCAAACAGGGGCTTCAGGCGGTCACTGACCGGGATGTCACCGTCTCGTTCACCCCGGTGCTGATCCCGACGTCGCGAGGCATCCTTGCCACCTGCACGGCGCGCACCCGCTCGCCACTATCACAGCTGCGGGCTGCTTACGAAAAAGCCTATGACGCAGAGCCTTTCGTTTACCTGCTGCCTGATGGCCAGCTGCCAAGTACTGGTGCGGTCATCGGCAGCAACGGTGCGCATATCGCCGTCGCCGTGGACGAGGACGCCGCCATGTTCATCGCGGTCGTGGCGATCGACAACTTGGTCAAGGGGACCGGCGGGGCGGCTGTGCAGTCGATGAACCTGGCGCTGGGCTGGCCGGAGAGTCAGGGCCTTTCGGTGGTCGGGGTGGCTCCGTGACCCCCACGGATGCGGCAACGCTGGTGCGTGCCCAGGGTGTGACGGCCCCGGCCGGCTTCCGCGCCGCGGCTATGGCCGCCGGGATCAAGGCATCGGGCGCGCTGGACCTCGCGCTGATCTTCAACGAGGGCCCCGACTATGCGGCAGCCGGCGTGTTCACCCGCAACAAGGTCAAAGCCGCTCCGGTGCTGTGGACCCAGCAGGTGCTGACCACCGGCCGGTTGCGCGCGGTGGTGCTGAACTCCGGCGGCGCCAACGCCTGCACGGGGCCGGCCGGCTTCCAGGACACCCACGCCAGCGCCGAGGCGGTTGCCGTCGCGTTGTCGGACTGGGGTACCGAGACCGGCGCCATCGAAGTCGGCGTGTGCTCCACTGGTCTGATCGGCGACCGGCTGCCGATGGACAAAGTGCTCACCGGCGTGCGCGATCTGGTACATGAGATGGCCGGCGGGCTCGGCGGCGGCGAAGAGGCCGCCCGCGCGATCATGACCACCGACACGGTCCCCAAACAGGTTGCGCTGCATCATCCGGACAACTGGACGATCGGCGGGATGGCCAAGGGTGCCGGCATGCTGGCGCCGTCACTGGCCACCATGCTGTGTGTGCTTTCCACCGACGCTGTCGCCGAGGCAAATGCCCTCCAAACGGCGCTGCGCCGCGCCACCGCGGCCACATTCGACCGGCTCGACGTCGACGGCTGTTGCTCCACCAACGACACCGTGTTGCTCCTGGCATCGGGGGCCAGCGAAATCGCGCCGAGCCAACCCGATCTCGAGGATGCCGTGCTGCGCGTCTGCGATGACCTGTGCGCACAATTGCAGTCCGACGCCGAGGGCGTCACCAAGCGGATCGCGATCACCGTCACCGGAGCGGGCACCGACGATGACGCCCTCACCGCCGCCCGGGTGATTGCCCGCGACAGCCTTGTCAAGACCGCGTTGTTCGGCTCCGACCCAAACTGGGGCCGCGTCCTGGCGGCCGTCGGCATGGCACCGGTCCGGCTTGACCCTGACCGAATCACGGTGTCGTTCAACGGCTCTGCGGTGTATGCCGACGGTGTGGGGGTGGCTGGCGCGCGTGCGGTGGATCTCTCGGCTACCGACATCGCAGTCGTCGTCGATCTGGGTTTGGCCGGTGGCCAGGCGACCATCCGGACCACGGATCTCTCCCACGGCTACGTCGAAGAGAATTCGGCCTACAGTTCATGAGCGCCACCACCGGGTTGCCCACCCAAGTCAAAGCGCAGGTGCTGGCCGAAGCGCTGCCCTGGCTCAAGCAATTGCACGACCGGATCATTGTGATCAAATACGGCGGCAACGCGATGACCGACGACACGCTTCGGCACGCCTTCGCCGCCGACATGGCGTTTCTGCGTAACTGCGGCATCCACCCGGTCGTGGTGCACGGTGGCGGACCGCAGATCACCGCGATGTTGCAGCGGCTCGATATCGCCGGTGACTTCAAAGGCGGTTTCCGGGTGACCACCCCCGAAGTACTCGACGTGGCCAGGATGGTGCTTTTCGGCCAGGTAGGCCGGGAACTGGTCAACCTGATCAACGCGCACGGACCGTATGCGGTGGGCATCACCGGCGAGGACGCGGCGCTTTTCACCGCTGTGCGGCGTAGCGTCACCGTCGATGGGGTGACCACCGACATCGGCCTGGTCGGCGACGTCGATCGAGTCAACACCGCCGCGCTGCTCGACCTCATTGCGGCCGGCCGTATTCCGGTGGTGTCCACGCTCGCGCCGGACACCGAGGGAGTGGTGCACAACATCAACGCCGACACCGCCGCCGCAGCGCTGGCTGAAGCGCTGGGAGCCGAGAAGTTGCTGATGCTCACCGATGTCGAAGGCCTGTACACGCGCTGGCCGGAACGGGATTCACTGATCAGCGAAATCGACAGCGACACACTGACACAGCTGTTGCCGACCCTGCAGACCGGGATGATCCCCAAGGTGGAAGCGTGTCTGCGCGCCGTTGCCGGTGGCGTGCCCAGCGCCCACGTCATCGACGGCCGGGTCGCGCATTGCGTCTTGGTCGAACTGTTCACCGACGCAGGCACCGGCACCAAGGTGGTCAACGCATGACCAGCACTGAGTCAATGCAGCAGCGCTGGTCAGCGGTGATGATGAACAACTACGGCACCCCGCCGGTGGCGTTGGCCAGCGGTGACGGCGCCGTGGTCACCGATGTCGACGGCCGTTCCTACCTCGACCTGCTCGGCGGCATCGCAGTCAACATCCTCGGCCACCGCCACCCCGCCATCATCGAGGCGGTCACCCGGCAACTCTCGACGCTGGGCCACACCTCCAACCTCTATGCCACCGAGCCGGGGATCGCATTGGCCGAAGCGCTGGTCGGCCTGTTAGGCGCGGACACCGAGTCGCGGATGTTCTTCTGTAATTCCGGCACCGAGGCCAACGAGCTGGCGTTCAAGCTGTCCCGGCTCACTGGGCGCACGAAACTGGTTGCGGCGCAGGAAGCTTTTCACGGCCGAACAATGGGCTCATTGGCGCTGACCGGGCAACCGGCCAAGCAGGCGCCGTTCGCCCCGCTGCCCGGCGAGGTCAGCCACGTGCCGTACGGCGACGCGACCGCGTTGGACGCCGCGGTCGCTGACGACACCGCCGCCGTATTCCTGGAGCCGATCATGGGGGAGTGCGGAGTCGTGGTTCCGCCGGACGGCTACCTTGCTGCCGCCCGCGAGATCACGGCGCGGCACGGCGCGTTGCTGGTGCTCGATGAGGTGCAGACCGGGATGGGCCGGACCGGCACGTTTTTCGCCCATCAGCACGACGGCATCACCCCGGACGTGGTCACCCTGGCGAAGGGCCTCGGCGGCGGGCTGCCGATCGGGGCCTGCCTGGCAGTCGGCCCGGCCGCGACTTTGCTCGCGCCGGGACTGCACGGGAGCACGTTCGGCGGCAATCCGGTCTGTGCGGCCGCGGCGCTCGCGGTGTTGCGGGTAATGGCAGCCGACGACCTGGTGCGGCGCGCGGAGGCGCTGGGAAAGCTGTTGCACCACAGCATCGAATCGCTACGGCATCCGCTGGTCGACCATGTCCGCGGGCGCGGATTGTTGTGCGGTGTTGCGCTCACCGCTCCCCTCGCCAAAGATGTGGAGTTCGTCGCGCGCTCCGCGGGATATCTGGTCAACGCGCCGGCGGCCGACGTCATCCGGCTGGCGCCACCGCTGATCATCACCGAACGCCAGATCGACGCCTTCGTGAGCGCGCTGCCCGGCATTCTCGACACGGCGGCGGCCGCATGACCCGTCACTTCCTGCGCGACAATGACCTCTCGCCACCCGAGCAGGCCGAGGTTCTCCAGCTAGCCGCGGAGCTGAAGAAGGACCCGCTGAGCCGCCGCCCGCTGGCCGGACCGCGCGGGGTTGCGGTCATTCTCGACAAGAATTCGACCCGCACCCGGTTCTCGTTCGAGGTGGGCATCGCCCAGCTCGGCGGCCACGCCGTCGTCGTCGACGGTCGCAGTACCCAGCTGGGCCGCGACGAGACCCTGAGCGACACCGCAAAAGTGCTGTCCCGCTACGTCGATGCGATCGTGTGGCGGACCTTCGGTCAAGACCGGCTCACCGAGATGGCGGCGACGGCGAGCGTGCCGGTCATCAACGCGCTCTCCGACGAATTCCATCCGTGCCAGGTGCTGGCTGATCTGCAGACGCTGACCGAATGCAAGGGCGCGCTGTCCGGACTGCGGTTGACCTACCTCGGCGACGGCGCCAACAACATGGCGCACTCCCTGCTGCTCGGCGGTGTCACCGCCGGGATCCACGTCACAGTCGCCACACCCGCTGAGTTCGCGCCCGACGCATCGGTGGTGGCCGCCGCGCAGCAGCGCGCCGCGACTACCGGGGCGTCGGTGACCGTGGCGACCGACCCGTGCACGGCCGCCATGGGCGCCGACGTGCTGGTTACCGACACCTGGACGTCGATGGGTCAGGAGGGCGACGGGCTGGACCGGGTAGGGCCGTTGCTGCCTTTCCGGATCAATGCTGCGCTCCTGGACCTGGCGGATCCGGAAGTTGTTGTCCTGCATTGTCTTCCGGCGCACCGTGGCTATGAGATCACCGACGAGGTGATCGACGGGCCGCGCAGCGCGGTATGGGACGAGGCCGAGAACCGGCTGCACGCGCAGAAGGCGCTGTTGGTGTGGCTGCTGGAGCGGTCCGCGGTGACCCACAGCGGCGCCCGAGCTACACCCGAAGTCACCCGCGCCGGGCGGCAGGCCCGAATCGTGACGATCCTGTCGTCTGAGCCAGTGCGCAGCCAAAGTGAGCTGGCCGGGTTGCTGGCGTCGGAAGGGATCGATGTCACGCAGGCCACGTTGTCGCGGGATCTGGAGGAGCTCGGTGCGGTGAAACTGCGCGGTGCCGATGGCGGCGTCGGGGTGTACGTCGTTCCCGAGGACGGCAGCCCGGTGCGCGGGGTTTCCGGTGGCACCGCGCGACTGTCGCGGCTGCTGGGCGAAGTGCTGGTTTCCACCGACGCCAGCGCCAATCTTGCGGTGCTGCGCACCCCGCCGGGCGCCGCCGACTACCTGGCCAGCGCGATCGATCGCGCGGCGTTACCCTACGTCGTCGGCACCATCGCCGGGGATGACACCATCTTCGTGGCGGCCCGCGAGCCGATGACCGGTGCCGAGCTCGCAGCCACGATCGAAAACCTGAAGTGACGTAAGGAGATTAGTTCATGTCCGAGCGGGTCATCCTGGCGTATTCCGGCGGTCTGGATACTTCCGTGGCGATCAGCTGGATCGGCAAGGAGACCGGCCGGGAAGTCGTCGCCGTCGCGATCGATCTGGGCCAGGGCGGCGAGGACATGGACGTCATCCGGCAGCGGGCGCTGGACTGCGGCGCGGTAGAAGCGGTTGTCGTCGACGCGCGTGACGAGTTCGCCGACGGCTATTGCCTGCCCACGATCTTGTCCAACGCGCTGTACATGGACCGCTATCCGCTGGTGTCGGCGATCAGCAGGCCGCTCATCGCCAAGCACCTGGTTGCGGCCGCACGTGAGCACGGCGGCGGTATCGTCGCCCACGGCTGCACCGGCAAGGGCAATGACCAGGTCCGGTTCGAGGTCGGATTCGCCTCGCTGGCACCGGATCTGGAGGTGCTGGCCCCGGTCCGCGACTACGCGTGGACGCGTGAGAAGGCCATCGCGTTCGCGGAAGAGAACGCCATCCCGATCAACGTCACCAAGCGCTCGCCGTTCTCGATCGACCAGAACGTCTGGGGCCGCGCGGTTGAAACCGGCTTCTTGGAACACCTTTGGAACGCGCCGACAAAAGACATCTACGCGTACACCGAAGATCCGACCGTCAACTGGAACACCCCCGACGAAGTGATCGTTGGCTTCGAACGCGGTGTACCGGTGTCGATCGACGGCAAACCAGTGTCGGTCCTCCAGGCGATCGAACAACTCAACGAGCGTGCCGGCGGGCAGGGAGTCGGGCGGCTCGACGTCGTCGAAGACCGGCTGGTGGGGATCAAGAGCCGCGAAATCTACGAGGCGCCAGGCGCGATGGTGCTCATCACCGCGCACACCGAACTCGAACACGTCACTCTGGAACGCGAATTGGGGCGATTCAAACGGCTGACCGACCAGCGCTGGGCCGAACTGGTCTATGACGGATTGTGGTACTCGCCGCTGAAGACCGCTCTGGAGAGTTTCGTGGCCACCACCCAGGAACATGTGTCCGGTGAAATCCGGCTCGTCTTGCACGGCGGACACATCGCCGTCAACGGCCGGCGCAGCGCACAGTCACTTTATGACTTCAACCTAGCCACCTACGACGAAGGTGACAGCTTCGACCAGTCCAGCGCGCGCGGATTCGTCTACGTGCACGGCTTGTCGTCGAAGCTTGCCGCCCGGCGGGACTTGCGGTGACCTTCCTCCAGCGGTGTTCGCCGGGCCCTGCCCGGCCACCAGACGCAAAAGCACGCGAAACGCTGGGCGTCAGAGGGGCTTTTACGTCTGTTCGCGGAGAAAACGTGAGCACCAACGTGGGGTCGCTGTGGGGCGGTCGCTTCGCCGACGGCCCCTCCGATGCGCTGACGGCGCTGAGTAGGTCCACCGATTTTGACTGGGTGCTGGCACCGTACGACATCACCGCGTCGAGGGCCCACGCGCAGGTGCTGTTCGGGGCGGGATTGCTGTCCGCCGAGCAGCGCGACGGTCTGCTGGCCGGGTTGGACAGTCTCGCCGCCGATGTTGCCGACGGCAGTTTCGCCCCGCTGGCCACCGACGAAGACGTCCACGCGGCCCTCGAGCGTGGCCTGATCGACCGCGTCGGTCCCGATCTGGGGGGTCGGCTGCGAGCGGGCAGATCGCGAAACGATCAGGTGGCCACGCTGTTTCGAATGTGGCTGCGCGTCGCGGTGCGACGGGTCGCCGAAGGCGTGCTGGACATCGTGGACGCGCTCGACGGGTCAGGCCGCCAACCATCCGGCTGCGATCATGCCCGGCAAGACCCATCTGCAGTCCGCGCAGCCGATCCTGCTGGCGCATCATCTGCTGGCGCACGCCCATCCGCTACTGCGCGACGTGGATCGGATCGTCGACTTCGACGCGCGAACGGCGGTGTCGCCGTACGGCTCGGGCGCGCTGGCCGGTTCGTCGCTGGGGCTCGATCCAGAAGCGATCGCACACGAGCTGGGTTTCTCGACGAGCGCCGACAATTCGGTCGACGCGACCGCCGCGCGGGATTTCGCCGCCGAGGCGGCGTTCGTGCTCGCGATGATCGCCGTGAATCTGTCGCGGCTGGCCGAGGACATCATCCTTTGGAGCTCAACGGAATTCGGCTACGTCAGGTTGCACGACTCCTGGTCGACGGGCAGCTCGATCATGCCGCAGAAGAAGAACCCCGATATCGCCGAGCTGGCACGCGGTAAGTCCGGCAGGCTGATCGGGAACCTGGCCGGACTGCTCGCAACCCTGAAAGCCCAGCCGCTGGCCTATAACCGCGACCTGCAGGAGGACAAGGAACCGGTCTTCGACTCGGTGGCGCAGCTGGAGCTGCTGCTGCCCGCGATGGCGGGGCTGGTGAGCAG
This sequence comes from uncultured Actinomycetota bacterium, assembly GCA_963787635.1. GTDB lineage: Bacteria > Actinomycetota > Actinomycetes > Mycobacteriales > Mycobacteriaceae > Mycobacterium. The sequence goes on along the minus strand of CAWBDP010000009.1, from coordinate 8,676 downwards.
CCTGACTTTCGATATCGAGCGGATGGCTGCGCTGGCTTCGGCGGGTTACACACTGGCCACCGATATCGCCGAGTGGCTGGTGCGGCGGGGAGTTCCGTTTCGAGCCGCCCATGAGGCCGCCGGCGCCGCCGTTCGCATCGCCGAACAGCGCGGCGTCGAGCTTCACGAGTTGACCGACGATGAACTGGCCGCGATCAACTCCGAATTGACACCCGATGTCCGCGACGTGCTCACGATCGAAGGCTCGGTGTCTTCGCGCGACGCCCGCGGCGGCACCGCGCCGATCCAGGTGGCCCGGCAGCTGGATTCGGTCCACACGAGCGTCGAGCGGCTACGACAACGGTTTACGGTCTGATCAGGGCCAAATTACCGCGATTTCCCTGTTTCCCGGGAGGGTGCGACGAGCACTTCCTGGATCATCGTTAGCGCGGCAGCCACTCCGTCGGCAACCGAACCGTGGACCGACTGCGCTCAAGAGCGGCCCAGCTGCGCGTCGGGCCGCAGTTCGTCGGCCAGGTCCTCACCAGCGCACGCCGCCGCCAGGGCGCGGCCAAGTGCGGGCGCATGCTTGAAAAGGTGGTTTCCCGCAACAAAAAAGACGCCGTCGGCCGCCCAGACGCCCAGGCCGTCTAAGCCCCACGGCAGCTCGGTGACCCAGCAATGGCGGACATCGACCGGCTCGGGGTCGAGCCCGGGCAGAGCACGCTTGACGTAACCGCTGGCCCGCTCAGCGAGCTGGACCAAGGCCTGGGGGTCCAACATGCCCGCGTGCGGAGCATCGACGGAGTCGCTGAGCCCGACGGCGTAGCGGCCGTTGCCCGGCAGGGCCGCGGCGTAGACGTTGGCTTCACCGTCCCCGACACTCTCGCCCAGCAGGCAGGCCAATGTCGGCGGCGGCTCACCGCGGACGTCATAGGTGAGGCGCACGTGAGCGCCGTCGCGGATCGGCAGAGCCAGACCAAGCCCACGAGCAAGCGAAGCGGTACCGCGGCCGGCGCACACCACCACGCGGTCGTGCTCAGCGGCGACACCGCCGGCGCGGACCTCGACGGTGCCGACCGGTGTGGACCGTAGGAGCAGCACCTCGTCGGCGACCAGCTCTGGAACCGCGGCGGTCAGCGCAGCAATCGCCGCCTTGGTGCGAATTGAGCCGCCGCGCTCGTCAAGAACCGCGGCGCCATGGAAGCCGCTGAGGATAGGCAGCCGATCGTGCAGCTCGTCGGCGTCGATGAGCCGGGCAGGGATATCTGCGAAGCCTTCGAGTACGCCAAGGCGGCGTTCGACGGACGGCCCGATCGCTACAACGCCGTCACCAGAAACCAATTCGGCTCCGAAGCGCTCCGACCACTCATCCCAGATCACCCGGCTGCGTTGGGCGAAGGCGATCAGGCGAGGGTCATCGTGGGCATGCCGAAAGATGCGTGAGTCCCCACCCGATTGACCATGTCCGGGCAGACCGCGCTCGTAGACGGTGACCGAGACACCCCGTTCGGTCAGGGCAAAGGCGGTGGCCAAACCAACGATGCCGGCCCCGATAATTCCAACGTCGGTGCGTCGCACAGGGCGATTCAACCATCGCCACTCGGCTTTTGTCCGTCGAGCGGCCATCCAGCGCGAATCGCCGGGTTCGCTGTTTGGGCTTTACTCGAAGACCTCCGACAGCTCCAGCCAGCGGTTCTCCGCCGCGGCGACCTCGTCCTCCAAAGCGCGTAGCTGCTGTGTCAGGCGTGTCAGACCGACATGATCGGACTGGTCATGCTCGGCGAGTTCGAGGTGTTTGGCCGCGATCTGGCCGGCCAGCCGGGCCAGGCGGCGCTCGATAGCAGCCGTTTCCTTTTGCGCGACGCGAAGTTCGGCCCGCGACGCTGGGTGCCGGGTTTCTTCAGCAGCGGCCACCCTGCGCGCAGGCTGCACGGCAGGCGAGGCGTCGGTAACCAGCCGCAGATATTCGTCGACGCCGCCCGGCAGATGCCGCAATCGGCCGTCGACTATCCCGTACTGCTGGTCGGTGACGCGTTCGAGCAGGTAACGGTCATGCGATACGACGACCAAGGTCCCCGGCCAGGAGTCGAGCAAATCCTCAGTGGCGGCCAACATCTCGGTGTCCACGTCATTGGTGGGCTCATCGAGCAGCAGCACATTGGGTTCGGCCAACAGCGTCAGCATCAGCTGCAGGCGTCGGCGTTGGCCGCCGGAGAGTTCACCAACCGGCACAGACAGCTGGTCGCGGCCAAACCCGAGCCGCTCGAGAAGCTGGGTCGGGCTGATTTCACGGCCGTCGACCTCATACCCACGGCGCAGCCCGCCCAGTACGTCGGCGACTCGGTCAGCGGCCATCGACGCCAGCTCGCCCTGCTGGTCGAGCACCGCTAGACGAACGGTCTTGCCGCGCTTGACATGTCCGTTGTCTGGCTGGACGGTGCCGGCGATCAGTCCCAGCAGGGTGGACTTGCCGGCGGCGTTGGCGCCGACGATGCCGCTGCGTTCACCGGGGCCGATGCGCCATTCGATGTCGCGCAGCACCGGCCGGCCGGCGAATGAAACCGAGACGCCGAGTAGATCAATGACATCCTTGCCGAGCCGTGCGGTCGCGAGCTTTGCCAGCTCGGCTGTGTTGCGCAGCGGCGGCACATCGGTGATCAGCTCATTGGCGGCCTCGACCCGGAATTTGGGCTTGGACGTGCGGGCCGGCGCCCCCCGGCGAAGCCAGGCCAGCTCCTTTCGCATCAAGTTCTGCCGCTTGGCCTCGGCAGCGGCGGCCAGCCGGTCGCGCTCGACGCGCTGCAGCACATAGGCGGCGTAACCGCCCTCGAACGGCTCCACGATGCCGTCGTGGACTTCCCATGTCGTAGTGGCGCACTCGTCGAGAAACCAGCGGTCGTGCGTCACCAGCAGCAGCCCGCCGGTGTTTCGGCTCCATCGCCGGCGCAAATGGTCGGCAAGCCAGGTGATGCCTTGGATGTCGAGGTGATTGGTGGGCTCGTCGAGCGCCACCACATCCCACTCGTGGACCAGCAGCGCGGCCAGTTGCACGCGTCGCCGCTGGCCGCCGCTGAGGGTGGCAATCGTTGCGTCCCAGGCGATGTCGGAGACCAGGCCGCCAACCACATCGCGGATCCGTGGACTGGCCGCCCATTCGTGGTCGGCTTTGTCACCGACCAGCGTCCAGCCGACGGTCCAGTGTGCGGAGAGCGTGTCGGCCTGGCTGAGTGCGCCGACGCGTAAGCTGCTGCGCCACGTGACACGGCCGGAGTCTGGATGTAGTCGACCAGTGAGTAAGCCGAGCAGACTGGACTTGCCGTCACCGTTTCGGCCCACGATGCCGATACGTGCGCCGTCGTTCACACCCAGGCTTACCGACTCGAATACGACCTGGTTCGGATACGCCAGGTGTACGGCCTCGGCCCCAATAGGTGCGCCACCGGGTGCAGCCTAGCGGTGATCGCAAGCGCGGCGAAGCCGGGCGCAGCGGGTCGCGGCGCGACAAGGCTAGCGGTGATCGCAAGCGCGGCGAAGCCGGGCGCGAGCGGGTCGCCGCGCGACAAGGCCAGCGGTGACCACCCCGGTCCGCGCAGGGCGCCAAAGCCGTCGGAACGCGGACCAAGATGTGCCATGATGTGGGCGCTGCCAGGCCACATACAGCAGCAATGTCTGGTGGAGGGAGCAGCGGTGGATCTGAAGTTCTCGGCGATCACCCGGCCGGTGGAACGGCTGGTCGCCACCGCGCAGAACGGGCTGGAGGTGGTCCGGTACGGCGGGCTGGAGACGGGCACTGTGCCGTCGCCGTCCCAGATCGTCGAGAGCGTGCCGATGTACCGGCTGCGGCGGTACTTCCCGCCGGACAACCGCAACGGCCAGACGCCGGTGGGCCCGCCCGTGCTGATGGTGCATCCGATGATGATGTCGGCCGACATGTGGGACGTCACCCGCGAGGACGGCGCGGTCGGCATCCTGCACCGCGCCGGCATCGATCCCGTGGGTCATCGACTTCGGCTCGCCCGACAAGGTCGAGGGCGGTATGCAGCGCACCCTGGCCGACCACATCGTGGCGCTCAGCCAGGCCATCGACACGGTGAACGAAGCCACCGGCCACGACGTGCATCTGGTCGGCTACTCGCAGGGCGGCATGTGGTGCGTACCAGACCGCGGCCTACCGGCGTTCGAAGAACCTCGCCAGCATCGTCGACGTTCGGCTCACCGGTGGACACCCTCGCCGCGCTGCCGATGGGCCTCCCGGCGAATCTTCGCCGCGGCCGCCGCGGACTTCATGGCCGACCACGTCTTCAGTCGGCTGGACATCCCAAGTTGGATGGCGCGCACCGGTTTTCAGATGATGGATCCGGTCAAGACGGCCAAGGCCCGAGTCGACTTCCTGCGCCAGCTGCACGACCGCGAGGCCCTGCTGCCGCGAGAACAGCAGCGCCGATTCCTGGAGCGCGAAGGCTGGATCGCCTGGTCCGGCCCGGCGATCTCCGAACTGCTCAAGCAGTTCATCGCGCACAACCGGATGATGACCGGCGGTTTCGCAATTAACGGGCAGCTGGTCACGCTGACCGACATCACCTGTCCCGATCCTGGCGTTCGTCGGCGAGGTCGACGACATCGGCCAGCCCGCGGCGGTGCGCGGAATCCAGCGCGCCGCGCCCAACGCCGAGGTCTACGAATGCCCCATCCGCACAGGACATTTCGGCCTGGTCGTCGGCTCGCAAGGCCGCCACGCAGACGCTGGCCGACCGTCGCCGACTGGGTGCGGTGGCTGTCCGGCGAGGGCGACATGCCCGAGGGCATCGCGCCGATGGCCGACAGCCGGCCGAGCACACCGACAGCGGTGTGCCGTTCAGCTCCCGGGTCGCGCACGGCGTCGGGCGAGGCCTCCGAGGCGGCGCTTGGACTGGCGCGCGGCAGCGGTCGAGCGCGGTGCGTCGCGGCCAACAAGTCCATGCGCACGCTGGCCGTCGAGACCGTCCGGACGCTGCCGCGGCTGGCCCGGCTGGGCCAGATCAACGACCACACCCGGATCTCGCTGGGCCGCATCATCGACAGAGCAGGCGCCGAGCCGCCGCAGCGGCGAATGCCTGCTGTTCGACGGCCGCGTGCACACCTACGAGGCCGTCGACACCGGCGCATCAACAACGTCGTGCGCGGCCTGATCGAGGTCGGCGTCCGGCAGGGCGACCGGGTCGGCGTGCTGATGGAGACCCGGCCCAGCGCGCTGGTCGCCATCGCCGCGCTGTCGCGGCTCGGCGCGGTCGCCGTGCTGATGCCGCCCGACGCCGACCTCGCCGCGGCGGCGCGGCTCGGCGGCGTGCGCGAGATCATCACCGACCCGACGAACCTGCGAGGCCGCGCGCCATCTGCCGCGGCCAAGTCCTGGTGCTCGGCGGCGGCGAGCCGCGCGATCTGCATCCTGCCCGAGCGACGAAGACGTCATCGACATGGAGAAGATCGACCCGGACGCGGTCGAGCTGCCGGGCTGGTACCGGCCCAACCCGGGGCTGGCGCGCGACTGGCGTTCGTCGCGTTCAGCGCGGTCGGCGGCGAGCTGGTCGCGCAAGTCAGATCACCAACTATCGCTGGGCGCTGTCCGCGTTCGGCACCGCGTCGACGGCCGGCCTGGACCGCCGCGACACGGTGTACTGCCTCACGCCGCTGCATCACCAGTCGGGACTGCTGGTCAGCCTCGGCGGCGCGGTCGTCGGCGGCTCCCGGATCGCGCTGTCGCGGGGTTTGCAGCCCGGACCGATTCGTCGCACGAGCTACGGCAGTACGGCGTCATCGTGGTGTCCTACACCTGGGCGATGCTGCGCGAGGTGATCGACGACCCGGAGTTCGACCTCAAGCGGCAACCACCCGGTGCGGCTGTTCATCGGCTCGGGCATGCCGACGGGTTTGTGGCAGCGGGTCGTCGACGAGTTCTGCGCCCGCGCACGTCGTCGAGTTCTTCGCCACCACCGACGGGCAGGCGGTGCTGGCCAACGTGGCCGGCGCCAAGATCGGCAGCAAGGGCAGGCCGCTGCCCGGCGCCGCGCGTCGAACTCGGCGCCTACGACGCCGACGACGACCTGATCCTGGAAGACGACCGCGGTTTCGTCCGCAGGCGCCGACGCCAACGAGGTCGGTGTGCTGCTGGCCGCAGTCAGAGCGGGCCGATCGATCCGAGCGCCGTCGGTCAAGCGTGGCGTGTTCGCGCCGGGCGACACCTGGGTGTCGACCGAGTATCTGTTCCGCCGCGACCACGACGGCGACTACTGGCTGATGGGCAGTCGCGGCTCGGTCATCCGCACCGCCCGCGGCACCGTCTACGACGAGCCGATCACCGACGCGCTCGGTTTGATTCCGGCGGTCGACCTCGCGGTGACCTACGGGGTGTCGCTGGGTGGCCGTTCCCTGGCGGTGTCGGCCATCACGCTGCAACCGGGTTCGTCTGTCACCGCAGCCGATCTGACCGAGGCCGTGGCGCAGCTGCCGGTCGGGGCGGGGCCCGACATCGTGCGCGTCGTGCCGAAGATCACGCTGAGCGCCACCTGCCGACCCACCGTCAGCGCCCTGCGCGCTTCCGGGGTTCCCAAGTCCGGGCGCCACGCGTGGTATTTCGACTCTGCCGGCGGCCAGTTCCGGCGCCTGACCGCCGCCGTGCGAACCCAGCTGTCCGGCGCGAACTGACGACAAGGCATCGCCATGATCGACGAAACCCTTTTGAGCATCCTGGTTTGCCCGGCCGACCGGGGCCCGCTGCTGCTGGTCGACCAGCCGGGCGGGGACTGCTCTACAACCCCAGGCTGCGGCGCGCCTATCGCATCGAGGACGGCATCCCGGTGCTCTTGGTCGACGAGGCGGTCGAGGTCAGCGACCGGGAGCACACCCGGCTCATGGCGCGGTCCAGTCCGGCAGGTCCCCGGTGAGATAGCGCTGCAGGTTCGGCGCGATGGTTTCGGCGATCCGCTGAACTGGCAGCGACGCAAACGGTTCCAGCTCCAGGATGTAGCGGGCCATCGCCACGCCAACCAGTTGCGAGGCCACGAATTCGGCGCGCAAAATCCCGGTACCGGTCGGATTGTCAACCCGGGCGGCGATCTCAGCGACGATGACCTGGCGGAAGAACGATCGCACCAGTCCGACATCGGGACCAGTGAGGATCGACCGCAACGTGGCGATCAAAACCGTGCCGAGCGTTGAATCCCACAGCGGCAGCAGCACCGACGGCAACTTCAAACCGAGTTCTTCGACCGGGGTTTCGCGCAGCGGTACCAGCACCTCCATCGGGTCGATCGGCATGTGGATCGCGGCGGCGAAAAGTTGCTGTTTGGTGCCGAAGTAATGGTGCACCAGCGCGGAATCCACACCGGCGGCAGCGGCCACGGCCCGTATCGAAGTGTTGTCAAAACCGTTGGTGCGCAAATAGATCCCGTGCACTTACCAGGATCCGTTCGCGGGTGTCGGAGCTGCCGGGCGGGCGTCCGCGACGTTTGCGGTGGGTCTCGTGAGGGCTTGGTCGACCACGCCAATCACGCAGTCCGCCGGCGCAGCGTCACCGCAGCCAGCGACATTGCCGCAATCGCAAAGCCCAGCACGACGACCATGTCACGGACGGCAACGCCGGTCAGCTGCGGATGCGCACCCACTTGCTGGAGGGCCTCCAGCGCGTAGCTGGCCGGCATGACGTTGCTGATCCATTCCAGCCAGCTCGGCATCAGCGCCCGTGGCACGATGATGCCGGCCAGGAACAGCTGCGGCACCATCACCAGCGGGATGAACTGCACGGCTTGAAACTCGGTGCGGGCGAACGCACTACATAGCAAGCCCAGCCCAACGCCCAGCACCGCGTTGATGATCGCGATCACGAAGACCCAGATCGGGCTGCCCGCGGTGTCAAAGCCGAGGACCCAAAACGACAAGCCGCAGGCCAGCACGGCTTGCACCGCCGCAGCGATCGAGAACGCGGTGCCGTAGGCGAGCAGCAGATCGAGGCGGCGCAGCGGAGTGGTCAAAATGCGCTCCAGCGTTCCCGAGGCACGTTCGCGCTGCATCGTTATCGAGGTGATGATGAACATCAAGAAGAGCGGGAACAGGCCCAGCAGGATTAGACAGGCGTTGTTGAAGGGCGACGGGGTGCCCGGGCGGTGCGGCACGTCGTCGAACATGAAGTACATCAACGTGATCACCAAGATCGGCACGAGCAAAATCATCGCAACGCTGCGGCGGTCGGCGGCCAGCTGGCGCAGAATGCGCGTGGTGGTCGCCGTGTACCCCCGCAGTCCTATCCGGCTTGGCGCGCGGTGCTCCGCCTGATGATGGACAGAAACGCTTCCTCCAGTGACGTGCATCCGGTGTCCTCTCGTAGTTGAGTCGGGGTGGTGTGGGCGACCAGGTGACCGTCGCGCATCAGCAGCAGGTCGCCGCAATGGTCGGCTTCGTCCATCACGTGACTGGAAACCACCAGCGTGGTCCCGTCGTTGGCGAGGTCGTGAAACTGTTCCCACAGATCGGCCCGCAGTACCGGGTCCAGCCCGACCGTGGGTTCGTCGAGCACGAGCAGCTCAGGCCGGCAGACCAACGCGCACGCCAGGGAGGCCCTGGTGCGCTGACCGCCGGAAAGGTTGCCGCAATAAGCGGTGCGGTGATCCTTAAGCCCCACTTGCTCGATGGCGGCCTCGGCGGCGCTGCCGTCGAAACCGT
>CAWBDP010000008.1:0-1598029 GCA_963787635.1 uncultured Actinomycetota bacterium | reverse complement strand
ACGGGGCGGCGCGCACTTCCGCTCACGGCCGGATGCGGCCGCGAGCACCTTGCTGCTACACGGTGCGCGCCGTGATGCCATAAAGAGGAGCGCGGGCGCCGCAACGGCGCCGGCCAACGCGAGCGGCAGCGCGCTGGCCTCGTCCTTCCGTTGCCCTGGGGCCGATCATGGATAGTGGCTTCCTGTGATCGGCGGCATCTGCCGACAGCTGCTCGCTGACAGGCCGAGTGAGTGCAACAGGTCGTAGAAGTTCTCGCCGGCGGCGGTCGGGTTGCAGCCCGCCCCGTCCGTGTAGCCGCCGCCGGAGACGGCGGCGTAGGTGGCTACGCCGCTTGCCTGCGCTGCCCAGCCCGTCTCGATGCAGTCCGAGCCTGCGAAAGTCGCGATTTGCTGACCGGCCGTGACCGTCTGCGGCGCGTGCACGGTCGGCACGATGTCCTCGGCCACGTAGACGAGCTTGCCGCGGTCCGGGCCGTCGTTCAGCCGGTAGACGATCCCGCCGTTCGGATAGGGCCCCTCGCAGACCCAACCGCCGCCGATCCCCGTGGCGGCGTAGGTGATGGTCGCGTCGCCGAGCGCGTCGATTGGACCCTGCGCGGCGACGTCTGCGCCCATGTCGAGTCGGGTCACATACGCCCCGCGGGAGCGAGCGAAGGGATTGACGTATTGCCCGGGTGCGGCGGTCCCACACGATCCAGAGGCGGGAAGCTCGGTTTGGCTGGCGAAGCCGGCGTGCGGGAGTCCTGGGGTGGCGGCGATATACCGCCGAGCGGTCGCGGTGACCTCTGCCGCATACCAGCCCGCGTGGTTGTAGGCGTAGATCGCGCCCGGCCAGTCTGACGGCGCGCCCGAGATTTGCAGGTAGTTGGCCGCAGAGAAGATCGCGTCGGCAGGGTTGTCCCATCCGGCGGGGCTGTCTGGCGCTCTTGAGCCGTCGGGCGTGATCCCGTACGTGCGCCACGTTCCGGGCTCGAACTGCATCCAACCGAGCGCCCCCGTGTTCGAGGTGGAAAGGTCGCTGCCAAACGAGGTCTCGTGGTAGTTGATCGATGCGAGGTACGCCCACCCGTTTGCGCCCAGACCGTACTTTGCGGCCGCCTGCTCGTAGATCGGCAAGAGCCACGACGGGACGCCCGCCACCGCCGACGGTCCGCCGACACCTTCGCATGCCCGGGCAGACGGGCTCGCCGCGACCGCAACGAGGACTACCAGCACCACAACCGCGCCGAGCGCGGCCCACAGCGTGAGGATCGTTCGGACTGGCCGCATCTCCCCCGCACGTGCTCAGCACCGGGTGTCACGATTAGCCCGCGCGTCGCCCTGCCGCGCGCGCCGCCTGGCGGCCTGCGTATCTTTCTTCGTCCGCCGTGCCCGCCGGCGGATCATCCAGTAGAGCCGCCGGTTATATGCGGGGACTGCCGATGCCGCGAGCGCCAGTTCCCTGCTCGTCAGCCGTTCGTGCAGTAAGCAGGCCGCCCGCCGCGACGGATAGCTTTGCGGCTCATCGGTGCGGCGAGTGGCCGCCCATTCCCGGATTTCCCTAGCGCGCACGAGATCCGCATCGATGACTGTGTAGCCCCGCTCAAGGCGCTCGAGCGCGGCGCTCCAGGTCGGCCCGGCGCTCCTCGCGGGGACGTAACCGCACGCGCGCACGACCGCGACCGCGTGTGCGACGAAGACGCTCGTGTCGATGTATCGCGCGCCGCCGGACCGACGCTTCGTGGGCGTAGCCGCGACCGTGACCACGTCGGCTGCACCGGCGAGCGCTTCGGCGCGAGCGATCGCCGCCTCGGGCGAGTCGGCGCCGGTGTAAGGGCGCAGGCAGCTCGAGCCGAGCTGCACCGTCCGTCCCGTGGCCCGCTCGCGCAACAGGAACGTTTTAGTGCGCGGCCGCATGGTGCGGCACGCCTCGCAGAGCGCGCGGCTGGAGGCGAGTCGGTCGCGCTGGGCGTCGCTGATCGGCTCGCAGGGCTCGACGCGGGTGCCGCCCGGCTCGTGATGAAGAACGCACACGATCCGCCAATCGCCGAGGCTCGGCGTCTGGCCGTCGAGGCGGACGATCACCAGGTCACCCGCGCGCCGACCGGAGTCCAACAGCGTGACCGGCGAGCCGCCGGCGCGTTCATAGCGGCGGCTAATCCGCGCGACCCGCGCCTGCAGCTCGGCCAGGCGCTCGACCGGAACCTTGGCTTCGCAATCCTCGCTCCCGGCCGCAGGCCTGTCAGCCGCACCGGTGGGGGACGCCTCAGCCACGCGACGCCCTCGGGCCCGCGACTGAACGAACATTCCGGCTCCCCCGCCGCCTGAGTGAGTTCCCGAGCCCGTCGCCGACCGGGCGCCGCGGCGCCTGGGCGTCGCGCCAGTAGGGCCGCAAGTCGATCCAGGCGGGTGGGATCCGTCCGTACACGCAGAGAGCTGTGTGCTCCGGGTGCTGGCGGATCGCGTGCGGCGGCGCCAGCGGCTGCATCTGCTCGCTGACGGTCGTGGACGAGCGGCCGTCGCCGCGATGCTTCGACGTGTGCTTGACGGGTTTGTGCCCGAGAAGATCGGAGATGTAACGCAGCGTCGGTGGGTCGGCGATCCCCGAGCAGAACAGCTTGCACGTGTGCGCAGCGAGAATCGACTGGCCGCGCTCGGAGCCCCAGTGCTCGAGCGCCTGCGCGTAGTCCTGAAGGACCGTCAAGAGCAGCACGCCCGGGCCGATCCCGGTCGCGGCGTAACGCGCCAGGTTCGGGATCGGCGCGATGTTCGCGACCTCCTCGAGTACTGCCAGCAGTGGCGGGTCGAGCGTGCCGCTCGGCCGCGTGGCGGCGATCGCCAGCGCGTCGTCGAGCACGGTCATCAAGAGCGCGGCGTAGAGGTTCGGCAGCCGCCGCTGGTCCTTCTCCGGCCCGATCACGTACAGCGTGTTCGCCTTCCCTTCTTGAAGCAGCCACTCCGCCGAGATGTCTTCCCCAGCGGTGGCCTGGAGCACAGACGGTTCCTGCCAGGCGTCGAGCGCCTCCTCGACCGTCGCCAGGAGGTTCGAGAGGTAGCGCGGGTCCTTGTGCCACACGGAGCGCCAGCTCGACAGCGCACGCGCAGCGTGCGGCGCCCTCGAGCGCTCGAGCAGCTCGGCAGCGGTGTCCTTGTCGCGCGTCTCGATCCAGCTCAAGACCTCTTCGAACGCCAGCCCAGCGCCGGCCGCGGCCAGCAGCGCGGGCGCCAGGAAGCGGGCGCCGGCGGGGCGCCAGTGCGGCTCGCGCTCAAAGCGCGTCGACTCCCAACCGACCTGCATCAATGTCGCGGCGACCTCGCGGGCACCCGTCCAGGTGCGCGACGCCGCCAGCGGCGACCAAGCGGCGGGCGTGATCCCGGTACGTCCTCCGGCGTCGAACACCTTCACCTTACCGGCGCGCTCGCGGTGGGCGATCGTTTGCTCGAGCACGTCGAGCTTCGTGCCGGTCACGATCTCCGGACCGGCCCACTCTCGCACGTTGGGGATCACCACCCCGCTCGTCTTCGCCGCTAGGCGGGTGGGGCCCATTAGCAGCGTCGATGACTCGCGTTCGGCGGCGACTAGACGCCCCTGATAGCGGCCGATCGTCACCCGTCCCGGTTGGGGGCGACGCACCTCGAGCTTGCGCAGATCGCCCCGCTCGGCCCAGCGCGCCTCACCGGTGCGCACCGGTCGCAGCCACCGCAGTGCAGCCCAAACCGCGGCTGCGTAGGCGAGGGCACTGAGCAGCGCTCCGAAAACCAGCGGTGCCGTGAGACTCCCCGGCAGGCGGGCTCGCACTCCGCTCGGCCAGGCGCGTGACCCCCGCCCCGCGACCAGCGCTCCGAGCATCCGTCCCGCGTCCGGCAGCGACAGGATCACGGGATGCCCGGAGGCGAACAGCCCGCCGACGGCGCTGGCCGCCTCCACCGCAACGATTCCCGCTGCCGCCAGCCCGCCCAGCAGGCTGAGGGCCCAAAGCTCCCGATCGCCCGACTGCTCGGTCATCCGCGTGCGACCGAGTCGAGGAACACCGGCGGCGCGACGGCACCAAACCGGCCGAGCGCTGCCAGACCGAGGAACGCGATCGTCGACCCGCACACTCGGTGACACGCGTCCAAGTCCGTCGACGCGGCGGCGGACGGACTCAACGCTCACTCCCGACGGTGAGCGCCGCGAACTGTGAGGCGGCCAAATGGCCGGCCATCCGCGTCGCGCCGGGCTCAAGCAGCGTGCCGAGGAACAGCTCGCCGGTCGGCGGGTGGGAGAACTCGAACACCCAGCCTGAGCCAACCCGCCGAGGGCGGGTGTACGGCACGCCGTCTGCAAGCGAGCGCCAGCAGATGACCGGCCCCGCGCGTCGTCGCCAGGGATCGAACGGAAGCCACCACAAGATCCCATCCGCGCTGAGCGCCAGCACCTCGACGCAGGTTCCGATCGGCTCGCGCACCCGGATCCGGCAGGCGCAGATCACCTGCCGGCCTATCCGGCGCTCCGCCCGCAGCTCGAGCGGCTCAGCCGCCAGCCGGCGCGAGCGCCGGTCGGTGCTGCGCTCGAAGGCCCGGCGCCAGCGGTCTGTGAGCCTTCCGAGGATCATGTGGCCACCGCCACCAACGGATCGCGTGTCCCCATGGCCTCGTCGGTCTGGACGAGATCCCACTCACACGGGGCCACCAGATGCCTGACGTGGTGGGCGCGGGGCCCGATCCGCCATAGCGCCTCGCCCTGCCCGAGCGTCTGGATCAGCTGCTCCTCCGTGGAGGACAAGCCGAGCCACTTGGCGGTCAGGGGCGCCTGGTGCTCGTCGTGGCGGAACAGCACCCTGATCGCGCACTCAGACGCCAATCCCTCCGCCAGCTGCTGGGCGCGTGACCCCGCGTTGCCGGTCGCGGACAGGTCCGATAGTCGGTGAAGCGCGCTGATGTACTGCACGCCCGTCGCCCGGCCGAGCTTCAGCGCCGCCGAGTAATACTCGGCCGAACCGGCCACGCTGAACGCGCGCCATGCCTCGTCGTTGGCGCGGATCGTCTTCGCGGGCTCGAACTCGCGGGCGCGTGCGCGGCGGTCGCGCTCGTTGCGCTTGGCGTCGAGGAACGCTGTCGCGCAGGAGAGCGCGATCGCGAGCGCGATGTTCTCATCCGCCCCGTGCGTGTGCTCGGAGACCGCCGAGATATCGATCGAGATCGCCGGCGACTCCCAGGCCTCGGACCCGATAGATGTCGGCTGATCGAACATTCCGTGCAGCGGCCCCGTGCAGAGGTCATAGAGAGCGAGCATCGCTTCGCGCAGCTCTTCGAGCGCCCGGTCCTGCGTGGTGTTGAGCTCGGCGGCGAGCTCTGCCGAGGGGTCGCGCAGCTCGGCGATCACATGCGGGAGGGTCACCTCCCCGTCCGCCGGCCTGGCGTCGCATGCCTCCAGCGCGGCCCGTAGACCGACCCGCTCAAACACGGTCAAGTCGCGCGCGAGCGATGCGCGAACGACACCGCGAAGCAGGCTGACTCGCATCCCCGGCGTGCCGACCCGCTCGAGCGGGTTGATCGCTACCCCCGGCTCTAACCGCAATGGCACGCCGCCCATCGCCTCGATCAGCCGCCTGTACTCTCCCTTGCGCTCGATCACCTCGAACCGTCGGCCGACTACGCGGTGGCGAGAGCCCCATGTCTTCAACAACGAGCTCTTGCCGAAGTCTTTGAGCCCCAGGACCATCATGTTCGCGTCGTGGAGCTCCCCGCGCACGTACATCCCCCACGGGTCGGGGGCGAACGGCCCGCCGTGCACATCCCAGCCGATGAGCGGCCCCGGTCCCACGTTCGCCTGATGGGTGAACGGGTATGCCGCCGGCACATGCGCGGTGGTGGCAACGTGGGCGGGGCGCTCGGCGGCGCGGACCAGCCCCAAGCCGAAAATCGGGCCTGAGCCTGCCGCGAGCCGGCCCGCCATTGGCCGCTGGCTCGCCTGGCTGGACAGCGCCCTCCGGAGCGCCGCGCGATCCTGCGCCTCGCGCTCGTGGCGGCGCGCTGCAACCCGGGCACGGGCGAGCCGGCGGCTCACGCGAGCCCCCGGCACAGCGGCAGCCCATAGGTCCATGCGTCCTGCTGCTCCATCCACACACGCTCGAGCGAGAGCCCGGCCGCGAGTGTGGCCGCCTCCATCTGGCGAAACGCCGCGTTGAGCTGTCCGACTCCCTCATCCACCGGGACGCTGACCGTCACGAACCCGGCAAAGCGCACCAGCGCGTGACCGAGCGCGAGCTCGTGCTCGGTGCCGTGGACCGCCTCCTCGCGAGAGCGCTCCCGCGCGGTCGTGCGCCTACCGATTCGCTGGCGCAACCAGCCCTCGGCCTGCGCCTCTTGCGCGGCGGACTCTGCGCGGTGCACTCCCTTGCGCGGACCCAGCACCTCCATGACCATCGAGACCGTGCGGGTGACCGGTGCGTCGATCAGCCGCTGTAGGAACATCGCACGCACGTCCTGCCGCGGCCACTCCGCAAGATGGCCGGTGGCATGGAGCGCTCCGTCACATTGCACATGCCCTGTATGCACGTCGCGGGAGCGGGGACCGAACTGAGCGGGTTCGAGCTCACCGCCCGACCGTTCGCGGGAATCGCGCCCGAACGGGTCCGCACCGTTTCGCAGGATCGCCGACAGCGCCCGGGCGGAGGGGACGGCGGTGTTGCGCGGCCCTAGCGGTTCATGAGCCGCGACCCCGATCCGCGTCAGCTCCGACACCAGACGGCTCGTGTACTCGGCGCACAGCTCGAGCGCGCCCTCGCGGTCTGAGCTGTAGTGCGCCACGTCGCGGTGCGAGGGAGCGAGTTGCAATGCCATCAGCACCTCGTGGTCCTGCGCCGCGTGTTGCTGGGCCTCGAGCAATTCCCACATCGCGCGCAGACCCCGATCCTCCCGTGCGCGCTCCGGGTCGCGGAGCTCGTCACGAAGATGAGCGTGGAGATGCTCGACCAGCTCCTCGCCCGCCGCGGGCAACGAGCGCTCCCACCAGCCGATCCGGCGGACGGGCGAGCCCTCTTGCCCGAAGCTCACGAGCAGCTGCCCGTAGGCATCGAGGAGCACCTGCTGTTGGGTCTCGCCCAGCAGCACGAACGCGCGCGGCTGGCAGCGCAGCACCGCGGTGTACGTTCCCCGTCGAGAATCATGGACCACGCCCAGCGGCGCATTTCCGTACCGGGGCAAAGTCGTCTCGAGCAGCTCCAGCTCGGCGAGCTCGGCCGGCAGCGACACCGGGGCGTGAACCTCGTTGGGCTTGAGCGCCGCGCCCTGCGGCAGCTCCACCACGTGCCCTGTCGTCGCTGCGATCCGGAACGTGTGAGCTCCCGCCAGCGCCGCAAGCGCAAACCTGCCGGACACCGGCACCCACTCGAGGCTCGTGTGCGCGCCGAAGCGCAACCAGCCGAGCACTCCTGCGAGGGTCATCGTCGCGGCGAACATGGCCACACCGAGCACGCCGCCCGAGTGCAGCAGCGAGATGCCGAGCATGCCGCCCACGATCAGCGCCACGAGCTGCAAGCCGCGCAACCCGAGAATCCAGTCGCTTGACGGACGCGGAGGGAAGCGATACCAGCGCGAATTCATCTACTCACCTTTCTTGCTCTCCGTGCCACGGTTGTTGTTCGGATCACGCGGCGTCGGCGCTGGCGGGAACGGCCGCGTCGCCGCCCGCCTCGGCGTGGGCTCTGGGGCGGACAGTCCGGGCTTCGGCGGCGCTGATCCGCCGAGCCCCGCGCTCGCGTGCACGCGTGCCGCGGCGTGGTCGCCGATCCACTGGCCTGTCTGGCCGACCCGCCGCGCGGTGTCCGCCGCTGGGCGGACCCAACCTGCCGCTGCCGCCACCGCGCCGGCGACCGCCCGACGAGCGCCGCCAGATCCGACCCAGGCACCGCCCGTCAAAGGCGCAGAGCCGTCCGAAGAGCGGCCGCCGCCGCCGTGGGCGCCGCTGCCGTGGCCGCCGCCGGAGCGCAAGCCTCCGGGCGACGAGCCGCCCTGTCGGCTCGTCGAGCTGGTCTGAGTCCCCGCCCCAGCGCCGGCGAACGCCGGGCGTAGACCTCCGCCGGCCTCACCCGATTCCCCCGACACTTGGCCGGCGAACAAACCGCCGCCTACCCGGCCGCCGTCCGGCGCGGCACCGCGGCGCTGCGCGCCGGAGCGCGTAGAACCCATCGCCCCAGCCTCGAGCCCCAGCAGATGCAGCAGCGCCCACGGAGCGAACCCGGCCATCAACAAGACGATCAGCCCCGAGAACGCCGTCCCTACGTCACCCCAGCCGTGCAGTCCCGTCCCGGCGAACGTCAGGTTGATCCCGGTCGTCAGGGCGATCACCACCACCGGCTGCAAGGCGATAAACACAACGAGCGCCCGCGTCAGCTTGCGCAGGATGGGGTTGTGCGCCGGACGCACAGCCGCCGCCAGCGCGAACGCGTAGAACAGGATCGCGAGATAGATCGCCGCCTGGCGGAACAGGAGCTCGATCCACACCAGCACGCTCGCGAGGACAGCCACGAGCGCCGCCAGGAATGTCAGCGCGCTCGCGCCCAGACCGCCGGCTGCCCCCACCCACGAATGGTCCAGGGTCGTGAACCACTGGCGCGGTGCGTACTGAGCGACGTCCGATGAGACCGCGCCCGCAACCTGCAGCGCCAGCAGCGTCAAAGCGACTACGACCGCCGACCCGATCGCCGCGCGAACAATCCCGAGGAACACCTCTCCAAGCGCTGCTGGGTCCTGGCGGCGCACCGCGTCGTAGATCCCGAGCAGCGCGAAGAAGCCGGCCAGCGCCGCCGCGTAAATGAGCAGGTATTGGCGCCAGCTCTCAAAGCTCGAGGAGGTCAACTCCGGCGTGGTCGTGTCCACCATTGCCCGATAGACCCAGCCCGTCGCGCTCTGGGCCGCTCCCACCATCCAGTCGTTGACCTGGCCCATCACCCCCTGCGCCACCGCGCCGGCCGCGGACTGAACGGCGCTGCCGATGTCCCCGGGCAGCTGCGTGGCCCCATGCACGGCCTGCGAAGCGAGATTGCAGCCCGAGAACGGATTGGCCGCATTCAGGAGCAAAGCTCCGGCCGAGCAGTTGCCATTGCTCGCGGGCTTCTTCTTCACGGCTGCCGCGTGTGATGTGGACGCGACGCCCGACGGAGGGCCAGGGGTCCCGGCCGCGAAGGCAGTCGAAGCGGCTCCCAAACAGATAGCCAGTCCGCCAACAAATGCGATGGCAGCATTCCGAGCGCTCATTGAGTTGCTCCGTCGTACGACGGGGGGGCGAAGCCGGCGAGCTGCGAGGCAAACAGCGGGGCCGCGGTGTTGCTTGGATCGGACTGCGCCGTCAATGCCGGAGCGGGGGCGGAATCCGGAAGCGTGATGTTCCTGGTCACAAGCCATCTGCCGCTGCTCCACTCCAGGGACGTTTGATCCAGCCCCCACGACTGCGTAGGCGTTCGCGGCTCGCCGGCGCCCCAAAAGATCTGGGTGCGCCACGTCGTCACCTGGGCTGCACTGCCTCCGTAGTAATCGAGCCGTCGCGCTCCGACGAATGCGAAACTCCGGCCGCCATGCGCCAGGAACGCGATCCCGGCGCGATCCTCCGAGCGGATTTCGGCCGCGGATCGCGCATCGGCGGCGCGATACGAGGGCGCGTCGTCGATCGCGATCAACCTGCCTTCGCGCGGCGGGTTCTGCTCGACGCTCTCCTGTTCGATCAGTACGTAGCTATCTGCCGCGCCAAGCGCGCCGCCCGGTGAGTGCACCACCCCGACGGGAATCCCATGCACGTATGAGATGGGGTCGGCGGGGCTCGGCGGCGGAGCGAGTAGTCGCCCCGTCTCGAAGCCGAACGCGACAAGCAGCGCGGCCGCGGCGAGCAGACCCACGGTGCGCGCCGCGTTCCTGACATCGAGGCGGTCGGAGGCGCGACGAGCCCTCACTGCCGTCGCAGTCATCCGCTGCCTCCGTAGTAGGGGACCGACATCCCAGCGAGCCGCTGAGTCCACGCCTGGCTCGTGCGGTCCGCCGCCGTACCGTTCGTGAAGGCCGGGATCGGGGTCTGCGAGCCCGGTGCCGTCGAGCGGGAGCTGACCAGCCACCGCCCCCCGCTCCACACCAACGCCAGCATGTCGAGCATCCAATACTGAGACGGCTCGAACGCCGGCCCCCACACGGCTAGCTCATGCCAGACCGAGACCTGTGCGGCGGTCGGCGCGAAGGATTCGAGCTTGATCGCGGCCACCGCCGCGGTCAGGTAGCAGGAGCCGCCGCACCGGCCGGCAGCGCCCTGCGTGGTCGTCCGCGGCGGCAGCGCCATCCAGGTCAGGCCCTGGGAGAGCTCGACCTGGCGCTCTTGCGACGTCCAGTCGATGTCCACCGCCAGGCGAAGCCGCGCGGGGTCGAGGAGCGCCTGGTCCTCGGCAACGAGATAGTTTTCGGCGGCAGCGACCGCGCCCTGCGGCGTGTCGGCGATCACCACCGGCACACCGTGCTCGAGACGTAGTGGGCTGGGGTGCGCGGTCGTCGGAGCTGTGGCCGCTCCAAGGGCGGCGAGGACGGCGAATACGGCGATGGCCGCGGCGATCACCTTCGGCGCTGGCATTCAGGCACCCCCTCCAGAGCCGCCATGCGGGGCTTCCGTCATCAGCTGCGCGAGGGTCCGCATCGCTACACCAGCCCGTAAGCGGCGTTGAGGAACGCGGTCACGGTCGCGATCGCAAACGCTGAGCCGAGCGAGACGATGAATCCCTCCTTGCCGCGCGTGTGCAGACGCTCGAGATGCAGACCCTTCGAGACCGCGATCATCAAGATCGACAGCACCGCGCCGAGGCCCGCGCCCAGCAGGGCGTACATCGCGCCGATATTCGTGGCGTGCTCGATTCCCTTTACACCGGGCGCCGATGCGTCCGGATGGATGTTGAAGGTGTAGCCACCAGCGGCGAGCGCGCCAGAAGGCACGGTCAAGACAATCACCGTTACCGGTGCGAACGCGACGGCGAACCGCCGCACGACACTACGAATACTGCTCATCAGGTCCTCCCTTGAGGTCGACTTGACTTCAGCCACGACGTCCCCCATGGGGCTGCGGCTGGGCCCGCTGCGGCTGCGTGCGC
Source organism: uncultured Actinomycetota bacterium (assembly GCA_963787635.1). Taxonomy (GTDB): domain Bacteria; phylum Actinomycetota; class Actinomycetes; order Mycobacteriales; family Mycobacteriaceae; genus Mycobacterium. Next base: position 1,586,948 of record CAWBDP010000008.1, on the reverse strand, counting down.
GCCGCCCACGGCTCACCGGTCAAGCTCTGCACCTGCGTGCGGTCGGCAGCGAGCTGACGAGCCTGGCGCTGTGCCTCGATCCGGAGCTGCGCGTTCTCGCGCCGAAGCTGGGTCAGCTGCGCTTGAAGGCTGGGCGACGACGAGTCGTTCGTACCGGCCGTGGCACGGGCGATCAGTCCCGTGAAAACCAGCAGCGCGACCAGCACGAGTGCGACGAGCGTTGCGAGCCTCGGGTGCTCCGCCACGAGCTTCATCGCAGCTCCTCCACCAGAGACACCGCCAGCTCCTTGACCTCAAGCCGGGTGCCCCGCCGGAGGGCGGCCACGTCGAGACTCGCGTGATCGAGCATCGCGTGCAGCTGCGCGTCGTACCGGACGGTAACTTTGCGGGGCAGAAGCCTTCCGAGCGCGCGGCGATCCAGTACGCCCGCGTCGTCGCGCAGTGTCGCCGCTTCGACCTTGTTGATCGCCAGGGTCGCGCGGTCCAGGGGCAGCTCCTTGATCGCCTCCGCGACGTGGCGGGCCGCGCGCTGCTCCGCGGTCGTGACGACCACCAAACGGTCTGCTCGCTCGATCGCCCACGGCGCGAGATCTCGGGTCACCCCTGCCGCGCAATCGATGAGCACCAGATCGAAGTTCCCGAGCAGCGCGAGGACCCGGTCGAGGTCCGTCGAGGTGAGTGCGCGCATTTCTCCGGCGTTCCTGGGCGCCGCGAGCAGGTTCAAGCCGGACGGGAGCCGAGAGAGGTACGGCCGCACCCGGGGCATGGGCGGAGCCACATCCCCGTCGAAGTCCTCCAAAAGGTCGATGATCGTTCGATCGCAGCAGTGGTCATCGGCAGCATGCGCGCTCAGCCCGCCGTAGTCAGCATCGGCATCGAGCGCCACGACTGTCAGGCCGGAGCACAGCTTCGCGATCAGCCACCCGACAGCCAGCGTCAAGCTCGTCTTCCCGGTGCCTCCGCGAGGCCCAAGGAACGCGAACCGGTTCGTGCGCGACGGCGATGGTGCGCCGCGAAGTCGCGCGTCGAGCTCACGCTCACGTGCCTCGGCTGGGGTCGAGACGAACCACACGGCCAGGCCTTCGAGTGCGCTGCGCCAACCGCACCTCTGGCCGGCTGGCGCCTGCGCTGCCGTCTCCGGCTCGGGGGCTGTGTCCGTCACAACGGCCGGAGCCGCCTGGCCAAGCTCGCTGAACCCCTTGGTCCATTCCGTGCTCATCGCGCCGCCTTTGCCAGCCCGGGGCAAGCTGCACCCGGCGCACACTCAAGCTTCTGGCTGCCTCTCGACGCCGTGCTCGCCGCTCGGCGGGGCACGTATGTGGTGTCCTCCTGGACCAGATCTACCGAATGATTCCTTGGCATGTTCGCTAGCAAACTATCACACTACTGGTCCCTACTGTCAAGTGATTGCTGGCAAACATGCGATCTCCGCTAGGCTTCACGACGTGTCCCCAGAGGTGACCATCGTCGAGCGCCCGCTTTCGCTGCAGATCGCGGACGCCATTCGCATGCGGATCGAGTCGGGCGAGCTGGCGCCCGGTGAACCGGTGCCGACGCTGCGCGAGCTGGCGGACACCTGGAACTGTTCGGTCGGGTCGGCCAGAGCCGCGATCGCGCTCCTCCGCCAGCAAGGGTTGATCACCTCCGGGCGAGGGCGCCCGCCCGTGGTGCGGAAGCCTCCGCAACGCATCACGCGTGAGAGCGCCCAGCACCAGCGAGAGAAGGATCTCGCCCGCGCGCCCCTAGAGGATCGGAAAGCGACAGGAACGGCCGAGCGAGAACTCAGCCTGCCGATCGAGCGTCTTGATTTCCGACCGCGGTTCGAAGTGATCCCGGCCAACGAGCAGCTCGCCGCCGCTCTTCACGTCAGTCCCAACGCCAAGGTCCTTCGTCGGCACTACGAGTGGCGCGATCGCGACACTGGCGGACTGCTCAAGTCGAGCGTTAGCTACATCCCCCGCAAGCTGATCTCTTCGAACCGCGAGCTACTTGATCCCGGCAAGGAGCCGTGGCCGGGCGGAACCTACCACCAGCTCTCCACGGTCGGGATCGAGATCGATGTGGTAGAGGAGTTCGTGACCGCCGATCCGGCGACCACAGTGGAAAAGCACGACTGGCGGCTTCAGGACGGAGTCCCAATGCTGCGTCTGCGGCGCACCCTCATTGACACCGAGGGCCGGGTTGTGGAGGTGTCCGACACCAGCTTCCCGGCCGATCGCACGTCGATGCGCTGGACGACACAGCTTGAGCGTTGGTGAGCATGCCAACGATCAGCGTCGTCACCGCGGTCCTGGCAGGCCGCCACCAGCACCTCCCCGAGCTCTACGCCTCGCTGCAGAGACAGGAGTTGCCGCCGGGCTGGGGGTGGCAGTGGATTATCCAGGAGGACGGGCGGACAGGAGAAGCGTTCGGCTCGCTTCCCAACGATGACCCGCGGATCTCGATTGGCGTGGGACCCCACGGGTATCCCGGGGGCGCCCGCGCGCTCGCGCTCACCCGTGCCAACGGCGTACTTCTGCGCGCTGTCGACGCCGACGACGTCCTTCCGGACCTGGCGCTCGGGCGCGACATCGAAACCCTGCTCGAGCACCCTGAAATCGGATGGTGTACATCCGCAGCGCTCGACCTGCTCCCAGACGGCTCGCTGAGAACAGGACCGCGCGACCCCAACCCAGGTCCGCTTCCGTCGGGTTGCCTGGCCCAAGGAGAACGGGACGGCTGGCTCCAGGTCCTCGCAGTGACGATGACGACATACACGGAGCTCGTCTGGTTCGTTGGCGGCTGGGCGGCCGTTCGCGGCGAGGACGTATCGCTTCTCCTGGCCGCCGAGGCCGTCTCCGACGGCTGGTTTATCGCGGAACCAGGCCTCTTCTACCGGCGTTGGGATGGGGCATCCACAGTGCGTCTAGACAAGCTCGGGCAGATGCCGCCAAGCGCGCGTCGTGACGTGATCCTTGGGAGGGCGAGCGCTCTGCGGCGGGCCGGCATCCATTGGACTGCGCCGCCCGAGATCCGTCAGCAGATGCTCGAAGACGACGGACAGGCTGACATCGACCAATGTTTGGGTGTCCGATGAGCGGCCCGTTCCACGCCCCCCCGCGCACCCTTTCCGTCCCCGGCAGGCAACTTGTCATCGGCCCGGAGCCGTGGCTGATGGGAATCGTCAACGCCTCTCCGGACTCGTTCTCCGACGACGGACTGCATGTCGGTCTGGATGCCCAACTGAATCTCGCAAAGCAGCAAGCGGCGGACGGTGCTCAAATCATCGACGTCGGCGGCGAGAGCGCCAGCCCAGCACGGCCGCAGCTAGACGCTGCGGAGGAGATCGGCAGGGTTGTCCCGCTGATCGAAGCGATACGGGCCAAGCTCGACGTTCTGATCTCGATCGACACGTACAAGCCCGCGGTCGCAGACGCGGCGATCGCGGCGGGGGCATCGATCGTGAACGACATCAGTGGCTTGGCGGACTGGACGCTCGCGCGGATCTGCGGTGGGTCGGGTGCCGCTCTGGTCGTGATGCACAACCGAGGCCGCCCCAAGCATCGTCTGCTCGACTCAGACCTTTACGACGACGTCGTCGCCGACGTCAGCAGCTTTTTTGCGGATCGCCTCGCGCTGGCCGAGAGCTGCGGCGTGGAACGAGACCAGGTGATCCTCGATCCTGGTCCCGACTTCTCCAAGACCCCGGCCCAGACGGTCGCGCTTCTGCGAGGGCTCGAGGCCTTTCACGTCTACGAGCGCCCGATCCTCCTTCCGATCTCTCGCAAGGATTTCATCGGGGCAATCACTGGCAGCAAGCCGCGCGCTCGCCTCGCCGGCACCCTTGCCGCCTTGGATGACGGCCTACGCCGCGGCGCTCACATCTTCCGAGTCCACGATGTCGCGGCGGCAGCGGACTTCATCGCGGTTCGTGCTGCCCTGAGCGATCGCTCAGGTCAGTCTTGACCGAGCAGGGCGATCGCTGGGCGATCGATCAATTCGTCGGCAGCTACGACCACCTCGTCGTCCGCAATGCGAACGTATTCCTTCGTGTTGACACCGGTCACGATCCTGTCGCGCTCCGCTCTGACTGCGATCGCCGTTGCCACCTCCTGGGCCATGATCGCTAGGCCGTCCAGCTTCTGATGCACGGTGATTAGCTCACCGAGGTCCACCTGCGCCATCCGCTCGAGACCGACGCGCTTGTAGACGTCGATCAGGAGGCCGACGTCGACCGCGTAGCCGGTGGAGAAAGGGATGGACTCGAGCAGCCACCGCCGGCCAGCGATCTGGCCGGAGAGAGGCTGGCGAAACTCGGCGAGCTGGGGGTAGAAGAGCGACAGCATCGGACGAGCCAGCAGCTCCGTGACGCGGCCACCCTGCTCCGCCCCAGCCGGCAGATTTGGAAGACTCAGCGGGCGCGCGAACGTCGACTTGACGAAGTCCACCTCTGAGGCCACCACGAGCGGTCCGATAAGGCCATACACGTAGTGTTCGGCAAAGCTCCGTAGGTCCCCGTCTAGGAAGCAGATGAGGTCCCCTCTCGCGACTCTCAGCGCTCGCCACATCGAGTCGCCCTTACCGCGAAGTGGGCCAAGATCGGGTTGAAGGTCGGCCCATCCGTAGACATCTGCGCCCGCGGATCTGGCTTCATCAGGGGTCCCGTCGACGCTCCCGCCGTCCACCACGATCACTTCGTCGATCAGGCCCTCCTCGCGCATCCGTACTAGACGCGCGACGATCGGACCGACCGTGTCGACCTCGTTGAGCGCGGGCAGGCAGACCGACGCGGATTCGAGTCGAGCGCGCAACCGCTCGTCTGAGAACACGCTCGAGGGCCAAGTCCGACGCAGGAGAGTCACTGAGATCGAGGCTACCAGTGGGATGATTGGCCGATACCCAGGGTGCGGCACTCCAGACCCGCACACGCCCCTACGTACGACTCATCGATGTACGGATAGCGGGGGATCGCGCGAGAGATGAGCGGACGGGGTATCTGAGAAGATGGGCGGCTGCCAACGTCTGGAGCTTGTCGGCTGTGCGGCCAGGGGATCCCATCCGGGCACGACCGACTACCGCATTCGGCGTGAAGGAGCCGTCTCACGCCGGACCAACGGGGGGCGCGAGGTGCCCGCTGTTTCGTGATCCCGGAAGTGGCTCGAGGCACGGCTCGCTGGCTTCTGCTGGTGGCGAATACAGCAGTGTTGTGCTGCCGCCGCTTCGCGTCTGCGGTCGACTTTTCAGGGGCCGGCGATGAGTTTTCGACGTGGGCCGAGTCCCTCTGCCTATGACTTCAATCGGAGACAAGGAGACCGATGACGATCGTCATCACCGCGTTTGAGCGATCGCCCGACGGCGGCCTGGGCCTGGCGCGCGATACGCGCGTTCGCTGGGCGCTTGAAGAGGTAGGGCAACCCTACGAGGTGCGCCTTGTCTCGCTCCAGGCAAAGACGGAACCCGCGCATCTGCGCCTTCATCCGTTTGGGTTGATCCCGACCTATGAGGAAGGCGATCTCGCCCTGTTCGAGACAGGCGCGATCATCCTTCACATCGCCGAGCACCATGAGGGCCTGTTCTCGGACGATGCCGACGCGCGGGCGTGGGCGATTACCTGGATGTTCGCCGCGCTGAACACCGTGGAGCCCCCGATCCTCGAACTCGTGACCGCCAAGATCCTGGAGGGCGACAGGCCCTGGGCCGAAGAGCGTCTTCCTCTGGTCAAGGACCGCATTCGCGATCGACTGGTTCAGCTGTCTGCCCGCTTGGGTGATGCCGACTGGCTCGACGGGCCGTTCAGCGCGGGCGACCTGATGATGGTCTCGGTGCTGCTCAGGCTCAGACCTTCGGGCCTTCTCGACGAATTCCCGGAACTGGCCGCCTACGTTGCCCGCGGGGAGGCACGTCCCGCATACGAACGGGCCTTCGCCGCCCAATGGGCGATCAACGCCGCTGATCCGCAAGCCGGCTGACGAACGTCCGTCCTGGGTCGCCGTCGACCCCCGCACTCGGTGGTGCCGCCATCTCACTTCGCGCCCGGTTGCTGCTTGGTCGCCCACGGGGCTGCGATCGCTCGAGTGCTGCTTCCGGAGCTCGAGGATCCGGAGCGGAACTCTCGGGCGCGGGCATTCCTGCCCGACGACACAGCTCAGGATTCGTGAATGCGGAAGTGAGCGAACAGCGGAGCCGCGAGACTCCCGCTTCGACCCGATGGTTAGCAACGAGCTTGCAAGCACTCCCCCCGGAAGACTGTCGGTCTCGCAAAGCGGTCGTCTGACCGACGGGCGCACTGCTCTCAATCGTCACTGGCAGGGCAGATTGACGGCGGCGCAAGACTGCGGCTCGGAGGTTGTCCCGCTCGTCGTGGAAATTCAGTGACAGCGGTCCCGTGTTGGACAGCTACACAGTGACTAGTGTGGCGGCCTCCTCTTCTAGGGTGTGAGTGACACTCTGGCGGCGACGCTGCAGGTCGTGTTCTATCGCGACCGCGAGATTGGCGAGGCCGCGGTAGCCCTCGACCTTGCGGAACCGGGTCTCGGCTTCGAGCATCCCGGCGGCCGTCCACCGCAGGCACATCTCACCGGAGGCCCAGTGCTTGACGTTGCGGTGGATCACGCGGACGGTGGAGATCATGGACTCGCACGGGTTGGTCGACTGAAGCGTGAGCTTGAGCTTGCCGGTGATCCCGAGCCGGGTCACGGTCAGCGTCTCCTCCATCCCCTCCCGGAGTGAGGCGGCGGCGCCGGGATGCGCGCGGTCGAGCTCGACCGCGAGCCTGGTCAGCTGCTCGAGCGCGCGGTCGTGGTCGGTCTCCTTCCACGCCCCGCGGAGCCGCGCTTTGACCGCCTCGCGGTCGCGCTCGGGGAGATGCTCTACTACGTTACGTAGTTTATGCTGCGTACAGCGCTGGACGGGCACGTCGTTGCCGAACACCCGTCGTATGGCTTTCCGCAGCGCCTTCGATCCGTCGATCACGAACAGCAGCCCCTGCTCGACATCGAGACCACGGTCGACGAGATCCGAGAGCAGCGCGGCGGCGACGGTCGCGTTCTCGGTCGACCCGTCCCACAGGCCGAGCGCGAGCTTCTCGCCCTCGGTGGTGATCCCCAGCGCGACGATGTTCGTGAACCCGTGCAGCTCGATCCCGTCGAGCATCATCACCGCCAGCCGCAGGTCGGCCAGCGGACGGTTCATCAACCTCCATAGCTGATCGCGGGTCCGCTGCACGAACGTCCTCGACACCGCCGACTTCGACGTCGAGCGGGCGTCCGTCTCGACCTGCTCGCCGACCGGCTCCTGCGCGCGGCGGTACTGACGGGTCGAGACCCCGGCCAGCATCCGCTCCAACACGACACCTTCCAGCTGGTCGCGGCCAGCGAAATGCTCGTAGGTCGCCAGCGGCACCTCCGACTCCCCGTCAACGGTCCGCGCCCGCGGCCGCTTCACCTGAACGCGCCGGCCGCCCAGCGTCACCTCACCATCCTCATTGCCATGACGGACCGCGGTGCGGTCTGGGTTCCACTTCCCCCTCGGGCCGACTATCTCCTCGACCTCCTGCTCCAGCAGCTCCCTGAGCACACCGAGCCCGACCTCGACCGACAGCGCGAGTAGCCCCTCCTTCGCTGCCCCGACCAGCTGCCCCAATGCTTCCTGGACGCGCTCGGGGAGCACCGTCTCGTCGTTGATCGCCTCGGCGACCGGTACGGTCTGATTCACGGCGGTTCCTCCTTAGATCTTGGACTGATCGCCCGTCACGCTCCCACCCGGAGCGGACGGGCCGGAGGGACCGCCGCCACCTCAAAGTTCCACGAGCCCCGGGACAACCTCGCGGCTCGACTGCTGGCGCTTGCTGAGCGGCAAAGCGTGTCAAGATTGTCTCGTCTCACCCGCGCCACGGTGGTGGTGGCGTTACCGTTCATCGACCAGGTATGGCAGATCTACGTGCTCATCGCAGTTCTGCAATCGGCATCAGCGGCGTTCACGCCGACGTTCCAGGCGGTCATCCCGGATGTGGTCTGCGACGAAGCCGACTACACCAAGGCGCTGTCAGCTTCCCAGCTTGCCTCCACAATGGAAAGCTTGCTCAGCCCAGTGCTGGCCGCGCTGGCGCTAACGGTGATGAGTTTCCACTGGCTATTCGTAGGCACCGTGATCGGTTTCCTGATCTCGGCGACCCTGGTAGTCAGCACCCGCATCCCCGACGCCACACCCAACCCACGAGACAGCGCCTGGCAGCGGACCGTCGCGGGGATAAGGATCTTCGCCGGCACCCCAAGGCTGCGCGGTGTGCTGGCCCTGGATCTTGTTGTGGCCGGGTGCGGGTCGATCGTCATGGTCAACACTGTCAACTACGTCCGCGACGCCCTGGGCCGCACCCAGGCCGACGTCGCCTGGCTGCTCGTCGCCTCCGGCACCGGCACGATGCTTATCGCGCTGGTGCTGCCGCCAATCCTGCGCCGAGTGCCCGAGCGGACCGCGATGTTGACGGGCGGGGCGCTGCTCCTCGGCGGTGTCATGGGCACAATCGCTCTGTCGACGACCAGCGGTGACCGGAGATGGGATGCCGCCCAGGCGATTTGGCTGTTCATTGGAGCCGGTATGAGCCTGGTACTCACCCCCGTGGGCCGGGTGTTACGCCGCTCATCGATCCCGGCCGATCGGCCCGCAGTGTTCGCCGCCCAGTTCTCGCTGTCCCATCTGTGCTGGCTGCTGACCTACCCCATCGCAGGATGGGGAGCCACCCTGGCCGGCTTCACCGCAACCTGGACCATCCTCGGGGTATTCGCCACCGCAGGTGCGGTCACCGCACTGCTCATCTGGCCACGCCACGACCCCGACACACTCACCCACTCCCACGACATCGCCACAACCGACCGTGCGCATCTCAACGACGCCACCGCCATCCACAACGGCGTCATGGAACACACCCACACCTTCACCATCGACCGCGATCACACTCGGTGGCCGCAACTCACCACCTAACCGAAGTACCGGACCGCACTGTTGGTCAACAGGCAGGTAAAACCGCCCCGGTTTGTTGGCTGGGTCGGCTTTCGTTTGATCGGCGTCGGCCGGTGCTCGACGGTCGTTGGTCAACATGCATGGAGAGCCGGGCGCGAGTGGCCCGCAGTCACTTTCAGGTCGAAGGGGGCTGCCTCCGTGGCAATTGCCGTAATCGCTCGTGTGCCGCCGCAGGCATATTTTGTGCGCAAGTAGGGAGTCGCGGGTTAGACCGAGCTCTTCTGGGTTGCACTCCGGCAGAAGTCAGTCGTTACCTTCTGCGAACAAGGGGGCCGATGACGTCGACAGCCCGCAGGCGGCCGATCAAGATCGTCTCTATTATCGAGGAGCACACCCCGAATAGGGGCGGGATCGGAAACGTGGGGCACATTTGGGGGCTGACTAAGCCCACGTCCGTCCCTCATCGTTGCGCACGACCGGTCGCTGCATGAGCCCTGCATTCGGAGAGCGTTCAAGCTGCGCCGTCAGGGTGCGGGAGTAGTTCGGCGATGAGTGTTTGCACCTTGGCGATATCTCGTCGCGGATGCGTCGGACGGCGTCGAGTGGCTTGGCCGGCGGGGTCGTCGAGTTTCCAGTCGCGGTAGGTCACGCCGGGAAAGTAGGGGCAAGTGTCACCGCAGCCCATGGTGATGACGACGTCGCTGGTTTGGGCGGTGTCGGCTGGTGAGCACGGTGGGTGTGGCGGCGGTGATGTCGATGCCCAGTTCGGCCATTGCCGGGATCGCGGTGGGGTTGATGTGGTCGGCGGGTTCGGTTCCCGCGGAACGGACTTCGATGCGGCCGGCGGCCAGGTGGTGAAGCAGCGCGGCAGCCATTTGGGAGCGGCCGGCGTTGTGCACGCAGACGAACAACACGCTGGGGGCGTGGCTGGTCATGGCGCGTCCTGGGTGGTGGGCAGGCTGCGGATGGTTGTAGCGGCGTCGCAACGCCAGGGAGAGATAGACCAGGGCGACGAGGACGGGCACTTCGATGAGGGGGCCAACGACACCGGCCAGGGCTTGTCCGGAGGTGGCGCCGTAAGTGGCGATCGCGACGGCGATGGCGAGTTCAAAGTTGTTGCCGGCGGCGGTGAACGCCAGCGTGGTGGTGCGCGGGTAGCCCAGGTGCAGCGCGGCGCCCAGAGCGTAGCCGCCGCCCCACATGATGGCGAAGTAGGCCAGCAGCGGCAGCGCGATGCGGGCAACGTCGAGGGGCTGGCTGGTGATCTGATGGCCTTGGAGGGCGAACAGGATGACGATGGTGAACAGCAGCCCGTAGAGCGCCCAGGGCCCGATGACCGGCAGGAAGCGGCTTTCGTACCAGTCGCGGCCTTTGGCTTGCTCGCCGAGTTGCCGGGAGAGGTATCCGGCGAGCAGGGGGATGCCCAGGAAGATCAGCACGGATTTGGCGATCTGCGCAGGCGAGGTCGTGATCGTGGTCTGCGGTAGGCCCAGCCAGCCAGGCAGCACCGATAGGTAGAACCAGCCCAGCACGGCGAACATGACCACTTGGAAGATCGAGTTGAGCGCGACCAGCACGGCGGCGGCTTCACGGTCCCCGCAGGCGAGGTCATTCCAGATGATGACCATGGCGATGCAGCGGGCCAGCCCGACGATGATCAGCCCGGTGCGGTAGGCGGGCAGGTCCGGCAGCAGCGCCCAGGCCAGAGCGAACATCAATGCCGGACCCAACACCCAGTTGAGCAGCAGCGAGCTGATCAGCAGCCGGCGGTCACCGGTGACGGTGTCAGCCGGTCGTAGCGCACTTTGGCCAGCACCGGATACATCATGATCAGCAACCCGGCCGCGATCGGCAGCGAGATCCCGTCGACTGCATCTTGCTCAGCGCGGTGTTGATGTCGGGCACCAGGCGGCCGAGCAGCAGCCCGGCGGCCATGGCCAGCCCGATCCAGACCGGCAGCCAGCGATCCAGAGCTGGAAAGCTTTGCGGCGGGCGGTGTTTGGGTGTCAGCTGTGGTGGCAGTCATGCATGTCCTGTCGGTCAGCAGCACGACGGCGCCGAGGCGGCCGCGTCCTGGCTGGTGGTGCAGCAGACGGCCTGGTGGCCGTCGGGGTGCCGAGGTGTGCGGGGCTGGTGCCGAAGGTCTCGGAGTCGGCCAGCACGGTGTAGACCTCCCAGCGCTCGCCGCCGGGGCCGGTGACCCAGACCTTGTCCTGGGTGGCAAAACAGCACGTGGTGGCGATCTGCTCCTCGGTGAACATCCCGGCGTCGTTGAGGCGGGCGATCTCGTCGTGCACGACCAGCGCTGGATTCGACCTCGACCCCCAGATGGTTCAGCGTCCCGCCCTGACCGGGATTTTCCAGCAGCACCAGTTTCAGCGGCGGATCGGCGATCGCGAAGTTGGCGTAGCCCGGCTTGACCTTGGCCGGTTCAGCGTCAAAGAGCTTGGAGTAGAACGCGATTGCGGCTGTCGAGGTTATCGACGTTGAGCGCGAGCTGAACACGTGACATCAGAATCAGCCTCCGGGTTGTGAGACATATATCGAACTAGTGGGCTGGCCCAGCATGCCGACCTTTTCGATATATGTCAACACAGTGTGGCATGATGGTCAGATGCCCAAGACGTTGCCGGTGATCGATATGACCGCACCGGTGTGTTGCGCCCCGGTGGCCTCGGGCCCGATGAGCGATGCCGATGCGTTGGCGATCGCGTTGCGGCTCAAGGCCCTTGCTGATCCGGTGCGGGTCAAGATCGTGTCATATCTGTTCAGCTCCACCGCCGGTGAGGAGATTTCCGGCGAGCTGGCCGCGGTGCTGGGCCTCGCCGAGTCGACGGTCAGTCATCACCTGACCCAGTTGCGCAACGCCGGCCTCGTGGTCTCGCAGCGGCGCGGAATGAACGTCTTTCACCAGGTACGCCGAGACGCACTGCAAGCGCTATGCACCGCACTAGACCCCGACTGCTGCACCTGATTCCATCTGGCGATAAAGGCCCTCGGGCACGCTTCAAGCAGGCCTGTGCGGTGATCGAAGAAGTCTTTGACCTGAGTTCATACAGCGAAGATCAGCAGGCTTCCACGACACGCCGAAGTCGTGTCGAAGTAGGTAGGCGTATCTTGTCAATCTTTCCTGCATCTCGACGGTTGTAGACATCGCCGTGGTACTGCCGATGATCGGCAACCACCCCGCTGACGCCCGCCGTCACCCACGCCGGAGGATGTGGTCGTCGTCTTCACCTTCGTCGGCTTCGTCGTCTACTCCTACGTTGCGGCCCTGCAAAGTAACCGGCGGCACACCACTTCCCCTGAAGGCGTCCCCTCTACGCCCATGCTTCTTAATGAGCACCCCTTGGCGTCGCCTGGCCCACCTTGGGGCACCTCGCTCAGCAGCGGAGCACTGAACGTGCACTACACCTGTCGCACAAACGCTTCCCGGCTCAAAAGCACTTGACCCGTCAGGATGTGATTTTTAGCCAAGGTGAACAATGCTCGACCCCTAGAGAAGTGATGTTCGCGCCGTTGCGGCTCCAGAGACTCGCCGCACCCGCCGATGCGACGGCGGGACCTCGTTGCCCTTCGTATTTGGCTTCGACCGCGCAGCCGGCTGAGCAAAGGCTCGGCCACCGCGGCTCCGTAACGACTCGGCATCAGTTGCAGGAAAGGGTAACCCGCAGCGCTAATGCAGCAATTAGGATCGGCTGTCACTTTCGCCACACCCTTAGCCAACTATTGCAAAGGGGGGGTGTGTTTAACGCAAACGTCCGGCGCTCCCCGCATCCCGGCGTCGTTCGTATTCTCAAGCACCGGGTAGTCGTTCCAATTCTTGTTGTCTTGACTATCCTCCCTCTGACGGTGGCAAGTTGCTCGCGCAGCGGGGAGGTGGCCTTCAAGGTCGGCCTTGGGTTGACTCCCGGCTCACCCGTTGCCAGCTTTTTCAGCCCGTTCGACCTCCCTGGCAAGGAAGCGGACCAGGCACTTAAGGTGTTCGAACAGGTTATGTCAGACCAGAATTACCAGGTTCAACAGTACGTCGATACAACCGGCAGCGCCGATGACGGGCCCGAAAACGCGACAGCCTTGACCTTCATCCAGCTCCTTCAGGAGTCGAGCATCATTTTCTTCTGGACGCACGGAGGTCTCAATAACCACGTGATGGTCGAGCTCTACGACACCCAGGCGCCGAGAGATCAGATGTATGCCCGGTACATTAGTAGCGGGCTAATCCCGTCGCAGTATATTGAGACCTGCGACGCCCCCAGGCCACCCCTCAATCCGTTTGTCGGCGGCTACGGCATCTGCATGACAGAAGCCGGTATCACCCATTACTTCACGAGCATCAACGCGGTCATTTTCGCCGCAGAGTGCGAGGGCGCCAAGATAGCCAAGACATCGTGGTCTGCGGCTCAACTATTCATCGGGTACAACGCCTGCGTGAATTTTGATGTAGCTAACGCGGATTTCACCACAATACTTCAGCGCATGGACGGAAAGAAGTACTCTCCCGAACAAAATGGCCAGGACAGGACAGGTGAAGGCGCGTATTTCGTCGGCGACCTATCGGACGCATTGATGTGCTATCAGCACGGAAAGCCTTGCGCGCCCAATCGTCCCTACACCACCGTGCTATCCCCCGCCCCGACAGCTTGTGACTTCAAGTCCAACCCACCGAAGTGCGGCACGGCCGCGGTCACCATAAAATTGCTCACCAAACAGCCGGGAAGCGGCAAGTGCCCCTGTACCACAGGCAAAGCTCAGGCCCGCATCAGTTTCGACACCGTCATGCTCACGGACTACCCGCCCGCGGGCATAGTAGGACCCAACGCTTGCGCGACGATCACCAACCAGTATTGGGAATCACTACCACAAACTGCTTCGGGATCCTCTACGCTAGTTGTCGACCTACAAAGCAACGCGCAGGGAAATGCGACTGCTACGCTAATAGTTGACCCGGAAAAAGCGCGCGCCGGTGCACCAACTGGTAGCGGACCGCACTTCAATAACCTACTTGACGGTAACGCTGTCGGCCCTCTCATTTTCAAAGCTCAAGGGAGCTATAACTGGTTTACGATGCCCATTAAGTGCGAGGTCCAAGCGGGCTTTTGATCCGTGCTGCGAACTGCCAACATTCACAAGCTGCCTTGGCGGCGCAAAATGGAAGACATGGACCCCCCACCGTCACGGCTGGCGCGGCTTTGGGTCGTGCTGCCGGTCAAGTCCTGACGCCGTGGCCGTCACGTCGTCGTCAGCGCAAAGACCGGGTGGTCTGCCGGCTCGGGCAGCTTGCGGAAGTATCCGTCAACCACCTTGCCGGCCTTTTTCTGGTAGGCCGCCAGAATCGGCTGGCGTTCTGGTACGGGTGTTTCGCTGGCGAGGTAGGTCACGGCGCCGGCCTTGGTCGTCAGGGTGACGCTGGGATCGGCCCGCACGTTTTTGACCCACTGCGACTCACCGCGAGTGGAGACCAGGTACTTCGTACCGCCGACATCGACGGTGACGACGGGAATCTGCTGCGGCTGCCCGCTGCCCCGCTTGGTCACGGTTAGCGTTTCGGTGTTGCTGATGCCGGTGGCCATCGCGATCCGATTGAAGATCTTGACCGTGAACCACGGCGGCTTGAGATAGGCCATGGGATAAGAGTGTGGTAGCCGTAGGCAACTACCGCAACGACTACGTCAACCGGGCTGCCGTTCGAACAGGCGGTGCTATTGACCAGGACCCACTGAGCCCGCGGTGGTTTGGCCAATTTCAGGCTGGTCGGGTTCAGCCCGCTTCCGGGTGCGCCACCGCGAGCCGAGGAGGTACACCGCGAGCACCACGGCCCAGGAGAACAGGCTCAGCCACAACTGCACGCGCGCGTCCTTGTCGAACGCCATCTGCACCAGCACGGCGACGATTCCGGCCAGCGTCAGCACCGACAGCACCGGAAAGCACCACATCTTCACCCGTAACTGGTCGGCGGGGGTGCGGCGGCGCAACACGATCTGGGACAGCGCGATCAGCAGGTAAACGAACAAGACGATGGCGCCCGAAGAATTGAGCAGGAACAAAAACACCGTGCCCGGCGCGACTCCGGCCATGATCACGCACAGGAACCCCACCACCGATGAGCAGATGATCGCCATGTAGGGGACTCCACGCCGGCTGACTTTGACCAGCTGGGCGGGCGCTTCGCGGCGGTCGGCGAGCACGAAGAGCATTCGCGACGCGGTGTAAAGACCCGAGTTCAGGCAAGACAGCACAGCGGTGAGCACGATGGTGTTCATGACCTCGTCTGCACCGGGAATTCCCATGCGCTGCAACGCGACAACGTACGGTGAAGCGCCGGGCTGCACAGCGTTCCACGGCACGATCACCACGAGCAGAAAGACCGAGCCCACGAAGAAGACCCCGATGCGGGTCACCACCGTGTTGGTCGCCCGGCGCACCGCACGCTCGGGGTCGGAGGTTTCGGCAGCGGCGATGGTGGCGACCTCGGCGCCGACCATGGAGAAGATGACGACCACGATCGCGGCGAAAACAGCCGGCACACCATTGGGCGCGAACCCCCCGTGTGAGTGCAGGTTGGAAAAATCCCAGTGACGGTGGGGCCAAAACCCCACCGCGAACAGCGTGCCGAGGACCAAAAAGACCATGATGGCCGCGACTTTGATTCCGGCGAACCAGAATTCGAACTCGCCATAGGACGCCACCGAGAACAAGTTGGTCGCCGTCATCGTCACCATCAGAATCAGCGACAGCAGCCACAGCGGCACGTGCAGCCAGTAGCTGATGACTTTGCCGCCGGCAACCGCTTCGAAACCGATGACGATCACCCAGAAGTACCAATACAGCCAGCCCACCGAAAAGCCGGCCCAGCCGCCGAGAGCCTTGCGGGCGTAGTCGGCGAACGAGCCGGTCGACGGGTTGGCGGTGGCCATTTCGCCGAGCATCCGCATAACCAGGATGATCAGCACCCCGCACAGCGCATAGGTTCCGATCGCCGCGGGACCGGCCTTGCCGATGACCACCCCCGACCCGACGAACAAGCCGGCGCCGATGACCCCGCCGATCGCGATCATGTTGAGCTGTCGCTGCGAGAGTCCCTGATGCAGCTTCGGCGGAGTGCTCACGCCGGCCTCGTACGCCGCAGCATGTCGGGACGCTAGCACCTCCCGGCCCTGTGGTCATCTTCACCAATCGAGCCTGCGATGAGGGCGAGATCTGCGCGGGCTCAGCCTCGTGCTGGTCGCAGTCTGGACGCCGCCCGTACAGTCTCGATGAGGACGCCGCGGGTCAGCGACCGTTGCGGCCGCGCCGTTCTGTTAGCGAACTGAATCCGTTGCAGGCGTGCTGGCTACCACGTGGTGCACCGGGATCTCATAGTCCGAGCACGCACGATCTACCAGATCTTCCCGAAGCCACATCGACTGCTCGACTGGAAGCGTTGAGATGACCAGCTGATCAGGTTGGAAGCTCTCCACTGCACTGGCCAGCGCGCACGACGGTCGATAATCGCCGAGCCCCCCCTGGGCACGCAGGCCGATTGCCCGCACCGCATCGAGCATGTCGTCGAGCCGCTGCTGCGCCGCTGCCACGGTCGCGTCCTCAAGGTAGACCGCACCTGTGCTCTCCGCTTGCCCGGTGTCGATCGGGCTCGCCGGAACACAGATGAAGTACTCGGCACGGTGTTCGGCGTCGACTCGCCGCAGTTCGTCGAACAACTCCGTCGCGGAAAGGGTTTGGTTGGCGAGCACCAATACCCGCTTGGCCGTCCCGATCGGCGGCGTCGCGGGTTCGGGCGTAGCCGACCGACGCCACCACCTCAGGACGAAGTACAGCGAAATCACCACCGACCACGACGCCAGTCCCAGCCAAAGCTGGATACGTGCCGCGGGGTCGAAGGCCATCTGCACCAGCACACCCACGATGCCGGCCAGAGTGATAAACGACAGAACGGGGAAGAACCACATCTTCACCCGCAACTTCTCCGGAGATGTCCGGCGGCGCAGCACGATCTGGGAAAGCGCGATCGCCAAGTACACGAACAGGACGAGAGCACCTGAGGAATTGAGCAAGAACAGAAACACCGTGCCCGGTGCGATCCATGCCATGGCGACACACACGAAACCCCCCACCGACGAACACATGATCGCGATGTAGGGGACGCCGCGTCGGCTGACCTTGACCAGCCGGGCTGGTGCCTCGGCCCGCGTAGCGAGCACGAACAGCATTCGGGACGCGGTGTAGAGGCCCGAGTTCAGGCAGGACAACACCGCGGTCAGAACGACGGCGTCCATGAAGTCGCTCGCACCGGGAATTCCCATTCGCTGCAGTGCCGCGACGTACGGCGAGACTCCGGGCTGCAAGGAGTTCCACGGGACGATCACCACGAGCAGAAAAACCGAACCCATGAAGAAAATGATGATGCGTGTTATTACCGAGTTGGTCGCCCGTCGAATCGCGCGCTCGGGATCGGGGGTTTCGGCCGCGGCGATGGTGGCGATCTCCGCGCCAGCCATGGAGAAGATGACGACGACGATGGCGGCGAAAACGGCTCCTACGCCATTCGGGAAGAAGCCGCCGTGCGCGCCGAGGTTGGAAAAATCGCCGTGACGGTGGGGCCAGAGCCCGACGGCGAACAGCGTGCCGAGACCCAGGAAAACCACGATGGTCGCGACTTTGATTCCGGCGAACCAGAATTCGAACTCGCCGTAGGACGCTACGGAGAACAAGTTGGTCGCCGTCATCGTCACCATCAAGATCAGCGACGGCAGCCACAGCGGCACGTGCAGCCAGGAGGTGACGACTTGTGCGCCGGCAACCGCCTCGAAGCCGACGACGATCACCCAGCCGTACCAATACATCCAGCCCACCGAAAACCCGGCCCAGTCGCCCAGCGCCGTTCGGGCATAGTCGGCGAACGACCCGGTCGACGGGTTCGCGGTGGCCATTTCACCCAGCATCCGCATCACGCTGATGAGCAGCGCCCCGGACAGCGCATAGGTCAGGAACGCGGCGGGACCGGCCTTTCCGATAGCGACACCCGACCCGACGAACAAGCCGGCCCCGATAACGCCGCCGATGGCGATCATGTTGAGCTGCCGCTGCGAGAGTCCCTTGTCCAGCTTCGGTGGGGTGCTCACGCCAGGCGTCCTGCGCACTGACGCGACGCTAGCACTCTCGACGCCCGATTACACCGTCACAGCGCGCAGCGCGGCCGGCAGGCTGGGCAGGAAATGCCGGGTGGCGAAGGCGCGGACGTCGTCGGCGGTATCCAACGGCTGACCGCTCGGGAGCAACAACACCATCGCCGCGTAGCGTAAAATGGTGTCGGCCAGATCGTCGACAGCCTGCGCGCCGATCCGCTCGGCGAAACCGGCGGGGAAAATCACCCGCAAAGCCACCGCCATCCGCTGCACCGCGGCAGCGTAGTGCTGGCGGCCCAATTCCAGCGCCAAGCCCGGCTCCTCGGCGATCATCGCGGTCAGCACCCGATGCCGGCGGAAGCGCATGATCGACAACGTAAACGCCTCGACGTAGTAGTTCGATTTCGGGCCAAGGCTTTTCAGCTCCGCCGCGATATCGGCGAAAAGCACCGCGTTCTCGCGGTCGATGACGGCGGCCACCAGTTCGTCGCGACCGGCGAACCGGCGGTAGATCGTGGTCCGGCTGACCCGCGCCCGGCGGGCGACGTCGTCGAGGGCGACCCGGCGAAAGCCGTGCCGCTCGAACTCGACGACTGCGGCGTCCAGGATGGCCTGGGTGGCGGGGTCAGCCGCGGGCGTAGCCGGCACGGGCAAACCCGTTGTAGCGCAACCGCATCGGCAGATACTTCCACAACCAGTTGACCGGCCGCGAGCGCCATGCTGCGGCGAATCGCTGATAGCGACGCTCCTGGCGCGCACTCCACGGCAGACTCAGCAGGTCGCGCGCCCGCGGCGGCAGGCCACCGGTCGTCAGAAACGCGGCGACCGGGTTGAACACCACCGACACCACCCGCCACAGCACCGGCGGCACCCCCTTGGGGCACGGGAATCCCTTGGTCACATATCCGACGCCGTATTTGGCCGTCGGGTGCGCGACCACGACCCGTGCGAGCATGTCGTCCCAGTACCGCTGAAATTCGGCATAGTCGGCAGGCATCGCTTGCTCGCTGACCCCGTAGCGCCGATACCAGGTCTTGGACTCCAGGTAGATCTGGCGCTTCTCGTCGTTGGTGAGACGTTTGACGAAGGTGTCGGCGAAGTAGAGCACCTGCTCGACGAAGGTGGCATGCGCCCAGAAGTAGGTCTGCGGATCCAGCGCGTGATAGCGCGTGGCTTTCCCGGTCGCACTGGGCATCTCGCCCTTGATCTCGTGGTGGAAATCCCGTACCTGCTGGCCGGGGTGATCCTGCTCGGAGCCATAAACCGTCATGAAAATCGGCGGCAGCGAGCGTTTGACCCGCGCGGTGGTGTCGCTGAAGAACACCGAATGGTCTAGGACGCCTTGGCCAAGTTCGGCCAGCATGTTCTGCAGAACCGCGGGCCGCGGGCCGATCAGGAACATCCGATTGTCACCGAAATAACGCCACACCAGCGAACCCGGCCCCAGCGGAAGCGCATCGGCGTCCGGCGGCGCGGAAGGCTGCACCTCTGGAACCTCGGTCCGAGAAAGCTCAGTCATTGAAACGATGTTACAGAATTTGAACTCTGTATCAAGAGGCGCGGTCTCGGGCTGGCTTCTCTCGCCCGAGCTAGCCGCCCCGCCCAGCCCGGCTTCTGCGGTTTCGGAAGGCCGCCCATGCCCCCGTGCACCACAACGCCCAGATCACCAGTAGCGGCTGGAACAGCAGCCGAATACCGCGGGCCAGGTCTGAGTCGAGCCCGAAAGCATTTGCGTGCGTGGCGAATTGGGAGATGTTGCCGGGAAACACCAGAACGAAGAAGATCGCCACGACACACCCCACCAGCACTCGCCGCCGGAGCAGCAGCAGGCTCGCTCCGAGCGCAATCTCCACCACGCCCGAGGCGACGACAACGATGTCGGCGTTCAACCGAAGCCAAGCAGGTACCTGGGCGTAGAAAGCGGTCCGGGCGAAGCTCAGATGACTGATCCCGGCGAACACCAGGAAGACACCGAGAATAAGGCGCGCGATATTTCGCGACAGTGATGACACGGGTCGATCGACGACTCGAGGACTCATCACCACATCCTGCCCGCCGCGTCACGTCGCCATAACGTTGCGTTTTGCCACGGCGTGCCGTGCGCGGCAGCGACCCCCCGCCACGGCATGATGCCGCTCGTGCCTCAGCTGACGCGCCGCGCCGTCTTGCGCCTGAGCGCGGGAGCCGTCGCCGGAGCCACCGGCAGCTGGGCGTTGGGCGCCTTGCTGGATCCGACCCGCGCGGCGACGGCGCCGGCGCCATTCGAACCGCCGGCGGTTGCCGCCTCGCCGACCCGGCTGTCCGGCTCGTTCGTCTCCGCGGCGCGGGGCAACATGACCACCAACTGGGTGATCGCGCTGCCGCCCGGCCAGACCGGCCCGCTGCGTCCGGTGATCGCGCTGCACGGCCGAGGCGGCAACGCGAACACCATGATCGAGCTCGGTGTCGAAGACGCGCTTGCCCAGCTGGTCACGTCCGGCCGGTTACCGTTCGCGGTCGTCGGCGTCGATGGAGGCGACCAAAGCTACTGGCACCGGCGCGCCTCCGGTGAGGACTCCGGTGCGATGGTGCTGGGCGAGCTGTTGCCGATGCTGGCGACCAAGGGGTTTGACACGTCCCGGGTGGCCTTCATGGGGTGGTCGATGGGCGGCTACGGGGCGTTGTTGCTGGGCGCACGGCTGGGTTCACCGCGCACGGCCGCGATCTGCGCAGTCAGCCCGGCGTTGTGGACCAGCTACACCGCCAGCACGGCGGGGGCTTTCGACGGCTACCAGGATTGGACACGCAACTCGGTGTGGGGCCTGCCGGCACTGTCGTCGATCCCGATCCGGGTGGACTGCGGCATCAGCGACAAGTTTTATCCGGCTGCCCGGGCATTCGTCGGCCAGCTGAAGACACCCGCGTCCGGTGGCTTCTCACCCGGGGGTCATGACGTATCGTATTGGCGCCAGCAACTGCCCGCGGAATTGGACTGGCTGGCCTCATAGCGTGTTGGGCGCACCGAAATCGGATCGGCACCGCCGACGAAAGTGGTGATATTGCAACAGGTCGGCACCGTCAGACCGCGCCACCGGGTGCAGCAGAACCGGGGTATGCCCAAGCCCGGGTTCCGTCTGGACATCGAGGGCCTGCGGGCCGTCGCGGTGCTGGCTGTCGTCCTGTTTCACGCGGGCGTGCCGGGCGTCGGCGGCGGATACATCGGCGTCGACGTCTTCTTCGTCATCTCGGGCTTCCTGATCACCGGGTTGCTGGCGCGCGAGGTGACGTCCACCGGCACGGTGCGGCTGAGCCGCTTCTACGGCGCCCGGGCCCGCCGTTTGCTGCCGGCCTCGGCCACCGTCGGGGTCGTGACGGCAGTGGGCGCGGCCCTGCTGTTACCGCCGCTGCAGGCCCGAAGCGTCCTGGGCGACGGGATCGCCAGCGCGCTGTATGTCGGTAACTACCGCTTCGCGATCCACGGCACCGACTACCTGGCCGGCGACATCGCACCGTCGCCGTTTCAGCACTACTGGTCGCTGGGCGTGGAAGAGCAGTTCTACCTGCTGTGGCCGGCGCTGATCATCGGCACGGCGTGGCTTGTCCGCCGGATGGACCGGCGGTTGGTGATCCGGGCCCGCTGGCTGAACCCGTATCTGGTGGTGCTCGCGGTGGTGGCCGCGGTGTCTTTCGCGCTGTCGCTGGCGTGGACGCACACCTCGCCGCCGTGGGCGTTCTTCTCGCTGCCCACCCGCGCCTGGGAGCTCGCCGCCGGCGGTGTGGTGGCCCTCTCGGCCGACCAGTGGCGCCGGCTGCCGGCGCGGCAGGCCGCGATCGCGGGTTGGGGCGGTCTGGCGCTGATCCTGGTGACCTGCAACCAGCTTGGCCCGCGGACTCCCTTCCCGGGCACCGCCGCACTGCTGCCAGTGCTGGGCACGGCCCTGGTACTCGTCGCGGGCTGCGCCGGCAGCGACACCGGCGCGGGACGGGTGCTGTGCCTGCCCGGGATGCGCGCGATCGGACGGGTGTCCTACTCGTGGTACCTGTGGCACTGGCCGGTGCTGCTGCTGATGCCGGCAATGCTGGGCGGATCCGCTGGGCTGGCGGCCAGGCTGGCCGCGGTGGTCGTGTCCGCCGGGCTCGCGGTGATCACGCTTTATCTAGTCGAGAACCCGGCCCGATTCGCCGCCTCGGTGCGCCGGTCGGCCGGCCGCAGCCTGGCTCTGGGCGGTGCGGCCACCGCGGTCGCGGTCGCCGCGGGTGTGCTGCTGCTGGCGCTGGTGCCCGTCCCGGTGGGCCATGGCGTCGCCGTGGCGCCTCCCCAGATCACCGCGGCGCCGCCGCCGTCGGGCAGCCACCCCGCCGACCCCTACGACGCCGCCGTCCAGCACGGCTTCGCCCAGGCCCAGGCGGCGGTGGCGGCCTCTGCCGGGCTGAACGCGGTGCCGTCGAATCTGGACCCGTCACTGGCCGACGCACCCGGCGACAAGCCGGTTGTGTTCCTCAACGGCTGCGTGCGCTCCTGGCGAGAACTCGGGCAAGCCGAATGCGCGACCGGCGACACCGCTTCGGCGACGACGGTGGCGCTGGTCGGCGACTCCCATGCCGCCATGTGGAACCCGGCGCTGCAGCGCTTCGCCGAGCAACAGCAGTGGCGGCTGGAAACCCTCGGCAAGGTCACCTGCCCGCTGATGGACCTGCCGATCACCAGCCCCTACCTGGGCCGCGAGTTCACCGAGTGCGTGCAGTGGCGCAGCGAGATCATGGCGCGGCTGCAGGCCGAGCACCCGAAGCTGATCGTTTTGAGCATGTCCCGCCGCTACGGCGCCGACTTCGGGTTCACCTCCTACGACGCCGCCTGGATCAACAGCATCCACCGCCTGGTGGGCCAGCTGCGTCGCACCGGCGCGAAAGTCCTTGTGCTGGGCCCTATCCCAGACCCACACTCCACCGTGCCCACCTGCCTGTCCGACCACCTCGACGACGCGGGCGCCTGTTCGCCGGCGCGCTCGGCCGCGGTCAACGGCACCGGAATCGCCGCCGAGCAGGCGGCAACCGGGGCGGGCGGCGGCCAGTACGCCGACCTGACCGACCTGTTTTGCACCGGCCAGCGCTGCCCGACGATCGTGGGCAACGAGCTGGTCTACCGCGACGACAACCACGTGACGATCGAATACGCCCAGACGCTGGCGCCGGTTATCGGCGCGCTGGCCCGGCGCGCACTGGCCCGCGGCTAGAACTCGGCGGCTTTCGGGGCGTGCTGTGCGCGGCGCAGCCTTGCGGTTCCGAGCACGGTCAAAACCCCGGCGGCCGTCGCCAACAGCAGCGCCAGCAGCACCAACTGCGGGTTATAGACGACCGAGGTGGTGACCGGCTCTCCCTCGGTGACGGCCGCCACGGCGACGACTCGCTGGGCATTCCACCAGCTCAGCCCACAACCCAGCACGGCGATACCCGCCACAACGAGTTCTACGACGGCCCGGCGCGCGGGACTCACCACTGCGACTCGGTGTCGTCTTGGGGAGTGTCGGGGTCCTCGGGAATGTCGGGTTCGCCCGGCCCGACGCGCTCCTGGACCAGCGGGGCCAACGCCGCCCGCAGGTGGCGATGGCGACGCGCCCAGGCCTGTGCGGTGCGTCCCCCGGCCAGCTTGAGGCCGATACCGACTCGGCCCCGCGGCACCCCGACCACTTCGCCCAGCGAGCGCGCCGACTGCCAGCGCAACGGTGCCGCACCGGAATCCCGTGGCGGCTCGGGATAGATCGCGACGATTTCGGCCACCGGAATGCTCTCGGTGCCCTGGCGCAGCGTGTGTTCGGTCAGTTCGACCGAGGCATGAATCCGCGCGGCCTTCACCTGTAGGCCGACGAAGAAGCTCACCAGCACCACAAAGACCGCCGGAACCAGCACTTGCCAGCCGTACCCGCTGGTCTTCTCGATGAAAAGCATGGTCCCGCCGGCCAGCGGTCCTGCCAGCAGCCAATACCAGGTCGCGCCGGGCTCGTAGAACAACGGAGCCAGCGTGGTATCCGTCCCTCCGGTCACTAGACACCCATCCCCTGTACTGCCCGGCCAAACCCGCCGGTCAGGACAGCCTAGCGTGCTGACGACGCGGGCCGAAACGCCCCACGCGGCATCGCTTACGGCGGTGGCGGCGACGCCGGGGCGTCCGAATCCCACAGTCCTGGGTCAGGCGCGGCGTAGTGACATCCCGTCGCGCTTGCAAGACACCGACCGAATTCAACGGGCCAGCTGCCCGCTTAAGATCGAAGCGCCTATATAGCCGGCGGCGGCGGCGGGGCTGGGATGGTCGAAGATCAGGGTGGGCGGCAAGGTAAGCCCGGTGGCTGTTTTGAGGCGGTTGCGGAGTTCGACAGCGGTCAGCGAATCAAATCCGAGATCTTCAAACGCGGTCTCGGGGTCGATGTCCTCGGGGGCCGGGTGGCCTAATACCGCCGCCGCCTGCAAACACACCATTCCCACCAGTAGCTGGTGTTGCTCGTCGGGGGCCAGTCCGTGTAGGCGTTGGGTCAGCGCCGGCATCGATTGGGCGGCATCATCGGTACCGTCAATCAGGCGCCGCCGCGGCCGGCGTGCCAGCCCGCTGAACAAAGCCGGCAACCCGCCGGTGAAGGCGAGTGCGTCCAGCGCGGCCCGGTCTAGGCGCGTGGCCACCGCGACGGGGTGATCGATTGTTAGCGCGGCGTCAAAGAACTCCAACGCCTCTCCGGGGGTCATCGCCGCCAGCCCGCTACGGCTGATGCGAGCCAGATCGCGCCCGGCCAAATGAGCGGTCATCGCGCTGGGCTGTTCCCACAACCCCCAGGCCAGCGATGTCCCCGCCAATCCCTCGGCCCGCCGGTGAGCGGCCAACCCGTCGAGAAAGGCGTTCGCGGCCGCGTAATTACCCTGCCCCGGCGCGCCCACGGTGGCGGCGATCGAGGAACACAGCACAAACACGGACAAACCCAGATCATGGGTCAACTCGTGCAGGTTCCACGCCGCGTCCACTTTGGCCCGCAGCACCGTATCCAACCGCTCAGGTGTCAACGAGGTGATCACCGCGTCATCGAGGACGCCGGCGGCGTGAATCACCCCCCGCAACGGCGGCCATCGCCGCGCTAGCTGGGCCAACAATCGCGCCACCGCGGCCCGATCGGCCACATCACAGGCCAGCACCTGCACCTCGGCGCCGGCCTGCGCCAACTCGGCGGCCAGCTCAGCGGCCCCCTCGGCGCGATCTCCCCGCCGACTGGCCAAGACCACATGACGCACCCCATAGCCGCTGACCATGTGGCGGGCCAGCACTGCACCAACCATCCCAGTAGCACCGGTGATTAACACCGTGCCTTCGGCAAGTCCGTCAGCCAGCGCTGATGGCATGGTCAACACCACTTTGCCGATGTGGCGGGCCTGGCTGATGAACCGATAGGCCTGCGCGGCGCAGCGCACATCCCAGGTGGTCACCGGCAGCCGATGCAGCACCTGAGTGTCAAACAGCTCCCGCAACTCGCCCAGCATCGCCTCGATGCGCTGTGGGCCGGCCTCGGACAGGTCAAACGCCCGATACGACGCACCGGGATACTGAGTGGCGATCGCCTGCGCATCGCGGATATCGGTCTTGCCCATCTCGATAAGACGCCCGCCGGGGGCCAGCAACCGCAGCGAGGCATCCACGAACTCGCCGGCTAGCGAGTTGAGCACCACATCCACCCCGCGGCCCTCGGTGGCCGACAGGATCTTCTCCTCGAACTCCAGCGTGCGGGAATCACCGATATGGTCTTCGTCAAAACCCATGGCGCGCAGCGTGTCCCACTTACCGCGGCTGGCGGTGACAAAGACTTCCACCCGCCAGTGCCGAGCCAGCTGCACCGCCGCCATGCCCACCCCACCGGTCGCGGCATGCACCAGAACCGATTCCCCGGCCCGGATCGCGGCCAAATCCATTAACCCGTACAAGGCCGTCAAGAACACCACCGGCACGCCCGCAGCCTGGGCAAACGACCATCCCGCCGGCATGTTGACCAGCAGGTGTTCGTCCACCACCGCCAGCGGACCTGCTCCATCCAGCAATCCCATCACCGCATCGCCGACGGCCACCCGGGCCACCTCAGCACCGGTCTCCACCACCACCCCGGCACCTTCGGCACCCAGCACCGGAGCTTGACCGGGATACATTCCCAACGCCGCCACCACATCACGGAAATTGACCCCGGCCGCGGCCACTGCCACCCGCACCTGCCCCGCCTGCAGCGGTGCGTGAGCCTGCGGGTAGGGCTGGATCACCAGATCCTCCAACGTCCCGCCGCCACCGGCCGCCAACTGCCACGCCGGCTGCTCAGCCGGCAGCGTCAGCAGCCGTGGGGCGGGAGCCAGCCGGGCGACATGCACGTCACTGCCGCGCACCAGCAGTTGGGGTTCTCCGGCGGACGCCAGCGCTGCCGCATCCACCGCCGTGTCGGTATCGACCAGCACGATCCGGCCGGGATGTTCAGCCTGCGCCGAACGCACCAAACCCCACACCGCCGCGGCGGCCAGATCACTGACGTCCTCACCAGGCAATCCCACCGCGCCGTGGGTCAACACCACCAACACGCCCGGCCGGGCCTCAGCCAGCCAGCGCTGCAACACCTGCAGGGCGGCGCGGGTAGCGCTGTGCACCGAGTCCACCACATCCGCGCGGCCACAATTGCACTCCCACACCACTACACCCCCACCGTCGGCGCCCGGCCCGTCACCGTTGGTATTTGCGCCCAAGTCCTCCCAAGACAACACCGGGAAATGACCCGACCGGTCATCTGTGGCGTGGTTGATCGGTATCGACGACCACACAACTTGCAGCGGCCCGTGATCGGGGCCACCGGTGGCGCCGGAGACCGCCGCGTGTAACTGCTCGGCGGTCATCGGGCGGGTTATCAGCGAACGCACCGTCAACACCGGCAATCCCGCGCGCATCGGACACCTCCACCGACATCGCATCCGCACCCAGCGCGGTGAACCGGGCCCGCAACCGCCCAGCACCCCCGGCATGCAGCGACACCCCCCGCCAGCAGAACGGCAACAACGTCTGCGTAGTGTCCACGGCCACGCCCGCGGCGTGCAGCACTGCATCCAACACGGCCGGGTGAATCCCCATCCCGTCGACCTGCACACCGGCCTCGGCGGGCGCGGCGACCTCAGCAAAAAGCTCCGGCTCGCGCCGCCATATCGCCACCAACCCCCGAAACGCCGGGCCATACTCATAGCCGCGCGCCGCTAGCCGCGCATAGCCATCCGAAATATCCACTCTCACCGCACCGGCCGGCGGCCACACTGACAAATCAACCGACGCCGTGGCCGCGGCCACCCCCAGCGTGCCCTCGGCGTGCAGCAACCACTCCCCAGCGGACTGTTCACCCCGCGAGTACACCGACACCGCCCGGCTTCCCGACTCACCAGCGGCCCCCACCACCACCTGCACCTGCACCCCGGCGCACTTGTGCACGACCAGCGGCGCCGCCAGCACCAACTCCTCGATTACCGCACAGCCGACCTCCTCGGCGGCGCGGATGACCAACTCCACAAAACCCGCCCCGGGAAATAGCACCACCCCGCCCACCACGTGATCGGCCAACCACGGCTGAGCCGCCAGCGACAACCGGCCGGTCAACACCACCCCGCCAGAATCGGGCCGCTCGACCACCGCGCCCAACAACGCATGTCCGGCCGCACTCAGACCCATACCGGCCGCGTCAGCGCTCCCGGTCGACGCCGGGGTCGACCAAAACCGCCGCCGCTGAAACGCATACGTGGGCAACTCCACTCGTCGCCCACTCTTGCCGGCGAACACCGCCGGCCAATCCACCCGCACACCGGTGGTAAACAAGTGACCGGCCGCGCCCATCAGTGCGGCCACCTCGGGGCGGTCTCTACCCAACACCGACACCACCACGGCCTCAGCCGACGACAGCGACTGTTCTATGGAGGCCGTCAAACCACTACCGGGACCGGCCTCGATGAAATGGCTTGCCCGATGTGCTTCCAGATGACGCACACTGTCGGCGAAGCGCACCGGCCGGCGAACATGCTCCACCCAGTACTGCGCCGACCCGAAATCAGAGTCCGGCCCGGCCAACTCGGCCGTCACGTTCGACACCACCGCAATGTGCGGCTCCCGCGCCTCGACCCGCGCGGCGACTCGCGCGAAATCCTCGAGCATCGGCTCCATCAACGGCGAATGAAAAGCATGCGAGACCGCCAACCGGTGCACTCGCCGGCCCTGCGCAGCCAACCGCTGCGCAATCGCGCCCACCGCGCTGTGCGCACCAGAGATCACCACCGATTCGGGCGCGTTGATCGCTGCGATCCCTACCCCCTCACCCAGCAACGGCACGACCTCGTGTTCACCGGCGTGCACTGCAACCATCGCCCCACCCACCGGCAGGGCCTGCATCAACCGGCCCCGCGCAGCCACCAACATCGCAGCGTCCGCCAGCGTCAACACCCCGGCTACGTAAGCCGCCGACAGCTCCCCCACGGAATGACCCATCACAAAATCCGGGTCCACACCCCAGCTCCGCAACACGGCGAATAACGCCACTTCGACCGCGAACAACGCTGGCTGAGCAAACTCGGTGCTATTGAGCAGCCCTTCATCCGCACCCCAAATTACCGGTCGCAGCGGCAATCGCAGATGCCTATCCAACTCATCGGCCACCGCGTCAAACGCCTCAGCAAACACCGGCAACTGGCCATACAACTCCCACCCCATCCCGATGCGCTGCGAGCCCTGCCCGGGGAACACCACCGCCGTCTTGCCCACCGAGCCGGCCCGGCCCAGGATCACACCACCACCCTGTTCACCGCAGACCACGCCGGCTAAGCCTGTCATCAACGCCTGACGATCGGCGCCGACCACGACCGCTCGGTGCTCGAACACCGACCGAAGCGCCAGCGACCATCCCACATCGAGCGCATTCAGCCGGTGATCAGCTTGCAGATGGGCCAGCAATCGGCCCGCCTGCGCGGTCAATGCCTGCGCCGACCTAGCCGAAACCACCCACGGCAGCGCCGGCAGTTCAGCACTCGCGTCCGTTCCGTTGCCGGACTCGTCTGCCTCTTCGACAGCTTCGGTCACTTCGGCCGGGGCCTGCTCCAAGATGACGTGCGCGTTGGTGCCGCTGATCCCGAACGAGGACACTCCCGCCCGGCGCGGGCGTCCGTCGGCCGGCCAATCCCGAGCCGTGGTCAACACCGACACCGCCCCGCTCGCCCAATCGACCCGCGGAGAAGGCACATCGACATGCAACGTTTCCGGCATCAACCCATGACGCATCGCTTGCACCATCTTGATCACCCCGGCCACCCCGGCCGCGGCCTGAGTGTGGCCCATATTTGATTTGATCGAGCCCAGCCACAGCGGCCGCTCGGCCGGGCGGCCTTGCCCGTAGGTGGCCAAGAGTGCTTGCGCCTCTATGGGATCACCCAACATGGTGGCCGTCCCGTGTCCCTCCACCACGTCCACATCAACCGCAGTGAGCCCGGCACTTGCGAGCGCCGCCCGAATCACCCGCTGCTGAGCTTGTCCACTGGGAGCGGTCAGCCCGTTTGACGCGCCATCCTGATTGACCGCGCTGCCGCGCACCGCCGCCAAGACCGAATGCCCCAATCGCCTCGCATCCGATAACCGCTCCAGCACCACCACACCGGCGCCTTCGCCCCACCCCGTTCCATCAGCGGTGCCCGCAAACGCCTTACAACGCCCGTCCGCGGCCAACCCACGCTGTCGACTGAACCCCACAAAGATCGCCGGCGACGTCATCACCGTCACTCCACCGGCCAACGCCAAATCACACTCGCCCGACCGCAACGACTGCGCCGCCCAATGCAGAGCTACCAACGACGACGAGCACGCGGTATCCAGTGACACCGCCGGGCCCTTCAACCCCAACACATAAGCCACCCGCCCCGAGGCCACGCTAGACGCCGAGCCGGTCAACCCATACCCCTCCAAGCCCTCGGTTCCGCCGCTGCCATAGCTTTGCGCGAAGATTCCGGTGAACACCCCAGTCGCTGACCCCCGCAACGACATCGGGTCAATGCCCGCGTGCTCCAGCGCCTCCCATGAACACTCCAACATCAACCGCTGTTGCGGGTCCATCGCGAAGGCCTCACCGGGAGCGATATTGAAAAACCCGTTGTCAAAGCCGGCCACATCCGCGATGAAGCCGCCCCAGCGCGTATAGGTCTTGCCCACCGCATCGGGATCCGGATCAAACAATCCCTCGACGTCCCAATTCCGATCCGTCGGGAACTCCGACACCACATCACGACCCTCGACGACCACCTCCCACAACCCCTCGGGGGAAGCCACCCCGCCCGGGAACCGACAGCCCATTCCCACCACGACAACCGGATCTTCGGCGTTGGGTGCCGAGGGTGCTGCGGGCAAACTGCTGCGCCCGGACAGTTCAGCCTCTAGGTACTGAGCCAAGGCTGATACCGAGCCGTAGTCCCACCCCACCGTGTCAGGCAGCCGTAAGCCGGTTAATGCTGTCAATCGATGACGAAGTTCGACTGTCATCACTGAGTCAAAACCCAGCTCCGAGAACGCGAGATCCCGATTCACCGACTGCGGGCCAGGCTGACTTAAAAGTTTCGCGGTCTCTGCAGATACCGCCTCGGCGACCAGCCGGTAGCGTTCGTGCTGCAAAATTGCCAGCCGTTCGTTGAGCGGGACGTCGCTTGGGTTTCCGACACCGATCGGGATACTCGATGCCGGCCGGTCCTCGTGCTGCGCCTTGCCGTCCGGCTGAGGAGCAGCCGACGGCAGTTCCCAGATTGGTTTCGCTGGTTTCTGCGCGCGCAGCGCAGCGCGCAGCAACTTGCCGGTTGACGACCGAGGGAGTCGTTCAAGGACGGCAAACCTGTGCGGCACCTTGTATGCCGACAATCGACGAAGCAATCGCTGGTGCAGGTCGCGAACAACTGATTCATCGATGAGTGCATCGTTCGTCGGGACGACAAACGCCTGCAGCGCCGCCGCGCCGGTCGGCTCCTTGACTGCGACCACTGCAGCCTCAGTCACGGTGTCGTCCTCGATGAGGAGTCGCTCGATCTCCTGCGGATTGACGTTGAAGCCGCCAATGATTTCTGTGTCATCCGCGCGGCAACGGTATGTGACCCATCCGTCGGCGTCGACGCATACCCGATCCCGGGTTTCGAGCCAGCCGCCATCCGCCACAGGCGAATCGGATCGGTTCCAGTAGCCCGCAGCGACCGATGGTCCCCGAACCCAGAGGTCACCCTCGTCTCCTGGTGCCGCGGCTGTGCCATCCGGCGCGACGACCCGAATCTCATAAGGCTCAAGAACTTTGCCCAGAGTCCCCAGACGCCATTGATGAATCGTGTTCGATATGAATGTCTGCCCCACCTCTGTCGATCCAAGACCATCGAGGATGGGCACACCGCCAAAGAATTCCGTCAGTCGCTGGGCCAGACCGGCCTCGAGAGCTTCTCCCGCTGAGACAACACAGCGCAGCGTTCGGAATGCATCAGGAGAGCACGTGTCGGCAACTCTGGCAAAGAAAGTCGGCACACCGTAAAGCACCGATGGCGAGAATCTCACACTGAGGTCAGCTGCCGCTTCCGCACTCATCGGCAAGCCACTGACGACCGCGGAACCACCTGTCGCAAGGGGAAACCAGACCGAATTACCCAGACCGTAAGCGAAATACATGCGCGCGCTACTCAGCCCGGTGTCTCGGGAAGTGAGCTGCAACGCTGTGTGACACATAGCGTCAACGAACGTCAACACGTCGGCGTGCCGATGCATCGCCGCTTTCGGCGGACCCGTAGTACCAGACGTGTACGTAGCGTAGGCAAGAGCATCACTACCTACCGGCTCGTAGTCGTCCGGCTGGACTCGGGTTGCATCGGACAACAGCTCTCCGGCTTCGACAACACCCGACCGCTGAAACCGATCGCGCAGAGCACCAGATGTGACGACAAGCGCTGGCTCCGTCTCGCGCTCGACAAATGCGTGGTCCGCACGATGAAGATCCGGATTAGCGAGGAACGCCACACACCCACGAGCCAGGCACCCCAGTAACAGTTGCACTAGCTCCGGTGAATCCGGCAGGCACAACAGAACGCGAGCTCCTCGGAAAAGTCCGCGGTTTTTCAGCACTTGCCCAAGACGTGCAGCGCCGTCATGGATTTGGCCGTGCGTGACGATGTGCGGCGCATAGTAGGCAGGCTTGTCACGCCATCCTGCTTCTGATGCCCGCTTCGCTAAAAGTCGTGTTAGATTTTCAATTGTCATTTTTGATCCACCGCCTTATCCCGCCACTCCTGACCTCTCCGGCGTTAGCCACTTCTTGCATTCGCCCGTCGAACGCAAAATGGATCTCAACTCCGCGTGCCGTTCCCCTTCGAGTATTTATGATGATCGTGTCCTTCACCAGCGCGCCTTTCGAACACATTCCGGAGAAAATATTCACTGATGACCATGATCGGTTGTCCTCTGGTAATAATGCGATAGCGCCGGCCGACGATTCTCCGTCGCGAATTCTCGAGTCCTGCGGAGGCTACCCAACCAGGCGACGATCCTAACCAGACCTTAGCCGCCTCCTTGAAGGTTTCAAGACAACCAGCTGCCATCACCTCACCGATAGGACAGTCAGTCTCCGTCAAGCGGGTCGTCATTTCGGCTGGTAACAGATCAATGGCAATGAAAGACTCCGCTGCCACGAATGGAATACCGGAACTACGGCCCTTGAGTAAAATACGACGTTGTAGAACCCGGCCGATCGTTGTTTGCCCGAAGTCGGATATGTGCGGCGCCATGCGATGAATCTTCTGCTTAACAATCTGTACGACGATCTCATCGTCAGCGACAACGTTGAGGATCCGAGTGAGGGTGCCATTGGTTGCGATGAG
Source organism: uncultured Actinomycetota bacterium (assembly GCA_963787635.1). Lineage (GTDB taxonomy): Bacteria > Actinomycetota > Actinomycetes > Mycobacteriales > Mycobacteriaceae > Mycobacterium. The sequence continues at coordinate 1,553,991 of CAWBDP010000008.1, read as the reverse complement.
GATCCGGAGGTCGCGATCGAGCTTTCGGATATCTTCGTCAGACAAGAAGCACTCGGTCATATTTCGTTTCTCGGCATATACACAAACCCAGGCGAGTCCAAGCAGTCCGCGTATCCGTTGCGTCGACTTGACCTAGACCGTTGACCGCCGCGGAGAAGGCGCCCCAAGCTGCACTTGCGCCGGTGCCGTCGCTACCTCGCGCAGGCGTCATCGCGCGGCTGCCATCGATCGCAAGGGACTTGTGCAACAGGTGAACCTGCGTCGCACCGAATTTGCCACAACGCTTCTGGCCAGCGATCGTCGCCTGGAGAATGGCGCCTCATGGCCGCAACACTTCCCGGTCTGTGGGGCGGTCCCGCTTCCCAAAACGTGTCGGCCAGAATGCCGGATCATCCAAGCGCGTGAACTCGCGATTCAGGTAACGCTCGGCGCAGGCGAAGCGTCTGACCTTGCCGCTCGTGGTCATCGGAATCGAGCCCGGAGCCACCAGCACGAGGTCCGCGACGCGCAGACCGTGTGAACTTACTATTGCGGAGACGACTTCGCGTTTGACGGCGCGGAGCTTATCCAGTGTCTCCTCATCGGTCTGCCCCCGCTTATTGAGTTCGACGATGGCGACCAGTTGCTCGGTGCGGTCATTCGGCACAGCGATCGCCACGACCCGGCCGCCGGTAATTTCCTGGATCGTCGCTTCGATGTCATCCGGGTAGTGATTGCAGCCGTCGACAACAAGGAGATCTTTGATGCGGCCGGTGATGAACAGTTCGCCGTCGAAAATGACCCCGAGGTCTCCGGTTCGCAGCCACGGACCTTCTGGTGTGCCGGGCGAGGAACTGACAAGTTTGGCACCGAAGGTCTGCTCGGTTTGTTCGGGCTTCCGCCAGTAGCCCGTCGCGACGTTGTCCCCATGCACCCAGATTTCACCGATCGCCCCCGCCGAATTCTCTCTTTTGGTGTCGGGGTCGACGATCCGCACTGTTGATGCCCGCGGCACGCCGTAACTCACCAGCTTGGCACCATCGCCCGCTTGGGTGTCACAGCGCTTTGCCTGACCGGCGGACAAGTGCTCGTAGTCAAAATGGACAGTCTTGGGGGGGCTACCTGGTCTGGCAGCGGCCACGTACAGCGTCGCCTCTGCAAGCCCGTATGACGGGCGGATCACCGTCTCACTCAGGTTGAAGCGGGCAAACCGCTCCGTGAAACGCTTGAGTGTAGCGGCGTTTACGCGTTCGGCACCGGTGATGATCGCCCGCACGTCGCCGAGATCAAGCCCAGCCATATCGTGATCCGAGGTTCTCCGAACTGCCAATTCGAATCCAAAATTTGGTGCACTAGAGCCCGTTGCTCTATGTCGGGCCATCAACTGCATCCAGCGGGTCGGCCGCCTTAAAAAAGACAGCGGACTGAATAACACTGCGCTGTCTTGATTGATTATCGGCATGAGGATGCCTGTCATCAAACCCATGTCGTGATAGAACGGCAGCCAGGAGACTGAAGTGGAGGGCAGCTGTTCTGGCTCCTCAAAATAATCGGACCACATTTGTGCGCAGTTGGTGATGACATTCTTGTGCGAGACGACAACACCAGCCGGCTCACGGGTCGACCCGGACGTATATTGAAGATATGCCGTGTCCGAATGCGCATATCCAGTTGGATCGAAATCTCGCCAGAGGTATCGGTCCAGCGAATCCACCGCCATGACGACCGGTACATGTCGACCGAGCGTACCGCGGGCAAGTGGCGCATATGTTGAGACCTCGTCGATGGCCGACGAGGTTGTCAGAATGACGACCGGTAAGCAATCCCGCAGTGCTGAAGAAATTCGTTCGTCGTAAAAATCGAATTGGGGCGCAGGAAGGGGAACTGCGATGAAACCCGCCTGTAAGGCGCCCAGAAAAGCGACGATGTAGTCCAGGCCCTGGGGGGCTAATATCGCCACGCGATCACCGCTCGTCCCGCAAGCCCTGAGCTCCCGTGCCACGATCGTCGATCGCGTCTGGACTTCCGACCACGTCAGGCTTTCAATGCACCCGCTCGGATCCACGTCATAGTCGATGTAGGTGTACGCCGCGCGATCGGGCTGCTGGCTGGCTACCTTGTGCAGCAACGCGGTAAGCGACGCCTCGGTGGTCGCTGATCGCGCTGCGACTGCGCCCTGCGGATCTGCCGCTTGCCCACCTGTTGTGGGTCCCGGCCGGCCCGGCAGCGGAACACCAGGACGAAATGACCCGGTGCTCACGTTCATCACCGCTCCTCCCCAGACGCCAGTAATTCAGACACTAGCGCTGGTTCCGGGACGTGTCAGCCATACCAGGGCGACCCGTTGCGGGATCATGCCCGACGTTGCAGCGGTTCGAACTCAATGTGCTGCGCAGACTGTTACACCGCCGCGGCGAAACCAGCGCTTATTGTCACCAAAATCTCGAATTAGCTACTACGTCAATAAGGTTGGCTCAGAAGAAAAAGCGTCAACTACGCCGGCCACGACGCCGCCTCGGCAGCCCAGTAAGTAAGCACGATATCCGCACCCGCGCGGCGAATACTTGTCAGCGACTCCAGCACGGCGGCGCGCCGGTCGACCCAGCCGTTGGCGGCGGCGGCGCAGATCATCGCGTACTCCCCCGACACTTGATACGCGGCCACCGGCACCGGCGAGATGGCAGCGGCGGCCGCGATCACGTCGAGGTATCCCATCGCCGGTTTCACCATGATTATGTCGGCGCCTTCGTCGAGATCCAGCGCGGTTTCGCGCAGCGCCTCGCGGGAATTGCCCGGCTCCTGCTGATAGGTGCGGCGGTCACCAGACAGGCTCGAGTTCACCGCCTCGCGGAACGGTCCGTAGAACGCCGAGGCGAACTTGGCGGCATAGGCCAGGATCACCACGTCGGTGTGACCGGCGGCGTCCAGGCCGTCGCGGATCGCGCCGACCTGGCCGTCCATCATCCCGCTCGGCCCCACCACGTGCGCACCGGAATCTGCTTGCGCCACAGCTAATTCCACGTAACGGGTCAGGGTGGCGTCGTTGTCGACCCGGCCTGAGGCGTCCAAGACCCCGCAGTGCCCGTGGTCGGTGAACTCGTCGAGGCAGGTGTCGGCCATCAGCACGGTCGCCCCGCCGAGGTCCTTGGTCAGATCGCGCAGTGCCACGTTGAGAATGCCGTCGGGGTCCGATCCCGCCGAGCCCTGTGCGTCTTTGTCCTGCTCACGGGGCACCCCGAATAGCATCAGCCCACCGACGCCGGCGGCGACGGCAGCGGCGGCCGCGTCGCGCAGCGAGTCGCGGGTATGTTGGACCACCCCGGGCATCGAGGCGATCGGCCGGGGCTCGTCGATGCCGTCCGCGACGAACATCGGCAGCACCAGATGCCTTGGCTCCAGCGAAGTTTGCGCCACCAGCCGCCGCATCGCCGGGCTGGTGCGGAGCCGACGCGGGCGCTGCCTCGATTCTCGTCCGTTGACTCTGCGTTGAGCGCGGAGGCTACTCGCACTTTTGCACTCCTGACGCAGAGTCAACGCAAGATAAGTCATCGCCGGCGGCTCTTCTTACGCGGCGGGGGCAGCGCGCCCTCGGCGCGCAGCCGGGCGGCATGCTCGGCCAGCGCCTCGATCAGCGGGCCCACCGCGGCGGTCTCGGGCTGCACGTCGACCCGCAGACCGAACTCGGCGGCGGTCTCGGCGGTCTTGGGTCCGATGCAGGCCACGATGGTCCGGGCGTGCGGCTTGCCGGCGATGCCGACCAGGTTGCGCACCGTCGAGCTGGACGTGAAGCACACCGCGTCGAAGCCGCCCGTCTTGATCATTTCGCGGGTGGCCGCCGGCGGCGGAGCGGCCCGCACGGTCCGGTAGGCGGTGACGTCCTCGATCTCCCAGCCGCGTTCGCGCAGACCCTCGGCCAGCGTCTCGGTGGCGATGTCGGCGCGCGGCAGCAGCACCCGGTTCACCGGGTCGAAAACACTGTCATAGGGCGGGAATTCGTCCAGCAGGCCCAGCGAAGACTGCTCGCCGGAGGGCACCAGCTCAGGGCTGATCCCGAACGCGCGGACCCGGTCAGCGGTCGCCTCACCGATGCAGGCGATCTTTACCCCGGAGAAGGCGCGGGCATCCAGCCCGAACTCGCCGAATTTCTCCCACACCGCGCGCACCGCGTTGGTGGAGGTGAACACCACCCACTGATAGCGCCCGTCGACCAGGCCCTTGACCGCGCGCTCCATCTGCGCGGGGCTGCGCGGCGGCTCCACGGCGATCGTCGGCACCTCGATGGGCAGCGCGCCGTGCGCGGTCAGCCGGTCGCTCATTTCGCCGGCCTGGTCCTTGGTCCGCGGCACCAGCACGGTCCAGCCGTACAGGGCCCGGCTTTCCCACCAGTTCAGCTTGGCCCGGTTGGTTACCGTCTTGCCGATGGTCACCACCAGCGGCCCGATCACCGGCGCAACGAAGTCGACGCCACCGAGCGCATTGCGGTCGGCCAGCCCGTGCAGGGTGAACTCCCAGGACCGCTGCGCGCAGGTGGTGCCCGCGGCGGTGACGACGCACGGGGTGGACTCGGCCAGGCCGTAGTCGATCAGGGTGCGTGCCGCGTCGGCCACATGCGACGGCGTCGCGTGCAGGATCAGCGGGCCCGGGGCGGCGGCCAGCGCCGCCCAGTCCACCTCGCCGCGCACATCGGCAACGGTGTGCGAGGAGCCCAGCGGCAAGCCCGCATACGTCGGGACCGTGGTGGCCGGGGCCAGTCCGGGAACGATCTCGAAATGCAGATGGCTGCGCGCCACGGCGCACACCTCGGTGATGACCGCATCCAGCGAGAGCGGGTCACCGGCCACCAGCCGGACCACATCGGCCCCAGACCGGGCCTCGTGGATCAGCATCTTGGCCACCTCGGCCGGATCGCCTAGCGCCAGGCGGACATCCGGACCCACCGACACCACCGCTGCCTGCGTCTCGGCGGCTTTCGTCTCGGTGACTCCGTCGCCGCCCGGGGCACCGGCTTCGGCCGGCGCCGGCCCGGAGACCGGCGGCAGCTGGGTGCCGATCAGTGACAACACCGGCTGCGGTACGTCGGGGTCGGTGAACACCAGCGCGGCGTTCGCCAGCACCGCGGCCGCCCGCGTGGTCAGCAGACCCGGATCGCCCGGCCCGCAGCCCACGAAAATGATGTGGCCCGGCCGTGGCTTACGCCCTCGCATATTCGTTTGGCGAGTCATGTATTACTCCCAGTCACTTCCTCGTGCGGGTCATCTCACCGCGCCCCCAACATGAGCTCCCGGGCGCCCAACTCGAACAGCTCGGCGGCCACCGAGAGTCCCAGCTCTCGTGCCCGACCGGGGCTGCCGATGCCGGACGCGCGGATCACGTCGGATCCGTCCAGCGCCGCCACGCAACCGCGCAGCGACAGCTCCGCGAAGACGCGGCCCTCCTCATCGATGGAGTCGACCACCTCGGCGATCGCCCCCACCGGTGCGGAACAGCCCGCCTCCAGTTCGGCGAGCAGGGCACGCTCGGCGGTGACCGCTGCGCGGGTGTCGGCGTCGTCGAGCTCCGCCAACAGTGCCGCCAGCGCGGTATCGCCGGCGCGGCATTCGACCGCGAGCGCGCCTTGCGCCGGCGCCGGCAACATCTGCACCGGTTCCAGCGTCTCGGTCACGGCATCGAGGCGGCCCAGCCGGGCAAGACCTGCCCGGGCTACCACGATCGCGTCCAAATCACCGCTTCTTACCCTGTTCAACCTGGTATCTAGGTTGCCTCGTAGGGGGCGGATTTCCAAACCGAGACCCAGTGCTCTAAGCTGTGCGGCCCGCCGCGGCGACGACGTGCCCACCACGGAGCCGGCCGGCAACTCCCCCAGCACCAGTCCGTCGCGGGCGACCACGGCATCGCGCGGGTCTTCGCGAGCGGGTATCGCCGCGACCGTGAACCGCGGATCGGGCGCCGTCGGCAAATCTTTGTGCGAGTGCACCGCGGCTTCGACCCGGCCCTCCTCGATGGCTTCCCGCAACGCCGTGGTGAAGATGCCGACACCGAGCTCGGCGACGGGCTCGGCGGACCGGTCACCCTCGGTGAGGATCGTCACCAGCTCCGCGGGGTGGGCGTTGGCCAGCAGAGCGTCTCTGACGGTGCCGGCCTGGGTGGTAGCCAACCGGCTACCCCGGGTGCCTATCCGGATCACGCGTTACTCCACGGGTGCGCTTCGCGGCGCTGACGAACCATCCGAACCGCTTGGGACGGAGGGCAATTCGCCCGCGGTGGCCACGGCGTCGACCGCGGTCTGGTCGAGTTCGAACAATTCGCGCAGCGCCTCGGCGTAGCTGTCACCGCCGGGCGCACTGGCCAGCTGCTTGATCCGCACCGTGGGCGCGTGCAGCAGTTTGTCCACCACGCGGCGCACCGTGCGGGCCACCTCGTCGCGCTGGGCGTTGTCCAGGCCGGGCAGCCGGTTGTCCAGCCGCAGCAACTCCGCCTCGACGACGTCGGCGGCGCGCTGGCGCAGCGCGGTCACCGTCGGGGTCACCTCGGCCATCCGCTGTCCGGCCAGGTAGGCGGCGACCTCGGAGGCGACGATGTGGCGGGCGGCCTCGGCGTCGGCGGCCGCGGCCCGGGCCGACGGTTCCCGCTGCACGCGGTCCATGTCGACAACCCAGACGCCGGGCAGCCCGGCCACCGCGGGATCGACGTCACGCGGCATGCCCAGATCGCAGATCACCAGCGGCTGCGCCGCTTCGTCGCGGCGCGCGGCGGCCAACGCGTGGTGCACGTCGGCCAGCGAGACCACCGGACGCACCGCGCCGGTGCAGCTGACCACCACGTCGGCGTCGGCCAGCGCGGCGGACAGCCGGTCCAGGCTCAGCGCCTCGGCCCGTGCACCCGACTCGCGGATTTTGCGGACCAGCCGCTGCGCCCGCGGCAGCGAGCGGTTCACGACGTTCACCCGCGCGACACCGGCGCGGGTCAGGTGGGCCGCCGACAGCGCGCCCATCGCCCCGGCACCGATCACCGTAGCCGTCTTGCCGGCCAGCCCATTGAGCCTGGTGCCGGCCATCCCCAGCGCCACCGAGACCACCGAGGCGCCGGCGGCGTCGATGTCGGTTTCGGAGTGCACCCGCTTGCCCACCGCCAGGGCCCGCTGCGCCAACTCGTGCAATACCCGGCCCACGGTGCGGTTGGCCTCGGCGCTGGCATAGGCCCGCCGCACCTGGCCGAGCACCTGATGCTCGCCCAGCACCGCCGAATCCAGCCCGCTGGCGACTGCGAACAGATGCTCGACGGCGGCCTCGCTGTAGCGCACGTAGGCATATTTCGTCAGGTCGTTCATCGACATGCCGCAGTGGTCGGACAGCACCTGCCCGATCACCGACAGACCGCCGTGGAACGCCTCGACCACGGCGTACACCTCGACCCGGTTGCAGGTCGACAGCACCATCGCCTCGGTGATCAGCGACGACTGCAGCACCTGGTCGACGATCTTGATTTGGTCGGACTCGTCGGTGGTGAGCTGTTCGAGAACCGATACCGGCGCACTGCGGTGCGAGACCCCGAAGAGCAGGACGCTCACGGCAGAATCACCTGGCCTGCTCCCTTGCTATCACCGGCGAACTGGCCTCTACGGTAGACGTTTGACAGGGGGGCTACCAAATTTGCTCCGGCGTCACCCGCGGGCGTAGCTGATGGCCCGCCTCGCCTCCTCGCCGCCACGCGGCTGGGGGTACCCCACTACTCGGGCCTTTCCGGCCCGCACCGTCACCGGGCGGCTAGATCGGCGCGCAGCCGGGCCTCGTCGACGTCCCAATAACTGTGCTCGCGCCCGTCCAGCAGGATCACCGGCAGCCGGTCACCGAACTCTGCACGCAGCGCGCTATTGCCGGCCGCGGCCGCCGCGTCGACGTCGGTGGTGGACAGTCCGAAGCCCAGCTCGGTGGCCAGTTCGGCCAGCCGGTCGTGTACCCGCGCGCAGATCACGCACCCGCTACGGGTCAGCAACTCCACCTGGGCGCGACTCATCGTCCCAGTTTGGCAGCGCCCCCAGAGCCCGGCCACAGCGCGTCGGCGCCCGTCAACGCCCCGGCAGATAGGGTTGACCCGTGATGGCTTCCGGTGACCGGGGTGGGGCAGATCCTGTCAGCGAGGACCCCCAGGCGCTGGGCGGGGACGCCAGCGCCGAGCGCGCCCTGGGCGACCTGGCCACCGAAGCCGCCGACGATGACGCCCAGCCGCCCGTCGACCTGACCGCCGCCGCGTTCTTCGACGTGGACAACACCCTGGTACAAGGCTCGTCGCTGTTGCACTTCGGGCGGGGGCTGGCCGCCCGCAAGTACTTCAGTTACCGCGACGTGCTCCGGTTCGTCTACGCCCAGGCCAAGTTTCAGCTCATCGGCCGGGAGAGCAGCGGCGACGTCGCCGCCGGCCGGCGCAAGGCGCTGGCGTTCATCGAAGGCCGGTCGACCGCCGAGTTGACTGCCCTCGGCGAGGACATCTACGACGAGATCATCGTCGACAAAATCTGGGAGGGCACCCGCGACCTGGCCCAGATGCACCTCGACGCCGGCCAACAGGTGTGGCTGGTGACCGCCACCCCCTACGAGCTTGCGGTGACCATCGCGCACCGGCTGGGCCTGACCGGGGCCCTGGCTACCGTCCCCGAATCGGTCGACGGCGTGTTCACCGGCAGGCTGGTCGGCGAGATCCTGCACGGCGCAGGCAAAGCGCACGCGGTGCGGTCGCTGGCGATCCGGGAGGGCCTCAACCTCAAGCGCTGCACCGCTTATTCCGACAGCTACAACGACGTGCCGCTGCTCTCGCTGGTCGGCACCGCGGTCGCTATCAACCCCGACGCGCAGCTACGGGCCTTGGCCCGTAAGCGCGATTGGGAGATCCGTGACTTCCGCACCGCACGCAAGGCCGCCCGGATCGGGGTGCCGTCAGCCCTGGCCCTCGGCGCAGCGGGCGGCGCGCTGGCAGCGGTGGCGTCTCGCCGACAATCGCGCTGATAAGCTCCTCCGCTGAGCCCCAACGCGAGGCTGAGCCCCAACGCGGACGGAGCACCGTTATGTCAGCACCAAAAGCCGATGAACTCGCCAAGGACATCATCGGCACGCACTACCGGTCCCCGGATCATTTCGAAGTCGGGCGCCAGAAGATCCGCGAGTTCGCCAAGGCAGTCAAAGACGACCATCCTGCGCACTACAGCGAAGACGATGCGGCAGAGGCGGGCTATTCGTCGGCGGTGGCGCCGCTGACGTTCCTGGCCGTGGCGGGACGACGCGTCCAACTCGACGTGTTCACCAAGTTCGACGTCCCGATCAACCTCGCCCGGGTGTTTCATCGCGACCAGAAATTCCGGTTTCACCGGCCGATCGTGGCCGGGGACAGGCTGTTCTTCGACACCTATCTGGACTCAGTGATCGAATCGCACGGCACCGTGCTCACCGAGATCCGCAGCGAAGTGACCGACGCCGCGGGAAACCCGGTGGTGACCAGCGTCGTCACCATGCTCGGCGAATCCATCCATGGCGACCCGATGGCGACGGTGGCCGCGATTGCATCCATCCGCGGCGGCGCCTAGTGCGGCTGCTACCAACCAGGGGGTGACACGGCCGTGAACAGTGATCTGACACCGCATTTCGACGACGTCCAGTCGCATTACGACCTCTCCGACGACTTCTATCGACTATTTCTGGACCCCACGCAGACCTACAGCTGCGCGTATTTCGAGCGCGACGACATGACGCTGGAAGAGGCCCAGCTGGCCAAGATCGACCTGTCACTGGGCAAGCTGGGGCTGCAGCCCGGGATGACGTTGCTCGACGTCGGCTGTGGCTGGGGGGCCACCCTGCGCCGGGCCATCGAGCGCTATGACGTCAACGTGATCGGCCTGACGCTGAGCAAAAACCAGGCCGCGCATGTGCAGAAGTCGTTCGACGCGATTGCCAGTCCGCGCTCCAAGCAGGTGCGACTGCAGGGCTGGGAGCAGTTTGGTGAGCAGGTCGACCGCATCGTGTCGATCGGCGCGTTCGAGCATTTCGGTTACGACCGCTACGACGACTTTTTCAAAATGGCTTTCCACGTGCTGCCGCCCGACGGGGTGATGATGTTGCACACCATCGTGGTTCCCAGTCCCGAGGAAATCGAGCAGCGCGGGCTGAAGATAACGATGTCGCTGATGCGCTTCATCAAATTCATCATGGACGAGATCTTCCCGGGCGGCCGGCTGCCGCCGGTGTCGCTGGTCGAGGAGCACGCCACGCGTGCCGGTTTCGAGGTAGCCCGCGTTCAGAGGCTGCGGCCGCACTACGCGCGCACCCTCGACACCTGGGCGGCCGCGCTGGCCGCGCGCAAGGACGAGGCCATCGCCATCCAGTCCGAAGAGGTTTACGAGCGCTACATGAAATACCTGACCGGCTGCGCCGACCTGTTCCGCAACGGCAACACCGACGTCTGCCAGTTCACGCTGGTCAAGGGTCAGCGGTAGCTTGGGTAGCCCGGGTAGCCCGGGTAGCCCGGCGATGTAGTCCGGCGAGCAGCAGGAACTCAGCCGAAGAACATGTTGCGGCGTCCGGCCAGCAGCCGATACAACGTCTGCTGAATCGTCTCGCGCACCTGATCGGTCAACTCGAAAGTGACCATCGGATCGTCGGCGTCGGCCAGCTCGTAGTCCGTGGTGGAAATCGGCTCGTCGAACGTGATGTGCCACTTGGACGGCAGCGGCATCAACCCCGCCGGACCGGCCAGCGGGAAAAGCGGCGTAATCGGGAAGTAGGGCAGGCCGAACAGTCGCGCCAGCAGCTTGACGTCGGCCACCATCGGGTAGATCTCCTCGGAGCCGACGATTGAGCACGGCACGATCGGCGCCTTGGTCCGCAGTGCCGCCGCCACGAAGCCACCGCGGCCGAACCGCTGCAGCTTGTAGCGGTCTTTGAAGCGCTTACCCAGGCCTTTGTAGCCCTCCGGGAAAACAGCGGTCAGCTCGCCGGAGGCCAGCAGCCGGTGCGCATCGGCAGCGCAGGCCATGGTGTGGCCGGCTTTGCGGGCGGTTTCGCCGAGCACCGGCAGGTCGAACACCATGTCGGCGGCCAGCAGCCGCAGGTCGCGATGGGCTGGGTGCTCGTCATGGACTGCCACCGAGGCCATCAGCCCGTCGAACGGGAGCACCCCGGCGTGGTTGGCCACCACCAGCGCGGCGCCGGTGTCCGGCAAATTCTCGACGCCGCTGACCTCGACCCGGAACCATGACCGAAAGAAGAATCTCAGCAAAGGCCGCACGATGGCTTCATTGAAGTGCGGATCGAAGCCGAACTCGTCGACGCGGTAGTCACCGATCAGGCGCTGCCGCAGGAACTCAGCAACGGCACCGACCCGTCGGGACAGCTCATTGCCGGGCGTGTCGGCAGCCGGTTCGGCGCCCGCCACGCGGCGGTGTTGGTCGATCTCGCGCACCACCGCCGCGATCTGCTCGGCCGAGGCGCGGCTATTGGGATCGGAAAGCAGCGAGGGATGCCGACGCGACTCCTCGGTGCGTTGAACGGCGCGCCGCTGCGCCGCCGCACGACTCGGATTGCTATGCAGCGGAATGACTTTGGCTTTCGCTTTTGAATCGCCAGCCACGTTGTCTACCTACCCCTGACCAATCATCGCGTCCATGTCCGGCTGCCCAGGCGCTGCGCTACGGCCACCGCGCCGCCCTCCAAAGAGCGTACCCACTGTGGGTCGATAATGGGAGTCAAAGCTCGGCCGCGAACGTAATCGTCGAACGCCTCGGCCGTCGTCCACTTGGGTTGGTAATTCAGCTCGACTCGCATTCTGGTGGTGTCCATCACCCGGCCGTGGCTCAGGTAATCGAGTTGGTCGCGGTTGACCTCGACGTAGCGATTAGCCCGTCTCAGCGAATCCAGCGCCCACAGTCCGAAGCCGGGCACCGGCAGCGGGAGCCGGCCCGCCCGACGGATCGCCTGGGACAGCATGATGATGCCGCTGGCGCCGATGTTGAAGGTGCCCGCCTTGCCTGCCATCGCGGCGCGTTCCAGCGCGCCCAGGGCATCCTGCTCGTGCAGCAACTGCAGACGCGCGTCGCGGCCGGCGACCGTCGGGACCAGCGGCCCGGCCAGGTATCGCGACAGCGTGGTGTCCATCGCCGGCCCGATCATGTTGGCCAGCCGCAGAATTGTCACCGCGACGTCAGGCCGGCGCCGGGCCAGCCCGCGCGCATAGCCCTCGATGTCAATGCTGTCTTTGGGGAAGCCTTGCCGGAATGGGCGACGGCTGCTGCTGTCCTCGGTAAACATCACCGGATCGTGCGGGCTCGATCCGTACACCTCCGAGGTCGACTTCAGCACGACGCGGCGCACCGACGGCGCCTTCTGGCACGCGGCGAACAGCTGCATCGCGCCCATTACATTGAATTCCTTGAGCGCGGCCCCACCCCCGGACCGCGGCGAGAACGAGGCCGCTGACGCGTGGACCACCGTGTCTACGTCACCGTTTCGAATCACTTTGGCGATAAACGGGTTGCGAATGTCGGCGCGGACGAACTCGGCGCGGCCCATCCGTCGCAGCATGTCTTTGCTGGGCGCGATCGCGTCGACCGCGATGATCCGGTTGATCAACGGGTTCTGCGCCAGCCGGGCGGTCAGGTAGCCGCCCAAAAACCGGCACGCGCCGGTGATCAGCACGACTTTCGGGTAATGCATGGTGTCATTGCCGATGCGATTTGTGACGCCGGTGTCAGGGCCCATGCCGTCACTGGTGTGATCGCCCGACGAATCCACCCCGACAGCCTAACTGTATCCGGATACGAGGGCGTAACCACCGAGTGACGAATCGCGCCCGCGGAGCAGGCCTATTTGCCGAGTTTTCGGCGCTGCACCCGGGTGCGACGCAATAGCTTGCGGTGCTTCTTCTTCGACATACGCTTGCGCCGCTTCTTGATTACTGAACCCATAACCCCGCTATCCAAGTCCGCCTACGGCCCGGCTGGTAGAAATGACCCGGTCACTCTACCCGTCCGGCCACGCCGACCAAAAAGCGGCGCTGAGCTGGCCGCCTAGCGACGGCCCTTTGCGGGTCAGCGACGTTGAGTCTGCGCCCACGGCACCGACTCTGCGCCCACGGCCTGCAGCTCCGCATCTGGGCAACCCCTAGTGCAGTTTCGCGGTGCGGCGCCGGGTTCCACAGCCCGCCGCTTCTCAGCCTGCGTCGAAGTACGACGTCTCCAGCATGTCGTGCACGGCCTTGGCATGCACCCGGAACGAGCGCCCGACCCGGACCGCCGGCAATTCGCCGTTGTGGACCAGCCGGTAGACGGTCATCTTGCTCACTCGCATCAACCCGGCCACTTCGGCCACCGTGAGAAATTGAGTTTTGGCTTGCTGACCGTCGGGAGAACCGCTGTCCCGCGCCGATTTACCGCCAGCTGAATCTCGCGCCGATGGCCCGTTGATAGACGTCATCGCAACCCAATCAGTCAGGCGCGCGCAGCCCCAGCGGCTTCCCCTCCGCTGGCACCCACGCGTGCATACAGGAAGGAGAATAGCGGGACTAGTGGGGTTACTGCGACGGGTGGGGGAAAATCGGCAAAATTTCCTGAATTACTCCGATGTCATTCTTAGCTGTTCAGCGCGGGTTTTTGCGGCCCGGACCGCAGCCTCCACTGCCGCCCGCAAACCTCCGCGCTCGAGCTCACGCAGCGCGGCGGCGGTGGTCCCGCCCGGCGACGTCACCATCGCCCGCAGTTGTGCCGCGCTCATATCGATCCGGAAGTCGGTCGCCGCGTCGCCCCCGGCCCCTTCCTGGCCCATCCGCTCGATCAGCATCGCGGCCGACCCCGCCATCGTCTGCGCCGCCAGCTCGGTGGCCACCCGGCGGCTCAGACCGACCCCCACGGCGGCATCCACCAGGGCCTCGATCAGCAGAAAGAAATACGCCGGCCCCGAACCGGAGACCGCGGTGACCGCGTCCAGCTGGGCCTCCGGGACGTTCAGCACGCCGCCGACGCTGTCGAACAGCGCGGAGACCTCTTTGAGCTGCTCGGGTGTGGCGAAGCGGCCGCCGGCCAGCGCGCTCACACCCGCCCCGACCAGTGACGGGGCGTTGGGCATCACCCGCACGACCGGCGTGCCGGCCGGCAGCTTGGATTCGAAGTACGCGGTGGTGACGCCCGCCGCGACGGAGACGAATACCTGCTCGACGCTGTCGTCCTCAGCCTCGGCCGCGGCGTGGGTGATCTCCGCGATCACCGACTCGACGTCGGATGGCTTCACCGCGACGATGACGAACGTCGCGTTCTCCACCGCCTCGGTCAGCGACGTCACCAGCACCGAATAGGTCTCGGCGAGGTAGCGCGCCCGCTCGGGCACCCGTTCGGCCACCACCAGGTCTTTGACCCGGCGCCCGGCCCGCAGCAGGCCCGAGAGCAGGGCTTCACCGATGCTGCCGCCGCCGACGATCGCGATTCTGGCCATGCCCGACAGCATGGCAGACGCAGTGGTTTCAGGGATTGACGGGCGGGGGTGATCGCAAGCGCGGCGAAGCCGGGTGCAGCGGGTCGCCCCCGAACTACCGCGCGTGATCGCAAGCGCGGCGAAGCCGGGCGCAGCGGGTCGCCCCCCGAACTACCGCGCGTGATCGCAAGCGCTGCGAAGCCGGGCGCAGCGGGTCGCCCCCGAAACTACCGCGCGTGATCGCAAGCGCGGCGAAACCGGGCGCAGCGGGTCGCCCCCGGAACTACCGGGGCACCATGGCCAGCTGACGGCTCTGCACCACGATGCGTCCTTCGCAGTCAACGACGGTGTGGTCCTCGTCGAACCAGTCCTGCCCGATCTGCACGCAGCTGCACACCACCCGCAGCCACCCGTCGGCCGGCAGGCCCCGCAGATACGCGGTGAGCTGTACGGTGGGCGCCCAGCCGGTGCGGCCCACGGCGAATGACACCGGCGCCGAGATATCGCCGCACATCAGCGCGAACAGCACGTCGGGCACTGCGCCACGCGGTCGTGCCCACATCCGAATCAGCGGCGGCCGGCCGTCGGTGGGTTGCAGCGTCGAGAGCACCGGGCGCACATCGCAGCCCTCCGCCAAATGCACCAGCCCGGCCAGCGGATGACCCGGGCCGATCGGCGCGAGATCATCCGGCGGTTCGGGGGCCATCAGCTCCACCACTGGATTGGCCGACAGCAGCGGCGCCACCTGGTGCTCGGGCTCGCCGAGGGTGACGACGGCGCGCACCGCGGTGCGATCCCCCTGGGACAGCTCAACGTCGACGACGCTGATCCGGCGTCCCCATTTGCGGACCGACGCCACCAGCCGCATCGCTCCTGGGTCAGGTGCCCACAAATAGCTGCCCGACACCGCGACCGGTTCGACCGATCCGCCGTGGGTGGTGCGTGCGGCGTTGGCGCACAACGCCAGCATCGCGCCGCCGTGCACCTTGGGTCCGATGGTCCAGTGCTCGTTGAGCTCGCCGTCAAAGACGCGACCGTCGCGTACGCGGTCGACCTCGCGCAGGGCCATTGCGGCGGTGAACATCGGGGGCACGTCAGGCTCGCTCAGCGCAGCAGATGGGTTCGGGCGAACTGCAATGATTCGACCAGTAGGGCTTCGCGCTCGTTTCCCGAGCGCGCGGCGGAAGTCGTCACTTCCAGGATGACGTGTCCGGCGAAGCTGCCGCCGGCAAGCATCTGGCAGACCTCGACGGTGGGCTGGGAGCCCCGGCCCGGCGTCAGGTGCTCGTCGACCGGCAGGCCGCTGCCGTCGCACAGATGCAAGTGCACCAGACCCTCAGCCATCCGCCGCGCCATATCCAGCGCGTCGGTGCCTGCTGTCGCCGTGTGCGAGAGGTCCAGCGTGTAGTGGGCGTGGTCGCCCTCCAGCGGATCGTAGGAGGGCGCGAACGCCGAGATCGCCGGGCCCGGGCCGCCGCCACGCCTGCGCATCCGTTCGATCGACTGGCCCGCCCGGAACAGCCGGTCGGCGCGGAAGGGGAACATGTTCTCCACCGCCACCAGCACATCGCCGGACGCTTCCAGTTCGGCGACCTGCTCGCTGAACCCGTCGGCGTAACGGCGCTGCCAGCGAAAGGGTGGATGCACGACGACGGTCTGGGCGCCGAGCTGTTCGGCGGCGCGCACGCTGCGTTCCAGTTTGGTAATCGGGTTGGCGCCCCACACCCGCTGCGAGATCAGCAGGCACGGCGCGTGCACCGACAGCACCGGCATCCGGTAGCGGGCCGAAAGTTTTTCCACCTCGTCGATGTCCTGGCTGACTGATTCACCCCATACCATCAGCTCGACACCGTCGAACCCGAGCCGGGCCGCATACTCGAAGGCGGCCTCGGCCTTCAACGGGTAAACCGAGGCCGTCGACAGACCGACCTTGATGGCTGGGCGCACTAGTGTCTTCCGGGCTGCTAGCCCGACTGCAGGAGCACCAGCGGACCGAACGCGATCAGCGCGCCCACCGCGACGGCGATCAGGGTGCTGGCGGTGTCCACGGTTTTCCGAACCACCTGCACTCCGGCGACCAGACCGAGGATGACCAGCACCGCGAGCACCAGGGCCACGATCTTGTTCCACTGCCACAGCTGGTCGAACGCGATGAACAGCAGACCGCCGAAGGCCACCGCCAGAATCGACTGCACGATGACCACGGCGGCGTAGCGCAGCATTTCGGTTTTGCTCGCCCAGGCATAGGGTTCGTCGGCGTCTGCCTGGAGGTCTTCGTCGACCTCCTCTTCGGCGAGCTGACCTCCTGAATGGCTGTGCAACTGGCCGGCTAAGGGGCCTTCTAAGTGGCCTTCTAAGTGGCCTTCTAAGTGGCCATAGTCTTTGTCGAGCTCCGCCTCGTCGAACAGCGTCCCGTCGGGTGCGGATTGCGCCGGCTGGTCGCCAACGCGCGGCTTGACCGCGTCACCGGCCAGGGCTGTGTCGGCGGACGTCGCCTCCGCGCCACCCAGGTAGGAACGCACGTAGGCAGAGTCCTCCGAGGCCGGCTCGGCCTCGCGGACCTCGGTGTCCATCACGTCGACGGGCATACCGGCGTAGTCATCGAGTGGGTCGGGGCTCATGCCTTCGGCACCCGACCGCGACTCGGCGCCGTTGGGGCGCTCGGCGTCGATTCGGTCGACTCTGCGCAACGGCCGGGGGTAATGGCTGAGTTCTGGTCCGCGTTGGCGCGGCGGCTGCGGCGGGGATTGGGGCCAGCGCGGCTCGGGTTCAGACCAGAACGCGGTTTTGGACTGGTCTTCGTCGGGAGCCGCTTCGTCGGGAGCCGATTCGACAGCCGGTTCGGGAGCTGGTTCGGCGACCGGTTCGGGGGCCGGGGCCGGCTCGGCGACCCCGGTGGCGCCGTTGCCGCGCAGCACGCGCCGCGACGGGTCGGCCGGTGCGGCGCTGTGGGGTGGGTGGTCCTCGTCGGTGATGACCGGGATCTCACCGGTCAGTTCGGCGACGGTGACCGCGTCACTGTTGCCGCGCCGGCGACGGCGCCGCCCAGTAACCGGTGGGGAGCCGATTGTGCCGTTTTTGGCCAGCAACTCGGCCACCGAGATCGGCCGGGTGGCGGAAGGATTCTGGGGTCCGCTCATCGTTTGCCGCCTCTCGATCGGTCCGCCGCGGACCGATCACCTACCTTGCTTCCAGCATCCCGCACAGAAGTCTCCACGAGAGCGGTTCCGTCGGCTTCGCTGTCGAGTTTCCGCAAGATGAGGCCTTCCCGCAGCGCCCACGGGCAGATGTCCACCGTTTCAATCGACAACGCTCGCATACTCGCCTCGGCCACCAGAGCTCCCGCCACGATCTGCGGCGCGCGCTCGGCACTCACTCCTTCCAGCTCAGCACGGTCAGCGGTGGTCATCCTAGAGATGAAAGATATGAGTTGTCTGAGGCCGTTGAAGGTCAGTGTGCGTTTGACCCGTGGCCCGGCGGCCGACGGCGCGGCACCGGTGAGCCGCGCCAACGAACGAAACGTTTTCGATGTTGCCACCGCCAGGTCGGGGTCACCGGCTTTCAGGACGGCCGCACTGGTGTCGGCCAATTCGGTGTCGAGCCAATCACGCAGCATCGCCACCCGGCGCCGGCCGGGCGGATCCTCGGCCAGCCACTCGCGGGTGAGCCGTCCGGCGCCCAGCGGAAGCGACAATGCGACCTCGGGCTCTTCGTCAACCCCGCTGGACAACTCCAGCGAGCCGCCACCGATGTCGAGGTTGATGATCCGCCCCGCGCTCCACCCGTACCAGCGGCGCACCGCCAGGAAGGTCAGCCGTGATTCATCGACGCCGCGCAACACCTGTAACCCGACGCCGGTCTCGGCGCGCACCCGTGACAGCAGGTCTTCGGAGTTCTTGGCGTCGCGGACCGCGGAGGTGGCGAACGCCATCAGCTCCGCGCAACCCGAGCTTTCCGCGATCTTGGCGAACTCGTCGATCGTCGAGATCAGTTTGTCAGCGCCGCGGCGGGTGATCTTCCCGGAGCTGTCCATAGCCTCGGCCAGCCGCAGTGTGGCCTTGGTGGAACTCATCGGCGTCGGATGCCCGCCCCGGCGGGCATCGACCACCAGCAGATTGACCGTGTTGCTGCCCACGTCGAGCACGCCTAATCGCACGAAACACAACCTAGCCCGGCGACGATGCAGACAGCATGGCGGTCTGAGGTGGGGGTACCTCCCAGCCGCGTGGGGGTACCCCAGCTGCGCGAGGGGACGGCGAGGGGGCGAGGCGGGCAATCAGACCTAGCCCGGCGACGACGCGCGGAGAAGCTGGGCAATGCACGCCGCGCGCGAGCGGCTGGGGCGCGATGGCGCCAATTTCGTCTAGCGTTAGCAGGGTGCCAACCCCGGAGCCACACCACCCCGGCGAGGTCGAATTGGATTTCGTCCGCGAATGGGTGGAGTTCTACGACCCCGACAATCCCGAACACCTGATCGCGGCGGACCTGACCTGGCTGCTGTCGCGCTGGACGTGCATGTTCGGCACGCCCGCGTGTCAGGGCACCGTCGCCGGGCGACCTGATGACGGGTGTTGCTCGCACGGGGCGTTTTTGTGCGACGACGACGACCGCGCCCGCCTCGACGACGCGGTGACGAAACTGACCGGCGCCGATTGGCAGTTCCGTGAACAGGGCCTGGGGCGCAAGGGCTACCTGGAACTTGACGAGCACGACGACGAACCCCAGTTGCGCACCCGAAAACACAAGGGCGCGTGCGTATTCCTGAACCGGCCGGGGTTCAAGGGCGGTGCCGGCTGCGCGCTGCACATCAAAGCGATCAAGCTGGGTGTGCCGCCGCTGACGATGAAGCCCGACGTCTGCTGGCAGCTGCCGATCCGGCGCAGCCAGGAATGGGTCACCCGGCCGGACGGCGCTGAAATCCTCAAGACGACCGTGACCGAATTCGACCGGCGCGGCTGGGGCTCCGGAGGAGCCGACTTGCACTGGTATTGCACCGGGGACCCGGCGACCCACGTCAGCGCCAAGCAGGTGTGGCAGACCCTTGCCGACGAACTCACCGAGCTGCTCGGCGAGAAGGCCTACGCGGAGTTGGCGGCAATGTGCAAGCGGCGCAGCAAGTTGGGGCTCATCGCAATACATCCCGCGACGCGAGCCGCGCCGTCAATTGCCGTTGACTCTGCGTCTATTGAGCAAAAGTGCGAGTAGGGATCACGGCCAGCGCAGAATCAACGCGGCGGGTTCAGCCCTCCAGCTTGTAGCCCAACCCGCGAACGGTCACCAGGTGCACCGGGTTGGCCGGGTCGGCCTCGATCTTGGATCGCAGTCGCTTGACGTGGACGTCGAGGGTCTTGGTGTCCCCGACGTAGTCCGCACCCCACACCCGATCGATGAGCTGGCCACGGGTCAGCACCCGCCCACTGTTGCGCATCAGGTATTCGAGCAGGTCAAATTCCTTGAGCGGCAAGGTAATCGCCTCGCCATTCACTGATACCACGTGGCGCTCGACGTCCATTCGCACCGGCCCGGACTCCAGCACGCCGTCGGCGACCTCGACGTCGTCGTCGCCGCCGCGGCGAAGCACCGCGCGGATCCGAGCGATCAGCTCGCGCGCGGAATAAGGCTTGGTGACATAGTCGTCGGCGCCCAGCTCAAGACCGACGACCTTGTCGATTTCGCTGTCGCGCGCGGTGACCATGATGACCGGCACGCTCGAGCGGGCGCGCAACTGCTTGCAGACATCGGTGCCGGACATGCCCGGCAGCATCAAGTCAAGCAGCACGATGTCGGCGCCGACCCGGTCGAATTCGGCCAGCGCCGAAGGCCCGTCGGTCACCACGGTGGCCTCGAAACCTTCCCTGCGCAGCAGAAACGCCAGCGGATCAGCCAGCGACTCCTCGTCCTCCACGATCAGCACACTGGTCATCGGCGCCACTCCTCCTCATCGCTGCGCTGCCCCCTCGCCGTCCCCTTGCGCAGTGGGGGTACCCCCACGCGGCTGGGGGTGCCCCCACTGCATCGTCGTTGGCGCGGGTCATCGGCGCCACTCTCCCCCCGCAAGCGGGTGGTGCCCCCGCCTCATCGCTACTCGCTAGATCGTCCTTCGTACGGATCATCGGCGTGCTTCTTCCTCTCGTTCAGACCTCAGTGCCGCAAGGTCACGTCCCGCCGGTGGCTCTGGCTCCTCGGCGGTGTCCTTCAACGCCGGGATCGACAAGGTGAAAGTCGAGCCGGTTCCGGGCTGGCTCCACAGCCCGATGCTGCCGTTGTGGTTGGCCGCGACATGCTGGACGATAGCCAGCCCGAGCCCGCTGCCACCGGTGGCCCGCGACCGTGCCTTGTCCCCCCGGAAGAACCTCTCGAAGACCCGCTCCTGGTCTTTGCGGGGGATACCGATCCCGCGGTCGGTGACCGCGATCTCGACGTAGCCGGCCCGGCGGCGACAGCTGATCGAGACCAGCGATCCAGGCGGCGAGTAGTTGATCGCATTGGACACCAGGTTGGCCAGCGCGCTCACCAGCAGGCTCTGGTCCCCCAACACCCGGAAGCCGCACGCCGTGTGGGTGCGGACCTCGATGTCGGCATTGTCGGCGGCCACCTTATGGCGCTGAAATCGCTTCGGAGACAACGGAATCGACTTCGACGGGCGACAGATCGCGCCTGCGCTCGGCGCCCTGCAGCCGGGACAGCTCGATCAGCTCGGCGACCATATGGCCCAATCGGTTGGCCTCGACGAGCACTTTCTCACCGAACCGGCGCACCGTCGCCGGGTCGTCGGCCGACGCCAGCAGGGCCTCAGCGAGCAGAGCCATCGCGCCGACCGGGGTCTTGAGCTCGTGGCTGACGTTGGCCACGAAGTCGCGGCGGCTGGCCTCCATCCGCGCGTTCTCCGACACGTCGTAGACGAAGACCACGGCGAACCGGCGGTCTTCCTCGCTCAGCAGCCGGGCCTGCCCGTGCACCGAGAGCTCCGAGCCGCCGGGCAGGGCCCGCTTCCTGGTCACCAGGTCGAACTCGACGTCGTCTCCGGTGGCCAGCGCCTGGCGCGCCGCCTGCCAGGCCTCGTCGTCGAGTTGGCGGTCGCGCACCAGGCCCAGTTCCTCGGCCTCGTCGTTGCGGTACACCACGTCGCGGTGCAGGTCGACCACCGCGGTGCCCACCGGCGAGAGCGCGACGATCTGCTGCAACATCTGCGCGACGGTGATTCCGGCCCATTCGGCCGATACCCGCTGCTTGCGCTCGATGGCCCGCGGCGCCAGCCGGGCACCCACGGCTGCACCGACGCACAACGTCAGCAGAGATAACACCCCGGCCAACAGCAGCGCCGAGAACACGGTCACATGAAAATCGTACAAATCACGGTGAACATCGCCCCAGCACAGCGCGGCCAAAACTGGACACGTCACACTTTGCATGGCAGGTGTTCGACTGCTGTTCACTTCGCGTTTGCCGAACGGTCCCCTCGGCGTCGCTATCTGGTGCCCTGGCTGGCGACCGCGGCGGCCCCGGCGGCGGCCGCGTCAGGGTCGAGGTAGGTGCCGCCGACCACCCGCGGCCGCAGCTGTTCGTCCAGGTCATAGCGCAGCGGGATCCCGGTCGGGATGTTCAGCCCGACTACCTCGTCGTCGGACATCTGATCCAGATGCTTGACCAGGGCCCGCAGCGAGTTGCCGTGCGCGACGATCAGCACGGTGCGCCCGGTCCGCAGGTCGGGCACGATCACGTCGGTGAAATACGGCAGGAACCGGGCCACCACGTCGGCCAGGCATTCGGTCAGCGGGCCCCCGCCGATGTCGGCGTAGCGGGGGTCGCGATCCTGGCTGAACTGGCTGCCCTTCTCGATCGGCGGCGGCGGAGTGTCGTAGCTGCGCCGCCAGGCCATGAACTGCTCTTCGCCGTAGCGGGCCTTGATGTCGGCCTTGTCCAGGCCCTGCAGCGCGCCGTAGTGGCGTTCGTTAAGCCGCCAGCTGCGCCGCACCGGAATCCAGTGCCGGTCGGCGGTGTCCAGCGCCGAATTCGCCGTGGAGATCGCTCGGCGCAGCAGCGAGGTGTAGAGCACGTCGGGCAACAGGCCGGCTTCGGCCAGCAATTCGCCGCTGCGGATCGCCTCGGCGCGGCCCTTGTCGGTCAGGTCGACGTCCACCCAGCCGGTGAACTGATTCGACGCGTTCCATTCGCTCTCGCCGTGACGCAGCAGCACCAGCGTGGCAGCGTGTTCGGATGTCATCGGCGGTTAGTCTTTCACGCCTGTTCGCCCACGCTGTCATCGTCGTCGGGCGGGCTGCCCGACTCGCCCCCCTGCCTCCGCCTCAGGCCGCTCCGCGTCCTGCATCGTCGTCGGGCGGAGATGAGCAAACGCCTCCAGGTTTTTCAGCGATTCGCCGCGCGACACCCGCCACTCCCACTCTTTTTGAATCGACGACCGAAAACCCAACTCCAGCAAGGTATTGAAGTCGGAATCCACCGCTTCAAGGATCTGCCCCAGCACCCGGTCGATCTCGTCGGCGTCGACCGAGGCCAGCGACATCCGGCCCACCAGGTAGATGTCGCCGACGTTGTCCAAGGTGTAGGCGACCCCATAGAGACGGCGGTTGCGCTTGAGCAGGAATCGGTAGACGCCCTCATGGTTCTCGTCGGGCTGGCGGCACACGAAGGCCTCGATACGCACCGAATGCTCGCCGATGGACAGGATGGTGTTCGTCTTGAGCTTGCGTTCGCCGGGCAACTCCACGATCAGCCCCGGCAGCCCGCCGTGCGCGCCGCCGTGCCGCGAGTAGGTCAACCGGCTCGCCTCCAGGGTGTCCTCGATCACCTGCTGCACGACCGACGTCGACTCGGCATCGTCCTGGTGGGCCGGCGAAGTCATGCCCGCACCCCGCGTCGGGGCGCCCAGCGCCGTGCCCGGCGCACCGCCGTCAGGTCGCGGACCCGATGCCGTCGCCCGGCCGTGAAATCGCTGATCGCGCGGCGGTAGCTGGCCAGCAGCGTGTCGACGGTGTTGTCCCAGGAGAACGTGGCAGCGTGCTCGACCGCCGACCGGCTCATCGCAGCACCGCGCACACTTCCTCGCAGACGAAGCAGACCGTCGATGGCCGCCGCCCACTGGTCGACGTCGTGTCCGGACACCAGGGTGCCGCTGGTTCCGTCGCGCACCGCCACCGGCAGTCCGCCCACCGCGGCGGCCACCACCGGCGTGCCACAGGCTTGCGCCTCCACGGCGACCAGGCCGAAGGACTCCGAATAGCTGGGCACCGCGACCAGGTCGGCAGCCTGGAAGAGCCCAGCCAACTCGGCGCGCGATTGCGGCGGCAGGAACGTCACCCGGTCGGTGATACCCAGTTCCTCGGCGAGCCCAACCAGGCCGTCGGGGGCGGCCAGACCGCTGCCCGACGGTCCGCCGGCCACCACGATGCGCACCTGCTGCAGCTGTGCGGCGGCCCGCAGCAAGATGTCGGGCGCCTTCAGCGGCTGGATCCGCCCGACGAAGACCACCACCGGCTCGTCGAGCGGCAGGCCCAGGGCGGCTCGGGCCGCTGCCCGGTCGCCGGGACGAAACACGTCCAGGTCCACACCGGGATGAACCACGTCGATCCGGGCCGGATCGGCGTGGTGCAGCGAAACCAGTTGTCCCGCTTCTTCTTCGGTGTTGACGATCAGCCGGTCCGCTTCGTCGACGACCTGCTGCTCACCGACCGTGCGCAGCGGCGGCTCGGGGGCCTGCGCTACATGCCCCTCGGCTACTGCCGCGTTCTTCACTGCGGCCAACGTGTGCGCGGTGTGCACCAACGGCACCGCCCAGCGGTCGCGGGCCAACCAACCCACCTGACCGGACAGCCAGTAATGCGAGTGCACGATGTCGTAGTAACCGGGTTCGTGGGCGGCCTCGGCGCGCAGCACCCCGGCGGCAAACGCGCACAGCTGAGTGGGCAGGTCGTATTTGTCCAGACCTTCAAACGGCCCGGCCACCACGTTGCGCACCAGCACACCGGGCGCCACCGGCACGACCGGCGGATCGGCGGACGCGGTGGCGCGGGTGAAGATCTCCACCTGCACCCCGCGGCGAGCCAGATGCAGTGCGCTCTGCAGCACGTAGACGTTCATCCCGCCGGCGTCCCCGGTGCCCGGCTGGGCCAGTGGCGACGTGTGCACCGACAGCACCGCCACCCGGCACGGCTCTAACCCGGAATCCTGCAGCCGCGAAGCCCCCACCCGGGGAATCTCAGGGCGTTGCACACCGCCATCTTTGCAGCACTACTCGCCGTCGGCCTGATACCGCAGGTCAGGCGGATGTCTCGGCCGCTTCGTCGGCGACACCCAGCACCGGCCCGACCACCACATCCGCGGCGTCGCCCAGCGCACGACGCATCCCGCTGACCGGTTCGGCGTACAGGCCGCCCAGCGAGAGTGCCCCGGCCCCGGCCTCCTGGACCCGGTTGCCGAACGCGGTGACCCGGATATCCCGCGGCGGCAGCACCGAGCGTGCCGCGAACGCCGCCTGGAACTGCGCCGTTGCCTCGGGATATTCACTGAACGCCTGGCCGCCGACTACCAGATCATCGGGGTTGAGCAGGTCACGCAGCAGCGCGACAGCCTCACCGAGCACGCGAGCCCGTTCCGCCAGTAACTCCTGGGCCTGCGCGTTGCCGGCGCGAGCCACCCGCAGCAGCTCGGTCATCGCAGCAGCGTTCGCGTGTCTGCGGCCGGCCGGCACCAGCCGCAATTTGCCCGCGGCCGCAAGAACCGCCTCGTCGCTGACCGTGGACTCCAGCTGCCCGGAACCGCCCAGCAGCTCCGAGTGCGCGGGTAGCGCCGCGATGGTGCCCGGACCGCTGGCCGGGCGGTGCACCCGCCCGCCGATCACCAGCGCGTACCCGACGGTCTCGCGCGCATAGACATACAGCGAGGTCAGCGAGCTGGGTCGCAGCCGACGCAGACCGGTAAGCAGCTCGGCTCCGGCCATGGCGTCGACGTGGGCGGCCACCGAGACCGGCAAACCGAGCGCCTCGGCGATCACCGGCCCCACCGGCGCCTGCCGCCAACCCAGCCGGTCGTGGTCGACGAGGCCGGTGGCGCCATCGACCGCCCCGCCGATCGCCACCCCGACCCACAACGGCCGCCGCCGGTGCCAGCGACTCAGATAGCGGCGAGCGCCCTCGGCGAGCGCTGCCAGCGCGGGCCCCTGCGGGCTGAGCGGCGTGGGCGTCTCCACCGCGTCCAGCGTGCGGCCGAACAGGTCGGTCGCCACGATGTGGTGGTCCGCGCGCCGATGTGGACACCCAGGGTCAGGAACGGCACGTGGTTGACCTCGACGGGCACCCGCGGGCGCCCGATCGCGCCGGGGACCGCCAGGTCGGCCCGCTCACGCAGGATTCCGGCTTCCAGCAGCGAGATCACTTGCCGGTTGACGGTCGCGATGCTCAGCGACGTGGCTGCGGCAATGACGTCACGGCCGATCGGGCCGCGGAGCCGCACAGCCCGGAAGACGCGCGCGGGCGCGGCGTCGGACAGATGCAGCGACGGGGCCACGACGTTGTACCGGGAACGTCGCGGCGGTTGGTCGCTTCGAGTTTCGGCGGTGAGAATGGTCGAGCGCACGGGGGGTCCTTGTCTCCAGATCCGGTTCGGGTCTTGGCCACGCCCCGGCGTCGGAGTTATCCGAGGCCGCTCAGGCGCAGCAGGTCGCTGCGCAACAACAGGCGCGGTCGACTAAGAAGCACCCGGGCATCAGGGCCAACAGAGCGCTGGAAGACATGCAAGAAATTTAGCACGCTAATTACAGTTGGTGCCGATGATGACAACGCAGCCGCCCCCGCCCGTGCCCGAGCCCGTGCCGCAAAAGGTGGCGGTAGTCACCGGCGCCAGCTCCGGAATCGGTGAGGCGACCGCGAGAGTCCTTGCCGCCCAAGGCTTTCACGTCGTAGCGGTAGCACGGCGGGGCGAGCGGATCGCCGCGCTGGCCGACCAGATCAACGGAACCGCGATAGTGACCGACGTCACCGACGACGCCGCGGTGGCCGCGCTGGCACGTGACTTGAGCCGGGTCGACGTGCTGGTCAACAACGCCGGTGGCGCCAAAGGCCTGGAACCGGTGGCCGAAGCCGACCTGGAGCACTGGCGGTGGATGTGGGAGACCAACGTGCTGGGCACCCTGCGGGTCACCCGCGCGCTGTTGCCCAAACTGATCGACTCCGGCGACGGTCTGATCGTCACCATCACCTCGATCGCGGCGATGGAGGTCTACGACGGCGGCTCGGGATACACCGCGGCCAAGCATGCGCAGGGCGCGCTGCACCGCACGCTGCGCGGTGAACTGTTGGGAAAGCCGGTGCGGCTCACCGAGATTGCGCCGGGTGCGGTCGAGACAGAGTTCTCCGTGGTGCGCTTTGGGGGTGATCGCGAACGCGCCGACACCGTCTATGCCGGCATGACGCCGCTGACTCCCGGCGACATCGCCGAGGTGATCGGATTCGTGGCCTCCCGGGCGCCACACGTCAACCTCGACCAGATCGTGATCCGGCCTCGCGATCAGGCCAGCGCCACCCGCCGGGTTACCCGCCCGGACGAGCGCTAGGCGCCGTACTGGGGGTGCCCGACAGCGTGGGGGCGCCGCTCGGCGTGGCCGGTGCGCTGCGGGGTATGGCCACCGGCGCCGGCCTGGCCCCGCTGGGTCGGGGTAGCGCCGACATGCTCGTCCAGGTGTCCCAGTCCACCGCCCAGTCCCAGATGTCGCCGTCGGAGTAGGAAAGCTGGATTGAGCTGCCAGTCACTTCGACTGGGTCGCCGTAGATCGCGCTGCTGTAGTACTGCTGGGCGTCGGATGTCGACAGGTTGATGCAGCCGTTGGTGACGTTGCTGTTGCCCTGCGCGCCGGAACTCATCGGGTTGGCGTGGATGAATTCGCCGTTGTTGGAGATGCGCACCGCCCAGCGCTCGTGGGCGTTGGTATAGCCCCCGGCCGGGTTGGACATGTAGAAGTCGGAGTATTTCTCGGTGACCACGTGGACGCCGTTGCGGGTCACGTTGCGCGCCAGGTCGGCCTCGCCGTAGCTGCAGGGGAAGTCCATGATCACGCCTTCGTCCCGCACCACCTGAATGCGGTGCGACGAAACCTCGGCCTTGACCACCTGGCGCCGCCCGACGTCGAAGGCCAGTGACATGTCCTGCTTGCCGTAGGCGCCGTCACCGAACGCCAGACCGTACAGCTTTGCCTCGACGTTGACCTTGGTGCCGGCCGGGTAGTAGTCACGGGTGCGCCAGTGCACGCGGGCGCCCGCCTGCTCGTCGGGCAGCCACGCCCAACTGCCTTCGACGGGCGGATCGGTGGTGACACTCAGCGCCCGCTCCACGGCAGCCTTGTCGCTGATCGACGAATCGAACTGGATGATGACCGGCGCCGCGATGCCCACGGTCTGCCCGTCGGCCAGCTGGAATCCGCCGTCGATCTCCTTGGTGGGCGTCACCGTGGTGAACTTCCCGGCCACCGGGATGGCCTTGCCGTCATGGCCGACCGCCGAACCAATCCAGGTGTAGGTGCCGTCGTAGCCCAGCGGTTCGGTGACGCTGAACACGGTGCGGTCCCTGTTGAGCGCACCGGCCACCGCCTTGCCGGCGGAATTGGTCAGCGCCACCTTCTGGAACCAGCCGTCGCGCACCTCCACCGTGATCGGCGCGGTCGGCACCACATCGCGGGTGCTGTTGGTCGGCCGGAACGTCAAGCTCGCCGCCGACGGTGCCTTTTTCGTCTCGGCTTGCCGGCTCGATCCGCCGAAGCAGGCGGCCAGCACGTTCGGTGCAGTCACCCCCAATGCGAGCGCCGCTAAAGCCCGGCGCCGACTGATCGGCGGGGGGGCGCTGGCTGTGCTCACGACAGTTAAAGATACCGGCGAAAGCAGCCCGCGCTGACCAGCCACGGCTACAACACGCAGCCGACCAGCATGGGTTCGGGTATCAATGTGATGCCAAACACGTCGCGGACCCCTTCGCGCACGGTCCGTGCCAGGGCCACCACGTCGGCCGCGGTGGCGCCGCCCCGATTCGTCAACGCCAGCGCATGCTTGGTCGACAGCCGGCAGCGGGCGTCTGGGGTATCCGGATAGCCCTTGCCGAAGCCGGCGCGTTCCACCAGCCAGCCCGCAGCCAGCTTGACCCCGTCCGGCGCCGGAAAGTGCGGCACTGGCCCGTCGGTGTCATCGGCCAGCCGTTGGTAGAGATCCGGGCGCACCACCGGGTTGGTGAAGAAGGATCCGACGCTCCAGGTGTCGTGGTCGGTAGCGTCCAGAACCATGCCTTTACGCCTGCGCAGGGCCAGCACCGCCTGCCGAACCGCGCCCGGGTCGGCGCGTTCGCCGGTGGCCGCGCCCAGCGCGGCGGTCAGTTCGCCGTAGCGCAGCGGCGCACTGCGACCGGTCGCGTCCAGGGCGAACTCGACTTCGAGCACCACAGTGGGTATCGCCAGGCCGCCGTGGGCGTGTTTGAGCACGCTCGTCCGGTAGCCGAACTGCAACTTCTCGGCGCTCACCCAGTTCACCGCGCCGCTGCGGCGGTCCAGCAGCCGCACCCGGGTGATGGTGTCGGACACCTCCGCGCCGTATGCGCCGACGTTTTGCACCGGGGTGGCACCGGCCGACCCGGGGATTCCCGACAAGCACTCCAAGCCGCCCAACCGCGCAGCCACCGCCCCGATCACCACGTCGTCCCACACCGCGCCGGCCTCCACCCGCAGCAGATGGTCGTCGATGGTGAGGGCGTCACTGGCCAACCGCACCACCGTTAGGTCGGTCACGGTTTCGGAGATCACCAGATTGGATCCACCGGCCAGGACCAGGGGTTGGGCGCCCTCGGCGTCGAGCTGGCGCAACGTGGTGACGATCTGCTCAGTGCTGGTGCAGGTGATGACCCGACGCGCAATCGGGCCGACGCGCAAGGTCGTCAACCCGGCCAACGGCACTGCCTCCGCGACATGCGCACCGGCGAACAGCGTTCCCGCCACGGCCCGTAACGGTAGCCTGACCTGCTATGCCGCGTTCATTCGACATGTCCGCTGACTACGAGGGCACCGTCGAGCAGGTTTATCGGGCGTTCAGCGACGAGAATTACTGGCTGGCCCGACTGTCCGGTTCCGGTGCTGACGACGCCACGCTGGACTCGATGCAGGTCGGCGGACCGACCGGGCAGGACGGCAGCATCGCCGTAGTCACGACCCAAGTGCTGCGCGCCAACCGGCTGCCCGGTCTGGTTACCCAGTTCCACCGGGGCGATCTGTGCATCCGGCGCGAGGAGACGTGGAGTCCGGTCACCGGCGGGGCTGCCAACGCGACAGTCCGCGGAGTGATATTGGACGCGCCGGTGACGCTGTCCGGCGAGGCCGTGCTGGAGCCGACGCCCGGCGGCGCCCGACTGAAATTTCGCGCGAGCGTCGTAGTCCGCATCCCGCTGGTCGGCGGCAAAGTCGAAAACTTCATCGGCAGCCAGCTGGTCGAACTGCTCATCGGCGAACAGCGCTTCACCACCAGGTGGATCAGCGAGAACGCCTGACGGCGCAGACGTAGCCCCCCGGCCATCCGGGCCGCCGAGCGTCACGTTGGCGTGACGCTCGGCGCTGTGCGTCACGTGCGGGCCGCCGAGCGTCACGGTGGAGTGACGCTGGGCTTCGAACGTCACGGTGGCGTGACACTGGCGCCGTAGCACGCACCCTGCGCGCCGAGTGTCACGGTGGAGTGACGCTGGGCGCCGTAGCCGACGCCCATGGCGTCGGGCGTGACGCCGGCAGACCTGGCGCGCGGCATAGGCTGTCGCGCATGCGGATAGCGTTGGCGCAGATCCTCAGCGGCACCGATCCGGAGGCGAATCTGAGACTGGTGCGCGACTACAGCGGCCGGGCCGCCGAAGCGGGTGCCGGGTTGGTGGTGTTCCCGGAGGCGACGATGTGCCGGTTCGGGGTTCCGCTGGCGCCGGTCGCCGAGCCGGTCGACGGACCCTGGGCGACCGGTGTCCGCCGGATTGCCACCGACGTCGGCGTCGCCGTCATCGCCGGGATGTTCACCCCGGCCGGCGACGGGCGAGTCACCAACACATTGATCGCGGCCGGACCCGGCACGCCCAACCGGCCCGACGCGTACTACCACAAGATCCACCTGTACGACGCCTTCGGCTTCACCGAGTCGCACACCGTAGCGCCGGGACGGGAACCGGTGGTGGTGCCCGTCGACGGCATCGGAGTGGGGTTGACCACCTGCTACGACATCCGCTTCCCCGGGCTGTACACCGAATTGGCCCGCCGTGGTGCCCAACTGATCGTGGTCAGCGCATCGTGGGGCTCGGGCCCGGGAAAGCTGGAGCAGTGGACGCTGCTGGCACGCGCTCGGGCGCTGGACTCCACCAGCTTCATCGCCGCGGCCGGACAGGCCGATCCGGGCCGCTCGCTGTCCTCGACAGCGCCGACCGGGGTCGGCGGCAGTCTGGTGGCATCGCCGACGGGTGAGGTGATCGCGTCGGCCGGTGGGAAGCCGCAACTGTTGGTCGTCGATATTAATTTCGACGC
The DNA here is from genome assembly GCA_963787635.1 of uncultured Actinomycetota bacterium. GTDB lineage: Bacteria > Actinomycetota > Actinomycetes > Mycobacteriales > Mycobacteriaceae > Mycobacterium. The sequence continues at coordinate 1,523,031 of CAWBDP010000008.1, read as the reverse complement.
GGTCACCGCCGCCCGCGACACGATCGCGGTGTTGCGCAACGAAGCGAACTTCGCTCACGTCGATAAGGCAGAATCGCCGGGGTGACGACTCCGCAAGGACCACCGCACGAGGACCCGTCGATGTGGTCTCGTGCCGGCAGCGGCAATCCACCCGGCGAACCACCGCCCGACCCGGCGACGGCGCAGGCGCCCTCGGGTCAGCAACCGCACCAGCCCGACACGCAGGCCGCACCCGGCGCGCCGCACGAGCCCGACACGCAGGCCGCACCCGGCGCGCCGCACGAGCCCGACTTTCCGACGGCCGAGGCCCAGCCGGCATACGCTCCGTCAGAAGCCGCTGCGCCGTCGGACCAGCCCTACCACCAGGATCCGTCGGCCACCCGGCCATTGGAGCAGCCACCGTATCCCGCGGATCCGGGCGCTAGCCGGGCGTCCGACCAGCCGAATGACTTGCGGGTACCCGTGAAAAACAAGCGTCGCCGACTCGGTGACCCTGTTTCCATCGTCCTGGTTCTGGTCATCGTGGTGGCTCTGGCCATTACCGGGTTGGTCGGCGGCGAGCTCATCGCGCGGCACATCGCCGAAAACAAGGTGGCCAAGGCGGTGGAGTGTGTGGTGGAGGACAGCGCCAACGTGTCGTTCGGAATCATGCCGCCGTTCTTGTGGCAGCACATCAACGGCGACTACACCAACATCTCCATCAAGACCGCCGGTCACCAGCTGAAGCAAGCCAAGGGCATGACGGCCATCATCGACATCCGCGACGTCGACTTGCACGGCGACGCGAACTCCAAGGGAACCATCGGCGCTCTGGACGCCACCTTGACCTGGACATCCGAGGGCATCAGCCAGACCGTGCAGGACACCATCCCGTTCGGCAGTTTCGTCTCCAGCAGCGTGACCACCAACCCCGGCGACGGCACCATCGAGTTGAAGGGCACGCTGGACGACGTCATCATCAAGCCGCAGGTGGTCGACAACGGGGTGTCGCTGCAGGTCGTCCAATTCAGTGGGTTCGGATTCAGGCTGCCGAAGGAAAGCGTGCAGTCGGTGCTGGACTCGTTCACCTCCAAGCTGACCAAGAACTACCCCCTGGGTATCCACGCCGACAGCGTGCAAGTCACCCAAAACGGTGTGGTGGGCCACTTTTCGACCCGTAACGCGACGATCCCCGCCAGCGAATCCAACCCCTGCTTCGCCAATCTGTAGGCGCGGACAGAAGCGGAACCCGGCGACGGCCCATACCGCCTGGCCAGCATGGGGTTCGGTAGGGCACAATTTTGCTGGTGACGACTCCACAAGGGCCCTCGCGTGGCGACCCGCCGGACTGGACTCGGCCCATTCGCCCGCCCGGCCGGCCCCAGCCCCCCGCGCAACCGTCTGAGTCACCCACGCGGCAGATCCCGACCGGCAGGCGGCCCGGTCCACCGCCACCGCCGAACCGGCCACCACAAGCCGGGCCGCCACCACCGAACCGGCCACCACAAGCCGGGCCGCCGCCGAACCGGCCCCTGCCGCCTCAACCTGACTTCTCACCCGATCCCCGGCCGCCTGAGCCCGGCCCCGCACCGGATTCACCAGAGCAGGCCACCACGCGGATACCGGGCCAGCCCGCTGGTCCGACCGACCAGCCGGCAAAGCCCAAACGCAGATCGTTGCGCAAGCGGACAGTTATCATCCTGGTCCTTGTCATCGCGGTACTCCTGATGATCGGCGGCCCGATCGGCGCCGAGTTATACGTGCGGCACGCCGCGGCCAGCAAAGTGACCGACGCGGTGGAATGCGAGATCCAGGACAGCGCCGACGTCTCCTTCGATCCGACACCGCCGGTCGTGTGGCAGTACCTCACCCACCACTACACCAAGATCTCCGTGCAAACCGCGGGTAATCAGGTGCGCGAGGCCAAGGGGATGCAGGCTACGATCGATGTCCAAGACATCCGGCTGAACCACACGGCTGATTCCAGCGGCACGATCGGGGCGCTCAACGGCACCATCACGTGGACGGCAGACGGCATCAGAGACTCGATTAAAAGCTTCATCCCAGTGATCGGCAGCTTCGTGGCCGGCAGCGTCACCACCCACCCCGACGCCGGCACGATCGAACTCAAAGGCTTCCTGGACAGTGCCACCGTCAAGCCGCAGATCGTCGACAACGGGCTGGCACTGCAGGTGATCAGTCTGACCGCAGCGGGCTCCAAACTGTCCACCGACACGGTGCAGAGACACCTCAACGACCTGACCTCCAAGGCGACGAAGAATTATCCGCTGGGCATCCACGCCGACAGCGTGAAGGTCACCGACACCGCGGTGGAGGCCACGTTCTCGGCCACAAACTCCACCATCCCGGCCGGCGGCGGTGCCGACCAGGACACCTGCTTCAGCGGGATGTGACGCTCACGTAAGCCCGTCCAGGACAGCGCGGGTGCCCGACAACCCCAGCCGGGTGGCGCCCGCGTCGAGCATCGCCACGGCGTCGGCAGCGGTGCGGATACCACCGCTGGCCTTGACCCCGAGCCGGCCACCCACGGTTTCGGCCATCAGGGTGACGGCGTGTATCGACGCTCCGCCGGCGGGATGAAACCCCGTCGAGGTCTTGACGAAATCCGCGCCGCCGTCCTGCGCGCAGCGGCACACAGCGGCCAATGTGTGGGCGTCGGCGTGGCTCAACAGCACCGCCGATTCCACGATCACCTTCAACACCGTATTCGGCACCGCGGCGCGCACCGCGGCGATGTCGGACCGCATTGCCGGCAGGTCGCCGGCGAGGGCGGCCCCGACGTCGATGACCACGTCGATTTCGCTCGCGCCGGCCTCGACGGCGCGCGCCGCCTCCTGCGCCTTGATCGCCGGCAGGTGCTTGCCGGACGGGAATCCCGCCACCGCCGCGACCCGGACGTTGCCGGCAGCTACCGCGGTCGGCACCATCGACGGCGAGACGCACACCGCGTAGACGCCCAGTTCGGCGGCTTCGGCGACCAGGGCGGCCACATCGGCGGCGGTCGCCTCCGGTTTGAGCAGCGTGTGGTCGACCAGAGCCGCCACTTGGCCGCGGGTGTGACCCGGCACTAGGACGGTTCTTCGGTGCCGCCGGGATTGCAGCGTGACTCGACCATTGTGGTGTCGTCGACGACGGGTCGCCAGGGCTCAAGATTCCAGCTCACCTTGCCGGGTTGTGCGAGCTCGGCGAATTCCCAGTGGCAGACGAACTGGGCGCGCATGCCGGCGGTATCGGCGTCCGGTGACAGCGCCAGCACCTCGGCCCAGGCCCGCTGGGCGTCGGCTTCGGTGCCGAACTGCCGGGCGGCCGCACGGCCGGCTGCCGTCGGGTAGACCCGCAGGCTGCTGCCCTGCGCCCAGTGCACCCATTGGGTGTGATCGACAAATGGCGGTGAATAGGGCCCGGAGGCGGCCACCCCGGGATCGGGATCTGCCGACGCGGCAGGCATGCCGGGCAGCGCGAGGGCCGCGGCCACCGCTACGAAGGCCGGCGCTCGCATCTTGCTAGCGCGACTTGCCCTGGATCTCAAGAAGTTTGGGCCGCACGTCGACCAGGTAGACGCCCGCCGCGCAGGCAGCGATCGCCATGCCCATGACGGGCAGCAGCAGCGTCAGCGCGATGGAGCCAGCGAGGATCAACAACCACACGGGCTTGGTCAGCTTCTCGATCGCGGTGTAGGCGTCGGGCCGCTGCATTGCCGCGTGCACGAGTGCATAGATGCACATCGCTAACACGGCGAACTGCACGGCCATGTACACGTAATTCGCCAAGCCTTGGAGCATCACGCAAGTAAGCGTATGCGGGCGACGGCCCAGATGCGACTCCGAGTTGCCCAAGCGGGCAACTCGGAGTCGATTGTGCATGGGGTCCCGGAGCCCGGGAACCGGGTTACTTCTGGGTCACTTTCTTGCCGGCGACCTTCTTGGCCGGAGCCTTCTTGCCCGCGGTCTGCTTGGCCGGGACCTTCTTGGCCGCCTTCTTGGCCGGAGCCTTCTTCGCGGTCGTCTTACCCGCCGACTTCTTGGCAGGCGTCTTCTTGGGCAGGTCGATGCCGACCAGCGCGGCGGCGCGCTCACCCACAGCGCGGGTCTGCGATGCGACCGTGCCCAGCGCCTCCTGAGTCAGCTCCCTGGCCTGGTCCACCACACCCTCGGCACGCGCCGAGACGTCCTCCAGGCCCTGCTGGCTGCGCAGCCGCTCGAGGGCGGCCTCGCCGCGCTCGACCAGTTCGGTGTATCGGCTGCTGGCGGCCTCAACGTAGCCCTCGGCAGCCGAGCGCAGCTCATCGGCGGTGAACCGCTCGCGTAGCTCCCGCAATTGCGCCGGCAGGTCCTCCTGCAGCTTGTTCAGGCGACCGCGGGTCTCCTCGACCCGGCTCTCGACCCGGCTCCTGGTGTCGGTGCGAGCCTCTCCGGCACGGTCACGCCACTCGAGCAGCAGCTCGTTGACGGTTGCCAGAGCCAGGTCGGCAGCGCCCAGCGCCGCGAGTAACGGAGTTCGCAGATCGTCGATGGTCGGATTGTCGGCCATGGTGTTTCCTTTCATGGATCGGTGCATAGATCGTTTCATGGAAGATTTGGTTGCCGGTGGTTAATAAACCTCCGGCTTGAATTGATTCGTGGTGTTCTCCTCACGGGCGGCTTCGTTTTGTTGGGCCTCGTTTTGCAGCACAAAGGACGTATAGATATCCAGCAGAACCTGCTTCTGACGCTCAGTGATCGCCGTGTCGGTGACTATGGCGTCGCGCACTTCGCTGGTCTCGCTGGGCTCGAGAATCCCGGCCTGAACATAGAGGACCTCGGCGGAGACTCGCAAAGCCTTGGCGATCTGGCTGAGCACGTCGGCCGAGGGTTTGCGCAGTCCACGCTCGATCTGGCTGAGGTAGGGATTGCTGACACCCGCCTTTTCGGCCAACTGCCGCACCGACACCTGCGCCGCTTCGCGCTGCGACCTGATGAAGCTGCCGATGTCCGACGCAGCCGTGGACACTACAGCGGCAATTTTCTCCTCCTGCGGCATAACTCTCCGATAGCTCGGATGGTCGGTGTCCGCATCACGTTACGGTCTACTGCTAACTTTTGCAAGCACTGTTAGCGCAGCTCAGAACAGTAGCTGTGCCACAGCGTAGATTCCGAGCCCGGCCAGTGCCCCTACCACGGTGCCGTTGATCCGGATGAACTGCAAATCCCGACCGACGTGCAACTCGATGCGGCGACTGGCCTCCTGGGCGTCCCAACGTTCGATCGTCTCGGTGATGATCGCGGTGATCTCCACGCCGTACTGCGACACCAGATGCTGCGCGGCCCGCACGATCCAGTTGTCCACTTTGTCGCGCAAGTCGGCGTCGTCGCGCAGCGATTCCCCGATGCTCATCACCGAATCGACAATCCGGGTGCGCAGCGCGCTGGACGGATCGTCGACGCCCTCGAGCACCAGCCGCTTGAGCGTCCGCCAGGCCGTGGCGGCGGCGTTGGTGATTTCCTCGCGCGCGAGCAGTTGCTCTTTGACCGCCTCGGCGCGGGCGATGGTGGCCGGGTCGTTCTGCAGATCCTCGGCGAACTCGAAGAGGAACCGGGTCGCCGAGCGGCGCAGTTCATGCTGCGGGTCGCGGCGCACCTTATCGGTGAAATCCATCAGCTCGCGATGGATGCGGTCACCGACCAGATGGTCGATGAACCGCGGCGACCAGGTCGGCGAGTCCCGCTCGACCACCCGCTGGATGATCTCCCCGGCGTTCAGCGACCACTGGAAAGCCCGGTCGGCCAGCAGCTGGATGAGCGCCTCCTGCCGGTTTTCCGACAGCAGCGTGCCCAGCACCCGGCCCACCGGCGGACCCCACTGGGGTTCGGCGATGCGACGCACGATCATGCGGTCGATGACCTGCTGGACGTCTTCGTCGCGCAGCAGTTCCACCAGCACCCGCAGCACCGTGGACGTCTCGGCGGCCACCCGCTGGGCGTGCGAGGCCTCCGACATCCACTTGCCCAGCCGGCCGGCCACCTGGGCGTCCCGGATCTTGGTCTCCACCACGGCCGCCGACAGGAAGTTCTCCCGCACGAAAGTGCCCAGTCCCTCGCCGAGCTGGTCTTTCTTGCGCTTGATGATCGCGGTGTGCGGAATCGGAATGCCCAGCGGATGCTTGAACAGCGCGGTCACCGCAAACCAGTCCGCCAGCGCACCGACCATGCCAGCCTCCGCGGCGGCCGCGACGTAGCCCACCCAGGTCGGGGCGGTGCCGCCGGCCTGCGCCCACCGGCAGCCGAGGAACACCGCGCTGGCGCCGAGAAGAAAACTCAGCGCCACCACCTTCATCCGTCGCAGCGCCCGGCGCCTTTCGGCGTCCGCCTCCTGATCGGCCCCCGCAAAGGACTCCGCGAAGGAAACACCGGTACGCCGCGGCGCCGTCGTTCCCGGCTGCGCCGCCGGCACGCTGGCCGGCCGTCCCGGATCGGTTCGATGTGCCACCACACCATCATCCGCTATTCGCGGGGCTAGTTACTGTGACTGCGCTAACCAGCTGATCCGGCCGGCGCCGTCAACGGGCCGTACTATCGGGACATCTGATGAATAAGAATCGGCGATAGTGGCAGACCAGGTCCCGATCGGGGCCGTCAAGACCGACGGTCGGAAGCGGCGCTGGCACCGGCACAAGGTGGAGCGCCGCAATGAGCTGATCGACGGCACCATCGAAGCGATTCGGCACCGCGGCCGCTTTCTGAGCATGGACGAGATCGCCGCCGAGATCGGGGTCTCCAAGACGGTGCTCTACCGCTACTTCGTCGACAAGAACGACCTGACCAGCGCGGTGATGATGCGCTTCGCCCAGGCCACGCTGATCCCCAACATGGCCGCGGCGCTGTCCACCGACATGGACGGTTTCGATCTGACCCGAGAGATCATCCGGGTGTACGTCGAAACCATCGCCGCTGAACCCGAGCCTTACCAGTTCGTGATGGCCAACAGCTCACCGAGCAAGAGCAAAGTGATCGCCGACTCCGAGCGAATCATCGCCCGAATGCTCTCGGTGATGCTGCGCCGCCGCATGCAGGAGACCGGGTTGGACACCGGTGGCGTGGAACCCTGGGCCTACCTGATTGTCGGCGGGGTGCAGCTGGCCACCCACTCCTGGATGTCCAACCCGCGGATGAGCGCCGACGAACTGATCGACTACTTGACCATGCTGAGCTGGAGTGCGGTGTGCGGAATCGTCGAAGCGGGCGGCTCGCTGGAGAAGTTCAACGCGCAACCGCACCCGTCGCCGATAGTGCCGCCAATGCTGCACTGACCAGCCCGCACGCGCCTACGCTGGTGGAATGCCTAAGGTGAAGGCCCGCTCGCGGCTCAGCTCGTGGGCATACGCCCTGCGCACCACCAATCCCCCACCGGATGGACCGGTCGACGCCGTTACCCGGTGGCTCGTCATCACCCGGGCCGCGGTCCTGCCGATGACGCTCGTCTCCGGCCTGGTCGCCGCGCTGCTGGCGGTCGGGCGACGCGGCCTGGACTGGCGCTGGCTGGTTCTCGCCGTGCTGGGCATCACGTTGGCGCATACCGCCAACAACCTGATGAATGACCTGTACGACACCCGGGTCGGCACCGACAGCGCCACCTACCCGCGTGCCCTTTATGCCCCGCATCCGGTGTTGTCCGGGCTGGTCAGCCGTCGGACCCTGATCCTGGCGATCCTCGCGGTGAATCTCGCCGACTTGGCAATCCTGGTCGTGCTGACGTGGGCCCGCGGCTGGCCGGTGCTGGCCTTCGCGCTGACCGGGTTCGCGCTGAGTGTCGCCTACACGGCACCGCCATTGCGGCTCAAAAAGCGTGGTCTCGGCGAGCCTGACGTGTTCGTGGTGTGGGGTCCGCTAATGGTGTGCGGCACCTACTACTCCGCGGTCGGCACGGTCGGCTGGGACGTCGTGCTGGCGTCGCTGCCGTATGGGTTGCTGTGCACGACGGTGCTGATGGGCAAGCACACGGACAAGATCCCCTACGACGCGCCGCTGGGCATCCGAACCCTGCCGGTGATCTTCGGCGAGCGCCGTGCCCGGGCGGTGACGCTTGTGATGATGGTCAGCTTCTACCTGCTGGTTGCCGTAGCGGTGGTGGCGAGCGCGATGCCGTGGCCGGCTTTGCTGGTCGTGCTGGCATTGCCCCGGCTGGCAAAGGTGTGGCCATATTTCCGCCGCCCGCCGCCCGACGAGCCGCCGGCGGACTTTCCGGTGTGGCCGCTCTGGTATGCCGCGCTGGCATGGCTGCACGTCCGTCAGGCCGGTGCGCTGCTTGTCGTGGGACTCGCTATCGGCGCTGTGCTGCACGCCGTTTAGGGCGCCACCGCGAATCTGTGCCCTACGCGCATAAATGCAGCGCGCAGCGGTTATCTTTCGATATGTCGATGGAGGTGCTGACGCTCATTTTCGAGTGTTGCCAAGTACTAAAGGAACGTTGGCGAGACCTATGACACCTTTCGTAACCGGGAAAGGCTTCCCCAATGTGGTGGTCACCGGCATTGCTATGACGACCGCGCTGGCGTCCGACGCGGAGACCACGTGGAAGATGCTGCTGGACGGCCAAAGCGGCATCCGCAGACTCGAAGACCCGTTCGTCGAGCAGTTCGACCTGCCGGTCCGCATCGGCGGGCACCTGGTCGAGGAATTCGAGAGCCAACTGAACCGCGTCGAGAACCGCCGAACCGGCTACCTGCAGAAGATGGCGATCGTGCTGGGTCGACGGGTATGGGAGAACACCGGGTCCCCCGAGGTGGACACCACCCGGCTGGCGGTGTCCATCGGTACCGGGATGGGCTCGACCGAGGAGCTCGTCTTCGGCTACGACGACATCCGCAACAAGGGCATCAAGGTGGTCCACCCGTTGGGCGTGCAGATGTACATGCCCAACGGTGCGGCGGCCGCGGTCGGGCTGGAACGGCATGCCAAGGCGGGGGTGATGGCCCCGGTGTCGGCCTGCGCGTCCGGCTCGGAGGGCATCGCCCGGGCCTGGCAGCAGATCGTGTACGACGAGGCCGATATCGCGATCTGCGGTGGCGTCGAGACCAGGATCGAGGCGGTGCCCATCGCGGCGTTCGCCTCGATGCGCATTGTGATGTCGAGGAACAACGACGACCCGGCCGGGGCGTGTCGTCCCTTCGATAAGGACCGGGACGGGTTCGTGTTCGGCGAAGGCGGCGCGCTGATGGTCATCGAGACCGAGGAGCACGCCAAAGCCCGCGGCGCCAACATCCTGGCCCGGATCATGGGGGCCGCCATCACCTCCGACGGCTTCCACATGGTGGCGCCGGATCCCAACGGCGAACGCGCCGGGCACGCGATGTCCCGGGCGATCCAGCTCGCCGATCTCACCCCCGCCGACATCGACCACGTCAACGCCCACGCCACCGGCACCCAGGTCGGTGACCTCGCCGAGGCCAAGGCCATCAACAACGCCCTGGGCAGCAACCGGCCGGCGGTGTATGCGCCTAAGTCGGCGCTGGGCCACTCGGTGGGCGCGGTCGGGGCGGTGGAGTCGATCCTGACCGTGCTGGCGCTACGCGATCAGGTCGTCCCGCCGACGCTGAACCTGATCAACCCCGACCCTCAGATCGACCTGGACGTGGTGGCCGGCCGACCGCGGCCGGGCAACTACGAGTACGCGATCAACAACTCGTTCGGATTCGGCGGACACAACGTCTCGTTGGCGTTCGGCAGGTACTGACACCGCGCTACCCGGCCCCCGGTTGACAGAATGCGAGGGCAGCCGCGCGCCACGGCGCCAACCAGGTGCGACGGCTAGGATGCGGTGGACGCATCGGGGGCTCGGTGCGGGTGCGTTGGGCAAAGCTGCTGAACGCCGTGAATGGGTTCCCAAGATCCAGGGAAGGCTTTCTTCGTCGTGTCCAAGCCGCTCACCCCTGCGTTTGAAAACGTGCAGGCACACTACGACCTGTCCGACGATTTCTACCGGCTGTTCCTCGACCAAACACAGACCTACAGCTGCGCCTACTTCGAGCGCGACGACATGACGCTGGAACAGGCGCAGATCGCCAAAATCGACCTGTCGCTGGCCAAGTTAGACCTGCAACCCGGCATGACCCTGCTCGACGTCGGCTGCGGCTGGGGCACCGACGATGCGCCGCGCCGTCGAGAAGTACGACGTCAACGTGGTCGGCCTGACGTTGTCGAAAAATCAGGCCCTGCACGTTCAACAGATGTTCGACGAGATGGACACCCCCCGCAGTCGTCGGATCCTGCTGGACGGTTGGGAACAGTTCGACGAGCCGGTCGACCGCATCGTCTCCATCGGCGCGTTCGAGCACTTCGGCCTTAACCGCTACCCCGCCTTCTTCAAGATGGCCTACCGGGCCCTGCCGGCCGACGGTGTGATGCTGCTGCACACCATCGTTCGGCTGACCTTCCGGGAAGCACGGAAACAGGGCCTGAAATTGACGCACGAAGTGGTCCATTTCTCCCAGTTCATCTTGGCCGAGATCTTCCCCGGCGGCTGGCTGCCGTCGACCCCGATGGTCGAGGAGCGCGCCATCGAGGCGGGGTTCGCGGTGGAACAGATCCAAGCGCTGCAGCCGCACTACGCGCGGACACTGGACACCTGGGCGGGCAATTTGCGGGCCAACAAGCGTGAGGCCGTCGCGATCCAGTCTCGGGAGGCCTACGACCGCTACATGAAGTATCTGACCGGCTGCGCGAAGCTATTCCGGCAGGGATATGTCGACGTCCAACAGTTCACCCTGCAGAAATAGCGCCTCAGTACGTGTAGAAGCCCTGCCCGGATTTCTTGCCGAGCTGTCCTGCTTCGACCATCCGCAGCAGTAGCGGCGGCGGGCCGTAGTGCGGTTCCTTGAATTCCTCGTACATCTTGTCGGCGATCAGCTTGAGGGTGTCCAGGCCCACCAGATCAGAGAGCCGCAGCGGGCCCATCGGGTGTGACAGTCCCGCGACCACGGCCTTGTCGACGTCTTCCACGGTGGCGAATCCGGCCTCGACCATTCGGACGGCCGACAGCAGGTAGGGCACCAGCAACGCGTTCACCACGAAGCCGGACCGGTCCGAGCAGCGCACCACCTGTTTGCCCAGCACGGCGCCGGCGAATTCCTCGGTGCGGGCCAACGCGGCCTCGTCGGTGACCAGCGTGGTGACCAGCTCGACGAGCGGGAGCACCGGCACCGGGTTGAAGAAATGCAGGCCCATTACTCGCTGCGGATTCTTGGTCGCGGCGGCAAGCTTCATGATCGGGATGCTGGACGTGTTCGACGCCAGCACCGCATCGGGATCTGTGATAACGCCGTCGAGTTCGGCGAAAATGCCGGCTTTGACGGCTTCGTCCTCGATCACGGCCTCGATCACCAACTGCCGGTCGGCGAGCTCGTTCAGATCGGTGGTGAAGGTGAGGTTGGCGAGGGCGCCGTCTCGTTCGCGTTCGGTGATCTTGCCCGCGCTGACGCCACGCTCCAGCGACTTGATGATACGGCTGCGCCCCGCGGCGACCAGCTCCTCGGTGGTCTCGAAAATCGTCACCTCGACGCCGGCGCGTGCGGAGACCTCGGCGATACCAGAGCCCATCTGCCCGGCCCCGATGACCCCGACCCGCTGGATCCTCGCTTCGCTCACTGCTCCTCCTTAACCGCGCGAGCAGACGCAGCTCAGTGGCTCATGCCGATGGTTCCACTTCGCCTCGCGGCAACGCCGCTCGGCTCCAGTGGCTCATGCCGATGGTTCCACTTCGCCTCGCGGCAACGCCGCTCGGCTCAGTGGCTCATGCCGATGGTTCCACTTCGCCTCGCGGCAACGCCGCTCGGCTCAGTGGAACTGGCCCTCTTCGGTGGAGCCGCTCAGCGCCGTCGTCGACGAGCTGGGGTCGACGGTGGTGGCGATCCGGTCGAAGTAGCCGGCACCGACCTCACGCTGGTGCTTGGTCGCGGTGTAACCGCGCTCCTCGGCGGCGAACTCACGCTCCTGCAGCTCGACATAGGCGCTCATCTGGTTACGCGCATAGCCATAGGCTAGGTCGAACATCGAGTAGTTCAGCGCGTGGAAACCGGCCAGCGTGATGAACTGGAACTTGAATCCCATTGAGGCAAGCTCTTTTTGGAACTTGGCAATGGTGCTGTCGTCGAGGTGCTTTTTCCAGTTGAACGACGGCGAGCAGTTGTAGGCCAGCATCTGGTCCGGGTACTCGGCCTTGACCGCCTCGGAGAATTTACGGGCCAGTTCCAGGTCGGGGGTGCCGGTTTCCATCCAAATCAGGTCGGCGAACGGCGCGTAGGCCTTGGCCCGGGCGATACACGGGTCGATGCCGTTGCGGGTGCGGTAGAACCCTTCCCGCGTGCGCTCACCGCTGATGAAAGGCTGGTCGCGCTCGTCGACGTCGGAGGTGATCAGGGTGGCCGCCTCGGCGTCGGTACGGGCGATGACCACGGTCGGAACGCCGCACACGTCGGCGGCCAGTCGGGCCGAGGTCAGCGTGCGGATGTGCTGCTGAGTCGGGATCAGCACTTTGCCGCCCAGGTGGCCGCACTTCTTCTCCGATGCCAGCTGGTCCTCCCAGTGCGAACCCGCGACGCCCGCGGCGATCATCGCCTTTTGCAGCTCGAAGACGTTGAGCGCACCGCCAAAGCCGGCCTCGCCGTCGGCGACAATCGGCGCGAGCCAGTTCTCCACCGAGGTGTCACCCTCGACCTTGGCGATCTGGTCGGCGCGCTGCAGCGCGTTGTTGATCCGGCGCACTATCTGCGGCACCGAGTTGGCCGGGTACAGGCTCTGGTCGGGGTAGGTGTGCCCGGACAGGTTGGCGTCACCGGCGACCTGCCAACCCGACAGGTAGATGGCCTTCAGTCCGGCGCGCACCTGCTGAACGGCCATGTTGCCGGTGAGCGCGCCCAAGGCGTTGACCCACTCCAGGTCGTGCAGCTGGTCCCACAGCACCTCGGCGCCACGGCGGGCCAGCGTGTGCTCCTCGACGACACTGCCCTGCAGCGCGACGACGTCGGCGGCGTTGTAGGTGCGGGTGACGTCCTTCCAGCGCGGGTTGGTGTCCCAGTCGTGCTGGATCTGCTCGGCGCTCTTCGGGGTGCCAACGGTTGACATTGGGCCTGCTCCTTTGGGTCCTTCGTTGCTGGGGCTCGTCGAATCCGGGGATGGCTGTCCGGCAGTTAATGAGCCCAGCATCTTCGCTACTGTGCTAACCCGACTTTGGCACAGGCTGTCAACGCAGGTCCACTCGTTTCAGGTGCAAATTTTGGCAACGACCGGGCTTGTTTTTGCAAAGTTTGCAAAGATGCCGGATAACTGAACCGTTTCAGTAGCTACCCGGCAGTAACAACAAACCGCAGGTCAGCGGCCGCGGACAGAACTGCTAGAGCGGAAAGATCGCGGCGACCGCTTTCGTCGCGTCGCCGACGGCGTATGTGAGGGTTCTAACAGTGCGATCCGCAAGTCCGGCGCCGAATCGGTCGGTCGATCCGGGGGGATGGATGTGCGAGATGATCTCCAACTTGTCCCCCAGCGCAACCGGGGCGTCGTGTTCGATGGTCACCCGCAGCGGTGCTTTCAGCAGTTCGGGGCACGTCGCGAGATAGTCTTCGATCACGCTCCAGTACACCGAGTTGTTCATGTGGTCGAACAGGTCGATATCGGTGACCCGGACCGGGAACTCGTGGATCTCCGCGGCATCCTCGCGGCTGGCCGCCGTCAGATAGGCCTTCCACCGCAGCCGATCGACATCGGTGGTGCGCCGCAGACCCTCGAGAAAATCGTCGGCGATGCGCGCCGGCATCTGGGTGTCGCGGTTGATGTTGATCCAGAACGCCTCCGACTCGATGAGGCCGCGCCCGCGCTTCCCATCAACGCGGACCCGCATCTCACACCACCGGTTGGAGGTGCCTGAACACCACCGGCGCATCCGCAACATGTCGCCGAATTCAATCGGGCGGATCAGGTCGACCATGGTGCGACGGACGATCCACAGCGGGTGGGTCTCCTCGAATCCCATCTCCCGCAGCTGGTCCTGGCCGATGTCCTGGATGTGGCGGGCGGCCGAGTCGAACCGCAGCCGGCCTTCGCGGTCGATGTCGGCGACACGCAGCGGCCACTCCAGATCAAACACGTCGGGATGGCCGTCCGGCACCGGCATCAACACTTTGTCCAGGCTCACCGCTACACTCCCCCGTTTAGTCCCCGCCTCGCTGCGAATCATGCCAAAACATCTCGTTACGGCGCCAACCCCAGCCATTCTGCCAACTCTGCGAATCGTATCTTCGCAACCCTAGTACGCTGAGCGGGGTGGCTAAGACCTTCGTCGGTTCACGCGTTCGCCAGCTCCGCAGTGAGCGCGGGTTCAGCCAGGCCGCGCTGGCGCAGATGCTCGAGATCTCGCCCAGCTACCTCAACCAGATCGAGCACGACGTCCGGCCGCTGACGGTGGCCGTGCTGCTACGGATCACCGAGGTGTTCGGGGTGGACGCGACGTTCTTCGCCTCCCAGGACGACACCCGCCTGGTCGCCGAGCTGCGCGAGGTGACCATGGACCGCGACCTCGACATCGATGTCGATGTGGCCGACGTCGCCGAGATCGTCAGCGGCCATCCCGGACTGGCGCGCGCGATGGTCAACCTGCACCGCCGCTACCGCATCACCACCGCCCAGCTGGCCGCCGCCACCGAAGAGCGGTTTTCCGACGGCAGCGGCAGCGGATCGATCACGATGCCGCACGAAGAGGTGCGCGACTACTTTTACCAGCGCCAGAACTACCTGCACGAGCTCGACACCGCGGCCGAGGACCTCACGGTCCGGATGCGGATGCATCTGGGCGACTTGGCCCGCGAGCTGTCCCACCGGCTCACCGAGGTGCACGGGGTACACATCAACAAGCGCATCGATCTCGGCGACACGGTGCTGCACCGTTTCGATCCCGCGTCCAAGACACTCGAAATCAGCAGCCACTTGTCCTCGGGTCAACAGGTTTTCAAGATGGCCGCCGAGCTGGCCTACCTGGAGTTCAACGACCTGATCGACACCATGGTTGCCGACGGCAAGTTCACCAGTGACGAGTCGGTCACCCTGGCCCGGCTCGGACTGGCCAACTACTTCGCCGCTGCCGTGGTACTGCCCTACCGGCAGTTCCACGACATGGTCGAGAACTTCCACTACGACATCGAACGACTGTCGGCGTTCTACTCGGTGAGCTATGAGACCATCGGACACCGGCTTTCGACTCTGCAGCGCCCGTCGATGCGGGGCGTGCCGTTCTCGTTCATCCGGGTCGACCGGGCGGGGAACATGTCAAAACGGCAGTCGGCCACGGGTTTTCACTTCTCTTCCAGTGGCGGCACCTGCCCGCTGTGGAACGTCTATGAGACCTTCGGCAACCCGGGGAAGATTCTGGTCCAGATCGCTCAAATGCCCGACGGCCGCAACTACATGTGGGTGGCCCGCACTGTCGAGCGGCGGGCAGCGCGATATGGTCAGCCCGGTAAGACCTTCGCGATCGGACTGGGCTGCGAACTGCGCCATGCCCACCGGCTCGTCTATTCGGAAGGACTGGATTTGTCGGGGGAGAACGCGACGCCGATCGGCGCGGGCTGCCGGGTCTGTGAACGCGATAACTGTCCGCAGCGGGCGTTCCCGGCACTGGGTCGCGCACTCGACCTCGACGAGCACCGCAGCACCGTGTCCCCCTATCTGGTGAAGCAGCCATGAGTGATCACCCGGCCAACGTCGCACGTATCCCGTCAGGCAGATTGCGCCAGCTGGGACCGGTCAACTGGGTGTTGGCGAAGTTGGGTGCGCGCACGATGCGAGTGCCGGAGATGCATTTGTTCACCACCTTGGGTCAGCGCCAGGCGCTGTTTTGGGGGTGGGCGATCTATAACGCCCGACTGTTGCGGGGGCGGCTGCCGGCCGCCGACACCGAGTTGGTGATCCTGCGAGTCGCACATTTGCGTTCCTCCGAATACGAGCTGCAGCACCATCGCCGGATCGCGCGCAGGCGGGGACTGGACGCACATACCCAGGAGGCGATTTTTTCCTGGCCCGACGTAGCCGAAGGTGAGTTGACCGCGCGACAACGGGCACTGCTGCAGGCGACCGACGAGTTCGTCAAGGACCGGACGGTCAGCCCCGCCACCTCACAGCAGTTGGCCGGTCATCTCGATCGGCGTCAGCTGATCGAATTCTGCATGCTCACAGCGCATTACGACGGGCTGGCGGCGACGATATCTGCCCTGGGCATCCCGCTGGACCATCCGCAGTAAGCTGACCCGACCACGTGGTGGTCAGTTGGCCACCTTCGCGGCCATCTTGTCGACGATTTGACTGCCTTGGTCACTGACGCCGTCTGAGCATGCATCGACGTCGAACACCACGTTGGACACCGCGCTCAGCGCACGCTGACACTTCCAGTCGCTGCCCGGTTCAGTCTGCGTCAGCGTGATTTTCGGTGGTGCTCCGTCGACTTTGCCGAGGTGCCAGTTGTCGGTCGTCTGATCGCTGAAGGTGGCGGTCACGTTTTGGTTGGTACAGTTCTGCCATTGCGCCGCCTGGCTTTCCACGAACGCGCGGGCTTTGTCAGCGGACTTGAACAACGCGACTGCTTCGACGACGAGGTGTGTGAAACTCTGGGTGGGCTCCTGGACGACCCGGTAGTGCAGCTTGTCGTAATCGCTGTCCTCGTAGGTCAGCTCTTGGCCCGCATACAGCGCCCCGAGGCAACTTTGGTTTGTCAGCGTCGACGATTGAGTGCTCGGATGCAGACCCGGATCACCTTTGGTCTGCATGCTCGTGGCGTCCATGATCGTATTGACTTCTCCGTCGCTGAGCAGAAGTGAGTCGATCTGGTCCGCGGTCAGGGTAGGCAGGGGTTTTTTCTTGGGCCACAAGGCGATCACCGCCACCACCGCGATCACCACGATGATCGCCACCACCGCAGCGACCACCAGGATCCACTTACCGACAGACGAGCCCTTGGCGGGTGGCTGGTTCCACGGCGGTTGCGGTGGCGGCACGGGGGCCTGATTCCACGGCGACGGTGGTGGCGGCGCAGTGGGTTGGTTCCACGGCGGTTGCGGTGGTGGCGCGGGGGCCTGCTTCCACGGCGACGGTGGTGGCGGCGCAGGGGCCTGATTCCACGGCGATTGCGGTGGTGGGGTGTTCGAGCCCGAGCCCTGGCTCCAGGGTTGCGGTGGCGGGGTCGACGAGCCGGAGCCGCCGCTCCAGGTCGGCTGCCCCGTCAGGGTGGGTGCGGGCAGGGTCAAGGTCGGCCCGGCAGCAGGGGGCGCGGATTGCTGACTGCGCTCCAACATGGTGGCCGCCTGGTCTTGATGGGCGGCGCTAAGCGCCTCATGGGCGGCCAACGCCAAATCACCGGCACTGGCGTAGCGCTCGTTGGGGTTTTTGGCCATCCCCCGCGCGATCACCCCATCGAGGGCCTGGGGAATCCCGGGCCGCTCCTCACTGGGCTTGGGAATGGGCTGCATCATATGGGCGGTGATCAAAATCGACACACTGTCGGCCCGATAGGGCGGGGCCCCCGTCACACACTCATGCAACACACAGGCCAACGCATAAATATCGGCCCGATAGGTCACGTCATCATTGGAAAACCGTTCCGGGGCCATGTATTTCCACGTCCCCACCGCAGTACCCAGCTGGGTGAGCTTCTCATCGGTAGTGGCACTGGCAATCCCGAAGTCCACCAAATACGCGAAATCATCACGGGTGATCAAAATGTTTTGCGGCTTGACATCACGATGCATCACCCCATCGGCATGAGCGGCATCCAACGCCGCCGCGATCTGCCGGATGATCGCCACCGCCCGCGGGGGATCCAAGGGCCCAAACCGCTGCAACAGCGTGTCCAAATCGGTGCCCTCGATCAACCGCATATCCAAATACAGCTGCCCCTCGATCTCCCCGAAATCATGAATGGGCACCACATGCGGCTCCTGCAACCGCCCAGCCGTATGCGCCTCACGCTGCATGCGCTTGCGAAACACCGGATCCTGGCTGAACTCATGCGACATCAACTTCAACGCCACCACCCGGTCCTTGACAGTGTCATGGGCCTCATACACCTCACCCATCCCGCCACGACCCAACAACCGCTTCAACTGATAATGCCCAAACCGCGTCCCCACCCGAGAACCTGGTGCTGACTCACTCATCGCCAACTCCTCACAACCACCCCTCCAGCACCATCTGGCGTATCAATCCCTGACGGTAAATGCCCGCACCCCCGGCCGCACGGAAACCGCAGAAACCAGAGGGCCCGTCACAGATAGGTTTCGGCGAGCACCATCAGCGCCAGCACCACCGGGAGTGTGGGAATCGCGAATACGAAGGCCGCCAACGGATAGTTGCGTCGGTGGCGCAGCCACCAGACCCACAGCACGGCGACGGCAGCCAGCACGACCGACCCGATCAACACGATCACGCTCCACCGGCTCACCGTCGTGGTGGCCATTCCGATCGAGACGGCCACCACCCACATGACGTAGCCCAAGACGAGCCCGGCCACCAGGCCTACCGCCGCGTCGCCGCTGATCGTTGAGAGCCGCCCACGGCGTGCCCGCCAGGTACGCACCGTTTCAGAAGTTGATCATATGGCCGGTCAGGCCGTGGAAGCACTCTTGCAGCGCCTCCGACATCGTCGGGTGGGTGTGGACGTTACGTGCCAGCTCGCTCGCGGTCAGGTCCCACTTCTGCGCCAGCGTGAGCTCCGGCAGCAACTCCGAGACGTCGTGGCCGATCAGATGCCCGCCAAGCAGCTCGCCATATTTGCCGTCGGCGATCAGCTTGACGAAACCGCTGGGGTCGCCCAGGCCGTGCGCCTTGCCGTTCGCGGTGAACGGGAACTTGGCGACCTTGACGTCGTAGCCCTCGTCGCGGGCCTGTTGTTCGGTGAGTCCGAAGCTGGCCACCTGTGGCTGGCAGAACGTGGCGCGGGGCAGCATCCGGTAGTCACCCAGAGCCAAAGTCTCTGCGCCGCAGATGGTTTCGGCGGCTACCACACCCTGGGCCTCGGCGACGTGCGCCAGTTGCAGCAACCCGGTGACATCACCGATGGCGTAGATGTGGTCGACGTTGGTGCGCATGTACTCGTCGACACCGATGGCATTACGGTCGGTCAGCGCCACCCCGGCCTTGTCCAGACCGTAACCGTCGACGTTGGGTGCAAAGCCGATGGCCTGCAACACTTTTTCGGCGGTCAGGTCCTCGGACTTGCCGTCCTTGCTGACGGTGACGGTGACCTGCGAACCGTCGTCGCGCATGCCGTCCACCTTGGTCGCGGTCAAGACCTTGACACCGAGTTTCTTGAACTGGCGCTCGATCTCCTTGGACACGTCGGCGTCCTCGTTGGGCAAGGCGCGCGTCAGGAACTCCACGATGGTGACGTCGACGCCGTAGTTGGCCAACACATAGCCGAACTCCATGCCGATGGCACCGGCTCCGGCGATGATGATCGACGCGGGCAGCTCCCGGGTCATGATCAGCTCTTCGTAGGTGACCACGTTTTTGCTCAGCGAGGTGCCGGGAACCAGGCGGGTACTGCTGCCAGTGGCAATGATCGCGTTGTCGAAAGTGACACTGACTGGATTTTCAGCAGCGCCCTCCGTTAATTCAACCGACAGCGTCTTGGGGTCGGTGAACTTGGCGTAGCCGTGGATCTCGGTGATCTTGTTCTTCTTCATCAGGAAATGCACGCCGGCGACGCGGCCCTCGGCCACCTTGCGGCTGCGGTCATACGCGATGCCGTAGTCGAAGGTCGCCTCGCCGCTGATACCGAATGTCTTGGCGTCCTTGGTGAACAGGTGGACGAGTTCGGCGTTGCGCAGCAGCGCCTTCGACGGAATGCAGCCGACGTTGAGACAGACTCCGCCCCAGTACTTGGGTTCGATGATTGCCGTGTTCAGTCCAAGCTGAGCGGCGCGAATGGCGGCGACATATCCGCCGGGGCCTGCCCCGATTACGACGACGTCATGGTGGGTCACGGCCCCTACCCTAATGGCGCGCAGGTCGGCGAGCGTAACCCTAGTGCGAATCCGCGCCCCCAAGAATTCGCGGTGACGTTACGCTCGGCGAGCATGACACGCACAGCACTAGTCACCGGCTCGTCCTCGGGCATCGGGAAGGCGGTCGCGGCAACGCTGCACGCTCGTGGCTACTCGGTTATTGGCACCAGCCGCAACCCCGCGACGATCCCGACGGACTCGATCTTGCCCGGCGTCGACTACCGCGCGCTCGACCTCACCGCTGCCTCGTCGATCGAGGCCTTCGCCCAGGATCTCGAGGAGGTCGACGTCCTGGTCAACAACGCCGGTGAGAGTCAGGCCGGCCCGCTGGAGGAAATCCCGGCCGATGCGCTTGACCGGCTGTTTCGGCTCAATGTTCTGGGTCCCATCGAGCTCACGCAGCGCCTGCTACCCCAGATGCGCGAACGGCGCAGCGGCCGCATCGTGATGGTCGGCTCGATGATCGCCAGCTTCCCCATCGCCTACCGCTCGTCGTATGCGGGGTCCAAGGCGGCGATCAAAGCTTTCGCGACCTCGGCCCGTCTGGAGCTGGCGCCGTTCGGCGTGTGGATCACCACCGTGGAACCCGGCTCGATCAAAACCGGGCTCAACGAACGCCGCACCAAATACCTCGACGAAAACTCAGATTATGCAAAGGATTTCAAGAGAGTCATGGCACGGCTCGATCGCAACCTGGAGCACGGCATCGCACCTGAGAAAGTGGCCGAAACCGTTGCCAAGGCGATCGAGGCGTCGCGGCCGAAACCGCTGTACGCGGTGGGCAGCAACGCGCCGCTGCTATTCGCGATTCGTCGTCTGGCGCCGCGAACGGTGATGGAGCGCTTCATCGGCCGTGCGCACGGGCTGCGCGGGTGAATGCGAGTGAATCAGTAGGGGATGATGCCCACCACGCAGTGCTGCCGGTGCGCACAGTAGTACGAGCCATAGAGCGGAGCCGCCGCGACGACCGAGGCGAAAACCGCTGACATCACCGCTATGGCCAGCGCCGAGAGCAGCGGCTTGTCCTGGACCATCGCCAGCATCACGCCGCCGACGACGCACGCGACCACATACACGAGCGCGACGAACACGACCGGTGTCTTGTTGACCGACTCATGCCACCAGGAGAACAACCCCAACCCGATGGCCCCGCCGACGACCCATACCCCGAGGATCACCAGCACCAGTTTCCACCACTTCAGGTAGTGATAGCGACTGGGAACGCTTACCGAGTGCGCGGGCGGCCCGATCGGCTCAGCGAGGCCCAACCGGTCGGACAGCGCCGCAGGCGCGTCGCCCGTCGTCGTCTCAGCCGGTGGAGGTGCATCCTCGGCGGCCGACGATTCGTCCACCTGTGGCTGGGCGCCGGTGTCGAACGTCGGTATGTACGGGTTGGTCCCCGGCCCCTCGTCGGCCGCCGACTCCTCGGCCTCCGGCTGGGCGCCGGTGTCGAAATCCGGCACGAAGGGCTCGGTTCCCGGATGCGACTCGCGTTCCTGCTGAGCTTCATCAGGCACCGAACATCACCTGGCTTGCCACGAGCATGCCGAACCACCCGGGCGCAAGCGCGAGGAGGAAGGCGCCCAGTGCGGTCAGCGGTCGGCTCCTGGAGAACAGGATCACCAATAGCCCGGCGACGGTCGGCACTCCCACCACAAGAGCGATGACGACCTCGGGCTGGATCCGGGCATGGATCAGCACGCTGCACGCCGTTCCCACCAGCAGCCCGACTGCTGTACCGACCAACATCGCACTGGCCAGGAACCACGCACGCGGAAGCGGAATCACGGCTTACGACCTTACTGCGGCCGCGCTGGCTAGCGGGGTATGCGCGCCGTAGGCCCGGCCGGAATCGGGCACGCGTCGGCCGCCTGCGCGACTACCGGTTCGCGTCCCGACGGGCGGATCCCGTCGGCGTAGTCGACCCCGGTGATCACCGCGCCGGCTGCCAGCGCCGCGTTCTCGTCGTCGCTGAAGACCCGGCCGCGGGACAGGAACCGCACTCCTTCCGGCGCTTCCAGGCTGAACCCGCCGCCCCGGCCCGGCACCATGTCGATGACGAGCTGGGTGTGTTTCCACGCGGCGAATTGTGTCCCGGAAATCCACACCGGAACCCCGGGGGCGGTCCCGTTTTCCACGTCGAGAAGCCCGAGCAGCACGTCGCGGTCGCCGACGATGAAGTCGCCGTCCGGGTAGCACATCGGTGAGGACCCGTCGCAGCAGCCGCCGGACTGGTGGAACATCACCGGACCGTGTTGCTCGACCAGCTGCGCCAGCAGCGCGGCCGCCGCCGCGGTGATCACCACCCGCGAGGCCATCAGAAGAAGCCCTGCGCCTTATTGCTGTAGGACACCAGCAGGTTCTTGGTCTGCTGATAGTGGTCGAGCATCATCTTGTGGTTTTCCCGGCCGATGCCGGACTGCTTGTACCCGCCGAACGCTGCGTGGGCGGGGTAGACGTGATAGCAGTTCACCCATACCCGGCCCGCCTGGATGTCGCGGCCGGCGCGGTAGGCGGTGTTGCCGTCGCGGCTCCACACCCCCGCACCCAAGCCGTAGAGAGTGTCGTTGGCGATCGCGATCGCGTCGTCGTAGTCCTTGAATGACGCCACGGAGACCACCGGCCCGAAAATCTCCTCCTGGAAGATCCGCATTTTGTTGGTGCCGGCGAAGATGGTGGGCTGCATGTAGTACCCGCCGGCCAGGTCACCGCCCAGGTCGACGCGCTCCCCGCCGGTGATGACCTTGGCGCCTTCCTCTTTGCCGATCTCGATGTAGGACAACACCTTTTCCAGCTGATCGTTGGAGGCCTGGGAACCGATCATCGTCTCGGTGTCCAGCGGATTACCTTGGCGTATCGCCTTAGTCCGAATCGCTGCCAGCTCCAAGAATTCGTCGTAGATGTCGGCCTGGACCAGGCTGCGGGACGGACACGTGCACACCTCGCCCTGGTTGAGCGCGAACATGCTGAAGCCCTCCAGCGCCTTGTCCTGGAAGTCGTCGTTTTCCGCCATCACATCGGAGAAGAACACGTTGGGGCTCTTGCCGCCCAGTTCCAAGGTGACCGGGATGAGGTTCTGGCTGGCGTACTGCATGATCAGCCGCCCGGTCGTGGTCTCGCCGGTGAACGCGACCTTGGCGATCCGGTCGCTGGACGCCAGCGGCTTGCCGGCTTCGGCGCCGAACCCGTTGACCACGTTGACCAGCCCGGGCGGCAGCAGATCGCCGATCAGCGACATCAGGTAGAGAACCGACGCCGGGGTCTGCTCGGCAGGTTTGAGCACCGCCGCGTTGCCGGCGGCCAGCGCCGGCGCCAGTTTCCAGGTGGCCATCAGGATCGGGAAGTTCCACGGGATGATCTGCCCCACCACGCCCAGCGGCTCATGGAAGTGGTAGGCCACGGTGTCCTCGTCGACCTGGGACAGCGTTCCCTCCTGGGCGCGGATCGCGCTGGCAAAATAGCGGAAGTGGTCGGCCGCCAGCGGGATATCGGCGGCCAGCGCCTCGCGGATCGGTTTGCCGTTGTCCCAGGTTTCGGCCAGCGCCAGCGCGTCCCGGTTCGCCTCGATCCGGTCGGCGATCTTGTTGAGCAGCGCTGCCCGCTTGGCGGGCGGGGTCTTGCCCCAGGCCGGCGCCGCGGCGTGCGCGGCATCGAGCGCCCTGTCGACGTCGGCCGCATCCGAGCGTGCGATCTCGCAGAACGTTTGGCCGGTCACCGGCGTCGGGTTCTCGAAATAGCGGCCCTGCACGGGCGCGACCCATTCGCCGCCGATGAAGTTGTCGTAGCGGGAGTCATACGACATCAACGCGTCCGCGGAACCCGGGCGTGCGTAGACGGTCATCGGAATCAGCTCCTCTTTCGGCACGGTTGTAATACACGTCACACTACCGCCGGGGTGAGAATGGCTTCCATGTCTGGTGATGAGGCGACCGACCCGTATCTGTGGCTGGAGGACGTCACCGGCGACGACGCGCTGGACTGGGTGCGTGCCCGCAACGAACCGACGGTGACAAAGTTCGGTAGCGGCGAGTTCGAGCAGATGCGCGCCGAGGCGCTGGACATTCTGGACACCGATGCCCGTATCCCCTATGTGCGGCGCCGCGGCGAGTACCTGTACAACTTCTGGCGTGACGCCGCCAACCCGCGTGGCCGGTGGCGGCGCACCACGCTGGATTCCTACCGCAGCAACACCCCGGACTGGGACGTGCTCATCGACTTGGATGAACTGGCCCGAGCCGACGACGAGAACTGGGTGTGGGGCGGCGCCATCGTCATCGAACCGGAGTTCACCCGCGCCCTGGTCAGTCTGTCCCGCGGCGGGTCGGATGCGGTGGTTGTCCGCGAATTCGACATGCTGACGCGTGAATTCGTAACCGGGGGATTCGGATTGCCGGAGGCCAAGTCGCAAGTCGGCTGGGCCGACTTGGATACCGTGCTGGTGGGCACCGACTTCGGCCCCGAGTCGCTGACCGAATCGGGCTACCCGCGCATCGTCAAGCGATGGCGGCGCGGCACACCACTGACGGACGCGGAGACGATTTTCGAGGGTTTGGCCACCGATGTCAGTGCCGGAGCCGGCGCGGACCGGACACCTGGCTTCGAACGCACCTTCCTGTTTCGGTCCGTCGACTTCTGGAACAGCGAGAGACATGAGTTGCGGGCCTCGGAGCTGATCCGGATTCCGGTGCCCACCGACGTCAGCAGCCTGTCGATTCACCGCGAGTGGCTGTTGATTGATCTGCGCACCGACTGGTCCACCGACGCCGGCACTTTCCGGGCCGGCTCGCTGCTGGCCACCAACTACGACGAATTCCTGGCCGGCACAGCAGAATTACGAATCGTCTTCGAGCCCGACGAGCACACCAGCCTCTACCAGTACGCTTGGACGCGCGACCGGCTTGTGCTGGTCACGCTGGCTGACGTGGCCAGCCGCGTCGAGATCGTGACCCCTCCCTCTGTGAGTGACGACCCGCTGCGCCCGGCTTCGCCGCGCTTGCGATCGTCACGCGGCAGCTGGGTGAGTCAACCGGTGACCGACGTCCCGCCCAACACCAACACCTCCATTGCCGCTGCCGACGACCTTGGCGACGAGATCTTCCTGGATTCCAGCGGATTCGATACGCCGTCGCGGCTCCTGCACGGCGCCGCCGGCGGGGCGCTAAACCAGATCAAATCAGCGCCTGCTTTTTTCAACGCCGGAAACCTCTCCGTAACACAGCATTTCGTGTCGTCTGCCGACGGCACGAAGATCCCGTACTTCGTAGTCACACCGAAGGACGCCACCGGGCCCGGCCCCACCCTGCTCAGTGGTTACGGCGGCTTCGAACAGCCGCTGACCCCTGGGTACTCGGGGATACTGGGCCGGCTGTGGCTGGCCCGGGGGGGCAGCTTCGCGCTGGCAAACATCCGGGGCGGCGGCGAATACGGGCCCGGCTGGCACACTCAGGCGATGCGGGCGGGCAGGCACAAGGTTGCCGAAGACTTCGCTGCTGTGGCGACCGATTTGGTCGATCGCGGTATCACCACCGCGGGGCAGCTCGGAGCCCGCGGCGGCAGCAACGGGGGCCTGCTGATGGGCGTCATGCTGACCAAATACCCCCAGCTGTTCGGCGCGCTGGTCTGTGATGTCCCGCTGCTGGACATGCGCCGCTTCCACCTGTTGCTGGCCGGCGCCTCGTGGGTGGCCGAATACGGGAACCCGGATGATCCTGATGATTGGGCGTTCATCTCCGAATACTCGCCGTACCAGAACCTTTCGGCGGACCGCAGGTATCCGCCGGTGCTGATGACCACGTCTACCCGCGACGACCGGGTGCACCCCGGACATGCCCGCAAGATGACCGCGGCACTGGAAGCCGCGGGCCACGAGGTCTGGTACTACGAGAACATCGAGGGCGGCCATGGCGGCGCAGCGGACAACGCGCAGATCGCCTTCAAGGAGGCGCTGAGCTACTCGTTCCTGCACCGGATGTTGTCACCGCGCCGGTAGCGGGTACTGCAAGGGAGATATGCGCGCCTGCCTTCGCCTCGCGGCCTGCGTGGTCTTGGTCGCGCTGGCGGGTTGTGGACATCACGCCGCTCAGCAGCCCCGTTCCCCCGACTTAGCGCCGGCAGCCGAACCACAGCGCGCGCCTGTGGTCAGCAGCCCGATCCCCGGTCGGCTGGTGCCGGTCGGCGACGCCCCCGAAGGAGTTGTCGTCGACGCGGTGTCGCGCACCGTCGCGGTCGCCAAGCGCGATCCCGACGAATTGGTGCTGATCAACGCCGACTCGGCCATCGTGACCGCTCGGGTCCCGCTGCCCGGTTCGGTACGCCACCTCCAGCTCGCCGCGCCCGGCGGTCCGATTCTGGTGCCGGTCGAGACGGCCAACGCGCTGGTACGCGTCGACCTGCCGCAGGCCCGCGCGGAACCTCCGGTCCTCACCGGCACCTCGCCGCACGATGCGACGGCGGCTTCCAACGCCATCGTCTTCGTCGCCAACGAGCACGGCGGCACCGTCGCCGCGCTGCGCGAAGACGCGGTCGTCAAGGTCTTCACCGGCAGCGTGCAACCTGCCGGCGTGGCGGCGGTCGGTACGGCGGTGGGTGTGCTGGATGTGCGCAAGAACGACCTCACCGTGTATGACGCCGCCACGCTGGCGACGGTCGGCTCCACGCCGGCCGGCGCGGGTCCCACCCACCTGGTCGCCGACCGGCACGGCCGGCTGATCGCCGCCGACACCCGCGGCGACGCGCTCCGGGTGTTTACCGCACTGCCCACCCCCCGACAAATCGCCAGCGTCGCCCAGCCCGGCGGACCGTACGGAATCACCTACGATCCGACGCGCGACCGGCTGTGGGTCGCGTCGTCGGGCACCAATGAGGTCGTCGGCTACGACATGATCGAGGCGACGCCCCGGGAAGTGCGTCGCTTCCCCACCGTCCAGAACCCCTACACGCTGGGCGTCGACTCCACGACCGGACGACTTTTCGTCGCCAGTGTCACCGGCGGGGTGGTGCAGGTGATCGACGCCGCCTGAGGCGCGCTCCGAAGTCCGCGGTGCGCCGTAAGGTAGCGATGATGGCTGACATCACCAGGTTGATCCTCGCCGACCATGACTGGTTCCGCGAGCAGTTCGCCAAGCTGGACAATCTACAGGCGCAGACGCCGGTGAATTCCCGCGCACTTGAGCGGGTGTGGCGCCCGCTGGCCGACAAGCTCGACGTGCACGCCTACATCGAAGAGAAGATTTTCTACCCGCAACTGCTGGCGCGCGGCGCCGACGATCCCGAAGGCGAGACACTGGATGCGATCGGTGATCACAACGACATTCGAGACGGAGTGCGCGACGCCAACGCAGCCCGGATCGGCACCGAACAATGGTGGGCGGCCGTCGGTCGCACCCGGCAGGCCAACGATGACCACATGGGCGAAGAAGAACGGGAAGGGCTTGCGGACTTTCGTCGCCACGCCCCAATCGGACTTCGCGAAGCACTCGGTCGGCAATACCGCGAATTCATGACGCAACATCCCACCACCAGGGGATTGCCGATCACCGACCGCGACCCCGGCGCATACGTCGAGAATCTCGAGAACACCCCGCAGTCCAAACCCACTGACTATTCGCTTCGCATCGGCAGCCTGAAAGGCAATGACCCGCTCTAGTCAGCAGCGGCGCGCGTCGGCACCGGCAGCGTTGTGGCGCAGCCGTAGTAGTCCCGTTCAGAGATACTTGCTTCGCCGGGATGGACGCGGCAGCGGTGAGCCACCTACCGCTGATAGTGGTTCGTCCCATTGTCGGCCTCCAACATCGCCGTCATCAGATTATCGAGCGAGCGCAGATACGTCGGGGCCTCGCCGGCAATTGTCGTACTGCTAAGACGCCGTTCACCCTCGAGTGCCGCCCGAAAACATGCGGGTCAGCGACGTCCGCAGCGCCGTTAGGCTCTGGTTATGGCATTCAGCGGGCCAAACACCCGGTCCGGTCGGGGCATCTGGTGGCTGTTTGCCGTTCTCGGCGCTGCGCTGACCGTCGGTGTCGAGCTGATGGTGTGGGTGGGGACACGTCAGGTCGATTCTCGGCACAGCGGCTCCGCAGCCGCCCGCTGTGTGGTGGTCGCGGCGCCGTCGCCCGACGCAGAACTGCACGCCAGCCCGGCGCGGTGCGATACCGATCCAAGCTTCACCGTGGCCCGGCTGGCCGACCGGAGAGGTGAGTGCACCCCGACGCGGTATATCCAATTTCGCCCGCCGTTCGCTGACGTTGCCACCGGGCGCCTGTGTCTGGTGCCCAATCTCGTCGTCGGCCATTGCTACCGGTTCGGTGTGCCGGTGGGCATGTGGGAGTTGGCCAAATGCGCCGGTGCGGGCTGGGCCACGATCAAGGTGACCAAGCGGGTCGACGCCGACGATCCGCACGCGTGCCCGTCGGATCCAGAGCCCGCCGTGCCGGGGATTCGGACCGTGGCCGTCGCGCCGGCACTGGCCTATCCGTCGCGAACCTACTGCTACCACGACCCGCCCGGCGGCTGAGCTATGCGACCTCTGCTGACCAGCTTCCTAGCCGGGTGCTCGGCCGCTCTGATCGCCGGCTGCACCGCCACTGCCGCGGGAACCGTCGTGCCCGCGCGCGACTCGGCAGGCATCGTCGGCGTCGGCCGCTCGATACCGCACGTGCTGCCCACCAACGGCGAACTGTCCGCCGTGCTCAAATCCCCAGTCGAGGACGATGGATTTCCGCCGAGCGTCGGCGGACCCGACGTGCTGTCTTCCTGGGTACCGGACGGCAGCGATCCGGCCTGCGTTGGAGCGGTCTACCCGTACTCGGGAAAGCCGTACGAAGGCGCGCCAGTGCGTGCGGTGGCCACCAGAGACTGGTCTGGTATCCATACGCGGTTCTGGGTCAAGGCGGGAGCCGTCGCACTGGCCTCGTACCGCGATGCCAAGACCCTGTTCGACCGATTCGTCATCCAGTGGCGGCAGTGCCAGGGTCGGGCAGTCATCCTCTACCACAAGCCCGAAGAGATCGGGATCCCTGATTACCGCAACGACATCACCGACGTGCAGGTCTCCGACGACATGCTGACAGCGGTGGTGCTGCTGTCGTCGTCGGATCGTGGGTCTGAGCTCTCCCCTGACCAGCGTGCCGTGGGGCTGGTCTACAACTGCATCATCGACGTCGAAGTCACCGACTTCCACTGGCGTCAAACAGATCCCGGCGGAGCCACGCAGGCGAGAGATGTCGTCAAGCTGATGAGGCGAAAGCCGGCGGCCCCGCGTAACGCCCGCAGCGAAGTTCGGCTCAACCCGCAATTTTGAACCGGATGGTCACGACCGCCGTCTCAATGACTAAGAGAGTTCGGAGGTCGAAAGATGAATCTGCTACTAATGGCCGTCCTTTCGGTGAGCAGCCCGCTGGCCGGCGTCGGCTTGCTCGAGCTGCAGGCCCGCCTTGAACGATGGGACCACAAGCGGCACGCTGAAGACTGACGCCAAAGGAGGTCTCAGCCATGACCGTCACCACCGTCGACGCCGGTCCGCAGCAGGTCAGCCGCACAGTCGACGTCGCCGCCCCCGCAGCCGAGCTGTTCGCGATCGTCGCCAACCCCCGTCGCCACCGCGAGCTCGACGGGTCCGGCACGGTTCGCGACAACGTCAGCGGACCTGAGCAACTCACGCCGGGCGCCCGGTTTTCCACCAAGATGACCATGTTCGGGCTGCCCTACCGCATCACCAGCACGGTGACCGAGTTGGAACCCGATCAACTCATCGAATGGCGCCACCCGTTCGGTCACCGCTGGCGCTGGGAGTTCGCCGCGCTGACCCCCACCACGACTCGAGTCACCGAGACGTTCGACTACCGCCACACCGGCCCGGTCAAGGACCTCGTGAAGTACTACCAATGGACCGGTTTCGCCAAACGCAACGCCACCGGCATCGAAGGCACGCTCAGTCGGCTGCGCGACCGGTACGGGAGCTGACTTCGCCGCCGCTGGGCAACTGATCCTTCGGCGAAGACTCGATGTGAGGTAACTGAGCGGCCAACTCGGGGTAGCCGGCCTCGGAGAGGACGCGGCTCAGCCTGGTCAACGCACCCTCCAGCTCCACGGTGAGGGCGTGCGTGGCAGCCGCGGGCAGGCAACGACGCACCTGCCGTGCGGCGATTCGCTGGTGATCGGGAGATAGCCGGGGCAGTGTGATGGCGAACACGTTCATGACCTGCGCGCAGGTCTGGTGCTGACCGCCCTGCGCGGCGCCCACCGCGATGCTGGCCAACGAGGCCAACACCTCAGGTATCCGCGTGTCGCGGTACACCACTGGCAGCTGCTCAACGTCGTCAGCCCGTCCGCCGACCCGCGCCAGTTCCTGCGCCCACTCGCCCAATAGGGTGTGCAGGCCATCGACTGCGACCAGAGCCGCCTCGGGGTCGCTCTGGGTGGCCGCCGCCCAGCCGATGCTGGACAGCTGATGCACGCCGTATACGGGTTCTCGGTCGAGTTGCCGTTCCCGGCCACAGCGCAGCGCGTCGAGCACCGCCTCAGCGAGGCGTTCGCGCTCGGCCTCGCTTTCCGCGCGCACCACGGCCACCTCGGAGCCTGTGACGAGGTGGGTGCCCAGCCGGGCGACCAGCTCGATCTCCGCTGCACCCCGGGCCATGGTCGCGGCGCGACCGAGGGCGTCCAGGTCGATGTCGACGAGATATCCGCTGCACTCGGCGCGCACGGTCATCGCCGGCAGATCGCCGTGCAGCGGTTGATCACGGAGGCGCTGCAGTCGAGCGGACTGGCCGGCGTGCATGGCGATCGTGTATTGCACTATCCGCTCTACCACCGACGGGGGCCGCAGCTGGTCGAGCACCAGATAGCCGAACACGACCAGCGCGACCAGCGCAAGCACGCTGAGGATCAGCGCGATCATCGTGGAGAACACCGCTTTCTGGGGTGTTACCACCCCTACCACGATGACGTAGAACGCCGAGAGCCCAGCGAAGTATCCGAAGAACGCTTGGTTTGCCCGGCGCATCAGGAATTGCTCGACCACCACCCAGGTGAATACGTCGGCCATCCGGTGCACCAGCGTCAACAGCAGGAAGAAGGTGATGGTCATCAAGGTGAGCACCCCGGGCCCCACGGTGCGCAGCATCGCCTGGTTTTCCGGCGGCGGCACGAGGATGGCCAACGCCTGCTCAGCGGGATCCAGCCAGGCGGCGTCGGTGCGGTCCAGCACGGCGACGAATACCGCCAGCAGGACGAACCCGAGCACCATTGTCAGCGGCAAGGCGAGGAACTCATGCAGCGATCGCCGCAGTCCACTCTCGCGCCGCGGACGCGCGATCTGTTCAGCCTGACCCATAGCCCGCTGCCATATCAGCCCCTCCCGTGACCCCGGAGCACCGTGCCCTGTAGGTACGCATTAGCACACCGGGGGACTCCGGCAGGTCGCATTGCGACATGCCGACAACAGGTAATCGACAACCGTTGCCGCCCCACCGCCCCGCTTGACTCACAGCGCAGCGGTGGCTTCGCTGCTGCTATGCCAACTGATCAGTTCCAGACACTGCTGTACGCGACGGCCGGTCCGGTGGCCACCATCACCCTGAACCGCCCTGAGGCGCTCAACACCATCGTGCCGCCGATGCCCGACGAAATCGAGGCCGCCATTGGGGTCGCCGAGCGAGACCCCGACATCAAGGTCATCGTGTTGCGCGGCGCCGGCCGGGCGTTTTCCGGCGGCTACGACTTCGGCGGCGGTTTCGAGCACTGGGGCGAGGGCATGACGACCGACGGGAAGTGGGATCCGGGCAAAGACTTCGCGATGGTCACCGCCCGCGAAACCGGCCCCACCGGCAAATTTATGGCGATCTGGCGGGCCTCCAAACCGGTGATCGCCCAAGTGCACGGCTGGTGTGTGGGCGGGGCCAGCGACTACGCGCTGTGCGCCGACATCGTCATCGCCAGCAACGACGCGGTGATCGGCACCCCGTACAGCCGGATGTGGGGCGCCTATCTGACCGGCATGTGGCTTTATCGGCTGAGCCTGGCCAAGGTCAAGTGGCATTCGCTGACCGGCCGGCCGCTGACCGGTGTGCAGGCCGCCGAGATCGAACTGATCAACGAGGCGGTGCCCTTCGAGCGACTGGAGGCCCGGGTGGCTGAGATCGCGGCCGAGTTAGCGCGAATTCCGTTGTCACAGTTGCGAGCCCAGAAACTGATCGTCAACCAGGCCTACGAGAACATGGGCCTGGCGTCGACGCAGCTGCTGGGCGGCATCCTCGACGGGCTGATGCGCAACACCCCAGATGCGCTCGAGTTCATCGCTGCCGCCGCGACGGAGGGCGTGCGCGCCGCGGTGCAGCGCCGCGACGGCCCGTTCGGGGACTACAGCCAGGCACCGCCGGAGCTGCGCCCGGACCCCAGCCATGTGATCGTGCCCTAGGTCACCGTCCCGCCGCGTTGCCAACCGCGCCGCCGGTGGGTCCGAATATCGGGTGTGCACCAGCAATTGCGCACGACACGCTCGGTCGCGGTGATCGCGTGTTGACGCCGGCGATCTATCGCACCGCGATCAGCCACACCACGCGGGCCCCGGTGCACCACGAGTTCGAATACCGCAGCTACTCCTGGTACGTCGACGTCGACGAGCTCCCCCGACTGCCGTGGTGGCTGCGGCCGTTCGCGCGGTTGGACGCCCAGGACCACTTCACCGGCGGTCGGCAGGACTCGCTGCGCGCCCGGGTGCGCGCTTGTCTGGCCGAACACGCCAAACCGGTACCCGACGGCCCCATCACCGCGTTACTGCAGGCGCGTGTGCTGGGCCGCGTGGTCAACCCGGTGAGCATCTTTTGGTGCCACGACCGGGACGGCGTGCTTCGCCACGTCATCGCCGAGGTGCACAACACCTACGGCCAGCGCCACGCCTACGTCTTGCCGCCGGCCGATACCCCCGTGCTGGTCACCAAGGCGATCTCTGTCTCGCCGTCCAACGCGGTGGACGGCCACTATCTGGTGCTGGCGCCGCGGCCCGGCCACGCAGTGGACATCATGGTCTCGCTGCACCGCGAAAGCCAGCCGGCATTCGCGGCGACGCTGCGCGGGACGCGGCATGCGGCAACGACGCGCCACATCGCCTGGATGCAGGTGGCGGCACCGCTGACGCCGCTGATCATCGCGTTGCGCATCCGGGCAGCGGGCATCCGGCTCTGGCTGCGCAGAGTCCCGGTGGCCCGTCCGACCGAGAAGCACACGGGGGTTCGTCCCGGATTCGGCGAATACCACTCGCGGACAGCGTTTCACTCCGCGCCCGCCCCGATCGGGACGAAGGTGACGACCCTCGCGCGCGAAAGGATAGGCTACCGGTCGATGACCGGACCGCCGCGGGTGAGCAGTGACCTCGACGCGTTGCTGCGCAGGGTGGCGCGCCGCGACACCGATGCGTTCGCCGCCTTCTACGATCGCACCCGCACCCGGGTGTACGGAGTGGTGACGCGGGTGCTGCGCGACACCGGATACAGCGAGGAAACCACCCAGGACATCTACCTGGAGGTGTGGCGCACCGCGAAGATGTACGACTCCGCCAAGGGTTCGGCGCTGGCCTGGCTGATGACCATGGCCCACCGGCGGGCCGTCGATCGGGTGCGCGCCGAGCAGGCCGCCGGCCAACGCGAATCACGCTACGGCGCAGCCACCGCCGAACGGTCCGGCGACGTCGTCGCCGAGTCGGCGATCGCCGGCGACGAGCGACGCCGGGTCATCGAGTGCTTGCAGGGGCTGACCGACACGCAGCGCCAATGCATCGAAATGGCTTACTACGGCGGGTTGACGTATGTCGAAGTGTCGCAGCGGTTGTCGGCGAACTTGTCGACGATCAAGTCGCGGATGCGCGACGGGCTGCGCCGTCTGCGCGACTGTCTGGATGTGTCATGACCGAGCCGACCGAATTCGAATTGCTCGAGGCCGCCACGCCCTACGCCCTGCACGCGGTTCCTGACGCCGAGCGTGCCGACATCGAGCGGCGGGTTGCCGCCGCGCCGGACCTGGTTAGTGAAGCCTTCGACGCCGAAGTGCGCGCCGTCCGCGAGACGATGGCGACCGTGTCGGCGGCCATCGCCGTTGAGCCGCCGGCCGACCTGCGCGCGGCGGTGCTGGCCACCGTGGCCTCGGACCGAAACCGCTACTCCCGTTGGCGCACAGCCACTCTCGCTGCTGCCGCGGCAATCGCAGTGGGATTGGGGGCCTTTGGTATCGGGATTGCGCTGCGCCCGCCGGCGCCGCCGACGGTTGCCGAGCAAGTGATGGCAGCGCCGGATGTGCACACGGTTTCGGCTCCGCTGGGCAGTGGCACGGCGACGGTGGTGTTTTCCCGGGAACGCAACGCCGGGGTGCTGGTGATGAACAACGTGCCCCCGCCGTCACCCGGGTCGGTCTATCAGATGTGGCTGATGGGGGCGGGGAGCCCGAAGTCGGCGGGGACCATGGACGCTCAAGCCGTTACCCCGTCGACCACGCACGTGTTCTCCAGTCTGAGCGACTGCACCGCGCTGGCCTTCACTGTCGAGCCCGGCGCAGGATCGCCGCAGCCCACCGGGTCGGTCTTGGCCAAGTTGCCGCTCGGCTGAGCTGACCGCACTAGGTCCTGCGCAGACTGCCCAGGATCGCGACCAGCACACCGACCAGCACCAGCACACCGCCGGCCGCCAGGGTCAGGTCGAGCCATCCGTGCAGGCTGGCTTCGGCGTGGCCGAGCATCACGTCGGCGATTCGGCGGATGTCGCCGGCGGTGTCGTTGAGTGCGTCGTTGACCCGACGCCGGGCGGCCTCGATTCCCGCCCAGCCGACGGCGCCGGCCAGCAGTGCCGAAACACCCAGGCTGGCCAGCGCTTTGCCGCGACTCGCCGCGGCCATCGGCGTCAGCAATGCGCAAACCACCGCCAGCGCCATCGCGGCGATAGTCACCCACGGGTTCCACGTGGCGAGGAACCGTAACTGCCCTGGCCGCAAGGGCTTTGAGGCATCGACGGTCACCGGAACCGTCAGCGTCGTCGGCACCTGCACATGAAAATTTTGCAGGATCTGCTGAAATACGCTGTCGTTCAACATCGGCGCCAGGT
Source organism: uncultured Actinomycetota bacterium (assembly GCA_963787635.1). GTDB lineage: Bacteria > Actinomycetota > Actinomycetes > Mycobacteriales > Mycobacteriaceae > Mycobacterium. The sequence goes on along the minus strand of CAWBDP010000008.1, from coordinate 1,487,931 downwards.
CGATCACCAAGTCGGCGGCGGACGGGTCGTCGGCGAACATCCAGTGGTGCACCGCCCGGTTGGCCTGCGCGAAGTCAACAGGGAACGACGGGCTCTGGGTGTAGGCGACGGCGACACCGTGCACCAGCTCCGGATCGACGCTGTAGCCGCGCTTGGTGATGAGCGTCATGGCTTCGGTAGTGAGTTCGGATGCCACCGCAGCCTGCAGCGCCGGATCGGCGGCGGCGTGCTGGGCCGTCGCCGCGTAGCCGTCGGTATCGACGACGTGTATCTGCGTCCACGCCGATGGGACCGCGACTATCAGCGCGACGGTAGCGACCAGCCACAACAGCCCCGTCACCACGAACCGCACGCGTCCTCCTCATCCGGGACCGCAGCAGTCAAGCCCGTCTGTCCGCAATGCCCCGCAGGTAGGCAGCCTGGCCCAGATGCTGAGCACAGTCGTCGATAATGCTGACCAGTCGCGCACTGGCGGTCACCGGTGGATCCCAGTGCGTGTCGACGACACGGGCCAATTCGTCAGCGGTCACGGCGGCGACGTACTCCAGCGTGAACGTGTGCACGTCGTGGTAGTAGCCGGCCAGCACATCGGCCGGCGCCTGGACTCTGACCACCTGCTCAGGGCTGTGCCCGTAGCCGGTGTCGTCGCGCGGCAGGTCCAGTCCGAAGCGGTCCACCCAGCCGTCGCGCGTCCACACCTGGGCGGCGTCGGCAAGACCGGCGACCTGGACATCCTGCACTCGGGCGCTGTGCCAGAGCAGCCACGCGATGCTGTTGGCGTTCGGGCTGGACCGGTAATTGGACTGCTCGTCGGTCAGGCCGTCGGTGAGGTCGTCGACGTGTTCGATCAACCGGGTGAAGGCATCCCGCAGCAATTCCTGGGCGGCGGCGTCGGCGTCTTTTTCGTGGCTCTGCATACTCGGCGACCCTACGCGCGGTGACAGACCGCTTCGACGTTGTTGCCGTCGGGGTCGCAGCGCGTCGGCGCCAGAGAGTAAGCCCAGTAATCGGGGTGATATTCGGGCCACAGCCGCGGCGCATGCAGCGATTCGGCACCCAGCCCTACGGCGGCGTCATGAAAACCCCGCACACTGTCGTGGTCGGCCGCTTCGAACGCGATGTGCATTTCCCGGTTCGGTCTCATGCCCGCACCTGCAGAAGTATCCGAGATCCAGAACGACGGTTTGCCGTCACGGCCGCACCCGATCGCCTCCCCGAAATCCATCTGCCGCGAGAAGCCGAGCACGCCCAGTACCGTGTCGTAGAACTGCTGCGCCTTGGGGTAGTCGGCGCAGTTGATTCCCATGTGGTCGATCACGGAAAAGATCCTGGCACGCGCCCCCGACGGAGTCGTAGATTATTTAGATGACCTACGACCTCCTCATCCGCAACGGCACCATCGTCGACGGCCTGGGCGGTGAGCCATACGTCGGCGACGTCGCAGTGCGAGACGGCGTGCTCGCCGCGGTCGGTTCGGTGAACGGCGAGACCGCAACCCGCGAGATCGACGCGACCGGGCTGCTGGTCACCCCGGGCTTCGTCGACCTGCACACCCACTACGACGGGCAGGCCATCTGGTCGGAGCGGCTGACGCCGTCGTCGGCGCATGGCGTGACCACGGTGGTGATGGGCAATTGTGGGGTCGGCTTCGCGCCGTGCCGCGCCGAAGACCACGAGGTGCTCGTCGACGTGATGGCCGGCGTCGAAGATATTCCCGGCGTGGTCATGACCGACGGCCTGCCGTGGACCTGGGAAACCTTCCCCGACTTCATGGACGCGTTGGACGCCGGCAAGCGCGACATCGACGTGGCCGCCTATTTGCCGCATTCACCGCTGCGCGTCTACGTGATGGGCCAGCGCGGTGCCGACCGCGAGCCGGCCACCGCTGAAGACCTCGCCACGATGCGCGCACTGGCCAAGGAGGCCATCGAGATCGGGGCGCTGGGCTTCGCGTCGTCGCGGCTGACGATCCACAAGACCGAGAGCGGCTCGCCGATCCCCAGCTATGACGCCGCCCGCGAGGAGATCGAAGAGATCGCCCGCGGCGTCGTCGACGGGGGTGGCGGCCTGCTGCAATTCGTGCCCGACATTCCGGCCGGCGGCTACCAGCCGGTGCTGCAGACGGTGTTCGACGTTGCCGAGGACGTCGGGCTGCCAGTGACCTTCACACTGGTAGTCGGCAACGCCGGTGACCCGACCTGGCCGGACGCCATCACCATGGTCGAAAAGGCGAACGCAGCAGGCGGCGACATCACTGCGCAGCTGCTACCCCGCCCGATCGGGCTGATCATCGGGCTGCAGCTGACCGCCAACCCGTTCGTGCTCTATCCCAGCTACCGCGAGATCGCGCACCTGCCGCTGGCCGAGCGGGTCGCCGAGATGCGCAAACCCGAGGTCCGCGCCCGCATCCTGGCCGACAAGCCCGGCGTCGGGCACCCGATCCTGTACGTGGCGCAGGCCTGGGATTGGATCTTCCCGTTGGGCGATGACCCCAACTACGAGCCGGACCCGTCTTCCAGCATCGGCGCGCGGGCGCGGGCCCGCGGCGTCAAGCCGATCGAGGAAGCCTACGACCGACTGCTCGACGACGACGGCCGCGCCATGCTGCTGGTCGCCACCAGCAACTTGGAGAACAACTCGCTGGACACCGTTGGCGAGCTGCTGCACCGCGACGACGTGGTGTTGGGTCTCGGCGACGGTGGCGCCCACTACGGCATGATCTGCGACGCCAGCTACTCGACGTATTTCCTGGCGCATTGGGCGCGCGATCGTGCAGCCGGGCAGTTCACCGTCGCCGAAGCCGTCCGCGAACTCACGTCGGTGCCGGCCCGCATCGCCGGGCTGGCCGACCGCGGGCGCATCGCCGTGGGCTGCAAGGCCGACCTCAACGTCATCGACCATGCCGGGCTGCGCCTGCACAAGCCGGTGATCAGCTACGACCTACCCGCCGGCGGGCGTCGGCTCGACCAGACCGCCGAAGGCTACGTGGCCACGATCGTGTCCGGCGAGATCATCGCCGAGAACGGCGTGCCCACCGATGCCCGTCCCGGCAAGCTGGTTCGCGGCCGCCGCTAACCCCATTTGCCGCCGCTCACCCCATTTGCCGCCGAGTGTGTGGGTTGTGCACGCGAAAACGCCGAATGCGCACCCATTACCCACACAGTCGGCGGAGTCAGACCGGGCAGCCAGCCTGTCGAAGCTTGCGACGGACGCGGTCGACGACGACATCCGGGCGAGACAGCAGCTCCGCGCTCACCCGGATAACCACCCAACCCATGGCCTCCAGCATTGCGATCCGGTCGATGTCCCATGAGCGCTGATACCGGTCAGACCAGTGCTGGACGCCGTCGTACTCGACGGCGACGCGCCATTCTCGCCAGCCCATGTCAACCCTGATCCGGGCGATGCCGAATTCGTCGACGAATTCGATTTGAGTTTCCGGTGCGGGTAAGCCGGCCCGCACCAACACCAGCCGCACCCGAGTCTCCTGGGGCGATTCCGCGCCGCCGTCCACTAGAGCCAACACAGCGCGCAGGCGGCGGACCCCACGAGCCCCGTGCTTGCCCTCGGCCAGACGAACGACATCCGCGGTCTTGAGATTGCTCGCATTGGCCAGCGCGTCCAAGATCGGAATCGCTCGATCCGGCGCCAGCAGCCGACCGATATCAAACGCGGTGCGTTCCGGTGTCGTGATCCGGACTCCATCGACGACGCATATCTCGCTTGGCGCCAAGTCGTACGAGTGCACGACGATGCCTAGCGGGCAGTGCCGATCGACCCGATTCAGCTCGGCCGGTGTGGCCGGGTCCATCCACTTTGTGCCCAGCATCGCTGCCGCGGACAGGCCCGTCATCGTCGCTGTACCGTCCGCCCACAGCCACGCCGCGCGCGCCCGCGTCAATGCTGTGACAGCGGTCTGCCTGGGCACATACACATTGCGATACACCGGCCGATAGGACCGGCGCAGCTGGTATGCGGACACCTCGCCGCGGCGAACGGCCTGTCGACCGAGAATGGGCCACTCTTCGCTATTCATGAGCCGGGATACTCGCCCCGGTGTCCGACAAGTCCGCCGACTGTGGGGGTTGTTGTCCCAAAAGTCGAGTGAAGTTATCCACAACCCACACAGTCGGCGCAGAAAGAAAAGCCCGGCCCCACACGGGGACCGGGCCTTTCGTCGAAGGACTTAGAAGTCCATACCGCCCATGCCACCGGTCGGGTCGCCCGCGGGAGCGGCCGCCTTCTCCGGCTTGTCGGCAACGACGGCCTCGGTGGTCAGGAACAGGCCCGCGATGGACGCCGCGTTCTGCAGCGCCGAACGGGTCACCTTGACCGGGTCGGCAACGCCCGCGGCCAGCAGATCCTCGTACTCACCGGTCGCGGCGTTCAGGCCGTGACCCGCAGGCAGGTTGCGCACCTTCTCGGCGACGACGCCGGGCTCCAGTCCGGAGTTGAACGCGATCTGCTTGAGCGGGGCCTCCAGTGCCACCTTGACGATGTTGGCGCCGGTGGCCTCGTCACCGTCGAGCTTGAGCTCGTCTAGCGTCGGGGCGGCCTGCAACAGGGTGACGCCACCGCCGGCGACGATTCCCTCTTCGACGGCAGCCTTGGCGTTCCGTACTGCGTCCTCGATGCGGTGCTTGCGCTCCTTGAGCTCCACCTCGGTGGCAGCCCCGGCCTTGATCACCGCAACACCGCCGGCCAGCTTGGCCAGTCGCTCCTGCAGCTTCTCGCGGTCGTAGTCGGAGTCGCTGTTCTCGATCTCGGCGCGGATCTGGGCCACCCGCCCGGCGATGGCGTCGGTGTCCCCGGCGCCCTCGACGATGGTGGTTTCGTCCTTGGTCACCACGATCTTGCGGGCCTTGCCCAGCAGCGACACGTCGGCGTTCTCCAGCGTCAGGCCGACCTCCTCGCTGATGACCTGACCACCGGTGAGGATGGCCATGTCCTGCAGCATCGCCTTGCGACGGTCACCGAAGCCGGGGGCCTTGACCGCCACCGACTTGAAGGTTCCGCGGATCTTGTTGACGACCAGGGTGGACAACGCCTCGCCCTCGACGTCCTCGGCGATGATCAGCAGCGGCTTGCCGGCCTGGATGACCTTCTCCAGCAGCGGCAGCAGGTCCTTGACCGTGGACACCTTGGAGCTGACCAGCAGGATGTAGGGGTCCTCCAAGACGGCTTCCTGGCGCTCGGCGTCGGTGACGAAGTAGCCCGAGATGTAGCCCTTGTCGAACCGCATACCCTCAGTGAGCTCGAGCTGCAGGCCGAAGGTATTGGACTCCTCAACGGTGATGACGCCCTCGTTGCCGACTTTGTCCATCGCCTCAGCGATCAGGTCGCCGATCGACTGGTCACCGGCGGAGATGGCCGCGGTGGCAGCGATCTGCTCCTTGGTCTCGACCTCCTTGGCGCCCTTGAGCAACGTGTCGGTGACCTTCTCGACGGCCTTCTCGATGCCGCGCTTGAGGCCCAGCGGGTTGGCGCCCGCGGCGACGTTGCGCAAGCCCTCATGCACCAGCGCCTGGGCCAGCACGGTGGCCGTCGTGGTGCCGTCACCGGCTACGTCGTCGGTCTTCTTGGCGACTTCCTTGACCAGCTCGGCGCCAATCTTCTCGTACGGGTCCTCCAGCTCGATCTCCTTGGCGATGGACACACCATCGTTGGTGATCGTGGGAGCACCCCACTTCTTCTCCAGGACGACGTTGCGGCCCTTGGGGCCCAACGTCACCCTTACCGCGTCGGCGAGGGCGTTCAGGCCCCGCTCGAGGCCGCGACGGGCCTCTTCGTCGTACGCAATTGTCTTGGCCATTGCGAAGTGATTCCTCCGAAATTTGGGGATGACACTGTGGCCGGGTGCAGTGCCCGCGACGGACGGCTCGGGTGTCTTTCCGCTGGCGCGGCCCGTGCCTCACCGGCCCGACCTAGCACTCGCCGGTCGCGAGTGCCAACGTCATTCTTAGCACTCGCCTATGCCGAGTGCAAGGACGCCCGGCGCAGCTCAGGGCAGATCGAGCAGCTCCTCGTAGAAACCGCCGAAGCCGCGGGCCGGATCGACCAGGTGGATCTCCAGGATCCAGTGGCAGATCCGGCCGCTGCGGTCCTCGCGCCGCATCGGCCGGTCCGATCCCGGAGTGATGTACCACTCGGTGCCCGTTCCGGCGAGCTTCTTGTGTGGAAACTGTCCGACCAGGTGACCGGCGATGTGGCTGCCCCAACCGAAGCCCTGCTCGCGGGCCACCCCGACGACGAAGTCGAACAGTTGGGTGCCGGTGATGTCGGCGTGACTCTCGAAATGGTCGCGTCCGGCCCGCCACACCCGCGGCAGCGCATCGCGCAGGGCGATCTTGTCCGGGTCGTCGCTCAGCACGAACGTGCGCCCGAAGTCGGCCTCCCATTCCTCGAAGATCGGGCCAAAGTCGAGAAACACGATGTCGTCGTCGGCGATTACCCGGTCGGGCGGACGCTCTGAGAAGGGCTGCAGGGTGTTCGGGCCGGACCGCACAATCCGCCGATGCCAGTGCCGGGTCACTCCGAACAACTCCGCGGCCAGGTCACGGATCTCGTCGGACAACAGCTGCTCACCGACGCCGGCGCGGATCATGCCGCGGCCCTCGATCTCGGCGAACAGCTGTACCGCCTTGTCTTGGGCGTCGAGGAGCCGTTCCGCCCGGACATCTTCTCGGTCGACGAGCTCTCCCACAGCCCTGATGCTACGACCGCGGGGGTGCGGTCCACTGCGCGAAGTACGGCCGCTCGGGTCTGGTTTTCTCCACGAGGATGAACACCACGCCCCACGGATCGACGAACCACGTGGTGCGAACTCCTGCCACGTCGGCGATGCCGTCGACAAGAAAGCGCACCCCGCTGGCCTGCAGTTGCGTCCGGGTTGCGTCCAGATCGGAACAGATCAGCCCGACGTGCGACAGCCCGTGGTCGGCGAGGCCCGCGGCGGTTCGCTGGTCGCTGCCGGTGACGCCGAGGTACTCGATCACCTCCAGAACCCGGTCGCCGTCGTCGCCGAATCCGACGATGGCGGCTTTCATGGTGCTGTCCGACACCAGCTCGCCCATGTCGTCGCGAATCGCCTCACCGGCCATCACGTAGGGCGGCGACAGCACCTGCAAGCCCAACGCGTCGCGATAAAAGGCCACGGCAGCCTCGCAGTCCGGCACGCACACACCGATGTGGGCCAATCCAGTAATCACGTTCCCACGATGCCAAACTTGCGGCCGCGGCGCTGCGCCGCCCGGCGCCAATACGGCCCCCCGGGTCACGGCCCAGCGCCATCCGGCATTGGTGAGTATCGTTTTCGGCCATGGGCGTCGACGGCAAATGGAGCGCAGCCGACGTGCCGGATCAGAGCGGCCGCGTCGCCGTGATCACCGGCGCCAACACCGGAATCGGCTACCACGCCGCGGCGGTGCTGGCCCACTGCGGCGCGCACGTCGTGCTGGCGGTGCGCAACCTCGAGAAGGGCAACTCCGCGCTGGCGCGCATCGTCGCCGCCGGCCCGAAAGCCGACGTCACGCTGCAGCAGCTCGACTTGAGTTCGCTGGACTCGGTGCGCACCGCCGCTGACGCGCTGCGCGCCGCCTATCCGCGAATCGACCTGCTGATCAACAACGCCGGCGTGATGGGGACGCCAAAGCAGCTCACCGCAGACGGATTCGAGATGCATTTCGGCACAAACCATCTCGGCCACTTTGCGCTGACCGGGCTGCTGCTCGACCACCTGCTGCCGGTGCGTGGCTCCCGAGTAGTAAACCTCAGCAGCACGGGTCACCGGCTGCGCGCCGCTATCCACTTCGACGATCTGCAGTGGGAGCGCCGCTACGACCGATTCGGCGCCTACGGGCAGTCCAAACTGGCCAATCTGCTGTTCACCTACGAGCTGCAGCGACGCCTGGCGGCCCGCAATGCGCCGACGATCGCCGTCGCGGCGCACCCCGGCACCGCCAGTACCGAATTGACACGCAGTGTCCCGACGATCCTCAAACCCGCCCTGGCGATCGCCCGCCCGCTGCTTTTCCAGAGCGCGGCGATGGGCGCGCTGCCCACCCTCCGGGCGGCCACCGATCCCGCCGTCGAGGGCGGACAGTATTACGGGCCGGACGGTCTGGGCGAACAGCGCGGCCACCCCAAGCTCGTGAACTCCAGCGGGCAGTCCCACGACGAGGAGTTGCAACGCCGGCTCTGGACGGTGTCCGAGGAACTCACCGGCGTCGCCTTCCCGGTCTGACCGCCGTGCGCCCGGTCGAGGAACATCGCCGCGTCGTCGCTGAGCTGATCACCGCCCGGCCACCTGCCGCCACCGAACTCGCCGACGCCGAGGGCCTGGTGCTGGCGCATGACGTGACCGCCCCGGTGTCGCTGCCGGTGTTCGACAACTCCGCGATGGATGGCTACGCGCTGCGCGCCGACGAGGTGGCCGCGGCCAGCAGCCAGCAGCCGATCGAACTGCCGGTGGCCGAGGACATTCCGGCCGGGCGTACCGACATCCCGACGTTGCGGCCCGGCACCGCTCACCGGATCATGACCGGCGCGCCGATGCCGGTCGGGGCGACGGCGGTGGTCCCGGTGGAGTCCACCGACGAGCGAACCGACACCGTGTCGATCCGCGCCCCCGCCACCGCGGGGCACTACATCCGGCGCGCCGGCGAGGACGTTACCGCCGGTACGACCGTGCTGCGGGCCGGACAACTGGTCGCCCCGGCGGTGGTCGGGCTGGCCGCGGCGCTGGGCCTGGCCGAGCTGACGGTGATCCCGCGGCAGCGGGTACTGGTGATTTCCACCGGATCAGAGCTGGTGTCACCGGGAAAACCGCTGCGGGCCGGGCAGATCTACGAATCCAACGCGGTGATGCTGGCCGCCGCGGTGCGCGAGGCCGGCGCCACTGTCGTTGCCGTCGCGACGACGACTGACGATGTCGCGCAGTTCGCGTCGGTGCTCGATCGGTACGGCGCCGAGTCCGACGTGATCATCACCAGCGGCGGGGTCAGCGCGGGCGCCTACGAAGTCGTCAAAGACACCTTCGGCCGGACGGGTGACCACGGGGTGGAGTTCGTCAAGGTTGCGATGCAGCCAGGGATGCCTCAGGGCATCGGGCGGCTGCATACCCCGCGCGGATCCGGTTCCGGCACAACGATTGTCGCCCTGCCCGGCAACCCGGTCAGCGCGCTGGTGTCCTTCGAGGTGTTCATCCGTCCGGCGCTGCGGAGCGCCATCGGTCTGCCGGACGCCGAGCGGCCGCGGCGGACCGCGGTGCTGACCGAGGCGTTGACGTCACCGGGCGGTAAGCGCCAGTTCCGCCGCGGGCTGCTCGACGCTGTCGGCGGGACGGTCAGCGGGTACGGCCCGGCGGCGTCGCATCATCTGCGCTGGCTGGCCGGAGCGAACTGTCTGATCGACATCCCCGAGAACGTTGTCGACGTGCCTGCCGGGTCAGCGGTTGAAGTTTGGGACCTGCGCTGACCGGCTCCGTAAGATGACCGCGTGGCACGACGCCCCCGCCCCGCCGACGAGCGCGCTGCGGACCTTGCCTTCGGGCCGCAACGCCTGCTGGCGTTGCTGCGCACGACGGTCCCGCCAGTGCATCCGGCCGGGTTTCCGTTCATCGCCGGGGGGCTTGGCCTGGCAGCGGTCGGCGCGCTGGCCGGACGCAACCACCCGTGGGCGCGCCGCACCGGCCTGGCGAGCGCGGCCGCGTGTGCGGTGTTCTTTCGGCACCCGCCGCGGGTGCCGCCGACCCGTCCCGGTGTGGTCGTCGCCCCTGCCGACGGCCTGATCTGCGTGATCGAGTCCGCTGCCCCGCCGGCCGAACTCGACATGGGCGACGAGCCGCTGCCCCGCGTCAGCATCTTCTTGTCGCTGTTCGACGCGCATGTGCAGCGGGCCCCGGTCAGCGGCGAGGTGGTCAGCGTGCAGCGTCGCCCAGGCCGCTTCGGCTCGGCCGACTTGGCCGCGGCCAGCGAAGACAACGAGCGCACCAGCGTGCGGATCCGCAGCGCCGACGGGGCCGAGGTCGTCGCGGTGCAGATCGCCGGGTTGCTGGCCCGGCGGATCGTCTGCGACGCCCGTGTCGGCGACAAACTCACGATCGGTGACACCTACGGGCTGATCCGCTTCGGGTCGCGGCTGGACACCTACCTGCCCGCGGGATCGGTGCTGCTGGTGGCCGCGGGGCAGCGGGCGGTTGCCGGCGAAACCGTGCTGGCCGAGCTGCCATGACGATCACGCGCCGCACCAAGCGGGCGGTCAATCTGCAGATTCTGCCGAGCTCGATGAGTGTGCTGGCCATCTGCGCGGGCCTGACGTCGATCAGGTTTGCGCTGGAGGGCAAGCCGGCGGCCGCGATGGCACTGATCGCGGCGGCCGCCATCCTCGACGGCCTGGACGGTCGGGTGGCGCGCATCCTGGATGTCGAGTCGCGGATGGGTGAGGAGATCGACTCGCTGGCGGACGCGGTGAACTTCGGGGTGGCGCCGGCGGTCGTGGTATACGTGTCGTTGCTGTCGATGTCGCCGATCGGCTGGGTGGTGGTGCTGCTGTACGCGGTGTGCATCGTGTTGCGGCTGGCCCGGTTCAACGCGCTGCTCGACGACGCCACGCTGCCCGCCTATACCCGGGAGTTCTTCGTCGGAATGCCCGCCCCCGCCGGAGCGATCGCGGTCCTCGGCGCGCTGGCGGCCAAACTGCAGTTCGGCACCGGCTGGTGGAGCTGGCCGTGGGTGGTCTGCGCCTGGATCGCTGCCTGCTCGCTGCTGGTCGTCAGCCGGATCCCGATGAAGAAGATGCACGCGGTCTCGGTGCCACCGAATTTAGCGGCGCTGCTGCTGGCGGCATTGGCGATCGTCGCGGCCGCCGCCTTCTTGTTTCCCTACATCCTGATCATGGTGGGAGTCGCGGCCTACCTGTGTCACATCCCGTTTTCGCTGCGCAGTCACCGCTGGCTCGTCGCGCACCCAGAGGCTTGGGACGACAAACCCAAGCAACGACGCGCGACTCGACGCGCGATCCGCCGGGCGCAACCGCAGCGGCGCCGATCGGTGGCGCGGCTGGGGCTGCGAAAGCCGGGCCGCCCGACATGACGCGCCCCGGCGACGAGGCGGGCCGTTTCGGCCCAAAGACGAGCGGGGCCATCGAACCCGGGCAGCGGCAGCTCACACTCACCGCGCGGCTGAACACCGCGGCGGTCGACTCGCGCCGCGGGGTTGTCCGACTGCACCCGAATGCCATTGCGGCCCTAGGCATCCGGGAGTGGGATGCGGTTTCGCTGATCGGGTCGCGGACCACGGCGGCGGTGGCGGGAATGGCCGGCCCGGACATCCCGGTCGGCACGATCCTGCTCGACGACATCACGCTGTCCAACGCAGGGCTGCGCGAGGACACCGCGGTCATCGTCGCCCCGGTCACCGTGTACGGCGGGCGTTCGGTGACGCTGAGCGGCTCAGCACTCGCGACCAACTCGGTGTTGCCGGTCACGCTGCGGCAGGCGCTGCTGGGCAAGGTGATGACGGTCGGCGACGCCGTGTCGTTGCTGCCTCGCGACCTGGGGCCGGGCACCTCCACGTCGGCGGCCACTCGAGAGTTGGCTTCGGCGGTGGGTATCAGCTGGACATCGGAGCTGTTGACGGTCACCGGTGTCGATCCGTCCGGGCCGGTGAGCGTGCAGCCCAATTCACTGGTCAGCTGGGGCGCCGGTGTCCCCGCGGCGGGGAAGGGGCGTGCCAGCGGGGCGCTCAGCCGCTCAGCGACGGCACCGGTCGCACTCGACGACCTCAGGGGCGTCGGGACGCAGGCCGCCAAGCTGACCGAATGGCTCAAGCTCGCGCTCGACGAGCCGCACCTGCTCAAAACCCTCGGCGCCGCAGCCAATCTCGGGGTGTTGGTGTCAGGGCCGCCTGGCGTGGGCAAGGCGACGCTGGTGCGCGCGGTGTGCGCCGGCCGACGGTTGACCGAACTCGACGGCCCGGAGGTGGGCGCGCTGGCCGCCGAGGAGCGACTCAAAACGGTGACGTCCGCGGCGGCCACGGTTCGCGACGGCGGCGGGGTGCTGCTGATCACCGATATCGACGCCCTGCTACCGGAATCACCTGAGCCGGTAGCCAGCCTGGTTTTGGCGGAGCTGAGGGCCGTGGTAGCCACCGTCGGCGTCGCGTTCATCGCCACCTCGGCCATTCCGGAGCGGCTCGACGCCCGGCTGCGGGCACCCGAGCTGTGCGACCGGGAGGTCACCCTGCCGCTGCCCGACGCCGCCACCCGCATGGCGCTGCTGGAGGGTCTGCTGAAACCAGTGCCCACCGGTGATCTCAACCTCAGTGAAATCGCCGATCGCACACCGGGTTTCGTTGTCACTGACCTGGCCGCCCTGGTGCGGGAGGCGGCGTTGCGCGCGGCGGCCAGGGCCAGCTCCGACGGTCAGGCGCCGACGCTGACCCAGGACGACCTCACGGGTGCGCTGAGCGTGATCAGGCCGTTGTCTCGCTCGGCCGCCGACGAGCTTTCCGCCGGATTGTCGATAGGCGGGGTGACCCTCGACGATGTCGGTGACATGGCCGCCACCAAGCAGGCACTGACCGAAACGGTGCTGTGGCCACTGCAGCACCCCGACACCTTCGCCCGGCTTGGCGTCGATCCGCCGCGCGGTGTCTTGCTCTACGGCCCGCCCGGTTGTGGCAAGACGTTCGTCATTCGTGCCCTGGCCAGCACCGGGAAACTCTCGGTGCACGCCGTCAAGGGCTCCGAACTCATGGACAAATGGGTGGGGGCCTCGGAGAAGGCGGTTCGCGAACTGTTTCGCCGGGCCCGCGATTCGGCACCCGCACTGGTCTTCCTCGACGAAGTCGACGCGCTGGCGCCGCGGCGTGGCCAGAGCTTCGACTCCGGCGTGACCGATCGGGTGGTCGCCGCGCTGCTGACCGAGCTCGACGGTATCGATCCGCTGCGCGACGTCGTCGTGGTCGGCGCCACCAACCGGCCCGACCTGATCGACCCGGCGCTGCTACGGCCCGGACGGCTGGAACGGCTGGTATTCGTCGAACCGCCGGACAGCGCGGCCCGCCGCGACATTCTGCGCACCGCAGGCAGATCGATCCCGCTGAGCGCCGACGTCGACGTCGACGGTTTGGCTGCCGAGCTGGACGGTTACAGCGCCGCCGATTGCGTTGCGCTGCTGAGGGAGGCTGCTCTCGCTGCGATGCGGCGCTCCATCGACGCGGCCGACGTCACCGCCGCTGACGTGGCCGTGGCTCGCGAAACCGTCCGTCCTTCACTGGATCCGGGCCAGCTGCGGTCGCTGCGAGCATTTGCCGAGGGGTGATAACGCCTTTGGCGCCCACAAGTTCTCCCATCCACCACCGGCCTGGGCCGCTTGGGCGGCCAAGGTTGTCTGATTCACCGAGGCCTCGCGTTGCGGCCTGATAGCTTGTAGCCGTGTTCGGGATCATCCGGCCCTGCAGTCATCGGCTCGGCGACGAACTGAAATCCGTCTGGACGGCCCAATTGTGCGGACTGTGCCTGGCGCTGCGAGACGATCACGGCCAGCTCGCGCGGGTCGCCACCAACTATGACGGGTTGCTGATTTCGGCGTTGGTCGAAGCGCAATCCGCGGCGCCACCGACGCGTCGAACAGCGGGCCGCTGTCCGTTGCGCGGGATGCGGCGCGCTGACGTGGCGATCGGTGATTGTGTTCGGCTGGCCGCCGTGGTGTCGTTGGCGCTGGCCGCCGCCCGGGTACGCGATCACGTCGACGACCGCGACGGCGTGGTCGGTTCGGTCGGAGTGCGGCCCGCTGCGCGCCGCATCGCCGAGCGGTGGTTGCGCCAGGGCAGCGACACCGGCCAGAGCCTGGGATTCGATACGAGCGTGCTCGTCGATGCGATGGACCGGCAGGCCCGGCTCGAGGCGACAGCCGGTCCAGGTAGCTCGCTGCTGGACGTGACAGAGCCGACCGAGACGTCGGTCGCCGCCGCGTTCGGGCACACCGCACTGTTGGCCGGCCGCCCGGCCAACGAGGCGCCGCTGCGTGAGATCGGGCGGCTGTTTGGACGGTTGGCACACCTGCTCGACGCGGTCGAGGACTACAGTGACGACGCCACTCGGGGAAAGTGGAATCCGGTGGCCGCGACTCGAACATCCCTCGAAGCGGTCCGCGGATTATGCGATGACGCGGCGCTAGGCATCGAACTGGCCTTAGCCGAAGTGGATTTTACCGATGGACGTCTGGTCCATCAGTTGTTGACCCGCGAGGTGCGCCGCGCGGTCTCCCGCACGTTCGGCCGATCCGGCGAACCACCCTACGGCCCGCCTCCGGGCTATCCGGGCTATCCGGGCGAGCCGGGCCATCCCCCTTCCGGCTACCCGGGTTACCCCGGCTATCCTCCTCCGGCACAAGGCAATCCGTACCCGCAGGGCCCCTATCCCCAGGGCTCGTATCCGCAGGGCCCCTATCCCCAGGGCCCGTATCCGCAGGGCCCAGACCCCGTGGGTGGCGGCCCCCCACCCCGTCAAGGCGGAGGCTGTTTGAACGACTGCACCTGCTGCTGTGAGGGCTGCTTATGCGCGGAATGCTGCGCCGACTGCTGCGACTCATGAGCCGTCGATAAGCAATCTAGCTATTCGGACAGCTGAAACTCGACCATTGCCGCGACGGAGTCCACCGCGTCGCTCAGCGCTGCCGACCGTGCGGCGGCAGACGGCGCCGAGAGCACCGAGTAGCGGTCAGCGGGGCCGATCGGCAGCCGGGATGCTAACGCGTACAGACGCTTTCCGACATCAGACATTGAATCGCGGCCCAACATGTCGTCGCGTTCTGGCGTCCGCGCACCCTGGGCGACGGCGACCCGCTCGAACAATGCCATCATCCGGTCTTCGATGTCTCGCAGCTGCGCGCCGGACACCGGATCACCCGGCTCGTCGGGCCAATCCCGCACGGTCGCCCGCGGATAGGGGTCGTCGGGCAGCCAGTCGAGCACCCGGATCCGCTGGCCCATCTGGCAGCGCAACGCATACCGGCAGGCGCCGATATTCACGCATTCGACGATTTCGGCGACCACACCGACGTCGTAGCGTTCCTCACCGCCGCCGACCTCGCGGCCGCGAGCGATCAGCACGACCCCGAAGCGCGGCTCGAGGCTGGACAGGCAGTCTCGCACCAGCGCGGCATAGCGGGGCTCGAAGATGCGTAGCGGCAATTCCTCGCCCGGCAGCAGCACCGACTCGAGCGGGAACATCGCCAGCTCAAGGGTTTGCGCCATGACTAGACTTCCAGCTCGCCGACCAGCGCGTCGACCACCGCGCGCAAATCGCCGTCGTGCTCTTCGGCCACCCGTCGCTGCCGCTGGTAGGACGCGCCCTGCCGGGGGATATCGGCCACCGCGGCCAGCTCGTCAGTGCAGTGCAGTGACCCGGCCACCGGCTCCAGCCGATTCAGCACGTCGCAAAGGTCGTCGGTGACCAGGCGTTCGTTGCTGTCGGCGTCGAGGATGATTTCGGCGTCCAGGCCGTAGCGGGCGGCGCGCCACTTGTTCTCCTGGACGTGCCAGGGCGGCATGGTCGGCAGCGCCTCGCCGGCCTCCAGCCTCCGGTCCAAGTCGACCACCAAACAGTGCGTCAGCGCGACCAGCGCACCGAGCTCGCGCAGGTTGGACACCCCGTCACTGACCCGCACCTCGAGGGTCCCGTTGCGCGGAGAGGGCCGGACATCCCAACGCACCTCGTCGACGTCCTCGATGATGCCGGTCTTCTTCTGGTCGTGGACGAAGCCTTCGAACTCCAACCACGTTTGGAACTGGAACGGCAGACCCGCGGTGGGCAGCTGCTGGAACATCATCGCCCTGGTGCTGGCATATCCGGTGTCCACTCCGGCCCACCACGGTGACGAGGCGGACAGCGCCAACAGATGCGGATACCAGTTGAGCAGCGACGACATGATCGGCATCACCTTGTGCGCCGAGGACAGCCCGACATGCACATGCACACCCCAGATCAGCATCTGTCGGCCCCACCACTGGGTGCGCTTGATCAATTCGGCGTAACGCGGCGCGTCGGTGGTTTTCTGGGCGGACCACTGCGCGAACGGATGGGTGCCCGCGCAGAACAACTCCATGCCGCGGTCGCGCACGATCTTGCGCGCGGTGCCCAGCGTGCAGCGCAGGTCTTCCATCGCCTGCCCGCTGCACTCACAGACGCCGCTGACGATTTCGACAGTATTGCGTAGCAATTCCTTGTGCACACAAGGGTTTTCGCCGATCTCGGCAATCACCGCGGTTGCTTCGTTGCTCAGGTCGCGGGTCTCCGCGTCGACAAGCGCAAATTCCCATTCCACCCCGACCGTAGGCCGCGGCGAGACCGCAAAGTCCACACGGTCGGGTACCCTGCTGGCCGAGGAGCTAACCGGCGCCAATGACACCGCACGCCACCCGCTTACCCGCGTCTCCGGTGGTCTTGGTGATATCGTCGGGGCCCGGCTTGCCGTTGACCTGCGTGTAGCGCTCCGGCGGGATGTTGGCGAAGTTATCCGGGCCGGCGTGGATGATGATCGACGTCTTGTCGCCCGACAACAGGTCCTCCTTGTTGACCCCATCGGTGGTCGTCACCAACAACGCCGAACCGTCCATGCGCACCTCCAGCGAGGTCAGGTCACCGTTCCCGGCGCCGCCGGGAGCCATGTAGTGGCCACCGGCGGAGAGGAAGTCGCCCGGTGGGCCACCGGTGGGCGCGACCGAATTGGCCTCGCATTTGCCCACCTTGTGGATGTGCATGCCGTGGAATCCAGGTGTCAGTTGGCCGGGGCCGGTCGTCTGCACCGTGATCTTGACGTAGCCGGCGTCGAACTCGAAGTTCGCGGTGGCGACAACGGTCCCGTTGGGGGCCTTCAGCTGGGTGGTCAGACTCTCGGGTGCGGCCGGTCCGCCTTCGGCGGGCGAGATAGTCGGCGGCGGCGACCCATGCCACACCGTTGGTGTGGATGTGTTCGCGTTTGGGGGCGCCGGGTGCTGATTGGGCGCGCATGCGCTCAGCCCGGCGGGGGCGACGAGGATCCCGAGAGTAGCGGCGCAGGTGGCTTTGCGGCGGCTGGTGGGCTTGACCATGCCAGAGAGCCTATCCCGGCGACGATGCGGGCCGGAATGGCGCGCGGGGACCCCAGCGCCTAGCGGCGAGGGGCGAGCGGGATCATCAGACCCAGCCCGGCGACGATGCGGGCCGGAACGGCGCGGTGACGAGCCAGGCCGACGTTAGCCCGCGACGACCACGATGACACCCGGCGGCTGGTTGGCGACTTCCTTGCTTCGCAGCACAACCGGTGCTCCTCCCAGCGCCTTGCCGACTCCATCGGCGGTTTCGCGCTCACCGGGGGCGTCGCTGAAGTACACGGTGGTGTCCGAGATATCGGTCAACGGTAGGTCACCGACATCGGTTACGTTATAGCCGGCCGCGCGCAGCTGGTCGGCGGCATGCTTGGCGGCGCCGTCCGGCCCGGACGTGTTATACACCCGAACGTCGGCCTTGGCCGCTGGTTTCGGCTTCGGCGACGTGGTGGTGGTCACACTCGACACCGGCGGAGAGTCGTCGTCGGAGTTTCCCGACGAGCCCATGGCCTGAAAACCCACCAGCAGGAAAATGACACCGAGGAACAGCAGCACCATGACCATGGCCCGCAGGGGCAACCCCGAGGAATCGGGTACGCGCTCGTTCATCGAGCCCACTGTATCCAGGACCGCCCGAGACCACGAAAAACCAGGTGCAGCGTCAGGGCACCTCGAAGCCAAGCCGCCGGGCCGCGCGCGCCTTCTGGCGGCTGGCACGCAGCCGTCGCAGCCGTTTCACCAGCATCGGGTCCGCCGCCAATGCCTCCGGCCGGTCGACCAGCGCATTGAGCACTTGGTAGTAGCGCGTGGCAGACATCGAGAACAACTCTCTGATCGCTTCTTCCTTTGCGCCGGCGTATTTCCACCATTGCCGCTCGAATGCCAGGATGTCGTGTTCGCGCCGGGTTAGTCCATCGGCTAATTCAGAGCCGTCCCCCGATCGATTTGCCCGCGCCATCGCGCCGTCCATATCGCTTCCCTGGACCCTTCCGGCGAGTTCTCGAATCGCGTCTCTGTTTCGGCGATATTCAACCACGCCCAGAGGGTTTGGATCGTAACCGCAGCCCGCGAGTCGCGGGGCCAGGTTAAATTGCCCACCATGGCAGTCGTACCCATTCGCATCGTGGGAGATCCGATCCTGCACAAACCGACCACACCGGTGCCGGTGGCCGCCGACGGTTCGCTACCAGCCGAGCTGAGCGATTTGATCGCGACGTTGTATGACACGATGGCCGCCGCGTACGGGGTCGGCCTGGCCGCCAACCAGATCGGTGTGGGCCTGCGCGTGTTCGTCTACGACTGTGCCGACGACCGCGGACAAAGCACCCGCCGCCGTGGCGTCGTCGTCAACCCGGTGCTGGAGACCTCCGAAGTGCCTGAGACCATGCCCGACCCCGACGACGACGACGAAGGTTGCTTGTCGGTGCCCGGCGAGTCGTTTCCCACCGGACGCGCGAAATGGGCGCGGGTCACCGGACTCGACGCCGATGGCGGCCCGATCACGTTGGAGGGCGCCGGGTTATTCGCGCGGATGCTGCAGCACGAGACCGGACACCTGGACGGATTCCTGTATCTGGACCGGCTGGTCGGCCGGCACGCCCGTAGCGCGAAACGAGCGGTCAAGTCGCACGGCTGGGGTGTTCCCGGTCTGTCGTGGACACCGGGTGAGGGACCGGATCCGTTCGGTCACAGATGAACTGATGCTGGCGTGGCCTGAACTCGGGACCCGGGTGGCGGTGCGTTACCGTCGGCCCGTCGGGGCGGTCCCGCCGCTGACCGACGCGGTGGGGCACCTGCTCCAGGTCGACCCGATCGTGCGGATCCGAACCAAGACCGGCGCGGTGGTCGAATTCGGGGGCGCCGACGTGGTCGCGGTGCGGGCGCTCAGCGACACGCCGGTGCGTACCTCGGCGATCCGCGCACTCGAGCATGCCGCCGCGCTGGCCTGGCCGGGCATCGAGCAGCGCTGGTTGAACGGCTGGTTCCTGCGGGCCGGACACGGCGCTGACCTGGAAACTAATTCAGCCGTGCCACTTGATATTTCGGCTGACACGACATCGATTCCGGCGATTGTCGATTGGTACGTTCGGCGCGGGCTGACGCCGCGGCTGGCCGTCCCGGACCGACTGCTGCGCCTGCCCGGTGCGGCCGAACACCCCCACCGGATGCTGGTGCGCGACGCCAGCGACGCGCGAGTCATCGACCTCGATGCGTCGGTGCACCTGACGTCCCGCCCCGATGACGCGTGGTTGCGGCTGCACGGGTGCGAGCTATCCGTCGAGGTGCTGACCAACGTCGTCGACGGCGAGCTGATATTCGGTGCCTGTGGTGGCGTCGCAGTCGGGCGGGCAGCAGTCACCAACGCGCCCGACGGCACTCGCTGGGTGGGTCTGTCGGCCGTGCGGTTGGCCCAGCCGGCCACTGAGCAACCCGCGCCGGGTTGCGCCCGCGCATTGTGTGAGACGTTGTTGGCCTGGGGCGCAGAACACGGTGCTTCGCGGTGCTATGTCAGGGTTTCCGACGACGACGTCACGGTCGGGCGGCTGGCCGAATCACTAGG
Organism: uncultured Actinomycetota bacterium; assembly: GCA_963787635.1. GTDB lineage: Bacteria > Actinomycetota > Actinomycetes > Mycobacteriales > Mycobacteriaceae > Mycobacterium. The sequence goes on along the minus strand of CAWBDP010000008.1, from coordinate 1,468,281 downwards.
TTTCACTGTGCACCATCGCGGCCGCTATCTCACCGCGCCCCCGCCCGCGTAGTGTCGAGCCATGCCTGACGGCACACTGCGGCTGGCGACGTGGAATGTGAATTCGATCCGCACGCGCCTGCCCCGGGTGCTCGATTGGCTGGCACGCGCCGAGGTCGACGTGCTGGCTATGCAGGAGACCAAATGCTCCGATGAGCAGTTTCCCACCCTGCCGTTTTTCGAACTGGGCTATGAAGTAGCGCATTGCGGGTTCAACCAGTGGAACGGCGTGGCGATCGCGTCGCGGGTCGGCCTCGACAACGTCGAGATCGGCTTTGATGGCCAGCCCAGCTGGAGCAACAAGGCCGACATCGCGGCAGCGGCTGAAGCGCGTGCTCTGGGCGCCACCTGCGGCGGGGTGCGGGTGTGGAGCCTGTATGTACCCAACGGTCGCGCGCTGGACGACCCGCACTACACCTACAAGTTGGATTGGCTTGCCGCGCTGCGCGATACAGCCGAAACGTGGCTGCGCGACGACCCGTCGGGACAGATCGCGCTGGTCGGCGACTGGAACATCGCCCCCACCGATGACGACGTCTGGAGTGTGGAGTTCTACCAGGGCTGCACACACGTCTCGCAGCCGGAACGCAAGGCGTTCAATGCCATCGTCGACGCCGGATTCACCGATACGGTAAGGCCTTTCGCCCCTGGCCCCGGCGTCTACACCTATTGGGACTACACCGCACTGCGCTTCCCGAAGCGACAGGGAATGCGCATCGACTTCGTTCTCGCCTCGCCCGCATTGACTTCCCGCGTCACCGGCGCGCAGATCGTGCGCGACGAACGCAAGGGCAAGGCTCCCAGCGATCACGCGCCAGTGCTGGTGGACGTGACCCGCGATTGATCGCCGCGGCTACACGTTGTCTGCGCGTTTGCTTCATGGCAGGCTCGTTGTCCATAAATGTTGACCAGAATCTTGCTGTTGCGTGAACACCAGGCGTTTGCGGGTATACAACCGTAATCAAATCGGCCTGCAGCGACACGGCAGGAACAACTTGAGCATCAGGGAGTCACGATGAGTGTTCTCGGCGGCGCAGCACGCGGCCTGAGACGAACAGTGGGTCGCGCTGCCTCAGCGACCACCATGACCGCGGGAGCGCTCGGTGGCGCCGCTGTTGACGGTGTCGTCGGCGCCGTCAGTGGAGCCGCTGCCGGTGTCCAGCGTGGCGTCAGCCGCGGAAGTCATTCGGCCCCAGCGGCCGCGTTGGCCTTGGGCGCGATCGGTGCCGCGGGTCTGGTCGAATGGCCCGTGGTGTTGGCCGTCGGCGGAGGCGCCTTGCTGTGGCAGCGGCTGAACAAGCGATCGAACACCGCAGCCATCCGGGCAAAGGCGGTCACGCCCGCAAAAGCCGCGCCGGCAAAGGCCACACCTGCCCAGCCGGCACCGGCAAAGGCCGCGCCCGCCCAAGCCGGGCCTGCCAACGCAGCACCGGCCGAGGCGGCACCGGCCAAGAAGGCACCAGCCAAGAAGGCACCAGCCAAGAAGGCACCAGCCAAGGCGGCCAAGAAGGCTCCTGGCAAGACCAGGGCCCGGAAGGCTACCCGGTCTGCGAACTCGGCACCATCCCCGACCAAGAAGGCCACCCAGGCCAAGAAGACGGCGGCGCGAGCGCGCCGCACCGGCCAGTCACGCGAGAAGCAGTAGTCCCCCGCGTTGAGTACCGTCGGATCGGTGCGAAGAGCCTTTCCGCTGCGCGCGGTCGCGATGGGTATGCACGCCACGTCCGCGCTCGTCGGTGCTTCGCTGGACACGGCGACGACGGTGGCCACCGCCGGTGTCGGCCTCGCCACCATGCCGGCTCGTGAAGCCGCCAAGATCTCCCGGGAACTCGCCGGTTCGACGCTGACCCGCAGTTGCTGGCGCGGTAGCGATCGCGCCTGGATCGAGGTGCACGGACTCGACGGCCCACACGCCGACGAAATCGGACGCACGGCCTGCGACGCGGCCCGGGCGCTGTCCGGTGTCGGATGGGCCAGGCTGAACCGGCCCTTGTCGCGGCTCGTCGTGGGCATCGAAGGCGACCAGACATCGCTGCGTGAGCTGTGCCGCGTCGTCGATGATGCGGAAAAGCAATTCGGCGCCCAGAAACGACGTCGACGAGTCGACGAAACCGCGTCCCATTCCGGGAGCCTGCCCGGCGACGGATTGTTACTGGCCACCAAGGTGACGGCGGTCGGTGTCAACGCGGTGGGGTTGGGTGTCGCCGTCGCCGGCCGAGCGTTGCGCTGGCCGCGGTTGCCGCACAGCGTGCTTGCGGCCGTGGTCACCGTGGACTACCAACCGCGCGTGCGGCGTCTGCTCGAGGACCGGCTGGGCGTGGCGGCCACCGATCTCGTGCTGGCGATGGCCACCACCGCCGCCGAAACCCTCACCCTTTCACCGGCCTCACTGACGGTGGACTTGATGGTGCAGTCAATGAAAGCTGCGGAAGGCTTCGCCGAAGCCAGGGCGTGGTCCAGGCACGAGCCGGACCTGGCCCGTCATGCCGAGCAGCCGACCGTCCATCCTCCGTCGCGTCCCGGCCCCCGCCCACCCGGGCCTATTGAGCGGCACGCCGACCGCAGCGCGCTGATCCAGGCGATCAGCGCCGCGGTGGTCGGCGCCGCGACCCGCAGTGTGGACATGGCCGGCACCGCGGCGATGGTCACCGCGCCCAAGGCGACCCGCACCACCCGTGAGGCATTCGCGACGACACTCGGACGCGGGCTGTCCGACCAGCACGCGATATTGCCGTTGCGGCCGGAGGCCCTGCGGCGGCTCGACCGGGTCGACGCGCTGCTGGTCGACCCCCGGGTGTTGTGCACCGACACACTGCGCGTGGTACGCATCCGCGGTGCCGGCGAAAACGAGATCGCCGCCGCGTGGGCCCGTGCGCAAACTCTGCTGGAGCACAGCGACCTGCGCCCGGGCTGGCATCCGGTTCCCGGGACACCCGCGCGCGGACCCCGTGCGCCTGCGGCGGTCGAGGCGCTGATCGGCCCCACACACGATCCGTTTGCATCAGCCGTGCTGGCCGAAGCGCGCCAGTCCGGGTTGGAGCTCATCTCGGTCGACACCGATGTGCTCGGTGAGCTGCGGTCAGCATTCGACGACATCAGGCCGCTCGACCCGATCGACAACGGGTCCATCGACGTTGCACTCAGCGCAGCGCTGGCCGACCGACAGGCCGGTCACACCGTAGCGGTGTTGTCATCGGCTGGCGCACAAGCGCTTTCGTCTGCCGACCTCGCACTGGGCATTGCGCCGAAGGCCGGCACCGAACCACCACCGTGGTATGCGCATCTGCTGCTGCCTGATTTGGCGGGCGCCTGGCGGGTACTGCACGCGCTGCCCGCAGCCAAGGCAGCCAGCCGGCGCAGCATCGAATTGTCCGCTGCGGCTTCGGCTTTGGGTTCGCTGTTGATGCTGCCGGGCGTGCGCGGCCGAGGGCCCGGACCGGTCACCACCGGTGCGGCGGCCGGTCTGTTCTCCGGCTACCTGCTGGCCCGCAAGGTGGTCCGCGAGCCGACGCCGCGACCGGCGCCGGTCCACGAGTGGCACGCGATGTCGGTCGAGCAGGTCCGCAGGCAGCTGCCACCGCCGGACTCCGGGGAATCCGCGGCGCCCGAGCACGGGCCGGTGGCTACCCGCGCGCTGGCGACCGCGCAACGCGGGGCCCATCTGACCGCGACACCGAGCCGAGCGATCTGGCAGTTCCTCAAGGCCGTCCGCGCCGAGTTGGACGACCCGATGACTCCGGTGCTGGCCATCGGCTCGGCGGCCAGCGCCGTGCTGGGATCGCCGGTCGACGCGGTGATGGTCGGTTCGGTGCTGACCGGAAACTCGGTGCTGGCCGCCGGCCAGCGACTGCGTGCCGAAAACCAGCTGAACCGTCTGCTGGCGCAGCAGATCCCCCCGGCCAGGAAGGTGCACTACGGTTCCGACGGTTCGCCGATCTACACCGACGTCATCGCCGAGCAGCTGCGCCCTGGTGATGTGATCGAGGTGCGGACCAACGAGGTCGTTCCCGCGGACGCCCGGTTGATCGACGAAGACGACCTCGAAGTGGACGAAGCAACACTCACCGGCGAGTCGCTGCCGGTGGAAAAGCACACCGAGGCCACCCCGGGCGCGGACCTGGCCGATCGTCGCTGCATGTTGTTCGCCGGGACGAACATCGTCGCCGGGGAAGGGGTCGCGGTGGTGACCGCCGTGGGCGCGGACACCCAAGCCCGACGCGCCGCCGAACTCGCAGCCGGCGATCTCCCCGCGATCGGGTTGAAACACCAGCTCAGCCAGCTCACCAATCGAGCGTTTCCGGTCAGCGCGGCCGGCGGCGTGCTGGTCAGTGCGCTGGGCCTGTTGCGCCGCCGAGACCTGCGTCAAGCGGTGGCCAGCGGCATCGCCGTCACGGTGGCGGCCATGCCCGAAGGCATGCCGCTGGTGGCCACGCTGGCCCAGCAGGCATCGGCCCGACGATTGTCGACTTTTGGTGCCCTGGTACGCATTCCGCGCGCCGTGGAGGCACTCGGGCGCATCGACGTCGTCTGTTTCGACAAGACCGGAACGCTCAGCGAGAACCGCCTGCGGGTAACCCAGATCCATGCTGCTCCGGGATACTCCGATGAGCAGGTACTGCGTTTCGCCGCCCACGCCGCGCCGCCGTCGAATGGCGGACTACACGTGCACGCCACCGACAGCGCCATCATCAAGGCGGCTACATCCGGCGGTGGCCTCAACGGGTCGGACCCTGACCGCGAACCCGATGTGCATCTGCCCTTCCGGTCGGGCAGGTCGTTCTCGGCGTCGGTGTCGGGCAGCGAGCTGACCGTCAAGGGCGCTCCGGAAGTGGTGCTGGCCGCCTGCCCAGACGCCGGAGCGGATGTGGAGGGCACGGTGGCCGAGCTGGCCGCGAATGGGCTGCGGGTGATCGCGGTGGCACAGCGACGGCTAACCCCGCAACAAATCAAGTCGGTCCAGGACGATCCGGACGACGCGATCGACGAATTGTCCACCAGAGAATTGAGTTTGGCGGGCTTTCTCGGGCTTTCGGACACTCCGCGCCCCGAGGCCGCCGGTTTGCTCGCGGATCTGTCCGAACGGCAAGTGGCGGTGCGCCTTATCACCGGTGATCATCCGATTACCGCGGCCGCGATCGCCCGGGAACTCGGCGTGCCGGTCACCGTCGAGCAGGTCATCACCGGATCGGAGTGGGACGCGTTGTCCCGCAAGGATCAGGAGAACGCGGTGGCCCAGCGGGTGGTGTTCGCCCGGATGTCACCGGAGAACAAGGTGCAGATCGTGCAGACGCTCGAGCGCACCGGCCGGATCTGCGCGATGGTCGGCGACGGCTCCAACGACGCTGCCGCGATCCGGGCCGCCACCGTCGGTATCGGCGTGGTCTCGCGCGGCAGCGACCCGGCCCACACGGTGGCCGACATCGTGCTGGTCGACGGGCGCATCGAGGCGCTGCTGCATGCGATCGAGGAGGGTCGCGAACTGTGGCGGCGGGTGCAGGCCGCGGTGTCGGTCATGCTCGGCGGTAACGCCGGGGAGGTGGCGTTCGCCATCATCGGCAGCGCGATCACCGGCGTCTCGCCACTGAACACCCGACAGCTGCTGCTGGTGAATATGCTGACCGACGCGCTACCGGCCGCGGCCCTTGCGGTCAGTCCGACGACCGGTTCGGGCAACCGGGACGGCCGCGGCCCCGACGAGCGCACGTTGTGGCGGGCCGTCGCGATTCGCGGGACGACCACCGCGGCGGCTGCCACCGCGGCCTGGGCGATGGCCGGCGTCACCGGCCGACCGCAGCGCGCGTCCACGGTGGCGCTGGTTGCCCTGGTGGCCACCCAATTGGGTCAGACCCTGCTGGATTCGCGCGGCCCGCTGGTTGTGCTCACCGCGACCGGCTCACTCGCCGTGATGGGGACGCTGATCAGTATTCCGGGCGTCAGCCAGCTGCTGGGCTGTACACCGCTCGGCCCCGTCGGCTGGGCACAGGCACTGGGAGCGGCCGGTGTGGCGACTGTTTCGGTCGGCATGCTGACCCGGTTCGTCGCCGATCGTCGAGCAGCACGACCAGAGCCGTCGAAGACGCAGATCTCCTCGACGGATAGTGAGAGTGCGGGTGCGCCGCCCCCTTCTCCCCCTGCGTCGCCAGAATCTCCACAACGCCCACCCGCCACAGCGCCGCGTACAACTGAACCAGCGGCACCGTCAGCACCTCGGCCAGCGCTGCGGCTAGTGGATCGCCCAGAGCATCGGTCGTCGACATACATCCGACAGTGACGGTACGAACCCGCTAAATGGCAAATGACTCGCTACTGAAAGGTAAATGATGGCTGAAAAGAAGTCCCGCCGCGCCACCTCCCAGCGCGAAGCCGTGGAGGAAATACGCGCCGGCGAGACCTTCGCGGTCAACCTGCCGGTGGTCGGTCAGGTGACGGTTCCACGGCCGGACCAGCTTGCGTATTACGGCGGCCTTGCCGCGCTGGCGGTGTTCGAGCTTATCGATTGGCCGGTGGCCCTGGTGATCGCGGCCGGGCACATCCTGGCGTCCACCCACCACAACCGCCTCCTGGAAGAACTCGGCGAGGCGATGGAAGAGGTCTAACACGAATTGAGCACTGCCAGCGCGGATTCGGTGTCCGGCGCGAATGGCAGTTCCATCAATATGGCTGCTCTGTGAAGCGGACTTGCCGACCTGACGACTAAGAGAACCGCGCTGTCAGCGAGCAGCCGGTCCAGCGCTGCGAAGGCGGATCGGCGGTCTGCAACTTGAAGATGGTTCGTGTCATCGGTTGGTGCCGTCAAGCGAGCCCGGCGCCGCCAGCGCATTGTCGAAATGCAGGGTTACCCGCGTGCCCTGACCGGTACGGACGGTCTGGACGCGGTCGGCAAGCCCGTTGATCAGGGTCAATCCCCGGCCGCGCCGGTGGCTGCGGTGGCTGAACGACGAATCACCCGACCACCGACCCGTATCGCTGATCGTGGCCGCGACCGTATTTTCGCGCAGGAAGGCCTCCAGGGCGACCGTCCGGCGCGGATCACACAGGCTGCCGTGTTCGATCGCATTGGTTGCCGCTTCGCCGGTCGCCAGCACGATGTCGTACACACGCTGGGGGTCGACGCCGATTGTGGTGAGCCAACTGCGCAGCCGGTCCCGCAGGTCGACGAGATTGATCAGCGCAGCGGGCACCACAAAGGCAAAACTGCACGCGCTGCTGTGGTTGGGACGCAGCGCCAACAGAGCCACGTCATCGGTGTAGCCGCCGGCTGGGCTCAGGCGTTCGAGCAACGCGTCGCAGATGTCGGCGACCGGCAGGTCAGCGCACCGCGCTGCCGCGTCCTGCAGTCGGGCGAATCCCTCGTCGAGCGTCTCGCCCGGCCGCTCGATGAGCCCGTCGGTGTAGAGCAGGACCAGGCTGCCTGGCGGCAGGTCCACCGTCGCGGTGGTATCGCCCGGCTTTTTCGCCCACGCCGCGACCGGTGGCCGCCGGCCGGCATGCAGGAAGACGGCTCGGTGGTCCGGCAAGACCAGTAGTGGATAAGGATGCCCGGCGCAGATGTATCTCATCGTCGAGGCTTGAGTGCCGGCATTATCCAGCGCGCCGGTCGAGGTGTCGATGACCGCGTAGCTGACCGTCGCGCAACGCGCTCCCGAGACCACCGCCGCGTATCGATCCAGCGCGGAGAGCACGGCAGCCGGTTCGGGCTGGGTGAGTGCGCTGGTGGCCACGGCGGCACGCAGTCTGCTCATCACGATCGCCGCTGACAAGCCGTGCCCGACCACGTCGCCGACCGATATTGCGATCCGTCCCGGTTGGTCGAGCGGGGTCACCAAATACCAGTCCCCGCCGACGCGCATCGTCTGTCCGGCCGGCTGGTAGACGGCTGCCACCGCCGCGGCCGCTGACCCCCGGTCCAGGTCGAGCAAATGCTCTTGGAAGTCGACGGCGATGCGGTGGTCTCGCTGCATGATCTGGATCCGGTCCAGAGCCGACTGGGTCAGCTCGGCCGCCCGGGCGAACGTGTCGAGTTCAGCACCGCCGAACTCTCGCGGTGTGGGCCACAGCATCCCGAGCGAACCGATGACGCGGCCATCACGACCGCGCAGCGGCTGGCTCACGCAGGCCCGGACTTTGGCCGCCGTTTCGTGCACCACGTGGTGGTAGCGCGGTGGCAGCAGCAACGTGTCGCTGATGACCATCGGCTCACCGGTCCGGATGACGTCGATCGGTACCAGCGGTGTGTCCAATGCGGCCACGTGGTAGCGGTCACGGAATTCCGCGGGAACTTCACCGGCGTATTCGAATCGGACGTTGTTTTCTTCGGCGTCGAGCACTCCCATCACCACGGCTACCGCGTCGCCGGAACCCAGCGACGACTCGAACAGGGCCTCGACGATTCCGGCGACGTTGTCACTGGCCTGCAACGCGGCGTCGAGTTGAGCCAAATCGGTTGCGCGCCTTGCCTCCGCGTTGGTGATCTGCTGGCTGGCCCGGTCACGGGCCGCCGCCGACAGGCGCGCCGCGACCCGGTCGACCAGATCCTGCGAGCGGAACGGTTTGGGCAGGTAGTCGTCAGCACCGCCGGCGAAACCTTCGCTGATGGCCTCGGCCCCCGCCCGGGCGGACAGCATCAGGATTGGGGTGGCGCCAAGAGCGGGATCCGCGCGAATCGCCTCGACGAATTCGAACCCGTCCAGCCCCGGCATCATGACGTCGGTGACGATCGCGTCGGGACGGAGTTCGCGGGCGGCGCGCAACGCCGACTCGCCGTCGGCGACGACGATCGTTTGCCAGCGCTCCGACAGCACCCGATTCAGATGCGCCCGCATATCGGCGTTGTCGTCGGCGACCAGGACCAGCTCACGTGTTCTGTCGCCGAGCGCATGCGCCGCGGACGCAGACGCCGATGACACCCACTGACTCGCCTCGATGACGTAAGGGTTGTCGTCGCCCGCCAGGCTGCCCGGTGAATGCTCGACGGGTGTGCCTGCGGTCGATGTCGGCAGTCGGATGGTGACGGTCGTCCCATGGTCGAGTTCGCTGTCGATATCGATGGTTCCGCCCAGCAGCTCGACGAGACCGCACACCAGTGACAGCCCGATTCCGGTTCCTTCCACACTGCGGCCGCGGGCGGCGTCGACGCGAAAGAAACGTTGACCCAGACGTTTGAGGTCTGCGGGGGCCACCCCGACGCCGGTATCACGGACCGCGACGCGGCATTCGCCGAATTCACCGCGCACCTGCACCGCGATCGAGCCCTGCAAGGTGTACTTGACCGCGTTCGACAGCAGGTTGAGCACGATGGTCTCCCACATGGCGGCGTCGACGTCGGCCAGCACCGGGCTGCAGTCCAGCACCAGATCGAGTCCGGCCCGCTCGCAGAGTTCAGTGAAGGAGGAGCCGATGTGCGAGGTCAGCGCGCCGATGTCGGTGCACACCAGCGTCGCGGTCGCGCGGCCGGCTTCGATCCGCGAGAAATCCAGCAAGGAGTCCACCAGCCGCTGTAGGCGTTGCGCATTTCGTCGTGCTGTGCTCAGCCGATCCGCGAGGACTGTGGCCGGCTCGCTGGCGGACAGCGCATCGTCGAGTGGGCCCAGCAGGAGGGTCAGCGGCGTGCGGAATTCGTGACTGACGTTGGTCAAAAACGCCGTTTTAGCGCGGTCCAGTTCGGCCAGGGCGTCAGCTCGCTGCCGTTGCTGCTCGTAAGAGACCGCCGACGCCAAGGTTGAGGACAGCTGATCGGCGATCAACTGGCAGAAAGCGCGGTAGAGCGTGTCGAGGGGGAGACGCGGACTCGTGCCGATGATCACCGCCCCGGTGGTCGAGCCCTCCCCGATCGGCAGCACCAGGACGTGTTCTGGGCAGTCGTCGCCCAGGGCCTCGTCGACACCGGGGATCGCTGCCGGCACCTGGTCGATAACCTGCGTCTCCGCCCGTGACCGGTCAGTCGGATCCCAGTCCGTCAGCTCGGCCAGCCTGCGCGGCAACAGTGGCCGGACCGACGGCGTCGCCCCGCGCAACGTGATCTCGTGTGCGTCGGCGTCGTCGACATACATGGCGATGAACGGCAGGTCCGCGGGGTGGTCCGCGCATACGGCGACGGCCGCGGTCACCGCATCGTCGATGGTGTGGGTGTCCATCACCGCCGATGCGACCCCATTGAGCACATGCAGGCGGCGTTCGCTCAACACCCGTTCGGTGGTTTCACTGACCGCGGCGAATACGCCATAGACCTCGCCGGCACGCAGGATTGGGCTGTAACTGAACGTGAAGTACCGCTCCTGTGGCCGACCATCGGCCCTGATTGACAACAGCAAGTCGTCGGACCAGGTGGCCTTGCCGGTAGCGACAACGCTTTCCAGCATCGGGCCGATCTGGTCCCAGATGTCCCACCACACCTCGCGGCCTCGCCGGCCCAGCGAAGCCGGGTGTCTGTCACCGAAGATGGGGACGTAAGCGTCGTTGTACACCAGGAACAGGTCCTGCGGCCCCAACCAGAGCACGATGGGAAACCGCGATGTCAATATCACCGACACCGCAGACCGCACTTCGGTGGGCCAATCCTGTGGCGGCCCCAGCGGGTGCGCTGTCCAGTCGAATTCGGCAAAGGAGCGGCCCATTTCGCCGCCCAGCGCAACCGCAGCGGCAAGGTCGGCCGGCAACTCGTGACTGCCCGGAGCCGGACCCGGCCCGGGGCTCATGCCTGCACGTCGGGCGCGGGCCGTAGCGCGTCGGTCACCGTTGGATAGATCTGCAGGACCCGGTCGAGGTTGGTCACTTCGATCGGCCGAATCACATGAGCACTCACGGCGACCAGACGCACCGACGTCCCCGCCTCGACTCCTTCCGCGTGGCAATCGAGCACCGCGTTCAAACCTGCGCTGCCGAAAAACGACACCCGCTCGAGGTCGATGATGATGAGCCGGGACGGATGGATAGTAGCCAACTGAAGCGCTGCGGTCAGTTTCGAGACGAGCTCGCCGACGGTGCTGGAGTCGATGTCGCCCTTAGCGCGCACGAGGATCGAGTCGTGTCGATCCTCGCAATCCACCGCCAACAAAGCCATCGTCGTTGCCTCGAATCCTCCGCCGGCTTGAAAACCGTTTCCGCGACGTCCGGCCGATGACGAGAGCGGGTCCCGATCCGCCGTCTTCGCCGTCCACGATGGTTCGAAGCCTAGCCCGCCCGCGGATCGCAGACATTTGGAACCGAAATCAAGATCCGGCAGGGATGCGCTCGTGGACCGTCAGCAACAGGTGGTCGAACTGACTTTGCATGGTCGCCGAGGTGGGTTCCAGGTTGACGATGTCGGCGACAAGCTGCTTGGCCAGCGCACGCAGCTTGGTGTTGGTCTCCTGCGATCGCCACTGCAGCACCCGGAAGGCCTGATCGGCGCTGACGTGGTAGATCGCGATCAACACACCTTTGGCCTGCTCGATGGCGGCACGGGACTCGAACAGGTCCGGCAGCGCCTCGTCGAGAGTTTCCTGCCGGGTTTCGTCGAAGGTGTCCGTCAGGTCGATGTAATAGCCGGCTGTTCCGACCACGACGCCGTTGTCGTCGAGCATTCGGTCGCCCACCACGATCGCGTCGTGCACATTGCCGGCCGTGTCGAGGAACCGGTGCCGACTGGAGAACGACTCCCCGGAGTGCAGCGCGTAGTCCAGCACGTCCTGGACATGCGCCCGGTCGTCGGGATGCTTATGCGAAAGCAGCAGCTGTGTCGTGGGCACCACCGATCCGGGTTCGTAGCCGTGCATCCGGGCTACCTCGTCGGACCATTCCCAGCGTTGACCGACGAACCAAAACCGAAAACTGCCCACGTTCAGGTACTTGTCGATCCCGGGCGCCACCGATATGCCGTGTATTGGCGTTTCGGTGCCTGCTCGATTTCGGGTGTGCACGGGAAAATCATTCCATCCGGCGTGAGCAGTTGCTACGACAACGATGAAAGTTCGGTGCACCGGGTCATCGGGTGGTCCGGCTGCGCTAGCGTGGACAACGACCCAACGTAAAGACGCGGGAGCGCGCGCCGAGTGCGCTGAGAGGACGGCTGGGGCCGTCGACCGTAGGAACCTGACCGGGTAATGCCGTCGTAGGGAGATGACAAGTGACTGTAACTATCGAGCCGTCGGTGACGGTCGGCCCAATTGCGGGCAGCACCAAGGCTTACCGCGACGCCGACGGACCCGCGGGCACTCTTCGCGTGCCGTTTCGTCGGGTGAACCTGTCCAACGGGGAGCACTTCGACCTCTACGACACCTCCGGGCCCTACACCGACCCGGGCGCCGTGATCGACGTGGCCGCGGGCCTGCCACCACGTGCCGGTGTGGTGCGCGACCGGGGCACCCAGTTGCAGCGTGCCCGCGCCGGCGAGATCACCGCGGAGATGGCGTTCATCGCAGCTCGGGAGGGCATGCCCGCCGAACTGGTGCGCAACGAGGTCGCCCGCGGCCGTGCGGTGATCCCGGCCAACCACAACCACCCCGAAAGCGAGCCGATGATCATCGGCAAGGCCTTCGCGGTCAAGGTCAACGCGAACATCGGCAACTCGGCGGTCACGTCGTCGATCGCCGAGGAGGTCGACAAGATGGTGTGGGCCACCCGCTGGGGGGCCGACACCATCATGGACCTGTCCACCGGCAAGAACATCCACGAGACCCGCGAGTGGATCCTGCGTAATTCGCCCGTCCCGGTCGGAACGGTGCCGATCTATCAGGCGCTGGAAAAAGTCAAAGGCGACCCCACCGAGCTGACCTGGGAGATCTACCGCGAGACGGTGATCGAGCAATGCGAGCAGGGCGTGGACTACATGACCGTGCACGCCGGCGTGCTGCTGCGGTATGTCCCGCTGACCGCCAAGCGGGTCACCGGCATCGTGTCGCGCGGCGGGTCGATCATGGCCGCCTGGTGCCTGGCCCACCATCAGGAGTCGTTCCTGTACACCAACTTTGCCGAGCTCTGCGACATCTTCGCGCGCTACGACGTCACGTTCTCGCTCGGTGACGGGCTGCGGCCCGGGTCGATCGCCGACGCCAACGACGCCGCGCAGTTCGCCGAGCTGCGCACCCTGGGCGAGTTGACCAAGATCGCGAAATCCCATGGCGCACAGGTGATGATCGAGGGCCCCGGTCACATTCCGATGCACAAGATCGTCGAGAATGTCCGGCTGGAAGAAGAGCTCTGCGAAGAAGCCCCGTTCTACACGCTGGGTCCGCTGGCCACCGACATCGCACCGGCCTACGACCACATCACTTCGGCGATCGGCGCGGCCATCATCGCCCAGGCGGGTACCGCGATGCTGTGCTATGTGACCCCCAAGGAGCACCTGGGCCTGCCCGACCGCAAGGACGTCAAGGACGGGGTCATCGCCTACAAAATCGCCGCGCACGCCGCCGATCTGGCCAAGGGCCACCCCCGCGCGCAGGAACGTGACGATGCGCTGAGCACGGCGCGTTTCGAGTTCCGCTGGCACGACCAGTTCGCATTGTCGCTGGATCCCGATACCGCGCGGGAATACCACGACGAGACCTTGCCGGCCGAGCCGGCCAAGACCGCGCACTTCTGCTCGATGTGTGGCCCGAAGTTCTGCTCGATGCGCATCACCCAGGATGTCCGCGACTACGCCGCCAAACACGGGCTGGACAGCGAGGAAGCCATCGAGGCGGCCCTTCAGGAGGGCATGGCCGAGAAGTCGGCCGAGTTCGCCGAGCACGGAAACCGCGTGTATTTGCCTATCGCGCAGTGAATTTCCTTCCGCTGCCCCGCTCCGGTGAGACGCCGGTGCGTGTGCTGACGATCGCCGGCTCGGACTCGGGCGGTGGCGCCGGCCTGCAAGCCGACGTCCGCACCTGCGCTTTGCTCGGCATGCACGCACTGTGCGCAGTGACCGCGGTGACGGTGCAGAACTCGGTGGGCGTGCGGGGTTTCCACGTGGTTCCCGGCGATGTTATCGCCGCCCAGATCGAGGTGGTGTGTCACGACATCGGTATGCAGGCGGCCAAGACCGGAATGCTGGCCTCGACCGAGGTAATCGTGGCGGTCGCGCAGGCATGGCGCGACCACGGTCCGGGCATACCGCTGGTCGTCGACCCGGTCTGCGCGTCCATGCACGGCGATCCGCTGCTGGAACCAAGCGCGCTGGATTCACTTCGCAGCGAACTGATCCCATTGGCGACGCTGGTCACCCCCAATCTGCACGAGGTGCGGCTGCTGGTCGGTATCGAGGTGGTCGACGCGGACTCGCAACGAGAGGCGGCGCGTGCGCTGCACGGACTCGGGCCGCAGTGGGCGCTGGTGAAGGGCGGGCATCTGCGCCCGTCGGAGACCAGCCGGGACTTACTGTTCGACGGCACAGAGTTTCACGAGTTCGATTCGCCCCGGGTGGACACCACCCACGACCACGGCGCCGGTGACACGCTGTCCACCGCGGTGGCCTGCGCGCTCGCCCACGGCTACACCGTGCCCGACGCGGTCGCGTTCGGCAAAGGATGGGTGACCGAATGCCTGCGCGCTGCTTATCCGTTGGGGCACGGCCACGGCCCGGTATCGCCGCTGTTCCGGCTGTCATGATTGCCCGCCTCCTCCTCGGTCGGTTCCGGACCGCATCGTCAGCGGGCGCATGAATCTCGAGCAGATCGCGGGTGTGGCGCACAAGCCGACAGATGACCGGCACGGTGGCCCAAAAGGAATAGTGGTGCTGACGCACGGCGCCGGTGGTAGCAGGGAATCCGCGCTGCTGCAGCGGGTGTGCGAGGAGTGGGCGCGCCGCGGCTGGCTGGCGGTGCGCTACAACCTGCCCTACCGGCGGCGCCGTCCGAAAGGCCCGCCGTCGGGTTCGGCGGCCGCTGACCGCGCCGGGATCGTCGAAGCGATCACGATGTGCCGCGGTCTTGCGGATGGCCCGTTGATCGCGGGCGGCCATTCCTATGGCGGTCGCCAGACCTCCATGGCGGTCGCCGAGACTAAGCCGGCCCAAGTCGATGTGTTGACTTTGTTCAGCTACCCGGTTCATCCGCCCGGCAAGCCGGAGCGGGCCCGCATTGAGCACCTGCCGGACATTACGGTGCCGACGGTGCTGACCCACGGGACCTCGGATCCGTTCGGCACCCTCGAAGAGGTGCGCGCGGCAGCGGCCATGATCACGGCACCGACCGAGATCGTCGAAATCACTGGCGCGCGACACGACCTGGGCTCGAAGACTCTCGACGTCGCCGCGCTGGCCGTGGACGCGGCGTTGCGACTGCTGCGCTCGAACGGTTGACCGAGATTGAAAAATATTTCAGAGCAACGGAATTGGGTGTGCATTTCATCGACTACACGCCCGCGATGTCCACGGTAGCGGATCATTTCTTCCAGATGGAAGCTGTTGGCGGCGCGAAGGATCCGTTTCTCGAGGGCTACACGTCGCTGGGCTTTCTGGCCGGGCAGACCGAGTAGATCACGCTGGCCATGCCGGTCACTGGGGTCACTTATCGCTATCCCGGCGTCTCGTCAAAGCGGTCAAACGCTCGACGTGCCTTCCCGTAGGCACGCTGGGATTTTGTTCGTTGGGGTGGGGTGGATTTCTGGTCAGAGCCGCGACCCGCTCGTACTGTCGTGTGCGTGATTTTCTGGCGCTGTGGTTTGCGGGTGGGAACATTTCCTGATGAAGCAGGGCGACCCCGAGGAACGCGGACCTGACCTCGAACGTCAGGACGCCGAGGCAGTTGGGCAGGCACCGCGTGACCAAGCGCCGCGCCTGAACCGAGGTTCTCTCGAAAAGGCGGTCGGGGACCATCAACCATCGGGACGGGGCCAGCAACCATCGTGGAAAAGCCCTGTGGTCGCACTCCTCCGTGTGGTCCTAATCCTGATAGCATTTTTCGTTCCGCTTACCTTTTTTGGCTTAGGCGCGTACGACAACTACGCGTATCGCGTCGGCACACCGACAACGGCGACGGACGTATCTTGCGTCGAAGGTGGCCGCAACTCCACATACTGCACGGGCACGTGGAACATCGACGCAAAGTCATACACCGGCAAGATCAATTGCTCCAATCTCGCCGCCTGCGACCCATCGGATGTTCGTGTACATGGTGGCGAGGCCTATACGGCCACGGCGGGACTCGGCGCTATCTTGTTCGGAACGTTTACAATCATCGTCATGATCGCGGTTTTCGTGTTCGTTCGCGTACGCGACCGGATGTTGGCCGAAGAACCGTAAGCCGTTGCCGGACGCGCGGTTCGGTGTCCTCACCTGTGGTGGCACCGACTGGCTAAAGGACCCTTAAACCCAGTAGCAATGTGGATTAGCCCGGACCGGGCTCGGAGCTTAGGCTCGTTCTCTACAACCGCACGCCGGCCTGGCTGCGGGCATGCACTTGGCGGTTCTGCCCTGGCGTCACAGAGGAGGCTGGTATGGCACTGTTCGGGGAGAAGCCGGACCGCACCCGAGGAGGAAGCCGCCCGAGCCGGGCAACACGCCATGGATGAAGCCCCGCAAGCTATGTTCGACTGGGTGAGCAGTGCGCCGCCAGCGGAGCTCGCGGCAGAACTGATGGCGGCATTCGGACCTTCCGGACCAAGGGGCGGCAACGGTCTCGAGGCACCGGACCTCGTCAAGTGGCTGTTTCGTGAGTATCCGGGCATTCCATCTAAAACTCTGATTGGCTTACCCCCAGCAGATGAACGGGCCGATAATGGAGGCCGTACAGCTGTGAACATGCCGAACTGGTCGTTGAATCCTGGGCATCGGTGGAGAATCGCCGTTGGAGTGGCACCCGTTTGGGTTGGGCGTCCCTCGCCAGCGGGAAGGCCGCTGTCAGGCAGCGCATCAAGGATCGGACCGGCCTGTAGTCATTTGAGGCGGGTGGTGTTTCCTAAACAAGCACTTCAGTTTGCTTACGAGTCGTCAATATGCCCCTGTAGATGCGACCGCAAAGTCTCTCGATATCAGCAAGGAAAGTTCTCGCCACGTCCGGCTGTGGCCGGACGAAACCCGCAGTTCCACACCTGCAGGACATCGCCTCCGTAAAGCGTTAGACCTCGCAAGTCTCGAGGTCTGCGGCTCGACCGACCGCGGGACCGGGCTGCGGTCGGGTCATTCGGCAAGCCCGAGGAACACGAGAAGTGCGCGATCGACCCGGATGAGATCGCCATCGGCGAGACGGCCGAGACGATCGCGCACGTTTGTCCGCGGCATCGTGGTGATCTTGTCGACCATGATGTGGCTGGGCTGCTCAATGCCGGTCACTGTCGTCGGCTGCACAGCGATGCGGGTCAGTGGCGCCTCGACCAGGTTGGTTGTCAGTGGACAGACCGTGACTGACGCCGTCGCGTCGAACCGATCGTCCTGCACGATGACAATAGGTCGTGGCTTACCGGAGTAGGAACCTCGCGCAGCAGCAATGTGAATATCGCCTCGCCTCACTCGGCGGACTCCCCCTCAGCGGTGGCCCAATCGACGGAGATCGCATCGACGAACGCTTGGTCGTCGGTCTCATGCTCGCTGGCGGCGATGGCAGCCGACTGGCGGTGAGCTTCCGCGACAAATTCTGGCGCCCGTACGTCGGGCACCCAAATCTGGATAGGCCGAAGCCCCTGCGCGCGTAAGCGCTCGCGGTGCTCGCGTACCCGCTGTCGTATGCTAGCCATGCACGTATGTTACATGTAACAGAGCCGTGGGCCGGAATCGTCTTGTAATTCCGGCGAGACCCGAGTCCAGCCGCTGCGCCGGTATCGGCGCCAGACCGTCGGTGCAGTCCACGTGTTGCTGGCTCAGGGCCAGTACCGTGCCACGAAACAGGTCGTACTTACCCGCGTAGTGGCGATACAGTGCCGCCGCGGAGATCCCCACCTTGGCGGCGATGGTTTCCATCCCGACCGCGTGATAGCCGTGGGCGCTGAAGGCCTCGGCCGACGTACGAGCGATCTGCACCTTGCGGTCCTTGGGGCGCTGGCGAACGACGATCCAGACGCCAACGCGAAAGAATCCCCCGTCCGTCCGAGTCGCATTTAGTCAGTACAAACTGGACAGTTTTAGCTGTCTAGTTTAGCGTGGTGGTATGGGCGATGTCAGCGAGTCGGCAGCGGCCGCCGCCCGCGATCTGCGGGTGGTTTTTAGCCGGCTGCGCCGACGGCTGAAGGGGCTGGCAACCAGTGGTGACCTGACGCCGTCGCAGACCGCGGTGCTGATCCGGCTGTTCAAAGAGGGCGCTTCGTCTGCCAGCGCGCTGGCGGCGGCCGAGCAGGTGCGGCCGCAGTCCATGGCCACGATTCTGGCCGGCCTCGACCAGCACGGGTTCATCCGACGGACACCCGACCCGCAAGATGGCCGCCGCCAGGTGGTGTCGTTGACCGCCGCGGGCCGGCGCCGAGCCAAAAG
Source organism: uncultured Actinomycetota bacterium (assembly GCA_963787635.1). GTDB lineage: Bacteria > Actinomycetota > Actinomycetes > Mycobacteriales > Mycobacteriaceae > Mycobacterium. Next base: position 1,449,884 of record CAWBDP010000008.1, on the reverse strand, counting down.
CGATCGCCAGGCACGCGCAGAGTGGCTGGCTCGCGCCATGCAGGACCGCTACTCCGAGCGGGAGCGTCGCGTCATCGTCGATGCGTTGGCACTGCTCGAGCGGTTGACCGAAAACGAGTGAAAGGACCTTCAGCAGTGGAATTAGGAGTGCATTTCATCGACTATCTGCCCGGCGATCCGGCAAAGCTGGGGCCGACGCTGACAGCCGCGGCGCAAGCCGCCGAGCAGGGTGGCGTGAGCATGTTCACGCTTGCGGACCACTTTTTCCAGATGGAAGGTGTTGGCCGCGCGGAGGATCCGTTCCTAGAGGGCTACACCTCGCTGGGCTTTCTGGCCGGGCAGACCGAGCAGATCACGCTGGCCATGCTGGTCACCGGGGTCACCTATCGCCACCCCGGCGTGCTGGCCAAAACCGTCAGCACACTCGACGTGCTCTCCCAGGGCCGATCGGTCTTCGGGATCGGTGCCGCATGGTACGAACGCGAACACGTCGCCCTCGGCGTCCCGTACCCGTCGGTGCGGGAGCGGTTCGAGATGCTGGAAGAGACATTGCAGATCTGTCAGCAGATGTGGAGTGACGACGACGGCCCTTATGACGGCAAGCACTACCAGTTGGCCGAGACGATCTGTGTGCCGCAACCGATTCGGCGTCCGCCCATCCTGATCGGCGGATCGGGTGAGAAAAAGACGCTGCGGCTGGTCGCTCAGTACGCCGACATGTGGAACACCACGGTGTCCGACGTCGACGAGCTCAAGCACAAGATCGAGGTGCTGGAACGCCACTGCGACACGGTGGGCCGGGACGTGTCCCAGATCCACAAATCCGTAGGGCTCTTCGCCGACCCGTTCGAGGACACCGACGAATACCTCAAAACCGTCGAGCGATATGCGCAATCGGGTGTCGAAATGATCAATGTCGGGCCGCTGCCCGGTGATCCGGACCCGGTCGCGTTCATCCGCCGGCTCGGCGACCAGCTGGTGCCCCGGTTGGGTGAGATCGTCTGAGCCGCAATGTGAACGGCAGGAGCGGCTGTCGCGACCGCGCTACTGCACCGGCAGCTTCAGCACCCGTTGGTTGCCCTCAGTGACGTAGAGGCTGCCGGTGCTGTCCACGGCCACACACTTCGGCGAGTTGAGGCCTGTGAAAGGCAGCACTTCCTGGGTGGACGAGCCCGCCGCCAGCTTCAGCACCCGGCTATTGCCGTTGTCGGTGACGTAAAGGTTTCCGGTGCTGCGATAAGTCCCGCGAAGCCTTGGCAGTCAGGAAAACGCAACACGCGGTGCGACAGGCGGCGCAGGCGGGGCGCGTGGTCATCCGCGATTTCCCGTCGCGCCAGCTTGCGGAGTGGGACCATTTGCTGATGGGCCACGATGACTTCCGAGAAACGCATCGCCGCGCTGGACATCAGCTCACCGAGCGCGGGTTGCGATCTGCCACCGGCGCAGTCGTCGCAGCCGAGACCACTACTGGGAAAGGAAACCTGATGTTACGCACCATGACTGCTGGGCTGGCGCTGGCCGCCGGACTTGCCGCCGGATCATCGATCATTCCAGCTACGGCGCACGCTGATGACACGGCGGCCTATCTGGACTACCTGCGAAGCCACGGCGTGCAGTTCGCAAGCAACGATGCCGCTATACAGCTGGGCATTCAAATATGTACCGAGGGCGTCGGCATCGCTCAACTTGAAACGAAGATGGGCCGAGCCGAGGCAGAGGATTACTACACGGCCGCGCAACAATATCTCTGCTGAGGCCGCTGCAACTTTCAGATCGTCTCGCTCGCGTCTGCGCGCCTTACTTCACCGGCAGTTTGATAACTCGACCGGCCTCTTCGTGGAGGACTTCGGTGAAGTAGACGTTGCCACCGGCGTCCACAACTACATCCCAGGCGCGGGTGTGCTGGCCGCGCCATAGGACGGTCGGAGTGAACGAGCCGGCGGCCAGCTTTATTAGCTGGGTCGCGGCGACGTATACGTTGTCTTCGGCATCCACCGCCACATGGTTGAGATCATCCGGAGGCGGGTTCATCGGCAGTACGCTCTGGTTGTTGGAGCCCGCCGCCAGTTTCACAACTCGGCTGTTGCCAGCGTCGGCGACGTAGAGATTGCCGGTGGAATCCACCGCCACGCCGAAAGGATGATTGAGGCCGGTGAACGGCAGCACCACCGGGGTGGACGAGCCCGCCGCCAGTTTCATTACCCGACCGTTGGGATTGTCGACGAGGTAGAGATCGCCGCTAGCATCTGCCGCCATACCGGCGGGATCTTTGAGGCCGGTGAACGACAGCAATACCGGCGTGGACGAGCCCGCCGCCAGTTTGATCACCCCGTTGGTGTCAGAGTCGGTGACGTAGAGATTGCCCGCGCCGTCCACTGCCACATTCCTCGGAAGATTGAGGTTGGTGAACGGCAGCACCACAAAGGTGGACGAGCCCACCGGCAGTTTCAACACCCGGTTGCCAATAAAGTCGGTGACGTAGACATTGCCGGCGGCATCCACCGCCGGACCGCCGAGGCTTTCAACACCGTTGAACGGCAGCGCGACTGGCGGACCGTATGTGCGTTGCGCAGTTTGGGTACTGCTTGTGGGCAGCGTGGTGTGAGGGCCGCGCGAGTTCTCGTGGCGCTGGCTCATAATGACGATGGCGGCACCGATGACGGCAACGGCCAGTACGGCGGCCGGGGTCATGACGGCCTTTCGGCGCCACCACCGGAGCCGTGGCGCGGAGTCGGTATTCATCGGCTCACCGTACGACGTCAGCCAATCCGCGGACGGCAGATCAGCTACTTCCCTAGCCAATCCACGGCCACGCTTTCCACACCCCGGTACACTCGTGCCATTCCGCGTTTATCTCCCATCGGAGGTTGTTAAGCCATTGTTCGGGATAAGCAAGAAACTCAAAACGGCATTCGATGAGTTGTCGGCCGTGTTGCCGCCCGCGGCAGACCTGGCAACAGAGCTCATGCCGGCATTCGGCGCAGACGGGCCAAAGCACGGAAAAGATCTCAGCGAAAGCGACCTCGTCGCCTTCATACTCCCAAAGTTCGAGCCGAAACTTACCCAGCCATCGATGAAGACTATCCGGGACTTAGTCCGGCTGCACGGTGTCGGAGGAACGGAGCGCACCCGGCTCGCAGACCTCTCGGAGGCCATGCAGCTGTTAGAACATGCCGAATTGGTCTACGAAAGACTGCGGGACGGGGACCAGACCTGTTGGAACGCCACACAGTTGGGCTCGGCGACCCTGTCGAAGGGAAGCGCCGCAGTAAGGCAGCGCATCCTGGATCGGAACCGCCTCTAGTCGTTTGGGCAGGATGGTGATGTTTTCGGCTGGGCACTTAGGGTTTGAGGCGTGGGGTGTGGACCGCTGCATGTTGTGCAGCAGTTCTGGTCGGCGGGCGCCAGATTGACTCGCTCGGTGTAGTAGACGGTGGCCAGCTCGGGGCTGGCGAATGAGGTCGCCACGTAGGCATTAATGAGCAGGACCAAGGCCTGGTGCTGTTCAGTGAGCGGGGCCGAGGATCTGCGCCAGGGGCTAGAGGCCCGGTCGGCCACGCGGCGCAACCCGGTCGCCAGGATGTCGCACTTGCCGGAACAAATACCGGTAGATCCCCGATACCGGAATACCGGCGGCCGACGCGATCTCGGCCATGCTGGTCTCGGAGTAGCCGCGGTCGTTGAACAACGCCATCGAGGCGTCCAGCAGCGCGCGGATCTCGCCGGGCGCACACTGCCGCTTCTGCTATGATCCAATCAAATGATTGATTTATTATTCCAGCGCGCCGTTTTTCCTCGGCCGGAGAGACGGACACCGCAGTGTGCGGCGGCATCCGCGGAGTCCGTCATGCGGCGGGCGCGGCGCCGGGGCGGGCTCAGATGACCGCCGCGACGTCACTGCTGGGTCGGCCGGTCGGCGCCAACGGCGAGGAGACGCGGCAACGCATTTTGATTGCGGCGATGCGCTGTGTGGCCGAGGTCGGTTACTCGAAGACGAGCATCCGCGAAATCGCGCAGGCCGCCGAGATGACCAGCGCGCAGCCTCTATCACTACTTCCCTAACAAGGCCGAACTGCTCATGGCGACCGTGGCCGCGATCGAGGACATTGCGCTGCCCCGACTGCGCGCCGCCGGGCGAGGCGGCGTTGACGTCATTGACCGGCTCGACGCCGTTTTGGACGAGTCCGATCAGCTGATGCGCGAGTATCCCTATCTAGCCGCGTTTGAGCGGGCGATTCGCGCCGAAAGCGCCGCCTTCGTGCGCAGAAAGCCACCCCGACCGTGTCGAATTCGCGGTGTTACGGGACATCATCGCCGACATTATCGAAGACGGCCGACGAGAGGGCGCACTGAGCCGGGAGCGCCGATGTCGCAGGCACCGTCAATGCCATCTATGCATTGGCGCGCGGGCTCACCGAACAAGCCGCCACCCTGCCGCCGGCCGGCCTACCACAGCGCCTTGCGTTCAGCCAAGCAATTGATCCGCGGAACATTGTTTGTGCAGTACGCGCATTCCGAGCGCCCCGGCCGCGACAGCCGGCGCCTGATCAACCGGTGCCCCCGTAACCAAAGGAGTAGCTCATCGTGGCCGTGCCCGAATCTTCCCGATGGGCTTCGATTTCACGATCCCGGACATCTACGCCGACCGGCTGCCCGTCGAAGAGCTGGCCGAGTTGCGCCGCGTCGCACCGATCTGGTGGAACGAGCAGCCCATCGGCAAGGGCGGATTCAACGACGGTGGTTTTTGGGTGGTCACCAAACATCAAAGACGTCAAGGAGGTGTCGCTGCGCAGCGACGTGTTTTCCACCTACGAAAACACTGCGCTCCCAAGTATCCCGATGACGTGAAGCGAGAGAACATCGACGCGGCGCGTGCGTCGATTACTCAATATCGACGCCCCGCATCACACCCGGCTGCGCAAGATCATCTCGCGCGGGTTCACGGCCACGCGCCGTCGGCCGACTACGTGAAGAACTTCAAGAGCGCGCCCAGCAAATCGCCTCGCAACGCGGCGGCACAAGGGCCGCGGAGACTTCGTGGAGCAAGTCTCGTGCGAGCTGCCGCTGCAGGCCATCGCCGGGCTGCTCGATGTGCCTCGGAGGACCGCAAGAAGCTGTTTCGCTGGTGCAACGAGATGACCGGCAGCGAAGACCCCGAATACGCCGGCATCGACGGCCAGGCGTCGTCGGTGCAGGTGCTGACCTACGCCATGCAGATGGCCGAGATCAAGGCCAACGATCCTGGCGACGACATCGTCACGACGCTGACCAGAGCCGACATCGACGGAGAGAAGCTGTCAGACGCAGAATTCGGCTTCTTCGTCCTCACGCTCGCCGTGGCAGGCAACGACACGACGCGTCACTCCATCACCCAGGGCATGATGGCTTTCACGAGTTCGGCGATCAGTGGGAACTTTACAAGCGGCAGCGTCCCGAAATCGCGGCCGACGAAATCGTCCGTTGGGCCACGCCGATCACCGCCTTTCAGCGCACCGCGCTGCAGGACACCGAGGCTTTCCGGGGTGCAGATCAGGAAAGGCCAACGGGTGTGCTGTTCTACCGGTCGGCGAACTTCGACGACGACGTCTTCGATGACCCCTACACTTCAATATTCTGCGAGACCCCAACCCCCATGTCGGATTCGGTGGCAGCGGTGCGCATTACTGTCTCGGCGCCAATCTGGCCCGCATGACCATCAATCTCATCTTTAACGCGATCGCCGACAATATACCGGATCTCAGCCCCATCTCCGCGCCGAGCGGCTCCGGTCTGGCTGGCTCAACGGCATCAAGCACTGGCATGTTAACTACTTAGGACACGATGCCGTGACGGCGTCGAGCACCCGATGAGAGCGGGGGCGTCGATCTCGACGACGAATCGGGCGGCGCGCTTTCGAACCGCGGCGGCACGTATGGCCGAGGAGTCGTGGGCGCTGTGGCAGCTGGCCCGCGCCGGCGGCCTGCGCCCGATGCCGATTCACCGGCTGGGCGAAATCCTTCGGGCAATACGTGACTACGGCCCGATTGGGCGCCGCTGTTACCGCGGCCGCGTGCGCCACGGCTGACCGCGTGGCGCTGATCGACGAGCGCGGACGGCTTACTTTCGCTGATCTGGACGTCACGGTCCAATGCCGTGGCCAACAGTTGGCGAGCGTCGCGGGCTCGTCGCAGGCGACGGCGTGGCGATCCTGGCCCGCAACCATCGAGGTTTCCTTGACGCCTTGTTCGGCGCCGCCAAGTGCGGCGCCCGCATCGTCCTGCTCAACACCGACTTCGGCGCCGGCCAGCTGAGCAGGTCCTGCGCCGGGAGGGCGCCGATCTTCTCGTGCTACGACGACGACTACACCGATGCGGTCGCCGGCATCGATCCGCGGCTGGGTTGCACGCTGGCGTGGAGCGAAGTGCCGGCGCTTGACAGCCTTGACGCGCTGATCGTCGATCGCGATCAGTCGCCACCACCCAAACCCGCCACACCGGCCCAACTCGTCATCCTGACCAGCGGGACCACCGGAACACCCGAAGGGCGCGCCCCGCTTGCAGCCGCGATCGCTGATACCCGTCGGCGGTCTGCTGTCCAAAGCGCCGTTTCGGGCGCACGAAACCATCGAATGCGCTGTGCCGCTGTTCCACGCACTCGGGTTCGGCCAAGCCATGCTCGCGCTGCTGCTGGGCTCCACGGTGGTGGTGCGGCGACGATTCGACCCGTGCCACACCCTGGAGAGCCTCGCCCGCCACCGCGCCACGACGATGATCGCTGTGCCGATCATGCTGCGCCGGATGATCGATTGGGCCCCCAGGCCTGGAGCAGACACGACCTGTAAGCGCTGCGCATCGTTTTCGTCGCCGGGATCCCAATTGGGAGCCGGTCTGTGCGCCGACGCGACGAAGGTCTTCGGCCCCGTCCTCTACAACATGTACGGCTCCACCGAGGTCGCCTATGCCACCGTGGCCACGCCGACCGACCTGGAGGCCGAGCCGGGATGCGTCGGGCGGGTGGTGCCCGGTGCTGTCGTCGGGCTTTTCGACGACGCGGGCCGTCCCGTACAACAGGGCCACCAGGGCAGGATCTTCGTCGCCAACGGTATCCAGTTCACCGGCTACACCGGCGGCGGCACTAAGGAATCCATCGACGGACTTATTGCCACCGGCGACATTGGCCATTTAGATTCCGCGGGAAGGCTTTTCATCGACGGCCGGGCCGACGACATGATCGTCTCCGGGGGCGAGAACGTCTTCCCCGCCGAGGTGGAAGAAGCGCTGCCGTCTCACCCCGACTATTACCGAGGCCGCCGTCATCGGCATGCCCGACTGCGAATACGGGCAGCGGCTGCGTGCCTTCGTCGTCGCGCGCCCCGGCGCGGACCTCATCCGAAGGCGACGTCAACGACTATGTGCGGCAACGGCTGGCACGATTTAAGGTGCCTCGCGACGTCCTGTTCGTCGACACGCTCCCCCGCAATCCGACCGGCAAGGTCCTCACCCGCCTGCTCAGTACGACCCGCGAAAACGTGAACACGTCGAAGACGTCGCCTGAATCACCCGACGCCGCTGAGGTTGATCGTGCCGGAGCCCAGTCGCGCCGCGAGCCTAGTGATGCTTTCACTGGTACTGAGGTCCGCAGTACCGGCCCATCAACTGATCACGGCCAGGAGGTGTGATGATCAACAGCACGTTCGACGCGTCGCGTCATCGGTGGAAGGAGGTCACCGGCGTTCCGGGAACCAAGCACAAGATCCACCACGACTACACGATACTGGGTTACGACCGCGACGCCGCGACGCTCGACATGATCGTGCGCTGGCAAGGGGACGGCGGTCATTGCCCGATCCACCGGCACGCCGCGGTCACCAGCGTCATCGTCCTGGCCGGCGAGCAACACCTATGGGACGTGGAGGCAGACGGATCGACCAGCGAGCACCGCATCCGCCGCGCCGGCGACTATGCTTTGACCGCAAATGATTCCAAGCCGCACCTCGAGCGCGGCGGCCCCGAAGGTGGCGTAGTGTATTTCGGCGCTCGTCCGGCCACACCCAGCGACCTGCTCTACGAAATCTACGACGCCGACATGAACATCGTCGCCGAAATCACCATCGATTCACTCGTCGCCGACTTCCACGCCGACCGAGGAGCGGCGCGGCGAACACCCACCGAGGGCGAAGGCCAAGCATGAACGCCGCCGCCCGCGTCAGCGCAACCCGTCATTCAGCTGGGGCCGCGGTACCTCAAAACGACGCATCACGACGCGCCTCGGAGCTACTCCTACCTGGTAGTCCGTTCGTTCGTTCCGGGTCGGCGAACACGAGGGCGGTACGCTGACGTTCACCCCGTCCGACGAGGACACGCACGTCGAGTGGGTCAGCACCTACACGATTCCGGCTCGCGGGACGGCAAGGTGACCGAGGCGATCACTTCGCCGCCGTTCGGCTCAACCTTCCGCGCGATCCTCGTCGGCTGCGCAAAGTCGTGGGGTGAGGCCATACCTCATCGCGGGGCCAGCACGTGACGGGTGCGGTCGTCGCGGACCGGTACACCGTTGCGACCACTGAGATCCTGCGCGTAAAGGCCGAGCGCATAGGGCACCCCGCCGCCGAGGATACCCAGCGCGGTGCGGTCGACGTGGTCGAGAGTGTCCGTCTTCTGGTGATAATTCGGATCGAACGGCTGGTCAGCGGTTCCGCCCCACAGCTTCGCCTGATCGGCGGACATCTTCGCCTCGGCACCGGAAAAGAGCCCACCCGAAGGGATACCCGCCGAGGTGAAACCGTCGTAGTCCGAACGGCCGTCGAACGAAGTGTCCTGCGGTGTCTTGCCGGCCGACCTCACATAGGCGACCAGCGTGCGCTCGATGCCGGCCGAACCTTCGGGCACCACCGGCTGACCTCGCTGGTCGGCGGGCAGCGACTGGTCCCCGTCATAGGTGAAATACCCCGGATTGGGCGATCCCAGCATGTCGAAGTTCAGGTACAGCGCAAGGTCTTTCAGCGCGTCTTCGTTGAGCGATTCGACGTACTTGTGCGATCCGATCAGCCCGAATTCTTCGGCGGCCCAGAAGCCGAACCGCACCGCGCTGTGCACGTGCGGCGAATTGCCCAGCTGCACAGCGGTTTCCAGCAGCGCGGCCACCCCCGAGCCGTTGTCGTTGATGCCTGGCCCCTCGGGCACGCTGTCCAGGTGCGCACCGGCCATCACCACGTCGGACGTCGATCCGGTCTTGGTCTGCGCGATCACGTTGCGGGCCACAAGATTCTGCGTGTTCGCATTGAGTTTGACGGTGGTCGGCCCGGGATGCGTCCTCAGCTGTACCGCATCGGCTCTACTCACACTCACCACCGGAATCTTGACATCGGTCTTCTCCCCGAGAGTGCCGCCCATCTCCTTCTCGTCGACGTTGTCGGCGACGATCAACGCGATCGCGCCGCGCTGAACCACCGCGTCCTCCTTTTCGCTGAACGGGCAGGTACCGCGGTCCACCAGCACGACGGCACCCTGCACCGGCAGCCCGTCGTAATCTGAGGCCGTGCAGCCCGGACTGTCGTCCGTGCGGGCCAGCACCAGCGGCCCCGTCGTCCCGTCAGCAGGGGTGCCGAGGCTGAACATCAGCGCGTGTGCCTGCACTGTCTTGCCGCCGACCGTCACTGATCCGTCGTCGGCGTGGAAGACACGCGCTTCAAACTGCGGGGTTTGCACATCAAAACCACTGTGCCGCAAGGTGTTAACCACATAGTCGACGCTGGCGTCATAGCCCGGTGTGCCGGCCGCGCGAGTGCCGTTGTTGGCGTTGGCGATATCTTGCAGTTTCGACAAGTGAGCCATCATGGCGTCGGTGGTGACCCGGCCGCGCAAGGCGCCGGCGAACTCCGCGGCGGCGGTTTGCATCGCCGGTTGCGAGCTGTTCGCCGAGTGACCGCAGCCGCCCGTCACAAACGCGACGGCCGCAACGACGGTGAGCACCGCCGGCACTACCCTCCATTTGTTGTCCACGGCGCCCACGTTAGACGGCCCACGCCGGTGCAATCAGCAGGCCTCAATCGCGACTCGGTCCAGCCGAAGATACGCATGGATTGTCGTGCCCGCCGCCGACGTGTGGATGCGCACCAGATCCGCTACCGCGTTGACAACGTACAGGCCGGAAGGCCTTGCCGCCGGCGGGCGGCAACCAGCCAGCGGATCAGTCCAATGCCCGATGTCGCGCGCCTCACAAACCAGATGCCCATCGTCGTGCCAAAACGCCAGCCGGCAGACACCCCCGGTATGGCACAAGCTGTTGGTCGCCAGTTCCGTGGCAATCAGCTGAAGATCGGCAATGCGGTCGGCGGACATGCCGAGAAATCGACCGTACCGGCTGCCGAACCGGCGGGCCCCGCTGAGCTCGGTGAACTCAGAAACCGTGTATGTCGCCGCGGCCGGGCTGGTGGCTAGCGGCTCATTGCATCGGTCCAGTGCGGTTTCGACGGCGTATTCCGGATTGTGCTGGTGTGCGCCGTCCTGCCAGATCAACGGATGGGTGAGACGGGCGTCGGCCAGCGCGCGGGTGTCCAGCTGTGACGCGTCGTAAAGGCACAAACCAGTCGCGTCGTGCGCGGCAAGGGCGACGTTGAACAAGGCTTCATGCTGCACGCAGGCGGGATACTCGGCGGCGCTGCGCCCGGGCCACACCGGTTCACCGATCATCCGCACCGGCTGGTCGCGGTGGCGTTGCACGAAGCTACCCAGCATGCCCAGCAACCGACCGGGATTGCGGCCCACCTCGGCAATGTCGGTCATGATCAGGCTCTCCGCCTTCGCGGTCGGGCCCAATGCCGCGCGCAGCAACCCAATCCGGTGCGACGGCACCGAGATCATCACCGGTTCGGATTTGCCCAGCCACTCGTTGACAAGCGGAACCACGGAGTCGGCGTAATCGCGCTCTGTGCGGTAGAAGAGCGCTGAGTGCACCAAGCTCTGCTCGGTCTCCATCGTCATCGTCATCGTCAATGGCCACGTCCCCCGGTCAACTGCCTCGTACCCATCAGGCGCGAGCTTGAATCAGATACCTCAGCTCTGCGCCGGCGCCAACTCCGGCGACCCGGGCGCCACCCGCACATTCGTCAGCGGCAGGATGCCGGTGAGCCGGGCGACGACGCGCTGGTCAGTGCACAGAACCACCTCCCGGTGCTCGGCGCGCGCATAGTTGTCGAGTGTGCTGAGCTCGTGGTGCGTCACGAAGTCCAGGCCGCGAGCATCGATGACGACCGGGCCAGATGCCTGCAACTTCCAGGCCCGGCGCAGCGTGGTGATGAAGACGTCGTGGTCGGCGGCGTCGATCTCACCCACCAGCGCGAAGCCGAAGCCCGGCTCGGCGAAAAGCTGAAAACTGGCCGCATCGGCTGTCACAAACGGGTGCAGACAGGTCAGCTCCACCGCGGCGGGGCCAAGGCTGTTCAGGTCGTAGGCGCACAACGAGGACGACGGCAGCACCGCCATCATCTGATCGACGAGGTACTCGAACGTCGCGCAGGCATTGCGCTGCTCGGCTGAACGAGCAAACGCGGTGCCGTCAACCACCGCACGCAAGCCGCTGTAGCCGTCCGCCACCGCTTGCTCGGTAGCCGCCACTCGCTCGGCCACCGTGGCCTCACCGTCCACGATGTCGCTGTCAGGCTGGAACTCGTAGAACTCCTCCGCCGGCGTGACCCGGATCCGTCCGGACTTCACACCGTCGCCGAAGCCGATTGTGGCCAACTCAGCGGTCAACGCTTCCCGGCTGGCGTCGCCGACGTACTCGATGCGTTGGTTGGCGGTCAGCCCGTCCGCGACGTACTCGGCGACGCGCTCGCAAAACTCGTCCCGATCGCTGTATCCGCAGCCCACGTGACCGAACGGCACCAGACCGGCAGCCGAGCTGACTACCCCGTGGCCGCGCATCTCGGCGCCGAACCCAACCGATGAACATGTCGTCATGTGAGCGGCTCCACTCGAATCGAGGGCCTAGTGCTCAAGCCACCAGTTTTACCTGGGATATTGGCTACCCGCCGCGGAGGGTTGTCAATCGGCACCGACCTGCACCGAAACCAAGTCCGCAACCGCGCGCATTCCGGCCGCACTGGGGTGAAACGGTGCCGGGCTCCAGGGCAGCGGCAAGCCCGCACCGACGGTCCACGGATCCGCCGACCAGGCGTGGTGGTCCCGGCTGGCCTGCCCGGCGCGCACGATCCCGCAACCGGTGTCCTGCGCTGCCGCCGCGGTCAGCTCTTCCAGGCGTGCGGCGACGTGCCGACCCAGGTCGGCGTCAGCCGACGACAGCGGTCCGGCCCGTGTGCCGGCCGGCGGCAGCACGGTGAGGTAGTCGACAAACAGCACCCGGGCGTCTGGAGCCTGCCGGCGCAGCGCCGCACCGACGGCCCGTAGCGACTCACCGGCCTGCGCGAGCGCCTGCTCGCGAGTGGGTGCGTCCAGCAGCGCGGCGATCCTGGGGAGGAACCTGACCAGGCGCGGCAAAGCCGCGGACATCAGCAGCGGGATGTAGCCGACGTCGTTGCCGCCGATGGTCACGGTGACCAGGGTCTCCGTGCCGTTCAGGGCGTTGATCTGTGGTGGGGCACCGCGCTGCCGTTCGGCGAGCACATGGGCGGTGGTGGCACCGGAAAACGTGACGTCGACCAGATTGAGGTTCAGTCGTTGAGCGACCAGATGAGCATAGTTGCGCGCCGATCGGCCCGAGCCACAAGGCGCACCTGCCGCCCGTGGCAAGATACCCGGCCCGGCCGCCATCGAACTGCCCAGCGCCACATACCGTTTCGTCATGGTGCCGGGCTGGACGCCTGCGCCCAGAACCGTTTCGGGATCCGCCCGGCCCGGCGGGCCAGATGACCGGCGGTGACGGCGGCGGCCATCGCGGCGGCCATCGCCGGCGGGTCGGCGGCCCGGGTCACGGCGGTGGCCAGCAGCACTGCATCACAGCCCAACTCCATCGCCAGCGCGGCGTCACTGGCGGTGCCGATGCCGGCGTCGAGCACCACCGGGACACCGGCACCGGCGACGATCATCTCGATATTGTGCGGATTGGCGATGCCCAGGCCGGTGCCGATCGGCGAGCCGAGCGGCATCACGGCAGCACAGCCGATGTCTTCCAGCCGTCGGGACAGCACCGGGTCGTCGTTGGTATAGGGCAGCACGACGAACCCATCATCCACCAAATGCTCTGCGGCCCGGACTAATTCGAGGCCGTCCGGCAGCAAGGTGCGCTCGTCGGCGATCACTTCGAGCTTGACCCACTCGGTGCCCAGCGCTTCGCGGGCCAGTTGCGCGGTCAGCTCCGCCTCGGCGGCGCTGCGGCAGCCCGCGGTGTTGGGCAGCGGTGTGATACCGAGCCGGCCCAGCAGGTCGAGCAGGCCGGTGCCGCCTTCGGCGTCGACCCGGCGCATCGCGACGGTGGTCAGCTCGGTGCCTGAGGCGATCAGCGCCTCCTCCAGCACGGCCAGGTTGGCCGCTCCCCCGGTACCCATGATCAGCCGCGAGGTAAATCCGCGGCCCGCGATCGTCAGTTTCTGCTCAGCCACCTTGCACCGCCGTCACCACTTCGAGCCGCAGCGGCCCAGAAACGTCCGAAAGCTCAGAAAGCACCGTGGCCCAGCCCGCGCGGGGCAGTACCGCCTGATCCAGCGCCACCGCGACACCCCGGTCGGGGTAGCCCAACTGCGCCAGCAGCGCGGCGACGGTGGTCTGCTCGTCGACCTCGACGCTGTTTTGGTTGACTATGACGATCATAGGTCGGCTCCCACCGGAACGAGTTGGGACACAATCTGTTCGGCTGTCCACGGCGCCAGCAGAAACCCCGAGCGGCCGTGGCCGACGGCGACCAGGGTGCGCGCATCCACGCGCTGCACCATGGGCAGGTTGTCCGGTGTCATCGGGCGCAGCCCGGCGGCGCATTCGGCGAACTCGTACTCACCCAGGGCCGGCAGCACCGCGCAGGCGTCCTCGAGCAGGTCTCGCACGCCGGAGACCGCGGGCGCGGTGTCGCGACCGTGCTCGTATTGGGTGGCACCGACCACCACACCGTCGGTGCGCGGCACCAGATACACCTGACGCCCGTGCACGCGAGCGCGAATTACCCGCTGCGGCAAGGGCATACAGCCCTTTCGCCACCGCAGCCGCAGCACCTCGCCCTTCACCGGCCGGACCGGCAGGCCGGGACACAACGCGGGCGCGTCGATACCGTTGGCAATCACCACCGCATCGGCGTCGACGCGCGACACGTCATGCACGCGACCCGACCATTGAACGCCGAGGCGATCGCAGGCCAGGCTCAGCGCGTCCAGCAGGGCGCGGTTGTCGACGGCCAGCTCGGTGGGCGCCCGGAAACCGTGCCGAAAATTTGGCGCCAACAGCGGTTCCACGTCGCGGGCGGCCGATTCCCAGATCACCGGGTGGCCTTGCGCGGACAACCAGTCGGCGACGGTGCGTAGATCGGCGACATCGGCCCGGTCGAGGGCCACCACCAGCGACTCGCGCGCGGTGACCACCTGCGGCGGCAACCCGTCGAGAAAGCCACCCTCGTGCCAGAGCCGCAGCGACTCCAGGCCCAGCCGCAGCAGTCCTTCCTCGCCGGGCCAGCCTTCGCTGTGTGGAGCCAGCATGCCGGCCGCCACCCAGGACGCGCCGTGCTCGCCCGTGCGATGCACTCGCACCGACCATCCGGCCTGCGCAGCCCGCCGCGCGACCGAAAGCCCGATGACGCCGCCGCCGACCACAGCCAGCGACCCCGGGCGTCCCGATGACATCTCGCACTCCCTTCGCCGGCATGATCCGGATCAGGTTTGACGGTCAGGGCAGATGGCTCATATCCCGTGTGCCCACTCTCAGCCCCGCACGTTTCTCCTGCTCCGGGACTCCCGTGTCTGACTACTTCAGGGTTCCACGCTAGCGCGCTAGCGTCGCGGTGTGCACGAATCATCCCACCGTCTGATGACGGCCAGGCTGTACCTGTGCACCGACGCCCGCCGCGAGCGCGGCGACCTGGCCCAGTTCGCCGACGCGGCGCTGGCCGGCGGGGTGGACATCATCCAGCTGCGCGACAAGGGCTCGGCCGGTGAGCGAAGCTTCGGCCCGCTCGAGGCGCTAGACGAGCTGGCCGCGCTGGAGATCCTCGCCGACGCCGCCCGTCGGCACGGGGCGTTGTTCGCGGTCAACGACCGCGCCGACATCGCCCGCGCCGCCAGTGCCGACGTGCTGCACCTGGGCCAGCGTGACCTGCCGCCGGCCACAGCACGAGATATCGTTGGGCCCACCGCAATCATCGGCCGCTCCGCTCACGACATCGACCAGGTCACCGGCGCCATCCGCGACGACGTCGACTACTTCTGCGTGGGTCCGTGCTGGCCGACCCCGACCAAGCCGGGCCGGCCGGCGCCGGGTCTGAGCCTGGTGCGCGCCACTGCTGAGCTGGCCGGCACCAAGCCGTGGTTCGCGATCGGCGGTATCGACGCCCAGCGGTTGCCCGAAGTGCTCGACGCCGGAGCCCGCCGCGTCGTCGTGGTGCGGGCGATCACCGCTGCCCAGGATCCCCAGGCCGCGGCGTTCGAACTCAGTTCGGCGCTTGCAGCAGCGAGCTGATCCGGTAACTCAGCTGCGACGGAGCCTGATCGGGACGGCCCGGCATACACCAGACGAAGACGCCCGCCTCGATCTCCACTGTGCGCGGCAAGTGGCGGCGCCGCTCGTCGTCGGCGTCCAGGGGCACGGTCTCCGCGGCGGTGCGCAGCTGCTGCCAGCTGGCGGCAAACCCCGGATGCAGCGGCAAGTCGGCCACCTCGTCCTCGCCGACCCAGCGCATCTCGGCACTTTCCATATTCGGCACGGTCTGCAGCAATTCGTCAGCGTCGGCGACCACCGTCGTATAGGTCCACGCGGTGCCCCAGGTCCCGGACACCTCCGCTGTGACCACCGTCGCGCGCACGCAGAGCAAGTCGCCGAGCAGCCCGGCTTCTTCGTGGGCTTCGCGGACGGCGGTCTGCTCGGGTGTCTCGTGACTGTCCCGGGCACCGCCGGGCAGTCCCCAGGTTCCGCCCTGGTGGCTCCACGGCGCGCGGTGCTGCAGCAGCACCGCAGGGGTGCCATCCGCGCGCGGTGCCCGCAGCAATAGACCGGCCGCGCCATACCGGCCCCAGTAGTGAATGCCGCTGTCGGACACCACCCATCCGTCGCCGTCGCCGCGCACGGTATTCAGGATAAAGGCGCCCGATGCGGATGCGGGTCGCGAGGCGCGCGGCCGTTTAGGCGTGCTTGCGCGCAATCTGCCGGATGAACTCTTAGAATTCGCTTATAGAATTTCCCACAACCGACCGCCGGAAGATGAGGTCCGAATCGACGTGACCGTAGAGTTGGCGCACCCGTCGACCGAGCCGCTGGTATCGCGGTCGCCAATTGAAGTGGCTCACCCGCGTTGGTGGTTTGTGTCGACGACGCCGGGCCGCATCCTCACGATCGGCGTAATTCTGGCGATTCTGGGCGGCCTCAGCGCATTCGCCACCTCGACGACGATCAAGCATCGCCAGCAAGCGCTGAGCACGGTGCTGGATCACACCGAACCGCTGGCGTTCGCCGCCGGGCGGCTGTACACCACGTTGTCGGTGGCCGACGCCGCGGCGGCCACCGCCTTCATCGCCAACGCCGAACCACGCGAGGTCCGGCAACGCTATGAGCAGGCCATCACCGATGCCTCCGTGGCGGTGACCAGGGCCTCCAGCGGGCTGACCGACGAATCGCTGGTCCAGTTGCTCGGCCAGATCAACGCCGAGCTGTCCGTCTACACCGGACTGATCGAGATTGCCCGCACCAACAACCGGGCCGGCAACCCGGTCGGCTCGGCGTATCTGTCGGAAGCCTCCACGCTGATGCAGACCACGATCCTGCCCAAGGCCCAACAGCTTTACGAGCGCACCTCGGCGCGGGTGGACAGCGAGACGAGCGCGACGACACAGATCCCGGCCCCGGTGGCCCTGATCGTCTTAGCCACCGTCGCCTTCGGTGCGTTCTCGCACCGCTGGCTTGCCCGGCACACCAAACGACGGATCAACCCGGGTCTTGTGGTCGGCGCCCTGGCCATTCTCGTTATGGTGGTGTGGGTGGGTACGGCGCTCTGGATTTCCACCACTGGCAGCCGTAACGCCAAAGACACCGCCGGGAAGTCATTGAAAGCGATCACCAACCTGGCTATCAGCGCCCAGCAGGCGCGGGCCGACGAGACGCTGTCGCTGATCCGGCGCGGTGACGAAGAAGTCCGCAAGGAGCCCTTTCCCGAGCAAATTGCCAAAATGCAGAAGCTGCTCGACGAGTACCTGTCCCGCCGTGATGCCGTCGACAAAGCCGATCTGGACGGTGCATCCCAGCTGCTGGTGCGCTGGCAGCAGGCCAACGACCGGATCAACGAGTACATTTCGAAGGGCGACTACCAGGCCGCCACCCAAGTCGCGCTCGGCAACGGCGACGGCGACTCCGGCCCCGCCTTCGGCAAGCTCGATGAAGACTTGATCAAGACCATGGCCCAGAGCCGCGACCAACTGCGCAACGACATCCTCAACGCACGTCGTGGTTTAACCGGCGCCACCGTCGGCGGCATCGTGCTGAGTCTGGGCGGCGCCGTTGCGGTCGCCTTGGGTTTGTGGCCCCGGCTGGACGAGTACCGCTGATGCCGCGGCGGTCGGGCACTCGCCTCCTGTGCGCCGCGGTGGCGGCCACGGTGTTGGCCGGCTGCGGCCACTCGGCACCCGTGGTTAACGTGCCGGCGCCGACGCTGAAGCCACCCACGCCGGCCGGCATGATTACGATGTCGCCGCAGCGGGCCCGGCCGCCGGACACGTCGGCCAATGACTGCAATGCCACCGCCAGCCTGCGCCCGTTTGCCACCAAGCCTGAGGCAGACGCCGCAGTAGCCAATATCCGCGCCCGCGGCAGCCTGATCGTCGGGCTTGACATCGGCAGCAACCTATTCAGCTTCCTCGATCCGATAAACGGGAACATCACCGGCTTCGACGTCGACATCGCCAAGGAGGTGGCGCGCGACATCTTCGGCACGCCCGATCAAATCAAGTACCGCATCCTGTCGTCGGCCGAACGCATCACCGCGCTGCAGACAGGCCGGCCATCGCTGGTCGACATCGTCGTGAAGACCATGACCATCACCTGCGAGCGAAAACAGCAGGTGAACTTCTCCACCGTCTACCTCGACGCCTATCAGCGCATCTTGGCTCCGAACGACTCGGCGATCGTCAGGCCCTCCGACCTGTCCGGCAAGCGGGTCTGCGTCGCGAACGGCACCACCTCGCTGCAACGGATCCGCGAGATCGCACCGCCACCGATCCTCGTGGAGGTGGTGAACTGGGCCGATTGCCTGGTGACTCTGCAGCAGCGGGAGGCCGACGCCGTCAGCACCGACGACACCATCTTGGCCGGGCTGGTATCCCAGGACCCTTACCTGCACATCGTCGGGCCGAACATGGACAGCCAGCCCTACGGCATCGGCGTCAACCTGACCAACACCGGGCTGGTTCGCTTCGTCAACGGCACCCTCGACCGGATCCGCCGCGACGGCACCTGGAACACGTTGTACCGCAAGTGGTTATATGTTCTCGGCCCGGCCCCGGCGCCGCCCAACCCGAAGTATGTGGACTGATGGGCGAGCAAGTGGACGCAGAGCGGGACGAGGATCTCGGCCCGGGAACTCAGCCGGAACTTGCCGACTCCTCGGCGGTGGCACGCCCGGTGCCCACCGAAGCGGTGTTTCGGCCCAATTTCGACGATGATGACGACGAATTCCCTTCGGCCGGCACGGTAGCCACCGAATCCCAGGAACGGCTGACAACGCCCACCCGTCCGGTCCAGCCGGTGCGCCGGTTGGGCAGCGGACTGGTGGAGATCCCTCGAGTTCCCGATATCGATCCGCTCGAGGCCTTGATGACCAACCCGGTCGTGCCGGAAGCAAAACGGTTCTGCTGGAACTGCGGCCAGCCGGTCGGCCGGTCCAGCGCCGACGGCGAGGCGCTGTCGGAGGGCTGGTGCCCGCACTGCGGCAGTCCGTATTCCTTTCTGCCGCAGTTGAGCGCGGGCGACGTCGTCGCGGGACAGTACGAAATCAAGGGCTGCGTCGCCCACGGCGGGCTGGGATGGGTCTACCTCGCGTTCGACCACAACGTCAACGACCGACCGGTGGTGCTCAAGGGTTTGGTGCACTCCGGCGACGCCGAGGCACAGAAGATCGCGATGGCCGAACGTCAGTTCCTGGCCGAGGTGGTCCACCCGTCGATCGTGCAGATCTTCAACTTCGTCGAGCACGCCGACCGGCATGGCGAGCCGGTCGGTTACATCGTGATGGAGTACATCGGCGGGCAATCGCTCAAGGAGTCCAAGGGCAAGAAGCTATCTGTTGCCGAGGCGATCGCCTACGTGCTCGAAATCCTGCCTGCGCTGGGCTATTTGCATTCGATGGGGCTGGTCTACAACGACCTCAAGCCAGAGAACATCATGCTGACCGAGGAGCAGCTCAAGCTGATCGACCTGGGCGCGGTGTCGCGGATCAATTCGTTCGGCTACCTCTACGGCACACCTGGCTACCAGGCGCCGGAGATCGTGCGGACCGGCCCGACGGTGGCCACCGACATCTACACCGTGGGACGCACGCTGGCAGCCCTCACCCTCAACCTGCGCACCCGCAATGGCCGCTACGTCGACGGACTGCCCCAAGACGACCCGGTGCTCAACTCCTACGACTCGTTCGGCCGCTTGCTGCAGCGCGCCACCGATCCGGACCCGCGGCGGCGGTTCAGCAGCGCCGAGGAGATGTCGGGGCAGCTGATGGGCGTGCTGCGCGAAGTGGTGGCGCAGGACACCGGGGTGCCGCGGCCCGGCTTGTCGACGATCTTCACCCGTTCCCGCGCCACGTTCGGCGTCGACCTGCTGGTCGCGCACACCGATGTGTATCTGGACGGCCAGGTGCATTCGGAGAAGTTGACCGCCCGCGAAATCGTGACCGCGCTGCAAGTGCCGTTGGTCGATCCGGCCGACGCCGCGGCTTCGGTGCTGGGGGCCACCGTGCTCTCCCAGCCGGTGCAGACGCTGGATTCGCTGCGCGCCTTCCGCCACGGCTCGTTGGACGCCGAGGGTATCGACCTGTCTGAGTCGGTCGAGCTACCGCTGATGGAGGTCCGCGCGCTGCTGGATCTGGGTGACGTCGGCAACGCCACCCGCAAACTCGACGACCTCGCCGAACGCGTCGGATGGCGCTGGCGGCTGGTGTGGTATCGCGCTGTCTCCGAGGTGCTCACCGGTGACTACGACTCTGCCATCAAGCATTTCACCGAGGTGCTGGACACTTTTCCCGGTGAGCTGGCGCCCAAGATGGCGCTGGCCGCCACCGCCGAACTGGCCGGCTCGTCGGACGAGCATAAGTTCTACCGCACCGTGTGGGACGCCGACGACGGGGTGATCTCGGCGGCTTTCGGGCTGGCCAGGGCACAGTCGGCCAGCGGCGACCGGGAAGGCGCGGTGCGCACCCTCGACGAAGTGCCCGCCAGCTCAAGGCATTTCACGACCGCCCGGCTGACCAGCGCGTTGACGCTGCTGTCTGGCCGGTCGACGAGCGAAATCACCGAAGACCAGATCCGCGACGCGGCGCGGCGGGTGGAGGCGCTGCCGCCCACCGAACCGCGGGTCCTGCAAATCCGCGCCCTGGTGCTGGGCGGCGCCATGGACTGGCTACAGGATCACGAGGCCAGCACCAACCACATCCTCGGTTTCCCGTTCACCCCGCATGGACTGCGTCTCGGCGTCGAGGCGTCGTTGCGTGGACTGGCCCGGGTCGCCCCCACCCAAGCGCATCGCTACACGCTGGTCGACATGGCCAACAAGGTGCGGCCCACCAGCACGTTCTGAGCCCTCTCGACTCCGCCGCCAGCCCGCCCGTCGACTGTCTTGTCCCCTCTCCCGTCGACTGTGCGTCCTGCCTCCCCGTCGACTGTGCGTCCTGGGCGGGAAAATGGCGAAATTCCCGCCCAGGATGAACACTGAAAACCCTCAGCGCACAGTCGAACTGCGCGACTCAAGCGCACGCTGGACCCGCTGGATGATGTCGACGGGGTGATCCTCGGCGACGACCCGGATTATCAGCCAGCCCATCCGTTCAAGCATTTCGAGGCGTCGAATGTCCTTGACGTACTGGTACCGGTCGACGCGGTGGTGGTCACCGTCGTATTCCACCGCCACCATGTACTCCTGCCAGCCCAAATCGAGGTAGGCCACCGGAAGACCGTCGGCGTCAAACACCGGAATCTGGGTCTGCGGCCGGGGAAATCCGGCCTCGACCAGTAGCAGCCGCAGATAACTTTCCCTGGGCGACTGCGCCCCGGGATCCATGAGTTCGAGCGCGGTCTCCAAGCGGCGCAATCCTCGAGCGCGAGGGTGATGCCGAGCGACGGCCACAACGTCGTCGACGTTGAAGCCAGTCGCTTGCGCGAGCGCGTCCAGCCGCGCCACCCCCGGGCGTACCGGCTCTCGGCGACCGATGTCGAAAGCGGTGCGCTCTGGCGTGGTGACCGCGAGCCCGGACACGACCATCACTTCGCCGTCGAGTAGCAGGTCACGCCGGGTCAGCACGCCGCGCGGTCGATGAGGATTGGCGTGGATCAGCTCGATGGGAATCGCGTCGTCGATCCACTTTGTGCCGTGCAGCGCCGCGGCTGCGGCTCCGGCTATGGTTGCCTCGCGATTCGACCACAGCCAGGCCGCGACGATGCGCTGTTGAAGAGACGGCTGGACATGTTTGGGCAGGTAGACGTTCGGAAACACGGTGCGATAGCGCGTCCGCAGCTGGTGTCGGCTCACCGAGCCGCACGCGAGCGCCGCACTTCCGAGGAACGGCTGGGCCACAGCACGAAGATTCGCATGTAATCACCGCACTTCGGGCTCCGCTGTCCACAGGCCACGAACCTAAGCACCACTACCTTGTTCTCAGTTTTATCTCAGCATTTAATGACCCCTGGTCGTTGCCGCGGGAAAAGCCCAGATAGCGCGCAGTGCTGGATTATTGGACCCCAGGTCGCGACGGCGCCTCGGGTGGCGTGTCGTCACGGCTGTCCCGACCCTGGACGCGGGAAAGCTGAAGATATTGTTAACTGAAATTGACTTGCTCTCAGCCAAAACTTAGATATGGTGAGAACTTCCGTGCAGCGCCGGCGGTCCTCCCCGCCGGCGTTGCACGGGACTACCTCAGCACCGACCTCGCGCCGAGCTGAGTAGCCCCTGAGCGAAGATGTCAGTTTCTCAGTCATGTCCCTATATAAGTAGTCGACCGTGCCGCACGTGGGACCTGATGCCAGCGGACCGCACACGCTCGAATCTGCCCTGGCAAGCTACGATTCAGCGCCAGCCGAAAAAACTGAGGGTTTACTCAGTCGAATCTGTACTTTTCAGTAGAATCTCAGCTACTCTTAGTCCCCGATTGCTGAACCACGTGCAAGGAGGCCGTCATGCAGCGTGCGCTTCGTCCCTGGATTACCGCAGGAGTCGCCCTAACCGGTGCCAGCATCATCGCGGTCACTCCGGTCGCTGCCCGGCTGCCCGACGTGCAATACCGACCGGTGCAGCTCAGCGCTGTCGATAACGGCATCAACCCGTTCCCCGAGGTGTCGTGGAACGACTTTTTAACGAACACCACAGCCAACTGGAACGGGCTGACGGAGATGTTCGACCACACCACCGCCATCTATTCGCTGCCTGAGGCGGTTTACACACAGGGTCTGCCACAAACGTTCAACGACCTGCTGACATTGTTACAGCAGTTATCGACTTACTCGGAGGCCGTCGCGGTGCAGGCCGGCGAGGTTGACCCGACTGGCACGCTTCCACCGTTTCCGAACATTTTCGCCAACCCGGCGCTGAACCCGGTTTCGGCACTGAGCTTGCTGGTGCAGAACGCGCTCGGTTCGCAGTATGCAACGAACGCGGCTCAGGCCGGCCTGACCGGCATTTACCAGAACATCCTGCCTTCCAGTCACGACATCAGTACGCAGTTCACTGACATCGGAACCCTGCTCAAAGACGTGTTTACCGGTGTGAGCGTGCCGACGAGCGCGTTCGAGACTGACTTTACGAACATCGGGACTGACTTAACGAATATCGGAAATGACCTTTGGCTGGCGCCCAGCACGGTTTTGAACGACTATCTCAACGGATATCCAGTGCAGTCGGCTGCCACAGACCCGCTTCACAGCGTTATTCCGACTATTAGCGACGCGTACACATTGAACGCGCCGTTTACCGCCACCACCAACACCTCGATTTCCCCAGAGTTCGGTCTGCTCACCAACCCCTTCGCCGCCTTTACCACCGACACTGGTGGTGACGGCCTCTCCTCGACCTTCCTCGGTACCTCCCCGCTGGACACCGGCACGCTCGCAGCCCTGCTCCAGTCGGAGCAGACCCTGTCCGACGAGCTGCTGACGGTCACCTCGGCGATCCCGGGCAGCGGCGTCACGGCTCCGCCAGACACCGGCCCGCTGACCATCTTGGGCCCCGACACCTTGAACTTCACCCTTGACTTGTCAAAGATACCGGTCATCGGCGATGTCATTACCTTTATTAACAATACGGTTATTCCCTTCCTCAACACCGCTCTCACAGCAACCATCAGCGCCACCAATACGGTCATTGACGGCGTTAATACCGCTGTTACCGGCCTGAGTTCTACCATTAACACCGTCGTCAATCCCTTCATCGACGCCATCGACGGCATCCTTAGCGCCATTAACATGATCCCCGGCGTAGACATAAAGCGGAATTACGCGATGTCACCGTTAATATCCCGCACATTCCCGATATTTCCGTTACCATTCCAACTATCGACACCATCAACCCCGTAGTCGGCGATACTTTCAACCTCCCCGGCATCGTCGACGGCGGTGTCCCTGCGTACACCTTTGACATAGGTGAAAACGACATGGCGATTCTGGGCAGCATCGCCGGCCTCGCCGCCCCGGTCACCGGGACGGTGGACAGCGCGGAGATCGGCAACTTCCTGGCGGAGAACCCGATCATGAACCTGGGGACCACCTTCGATTCGTTGATGGCCAGCATCTTCGACACCACACCGCTGACAATCACTGCCACCTTGCCGTTGGACTGGACCAATCTCTTGACCGAGAGCCTGAACGGCCTGTTCACCTCGCTATAACAACGTCGAGATCGCTCGCAGACACTCGCGAGCGATGGCCAGCTCTTCGTTGGTCGGGATCACCAGCACGGCGATCGGTGAGTCGTCAGTGGAGATCCGGCGGGCGCCGGTAGCACTATCGGTGTTGCGCTGCTCGTCGAGCTCGATGCCCAGCGCGGCCAGGCCGCTCATCGCGTCGCGCCGCACCGCCGCGTCGTTCTCGCCGATGCCGGCGGTGAATGTCACCAAGTCGGCGCGGCCCAGCACCGCCAAGTAGGCGCCGACGTATTTGCGCAACCGGTGGATGAATACGTCGTAGGCCAATTGCGCGGAGCGGTCGCCGGCCTCGATCATCTTGGCGACCCGGCGGAAGTCGAGCTCACCGGCCAGCCCCAACATCCCCGAGCGGTGGTTGAGCATCGAATCGATGTCCTCGGCGCTCATCTTCGCCGCGCGGCACAGGTAGCCGATGATGCCCGGGTCGATGTCCCCGCTGCGGGTGCCCATCACCAAGCCCTCCAGCGGGGTCAGGCCCATCGACGTGTCGACCGGCCGGCCGCCAGCGATCGCAGACGCCGACGCACCGTTACCCAGATGCAGCACAATCTGATTCAGCTCTGCAAGCGGCCTGTCCAGGAAGGCGGCGGCCTGCTCGCTGACGTAGCGGTGCGACGTGCCGTGGAAGCCGTAGCGACGGATGTGCCACCGCTGCGCCAGCTCGCGGTCGATGGCGTAGGTCGCCGCCGCCGCGGGAAGGTGATGGAAGAACGCGGTGTCGAACACCGCGACGTGCGGCAGGTCGGGCAGCATCCGGCGGGCCACCTCGATAGCGCGCAGCGCCGGCGGGTTGTGCAGCGGGGCCAGCGCAGACAAGTCCTTGAGCTTGGCGATCACGACGTCGTCGATGACAGTGGGCTCATAGAACACCTCCCCGCCGTGCACCACTCGATGCCCGACGGCGACCAGTCCGCAGGTCTTCAGGTCGACGCCGGCCTGCGCTAACTGGTCGAACGTGACGCGCAGCGCCGCGTCGTGGTCGGCGACGGGCGACGAAGGCTCACCGATCTGCTGCACCGTTCCGCCCGCCACGGATACCCCGGAATCCGGTTGCGACCAGCTGGTATTTCAGCGACGACGAGCCGGAATTGACGACCAACACGACAGGCTCAGAGTTATGAGCCATGGATCCCCTGCGCTTGGATCGCGGTGATGGCCACTGTGTTGACGATGTCTTCGACCAGCGCGCCGCGGGACAGGTCGTTCACCGGCTTGTTCAGGCCTTGCAGCACCGGGCCGATCGCGATCGCGCCGGCGCTGCGCTGCACCGCCTTATAAGTGTTGTTGCCGGTGTTGAGGTCCGGGAAGATCAGCACCGTGGCGCGACCGGCCACCGCCGAGTCGCCCATTTTGGTGGCCGCGACTGTGGGATCCACCGCGGCGTCGTATTGAATGGGCCCCTCGACCAGCAGCTGGGGTGCCCGGTCGCGAACCAATTGTGTTGCCTTCCGGACCTTCTCGACGTCAGCTCCGGTCCCTGAATCGCCGGTGGAGTAGGACAGCATGGCCACTCGCGGCTCGATGCCGAACTGCTCGGCAGTGCGCGCCGAGCTGATCGCGATGTCGGCGAGCTGCTCGACCGTCGGGTCCGGGACGATCGCGCAGTCGCCGTAGGCCAGCACCTTGTCGGGCAGGCACATCAAGAACACACTCGACACCGTGGCGATGCCGGGGGCGGTCTTGATGATCTCGAACGCCGGGCGGACCGTGTGCGCGGTGGTGTGCGACGCGCCGGACACCATGCCGTCGACCATGTCGTTGTACACCAGCATGGTCCCGAAATAGGAGACGTCGCAGATGATCTCGCGCGCATGCTCGACGGTGACCCCCCGATCCTTGCGCAGCTCGGCGTACTGCTGCGCGAATTGATCGCACAGCTGGCTGGTCTGCGGGTTCAGCACTGCCGCCTCGTCGAGGTTGACGCCGAGTTCGGCGGCCCGCGAACGGATCGTGGTCTCCTCCCCCAGGATGGTCAGGTCGGCCACTCCGCGCTGCAGCAGCCGGCCCGCCGAGCGCAGGATCCGGTCGTCGTCGCCCTCGGGCAGCACGATGTGCTGGCGATCGCCGCGGGCCTGTTCGCGTAGCCGATAGGTGAACATCTGCGGCGTCATGACAGTCGGGATCGGAATGGCTAACTGCGCCAACAGGTCCGCGACGTCGACATGGCGTTCCATCAATTCCAGCGCGGTGTCGATCTTGCGTTGTGACGTCGCAGTCATCCGGCCGCGCGCCGAGGCCACCGCGCTGGCCGTGTCGAACGTTCCCAATCCCGTAGCCATCATCGGCAGGCGCAATCCCAGGCCGGCCACCAACGCCGCGATCGACGGGTGCAGGTCGAACCCGCCGTTGAGGATGATGCACGACAGCGACGGAAAACCCTCGGCCGCATGGGCGCTCGCAACCGCCAGCACGACATCCGACCGGTCGCCGGGGGTCACCACCGCGAACCCTTCCCGCAGCCGTTCCAGCACGTGATCGGCGGTCATCCCGGCGACCACCACGCCCATCGCCTCGCGTCCCATCAGCGCTTCGTCGCCGCTGACCAGCTTCGCGCCGACGGCGGTTTGCAGGTCGCCGACCGTCGGCGCGAAAAGCAGTGGCTCGTCGGGCAGCACATAGGTCGGCGGCTCGAATCGCCGCAGCGCATCGGCCACGGCGCTCAGCTGCGCGGGCTCACAACGATTGGCGACCACCGCTGCGGTGTGGGCGTGCTGGGTGGTCAGCTCGGCCAGCGACACCTCGACCACGTGCGCGACTTCGTCGGCGCTGCGCCCCTTGGCCCGCACCGCCAGCAGCACCGGCGCACCCAGATTGACCGCGATGCGCGCGTTCACGCCCAATTCGGCGGGCGCGCTGATATCGGTGTAGTCGCTGCCAACAATCACCACCGCGTCGCACGCTTTCGCCATGGCGTGGTAGCGCTCGACGATGTCGGCGATCGCGCCGTCGCGGTCCGCGTGCAGTTGCTGATAGCTGACGCCGATGCAGCGCTCGTAGGGCAGGCCCGCCGTGGTGTGCTCCAGCAGCAATTCCAAGATGTAGTCACGCTGCTCGCCGCCGCGCTTGCGATCGCCGCGCAGGATCGGCCGGAACACCCCGACCTTGGCGACGGTGGCGACCAGTCGGTGCAGGATGCCCAGCGCGATTGTCGACTTGCCGGTATCGGACTCCGGCGATGCGATGTAGATCGCCCGTGTTTCAGCCAAGTCGCCGCAACCTGGGCGCCAGATCCTTTTCGAAGAGTTCCAGGAACCGGCGCTGGTCGTGGCCCGGCGCGTGGAACACCAGGTGGTTCAGCCCCCACGTCACGTACTGGCCAACCTTCTCCACGGCCTCGTCGGGATCTGACGCGACAATCCAGCGCTTGGCGACCTGCTCGATCGGCAGCTCGTCGGCGGCCTTCTCCATCTCGATCGGGTCGTCGATGCTGTGCTTCTGCTCGGCGGTCAGCGACAGCGGCGCCCAGAATCGGGTGTTCTCCAGCGCCAGTTCCGAATCGGTGTCGTAGGAGATCTTGATCTCGATCATCTTGTCGATGTCGTCGACGTTGCGGTCGGCGGCCGCCGCCCCCTCTAAGACGGCGGGCACCAGCTTTTCGGTATACAGCTCTTCGCCTTTACCCGAGGTGCAGATGAAACCGTCGCCGGCGCGTCCGGCGTATTTGGCGACTGCCGGGCCGCCCGCGGCGATGTAAATCGGCACCCCACCCTCGGGCACGTCGTAGATGGAGGCGCCCTTGAGCCGATAGAAGTCACCGTCGAAGTCGACGCGGTCACCGCGCCACAGTTCCCGCATCAGCCGTACCGATTCACGCAACCGGGCGAACCGCTCCTTGAACTCTGGCCAGTCGCCTTCGTAGCCGGTGGCGATCTCGTTGAGCGCCTCGCCGGTGCCCACACCCAGGAAGATCCGGTCCGGATACAGGCAGCTCATGGTGGCGAACGCCTGCGCGACGACGGCCGGGTTGTATCGGAACGTCGGGGTGAGCACCGAGGTGCCCAACATGATCCGCTTGGTGCGCTCGCCCACCGCGGTCATCCAGGACAGGGAGAACGGGGCGTGCCCACCCTCATGCCGCCAGGGCTGGAAATGATCGCTGACGGTGGCGCTGTCCATACCGTGAGCTTCGGCGGCTACGGCCAGTTCGACGAGTTCCCGCGGCGCGAATTGTTCCGCCGATGCCTTATAACCCAGTTTCAGTTCAGCCACGTGTTCGTTTCTACTCCCTCCTAGACTCGCCGTCATGGCACCGACGCGCCCCACGGTTGTTCAGGTCACCGACATCGTGCATTTCGTCCAGGGTGATGCGGTCAATTGGCTGCTGATCACCGACGATTCCGGGGTGATGCTGATCGATGCCGGCTATCCCGGCGATCGCGACGACGTGCTGGCCTCGCTGGAGCAGCTGGGCTATGAGGCGGCCGACGTGCGCGCAATCCTGCTGACCCATGCGCACATCGACCACTTCGGGTCAGCCATCTGGTTCGCCAAAACCCACAGCACCCCGGTGTACTGCCATGCCGACGAGGTGGGGCACGCCAAACGGGAGTACCTCGAACAGGTGTCGGTTTTCGACATCGCGGTGCGCCTCTGGCGTCCCCGCTGGGCGGTGTGGACCACACACGTGGTGCGCAACGGCGGCCTGGTCCGCGACGGCATTCCCAGCACGCAACCGCTGACCGCGGAGATCGCCGCCGCGCTGCCCGGGCGCCCGGTGCCCATCCCCACCCCCGGGCACACCGGTGGGCACTGTTCGTACGTGGTCGATGACGTGCTGGCCAGCGGCGACGCGCTGGTCACCGGCCACCCGCTGCTGACGCGCAGCGGACCACAGCTGCTGCCCGAGGTCTTCAGCCTCAACCAGGACGACTGCATCCGCAGCCTGGGGGCCCTCGCGCTGCAGGACCAGCAGATCTTAGCGCCCGGTCACGGTGACCTCTGGCGCGGCCCGATACGCGAGGCCGCGGCGGAGGCCACTGAAAAGGCTCGGGGCCGCTGAGCAATCAACGCAGATTGCCGTTACGCCCGAGGGGGTAGACCGGTTCGGTCAAGGAGGGTTACGCCCATGAGTACTTCGTCGTCTCGTCAGCCCGCGGTGTTGTTGGACATCGACGGTTCGCTGGTGGATTCGAACTATCTGCACATCCACGCCTGGCGTCGGGCGTTTACCGAGGTGGGAATTGCCGCCGACTCGTGGCGGATCCATCGGTCGATTGGCATGGACGGTGCTGCCCTGCTCGATTCCCTGTCGGGAGACGCTGAGGACTCAGTCAAGCAGCAGGCGAAGGATCTGCACTCGCGCTACTACAAGCAATCCGCGTCGCTGTTGCGACTTTTGCCGGGTGCCCGTGATCTTATGCATGAAGTGGAGTCCCGGGATTTGCAGGTGGTGCTGGCTACTTCGGCACCGGAAGATGAGTTGGAGCTGTTGCGTGAGGTGCTCGAGAGCGACGAGTTGGTTTCGACGATGACGTCGTCAGAAGACGTGGACACTGCCAAACCGAAACCCGACATCGTCGAGGTGGCGTTGCAACGCGCCGGGGTCGAGGCAGCGCGGGCGGTCTTCGTCGGTGATTCGGTATGGGATGCCGAAGCCAGTGCCCGCGCAGAGGTGACCTGCATCGGGCTGCTCAGTGGCGGCATCTCGAGCGGAGAACTCCGTCGCGGCGGCGCCAGCGCCGTCTTCGATGATGCCGCCGATCTGTGTCGACACATCACACGTAGCCCTATCGCGGCGCTCATCCCGCAAGACGCACGCAAGTCGTAACGTTTCCGGGCCGGTCGCCCCGTGCCGCCGCCGTGGCTGTTCGACGTTCCCCATTCCAAGTCCCGACGGTAACAATTCGATCACGCTGGTCATCACGATCAATTAAGAACTCTTACGATCCCGCGGCCGCTCTGATCAATCGCTTAACAAAATCAGTCTCAGATGAGGCCGAACTCACACTGTGAGCCTGTCACGCTCGGCGGCACGGGCTTGGCCGCATTCAGCGCACGGCTGCGGCCGATTGTGTTCGCGTACCGTGGATGTCCGGGACAACGAATCTGCAACCGAAGTGCCATTCGAAGGAATAAACGATGTTGAAATTCAGTGGTATGACCGTGCGTCGGCAAGCCGCCGGCATCTGTGCCGGCTGCTGCCTATTGGGAGGTCTGGCCGCTACCACGATGGCGGCGCCAACGGCGTTCGCGGCGCCAGACTGCAGTGCTGCCGGATTGGCCAACACGGTCAGCTCGGTGACGGGATCGGCTAACCAGTACCTCAGCGGCCACCCGGGCGCCAATGCGGCGGTGACGGCAGCGGAAAACGAGCCGCGTCCGCAGGCGTCGGCCGATCTGCGTAACTATTTCACTGCTCACCCGCAGGAGTACTACGACTTGCGGGGCATTCTGGCGCCTATCGGCGACGCTCAAAGCCAGTGCAACACAACGCTGCTTCCGCCCGACCTGGCGTCGGCCTACAGCGAGTTCATGGCCGGCTGAACATCCCCTGGTGCGATCCGCGCCCTAGACCGCCGCATCAACGGTGGCGAGCTTAGAGCGGACTAGCATCAGCGGTGCGTTAGGATCGTGCGGCTGGGGGATGGCCTCGAGGGCGAAGTTGGCGATCACGCCGGGGCCAAAAACGAGGCAGTGGGTGGAGCCGCCGAACTGGAAGTAACCGAGTTCCTCGCCCTTGGCGATGTGATAGCCCGGCATCACATTGGGGTCGATGACGCAGGAGGAAACTTCCGACATGCCGACCGGCACGAAGGCCACCAGGCCGATGACCGGGTCGTCGGCTTCGATGAGGATGATGGCTCGCGAAGCCATATGTGCCATATAGGACTGTGAGTTCGTGGGCTCGATCGCGTCGGTGCCCTCGGAGTCGGCCTCCGAGTAGTAAGTGCCATCAAGGGTGAATGCCCGAACGATCGTGCCTGCCACCGGGCTGTGCCAACGGTGGTAGTCGATCGCGCTCAGGAATGCCTGGTAGACAGTCCCGCCAACGAACTGGTCGACCGACTCGTCGTTGGCCAGCATGTCCTGCAGCGAGTACGGTTGGCTCTTGATCCAGAAGCGTTCTTGGCGTGCGATGTTGGTGGCGATGCCGTAGGGGGTGGATTCGCAGGGGTTCGCGATAACCGTGTCGTCATCGGGCGCGGCGACCGGCCGTTGACCGTCCTTGAACCGTCGGGTGAAAAAGTCGTTCCACGAGGTGAAGCCCCAGTGTTCGTCGGCGGGGTCGTGCTCGAATTGTTCGATGCCGATGGCACGTTGGGCTGCCGCGCTTTTCCAACCCGATGGTGATTCGTTGAGTACGTACCGCGAGTCGGGACTGTCCAGGAACTCACACCACGCGGTCAGGACCTTCTTCAGCATCGCGTTGATCCGGGGGTGGCGGAAGGCAGCGAACCCGGCCGGCGTCCCCATAGTCCAGTCGAGGATCGCATTGAGCGGCGTAATCACCATCGCGTCCTCGCTGAACTCGGGCGCCATCGTCAAAACCTCATTGATAAGACCCAGCAGCTGCGGCACGTTCTCCAGGTGCCGCTTGCGGTAGGGCTTGGTCGAGGGCACTTGGGCGATCATCTGATTCAAGTACATGCGTACCAGGGGATCAGTGTCGATCAGCTCTTGGAACTCGGTGAGCACCGGATGTAGCACGACCTGCTCGCCGCGGGCCTCCACCCGCTCCCGATGCCCGGCGAGCCAGGACTCTAAGTCGTCTTGATCGTCCGGCAACCAACCAGCCCGGCGCCGCACATCCATCTGATGGGAACGAGTCGTCACAGTGAGCAACCTAACGCATTATCGCTGTCCGACAATCCCGGACACCGCCGCACGTCGAACGTCTAACCCGACGCTGCGGTCACCGGCGACCATACCCAGTTTCACTGAACACCGAATCATATTGCGCGCCTGGCACAAAGCAGACGGATAGTCAAAATCGAGACGGTCAGGCCAGCTCCAAATGCTCGCGCAGCGTGTGACCGCTGTACTCGGTGCGGAACGCCCGGCATTCCTGCAGCAGCGGCACCACCTGGTCGACGAAGTCGTCCAGACCGTGCGGGGTCAGGTGCGGCACCAAAATGAATCCGTCGCACGCGTCGGCCTGCACATACCGGTCGATTTCGGCGGCGATGTGGGCGGCGGTGCCGACGAATTGCTCCCGGCTGGTCACGGCGATGATCAGCTCGCGGATCGACAGCTTCTCGGCTTCGGCGCGCTGCCGGTATTTGCGGGCCACCGTCACCGGGTCACCGTGACGGACCCGGCCCTGGGTGATCCCGGTGTCGCCGGTCGGATCAAAATCAGGCAGCGGGCCGTCGGGGTCGTAGTCCGATAGGTCGCGGCCCCAGACCTGTTCCAGCATGGCGATCGCCGTCGCGCCGCTGACTTGCTGATGACGGATATCCGCGGCTTTGTCGGCGGCTTCCTCCGCGGTGTCGCCGAGCACGAAGGTGGCGGCCGGAAAAACTTTGAGCTGATCGGGGTTTCGGCCACAAGAGGCCGCGCGGCCTTTGACGTCGGCGTAGTAGCGCCGGCCGTCCTCCAGCGACCCGTGCAAGGTGAACAGGGCATCGGCGTACCGGGCGCCGAACGAGCGGCCCTCCTCGGAGTCGCCGGCCTGCAACAGCACCGGATGGCCCTGAGGTCCGGCGGGCAGCGTCGCCATCCCGCGCACGTCGAACGCTGCGGTGTGGTAGTCGACGGTGTGGATGCGGGTCGGGTCGACATAGACTTCCGCCGCACCGTCGGCCACTACGGCGTCGGCCGCCCAGCTGTCCCAGAACTCGCGTGCCACGTCAACGAATTCCTCGGCGCGCCGGTACCGATCGGCGTGGTCGAGAAACCCACCGCGCCGGAAGTTGGCGCCGGTGAAGGCATCTGAGGAGGTGACGATGTTCCAGCCGGCACGGCCGCCGGACAAATGGTCGAGGCTGGCGAATTGGCGCGCCACCTCGAAGGGCTCGTTGAAGGTGGTGTTGATGGTCCCGGTCAGTCCGATGCGTTCGGTGACTCCGGCCAGCGCCGCCAGCACGGTGAAGGTGTCCGGACGACCGACCACGTCGAGGTCGTAGATCGCGCCGCGGTGCTCCCGCAACCGCAAGCCTTCGGCGAGAAAGAAGAAGTCGAACAGCCCACGTTCGGCGGTGCGGGCCAGATGCGTGAACGAGTCGAATTCGATCTGGCTGCCCGAGTCGGGTTGGGTCCACACCGTGGTGTTGTTCACCCCCGGGAAGTGCGCGGCCAGATGAATCGGTTTGCGGTCCTTACCTTCTCGAACGCCTTCTCGATGGCTCACTGAGCCAACCCCCACCGTTTGGCGATCAGCTCGTGCGAGCGCAGGCGTTCCTCGTGCCGGTGCGTGACCGAGGTGACGACGAGTTCGTCGGCGTCGGTGGCGCGTTGCAGCATCTCTAAGCGCTGCGCGACCTCGTCCGGGTCTCCCACGAATTGCGTAGCCACCCGGTCCTTTACCGCGGTGATCTGCTCGTCGCTCAGGGGACCGCACTGGTCAGGATCAGGGTAGGGCACGGCGCCGCCGCCCGCCCGGATCGAGTACACCCAGTGGCCGTAGCTGGACGCCAGATGTTTCGCGGTGTCGGTGTCGTCGGCGACGACGATGTCCGCCGACACCACGACATAGGGGCGCGGCAGCGCCGCCGACGGGACGAACGCATCCCGATAGGCGTCGACCGCTTCCAGCGCGGTGGCAGGGGTGAGGTGGTAGCTGGCCACGAACGGTAACCCGAGTGCAGCGGCCATCTGGGCACTTTTGCCTTTGCTGCTGCCGAAGATCCACGGGGTCAACCCGGACCCTTCACCCGGCACCGCGTGCACGTCGAAGCCGTCAACCTGATAAGTGCCGCCCAGCATGGCCAGGATGTCGCCGAGCTGTTCGCCGAAATCGGGCGCTACCGCCTCGGGCTGCTGCAGGATCGCCATGGTCGCCTGCACCTGGCCCGTGTTGAGCAACGCGCGCAGGTCGAACGGCGGCGGCACCACCACGCCCTTGACCTCACGCCAGTCACGTGGCGGTTCGGTCTTCGGCCGCGGCTTTCGCGGTTTGTCTGATGTACGCCGGCGCTGCCCGGATCGCCCGACGCCGAGGTCGATGCGGCCCGGATGAAACGCCTCGAGCATGCCGAAGCTTTCCACCACCGCGGCGGCGGTGGTGTGGCTAAGCTGCACGGCCGCTGCTCCGACCCGAATTGTCGATGTGGCCGCCGCGATCTGGCCGATCAGCACCGCCGGCGCCGAGCTGGCGACGGCGACGAAATGGTGTTCGGCGATCCAGAATCGGCGAAAACCCCACTGCTCGGCGTGCCGGGCCAGGTCGATGGTGTTCCGCAATGCGGTCGCCGGGTCGCTGCCCGCGCTGATCGGCGCCAGGTCCAGCACCGAGAGCGGGACGGTGCTCATCGGCGCACCGCCGCATAGCGATTCGGGGCCACCGGCAAGCCGAGCCTTTCCCGCAGCGTCTCATCGGCGCGGTAGCCGGCGCGGAACCGCCCGGCTCGCCGCAGCAGCGGCACCACCTCGTCGACGATCACCGCAAGGTCGGTGGCGTTGACGGCCGGCCGCAGCCGCGCGCCGTCGATGCCCAGCCGCTGCCACTCAAGCAAGAGATCGACTAAATCGGCTGCGGCACCGGTGAAAATGAGCGCATCTGACCCGAAGTCGGTGTCCCCGCCGAACGCCACCGTCACGTCGGCATAGACCTTCAGATGGGTGCCGCCGGCCGCGTGGACTTCGTCGATGATGCTGCGCACAGCGGCGTCGTCGGTGGGGGTGACGAAAACGATGTCGGCTGCGGCAGAGGCGAATTCGTAGATGCGCGGCCCGTGCGCCAGCGCGGTCACCACCGGCTGTCCCTGCGGCGGGCGCGGAGTGATCGATGGGCCCTTGACCGAGAAGTACTTTCCGCGGAAGTCGATGTAGTGCAGTTTGTCGCGATCGACGAAGCGCCCGGTGGCCACGTCACGGATCACCGCGTCGTCTTCCCAGCTGTCCCACAGTCGCCGGACCACATCGACGAAATCGGCTGCCTCGTCGAACAAGTCGTCGGCGGAGTCGGCTTGACCTCGGCGGCCGAACAATGCCGCCTCGTGTGCGGTCGCGCTGACCCGGGCCTGCCAGCCCGCCCGCCCGTGCGACACATGGTCGAGGGTGGCGATGGCCTTGGACACGTGGAACGGCTCGGTGTGGGTGACGGTGGCCACTGGGATCACCCCGATCTGGCGCGTCGTCGGGGCGATGCGGGCGGCGACCAGCACGGCGTCGGGACGGCCGACCAGCCGACGCGGTGAGATCTGCTCGCGGCGCCCGGTCTGCGGCATGAAGGTGTCGTCGATGGTCACAAAGTCCAGCAGTCCCCGTTCGGCGGTGGCCGCCAGCTGGGCCCAGTACGGTCCGCTCAGCACCGATCCGGACGTCAGGGGCGACCGCCAGGCCCGCGGGTGCCAGCCGTAACCATCGAGAGCGACGCCCAGATGCAACTCGTCGGTCACGGCAGGTCCTTGGCGAATGCGAGCGGAAACACCGGTCCTTCGGCCGGCAGCGGCTCAGTCAGCCGGGTGTACCCGGTCGCGTGATACAGGGCCTCGGCCTCGGGCTGGCGATTACCGGTCATCAGATACACCCGCCGGTAGCCGCGGGCGACGATCTGGGCCTCCAGCTGCGCCAGCAGCATCCTGGCGTAGCCGCGCCGACGATGGGCGTGGTCGGTCCAGATGCGCTTGAGTTCAGCGGTGTCGGCGTCGAAACGCCGGAACCCGCCGCCGGTGACCGGCACGCCGTCCAGTACGCCGATCAGCATGCCCCCGTCCGGTGGGGTGAACTCGGCGGCCGGAAAATCCTGCAACCAGGCCAGCACCCCTTCCGAAGTGGCGCCGTAGCGTTGCGCGTATTCGGCGGCCAGCTCGGTCAGCAGCGGTTGCGCCAGCGGGTCGTCCTGGGCCGCGGGCAGGAACCGGAGCTGGCGCGTCGGGCGCGGGCTTGTTTGAGGCATCACTTACCTGTCTAACGCCGATTGCACAGACACATTCCGGGGGTCAGGTCCGAACCGCGGTCACGTAGCGCGTCGAGGCCGCCGTGCCGGCGAAGTCAGTGGGCTGCAGGCCGGCCGGCCCAATGGCGGCGACCAGGTCGGCGAGCGTGGTGCGGGCGGTGTCCCAGCCACGCTTCGCCAGATAATCGGCGACGTCACCGCACTCGCTGCTCAGCCCCGGTGAGTAGTCGGCGGCAAACCGGCTGCCGGGGGCGCTCAGTGCGTCGACGTGGTCCAGCAGGCGATCTTGCGCGCCGGGCGACAGCAGTCCGATGAGCAGGCCTTCGGCGATCCATGCGGTGGCCTTGGTGATGTCGAAGCCGACTCGTTGCAGCGCTGTGGGCCAGTCTCCGCGAAGATCGATGCCCACCGCGCGGCGGTTGGCGGTCGGAGTGATGCCCAGCCGGCGCATGGTCTGCGACTTGAACTCGACGACCTGGGGTTGATCGATCTCAAACACCGTCGTTCCGGTCCGCCACCATAGCCGGTAGGAGCGGGCGTCCAGGCCGGAAACCAGGATCACCGCGGGTTCGGCGAAGGGATCGTGGATGAGCCCGCGTTTGGTGGCCGCCGCCCTGGCCGCCGCGGCCAGCGTCGCGGTGGCTCCGACGCCGGCGGCCAGATCGCCGATTTCGTTGTCGGTCTCTGTCATCGTGCCCTTGTCATGCGCCGGAGCGGCGTGCCAGCGCCACTGTAGCCGCCGCGCGCCAACCCAGCAGCAGCGTCGCGGTCACCGACGCGGCCACTGCGACAAAACTGGCCGCCACGCCGGCCGAGGTCGCCTTGCGCAGCAGCATCCCCACCGTGACCGTGCATAACCACACCAGCACGCCGGTGGGGGCCACGGCCGTCGGGCGCCGCCAGCCCCGCGACAGCACCCAGCCCAGCGCCGTTCCACTTAGAAACGGCCAAGCCGTGACCAGCACACCCGAGACGTCGACTCCCTCGTCGTGGCTGCGCCGCCCGACCGCGCAGAACGCCAACACGCAGACGACGTCGATGCCCAGCCACGCCGGCCTGCGTTGCGGTTGCATCCGTTTCTCATACGCCAAACCGCCGCCGGTCGGCAAGGCTTACCCGGCAGCCGGAGGATTTGACATCGCGGTGGGCCGAAATTTGTAGCGGGGATTCGTGTGGGTTCGCTGGGAGTTCGCTGGAAGGGCTCACCGGGGGGTCGCTGAGCGTCGATGCGAGAATTGACCGATGAGCACCAAGGCACCGCCGCAATTCGACCGGTACGACCCGCTGGGCCTGGAGGCGTCGCTGTCCGGTGACGAGGTCGCGGTGCGCGACACGGTCCGCCAGTTCTGCGCCGAACACGTCACCCCCTACGTCGCGGAGTGGTTCGAGGCGGGTGAGCTGCCGGTGGCCCGCGAGCTAGCCAAGCAGTTCGGCGCGCTCGGGCTGCTCGGGATGCACCTGCAGGGCTACGGCTGCGGCGGCGCCTCGGCGGTCCACTACGGCTTGGCCTGCACCGAACTGGAGGCCGCGGACTCCGGGATCCGGTCATTGGTGTCGGTGCAGGGCTCGCTGGCGATGTTCGCGATCTGGAACAGCGGCTCCGAAGAGCAAAAGCAACAGTGGCTGCCGGGGATGGCCGCAGGAGAGCTGCTGGGCTGCTTCGGGCTGACCGAACCCGACGCGGGCTCCGACCCGGCGGCCATGAAAACGCGGGCGCGGCAAGATGGTTCGGATTGGGTGCTCAACGGCCGCAAGATGTGGATCACCAACGGCTCGGTCGCCGACGTGGCGATCGTGTGGGCGGCCACCGACGACGGCATCCGTGGGTTCATCGTGCCGACCGACACCCCGGGATTCAGTGCGAACACCATTCACCACAAGCTCTCGCTGCGGGCGTCGATCACCAGCGAACTGGTGCTCGACGACGTGCGGCTGCCGCACGACGCGCTGCTGCCCGGCGCGGTCGGTCTCAAAGGGCCGCTGTCCTGCCTGTCGGAGGCGCGCTACGGCATCATCTGGGGGGCGATGGGCGCGGCCCGCTCGGCATGGCAGTCCGCGCTGGACTACGCGACCCAGCGCACCCAGTTCGACCGGCCGATCGCGGGATTCCAGCTGACCCAGGCCAAACTCGTCGACATGGCGGTCGAGCTGCACAAGGGGCAGCTGCTGTCGCTACAGCTCGGCCGTCTCAAGGACAGCGTCGGGCTGCGTCCCGAGCAGGTCAGCTTCGGCAAGCTCAACAACACCCGTGAGGCCCTCGAGATCTGCCGCACCGCGCGAACCATCTTGGGCGGCAACGGCATATCGCTGGAGTATCCGGTCATCCGGCACATGGTCAACCTGGAATCGGTGCTGACCTACGAGGGCACCCCGGAGATGCACCAGCTGGTGCTCGGACAGGCCTTCACCGGTCTGGCCGCCTTCCGCTGACGAGCATCAGATGGGTGCGCGTCTGGAGTGTTGCCCCGCCGGCGGCCATCACCTCGGTCACGAAAAACGGGTTGCCGCCAGTGAGTTGATATAACTGGTCGGCACTGATGCTGCTGCCTGCGTTCTGCTGCCGTTAACAGCCTATGCCGCAGAAATAGGGAAAATTCCCAATCAATCTCGTCAATCCGTCGGCGCACACTACAGAGCGGGCGCCCGGGAAGGCCGCCGCGGCCACAGCAAGTGCGCATCGGGACATGATGCGGCTCTGACTGTCGCCCCGACGCCACACGGCCGCTCTCCGCAAGACCAACCGCACACAGACGTCGGCTCACTTTTCCAGTGGATCGAGTCACCGAGAGAATGGAGTGCTTGATGAATCCTCGCCGTATTAGCCTCGCCCTCGGCGCGGCCGCCGCTGGGCTGCTGGCCGCCGGATTCCTGCCGATGGCCGTCGCCTCCGCTGACGAAGGCATCGGCGTGCCCGATCCCAACACCTTTGATCCCAGCCAGGTAACTGGAGACCCGCCGTACTCACCAGAGGTAGTCGTGGGGACCGAATCTTGGAGTGAATTCGACGACAAACCAGGTGTTCCTGCTGGATGCCCAGAGCGGCGTCGACACCCACACCGTCTTTGGATCCTTCACTAATGACGATTTCGCGGCCGGTCCCGCCACACTCGACCTCACCAATTTCGGCGGCGGTTGGGAGAACGAGTGGATCGATAACTCAGCCCCTGGGACTACGGCTGATCTGCTCATCACTCCGTTTGGGAACTTCGAGCTGTTCGGACCGGCGGACGCCTTCGCTCTCCCCTGAGCTGGCGCCAGACATCCCGGCCGTCGTTGTCAGGCCGCCTCGGGATGTGGGGTGTCCTATGCCGCGCCCAACGCAGCGGCGACGAACAGGCCTACCTGGCGGGCGAACCCGCGGCCGTCGTGGCGCGGGAGGATTGCGGTTGTCGATCAGACGGGTCGAGCTCGGTCCCAACTTCCGGAAACTGCATTCAACCGCGCCGCCGGACACAAGCGTGCGGAAGGTCGCTACCGCGGTTTCTACCGCTGCGACCTCGCCACCGGGTCACGCCGGTGATGCAGCCCAGTCCACGACGAATCGGTTCGAGGGGTCAGCAGGGTCGACCGCACAGGTTAGTTCGCGCCCAATAGCGAGGTTGAGCACCTCTGCGACGGGTACCGCCTGGGAGTTTCGCCCGATAACCGGAGTCAGATTGGGGAACTGAAGTTCAACCTCGAGCAAATAGCGTGGCGCGTCAAGGAGTTCCGGTCTGCTGGTGGTCTTGCCAAGGCTGCGAGCAGTATCCCGGGTGGCGGCGAATGACTTAAGCACCCCCGGTACCCGCTGACCGGACCTTAGTATGTCTGCCGCCGACGTCCACTGACCTGGAGCACTACCCTCGCCCTGCTTGATCTGGCCATACGCGTCCGCTAGCAGGGCGAGGCTCGGCGGCGAATCGGGCGATCCCGCTGCCGCCGCGCCGGACGGCTGGCTGGAATCGATTCGAACATTGAGCGGGTCAGCGGAATCAACTTGTACCTGCAGCGTCGACCCCGGCTGCCAGGCGGCCATCGAAATCGGATTAACAGGCTGCTGCACCGTCACCTCGTAGGGTTCGCGCCCAGGAATCTCCACCCTAAGGCCGATGTTGCACACGTACACCCCGTTGATGATCGGGCCGGTCGGTTCCAGCGATAAAACGAGCGCAGTTCCCCGCAGTGCGGAGCCCTTGAACGCGAGCCGTCTGAAAAGCCGAAACAGATCCACAGATTTCTTAACGTTGCCCGGGAAAAATTTGCGGGCGAGCACCACATTAAGAATGTTGATGATAAGGACAAATCCGGCAACAAACAGAACAAAAACAACAGTCGTAGCCATCAGCGCAGCACCCCCGCACTCATCGGCTTGCGGGTGTGGGTCGTGATCATATTGCGTGTCCTTTCTTGATGCGCCGCCTCGATTGGGTCGCCGTGACAAGCACAGACACGGTCGAGGTCGCTACCGATCCCAATATCTGGACGAAATCACTCAGGCTCCCGTAGGGCGGCGGTGTCCCTGCGGCTTGCTGTGTAGTCTGCGCCAGCGCGGCAACGCAATTGATGGGGAATTTTGCCTATTTCTGCGCCGCCAGTATGGTGGCGGCACCGCAAAACTGGTCAGGCTCGCGCCGTTCGGGCAGGATCTACGCCGCGTCAGCGCCGCCTGTTGAAGACGCCGAGAACGAAGAACAGGATCCGGATCAGCATGAGCAGCATCACGGAGAGGCGGCTGAGCGGCGACATCCGCCCCAGGCCGCCGGCGCCCCTCGATACGCGCATTGCGGTTACCTCGGCCTGCAATGCTGCAACGGCGCGCGTCCAGCGGGTCACGAAAGACGCTGGCTCCCGCGCGGCCGGTGTAGCGACGGCATTCAAACTCATCGAGTCCGCCCAGCGCCGCTGGCGGCTGGTCAACGCACCCCACCTGGTCGCTCTGGTCCGCGCCGGAGCGGAATTCAAGGACGGCAAACTCGTCGAACGACCCGACGAATCACGAGTTGAGGACCAAGCCGCGTAACACGCAGACCCCCTGGTATCGACTATTCCTCACGACCGAATAGATGAGCGTATTAAGCATCCTCAGTGAGGGGCCGCCGACGTGATCGGCTGAAGGAAATCGATGCGAACGTTTTGCGTGGCCGTCGCTTACTCGCCCGTGAGGCAGTCGATCCGTAGGTCTGCGGGTTGGTTGATCTTTTCCTCGCCCGTCCCGTGAAAAACAAAGAAAGCCGGATTTGCTCCAAAGATGTGACCGCCTATCCTTCGCCCCAGATCGCCCTTCGATTGGACGATCTTGGACACCTTCATCCACGGCTTCTGCGGATCGGTCCGCACGCTGTTGCCGATCCGCACCTGGCTGGGCAGAACCAGCCCGGAGGTTGCTCCTGATGTACTCGCCGGCGGGGCCGCCGGCCTGATCGGCTGAAGGAAATCGATGCGAACGTTTTGCGGGTTCGCCGAATCGGCGGCCACCACGGCGGTCGCGCCAGGCTGTAGTTCGGGCATCGCGAACATGTCCACTAGCTGGCGGATCGTCGCGTCGTAGGGCGGCCGGCCCGGCAGTTGCACCCGCAGCGCAATTTGGCACCGGACTTGGACAATATCGTCGTTGCTATTCGCGATGCTGAAGCGGGTCTGCTGCACTGAGTAGACCTGCCCCGTCCCCATCACTGGGGCGCTGGGGCACCAGTGAACGCGGGACCACTCAACCCCGGCAGGTGCTTGACAAACCATATCGCAAGCACCACGCAGATTACGATTGACACGGTCAACACCAGAGCAACTATCAACCCAGTGTCCATGGCTCAACCTAACACCGGGCTCGGCGGTGGGCTGACCGAAACTCGCCGCAGCTCGCTTCCTACTCCTAGCTAAGCTAGCGGTTTGCCGCCTAAAACACCCGATCCACAGCTATTGACAATTCCTCGCTCTGGATCGGTTACACGAGAACGCAATTGGGCATCCCTACGCCCAAAGCTGTTCAGGCCCAGCTGGAGCTGACGGCGCTGTCGGTGCTGGCCATGTTGTTGCCGGCGGTTTGGACGTTGGAGCCGTGTTGGTTGGCCTGTTCGTAGATGACCTGGAAGTTGCGTCCCAGTTGGGTGATGAACTCCTGGCAGGCCACCGAACCCGCGCCGCCCCAAAAGTCACCGGCAGCCAGCACATCGCGGATGATGGCCTGGTGTTCGGCCTCCAGGGAGGCGGCCTGGGCGCGGATGGTGGCGCCGTGGGCGTCGACGTCGCCGAACTGGTAATTGATGCTCATCGAAACTGTTCTCCTTCGTGGTCGGCGGGTTAGCTGCGCAGCAGGCTTTGGGAGGCCTGCTCTTGCTGCTCGTAGTTGTTGGCGTCGCGGATCAGGCCATCGCGCACCCCGTGCAGCATGTTCACGATGTTGCGAAACGCCTGATTCATCTGGCCCATGGTGTCGTAGGAGGTGGCCTGAGCAGTACCGCTCCAGCCGGCCCCGGCGATGTTGACCGAAGACGCCCACATCTTGCGGGCCTCATCCTCGACAGTTTGGGCGTGCATATCAAAACGACCCGCCATCGAACGCATGGCATCGGGGTCGGTCATAAAACGAGCGGGCATTTTTCTCTCCTAAGTTAAGTCGCTGCTGTATCGGGTGAAACGGACCGGAATAGCTGATCCTCCCGTCATCCGCCGGCCGGTGAGCGCGGTACCACCTTGGGGGCCCGCGCGCCAAGACCGTTAAGGCCGCGTCCGCTCAACGCCCCCGCCAGCGCCTGACCGAACGGACCGCCGGGCATGCCGGCCGAGGGCGCCGCCACGCTCGGTGCCGCCACGCTGGTCGCCGGCAATACCGGAGCCGCACGGCTCATGGTGGTGGCCGCCGCCGACCACCCCGGCGGCACCGACAATCTGCCGCCCAGGTTGGCCGCGTGCGCCAACTGCGCGCTGACCGCGCCGCCCCACGACCTGAGCTGGTTGGAGACACCGCCCACCACCGCCTGCATCTTGCCGTCAATGAACTGGCCGATGTTGGTCATCAGGCTCTCGTTGTTGGCAAGGGCGGCTGACGAATTGGCCATCGAGTTGCCCATGCTCATGAACATGCGCGCGGGCATGCTGCCCGCCATCAACGCGTAATAGGCCGCCTGAATGGGTACCAGATCCCCCGGAACCAACGCGGCGAACGGGTCGGTCGCCGCGGTGAGGCCGAGTGCGGTGCCCAGCGCGGTCAGATCGCCGGTCAGGCCCGCGCCGGGAGTCCCCCCGAGACCGAGATCGGCGACGACGGTGTTTAAGTCGCTTATCGCGCTATTTGACACCAGACCATTCAGCAGAGAATCAAGTATCGAGCTAATCGAGGTTGAATCGGCCGGACTGCTCGCGGCGGCCGCCAGCGACTGCGTTCCCGACGCGGCATTGGCCACCGCCGGCGCGGCGGTAAACGACTGCAGCGACGACGTCGCCGCCTGTGAGGCCGCCGCGTAGCTTTGCATCATCGCCACGTCTTGGGCCCACATCGCCTCGTACTGGGCCTCGGTGGCCGCGATCGCCGGGCTGTTTTGCCCGAAGAAGTTCGTCGCGATCAACGCCAGCAACAACGTGCGGTTGGCCGCGATCAGCGGTGGCGGCACGGTGGCCGCGTATGCCGTCTCGAACGCCCCGGCCGCCGCGGTGGCTTGCGCGCTCGCTGCCCCGGCCTGGGTGGCCGTGTCGGTGATCCACGACAAGTAGGGCGCGGCAGCACTGGTCATCGTCGCCGACGACGGACCCTGCCAGGCACTCGTCAGCCCGGACAGCGCAGACTGAAACGAGGTCGCCGAGGAACTCAAATCGCCGGCCAACGCCTGCCACGCGCTCGCCGCTGCCAGCATCGGTCCCGAACCCGGACCGAGATACATCATCCCGGAGATGACCTCCGGCGGCCAGGCCGAAATATTCACCCGCACACCCCG
This sequence comes from uncultured Actinomycetota bacterium, assembly GCA_963787635.1. GTDB lineage: Bacteria > Actinomycetota > Actinomycetes > Mycobacteriales > Mycobacteriaceae > Mycobacterium. Next base: position 1,405,742 of record CAWBDP010000008.1, on the reverse strand, counting down.
CTAGATAGCGGCGTCGTTGGCGGCCTCGGTGGCCGCGTACGCGTTGGCGTTGTTGCCCAACGTGGCGACCAGCTGGTCGTGCACCAGCGCGGCCTGCGCACTGATCGCCTGATACAGCTGTCCATGCGTCGCGAATCGCGCGGCGGTCAGCCCCGACACCGGGTCGGCGGCTGCCGGAATCACACCGGTCGTCGGGCCGGCAGCAGCCGCATTGTCCGCAGTCATCGCAAAGCCGACATCTTGCATATGTCCGGATGCCGCTGTCAGCGCATTCGGATCAGTCACCACAAACGACATGTGCTTCCTCTTTCACGAACACCGTCAAAAGATTGTTCGGTCAGGGCACCAAGAACGAAGGTTCGATGGCGATGAACCGGTCGCCTTGAGCGATCGCTGTCAGCATGTCAGGTCGACTCCTCACCTCCGGTGCGCTGTGCCAGCGCGGGCGAAAGGCCTTGAGCCTATTGACCGGCGGCCATCCGGGGCGCGCGGTAGGTAGTGTGCGCTCGCAGCAGCCGCCCGTTGATGGGGAATTTTGCCCATTTTTTCGCCACCGGATTTTCACGATGCGGAAAACTGACAACTCAGCGGCCTGCTCAGCCCCGCAATCAGCGGCCTCACCGAAGAGCAGCTCTGTTATTGGTGTTTCGTGACGCTGCTTCCCTCCTGTTGCGAATGTATTGGAAGTCGTGCAGGTGTTGGAGCGTGTCGTGCCAGCTCATGGCGCAAGAGGAAGCGTCCGCTGAAGCCGCATCGATGGCCGCCCTGCGGCCGCGATGACACACAGTTGCTCGAACATGTGCTTCCCCTTTCGTTGACTGCGAGCGCGACGGCTTGAGTTCCGCCATAGGAATCTTGGCTCGCCTTCCGTGAAACGAGCCCAGTAGTGCCCTACTGCAATCGCGCCCGTTACGACGTAGTACTACTGAGTCGCCCAACTTGAGCTGCCGCTTGGCCTGCCAGACGGCCGCGGCCACGGCTTCGGGCGCCCAATGCTTGGCGAAGCTCGTCAGTTATTTGACACTCTGCCAGCGCTTTACGGCCGCTAGGGCAGTGTCCTGATGACATCGTCGGCCGTGCCGTCCGGACACAGAATGCCGTCACGACTCGGACTACAGGGAAATTTTGCCCATTTCTGCGCCATCGGACTTTGACGATGCGTAAACGATGGTGGTGTCGCCGCTCTGCGTTGGCTGAGTCGGAAGTTAGTTATGGTCGCGCCTCGAAGAGGATGTTGAACGGAGTTTCGGTGGCGCGTCGGAACCGGGTGAAGCCGCCGCCCTCGACCATTACTTTGTGTAACCGCCGCTCGCCGGCTTGAGCGCCCAGCGCAGGTCCGTTGCGTGCGAGTGAAACTGGAACACAGATCAGCGATGACGCACCGTAGTAAAGCCGGCCAACGGGATTCAAATTCTCGGCGAGACTGTCACCGGCCTTCGGCTCGACGAGCAGGCAGTGGCCGTCGGGTTTCAGCGACTCTTTGGCGTGCCGAGCGACGCCGGACGGGTCGGCCATATCGTGCAAGCAGTCGAAGAATGCGATGAGGTCGTAGTCGCGCCCCTGATACGAGTCGGCCTCGGCCACCTCGAAGCCGGCGTTGTGCACACCGGCTTGCGCTGCGCGTTGGCGGGCGGTGTCGATCGAGGCGCCGTGATAGTCGATGCCGACGAACCGAGAATTCGGAAAAGCCTGTGCCATCAGGATTGTGCTCGCCCCGTGCCCGCAGCCAACGTCGGCGGCCAGCCCGCCGGCGGTGAGCTTGTCGACGACGCCGTCGAGTGCGGGCAGCCACGACGAGATCAGATTCGTGTGATAGCCGGCGCGAAAGAATCGTTCGGTGCCTTCGAACAGACAGGGATGGTGCTCGCCCCATTCCATGCCGTTGCCGCTACGAAAGTTCTCGATCGCGCGCTCGTGAACGTGAAAGAGGTCGCGAACGATTTGGTACGCGCCGGGCAGATCCACCGGTCCGTTCGGGTCAGCAAGGCACATCGCCTGCTCGTCGGTCAGGTAATAGGTATCGCTGGCAGGGTCGTATTCGACATATCCGCCCGCGGCCTGATTGGCCAGCCATTCGCGAACGTAGCGAGCGTTCGTGCCCGTCTGTTCGGCCAGCGCCTGAGATGACAGGCGTTGTCCGGCCAGCGCCTCATACAGACCCAGCTTGTCGCCGATCAACATCAGCACCGCGCTCATCGACGCGCCCAGATCTTCGACCGCTTTGCCGAGAAAAGTATGAAGTCGATCTTCGTCAACGGTCATTGCGAAGCCCCTTCCCGGGAGCTAGGGCTTAAGGCTAGACCGCGGCGATGACGACCGAAAGAACGAAAGACATATTCCTCGCGGAAAGCGATCTCGCTAGCGCGCTCGGGCAGTTCGAACGCGTGCGCGCACCGCGCCGGCGATAGGAGGGAAGTGCCGATCAGGATTCGGTGGTTTGGGGTTGCCGGCTATGGGCGGCAGCCTGGGTGCGGTTGTCGACGCCGAGTTTCGCGAGGATCGCTTCGACGTGATGTCCGACGGTTCTGGGGCTGATGGAGAGTTTGGTGGCGATGTCGGCGTCGCTGTGGCCGGCGGTGATCAGCGTGAGTACTTCGCGTTCGCGCCGGCTGAGTCCGTCTGGATCGGCGCGGATGTCGGCGCGGCGGCTGCGGCGGGTAGGACCGCGCAGCGTTGTCAGGCGCTGCCGGGCGCGGCGGGCTGCGGCCGTGGCGCCGAGGCGGCGGAATGTGGCTACTGCCGATTCCACTGCGGGGGTGTCGCCGCCCAGTTGGGCGATGGCGGCCTCATAGGGGCAGCCACGGCGGGTCCAGGCCTGCGCGGCGGCCAGCCAGTCGCCGCTGACTTCCAGCTGAAACGGGGTGACCGGGTTGTCGACGGCGATCGGCGCTAATGCGCCAGCGGGAAGTTGCGCCCAGCGCTGCAGCTGCCAAACCAGCCATGGGTCTTCGTCGTCGCCAATGGTGGCCAGGGCGCTATGCGCCTCGCGCCGGGCGTTGTCGTCATCGCCCCCCAGCCACGCCGCTTCTGCCCGCGCGGCCCACACCGGAAAGAGCCGCAGCTGGTCTAACTCGGAAGTGGCCGCGATCTCATTTCGCGGGGAGGCGACCGGTGGCTCGCCGCGACGAGCGTGAATCAGGGCGAGCGTCCGCCGGGGCACGATCCGATGGAACGCGGGCAGCCCGGGGCGGGTGAGCACATCCTCGGCGCACGCGCGCGCGCGGGTCCAGTCACCGCGATGCAGGCACACCATACCGGCGATGCCGGTGACGAATGCCTCGAACACGAACAGGTCACGGTTTCGGCAGTAAGCAAGGAAGTCGGCCAGGTAGCGATCGGCACGATCCAGGTCATAGTGCAGCGCCGCGGCAGCGCAGATGTCGACCCCGAGTTTGCCGGCGTGTTCGCCCCGCGCGTCAGTGGCCATCGCCTGCCGCCATAGCGCTTCGAACTCGTCCCACCCAGCGTCGGTGCGGAGCACTGACGCTAACGCGGCGGACCCGCGGGCCCGAAGGACCGCGGCGTCATCGCCGAGCTGGGCGCCCACTGTGATCGCCCGAGCCGCGTAGTCGGCGACCGCGGCCGGATCGAAACCGAGCACGCCGATCTCGGCCATGTTCACCAGGGACCAGGCGAGCTGCGGGCATGGACCGCCATCTTGCACGAGTCGCAGCGAGGCCCGCCCTGCGTCGGCGCCCTCGCTGACCCGGCCCAGCGTCGTCAACTCGTGCGACAGCCAGCGCCGGTCCTCGCTTTCTGCGAGCGAGTCGTCCATCGCGTGGTGCAGCCTGATTGCCTCCCGCCAGGACGACACCGACGCCTCACCGAGCCCGCAGAGATAGCTGGCCAACGCGTGCTGCTCGAGCCAGACCACCTTCTGCTCGGCGGGGGTATCGTCGGCGTAGCGCAGCGCAAGCGTGTAGAGGTCGGCGGCTTGCCGGTGCGATCCCAGGCCGGTGGCCCGCTCCGCGGCGGCGATCCCGTAACGGATGACAGCCTTTTGATCACCAGCCTGATCGGCGTGAAAGGCTAACGCCGCCAACATGTTCGAGTCTATGGGCGGTTCGGCGAGCGCTTGCAGTGCGCCGGTATGCAACACCCTGCGCTGGTAGTCGCCAATTTTCCCCAACACCGCGCGCCGAGCCAACTCGTGACGGAACCCCACCACATCCCCGTCGGCGACCAGCACCCCGGCATCGAGGCACTCGGCCACCCCCACGGCAGTCACGGGGCACACTTCTTGCAGCAGCGCCATCTTGGCGCGTGGGCCGCAGACCGCCACCGCCTGCGCGGTCTCGCGCGCATCCGTCGACAGCCGAGCCAGCCTGCCCCACACCGCCTCAGACACACTGCGCGGCAAGGTGTCCCGAGCCAGCGCGTCGAGGCCGGCGGCTAAGACCTCGGTCACAAAAAACGGGTTCCCGCCGGTGAGGTGATGCAACTGGTCGGCGTTGACGCCGCTGCCGGCGGCCAGCACTGTAACCGCCTCCCGGCTCAGCGGCGCCAACCCGATACGGCGCACCGCCGAACAGCTGGCCACATCCCCCAGCGCCACGACCAGCGGGTGCTGGGCATCCAGCTCGTCATCGCGATAAGACACCACCAGCAACAGCGGCAGCGACCCGATACGCCGGGCGAGGAAGCGCAGCAGATCCAGGGTGGCGCCATCGGCCCAATGGGCGTCCTCGATTACCCACACCCAGCGCTGCCCGTCGCGCAACATTGCCAGTAGCCGCCTGTACAGCGCGCCGGTGTCACCCGCGTCGATTGCAGCGCCCAACCCGCCGGCCGCCGGGCCCAACCCGGCCAGCGCGTCGAGTAGCGGACCTAACGGCCGTGGCGCCACCAATGGATCACACCCACCCACCAACACCCGCACCGACCCGTCCAGCCCAGCGGCAAACCGGCAAATCACCGCGGTCTTGCCGACCCCGGCCTCGCCCCGCAGCAACACCACCCGCCCGGCACCGGCCCGCACCGCGCGCGCCAGCCCGCTCAGCTCAGCCAGCACCGCCTGGCGCTCTAGCAAGGACTCCACTACATCCCGGCCTCCGCCCTGGTGCCGTTACCCGCGGAAGCCGCAAAAATGGGGAATATTCCCCATCAACCGAGCCGACCCGCCGGCGCACACTACACAGCGAGCGCACCGGCGCGCCGCGGCCACAGCAACCGCACATCGGGACATGATGCGGCTCTCACTGTAGCCGCGGCGCCACCCGGCCGCGCCCCATAACGCCAATCGCAGCTAAGGAGTTTGTCATGAGTCACGACGATCGCGCCCACATCACAGCGCCCCTGTCGGTGCGACCACTTATCGGTCGGCTCGGGCTGCTGGCTGTCGGACTGGGCATCGGGGCGGCGATGGCCGCTCCCCCAGGCACTGCCTCTGCCGACCCGCTGCCGCCATTTGATCCCAATGACTTCGCAATCTCGATCGACGGGGTCACGTTATTCCAAGAAGGCACCGCGACAGCCACCTCGGGCATCGGTGACTTTGCGTTCGCCGACGGCGCCAACAGCGAAGCAATTTCGACCGGCGGCGTCTTTGACTCTGCATTCGCCGAGGGCGCCAATAGCGTCGCCTTCGTCGGAGGCGGCGGCAACTTTGACTCCGGCACCGCCGTCGGCGATGGCAGCCTCGTCAACTCCGGATCCGGCGGCGGCTTGTTCGACTCCGCCACAGTGTTCGGCACCAACAGCACCGCCCTCGCCGATGTCGGCAGCCTTGACACCGCCACCGTCTTCGGCGATGACAGCTTGGCCAGAGCCCAAATTGGCAGCGACGACCTCGCCTACGTCGTCGACACCGGCAGCATGGCGGACCAGGCCCGCGCCGGCGGCGAATTCAACGGCGTATTAGATATCTTTGGCAACAACGACATCGCGTCCGTGTTCGGCACTGACAGCACCGCCCTCGCCGGCGCCGACGCCGTCAATTTCGGCAATTTCGACCTCGGCGCTGTCTGCGGCGACATCCTCAACGCAATGGCAACCGGCGGCAACTTCCTTGCCGACATCATGCCGTAGGCACCACAGCGCGCTCCGGGCGCCCGGAGTACTCACTGAGCGGGCGGATCAACGCGTTGGACGCCGCCTGCTCGATGATGTGTGCCGTCCAGCCGGTGATCCGGCTCATCACGAAAATCGGTGTGAAGCTGGCGATGTCGAACCCCATCAGGTAGTAGGCGGGGCCGCTGGTGAAGTCGAGGTTGGGTTTGATCCCAGTGGCGGTGCATGCCTGCTTCGAGCTCCCGATAGATGTCCAGCCAGCGCTGGCCGTCGCGAACCGCGGGGCGACCCGCTCCAAAGCGGCCTTCATCGTCGGAACCCGCGAGTCGCCGTTTCGGTATACCCGGTGCCCGAAGCCCATCACCTTATCTTTGCGGGACAGCTTGTCGTGCAACCATTCCGAGGCTTTATCGGGATCACCGATCTCCAGCATGTTATGCATGACGGCTTCGTTGGCGCCGCCGTGCAGGGATCCCTTGAGTGCACCGATCGCGGCGGTGACCGCGCTGTAGATGTCTGACTGGGTCGAAGTGACCACCCGCGCGGCGAAGGTGGACGCGTTGAAGCTGTGCTCGGCGTACAGGGTCATCGACTGCTCGAAGGCGTTGACGATGACCGGTTCGGGCACCTCGCCGAAGCACATCCGCAGGAAGTTCTGCGCGTAACCCCAGATGGCTGAGCGGGGCGATCGGCTCCAGCGCGCGCCTGCGCATGTCGGCGGCGACGATGGTGGGCAGCACCGCGCGGCATACTCTTAGCGGTTATTGACCCAGATTCGGCAGGCCGCCCGCGTTGTCCCGTCGAACGAGAAGCACTCGCTGTCCGAGCACGAAGGACTGCTTGCCGCATTGGGGCAGCAGGACTCCGACGGCGCACGCACCATCGCGGAACGTCACGTCCTCGAAGCCGGACGGTCGCTGGCCTTGTGGCTTGATCGCCGCATCAGAATGGCGGTGGATCGTCGTCGCTGTCGCCGGGTGGGGCGGGACCGAAATAGGCCGCCTGGCGTTGTCGCTGGTCGGCGTGGCGCGCTTCGGTGTTGCGCTGCTGTTGGGCTTGTAGCGCTTGGGCATTGCACCTGCGCTCGGCCAGGATGCGCTGCAGTCGGTCGTGGGCGCGGGTGTGTTTGCGGGTGGGCATCATCGCACCCCGATTGGTGCAGCCGGCGTCGGTGCGGGGCGGCGGTGGCAGGGTGGCGGTGGGCACGCTGAGGGCGGGCACCAGCAGCGCGCTACCCGCTCTGGTGCGATAGGTATGCCCCGAGGGGGAGGTCCACACCACGGTGCCGTCGGGCAGCTGTTGGTCTTTCCAGCCGCGCGCCCCGGTCCAAAACGTCTTGAGCAAATGATGAGTTCGACACAGGCACTTCAGATTTGACGCATGAGTGGGCCCGCCGGCGTCGTAGGGCACGGTATGGTCCAGGTCACAAAAATGGGCGGGCCGATCACAGCCGGGGAACCGGCAGGTCATGTCGCGGCAGCGCACGAAATCGGCCAACGCCCGCGAGGGCCGATAGCGCGGTTCGGGTGGGCTTTGGCCGGGATGGCTCAGCGGCCGCAACTCCACCGCGCCGCGCGCAGCCAACTCGGCCAGCAGCCGGGTGGGGATCACCGGCCCGCCGAGCACGAAAGCCGGAGCGGGGCCTGGGGGTGTGGGCGCGGTCTGGGGTGGGTCGGGCGGGCGGGGACTGGTGGCCTCGGCGATCAGCTCGGCGAAGCGCTCGGGGCTGCTAATGATTTCCGGTGGCCCGTCGCCGGGTTGGGTGCCGTGCAGATCACCGGACAGATCGCCGCTCTGGGCGGCCTGCAGCGCGGCCTGCTCGGTCACCACGTGCACCACCACCGCGGCCGGGGTTGCGGTTTGCTCGGCGGCACAGTCGGATTGTCCACAGGCGCAGGCCAGGGTGGGGGCCCCGGCGGCTAAGGCCCCCAGCGCATCCGCGCGGCGCTGCTCGAGGGTGCGCGGGTCGTTGTCGCACACGGTGTGGGCCAGCGCGCTCAAACGGCGATCCAGCACGGTGGCGTCGGTGGAATGCACGTCGCCGCGCACCGAGGCGTAACCGTGGTGGTGCTCGATATCGACGTAGCGCGAGCGCACCGCGGCCTCGGTGCGCCGCCGCGCCTCGGGGTCGTGGCGCTCGACTAGAGCGTCGATGGCCTGCTGGGTTTTGTTCAGCGACAGCGGCCCCCAGGTCGCCAAGGTCTGGGCCAATTCGGTGTCGATGGCCGCCAAAATCGCCGGCGCCAGCGCCAACCAGGTGCGCGCCACGATCATCGACACCAGCCGATAGGAAATCGCCCCGGTGGCGAACAGGGCGCCCACCTTGGGCAACCGCTCACGCAGACAGATCGCGGTGTGCATCTGAGCGCTGGCCAACCCGGTGGTGATGCCCTGGGCGGCAGCGACTTCAGCGGCCACCGCCTCCCACGGGTCGATGCGCCACAATTCCCGGCCCTTACCGTCTTGGACCGGGATCTGGCGGCGCTCGTAGAGTTCGGCAATCGCGGCCAGCCGGCGCGCACACGCGATGTTCTCGGTGCGCGCCGAATCACCGATGCTGGCCACCACCGCCGCGTCACCAACTCCTTCGAACATGCGTTCGATTATGCCACAGCTTGGCGACAAAATGCTGGGTCACCAGAGCCTGTGGATAAACCGCGGCCGTGGCTGAAACGCAGTTGTGAGATGTTTTCGGCCCGCTCGTCACCGCAGGGGTGGCGCTCGGTGTGGATTTTGTGGGATGCCCGACGCGTCAGAGGGGTTGTGCAGGGCGTCAATTCGGGGTTGTCACCCGGGTCACTTTCAAATTGCAATTCGAAGTGAACATGCTGGCCGGACACGACAGCGAGAATGCGTTGGCGTCTTGGATCACAAGACTCACATTCTGATCAGCCAAGGTGGGTTGACCGCCGGGTGTGGCAGTCCAATACCGCACCGTTCCAGAAGTGCCCACGACATTGCCGTTGAAGGATTCATGCCCAGTGGGTACGCATTCGTCACCGACCGTCTTGACGGCTGAAATATGGGCATGGACCTGGGTGATCCCGGCCGCTCGGAATGCTTTATGCCAGCAGGGCATTCGTAGTCGCTGGATTCCCAGTCTCCGGAAAGATTGCCGCCCGCCTGACTGGTGGTGGTCGTGGTGGAGGTGGTTGATGGCGGGGCCGATTGGGCGTTGCCGCCGTGGTGACTGCAGCCCGCCAACATCAGGACGATCGCCGCCACCCAACCAACCGAGGTTGGCCGGCGAAGTCCCGCAAGTGTCATTCGCTCATGGTGCCGTCGGCGCACGGGAGTGTCAACGGTGAAGGTCAAGGGCCGCAACGTTATCGAGTGCAACTTCAATGTCGTCACCCAAAGGCGCGGCCTAGCCACCTGTGGCTTCAGACCGCGCGAGCCGTCCAGGTGAAGCTGCGCATCTCCGGGATGTGTGGCGTGACGACGGCGGCGACGCTGCGCCCGATGTGATCGGCCTCGGCGAGCGGGAGGTCGGGATCAAGGAATCCTTCGACTTCGACGCGCAGGGTCCGCCCCGTCCAGCGGGCTCGGGCGTGGGCGTGGGTAGCGCCGGGCACCGTGGCGGCGACGCTTTCAGCGGTTGTGATGATCTCAGGGTCGACGCCATCGAGCAGGCGGTGACCGATACCGGAGGTCACTTTCCACCCGACGTGGCAGATGAATCCGGTGACGACAACCCCGGCGACCGCGTCGGCCCAGGCCCAGCCCAGCCCAGAGCCACACCGATTCCGGCGATGTCTTCGGCCCGTTCGTAGCCGTAGGGATAGCGCTCGGTGGAAACCTTCCGGGACGCCCGGAATCCGACGAACACCTCAGCGCTCGTCGACACGTCCGAGAGGTTGTGCAGGGCGTCACCGAGCAGTGCCACCGAACCTGACGCCGCTGCGATGGCCAATTCGATCAGCCCGGTCAGCGCCAATCCCACCGCACTGACCCCGACGCTCGGTTGGCTTGGCGGCGCTCGCGTAAATCATCCACCGAGTGTCAAGGGCGAAGTTTGTGGCCGGGTCGCGCGTTCCGCTGATGAGATGCATGCCGCAATGATCGCCGAAAACGGCAATCAGTCAGCGCGGGTCGAGCCGGTGGTTTGGAAAATAACGCGGCGTCCGATTTCCACGGCGTGGTCGGCGAAGCGTTCGTAATAGCGGCTCAGCAGTGTGACGTCGACGGCATTGGCCACCGGGTGGGGCCAGTGCTGGTCGAGCAGAACGGTGAACAGGTGGCGGTGTAGCGCATCCATGGCGTCGTCATCTTCGGCGAGCTTGGCCGCCTTGTCGGGATCTCCGGACAGGACAACGTCTTTGGCGTCGCGGCCGAGGTTGACGGCGATGCGGCCCATTTCGGCGAAGTAGCCTTTGACGTCGTCGGGCAGAGCAGGCTCGGGGTGTGGGCGACGGGCTGTCTTAGCGATGTGCAACGCCAGGGCGCCCATGCGGTCGACGTCGCCGACGTTTTTCAAGCAGGTCAAAACCGCGCGCAGGTCGCCGGCGACGGGGGCTTGCAGGGCAAGCAGAGCAAGAGCATCCCGTTGGACCTGAGCGGCCTGAATCAGCAGGTTTTCGTGGTTGCCGATCACCGTTTCGGCCAACACGAGATCTGCCTCCAACAGGGCTTGGGTGGCCCGCTGCAGCGCCGTACCGGTCATTTCGCACATATCGGCGACACTGCGGATCAGGTCGTCGAGCTTCTCGTGGAACACCGTCCGCATCTCCTCAACGCTAGAAGGTAACGGCCCGAGACGTGCACTATCAGGTTACGACGTCAGATTTGACACCTGTAAAGTTCTTCGTCATGGACAACGTTAGGGGCAAGACCGTCGTCATCACCGGCGCTGCGCGTGGCATCGGGCACGCCACGGCCAGAGCATTGCTGGCCCGCGGCGCCCGCGTCGTCATCGGTGACCGCGACGTCGACGTGCTGCAGACAGCTGTCGCAGCCATCAGCCATCTCGGGCCGGTGTCCGGCCATCCGCTGGATGTCACCGACCGGGAGTCGTTCGCGGTGTTTCTGGACAAGGCCCGCGCCGACGGCGGCGGGCACATCGACGTGCTGATCAACAACGCCGGCGTCATGCCGGTCGGGCCGTTTCTCGACCAGCCGCAGCACGCGATCCGCTCGGCCATCGAGGTCAACTTCTACGGCGTGCTCAACGGCTGCCAGTTGGTGCTGCCTGAGATGGTCAAACGCCGCAGCGGACACATTGTCAACATCGCATCGCTGGCCGGCATGGTGGCACTGCCCGGCCAAGTTGTCTATGCCGGCACCAAATTCGCCGTGGTGGGGCTGTCCACTGCCTTGGCGGACGAATTCGCCCCGCACGGCGTCGTCGTCACCGCGGTGCTGCCGACCTTTACCAACACCGACCTGATCTCGGGCACTACGCCCAGCGCCGCGCAGAAACCCGTGCAGCCCCAGGACGTCGCGGCCGCCGTCGTCAAGGTGCTCGACAAACCGAAAACCCAAGTGTCAGTGCCCGGTCGGGGCAGGTTCGTCAGCGTCGCGGCGATGTTGTTGCCGGCCCGCGGCCGGCGCTGGCTCAACAGGAAGATGGGCAACGACACGGTCTTCCTCAACTTCGATACCCAGGCCCGCCGGTCTTACGAGGACCGGGCACAGCATGCGACTGGCGTAGTCGAGTCGGGCCAAAGCGGCTCTTGAACTGCGGCATCGGCTTAGCCTGGTGGCATAACGATCATCGTTGACGGGGTGGAGGCTGTTGATGAGCAAGCCCTCGGCTGACGGGACGCGGCATCGCGTCGTCATCATCGGATCCGGGTTCGGCGGTCTGGCGGCAGCGAAGGCACTCAAACGAGCCGACGTGGACATCACGCTCATCTCGAAGACCACCACCCACCTGTTTCAGCCACTGCTCTACCAGGTGGCCACCGGGATCTTGTCGGAGGGCGAGATCGCCCCGACCACCCGACTGATCTTGCGCAAGCAGAAGAACGTTCGGGTGGTGCTGGGCGAGGTGGAGGCCATCGACCTGCACGCGCAGACGGTGACGTCGAGGCTGATGAACATGCATACGGTGACACCGTTCGACAGTTTGATCGTCGCCGCCGGTGCCCAGCAGTCGTATTTCGGCAACGACCAGTTCGCCACCTTCGCACCCGGGATGAAGACGATCGACGACGCCCTGGAACTACGCGGCCGGATCCTGGGCGCGTTCGAAGCGGCCGAGGTCTGCACCAACCCGGTCGAGCGGCAACGCCGCCTGACCTTCGTGGTGGTCGGCGCCGGGCCGACCGGCGTCGAGTTGGCCGGTCAGATCGCCGAACTCGACCAGCGCACGCTGGCGGGAGCGTTTCGCACCATCGAGCCCAGCGATTGCCGGGTGATCCTGCTGGACGCCGCGCCCGCGGTGTTGCCGCCGATGGGCGAAAAGCTGGGCACCAAGGCGCAGCGCCGGCTGGAGAAGATGGGGGTCGAGATCCAGCTCGACGCGATGGTGACCGCCGTTGACTATCAAGGCATCACCGTCAAAGAAAAGGACGGCACGCAGCGCCGCATCGAATGCGCCTGCAAGGTGTGGGCCGCCGGCGTTCAGGCCAGCCCGCTGGGCAAGATGCTCGCCGAGCAGTCCGACGGAACCCAGGTGGATCGCGCCGGGCGGGTCGTGGTCGAGCCGGACCTCACCGTGAAGGGACATCCGCACGTCTTCGTCGTCGGCGATCTGATGGCGGTGCCCGGTGTGCCCGGGATGGCCCAGGGCGCACTGCAGGGCGCGCACTACGCGACCAAGTGCATCAAACGGTCACTGAAGGGACACGACGATCCCGCGCAGCGCGATCCGTTCCACTACTTCGACAAGGGCAGCATGGCGACGATCTCGCGCTACAGCGCCGTCGCACAGGTCGGCAAGCTGGAGTTCGGCGGCTTCATCGCCTGGCTGGCCTGGCTGGTGCTGCACCTGTACTACCTGGTCGGTCACAAGAACCGGGTGACTGCGATCCTCGCCTGGCTGGTGTCGTTTTTGGGCCGCGGTCGCGGGCAGATGGCCATCACCAGCCAGATGATCTACGCCAGGCTGGCGATGAACACGGTGGCCACCCAGTTCGAAGAGGCGCTGGCGGCGGCCGAAGAAGCCGAACAAGCCAAGCAGGAAGCTGCCGGCTAGCCGCGCTCCCGACAACTACTGGCTGTTGGTCAGCCGCTGAATCGTTTGAATATCCGCGTCCCGGTGCGGCCGTCCGTCGGGTTGCAGCAGGTCGTGGAACCAGGTCTTCGGGATCGAGGTGCAGGGCTGATCCCAGGAGTCCCAGGGGAAGTAGGTCTGGGTCTTACCGGCAACCAGACCCCAGTTGAATGCACCGACGTTGTGCCGCCTCGCGACGGGCAGGACTCCTTCCACAGTGCTGCCCAGTGTTCTGGCCATGTACTCGGTGCAGATCATCGGCCGCCCCAATGGCGCAAGCTCGCCGATCCGGGACTCGAAGGTTGCCGGGTCGCCGTAGCAATGGAAGGTGGTCACGTCGGCGTTGTCCAGCTGGATTCCGCTGATCGCGCTGCGCTGGGAGCCCTCCCACGAGCCGTGCCACACCCCGCTGGTCAACGGTTGGCGGGGGCCAACTGCTCGTGCCCACTGGAACACCTGCGGGAGTAGGTCTGCGACAAGCTCCTGCTTGTCGTCGCGCTCGACCGATTGATAGTCCTTGGAGGGGTTGTCGGGCTCATTCCACAGATCCCAGGCCAGCACACGATCGTCATTGCGGAATTGGCCGACCACCGCGGTGACGTAGTCGTGCATGGTGCGGATGTAGCGGCGGTCACCGAGGCGTTCGGCGCCCGGGCTCTGCACCCAACCGGAGTTGTGTACGCCGGGCTTCGGCGGGTGCTGCCGACCCGCTTGGGGCATCGGATCCCAACACGAGTCGAACAAGACGAACATCGGTTTGATGCGGTGGCGCGCCGCGATGGAGACGAACTGCCCCAGCCGTGACTGGAAGCCTCGTGCATCCTGAGCCCAGAGCTGATCGTGCAGAAAAACCCGCGCGCTGTTGAGCCCCCGCGACCGGGCCCAGCCCAGCTCGGTGTCGATACGCCGGGGGTCGTAGGTGCCGGGCTGAAACATTTCGAGCTGGTTGATCGCATTCGAGGTGATGAAGTTCGAGCCGACGAGCCAGCCTTGCCCCTGGTACCAGCTGTTGGCACGTTCCACCGACCACCGGCTGGGTTCGGCGTCGGCGCGAGACACCCGCGATGCCTGGGTCAATGCAGCGCCCGCTGCCAGCACCAGCGGCAACTTCAAGACCGTTCGGCGATACACGAATTGACCATAATTCGGCCGACCCGCCGAGCCCGGTATTTGACTGCCGCGTCGCGACAGTTTGACGTAAGAATTGTGACCTCGTCGTCACCGTCGGCGCGGTGGCCGGGAAACGCCGTTACCGCAACGCCTGATCCAGGTCGGCGATCAGGTCGTCGACGCTTTCCAGGCCGACCGAAATCCGCACCACGCCGTCACCGAGCCCGATCGCTGCGCGTCCTTCCGGGCCCATCGCCCGGTGGGTGGTGGTCGCCGGATGGGTGATCAGGGATTTCGCGTCGCCCAGGTTGTTGGAAATGTCGATCAGCGCCAGCTTGTCCAGCACCTCGAAAGCGCGCTGCTTGGCGCTGCTCTCGTCGGTGTCGAGTTCGAAGGTGACGACGGTGCCGCCGCCGGACATCTGACGCTTGGCCAGGTCGTGCTGCGGGTGCGACGCGAGGTAGGGGTAGCGAGCCCACCTGACGGCCGGATGGCTTTCCAGGAACTCCGCGACCCGTTCTGCGGAGGTATTCGCATGTTCCACCCGAATCGCCAGTGTCTCAAGGCCTTTCAGCAGCACCCAGGCGTTGAAGGCGCTCATCGCCGGACCGGTGTGCCGCATTAGCTTTTGCACCGGCCCGTCGATGTACTCTTTGTCGCCGAGGATGGCCCCACCCAGCACCCGGCCCTGCCCGTCGAGATGCTTGGTGCCGGAATACACCACGACGTCAACACCGAACGGAAAGCCCTGTTGCAGCAGCGGCGTGGCGAAGACGTTGTCCAGCACAACTTTTGCCCCCGCGCTGTGCGCCATTTCGGTTACCGCGGCGATGTCGACCAGCGACTGCATCGGATTCGACGGCGTCTCGAAGAACACCGCCTGCGTGGGCACCGACAGCGCCTGCTCCCACTGGTCGAGGTCGTCACCGTCGACGAACACCGTCTCCACACCCCACCGCGGCAGGATCTCGTTGCACACCACAAAGCACGACCCGAACAAGCTGCGAGCGGCGACCAGCCGATCACCGGCAGCCAGCAGCGCGCCCAGCGAGATGAATACCGCGGCCATCCCGCTCGCGGTGGCGAACGCCGCGGGCGCCCCCTCGATCAAGCGCAGCCGTTCCTCGAACATGGTGATGGTCGGGTTGCCGTAGCGGGAGTACACATACCGGTCCACCTCGCCGGTGAACGCCTTCTCCGCGGCGGCCGCGGAGTCGTAGACATAGCCGGAGGCCAGAAATATCGACTCGGCGGTCTCTTCGAACTGCGAGCGCAACAACCCGCCGCGCACCCCGATGGTGGCCTGGCTGACACCGTCGGGCAGGGGTGTCGGTGTGCGGATCGACCGCTCGTTGTCGGCGCGAGTCATGACTGCTTCCAGGGCAGGCCGATCGCCCGCCAGCCGGATCCGCCGCGGTGACCGGCGTCGTCGAGGTGCCCTTCGAACCCGTCCTGCACGTTGTAGGACGGCGCGATACCCGCCTCGGTCGCGGCCTCGGCGGCACCAATCGAGCGGTTGCCCGACCGACACAGGAAGACCACTGGCCGATCGCCGGAAACGGGCGGCACCTGTTCGATCAGTTCGGCGACGAAGTTCTGGTTGCGCTCACCGTCGAGGCGGTTCCACTCGATGTACACGATGTCTCGGCCGAGGCTGGACAGATCGGGCACGCCGACGAACCGCCATTCGGCATCGGTGCGCACGTCGACCAGCACCGCCTCGGGGTTATCACTGAGCAGCTTCCACGCCTGCTCGGGGGTGATATCTCCTGCGTAGGAGCGTGTTTGCCCTATACACATGCGTGTGTTACCTCGTTCTTCCCCAACGTTGTGAGCCACAATATCCGCGCCTCAGCACTTGGGGACTGGCGAGAGGCATCGCAGCTTCCGAAAGGTCGGGCCTCCACTGCGGGAGGCGCTCTTGCCGACACCGGTTTGTGCCGGGCCGCTTCGTCATCCGAGCCACCCACGAGCGTGGGGTTGGCGTGCCATCCAGTCGGAGCTTGGCGACAGCATCTCGTGAAGCAAGTTCAATCTACAACGGCTGCGCTACCGACGCGATGACGGCAATCGGGCAGGCAATTGGCCTCCAGATGCAGGTTTGTCGTCCGACGTCGAACGATTCCCAAGGATGCCTCAGTCGGCGGTGTGGACGATCAGGACGTCGGTCTTGGCCTTGCGGGAGACTTCGGATGGGACTGATCCCAGCAGCCGCCCGGCGACGCTGCTGAGCCCGACGTTGCCGACCACCAGCAGGTCGGCATGGACCTCCTCGGCCAGGTGCACCAGCGCGTTGATGGGAGCGCCGACGATCGCCTTCTCCTCCACGTTCTTGGCCCCGGCTTGGTGCGCCCGCTCCCTGGCGTTCTGCAGGATCGCGTAGATGGGGGCGTCGCCCACCGTCCGGTAGTCCTGGCCGTGGTCGCTCCCCGGCGGGATGGCGTAGCGACCGCGTTCCTCGTGGGCGGGGGGATGCGCTGTCGCAACGATCAATATCGCGTGATCCCCAGCGATCGCGCCTGCACGGTCCACCGCACGCAGCGACGATTCCGAGCCATCGGTGCCGACCACGACGGTCTGATAGGCGCTCATTTCCCACCCAGTGTAGGGCCGACGGCGGCTCACTAGAGTTCAAACCGATGTGGAGCCGGTCTCGCGCCGGAGGGCCTTTGCCAGCACCAACTCAGCGCTGCCGGAACCGACGCAGCGCGGCCGCCACCTGGCGGGCCCGGCCGCGTGCGGTGGGCACATCGGGGGCGGTGGCCAGTGCCACCCTCAACGCGCTGTGCATCTGTGCCTGGTGGTCGGCGAAAATCCGGAAATCGCTTTCCGGCACGGCCAGCGCGTCGGCCAGCGCTTTGGCGGTGTCAGACGCGGCCGGGGCCGGCGCTTCGGCGGGTGCTGTGGCGGGTTCAGGGCTGGCATAGATGACCTGGGCGGCACCCGGCGAAATCATGATGGTGTCCACCGGGAGGCCCAAAACCGCCCGGGCCTGCAACTCGAACTCCGAAAGGCGCTGGGTGCGCAGGGTCACCAAGGCGCTCTCATACGGGTGTGCGGTGACGTCGCGGAAGTAGATCTCGTCGCCGCGGACCATCAGTTCCACCCCGAAGACGCCCCACCCGTCGAGCGCCTTGACAATTCGCGCGGCGATCGACTTGGCCGCGTCCAGCGCCACCTCGCTCATCTGTTGTGGCTGCCACGATTCCAGCAAGTCACCGCTGGGCTCGTCGTGGCCGATCGGGGAACAGAACTCGATCACCGGCCCCGCCGGACCCTTCGTGCGCACGGTGAGCAAAGTGACGTGGAAGTCGATTTCAACGGCCGTTTCGGCCAGCACTCGGGTGGGCGTGCCGCCGTCACCGGCCGACACCGCACGCTGCCAGGCCGGTTCGAGCTGCTCGGGCCCGGACACCGTGGACTGACCCACCCCGACCGGCGCCGTCGTCGGCGTAACGACCAGCGGGAACCCGGCGTGAGCGGCGACGGCCTTGAGTTCGTCTGCCGACCCGACGAACCAGAACGGCGCGGTGGGCAGCCCGAGCTCGTCGGCGGCCAGCCGCCGCAGGCCCTCGCGGTCGGCGCTCAGCCGGATGCTGCGCGGGCTGGGAACAATCTGGACGTTTTCAGCAGCGGCCGCCAAGGCGTCGGTGGCTACCCCTTCGCTCACGGTGACGACGAAATCGGGCCGCACCCGGTCGATCGCCGCCCACAACTCGCCGGGGTCGGTCAGCTCGACGACCAGCGACTGGTCGGCGACCCCGTGCGCAGGCGCGTCGGCGTACCGCTCGGCCGCGATCACTTCGGCATCGAGACGCTGAAAAGCGACGGCGAGTTCGCGGCTCAGATCTCCCGAGCCGAGCAGCATCACCTTGATCCGCTG
Organism: uncultured Actinomycetota bacterium; assembly: GCA_963787635.1. Taxonomy (GTDB): domain Bacteria; phylum Actinomycetota; class Actinomycetes; order Mycobacteriales; family Mycobacteriaceae; genus Mycobacterium. The sequence goes on along the minus strand of CAWBDP010000008.1, from coordinate 1,387,584 downwards.
ATCGGGGTTTTGCGGCGTCGGGACCGGTGACGGCTCCTGCGCCTGCGGCTCGCGCTCGGCGTTGGGGTCCGCGGTCGGCTCTTCGTCCACGGGCTGGTCTCCTTCGGTCATTGCGCTGCGCCCGGGAGTCGGTTCAGGCCCGCAGCTCGACATCGACATAACACCATTGCCAGCGCTCGCCGGGTTCGATCGACCGCATTACCGGGTGGCCGGATTCCTGAAAGTGCGCGGTCGCGTGCCGACCGGGACTGGAATCACAGCATCCGACATGGCCGCACTCCAGGCACATCCGCAGGTGGGCCCACACTTGCTGGCCATTCTCGGCGCATTCCTGGCAGCCCGAAGTCCGCGGTTGCGGTTCGTCGACATCGGCGAGTGCGGCCAGGTGCGCACACCTCCCGTCGGATTCCGCACCTGCCGAATCTGCCGCGCGCCGACGCTGGCGCAGTCGTCTCACCGTGGGCACCTCCGAGGACTCGAACCGACTGCTCAAGGATAGGAGCGGTAGTCCTACAGACGACGCACGGAGGTCTGACGAGGTGGATGCCTCACTGTTGGCGACGCTGATGGCGGGGGTCCTGCTGGCCGCGTTGGCGCGCCGCTATCGCCTATCGGCGCCGTTGGTGTTGGTGGCGGCGGGCCTGGCGGTCGGGCTGATTCCGGGGATCCCGGAAATCACTTTGCGGCCCGACCTGGTGTTATTCGTGATTCTGCCGCCGCTGCTGTGGTCGGCCGGGCTGGAGAGCTCGTACATCAACATGCGACGCAACGTGCGCCCGATCTCTGCGCTGGCGATCGGGCTGCCGCTGGCGACCACCTTCGCAGTGGGAATGGTGGCCTACAGCACCGTGCCCGCACTGACGCTGGCGGCGTCGTTCACGTTCGGCGCAGTCGTGGCGCCGCCCGACGCAGTGTCGGCGACCGCGGTGGGACGCCGGCTCGGGCTGCCCCGACGGCTGATGACCCTGCTCGGTGGGGAGAGCCTGCTCAACGACGCGACGGCGTTGACGGCTTACAAAGTGGCGCTGGGCGCCGCGATCGGAACCGCGGCCAGTTGGCGGCACGGGCTGGTGATCTTCGCCCTGGCCATCGTCGGCGGCATCGCGGTCGGCGCGGCGCTGGGCCTGCTCATCCTGTTCGTGCGGGCCCGGCTGGACGATCCGCTGGTGGAAAGCGCGGTGGGCCTGGTCGCGCCGTTCGGCATCTACCTAGTGGCCGAACAGCTGCGCGGTTCAGGCGTACTGGCCGTCGTCACCGCCGCCTTGATCTTGGGGCACAACTTCACCCGCGCGACCTACGCCACTCGGTTGCAGGACCGCGCGGTGTGGCAGGCACTGCAGTTGGTGCTGGAATCGCTGGCGTTTTTGTTGATCGGACTGCAGCTGCCCACCGCGGTAGCCGAGTTGCGCGGCATCACCGCCTCGAGGTTGGTGATGTCGTCGGCGGCGGTGTTCGCGACCCTGGTGCTGGTTCGCCTGGTCTGGGTCTGCTTGTTCGCCTACGTGCCGCGGATGCTGTCGGCGGGGATCCGCAGCCGCGAGCCGGCTCCCACCCTCAGGCAGATCACCGTTCTGGGGTGGGCGGGCATGCGCGGGGTGGTGTCGCTCGCCGCCGCGTTCGCCGTGCCGATGACGACGCTGTCCGGCGCGCCGTTTCCCGGCCGTCCCCAGCTGGTGTTTCTCACCTTCGTCGTCGTGGTCGGCACGCTGCTGCTGCAAGGGCTGACGCTGCCCTGGCTGATCCGCAAGCTCGGGGTGCGCGGCGACGAGGCGCGCACCGACGCACTCGCTGAGGCCGCCGCGCAGGACAAAGCCGCACGCGCCGCCGCGGAGCGCCTCGACCAGCTGCTGGCCGAGCAGCACGCGAACGGCGAGCAGTCCGATATCCCCGAGCGCGCCGCCGACGTGCTGCGGGGCTGGAATGTCCGCCGGCGCAACGCGGCGTGGGAACGGCTGGGCCGCGACGACGCCGAGATCGGCGAGAGCCCCGCCGCCGCGTTCAAGCGACTGCGGCTCGAGATGCTGGCGGCCGAGCGCGAGACGTTCATCGCCGAACGCGACAACGGGCGCATCGACGACGAAGTGCTGCGAGCGGTGCTGCACGGGCTGGATTTGGAAGAAGCAACACTGCGCCGGGATTAACGCGGCGGCACGGCGGCGAATTTTCGGAATTGCACCGGTTTTGGCCCCGTTGTGTGTAACTCTGCTGCTGGCAGCTTCATGTGCACACTGGCCGCGGGGCGGGGGGCATGCGCATAACCGGCGTGCGTTCCTCTGCGGCCGATGATTCCGCCGACGCGATCACGGCCGGATGGGGAGGAACAAAAGGATGGACTTTGCCGGGTTACCGCCGGAAATCAACTCCGCCCGAATGTATTCCGGGCCCGGCTCCGGGCCGATGATGGCCGCGGCCGCGGCGTGGGACGGGTTGGCCAGCGAACTGCAATCGTCGGCGGCGGCCTACTCCGCGGCGATTTCGGGGCTGACCGCCGGCGCCTGGCTGGGTCCGGCGTCGCAGTTGATGGCGGCCGCGGCGGCGCCCTATGCGGCGTGGATGGCGAGCACCGCAATCCAGGCGGGGCAGGCGGGGGCTCAGGCCAAGGCCGCGGCCGGCGCCTACGAGGCGGCCTTCGCGATGACGGTGCCCCCACCGGTGGTCGCGGCCAACCGCAGCCAACTGCTCATGCTGGTGGCGACCAACATTCTGGGCCAAAACGCCGCGGCGATCGCGGCGACGGAAGCGCAGTACGCCGAAATGTGGGCCCAGGATGTGGCCGCAATGGAAAGCTACGCCAGCTCTGCGGCCGCGGCGTCGACCTTGACGCCATTCACCCAACCGCCGCAGACCAGCAACACGGCCGCGGCAGCTAACCAGGCCAACGCGCTCGCACAAGCCGCCGCAGCGGCTGCTGGGGGAGGACGTAAGTCCTTGACGTTCATCGAGCTCGGGGAATTCGGCGGGCTCGATGCTCTGGTGGCCGCGGGCGTGGGCCTCGGGGCGACCAACACAAGCCTGTCGGCGACGAACCTGGGTAGGCAGTTCAACCGCGACGCCATCGCCGACGCCAAAGGTTCGGCCAAGCCGGAGGGTGGGGACGGCGGCGGCGGAATAAGCGGCGGCGCGGGAAGCGGGCTGGGGATCCCCGGCCTGGGAGGTGGCAGCAGTGACGGGACAGGGCTGCGCAGCGCCACCGCCCCGTCCGGGTCGGCCACCGCCAGGAGCGGGGCGGTGGTCACCGCGAGTGCCGGCCGGGCGCCCACGGTCGGCACGGTGTCGGTGCCACCGAGTTGGGCCGTCCCTCCGGAGATCCGCCAACTGGCCAGAACGTTGCCGATGAACGGCGCTCCCCCGATCGTCATGCAAGACGGCGCCGAAAACCCCTACACCGGGATGGCGCTGGCCGGCTTGCTGGGCACTGGCCTGGGCGGAATCGCCGCCCGGGGCGGCTCGGCGAACGTCACCGTGCCTAAACCCGGGGTCAACTTCCCCGCGGCAACGAAGGCGCCGAACCCGGCGGCGAACATCCCGACGATCCCCACCCCGAGCATCGCCACGATACCGACCGCCGGCTCGTTGGCCGACGCGAACGTCGCGGCGAGTCTGGCGGCCACCCTGGCCGCGATCCCCGGGGCGACGATCGTCGTCATACCGCCCCCGCCGGCATCCCAGTAGTTACGGCTGGCCGGGCAGCAGCCGCACCATCAGCGCGTGCGCCTCGGCGAGCAGCGCATCGTCGCCGTCGAGGAGCTCACCGGAGACGAACGCCTTGCGGCCCTCGGTGGAGTCGACCCGCCCGCGCACGATCAGCGGGGTGTCGATCGGGGTGACCTTGCGGTAGTCGACCTTGAGGAAGGCGGTCCGGCTGATCGGGCGGTTCGCGGCGTGCACCACCATGCCGCACAGCCAGTCGAACACCAGCGGCAAAATGCCGCCGTGGACCGCGGAGTTGCCGCCGACGTAAAAGCGGCTGAACTCGCCGCGCATTTCGACGCCGTCGTTGTCGAATTTCGTCATCGTCCAGGGCGGCATCAACAGGCTGCCCATCCCGGGCAGCGAAGCGACCCGCCCGGCCGGTGCGACCCCCTCCGGCGCCTGAAACGGTTCGAGGAGCTCGACCAGTCCTTCGGCCCGCTCGGCGGCTTGGTCCCACACCTCGGTGTCCGGGTCTGCGGACACCGACAGGTCTTGCAGGCGCCGCATCGCGGCGACGAACTTGGCGAAGCCCGGACCGGGGTCGGCGGCCTCGTAGCGCGGGAATCCGCCGTGCTTGCCGTAATCGGGATCTTCGGTCTCTGACTCTTCAGTCATCAACGGGCCTGCAGGACGTCGCGGCGCACGATGGTCTGATCTCGGCCCGGGCCAACGCCGATACACGAAATGTAGGCTCCGGCAAGCTCTTCCAGCCGCAGCACGTAGTCTCGCGCCTTGGCGGGCAGATCGTCGAAGTTGCGCGCCGCGGAGATGTCCTCCCACCAGCCGGGCAACTCCTCGTAGACCGGCTCGGCGCGGTGCAGCTCGCTCTGGGTCATTGGCAGTTCGTGAGTCTGCCGGCCGTCAACCGTATAGCCGACGCACACCGGGACCGTTTCCAGGCTGGAGAGCACGTCGAGCTTGGTCAGGAAATAGTCGGTGATTCCGTTGACCCGGGCCGCATACCGCGCGATGACGGCGTCGAACCAGCCGCAACGCCGACGCCGACCGGTGGTGACCCCGAACTCCCCGCCGGTCTTGGACAGATATTCGCCGTTCTCGTCGAACAGCTCGGTGGGAAATGGGCCGGACCCCACCCGGGTGGTGTAGGCCTTGAGGATGCCCAGCACGGTGGTGATCCGCGTGGGCCCGATGCCCGAACCCACCGCCGCGCCGCCCGCGGTCGGATTCGACGATGTTACATAGGGATACGTGCCGTGGTCGACGTCGAGCAAGGTGCCTTGCGACCCCTCCAGCAACACCGTCTCGCCGGCTTCCAGCGCCGTGTTCAGCAGCAGCCTGGTGTCGGCGATGCGATGCTGGAAAGCCCGCGCCTGCTCCAGCAATGTCTCGACCATCTGCGCGGGTTCCAGCGCCTTGCGGTTGTAGATCTTGACCAGCACCTGGTTCTTGAATTCCAGTGCGGCCTCGATCTTGTGGGCCAGCAGTGCCGGGTCGAGCACGTCGGCCACGCGGATCCCGATCCGGGCGATCTTGTCCTGGTAACAGGGTCCGATACCGCGACCGGTGGTGCCGATCTTCTTGCTGCCCATGTAGCGCTCGGTGACCTTGTCGATGGCGACGTGGTAGGGCATCAGCAGGTGAGCGTCGGCGGAGATCAGCAACCTGGAGGTGTCGACGCCGCGGTCTGCCAAACCTTTTAGCTCGTCGAGCAGCACGCCAGGGTCGATCACCACGCCGTTGCCAATCACGTTGGTGACACCAGGCGTCAGCACGCCCGACGGGATGAGATGCAACGCGAAGTTCTCGCCGGTGGGCAAGACCACGGTATGCCCGGCATTGTTGCCGCCCTGATAGCGCACTACCCACTGCACCCGGCCGCCGAGTAAGTCGGTGGCCTTGCCTTTGCCCTCGTCACCCCACTGGGCGCCGATCAGGACGATTGCCGGCATGGCGTTTCTCCCGCTGGTATCTGGCCCTTATTGTGGTCCAGCCGGTGACACACCTTAGCCCGGTGACGATGCGGGCTCCGTAGGACCCGCGCAGTAGCCGGGCAATCAGATCCGGCCAGGCGTTTGCGAGGGCCGTGTTGAACACCACCGAGACCGCCGTGTTGCTGTTCGGTGGCCGACGACTGCCCGGCCCGCTGGCGGGGCTGACCGTTGCCGACGCGGGGGATATCAGCGCGGCCGCCCAAGCCAGTCGCCGGCTCATCGTGGTCGGGTCGGACGCGGACCTGGCCGCGGTGCTTACCGCGCTGCTGCGCGCCGAGCTGCTTGACGTCGAGTTGGGTTACGCGCCGCGGCGGCGTACCGCCGCCACCCGGGCTTACCGGGTGCCCGCCGGGCGCCGTGGCGCGCGGCGGGCGCGGCGCGGTTCGGCGCGACGGGTGCCGCTGATCCGCGACGAGACGGGGTCGGCGATCGTCGGGTCGGCGCAGTGGCGGCCGGCCCGCGACGCGCGAATGCTGCACGGCGAGGCTGTCGTTGACGACGCCGTCCTGTTCGACGGTGACGTGGTCGGCGTGCGGATTGAGCCGACGGTGGCGCTACCGGGCCTGCGCGCGCGGGTGCTGGCCCGACGGCGGCGCTGGCTGAGCGGGCGCGCGGCCCAGCTCGGCAGCGCCGGCGCGGCGGTGATCCGCGACGGCGTGCCGATCGAGCGCCCGGCACGCCGATCGACGTTCTACCGGCACGTCCAAGGCTGGCTTCTCGTCAGATGACGGTAGTTTCGTGAAGTGAGCATGCGCGCGAAAAACCTGCATGAGTCGGTGCGACCGAGCCCGATCTTTCTGGCCATCGTCGCGCTGACGGCGTTCGGCGGGGTACTGGCCTGGCTGGCGGGGGCCAACCTGCAGCCGCTGGCCTATGTGGGGGTTTTCGTCTTCGTGGTCGCCGGCTGGGTGGTGTCGTTGTGCCTGCACGAATTCGGGCACGCGCTGGCGGCCTGGCGGTTCGGCGACCATGACATCGCGGTGCGAGGCTACCTGTCACTGGATCCCCGCAAATACAGCAATCCGATGCTGTCGCTGGGCCTGCCGCTGCTGTTCATCGCGCTGGGCGGCATCGGTCTGCCCGGTGCCGCGGTATACGTGCGCACCTGGTTCATGACGCCGCTGCGGCGCACGATCGTCAGCCTGGCCGGACCCGCCGCCAACCTGGTGCTGGCGGTGTTGCTGCTGGCGCTCACGCGGTTGTGCTACGACCCAGCCCACCCGGTGTTATGGGACGGGGTGGCGTTTTTGGCCTTCCTGCAGATCACCGCGGTAGTGCTGAACCTGCTGCCGGTCCCGGGCCTGGACGGCTACGGTGCCCTGGAACCCCACCTGAGTCCGGAAACGCAGCGGGCCCTGGCACCCGCCAAGCAGTGGGGCATCCTGGTGTTGTTCCTGCTGTTCTTCGTGCCGGTGCTGAACCAATGGTTTTTTGGGATAGTCGACTGGTTGTTCGACTTCTCCGGAGTGCCGCACGGATGGGCCGCGGCCGGCGGATACCTGACCCGGTTCTGGAACGCCTGGCGCTGACGACCTTGGCTGCGCCTGCGCTTCGAGCGTCACGCTGGCGTGACGTTCGATCGCCGGCGTCACTGTGGCGTGACGTTCGGCACCAAAGCGAGCGTCACGCCACCTTGCGACATATGCGCTAAGTCGCAAATATTGCCGGGTATGGGCGTCGGGCACTCGCACTCTGACAGTGACACCCGTATCTCCCGGATGATCGCCTCGGCCGTCATCTTGACCGGGTTTTTCGCCGTCGAGCTGTGCACCGCGCTGGCGATCGGCTCGATTGCTTTGCTCGCCGATGCCGGGCACATCTTGACCGACGTGGTCGCAACCTTCATGGGTCTGGCCGCGCTGGCGCTGGCCCGGCGCGGCAGCACGTCACCGGGCCGCACCTACGGCTGGCATCGCGCCGAGGTGTTCACCGCGGTGGCCAACGCCGTGCTGCTGATCGCGGTGGCGGCATTCATCCTCTACGAGGCGGTCAGGCGGCTCGGTGCCGCTCCGGACGTTCCCGGCGTGCCGATGATCGTGGTGGCGCTGGCCGGGCTGGGCGCCAACGCCGCCGTCGCTGTCCTGCTGCGGTCCCACGCCGCGCAGAGCCTGGCCGTCAAAGGCGCCTACCTGGAGGTCATCGCCGACACCGTGAGCACCATCGGGGTGCTCATCGCCGGCGTCGTCACGGTGACGACCCGCTGGCCCTACGCCGACGTGGTGGTCGCCGTGCTGGTCGCGGTGTGGGTGTTGCCACGCGCGCTCGCCCTGGCGCGTGCCGCGCTGCGAATCCTGTCCGAATCGTCGCCGAGCCACATCGACGTCGACGAGTTGCGCGCCGCACTGTGCGCTGTCGACGGCGTCTCCGAGGTGCACGACCTGCACGTCTGGACGATCTCGCCCGGTAGGGACATGGTCACCGCGCATCTGACCAGCAATGGCAACTCTGCCACCGTGCTGCACGACGCCCGCGCGGTGCTGTCGGCGCGCGGACTGGACCACGCCACCGTCCAAATCGAAGACCCGGACGGCAGAGGCAGCTGCTATTCCCCGACCGAACTGTGAGGTTTAGAGCCCGAGCGCGGCGCGCGCGGCCGGGTCGCAATCGTCGAGCAGATCCAAACAGCGTGCCTGCTCGTCGGTTTCGCCAATCGCTGCGGCGGCCCGTGCGAGCGCGGCCACACACCGCAAAAAACCCTGGTTGGGCTCGTGCGAGTAGGGCACTGGACCGAACCCCTTCCAGCCGTTGCGCCGCAGCTGGTCCAGACCGCGGTGGTAACCGGTGCGCGCATAGGCATAGGCGGCGATGACCTTGTGGTCGGCCAGCGCGTCTTCGGCCAGCGCCGCCCAGGCCACCGACGCCGAAGGATGCGTGGCGGCGACGATGGACGGATGCTCGTCGGCGAGCAAGTCGGCCTCGGCGGCGCTGTCGCCTGGCAGCAAAACTGGATCTGGTCCCATGAGGTCACGCGTCGGCGTCATGGCGTTCATTCTGCCGTGACGCGCTGGAGTCCCCACACCACAGTGGCGCGCGGGTCGCTAAGCTCCAACTACGCACCGATAGCGGGAGGACAGCAGCGCATGGTGAACCCGTCAGGGCCCGACCGCGACGACAAGTCGAGGGCGGCTGGGCCGGGCCCCTATACCGACCGGGTTGAGCAGCCGGCGCGCACCGAGCCCGACCCCACCACCGAGGTGATGGCCGTCCCCGCCCCGGATGGCGACACCGACAGCGCGCAACTCCCGGACAAGCCGCCTGAACGTCGTTTCACCGCACCTGGTTTCGACCACAAGGAGACCGAGGTCATCCAGACTGCCCCGGAGGGGGCCACCGAAATCATTCGCACCCAGCCGGGCCCACCCGAGCCGGCCGAGCCGGTCAGCAAACCGCCGAGAACCGCCATGCCGCAACTGATCCCGCCTCGGCTCGGGGCCAAGCTGCGGTCGTCGAGCCAGCGCAGCTGGGGCTGGGTGCTGGCCCTGATTTTGATCATTCTGGCCCTGACGGCGATCGCGGTGCTGGGCACGGCAGTGCTGACCCGCCACTCGAAACCAAAGGCCTCGCAAGAAGATCAGGTCCGCACCACGATTCACGACTTCGACGTTGCGGTGCAAACCGGCAATCTGGCGGCGCTGCGCGGCATCACCTGCGGCACCGCCCGCGATGGCTACCTCAACTACGACGAGCACGACTGGCAGGACACCTATCGGCGGGTGGCCGCAGCTAAGCAGTTCCCGGTGGTGGCCAGCATCGACCAGGTCGTGGTCAACGGCGAACACGCCGAGGCCAACGTCACGGCGTTTCTGGCCTACGCTCCGCAAGTCCGTTCAGCCCGCAGCTTCGACCTGCAATTCCGCGACGACCAGTGGAAGATCTGCCAATCCTTCAACAGCTGACACTTCGCCGGCTTCAGCTTGCGGATAGCGCCTTTCCGGCGCAGTGCAGGTCCTCGCAGGCCTCGATCACGCGCTCGGTCATCGCGGCTTCGGCCTTCTTGAGGTAGCTGCGCGGGTCGTAGACCTTTTTGCTGCCGACCTCGCCGTCGATCTTGAGCACGCCGTCGTAGTTGCCGAACATGTGACCGGCGACCGGACGGGTGAACGCGTACTGGGTGTCGGTATCGACGTTCATCTTCACCACGCCGTAGCTCAGCGCCTCCTCGATGGCCGATTTCTCCGACCCCGACCCGCCGTGGAAGACGAAGTTGAACGGTTTGGATCCCTCGGGCAGGCCCAGCTTGGCCGCCGCCTCTTTCTGGCCCTCAGCCAGCACCTCCGGACGCAGCTTGACGTGGCCGGGCTTGTAGACACCGTGCACGTTGCCGAACGTCGCGGCCAACAGGTACTTTCCGTGTTCTCCGGTGCCCAACGCGTCGAGGGTCTTATCAAAGTCCTCCGGCGTGGAGTACAGCTTGTCGTTCATCTCACCGATGACACCGTCCTCCTCGCCGCCGACCACCCCGATCTCGACCTCCAGGATGATCTTGGCGGCCGCCGCCGCCTTGAGCAGTTCCCGGGCGATCTCCAGGTTCTCGTCGATGGGCACCGCCGAGCCATCCCACATGTGCGACTGAAAAAGCGGGTCCTGCCCCGCCGAGACCCGCGCGGCAGAGATCGCCAACAACGGCCGAACGTAACTGTCCAACTTGTCCTTCGGGCAGTGGTCGGTATGCAGCGCGACGTTGACCGGATATCTCGCGGCCATGACGTGGGTGAACTCGGCCAGCGCCACCGCACCGGTCACCATATCTTTGACCCCGAGCCCGGAGGCGAATTCCGCTCCGCCGGTGGAGAATTGGATGATGCCGTCGCTGCCGGCATCGGCGAACCCTTTGAGCGCGGCGTTTACGGTCTCCGACGACGTGCAGTTGATGGCCGGGAAGGCGTAGGCGTTCTCCTTGGCACGTTCCAGCATCTGGGCGTAGATCTCGGGCGTGGCGATGGGCATGAAACTTCCTCCTGGAGGCTGGGTCCACTCAGTATCGCAACACCACACGTGCGTGTCGCGGCCAGTCACGACCGGTATGTTGGGACATCGTGAGCACCGCCGTGCTGGCCTCGGGCAGCATCCTCGATCCGATGTTTTGGATCGGTCCCGCAGGGCTTGTTTGCCTCGGCCGTGCTGCCGACGATCCTGGTTATCGTCTATGTCGAGACCGGGTTGCTGTTTCCCCTGCTGCCGGGTGAGTCACTGCTGTTCACCGGGGGGCTGCTGGCGGCCCACGGCACGCTCAACATCTGGGTGCTGGCGCCCGCCGTCGCGCTGGTCGCCATCCTCGGTGACCAGACGGGATACTTCATCGGCCGCCGGATCGGGCCCGCGCTGTTCAAGAAGGAAGACTCGCGCTTCTTCAAGCAGCACTACGTAACCGAGTCGCACGCGTTCTTCGAGAAGTACGGGCCGATGGCCATCATCCTGGCCCGGTTCATGCCGTTCGTGCGGACCTTCACCCCGGTGGTCGCCGGGGTGTCCTACATGCGCTATCCGGTGTATCTGGCCTTCGACATCGTCGGCGGCACCCTCTGGGGTGGCGGTGTTACGGTCGCCGGCTACTACCTGGGCAACGTGCCGTTCATCCACCAGAATCTGGAAAAGATCGTCCTGGTCATCTTGTTCGTGTCGATGCTGCCGGCGTTCATCGCGTCCGGCCGGGCGTACCGAAATCGTCGGCGCGCTGCCCAGAACAACCTGGAACAGGTGCCGGTCACCGAGTAGGAGGCCGGTCAGGTCAGCCGGCGACCCGGAAATCGCAGCCGGTCTTGGCGCGGACGTCTTCGACCGTCACCCCCGGATGCAGCTCGGTGAGCACCAGGCCGCCGTCCGGCTGGACCTCGAATACGCACAGGTCGGTGATGATCATGTCCACGACGCCCTTGCCGGTCAGCGGCAGCGTGCATTGCTTGAGGATTTTCGGGCTGCCGTCTTTGGCGGTGTGATCCATTACGACGATCACCCGCTTCACGCCCGACACCAGATCCATCGCCCCTCCCGGCCCCTTGACCATCTTTCCCGGCACCATCCAGTTGGCCAGGTCGCCGTTCTCGGCGACCTCTAGCCCGCCCAGGATGGACAGGTCGATGTGTCCGCCGCGGATCATGGCGAATGAGTCCGCGCTGCTGAAAAAGCTCGACCCGGCGATACTGGTGATCGTCTGCTTGCCGGCGTTGATGAGGTCTGGGTCGACGGCGTCTTCGGCCGGGTAGGAACCAATGCCGAGCAGGCCGTTCTCGGACTGCAGCGTCACATTGATGTCGTCTGGAATGAAGTTGGCCACCAGCGTCGGAATGCCGATACCCAGGTTCACGTAGTAGCCGTCGCGCAGTTCCCGGGCGGCGCGCCTGGCCATCAGCTCGCGGATGGGGCTGTCGTGCTTGACCGCGGCCCCGCCGCTGGTGGTACGGAATTCGATGCGCTTTTCGTAGCCGGGCCCCTGGATGACACGGTCCACATAGATTCCGGGGGTGTGGACCAGGTCGGGCTCCAGCTCGCCCACCTCGACCAGCTCTTCGACCTCGGCGACCGTCACCGCGGCGCAGCTGGCGATCATCGGGTTGAAATTGCGCGCGGTCTTTCGGTAGACGAGGTTGCCCGCCGGGTCACCTTTCCAGGCCTTGACCAGGCCGACGTCGGCGCGGATGCCTTCTTCGAGGACGTATTCGGTGCCGTCGAAGACCCGCATGTCCTTGCCTTCGGCGAGCTGGGTGCCGAAGCCGGTGCGGGTGTAAAAGCCCGGAATACCTGCGCCGCCGGCGCGTAGTTTCTCGGCCAGCGTGCCCTGCGGCGTGAGCCTCAGATCCAGCTCGCCGGCCAGTACCTGGCGCTCGAACTCCTTGTTCTCCCCGACGTAGGAGGCGATCACCTGCTTGACCTGCCGCCCCGTGAGCAGCAGACCCATCCCGAAACCGTCCACGCCGGCGTTGTTTCCGACGATCGTGAGGTCTTTGACACCGCTGTCCACCAAGGCCTGAATCAGATTCTCGGGAATACCGCAGAGGCCGAAGCCGCCGGCCGCGATGGTGATGCCGTCTTTGAGCAGCCCCTGCAGCGCGGACTCGGCATCGGGATGGACTTTGGTCATGAAAGGCTCCACTGGTCGGTGTCTCGGCCGGTACCGTCGGTTTCGGTCCGGTATCAGGGCCGATGTCGTCGCTTGGTGCTGCCCCGCTGACCGCGTGTGCGGCCTCCAGCAACATCCAGGCCGACAGCTGCACCGACAGGTCGCGTTCGGGAATCTCCGAACCGGTCACCGAGCCCCCGGAGAACTCCGCCTCTTTGCCGGCCGCGGTGGGCAGCTCGGCAGTGCGGTCCCAGGACGCTCCGAACAGTGGCAGCCCGTCGACTGTCTGCCGGTAGTCCCACGCCGACTGCGCCGAGGACAACACCACCCTGCGCGCGGTGTCGCGGGCGGCGACGTCGTCGGCGGAATTCCCCGGCAGCGTGGTGGCGACCAGCCCGAGGTAGCGGACGGTGACCCCGCTGAACAGGCCGCCGTCACCGCCGCCGGTGCCCTTGAGCACGCCGCCGGGCGCCATCTGCTCGGAAACCGCGGCGACCAGGCGATGCACCCGGGGGGCGTGACGCGGGTCGGCGGTGCGCACAGCCAGCTCGGTTTCCAGGCCGAGCACCACACCCTGGCAATAGGTGTACTGCGCACGGACCAGCGAACCGGCCTTGATGCCGTCGAACACCAGGTGCGTCTCGGGGTCGATCAGCGTCTCGTCGATCCAGTCGGCCATCTGCTGGGCACGCCGCAGCCGGTCGCCGTAGCGGGCCAGAAACAGTCCCGCCGGCCCGTTGGCCGGCGCGTTGAAGAACTGGTCTTGCTTGCGCCAAGGGATGCCGCCGCCGTCCTCGGGCACCCAGGCTTTGACGAACTGGTCGGTCAGTTTGTCCAGCGCACGCCGACGTTCGACCCCGGTTTCGCGGGCGGCGCGTTCCAGCGCCAGCGCCAGCCAGGCCATGTCGTCGTAGTAGCTGTTGACCCACGACAAGTTGTTGCGCAGCCGATGCGAGCGGATCTGGCGACGAATCTGGGTGACCCGGTCCGCACGCGGATCACGCAGCTGCGCGTCGACCAGGCAGTCCAGCAGGTGGGCCTGCCACCAGTAGTGCCAATGGCCGAACAGGCGGTCGTTGCGGACCGACGGCCACGCCACCACTCCAAGTTGGGTGCCGGGCAGCGCCCACAGTCGTTTGAGGTGTCTACGTGTGATGGCTTGTTCGGCGCTGGATGCCCGGTTCATCCACAGCTGATCCATGACTGCAGATCCTGCCTTACCAGGCTCGCGCGATGTTGCAGTGCCGGATGATCCAGGCGTGCATCGCGATTCCGGCGGCGACCGCGACGTTGATGCTGCGGGTGGAGCCGAATTGAGCGATCGAGACGGTGAGCGCCGCGCCGGCCCGGATGTCGTCGCTGACGCCGGGACCTTCCTGGCCGAACACCAACAGGCATTCCCGAGGCAGCGCGGTCTGCTCGAGCCGGGCGGCGCCGGGCACATTGTCGACGGCGACTACGGTCAGGCCGGCATCCGCCGCGAAGTCCAGCAGCTCGGCGGTGGTGTCGTGATGGCGCAGCCGCTGGTAGCGGTCGGTGACCATGGCGCCGCGACGGTTCCAGCGCCGCCGGCCCACGATGTGCACGGTGTCCACGGCGAACGCGTTGGCGGTGCGCACCACCGCGCCGATGTTGGCGTCGTGGCCAAAGTTCTCGATCGCGATGTGCAGCGCGTGGCGGTGCTTATCAATATCGGCGATAATCGCCTCGCGGGTCCAGTACCGATAGGCGTCGACGACGTTGCGGGTGTCGCCGTCGCGCAACAACACCGGGTCATAGCGCGGGTCGGTTGGGAGCGGTCCGGCCCAGGGCCCGACGCCGCCGCCGGGTGCGCCCCATTCGGTCGGGCCGCCCTGCTGACTCATGAGGTCCACACCGCGGCGTGGGTGCCCGCGACCGACACCGTCGCGTATAACAACGCCTGATTGATCTCACCCTGGGTGCACAGCGAGGCGCTCACATGTACCGCGTCCAGCGACGCCTCCGGCAGGATCAGCACCGACGCCCCGTACGCCGCGCAGGGTGGGCTCAGTCCGGCGCCGGGCAGCGTGGGGGTGGCGAGCAGCATCAGCGGACCGCCCCGGACCGCGGAATCGTCGCGATATCTCGCCGCGACCGCGTCGACGGCCAACCCCAGCAGCATGTACCCGTTGCCGCTGAACGCCGCCGGGTAGGCCGCTGTGGTGTCCGGGATCCGGTCCCGCGGCGATACGTGTAGACACCGCGCACCGCGCTGCGGTCCTGCAGCGGGCCCAGGCACACCGTACCCGTGAGCCGGTCCGGCGTGGCCGCCGAGCAGGCCACGGCCAGCGTCGCCACCATCGCGATGATCCTCCGCACGGCGCCTAGCGCAGCCCCAGCTCCGTCAGGCTCAGCACACTGCGGTAGAGCAGACCCTCGGCCTGGATGGCCTCGGCGGCGCCGGTAGCGCGGTCCACCACGGTGGCCACCCCGGCCACGTCGCCGCCGGCGTCCTGGACGGCGTGTACCGCGGTCAGCGCCGAGGCGCCGGTGGTGCTGGTGTCCTCCACCACCAGGACCCGTCGGCCGGACACCTCGGCTCCTTCGATAAGGCGTTGCATGCCATGGGTTTTCACCGACTTCCGGACCACGAACGCGTCGATCGGGCGCCCCGGCGCGTACATGATCGCGGTCGCCACCGGGTCGGCGCCCAGCGTTAGGCCGCCGACAACCGCGTAGTCCCAGTCCTCGGTGAGTTCGCGCATCAGCCGGCCGATCAGCGCGCCGGCCCGGTGATGCAGGGTGGCGCGACGCAGGTCGACGTAGTAGTCGGCCTGCCGGCCCGACGACAGCGTGAAACGGCCACGCACGACGGACAACCGGCGCACCAGATTAGCCAATTCGTCGCGGTCGGTGACCGTCAGGTCAGTGTCTGCCATGGCCCCGGGCGATCCCGGCGGTGTGGACGTGGCCCGGCATCAGCGCTGGTAGTGGGAGGCCTGCCGGCCGTTGCGTCCCGTTGTCGGCGGGCGCGGGGCGGATCCGGTGACGCCACCGTCCGGCCGGGACTCGGCTGCCTCGTGACGAGGCGCGTCGGCCCGCGCAGGGGTCACCGGGGTCACATCCGTTTGGGCGCGTCCTGGCGCTGCCTCCGTCCGGCCCGCCGGTGCCAGCGGCCTGCTGGGTGCGGCGTTGCGGCGTGCTGCAGGTTGGGAAGCCGGCTGCGGCAGCGGCGGCAATACCCGCAGCAGGTCGTTGAACTGTCGCACCGTGCGCAGGCCCTCGTCCCACTCGGCGCGGCCGCTGGCGACGGGCATGCTGACCAACGTCCAGTTCTGCTCGTTCCACATGATTTCGGCGCAGTCGGGCGCGGTGTGGGCGAAGGTGACCATTCGCCGGTCGCAGGCCCGCCGGGCGGCATCCAAGTTGGTCGAGTACACCATCCGCGGCCCGATCGCACCCAGCAGCCAGATATCGCTCTCCCGTGGCTCTTTGAGGCCTTTGAGCCGCATGTCGACGACGACGTTGGTGCCCACCTTGCGATGCAGCGCGATCACGGTGGCGACTTCCTCGAGGTCGAAGATGTACACCGCCTCGCCGCGGATCTGGCCGAGTACGACGTTGTGGGCCGGGATGTTGCCCACCGTCGACATCACGCCGCGCTTCCAGCGCTGCAGAATCTCGGTGGATTCCGGTTCGTAGTCGAATCCGTGTGAGCGCGCCCACGATTTGCGGCGCCGGCCCCGCCCACGGCGTCGATCGAGGTCGACGTACAGCAGCACCGCCGCGCCGACGAAGCACAGCGCGGAGAGCGAGAACGAGAGCGGGACCATCGCAGAACAGACTATCTGCTGTTAGCCCAGAACCAAGAACACGACGCTGGGGATCAGCCGAGAATCAGCGAATCACCGTCAGGGCTGACGTTGACCGGCACGGTGTCGCCGTCGTGGACGTCGCCGGCCAGCAGCAGCTTGGCCAGCTGGTCGCCGATGGCCTGCTGCACCAGCCGCCGCAGCGGGCGTGCGCCGTAGACCGGGTCGAATCCGCGCTGGGCGAGCCATTTCTTGGCCGCCAGTGAGACTTCCAGCTGCAGCCGTCGCTGCGTCAACCGCTTCTGCAATTGAGCCAGCTGGATGTCGACGATCGACACCAGTTCTTCGGGATTGAGGCCGTCGAAGATGAGCACGTCGTCGAGCCGGTTGATGAACTCGGGCTTGAACGCCGCGCGCACCGCGGCCATCACCTGCTCCTCGCTGCCGCCCGACCCCAGGTTGGAGGTCAGGATCAGGATGGTGTTCCGGAAGTCGACCGTGCGGCCCTGACCGTCGGTCAGCCGCCCCTCGTCGAGCACCTGCAGCAGCACGTCGAACACGTCCGGATGGGCTTTTTCGATCTCGTCGAACAGCACCACCGTGTAAGGCCGCCGGCGCACCGCCTCGGTCAGCTGGCCGCCCTGGTCGTAGCCGATGTAGCCGGGCGGGGCGCCGACCAGCCGGGCCACCGAGTGCTTCTCGCCGTACTCGCTCATGTCGATGCGGACCATGGCGCGCTCGTCGTCGAACAAGAAGTCGGCCAGCGCCTTGGCCAGCTCGGTCTTGCCGACGCCGGTGGGGCCCAGGAACAGGAACGACCCGGTAGGCCGGTTGGGGTCGGCGACCCCGGCCCGGCTGCGCCGCACCGCGTCAGAAACGGCAGCAACCGCCTTCTTTTGACCCACGACGCGCTTGCCCAGTTCGTCTTCCATCCGCAACAACTTTGCGGTCTCGCCTTCCAGCAACCGCCCGGCCGGGATGCCGGTCCAGGCCGACACCACGTCGGCGATGTCGTCGGGGCCGACCTCTTCCTTGAGCATCACCGCTTCGCGCGCCTGGGCCTGCGGCACCGCCGCGTCGAGCTTCTTCTCGACTTCGGGGATGCGCCCGTAGCGCAGTTCGGCGGCCTTGGCTAGGTCGCCGTCACGCTCGGCACGTTCGGACTCGCCGCGCAGCGACTCGAGTTGTTCTTTGAGTTCGCGGACGCTGTCGATGGCGTTCTTCTCGTTCTGCCATCTTGTGGTTAGCTCCGCGAGTTCTTCCTTCTTGTCGGCCAGCTCGGCGCGCAGCTTGGCCAGCCGCTCCTTGGACGCTTCGTCTTCCTCTTTGGCCACCGCCATCTCTTCGATCTCCAGCCGGCGGACCAGCCGTTCGACCTCGTCGATCTCCACCGGGCGCGAGTCGATCTCCATCCGCAGCCGCGCGGCCGCCTCGTCGACCAGGTCGATGGCCTTGTCGGGCAGGAACCGCGCGGTGATGTAGCGGTCACTCAAGGTGGCGGCCGCGACCAGCGCCGAGTCGGTGATGCGCACCCCGTGGTGCACCTCGTAGCGGTCCTTGAGCCCGCGCAGAATGCCGACGGTGTCTTCGACCGACGGCTCGCCGACGAACACCTGCTGGAAGCGCCGCTCCAGGGCGGCGTCCTTCTCGATGTGCTTGCGGTACTCGTCGAGGGTAGTGGCGCCGACCAGCCGCAGTTCGCCGCGGGCCAGCATCGGCTTGATCATGTTGCCGGCGTCCATCGCCGACTCACCGGTCGCGCCGGCGCCGACGATGGTGTGCAGTTCGTCGATGAAGGTGATGATCTGCCCTGCGGAGTTCTTGATGTCGTCGAGCACGGCCTTGAGCCGCTCCTCGAATTCGCCGCGGTATTTCGAGCCGGCCACCATCGAACCCAGGTCCAGGCTGACGACGGTCTTGTCGCGCAGGCTCTCCGGCACGTCGCCGGCGATGATGCGCTGGGCCAGGCCCTCCACGATCGCGGTCTTGCCGACACCGGGCTCACCGATGAGCACCGGGTTGTTCTTGGTGCGACGGGAGAGCACCTGCACGACGCGGCGGATCTCGTTGTCCCGCCCGATCACCGGATCGAGCTTGCCTTCCCGGGCCTGCGCGGTCAGGTCGGTGGAGTACTTCTCCAGCGCCTGGTAGGTGGCCTCGGGCTCCGCGCTGGTCACCCGGGCGCTGCCGCGCACCTTGACGAACGCCTCGCGCAACGCTTGCGGAGACGCGCCATGGCCGGTCAGCAGTTTGGCGACGTCGGAGTCACCGGTGGCCAGGCCGACCATCAGGTGTTCGGTGGAGACATATTCGTCGTCCATTTCGGTGGCCAGCTGCTGTGCAGTGGTGATCGCGGCCAGGGTTTCGCGGGACAGCTGCGGCTGGGAGCGGGCGCCGCTGCTCTGCGGCAGCCGGTCGAGCAGCCGCTGTGCCTCGGTGCGGATGGTCGCGGGGTCGACGCCGACAGCCTCCAGCAGCGGCACGGCGATCCCGTCGTTCTGCGTCAGCAGGGCCAACAGCAGATGAGCGGGCCGGATCTCGGGGTGCCCGGCGGCGCTGGCCGCCTGGAGCGCCGAGGTCAGCGCCGCTTGTGTCTTGGTTGTCGGGTTGAACGAGTCCACGACACCTCCGTTCGGGTCAGAAGGGGGTACAAAAAATGCTTGTCCCGATGTGCAACATCGTCAAGGTTGAGTCTGTTCCGCTCAACTCTAACTAATGTGACAAGAGCTCCGTGCGCAGCTGTGACCGCACAATCGCGCTCTCACGTCATCGCGGTGAACGCTTCGATGAATTCGGCGATGCCTTGGATGGCCTCTGGCAGCGTCGGGTGTGCCGTGTCGAGGAAGCCGAAGAGGTATCCCGCCTCCGCGATCTCCGATAACGAAGGGTTGTCGACCAGGGGCGTGATTTGGTAGGTGTCCGGGTTGCCCAAATCGGCGATGAAGTCGCTGACTCCTTGCTGCAGGCCGTTGCCCAACGCGGTGAGCACATCGTCCAGATTCAGGTCAGTCGGAAACAATCCGGAAGCGCTGGCGAGGTCGGCATCTCCCGGCGCCCACCCTTGGTCGATGCTGCCGTAGCCGAGGTTCACCAGAATTTTGGTATCGGGTTCGAGTAGGTCATACAGCGGTTGTCCGATGATCGGGATCAATAGCAGAGGATCCAGCAACGGCAGGCTCTCAGCCGGAATGATGTAGTAGTTGACCATCGTGTCAGCCGCCGTCGTGGGCAGTTGTATAGCTTGGGTGATCTGCTCGGGTGTCAGGCTCAAATAGGTGGTGTGCTCGTAGATGATGCCGAGCGCGGCGTTGAGGTCCGAGAGCAGGTTGATCGGGTACTTCGGGAAATCGGCGAAACCATCGTATTCATGGGTGTAGACGTCGGTCGGGTAAAGATCGTTCGGAGTCGCCACGTTGGCCATGAGATATTGCGGGGAAAGGCCGCTGGTCGCTAAATCCGAGCCTCCCCCGGGGTTGTCAGGATCGCCGATCAGCACGAAGTGCACATCGCTGCTTGGCACATCCTGACCGGCAAGTTCACGCATCACGGCCGAGGAGATCTCGGCGCTCTCCGAGTAGCCAAACACCACAAGGGGGTTTTGCGCGCTCAGGTCTCCGTTGTCGAACTTTTGCAGAATCGTGGAATCGAGGATCTGCTCGCCCCGCGTCTCCGACGTGGGACTTGAATCCTCCGGGGTGAATAACGATTGCAGGGTGCCACCGAATCCGCGTGGCTGCAGATAAAGCGTGTCGGCGGCATCGAGGTAAAGCTGACTCGGTTGCGGAATACCCGTTCCGCCCATCAACACTGCCGTGCCATCCCCGAGCGGCGAATCCGCAGTTGTCACGAGTTGCACCGCCACCGTCCGCGTGCCCGGGAATGGCGATACTGGCAATGTCGGCGACGAGCCGGCGATCACGATGGCAGAAACACCCCAAAGGCAGCCGGAAATTCGCAATGTCGGATCCTTTCCTTCAGATCCTCAAGATCACTGACAGTACTACGGTTGACCTGCCGGTTTCGGGAACGGCGAAACTTCGACAGCGAACCGGGCTGTGACAACGTTTCGAGACTCCCAGAAGTCGTCTATTTTTCAGACAGCGTCCACTTCTGCTCGTGCCTGGTCGATCTGGTCGTAGACGTAGGCCGCTACCGTGGCGGCCGTCATCGCCTTGCCCTTGCCGGCAAATGATTCGTAGGCCGAGTCGCCGAGGACCTCACGCAGGTGGGCGACCGCCCGGCCGATTTCGGGAATCCACGCTGCGGTAATGGAATCAAACGCATAGCCGGCGATGGTGGCGGCCGGTTCGTCGCGTTCCAACCGGTGCAGAAACGCAGCCAGCACAGCCAAGGGCACCCGCATCGTGGGGACATTTCCCGAATCGCGGTAGTTGCGGATGGCCAGATCGAGGTACTCAAGTGCGGCCGACGGCTCGCCGTGCCGGGCCTCCAGCCGACCGAGAACATTCGCCAGGTGGGATTCGTTGTAGCGGTTGCCGCTGTCCCGGGCGATCACCAACCCGTTGCGCAGCGCTTCCCGTGCGCGCGCCGGATCGGCGTCGCAACAGGCGATGCCGTAGGTCGAGCAGCGCGTATGAGCGCCACGGATTCGAGAGGGCATCGGCGGCCTCGAGGAGTTCGTTCGCGGTGGCCATCGCCTCGGCGAAAGAACCGGCTCTCATCTGGGCAAAAACCAATGCTGATCTCGTCAACGCGTACGGGTCCGGAGCACGCGCGAGCAGGGCGCGGAACCAGTCGATGGACTTTTCGGGCCACGCGGCGCCGATATTCACATAGGCACCGGCAAGCCAGCTCTCGAAACCCGACAGCGCCTGGTAGCCGCTACCGGCTACCAGAATCTGGCCGGCGTCGCTGTAGTGAACGGCCTCCTCGACCCGCCCCACCATCCAGCAATGTGTCGCCATCACGTAGAGGGATGCCAGTGCAGGGTGGCCGACGGCGCGGGCGGGCTCGATCAGCTCCTCGACCCAGGCGACCGGTTCGTAGTTTTCGACCAATGCGCCAAGCAACGTCGCGCACGTGGCGATGGGGGCGGCCGCGTCCAGGTCGCCATGATCGGCGGACCACCGAAACGCGGTGCGCAGATTGGCCAGCTCGGCGGTGAACCAGGCGTAGGCCTCGCGCTGGCGGGGGCCGTCCCACAGCGCCAGGACGTCGGCTTCTTTTCCGGCGAAGTACTGGGAGTGCTTGCGCGCACTCTGTCTGCTTCACCCCGGCCCGCGAGTTGCTCCTCGGCGAACTGCCGGATCATCTCCAGCATCGAGAATCGGGTTCGCCCCTCCGATGGGTCGGCGACCAGGAGTGACTTGCGCACCAGGGCGTGCAGCAGATCCAGCACCGTGTAGTCGTCGATAGCATCGAATCCCCCTACCGCGCAAGCACTTTCGAGCCCGAATCCACCGGCGAACACTGAACATCGGTGCAGCAACGCCTGCTCCCCATCGTCGAGCAGGTCGTAGGACCAGGCGACCGCGTGGCGCAGCGTGTGGTGGCGTTGCAGTCCGCGGTGCGACCCGACCAGCAGCTGTAGCCGGTGATCGAGCCGATCCCGCACCTCACCGGCGGTCATCGACGCCATCCGCGAGGCGGCCAGCTCGACGGCCAATGGAATCCCATCCAGGCTGCGGCAGATCTCCACCACCGCGGCCCGCTCATCGGCGTTGTCCAGCGAGAACCGCGGCGCCACGCTGTGTGCGCGTGCGACGAACAGGTTCACCGCGGCCGAGTCGATTCCCGCGCTGACGTCCAGCGAGCCCACCGGCCAGAGTTGCTCGTCGGCGAGCCCCAATCCTTCCCGGCTGGTGGCCAGGATCCGCACGGACTCCGAGGCAGCGAGGATTGCCTCCACCAGATCGGCTGCCGTGTCACGCACGTGCTCGCAGTTGTCGAACACCAACAGCCGAACTCGGCCCTCCAGGGCGGCGGCCAGGCTTTGGGCCACGCTCTTGCCCGGCTGCTGGGTAATGTTGAGCACCGCGGCCACCGCGTCGGGCACCGCGGCCCGATCGACGACCGCGGCAAGTTCGAAACCCAGACGCCGTCCGGAAATTCATTCACGAGACCCGCGGCGACCTCGGTGGCCAGCCGGGTCTTGCCGACCCCGCCGGCGCCGGTCAACGTGACCAACCGGTGTGCCCCCAGCGCCGCCCTGACCTCGACGACCTCGGTGTCGCGTCCGATGAAGCTGGTGGTTTGGCGCCGCAGGTTCCCCGGCGTGGAATCGACGGTGTTCAGTGGGGGGAACTCGGTGCGCAAGCCGGGCACGCGGACCTGGAAGAGCTCGACGGGTTTGGTGATGTCGCGCAGTCGCCGTAACCCCAGGTCGACGAGCTCGGCCCCACTGAGCAGGTCAGCGGTTGTCCCGTCGAGCAAAATCTGGCCGCCGTGGCCGGCAGCCATCACCCGCGCCGCGCGATTGAGCACTGCACCGAAGTAGTCGGCCCCGCGCAACTCCGCCTCGCCGGTCGCAATCCCCATTCGGACCGGCAACCGCAGCTCCTGCCGCGGCAGCGTCAACCGCGGCCTTGGGTGACGCGAACACCGCGCACACGCCGTCACCGGTGGGCGTGAACACCGTTCCCTGGTGTGCTGCCACTACGTCACGCAGCACCTGATCGTGAATTTCCAGTGCCACCCGCATCGCGTCGGGGTCAGAGTCCCAACGACGCGTCGATCCCCTGGATATCGGTGAACAAAAACGCGAGCACCCCCGACGGGAGCGGCGGGCGCGCACCGCGGCTCATCACGCCTCGATCCCGCTCATCTGCGCACCCGCCACCTCTCTTGGCGAATGTCATGGTAGGGCGGCAAAGGCAGGCAGCGGATAGATTGGGCCCGAGTTCGAACGTATGATCGATCGGTGGGATCGCTGGCGTCGATCGGATACACCGGGCAGCCGTTCGACAGCCCGTTTCGGGTGGTGCGTCCACCGATCGCGGTACTGGTCGACTTGACCGTGCTGTTTCCCCGCGAACCGCACCGCTCGGGCCGGTATCACCCCACCGGGCTGCAGCTGCACAAGGTCGTGGAGGGTCAGCTGAGCTGCTGGGGCATCTGCGAACAAGGCGACTGGTGGGGGCTGGTGACCTACCCGATCGCTTACGGGTCCAAGCGCAAAAACGTGACCCACTGGATTCCGGCCTGGGTGTTGCGCCGCAAGGCTTAGGGCCGGTCGAAGGCGGCTTCCAACTCTCGACCGTCGAATGCACCGGGGGCCGTGCCGTTTGTCGCGTAGTGGTAGACCGCCACACGGAAGATCTGGTTCAGCGCGCTCGAGACCACCGTGACCGCGAGGAATGCGGCGGCCGCGAGGGCGATGATGACGGCGCCGAGCAGGTGCTGGTTGGCTTTAGCCAGCAGGAAGTAGCCCGCCGCGCCGACGAGCACGATCGCCATGACGGCGAAATTGCTCACCGCCGAGATAATCACCGCCCCCGTCGCACCCTCACCCCAGCGTGCCTTCACCACCGCCGCCGAACGTTTGAGCGCGTCTAATGGACCGCTACCTTGCAGCGCAAGCACCGGGACCACGAAGAACGTCGCAATCGCCCACGCCGCACCCGCGATCCACGCGGTGATTTTGCCCGCGAGCGGCACCCGCTGTTCAAGCACACGGAGGATCAGACCGACCGTCGTGGTCACCAGCGTCCAGCCGAGAATCGCGCCGATGCGGCCAAACGCAGCCGAGAGCCCCTCACTCACGCTGGTGTCCTCGCCACGCATCGAGCGCACGGCGCAGGCAGCGAGCGCGACGTTGAAGAACACTGCGATGAACGTCGCCACATACAAGGAGCCGAAGACGGCGATGTAATGGACCGGGTCGTGCGTATCGATGAGGTAATGAATCGGCTGCCTGTTATCGGCGACGTCCTGAAGACCCCGCAAGCCCAGCGTCGGGACCAAAATTACGCCAATCGCGACGATCCCGAAGATCGTCGAGAGGACCGGGAAGAGCAACAGCGAGGCATCACTTTTCAGGACATCCCAGCTTTGCGCGGTCAGCGCCTTACCGCGTTGTATCTTACTCATCGATGCAGATTACGCCTGTTTCGGGCGCGTGCTGCCCGCTTTGGCGACCGCTTACCCGGCTCCTTGCCCCCGGCCGAGTTAGCTAACAATAGGTGCCCGACTGGGTCAAGGATCCGGTCCGCCACGCACGCACAGGACGGAACGGTCGGCCGGTCGGGGTCGGCGACGCCGGCCCAGCTGCGGCGCACCGCCCGCCTGGACGCTGCGGCGGAAAGGCTAGCGTCGGCTACGGTTCTCAGGTGGCCAGTTGGGGTTCAACGCTCACCGGACTCGTCCCCTTGTCGCTCGTCATCAGCCTGTCGCCGCTGTCGGTCATCCCCGCCGTACTGGTGCTGCATTCGCCGCGGCCGCGGCCGACCAGCCTGGCCTTCCTCGCCGGCTGGGTGCTGGGCCTGACGGCGCTCACAGTGGGGTTCGTTGCGGGCTCCGGTGCGCTGGGCGATCTGCACAAGTCCCCGCCGGCGTGGGCCTCCTGGTCGCGCATCGTGCTGGGGGCGGCGCTGATCGCCTTCGGCATTTACCAGTGGCTGACCCGGCACCGCCACAGCGAAATGCCGGGCTGGATGCGGTCGTTCACCAAACTGACCCCCCCGCGTTCCGGGGCGGCGGGGATGGTGCTGGTGGTGGTGCGACTCGAGGTGCTATTGGTTTGCGCGGCGGCCGGTCTGGCGATCGGCAGTGCCGGACTGGGCGACACACGTGCCTGGATCTCGGCGGCGTTCTTCGTCGTCCTCTCCGCGTCCTCGGTCGCCGCCCCGGTGCTGGCTTACACAGTGGCCGGCGACCGCCTCGAGGAACCGCTGACCCGGCTGCAGGACTGGATGGAACGCAACCATGCCGCGCTGGTCGCCGCCGTGCTGGTGCTGATCGGTGTGATGGTGCTCTACAACGGGATTCACGCCTTGTAACCGACCGGCCCCGACACGCTTTAAAATCGTCGCACGTGAGCCTAGACGATCAGGATGCGCTGCGCGTCCTGCATGCGGCCTTTGACCAGGAGGACGCCTACCACGCCGACGGCCTCATCGGCCGGTTCTACACCCGCTGGTTCGACCTCGACATCGCCCTGCGTGACCTGTTTCCACCCGAGATGTCCGGTCAGCGGGCCGCTTTCGGGCACGCGCTGAACTGGGTGTACGGCGAACTGGTTGCGCAGCGCGCCCAAGCTCCGGTGGCGTTTTTGGCCCAGCTCGGCCGCGACCACCGCAAATACGGGGTGCAACCGGCCCACTACGACACGTTGCGTCAGGCGCTGTATGCCGCGCTGCGCAGTCACCTCGCCGACGCCTGGACCGATGCCGTCGACCACACCGCTCGTCAGTCGCTCAACCTGATCACCGGTGTGATGAGCGGCGCAGCCGACGCCGAAGCGGGCCCGGGCTGGTGGGACGGCACGGTCGTCGAACACCTGCGGGTGTCGCGCGACCTGGCGGTCATCCGGCTCTACCTGGACCGCCCGCTGCACTATCACCCGGGCCAGTACGTCAACGTCGAGGTCCCCCAGTGCCCGCGGCGCTGGCGCTACCTGACACCGGCGATCCCGCCGGACGAGGGCGGGGCGATCGAATTCCACGTCCGCGCCGTGCCCGGCGGCCTGGTCAGCAGCGCGATCGTCGGGGAGACGCGGCCCGGCGACCGCTGGCGATTGTCCAGCCCGCACGGCGCCATGCAGGTTGACCGCGACGCCGGTGACGTGCTGATGGTGGCCGGCAGCACCGGGCTGGCACCGCTGCGCTCGATCATCATGGACCTCGCCAAGTGGGGGGTGAACCCACGCGT
Source organism: uncultured Actinomycetota bacterium (assembly GCA_963787635.1). Lineage (GTDB taxonomy): Bacteria > Actinomycetota > Actinomycetes > Mycobacteriales > Mycobacteriaceae > Mycobacterium. Next base: position 1,361,281 of record CAWBDP010000008.1, on the reverse strand, counting down.
GCACATGTTCTTCGGCGGCCGATACCCGTGTGAGCTCTACGATCTGCCCACCCTGTGGCAACTCGCGGCGCACAACCCGTGGCTGTCGATTTCGCCGGTAACGGAGTACACCCGCGACCCTGCCTGGGCCACCGACTATCCCGACGTCACGCCGCCGCGCGGGCTGCACATCCGTCAGACCGGCCTGTTGCCCGAGGTCGTCACCAAATACGGCGGGTGGGGTGATCGGCAGATTTTGATCTGCGGCGGCCCGGCGATGGTCCGCGCCACCAAGGCCGCGCTCGTCGCCAAAGGCACGCCGCCGGAACGCATTCAGCACGACCCGCTGTCCAACTGAGGCCGATCGGAAGTTAGGCTGGGCGGGTGCACGTCGTCACGCTGCGCGACCCCTCGTCTCCGGTGGAGGCGCAATTCGTGCCGGGCGCCGGGATGATCGGGACCTCGCTGACCGATGCGGGGGTGCAGCTACTTGGTCAGCGCCGCGGCCTGGACGCCTATCTCAAAGCAGGCAAGACGATGGGCATCCCGATCTTGTACCCGTGGGCAAATCGGCTGGGCGCCAGCAGCTATCAGGTCGACACCGTGGACGTGACGTTGTCATCTGAGGCCGCTGGTGTGCGGCTGGATCCCAACGGTCTGCCGATCCACGGCCTGCTCGCGGCGCACCGCGGCTGGCGGGTGATGACCGAGGCGGCCGACGAGCTGACCGCCGAACTGGACTTCGGTTCCGACCCGAAGCTGCTGGCAGGCTTCCCGTTCCCGCACCTGCTCGCGGTGCACGTCACGCTCGCCGACCGGGCCCTTACCGTACGCACCACCGTGTCGGCCATCGGCGAGCGAGCGGTACCGCTGTGCTACGGCTTCCACCCCTACCTGCAGCTACCCGATGTGCCGCGTGCCCAGTGGACCATTGAGACACCGCGAATGCGGCACCTGGGCCTCGACGAACGCGGGCTGCCCACCGGCACGACCTCCGAGGATCCCCCTGCTAGTACGCCCTTGGGCGACAAGGCTTTTGACGACGGATACGACCAAGTGGCCGACGGCTCGGTGTTCGCGGTGTCCGGTGGCGGCCGCCGCATCGAAGTGCACTTCGAGCAGGGCTATCCGGCCGCGCAGATCTTCGCGCCGACCAGCGAAGACATAGTCTGCTTCGAGCCGATGACCGCGCCGACCGATGCGCTGCGACGCGGAGGTTACCGACGCGCCGAATCCGGCGAGCCGGCCGTCGCGGTGTTCTCCCTCCACGTTTAGTGGCATGCCATGAGCGGCCCCCACCATCCCGAGATCGCGCGCATGGTGCGCCACTTCGACAGCGTGCGGTCCCTGCTCGACGAGCAGGTTGCGCGGATGCACGCCGAGTCGTTTGTGGCATCCGATCAGACCGGTACGGTCGAGGTGACCGTGGACGGCTATCTGCGACTCGTCGACCTGCATCTCGATCCCCGGATAGTCAATTTGGGGGCGCAGGAGGTGGCGACACGGATCAACGAAGCACTCAGTGCCGCAACGCAGTTCGCGAGCGATTGCGTCGCCGCCGACGTTGACGACTTGGAAGGCCGGGTCGCCGATGTGTTGGCGACGATGGAGGAGTCACCACCGCCGAGGTAACCGCGCTCAGGACCAGATGCGGGGGCTTTCCTGGTAGGCCGACGGTGGGTCCACCTGGGTGCCATTGGACCCGACGGTGTAGGGAAAGATCAGCCCGATCGCCACGCCCTCGCGGTGCTCGACCGTGACCTCGATCCCATCCCGTTTCGCCTCGGTCAGGGTCACATTCACCGCCACCGCGGCGGCCCGCAGACTGTCGTTCATCTCGTCGATGGCGCCCCACTGAGCAGCGAGCTGTTCAGCCGGCTGCAATGTCTGATCTCGCGGATAGTTGACCGCGACGGCCTGCTGCTGCCCGTCGAACGACACCACGAAGGCGAACGGGAGGAATTCGCCTTCGACTGCGATGCGCCGCAGCGCGAATTCAACCGCGGCGTCGACAAGACCGTCGAGGTCGGCCTGGGCCTGCGGCGATACGGAATCGCGCCAACTCACCATGGTTGATGACAGTAGTCTGCAATGAGGACCTCTCACGGAAAGGCGAGAAAGGCGGTCAAGCATGGGCAACGCGCGGCTACGGGCGTATTGCGATGATCTGACCCGGGTATCGAAAATCACCACCGGGGCAGCCGACGAGATCGACGGTCTGCGCGCGAAGCTGGGTAGCCAGATGGACCATCTCCGCCGTACCTGGACCGGCCAGGCGGCCAGCGCATATCTGACTGTGTGGGCTGACATCAACGACGAGTGCGGCGACATGCTTGCCGATCTGCGGTGGATCGGGGAATCCCTGGATGCCGTGGCCGCCGCGTATCAGCACAACGAGCACGCCTGCGCCGACGAGCTCAGGTCGGTCCGCCCGCCTAGCGATCGGCTGTAGATCGTGGCACGACGCACCGTCAACGAAGATGAGTTGGTCGAGGCGGCCGACGCGATGCGCCAGTTCTGCTTGGTGATGAAGCACCGGCTCGCCGAGGTAGCCCACGATCTGAAGGGCCTGCAGCGTTCGTGGGAAGGTGTGGCTTTCGACGCCTTCGTCGAGCGGGTGCAGCATTGGCAACAGTGGGCCGACGAGGTGAGCGTGGTGGTCTTCGACATGCACCTCAATGCCCATGTCGCGCATCGTAATTACGTGCACAACGCGCAAGTCAACACCGAGATGTGGGGCGGTTAACCGGCGTTCACCTGCGGGCGGATCGCCGCGGCGCTATTGGTGGGCGGATTGGCGGGCCCGTATTCGGGGGCAATCTCGGCGACACGCAGGGCTGCGGGGAAGGGGTTGGGTAACGCCGCGAGCTGTCCGCGGTCGGCGGGTTCCTCGGTGGGTGCGTACAGTGCTCCCTCGTCGTAGAAGGTGGTGTGCTCCGCAGGCAGGTAATCGCGCACTAGCCGCAGGTATTCGTTGCCCAGCCAGGTCCACCAGATCGGATGGGCGGGCAAACCCAGGATGCCTTCGGTGTCGCGCAGCAGCCCGCTCTGATCCCTGTTGCCGCTGGTGTCGTATGGCCCCGCGAGTTTGTGGTCGCGCAGCACTTCACCGGTGGCCAGCACGCTGCCCCGCCGGCGCGCGTACTCGACGAAGAAACGCCGCACGGTGTTGCGCCAGCGCGGGTCGTCGAGCGGTGTCGCCACCATTTTGAGGCTGTCGAGGAGGATGCCGTTCGCCGATTCCGAGTACAGCCCGCCGTCCAGGCATGGCAGTGTGGCCGTGAACCACGACGAAGCCCGGTAACTGGTGACGAAACAATCGTCGCCATCACGGTCAAGCCGATACTGGTAGGGCTGGTAGTTCCCGAAACGTCGTGGAAGTGCCTCGGGCAGAATCTTTCTGGCGAGCTCCAGCCACAGCGTGGGCGCACTGGGCGCTGACGCCGGTGAGTACCAGAGGATGTCGAAAACACGGATCAGCTCCGAACTGGGCCGCGGCATCCTGCCGGCGCGCTTTGCGCCGAGAATTTCCTCGGTCTGCTCGTCGATTGCCACGCCCCCCGCCGCCAGGGCCAGCGCCTTGGCGAACCGGCGGGCGGGGCGAACTTGGGCAGGGTCGCTGCCCTCGACGACGACCTGCCAGCTGGTGATGGGGTCCAGCACGTAGGGCACCGCGTCGTCGGGCAGGTCCTCGGGTTCGATCCGGTAGGGCCCGAACACCGTGAACGCGTAGTTTCGTTGTTTGCCGCGCACGACGGTGAGTTCGTTGTCGCCGCTGTCTCCGACCGCCACGCCCGGAACGGATTCGACGATTGCGTCCAGCTCCTCATCGGCGAGGCCGGCGGCCGCATAGATCGTCAGGTCGTAGGACATCGGGTCGGCCCTCCTGATTTACGTGCAATCGCGAAACCCCAGGCTGCCATAGAATCGATCCGCTGCAGCGAAAGTGGGGCGGGCCGCCGGTGACCGACGTTGATCCAGAGTTGTTCTACGACGCGGCCGTTGTGTACAGCGAAAACAGCGACGCCGCCGCCGCCACGTTAGGGAAGATCACCGGAGCGGATATCTCCAGCGCGGCCGGCACCCACGGGGTGGGCCCGCAGTGGGGGACGGCTTTCGACGCCGCCGCGGACGACGTCGGCCAGGTCGCGTACCGGTTGGTCAACGTGTTCCACAACCTGGGCAGCCTGTTGCGCCAAGACGGTGTCAACCATGACCAGACCGAGCAAGCCTCCACCCTCAACCAACGCGACGCCTACGGCGCACCCATTACGCCGCCGGGTGTGTCAGCCGGCACGTACGTCGAAACCGCGGTCAACGTGGGTTCGGTGGCCGGTGGTGGTGATCCGGAGCCGCCGCACTGGGATCTGGTCCGGCATCGGATCACCGACGGCTGGCCCGACGGGCACGCCGACCATGCGTTGGCGGCCGCCGCGGCGTGGGAAGACTTGGGACACGGCCTGGTTCAGATCGACGACCAGCCCAGCCCCCAGGAGCAGCGACTGCTCTCCGATGTCAAGGCCGACGAAATTCCCTTCGTCACAGGACCGACTCAACGAGACCCGCGGTGTCAGCACCAATGTCGCCGGCGCGTGCGGGGACCTGTCGCGCGCAGCGAAGGACTATGGCAACAACTCAAATCGGTCAAACCCCAAATGGCCGACGCAGTGCACTATCTGTACGCGATTGTGAGCGTTCTGGACAGTTATCCCCCGGTCCTGCGGGAAATCGCCGAGCCGCTCAAAGAGTTGTACATCTCCATTGCGGTCCACGAGATCAACGGGCTGAACGCCGCGCTGCGCGTCACGGCCACCGCATCGATGACAGGTCTCGCCGCGGCAGGCACCGCAATGGGCAAGTCCCTGCCCGCGGTGAAAACGCTGCTGACGCTGGTGCCGCGGCGGGTCAACCCGACACCGGCCCAGCGGGTTAACGACAACCGTCGCAAAGGCCGTCGCGCCGAAGAGATCGCCGGCATCGACCAGGCCAAAAAGAGGTCGATCCAAGTGACGGACGAGACGACCGGCGCCACGAGAACGCGGATCCCCGACCAAATCGATGACGAAAATCACGTGGTCCGCGAAGTCAAGAACGTCGCCCAGCTCGACGCCACCCAGCAGATCCGCGATATGGCACAGTGGGCGCGAGACAACCACTACAAACTGGTCATCGTGGTAGACAAAGGCCGCACCGACTACGGCACCGTCCTGGAACGGCTGAGACAGCAATTTCCAGGGCTGGACGTGTCGATCGACGACAGCATGAACCTGTCATGACGAAATACGGTGACGATCCCGCGACCTGGCCCGAATACCGGCGCGCGATGAAGCGAGATCTCGACGACGCGGACATCCCTGAAGACACCATCTTCGAGTTGGTCAACTCGCCCAACGACTACCCGCAGGCCGTGCCCATCGTGGTGGACTGGCTTGAGCACCTCGACGAACGCGTGCCACCTGGCGAGGACCGCCGCGCGTGGCGGATCGGGCTGCTTCGCAACTTGATCACCAAGAATGCGAGAGGCAACCGCGCGGCCATCGATATCGTCTTTCACCAGTTCGACATCGAGCCTCCGCTGAGCAACCTGGAACTCGAAGTCGCCGGTTTCGCACTGGCCGAGATCTGCGAGCGCTCAGATTTCCCGCGCGTCGCGGCGTTGATCCGCGCCGAGCGCGACTTCCCCACCAAATCGGAGCTGGTGCGCTGGATCGGCCGAATCAAGACCGACGAGGCCAAACAGTTGGCGGTCAGCCAACTCGCCAGGCCCGCAACGCGAATTCCCGCCATGCGCGCGCTGGTCCAGCAGCGCGCCACCGGTGTGCGCGAGGCCGTGGCCGAATATCTCGACAACGAACACGAAGTGTTTCGCAAGGAGGCCCGCAAAACCCTCGACAAGCTGCCGAAGGACTAGGCGCTTGCCGGCCGCAAGTCGATCAATAAATCCAGATGCGAGCTTCTTCCTGGTACGCCAACGGCGGCTCGAACTCGGGAATGCGGTCGGCGCCAACGGTGTAACGGAAGACCAGCCCGATCGCCACGCCATCTTGGTGCTCGGCGGTGACCTCGACACCGTCCCGATCCTCGTCAGGCACAGTCACATGCACCGCGACAGCCACTGCCCGCACAGTGTCCTTCAACTCGGTCAGAGCCTGCCACTGAGCGTCGAGCTGATCGCTAATCTCCGATTTGCCTACACCGGCCGCGGAGGGCGCAACCGCTTGAACCTGACCATCGAGGGACAGCGCACGCGCAAAGGGCGCGAACTGGCCGACCGTCGCGATTTGCTCAGAGGCAAATTCCGTTGCGGCATAGGCAAGTTCGTTGATATCGGTTTGGACTTGGTGGGTCATGCGACGACGCCAATTCGCCATCAGGTCCCCACCACGGTCACCAGGGCTCGCTCACCTGCGGGGTTGCCAGACCACCACGGCGGTGCTCTTGGGCACCACGGCCACCTCCCGCCGCTGGTTGGCCCGCAGCACCTCGATCTCGGCGACCATCTCCTTGAGCCGCATCTGCAGCGCCTCGACCTGGTTGGTCAGCTCGATGATCCGTTTGATGCCAGCGAGATTGACACCCTCATCTTGGGAGAGCCGCTGCACCTCGCGAAGCAGATCGACGTCATGCTGCGAATAGCGGCGTCCGCCACCGGAACTGCGGCTCGGGGTCACCAGCCCGAGCCGGTCGTAGGTACGCAGCGTCTGCGCATGCATGCCGGCCAGCTCGGCGGCCACCGAGATCAAAAATGTCCGAGAGGTCTCTTTCTTGACCATCACCGATTACCTGCCCATCCGGCCCTCGGGTCGAAGCCGCTGGACCGTTCGGCAGCGGCATAAGCTTCCAGCGCCTCTTGGGCCGTGCCCTCCACGTTCGGCGGCACCGCGACCTTCACGGTGACGAGTAGGTCGCCGTTGCCGCCGGAGCGCTTGGGAACCCCGCGTCCCCGCACCCGCAGAATGCGGCCGTCAGCGGTGCCCTTGGGCACCCGCACCCCGACCTTGCCATCCAGTGTTGGCACCGAAAGCGTTGTGCCTAAAGCTAATTCTGTGAAGCTGACCGGAACGGTCAGCGTCAGGTCGTCGCCGTCGCGGCCGAAGACCTTGTCCGGCCGCACGTGCACCGTGACATACAGGTCTCCCGACGGCGCGCCGCGCAGCCCGGCCTCGCCTTGACCGGCCAACCGGATCCGTTGTCCGTCCTCGACCCCGGGCGGAATCCGCACGTTGATCGTGCGGGTCCGGGTCGTCACACCGGTTCCCTTGCACTGATCGCAAGGGTGCTCGATGATCGAGCCGCTGCCGCGGCAGTCGGTGCACGGTTCGGAAAAGCCGAACGCACCCTGGTTGCGGCTGATCACGCCCGAGCCGTTGCACGCGGGGCACACCTTCGGGCTGGTGCCCGGCCGGGCCCCGCTGCCATGGCAATTGGTGCACGGCGCCGGGCTGGTCAACCGAAGCGGCATCGCCACACCCTTGGTGGCCTCGATGAAGTCCAGTTCGGTCTCGGTCTCGAGGTCGTTGCCGCGGCGTGGCCGGCTGGGCCGCGGGGCCCCACCACGCCCGAAGAGACCGCCGAACAGATCACCGATATTGGTGCCGCCGGTCTGGCCTGCGGCGTCGAACAAATCGTTGAGGTTGAACTCGGCGCCGTCAGCGCCGCCACCGAAGCCGCCGAACCGTCCGCCGTTGGGCCGCCGGCAACCCGCCGCCGGCAAACAACCGCCGGGTTTCGTCGTACTCCTTGCGCTTGGCCTGATCGGTCAGCACTTCCTTGGCCTCCGAGACGGCCTTGTACCGATCTTCGGCCGCCTTGTTGCCCGGGTTGCGGTCAGGATGATGCTCGGCGAGCAGCTTGCGCGACGCCCGTTTGATCTCCTCGGGGCTGGCGTCAGGGGAGACGCCAAGTTCCTTGTAGAAGTCCTTCTCGACCCATTCGCGCTGGGCCATGCCGCGTCACCCCCTTCGGCCTTCCGTAGTTGTCACCGCAGCGCTCGCGCATTACGCGATTACTCTGATTGTGCGTTGTGTTCACCCTGCGTTGGTGTCGTTATCCGGTGTCCGGATCCTGAGTCGCCGTAGCCTCGAACGGCTCCTCGGCGGATTCGCCAGCCGTCTCGGTGGCGCCGCCCGGGGCATCTGACGGTGTCGACCACACCGACTAAGGCGTGGCGCAGCACCTGCTCGCCGAGTTTGTAGCCCTGCCTCATGACGGTGCCGATCACCGGTCGTGAGCCGGCGCCCCCGTCGCCCTCGTGTTGCACGGCTTCGTGCAGCACCGGGTCGAAGTCGTCGCCCTCGGCGCCGAACGCCACCAAACCCAAACCGCTCAGCACGCTGGCCAGCTTGTCGGCGACCGCCTTGAGCGGGCCGGACTCCAGATCACCATGACTGCGGGCCCGGTCGAGATCGTCCAGCACGCCCAGCAATTGGGTGACGACGGTGGCCTTGGTGCGCTCCGCGGACGCCTGCTGCTCGCGCAACGCCCGCTTGCGGTAGTTCGCGAAGTCGGCTTGCACCCGTTGCAGATCCGCGGTCAGCTCCGCAATCTGGTCGGCGGTGGCGGTGGAACCTCCCGCAGCGGCCGCACCTGGGGCAGCGGGGCCCGGCGCCGACCCGCTAGGGCCGGCACCGGAAGCCACGTGGCGGACTTCACCGGTCTCGGGGTCGATCCGGCGCTTGTCGGTCACGGTGACGTGCTCGTGTGGAGTTCCTTCCGTCACTGGCCCTCCCGGTCATCGTCAACCACCTCCGCGTCGACGACGTCGTCAGCACCACCGGGCTCCCCGGCACCACCGGCGCCGGCACCCGCGGCCTGCTCCGCCTGGGTGGCCTCGTAGATCGCCTGGCCTAGCGCCTGCGACTCCTCGCCCAGCTTTTCCATCGCGGACTTGATCGCGCCGATGTCGGTGCCCTCCAACGCCTTCTTGGCGTCGGCCACCGCGGCGTCGACCTTATTCAGGGTGTCCTCGGGAACCTTCGACCCGCCTTCGGCTTCGCGTTGCTCTTTGACAAACTTCTCCGTCTGGTAGACCAGGGTTTCGGCCTGGTTGCGGACGTCGGCCTCCTCGCGACGCTTGCGGTCCTCGTCGGCGTGCGCCTCGGCGTCTTTGATCATCCGGTCGATCTCTTCCTTGGACAGGGCAGAGCCTTCCTGGATGCGGATGGTGTTCTCCTTGCCGGTGCCCTTGTCCTTGGCCGTAACGTGCACGATGCCGTTGGCGTCGATGTCGAAGGTGACCTCGATCTGCGGGATACCCCGCGGCGCCGGCGGGATGCCGGTCAGCTCGAAGCTGCCGAGCAGCTTGTTGTGCGAGGCAATCTCGCGCTCACCCTGATACACCTGGATCTGCACCGACGGCTGGTTGTCGTCGGCGGTGGTGAAGGTCTCCGACCGCTTGGTCGGGATCGTGGTATTGCGCTCGATCAGCTTGGTCATCACACCGCCCTTGGTCTCGATACCGAGGCTCAGCGGTGTAACGTCAAGCAGCAGAACGTCTTTGACCTCGCCCTTGAGCACACCGGCTTGCAGGGCCGCGCCCACTGCCACGACTTCGTCAGGGTTGACGCCCTTGTTGGGCTCCTTGCCGCCGGTCATCTCCTTGACCAGATCCGACACCGCGGGCATCCGGGTGGAACCACCCACCAGCACCACGTGATCGATCTCCGAGACCGAGATACCGGCGTCCTTGATCACCGATTGGAAGGGCTGACGAGTGCGGTCCAGCAGATCCTGAGTGATGCGCTGGAACTCCGCCCGGCTCAGCTGCTCGTCGAGGAACAGCGGGTTCTTGTCGGCGTCGACGGTGATGTAGGGCAGGTTGATCGAGGTGCTCTGCGAGCTCGAGAGCTCGATCTTGGCCTTCTCGGCAGCTTCGCGCAGCCGCTGCATCGCCATCTTGTCCTTGGTCAGGTCGATGCCGCTGGTGCCCTTAAATTTGTCGACCAGCCAGTCGACCACCCGCTGGTCCCAGTCGTCGCCACCGAGGTGGTTGTCACCGCTGGTGGCGCGGACCTCGACCACGCCCTCGCCGATCTCCAGCAGCGAGACGTCGAACGTGCCGCCGCCGAGGTCGAAGACCAGGATGGTCTGTTCCTTCTCGCCCTTGTCCAAGCCGTAGGCCAGCGCGGCCGCAGTCGGCTCGTTGACGATGCGCAGCACGTTGAGGCCGGCGATCTGGCCGGCTTCCTTGGTGGCCTGGCGTTGCGAGTCGTTGAAGTAGGCGGGCACGGTGATTACCGCATCGGTGATGTCCTCACCGAGATAGCTTTCCGCGTCGCGCTTGAGCTTCATCAGAACGCGGGCGCTGATCTCCTGCGCGGTGTATTTCTTGCCGTCGATCTCCACAGACCAGTCGGTGCCCATTTGCCGCTTGACCGAGCGGATGGTCCGGTCAACGTTGGTCACCGCCTGGTTCTTTGCGGGCTGTCCGACCAGCACCTCGCCGTTGCGCGCGAACGCGACGACGGACGGGGTGGTGCGGGAGCCCTCGGAGTTGGCGACGACGACCGGGTCGCCACCCTCGAGAACAGCGACGACCGAGTTGGTGGTCCCGAGGTCGATTCCGACCGCACGAGCCATAGTGAATCCTCCTGAGTAGGTCGAGCTTCGTCTTGCAGTAAGCTGAGTGAGCTCCGCTCAAGCCTGCCCGCGACGCTGCGGAGTTGTCAAGCCAATATTGAGCACATCTCACTCAAGTTGTTGACCATCCTAACGAAGCCGCCCGACGGTTTGTTCCCGGTCCTTGTTGCCAAACATGACCCGTGTGGCGGCGGACGATGCCATCATCAGCATCGCTGCCGGCTGAGATTGGTGAGGAGTTCTATGTCCGACGCGGTGCTTGTCACGGGCGCTCTTGGTCTGGTCGGCTCGGCGACTCTCCGCCAATTGGTGGCCGATGGCCGCCCAGTGGTGGCCACCGACCTGCCCACTGAGCTGAACCGTAAGAAAGCGGCGTCGTTGCCTGCTGCGGCGCAGGTCAAGTGGGCAGACCTGACCCAGCCTGCCGAGGTCGACGCGCTGCTCGCCGAGGTCGCGCCGGCGGCGATCATCCATCTCGCCGCCGTGATCCCGCCAACCATCTACCGGATGGCCGCACTTGCCCGCAAGGTCAATGTCGACGCCACGGCGACACTGGTGCGGGCCGCCGAAGAACAACCTCGACCCCCGCGATTCGTCCAGGCATCCAGCAACGCCGTCTACGGCTCACGGAACCCGCACCGGCACGCCGACCGGGTGAGTGTGGCGACACCGCCACGTGCGACCGACCTCTACGGCGGGCACAAGCTCGAAGCCGAAGAACTGGTCCGCGCGTCCAGCCTGGAGTGGGTGGTGCTGCGCCTGGGCGGGGTCCTGAGCGCCGACCCGAACGCCATCCCGTTCAATAAGGACGCGCTGTTTTTCGAGAGCGCGCTGCCGTCGGACGGCCGGATGCACAGCGTCGACGTCCGCGACGTCGCACGGGCTTTCGCCAACGCAACCACCGCGGACGTGGCCGGTGAGATCCTGTTGATCGCCGGCGACGAGTCCCACCTGCACCGCCAAGGTGACGTGGGGCCGGCGCTGGCCGGCGCCCGCGGACTCGGCAAAGCCCTGTCCGGCGGCCGGCCCGGCAACCCGGACAGCGACGACGACTGGTTCGTCACCGACTGGATGGATGCCACCCGCGCGCAAGAGGCGCTGGCGTTCCAAAAGCACTCCTGGCCGGACATGATCGCCGAAATGCGCGCGCACGTCGGCTGGAAACGGCATCTGATGCGGCTGCTCACTCCGCTGGTGGGGGCCTACGCGAAACGTCAATCGGCCAACCGTGATTCACCCGGGCCGTACGCCGACCCGTGGGGCGCGATCCGCCGGCAGATCGGAGAGCCGGGCCTGGACAAGGCCCGCTAAGGGCCCGGGTAAGGGGCGGGTAATCGCTCAGCGGCCGGAGCGGACCAGGCGCCCGGGGCGGGCGTCGGTCAGCTCGCCGTTGTCGACCACGACTTCTCCGGCCACCAGGGTGGCCAGGTAGCCGGTCGACCGCTGGATCAGCCGCCCGGTGGAACTGGGCAAGTCGTTGACTTTCTCCGGATGCACCAGCGCCAGGTTGTCGTAGTCGATGAGGTTCAGATCGGCGCGCATGCCCGCACGGATGACGCCCCGATCGGTGAGTCCGTAGAACTGGGCGCCGTCGCCGGTGAGCCGGCGTACCGCGTATTCCAGCGCCAGCCGGGGCCCGCGGGTGCGATCCCGGGTCCAATACGTGAGCAGGTAGGTCGTCATGCTCGCGTCGCACACGATCGACGAGTGCGCCCCACCGTCACCGAGACCCTGCACCGTTTGCGGGTCGCTCATCATGTCGTAGAGCCCGTCATAGGAGCCCTTGCCGTAGTTGAGCAGCGGGAACAGCAGGAAGTCGCGGCCGTCGGCGCCGAGCATCAGGTCGAAGGCGACTTCCCACGGGTCGCGGCCCTCGCGCTGCGCGATCGCGGCCACGCTCTTGTCGGCGGTGGGCTCGTAGTCCAGGGTGTCGCCGAGCGGGAACAGCCGCTTGAAGATGTGCCGCGACATCCGGTCCAGCGACGTCGACGCCTTGTTTGCTTCGGGTGCCTGCGCCAAAATCGCCTCCCGCACCTCCGGGCGGCGCAGCCGGCCGATCAGGTCGGGCAGCGGCAGGTCGGCGATCGCCTGATACGCCGGGGCGTACTTGAACGGATTCAGCCGCGACTGGTGGCCCACCAGCGCGCTGAAGCAGCGGCTGCCGATCTGGGCACGGATGTTGGCTCCGCGGGCGTTGGCCTGGCGCACCGCCTCGAAGTAGCGCCGCCACGCGTCGGGGTCGAAGGTGCTCTGCATGATCAGGAACGTCAATGGCACGGGCGCGGACTTGCCCAGCCGGATGATCCATTTCAGCTCGCGCTCCATCGCGCCCTCGGGGTCGGTGCTCTCTACGCCGCCGACCCCGGCGGGCACCACCTCGAACACGCCGTGGCCGGCCGCGGCCAAGGTCCCGTAGAGCGCCTCGAGTTCTTCCTCGGCGGCGAAGGTTCCCGGCACCGGTTTGCCGTGCACGTCGCGGTGCCCCTGGGTGCGTCCGGTGGAGAAGCCGAGCGCACCGGCGTCCAGCGATTCCGCGACGATGACGCTCATCGCCGCCAGGTCCTCGGCGGTGGCATCGTCGAGCGCCCGCTCCCCCATCACGTAAGCCCGCACCGCGGCATGGGGCACCTGCGTGCCCAGGTCCAGGGCGTGCGGTGCGCGGTCCAGCGCGTCGAGATATTCCGGAAACGAGTGCCAGTCCCACTTGATGCCCTCGTAGAGGGCGGTGCCGGGAATGTCCTCGACGCCCTCCATCAGCTCGACCAGACGATGACGGTCCTTGGGGGCGACCGGCGCGAACCCCACGCCGCAGTTGCCCAGGATCGCGGTGGTCACGCCGTGCCAGCAGGACGGGGTCAGGTGGGGGTCCCAGGTCGCCTGACCGTCGTAGTGGGTATGGATGTCGACGAATCCCGGTGTCAGCAAGAGCCCGTCGGCGTCGATCGTGCGTCGCGCGGTGGCACCGACTTGCCCGACATCGACGATCACTCCGTCGGCGACCGCGACGTCGGCCGAATACGTCGGGGCACCGGAGCCGTCGACCACCGTCGCGCCCCGAATTACCAGGTCATGCATGGGCGTTCAGCTCTTCTCGTGTGCTCGAGCGGGTGGCGGTATGCCTGAGTTTAGACTGCCCGTCTAGAACCTGAGTTTGCATTCGTAGGAGAGGCAGATGGCACCGGACTACGAGACATTCTGGCAACTGATTTCCCAAGTCGCCGAACGTGATCCGGATCGGCGCATCCTCGAGGACGCCCATGGTCGCAGCCTGTCGGCAGACGAACTGCGGGCCGCCGCAGCCGCGACGGCGGCGGCGTTGGCCGAGCGGGGAATCGGCGCGGGAACGTTGGTGTCCTGGCAGCTGCCGACCGCGCTGGAGACCATGGTCGTGATGGCCGCCCTGACCCGGCTCGGCGCGGTCCAGAACCCGATCGTGCCGGTGCTGCGTGAACGCGAGGTCGGCTTCATCACCGGCCAACTGGGCACGCAGTTTCTTCTGGTGCCGCAGTTCTGGCGCGGCTTCGACCATGGCGCGCTTGCTCATTCACTGGCCCGCCAACATGGTTTCGAGGTCATGATCATCGACCTGGAGTCCACACCGACTCCCGGCATGCTGCGGCTGCCCGACGGGGATCCGGCCGCATTGGCGCTTGCGCCCGCCTCGGGCGAGCAGGCGCGCTGGGTGTATTACTCGTCGGGAACCACCGCCGCCCCGAAGGGCGTGCGGCACACTGACAAATCGGTGATCGCCGGGTCCAACGGTGTGGTGCGCATCGTGGGCACCGACAACGTGCACGTCAACCCCATCGCGTTCCCCGTCTCCCATATCGGCGGCGGTGCGATGCTCGCCGCGGCATTGCGGTCGAAAATGCGACTGGCGCTGTTCGAGGAATTCGACCCAGCCAGCACACCGCTGGCGATCGCCGCTCATCAGCCCACGCTGCTGGGCTCCGCCACACCGTTCTATGTCGCGTTCCTGGCGGCGCAACGCGCCCACGGTGAGCAGCCGCTGTTTCCGGCGCTGCAGGCGTGCCTGGCGGGCGGGGCGCCGATCACTCCTGAGCTGGGACGCCAAGTGCGCGAGGCATTTCCGGTGTCCGGTATTGCGAATTCCTGGGGGCTGACCGAATTCCCGGTGGTGACCTCACCGCTGTTCGACGCGCCACCGGAAGTGCTCGACCACACGGTCGGGCCGCCGGTGCCCGGCGTCAGCGTGCGCGTAGTCGGCGCCGACGGCCACGAGGTGGCGTCCGGCGGCGAAGGTGAGTTGTGGTTGAAGGGGCCGCAATGTTTCCTGGGCTATGTCGACGCGCAGCTCGACAGCGACGCGTTCGACGGCGACGGCTGGTTTCGGTCCGGCGATTCCGGGCTGGTCGACGCCGACGGCAACGTGCGCATCACCGGTCGCGTCAAGGACACGATCGTGCGCAACGCCGAGAACATCTCGGCCCTGGAAGTCGAGAACGTATTGATCACCCACCCCGCCGTCGCCGACGTCGCGGTCATCGGGGTGCCCGACGTGCGCACCGGCGAACGGGTGTGTGCGGTAGTGGTACCGGCGCCGGACGCCGAGGTGACGCTGGCGCTGCTCGTCGAGCATTGCCGCGCAAGCGGACTCACCCGCTACAAGCATCCCGAACGTGCCGAGCTCGTGGACTCCTTACCGCGCAACCTGACCGGCAAAGTCCTCAAGAAGGACCTGCGGGCGATGTTTTGCTGACCCGTCACCAGCTGACCGGCAGCTCTTTCATGCCATAGATGTCGGCGTCTTTGAAGCTCAGATTGTCCTGCGACACCGCTAATTTCAGCCCGGGTAGACGTCGAGCCAGTGTGGCGAAAGCGACCTGCATTTCGACTCTGGCGAGATTCTGGCCGATGCATTGATGCGCGCCGTAGCCGAATCCCAAGTGTCCGCGAGTGTTTCGGTCGGCGTCGAATACTTCCGGGTTGTCGACGAATTCGACGTCCCAGTTTCCGCCAGGCAGGTTCATCACCAGGAAATCACCTGCCCGGATCAACTGACCGCCGATGGTGAGGTCTTCGGTGGCGACCCGATCGACCTGGCTGTGCACGATGGTGAGATAGCGCATGAGCTCTTCGACGATGTTGGCGATCACGACACGATCCTCGGTTTGACCCAGCCGCTCGAAGACATCGGGATGCTGCAGCAGCGCAACGGTTCCCAACGAAATCATGTTGGCTGTGGTTTCGTGTCCGGCCTGCATCATGATCACGCTTGTCATGGCCGCGGTCGCACGGTTGAGCTGGCCGGTTGTGACGTACTCCGTGACAAGTCGGCTGATCAAGTCGTCGCCAGGTTCCCGCTCCTTGCGGCTCACCAATTCCTCTATGTAGGCATACATCACCCCGAAGGCGTGCGCCTTTTGCTCGTCGGACGACCTGGCGTCCAGTCCCACACTGGTGTGGTGCTGGAAGAGTTCGAGGTCTTCGGCGGGCACCCCGAGCAGCAGCGCGATGACCAGTGAGGGGACGGGCAAGCCGAAATCGCGCACGATGTCGGCTGGTGGCCCGTTCCGGATCATCTCGTCGAGATAGTGGTCGACCAAATCCTGAATCTGCGGCCGCATTGCTTCGGTACGCCGGAAGGTGAAGCTGCTGGTGAGCATGCGCCGCAACCGGTGATGCTCGGGGTCGTCGGTTCGGGCAAACATCACCGGTACCGAGTCGCCGTCGCCCGACGGCAGGATGGCTGCGGGAATGGTTTCGGCGGACAACCGCGGATCGAGCAGCGCTGCTCTGATGTCGTGATAGCGGCTCACCACCCACACCGGCTGACCGTGGTACATCGCGCGCCGCAACCCCGGCTCCGCGCGCCAATTCGCGAATTCAGCCGGGGGTGCAAGCGGGCAGTGCGCAGCGCGCGGGACGGGCAGGACCGGGAGGTCAAATTCAGAGCGGAAATCGGAAGCAGTTGATACCACGGCGTTTCCTTACCGACGCGACGATCTAACGGCCAGGTCCATTCGGCCACTTGAGCAGGGACCCCGCATCGACCCGGATCTGTTGTCCGGTGATGTAGCGACTCTCGTCGCTGGCCAGGAAAACTCCGAGGTTGGCCATGTCCTCTGGTTCGACGTACGGGATGGGCATTGCTTGGAAAATGGTGAACAACGGCTCGGCGTCCTCGCGGGTGGCCTTCTGGCCCGCGGCGGTGAGGTCGGGCCGGAACATGCCGTACATGCCGTCGTTCTGCAGGAGGTGCGTGTTGCAGTTGGTCGGATGGATGGCATTGATACGGATCATCCGCGGCGCCAGATGCAGACACATCTCCTCGACGTACTCCACAAGGGTGCGTTTACTCCACCCGTACCCCGCGCCGCCGGGACCCATGTTCGGATTGTCGGTGGTGCCCCGGATCATGCCCGCCGTGGATCCTGTGACGATGATCGACGAGCCATCGGGCAGGTGTGGCACCGTGACAGCGACGGTGTTCATCACACCGAGCAGGTCGACATCGGAGGCGTCGACGAACTGCATCGGATCGGGTTTGCCCATGGCCATCGGAAGGATGCCGGCGTTCGCGACCACGATGTCGATCTTGTCCAGGTCAGCAAGCCCCGCCTCGACCGCATCACGCAGCTCATGGCGCTCCCGTACATCGCCGATCCGTGCGACAACGCGTCGTCCGACTTCCTTCACGGACCGTTCGGTTTCGGCGAGATCGTCCGGTGTCGCGAGCGGATAGGGATTCGAGTCGATCTGGCGACAGATGTCGACCGCTATGACGTCCGCGCCTTCTTTGGCCATCGCAATGGCATGGGCACGGCCCTGTCCCCGCGCCGCGCCGGTAATGAAAGCGACCTTGCCTTCAAGCCTTCCGGGCATGTGTTCCTCCGCCTGTAACCAGCATGGGCGCATGCTGGATTCCGTTAGTTGGTTTCATCCGGTCCAGTTTGTCACTGCGCTATCGGGGTGAATTCCAGGTGCAGCTCTTTGAGTCCGCGCATCTGCCAGGTGGGTTCGTAGGTGTAACTACGCGCACCGGGTTCGCCGTGGGCCGAGTTGTCGATGGTGATGTCAGCCATCCGGTCCAGGATGTGATTCAACGAGATCCGTCCCTCCGCGCGGGCCAAGGGCGCACCGGGGCAAGAGTGATTGCCGCGCCCGAACGCGATGTGCTCGCGGACGTTGGGTCGGTCGACCCGAAACTCGTTCGGCTGCTCGAACTTTCTTTCGTCACGATTGCTGGCCCCGGGCAACAGCATCACGGTGGTGCCCGCCATCACCGGGCAGACACCGACCGTCGTCGAGGTACGAGCCATCCGGAAGTAGGACTTGACCGGACTCTCCATGCGAAGCGTCTCCTCGACCAGGGCGGGGATCCGCTCACGGTCCTCGCGCATCAGCTGCTGGATATCAGGGCGTTCGGCCATCACTTGCAGTGCGGCGCTGAGCAGTTTGGTGGTGGTTTCCTGTCCCGCAGCGAACAGGAAGGCGGCCAACCGCACGACGTCGAGGACCTCAGGGGTGGATCCGTCGGGATATTTCGCCTCGGCCAATTCAGTCAGCACGTCTGCGCGGGGCTCTTGGCGGCGTTGGGTGATGTAGTTGGAAAACTTCTCGTCGAGCCACTCCAGTGGATTGTGGGCTTTGGTCGTCGAATCGTCGTCGATCTGTCCGACCAACCGGCCGGAAAACACCGAGCGGAACTCGGTGTGATCCTCGGCGGGGATCCCGAGCAGATCGGCAATGACCAGCCCGGAGAACGGACGCGCATAGTCGTCGAGAAACTCGCAGCGGCCCCGCGAGACGAACTCGTCGAGTTGCTCGTCGGCCAGCCGCCACATGAACTCCTCGTTCTCCTTGAGCCGCTTGGGAGTCAGCAGCCGGCTGAGCAGCCCGCGGGTACGAGTGTGCTCGGGTGGATCCTGGGTGACGATGTGTTCGCTCATCGGGATCTGGTCGCGGTGCGCCTCGATCAGCGCGCATACGTCGTCGCCCTGCGGTTCGAACGGCAGCCCGGAAAACGGTCCGGCCACCGACACACACGACGAGAACGCGACGTCCTTGTAGACCGCCAGGGCTTCCTGGTGCCCTGTCACCGCCAGTACACCCTGGGTGGGCTGGTGCAGGACGGGGCATTGGGCGCGCAGGTGGTCGAAGTAGGGGTAGGGATCGGGGATGAGCGACTGGTCGCTGAAGTAGTCCACGGATTCGAAGTCAGTCACGAAAGCTTCCTATCGTTTCTCGATGGTGGTGGCCCAGTCGTCATCCGCTCGACGCGTCGAACAGCACCGGCAGTGCGGTGGGTGACCGGAACACCTGCCCGCGGATGTGCGGGTCGCCGCCGTCGGGGTCCAGCCGCAGATTGGGCAGCCGATCGAAGAGCAGGTTGAGCGCCACCCGCATCTCCAGCCGGGCCAGGTGCATGCCCAGGCAGACGTGCACCCCATAGCCGAACCCGATATGGGCTCGGGCCGAACGGAATACATCGAAGTGATCCGGGTCGGGGAAGCGTTCGTCTTGGCGGTTGGCCGCGCCCAGCATCGGCATTACTGAGGACCCTTGGGGTATCGGCACGCCACCCAGTTCGGTGTCGCAGGTGGCGACCCGGGTGATGGTCAGCAGCGGCGGCTCCCAGCGCACCGCTTCCTCGATCGCTTGCGGCAACAATGATCGGTCGTCGCGGACCGCGTCGAGCTGTTCGGGGTTGGACAGCAACCCGAACAGCATGTTGCCCAGTGAGCGGTAGGTGGTTTCCACGCCGGCGGGAAGCAACAGCCGCAGGAAGGAGAAGATCTCTTCGTCGGAGAGTTTCTCCCCGTCGATTTCGGCCTGGGCCAAGCCGCTGATCAGGTCATCGCGGGGCTCTTGTCGTCGGGCGGCCAGGATCGGCGTGAAGTACTCTTCCAAGGCCTGCGAGGCGGCGCGTCCCCGCTCGGGATTGATCGTGAACGACAGCAGTGAGATCGACCACCGCTGGAACTGCGGGAAATCCTCACGCGGCAAGCCGAGCAGGCCCGCGATGATCTGGGTGGGGTAGGGAAAGGTGAACTGCTTCACCAGATCTGCGCGACCGGCGTCTGCGAAGGCATCGATCAGCTCGTTGCCCACCCGGCCGACCAGTTCGTCTTCCCACCGAGCCAGCGCCTTTTGCGAGAATGCCTTGGACACCAGGGCGCGGTGGCGACCGTGCTCGGGTTCGTCCATGCCCAGCATCACATGTTGGCCCAGCACATCTCCGAACGCTTGGATGATGATCGACGACGAGAAGGTCTCGTTGTCACGCAGCATCTGCTGAACCTCTTCGAAGCGGTAGACGATGAAGACCGGCTTGCCCTCCTCGCCAGGCATGGCCGACATGTCGATGCGCTGCACGGGCTCTTCGCGGCGCAACCGGGCCAACTCGGTGTATGGGTCACGGACATCGCCGGAGACGGCGTCGTCAAACGAACCGAAGTCCTCGAGATCGTCGAACAACTGCATGCTTGGTCCCTTCACCCGGCCGGGTAGGCCACGGATTTGATTTCGGTGTACTGGTCGAATCCGGCGATGCCGTTTTGGCGGCCCACGCCGCTTGCCTTGTATCCCCCGAAGGGGGTGTCGGCCCCATACGGCGCGGTGCCGTTGAGGCCGATGAAGCCGGCGCGCAGCCGACGCGCGACGGCCAGCGAGTGCTCTACCGATCCGGACATGACGTTACCGGCCAGCCCGTAGACACTGTCGTTGGCGATGCGCACCGCGTCGTCTTCGTCCTGGAACGGGACGACGGCCAGCACCGGGCCGAAGATCTCCTCCTGGGCGATGGTCATCGCATTGTCCACATCGACGAAAAGCGTTGGCTTGACCCAGAATCCCCGGTCGAAGCCAGCCGGGGTCTCGGCGTCGCCGACAAGACAGGTCGCGCCCTCGTCGATGCCCTTCTGGATATAGCCGCGCACCCGGGTGCGCTGTTTGTCGGAGATCACCGGCCCGCACAACGTCGCGGGATCCTGCGGATCGCCCGGCGCGATGCTTTCGTACATCGCTTTGAGCAGCGCCACACCCTCGTCGTAGCGCGATCCTGGCAGCAGCAGCCGGGTGGGGTTGGCGCAGCCCTGGCCGGCGTGCATGCACGGCGCGATGCCGATGGCGCAGGCGATCGCCAGATCGGCGTCCTCCAGCACGATGGTGGCCGACTTGCCGCCCAGTTCCAGAAAGAGCCGCTTCATGGTGGTTGCGCCCTTTTCCATGATCCGCTTGCCCACCACCGTTGAACCAGTGAACGAGATCAGGTCGACCTTCGGTGACACGGTGAGTTCTTCGCCGACAAAGTGATCCGACGCGGTGACAATGTTGACCACTCCGGCGGGGAAGTCGGTGGACTCCGCGATCAGGCGTCCCATCCTGGTGGCGTTGAACGGCGTGTTGGGGGCCGGTTTCATCACCACGGTGTTGCCGGTGGCCAGGGCTTGGGCCAGCTTGTGGATGCTGACCTCGAACGGGAAGTTCCACGGGACGATCGCGCCGACCACACCGACCGGTTCGCGCCACACTTTGCGGGTGGTCAGTTGGCCTGTCAGCGAGACGAATTGGTCACCCAGATCGGTCTCCCAGTGGTAGCTGTCGATCAGCTCGATCGGGAACGTCAGCGCGTCGGCCAGTGGGGCGTCCAGCTGTGGGCCGTAGGTGACCGCTCGCGGACAGCCGGCCTCCAGGATGAGCTCCTCCCGCATGGCCTCTTGCTCGGCGAGCAGCGCGTCGTGAAACTGCTGCAGGCAGCGCTTGCGCAGCTGCGCGTTGGTCGACCAGTCCGTTCCGTCGAAGGCCCGCCGGGCGGCGTCGATAGCCCGGCCCATGTCAGCCTGGGACGCGTCGGCGACCTGTCCGAGTTCTTCTTCGGTGGCCGGGTTGATGTTGGTGAACGTGCCCGCCTGGCCGTCGACGAGTCTGCCGTCGATTAGCATCCTGGATTCGAAACGAAGCTCAGTCGTGTCAGCCATGGTTTTCGCTCTTCGTGCCGGGTGGGTGGGATCGAGACAGCTTGGCCGCCACGGTGCTCAGTCGCAGCAGGACTGGCGCCGGCAGCACCCGCGCGGCCAGCACCACCGTGCGCATCTTCATGCCCATCGGTGGCGTCGCGGTCGAACTCATCCGTCCTTGGCGTGGCAGCCCCATGGCCAGGCGGGTCATCTGATGAACGCCGGCGGCGGGCAGAACGCGGTTGGCGATCAACAACATCCGCGCGTCAGGACCGATCGGGCGGCGACGGAAGGGTTTGGTGTCCTCGAGCGCTTTGCTCAGGCCGGCGGCGAAATGGTCGGGGGCGCGGGCCATCATCCGCATGGCCCGGCGGCCACGCCGGTCGATGGTCTGATGGTGCCGAGCGTAGGGGCCGTCGAAGTCGCGCAGGTCGGTGGTGCCGGCGTCGGTGATGATCGCGGTGTCGAACGTACCTGCCACCAGGACGGTGACGCCCAGGCCGAACGGCGCGATCTCACCGGACAGCGATTCGGCCCACCGCTCCAGCGCCCCCTTGGACGCCGAGTACGCCGCGATCGCGGGCATGCCGCGCACGCCGCCCTGACTGGACACCATCACGATGCGGCCGCGACCGGCGGCGCGCATCCCGGGCAGCAACGCCTTGGTGAGCGTGACCGGCCCGAGCACGTGGGTAGCAAACATCTTCTCCCACTCGGTGATCGGTGTCTCCTCGACGGCACCGGCCGCTGAAATTCCGGCGTTGTGCACAAGCGCATAGGGCGCCCCGACAGCGTCCTCGATGACGGCGGCGGCCGCCGTCACCGAAGCCTGGTCCTGCAGATCCAGTTCGACGCAGATCAGGCGGGGGTCGTCCGCCGACGCACCGGCGGCCGCGCGCAACGCCGCCATCCCGGTGTCCGAGCAACGTATTGCGGCCACGACGCGCCAGCCCTGCGGTAGAGCAGATCGGCCGAGGCGCGCCCCAGTCCGCGTGAGGCGCCGGTGATGACGACGCTGCGCGGTTCACCCATGGGCGGGTCCGCAGCGGCCGCCGTCTGCGGGCGGCGCCACAATGGGGCGGCCGTGCAGTTCCGCATTCATCCATGTCGACATGATTCCGACGAATATGGACCGGGTTGACCGTTCTTTGCGTAAAAGCCCTGCGGATCATAGACTTTGGCTTCCGGATACGGCCAGGGGCAGGCGACCGACGTCGCGGTGTGCGACCACTTGATCACGGTGAACCAGCCACCGTAGGCGAACAGGTAGGCAGCGTTGAGGATGACGAACAGCACGACGAAAGTTCCCAGCGCCGGGCGGCCGACGAAGATTCGGGCCCGCTGGGCCAACTTCTCGGCGACGGTTCGCCCGGTGTCGTCGCGGTAGACCAGCACGCCGGCCGGAATCATCACGAAGGTGACCGACAACGATTCCCACAGCAGGGGGAATTGGAACGGCGTGCCGGTGAACAGCGAACCGAACGGGATCACCTGGTCATAGATGTACAAGCCGGTGCGGATCATCGAGATTTCCAGGAACGCGTCGAAGATGAATCCGATGACCAAGATCAGTCCCGCCAGGCTGATCAGCGGGTGTCGCCAGACGAACGAGTCGACGGGTTTGCGGGCCTGGATGCGACGCAGGATCCACACGGCCGGAAAGTACGGGGCCGCATAGAACATCGCGTAGCCGAACACGACGAACGGCTCGACGGTCGGCGACAGCGACACCAGGGGCCAGTCTTCGGGCCAGTGCCACAATTCCGGGTTAT
The DNA here is from genome assembly GCA_963787635.1 of uncultured Actinomycetota bacterium. GTDB lineage: Bacteria > Actinomycetota > Actinomycetes > Mycobacteriales > Mycobacteriaceae > Mycobacterium. The sequence goes on along the minus strand of CAWBDP010000008.1, from coordinate 1,338,030 downwards.
AGACGGCATACGGCGCCCAGTTCATGATCGGGTCCTGCCAGACGATCAGGGTCGTCACGATCACCATCAGCAGCACCGGGTGGGCCGGATAGCGTCGCCAGGCGATCACAAAAGCCGCGATGACCATGGACATCGCGACGATGGTGCCGATCTGGTTGATCGTCACCCACGTCGTGCTGCTCAACCCGAACAGGTAGTTGCCGGCCGGGGGCGCCGGTGACGCAGCGGGTTGCGGATGCGGTCGGAAACCGCCCCGCGGCGTGCGTAGTAGGCGACCACGCCGATCACCCCGACTGCGATGATCGTCCAGACCGCGCCCCACACTGCGGTTCGCTGTGTGTGGTGTGCTCACAGACGGCGTTGTCTGCTCTGTGGTCATCGTGTCATTCCTCACCGAAGCGGTCGACAAGATGGGAGTTGACCCCATCAGGATCCAATCGGCGGGCCACCAGATAGCCGGCGCCCATCCAGGCGCGACGGGTCCACTTTCCGAACGACACCCTGGTGCCCGGTGCGCCTGCGGCCGCCGGCAGCATCTTCACCCGTTCCAGTGCTTCTTTGACCCCGCGCGGACTCAGCGGATGGGCGTTGGCGAACGCGTGCAAGAGGGTGGCCGCGACGTCGCGGTTGACCACTGGCACACAGTATTCGGGACGCCGCCCATAGGTCGCTTCGAAGCGGTCCAGGAACTGCTGGCCGACGGTGTTGCCCTCGTCGTACTGGTCCACACCGGTCCAGCCCATGAACGCGTTCCAGATGATCGGGTTGATCCAGGCGTTCTGAAACGCGGTGCTGGTGAACCGCGGCGGATCCCAGCTCAGCGCCTCCAACGCCGGGTTGATGAACACAATCCCGAACCCGAATCCGCAGTGCACGATCGCTTGGACTTTAGCTGAATGTAGAGCGCGCACGGCTTCGTCGATGTCTTGGGCAGTCTGGGCGATCGGTTCTTCGGCCACAATGCGAATTCCCTTGCGCTGTGCGGCCGTTCTGAAGTTCGTGAGATAGCTCTGCCCCACCAGTGACTGTTCGACCAGCACCCCGACTTCGCTGTGGCCCGCCTTGGCCAGCAGGTCAGCCCAGAAGATTGGTTCGTCGGTCATCGATCCTTGCGGGAACGCAAAAGTCCATTCGCCCAGCCAGTCGTCGGAGCCACACACGTTGATCGCGGGCACCTTGAACCGTTCCTCGATCGCCTCGCGAGTCGGTATCGCGTTTTCGCTGATGTGTGGGCCGAACACCACCAGGCAGCCCTCGTCGACCAGCTCGGCGTAGGCGTCGATGACCGCCTTGACCGAACCCTTAGGCAAGCCCTCGACCTCGCGGTACACGATCTGGATCGGTCGATCGATGATGCCTTGTGCCACGCCGTCGGCGAAGACCAGATCGAAGGGACGGGTCAAATCGTCGCGCATCTCCTGCGGGTAGCCATCGGGCAACCGGAAGTCGAACAGGTACCCGATCCTGATGGGTTCGGCGGTGCTCTCGTAGGACATTCCACCTCCACTGGCGGCGGACAAGGCTAGCCGTCACGGCCAGACCTAAAATTTGTTCTGACCCTAGCGTGAAAGCAACTCGGCGTCAATCACGGTCCGGCAGGTAGACATCGATCATCTCGGCCAGCCCACGTATCACATTGGAGTCGTCGGTGAGCGGCCCGGCGACTGCCGCCCGCCCGGCAGCCCGCGGTGTGAGTCCCGCGGTAACCAGCCGCCCCGCGGCGATCAACACTCGTGTGGAGGCGACCTCGCGCAACCCGGCGGTCTCCACCCGGCGGACCGCCTGGGCGAAACGGACCAGGGCGGCGGCCATGTCGGCATCCACGCCGGCCTCATGCTCGACGATGCGCTCTTCGACGGCGGGATCGGGAAAGCCGAACTCGATGGCGACCATGCGCTGGCGGGTGGAATCCTTGAGGTCCTTCAACACGCTTTGATAGCCCGGGTTATACGACACCACCAGGCCGAATCCTTCAGCGGCATCCAGCGTCACCCCGAGCCGGTCGATGGGAAGCTGGCGGCGGTGATCAGCCAGCGGGTGGAGGACGACCGTGGTGTCCTGGCGGGCTTCGACGACCTCGTCGAGGTAGCAGATAGCGCCCTCACGTACCGCGCGCGTCAGCGGGCCGTCCACCCATTCGGTCTCCCCGCCGCGCAGCAGGAATCGTCCCACCAAGTCGGCGGTGGTCAAGTCGTCATGACAGGCCACGGTGATCAGCGGCCGCTGCAGGTCGTGGGCCATCGCCTCGACGAAGCGGGTCTTACCACACCCCGTCGGACCTTTGAGCACAATCGACAGTCCTTGGCTGAAGGCGGCTTTGAACACCTGCTCCTCGTTGGCCACGCCCACGTAAAAGGGACGCGTCGTGCGGTCACCGTCGACGCCGTGCTCGCCGGGCGCATCGGGTTCAGCAGGGGTCTGCGTATCTGTCAACACCATCGTGTCCCTTCGTTTACGTCCACCGCGGTCGGAAGACACCTGGTGGGTTTGCGGGTGGTGATCGCGAGATCGCCGACGGGCTGGTCGCGCGAGCCTAACTTGGAACAGATATTTGGCTCAAGTGGCCCAGGCGGTCCGGGCAACGCCGACGCTGGAGATCGCACTGTCCCGGCCATGATTTCACTGCACCCGGCGGCGTACTTCGGCGCCGCGCAACGCCGCATGGAACAGCGGGCCGATTGTTTCGGTGAGCTGCTGCATCCGTGGCACCGTGGCGTGCGCGGCGGTGCCGAACACCTGCTCCAGTTCTGCGGTGTCGGTGTGCGCGCCGATGGTCAGACACAGGCAGCCGCTGCCTCTGCGGCGCGCTTCCGCCAATGCCCGGCGTGCGTCGGCGGCACCGTATCGGCGCTCATAGCCGTGGTCGTAGGCCAGCCCGTCACTGAGCACCACAAGCAGCCTGCGCGGGGTGCCGGCGCGTCGCTCCAGCACCGTGGCGCCGTGACGGATCGCCGCGCCCAACCGCGAATATGCACCCGGCTGCAATGAATGCAGTCGTCGCATCGTCGTCGTGTCGACGCGTTCGTCGAATTGTTTGACCGGTGTCATGTTCACGGCGTGGCGCCCCTGGGAAGAAAACCCATACAGCGCCACACGATCCCCGAGGTCATGCAATGCCAACGCCAGCGCAGCAGCCGCCGCCCGCTGCTGCTCGTGCACCGACTGCCCGGCATCCCCCGGTTCCGCAGCCGAGCCGGAAATATCCAGCAGCACAAGCACACTCAGATCCCGCCGGCGGCGCAGACTATCCAGGTAAACCGCCTCGTCTGGCGCCGAGCCGGCCATCACCTCGACCTGGGCTTCCACCGCGGCATCGATGTCGATGTCATCACCTTGCGCCTGCCGATGACAGCGATCCAGTCCCATGCCCAACCGGGCCAGCGGGCGCCGCAACCCGTATGCGCCGGACACCGTCAACGAGGTGTGCTGGGATGTCAGTTCGGACGCGACCTCATGCACCGTGCACCAGTCGGGCCGATAGCGACGGTGCGCAACGTCCCATTCCGGATATTTCAGGCCATGCCCACAGTCAGCGTCGCCGTCGTCGCTGGGAGCCGAGGTGGTCGACACCACCGCCCCCGTCCCCCGAACTCCGCCGCGCATACGGTGCGTGGCGGTATCGGCGCCGGGGGTGCCACCCTGGCCGAGTTGGCGAACCGCCTTGAGCATCTTCTGCCACAGTCGTCCCAGCCCGCCACCGCCGCCGACCGGGCTGGAAAACACATCGACGAGCTCGGCGCCGTCGTCGGGGTCGTCCTCGTCGCCGAGTTGGGCAAGCACGCCATCATGCTGGCGACGGGCCACGTGTTTCCCGGCCGCAGCCGATTTTTGGCTACGCTTGTTGACCGCCAACAGGTTTCGGGCGCGGATGGTACCGAAAAGCGTCGGCGGATCGGCGATGGGTTCGCGGCCTTTCGCCATCGCCAGCGAGGATGCGGGAGAATCACTAGCGGCGGCGACCGCGGGATCTGCCAGTCCTCGCACCGCCGGCGGCAACAGGGTCGCGTTGGCGGCCAACGCCCGGTGCGCCTCGACGGCCAGATAGCGCCGGGCCAACCCGTCGCGGCGTCCCAGCCGGCGCACGATGTCGGGTTCGAGGCTGCCGGCCGCCAGCAACGAGGTCTGCACGGCAAGTGTCTGCAACTGTTCGGTGGTCGGGGCGTCGGCGTCCAGCCACAGGGTCACCCCATCGGTCCAGGCCGGCTCACCCGGTCTGGTCGGCGCTACCGCCACCGAGCGGCCCGCCAACGCGCAGGCCAGCACCGAGAATCGTTGCAACCGGTCAGGGGTGACGTCGGTGACCAAGCTGCCCACCTCGTCTCCGCCGCTCTAACAATTGACCAAATATCTGTTCCAAACGTAGAGTGCACAATGCCGTCAGTCAATCGCAGGTCCGACACGACGTGGCCATGCGCGGGTCGCCGCCCGCTCGCCCCAACCAGCCCGACCATGACGTCGGGACCGGCGGCAACGGCGCTCGGGCAGCGCACCGTCAGATGAAACCTAATATTTGTCCCATGTATGCTAGGTGCTGCGCAATTCGTCAATCCTGGCTACACCCCGCGCGGCATCCGCCCGCTAGATCGGTCGGCATTCATAAGTGTGCGGACCTGTCAGCGACGCCGGAGCCCGACACGGAAGGACACGCAATGGACGACGACGATACCGACAGCAGCGACATCGACAGATGGGATCCGGCATTTGTCAAGCGTGCGATGGGCGTCCTGCGGCCAGTCGCCAAACACTATTTTCGGTCGGAGGTGCGCGGTCTCGAACGGATGCCGCCCGGCGGCGCCTTACTGGTGTCCAACCACTCTGGCGGGCTATTCCCCGTGGACACACCGGTTTTCGCGCTCGACTTCTATGACGCCTTCGGCTATTCGCGGCCGGTGTACACGCTCAGCCACGACTTCATTCTGGCCGGCCCGATCGGAGACGTGTTCAGCCGGCTCGGATTCATCCGGGCGAACCGCGCCAACGCGGCTCGGGCGCTGCGCTCAGGTGCGGTGGTCATTGTCTTCCCCGGCGGCGAACACGACGTGTATCGCCCAACGCGGCAACAAAACCGCATCGATTTCCACGGCCGCACGGGCTACGTGGCCACCGCTCTGCAAGCCGGAGTGCCCATCGTCCCCGTGGTCTCCATCGGCGGGCAGGAGAACCAGTTGTACCTCTCCCGCGGCGGGTGGCTGGCGCGCACCCTGCGACTGAACAAACTCACTCGTGCAGCCACATTCCTGCCGATCTCGTTCGGATTCCCTTTCGGCCTGAGCGCGGTCGTCCCGATCAACCTGCCGTTACCAACCAAAATCGTCACCCAGGTGCTGGACCCGATCGACATCACCACCGAGTTTGGCCGCGACCCCGACCAGACGGCCGTCGACGCGCGGGTTCGCGCGGTCATGCAAGACGGGATAGACCGTCTGGCCGCTCGACGCCGACTTCCCGTCGTGGGCTGAGCGAGAAGCACCACCGGCCGTGAAACGGCTCAACGGCATTGACGCCATGCTGCTGTACAGCGAAGCGCCCAATCTGCATACTCACACGCTGAAAATCGCCGTCGTTGACGCATCCGGCTACGACAACTTCGGTTTCGAGGTGTTCCGACGGACCTTCGCGCGGCGGCTGCACCTGCTCGAACCCCTGCGGTACCGACTAGTCGACATTCCCTGGCGGCTGCACCATCCCATGTGGCTGCAGAACTGCGACATCGACCTCGACTATCACCTGCGCCGGGCAAAGGTCAGCGCTCCCGGTGGACGCCGGGAACTCGATGAGCTGATCGGCCAGATCGCCAGTAGCCCGCTGGACCGCACTCGTCCGCTGTGGGAGTTCTGCTTCGCCGAAGATCTGAGCGATAACCGATTCACACTGATCGGCAAGATCCACCATGCCCTAGCTGACGGCGTCGCGTCGGCGAACCTTTTGGCACGAGCCATGGATCTGAGCGGACCGGTCCAAGACGAACGCGAGATCGAAAGCGGCTGCACCACCCCGACGAACGCAAAGCTGCTACGCGAAGCCGCACGCGACCACGCCCAGCAGACCCTCGAACTTCCCGGTGTGCTCAAAGATGCGCTCACCGGCTTTCGGCGGGTGCGGCGCCGGTCCCGCCAGCGCGGCGCGCACCCCGACCTCGCCCGTGCGCTGCACGCCCCGCCCACCTTCCTCAACCACGTCGTGACACCGACACGCACCTCGCGAGCGCCATGCTGTCACTCGCGGCGGTCAAGCAGACGGCCATCCAGTTGGACATCACCGTCAACGACCTGGTGCTGGCGATGGCGGCAGGCGCGTTGCGTCGGCTGTTACTACGCCATGACGGGCGCGCCGACGAGCCCCTTGTCGCTTCGGTGCTGGCAAGGGGGGGGCCGGGCAGCCTCCCCAGCGAACCCGCCGACGTCACCGGCTAGCGAAGCCGTCGGGCGTCGACTTGTCGTGCGGAATGGCGCCTTCCGAGCCCAGCAACTCGACGTTCGAGGGCCCTATAGTCTTGCACCTATGCTGACCGTCGAATTCCGAATGGTCCTGCGGCCGGAGTTCGTTGACGAATTCTTGACTGCCATTGCGCCGCAAGTACTTCCGGACACCCGAAATTGGGACGGAAACGAGGGGCTGGCGGTCTATCAGGACACCCGCGACCCGCGCTGCGTCAGCGTGCGGATGAGCTGGCGCACCCTGGAGGACTTCGAGAGCTACCGCGAATGGCGCCGGGAGACCGGGACGGTGGACCGGCTTGCCGAGATGAGCGTCGAACCGCCGGGATGGGTGTTTCTGGAGGAAAAGATCCGCATGTAGCCCGGCCGTTGGGATAGCCTCGCAAACATCCGTTTCTGGGGTGTGCCCGCGGAGCCACGCAGGAAGCCACGACGATAGGAACCCGATGCCACCGCTGCCCAGCACGCCTCCTTCGGCCTCGGGCGGGACGGCCCCCGATCCCCTTACCCGCGAAGACGAGGGCTATCACAAAGAGCTCAAACCCCGCCAGCTGCAGATGATCGCGATCGGCGGGGCTATCGGGACCGGGCTGTTCCTCGGTGCCGGCGGGCGGCTCGCTTCGGCCGGGCCGGGGTTGTTTGTGGTGTATGCGTTCTGCGGCGGCTTCGTGTTCCTGATCCTGCGGGCGCTCGGCGAATTGGTCCTGCATCGTCCGTCGTCGGGTTCGTTCGTCTCCTACGCCCGCGAATTGTTCGGTGAGAAGGCAGCTTATGTCGCGGGCTGGATGTATTTCCTGAACTGGGCGATGACCGGCATCGTCGACACCACCGCGATCGCGAAGTACTTCCACTACTGGAAGGCCTTTACCGTGATCCCGCAGTGGGCCCTCGCGCTGATCGCCTTGGTGGCGGTGCTGTCGATCAACCTGATCTCGGTCAAGCTGTTCGGCGAGCTCGAGTTCTGGGCCGCGTTGATCAAGGTGTTGGCGCTGCTGGTCTTCCTGGTCGTGGGAACCGTCTTTTTGGCGGGACGCTTTCGCATCGACGGTCAGGAAACCGGGATAAGTGTGTGGGCCCACAACGGCGGATTTCTTCCGACCGGCCTGCTGCCAGTGGTGCTGGTCACCTCGGGAGTGGTGTTCTCCTATGCCGCAGTCGAATTAGTCGGTACCGCTGCCGGGGAAACCGCGGAACCGGAGAAGATCATGCCGCGCGCCATCAACTCGGTGGTGGCCCGCATCGCGATCTTCTATGTCGGATCGGTCGTGCTGCTGGCGCTGCTGCTGCCCTACACCGCCTATAAAGAACAGGAAAGCCCATTCGTCACGTTCTTCTCCAAGATCGGATTCGAGGGCGCCGGCACACTGATGAACGTCGTGGTCCTCACCGCAGCGTTCTCGAGCCTGAACGCCGGACTGTATTCCACCGGCCGAATCCTGCGCTCGATGGCGATGAGCGGCAGCGGCCCGAAGTTCACCGCACTGATGTCGAAGAACGGTGTGCCCTACGGCGGCATCATGCTGACCGGGCTGATCGCCTTATTTGGGGTGGTGCTCAACGCGGTCGAACCGGGCCAAGCCTTCGAAATCGTGCTCAATATCGCCGCTTTGGGCGTGCTGGCGGCGTGGGCGACCATCGTGCTCTGCCAGATCCGGTTCTACCGGATGACCCAAGCCGGAACCCGGCAGCGACCGCATTTCCGGATGCCCATGGCGCCCTACAGCGGTTACCTCACGCTGGCGTTCCTGGCCGTGGTACTGGTGCTGATGGTGGTCGACAGTCGGGCCGGCATCTGGGTCGTGACCATCATGGCGGTCGGCATCCCGAGCCTGATCGGTGGCTGGTTCGTCGTGCGCCGCCGGGTGCGGGCCACCGCCGGGGACGTCAGCGGCCCCACGCCGGTGGCCGCCGATGCCGGGGCGAAGCCGGACACCAGCGAGATGAGCACATGACACGCGATCGATATGCGGCCAGGCCGCCGCTATACGGCATGATGATGGTCTTTCTCGCCATCGCGATCGTCGCCGTCACGGCCTATCTGCACGCGGGCTGGTGGTCAATCATCGGCTATGCGCTGGCTGCGATCAGCGCGGTGACGGGTTTCGTGCTCGCCTTTCGCGACCTGTCCTGAACCGACTACCCAACGCGCATTCGACGCTCGCCGTCTCCATGTATCCGAACACAGATAAGCACATTACGCCGGCCCAGGTATTTGGTTCAATGTGAGATTGATTCTGCCGCTGCGCTAGTCACCCCATTTTCGATCGGCGCGTAGCGCCGGACATCCCTCGAGAAAGGGAAGCTGATGCCGCGGATAGGGCCAGCCGACGGCGAGGTTCCGGCTTCGACCGTGCTGGTCGAATCGCGTCGCGTGGGTGTGTGGCGGTTTGGGTCAGCCGGCGGGTGGCCCCTGGTGTGGAACCACGCTGGACTCGGGTGGGGGCCCCTACGCGCTGGCGTGCGCTGCAGCGATGCCGCAGCGGGTGCGCGCGGTGGCCACCGTCGCGGGCATGGCTCCCCTCGAGCGACTCAGGCATGTCTTCGAAATAGGGTTTTGGCCCGACGAGCTGCTCATCCCCGCCGCCCGCTGGACACCGTGGGGCGCAGCGGCGGTGCTGCGACTGTTGCGCCGCGTACCGCTGCGCGTGCTCGCGTGGCAGCTCCCCCGGCTGGCGGGCAGCCGGGATCGGGCGGCACTTGACCCACTGCCTCTGTCGTTGCTGACTACGCACCGGGAAGTTATGCGCCGCGGTGTATCCGGAATGGTTGATGAGTCCCGCCGCTATTACGACTCATGGGGTTTTGACCCCGGCGAGGTCCAGCAGTCGGTCACCATCTGGCAAGGAGAAGAGGACACCTTGGTGCCGATGGGCCACGCCCGTCGCCTGGCGAGCCTGCTGCCCAACTGCACCCTGACGGCGGTTCCCGCGACCGGTCACTTGCTTCCTCTCGTCATCGCCGAGGAGATACTTGACGATCTCGCGCCATAGTCTGTTCTATCTCGACTGCGGCGAAAGCCGTTGCAGAGGTGATCGGCGGCGGCACCGTGGCCACGGCAATGATCCGCCGGCGTGTATGCACCACGCAGAGGCGATGGCAAACCGGTCCCGCCCTGACTGGAGATTTACGGAGCGGGCTTATCGACGCCGTCGGTGTCCGTGGCCGGATCGGGCGTCGTCAACGGCACACTCGGGGTTAGCTGGCGTCGCCTGCGCACCAGCATGATCACAGCGGCGAGAATAGTAGCCGTCACCGCAAACCAACATAAGATCTGCAACGCCCAGATTCGCCGTTGCGTGCGGAGAATCCACCTCTCAGAGCGCACAATGACCGAGACTGGATTCTTCATACAGTTACCCTATCGACGTCGGGACCGCAGGCAGAACACCGGCTACCACGCGGGACGACTAATTCTCTCGTCCTCGGCCGTATCCATCGCCACGAAAGATGCATCAGTGACAAGGCCGCTATCCGAATTACCGATGCTCTCAGCGTGCGGTTCAAGTACGAGATGCCAACTGCCGCATCGGCGTTATGTCCAGCGGCCGATGGTGTCATCGTTGACAACCGCCAAGCGATATCTGGCGGAATGCCGCCGCACAGCGGCGCCAGGTTGAACATGTCGCCTCGTCGCTGAGTCGATCAGAGCTTTGAGCTTCCGGCGCTCGGGCTGGTCGTCGATTATCGGCTATGCGCTGACGGCTATCGGCGCGGTGACGGGTTTCGTGCTCGCGTTCCGGGCCCTGTCCTGAACCGACGGTCTCAGTCGTCTTCGACAATGGACTTGATGCGCTCGAGCGTCGTCCTCATATCGCGCAGGTTGCGGCGACGGCGCAGGAACCCCAACGGGGACAAGACCCGCAAAGGGGCCGGTACTGGGATCCAAAACGACTCTGTCACATCGGTTCCCGTGCCAGCAGGAGTCAACCCGTAGTGCCAGTTGTTGACCGGTCTGTTTGCCAGCAACACTTCGAAGCCAAATTCGCGACCGGGTTGGCAAGCGGTGACTCGGCATGTCGTCCAGTACACCGGGCCGATTTCGTTGCGCCTGACGTGCCCGCGAAACCGAGCGCCCAGGGCGGGACCGGTGGCGCCGTCAAGCCACTCCGCGTCGAATGTTTCCGGGGACGACCGTCCCGTGTTACGCACATCGGCAATGAAGTTCCAGATTTCTCTTGCCGGTGCAGCCATGTGAACTGTTACCGCACCCCGCATGAAGCAGACCGTAGCAGTGTCGGTCTTGGCCGAATTCGTCCCGGCACGGTGGCATAAGCGCAAGATGCAGGAATGGAAACGCAGGTCGACGAAATCGCCGCCGGTCTCTTCCGGCTGTCCACCTGGATACCAGGGATCACCGAACACGGCTTCACGATCAACCAGTTCCTGCTGACCGGGGAACAGCCGTTCTTGTTCCACTGCGGGATGCGCCAGCTGTTCCCATTGGTGTCGGCGGCCATCGCCAAAGTGCTGCCGTTAGAGCGGCTGCGGTGGATCTCCTTCGCCCATCTCGAGGCTGACGAATGTGGGGCAATGAACATGTTCTTGGCCGCCGCGCCACACGCCGAAGTCATCCACGGGCCGCTGGCGTGCATGCTCTCGCTGACCGACATGTGCGACCGGCCGCCGGTGGTGGCGGGCCTCGACGCCGCTGATGTGCACGACATCGGCGGCCACCGGCTGCGATTCATCCCCACCCCGCACGTGCCGCACAACTGGGAAAGCGGACTCTGGTTTGACGAGACCACCGACACCCTGTTGGCCGGCGACCTGCTCACGCACACCGGCCAATGTCCGGCGCTTACCGAATCTGATTGTGTTGCACCGGCTTTAGAAGCCGAAGCACTTTTCCGGGCAACCGCGCTGAGCACCAATTTGGGTCCCACACTAGAGCAGCTGGCACAATTGCAGCCGACCACGCTCGCGTTGATGCAACGGCGCGTCGTTCGCCGGCGATGGTGCTGCGCAGTTGCGCGGCCTCGCCGTCGGCTATGCCGCAATGAATCCTTAATGCCACGACCCGCGCGTCACTGTAGTCACTTGCGTCACTTTTGCGTAGGCTTGACCCTCAGTTACCTCGAGTATGGGAGAACGCGCGTGCGGGGATGGCAGGGGGCGCGGCCGGGCCTGGCCATCGGCTGCCTATTACTGGTCGCTGCGATCGGTGGATGCAGTTCCAAAGTCGACGGGAAGCCGATTGCCTCCCCCGGGGCGGGCGCGACCGAGCCCTCCTTTCCCCGAGTCAGGCCTACCCCGCCACGCCCCGCTCCCCCAGTGCCCTCGTCGCCGTCGTCGCCGACCTCGAGCCCGCAGCAGCCAGCCGGCGCCATTCCGTTGCCGCCCAACGACAACGGTTATGTGTTCATCGAAACCAAATCCGGCAAGACCCGTTGCCAGATCGCTTCCGACACGGTCGGTTGCGAAGCGCCGTTCACCAACTCACCCATGACAGAGGGCGAGCACGCCAACGGCGTCAGCATCACCGCCGAGGGCGCCGTGCAGTGGGTGCTGGGCAACCTGGGTGCGATCCCCACCGTCACGATCGACTACCAGACCTATGCGGCGCAGGGCTGGACGATTGCCGCCACCTTGAGCGGCACCCGGTTCACCAACGACCGCACCGGCCACGGCATGTTTGTCAGTGTCGAGAAGGTCGACACCTTCTAGCGGGACCGAACGCAACAGGTCTTCCTGCTATCTCGCAGGCAGCATTCAGGCGTGGCTGGCTGCTTCTGGCAAGCTTTACCCAGGAGCTGCCTCTTAATATCCCGATAACTGAGCTCGGTATTCACGCGTGCATGGCTGGGCCAAAACAAGCACGTTGGGTAATGAAGCAGAACATAATCTGAAGGCATCGGCCTCGAACCTGAGGCCACCACCTGGGCTGGCTCCGAGCTACCTCTCCAAGGATGTGCAAAATCCAATTGAAGATCACGAAGGTTTTGACCACAGAGATCGCCACCGTCGCGATCATCGCGATGAGCGCTGCCTGCGGGAGCATCGGCACAGATAATGCCCGCACCAGCACAGCAGCCACGACGACTGCCGGCAAAGGCCGCCGCCGGCAAAAACCTCCCTGGAAGGCGCGGCCGTCACAATCGCGGTCTACTGCTGCACAGCGCCGCCAGGCCCGGCCGAGCAAGTCTCCAACAGCTCTCTCGGGCACTGTCCCGATCAATTTCCCGCCGGGGAGTCTCACAGGTAGCAAGGGCAATGTGAACACAATACCCGTTGGCATTAGGCGTCTCGGCCAACCAAATAACCTTGACCATCCGGGTCAAGCATTCAAGCAGCAGGTGGCGGATTCAACGGATATGTTTATACGATTCACCGGAGCACCTGCGATAACCAAAGTGACCGTTGATCCACTGACCAGTCCCGCACTCGTGCCAACCAGCATCTCATTCACGAGTAACTCAATCAGCGTGAATGTTTCCGACTTGTTCTATCCCAGTGGTGCCAAGCAGATTCTTGATATCACGACAGCAGCTGTCATACGGCGCGTCGCCTTTCTCACGAAGCCGCATGGGGAGGCCGACGTTCTACGACGGGACCGAGCCTCCTCAACCTGTAGCCGCTCACCCGTAATCTGGCGCTCGTGGACTTCCGGGTGTTCGTCGAGCCGCAGCAAGGCGCCAGCTATGCCGACCAGCTCGCGGTGGCGCAAACCGCCGAGGCGCTGGGTTACTCGGCCTTCTTCCGTTCCGATCACTACGTGGCGATGAGCGGCGACGGTCTGCCAGGACCCACCGATTCCTGGGTGACACTGGCCGGGATCGCCCGAGAGACGTCGTCGATCCGGCTCGGCACCCTGGTCACCTCGGCCACATTCCGCCACCCCGGGCCGTTGGCCATTTCGGTTGCCCAGGTCGACGAGATGAGCGGCGGGCGTGTAGAACTCGGGATTGGCGCCGGCTGGTTCGAGCGGGAGCACCAGGCCTACGGGATCCCGTTCCCGCCGCAAGGCGAGCGGTTCGAGCGGCTCGGCGAACAGCTGGAGATCATCACCGGGCTGTGGACCACCCCGGTCGGTGAGACGTTCGACCACGCCGGAACCTATTACGCGGTCAACAATTCTCCGGCGCTACCGAAACCCGTGCAGCGCCCGTTTCCGCCGATCATCGTCGGCGGCCTAGGCGCCAAGCGGACCCCGCAGCTGGCCGCAACATATGCGACCGAGTTCAACGCGCCGTTCTCGCAGCTGGACACCATCCGAAACCAGTACCGACGAGTCCGCGCCGCAGTCGAGTCCGAGGGCCGGCAGGCGGACGAGCTGACCTATTCGGCGGCCTTTGTCGTATGCGCCGGGCGCGACGACACCGAGATCGCCCGCCGCGCCACCGCGATCGGCCGTGAGGTTGACGAGCTGCGGGCCAACTCGCCGCTGGCGGGAACACCCACCCAGATCGTCGACCGCCTCGGTCCCTTCATCGCCGACGGGGTACAGCGGGTCTATCTGCAACTGCTCGACATGTCCGATCTCGGGCATCTGGAGCTGTTCGGCGCTGAGGTCATGCGGCAGCTCTAGGGCCGTGGGGCGATACGTCGTACCATCGTTGCCGTGACAGACGGCGGACCTGACGATCGCTTCGAAGCGCCGACGGGGAAACTGCACTTCGAGCAGCACCAGCCGGCGGAGACCGAAGCCACCAGCAGTACCCCGTGGTATCGCAAACCCGTCACGCTGATCGTCATCGCGGCGATCGTGATCGCGCTGATCGTCTTCGGCATCATCGAGCTGTTCAGCGGCAGCGGCGGCAGCGCGCCCGCGACCACCACACCGTCGTCAACCACCACCACCGTCCCGGCCACGACCACCAGGCCGTCGTCAACCACGACCGCGACCAGCCCGGCCACCTCGGGGACCACGACCCCTGCGTCGGGCGCTCCCGGACCGTCCTCCGGCGCGACGACGCCGTCAACAACCGATTCATCGCCGCCTAACCATCATCACCACCACCATCCGTTCGGCGGGGACCCCGGCCAATAGCGCGGCAGCAAGCGGCGCGACCGGCAAAAAAGCACCTATCGGCGCAGCATCAGTACCATTGATCCGTGGCACGCTACGGCCCCCCGGACGACCCCAGCAATCAGCCGACCTGGAATGCCGGCCCGGGTCTAGGGCAGCGGCCTACCGGTCGGCTCGATTCGCTTCAGGCACCCGCGACTGTTGCGCGCCCGCCGTCGCAGCCGCCGCCGGAACCTCCGCAAAAGTTCGAACCCCAAGCAGCGCCGCCGCCGTGGTATCGCAAGCGCGCGGTATTGATCGGCTGGGGTCTGCTCGTCGCGATCCTGATCGGACTGATCATCTACGGCCTCGTCGATCTGGCCACCCGCGGTGGCAACGGCCCTGCGCCGCCCACACCACCACGACAACGCCGTCGACCACGACGACCACCAGCGCTCCCCACCACCACGCCGCCGCCCGCCACCACGACCACAGCGCCCCGACCACCACAGAGCCGCCGAGTAACACTCGTCCCGGCCCCGGCTCCTCCCCCGGCCGCCCCGCCGGCCCAGCCGCCCCCCTCGGGTCCGGCTCCGGCTCCGACTCCGACGCACCGGCGACCGCACTGGCCCAACGACCTGCCACCGCTGCCGTCGGTCATTCCGATACCGGGCCTGCCAGACATCACCTTGCCGCCGGGCTTCTGAGCCCGATGCCGGTGAAAGCCAGGCACCGCGGGCACCCCAACCGCGATACGATGCGCGCGTGGTCGGCAGCCAACCCCCTGACGATGGCGGGCACAGCAACGATCCGTCCGGTTCCGGCGACGAGTCGTCGCCGTGGTACCTGCAGCCGTCCGGCCTGGCGCTCTGGGGCGTCCTGGTCGTGATCTTGATCGGCTTGATCGTCTACGGACTCATCGAGCTGGCCAGCCCCGGTGGGGGCGGCGCGCCGGTCAGCACTACTTCGTCGACCACCACCACGTCGTCGACCACTGCCACGTCGTCGACACCGACGACACAACGACGACAACTTCACCGAGCATCACCTCGCAGCCAACCGGGACCACCGCATCATCGACCCATCGTCATTGGTGGGATGACCACTCGCCACCCGACGTCCACCTTCCGGGAGTCGGGCCCTGACTGGCGGTCGCGCGGGCACCGTCGCCATGGCCGGACCACTGACACTTAGGGCAGCCTTGGTCGCGACGAATACCTCGGGGATGTCACTATGAGCAGGCCTGAGCAGGCGTACTAGTTAAGTTACCAGCTAGTAACATGAGTTATGTTACCGCTCAGTAATATCAGGATTGGGAGGCGCTCCGTGGACAACACGCAGATGCTGATCAGACTGGTCGTGGGCCTAGGCATGACGGCGATCGTCGCGGTGTTAGCCGTACGGCGAGTCGCCTGGCTGGCCAAACTCACGTTGTCCGGACAGCCGGCGACCGGGCGCACCGACGACCTCGGCACCCGAATCTGGACCCAGGTCGCGGAGGTCTTCGGCCAGCGCCGGCTGCTGAAGTGGTCGATCCCCGGCCTGGCGCATTTCTTCACCATGTGGGGCTTCTTTATCCTGCTCACCGTCTATATCGAGGCCTACGGGCTGCTGTTTCAATCGCAACTTCCACATTCCCGGCATCGGCCAATGGGACGCGCTGGGCTTCCTGCAGGACTTCTTCGCCACCGCCGTCTTCCTCGGCATCACCACCTTCGCGATCATCCGCATCACGCGGAGCCCGCGCGAGAACGGCCGGGCATCGCGCTTCTACGGCTCACACAACGGCGGTGCCTGGCTGATCTTGTTCATGATCTTCAACGTCATCTGGACCTACGTGCTGGTCCGCGGTTCAGCGGTGAACAACCACACCCTGCCCTACGGCAAGGCGGCCTTCCTCTCGCACCTGTTCGGCGGAATCCTGAGCGGACTGGGCACCACCGGCAACGAAATCCTGGAAACGACAGCCCTGCTGTTGCACATCGGCGTCATGCTGGCGTTCCTGATCATCGTGCTGCACTCCAAGCACCTGCACATCTTCCTGGCGCCGATCAACGTCACGTTCAAGCGGCTGCCCGACGGGCTGGGCCCGCTGCTGCCGATGGAGTCTGGCGGTAAACCGATCGATTTCGAAGATCCGGGCGACGACGACGTGTTCGGTCGCGGCAAGATCGAGGACTTCACCTGGAAGGCCATGCTCGACTTCGCCACCTGCACCGAGTGCGGGCGCTGCCAGTCGCAGTGCCCGGCCTGGAACACCGGCAAACCGCTGTCGCCCAAGCTCGTCATCATGGACCTGCGTGACCACTGGATGGCCAAGGCGCCCTACATCCTGGGTGAGAAAGAATCCCCCCTCGAGAGCACTCCCGAAGGCGGCGTCGGCGAGGAACTGTCCGGCGAGAAGCACGCCGAGGCCCACCATGTTCCCGAGTCCGGTTTCGGCCGCGTCATGGGATCCGGCCCCGAGCAGGCCAACCGGCCGCTGGTCGGTACCGAGGAACAGGGTGGCGTCATCGACCCCGATGTGCTGTGGTCCTGCGTGACCTGCGGCGCCTGCGTCGAGCAGTGCCCGGTGGACATCGAGCACGTCGATCATATTGTTGATATGCGCCGCTACCAGGTGATGATGGAGTCCGAGTTCCCGTCCGAGCTGTCGGTGCTGTTCAAGAACCTGGAGACCAAGGGCAACCCGTGGGGCCAGAACGCCGCCGACCGCACCGGCTGGATCAGCGAGGTCGACTTCGACGTCCCGGTCTACGGCGAAGACGTCGACAGCTTCGACGGCTATGAATACCTGTTCTGGGTGGGCTGCGCGGGCGCCTACGACGACAAGGCCAAGAAGACGACCAAGGCGGTCGCCGAGTTGCTGGCGATCGCCGGGGTGAAGTACCTGGTGCTGGGTACCGGGGAAAGCTGCAACGGCGACTCTGCCCGTCGCTCGGGCAACGAGTTCTTGTTCCAGCAGCTGGCCCAGCAAGCGGTCGAAACGCTGGACGGCGTGTTCGAGGGCGTCGAGACGGTCGACCGCAAGATCGTCGTCACCTGTCCGCACTGCTTCAACACCCTGGGTCGCGAGTACAAGCAGCTCGGCGCCAACTACACGGTGTTACACCACACCCAGCTGCTCAACCGGCTGGTGCGGGACAAGAAGCTGGTCCCGGTCAAGTCAATAGACGGCAGACGGCGACGGAAATGGAAGCAATGGGCAGGCCATCACCTATCACGACCCGTGCTATCTGGGCCGGCACAACAAGGTCTACGAGGCGCCGCGGGAGTTGATCGGCGCGTCGGGCGCGACGCTGACCGAGATGCCGCGCCACGCCGACCGCAGCTTCTGCTGCGGCGCCGGCGGCGCCCGGATGTGGATGGAAGAGCACATCGGCAAGCGAATCAACCATGAGCGGGTCGACGAGGCGTTGGCCACCGGGGCCACCACCGTGGCCACCGCGTGCCCGTTCTGCCGGGTGATGGTCAGCGACGGTGTCAACGACCGGGCCGAAGACGCCGGCCGCGAAGGTGTCGACGTGCGCGACGTGGCCAATCTGCTGCTGGAATCCATCGACCGCAGCAAGGTCGAGCTGCCGGCCAAGGGGGCGGCCGCCGAGCAGGCCACCAAGGTGGCTGCCAAAGCTGAGGCTGCGCCTGCGCCGGCCGAACCCGCCACAGAAGCCGCCGAACCGCAAACCGCGGCTACCACAGAGGAGAAGTCGGCCAAAGCCGTCACCGGGCTGGGCATTGCCGGCGGCGCCAAGCGGCCCGGAGCCAAGAAGCCCGCCGCCAAAGCCCAAGCGGCTCAAGCGCCGTCGACAACCGAGGAGAAGGCTCCGGAAGCCAAAGCGCCCGACGCGCCGGTTAAAGGGCTGGGCATCGCCGCCGGCGCCAAACGACCCGGCGCCAAAAAAGCCGCAGCCCCGGCACAATCCGAGCCCGCCAAGGCCAAGGCCGAACCCGAAGCCGAAGCCGAACCCGCTCAAGCGCCGCCGGAAGACAAACAATCCGCCGCACCCGTCGCACCCGTGAAGGGGCTGGGCATCGCTCCCGGAGCCAAACGACCCGGCGCCAAAAAGGCCTCTGAAAAAACCACCGCAAAAACCGCGGAAAAGCCTGCTGAAAAAGGCGAAGCCGCAGCGGCAAAGCCCACAGCTCCCGAAAAGCCCGCGGCTCCCGAGAAGCCGGCAGCTCCCGAGGCCAAGCAGGAGCCGGAAACCGCATCCGAACCCGACGACACGCCGGACAAAACCGACGGCGACGGCGAGGCTGCAGACTCCGGCCGCGCCGGTGAAAGGCCTAGGCATCGCCCGCGGCGCCCGGCCGCCCGGAAAGCGTTGATGGCCATCTAGATATATTTCGCTGGACAGCGATGGCACCATTGTTGACGTGACTACCCATCAGCTGCCCTGGCATACCGCCGGTCATCATCAGCGGGCGCGCACCTTCGCGCAGTCGTCGAAGCTGCAGGACGTGCTTTACGAAATCCGCGGCCCAGTGCACGATCACGCTGCCCGGCTGGAAGCCGAGGGACACCGCATCCTCAAGCTCAACATCGGCAACCCCGCACCGTTCGGCTTCGAGGCACCCGACGTGATCATGCGCGACATGATTCAGGCGCTGCCCAATGCGCAGGGCTACTCGGACTCCCAAGGCATCTTGTCTGCGCGCCGCGCGGTGGTCACCCGCTACGAACTCGTCGAGGGATTCCCCCGATTCGACGTCGACGACGTCTACCTGGGCAACGGGGTTTCCGAGCTGATCACGCTGACGCTGCAGGCTCTGCTGGACAACGGCGATCAGGTGTTGATTCCCGCGCCGGACTACCCGCTGTGGACGGCGTCGACCTCGTTGGCCGGTGGCACACCGGTGCACTACCTGTGCGACGAGACCCAGGACTGGCAACCCGACATCGCCGACCTGGAATCGAAGATCACCGAGCGCACCAAGGCACTGGTGGTGATCAATCCCAACAATCCGACCGGCGCGGTGTATACACGCGAAATCCTTACGCAGATAGCTGATTTGGCCCGAAGGCATCAGCTGCTACTGCTCGCCGACGAGATCTACGACAAGATTCTCTACGACGACGCCAAACACATCAGCATGGCCTCGGTGGCACCCGATCTGCTGTGCCTGACCTTCAACGGCCTGTCGAAGGCCTACCGGGTCGCCGGCTACCGGGCCGGCTGGTTGGCGATCACCGGCCCGCAAGACCACGCCAGCAGCTTCATCGAAGGAATCAGCCTGCTGGCCAATATGCGGTTGTGTCCGAATGTCCCTGCCCAGCATGCGATTCAGGTTGCCCTGGGCGGCCACCAGAGCATCGAGGATTTGGTGCTTCCCGGCGGTCGACTGCTCGAGCAGCGCGACATCGCCTGGACGAAACTCAACGAGATTCCCGGAGTTTCGTGCACCAAACCCGCGGGCGCGCTGTACACATTCCCCCGGCTGGATCCCGAGGTGTACCCCATCGAGGACGACGAGCAGCTGGTCTTGGAGCTGCTGCTGTCGGAGAAGATCCTGGTCACTCAGGGCACCGGATTCAACTGGCCCGCACCGGATCACCTGCGGATCGTCACGCTGCCGTGGGCCCGCGACCTGTCCCGCGCGATCGAGCGCCTGGGCAACTTCCTCACTAGCTACCGCCAGTAGCCGCTTTCCGTCGGGTCAGCCCTGCGGGCAATACACGTTGATCGCGGCGTCGGCAAAAGTAGTCGCGTCGTCCGTCGACATGCCCGGCGAGCCGTTGATGATGTCTTGAACGATCTGCTGTTCAGCCTCACCGCCCGCATAGTGTGCGCACACGACATGCGCATCGTCGATCGTTGCGCTGGATCCAGACGATTCAATCCCATGAGTCTCCAGCAGAAACAGGAATCGGCGATCTCGCTCCGGCAGCGAGGGCCCACCGTCGACCGGCGGCGTCGACTCGTCCTGGGACACCGGCGTGGCTTGTTTCAGCGTTGTCCGGTGGTGTCCTTGGTAGAAGACCACAACTCCGGCAAGCGCGACGACGGCGAATACGAGTCCGGCCACTAGCGCCAGCCCAGGAATACCCGGTGGGTTCGGTGTTGGTCTCGGTGTGATGCGGCTAAGCATATTCGCAGGAAAACGCCAACACCTATTCGACCCTGCCTTGCGGGTTTGAGCCTTCAGAGCGAGCTGGCCAGGTCGGCCAGAACATCCGTTTCCAAGGTGCTGAACCCGATTCCAGCCGGCCAGTTCACTCGACAGATCGCCGCTCAGCAGAGTGGTGAGGTCGGGCACCGGCGGACCTCAACCTTACCTGAGACGAATCTGAGAAAAGCCCGGTTCACAAAATCGCGGTGCGCGACCGGTTCAGCGCTGTGGCTTTGGCTCCTTGCGCTCGCGGAAGCGTTGATTCTGCGGCTATCGAGACGAAGTTCGAGAAGGCCGCGCGCTCAGCGCAGAATCAACGCCCGACAGGACTCAGCGCTGTTCGAGCAACTCCAACAGGTAGGCGCCGTATCCCGAGTTGAGCAGGCAGCGGGCCCGGTGTGCCAGCTGCTCGTCGTCGATGAAACCCATCCGCCACGCCACTTCTTCGGGGATGCTGATCTTCAGACCCTGGCGGCGCTCCAGGGTACGGACGTAGTCGCTGGCGTCGAGGAGCGAGTCGAACGTCCCGGTGTCCAGCCAGGCGGTGCCGCGGGCAAGCACCTCGACCGCCAGCCTGCCCTGGTTGAGGTAAGTCTGGTTGACCTCGGTGATCTCGTACTCGCCGCGGGCGGATTTCCTCAAGCCCCTGGCGATTTCGACGACATCGTTGTCGTAGAAGTACAGTCCGGGTACCGCGTAGTGCGACTTCGGCGTGGCCGGCTTTTCCTCAACCGACAGCGCAACTCCGTCGGCGCCGAATTCGACGACACCATAGGCTGAAGGATTAGCCACCCGGTAGGCGAAAATCACGCCGCCGCTTACGGATTGGAAACGACTCAGGCTGGTTCCCAACCCGGGGCCGAAAAAGATGTTGTCGCCCAACGCCAATGCCACCGAATCGGTGCCGATGTGAGTGGCGCCGATGACGAACGCCTGAGCCAAACCGTCGGGCTGCTGCTGGACCGCGTAGCTGATGTTGATGCCGAACGACGTGCCGTCACCGAGCAGTCGCTGGAAGGCGGGCGCGTCGTGGCCGGCGGTGATCACCTGGATGTCGCGGATCCCGGCCATCATCAGGGTGGACAGCGGGTAGTAAATAAGCGGCTTGTCGTAGACCGGCACCAGCTGCTTGCTCACGCCCATCGTGATCGGATACAGCCGAGTGCCCGAGCCGCCGGCCAGGATGATCCCGCGCATCAGGTGCTCCTCACTCGACGAGGTCGGCCTCGGTGAGTTCGGTCGCGGCCAGCGCCGAAGCTAGGTCGTCGTGACGAAAGACCGAGGTGACGTGATCGTGGACCACGCGGAAGGCCACCGCGGCCGGCGCAGCCCGGGTTCAGTGAGTTGTTCGACGACGACGACCCCGTGGTGCACGTACATCCTGCCCAGTTCGGCAGCGTGGCTGGCGGCGGCCGCCCATCGGCGGAGCGCCTCATGGCCCTGGCCGGCGCCGTGCGCATCGCCGACGTCGATGTCGTCGCTGGACAACGCCGCCAGGGTGTCGAGATCGGACGCATTCAGGGCGTCGTGCCAGGCCAGAACGGTGGCGATCTCCGATGTAGTCATGATCTGCAAAGTACCGCGAGAGGCTCAAAACGGGGTGCGGTCAAGCCAGTTCTGCCACACTGCCGTGTCGCCGAACACGGCGATGTCGGTGTCAGCCAGCGCCTTGCGGCGCACGATCGCCAGCAGCAGGTCGTTGACTGCACCGCGTAACGCCACCGACCCCTTGCCGTGGTCGTGTGACCAGCTGATCATCACCATCTGCCGCTGTGATGGTCCATTCGCCAGCAGGCCCAAGACCAGGGTCGGTGGCGTGTAGGTGCATGGTGTCCCCGTCGTGCAGCGGCGCCGACGCTTTCTTGTCCTTGCCGGCCTGAATCACCACCCGGTCGAGCCATTCGCTGATCCCGTCGGCGGCCAGTTCGGCGTCCAGGGAGTGGTCGAGCCCGAGCGCCAGCGCCGCGTCAGCGGTATGCACCGTCGCCTCGTGCAGTCGGCGGCGCACCCACCAGCCCGCCGGCCGTGATCCCAGGAATGTCCAAACCGGTCGTTTCCGCTCCCACCAGCTCAACAGCGTCGATCACCCGTCGCGCGCCGCTGTGTAACCACGAAATCGCGTCATCGGGGTCCGCCGGCGGCTTGCCGCCTTCCACGGTGCGGGGATCCAGATATTTAGTGGACCGGTCGCTGACCAGCTGCGCCGCCCACCGGTCTCCCTCGGCCGACGTGTCGGAACAATTCCTTGAAGCCCCAGCCCGGGCAGGTCGGCACCGGGGTGGATGCGTCGCCACGACGGATGACCTCCCCGAAGGCGCGGTTTTGCTCGAGAAATGCCGCCGCGTAGTCCACGCGGTCAGGCTACGCGCCGACCCAACGAGTACACCCGCCAACCGGCCTGCTGCCAGCGCGCGACATCGAGGCAATTGCGGCCGTCGACGATGACCTTGGCCCGTACCCGATCGGCGAGGTCGTCGGGATCGAGGTCGACAAATTCCCGCCACTCGGTAAGCACCAAGACGGCGTCGGCGCGATCGCAGGCCTCCGCGACCGAAACCGTGTAACTCAGTGTGGGGAACAGCCGCTGCGCATTCTCCAGGGCTTTCGGGTCGTAGACGTTGACCACGGCACCGTTGAGCTGAAGCTGACCAGCGACGTTGAGTGCGGGTGAATCGCGTACGTCGTCGGATTCGGGTTTGAACGCAGCGCCGAGCACCGCGATGTTGGCGCCCAGCAGCGAGCCGCCACAGGCGGTGGTGGCCAATTCGACCATGCGGGTCCGGCGGCGCATGTTGATGCTGTCCACCTCGCGCAGAAATGTCAGCGCTTGGTTGGCGCCCAGCTCGCCGGCGCGGGCCATGAACGCGCGGATGTCCTTGGGCAGGCAGCCGCCGCCGAAACCCAGTCCGGCATTGAGGCATTGGCGTCCGATGCGTGGGTCGTGACCCAGTGCGTCAGCCAGCAAAGCGACGTCGGCCCCAGCCGCTTCGCACACCTCGGAGATCGCGTTGATGAACGAGATCTTGGTCGCCAGAAAGGCGTTCGCGGACACCTTGACCAGCTCGGCGGTCTGCAGATCAGTCACCAGGAAGGGTACCCCAGCGTGCAGCAGCGGCTGGTAGAGCTCGCGAATCGCCTTTTCGGCCCGCGTCGAATCCTGTTGTACGCCTAGGACGATGCGATCAGGGCGCAGGGTGTCTTGTACCGCGAAGCCCTCCCGCAGGAACTCCGGATTCCAGGCGACTTCGACTTCGACTCCCGGCGGTGCCAGGGAGCGGGCACGCGCGACCAGTTCGGCGGCGGTGCCGACCGGTACGGTCGACTTGCCGACGATGACCGACGCCCGGGTCAGCCGCGGCACCAATGCATCGATGACCGCGTGGACGTGACGCAGGTCGGCGCCGTATTCGCCCTTCTTTTGCGGGGTGCCCACCCCGAGGAAATGCACGTCGGCGAATTCGGCGGCCAGGTCGTAGTCAGTGGTGAAGCGAAGCCGACCTGCAGCGAGGTTCTCGGTCAACATCTTTCGCAGACCGGGTTCGTAGAACGGAACGTCACCGCCGGCCAGCTTGGCGACCTTACCGGGATCGATATCGACCCCCACGACGTCGTGCCCTAATTCCGCCATTCCGGCCGCGTGGGTAGCACCCAGGTAGCCCGTGCCGAACACGGTGCATCGCATACCGCCCTATGTAGGCGCTCCCGATGACTAACCGCGTCGCGGCGTTGAGCGAAAGGCAAACGACGGATGACAGTTAAAAGCCGCCGCGACCATGGTCGGGGAACCCGCCGCGCCGGAGAACCCACCCCCGCCGGGGATGCCACTACCGCCGCTACCTCGAGGGGGCCAGCCACCTCCGCCGGGCTCGCCACCCCGCGACCTGCTGCGGCCCTTGCGCCGGAGGACCGTAAACCCCGGGTGTTGCGGAACGTTCGGCGCCGCAGGCGGAATCATCGGGATGGGCATCGCCGGAACTGGTGCGGGAGCCACCGGAGCCGGCGCCGGCATGACTGGTGCCGGTGCGACGGGAGCCGGGGCCGGGGCAACGGGAGCTGGCGCCGGTGCCGGCGCGACCGGCGCTGGGGCAGGGGCGGCCGGAGCCGGCGCGGCCGGAGCCGGCTCTTGGGGAGCTGGGGCCGGCGCGGCGGGAGCTGGGGCCGGCGCGGCGGGGGCTGGAGTCGGCGCGGCGGGGGCTGGAGCCGGCGCGGCGGGAGCTGGAGTCGGCGCGGCGGGAGCTGGAGTCGGAGCAGCGGGTGCAGGAGGTGGCGCGACGGGCGCTGGAGCTTGAGCCGGCGCTGCGGGGGCGACCAGATTCGGGCCGATACCAGGATGGGTGCCGACGGTCGGCCGCACACCGATGGCCAGCGCAATCGCCAGCGCCGCCGCTCCGATGACAAGGATGGCAGTTGCCACGGTGGCCGCAAGCCAGAACGGCCGACGCTCCGGTTCCCCCTGGTCTGCGCCGAAGTCCAGATACCCTCCGGTGGCGATGTCCTGCTCACCGGCCAAGACGGTCGCGGCATCGGCCTCGTCGTCAGTGACCGCACTGTAGGCCAGCGCCTCCGCACCCGGCTCGGTTGTCGCCGACAAGCTCGAAATAGCCGGGAGCAACCGCGTTGGGATCGATCGCGCCGGTACCGGGATCCTGGGCGTAGGCCAGGGCGGCCGTGGACGATTCGAACAACGGCGTGTTGGCCGACGCCAGTGCCGCACCGCGGGCCAGGGCGATGTCCGGCTCCCGGGGTGCATTTACCGTCAGTGCGGTCGCCGCCTCCAGCGCCGGCTTGATCGGGGCGACATCCACGCCGGAGCCGACGACGAACAGCTCATCGGGGCGCGTTCCCAGCCTTTCCGCATCTGAGACCAGCTCCGCCAGCTCGGCTACCGGGTCACCGCTCTGCAGTGCACGTCGGTTCACCTCGGCGACCGAACCATCAGCCGAATCGACCACGGCCAACGTCGCGGTATCCGGCTCGACGAACAGCAACGCCATCTGGGCGTGGCCGGTGGCCTTACCGACTTCCTTCGCCAAAGCGGCCGCGGCCAAAAACGCCGAGACCAGCATGACGTTCTCGATCTTGCGGTGGGCCAGCGCGTCGCGCAGCGCGGCAGCTTCGGCGGGGTCAGTCCAGGTCACGCCGGTCGTCCGCAGTGCGTACCCGGCTTGGATCGCGCCTTCCCGGGTGCCGAGAATTGCCGAGATGACCTGATCCGTCCCACGAACAGTTGCCGGTTGATCGCCGTCGGTGACCTCGAAGTTGTCTTCGTCGACGGTGGCGCCATCGGCATTTTCGCCCTCTACCAGCACCATCCGCACCGCGGTAGGCGCCATCGACACCCCGAGTACGGTGTCCATTGCTCCTCCAAGCTCTCTGCCGGCTAACCTGCGTCTGCGCGGAGCGGTGTGTCGCTCAGGCCGCAATCCACTGAAAATCATCGCGCGCCAGCGCGCAAACTAGATGCCCGGGATACCCGGGATTCCGCCGCCACCGTGACCTCCACCGTTGCCGTGGCCCCCCCGCCACCGTGACCTCCACCGTCGCCGTGGCCCCCGCCGCCACCGGGGATACCGGGGATGCCGGTACATCAGGGATGCCGGGTCCACCGCCTCGCGGGATGGGCACCGGAACGGGAACCGGAGCCACGGGAACCGGAGCAGGAGCGGGAGCTGCGGGCGCCGGAATCGGGGCGGGAGCCGCCGGAGCCTGTGCAGGCGGAGCCGGTGCGGGAGCCGCCGGAGCCTGTGCAGGCGGAGCCGGGGCGGGAGCCGCCGGAGCCTGTGCAGGCGGAGCCGGGGCGGCAGGCGGTGGGGCATTCGAGGCCGGTGCCGCATTCGTCGGAGCCACCAGATTGTGGCCGGGATCGGGCCGGGTACCGACGTTTGGCCGGATGCTGATTGCCAGCGCAATCACCAATGCCACAACACCGACAACGAAGATCGCCGCTACCGCGCTGGCGACTACCCAGAACGGCCGGCGCTCCGGTTTCCGCTGATCGGCGTCGAAGTCCGGGTACGCCCCCGTTGCGACCTCCTGGTGGGGTGCGAGGGTCGTAGCGGCCCGGCTTCGCCGTCCGCGACTGCACTGTAGGCGAGCCCTTCGTCGGCCTTAGCGGCATCGCCGGGAGCATCGAGGTAACGGGCTGAGAGGGCAAAGGGGTCGACTGCGCCGGTGAAGGAATCCTGCGCATAGGCCATGGCAGCGGTGGACGAGGAAAATAATGGCGCGTTCGCCGACGCCAGCGCCGCTCCGCGGGCCAGCGCAGTCTCCGGCTCTTCGGGTGCGTTCACCATAAGCCTGGTCGCCGCCTCCAGTGTCGGCTTGACCGGCGCAATGTCGACGCCCGAGCCGACGACGAATACCCCTTCGGGGCGCGTTTCCAGCGCCTCAGCGCCGGATACCATCGCCGCCAGCGCGGCGGCCCGATCATCGTTGTGCAAGGGCTGTCGGTGCACGTCGCTGATCGAACCGTCGGCGGTATCGACCACGGCCAGCGTCGCGGTATCGGGTTCGACGAATAGCAGCGCGGTCTGGGCGTAACCGGTTGCGTTACCGACTTCCTGCGCGAGCGCGGCGGCGGCCAGAAACGCCGAGACCAGCATGACGCTTTCCATCTTGTGGACAGCCAGCGCGTCGCGCAGGACGGCGGCCTCAGCGGGATCGGTCCAGGTCACGCCGGTCGATCGCACTGCGTACCCGGCCTGGGTCGCGCCTTCCCAGGTGCCGAGGATAGCTGAGATCACCTGATCCGTCCCGCTGCCGGTTGCCGCGCCGCGACCATCGGCAATTTCGAAGTTATCTTCGTCCACGGTGACGCCATCGGCGTTTTCGCCTTCTAACAGCACCATGCGTACTGCCATCGGCGCCATCGACACCCCGAGTACGGTGTCCACTGCTCCTCCAAAATAGTTTGCCAGCTGGCCGAGTTGCGGCAAGCCCAAGAGGCACGGGCCCCGCCACACCCGACGACCCGATTTTAGAGGCGTACCCCGCAAGCCGCCCGCTTCAACAAACGGGGCCGATTTCACCGGCGCCAATTCCGAGTCAGAAGCCGAGGTGAAGCCCGGGGATCGGGAGCGGGATCGCCGGGCCACCAAATCCGCCGCGGCCGTGACCCCGGCCTTCGCCGTGATCGCCGCCCCACGGTGCCAACGGCGGTCCTGGTGCCGGTGGCTCCACGAGCTGCGGAATGATCGGCGGAATCTGCACTGGTGGCGGCAGGGCCGGGGCGGGAGCCGGGGCCGGCAACCCTATCGGCGGCGATGGGCGAGGCGCAGCCGGCGCCGGCGCAGGGGCCGCAGCGGGAGCCGGGGCCGGGGCCGGAGCGGGCGCCGGTGCCGGTGCCGGAGCGGGAGCCGGCGCGGGTATTTGAGCCTGCGGCGGCGGCGCCGGCGCCGGCGCTGCCGGGACTACCACGTGTGGCCGGGCAAGGCTGGGCCGTTGACTGACATGCGGTCGGATACCGACCGCCAATGCAAGCACCAGCGCTACAACGCCGACAACGAAGATCGCCATGACGCCCATTGCGGTCAGGAACGGCTGGCGGCTAGGCTCCTCGCCCGGTTGGGCACTGAAGTCGGGAAACATGCCGGTCGTGAGAATTTCTTCATCAGCAACCTGGGCGAAGGCACCGGACCGCTCCAGCGTGTAAGCCCTGGCTTCATCGTCGGGGACGGCGCTGTAGGCGCGGGGCTGGTCGACCAGGTCGATATCCAGCTGCACATCAGGTGCGGCGAAATAGCCGGGGGTGACCGCGTACGGGCTTAGCGCGCCAGTACCGGGATCTTGCGCGTAGGCCTAGTGCAGCTGTCGACGACGCGAACAGCGGCGCGTTGGCCGACGCCAGGGCGGCACCTCGGGCCAGCGCTGTACCCGGCTCCTCAGCAGCGCTCAACGGAAGCGAAGTTGCCGCCTCCAGAGCCGGCTTGATCATCGGGATATTCACTCCGGAACCGACCACGAACACGCCGTCCGGCTCCGCCTCGAGCCCCTGCGCATCAGCCACCATGTCGACCAGCGCCGCCACGGCCTCGTCGTCGTCATCCGGCAGCGCCACCCGATGCACGTCGGCGATGGAGCCGTCCGCGCTATCGACCACAGCCAACGTCGCGGTGTCGATTTCCACGAACAGCAGCGCCGTCTGGGCGTAACCGGTTTGATCACCGATCATCTGAGTCAGCGCGGCCGCGGCCAAAAACGCCGAGACCAGCATGACGTTTTCCATCTTGCGGGCAGCAAGCGCATCGCGTAGTGCCGACACGTCCAGCTGGTCGCTCCAAGTCACTCCCGTCGACACCAGCCGATAGCCCGCTTCGGCCGCGCCTTGCCGGGTGCCCAGGATGGCCGCGATCACCTGATCGGTCGCGCTGAAGGTTGCTAGGTCACTGTCAGGCGAGAGCGGGAAGTTGTCCTCGTCGACGGTGTCGCCGTCTTCACTCTCCCCGTCAAGCAGCACCATACGAACCGCAGCGGGCGCCATCGATACGCCAAGTACGGTCTCCACTGCTCCTCCCGGTAGTTCGCTGACTGATGATCTCTCAGCGCCCGACCACCCCCAGCCCGATGTAGACAACGATAAACGTCATTACCGGTGCCCGCGACCCCCGCCGTGACCACCGCCGAACCCGCCGTGACCGCCGCCGAACCCGAGGCCCGGGATGCCGACCCCGCCGTGCCCCACCGCCGAAGCCGCCGTGACCCCCGCCTTCACCGCCTCGGGGTGCCAGCGGCACACCCGGCACTGCTGGCGGCACGATCAGCGGAAATTGGGGGATAACCGGCAGGACGGCAGGCGGCGGCAGCGCCGGCGCCGGTGCCGGTGCGGGCGCCCGGAGGGCTGGCGGCGCGCCGACTGGAACAGGTTGCTGAGTAGGCACCGGCGTGGGAACCGGTGGCGCGGGTACTTGACCTTGCGGCGGCGGAGCCGGCGCCGGTTTAGCCGGGACTACGAGGTTTTGGCCGAGGCTCGCCCGCTGACCGACGTGTGGCCGGATAGTGATCGCCAACGAAAGCAATAGGGTCACCACCCCAACCACGAAAATCATCATCACGCTCATCGCTGCCAAAAATGGCCGCTTACTAAGCTGATCGTCCGGCGCGACACCTAAGCCGGCGTACGTGCCGGTGATGAAATCGTCCTCGTCGCCAATCCCGGCGTAGGCAAGGTCGTCGACCACGGCCGGGTCTGCGTAGACCTGCGGAACGGCGCGGTAAGCAGTCGGATCGACCGAACCTGTGGCGGGATCCAGCGCATACGCCAGTGCTGCGGTAGAAGAGACGAACAGTGGCGCATTCGCCGACGCCAGTGCCGCTCCCCTAGCCAGCGCCATATCCGGCTCCTCGGGGGTGCTCAGCGTGAGCGTGGTCGCCGCCTCCAACGCCGGCTTGATCATCGGAACATCCACCCCGGAGCCGACCACGAACAGGCCGTCAGGCTGCGCTTGTAGCGTCTCGGCGGCCGACGGCCAGCTCGACCAGGTTCGCCACCGCCTCGTCGTCGTCTTCTGCCAGCAGCACTCGATGCACATCGGCGATCGACCCGTCGGCTGTGCGGACGGCCGCCAGGGTCGCGGAATCGGATTCGACGAACAACAGGGCCGTGTGCGCATAACCAGTGGCGTTACCGACCGCGTGCGCTAACGCAGCCGCGGCCAGAAACGCCGAGAGCAACATGACGTCCTCGACCTTGCGGCTGGCCAGCCCGTCGCGCAGCGCGGCGCCCTCGGCCTGGTTACTCCATGTCACCCCGGTTGAGACCAACCGGTAGCCCGCCTGAGCGGCACCTTCCCGGGTGCCCAGGATCGCCGCGATCACCTGTTCGGGGCCGTTCAGGGTTGTCTGGTCGTCGCGCTCCGCGAGCTCGAAGTCGTCCTGATCGACGGTGACGCCGTCCGCGTTTTCCCCTTCGACCAGCACCATGCGTACCGCCTGCGGGTGCCATCGACACGCCGAGTACGGTGTCCACTTCGCCCTCCCAAATAGACTGTTTACCCCTCGGCGCCGACCCGCACACCACAATCCATTGGCGGCGCCAAACTTCCATTCGCCGTTGGGTATCACGCGACGCTGTCCAGCCGGGTTCAGCTGGACCTGATGAAGTTCTGGTACGAGCGGGACGGAGTCGGTCCGCGCTGGCCCTGATATTTTGACCCAACCCGGGTGCTGCCGTAGGGATGCTCGGCCGGGCTGGTCAACCTTAAGATACACAATTGACCGATTTTCATCCCGGGCCACAAGGTAATTGGCAGATTCGCGACGTTCGAGAGCTCCAGCGTGATGTGCCCGCTGAAGCCGGGGTCAATGAAGCCGGCGGTCGAGTGGGTTAGCAGGCCAAGGCGGCCCAGCGACGATTTGCCCTCCAGCCGCCCGGCGAGGTCATCGGGCAACGTGCACAGCTCCAGCGTCGAGCCGAGCACGAACTCGCCGGGATGCAACACGAACGGTTCTCCGTCCAGCGGTTCGACCAGGCTGGTGAGCTCATCCTGCTGCTTCGCGGGATCGATGTGCGTGTAGCGGGTGTTGTTGAAGACTCGAAACAAACTGTCGAGGCGCACATCGACGCTGGACGGCTGCACCAGGGCGTCGTCGAATGGGTCGATACCCAGGCGTCCGGCCGCGATTTCGGCCCGCAGATCACGATCGGAGAGCAGCACGCGACGAGCGTATCGCTCCGCATTACCCGCGGCTCAGCGCAGATAGACTTCCTGACCGCTGGGGTATCCACCTCCGGTCGTGGTGACGTGGACGTGGTCATAGTGGCCGAGGCGGCTTGGCTGCGAGCCACCGGGCGTGTAGTAGACGCCACGCCAGATCGCGTCTTGCATCCCGAATCGGTCCGCGTTCGCCAGCACGTACGCGACGACCTGGTTCCCCAGCTCGATGCCCGCAGCGCTGCTTGGGTTGGGAATCATGACGTCGATCGCTAACCCGTTGGGATGCCATGGCAGCGAGTCCGGCCGACGGCCGCCAATTGCGGTGATCTGCGGAAACGCCGCGCTGATAGCGCGCGCTGCCAGAATGGTTCGTACCTGAAGGCCCTGCTCTGGTGCGACGCCGACGGGCAAGAATCGCGGACTCACGCGCAATCGCGATGCCGCAGTCAATTCGCCGTCGGGGACATCCGCTTCCGTGTTGACACGGGGAATAGTGCGTAACGGCCTTGGCGCGGCCACGATCTGCGCGCAGCACGGCGCCTCGTCAACAAGGGCGCTCGGCTTGGTAACGGCGCTGGCAGGACCGGGATGGACGTCTCCGCCGGTGGCGAAGAACACCGCGGCAGGGGCGGCGAGCACAGTCAGGACTATTGACGGTTTGGGGAGATTTCGCCGTTTCCTGGGTTTTGAGTGCCTGCCCACCTCAAGCACGATACGAGATAACTGCGAGATAACGAAATGATAAACATCTGGCTATGAGAATTGCGTCGCGCTCGGGACCGGTTAATCGGACCGCTTATCGCGCGCGGCCGGAATGATTGGCGCCCTACGAGACCGGTCTGTGCACGCGCCGCCGGATGCTAGCCTTCGGGGCAACCGCGCCGATGTAGTTCAATGGCAGAACATCAGCTTCCCAAGCTGAATACGCGGGTTCGATTCCCGTCATCGGCTCCAATCGCCGCTGGTGGTGAGTTTGTCGGGTCGCTTCCAGGATTAGTGAACGCGAGTCTTGATCGTCGTTCGACGTGACGAAGCGGCATCGGTTGCGCGTATCCGTTTGCTGCGGTCAACCGTTTGTAAGCGCTGGAGCTGTCGCATATCTCGACCCGTTGGTGACCCAGTCAAGCCGGTCGTGCCGTCATGGCTGGCGAGCAACTTCGGCAGCACCAGCTCGGCCGCGGAGGCATTCGCCCGCGGCCGCTGACCGGTGCCGATGGCCGGCTACGGAGTGAGTACATTGACGAGCTTTGCAGCGGTAGGGATATCAACGATCCGACCGACGTTCGCACCCGCATAAAGAGGTCGCCAGTCAACTGGGTCCCCGGGTCCGTCTTCGGTGGGCGGTTGGGCCACGAGAAACGGAAGCCACGGCAATTGCGCTTTGAGCGCGCGATTCTGGGCTGCGACCGGCATCCGGGTGGTAAGGCGTGTCGTTATCCGGTTGCCGGTGCGAATCCACAGCGGACCCCGATCGTCGCGACGTAACCATCGGCGCGTGGCAGCGTTCGGAACCACCCGATGCGGCGCGTCGGGCCAACCCAACCCGAATAATTCCGTCAATACGGTCTCACTGGCGTCGAGGCAGCGCTTCTTGTACTCCGGGTGCGCGTGACTCTCCTCGCTGAGCAGGAAGCGAGTGCCGACAACGGCGGCAACCGCACCGGCATCGAGCGCCTCTCGCACACCCTGGACGTCGACGATTCCGCCGGCGACGAGAACCGGGATCTCCACTGCGGCGCGAACCTTTTCGAGCAACTCTAGCGCCGGAGTCGTCCCGCGGACGTGGCCGCCAGCCTCGACACCTTGCGCGATCACCGCATCCGCCCCCGCCTCGGCTGCCGCCTTCGCCTCATAGACCGACCCACACTGGTGAATCCAGGTCTTACCGGCAAGCCGTCGAGGAACGCCCCAAAAAGTCACGATTACGTCTGCGGCAGCGGCCGCCTCCACATCGCCGGGACGCACGAACGGCAGCAGCAGATTCACAGCGATCGGCCGTCCAGTCAGCCTGCGCGCCGCTGCCACCTCGGCAGCAACTGCAGCACGCGCACCAGCGATCGTCCCGAGACCACCAGCCTCCGAAACCGCTGCCGCAAGCTCGAAACCCGCAACGGCACCCATGCCGGCCTGAACAACCGGCACATCCAACCGGCGCAGATCAAGAACCGCGGCCATTGGTACAAAGCTACCGCGCCGCAAAAAGCGAGCGACCCTACATCACGGCGGCTTGCCCATTGCCGATGGCGCTTCGATGAACGCTGCCGTCAAGGCATCAGGGATCACCTGCGGGACTTTGCAGCGCAACGCGCAGGCTGCCGCTGAGCACCGACAGCTCATGGCGGTCAGTTGATGGCTCAGCCCGGCGGCTGTGTCGCAGTCGTCCCGCGACCGCTAACCCAGGCGCTCGCAAAGCTTGACCAATTCCCAAGCTGAATACGCGGGTTCGATTCCCGTCATCGGCTCCCAGCGTGACTAGGGCGAACGCTGGCCCCGCGAGAGGTCCACACCACAAAGTGTCTCGGCGAGGTGCCGAAACTGGCGGCAGGCAGTTGTGCCACCCGCATACGGGGCACAGCCACGGACGGTCAAGGGTAGCGGCCAGACTCGTCGGCCAGCCGGTCCGGTTGCGCGGCCGTCAATGTCGGAGTCCGATGAATCGTTTCGGTTACATCATGGAATGGCGGGCAGCGACGTTCAGGGTTGCGTCGTCCCCTGATGGCATGATCTACAACTGTGTGTCAGAACAGTCGGCGACCTTTTGACGTAGCGCCCAAGGAAGTGTCAACCACCCCCTGCCCGCTACACTGCGTCGCGTTGTGTCCGAGCTGAACCGGCGCCGATTTTTCGGGGCGCTCTCCGCCGCAGTTCTGGGCGGCGTGGGCGTGGCACGCGGCGTGCTCGGTGGACCGCCGCAAACCCCGACGGCCGTCGCCGCGGCCGTCGCGTCTCCACCCCGACGGGGCGGAGAGGTCGTTGCTGGCGCGCTATTGCCGCCGCCCGCGCCCAGCGCACGGGTGGCGCTGCCTGGCGGCGGCGTGCTCAACAAGCTGCCCGGGGACGGCAATCTGCTGGCGCTGACCGTTGATGACGGCGTGAACACCGACGTAGTGCGCCTCTACACGCAGTTCGCCAAAGATACCGGCGTCCGGCTGACCTATTTCGTCAACGGCACCTACCGCTCCTGGACCGACAACCTGGCATTGCTGCGGCCCCTTGTCGAGTGCGGCCAGATTCAGCTTGGTAACCACACCTGGTCGCACCCGAACCTGACAACGGTGTCGGCAAGTCGAGTGGCGCGCGAGATCGCCCGCAACGAAGAATTCTTGAAAAGCACCTTCGGCGTGGACGCGCGCCCGTACTTTCGGCCCCCCTACGGAAAGCACAACTCGGCCGTTGATGCGGTGGCCGCCGATCTCGGCTATACCGCGATCACGCTGTGGTCGGGTTCGCTGGCGGATTCCACCGTGATCACCGAGGACTACATCGTCCAGATGGCCCAGCAGGCCTTCACCCCGCAGGCGATCGTGATCGGGCACCTCAACCACCTGCCGGTCACCCACGTCTACGAGCAACTCCGCGACCTCATCCGCGCTCGCAACCTACGCACCGTGACCCTCAACGATGTCTTCCTTGCACCCACTAGGCCGGGCCTTTAAGGCTCACTGCGTCCTGCCGCGATCAACGCTGCCGCCAAAGCTATGCGCCTCACCCACAGGACTGCTACAGCGGCAGCATGCGCACGGCTGGAACAGCATCGATTCCGAGTCGAACGTACTCAAACACAAGATCGACGTGTTGACACCTCACGGCCTGCGACAGGGCCACGACAAGGCAAGATCCGCGAACAGTGGGCCTGTTCGCGGATCCTTTCGACGACGTCGACGGCTACCTGAAAGCGGCTCGAATCAGATACCGGAAATAATCCGTGCACGCTTCGCGGCGTATTCGGTGTCGGAGATGGAGCCGCTGCTGCGCAGGGTCTCCAGCTCCTGCAAGCGTTGCGCCGTCGCGGCCGGCGGAGCCGGCACAGGTGCAGGCCACGTGGCCGCCGGCGGCGCCGGCACCGGAGCAGGCCACGTCGCGGCAGTGTTGTGCTGCCAGGGCTGGACCATGGTGCCTGAACTTTCGCCGAAGTTGAGCAGCCCGAGTCGCAGTAGCAGCAGGACGACCCCGACGATGCCTCCGAACGGCAGGCCGAGGTAGAAAATCCAACTGCCGGATACGCCGAGCTGGCTCAGCACGACGAAGCGGAACACGATCGTTATGGCGAAGAGAGCGGCGACCGCCCCGAGCACCACGTTGGTTCTGTTGTTCATGAAGGTATTCCCTTCTGGTAGTTCGCTCCTGGTTTCAGGAGCGCGGAGGTGGGTGAGTATCGGCCGCGGGTTCACCGCGGCCGGTATGCCACAGGTGGGTTGGCTACGGGCACGTCACGTCGATTTCGAACGGCTTATTCACCGGCCCTGCCAAAGGGCTGGACATGTCGACGCCGCTCGCCGTGCCGGTAATCTTGTAGGAGTTGCCGTTCTTTGTGGCTGTGGCCTTGCCGGTGGTCCCACCGACGCCCAACGAAACGCCGTTGACATTGCCAAGCGCCACTGACCTGACGACTGGCGGGTTGGCATCGGTGAGCACCGCGCCGATAGCGGTGGGGACACCTGCGCCACCGGCCGTGGGCCCACCGATCGCGATATTCACGCTGCCTGCGGTAGTAGTGCAGACAACGCTGCCCGTGACGTTTTGAATTTGGCCGTCGACGATCACCTTGGTGTTCGACTGATTGCCCACTGCCACAGCGCCGTTGGCAGTTCTGACGGTTCCACTGTGGGAACAGCCTGTCAGCGCCACGCCGAGAATTGCTGCCGCACCGGCCGTGATCATGACTTCGCGTTTCATAGTTTTGCTCCTTTTCGATCGGTGATCGTTGTCATCGCTGCTCGCGATGGGTAACACTTTGCGGAACAGGGCTTACTGGATCTTTAATGGACCGGTCAGCGGGTAACGCTCACTCCGAGCCGGTCGGCATTTCCATGTACATCGACTGAATGCCGACACGGCCTGGACCGGTGAAGCGGTTGAAGACGAGATTGCCGCTCCCACCTAATATTCCGGTGCGCAGTCCACACACCTGCGGGTCCATCCGCACGCACTCGTCGCGGTAGATCCAGCTTCCCGGCTCCACGTCGATCTGCTCACCGGGGCCAAGGACCTTGTCGAAGACGTTGCCGTAGCCGTGCAACCACACGACGCCCTCAGACTTTTTCGCTGCGAACCGATCCACGAAGAAACCGGCCGAGCCGACCAGCATGTTGCTGATACCGTTCTGCCGGGTGAATTTGTAATCCAGATTGCTTGTCGCCGCGAGGTATTGATGCTCGCGCACCTCGATGGCAGAACCGGGACGCAGATGCAGCGGGAATACGTGGCCAGTACCGTCGCGAGAAAGCGCGACCTGCCCCGGCCCGCGCGTCTCGGTCAAAAGCAGTTGCATGCCGGCGATCATGCGCTTGAGCGCACCCTTGCCCTTGATCTCGATAGAGAGTGCCGGATCTTTCCACAACACCACGTGGTGCTCGAAAAACACTGGCACAGAGCCGTCCAGCCACATATGTAGGACCGGTACCAGCTCTCCGTCGATGCGGTAGTACACACCCGGTGCGCGACCGTCGGCGATGGTCGTCGGCAGCAGCTGCGGCGGCTCGGGCCGATAGGAGCCGGGTGTCATTTTCTGGCCTTGGCGTTCCTCATGCTAAGTAGAGTGCGACGAGGGCCTTAATGGATTCTAATTACTTCGGTCTCCTGCGCTGAATCCTGTTGCGCCGGAGTCATACTCGGGGGCTTGGCAGCGCTAGATCTCGAGCGTGAACTCTTGATTGCCGATGCGAATAAGGTCGCCTGCGAAAAGCTCTGCACTGGAATCGATTCGCTGCCCGCGCACGCGGACACCGTTGACTGAAGCAAGATCCGTGATCACGAATGCAGTGCCGTTGTCGGTGATGACCGCGTGGTAGCGGCTCACTTTGACGTCGGTCAGCACGATGTCGTTATCGATGCTGCGCCCGATCCGCGTGGCCAGGACGGCCAACGCATACCGTTGACCGTCCGGCCCGCGCAACGCCGCCGCGACGGGTCGACGAAGCACGGTTGCGTTGCCTTCATGGGCGACCGAAGACGCGATGGTGTCCTCGGCATGGGCCTGCGCGGCCTGGCGCACATCGACGGGTTCCTGGCGCAGGACCTGCTCGTAGAGCTCGCGTAGCTGAGGGCCCGGGTCGATGCCCAAGTCTTCGACCAGGCTGGCTTTCAGTCGCAGGTACGCCTCGAGGGCATCTGATTGGCGGCCGGCCAAATAGTAAGCGGTCATCAGCTGCGCCCACAGCGGCTCGCGGTAGGGATGCTCGCCGATCAGTGCCTCTAACTCCAGGATGACGGCATCTGGTCGACCGCACGCGATTTGGGCCTCCACGTGAGCAGTATGGGCGACGACCTTTTCCTCTTCGAGCGCCGCGGCAAGGGTCTCGACGAAGTGGAAGTCGCGCAGGTCGTCCAGAAACGGGCCGCGCCATTGCGCCAGCGCATCTGCCATGTACTGGCTGGCCTGCTCGAATTGCGCGGCAGCGGCGGCATGCAGCGCGGCATCTTTCTTGGTGCGAAAACGTCCGAGGTCGTACTGATCGGGACTGATGGCCAGCCGATATCCCGGCGGAGCGTTGCCCAGGAGTGCCCGGTCGATGCCGGCGCTGCTCATCAGCCGACGCAGGTTGGAGATGTAGGCATGCAGTGTGGCTCTGGCCCCCGGAGGTGGCCGTTGATTCCAGGCGACGCCGATCAGGATGTCGATGTCCACCGGTCGATTGGCGTTGACGACCAGCACCGCCAACACTGCGCGTTGCTTCGGCGTGCCCAACGGCACCCACTCGCCCCCGACGCTCAGTTGCAACGGCCCCAAGACACCGAACTCGATGGCATCGCCGCCCGTCATCGACCCGCCACCGCGCTAATCGCATTCGCAAAGGGCAGTCGCGCCCGCAACCAGTCGGCGATCATTACGTTTCTGCACCCAACGAGTAGCCAGCTAAGTAGCAGCAGCATAGCTTCAGGCCTCTGCGCTCGCGTGTCAGCCATGGTGACGATCGGGGTGAATTGATCATGCTGCCGAAATGGCTGGCCTAGGATTTGGCCATGCCGGTGTCGGTGGGCGAATTGTTTGCGGGATTCACCATCCTGCGGGTATTGGGCTCCGGCGCGATGGGCACGGTCTACTTAGCGGCCCATCCGCGGTTGCCCCGCCAGGATGCGCTGAAGGTGTTGCCGGCCGGACTGACCGCCGACGCCCAGTATCGAGAGCGGTTTCTGCGTGAGGCCGATTTGGCTGCCAGCTTGTCGCATCCCAACATCTTGGGCGTCCACGACCGCGGCGAATACGAAGACCAATTCTGGATTTCGATGGACTATGTGGCCGGCACCGATGCGAGTCGGCTTGTGCGCGAGCACCACCCCGGCGGTATGCCTCTACCCGACGCGCTGGCGATCATCGCTGCGGTCGGCTCCGCATTGGATTATGCGCACCAGAGGGGGCTGCTGCACCGCGATGTCAAGCCCGCCAACATCCTGCTGGATTCGCAATCGGAACGAATTTTCCTGGCCGACTTCGGAATCGCTCGGCGTATCGACGACATATCGGGGCTAACCCAGACGAATATGGCGGTGGGCACCGTGTCCTACGCGGCGCCCGAGCAGTTGAGGGGTGAGCCGCTCGACGGGCGTGCCGACCAGTACGCGCTGGCCTGCACCGCATATCACCTGCTGACCGGTAACCCGCCGTATGCCGATTCCAATCCCGCGGTGGTCATCACCAAACATTGCGTGGCGCCTGCGCCATCGATCCAGCAATACCGGCCGGAATTGGCCGGCCTGGATCCTGTGCTGGCCAAGGCGATGGCCAAATCACCTGCCGACCGGTTCCCGAGCTGCCGAGTATTCGCCACAGCACTGCAGCGCCAGCTCAGCGGATGGCCCGCCCAATTCAACAACCCTCCGCCGTGGCAGCCGCCGACCCAGCCTAGTCAGGTTGCGAACGCACCCTGGATCCCGCCTGCCGCGCAGCGGGTTTCGCGTTCGAAGGCTCGGCTTGCAGCGCTTGTTGTCATTCCGTTGTTGATTGTTGCCGCTGGTCTCTTTGCGGGCGTCACGCTGTTGCAGCACCGCAGCCAGGCCGGCATCGCGAAACCCACAAGTAGCCCGCCGTCGGCTACCCCGACGGCCGACATCCATGCCTTCACCGGCACGTACCGGGCGGACTATGGCCCGGGCACCGATCTCGAGGGTAAGCCGGTCGCCGGTGCCCCGCCGACGACCGCCCACTGGGGCGTGCGTTCGACGTGCGGCCCCAGTGGCTGCGTCGCGACAGCGTCATACCTGGGTGACAGTGGAGCCGTGCTCGTGTCGAATCTGATCTTCGATCAGGTGGGCGGTGATTGGGTAGCCGTCGGCCTCGGCTCAATGCCGTGCAACAACGCTCCCACCGAAGTGTGGGTGGTGTTCACCTTGCAACCAAAGCCCGATGGCACGCTATCCGGCGAAACCACCAGGTCCACTACTAACAGCTGCAGCAGTGGGAAGCGAACCGTAACCTTTACTCGCACTGGTGATCCCGACATTGCTAAAGTTCCGGATCCGGCCGCCCTACCGCCCCGGGCGACGTCGCTGGCCGAGACACTTCATGGTCGCTACCACGAAACGATCACCTACGCGAACGGCGGTTCTTCGCCAGGACAAGACGATCTCACTGTCCGCACGCAGTGTCTTCGCACCGGCGATCGGTGCCTGAGCTTGTTCCACGCGCCCGACGGCGTTGTGCCACTGGTCTTCAGCGGTAATACGTGGACCCGCGATGACGAGGGCACCGTGCCGTGCAATCTCGGCGGGACGGTGCATATCAAACTCACTGCGGAATACCCGCTGCCCGATCCACTACAAAATCCGATTACGGTGCTCACGGGGCACGGTCAGAATGTCTCATCCGATAGTGCTTGCACCGGCGGTGATTTCGAAGACAAGTTCGAGCGCACCGCCGATTAGTCCTACCTCGTGAGCAGTCAGGGTCAGCACCGTTAAGAATCCATTCAGGTCGTCGGCCTACCGTGCGGTCCATGAAAATTACTCACGCCCCGAAGAAGATCGGTGCCGCGGCATTGTTGGCGGGCGGCGTCGCACTGGCCGGCATCGGTCTGGCCACGGGTAGCGCCCAGGCTCAGCCCACCGACAATTTCTCCGTTCCCCATCAGTGGTGCCCGGGACAAGCCCTGCCCATGGACGATGTCCATTGGGACATGAACATCTGCCACACCTGGTTCTGGGTGCCGGTCGGTGGGATGGGCAATGTCGGCCAGTTCGTCTGGGAGGGCGATACTCCACCGCCACATGGCCCGCCGCCGTGCTACGGAGCACCAATCTGCTTGCCCGGTCTCTAACGCGCCCGCCCCCGGGATGGCTTAGCGCTGGCCGCACCGCGGCCGGTAGCGGCCGTGTTCGGTGACGACGGCGGTGATCAGCTCCGCCGGAGTTACGTCAAAGGCCGGGTTGAAAACGTCCGCGTCCGGCGGGGTGATCGCAATACCGGTGAAGGTCCTGACTTCGTCGGGCGCGCGTTCTTCGATTGCGATCTCGGCGCCGGTGGCGAGCGAGGAGTCAACCGTGGATGAAGGCGCGACTACGACGAGCGGCACGCTGTGATGATGTGCCGCGATTGCCAGGCCGTAGGTGCCTATCTTGTTGGCGACGTCGCCATTGGCTGCAATCCGATCGGCGCCGACGAGCACGCAGTCGACGAGGCCGCGTGCCATTGCCGCCGCAGCGGCGCCGTCCGGCTGCACTCGGTAGGGCACGCCCGCCTGCGCTAGCTCCCACGCCGTGAGCCGGGCACCCTGCAGCAATGGACGTGTCTCGTCGACCAGCACCGACTCGACCAGTCCGCGCTCGTGAAGGTGCCAGACGACGCCGAGCGCGCTGCCCCAGGCCACGGTGGCGAGATGACCGGCGTTGCAATGGCTGAGCAGACGCAGCGGGCGGCGATCACATAGTGCGAGGACGATCTCCGCGGCGTGGGCGGATGCAGCGCGGTTGAGGCATTCGTCCTCGTCGAGGATGTCCAATGCTTCGGCGAGGACGGCATCGGCGCCCTCGTCGAGCTTCTCGAGCGCGCGCGCGACTCCCCAGCTGAGGTTGACCGCGGTCGGCCGGGCCTTCGCGACTCGTTCGGCCAAGGCACCGACGTCGCCACCCTCGCGCGCCGCAAGCACAACGCCAAGCGCGCCCGCCGCGCCCAGCGCCGGAGCACCGCGCACGGCCAGGCGGCGGATCGCGTCGATCAGCTCGTCGACGGTGCGCAGACTCAGAATGCGGTAATCGGCCGGCAGCGCAGTCTGGTCGATAATGGTTACCGCGTCGCCGTCCCAGTCGATGGTCCTGCGCACGACCCGACACTAGCCCTGCGTGATCTGGCTGGATTGCCCATCGGCGCAACAGCTGACTGCGTACGGTAGGCCGGTGGACACTCACACCCCGGCAACGGGCCGGTGGTGGCGCCGAAAGGCCATCATGATTGCGGGTGCGCTGTTGGCCATACCCGTCGTCGCCGTCGTGGTGTTCACCATCGGGCAGCACGACAACTCGAACGGACCGCGGAGCCTGCCCACCACCAGCAGCGCAGCACCCCGAACCCGCATACGGTCGCCAAGTCACGATGCCCTTCACTGACCTCTATCCCAACGGCGTAGCGGTGGACGGTGCCGGCAACCTCTACGTCACCGACTACGTCAACAATCGGGTGCTGAAGCTGACGGCGGGCTCGGCTACCCCGACGGTGCTGCCGTTCACCGGCCTGCGCGGTCCCAGTGGTATCGCGGTGGATAGCGCCGGCAACCTTTACGTCATCGCCGACGGCCATCGGGTGGTGAAGCTGGCGGCCGGCTCGAACACCCAGAGCGTGCTGCCGTTCACCGCGATCGAAGGCCCGCAGGGCGGTTCGGCATTCCAGGGTATCGCCGTGGATGCAGGTGGTGACCTATACGTCGCCGACACCAACGAATTCCGGGTGCTGAAGCTGGCGGCCGGCTCCAACACGCAGACCGTTCTGACGTTGACCGGCGTGGGGTTCATAACTCCGATTGGTCTGGCGGTGGACGCTGCGGGCGATCTCTTCATCACCGAGTCCCAGAACCCCGGCCGAGTGCTGAAGCTGGCGGCGGGCTCGGACACCCCGACCATGCTGCCGTTCACCGGCCTCATATTTCCCAACGGGGTGGCGGTGGACCGCGCTGGCAGCGTCTATGTCACTGACACCAGCAACAACCGGGTGCTGAAACTGGCCGCGGGGTCTAACACCCAGGAGGTGCTGCCGTTCACCGGTCTTGGCAATCCACCCGGTGTGGCGGTGGATGGCGCCGGCAACCTTTATGTCACCGACTTCAAGAACAACCGGGTGGTGAAAATGCCGGCGGCATAGGGAAGTAGCGGCTTTGTCCCTCAGTCAGGTCAGCTGTCGACGTCCATCTCGGCCAAGACCCGTCGCAGCAGCTTGCCCGTGGTATTGCGGGGCAGCTCGTCGATGAACACCACATCTCGGGGGACCTTGTAGCGGGCCAAGTTGTTCTTGACGTAAAGCTTGATCTCCTCAGCGTCGTTCGGTGCGCCGGGCTGAGAAACGATGAAGGCGCGCAACCGCTTTCCGAACTCTGAATCGTCGACACCGACCACAGCCGCATCGAAGACATCGTCACGCTCGGTAAGCAGGTTCTCGACCTCCTGCGGGAAGACGTTCTCACCGCCGGAAACGATCATGTCGTCATCACGGCCGTCGACGAACAGCAAGCCGCTCTCGTCGAAGTGGCCCATGTCGCCGCTGGACATATAGCCGTCGATGATCTGCTTGTGCCGGCCATCGGTGTACCCCTCGAAATGCGCGCCGCTGCGGATGAAGATTCGGCCCCGCTTGTTGGCGCCGTGCACACGCCGGTCGTGTTCGTCGAACAACACCACTTCGGAGACCACCGGCGAGCGGCCTGCCGTTCCAGGAGCCCTTCGCAGTTCGTCGGGGGTGGCGATGGTGGCAAATCCGCACTCGGTGGAGGCGTAGATGTTGTAGAGGACATCGCCGAAGGTGTCCTGTACGCGGTTGGACAGCTCAGGGGTCAGCGCCGACCCGGCGATCGCGATGGTCTTCAGCGACGATGTGTCGTAGGCGGCGATGACGTCGGGGGCGAGCTCGACTATGCGGTGCAGCATGGTCGGGACCGCGACCAGCATGTCGGCCTGATGGTCTGCGATGAGCTTGAGGGTGTCCTCCGGCCTGAACCGCCGGGTGGTGACCACTTTGTTTCCCAGTGTCGCGCCGACCAGATAGGTGGCCAGTCCGGTGCCGTGGAAGATCGGCGAGACGATGACCATGGTCCCCGTGCGGGGAAAGGGAACTCGGTCGACTAGCTCCGCTGTCGCTAGCGGCGACACCTTGGCCCGCGGTGCGCCCTTGGGCAGCCCAGTCGTGCCGCTGGTGAGGACGACGACCGCGCCGGGCTTGGTCGGCGGGGGCAACGGCTCGGCGCTGTTCGCCGCGATGACGCCGTCGATCGTCGGTACGTCGTCGGGCAGGTCGGTGCCCCTCTCCACCCAGGTCAGCACACGTGGCACCTCGGCTGGCAGTGCGTCGAGCAAGCTCAGGAACTCACTGTCGTGGAGCACGACCTTCACGTCTTCGCGCTCACATACCTGCGCGAACTGCGGCTTGGCGAAGCCCGTATTCATCAGCACCAGCCGGGCGCCGAGCTTTCCGCACGAGACCATCGCGATGATGAGGCCCCGATGATCACGACAGAGCAGGCCCACGACCGAACCTTCGTCGACGCCGAACCTCTCGAGCCCGCGGGCGAAAGCGGTGGACATGTCATCGACCTGCTTGTAGGTCAAGGTCCCGCGCTCGTCCACGACCGCAGGCAACGACGAGTACTTGCGACCGCCCTGGATCGCCAGCGTCGCCACCGGCCCGTACACGCGCGAATTCTTGATGGTCTGCAGCGTCACGCCGAGATTGCCGAGGTCGACGATGCCGGTATCGCGCAATCGCTTTAGAGCTTTCGCCGTCTGCGCGGCGCGAGCTCAGCTTCTGCCGAATTCCGCCCATTGCCTCGCCCATCGGGTCTCCTCAGCCCCCGTCTCGAGCCAGATTAGCAACGTTGGTCATCGTTACCGCCCTGATTCGCCCTCAACAGGTGCAGACTTGTGGCCATGAAAATACGTGAGCTCACCGCCGTCGCGCTGACCGCAGCGCCCCTGCCCCCGCCGCCGTCCCTGCGCCGGGCCCGGGCCTCGACATCAGCGCGGCTGGCGTGACCGTGAACCCCGGCGAGCCGCGCCGCGCGCTGAACGGCCTCTCCGACATACGCGCGTTCTTTCACACGAACAAGGTGCCGCTGTACTTCATCTCTCCGACCCCGTTCAACCTGCTAGGCGTTGACCGCTGGATACGAAACTTCTTCTACCTGACCTACTTTGACTCTTTCGAGGGCACACACTCCCGCGTGTTCG
Organism: uncultured Actinomycetota bacterium; assembly: GCA_963787635.1. GTDB lineage: Bacteria > Actinomycetota > Actinomycetes > Mycobacteriales > Mycobacteriaceae > Mycobacterium. The sequence goes on along the minus strand of CAWBDP010000008.1, from coordinate 1,293,304 downwards.
TGCCCCGGCGACGCGACCGCCGTGATTTTGACTCCATGGACGAGGTGTGCAGCCACCTCCTGTCTGATCCCGAGACGCTCGAGTTCATCGCGGGCCGAGGTGCCGGGGGCAAGTGCTGCTTTGTGATGCTAAACGAGGAAATCCAGTCCCTCGCACGGCAGGCGGGTCTCGAGGTCATGCACCCGCCGGTGGAGCTGCGCCAGCGCTTGGGCTCCAAGCTCGTCATGACGCACCTGGCCAACGAGGCGGGTGTACCGAGCGTGCCGCACGTGATCGGGCGGGCCGGCTCCTACGACGAACTGCTGGCGCTCGCACAAGGCGCCGGATTGGGGGACGACCTCGTCATTTCGGTCGCTTATGGCAACGCCGGCAGCGGGACGTTCTTTGTGCACGGTCAGCGCGACTGGGACGAGCATGCCGGCGACCTGACCGCGCAGCAAGAAGTCAAAGTCATGAAGCGGATCCGCAATGTGGAGGTGTGCCTCGAGGGTTCCGTGACCCGCCACGGCACCGTGATCGGCCCCGCGATGACGAGTCTCGTCGGTTATTCGGAGCTGACTCCGCACAGAGGCAGCTGGTGCGGCAACGACATCTGGCGCGAGGTGCTGCCGCCCGCACAAACGCACGCCGCGCGAGAAATGGTGAGCAAGCTGGGCGACGTCATGCGCCGCGAGGGTTACCGCGGCTACTTCGAGGTGGACCTTCTGCATGACCTCGACTCCGACGAGCTATACCTCGGCGAGGTGAATCCGCGCCTGAGTGGCGCCAGCCCGATGACGAACTTGACCACCGAGGCCTACGCCGACATGCCGCTGTTTCTCTTTCACCTACTCGAGTACATGGACGTGGAGTACGAGCTCGACATCGACGAGATCAACGCGCGCTGGGAGCGCGGCTACGGCGAGGATGAGGTCTGGGGCCAGGTGATCATCACGGAGACGTCGCCGGATCTCGAGATCTTCACCGCGACGCCACGCACCGGTGTATGGCGCATCGACGACGACGGGCGTGTCTCCTTTGCGCGGTCCGCCAACGACTGGGCCACGTTGCTCGACGGGTCTGAGGCCTTTTACATGCGCGTCGCGGCGCCTGGCGACTTACGTTCCGAGGGCGCCCAACTCGGCGTGCTCGTCACCCGCTCACACCTGCAGACCGACGACTATCACCTCAGCGAGCGCTGCCAGCGCTGGGTCAAGGGTATGAAGACAAAATTCGCGTCGACGCCCCTCGTGCCGGCCGCGCCGATCGTCTCGCGGCTCGTCGCACGAGCGTGAGCAGCGGCCGCGACGAACCCGGTCGCGTCCCGCCCGGTATTTCACTGGACAACTGGCTGTCGGCCCCATATATGCATTGGTCTTTCCAGCACGTCGAAGATTTCGTGCCGACGGCCGTGATCTCGCGCGGCGCGGGGCCGGCCGCCGAGTTGCCCGCAGCCAGTGCTTCGATCCCCGAGATCTCGGTGAGCAGCACCGACGGGGCCGCCACCACCGTCGGCGCAGTGATGGCCGCCACCGCTACCGACGGATGGGCCGTCGCCCACCGCGGTTCATTGGTGGCCGAGGAGTACTTCGACGGAATGGAAGCCCAGACCCGGCATCTGCTGTTCTCGGTGAGCAAGTCGCTGGTGGCAGCCGTGGTGGGCGCGCTGCACGGGGCCGGCGCGATCGAGCTTGACGCGCCGGTCACGGCATACGTTCCCGCCTTGGCGGACTGCGGCTACGCGGGTGCGACGGTGCGCCACCTGCTGGACATGAGGTCGGGAATCGCGTTCTCGGACAATTACCTTCACCCCACCGCGGAGATACATGCCCTCGACCAGGCCATCGGGTGGGCACCTAGGAGCAGTCCGGACGCCCCCGCCACGCTGCGTGACTTCCTGCTGACCTTGCGGCAGAAGTCGGCTCACGGTGGCCCGTTCGAATACCGCTCGTGTGAAACCGACGTGCTTGGCTGGATCTGCGAGGTCTCAGGCGGCCAGCGGATGCCCGAACTGATGTCAGAACTGCTGTGGAGCCGCATCGGTGCCCAAAGCGACGCCACCATCGGCGTAGACACTGATGGCACTGGACTTTTCGACGGCGGCATCAACGCCTGTCTGACTGACATGATCCGATTCGGGTCGCTGTTCTTGCGCGACGGTGTCTCGTTGACCGGCCAGCAGGTGGTGCCGGCGGCGTGGATTGCCGACACTCTCGACGGCGGTCCCGACTCGCGTGAGGCGTTCGCCGCCGGCCCCGACGACAACCAAATGCCCGGCGGCATGTACCGCAATCAAGTGTGGTTTCCCTACCCGGGCAGCAACGTCGTGTTGTGCCAGGGCATGTGTGGTCAGATGATTTACGTCAACCGCGCCGCGGAGGTGGTCGCCGCCAAGTTATCCACCCAGCCCGACTCGCAGGACCCGCAGATGCTGTTAGACACGCTGCGCGCATTCGACGCGGTGGCACACGAACTGGCTGGAATCGCCACCTAGCCCACGGGATTCGCGCTAGAGCTTGCCGGCGACGAAGCTGGCGGCCTGATCCACCAGTCCGGAGCCGATGTATGAGGGCTGTAGATGCGCCGACCAAGTCACGCCCTTCCCACAGATCGGGTCGCCGTTCGCGCACTCGTCGATCGTCTTACCGGCAAAGGCGGGGGCGACTCGCCTGGTGCCGTTGCCGAACAAAGCAACCGCCGCGACATGCTGATCCACACCTGACGGCAGACGGCCCCAGGTCGCGACGTCAGCCACCTCGGCACCCAGGGAATAGCCGCCCAGCACCTCGCGAGTATTCGGGCAACCTTTGGCCATGGATTGAACGTGAGCGGCCATATCGTTGGCGCCGCTCTCGACGTCGATGTTGGCGGGATAGTTGACCCCATACTCCCCAACCGACCTAGGCGTCTTCGAACGCAGCGAATTGACGAATGCATCACCAACTGCGCCGACGCCGGGTGGTTCCTCTCGGCCGCGGGCGAAAACCACTTCGGCATCGGGGCAAGCCGCCGACGCCGCCGGAATAAGCGTCGCCGTCAGAGAGGACGTCGCTGCCGGGACAATCACCAGTGCCGCGGCCAGCAGGGCAGCGGCCGCCAGGCTGAGGACACGGTGCGCGCGTGGTCTTATCGCGGCAAGCCTCATGACGCGATATTACGGATTTACTGACAGCGCGTCAGTGCACCGTCCCTGACAAATCCCTCGGAGTTTGCTGCCAGGCGGCATAAGGCGCGGGCGTAGTCATGGCAGGTGCCAGAACACCCGCGTGAGGAGGTAGAAGGCCACCGTCCAAAAGCCCACGCCCCCGAAGACGAGCGCCAGGCCTCGCCAGTTCGTCTGCGCTGCATTCGGAGATGGACGCAGCCAGTTTTCGAGCAGCCGATTGACGTAAAACGGCATGGTGAAGAAGGTCATCGCGAAACTGGACAACAGATTCCCGATCAGTAGGCCTAGCCACAGCGGCAAATGCGTGGGCGACAACAGGAGGGTAAGCACCATAACGGTCGGATACAGGCCGAACCACACCGCCAAGGCGGTCTTGATGTCTGACGGGGGCGGCGCCTGTTCGCCATGGGAATCGAAGGCAAACCAGCTACCGAACGAATTGTCGATGGTGCGGGAATGGAAATCGGCGAACTTCGTGCCCTCCGTTAGGAGCTGCTTGCGTTTCTCGGAAACCAGCCAAGCTTCGAGGTCGTCTGCGCTGCCGTACCGGTAGAGCGCCGTCCATTCATCCTGGATGCCTTCGATGGGCCGAAACAATTCGGAGCCGCGATACCCCGGGAACTTGCTTTCCGCCAGCCGAAGCCGGTCTTGCCACGCGAGGAATTCGTCGACGTTCTCTGGGCTCACCCGGTGGCTCACGGCCACGGTGACCAGTGGATCCTTCGGTTGCGACGCAACGCCCAGAACGTGCTGGGTGCCCGGACCGTCGAAGTATTCTTCTCCGTTTACCAGCCGCTCCTGGCGGGTTGCGCTGTTAAGCCACTCATGAAGGTGAGCGACGGAATCGAAGCGGTAGATGACCACCCAGTCGGATTGCACTGGGCTGGGCGGATTAATCTCTGCGGCAAGGAATCCCGGGTACTTGGCAGCTTCTCGGTTCAAGTCTTCCTGCCAGCGTTCGTAGGCTTGTTCGCAGCCGGGGTGGATCTTTTGACCGATGATGACCGTGGGGGCGGCGTCGCCGGGATTCAGTGTGTCCAACCAGGCTCCCTAGTCGTATTGAATCCGTCGGGGCAGGAGCGGATCGTCGGGCCGACTCTATACAATTCCACGGCATGCCGGGTTAACTGACCCGGGCTGAATCACCGCACGACTGTTTCCACAAAAGTCGCTCAGCCGAACTTTCCCGAGGGGTAATCTCTCCCTGACCCGAAGTCCATGAGTCAGTCTGACAGCGCATTCCCCGAATCGAGGTTCCGATGAACTCGCGGCGCAGCAGCCGTTCCTTGGGCTGTGCGCTGTCCTCCGGGCACAGGTTGACTCCGCGGTGAACGAGGGTTACTTGCGTCACTCAGCGGATTCGCTGAGGGTTGCTGCGGCCCCCATCGGATGGGCCGGTTAGCGCGATGGCCCCGCTGCCGAGCGACACGGCAGCCCCGCCGCGCCGCATCGTGGCGATACTGCTGACGATCATCCCGTTGAGTCAGATACCACTCGACGTTTACACCCCCGCCCTGCCGCGGATGGTGCTGGACTTGCACGCCGCCTCGGCGAGCGTTCAGAACACCGTCACGGCCTACATGCTGGGAATGAGCCTGGCGTTCATCCCGATCGGGGTGCTGTCCGACGCGCGGGGACGCAAGCCCGTACTGCTGGCCTGCCTGTCGGTGGTCGTCCTGACGAGTGTGGGCTGCGCGATCGCGCCCAACATCGGCGTGCTGTTGGCGCTCCGGGTGGTGCAAGGCGCCGCGGCGTGTACGTGCATGGTCGTGACGTACGCCGTCGCGGCCGATTGCTTCTCGGGCGCGCGGCTGACATCCGTCTCGGGTGTACTCGGCGCGGCATGGGGGCTGGCGCCGGTGCTGGCTCCCGGTGTCGGCGGCCTACTCGTCCAATTCGTTTCCTGGCGTGCGGTTTTCGTGTTGATCGCCAGGCTCGCAGCCGGCGCGGCGGCCATCGTTGCGATCGCTCTGCCCGAGATGCTGGCCGCTGCGGCCCGTTCGCCCATCGACGTGCGATCGAGAGCGCGAACGGTGGTCGGAGCGGTGCGTAATCGAGTTTTCGTGTGCTTTGTTCTGGTGTTCGGCGTGATGGGCGCTGCCCAGCTGACGTTCGGCGTCGTCAGTCCGTTCCTGTACCAGAACGGTCGTGCGCTGGCAACCTTCGGCGGCGGCACCGCGATCCTGATCGTGTCGGCCGCGACGATCGACGTGTCGGCCTGGGCATTCACGTCCCGCACTGAATTCGTCCGAACACCACCAACGAAGGAAAACGCATGGCCATCGAGGTCCACCTGGGTCACATCTATCACATCGCAGGACGTCCGACGATCACCAAAGCGGATTCGGCCCTCGTCGAGATACCGCAGGGCGCGCTGGTCGTCGAAGACGGCGCGATCACGTACTGCGGTGCCAAGGACGGACTTCCGGCGACTGCGCAGCAAGCAAAGGTCGTCGACCACGGGTCGGCGTTCCTGTTGCCGGGCTTCGTCGACACCCACATCCACTTCCCCCAAGTGTTCGCGTTCGACTCCTACGGCGGCGGCCAACTGCTGGACTGGCTCAACTCCTGCATTTACCCGTCGGAGGCACTTTTCGGCGATCCGGAGTTCGCGCAGCGCGCTGCCGTCGAGTTCTGCGACCGCCGGATCGCGGCGGGTACCACCGCAGCGATGGCCTTCGGTTCGCCGTTCCCGCACGCCCAGGACGCCTTGTTCAGTGAGACTCAGCGGCGCGGGTTGCGGCTGGCCTCGGGCAGGGCAATCCAGACCATCACCTTTGGTACCGCCGCTCCACTGGTCACATCCGAGGAGGACGCCATCCGGCTCACCGTCGAGGAGATCGGAAAATGGCATGCCGCCGACACCGGCGACCCGAAGACCGCACTCCTACAGGTGGCCATCATCCCGCGGTTCTCCCTATCGATAACCGTCGAGACATTCAAAGCTCTTGGGAAGCTTTATGATTCGGTGCGCGACCGGGGCGTGTACTTTCACAGCCACCTCAATGAGAACAACAAGCCCGGCACCGGCGAGGTGGACACCACCAGGGAGCAGTTCCAGGTCAACTCCTATCTCGACACCTATGACGGGAAGTTCCTGCCGGGCTCGAAGGTCGGCGGAGAGAGCCTGCTCGGCAAACGCAGCATCATGGCGCACTCAGTGCATTGCCAGGACGCCGAACTCGAGCGAATGGCCGAGACAGGCACGTCAATCGCGCACTGCCCGATCTCGCAGCTGTTCCTCGGCTCCGGCACCATGCCGTGGAAGCGAACCGTGGCCTCCGGCGTGAACCTTTCCGCGGGAACCGATGTCGGCGGCGGAGACGAATTCCTGATTCCGCGGGTACTCGGCGACGCATTCAAGGTGCACATAACCGAACCAGGCGAGGCCGGGGTGTCGATGCATCCCGCGGAGATGCTGTTCCTCGGGACCCTCGGCGGCGCGAGGGCCCTCGATCAGGAGAAGCGCTTCGGTAACTTCGACGTCGGCAAGGAAGCCGACTTCGTCGTCGTCGACCCAAGCGGTACGCCCGCGCTCGCATCCGCGCTGAAATACGGAGTGCGCTCCCAGGACCCGGTACGCGCGGGCGAACAGACGCTTTTCGCCCTACTCATGGGCGTCCGTGAGTCGTCGATCGCCGAGGTGTACGTCCAGGGTCGCCGCCTAAACTGACGGAGTCAATCCCCGGGGCTGGTGTCTTGTTGCGTGCACTCCGAAGCACGGCCAGGCCTGCGGGCAGCAACTGCCGGTCTTAGCGATCGCCGACAACACCTCAAGTGCGGATAGTTCGGGCATCCGCGCGCTTAACGCCACGCCTGATCGTAGCGCGCGAATGCCCGCTGGCTACAAGGCGCGCTTGTATCGCTGCAAGAACACGACCGCTACTGCGGCGCCGTCGCCGGATGAACGATCAAATGCCATGAACACTTCAACAAACATCAACCAGACCCACGACACCACGACAACCACTGCGGAGCCTGCATCGAGTTGCTACTGACGGCGACGAACTATTAATACGCCCGCTCCCCTCCGCGACACGTAACCTACGCACACGACGCGCCGAAAAGGGTGTGCGTGGTTTATGTTTCGGCGCAGAAAGCTAGCTGGGCTGAAGCGACGGCGCTGAAACTGGCGGCCGCCGGCCGGCCGCTGAGGTCAGACTGCACTTCGGGGCAGGTTTGGCCGGCGTCGAAATCCATGCAGACGTCTCTACCTAGATCCGCCGTGGCGTTGGGGTCGCCGTATGTGACGCCGTGCTGGCGCAGTTCTCTGAGGAACAAGTCGCTGGCATAACGCCAAGCGCAGTCGCAGGGTCACCGATGACGGCAACGAAAACAGCGATCATCATTACAGCGGCCGACTGTTTGGCGGCGTGAGCGAACATGGCATCTCCGGGTCAGGTTGTCGCGAGCTTTTCTCGAGTCTGAAAGGGGCGCCTTGGAGATTTCTTGGGATCGCCACCTCACGAACCACCAACCGCAAGACCAACACACCAAGGCCGGATGACAACATCTTCGTCATGAGCGATCCAGCCGGAGCCACATGACCGCTGTTTCAGGTAAGCCCACGGATCACGACGAGGCCGGCAGGCGGCGGTTGCGGTTGCGCGTCCCCGATCGCGCCGATCCCTGGTTAGCGGGAGTGCTGGCCGCGCTGGTGAGCATGGCATTCGCGTGGCGGCCGTCCTTCTGGTTCGACGAGGCGGCCACCGTCGCCGCCGCTGACCGCTCCGAGATCGACATCCTGCGGTTGCTGTTGAACTTCGACGCCGTACACGGTCTGTACTACCTGGCCATGCATGTGTGGTTGTCGTGGGTGGGAATCAACGAGTTCACGGCGCGACTACCCAGTGCCGTGGCCGTGGGCGTCGCCGCCGGCGGTCTGGTCGTGTTGGGCAGGTTGGTGGCCGACCGCCCGACCGCGTGGGCGGCGGCGGTGGCCTTTACCGTACTGCCGCGCACGCTGTGGTCAGCGGTGGAGGCCCGGTCCTATGCGCTGACCGCCGCGGTCGCGGTGTGGCTGACACTCGTGGCTGTCATCGCCGCGGTTCGACGCAGTTATGCGTTGTGGGCTTTGTACGCACTGGCACTTACGCTGGCCGTTTTCGTGTTTATGTATCTGGCTCTTTTGGTGTTGGCACATGCCGTCACGATTGCCCTCGGCCGAAACAAGCGGCAGCTGTTGCCCTTTGCGATCGCTGTCGCGGCGGGGCTGGCCCTGGCCTCGCCGCTGATCGCGTTGGCAGCGGGCCAGCGCGAGCATCAGCTCTGGTGGATCGGTGGTAGCGGCTACCTCAGCGGCGTGTTCTGTGAGCAGTTGTTCACCGGGTCAAGACTTTTCATGGGTGCATGCCTCATCGTCCTGGTCTGGGGATCGGTTGTTTTGATTATCCGCAGGCTCAGCGGCGCCGGTGGTGCGCTCGCGGTGGCGCTGCCCTGGGTCGTCGTGCCGACCGCGTTACTGGTCGGATACTCGGCTCTGGTCAGCAACATCTACCAGCCCAGGTATCTGACGTACACGGCGCCGGGCCTGGGACTGCTGCTCGGGGTTTGCCTCGTGGCTATCGCCCGGGACCGATCGCGAATCTTGGCAGTGTTGCTGACGGTAGTGGCCTTGAGTTCTAGCACCGCGTTCGTCACGCAGCACAGCCTCTACGGAAAGCCCGGCGGCGCGGACTATTCCGCGATCGCGCAAGTCGTCAAAGTCAATTCCCGGCCGCAGGACTGTGTCGCCTTCGGCTTCGCCGCCGATAAGCCTTTGCGGGCGGCCGCCGCTGCCCGCCCCGACGCCTTTGCTGCACTCAACGACGTCGCGGCCGGTGTCCCGGCCGCTTACGCGGCTCAGTTGTGGTCGCAGGATCTTCCGCTCGAGAGCGACGAGGTCAAACCGCGACTTGCCGCGTGCACGGTGCTATGGGTGATCGTTGACCGTGCGGCGCCCTCCCCCGTGGTGGACGCCGCACAGCGGCAGGGATTTACGACCGATCAGGAATGGGTCCTCAACCGCAGCAAGGTGATTCGAATGAAACGAACGTAAGAGTAATCACCAGACGCGTACGTAGTCGATGAGCATGCTCGCCGGGTAGGTGCCCAGCGCCGGATCGCCGCCGCCTGGACCACCGACTGCAAGCGTGAACATGGGAGTCAAGAAATAGCCGGGATGGTTGAACGGCCAACGCGTGTCGCCGGGGTTGCCGTGGACCGCTATGGGCTTGGGCGGAACACTGAAGTACGGTGCGGCGCCGTCGACGTAGTCCCGCCAGAATTTGAATCCGTCCTCATCCCAACGCATCCGCCAGGTGTGCCAACCGCCGTCGACCAACCCGGGGATCGACTTCCCTTCCCAGGTTTTCCCGTTGGATGCCGCGTGCACCGTGGTTCCCGGGGGCCAATTGCCGTTGCCGTACCATTCGAAAAAGTCAATTTCACCGTCGGGCAGGGGATCCTCGTTGACCGCCCAGAACGAGGGCCACAGGCCGGGGAACAAACAGTCCAGCTTTACCCGGGCTTCCCACGTCGTGCCGATGAGGCCGCGCCAGTTGCCGCGCAGTTTGCCGCTGTAGTAGGCGCCCGATTCCTGGGTGGCGCAGAGGACGAGATTGGAATTGCCGTCCAAAAACACGTTGTGGCGATCGTCGCGGTAGATCCCATCGACAGGCGGGAACACGTCGTCCTGCCAGCTCTGCACCGTCCAGTTGCCCGGATCTGGACCTGAGCCTGCCGGGCCGTCAAACTCGTCCTGAAAAAGGTAGCCCCCGGCGGCCGCACTGGGCGGCGCGCTGGGTGGGGGTACCCGACCCGGTGCGGCTGGTGGGGCCGGGTATGCCCGAGCCTCCGGGAGCGGGATTGCGGCGGCCAGTGCGCCGATCCCCGTCATCAACAGCATGCTGCGGCGATCCATCTCGGGTGCACCCCCAAATCGACAACGGCCAGGACGTCCGACCAGGCGCAAATCGCTCTAGGCAACTAACGCTAACGGCGCTCGAATGAAACCACGCGGCACAGGGGGTGCGCAACGGAACCCGACGGTGCGCCGCTCCTCAGGCCGTTGACCTGAGGCTTTTCGGCAGGTGGAACCCCAGGCGGGCTATGGCGGATACGCGGCAGGGCAGATTCCTAGGGCGACTCTTCCGGACCGTCGAGGACGCTGACGGCGATGCCGTACGGCAGAAACCGAACCTTGCGCGACGAGTCGGTGTTGTTCTTGTTGGCGCGTAATGCGTCGAGTTCGGTTGCGTACACCTCTTCGACGCGCGCGCCGCCGTCGGTGTCCACGTGGTAGATCGCCCACACACCATCACCGGCCTCGCCGGCAGTTTCCGGCTCGCTGCGTTGACTCCGTGCCAGATTCTCGAAAAGCATCGACCATCCGGCCCGCTCCTTGGGCACGGTGAAGAACCGGCCAATCCGATCAACCGCATCGCGCAAACCCTCGCCGGCTTCATGGATGACTCGATCGAAGTCTTCGGGATCGAATCCAAACGCACGATCGTCGCTCATCACAGCCTCCTGAGCAGTTGATACCGGTTATCTCAGTGTGCGCGCACGGCGCCGGTTTCGCCACGAGGCCAGAGTCGCTGCGCCTGCTTGCAGGTTTGACCGGCAACAAGCACGGGAATTCCGACTAACTGACGGTTGTCTAACAAAGGAGTTCGACATGCACACCAACACCGCCACCACCGTGGGGATCGTCGTCGCCGTGGTCTTTGGGTTGCTGATCATCTGCGTTTTGGTGTGGGCGTTGCGGAGCCGCAGCGAACGGCGCCGCCACTTGGAAGCGGAGCAGATCCGTGAGCGCGTTGACGGGGTGTCGCAGCAGTTACAGCGTCGCGAGGCATTGGCCGACGAGACCGAAACCAAGGCGCGCGCCGCGCAGGCCGCAGCCGACGCCAAGGTTGCCGAAGCGGCGCGGCTCCAGCAGCGCGCGGAATCGCATCGCACCGATCTGGCAGACGCCCGACAGGAACTCGACGACCAGCGTGCGCACGCCGACAGCATCGACCCGCGTTTCAAAGCGCCGGCCGAAGACGAGCAGGCTGAGGGACAACGAGCCGAGGGCCTCGGCGACCAGCGCGGCGAGGCTGAGCCGACTGACACCCCTCACGTCAGTTAGCGACAGCAGCACCGCGGCCCCGGGGCCGCAGCCTCCCGTTATTCTCCGTATCCCCCATAGCCCCCTTGATTCGTATACGGGCTTTGGGGCTGATACGGGCTTTGGGGCTGATACGGGCTCTGCGGCTGATACGGGCTCTGCGGCAGGTACGGGCTCTGCTGCTGTTGCTGTTGCTGGGGAACCTGAACCGGTATAGGAACTGGCACGAACGGCAGGGTCAAATACTCCGTCGTCATCGGAACTGACGTCGTGGGTGTGGTGGTGTCCGCCGGTGGCGTGGTTGTCGGCATCGTTGTCGTGGTGGTCGTAGTGGACGGCGGCGGGGGCGGTGTCGTCGTCGTCATGGTCGGCGGCGCCTGGTACGTGGTGGTGACCGACGGCGGGGGCGGCGGAGGCGCCTCGACGCTGCTGGGAGCCAGCTCAACGCTGTTGGGAGCCGGCGCGACGCTGGGCGCAGGTATGGGGCTCGGCGGGGGCGCCTCAGAGACCGCCGGCGGCGGCGCGACGGAACTGGGCGGTGGGGGCGCCACCGTCGTCAGGGCGCTGGGTGGCAGCGGGGGCGCCACCGAGGGGCGGGAGCTGGGCTGCGTCGGCGCCTGGTGGCCCGTAGTGCTCGTCAAGTTGTATGCCACACCGCCGATCGAGATCATGGCCACCAGAGCGGCCAGCCCCAAGAACAGCCGCGGCAGGCGATAACTTGGCCGCGCCCGTTCAATCGACGGCGGGATCTCGGAGGGGTAGCGGACCGGCCGAGGATCGACATCGTGCGGTTCAGCCATGAATGGCAGCGGCTCGTCACCGATGCCGTCGTCCTCAGACCAGGCCAATTTCCCGTACGTCGACGAACCGCCCTCGTCGAGCAGAACGCCACCGGTGGGCGCAGAAATGGCATCGGCGGCGATCGTCGAAAATCCGCCCGTAGCACCTGAGATCGCGGCGGCCATCGCCGTCGGGAGGGCAGCCTCCGCGGCGGGCTCGCGTGCCGCGCACATGGCAGCACCGAATGCCTGACTCAGCGCGGGCTGAACCGCTGTGTACACCGGCGCCCGGCTGTGCGCCGAAAGACGTTGGATGACAAGGGGCATACTGGCTACCCCGCCTACCGCCACCACTGCAACGAGATCCAAGCGAGCGATGTCGCGGCGTGCCAGCATGGCATCAAATGCCGAGATGGCGCCGCACAGTGAATCCTCGATCATGGTTTCGAGTTCGGCCCGAGTGATCTGAATCGTCGAGCGCGATCCGGCAAAGTCGACGACCAACTCGGTTGCCATCTCCGTAGAGAGCCGTTCCTTGGCAAGACGGCATTGCTCCTGCAGCTCGGCGAGCGGTTTGGCTGCGGCGGCTGGGGCGGTGGCTGCCGAATCTGGGTTTCCCGCGGCTCCGATGCGGCTCAACACATGGCCGGCCACAACATGATCGATATGGTCGCCGGAAAATGCCGGATAGCGCAGCGTTTCGCCGATGGCCTCGAAATTGGATGCGGCATCGGCCAGCGTGATGCTGGTGCCGCTCCCGCCGAAATCGAGCAGCCCCACCACACCGTGCGCGGGCAGGCCGGACGCGGAATTGATCGCCGTCAATGCGGTGACGGCATCCGAAACCAATCGTGGGGCCACACCATTGCGAACGAAGCCCGCGTGGGTTCGCAAATCCTCGCGCAGCACCCGTAGGGGCGCAGGTCCCCAGTGTGCGGGAACAGCAATGGTGATGTCCTTTATATCCGCTGGATCGGCTGTTTGCACGCTTGCAGCGCAGAGCATTGCGTCCAGCGCCTCAACCAGTAAGAGGCCGGGTTCGTGCGTGGTACCGTCGCCCGATACCAGCGGCTCCGAGTCGCCGATGAGCTCCACGAAGCCGCTCAGTACCGTGCCTGATTCTGTCGATTTCGGGTTCTTTTCCGGTACACCGATTTCCGGCGCGTGATCAGGGAAAAGGGTCAACACCGTGCGGCGCGTGACGGGCGAATTCCCGTTACGCACCACAACGAGGTTGGTGGTTCCGATCGACAACCCCACCGGGTCGTTCATATAGCAACTACCTCTGTCGATTGCGGTCCGTGGCCAGCGTCAACCATAGCCGCGATTGGGCCCTATCACGCTCTGGCGCAACCACATTGGTATTGGGTCGATGCGGTGTCGTCACCGAAGTGATACCGTCACCGCCTTGACAATGGGGCGTCAGGTCAAACGACGGTAAGTGGCAGCGAACGCCTCGGCTCGAACTCGAACGTTGACCCGCGGCTGACTTTGGCGACCATAACCTCTGGTGATTCGGTTGTGGCGGTGTCGGATTCAACCAGCTCGGCAACCCAATCCGTGCTCGTCCCGCTAACCTGAACCTGGACAAGCGGAGCGACCGCGGTGGCGACCGCCTGAAGCGGCTCTACGGATTGGGGTGAGCACAGCGATATCCAGGCGCTGTCATCGTGGGCCGGCGACGCGGTGCACGATCAGCCGGTCCGATTCCGTTTCGGCCACCACGTAACCGGCGGGGTTCAGCAGCGGGTGTAACTCCAAAACGCATAGCACTCCATCGATCCCAGCAGGCAGTTCCAGTGCGCGGTGGATGCGTTCGGCGCCGAGCCCGGCTAGACCGATCAGCTGTCGGGTGTTAATTGAAACCGCCAATTCGGCGGCATGCTCAGAACCCGAGGCCCGTTTCCGCACCGCGATCGCGTACGACAAGTTGAGCAGGTGCATCTGCAGGCACACTTCGTCCGCCATGCGTACCAGCGCCGAATGCGAGAAGGCGCCAAAGTCGAAGTCCGAGAGCAGCGGTCCGGAGTAATCCGCCTGGCCCTCGTCGGACCGATCGATGGGATCGAGTTTCCAGGTCGCAGCGCGAGTTTGGCGAACGATATCCAGCGCCGGAATACCCTGGGCCGCCGGGTGAGACTCGTCAATGGTGACCGTCCAGGCGCAGTGCGGATGCCGATCGGCCGGCGTGCGCGGCGGCCGGTGGATAGGACGCATCTGCGCTCGCGGATTGGTCGCCACCGCGGTGGCGTCGAACGTCGGGTCCTCGATGGTGTGACACATGCCGAAGACGTACTCGTCGCCCATCGGCTCCACGTCGAGCAGCGCGCCGCAATGGTCGAGGTGAAATTCGCCGTGCCAACGGTCGTGAATCGTGTAGCGGAAGTCCATGAACTGCGGCGGTGCACCGATGTCGAGCTGCAGGCCTTTGAAGATGGTGGGCACGTCGTCGCCGTCGAAGTTCAGCGCGCGCTGCATGCGTTTGGTGTACACGGGGCTGGCTCCGGCCCACTCCTCGATGGCGATCTGCACCATCTCCTCGCGGCCGAACGACTGGATACACCAGGCCATCCCGGACCGATCGATCATGTGTCCGATCAGCAGAAGTTCGGGAACCAGGACGGCGAGCTCCTGTTGGGACAGCCGCGCATATCGGGATCGGCTCACCTGCCCAAAAATAATCGCGACTATGTTATAAAGTCAACAATGTCTATCACCGCAGGCCAGACTTCTGCTCGCGCCGTCAGCCCCACTCGGCGCACCAGCGCGCCCCGCAAACGTGGGGATGACACCCGAGCAAGAATCATCGACGAGACCGTCCGCTGCATTGCTGAAGAGGGATTCGCCGCGGCCACCGCCAAACACGTCGCCGATCGCGCGGGCGTGACGTGGGGTGTCATCCAGTATCACTTCGGCGACCGTAACGGCCTGCTGATGGCCGTGGTCGACGAGGGCGTGGCCAAACTTTTGGACAGCTTGTCGTCGGCGGACGTGCGCGAACTGCCGCTGCGTGAGCGCATCGAGGTCGTCGTCGACACCGCTTGGAGCTGCTACAGCAGCCCGACGTCGATGGCGGCCTTCGAAATCCTGCGCGCAACCCGTGGCGGCCTGGGCGAATCCTCGATGCGCCACCTGCTCGAGATGAACTCCGCGATCAGTCAGCTCGGCGGGCTGATCACTGACGACCCCTCGAATGACGGCGTAGCCGAGGTGATTTGGGCGTCACTGCGCGGGGTGGTGATGGTTCAGCTGATGATGGGGACCTCGATCGATTGGCACCGGGAGCGTCGCGCACTGATCGATATGGTCACCCACTACCTGCAGCGCACCGGCTGAGCCTCACCAGTCTTAGCAGCCTCTCGGCAGAAGGGCACAGCCTTGTGAATGGTGATGGCGCATGTGATATCACTTCTCGCACGATGTCATCCTCGGGCGGCGGTACGCCTCGCCGCCACCATGTGCTGCAATGACGAGATGAGCGCAACCGATGTCACGGCCGACATAGCAGCGATCGAGAAGGTCAAGTACCGCTACCTGCGCGGACTCGACACCAAGCACTGGGATGACTTCGCCGACACGCTGACCGAAGACGTGGCCGGCGACTACGGATCCTCGCTGGGCGAGGAGCTGCACTTCACCAACCGCGCCGACTTGGTGGACTACATGCGATCGGCGCTAGGCCCGGGTGTCATCACCGAGCACCGGGTGACCCACCCCGAGATCACCGTCAACGGCGACGAGGCGACGGGCTCGTGGTACCTGCAAGACCGCGTCATCGTCGCCGAGTTCAACTTCATGCTCATCGGTGCCGCGTTCTACCGCGATCGTTATCGCCGCACCGCCAAGGGCTGGCGAATCTGCGCGACCGGTTACGACCGGACCTACGAGGCGACCATGTCGCTGGCGGGTTCCGACTTGAAAGTGACGCCCGGTCGCGCGATGGCCTAGACCTATTGCCCGGCTTCTCCTCGGCCCGCAACGTCGCCTGGTGATTACTGAGTTATCGCCATCACCGCGCCGGGCCGCAGCCACCGGATGATCTGCACCAGCGTCGCGTCGTCGATCGCCACGCATCCCTCGGTGGGCCCGCCGTCGGTGGTGTGGAAAAAGAACGCGGCGCCCTTGCCCGGCGCGCGAGCCGAGTTGACGCCCATCACCACCGCGTGCTTGTACTGCGGGATCTGCAGGTTCTCACTCGCGGCCGTGTCGAACGGGCATTGCGCCTGCTGACAGACCTGCATGGTGTTGAACGTGGGGCTGTTGTCGTCGCCGCTCCACCAGTGATTCGGGCCGACCTGGACGTACTTCAGTCCACCACCGGGGTTGGGCGCGGTACCGAACGCAAAGGGCAGGGCGAAAACCCCCATCGGGGTGGCCGGGTAGCCGCTCTTGGCTTCCGGCGCCATGCCCGCCGATCCGACATGCGCGGGAATACCGGCCTGAACAGGCTGCCAACCGGCGGCGCCACGTTGATAGACATCCAGCTTTGCGTCCGAACCACCCGTTCCGACAACGGAAATCACCTGAGTGGCGTTGCCGACGGAGTGCGCAAACCACGGGTTGCCGGCCGCCACACCGGCGGGTGCGCCTACCAGCGTCGTCCACGCCACGCACCCTCCGGCGCACAGCAGAGCCAGCAGTCGGCGCACCGTTTTATGGTCTGCCCGGGTGTCGTCAGCGTCAAGTAAAGGTTCAGCCTCAGTTGGGTCACTGCGCTGCCGCGACGCCCGCCTCAACAACCTGACGAGGGCGTAAAACGCCTATATCATCGGCACGATGTCCTTGTCCGGCACGTGGCAAGGCCTGCTCTGCGATCTTCACCAGCACTAGGGATGCCGGCATCCCGGCAATCTCACTGACCAACGACGCTAGTAGCGAGCACCCGATGACACCGAGGGATCACGGCACGACGCCGCGTGGCGACGCCAAGACCAGCAAGCTGTCGGGCCCGCGCAAGGTGAGCGCACCGCCGTTGACCGTCTGGCTCGGATCGGCGATGTACACCTTCCCGGCCGGTCGTGACGCGACGGTGGGCCGGGAGCGCGACTGTGACATTTGGCTGCGCGACACCGATCCGGCGACGTTCACCCTGATCTCGCGGGTGCACGCGATCCTGCGGTACGACGGCACCCGATGGGTGGTCATCGACAAGAGCCAAAACGGCATTTTCATCGACGGCGTCCGCCGGCCTGTTATCGCCATCCGCAGCGGCCAGAGCGTTTCGCTGGGTAACCCGCGCGGGCCGCGGTTGACGTTTAGAGTCGCCGCCGGCTGGAAGCCCCCGGAGCGGACCCTGGCGAGGCCTATCGACTCACGGCCGCGCGGCAACACCGGCCAAGCGCCGCCATTCGCCCCGCCGGTCGACCCGCGTCCAGTTCGACAGCCTCCGCCGCCGGTAGCACCGCACCCGCATCCACCTCCACCCCCGCCGCCGGCAGCCCCGTACGTGCCGCCGCCGGTGCCGCCGCCGCCGGTCCGGCCCCGGCCGCTACCGCCGGCTCGCCAGCCTGATCTGGCGGAGCGGGTCAGCGACACCATGCGTGCGGTGCTGTCACCGCGAACAGGAGGCGCCCCAAGCGGATCCAAGAGCGTGGGCCGCGCCAAGTCCAACGACGTCGTGGTCGACGACTATTTGGCGTCGCGGGTGCATGCGTATCTCGTTGGCACCCCAGACGGCGTCGAGATCCGCGACAACGGCAGCAGCAACGGCACATTCGTGAACGGCGCACCCATCACGCGGGCGGTGCTGCGCGACGGCGACGTCGTCACGATCGGTAACACCGACCTGGTCGCCTCAGGGGACACCCTGGTGGAACGGGTCGCACCACCGCGCACCGGCGGGCTCGTGGCCCAGGGGTTGGGGCTGACCATCGATGGTCACAAGCTGCTGACCGATGTGTCGTTCGCGGCGCCGCCCGGGACGCTGACCGCGGTCATCGGGCCTTCGGGTGCGGGCAAAACCACGCTGATCAAGCTGATCAGTGGCTCGGCGCGGCCCAGCGTCGGAGTGGTCAGCTTCGATGGGCACGCCGTGCATGCCGAGTACGCCTCGATGCGCTCCCGGATTGGGATGGTGCCCCAAGACGACGTCGTGCACCGTCAGCTCAGCCTCGAACACGCCCTGAACTACGCCGCCGAGCTTCGATTGCCGCCGGACACGTCGAAAAGTGATCGTCGGGAGGTCGTCGAGCGTGTCCTGGGCGAGCTGGAGCTGACCAAGCACCGGAAAACTCGCGTGGACAAGCTTTCCGGTGGGCAGCGCAAACGGGCCTCGGTGGCGATGGAGCTGCTGACCGGACCGTCGCTGCTGATCCTCGACGAGCCCACGTCCGGGCTGGATCCGGCTCTGGACCGGCAAGTGATGACGATGCTGCGCAATCTTGCCGACGCCGGGCGAGTGGTGATCGTGGTGACGCACTCGCTGACCTACGTCAACATGTGCGACCAGGTGCTGCTGCTGGCGCCCGGCGGCAAGACCGCATACGCCGACTCACCCGCGAAGATCGGGTCGGCGATGGGAACCACCGATTGGGCCGACATCTTCGCGCGAGTCAGCACCGACCCCGACGGTGTGCACAGGGAGTTCCTGGAACGGAATCCGCAGCGACAGACCCCGCAGACGCCCACGGATGTGGCCCCGCTGGGCACTCCCCCGCACACCAGCCTGTGGCGTCAGGTGTTCACGTTGATGCGTCGTCAGACCAGGCTCATGACCTCTGACCGCGGCTACTTTGCGTTCTTGACGGTGCTGCCGTTCGTGCTGGGCGTGTTGTCGCTGGCCGTGCCAGGCGATACCGGGCTGGGCTTAGCCGGTCCGCACGGGGATCGGAAGAACCCATCGACATCATGATTCTGCTCAACATCGCGGCGGTGTTCATGGGGACCGCGTTGACCGTGCGTGACCTGGTCGGGGAACGCCTGATCTTCCAGCGGGAGCAAGCGGTGGGCCTGTCGGGGTCGGCTTATCTGCTGGCCAAGATGCTCGTCTTCAGCACCGCGGCACTAATTCAGACCGGCGTCCTCACCGCCATCATGGTCGTGGGCATAGGCGCGCCGGAGCATGGCGGCGTGCTACTGGGCCATGGCCATGCCGCGGGCATTGCCGAGTTGTATTTGACGCTGGCCGTCACCTCGATCGTGTCGGCGATGGTCGGGCTGGCAATGTCGTCGCTGGCCCGCTCCAACGAGCAGGTGTTGCCGATGCTGGTGGTGGCGATCATGGTCTCGATGGTGCTAGCCGGTGGGTTGATTCCGGTGACCGGACGCGTTGTGCTCAACCAGTTGTCGTGGGGCCTGCCGGCTCGCTGGGGGTTCGCGGCGGCGGCGTCGACCATCGACCTGCGCGACGTTCAGGCGGGCTTGCCCGCCGATAAATTGTGGTTGCATACCCGCCATTACTGGCTGCTGGACATGGGGGTGCTGGTCCTGCTGGGGTTGGTGTTCACCGTGCTGGTGCGGTTCCGGCTGCGGCTTCCGTCGCGCTCCTGACGGGGCTGAACCCGGTACTGAAAAGGTGAATTGACGCCTAAGCGCGCGCTAGTAACCTAACCACCACCTCAAAAGGGGGTTAGGGATGTTCGTCGACACCGGAATGCTGCATTCGGGAGCCAGTGCGTCGCATGAGGCCGGCGGCTACGCCCAAGACGGCGCTGACCACCTATCCGGGACCTCGGTGAGCGGCGGCATTTTCGGTGGTTTCCCGGCAGCCGACAATTTCGGCGCCGCGGTCGGCGCCACGCATGGTTTCCACGTGAAGTTGCTGCAGGGCCATCAGGAGAACCTTTCGGGCCTCGCTGACACCGCAAATACCATCGCCGTCGCTTTCACTGAAATGGAAAACCAGAACGCGGCGCTGTTGAAAGCCGTGCGGTGCACCTCCCCAACATAGATCTCGCCAAGCTCGTCGCCGCTGTGGGCGGCGATCCGTGGGAGGTCAACGACACCATCCAAAGCGGCAGCCCGGCAGAGATTTCGGATCTGCCGTTGGCTTTCCACAACGCCGGTCTATGCACCAGAGAGTCAGACAACGCGTTCTTCGAGGCGCTGCACCGCTTCCAGCGCTCGTGGAATCACAAGAACGGCCAGCACCCGATCAACGACTCCGCCGAGGTGCAGCGCGTCCAGACGTCCCTGGGCATGCTGGCCGAACAATTGCCAAGGATCGCAGTCGATTTGGAGAGCATTGCCGCCGCGCTGTCCGAGGCGCAGCACACCGGCGGAATGTTGATCTCGACACTGGATGCCCAACTGGAAGACCTCGACCGCCAGATCGGCGACGCCGAAGACGAGCTGCACAGCGGGCATGCCACTCCCCGGCGCCAGGACGAGCTCGAGGGCAAGATCACCGGCTGGGAACATCAAGCTGTCCACGACACCAAATCAACGCTGGATCAGATTGTCTCAGTGCGGGACGGCTACTCCGATTACCTGCACAAATCGCAGGAGACCCTGAAAACCGAGGGATACGATCCGGCCGCGATCAACGACGTCGACGCCTACGCCCCGCCCACACCCCCGGAATCTCCGGCCGACGAGCTGACCGACATCCGCCAAGTCACCAGCCAAGCCGTCCTCGATCAGATGGCCAAGGTGCGTGATGCGCAGGCTGCCCTGGACGCCGCGACCCACACCATCGACACCCACCACCCAGACTCCCCGGAAGCGCAGGCGGCCACCAAAGACCTGCCCAGGCTCAAAGACGACCTGGCCCGAGCCCTTGCTGACCTGGGCAACATACCCGACTACAGCAAAGTCGACCCCGCTACGGTCACCACCGGCCCCGACGGCCATTTCCTGTTCAACTACAACGTCAACGGGCAGCCCGTACAGGTCTACGGGCAACTCAGAAACGGTACCGGCGAATTCTTCGACCAGGCGACGGGCACGTATTACACCTTCCAAAACGGCAAGTTGGTTGGCACGCGCACGCTGGACCCCGGGGAAGTGGAAGCGACCGCCGAGCCGCTGTGGAGTGCGGTCACCCTGGCCGTCGGAGGAGCCGAAATCAAAGCCGGCGGCGTGGCACTGTGGCAAGGTCTCAAGTCCCTTTTCGGTCGTGAAGCCCTCGAAGCCGGGAGTGGCCTCACCGCCGAAAACGTCCTGGCCCGTGGTGTTTCGGCGGCCGAACAACGCGCTGCAGTCGCCGAACAGAACCTGCAACACCTTCCCGCGCACGCCCCACTGCCCGGCGCCGGCGGCCTACCCAACGCCTTAACTCATGCGGGCCCCGCAATTGGCGTGCATGCGGCACCGACCATTGCTGAGGACATCCTCGTCAACCATGGCCCCGGCGGAGTCGAACACGCGCCGCCCGGACCTCATCTGTTCGGCTCACCTGACGCTCCCCCGCCGATTCCGGGCGAACCGGTGCGGCCAGAGTTCACACTGGACAACCCGCTCAACCACATGCCCCCGGAGCTCCTCGGCTTGTCCGAGCAGCACCTGACCGGAAGCGGCGAAACCGTCCTCGGACCTTTTAAGCCTCCGAACGGAGGGCCCTCCTACATAGAGGTCGCAGACGGCCGTAATGCTAGCTACTTCGATATCGGAGACGCCTGGAATTCGTACACACCTGCTGAGCAAATGGCCGCGAATCAGCACGTCCTTGACATCGCAATCGCGAACCGAGACAAGATCACCCTGTCGGTGCCTTTTGGTAAGGTCGACTTGAATAGTTTCACAGCTGCGGAAATTCGTTATCTCGAAGCCCATGGCTATCACCGAGTAGGCAACAATATTCTCATGCCACCGACCCGAGGAGCACCAAGATGAAAACATTACTGGAGTTTTATCTCTACTACTGTCAATTTTTGTACCTAGACCCTCAGTATCGTCTCACTGACTCGAGGACTTCGGGCGCAGCGACAATCGACGCGGGTTTGACCTTAACCGGTCCTATCCTCACTTGGTCGTTAGGCAACAACCGAGGACTGATAGGCTTGAGCGTAGCGCCAACTCAGTTTGCGGCGTCGCCCGAAAACTGGTTCCGAATACCGGTCGTGCGACAGTACCTCGACCATTACGACGAAACGAACCTTGCAAGCCCGCCAGAGACGGTAGCCTGGGCCCACGAGAACATTGGACGTATTAAGGAACTTTTTTCGGACAGGTCAGCGATGGATTCTTGTAAAGAATTGATTTCTCTGGAGGAAACGCTCGCGACCAAGTATTTTGGTCCACCAACAGCTTGATCGTAGGATGACAGATGAGCTCAGATACCTCCCATCCCACGGTTATCAAAAGTTCGGCGATTACGCCTTTGTTCGACCAAGTAGAGGCAGCTAATGAGAATTATTTTGAATTCCTTTTTGTTGATCCACGTTATCACATTACCGGCTCCGAAACGAGCAATTCGGTCAATGCATCGTTGACTGTAACTGTTCCAATCCTGACATGGTGGCCATCCAACGAACGGGACAAATACAGCTGACGCTCGCGCCTACTCAGATCGCGGCGCAAAGGAACTCGTTCTGCCCTTCCCTAATCAAACAGTACCTAGATGGGATGGTGAAATCGAGTATTTGTCGGCGGCCAACGAGGTCGTGTGGATCCGGGAAACAGGAGTCGTGTTGAGCAACTATTTTCTGACGCGTCGTCGCTCGAAACCACATGCGAGAAGCTCAAGGAGCTGCGCCGCTCCAACGCAAACAAGTATTGGTCTCAGTGGCTGGAGCAGTAAGGATTAAACGGGACTACTTGGGCTCCGCTAGGTTGGAGGGATCGGAAAATGAAAACCTTGCTGGAATATTTCCTTGACGTATTGTACCTAGTCCTAGATACCGCATCACCAACTCCTCCACCACCGGTGTCCCGACGAACAACGCCGCGCTCTGGCTTACCAGCCCGATTCTTGTTTGGAATTTGGCGAACAATAAGGGTCAGATTATGGCTTATCTTGCTCCTACCCAGCTTCTCACCCCTATCAACTGGTTCCGGGTTTCGCTTCATCAAACAGTATACCCGAAAACGACGACGCAATCGAATTGTTGTCTGCGGCACACGAAATCGCGTGGGTGCGCGAGCACAAACTGCACATTGGGGGCGGCTGCTCTCCGACGCTGCCACGGATCGCCAGTACATGCGAAAGACTCGGCGAGCTGCGGCAGTCCAACTCAGATCGATACCGGTCCGAGTGGAGAAAGCAGCAAGGCCTAACCTAGCTCGACTCAGCAACTGCAACGCTTTGGCATTCTGACCAGATAGGTAAAGAATGGTGGATTTCTCTCGCTTATCAGCGTACTGGACCGCATGGGCACCTACCGCCTGACTCGCCGATATCTCTATCGCGACGGACTGCAATGGCTGCGAAGTCGTCTTCAGATCGAATGACCATTCTTTCATCTCCGCAACGACGAAAGAATGGTGGATCATCGACAAAGTCGATGATCGTAGACACAGATATAACGGTGTGGCGAAGCTCTCGACTTTTCGACCTGGCGGAAAAGTACTTAATCTGGGGAGTGGGCTGTCTCGCGCGTTCAAGCCTCGCATCCGGCCCGTTGGGAAACGATCTCTACAGACTAGGTTATGCACCAGGCAGTTGAGGTTTCTCAATTAGGCGGCGGTCGCGTTAGATTTTGCTTGCACGGCGACTACGCCATACTGGTTAGCGGCACCGCCACTATTTTCAGTCACATAATGCCAAAATCGGTTGAAGAAGTCGAGCAGACCGCCCGGAGCGTTATTTCGTAGCGCTTGCTTAGGCGACGACGGATCTGGTGGCCGGTCGATCCGCCCCGCCTCGGATCCGTTAGATCCGTGGCGCGATACGCGCGATCGCATACCCGCCATCCCAAGCCTCATGGACAGTCAACAAAGGTGAATTGACCACCACCGTCGTGGCACTAGCGTCAAGGGTCAAGCTCGGCCGCATCCCCATCAGGTCACCGCTGCCGAGTGGGGGGCAGAAGGCAAGCCACGGCGCAGCTGCCTTCACCGCGACGGAGAATCAAATCGCGACGGCATTGCGTGAGGTGCGGTGAATTTAGTCAACATCGACCGCGACAAGCTGATCATCGCAGCCGGTGGTGATCCGTGGCAGGTCAACGCCACGGTCCAGCATGGCCGGCCGGCCCAGATTGACACTCTGGCTCAGGCGTTTAAAAGAGCCGGCCAATCTGCGACCGCTGCTGACGATGCTTTCGCTCAAGCGCGGGGGCGCTTCGAAAAAGCCTGGGACCGCGACAACGGCGAGCACCCGCTCAACGACTCGGCCGAAGTCCGGGTGGCGACGACCTGGCTCGGGGTGCAGGCCGCCCAACTCCCCCAAATCGCCGTCGACTTGGAGAACATCGCTGCTGCTCTCGCCGAGGCGCAGCGATCCTCCGGTGCGTGTATCTCGAATCTCGACAAGCAGCTGGAGCAGATCAATGACGACCTCGGTTATTTCACCGACTTGGAGAGAAGCGCTTACGTCACAAAGCAAGAGCGGTCGCTGATCAGCGTCAGGATTCAGGGCCTCGAGCAACAGGCTGTCGATGAAACGAAGGCCGCGCTGCAGCAGGTCGTGCACATCCGCGATGCCTACGCGGGCGCACTGGGGGATGCGGAGGCCAACTTGCGCACCGATGGGTATGACCCGGCGCTTGTCAGGACGCTCGATGCTCCGCCGTCGCCCATCCCGGCCGAGCCGGCACTGCCGGTTCCCTCGCCGGACACCAGCCCAGAGGTGGTCAACAACTGGTGGAACGCGCTGAGCCCCGAGCAACGAACCCGGTTGATCGGCCAACACTCGCCGGATCTGGGCAACCTCAATGGCATTCCGGTGATTGTGCGCGACGAGGTCAATCAGGCTGGGCTCCATGACGATCTGAGCCGCCTGCGCGACCTCGCAACTCTGCACGACGTGCCTGTCGATGCGGTATTGGGTGACCCCAACTGGTTTGGCCTGTCAGCGACTGACGTCACTCGCTACCACAACGCCTGTCGCACCCAGGAAGGTCTGGCCGCATCCGCCAAAGCAACAGACGCATGGAACCGGAGCCCCGAGGTATATCTGTTGCGCTATCAGCCCGAGGCTTTCGGGGGGGACGGCGCCGCGGCCATCGCGATGGGCGATCCCGACACAGCGGCCAATACCGCAGTTTTGGTGAAGGGATTGGGGTCCGGTGTCAAGCAGGGAACGCTGGCCAATCCCGACGCGGCGCGCCTCTACAACGAGGCCAACCGCGCCGATTGGAGCAGGCAGACCGCGGTCGTGATGTGGGTGGGCTACGACGCCCCCGACAGCGCGGCCGACCCTGGTCTGTACGAGCCGAACATGGCACGAACCGGGGGCCGGCGTTGGCTGCCGACGTCAACGCATTGGCAGTCACCCATCAGGGCCCGCCGACCCATATGACGGTGGTGGGGCACTCCTATGGATCAACCACAGTGTCCGACGCGGCGGCAGGTTACGGAATGCACGCCGACGACGTCGTGCTGGTCGGCTGCCCGGGAACCGATATGGCGCATGCGGACGCCGACTTCCATCTTTCTGCCGGCGGGCATCTTTACGTCGGGGACGCTTCGCAGGATGAAGTCAGCTGGTTCGGCGAAGACACGCTGCGGACGCCGTTTGGCGGGATCGGCCTGGGGCAGGATCCCGCCCTGGACGGCTACGGCGCTACGCGGTTCAAAGCCGAGGTCCCCGGCTACTCGTTCGGCCCTTTTCACGATCATTCGCACTATTTCGACTACGACTCTGAATCGCTGTTTAGCATCGGCGACGTGGTCTCCGGTCATGGCGACGCGCTGGAACACGACGGCATGACCGCACGCCACCGAGGTGAGTATGGGTTGCCGCCCGTCGTCGACCCAGAAGCGACGCGAAAGGCGACGACCGGGCACCACCACAGCGCGGCGGGGTGAGCCGCCAAGCGCAGCGACCACGTGGTGAAAGGACGTGACCAGTGTGGAGCCTGCCGGCCAGAATCGCCGCCGGCGCGGCCGTCATCGGTCTGGCGCTGAGCGGGTGTGCTGAGGTGCGCGACCCCATTACCCCACAGCAAGCCCGCGCCGAAGTCATCGAGGCGGCCCGCGACATCACCTCGAGCCTGCAGTTCGAGGTGTCCGAGGCGAAGTTCAGCTACGAGTCGTGTAACGACGAGGGCGAACCGCCATTTCGGGGTGTGGTGAACGTGTTGTACTGGGCGCCCGGGGTTCCGCACAATCAACCGGTCGACCCGCAGCAGGTGATCCGGCTGCTGGCCGCGCACGGCTGGAGCACCGACTCCGATTTCACCTCGCACTCGCCGACGCTGCGCAAGAACAAGATCAACATCATCGTCACCGTGTCACCACATCCACCTGCCGGGGTCGAATTGGGTGCCCATGTCGGTGTCAATGTTGACGGCCAATGCCGCGACACGTTCGATCACCGCAGCGACCGTTCCATCCTTCGGGTCGATGTCCGCAACGAGATCCAACCGTGAGCCGCCCGGCTTCACTGCGACCGTGTGCGGCCAGGCGAGACGGAACCGCCCAGAATCGCATGACGGAGCAGTACTGCGACCAGCAGAAAGCTGAATACCGATATCCACCGACAGCGATACGATCGCCCCATGTCGGAAACGGCTTCCCCCGGGGCTCCCCCACCACACGGCCAGCATGGGCCCCCCGCCCCGCCGGGCCCCGTAGCTCCGTGGCCACCGGGCGCACCGATGCTCGTGCGTCGGCCGTCACGCTGGCCGTCGCTCGTAGCGGTCGTGATCGCACTTATTGCCTTGGGGGTCGGTGTAGCGGGATGGTTCCGTCCGATGTCAAAGACCGATCATCCATCAACCCCTCCTGCACCCACCTACACCGAGCAACAAATCGCAGATGCAAAGGCGAATGTTTGTAGTGCGTACAAGCTTTCGAAAGACGAGGTCACGCTCAATACTCATCGACCGAATTTCGACGGCGACCCTGTCGGTTCTGTCGCCTCGGCGGCACTGAAACGCTTCTCTGTGTACGCCGCTGGTGATTATCTTCTTGACCGCCTGACAGCCGAGCCCGCAACGCCTCCTGACCTGGCGACGACCGTCCGATCACTCGCCAATTATATGAGAAATTTCGGAATTCCGCCCTTAACGACGAGCCAGATTCAGCTCTCGACCCGATCCGCCATGACGTAGATGCGGAGATACCGAAGATAGACGGTTTATGCAAATGAGTACCACTGCTTCCTCCGGCGGTTGGACGGAAATACTTGTTGGTCATCAGCGGCCAAGAGGTTTAGGCGTTATAGCCGGCGCTGCGGCCAAACGGGGAAATACCGCACTTGCGCACTATCAGTTCTCTGATCTGCTGCGCCAACAGCAGACAACTTCGCTGGCCCCACAAGAGGGTGTGACCGCTGACGACATCAAGGACGCTTTCCGTTGGGGCGCCGAGCATCACCGTCAGATCGGAGAAGTGAACGGCGTCATTCAGTCTTCCTACCAGGCCTCCCACGAGGCGGGCAGTCAACTTCTACAAGAATTGAACACGATCGCGCACGATGGCAACTCCCGGATCAACCACATTCAGGCTTCCCAAGATCCCGTTCCGATCAAAATCGGTAAAATTACGGATGTCGTCATGGATTGCCAAACGCAAGCCAATCTTAGAGCTGCCACGCGCTGTGACGATGTGTTCAACCAGATTCAGACTGTTCTCGACAAACGCGGCGTACCCGTATCGGCACGCCAATTCGCTAAAAACCTAGGTTTTGATCCCACATTCGGGTCTCCTAATCGCGAAGCGGTGCAACGGCAAGTGGAGACCGTACTAAATCAGTCCGGCGCACCTCCGAGCATCCGGCCGGCAGGCAACCGCGTACCCCCGCCCGACGCGCCCGCCGCACCGCCCGCAGCTCATCCAGCAAACATTGGCTCAAGCCCCCCACCCTGCCCCAGGTACAGTGCCGGCTGCACCGCCCCCAGCTCCATCAACCACCGTCGGCGCTAATCCGCTGCCAGCACCCGCACCTAAAGCGCCCGCCGCAGCCGGTGCCCCCCGGATCTGTCGGCTCAAATCCGCTACCAACAGTTCCGCAGCGCGCCCCCTGCCCCTGCCGGCCCCGGAATAGGCGGACCGGGACTAGGTGGCCCTCCACCCATGCTGAATTCGCCCATATCCGGCGCACCGATGCCCGTGACCGGTATGCCCCCAGCTAGTCTCGCAGCCGCTGGACCGCCACCGATGGCGCCACCACCTTGGCGCAGAGTTTCAACCAGGGCCTGCAGATGGGTACGCCGGTGTCGGCGACGGCGGCAGCTGTGCCGCCCGCCGGTCCGTTGGGTGGCCAACTGCCAGAACCGGTCGCACCGCCGGCGCCGGCTGGCGCTCCGACGTTCGCCACCAGCGGGCAGACCCCGGTGTTCGACGCCGGGCACGCCCCAGCCGCCGACATTGCCCCTCCGCCTCCGCCGGCTCACGCCCCCATCGACACCAGCACCTCTTACCTGGCCGGGCCGTCGGCGACGATGTCTCCCCAGGCCGTGGCACCGCCGGCCGGTCCCCTGCCGGCCTACGGCGCCGACATCCGGCCGCCCGTCGCCGTAGCACCCGCGCCACCGACCGCGCCGGCGGGCCACGTGGCGTCTCCGCCGTCGTCGGCGCCGGTCAGTCCCGCAGCCGGGGGGGCCGGTGTCGGTCAGCCCGCGGTTGTGCGCCAACCGTCCAGCCAGCCCACCTCGACCCCAGCGCCGACACCGGCGGGGATCGGCGAGCAGGCTCTGGTCGCCAGCGGGGGCGGCGCCGCAGCGGGTGTGGCCTCAGCCGCATCGACTGCCCGCGCCCGGCTGCAGCGACTTATCGAAGCCGTGGCGCGCCAGGAACCACGGCTGGCCTGGGCCGCCGGAGACCGTTCCGACGGCACCAGCATCCTGGTCACCGACCTCGCCAGCGGATGGATCCCGCCGGGCATCGACATCCCTACCGGCTTGCAACTGCACGCGCCGGCACCGCGCCGCGGTGATCTGGAGGCGCTGCTCGGCGAAGTTAACGCCGCGGCAAGCTACGCACCCCTGCATTATCTGCCCCCCGAAGACAAAGAACCCGTCCCAACCTCACCGCGAGCGCGTCAGGGACCCGTAGTCGAAGATCTTGGCTGGGAACTCGGCCAGGCCACCAAATGGCGCGACGGCCTGCCACGCCTCGCCCATACCCTGGCAGGCGCCGCCTCCCGGGGCACCGGCGTTGACGAGAAAGAGATTGAGCTGCTCCAGCAATCCCTCACGACGTCCGCGACCAAGTGCTCGCCTCCTACCCAGGCAGCGTCGAGGCCGCCAAAGTAGGTAATTGGCAGCTCCTTGCCGCGATCGACGCGCTGGTCGGGGCCGACAAGATCGGGGCGAACTATCACTTTGCCTGGTTCCAGGCGCTGAGCCAGGTGACAACGGGAGGGATTACGTAGTGACACCGCACCCAAAGCTCAACGTAGACCTCGAAGGAATCTTCCGCGCCCTGGGAATAAAGCCTCCGCCAATGAGCACACCTGATCCGCTTGTGGCGGGCACCAGTTCCCTCGACCAGCTCTTGACGGCATTTGGTATGGCAGCCAACGGCGGCGACGCCGACGACAACGCCGAAAGCCTGGAGGCGATGGAGGATCGCCTGCGCCAGCTCCTGGACGCGTCACAGAAATTCCCGGCCAACGAAGAAGCGTCGTCGGCCAAGTTGGCCGCCGCCGGCGATCCGGCGACTCAAATGATGCAAAACATCCCGCAGATGGCGTCACAAATCGCGGGCGGATTGGCCGGTGCCATCAGCGGCGCACTGCAGCCGTTTGCCCAGTTTGCCCAGCAGGGCATGCAAGCGGGCTCGCAAGCCCTGCAGGCGGGCCTGGGTGCAATGCAGCACGCCGGGGCCTCCGAAGCGCGCGAAGAAGTGCCCTATGACCTGTTCGACGCGGGCGAGCCCGGCGCCGGCGATGCGGGCGGCGGAGCCGGTGGCGGCGGTGCCGGTGGTGGCGGTACAACGCCGGCCGCGATGCTCGGGCCACCACCGGTCCCGTCTGCCGGTACCGCCCCGGCCTCGTCGCCGAGCACGCCAGTGCCGCCGGCGCCCTCGCCCGAGCCGGCAGCTCCCCGGGGCGCAATGGGTGGGATGCCGATGATGCCCCCGGGGGCGCTGGCCGGCGCGCCCGGCGCAGGCAACGAAGGCAAGGCCGACACCAAGCGGGTCGTGCCGCCATCGGTCAAAAACGGCGCCCCGGTACAGGGCCGGATCACCAATCCACTACGCCCACCGGAAGTGGTCAAACGGGTGGAGGGCAAGCCGGTTGCCACCCGGCGCATCCTTGCCCCCGATCACAAGCTCGACGAGAGCCGCGAGGACCCCGAGCGCTGATACCGCGAAGGCTGGACACACAAATTCGAGCCGCCGTCATACTGGGCTGATGCCGGTCTTTGTCCGCAAGCTGTTCGGCATCGGCAAGCTGCCCCTTGACCTTCGCGCGGAGGTCGACGCGGAAGGCGTCCTCTACCTGGCCGATTACGTCGCGGTGACTCGGCGGTTCAGCGGGGCCATCCCTGGCCTGCGGTCAGCCCACAGCGTCGCCAGCTACGTCGGGTCGCTGGTGATGACCTCGGAGCGGGTACTGGCCACGCTCTCGTCGCTGCCCAAGCTGGCCGGCCCCACCGTTGACGTGCGCTGGGACGCACCGCAGACCGGTGC
This sequence comes from uncultured Actinomycetota bacterium, assembly GCA_963787635.1. Lineage (GTDB taxonomy): Bacteria > Actinomycetota > Actinomycetes > Mycobacteriales > Mycobacteriaceae > Mycobacterium. Next base: position 1,262,667 of record CAWBDP010000008.1, on the reverse strand, counting down.
GGCCACCGCCGAGATCTCGCCGACCGGGCTACAGGTCGATGTGGACGTCGGCCGCATCGACCCGAGGTTCAGCGGCCAGCTGTCCCTGCACTACAAGGCCACCATCCCCGGCGATGTGCTCACCGGGTTGCCGCGCCGATCGCTGACCTTCGATAGCACGCCAGAAAGCGTGTTCCGGGCGGTCGGCGTCACCTACCGACCCTGACGCGGCTTCGCTGACAAATCCGGCCAGGGCGGACGCCGAAGCACCGCCAGACTGCCGATCACCGCGGACAGCAAACCGGTGATCACCCCGATCAGGGCGATCCGGTTCTCGTCGATCGCGGCCACCCACCGTGCTTGGTTGCCGTGGATGACGAACACACCGAGCGGCGCCGCGGCCAGATAGCCCGCGCCGTCCTCGGAACGCCGCTTTCCGCGCCAACGCACCTTGGCAACGCTGATGACGGTAGCTCCGTCGGCCGTCTGATAGGGCTGGCCGTAGACGCGTCGCACAGCGTCGTCGGCGGCCAGCTGGTCGAGTACGTCGGGTAACTCCATCAGGCCACTCCTTCTTCGTCGGCGAGTCTGTCTCCCATGATCCGCCCAAACCAGTATTTCGCGCGGAGGTGGGAACGGCGATCTGTCCCGTGTCGGTTTTGGCGCGCCACCACGGCCAGCACTTCACCGCCGGAATGATTTCTACGATGGCCCTGTGACCGATCACGCATTCAGCCCGCAGGAGCGGCAGTCCATCTACCGGGTGATCGCGCAGCGCCGCGACATGCGCCGTTTCGTGCCCGGCAGCGTGGTTTCCCAGGATGTCTTGGCGCGTCTGTTGGAAGCTGCGCACGCCGCGCCCAGCGTGGGTCTGATGCAGCCATGGCGCTTCATTCGCGTCACCGACGCCGCGCTGCGTCGGCACATCCACGCTTTGGTCGACGAGGAGCGGATCTTGACTGCCCGCGCACTGGGGCGACGCGCCGAGGAGTTTCTCGCACTGAAGGTCGAGGGCATCCTCGAGTGCGCTGAGTTGCTGGTGGTGGCGCTCTGCGACGGCAGGGATGCCTACGTGTTCGGCAGGCGCACCCTGCCGCAGATGGATCTCGCATCGGTAGCGTGCGCGATCCAAAACCTCTGGCTTGCGGCCCGATCCGAAGGTCTCGGCATGGGCTGGGTGTCGCTGTTCGATCCTAACCGGCTGGCGGCCCTGCTCGGCATGCCCGACGGCGCTGAGCCGATCGCGATATTGTGCCTGGGCCCGGTGCCCGACTTTCCGGATCGGCCGGCACTGGAAGAAGACGGCTGGGCTTTTGCGCGGCCCCTGGCTGAGTTCGTGTCCGAGAACGGCTGGGACGTACCGCCGGTAACCTCGGTTGGCGAGTCAGGGAAGCTGGGGAGGTGACGGCGATCAGGGACCGGGATGTCGAGGACCGACAACGCTTGACTGATCGACAAAACATACTGCTCGTGCACTGGCATGACCTGGGCCGGTATCTCGGCGCCTACGGCCACCCGGATGTCACCAGCCCCCGGCTGGATCAACTGGCCGCAGAAGGCATCCTGTTCACCAGGGCCCATGCCACCGCGCCGCTGTGCTCGCCGTCGCGGGGATCACTGTTCACCGGGCGCTATCCACAAAGCAACGGCCTGGTCGGATTGGCCCACCACGGCTGGGAATACCGCTCCGGCGTGCGCACACTTCCGCAGATCTTGTCTCAATTCGGTTGGTATTCCGTACTTTTCGGGATGCAGCACGAGACGTCGTATCCAAAGCGGCTGGGTTTCGATCAGTTCGACGTGTCGAACTCTTACTGCGAGTACGTGGTTGACAAGACGCAAGGCTGGTTGCGGGAGCGCGCGAAGGACGGCACTGACCGCCCCTTCCTGTTGACGGCCGGGTTTTTTGAGACACACCGGCCCTACCCCAGGGAGCGCTATCAACCTGCCGACGCAGGCGCGGTTACACTGCCCGACTATTTGCCCGATACCGTCGAAGTGCGTCAGGATCTCGCGGACTTCTACGGGTCGATCGCCACCGCAGATGCCGCTGTCGGCATGTTGCTGGACACGTTGGCTGACACCGGATTCGACACCGACACCTGGGTGGTCTTCGTCACCGATCACGGCCCGGCGTTCCCGCGCGCGAAATCCACGCTCTATGACGCCGGCACGGGCATCGCGATGATCGTCCGCCCGCCGACCCGGCTGGCGATGCCACCGCGGGTCTATGACGAGCTGTTTAGCGGTGTCGATGTGGTACCGACGCTGCTGGAGCTACTCGGTATCGAGGAGCCCGACGACATCGAGGGAATTTCGCACGCCCGCAACCTGCTGGACGGACACACCTCGCCGGTCCGCGAGCATCTCTACACCGCCAAGACCTACCACGACTCGTTCGATCCGATACGCGCTATCCGGACAAAGGAATACAGCTACATCGAGAATTACGCGCGCCGTCCGTTACTGGACCTCCCTTGGGACATCGAGGCCAGCCCCTCGGGACAAATTGTCGCACCGCTGGTCACGGCACCTCGACCGGAGCGCGAACTCTACGACCTACGCGCAGATCCCACCGAAACCAACAACCTGCTGGCCACCGACGACACCGGACACGCCGACGGTATAGCCGCTGATTTGGCTGTGCAGCTGGACAATTGGCGTCAGCACACCGGCGACGTGATCCCGTCGGAATTCGCGGGCACGCGAATCTCGACCCGCTACACCGACACGTACCTACAGATCCACGCCAAAGCGCCGACCAGCCGCTCGGCGATCGCAACGGACCGCGGGATCGAGGACGAGGTACAGCAGCCACAGCAATAGTTGTCTTCATCGTGAACGTTATCCCGACGGACACCACCACCGGCAACTGCCATTAAGCTCACGCGAGTGTCCACGACCCCGACGTCGTATTTGGTGCTCGCCACCCAGCGCAGCGGCAGCACGCTGCTGGTGGAATCGCTTCGCGCCACCGGAAGCGCCGGCGAGCCTCAGGAGTTCTTCCAGTACCTGCCCAGCACCGGCATGGCGCCCCAACCGCGGGAGTGGTTCGCCGGCGTCCAAGACGAGTCCATCCTGGAATTGCTGGATCCGCTGCAGCCCGGTACACCCGACCCCTCCACGCCGGAAGCCTGGCGTGAGCACATCCGCAGTTCCGGGCGCACCCCCAACGGCATCTGGGGCGGCAAGCTGATGTGGAACCAGACACCACTGCTGGTGCAGCGGGCAGCCGGACTGCCCAACCGCTCCGGCGACGGCCTGCGCGCCGCGATCCGCGACGTGATCGGCAGCGAACCGGTTTACGTGCACGTCCACCGCCCCGATGTGGTGTCGCAGGCCGTGTCGTTCTGGCGTGCGGTGCAGACCCAGGTGTGGCGAGGACGCGCCGACCCCAAGCGTGACAGACAGGCGGTGTATCACGCCGGTGCCATCGCCCACGTCGTCCAGAACCTGCGCGACCAGGAAACCGGCTGGCGCACGTGGTTCGCCGAGGAGCACGTCGACCCGATCGATGTCTCCTATCCGGTGCTGTGGCGCAACCTGACGACGATCGTGGCCAATGTTCTCGAATCCTTGGGTCAAGATCCGCGGCTGGCACCGGCACCGGTGTTGGAGCGCCAGGCCGACAGCCGCTCCGACGAGTGGGTCGACCGATACCGCAAAGAGGCAGAGGAAAAAGGGCTTCCGCTGTAACCCGTCACTTGACCCGGGCGACGACGAACACCCGGCGGAACGGGAAGAAGGTGATGCCGTCGGGCCGCGGCGGATAGGCGTCGGCCAGCAGGGGAATCAGCTCCTGCCGAAACGCCTGCCAGTCCTCCTCGTTGAGCTGCTCTTGCACGGGCAGCAGCGCGGTGCCGCTGATCCAGTCCAGCACCGGGTGCTCGCCGGTCAGCTGGTGCAGGTAGGTGGTCTCCCACGCGTCGACGTTGCAACCCGCCTCGATCAGCAACTCGGCATAGTGAGATGGCGACTGGACCACCGCGCCCACCCGAAATGGGATGTCGCGCAGAGTCTTCGCGAACAACTCGCGGCGGGCCACCGCACGCACCGCGGAGTGTGAGGGTGTGTCGAAATTGCCCGGCAATTGAGCGGCGATCCACGAGCCGGACGGCAGCTCACCGGCCCACCGGACCATCAGCTCGGGGTGTTCGGGCACCCAGTGCAGGGCGGCGTTGCTGAGCAACACGTCGGTGTCAGGCCGCGGTTTCCAGGTCCGCAGATCGGCGATGTCGGCGTTGACGCCGCGCTCCTGGGCGGCGGCGACCATCTCCGGGGAGTTGTCCAGCGCCTCGAGTGCCGCGTCGGGCCAGCGCCGGGCTAGCTGTAGTGTCAGATTGCCGGCGCCACAACCAAGGTCGACCACCCGGCGCGGCCGCTCGGCACCCACCCGGGCCAGCAGGTCGTAAAACGGACGGGCACGCTGATCGGCGAAGGTCAGGTAGACATCGGGGTCCCACATGTCGCGTCCTCCTTCTCACTACCGTTGCGGGCTGGCTGATGTAGACAAACCGTATTACCTACTGCCTGCCGGAGGAGCCGAAGATGGCCAATGTCCGATGAAGACGTACCCGCGTCCGGCCAGACCGCGCAAGTGCGCAGCGACTTCCCAAACATTCCCTACTACTACCTCGACGCGATGCGGGCGCTGACGCGGCTTGACGTCGACGACGATTGGCTGCGCGCCGTCTTCTACGAGAACGCGGCGACCCTATTCGGCTGGCCGCCGCCTTGACCATGAATTACGTTGGCGTTCAACGACATATCACAAGGGCCTGACGTCAGTCCTGACGCGATTGGGACTGACTCCGGCCACCGTTGCGCTGATCCTTGCTGTGGCAGTTTCCGCACAGGCCCGGCACGGTTAGACTGGTCTCTTCAGACAACCTGAACGAATTACCTTCGTTCACCTGCTCCAGCAACGAAACCAGTCGCGCAACGGACAGTTCGGTGATCGAGCCGCATTCGGTGCACACCCCGTGGTGATGCGGATCTCCGATCAATCCGTATTTGGCAAGACCACCGTCTGCGGTCAAAGTATGCAATATGCCCCGCTCAACCAGCGTGGTCACCGTTCGGTAAACCGTCGCTAAATCCGGCGGGGGGCCATCGCCCCGCTCCGCCTCGCTGAGATGCCGATGGATCTCTCCCACAGACATATGCCCGAACAGTTCGAGCATCGTCAATACCGCTATCCGCGAGGGCATCCGCCGCAGGCCGTGGGCATGCAGTACCTTGCCGAGCCGGGCAGCTGCGGCCGAGTCGCGTCCCACGGGCTTAGTCGCCATTGCTTCAGTATCCACGCATCGGATCGTCTCGCCACAATGACCGGCCCGCGCTCGGGCTTGGTGAGGACGAGGGTGTTCCCTCCCGCCACGGGGGTCGGCTGCCGACGTGATCACCAATCTGATGGAGGCGGGGTTGAGTTCCGATTTGATGAGCCTGTGGGGCTAACGCGTTTGGTTCACACCCGAATACGACTGCCGCGCATGGCTTTCAGCGGACACGGTGGCCGAACACGGCCAGCGCAGTCGCGACAGCAGGTCGCCGGCCATGACGGCATGCCCGTCGAGTTTTCGGCTGGACAACGGGTCCAATGCTGTCAATGCGGGCTGCTGGTTTCCGTGTTGCGGCGTCAGTCCCTGCACCGGTGCCGCACCCGACGGAGGTCCGTCGGTGCGGAATGCGCATGCGGCCGCCATAGTGCGAGAGGCTCCGACGCCGGCGATCTCCACCGCCGTCCACGTCTCCCGGGTGGGATGCGACCAGGTCGCAGCGAGGATGTTCGGCAGCGAAGCGTCGGCCCTAATCTGGTAAGCCGCAACGTAGTCGGCGCCATCCTCCCGAACCGCACGCCAGCTTGCGCGTGCCTTGGGCCCGAGCAAGCACGGGACGCTCTCCGGCTCGGCCGCGGCGACTGTCCAACCGATCTCGCGGAGGTGGTCGGCGAGGCGGCGTACCGCGATCTCGGCCGTCTGACGTAGCGGGATTTCCGGCGAGCGGGCTTGCAGCGCCGCCAAGTTGTCAGCGGCGGACAACGTCAGCCCGATCCAGGTTTCGCGCCGCGCCGCGCCGTTCTCGGACACGCTGTCGCGGCTGGTAACTCGGATCGCATCAGCTCGGATGCCGTAGCAATCCAGATATCCGGCGATCAGCGGCAACGGGAGGATGTCTGGCTCGGTGGCGCGCGGCGCAAGGCTGAGCAGCGCGGTGATCCGCGCGTCGGCTCCGTATTGCCGCACGGACCGGCGGCCGGGTTTCCGCCGCGTCATGGCCAGTCGGCGGCGCGCGATCGTGGTGACGGGAAGTCCCCGCCACCGCGCGAATAGCAAGATCACTACCACGGCGGCGACACCGACGACCCAATGCTCACGGGTCGACCGCCAAGGATAGGCCAGCACCGCAGGCACCAGGACCAGCAGGGCCAGCGTGAATCGTCCAGTCCCCGGGTAGTCGGCGGTTACTCGGTTCATGCGGTGGGCTCCTTCCGTCGGCGCGCGGCGATCGCGGCGGCAGCCACGACGGTCAACGCGAGGGCCGCGGTCCCGACGAAGGCCACGATTCGCGGCGTGGAGTTCTTCGGTGCCGGTATTGGCGGCGCCGCGATCGGCTTCACCGTGGGAGCAGCGCTGGTCGTGACGGGCAGCTCCCACGTCAGCGCCGCGACCGGGTCCACGGTCCCGGATCCCACCTCGTCGGATGGAGTCCGGGCCGCACTGTGCGCAGTCGCAGTGATCCGGCCGATGACTTGCTTGGCGGCTAGGTCGGGATACCGGGCCCGGACCAGCGCCGCAACGCCCGAGACATAGCCGGCCGCATAGCTGGTGCCGCTGAGCGGGACCAGTTGCTGCCGGTTGTTGGGCAGGCCATTGGCGAGGCCACCGTCGTCGCGGTTGCTCACCGACACGATGTTCTCCCCCGGCGCGGCAACACCCACCCACGGCCCGGCCATGGTGAATGTAGACGGCTGCGCCTGTGGGGTGAGCGAGGCCACCGACAGCACGTACGGCTGCCACCACGACGGGATCGACACCGAGGTCACGCCGGCCCAGTTTCGCGGATCGTCGGGGCGGCTCAGATCGCTGAGCGCGTTCGACTCGCAAGAGGTTTGGCCGCTTGATCCGCTGTCGCCGGCCCCGGCCACAATCACCGCGTCCTTGTCGACGGCCGCGTATCGCAGCGCCGCACCGAGGGCCGACTGGTCGACGGGCCGGTCGGCCGGCAGGCAGCTCACCATCGAGATGTCGATCACGCGGGCACCCAGATCAGCCGCATGCACGATCGCGCGGCTCAACGTCTCCACGTCGAGAGACACCTGTGCCAACATCGGGTCCCCACCGGCCGTCCGCGGCGAGAATCGAGCCGACGTGGCCCGAATGGACAACAGCCGTGCCGCGGGCGCGACCCCCGAGAAGCCGTCGCCGCCGGGCTGGCCGGCGACAATGCCGGCGACCAGCGTGCCGTGCCCGTCGCAGTCGGTGAGGCCGTCGGTCGATTCGACGTAGTCACCGCCCGGGTCGACGTTGGGCAGCCGCGCGCCGGGCCGCACCCCGGTGTCGATGATTGCCACCAGGACGCCGTCGCCACGGGAAATCCGTTGTGCTGCAGGAAGGTTCAACAATGACTGGCTGGGTGTCGCGGCGCCGGGATCGGTGCCCGCGATGACGCCGGAGGTGCCGCAGTCACCGCGTTGCTCCATCGGCGCCACCGGTCCCGGGGCACCATTCGGCGGCGGAGCGGCCGGGTCGACGGTCGGCGGGCTGATCGCCATGGCCGCCGGGCATGTCCAGACGGCTAAGGCCAGAGCCGCTGTGACACAGCCTAATCCGGCACTAGTTCGGGTCATCGATTGAGAACCCAGGTGAAGAGGCCGACGAGATAGGCCATGACGGGGATCAGCGACGCGTCGAGACCCGAGGCGGCGAAGCCCACCAGCCTGCGCATCGGCAATGAGTAACTGTCAGCCCTGGCGCTGGTCGGATTCAGTGCGACCAGTGTCCACACCAGCACCAGGGCGGCCAGCACGACCACCGCGCCCAATGCCGCCGGATAGCGGCCCGTCGCCGTGTAGATCGTTAACAGCGCCACCGTGACCAGATAAGGCTGGGCCAGCAGCCAGGCCTTGCAGGCGGCCGAATCCCAAACCCGTGCGCGCAGCGCGGCCGCCGTGGCGGTGGCCGCCACCACGTACCAGCCCAACACCGCAACCGTTTCGGGCCGCAGCGCGATCCCCACCGAGCCCAGCACGCTGAGCAATACCGCGCCGGCCACAAAACCGGTCTGGTGGGCGTCGCTGATCCGCACCCGCCGCGGCAAGTCCGCCAGCACCCGCAGCGGTAGCGACGACGGTGTGGGGTCACCCGGCGCCGGGATCACCGGCAGCGGGAACCGCGCACAGAGCGCGGACAATTGCGCGGCCGAGATGGTCACCAGCAGTGCAATCACGATCAGGCCGCAGCCGACGCTGCGCACCGGCAGCTGCCACAGCGACTCGGCGGCCGCGGCCAGCAGCACGCCTACGCCGAGGACGGCTGTGGCAGTGAAGAATCCGATGCCGGAGTCATGCTCTCGGCGGCGAAGAATGATGGTGATCAGCGACCAGGCGCTGACCCCGGCGGCGGCCAGCATCAGCTGGGCGGGTCCGAAAGCGCCCGGTACCGCCAACGTCAAAGCGACGGCGATCGGTACCAGCGCCACGATCGACAGTGCCGATCCGACACCCGGCGAACGCGCCAGCAGGCCGGCAAGCGCGGTCAGTGCGGCAATCGCACTGACAACGTACAGGCCGGCCGCCTGCCCGGTGACCTCCCGGTGGGTGACCGCCAGTCCCGTTGCCGCGACGACCAATCCGCTGACGGCGACCAGCGCCCCGCGTTGGATATGAGCGGTCCCCCACGGCTTCGAACGGGACGCCGAGAAGATCACGGAGGCGTCGGCAATATCCTCGACGATGCCCGGCGCCGCCGGACCGGCAGGCAACGGCTGCAATGCCAGCAGGTCACCGTCGACGACCCCGACAGTATCCAGGCTGGCATCCAGACTAAATGGCGCCCCGCCGATTGGGGCAAGGCTCAGCCGAGCATGGGCCACCGAGCCGTCACCTGTATCGACGGCGTCAACGCGGTCGTCAGTGCCGGAAACCACCAAATGCTGTACCGCGGGCAGGATTTCGCGCAACGGCAGCTCAGCGGGCAGCGCCATCTCAGTCAGTCGGCTTTCGGCGACGACGGCGACACGAACAGTCGGCATGACGGCGCTGGGCGTCACCGGGACCTCCACATCCTGGGACATCAGTTACCTCATCTCTGCTAAGACGGCCGGACTTTTCTAGGACAGCTGGGCAAGGAAATCTCGGGACAGCCGCGACTCGGGGAACCACTGACCGTCGGGCAACGTCGCGGTGAGATGTTCGATAGCGGCGGCGACCGCGAGCGGTGTCCCGGGGCTGAACTTCGAAACCCACTCGCCGTCGTACCCGCGAAACGGGCTGACCAGCACGCGACCCGCCACGGTGTCCACGATGCTCATCCCGACCTCGGTGCTGGCGTGCTGTCCATCGTGGCGGCAGCCGGCGACAATCTCGACATAGCTGCGCGGACCAGTGAACACTGACTCCACTACCGGCCGCGCAGACTCCGGAATACCCAAGTAGTCAAGGATTTCCGCGAGCGATGCGCCGCTACGAAGTCGCTCATCGGCCCGGGCGCCGACCCGGGCCGGCAGACTGAATTCGTCGAACCGCGCCGGTTGTCGCTGCGCCAGGCCGGCACCGAGGACCGGAACCAGCGCTCGCGGATCGTGGATTGCCATCGCGGTGAACGTGACCAGCTGTGCGCTGCGAAGCGCAACCACGGTGTTGGTCGTCGCGCCGTCACGCCGTGCGACGATGCCGCGAAGCAGTTCATCGCCAGAGGCCGTTGGCCCCACATAGCGCAGCTCCAGCCACTGGTCTGGAAAGCAGACCACCCGTATCCAGTCGGCCACCGCGGGGTTGATGACGCCGTCCGGCGAGATCACGCCCATCCGGGTCAATTCAGCGGTCTGGCCGTCGATGAAAGCACCGCGCTGCGCAGCGTCGGAGTAGGGCGAGGTGATCGCCAGCACCCACGGAAACGCACCCGCGCCAGCGGTTTCCGCGATGAACCAGGCGTTGTCGACGGTCAGCTCGATGGCGTTGGGCTCAGCGGCCATCGACGGTGTTTAGCCGCCCCATTTGGCGGCTTCAGCCTGGTCACGGGCCAGCATGGCGGTGGTGTTGGTCTGGTGGGTATCGGCCATCGCCCGGTAGGCCAACACCAATTGCTCCATGGCTTGGTTCCACTGGGCCTGCCACGCCTGATAGCTCATGCCCGTATCGCCCTGCCAGGCCCCGGATAGCGCGGCTTGCTCGCTGGAGATGTCGGCGCCAACCGCCTGCAGTGTGCCGGCATAGCCGGCCATATCCCCGGCATGGGCCAGCATGGCCGGGTAGTTGTACATGATCTGTGACATCGTCGGGTCCTTTCTGAAATCGATAGCCGGTCAGAAACCGGTGTAGGTGCTGGAGGCGGCGGAGTCAGCGGCTACATAGGTACCCGCGGCGTCACCAAGGTTGGCCTGCGCGATGTCCAGCAAGGTGTTGATCTTGGCCGCCGCGGCGACGAACCGGGCGTGCGCGGCCTGAAACGCGGCCGAGGCTTCACCGATATGGAACGCCTGCGCCGATATCGCCTCCTGCTCGGCCTGACCGATGGTGGAGCGCATCAGTCCTGCTTTGGCCCCGAAGGCCGACTCCGATGCCACCAGCTGTGGAATATGCGCGTCGAGAAGACTCATGGTTATTCCTTTCGTATCGATTGTGATTGATGTTCAACGTTTTCAGTTGTCCTAAGTCTTTTCCAGGCCTTTCTGGGTTTTCCCGGCCTTTGCTCGGTCTTTCTAGGCCTTTTCTAGCCGCCCCCAATCCCATAGGACGCCGCCGCGGCCGCATCACCGGCGGCGTAACTGGCTCCCGATTCACCCACCCCCACCCCAGAGCGGCCCAGCTCTTCGACACCCTGGGTCGCTAGGGCATGGTGCTCAAGGCCCCGCGCGCTGAACCCCGTCGCGGTGGACAGCGACACCGGATCAGCGGCGGCGGGCACCACCGCCGTGGTCAACGGGGCGGCAGCGGCCTGCGCGGCGGCGAGCCGGGCGGTGAGCGCCTCGACCGCGGCGCCGGCGGCGGCTAAGCCTTCAGGAATGACTTGCAGTGTCATGACGACTACTCCTCTCAATCAGAAACATCAGCGGATTAAGTTTTCCGAAACCAGCGGGTTGACCAACTGAACATAGGTCGGATCGTCGCTGTCCCCCAGCAGGATTGCGCGTCCGGCGGGCAACCGACCGAACCGCTGGCCGCGAATCTTGCCACTGTCGGTTGGATTGCCGGACAGCATCAAGATGGTGGCCTGCAGGTCGTTCAACCGGCGCAGCAGTGGGTTGGTCATCAGCGTATGCCCCGACCCGGTGGCGCGCGCGGTAACGATCACCCGCAATCCCAGGTCCCCGGCCTGCGCCAGCAGGCCGATCAGCGGGCTCCACACGCGCTGACCGACATACGGCCCGGTCACCGCCGGTGTGTCCGGTATCTGGTCGATGTCGTCGATGATCAGGTAATGCATGTTGCCCCGGTAGGTCCACCGGGCCAGCTCAGCCCGGGAGCCTGTCGGCGGCCGGCGCGCGTCGATCATCGCCGACAGGCCCAACATCGCCGGCATGACCCGGTCGATATCGGCGGTGTACTCGTTGTCGGGGAACAATGGCTCGTCCACGAGGCGCAGCCGGCGGTCCAGGACGGTGAACGCGGCCTGGGCAGGGGTTGAGTGGTCGCGGATGGTGCGGATGACGTGGCGCAGCAGCGCGGTCTTCCCGGACTTGGTGTCGCCGAAGACCATCAGCAGCGGATTGTCGGCGAAGTCGAGTTCGACTGCGGCGAGGTCTTCTTCGCGTTGGCCGATGACGATCCGGTCTTGACCTCGATACAGCGAGCCGACCGTTCCTGGTGCAAGGTTGGTGGGCAGCAACCGCACCGGCGGGGCGGTGACACCAGGATGACGGGCGTTGATCGCCGCCACTTGGTCTACCTCTGGAGCTGCGAACAGGAAGTGCTCGGCGGCCATGGTCAGCCCGCGGCCGGGCTGATCGTGCGGGACAGTTTCGGCTGGCCGGCGCAACGCACCGACCACCCGCACATTGCTGTCCCGCGCGTCATGGAGTTTGAGCTCGAGGCGCAACCCGAGACCGTCGCGCATCGCCAGCGGTACCTCAAGCCAGCTTGGCGTGGTGACGACTACGTGGATGCCGTAGGCCAGACCGATGTTGACCAGTTCAGTCACTTTGCTTAGCAATGGGTTTCGAGTATTGAACTGGTCGGTGTTGTCGCGGCTGAAGGCGTAGAGGTTGTCGACGATCAGGAACACCTCGCCGAAGCCGTCAGACGGCGCCGAGCCGTTGCCCCGCCTGTCCCGGAAGACCTCGTGCCGCTGACGGGACAGCAGTAGCTGCTCGAGTTCACCGAAGGTGCGGCGGATACGCTCGGGTTCCAGCGGCGACGCCACGCTGCCGACATGCGCGAGATCCTCCACCGCCCGCAGCTGCCCGCCGCCGTAGTCCAGGCAGTAGAACGTCACTTCCCGCGGTGAGTGCAGGTTGGCGGCCGACAGGATAAACGTTTGCAGCGCAGCGGTTTTGCCTGACTTGGCACCGCCGTGGATCACCATGTTGCCCGCTGACGACATGGCGTCGAACACCAGCGGGTCCCGTCGCATCTCAAACGGTTTGTCGATTTCACCGAGGGGCCAGCGCCACTGCCCGGGCGGCACCGCCGCACGCGCCAGCACCGCGCTCAGCGGGATCGGCTCGTCGAGTGGCGGCAGCCACAACTTCGGGGCGCGCGGCCCGTACCGGGCCAACTGGTCACCGATGGTGGCGATCAGTTTCCGTGGCGGACCCGCCCGTTCATCCTCCTCGGCGTTTCCAATCAGGGTGTCCGGGTCCGGCTCGACACGGCCCGCAGTGAACAGCTTTGGCTCCGGAACTGAATGCATGACAAGAGTTTTGGCTGCTCGGGGCGGATCGTAGATTCCGTCGACGTAGGTGCTGCGAAATTTGACCGGCGCGGCACCGGGGGCGGGCACCAAGAAGCCCACACCTTTGTGCTCCTTGCCCGATTCGATGTGGTAGGCGTCTTCCACGCCGATGATCTGCCGCGAAACCGCGGGGCTGGCCACCTTCAACCCGATCCGGTAGGAGGTGTTCTTGTCGATGTCTTTGATCTTGCCCACATCCAGCGTCTGCGACGCGAACAGGATGTGGATGCGGAACGATCGTCCTTTGCGCGCCACATAGTCGAAAAGCTCCGCGTATTCGGGGTGGTCGGCCAGCATCAGGGTGAACTCGTCGGCTACCACAAACAGCGTTGGGATCGGGGCTAGGTCGTGTCCGGCCGCAATAGCGTTCTCGTATTCGGTCACCGAGTTGAACGCACTGCCCTGGATTCGCCGACCGGCTTCGCGCAGCAATACTTCGCGACGGGCCACCTCACCGCGCAGCGTGTCGGCGAACCGTTCGGCCAAGGACTTCTTCTCGGCCATATTGGAGATCACCGCGACGACTTGTGGGAAATTGCGGAAACTGTCGGCGCCGGCCTCGCCCTTGAAATCGGCGTAGATCACGATCAGCCGCTCGGCTGAGTGAGTCGTCAACAGCGACAACAGGATCGACATTAGGGTTTGCGATTTGCCCGAGCCGGTCATGCCGATCATCAGGCCGTGCGGACCCATGCCGCCCTCGGCTTCGTCTTTGAGGTCGAAGAACAGCGGCTCACCGGTAGCGGTGGCGCCGATCGGGACGCGAAGCTCATCGTCGCGGCGGCGCGGCGCCCACAGGGTGGGCACGTCGAGCGCCGACGCATCGGGGATTCCCAACAGTGCGGGGAAGGACGCGCCGCGAGTAGCCGCCGACCGCAGTCCGGCATGGCTCGGGTTGGAGTCCCAGCGCGAAAGCCGACGGGCCAGGTGGGCGGCTTCGTCGGTGCGCAGTTGGTCCATGGTGTCGATGTAAGGCTGCCAGCCGCCGGTTTGCCAACGCTCGATGCTGCCGTGGGTGATGCGCAGGATCGGCCGTTCCGGGTTCGAATACTGTTCGCGGTGCGGCGGTGTGGTCGAGCGGTGGATAATGGTGACCGCAGCCCACCCCGCCGCCAGCGTGGACGCGTCGACGTCGTAGGCAGGGTCGTCGACGACGATCAGGAGGTGGCGTAGCGAATCGGCCGCGCCGCCGGTGAACGCCGGGCGGTCGGCGAGCACTGGGCCCAGGAACGCGGCCAGCTCATCGATGTTGGTCGATAGGTAGCGGGCCGGACCGACACCGTCGAGCTGGCCGGAAATGTCGACGTGCGGCAACCACTTCAGCCAGGACCACTCCGGGGCTTCCAAATCGGGAGCAGCCGCAGCGACCCCAAGCACCGTCGGGTCGTGCCAGGCCACCGCCTGGGCGATCAACGCCCGCAAGACCGCCCGCACTTCGTCGTCATCGCCGAGCAGCGTGATCCGCGACACTTTGGTCAGATCAATGCTGGCCGGCAGGTCACGAACCGTCCGCTGGGTCTCGAGCAGGCTGCGTAACGCGCTGTGCGACACCGGCTCCAGATCAATCTCGTCGGCGGTGTCGTTGACCCGTAGCGGGGTGGCCAGCGGCGCCGTGTGAAGTCCGGCCCGCACCACCAGGAAGTCCGAGTCTTGGGGATCGCGTTCCCACTGGCGCCGAGATCCGGGAACCGTTGCCAGATCAGCCGGGTCGGGGTGCGACCACTCGGCTGCTGCGCGCTGCTGGGCGGCCTGGGTCCGGATGTTGTCCCGGATGACCGACAGGTACCGCAAATAGTCCGCCCGTTCGGCGTCAACCTCTTCGGTGCGCATCTTGTTGCCCCCACCGCGGTAGAGCGCGGTTGCGGCCAGCAACAACACAAACGGGAAAAACATTGTCTGCGGCGAGATCAGCCGCATCCCAGTAGCGAACAGCGCGACGATCATGCCGACGATCAGGATCACGATCAGGAAAGGCAGCGCGCGCCGCAACAGCGATGCTGGAATCACCCGCGGCAACTCTGGCGGCGCCTCGATGGTGATGGTGCCCTTGCGAATCATCGGCGGTGGCAGCCGGCGGCGAGGCTCAAAGATCAAGCGGCTCATCGCGTCGCCCCCTCAGTGACGACCGGGTGGCTCGGTCGAGAATCGGGAGCCAGTCCGTCATGGGCCAGCAGCGCGTCAGCCCGCGAGAGCGTCGGGCCTGCCGCGAACAATGCCAACATCGGCCAAGGGATCGAAACCGCAGGTGGCTTAAGCCCGAGGGCCTCAACGGTTTTGACATTTCCAGTGCTGCCGGATTCCTGGTCGATGCCGTACCGGACGCCGGTATCCGCCACCCAGAACAGCGATCCCGCCGGCGGTGCTGCGGCTTCGGCCCCAACGGTCTGCACGAAGTACCCGCTGCCCGGCACAAGCGCGACGCGGCTGGCCGTCCCATTAGCGCCGCCGCCGACCAGATCCACCGTGTGCACCCCGTCGGGCACCGGTAAGGCTGAGCCCGACAGTAAGGAGAGCGAGCTGGTGGCCGCCCCCTCGGGTTTGCTCCAGTAGGCGCAAGTGACCGGATCACGCGTGCTGTCGACCAGCGTGACTCGCTGGTCCGGATAGCGCGTGGTGTCCAGGATCCGCGACACCGGCAGCCGCGCGACCTCGTCGGCGCCCACCCGCGGCGGCTGGTCGAGTCCGTAGGAATTGGCGTTGCGCAGCATCGCGGCGAGCACCGGCGAGATCGGCTGCAACCCGTCGGGCAGCACCGCGTAGTAAAGCACGGTGTTATCGGCGGCATAGGACATCAGCACGGCCCCGACCGGTGCGGGCCGCGGAAGGGGGAACTGCGGTGGGGCACCGGCGTCCGGGACGGCCGGTGCGGTCAGCGCCGGAGCTTCGGGGATCGCGTTGAAGAGCCCGGATGCGACCGGCCGTGGTGGTGGTACGTCGTTTCCCAAACCCAGCGCGCCGGTAACCGCGCGGTCGGCCAGGTCGATTGAGCTGCGTTTGCCGTCCCACAGCAGCCAGGTTTTATTGGCGTTGGTGACCAGGATCGCGTGTCTGGGGTCGAGTGCGGCCGCTCGCGCTCCACTGCGATCGGGTGTTCCTGCGATGACCGTGACACCGGTCGTCGAACCAGAGGCAGCGTCGCATACCGTCCAGTCCGCGTCCTTGGCGGTGTTCTGCACCATCCGCTCCGGTGCGCCCGGAATGCCGATCAGGTTGCCACGCGGAAACTGGTCCAGCGCACTACTTTTGACGGTAGTCGGGCTCACTGGTCGCCCGACGATAAGTCGGGCCGACGTCAGATTGAGTACCGGGTGCAGCTGGTCACCCAACCGCACGTACAGCGCGGCGGTGGAACGATCGGCCAATACCGCGTTGTTGCCGACCGACCCGTTTGGCCGGATCAGCGAGAAAACGAAGCAGCCCACCAAACCGGTGATCAAGATCAGCACACCCATCAGCACTGCGCGGGACTGGCTGCGCAACGGATCGACGAGCATCCGGGTGTCGTGCATGGCGACCCCGGAGGCGATCCGACGCATAACGAACCGCCAGCCGGTCACCTGGTGACGGGTGACAAAGCCACGGCGGTACACCACCTGCTCGGGGTTGTCGTTGACGGGAGTGCGCGACGCGAATGAGCGGCGGTCGTCATGCGGCTCGGGCTGGGTCATGAGCGCCGCTCTTCCCCCGCAAGCGGGTGGGGCCCCCGCGAAGCTGGGGAGTGCCCCCACCTCATCGCTCTCGGAAAATTGTCGCTGGCGCGCGTCATGCCGGCCACTCCAGGCCGAGACCCTGTAGCAGCGGGGGCACCGTATTGGCGACGTCGCTGGCGGTGATCGTCATCAGCTCCTCGTCGGTGAATTCGCCGGTCTGGGCGTGTTCGGAGTGGTCCAACCGGAATTCGCGTTCCTCTTCCGACTTTTCGACGACGTTGCGCACGAACCGCCCGTTGCCGGCGATGTCCAGGCCGCGACGTTGTATCCCGCTGAAGTCGGCTTTCGACGACGAAGCCAGATGACCGAACAATGCCTCCAGGTCGTCGAGTGCGGACTGTTCGAAGGTGCTATCGCGCTTTTCGGCCATGAAGTTGGCGATTTCGATCAACTCGACCGGTTTGTAGGACGGGAAGTCGATGCTGCGAGTGAACCGTGACCGCAGACCTTGGTTGGTATCAAGAAACTTATCCAGGTCGGCGCGGTAGCCGGCGATGATCACCACCAAGCGATCCCGGTCGTTTTCCATCCGGGCCAGCAATGTGTCGATGGCGACCAGACCGAAGTCGTTCTTGGCGCCGGTGGCCACCAGGGCGTAGGCCTCGTCGAGGAACAGCACCCCGTCTAGTGCACTGTCGATGACCGCGTTGGTTTTGAATTCGGTCTCCCCGATGTGCTGACCGATCAAATCGGCGCGGTGCACCTCTTTGATGTTCTCTTTCTTCAACAGGCCAAGGCCGCAATAGATTTTCGCGATAACACGAGCAATGGTGGTCTTGCCGGTTCCCGGCGGCCCGGTGAAGACCAGGTGGTGGGTGCGCTGCGCCACCTCCAGCCCGCGCGCCTTCCGCACCAACTCCATGGCAACCGCACTCTTGAGCCGCGCCACCTGATCTTTGACCTTCTCGAGGCCGATGAACTCATCAAGCTCCTTCTCGGCCTCGGCCAGCAACAGAGCCTTGCGCTCCTGGGCCCCGGGTTCCACGAAATCGCCCGGCTTGGGCTCGGTCTCGGGATCCCACGGATCGATGCGCGCGCCGATGCGGTCCGCGGTGGTCGGCACGATCCCGAAACTGGTGTCGGTCAGCGCCTCCTCGACTTGGGCGTTTTCCGGGTTGGCGGCATAGAGATCCTGAAGCACCTCCCGAGCGGCTTCCTCGTCGCCCTCGGCGCGCAACGCCAGTGCCCTGGTCAGTGCCCCATCGACAGCGGCGACAGCGACCGGACCCTCGGGTTCCTCGAGATAGGACAACGCCGCAGCGAACATGCCCAGCCGGGCCAGCGCGATCCCCAGGGCGATCTTGGCGGCGTGCGCAAAATGCTCATCGAGCACCGGATCATTGACGAGCGGAGACAGCAGCTTGACCACATCCGCCCAGCGCTGGGCCCGATACTGGACAGTGGCCGCCACCCACTGAGCCTCGCGCCAGCTCGGCCGGCGGTCAGCGATGGCGGCAACCACCGCGTGGGCTTCGGCAAACTGTCCGGCATCGGCCTGCGCCGCGGCGTGTGCGAGATGGAAATCGTCGGGGCTGGTAGCTCGGAACTTGAGGTACAACCCGGTGTCGTACTGGAAGCCCAGCGCTCCGGGCGCCAGGTCTACTTGGCGCTGCAGCATGCCGGCGGTGGCCACCGTGCGCGATACCGCTTCAAGCACCCGAGCCGACGTATCGCCGGCCGCGGCCAGCCCGGTCCACGCGTCGCATTGCTCGTAAGCGACGCGGGTGAGCGCTGTGAACCCGGACCGGGCGGCGAGCAAGTCCGCCGGACGGTGCCGGTCGTAGACTGTGATGCCGAGCGCGCGGCAGCACGTTGCGAACCGGCTGACGGTTTCGCTGTCGGCCCGAGGCGCTGCGGGCCCCGCTGCGAGTATGCCGGTATCACCGATTTTCAACGCCTGCCCCTCCCGTCGGGCTGCTTTCGGCAAGCTGCAATTACGCTAATGCCGCTAAAATGACTTTTGCCTGTTAATCGCAAGAAACATGTCGGTTTGGGCAAACCGACATCGCACGGCTGCGTGATGCCGGCGTCACGAAGAATCATTCTCAGAATCCTCCGATCGACTACCAGCATCGCCGTGCTCCGCCGCATCGGCCCGCCAGCTGCCGGGCACCATCGGCATGTGCGGGCCGTCGCCATACTCGTCACCGTGCAGCGTCGTCAGCCCTGCGGCCGCCAAAACCTCTTTGCGTATGGTTCCGGCGAACCCCAGCGGTCCCGCACCAGTGTCCGACGCGGCGGTCTCCGCGGTCGGCGCCTTCTCAGTCGGGACGCCCCAGTCGGGGTCAACTCCGATGTTCATGTCGGCGAATTCGTCGGCGTGGCCGCGCATCTCGGCCCGCCGACGCCGGCGCGCCCGCGTTTGTTGGCGACTCGACGCGCCCGCTGCCAGCAGCGCGGGAACCGCGGAGCCCGGCGTCTTCTCGTCGTCCGGGTCGATAAGCGTGGGGCCAGGTCCGTCTCCGCTATAGACCCCCCCTACCAGGTAAGCGAATGCCGGCGCTGCCGGAGCCGCGGCCGGTGTAGCGCCAGCGCCAGCGCCGGCGCCAGCGCCAGATGAGGCGCTCGACGCCGGACTCCCACCGGTCGGCGCCATCGCGGCGGCCGGTCCCTGGGTGGGCTGTCCGACGTGGACCGCGACAAGCGCCGGAGCGGCTGCTGCCCCGGTGACCGGCACGGGCAGCGGCACAACCGTCACGGCCAGCGACTGCGCGGAGTTCACGACCGCGGCGATCATAAACGGCAGAAGCAATAGTATCGGGACGTAGGTGGCGATGGGCGAAACTACTTCGTAGACAGCGAAAGCCCCGAGAAATGGCCCGAACGCCACCAAAGCCACTACGGGATTCGATTCGAAATATTGAATGATCTCCTGCAGGATCTGCGACGGATTCTGCCCGGACGAGGCGAGCTGGCCCACTGTGTTGGTGGAGTTCAGGTAGGACGACAGCGCGTTTGACAGGTCCAGCGAAGAGCCGGATTGAGCGGCCTGGCCTTGCGCCCTGGTCTGCAACGCGGTCGCCACGGCATCGGCCGCCTCGCCGACGCCGGGGGTTACCAACAGCGGCGCGGGGACCGTCCGGGGCACGGCGGCCAATGCGCTACCCGCGACTATCTGATACGTGCCCATCGTCGTGGCGGCCTGAATCCACATCCGCGCATAGTCAGCCTCGTTGAGCGCGATCGGAATCGTATTGATCCCAAAGAAATTCGTAGCCACCAGTACGCCGTGGGTGACGTGATTGGCGGCCAGCTCGGCCAGCGTGGGCATCGCCGCCAGCGCGGCGGTGTAGGCGGCGGCAGCCGTTTCTTGCTGCGCGGCCACCGAGGCACTGTTCGCACTTGTCTGCGTCAGCCATGCCAGATAGGGCGCATGGGCTGCCACATACTGTTCAGCACTCGGGCCCTGCCAGGAGCCAGCCTGCACCGCGCCCAGTAACGCGGTCAGTTCATCTGCCGCCGAGGCATATTCGGTGCTCAGCGATGTCCACGCCTCGGCGGCTGCCAGTAACGCACCGGGCCCGGGGCCGCTGCTCAGCAATGCCGAATGCATCTCGGGCGGCGATGCTATCCAGATCGGAGCGGTCATCGATACTCGCCTGCCGGGGGGTCGGGCCGCGCAGCCAGGACGTCTGTGGTGGCGTAGCGATGTTCCACCCTTGCGTCCCCTCCAGCCAGCATTGCCTAACCTAACCTGGCTGAAGTTAGCATTGCTTAAGCTAAGTGTCGAGGAGCTCAAAAACCGCTCCTGGCGACGTCCCGTGGATGTCCATCGACGGCAATCGGACCTGCGGGGCGTGTCCGATTGGACGATGGTGGACCCATCGCCACACTGTAGTACTACGACGTCTAGTACTACTGTACGTAAACCGGGTATGGGTTTGGTTCTCCCGCATACCAAATCGAGTGTCGGCAGGCACACATCTGAGCCCGAGGCTGGCGACATTGCTTACTGCTTGACTGCGCTGACGAGTGTGTTTCGACTGATCATCGGTCCGGCTTCAGTGTCCGGCGCCGGCAACGGTCGGCCGACCTGACGAAAGTAGTCGGCCAGTGGGGTGGCAACCGGCCTCCACCCGCGCTCGCCGAACCATGCGTCGGCCGGGGCGAAGCGCTCGTTGTAAACCAGCTGGAAGAACAGGCGCTGGTCTCCGGAGTTGCGTTCCTCTTCTACCGCGTCCTCGAACTTGTCCTGTGGCAGCGGTACTCCATCCTCGATCGCAACGTGGCTACCGGAAGCGGAGAGCGTGTCGATGCCGGTGTACAGCTTGTTTTGCGCGTCGGCCGGAAGATAGAGCATCAAGCCCTCGGCAATCCACGCTGAGGGCTTGCTCGCGTCAAACCCGTTGTCTCGCAGCGCTTGTGGCCAATCCTCACGTAGATCGACGGCGACCTCCCGACGCTCGGCATGGGGTTGGGCGCCGTGGGCGGTGAGCACGTCGCGCTTGAAGTCGAGAACCGGGGCCTGGTCCAGCTCGAATACGGTCGTCCCAGCCGGCCACGGCAGCCGGTAGGCACGCGAGTCCAGTCCCGCGGCCAACAGGACCACCTGGCGCACACCTGAGTCCGCGGCCCCGCGGAAGTACTCGTCGAAGTATTTGGTGCGCGCTGCCTGGAAGTTGACGAAATGCTGGCCCCAATCGCATGATTTCAGCCGGTGTTCGGGAAGCTTGCCGTCAAGCACGTCAGCCGCGGGCCCGCCCACCGCGCGGCAGAAGACCTCGGCGAACGGATCCACAGCCAGCGGATCGGGCTTTTGTGCCTCCAATGCTCTTGCGGTGGCGACCAATAACGCGGTCGACCCGACACTTGAGGTGACGTCCCAGCTGTCGCCTTCGCTACGCATTCCACCGACCCTACGCGCGCGTGCTGCGGCCAGACTCATTCGTGTTTTCCCCTCTGCGCCGGTTCCCCGGACTGCTCGCCGCTCCTGCCCGGCATCATCGGCATGCGCGGACCGCCGCCGAACTCGTCGTCGACCAGCGTCGTCAAACCCGCCGCCTCGAGCGTGGTGCTTTTCCGCGCGGTCCCCGCGAACCCCAGCCGCCCCGCGCCCGCAGCCGATGCCGCCGTCGCCGCGACAGGCAC
Source organism: uncultured Actinomycetota bacterium (assembly GCA_963787635.1). Classification (GTDB taxonomy): domain Bacteria; phylum Actinomycetota; class Actinomycetes; order Mycobacteriales; family Mycobacteriaceae; genus Mycobacterium. The sequence continues at coordinate 1,240,778 of CAWBDP010000008.1, read as the reverse complement.
CTCACTCGCCGGTCCACCCCAGTCCGGGTCGACGCCGACATCCATGTTGGCGAATTCGTCGCCGTATCTGTGGACCGGTGCGCGCCGGCGCCGCCGTGCTCGCGACTGCTGTTTGGCGGCCGCCGCAGCTGCAGCGACGGCGCTATCAGGCTCGGACGCTTTCTTTTTCGCACTGGCACTCGCGCTGGTGCTCATCTGCGAACCGAACCCGATGCCGGGCGGCCCCACCACGTAGGGCGGCACGAAACCCGCCCCGGCTGCGGCCGCAGGCGGCGGTGTTGGCGGTGCGGAGCCGGCGACGGTGTTCGCCGCGGGAGAAGGTGAGGGTGGCGGCGAGGCGGGGGCTGCGCCGGCCGGTGCCGGGAGGGTCGGGGCCGTCCCGGCGGCGGGCAGCACGGTCGGCAGAGCAGGAATGGGTCCCACCGCCGGCACGATGGCGGCCTGAGGCAGGCTGGCCAGCCCGGCGAGCCCCGCCAAACCTCCCACCGCCCCGACGGGGGTGATGGCAGGGCTGACGACGGCCGCCAGTAATGCCGGGTTCTGGCTCAGCCAGGTGGCGATTTCAGCTATGTGGGTAGGCCAATCGAACAGTTCCAGGCTGACCAGGTACTGAAAGGCCGCCGCCGGATTCGTCTGCAGTTCGACGCCAAATTGTTGGAAGTCCTCGGTAAGTTCGAGGGCTCTGGCTACCCAAAAGATCGATTGGCCTGGGTTGACGTATGAGTCGTAGTGGAGTCCGTTGAGCGTGCCCTGGGCAGGGTTCCAGTTGTACCCGAAGTTCTGCAGGATTTGGGCGATGAACTGATCGAACGCGTTGTTGATCGTCGGAGCGTGGTCGACGGTGGAATTTCCTATGCCCAAGTTTTGCAAGGATTGCACGAGCCACTGCGGGAGCCCCAGCGGGTTGTCGCCGCCGTCATCGGCGGGCTGAGCTGTCGCGTCGGATTGCAGGATCTGCGGCGCCGGGGCGGTTTGTGGCGTCGATGCGACCGCGGCATCCGAAACCGCTTCGTAGGTCGCCATTGTGGTGGCAGCCTGAACCCACATCCGTGCATAGTCGGCCTCGTTGAGCGCGATAGGAATGGTGTTGATGCCGAAGAAATTCGTCGCCACCAATACCCCGTGGATGACGTGGTTGGTGGCCAGTTCGGGCAGCGTCGGCATGGCCGCCAACGCGGACGTATAGGCCGCGGCGACGGTCTCGTGCTGGACGGCTGTCGCCGCGCTTTTGGCGCTGGCCTGCGTCAACCAGGCCAGATACGGAACGTTGGCCGCCACATATGATTCCGCGCTTGGCCCCTCCCACGCATTGGCCTGGACCCCTGCCAGCACTGTGCTCAGCTCCTGCGCGACCGCGGAGTATTCAGCGCTCAACAAATCCCACGCGCCCGCAGCCGCCATCAAGGCCCCAGGCCCCGGACCGCTGCTCAGCAGCGCGGAGTGCACCTCCGGCGGCGAGGCCATCCAGATGGGCGCGGTCATGGTCACGCAACCCCGATCCGGCGCGTCTCCGCCGTCAGCTGGCCGAAGGCAGCGACTACCAGCAAACCTTCAGTAACGAAGCGCAACATGGTGACCGCACTCCAGGGTCAGACGGCTGTGAACTGGCGAGTCGTACTCTACTGACAATGATTGTCGTTATCAACTCCGGCGCGGACCGCGAGCGCCGGCCACCGCTCTGGGGCTACTCCCCGTTGTCACCTTGGCCACAACAGCCCCAGCACTCAGAGATAACTGTTTGTTCAAATGCGATGGCGCATGTGATATCACGCGGCTATGCAGGCTCCGTTGTGCCGGAGGTAGTTGGCATTCCACGGCGATCCTGACCGGCCTGCTATCGCATGCAGTATCAGTCTCCAGAAGGCACCCGCAATCCGTGGAGAGGCTGGCGAGGTTTGTGAGACCTGTGAGGTGCAGCTGCTAGACGAGAGGCCGGCCCGTCTTGATCCGCCGATCCACGTCCCACAGCAGCACGTTGAACGGGAATTGCCGGACGAAGCGAGGCATGAGGCGGTTGACCGTCCGGAGCAGAGCCATCAACCGATCGAAGTGCCGTTGCTTGGCGTCGTCCCAGGGCAACCGCATCTCGTCGCGGAAGCGTTGCGGCAGAAAACCGGTGGTGATCAGCAGCGCGATGCTTTCCGGCAGCCGACGCAGCGGTCGCGGCAATGCCACGCCGCGCACCCGGGCCGCCGCGATCGGGTACAGATAGCGGCGGACCGTTTCGTCGATGTGCACTTTCTCCAGCGACTCACGCCAGTACTGGTCGAAGGCAACCCGATCCGGCGGCCACATTGCCGGCGGCACCTGCAGCGTGGTGCCCAGCGCCATGCCGTCGCGGTAGTGACGTTCGGCCGCCTCGTCGTCCAGTTCCCCGACGAACATCCGGTAGACGTCGACGGCTCCCTTGTACAGACATGCCGCCACCCACAGCTGCAGCTCGGGGTCGAAAGCGTTGTAGGTGATCGGGCTTTCGGGTGTGGAGTAAACCTCGGCGTGCGCGCGGTTCACCGCCCGCCGGAAGGCTGCTTTCTGCGCTTCGCTGCCGGCGGTGGCGACCGCCAGATAGGTGAACGTGGTGCGCGCCCGTTTGATCGGATGGAGGTCGACCCGGCCAGTTTCCACCCGGCTCTCCAGCACGCCGTAACCCACGCCCGGGCGGGCCAGCTGCATGATCACGTTGGCCGGTCCGGCCAGCAACGCCACACCCATCAAACCGTCGTCGATACCGGTTCCCGGGTGGCGCGGCGCAGAGCGTCGCTCGGCAGGATCAGCGATCGCACGTTCGACATGCCGGATCGGTTCGCCCAACACCATCGTCACACCCGTCTGGCTAATTGTGATAACGCTCGTTTCCTGATATTGCCCGCCGTGTCCCTCGGTGTCAAGATGTTGTCCATGGCGTCGCAACCTCGGATAGCGCAAGAAACGCGGGTGCGGCCGTATCGCGGAGTCGAGGCCACCGACCGACTGGCCGATCGCAGGAACCGGTTGCTGACCGCCGGCCTGGATCTACTCGGGGCCCCAAAGCAAGACACGTCCGCGTTGACCGTGCGCGGAATCTGTCGCCGAGCCGGGCTGACCGCGCGTTACTTCTACGAGAGTTTCAGTGACAAAGACGAGTTTGCCGGTGCCGTGTTCGACTGGGTGATCGCCGACCTGGCCGCCACAACCCAGGCCGCAGTAGCCGCGGTACCAGCCGGCGAGCAAACCCGGGCGGGGATTGCCAATATCGTGCGGGCGATCGGTGGAGACCCGCGCGTCGGGCGCCTGCTGTTCGGCGCGCATCTCGCCGACGCCGTGCTGGTTCGCAAGCGCGCCGAATCCAGCGCCCTGTTTGCGATGCTGTCCGGTCAACACGTCGGAAACGCACTGCGGGTGGCAGAGAACGACCGGATCAGGGCCGCCGCACATTTCGTGGTCGGTGGAGTGGGACAAACCATCGGTGCCTGGCTGGCCGGCGAGGTCCGCCTCGGTCCCGACGATTTGGTCGACCACCTGGCCTCGTTGCTCGACGAGCTCGCCGACCCAACGCTGTACCGCGACTGAGTGATGCGACTACTGACTCAACCGTACACGCCGGTCGGCATCGGTCTTCGGCACGGCTTGGGCGTCACTTTGCCCGAACTCTTTTGTCCAGCAGGCAAATTCAAGGGTGATGCCGTCAGGGTCCTGGAAGTAGAACGAGCGCACGTAAACACCGGGATGCACCTTGGCCGATACCTGCATCTCGCTCTCGTCGTGGTTGAGGATCGGACCGACCCGTACCCCTTTGTCCTTTAGGCGCTGCCGATACGCATCGAATTTTTCGGCCGGAACGTGGAATGCCAGGTGGTTCATGGTGCTGACGGCGCTGGTGATCTCGCCGATGCCCGGGATGGCGGCCGGCGACGACAGGCCAGGTACCCGGTCGGGCGCGTCGGCGAACCAGAAGAAGGCGACGCAGTCGCCGTTGCCGGCGTCGAAAAAGAAGTGCTGCCCTTGACCGCCGGGCAGGTCGAGGGATTTGACCAACGGCATGCCCAGAATGTTGGTGTAGAAGTCGACGGTGCGGGCCATGTCCGAACACACCAGCGCGACATGGTTGATGCCGCCCAGCTCGAACTCGGCGTTGGTGTTGTGCGGCTTGATCATTGCGCTGCTCCCCTCGATCCCGACCGATGGGCGACCTCTGGCCAAGAACTGGATCTGAATCTAACATCAGATTCAGTTCAGTTCCAGAGTGCACCACGACGGGGAGGGGCTGCAGATGTCGAGTATGTCTGAGCAACACGACCCGCGCGCGGAACTACCGACACACCGTGGCCGGCGCACCCAGGCCGCCATCGACGCCGGCGCCCGGGCAGTCGTCGCTCGCAAGGGGATTTTGTCGACAACCATCGCCGATATCGCGGCGGAAGCCGGCCGCTCGACGGCGTCGTTCTACAACTACTACGACTCGAAAGAGGCGATGGTTCGTCAGTGGGCGCTGCGTTTCCGTGATGAGGCCAATCAGCGGGCCCAGTCGGTGACGCGGCACGGCCTGTCCAACCGCGAACGCGCCCGTGCGGCTGCCGCCGCCCATTGGTACACCTACCGCAACCGACTGGCGGAGGTAATCAGCGTGTCGCAGTTGGCAATGATCAACGACGACTTCGCGCAGTACTGGGATGAAATGTGCTCGGTTCCTGTGTCGTTCATCACCGAGATGGTCAGACGCGCTCAGGCCGAAGGCTATTGCGCCGGCGACGATCCGCAGCTGATCGCCGTGGCGATCGTGGCGATGTTCAACGAGTTCTGTTATGTCCAGCTCAGCGGGTCCCGGTCGCAATCGGCCACCGGTGATCCCGACGACGAGGCCTGTATCCAGACGCTGGCGAACATCTTCTACCGAGCCGTTTACGCCAAGGAGGCCTGCTGAGATGACTCGTGGTATCGCCTCGCCGGGAGTTATCCGTGAGTTCGTCGGGTTGCCCTCGCCCACGGCGCGGCGAGCAGGTGCCGGTGGTCACCCTTGTCAGGGTCTGTATCACCGCGGTGTAGGCCGCAAACCCAAGGTGGCGATGATCGCGTCCCACTTTCAAATAGACTTCTCCGAGCACTACCTGGCCGACTACATGGCCACCCGCGGTATCGGATTCCTGGGATGGAACACGCGCTTCCGCGGCTTCGAGAGTAGCTTCCTGCTCGACCATGCGCTGGTCGACATCGGTGTCGGCGTGCGCTGGCTGCGTGAGGTGCAGGGTGTGGAAGCAGTTGTACTGCTTGGGAATTCAGGTGGCGCCTCGTTGATGGGTGCCTACCAATCGCAGGCTGTCGATCCGAATATCACGCCGCTGCCGGGAATGCGGCCGGCGGCCGGGCTGAACGAATTGCCCGCAGCCGACGGCGTGGTCACCAGCGCGGCTCATCCCGGGCGCCCTGATGTGTTGACTGCTTGGATGGACGGTGCTGTCATCGACGAAAACGACCCGCTCGCTACCGATCCCGACCTCGATCTATTCGATGAACGCAATGGACCGCCCTACTCAGGAGAATTCCTCACCCGTTACCGGTCGGCGCAAGTCGCACGCAACAAGGCCATCACCGACTGGGCCGAAATGGAGCTGAAACGTGTTCGTGCGGCCGGCTTTTCCGACCGGCCGTTCACGGTGATGCGGACCTGGGCCGACCCAAGGATGGTCGATCCCAGCATCGAGCCGACCAAACGCCCGCCCAACCAGTGCTATGCCGGAGTTCCCGTCAAGGCAAACCGCTCGGCACTGGGGATCGCGGCGGCCTGCACCCTGCGCAACTGGCTGAGTATGTGGAGCCTGCGGACGGCACAGACGCGGGCCGAGCCGCATTTGGCGCGCGTCAGCTGCCCTGCGCTGGTGATCAACGCCGACGCCGACACCGGGGTCTTCCCCTCTGACGCCCAACGGATTTACGACGCGCTGGCCAGCACCGACAAGGGGCAGGTCGCGATCGACAGCGATCACTATTTCACCACCCCTGGGGCACGCAGCGAGCAGGCCGACACCATTGCCAAGTGGATTGCCAAACGCTGGCGATGAGCCGGTCCCGGATTGATAGCATTCAGGCTCGTCGTGCCTGGTTGTGGTCTGGAGGCGACCCGTGGATGAGGTGGTGTTCGGCCGCTACCGGCTGATCGATCTGATCGGCGAGGGCGGCATGGGCCAGGTGTTCAAGGCCCACGACACCGTGATGCGCCGACCGGTGGCGATCAAGCTGTTACCCGCAGATCTGGCTGCCCAGCCCGGCTATCGCCAGCGCTTCGAACGCGAGGCTGACCGAGCCGCACGTCATTCCGATCTACGAGGCCGGGGAGATCGAGGGGCGACTGTATCTGTCGATGCCGGTCATCGACGGCATCGATCTGGCCAGCCTGCTGGACCGTGACGGGCCGATGAGCCCGCAACTGGCGGTAAAAGTGATCGAGCAACTGGCTAGTGCGCTTGACGCCGCCCATGCCGAAGAGCTGGTGCACCGCGATATCAAACCGTCGAACGCGTTGCTGACGCAGGGCGAGTTCGTTTACCTCATCGACTTTGGGATCGCCCACGATGCGACCGCCACCAAGATCACCCTGACCGGATCGGTGATGGGCACGTTGGCCTACATGGCGCCCGAGCGATTCGAGACCGGAATCGCCGACGCCAGCGCCGATGTGTACGCGCTGGCGGCGGTGCTGCATGAATGCCTCACCGGCCAATAACCCTTTCCCGGCAATAGCCTTCCACAGCAGATGCACGCACACCTCTACCAGGACCCGCCCCAAGCGAGCGCTCAAAGACCCAATATACCAATGGGATTGGATGCGGTCGTGGCCAAAGGGATGGCCAAGAACCCAATAGAGCGCTACGGCAGCGCCACCGAGTTGGCCGCGGCCGCCCGTCACGCCCTGACCAAGTCGGCGCCACCACCACCGGCCACACCGGGCCCTCAACCCGCTCCGATAGAACCGCAGCCAACACCAGCGCCGGTCACACTTACGGCTGCTGAGCCACCGACTCCCGCGGCGCCGACACAGGTTGCACCGACAGACGTTGGCGTCACGATGCCGGCGGTTACCAAGCCGCCAGGTGATACACCGGAGCGACCTGCACGCCGCCGCCGTGCCCTGATCCTGTCGGCCCTGGGTGTGACGCTCGTGGCGGTCATCGCCGTTGTCAGCATGATCGCGATCAGGGGGCGCCACCCATCATCCGCACCCCTGTCACAGCCACCGTCATCTCCGACCCAGACGGTAATGCCGTTCGCCGGGCTCACCTGGCCGGAGGATGTCGCGGTCGACAGCAACGGTGGCGTCTATGTGACCGATAGCGTCCCGATCAGCCAGTCCGCGAGTAATAACCGGGTGGTCCAACTGACCGCCGGAGCCACCCAGCAGACCCAGCTGCCATTCGTTGGCCTGATCGGGCCCGAGGGTGTCGCCGTCGACAACACCGGTGCCGTCTACGTCGTCGACAAGGGTAATAACCGGGTGCTCAAGCTGGCCGCCGGGTCGAACCAACAGACCGAGCTGCCATTCACCGGCCTCAACTCGCCGAATGGTGTCGCGGTCGATAGTGCGGGTGCGGTCTACGTCAGCGACTCCAACAACAATCGGGTGGTCAAACTCGCGGCCGGATCCACCAGCCAGACCGAGCTGCCATTCACCGGCCTCAACTCGCCGAATGGTGTCGCGGTCGACCGGAGCGGTGCCGTCTACGTCGCCGACGGCAAGAACTATCGGGTGGTCAAACTGGCCGCCGGATCGACCACGCAGACCGAGCTGCCATTCACCGGCCTCAACTGGCCCGTCGGTGTCGCGGTCGACAACACCGATGGCGTCTATGTCGTCGATGGTGGCAACAACCGAGTGGTCGAGATTGCCGCCGGAGCCACCCAACAGACCGTACTGCCATTCACCGGCCTTCACGACCCCGATGGCATCGCGGTCGACAGCACGGGCGCCGTCTACGTCGCTGACACCAACAACGGCCGGGTAGTCAAATTGCAACAGCACTGACCGATGTCGTCAGCCAACCGACCGGTTGTTAGCTTGGAAGGTGCTGGGCCCAAACCGAATGCATGGGAAGGCGACCAATGCCGATCGCAATAACCCCCGAACATCAAGACCTGGCCGACTCGGTGCGATCCCTGGTGGCGCGGGTGGCGCCGTCGGAGGTGCTGCACCAGGCCTTGGAGACCCCGGTTGACAACCCGCCGCCGTACTGGCGGGCCGCCGCCGAACAAGGCCTGCAAGGGGTGCATCTGTCCGAAACCGTCGGCGGGCAAGGTTTCGGCATCCTGGAGCTGGCGATCGTGCTGGCCGAATTCGGCTACGGCGCGGTGCCCGGTCCGTTCGTCCCCTCGGCGATCGCCAGCGCGCTGATCAGCGCACACGACCCCGATGCCAAGGTGCTCGCGGAGCTGGCCTCCGGCGCCACCATCGCCGCTTACGCACTGGATTCCGGGCTCACCGCCACCCGACACGGTGACGCGCTGGTGATCCGCGGCGAAGCCCGCGCGGTGCCCGCCGCAGCTCAAGCCGAAATCCTGGTGCTACCGGTGGCTATCGACAGCGGCGAAGAGTGGATCGTGCTGCGCGCCGACCAGCTCGAGATCGAGCCGGTGAAAAGCCTCGACCCGCTGCGGCCGATCGCCCACGTGCGGGCCAACGCCGTCGAAGCCGGCGAGGACGCTCTGCTGAGCAACCTGAGCATGACCACCGCCCACGCGCTGATGTCCACTCTGCTGTCCGCGGAGGCCATCGGTGTCGCTCGGTGGGCCACCGATACCGCGACGGCCTACGCCAAGATCCGCGAGCAGTTCGGCCGACCCATCGGGCAGTTCCAGGCCATCAAGCACAAGTGCGCAGAAATGATCGCCGACACCGAGCGGGCCACCGCGGCGGTGTGGGACGCCGCCCGCGCGATCGACGAGGCACGGGAAAACGACTGGGATATAACGGCTTCCGCCGTCGAGTTCGCCGCTGCGGTGGCGGCGACGCTGGCCCCGGCCGCCGCCCAGCGCTGCACTCAGGACTGCATCCAGGTGCACGGCGGCATCGGCTACACCTGGGAACACGACACGAATGTCTACTACCGGCGGGCGCTGATCCTGGCGGCATCCTTCGGCCGCAGATCCGACTATCCGCAGCGAGTCATCGACACCGCAACCAGCACGGGAATGCGCCGCGTCGACATCGATCTCGATTCCGACACCGAGAGACTCCGCGACGAGATCCGTGCTGAGGTCGAAGCACTCAAGGCAATCCCCGGGGACGAACGCACCGCTGCCATCGCCGAGGGCGGCTGGGTCCTGCCTTACCTCCCGGCGCCGTGGGGCCGCGCCTCCAGTCCCGTCGAGCAGATCATCGTCGCCCAGGAATTCACCACCGGACGGGTCAGGCGCCCGCAGATCGGCATCGCGGCCTGGGTCGTGCCCTCGATCGTGGCGTTCGGCACCGACGAGCAACGACAACGCTTCCTACCGCCCACCTTCCGCGGCGAGATCGTCTGGTGTCAGTTGTTTTCCGAGCCGGGCGCCGGGTCGGACCTGGCCGGTCTGAGCACCAAGGCGACCAGAGCCGACGGCGGTTGGCGGATCACCGGACAGAAGATCTGGACTACCGCCGCCCAGTTCTCGCAATGGGGCGCGCTGCTGGCGAGAACTGACCCCTCCGCACCAAAACACAACGGCATCACGTATTTCCTGCTGGACATGAACAGTGAGGGCGTCCAGGTGCAGCCGCTGCGCGAACTCACCGGCGGCGCGATGTTCAACACGGTGTTCATCGACGACGTGTTCGTGCCCGATGAGCTGGTACTCGGGGAGGTCGATCGCGGCTGGGAAGTCAGCCGCAACACGCTGACCGCTGAACGAGTCTCGATAGGTAGCAGCGAAGCGCCGTTTTTGGCCAACCTCGACGGACTGGTCGAATTCGTCCGCGACGGCCAGTTCGACCAGGTCGCCCAGAATCGGGCCGGCCAATTGGTCGCCGAGGGCCATGCCGCCAGGGTGCTCAATTTGCGGTCGACACTGTTGACGCTGGCCGGCCGGGACGCGATGCCGTCTGCGGCGATCTCCAAGCTGTTGTCGATGCGCACCGCTCAGGGCTACGCCGAATTCGGCGTGGCCACGTTCGGCACCGACGCCGCGATCGGGGAGCCCGAGCAGCTGCCCGGCAAGTGGGGTGAATACCTGCTGGCCAGCCGGGCCACCACGATCTACGGCGGCACGTCGGAGGTGCAGCTCAATATCATCGCCGAACGACTGCTGGGCCTGCCGCGCGACCCGTAAGTATCGGATATACGTCAGACAGCGCTAGCCCTTGTCGGCTTTCTCTTCTTTGTCGGCTTTGTCGGCTTTGTCGGCTTTCTCGCTCTTGCCGTCCTTGTCGGCTTTGTCGGCTTTGTCGGCTTTGTCGCCCTCGTCGGCCTTCTTGCCCTCGTCGGCCTTGCCCTCGTCGGCCTTCTCGTCCTTGCCGCCCTTGTTGCTCTTGCCGCCTTTATCGGCTTCCTCGCCTTCGCCGTCGCCTTCTTCGCGCAGCTCACGTTTGAGGATCTTGCCGGTGGAGTTACGCGGCAACTCGTCGAGGAAGACAACTTCGCGCGGAACCTTGTATTTGGCCAACTGGTCCTTCACGTGCTTCTTCAGGGTGTCCTCGTCGACGTCGGAGCCCTTCTTCTTGACAACGAAGGCTTTAAGTCGGTGGCCCCACTCTTTGTCTTCAACACCGATCGCGGTGGCCTCCTCCACCTCCGGATGCCCGCTAAGGCAATCCTCGACTTCGGCCGGGAACACATTCTCGCCGCCGGACACGATCATCTCGTCGTCGCGGCCGCTGATGAAGAGCAACCCCTTTTCGTCGAAGTAGCCGACGTCACCGGAGGACAGCATGCCGTCGATGATCTGCTTGCCACCGCCACCGGTGTAGCCCTCGAACGGGAAGCTGCTGCCCACGAAGATGCGCCCGACGTCGCCCTGCGGCTTCTCGTTGCCGTCGTCGTCGAAAATCTTGACCTTGACCCCTTTGACAACCGCTCCCGCCGTCGACGAGTTGTACTCCAGGTGCTTGGGCTCGGCGATGGTGGCGAACGCGATCTCGGTCGAGCCGTACATGTTGTAGATGACGGGTCCGAACTCCTTTAGCCCTCGTTCGGCCACATCGGCGTTCAACGCGGAGCCAGAGGCAAAGATGATCCGCAGGCTCGACAGATCGGGACTGTCGTCCATTTTTTCCAGCGCCTCGAGCATCCGCGACAACATCACCGGGACGACGATGATCGCAGTTGTCTTGTACTTCTCGACATCCTTCAACACGACGTCAGGCTTGAACTTGCGGTGCAGCAGCAGCGTTGAGCCCAGAAACGCTCCGATGGTGGCGTGCAGGAAGCCCAGGGCGTGGAACATCGGTGCCGGCAACGCCGTCACCTCGCCGGCCTTGAAGGGAACGTGGGACAAGATTCCGCCGATCGGCCCCAGGCTCGGGGGGGTACTGCGGTTGGCGCCCTTCGGGGTGCCAGTGGTGCCACTGGTCAAAATGATGATCGAGGAGTGCTTGCTCGCCTTGGGCGCGGGCTTGCCGCTGCTGTGTTCGATCAGGTCGGCGAGCGTCTCGTCTTTACTGTTCGACTTCTTGTCCGAGTCGGGGTTGGTGCCCAGTGCCCGCAGCTTGCCCAGCGGAGGCTCGGCCTTGCTGACGTCTTCGGCGTACTCGTCGTCGTAGATGATCAGTTTGGCGTCTTCGCGCTCGGAGACCTCTTTGATCTGCGGGCCGGAGAATGAGCTGTTGAGCAAGATGATGCGGGCGCCGACCCGCGCGCAGCCGAACTCCGCAATCGCAAACCAACGGCTGTTCCGCGCCAGGATCGCGACTCCGTCGCCGCTACGCACGCCTTTGTCGAGCAGACCGTGGGCAACCGCATTCGCGGCGTCATCAAGCTCTTTCCATGTGATTTCGCCGTCGTCGTCGATGATGGCCGTCTTGTCCGGGCTGCGCCGGGCGTGCAGCGCGGGAAGCATACCGATCTCGCCCCATTTGCGAATGTCGTTGGCCATCGCAGCGACGTTCTGGGGTGGCTCTATGGGGAAGCCGCCCGCTTCGATGATCTTGCGGACGTAGTGGAGCTCGGCCAGGCCGCGATCGGCGTACTGCTGAACCTTGGACGCGGCGTTCCACGGCAGTAAGTCACTCAAGTTAGGCATACCGCCACCATATGTGACGCAGGTCGCAGCACGCGCGGAAAACTTACGATGAACTCATGGCCGCTCCACCGCCGCTGACCCTGGAGGTGAACGGACGCCTGGTCACGATCACCAATCCGGACAAGCTGGTCTTCCCTGGGCAGGGCGCTAATTCCGGCCACACTAAGCTCGACCTGATCGACTACTACCTGGCCGTTGCTGAGGGGGCGCTTCGCGGCGCGGCAGGGCGCCCGATGATGCTGAAGCGGTTCGTCAAGGGCATCGAGACCGAAGCGATCTTTCAGAAACGCGCTCCCGAGAAGCGACCGGACTGGGTGGACGTTGCCGAGCTTCGCTATGCACGCGGCACCTCGGCCAAGGAAGCCGTCATCCACGACGCTGCCGGCCTGGCATGGGTGATCAACCTGGGCTGCATCGACCTCAACCCGCATCCGGTGCTGGCCGAGGACCTCGACCATCCCGACGAACTGCGTGTTGACCTGGACCCGATGCCGGGGGTCCAGTGGCGCCAGATCGTCGATGTCGCCCTGGTGACCCGTGCGGTACTGGAGGATCACGGGCTGACGGCCTGGCCGAAGACATCCGGTTCGCGGGGTTTCCATATCTATGCCCGCATCGCGGCGCACTGGCCTTTCGCACAGGTCCGGCTGGCCGCCCAAACGATTGCCCGCGAGGTCGAGCGACGTGCACCCGAGCTTGCCACCAGCCGCTGGTGGAAGGAAGAACGCCAAGGAGTGTTCGTCGACTTCAACCAGAACGCCAAAGACCGCACGATCGCGTCGGCCTACTCGGTGCGGGCCACCCCGGACGCGCGGGTGTCGACTCCGCTGCGCTGGGATGAGGTCGCCGACTGCCGACCGGAGGCCTTCACCATCGACACCGTGCCTGACCGGTTCGCCGACATCGGTGATCCGTGGGAGGGGATGGATGACGACCCGGGCGGCCGCCTCGATGGCCTGCTCGCTCTTGCCGAAGAACTCGGGCCGGCCGAGAAGGCGCCGAAGGGGGCAGGCAAAGGCGGCGACGGCAGGAGAGTCTCGTCGATGCCGCTGATCGAAATCGCGCGCACCAAGACCAAAGACGAAGCGATGGCCGCGCTGGACACCTGGCGCGGCCGTTATCCCGGGGTGGCCGAGCGACTGCAGCCGGCTGACGTGCTGGTCGACGGCATGCGGGGGCCCAGCTCGATCTGGTACCGGATCCGGATCAACCTGCATCACGTCCCAGTCGGGCAGCGCCCACCCCAGGAAGATCTGATCGCCGACTACAGTCCCTGGCCAACCCAGCCCTGGGCTTAGCGAGGCATCCGCGGCACGCCGCGGCGACCCATGCGATTGAATTGCGACATGCAGGCGACTGACCAGGGACAGTGGAGCCGCCGCGGATTCCTTGGCATCGCCGGAGCGGCGGGATTGCTCGCCACCGGGATCCCGGCGGCATGCTCGTCGAAGAGAACGGCGTCCGGCGGCGGCAGCGGGCCGGTGACGATTACGCACATTTTCGGTGAGACGACCGTCCCCGCGCCGCCCAAGCGGGTCGTCAGCGCGGGCTTCACCGAGCAAGACGACCTGCTGGCGGTGGGAGTCGTGCCGATCGCCGTGACCAACTGGTTCGGCGACGAGCCGTTCGCGGTATGGCCGTGGGCTCAGCCCAAACTCGGCGCTGCCCGGCCGGTTGTGTTGAACCTGGACAACGGGATTCAGGTCGACCAGATCGCCGGGCTGAAACCGGACCTAATCGTGGCCACCAACGCCGGCGTGGACACCGGCACGTATCAGAAGCTCGCGGCGATCGCGCCGACCGTCGCGCAATCGGACGGCGACGCGTTCTTCGAACCGTGGAAGGACCAGGCGACGGCCATCGGCCAAGCCGTCTACCAGGCCGACCAGATGAAGTCGCTGATCGACGCTGCCGAAAAGAAGTTTAGCGCGGCGGGCGAGAAATATCCCGAGTTCAACGGCAAGAAGGTACTGCTGCTGCAGGGTCAGCTCTATCAAGACAATGTGGTGGCCACCTTGCCGGGCTGGCGCACCGACTTCTTGACTCAGATGCGTCTGGTCGTCGCCGAAAGCATCACGTCCCTAGCCGTCGACGAAGGGCGCGCGTTCATCCCACGCAAGCAGATCAGGGACGTCCTCGACGCCGCCGACCTGCTGATCTGGACGACCGACAGCGATGACGACCGGCACGCCCTGCTGGCCGATCCCGACGTGGCGGCGCTGCGGGCGACCACCGAGAACCGCAACGTGTTCACCACCAAAGATCAAGCCGGCGCGATCGCCTTCGCTTCGGTGTTGAGCTACCCGCTGGTGGCCGACCAACTGCCGCCGCTGATCGCCAAAGCTCTCGGCACGAGCTGACCGGTTGGCGGGCCGGCCCAAGGGTGGGGTTGAGCGGTTGCTAAGGCACCTCTGGCAGAGCTCGAGAATTTCTGGCACCGCTCGAAATCGGAGGTTACCGTCGAGTAATGAGCGTGGCAGTGGACCGGGCGACGACGGCGACGGTGATGGACTACGGCGACCAGGCGCTACTCATGGAGTTCGACAGCAGCGCTGACGTCTTGGCGTGGGCGTCCGCGCTGCGCGATGCGGCGCTGCCCGGTGTGCTCGACATCGTCCCGGCGTTCCGCACGGTGCTGGTGAAACTCGACGGACCTCGGTACCAAACCGCCACCCGTCACCGACTGCGCAAGTTGCGGGTCACCGCGGAGGCGTCCGCGTCCGCCCCGCCCGACGGCCGCGCCGACCTGGTGATCGACGTCGTCTACGACGGCGCTGACCTCGCCGAGGTCGCCAGCCGGACCGGGCTGAGCACCGCGCAGGTCGTCAACGCCCACACCGCAGGGCCGTGGCGAGTCGGCTTCGGCGGATTCGCACCGGGTTTCGCTTACCTCGTCGGCGGCGACCCGCGCCTTAAGGTCCCGCGCCGAGCCGAGCCCCGGGCGTCGGTACCGGCCGGATCGGTGGGCCTCGCCGGCGAATTCAGCGGCGTCTACCCCCGCCGGTCTCCGGGCGGCTGGCAATTGATCGGCCACACCGACGCCGTGCTGTGGGACGTCGACCGGGACAACCCCGCGCTGCTGACGCCGGGCATGTGGGTCCAGTTCAGAGCCGCGTAGCGGCCGGCCCGGGAGGACTTGTGACAACTCTGGAAATCCTGCACACCGGCCCATTAGCGCTGGTCGAAGACCTCGGCCGGGTCGGGCTGGCCCACCTCGGTGTCACTCGGTCCGGCGCCGCCGACCGGCGGTCGCACACACTGGCCAACCGGCTGGTCGCCAATCCCGACGACCGCGCCACCATCGAGGTCACATTCGGCGGCTTTTCGGCCCGGGTGCGCGGCGGCGGCGTCGACATCGCGGTCACCGGCGCCGACACCAACCCCGCCGTCAACGGAATCGCGTTCGGCACCAACAGCATTCAACATGCCCGCGACGGTGACGTTATCTTGCTGGGCACCCCGCGCGCCGGGCTGCGGGCCTACCTGGGGGTGCGCGGCGGTATCGACGTGACACCGGTGCTGGGCTCGCGCAGCTACGACGTGATGTCGGCGATCGGCCCGCTGCCGCTACAGCCCGGTGACGTGCTGCCGATCGGCGAACACACCCACGATTACCCCGAACTCGACCAGGCCCCGGTTGCGGCGATCAGCGAACATCTGGTGGAACTGCTGGTAGTGCCCGGGCCGCGCGATGACTGGCTTGTCGATCCCGACGCACTCGTGCACACGATCTGGATGGCCTCCGACCGCAGCGACCGGGTGGGGATGCGGCTGGACGGACGCCCACTGCGGCACCGCCAGCCGGACCGTCAGTTGCCCAGCGAAGGAGCCACCCGCGGCGCGATCCAACTGCCGCCCAACGGATTACCGGTCATTCTCGGCCCCGATCATCCGGTGACCGGAGGCTATCCGGTGATCGGGGTGGTCACCAATGAGGACATCGACCGGGTGGCCCAGATCCGGCCCGGCCAATACGTGCGGATGCACTGGTCGCGGCCCAGAGCTGTACTGGCATCTGCATCAGGTGCATCGGGTTCGGTGACGGCGGGCCAGTAGAGCCGAGAAACCGGCTGGTAAACAAGAAGTGTGCACGACCAGGTACACACCGCCCGCCTGGTGCACACCGCCGATCTTGACAGCGAGACCCGCGAGAGCGCCCTCCAGATGCTCACCGACGCGTACGCCGGTGAATTCAGCGACGCTGACTGGGATCACGCGCTGGGCGGGATGCATGCGCTGATCTGGCACCACGGCGCGATCATCGCGCACGGCGCGGTGGTCCAACGGCGGCTCGTCTACCGCGGCACCGCGCTGCGCTGCGGGTATGTCGAAGCTGTCGCGGTGCGCGAAGACTGGCGCGGTCAGGGACTGGCGGTCGCGGTTCTGGACGCGTGCGAGCAAGTGATCCGCGGCAGCTATCGGCTTGGCGCGCTGAGCTCCTCGGACCGCGGGCGGCGGCTCTACACAGCGCGCGGGTGGCTCCCATGGCGCGGCCCGACCTCGGTGTTGGCGCCAGCGGGGCCGACGCGCACGCCCGAGGACGACGGCACCGTATTCGTGCTCCCGGTCGGGATCAGCGTGGACACCGGTGCCGCATTGGCCTGCGATTGGCGCGACGGGGACGTCTGGTAGCCGCCATCCGGGGCGAGCCGGTCGGGGGCAACGCGCCGGCAATCGCGCGGTAACTCATCGGAAATCCGTCCCGAATACACAAGTGATGTGGCTCAGCCAGTCCCGTCGCCGCTTACCGGCTATCGGGTGGCGGTCACCTCGGCACGGCGCGCCGACGAGCTGTGCGCGTTGCTGCGCCGCTACGGCGCCACGGTCTACAGCACGCCCGCCCTCAGAATGGTCGCACTGGCCGACGACGACGAATTGCATCGCCAGACCGAGGCGTTGATCGCCCACCCGCCAGATGTTTTGGTCGCCACGACCGGCATCGGATTGCGCGGCTGGGTTTCCGCCGCCGACGGTTGGGGGCTGGCCAACGAGCTGACGTCCGCGCTGGCCACCGGCCGCATACTGGCACGCGGACCGAAGGCGACCGGTGCGCTGCGTGCCGCGGGTCTGCGCGAGGAGTGGTCGCCGCAATCCGAATCGTCGCGAGAAGTGTTGGCGCACCTGCTGGAATCCGGAATCGCCGGCCGGCGCATCGCGGTCCAGCTGCACGGCGCCACTGACGACTGGGATCCCTTCCCCGAATTCGTCGACGAGTTGCGCGCTGCCGGGGCCGACGTCGTCGCGGTTCGGGTGTACCGGTGGCTGGCGGTGCCGCGCGGCGGGGAATTCGACCAGCTGGTCAGCCAGATCGCCCAACGAGAGTGCGACGCCGTCAGTTTCACCTCGGCACCCGCAGTCACGGCGACGTTGAAGCGGGCTGACGAGCTGGGCGTTGCCGACCAACTCCTTGAGGCGCTGCGCTCGGACGTGCACGCCATGTGCGTGGGCCCGGTGACCGCCCAGCCGTTGATGCGCATCGGCGTTCCCGCGTCAGCACCCAAGCGGATGCGGCTGGGTGCGTTAGCCCGGCACATCACCGAAGTGCTGCCGGCGCTGCGCTCACGCACCGTGCAAGCCGCCGGTCACTCGATCGAGATCCGCGGCACCTGCGCACTGGTGGACGGCACGGTCAGATCGCTGTCTCCGTCCGGGATGGCGACATTGCGGGCGTTGGCTCAACGCCCGGGCCGCGTCGTCTCACGCGATGAGCTACTGCGCGTGCTGCCAGGTAGCAGCACCGATACCCACACCGTGGACAGTGCCGTGCTGCGGCTGCGAACCGCACTGGGAGACAAGGCCATCGTCACGACTGTGGTCAAGCGGGGCTATCGGTTAGCGGTCGACAAATAGCCACCTCGGGCGCTTTCGCTCACGGCGAACGCCCAGGTGGAACTTAAGCGTGGTCGACTCATGTTCTACGACGTAGCGGGTCGGCATCGTGCCGACCACACCCACAACGAGGAGACATCTGATGAGCAATCTGACCCTGTGGTCGCGCCCCACCTGGGACACCGACCGTTGGCTGCGTGACTTCTTCGGCCCCGCCGCCACCGATTGGGCTAAGCCCGTAGCCGGATTCAACCCAGCCGCTGAGATCGTCCAGGACGGCGACGACGCGGTAGTCAGCCTGGAGCTGCCCGGTGTCGACGTCGACAAGGACGTTAACGTCGAGGTGGCCGATGGACGGTTGGTGATCCACGGCGAGCGCCGCGACGAGCACGCCGAGGAAAAGGG
Organism: uncultured Actinomycetota bacterium; assembly: GCA_963787635.1. GTDB lineage: Bacteria > Actinomycetota > Actinomycetes > Mycobacteriales > Mycobacteriaceae > Mycobacterium. The sequence goes on along the minus strand of CAWBDP010000008.1, from coordinate 1,222,367 downwards.
CGGCCGCACCCTGCGTGAGGTCCGCTACGGCTCCTTCCGCCGGTCATTCCGGCTGCCGGCACACCTTACCGGCGAGGCCATCTCGGCGTCGTATGACGCCGGCGTGCTGACCGTGCGGGTCGCCGGCGCCTACGCCGGAACTCAGCCGCAGCGCATCGCGATCACCAAGTAAGCGGAAGGCATTCTGCGACAAAGCGAATCCGGTGGGGCATGGCCCCACCGGATTCGTCCTATTTCACGCGGCGAACGCCTCGTCGGCGTCCACTCCGATCACCTGCAGCAGCCGCGCCACCTTGCGATCGAGTTCCTTGCCGACGCTGGTCACCTCGTCGATACCCAGGCTGCCGAACGCGGCGCTGGGCTGATCCATGGTGAACACCGCGTCGCCGTCGGCGTCGCTGTAGACCAGGATCCGCAGCGGCGCGTACAGCAGCGCCCTCGGGTCGTGACGGAACATCGTCTCGGCGATCACGTGATTGCCCACCAGATATTCGGTCGCGCGGGTGCGGTGCCCGGCGATGCCCAACAAGGCGGTCGCATCGATCTTGGCGTAGACCATCAACTCGTGCGGCGCATTCTTGGCCATCACGGCCCGGACATCGTCCCAGCTGCCACCCTTTTCGAGGATCTGCTGTACGGGAGCCGGGTCGAACGCCGGGGCCGCGTTCTCTAACGTGGCCACGAACTCGTCGAAAGGCATGTCGGTGGCGATGTCGATACGGGTCATGCCGTGTTGTTCGCGGTGAAAGCCGGTCATGGTGTTTCCTCCGGTTGGGTATTCGGGTCGAGGACGACGACGCCGCGCATTTCGCGGCTCTTCAGCAAGCGATGCGCTTCGGCGGCCATGCTCAGCGGCAGCAGTCGGTCTAGTTGGGTCCCACCACCGTGGAAGTGTCAGGGCCGGCGGCGACTACCGTTCCGGCCATCGCAAGGCCGCCGACGTGCGGCAGTTGAACCCCGCCGACGCGGGTTTCCGCCCTGTTGTAGATGCCGAACCGCTCCCGGATGTCGGGAAAGTTGATCCCGATCGCGGCGGTTCGGATCAGCAGTTGCCGCGGGCCGGGTTGGGGGTCGGGCAAGTCGACGTGCTCCAGCACTTCCGGGCCGCCGAAACGGCGGTACTGAATGGCCTTCATCGCATCCCTACGGTTCAGTCAACGAACTTCTGCTGCGGTAAGTCTACGGTTCATTCACCGAACTGACAAGGCATGATCGGGTGAACCGGATCGAATGTCGTAGTGTGATCCATAACACCTTCAGCACCGGGAGATCCGTTGTCCAGCACTACTGAACTGGCCGAATTGCACGCGCTCATCGGCGGCCTGCGGCGGTGCGTGACGTCATTGAAATCCCGATACGGCGATACTCCGGCGATGCGCCGCATCGTGCTCGACACTGAGCGGATACTCGGCGACGTCGAATTGCTCGACATGGACGCCGCTGAGCTGGATCTGGCCCGGGGCTCGGCGCATTCTTCGGCGGAGAAGATTGCCATCCCCGACACCCAGTACGACACCGAGTTCTGGCGTGACGTCGACGACGAGGGTGTCGGCGGTCACAGTAGGTCCTGACCTGGCACCCCCGGCGGTAAGGATTGCTTTCTTCTGGGTACGCTGCCGACCAGGCCACCAGAAGAGGACCACACTAAATGAGTGCACCAACGGCGAATCGTTCTGAGTCCGGTGTTTTCTCACCGACCCGCGCCCGGATACCGCAGCGGACCCTGCGCACCGACCGGTGGTGGATGTCTCCGCTGCGAATCGATCTGGGCTTCGCCGCATTCGTCATCTATGCGATGGTGCGGGCGTTCCAACAGGACCATTTCTTTGTCCCGAAGTATCACTACCTGACGCCGTTCTATTCGCCGTGCATGAGCAAGGGGTGCGGCGAGGCCCACGACTTCTGGCCGCAGTTCCTGCCCGACGTGTGGTGGCTGCCATATGCAGCCCTGTCGCTACCCTTCCTGCTGCTGTTTCGGCTGACCTGCTACTACTACCGCGGCGCCTACTACCGGACGGTTTGGCAGTCGCCCACCTCCTGCGCGGTGGCCGAGCCCCGCGTCCACTACACGGGCGAAACCCGGCTTCCACTCGTCATCCAGAACACCCACCGGTACTTCTTCTATATCGCCGGCATCATCTCGGTCATCAACAGCTACGACGCGATCGTCGCGTTCCACTCTGACTCACCCAACGCAGGTCCCGGTGGCTTCGGCTTCGGTCTGGGCAACCTGATCCTGGTCGGCAACGTCGTCATGCTGTGGATCTACACGCTGTCCTGCCATTCGTGCCGGCACGTGACCGGCGGGCGGCTCAAGCACTTCTCCAAACACCCTGTGCGATATTGGATCTGGACCCAAATCAGCGCGCTCAACACCCGGCACAAGCTGTATGCGTGGATCACGCTGGGCACCCTGATGCTGACCGACTTCTACATCATGTTGGTGTCGATCCATCCTAACTTGGACCTGAGATTTGTTGGCTGAGCGGCTATTTGGGGTATATCAGAAAGTTGAGTGAGGTTTATGACTGAGCTCGAACGGCACACCTACGACGTGGTCGTGATCGGTGCCGGCGGCGCGGGGTTGCGTGCGGTGATCGAGGCGCGCGAGCGTGGCCTCAAGGTCGCGGTGGTGTGCAAGTCGTTGTTCGGCAAAGCGCACACGGTAATGGCCGAAGGTGGCTGCGCGGCCTCCATGGGCAACACCAACCCGAAAGACAACTGGAAGACCCACTTCGGCGACACGATGCGCGGTGGGAAGTTCCTGAACAACTGGCGGATGGCCGAATTGCACGCCAAGGAGGCACCCGACCGGGTCTGGGAGCTGGAAACCTATGGCGCGCTGTTCGACCGCACCAAAGACGGCAAGATCAGCCAGCGCAACTTCGGCGGCCACACCTATCCCCGGCTGGCTCACGTCGGCGACCGTACCGGCCTGGAGTTGATCCGCACCATGCAGCAGAAGATCGTCTCGCTGCAGCAAGAGGACCACGCCGAGCTCGGCGACTACGAGGCGCGGATCAAAGTCTTCGCCGAGTGCACGATCACCGAGTTGCTCAAAGATAGCTCGGGTACGGGTGCCCCGGGTGGGCAAAGTGCCATAGCCGGGGCTTTCGGCTATTGGCGGGAAAGCGGCCGGTTCGTGTTGTTCGAGGCTCCCGCGGTCGTGCTGGCCACCGGCGGCATCGGCAAGTCGTTCAAGGTGACGTCCAACTCCTGGGAATACACCGGGGACGGGCACGCGTTGGCGCTGCGGGCCGGCGCGTCGCTGATCAACATGGAATTCGTCCAGTTCCACCCCACCGGCATGGTGTGGCCGCCGAGTGTGAAAGGGATTCTGGTCACCGAAGGCGTCCGCGGCGACGGCGGTGTGCTGAAGAACTCCGACAACAAGCGGTTCATGTTCGAATACATCCCCCCGGTGTTCAAAGGCCAGTACGCCGAAACCGAACAAGAGGCCGACCAGTGGCTCAAGGACAACGACTCAGCCCGTCGCACCCCCGACCTGTTGCCCCGCGATGAGGTTGCGCGCGCGATCAACTCAGAAGTCAAGGCCGATCGCGGCACCCCGCACGGCGGGGTTTACCTCGACATTGCCTCCCGGTTGACGCCTGAGGAGATCAAACGTCGGCTGCCCTCGATGTACCACCAGTTCAGGGAGCTGGCCGGAGTCGACATCACCAAAGAGCCGATGGAAGTCGGGCCCACCTGTCACTACGTGATGGGCGGTGTGGAGGTCGACGCGGACACCGGAGCGGCGACCGTGCCAGGGCTGTTCGCCGCCGGGGAGTGTTCCGGCGGTATGCACGGTTCCAACCGGCTGGGTGGCAATTCACTGTCGGATCTGCTGGTCTTCGGCCGGCGCGCCGGTCTGGGTGCCGCCGATTACGCACGGGCGCTCAGCAGCCGACCGACTGTTTCAAACGATGCTGTCGACGCGGCGGCAAAAAGGGCGCTGGCTCCCTTCGAGACGGCAACCAACGGCGCCGCGGCCGAGAACCCCTACACCCTGCAGTTGGAGCTGCAGCAATCGATGAACGACCTGGTGGGGATCATCAGGAACGCGGACGAAATCTCCCAGGCCCTCGAGCGGCTCGACAAGCTTCGTGAGCGGTTCAAGAACATCCACGTCGAGGGACATCGCCAGTACAACCCCGGCTGGAATCTGGCCATCGATCTGCGCAACATGCTGCTGGTCAGCGAATGCGTCGCCAAGGCCGCGCTGGCACGCACCGAAAGCCGGGGCGGGCACACCCGCGACGATCACCCCGCGATGGACTCCTCGTGGCGCAACGTGTTGCTGGTTTGCCGGGCAGCCGATCAGAATGCCGTGATTCCCGACGTCACCATCGCTCGTCAAGACCAGGTGCCGATGCGTCCGGACTTGTTGGAGCTCTTCGAGATCTCCGAGCTGGAGAAGTATTACACCGACGATGAGCTGGCCCAGCACCCAGGACGGAGAAGCTGAATGACCTACAACGCGAGTATGCGGGTGTGGCGCGGCGACGAGGCCGGCGGCGCGCTGCAGGACTTCACCGTCGAGGTCAACGAGGGCGAGGTGGTGCTCGACATCATCCATCGCCTGCAACAGACCCAGACGCCCGACCTGGCGGTGCGGTGGAACTGCAAGGCGGGCAAGTGCGGATCGTGCTCGGCGGAGATCAACGGCAAGCCGCGTCTGATGTGCATGACCCGGATGTCCACCTTCACCGAGGACGAGGTCGTCACCGTGACTCCGCTGCGGACCTTCCCGGTGATTCGCGATCTGGTCTGCGACGTCTCCTTCAACTACGAGAAGGCGCGCGAGATCCCGTCATTCGCGCCGCCCAAGGAGTTGCAGCCTGGCGAGTACCGGATGGCGCAGGTCGACGTTCAGCGCTCGCAGGAGTTTCGCAAGTGCATCGAATGCTTCCTGTGCCAAACCGTCTGTCACGTGATCCGCGACCACGACGAGAACAAGAGAGCCTTCGCCGGTCCGCGCTACCTGATGCGCATCGCCGAGCTGGAAATGCATCCACTGGACACCCTGGACCGGCGCGGCCAGGCCCAAGAGGAGCACGGGCTGGGTTACTGCAACATCACCAAATGTTGTACCGAGGTATGCCCGGAAAACATCAAGATCACCGACAATGCGCTGATCCCGATGAAGGAGCGAGTGGCCGACCGCAAGTATGACCCGGTCGTCTGGCTGGGCAACAAGCTGTTCCGGCGTTGAATCGATAAAGCTTCGATCGACGAGGTGTTGCACCACAGCCGATCCGGGTAACCTGGCGGAGAGCCGAACCCGACCGGGCCAATGTGCCCCATGACCGGAAGGCACAACGATGACTATCCGAAAACCAACCAGCATCAACGACATTCGGACCGCAATCGAAGAATTGTCGGTTCGCGCCGAGCTCGCACACAAAGAGGGCAGGCACGACGACGCCCGGGAAATCGAGCAGCGCATTCAGGGCTATCGCGAGGAACTCGGCAACCGCCCTTAGCGCACTTGGTCAGGCGCGCAGCCGACGGAAAATGCTGCGGTGAAAGACGATGGGCGCCACGCCTGCGTCGACCTTGACGTCACTGACCCGCAAAACGACGATCGTGTGATCGCCGGCGGGGACGAGTTGCTCGATCGCACTTTCCAGCCAGACGCTGGTTCCTTTGATGAACACCGCGCCGCCATGGGTGGACACCGTTTCCAGACCGGCAAACCGGTCGCCGGTTTTGGCGGCAAGAGTGCGCACCGCCTCGTCGTGCGCTTCGCCGAGCACGCTGATTCCCAGCAGCGGCACCCCTTTGAGTTTCGGCCACGTCGACGAGGTGTTCTGCACACAGAAAGACACCAGCGGCGGCTCAAGTGAAACAGGGACAAAAGTGCTGGCCGCCAAGCCTTCTCTGACACCCTCGACCTCTGCGGCAATTGCGATTACCCCGGACGGAAAGTGCCCGAAGGCCTCACGCAGTGAGGACGGCGTCAGCTTGCTGATCGGGTTCACCGGGCTTCAATCGCGTCGAAGGATTTTCGCAATCGACCCTACCCGCTGGGTGTCGCCGGTTAAGCGATACCCGGCGAATACCCGTGCGCCTCGGCAACGTCGGGATGCGCCCGTAATCTGCTCTTCCAGGCGTTGCGCCCGTAGACCGAGAAGATGGGATCTGACGGGTCCGTGCGCCGACGGGCCCGCGCGGCTAGTTCGCCAGGCAGCGGCAGCACCGGGATCTGCGCGTCCAGCCGGGGATTGAAGAAGTAGGCCACCGAAATCCGCTCAGCCGCCGATGGGCGCAGATACACCTGATGCTCGGTCGCCCGTAGGTAACCGCCGGTCGCCACCTCGAGGAGCTCACCGATATTGACAATGAACGCGCCGTCGACGGCGGGCACGTCGATCCAGTCACCCGCCGGACTCCGCACCTGTAGGCCCTGGCTGCCGGGCTCGGCGAGCAGCAGGGTGAGCACCCCGGCATCGCGGTGCGCCCCGACACCCTGTGTGGTGGCGGCGCCGGCCGGATAACGGATGATCTTGATCAACGAGGCCGGGATACCGGCGAAGGCAGCGTCGAAAGCATCGGCCGCGCTGCCCAGCGCGGCCGCCCAGTACGCCAATAGGCTGCGCGCAACCTCGGCGAGACTCGTATCCCACCCGGCGACCATCTCCGCCAACTCCGGCATCGCGGCCGGCCACTGATTGGGGCCCTCCAGCCAGAGATAGTCCGGCTTGCCCGGACCGCCGACCGGCGTGCGCTCGGGCCCGATGTCGATCTGTTCGCGCCAGTCCGGCGCGCCGCGAGTCAGCTCACCGCCCAGCCGCGTGTAGCCCCGGAAATGGGGACTGCGTCGCATCGCGATGGCGTCCTTGTCGGCTTGCGGCAGCAGGAAAAACCTCCGCGCCGCGCCGAGCATCGCGCGCGTGCGCCGGCCGGGATTTCATGCCCGGTCAGGTAGAAAAAGCCCACCTCGTGAGCCGCACGCAACAGCGTTCGCAGGGCTTGCGGGCGGTCGCCGAGATCGACCACGGGCAGCGGAGTGGCGCTTTTCACAGTCGCCTCGTGTCTGTCATCGTCGCAGGTGAAAGGGTGTGTCATAGTGGTAATCAGGGTCAGGCCAACCGGTTGGTTAGTTAGCTTGTGAAATTTAGCTCACATTCGCTTGCGTCCAAATTACCGCTCGGTATAGTTACACACTGTTACTGGTGGGTAACTTAGCCCTAGTACCCAACCACAGGTGGCGTTCTCATCGAGGAGGAAGCACGTGAGCCACTATAAGAGCAACGTCCGTGACCAGGTGTTTAACCTGTTCGAGCTCTTCGGCATCGACAAGACGTTCGGCGAAGGCTCCTACACCGACCTGGACATCGACACTGCGCGCGAGATGCTGGCAGAGATGAGCCGCCTGGCCGCGGGTCCCGTCGCCGAGTCATTCGTCGAGGGCGACCGCAACCCGCCGGTTTTCGACCCGGAAACCCATTCCGTCGAGCTGCCTGAGTTGTTCAAGAAGTCGGTGCGCGCGACGGTGGAGGGCGGTTGGGACAAGGTCGGCATCGCTGAGGAACTCGGCGGCATGCCGATGCCCAAGGCGCTGTCGTGGGCTTTGCACGAGCACATCCTGGGCGCCAACCCGGCAGTCTGGATGTACGGCGGCGGAGCCGGATTCGCCAACATCGTTTTCCACCTGGGCACCGAAGAGCAGAAGAAGTGGGCGATCCTGGCCGCCGAGCGCGGATGGGGGTCGACCATGGTGCTGACCGAACCGGATGCCGGCTCCGACGTGGGCGCCGCCCGGACCAAGGCCGTCAAGCAGGACGACGGATCCTGGCACATCGACGGTGTCAAGCGGTTCATCACCTCCGCTGATTCCGGCGACCTGTTCGAAAACATCTTCCACCTGGTGCTGGCGCGCCCGGAGGGCGCCAAGTCGGGCACCAAGGGCTTGTCGCTGTTCTTCGTGCCGAAATTCCTGTTTGACCCAGAGACGGGGGAACCGGGTGAGCGCAATGGCGTATTCGTCACCAACGTCGAGCACAAGATGGGCCTGAAGGTCTCGGCGACCTGTGAGCTGTCTTTCGGCCAGCACGACGTGCCCGCCAAGGGCTGGCTGGTCGGCGAGGTGCACAACGGCATCGCGCAGATGTTCGAGGTCATCGAGCAGGCCCGGATGATGGTCGGCACCAAGGCCATCGCAACCCTGTCCACCGGCTACCTGAACGCTCTGGAATACGCCAAGTCCCGGGTGCAGGGCGCCGATATGACCCAGATGACCGACAAGACCGCGCCGCGAGTGACCATCACCCATCACCCCGATGTGCGTCGCAGCCTGATGACGCAGAAGGCTTACGCCGAGGGTCTGCGCGCGCTGTACGTCTACACGGCGACCTACCAGGACGCCGAGGTGGCCAAGGCGGTGCACGACGTCGATCCCGACTTGGCAGTCAAGGTCAACGACCTGCTGCTGCCGGTGGTCAAGGGAGTGGGCTCCGAGCAGGCATACGCCAAGCTCACCGAAAGCCTGCAGACCTTGGGTGGTTCGGGCTTCCTGCAGGACTACCCGATCGAGCAGTACATCCGCGACGCCAAGATCGACTCGCTCTACGAGGGCACCACCGCCATCCAGGCGCAGGACTTCTTCTTCCGCAAGATCGTCCGCGACAAGGGGGTGGCGTTGGCGCAGGTGGCCGGCGAGATCGAAGATTTCGTCAAGAACGAGTCCGGTAATGGCCGGCTGAAGGCAGAGCGTGAGCTGCTGGCCAACGCCCTGACCGACGTGCAGGCGATGGCCGCCGCACTGACCGGCTACCTGATGGCCGGCCAGGAAGACGCCGCCAACGTCTACAAGGTTGGCCTAGGTTCGGTGCGTTTCCTGATGAGCGTAGGCGATCTGCTGATCGGCTGGTTGCTGCAGCGCCAGGCCGCCGTGGCCATCGAGGCGCTCGACGCCGGAGCCAGCGGTGCCGACCAGGCCTTTTACGAGGGCAAGGTGGCAGTGGCGTCGTTCTTCGCGAAGAATTTCCTGCCGCTGCTGAGCAGCACGCTGCAGGTGATCGAGACGCTCGACAACGAGATCATGGAGCTCGACGAAGCGGCCTTCTGATGCCCGGGCCAAACCCGACGCAAAGGTCCCCTGTTTCAGCTGTGAAACAGGGGACCCTGCTTTTTGCCGCGCACACGCCAGCTGCCAACCAGAGACCAAAAAGGGGCCGTCGCTGGTTCCCCTCAAGCCAGCGGCGGCCCCTTAGAGCGACCGCCCGACGGTCGATTCAGGGATGCCCCGCATTGCCATCGGGTCGGGGGGTCGGACGACAACGCGGAGCTATCCGGTAATTCGGCTACCCGTGACGTCGCGTTACTAAACAACGCAACGGGATTCGACTGGTGAATCAGGCCTCAACAATGGCAGCGACACCCTGGCCACCGGCCGCGCAAATCGAAATGAGGCCGCGCACCGGCCCGCCGGCCGAACCCGCGGCTTTCTTTTCGGCGAGTTGCTTGGCGGTCTGCGCGAGGATTCGTCCCCCGGTGGCGGCAAACGGGTGACCGGCGGCCAGCGAGGAGCCGTTGACATTGAGCCTTGAGCGATCGATGGGCCCCAGCGCGGCATCCAGCCCCAGCCGCTCTTTGCAGTACTCCTCAGATTCCCACGCCTGCAGATGCGCGAGCACTACCGAAGCGAAGGCTTCGTGGATTTCGTAGAAGTCGAAATCCTGCAACGTCAACCCGTTGCGGGCCAGCAGCCGCGGCACCGCATAGGTCGGCGCCATCAGCAGTCCGTCCGCGCCGTTGACATAGTCGACCGCCGCAGTCTCGGCGTCGACGAGGTAAGCCAGCGCAGTCAGTGAATGCTGCGCCGCCCAGTCCTCGCTGGCGAGCAGTGCGACCGAGGCGCCGTCGGTCAGCGGCGTGGAATTGCCCGCCGTCATCGTCGCGTCCCCGGACTTCACCCCGAATACCGGCTTGAGCTTCGCCAGCTTCTCCACCGACGCGTCCGACCGCAAGTTGTCGTCCCGATACAGCCCCAGAAACGGCGTGACCAGGTCGTCGAAGAAGCCCCGGTCGTAGGCGGCGGCCATGTTGCGATGGCTCGTTACGGCCAGCTCGTCTTGATCGACGCGCTTGATGCCCATCTGCTTAGCGGTGATCGCCGCATGCTCGCCCATCGACAGGCCGGTGCGCGGCTCGCTGTTGACCGGCACTTCGACCCCGAGAGAGGCAGGCAGCTTGCCCACCAACTTCAGCCGCTCCAAGTTCGACCTGGAACGCCGCAGCCCCAGCAGCGTGCGCCGCAACTCGTCACCTAAGCCGATCGGGGCGTCAGAGGTGGTGTCCGCCCCACCGGCGGCCGCGACCTCGTAGCGACCGGCGGCGATACCGTCGGCCGCCGCGATCGCCGCCTGCAAACCGGTTCCGCAGGCTTGTTGCAGGTCAAAAGCCGGGGTGTACGACGAGAGCGCCGAACCCAGCACGCACTCGCGCATCAGGTTGAAGTCGCGGCTGTGCTTGAGGACGGCACCTCCGATGACCGCGCCCAGCCGTTCACCGGCAAGGCCGAAGCGATCCACCAGGCCGCTCAGCGCCGCGGTGAACATGTCCTGGTTCGACGCTTCGGCATAGGCGCGGTCGGATCGTCCGAACGGGATGCGGTTACCGCCCAGCACGGCGACGCGTCGCCGGGACTGCGGGGTATTGGCAGGCCGGCCGGCTGTGGTTGCGCTTGCCGGGGAACTTGCAGAGGCCACGTTTTTGTCTCCGTGTAGTCAGGTTGGGATTGGTGCGCCGCTCGGGGCCATCCTACTCACACTTCTTACTCAAGAGTAAGTTCGTCGTTGATACCGTTCTCAACAGAAGGCAACGCCGTCACACGGAAGGCAGCTCAGTGGCCCCCAAGATCTCATCCGATCTATTCTCCCAGGTCGTCAACTCAGCTCCCGGGTCGTTTCTGGCCAAACAATTTGGTGTGCCGCAGCCCGAGACGTTACGCCGCTACCGCGAGGGTGATCCCGCGCTGGTCGGGTCCCTGTTGATCGGCGGTGAAGGTCGAGTGGTCGAGCCGCTGCGGACGGCGTTGGACACGGACTACGAACTGGTGGGCCATAACCTCGGCGGGCGTTGGGCTGATTCGTTCGGTGGGCTGGTGTTCGACGCCACCGGGATCACCACCCCGGCCGGATTGAAGGCACTGTATGAGTTCTTCACCCCGCTCCTGCGCAACGTCGGAGCCAGCGGCCGGGTGGTCGTCGTCGGCACCACCCCCGATCTGGCGGAACGCACCGAGGAGCGGATCGCCCAACGTGCGCTGGAAGGCTTCACCCGCTCACTCGGCAAGGAATTGCGGCGCGGGGCCACCGTGGCGCTGGTCTATTTGTCGCCGGAGGCCAAACCGGCTGCCACCGGGCTGGAGTCGACGATGCGGTTCCTGCTGTCGGCGAAGTCGGCATACGTCGACGGTCAGGTTTTTTACCTCGGTGCGGCCGACTCGACACCGCCGGCCGACTGGGACCGGCCGCTGGCCGAGAAGGTGGGCATCGTCACTGGCGCTGCTCGTGGGATCGGCGCGACCATCGCCGAAGTGCTCGCCCGAGACGGCGCTCATGTCATCGCGATCGATGTCGAGGCCGCCGCGGCGGCGCTGGACAAGACGGCCAGCCGCGTCGGGGGCACCGCGCTGACACTCGACGTGACCGCAGCCGATGCCATCGACAGAATCACCGAGCACGTCAGGGACCATTACAACGGGCGGGCCGACATCTTGGTCAACAACGCCGGCATCACCCGCGACAAGTTGTTGGCCAACATGGACGACGCGCGTTGGGACGCGGTGCTGGCGGTCAATTTGCTTGCACCGCTTCGTCTTACCGAGGAATTGACCGGCAACGGCACCATTTCAGCGGGTGGCCGGGTGATCGGGCTGTCGTCGATGGCAGGTATCTCGGGCAACCGCGGCCAGACGAACTACGCCACCACCAAGGCCGGCATGATCGGCCTGACCCAGGCACTGGCACCGGGACTGGCCGAGAAGGGCATCACGATCAACGCCGTCGCGCCGGGGTTCATCGAGACGCAGATGACCGCGGCCATCCCACTGGCCACCCGCGAGGTGGCTCGCCGGATGAACTCGCTGTACCAAGGTGGACAGCCGGTCGACGTCGCCGAGACCATCGCCTACTTCGCCAGTCCGGCGTCGAATGCGGTGACCGGTAACGTTATTCGCGTCTGCGGCCAAGCTATGCTGGGCGCATAACGATGACGCAACCGAGCGGTCTGAAAAACATGCTGCGCGCGGCGGCCGGGGCGTTGCCATTCATTCCGCGCAATGACCAGTTGCCTACCCGCAGGCTGACCGTTGACGACGTGCAAATCGAGCGTGCCCACGTCGCCGCTTACGCCGGGGTCACCGGGCTGCGCTACGGCGACACCGTACCGCTGACCTATCCGTTCGCGTTGACGTTCCCGACGGTGATGTCACTGGTCACCGGCTTCGACTTCCCTTTCGCCGCAATGGGAGCTGTACACACCGAGAATCACATCATCCAGTATCGGCCGATCGCGGTGACCGATACGGTGGGCATCGCAGTGCACGCGGAGAATTTGCGCGAGCACCGCAAGGGCCTACTGGTCGACGTGGTGACCGACGTCAGCGTCGGCAACGACACCGCGTGGCACCAGATCACGACGTTCTTGCACCAGCAAAGGACCAGCTTGTCCGACGAGCCCAAACCACCGCCGCAGAAGCAGCCCAAGCTGCCGCCACCGAACTCCGTGCTGCGGATCACCCCCGGACGGATTCGCCGCTACGCCTCCGTCGGCGGTGACCACAACCCGATTCACACGAATCCGATCGGCGCCAAGTTGTTCGGCTTCCCTACTGTCATTGCGCACGGAATGTTCAGTGCTGCAGCAGTATTGGAGAACATCGAAGGCCAATTCGGCGATGGGGTGCGGTATTCGGTGCGTTTCGGTAAGCCGGTGGTGCTGCCCGCGACCGCCGGGCTTTACGTCGACCGGATCGAAGACGGCTGGGATTTGGTGCTGCGCAACATCGCCAAAGGCTACCCCCACCTGACCGGCACGATCCGCGCACTGTAGCCGCGCCGCCCACGATCGAGTCTGCGCTGACGGCGCCGACTCCGCGTCCAGCGCCGGGCCAAGGCATCAACGTACGCCGTCAGCGCGGTGTCGATTCGTCGACCGACGCGGGGAGCGCCTCAGCCCGAACCGCTCGCCATCGTCCGGGCAGAGTCGGCGACGTCCCGGTCGGGTGGGGCGCCTTTGAGGCCCCGCCAAAACAGGTTGATCATCAGCTGGGCGGCCTCGTCGACGTCGGTGTCGCCGATGCTGAGCCGGGTGGCCACCGCTTCGCCGGCACCCACCAGCGCGACAGCCATCATGTCGAAGTTGGTGTCCGGCTCCGGGTGTCGGGTGCCCGCACGCAGCAGGCCGGCCACCAGTTCGGTGATCCGTTCCCGTCCCTGGCGCACCGCCTGCACGAATGCCTGCGAATTAGTGGCCTGGGTGTACATCACGATCCACGACGCCCGGTTGGCATCGATGTACTGCATGAACGACAGGATGGCGTTGCGCAGCAGGTCCTTCGGGCTTTGATCGGCGTTGATGTCGGCGCGCACCGCGTCAATGAACCGAGTCAGCTCACGATTGAGGCAGGCGCCGAATAACTCCTCTTTGGAGCCGTAGTACAGATACAGCATCGGCTTGGAGATCTCCGCCTTGGCCGCAATCGCGTCCATCGATGTCTCGTGGTAGCCATTCATCGAGAACATGTCGACAGCGGCGTCGAGCATCTGCTGCTCCCGGACAGCACGGGGTAGCCGTTTGGTACCACCTGCCATGATCTGTCCTTCGCACGGTCGCTAGTCGACATACACCAGGGTAAGCACTGAGCTTTAGTGCCCGCAGGTCGGTTTGCGTCCCTTCACCGCGGCCATGCGCAGCACCGAGCCGTCGATGGCCGCTCTCGGCAGCTCGCCTGAGGCCAACGCCTTCTCCAACCGGTCCAGCACCGCGGGCACCTCATCGGTGGTGACCCACATGGCGGTGTCCACGCCGGCCTGCAGACTGCGTAGCGCCGCGTCGGGCACGCCGAAGCGGCTGTTGATCGCGGCCATGCTGGACAGGTCGTCGCTGAACACCGGTCCGTTGAACGGCGGGCCACCGTAGCCGGTGCCGTCGCGCAGCAGCTTGACCGCGGGCTGGCTGAGGCTGGCCGGTTCGCTACCGGTCAGTCCGGGCACCTGCATGTGGCCGATCATCACCGCCACCGGCGTCGCCGTGACCAGCGTCCGATAAGGAACAAGATCGTCGTTTCGCAAGTCGTCGAGCGGCGGCGTGGTCACCCCGCCGGTGTGGGAATCCCCCGACGCGTGCCCGTGACCCGGGAAGTGCTTGAGTACGGGCAGCAGCCCGGCCTCTCGCAGGCCCTGCGCATAGGCGCCGGCGTATTGGGTGACCTTGGCCGGGTCCGGGCTGAACGATCGATCACCGATCGCGGTGTCATCCGGGGCGTCGGTGACGTCGACCACGGGGGCGAAGTCAACGGTGATCCCGAGGTCGTGCATCTTGTGACCGCGCTGCAGGGCGAGCTGGTGGACCGCGTCGACGCTCATCGTCTGCGCTGCCACCCGGGCCGATGGAGCTTGTCCGATCAGTGAGGACAGCCGCGATACCCGGCCGCCTTCCTCGTCGACACTCACCGCCAACGGCAGCGGACCCGCATTGCGCGCAATGTCGGTCAGCGAGCCGTCGGTCAGCATCGTCAGGTCGGTCCAGCTGCCGATGAAGATGCCGCCCACGTGATGGTCGTTCACCACGGTCCGGGCATCGGCGGCATCGCGCACACCCACCATCAGCAGCTGGGCCAATTTGTCGCGGTCGGACATGCCCGCCAGCAGGGCCGCACCCTCCGCACAGGCCGCCGGAACGGGCGGTGCCGCGGATGTCTTGGGACTGGACGACGTGGGTACGGCTCGCTCGGCGGCATGGCCGCACGAGGCCACCAGCACTGACACCGCGGCCAGGGCAGCCAGGACACGCGACAACTTCATCAGCGACATTCGCCCATGCTGTCATGGCGTCAATCCGGATCGCCGCTAGCCCGTCTCGCCCGCTGCGCGGCCGCCCATGGCAAAAGGCGGATGGCCACCGGAACACCTGCTGCGGTGGCCATCCGTTGAGGAGGTCAGAAAACGCTAGCTCTTGAAGGCGTCTTTCACCTTCTCGCCGGCATCCTTGAGGCTGGACTTGGCCTGGTCGAGCTTGCCCTCGTTCTTGGTGCTGTCATCACCGGTTACGTTGCCGACGGCTTCTTTGGCCTTGCCGCCCAAGTCATCGATCTTGTTGCTCGCTTTGTCTTCGGCACCCATTGTTTGGTTCCTCTGCAGTCTCGGGGTTGTTGCCTCGTTACGAGAGGGGGGATACCCGGCAGCCGTCATCCCTAACGCACGTTTTTCTTCGCAATCCGTCGCTGTCGTTTGGTAACCAGCCGGGCCACCGCAGGCCATACACTTGGGCAGGCCTCAGGAAGGGAGCCGCTGATGATCCGGTTGGTACTGACCGCGGCGGCCAGCGTCATGGCCGGGCTGCTGGTCGGTGCGGCCGCGGTCCTCGGCGTGACGCTGGTTGCGCAAGGTGACCCCGGTTGGGTCACCCAGGGCTACCAGCCGCCGGCGGCAACCGACCAGGTGGCCTACGGCGACCGTGCCATGCACGCGCATTACCTGCCCTGCAAGCCGCTTTGCCCGGATCGGTTGCCCTAGATTTACCTTGATTGCGGCTGCCGAGCCCCCGACGCCGGTTCTGCTAGGTTGGGCGACGAATCACGATTGCCACCCCCTAGGAGCCATCGATGAACCGGTTCGTCGCTCCCGCTGCAGCCAGCGTCGTGGTCGGTCTGTTGCTGGGCGCGGCCGCGATCTTCGGGATCACCCTGATGGTGCAGCAGGACAGCAAACCACCGCTGCCCGGCGGCGACCCGCAGTCATCAGTGCTCAACCGGGTCGAGTACGGCAACCGCAGCTAGCCTGGGCGCGCCGACCCCGACCACCGGCAGCGAGGCCGCTGAAGCTGGTCGGTTCTCAGTGGCACCGCTGTCGCGGCGGTGGTTGTGGTTGGTCGGGGCGGCGGCGCTGGCGCTGAGTTTCGCACAGTCTCCCGGGCAGATCTCCCCCGATACCAAACTCGACCTGACCGCCAACCCGATTCGATACCTGGCCCGTGCGACCAACCTGTGGAACAGCGAGCTGCCCTTCGGTCAAGCGCAGAACCAGGCCTACGGCTACCTGTTTCCGCACGGCTCGTTCTTCTTGATCGGCCATCTGCTGGGACTGCCGGGCTGGGTCACCCAGCGGATGTGGTGGGCAGTGCTGCTCGCGGTGGGATTCTGGGGCCTGTTGCGCGTCGCTGAAGCGCTGAACATCGGCAGCCCGACGTCACGCGCGATCGGCGCGGCGGCGTTTGCGCTCTCACCTCGGGTATTGACGACGCTGGGATCAATATCGTCGGAAACGCTGCCGATCATGCTGGCGCCGTGGGTGTTGCTTCCCACCGTTCTGGCGCTGCGCGCCGAGGCGGACCGGTCGGTGCGCAAGCTGGCCGGCCAGGCCGGACTGGCGGTGGCGTTG
Organism: uncultured Actinomycetota bacterium; assembly: GCA_963787635.1. Classification (GTDB taxonomy): domain Bacteria; phylum Actinomycetota; class Actinomycetes; order Mycobacteriales; family Mycobacteriaceae; genus Mycobacterium. The sequence goes on along the minus strand of CAWBDP010000008.1, from coordinate 1,205,757 downwards.
ATGGGGGCAGTCAACGCCATCGCGACGCTGGCGGGCTGTTTGCCCGCGGTGATCTGGTGGGCCTGCCACCGGCCAAACCGACTGTGGTGGCGCTACACCGCGTGGTGGCTGCTGGCCTTGGCGCTGGCGATGTCGTGGTGGCTGGTGGCGTTGATACTGCTGGCTCGGATCAGCCCGCCGTTTCTGGACTACATCGAATCCTCGGGTGTCACCACGCAATGGTCCGCACTGGTCGAGGTACTGCGCGGCACCGACAGCTGGACGCCTTTCGTAGCGCCCAACGCCACCGCCGGTGCGCCGCTGGTCACCGGGTCGGCGACCATCCTGGCCACCTCCCTGGTCGCCGCAGCCGGCCTGGCGGGGCTGGCCGGGATGGCTGGGACGTCTAAGGGGCGCGCGCCCGCGGCCGGTCGCCTGGTCGCCATGTTGCTGATCGGTGCCGTTTTGCTGGCCGCCGGCTACGTGGGTGGGCTGGGCTCACCGCTCGGGCACCACGTTCAGGCATTTCTGGACGCAGGCGGCGCACCGCTGCGCAACGTGCACAAGCTCGAATCGGTGGTCCGGATCCCGTTGGTGCTGGGCCTGGCTGCGCTGCTGGGCCGTATACCGCTACCGGGCAGCGCCCGGGCGCGGACCTGGGTGCACGCCTTCATCCACCCCGAACAGGACAAGCGGGTCGCGGCCGGCATCGTCGCCCTGGTCGCCCTGATGGTCGCCACGTCGCTGGCCTGGACGGGCCGGCTCACCCCACCCGGCGCATTCCAGGCGCTGCCGCAGTACTGGCGCGACACCGCGGACTGGCTCAGTCAACACAATCGCGGTGCGCCGGCTGCCGGCCGGGTGTTGGTCGTCCCCGGCGCACCATTCGCCACCCAGGTGTGGGGCACCAGCCACGACGAGCCGCTGCAAGTCCTCGGTGACAGCCCCTGGGGAGTGCGCGATTCCATCCCGCTGACCCCGCCGCAAACCATCCGTGCACTGGATTCCGTGCAACGCCTGCTGGCCGCCGGGCGCCCGTCCGCAGGCCTCGCCGATACCCTTGCCCGCCAAGGTATTTCGTATGTCGTGGTGCGCAACGATCTGGACCCGGAGACGTCGCGCTCGGCGCGCCCCCTGCTGGTGCACCGCGCCATCGCGGGGTCGCCGGACCTGGAGAAGGTGGCACAGTTCGGCGCAGCCGTCGGGCCGGGCACGGTGCCGGGCTTCGTCACCGACAGCGGGCTGCGGCCGCGGTATCCGGCGGTGGAGATTTATCGGGTCGCCGCCACCGGCGCCGATCCCGCCACACCGTATTTTGTGGACACCGGCCACCTGGCCCGCGTCGACGGCGGGCCCGAGGTGTTGCTGCGCCTCGACGAACGGCGCCGCCTGCTCGGCGAACCGCGGCTGGGTCCGGTGCTGATGACCGGCGACGCGACCCGAGCCGGGCTGACGGCGCCTGTCGTCACCGTCACCGACACCCCGGTGGCGCGGGAAACCGACTACGGCCGGGTCGACGATCACTCGTCGGCGATTCGCGCTCCCGGCGACGCCCGGCACACCTACAACCGGGTGCCCGACTACCCGACACCGGACGCGCAGCCGGTCGTCGGCGGCTGGACCGGCGGGCGGCTGACCGCGTCAAGTTCGTCATCGGATGCCACCGCACTGCCCTATGTCGCGCCCGGGGCCTCACCCGCGGCCGCCATCGACGGCGACACCGCGACCGCCTGGGTATCCAATGCGCTGCAGGCCGCCGTCGGGCAATGGCTACAAATCGATTTCGACCACCCGGTGACCAACGCCACCATCACCATCACGCCCAGCGCAACCGCCGTCGGCGCCCAGGTCCGGCGGATGCAGATTTCCACCGTCAACGGCACCACCACCCTGCGATTCGACGCAGCGGGCACGCCGCTGAGCGCCGCTTTGCCGTACGGCGAAACCCCCTGGGTGCGGATCACCGCGATCGGCACCGACGACGGGTCCGGCGGTGTGCAATTCGGCATCACCGACCTGTCGGTCACTCAATACGACGCCTCGGGGTTCGCGCACCCGATCAGCCTGCGACACACCGAGCTGGTCCCCGGACCACCGCTGAATTCGACTGTCGCGCAATGGGATCTGGGTTCTGAACTGCTCGGCAGAGCAGGCTGCGCCGACGGCCCCGACAGCCTGCGCTGCGCGGCGTCGATGGCGCTGGCAGCAGAGGAGGAGGTCAATTTCAGCCGCACCCTGACCGTGCCGAAGGCGGTTCCGGTGACCCCCACGCTGTGGGTGCGCCCGCGCCCGAGCCCCAACCTGGTGGCCCTCATCGCCGACCCAGGCGCCGTGCGCGCCTACGGGGATTCCGATGTGCTCGATGCGCTGGGTTCTGCCTATGCGGCGGCCGACGGCGATCCCCGCACCGCGTGGACAGCGCCGCAGCGGGTGGTCCAGCACAAGAGCCCGCCGACGCTGACCCTCAAGCTGCCGCGGCCCACCGAGGTGACCGGGTTACGGCTCACCCCCAGCGCGTCGGCCCTGCCGACGCACCCAACGATGGTGGCGGTCGACCTCGGCGACGGCCCGCAGGTGCGCAAATTGCAGCCCTCCAGCGACGGGCCGGGCCGCCCGCAGTCCCTGGCACTCAAACCCCGCGTCACCGATACCGTGACTTTCAGCCTGCTCGACTGGGGCGACGTCATCGACCGCACCGCGCTGGGCTTCGACCAGCTCAAGCCGCCCGGGCTCGCGGAGGTGGCGGTGCTGGGCGGTGACGGCATGCCGGTCGCGGCCGCCGACGCAGCCCGCAACCGGTCGCGTTTGGTCAGCGTCGACTGCAGCCAGGGCCCGGTCATCGCGGTCGCCGGCCGGTTCGTCCACACCTCGATCCGGACCACGGTGGGAGCACTGCTCGACAATGCGCCGATACCCGCACAGCCGTGTGAGAGTGCACCGATCGTCCTGCCTGCCGGACAACAAGAGTTGCTGATCAGCCCGGGCTCAGCGTTCGTCGTCGACGGGGCGCAGCTGGCGGGGCCGTCCGGCGTGCCGCGCGCCGCAAGTCCGATCACGGTTCCCGCCGGCACCGGAGCGTGGGGGCCCGCTCACCGCGAAGTGCAAGCGCCCGCGTCGGCGATCTCCCGGCTGTTGGTAGTGCCGGAAAGCTTCAACGCCGGCTGGGTGGCACGCACCAGCAGCGGGACTCGGCTGACGCCGGTCGTCGTCAACGGATGGCAGCAGGGTTGGGTGCTGCCTGCCGAAACGTCCGGCACGATCACCTTGACATTCGCGTTCAATAACCTGTACCGGCTGGGCCTGGCCGCTGGGCTGGCGTTGTTGCCGCTTCTGGTACTGCTGGCGTTGTTGCCGGTTCGGCGGCCCAGTCGCGACGACGTCGCCGCGCGACCATGGGCGCCGGGGCCCTGGGCGGCGGCCGCGGTGCTGGCCGCCGGCGCGGTGATCTCGGGTGCGGCCGGCGTCGTCGTCTTCGGCGCGGCGCTCGGCCTGCGGTACGCGCTGCGGCACCGGCCGCGGTGGTCCGACACGGTCACCGTCGGGTTGAGCGCCGGCGGGATGATCCTGGCGGGCGCCGCGCTGTCGCAGCACCCCTGGCGCTCGGTCGACGGCTACGCGGGGTACTCCGCGGGCGTGCAACTGCTGGCGCTGATTTCACTTGCCGCGCTGGCGGCGTCGCTGGTGAAATTTGGCGCAGCGAACTCCGGCGACTCTAGCGAGCCTTCCGCAAACCGCAGCGCTGAGCTCTAGGCTTGATGCAGCGACACGGAGCGATCATGGGATGGTTTAGCGCACCCGAATATTGGTTGGGCAGATTCGTGCTGGAGCGCGGTGTCGCAGCTGTCTATCTGATCGCATTCGTCGCGGCCGCAAGGCAATTCCGGCCGCTTATCGGGGAGCACGGCATGCTGCCGGTGCCGCTGTTTTTGGCCCGGCAGTCGCTTTGGCAGGCACCGAGCATCTTCCATTTCCGCTATTCGGATCGGCTTTTCGCGCTGGTGTCCTGGTTCGGGGCGGCGCTGTCGGGGGGACTGGTCGCGGGAGTGGGCGACCTGGTGCCGCTGTGGGCGGCAATGCTGATCTGGCTTACGCTGTGGCTGCTCTACTTATCGATCGCCAACGTCGGACAGACCTGGTATTCGTTCGGTTGGGAATCGTTATTGCTGGAGACCGGATTCCTGGCGATCTTCCTCGGCAATGACCGCACAGCACCACCGGTGCTGGCGATGTGGCTGGCGCGCTTTTTGGTGTTCCGGCTCGAGTTCGGTGCGGGACTGATCAAGTTGCGTGGTGATGCGTGCTGGCGCGATCTGACGTGCCTGTACTACCACCACGAAACCCAGCCGATGCCCGGACCGCTGAGCTGGTTCTTCCATCACCTGCCCAAGCCGTTGCATCGAGTTGAGGTAGCCGGCAACCATTTCGCCCAACTCGTCGTTCCCTTCGGGCTGTTCGCACCCCAGCCGGTGGCAAGCGTGTCCGCGGCGATCATCGTCATCACCCAGCTGTGGCTGGTGGCCTCCGGGAACTTCGCCTGGCTCAACTGGCTCACGATCTTCCTGGCGTGCAGCGCGATTGACGAGCACTCCGCGGCAGCGGTGCTGCCGGTGCCGGCGCACCCGGTGCTTGCCGGCCCGCCGCCGTGGTTCGCCGGTCTGGTGATCGTGTTCACGGCGCTAACGGTGATCCTGGGCTACTGGCCGGTGCGCAATATGATTTCCCGCCGCCAGCGAATGAATATGTCCTTCAACCCGTTTCACCTGATCAACACCTACGGCGCGTTCGGTTCTGTCGGGCGGACCCGCCGGGAAGTGGTAATCGAAGGTACCGAGGAGACGGTGCTCACCAAGCAGACGGTGTGGAAAGCCTATGAGTTCAAAGGCAAGCCCGGCGCGCTACGCCGGTTACCCCGGCAATGGGCCCCCTACCATCTTCGATTGGACTGGCTGATGTGGTTTGCCGCCATCTCGCCGCTCTACGCCCAGCAATGGCTGCGGCCGTTTTTGACCCGGCTGCTGCGCAACGACCCGCCGACGCTGCGCCTGCTGCGCCACAATCCCTTCCCCGACTCCCCGCCCCGGTATCTGCGTGCCCAGCTCTATCGCTACCGCTTCACCACCGCGGCCGAGTTGCGGCGCGATCGGGCGTGGTGGCATCGCACCCTGGAAGGCGAATACATCCGGCCCATTGCGCTGGCGAAGGTGACGTCGCCGCACGACGGGTGAGCGGTTCAGTTCCTAGAGCGTGGAGTCCAGCTGGCCGAGAGTGTCGGTCAGCTGGAGGTTCTCCGAATAGTCGACGGGACAAGCGATCAGCGACACCCCGTCGTCGTCAAGGGCGTTCTTCAGCGTCGGCAGCAATTCGTCGGCGCTGGTGATGCGATATCCCTTGGCGCCGAAGCTTTCCGCGTAGCTGACGACATCGGGATTGCCGAACTTCACGTAGTGATGTTCGCCGAGTTCGAGGTCCATCTTCCATTCGATGAGCCCGTAGCCGCCGTCCTCCCAGATCAGCACCACCAGCGGTATGCGCTCCCGCACCGCGGTCTCGATTTCCTGCGAGTTCATCAAAAACGCGCCGTCGCCCACCACCGCCAGGACCTTGGCCTCGGGCCGGGCCAGCTTGACGCCAAGTGCTCCGGGCAGGGCAAAAGCCATGGTGGACAGGCCATTCGAGACCAGGCAGGTATTGCGCTCATAGGTCGGGTACAGCCGGGCCATCCACATCTTGGTGGCACCGGTGTCGACCAACACCACGTCGCTGCGCCCCAGGGCGGCGCGGGTATCGGCAACAAGGCGCTGAGGGGCCAGCGGAAACCGCGAATCCTGTTGTCCCTGGGCGAATTCTTCGGCGAGTAGCTCACATGCCGGTGCCACGGCGTCGCTGGTGAAGCGGTGCCCCGTCAACGCGTCGGTCAGCGCATTCAACGAGGCGTTGATGTCGCCGATGATGCCGACAGCGACCGAATAGTGGATATCGACCTCGGCGGGGAAGCGGTGGACATGGATGATCTTCTTGTCGGCCTTCGGGTTGATCTGGACAGGGTCGAACTCCTGCAGTTCGTAGCCGACGGCGACGACGACGTCGGCGTTGTCGAAGCCGAAATTGACATAGTCGTGCCGCATGAATCCGATCGTTCCGATGCTGCTGGGGTGATCGTCAGGCATCACCCCCTTGCCGTGAAACGTGTTGGCGACGGGCACACCAACCTGCTCAGAGAACCGAATGAGGGCATCGGTCGCGTCGTTGCGTGCCGCGCCGTGTCCGGCCAACACGACCGGGCGCTGCGCGGAGCGCAAGATGTCGACAGCGCGCTCCACCTGACCTGCCGCCGGAGCATCGGCGCGCACGACGTTTCGCGGTAACGGGGTCAGGTCGGGATAATCGTCGGCGTCGGCGTCGATGTGTTCGGGCACCGCCAGGTAGACCGCGGCCGGGCGTTCGGTCTCGGCAAGCTTGAACGCCTTGCGCAGCATCTCCGGTATCGCGTTCACAGTGGGGATGCCGTCGGCCCAGCGGGTGATCGGCGCGAACATCCGAACGAGGTCGACGTACTGATGCGACTCCTTGAACTGGCGATCCTGACCGACTTGGGCCGAGATCGCGACCAGCGGAGTGCTGTTGGTGGTGGCGTCGGCAACCCCGAGCTGCATGTTGATCGCCCCGGGTCCCAAGGTGGCCGACACGACCGCCGCGCGTCCGGTGACGCGCCCATACATCTCGGCCATAAAGGCTGCGCCCTGTTCGTGGCGGGTGAGCACGTAGCGGATCTCCGATGCGGCCAGCGCTTGAATGAACCGGATGTTCTCCTCACCCGGTAGCCCGAAGACGACGGCAACACCCTCGTTTTCCAGGCACTTGACCATCAACTGGGCGGCAGTACTCACCCTGACCACGATAGTGGCAGGCTGGAGCCCAGACTTGTCACAACGAAACGAAGGATGTCAGCGTGCCCATCGCCACCATCAACCCGGCCACCGGCGAGACAGTCAAGACCTTCACCGCGGCCACCGACGATGACGTCGAGGCAGTGATTGCCCGCGCCTACCAGCGGTTCGCCGACTACCGGCACACCAGCTTCGCCCAGCGCGCCGAATGGGCGAACGCCACCGCCGACCTGCTGGAGGCCGAAGCCGAAAAGACCGCCGCGATGATGACCCTGGAAATGGGGAAGACGCTGGCGTCGGCCAAGGCCGAGGCTGTCAAGTGCGCCAAGGGCTTCCGCTACTACGCCGAGAACGCTGAAAAGCTGCTCGCCGACGAGCCGGCTGACGCCAAGACGGTCGGCGCGTCCAAGGCCTACAGCCGATACCAACCGATGGGGGTCGTGCTGGCGGTGATGCCGTGGAACTTTCCGCTGTGGCAGGCGGTCCGGTTTGCGGCGCCGGCCCTGATGGCCGGCAACGTCGGGATCCTCAAGCACGCCTCCAACGTGCCGCAGTGCGCGCTGTATCTGGCCGACGTCATCGCCCGCGGCGGCTTCCCGGACGGCTGCTTCCAGACGCTGTTGGTCTCCGCCAGCGCCGTCGAGGCCATCCTGCGCGATCCCCGGGTGGCCGCGGCCACGTTGACCGGCAGCGAACCGGCCGGCCAATCGGTGGGCGCCATCGCCGGCGACGAGATCAAACCCACTGTGCTCGAACTCGGCGGCAGCGACCCGTTCATCGTGATGCCGTCGGCCGACCTGGACAAGGCGGTCAGCACGGCGGTCACCGCGCGGGTGCAGAACAACGGCCAATCCTGCATCGCGGCAAAACGATTCATCGTTCACACCGATATTTACGACGAATTCGTCACCAAGTTCGTCGAGCAGATGGCAGGGCTGCGCGTCGGTGACCCGACCGATCCGGACACCGATGTCGGTCCGCTGGCCACTGAGAGCGGCCGCGAGGAGGTGGAGAAGCTGGTCGACGACGCAGTCTCGGCCGGCGCGGTGATCCGCGTCGGCGGCAAGCGTCCCGACCGGCCGGGTTGGTTCTATCCGCCGACGGTCATCACCGACATCACCAAGGACATGCCGCTCTACACCGAGGAGGTGTTCGGCCCGGTCGCCTCGGTGTATCGCGCCGAGAACATCGACGAGGCCATCGATATCGCCAACGCCACGACGTTCGGGCTCGGTTCCAACGCCTGGACACAAGACGAATCGGAGATCGACCGCTTCGTCGACGACATCGTGGCCGGCCAGGTGTTCATCAACGGCATGACGGTGTCCTACCCCGAGCTGCCGTTCGGCGGCGTCAAGCGCTCCGGCTACGGCCGCGAGCTCGCCGGTATGGGCATCCGCGAGTTCTGCAACGCCAAAACCGTGTGGGTGGGCTAGCGGTTTCTTCTGCTCACCGTTACACCGCGGCCAGGGCGCGCTCGTCCTCGTCGGCGAAGGTGTCCTCGAGCTGCAGCGGTGAGTAGTCGAGATCGATCTCGCCGACGGGGCGGCCGCGGGCACTGGCAATCGTGCCGAACCTTCGCATCCCTTTGTCGGAGGCGTACTGCATGAACTCGTCCATCGAAAGATCGAAGGGCATCGGGTCATAAAGGACGAAGCCCTCTTCGATGAGGCGCAGGCCGAGCGGCATGAGCTCGTTCATCCGTGTTTCGAAGACGTCCCAATTCGCATCGTCGGCGGCGACGTGGCGCCGGCAAGTGAAGGTGCCCCAAGCCATATGGCGTCGCTCGTCGTCACCAATGCGCCGAACCAGCTCCTGCATGCCGGGCAGGATGCCGCGCTCCACGCAGATCTTGTGCCAGCCGAAGTAACCGGTCAACGCCAACATGCCTTCGACCATGTGGTTGTAAGTGACGGACGCCCGGACTTGAGCTGCCGGCGAAGGATCCACCGTTAGCGCGTTGAGGCAGTCCGGCAGCTCCTCGTTGAAAATCGTGCGGTAGGTCGGGATGTCGTCGAGATAGCCGTGCAGGTCTTCGGTGATGCCGACAGCGTCGAGCCACATGCGGAACACCTGAACGTGCTTTGCTTCCTCGAACGCGAACTGGGTCAGGTACATCTCGTCGCCGAGCCGGCCTTCGGCCCGCATTGCGGCCATGAACGGCTGAATGTCCTCGGTCACCGCTTCCTCGCCGGCGATGAACTCCGCGCACAGTCGGGTGGCGTAGTGGCGTTCGTCGTCGGACAGCTGCTCCCAGTCGGCCCGGTCGCGGGAGAAGTCGATGTCGGCGGGATTCCAGAACTTCGCATTGCCGCCGGCGAACAGCTTGAGCGGCAGGCTGTCCCAATTCAGTCCGCCCGCAGCGAGCGAGCCTAAACGAGTGCGTGTCATGTGACCTCCTCAGATCATTTGCGGGCTGGGTTTGACAGCAGGATTGGGCATCGGCGAAAACGCCGCCGCCAGCACTGCGACGAGCCTGCGCACAGCCAGACCTGGCTGCTCGGGTGTTGGCTCGTCCAGGCCGAGAATCGGGTCCAGACCACGCATATACGGCGCCAGCGCCAGATGCGGAAAGATCAGCAGCAGCAGCGACAACAACGCATCGACGTCGGAATCCGTGCGCAGATCTCCGCGCGCTTGAGCATCTCGCACCAGGGGGCGAAGAACTTCCAGGTAGTGGCGGTGAATGACGCTCCGCACACTGATGCGGGCATCGGTGTCGACCTCCAACGTGGCCGCGGCGTGCAGCGCACGTTCCCGTGGATGGTCGGCGTAATAGGCGACCCAGCCGTCCAGCAGGTCAGTGAGAAAGTCAAAGAATGGTCGGCTCGAGTCGAGCTGGTGGATCAGGTCCTCCATGTAGGAGCGCACCCGCTGGCTACCGATGTCGGCGATGAACGCATAGAGATCGCGCTTGTCGGCGAAGTACTGGAACAGGCTGCCCTTGGCGACGCCGGCACGGCGGGCGATGACGTTCAAGCTGCCGCGGGAGAACCCGTGCGCCCCGAACTCGGCCTCGGCGGCTTCGACCACCGCTGCGCGACGAGCTGGATCGACGCGCGCCCATGTCACCGTCGGCAAGATGGCCTTCCTGGCTTCGAAGGACTAGATGACCACTGGTCATTCTAGTGTGGGCCGCGTCACAGTCAAGGTCTGCCGATGTTGCGCCGAGCGTGCGCGCAGCTTCACGCTGGAGCCCGAGCGTGCGGCCAGCTTCACACTCGGCGCGGTGAAACTGGCCGACGCCGACGCGAAGTTGATGTCCTTCTGCTGCACGGCAGCTTGGTCGGGATCCAATTCAGCGGATTTGCCGCTTGCGAGACGACGGAGTACGCCAGAATTTTCTTCGTAAAGCCTGGGGTAGGCGGTCCGAAGGGCAGTTGATTGGACGCGGAAAAGTTCGGTCGACTGCCGCGCTCAGGGACGAGTGTGCGGCCAGCTTCACGTTGGAGCTCGAGTGTGCGGCCAGCTTCACACTCGGCGCGGTGAAGGGTTTAGGGACGCATCTGGTAGGCGCCGTTGATCGGCAGCACGTGGTCCTTCCAGACCTGCTCATAGCGCGCCGGGTCGTGGACCGGGCGGCGGATCATCCGCATCGCGAAGCGGGCCTGCTCGCCGGTCGTGGCCGACTTGTCGTGCAACTCAACGGCGTAGCTGTTGAAGTCGCGGACAAGCAGGCTGAAGATCTCGTCGAGCAACGCCTCGTCCACGTCGGACAGCAGAGCCTCCTCCAGGATGAGCTGCGCGTAGGGCACCGTCGCGAACAGCTGGCCCACCCCGAAGGCAAAGTCGATGTCCTTCTGCTGCACCGCATCTGGGGTAGCGGCGGCCAGCATCTCAGACAGCACGTCGATCTGCTCACGCAGCAGCGCCACGTTGGGCAGATAAGCGTAACTCTCGAACGGCGCGCGCCACTCGTGGAAGCGCACGTTGCTTAAGCCACCCGTCGGTCCCTGGGCGAACAAGAATGAGTCGTCGGCCGCATCGTCACGGCGGCCGATCAGCGGCAGCGCGGTGTCGGACGCGAACAGGTAATTAGGCATGAACTTGGCCAGCAGCCCGATGTTGATGTGCACGGTGCCCTCCAGCCGGGGCAGCAGACCGATCTCGCGGGCCACCGTCTCGAAGAAGGTGTCTTTCTCCACGCCCTTGGCGGCGATCACGTCCCACAGCGCGGTGATGACCCGCTCCCCCTCGCTGGTGATCACTGCCTTGGTGAGCGGACTGTAGAGCAGGTAGCGACGGTCGGCCGCCGACGCGCTGCGCATGTAGTCGCAGGCCCGGGTGGCGACCAGCTTCATCGCGGCCAGCCGCGCGTAGGCGTCGGTGAGCAGTCGCCGCACGTGGGTGAAGTCGGTGACGACTGTCCCGTACAGGTGGCGGTTGGCTGCGTGGGTGACCGCCTCGTACATGGCGTGGGTGCACATGCCGATAGCACCCCAGCCCAGGTTGTACTTGCAGACGTTGACGGTGTTCAGCGCGGCGTGGAAAGCCTCTGGACCGCGGTGCAGCAGGTCGGCCTCGGTGACGGGGTAGTCGCGCAACGCATAGTTCGCGACGTAGTTTTGCGAATTGACGACGTTCTTGATCAGGTCGTAGCGGTCATGCTGGGAGTCGGCGGCGAAGAACACATATTCCGAGTCTTTTGAGGAGCCATCGATCTTGCCGAACGTGGAGACCATCCGGGCGACGTTGGCGTTGCCGATGTAGTACTTCTCCCCATTAGCGACCCAGCCGTGTTCTGAAGGCGTCAGGATCATGTCGGTCTGGTACACGTCGGCGCCGTGCGTCTGCTCGGACAGGCCGAAGCCGAACACCTCGCCCTGTTCCAGCTGAGCGGCGGCTTTGCGCTTGGCGTCCTCGTTGTCGCTCATCCAGATCGGGCCCAGCCCCAGCGCGGTCACCTGGAAGGGATACCAATAGTTCAGCCCGTAAAAGCCCAGAATCTCGGCGAATTCGCTGATCCGGTAGGTGTCCCAGCGGCAATCGCCTGCACCGTATTCGGCCAGCGTGAGCAGCGAGGCGAACAGCCGCTCACGTCCGACGTGGTCGAGGAAATCCGAATACCACGCCCGCTCGTGGTCGTCGCGCTTCAGCTGTGTCTTTCCCCGGGACTCGAAAAAGTCAACGGTCGCGGCCATGATCTCCGCCGAGCGATCATCCGGGTATTTGCGTTCCAAGCGGTTGGGGTTGAGCAGCATGAGGGGACGGTACTGCAAACGACCCTGTTGGTGAACCGCCCCGGCGACTTAGCATCGGTGACGTGTCAGAACTAAATACCGCTCGCGGGCCCATCGATACCGCCGAGCTCGGTGTGACGCTCATGCACGAGCACGTCTTCATCATGACCACCGAGGTCGCGCAGAACTATCCCGAAGCCTGGGGTGACGAGGACAAGCGGGTGGCCGACGCCATCGACCGGCTCAACGAGCTCAAGTCACGCGGCGTGGACACCATCGTGGACCTCACCGTGATCGGGCTCGGTCGCTACATCCCGCGCATTGCCCGGGTGGCGGCCGCCACCGAGCTGAATATCGTTGTGGCGACGGGGCTTTACACCTACAACGAGGTGCCGTTCTGCTTCCACTACCTGGGTCCGGGCGCGCAGCTGGGCGGCCCGGAGGTCATGACCGACATGTTCGTCCGCGACATCGAGCAGGGCATCGCCGACACCGGTATCAAGGCCGGGATCCTCAAGTGCGCCACCGACGAACCCGGTATCACCCCCGGCGTCGAGCGCGTGTTGCGGGCTGTCGCCCAGGCGCACAAACGCACCGGAGTGCCGATCTCCACGCACACCCACGCCGGGCTGCGGCGCGGGCTCGAACAGCAGCGCATCTTCGAAGAGGAGGGCGTGGACCTGAGTCGGGTGATCATCGGGCACTCCGGCGACAGCACCGACGTCGGTTACCTCGAAGAGCTCATCGCCCCCGGCTCCTACCTGGGCATGGACCGGTTCGGCATCGACGTGATCCTGCCGTTCGAGGAACGGGTGAACATCGTGGCCACCATGTGCGAACGGAGGCACGCCGACAAGATGGTGCTCTCCCACGATGCCAACTGCTACTTCGACGCGCTGCCCGAGGAGATGTTGTCGGCGGCCGCCCCGAATTGGCACTACCTGCACATCCACAACGACGTGATTCCCGCGTTGAAGCAGCGCGGTGTCACCGACGAGCAACTGCACACCATGCTGGTGGACAACCCGCGGCGCATCTTCGAGCGCCAGGGCGCCTACCAGTGACCGAGCCGGTCCCGCCGATCAGTACCCAGATCTCGGCGCTGGCCGCGGTCGCTCCCGACGAACCGGCGGTCACCTGCGACGGGCGCACCATCACCCGCGGCGAATTGGACTCCTCGACCAACCGGCTGGCGCGCGCCTACGCCGAGCACGGCGTGGGCGTCGGCGACTACGTGACGATCGCTTTGCCCAACTCCGTCGAGTGGATCCAGGCCGCGGTCGCGTGCTGGAAGCTGGGCGCCGTACCCCAGCCGTTGTCCCCACGGCTGCCGGACGCCGAGTTCGAGGGGCTGCTGGAACTGCGACCCCGTGCACTGGTCGTGGGACGACAGCATCCCGGAATCCCCAGTGTCCCCCCGGGTTTCATGCCGGATCCGGCATTGTCCGATGACGCGCTCCCAGAAGCGGTGTCACCCTGCTGGAAGTCGATGGCGTCGGGCGGCAGCACTGGGCGGCCCAAGCTCATCGAGGTCGGCGGCGACAGCCGCGTCCCGCCGCAAATGGGGGCCGCCCTGGGCGCGCAGGAAGGCGATACCACGCTGGTGCCGGTGCCGCTGACCCACAACACCGGCTTCACCAGCGCGACAATCGCGTTGCTGCTGGGCAATCATCTGGTGCTGATGAACCGGTTTGACCCGCATGAGTTTCTCCGGCTGATCACCGACCATCGCCCTCAGGTGGTCACCACGGTGCCGACGATCATGCAGCGCGCACTGCCGGTCTACCGCGCCGACCTGGAGTCCTACGATCTGTCGTCGGTCCGGCGGTTCTGGCACCTGGGCGCGCCGTGCCCGCCAGCGATCAAGCAGGCGTGGATCGACCTGCTCGGTCCGGAAAATATCTGGGAACTCTACGGCGGCACCGAACTACAGGCGTTGACGATCATCTCCGGTGACCAGTGGCTGACGCACCGCGGCTCGGTCGGTGCCGTGGTCACTGGCGAGATGAAGGTCCTCGACGACGATGGCAACCCGTGTGCGCCCGGCGTGGTCGGTGAGATCTACCTGCGGCCCAGCCCCGGCAGCGCGCCGACCTACCGTTACATCGGCACCACGGCGAAATCCCGCGACGGTTGGGATTCGCTGGGCGATCTCGGCTATTTCGACGCCGACGGGTTTCTGTACCTCTCGGACCGTCGAGTCGACATGTTCACCGTCGGCGGCCGCAACGTCTACCCCGCCGAGATCGAGAACGCGATGTGCGCACACCCAGAAGTTTTGTCCTGCTTGGTTGTTGGTGTCCCCGACGGTGATCTGGGCCAGGTGCCGTACGCCCTGTTGCACACTGCCGACGGATCCGCACTGGACAGTGCCGGCGTGCAGGAATTCCTAGCCGAACGCATTGCGGCATACAAGGTTCCGCGGACGGTCGAGTTCGTCGACGCTCCGCTGCGCGACGACGCCGGCAAAGCACGTCGCTCAGCGGTGCGCGACTCAGTCATAGCGCGACTCGCCCCCGCAAGCGGGGGGACCCCCACCTCATCGCGGTAAATTGTGCATCGTCGCCTGCGCGGTCATGGCGCGATTGCGTCCTCCTGACGCTGGCTGACCGACTGTTGCGGGAGTTGTTTGCGGCGAGATTCCCAACTCCGCAGGGCTTCTCGGCATGGCGATTCGACAAGCGCATAGCTGACGGCGGCGATCGCGATGCCGAAGATCAGCGTCAGCACCAGCACTTCGGACAGATGGCCCTGGAAGGAGAACTCGCCGATCACCGGGAAGACCATCGTCAATGCGGCAAGGTGCCAGATGAACAAGCCGTACGACCAGCGGCCCAACGTCACCATGCCGACACTGCCCAACAGCCGGTGGCCGGTGTCGGGCCGATCCAGCACCAGCGGCGCCACCAGTGCCAACGCCACCAGGGCGCCCGCCGCCGTCTTCACCGCGAATTGTGTGGCGGTGCCGACAACCAGCCCCTCGGGACCCGCCAGCGGGGAAGCCGCCACCAGGTAGGCCGCTCCGGCAACGCCAACCATGAGGAGGCGGCGGCGGGCCAACCGGTGCGGCAGCCCGATCGGACTGTGCACCCACTCGGCCAGCAGCATGCCCGCGGCGAACCACGAAAAGAACGCCGGCGGCCAGTTCAGCGAGTTGAACCCGGTGGCATGCGGCCCCAACGGGATCCACGCCCAGGCCCAGCTGGCGACCGCGAGAATGCATATTGCCGGCACCCGCCAGCCGACCGGGACCCGGCGGGCCAACAGCGCAAGAATCGGCAAGGCCAGATAGAAGCTGACTTCCACCGACAGACTCCACATCTGGGTCAGGCCGGCGGTCAAGGTCAGCGGTACGTAAATCTGAGTCAGCGAGAGGTTCGCCAGCCACACTGTCAAACTGGCATGTTCAGCATCGGGGAGCAGACAAAGGATCACCACGACCGCCACCACATAGGCCGGCATGATGCGCACCACTCGGGAGCGCAGATAGTGGCCCGTGCGCGGCCGTGACCCCAAACCCCGGGCAGCCGCGACGTGTCCACGCCACAACAGAAATCCCGACAATGCGAAGAAAACCGCGACAGCCAGATCGAAACGGCCGAGAAGCCGGCCCTCGACACCGGTGGAGTGGCCGGTCTGGAAAGCGACATGGGTGACGACCACGCCGATAGCCGCGCAAGCGCGCATGCCTTCTACGGCGGGCAGAAAGCTCCGCGTTCCTCCCACCGGCTGGCCGTCGCTCATCCAAACAGTCTGCCGTGACGTGCGCCGACACAAACCGGGCGCACCCAAAGTGCCGCCTTTGTCGGTGTCACCACCTAAGCCGGGACCTTAAATTCTGCTGTTAGTGTCAATCGAGTTTTGACCAGCTGGCTGGGTGGGCGCGAGCGGCGGCGGTCTTGGACCAGAAGGAGGTCACGGCAGCGTGAATCGTGCAGTCATGTTGCGGATCGCCGCGTGCGGCACCATGGGCCTCGGAGCCGCCCTGCTGATCGCCGCCCTGCTGCTGTGGACCTATACGACCAGCCGAATCACCAAGATCCCGCTTGACATCGACACCACGTTGATCAGCGAAGGCACCGGGACCGCGCTGGACCCCGGGGCGCTGTCCACCGACCACTTTGTCAACAGCCAGAACGTCCGGCTGGTGTCGCAGCAGCAGCTCAGCGTCGAGTCGCCGGCCAACGCCGACGTGGTGACGCTGCAAGTCGGCACCTCGGTTCGCCGCAAAGACCGAGAGAATGACGCCGGGCTGCTGCTGGCGATCGTCGACACGGTGACCCTCAACCGCAAAACGGCAATGGCCGTCTCCGATGAAGCCCGCCCCGACGGGTACGTCCAAAAGCCCCGCACCTTCAACGACGAGAATCCGCCCACCAACCACCTGCTGCCGCACGACGGGCTTTCCTACCGATTCCCGTTTCACACCGAGAAGACGAGCTACCAGTACTTCGACCCGATCGCGCAGCGGGCGTTTGAGGCCCGCTTCGACGACGAAGAAGACATCAACGGCTTGACCACCTACCGCTTCAGCCAAAATGTCGGCTACGACGACAAGGGCAACCTGGTCAGCCCGATCAAGTACTCCTCGCTCTACGCCAACGACGAGGACAGTACCGTTACCGCGTCGGCTGCCGCCTGGGGCATTCAGGGCGTCGATCCGGGTCAAGAGATCAAGATGACCCGTTATTACGCCGCCCAGCGCACCTTCTGGGTGGACCCGGTGTCGGGCACCATCGTCAAGGAGCAAGAGCACGCGACTCACTACTTCGGGCGCGAACCGCTGAAGCGGGAGGCGGTGCTGGCCGACTACACGGTCGCCTCAACTGAGCAGACGATCGAATCGCAGGTGAACGCGGCGCGTGACGAGCGTGACCGGCTCGCGCTGTGGTCGCGGGTACTGCCGATCACGTTCACCTCGGCCGGCATGATCGCGCTGATCGGCGGCGTGTTGCTGGCGGTGTTCAGCCTGCGAACCGAGGCCGCGCTGATCGATCCCGGTCTGGACCGAGGCGACCACGGCTTCTTCGGCCGCGCGGCGTCCGGGGCCGAACCGGTGCCCGGTGCTGAGGCCCAAACCGAGATAATCCCGGCCCGCCCCGACCTTCAAGACGATGCCGGTCACCCCGGCGTGGGCCCACCGGCCACGGCTGAACCCGACGAGGCTGGGCCCGATCCGGGCACGACGGTCTCCGGTCCATCCGACTCGGGCCCGTCCGACTCCTCTTAGAGCCCGGTGCCACGCCGCCTGACGCTCCAGTGGTTAGCGCCGGGATACGCGCTGGCCCTGGCTCTGCTGGTGGTCGCACCGCTGCTCGCGCCAGGCTATTTCCTGCTCCGCGACGCGGTGTCGACGCCGCGGTCGCAGCTGTCCGATACGGCGCTCGGGCTGTCGGAATCAGCTCCGCGAGCAACCCCGCAAGACTTCGCGGTGGCGCTGGCCTCCCACCTGGTCGACGGCGGCTTCGTGGTGAAGGTGCTACTCGTGCTGGGGCTTTGGCTGGCGGGCTGGGGCGCGTCCCGGTTGGTCAAGACGGTGCTGCCCGAGGCCGGCGTGAGCGGCCAGATGATCGCGATCACGCTGGCGATCTGGAATCCCTATGTCGCTGAGCGCCTTTTGCAGGGGCACTGGAGCCTGCTGGTCGGCTACGGATGCCTGCCATGGGTAGCGACGACGATGCTGGCGCTGCGATCGGCAGACGGAGCGAGATGGCGGCTGTCGTTCGGGCTGGCGTTCTGGATCGCGGTCGCCGGGTTGACGCCGACCGGGCTGATGCTCGCCGCAACGGTCGGGCTGGTGTGCGTGGCCGCGCCCGGACACGGATGTCCACGCTGGCTGTGCGCTGCCGCGACGTTGGGCTGCGCGGCGGTGGCCGCGTTGCCGTGGCTGACGGCTGCGGTGCTGGGCTCCTCGTCGCCGGATCACACATGGGCAGCGGCGTCCGGCGTTGTCGCGTTCGCCGCTCGCGCTGAACCTGGTCTGGGCACGCTGGGCAGCCTGGCCAGTCTGGGTGGGATCTGGAATGGCGAGGCCGTACCCGCCTCGCGGACAACACCTTTCGCGGCGCTAGCCGGTGCCGTGCTGCTGGCCGTGGTGGTGATCGGACTGCTGACTGTGGCGCGTCGCCGGGCAGCGGTGCCGTTGCTGGCACTGGCGGCGGTGGCTGTGTTGGTGCCCGCGGCGCTTGCCACCGGGCTGGGCCAGGCGTTCTTACACGACATGATCGACGTGGTGCCGGGCCTGGCGGTGGTGCGTGACGGGCAGAAGTGGGTGGCACTGGCCGTGCCCGGATACGTGTTGGCGGGCGCAGGCGCGGTCCTGACGTTGCGGCGCTGGATGCGCCCGGCGGTAACCGCGTCGATGTGCTGCGCTGCGCTGGTGCTCACGCTGCCCGACCTGGCCTGGGGCGTATGGGGCACGGTTGAGCCGGTGCGCTATCCCGCCGACTGGGCGGCGGTGGCGTCCGCGATCGACCACGACCCGGGACCGGTCGCGGTGCTGTCTTCCGGGACCATGCGGCGCTTCCGGTGGAGTGGGCCCGCGCCGGTGCTGGATCCGCTGCCGCGCTGGCTACGCGCCGACGTGCTGACCACTGGCGACCTGACCGTCTCCGGGGTGATGGTGCGGGGCGAGGGAAGCCGGGCGCGCAATGTGCAGGGACTGCTGATGGCCGGTGCCGATCGCGCCGCGCTGGCCGGCGACGGTGTGGCGTGGCTGGTGGTGGAAGCCGGCACACCCGGTGACATGGGTGCCGCCGAACGCACTCTGCAGCAGTTGCCGCTGACTTACCGGGGGCCAGACCTGGTGCTGTATCGGGTGGGCGGGAGCAGTCCTGGCATGCCCGCCGGTCGGCGCCTGGTCGCCGAGCTCGCCCACCTGGCGTGGCTGGTGATGCTGATCGGTGCCGGCGTGGGTTGCAGCGTTGCCGGCTGGCGGGAACGACGACGGCAACAGCCGGCCGCCGTGGCTACATCACCCCACTGACCCAGTGACCGGTGTTCACCGCGTCGAGCACCATTCGCATCGCGTCTGCGCTTTGCCGCCAGGAGAACTCAGCACTGCGCGCTTGTGCCTTGGTGCCGAGCTGGTCGCGCAGCACCGGATCGACCAGCAGCTGGGCGAGCCGATCCACCAGCCCGTCGCGATTGTCGACCAATATCCCGGTCACTCCGTCGACGATCGAGTCGGACAGTCCGCCGGAGCATCGGTAACCGATCGTGGGCACCCCGTGCTGGGCTGCCTCCACGACCGCCAGTCCCCAGCCCTCCTTGCGCGACGGCAACACGTGCACCCATGACTGCTGCAGGACGTGATGCTTGGTCACGTCGTCGACGTGACCATGGAACGTCACCGCTTCGCTGATGCCCAGTCGCGAGGCGTGCTCGACCAGGCGCTGCCACCACCAGCCGCCGCCGACGATGTCGAGATGCAGGCCGGGCAGCTGCGGCCGCAACTGCGCCACCGCCTCCAGCGCATCCTCGATCTGCTTGTGCGGCACCAGCCGCGACAACACCACTACCCGGGGCAGAGGCGCTCGCGGGCCACGAAGTGACACTGCCGGCGCTTCGTCAAGACCGTTGCGCACCAGAGCGATTCGCTCGTTGGCCACACCCAGGGCGACCAGGTCACGCGCCGACGGCAGCGACACCGTCACGTACTGGTTGCGCCGGTGCAGCCGGGGCGACAGCCATGACTCGACGAACCAGCCGATCCGCCCGGTCAGCCGGCCGGCCACTGGCCACTGCTCGCGGTGGCAATGGTGCACCAGTATTGCCACCCGCCGGCCGTACACCAGCCGCGCCAGAAACGGCAACCCGTTCTGGGTATCCACCACCACATCCGGGCGCACCCGCCGCAGCGGCCCCACCCGCAGCAAACCGGCGGCCATCGCCAACCCTGCCCACATGTACACCGAATACCGCCCGCCCGCGCGACTGATCCGCACCCCGTCGATCAGCTCGCGTCGCGCGGCACCGGGATAACGGGCGGTGCGCAACGTGACGTCGATGCCGGAGGCGGCCAGCTGCGCTCCGATGCGCTGCAGGTAGGTTTCGCTGCCGCCGCCTTGCGGGTGCCCGGTGTCGCGCCAGCACAGCAGCAGCACCGAGCGCACACCAGACATGAGTGAACAGCCTAACCTGCACCAACGTGACGCTGGCGGCACGCTCGTGGCCCAACGCGACGCTGGCGTCACGCTCGTCGCCGAGCGTCACGCCACCGTCACGATCGGCGTCCGGAGTCACGCTGGCGTGACGCTGGGTGGGGCGGCGCGGGCCGTACGGTTGCGCAGTGGCCGTCACTGACATCTTCGGGCGGCGGGCAAGTCTCTCGCGCTCGCTGCGGCTGTTGCTCCAGTTCCGCCATGAGCAGCCCGATCCGGCGCGGTTCTACGGCGCGCTGGCCGGCGACACCGCGACCCTGGTCTGCGATCTGTGGCAGGGCATGCACGGCGAGCCCCCGGTCGGCCGTACCCTGCTCGACGTCGGCGGTGGTCCAGGGTATTTTGCCGCGGCATTCGCCGACGCCGGCCTGCGATACGTCGGTGTCGAGCCCGATCCGGCCGAGATGCACGCCATCCCGCCGGCGTCCACTGGCGCGTCCGGTGCATTCGTGCGCGCCTCGGGGATGGCGTTGCCGTTCGCCGACCACAGTGTGGACATCTGCCTGTCGTCCAATGTCGCCGAGCACGTGCCGCAGCCGTGGCAGCTGGGCAACGAGATGCTGCGAGTGACCAAGCCGGGCGGATTGGTGCTGCTGTCCTACACGGTGTGGCTGGGCCCGTTCGGCGGGCATGAGATGGGGCTGACCCATTACCTCGGCGGAGCCCGCGCCGCGGCGCGCTACGCCGGTAAACACGGACATCCGGCGAAGAACGACTACGGGTCGTCACTGTTTGCGGTGTCGGTGGCCGAGGGCCTGGATTGGGCCGTCAGTACCGGCGCTCTAGTTGCCGCATTTCCCCGCTACCACCCCCGATGGGCGTGGTGGCTGACGTCGGTGCCGGTGCTGCGCGAATTTCTGGTGAGCAATCTGATGCTCGTGCTGCAACCGCCATAATGGAACATGTTCTAATGTGCCACCGGCTTGGGTAGGGTGGCGGCCATGAGCGAGCGCCAGAAGACCGAATACGACAAGTTGTTCATCGGTGGGAAGTGGACCGAGCCGTCGACCGACCAAGTCATCGAGGTGCACTGCCCGGCCACCGGCGAGTACGTCGGCAAGGTGCCGCTGGCCGCGGCCGCCGACGTCGACGCCGCGGTAGCCGCGGCGCGGGCGGCATTCGACAACGGACCCTGGCCGTCGACGCCGCCGAAAGAGCGCGCGGCCGTCATCGCGGGAGCGCTCAAGTTACTCGAAGAGCGCAAGGAGCTGTTCACCAAGCTGCTCGCCGACGAGACCGGCCAACCGCCGACCGGCGTCGAGACCATGCAGTGGATGAGCACACTTGGGGCCTTGAGTTTTTTCGCCGGCCCGGCGGTCGACCAGATCAAATGGAAAGACATTCGCACCGGCGGCTACGGCCAGAGCATCGTCCACCGTGAGCCGATCGGAGTGGTGGGCGCGATAGTCGCGTGGAATGTGCCGTTGTTCCTGGCGGTCAATAAGCTGGGCCCCGCGCTGCTGGCCGGCTGCACGGTGGTGCTGAAGCCTGCCGCCGAAACCCCGTTAAGTGCAATCGCTTTGGCGGAGATTTTCGCCGAGGCCGGCGTGCCTGAGGGTGTGCTGTCGGTGGTGCCCGGTGGGATCGAGACCGGCCAGGCGCTGACATCCAACCCGGACGTCGACATCCTGACCTTCACCGGCAGCTCGGCCGTCGGCAAGGAGATCGGCCGCCGCGCCGCGGAGATGCTCAAGCCCTGCACCTTGGAACTCGGCGGCAAATCGGCAGCCATCCTCCTCGACGATGTCGACCTGGCGGCAGCCATTCCGATGCTGGTGTTCTCCGGCGTTATGAACACCGGCCAGGCCTGTGTGGCTCAGACCCGCATCCTGGCGCCGCGCTCGCGCTACGAGGAGATCGTGGACGCGGTGAGCGCGTTCGTGCAGGCACTGCCGGTGGGGCTGCCGTCGGACCCGGCC
The DNA here is from genome assembly GCA_963787635.1 of uncultured Actinomycetota bacterium. Lineage (GTDB taxonomy): Bacteria > Actinomycetota > Actinomycetes > Mycobacteriales > Mycobacteriaceae > Mycobacterium. The sequence continues at coordinate 1,183,630 of CAWBDP010000008.1, read as the reverse complement.
GCCCAGGTCGGGTCGCTGATCTCAGAGAAGCAGCGCGCCCGGGTGGAGGGCTACATCGCCAAGGGCATCGAGGAGGGCGCCCGCGTGGTGTGCGGCGGGGGCCGTCCCGAAGGCCTGGACAACGGCTTCTTCGTGCAGCCCACGGTGTTCGCCGACGTCGACAACAAGATGACGATCGCGCAGGAGGAGATCTTCGGCCCGGTGCTGAGCATCATCCCCTACGACACCGAGGACGACGCGATCAAGATCGCCAATGATTCGGTGTACGGTCTGGCCGGCAGCGTGTGGACCACCGACGTGCCGCGCGGCATCGAGATCTCCGAGCAGATCCGCACGGGAACCTACGGAATCAACTGGTATGCCTTCGACCCCTGCTGTCCGTTCGGCGGGTACAAGAACTCCGGCATCGGCCGCGAGAACGGGCCGGAAGGCGTTGAGCACTTCACCCAGCAGAAGAGCGTGCTTATGCCGATGGGCTACACCGTCGAGAGTTAGCGCGTTCGCGTCGAGCGTGAAGCCAGTTTCACGCTCGAGTTCCAGCGTGAAACTGGCTTCACGTTGGAGGTCGATCAGCCGCGATCAGAACGCCTCCTCACGCAGCTCCATGATGGCCAGGTCGACATTCTCGACGATTTTGCGTTCCGCGGTCAGCCGCGGCAACACGTTCTTGACGAAAAATTTTGCCACAGCCACCTTTCCGTTGTAGAAAGCGCGATCGTCCGGCGCGGGATCCCCGTCCAGCGCAACCAGCGCGATCTCCGCGTGCCGCAGTAGTAGCCACCCGATGAGCAGGTCTCCAACAGCGAGCAGAAAGGCCACCGATTCCAAACCGAGCCGATACAGTTCGCGGGAGTTCTGCTGGGAATCGATCAGATAGCCGGTCATCGTGCCGGCCATGGCTTGCAGGTCGCCCACCGCCGTCGCCAACAGTGCGCGGCTTTCCGCGAGTTCGGGGCGGGCGTCGTTGCTGTCGAGGAAACCCTGGATCTGGGTAACGAGATGTTGTAAGGCCCTGCCCCGGTCGCGGGCGATCTTCCGGAAAAAGAAGTCCTGGGCCTGGATCGCGGTGGTGCCCTCATAGAGGCTGTCGATCTTGGCGTCCCGAATGTATTGCTCGATCGGATAGTCCTGCAGAAATCCGGACCCGCCCAGCGTCTGCAGCGACTCGGTCATGCACTGGTAGGCGCGCTCGGAACCGACCCCCTTCACGATCGGCAGCAGCAGGTCGTTCACCCGGTCGGCGAGCTTGGCGTCGGCCCCCGATACGATTTCGGCGACCGCGGGATCCTGGTGGGCCGCGGTGTAGAGGTAAAGCGCGCGCAGGCCCTCGGCGTAGGCCTTCTGGGTGAACAGTGAGCGACGCACATCGGGGTGGTGCATGATGGTCACCCGCGGCGCGGCCTTGTCGGTCATCTGGGTGAGGTCGGCGCCTTGCACTCGAGTCTTCGCATAGTCCAATGCGTTCAGGTACGCGGTGGACAGCGTGCCAATCGCCTTGGTGCCGACCATCATTCGGGCATACTCGATGATCTTGAACATCTGGGCGATCCCGTCGTGGCTATCGCCGACAAGCCAGCCGACTGCTGGAGGCCCGTGTGCCCCGAAGGTCAATTCACAGGTGGCCGAGGTTTTCAGCCCCATCTTGTGCTCCAAGCCCGTGACGAAAACCCCGTTGCGCTCGCCGGGCTCACCGGTCTCGGGGTCGGGGATGTACTTGGGCACCACGAAAAGACTCAGGCCCTTGGTTCCCGGGGCGGCCCCCTCCGGCCGGGCCAGCACCATGTGCACGATGTTTTCGAACAGGTCGTCGGTGTCGCCGTTGGTGATGAACCGTTTGACACCGTCGATGTGCCAGCTGCCGTCCCCCTGGTCGATCGCCTTGGTGCGGCCGGCGCCGACGTCAGAACCCGCGTCGGGTTCGGTGAGCACCATGGTGGCACCCCAATTGCGTTCGATCGCAAACGACGCCCAGTGCCGTTGGTCCTCGTTGCCGAGGTGAAAAAGGATGTTTCCAAGGATGGGGCCGGCCAGGTACATGAAGATCGCGGGGTTGGCACCCAGCACCAGCTCGTTGATCGCCCAGGCCACCATCGACGGTGCCGGCACACCGCCGATGTTCTCGTCGAGCCCGACCCGGAACCACTCGCCTTGCTGCCACGCCCGGAAGGACTTCTTGAATGATTCGGGCAGACTCACGGTGTGGGTGTCGGGGTCGAATGTCGGTGGGTGCCGGTCGGCGTCGGCGAACGACTCGGCGGCCGGACCCTCGGCTAGCCGCGCAGCCTCGGCCAGCATCTCTCGGACTGAGTCGGGGTCGAGGTCACCGAACGAGTCGCCGGCCAGGGCCTGCGGCAAACCCAGCGTCTCGAAAAGGTTGAACTCCAGATCCCGCACGTTGCTCTTGTAGTGACCCATGGCCGACGCCCTTCCGCGAGCTGCTGCGGAGAGCGTAGCGCCGTCAGCATGGGAAGACCCTAGGAAATATGTGACATCGCATATTTTGCTGTGGTCTTTGGCGACAATTCACCCGCGCGTCAGCTCCCGTCCACGTCATCTAGCTGCGTTATTCGGACTCAGGTCCGACATGTGATTATTGTGCAGTTGCCTAATGTCGGACGTAGTTATATGCTGGGTAACATAATAATGTGCCGGGTAGCCGGTGCATGCGGCAGAGATAGGCCGAGAGAACTATGTGGGTTATCGAGTTCAACGTCGCCGGACGGCGGTTCACCAGCCAGGTTCCCGATCTGCGCCACCAGCCATTCGGGTCCTTGCGATTGCGCCCGCGCAATGCGCACTGGCGAGTCACCCAGCTCCGCGACCCGCACGCTGCGTGACGGTCTGCGATCCGGGCAAGACGACGTGTCACTGACAGTGCGTGCCGAGCGCCGGAAACGCGGTGGTACCCGCACCAACATGCTGGTCAGCGCCGCCGAGGTGATGCGTGAGCGCGGCGCGGCGGGCGTCACCATCGACGAAGTCCTCAACCGTAGCGGCGCTCCGCGAGGCTCGGTCTACTACCACTTCCCCGAGGGCCGCAATCAGATTTTGACCGAGGCGCTGCGTTACGCCGGCGATGCCATCACCGCAAAGATCGATGCCGCCGAGGTCGGCGCCAAGGTCTTGTTGCGCAATTTCGTCGAGTACTGGAAGACGTTGCTGGCCGACAGCGACTTCACGGCCGGCTGCCCGGTGGTTGCCGCGGCCATCGGCTCGGCCGACGACGAACCTGCACTGAAGGCGGAGGCCGGACAACTTCTCGAACGCTGGCGCGCGTCGCTGACCCGGGCGTTCGTCACCGACGGTTTCGAGGAGGCGGATGCGGCCTCGCTGGCTGTGACGTCGATCGCCGCGCTGGAAGGCGCAGTCATCTTGTGCCGCTCGGCCCAAAGCACCGAGCCGCTGCGCGAGGTCTACAGCCAGCTCGAATTCCTGATTAAAGCCCGGGAATTCGTCCGTCGCAACGGGCTGCCCAACTAATACAGAGATCTTGAAATCCGGTAAAGCCTGCGCGGTCTGCAGGACGCTGACATCGCCGAGTGGTCGTGCCCTAGCCTCGTATGGTGTTGTGGATTTCAGGGGTGTCGCAATGGCGACGCGAAGTGCTGCGGACCAACTTCTGGATGGTGCCGAGCGTGGAGGTGCTCGGGGCGATCGCCCTGTTCTGGGCCACCTTGGAGGTAGATCGCGCCGTTTACCACGGCACGCTGCGACTGCCGGCGTGGGTGGAAAACGGCAGCGCCGACACGGCACGGGAGATTCTCCTGGCGGTCGCCGCAGCGATCATGACGGTGATCGGGATCAATTTCTCAGTCACGATCGTCACTTTGACGCTGGCATCGACCCAGTTCGGGCCCCGGATGCTGCGCAACTTCATCCGCGATCGCGGTACTCAGGTGACGCTGGGCACGTTTGTTGCGACAGCGGTGTACTGCGTGCTGGTGCTGGTGTCGATCGGCCCCGGATCGCATGGCGTCTTCGTGCCGCACCTGTCGGTTTCGGTCGTATTCCTGCTGGTGCTCGTCGATCTGGCCGTGCTCATCTACTTCCTGCACCACATCGCCATCCAGATCCAGCTGCCCTTCGTGATCGCCAGTATCGCCCGCGATCTAGCGAACTACCTCCATGTGCGTAAGCCCGACATTCGGATGTCCACCGGCGATGAGCGCGATGACACCGATGAGGTTGCCGCGCTGATCGACACCATCGAGTCCTCAGGTACGATGATCGCCACCCCGAAAGGTGGCTACCTGCAGGCCATCCGCTACGACAAATTGATCCGCGCCGCGTCGGCGGCCGATGCGGTGGTGCACCTGCCCTACCGCCCGGGACATTTCTTGGTCGAGGGCCGTGAACTGGCCGCCGTCTGGCCACCCCAAGCCGCCGACCGCATCGCCCGTTGCCTGAAACGCGCACAGGTTACCGGCCCGGTCCGCACTCTCGCCCAAGACCCGGCTTTTGGCATTGACCAGCTCGTTGAGATCGCCATCCGGGCGCTGTCCCCCGCAGTCAACGACACGTACACCGCGCTGGCGTGCGTCGACTGGCTCGGCAATACCCTCAGCAAGCTCGCGCGGGTGTGGGCCCCGGCGCAGGCGTACCGCGACCGCGCCGGCGCCGTCCGCGTCATCTGCGAACAGATCAGCTACGAGAATCTGGTGCACCGGTCGTTCGACAAGATCCGCCAGGCCAGCCGCGGCATGCCCGCGTTACTGATGCGCCAACTCGAAGCACTCAACGCGATCATGGAGCAGACCACCGACGCTGAGCAGGCCCGGGTACTGATGGACGAAGCCGCGATGATCCAGCGCGCCAACGTCGAGTCGGTGCCCGAAGAATCCGATCGCGCAGCCGTGGAGGGCCGCTACAGCACCCTGGCCGCCGCCTACGCCCGACTGGACCACGCTCAGGTGTTGAGCTGACGCCCGACGCCGAGTCAGTCGCTGGCGGGCAGCGGCTTGGCCTCCTTGAGACTCAGCGCGGTCTGGCCAATGGCCAGGGTTCCCGCGCCCGCCTTGGTCACCAACACCTCGGCGCCAGTCTCGTCGACGTAGCGCTTGCCCATTACGGCGCCCTCGGCGAAAGCCGGGTCCAGATCGCCGGAGCGCGGTGCGCCTATCTCCACCATCGGCGCTCCGCCACAGCGCAGGTCGTCGAGGCTGTCGGCGCTTCGCACGACTATGACCTGGGTGTCGCACACCTGGCTGGCGAGGCGAGTTCCGTTTTTGACCATGGTTTCGTCCCTCTGACAAATGGATTACTGCTCGGCCGGCGCGGTACGAAGTGCCTCGATGATCTCGCGGCGGAGCACCTTGCCGGTCGCGTTGGTTGGCAGCTCGTCGCGAAACACTACCCGGTCCGGGGTACGTGAACCGCGCAAGCTCTTACGGACATGGTCGCGCAGCTCCTCGGGGTCGGGGTCAGCTCCCGCCGCCGGTACCACGACCGCGACGATCGCCTGGCCCCACTGCGGGTCCTCGACGCCGACCACGGCGACGTCACGCACCCGGGGATGTTCGATCAGCACTTCTTCGAGCTCGGCGGGTGCGATGTTTTCGCCGCCACGGATGATCGTGTCGTCGCTGCGTCCGCCGATGAACAGGTAACCGCCTTCGTCGAGGGTGCCGATGTCCTTGGTGGGGAACCAGCCGTCGTCGTCGAGCACCGAACCGATATCGGTGTAGCGACCCGAAACCTGTTCGCCGCGAACGAACAACTCGCCGCTTTGGCATGGCCCCAGAACTGTGCCGTTCTCGTCGCGAATCTGCACCTCGACGCCGGGAACCACTTGGCCCACGGAGCCCAACCGCTTGACGATGGCCGCGTCCGAGGCCGACTGCGCCTCGCGGTGATCCTCCGGGGTGAGCACCGCGATCGTCGAACTGGTCTCGGTGAGACCGTAGGCGTTGACGAAGCCCACCGTAGGCAGCAGTTCCAGTGCCCGGCGGACGAGCGGCAATCCCACCCTCGAGCCACCGTAGGCCAGGTTGCGCAGTGAGGGCAGGTCGTGTCGGTCTTGTTCCAGCACCGTGACGATACGATCGAGCATTGTCGGCACCACGGTCGCGCTAGTGACGTGCTCGGCGTTAACCAACCGCACCCACTCCTGCGCGTCAAAGTTGGTCAGGTACACCATTTTTCGGCCGGCGTATAGATTCGACAACGCGGCGCTGACGCCGGCGACGTGGTAGGGCGGCACACAGATCAGCGCGCCGTCGGCGGGTTGTGCCGAATCGAATTCGACCGTTCCGGTGACGTAGCTGGTGAGGTTGTTGTGGGAGAGTTCGACGGCTTTGGGCTGCGACGTGGTGCCGGACGTGAACAGCACGATCGCCACGGCCTCCGGGTCGGGAAATTCCGAGACCGGTGCACTGCTGCGGGCGGCCGCCAAGAACTCCTCGGAGTCCATCACCTGCTTGCCGACGTCACCAACCATCTCCCGGTAGCGGCCGTCGGCGATCACCAGCGGTTCGGGCAGGCGGCGGATCAGCGCCTGGACACCGTCGGCGGACAGCCGGTAATTGATCGGGGTGAATCCCCGGCCGGCCCGCGCCGACGCGAAGATCAGCAGCGGCAGCATGGCGCCGCCGGTGCCGACGTAGGCGACGTGCTGGGCGTTCGACGCCGCGATGACACCCGCTCCACCGTCGGCCAGATCGCTCAATTGTTGAGTCGTCAGCCGCGACTCCCCGTCCACCACGGCGGTTCGGTCCGGGTTGCCGGAGACAGCCATCTCGAGAAGTAAGGAAATGCTCATCCTCGATCCTTCTGAGCCTCAACCCTTTTCGGAATCCGCGTTCGGCCGGACGTGACAATCCTGCCCGGAACTGTATTGTAGATGACCTAACCGATATATCGGATATGGTGGCGTGAAAACCATCCTGCGCCGAACGTGAACTCAGGGCGAGATTTTTCGAGTTTTCTCGCCGTGAGAGCACGTTCGGCGTAGCAACTCAGGTTCCCGTCCAGCGGGGTGGACGCTTCTCGGCGAAAGCGATCGCACCCTCCTGGGCGTCTTTGGACCCGAACACCGGCATCAGGATGTTGTTCTGTTCAGCGAACATGGTCTCTGGGCTCCAGCCGCGGGATTCGACAATGATCCGCTTGGTGGCAGCCACGGCGAGCGGCCCGTTGGCAGTGATCTTCTCGGCCAACGCGATCGCCGCGTCCAGCGCGCTTCCGGGCTCGGCCAGCACGTTGACCATTCCCAGCGCATGCGCCCGTTCCGCGCTGAAGTTTTCTCCGGTCAGCGCCAGCTCCATCGCAATGGCAGCGGGGATGCGCGCGGGCAGACGCAACAATCCGCCACCGCCGGCAACCAGCCCACGTTTGACCTCGGGGATACCGAACGCAGCGTCCTTGGATGCCACGATCAGGTCGGTGGCCAGCGCTAACTCGGTGCCACCGGCCAACGCATAGCCTTCGACGGCGGCGATCAATGGCTTGGCCGGTGGACGCTCGGTGAAGCCCATCCCACGGCCCTCGACAATGGGAACCTCGCCGCGGGCAAACGCTTTGAGATCCATGCCCGCGCAGAACGAGCCACCCGCGCCGGTCAGGATGCCCACCGAGAGGCCCTGGTCTCCGTCGAGGCGGTCCATGGCATCGGCCAGACCGCGGCTGACCGCGGCATTGACGGCGTTTTTGGCCTGCGGCCTGTTGATAGTGATGATCAGGATTCGGTCGCGCTGTTCGGTCAGGACCTCAGGTTCGGTATGGGCTTCGTTCACGACGGTGTGACGCTCCTTGTCTTGGGCGGGTGCGAACCGATCGTATCGACCGGTCGGTCAGCCCCGTGCTGTGCCGTCAGACCGTGACTTTGATACGCGGCGGTCGCGTCGCGAACTTGATCACGCAGGACGGAACGACCTCAAGATTGCGGTGGTCGCGGGAGCGGTACCGCGACGGGGTTTCGCCGACCATCTCGGTGAACCGTGAGCTGAACGAGCCGAGCGAGGTCGCACCCACCGCAACACAGGTCTCGGTGACTGACATCCCTTGACGCAGAAGGGCTTTCGCGCGCTCGATCCGCCGGGTCATGAGATAGGCGTACGGCGTCTCGCCGTATGCCGCACGGAACTTTCGCGAGAAATGCGCCGGCGACATCAACGCGGCCCGGGCCATCGCCGGGACATCCAGGGGCAGCGCATAGTGCCGGTCTATGTGGTCGCGCGCGCGGCGCAAGTGCGCCAGGTCTGCGATCGCCTCCGGCTTCATACCGATGACGGTACGGGATTGGTGACGGCGGTCTATAAGACACATGTCGACGCAGTCCGGTCGGCGTAAGTCACTGGTTACGTCCGCGCCATCTCAGGCCTGCGCGATGCGGACAAGGTTGCCTGAGGGGTCGCGGAACGCACAGTCGCGCGCTCCCCAGGGCTGAGACGTTAACTCCTGGAGCACTTCGGCGCCCGACGCTCGCACCTTTTCGAATGTCGTATCGAGGTCAGTGGACCGGAAGATCGCGGCCTGCAGCGATCCCTGGGTGACGAGCGACAACAGGGCGTCACCCTCGGTTTGGGAACGACCGCCGTGCGGCTGGGACAAGACGATGTCGACGTCCTGCCCGGGGGCGCCGACGGTGACCCAGCGGAAGCCACCGGAGGCGACGTCGTTGCGCACCTCCAGGCCGAGTGCGTCGCGGTAGAAGCCCAACGCAGCGTCGGGGTCGTGGACGGGGATGAACATTGTGGAGACGGTGACTGTCATGCGGCCAACGGTAAGGGCGGCAACTCCCCTCCCGCTTCTCCAATCCTGCTCGAATGCCAGACGGGCCAGCACTCCTCCTCGACCTGCTGCGCAGCTCGCATCGTCGTCCGACTAGAATCCACAGCAAAATCCTGCTGAATCCCCTGGGGGACTGTTGACCGCAACCGATATCGAGCACACAGAGACCTCCAAGTGGGATCCCGGCTTCACCGAACGAGTCATCGGCTGGATCCGCCCGTGGATCAAGGGCTATCACCGCGCCGAGGTGCGCGGCCTGGACTCGTTCCCGCCGGGCGGAGCACTGGTGGTGTCGAATCACTCCGGCGGGCTTTTCCCGGCCGATGTGCCAGTCTTCGCCACTGACTTCTACGCGAAGTTCGGCTATGACCGTCCCGTCTACACGCTGAGCCACGACATGCTGTTCAACGGCCCGCAGGGTGAGCAGCTGATTCGCACCGGGTTCATCCGGGCCAATCACGAGAACGCCGAGGAGGCACTGCGCTCCGGTGGGGTTGTCGTGGTTTTTCCCGGCGGCGACTACGACGTGTATCGGCCGACGCTGTCGGAGAACAGAATCGACTTCGACGGCCGTACCGGCTACGTCCGGGCGGCCCTGAACGCCGGGGTCCCGATCGTGCCGACCGTCGGGATCGGCGGTCAGGAGAGCCAGCTCTACCTGTCGCGGGGCATGGGGCTGGCCCACCTGCTGCGCCTCGACAAATTGATGCGGGTGAAGATTCTGCCGATTTCGGTGGGCTTCCCGTTCGGACTTTCCGCGGTGCTGCCGGTCAACCTGCCGCTGCCCACCAAGATCGTGATGCAGGTGCTCGATCCGGTCGACGTGGTGGCCGAATTCGGTGAGGATCCCGATATCGACGCGGTCGACGCACACGTGCGGCGGGTCATGCAAAAGGCGCTCGACAAACTCGCCAAAGAGCGTCGCTTCCCAGTGATCGGCTAGGGGCAGCTGCGATGGCAAACCCGCCGGCCCTGGGTCGTTTGGCCGAAATCGGCAGTCTGCTGAACACTCTGGCTCGGGCCGGGATCATCGCACCGCTGCGGCCCGACAAATACCTCCGGATCGCGGCAGCGGCACGACGCGAAGGGCTTTCGACGACAACGGGTTTCGCGATGTCCGCGCAGCGTTGCCCGAACCGTCCGGCGATTATCGACGAACGAGGCGCGCTTACCTACCGTCAGCTCGACCAGCGCTGCGATGCGTTGGCGTCCGCACTGCAGGCACTGCCTGCCGGCGCACCGCACGTCATCGGGATCCTGTGCCGCAACCATCGCGGTTTCATCGAGGCGATGGTGGCCGCTCACCGCATCGGCGTCGATGTTCTGCTGCTCAACACCTCGTTCGCCGGGCCGGCGCTGGCCGACGTGGTCGCCCGCGAGGACGTTGACGTCGTCATCTACGACGAGGAGTTCACCGACACGGTGGATCGGGCGCTGGCGGACCGGCCCGACACCACCCGCATTGTCGGTTGGACCGACAGCCCCGAAAGCCATGACCTCACCATCGACAAGCTCGTCGACGCCCACACCGCTCAACGACCCGCGGCCTCCGAGGGTAACGGCAAGCTGATCCTGCTGACCTCGGGAACCACCGGGAATCCCAAGGGGGCCAAGCGTTCCGGTGGCGGCGGGGCCGGCGAACTGAAGGCGATGCTGGATCGCGTCCCATGGCACACCGAGGAAAACACGGTCGTGGTAGCGCCGATGTTTCACGCATGGGGTTTCTCGCAGTTGGTGTTCGCCGCATCGCTGGGCTGCACCGTGATCACCCGGCGCAAGTTCGACCCGGAAGCGACCCTGGAGCTTGTCGACCGCCACCACGCCACCGGCCTGTGCGTGGTGCCGGTGATGTTCGACCGGATCATGGATCTCCCGGACGAGGTGCGGCGCAAGTACGACTGCCGCTCGCTGCGGTTCGCCACCGCCTCGGGTTCGCGGATGCGGGCCGATGTCGTCACCCGGTTCATGGACGAGTTCGGCGATGTGATCTACAACAACTACAACGCCACTGAAGCGGGCATGATCGCCACGGCGACCCCCGCGGACCTGCGGGCCGCGCCGGACACGGCCGGCAAACCTGCCTTCGGGACTGAGATCCGCATCCTCGACGACGAGCTCCGCCCGGTTCCCACCGGCGAGGTCGGGTCGATCTTCGTACGCAACTCCAGCCAGTTCGACGGCTACACCTCGGGCAGCACCAAGGACTTTCACGAGGACTTCATGGCATCGGGCGACATCGGTCGCCTCGACGAGGCCGGCCGGCTCTATGTGGTCGGACGTGACGACGAGATGATTGTGTCGGGCGGCGAAAACATCTATCCGATCGAGGTGGAGAAGACCCTGACCGCCCACGCCGATGTCGCCGAGGCCACCGTGCTCGGAGTCGACGACGAGCAGTACGGCCAGCGGCTGGTGGCGTTCGTCGTGCTGGAAGGCGGCGCTGACGGAACTGTGGCCACTCCCGATGCGCTCAAGCAGCACGTGCGGGACAACCTGGCCAACTACAAGGTGCCCCGCGAGATCGTCGTGCTCGACGAGCTGCCGCGCAGCAGCACCGGGAAGATCGTGCGCAAAGAACTGCTCGCCCGAATCGCCGATGGCGGCTAGCCGCACGGTGTGGCGCGCCGTAGCCGAGCTAGTCACGGCGGCCAACGGGCTGCGGCCGCTGGGCCGTACGGGCTACCTGAGCCTGCCGGCGTTTGCGTTCGGCTGGCCCACCACCGAGCTGACGCCGTGGTTGCTGACCGGATCGGTGCTCGACGCGCTGCGCCGTGCTCGCCGCGGCGACTTCGCCGGTGCCTGGGGTGGTTTTGCGTTGATGCTCAGCATGATTGGCTGGGTGATGTTATGGGTGACCCATCGCCGCGGGGTGCGCTCAGCCCCGTACTTCGACACCGCGCTGCGTGCGGCGCTGGGCCCGGATTACCGTGCCGTCGCGGCGGATCCGTCCCGCGCGCAGACCCGGCCGAGCGGTGTGCTGCGAACGGGCCGGGCCCGGCGCACGTACGTCGAAAAGGCCGGCACCGTCCGCTACGGCCCCCACGGCCGTGCCAACTCGCTCGACATCTGGCGGCGCCACGACCTGCCGCTCGACGGCCGCGCACCGGTGCTCGTGCACGTCCCGGGCGGGGGCTGGATGCTGGGGTGGCGGCGAGGACAGGCCTACCCACTGCTGGGACATTTGGCGGCCTGCGGCTGGGTGTGCGTCTCGATCGATTACCGGGTCAGCCCCGCCCACACCTGGCCGGATCACATCGTCGACGTCAAGCAGGCGCTGGCGTGGGTCAAGGAAAATATCGCGGCCGCGGGTGGCGACCCGGACTTCGTGGCAATAACCGGCGGCTCGGCGGGTGGGCACCTGGCGGCCCTGGCCGCCCTGACACCCGACGATCCCCGTTTTCAGCCCGGATTTGCCGGGGCTGACACCTCGGTGGTGGCGGCGGTGCCGGTGTACGGACGTTATGACTGGTTTTCCACCGAGCGCGTCGGACGACGCGAGTTCGTCGCGTTTTTGGAGCGACTTGTCGTCAAGCGCCGGCAAGCCGACGATCCGCAGGTATTCCTCGACGCATCTCCGATCACCCGATTATCGCGCAACGCGCCACCGTTTTTCGTGCTGCACGGCACCGACGACTCGGTGATACCGGTCCCAGAGGCTCGCGATTTCGTCACGGCGCTGCGCGAGGTGTCCACCTCGCCGGTCGCCTACGCCGAATTGCCCGGCGCCCAGCATGCTTTCGATATCTTCGGGTCACCACGCGGCCGGCATAGCGCTGCCGCGATCGCGCAATTTCTTGCATGGGTCTACGCGACAACGGCGCGCGGCACCTGACCGGCTCGGGCTAGGCCTGGGCCATTGCCTCTTCCACGACGGTCAGTGGCCCGGAAAGACCTGCCGCCCGGCGTATCTCGGTGACATCATCCATCATGGCGTCGGTCACCTCATGCGGGTCTTCGACGGTGGCGCCGTCGGACAGCACCGAGATGTTGAGCTGGTCGACATAGCTCCACACCGTAATGTTCAGGCCACTGCCTGCGGTCAACGGTCCCACCGAATAGATTTCGGTGACCAGCGCCCCGCCCACCCGGCCGCGCTCACGCGGTCCCGGCACATTGGAGATCGGCAGGTTGAGCACCTTGTTCTGCCCGTCCCGGGTGGACAGCCACCGAAACAACGACTCCGCGCCCGCGGGCGGCACGTAATTCGACCACCGGCTGACCACCTCGGGCCCGAGAAGGTGGTAGCTCTCCTTGGCCTTGACCGCCGCTTCCCGGGCCTCGGTGACCCGCTCCAGCGGATCACTGATATGGGTCGGCAACGCCACCATGACCCCGGTGAACCGGTTGCCCGAGATGCGGTCCGAGAAGTCGAAGCTGATCGGCACCGAGGCCAACAGCGGGTGGTCGGCGTGACCGTCGTAGCGCAGCAACAGCTTTCGCAGTGCGCCCGCCGAAACTGCCAGCACCAGGTCGTTGATCGTCACACCGAGCCGCTTGCTGGTTTCCTTGATGTCGGCCAGCGCCAGCGTCGCGGTGCCGAACCGGCGTTCGGGGGTGATCATGTGATTGAGGAACGTCGGTGGCGGGGTGAACGGCCGGGTCAATTCCGGAGACAGCTTGAGCGGGCTGCGGCGCACCCGACCGATACCCTCCGCGGTGTACTTGATCGTCCCGGGAATCTTGCCGATCTGGCGCAGATGGTCACGGAACGCCGACCGCACCAGTTTGCCCTTGCTGGGTGCCGGATCGGTTTCATACGAGTCATCGTCGCGCTGCGGACCCTGTTGCAGATCCATGCCCCGGGCCATCAGGTTGGCCGAGGCGACCCCATCGGCCAGCGCGTGATGGATTTTGCCGACGACGGCGATGCGGTTGTTGGCCAAACCTTCGATGAAGTACATCTCCCAGAGCGGACGGCTGCGGTCCAGTGGCGTGCTGGCGATCTCACCGATCGCCGCATCGAGGTCGCGACGGCCTCCGGGTGCCGGCAGCCGCCACGGCCGGACGTGATAGTTGAGGTCAAGCTCGCAGTTCTCCCGCCACATCGGGTGGTGCAGCTTGAAGGGAATGTCGACAAGCTGGTAGCGGAACGGTTCGAGCTTGTACAGCCGACTGTGAATGACACGGCGGAAGGCGTCGATGTCGAAGTCGGGTCGGTCTTCCACGAGCTCGATGACGGCCACCTTGAGGGTGTGCATGTGCACGTTCGGCGTCTCGCTGTAGAGCAGAAACGCGTCCCATCCGCTCAGCCTTTTCACCCGTCAACCTCCCGGTTTTCAGGGACGACCCTACCGTCGGCCGGCGAATCAAATTGCGTGTTTGGCCCCGATTGGCGGACGACTGCGGTGAACCTGAGTGAGGAACAGCCCCACCGCGGTTGCCATCGCCCCGGTGCGGGCGCCGTCGGTCATGTCGAAGCCGTGTCCGGCTCCGGGGAGCTCCACATAGCTGACCACCGAATGCGAGGCCGCCCGAAGCCGCTCGACGAAGCTGCGTGCCTGCTCGACCGGGATTACCGTGTCTTTACTGCCGTGAATCACCAAGAACGGCGGCGCTTTTGGATGAACCCTGGCGATCGGCGAGGCCTTACGGAACACCTCGGGGTGACGGGCGATCCGCCGCTTGACCACCACCCGCTCGAGGAAGTCGACGAAACGGACCCGCTCGACTGTGGAGCGGTCCTCCCAGTCGTAGCGTCCGTAGATCCCGACAACGGCATCCACACAGGTATCGGAGCCCTCCGCCAGCTCGGCCTGCAGCTCGCGGTCATTGCATGTCAGCCCAGCCAGCGCAGCGAGGTGCCCACCAGCCGAGCACCCTGCCACCGCGACGAAGTTGCGATCACCGCCGAACTTGTCGACATTGGCACGCGCCCAGGCGATCGCGGCCTTGACGTCGTTGATGTGCGACGGCCAGCGATGATGCGGCGAGACGCGGTACTCAACCGACAGGCACACCCAGCCCTGCTCGGCCATATGCGACATCAGCGCGTAGCCCTGCAGGATCCGGCTGCCGTGCACCCAGGCGCCACCGGGCACGAAGATCAACACCGGCGCGTCCCCGGCTGTCAGGTCTTTGCGGCGCCACACGTCGAGCAGCTGAGTGGGGTGGTCGCCGTACCGGACCGAGGTGCGGTACAGGTTGCGACGGTGGCGGCGCGCCCGCCACACCGGCGGGGTCCGCTCGGGTGCCGGCCAGTCGATGGCCAGGTCTTTGGCCGGCACGACGCCGCGCAGCGCGGCTTCAGAAACCGCCTGCGTCTTGTCCCGATCGCTGCGGCGGACCTCGGTGATACCCGGGGTTAGCCAGGACTTCGCCGTGGTGGAAACCATCTCGGGCACGACGCGGGCCCCCCAGACACCCATGGCAGTGACGCCGCCGAGCGGTCGCAGGTGCCTACCCACTACCGGCAGCGAAGCCGATGCGACGCTTAGAGCCAGCATATAGTCGCCCGGACGGGCCCGTAGCAACCATTTAGCCCGGGTCGCCAGAGTGGGGCCGGGGTAGCGTATTGCCGGTCGTACCGTCATGTCGGGACTGTACCCCGCACGGTTCGGCGCGACACTTTGAAGCGACGGCGATTCTGTTTGTTCGTCATTTGCGCTGGTCAGCGGCCGGATCCGATTGCGCTGCGGGGGTTGGCTGGGCTCGCCGCCGCTGGGCGAGGCGGACGACGAGGCGGGCAACGTAGGCCAACGCGGCGGCCGCGAACATGGCGGCGGTCAACAGCAGCCACCTGCCCAGAAACGGTTGCTGAGTTTGCCCGGTGGCGGCCAGATACGTCGGCGCGCCCTGTTCGATGATCCCCGGCAGGAAAACCAGCAGCGCCAGTCCGGAACCAAGAACCGGCACCCGAACATAGTTGAGCGCCGAAACCAGCGGCCGACGCCGATCGCGGCGGCGATTTTGGTGGGCGGACAGGATGCGGTCGGCCAGCGCATAGAGGGGAAACAGCACCAGGTCGTGGGCGATGATCGCCGCGGTGAACCAGACCGCGATCGACTTCCACCAGCTGTGCGGATTCCACAATGCCTTGGGCCCGACGGTGAGCAGCACGTAACCGGCAAGTGCGAAACCGGCCGTCATCGTCAACAGATGCAGGACGCCAGAGCCGTAACCGTCGCGCCGGACCGCCCGCAACCGACTCGGCATCTCAGCCCGCCACGAAATCGATTGAGGCCACCCATTTGGTGTTGTGCACGCCCGGCAATGCCGGAACGATGATCCGCGCCGGATAGCCGTGGTCAGGCGACAAGTCGGCGCCGTTGACCCGCAGCGCCAGTAGGGCATCGGGATGGCCAACCTGGTTGGCCTGCAACGTCGCCTGCCGGAAGGCCCCGGCGCGCTCCAGCGAGGACACCCGCACCGAGCGCGGTCCCGGTACCCCGGCGAGCCGGGCCAAGTCGGTCAGCCGAACACCGCTCCAAGTCTGGGTGGTTGACCACCCTTCGACGCAGGCGATCGGCAGCCGCGCGCTGTGTTGCGGCATGCCCAGCAGCATCGCGCGGGTTAACGCCAACTCCCTCGGGCCGCCGCGCAGCAGGAGCCGCCAGCTGTCGCCGGTGCGGGCCGGATCGATCGCGGCGGCAGCCGCCGTCCGGTTGACCTGAAAGTCGCCGGCGGCACGGCTGCGGCCGCGAGGCAGCAGAAAGGCGGTGTGGCGGGTCACGCCGCCCACCGTCTGGCCGACGGTGAGCACGACCATCAACAGCACCCCCGAGCCGACCAGCGCCAGGGCGCCACGTCTGCTCATGGTGGGCTCGGCCGGGTCGGCGGCTACCAGCCCGTCCGGGTCGGGCGCCTCCGGTCGGGTGTTGATGCGATTGGCTCTCAACACTTCTCGCATCGGCAGTGCGCGCAACCCCACGATCATGCGCGGGATCTTAAGCACGATATGCATGCCGAAGCCGGCAATGAACACCCAGGCTCCGAAGTAGTGCGCAGTGTAGAAACTGAACCCGAAGACGTAGTCGTACTGGATGTTGAGCACACCGGTGATGAGTTCGAAAAGGATTCCCCCGACCAGCAGCGCCAGCGACACCCGTTCCAGGACTTGGGCGGCCGATCGGGCCGGCGGCCATACGAACAGCCGCGGTATCACTGACCACAGCTTCGCTAACACCACCGGAATGAGCACCAGACCCAGGCCGACGTGCAGGCCCTGGGTGAGCCGGTACAACCACGACGGGTGGGCAGGCCAGATGAAGCCGGGCAACCGCAGCCAGCCGACATGGGCGGGTATCGCCTGGCCGAACTGCGGCGCGTAGGCGATGTAGGACAGTAGTCCGGTGACGATGACGATCGGCAGCGTGACCAACAGCACCGACCCGAACACCGAGGTCAGCCAGGGACCGCGCAGTGGGCTGCGCCAGCGCAGCCAGTTGACGCCGGGCGGGGCCCGGCGCTCCAGCGCCCGCCATACCGCCGCGGGAAACCCGTAACTGCGTTCCGGATCGCTCACAACATCGCCAGGCTGGTGATCACGCGGCCGGCGATCATCTGAACAGAGGTCAGCGTCAGACCTACCTGGGCGGCCAGCAGTTCAGCGCCGTCGACGCCCACCGATGACCACCGGAACCACGGCCCGACCCGATGGGCGGACTCCAGCCGAACCCAACCGGTGCGAATGCCGATCGCTTCGGCGTCGAACTCGACCACGCACTGCCCGCCGCTGCTCAACAACTCCGCAGCGCGGCCCAATATCCGTAGGGGATCACCGCCGAGGCCGACATTGCCGTCGACCAGCAGAACAGTCTGCCAGCAACCGATCCCGGGCAGCGGCTTGAACACATCGGAGAGCAGGGCCGGCGCCCCGCAGCGACCCGCTAACCGGATCGCGGTCGCCGACCGGTCGATGCCGAGTGCCGGTATTCCCCGACGGATCAACCGAGCAACCAAACGCGCCGGACCACAGCCCAGTTCGATGGTCGCACCGCTGCACATCTGGGTGACGGCTTCGTCGAACGCCTCGTCGGCGCCCCGACCACCCAGCCAGCGGTGCACCGGTAGCAGACGGACTTCTCCGTCGTCATGCCGGATCCAACATCGCTCGCCGTCAAGTGCCCGGTCGTACAGCTGGCCCAGCATGTCAACCCCAACTCACGTCGCGTGCGCCGGCGTCGACCGGCATGTTCCACCGATACCCCATACTCTGTCAGCTACACCAGGCGGCGTCCCACAACGGAGTGTCGGCCAATCGGAAGCCATACTTGGCTGATGCCGAGCACCGATTTCCATCCTGATCTCCGCCGAATTGCCCGCATCGCCCCGCGGTCACTTATCGGCCCGCGGACCCTCCGGCTGATCCGCGCGATGTCGAAACTGCAGGCCCGGAGCGCTCCCGGCGACGTCGAGGTGCTCACCCTGAGTTCGGAGACCGGTGTCCGGCTGCACCGACCGGCCGGCGTCGCGCAACCCGCGCCAGCACTGCTGTGGATCCACGGCGGGGGCTACGTGATGGGTAGCGCGAAACAGGACGACGTGTTGTGCCACCGCTTCAGCCGCGAGCTGGGTGCCACCGTCGCATCGGTGGAATACCGGCTGGCGCCCGAGAACCCCTATCCCGCGGCCCTCAACGATTGCTATGCGGCGTTGATTTGGCTGAGTAAGCTGCCCGCGGTGGACCCGACGCGGGTGGCGATCGGCGGTGCCAGCGCCGGCGGCGGCTTGGCGGCGGCGCTGGCCCTATTGGCCCGGGACCGCGAGGAGGTCACGCCAGTCCTGCAGGTGTTGGCCTACCCGATGCTTGACGACCGGAGTTCACTCGGGCCGCCGAACCCCGCCTACCGGCTGTGGAACCGTAAGAGCAATGGCTTCGGCTGGTCGGCCTATCTCGGGGATGCCGACCGACAGGTCGCAGTCCCGGCGCGCCGCGACGACCTCAGCGGCTCGGCTCCGGCGTGGATCGGCGTCGGCACCAACGATCTCTTCCATGACGAGGACCTGGCCTACGCTGAGCGGCTCAACGGCGCGGGGGTGCCGTGCCAGGTCGAGGTGGTACCGGGAGCCTTCCATGGATTCGACGCGGTAGTGCCGAAAGCTCAAGTGTCGCGGTCGTTTTTCGCCAGCCAGTGCGCAACCTTACGCGAAGCGTTTGCCGCGAAGGGGTGAGCGACGGGCGTCTGCCGGCCCGCTTTGCGCCGTCGCCTTGCGCGGTCGCCTCGCCGTCGCCTCGCGCCGTCGCCTTGCCGTCGCCTTGCGCCGTCGCCACGCGCCGTCACCTTGCCGTCGCCTTGCGCCATCGCCACGCGCCGTCACCTCACCGAGACTGCGGTGAGGCCGTGCGGCCGTGTCTTACACGAGCCCTGGGCACAGGGTCGATGCCAGGACCGCAGACTCGATGGCCGATAGCCTGTCCGGCGATATGCCGACGGTGGCTCGCCGTGGCAAATGCTTGATCTTTGCGCAGTTGCAGGCGATCCTGACACCGTGACGCCTCGCGAAAAGCCGTCGCGCGGGCTCCTGGACCCGGTGGCGCGAAGGTTGCGGCTGCCGTTCGGCACACCGGAATTCATTAACAAGATCATCAGCGGCGCTGAAAACCAGGCGGGCCGGCGAACGCTGCACATGCTGATCACCACCTGGGACCTAGCCGGTGGCGGGCCGTTCGCTGCCAGCGCGATCGCTGGGGCCGGGATGGCCAAAACCGCCGACATCGTGCAGACCCTGTTCATCGGGCCGATTTTCGACCCGTTACTCAAGGCCCTGGGTGCCGACCAGATCAAGTTTCGGGCGTCGCTGTGCGCCTCACAGGTGGTGGGCCTAGGCATCATGCGCTACGCGGTGCGCGCCGAGCCGATTGCGTCGATGGATGTCGACACTCTTGTCGATGCGGTGGCGCCGACGTTGCAGCGCTACCTGCTCGGCGAAATCTCCTGAACTGCCTGGTGTTTCAACCAGCCACATAGGCGAGTTCGCCGCCGATTACCGTCGCGGCGACCATCTCGGCGTCGAGTTCGGCCAACGCAGTCGGTGGCGGCACGCTCAGCACGCACAACTCCCCCGGCTGTCCGGGTTCGACGGCGCGGGGTTGCGCGGCCCGCTGCGACGAACCCAGGAACATCGTCAAAGCCCTTCGTGCCGAGATACATTCAGCAGCGTTGAGGACATTCCCCCGCGGCGTCGTGCGGTGGGTTGCCGCGCGCATGGCTGCCCACGGATCTTCACGGCCGAACGGCATATCGGTGGACAGTGCTACCGGAATCCCGGCTTCGAGCAGAGAGGCGACCCGCCAGAGTTGGTCGTGTTCGGCGGCTGGGACGTCGGCGAGGTACTCGTCGCCGCGTTCGGCGACGAAGTTGGGCTGGGTCACCACGGTGACACCGAGTTCGGCGAGGGCGGCCAGCGAGTCTGGCGGCACCACGGCGGCGTGTTCGATGCGGTCACCCGGATAGGTGCCGGCCTGCTTCAGCGCCGCGATCGTCACGACCAGCTGCACCGCCGTCACCGCGTGGATGGCGACCGGAACACCCCTGCTGTGGCGGTCGCCGACCCACCCGGTGAGTTCATCGAGGTCCAGCGCGTCGTCGCGCAATATGCGCTTGCCCGGTGACAGGCAGTGCACATGCTGGCGCAGGTCACCACGCCGCTGTAGCTCGGCGAAGTTGTCGATGTCACCGGCGGCGAGATCGGGAGTGGCGTCGGTGAGCCCGGTGAGGCCGTAGCGAGCCAGCCGCCGGCTCATCCCGGCGAGGCTGGTCTCGCGGTGCTGCAGTGAGACCGACCAACTGCGGTCCGCGCTGGGCAGCCGGCCGTCGGGGTGATCGCCGCGGCCGATTCTGGCGAGGCCCGCGGTATTGAGGATCCACAACACGCCACTTCGGTGCTGCACCCGCACCGGCCGCGGGGGCGCCAGCATGTCCAGCAGCGACCGGTCCAGCGGACCGGCCACCGAATCGTGGTAGCCAATGGCGCGGATCCAACCGTCGCTGCCGACTTCCGCGCTGCCCAGCGCACGGACCAGCTCATCGCGATCACGCACCCGAGGCGGTCCGAGCTCAAGTGAGTCCTGTGCGGCCGCCGCGGAGCGCAGGTGCACGTGATGGTCGTGCAAGCCGGGCAGCACGGTTCCGTGTCGGGCGTCGAACACCTCCTCGCCGCGCCGAGGCGTCAGGTCGTCGGCCACCTCGTCGATCCGTACGTCCACTCGAAGGTCCACCACATGACCATCCAGCAGCGTTGCTCGCTGAATCAGCATGACGCACTGAGCTTTTCTGCGACTATTCGGCGCACCGCGGCGTTGTCGGCACCCAGCGGGCGTGCTGCTGAAGCCGGCGGTGGCGGCTGGGGCCGCGCGACAGGCGCAGTGCAGCCCGATGCGGCACGCGGCAACGCGGCATACCCCGCGGCCACCGCGGCCATCGATACTTCGATCGTCTCGCCGCCGCCGCGGCGCAGCGACTGCGCGATCGCCCGCGCGGCTTCCAGCCCGCTCAGCGGGTCGGCTATCGCGTCGCCGCAGAACACCGGCCCGTCGGGTCCGGCGCCGACGAGTCCGCCGGCCACCGCGGCATCGTCGCCGAAAGCCGGCCGGTCGGGCTGGTCACCGTACCCGGTGATGCGCAACCAGACCCGTCCCGGCTTGGCCGGGATGTCGCCGGCACCCAACCGGCGGCGGCGCAGCGCCGCAGGACGCGAGGCTTCGATGACCACGTCGGCGGCCGACAGAAGCGCGCGCAGCTCATCACATTCGGCGTCGAAATCTACTGAGTAGCAAAGCTTTTCGAAGTTCAGCCAATCGAAGAAGGCGTGCTCGCCGCGGCGGGTGCCGTCGGGCCGGATCGGGCTTTCCACCTTGACGACGACTGCCCCGGCCCGGGCAAGCAAGTGTGCGCACAGCGGCCCCGCCCACAGCGACGACAGGTCGGCCACCAACAGGCCGCCGGGTCGGCGCGGCTCGACGGGGTCACCGCAGCGTCGCACCACCGGTGCGGCCGCGGCCACCTCGCCAAGCGCAGCCGCGGCGATATCGAGCAGGCGGGCGCGGGAGACGACGTGTTCAGCGGAATTCGCTGCGGCCCAGCGGGTTAGCGCCGGCCACGGGTCGGCAGAAAGATCGTCGACTCCCAATAGTGCGGGCAATGCCTCGATGTCGTCGTCGCGCGGCAAAGCGATGGCGCACCACGTGTCGGTGCTGGCCAACAACCGAGTGGCGCCACCGGCAGAGATGCGGCCGCGCCGCGTCAGGCCGAGCAGTGCGGCTCGACCGGCCAGTATCTCGGCGGCGTCGACAGCCACACCAAGGACCGCGGTGATCTCTGCGGCCACCCGCCGGGCTTCGGTGAGCACGGCGGCCCGGGAAAAGTCCGTCGGCCCGCCAGGCTCGCCCGTCAGATAGGCCAGCCCGCTGGTAGCCCAGTGCGCTGCCTCGCCCGGCTGGTCCGTCTGGTTCGTCTGGCTTGTCTGGCGTGTGAAGGCCGAGTTCACCTTTACCATTGTGCGCAACGCCGAGATCAGAAGTGACGGGCGGTGAAACGCCAGTCCAGCACCGGCCGATCGTTGTCCTTGCCCGCGGCCGCGTACACCAGCGACCGCAGCCCCAGCACGCCGCCGTGCTCCAGCGGCTCGGCGGACTCGACGTGCAACTCGCTGTGCAGCGTGTCGCCCTCGAACACCGGGCCGGTGTGATCGCACGACTGCCAACCCAGCACGGTCACCAGATTGGGCAGCAACCGGGTCGCCTGCGCCAGCGCCAGCCCGATAGTGTGCCCGCCGTAGACCAGCCGGCGTCCGCTGATCCGTGAATCATGATGCACCGCAGCGATATTCAGTGTCAGACGAGCCAGTTCCGGCGCACTGCTGACCACATCGCCGGTGCTGTGTAGCACCGTGCCCGCTATGGCGGCGTCGAACAACGGGCCGGCCACCCGTTTCCGGAACGCCGCCGCGTTCCAGTCGACCGTCGGATCCGTGGCCGGCGCCACCGGATCGGCACCGACGGCGGACAGATCATCACCGCGGGCGGGATCGTCGTCGCCGGCGCGCCAATTGGGGCTCATCGGCACCATGGCGCAGCGGTAGAAGTCGAGCACCAACTGATCAGCCTGGTCGATGGTGGTCATCCGCAGCGCCGCCAACCCGGTTGGCGCACGGTCCGGCTTGACTGAATTCGCACGTAGCCCAACCACTTCGGTGCGGGTGTACAGGGTGTCTCCGATGACCGGAAACCGGTGAAACATCAGGCCGCGGTAGAACAAGTTGGCCTTGACCCGCTGGGTGGCCAGCGTGGTCTGCCCGATCGCCACGTCGCAGACCAACGCCGGATGCGCCAACGGAGCGGGCGCGCCGGTCACCGCAGCGCACAGGTCGGCGTCCAACGCCAGCCGGAGCCGGTCGCCCACGATCGCCTGGTGAACGGCGGCCATCCCCGCCGACAGGGTCACGGTCGGTGCCCAGTCGAAGACCTGACCGACCGCGAGGTCGTCGAAATAGGGTCCGCCGCTCATCACGCCTCCGGTGCGTCAATATGGCGGTAGGAATCCTGACACACGCGGAGGCGAGCCATGAGCACGGGACTGACCGACGAGGAAACGATGCTGGTGGAGACCGTGCGTGCGTTCGTCGACAAAGAGGTCAGGCCCACAGTCCGCGAGGTCGAGCACGCCAACTCCTACCCCGAGGCGTGGATCGAGCAGATGAAGCGGATCGGCATCTACGGGCTGGCCGTTCCCGACGAGTACGGCGGCTCACCGGTGTCGATGCTGTGCTACGTGCTGGTCACCCAGGAGCTGGCGCGGGGCTGGATGAGCCTGGCCGGCGCGATGGGCGGGCACACCGTCGTCGCCAAACTGCTGACACTGTTCGGTACCGAGGAGCAAAAGCAGCGGTATCTGCCGGCGCTGGCCACCGGCGAGGTGCGCGCCACGATGGCGCTGACCGAGCCCGGCGGCGGTTCGGATCTGCAGAACATGTCGACCGCCGCGCTGCCCGACGGACCAGACACCCTGGTGATCAACGGGTCCAAGACCTGGATCAGCAATGCCCGCCGCTGCGGGCTGATCGCGTTGCTGTGCAAGACCGACCCGCACGCGAGGCCACGTCACACGGGGATGTCGGTGCTGCTCGTCGGGCACGGGCCGGGGCTGACAGTGTCGCGAGATCTGCCCAAACTCGGCTACAAGGGCGTCGAGTCCTGCGAGCTGACGTTCGACGACTGCCGGGTGCCGGCCTCTGCGGTGCTGGGCGGAGTGCCGGGGAAGGGCTTCGCGCAGATGATGAAAGGGCTTGAGACCGGCCGTATTCAGGTGGCGTCGCGGGCGTTGGGGGTGGCCACCGCCGCACTCGAGGATGCGCTGGCCTACGCGCAGCAACGGGAGAGCTTCGGGCAGCCGATCTGGAAGCACCAGGCGGTGGGCAACTACCTGGCCGACATGGCCACCAAACTTACCGCGGCCCGCCAACTGACCCGCTACGCCGCCGAGCGCTACGACAGCGGCGAGCGGTGCGATATGGAGGCCGGGATGGCCAAACTGTTCGCGTCCGAGGTGGCCATGGAGATCGCGCTGAACGCCGTGCGCATCCACGGCGGCTACGGGTATTCCACCGAATACGACGTCGAGCGCTACTTCCGCGACGCACCGTTGATGATCGTCGGCGAAGGCACCAACGAGATCCAGCGCAATGTGATCGCCGCTCAGCTGGTCGCCCGCGGCGGAATCTAGAAGCCATACCGAGCAGAGTGGCCACTTATGGGACCGTTTTGGACCATCGCGTGCACTTAGTGGCCACTCGGCAGGCTTGGCGATTTGTCAGTACCAGCGATAGCGTCGCTGCATGGTTTCCATTCGACGCAAGAAGATCGATGCGGCATTCGACAAACTGGATGCGACGCTCGACCGCATAGCCGAGATACTGCCGCACGAGCTGACCTTCGAGGTGAGGCTGACTCGGCGGGCTCAGCTGGAAATGCTCCGCCCGGCGTTGGCTGATGCCGCGCAGCGTTGCCAACGTGCCGCTTCCTGAGTCACCACTCCACTCCGGTGGAGACGCAGAACTCATTCTGCTCGGGGTCCGACGTTCTGACCCATCGCGTTCCCCCGAAGCTCTGCACGCCATTGTCGATGCGACGGGCGCCAAGTGCCTGCAGCCGGTGCACCTCGGCCTCGACGTCGTCGACCACAATGTCGTCGTGCACCGGATCTTGGTCGCCTTCGGTTCGCGGCACTCACCGCAGGAGCAGCGGTAGAAGCGGCCTGTTCCTTCGGAACGAGCACGGCCAGATTCGCGACGTTATAGTAGTCGCGACAGTCGAGGCTCGCGCCAGAATTTACCGAGCCTCTCT
This sequence comes from uncultured Actinomycetota bacterium, assembly GCA_963787635.1. Taxonomy (GTDB): domain Bacteria; phylum Actinomycetota; class Actinomycetes; order Mycobacteriales; family Mycobacteriaceae; genus Mycobacterium. The sequence goes on along the minus strand of CAWBDP010000008.1, from coordinate 1,158,624 downwards.
GGCTCATTACAGTCGAGCACAATTTCTCCATCGCCTTGTGTCCCATCAGGTGCCTCCCAAAAACCGACCGCTAGATTTTCGCGTCCACCAGTCCCCAAGTCATCGCGGTCTCGATGTCGATGGTCAGCCCGCACAGCACCAGATAGGCGGTGCGCCAACGACCTATCCGCCTTGTCACGCTGACGGTACCGCCAGCGCCGGGAATTAGGCCGAGCCTCAGTTCCGGCAAACCTCAGCCTCGCGCCGGGACAACCATGCCCGCAGAACGCCGCCATCTCCAATCCGCTGCCCAGCACCTGACCATGCACTTCGGCGCGGCAGGCCGGGCCGAGCCTGGCCGTGAGCTCGTCGAGCACCAAAGCCGGGCTGTGCCGGGTGCGGGCCAGGTGCGCGCTCACCGGATCGGCGAACGTGCCGAATTCGGCCAGGTCGCCGCCGCTGCAGAACGAAGGGCCGTTGCCGCTAAGCACGACCTCGTCCACCGACGGGTCCAACCGGGCGACGGTCAAGGCCTCCAGCAGGGCCGCGCGCGTGTCGGTGGAAAACGCGTTGTGCCGCGACGGCCGATTGAACACGAACCCTCAACGTGTTGCCGTCGCGTTCGGCGACCACCGGGTCGGCGATGACAGGCACCCGAGCCGGACCCCGTTCGGCAAGCCAGCGGGCGAATTCCGGGCCGGCCTGCAGCGTGGAATAGGCCAGCGACTCGGTGATCACGCCCGGCAGCGTCGGGGCGTGCGGGTCGACTGAGCGCAGCACGTCGTCGCAGACCGCGCTGGCCTGCGGGCACCGCCCCACCCGCGCCGCCAGGTCAGCGACCGTCTCGTCGATCGAGGCCACCCGGATCACCCGCCGGTCATCGGTATCGTCCTCGGTGACAGTGAAAGTCGCGTTTTCCAGCCAGAATTCAGACGCGCGGGTCGGCGAGCCCACGGCGACGACGGGAACCGACCGGGCTGTAACGTCGACCTCCGGCGGGGGCCGGGAAAGATCGACGATGCCTAAGGTCATGCCGAATACTTGTTGACCAGTTGGTGTTTGAACAGTTTTCCGGCGTCGCTGCGCGGCAGCTGCGCGTCGAAAGAGATTGAGCGCGGGCACTTGTAGTGCGATAGGCGTTCCCGTAACCAGGCCAGCAGCTCGTCACCGAACTCGTCGGTGGCGTCCGCCGGGTCGACGGTCTGCACCACCGCCTTGACGCTCTGTCCCATTTCGTCGTCGGGGATGCCGAATACCGCGGCATCGAGCACTTTCGGATGAGTGACGAGCAGGTTCTCGGTCTCCTGCGGGTAGATGTTCACTCCGCCGGAGATGATCATGTGGTGACGGCGGTCGGTGAGAAACAGGTAGCCCTCCTCGTCGAGGTAGCCGACGTCGCCGACAGTCACCCAGCCGTGAGTGTCCCGGGAGGCAGCGGTTTTCGCCGCGTCGTTGAGATATTCGAAGGTGTAGCCACCCTCGAAGTAGATTTCACCCGCCTGGCCCGGCGGCAGCTCGTTGCCGTCCTCGTCGAGGATGTGCACCGCGCCGAGCATCGGCTTACCGACCGAACCGGGATGCGCCAGCCACTCCTCGGCCGCGATCAACGTGGAACCGGTCGCCTCCGAGGACGCGTAGTACTCGTCGACGATCGGCCCCCACCACTCGATCATCTGCTTCTTGATCTGCACCGGGCACGGTGCTGCGGCGTGCATCACCCGCTCGAGGCTGGACACGTCATATGAATCACGCACCCGCTCCGGCAGTTTGAGCATCCGGGTGAACATGGCCGGGACGAACTGAGCGTGTGTCACCCGATGACGCTGGATTGCATCGAGCGCCCCCTCGGCGTCGAATTTCTCCATGACGACCGTGGTGATGCCGCCGGCCTGGACGCTCATCGACCACACCGACGGGGCGGTGTGGTAGATCGGCGCCGGGCTCAGATACACCGCGTCGGGATGCATCCAGAAGCCGACCAGCGCTGACATCATGCCCGGCGCCTCGGCGGGTGAGACGTGTGGCAATTCGCGTTTGATCCCTTTGGGTCGACCGGTGGTACCCGACGAATACTGCAGCAGATCGCCCTCTATTTCGTCGTCGATTGGCGTATCCGGTTGATCTGCAACACATTCCGGGTAGCACTGCCAACCCGGCAGATCAGCCCCGCCGGTGTCCGCGAGCATCAGTAAGTCCGGCAAACCACCCGCCAGATGCTCGGCGAGGTGTTCGCAGGTTTCGCGCAGTGCAGCCGAGCCGACGATGGCCTTGGCGGAGCTGTTCTCGATGATGTAGGCGGCCTCGGCGGCGGTCAGGTGGGTGTTGATCGGCACGTAGTACAAGCCGCTGCGACGCGCCGCCCACATGATCGCGTGGATGTGTTGGTTGTTCTCCATGAGAATCGCGACGACATCGCCCTCTACCAGCCCGGCCCGCCGGAAATAGTGCGCCAGCCGATTGGCGCGGGATTCCAGCTCTCCGAAGGTGACGACGGTGCCGCTGGGGTGCAGGATGACGGCGGGTGTGTCGGGATGAGCCTCGACGTGCTCGCGGATCTGCATGCGCAGACTGTACCGCCGGTTGACGGCTGTCAAGCGGCCGGGCGGCTCCGGCTTCGGTCCGGCAGCAGCAGCGCACTGTCGCCGAATTCATGCCAGAGATAGCCGTATTCGACCGCTTCCTGGTACGCCGCGGCCACCAGCTCCGGACCGGCGACGGCCTCCAGCAGCAACAGATGCGAAGCGCCGGCGTCGTGCCATCCGGTGATCAGACCGTCGACGGCACGCACCGAGTGGCCCGGCCCGACCACCAGATCGGTCCATCCGCGTGCCGGTTGCACGACCCCGTCAGATTTCGTCGCTGACTCCAGCGCACGGGTGACGGTGGTGCCGACCGCGAGCACTCGGCCCCCGCTCGCGCGAGTCAGATTGACCAGCCGCGCGGTGACCGCCGGGACGTCGAAGCGCTCGGGCACCGGAGGCTCACCCGGCTCCGCGGAGGACACCCCGGTGTGCAGGGTGACCGGCGCGATCCCGATACCCGACGCCGCCAGCGAAGTGACAAGCTCGGCACTGAAGGGTCTTGCCGCACTGGGCATTTCGGCGCTGCCGGGGTGCCGGGCGAAGACGGTCTGGTAGTAACGCAACGGCCATTGACGCGGCACGTAGGAGTACCGGATCGGCCGGCCGTGGCGGCGCAGGTACCACCCGACGCTGCGTTGGCCGTCCAATTCCACACGCGCAGTCCATAACCGTGCGCCGCCGATCGCGGCCTTTGGATAGGACGAGCGGATGACGAGCGCACCGGCGTCGGGCAGGTCGATGCGCTCACCGGGCCGGATGTCGGACAGATGACCGGTCGCGTTGTCAGCCGGCCGTAATTCAACAACCCAGAGCTGCTCGGCGCGCTCGGCGGAGAAGTGGACGACGATCGGCTCTCCGACGCGACATCCGTCGACGGCGGCCGGCAAGGTGGCGGAGTTGTTGACCACGAGCAGATCGCCGGGGCGCAGGTAGTCACCAAGGTCGGCGAACCGGGCGTGGCTGATGCCGCGCGGCGTGGCGACAAGCAGCTTGACCGCGTCACGGGCCGTGCCGCGTGCCTCCGGCGGCGCACTGGCATCCGATGTCGCCGATCGGCCGAACTGGGTGTGCGGCACCGCGAGTGTCACCGGCGTGCTCCCACCGCAATCAGCTCCGCCGCGCGGTAGCGACCGGAGGCCGGGCGGGTGTCGAGCAGTCGCAGCAGCGCCGGCACCACAGCTTCGGGCTCGGGACGGTCGGAGATGTCTTCGCCGGGAAACGCGGCCTGATGCATCTCGGTGCGCATGTCGCCGGGGTCGAAGGCATACACCGGCACGGCCGGGTTCTCGGTGGCCAGCACAGCAGAGACCTGATCTAGGGCCGCTTTCGAAGAGCCGTATCCACCCCAGCCCGGATAGGGCTCGACCGCGGCATCGGACGTGACGTTGATCACCAGCCCGGCGTTGGCGACCAGCGTCGGCAGCGCCTGCTGAATCAATGCGAGCGGCGCGAAAACGTTGGCGGTGTAGACGGCGTGCAGGTCGTCGGCCGGATAGTGGGCCAGGACCGGTTGCGGGCTGGGACCCAGCCGGCTGGCGTTGTTGATCAGCAAGCGCAGCGGTCCGGCATCGGCCGCCGCGCCGATCAGCGCGGCACGATGTGCGGCCTCGGTGACGTCTCCCGGAACAGCGATCAGCTGTCTTGAGTTCAGTTCCTGGGCAGTGGTTTTCAATTCGACGGTACGGCGAGCGTCCCCGACAACGCTCCAGCCGCGATCGAGCAGGGCAACGGCAACCGCTCGCCCGAACCCGCGGGATGCGCCGGTGACGATGGCGACAGGATTTTTCGTGTAAAGGGTCATGAGCGCATACTGGTAGTTAAAGTCAACTTTAAGTCAATGCGAAGTGAGGTAGGTCACATGCAAAGCGGAGATCAGCTCAGCGTCGGCGAGATCGCCGACCGCAGCGGCTTCGCCGCCTCAGCGATCCGGTTCTACGAAAGTGAGGGCTTGATCTCAGCGGTACGGACTGCCGGCGGACAGCGGCGATTCGAGCGAAATACGCTGCGGCGGCTAGCGTTCATCCGGGCCGCCCGTAACGTCGGCCTGAGTCTCGGCGAGGTTGCGGCCGCACTGGCCAAGTTGCCCGATGGCCGTAACCCGACGCGGGCCGACTGGTCCCGATTGTCCAAGGATTGGCGGACGCGCCTCGACGACCAGATCGCCGGGCTGATGGCGCTTCGCGACAATTTGGATTCGTGCATCGGCTGCGGCTGCCTGTCGCTGAAGCGGTGCGCGATCTACAACCCGTCCGATTCGGCGGCAGGCTCGGGCCCGGGTGCCGTCTACCTACCGAACTCACTGCGGCGACAGGAGTAGTTGCCTCGCGCTAGTCGGCGAGACGCTGCTTGAGCGCGTCGAACTCGTCTTTGACGCCGGTGGGCAGCTTGTCCCCGACGAACTCGAACCACTCCTCGATCAACGGCAGTTCCTTGCGCCACTCGCCCGCGTCGACCGCCAGCGCCTTGGAGACGTCGTCGCTGTCGATGTCGAGCCCATCCAAGTCCAGGTCCTCGGCGCCGGGCACGATGCCGATCGGCGTGTCCTGCCCGCCGGCCTTGTGCTCGATGCGGTCGACGATCCATTTCAGCACCCGGCTGTTCTCGCCGAAGCCCGGCCATAGGAACTTGCCGCCTTCGCCGCGGCGGAACCAGTTGACGAAGAACACCTTCGGCAGCTTGGACTCGTCGGAGTTCTTGCCCAAATCGATCCAGTGCTGGAAGTAGTCGCCGACGTGGTAGCCGAGGAACGGCAGCATGGCCATCGGGTCGCGGCGCACGGTCCCGACCTTGCCCTCAGCGGCGGCGGTCTGCTCGGAACCCATGGTGGCACCCATGAACACGCCGTGCTGCCAGTCACGGGCCTGCGTCACCAGCGGCACAGTGGTTTTTCGGCGGGCGCCGAACAGAATGCCCGAAATCGGCACGCCCTGCGGGTCGTCCCACTCCGGCGCCAGGATCGGGCACTGCGACATCGGCGTGCAGTAGCGGGAATTGGGGTGGGCGGCTTTGGTTTCCGTCTCGCGAATGACCCAGTCCTGACCCTTCCAGTCGATCAGGTGATCCGGCTCGCCCTCCAGGCCTTCCCACCACACGTCGTTGTCGTCGGTGAGCGCGACGTTGGTGAAGACGGTGTTGCCGCCGGCGATGGTGCGCATGGCGTTGGGGTTGGACTTCCAATTGGTGCCCGGCGCCACCCCGAAGAAACCGAACTCGGGATTGACCGCGTACAGCCGGCCGTCCTTGCCGAACCGCATCCAGGCGATGTCGTCACCGAGCGTCTCGGCGCGCCAGCCGGGGATCGTGGGCTGCAGCATCGCGAGGTTGGTCTTGCCGCACGCCGACGGGAATGCCGCCGCGAAGTAGTAGGCCTTGTTCTCCGGCGAGATCAGCTTGAGGATCAGCATGTGCTCGGCGAGCCAGCCCTCGTCTCGGGCCATCGCCGAGGCGATCCGCAGCGAGTAGCACTTTTTGCCCAGCAACGCGTTGCCGCCGTAGCCCGAGCCGTAGCTCCAGATCTCGCGGGTCTCCGGGAAGTGGGTGATGTACTTGGTGTCGTTGCACGGCCACGGCACGTCTTGCTGGCCGGGCTCCAGCGGTGCGCCCACCGAGTGCAGCGCCTTGACGAAGAACCCGTCGTCGCCCAGCTTCTCCAGGGCGGCCTTGCCCATCCGGGTCATCACCTTCATCGAGGCGACGACGTATTCGGAGTCGGTAATCTCCACGCCCAGCTTGGGGTCCTCGGCGCCCAGCGGGCCCATGCAGAACGGCACCACCCACATGGTGCGACCGCGCATGCAGCCCCGGTAGAGGTCGGTCAAGACGGACTTCATCTCGGCCGGATCCATCCAGTTGTTGGTCGGCCCGGCGTCGATCTCGCGCTCCGAACAGATGAAGGTCCGGGACTCGACCCGGGCCACGTCGGACGGATCCGATAACGCCAGGTAGGAGTTGGGGTGCTTCTTCTCGTTCAGCTTGGTAAAGGTGCCGGCCTCGACCAGCTGCTCGGCGAGCCGCTGCCACTCCTCGTCGGAGCCGTCAGCAAAGACCACCCGGTCGGGTTGGGTGAGCTCGGCGACCTCCTCCACCCAGGACAACAGACCCTGGTGATTTGTCGGCGCGGCGTCAAGACCGGGAACGGTCGCTGAGGTCATGAAAATCTCCTGCGTAGGTGTCTAGAGGTCATCCGGAGGGACGTGTTCTCGCCCAGATAGTTTCGCTGGCCCTGGATACAGGCTATCGCGGGTAGTTCATTCTGGATGGGCCGGGCGGATATCAGCTCACTCACAGGAACGATTCAGAAGCCGCTCAACCGCGGTTTTCGTCGCCTCGATCAGATCCTTTTTCCGTTTTCGCCGCCGACCGGCGCCGTAGTTTCGGCGGCAAGCGGGCGGTGGGCGTCGCCCTCGGCTACCGCTTCACCCAGCTCCGCGCGGATCGCGTCGAGTGCTCGCTGCAGCGTCGGCATCTCCCGGTCCCGCAAAGCCGCGGCGTGCCTCGCCGCGACGGCGTGCTCGCGCAACTCAGTGTCGATCTCGCCGACCCGCGCGGCCACTTCGGCGTTCGCCGTCTCGTCCTGTTCACCGAGTGCGGCGCTGAACGCCGACTCGGCGGCCAGCACGCGGGTGGCGACCAGCTGCTCCGCGGCCGCGCGCACCGCGGCGATGGCCTCGCCGATCCAGCGGTCGAGCACGGCACGGTCGTGTAGCAGCCCGCGGGTGCCTACCACCCACACCGTGACCGCCAGCCCGATCGCCATACACGCCACCACCCCGGCGGCGGTCAGACCGGGAGCCAAGTCGACCAGCAGACGGCTCAACGTCAGCGCCACACCCAACCCGAAGCCGGCGCCGAGCAGCATCATCAGCCGGGTCTCCAGCCGCCGGGGCCGCAGTGGCGATCCCGGAATATCGGGCTGCGGCAGGGGTGCGGAAGCCGGCGAGGGCTGCCCGGTCAGCCCGAGCACCTGCGCAACGTCGGCCAGGTGTTGCGTGCAGCCCCGCGCAACCTCCGTGACCACCTCGTTGATCCGGCCGCGGGCGTAGGGCTCGTACTCCGGCAATGTGCGCCGGGTCAGGCTTCCCGCGTCTTCCTGCAACTCGCCACGCACCGAGGCGCAGCGGTTGCGGGCGAAATACGACAGCTGAACCCGAGCTTGCTGGATCTGGCTGCGCAACGCGATCGTGCGTTCCGACTTCGCTAGGCGCCGCTGGCTCACAGCCGTGCTGCGCTGCTCACGCAAGGCGGCGACTCGGGCCTGCCGACCGGCGCCTTCGACATCACGGCTGTACCGGTCAGCCAAGGACTGAATTCGGAATTCCCACGACCGCAGCCTGTTTCGCCGTTCGACCGCGCCGTCGGCGAGTTGCTCCCGGACCGCGCCGACCAGGTCGGCGAGGTGGCGATCGCCGCGCTCGGGTGCGGCGGCGACGCCCACCCAGCGCATTTCGCGATAGCGCGAAGCGTACGTCGCCACGATGTCCTGATTGACCGCCATCAGCTCACGCCAGTTGCGGTGCACATCGGTCTTGGACACCACGCCGATCACCGCGTCGGTGTCGGCAGCCGCGGCGTCGAGCAGCGCGCAGTCGGATCCGGTCATCACGGCCGCGGCCGACACGACGAACACCACCGCGGTGGGCACATCGCCTGCCGCCAGGTCCGCCGACTCGACGAAGGTGTGCTCGGGCAGGAGTTCGCCCAGCGCAGCGACCACCGCGCTGACCCCCGCCAGCCACGGGCCCGTCACAAGCACCGCGTCGCGGCGTTGCCCAGTGGGCGAAGTCAGCCGCGGTCCGATCGCGGCGACCAGTGCGTCCACCTCAGCGACTGGTTCGTCGCAAGCCGCGTCAATCATCAGCGCTCCTCATCGCTGCGCCCTGCACCTCGCCGGCGCGTGACCAGAGCCGAAGCGACCCTCTGGCGATATCCGCGCCGCAGCTGCGGCGCAGGGCTGCCGCAGGTCCACGGCTATAGCGCTGCCAGTGCACCGCGCGCCGCAGATGCGCCGCCGGATCCTCGCGAGGGTCGACGTTCAGCCCGGCCGCCTGCACAACGTCCACAGCGGCGGCCATCCGCGCGATCACCGTGTCGTCGCGGCGCAGGAAATCGCTGATCCGCTGGTCGGCGACGGCCAGTGTCTCCAGCTCGGCGACGGCCCCCAGCACTCGCCGATAGCGCGCCTCGGCTGCGGCGGCAGCGACGCTGCCCAGGATGGCGTCGACACCGCTGACGCGGCGCAACAGAGCGGTGATCGCCGCGACCGGCCGATCACGTCGCAGCGCGGCCACCACCAAGTCGACGCCGAACAGGTCCACGGTGTTCAACAGCCGCCGCCGCAGCGTCGCCGGCAGCGGATGCGGCTCGGTCAGAAAGGCGTCGGGGGTCACCGGGCCGACGGGTTGGCCGGCAAGTGTCCGCAGCGCCGACCACAGCTCGTCGTCCAGCAGCCCGTCGAGCGCGGCGACGGCGAGCAGCGCGACCATCGGCAGCGTCGGCACGCCGGTGAGCTCGGCAAAATGTGCGCAGCGGCGTTGCGCCGCCCCGATCGGCCCGCTGGACGAAGCCAGGTCGGCCTTGTTGAGCACCATCAACACCGGATTGCGCGCTGCTGCCAGCGCATCGCGATCCTCGGGTTTGACCACCTCGGCGATCACGTAGACGTCGACCTCAGCACCGGCCGGTTCCCCGGTCACCGCCAGGCCCGCGCTCGCCAGCGCCGTTGCGACGGTGCCGCGGCCCACCCCGTGACGTCCTCCGACGGCCACCCGCAGCGGCGCGGCGATCGCCGTGGCGATCGAGTCCAGGTGTGGTTCTGCGAGTTGGGCGGCGAATCCGGCCAGCTCATCGGCGAAAATCCGGTGGCCCCGTCCGCTCATGTACCGAATGGTGACATCTGCGCCGCCCAGATGCGAGCCACCACACCCGATACCAGTGAAAGGCAACTGTTGCGTATCAATCTGTGCTCCAGGCGGCTACACCCAGGCTTCATGGGCCACCATGGACGGATGCATGCGCAGCGCTGGGCAGGTGCGGCCGCGTCGCCGGAACTGTCCGACACCGATGCGCCTGCAAAGCGCCATGTCGCCGGCTATCCCCCGGTCACCAGTTTCCGGTCCCGGCGCAGCGCGCTCTCCAGCGGCCAGCAGCAGACCTGGCAGCGGCTCTGGCCGCAATACGGATTCGACGTTGCGCGCTCCGCCGGTGCGCAGACATCGGCCCCGGCACCGCTCGATAGCTTGAATCTCAAAGCCTGGTTCGGCCGCGATGCGCCGGTGGTCCTGGAGATCGGGTGCGGCGCCGGTACTTCGACGCTGGCGATGGCGCAGGCCGAACCGGATGTCGACATCCTTGCCGTGGAGGTCTACCGCCGCGGGCTGGCCCAGCTGCTCAGCGGCATAGCGCGGGAAAACGTCGACAACATCCGGCTGCTCCGCGGCGACGCAATCGACGTGCTGGAATCCCTGCTCGTGCCCGGCTCGCTCAGCGGAGTCCGCGTCTTCTTCCCCGATCCGTGGCCCAAGGCGCGCCACCACAAGCGGCGGCTGCTGCAGCCTGCCACGGTTGCCCTGATCGCAGACCGGCTCCGGCCCGGCGGTGTCCTGCACGCCGCGACCGACCATCCCGGCTACGCCGCGCACATCGCCGAGACCGGCGACGCCGAACCCCGACTGTGCCGCATCGATCCGGACCCGCAATTGGTGATGTCGGTCACCCGGCCGACAACGAAATATGAAGCCAAAGCCCACGATGCCGGCAGTGCCGTCACCGAGTTGCTCTGGGAGCGATGCTGACCATGAGCTTGACGGAAGAAACGACCACCGAAGCACCTGAACCCGTCACCACTGCGGTGTCGTCGGCCGGGGACTCTGGCGAAGTCGAGATACGCACCTTCGCACCCCCGGTACGACGGGTGCTGCTGGTATGGGACGCCCCCAACCTCGACATGGGCCTGGGCTCCATCCTGGGCCGCCGGCCGACCGCCCTGGAACGGCCCCGCTTCGACGCGTTGGGCCGCTGGCTGCTGGCTCGCACCGCTGAGCTGGCCACCCATCAGCCGGATGTCTCGATCAAACCCGAGGCCACGGTGTTCACCAACATCGCGCCGGGCAGCGCCGAGGTGGTGCGGCCCTGGGTGGATGCGCTGCGCAACGTGGGCTTCGCGGTGTTTGCCAAGCCGAAAATCGACGAAGACAGCGATGTCGACGCCGACATGCTGCACCACATCGGGCTACGGTGCGACGAGGGACTCGCGGCACTGGCGGTGGCCTCCGCCGACGGCCAGGCGTTCCGGCAACCGCTGGAAGAGATCTCCTGCGCCGGGATTCCGGTCCAGGTGCTCGGATTTCGCGAACACGCCAGTTGGGCGTTAGCGTCGGATAGCTTGGAGTTCGTCGACCTGGAGGACATCGAGGGTGTTTTCCGGGAGCCCCTGCCGCGAATCGGGCTGGATTCGCTGCCTGAGCAAGGCGCGTGGCTACAGCCGTTCCGGCCGCTGTCCTCGCTTTTGACCTCGCGTGTGTGAGACTGACAACCGATGCGCGGGTCGCTAGAGATCCAGTAAGGAGATTGCGTGTTCGCCTGGTGGGGCCGAATCGTGTACCGCTACCGGTTCATCGTAATCGGCGTCATGGTGGCGCTCTGTCTTGGCGGCGGCCTATTCGGTTTGAGCCTCGGCTCGCATGTCACCCAAAGCGGCTTTTACGACGAAGGCAGCCAGTCAGTCAAAGCATCCGTACTAGGTGACGACGTCTACGGCCGCGACACCACCGGTCACATCGTGGCCGTCTACACCGCGCCCTCCGGCAAGGCGGTCGACGACCCGGCATTCCGCAAAAAGGTCCTCGACAATCTTGCTCAGGTACAGAGAGACCACCCCAACGAGATCCTGCGGACGGTCGGCTACTTCAACAACCCCGAAGCGCTCAGCAATATGGCCACCGGGGACAAAAAGCACGCCTTCATGTCGATCCAGCTCAAGGGCAATGACGACGACACCATCCTGAACAACTACAAGGAGGTCGCAGGCGATTTCGCTATCCCGGGGGTGGACGTTCAGGTGGCTGGCCTTGAGCCGGTCGCCAACGCGCTGACCGGGACGATCGCCACCGACCAGAAGCGGATGGAAGTGCTCGCCCTGCCGTTGGTGGCGATCGTGCTGTTCTTCGTGTTCGGCGGGGTGGTCGCGGCCTGCCTGCCGGTGATGGTCGGCGGCCTGAGCATCGCCGCCGCATTGGGGATCTTGCGGTTCATCGCGATCTTCGGGCCGGTGCATTATTTCGCGCAACCGGTGGTGTCGCTGATCGGCCTGGGCATTGCGATCGACTACGGGCTGTTCGTAGTCAGCCGGTTCCGGGAGGAGATCGCCGAAGGCTACGACACCGAGGCCGCGGTCCGGCGCACCGTCATGACCGCAGGTCGGACGGTGACGTTCTCGGCAGTGATCATCGTCGCGTCGGGGGCCGGCCTGCTGTTGTTACCGCAGGGCTTCGTGAAGTCGCTGACCTACGCCCTGATCGCGGCGGTGACGCTGGCGGCGATCCTGTCGATCACCCTGCTGCCGGCCTGCCTTGGCATCCTGGGTCGCAACGTCGACGCGCTGGGAGTGCGGACCCTGCTGCGGGTACCGTTCCTGCAGAACTGGAAAGTTTCCCGCGCGTACCTGAACTGGCTGGCCGAACGCCTGCAGAAAACCAAAACCCGCGAAGAGGTGGAGGCCGGATTCTGGGGCAAACTGGTCAACTGGGTGATGAAACGCCCGCTGGCGTTCGCGATCCCGATCGTGGTCGCGATGATTCTGCTGGTTATCCCGTTGGGCCGGTTGTCCCTGGGCGGCATGAGCGAGAAATATCTTGCCGCCGGACAATCCCGTCCGCCAAGCCCAGGAACAGTTCGACAAGCTGTTTCCCGGATATCGCAACCAGCCCCTGACGCTGGTAGTCCAAAGCATCGGCGACCATCCGGTTACCGGCCAGCAACTCGCCGACGTCCGCGCCAAGGCGCTGACTATCAACGGGTTCATCGAACCGGACAACAACCCGGCCAACATGTGGGAGGAGCGTCACTGCCTGGACGGCGCGACGCATCCCTGTCAGACGAGCGGTAAACCGAAAGACCCCACGGTCCGGGTCATCCAGAACGGGTTGATCAACCCCACCGACGCCGCCAAGAAGATCAGTGAGCTGCGGGCGCTCACCGCGCCTAAGGGCCTCAACCTGCTGGTCGGCGGTGCGCCGGCCCTCGAACAGGACAGTATTCACAGTATTTTCGCCAAGATGCCGCTGTTCCTGGTCGTTCTGATCACCACCACCACCCTGTTGATGTTCCTGGCGTTCGGGTCGCTGGTGCTGCCGTTCAAAGCCGCGGTGACCAATGCGCTGACGATCGGGTCGACGATGGGCATCTTGACCTGGATCTTCGTCGACGGGCATTTCTCGAAGATGCTGAACTTCACCGCGACCCCGCTGACCGCCCCGGTGATCGCGCTGGTCGTCGCGGTGGGCTACGGCCTTGCTACCGACTACGAGGTGTTCCTGGTCTCCCGGATGGTCGAGGCGCGGGAAAACGGGATGTCGACGGCCGAGGCGATCCGGATCGGCACGGCCACCACCGGACGCCTGATCACCGCGGCGGCGCTGGTCCTTGCCGTCGTCGCGGGGTCCTTCGTGTTCTCCGACCTGGTGATCATGAAGTACCTGGCGTTCGGTCTGATGGCGGCGCTGCTGCTGGACGCGACCGTGGTGCGAATGTTCCTGGTTCCGTCGGTGATGAAGCTGCTCGGCGACGACTGCTGGTGGGCACCGCGGTGGATGAAACGCCTGCAAATCCGGCTCGGGCTCGGCGAAATCTACCTCCCCGACGAGCGCAAGCGGTCTGCCACCCGCCCGCGCGCGGACCGTCCCGCCGTCGCCGCACGAACCCCGGCTGTTGTGAAGCCACGCCCGCCGCATGACCCCACCCATCCGGCCATGCCGGCACCATCACGGCCGCGTCCGGCCAGCCGGCCCGACGTCAGGCCCCCGGCCCAGGACACGCCGTCGGGGGCACGCACCAAGCGGATGCCGGTCGCCGGCGCCAGGGAGCCGGTGGAACCCCCCACCGCCCGGTTGGCGGCACAGCCACCCACGAGCACCGCGAGCCAGGCGCCGCCGGCCACTCCGCGCACACCCAAAGCGGCTCCGCCGCCCCAAGATCGAGAAATCGAATCCTGGATAGGCGAGCTGCGGGGTGGGCCGAAACGCGATGAGCGTGCCGCCGACGCTCGCCCTCCCAGGGCCGCGCCGCCCAAACCCTCCGCTGAGACAACTCACGGGATGCCAGTTGCCGGTAGCCACTCCGCTGACCGGAACCGGCCCGCGCGCAGCAACGAGGCACCTGATGAAGCCGAGGCCGGCACCACGGCCATCCCGGTCCCGCCCCAGGACGACGACGACGTCGGCGCGGCCACCGAGAAGCTGAGTACGCCAGCCCAGGAAGGCAATGGCGGCAATGGCGGCGAAAAGCCGCGCCAGCGCCGTGTCAGCGCGCAGGATCTGCTGCGCCGCGAAGGTCGGCTTCTAGCCTCGGTTAACCCGCCGGTGAGCTCGCTGGCTCTGCTTGCGGGTCATCGGGTTCGGCCTCCATGATCGCCGAGTCGTCCTCGGCTTGCGCGGCCTTCTCGGCTCCGGGATCTCGGGCCAACAGCACCTGAAACGCATTGTTGAGGAAGGCCACCGTCGGAACCGCTAGCAGGGCACCGACGATTCCCGCCAGCACACCGCCGGACGAGATCGCCAACACCACCGCCAGCGGGTGGATCGACACCGCCCGACCCATCACCAGCGGTTGCAGGATGTGCGCCTCGAGCTGGTTGACGCCGATCAGCACGCCCAGCGTGATCAGCGCGTACACCCAGCCCTTGGCGAGCAGGGCGACGACCACCGCCAGAAACCCGCTGACCACGGCACCGACCAGTGGGATGGCGGCGCCCAGGAACACCAGCGAGGCCAGCGGCAGTGCCAGCGGCACACCCATGATCGCCAGTCCGGTGCCCACCCCGCCCGCATCGACCAACGCCACCAAAAATGTCGCCCGTACGTAGCCGATCAGCGACCCGTATCCGGCCGTGCCCGCCGCGCGTACCCGTTCCTGCACGCTGACCGGGAAGATCTTCGTGACGTACTGCCAGATGTTGCGTCCGCCGTACAGGAAGAAGATCAGCGTGAAAAGCATCAGCAATGCGGCGGTGACGATCTCGGTGATCGTCGCCGCCGTTGACAGTGCGCCGCTGGTCAGCTTGTCCTGGTTGTTCCGCAGCGCCTCGATGGCCGCGTTGCCGGCGTTGTCGATCTGCTGGTGGCTCAAATGCGCCGGCCCTTCGATCAGCCACTTGCGCGTGGTGTCGATGCTGCGCTCTATCTGGGCGACCAGATCAGGCAAACCGATGGCGAACTCGCTGATGACGAAGGCCAGGATGCCGCCCAGAATCGCGAAGCCGCTCAGCAGGACCAGCGCCACGGCGCCGCCGCGCGGCAGGCCCCGGCGATCCAGCCAGTCCACCGCCGGCACCAGCAACGCGCTCAACATCAACGCCAGCAGGACCGGAACGACGATGATTTCCAGGCGTTTGACGACCCAGAGCAACGCGACCACCGCCGCCAGAATGACCAACAACCGCCAAGCCCAGGCTGCGGTCTTGCGGACAACGGGTTCGACCGAGTCGTCGGCGCGGCTCGACGGCATGCGGGTAAGCGTAACCTCGACGCACTCCCCGACCGGGCGTGGATCCCAGGATTCGACGCCCAGGACAGCGACACCCCGGCTGGGCCGCGCAGCGATCAAGCCGCTACCTGCACGGCTACCCTAAGCACGTGTCGCACGACGCGTCGGCCGGCAACGGAAACCGTCAGCAGGCGGAGCCTGTCATGGCTGCCCGCGGAAAATACTGGTGGTTGCGCTGGGTCGTGCTGGCCGCCGTGGCGATCGTGCTCGCGGTCGAGGTGACCCTGGTCTGGGATCAGCTGACCAAAGCCTGGAAGAGCCTGTACGGGGCCAAATGGTGGTGGATACTCGCGGCGGCGCTGGCCGCCGCGCCTCGATGCACAGCTTCGCCCAGATTCAGCGCACCCTGCTCAAATCGGCCGGGGTGCACATCAAGCAGTGGCGATCGGAAGCCGCTTTCTACGCCGCGAACTCACTGAGCACCACACTCCCCGGCGGCCCCGTGCTGTCGGCTACGTTTCTGTTACGGCAGCAACGGATTTGGGGCGCTTCGACGGTGGTGGCGTCCTGGCAGCTGGTGATGTCGGGGGTGTTGCAGGCGGTCGGGCTGGCGTTGCTCGGTCTTGGCGGCGCCTTTTTCCTGGGCGCCAAGAACAACCCGTTCTCGCTGCTGTTCACCCTCGGCGGGTTCGTGGCGTTGTTGCTGCTGGCCCAGGCGGTGGCGTCCCGGCCCGAGCTGATCGACGGCATCGGCGTTCGTGTCATGTCGTGGGTCAATTCGGTGCGCGGCAAACCGGTCGACACCGGCTTGGAGAAGTGGCGCGAGATGCTCGCGCAGCTGGAGTCGGTCAGCCTGGGCCGCCGCGATCTGGGAGTTGCGTTCGGCTGGTCACTGTTCAACTGGATCGCCGACGTGGCGTGCCTGGGCTTCGCGGCGTACGCCGCCGGTGACCACGTGTCGGTGGCGGGGCTGACCGTCGCCTATGCGGCGGCACGCGCCGTCGGCACTATCCCGTTGATGCCCGGTGGCCTTTTGGTGGTCGAGGCGGTGCTGGTCCCTGGGCTCGTCTCCAGCGGCATGTCGCTGCCCGACGCGATCACAGGGATGCTTATCTATCGGCTGATCAGCTGGTTGTTGATCGCCGCGATCGGCTGGGTGGTGTTCTTCTTCGTGTTCCGCACCGAGAACCAGGTCGACCCCGACGCCCTCGAGGCAAATCTCGACTCCCAAGCCAGCTCCGACCCGGATGCCCAGCCGGGACACGAGAACACACCCGAATCACCCAACCTGGCCGAAACGGCGTTACAGGCCCCGCTGCCGCCGGTCGAGCCGGATCCCGCCAACCGCACGCGGTAGGACCGGCTCGCCGACCCACCTACCTGACGGCGACCGGACCGGCCGGACTCGGTGCGGGTGCGACGCCGGCGGGTGCTCCGCCAGCCGGGCCGCCGCTCGGTGGTCCGGCCACCGGCAGCGCGGGAGCGCCACCCATCGGCAGACCGCCGGATAGCCCGCCCTGCGCGCCTTGCATGAGCCCGAGTATCTGCGGAATCGACACGGGCAGCTTGCACTTCGTGGACAGGCCCGTCAGCGGCTGGGCGATGGTCTGCAGATCCGCGGCGACCTTGGGGTTGGCTTCGAAATAGCTCTTCAGCGAGGTGACCGATTGGGGCCCGGCCGGCTGCTGCAGCATGGCGGTCATCGCCTGGTTGGTGTCCGGGTGCGAATCCAGATAATCCCCTGCCGATTTGGACACCGAGCCGATAGTGCGCGCCATCTCACTGGCCGCGCAAGGGTCGGGCGCGCCGGTCGCCGGCGGCGCAGCCAGGCTTCCGGTGGCCGCTCCGCCCAGCGCGGCCGCGGTCAGTACGCCGAGCAGCCCATGGCGCAGGACAGTGGTCGTTTTCATCGATAACTCCTCGTGGGTTTGCGACAGATCGACACATCGCGGAACCGGCTGCGGTCATGGCTCTGTGCGACCCGCGACAGGCCACCCGACATCGTGCCATCCATAGCCGCACGCCCGCCAATCCAGGGACAGTGAATCTGCTCCCAGTACGACAGGCCAGCGCGACGGCAGACCGGCCCGCGACTGCTCGCCGCTTTCCGAGTCACCGCAGCTCAGCGGTGATAATTCCAGATAAGCCAGAGCGCTCTGCGGTAGGCTCACGGACACGCGACGAAGCGATCGGCGGGGGAGGGCACCATCCAGCAGTTCATGATGCGCTTCAGCAGCAACCTGCGCAGATACCGCTGGCTGGTCTTCACAGGTTGGCTGCTCGCGTTGATTCCCGCGATTTATCTGATACTCACACAGTCGGGCAACCTGACCGGCGGCGGGTTCGAGGTGGCCGGTTCGCAGTCGCTGCAGGTCCACGACCAGCTTGAGGATCATTACCCCGACCAGGGCGCCTCGCCGCTCGCGCTGGTTGCGGCGCCCAGGGCCGACGCCACCTACGAGGACATGAACGTCGCCGTCGCGATGCTCAAGCGAATCGCCGGCGAGGTGCCCACCGTGTCGGTGGTGCCCACCCCGGGCGAGCGGCCACCGCAGCCCGACCGCCCGTACGTGGTGTCGCTGCGGATGGATTTCAACAACACCGGGGCCAGCGACGTCGCCAAGCAGCTGCGGCAAAAGGTCGGCGTCCACGGTGATCAGCCGGGACAGATCCAGGACGGCAGGATCCGGCTGTACGTCATCGGCCAGGGCGCGCTGAGCACCGCCGCCGCGGCCAACACCAAACACGACATCGCCGCCGCGGAACGCTGGAACCTCCCGATCATTCTGATCGTCTTGCTGGCGGTGTTCGGTTCGCTGGCCGCCGCGACCATCCCACTGGCGCTGGGCGTGTGCACGGTCCTGATCACGATGGGTCTGGTCCACCTGCTGTCGACGTACACCACGATGTCGGTGTTCGTCACCTCGACGGTGTCGATGTTCGGCATCGCGCTGGCCGTGGACTACTCCCTGTTCATCCTGATGCGGTTCCGCGAGGAGTTGCGCGCCGGACGCCAACCCCACGATGCCGTGGACGCCGCGATGGCGAGTTCGGGGCTGGCGGTGGTGCTGTCCGGTATGACGGTGGTGGCCTCGCTCACCGCGATCTACCTGATCAATACCCCGGCGCTGGCGTCGATGGCCACCGGCGCGATTCTGGCGGTCGCGGTCGCGATGCTGACCTCCACCACCATGACGCCGGCGGTGCTGGCGACGTTCGGCCGGTCGGCCGCGAAACGGTCAGCGGTGCTGCACTGGTCGCGGCGGCCGGAGTCCACCCAGTCGCGGTTCTGGTCCCGCTGGATCGGCTGGGTGATGCGCCGGCCGTGGGCGTCGGCGCTGGCCGCGTCGGCGCTTCTCATCGTGATGGCCGCACCGGCCCTGTCGATGGTGCTAGGCAACAGTTTGCTGCGTCAGTTCGACTCGAAGCATGAGATCCGCGGTGGCGTGGGCGCCGCCGCGCAGGCGCTCGGCCCCGGGGCGCTCGGCCCGGTGCAGGTGCTGGTGACCTTTCCCGTAGCCGACGCGTCCGACGCGGCCAACCGCCCCATGCTCAGCGCGATCAGCCGCGAGCTGCGGGCTGCGCCCGACATCATCTCGGTGTCCCCGCCGGCGTTCGCCAACGACAACAGCAGCGCCTTGTTCAACGCGGTGCTGTCGGTGGATCCCGAGGACATGGCGGCCCGGCAAACGGTGGGCTGGATACGAACACACCTGGCCGGGAGCCCCGCCGTCGGCTCGGTGCGAGTCGACGTCGGCGGCCCCACAGCGCTGATCAAAGACTTCGACGACCAGGTGTCCAGGACCGAACCGCTGGTGCTGCTTTTCGTCGCGCTGATCGCATTCGTGATGCTGCTGATCGCGATCCACTCAGTGTTCTTGGCGTTCAAGGGCGTGCTGATGACAATGCTGTCGGTGGCCGCTGCCTACGGCAGTCTGGTGATGGTGTTCCAGTGGGGATGGCTGGAAAAACTGGGATTCCATCCGATCAGCTCGATCGACAGCACCGTGCCACCCCTGGTGCTGGCCATGACCTTCGGCTTGTCGATGGACTACGAGATCTTCTTGCTGACCCGCATCCGGGAACGGTTCCTGCAGTCAGCCGACACCCACGACGCCGTCGCCTACGGCGTGAGCACCAGCGCCCGCACCATCACCAGCGCGGCGCTCATCATGATCGCGGTGTTCATCGGCTTCGCGTTCGCCGGTATGCCGCTGGTCGCCGAGATCGGTGTCGCGTGTGCGGTCGCGATCGCGGTGGACGCCACCGTGGTGCGGCTGGTGCTGGTGCCGGCGCTGATGGCGATGTTCGACCAGTGGAACTGGTGGCTGCCCGGGTGGCTGGCCCGTGTCCTGCCGTCGGTGGACTTCGAGCGGCCGCTACCCAAGGTCGAGCTCGGAGACGTGGTGATGATCCCCGACGACATCTCCAGGCTGATTGCACCTCCGGCGGACCTGCGGGTGGTGCTCAAGTCGGCGGCCAAGCTCAAAAACCTGATACCCGACGCGATCTGTGTGACCGACCCGCTGGCCTTCAGCGGCTGCGAGCGGGGCCGCGAGCTGCGGGTCAGTGGCGTCAGTGGCGGCAATGGCAGTGGCACGAGAGGCAGCGCATCGCGGCGCAACGGCACGGGCGCGACCGGCGGCACCAATGGCCACCCGGTGAGCAAGCGAACTGCCGGCGGTCGGCCGTACCGAAACAGCGCCGGCCGGGTGCTGTCACGCCCGACGCGGCCGGTGCATCCGGTCACGCTGTGGCGCGGACGTCTCTCGGTCGCCCTCGATGCGCTGGAAACCGAAGTCTTGCGGTCGGTCGCCGACCGCCCGGCGTTCCAACGACGCAGCCCGGTGGAAACCACCCACGTCCAGCTGGCCACCGGTGACCGGCTGCAGATCCCCACCGGCGCAGAGACCCTGCGGCTCAAGGGCTACCTGATCATGTGCCGCAACAGCAGCCGGGACTTCAGCGAGTTTGCTGAGCTGGTCGACACCATGGAACCGGGAACAGCTGCGGTGGTCCTGGGCGGGATGGATAGGTACTACGCTTGTCAACCACGCGGGCGGCATTGGATCGCCAGCCAGTTGGTTCGCCGGCTCGCTGATCCGCATCCGTCCGACATCGACGAGGACCATTGGTCCGACTCGGATCAGCAGACAGACTGGGAGAAAGTCCGGCAGCGCTGTCTGTCGGTGGCGGTGGCAATGCTGGAGGAGGCGAGGTGACGTTGGCCGCAGATCCTCGCTCCGGACCACCACCCGGGCCCGGCGCCGACCCTCGCCCCCGGCCAGCGCCCGAACGGGCCGCCGTCCGTCCGCACCTCGCCGACAAGCCGGTGGAGTTCTGGCCCACCTCAGCGATCCGCTCCGCGCTCGACAGTGGCGACATCGCCACCTGGAAGCGCATCGCCGCGGCGCTTAAGCGCGACCCGTACGGACGGACCGCTCGCCAGGTCGAAGAGATCCTCGAAGGGGCCCAGCCCTACGGGATTTCCAAAGCGCTCTCGGAAGTGTTGGACCGCGCCCGCGCTCACCTGGAAGCCAACGAACGCACCGAAGTGGCCCGCCACGTGCGGCTGCTGATGGAGCGATCCGGCCTGGCCCAACAGGAATTCGCGTCGCGAATCGGCGTACCGGTCGAGGACCTGCTCGCTTTCCTCGATGCCAAGGCGAGCCCGTCGGCCGCGCTGATGATCCGGATGCGCCGGCTCTCGGACCGCTTCGTCAAGGTCAGGTCACGGCGAGCGCCCGAGCACAACTGACGGGTCGGCGAGCACGGCCGATCGAGGAGACCGCCCAATGAGTATCGGTTCGCCGAATACTGCGGCGCTGCAACGTATCCTGCGCGAAACGCGCACCATCGCGGTGGTGGGCGCGTCGAACAACCCAGCGCGGCCAAGCCACGGTGTGTACCGGTACCTGATCTCGACCGGTGACTACGACGTGTACCCGGTCAACCCGACGATCGCCGAAATCGAGGGCGCCCGGGTATATCCTCGGCTTGCCGACCTGCCGGTGGTGCCCGACATGGTCGATGTGTTCCGGCGGTTCGAGGAGTTGCCGACGGTGCTGGCAGACACGCTGGAGCTGCAACCGCGGCCGAAGACACTGTGGCTGCAGCAGGGGCTCTGGCATGAGCAGGTGGCCCGCGACGCCATGGCCGCCGGTCTGCAGGTGGTGATGGATCGGTGCCTGAAGATCGACCACGCCCGCCTGTTGTAGGACCGATCGTTGATCGGCTACCAGTCGGACACCAGCCAGCGGCCGCTCTGCTTGGTCAAGCTCACCCGTAGCGCAAGCACCGCACGACTGGTCGGCTGCCCCGGTTCGTCCCGGATGCCGCGCATGAACACCGCGACCAGGGCATCCGACGGCCCCAGCGCCTCGACACCGGCCGACAGCGTCTCGGCCCGGGCGGTGACGTTGCGGTGGGCCAAATCCGCGTTGGCGTTGAGGAATTGGTCCCGGAAAACACTTGCACGGTCGGGCACCATCATCGCGGCGGCCCGATCGACGGAGGCCATCGGATCCTGTGGGGAGAACGTCACCGTCGCCTCCGCCACCCCGGCGGCCACCCGCACCACTTCGGTCGCGTCGCGCTTCAAGTCGCGGTCGGCCATCGTCCAATGCCCGAATTCGGTGCCCACCGCCGCCATCACGGCCACCGCGCACAGCCCGACGACGGCCAGCCGCAGCGCGGGCGCGTCGTCGTCGGTGCCAACCGTTACCGAATCACGCCGCAGCAAAAAGAAGTTGACCGCGACGCCTTCGACGATCAGCAGCACCAGCACCGAGCACAGGGATACCCACCAGGCCGGCCAGGCCAGCACAATTCCGATCGTCACCAGTGCGGCGATCGCGCCCAGGGGCGCGGCGACGTCGAAACCGATGAGCCGCCACAGGTTTCTCATCGGATCCACTCCAGCCGCGAGACCAGCAGCTTGTCGTCCAGATCGGCGACGTCGAGCCGCAGCTTCCAGTGCAGGATCTGCGGCTTGCCGCCGACATTTTCGGCGACCGACGTGGCAACCACCATGACCGTGTCGGTGCGGCTGCTGCCGGGTGGCGGCGGGCTTGGTTGGGGCCGGGGCGCACCGGGCTGGGCGTCGAGGTCATGGTGTACCGATTCAATTGCCACCGCCTCGACCCGGCCGGTGCTGTGCGACTTGAGTCGCTGCATCACTTCCCGGTAGGGCTTTAGGGCAGAGTCGAAGTCGACGTTGAGTTCACCGACCGTACCGTCGTGCAAACGCTGCAGGCTAGCGTCGACGTTGTCGGTGTTCATGTTGATCAGATCGCCCGTCCACTCGGCGGCCTTTTGCAGGACACGGCTCTGGTAGCTGCGTTCGTCGACGTCGCCGCGGTGCGCCGACCAGGTGAGCACGCCGAGCACCACCGCGGCGACCGACAGCACACCGAGGACCGCGGACGCGATGCCGTAGGCGGTGAAGATCCGGTCGTCCGACGACCACACCGTGGTTTCGTCGTCGGCCGGTGGCTCGGTCTGCTGGTCGCCGTCAGGCATGGGCGTGAGGGTACCTGGCCATGGAAGGATGGCGGAGTGACGGTAGAAGCGATTCGTTCGGGCATCGACCTCAGCTACGTCGATGAAAATGCTCGCCCCCAAGATGACCTGTTCGGCCACGTCAACGGCCGTTGGCTGGCCGACTACGAGATACCTGCGGACCGGGCGACCGACGGCGCCTTCCGGGTCCTCTACGACCGGGCCGAGGAGCAGGTGCGCGACCTGATCACCGAAGCCAGCCGGGCCGGCGCCGAGAAGGGCACTGACGAGCAGCGCATCGGCGACCTCTACGGCAGCTTCCTGGACGAGGAAGCCGTCCAACGCAGGGGCGTGCAGCCCCTGCTCGACGAGTTGGCCACGATCAACGAAGCCGCCGACCGCGATGCGCTGGCCGCCGTCCTGGGAGTGCTGGATCGCACCGGGGTGGGCGGCGGCGTCGCGGCGTACGTCAATACGGATGCCAAGGACTCGACCCGCTACCTGCTGCACTTCTCGCAGTCCGGCCTCGGATTGCCCGACGAAGCCTATTTCCGCGATCCGCAGCACGCCGAGGTGCTGGCGGCCTACCCGATACATATCGCGAAGATGTTCAGCCTGGCCTATGGCGGTGACCCGGACGACCACGCCGATACCGCTGCCCGCATCGTCGCGCTAGAGACCAAACTGGCCGCCGCGCACTGGGACGTGGTCAAGCGCCGCGACGCCGAACTCTCCTACAACCTGCGCACGTTCGCCGACCTGCAGACCGAAGCGCCCGGTTTCGACTGGGCCGGCTTTCTGACCGCGATGGGCACCACAACCGGAGCTGTTGCGGAACTGGTTGTGCGCCAACCTGATTACCTCACCGCATTCGCCAGGCTGTGGGCCAGCGAGGATCTCGAAGACTGGAAGCTTTGGACGAGTTGGCATGTGATCGCCTCTCGTGCGGCTTGGTTGACGAACGACTTCGTCGCCGAGAACTTCGAATTCTACGGCCGGCTGCTGACCGGTACCGAACAGATTCGCGACCGCTGGAAACGGGCGGTATCGGCGGTGCAGGGCCTATTAGGCGATGCCGTCGGAAAGCTCTATGTGCAAAGGCATTTCCCGCCGAACGCCAAGGCCCGGATCGACACCCTGGTAGAAAACCTGCAGGAGGCATACCGGATCAGCATCGGCAACCTGGAGTGGATGACGCCGGCCACTCGCGAACGTGCACTGGCCAAACTCGACAAGTTCACCGCCAAGGTCGGCTACCCGAAAGAGTGGCGCGATTACTCCAAGCTGGTGATCGACCGCGACGATCTGTACGGCAACTACCAGCGCGGGTGTGCGGTCAACAACGACCGCGAGCTGGCCAAGCTGGGCGGTCCAGTCGACCGCGACGAGTGGTTCATGACGCCGCAGACCATCAACGCCTATTACAACCCGGGTATGAACGAAATCGTCTTTCCCGCAGCGATTTTGCAGCCGCCGTTCTTCGACGCCGAAGCCGACGACGCCGCCAACTACGGCGGCATCGGCGCGGTGATCGGCCACGAGATAGGGCATGGTTTCGACGACCAGGGCGCCAAATACGACGGCGACGGCAACCTGATCGACTGGTGGACCGACGAGGACCGCACCGAGTTCGGCGCCCGCACCAAAGCACTGATCGAGCAGTACGAGGTCTACACCCCGCGCGCACTCGACCGCAGCCACCACGTGAACGGCGCATTCACCGTCGGCGAGAACATCGGCGACCTGGGCGGGCTTTCGATCGCCATGCTGGCCTATCAACTGTCGCTGAACGGCGAACCCGCCCCGGTTATCGACGGGCTCACCGGCGTGCAGCGGGTGTTCTTCGGCTGGGCCCAGGTGTGGCGAACCAAATCACGTGAGGCGGCGGCGATCCAGATGTTGGCGGTGGACCCGCACTCCCCGCCGGAGTTCCGGTGCAACGGAGTCATCCGCAACCTCGACGCGTTCTACGAGGCGTTCGACGTCGCCGAGGACGACGCGCTGTTCCTGGATCCGCAGCACCGGGTCCGCATCTGGAACTAAGACGCGGCGGTTACCCTGACCCGGTGAGCAGCAAGCGGGTTCCCGGCGGGGTGGTGCACAAGCTGCCCGCGGACCTGCGGGCGGCGCTGATCGCCAACTCCACGGCATTTGCCGCCTGGAAGGACATCACGCCGTTGGCGCGCAACGAGTTCATCTGCTGGGTCGAGGACGCCAAGCAGGAGACGACCCGGAAGCGCCGTATCCGGCGGACCCAGGAGGAGCTGGAAGAAGGCCAGCGCCGGCCCTGCTGCTGGCCGGGGTGCAAGCACCGCGAGCGCACCGGCAGATAAGCGCCCGCCGCGACGCTACATCTGCCAGTCGTTTGAACCGTCGTTCTTGCTGTAGGTACCCGTGGAGTTCTTCACCACGATGGGGTCACCGGCGCCGAAGTTGTCGAAGAACCACTTCGCATTGCCGGGGCTGATGTTGATGCAGCCGTGGCTGACATCGCGCTTACCCTGATCGGCCACCGACCACGGCGCACTGTGCACGAAGTCGCCGCTGTTGTCGAAACGGACCGCATCCTGCACCGTCACCTTGTAGCCGTTCGCGGAGCTGACCGGAACCCCGTATGTCGAGGAATCCATCACCACCGTGGCCATCTTCTCGAGGACGTAGTAGGTGCCGTTCGCGGTCTGGTGGCCGCCTGCCGACATACCCATCGACATCGGGATCGTCTTCTCCACCGTGCCGTTCCGGGTGACGGTCAGCTGATGAGTGGCGTCGTCGGCGGTGGCTACCAGGGCGTCACCGGTCGTAAAGTCCGACATGGTGCCCGCGGCATCAATGTGCACCGCGGTATGTGCGGGCCAGAAGTTGATCGGACGCCAGCGCAACTGGGTAGGCGTCACCCAGTAGAACTTGCCTGGCACCGGCGGGGTCGACGAGATGTGGATCGCGTCCTGAGCCATCCCCGCATCGGCGATCTGCCGCTGGAAGTTGATGATGATCGGCTTTGCCACACCCACTACCGCGCCGTTGACCGGGCTGAAACTCGGCGGCACGAATGGCGGCTCGCCGGTGAACGGGGTCGGGTTCTGGCCATCGGCGGGGCCGGCAGTGGCCGTGGCCGGTGGTACGCCCGGAACACCGGGCGGAGGGACGGCCAACGGGTCAGCCGGCGGCGGGCCCGCCGGAGGCGGCGGTACCACTGGATCCCCGGGCGGCGGCGGCAACGGCGCGTCGGGTGGCGGGATTCCCGGCGCGGCCGGAGCGTCCGCCCCAGACGGATCACCAGGTGGTGGCGGGTCGGGATCGGCCAGCGCCGGGCCGGCTCCCAGCGCCGCCACGGCGGCCAGCCACGTCGCGCCCAGAGCGGCGAGAAGCGTTCCCCTCGTCGACCGAGACATATGCATTCCTCCCGTCATAGTCCCAGCACAGTGTCGCACAACCCGAAGACCAGCTATTACCGACGCAGCCCCCGACGATCCCCCGCACCGCTACATTCGCACCGCTGACCTGCAGAGTCATCGGCCCCAAGGCCGTGAATGTTACGGCTGATCGGCCACCGGGGAAACATCGAACATGCGCCGATTGGCAGTCATCCCCACCAGAGCCGCGCCCATCAGCAGCGTCGAGGCAGCCAGCATCACCGGGACGCTGCGTTCGGACAGCACCCCGCCGGTCAGTGATCCGGCCGCGATCCCGACCTGGAAAGCCGTCATATACAGCCCAGAGGCGCCGTCCGGATCGTCGGCGCCCGCGCGCATAACCGCAGCTTGCATCATCGGCGCCACCGCGTTGGCCGCACCGCCCCAGAGCGCGATCGCCGCAGTGCCGATCAGCGCGGTCACCGCGGTCGGACCGCTGCCGAACGCGAGCACTGTCAGCAGGGCCAGGGCGACCCATATGGCGACCATCAGGCCGATCACCGCGAACTTGGGTCGGCGGTCCAGCGGCCGGGCCACCAGCGGCATCACGCCGAGGCTTGCGATGCCGTAAGCAGCCAATAACCAGGCCAGATTGGCCCCGCGCACCCCGACAACATCGCGAATGATCACGTCAATGAACGTGTAGGAGATGTAGTGGCCGGTCACCGCAACCAGCGCGAGCAGGCTCATCGTGATGACTCTGCGGTTACGGTGATGGCGCGCGCGCCGCCCGACCGTCGCCAGTTGACCGTCGCTGAGCACCATCGCCGGTAGCACGGCCCGGGCTGCCAGGGTGATCAGCGCGGCCGCCACGGCGACGCATACCACGGCCAGCCGCCAGCCCCACAGCAGGCTCATCGCCGCGGTCAGCGGGCTGCCGACCACCGTCGCCAGGCTGATGCCGACGTAGACCACGATCGTCGCCCGCCCGGAGTAGCCGGCCGGCACCAGCCTGGCCGCGATCGGCGCGAGAACCGACAGGATCAGGCCGTGGGTGATCGCACACAGCGCCCGGCCGCCGACCAGCATTAAGAAGGTGTGCGCCGTCGCCGAGACAAGCTGGGAGGCGGTCAGGAAGATCATTGCCAGCAGCAGGGTCTGCCGACGCGGCCAGTGTGCTGTCCAGCGGACCAGCGGAACCGTCGTGACCACCGCGACCAGGGCATACCAGGCCAGCAGACTACCGACTACCGGGACGCTGACGCGCAGGTCGCGGGCGATAGCCGGCAGCGCGCCGACCGGCAGGATCTCGGCGGTGACGTAGATGAATGCGCACGCGGCCAGTACGGCCAACTGGGTAGCCACCCGCGGCGTCCAGGGCCCGGTCCGAGTGGGCCGGCCGTCAGCGCCGAAAATGGACCCGGCCTCGAGGCCGCGGCCGGGCGTCCGGGCTCCATCGGTACGCAGTGCGCCCACGATGACTACTCAACCACGGACTCAATCAGCTTTGCGGGATCAGGAGCGGACGAGTCGCGCGATCGCCGCCGAGGCTTCGGCCAGCTTCGCATCGCCCTCGTCACCGCCCTGGGCGACCGCCCGGCTCACGCAGTGGCCTAGGTGCTCGTCGAGCAGGTTGAGCGCCACCGACCGCAGCGCACTGTTGACCGCGCTGATCTGGGTGAGGACGTCGATGCAGTACTGGTCCTCCTCGATCATCCTCGCGATGCCGCGCACCTGGCCCTCGATGCGGCGCAGTCGTTTGGCGTAGTTGTCCTTCTCCGAGGAATAGCCGCGTACCGATGCCATCTACCCTCCCAGCATCTTCTTCATCTGGTCGATCTCGCCCTGCTGTGTGCTGACCATCTTCTTGGCCAGCGCAATGGCGTCGGTGTTGACGCCATTGCGGATCTCGGTGTTGGCCATGTCGATCGCACCCTGATGGTGACCGATCATCGACTGCAGCCACAACTTGTCGTAATCCGCGCCTTGCAATGATGCCAGCCTGGTCATGGTGGCGTCGTCGACCATCCCGGTCATGGCCATATCGGCGGGGCCCCGAACGTCGGCATCGGGCTGTGCGCTCCACTGGGTCAGGTAGCCCTTGAGGGTCTGGATCTCCTGTTCCTGGGCAGCCGCGATGCCCGAGGCGAGTTTGATCAGGTCGGGGTTACCGGTATGGCTTGGCACCGGCAATGCCAGGTCGACGCCCTGCTGGTGGTGCGGAATCATGCCGGTGACGAACACGACGTCGGCGAGGTTGTGGGTGGCCGGCTGCTTGCTCGCGCTGGGTGCGGGACCGTGCCCGGTCGACGAACCGCTGCAGGCGGACAGCATGGCAGTGACGGCCAGCGCCGCCAGGACAGCAACGACGCGGGCGAGGCGAGTCCACATACCGCCACCATACCCGCGCCCGTCGCTATACCCCCATAGGGTATTAGCTCGGTTTGGCGCGGAACCGGCCGCGCGCATACTTGGACGATGCCGGAAACCGAAGTTCCCGTCGTCGACCTCAAACCCCGTAGCCGCGACGTCACAGACGGTCTGGAAAAGGCCGCCGCGCGCGGAATGTTGCGGGCGGTAGGCATGGACGACGACGACTTCGCGAAGCCGCAAATCGGAGTGGCGTCGTCGTGGAACGAGATCACCCCGTGCAACCTGTCGTTGGACCGGTTGGCCAAGGCGGCGAAGGACGGTGTGTTCGCCGCCGGCGGCTATCCACTCGAGTTCGGCACGATTTCGGTGTCCGACGGCATCTCGATGGGCCACGAGGGCATGCACTTCTCGCTGGTTTCCCGCGAGGTGATCGCCGACAGCGTCGAAACGGTGATGCAGGCCGAGCGGCTCGACGGTTCAGTGCTGCTGGCCGGCTGCGACAAATCGCTGCCCGGGATGCTGATGGCCGCTGCCCGGCTGGATCTCGCCGCGGTGTTCCTCTACGCGGGCTCGATTCTGCCGGGACGGGTCAAACTGTCCGACGGCAGCGAGCGCGACGTGACGATCATCGACGCGTTCGAAGCGATCGGCGCGTGTGCCCGCGGTTTGATGCCTCGCGAAGACGTCGACGCCATCGAGCGGGCCATCTGCCCCGGTGAGGGGGCCTGCGGCGGCATGTACACGGCGAACACCATGGCCAGCGCCGCTGAGGCGCTGGGCATGTCGCTGCCCGGCAGTGCGGCACCACCGGCAACCGACCGCCGCCGCGACGGGTTCGCGCGCCGCAGCGGTCAGGCCGTCATCGAACTGCTGCGCCGCGGCATCACCGCCCGCGACATCCTCACTAAAGAGGCGTTCGAGAACGCGATCGCCGTGGTGATGGCCTTCGGCGGCTCGACCAACGCGGTGTTGCACCTGTTGGCCATCGCCCACGAGGCCGACGTCGAGCTGTCGCTGGACGACTTCCGGCGCATCGGATCGCGGGTACCCCACCTGGCCGACGTCAAGCCGTTCGGCCGGCACGTGATGTTCGACGTCGACCACATCGGCGGGGTGCCGGTGATCATGAAAGCACTGCTGGATGCTGGCCTTCTGCACGGTGACTGCCTGACCGTCACCGGCCACACGATGGCGGAAAACCTCGCACACCTAGCGCCGCCGGACCCGGACGGCAAAGTGCTTCGCGCGGTGGACAATCCGATCCACCCGACCGGGGGAATCACCATCCTGGGCGGGTCGCTGGCCCCCGAGGGCGCCGTGGTCAAGACGGCCGGCTTCGACTCCGAGGTGTTCGAGGGCACGGCAAGGGTTTTCGACCGCGAGCGGGCGGCCCTGGATGCTCTCGAAGACGGCACCATCGCCACCGGCGATGTCGTGGTGATCCGCTACGAAGGACCTAAGGGCGGCCCGGGAATGCGCGAAATGCTGGCTATCACCGGCGCCATCAAGGGGGCCGGCCTGGGGAAAGACGTGATGCTGTTGACCGACGGCCGGTTCTCCGGGGGCACCACCGGGCTGTGTGTGGGACACATCGCCCCCGAGGCGGTCGACGGCGGGCCCATCGCGTTTGTCCAAGACGGCGACCGGGTCCGGCTCGACGTTGCCCGCGCCAGCCTCGACGTATTGGTGGATCCTGCCGAATTCGACAGCCGCCGGGCGGGTTTCACTCCGCTGCCGTCCCGTTATACCACCGGCGTGCTGGCCAAGTATGTCAAGCTGGTCGGTTCGGCCGCGCTCGGCGCGGTGTGCAGCTGACCTTCTCTGTCGCGGCCGACTGTGTGGCTTGTGGTCGACAAATCCATGAAACCGCGTGCACAACCTACACACTCGGCGTCTGGAACGCTTGGTCTGACTACTTGACCAGCGCGACGGCGAAACCGTCCCACTGTTTGGCCCCCACGGTCTGAATAACCGCGGTGTCCAGCAGTGGGTGGTCGCCCATGATCGTCAAGGTCTGATTGACCGCCTGCAGCACGGCGTCGTCGGGGTCCGGATCAAGGATGGCACCCTCACGAATCACGTTGTCCACCAGAATGACTGAGCCCGAGTGCGTCAGCCGAATGGCCCACTCCAGGTAGCCGACGTTGTTCTCTTTGTCGGCGTCGATGAACACCAGGTCGAAGGGGTCACCCGTGAGGGCGGGCAGCGTCTCCAGCGCGGCCCCCACGATCACCTCGACCCGGTCGCCGACGCCGGCACGCGCCAAATTGGTCCGCGCGACCTCGGCATGCTTGGCCTGGTATTCCAGCGTCACTACCTCGCCCTCGGGTCCTGCGCCGCGCGCCAGCCAGATCGTGCTGAAGCCGCCCAGCGTCCCGATCTCGAGAATGCGGCGCGCGCGCATCGCGCCGGCCAGTACGCAGAGGAACTTGCCCTGCTGCGCAGACACGGCGATCGGCGGCAACCCGGCCGCGGCGCTGGCCTCCAACGCCGCCGACAACGCCGGATCATCGCCTACCACTGTGCTGTCCAGGAACGCATCGACTTCCCCGGCGGTGGGTTTCAGGCTCATGGCCTCAACGCTAGACCCGGTGCCGCTGCCGGCCCGGCCAGGCCCCCGGGCGCGGCCGCAACGCACCACCCTGTGACGCTTTACCTTATACCCCTATAGGGTATATAGTGACAGGGGCACTATCCACCCGCTCCTTGCTTTCGCGGAGCGTCCCGACACAGATTGAGGTGTACCAAAATGGCCAAATACCCAACCGGCACCGTGCTGACCTGCGGCCACGAAGGCTGCGGATGCCGCGTTCGCATCGAGACCGAATGCCACTGCTCTGCGGAGAGCCAGCCGTACCGCTGCACCTGCGGCGACGAGTTGGTCGCGGTCGGGTAGCGATCGCACCGGCTCACCGTCCGAAGGTGCGGCCGCTCAGCTCGACAATGTCGGTCAGCTTCGGCTGCACCGCGGAGCAACCCACTGCCAGCGCGTAGCCGCCGCAGTCAATCCGCCAGCAGCCGACGCGACCGTCGTAGCGGGCCAGCAGCCGCGGGTCGGCCTCGATGACCACTCGCCGTGACTCGCCGGGTTCAAGTTCGACCCGCTCAAATCCCAACAACCGCAACCGCTGCCCTACCGGAGCCGCGGTCAGGTACAGCTGCGCGACATCGGCGCCGGTCCGCTCACCGGTATTGGCGACGGTGCAGCCGGCGGTGACGGTGTCACCACCGGTCACCTCCAGATCGGAGTATTCGAAGCTGGTGTAGCTCAGGCCGTGGCCGAACGCGAAGATCGGCAGGAATCCCCGTTTGGCGAACCACCGGTATCCGACCTCGGCCCCTTCGTGGTAGCAGATGGTGGTGGCCGTTCCCCACGCAGCGCCCGGGCCGGGCAGTTCGGGGCGCGGCGTCTGACCCAGATCTGCGGGGAAGGTGATCGGCAACCGACCCGACGGATTCACTTGGCCGGCAATGATCTCCGCGATCGCCTGACCGCCGGCCTGTCCCGGATACCACGCTTGCAGTATTGCGTTCACCCCGTCGCGCCAAGGCATGGCCACCGGATTCCCGGTCTGCAGAACCACCACGGTCTGGGGATCGGCGTCGGCAACCGCACAGATCAGCGCGTCCTGACCCCACGGCAGCGACAGGTCGGCGTTATCCATGCCCTCGGTTTCGACGCGGATGCCGAACACGATCACGACGTCGGCTCGTTGCGCGGTGAGCACCGCGTCTGCGGGGCTGATCCCGGGATCGAACTCAAATTGGGCTCGTGGCAGCTGCTTTCGCAGTTCCGCAAGCGGACTCGACGGCAACAGGTATAGGTTGCGCCCGGGGGCCGCCAGTCCGGGCCCGTCGATCGGGATGACGTCGGCATAGCCGCCAGGCGGAACGACAGCGCTCGACCCGCACCCGATCGGCACGCCGATCTGCGCGTATCCGCCGATGACGGCCACCCGCACAGCGGATTCAGGGTGCAGCGGGAGTGCGCCGCGGTTCTGCAGCAATACGATGCCCTGCCGGGCGATGTTCAATGCAATCGCGTTGTGCCTGTCCATATCTGGTGCGGGCAAGGATTCCCACCGGTCGGCTCCGACGGCGAAGATCGAACGCAGGATGCGGCGCACCATATCTGATAGGCGTTGCGCGGGAAGCTGGCCGTCGGCGTAGGCGGCTTTCAGCCGTTCGGTGAAAGCCTCTGCCTGCCAGAGCAACACGTCTATCTGAACGCCGGATTCCTGGTCGAGGCCGTTGAGCGCGAATTCCCAGCTCGGCGTGGCGCCCCAGTCCGACATCACCCAACCCGGGTATGCCCAGGCGCCTTTCAGCACGTCGTTGAGCAGGACGTCGTTGCCGCCGGCGTAGTCACCGTTGATTTTGTTGTAGGCAGCCATCACCGCGCCGGGCTGGGCGCGTTCGATCGCGATCTCGAAGGCCAACAGGTCGGATTCACGATGGGCATCAGGGTCGATCACCGCATCGAGCCAGTGCCGATTGGTTTCATTACAGTTCAGGCAGTAATGCTTGATCGTCGAGATGACACCCTGCTGCTGGATCCCGTTGATCGATTCCGCGGCCATCGTCGCGCTCAAAAGCGGGTCTTCGGAGAGGTATTCGAAGTTGCGGCCGTTGCGCGGGTCACGCGCGAGATTGATTCCACCAGCCAGGAGAACGTTGAATCCACGGCTGCGGGCCTCGATCCCGAGCGCCGCACCAGATACCCGGGCGAGGTCGGGGTTGAAGGTGGCGGCCAGCGCCAGACCGGCCGGCAGCGCGGTCGCGGTATCGCCGGGCCGGTAGCCAGGATTGGCGACCCCCAGACTGGCATCGGTCATCAGCAGTGCCGGCACGGCCAGTCGCGCGATGCCCGGCACATACCCGGCGCTCATCGGAACGTCCGGAGGGATTCGTCCGTCGCGCGCCAGCAGCAGATCGGAGGCACCCATCACGCTGACCAGCAACGAAAACCGCTCGTCGTCGGTCATCTGGGCTTCGACGTGGCGTGCGCGGACGTCGGGCTGGCTGTCGGCGGGTTGTGCCGCGCCGAGATCGCTCACCGGATCAACGCTAGTCGCCTGCGCTAGCGCACACCCTCTTTGGCGTATACGACCCGTAGCACATGCCCGAGCTCTGGGCCCATTACCAGCTCGGTCAGCGTGCACATGGTCGCGACGAATTCCGGGCCGTGCGGCGGAGCAGTGTCACACAGGTGGTGGGCCACCTCGTGCAGCACCACCAGCTCACGCATCGCCCAGTCAGCGGTGTCACGGTCGGGTACCGCGATAACTCCTGCACCATCGCGGTTTTCGTAGTGCGCCGCGGTCGCGGCCCGGCGGGCCCGCACCGTGAGAGTTGACACCGCGGGCCACTGTCGCCGCACCGCCGGCAGTCTGAGTACATCGTCGACGTAGCGTTGCACCGCCGCAACCGAGCCGAACCGCGCCTCGGGCGGCAGCGTCAGCTGCGTTCCGAAGAACTCGACAGCCGGCGAACCGTGCTCGGCGGCGCGGTCGAACAGGGTGCGCACGAAATCCTCGGCCGCATAC
The DNA here is from genome assembly GCA_963787635.1 of uncultured Actinomycetota bacterium. Classification (GTDB taxonomy): domain Bacteria; phylum Actinomycetota; class Actinomycetes; order Mycobacteriales; family Mycobacteriaceae; genus Mycobacterium. Next base: position 1,124,595 of record CAWBDP010000008.1, on the reverse strand, counting down.
ACCTTGGCGCGCTGGGAATCTCGCGCCGGGCAATTGCCAGCCGGCGTCGTCACCGCTTCAGCGCGGTCCGTGGTGTCGAGAGTTCCGCGTTGCCGCCAAGACGTGCCCGCCGGCCGGCCCGGTCTCCAGCGCGTCGCGCCGCCGAGGAGTAGCCGGCCGTCGCGCTGTTGGCTCGCCACGTGCCGCGCGCCTTGGACGCAATGCGATAGTAGTCGTGCAGCTCCAGGTCCTTGTCCCGCAGCGCGACAGCGGTGCCAGGTGGGCGTCCGCGGTCCTTTTTCGCCTCTTGCCGGGCCTGCTCGCGGGCTTCGGCCAGCCGCCGACCGACCCGCACGCCGAACGCGAGTTGAAAGTTGAGGCGCGCGGTGATCGTCGGCGTGGGCCGGTGGGTACCGGTGGAGATGTAGGAATCGGAGGCCCGCACCATCTGGACCACCAGCCCGGCATACAACGCGTGGCTGGCGTCGATGTCCTCGGTGAACCCGTAGGCGTAGACGAACGTCGAGTTGGACGCCACATCGCAGCGCACGTCGTTGGCCGCGGCGATTACCACGAACAGCTGCACATACGTCCGCAGGCCGCGGGCACCGGCCGTGCCGATCGTGATCGTGCGCTGGATTGGGCTCTGCGCGCGGGTCCGGGTAGCCGAGTGCGCCCGGGCCACCGCCAAGTCGATCGACGTCGCCGTGGCCAGCCGTTGTGCCGCAGCCATGAACGCCTCGGCTTCGTGGACGTTGTCGGTGCCCTCGGCCTGGCGCAGCAGCGCAGCGATTCGCGCCAGCATCTTGTCGTCGCTCATAGCGCCAAACTACGGGACCCCAACGACATTCCCCCACCGCGAGCCCTACCTGCCCGGTCGTTGTTCACAGTCTGGCGTCGATCCACGACACCACGTCGTCGAGCACCTGATCGCGCTCCGGCTCGTTGAACACCTCGTGGTAGAGCCCGGGATACTCCTTGAGCTCGACGTCGGAAGATCCCACGCATTCCACCAGCCGCCGACTGCCCTCGACCGGAATCAGCCGGTCGTCAGAACCATGCACCACCAGCAGCGGCGCGGTCACCGCCGGTGCCCGTTGCGGCATCGTCTCGCCCACCAGCAGCAGCGCCCGGGCGATGCCGGCGGGCACCCTGCCGTGATACACCACCGGATCGCTGTCGTAGGCGGCGACCACCGCCGGGTCGCGGGATATCGCGGCGGAGTCCAGTTCCTGCACCGGCAGTCCGGGTGCGATCGCGCCCAGAGCTTTGGCGGTGAACGCCAGCACGGGCGACACCGTCGACTGCGCCGCGATCGCCGGTCCGGACAGCACCATCAGGTCGTAGTTGTCCGGGCGCTCCACGCCGTAGGCGAACACGATCCCGCCACCCATGCTGTGCCCGAGCACGATGCACTTGAGGCCGGGATGTTCCCGCTTGGCGATGCCGACCAGGGTGTCGAAATCACCGATGTATTCGGCGATATTTTTCACTAACACCCGCTTGCCGTCCGAACGACCGTGCCCGCGGTGGTCGAGCGCATACGTCACCAGGCCCGCCTCGCCGAAGCGCTGGGCGACGTGATCGTAGCGGCGGGCGTGCTCGCCGAGCCCGTGTGAGAGGACAACCACGGCCCGCGGTGCCATGTCTGGCGTCCAGACGTCGTAGACGATGCGCACCCCGCCGACGCCGTCGAAGGTCCGCTCGGTGCGGCTGGTGCCCATCAGGGCAGCGTAGACGTAATCGCCCGGCTTGCCGCCAGGGCCGATCTCCGACACGCTGCGTAAGCTCGTGCGGGTGAGTCTGCTCGCCGAAGACTTCGAAGGTGAATTCTCCGCGCGCGCCGAACCCTACCGGCGCGAATTGCTCGCCCATTGCTATCGCATGACCGGCTCGCTGCACGACGCCGAAGACCTGGTGCAGGAAACCTACCTGCGGGCCTGGAAGGCCTACGACCGTTTTGAGGGAAAGTCATCGGTGCGGACCTGGCTGCACCGCATCGCCACCAACACCTGCTTGACCGCGCTCGAGGGCCGCAAGCGGCGCCCGCTGCCGACCGGGTTGGGCGCCCCCAGCTCCGACCCGGCCGCCGAACTGGTCGAGCGCACCGAGGTGCCCTGGCTGGAGCCGCTGCCGGACTCGTCGGTCGACCCGTCGGACCTCGTCACGTCACGTGAGTCGGTCCGGCTGGCGTTCGTCGCGGCCCTGCAGCACCTGTCGCCCAGACAGCGGGCGGTGCTGGTGCTGCGCGAGGTGCTGCAGTGGAAGGCCGCTGAAGTAGCTGAGGCGATCAACACGACCACCGCCGCGGTGAACAGCCTGCTGCAACGTGCCCGCTCGCAGCTGGATGCCGTCGGGCCCAGTGCCGAGGACCGATTGGCGGCGCCCGAGTCGGCGGCGGCACAGGATCGGTTGACGCGCTACATCGACGCGTTCGAGGCGTATGACATCGACCGGCTGGTGGCACTGTTCACCAGCGAGGCGATCTGGGAAATGCCGCCATACGTCGGCTGGTACCAGGGCAGGTCGGCGATCGCCACGCTGGTCCGCCAGCAGTGCCCCGCTCAGGCGCCCGGCGACATGCGTCTGTTCCCGCTGACCGCTAATGGGCAGCCCGCCGCCGCGATGTATATGCGCGACGGCGACCGGCACCTGCCGTTCCAGCTGCACGTGCTGGACCTGCGTCCCGACGGCGTCTCACATGTAGTGGCCTTCCTGGACACCACGCTGTTCCCGAAATTCGGTCTGCCCACCTCGCTCTAACCGCCGAGTGGCCAGTTATCGCACGCAACCGACGGCGTGCGTCAAGTGGCCACTCGACGGCCCGAAATTCCGACCAGTCGGCTGTCCGGTGACGGACCGGGGACCCGCCGCCTCAGCCCGGTGCCGGTAATTAGCGGCAGGTCCAGCGCCGAGAGCAGGCCGGGTGGTGCTTCACACACTGCCGGAATGACGTTGACCATCCGCGACGCGCCGGCCATCCGCGCACCCAGGTCGTGATCGTGGTCGTCGGCCAACTCCAACTCGCAGCGCAGGCTCGGTGAGCCCTCGATTTCGACGCGGTACACACCCTGACCTGTCGCCAGCCCGTAGCCCAGGTCGCGGGGTGCGATCCAGACATGCGGCTGCGGCCAGTCCGGGGCGATGTCGTCGCGCATCCGCGTCACATGGTCGACGACGAAAGTTGTCTGTGCCCGAGACGTATCCGGTCAGCGTCGAACGCATCGCGGCAATCGTTCCCGCCGCGATGTGCCCGGTCGGCGTGTCGAACGATTCGTCGGCCGCCACGCGTAGCACGCTTTCGTCGAGGTGGTCGATCGTCACGCCCAGCCCGCTGGCGAGCTGGTGCAGCACCGGGCCCCAGCCGAAGGTGAACACCCCGGGCGTCGCGGCGAAAGCGGTGAAGTCCGGCGGCTTGCCGAAGCCGAGGATCTCATACACCGCGGACTTGTCCGGATAGGTGGCGTAGTTGAACATCTCCGTGACGCGGACGCTTTCGATCACCCGCGATATACCCGAAAGAACCAGCGGCAGAACATCGTTGGCGAATCCGCTGTCGATGCCGGTGGTGAAGAACGACGACCCCGCCGGCCAGTGCCGCGTCCCGCAGCGGATCCGTGAACGCCGCGTCGACGGCGTCGGGAAACACCAGCGGCACCACCGAGCACGACACCACGTTCTTGCCGGCCCGCAGTAACGCCACCATGTCCGCGACCGCTTCCAAGGGCCGCAGGTTGGCGGCGGCGGCGTAAACGACCACATCGGCGTCACCGGCGAGCATGGCTGCCGGATCCTGAGTCGCCAACACACCCACCGCTGCGGCGCCGCACAGCTCACCGGCGTCGCGGCCCGCCTTGGCGTCGCTGTGCACGACCAGATCGACCAGTTGCAGCTGGGGATGGTCGATCACCCCCCGAAGCGCGATGACCCCCATGGAGCCGGGACCCCACACGCCGACTTTGAGCATCGAGACTCCTATTATTAGGACGCTATTATTGATATTTCGGACAAAGCCTAGGGAGATCGTCGTGGGTTCGTCAACGGCGCCACCACGCACGACAGCCTCCAAGTCGCCCCCCACCCGTCGCGTCATGGACATCCTTGCCGTGCTCGCCGATTCACCAGACGGCAGCACGTCGGCCGAACTGGCGAAGAGCTGCGGTATCAGCAGCTCGACTTGTGCGCTGTTGCTCGCCGAGCTGGAGCTCGGGGCCTGGGTGGCTCGCCACGATGACCGCCGCTATGTGCTCGGCAGCGGATTGTTCGGACTGGTGCACGGTCTGCGAACCCAGTTCCCGCTGTTGGACCGCGGCCGCGATGCACTGAGCTTCCTGCACACGACGCTCGGTGCGGCTGCTCCATGTCGAAGATCGGCGAGCAGCACCTGACCAATGTCGACGTGCTCGGTCATGCCACTGACAGTGAACACGCCGTCGGCCAGCGCTTCCCCATCGACCCGCCGTTCGGACTGGTCGCAATGGCATGGCGCGACGAGGCCGCCGTCGAGGCCTGGCTGCGTCAGGTGACGCCCGGCTGACGCTCGCCGACATCGCCGGCAGCGGCTGGTGCTCGCCGATATCCGGGGCCGCGGTTATGGTGCCTGGCGGTTCGACGACGCCCACACCTCGCTGCATGACCGGCTCGCTACCGTGCTGGCGTCGCTTACCCGACGGCCCAGGTGAGCCACCAGCTCAGTACGCTGATGACGATGGTCACCCTGCAATCGGTGACGAGCACGCTCGAAACCGAGCTTTCGGCAACGGAATTCGTCGTGCTGCCGATTTTCGGGCACGACGGCCAGCCGGAGAACCAGATCGAGATCCACCTGGGCGGGTGCGAGGCGCTGACGCTGCCCGAACTCGAGGCCGCCCTCAAACATGCCCAGGCAGTGCTGGCACGAGGCTGACCGGCCGGGTCGCGCGACACGAGTGGCCACTCGGCCGCCGTACCCTGAAGTCATGCCTGGCACCGCGGAGATTCACCGCGCGGGCGATCGGGCTGTCACCACGACACCCTGGCTGAACTCCCGGCATTCCTTCTCGTTCGGCGACCACTACGACCCGGCCAACACCCACCACGGGCTGCTGCTGGTGAACAACGACGACATCGTCGAGCCGGCCACCGGCTTCGACACCCACCCCCACCGGGACATGGAGATCGTCACGTGGGTTCTGCACGGCTCACTGACGCATCAGGATTCCGCCGGACACCGCGGGGTGGTCTACCCCGGCCTGGCGCAACGCATGTCGGCGGGCAGCGGCATCCTGCACTCGGAGAAAAACGAATCCCCGGTTGAGTCAGTGCATTTCGTCCAGATGTGGGTACTACCCGACGAGACTGGGATCGCTCCCGGGCTACCAGCAGCAGGAGATCGGAGACGAGCTGTTGGCGGGCCGGCTGGTGACCATCGCCTCAGGCGTGCCCGGCCAGGACGCCGCCATCACCATCCACAACCGCAATGCCGCGCTGCACGGCGCCCGGCTGCTGCCCGGCGAGACCGTCGAGCTGCCGCCAGCGCCGTTCCTGCATCTCTTTGTTGCACGGGGCCGACTCACCCTCGAGGACGACGACACGCTCGGCGAGGGTGATGCCGTCCGGTTCACCGACTGCGACGGGCAGCGGCTCACGGCGACCGAGGCGTCGGAAATCCTGGTCTGGGAGATGCACGCGACGCTGGGCGGTTGAGCCGAGACCTCAGTGCCGGATCTTGTTACGACGCCCGGTCAGTCCCAGGTAAATGGCGATGAGGACGACCGCGACGATGATCCCGACCAGGAACGGAATGACCGCCCAGCCTCCGTGGGAGTTGGTGTACCCGACCTTGTAGGTCAACCACGACCCGACGAATGCGCCGATGGCGCCCAACATGATCGTCACGATGATGCCGATCGGCTGCCTGCCCGGCATCACCGCACGCGCGAGGGCTCCCACGATCAGTCCGACGACGAGGGCACTGAATATGGTTCCGATCATTGCTGCTCCTGTAGCTCGCGTGGCGCCTACTGACGCCGCCATCAGGGAGTGCCCACTTATCGGATGCTCCTAACCCATGGCCGCGGCCGTTGACGCGGCTGCGGCGACATAAGGTAGGCCCGACAAAAGGAGTCCTATGTCGCACCCACAAACGCGCCACGCGGCGCCCGATCCCAGAGCGACGCGAACCGTGCGGTTCTGGGCGGTGCCGATCGTCATCACCCTGGCGGTGCTGTCGGCGCTGGCCGCCTTGTACCTGGGCGGCATCTTGAAGCCCAGCGCCAACTTGCGGCATTTCCCCATCGCGCTGGTGAGCGAGGATGCCGGGCCGCTGGGCCAACAGGTCGTCGATGATGTGATCGCCGGTCTCGACAAGAACAAATTCGAGGTTCGCGTGCTCTCGCGCGAAGAGGCATTGCACCGGCTGGACACCGCGCAGGTGTATGGCGCAGCGGTGATACCGCCGGACTTCTCCTCGAAGTTGCGCGGCTTGCTGCAGAGCGCGGTGAAACCGGAAAGGCGGCTCGGCCGGTCATCACGATATGGACCAACCCGCGCGCCGGCGCGCTTGGCTCGAGCATCGCCGGCCAGGCGCTCACCACCGCGATTGGCGGTGTCAACAGCAAGGTCGCCCACAGCATTCTCGCCGAAGCGGCAGAGCGCTCCGGCGGGGCGCAAATGTCCAGCGCGTTGGCGATGCTGCTGGCCAATCCGATCGCGATCCAGAGCGTCCCGCACAATCCGTTGCCCGAGGGTACCGGCAACGGTCTGTCCGCGTTCTATTACTCGCTCTTGCTGCTGCTGGCCGGTTTCACCGGCAGCATCGTGGTTAGCACCCTGGTGGACTCGATGCTGGGTTATGTGCCGGCTGAATTCGGTCCGGTGTACCGGTTCGCGACTCAAGTCAAGATCTCCCGCTTTCGCACCCTGTTGATCAAATGGGCTTTGATGGTGGTGCTGGCATTGCTGACGTCGGCGGTTTACCTGGCGATTGCCAACGGGTTGGGCATGCCCATTCCACATGCCTTGTCGCTGTGGCTGTTCGGCGTATTCGCGATCGCCGCGGTCGGCGTTACGTCCAGTTCGCTCATCGCAGCGTTGGGCACCCTGGGTCTGCTGGTCAGCATGCTCATCTTCGTGATCCTCGGGCTGCCCTCGGCGGGCGCCACGGTGCCGCTGGAGGCCGCGCCGACATTCTTTACCTGGCTAGCCAAATTCGAACCCATGCACCAGGTTTTCATAGGTACGCGGTCGCTGTTGTACCTCGACGGCCGGCCCGACACCGGCTTGTCCCAGGCCCTGAGTTTGACGGCCATCGGCCTGGTCATCGGGCTCTTGCTGGGCGCCGTTGTCACCCGTGCCTACGATCGCCGCGGTTATCACCGCATCACGGACCGGGCCGAGACGGCAGACACGGCTGAGACGACCGACGACGCCGAGACGACCGAGACGGCCACCGCTGAGACGGTCGAGGCGACGCGCCCGGCCAAGCTGCCCGGCACGACCAAGACGGCCACCGCTCACACGATCGAGGCGACGCGCCCGGCCAAGCTGCCCGGCACAACCGAGACGACCCAGACTTTCGGGACGACGAACACCGACGAGTAGTCGACCCCGGAGTCCGTCCGGAAAGCTCAAGCAGCCGAATGTGATTCATCCTCGGGCAAAGCGTCATGGCGCTGTTACATAATCGACATGTTGCCGGCGCGGCGCGAACGGCGCTCGCCTTTCCAGACGAGAGACGAGATGTACGTGTTCGAGGGCGGCAATTACACCCCGGACAACATTCAGGATCTGTTCCGCGGCCTGGGCAGCGATACGGCGGTGCTGCTCGACGGGGGCACCTCTGTCGGCAATCCAGCTTCGCCGCGACACCGGAGGAGTGGGCCGGTTCCGAAGGGATCGTGTTACACCCGTGAGGTTCTCTGCGACGCTCACGAGCGTGCCCTGCCGGGCTGGCTCGCGTTCAACTGAGCACCGCCGCGGCCGGCGAAATCAGCAAGCTCATGGCCACCACCGCGGCGGCCAGGGCGATCACCGGGGCAACGGCGAACCGCGACAGCGTCGCCCCGACGATCGCGCCGCCACACATCGTGAGAACCACGCCGTAACGCAGCTTTTCCCGGTTGCCGCTGCCGCCGGCAAGTCTGCTGTCAAAGCCGATGCCGACAATTGTCGAGGTGATCACGGTGGTGGTGAGTTCCTGGATACCGAACTGGCGGGCGGTGGCGTTCTGCATGCCGAAAGTCAATGCCAGCCCGGCGATCAGGATCAGCTTGGTGTTGTCGTGATAGCGCAGCACGCCGGTGCCGGCCAGCAAGGCAAGCGCCGCCACATCACGCACCTCGATGCCGAGGGAGCCGACAATCCAGGTGCGGTTCTCCGTGCCGAGATGGCGGGCCAACCGGCCGCCGACGACGGTGCCGACCAGAAACCCGCCGAACGCGATAACGGCGGCAGTCAGATCCACGCCGGCCCACGGGACGAACCAGAATCCGAGGAAGATCACGTTTCCCGTCATGTTGGCGACGAACACATGGCCGAGCACCAGCACGCTGATCGCATCGATCAGCCCGATGCGCGAATGTCAACAACAACAATGCGGCCACCGTCACCCGGTCGGACACCTGCGAGGCAACGCCATCAGAGACTAGTTCTTTCGCCCTACAGTCGGGGGGTCAGATCCAGCGAGGTAACCGTGGTCATCCTGGTCACCATCCAGCGCGCGTGATCGCGCTTCATGAACAGCCGGTAGGACAGATACCTCAGCGACGGAATACTATTTTTCCCTCTAGTCGACCTGGAGTTGGTGTACACGATGGCGACGGCGGTCGGACCCTCCAGCGTCTCCACCGCCGCCCCGGTGACCTCGGTGGTATTGGTGACTTGGGCCTGTTTGTTGGGGGCGACGAGTGCGTCGACGAATTTCCGGTACTGGACTTCGAAATCACCGCTGAGGTAGGCCGCGGCGCGGTCAGCGAGCTTGTCCAAGTCGTCCGGTGTGTAACTCCACAATGTCGTGATCGCGTTGGTCGCGGTCCGCACAATCTCGGCTTTGGTGGCCGTCGCTGCGCGATCCACCAGATTCGGCTGCACCATCGCACCGGCGAATGCTGCTGCGCTCACGAACAATACGGCGATGATGGCGACCACCGTGGCCAGCCGCTTGCCCACCGGTTTCCTGGTGCGCATTCTCGGTTCGGCTTCTTCGGCGGTTTCTTCCGCAGTCTCGGCGTCCTCTGCCAAGCCACCTTCGTCGGTTTCGCTTGCCGCATCAACGGTTTCGTCGACGTCAGTCGCATCTTCCACTTGATCGCCGGAATCTTCCGGGTCGGGTTGCTCGGCGTCGGCCCCGTCGGTTTCGGTTTCGGCCTTATCGGCGACCTTGACGGTCCGTGACTCGTCGTCGCCGGCCTCGTCGGTCAGATCACCTGCAGCAGGTTGCTGATCTTCCACTGGCTCCCTTCCTGCTCAGCCGTTGCCAGCCAACGATTGACGCTCTCGAATTCCTGTTTGCCGTCCGGAGATTTCATGGTGACATCGACAGCCACCATGACGTTGACCGTGCCGTCGTCGTTCCACCTTTCCACCCCGGCGTCCAGGACGGTCCCGGTGGAGCGCTCCTGATCGGGCCACATCGAGCAGGATTTCGTTGGCCTTCTCGTGGAACTGGGTCTGGAAATCGCCGGTGGCTTGGGCGAGTACCCGATCGACATAGTCGTTGGCGTGGAAGGGATCCCGCGAGGTGAACTCGGTGATGAACTGTCGAACATAGCTCAGCGCGTCGCGATCGTTGGTGGCCTGCTGATCGTGCGATACGTGGGAGACCAGCATCAGGGCGCAGACCGTGACCGCGGCGGTCATCACCAGTGCCGCCAGCGTACTGACCAGCGGGAGCCCGGACGGTCGCGGTGGTTTGCGCAACGTGGACCGTAGCCGTGACCACCGCGCGGACCGCCACGGCTGCGGGACCAGCAGTGGCCCCTCACCGTGTTCGAACTTGCGGCGCGGGCTCATCTCGGGGCCGCCGAATCGGGTTTCGTCAGAATCAGATCGTCAATGCGCCACCGTGCGTCGGCACCTTTGACGAAACTCACCCGACACCGTTGCGCTGATGTAGCGGTCCTCGGGCGGTAAGCCTCGCTGTCCCTGCATGAACAGCAACATCGTCGCGTGATCAGGTGTCGCGGATTCAATCGCGCTATCGGTCACCCAGTACTGATTGTTGACGATTTTCCACTTTTTCACTATTTCCTGCTGCTTGACCCACTCCGGACGGAACTTGTCCGTCGTCAGCGAGAGCGCATGCTCGAAGTCGTCGTGCAGGGTTTTCGGATCCAGGCTCAGCATCTCGGCGACCATCTTGGGTCCCTGCGTCGTGAGCTGCGCGCGGGTTTGGTCGACCGCCCGCTCGTATCGGTAGACAACCCCGTAGCTGACCGCCGCGCCACCCACGCACAGGGTTGTCGCTGCCAGCAGCATGATCGCGATCAACCGCCGTACCGCCTGCGGCCGCCGGTCCTGCTCGACGACTTTCACCTCGGTGCCCAATAGTAGGTCGGCGAACGTGCGTTGGCGCGAATCCCACAGCGGCCAAAGCCAACCCACCAATGCTGACGCGGTGTCGAGCAGATGAGCGAGATCCCTGAGCAGCAGCCGCCACGGCCCGGCCGGGGTTCCGTCCGAGCGCACCACCGCGATGCCAACCAGCCCGCGACCCGCGCTCCAGCCGGTGATTGTCGGCAGCATCAAACGGTTGACCCCAACGAACAGGATCGCGAATCCCCCGATACCAACCGAAACCCACCACCAGGTGTCGTGCGCCGGCATGGTCAGGGCGCGCGATGACAAGGTCAGGGCGACCAATGCCATCGTCACGATCACGACGAGGCCGGGCAGCACGTCGACGGCCAATGCGGCCGCGCGTAGATACCACGGCGCCAGGGTGATCGGCGCTGGCGGCTCTGCGATTTCCGGGGTGGTCTCGATGACCTCGACCACAGCCGTCACTTCGCCACCGAGTCGAGCCTGGAGACCTTGTATTGACCTTCGGCCAGCTTCATCCACACCCGGAGCCGATAGCCTTGCTCCTGATCCGCGGCATCTGAGTTGGTCACCTTGGTGCGGAGCGCGAACAGCATGACGACCGTGCCGTCGTCGTCGGTGTGCTCCACAGCCGCACGCATGTCCGCCACCTGAAGATGGACATTGGCGGCCTGATAGGCCTCCGCGAGGAAGCTGCTCCAGAACACGGCCTGCTCTCTGAAATCCCCGGTGGAACAGTCGATCATCTTCGAGGCGGCGGTGGCCATGGCATTGGTGTCGGGCGCCTCGATTACCGTCACACAATCCTTCGCAGCCCGGATGGCCGCCGCGTTTTCGTGCTCGATGTTCTGGCTTTTCTGGTGGGCCTTCAGCGCAAGGTAGCCGCCGAAGCCGACGCCGCCCCCCAGCACGAGAAGCAGCGCGGCGATGCCGACGACCCAGACTCGCCCCAGCCGCGACGGACCCCGCTCGTCGACAGGCGCTGAACTCGCGTCGTCTTCGGATGCCGCCTCTTCGGACGACAGCTCGGTGTCCTCGACGTCAGACTCGGACGTTTCGTCGTCCGCCTCCGCTGTCGGTAAAGCGACCACCTCGGTCTTGGCTTGGTCGGTTCTGTCCTCGGATTCTGACGAATCCTCGGCCATCACCTCCGTGGGCGACGAGTCGTCGGCATCGGTGGGATTCAGCCGGCTGGCGCCAGCATCTCCTTCCATCCGTCGTCTCCTGTGTTGCTCGAGTTTGCGACGTTGTACATGACACCGTCGGGCCCTACCAATTCCCCACTCGATGGACTGTAGATGGCCGTCGGGGCACCTGGAGTGTAGACGCACGGGTTGGGCTGCTGGCCGTTGCACTGCACACCACCCGTTCCCGGCCGCTGCAACGGATCGTTGACCGGAGGCGGAGTTCCCGGCACCTGGTTGGCGGGTGCCGGGTTGAGGCCGTTGTTGACCGACGGTGCGGGTATCACCTGACCTGGCGTGATCGGCTGATCACAGCGCGCCCCGGGTGCCGGGCAGTTGCGCAGCTGGTTCGGGTCGCCGTACCAGGGGTTGGTGCCCGCGGGGACATACGGCTTGGGGTCCCGGCACTCCCGCGGCGTTGCGGCGCGTTTACCCGGGACGTCGACACAGGGAATGTTGCGCGACCCGCGCACTACGTTGGACGGGGTTTCCTTCGGAATCTTGCAATACGTGCCCGACGGTAACGGTGCCATGTTGGTGTCCGCCGGCGACCGCCACTCCGCCGCTGGAAGGAAGCCGGTCAAACACGGTGGCGGGTAGTTGATCGACAAGGCGAGGTCCAGCGCCGCAGCGTTCTGATAGGGCGCAAGTGTCGTCTGCGCGATCGACGCGCCCTCCGGCAGGAACACCAGCAGCTGCTCGACGCCATGGTTGTAGCGCTTGAGCATGTCGAGGACGATCTCCAGGTTGGCCAGCGTCTGCGGCAGCGATTCTCGAACGTCGCTGAATGCCGCGGTGACCTGATCGGCGGTCGGCGCCGCCTGGGACAGAATGCTCCGCAGGTGCTGATCGTTTTGGGCGCCCTCCGCGCCCAGGACGTTCAGGTTGCGCGCCCAGCGTTCGATCGAATCGCTGGAATTGACCTGGCTGTCGATGATCGGTCTCGAGTTCTCGATGATGTCGTTGACGTTGCCGAGGTTGTTCCTGAAGTCACCGGCGATGGCCTGGGTGGCGTCGACCAGCCGTTGCAGCGCGGGTCCCAGTCCGCCGACCGCTTGTGCCGTCTCGTCGAGCAGCGAGCCGATCTTGTCCTTGGGCAGCGCCTCCAACCCGCGGTTGGCGGTGTCCAGCGCCGGTCCGATCTCGCTAGGCACCGTGTTCTTGCACTGTGTAGTCGGCTGCCACTGGTCTGGAGTGCCGCAATCGATGATCCCATTATTCTCGAAGTATTTGCGCGGGTTGCCGGGCGAGACCAGGTCGATGTATTGCTCACCGACCGCCGACACCGAGTGCACTTCGGCGATCGCGTCGCGCGGAATCTTGTAGCGGCTGTCGATACTCATCGTCGCCTCCGCACCCGTTGCGGTGGGCTGGACGTCGGTGACTTTGCCGATGGTGATCCCGCGAAGGGTCACGTTGCCGGTGGGGTAGAGGCCACCCGAAGCGGGCAGCTCCGCCTTCACCTCGTAGCGGCCGATATTCAACGGAGCCAAGCTCGGAAGGCGCAGGTAGTACAAAGCCAGCACCAGCAACGCGATCACCGACAGGACGACGAAGAGGATCAGCTGGCGGCGAACCATACGGGTCAGCAATTTCGGTCCGCCCTTTCGACCATCGGGCCGCCCGGAGCGTCGTTCGGGTTCGGCGTGTAGCGGACGTCGGGAATCATCGTTTCGGGGTCGCGGCCGAAGGATTGCTCGAGGGCGCGCAGTGCCCCGGAGAACCCGGTACCGGTCAGGAACGCGTTGTCGACGGCGCTGTAGGTCGTGTCAAGCGTCAGCGAGATGTTGAGGTAGTCACCGCGGAACAGCTTGGGCGCGGTGTCGATGTCGAACGGCTGGGTCAGGATCAGCTTCAGCGCGCCGATCAGCATCGGCGAGGCCCGACCGAGCTCCCGCAACGGGCACTGCAGCGCCTGCAAGTCGGTGTGTAGATAGGGCCTCGTCTCCGAAACATACTGAGCGGTGACGTCGGACAGCCGGCCCACCGCGTCGACCGCGTCGATCAACAGATTCTGCTTGTCCGCGAAGTGCTTGATCACCGGCGGAATGTCGGTCAGCACCCGATCGAGGACATCGGCGCGGCTGCCGACATAGGCGAGCAGACGGTTGGTGGAATCAATGGCGTGGGTGATGTCGTTTGTCTGCTCGTTCAGGTTGCGGGTGAAGGTGTCCAGCTTGCCGAGGAAGTCGTGAATTTGATCGGCTCGCCTGTAGAAGATGTTGTTGACCTCGTTCTGCAGGGTCTCCAGGTTGGGGATACCGCCGCCCCGCAGCACCAGCGCGAAACTGGCCAGGGTCTGCTCGGTGGTGGGGTACGCCGACGAGTTGTTCAGCGGAATAGTGTCCTCGTCCTTGAGAAACTGCGGCGACGGATTAGGCGGCGCCGCCAGCTCGATGTGCTGCGAACCCAGCAAGCTGGTCTGGCCGATCTTGGCGGTGGCGTTCCTCGGCAGCTTGACGCTCTTGTTCACACCCAGCGTCAGCGTAGCGACCCAGTTCTTCATTAGTCGATCTTGCGGATCGAGCCGACGAAGACATCGGCCACCTGGACCTTGCTGTTGCCGTTGATCGCCAGCGTGTCGGGCACCTGCACGTAAATTTTGTACGAGTTGCTACCGCTGCCCGGCCCGCCCGGAATGGGCACCTGGGCGATGCCGCGCCATGTGCACGAGCTCAGTACCAGCGTGGCGACCAGCAGAACAAGCCCCTGCCAGCCGCGACGGCGGATGACGCCCAGCACACCAGCAATCCTCAGTGACCCTCTCATCGGCCCGCTCCCGCTTCAGCGGGCAATGGGGCTCCGACCGGCGCTGGTGCCGGCGGGCCGGCTACTGGTGCAGGCGTCGGCGCCACCGGGCCAGGGGCCACATCCGGTTCCGGGGCCGGCGGCGGTATCGGCACCTGCGGAGGGTTCTGGCCGATGACCGGCGCCACCGGATACTCGTCATAGGAATTCGGCGGTCCCGGCGGAGTTTGCAGGTTGGACTGCACCGGCTCGATGTCCGGACCGCCCATGAGTTCAGCCAGGGATTCCGGGGTCATCAGGCCTGCGGTGATTCCACCGACCCTGACGCCCTGCATGCCGGGCGCGGTGATCCACCCCGGTTGCGTATTGCGGTGCGACAACGGGGTGTCCGGCACCCAGATTCCGGGGACGGTGGTGTCCTTATACCCATTCGGCGGCTGCAGGCGCGGCTCGGAGTAGGCCACCTCTTTGGGCAATGTCTCGGCGGTGTTGAACAGGTTCAGCCCGAACGGCAAGTAATTGAACTTGATCGAATCCAGGATCGGCGCGAGGTACTGCGCGCACAGTTCGGCGGACTCCTGGTAGCCCAGCCGGCTGCTGGCCTGAATCGAGCTGCAAATGAACTCCATCGGGTTGGCGAAGTTCTGGATGGCCGGAATGGCGACCACCGCGCCGTGCGACGGGTGGTAGATGTTGTTGACGTTCGCGCCCAACGTGGGCAGTACGTGCAGGCCGGTCTCCAAACCGTTCAACGGTTCCGGCTGTACCAGCGTGTGGTCGTGTCGGCCAGGTTGTCGATGTCATGGGTCAGCACCTCGCGGTTCTTGGCGAAGAACGGGCGCACGGTGGCCAGCAGACTGTCGAACTGTTGAATCGCATTGGCAAAGTCGTTGTCGGAGCGGGTCAAATGAGCGGTGAACTCGCCCAGGTTCTGGTTCAACGCGACGAACTGCTGGTCATCGGCGTGCAGTGCGTCGACGAACAGTGCCAGGCTGCGTGCCACGGCGAAGAAGTCGCCGCGGCCCTCGTTCAGCGCGGTCAGTGCCCGCGACAGGTGGTCGAACGTGGTGTTGATCTGTTTGCCCTGGCCGCTCCAGCCCGTTGGCGAACGCCTCGATGACATCTCCGAACGGGCCCTCGCGCTGCTCTCGTGTGCAGGGATCCGGGCGCCCCGCGCCGGCTTGGGCTGCTGGCAGGTGGGGCCGAGCTTGGAGATGATGTGAGAAATGCTATTGCGCAGCTCGTCCCACTCGGTTGGTACCTGGGTCCGATCGATCGGGAATCTTTGCGTTGTCGGCCAATACCTTGCCGCCCTTATAGGTCGGCTCGAGCTGGATGGCCCGCGACGCCACCAGGGTGGGGTTCAAGATCAACGCCTGGGCGTCGGCAGGAACCTTGTACTGGTTGGCGTAGTGGAAGGTGACCCGCATACAGGCTGGTTGTTTTTGGCCGCAATTGGTCGGGTCGGTGACCGGCTCGATCTTGTCGATCTCGCCCACCCGAAGGCCCATGATCTGGACCTTGTCGCCGGCATATAGGGCGTTGGCTTGCGGGAAGTAGGCGATGACGGTGTTGTTGGTCAGCATCTGGTAGCCCCGCCAGCCGAAGAACGCCGCGACCAGCACCAGCACGATCACAAAAAAGCCGATTATCACCGACGTCCAGGACATCCTCGGCGGCTTCAGGTTGCGGGTATCGAAGATGGTGCTCAATTCTGGCTACCTCCCTGTGCACCGCTACCTCCGGCGCCACCCGGCGTGACGAACGGCGCCGGCAGCTGCTGTCCCGGCCCGGGTGGAGCCGGCGGCCCCGGCGGCAGCCCGGGCGCGAATGTCGATGGCGGCGGAACCGGACCGGCCGGTGCCAGGTTCTCGGTGCGCGCTCCCGGCGGCGCGTTCGGCGGCAGCGGCACCGGGGTGCCCGGCAGGTCCGGGGGCGGATCGCCGGGGCGCCCCGCGATCGGGATACCGGGGGTGGGGGGAAGACCGTGCTGGTTCGGCGGTGACGTCAGGACGTCCGGTGCCCCCGGATACGGTCCCGACAACGGCCCAAACGGACCCAGGTCTTGCGGTATTCCCGCGCATGGCAGCGGATTGTCCGGACGCGGCAGGGCGTCGAGCGGCGGAACATAGGAACAAGGTGATCCCGGCGCGATCGCCGGTCCCGGATGGTCCGGGGTGCCTTCCAGCAGCGGCGGTGCCGGCGGTGGTGCGCCGTTGGGGAACCGGATGCCATTGGGGTCGGGGAACCGGAACGCCGGCAGTCCGGCGCTGCGCCAGAAGTCCTCGGGATCGATGCCGCGCTTTTTGAAGGCCGCATCGACCCAGGGCTGGATGATCTGATACGGCAGCAGGTTGGCCAGCGTCACCTTGAAGAACGGCCCCGAGGCGATGGTCTCGTTGACCGAGGCGACAAATTTGCCCAGAATCACCAAGGTATTTGCCAGGTCGGTCTTGCGCTCTTCCAGGATGTCGCTGACGGTACGGAGCTGCTCCAGCACGTGGTTGATGTTCGGGTTGTCGTTGATCAGCTTGTTCACCTGGACGGAGAACGCGGCGATGTTGCCCAGCAGCGCGTCGATCGCCTGCCCACGGGCATTGAAGGCGGCCAGCAAGTTCTTGGCGTTGACCAACAGCCGGTCGACCTGGTCGCTGCGGTTACCCAGCACGCTGGCCACCTGGTTGGCCTGTTTCAGCAAATGCTTGATCTCCTCGTCGCGTTTGCCGATGGTGTCGGAGAAGTTCGCGAGCCCCTTGAGCGCGGCAGGCAGGTTCCCGTAGGTCTGATCAATGGTCTGGCTCAACACATTCAACGACTGCTTGACGGTGTCGATGTCCCAGTTCGATGCCGCCTTCGTGACGTCGAAGAAGGCGTCGTAGATCTGGTAGGGGGTGGTGCTTTGGCCCACCGGCAACGTCCCGTTCGGACGCAGCGTCTGGGTACCCCGATTTTCGATTTCGAGGACCTTCTTACCCAAGATGGTGTCCGTCTTGATAGCCAGCCGGCTCTCGGTACCGATCGGGAAGCTGCCGGTCGTGAATTTCATCGTGATGTGGTCGCCGTCGATCTTGACGCCCTGTACGACACCGACATTCAGCCCGGCGATGCGCACCTTGTCGCCCTTGTTCAATCCGCCGGTGTCGGTGAACTGTCCGTAGTAGGCGGGCGCAGCGAAGATCATCGGGATGCTGGTCATGGTCTGCCCGACACCGACGACGAGCAGCACCAGGACCAGGCCCATGACGCCCAGGCGCATCCGGTTGGGTGGTTCCAGCGTTCTCACTGCGGCGTGCACCTACCCGTCGGCTGTTGGAATAGCCGGACCGTGCGCACTGGGCCACCACCCTGCAGGCCATTCAGCTTGAGCGTGATGTCGCAGGAGTAAAAGTTGATGAAGTCGCCGTACAGGCCGATGGCGCGTCCGATCATGTTCAGCGTGGTCGGCGTTCTGTGGAGCTGGTCGTTGAGCGCATCACGCTGATCGATGAGGGGTTGCTGAACAGCGTCGAGATAGTTCAGCGTGTTGTGCAGCAGTGCCTGGTTGTCGGCCAGCAGGCCAGCCACCTCACCTGTGCCGGCACTGATGTGCGCCGTCCCCGCGGCCAGTGAATCGGCGTGGTTGTTCAGCCCGGTTATCAACTTCTCGAAGTTGTCGACGGTCTCGTCGAACTGCTGGCGATGCCGAACCGTGGTGTCCAGCACGATGTTCAAGTTCTTGATCACGTCGCCGATCGCCTGGTCGCGCTCGGCGAGCCGGGACGTCGCCTGCGCGGTCTGGTCCAAGATGTCGTTGATGGTTCCGCCTTCGCCCTGGAAAACGGTGATGAGGGCCTTGGCGATGTTGTTGACCTTTTGCGGGTCGAGGGCCCGGAACAGCGGCTTGAACCCGCCGATCAGCGCGTCGAGGTCTAGGGCGGGCTGGGTGCGCGATGCCGGAATGAATCCGCCCGGACTCAGGACCTGGTTAGCCCCGTCTCCCTGGCCGCGCTTGAGTTCCAGGTACCGGTTGCCGATCAGGTCGAGGTAGCGGATCTGCGCGGTCGTCGACTGGTACAGCGGCACCAAGCGGTCGACATTGAATTTCACCTGCACCCGGTGGCCATGGTCGACCAGTTGGACGCTTTTGACCTTGCCGAGCTCCACGCCGGAGGCACGGACGAATTGACCCTCGCGCAGCCCGCTGACATTGGTGAATTCCGCGGTGTAGCTATTCGTCAGGTCGAAGCGGATCTGACCGAACACCACGATGATGGCGACGGTGAAGAACATCAGCACCAACGAGAAGATGCTGAGCCTGATGAGAGTGCCGGTGATTTTCATGGGTTGATCGTGTTGTCCCCGACTTGGCGGCCCCACACGTATTCAATTGCATACGGCGAACCGGTGTCCACGTGGTTGTACGGTGCCAGGCTGGCGCCGGTGTCCATCACCAGGTACGGCGCCGGCCAGAAATCACGCGTGATCGATTGCCAGCAGCCCGGCGCACCACCGGGTCCGCCTCGGGCGTTGACCCGCGGCAGGTTCTCCGGATAGACGTACGGATTCGGCGCCCCGCCGACCAGTCCGGCCAGCGCCCCAAGCTGGGTGGCGATCAGGGGGAATACCGCGGGCGTCAGCAGGAGTCCCAACCCAGACAGCGCCTCGGTATCAGTACGCAGTGAGTAGCCGTTGCTGCCGCCCACCGCCGCAGCGACCTTGGGCTCCACATCGTGGAAGTTGCGGATGGTGCAGTACAGCTCGGGACTGTAGGTGTCGAGCAGCTGAGCGGTGGGCACCAAATCGGCGGCGCCGCGGGCCAGATACGGTCCGCCCCGGCCGATGAGGTCGGCACCGACGTTGCCGAACCCGACTGCCGATAACAACGCCGCATCCAGATCGTCTTGCTGGTTATGGAACGTGCGCGCGTTGACGTCCGCGTTGCTGAGGAAGTCGAACAGATCCGGTGCCGCATTCGCGTAGGTATCGGCGAGCGCCGCGAACTGCTGAATGTCGCGGCGAATCACCGGCTGTTGTGCGTTCAGGTCATCAAGGATGGTGTTGCCGTTGACGATCGACTGTCCGAACTTGTCGCCCAGTCCGTTCAGCGCCTCCGCCGCCGCACCCAGCGTCAGGTTCAGCTTGACCGGATCCAACTTCTGAGCGATCGAGGTGATCGTCTGGAACAAGGTATTGATTTCCGTCGTCACCGACTGTGCGTCGATGTCAATCTTCGGATTGAGATGCCCCCTGGCAATGGAGCGACCCCGGGCGTCTCTCGGCGTCGTCAACGACACGTACTTACCGCCGAACACCGTCGTCGCCTTGATGTCAGCGTTCACGTTGGCCGGTATCAGCTTTTGGTTGAGGTACTTCGATTTGATGTCCAAGATGAATTTCGCCGCGGGCTTGCCGGAGAACTTCACCCCTTGGGGGACCTCGTCCTTCTTCCGACACGGAACCTCGCCTTCGGCACGGGTTCGGCGATAGCTGGGATCGTTGGGATCGGGATCAACGTCGACGCACTCGGAAATGTTGGCAACCCGGCCAATTTCCACCCCGTTGTAGGTGACCTTCGACCCCGGATCCATCACCAGGCCGGCCCGGGAAGAAACCATCGTCAATTGCATCTTGTCCTCGAAGTTCCCGCGGAACTGCCAGAACACCACAAACAGCACCAGCAGAAAGACAAGCACGAGAGCAGAACCCGCCAGCTTGTACGGCGGGTTGCGGATCTTGTTCTCTTTCCCCTGCGGGTACGTCATGGCGACTACACCGTCAAAGCGAAGTTGGGGTTGACGCCGTAGAGGGCCAACGCGGCGAACAGTACGACCACTTGCACCGAGACCAGCGACAACCGCATCGAGCGGCCGACGCCCTCCCCGACGCCGACCGGTCCACCGCTGGCGTTGTAGCCGTAGTAGCAGTGCGTGATCATCACGATCGCGGCGATGAGGATGGCCTCGACGAAGGACCATCCCACATCATCGGGTCGCAGGAACGTCCGGAAGTAGTGATCGTAGGTGCCGTGCGACTGTCCGTACAGCAATGTGGTGGTGATCTGGGGAGACAAGAAACACATGATGATGGCCATGGCGTAGAGCGGGACGATCACCACCAGCCCGGCGATGATCCGGGTGGACGCCAGGTACGAGACCGACTTGACACCCATGACCTCGAGCGCGTCGATCTCCTCGGCGATGCGCATGGCTCCCAGCTCGGCGGTGGCGCCGGCGCCGACGGTGGCCGCCAGCGCGACCCCGGTGACGACCGGGGCGGCGATGCGGACGTTGATCAGCGCGGCGAAGAAGCCGGTGAACGCCTCGACACCGATATTGCCCAGCGACGCGAAGCCCTGGATCGCGACCAGGGAACTGCCGGATAGCGTCACGAAACCGACGATCGCGACGGTGCCGCCGACGACGGCCATCGCACCGGTGCCCATGCCGATCTGGGCGATCAGCCGCAGCGTCTCCTTGCGGTACTCACGGATCGCATGCGGGATATTCACCACGCTGGTGATGGCGAACCAGGTCATCTCCCCGGACTGGCTCAGTCCGCGGCCGGCGGCGCCGCCGAATTTCCGAAGATTCTCGGTCGCGCGCGGGAAGCGGGCGCGCAGGACAGCGGCAGTCGACATGCTACTTCCCCGTTCCGAAGCGCACGCCGATGGTGGTCAGCACCACATTGACCGCATACAGCGCGACCACGCACAACACCACCGTCTCGTTGACGGCGGTGCCCAAACCCTTCGAACCGCCACCGACGGTCAGTCCGCGGTAACAGCCGACCAGGCCGGCGATCAGCCCGAACACTGAGGCCTTGACCGTCGCGATGATCACTTCAGGCAGCCCGGTAATGGTGGTCAGGGTGGCCAGATACGCACCGCCTGAGACGTTTTGCAGGTACACCCCGAAGATGTAGCCGCCGACCAGCCCGACGGTGATCACCAGGCCGTTGAGCAAGGTGGAGACGATGGTCGCCGCGATCACCCGGGGTAGCACCAACCGGTGGATCGGGTCGATGCCCAGCACCTCCATCGCGTCGATTTCCTCACGGATGGTGCGGGCGCCCAGGTCGGCGCAGATGGCCGTCGACCCCGCGCCGGCAACCACCAGCACCGTCGTCAGCGGGCCGAGCTGGGTGACCGCCCCGATCGCCGCGCCGGCCCCCGACAGGTCCGCGGCGCCGAACTGCGCCAGCAGAACGTTGAGGGTGAAGATGAGCAGCACGGTCAGCGGGATCGACACCATGATCGTCGGCAGGAACGCGACCCTCATGATGAACCAGCACTGCTGGATAAATTCGCGCCACTGAAACGGCCTGTGGAACACCGCCTTGCCGGTCAGCACACACATCCGGAAAAAGCCCCCGACGAGCGTCAGCGGGGTCTTCACCTGTTCACGGACGAAGCCGACCACGCTGCCCTGCGAAGAAGTCACCACCGCCCCCTCACCACGGAACCGCGAAAGGCCACCCGGAGCAACGGCAGATCATGTCCCACGCCTCCTCCTTGCCCCATCCCCAACGTGTGAGCGCCGACTCCCTACCCGCGGGTAGTGAGCGGGACCACAGGACTGTACCCGATCGTCCGGTTGACCGGAGCCGCATCCGCGCAATTGAGCACCGCAGCGAAATTATCGTTATCGTCAGTTTCATCTCCTTCGCAGTTCCGGCCCCATATTTGCGGTCGACGCTTTGACGCTCAGCCGGTTCCGGCGCCGCTTTGGCGCTCGATCGCGGTTCCGTACCGGGCGCGCAGTTCGGTCTTAAGCACCTTGCCCGCCGGGTTGCGCGGTAGTCCGTCGACGATCTCCAGGCTCTTGGGATGTTTGTAGCGGGCCAGCCGTTCGGTGAGGAAGCCGTCGAGATCCTCGATCCGCAAGTCGTCCTGGGTGACGGCGGCGACCGCGATCGGTACCTCACCCCACTTCTCGTGAGCGCGGCCGATGACAGCGACCTCGACGATGCCGGGATGGCTGGCGAGGACGTTTTCCACCTCGGCGCAGTAGATATTCTCGCCGCCGGAGATGATCATGTCCTTCTTGCGGTCCACCACCCAGACATAGCCGTCTTCGTCCATCCGCACGAGGTCGCCGGAATGGAACCACCCGCCCGCGAACGCCTCCTCGGTGGCTTCGGCGTTGTTCCAATAGCCGCTCATCAAAGTCGGTGCGCGGTAGACGATTTCACCGACTTCACCGATGGGTACGTCGTTCATCTGCTCGTCGACGACGCGGGCGGCGACGGTGGGTATCACTTTGCCCACCGAACCCCGCTTCCGGATCGCATCGTCACCGAGCAGCATGCACGTGACCGGCGACATCTCGGTCTGGCCGAACGCGGCCAAGATGTGCGTGCCGGGAAAGGTTTCCGACATCTCGCGCAGCAGCGTGTCCGAGGCCGGGGCCGCACCCCACGACATCACCCGCAACTTCAGTTCGCGTGGCTTTGCCCGCTGGGCAGCGCACACCGCCTGCCACTGCGCGGGCACCAGGAAGATGCCGGTGACCTTCTCGGCCTCCAGCACGTCCAGCAACTGTCCCGGGTCGAACGCGCCGAGCGGGTGGATGACGGTCGGGATACCGAGCAGCATCCCGGTCAACATGTTGCCGACTCCGGCGATGTGGAAGAACGGGACACCGATGAAGCCGACGTCGTTGTTGATGTCGGCCCCGTGGGTGTACAGCCCCGTCATCGTCTGACCGGTCAGGTTGGCATGGGTCAGTACGGCACCCTTGGGCCGGCCGGTGGTACCGGAGGTGTACATGATCAGGGCCGCTGACTCGCTGGGAATGTCGACCGGAACGTGCCGATCACCGGTCTCGGTGATCAACTCCTCGTAGCCGAGCAAGCCGTCGTCGCCTCCGCCGCCGGCCACGACGACCGTGCTCACCACTGGCTGGATTTTGCGCACGCCGGTCGCCACCGCAGACAGCACCGGTTCGGTGATCATCACGCGGGCCTCGCAGTCTTCGACGAGGTAGGCGATTTCGGCCGGCGTGAGGCGGAAATTGATCGGAACCGCGATCGCGCCGATCATGTTGGCGGCCAAAACCGATTCCATGAACTCGGTGCGGTTGAGCATCAGGATCATCACCCGGTCGCCGACACCGACGTCGCGCCGACTCAGTGCGTCGGCCAGCGCCGTGACGCGCCGGAGCAATTCGGCCCAGGTAAGCGTGTGGCCCAGGTATCGCAACGAGGTCGCCTGCGGCTGCATCAACGCGTGTCGTTCGAGTTGGTTGATCCAGTTCTGCCGTCGAGCCAAATAGGGTTGCTCGGTGGCGGCAGCCTGCTGGCCAGTCATCAGCGCGGTCAACTACCGGTGCCCCTTCGCCTTCGTCTCCGGTTGCAGGAAGTTGATATTTGATAAAACATAGTGTTGCCTGGGTCACACTATGGCCTCGGCGCCGCGATGACAAGTTCGAGAAGGCCAGGTGAGCACACCCACTTTTGCCCAGGCCCGCCGGCGGCGTCCGCTGCGCCGCTCGCAGTTGTCGGACGAGGTCGCGGGCCATCTTCGGGCGGCGATCATGTCCGGCGCACTGCGGCCAGGGACGTTCGTCCGGCTCGACGAGACAGCGGCGCAGCTCGGGGTCAGTATCACCCCGGTGCGCGAGGCGTTGCTCAAGCTGCGTGGCGAGGGGCTGGTGCAGCTGGAACCGCACCGCGGCCATGTCGTGGTGCCGCTGACCCGGCGCGACATCGAGGACATTTTCTGGCTTCAGGCCACGA
Organism: uncultured Actinomycetota bacterium; assembly: GCA_963787635.1. Taxonomy (GTDB): domain Bacteria; phylum Actinomycetota; class Actinomycetes; order Mycobacteriales; family Mycobacteriaceae; genus Mycobacterium. The sequence goes on along the minus strand of CAWBDP010000008.1, from coordinate 1,100,452 downwards.
TCGCCAACGAGCTCGCGGCCACCGCCGCCGAGCACATCACCGACGAGGAGATCGACGAGCTCGACCACATCATCGAGGCACTGGCGGCGGCCGTGGAGTCCGCCGATGTGGAGGCCATCGCGGCGATGGAGTTCTCGTTTCACCGCGTCTTCAACCAGGCCGGCGGCCGGGTAAAGCTGGCCTGGTTTCTGTTGCAGGCCGCGCGCTACATGCCGGTGACGGTCTACACCGCCGATCCGGACTGGGGCCGAGCCGCCGTGGAGAATCACCGACGGTTGATCGCCGCGCTGCGCCGCCGTGATATCGACGCGGCGGTCGAGCACACCACCTGGCAATTCACCGACGGAGCGCGCCGGCTCACCGAGCATCTCGCCCGCAGCGGCGTGTGGGGTTAGGAAGGCTCGATCAGCTGCTGTCGTCACTCTGGCGTGACGGTGGCCGGGCAGGGCCCGGCGAACACTGCTGAGCGTCACTCTGGCGTGACGCTCGGCCCTCGTCGTCACTCTGGCGTGACGGTGGCCGGGCAGGGCCCGGCGAACACTGCTGAGCGTCACTCTGGCGTGACGCTCGGCCCTCGTCGTCACTCTGGCGTGACGCTCAGCTGGCGGCGAGCTGCTCGGCGCGCCGCTTAAGGTTCTCCGCCAGATACTCCAGCGCGTCGTTGGCGATCTTCTTCACCATCACCTTGGGCACCGTCATGGTGGGCTCGATGTCCATGTCGACGGTCAGCAATGTGGTTGGACCGATTTCGACCACACTGAACAGCTGCTCCTGTTTAGCGAACAGGTCACCCTGCTGCATGACGGTCTGGATCTGGGTAGGGCCCGGATAGTAGACCGCCTGAATATAGGTGCCCTCGATGCCCTGAACCGCCGTGTCCAGACGCAGCTGGCTGGGCCGTCCGTCGTCGTATCGGGCCAACACCCACAGACTCTTGATCTCGTCGTTCCACTGGGGGTAGGACTCGAAGTCAGCCACGATGGCCATGATCGAAGCGGCGTCGGCAGCAACCTCGACGGTCTTGCTCACGATCGGCATTGGCTGAGCATACGTGGGCACAAGCGAGCTATTGGCTCACGCAAGCCGTCAACAACAGCGAACGGATCGGATCGGGAATCGGGACCGGCCTGCGGCTGGTCCGGTCGACATAGACGTGCACCCAGTGGCCCAGGGCCGCGACCGGCTGCGGCTCGGGTGCATCCGGTTCCCCGGCGGCACGAAGCACCCCGAGCCGATAGGTGACGCTGGTGCGCCCGAGCCGAGTCACCGCCACGCCGACAACAAGCTGCTGCGGAAAGTGCAGCTCGGAAAAATACCGACAGCCCGACTCGGCGACGATGCCCTGCGCGGGCGTGGTAACCGGATCGACCTCGGTATTGGTGTTGATCCAGCCGTTGATCGCGGTGTCGAACAGCTGGTAGTACACCGCATTGTTGAGGTGGCCGAACATATCGTTGTCTGCCCATCGGGTCGGCACCGGCCACAGCACCGGAAAGTCCCTGCTGGTGAGCCCGTCCGGTGCGGGCGGTACCGACGTCATGGTTGTATTCCAACATGTTTCACATTCGGGGCGCCGTGTTGGAGCACATCGGGCTGCCCCGGCCCTACGCCGACTCCCGGCCCATCCGGGTCGATGAGATCGAGCTGGCGGCGCCGCAGCGCGACGAGATCCTGATCCGCATCGAGGCGGCCGGCGTGTGTCACTCAGATCTGTCGGTGGTGGACGGCAACCGGGTGCGGCCCACGCCCATGCTGCTCGGTCACGAGGCAGCCGGCGTGATCGAGGAGCTCGGTCCGGCAGACGATCCGGCAGGCACCGGCCTGGACTTGGGCCAGCGGGTCGTCATGACGTTCCTGCCGCGCTGCGGGCACTGCCCGGCGTGCGCCACCGACGGCCGCACGCCGTGCCAGCCGGGCAGTGCGGCGAACGGGGCCGGAACCCTGCTCGGAGGCGGGATGCGGCTGAGCTGGGCCGGCCGGCCGGTGTATCACCACCTGGGTGTTTCGGGATTCGCCACGCATGCCGTCGTCAACCGCGCCAGCGTCGTGCCGGTGCCTGAGGACATCCCTGCCCCGGTCGCGGCACTGCTCGGTTGCGCGGTGCTGACCGGAGGCGGCGCGGTGCTCAATGTCGGGAAACCGCAAGCGGGTCAGAGTGTCGTCGTGGTCGGCCTGGGCGGAGTCGGCATGGCCGCGGTACTGACGGCGTTGGCCCACAACGACGTTCGAGTCGTCGCGGTCGACCAACTGCCGGAGAAATTGACGACCGCCCGCGCGCTGGGTGCCCACGAGACCTATACACCGCAGGCCGCGGCCGACGCCGGAATCAACGCCGAAGTGGTCGTCGAGGCCGTCGGCCATCCCGCCGCGCTGCAGACGGCAATCGAGATGACCGCGCCGGGCGGCCAGACCATCACCGTCGGGCTGCCCCCGCCAGACGCGCGAATCAGCCTGTCGCCGTTGGGTTTAGTCGCCGAAGGTCGGTCGCTGATCGGCAGCTACCTTGGCTCGGCGGTACCCGCCCGCGATATTCCGCGGTTCGTGGACATGTGGCGGTCGGGCCGGTTGCCAGTGGAGGCGCTGGTGTCTTCGACCATCGAGTTGGACGACATCAACGACGCAATGGACCACCTCGCCGACGGCACTGCGTTGCGCCAACTGATCAGCTTCGCCGCGGATTAGCACAACGCCGGCGGTGAGTGTGGCCGGCCGCGATCTAACCGCGACAACGTCGTCAGCCCGGGGGTGCGTCGTAATCAGTGTCCATGATGAGCTTTTCGATACCCGATCATCGAGCGCCAATATTCCTCTGGTATCTCAACACCGGACCGCAATACCCGCGCCAGCCCGGCCGAGCAGGCCCAAGCAAAGCCCCGCTATGCCGATGGTCCACCACAGCACCGTGGTGACGGTCGGCCAAGGTGAAAGGAGGGCCAGCACCGGGGCGAAAAAGAAGCCGGCACCGACGTACCAGGCCGAGACCGCCCGGTCGGACGCCATCACGAAGCGCAGCCACTGTGGAACCGAAGGTTCGTTGCGCCAGCTTGCGCCCTGATCGATGACCTGTGCCATAGGCCTATCATCCGGCCCGCACCGCTGCTGACTCCAGATACGACACTGCCAAGCGCTGCCAATTCCACCGACACCGCAACCTACGGCTCGGTTTGAGAGCCAAGTCAAATTGATGCTTCCGCATCTAACTTCGCGGTTACTACGGCAAGTAGTAGGACGCCCGCAGTGGGTGGCATGGCAGTTCATCGAGGGCGGCTCCCAAGCAGCTCGAGCAGGCCGGCGGCCTCGTTGTCTTGCGAACCATGGGCCGCGCTGGATCACCGCCGCTGCGCGGTGCGCGTCGCCTTCACCGCAGCAGCGCCGAGTTCCTCCGGTTTGGCGTCGAATGCCGCAGCGACTCCGGCTTTGCCTTCCGGTGTCTGCATGGTGGCCAGCAGCGCGTTGAAGCGCTAGTGACCTCCACCAGAAATTCGTGCGATATATCTGCCGAGTGAGTTGAGGATCTCTTCGGCGGTCTTTGTCCAGACGAACGGTTTCGGGTCGGTGTTCCACGCGGTGATCCAGTCGCGGACGTCTTTCTGCAGTGCCGCAACACTTTTGTGGACGCCGCGGCGCAGCAGTTGGTCGGTGAGGTAGCCGAACCAGCGTTCCACCTGGTTGATCCAGGAGGATCCGGTTGGGGTGAAGTGGATGTGGAAGCGGGGATGGCCGGCCAGCCAGTCGCTGATTGCCGGTGTCTTGTGGGTGGCCAGGTTGTCACAGACCAGGTGCACGTCGAGTTCGGCGGGCACGGCCTTGTCGATCGCAACGAGGAACTTCTTGAACTCGACGGCCCGGTGCCGGCGATGGATCTGGCTGATCACGGTTCCGTCGGCGATGTTAAACGCCGCGAACAGGCTGGCGACGCCGTGGCGGGCGTAATCGTGGGTGCGACGTTCGGGCATGCCCGGCATCATCGGCAGCACCGGCTGGGAGCGGTCCAACGCCTGCATCTGCGACTTCTCGTCAACACATAACACGACCGCCTTCTCGGGCGGATTGTGGTACAGGCCAACGACATCGACGACTTTGGCGACAAACATCGGGTCGCTGGAGAGCTTGAACCCGTCAACCAGATGCGGTTTGAGCTCAAACCGGCGCCAGATCCGGCCGATCGTGGTCGGCGACAGCCCCGATCGCGCCGCCATCGACGTCCGCGACCAGTGCGTCGCGTTGGCCGGCTTCTCCTCCAAAGTGGCCACCACCACCTCTTCGACCTTGTCCAACAAGATCGACGGCGGCCGACCCGGCCGCGGCTCGTCGACCAAGCCATCCAGCCGCCGGGCAACGAACCGTCGACGCCACTTGTTCACCGTGTTGGGCGCCACCCCCAGATCCTCGGCGACCTGCGTGTTCATTGCCCCTGGCTCGGCACATGCCAACACAATCCGCGACCGCAACGCCAACGCCTGCGACGACTTCGCCCGACGTGTCCACCGCATCAGCTGGTCACGTTCGTCCATGGTCAACACCAACTCGGCCTTCGGCCGCCCCGTCCTCGCCATCCACACATCATACCGAATTAACGTATGAATTTACGGCGCGACGCACTAGCGCAACACCGACGCGTCGAAACAGTCCACGTTGGGGCTATATGACAACGACGTCAACCAGGTCGTCGAGACCGTGGAAGTCGTCGAGATTTCGGGTGTAAAGCCGGGCGGAGTGCGCGTGGGCGGTCGCGGCGATGAGAAGGTCCATTGACCTCGCGCGAGGCTGCCGGCCGGCGTCGACCACGGCGGCGGCAACTTGGCCGTAGCTGGCTGCAACGGCGTCGTCGAGCGGCAAGGCGTCGAAGGTGCGGCGGAGTACGAGCAGGCGTCGTAGACGCTCGGCGCGAACGCTGCTGGCTTTGGCGATGAGTACGCCGAAGTGAATCTCGGCTAGTGTGATTGCGCTGATAGCTACTTCGACCTGAAAAAGTCGGGGCGTGGCGGTCCCTGACCTGGGGGAGTTTGAACGAGAAGATGGCCTCAACCCCTTGGGCTAGAAGGGATCGAGACCATCATGCTCAGAACTGTAAACGACCAGCCGACGTTGTGGGATGCGATCTTGCCGGTCGAGCTGTTGGTGTTGCCGGTCGAGTTGGGCCGGGTGGATACGCTGCTGGACGACACGGTGTTCTTCGCGCCGTTCGCCGTGTATTTCGATGCCCGGATCGGTCGCCCGTCGATCCCGATGGAAACCTACCTGCGGTTGATGTTCTTAAAGTTCCGCTACCGGCTGGGCTATGAGTCGTTGTGCCGCGAGGTGGCCGATTCGATCTCCTGGCAGCGGTTTTGCCGGATTCCACTGGGTACGCGGGTGCCGCACCCGACGACGTTGATGAAGATCAGCACCCGCTGCGGGGATGAGGCAGTCGCCGGGTTGAATGAGGCACTTTTAGCCAAGGCGGCCACGGCCAAGCTGCTACGCACCGACAAGGTACGCGCCGACACCACCGTGGTGGAAGCCGATGTGGCCTATCCGACCGATTCGGGGCTTTTGGCTAAGGCGATCGGCACCATGGGTCGCACGGTGGCGCGGATCAAAGCCGCCGGTGGGGCGAGGCGCACCCGGGCGCGAGACCGCAGCCGCAGTGCAGGCCGGCGGGCCCGCTCGATCGCATCCAAGCTGCGGCTGCGCGGCCAGCAGAACCGTGATCAGGCCCAGGCTGTGGTGCGGCGGATCACCGGGGAGCTGGCCGGGATCGCTGAACAGACTATGCGGGATGCCACCGCGGTGATCGGCAACGCTAAACGTGCGCTGCGCACGGCGACGGGGCAGCACAAAGGCCGACTGCACCGGGCGATCAACCACCTGACCGCCATCGTGAGACGCACGAAACAGGTTGTGGCCCAAACCCGTAGCCGCCTGGCTGGGGTGATGCCGGAATCGGCGCAGCGGGTGGTCAGCCTGCACGATATCGATGCCCGCCCGATCCGCAAGGGACGGCTGGGCAAGCCCGTGGAGTTCGGCTACAAAGCCCAGGTCGTCGATAACGCCGATGGAGTCATCCTCGACCACACCATTGAGATCGGAAACCCGCACGATGCAGCGCAATTGGCGCCAGCGATCGCACGGATCGCCTGCCGCACTGGATGCCCACCCCGAGCGGTGACCGCTGACCGCGGGTATGGCCTGGCCTCAGTCGAAAACGATCTTCACCAGCTCGGCGTGCGCAGCGTGGCAATCCCTCGCCGCAGCAACCCCGGCGCGGCACGCCGCGAGTTCGAGCACCGACGGGCCTTCCGCGACAAGATCAAATGGCGCACCGGATCCGAAGGGCGGATCAACCACCTCAAGCGAAGTTACGGCTGGAACCGCACCCACCTCACCGGCCTCAATGGCGCCAGAACCTGGTGCGGACACGGCGTCTTCGCTCACAACCTCGTCAAGATCGGTGCGCTCGCAGAATGAAACCCCTACACCGGCCGCGCCAGCCAAGCAACCCAGACCATCCTGTCTTCGCCACCGCTGCGACCAACCCTTTTTCAGGTCGAAGTAGCTAGTGCGTCGCGCCGTAAATTCATACGTTAATTCGGTATGATGTGTGGATGGCGAGGACGGGGCGGCCGAAGGCCGAGTTGGTGTTGACCATGGACGAATGTGACCAGCTGATGCGGTGGACACGTCGGGCGAAGTCGTCGCAGGCGTTGGCGTTGCGGTCGCGGATTGTGTTGGCATGTGCCGAGCCAGGGGCAATGAACACGCAGGTCGCCGAGGATCTGGGGGTGGCGCCCAACACGGTGAACAAGTGGCGTCGACGGTTCGTTGCCCGGCGGCTGGATGGCTTGGTCGACGAGCCGCGGCCGGGTCGGCCGCCGTCGATCTTGTTGGACAAGGTCGAAGAGGTGGTGGTGGCCACTTTGGAGGAGAAGCCGGCCAACGCGACGCACTGGTCGCGGACGTCGATGGCGGCGCGATCGGGGCTGTCGCCGACCACGATCGGCCGGATCTGGCGCCGGTTTGAGCTCAAACCGCATCTGGTTGACGGGTTCAAGCTCTCCAGCGACCCGATGTTTGTCGCCAAAGTCGTCGATGTCGTTGGCCTGTACCACAATCCGCCCGAGAAGGCGGTCGTGTTATGTGTTGACGAGAAGTCGCAGATGCAGGCGTTGGACCGCTCCCAGCCGGTGCTGCCGATGATGCCGGGCATGCCCGAACGTCGCACCCACGATTACGCCCGCCACGGCGTCGCCAGCCTGTTCGCGGCGTTTAACATCGCCGACGGAACCGTGATCAGCCAGATCCATCGCCGGCACCGGGCCGTCGAGTTCAAGAAGTTCCTCGTTGCGATCGACAAGGCCGTGCCCGCCGAACTCGACGTGCACCTGGTCTGTGACAACCTGGCCACCCACAAGACACCGGCAATCAGCGACTGGCTGGCCGGCCATCCCCGCTTCCACATCCACTTCACCCCAACCGGATCCTCCTGGATCAACCAGGTGGAACGCTGGTTCGGCTACCTCACCGACCAACTGCTGCGCCGCGGCGTCCACAAAAGTGTTGCGGCACTGCAGAAAGACGTCCGCGACTGGATCACCGCGTGGAACACCGACCCGAAACCGTTCGTCTGGACAAAGACCGCCGAAGAGATCCTCAACTCACTCGGCAGATATATCGCACGAATTTCTGGTGGAGGTCACTAGTTCTCCTTTGAGAGGGCCTAGCTCGGTGTCATCGGACACTGATATCCAGCATGGCCCTTACCGACTCCCCCATGGGTCGCCGACATTGTCCGCGATTAGGTCGCGGTCGGTGGCCCAGGCTGGATCGTCTGGGCCGGCGAACAGCCCGGCCACATCCGGCCAGCTCCTCCATGTACGTGATGCGGCGGGAACCAGTCTGGCCGCTGGGCGGCCCGCCACGGTGATGGCGATCTCCTCCCCCGCCTCCACGCGCCGAACGAGATCTGAGGCGGCCTGCCGCAGCTCGCGCAAACCGACTGCTTCCATGACCACCAAAGTAGTCATTGGAACCCGCTCGGGCGCGCTCATGGAATCTGCAGACACTGTCCACCGTCGACGATCAGTTCCGAGCCGGTGATGAACGATGCCTGGTCGGAAACCAGGAAGGCCACCGCGTCAGCCACTTCGGTCGGCTGTCCGAGCCGGCCCGCCATTGACGTCGCCGCCAGCCGCTGCTGAGTAGCCGCGTCGAGCATCGGGGTCGCGATCGGCCCGGGAAACACCGCATTGACCCGGATGCCCGACGGGGCCAGCTCGGCCGCGGCGACCTGGGTCAGGCCCCGCAGTGCCCATTTGGCCGAGCCGTAGGCGCTGTGCTGGGGGAAAGGACGTATCGCGCCGGTGCTGCAAGTGTTGACAACGGCGGCCCCCGTGCTGGCACGTAGCTGATCAAGGGCGGCGCGGATGCCGAGAAAAGCACCCAGACAGTTGACGCGCCAGGCCTTTTCGAATCCCTCGATTGATTCGTCGGCGATCGCCGCGCGATGCAGTATGCCCGCATTGTTGACCAGCGTGGACAGGGCGCCGAAACGCGTGACCACCCGGGCCACGGCGTCCTCCCATTGAGTGCCGGATGTCACGTCGAGCGAGATAGCGACCACCGCGTCGTCGCGCCGGCCGTCGACTGCGGCGTCGAGTTCGGCGGTGTTGATGTCGCAGGCCGCCACCTGGAACCCCGCTGCGCGCAAGCGCTCGACGATGGCCCAGCCCTGGCCTCGAGCGGCTCCGGTCACCAGGGCGACACGTTGCTCGCTGGTCACGATGTCGGCGCCTCCGGCCGGTCGCGTAGCCCGTCGCTGGTTATGAATTGACAACGCCGGCAACGGAATACCCACCTGTCGGCCTCGCGGGCCAGTTCATCGTCGTAGAGGGCGGGTCGCAGCGCCACGGTGCCGGCTTCGACGAACAGCACCTGCGACCGTGCGGTGGCAGTGCTGCCGCGGATGTCGATGTGTGAAACCCCGGTCAGGTGCAGCCCGCGCGGCGCGGCCAGCAGCATCTTGCGGATTCGCTCGTGCCCGGCGAATGACTTGCCGAAGACTTCGAACGCCCCGTCGTCGGCGAAAAGTTGCAGGCAGCCGTCAATGTCGTCGGCGTCCAGAGCCAGTGCGTAGCGGGCGAGCAGATCGCGAATCGCGTCGGCGTCGGTCATCGGTACCCGGCGCTGCCGGCGCCCTCGGGGTCGTCGTCGCCGAGTGCGTTCGCCTCACGCAGGTGCGCGGCCGCCCCGCGGCGCAGCGCCTGAGATTCCGATGCCAAGGTGATCATCTGGTATCCCAGCGCGGCCATGGCCCGTCCCGTTTTACCCTCTCCCGCATGGATTCCGGTAATCAGTCCGGCATCCGAGGCGACACGCTGGACGCGTCCCACCGCATCTCGCACATCGGGATGGGTGGCCGCCCCGGTCGGCTCGACACCCATCGAGACAGCCAGATCGGCGGGTCCCACATAGACCCCGGCGAGACCCGGAACCGTGCAGATCTGCTTCAAATCGTCTAGCGCAGCGGCGGTTTCGATCATCGCCAAGACACTCACCCGGGACTCGAGTGCGGCGGTGTAGTAGCCGAGGCCGGCGCGCAGCGGGCCGAAACTTCGAACGCCCGACGGTGGGTAGCGGGCGGCGGCCACCGCGGCGGCCGCCTGATCGGCCGACTCGATCATGGCGATGATGACGGCGTCGGCTCCCGCGTCGAGCACCCGCCCGATGGGTGCAGGGTCGGCGCTGGGGAGTCGCACCGCCGTCGCGATCGGCACATGTTCGAGACGGCGCAGCATACTGGCGATATCGGCGTCGTCGAGGTAGCTGTGCTGGGCGTCGAAACCGACATAGCCGTAACCGCAGCGGGCGAACTCTTCCGGTCCGATCAGCGTGGGGCCGGTGATCCACCCGCCCCACACCGGGGTGTGCCGGGCCAGGGACTCTTGCAAGTTGCTCGGTGTCATGAGGCGGGCGAGCCTGATTCGACGATCACGATCTTCACCCGCTCGGGCACCGGCCGGCAGGCCAACTCGAAGGCCGCCTGCACGTCGTCGATGCCGAAAGTATGGGTCAGGTAAGTTCCCAGCAGCTCGGGATGCTCTGCGGCGAATTTGTTGGCGACGTCCAGCATCCTGCGCCGGTCAAGTGTCACACCGGATTTCAGTGTGAGGTTCTTGCGCAGCATGGTGCGCATGCTGATCGGATAGCTGTCGTCGTCGGTCACCCCGAAATAAAAGACGGTGCCACCGGGTGCTGCGGCTTCGATGGCGTGATTCAAGGTGGCAACTTGATGGCCGACGGCTTCGATCACGATGTCGGGCCGTGCACCGGTAGCCAGCTGGCTGACCCACCGATCGCTGGTCGCACGGATCGCGCCGTCGACTCCGAATGCCCTGGCGACGCCCTCGCGGTCGACCGGGTCCACCCCGGTGACGTGTCCGGCGCCCATCGCTTTGGCCACATAGGAGAACAGCAGCCCGATCGACCCCTGGCCGATGACCGCGACATGCCGGTCAGCCAGCTCCGGCAGTTGCTCCATGGCGTAAAGAACACACGCAAGCGGTTGGAGTCCGATCGCGTGTTGCGGCGTGAGCGCCGGATCGTAGGGCGCCAGTTGGTCTCCGTCGCTGACGACATACTCCATCAGCCCGTCGAACGCCGAGGCCCAGCCCACCAACCGATCGCCTGGGCGATGGTCGGGATGCCGGCTGGCGATCACCTCACCGACCACTTCGTGGATGGGGTACCCGTCCTTTTCGGCGCCGCTGGGCCCGGTGTCACCCGGAAGCCGCCCCCGCAGACCGCGAAACGCCGGCAGGTCGCTGCCGCAGACACCGGCGGCCAGGAAGTGCAGCAGCACGTGACGGTCGGGCAGGCTGGCCGGCGTCTTGTCGGCGATCGACGTCCGCTCGAACAGGTAGGGAGCGATAATCCGGTAGGACCACACGTCACACCTCCACCGGCAGGTTGCTCCAACCCCACTGGAAACTCGACGGTGGTCGTCGGGCGTCTTCGTCGAGAATCCGGTAATCGGGGACACGCCTGAGCCATTCCTGCACCATGACGGCGATCTCGAGGCGGGCGAGGTGGTAGCCCAGACAGAAGTGCTGCCCGCGGCCGAACGCCAGGGAGCGCCGGATCGGACGGTTCCAGATGAACTCGTCGGGTTCGGGATACTCCTGCTCGTCACGGTTGGCCGACGCGAGCAGGGTGATGATCCGTTGCCCGGGTGCAATGGTCGTGTCGTGAATGGTGAACGGCTTACGTGCCGTTCGGGCAAACCATTGTGCGGGCGCGCAGTAGCGGATCATCTCCTCGCGTGCGACCGCCACGTTGGCAGCGGGATTGTCGCGCACGGCGGCCAGTTGCGCTGGGTGGCGGCTTAGTTCCCATAGTCCGTGGGCCACGATTTTAGGAACTGTCTCGGTGCCGCCGATGAAGACACAGAGCATCTGGGTCGCGACTTCGACGTCGTCGAGCGCACTGCCGTCTGGCAGTCGGTAGCCGAGCAGACCGTCCACCACCGCCAACCCGGCGTCGGAAGCAGTGGCGCGTCGCCGTTGGACAGCCGGGATGAGGTATCCCAGGTAATTCGGCCTGGCTTCGGCAGTGTCAACTCCCGAACCGGCCTGCGGTAGGCTGCCCGCGTTGACCGCCGCCAGGACTTCGGGTGCCAAATCAAGTGGTATGCCCAGCAATTCGCAGACAACGGAGGCAGCCACGATGCCACCGTACTCTTGGGTCAGATCGAATGAACCGCGCGGCAGCAGCAGATCGAGCCGCTGGTTGACGATTTCGCGGACCCGGACTTCCAGCCGCGCAACCGGTTTCGGCCGGAACGGCTGTCCGTGTGACCGCCGCACGCTGTCGTAGATCGGGGTGTCGAAAACCGCGTGGAACGGCAGCGGATGCCAGGGCGGGTCCTGCACCGGCCCCGAATTATGGCGGGCCAGCACCGACACCGGGGGTAGCGTTCCCTCCGATGCGACGAACGTCCCGTCGTTGACGGCCAGCACCTGCCAGATGTCCTCGAAGCGGGACAGCGCGAACGTGTCCCACTGCGGCATGTAGTAGACCGGATGGTGTTCGCGCAGCACCCGATAGTAGGGCAACGGGTCGGCCATCACCCCCGCATCAAACGGGTCATAGCCGAAGTCTTGCATCGCAAGGTCGTTCATTGCAGTGGCGATGGCGGCAAGGCCTGCAGAATGGAGTCTTCCCAGCCGTCGCGAAGTGCCGGTGCCACGCTCATCCAGGTGACGATCTCAGCCGGCGGCTGATCTTTCCAGGACGGATAGTGTTCGGCGAAGCAATCCCAGCCGCCGTCGAGCGCCCAATAGTGAATGACCTCGTTGTAGCGGAAAGTGGTCGTGAACGACCCGAGCCAACGCTTGCCGGTCCGCTCCGACCAGGGCACATACAACCGCTCCAATTCACGGATGTAGTCGTCCTGGCGGCCCGGCTTGGTCTGCATTATCTCCTGGATGACCACCGGCGCAAGGAAATTGGCTTCCTGTAATTGTGTGAGGGTCTTGTTGTGCGGGCCGGGATACATGATGCGCCCCTCGCCAGAGGCTCCGATGTCGGCCAGAAACGCCGACCATTGCCCGGCCTGGGCATGATGACTGCCGCCGCGGGCCTGCCCGGCACCGACCCGTGAATAGTCTGCAAACCCGTCGAGCTCCCAGATAATGGTGACCTGTGGCCAATGACCGTTGTAGGACGTGGTCTCCCACATGCCGAATAGCCGAGCACCGAAGTCGGCCATCAGTGGCTGGTAGGTGTCGACGAACACTTCGGTGAACCGTCCGCTGCTCCCAGATCCCAACGCGATGGTCTCGTGCAGATAGAGCAGCGTATGGGCGTAGTACTTTCGCATGATCAGCCGACTGAAATCAGCTCTGAATTCACCGGTGAACACGAGCGCTTGTCGGTGAGGAAGGTCTCCGTCAAGCCCACCGTTCGATGCGGCATTGCCGCCGCGGCAAGGGCGTGGCCCTTGAAGGCCCGTGCCGCGGCGCCGAGCCTGTACTGCGCGGCACCCACGTCGCGCCGAACTTCCGCCGGCCACCCGTCGCCCCACAGAGTGACTTCGGTCAGGCCGCGGGCGAGCACGTCGAGGACCGTTGCACGAATGCGTGCATCGCTGCCGAACGCCTCGGCGCTGACCGCCAAACCATGGTTCTTGATACCCCGGCCGATCGCCGGTAACCCGCATTGCACCTCGCCTGCTCGCACACCCAGGATCTGCAGCGACCGGGTATCACTGACCTCGGGCAACAGCACGTTCACTTCCCAGCCCGCCATCGCCCGGTCGTACAACCATCCGCCGGCCGACCACACCACGTCGGCTACGGTGAGGCCCACCACGTCGATCCGGCAGGTGAGGCACGCGTCGCCGTCGTCGTGCGAATGCGGTTGCAGGACAGCATCTTCCATGCTTTCTCGTCGCCTACCGCTAGCTCTGGAGACCATAGATCCTTTCCTCATCACCGCGTCGTCGTACGATCCAGCGTGACACTTTCGGCTGAATATGTAAAGCCTCTGAGTAGGCTGCCCGCCCTTATGCGTCCTTGGCGTCGTGGCGGGTACCGCGACCACGCGACCTCAGCTCGGCAAGCACTTCGTCGGTGTGCTGGCCGAGCCGCGGCGCAGTCGAGCGCGGCGCCCATGGTGTGCCGTGGAAGTCCGCCGGTGTCGCGACCATCGAGATAGCGGCACCGTCGTCGGGTACCTCGACGGTGCCGCCCGCGGCGTGGAACTGCTCGTCGGCCACCACCTCCTCGAGGCTGTTGATCGGCGACCAGAAGAAATCCGGTTCACCTGCGAACACCGCCGCCCAGTCGTCCAGCGGCCGGGTGGCGAAGATCTGGTCCAACTCGGCGATCAGCTCGACGCCGTTGACGGCGCGAGAACGCGCGTTGACGAAACGCGGATCGGCCAGCCAGTCGGAGCGGCCCACGGCGCGGCAGAGCGCCGGCCAGTGCCGGTCGGCCTCCAGGCCGACGATCCAGAACCGCCGTCCGTCGCCGGCGGTGTAGTTGTTCATGCACGGGTTGCCCATCGACTCGCGCTGTCCGATGCCGATGGGCAGGCCCGTCATCAGGTAGGTGTTCAGGTCGAAACTCACCGTGTAGACGCCCTGCCGGTACAGCGACGTGGCCACCAGTTGTCCGGCACCGGTACGATCCCGGGCCAGCAGTGCCGCGCAGATGGCCGCCGCCATCGTCATGCCGGCCATGTGGTCGCCCATCCCGCCGCGCTGAAACGGCGGCGTGTCGCCGGGCCGCGTCAGCAGGTGAGCCACGCCGGCACGCGACCAGAATGCCGCCACATCGTAGGCGGCACGGTCGGCGTCAGGGCCGGTTTCGCCGTACCCGGTGATCAACCCGTACACCAGGAGAGGATTTTCGGGAGCGATCGACTCGAAGTCGAGTCCCAGACGCGTCAACGCGCCAGGTCGGACGTTAGTCACGAAAACATCTGCGCCACTAATCAGCTCGCGAGCCGCGGCTCGGCCGTCGTCGCTGGTCAGCTCCAGCACGATGCTGCGTTTGGACCGATTGTCCATCTCGAACGGCGGGTTCGTGTCCAGGTCGAGGCCCAACATCTTCCCGAACAGTCGTCCGGGGTCACCGGTCGGTGACTCGATCTTGACCACGTCGGCGCCCCAATCGGCGAGGATGCCGGCCGCCGCCGGCGCGGCAACCCATACTCCGAGCTCGACGACCTTGGTGCCTTCCAGGGGTCCGGCCATTCCGGCAACCTTTCCGTCTGCTTCGCCTGCGCCACACACGATGCCACGAAAATCCCGCCGAGTCCCTTTACACTTTCGCGTAGTTTTGTAACTTTAGTGGGTTCAGGTGGAAGGCGGCCCGCTGGTGCCCCACCATGCTGCGGATTTCGGCGCGCCGGTTGCCGCGCTTCAGGAGTCGCTGTGACGAGAAGACGCCGCGGCCACCGGCAGCACGGCATCCAGCAGTTTGCGTTTATCGGTAAGTCCTGCAGCGCTGCGTATTTCGGTAAACGAGCGCAGTATTGCGTCGGTGGCCTCGTGCGGGTCGTCCAGGGTGATGTCGTCAGTCAGAACCGAAATGCTGAGCTGGTCCACATAGCTCCACACCGTGATGTTCATGCCGCTGCCCGCCACGATCGGGCCTACCGAATAGATCTCGCTGATCGTCGCGCCGGCGACATTGCCGCGCTCGCGCGGGCCGGGCACGTTGGAGATCGTGAGGTTCATGATCTTGGCCGAGTCGACCCGTTTGGACTGCCAGCGAAACGCCCCCGGCGCCAACGACGGCGGTAGGTACGCGAGCCAGGACGCCATCATCGTCGGCCCCAGCAATTTGTAGGCTTCCTTGGCGATTGCGGTGGCCTGCGCAGTCAGCGTTACCCGTTGGAGCGGGTCGTCGACATGGACCGGCAGCGATGGCGTCATATAGCTGAACTCGTTGCCCACCAACCGGTCCGGCGAGGTGTTGAAGCTGACCGGCACTCCGGCGATCAACGGTGCGTCCGCAGCTCCGTCGTAACGCAGCAGCAGCTCGCGCAGCGCACCGGCGGCCGAAGCCAGAACCACGTCGTTGAGCGTGACACCGAGGTGCTTGCTGGTCTCCTTGACGTCGGCCAGCGCCAGCGGCGCGGTGGCAAACCGGCGCCCGGGCGGAACGACGTGGTTGAGGAAAGTCGGCGGCGGCGCGAACTGACGGGCCAGGTCGGGATGGTCGCCGCGCTCGCGGGAGTGTCGCCGTACCCGCGACACCCCGGTGGCGGTTTCACCGATGAGCTTGGGCAACCGCCGCACCTGCTGCACGTGGTCTCGCGCCGCCGCACTCAACAGACGGCCCCGCCCCGGGGTCGACGCTACGCCAATTGAGCCCTGCTCGGCCGGCTCCTCGGGGCTGATCGCCCTGGCCATCATGTTGGCCGACGCGACACCATCAGCCAGCGCGTGATGCACTTTGTGGATCACCGCGATCCGGTTGTCGGCCAAGCCCTCGGCGACATACATCACCCAGAGCGGCCGGCTGCGCTCCAGCGGGACGCCGGCGATCTCGCTGATCACCTCATCGAGCTCTCGGCGTCCACCCGGGGCCGGGACCTCAACGTGCCGCAGGTGATAGTCGAGGTCGATGTCGCGGTTCTGCTGCCACATCGGGTGATGGAACTTCAGCGGAATTTCGACAAGCTGGTAGCGCAGCGGCGCCAACGCGAGCAGCCGGGGCAGCGCAATGCGCCGGAACAGGTCGAAGTTGAATTCCTCGCCGAGCCCGGAGACGTCGAGCACGCCGATTTTCAGGGTATGCATATGGATTTCCGGAGTTTCGCTGTACAGCAGCATGGCGTCCACGCCGTTGAGTCGCTTCATATCCGGCCTTTCCTCGACGACGCGAACTTCCTGCCGCTATTGCACCCGTTTTGCCGGGTCCGCCACCCGACTTTGGCGGGAATTTGTCAAGCTTTACCGGTCGGCCCTATTCCCGGGGTCCCCAGCAGTGCAAGGTGGTGGATGACGAATGAGCCTGGTCGCCGGACGCGGTCCGCTCAGTACTGCTCCCGCGGGATGGTTCGCACCACCGCTACCGGCAGACGTCGTCTATGTCGAACCCCATCCCCGGCGCGTTCAGGCTTTCCGCGGCGGGCGTTGCGTGATCGACACCGAAAGCGCATTGCTGGTGCATCGGCGAAATCACCCGCTCAGTTACGCGTTTCCCGCCGACGAGGTGCCCGGCCTGCCCGGTGCGCCGGTTGCCGAGGCTCCCGGTTTCGTCCACGTGCCCTGGGAGGCCGTCGACACCTGGCTCGAAGAGGGACGCGCACTCGTCCACTACCCACCCAACCCGTATCACCGCGTGGATTGCCGCCCCACGACGCGGCGGTTGTATGTCCAGGTGGCCGGCACCACATTGGTCGACACCGAGGACACCGTGATCGTCTTCGAGACGGCGCTGGAGCCGCGCCTCTACGTCGATCCGTCCCATGTGCGCACCGACCTGCTGCGGCAAACTGACACGTCCACGTATTGCAATTACAAAGGCACGGCGACGTATTGGACAGCGGTCGTGGGCGACACCGTTTTGCGGGACGTGGCGTGGAGCTATCCCGATCCGCCACCGGAGAGCCTGCCCATCAAGGGATTCCTCAGTTTCGATGCCACCCGCGCCGACGTCGTCGCCGCCCTGCCGGCTACCGCGCCTCAGGACGCCCGCGGCGAGTAGTTCGGCCGCCCGAGCCCCAGTGCCTGCTGGGCGATCATGTTGCGGAACACCTCGAGGGTGCCGCCGTAGATCCCGGTCGGCGACGCGTGCCGGAACAGGTACTCCGCGGCGCCGTCATCGGCGGCCCCGGCGCTGCCGGTCGGCAATGCCGACGCGGCGCCGAGCACGTCCATCAGATCCGGCGAGATGTCGCGCATGGCTTGTGCGATGGCCACCCGCCCGAACATCCCGGGAGCGCTGAGCGCCGCCTCGGTACGGGCGACGCTCCGGCCCAATCGATATGCCACTGACTCGTCGTCGAGCAGGCGGCGGCCATTGGGATCGGTTTCGGCGGCGCGTGCCACGGCGTTGTCGAGCCCTTCGGCCATCAGGACGCCGTGCTCGGCCATCGCGGTGATGGTCTGCAAGCCGCCGGCCTCGCGCTCGATGGTGCCGTGCTCGACGTCGAGGGCGGCCCGCAGCACCGCCCAGCCACCGTTCACCTCGCCGATTCGGTATCTGGCGTCGACCCGGACGTCGGTGTAGAAGACGATGTTGGTCCGGTCGCCGTCGACGGTGCGGATGGCTTGGATCACCACGCCCGCCGAATCCAACGGCACCAGAAACATGGTCAGGCTCTGGTGTTTAGGTGCCTCCGGGTCGGTTTTTGTGAGCAGGAAGACGTACTTGGCGTTGTGCGCGTTCGAGGTAAACATCTTGGACCCGTTGATGATCCAGGCGCCGCCTGCCGGGCCGTCCGGGACCGCGCGGGTCTTACAGGTGGCCACATCGGAGCCACCGTCGGGCTCGGTGTAACCCAGGCACAGCCGGGTATGGCCGGACAGCACGCCGGGCAGCACTTCGTCGGCCAGCTCGGCCGACCCGAACTGCTGCACGGCGCGCGCGACCATGCTTGTCGTGCCCCAGTGAAACCATGGCGCGTGCGCCCGGCCGATCTCCAGGTTCCAGATGCGCCGGCGCAGCGCGTTGAAGCCCCCTTCGGATTCCAGTTTCCAGTCGTCGGCCAGGTAACCGGCGCCGCCCAGGGCCAGATGCACGGTTTCGTCGAAATTGTCGCCGGTCAACCGATCCCGGCGGCGCACGTCGTCGGTGACGTGAACGGTCAGGAAGGCCCGCAGCCGGTCGCGAAATTCTCGGTCGTCGTCAGCCAGTTCGACTACGGAAAAGTCCACCGGTTCGCTCAGTGACCGCTAGAACCGGGCTTGGGCTTTGATCGCGGTGTCGCTGGTGCGCAGCGGGCGAATGATCGCCTCCTGGTTGAACGAGGCGATCAGCTCACCCTCCTCGGTGTGCACCGCGCCGCGGACATAGGACATGCCGGCCCCGACCTGGGTGCTCTCGTGGGTGTAGAGCAGCCAGCCAGTCCACGACACCGGCTCGTGGAAGCTCACCGTGATGCTCAGCGGCGCGGTGGACACCGTCAGATGCGCTTGGCTGGTGCCGATGCCTTCATGTGCGCGCATCGTGGTCGAGATGCCCAGGTGGCCGGTGAAAAACGCGATCAGCGCCTTGGCCAGGTCGTCACGGGTCGGGATCGGGTCGTAGTGCAGCCAGGCGTAGAGCTCCGGCGGGCCGACTTCGTCGGGGCTGTTGACGTCGACGACGTCCACCAGCCGGAGTTCCCGGCCGGTCATCGGCATCGGCGAGACGTGCGCGTCGGCGGGCGCGGCCACGTCGGGGCGGACCAGTTGGTGGCGGATCACGTCCGCCGACGGCACGTCGGCCAATACGGTCACCGTGATGCAGCGCCGGTCGTTCTGCCGCACAGCAACGACGGCGGTGGCCACCGAGCGCCCTTCGTGGACCACGTCGAGGTCGAACTCGACCGGTGGGCCGGCCATCACGGCGCGGGCGAACACCGCGTGCGCCGAGCGGACCGACTTGTCGGGAAACCGTTTGGCCACTGCGACAATCGCTTGCGCCAGCAGCTGGGTGCCTTCCACCACCTGGCGCTCGTCCTGGCCCGCGATGCCGGTCTCACCGGTGAAGCGGTCGGGAGTATCGGTAGCTGAGCCCACATCGAACAATTCGAGCAAGCTGGCGACCGACCAGTGCGTCTGCTCAGATTCCGTCGTCACCTAGCGAGCGTGACATTTTGAGCCAATCTTGTAAAGGCTTGCCGGTAGTCCGCCCGGTCTCAGGCCGCGTCGATCACCAGGGTTCGGAACCGGTCGATGGTCTCCAGCGTGTGGGCCAGGCTGTCACCCGGCACCCCCACCTGCACCCAGGTGACACCGAGGCCCGAAAGTTTGTCCAGGCCGGCCAGGTATGCCTCGGCGTTGAAGTCGGCATCGGCCGGGTTGCCGCCGTCGAAGTTGGTGAACACCACGTCCACCTGCGACCAGTCGCGGTCGGCTTCGTCGCACCGGCGGCGCAGGTCAGCGATTCCCTTGGCGAGGCCCTCCAGCGAGTCGAGGGGCGCGGTGCGGGCGGTCTGGGCCAGCGCGGCGGGGGCGGGGAACGGGCACCAGCCGTCGCCTTTGTGCGCGACGCGCCGGCGAGCGGCGCCGGTATTGCCGCCGATCCAGATCGGTGGATGCGGCCGGCTGACCGGTCGCGGATGGGCGGTGATTCCCCGGGCGGTGAAGTGTTTGCCGTCGAACGAGACGTCGTCGGTGGTCCACACCGTGCGGATCACGTCGAGAGCTTCGTCGAACAGCTCGGCGCGCTGTTCGAAGTCCACCCCGAGGGCCGCGAACTCTCGCTTGAGGTAACCGACTCCAACCGCGAGGGTGAACCGGCCGCCGGAGAGCAGGTCAAGCGTCGCGCCAGACTTGGCCACCACGAACGGATTCCGGTACGGGAGCACCACGATATTGGGGATCAGCCGCAACGTGCTGGTTCGGGCCGCGGCGAATCCCATCGCCACGAACGGGTCGAGGGTGTCGTGCCCGCCGGCTTGCAGCCACCGTTGGGTCGGCGCTGGGTGGTCGGTGAATCCGAAGCCTTGGAACCCGGCGGCTTCGGCGGCCGCGGCGACCGCGGCGACGCCGGCACCGTCGACCAGCTCAGGGTTATAGGGGTGGCGGTGCATGGGGTGGGTCATGGTGAACCGCATCTGCCGTTTTCCTCCAGCTGGTCGCCGACGTATCCCGCAAAACTACTGCGTGACACTCTGAGGATAATCTGTAAAGCTAACCGGTGGCAGGCGGGTCGGCTCGCCCCGACAGGAAGGCGACGAAGTTGGGCTTGACATGGGACTGACATGGGACTTGTGACGACGAGCTCGGAGACCGCCTTTACCCAATCGCCCGAGACGGTCTATGACTTCGTCACCAACCCGGCCAACATCGACGCCTACCATGCCGCGATCGCGCGCGAACTGGACGCTGGAGAATCCGGATGAGCGTGCCGCTGACCGTTACGGGCCTGACACCGCTGGCCAGCGGGTTCTGCTTCGGCGAAGGCCCGCGCTGGTTCGAAGGGTTGCTGTGGTTCTCCGACATGCTCGGCGAAGCAGTCCACACCGTCGACCTGCGCGGCTCGGTGACCACCGTGCCGCTTCCCGGACACGCGCCGTCGGGGCTGGGATTCCGGCCCGACGGCTCGTTGTTGATCGCCTCTACCGAGGACCGCCAGGTACTGCGGTACGACGGCGAATCGGTCACCACCATCGCCGATCTGGCCGATATCGCCCCGGCCAGCCTCGGCGACATGGTCATCGACAGCCTCGGACGCGCCTACATCGGCTCGCAGGCCTTCCAGGGCGGGGTCATCGTGCGGGTCGATCCCGACAACACCGTGCGGGTGGTTGCTGAAGACCTGGACTTCCCCAACGGCATGGTCATCATGGCCGACCGCACGACCCTGATCGTCGCCGAATCGATCGGTCGCCGGTTGACCGCGTTCAGCATCGGCGACCGCGGCGAACTATCCGACCGGCGGCTGTTCGCCGACCGCCTCGACGGTCCGCCCGACGGCATCGCCCTCGACGCAGCTGGCGGCGTGTGGACGTCGATGACACTGGCGCACCAGTTCGAACGCATCACCGCGGGCGGGGACGTGACCCACCGCATCGAGATCGGCGATCGCGCCGCGATCGCCTGCACGCTCGGCGGCCCGCAGCGTCGCACCCTGTTCCTGTTGTCCAGCTCCGACGCCTACCCCAAACGCCTTGTCGGCACTCGGCTTTCCCGCATCGACATGGTGACCGTGGATACCCCAGGCGCCGGCTGGCCCGGAAAGGTGAACGATGACCGATTCCTACTATGAGCGGATCAACGATGCCGACCCGGTGGGCGAAAAGTTCTGCGCCACCGATCTGGTCCGCAGCACCTGGTCGTCGGCGATCCAGCATGCCGCACCGGTGTCGGCGCTGTTGGTCCGGGCGCTGGAGCGCTGCGCGCCGCGTGAGGACACCCGGCTGAGCCGAGTCGCTGTCGATCTGTTGGGGCCGGTTCCGGCCGAGGGCGACTTCTGGGTGCGCTCGCAAGTCGACCGTCCCGGCAGACAGATCGAGTTGGTCAGCGCCGAGATGCTGTCCCTGGGCCCCGAGGGGAACCCACGGCCGGTCGCCCGGGCCAGCGGGTGGCGACTGCAGCAACTCGACACCGGCGATCTGGTGCACGCGCCGGCACCTCCGCTGCGCCCGCTGAGCCAGGCCCGAAGCCGCAACCTCGAAAAGGACTGGGACCGCAACTATGTGCACAGTCTGGACTGGCGGTGGCTGACCCAGCCGCTCAATGACGGCCCCGGAGAATCTTGGATCAAGCCGACGGTAGACCTGGTCAACGGCGAGACCATGACGCAAGTCGAGCGGTTGTTCGCGGTCGCCGACGACGCCAATGGCATCGGCTCCAAACTCGACATCACCAAGTGGACGTTCCTCAACAACGACCTGGTGGTACATCTGCACCGCATCCCCGACGGCGACTGGATCGGCATTCGCGCGGAGACCAATTACGGGCCCGACGGTATCGGCACCACGATCGGCACCCTGTTCGACGAGCGCGGTGCGGTGGGCGGCATCCAGCAGTCGGTGTTGGTGCGCCGCCGACCCGGGTGAGCTCAGCTCAAGACGTAGCAGATTCTTCACCTGCGCCAACGAAACGTCTGACAGCATGGGACATGCTGTGGGATCGCAGCCGGCAAGCCCCCTGCGCTGCCTGCCTCGACGCATCGCGAAAGAGAGGGTGCGGACGTGAACGCTGTCGGGCGGTGGTGGCGCCAGAGCGATCACTTCGACTGGCTGACTCTCTATTTGAACACCCGCGGTATCCGGCTGATATGGCGCGCGATGATCGCCGTCGTGATCGCCTCGATCGCGGTGATCCCCACCCTGGTGTTACTCAGCCCGGCCCTGCCGCACGATCCCGCGGCGCTCGTCGTTTCACCGATTGCCAGCGGCTTTGGCTTGGTGGTGGCGCTGTCGTGGTTGATTCGCTGGCCCAACCGCGCTCAATCGACCCTGTCCTGCCTTACCGGGAGTATCTGCATCGCGGCGGCGTGCCTGGTGCAAGGCGACCCGCTTGCCGGGCTGCTGGGCTGTAGCGCGTTCGCGGTACTCGGGGGCTACATCGCGTTCTTCCACACCGCCCCGTACATGATGGCGAACTTTCTGGTCGCCGTGGGCACCGCCGGCGTCCTCAGTGTGCGGTTGGTCCACTTGTACGACACCGTGCTGGCCGGCTGCGGGTTCCTGCTCGTCCTGCTGCTCAACGTGGCGTTTCCGTTTGCGGTGCAATCGCTGGTCCATGCGCTGGGCAGCGATTTGCGGCATTCCACCCGCGACGCGCTCACGGGTCTGTTGACCCGCCGGGCCTTTTACCAGTCGACATACGCGCTGCTGCTCCGCCGCCGGGAAGGCCCGCGCTATCTGGGCGTGGCGATGATCGATCTGGATAACTTCAAGCACCTCAACGACACCCATGGCCATTCCACCGGAGATAAGGCCCTGGTCGCGGTGGGCGCCGCCATTCGCCTCGTCTGTCCGCCCACCTCGATGACCGCTCGGCTCGGCGGCGAAGAATTCGTCGTCGCCGACACCTACGGCAGTGACGATCTAGACGAGACCGCCGAACAGTTGCGCAGAGCCATCGCCGCCATCCGCTACCCCGTTACGGCCAGCATCGGCATCGCCAGCGCGCCGCTGGGCGCGAGCTTCGACCCCGCTGAGCGTGAACTC
This sequence comes from uncultured Actinomycetota bacterium, assembly GCA_963787635.1. Lineage (GTDB taxonomy): Bacteria > Actinomycetota > Actinomycetes > Mycobacteriales > Mycobacteriaceae > Mycobacterium. The sequence goes on along the minus strand of CAWBDP010000008.1, from coordinate 1,077,127 downwards.
ATCGACAATCTGGTCAACGTCGCCGACAGCGCCATGTACGCCGCCAAAAACGCCGGCGGAAACCAGAGCCGATCCATCCAGGTCACGCACGACCTGAACGGCAAAAGCGCATGAAGCCGCCCCGGCCCGCGGCTCAAGGCACCAAGCGCAGCGCCCCGGCCGGGCACTGAATAACCGCCTGCTGCAACAGATCCCGATCAGCTACGCCGACTCGGTCGTGATGAATCAGCACGCGCCCGTCGTCCTGGACTTCAAAGATGTCGTCGGCGACGGATTCGCAGATGCCGTGCCCGGTGCACTTGTCAAGGTCAACTTCGACCCGCATCATCGGCTCCGTTTCTCGCTCGACGGCGGCCTGCCCGGCTAAGATTCGGGGTTCAGGCAACACCAAAAACAGCGTGACACTTCAGGCAAATTTTGTAAAGTACGGGTATGGAACAGACGTCGACCATCGAAGCCGACACCTCCACGCAGCAGCGGATCCTCGCGGCCACGGCCGAGGTGCTCAGCCGCAACGGCAAGCGCAAGCTCAGCCTGTCGGATGTCGCTGCCCAGGCCGGGGTCTCGCGGCCGACGCTGTACCGCTGGTTCGCCTCGAAAGAGGAGTTGCTCTTGGCGTTCTCCCGCTACGAGCGGCAGGGATTCGAGAGCGGTCTGGTCAAGGCGACGGCGGGCCTCAAGGGTGTCGACAAGCTGGACGCTGCGCTGCGGTTCATCGTTGACTACCAGCACTCCTATTCCGGTGTGCGGATGGTCGACATCGAGCCCGAACATGTCATCGGCCAGTTCTCGCACGTCATTCCGCAGATGCGGGAGGGGCTGCAGCGGCTGCTACCGGGCCCTAACGCCGCGGTGAAAGCGGCAACGGCGATCCGGATCGCGATCTCGCACTACATGGTCCGCAGCGACGACGCCGACCAGTTTCTGGCCCAACTGCGCCACGCCGTGGGAATCAAACCTGCCGGCGACTAATCGAACAACACCGCGGCGTTGAGATAGCCGGTCGGGTCGAAAGCCGTCTTGACGGTCCGCATCGCCGCGATGTCGGCCGGGTCCCGCGACATTCCCAGATAGGCGCGTTTGCGGCTGCCCACGCCGTGTTCGGAGCTGACATTGCCGCCGGCCGCGGCGATCAGCTCCATCATCGGCGCATACAGCTCGCGTTCGGCTTCGGCTGCGCAGCGCAGCACGTTGAGGTGCAGGTTGCCCTCGCCGATGTGACCGAACAACACCGGCAAGGCTGCCGGCGCGTGACGATGGATGAGCGCGTTCGCGCCGCGGGCGAACCCGGCGATCGCCGACAGTGGTAGCGAAACATCGAATTTCAGTGGCGGCCCGTACGCGCCGAGCACATCGGCCACCGATTCGCGGACCCGCCAAAGCCGTTGCTGCGCGGCCAGGTCGATCCCGACCGCCGGTTCGGCACACATCCGGACGGCCTCCAACGCGTCGGCCAGCCGCTCGGTCTGGTCGTGATCGGAGGCAAGCTCCACCAACAGCAGCCAGTCGGCGGCCACCGGTGCCGGCACGCCCAGAAGCTCGCCAGTCAGCACGCCGGCCCGCCCGTCGATCAGCTCCAGCGCGGCGATGCCCGCCAGCCCTCGAAAGAGCCGGGCCGCCTCGACCAGCTCCGCCAGCTCGGCAAAACCGCACACGGCGGTCACTCGATGCGACGGGTTGGGATGCAGTCGCAGGTCGAGCGCGGTTATCACGCCCAGCGTGCCCTCGGCTCCGACGAAAAGCGCCGGCAGGTCATAGCCGGTGTTGTCGGCACGCACCCGGCTGTGCCGGCGCAGCACCGAGCCGTTGGGCAACGCGACGTCCAAGCCGATGACCTGCTCACCCATGTTGCCGTAGCGCACGGTGCGCAGCCCGCCGGCGTTGGTGGACGCCATGCCGCCGACCGTCGCGGTGTCGCGCGCCCCAAGGTCGATCCCGACCACCAGATCTGCCGCGGCGGCGGCGCGCTGCACCGCGGCCAGCGTGGCGCCGGCCCCGACCTGGACGCGATGTTCGACGGCGTCCACCTCGCCGACGGTGTCCAGACGCTCGGTGGACAGCAGGACATCCTCGTGTTCGGGAACGGTGCCGGCTACCAGCGACGTGCGGCCACCCTGGATGGTGACGTGTGCCCCGGCGTCGCGGCACACGCGCAGCACCTGGGCCACCTCGTCGTCGCAGCCGGGACGTACCAGCGCGCTGGCGCGGCCCCGATATCGTCCGGTGTGGTCGACGCTGCGGCCGGCCAGCACGTCGGGATCGGCGCTGATGTGACCCGGCCCCACCACCGTTGCCAGGCTCTGCAGAACGGTCATCGTCAGAACCAGTTCGGGCGCATCTGCAGCGTCGTGCGGTCCAGGCTCTCCAGGAGGTCGAGTTGCGGTGCAGTTTTGGGTAATTCGTAACCGAAGAAGTAGCGGGTGGCCTGGCGCTTGCCGTCGTAGAAATCACCGGTGTGGCTGTGAGCTGCCACCAGTTGCTCCAGCCACATCCAGGCGACCACGATGTGGCCGAAAGCCTCGAGATAGACAGCGCTGTTGGCCAGCGCGGCGTCAACGTCGCCGGAGCCGAACATCGCCGTGGTGACCGCGGTGAGGCGCGCGACGGCCGCTTGCAGCTGGGCGGCGAACTCGGCGGGGTCACCACCGATTGCCTGGGCGGCGGCCACACACTGGGTCACCGCTTCGTTGAGCGCGAGCAGACTTGCCCCATTGCGCGCAACGACCTTGCGGCCCAACAGGTCCAGGCTCTGGATTCCGTGGGTTCCCTCGTGGATCGGATTGAGCCGGTTGTCGCGATAGTGCTGCTCGACGTCGTATTCGCGGGTGTACCCGTATCCGCCGTGCACCTGGATCGCCAGATCGTTGGCCGCCAGGCACCACTGCGACGGCCAACTCTTGGCGACCGGGGTCAGAATGTCCAGCAGCAGTGTGGTTTTGTCGAGTTCTTCGTCGGATCGTGCGCTGTGCGCGATGTCGACGAGCCGTGCGCAGTACAGCAACAGCGCCAGAGCGCCTTCGACGTAGGCCTTCTGCGCCAACAGCATTCGCTTCACATCGGGGTGCTCGATGATCGGCACCTGGGTAGCGGAGGGGGTCTTGGCGGTGACCGGACGGCCCTGCGGCCGCTGCCGCGCGTACTCCAGCGACTTCAGGTAGCCGGTGTAGCCCAGCGCCACCGCGCCCATGCCCACCCCCAGGCGCGCCTCGTTCATCATGTGAAACATGTACGCCAGCCCACGGTGCGCCTCGCCGACCAGGTAACCGACCGCACCCGGCTCGCCGTCGGGCGTCTCGGCGCCCTCGCCGAAGTTCAGCACCGTGTTAGTGATGCCGCGGAAACCCATTTTGTGGTTGAGCCCGGCCAGCACGACGTCGTTGCGTTGCCCGATCGAGCCGTCGGCTCCGACGAGATATTTCGGGACGATGAAAAGCGAGATGCCCTTGGTGCCTGCCGGACCGCCCGGGATCTTGGCCAGCACGAGGTGCACGATGTTGTCGCTGAGTTCGTGATCTCCCCCGGAGATCCACATCTTGGATCCGAACAGCCGGTAGCTGCCGTCGTTGCGGGGTTCGGCTCGGGTGGTGATATCGGCCAGCGACGACCCAGCCTGGGTCTCCGACAGGCACATCGTTCCGAAGAAGCGGCCGGCCAGCATCGGCTTGACGAAGGTGTCGATCTGTTGCCCGGTGCCGAATTTCGCGATCAGGTTCGCGTTGCCGACCGTCAGCATGACGTAGCCGGCGGTGCTGACGTTGGCGGCCGACAGCCAGGCGAATCCCGCTTGAGCCACCGTCACGGGCAGCTGCGCACCGCCGAGGTCGTGATCCATCGTCATGCTGATCAGGTCGGCGGCTGCGAACGCGTCCAGCGCCTCCTTAACCTCGGGAATGATGGTGACCTTCGACCCGTCGAAGCTCGGCTCGTGGGCGTCGCTGGTCTTGTTGTGCGGCGCAAAATACCGGGTCGCCACCTGTTCACACAGGTCGAGCACATCAGAAAAGGTGTCGGCGGAATGCTCGGCGAACCGGGTCCGCTTGGTCAGCTCCTCGACCCGCAGCCACTCGAACAGCAGGAAGTCGAGGTCGCGTCGGGAGAGCAAGGTGGACTTCATGACCTCACCGTAGGCGTCGCGCAGATCGACCGTCGTAGACTCTGCCGGCACGAACCATTCTCGACACGGGAGCGCCGATGGGATCTGCGAATCGTGACGATGTCTGGTTCAACTCCGGGCACCGGCGGATCAGCGCCTGGCTGTACCGCCCGGTTGGCATCAGCGACCCGCCGCTGCTGGTAATGGCACACGGGCTGGGGGCGGTGCGCACGATGCGGCTGGACGCCTACGCCGAGCGCTTCGGCGCGGCGGGCTACGCCTGCCTGGTATTCGACTACCGCAACTTCGGTGACAGTGAAGGCCAGCCACGGCAACTGGTCGATGTCCGCAGCCAATTGCAGGACTGGACGGCCGCGGTCGCCTACGCCCGTACCCTGCCCGACATAGATCCCAACCGAATCGGTCTATGGGGCACCTCTTTTAGCGGCGGTCATGTGATCACCACGGCGGCAAGGCTGCCCGGCATCGCGGCCGTGGTCTCCCAGTGCCCGTTCACCGACGGCATCGCCTCGGCCCGCACGCTGGATCCATTGACCACCGCACGCATCACCGCTTTGGCCATCCGTGATCTGGCCGCCGCCTGGCTCGGGAAGCCGCCGGTCATGGTGCCGGTCGCCGGAAACCCCGGCGAAGTCGCGTTGATGAACACACCCGACGCCTATCCCGGTTTCCTGAGGCTCGTCCCCGACGGGATGCGGTTGCGCAACGAGGTCGCCGCTCGGTTCGGGCCGAAACTGCTGGCCTACCATCCGGGCCGGCTCGCCGCCAAGGTCCCGTGCCCGATTTTGTTCTGCGTTTGTCGGGCCGATTCGGTCGCACCCGCGGAAGCAACCTGTCGGCACGCCGCGAAGGCCCCGCACGGCGAGGTCAAGATCTATCCCGAGGGCCATTTCGACATCTACGTCGACGACGCTTTCGAACGGGTCGTCAGCGACCAGCTCGTTTTCCTCGACAAGCACCTCAAAACGGCTGCGGGCTAACGGATAACGCTGGCTCCGCCGTCGACCGGAATCACCGCACCGGTGATATAGGAGCTGGCCCGGCTGGCGAGAAACACCGCGATGCCGGCCATGTCCTCGGGTTGGCCGATGCGTTTGAGCGGCAGGTAGGTGCCGACCACTTCGGGGCCGGCCCGCAACAGCTCCTTGGTCATCCGGGATTGAAAGAGTCCGGGTGCAATGGCATTGACCAGGATGTGCGGGGCCAGCTCGCCGGCCAGATGGCGGGTCAGCATGTGAACGGCGGCCTTGCTGGCGCTGTAGGAGAAGTTGTCCCGGCCACGCTCGGGAGCCACGAACCCGTCGATGCTGCCGGTGTTGATTACCCGGGCCGGATCGGCTGGTGTCGAGGCGGCCGCCAGCATCGGCACCAGTGCCCGAGTCAGCAGAAACACACCTTTGACGTTGACATTGAAGACCCTGTCGAACCCGGACTCGGGAAACTCGTCGAACGGTGCTCCCCAGGCGGCTCCGGCATTGTTGAACAACGCATGGATCGCCTCCTCGCGGGCGGCCAGGCCGGCGGCCAACGTCTGGATTCCGTCGGAGGTGCCCAGATCGGCGGGAATGGCCTCGACCGGGCCCAGCGGTGACAATGTCTCGACGGCGGTCTGGAGCTCGGCTTCTTTGCGGCTGGCCAGATACACCTTGGCGCCGGCCTGCAGCAGCCCGCGCGCGATCATCAGGCCGATTCCGCGCCCGCCGCCGGTCACTACGGCGACCTTTCCGTCGAGCGAGAACACGTCAGTCACGGCTAGGGTGACGTGGCCGCGGCAGTCCCCAGCGGAGACTCCGTACGGATCGACTCGTCACGGATCAGGCCGCGCAGCAAGGCGGTGCTGAACTCGGCGGCGATTTCGTTGGCAGTGCGCCGTCCGCTGGGCCGCAGCCAGCGGTAACTGCCCAGCGTCATCCCGATATAGCCGAGCGCCAGGACATGGGAGTCGCACTCGTAGAACTCGCCGCTGCCGATGCCGCGGTCGATGAGCCCGTGCACATGCTCGTAGACCTGCATTTCCTTCTCGCGGATCTCGGCGACCTGTTCCTCGGTGAACCATTCGGTGATGTAGGGCTGCTCCTGGAAGTACACCGCCGCCTGCTCGGGATTGCCCGCGATTCCGGTGAGCAGCCGACTGGTGTACTGGTACAGCGCTTCGCGGGCGGTCCAGGACGGGTCGTCGTGGACCGCGGCCAATGTGCCTTCAGCGGCGCGGCGGTAGATGTCGAACAGGATCAGCGACTTGCTGGCGTAGTAGTGATACACCGTCGCTTTGTTCAGCCCGACCACATCGGCGACGTCGTCCATCCGGGTGCCGTGATAGCCGCGTGCGGCGAAGAGCTTGGTCGCGACGGCCAGCAACTCCTCGCGGCGGGAGAGCCCATTGGGGGTGGAGCTGTCGGATGGCATGTCTACTCGCTTCGGCGGGCCGGGTGGTGTCCCCGGTGTCGATCAACTGGTTGGCTAGTCTAGGCAAACCTGTCGCGCGGGTGGCGGATGGGACTAGACTGCGGGACGAAACTAGTCGCGAACCAAAGAGGTGGCCAGATGGATCCAGATCCCAGCTACGACTTCTCCGACGAAATCGAATTCTTCTTCCGCTACGTCCCGTGGGGGCTGCGTGGCGTGGTGGACGGGAACGGCTATCCGCCGCAGGACTACCCGCCCGTCTAACCCGCGTCTACAGCGCTTTGAGTTCCTCGGTGACCGCCGAGACCGATTTTTTGGCGTCGCCGAACAGCATGGTGGTGCCATCGGAGTAGAACAGCGGATTGTCGATGCCGGCGAAGCCTGAGTTCATCGACCGCTTGAGCACAATCACCGATTTCGCCTGATCGACGTTGAGGATCGGCATGCCGTAGATGGGGCTGGAGGCTTCATTGCGCGCCGCCGGGTTGGTGACGTCGTTGGCGCCGATGACGATCGCGACGTCGGTACGGGCGAATTCGCCGTTAATGTCGTCCATGTCTTTCATCGCGTCATAGTCGACTTCGGCTTCGGCCAACAGCACATTCATATGTCCGGGCATCCGACCGGCGACCGGATGGATCGCGTATTTCACAGCCACGCCACGTTGTTCCAGCAGGTTGGCCATGTCCTTGACGGCATGCTGAGCTTGGGCGACGGCCAGACCGTAGCCGGGGACCACGATCACCTGGTTGGCGTAGGCCATCTGGATCGCGGCGTCGGCCGCCGAGGTGGACTTGACGGTCTTGTCCCCGCTGTCACCGTCCCCACCGGGGGCCACCCCGCCGCCGCCGAAGCCGCCGGCCACGATCGCGGGGATGGAGCGATTCATCGCCTTGGCCATCAGGTTGGTCAAAATCGAGCCGGAGGCACCCACGATCATGCCCGCCACGATCATCGCCGTGTTGTTGAGCGCCAGCCCGGCCGCCGCGGCGGACAGGCCGGTCATGGCGTTGAGCAGCGAGATCACCACCGGCATGTCGGCGCCGCCGATGGGCAGCACCACCATCAGGCCCAGCACCCCGGCGGCGGCCAACAGTCCGATCATCCACCACAGCGACGCCCCGCCACGGCCCGGTTGAGCATGAACCCCGATGACGACCGCGGCCGCGCCGGCGGCGGCCAACAGCAGTAGATTGACCGGCTGCTGCGCCTTGCCCAGGCCGATCGGCTTACCGGAGATGATCTCCTGCAGCTTGCCGAACGCGATGATCGATCCCCAGAACGAGATCGACCCGATGATCGCGGCGAACAGCGAGGCCACCACGATGTGCACGGTCGGCGATTCGCCGTGCTGAAAGGCTGAAAAGCCCTTAGTTTCAATGAATTCCGAAAGTGCGATGAGCGCGACGGTCCCGCCGCCGACGCCGTTGAAAAACGCCACCAGCTGCGGCATCGCCGTCATCTTGGTCAACCGTGCCGGCGGCACGCCGAGCACGACACCGACGACCAGGCCGGCGATGATCCATATCCATTGGTCGTTGTGCCGGATCTTGATCAGGGTGGCCGTTACGGCCAGGGCCATGCCGACCGCGGCGATCAAGTTGCCGCGCACGGCGGTCTTGGGCCCGGTCAGGCCCATCAGGCCGTAGATGAACAGTGCGAACGAGATGACGTAGAGGCTGATCACCAGGTAGTTCATTTGGCCGCCGGCTCCTCGGTCTTGGCCTGAGGAGCAGGCTTCTTGCCTTTGAACATGCCCAGCATCCGGTCGGTGACGATGAACCCGCCGACGACGTTCAGCGTCCCGAACACCACCGCGACGAACAGGATGATCTGCACTGCCAGGCTCGGCTTCTCCACTTCCCCGAAGACCACCAGAGCGCCGATCAGCACGATGCCGTGGATGGCGTTGGTGCCCGACATCAGTGGCGTATGCAGGGTGTTGGGCACCTTGGAGATCACCGCGAAGCCGACGAATCCGGACAGCACCAGGATCGCCAGGTTGGAGAGGAGTTCGTCGTACAGCCCGTGCATCTAACTGTCCTCTCCGCTGGTTTGGCGCCGCTCCTCAGCATCGCTGCGTCCCCCTCGCTGTCCCCTTGCTGAGCTGGGGTGCTCCTGCGCAGCTGGGGGTGCCCCCCCTGCATCGTCGCCGGCGCGAGTCACACAGGACTCCGCGATGACTTCGTCGTCGAAATCCGGGGCGAGCTGGCCATCCTTGATCAGTAAGTCCAGCAGCGCAGTGATGTTCTTGCTGTACAGCTCGCTGGCGTGCTCGGGCATGGTCGCCGGCAGATTCAGCGGAGCCGCGATCGTCACGTCGTGTTTGACCACCGTCTGTCCCGGTTCGGTCAGTTCGCAATTGCCGCCGGTTTCCCCGGCCAAATCCACCACCACGCTCCCGGGTTTCATTGCCTCCACCGCGGCGGCGGTCACCAGCCGCGGTGCCGGCCGGCCGGGAACCAGTGCGGTGGTGATCACCACGTCGAAGCCGCTGATCGCTTCCTCCAGCGCCTTCTGCTGCTGGGCGCGTTCCTCGTCGGTGAGCTCGCGGGCATACCCCCCCTCACCGGAAGCATCGATGCCGACGTCGAGCCATTGCGCGCCCACCGAGCGCACCTGATCGGCCACCTCGGGGCGCACGTCGTACCCCGAGGTGCGCGCCCCCAACCGCTTGGCGGTCGCCAGCGCCTGCAGCCCGGCCACCCCGACCCCCAACACCAGCACCGTGGCCGGCTTCACCGTGCCCGCCGCCGTGGTCAACATCGGGAAGAACCGGGTGGACTCCGAGGCAGCCAACAGCACCGCCTTATACCCCGCCACATTTCCCTGCGACGACAAAGCGTCCATCGCCTGCGCCCGGGAAATCCGCGGGATCGCCTCCAGTGCGAACCCCTGCACACCGGCCCCGGCCAAGGCCTGGATCTGGTTCTCGGCGCTGCGCGGGGCCAAGAAACCGATCAGTGTCTGCCCCCGGTGCAGCTTGCTGACCTCGTCGCCGGTCGGCGGTGCCACTTTCACCACCACATCGGCCGCCCAAGCGTCCCCGACCGTGGCACCGGCCTCGGTGTACAGCTCATCGGGAAGCAGAGCGCGCTCGCCAGCACCGGACTCCACCACCACCGCAACTGCGCTGTTCACCAACGACGCCACCGCCTTGGGAACCAGCGCCACCCGCCGCTCGTCGGACCCGGACTCGGCGACCACCCCGACCGTAGTGTGCGTATCTGTCATGGCGTCCGCATCTACTTCCTGTACTCCCTACCCGGCAAACCGGACTCACCCTAGCGTGAGCGATCGCCTCCCCGTCGGGCCCGCTTCCAGAGCGGGAAGTCTTGGCCACGTCGCCCAGACTTAAACCACGTACACCCGCATCGGCGAGTCATGTGCGTGGTTTAAGTGTCGCGGCAAGGCGAGACGGTGGTTGCCGACAAGCCGCAACACACGTGTCATATCGTGGCGGAATGGATTTCGCGATGTCGGCCAAAGCCATCGACTACCACAAGCGACTGTCCGACTTCATGACCGAGTACGTCTTCCCGGCCGAGGCCGACTACGACCAGTACCGCCGCGAAGCCGGCCCCGGCGACCACACTGTGCCGCCGGTCGTCGAACAACTGAAGGTCAAGGCCAAAGAGCGCGGACTGTGGAATTTGTTCCTGCCCGCCGAGTCGGGTCTGACCAACCTCGACTACGCCCCGCTGGCCGAACTGACCGGCTGGAGTCTAGAGATCGCCCCCGAGGCGATCAACTGCGCGGCACCGGATACCGGCAACATGGAGACCCTGCACCTGTTCGCCACCGAGGAGCAGCGCGCGCAGTGGCTGGAGCCGTTGCTTGCCGGCGAGATCCGTAGCGGCTTTTCGATGACCGAACCGGCAGTCGCCAGCAGCGACGCCCGCAACATCGAAACCGCGATCGTGCGTGACGGTGCCGACTACGTGATCAACGGCCGCAAGTGGTGGACGTCGGGCGCAGCGGATCCGCGCTGCAAGATCCTGATCGTGATGGGCCGCACCAACCCGGAGGCGGCCAGCCACCAACAGCAGTCAATGGTTTTGGTGCCGATCGATACGCCGGGCGTGACCGTGGTCCGCTCGACCTCGGTCTTCGGTTATCAGGATCAGCCCGGACACTGCGAGATCATCTATGACAACGTGCGGGTGCCGGTCACCAACCTGCTCGGTGAAGAAGGCGGCGGCTTCGCGATCGCCCAGGCCCGGTTGGGCCCGGGCCGCATCCACCACTGCATGCGCGCACTGGGCGGAGCCGAACGTGCGCTGGCGCTGATGGTGCACCGGGCCAACACCCGGATCGCCTTCGGCCGCCCACTGGCCGACCAAGGTCTGGTGCAGCAGGCAATTGCCAAGTCCCGCAACGAAATTGACCAGGCCCGACTGCTATGCGAGAAGGCGGCCTGGACTATCGACCAGAACGGCAACAAGGCCGCGCATCTATTGGTGTCGCAGATCAAGGCGGTGGCGCCGCAGATGGCGTGCGACGTCATCGACCGCGCCATCCAGGTGCACGGCGCGGCGGGCGTCAGCGAGGACACGGCGCTGGCCCGGCTCTATGCCTGGCAGCGCGCGATGCGCATCTTCGATGGGCCCGACGAGGTGCATATGCGGTCCATCGCGCGCGCCGAGCTCGGCCGGGAGCAAAGCGCTTTCGCTGCGGCGGTCACCTGAGGTGGCCGATGGAGTACGAGATCTGCAGGGAGCGTGGAATTTTCGCGATGTTGCGGACAGCACGGGCGTGCTGCGGCCGGGACGACTGTTCCGCTCCGGCGAGTTGAGTGAGCTGCAGGAGGGTGGCCGCAACGAGCTGCGCCGATTGGGCATCACCGATGTGGCTGATCTGCGCTCGCACCGCGAGGTCGCTCGCCACGGACCGGGCCTGGTGCCTGATGGCGTCGACATCCACCTGCTGCCCATCCCCGACCTCGGCGCCGACGAGACCGGCTCGGACAGTGAAGCCCCGCACGAGAACGCGTTCAGGCAACTGCTGGAAGACAAGCCCGGTGACGAGTCGGTCAACGACGCATCCACCCGCTACATGGTCGACGAGTACCGCAGATTTCCCATCTATAACGGGGCGCAACCTGCGCTGCGCCGTTTGGTCACCCTGCTGGCCGACGAACGCGTGGTGCTCACCCATTGCTTCGCGGGCAAGGACCGCACCGGCTTCATGGTCGCGCTGGTGCTGGAAACCATCGGCGTCGACTGGGATGCCATCGTGGCAGATTTTCTGCGCAGCAACCAGGCCGCACCCGCGCTGCGGACCAAAATCCTGGCGGCGATCCGGGAACGGCGAGACACCGAAGTGACTCCGGAAATGATGGCGTTCACCGAGGCGCGACTCTCAGACGAGGTATTGGGCGTGCGTGAAGAGTATTTGCACGCCGCGCGCGCGACGATCGACACGGAATATGGCTCGCTGGAGGGCTACCTGCGCAGCGCCGACGTCAGCGAAGATGACATAGATCGGCTGCGTAGCGCGCTGCTGGGTTAACCCCGCCTTCCGCCGAACCGGCGTTGTCGCGGCGTCAATTTCTGCAAAGTTGCTGCTGAATTTTCGTGAAGAAAAACCTAAGAAATTCCTAGACGCGACGGGTTTGCAAGGTGTAAAACGTATGTACAACTGGCGCGCCCAGCCGTCTGGGCTGCACAGATTCGGAAACGCTGACAGCTCTAACCGACGTCGGGGAGGTCAATGATGACAGGTCGCAGGCTCCGCTGGCTGACAGCAGGATTACTGGCGAGTGCCGGCGCCGCCGCGATGTCGCTGACCTCGATCATGCACTCGGCTTATGCCTTCGGGGACACGGGAGTCGTGACACCGGACATCACTCTCACCCCCAACCCCAGTGACATCGGCCTGGTGATGGGCGGCAGCGGCCTGCCGATACCGACGGCTCCGTACGTGGGCGGCGCGAACTTGGGCTTCATCAACGGTTTCGGCCTGGACCAATACCCCGCCACCTACCCCGGCGTCTTGGCCAACGGGCTGTTCACACCGGAAGGGTTGTATCCGCTTACGGGTGTGAACACCTTGCACTTCAACGACCCCTCGGGTCCGTTCACCGCCTTCAACGTCGCCACCGGCACCCCATTCACGATCAACGACTTGCCGGCCCAAAGCACGTCGGTGGGCCAGGGCCTCAGCATCCTGAACTACAACATTCTGGCCAACCTCGGAGCCCACGACACCTCGACGGTGTTCGGCTACTCGCAGAGTGCCACCATTTCCGGCCTGGAGATGGGCATCCTCAAAGCCGAGGGCGTGCCGACCGGCGCTGCGAACTTCGTCCTCATCGGTGACCCCAGCGCTCCTAACGGCGGCCTGCTCGAGCGCTTCAACGGTTACGAGACCATCAATGGTGACACCCACAGTCTGCCGCTGCAGCTCCCGAGCCTGGGCCTCAACTTCGACGGCGCCACCCCGGCCAGTGACTACACGACCTCGATGTATTCCCTGGAATACGACGGATTCACCGATTTCCCGCGCTACCCACTCAACTTGCTGGCCGACCTCAACGCGTTCCTCGGTATCGAGTCGCTGCACGGCACCTATCTGAACCAATTCATCGACGCGGTGTATCCGCCCGCGGACCTGACCGGCGGCCCGACGGGCGCAGATGTCCACGATGCGATTCCGCTGCCCGGCTCGGAATCGCTCGGGTATGACAGCCTGACCAACTACTACATGATCGACACCATTGACGGGCAACCCATCACGGCGCCGCTGGTGTCGCTGATCGACGGGATCAGCAAGCCGCTCGGCGACCTGCTGGGACCCGACTTGACGATGTTGATCAACCTGGGCTATGGCAGCGACCCCACGATCGGCTGGTCCGCCACAACGGACTCGCCAGCCAATGTGCCCACCCCGTTCGGCCTGATGCCCGACCTCACCTCGGCCCAGATGACCACCCTCGACAACGATCTGCTCAGCGGGGCCGAGCAGGGATGGAACGCGTTCTTGACAGATCTGACGGACCCAGCGTCGACGGCGGTTACCTCCGCGACGACGTCGAGTGTGTCGTTGCAGGACATCTTGAGCACGTTGGCGACTGACTTCAGCTCGCCGGCGGCCGCCAGCGCCTCGCTCACCGACATCGTCAACGCATTGTCTAGTGTGGCCTCCACCGCCTACGGCACGCTGCTGCCCACGGAGGACATCCTCAATGCGCTCTCGACCAGTGTGCCGGCCTACGACGCCACCCTGTTCACCGACAACTTGGCAACCGGTGATCTGGTCGATGCGTTCGGCTTGCCGCTCGCGGCCAACACCGCACTGGACACGCTGGCCGCTGGCTTCGAATTCGAGGTCCTCAGTCACGCGGCCGACACAATCTCCGCGACGCTAAGTGGTCTCTTCTAACAGCCGCTAAGGGGGTCACGCGATGGGTCCGGCGCGATGTCGGGCCCATCGTTGTCGGTTGCACTCCCAAATGCTCTGCAGGTCAACGACGCCGCGTAACAGGAGGTCGCCATGACAGCTCGCAAGCTTCGGCTGATGGGTTTGGGAGTGGTATCGGCCGGCGGCGCCGGCCTGCTGGGGCTGACGTCGATGATGAACTCCGCGTTCGCATTCGGCGACGACACCGCGTTGATCATGGGCCCCAGCGGCTTCCCGACGCCGGTCGAGAGTTACGTGGATGCCGCGAACGACCTGTACCTGAAACTTCCTGCGGACTCCACCTTGTACCCGTTCACCACGCCCGAGGGGCTGTACCCGGTCACCGGTGTCAACACCTTGCCCTTCGACTCCTCGTTGACCCAGGGCGTCACGGCTCTCGACCATGCGATCAACTATCAGGTCAACGATCTCGGCAACCATGTCGACGTTTTCGGCTATTCGCAGAGCTCGTCGGTCTCTTCGGTAGAGATGTCGCAACTGGCGACCGAGGGTGTGTCAGGCAAAGATGTGAGCTTCACACTGGTCGGCGACCCGAACAATCCCGACGGCGGTTTCCTGGAGCGCTTCGCCGGCCTGATCCATCCCGAGCTTCGGTGTGTCGTTCAACGGAGCGACACCCGACAACCTTTACCCGACCGACATCTACACCAACGAGTACGACGGCTTCGCCGACTTTCCGCGCTACCCGATCAACTTCCTGTCCGACCTCAACGCCTACATCGGCATCATCTTCGACCACGCCTCCTATCTGAATCCGCTGACCCCGGATCAGATTTCCGACGCTGTCGATTTAGGAACCTACGGCGACACCACCTACCACATGATCCAAGAAAGCCTGCCGCTGCTGGACCCGGTGCGCTGGCTCAGCAATCCGCTGGCCGACTTCCTGCAACCCGACCTGACGGTGCTGGTGAACCTGGGCTACGGCAGCATCACCCAAGGGTGGGACCCCGGGGACCCCAGCGTGCCCACCCCCTTCGGCTTTCTGCCGACCGATATCAACCTGAACGACGTCTTCACCGCACTGGTCAATGGATTGACCCAGGGCTACGACAAGGCGGTCGAGGACATCCAAACGGGCCAGTTCACCGATTTGTCGACGCTCTATCAGCTGCTGGACGTGACGCACACCTTCGGCCTCACCCCCAGCGACACTCCCACGCTCTTGCAGCTCATCGACGCGCTTAGCACATTCGGGCATGGTGACGTCCCGATTGAGGCCAGCAACATCATCGACGCGTTCAGCGGTTCGCTCTCCACCGCCCTGGCCAGCCAGCTCCCGGTGGCAGACGCCGGCATTGCGCTGACCACCAGCCTGCCGGCGTATGACCTCACCCTGTTCCTCGACGGACTGCAGGACGGAAACCTGCTTGACGCGGTCGGGAATCCCATCGCCGCCGACCTGGCGATTGCGCCGTTCGCACTCGCGATCGGATTGGTGCCGACCTTGGAGGCGGCCGCGATCACGGTGAGCGAGTTCGGCAGTCTCATCCCCTAGCCTCTAGGGCTCCAACACCACCTTGCCGAGCACCCCGCCGTCGGCCAGGCTCTGCAACGCCGCCCGTGCCTCCGACAGCGGATAGCGCTGTGGCGGAGGCGGTTTACATCGTGTTGTAGTTCACCAGCAGCGACACCGCTTGCGCGTCATCGAGTTCGGCGGGGCTACGGGTCACCTGCACCACCGGGATGGGCCACCTGCTCCGCGTAGCCGCCGAGACCGCCGAACGCACAAACCCGCTCGCCCACCCGGAATCCGGATTCCTCGGGTGCCGAGCGCACGACGCCCGCCACCTCCATGCCGGGCACGAACGGCGGCGGCAGCTTGAGCTGGTACTCGCCCTTGCTCAGCAGTAGGTCGGGGAAGCACACCCCGGCCGCGCGCACCTCGATGACCACCATGTCGTCACCAGCGGCGACGTCGTCGACATCGGTGTACACCAGCCCTGATGGGCCCGAAAGTTCCTGAACGATACAGGCTTTCATGCGCTTAGCGGACTGAGAAAGCGGCCTGCTTCGCGCCGGACAAGTCGTCGATCTCGGCCCAGTGCTCGGCCACGTCGTCCACCGACGGCGGCGTCTTGAACGTCACGCCCTCGTTCTGGAACAGGGCGGTCCGCTGCACCTTCCCGCCTCCGACGATGAAAATCGAGCCGGTGTCGGGCACCTCCTCGGTACATAGATAGGCAACCACCGGCGCCACGTATTCCGGGGTCAGGTTCTGCAGCACCTCGGGCGGCAAAATGTCTTCAGTCATCCGGGTGGCCGCGATCGGCGCCAGCGCGTTGGTCTTGATGTTGTACTTGGCGCCTTCCTGGGCCAGGGTGTTGATCAGGCCGACTAGGCCGAGCTTGGCCGCACCGTAGTTGGCCTGACCGAAGTTGCCGAACAGGCCGCTGGTGGAGGTGGCGACGACCACCCGCCCGAAGCTCTGCTCACGGAAGTGCGGCCACGCTGCGCGGATCACGTTGTAGCCGCCGTAGAGGTGCACCTTGAGCACGGCGTCCCAGTTCTCGAACGACATCTTATGGAAGGTCCCGTCGCGCAGGATTCCGGCGTTGCTCACCACCCCGTCGACCTTGCCGAACTCGTCGAGCGCGGTCTTGATGATGTTTTCCGCACCTTCGGGCTCGGCGACGCTGTCGTAGTTGGCGACGGCGCGCCCGCCGGCGTCCTTGATTTCGGCAACCACATGATCGGCCATCGCCGATCCGGCACCGGTGCCGTCACGGGCGCCGCCGAGGTCGTTGACGACGACGCTGGCGCCTTCGCGTGCCAGGGTCAGGGCATAGTCTCGGCCCAATCCCCCACCGGCTCCGGTGACAACGATGACACGGTCCTGCACTCCGGGCATGTGCTTCCTTCTTGGTGGGGCTGAAGTGCCCGCCTCCTCAGGCCGCTACACGGGCCTGCATCGTCGCCGGGCGCTGGGCTAGAACAGCCGGCGCGCCAGTTTCTGCGCCTTCTCGCTGTACGGCGGGTAGATAAAGCTCGAGAGATCGGGACGGGTGGGCTTGGTGAGCACCGCCTTGCGGTGGCTGAATTCCTCGAAGCCCCAGCGGCCGTGGTAGGCACCCATTCCCGACGATCCGACACCGCCGAACGGCAGTTTGGCGGTCGACACTTGGAAGGCGAGATGGTTGACCAGCATGCCGCCCGCCGGAACCTCCTTGATCACCTTCTCGCGGATGGCGCGGGTCTTGGTGAACAGGTATGCCGACAGCGGTTTTGGCCGGGCGTTGACGAAACGTATTGCGTCCTCGAGGGATTGGACCGAGATCACCGGGAGGATAGGACCGAAGATCTCGTTGCGCATCAACGGTTCGTCGGGATCGGGGTCGACGACGACCGTCGGTTGCAGACGCAGGGTCGCCGCGTCGGAGTTGCCGCCCACGGCGACGGTGCCCTTGGTGTTGGCCAGGTATTCGGTCAGCCGGTCGAATTGGCGCTGGTTGACGATGCGCAGGCCATTGTGCGCATTGGACTCGAACTTCGTGATGGCATCGCTGATCTTGCTGACGAGTTCGTCGCGGATCGTCGCGTCGGCAAGTACATAGTCGGGTGCCACACAGGTCTGGCCGTTGTTGAGCAGTTTGATCCACGCGATTCGCTTGGCCGCGACGTCGACGTCGGCGTCCGCGGCGACGATCACCGGGCTTTTGCCGCCCAATTCCAGGGTGACCGGTGTGAGGTGTTGGGCGGCGCCTTCATAGACTTTGCGGCCGATCTCGGTGCCACCGGTGAACAGCACCCGATCGAAGCCCTGCGCGATCAGCTCCTGGCTCACCGCACCGTCGCCCTCGACCACGGCGATCGCGTCGTTGTCCAGATAGCGCGGCACGAGTTCGGCCATCAATTGCGAAGAGGCCGGCGCGATCTCAGAGGGCTTGAGCACGACGGCATTCCCCGCGGAGATCGCCGCAATCGCGGGACAGAGGGTCAGTTGGAACGGGTAGTTCCAGGCGCCGATGATCAGCACGGTCCCGTAGGGCTCGTACTCGACCCAGGCGCGGCCGGGCAGCTGCGCGAGCTCAAGCAATCGGTACTTACGGCGCATCCATCTCTTGACGTGTTTGGCCGCGTACCGCGCTTCGCCGGCGGTGATAGCGGTATCGGCGAGCCACGCCTCAAAGGGTTTGCGGTCGAGATCTTTCGCCAGCGCGTCGGTGATTGCAGAGTCGTTCTCGGCCATCATCTGCTCGATGGCATGCAGCTGGGCTCGTCGCCACTGAACGTCCCGGGTCTTCCCGGTCGCGAAGGTTTCCCGTAGCCGGGCGACCGTTTTCGAGACGGCCGAACCGCTCGGTGTGGCGGCGCCAGCGGTGTTCGGGGTGGCTTCGGTGGTCATGGGTTCCCCTTCCTGACCGGCAGCAGCCTAATCCTAGGCGTGCCTGCCGGCGGGCCGGACCCCCTAGGCCAGCTTCGCCGTCACGAACTGCGCGAACGCGTCTTTGTCGTCGGCCAGCGGCACTTCCTCGACCCAGCGTCCCAACCGGCGCATCTCGTCTCCGGAGTTCTGCGCGGTGGCGATCCAGCCGTGATCGTTAAGCCAGTCGGCCACCACCGCCCGGTGGTCGTCGTGGTAGATCAACTCCCCCACATCGACGCCTCGTTCGATGCCGAGTTGCGCGGCGATCCGGTCGAAGCGCTCGCGCATCTCCCGCCGACGCTCGTCGCCGTGGCGGGCCGCGGTTTCGGCGGCAAGCCGGCTGCCCGGTGCGCTCAACTCGGTGATCTGGGTGAACAGCTTGTCCTGGGCTTCGGCGGGCAGATACATCAGCAGCCCTTCGGCCAGCCAAGCCGTCGGCAACTGCGGGTCGAAGCCCTCGCCGTGCAGCGCGGCCGGCCAGTCCTGCCGCAGGTCGATGGGACCTCATGGCGATCGGCCGACGGGGTGACGCCGTGCTCCGCCAGCGTCGCCGACTTATAAGCCAGCACCTTAGGCTGATCGATCTCGTAGACCGCGGTGCCCGCCGGCCAATCCAGCCGGTAGGCACGGGAATCCAGGCCCGAAGCCAAGATCACCACCTGCCGGATCCCGGCCGCTACGGCGTCGGCGAAGTAGGCGTCGAAGAAATGGGTGCGCACCGCCTGATAGCTGCGCATGTGCTGGAAGATCGCAGCGGCTTCCGGATCGATGGATTCCACCTTGGCAACCAGGGAGTCGTCGAGCATGGTCTCCCACACGCCGGTGGCGGCCTGGCTGACCAGAACTTTGGCGTACGGGTCGCGGATCAGTGGGTCCGGCTTGTCGGTCTCGACGGCCCGGGCCGCGGCCACCATCACCGCGGTGGTGCCGACGCTGCTGGCGATGTCCCAGGTGTCGTCGTGGGTGCGCATGCCGCTCATGGTGGGTCGCCTTCTCGTGCCGCGGGGTCAATTGACCGCGACGAGCCGCGCTCGCAGCAGTCTGGTGGTGAATGCTTCCTCGGCTAGGTCGTCAGGCACCGGCCGGCCAAGTCGGCGCATTTCGTCGGTGTTGTTCACCACGTCGACCTGCCAGCCGTGCGCCGTCAGTAATTCGGCGGCGTCGGCACGGTCGGTCTCGTGATAGGTCAGTGTTTCGACGTCGATATCCAGGCCGAGACGCTCACGCATCCGGGCCCAGCGCGTCCGGCGCGCGGCGCGGCGCCGCTCGGTATCGTCCGAACCCATGGTGAACGCCTCGACGGCGACCTGGCTGCCGGATGCGCTCAGGTCAGTGATCATGTCGAAGAGCCGGCCCTGAGCCGCAGCCGGCAGGTACGGCAATAGGCCCTCGGCCAGCCATCCGGTGGGCAAGGTCGGGTCGAATCCCGCTTCCGACAGCACAGCCGGCCAATCCTCACGCAGGTCGACGGGGACGGTGCGCCGGGTCGCCTTGGGAACCGCGCCGGCCGATTGCAGGGTGTCCGTCTTGTAGCTCAGCACTTGCGGCTGGTCGATCTCGTAGAGCGCGGTGCCCGTCGGCCAATCCAGCCGGTAGGCCCGCGCGTCCAGCCCCGCGGCCAAAATGACCACCTGGCGGATGCCGACGGCCATCGCGTCGGAGAAATATTCGTCGAAAAAATGGGTGCGCACCGCTTGGTAGTCACAGGCCAGCCGGTGCGCTCGTCGGCCATGCTCGTCGTCGCCGATCCAGTCCAGATCCGGGCTGGCCAGACGAGCCCAGGCCGGACCGGCCGACGAGACAAGCAGGTAGGCGAATTGGTCACGGATCAGGGGATCAGGTGCCGCTGTCGCCACCGCGCGCGCCGCCGCGACACTCAATGCGGTGGCGCCGACGCTTTCGGTGATTTCCCAGCTGTCCCCGTCGGCCCGAGCGGAACCGCGTTGATAAAGATCAGTCATGGCAGCACCATGCTACCTAATAAGTTAGGCAATCTATATGCTGCTGTGCGCTACATCACTGCCGTCGGGCCGGGTGGCTGCCGTCAGCCGCCACAGCGTGCCGGCCAGCAGTTCTTGCAACTGCGCGGTGGTGATGACGACCTGCTCGCGGCTGCCGACAAAGCCGGCGTAGAAGCCCACTCCGCACAGCACCATCACCAGCATTTCGGTCAGCGACGAGATATCGCTACTGGTGTCGAGCTCACCACGCTGGATTGCATCGCCGAGTACCCAATTCAGGAATTCGCGCGTGGCGCGCAGTGTGTCGTTCTCGAACCGGTTGAATTCGGGGTGTCGGCGAGACTCCAGGACTGTGGTAATCAGGAACGCCGCCGCCCAGGGATTCTCGGCGTCGGCTTGCGTTGCCGCCGTGATGAACGACGAGAGCCGTCCCACCAGCGTCGTCTCGCCCCGCGCCCGCTCGATACCGGCGGCGACGACGAGGCTGTTGGTCTGCTCGACGACTTCCCGGTACAACATGCCTTTACTGGAGAAGTAGTGGTTGATCGCGGGCCTGGTCAGGTCGGCGCGGACGGCGATCGCCTGGAACGTGGCGGCCTCGTAACCGTGTTCGCTGAACACTTCTCGAGCAGCACGCACGATGCGCTTACGCGTATCGGCCGCTTTCGCTGCAGGGGGGCGCCCCGGACCCCGACTCGCCGTATACGGCACAGGTGAAATTGTGCCATAGATCACACTTAAGTCAGTTCGGCTATCAGCGTGCCTGCCAATTGGCGGCTCCTCGCGGGCCACCTCTGTGCGGCATCAACGCGTTCGGCGGGACACTGCCGAACTTTCCGGCCTGGAAGTCTTCCAGTGCCTGGACCAACTCCGACTTGGTATTCATCACGAACGGACCGTAGTGAAACACCGGTTCCCGAATCGGCTGCCCACCCAGGATCAGCGCGTCCAGGGCCGGCCGGTGCGCATCCTGGGTCGGGTCAGCGCCCAGCGTGATCCGGTCGCCAGGCCCGAGGACGGCCAACTGACATTGGTGAATCGGGTGTGCGAGCGGGCCGACGGTTCCGCGCCCGGATAGCACGTACACCAGCGCATTGAAGTCGCGGTTCCATGGCATGTTTAGCCGTGCTCCCGGCTGGACCGTGGCGTGCGCCATGGTGATCGGCGTGTGGGTGCGGCCCGGCCCGTACTGGCCGTCGATCTCACCGGCGATGATGCGGACCAGCGCGCCGCCGTCACCGGATGCGAGTAGCCCGACGTCGTCTCCGGCGAGGGCCTGATACCGCGGGGTCGCGAACTTGTCTTTTTTCGGCAGGTTGACCCACAGCTGGATGCCGTGGAATGTGCCGCCGCTTTCGACCAGATCGGCGGGCGGGGTTTCGATGTGCAGGATGCCCGAACCGGCCGTCATCCACTGGGTGGCGCCGTCGGTGATCAGGCCGCCGCCGCCGTGCGAATCCTGATGCGCGAAGCGGCCGTCGATCATGTACGTGACCGTTTCGAAGCCGCGGTGCGGATGCCAGTCGGTGCCCCTGGGCTCGCCGGGTTCATACTCCACCTCACCCATTTGGTCCATGTGCACAAACGGGTCCAGCGCGGCGGTGCTGACGCCGGCGAACGCCCGGACGACGGGGAAGCCCTCGCCCTCGTAGCCGCGAGGCCCGGTTGTGATCGATCGGACCGGCCGTTCGTTGTCGGTGGGGCTCGCGGCGGCCACCCGTATCAGGGTCTGGGTGCCTGCGGTTACGGCGGGCATGGTTACCTCCTCGGGTACGAATCACCCGATATAACCGGACTGCGGTCCGATTATTCCCGCGGCTGCTAGCGTGCCGGGTTCAGTTGGCCATGATGACCGATGCGCTGGAAGCGATTCCGTTGTGAGTCGTGCTCGCCTCGCCGATCGCCATGTGTCGATCTATCGCGCGCAGCGCCTCAACCGCGAGGCGGCCGAAGCCGAGCGCGCAGACCGGACCGGCGACGGGTAGCGGACGCGCCTACTTGGAGGTCTTGCGGCGGGCGGTGCGCGCCGCGGACTTTTCGGTCGAGGCGCCTTCATGGGCCAGCTGTCCGCCGGCGTTCTCCAGGTGCGCGCGCACAAACCACTGGAACTTCTCCAATTCCGCGGCCTGGTCGATCAGAATGTCTTGGCTTACCGGGTCGAGTTCTTCGGTCTCGCCGATCGCCTTGCGGATGTCTTCGATGACACCGGTGTACACCAGGTCCAGCGCAGCCAGATGGGCCGAAACGGTGTCCCGGCCGACCGAATAGTCGTCCCAGGTGCGGTCTTTGATGATTGCGCCCGGAGTACCCTGCGGCGACGCGCCGAGCGCAGCGATCCGCTCGGCCAGTTCGTCTGCGTAGCCACGGACCAGTTCCACCTGCGGGTCGATCATTTCGTGGACACCGATGAAGTTGGGCCCCACCACATTCCAATGAACGTGCTTCAGCGTCAGGTGCAGGTCGTTGTAGGTGCTGAGCTGTTTTTGCAGCAGGTCGGCAACCCGAGCTCCTTGTTTGTCGGTCAAACCCGGAATAGTGAACCTAGTCATCGAATGCTCTCCAAGATGGTCTCTCGCGGTCAGTTCCCGTGACGGGTACCCGATGGGTACAGCCGATAACCGGTCACAGCGAGCGGATGTTCTGCACCGGAAGTCGCGGCCCGCGGCGCGGCTCATAGGCCAGCCCACTGGCCTCGAGCAAGCGGACCACGCGGTGCCGGTGTGGTCGCATGGGCTCGAGCAGCTCGCACATAACATCGTCTGCGACCGGTCGGCCCAGCAGCGTCCAGCCGATCATCTTGGGCACGTGGTAGTCGCCTACCGAGAGCGCATCGGCATCGCCGAACGCCCGCTGGGCGGTTTCGGCCGCCGTCCACACTCCGACTCCCGGCTGCGACGTCAGCGCATCGCGCGCCTGTTCGGCCGGCCAGGTGCTCAGCCGTTCCAGTGACGTGGCCCGCCGTGCGCAACTGACGACGGTGCGGGCCCGTCCCGGGTCGACATTGGCGCGGTGAAACTCCCACGACGGGATGTTGCGCCACGTCTCGGCCGAGGGCGGCACCCGCATCCGCGCCGGCGCCGGCCCGGGCGCCGGGGTGCCGTATTTGGTGACCAGCACCCGCCAGGACCGGAACGAATCCGCGCCGGGAACCCGCTGCTCCAAAACGGCGGGGATGAGCGCTTCCAGGACCCGAGCCGTGCGACCCAGCCGCAGATGGGGGACACGTCGGTGCGCGGCGGCGACTGTCGGCTCCTGAGGCTCAAAGCCCGAGGCGTCGTCGTCGGCGCCCAGCAGGTCGGGCAGCGTGTCGACGAACTCCGCGGCGCCGCTGCCCCAGGCCAGGCATTGGACCGCGTTGCGCGCCGCCCGGGTGATCCGAGCGGTGACCGGCCCGGTGGGCAGCAAGCTGGTTCGCCAGATCGCGCCGTCACCGGACAGCTGAAAGCAGGGATCGCGGGGACCGCGGCGTAGCGGGCCAAGCGTCAGTCCAGGGCTGACCACGCCGGGGAACGTGACCGTGCGGGCGCACGTCACGTCTTCTGCCGCCAATCGTCGTACCTCCGGAATCCACCGATCATAGGTCGAGCCCACAGCCGGCGCGGTTGGCTGGCCGCAAGCGATTGACCACCAACTATTCGTCGCGTCAGGATGGCGATGTGAGGACGCCGTTCGACAGCCCGCAGGCAGAACTGGCGTGGATGTTTTTGCAGTGCCTGACCGACGGGGACAGCGACGAGTGCTTTGCCTTACTCAGTGACGATTTCACCTACTGGAGCATCACCGCTCGTACTTCGGCGGACAAGGCGGCGCTGCGGCAAGAAATCGATAGGCGCCGAAATCAGGTCGAGGTCACACTTGATTTGATCGGGTCCGTCACCGACGGAGACAGTGTGGTGGTCGAGGCGCACGGCTACGGTGTGAGCGCCGACGGGACCCGCTTCGACAGCCCGTACGTCTTCATCTTCGAGACCCGCGACGGCATGATCGTTTCGCTGCGGGAATACAGCGACGCCCGGGCGGCACCCGAAGCACTCCCGGCCAGCAACCTAACCGGCGCTAGTGTGCGTCGACGCTGATTTCGGCTTTGTCGGGATAGAACGCGACGTGACCGGCGATCTCCGCCACCGCCGGATAGGGCTGCTCGTAGGTCCAGATCGCGTCGTCGACGGTGTCCCCGGCCGCGGTGGTCACGCTGTAGTAGTTGGCTTCACCTTTGAATGGACAGTAGGTCGTGGTGTCGGTGCGGGTGAGCACGTCTTGCACGACATCACTTATCGGGATGTATTGCACTAGAGGCAAAGTCGCCTCCTGCAGTTGGAGCGCCGCGGAGCTGTCCGCGATCAGCTCGCCGTTGACACGAACCCGAACCCGGCCCTGCGTCGGCTCGATGGTGATCGGGTGCCCGGCATTGGGCTCTAGGACTTTGCGGTGGGTCATGGGTGGTTCAACGCCCGCAGGCGGTCAACATTCCCGAGACGCGGCGCTTTGTCGGATTTGGAGGCGCTCGTCTTGGCCGTCTTCATTGCGGTCCAGAACCGCGCGGCTTCGCGAATAGATACCTCGACCGGCCGTGGCTGCCATCCCAGTTCGCGGACTGCTTTACGGTGGTCGACTTCGGCTTCGGCGCGCATCATCCGCACCGACGCCAGGTTGAGTTCGGCGTCTGTGCCGGTTAATCGCGCCTTCAGGCTTCCCAGCGCGCCCAGCCCGTAGAGCACCGGTATCGGGAGCGAACGCCGCGGTGGCGGCACCCGGGCTTCGTCGGCGGCGATTCGCACCACCTCGCGCAACGGCATCATCTGTTCGGAGATGAGGTAGCGCTCACCGTTGCGGCCGCGCTCGGCGGCCAGGATCAGCGCTCTGGCGGCGTCATCGACGCCGACCACTTCCAGCTGAATGCCGTTCATCGTGAACGGCAATTTGCCGAACACCGCCCCGGCAATGAACGCACCATGCGGCGTGCGGCCCCAATCACCGCTGCCATAGGTCGTCGAGACGCACAGCGCGACCGCGGGCAAACCATCCTGGCGGGCATACCGCAGCACCAGATCCTCGGCCTCGACCCGGGACTGGACATAGGGGGTGAGCCGCCGGCGAACGATCGGGTCGTCTTCGCTTGCCACGTGCCCATGGCGACGGCCGACCGTCACGTAGCTGCTGGTGAACACGAATCGGTGCAGGTCGGCGCGCTTGGCAACCTCGAGAACGTTGCGCAGTCCCTCGACGTTGGTGCGAAACAGCGGTGCCGGGTCGCGCAGCCAGGCCCGGGTGTCCACGACGCAGTAATACACGTCGTCGCAACCGTCCATCGCGGTGCGCAGCGTGGCCGAGTCGAAGACGTCACCGTAAAACCTGGTGACCGTCAGGTCGTCGATGCTGCGGGTGTTGGCGGTCGGTCGCACCATGGCCCGGACCTCGTCGCCGTCGGCGACCAGCTGACGGGTCACATGGGAACCCAGGAAGCCGTTGGCGCCGATGACCAGCTTGGCCATTCGTGTCATTGCCGACCCGCCTGCTGGCCGCCGAACTGCTGCATCCATCGTGCCGCGTCATCGTCGAGCGTACCCAGCGCCTGCGCCGCGCGGCACCACTTCATCCCCGCCCGCAAGAACCGCAGCGGGTTGTAGATGTCTTCTTGCCGGCACCACAGGCCATCGCCGGCGTAGGTGATGATCGAGATGTTCGTGGCGCTGATGACGCTGCCGTCCCCGGGGTCGGCCATCGGGTTGTCCAGTTCGCAGATGATCCGTGCGGTGGACTCGTCGATGACCGACCATAGCGAGGGGAAGGCGGTCATGTGACTGCCCGGGAAGGTCGTCATCGTCTTGCGGATCCACACCCGTACCTCGTCGCGGCCGATCATGGTGCCCGCGGCGTGTTCGATGTATTCGACTTCCGATGTGTACTGCTCAACCCAGGCGTCCCAGTCTCGGGTTTGTGCGGCGTGGGCCACCGTCTGCTCGAACTTTTCGAATGCCGCCGCCAGCTCACCGCGGCTGAACACGCCGGGCGTCACGGCAGCGCTCCGCGGGCTTTCAGCGCGTCTCTGCACGTCACGGTTGGAGGGTAGCCTAAATAGGGTGCTCTGCCGCGACCCCGGCTGGCGGCCTGCAGACGGTAGGTGTCTTCCAGCGACTGGCGCGCCTCATCGTGCGCGGTCGGCTGATCGTCATCAAATTCTGGGTGATTGCCGCCGCTGTGCTCTCGGTAGCGTTTGCGCTCCTGACCCAGCTGGTGCTGGAACACACCCAGGAAGTGCTCCTGAATCACAACTGGCTGCGCTAGCGGCCCGATAATTCAGATGTAGAAAGGCAAAGGACAGCGATGACGAACTACGACAAGGCAATCCTGGCTGGCGGCTGCTTTTGGGGTATGCAGGACCTGATCCGCAAGCAGCCCGGTGTCGTCTCGACACGGGTCGGCTACACCGGTGGCGACACCCCTCATGCGACCTACCGCAATCACGGCACACACGCTGAGGGCATCGAGATCACCTACGACCCGTCGCGCACCGACTACCGCACGATGCTGGAGTTCTTCTTCCAAATCCACGACCCGACAACCAAGAACCGGCAGGGTAACGACGTCGGGGCCAGCTACCGCTCGGCGATCTTCTACCTTGACGACGACCAGAAGCGGATCGCGCTGGACACCATCGCCGACGTGGAAGTTTCTGGCTTATGGCCGGGCAAGGTGGTGACGGAAGTCAGTCCCGCCGGGGACTTCTGGGAAGCTGAGCCCGAGCATCAGGACTACCTGGAGCACTACCCGAACGGCTACACCTGCCATTTCATCCGGCCCGCCTGGAAGTTGCCGCGTCGGGCCGGAGTCGACCGCTAAGCGACGATCACGCGCCGCGGGTGTGCCCGGTTCAGCGGCGGTGCACAACGATTCGGCCGCCGTTCTTCGGAGTGAACGCCACACCGCGGCCGTGCCGCTTTTCTCCTGGAGCCGTGGTGGTCTCGATAGCGAAGTGCCGCAACACCGTTCGCAGTACCACGTCCATTTCCGTGTTGGCGAATGCGGCTCCCACGCAGCGCCGGGTGCCGCCGCCGAACGGGATCCACGACGAGGCTGACGGCTTGGTGCCGACGAAGCGGTCGGGATCAAAACGCTCCGGATCCGAGAAGGCGTCGGCATTGGCGTGCAACTGCGCGATGCTGACGACGATGGAGTAACTGTGCGGAATAACCCACTCGCCGAGCTGATATGACGGCGTCAGAACCCGGCGTCCGGCGAAATCGATAACGGTTCTGTTTCGCTGCACCTCGAGGATTGCAGCTTGACGCAATGCGTTGTCGCCGCTGCCGGATTCCTCAACCAGAGCGCCGAGCACATCGGGGTGCCGGCTCAACCGCTCGAACGCCCACCCCAAGGTCGCAGCGGTGGTTTCGTGGCCCGCAGCCAGCAGTGTCAACAGTTCGTCGCCGATGTCCTTGCGCGACATAGCCGAACCGTCCTCGTAGGTACTGCGCAGCATGAGTGCCAGGACGTCGGTTCGCTCGTCGAAGTTTGGATCTTCCCGCTCGTCGTCGATCAGCTTGTCGATGACCACGTCGTACCTGCGCCGCCACTCTGCCAGCCGTCCCCACGGGCTGTGGCGACCATAGTCTCGCGTCGGCTGGGGCAGCGTTGCCAGACGTGAACCCAGCGTGACCCAGGGCGGGATGATCCGCCGCAACTCGTCGAGATCGGCTCCTGCTGCCCCGAAAACCGCCCGCAGGATGGCGTTGAGGGTGATCCGCATCATCGACGGGAGCGTCGCAAGCGCTTGCCCGTCAGGCCAGCCGGCGATCTCGTGCAGAGTTTCCTCCTCGATGATGCTCTCGTAGTTCTTGATGCTCTTGCCGTGAAAGGGTGGTGCCAGCAAACGCCGACGACGACGATGCTCGTCACCGTCTAGAGCAAAGACCGAGCCCGACCCGAGCAGCCGGCTCAAGTTGGGCTGGATGTTGCCCAGCTCGTCGGGGCTGGTGGTGAAGACCTGTCTGGCCAGCTGCGGATCGGCAACCACCACCGTGTCGCCGTATACCGGAAGGTTCAGCACGAAGGCGTTGCCGTAACGGCGGGACAGCTGCTGCACCGTCCAGCGTCGCGAGACCGAGAATGCAGCACCCTGCAGGGCTTTCGGAATTCGGGACGCGGGAGGCAAGTGGACCGCAGGTGGCGCGGTCGAGACATGGCCCTCAGCCGTGACTGCTTCGCTCATCGCGGTGCGCTCCCCGATATCTGTGTGGTACCGCGGTGTACCAGGCGGGTAATTCCGGTACGGTACCGTGTGGTACCACAGTCTGGCAAGGGTTCGACGTAGGGAGGCTCGGTGAAAGCAGCGGTGACCGCATCGAACCACGACGCGGCTTGCGTCGATGCGGATCCGTTTCGGCGTCGGCTATTGAACGGGCTGGCCACCTCCATCACCGAGCGCGGCTACCGCGCCACCACCGTCGCCGATATCGTCCGAAACGCGCGCACCTCCAAGCGCACCTTCTACGGCCAGTTCACCGGCAAAGAACAGTGTTTTCTCGAGCTGTTACACGCCGATACCGAACGGCTCACCGACGAGATCCGCGCCGCCGTCGACCCCGAGGCGGAATGGCACCAGCAGATTCGCCAGGCGGTGCGGGCCTACGTCAGCCACATCGAGGCTCGGCCCGCGGTCACGTTGAGCTGGATCCGCGAGCTTCCCTCACTCGGCGACGCGGCCCGCCCGATGCAACGTCGCGGACTTCACCTGATGACCAGCCTGTTGATCGACCTCACCGGCAGCGCGGGCTTCAAGCGCGCCAACCTTGTGCCGCTGTCACCACCGCTGGCAGTGATCCTGCTGGGCGGCCTGCGCGAGCTGACCGCGCTGACCGTCGAAGACGGCGCCGACATCGGCGAGGTCGTCGAACCTGCGGTGGTGGCATCGGTGGCGCTGCTGGGCGCTCGACACTGAAAGGGCGACACCAGTCCAACCGCGGGCCTACGCTCGTCGCAGACCGCCAACGATGTGGAGGATTGCAATGCGGCTATCGACACGAAATCAACTCAGCGGCACCATCACCGACGTCGACCTCGGCAGTGTCATGGCAACTGTGAAAGTTCAGTTGGACGGAGGCGATCAGGTCGTCACGTCCTCGATTACCAAGGACGCCGCCCTCGATCTGGACCTGGAGGTCGGTCAGCCGGCGACAGTGTTCATCAAGGCCACCGAGGTGACGATCGGCGTCGAGTAACGCGGCCGACTCAGCCCGCAGGCGGTTAATCCTCAGGCCCTCAGGAACTTGCGGACCCGATCCAAGACCAGATCTGGTCGCTGCTCGACGATCCAGTGACCAACGCCGTCGACCAGCTCGACCTCGAAATCACTTGCCCGGTCCGCGTACCCGCGCAACAGGTTTGGCGTGATCACCGGATCGCCGGTGCCATGCAGCCAGCGCACCGGCACGTCGACGCGGGCATCATTGAACTCGCCGCTCGCCCACCGCCGCATCTCGGTGGTCTGAAAGCTGCGATACCACCGAGAACCGGCCTCCGCATGCCCGGGCTGGCCCATGCATTCGGCGTACATGCGGACATCCTCCTCGGGCACGACGAAGCCATCGCCGACCCACGAGGCGAGCATCCGGTAGAAGCGCGCTTTGGGGTCGGCGATCAGCCGGGGACCGATAACCGGCAGCGAGATCGGAATCTGATACCAAAACCGCCACGCGTGACGGATCATCCCGAGATCGCGCCGCACCCAGGGCGCCGAGGTGTTCAGCCCGAAGAATCCGGTCACTCTTTCCGGATGACGCAACATCATGATGAAGGCCACCGGTCCGCCCCAGTCGTGGGCGACAAGCTTGACCTTGGCGACGCCCAAGCGATCCAGCACCGCCGCCAGATCGTCGGCCATATCGTTCTTCAGATACCGCGACCGGGGCGCCGAACTCCAGCCCGCACCACGCAGGTCGGGGCACAGCAACCGGTAGCCGTCGGCGGCCAGCGGACCGATTATCTGGTGCCACTCCCACCAGTTCTGTGGGAAGCCGTGCACCAGCATCACGGCCGGACCCTCGGCTGGGCCCGCGTCCGCGACGTGAATCGTGACGCCGTCGCCGAGATCAACGTATTTGTGGTCGACGCCGTCCAGGGCGGGCATAGTCACCATGGGTTCAGACGGTAGTGGCTAAGCCAGGAACCGCTCGACATAGGGCGCGAAGCGTTCGCGCAGATCGTCGTCTCGCAGCCCGAACATCTCGTAGGAAATCGCGACGTTTCCCAGTCGGCCACGCTGGTGGCCGGCCAGGTATCCGGTGATCGCCGTGCGTGCTTCCGCGCTGAATCGTTCGCCGGCCAAGGCGTACACCTGCTGGGCGACGCCGACTTCGTCGGCCATGAAGTCGTCGAAACAAACATCGATCGACCGGTCCGGTCCGATGGTGTCGCGGTCTTGGACGAGTGCGCCGAGCATCTGCTCGAGCCGGTCGATCCAGTAATGCGCGATGTGTTCCACTGGCACCGGTGAGCGGTGCATACGGGCGGAGTACGTGATCATCGCGACCATCGACAGCGCGACCGGCACCGGATCGCGGTGGGTGAAAATGACGATGCTGCCGGGGAACACGCGATCCAGTACCGGGACCTGCTCGAGGTGCTGGGGTGACTTGAGCAGCCAGCGCCGCCCCCCGCGCAGAAACTGCATGGCTTTGAGTTGCCGGGCCAGATATTCGTAGTGCGGCGTCTGGTCGTGCGCCTGGTAGTAGTCCCGCCACCTGGGCACGTCGGCCAGTGTCTCCAGCAGCATCGTGGAGACGTCGTTGGCCAGCAGCTGGATCTCTTCGTGGACGTGATCGGCGGTCATTTCGTGCATCAGCGCGAAATGCGGCATCACCGTGTTCATGACGCTGACCGCGACATCCATCCGCGTCCGCCGCGGATCCGGCTGAATTCCCGCCTCGGCCGGCAGTGGAAACGGCTCGACACTTTCCCAGTACGGCATGGTGCGAAAGGTGGGCGGCGCCGCCAGCAGGTTGTGCAAATGAGTGGTGCCGGTGCGGGGCAGACCGGCGATCACCACCGGCGGCGCCAGCTCTATGCCGTCGATCTCGGGATGCCGGTTCAGCAGGTCGGTCAACAGCAGCCGGTTCTTGAGCACCTGCAGGAGCTGGCTGTAGAAGTTGACCACTCCGGCCCCGTGCAGCCCGTCGATGTCCCGCAGCGCGGCGAGATACACATCGAGTCGTTCGCGGTAGTCGTCGGGACCGAAGTCCTGCAGGCCGGTGTCGGCGCTGGCCTGCGCGTGCAACGTGTCGGCATCCAACGGGCAGTTCGGGGCCATCGCGGCCATCACGTCGAGAATCTGTTCGGCCTCGGTGCTGAACCGGGGCTGCGCCAGGTCTTCGAGGGCAACGGCATTGGTCACAGCGACTTATGTTACCCTTGGTTTCGTAATGGTTGTTGATTTCGGTCGACCTCGTGACCCGCGAATCGACGACGCAGTGCTTGGTGCGACGGTCGACCTGCTCGCGGAAACCGGTTACCAGGGGCTGCTGGTCGCCGCCATCGCCGAGCGGGCCGGTACCAGCAAGCCCGCGATCTACCGGCGCTGGCCGAGCAAAGCGCATCTGGTGCACGAGGCGGTATTCCCTATTGGGGGCGCCACCGCAATTCCCGACACCGGATCGCTGACCGAAGATCTGCGCGAGATGGTGCGCCGCACGATGGCCGTCCTGACAACACCGGCCGCCAAAGCGGCCCTGCCGGGTCTCATCGGTGAGATGGCAGCAGATTCGTCGCTGCATTCGGCGTTGTTGGACCGGTTCTCCGACATCATCGCCGGCAGCCTCACCGAGCGGCTCCAGAGCGCCGGCGCCCGCGGTGAGGTAAGGGCCGACATCACCGCTGCCGATCTGGCCGAGGCAATCGCCGGGACTCATATTGATTACCCTGCTCACCCGGCCTGCCGAGCTCGACGACGCCTGGGTCGATCGGATCACCACATTGCTCCTGAAAGGAATCCGCGCATGACACACCAGTCGACGACAGCGTGGCACGAGTTGCTGGAAACCCTTGGCACCCTTGACCACTCGTTCCTCGAGGGCGACCGTGCGGTCACCGACGAGCGGCACCTTGCCGACGGCTACCGGATGCTCGCCACCACACTGGGCGTCGCCTTTGACGCGTACCTGTTCACCGAGCCCGGCCGACCGCAATTCGTCGCGGTCAACACGCCGTTCCGTCGGGACCGCCGCTGGGGTGGCGACAACACCGACGCCTACTACTTCATGTGCCCGGTCGACCCCAAGCGGCGCTACCGCATCAGTGGCAACAAGGGTGACAGCGTGTACTTTTCGGTGACCGCCTACAACGAACCCTCACCCGGCGCGTGGTCGGACCGGATCGTGGCCATCATCGGCGACCGCGACCTCAATATCGATGTCGACGGCAACTTCAGCTTCGAATTCCCGCCCACACCCGACGCGGCCGTGTTGATGACCCGTGATTACCAGGCCGACCCGTCGACCGGCCGACCGGTTGTCTGGGAGATCGAGCCTCTCGACGAGCCGGATCCGATCCGTCATGGCGACGCGGCGACCGCGGCAAGTCTGCGGGCGGCTGCCACCTGGTTGCGCACCATGTTCGCCATCGTGCCGCTGGCCGTCGGGGAGAGGCTCGACAGCAAACACGCGCTCGGGCACGAGACCGCTCACGCGGCGAACCAATTCGCTGAGCCCTATCAGGTGCCCGACGCCAACTTCGGCTGGTCGGCGCGCGACGCCTGCTACTCGTACGGAAGTTTCGTGCTCGACGACGACGAAGCGCTGGTCATCACGCACCGGCCGCCGGCATGCCGGTTCTGGAATCTGGTGGTGTGGAACCAGTTCATGGCCACCTACAGCGCCGCCGATGGGCGGTGCTCGATCAACGGCCACAGCGCCGTGCTCAACAGTGACGGGTCGGTGACGGTCGTCGTGTCCCGCGGGATGACGGCGCACCCGAATTCGCTGACCACGCTGGGCTATCCGCGCGGCAACCTCGCGTTCCGATGGTTTCTCACCGACGCGTTGCCGGCGCGACCCGACGTGACGCTGGTGAAGGCATCGCAGGTGCCGACCGAGGCGAGCTGAGCCCGCTCCTCGAGACTGCGTCCCGGGCGCCGAGACTGCGGCTGGGGCTAAGAAACGGCCGAAACTGCGCCGTGAGTGCAGTTTCGGCGTGAGCGCAGCTATGCCGCGATCGGCTGCGGGTCAACTCGGCGCGGTCGGGCGGCACGCTTCCTGGTCGGAATGGCCAGCTTGACGATCTTGCGGACGACCGTGCCGAACTGCTTGGGCAGCGAACCCGCGTTGTACGGGATGCCGTAGCGCTCGCAGATCTCACGCACCTCGGGCGCGATCTGCGGGTAGCGGCGCGCCGGCATGTCCGGGAACAGATGGTGCTCGATCTGGTGTGACAGGTTGCCGGACAGCACGTGGAAGAGCTTGCCGCCGGTCAGGTTTGCCGAGCCGAGCACCTGCCGGAAGTACCACATGCCGCGGGACTCGTTCTGCGTCTCCTCGACCGGGAACTCCTGCGTGCCGTCGGGGAAGTGGCCACAGAAGATGATCATGTAAGACCACACGTTGCGCATCAGGTTGGCCGACAGGTTGC
The DNA here is from genome assembly GCA_963787635.1 of uncultured Actinomycetota bacterium. Classification (GTDB taxonomy): domain Bacteria; phylum Actinomycetota; class Actinomycetes; order Mycobacteriales; family Mycobacteriaceae; genus Mycobacterium. The sequence continues at coordinate 1,043,241 of CAWBDP010000008.1, read as the reverse complement.
CCGCGAAGACGAACGGCGCGAAGGGCCCGGCCAGCAACGGGAATGCGACGTAGTCCTTGGCCATCTGACGCTGAGTCTTTCGCCAGATGGCTTGCAGGGTCTCGCGTTTGTCCGCGAAGCTGATCTCACCGGAGGCGATCCGCTCGGTTTCCATCTCGTGCAGCGCGACGCCGTACTGGAATAGCACCATCAGCAGGAACGCGTAGACCGGGTTACCCAGGAAGTACGGGTTCCAGGGCTGGTCTTCGCTCATCCGCAAGATGCCGTAACCGATGTCGCGGTCCATGCCCACGATGTTGGTGTGGGTGTGGTGCATGTAGTTGTGCGAATGCCGCCACTGGTCGGCCGGGCAGGCGGTGTCCCACTCGAAGGCGCGGCCGGAGATCGCCGGGTCACGCATCCAGTCGTACTGGCCGTGCATGATGTTGTGGCCGATCTCCATGTTGTCGAGGATCTTCGACACGCCGAGCATCGCGGTGCCCACCAGCCAGGCCGGCGGCAGGAACGAGCAGCAGGCGCGCCCGCCGACTTCCAGCGCGCGTTGGGCCTTGATGACGCGCCGGATGTAGTCGGCGTCGTCTTCGCCCAGGTCGGCCATCACGCGTTCCTTGATGGCGTCGAGCTCGCGGCCGAAGGCGTCGGCCTGCTCGGGGGTCAGGGTGATCATGGGTTTTGACATGGCGTTTCCCTTTCTGGTCGTCAGGGGTTCTCAGAGGGCGAGCTCGACGTCACCGACGGGGACGGACACACAGATCTGCACGTCCTCGTCGGGGGCGGTCGAGACACCGCCGGTGGTCAGGTTGCGCACGACGCCGGCGGTCTTGCGCCGTGTGCAGGTGTGGCAGATGCCCATCCGGCACCCGCTTTCCGGTGTCAGCCCGGCCGCCTCGGCCTGCTCCAGCAACGGTCGGCCGTCGTCGACGACGTCAATACCGCTGGAGGCGAAAGTCACTCGGCCACCTGAGGGCTCGGCGGGCAGTTCGACGGTGGGCGCGACGAAGCTTTCCGACTGCGCCTGCGGGTAGTGCTCGTGGACCGCGTCGACCAAAGCTGGTGGTCCGCAGACGAACACCGCGTCGGGTGAGGTCATGGCGGCCGCCAGATGCTGCGGCCCGAAGCGGCCGTTCAGGTCGCCCCCACCCGATCGAGTGTAGCCGTGCAGCACACGCACCCGCGGCAAGGCGGCCAGCTCGGCGCGGTAGCACGCCTCGGTGGCATTGCGCGCGTAGTGGATGAACGCGACTTCGCCGTCGTAGCCTTCGGCGACCAACGTGCGCAGCATCGCCATCACCGGCGTGATGCCGCTGCCGCCCGAGACGAACAGGATCCGTCGGGGGCGACGGGCCGGAAGGACGAAGTCGCCGCCGATGCCGGCCAAGCCGACGACCATCCCGGGGCGGGCCTGCTCGAACAGGTGGCAGGAAACCAGGCCCTCGTCGTGCCGGCCAATGGTCAGCTCGAGTTCGTGCGCACCTTCGGCGTTGGCCGGCGAATAGCAACGGGTATGGCGGCGGCCGTCGATCTCAACACTGAGGTTGACGTACTGGCCCGCCTTGGCTGTGCAATCGAAGAAGGCCGCGTTCGGCGCGAGGGTGAGCGTCACGCTGCGCGGCGTGGACCGCCGCACCGTCGACAACCCTGGCGCGGGCCTCACCCAGCGTCCAGGTCGGGGTGACCAGCTCGGTGTAGCGGTCGACGCCGTGTGGGCCGGTGAGCAGGTCGACCAGGCTGGAACCCAGGACCCGCCTGGTAAGAGTTTGAGTGAACATATGTAAACCTTGCGGCGGACCGCGGCTGTTCGTCAAGCATTTCCGCAGCTCTGTGGTAAGGTTCACATAGTGAACGATCGTGCGCCTGGCTCACTTTCGCACCGGTCGGGTCACGGCCGGACCCGCGAAAGCCCGTCCCGGGTGGAACGCAAAGAAGCGACCCGACGGGCCATTGTCGCGGCGGCGCTCAAACTGCTGGATGACCGCAGCTTCAGTGGGTTGAGCCTGCGCGAGGTCACCCGGGAGGCCGGCATTGTGCCGGCTGCGTTCTACCGTCATTTCGAGTCGATGGAAGCCCTGGGGCTGGTCCTGATCGACGAGTCGTTTCGGACCTTGCGTGACATGCTGCGCGGCGCGCGCGCCGGCAAACTCGATCCGAACCGGGTGATCGAGTCCTCGGTCGAGATCCTGGTCGCCAGCGTCGCCGAACGTCGCGAGCACTGGCGCTTCATCGGCCGCGAACGGTCCAGCGGGGTCACCGTGCTGCGCTACGCCATTCGCACCGAGATCAGGCTCATCACGTCGGAACTGGCCACCGACCTCGCACGCTTCCCCGGCCTGAACGCCTGGAGCACCGAGGACCTCAACATCCTGGCGACCCTTTTCGTCAACTCGATGATCGTGATCTCCGAGGCCATCGAGGACGCCCAGAGCGCCGAAGCGCTCGAGGAGATCCGGCGCGTCGCGGTCAAACAGCTGCGGATGATCGCGATCGGTGTCGCCGGCTGGCGCAGCACCCCCTGATCACGTCCGGCCGGCGCATCGAATTCGTCCTTGACATCGCGAGTCGCCGTCGCCGCTTCTGGGTACTTGGTTCAAAGCCGAAATGACAGCCCCTAACTACGAGGAATTGATTTCAGAGAAATGACCGAGAACTTCGCAACCACCGACGGTGGCGCGCCGATACCCAGCGTCGAGCACTCGCTGACCGTCGGGCCCGACGGCCCGATCCTGCTGCAGGACCACTACCTGCTCGAGCAGATGGCCAACTTCAACCGCGAGCGCATCCCCGAACGCCAACCGCACGCCAAGGGCGGCGGCGCCTTCGGCCACTTCGAAGTGACCGAGGACGTCAGCAAGTTCACCCGCGCCGCGGTTTTCCAGCCCGGAACCAAGACCGACACCGTGATCCGGTTCTCCACCGTGGCCGGTGAGCGGGGCAGCCCGGACACCTGGCGCGACCCGCGCGGCTTCGCGCTGAAGTTCTACACCTCCGAGGGCAACTTCGACATGGTCGGCAACAACACGCCGGTCTTCTTCATGCGCGACCCGCTGAAGTTCCAGAACTTCATCCGCAGCCAGAAGCGCATGCAGGCCACCAACCTGCGCGACCACCACATGCAGTGGGACTTCTGGACGCTCTCGCCCGAGTCAGCGCACCAAGTGACCTGGCTGATGGGCGACCGGGGAATTCCCAAGTCGTGGCGGCACATGAACGGCTACTCCAGCCACACGTACAGCTGGCTCAACGCCGACGGCGAGCTGTTCTGGGTGAAGTACCACTTCAAGACCGATCAGGGCATCGAGTTCCTCACCCAGGAGGAAGGCGACCAGCTGGCCGGCGAGGACGGCGACTACCACCAGCGCGACCTGTACGAGGCGATCGAGGGCGGTAACCATCCCAGCTGGACGCTGAACGTGCAGATCATGCCGTTCGAGGACGCCAAGACCTACCGCTTCAACCCGTTCGACCTGACCAAGGTGTGGCCGCACAGCGATTACCCGCTGCACGAGGTGGGCAAGCTGACGCTGGACCGCAACGTGACGGACTACCACGCCCAGATCGAGCAGGCGGCGTTCGAGCCGAACAACATCGTGCCCGGCACCGGTCTGAGCCCGGACAAGATGCTGCTTGCCCGCGGTTTCTCCTACGCCGACGCCCACCGGGCCCGGCTTGGTGTCAACTACAAGCAGATTCCGGTGAACACCCCGCAGGTCGAGGTGCGCGCCTACAGCAAGGACGGCGCCATGCGGATTCGCAACGCGAGCGATCCGGTGTACACACCCAACTCGATGGGCGGCCCGGAGGCCGATCCCGCGCGCGCCGCCGAGGTGCACTGGGCTTCGGACGGCGACATGGTACGCGCCGCCTACACGATCCGCGCCGAGGACGACGACTGGGGCCAGGCAGGCACCATGGTTCGCGAGGTTCTCGACGATGACGCCCGGGACCGGTTGGCGCACAACATCATTGGTCACGTCTTGAAGGGCGTCAAGGAACCGGTGCTGTCCCGGGTCTTCGAGTACTGGAGCAACGTCGACGCTGATCTCGGCAAGAAGGTCGAGGAAGGCGTGCGGGCCGACGGATAGCGTTCACTCGACGTCACTCATCGACGACGTCGAATAGCGACTCGCCGTCCTCCGGGGTCCCATCGATCTGACCGCGATGCACCCGGCCTGGCCGTACATCGCCGTCTAGGTCGACCCTATCGGCGATGACGTCGGGTTGCTCGGCGGCGAGACGGTCGTCGAGTGGTTGTCCTTCTCGCTCCTCCCGCGCGGTCATCCCGAATCGGTCGGCTGCGCTCCAGTCGTCGGGCGGGTCGACGACGATGTCGCCGTCGTCATTGCGCACCTCGTCGGAATCGGTGGACTCGCTGGGGTTCAGGGTGTCCCCTGGACCGCCTTCGGACGGAAAATCGGACGGGTCGACGAGGTCGCCGGCGTTGTCGCTAGCCATGGGCTCCCGGTTGCCCCGCGCGTTGGGGCGCTAAACCGGGTCAATACCGATCAGAAATTCAGCGGGAAGCCGCCGCTCACCTTGAGGGTTTCGCCGGTGATGAAAGAGGCCTCGTTCGAACAGAGGTACAGCATGGCCGACACGACGTCGTCCATGGTGCCCAGCCGGTGGACCAGCTGCCGCTCCCGGACGATGTCGTCGACCAGGGCGTGCGGAAGGTCGGCCAACGCGTTCTCGGTGTTCATCAGCCCTGGGGCGATCCCGTTGACGCGGATGTGATCAGCGGCCAGCTCGGTGGCGAACGCGACCGTCAAGCCGCGCACCGCCAGTTTAGAAACACCGTATGGGGTGATGTTCATGAACCCGGCCATCGAGGCGATGTTCAACACCACCCCGCCACCGCGCTCGCGCATCGAATCACGGCATGCCAGTGTGCAATTGATGACCCCGATGACGTTCACGTCGAAAAGTTCGCGCAGATCAGCCCTGGACAGTGCACCGAACGGCTGGTTGTACCTCATCAGGTGGCGGCCGGCGTTGTTGATCAGGATGTCGATACCGCCAAGCTGCTCGATCGTGATGCCGACCGCAGTGTCCACCTGCTGCTCATCGGCGACATCGCACGTCACCGCGATCGCCCGGCCACCCTGGTCGGCCAGTTCGGCGGCGGTGGCCTCGCCGGTGACATTGTCGACGTCGACGATCGCGACCATGGCGCCCTCGGCGGTCAGGGCGCGGGCGAACGCCCGCCCGAATCCGATTGCGCCGCCGGTGATGAATGCGGTCTTGCCTGCGAATCGCACGGGGAAACGTTATCGCGGTTTCACGCTGCTGCCCTAGCTGCGGCTTTTACCCTTCACCGCGGTGCCCGCCACATCGGCCACACTGTCGGACCGCCGTTGGGCAGCACGATCTCACTCGTGACGGTGAAGCCGAAGCGTTCGTAGTACCCCACGTTGACGGCTTTGCTGGACACCAGGTAGGCCGGACAATGCTCGGCGTCACAGCGGTCGAGGCGCGAATGCATCAGCGCCTGCCCGAAACCCTGGCCACGCACCGCGGTGTCGCTTCCGATGATGGACAGATACCAATGCGGTTCTTCGGGATGCTCGGCCTCCATCGCTGCCATGGCGCCGCGGGCGGCGAACATCCGAAAGCCGAAGGCGCCGATGAGCGAGGGCATCATGGCCAATTGGCCACGCCTCGAAAGCTTCCAGCGATTCGGTGGGTCCCAGAGTGCCGCTGCGCCGATAACCCCGCCGATACTAAGGCCGTCGCACGCCACCTCCACCCCGCCTCCGGCGAGATGATGGTGCCGGGTCAGGGCGGCGAAGAGCTTGTGCAGACGCGTCGACCGGACACCGGGGTCGGGCAACATCCACGTGGTCACCGGATCGTCGTAGAAGGCTCGGCTCAGCGTGCGGGACAGCTCGCGGATATCGCTCCTGCGTGCGGGGCGGGCCTGGATCGTCACGGTGTCAGGCTAGTCATCCTCGCCCCACCTTTCGGTTGGATGTAACGTCGGTGAGGGCAGCAATCATGACCGTCACCATCGTGGACACCGGGCCCAACCAGGTTAGCCGCGCCGTCGAGGTCGATGCCCCGGCGGCTGAGTTGTTCGCGCTCGTCGCCGACCCGCGGCGGCACCACGAGCTGGACGGCTCTGGCACCGTCGGGGACAGCACCGACGGCCCCCGTCGATTGGTCGCCGGTGCACGGTTCTCGGTCAAGATGCGGATTTTCGGGCTGTCATACCGCTTGACCAGTACGGTCACCGAGGTCCGGCGGGACCGGCTCGTCGAATGGTGCCACCCGGCGGGGCATCACTGGCGGTGGGAGTTCATCGCTGTCTCACCGCATCTCACTCGGGTCACCGAGACCTTCGACTATCGCGATACCGGACCGGTGAAAGATGCGCTGCACTTCTACCAGCGAACCGGTCTGGTCAAACGCAACACGGCCGGTATCGAAGCGACGCTGGCCAAGTTACAGGATCGCTACACCGGGCGCACCTAAGCTCGAGGACTGTCGGGCGCTGACGATTGTCGACAGTTGCCGCTCGACCGAAGACTCAAAGCGCCGGAAAGGCCAATCGTGTGGGATTTCGAAACCGACCCGGAGTACCAGAAGAAGCTGGACTGGGTCGAAGGATTCATGGTCGACGAGCTCGAACCGCTCGATCTGAGCACGCTGGACCCATATGACAAGAAGAGCCCGGACACGATGGCCGTCCTGCGGCCCCTGCAGCAGACCGTCAAAGACCAGGGCCTGTGGGCCGCGCATTTGAGACCGGAACTCGGCGGCCAAGGGTATGGCCAGGTCAAACTCGCTCTGCTCAACGAGATCATCGGCCGCTCCCGCTGGGCACCATCGGTATTCGGCTCTCAGGCACCCGATTCGGGTAACGCCGAGATCATCGCGATGTTCGGCACCGAGGACCAAAAGACCCGCTACCTACAGCCGCTGCTGGACGGCGAGATCACGTCCTGCTACTCGATGACCGAGCCGCAGGGTGGTTCGGACCCCGGACTTTTCGTCACAACGGCGACACGTGCTGGCGACGAGTGGACCATCAACGGCGAGAAGTGGTTTTCCACCAACGCCCGGCACGCCACCTTCTTCATCGTCATGGCCGTCACGAACCCCGATGCGCGCACCCGCGACAAGATGTCGCTGTTCATCGTCCCGGCCGGGACTCCGGGTATCGAGATCGTCCGCAACGTGGGTGTCGGTGCAGAGTCATCGACCCACGCAACGCACGGCTACGTGCGCTACACCAACGTGCGGGTGCCGGCCGACCATGTGCTGGGAGGGGAAGGCGAGGCGTTCGCGATCGCGCAGACCCGGCTCGGTGGTGGCCGCGTGCATCACGCGATGCGCGCGATCGCGCTGGCGCGGCGGGCTTTTGACATGATGTGCGAGCGTGCGGTGTCGCGGCAGACCCGGTTCGGGCGACTTGCGGATTTCCAGATGACCCAGGAAAAAATCGCCGACAGCTGGATTCAGCTCGAGCAGTTCCGGTTGCTGGTGCTGCGCACCGCCTGGTTGATCGACAAGCACGAGGACTACCAGAAGGTGCGTCGCGATATCGCGGCGGTCAAGGTCGCCATGCCGCAGGTACTCCACGATGTCGTGCGACGGGCCATGCACCTGCACGGCGCACTGGGCGTCTCTAACGAGATGCCGTTTATCAAAATGATGGTCGCCGCCGAATCGCTGGGCATCGCCGACGGCGCCACCGAGCTGCACAAGATGACGGTCGCTCGCCGCACGCTGCGGGAATACCAGCCGGCGTCAACGCTTTTCCCGTCTCAGCATCTGCCGACCAGGCGTGCCGAAGCGCAGGCCCGGCTGGCCGACCGCCTTGAACACGTGGTCGCCGAGTTCTGACCGCGGTCCACGCGCAGGGCGATCAGGAAATGTAGCGGACGATGCTCTCGGCCACGCACGCCGGCTTGGCCGAGCCTTCGATCTCGACGACGGTCGACATGATCGCTTGCACCGCACCGTTGCCGAGGTCCTCGACGTCGGCCAGCGAACTCTTCGCCCGGACCTTGGAGCCGACGGGCACCGGCGCCGGGAAGCGTACTTTGTTCAGGCCGTAATTGATCGCCAGCTTGATGCCCTTGACGGTGTAGATCTGATGTTGCAACCGTGGCAGCAGCGACAGCGTCATGAAGCCGTGCGCGATGGTTCGGCCGAACGGTCCCTGGGCCGCCTTCTCCGGATCCACGTGGATCCATTGGTGGTCGCCGGTTGCATCGGCGAACAGGTTGACGTCTTCCTGAGTGATGGTCACCCAATCGCTCTGTCCGATCTCCTGGCCCTTGGCGGCGGTGAGGTCAGCAACCGAGTCGAAGGTGCGCATAGAGTTTCCTCCTCTGCTTGGGGTGCTAACGATAGTGCCAGCCCCGCCGCCGCGTCTTGCCGCATCGTGGGGCGCTCAGCGGCATCGGTGTCGGTGTGGCGGGGGGCGGTGGAATTCCGCCTCCGGTGACCAGCGCACCGCACTGGCAACCCTTGCCGGCAGCGAAACTCTCTTCGACAATATTCCCAACGTCCCCAGCCGCTCTGGAGCACCGAGCCTGGCCGCCCGGATCACGAGCAATGGGCCAGTCAGCGGATGCCCCACTGGAGTGCGGCTGCGACAGAAGACGCCGTCACATTGTCGGCGACCTACCTGGTATGCACAGCGGCGACCAAGCCCGCTGATGTTTCGCTCTCGCAGTCGTTCGGGTAGCCAGAGGCAGCATGACGGGCAGCGGGAGGAGCCTACGATGGCTGGACGAAAGGGCCACAAGGCCGAGTCCGATGTCGAGCGGGAGACCCACGAGGCGCGCTCGCGGGCCGGCAGGGGTGGGGACGACGGCAGCTACGTCGGCGTGACGGGGCCCGATGATGCTCTCGACGTCGGTGAGACGGGAGCTGAAGCCCGCAGCCGCCGTGAGTGAGCGATGAGCCGGTGAGGCTGCTGCTGCTGGCCGATACCCACGTTCCCCGGCGCGCAGCCGATCTGCCGACCCACATATGGGACGAAGTCACCACGGCTGACGTGGTCATCCACGCCGGCGACTGGATAGCCCCAGAACTGCTTGACCAACTGGAGGCCAGGGCCGCGCGACTGGTGGCGTGCTGGGGAAACAACGACGGGCCGGTGTTGCGGTCCCGGCTACCTGAACGCGCAGATGTGACACTGGCGGGGCTGCGTGTCACCGTCGTCCACGAGACCGGTGCGGCGTCCGGGCGCGAGGCACGCATGTCGCGACGCTACCCCGACAGCGACGTACTGGTGTTCGGCCATAGCCACATTCCATGGGACACCACGACGCCGACCGGGCTGCGCCTGCTCAATCCGGGATCCCCGACGGATCGGCGCCGCCAGCCGTTCTGCACTTACATGACCGCCCGCGCTCACAACGGGGCGCTGAGCGACGTAGTGCTGCACCGCCTGGAAAAGTAGCCGGCAGCTAGACATCCCAGGTTCGTAAGTTGTCAAGCGGCCTGGGTATTGGGGTTTGGCTGGCGGTGTGCCCAGGCTTTGTGTTCGTCGTAGGGGGTTTGGTGGCGTAGGCAGCCGTGCAGGAGGCCGACGAGGCGGTTGCCGAGGGCGCGTAGCGCTTGGTGGTGCAGGTCGCCGGCGGCGCGACGCTGGTCGTAGTACAGAGCGGGCGCCCGGGCTGGCGTTCAGCGCGCAGAATGCCCACTGGTCGACGGCGTCGTAAAGCCTGCGGTTGCGGACGTAGCGGGCCAACACGGCGCGTTTCTTGCCTGAGGCGACGGTCAGCGGTGATGTTCCGGCGTAGTTTTTGCGACACTTGGCGGTGGTGTACCGGTTCGGGTCGTCCCCGAATTCACCGAGCACCCGGGCGCCGAGGATGACACCAAGTCCTGGCAGGGAGCGGTAGATGTCGGCGTCCGGGTGTGTCTCAAAATGTGTGGCCAGTTCGGCTTCGAGGTCGATGATCTGGCGGTTCAGTTCGGCGATGATGCCGACGCCGCGCGGGTGGTCGCTGCGAATGCGGCAGTGACCGCGGCGGGGGAGGCGAGCTGTTCGGTGCGCAGCAGGTCTGAATGTCTAATGGCGCGGGTATCGAGGTTGCGTTGTCGCCCAGCGGGCTGGTAGCCAACACCGCCTCAACCCTGGTGTCCAAGCTGGCCGCAGAAGGTTTGCTGGTCCGGACCGTCGACACCGCCGACCGGCGGGTGGGCCGGTTACGGCTCACCGAGCCGGCCCAGGGGATGGCCGACGTGTCGAGGGCCGCACGGCGGGCGCTGCTGTCCGAAGTGCTCGACGAGCTCGACAACAGTCAGATCAGCGCCTTGGCGCAGGGATTGGAGGTTCTTGACACGATGACTCGAATGCTGCAGGAACGGACCCGATGAGCGGGTTGGAATCGTTGGCTGTCGAGTGCCGTCAGCTGACTTATCACTACGGGCACGTCGCCGCGGTCGGCGACGTGACGCTTCACGTCGAATCCGGCGAAACCCTGGGCTGCTCGGCCCCAACGGTGCGGGAAAGACGACTTTGGTCCGTATGCTCACCACGTTGACCCCGGTGCAGCACGGTCAGTTGCGTATCTTCGGCCTCGATACGCGCACCCGAACCCTCGACATCAGAAATAATATCGGCTATGTGCCCCAGCAACTTTCGATCGAGCCAGCGCTGACCGGCCGGCAAAATGTGGAATGGTTCGCGCGGTTGTACGGCGTGAACCGTGCCGAGCGCGCTGATCGCGTCGACCAAGCGCTGGATGCGATGCAGTTACTCGACGTCGCCGGCCGGTTGGCTTCCAGCTACTCCGGCGGGATGGTGCGCCGGCTGGAACTGGCGCAGGCATTGGTCAACCACCCGTCGCTACTGATCCTCGACGAACCGACCGTGGGACTGGATCCCCTTGCCCGTGATGGTGTTTGGTCGCATGTACAACGCATGCAGGCCGAATTCGGCATGACAGTGTTGCTGACCACCCATTACATGGAGGAGGCGGATGTGTTGTGCGACCGGGTGGCGCTCATGCATCACGGCAGTTTGCGGGCGATCGGAACTCCGGCCGAATTGAAATGGACGGTGTCACCGGACGCGACACTCGAGCACGTGTTCCGCTCCTACGCCGGATCCGACCTGACCGGTGACACAGCATCAGGTGGCATCCGCGATATCCGTTCCAGGAGAAAGGCGGCCGGTCATGTCGGTTGAGCAGACTATCGGGCCATACCTCGTCCGGGCACCCCGGGGATCGCATCGCGTTCGCGGAACATTGTCGAAAGTAACGGCTTTCGCGATCGTCGAGTTGCAGAAGCTTCAGCACGACCGTACCGAACTCGTGACCCGAATGATACAGCCCGCGCTGTGGCTGCTGATCTTCGGCACCACATTCAGCAAGTTGCACGTCATCAACACCGGCACGGTGTCCTACCTGGCTTTCCTGGCGCCCGGGATCATCGCCCAGTCGGCGCTGTTCATCTCGATCTTCTATGGGATACAAATCATTTGGGACCGCGACGCCGGTATCCTCGCCAAACTCATGGTGACCCCGGCGCCCGCATCAGCGCTGGTCACCGGCAAGGCGTTCGCCGCCGGCGTGCGGTCGGTCGCCCAGGTCATCGGTGTAATTGTGCTGGCGTATCTGATGGGCGTGGGCCTGACGGTCAATCCGCTACGGATCCTGGCCGCGATGGCCGTGGTGGTGCTCGGCGCAGCGTTCTTTGCTTGCCTGTCAATGACGTTGGCCGGGTTGGTGCGCAGCCGTGATCGCCTGATGGGCATCGGACAGGCCATCACGATGCCGTTGTTCTTTGCTTCCAACGCGCTCTATCCGGTCAACGTAATGCCGGCATGGCTGCGGACGCTCAGCACAGTCAATCCGCTCAGCTACGAGGTTGACGCCTTGCGCGGGTTGCTGATCGGCACTGGGTTCAAACCGCTCGACATCGTGGTCCTCGTGTTCGCGGCCGCGGTGGGCATCGCCACCGCGTCGGCGTTGTTGCCGCGGCTGGTCCGCTAGCTTCGAGTCCGCGCCGACTCCCAATCGTTAGCCAACCGCGACGTCACGCCTCGGTGGCGACACAGGTCAGACGGCGTCCCGTTGTGTTTCACTGCCGAAGACAGCCAATCACCGCGTCTTGCGGCAGAGGAAAGTTGGGATGGGTAGGAGCCATGAAGTTCGTTGAAAAGTTGCGTGGCGCAGCGGCAAGCTTGCCGCGCCGGCTGACGATCGCGGCCATCGGAACTGCCCTGTTGCCGGGGCTGGTCGGTGTCGTCGGCGGTTCGGCGACTGCGGCGGCATTCTCCAAACCGGGCCTGCCGGTCGAGTACCTGCAGGTGCCCTCACCGTCAATGGGCCGCAACATCAAGGTCCAGTTCCAGGGCGGCGGAACGCACGCGGTCTATCTGCTCGATGGCCTGCGTGCCCAAGATGACTACAACGGTTGGGACATCAACACTCCCGCGTTCGAGGAGTTCTACCAATCGGGCCTGTCGGTGATCATGCCGGTTGGCGGACAGTCCAGCTTCTACAGCGACTGGTATCAGCCCTCGCAGGGCAACGGTCAGGATTACACCTACAAGTGGGAGACCTTCCTCACCCAGGAAATGCCCGGCTGGCTGCAGGCTAACAAGGGTGTTTCGCCGAACGGAAATGGGGCCGTTGGCCTTTCGATGTCGGGCGGCTCCGCGTTGATCCTGGCGGCCTATTACCCACAGCAATTTCTTTACGCTGGATCGCTGTCGGGCTTCTTGAACCCCTCCGAGGGATGGTGGCCGACGATGATCGGCCTGGCGATGAACGACGCCGGCCACTACAACGCCAACAGCATGTGGGGCCCAGCCGGCGACCCCGCCTGGAAGCGTAACGACCCGATGGTCCAGATCCCACGGCTGGTCGCAAACAACACGCGCGTTTGGGTCTACTGCGGCAACGGCACTCCGAGTGACCTTGGTGGCGACAACATGCCGGCCAAGTTCCTGGAAAGCTTCACCCTGCGCACCAACGAGCAGTTCCGGGACAACTACACCGCCGCGGGCGGTAACAACGGTGTGTTCAACTTCCCGGCCAACGGAACCCACTCCTGGCCGTACTGGAACGACCAGTTGGTGGCCATGAAGCCCGACCTGCAGCGGGTGCTGGGCGCGAGCGCCAGCTGAGACAGCCACACATCGGCAGCAGCGCACCCGCGGCGCTGCTGCCGATGTGGTTGATTGTCAACTACTTCCACAGCGAGCGGCGGTCGGCATAGAGGAACGTGTATCCAGTGGCTATCGCGCACACCAAACTGGCGATCCCCAGCATCTCGGTACCGTCGGCGACTAGGCTGACGCATCCACCGACAGTGGCGCCCAAGACAAATCCCGTGAAAAGCAGAAAGTAACCCAACCAGTCTGCGAGTTCTCCCCCACTGATGTGGCGCTCGATGCCCTGACCCAGCTTCACCACCGTCCCGGTCACATAGCTCAACGGGACCGACACCTCGCCATCCTTGACGAACGTGGTGTTCAACGCGCCGAGGCCGAAGGCGACGAAAGTGATTGGCACGAAGGCAACTGGATGGGCGGTCCCGCCACCGACGGTGAGGTCAAGGGCAGTGGCGATGACGAAAGCCAGCGTGGTCAGCACGGTAGCGCCGTGTGGTCGCGTGGACCACAGATAGCGCCGGCACAACGACGCACTCACCACGCCGGCCAGAAAAGCCAGCAACAGCACCGCAGCTGTTATCGCTCGCCATTGTTCGTCTCGGAAGTATCCCAGCACCGCGCGCTGAGCGTTTCCTGTCATGTACGTCACGAGATATCCGGAAGAGTGCAGAAATGCGGTGGCGCCTAACAGCCCGGCCAAACCGGCCAAGACCCAGGACAACTTCGCTTCACTGTCGAACTTCTCACGAATCCACACAAAGAGATGCTGTCAGACAGCTCAGCTTGCTGACCAGTGCGGCGTGAACCGAGGCCACCGAAAGGCTGTCCAGTAACCGAGACGGGCAGCCCGGTTACGGCGCCGAAGAGTTCACGCGACGGTTTTCACACAACGCCGTCGATGAGGCGGACCCAGCCGCTCAGTCAGCGGACTTCGCCGCCCAAATCTCGCGGGTCATCGGATATTCTTGGATCTTGAACTCGGCGAATTCACTGGTGGCCAGTAGTTTTTCGAGCTGCTCGGCAGAATAGGCGCGCCGGACGAGGATTAACCGGTATAGCAGCTGGTTGGTCAACCAGTTGACCACGCTACCGCTGATCGTTGCGACGTAGTCGTTGATTGCCCTGCTGGAAGCGTAGTGGCGAAGGTCGACTATCACTGCTTTACCGCCTGCCTTGAGAACCCGCCTCATCTCTTTCAGCGCTTCCATCGGTCTGCTGAAGTTCTGGAATGCCGCCTGACACACGATGAAATCGAAGCTCTCGCGTTCGAACGGCATAGCAGCTACGTCGCCGTGGCGAAAGTCGACTTCGACACCCTCTCGGGCCGCATTCTGGCGTGCAATTGTCAGCAGTGTCTCGCTGATGTCAAGTCCGGTCACCCGGTAGTCGCCAAGTCTTGCAAGTTCAATCGCGAAATACCCCGGGCCGGAACTTCGAGCACGTTGGCGGCCGAGGACACCAGCTCGGCCACCCGGCGCGCCAACCCTTGCTTTTCGCCACGCACTTTTTGTGCCCTGACGTCATACCAGCGCGCGACGCCGCCCTGCAGCGCGACGCCTCGATAGGCCTTCGATTGCACGACCTACGCCCCTTTTCGACTTTCGGAACGCCTGCCTAATTGCATATTCGTCACGCATCCTGCCGCTGCGAAACTGGTGAGCGCAGCCGCGGTAACAGCATGGGCACGTTGCGCCGGTAACGTCGGTATTGATCACCCAGTGCTGTGTTGAGGTCGCGCTCTTCGAATTGCAGGGCGATCAGGATGTATCCCGCGGACACGGCCGCGAACAAGAGATGCCCGGCTGTCATCGTCGGCGTGGCCCACAACGCCACAATCAATCCCAGCATAAGGGGATGACGCACAACGCGATACAGCAGTGGCGAACGAAATCCGAGTTCGGTGTAGGGCCGGCCGCGCCAGGCCAGGTACGCCTGTCTCAGGCCAAAGAGGTCGAAATGATTGATCATAAACGTCGACGCCAAGACCATTGCCCAGCCCAGCCAGAACAACAGCTGCACGACGAGCCGACCCGGCCGCCAGGACACGTCCCAGATGACCGCTGGCATTGTTCTCCATTGCCAGTACAGCAGAAACAACACCAAACCCGTCGCGAGGACATAGGTGCTCCGTTCGATGGACTGCGACACAGTTCGCGTCCACCAGCGTTTGAACGCTGGCCGCGCCATCACGCTGTGCTGCACGCCAAATGCGCCCAACAGCAGCACATTGACCGCCAGCGCCTGACCGATCGGTGCGGCCACACTGCGGTTTACGGCGTGTGGCACCGCGATGTCGCCTACGAAGCCGATCAAATAAACAAAAGCAGCCAGGCCGACGAAGTAACTAGCTGCGCCGTAGCCGAGGGCGGGAAAGTGCTTCACAAATCCTCCTGGGTCTCAAAGAGTGGGTAAGGAGCTTCTGGCCTGCCGTCTCCCGGGGAGCGCGCGCCGTAGTGCGTGTAGGCCATCGTGCAGTTGTGACTTGACGGCAGCTTCGGCGATCTTCAGGTCGTCGGCGATTTTCGTGGTCGTCCACCCCTGGTGGTGGGCCCGGTAGATAACAGCGCGGTGCTGGAACGACAACTGCTGCAAGGCATCTGCGATCAGCGATCTCATCGGCTCATCGTTACCCGACGACACATCCGAGTTCAGACCGGCTCCAGCAGCTGGCTCCTGGGGACTCGGCGCCGGGATGTTGGATTGGGATCCAAGCCCATCGCGCGCAGCCGGGGCACTACGCCCGCCGAGCGGCGCGGCGGGGTTCCAGTGCTGCGCTGGGCACGGGTCGCACCCTCGGTGACCGGTCCAACGAGGCTCTTCATCTCGTTGCGGTGGCGCACAGACCTGCAGCGGAAGTGCCACCTGAGCACAAAGCGCCCAGCAAGCGCTCATATGGGAATTGAAACCGAGCATAGTGGCTTCCTGACTAACTGGATAGTTAGGAGGGTAGCCACCGGATCGATTCCCGTCAACTATCCAGTTAGTTAGGTACAGTGTCGGCATGACCGTGCCTCGTGACGCCGCCGCGACCCGCCAGCGCCTGATCGACGCCGCCCGCACCGAGTTCGCCGGATTTGGCATCGCCGGCGCGCGAGTGGACCGCATCGCCGCCAACGCCGGGGCAAACAAGGCTCAGATTTACCACTACTTCGGAAGCAAGGACCGACTGTTCGACGCGGTTTGGGAATCCGTTGTGCAACAGGTCATCCAGGGCACCCCGATCGACCCCGGCGATCTTGCTGGGTATGCGGCGCGGCTGGCCGACACCTACCGCCGACATCCGGATATCAGACGACTGGTGAGCTGGCGGCGCCTTGCGCGCGGCCAAGATGCGCCCCATCTGTTCGCGGTTCAAAACGCCAAGGCAAACGTTGACGCGATCGCCAAAGCGCAAGCCGAAGGCACGGTCTCTGACCGTTTCGAAGCCGGCGTGCTGCTGGCACTGATCATCAACATCGCCGCGCTTTGGACCACGAACAGCAGCCTCGAGGTCCTCACTGTTGTCGACGTGTCGGATTCCACGCGGCAATGCGTCATTATTCGCGACGCAGTCGAATGCCTTCTTTCGCGATAGCGGGGAGGGCAGCTATGTTGCGCACGTCTTTTGGTCTAAGCCGCGTCCATCCGCGGACCAGACTGACCTCTCCGGTTCATTCCGCTCTCGGAAGTATGTGCAACCGAAGACGACCTAAGCGGTGGTGAGTCGGGCGATCGAGCGCAGCGGAATGGGCAACCACCCGGGTCGGTGCCGAGACTCGTAGCCCGCCTCGTAGACCGCCTTGTCCAGTTCATAGGCGGCCAGCAGCAACGCCGAATCGCGCGGGTCGGATCCAGACACCTCGGCGTAACCGTCGCAGAATGCGGTGTGATTGCGCTCGACCCACTCCCGCGCCCGCGCGGAAAGTTGCTTGTCGGTGTGATCCACCAACGGGCCGTATGCGGCGTATTCGTAGGAGCGCAACACTCCCGCCACGTCGCGCAACGGAGAATCTGGCGCCCGCCGCTCCTCGAGCGGCTGGCCGGGCTCACCCTCGAAGTCGATCAGCAGCCATGTCTCCGGTGTGCGTAGCACCTGGCCCAGGTGTAGATCACCGTGCACTCGCTGCACAGTCATCGTTTCTCCGGTGAGCTTGCGGAACCGCTCTTCGATAGTCGCGACATACTGCTTCAATTCCGGAACGGCTGTGGCCGTCGAGGACAGCCGGTCCAGCATGGTGTCCACCGGGAAGGTGGTCTGCGAGGTGCCGAGTTCCTCGGCCAGGGTGGCATGAACGGAGGCAACGGCTTCGCCGAGTCGGTAGGACTCGCCGGCGAAGTCGCCCCCGACTTCGTAGGCATACAGATCGCCCTCGGCGAACAGGTCGCGCACGCTGGCGGTAGCCGTCGCCCAGCCCTCGGCTGCGTTGGCCGCGTACTGGGTGACCATCCCCAGCGGGGTCGGTGCAGTGTCTGCGCCGGATGCGGACAGTTCGTAGGAGCCCAACAGTCGGGCCACGTGCGGGTTGCCGGCACGGCCGAGCACTCGGTTCAGCTCGATGTCGGGATTGATGCCGGCGCTGACCCGGCGGAACATCTTGAAGATGGCCTCTTGCTCGAAAATCACGCCGGAGTTGCTCTGTTCGGCCTCCGAGACCCAGGAGGCCGCGTCGAGCGGCAATGCGGCATCGGGTTCTCTGCTGAAGGCCACGTCACCGCACGTCGCCGAGGAGTCGATCAGCGACAGCAGATAGTGAGTTGCGGCCGGGTCATAGAGCGCGTCGTAACCGGTGCGGTCATGGTCGGTACCGATGGTGGCCACCGTGCTGTACTCCGAAACTGGCCCGGAATCCCATCTGACCAGCACCTGGTAACGCTCGGACGGCCCGTCGGTGTAGGCGACGTCGACCAACACCAGATCAAGATCGTGACGAAGCGCGACGACGCGGGCCGCCTCGGCGGACGACAATTGCCGATTGCGCCCGGCATACCAGCGTTGCTGCGGAAGCCATTCCGAGAACGGCAAATTCACTGCGTCTCCTCAGACTCGCTCAGCTGGAACCAGTAGAACCCATGTCCGGGCAGCGTCAGCAGGTACGGCAACTGGCCGATCCGCGGAAAGGTCACCTGGCCGGTCAATTCCACCGGAGTGTAGGTGTGCCAGTGCTGCAGGTTCAGTTCGATGGGCTGCGGAAAGCGCGACAGGTTGTTGACGCACAGCACCACGTCGCCGTCAGCTTCTCGCACGTAGGCCAGCACCGACGGGTTCGACCCACCGAGTTCGCGGAACGTGCCGACGGCAAAGGCATCGTGTCGGCGCCGCACCGCCAGCATGGTGCGCGTCCAATTCAGCAGCGACGTCGACGTATCGCGTTGCGCCTCCACGTTCACCGTCTGGTAGCCGTAGACCGGATCCTGGCTGGGCGGTACGTAAAGCCGGCCCGGGATTGGCGGTGGAAAAGCCGGCGTTGCGGTCCGGCGTCCACTGCATCGGCGTGCGAACCCCGTCACGATCACCCAGCCAGATGACGTCACCCATGCCGATTTCGTCGCCGTAGTAGATGACCGGAGAGCCGGGTAGCGACAGCAGCAACGCGGTGAACAACTCGATCTGGTTGCGGTCTTTCTCCAGCAGCGGCGCCAGCCGGCGGCGGATGCCGACGTTGGCCTTCATCCGCGGATCCTTGGCGTACTCGGCGTACATGTAGTCGCGCTCGTCGTCGGTGACCATTTCCAGGGTCAGCTCGTCGTGGTTGCGCAAGAAGATGCCCCACTGCGCCATCTTCGGAATTGCCGGGGTGTGCGCCATGATCTCCGAGATCGGGAAACGCGATTCGCGGCGCACCGCCATGAAGATGCGGGGCATCAGCGGGAAGTGGAATGCCATGTGGCATTCATCGCCGCCGGTTTCCGGGTCACCGAAATACTCGACGACGTCACCGGGCCACTGATTGGCCTCGGCCAGCAGCACCCGACCGGGAAATTCGTCGTCGACCACCTTGCGAACGCGTTTGAGGAAGGCGTGCGTCTCGGTCAGGTTCTCGCAGTTGGTGCCTTCCCGCTCGAACAGGTAGGGCACCGCGTCAAGCCGGAACCCGTCGATCCCGAGATCCAGCCAGAACCGCATGACGTCGAGCATCGCCTCTTGAACGGCGGGGTTGTCATAGTTGAGATCCGGTTGATGGGAGAAGAACCTGTGCCAGTAGAACTGGTGCCGGACCGGATCGAAGGTCCAGTTCGAGTCTTCGGTGTCGATGAAGATGATCCGCGCGTCGGCATACTTGTCGCTGCTGTCGCTCCACACGTAGAAGTCGCCATACGGCCCGTCGGGGTCGCGACGGGACTCCTGGAACCACGGGTGGCTGTCTGACGTGTGGTTCATCACCAAATCGGTGATGATCCGGATGCCACGCCGGTGAGCGGCATCGACAAGCTCGACGAAGTCGTCCACCGTGCCGAACTCGGGCAGCACCTTGTAGAAGTCGCGGATGTCGTAGCCGCCGTCCCGCAGCGGTGAATCGTAGAACGGTGGCAGCCAAATGCAGTCGACGCCTAGCCACTGCAGGTAGTCGATGCGTTCGGTCAGGCCGCGCAGGTCACCGAATCCGTCGCCGTTCGAGTCGTAGAACGCCCGGACCAACACTTCGTAGAAGACCGCACGCTTGAACCAGGTCGGATCGGCCGGCAATGCCCTGGCGTCGGCAAAGTCGTCGGCGGTGGGGTGCTCGACCACACCGGCTTGGATGTGGCTACCTTCCGCGGGATGGTGCGCAACGCTGTCGGTTTTGTTCCTCGTCAAGTCCACGAGCTTACAGGTACCCGAGACCGGGCTCGGGGAACCGTGTGGGCGCCAAACGAATTGGCATCAATCCCGTTGTCTTAGCCGGGCGGTCCGGGCGCCAAAGTCACGTTCACGGTGCGCGGACTTCCGGTCCCCTCTCGCACGCCCAGCGCGATGTTGTCACCGGGATGATGCTGGTCGAGAAGGTTGGTCAGCGCGGTAGCCGAGTTGACCGCATTGCCGTTGACGGAGGTGATCACGCCGCCCGGGCTGATCCCGGCCTGCGCGATGGGCCCGCCGGGAATCACCTGGACGATCCCTGCGCCGGAACCACCGGGGGCGTCGTTGACACCGACACCGAGAAAGCCGGTCGGTCCGATGTGCACCGTGGGTGAGGCGGCACCGGAGCGGATCTGCCCGGCGATCGCCATAGCCTGATTGATCGGGATCGCGAACCCTTCACCGCGGCCGAGCCGGAACTTGTCGGAGGCCGCGGTGTTCATGCCGATCACCTGGTTGGCGCCGTTGACCGTTGGACCGCCCGAGTCGCCGGGCCGGATGGGGGCGTTGACCTGGATCAAACCGTTCAGGGTCTCGGTGCTGCCGGTCAAGGAGTCCGACGCGGTCACCGTCTGGTTGAGCGCGATCACGTGGCCGGTGACTGCGCTGGGCGTTCCGCCGACACCACCGGCATTACCCAGCGCGACGATCGGGTCACCGACCCCGACGCGCGAGGAGTCACCGAGGTTGGCGGTGGGCAGGCCACCCGCTCCGCCGAGTTGCACGACCGCGATGTCCTGGTTGCGGTCGTAGCCGATCACCTCGACGGGGTAGGTCTGACCATTGCCGATGTCCGTGGCGCTGATTTCGGTCGCCCCGGCGATGACGTGGTTGTTGGTCAGGACGACACCGCCGGGGTCGATCACAATGCCGGTTCCGGCACCCGTTGCGCTCTGGTAACCGAGCTTGGTGTCGATGTCCACGACCTGCGGACCTACCGCCGCGACAACCGCCGATGGATCGGGTCCCTCAGCGGGCGCCGGGTGCCGCGGAGCCGTTGGTGGCGATGCATTCGCAGGAACGGCGGTCAGACCGAGTCCCAGGCCCACGGTGGCCGTCAGGGCCGTCAAACTCAGTAAATACGACGTCCAGCCCGGGCTACGGCGGTGGTATCCGCTCATCCCGTCACCTCCCGAATAGGCAGAATGAAGAATCGTTGCAGCGTTTCTATCGTGAAATTGCGCTCTTGGCGACCTCACCGTAGTTTGCACGACAGATCAAGTTCGTGTCCTGCGGTCATTTTGCCTGTTCAGCACGCGGTAGGGAATAACCACCGCATCCTTGCGGCAAACAACGCGAAAATGCGTACGGCAATCGGTCACGGCGAGTGAACCAGATCGCCCGGCTGCCCTCGCCACGGTCCACCCACCTCGCGCAGCTCGGACCACCTCAATCACCGACTCACCGCCGCAAAGATCGGCAGCGACATGAATGTGCTTGATTCATTCCGGCTCAACGACAAAGTGGTGATCGTGACCGGCCTCGTCGCGGCTCAGCCTCCCCGGGCAATGCCAGAAATTGGTCGACTCGGCGATGCAACCTCACCACCGCCGCGCTGCCGCAGGCCGCCTACACGCAAGGCCGGAATCATCGGGCTGACTCGCGACCTCGCGCAGCAATAAGGGCTCTCGCAAGGGAAGCCGGGCGAACGCACTGGCGCCCGGCTTTTTCCAATCGAAGATGACCGACGAATACCGCCTGACATCACCTGAAACCGGCTGACTGCCTAAGCCGAAGTTACGGGGGTCGGGGTAGCTGATTTCAGCTTTGACGTGGGGTTTTGGTTGGTTTGGCTGGTTTGGGTCTGACTACGCGGCGATGTTGAGCCGGATGTAGCCTCGACGAGCTCGAAGCGCATCGATTGATCGGGCTGGGCTTGGTGAGGATGTCGATCTCGACGTTGGTGTGGTGGTAGTGGATCCGGTTGCGGGTCAGTGTGGCGAGGTGGTTGAGAAGGCCGCGGAAGCTGCGCAGGTGTGCACCGTCGGCGGTTTGGTGGCGAGAGGCTTTGGCTCGGGCGGCTGGTGAGCGTTTTGCGGCGGTGACGGGGTTGTCGCGGACCGGTGGGTGCTCGTCGGTGTAGGTCAGCGGTGCCCAGGCTTTGCGCAGATGCCAAGTCAGATAGCAGGCCAGCAGGCAGATCAACACGTGGGCTTCGACGCGGTCGGTGAGTCGGTGGTGGACGGGGCGCAGGTGCAGGTCGTCGGTTTTGATGCTGCGGAAGTCGCGTTCGATGTGGGCGAGGTTTTTGTAGCCGATCACCACTTCGGCGGGTTCGAGCTCGGCGGCGGGCACGCTGGTGCGCAGCACGTAGATGCCGTCGAGGGCACTTTGGGCGTCGATGCCTTTTTGGTCGCGGTGGTAGGTGAAGCTGGTGTCGGTGATGGTGCGGTGAAAGTGCTTGCCCACCTTGTATTTACCGATGATCCCTCCGATCGCCTCGCCGATGGCCGCGGCTCCGGACAGGGTGCCGCGGGCAACGCGGTCGGCGATGCGGGCCAGCTCGGCTTCGGTGGCTGCCAGCAGTTCACTGCGTTTGCGGGCGCGTTCGGCGGCCAGGGCGGGGTTGCGGCAGGCGACCAGCCGTTCGCCGGGGTAGTCGGGGTGGGCGATCTCGGCCAGGTCGTGGGTATCGAACAGGCTCATTTGCAGCGGCCCGTCATCGGCGGCCAGCGCGGCGATCTGTGGTGCGCGTAGCGCGCTGATCCACCCGAATGCTGTTTTGGCGTCGTTGAGTTCACGCAGCGCATCGATGCGCGCGCTGGTGATCATGCCGCGATCGCCGACCAGCACCAGCCGGGTCAACCCAAATTTGGTGCGCACGACCTCGACGATGTCGGTGAAGGCGGTCGTGTGGGCAACCCCGCCGGCAAAGACCCGCACCGCCACCGCGCGTCCGGCTGGCCTCGGGAGCACGCCGTAGTTGATCTGCGGCAGCCCCTTTTTGCGGTCACGGGAATAGCCACGAGCGGCCAGCTCACAACAGCGGCCGGTCATCCACGACGAGCTCAAATCAAACAACGCCATCCGCGACGGATTGGCATCGGATGAAAGGTGCTTGGCCGCGAGCTTTTTCTCGATCACATCCTGACGCCCCACCAGCCAGTCCATCGCCGCATACACCTCGTCGGTGGAGGCGCCGGCCACGTCGAGGTCAACACCAACGGTGGTGTCAGCCCACCACGACAATGTCGAGCGCTTCGGCTTGGGCCGAACCACCCGCGACACGATCAACACCAACGCCAAATCTCGTGCTCGGCAGGCCGGACCCAACAGCGCCGGCAACCCCAGTTGATGGGCCATCGCCGTCACCGCCGCCATATCCCCGTGCGGCAACGAGCGGACGATGCTGAACTGCTGATCGGCGGGCACCAGCGTGTCACCCTTCAGAGTCGCCTCGATCGCCGCCGACGGCGGCCTCGGGCATCGCCGACAGGTTGGCCACCGTCTCCTTGCGCACCTTGGGCCCGTCACGGTAGGTCCGACGTAACAGCACCGACTCATAGACTCGCGCGTTCGCCCTGCTTATCCACGTGAGTCTTCTTAACTCTGACTACATGAGCCCTGCTGACATTGCGTGGCATACCAAGAATCATAGACCGATTCTCTTAGAGAGATACGAACGACACACATCTATTCGTGACTACATTTAACCATCAGATGACGCCCATAACATCAGCTCAGACCAGCAATACCCAGCCAGAACCCCTCGTAACTTCGGCTAAGCTGGGGTGCGTGGTCGAATTCGACCCCAAGACGCGGTTCGCCCAGGCCACGGTCGCCCGACTGGCCACCGTGACGCCCGGCGGCATGCCGCACCTGGTGCCGGTGGTGTTTGCGCTGGACGATGAGGTGGTCTACACGGCCGTGGATGCAAAACCCAAGACGACGCACCGGCTGCGCAGGCTGGCCAATATCGAGAGCAACCCGCAGACCAGTGTGCTCGTCGACCACTACGCCGACGATTGGGCCCAGTTGTGGTGGGTCCGCGTCGACGGGACCGCCGTCATCCACCGCGACGGCGCTACCATGCACGCCGCATACGATCTATTGCGCGCGAAATACGCTCAGTACCAATCGGTTCGGCTCAACGGTCCGGTGATCGCCGTCACGGTGCGCCGCTGGGCCAGCTGGCACGCCTGATCGCGGTTGCCGCACCGAAACATTCGCCTCGGCCACTCAGTCTTGTGCTGCCCGGGTCTGAGGGGAAAGGTGACGTACTAGGTCCGACGGGGTGCGAGGAGGCACGTCATGTCAGATAAGTCGGCTAGTTCCCAGGGTGCCGGAGCCGCTCCCGTCGCGGATAGTCCGGCCGCCGTCCGCAACGTGGTACTGGTGGGACCGTCGGGCGGCGGCAAGACCACTCTCGTCGAGGCGGTCCTGGTCGCCGCGGGCGTATTGTCCCGGCCCGGCTCGGTGGTCGACGGCACCACGGTGTGCGACTACGACGACGCCGAGATCCGCCAGCAACGGTCCGTGGGACTTGCGTTGGCCTCGTTGTCCCACGACGGCGTCAAGGTCAATCTCGTCGATACGCCCGGCTACGCCGACTTCGTCGGCGAACTTCGGGCCGGGCTGCGAGCTGCCGATTGCGCACTCTTCGTGATCGCGGCCAACGAGGGCGTCGACGAGGCGACCAAGTCGCTGTGGCAGGAATGCAGCCAGGTCGGTATGCCGCGCGCTGTGGTGATCACCAAACTCGATCATGCGCGAGCGAGCTATCAGAATGCGCTCGCCGCGGCACAAGATGCGTTCGGGGACAAGGTTTTACCGCTTTATCTGCCAGCCGGTGATGGACTGATCGGGTTGCTGTCGCAGACGCACTACGAGTACGCCGGCGGTACGCGAACCACGCACCCGCCCGACCCGTCCCACGCCGATCAGATCGACGTCGAGCGGGGCACCCTGATCGAGGGAATCATCGAGGAGTCCGAAGACGAATCCCTCATGGAGCGATACCTCGGCGGGGAGAAGATCGACGAACCGGTGCTGATCGACGATCTGGAGAAAGCGGTAGCGCGGGGTTCGTTCTTTCCGGTGATTCCGGTCTGCAGCGGTACCGGCGTCGGCACGCTGGAATTGCTGGAAATCATCACCAAAGCGTTCCCCTCGCCGCTGGAACACCCACTGCCGGAAGTGTTCACGCCGAATGGCGCAACGCGCAGCGCCCTGACCTGTGACACCGACGCCCCGCTGCTGGCCGAGGTGGTCAAGACCACGTCAGACCCCTACGTCGGCAGAGTCAGCCTCGTTCGGGTGTTCGCCGGCACCATCAAGCCCGACGCGACGGTGCACGTCTCGGGCCATTTCACCTCATTTTTCGGGCCGTCCGCCGGGACCGGGAACTCCCACGCCGACCACGACGAGGATGAGCGGATCGGGGCCCTGTCCTTCCCACTGGGCAAGCAGCAGCGGCCCGCGCCTTTTGTGCTGGCGGGCGACATCTGTGCGATCGGCCGACTGAGCCGGGCCGAAACCGGAGACACGCTCTCCGACAAATCCGAGCCACTGGTCCTCAAACCCTGGACGATGCCGGAGTCGCTGCTGCCGATCGCCATCAAGGCGCATGCCAAGACCGACGAAGACAAACTGTCGGTCGGGTTGGGGCGGTTGGCCGCCGAGGATCCGACATTGCGGATCGAGCAGAACAATGAGACCCACCAGATGGTGCTCTGGTGCATGGGCGAAGCGCATGCCGGTGTCGTCCTCGATGCGTTGGCCAATCGATACGGCGTGACGGTGGACACCGTCGAACTTCGCGTACCGCTGCGCGAAACCTTTGGCGGCAAGACCAAAGGCCACGGCCGTCACGTCAAGCAGTCCGGCGGCCACGGTCAGTACGCGGTCTGCGACATCGAAGTGGAGCCGCTGCCGGAAGGTTCGGGTTTCGACTTCCAGGACAAGGTGGTGGGCGGGTCGGTCCCACGGCAGTTCATTCCGAGCGTGGAGAAGGGCGTGCGCGCACAGATGGAAAAAGGGGTGCACGCCGACTATCCGGTCGTCGACATCCGCGTCACCCTGCACGACGGCAAAGCCCACAGCGTGGATTCGTCGGACTTCGCGTTCCAGATGGCGGGTTCGCTTGCTTTGAAGGAAGCCGCGGCGGCGACCAAGGTCATTTTGCTCGAGCCGATCGACGAAGTCTCGGTGCTGGTCCCTGACGACCTGGTCGGAGCGGTGATGAGCGACCTGTCCGGACGTCGCGGCCGTGTGCTGGGCACTGAGACGGCCGCCGACGAGCGCACCGTGGTCAAAGCGGAGGTTCCGCAAACCGAGCTGACCCGCTACGCCATCGACCTACGCTCGCTGTCGCACGGCGCCGCCTCTTTCACCCGTTCATTCGCCCGCTACGAACCCATGCCGGAGTCCGTCGCCGCCCGGGTGAAGTCAGCGGGCTAAGGCACCAATACTCCCGGAAGATCGGCACGTAAGGCGATTTGGATTGTCGCAGGCTCGCGCAATCCTGTTGGGGCTGTCGGCGCCCGACATCCGGGCATCGATCATCGTGCGTGGCAACGTATTTCGTGTCATAGCCGTAAGATGTTGTGACGCAGCTTATTAAGGGGTACAACGCGGAACCACCGGGAACTGTCGACCCCCGCGGCAACGGGTCCGCCGTTCGGCGCACCAGTCGGCCGGCCGAGGCGATTCAGGTGGTCACAGGCCCGGCAGTGCCGTTCAGCTTAGTAATTGACCACATAATCTGGCCCTGGCAGCTAACAGTTTGCTTGTAAACGC
Source organism: uncultured Actinomycetota bacterium (assembly GCA_963787635.1). GTDB lineage: Bacteria > Actinomycetota > Actinomycetes > Mycobacteriales > Mycobacteriaceae > Mycobacterium. The sequence continues at coordinate 1,016,605 of CAWBDP010000008.1, read as the reverse complement.
CGATTGGGTACATAGTGGGAACCTAAACTGATGGTCGATATCGCACCATCTCGAAGGGATGGAAGCCATGCGTAGCGCGGTTCGACTGGTAGTCGTTGTGGCGGGGATTATGGCGATGACGTTCGCCGGGTCGGTCTGCCGGGGGGTGGCAGCGACCGCGCCGCCGGTGCCGGGCAACAGTGTTGCCTCGATTCAGCCGGCGACCGGTGAGGTGGTCGGGGTGGCGCACCCGGTGATTGTGACGTTCGCAGCACCCGTGGCCGACCGCCCGGCCATCGAGCGGATGATCCAGGTCACCTCGGCCAACCACGCCACCGGACGGTTCAGCTGGCCCGCCGATAACGTGGTGCAGTGGACCCCCGACGTCTACTGGCCCGCCCACAGCCACGTCGCCGTCGAGGTGCATGGCATGTCGGGCGGCTTCGAAACCGGTGACGCCGTGCTGGGTGTTGCCAGTATTTCGGCGCACACGTTCACGGTCAGTGTCAACGGCGAGGTGCTGCGTACGATGCCGGCCTCGATGGGCAAACCGAGCCGACCGACGCCGCAAGGCAGCTTCACCGCGCTGTCCAAGGAACGCACTGTGGTCATGGACTCCCGCACCATCGGCATACCGCTGAGTTCGCCGGAGGGGTACCGGATCACCGCCTCGTATGCCGTTCGCGTCACCTCGAGCGGCGTCTACGTGCACTCGGCGCCATGGTCGGTGGACTCGCAGGGGTACGCCAACGTCAGCCACGGCTGCATCAACCTGAGTCCGGACAACGCGGCCTGGTACTTCGACACCGTCCATGTCGGCGACCCGATCCAGGTGGTCGCATAGTCGCGTCAACAGGCTTCGCCTATGGGCCCGGTATCCGTCGGGGCCCGCCGGTGTGGCGACGGTCACACTGAAGGGGCGGACGACAATCGCCGGGCACCGCGTTTGGGCTAGCAGGCGGCTCAAGCGAAAGGCGGACCATGACCGGCGACGCGCAGCACGATGACACTCGATTTGCTCCGGGCCGCACGCGCGTCGGTCGTCTCGACGAACGCATCGTGCGCCGTACCGCCCAACTGTGCGCCCGCGACGAGCAGATCCGTGATGCGATGCCCAAGCCCGAGGCCATGGAAGCGGCGGGGCGCCCGGGCCTGCGGCTCCCGCAGGTGTTGGAGACCTTCGTCGCGAGTTACCACGACCGGCCGGCACTGGGGTGGCGCGCACGGGCACTGACGGCCGACCCGGTCACCGGCCGCACCACCAGCCACCTGGTGCCCCGATTCGAGACCCTCAGCTACGGCGAGCTGTGGGCCAATGTGCGTGCGGTCGCGGCCGCGTGGCGACACGATCCGGTCCACCCGGTCAGTCCCGGGGATTTCGTCGCGGCGGTCGGCTTCGCCAGCGCCGAATACCTGACGATCGACCTGGTCTGCGCCTACCTGGGTTTGGTGACGGTACCCCTGCAGCACAATGCCGGGGTTTCGCGGCTGCAGCCGATCCTGGCCGAGGTGCAGCCGCGGGTTCTGGCAGTCAGCGCGGGGTATCTGGACGTCGTCGTCGAGTCTGCGCTGGACAACGAGTGGCTGCGGCGCGTCGTCATCTTCGACTATCAGCCCGAAGTCGACGACCAACGCGAAGGACTCCAGCGTGCCCGGGGCAGGCTGGCGGACGCGGGTATTGCGGTGATCGTGGAAACACTCGCCGACGTCATCGACCGCGGCCGATCGCTACCGCCCGAACCGATGTACACCGGGAGCGACGACCAGCGGCTTGCCATGATCTTGTACACATCGGGGAGCACCGGGCTGCCTAAAGGCGCCATGTACACCGAGCAGATGACATCGAGGGTGTGGACCGCCGATGTGATGCCGACGACCGAGGTGCCGGTGATCAACGTCAACTTCATGCCGCTGAACCACCTCGGCGGGCGGATCCCGCTGGCGACGTCATTCCAGTCCGGCGGTACCAGCTTCTTCGTGCCGGAAAGTGATCTGTCCACCCTGTTCGAGGACTGGAATCTGGTGCGCCCCACCGAAATGGGCCTGGTACCCAGGGTGGTCGAGATGCTCTTTCAGCGCTACCAGAGTGGAGTGGACCGCAGGCTCGCCGACGGACTCGACCCCCAGGCCGCTGATGCGGCGGCCAAATCAGAATTGCGCGACCAGGTGCTGGGCGGCCGGGTGCTCACCAGTTTCGTCGGTACTGCCCCGCTGGCCGCCGAGATGAAGGCCTTCATCGAGTCGTGTCTGGATGTCCACCTGCTCGACGGCTACGGCCTCACCGAAGTCGGCATGGTGACCGTGGACGGCGCGCTCAGACGCCCGCCGGTCCTCGACTACAAACTCGTCGACGTCCCCGAACTGGGATATTTCGCAACCGACAAGCCGCATCCGCGGGGCGAGCTGCTGGTGAAGTCGGCCACCGCCACGCCGGGCTATTACAAACGGCCCGAGGTCACCGCCGGAGTCTTCGACGGCGACGGCTACTACCTGACCGGCGACGTCATGGCCGAGGTCGCGCCGGACCTGCTCGTCTACGTCGATCGGCGAAACAACGTGCTCAAGCTCGCTCAGGGCGAGTTCGTCGCCGTGGCGCACCTGGAGTCGGTGTTCGTCGGCGCCGCGTTGGTGCGACAAATCTTCATCTACGGCAACAGCGAACGCCCGTACCTGCTGGCCGCGGTGGTACCCACCCCGGATGCGGTGCAGAAATTCGTCGGCGACGACGCCGGACTCAAGGCCGCCCTGGGTGAATCGCTGCGGCAGACCGCGAAAACGGCCGAGCTGCAGTCCTATGAGCTGCCCGTCGACTTCCTCGTCGAGTCCGAGCCATTCAGCGTCGACAACGGGCTGTTGTCAGGTGTTGGAAAACTGTTGCGGCCCAAGCTGAAAGAACACTACGGTCAGCGACTTGAGCAGTTGTACACCGATCTGGCCGCCAGCCGGGTCGACGAGTTGCGGGTGCTGCGGGCGGCGGCGGCAGACCAGCCCGTCCTTGACACGCTGACTCGCGCGGCCCAAGCCCTGCTGGGAACCAGTGCGACACCACAACCCGGAGCGCATTTCATCGACCTCGGCGGCGACTCGCTGTCGGCGCTGACCTTCTCCAACCTGCTGGCAGACATCTTCCGGATCGACGTGCCGGTCGGGGTGATCATCAGCCCGGCAACCACGCTGAGCAAGCTCGCCGACTACATCCAGACCGAACGCGAAGCCGGCGCCAAACGGCCCACGTTCGCCACCGTCCACGGCTCGGACATCACTGAAATCCGGTCGGGCGAACTGACATTGGACAAGTTCATCGACGGGCAGACCCTCGCCGGCGCGGCGGCAAAACCGGTGGCGGCCGGGGAGCCGCGCACCGTCCTGCTGACCGGCGCCAACGGCTACCTGGGCCGATTCCTGTGTCTGGACTGGCTGCAACGGCTCTCCGAGACGGACGGCAAGCTGATCTGCATCATCCGCGGCAGCGACGCCCAGGTTGCGGCCAGCAGGCTCGACGCGGTTTTCGACAGCGGCGACGCGCAATTGCTCACGCAGTTCCGGGAATTGGCCACCGACCGGCTCGAAGTCATCGCCGGCGATATCGGTGAGCCGAAGCTGGGCTTGAACGACGTCACCTGGCAGCGGCTGGCGCAGACCGTGGATCTAATCGTCCACCCGGCCGCGCTGGTCAACCACGTTTTGCCCTACGACCAGTTGTTCGGTCCCAATGTGGTGGGCACGGCTGAAGTTATCCGGCTGGCGATCACCGATCGGATCAAGCCGGTCAACTACCTGTCCACCGTCGCGGTGGCAATGTCTGTCGGCCCGGCCGCCTTCGTCGAAGACGGCGACATCCGCGACGTCAGCCCGGCGCGCCCGATCGACGATTCGTACGCCAACGGATACGCCAACAGCAAGTGGGCAGGCGAGGTGCTACTGCGCGAAGCACACGACCTGTGCGGACTGCCGGTGGCGGTGTTCCGCTCCGACATGATCCTCGCCCACAGCCGCTTCGCCGGGCAACTCAACGTGCCCGATGCATTCACCCGGCTGATGCTCAGCCTGCTGGCGACCGGCATCGCGCCGCGGTCGTTCTATCAAACCGGTGCTGCCGGCGACCGGCCACGGGCACATTACGACGGCTTGCCCGCCGACTTCGTCGCGGATTCGATCACCACACTGGGCGAGCAATGCGTCTCGACACCGTCCTGGGGCTTCCGATCTTTCGACGTGATGAACCCGCATGACGACGGCATTTCGCTCGATGTATTCGTGGACTGGATCATTAACGCCGGTCACGCCATCCACCGTATTGACGACCATGCGGAATGGCTGACCCGCTTCGAAACCGCGCTGCGCGCACTACCGGAAAAGCAGCGGCAGCATTCGGTGCTGCCGCTGCTGGACGCCTATCGCCGGCCGGAGCAGCCGCTGGCAGGTGCGCCCGCCCCGACCGAGGTCTTCCGCGAAGCGGTAAGAGCAGCGAAAATCGGTGCCGACAACGATATTCCGCATCTGACGGCTTCGCTGATCGGCAAGTACATCAGCGATTTGCAGCGGCTGGGTCTGCTTTGAGGAGGTCACAATGACAAATCCGCAAGCGCGCGCGGTGCGATTCGACCGTTACGGCGGGCGTGACGTGTTGTACGTAGCCGACATCGATATGCCGGTGCCCGGCGACGGCGAAGTGCTCGTCGAGGTGCGCGCCGCCGGAATCAACCCCGGCGAGGCCGCCATCCGGGCCGGCGCCCTGCATGAGATGTTCCCGGCCACCTTTCCGTCCGGCGAGGGCAGTGACCTTGCCGGCGTCGTGGTGGAGGCCGGCAAGGGGGTGACCGAGTTCTCGGCGGGCGACGAAGTCATGGGGTTCAGCCTCCGCCGCTCCAGCCACGCCACGCACACCGTCGTGCCGGTGGGACAGCTGATCAACAAACCTGCCCAATTGAATTGGGACGTGGCGGGTTCCCTCTATGTGGTCGGCTGCACGGCATACGCCGCGGTGCGTGCGGTGGCGCCCCAGCCGGGTGAGACGGTGGTCGTGTCGGCGGCCGCCGGCGGGGTCGGCAGTCTGGTGGTGCAACTGCTGGTCCGACACCAAGCTCGCGTCTTGGGTATCGCCTCGGAGAACAGCGCCGACTGGCTGCGCGCTCACGGCGTTACCCCGGTCGAGTACGGCGAGGGACTCGACGAGCGGCTGCGGGACGCGGCGCCGGACGGAATCGACGCGTTCATCGATCTATTCGGACCAGACTACGTCCAACTCGCCGTCGATCTCGGTGTGGCACCTGAACGGATTGAGACGATCATCGCGTTCGAGAAAGCCGGCGAGGTGGGCGCGAAGACCGAGGGTAGCGTCGACGCCTCGACCCCGGAAGTCCTGGCCGAAGTGGCGGACCTGGTGGCCGGCGGTGCCATCGAATTGGACATCGCCGCCGCCTATCCGCTCGACCAGGTGGCGGACGCTTACGCCGAACTCGAGAAACGTCACACCCACGGCAAGATCGTGCTGCTGCCACACGCTCGACCCTGAACCGGTACCTCGCACTAACCGATACCGGCCTGAACCACTTTGACCACCACTAACACAACGGCCGCCACCAGGTAGGCCCGCAGCGTCAACAGCCCGGCCCGCCGCGCGGGAGAAAAGACCGGCCGCGGCAACCCTGCCAGGGGCGGCGTCGTCCAGCCCGCACGAACCCTGGCGCCGAAGGCTTTCTGCTCGGCGCGGCTCAACTTCGGGAACTCGTCAAGTTCCTCGACCTGATCTAGTTCCAGCGCCCCGAACGGGACGGTGTTCTCCGCTTGGCGCCGGGCGGCATGCCAACCGGCGGTGAAGACGGTGGCAGCGCCGAACAGACCCAGCGCGGCGCCGACGGCCAGACCACTCAGCAGGGTCGCCGACGAGAGGTTGGGGAAGAACGTCACCACGGTCAACATCAGTGACAGCACCACCAGCGACCACACGATCATCCACGCCAAAGCGTTCTGACGGAAGCTGTTCACCCAGGGACCCATCACCGCCCGGTCGTTGCACAGCAACACCAAAAACACTGTCGCCGAAGGCAGCAGGACACCGGCAAGAGCCTGCACACCCTGGGTGATCAGGCCCAGGACGTGGTCGGGGCTGAAGGCCACGCCCGCCGATACCGTGAGCAGCACGGCGTAGCTGCCGTAGAACAGCGGTGCCTCGGTAATCTTCCAGTGCAGTGAATGCGGTTTGCCCAGCGCGTCACCGAGCGCATAGGTGGTGGCCAGCCCGACACAGTTGGCGCCGATCAGCGACGCGTCCAGCAATATGACCGCGAACAGCACCCCGATCGTGTGCCCGGCGTGATCGGACAGCCGGGACGCGACTGCCCCGGCGTCGGTGAAGTTGCCGGCCGCAGAGGTGCCGCCGAGGCCGAATGCGGTGGCAGCCATCAGCGCGACCGCGCCGCACATGACCCCGACGATCCCGATGACCAGATCGGCCCGTCCATAGGCGATCCAGCGCGGGGTGATGCGCTTGTCCACCACGTTTGACTGCTGGAAAAACAACTGCCACGGCGCGACCGTGGTGCCCACAATCGCCATGATCACCATCAGCACGACGGAGTCGTGGCCCCCGGGCAGCTGAGGTATCAGTCCGCGCACGCTGCCGCCGACGGTCGGATGCACTGACAGTGCCAGCGGGATGACCGCGAGATTCACCGCGATCAACGCGAACATCAGCTGCTCCCAACGACGGAACGAACCGCCGGCCACCACCGCGAACAGCAATACTGCGGCAGCAGGTATCGCGATCGCTCTGGGGCAGCCCAGAAATCCGAGCGCCAACGATACCCCGATAAACTCGGTGACGATCGTCAAAGCGTTGAGCACCAACAAATCCCCGACGCTGAAAGCGCCCCAGAATTTGCCGAACCGCTCGAAGATCAGCCGAGCGTGCCCGACTCTGGTGACCGCACCCAACCGGAGCACCATCTCCTGGTTCACGTAGAGGACCGGGACCAAGAGCACCAGCGTCCAGAGCAATTTCATGCCGTAGTTCTGTCCGGCCTGCGCGTAGGTCGCGACTCCGCCCGCGTCGTTGTCGCCGACCATCACGATCAGCCCAGGGCCGGTAATGACCATCAGCATGCGTAACCGTTGCCAACGGCTACCGACGTCGCCGCTGGCGTCACGCCGGATGCGGCCGAAAGCACCGACGATGTCACCGACGTGCGCCGAGTCCAGCACCGCCGATTCGGACGCGTCGGCGATCGCATGCGGTGCCTGAGTGGAAATGGAAGTCATCGGCGCTCTCGCTATCTCAAGTTCGAATTGATGGTTGCGACGTTGCTCAGGGCAACGACGGCTATCTGGCGCACCAGGGCAGCAGGGCATAGCGGATCCACCGACTGCGTAGGATCCGCAAAACTGCTGTGCGACAGCAGAAGCTATGACATTCGCTTAGCGGCGATCCGACCTGCCGAGTTCAGGCACAGCCGTCTGGCCGCGCACCGCTAGGCGGGCACGGTCAAGGCGGCGTCCGAAAAGGGCTCAGGCAGCAGAAAGGCCGGAACCGGAGTGGGCGGATGCCGGATACGGATGCGGACTATCGCTCGGACTCATCTCGCCCTCACCTCCTCGCGGCCAGGACACACGCGGGTGTCGCAACGGTGCACGCACAGAAGGGGATTGGATGTCCCACGGCGACCCGAGGGACACGCACCCCTCTCGCAAAGCTTCGGCACTACACGGCGTATCCGGGCCATTGCCCGGAAGCCACTTGGGCTCAACCCTTATGCCGGGAAGAGCTGTCCTGAACCGGGGCGTCTCTCGACGTTCGGGGTCAGTGGCCTATATCCGTACAGACGCCTCACCTAGCGAGGTGCTTGCCCGTTCATCGTGGCACCGGAAACCCGTTCTCGTCAAACGTTTGGCAGGAAACTCTCAGTTCGGCGTGTCGGATCGCGCGCCAGTCAGCGGCTCACGACGTCGAAGAACTACCGGACACCACCTACTGTGGGCTTCATGGCTATAACACTGCAGGACCCTCGGGTCGCGGGCGCCCTTGACCGGATGTACACCGAGACCCGACAGCAGATGCCCCTGTTGCGTGACCGGCGAGGCCAGGTCAGCCGACTGTCGTCTGGCACTGCCCAGGAACGTGCCGACGCGATGAGCGAGTTCTACATCCCGGTGACCCCGGAAGCCGGCCGACTTCTCTACGCACTGGTGCGAGCGAGCCGTCCGGCAACCGTCGTCGAATTCGGCATGTCCTTCGGCATCTCGGCGATCCATTTGGCGTCGGCGCTGCGTGACAACAGTGCCGGCCGGCTGGTCACCACCGAGCTCAGTGCCACGAAGATCACCGCGGCACGGCAGACGTTCGCCGAAACCGGGTTGGACGATCTGATCACCGTGCTCGAAGGTGACGCGCTCACCACCCTGGCCGGTTTGGACGGACCGGTCGAGTTCGTTTTGCTGGACGGCTGGAAAGAGCTGTATCTGCCGGTGATCCAGCTGCTGGAACCAAGGCTGTCGTCGGGAGCTCTGATCGTCGCCGACAACACCGAGATGGCCGACACCAAGCCGTACCTGGAGTACATGCGGCACCCCGACCACGGCTACGTGAGCGTCAACTTTTCGGCACGTGACGCCGACAGCATGGAAATCAGCTGTCGCGCAGTCGCTTAACGATTATCACCGGACGGATTCCTCCAGCCACGGCGTCAGCCATTCCACGCCTTCCTCGGTGAGGTGGACGCCGTCGCTGCGCACCTGGACACCGTCGACCTTGGCGGTGTATACACCCGCCGGGCATAGTTTCTTGTTCAGGTCGAGTATCCGGACATTCGGTCGCTGTCCAATAGTACGGCGCAGCAAGGTATTCCATTGGGTGACTCGGTCCGGCTGGTCCTCCGGCCACAGGCTCCCGTCCGGTCTTTCGCCGCGCCGGCTGTAGGGCACGGTGGCGACGACCAGTTGGCCGCCCGCGGTGCTCAGGACATCGAGTGCCCGCTGCAGCTCTTCGGTGAGATACCCGTCGAACGACGGGTCGCCGATATGAGTCCACCGCCCTTCGTTGACCCGATCCACGGTCTCCCAACGGCCGATGATGAGCAGCGAAACGTCGGGCCGATCGTGGGTGATCTGTGCCGACCACCTGCTCGGCCAGGTGTCGCATTCGGGCTTCGGCTCGAGGGTCTGACCGAGATACCGATAGGGCCCGCCCCGCACCAAGCTGCACCCGATCACGGTGTGGTCGATGAAATCGAACCCGGGCGTCGGCGGCAGGTAGTGCATCAACGTCCAGCCGATCGAATCGCCGAACACCGAAACGGTGAACGGACGGTGGGGGTCTCGTTGGCCGACAGCCTGGGCAGGCACCGGGTTGCGGGGCGGCGAGGCCGACACCGCGGCAACCGAGGACACACCCGGCGGCAGGCTGCTGCTGTTTGCTGCTCCGGGATCGGTTTCGACCGGGACGACGAGCACCGTCACCGCGACAGCGCTGACGACCGTGGCACCCGCCAACGGCAGCAACGGCACCCGCAGTGGTCGCCACCGCCGGATCGGCTGTTCGATCAGCCACCACGACAACGCAGCCACCGCCACCGTGGCGACGCACCGCACGGCAAACAACGACAGGCCGGACCAGCCGGTCCGTTGCCCGTTGAGCACCAGAAAGATTGGCCAGTGCCAAAGGTAGACACCGTAGGAGATCGCGCCGAGCCACACCAGCGGGCGCCACGCCAGGACCCGGGCCACCAGCCCGTGCTGGTCTATTGCCACCAAAGCGATAACGGCGACGGCCGCTAGGGCGACCGCAATCAGCGCACCATCGCGGAACTCACGGGCACTGCCGGTCAGGTAATGAGCGGCCAGCCCCACTGCCACCAGGCCCACCAGGGGCACGAAGCGGGCGGCCCGTCGGCCCCAGCGGGACCGAATGAGCGACCAGCCGCGGTTCAGCGCGGGCCAGTCGGTAACCAGCAGAGCCGACGCCGCCGCGCCGGTCAGCAGTGCCTGTGCGCGGGTGTCGGTGCCGAAGTAGACGCGGTCGCGGGTGAGGTCGGTGGCGAGCAGGACGACGGCGGCCGCCGACGCCAGCGTCCCCAGAGTTGCGACCAGGAAAACCGCGCAGCGGACCGAACCCATGGTGGCCCAAGCCCGTCGGCTCTTAGCTCGCACGGCCAACAGGACGGCCACCGCGATCAACAGCAGCGGCCACACGAAGTAGTACTGCTCTTCCACGCCCAGCGACCAGGTGTGTTGCAGTGGCGAGGGCGTTGCTCCCTGGGTGAAGTAGTCGGTCTGCTGGGTGACGAACCGCCAGTTGGCGACCCAGAAGAAGGCGGCGACGGCATCGTCTCGCAGTCCGGCAATGGCCTCTTGCGGGAGCAGCTGGCGGGCGACACCGACGGTCAGCACCATCAGCACCAAGGCCGGCAGCAGTCGTCGGGCGCGCCGAATCCAGAATCCGCGCAGGTCGATTCGTCCGTTGCGGTCCAGTTCGTCAAGCAGCAGCGAGGTGATCAGGAAGCCGCTGAGGACGAAGAACAGGTCGACGCCGATGAACCCGCCGCCCAGGCCGGGGATGCCGCCGTGGTCGGCGAGCACCAGCACCACCGCTATCGCGCGCAGGCCGTCTAGTGCGGGGATGCCGGGCCGGCTGGAACTACGGGGCCTGCGGGCGGATGGTCGGCGAGCATGCGGGGCAGGAGCTACCCAGCGGGATCGCTGATCCCACTTAACCGGCGCAGGGTAATTCCTGGCCGGTTGGGTGCTCGCTGGTTGCGTGTCCGGCTCGCCTGGCCGGACGGCGATGTCGTTGCCGCCGATACGTTGATGCACCTCCTGTGATCAGGGCAAGCTTAGATTCACCTCGAGCGCATCAGCGGAAGACACGGCGGCGGTGCGCCGAGCAGACCAGTCGCGGTGCGCCGAGCAGACGAGCTCTACTTCAGTCGGCAGCCAGGCCGAGTTCGTCGAGGATCGCTGCCGTGTCGGCGCCCAGTTCGGGCGCGTGCCCGCCGACCCGGCCCGGCGTACGGGAAAACCAGGTTGGCACGCCGGGAAAGCGCACCGGACCGTGCGGGGTGTCCACCGTTTCGAAAAAGCCGACGGCATTCAGATGAGCGTTGTCGAACAGCGCCGCCGGAGTGCTCAGCGGTGCGGCGGGGATATCGAGTTCGCGGAACAGGCTCAACCATTCGTCGGTGGTTCGTTCCCGCAGGGTTTCGGCCAGCAGTGCGTACACCGTGTCGATGTGGCGCGCCCGGCGCTCGAGAGTCATGTACAGCTCGCTGGCCCACGCCGGCCGCACGGCCTGGATGAACGCCGACCAATGCTTGTCGTTGTAGATCAGGGCGGCGATATAGCCATCGCTGGTGCGATAGGGCCGGCGGTTGGGCGCGACCGTACGCGGATAGACGGCCGGGCCCAGCGGCGGTGCGAACATCGCGCCGTTGGCGTGTTCGACCAGCATGAACGATGCCATTGTTTCGAACATGCTGACCTCGACCTCTTGGCCCTCACCGGTGCGCTGCCGGTGAAACAGCGCCATCGTGGTGGCGTATAGCGCGGTCAGTCCGGCGACCTTGTCAGCCATGATGGTGCCGACATAGTTGGCTTCCCCGGTCAACTGCTGCTGCACGGCCGGCAGTCCGCACTCCGCCTGGATGGTGTCGTCGTAGGCCGGCAGATCCCGATTCGGTCCGCGCCGGCCGTACCCGTAGCAGTTGGTGTAGACGATCGCCGGGTTGATCGCGGCGACCTCGTCATAGCCGAATCCCAGCCGGGCGATAGCCTTGGCGCGCATCGAATGGATGAAGACGTCCGCGGTTTCCAGCAGCGCCCGCATCGCGGTCTTGCCGGACTCGGACTGCAGGTCCAGCACGATGCTGCGCTTACCCCGGTTCACATTCGACGAAGACACCGCTCATCCCCGGCGCAGGTCCCACCGAGATGTAGCGGGTGTCGTCTCCGCCGGGCGGCTCGATCTTGATCACGTCGGCGCCCATGTCGGCCATGATCTGGGTGCAGTACGGTCCCATCACCATCGCGGTCAGATCGACGACGCGCACGCCGGCCAGCGGGCCCCGCCGGATCGGTGGCGCTAGCCATGGCGCGCTCCTTCTGGGCTTTCGTGTCGGGCCATCTCGAAGCTGTAACGGATGTGGTCGGAATGACCGTCGGGGACCACGGGAAAGATGACCGGCACCGACATGTCGCGGATGGCGGCCAGCTGTTCGCCCACCTCCTCGATCGACCACGACGGCCGGTACACGCCGGCGTTCTCGGCAACGACGACTCTGGCCACCCGGCCGGCGATCGCGATCAGCATCTCGCCGGTGATCGGGCAGGTTTCGTGCGCCAGCCAGCCCACCACCGGCGCAACCAGTTCCGTGCCCATCGGCGGGTATCCGGAAAGATCCAGTCCCTCCGCCATTCTCGTGACCGCTGAGGGCACGATCGACGTTGCAGGCCACGCCGTCGGCGGCGCCTTCCAGCGCGACGACATTGGCCAGGCCGAGCACTCCCGCCTTGGCGACGGCGTAGTTGGCGACGCCGTGGTTGCCGTACAGGCCGCCGATCGACGAGGTCAAGATGATGCGGCCGTAGTGGGCGTCGCACATCACCGGGAACGCTGGTCGAACCACGTGAAAAGCACCCCGCAGATGGACATCCACCACCGCGTCGAAGTCCTCGTACGTCATCTCGCGCAGCGCTGCGCGGCGGACGTTGCCGGCGTTGTGAATCAGGATGTCGATCCGGCCATAGTGGTCGAGCGCCGCCTGGATGATCGCCTGCCCGCCTGATGCCGTCGCCACCGATTCGGAGCACCCGACGGCTTCGCCGCCGGCGGCCCTGATCTCGCTCGACCACCTGGTCGGCGGGCCGGTGTCGGCGCCGTCGCCGGTCAAACCGGCCCCGGTGTCGTTCACGACGACCTTGGCTCCCCGCGATGCCAGCAACAGCGCATAGGCGCGCCCGAGTCCGCGGCCGGCGCCCGTCACGACGGCAACGCGATCGTCAAACCTGAGTTCGGACATCATCTTTCGAGCACGAGGCCGCCCAGATCACCCTTGCTGCGCCAGTCCTGCAGGAATTCGGAGAAGGCGTAGAAGCCGGGACCATATGGCTCACCGAGGTGTGATCGGATGCCTTCGCCCTCGGTTGGTCCGGCACCACCCCCTTCGTTGTTGTAATAGCCCGGCGTGCACTCCCGGTCGAACTGCGTGTTGTCGATCGCGCTCTCCCGGATGGTCGTGCACCAGTCGTCCTGCGCCGCTGCACTGGGTTCGACCATTACCGCGCCACGCGCCAAGCGCTTGCGCGATGACGTAGGCGATGTGCTCGCCCTGCAGTTCGTAGTTGGCCGCGATGTTGGCGGAAATGCCGACTTGGGTGAAGCCGGTGAAGAACTGGTTGGGAAAGCCTTTGCTGGTCATGCCGTGAAATGTCCGGTAGCCGTCGCGCCAATGGTCGAACAGGGACAAGCCGTCGCGGCCTTCGATCGCCTCGATGGAATAACGGCGGCTGATCTCGGTCGTGATCTCGAAGCCGCTGGCATAGATGATGCAGTCGACTTCGTATTCGACGCCGTTGGCGACCAATCCCATTGGGGTTGCCCGTTCGACTCCCTTGGTCGCGGACACGTCGACGAGCGTGACATTGGGCCGGTTGAACGTCGGCAGGTAGTCGTCGTTGGAGCAAGGTCTTTTACACAGGAACCGGTAATAGGGCTTGAGCGCTTCGGCGGTGTCTTTGTCGTCGACAATGCCCTCGACGCGCCGGCGCAGCCGCTCCATGACCGTGTAGTCTTCCTCCTCGCGGATGGCCATGAACTGCTCTGGGGTCAATCCGGCCGGATCGTCCAGCGCGAGAACCCGTGCGGCGGTGTTTCGGCCCAGCTCGGTCCAGAAGTCACAGACCAGATCCGGCTGACCCGGTGCCATGCCCTCGAAAGTCCAGGCATGAAAATTTCGCTGCCTCTCCTTCTGCCAGCCCGGCTGCAGCGATTTCACCCATTCGGGATCGGTCAGCGTGTTGTTCCGTGCGTCGACCGACGACGGTGTGCGCTGAAAGACGTAGAGGTGCTTGGCGTAGCGACCCAGGAAGGGACGACCTGGATGCCGGTCGCGCCGGTGCCGACCAGGGCGACACGTTTGTCGCCGAGCTTGTCCAGGCCGCCGCTGATATCGCCGCCGGTGTACTCGTAGTCCCAGCGCGACGGTGTGGAAACTGTGTCCGTTGAAGTCCTTGATCCCGGGAATGCCGGGCAGCTTGGGCCGGTGGAAGGGCCCGGAAGCCATGACGACGAACCGGGCGCGGATGTCGTCGTCGCGGTCGGTTCGGATGCGCCACCGCTTGATCGGCTCGTCCCAGCGCAGCGTCGCGGACCTGTGTGGAGAAGATGGCCGAATCGTAGAGACCGAAATGCTTGCCGATGCGCCGGCAGTGCTCGTAGATCTCGGCGCCGTCGGCGAACTTCTTGCTGGCATGAAGTCCAGCTCTTCGAGCATGGGTATGTAGCAATAGGATTCGTTGTCGCACTGGATTCCCGGGATAGCGGTTCCAGTACCAGACGCCGCCGAAATCCCCGCCCAGCTCGATGATCCGGACATCCTCGACACCGGCCTTCTTCAGATGCGCACCTGCCAACAGGCCGGCGAAGCCGCCGCCGACCACAGCGACGTCGATGTCCTGCGATATCGGATCTGCGCACCAGCGGGGGCGAGTACGGGTCGGTTTCGTAGTATCCTGCGAAGTCGTCGGCGAGTTCGACGTATTGCTTGGAACCTTCGGCGCGGAGCCGCTTCTCTCGTTCCCGCCGGTAGATTTCGCGCAATGTAGCGATGTCGAAATCCTCCGGCGGCTCTGTCGGCCGACAGTCGGTCATGCCAACGCGTTTTCCGGAAGCGCCGCCGGGTGCAGTGGCGCCTCCATCGCGTGCACGGCGGGCAGCACCTCCTTAGCAAACAACTCGGTGCTGGCCATCGCCTCTTCGTAGGGCATGGTGCCGAATTGCGGGACGATGGTCACCTCGGAGAACGAGCACGCTTGCTGGGCGGCGGTGAGCCGGTTGAAGATCTCCTCTGGCGTCCCGATCAGCAGGTTCGACGCGTGGTACCCCGGTGTTTTGGACGGCTCCACCTTCTTGTGCACCGGTCACCGAGGAGGCGAGCACGGCCGTGGCGCCGGCTTCTCGCGCCGCGTAGGCCTCGTAGCCCTTGACGCCCTTGAAGTTCGATGCGTCGGCGAACCCGTAGTGGACCGTGACATCGCGGTTGGCCGTCCAGATCCACTCCTCGGATTTCGCTGCGCCTGCGGCGTTGGGCGTGCAGTACATGAACATGACGTTCTTGGGCTGGCAAGGCGGCAGGCCTTCTTCTTTTCGGAAGATGTTCACCTGCTGCACTTCCCGTCCGGCATCCTCGATCGGCTTGTTGCCGACGAACAGCGGAACCATCCCGCGGCGCGCGAGGATCTCCAGCGATTCCGGAGTCGACGACGAGCTATAGATGCGGGAGAACAGGTCCCGGCTCTGCGGCTCTGGGCGCAGCGACATCTCCGGCACAGTGAAGATTTCGCCCTCGTAGGCGAACCTGCTCTCCGCTGAACGCGAGTTTCAGGATGTCCAGGGTTTCGTTGAAGCGCTGCCGGCTCTCTTCGCGGGGAACACCGACCGCGTCGAATTCTCCCTTGGAGACCCCGCGGCCGATCCCGATCGTGGTGTAACGCCCGTTGGAGATGATGTCGAGATAGGCGATCTGGTGGGCCAGCCGAACCGGATGCCACCAGGGCGCCACGACGACGAACGTGCCCAGGCTGATACGTTCGGTGCGTCCGGCAAAGTAACTCAACGCCTGAATCGGGTTGGGTGTCATGCCATACGGGGTTCCGCAGTGTTCGGGCATCCAAATTCCGTCGAACCCGAGTGGCTCAGCCGCGTCGGCGATCGCAAGCGTGCCCTGCACGCACTCCCAGTCAGGTGTCGCGGGAGGCTGGCTGAAGTCCGCGGCCAGCACGCGTTCCCAGTCGTGCGAGTTGTGCGCTCCGAAACCAAGATTGACTTTCATTGCTCCATCTCCAGTTCCTTCGGTGCACCGGTGCCCATGTATTCGGCCAGATTGCGGTGCAGATTTACGGTGCTGCGTTCCATGTAGGGATTTGGCCTGGTGCCGGCGAAGCCAAGGGATTTCATCCCTTGCTGCACCGCTGCCATGTTGGAGAAATCCTGCGGCAGCACGCTGCGCCAGTTCGGGTCATCTTTCGGAGCATAAATCCATTGTGTCTGCGGCTCTTGGCCTTCGGGGAAGAGCTCGTAGCAAGACGCCTCGAAGATGCACATGTCGGGGTTGTAACCGTGCGGCCGTGCGCTGTAGCACAAGGCGGTAGTCAGGCCCTGGCCGATCTGGAAGTTCGGGAAGATCTGCCACGCGGTGCCGCTGGCCGCCAGATGTTCGGGATCGATGGTCGGCCAGACCACACCGCGGGCGGCATCGTCGCGCCGGGCCGAGGACAGCCAGTGCTCGAGGACCTGATCGGCCGGCGCATCCTGCGGCATTTCGTCGACCAGTCGTAGCGCGGCGTCGACGAGCGTCTTGGTGGTGGTCGCATTGGTTTCCTCCAGCGTGTAAACCTGCAGCTCCGCGGTCGAGACACGCGGGTCGGCACCGGTGCCGAGCCGGATCTTCGACTTGGTCCGTTCCAGATCCTTGGGAGCGTCGTAGCCGATGTTGCTGTGCCGCCCCTGTGCCTTTGCCCAGCCGCGAAAGGTACTGAATCTGTTGAACTGCGGATGCGTGGTCGCGACATGGTAGGTCTCGTTGAAGGCCTCCATGGCGACCTTCCAATTGCACTCGAAATGCAGCCACTTTCGCCACTTGCAGCGCATGTTCTGCAGGCCGAACGGATCGAGCATGGTGGCGGCGGGCTCGAGGTAGTCGCGCAGCGGTTCGCAATCCGGGATCCATGTTGATCCAGATCCAGCCGCCCCAGGTGTCGACATTGACCGTTGCCAGGTGGGTATTTTCCGGTGCCAGCGCGCCTTGCCAGTCCGCTTTTTCCGGCACGTGGCTGCAGCTGCCGTCCAGGTCGTAGGTCCAGCCGTGAAAAGCGCAGACGAACGACCTTTTCGCTCGCCCGCACGCGTTCCTGGCGCCGGCGGGGGTGTCGATCAACCGCCGACCGCGATGCATGCACACGTTGTGGTGCGCCTTGAGCGCATCGGGGCCGGTGCGAACAACGACGATGGAATCGTCGAGGATGTCGTAGGTCAGGTAGCTGCCCACCTCGGGAAGATCCTCGACCCGCCCGACCTGCTGCCACACCTTGCGCCACAGCCTGTCTCGCTCGGCGCGGGCATAGTTCTGCAGAGACGTAGGCTTCGGCCCCGATGGTCACCGGTGCGGTCAGCTCGTCAGCCGCGCCCGGGCCGATGGCGCTTGCGCTCATGGCATTCTCGCTTTCCTTGTCGACGTCCGTCATGCACCGGTATCCCAGCGTTGAATCGCCGCCCGAAAAGACTCGTCCTTGAGGAACAGGGAGGTGTTGTCGGCGTCCAGATGCGTCCATTTGAGGTTGAGGCCGCCGTCGACCAGCAGGGTTTGCCCGGTTATGTAGCTGGACAAGTCCGACAGCAAGAAAAGGATGACGCCGGCCAACTCCTCGGGCGCGCCGCGCCGTCCCATGGCAATGGCGCGCCGATCACGCTCAGGGTCGTCGTCGACATAGGTTTGCGACGCGGGCGTCGAGGTCACCCCCGGGGCCACCGCGTTGACCCGGATGTCGTCAGACGCCAGCTCGACTGCCATCGTGCGGGTGACCGCCACCACCGCCGCTTTGGCCGCGCCGTAGGCGATGTGGTACGGCGCGGTGTTCATGCCGCTGATCGACGAGAGCGAAACAATCGATCCGGAACGCCCGCGGCGTCTTCAATTCGGCGGCCACGGCCTGACTCATGAAGAATGTCGTTTCGAGATTCTGGGTGAACAGTTCCCGCCAGTCGGACCGGGTCACCCGGTCGAGGGCATCCACGTCGACGGGCGCCGCGCCGCCGGCGATGTTGACCAGCCCGTAGCAGGTTGCCGCCGGTGTTCCGCGATCGCTGCCACGGTGTCGCCACGCCCTCGTCGGTAGCGGCGTCGGCTGCCACCGGGACGATCGAAAGACCCCGCGCCACCAGCGGCCCGAGGTGCCGTTCCAGGTTGTCCTTGCCCCGACTCACCGCGATCACCGTCGCGCCGGCCTCGGCGACCATGCGCGTCACCGTCGTGCCGATACCGCCGCCCGCCCGCGCCGGATACCACAACGACGCGGCCGTCGAGGCTCAGGAGATTGTCGGGTACGAAAAGGAATGAGAGGGTCCCAGCCGCCGCTTGTCTCCTAATTGTCCGGACAAGATATAGCTCGTGTACATAATTGAGAATATGATTCTCCCGATCTTGCGTGTCGTCAAGTGCTGCCAGTTGATTCTCTGGTCACTATTGTCTGGACCAAGGCGGATGGGCGACCAGCCGAAGCTGGCGGGACGGAAGGACCGCGCCACGAAAATGTCCGGCATTGAAATGTCGCTGCACGGGGGCCGCCACGCGAGCACGCCCACCGTGGCCGCCGGCTGGAGCCTGACGAGACTCACCCCGCCCAGCCGGCTGTTCGGCGCGAACGGCTTACGCACGGGCCCCGACGGCCGTATTTACATCGCGCAGGTGACCGGTAGCCAGATCAGCGCCCTGGACCTGGCGAGCGGCCAGTTGGAAACCGTCAGCGCCAAGGGTGGCGACATCATCGCTCCTGACGATGTGGCCTTCGATTCCCGCGGCAATCTCTACGCCACCGAGGTCATGGACGGGCGGGTCAGCGCGCGGGGCACCGATGGCCGGACCCGGGTCCTGCGCGACGATATCCCCTCCGCCAACGGCATCACCGTGCACCGGGACCGGTTGTTCATCGGTGAATGCCGGGACGGCGGGCGCCTTCTCGAGCTGCGACTCCAACGGCGGCGCGCCGCGGGTACTGGCCGGAGGATGTCGCCATGCCCAATGCCATGGAGGTAGGCCCGGACGGTTTGTTGTATTTCCCGGTGATGGGCGCCAACGAGATCTGGCGGATCGATCCCGACGGCGGCGAGCCGCAATGAGTTGCCGATGATCTCGGCGTTCCCGATGCGGTGAAATTCGATGCCGCCGGTCGCATTGTCTCGACCCAGGCGCACAGCGGCCAGGTGCTACGGATCGATCCGCGCAGCGGCGAACGCACGTTGTTGGCCGACCTGAGTCCGGGCCTGGACAACGTGGACGTTTGTCGGTGACCGGCTGTTCGTCTCGAACTTCACCGGCGAGATCACCGAGATCCTGACTCCGCGGGAAAATCCGCACGCTGTCCTGCCCGGCGGGTTGAATTGGCCGCTGGGTCTGGCGTTCGGGGCCGACGGCGACCTTTACATTGCCGACGGCACCTACTTCTATGCTTTCGGCCCGGCACCGCGCTGCGCACGGTGGGAATGCTGTTCACACCTGGTTACCCGGGCTTTGTGCGGGGGGTGGCGTCCGCTGGTGCAGCGGTGAGTTCATGGTCACCACGTCGGTGGGCCAAGTGTCGCGTTACCGGCCCGCCGAGCGGCGAAAACCTGGTCCTGGCGCAGGGTTTCGACCAGCTCTACGGCGTCGCGATCGCCACCCGCGATGTCGTCGTGGTCGCCGAATTCGGCACCGGACGGGTGCTGTCCATCGAGGCAGGCCGCGTCGAGGTGCTGGCCACCGGATTGTGCGATCCGATCGGGGTGGCGATAATCCCCGACGGCAGGTTGCCTCGTCTCGGAAGCCGGTGCCGGGCGGGTGGTCCGGCTCAGTAGCGGACGGGCAAACCGGTGTGGAAACAGTTCTCGACGGGCTGGGGCGACCGCAGGGTATGCTGGTCCGCGACAGGCAGATCTATGTGGTCGACGCCGAGGCCAAGGCGGTGATCGCCGTCGATCTGGACGGCACGAACCGCCAGCACGATTGCCTCCGCAATTGCCGGTGGGCGCCCCGCCGGGCGTGGTTCCCAAGCCGTTGCGCGGAATGCCGCCATTCTCGGGTCCGCAAGGCCCGTTCGCGGGCATCGCCGCCGGACCGGATGGCACGCTTTATGTTTCGGCCGACGCCGAGGGCAGCGTGCTTGCGATGCGCCGAGACGATGTGGATCCGGGCAGCGGTGACACCGGAGGGCACCAATGCCTGAGGCCCGCCCGAACGATCACCGGTATCTGCAGGTTGCGCGCATACCTTGCGGAAAGAGATCGTGGACGGGGTCTACCCCGTCGGTTCGCAACTTCCGACCGAATACCAACTATGCGAACGGTTCTCGGTCAGCCGGTATACGGTTCGCGAAGCGCTGCGGCGTCTGCGCGAGGACAATTTGGTCTGATCTCGTCCACGTACGGGTACTCTGGTCGTGCCGCGGCCGTCTTCGGATTCCTACGTTCAAGATGTCGTCTCGATCAACGACCTGTTAGCTTTTGCGAGCGGTGCGCAGATTCGCGATCGAATCAGTCAAGATGGTGCTGATCGACGAAGAACTCGCCGCGCGCGACCGGACTGGCGGGCGGCGAAGAATGGCTTGCTGTCAATGGGTTCCGGCGCACCGAAGGAGCCGATGTTCCGTTGTGCGGGACGGAGTACTACATCAACCGGATGTTCGCCTCAGTAGGCAGACTGCTGCACCGCCACACCGGACCTATCTTCCCGTTGATCGAGGATCTTTTCGGGCTCAGCATCGTTGAGGTCCACCAGGAGATCGCCGCGGTGCTGATTTCACCGGCATTGGCAGCCGAAATGGAGGTTGAGGCTGGAAACGCCCGCGCTGGAGGTGCACCGCACCTACACCACCTCGGACAAGGCAAGTCGCCCAGGTCACGATCAATACGCATCCAGCGTCACGTTTTCGTCATGCGATGACGATGCGGCGGGTCCGGGGCTGATTTGGCGGCTGGCGTGACGATGGACAATCGAAAGCTGACCGCCGGGCGCTCGGTGCGCTGGGACTCCCATCGCGCCGCCGACGCCTACGCCCGGGGGTGGTGGATTCATCAGACCCTGGCGGATTCATTTCGCGACGCCGCCCGCGACACCCCGGCACGTGTGCTGGTGCTCGACAGAGATCACCGCTTGGATTGTCAACGTCTGCACGATCAGGCCATGACGTTGGCGCAAGCACTGCTGGCGCGCTTTCCCGGGGCAGCGTGGTGTCCTTCATGCTGCCCAACTGGCACGAGGCCACGATCGTCTATCTGGCGGCGACGCTGGCCGGGGTGGTGGTGAATCCTATCCTGCCGTCGCTACGTGACCGCGAGCTGCGTTTCATTCTCGAAGATGCGGCAGCCGGATGGTCTTCGTGCCATGCCGGTTTCGGCCGGCACGACTACGTAGCGATGCTGGCCCGCGTCAGCGCCCAACTGAGTTCACCCCCTGACGTGGTGGTCGTCCGCGGCGAGCCCGAGCCCGGTAACCGCGGTACGCCATTCGCATCGCTACTCGAGCAGCCGGCGGCAACCACCGAACTTCCCGCGCTGGATCCAGATGCCGTCCGAATGATCCTCTACACGTCGGGGACCACTGGGCGACCGAAAGGTGTTTTACACAGCCATAACTCGATGCACGCGTTGATCTGCCAGATCCGTGATCATTGGCTTGTCGAGCCAGGCGACCGGTTCCTGGTGCCGTCGCCGATCGCTCACATCGGGGGTTCGATCTATGCGTTCGAGTGTCCGCTGTTGCTGGGTACCACCACGGTGCTGATGGATCGCTGGGATGCCGATGAGGCCGTACGGCTGATGGGATCCGAGCGCTGCACCCACATGGCGGGAGCAACCCCGTTCTTGGAGCAGATGCTGGCGGCCGCGCAGCGGGCCGATACCCGTCTGCCCAGCCTGAAGCTGTTTGTGTGTGGCGGCGCGTCGGTTTCGTCGTCGTTGATCCATTCGGCAGCTTCGTATTTCGAGCGTGCCGTCGTCACGCGTGTTTACGGCTCCACCGAAGTTCCGGTTACCACGGTCGGTGCGCCACTCGATACCGACCACGCCGCTGACACCGACGGCCACGCCGGTTTAGCCCAGGTCAAACTCGTCGGACAGGATAGTGAATCGCGGGTCGGGGAGATCCTGGCACGGGGCCCGCAGATGCTGGTCGGCTACTCGCATCCCGAAGACGAAGCCGAATCGTTCGACGACGAAGGATACTTTCGCACCGGGGATCTCGGATGTTGGGTCGACGGCGATTATCTCGTCGTCACCGGGCGGGCCAAAGACCTCATCATCCGGAACGGGGAGAACATTTCACCCAAGGAGATCGAGGATATCCTCGCCGGACATCCCGGCATCGCCGAGATCGCGATTGTCGGTGTACCCGATGTAACGCACCGGCGAACGGGCTTGCGCGGTCATAGTTCCCACAGCCGTGTCGGCTCCTGACGTCGCCAGCCTGGGCAGCTTCCTGCACGACCGCGGTGTTGCGCGGTTCAAAGTTCCCGAACAAGTGGTGATCTGGGACCACCTACCGCGCAACGACGCCGGAAAGGTATTGAAGCATCAGATCAAGGCGGCACTGAGGAAAGCAGACCGTACTATGCAGGTTGCGATCGTCACTGGTGCGAGCGGCGCAATCGGCTTCGGTTGTGCCGAAAACTGGCCGATATGGGCATGGCCGTCGTCGGCACCGGCCGCGATGAGGGCCGGCTGGCCGCACTGGCGAGCCGCGTCGGTGATCCCGAGCGGTTGCCACCATCGCGGTCGACCTGACCGATGACGAGGCGCCGAAGCGGATCGTCGATGCTGCCGTCGAACGCTGGGGTCACGTCGATTTCCTGATCAATAACGCCGGGGTCGGCGGTCCCAAGCCGCTACACGAAACCGATGACGAAACACTGGACTATTTCTTGGCCTTGATGCTGCGTGCGCCGTTTCGGTTGGCCCGCGACGTGCTGCCACACATGCCGTCCGGCTCGGCGATCATCAATGTGACGTCGACATTCGCTGTCGTCGGCGGTCTGCGGGGCGGCGCCTACTCCGCCGCCAAAGGCGGTCTAACAGCGCTGACCACCCATATCGCCTGCCAGTACGGTGCCCAGGGAATACGTTGCAACGCCGTGGCGCCCGGGGTGATCCAGACGCCGATGACTGCGGATCGGCTGCAGGACGAGCGATTTCGCAGGCTCAACACCGAGATGACACCGCATCAGCGGCTGGGCACAGTCGACGACGTCGCGAGTGCCGTCGCGTTTCTGTGCTCACCGGGCGCCGGCTTCATCAACGGCCAGACGATCGTCGTCGACGGCGGCTGGAGTTCAACTAAGTACCTCTCGGACACCGCGCTGACCTCACAGTGGACCCCGCGGTGATGCGTGGCCGAGCCGACGTCATGACGCGAAGCGGCTGCGGATACCTGCGAGCATCGTGATGTGCGCGGCGACCGCCTGTCGTGTCGTCAGCCCGCTCAGCCCCCGGGGAGCCGCTATCCGCAGTCGCTCGACGACGCACGTGCCGTGGTCAGCCGGCTGGAAACTCACCCTTCCGCCAGCCGCACCAGCGGGAACTGGCGTGCCTCGGTGATTACGTCGCCGTCCTCCGGACCTGTAGCAGCGCGCGGTAACTGATCCGAATAACGATTCGGCCCAACGGTATTCGATCGGCAACCCGGTAGCTCTGCACGTAACCGTCGGCGGTGTCGTCGACGTGATGTCTCACGCACCGAAACCACCAGTGGGTGCACGGCTTTGATGTTGTTCAGATCCACGTAGAAGCTGCGGACCTCGCCGGGCGCTGCCGGCACCTGCTCGGTCAGCGTCCGCTCCGTCTCGACGACCCACCAACTCACAAGGATCAACTTACCGCTGAGCCGCCGCCTAGTCCGGCATCCCCTGATTCCAGGAAATCACTGGGGATTTCAGCCCCCGCCGAGATCGCGGCTGAGCGCGCCGAGTAGTTCGTCGGTGCGCCACCAGATCAGCACCGTGAACAGCGCTATCAGCGCCACCGTCGCGGCTGCCTGAACCGCGTTCCGACGTGCCCGGGGCGCGTAGGCGTACGCCAGCGCGACCACGGTGCCGGTGATCAATCCGCCAAGGTGGCCTTGCCAGCTGATCGCCTGCGAACTGACCAGAGGCACCACGAAGGTGATGACGAGGTTGATCGCGATGACCGCGGTCAACCAGCGGACGTCCATATCGAGGCGCTTGGCGACGACAAGGATGGCGCCGAAGAGACCGAAGATGGCGCCCGAGGCGCCTGCGGTCGCAGTGTTCAGCGGCGCCAGCAGGTAGACCAGCACCGAGCCGCCGAGCGCGCTGAGCGCATAAAGCGTGCCGAACCTCAGTCGGCCCAGCCACAGCTCCAACGGTGGGCCCACCACGTACAGCGCCCACATGTTGAATACCAAGTGCATCGGGCCGTAGTGCAGAAACGCAGACGTCGCCAGGCGATACAGCTCGCCATAGGCGACGGCGGGCGGCCACAGCGTGAGGTGGTTTTCCAGTTGCGATGAGGCGGTCTGCAGCACGAACATCGACACGTTGAGCGCGATCAGGGCATAGCTGAGCACGGGGGTGGCCGACCGCGGTCGCCCGCCGAAGTGCGTGCGGGTCTTCGGCGTGGTCCGCGAGCCTGCGCGGACACACTCCGCACACTGCTGGCCGACGGTGGCGTCACGCATGCATTCCGGGCAGATGTAGCGCTCACACCGAGTGCAGCTGACGTAGGTCGGACGGTCCGGATGCCGGTAACAGGTCGGCGGGTACGGCGGTGCGTCGGGCGGACCGGGGACGCTCATTGCCGACCGTCGTACTGGATATCGGCGACGGCACGGGCCAGCGGGACGCCGTCGGGACCGGCCATGGTCGCCGACACCGTAGCGAGGCGCCGGCCCAGCTTGTCCAGCGCCGTGGTCACCGTGAGGTTCCCGCGATCGACGGGTGGCGATTTCAAGAAGTGCGCAGTGAGGTCCACCGGTGCGTACTGCTGGCCGGGCCGGGTGTACAACTGGCCGGCAAGCGAACACGCCTGACCCAGGATGGCCGTCACCACTCCACCCTGCATCCCGCCAAGTGGATTGGCCATCCACGGCTGCGGCGACACCGTAAGGGCTATCCCACCGTCAGTGATACTAACTGTGGCACACAGTGATTCGCATAATTGTCCGGTCGGCAACCGAGCGTCGCTGATGGCGGCCACGATTTGCCTGCCGTCCAGGCTGCGGTCGATCGGCGGCGGCAAGGTCGCCGGTTCCGGGGGTAAAAACAGCGGGCCGTCGGCTGTCGGCACCGGATAAGTTTTGGTCGCCATCAACGGCTCGCTGGTGCGACCTACCCGAACACATCGACCCACACCCGCGCAGACCACGTCGTTGCGGTCGTTGGTGATCTGCACCGTCATGGCTCCGTACACATCGTCGCGGTGTACCGCTGTGGAACGTGCCAACAGTCGCTGGTTCGTGTCGACCGGCGCAGCGGCAGTGACCGACAGCCAAGGCAGCACGGTGCCCACCGGCTCGCCGAAGGAGTACCAGAACGCACCACTCATCACCGACTCGACCATCGCCGCGTAGGCCGGTATCTCGATACGTCCCCGATGGTCGGCGACGGCCGGGCCCAACACCTGTTCCAAAGACATGGCGTCGCCCTGATATCGGGCATGTCCGATCCCGAAAACCGCCAGCAGGTTCGCCATCGTCGCCATCTTGCCTGCTGCGGCTTACGCGTTCGGCACCGACTGTGCGGTTTCGTACGCGACACGCCGCGGCACCCGTCCAAATCCGCACGCTCATCGCGCGATCGAGTCAATCCGGCTGCCCCCTAACTCGTCCGCGGGGGCCTTTGGTCGTTGGGGTCGTTGGGGTCAGGCTCGCCGAACCAGCGCGACGGGGTGTGCTCGCCGTATGCGTCGTGCCAGTCCCACCATTCGTAGGGCGCCGTTTGCGGGTAGCCGTCAGGAGAGTCCTCCCAGTCCTCCTGGCGTCCGAGCGCGGTCATGTCGAGGTAGCTCCAGGTGTTGCCCAGCGCCTCGTCGCCGCGGTTGTTGATGAAGTAGGTGCGAAACACGCGGGCGCCGTCGTGGATGAACGCGTTGGTGCCGTGCCACTCGTCCACGCCGAAATCAGCATCGAAGCTGTCGGTGAGCGTGTACCAGGGCATCTGCCAACCCATCCGCGACTTCAGCCGCACCAGGCCGGCCTGCGGCGCGCGCGCGAGGAACACCAACCTGGTATCGCGGGCGTTCAGATGGGCCAGATGGCCGATGTGGTCGGCGATCATCGAGCAGCCGCGACAGCCGTGATCGGGCCAGCCGTCCACTTCGGGTCCGAAAAAGGCACGATAAACGACCAGCTGCCGGCGGCCACCGAACAGGCCTAGCAGGCTCACCTTGCCCTCCGGCCCGTCGAACTCGTAGTCCTTGTCGACGGCTAGCCATGGCATTCGCCGCCGCTCAGCGGCCAGCGCATCACGGGCGCGGGTCAGCTCCTTCTCCTTCACCAATAGCTGCCGATAGGCGGCCTCCCACTCGTCCGCTGACACGATTGGCGGTGTATCCATTGCGGTGTCGTCCTTCCTGGTTTCGCTGCTGTCAGTCCAGGCGCGCTCGGCCAGCTGCGGCCAGACGGCTTTACTAATTCAGATACGCACTGGACCCGGAATTCATCGCTGCGCGGCCGATGACTTCGAGCCGCAGCGTGTATCTGTACTGGTGTAGAGCCTTTCGCCCGCTGTGCCGATTGAGGGGAGTGCCGGTGCCAGCGCAGCAGGATTTCATCGAGCAGGCGGCGCCGTTTCGCGCCGAACTGATTGCGCACTGCTATCGCATGCTCGGTTCGGTCCATGACGCCGAGGATCTGGTCCAAGAGACGTACCTGCGCGGCTGGCGTGCCTATGAATCCTTCGAGCAGCGCGCGGCGTTGCGCACCTGGTTGTATCGCATCGCGACGACGGCATGCCTGCGTGCCCTGGAGAACCGGGCTCGCCGGGTGCTGCCGACCGGGTTGGGCGTCGGCTCTGTCGACCCGGATACCGACCTGACCGGGAGCGGCGATACCCACCAGTGGCTCGAGCCGCTCCCGGACGCGTTGACACCCGAGACAGCCCTCGTCGCGCGGCAAAGCGTCCGATTGGCGATCGTCACCGCTTTGCAGGAGCTGCCGGCACGTCAGCGGGCGGTATTGATCCTGCGGGACGTCGTGCAGTTCAGCGCCGCTGAGGTCGCCGAACTTCTCGAAACCACCCCCGCCTCGGTCAACAGCGCGCTGCAGCGGGCGCGCGCTCGGCTGGCCGAGATCGGCCCTGCCGAAGAAAGCGTCGTCGAACCGCAAGGTGCCGAGCTTGGTGAGCTGCTGGATCGATACTGCGCGGCATTCGAGAACTCCGACGTCGCGGCCCTTACCGAATTACTGCAATCCGACGTCAAGCTCGAGATGCCACCGCTGCCGGTGTGGTTCACCGGACGCGACGCCGCGATGCGCTTCCTTGCCGCGCGCGCCTTCGCCAAGCCCGGCGACATGGCACTGGTGCCCACGGGGGCAAACGGTCAACCCGCCGTCGCCGAATACCGTCGTGATGCCGACGGTGTCCTGTCGGCTCATTCGATCCACGTCCTCACCTGCGGCGCCCTCGGGATCGCCACCCTCACTGTTTTTCTCGATCCGTCACTGTTTGCCGTGTTCGGTATGCCGTCGACCCGCTAACGGCGAATTGCCCGCGTCAGCGGCCGGTCATGTGCTTGAGGTGTTCTGGGTAACGGGCGCCCTGAACGGTGATCTTGACTGCCGCCTCGTTGATTTCGTCGATTTCGTCGGCAGTGAACTCGAGGTCGGCGGCCGCGAGGTTCTCTTCGAGGCGCTCCGGGTTTCGGGTACCCGGGATGGGCACGATCCACGGCTTTCGGGCCAGCAGCCAGGCCAGGGCAATTTGGCCGGGCGTCACGTTCTTCCGGGCCGCGACCACCGTCAGCAGGTCTACCAGCGCCTGATTGATCGCACGAGCCTGGGTTTCGAAACGCGGGATGGTGTTGCGGATGTCGGAGCTGTCGAACGTGGTGTCCTGGGTGATCTTTCCGGTGAGAAATCCCTTGCCCAGCGGGCTGTACGGGACGAAGCCGATACCGAGTTCTGCCAGCGTCGGCAGGACTTCTTCCTCAGGTTGTCGCCACCACAGCGAGTACTCGCTTTGCAATGCGGCCACCGACTGCACGGCGTGCGCACGCCGGATCGTCGCCGGTGCCGCTTCCGACATCCCGAAGTGCTTGACCTTTCCGGCTTGGATGAGGTCCCGCACCGTTCCGGCGACGTCCTCGATGGGCACCTCAGGATCGACCCGGTGCTGGTAGAGCAGGTCGATCGCGTCCACACCGAGCCGCGCGAGCGAGGCGTCGGCGACGTGTTTGATGTGGTCGGGGCGGCTGCACAGACCCAGCCGCGGGCTGTCGAACACGAACCCGAACTTGGTGGCTATCGTCACATCTGCCCGAAACGGTGCAAGCGCTTCGCCGACAAGTTCCTCGTTGACGAATGGGCCGTACGCCTCGGCGGTGTCGAAGAAGGTGACGCCACTATCGACGGCCCGCCGGATCAGCGCGATCATCTCGTTTCGGTCGCCGGCCGGACCATATCCCGCGCTCATACCCATGCAGCCCAGGCCGATCGCCGAGACCTGCAGACCGCTGTTTCCCAATGTGCGCGTCTTCATGCTTCCCTCCACTATTGACCTCATACCCATCGTCGCGCCGGCCGCGTCAAAGGCGCGTATCGAGCTTGTCGGGATGCCGCCCGGTCAGGCACGTGCTGCGATCGGGGACTATTGATGGAAGGTGACGGAAAAGCGCCATGTATGACGGGCGCGGATATACCAGATGTCGCGTTGAAGGGTAATCGAATGAGGGTTCCGGGAGCTGCCGCGGTTGTCGGCGGGATGACCGGTGGAGCGGTACAGGTCTTGCGGGCCGGGGTGCAGGGTGCCGCAGGTGCGGTGGGCGCGGTGCAGTTGCTGGCCAGCCCCGTCGTGCGGTCGGTGGGCCAGTCCACCGGCCGAGTACTCGGCACGAACGGTTCATCTCACGGGTCCGGTCGCCACGTGGCGCCGCCGGTGCGTTGGCAGAGCGGTCGGCGGCTGCATCTGGATCTCGATCCGCTGCTGCCGTTCCCTCGCTGGCACCAGCACGCGGCGGCGCTGGAGGAGCCGGTTCGCAGAGTTCCGGGCGTGGCCAATGCCCATGTCGAGGGCGCCCTGGGCCGGCTGGTGGTCGAACTCTCCCATGCAGCGGACGCCGACCACACCCTGAAGATAGTGCGTGACACGGTGACTTCGATGGCCGACGACCTGGCCACAGCGGGATCGGAGGCGGCACCTCGCACCGCACCGTTCGCCGATCCGGGTAACCCGCTGGCGATTCTGTTGCCGCTGACAGCTGCCGCGATGGACGTGGTCGCGATCGGTGCCGCGGTCACCGGCTGGTTCGGTCGACTTCCCGCCGCACCGAAAACCGCCAAGGCGGCAGCGGCACTGATCAGTCATCAGCCGCGGCTGGTGACAGTTCTGGAGTCGCGGCTGGGCCGCGTGGGCACCGACATTGCATTGAGCGCGTCGACAGCCGTGGCGCACGGCTTGACCCACTCGGTGGGCACACCGCTATTGGATCTGGCTCAACGCGGATTTCAGATCTCCGAGGCGACGGCCCATCGCCAAGTCTGGCGAGAGCGGGAACCCGAGCTCGCCTCGCCCAACCGGCCGCAGGCTCCCGTCGTCCCAGTCATCTCCTCCACCGGAGCCCGCTCGCAGGCACCGCGACACAGTTCGACAGCCGCGGCCGCGGGCGACGCGTCGCACGTCGTCGTCGACGGAGCCATCGACGCCGCGATCGACACCGAGAAAGGGGCGATGGCCGGGCCGATCGAGGAATACGTGGACCAGTCCGCAAATGGTGCGTTGGTGGCCGCGGCAGGCGCGTTGCTCGGCGGCGGCGGCGCCGAAGAGGCAGCCGGCGCGGTGCTGGCCGCGGTCCCGAAAGCGGCGCATCTAGGCCGGCAGACGTTCGCCGCGGTACTGGGTCGCGGCCTTGCCAACGCCGGGCAACTGGTCCTCGACCCCGGTGCACTGCGTCGCCTAGACCGGGTGAAAGTCGTTGTCATCGATGGTGCGGCGCTGCGCGGCGATGCCCGCGCGGTGTTGCATGCCCGCGGGGACGTGCCCGGCTGGGACGACGACCGGGTTTATGAGGTCGCCGACGCGTTACTGCACGGCGAACAGGCCCCCGACCCCGACCCGGACGAGTTGCCGGCCACCGGAGCCCGGCTGCGGTGGGTCCGTTCCGAGTCTTCGGCGGCACCGGCGCAGGGCCTCGAACGCGCCGATCTCGTGGTCGACGGTGAACTCGTGGGCAGAGTCGAGGTGGCGTGGGAGGCGGACCCCTTCGCGATTCCGTTGCTGCAGACCGCGCACCGGACCGGAGCCCGGGTGGTCCTGCGGCATGTGGCGGGCACCGAGGATCTATCCGCCAGCGTCGGCGCAGCCCACCCGCCGGGAACACCGCTACTGAAGTTAGTGCGCGAGCTGCGCGCCGATCGCGGTCCGGTGTTGCTGATCACCGCGTTGCATCGGGACTTCGCATCCACGGATACCCTGGCCGCGCTGGCCATTGCCGACGTCGGAGTGGCGCTGGACGATCCGCGGGCCGCGACACCGTGGACTGCCGACATCATCACCGGCACCGACCTGGCTGCGGCCGTGCGAATTCTGTCCGCGCTACCGGCCGCCCGACAGGCCAGCGAGTCGTCGGTGCGCCTCGCCAAAGGGGGCACCACGCTGGCCGGGCTGTTGCTGGTCACCGGTGAGCCCGCCAGGCCGACCAACCCCATGTCGCTGCGACGCTGGCTCAATCCGGTGAACGCGGCCGGTGCGAGCGCTCTGGTGTCGGGGGCTTTCTCGGCAGCCAATGTTCTGCGGCGACCCGATCCCACCCCACAACCGCTGACCGCCTGGCATGCTCTCGACCCCGAGATCGTCTATTCGCGGCTGGCTGGTGGCGCGCGCCCGCTGGCCGTCGAGAACGGCGCCTCGTCGTGGCGGCGCCGCCTAGACGATTTGTCCTACAGCCCGCTGGTGGCGCCGCTGCGGGGCCCGGCAGGGCGGGTTGGGCGGCTGCTGACCGCGACGCGGGCCGAGCTCGCCGATCCCCTGACTCCGATCCTCGCCGTCGGTGCGGCGGCATCGGCGATCGTCGGCAGCAACGTGGACGCGCTACTGGTCGCCGGCGTGATGGCCGCCAACGCGATCACCGGCGGAGCCCAACGGCTGCGTGCCGATGCAGCGGCCGCCGAGCTGTTCGCCGAGCAGGACCAGCTCGCGCGGCGCGTCGTCGTCCCGGTAGTCGCGACGACCCGCCGCCGGTTCGAGTCGGCACGGCACGCCGAACGCACCGCCACGGTAGCCGCAAGTGCGCTGCGCCCGGGCGACGTCATCGTCTTGTCCGCACCCGATGTGGTGCCGGCGGATGCACGACTGCTGACAGCTGAGGACCTCGAGGTCGACGAGTCGCTACTCACCGGGGAGTCGCTGCCGGTGGACAAACAAGTGGACCCGGTCGCCGCCACCGACACCGAGCGGGCCAGCATGCTATTCGAGGGCAGCACGATTGTGGCCGGGCATGCCCGGGCCATCGTCGTCGCGACCGGCAGCGCAACCGCTGCCCAACGCGCGATCGCCGCGGTTGCCAATGTCGAATCGTCGGCCGGAGTGCAGGCGCGGCTGCGCGAGTTGACCAACAAGGTGTTGCCTCTCACGCTCGCCGGCGGGGCCGCGGTAACGGGATTGGCGATGCTGCGGCGCGCGTCGCTGCGCCAAGCCGTCGCCGACGGTGTCGCTATCGCGGTGGCCGCCGTCCCCGAGGGGCTGCCACTGGTGGCGACGCTGGCCCAGCTCGCCTCGGCCCAGCGACTGTCGCGGCGCGGCGTGCTGGTTCGGGCTCCGCGAACCATCGAAGCGTTAGGACGGGTCGAGACCGTGTGTTTCGACAAGACCGGCACGCTCACCGAGAACCGGTTGCGGGTCCTTCGCGCAGTCCCGGCCGGTGCCGATCCCGGCGGTCCCTTCCCCAGCCCGGCCGATCCCGCCGCCGCCGAGGTGCTGCGTGCCGCCGCCCGGGCCTGCCCGCGACCGCAGGACGGTCAGGGGCACGCACATGCCACCGATGAGGCGATTCTTTCCGCTGCGAATTCACTGGGGGACCGCGCGGACGCGGATTGGACGATGCTCGCCGAGGTGCCCTTCGAATCCAGTCGCGGCTTCGCTGCGGCGATCGGCACGGCGAGCACGGACACCACAGCGCCCACGCTGATGCTGAAGGGAGCTCCCGAGGAGATCCTGCCGCGCTGCCGGTTCACCGATCCGGCGGCCGATCGCAGCCAGGCGGAATCGCTGGTGCACAGCCTGGCCGAACAAGGCTTGCGGGTGTTGGCGGTGGCTCAGCGCAGCTGGGACGAGGATGCGACCGACGAGGACGAGACCGATGCAGACAGTGTCGACGCTGCCGCCCAAGACTTGGAGTTGATCGGCTACGTCGGCTTAGCGGATACCGCACGACCCTCGGCGCAGCCGTTGATCGAAGCGCTGCACGAGGCCGGCCGCCAAGTGGTCTTGATCACCGGCGACCATCCCGTCACCGCCCGCGCGATCGCGCGCCAGCTCGGCCTGCCGGCCGATGTGCAGGTCATCACGGGTGCCGAGTTCGCCGCTCTCGATGAAGAAGCCTGCACCAGAATGGCCGCTGACGTGCAGGTGTTCGCCCGGGTCAGCCCGGAACAGAAGGTACAGGTGGTGGCCTCGCTGCAGCGCTGCGGGCATGTCACGGCGATGGTCGGCGACGGTGCCAACGATGCTGCCGCGATCCGGATGGCGGACGTCGGAATAGGGGTGAGCGGGCGCGGTTCCTCGGCGGCCCGGGGTGCGGCCGACATCGTCTTGACCGAAGACGACCTAGGTGTGCTGCTCGATGCGTTGGTCGAGGGCCGCAATATGTGGGGCGCTGTGCGCGACGCGCTGACCATTCTGGTCGGTGGCAACATCGGCGAGGTGATCTTCACGATCATCGGGACCGCGTTGGGCACCGGCCGCGCGCCGGTGGGGACCCGCCAACTGCTGTTGGTGAATCTGCTCACCGACATGTTCCCGGCTCTTGCGGTTGCGGTTACCCCGCAGCATCCGGAACCCGAGGAAATCGGCGATCAAACCGACGAGGAAATGGAGGCTGCGCGGCGGGAATACCAGCACACGGTGCTGGCGGAGCCGACGCCGTCGCTGGATGCGCCGCTGATGCGGCAGATCGTCACCCGTGGCGCAGTCACAGCGGCCGGGGCCACCGCGGCATGGGCAATCGGCCGCTGGACGCTAGGCACCGAAAGACGAACCTCGACAATGGGTTTGACTGCATTGGTGAGTACGCAACTAGCGCAGACGTTGCTGACCCGCCGACACAGCCCGCTGGTGGTAACAACGGCGCTGGGCAGCGCGGCTGTGCTGGTGGGCATCGTGCAGACACCGGTCATCAGTCACTTCTTCGGTTGCACCCCACTGGGTCCGGTGGCGTGGGCGGGAGTGGCCGGCGCGACGGCGACGGCGACCGCGCTCTCGGTGCTGGCGCCCGGCTTGCTGGTCAAATTCGCGGACACACCAGAAGAAGAAGACAGAAGAAGTATGAAGAAGAAGAATCGGCCGCGGTAGAGGAGCCGCCAAAGCCCGCCCCGGTACTGCGGGTCGTCGAACCGGTGAACGGGCAGGTATAGCCGTTATGTCGGCAGTTCTTTACGCAAGATCTTGCCGGCGGGATTGCGGGGAACGCTGCTGACGACGCGGATGTCTCGGGGTTGTTCGAAGCGAGAGACTCTGTCCTGCAGGTATTCCCGCACCGTGGTTTCGTCGATGTCGCTGTCTTGCTGGGGGACGATGAACGCGGCCAGTCGTTGACCGAAGTGCTCATCGGGAACACCGACAATCGCTGCCTCGGCGATGCCGGGGTGTTCGGCGAGCGTGTTTTCGACCGCGCGCGGATAGACGTTCTCACCTCCCGACACGATCATGTCGTCCTCGCGGCCGATGATGAACAACCGACCTTTGTCGTCGAGATAGCCCATGTCACCGGTGCTGGTCATGTTGTCGACTACGCCTTTGGCCCCGCCCCCGGTGTAGCCCTCATAGGTCAGGTCGCCGCCGACGAAGATGCGTCCGGTGATGTGCGGTCCGACCGGTGTGCCTTCTTCATCCAAGACGCGGACCGGGCAACCGGCCGCCGGCCTGCCCACCGTTTCGGGGGCTTCGCGCAAGTCAGCCGGAGTCGCCAGGGCGCCGATGCCGACCTCGGTGGATCCGTAGCCGTTGTAAAGGATGTCGCCGTAGGCGTCGGTAAACCGCTGCACCAAACTGGGATCGAGCCGGTCGCCGCTGGAGAGCACCACTCGCAAGGACGGCACGGGATTGCGGGCCCGTACCGCGTGGGGCAGATCGAGTATGCGCGCCAGCATGACCGGCACCGCGGTCAACGCGTCGGCGCGATACAGCGAGGCTTGAGCCAACGCGGCTTCGGCGTCAAAGCGGCGGTGGGTGAGCATCGTGCTGCCGAGGGCCACGGCCAAGATCACCATGCCGAAGCCCAGGCCATGAAACATGGGTACGCCCACCGCGATTCGACATCCGATGCCCAGCCCGGTGCGATCAAGGATGGTCACACCGACACCCAGCACCCCGGAATTGACCCGGGGTTCGCGCGCCACACCTTTGGGTTTGCCGGTCGTGCCGGACGTCAGGAGCACAATCCGGCCGCCGGGCGCCACTTTGGGTCGCGACGCCTCTTCCCGGGTGGTGATCGTTGCCGGGTCGATCACCATGACGGATTCGTCGGCCCCGGTTACCCGTTCGTCGAATTCCTTATCGCAGACCACCACCTTGATCTCATGCGTGCCCAACGCGACGGCAAGCGCATTGGCCCGAAAGTCCGTATTGACCAGCACGACGTCAGCGCCGACCAGGGCCACAGCGAACACCGCCTCGACGAAGCTGTGTCCGTTGCGGCACAAGATCCCCACCGCCTGTCCGGGCGCGACGTCGCGGCGGTAGAGCTCACGGGCGATCGCCTCGGCTCGTGTTTGCAATTCGCGATAGCTGACCGCGCCGTCGTCGTCGATCACCGCGGTGCGATTCGGCCAACGAGCCGCGCTGACCGCCAGCAGCGTGAACAGGTTCGTGCCGCCACGAACCGCCTCGCGCAGCAGACGCGCCACCGCAACCGGCCCAGGTGGGCGAAGCAATCCGGACCGCGCCACTGCCCGGCCTACGGTGGCTATCACATCGGCGGGGATCATCGGTGGGCCTGCTTGGCAGGGGAATTAATGACACGCCGGTACCACAACCGGGCTGCCCGGTCGATGGGGCCGGCCAACAGCACCGAGAGGAATTCGGCGGGAAACGTCCAGGGTGGAGCGAGGTTGCGGGGCCGGCCGATGATCGCTTTCGCGATCACGTCGGCGGCCTGGTCCGCAGACAATCCCGGGAGGCTGCGCAGCATCGGAGAGGGCTCGATCATCCTGGTGCGAACCAGTGCGAAGTAGACGGTGGTGACATCCACGCCGTCGGCGTGCAATTCCGGCGCGACACTGCGCAACCAGCGGTCGAATGCGCCCTTGGACGCCTGATAGGCGCCCCACTGCGGGCCGGGCGGGACGCGGACCCCGACACTGGAGACATTGACGATGTGGCCGCCGTGTTCCCGCATGGCCGGCAGCACTCCGAGCAGCAGCTGGATCGGCCCCAGGTAGTTGATGTCGATTGTGCGTTGAAAGTCATGCGCCCGGTCGTATTGGTGATGCAACGACCGGCGCAATGACTTGCCGGCATTGCTCACCACGATATCGAGCGGGCCGTGTTCCGTGCTGATCCGATCCACCAGCCCACTCACGGCAGCCTCGTCAGTCAGATCGGCCGGGTAGGCCACCGCTCGCCCACCGCCCGCCTTAATCGAAGCGACCAGGTCGTCGAGCCGGTCCGCCGAGCGGGCGACAACCAGTACGGTGGCCTCTGCCGCGGCGAGCTTTCGGGCGGTCGCCTCGCCGACCCCGAAGGACGCACCGGTCACCAGCACGGTCTTGCCCGAAACGACTCTACGCAGCTTGTCGAGGTCCGCGATCCGCGACGGGTTGGCCAGTTTGTCGATCATCATGGCTACCACGTTCACCGGACTTCCTCTCAACTCTGGCTCAACTTGCCGCGTGACGGGTAGCGCCGGCGCTCCGGTCACTCATTCGTCAAGTCGACGAGACATTCCCGGCAAACCAAGCGGTCGTCACTCCCCGGGTTTCGGGCGGCGGAAGTTGACTGCCCGGTGGGCCCAGTTGGCCGACTTTAACCGTCCACAGCGGCGAAGAACGGTCGAAACAGGCGCCGGCTCCCTGACTGGGCAGCCACAGGATCGCACGGTTCGAAACCGGATCCGCGCAGCCGTAGACACCGACGTAGCCGTCGTCGCGTCCGTCCCAGGAACCGCCGTTGCGAAGCCGGCAGCGGGTGCCGTCATCAAGAACCACCGCGAACGGGTCGGGGGTGGGGGTGGGCTGCACATGCGGCAGCTGACCTGGGTAAGCGACGCGATGAAGTTGCTTGTTCCACGGGTCATCGAGGCACAGAAGCGATTCCGGAGACGACGGCCAGCAGGTACCGGCATCGGACGCGCTCGGCGAGCAATAGTAGATGTCGTCAGCCACCGCAGATGGCGACGGCGTCGTGCAGTCACTCACGACGTTGGTGTTGCCCTGGGGCGGCGCCTCCTGGTAGCCATTGATCGGCTCGCCGTTGGAACCGACCGGGACCTCGGTGATCACTTGGGTCGGCGGCGGATCAGCCGGGGCGGGTGCGGCCAGCAGGACAGAACCCATCGCGGCGACCATGGCAACCGGCACAATAACGGCTCGCGACGACACGACCGCCATCTTTGCACGCCGAACGTGAAGCTGGCTTCACGTTCGACAACCAACGTGAGGCTGGCTTCACGCTCGGCGCGTGGGTGATCATGACCTTGGTACGTCCCGGCCCGTTCATCACCACCGTCGGGTCGCCGGCATATTTGTCGACGACGTCTTTGCCCCCGTACACCATGGCGTAGTCGGAGGCCCGGACGATCTCGTCGGCTCCGCCATACGCGGTGGGCAGATAGACCGCATCCTCGGCGCGAAATCCTGCCTGCCGCAAGGCATTGATCAACCGGTGCGCGGTCAGGGCTCGCGGCGCGACGGTCGCACCGCGACCCGGTAGCCCAGCGCCAGCGCCTGAGGCCACAGGCCGTGCACACCTGGCCCATTTCCAGCGGCGAGCACCACGAATACCGCTCCGCGCCGCGCCCACACCGCACCAGCGTCACGGACGCGTTCATCGCGCCAGTCGAGCGCCGCGCCCACCGGCTGCGCCGCGCGCACCACCTCGAATGCTTTGCCAATTGCCGCGGCTCACGCTATGAGCCGCCGCGCGGATCACGGCGATCGGCAGCCCGGAGATTCCGCTGGTCAGCTCAACTTAGGCGGCAAAGTCCAGCCCTGCGATGACGCCGGTCGCGAAGGCCCTGAGTCAACTCTTGCGATTGCACGTCGGGTATCAGCGAAGTCCTCGACCGATCGAGGTGGCGACCCAAGTATCGCGCGCGAGAGATCACAGTGCCGTGTGACCGGGTTCACTGCGGTCGGAGCGGTGGATGCCGGGACAGCTCGTTATACTATCTAATAATTAGGTTGGCTATGTCCGGAGAGGAAGCGCATGCCACGTACAGACAACGACTCGTGGGATTTGGCCACCAGCGTGGGTGCTACAGCGACGATGGTCGCCGCGGCCCGTGCGATCGCCACCAAGGCCGCGAACCCGTTGATCAGCGACCCGTTCGCCGAACCTCTGGTCCGCGCGGTCGGCGTGGAATTCTTCAACCGCTGGGTAACCGGCGAGCTGAGGCCCGCAGACATCGATGACGCCGAGTCCAGCTGGAAGCTCGGGCAGATGCCTGATGCGATGGCCGCCCGCACCCGATTTTTCGACTCCTTCTTCCGCGATGCGACGCAGGCCGGAATCCGTCAGGCGGTGATCCTGGCGTCCGGTCTCGACGCCCGCGCTTACCGTTTGGCCTGGCCCGCCGATATGACGGTCTACGAGATCGACCAGCCGGCCGTCATCGAATTCAAGGCGGCCACGTTGAGCGGCCTGGGAGCTGCCCCCACCGTTGATCGACGCGCGGTGGCCATCGATCTACGACACGACTGGCCGACAGCCTTGGTCGGCGCCGGTTTGGACACCAGCCGCCCAACCGCATGGATCGCCGAGGGGCTGTTCGGGTATCTGCCGCCGGAAGCCCAGGATCGCCTATTGGATAACGTCACCGCGCTCAGCGCCAACGGCAGCCGGCTCGCGAGCGAGGCGGTGCCGGACATATCGCAGCTGGACCGCGAACAAGCGCGTGAAATGATGCGCAAGGCCACCGCCAAATGGCGTGCCCACGGTCTTGATCTGGAGTTCGCCGATCTTGGTTATGAGGGTGAACGCAACGACGTCGCGACGTACCTGGACGGGTTGGGCTGGCAGACGATCGGTACTCCGATGAGTCAACTGCTGGCTGACAGCGGGTTAGCCGCCATCCCGCAGACCACCGACTCAGTTACGGTGGCCGACACCGTTTACTACACCAGCGTGCTGGGCCAAGCCCCCGGCAAAGGTAGACATAAGTAATGGAGACGACACAACGCAGAGGCTTCAACGACGCGGTTACGCGGTTCTGGAGCTTTGCCGCACCGGCGTACAACCTGCCTGTTCTGCAGCAGTGGGTTTACCGCCCGGCGCATGACGAAGTGATCGCACAGCTGCGCGATCACCGATCCCGCACGGTTGCCGACATAGCCTGCGGCACTGGCATTCTCGCTGATCGGATCGAGCGCGAACTGCATCCCGACGAAATCTATGGTGTGGACATGTCCGACGGCATGCTCGCGGAGGCACGCACCAGGTCGACGCGGGTGCAGTGGTTGCGTGCACCGGCCGAGCGACTTCCTTTCGAGGACCAGGCGCTCGACGCCGTCGTGACGACCTCGGCGTTTCACTTCTTCGACCAGGGCGCGGCGTTGCGGGAATTCCATCGCGTGCTGTCGCCCGGCGGACTGGTGGCAGTCGCCGCACTCAGCGCGCGGCGACCGGTGCTGCAGGCGCTACCGACGAACCGCTGGAAGCCCGCGCACTCGCCATCGGCGACCGAAATGCGGGCGCTGTTCGAGGCCGCCGGATTTGACATCGGCGACCAGCATCGGGTCCGGCGTTCACCCTGGGTCCGGGTCATGGTGTCGGATCTGCTGACCGTCGGCATCAAACCATGACCGATCTGAATACGACTTTGCCGCCCGCCCTGGGTAGAGCGATGGAGTTGCTTTCCGATCCGCCGACCGAACCCGACGTGAGCAAGGGCTATCTTGACTTGCTGGGTGCCGGAGCGCTCGGCGGTTCTGAGCTACCCAAGAACACTGGCGCCATCCAGGCGCTCTGGGCCTCGCCGATTGGGTCACTGCTCTACGACAACGCCCAGGCGCTCTCACGTCGGCTGCTGACCGCGTGGCAGCACCCCGCCGAGTGGCTGAACATCGGGCCGGGCGGAATCGCGCTTGACGTCGGTTCTGGCCCCGGTACCGTCACCGCGTCGCTGGGGCGCGCCGCAGGCACGGGCGGTCTGGCCCTAGGCGTGGACATCTCTCGGCCGATGCTGGCCCGGGCGGTTCGCACCACGGCGGGACCGCAGGTCGGTTTCCTGCGGGCAGACGCACAACGACTGCCGCTGCGCGACAAGACGGTCGACGCGGTGGTCTCGATCGCCGTGCTGCAGCTCATACCCGATCCCGCGCGGGCGCTGGCCGAGATGGCGCGCGTGCTGCGGCCGGGTGGACGGCTTGCCGTGATGGTGCCCACCGCGGGACGTGCGGCCAGGTTGTGGCGAATGCTGCCGAATACCGGTGCCCACGCATTCGACGATGACGAGATCGGCGACATCCTGGAAGATGAGGGCTTCGTCAGCGTGCGGACCAAAAACTTCGGCGCAATCCAGTGGGTGCGCGGCAAACGCGGCTAAAGTTTCGCGGGCCGACCGGCTTGGGGTTTCTCGCCTGGGCCCGTCGGGTGTTCTGTACGGTAGTCCGGCATGGCGGTTATCAGCGAGGGGCGCCACCACGCAGCGCTACGCGTACGTCCGAGAAAGCGGAACCGGCTCTCAGGCGCGTCGAGCATAGTGCGCGCAGCGAATCACTAAACACCCGCTGGCGGGCGGCCTTAAAGCTGCGCCCCGGACGGGACGGCACCTGTTAGGTGAAGGGAGTGGCGGTGAGCAAGCTTGGTCAGCAAGCCGTGGTCTGTGGTGCAGGTATGGGCGGATTACTGGCCGCCGGCGTGCTCTCGGAGTTCTACGGGACCGTGACCGTGGTCGAACGGGATAAGTTGTCCGACCAGGTGAATCCCCGCCGGGGGGTGCCACAGGGCCGTCACTTCCACCTGCTGATGAGTCGCGGCTCGAAGGTGTTGGCCGGCTTACTTCCCGGAATCCTCGATGAACTCGTCGCCGCCGGCGCGAGCTTGTGCGATGACGGCGACCTGTCTCGAGTGTCGATACGCGTGGGCGGCCACGAATTCAACCGCACCGGAAAATTCGCCGACCCCGACGCACTGGCCCTCTATCTTCTCAGCCGGCCGCTGTTGGAGTCCCAGGTCAGAAAACGGGTCTGCGCTATCAACAACGTGCAGATCCTGGATGGCCATGACGTGGTGGAGCCGGTCTCGGCTCAGCCGCAGCGCATCACCGGCGTGCGGGTGGTCGACCGCGACAACCGCACTGAGACAGTGTTGGATGCGGATCTGGTAGTCGATTCGATGGGGCGCAGCGCCCGCACCCCCGCTTTCCTCGACAGCCTGGGCTACGAGCGACCGCTCGAAGAACGATCGGTGGCAAGCGCGCACTATTCGAGCCAATTGATGCGCATCCCGGAGGGCAGCGTTAAAGAGAAGATGACCTTCGCCGTCCCCGAGCCGAAATTTCCTACCGGCGGGGCGTTTTCGGCATACGAACATGACACGTGGATACTGACCGTCGGTCGCTTGGGCGAACACGAACCGCCCGAGGATGCCGCCGGCATGATCGCGTTGGCCGCGCAATTCGCCTCACCTGCACTGCTGCGGGCACTGCGCGCCGGCGAGCCCATCGGCGAGGTGGCCATCTTCCGTTATGCCGGCGGTGTGTGGCGTCGCTACGAGAAAATGACCCGGTTTCCCGAGGGGCTGCTGGTGTTCGGCGACGCGATCTGCAGCTTCAATCCGGTCTACGGCCAGGGTATGACGGTGGCTGCACTTGAAGCTGTCGCGCTGCGTGAGTGCCTATCGCACGGGAACGGCGACTTGAGTCGCCGTTTCTTCGCGGCCGCCGCGCGGGAAATCGACCCTGTTTGGGAGTACAACCAGTCCAACGATCGCTTCATGGCCAAAGACGAGCACCCGGATCCGGTGTCGATGCAACTGCAGGAGTTGCGCAACGAATTGCTGGCCGCGGCCGAGAGCAGCCCTTTTCTCGCCGAGAAGTTCTACCGGGTGATGAACCTCGTCGATCCGCCGGCCGCCACCGGGCCCGGTTACCGGCCGCCGGTCACTCGCCCCGCTTCTCGTTGAGCACACCATAGGGCGACTTTTGCCGCCGGTGCCATTTGCACCCATGCTTCGCTCTTGACGCGATCGTTATCCGCCGGATTCCGTGGACTCAGCGGCGAGCAACGTCTGCAAGGTCGTGCGCAGTTCTGCCAATCGCTGCTTCCCCAAGGTCTGCTGCCATCGCTTCTCCAAATCAACTGCGCTGGAACGTATCACCTGCAGCACTTGCCGACCGCGAGAAGTCAGCTCGATGAGCTGAGCACGCGCATCGACCGGATCGGGTACGCGGGTCACGTAACGCTGTTGTTCCAGTGTTCGTATTACCTGGGCGATCGCCTGCCGACTCACCCTGAGTCGGTCGGCCAGATCCGATGCATGCAGTCCGCCGGACGCCAGTGGTACGAGCACAACCGATTGCGCCGGGCGGATTCCGTCGAGTCCGGCCGCGGCAAACGCGGTCCGCAACCGAGGAGCCGCGGTTGCCGCCACCATTTGCACCAGTGCCGGCACGGTGGGCTCCCACCCGGCATCGGAAGCGCGTCGCATGGCCCCGAGTGTGCCACCTCAACAAGGCTGACAAGCTGCTTGTCAAAATCTGGGCCGCCTGTCAGGATGGAGTCGTGGCGTCTGGATGCATTCGGATACTCAAGGTGTGCCTGCTCGGGGCCCTGGTTGTCTTGGTCGGCGGGTGTTTTGGCGGCGGTCATGCATTAGGGAAGCCCCCGCCCCAGACAGTTCCGGTGGGCCAATCCACCCAGACTGTCGACTCGGGCGGGATCAGCAGGACCTTTCATCTGTACCGACCGCA
The DNA here is from genome assembly GCA_963787635.1 of uncultured Actinomycetota bacterium. Lineage (GTDB taxonomy): Bacteria > Actinomycetota > Actinomycetes > Mycobacteriales > Mycobacteriaceae > Mycobacterium. Next base: position 974,163 of record CAWBDP010000008.1, on the reverse strand, counting down.
GGGACTGACCGGTGCTGTGCCGTTGGTCGTGATGCTGCATGGTGGTTATGGCAACGGCGCACAGGCGGAGCGGGCTTATCACTGGGACACCACGGCCGACAACGGCCATTTTTTGGTCGCTTATCCCGACGGTCTCAATCGAGCCTGGAACGCCGGAACCTGTTGCGGCGTTCCGCAGCAAAGCAACGTTGATGATGTCGGATTCATCACCGCCATGGTTGCTGCCATCGGGCAGGAGATCACGATCGATCCGGCACGCATCTATGTTACCGGCATGTCGAACGGGGCCATGATGGCGCTTCGATTGGGCTGTCAGACCGATACCTTCGCCGCGATCGCGCCGGTGGCCGGCATACTGCTGACCGATTGTTCGCGCGCACAGCCGACATCGGTCCTTCAAATACACGGCACCGCCGACGACCGTGTCCCCTATCAGGGCGGACCGGGTAAAGCGGCCACGGCAGACGGCGCCCCGCGCGTCGACGGTCCATCGGTACCGTCGGTCAACGCCACCTGGCGATCCATCGACGCGTGCGCACCGCCGACTTCCAATACTGCCGGGGACGTGACGACCGAAACAGCCGGTTGCGCCAACGGGCGCACTGTGGAGTTGATATCGGTGGCGGGTGCCGGCCATCAATGGCCCGGTGGTACACGCAGTCCGGCCGTGGAGAAGCTCGCGGGCCTTCCCCCACCGTCGACAGCGCTCGACGCCACCGACACCATCTGGCAGTTCTTCACTCAGAACCACCGCTGAGACACCGCTGACCGAGCGGTTGCCGCCGGCTACCTGGGCCCGCCTGACCGATGCCCACTTGAGCAAAACGACTATGGTAGAAGGCATTTCAGGTTGTCAAGGTGATTCAACGCCCGCTTCGGTGATTAGGACCAGCTGTCACCGATGAACTTGAGCATTTCGCTATTTCAGGCCCGCTTTGGTCTCGTCAACGGCGGTGTGCTCGTGCTTGACGTCGTCGTGTTCATGGGTGGTGTTCTTCGGCTCGCCGTGGCCGTGCTCCTGCGACTGCGGTGCGTCGTGGGTGGGGTGGTTGTGGTGCGACATTGGCGGTCATTTCCTTCGTTCGTTGATTGACTTGTCGACCATCCGGAGTCAGCGCGTAAACGGTCGACGTAGCGAGCATACCAGAAGACATGAACATGTCTTCATGTCTGAACTCCTAGAGTAAGATGCGTGGGCATGGGACACGGAGTCGAGGGCCGTGACCGCCCGGTGGCTCGATTGGATGCCGATGGCGCGGCTCAAGTGGCGACCACCCTGCAGGCGCTGGCGACACCGAGCCGGTTGTTGATCCTTACGGAGCTCCGGCAGGGGCCGCTACCAGTGACCGAGCTGGCTTCCAAGGTCGGGATGGAGCAGTCCGCGGTGTCACACCAGCTGCGGCTGCTACGCAACCTCGGTCTCGTGGTCGGCACTCGAGCCGGGCGCAGTATCGTCTACAGCCTCTACGACAATCACGTCGCGCAACTGCTCGACGAGGCGGTCTACCACAGCGAGCACCTGCGCTTGGACTTAACCGACCGACCGCAGACGGCCGGTTGACCACTCTGTCGCACCGCACATTCCTTGTCGCCACCGCCACCTGCTTGGAGCCAAAATTCATGCCTACAAGTGGGAGCCCTTGCCGCCAATGTTTCACGGGTGGTGCAGGAATCAGTCGCGATGATTTATCACGACGGCACCAACCGATGGATCGACGAAGACTGGCCGACAGACCGCTATCCTAGGGCCGCCGGTAACCACGCCGCCGAGGCCAATGCCCGCCGATTCGCCGGCATTGGTGGCATAGCAGTGGTTCTGCGGTTTGGGATCTACGGCCATGGCGCCGCTCACAGCGAGCAGATCATGGCAATGGCGCGCCGCCACATCGGGTTTCAAGCCGGTCGGCCGCACAGCTACGCGTCGTCGATCCATCTTGCCGACGCCGCCGACGCAGTCGTTGCGTCAGTCAAACGTCACGGCGGCACCTACAACATCGTTGACGACGAGCCCATCACCACACGCGACAACGCGTCGGTTTTGGCCGATGCGGTCGGCGCACAGCCCTGGCTATGTGGCCCGGGGCGCCTCGCGCTGCTCCTCGGGGACCGCACCACCTCCAATGACCCGGTCACTGCGGATCAGCAACACTCGGTTCCGCTCAGCCACCACCTGGAAGCCTCAGTACCCCAGCGTGCGGGAGGGCTACCAGGCGATGGCCAACGGAAGGGATTGAACTGCTACTTATGGCTACCGGAGGGAAGCTTTCTACTTTTCGGAGCGGATTTTCAGCGTCGCTTGGAGAAATACATGTTCAATCCCGCGGTCACACTCGCACTGCGCCTTGCAGTTACACCGAAAGCCTTCGCGCTGCTGGAAACGACCGGTCGACGCAGTGTTCGACGGCGCCTGACCCCGGTCGGCAACGGCCTTGACGGTGACGTGTTCTGGCTGGTCTCGGAACACGGTACCGGCTGCGACTACGTCAAGACCTCGTCGCCGAGCCGAATACGCGTGTAAAGATCGGCCGCCGCTGGTATCGCGGCACTCCCACCGTCGTAAAGGACGATGACGCCTTCGCCCGACGGCGACGCATCGACGTAAGCAACGGGCTCGCCGCGACGGCGCCATCTTCCGTGCCTCGGCCAGCCGCCCACTCACTGTGCGAATAGACCTTCCTAATGGTCATGACGCCGGCACCCGCTCCAGTCTGTAGTCTTAACGGCCGGGCCAACATTCGTGAAGACTACCGGCCCAACCGGGGCCAACTTTGGCGATCATAAGCAATGACGGCCGTAGACGTGTTCGAAGCCATCCGCCAACCGCCGCGGGGTCAGGGTGTCGGGACGCAGCCAGCCATGCGCGTAGGCGTAGCCACCCCCGTCCAGCGCTGTGACACCAGCCACGCCGGCCATTCCCAGCGCTACCGGTGTTCCGGACGTTCGTTGTGTCGGACCTGATTGAAAGGCACGTTGCGATCCGCAGCGTACTCGCGGGGGAAGCCCAGAACCCGTTCCCCGATCACATTGCGCGCCATTTCGTTGCTGCCGCCGCCCAGCGCGACGCTCTGACGAGACAGGTAGCGCTCGCCCACTTTGAGCAGGTGATGCTCGTCGTCGACCACACCTGCACTGCCAACGATCTCCAAGGCCGTGTCCACTTCCAAAGAGGTGACATCGGAGTGAAACAGCCGAATGATGGACCCGGCCGCGGGGGGCAGCGACCCGTCACGCATGGCACGGGAGACATGGTCGACCAATCGGTCGCGAACCAACCGTCGCGCGAAGACCCTGCCCACCTTGTCTTGCGTGGCCGCGTCGTCAGCCTGGCCGGCGGCCTGCGCAAGCGCGAAGAAGTCGATCAAGGCGTCTTCGGAACGTTCCCGGCCCCGCCCACTGGCGAATTCCGATCCGTGCCCGACGGCACGCCGCTCGTGAAACAGCAGCCGCGAGGCAACCGCCCAGCCCTTGTTGACCTCGCCGACCACCGTGTCGTCGCCCAACCGCACGCCGTCGAGGAATTCCTCGCAGAATTCCGTCGACCCGTCAACCTGCCGGATGCGGCGCAATGTGACGCCGGTCGCGTTAATCGGGATCAGGAACATCGTGAGACCGTCATGCTTGGGCTCGGTCCAGTCTGTGCGAGCCAACAGCAGGCCATAGTCGGCGGCGAACGCGCTGGTGCTCCAGGTTTTGGCGCCGTTGATGATCCACGTGTCGCCGTCGCGGTCGGCACGGGTGATCAGCCCGGCCAGGTCCGAGCCCCCGCTGGGTTCGGAGAGCAATTGGACGAGCACTTCCTCGCCGCGCAACGCCGCCGAGATGTGTTGACGTTTCTGTGCTTCACTCCCGGTATCGAGCAGGCTCGCACAGCAGATGGTGAATGTCGGGATGTTGAGAATCAGCGGCATCTCGTACCCGAAAGTCTCTGCATCGAACGCTTTTTGATACGCGACGTCCAAGCCGAGCCCGCCGTATTCCCGTGGAAAGCAGATTCCGGCGTATCCGCCGGCATAGAGCCGGTTTTGCAGTTCTCGGGCGCGCTGCCAGGCGGCCTCATCGCCGCGGTCGCCTAGCGGTGGACATGCGGGATCAACCCGCGGCATGCTCTCGGCAAGCCACGCGCGCGCCCGTTTCGCGAACGCGTTCACCGATTCGGTCATGCCGCCGACCCTGCACCTCGAAGACGGGCGTAGATGGCCCGGTGGTGTTCAGTAGGGGTACCGAACATCGAGCGGTACAGGGTGATTCGACGCAAGAAGAGGTGCAGGTCGTGTTCCCAGGTGATGCCGATGCCGCCATGGAGTTGCACACATTCCTGAGCCAGCATGCTGGCATGCTCCCCGAGATAAGACTTGGCCGCACTTACTGTCAGCGCCGCGTCAGGAGCTCGGGCGGCCACGTCGGCCACCGCGCCACTGGTGATCGAACGGCAAGCTTCCATCCACATTTTCATGTCCGCAATACGGTGTTTGAGTGCCTGGTAGGACGCCAACGGGCGGCCGAAGCTGTGGCGGTCCAGCGCCCAGCGGATAGTCATAGCCAAGACGGTGTCGAGGATTCCGACGATTTCGGCGCACTGCAATATCACGGCGATCTGGGTCTGACGGTCGATCAGCGCTGCCGTCTGGGCCGGCGAGCCGACCGCCGTACCCGCATTGACGATCACGCCGTCGAAACGTACTCGCGCGTAACGCTTCACGAGGTCCAAGGATCGCTGCGGCACCACGGTCACACCGGGAATGTCGACGGGTAACAAGAATTGACGCGGACCCTCTGCACCGCGGGCCGTCACCAGCAACAGCGCGGACTCGGCTCCAGCCTCCACCCGGTCCTTCACACCGTCGATGCGATAGCCGGTGCCGGCGGGCGTGGCGGTGACTCTTGGCTGCTGCGGCACGAACGGTCGGTTTGGTTCATCGACCGCCCACGCCGCCGCCGCCGCACCAGACATCAGGGCTTGGATCGTCACGGCGTGATCGTCGCGGTTGTCGGCGTCGACCAAGCCGGCCAACACGATACTGACCGGATGCAGCGGTCCGGGCGCTACGGTGTGTCCGAAGTTTTCGGCGATCAGCGCCAAGTCTCTGATGCCGTCGCCGGACACGCTGCCACCGCCGAGGTCCTCCGGAGCCAGCAGACTGGCCCAGCCCAGCTCAGCCGCGCGGACCCACCAATCAGGGTCGAACGAGCGGTCCTCGGCGTACAGGGCGCGCACCTGGTTGAGCGAAGCGTGCTTGTCCAAGAAGGCACGCGCGGTGGAGACGAACAACGCCGCTTCGGGTGTGGTGGCGTCAGCCATCGTGGTGTTCGTCCTTAATCCCGAATATGGCGGGTTCACTCGATCGGTTCGTCGCCGAGCACGGTAGTGCGCAACATCTCACGCGGCGAGTCCGGGTCGTACGGGGCCGCACGGTGCAGCACGCCCCGGTTGTCCCAGATGACCATGTCGCCAATCGACCAGCTATGCCGATAGATCTTATCGGGAACCGTTGCACGGTCGAGCAACTCGGACAACAACGCGCGACCCTCGTCCACGTCCATGCCGACGACGTAGTCCGCGGAGGCGCCCAACACCAACGATCTTCGGCCGCTGCGATGAGTCCATACCAGCGGATGCTCGTGGGTGCGTCGCTGCCGCCAGCGCTGTAACTGCTCCGGTGTGGGATCGGGGGTGATGCGGCGTTGTGAGGCTTCCAGCGAGTGCACCACTCGTAACGAGCCGAGTCGGCGCTTTTCCTCATCGGTCAACTCGTCATACGCGCCGTAAGAATTGGCGAATTCGGTTTCGCCGCCGCGTTCGGCGACCGCAACCGCCGACAGCACAGTGGCCTTCTGCGGGCACTCTTCACCGACAGGTGTGCAGCCGTCGATGTGCCAGTCAAACGTGGCCCGCAGATAGGCTGCCGAGGAGTTCTTCGAGGTGTCCAGCGTGATCGGGTAGATCCCCGAAACCGGATGGTGGCCGTCGGAGGAGTGGTCGACCTGTCCGAGTCGGCGGCAGAAATCTACTTGCGTTTCGGGGTCCAGACGCAGCTCGCGGAAGACCAATACGCCGTTGTCTTCCAGCGCCTCCAGCACTGCCTCCCCACACAGCTCGTCGGAGGCCAGCCGGTCAGCCTCGAGGCCGACAACTTCGGCGCCGACCGACGAGGTGAGTTTGTTGATCGTGAGCATACTCATCGTCTGTCCTTCCTGGTGTGCGACCGTCATGGCACCGGCTCACCGACGCGGTCCATGACGGCATCGGCGGAATCGGTGGGCCTGGGCTGGGCGAAGATCTCGACCGCCATGGCGACCATCACCAGCGAGTAGATGAGGTGCAGCAGGTGCACCGCGTCGTCGGGCATGTCATCGAGGGAAAACTTGTCGCAGTAATCGATGGCCTCCTCCAAGCGGGGGAAAAACGCGTCGTAAAACTCCCGCATCTCGGCCATGCTGCTGGCCAACCGCTGGTGCCAACGTTCGGCTTCGGTTGGCAGACACCAAGTTTGCGCAAACTCCTCGAGCTCGGCGAAGGCGCTGGGCAAAAGGGCAGCGTTTTGGTCCAAGGTCATCGCTCACACCCCTGCCGGTTGTGATTGCGTTTCGCGCTGATATCGCTCGACCCAGTCGACCACCTCTTTATGCAAGTGCCGCACCAGGATTTCCTGGTCGCTGAGCGGGAACTCGTCGACGATCCCGGTCTCCAGCGCCGCCTGGGTGCCGCCGAGCATGCCGGCGTCCTGCAGGGCGAACTCCTTGAGCACCACCGCGGCCACTTCGTGCTCGATGCGCTCACGCACGCTGCGGGCCGGGTGGAAGGCGGTGTAGGCCTCGAACCGGTGGGTGTTGTGCGACGTCGGCCAGTACCGGTACAGCAGATACCAGCCGCCGTAGATCAGGATCTCCAGGTTGGGGAAGATCTGGAAGTTGCTGATACCCCACGGTTCGATGCCGCCCGGGTTGAGTCCAGCGGGCAACTCTGTGTCGGGAGTGTGCCATGGCCCGACAAGTCCACTGCGCGTTGCCTGTTCGATTGGATACATGTATTCCGGGGCCATCAGCCAGCGGCGGGTGCCCGCGGTGGACACCACCCGGTGCGGTCCGTCGATCTGGAAGTGGGCGCATTCGAACCCGGCGTTGGGATCGCGTACCGCGGAGGGGACTTGCTGGGGATGCAGGGCCGGCACGTGGTAGTACTCCTGGAACGCGTCGGCGAAGATCTTCCAGTTGCTGTTGTTGTGCGCCAGGAAGTCGTAACGCTCGGTGAGCTTGGCGAACGGGTAGTCGTCAAGCGCGGTGATCATCGGGCCGAGGAACTCCCGCAAGCTCTGCCGAGGCTGCTCGTCGAGGTTGACGAAGATGAACCCGTTCCATACCTCGCAATGCACCGCGCGCAGCCCGTAGTCGGCGGTGTCGAGGTCGAAGAACTCCGGCGCCTGCTGCACGAACGTCAGCGCACCGTCGAGGTCGTAGCGCCAGCCGTGGTACTTGCAGGTGAATTGCCGGCACATTCCGTTGGTTTCCCGCTGCGGAAAGTCGTTCCAGACCAGCTTGTTACCGCGGTGACGACAGATGTTGTGAAAGGCCCGAATCGTCTGGTCCTTTCCCTTGACCAGGATGACCGATGCGGATGCCGCCTCGATCTCTTTGGTGAAGTAGCTGCCCACGCGGGGCAGCTCTTCGACGCGGCCGACGTTGAGCCAGGCGCGTTTGAAGATCGCCGCACGCTCGAGTTCGTAGAACTCCGGTGATGTCGAATCGCGGAAGGAGATCGGACCGGTACCGAGCTGTGGGTAGTGCTCGGTCCAGCTGCCTTCGGCCGGCTTAGGCCATCGTCTCATCACAACCTGCCTCTCGTTGTACGGCTTATCGACGCACTCGGTTGCCTCACATCACCGCGCCGCCGTTCACGCCCAGCACCTGACCGGTGATGAATCCGGCGCCTTCTGAGCACAAGAAGCCGACCGCCGCGGCGATATCGTCGCCGGTGCCCAGGTGGCCCACCGGAATCCGGCGTGCCAGAGCCTCGTTGGAGCCCAGGTGCCCTTCGGCCTGCGACTGCTGTTGCATCGGCGTTTCGATGCCCGACGGGGGGATGTTGTTGACGGTGATTCCCATCGACGCGTACTCATGGGCCAGCGATTTGGTCAGCGTGATGACCGCACCCTTGGACGCTGCATAGTGCGCCATGCCCGGCGATCCTCGTTGCGCGCTGGACGAGGAAATCATCACGATGCGGCCCCACCTGGCGGTGATCATGTCCGGTAGCGCCACTTGGCAGCAATGGAAAGTGCCGGTGAGGTTGACGTCGATGATGCGCGACCAGGACTCGGGCGTGATCTCGGTGAACCGCCCGAAACCGACCATCCCGGCGCTGGTCACCAGAATGCTCACCGGACCCAACTCGGTGCGCACCTTGGCGAACGCCTCCTCCACTGCCGGGCGGTCGGTGACATCGACTGCCACGCCGAGTGCAGCAACGCCTTCGGCGCGAAGGCTTTCAGAAACACGTTGCGCGGCTTGGCCATTGATGTCGAGTACGGCGACCTTGTGTCCGCGCCGCCCCAGTTCGTGACAAGTCGCCTCCCCCATGCCCGACGCGCCGCCGGTCACCACTGCAACCCGTGTCATCGTTTGTGCCTCATTCCTGGGTTTCCTACTCGTAGACCACCGTCACCGACGCACTGGTGGGCAACGACTGGCAAGTCAACACCCACCCCTCGGCCACCTCTTCCTCGGTGAGAGCCTCGTTGTTGATCATTCGCGCACTGCCCTCGGTCAACCGAGCCATGCATGTTCCGCAGTTGCCGACTTCACACGAAGACGGCGCCGACAGGCCCGCCATCCGCGCGGTTTGCAGCAACGTATCGCCGTCCCGGTGCTTGACTGTCACCTTCTGCCGGTCGAGATGAACTGTCACCTGCTCGGCTGTCGATGGACCCGAATCAGTTTGCGCACCTGCGGCGTTGGCATCCGCGCCGGCTTGGTCGGCAAGCGCCGGTGCCACAGCGTCCACGGCGCCAGCACCACCCGGAGATCTCATCGCTGCCACAGTATCAAGTGCTTGTCATAAATATCAAGTACTTGACATCCCGGCGGTATGGGCATCAGGAATCGGTGTGCTCGGTGAAACGGGTGTGCCCGGTGCCCTGTTCGACGACGCGGACCAGCAGGTCATGCAGCTGCTGCTGTTCATCGCTTGTCAGCACGCCGAACACGCTTTCGTGAGCAGCCAGCGCGTCGGCCAGCACCGCTGAGGTCACCGCGCGTCCGTCGTCGGTGAGGTAGGCCTGCAGGATTCGTCCATGCTGCGGATCCTGCTTGCGCTCCACTAAACCGCGGCGCTCGAGGGCGCTGAGCGCAAGCTGGGTGCCCTGCGGGCTGATCAACAGTCGCCGGGCCAGCTCGGCCCCGGATAAGCCGGGCTCATTGGCCAGCTGACGCATCAGGCCGATCTGAGCGGTCGTCACGCCATGGCCGCTGATGGCCTCGTTTACGGTTGTCAGCGAAAAATGAAAAGCCTGCTTGAGTAGCCACAGGATTTTGTCGGTGAGTTCCATGCCCTTCTCCGCGATCGCGTCTACGTCGACACTGACGGGCTACGGTAGATACGGCCGTCTTTCATGACGAACCGAACATCGAGGGCGGTCCTGATGTCTTGTGAGGGATCTCCGGCCACCGCAATGATGTCGGCAAGATAACCCGGCGCGAGGCGGCCGATTTCGTGCTCGGCTTCGATCAGCTCGGCGCTGGTCACCGTGGCCGCGCGAATTGCCTGCATCGGCGTCATTCCCCGGTCCACCAGCGCGCACAGTTCTTTGCCGTTCTGCCCGTGCGGGATTGCCGGAGCGTCGGTGCCGCATGCGATGCGCACGCCAGCGGCAATGGCTTTGGGCAACATCGACTTTGCGCGCGGAAACACTTCGTTGGCTTTCTTACGCAATTCGGGGGCGATCCGGTCGACGGCCATCGCGTCGGTCAGGTACGTCGTCGACACCAGGAAGGTGCCGTGGTCGGCCATCATCTGGATCGTGTCGTCGGTGGCCAGAAAGCCGTGTTCGATGCAGTCGATACCCGCCTTGATGCAGGCCCTGATGGCGCTGTCGCCGATAGCGTGGGCGGCGACCCGGATCCCGGCGCGGTGCGCCTCATCAGCGATGGCCGCGAACTCCTCGTCGGAGTACTGCTGGGCTCCGGGCGCGGTGCTGTGCGACATCACCCCGCCGGACGCCGATACCTTGATCACCTTGGCGCCGTGGCGGATCTGATAGCGCACGCAGGCGCGGACGTCGGGCACCCCATTGGCGATGCCTTCAGCCACACTGAGCGGCATGATTCCAGGCGCCAAGCGCTGGAATACCGTCGGGTCCAGGTGCCCGCCGTAAGGCGTGACGGCGTGCCCGGCGGGCACGATCCGCGGGCCGAGATGCCAGCCTTGATCAATCGCCCGCTGCAACGCCACGTCCAATAGGTAGCCGCCGGTTTTGACCATCAGGCCAAGGTTTCGCACGGTGGTGAAACCGGCGAGCAGGGTGGTGCGGGCGTTCACCGCGCCGCGCAGCGTGCGGTACGCCGGGTCGTCTTGCACACCGTGCATCGGGCTGGGCAGGCCCGCGGGCCCACCCGGCCCACCGATGAGCAGATTGAGTTCCATGTCCATCAGGCCGGGCAGCAGCGTGACATTACCGAGGTCGATCTTGGTCGCCGAATCCGGTGTTGGCTCAGCAGGGTTCACGCTGGCAATGCGGTCATTCTCGATTACCAGCACGGCCGGGGAGCGGACGTGGTCGGTGTCAACGTCGGCCCAGCGGTCGGCCCGCAGCACGACTGTCATGGAACCGGTTCGACGATGCAGTACAGGGTGGAGGCACCCGAGTCGGGTACTCGTGGCTGCTTCCAGCATTCGACGGGGAACGACACCATGATCATCGAATACAGCAGCTGCATCAGATTGGCCACGTCCTCGGGTAGGTCGTCGAGCGGGAACTTGTCGCAGTAGGCGATGGCCTCTTCGGCTCGCGGCGTGATGGCGTCGTAAAAGGCTTGCATCTGGGCCATCGTGCTGTTCAGCCGCTTGGCGTAGCGCTGTGGCTCACTGTCCAGGCACCACTCCGAAAATGCTTCCAGGTCAACGAATTCGGCTGGAAGTTTGGCACTCATTGCGATGCCCCTACCGTGCTGCGCTGGTAGTCGTCGATCCAGGCGGCGGTCTCCTTATGGAGATGTCGCAGCAACACCTCTTGGTCATTGAGCAAGAATTCGCCGACCGCGCGGGACTCGATCATGGACTGGGTGGCTTCCAGTGTGTTGGCATCCTGCAGCCCGTATTCCTTGAACGACACCGCAGCAAGTTCCTGCGCGATCCGTTCTCGCGGAGTGCGTGGCGCGGGAAAATACAGGGTGCCTTCGAATACGTGACTGTTGTGCGACGTCGGCCAGTAATGATAGGTCAGATACCAGCCCTGGCCCCAGAGCAAGATGACGAAGTTGGGGAACAGCTGAAACGAATCCAGTCCCCATGGTTCGCAGTTGGCCGGGTTTACGCCGCTGGGCAGCTCGCCGAGATCTGGCTTGTCCCACGGTCCGAACAATCCGCTTTGGCAGATGTCTTCGATCGGCTTGCGCATGTCGGCGTCCATCTCCCAGGCCCGCACACCTGAGGTGCTGACCAGCCGATGCGGGCCGTCGATCCGGTAATGCGGCGCTTCGAAGCCGGCTTCGGCCGCAGCCTTGGAGTACTTGGCCGGTGACTGATTCGCGTGCAACACCGGTGCGTGGTAGAACTCCTGGAACGCGTCGAGGTAGAGCTTCCAGTTGGCGTTCACCTGCGAGCGGTAGCACCACCGCGACGTCATCTGCCCGAACGGGTAGCCCGCCATCTCGGTGATCATCGGCCCGAGGAATTCCGGCAGCGACTGCTCGGGTTCTTTCGCGAAGTTGACGAAGACAAACCCTTGCCACACATCGCAATGCACTTCCACCAGCCCGTAGCGGTTCTTGTCGAGATCGAAGAACTCGCTCTCCTGCTGCACGTGCGTCAGCTTGCCGTCCAGGTCGTAGCGCCAGGCGTGATATTTGCAGGTGAACTGGCGGCAGGTGCCGCTGGTCTCCTCCAGCGGCATGTCCTTCCATACCAGCTTGTTGCCCCGGTGCCGGCAGATGTTGTGAAACGCCTTGACCTCACCCGCAGCGTTGCGGACCACGATGATCGAGGTGTTGGCGACCTTGAGCTCTTTGGTGAAGTAGCTGCCCTTGCGCGGAAGGCTCTCTACGCGGCCGACATTCAGCCAAGCGCGCTTGAAGATCGCCACCCGCTCGAGTTCGTAGACTTCGGGGCTGATGGAATCCTCGTAGGACACCGGCCCGGTGCCCAGTTCGGGATAGTGCTGAGTCCAGCTGCCTTCGGGCGGCTTGGGGAAGCGAGCCATGCCTGCTGACCGTATATGCTCGTGCCTGTAATCGCAAGTAGTTGATATTGTACAGGGACGAGCGGTGGAGGAGGACCTCGAATGGACCGGCACGAAGCGCTGTTCATCGGTGGGACGTGGTCATCGCCCAGCACCGACGACTCCCTCGAGGTGATTTCGCCGCACACCGAAGCGCCGGTGGCGCTGGTGGCCACGGCCGGCCAGGCCGATGTGTACGCCGCGGTGACCAGCGCACGGAAGGCGTTCGACGAGGGGCCGTGGCCGCGCCTGGATCCCGCCGATCGCATCGAGACGATGCGCCGGCTCGCAGGTATCTATGCCGGGCAACGCTCTCAGATGGCCGAGCTGATCACCGCCGAGATCGGCGCACCCGCGACCTTCGCCCAGCGCGCCCAGGTCGGACTGCCGTCGATGATGATGGGCGCATTCTGCGACCTTGCCGAGAGGTTCGCATGGCAGGAGACCCGGTCCGGCTTCTACGGTTCCGACCTCGACATCCGCCGTGAACCCGTCGGCGTGGTCGCGGCGATCGTGCCATGGAACATGCCGCAGTTCCTCATCGTCACCAAGCTGATCCCGGCGCTGTTGGCCGGATGTTCTGTGGTGATCAAACCGGCACCGGAATCTCCGCTCGACGCGCTGCTGCTCGCCACGATGCTCGAACAAGCCGACCTGCCAACGGGTGTCGTCAGCGTGCTGCCCGGGGACGCAAAAGTCGGCGCAGGGCTCATCGGTCACCCCGGTGTGGACAAGGTGTCGTTTACCGGCTCCACCACCGCCGGCAAGGCCGTCGCGGCGGCCTGTGCCGCCGACCTCAAGCGGGTCAGCCTCGAACTGGGCGGCAAGTCCGCGGCGATCGTCCTGGACGACGCCGACCCCGCAACTGTCGCCACCGCGATCCGCTCGGCGAGCCTGTCCAACTGCGGCCAAATCTGCAACGCGCTCACCCGGATTCTGTTGCCCGCCAACCGGAGCGACGAGTTCGTCGATGCGCTGGCCACCGAGATGAAGTCGTTGCGCATCGGCGACCCGGCTGACCCGGCGACCCAACTTGGCCCGCTGGTCGCACAGCGCCAACAGGAGCGGGTCCGCAACTACATCACCGACGGCCAGCAGGAAGGCGCCCGCCTGGTCATCGGTGGCACCGAGATGCCCGATGGGATGGACCGCGGCTGGTATGTGCAGCCGACGCTTTTCGCTGACGCCGACAACTCCATGCGCATCGCCCGAGAGGAAATCTTCGGGCCGGTCCTCACCGCGATCCCTTACGGCAGCCAGGACGAGGCCATTGCGCTCGCCAACGATTCCGACTACGGCCTGGCCGGCTCGGTGTTCACCGCAGACACCGACCGCGGCTTAGCCATCGCGGCGCGGGTGCGCACCGGAACCTTCGGCGTCAACCAGGGTTACACGATGGACCCGTTCGCTCCCTTTGGCGGCGTCAAATCCAGCGGATACGGCCGCGAACTCGGCGCCGAAGGGATCGAGGGCTACACCGTCAGTAAGTCGATCTCGACCGTCGTCGCACGCTGAATCCGCATAACAGATTTCAGCCCGGCGCCGGCTCGGCGGCAGGCTCACCGTGCCCGATCAGCTGGCCGATACCGGTCACCCCGAGCCGTTCGCGGAAGGTTTGCGCGGTATAGCCGACGACGGTCGCGTCGGTTCGGGCGCGCACCGTCGCCGAGCGCGGCATGTGGAACAGCACACCGATCTCACCGAAGTAGTCCCCAACCCGGGCTACCTTCACCAATTCCTCACCGCCGTCGGCTAATTCACGCACGATGTCGAGTTCACCCTCGGACACCAGGTAAATTAGCTCGCCCATCGTGGACTGCTCGAACAGTACGTCGCCGGCTTTCAAATGCACCGTTTCCGGTGGGCGGGTCGTCGACGCGTACTCGGGTGTCAGCTCGACGACGCGATCGGCCAACGGCAGGATCCGGCTGTCGTGGGTCGCGACCACCACCACCCGTTCGCCCTGTGCCAGTGAGCGAATCAACCGCAGCACGCCCTCCACTTGAATGAAGTCGAGGTGCGCGGTCGGTTCGTCGGCGAGGATCAACGGCGGTTCCAACGCGATCGCGCGCGCGACGGCAACGCGTTGCTGCTGCCCTCCGCTCAGGTCACCGGGACGATGTTTGAGACGCTCGCCCAGACCTACCCCTTTCAGCAGTTCCTCGGCACGTTGACGCGTCGAGGCGCGCGACATCCCGGCTGCCCGCAATGGAAGCATGACGTTCTCGAGCGCGGTGAGGCTCGGCACCAGGTTGAACGCCTGGAATACGATGCCGACTTTCTTACGCCGATACTGCGCTAACGCACTGCCCGCGAGTGCGGTGATGTCGACGTCATCGAAGTTGATCGTCCCAGAAGTCGGGCGCAAAATGCCGCCCAGGCAGGACAACAACGTCGTCTTCCCGCAACCGCTGGGGCCCAGCAGGATCACCAGCGATCCGGCCGGCACGTCAAGATTTAAGCCGTTGATCGGTCGCACGGCATACCCACCGCTGGAGTACTCGACAACGAGGTCTTTGATGCCAAGATCGCCCACTGGTCAGGGCCCTCCGAAAGCGAGTGCCGGATCGACGGCCACCGCGCGCCGGAATCCGGCAAGGCTGGCCAGCAGGCCGATCAGAATCGCCGCCAGCGGTAGGCCCAAGTAAGCGCTGAAGGGCACCACGATAAGCATGGTGAACGTCGGGGCGAGCACCAACGAAAAGAGCACGCCCAGCACCGCCGCGAGTAGCGCGACAATGACGGCCTGCAGCGCGAGTCCCGCCAGGATCGAGCGCGTCGGCACGCCGATCGCCTTGAATACGGCAAAGTCGCGCAGGCGCTCGAGCGCGGAGAGGTACACCACTGATCCGACGATCAGCACCGCGACGACCGACATCATCCCAGCCACGATCGTGATCGAACCCGACGCGACCTTCACCGGGCGCAGCAAATCGTTGGCGCCGCCCGCTCGATCGACGGCCCGGTAGCCGTCCGGCAGTCGCTGAGGTGTGCCACTGACCGCGATCGACGAGATGATTCGTTGGCCGTTGTATGACAGGAGCTGCACGCCCTGTGTGGTCAGGAAGACGTTGGGCGTCTTGGCCAGCGCGGTCGAATTCGGCACGATGCCGACGATCCGCAAGGTGCGCGCACCGACCTGAATTTCTTCGCCGACGCGCCGATTCAGGGTGCTCGAAACGGCCACTTGGTCCGGCGTCGACGGTGCCTGACCCTCTGACATATGTGGCATCCCGAGTCCGCTCCCGGGAGCCCCGAACGCCGTAACGTTTCGCCGTGACGTGCCGTCCACGACCGTCGACGCCGCGCAGGCCAACGGGACCGCATCCGTGACGCCGGGCGCACCGCGAATCAGGCTCACGTCAGCTTCGGCGAATGGTGTGGCACCCACGAATGGTCCGGCCGCGCCGGATTTGATCACGAAGGTGTCGACCCCCAGAGAATCCACGCTTCGCTCGGCCTCGACCCGAAAGCCGTTCGAGAGGCCGATGAGAACGAGCGTCACCGCGAAGATCAGTCCGGTGCTGATGATCGCGATGACGAGGCGGCGCCTTCGCCATTGCATGTCCCGCAAGGCCGCGAACAGCATGCGCATGACGTTACCGTCGTGCGTCGCCTGCCGGGCAGAGTTCGTCTGCACCGAATCTGCCCACTGCGTGCCTTCGTCCGGGCCATGGTAGAGATTGCGGTAATGGCCGCCCCTTCGGCCCGCTTCAGCGCGGGAGGTTAACCACCATGGCTACCGCGTGTGGAGCCGCCCTCTGGGTCGTGGCAGCCCTCGGATACCTTCTGCTGGAGGCGGTCGCCGCGGCGGGTTTTGCGCCCGCCTACAGCTACGCGAACAACTACATCAGTGATCTCGGGGTGAACTCCGGTGAGCTCCACGGCCGGGTCGTCGAGTCCCCGCGTGCCGACCTGATGCACGCCGGGTTCTATCTGCAGGGCATGCTGTTTCTGCTCGGAGCTTTGCTCATCGTGGGCGTCCCGGACAGTCGACGGTCCCGCCTGTTTCTGGGCTTGATCGCCACGAACGCCGTCGGCAATATCGTGGTAGGAACGGTGCACGTCGGTACGGTGCACGTCGCCGGCGCAGCACTGGCGATCGTGGGGGAAACATCGCCATCCTGGTGGGTTCGGCTGCGATCAAGGCGCTCGCCCGTCAGCCTTGGTACCGAGGCGTCTCCAAACTGGTTGGAAGCCTGGGCATCCTGTGTCTGATCATGTTGATGTTCGGCTCCAAGCTGTTGCCCCGCGGGGCATGGGAGCGTGGCAGCGTTTACCCGATCATCTTTTGGCAGCTGTTCACCGCGGCCGGCCTGCTTATCAGTCTGGCTGAGGCGCATCGCAAAGCCCGGTAGCGGCCGGACCCGCATTCATTGACTCGGCCCCTCCTGAGGAATACGCTCCCATGCGTAGCGTAATGACAGTTCGCGTCTCGCGCCAATAGACCTCGGCGACGAGGAGGAGACATCAATGTTCGACCTGAAGATCACTGGTGGCACCGTCGTCGACGGCACCGGCGCGCAGCGCTATCAAGCCGACATCGGCATCAAGGATGGCGTGATCGTCGACGTCGTCCGCCGCGGCGCCGACGACGCCGAGATGGCTGGTGCGGCAGCCGAAACCATCGACGCGACAGGGCATATGGTGGCACCCGGCTTCGTCGACATCCACACCCACTATGACGGCCAGGTGAGCTGGGACAGCTCGCTCGAGCCCTCGAGCGGTCACGGGGTGACGACGGTGGTCACCGGCAACTGCGGTGTCGGGTTTGCCCCGGTGCGGCCCGGCACCGAGCAATGGCTGATCGAGTTGATGGAGGGTGTCGAGGACATCCCCGGTACCGCCCTGACCGAGGGCATCACCTGGGGCTGGGAGACTTACCCCGAGTACCTCGACGCGATCGGCAAGCAGAACTTCGCGATCGACGTCGGCAGCCAGGTCGCGCACGGCGCCGATCCGTGCCTACGCGATGGGTGAGCGGGGTGCCCGCAACGAGCCCGCCACGCCCGACGACATCAAGGCGATGGCCCGCCTGGTCACCGAAGCGGTCGAGGCCGGCGCGCTCGGATTTTCCACCTCGCGCACGCTCGGCCACCGCGCGATGGACGGCGAACCCGTGCCCGGCACCTTCGCCGCCGAGGAGGAACTTTTCGGTCTCGGCCGAGCAATGGCGGCCGGCGGCCAGGCGGTCTTCGAGCTGGCGCCGCAGGGGGCCGCGGGTGAGGACATCGTCGGCCCGAAGAAGGAACTGGACTGGATGCGGCGGTTGGGCGGCGAAATCGACCGGCCGGTGTCGTTTGCGCTGATCCAGGTGGACGCCGACCCCAACCTGTGGCGTGAGCAGTTGGACCTATCCGCGGCCGCGCATGCGGCGGGCAGTCGGTTGTACCCGCAGATCGCGGCGCGCCCGTTCGGGATGATGATCGGATTCCAGGGCCATCACGGCTTCAGCCACCGACCCACGTACCGCAGGCTGAAGGCCGAATGCAGCCGCGAGGAGCTCCTGCAGCGCCTCGCCGACCCGACGGTCAAGGCCGCGATTCTGTCCGAAGACGACCTGCCCATCGATCCGTCTCTGCTGTTCGACGGCATGTTCGCCCTCGTGCAGCACTCCCTCGGTCGGCTGTACGCGCTGGGTGATCCGCCGGACTACGAGCCCACCTCCGACCGCACCGTCGCCGCGATCGCCAAAACACGCGGCGAGGACCCGCTGTCGACCCTCTATGACCTGATGCTCGAATCCCATGCGACTGCAATGCTGATGCTGCCGCTGTTCAACTACGCCGACGGCAACCATGACGCGATCCGCGAGATGATGCTGCACCCTGCGGGTGTGCTCGGCCTTTCCGACGGCGGCGCGCATTGCGGAATGATCTGCGACGCTTCCTATCCGACGTTCCTGCTGACGCACTGGGCGCGGGACCGCCAGCGCGGCGAGAAGCTGTCGCTGGAATACGTGATTCGTAAGCAATCCCGCGACACTGCCCACCTGTTCGGCCTGACCGACCGCGGCACGATTGAGCCGGATAAGAAGGCCGACATCAATGTCATCGACATGAATGCCCTGACGCTGCATCCCGCGGCGATGGCCTTCGACCTGCCGGCCGGTGGGAACCGAATCCTGCAGGGCGCAAGCGGATATGCCGCGACGATTGTCAGCGGCGCGGTGACCCGCCGCAAGGACGTCGACACCGGGGCACGGCCGGGACGGTTGGTGCGCGGGGCGCGCTAGAGCCATGACCGTTGCCGGGAATACGACCCGCGCCCGCGACGAAGACGCGATCGGCACCCCGCCCGCGTCTCCGACACTGGTGCCGGCCGAGCGCTACTACTCTCCGGCGTTTGCGGCGCTCGAGATCGAGCGGATGTGGCCGAGGGTATGGCAGGTCGCCTGCATGGTCGACCATGTCGCGGAGCCTGGCGATTACTTCGAATACCGCTGCGGTCCATACGGAGTGCTGATTGTCCGCGACCCCGACGACGGCGTGCTGCGTGCCTTTCAGAACGCTTGTCGGCATCGCGGCAATTCGCTATGCGTGGGCTCGGGCTCGGGCCTGCGAGAACTCAAGTGCGGCTATCACGGCTGGACCTGGGATCTGGCCGGCACGCTCAAGCGGGTGCCGAACCGCAAGGGATTCGGGGCGCTGCACATGTCCGATTTCCCCCTGGTGCCGGCACGGGTCGAGACCTGGGAGGGACTGGTCTTCGTCAACCTCGACCTGGGCGCGATCCCGTTGCTCGAGTACCTCGAGGCGATCCCCGACGACATCGCCTGGTGCAACCTGGGCGACTTCCGCTGCTACGCGACCCTGACCGTCGAGGTCGAGGCCAACTGGAAGACGATCGCCGACGGCTACAGCGAGACCTATCACATCCAGACGCTGCACCCCGAACTGCTGCGCTGCGTCGACGACATCCACGCGCCACAACAGATCTGGGGCCACACCGGCAAGTCCGATCAGCCCTACGGTGTGCAGAGCCCACGCTTCGAGGGCAAGCTGAGCGACGAAGAGATCTGGGACGCTTACGTTTACACCCAGGGCGCCTTGATGGGTGCAGCCGAAGGGACGCCGTTTCCGGCCGACGACCTCCAGGCCGGCCAGTCGGTTCAAGACCTGATCGCCGAGCGTACCCGGACATTTGCGGCTTCGCGCGGGGTCGACCTCGATTGGGCCGACACCGATCGGATCACTCGGCTGCACCAGTACAACATCTTCCCCAACATGACGTTCTCTGGCCAACGCTGACCACCTGACCATCATGTGCGCACGGCCGGGTCCCGACCCCGACCGCGGCGAGATGGTGATGTTCTTGATGACGCGGATGCCGCCGGGCGCGCCGCGCAACAAGCCGACGGACGTCCGCATGTCGGCCGGGGAGGCCGAACCCGGCATCGTGCTCACCCAGGACATCAAGGTCCTGCCGGGACTCCAACGCGGCCTGCATCAGCCCAGCTTCACCCACCTTGTGCTATCCAACGAAGAGCGGCGCGTTATCAACATGCACCGCAACCTCGAGCGCTACCTCGATTTGCCCGAATCCGAACGGATGTCCGGCGGTTAGCGCGAGATGTCGTAGGGCATTGATTCTGCGCTGAGCGCGGGGTCTCCTCGGGCTTTGTCGCGATAACCGCAGAATCAACGCTTCGGTGAGTGCAGGGAGCGGCAGCCATCGGGACTTACCCTGGGCCCGAGAACATTGGTGCCCTACGTTGATCTGGTGCAGTCCGACAAAGTCATTGAGCGTCCTGGAGATCTCACCCCCGAGTGGCTCACGGCCGTCCTGGGATCGGGCACCGTAACGGATCTGAGTTATGAGCGCATCGGTACCGGGCAGATGAGCGAGTGCTACCGCGTGCTCCCGACCTACGCCGACGGCTCGACGGGGCCTTCCTCGGTGGTCTTGAAAGTAGCGGCCGCCGATGAGACGAGCAGGCAGACCGGTGTGGCGCTTGGCCTGTACGAACGCGAGGTCGGGTTCTACACCGAGGTGGCCCCACGGCTGGCGGGTCCGGTCGCGCGATGCCTGCACGCCGCGATCGATACGACGACTGGTGCATTCGATCTGGTGCTCGACGACGCCGCGCCCGCTGAAGTCGGCGACGACATCCGCGGCGCGTCAATCGATCAGGCGATGCTGGCGGTGTCCGAACTCGGCCGGGTACACGGCCGGGTGCTCGGTGACCAGAGCCTGGCGGGCACGGCCTGGCTCAACCGCGAGTCACCGGTGAGCCAGGCGCTGGTCAGCCGGCTATATGTGGAGTTCACCGCCCGCTACGCCGATTTGATGACGCACCAGCAGCGCACTATCTGCGAGCGGTTGGTGGCCGGCTTCGATGCGTACCTGGCGGCCGAGGCCGCATCGGAGCGGCCGTCGGGTTTGGTGCATGGTGATTATCGGTTGGACAACATGTTGTTCGGCCGGCCCGGTGCCGAGCGTGCGCTGACCGTGGTCGACTGGCAAACCGTCAGCTGGGGTCCGGCGCTGACCGACCTGGCCTACTTCCTGGGCTGTGCACTACCTGCCGAGGTTCGTCGAGCGCATTACGACGACCTGCTGGGTGCATATCACCGGGCACTGGGATCCGAGGCCGTGCTGGAGCTGGCCGACGTCCGCGAAGGCGTGCGCCGGCAGACCTTTTTCGGTGTGATGATGGCCATCGTCTCCTCGATTCTCGTCGAGCGCACCCAACGCGGTGACGAGATGTTCATGACGATGCTTGACCGCCATTGCGGGCACGTGCTGGACACTGACGCGCTGGCAACTCTGCCCGAGGTGGCTGCACCGGAACCGTTGGCGCCCATGCCCGCCGACGAGGCCCAGCATCCCCGTGGCAGTGAGCCGCTGTGGAACGAGAGCTGGTATCTGGACTTTGCCGCCCCCGCCGAAGGCCTCGGCGGCTGGATTCGGCTCGGCTTGTATCCCAACCTGGGACGCGCCTGGATCAACGTCCTGCTGTGCGGCCCGAACATGCCGACCATCGCACTCAATGACTTCGAGGTACCCGCCCCGGCCGATCCTCACGAGTTACGCACAGCCGATATCGTGCTGACCCAACGTGCTATCGAACCGCTACGGTCCTACCACGTCACGGTGCGCGGTCAGGGCCAGGCCTATGGCGATCCTTTGGCGCTGCTACGCGGCGAGACCGGACGTCTGGTGCCGGTTTCGATGGATCTGGTCTGGTCCACTGTGGGCGTCCCGTACGCCTACCGAATAACGCCACGTTACGAGATCCCTTGCACGGTCAGCGGAAACGTAACCATCGGCAACGCCCGCCACACCCTCGCGGGGGTTGCCGGTCAACGCGATCACTCCTGGGGAGTGCGTGATTGGTGGAGCATGGATTGGGTGTGGAGCGCGCTGCACCTCGACGATGGCACCCATGTGCACGCCGTGGAAATCCGGCTTCCGGGCATCGCGCCGATCGGACTGGGTTACGTCCAGCGCGCGGACCAGCGGCTGGTCGAACTGGAAACTGTCAATGCGCGAGAATCTTTTACGGCCAACGGGTTACCCGTGCGAACGGAGCTCGATCTGGAGCCCGGTTGCCTGGTGGCCACCACCGACGTCGTCGCGCACGCACCGGTCCGATTAGTCGCCGACGACGGTCGGATCTCACAGTTTCCGCGCGCTTGGGTGTCGGTAAAAATGGCCGACGGACGGTCCGGCACCGGCTGGGTGGAGTGGAACCGGAATGCTAAGCTAGCTGCCGGGTTTGATGTACCTCCGAAAGCGTGCAACCGTCAAAAGCTGCGCGCCGTCACGCCCGGGGGCGAACATCGAGATGACGACGGCCGCAACGCCAACAATGACAGCCAGCACCAAAAACGACGAACTGATTGCGTCGACGAACGCGACTTTACTGATCTCGGCAAGCTGATGTCCCTGCGCACCAAGGTGATCGGCCACAGCCAGCGCTTTAGGTAGCGACGCGGACGCCGGAAATACCACGGAGATCGCCGCCGAGCCGGTTCCGAATTCGGGATTACCGAACAAGCGAACATCAAGCAACGGGTGCTGACGCCGAACCTCGACGAAGCCGAAGATCACGGCCAAGGCGACGCCGCCGGCCAGGCAGCCGCAGACGCGGGGATTTGTCCAGCCGTGGGTGGGTGCTTGCAGGATGCCGAACACGAACACCGCGCCCGCCGCACCGATCGTCACCGCGCCGACACGGTCCAGCGGAGGCGCACCACTTCTGCGCGATTCGGCCACCGTCAAAGTCAACGCGAAGAGCGCTAATGCGCTACCCACCAGCGCCCAGAAGATCGATTGCCATGGCCAAAAGCGCAGCAACAGACCGGTGCCGAGCAGGCCGACCACACCCCCCGAGCCGGCCACCCCCGCCCAGACCCCGACCGCTTTCGTGCGCTCTTCTGCCGGATAGACCGCCGTGAGCAACGACAGCGTCGCAGGCATGACAAACGCCGCCCCGGCACCGGCCAACGCTCGCGCCGCGACGATCTGCAACGGACTATCGAAGACCGGGGCGCGAAGGAAGCCGCGGCGAAGACCGCCAAGCCCACCAGCAGCGCGCTGCGCCGACCATAACGGTCGCCGAGCGCACCCGCCGGCAAAAGCAAACACGCCAGAACGAGCGTGTAACTGTCCACGATCCAGGTCAGCTGCGTCTGAGTGGCCGAGGTGGCCAACGCGATGTCACTCAATGCGGTGTTCAGCGCGATCATCGACGCGATGACCAGTGCCACCAGCGCATGCGATGAACAGCGTCCCAGCCGCGCCGGACAGCAGACTCACCCGCAAAGGAATCCTCCACCGGGCGCTCAGCGACCTTGTGGGCTGCGGAGAACCAACCAACGTTGTCTGACCCTCGGGTGGCTGCATGTGCCCTGCTTCAACCGGCGTCCGCACGGAGCGGTCGAAACATGACCATTCGACGACCCCGGATCAGCGACCCGCGGAGTCGTCGACTACCCGTGAGGGCGCCGTGCCATCGGGGTCGCGCGCGACAACAGGGAATACGGTTTCCATCCCGTGACGGCCCTTTAAGACGACCTGCTCGCTCTGGCCCCAGGTGAACTGCTCGGCAGCGGCCCTGTGCACGCCACTGGTCACCAGCACCTGCGCCCGCCCATGGCGGCCGGCCAGCCCGGCCAACCGGAACGCCACGTTTGTCGAATCGCCGATCACCGCGTCGGCAGACCTCGTCATTGCCGCCAGAGCGCCCATGCCCAGCACTACACCCCAGCCCATCCGGATCGGCGAGCCATCCGGACTGCGCAACGGCAGCTCGGGTCCGAGTTGCTGGACAAGTCGATCCGCGGCGAGTGCGAAGTCGATCGCCAGTCCGGCAGCATCGGGGAACCTGCCCAGCTCCCAGACCGCGAAAACGGCGTCGCCGGCGTAGTAGCTGAGCGTGCCGTGATGCGCGCGCAGCGCACGGCCCAGCCGTTGCCACAGCGTGTGCAGGCTCTGTGCCATCACTCCCTCGTCTGTCACCTGGGAGATTGCCGAATAGTTGACGATGTCGCCGACCAACATCACCATCGCCGTCTTACCGATCCGGGCCTTGGTGCGTCGCGAGTCCACCCCTGATACCGCCAGGAAACACTTCGAGCGGAACAACAGCGCGACGTCGCCGATCCGGATCTCGTCGCCGGGCTTGATCGACAGGGGAACCGCGCGCTCGAGCCGCACACCGTTGAGCAGCGTTCCATTGCTGCTGGTGTCGATCACGAAAGCCCGATCGCTCTCGGCATCCAGTCGGATCTCGAGGTGGGTCCGAGAGATCTCCGGATCAGGAATCACCAGCCGACGTTGCTCACTGATCCCGGCGCACTCGCGACCGACAAACAGCTGGTCAAAAATCGGCACGCTACGTTCAGAGCCGGCATCGCCCACGACGACGAGGTGGGCCAGCGGCCCCTTGGGCTGCCCACCCGGCGAGATAAAGGCTGCCATCATCGCCTCGCTGCTAGCCGTCACCGTGCGCATGTGGTTAGTCGCCGCCACCAACGCGGCGACACCGCGACATCGTGTCGATTCCTCTGCATCAATCAGAACGGCTTGACGCTATAGTCGCTGCCGACGACCATACCGTGGCCGGTCGCGTCTTTGGTAAAGGTGATGCCGTCGCTGGTCGGGATCACCGTCCATCCCTGAAGGTGGTAAGTCTGTCCATTCACCAGAATGATATCGGGCTTGCCGGGTGGAGCACTACCGAGATTCGCTGTCCGCCAACTGAATTGGACTGATGAGGTGACAATGGCCTGATCCTGGTGCAACACCAATGGATTTCCCGGCCAAATTAGCGCCGTCTTTCTCACTCGATTGCCTTTCCGGGCGTGCTGCTATGACGTGGTTGGCCGTCGATACCGTGCGACCGGTCATGGCAAGGTTGCTGCGCACACCTTGGAAAATCCTCAAAAGATTCTTGGCCAACCGTCGTTGCCGTGGTCGAACTGCCGGCCGCCGCTCAGCGGACGGTGAGCTGAAGACGTTCAAGCCGCCGGACCAAGATGCTGGGTAGCCACTCCCCGACGTCGGTGGCCTCGATCCAGGTTGTGCGTTCCAGCAGCTTGCCTAAAACGATTTGTGCCTCCAAGCGTGCCAGCGCGGCTCCCACGCAGAAATGCACCCCTTTGCCGAATGTCACGTGGCCCTTGGCGCCAGTGCGATCCAGGCGGAACTCGTTTGGCGACTCGAAGTGCGCCGGATCACGGTTAGCGGCACCCCACATCAGCAGCAGATGCGCATTGGCAGGCACCTCGACGCCGGCCAGGGTGGTGTCGCGCCACACGTGCCGGTAGTGGCCGCGGAACGGTGACTCGAAGCGCAGCGCCTCCTCGATGAACACGCCCAGCAATTCCGGATTCTCACGAACCTGCTTTTGAATCTCGGGCCGGTCGCTGAGAATCCATGCCGCGCTGCCCAGCAGCGAGGCAGTCGATTCGCCGGCGGCGCTGAACAGCGTCAACATCATCCCTAGAGCTGGCAGCTGCTCCAATTCACCGGACGCATAGCGGGCGGCCAGATCGGGGATCAGACCATCTTCGGCAGCAGCGCTTGCCTTTTCGAAATGGTCCAACACATAGACGGACAGTTCCATCGCCGCCATTCCGGCGGCTTCGAGCTGGTCGGGCGTGACGATCCCGTCAAGCAGTGTGGTAGTGGCGAAACCGAGCCGAATGAGTTGATGGACGTCGTCATCGGGTAGGCCCAGCAGCCTGGCGACCACCGTCATCGGAAGCCGGTTCGCCATCGCGCTCATCCACTCAATCTGACCGTCGCGCAGATTCTCCTCCCATAGGCGCTCCGCGGTGCGAGTGGCGAATTCCTCGATGATGCGTACGCGTTTGGCCGACAAGTGCGGCAAAAGGATTTTGCGGTGCACGGCATGCACCGGATCGTCCGCGGTGGCCAGCGCGTGAATAGGGCCGCCCGGCGCGCCCATATCGAACGGGGTGACAGTGCCGTCCTGGTGGTAGACCATGGTCGCGGTGAGATTGGACGAAAAATCGTCGACCCGATCGATGGCTTCCAGCACCGCGTCCCAGCCGCACACGGCGTAGAACACCGAATCACCGATACGGTGCACCGGCGCCTCTGCCCGCATACGGTCATAAAGCGGATACGGATCTTGTATCCCCTCAGCGCCGAAGAACTGGATCGGCTCATCCAAGACCGGCATGGATCCAGGTTGAATGCGTCCGCGGGCAGCGTCAATGGGGACAGACAAAGTTGAGGGATGCTACCGGCGCGCGGCAACGGTCGCCCAGTTCACCCACCTGTCACCACCAGCGCGTTAGGCTGAGAAAACTCCGCCGGGCATTCTCACCTTGAGAGAAGCACTTTTAGAAAGACTGCGGCGCGAAGGAGCATGGCCTGATGACACGCAACGACTGGCTGGTGGGGCGGGACCGCCACAGCGAAGCCGCCGAACGTATCTACGCTGCGGCCGCCGAACTCATTTCTCGCCAGGGCTATGAAGGCTTCACCATCCAGGCCCTGGCAGCCAGAGCCCACTGCTCACCGGCAACGATTTACCGGCATGTCGGCGGCAAGGCGACCATCCGCGATGCCGTCGTTGCCATGCAAGCGGCCCGCGTCGTCGACGCGGCGCGGGAAGCCATCAAGGACCTCAAGGGCCCGGACCGGGTGGTAACCGCCACCATCGTTGCCCT
Source organism: uncultured Actinomycetota bacterium (assembly GCA_963787635.1). GTDB lineage: Bacteria > Actinomycetota > Actinomycetes > Mycobacteriales > Mycobacteriaceae > Mycobacterium. The sequence goes on along the minus strand of CAWBDP010000008.1, from coordinate 947,585 downwards.
GCAAGGTCTGCAATCGGAACCCCTGGCACAGCTCATGCGCCCGATGGACACGAGTTTGGTCAGCGAATGGATCACAAGTTCACCCACCGTTACCGGCTTCGCCGCCGAGATGCTCGGCCATGACGACGACGACCCGTTGGCTGCGCAGTGGCTCATCCGCGTCTTCCTAGCGCTGTGGTGCTGGCCGCTCAAAGACCCCGCCGCTGAACGCGCTATGCTGCAACGCTTTCTCGGGCCGCCATACGGCAACGAGAACTGAAGACGGCACCCGCTGGCGTCATCCTCGTCCCAGGCCAAATCCATTCGCCCTCTGAGTGTCGTGGCCTTACCCGAATCAGACAGTGCGGTAAGGGCATCCGCTTCTGCATCGCAGCGCATTGCGCGAAATCAGTATCTTCCCCGACCTCCTGTTGTTCGATGCGAGGCTGCGGTTCACGATGATGCGGGTTACGCAGGTCATGCACCGTGTACACCAGAGGCTTCTCATGCACTTTGAGCTCCCGCAAAACCGCGGCCAGCACGTCGGGACCGATGGCGTCAAAGCCGAAGTGCACGTGGAACACATCGAACTGATCGTGATTCTCGCTAACCCAGCCCGGCTCGAGCATGAGCGGGGCCACCAAAGTCACGGTGCGTCCGTCGATGGGAATTGGATCTGCAAGGCGTACAACGCTTTCAGTCGTGCCCGGTTCGGACAAGTGGCGCCCGTAAACGTGCGAAGCGGGCACCGAAGCAACACGCAACACCAAAGTCCCTTTTCGAGTGCAGAGTCGAAGAGCCGCGGGTTCAATGCACCTGGTCAGCAACCGGTAACGGCTACATCTGCGTCCAGACGATTTTCGTCTGCAGGTAAGTCTCCAGGCCGGCTTTGCCGGACTCGTAGCCCCAACCGGACTGCTTGTAGCCGCCGAAGGGCATCGAGTGATCGAACTGCAGCTGACAATTCAGCCCCACGGTCCCGGCCTTCAGCCGCTTGGCGATCCGGTGTGCGCGGCCAAGATTGCTGGTCCAGGCGGTGGCCGCCAGTCCGTAGGTGGTGTCGTTGGCCAGGGCGACCGCTTCGTCGTCGTCGTCGAACGGCAGGATCGTCACCACCGGCCCGAAGATCTCTTCCTGGAACAGCCGGCTGGTGGCGGGGTCGACGTTGGTGACCACGGTTGGGTGCACGAAGTAACCTTTGCGGTCGAGCCGGTGTCCGCCGGTGACGAGGTCGACGCCGTCGGACTTGCCCTGGTCGAGGTAGCCCAACACGCGATTGAGTTGCTTCTGGCTGATCAGCGGACCGATCATGCTGCCCTCGTCTTTCGGGCCGCCGAGCTGCAGGTTGTTCGCGATGTTCGCGATGCCCTCCACGACCCGCTCGTAGACACCGCGCTGGGCGAAGATGCGCGAGCCGCACACACAGGCCTGCCCCGAGTGCACGAAGGTGCCGAATGCCGCCATCGTGATAGCTGTGTCCAGGTCGGCATCGTCATAGATCAGCACCGGTGACTTCCCACCGAGTTCGAGGGTGACCTTCTTAAGGTTGCTGGCGCCCGACGCCTCCACGATCGCCCGGCCGACTTCGGTGGAGCCGGTGAACGCGACCTTCTCCACGTCCGGGTGCGCGGTGATCGCTGCGCCCGCGGTGTGGCCGTAACCGATGAGCAAGTTCGCTACCCCGTCGGGCACGCCGGCCTCGGTGAGAATTCGATCCAGGATCATCGCGGTGAGCGGGGTTTCCTCGGCGGGTTTGACCACGCTGCTGCAGCCTGCGGCCAGCGAAGGCGCGAGCTTGCAGCAGAAATTGAAGATCGGTCCGTTCCACGGAAAGATCAGCCCGACCACGTCGTAGGGTTCTTTGAGGGTGTAGGCGTGCTGATGAGCTTCGACGCCGGTGAGGCCGCCGGTGTGCACGTCGGCGGCGATTCCCTCGATCTTGGTGCACCAGCCGGCGTAATAGCGGAAAAACTCCGAGCTGACGGCCACTGTTGCCTGGGCTTGCATCGGAATCATGCCGGCGTTGAGCGACTCGAGCTCGGCCAGTTCCGCCGCATTCTGATCGATCAGTTCGCCGATGCGCCACAGCACCTTGGCTCGCTCGGTAGCGGGCAATCCCTTCCACACACCCGACTCGGCGGTTTCCTTCGCCCGGGCCACCGCCGCGTTGACCGCTTCCGGGCCGCAATCCTTGAACTCGGTGATCTGGTCTTCGGTGGCGGGATTGAAAACCGGGATCACGTCACCCGTGCCGGGTCGCTCACGGATCTCTTCCAGCACAGTCTGAACCGTCATGGGTGTATCCCCTCTCGCCTCGATGCGACTCTATCTCTATAGAGGGTTAGCAGTGTATACCAGCGGCACGTCCTCGAGATAGGTCGCCGTCGCCATCCGCTGAGGATGAAAGACGGCGCCGGATGAGCTTGCAGCCCGGCGATCGCAGTAACGTCGTATCCGACGCGCGATAGCCGCCCTTGCAACACGGAGCCAGTTGAGGATCTGACCGACAGTGACGCCGGGAGAACAACCATGAGCAGCCAGCAGCCGACCATCATCTACACGCTGACCGACGAGGCGCCGCTGCTGGCGACCTACGCCTTTCTGCCGATCGTGCGTGCGTTCGCCGAGCCGGCCGGCATTCAGGTCAAGACCAGTGATATCTCGGTGGCCGCACGGATCCTGGCCGAGTTTCCCGATGACCTGACCGAAGAGCAGCGCGTGCCGGACAACCTCGCCGAGCTGGGCGAGCTGACGCAACGGCCCGACACCAACATCATCAAGCTGCCCAACATCAGCGCCTCGGTGCCGCAGCTGGCTTCAGCGATCAAGGAACTGCAGGGCAAGGGATTCAAGGTCCCAGACTTTCCGCAGACTCCCAAGACCGACGAAGAACAAGAGATCCGGGAGCGCTACGCGAAATGCCTTGGCAGTGCAGTGAACCCGGTGCTCCGGGAGGGTAACTCCGATCGGCGCGCACCGAACGCGGTCAAGGAATACGCGCGCAAGCACCCGCACAGCATGGGCGACTGGTCGATGGCCTCGCGCACCCACGTCGCGACGATGAAGCGCGGCGACTTCTATCACGGCGAAAAGTCGATGACGCTGGACCGCGCGCGCAACGTGAAGATGGTGCTGAAGCCCCGGAGCGGCGAGACCATCGTGCTCAAGCCCAAGGTGTCGCTGCGGGAGGGCGACATCATCGACAGCATGTTCATGAGCAAAACGGCCCTGTGTGAGTTCTACGAAGAACAGATCGAGGACGCGCACGAGACGGGCGTGATGTTCTCCCTGCACGTCAAGGCGACGATGATGAAAGTCTCACACCCCATCGTTTTCGGCCACGCAGTGAAGGTCTTCTACAAGGATGCGTTCGCCAAACACCAGGAACTGTTCGACGAACTGGGCGTCAACGTCAACAACGGGTTGGTCGACCTCTACAACAAGATCGAGTCGCTGCCCGCGTCCCAACACGACGAAATCATCCGGGACCTGCACGCCTGCCATGAGTATCGTCCGGAGCTGGCCATGGTCGACTCCGCGAAAGGGATCACCAACTTCCATTCGCCCAGCGACGTGATCGTCGACGCCTCGATGCCGGCGATGATCCGGTTGGGCGGCAAGATGTACGGCGCGGACGGGCGGACCAAGGACACCAAGGCGGTAAATCCCGAGTCCACGTTCTCCCGGATCTATCAGGAGATGATCAACTTCTGTAAGACCCACGGCCAGTTCGACCCGACGACCATGGGGACCGTGCCCAACGTGGGCCTGATGGCACAGCAGGCCGAAGAGTACGGCAGCCACGACAAGACATTCGAGATCCCCGAGGACGGTGTGGCCGACATCGTCGACCTCGACAGCGGCGAGGTGCTGCTGACGCAGAACGTGGAGACCGGCGACATCTGGCGCATGCCGATCGTCACCGACGCGGCGATCCGGGACTGGGTCAAGTTGGCCGTGAACCGCGCGCGCCAATCTGGCATGACGGTGGTGTTCTGGCTGGACACCGAACGGCCGCACGAGGCGCAGCTGCGCAAGAAAGTCAAGGCCTACCTCAAAGATCTGGACACCGAGGGACTCGAGATCCAGATCATGCCCCAGGTGTGGGCCATGCGGTACACGCTGGAGCGGGTGGCACGCGGACAGGACACCATCGCCGCCACCGGGAACATCCTGCGCGACTACCTCACCGACCTGTTCCCCATCCTGGAGCTGGGCACCAGCGCCAAGATGCTGTCCATCGTGCCGCTGATGGCCGGCGGCGGCATGTATGAGACCGGGGCGGGCGGTTCGGCACCCAAGCACGTCCACCAACTGGTCGAGGAGAACCACCTGCGTTGGGATTCGCTCGGCGAGTTCCTCGCGCTGGGCGCCTGCTTCGAGGACGTGGGCGCCAAGACCGGCAACGAGCGGGCCACGACCCTGGGTGAAACGCTGGACGCGGCGATCGGCAAACTGCTGGAAAACAACAAAAGTCCGTCACGCAAGACCGGCGAGCTCGACAACCGCGGCAGTCAGTTCTACCTCGCCATGTACTGGGCGCAGGAACTCGCCGCGCAGGACGACGACGAAGACCTCAAAAGGCACTTCGGTTCCCTGGCCGATGCGCTGACCGAGAACGAAGACGCCATCGTGGCCGAACTCGCCGAGGCGCAAGGCGAAACCGTGGACATCGGCGGCTACTACTCGCCGGACACCGAGAAGACGACCGCGGTGATGCGACCGAGCAAAACATTCAACGACGCACTGGCCGCTGGGCAGGGCTGATACCGGTCTGCGTTGGACTGCCGCATGTCCACCGACATCCGCGTTCTGGACAGCGAGGACCACCTCGTCGCCGCGGCCAAAGTGTTTCGCGCCGCCATGGTCGGGCTACCGCCACTGTCGAACCTGGCCCCAGCCCAGATCACTAAGCTGCTCGAACCCGGCCGTACCATCGGAGCATTCGTCGACGATCAACTCGTCGGCACCGCTGACGCCGTGACAAGTGGACTGACACTTCCTGGCGGAGTGATCGTCGGTCACGCCGCCGTGACGCACATCGGGGTGCTGCCGTCGTTCACCCGGAAAGGTATTGCCACCGACCTGGTACGTCACCAGCTGCGCGATATCGCCTCGCGGGGCGAAGTGGTCGCGACACTGAGGGCGTCGGAGGCGACGATCTACGAACGTTATGGCTACGGCGTGGCGAGTTCGTCGCACAGCGTGGAGGTTGCGACCGCGAGGGCGACGCTGCGCCCGGGCGTCGGGCCGGGCGGCCCGGTCCGACTGCTCGACGCGGCCGAAGCGTGGGATGTCCTGTCCGGGATCTACGCCCGGAATCGCCCATCCCGGCCGGGAACCATCGACCGTCCGCGGGTGTGGTGGGAGGCCCTGCGTCTGCGTATCGAGTCATCCTCGGGGCCTTCGTATATCGCGGTCCACGGTGAGCCGGGATCCGAGTCGGGGTTCGCACGCTACCGCCCCATCGACACCGAGACGTGGTTCGTCAGCGATCAGCGCACCGTGGTGGTCGAGGATTTCTTCGCGCCTGGCACCGAGGCATATCTTGGGCTGCTGCGTTTCCTGCTCGGGCTCGACCTTATCGATCGCGTGGTGTTCTGGTTGCTGCCCCTGGACGATCCGTTGCCCTGGCTGCTCCTGGATCGGCGCGCGATGCGCGTAACCGCAACACATGACGAAACCTGGCTGCGTGTCGTCGACGTCCGAAAGGCGCTGGCAGCACGCCGATACCTCGGCGAGGGATCCATCACTATCGCAGTCAATGACCCGTTGTTGCAGGACAATTCAGCGAGCTTCACGATCACGAGCGACGGTGCCGAACCGACGAGCCGGCGCGCAGCGCTCCGGGTTGGTGTCGAAGGGCTGGCCGCTGTTCTGCTCGGTGGTGCGACCTGGCGCAGCCTCGCGCTCTGCGGCCTGGCCAGCGCCGACGAGCCGGCGGCGGTTGTGGTGGCCGATCGGCTCTTCGCGGTGCCGGAGGCTCCGTACGCGGGTTTCTATTTCTGATCCCACCTGAACAGGCCCGACGTGAATGCCGTCCCGATGCAGTTAACTATGCTTGACGCGGCGCCTTCGGCCGACAGGGGTGCGCCATTTTAAACTGCGCGGAGGGACAAGCGGTGGGGCATTACCGAGCGAACGTGCGAGACCTCGAGTTCAACCTGTTTGAGGTCCTCGGCCTGGACGCGGTGCTTGATTCGGGCGCTTATGGTGACCTGGACACGGCGACGGTGCGGGAGATTCTGCGCGAGGTGGCCCGGCTGTCCGAGGGGCCGATCGCCGACTCGTTCGTCGAGGGCGACCGAAACCCGCCGCGGTTCGTCCCGGGCGAGCACACGATCACGGTGCCGGATTCAGTGCGACGGGCGGTGGCCGCCTTCAAGGAAGCCGGGTGGTGGCGGATCGGCATGGCCGAGGTCATCGGTGGGGTGCCAGCACCGCCGCCGCTGACCTGGGCGGTCAACGAGATGATGGCGTGTGCGAACCCGGCCACGCAGTGGTACAGCACTCCGCTGATGTCGCAAGTGCTCGGGCTCGTCGGTACCGAACAGCAGAAGCGTTGGGCGCAAACCGGTTTGGAACGAGGCTGGACGGGCACGATGGCGCTGACCGAACCCGACGCCGGTTCCGACGTCGGCGCGGGCCGCACCAAGGCAATCCCCCAGCCCGACGGCAGCTGGCACATCAAGGGTGTGAAACGCTTCATCTCCGGCGGCGACGTCGGTGACACCGCGGAGAACCAGTTCCACCTGGTGCTGGCGCGTCCGGAGGGCGCCGGACCAGGTACTAAAGGCCTGAGCCTGTTCTATGTCCCGAAATACCTGTTCGACCCGGACACCTTGGACCTGCGGGAGCGCAACGGGGTGTTCGCGACCGCTCTAGAAGAAAAAATGGGCCTGAAAGCCTCGCCGACCTGCGAGCTGACCTTCGGCGCGACCGAAATCCCCGCGGTCGGGTACCTGGTTGGCGACGTGCACGAGGGCATCGCGCAGATGTTCAAGGCAATCGAGTACGCGCGGATGATGGTCGGTATCAAGTCAAGTGGGACGCTGTCGACCGCGTATCTGCACGCGCTCGACTATGCGCAGCAGCGGGTTCAGGGCCCTGATCTGACCCGCCTGGCGGACAAGACCGCGCCCCGGGTGGCGATCACACGCCACCCGGATGTGCGGCGAAGCCTCATGTTGCAGAAGGCATACGCCGAAGGGCTGCGCGCACTGTATCTGTACACCGCCGCACACTCCTACGACTTCGGGGTTTCGCTGGTGGCCGGCGTGGACGCCGACTTGGCCGCCCGCGTGCTGGATCTGTTGTTGCCGATCATCAAGGGCGTCGGATCCGAGAAGTCCTACCAGTGGATCAACGAAAGCCTGCAAACACTCGGCGGGTCAGGGTATCTGAAGGACTATCCCATCGAGCAGTACCTCCGAGACGCCCGCGTCGACTCGCTCTACGAGGGCACAACCGCGATCCAGTCGCTGGACTTCGTGTTCCGCAAGATCGCCCGCGACCAAGGCGTCGCCCTTGCGCATGTCGCCGGCCAGATCGCCGCGTTCATCGACAACCTCACCGGGGATCGGCTCAAGACCGAGCGTGCACTCCTTCAGGCCGCCCTGTCGGCGGTGCAGGCGATGACAAGTGCACTGACGACGTATCTGCTTGCCGCAGAACATAATCCGACGGAGCTGTATAAGATCGGGCTGGTCTCCGTGGCTTTCCTGCACGCCGTGGGTGACACGCTTATCGCCTGGCGACTACTCGTGCAGGCCGACATCGCCGCTGCCGCACTCGATACCGGTGGCGACGATTCCTTCTACCGCGGCAAGCTTGCTGCCGCTTCGTTCTTCGCAAAGACCATTTTGCCGACAGTTTCGGCGACCCGCGCCGTCGTGGAGAACGTCGATACCGACCTGATGGACCTTGCCGATGACGCTTTCTGACTTACGGCAAGCTAACTCGCGGATTCGTTAAGACCCGCCCCTACCGGTGCGCTGCTGCAGCCTGTCGATGAGTTCGGAGGCCTGTGCCTTGGTGAGTTCCTGCGGAACTTCCTCGCCTGCTTCCTGCGCGAGGGTGTTGAGATAGCTGCGCTGTGGTCGCCAAGATCACGATCAGAGGATTCGCCGATTTGCCCGACGATGAGGTTGACCATAAGCTGCGCGCGTGCAGTTCGCCGTCGCGGTGGTATCCCCTCCCGGCTATCTGCACAGCGAAGCATTTCGCGAGGTCGCGCAAGCAATCCACCACGCTCTGTTAGCGCTGGGCCACGACTCGGTGCTGACCAACCGCCTCGACCATGACGAGCGGCACACCATCGTGCTGGGTTCGAACCTGCTGGCCGCCTACGGGCTGACGCCGCCCAAAAAGCCGCTCTTGTACAACCTCGAGCAGGTTTATGACGATTCGGTGTGGATGACACCCGCACTCCTCGCCCTGTTCCGGCGCTACCCGGTGTGGGACTACAGCCAACTAAACATCGAGCGGCTCGCCGCCCGGCAAGTACCGCGGCTCACCCATGTCCCGATTGGCTACGTGGCCGAGCTGACCCGAATCGCCCCTATGCCTGAAGACGTCGACGTGCTTTTCTACGGCTCGTTCCACCCGCGCCGGCGCGCTGTTCTAGACGAGTTGCGTGCGCGGGGTTTTCGGGTCGGATGGCTATTCGGCGTCTACGGCGCGAGCCGCGACGCCTGGATCGCCCGCTCGAAGATCGTCATCAACATGCACCTATACGAGGCGGAGGTCTTCGAAATCGTGCGCGTCTCCTATCTTCTCGCCAACAGACGCGCGGTGGTTTCCGAGCGCGGCGCCGACCCGGCCCAGGAGTGCGACCTGGAGCCGGGAATCGCGTTCGCGGCCTATGACGAATTGGTCGACCGCTGTGTAGAGCTCCTCGGCGACGAGCACGCGCGCCGCGAGCTCGCCGAGCGTGGGTACCGGGCTTTCTCCGCTCGGAACCAGCTCACCATCCTGCGCCACGCGCTGTCCTTCGGCATCGACTGAGAGGCGGACCCGTTGGTGGACCGCGGACGGTGGCGAGCCGTTTGGACAGCGTCTGCTGCTCCTTCCCCGCACGGATCTAGGCAACTACACTGCGGCCGCGTGAAGACAAATGCAGCAGTCCTGCCGGGCATCGACGAAGAATGGGTGATCGAGGAAGTCGATCTCGACGGCCCGAAAGAGGGCGAGGTACTGATCTCGTTCGAGGCGACGGGCCTGTGCCATTCCGATCACCACATCCGTACCGGTGATATGGCTGGTGTGCCACTGCCGTTGGTCGGCGGTCACGAGGGAGCCGGAACCATTGTCGAGGTCGGCCCAGGGGTGCGGGATCTCAAGGTTGGTGACCATGTGGTGTCATCGTTCTTGCCGGCGTGCGGTCGGTGCCGCTGGTGCGCCACCGGCCGGCAGAACCTCTGCGACTTCGGTGCACTGATCCTGTTGGGAACCCAATCCGATGGGACATTCCGGCGGCGGCTCCGCGGACAGGACGTAGGCGCCATGGCCGGTATCGGGAGCTTCGCCCAATACGGCACGCTGTCGGATGCCTCGGTTGTCAAGATCGACAACGACATCCCGCTGTCCCGAGCGTGTCTGCTCGGTTGCGGCGTGACCACCGGTTGGGGCTCGGCGGTCAACACCGCCGACGTCCGTCCCGGTGACACCGTCGTGGTCGTCGGTTGCGGCGGTATCGGCAGCGGCGCCATTCAGGGAGCGCGGCTGGCCGGCGCGGAGAATATCGTCGCGGTCGACGTCGTGGACTCCAAGCGCGACAAGGCATTCGCGTTCGGGGCCACCCACTTCATGACGTCAATAGCGGAGGCGACGGTAGTGGTGGCCGATCTGACGCGGGGAGTGATGGCGGATTCGGCGGTCCTCACCATGGGTGTCCTGGAAGGCCCGATGATCAACGATGCGCTCAACATCGTCCGCAAGGCCGGCGCGGTGGTGGTCACGGCGATCGCATCGATGGCAGACGTGACGCCGACGCTGCCGATGGCGCTTTTCACCCTGTTCCAGAAACGCCTGCTGGGCAGCCTCTACGGTGAGGCCAACCCGCGCGCAGACATCCCGCGGCTGCTCAGGCTTTACCGGCAGGGCCAGTTACTCCTCGACGAGACCGTCACCACCGAATACAAGCTCGCGGACATCAACAGCGCATACGACGACATGCTGGATGGGCGCAACATCCGCGGCGTGATCATTCACGACCATTGAGAACTCCGTGGTGCCGGTGCCGGCGAAAACATAAGGCGCACAAGCCCGTGCTGCGCCCGCAGCGGACGTGCGAACCAACCTCGCCGTAGATTGGACAGCGTTGACATAGTGTCTATTCGTCCATACGATCGTGGGATTGTTCCGACTGCCCGTGAGCTGCCCTTGACTACGCTTACCAAGCCAGACGTCGATCTGACCGATGGACACTTCTACGCCGAAGATCCGCACTCGGCCTACCGGTGGATGCGTGAGCATGAACCGGTGTTCCGCGACCGCAACGGGCTGGTAGGTGCGGCCAGCTACGCGGCGGTGATCGAGGCCGAACGCCGTCCGGAGTTGTTCTCCAGCACCGGGGGCATCCGACCAGAACACCCGGCGATGCCGCAGATGATTGACATGGACGATCCCGAGCACCTGTTACGGCGCAAGCTCGTCAACGCCGGGTTCACCCGTAAGCGGTTGACGGACCGCCAGCAGTCCATCGCCGCGTTGTGCGATGCGCTGCTGGACGCGGTATGTGAACGCGGCGAGTGTGATTTCGTGCGGGATCTGGCGGCACCGCTGCCGATGGCTGTCATCGGTGACATGTTGGGGGTGCGTCCGCAAGACCGGGAAATGTTCTTGAAGTGGTCCGACGATCTGATGATGTTCCTGAGTTCGCATGTGTCCCAGGATGATTTCCAGGTCACGATGGACGCCTTCAGCGCCTACAACAGTTACACCGCGGGAATGATCGCGCAGCGCCGCACTGAGCCCGCAGAGGATCTGATCAGCATCTTGGTGCACTCGGAGGTCGACGGCCAGCGGCTGACTGACGACGAAATCATCGCCGAGACCCTGCTGATTCTGATCGGCGGCGATGAGACGACCCGTCACACCCTGTCAGGTGGTTTCGAGCAGCTGATACGCCATCGCGACCAGTACGAGCGGTTGATCGTCAGCCCCGAAGAGCTGCTGCCCAGTGCTGTCGAGGAAATGCTGCGATGGACATCGCCGGTGAAGAACATGTGCCGGACGCTGACCGCCGACACCGACTATCACGGTACGCAGCTCATCCAGGGCGAAAAGATCATGCTGTTGTTCGAGTCCGCGAATTTCGACGAGCGGGTCTTCACCGACCCAGAAGACTTTCACATCGACCGAAACCCTAACGCCCATCTGGCATTCGGATTCGGCACCCATTTCTGCCTCGGCAATCAACTGGCTCGGCTTGAGCTGACCATGATGACGCGCAGACTGCTGCAGCGCCTACCCGACATGCGGCTGGTGTCCGAGGACGTGTTGCCGCGGCGACCGGCCAACTTCGTCTCCGGTTTGGAGCAGATGCCCGTCGTATTCAGCCCCACCGCCCGCAGCTGACCCCTGGCGGTGTGGCCACCGCCGTGGCCGCCGTTGTGCTGATTGCTTTCCATCTGGTCATCCCGACCGCGATCCCCCTCGGAGTCCCCTTAGCGTGGAACGTCTTGCTGATCTTCGGAATTGTTGAGGCACAACCATTACTGTGGCGCTCACCGACGATGGGCGGCAATCTCGGAGACCACCACCGGAGCGACCCAGCGGCGCAGATAGCTACGTAGCGCATCCCCGGTGCGTGGCGGCCGCCCCGGATCTACCATGAACGACTGAAGGATCCGCAACATGTATTCAACGAGATCATCGATACCGGCATCATCGAAACCCAACTCGGCCCAGGCAACATCCAATCCTGCCAGGATGCCATGGCCGAATTGTCTGGCCACGTCAGAGGTGACGCCGGTGGACGCCTTGGTGAAGTCGTGGGCCAGCATCAGCTGCGTGGGTCGGTCACCCGGCAGCCATTCCACCGTGTACGCCAAGCTTTCCACCAGAGCGTCCACCGGGTCGGTGATGCCGACGAGGTGTGCGGCCAGCCGCTGAATGAACCTCATTCCCGATCGATTCGCGACGGCTTCGAGAAGGGTGTTGGGGCCTGGAAAGTAGTTGTAAACCGTCTGACGAGATATCCCAAGCGTTCGCGCGACGTCGGCGACCCGAAGGTTAGCGCCGCGTTCGTCGATGGCCTCGCCGGCGGCGTCGAGGATGCGCGTAATGGCTTCCTCGTCAGTGGCAGGGGTGGCCCCGCCCCACCCGTGAGTCCGCATGACCTGAGATTTTGTCGGCGCCGCGACGGGGGTGTCAAACCGGGGTGATCACGGCCTCAGCATGACTTTGGTTTCACCACGCTCGCCGCCGGCGGCACCATCATCGTTCGTTCGACACCTTCAACCGGCTAATTACCGGGCCCCAGACTTCGGGTTCGTCGCCGAACGGAATAGTGAGGCGAAACCTCTCAGCGAGCCCACCGAATCTGGCCAGCAGCGCTTCGGCGAGTTCATCGGCGTCGGCCACGACGGCAAAGGTGTGCAGCATTGCGTCGTCGACCAACTCGCTCATCTCCGCCCAGCGACCCTCCCGCGACAGGCGGTGAAAGTCCTCCTGGGCGTCGCCCCAACCGTGATGGTCGAGAACCCCGCGATAGGCCGGGGTCGATGCGTAGAAGGCCAGCTGACGGCGCACCCGAGCGATCGGCCCGGCCAGGTCGGCGCCCGCGGGTCCGGTCGCCAGGAATACCGGCACGCTGAGCTCCGGTGGGTCGGTGCGTGCGCCGACGTCCATCCCGCGTCGCAGCGCCGGCAGGGTGACGTCCGCCAGGTACGACACGGTGGTGAAGGCGTGGGCGATGACGCCGTCGGCGACCTCGCCGGCGACCTCGGTCATTCGCGGACCCACCGCGGCCAGCCACACCGCGGGTCTGCCGTGCGGGTTGGGACCGGGATCGAACAGCGGGTTCGACAGTGTGTGGCGATAGAACTGACCGTCAAAGTCCAGCCTGGTACCGTTGTGCCAGCTGTCCCAGATCGCCTGCAGCGCAAGGATGAACTCGCGCATCCGGGCCGCGGGTTGCGACCACGGCATAGAGAATCTCCTGGTGATGTGGGCCTTGACCTGCGAGCCCAGTCCGAGGACGAAACGTCCCCCGGTCAGCAACTGCAGATCGTTGGCGGTGGCGGCCACCGTCATCGGATTACGGGCAAACGCGACGGCGATGTTGGTACCCAGGTCGATGTCCGCCGCGCCCGCCGCCAATGCCACAGGAAGAAAGGGGTCGTGGGCCATTTCGGCGGCGAACATTGCGTCATAACCAAGTGACGCCGCCAGTCGAGCACTGCGCGCTGCCGACCCCGGGTCGTTCAGAGCCACTTGCAGTGCGCCGTCTACCTTCACGCAATCCCCTTGTTCAACCCATTCTGCCGATGCTTGATCTGACCCCTAGACCCATGCTCCGCACTCATTGCTGGGCGTCCGTGGCAAAACCGAAGTCGTTACTGAATGGGCTACAACGCACGATACTGTTGCAGCCACGGTATCGTAGCGGGCGGGTGTTGAAGGCAACCGCGCGGGCGGGTGACGTGACGTCCCGTTCGCATTCCAGCCAGTCTAGAAAGGACATCCGCATTGACCAGCAGCAGCATCAATGAAGTCGCGATCATCGGCGTCGGCCTGCACCCGTTCGGCCGATTCGAAGGCAAAAGCGCTCTGGAGATGTGCGTCGATGCCATCTTCGCGGCCGTGGCCGACGCGGGCGTGCAGTGGAGCGACATCGGCGCGGCCGCGGGCGGCAGCTGGACGGTCGCCAACCCGGACGCGATTGTCGGGATGGTGGGATTGTCCGGTATTCCGTTTACCAACGTATTCAATGCTTGCGCCACCGCCGCCAGCGCGACCAAGACCTGTGCTGACGGTATTCGGTTAGGTGACTACGACATCGGAATCGCCGTCGGTCTCGACAAGCACCCCCGCGGTGCCTTCACCGAGGATCCGGCGCTGGTCGGCATGCCGCGCTGGTACGCCGAGAATGGCCAGTACCTCACCACGCAGTTCTTCGGCATGAAGGCCAACCGCTACCTACACCAGCACGGGATCTCGCAGGCTACCTTGGCCAAGGTCGCCGCCAAGAACTTCCGCAACGGCGCGCTGAACCCGAATGCGTTCCGCCGCAAGCCGATCTCGGAGGAGCAGATCCTCAATTCGACGATGCTGAACTACCCGCTGACGCAGTACATGTTCTGCGCACCCGACGAGGGCGCGGCGGCGGTGGTCATGTGCCGGGCCGACATCGCGCGCCGCTACACCGACAAACCTGTCTATCTGCGCGCCGTCGAGGTACGCACCCGCAGATACGGCGCCTACGAGGTCAACACCACCTCCGCGCCGGTCGAAGAAGACGTCTCCCCCACGGTGTATGCAGCGCGCGCCGCGTTCGAGAAGGCGGGGGTGGCGCCGGCCGACGTCGACGTCGTGCAGCTGCAGGACACCGACGCCGGTGCCGAGATCATCCACATGGCCGAGTGCGGGTTCTGCGTCGATGGCGATCAGGAGAAACTGCTGGCCGACGGCGCCACCGAGATCGGCGGGCCGTTGCCGGTGAACACCGACGGCGGGCTGATCGCCAACGGTGAGCCCATCGGCGCTTCGGGACTGCGCCAAATCCACGAGCTGGTCCGCCAGCTGCGCGGCGAGGCCGGCGACCGGCAGGTGCCCGGCAAGCCGCGGGTGGGCTTCGCCCAGCTGTACGGTGCTCCCGGCACCGCGGGCGTCACTGTCGTCTCGCTCTGATTCGGCTACCGACGGTCACGAGACGCGAATGCTAGAAGTGGCTTTGCTTGCCGTTAGGCGGCGAGTAGTTGGGCTTGCTGCGAGTAACCCAGTTGTGCGCGCCGGTAGTGAACATCTTCGAGCCGTTGATCACCCAGCCCGCGCCGTCGCGCACCGCCCGCGTCTTACACGTCGCGATATCCGAACCACCCTCGGGCTCCGTATAACCCAGACACAACCGCACTTTCCCGGAGAAGACCCGGGGCAGCACCTCGTCTCGGACGTCGGCCGGTGAGAACGCGGCCACCGATCGCGCGACGATGGCAGTGGTTCCCCAGGTCACCCAGGGCAGGTAAAAGCGCCGCTTCTCCAGCTCCCAGATGCGCCGCCGCACCCGGCTGAACCCGCCTTCCGACTCGGGCTTCCACTCACTGGCGGCCAGATAGCCGCATCACGGTGGGTGGCCGCGCTGAGCGGCCAAACCTCCCACCTCCCCCTCCGCGGTAGGTGGTGGCCGCATCCATCCAGCGCAATGGAGCCAGCGCGGACGTGCCCCAGGCCACCTCTGTTCTCACACAGAGAGCACTGGACCCTCACCCAGGGCTATCCCTTCTAACTCAACGGGTACTACTGTACATCGATCGGTAATGGCTTCTGCAACCGGTGGACGCCCGCCGCGGGACAACCGAATGAAGCCACAGAGGGGTGACATGAGTGATCAGGGCGACACAAGGGTTCATCCTCATCCAGTAGCTCCGGCGGTGATCCGTCGGCCACCGCCAAACCCGTCCGCATGCCTCGAGTCGATACGCATCCACTCAGCGCTTGCCAACCCGGCACGGAAGACGATGGCATGACGGAAGCCGCAGCAGCAGCAGAAACCTATTACGACCCTTACGACTTCGACATCGACGACGACCCGTACCCGGTGTGGAAACGGTTACGTGACGAGGCCCCGCTGTACTACAACGACAAGTACGGGTTCTATGCACTGAGCCGCCACCGTGATGTCGCGTCTGCCCTTTACGACTGGGAAACCTTCCGCTCGGGCAAGGGCACTGTCCTCGACATCATCCTCAGTGGCATGGAGATCCCGCCGGGGCTGGTGCTGTTCGAGGATCCGCCGCTGCACGATATTCACCGCAAGGTGCTCTCGCGGGTGTTCACCCCACGCCGGATGGCTGCCGTTGAGCCAATTGCCCGGGAATTCACCATCGACGCACTGGATCCGCTGGTCGGAGACGTCGGCTTCGACTTCATCGAGCACCTCGGCTCCTGGATGCCGATGCGCACCATCGGCACCCTGCTCGGGATTCCTGAACAGGACCAGTCGACGATGCGTGACAACACCGACAAGGCTCTCGCCCTGAATTCCGGCACACCGCAGACGCGCAGCACCCCGGGACAGAAGTTCGAGCCGCCCAACCTCGAAATGATCGCCGAATACGTCGACTGGCGCGCCGAACATCCCGCTAACGACCTGATAACCGACTTAATCACTACAGAGGTCGACGAGGACGGCACCACACGCAGACTCACGCGCGACGAGGTGATGACCTACATCAGCACCATTATGGGTGCGGGCAGCGAAACCACCACCAGGCTCATCGGATTCACCGGTCAACTGCTCGCGGATCACCCCGGTCAACGCCGGGAACTCGCCGCAAACCATTCGCTGATACCGGCTGCCATCGAGGAGGTGCTGCGCTTCGAGGCGCCATCACCGGTGCAGGCCCGCTACCTGGCCGTCGATTCCGAGCACCACCGTCAGGTGGTCCCACAAGGATCGGTGATGCTGTTAATCAACGGTTCGGCCAATCGTGACGAACGCCACCACGCCGACCCCGACCGGTTCGACATCCACCGGAGGGCAAGCCATTTGAGCTTCGGTCAGGGCGTCCACTTCTGCCTTGGCGCGGCGCTGGCCCGCATGGAGGCCCGTGTTGCGCTCGAAGAGATCCTGAACCGCTGGGCGGACTGGGAGGTCGACTACCCCAACGCGATCAAGGCTCACACCGCCAGTGTGCGGGGATGGGCGAAGCTGCCGGTCAACGTTTCAGGCTCCGTCCAATGACGGAAAATTGGGCGGTCTCTTCTGGAAGAACGCGGTGATGCCCTCGATAAAGTCGGGGCGCTGCATCGAGGCGTGCATGAGCTGCTCAGCCTCCGCACTAACCGCGGCCAGCTCCCGCAGCGCGCCGTCGTAGAGCTGTCGCTTGATCACCGCCAACGAACTCGGCGCGCAATGCGCGGCGATGTCCTCGGCGTAGGCGACCGCTTGACCCATCAGCTGCGCCGGCTCGGTGACCGCCTTGACCATGCCCAGCGCTGCGGCTTCCTCCGAATAGAAGGTGCGTCCGCTCAACAACAGGTCCAGCGCGGCGCTCCACCCGACGACGCGCGGCAGGATCCACGTGATGGCGTATTCACCGATCAGGCCGCGGCGCGAGAAAGCGGTGGTGAATTTGGCCCCGGTGACCGCGAACCGGACATCGCACATCAATGCCAGTGTCAGTCCGATGCCGGCGCACGCGCCGTTGATGGCCGCGATCACCGGCTTGCGTACGCCAGTGAGGTAGTAGGGGTGACGGTCCCCCACCACGTGCGTCAAATCGGTCTTGCCCGAGGTTTCGCTTGCCTCGCTGATTGAGTCGAGGCCGCCCATGTCGGCACCCGCACAAAAGGCACGGCCGTGGCCGGTCAGCACGATGGCGCGCACTGCCGGATCGGCGTCAGCCTGGTCCATGCAGCGGTAGAACGCGCCGGCCAGGCCTCCTCCCCACGCGTTCATCCGGTCGGGGCGGTTCAACGTCACCAGGGCTACGCCGGTGTCTGCGACCTCGTACAGTACGGGGCTTGGGTGGTCGGCAGCAGTCACTGTGCCTTCATCGTGATTGTCGACTCCTATGACCCGGCGTCAACCAGACATTCACAGGTACCGTACACCTATCAGTACTACCTTCCGCAATGTTGTGTAGATCCCTGCTCCGGCCGCTCTCGGCTGTCGGCGATGGTGATGAGAAGCGTCCGTCCTGGGCGTTCGCGAAGAACTTCCTCGGACACGCGAGCTCCTTTGCCAGGTAGATCCTGCAGTCATATGCGGTGAACCCTACTATAGCGCCTTCGGTAGAGCTCCGGCGCCCATTGCCGGCGACCGATTGAGCGCGCTGAACTGGCATTGCAGAGGCACGAAACCGTTGATCCACAACCGCACCCGTGCCGACAAAGCCGCTGCAGCTGTCGTCCGCGTCGCCCTATCACCACGTGGTCGGAGGATAGTATGCGAGCTGTCGGCCGCAACCTGGGCATGCTAACCGAAACGTAACCAGACGACTCAAAGAGGCCCCGACCGTAGGGCGAACGGTAAACTTCACAGTGACTTCCGCACGGTTGTGGCCATGCCGTAAGTCGAACGTTGCCGGTCAGTCGGACACGGCCGCGAACCGATGGAGGTGACCCAGTGGCCAGACGGGCGGCCGCCGACAAACGTCAGCGACGAGAACGTGGCTCGATCAATCCGGAAAACATCATCAAGGGGGCCTTCGAGCTGGCCGAGGAAATCGGCATCGACAGCCTCAGCATGCCGCTGATCGCGAGACATCTCGGCGTCGGAGTGACGAGCATCTACTGGTACTTCCGCAGGAAGGACGACCTCCTGAACGCGATGACTGAACGCGCGCTCAAACAGTACGCCGTCGCGACACCCTACGTTGAAGCCAAAGATTGGCGTGAAACTTTGGCAAACCATGCACGAGTCATGCGAAAGACCTTCCTCGCCAGCCCTATTCTGTCGGACTTGATCCTTGTCCGCTCAGCGCTGAGCCCACGCGTCGCCCAGCAGGGCGTCCTGGTCGTCGAGCAGGCGATCGAGAACCTCGCTGAAGCAGGCTTGTCCCCAGAGGATGCGTTCGACACCTATTCTGCAGTCTCGGTGCTGGTGCGCGGATCAGTTGTGCTGCAACGCCTCTACGACAAGAACAGGTCGAACGACGGTGGGCCGGGTGATTTCGAAGAGACGATGGTGATCGATCCGGAGACCACGCCGCTGCTGGCCCGGGTGACCGCGGAGGGACACCGCGTGGGAGCCTCGGACGAGAAGAACTTCGAATACGGCCTCGACTGTATCCTCGAGCACGCCGCAGGGCTCATCGAGAGGGCTCAGGCCGCCAAACCTGCTCGCACGACTCGCCGCAAGACCACGACGTCACACAGCAAGCCGGCGGCCCCACGGTCCAAGACCGGGTCGCGCTGAACCCTCAGACCTCGACCACGACGGCGCCGCCCTGGCCGCCGCCGGCGCACATGGCTGCGACACCGACGCCGCCCCCGCGGCGTCGCAGCTCGTAGACCAACGTGGTGACCATGCGGGCGCCGGATGCCGCGATCGGATGTCCGAGGCTGCAGCCGCTACCCGAGAAGTTGACCTTCTCCTCGTCGATTCCGTGCTCGCGGCATGCCGCGATGGGAACAGACGCGAAGGCCTCATTAATCTCCCACAGCGCGATGTCGTTGACAGACAGCCCCGCCCGCTGCAGCACCTTGCCGATGACCTTGACCGCACCGAGCCCGGTATCGCGCGGCGGTACACCGACGGCACCCCACGCCCTGACCGTGGCCAGCACATCGAGGTTTTCGGCTTCGGCGTAGCCGCTCTCGGTGAGCGCGACCGCGGCGCACGCATCATTGGTGCCGCTGCTGTTGCCCGCCGTGATGGAAAAACCCTCGATCTCCGGGTGCAGTACTTTCAGCCCGGCCAGCTTCTCGACGGTGGTGTCACGGCGCGGATGCTCGTCGACCGCGAACTCCGCGATCGAGCCATCGGGGCCGGTGATCTTCAACGGCAGGATCTCGTCGACGAACTTGCCGGCATCGATGGCACCGACGGCCCGCTGGTGTGACCGCGCAGCCCAGGCGTCCATCTCCGCACGGGTGATGCCCTTGGCCTGTGCGGTGTTCCAGCCCACAGTGATTGACATGTCCCTGGCCGGCGCGTCCGGTGATTCGACGTGGGTCGGCGGCATCCACTGCTCCTCGAATTTAAGCTCGGGCCCTGGAATACGCCAATTCACCAATGGCATCATCGACAGCGACTGCACACCGCCGGCAATGAGCACTCGTTCCATGCCGGAGCCGATCTGGGCTGCGGCGTTGCCGATCGCCGTGAGGCTGCCCGCGCAGTGCCGATTGACGGACTGTCCCGAGATGTTCTCGAGACCGGTTGCAGAAGCGGCGTAACGCGCGAGATCACCGCCACCGTAGTGGGATTCAGCGAATATGATGTCATCGATAGCTGAGGGGTCGACACCAGAGCGACGCACGATCTCGGGCAGGATCGCGGTGATCAGCGTTTCCGGCGGCGTGTTGACCAGCGTGCCCTTGAAGGACCGCCCGATGGCTGTTCGGACGGCACCAACTATGACGGGTGTAGACATGTTTCAGACCTCGGACTCTCGGGCTGCGATCAGCAGCGTGGCGGTGCTGCGCGTTACAAACTTAGCAGAAAGTGTTGCATCAACTGTAGCCCGCTCAGCCGATACCGGGCTCGGGGACGTGGAAGTGCTCGTCACGTAGCCGGAAGGCCTCTTTGGTGCCGTACTGCGCGCGCGTCTTGACGAAGTTGAACTCGCCCTCGGCGAATTGCAAGTTGGTGCCGTAGGCATGGAACAGGTAGCTAGCCACCTCCTCGCCCTGGTAAGCCTGGTTCTGCTCAACCAGGCGGAACGCTTCCTTGGCGATGACGACCCCGTCGGCAGGCATCTTGGCCGCCTTTTCGGCCCAGTATCGGGCCCGGGCCGTGACCGCCTCCGGTGAGCATGTTTCGGTGAAGATCCCCAGGTGCTCCAGGCTGCCCGCCTCGATGATGTCGCCGGTCAAGAGCATCCGGCGGGCCAGCACCGGGCCCAGGCGATGAAAAAACATGTGCAGACTGCCTAGGGCCGGTCCCAGAAAGCGGGTGGCGGGCATGCCGATCCGGGTGTCACGAGCGATCACCGAGATGTCAGTCATCAGCGCCATCTCGAACCCACCGCCCAGCGCATATCCGCTGACCTCGCCGACTGTGACCTTCGGAAATCCCATCAAATTGTGGTAGAAGCCAAATGACTTGCGGTCCACGGTGAGTCGGCGACGCTGGCTGGGTCGGCTATTGGTCGGCTCCTGGTCTGGCCCGCTGGTCGTGCCGCCGTACCAGCCGTACGCGTTGTTCATGTCGGCACCGGCGGAGAACACCCCGTTGGCGCCGCGCAACACGACCACGGTTATGTCGTCCTCTTCGGCGACCTTGTCGAGGTAGCGCGCGATTCCGTCGCGCATCGGGGCGTCGTAGGCGTTGCGCTGATCGGGATTGTTCAGCGTGATGGTGGCGATACGCCCATCGGGATCGACGTCGAACAGCACCCTGTCGTCGGTAGTCGTCATCAGTGAAACTCCTCGACGTTGTTGTAGATGAGTCGTGCCTCGATGGTTTTGTCGCTGCCGAAGGCCGGCGTGCGCTGCCGAGCGGCGGCCAAGTGATCGCGCCCGACGCGGATGGCGCGATCACGGTCGCCGTCGCGGATTGCGTCGGTGATGCGCTGGTGATCGCGCACCGCGGCGCGCATCGTCCTGTCCCGCGCCGGCGTATCCGGCGGCGAGCACTCGTCGCTCCACACGGCGGATTCGTGCGCCGACCAGATCAACTCCAGCGAACCGATGAGCAGAATCATCGGCTCGTTGCCACACCGCGACACCACGACTTCGTGGAACCTTCTGGCATTGGGCACGTAGGAAGCCTGATCGTCGAATTCTCGGATCTGCAAGGCGATCTCCGCCTCCAGGTATGGGACAACCTCGGTGAGGCGGTCATCGCGCGCGGCACATATCCCCGCGCAAATCGGTGCCAGGTACGTCAGCGCACCGCTGACGTCGGCAGGAGTCGAGTCGCGGGACTGCAGCACCATGCTGATCATGTACGCGGCGCGCTCGGCGGACGGCGGATGGACGACGGCACCACCGACGTTGCCGCGGCGTACCGAGATCAGCCCGTCGGACTCGAGTGAGTGAACCGCCTCCCGAACCGCCGGTGGGCTGACCCCGAATTCTTGGAACAGACTCTCCTGGGACGGCAGCATGTCACCGGCCTTGAGTCGCCCCGACAGGATGTCGTCGCGCAGCCGCGACGCGACAATTTCGGCGACGCGCGGCTGGCGGATGCGTTGGCCAGTCATCGCTCAGGATCCCTGCCCGCGGCGGGTGCCAAATCTGGTGCCGGTGAGCATGTCGGGCGGTAGCGCGAGGGTAACCGCCACGCCGACGCACAGCACATCGTCGTCACGGCTGAGCCGGACAGTAGAGGTCAGTCCCTGGTCATCATCGGCTACCCGCTCGATCTCGAAGTGCAGCTCAGTCAGCAGCGGTGTGGGCCGGCGGTACTTGACCGTCAGCGACCGGGTCTTGCCCGACCAGCGCGTTGCGCAATTGTGGTGCTGGATAACGCAATCGAAGAACACCCCAAGAAAGCCACCATGGACCAGGCCCGGTGGCCCTTCGTAGGCGACCGGGAACGTCACGGTACCCGTTGCGGCGTCGCCGTCGATATGGCTGAATCGGTACCCGGGAAAGCACGGATTGTAGGCGCCGATGTCGAAGGCATGGTCGAGGTAAACACGGCGCAGACCCTCGGGATCATCGCCGATTCTCGGCGTGGCGTCCGGCGGCACCGCGTCGGCGAGCTGCTCCTGCCATCCGGCGAACCGGTCGAGCATGTCCTCGACGGCAGGGTGGTCGTGCTCAAGACTGAGCAGCAGCCCGGTCAGGCGCCGGATTGCCGTCGCCGCCGCGACCGTCTGCGCCAGCGGCCGCTCACCGAAGCGAGGGGCATCGGTCACCGGTCCCCCTTTCTGATGCGCTGTCGCCTAGCCGCCATCGCCGGCCGTGTTCTTTCGCTGCGACCCTTTCCTTGCTACGTTATACAGGAAAGTATCGAGCCGTCTACTGTACGGGCAACCGTAACTAGTCGAAAGGAAGCTTCGACGGTGAGTGACCGTGCCACCGACGAGGGCGTGGTCCGGGTATCGCGCGACGGTGCCCTTCTGCGCATCGTTCTCGACCGTCCTGGTCATCGGAATTCGTTGAATCACGCAATGATCGACTCTCTGGTCGAGACGCTGAACTCCGCGGCGATTGACGACGCGTTGCGCGCGGTACACCTCACCGGAGCCGGCGAGGACTTCTGCTCCGGTGCTGACTTGGTCCAAAGCAACGCCGCCGGCCGTCGTCCCCGCACCGGCGACCTGGTGCGCCGCATCCCGCAGGCCGCAAACCGCATCATCGAGTTGGTCAGCACCGTTGCCCTGCCGGTGGTGTGCACAGTGCGCGGCTGGGCCGTCGGACTGGGCTGCAACCTGGCGCTGGCCGCCGACTTCACCGTTGCGGCCGACGATTCGGTGTTTTGGGAACCGTTCCTGTCGCGTGGATTCAGCCCGGACTCCGGGGCCACCTGGCTGCTCCCCCGGTTGGTCGGGGTGGCCAGAGCCCGCCGAATGCTGCTGCTGGGCGAGCGGATCAACGGTTCCGACGCTGCTGATTGGGGCATGATCCACCAGGCCGCACCGACCGGCCAGATCGATGAGGTCGCCGGGCATTTGCTGGACCAGCTGGCCGCCGGACCAACAGTCGCGTTCGGAATGGCGAAGTCAGCTCTGCACGCCAATGCGCACGCTACCCTGGAGCAAGCGATGAATCAGGAGTTGTATGGCCTCGAATTATCCTGCCGTACATCAGATTTCAAGGAGGGCCTCGCGGCATTTCGCGAACGCCGCCAGCCGGACTTCACCGGACGATGACCGAAAGGAACACCGTGCCGTCCTACCAGGACATCACCTACCAGGTGGATGGCCACAAGGCCGTCATCACGCTCAACCGTCCGGCCGCGCTCAACGCGCTGAGCCCGCACATGATCGCCGAGCTGCGCATCGCTTACGACGCAGCCGAAAACGACGACGACATATGGATTCTCATCGTCACCGGCAACGGTCGCGCGTTCTGCACAGGCGCGGACGTCGGGGAGATCCCCGGCGACGGCAGGGTAGTGTACGAAAGCCCTTATCTGTCGACCTACGAACAGTGGGAGGCTCCGCAGGAAGGCACTCCGCCATTCCGGCGCATGGCCAAGCCGGTGCTGGCCGCGATTAACGGGATCTGTTGTGGCGCAGGGCTGGACTGGGTCACCACCGGCGACATCGTGATCGCCTCAGACCAGGCCACCTTCTTCGATCCGCACGTGAGTATCGGCCTGGTTGCCGGCCGTGAGATGGTCCGGCTGGCCCGGGTGCTGCCTCGCAATATCGCGCTGCGCTTGGCCCTGGCGGGTAAGCGCGAGCGAATGAGCGCACAACGCGCCTACGACCTCGGCATGATCAGCGAGGTCGTCGAACACGACACACTGCTCCAGCGAGCTCACGAGATCGCCGACATGATCAACTCCAACGCACCGCTCGCGGTGCGCGGAACCCGACTGACCATTCATAAGTCACTCGACCTGCCGTTACACGAAGCCGAGATTCTCGCCGAAACATTCCGGGAGCGCGTGCTGCGCACCGAAGACGCGGCCGAAGGTCCGAAGGCGTTCATGGAGAAGCGAGACCCGAACTGGCAGTGCCGGTGAGCAAGCGATGAACAGCGAATTCGAGACGCTTCTGCTCGAGGTGGACCCAGCCGCCCAAGTGGCCACCGTCACCCTCAACCGGCCGGACAAGCTCAACGCCTTCAACCGCACCATGTGCGAGGAGATGGCTCGGCTATGGCGTGTCATCAAGCTTGACGACCGAGTCAACGCAGTCGTGCTGCGGGCGGCCGGCCAACGGGCCTTCTCGGCCGGTCTCGACGTCGAAACGCCTTACGGCCAACCGGCCAATGTGTGGAGCCATGAAGATCCCGGTGAACTGCTCAGCCCCAAATGGCAGAAGATGTGGAAGCCGGTGGTGTGCGCGGTGCAGGGTATGTGCACGGCGGGTGCGTTCTATTTCGTCAACGAGTCCGATGTGGTGATCTGCTCGTCGGACGCCACCTTCTTCGACTCCCACGTCAGCGCCGGCCTGGTGTGCGCGCTGGAGCCGGTAGGCCTGATGCGCAAGATCGGATTGGGGGAATCGCTGCGAATCGCGTTGATGGGCGACGATGAACGGGTCAGCGCCCACACCGCGCTGCGGATCGGTCTGGTATCCGAGATCGTCGATGCTCCAGGGACCGAGGCATTATGGGCACGCGCCCATGAGCTGGCCACGGTCATCGCCGCCCATCCGCCGTCGGCGACGCAAGGCACAGTCAAGGCGATCTGGGAGTCGCTCGACAAACCCTACCGCGCCGCGCTGGACCACGGACTGATCTACACCCGGCTCGGCAATCCCCTCGGCCAAGCCGAACTGGATCCAGCGCGGCCGCGGCCCCGACCGGGGATGCGCTGATGACCCAGGTGCTCAGTCGGCGTATCGCCGGTGTGCTGGCTCTGGCTCCCGATTCCCCCGCCGTCGAGTACGACGGCACCTGGTGGTCGTGGGCTGAGCTGGCCGCACACGCCCGCCGCATCGCCGACGTCGTCACCCGCGAGGGCGGCACCAACGCACAGGTAGGTGTGCTGCTTCGGAACACACCGGTACACGTCGCGACGTTTCTCGGTCTGATGCTCGCCGAGGCCACGCTCGTAGTGATCAATCCTGCGCGCGGGGACGAGCGCATCCGCGCAGATATCGCGGAGCTGAACCTGGCTGCCGTCATCGGCACCCCCGACGACGTCGCCACGCTGCTCGCTCCATCGGACGCTGCGTCGGTCGTCACCATCACCGGCACGGGCGAGCCACCCGTCGTAACACCCGGCAGCGCAACGCCATCCGGCGATACTCGGCCCGGTGTCGCGGTCCGTATGTTGACCAGCGGCACCACTGGCCCACCCAAGCGCATCGACCTGACCTACGACATGCTCGCTCGCAGCACGCTGGGCACCGAGCCCGAGCGCGCGGTGGCACCCACCGAACCGCGCCGCGGCGTCGCGATCGTCAACTCACCGCTGGTGCACATCGGCGGCGTGTACCGCGTGCTGCAATGCGTCACCGAGGCCCGGCCGTTCGTGCTGTTGGCCCGCTTCGAGCTGACCCGATGGGTCGACGTCGTGCGCAGACATCGACCCCAGGCGGTGTCGCTGGTGCCCACCGCACTGAGGATGGTCTTGCACTCCGAACTCACCTGCGACGATCTTGCCGGCATTCGGGCCGTCACGTCCGGCACCGCTCCGCTGTCGGCCGAGGACGCCGATGCGTTCAGCGAGAAGTTCGGTATTCCTGTGCTGACTTCTTATGCGGCAACGGAATTCGGTGGCGGGGTGGCGGGCTGGACCTTGGCCGACCACCAACGGTATTGGCGCGACAAACGCGGCAGCGTGGGCCGCGCGACACTCGGCGCACAGCTGCGGGTGGTCGACGACGACGGTGCGCCGTTGCCGCCGGACTCGCTCGGACTGCTTGAGGTCAAACCGGGCCAGCTCGGCCCGACGGCGGACTGGATCCGAACCACCGACATGGCCCGCATCGACGCCGACGGCTTTCTCTGGATTCTCGGGCGCGCCGACCAGGCGATCATCCGCGGCGGCTTCAAGGTGATGCCCGACGACGTCCGCGCGGCGCTGGAAGCCCATCCAGCCGTCGCGTCGGCCGCGGTCGTAGCGCGTCCCGATGACCGACTCGGTGAAACCCCGGTCGCCATAGTCGAACTGCGCGAGTCGGCCTGCGGCACCACCACTGGGCACATCACAGACTATCTGCGCGGCCGACTGGCCCCTTACGAGGTGCCGTCGACCATCGCGATCGTGGACACCATCCCTCGTACCCCCTCGGGCAAGGCCGATCTGGGCGCGGTCCGCGCGCATTTCGCCGAATCCGACAGCGACAGCGGGCATGACCGCTGATAACCTCACCATCGCCGGCGTCCTGGCCGATCAGGCGCAGGCGCGAGGATCGCGTCCACTGCTGATCTGCGATGCCGAGCGCCTGACTTATGTTGAAGCGGAGCGGCGTTCGGCCTTGCTAGCCCGTGGGTTAGTTGCCCTTGGTGTCGGCAAGGGCACCCACGTCGGGCTGCTCTACCCCAACGGCGCCGACTTCGTCGTCGCGACGCTGGCCACCACCCGCATCGGCGCCGTGGCGGTACCGTTCACCACCTTCGTCACCGCTCGCGAACTTGGTGAACAGCTTGCTCACGCCGACGTGTCGTTGTTGTTGAGCGCGTCGTCGTTCCGCTCGCACGACTACCGGCACCGTTTGAGGGAGGCGCTGGGGGTCGAGGATACGACCGATCGGATCTTCAGTTCGGTTGCGCCGCAACTGCGGCACGCCTGCTTCGACCAGAACGACGTCGCGCGGTTGGCCGACGGCGTCGACACCGGGCTGTTGTCCGCCCTGGAGCACGACGTCGACGGCTGCGATCCGCTCGTCGTTGTGTACACGTCAGGTGTGACCGGTACGCCGAAGGGCGCCATCCACACCCACGGCGCGCTGCTGGGACATCAGCGCAGTCTCAACGGAATCCGTGAGTTGTCGGCCGCTGATCGGTTGTTCTGCAACTCACCGTTCTTCTGGGTGGGTGGCTTCGCGTTCGGCTTGCTCGCGACGCTGGTCGCCGGCGCCACCCTGATCTGCTCGAACGCCGTCGACGCTGGTGACACCCTGGCCCTGCTGGAGGCCGAACGGCCCACCATGGGCAACGGATTCGCCTCGACCGTCCGCAAGTTGGTCGAGCACCCCAGCTTCGCGACGCGGGATCTGTCTTCACTGCGCCGCGGCAACCTCTACCCGATCATGGCCGCCGAGGTGCGACCCGCCGATCCTGAACTGCGACACAACATGCTCGGGCTGACCGAAACAGGCGGCACCGTGTTGCTCAGCGGGGACGAGTCGGATCAGCCCGAGGCACGACGCGGTTCGTTCGGCCGGCCGGCGCCCGGGTTTGAGCTCAAGGTCATCGACCCGCAAACCGGAGCCGCTGTCGAGGATGGGTCGGTTGGCGAGATGCTGCTGCGGGGACCGTATTTGATGCAGCGCTACCATCGGCGTGATCGTGAGGACTGCTTCGACGCCGACGGCTGGTTTCATACCGGTGACGCCGTCCGTACCGACTCCGAAGGCTACATCTACTACCTCGGGCGGCGGGGCGCCATGATCAAGACGGCCGGCGCGAATGTGTCCCCCATCGAGGTGGAACGGGCGATCGCCCGCGTGACCGATGGCGCGGTCGGCTACGTGATGGGACTCCCCGACGCCGAGCGTGGCGAGGTGGTCGCCGCCGCGGTCGTCACCGACGATGTCGCCGGGTTCGACGCCGAGGCGCTGCGCGCAAGGCTGACCGCGCAGTTGTCGTCGTACAAGGTGCCGCGCATGCTCGTCGCACTCGCACCCGGCGAGGTTCCGCTACTGCCCACCGGCAAGGTGGATCTCATTCGGCTGCGCGAGGTTCTCGGTGGCTGACGCGCACACGATTGACGCGTTGGTCCGCCGCGACGCGCAACACTACCCAGCCAAGCAGGCCGTCATCGATCCTGACGGCCGAATCGATTACGCTGCACTCGATTTCACTACCCAGAGGCTGGCCGCCACCCTTGTCGACGCAGGGATCGGCAAGGGCAGTCGGGTCGGTCTGATTATGCCTAATGGGATCGGTTGGGTGCAGCTGGCTTTGTCCCTGACTCGCATCGGCGCCGTACTGGTGCCGTTGAGTACTCTGCTCGCACCGCGCGAACTAGTGGCGCAACTGCGGGTCGCCTCGGTGCAGTCGTTGATCGCGGTCGAGGAATTCCGCGGACACCGCTACCACGATGAACTCGCCACCGAGCTGTGCGTATCCGGTGTTGTCGGCTGCACCCTGCACCACGCGGGCTTGCCCGCCCTTCGCCGCGTGTACCCGCCCGCGGAGATCGTGGAGATCGCGCGGACCCCGGCGAGCACGGAAGCGGCAAGCATGGTCGGCGCCATGACGGCTGCGGTCACGCCCAGCGATCCCCTGGTGATCATGTTCACCTCAGGCAGCAGCGGCACTCCGAAGGGCGTGGTGCACTCTCACGGCGATGCGCTGCGCGCCGTCGCATCCAGCCTCGGACCGCGCTGCATCGGCGCCGACACCAGGCTCTACCTTCCGATGCCGTTCTTCTGGGTCGGTGGTTTCGGTGCGGGCGTGCTGTCGACGTTGCTGGCGGGGGCCACGCTGGTCACCGAGCCGGTGCCGCAGCCGCAGTCCACGTTGGCACTACTCGAGCGTGAACAAGTCACGTTGTTCCGCGGCTGGCCTGACCAAGCTGAAGCGCTTGCTCGTCAGTCGAATTCAAAACCCGCCGCGTTATCCACGCTGAGACCGGGCAGCCTGGATGCTCTGCTGCCGCCGGAACTGCGCGGCCCGCCCGCTGCCCGGGCCAGCCCGTTTGGCATGACCGAGTCCTTCGGCCCCTATTGCGGATACCGCGCTGACACCGATATGCCCGAATCGGCGTGGGGTAGTTGCGGCCGACCGTTCGAGGGCATGGAGGTCCGAATCGCCGACGTGGACGACGGCACACCGGTTGCAGCCGGCTCAGTCGGGATGATCGAGATCCGCGGCCCACACACGCTGCGCGGGATCTGCCGGCGCAGTCGCGAGGACCTGTTCACCCCGGACGGGTTCTACCAAACCGGCGACCTGGCCCACCTCGACGACGACGGATTCCTGTTCTACCACGGGCGATCCGACGACATGTTCAAGGTCAGCGGTGCCACGGTCTACCTCAGTGAGGTCGAGCAGGCGCTGCGTGGTCTGGACGCGGTCGACGCCGCCTATGTCACCAACGTCGTCCACGGCGGAGTCGCGCGGGTCGGCGCCGCGGTGGTGTGCGATGCCGTTACCACCACCGTTGCTGGACTACGTAGCGCAGCGCGCGGGGTGCTCAGCTCGTTCAAGGTTCCGACGGTCTGGCTGCTGTTGGACTCGGACGACCAAGTCCCCCGTGGCGCCACCGGCAAGGTCGACGTGCGTCGGCTGCGCGAGATGCTCACCGCAGCACAGGGGTAACGTCGTCGCCGAGACCGCAGGATGGGCGCCACCATCGCAGCATCGCTTGAGGAACAAGTTCGACGTGCGCCAGCTGCGCGATGCCTAGTCAGCCCGATGTGACTCCCAACGACGGAAAGTTCGGCGGTCGCTTCTCGAAGAACGCGGTAATGCCTTCGATGAAGTCGGGTCGCGTCATCGATTCGTGCATGAGCTGCTCGGCGTGCGCGCTGACCGTGGTGAGGTCGAACAGCGTTTCGCCATAGAGCTGGCCCTTGATGACCTCGAGTGAGGACGGCGCGCAGTGTACGGCCAAATCGGTTGCGTACGTTAGCGTTTGCGTTATTAGGTATTCGGCGGGAACGACCTCTTTGACCAGTCCCAGCTCGGCGGCTTCCTCGGCGCTGAAGGAACGGCCGGACAGCAGAAGATCCAGCGCGTTGGCCCAGCCGATCAGCCGGGGCAGGATCCACGAGATGCCGTACTCGGCGGTCAAGCCGCGCCGCGCGAAAGCCGTCGTGAACTTGGCGCCCGCCGCGGCGAAACGCACGTCGCACATCAAGGCCAATACCAGGCCGATGCCCGCGCAGGCGCCGTTGATCGCGGCGATAACCGGTTTGCGCATGCTGGTCAGAAAGTGCGGATGCCGCTCGATGGTCATCGACCCGACCTCGGCACCCGAAGCCAGGTCGTTGCTGACCTGGCCGAGCCCGCCGATGTCGGCCCCCACACAAAACGCACTGCCGTTTGCGGTGAGCACGATGACTCGGACCTGGGGGTCGGTCTCGGCCGAATCAAGTTGGGCAATTGCGCGCTCGGTCAAATCGCCGCCCCACGGGTTGCGTCGCTCGGGCTGGTTCAGCGTGATGATCGCGACGCCGTCCCGTATCTCGTAGAGCACCACATCGTCGGTATCTGCCTTATTCACAGGGCCATTCCAGATCTCGGACCGAGCTTCGGCACAATCATGAAGTCTTCCTCGGCGGCGAGTAGTTCGGCTTGCCCAGTCCCAGCGTGTACTGGGCAATCATGTTGCGGAACACCTCGAGCGTGCCGCCGTAGATGCCGACCAACGGCGCGAACCGGTAGGCATATTCGGCTGCGCCGTCGTCCGCGGCGCCAACTGTGCCGAACGGCAGCGTCGACGGCGACCCCAGCAGGTCCATCAGATCGGGTGAGATGTCGCGCATCGTCTGAGCCAGCGCCACTCGCCCATAGATGCTGGGTGCCGAGAGCGCGGCCTCCATTCGTGCGACACTGCGGCCCAGCCGGTACGCGACCGACCCATCGTCGATCAGCTTGCGGCCGTTCGGATCTGGTTCGGCGACCTTGGCTGCGGCCCCGTCGGCAGCAGTAGCCATCACCCCGGCCTGATGCATCATCACGGCGATGTCCTGCAGGCCGTCAGCGCTGGCGTCGACAGCTCCGTGTTCGGCGTTGAGGGGCTGCCGGAGGACCGTCCAGCCGTCGTTGACCTGGCCGAGCCGGTAGCGGTCGTCCACCCGAACATCGCTGTAGTAGACGATGTTGGTCCGGTCACCATCCACGGTACGGATGCCCTGGATCTCGATCCCGGGTGAATCCAACGGCACCAGAAACATCGTCAGGCTCTTGTGTTTGGGCGCGCCGGGGTCGGTATTGGTGATCAAGAAAACGTATTGACATTTGTGCGCGCCGGTAGTGAACATCTTCGAGCCGTTGATCACCCAACTCTGACCGTCGCGCACCGCCCGCGTCTTACAGGTCGCGATATCCGAACCACCCTCAGGCTCGGTATAACCCAGACACAACCGCACGTGGCCAGAGAATACTTTGGGCAGTACTTCGTCCTTGAGTTCAGGCGAGCCGAATGCCGCCACGGACCGCAGCACCAGCGCCGTGGTTCCCGAAGTCACCCACGGGACGTGGGCGCGCCGCTTCTCCAGCTCCCAGATACGCCGCCGCACCCGACTGAAACCACCAGCGGATTCGGGCTTCCACTCGCGTTCCAGGTAGCCCGCTGCGCCGAGCGCCAGATGGACGCCCTCGTCGAAGTTATCGCCGGTCTCGCGATCGCGGCGCCGCACGTCCTCGGTGACCTGCCCACGAAGAAACGCGCGCACCTCGTCGAGGAACGCTTGGTCGTCCTCGGCCAGCTCCACCCGGGAGAAATCCATCGGCTAGCTCCGTTCGTGCGCGGTCTCACGGGCGGAGACAAGTCGGGCGACGTGCTTGGCGGTGGCCCCGGGATCGCCTCCGGCCAGCGGCCAGCCACGGGCACGGACAAAGTAGGCGGTGGCAGCCGACTCGACCGAAACCCCAAGCCCGCCTTGCACATGCACCGCCATCGTCGCAGCCTTCGACGCCTCCTCGGCCATGAACACGAAGGCTGACGGCGCCAGTTCGGGCCGTTCCTCGGGTTCGTTGTCGAGGAACCACGCCGCGCGACGGGCCAGTCCCCGCCCGCTTTGCACGGCGATCGCGATGTTGGCCAGCGGA
Organism: uncultured Actinomycetota bacterium; assembly: GCA_963787635.1. Classification (GTDB taxonomy): domain Bacteria; phylum Actinomycetota; class Actinomycetes; order Mycobacteriales; family Mycobacteriaceae; genus Mycobacterium. The sequence goes on along the minus strand of CAWBDP010000008.1, from coordinate 915,254 downwards.
TGCGAGATGCCCTGCAACGTCGAGATCGGCACACCCATCGTGTAACGCGTTTTGGCGAACTCGGCGGCGATCGTCATCGTCTGTTCCACCAGACCTACCAGTGCCGCGGCGGTCAACAACTGCCACTCATCAAGCGCGCGTCGATACTCCGCCTGCGCGTGGGCGCCGCCGGCGATCACCGTCCGGCTGTCCGCGGCCGCTGGATCCACCCACGCCATTGGCAGCTTGCCGATGTTGTCCACGCGTGCGGGCCTGGTGTCAAACGTCAACCGCACCACGTCGTCGCCGTCTCGGACGACGAGTTGGTCGGCGATCGACCCGGTTGGAACCAACCGTGTTCCAGCGGCATCTTCCTGGCGCGGGTCGAGACCGACGATGTGCTCGCCAGAGACGATGCCCGTGTCGTCAGTGTGAAGGGCACCGAGGCGAGCCAGTAGCCTGGCGGCGCAGACATGATCGATCCACGGCACCGGCGCAAGCGACCGGCCGACCTCTTCGGCTACCAAGACCAGATCGACCAGCGTCGCCCCATCTCCGCCGGACTCCTGCGGCAGACCCATCGTGGTCGCGCCCATGGCGCACAACCGCTCCCACAGGCTTTTGTCAAAGCCGGTCGCTTCGGCTGCCCGGACCGTCTCGATCGGACAGTTCGACTCGAAGAAGTCCCGAAACGCGGCCTGCACCGCTTGGTGATCTTCGGACAGGCTGTAGTCAAGCCGGCGCAGTTCGTAGCGGTCCATATGTTCAGTGCTCCTGATCCTTGCTGCCGAAGAAGAAGTCGTTCGCGTTGTGGTGAAGATAGTTGTCCAGCACCTCGCCGGGCAGGTCCAGCGCCCGGGCTTCGGGAACGACGCGTTGCATCCGAAGTACCGGCCAGTCCGATCCAAAAATCACCTTGGCCTTTCCCCGCGTACGCATGAAGTGCAGCAAGCTCTCCGGCAACCGCTTCGGCGACCATGCCGAGGTCATCAACCGCAAGTTCTGGTATTTGATCAGCATTCGGATCGCGACATCCCACCACGGGTCGGCACCGTGAATCATGCACAGCTTCAACTCGGGAAAACGCACGCAGACCCGGTCGAGGTGAATCGGGTGTTGCACCTCGCCGGGAATCGGTGGTCCGGGCATCCCGGTATTGATACATAACGGCAATTCGATTTCGGCGCACTTGGCGTACAACGGGTAATACACCGCATCACTGGGCGGATACCGTCCGTCAGCCCAAAAGCTGGGCCCCACAGCCGCATACGCCACTGGCAGGTCGCGCGCCAACGCCGCCAGGTCCCGCAGCGCGGGCACCGGCCGGAGCAAATTCAGTCCACCCAACGCAACGGCAAACTTGTCCGGCCTAGCTTCCAAAAAGGCCCGCACCGTGGTCGAGGGTTTGACGAGGTTGTCCATCAAGATCGCCTTGACGACACTATGGGCGTCCATCTCTTCGAGCAGCTGGGGTAACTCGACCTGCTCGTATAACGAGGCCGGACCTTTGAAGTAATCGTCGCGCACTTTCAGCATGAACTCGGGCTGCTGGGCGGTCTCGCCGAAATGCACATTGACCAGGCAGTCGATCACTGCGCCCGATCCGTCCGTCATGTGAGTGACTCCTGTTGTGTGACGGTGGCTTTCGCCCAGCGGTAGTCTGCCTTTCCGTTACCGAGGCGTCGCACCTCGTCGACGACGATGAACTCCTTGGGCGCCTTGAACCGCGCGAGATGTTCAGCGCAGTGCTCGTGGAGCTGTTCTCGATCGACATCGTCGATACCCTCGCGAACGGCGATCAGGGCCACCACCTCGTGGCCCCATCGTTCGCTGGGCCGCCCCACCACCAACGCGTCCTGGACGTCGGGATGGGCGCGCAGCACTTCCTCGACCTCCTCGACGAATACCTTCTCCCCGCCGGTATTGATCACCAGTGAGTCTCGGCCCAGCAGCCGCAGCGTGCCGTCGTATTCCACCTTGGCGCGATCACCGGAGATCACCACCCGCTGCCCGTCGACTCTCGGGAACGTCTTGAGTGTGCCCTCGGCATCGTCGAAATAGCCCAACGGGATTCGGCCGCTGCGCGCCACCCAGCCGACCTCGTCCTCGCCGGGGTCGAGAAACCGCGTGTAGTCCTGCGACAACACCAGGCCCCCGGCCCGCAACTCGAAGGTGTCCCTCGGTGCTCCGCGCTGACTGTGCCCGAAGCCCATGTTGCCCGTCTCCGAGGATCCGAACCCGTTGATGATCGTGATGTGCGGCATGTGCTCAAGCAGGGCTGCCTGATGCTTCGGATTTGTTGCCGCACCGCCGGTTCCGATCGCATACAGCGACGACATGTCGTAACTGTGCCGGTCCAGCTCCTCGACCAGAGGCTTGGCGTATGCGTCACCGACCATGGTCATCAGCCCGACCTTGTGGCGTTCGGCGGTCTCCAGCACGGTGCGCGGATCGAATCGTTTCTTGGTCTCATACAGCACGGTGGTCAGGCCGCTGAGCAGCGCGGAAAACACCGTCCACATCCCGGCGGCATGCATCAGTGGGGAGACCGCAAACCACGGCGGAGCTTCATAGCGCACCTTGTCGTGAATCTCCTGCACCGACTCGTGATCGTGGCCGCTCATCGACGAGACGTAAATGTCGCCCTGGCGCCACATCACCCCTTTGGGTCGTCCAGTGGTACCGCCCGTGCAGATCATCAAGAGGTCATCCGGGCTGGTGCGGATCTCCCGCTGGTCGGCATCGCCTCGAGCCAGTGCGTCGTCAAGGGTGATCGCCCCGGGGAGCCGGGCCGCGTCGCTGTCGTCGTCGACGCAGATGAGCAACTCGGCGCTTCGCGGTGGGAGCACGTCGCAGAACTTGTCCCCCAGCGACCGGTGGTAGATGACCGCTTCCGGCCGCAGATAGTCGAGCAGGTCGGCCACCTCGCGCGGGGTGTAGTAGTGGTTCACGTTCACCGGGACAGTGCGCGCCTTCAGACATCCGATGACCATGTCCGGATACAGATCGTTGTGCATGATCAGCGCGACGCGATCCTGCCCACACTCCCACTGCTGGAGTAGCTGGCGTTCGGTATGTGCCCCAAGACCCCGGCCCGCCAGGAAGTTCGCCAGCCCACGGGTGCGCTCGGCTACCTCACCGAAAGTGTTGACCCGCTCTCCGCACACGGTCATCACCCGGTTCGGGATGACATCGGCGATCGCGTCGAAAACCTGGCCAATCGTCCACTCACCCATGAACGTGGCTAGGCGCTCGCGGTGACGTTTGCGTCGAGGAGGTCGAGGGCGTTGTCGCGCATGATTTTGCGGATGTCAGTGTCGGAGAATCCGGACAGTTCGGCGGTGAAGGCCAGTGGGTCGTGCAGTCCCTCGCCGTGGGGCCAATCCGAACCGAACAAGATGCGGCCCACCCCGATCGTGTCGGCCAGTTGTGCCACATCGTCTTCGTAATAGGGGGCGATCCACACATTGTTGCGCAACTGCTCCACGGGATCCACCGGAAACAACTTGGGATGATTGTTGGCCGCCTTACGTAATCGCTTGATCAACCGATACACAAAATACGAGCCGTTTTCGATACTGACCGCCCGCAGCCCCGGATGGCGGGTAAAGACCCCATGGGCGATCATCGAGGCCATCGCATCATGAATCGCCCGATCATCGACCAGGATCTGATCCAACGGATCGGGCTTGGCCGAAAACGGCTCGAACGTCGACTTACCCCCCCACGCCGCCGCGAACGCCAAATACCCCGAATCACTCAAGTGAAAGCCCACCGGCACCGAGGCCTCCGCCAAGCGCGCCCACACCGGGTCATGACTCGGGTCACCCAACGAACGCGGCTTAAGCACCCCAGGCACGGGGGCGGGGCGCACCAACACCAACTTGGCTCCCCGGCCCAACACGAACTCCACCTCCGCGGCTGCGGCCACCGGATCGGCCAACGAAATGATCGGCGCGGCAATGATGCGCCCATCGGGGCGAGCGAAACCCCAATCCTCATCCAACCACTGATTAAACGCATGCACCGAGGCCACCGTGGCCTCAATATCCCCCTTGAGCGCCTCCTCGACCCCACACCCAAACGTGGGCAACATCAACACCGTCTGTAGGTCCTGGGCATCCATCACCGCCACCCGGGCCCCCCGATCCTGATACTCCGGATGCTCAGCTAAAGGCTCCACCTTCAACAACGACGACGGATCCACCCCCACCGGCACCTGCCCGCGAAACAACAAATCCAAACACCCCGGCACAATAATCGGATCAAACGTCGGATTAGCAATAAACCGATTCACCCGATCACCAATCACCGCCGTCACCCGCTTGCCCACCGACACCATCTGCACACCACGTGTGCGAAACTCCCTGGGCAAAAACCGCGTAAATGCATCCAACGGCTCGTAATAATGATTATCAACATCAATCGCCCCATAACCGAGTGCCATGGTTGCATCTTCCTTTCATGGAGGCCGTTCATCGGTGGCCGCCACAGCGGATCCCAGTGCCGATGTATGCACGTACTGTACAGCTCACAGTAGCGCCTTCCGCGCCCGGTCGCGATGCTCCGCGCCCTTGGCCAAACCGATGCAGTGGCCTTCGCGATCCGCCAGGGTGAAAGGCTAAGCCGATGAGTGGGATAACGCCGGCGCGAATCGGAGTTCTCGTCGACTACCTGGACGACAAGGGCGGGTTCGACGAAAATATCCTGCCTTCTTTGCAGCTTGTCGCCGACAACTATCAGGCGCGCGGGATCCTCGAGCGTCCAGTCGAATTCGTGGTCCGCGCCGTGCAAGGCTTACCCAACGGATCATTCCGCGCCGTCCGTGACGCCTTCCACGAACTCGTCGACGAAGATGCGCTTGCCATCTTCGGGCCGCAGGTCTCGGAAAATGGCGTCGCACTAGCCCGCCCCATCCTCAGCGGATTACCCGTGAACGTGCCTCATCCAGTCGTCACGGGTAGCTTCGCCCAGCCACGAACACTGCTGGTGTGCGCCCTTACCGCGTTGTCGTAGTCGACTTCCCAATCCGTCCATCGCTTCAGGACCTCTTCGACTGCGACCCGTGCTTCCATGCGCGCCAACGCAGCCCCGAGACAGAAGTGCAGGCCTTGACCGAAACTCAGATGACTTGCCTTGCGGCGGATGTCGAATCGGTCGGGATCGTCGTGACGGCGTTCATCACGGTTGGCCGAACCGTTGATCAGTAACATCGTCGAACCCGCAGGCATCTTTTGGCCGTAGTACTCGACGTCGGTTGCGACGTAGCGGGCCTGCACTGGCGACGGCGCCTCGTAACGCAGCACCTCCTCGATCGCGTTGGGAAGAAGCGTCGGGTCGGTTGCGATCTGACGGCGCGCCGCGGGGTGGTCAGATAGCAGCTGGCCGGTGAATCCGATTAGCCGCGTGGTAGTTTCGCTGCCTGCCGACATAATGAGACCGATGTAGGTCAAGACCTCGCTGTGCGTGAGCCTGCGGAGTCGACCGTCGGGATCGGTGACCTCCGCGTTGATGAGATCCGTCATCAGGTCGTTCGCCGGGTGCTTGGTCCGGTAGTCCACATAGTCTGCGATGAGCCGAAAATTTGGCTTCATCACGTCTGTCGCGGCCTCCTTTGATTTGACCTTCTTCACCGACAGCAGCTTGTCCGTGTTGTCCCGGAAAACCGCCTGGTCGCTTTCGGGGATTCCCAATAACGCACCGATGGTGCGCATCGGCATCCAGGAGCCGAGGTGCTCGATGAAGTCGAAGCGTCCGCTGCCGATCAGCGGGTCTAGCACCGCGACGGCGAACTGCCTGGCCAATGGCTCGATCGCCGCCATTCGGCGGGGCGTAAAGACACCCGCGAGCATCCTGCGATGGACGTCGTGTGCGGGCGGGTCTTCGAAAAGGATCAGGCCGGGCGGAGCCTCAAACCCGCTGAGGATTGCGTCGAGCGTGGTGCCCCGCCCCGACCGAAACTTTCGCCAGTCCGACAGCCCAGCGGCGACGTCGGCGTGTCGGCTCAGCGCGTAGAAGCGGTAGCGCTCGTTGTAGTAGGCCGGCGCTTCGTCCCTCAGTTTCTTCCACACGGGGTAGGGATCGCGGTCGATATCGGTGTCAAACGGATCGTAGTAAGGAAGGATTTGGGTAATCTCCATTAGCTTGGTGCCTCGGCTGTGTCGACAATCGGCCTGCGGAACTCGCCTATCATACGGTAGTGCTTTCGGTAAGCGCTTCTAGAGTCCCAGCCAAAGGTGGGGATGCCCGATGGCCGGAAACCACCCTCAAAACACCTCCTCACTTTTGCAGCAGAATCGGCAGGTGATCCGTGGTGATCCAGTGCCGTCCGGGTATCCTTGCCTGCGTGTTGAGCGACCCAGCACGTCGATTCCCACGCTTTAGCAGGACGGACAATGGCTGATACATCAAGCACACCGCAAACCACGACTCCGCACGCTCAGTCCAAGTGGTTGTCCAAGTCCGCGGCACAGACCCGCGGGTCTGATGCCGGGGAAGTGCAGTTTCACTACGACATCTCCAATGAGTTCTTCAAGCTGTGGCAGGACCCGACCCAGACCTACAGCTGTGCCTACTTCGAGCGCGACGACATGTCGCTCGAAGAAGCGCAAATGGCCAAGGTCGACTTAGCCCTAGGCAAGCTGGGACTGCAGCCTGGGATGACGCTGCTCGACGTCGGCTGCGGCTGGGGTTCGACGATCATGCGGGCGGTCAACAAGTACGACGTCAACGTGATCGGCCTGACGCTGTCGGAGAACCAAAAACAGCACATCGAGGATCATTGGTTCGCCAACTCGACGAGCCCGCGCCACAAGGAAGTGCGGCTGCAGCCGTGGGAGGAGTTCGAGGGACGCGTCGACCGGGTCGTTTCAATCGGCGCTTTCGAACATTTCGGCTTCAACAAATACGACGACTACTTCAAGAAGACCTACAGCTGGCTGCCCGACGACGGCGTGATGCTGCTGCACACCATCATCATTCCGAGCGACGAAGAAATCCAGGCCAAGAAGCTGCCGCTGACGATGTCGCGGGTGCGATTCATCAAATTCATCATGGACGAGATCTATCCCGGCGGTCGCCTACCGCTGGCCGCGCAGGTGGAGCAACACGCCACCAAGGCCGGCTACACCGTGACCCGCAAGCAGCGCCTGCAACCGCACTACGCCCGGACCCTGGACACCTGGGCAAGCAATCTCGAGACCAAAAAGGACGAAGCCATCGAGATCACCTCCCCAGAGGTGTACGAACGCTTCCTGAAGTATCTGACCGGCTGCGCCGACCTGTTCCGCCAGGGATACACCGACGTGTGTCAATTCACCTGTGAAAAGGCGGTAAATTAGCCAGGTGGAAAATTCTGCGTTATACACGTCGAGGGCTCACGCAGGAGGTCAATCGCAAATGGTGGAAGAGAAGTCGGGCTCGACGACGATGCGGCCGGCATACGAGGATGTGCAAGCCCACTACGACATCTCGAATGACTTTTTCGGTTTGTTCCAGGACCCGTCGCGGACCTACAGTTGTGCCTTCTACGAGCGCGAAGACATGACGCTCGAAGAGGCACAGCTTGCCAAGCTGGACCTCGCGCTGGGCAAGCTGGATTTGCAGCCCGGGATGACGCTGCTCGACGTCGGCTGCGGCTGGGGTTCGGCGATGAGGCGCGCCGTCGAGAAGTACGACGTCAACGTGGTCGGCCTGACCTTGAGCAGGAACCAGCGCGCCCTGGGCCAGGAGATCCTCGACGGACTCGACACCACCCGTTCCCGGCGGATCCAGCTGCGCGGGTGGGAAGAGTACGACGAACCCGTCGACCGCATCGTCAGCATCGAGGCATTCGAAGCGTTCCCCAAAGAGCGGTATGCGGCGTTTTTCGAGCTGTGCCACCGGATCATGCCCGGCGATGGGCGAATGGTATTGCAGACCATCATGGGTCATCCGCTCAAGCGCTGGCCGGAAATGGGGATTCCGATCACTATGACCGACCTGAAGTTCATGCGGTTCATCGCCAAGGAGATTTTCCCGGGCGGTTCGGTCCCCTGCTCGGAGGATGTCGTCGAATTCTCAACCAAAGCCGGGTTTTCGGTGGCCGGCACGCAAGACCTGACCGCGCATTACGTCCGAACCCTCGACACCTGGACATCGAGACTTCAAGCCGCCCGCGATCAGGCGATCGCAGTGACCTCCACTGAGGTTTACGAACGCTATGTCAAATACCTGATTGGATGCTCGGACTTCTTCCAGCGCAACATCTCCCACGTTGGACAGTTCACCCTCACCAAGGGCTGATACGCGACCAACGCCAGAGCGACGGAACCGCAAACCGCAGGTTTCAGTCCCGAACAGTGTCAGTCCTCCGAACGCATCGCGGTGAGCGCGTCGCCGGGCTGCTGCTGGCCGACCAGCTCACCGTGACCAACCTCGGGAAGTTTCCGGTCGCCATCACTGGAACCACGCCTGGTCGGCTTCCTCTTCGGCATTTTCTGCGGCGCCGATGACGCCGTGGGGCTGTGGCCGTTGGGCGTCCCCTCGGCCGATTCCCTGGCTATTTCGATGGCCTTCTCGGTGTATACGCGATAGCCGAAGTTCGGTAGGTAGCCGTGGATTTCGGGCGTATCAAGATCGCGGATGAAATCCAGCTCCTGGCGGCTGACCACCTGGCCGGGTCCTAGGACCGGAAAACCCGGGGGATAGGGCGTAACGAAAGTCGCCGACACGACGTCGACTCCTGAGTCCAGCCGTTCGTCAATCTGTTCGCCGGTCAGGTATTCGCAGTTGGTGTCGTCATAGGACAGGTAGAACGCACGGCGGACATCACCTTCAGGCGTCGGCTCGCTTCCGCTGTGATCAAGAAAGGCGCGGTGGAATACGCCGAAATCGGGCAGGGCCACCGAACTTTTCGTCAGCCGGTGCACCGCCCGTTCGAAATGTTCGCGCTCGCCAAGGCTCAGCTCAGAGATGTCTTGATCTAGCTCGCGAACGATGTTGACCAGAACTTCCACCAGGAAAGCGACCGAGCTGCGGGTGGTACCGATGGCCCTTTTCCTCAGGCGCGGCGAGTCCATGAAGTCCAGGCGCGTCGGTCAAGGTTTGCAGACCCAATCTGCCCGCGATGACCAGTAGACAAACAATGCGCGTCCGTCGTATGACGGACCGAACGGCAACCGCTACGGTTATTCGGGCTACCGGGACCGGCAGGACGCGACGACTGAGGGATAGCGATCGGCATGAGCAAAGATGTGCACCTCGACCACCAGCCCGATGACGACGCCAGGGTCCCTGACACCGCGACCGACGACTTGTTGCAGGAACTCTTGTGGACCTACGGGCCGGTTGGCCAGGAAGACGCGGTGCGCGTTGTCTGTGCCCGCGAACTGCAGCCCTTCGTCGACGATATGTGGATCGATGACGCCGGGAATCTGATCGGCTATGTCGCCGCGTCTGACACTGCCGGCGACGCCGCCACCAAGGCGCACGATCACCGCCACCGCCTGACCTTTGGACCTAGCGCGGCGACTCGGGTGATGGCGCACATGGACGAACTGACAATGCTTGTCAAGCGGGTCGAACCCGACGGGACGCTGCACCTAACGGAGCTCGGGGTGATGTATCCGGGCAACTTCGGGCTCGGCCCAGTCGCGGTGCTCGGGCAGCATCAAACACTGACCGCGGTGCTCACCCTGGGCTCCGAGCACACCACCAAGGAAAGCCCCCGGATTTGGGAGACCAAGCCCGATCAGGGCGACCGCGCACTGGATTGGCAACACGTCTACGTCTTCACCGGCCGCAGTCCCGAGGACCTGGCGGCTGCGGGGGTACATGCCGGCACCCGCATCTGCATCGACCGCAGCAAACGTGACCTGGTCGAATTCGGCAACTACGTCGGAGCCTACTTCCTGGACGACCGCGCCGCGGTGACCGCCCTGCTGCGCGCCGCCCGATCACTGCGCCACCGCGGACAACGACCCGCCAGCGATGCTTACCTCGTGTTCACCACCAACGAGGAGATCGGTGGGGTGGGCGGTTGTTATGCCAGCGATACCCTGCCGGGCACCCTTACCCTGGCCCTGGAGGTCGGGCCCACCGAGCGGGAGTACGCGACCAGCGTCACCGGCGGTCCGATCATCGCCTACAGTGACGCTCTGTGCGTCTACGACAAGGACGTCGCGGACCGGCTGATGCGGATCGCCGAAGACCGGGGGCTTTCGCCCCAGCCGGCCGCCCTGGGCGCATTCATGTCCGACGCCTCCCACTCCAAGGCCTATGGACTGACACCACGCGCGGGACTGCTGTGTCTGCCCACGCTGAGCACCCACGGTTTTGAAGTCATGCCCCGCAACGCGATCGACGACATGGCCGCGGTCGTCGTCGACTTCCTCGTGCGGCATGACGAGACCGAATCGAGCCCCGCCAGCTGATCGAGTCCGAAACGCGGGCACAAGAGAACTGGGCTAAAGCCGGGCTGATCTGCTTGACCAATAAACCCCGAGGCCGAAGATGTGACCGTGGATCCGCAAGACGCCGAGAAGCGCATCGCCGAGCTGGAGCGGCAACTCGCCGAGGTCCGCGAGACTATCGCCGACGAGCAACGTGCCGCGCCGCAGGCAGCCCAGACAACGGGCGTTGTGTGTGACCTCGTTCGCCTACGACCTCGATCGCGACGGGTCGGGCAACTGGATCGGCAAGGTCCGGCCACGCCTCAAAATCGGGATGGCTGGGTGGCTCCCTATCGGTGAGTGGCAACTCGAACACGGTCACCTTCACTGGCCATTGCCCCACCAAATCGGACATCAGCGCCAGCGTTCAAACGCCTGACCGTCGGCGCCGGTGGGTCACCCCGGCCAGCCGTCGTGTCGCAACGCGTCATGGCTTCACCTGCCATAAAATCACGGGCGATCAGATCGGGGCGTGGCAAGGAGATCTCCGTCGCCGACCCTGGGCTATGAAGAGCGATAACCCATAGAAAGCAACATGAATGGACCTCGATCGCATTACCCATCCGCTGCGGCTGACCAGAGGATCCCACCGGCCCGATCGGGCAGAGGGTGCGTCATAAACGTGATTTCCTACATCACGGCGACACGCAGATCACCGACTTCCCAACGACTTCAGCCCGCCCGCTGGCCTCCTTCGTACAGTTGGCCAACGACCTGCTCGCCGGGCCTGATGGCTTATTATCGCCAGAGCACAGCTGTCCGGTGCTCGACTTGGGCTGTTGACGGTGGGAACCGGCCACGTTGCCGACACGGTCATTCACACCTGGGTCGTCAAACTGTTGACCAGCCCGCCGTGGGGCGTCCTTCGGTACACCGGAGACACTGCGGCTCAAGCGATCTCCGACATCGCCGAGCTCCATCGTCGGCTCGGCCCTGGCGACACACCGCCGATCGCCGCCTGGGACAGCGCTGCCCGCGCTGCGTGCACAGTCAGCGAGACGTCGGCAGGTGCGGAACGGTATGCCGTCCGCGCGGCACATCAGTCGACAGCACTTATTCGCCCGGCCGGGCTAAGCGTGGTGGGCAATGCCCCGTATCGGTCGGCTGTGCAGTGCAACGCACAGGGATAGCGGTGTAGGAGGCGCGAAAGCCTCCGATTCTGCAGTCACCGTGGCCTCTCACGGCACTAGCACGACCTTGCCGATGTTCTCTCGCGCGGCCAGGATCCGATGCGCTTCCGGCGCGTCGGCGAACGGCACCGCCGCATGCACCACCGGCGCTGCCGTGCCGTCCGACAGTGCCGTCGACAGTGGCCCTATCCAGGGTTCCAGCGTGCCGCGGTCATCCCACAGCCGCAGCATGTTGAGACCGATGACAGTCTTGGATTCGTTCATCTGGGTGATCAGACTGAAGCCGCGCAGCATCGTCAACGCATGTGGCGCCGCGCGGCGCAGCGACCGCTTCTCGCCTTGCTGCAGCGCCGACAGACCGTAGGCCACCAGGCGTCCGCCCGGGCGCAGCAGGTTGAACGACCGCCGCAACGATGTGCCGCCGAGCGGGTCCAGCACGATGTCGTACGGCTGCAAGCCCTTCCACCAGCCATCGCGGCGGTAGTCGATCGCACGGTCGACGCCGAGCGCGGCGAGCTGATCGTGTTTGCCCGGCGACGCGGTACCGTGCACGATCGCGCCGGCGGCCTTGCCCAGCTGAACCGCCGCAATCCCGACGCCGCCGGCCGCGGCGTGCACCAGCACGCGCTCGCCGGCGCGCAGCGAGCCGTACCCGTGCAGCGCTGCCCATGCCGTCGCATAGTTGACCGGGACCGCGGCGCCCTGCTCGAAGCTCATCGCATCCGGAAGCGCAACAGTGTCTTTCGCAGCGGCGTTGACGATCTCGGCGTAACCGCCGAAACGCGTTCCCGCCAGCACCCGCTCACCCACCCGGGCCGGATCGACACCGTCGCCGACGGTCTCGATCGTTCCGGCCACCTCGTAGCCGACCACACTAGGCACCTTCGGCGCATCGGGATAGAGACCGACGCGGGCGAGGTGGTCGGCGAAGTTCACTCCCGCCGCGCGCACCGAGATGCGAACTTGGCCGGACGAAGGCGCCGGTGGATCCGGGCGTTCTTGCACTTTGAGCACCGACGGGGGACCGTGCTTGGTGATCACGACCGCGCGCATGACCGCTCCCAGATCAGATTCATCTCGTTAAACCTATTGACAGATAGGGATATTCGATACCAGCTGCCTTGGCCAGATGACTTGCGTCGCTGGCGTTGTGCTCAGCGGTGCCACCCAGGTTGTCACCACGGCGGAACTCAAGATATGGGTGGTGTGCCGCACGCTCACCTGCTTATGCTGACATATCGCGATTGCTAACGGGCCCCTCCGTCAGCCCGGAGGCGCGAAAAACTCGAGCGCGATTCCGTCCGGGTCGCGAAAGCTCAATCCCGAGCCATAGGGCGCGTCCACAATCCCGCCGTGGGTAACGCCGAGCTCGTTGAGCCGGGCCATCCACGTCTCCAATTCGGCGCGGCTGGCGCAGCCGAAGCCGACATGGTCCAGGCCCACCCGGAACTCGCTGAATCGCTCGTCGGGGGCTGAACGCTCGTGCTGGTGGATACCGAAGACGGTGCCGCCGTCGAGCAGCCACACCAGGTGCCGGAATCCGGCGTCGGTGTGCTCGTCGAGGATGGGATCGCCGCCGAACAGAGTCCGATACCAGGGGCCGCTAATGTTCATGCTGCGCACGGTGATCGCGACGTGGTTCAGCGCGGGGAAAGTCATCAATCTGCTCCCTTCAGAACATCTCGCCGGCAGGCTCCATCAACCGAGTAGACCACGTGTGAGACGCTGCCGGAGTGTTTGGCCCGACACGCGGTGGCTGTCTAAGAGGTTTCACTTATGGCTACTGACCCGCTGCCAGTTCGATCGAGAGCGGAAGAACTACGTTGGCAGGCCGTTGAAACGGCGCGGAACCGATACGGGGTCTGCCCGCGCGGGCTACACCGTTTACAGCAGTCACATTGTTAACATCACGCGATGCGGGACTCGTCGGCGACGATCAGCCTCCGGCGATCACGCCCAGTTTCCCGGCGTGACGCACTACGCTACGCCACCGCTGTGTCGGCGCTGGCCGGGCTGGGTGCAGCGTCAGCAAGTGTCGGCACCCCCACGGCGGCGGCCGCCGCCCCCCAACTGATCGACTTCGCCATGCGCCAGATTCCAGCGGAGCACATTCGATCTGCTGGCTATTCCGGGGTGGTCAACTATGTCTCGCTATCGCGTCCCGGCTCCTCCTTTGGCGCCAAGCCGATCACCCGGCCCTACGCCGAGTCGCTGGCCGCCGCTGGGCTAGTGATCGTGAGCAACTACCAATACGGCAAGCCCGGCGGGACAGCACCGTCGGACTTCCTGCGCGGGTTCACCGGGGGCGTCGACGACGCTCGCACCGCCTGGCAGCTGCATACCGCGGCAGGTGGCGGCCAGAGCGCACCAATCTTCTTCACCATCGACGACGACATCAACCGCGACACCTGGAACACGGTCGCGCTGCAGTGGTTTCGCGGAATCAACTCAGTGCTCGGTGTGCAGCGCACCGGCATCTACGGGGGTATCAATACGTGCCAGTGGGCCGCCACCGATGGCGTTATCGGGAATTCGCGCACACCCGGCCACCGGTGGGCCTGGCAGACCCGGGCCTGGTCTCACGGTCAGATCGACCCCGCTGCAGTTCTCTACCAGCGTGTGGTGAGCACCGCGTCGAATCCAGGTCCGGTGGTCGGCGGGGTAGAAGTCGACGTCAACGACGTCCTGGCCCAGGATTGCGGCCAGTGGAACCTGCATCGGTGAGGTCGTCAACCACTTAGTCATCACAGTTTTTGCGCGAATTCGATGACGTTGCCATCGGGGTCGGCGATGTGCAGCGTTCTCTCGCGCCATGGTCGGTCCACCGGACCGCTCAGGACCTCGACACCCAGTCCTTTTAACCGCTCCGCTTCTGCGTCGACGTCGTCGACCAAAAAGCCGATCTCGCCACACGGAGGCCTGCCGCCGTCGCGGCCGATAAGTTCAGGCAACTTTGAACGCTCAAAGAGCGCGAACTTCGTGTTGTCCATCTCGAACTCGACGTAGCCATCGCCTTCGATCCGCACCTCCAGCCCGACGATGTCGCGGTAGAACACTGCGGACCGTAGTAGCGAGCCGACGTAGTGGATGACGTAGTCGATGCGAGGCATGAAGACAACCTATCGGCCCCGGGTGTCACGACTCGGCTCGGAGTTGGACGCTCATGCACGGATACCTATGTACGTCGGTCCGTGTGAGCAACCTCGGCCGCCAACAACGACGACGTTCCCGCCGAGATCGCAGAGCTGGCCGAACGGGTGCTTGACATGGCGCGTTCTAAAGACGCGGCGACCTTATCTGCATACATCGCGCATGGTCTGTGCGATCGCGACGCGTCCGAAGATACCCGGCGTACTCAAAGCCGCCTCGATGCGGGCGTGCGCTCGACCGAGCCGGTAGGCCACCGCACCGTCGTCGGTATCGAAACCACCGTCCTGCGCCTGCTGCGCAACGACTCTCGCGATCCCGTCGGCGATGTCGGCCATCGTCATACCGAAACTGCCCATGGTCGCGATGTCGGCGAGGCCGGACGGGTTCGGGCCGCGGGCACCGTGCTCGGAGGACAGCGGGCCGCTTAGTACCGCCCATCCCTCGTTGACATCGCCTAGGCGTTATCTGTCGGGGATCCGGACGTCGGTGTAGAACGAGATGTTCGTGCGCTCACCGTCGACGGTACGCAGGCCCTGGATCTCGAGGCCGGACGTGTTCGTCGGGACCAGGAACATCGTCAGGTCATGATGGCGACGACCGGCGGGGTCGGTGTTGGTCAACAGGAAGATGTGCGAGCAGTTGTGCGCCCCTGACGTGAACATCTTCTGTCCGTTGATGACCCACTCGTCACCGTCGCGGACCGCACGCGTCTTGCACGTCGCGATGTCCGAGCCTCCCTCGGGTTCTGTGTAACCCATCGAGAAGCGGACCGCGCCGCGGTAGACGCCCGGAAGAACCTCCGCGAGCAACTCCGCCGAACCGAAACGGCGGACCGCCTGCAGGATCATCATCGTGCCGCCCCAAGTCTCCATCGGCACGCCCGCGCGGCGACGCTCCAGATCCCAAATACGCCGCTGAACCGGGGTGAAACCTCCCTCGGAGGCGGGCTTGCTCTCCTTCTCCAACCAGCCGGCGGCACCCATGGCCAGATGCAGTTCCTCGATGAACCTGTCGCCCGTCTGGTGCTCCCGATGCAACATGTCGTCGGTGACGTTGTTGGCCAGGAACTCCCGCACTCTTTCGTGAAATTTCTCGTCCTCGGCCGAGAGTTGCACTCTAGCGAAGTCCATGCTGCTCCTCTGCCGCAATCGTTTTCGCGCTTCGGTAGTCGGGTTTCCCGTTGCTCAGCCGCGGGACGACGTCGACCAGCAACAGCGCCTTCGGCACCTTGAACCTCGCCAGCCTCGGCGTGCAGAAATCGGAGAGATCCTCGACCGTCAGCTGCGCGCATCCCCACTGCGAGTGGGGTTTTCACTAAAACTTGTGGATGGTTCCTGGAACCGGTTATGGACGTGGGGGATCCGGTATGGCATGAGGAGGAGCGGACGCGGATCCGCGTCCACACCTTCGAGGTTGCGTTTGCCGCCACCGCACACCGGTGATCACGTCCTAGACTTCGCCTTCGAGGGAGAAACGCTTCATCCCCGAGGTGGAGTTCGTGGTCGCCAAGTCGCGCCTGGACGCTTACCCTGTTGTCGACGTCGTCATATCGAACGACGGCTCGCGTCTATCTCCGGGATTGGGATGCGCTCTGACCGCGCCCCTATCACCGCGATAGTGATGATGCCGCGTCCCGCTGCGTCTTCAGGTTGACGCGTTCACTGCGGACGTCGACACCCGCCCACAGCGGGGGTGCTGAATTCGGCCATTCGGATGGCGATCGCCGCAGACCATGCTGGGCCGTGAACAGGGTAGATGCCATCGCCCGGGGCGGGACGGCGGCCCGCAGTCGGCCGACCCCCCGACGCCGCCGACGCCGTGCGGCCGCTCACCATTTCATACGTGTGCTAACGGTTGTATACTTGTGTTAGTCAGCGTTAGATATTGGAGGTTCTCATGACTGCCGACGAGCTTGATGAGCTACTGCAGGACCGTTTCAATCTCAGCCGGGCGGACGTGATCACCGCACTCAAGACGCTGCCGGCCCATCGCCCATGGGCAGCTGCGCTGACGGCGGAAGAGGCCCGCCTGCTCGATGAAGCCGGATTCGTCGAAGATCTCGACGCCTACAGTGAGATTGCCGTCGACGTGGTCGCGCACATGGCGCGCCTCATCAGCACCGCGTACACCTCCAGTGAGGTCGCTTCGGGTCTCGGGGTCAACGAGTCGCGGATCCGGCAGCGCCGCCTAGCGCGCACCTTGTGGGCGATCGACGACAACGGCTCGTGGGTGTATCCGGTGGTGCAGTTCGACCTCGTGGATGTCGACGGCCGCAGCGTGCTCAGGTCGGTCCGCGGCCTCGACCAGGTATTACCGGCTCTGCCGACTGATTTGCATCCGACGGCGGTGGCCGGTTTCCTGCTCACCCCCCAGCACGAGCTTGCCATCGACGGCCAGTCGCGCACGGTACGGGACTGGTTGAACAGCGGCGGTGCTGTCGAGCCAGTGTTGCGGCTCATCGAGATAGGTGAGTGGACCGGTAGGTGAGCCTCGATGAGATGCTGCCGGGTCCGCCCGATCCGGCCACCTTGGTCGGCCTGGGCTTCGAGGACGGCGAGACGCGCGTCATCGAGCCCGGCGAGGTCTGGTGGCGCGCGCACTTCACGGGAGGGGCGCATGTGTTGCCGTGGAACGGGTTTCGGTCGTTCGGACCGGTTCTTCGATTCGATCCGCACAAGTTGCCACAGGGCGAGGACCCCGCTCGCGGCGTTTGGTACGGGGCGTCGAGCCCGGATGCCGCACTCGGCGAGCTCTTTCAAGTCGAGCGCGTGATCGACCGCGGACGCAACAGGCCTTACCTGACCGCGTTGTCGTTCGATCGGTCGCTGACGGTGCTCGACGTTGTCGCCGACAGCGCTGGCGCGTGGATTACCCGCGTCGGCGGCACCTTCGCTGTTTCGACCGCGCCGCACGCGATCGCCCAGCAATGGGCGCGGGCGATCGCCGCGGCCTTTCCGGACTTGGACGGGATCCGGTACAACAGCCGCTTCGCTGGTCATGCGTGTCTAGCGTTGTTCCTGCCTGCCCAGACGGCGATGCCGGCGCGACCGCGGCTGTCCCAACCGCTCGACCATCCCGATCTGATAAACCGCTTGGCCCCCGCCGCCAAACGCCTCGGCTACATGCTGGTGTGACGCCTGAAGAGTGATTCGCGCCAGTTAGATCCATAGTCGTCGCGGGTGACTTCCGCACAGGAATTGGGCTCAGACCGTCGAGTCCGCGCTTGTCGCGGCCTGCCGTGACAGTCCCGTCCGATCACAACGATCGAGACTGGTTTGTCGAACTAACCGACACCAGTCACCCCGCTGGGCCTGAGGTCGCCGAGTTCGGTTTCGCGCCTGGCGATCTCGGCTGTCTACGGTGAGCCTGGTTCATGCTGACGGCGGAGAGCGCGGAGTCACCGCGGGACATAGCAGCGGTCGGCCTGTTGCCTCACGTCAAGATGCGCGCGAAGGGGGATTCGTTGCCTCACGTGAACGTGCGCGCTTGTTGACTTGAGCTCTGGCGCCGGGTCCAGCTTTGCTGGTGGTGATGGTGAGCAGCTGGGCGGTCAGGGCGTGGACCTGGCGCTGGGTGGCGGCGGGATTGATCAGGGAGTGGGTTCTGGTCAGCGCCACGATGCGCTCCACGGTCATTGTCGGGTGATCGATCGCGCGATGAAATGGGGTGGTCGCCTTATCGTGTTTCTTGGATACCTTGGCGCCGTCGCGGACCTTGGATATCAGTTTCTGCTGCGGGTAGAAGTAGTTGGTCAGCTTGGACTGCAGCTGCCAGATCTCATTGAGTAACAACAGTTCTGCGGCGGTGTCATAGCGGTGGTAACCGACCACGGTGCGCACCACCGCCCAGTTCTTCTGCTCGACATGACAGCCGTCGTTCTTGTTGGCCGGCCGCGCCCGGGTGAAGGTGATCTGGCGCCCTTGGCACCATTGCAACAAGAGGTCGTTGATGAATTCTGATCCATTGTCAGAGTCCACGCCCAGGATCGGGAATGGCATCTTGCGGGCGATGTCATTGAGTGCGGCCAGGACGCATTTGGCGGTCTTGTCCGGTACTGAGCGGTTCTCGGTCCAGCCGGTGGCGATATCGGTGACCGTCAGCGTAAACGCATGGGGTCCAGCCGGGTTGCCTCCGTCGTGGCCGACCAGGTCGATCTCGACGAACCCGGGTCGAGCGTCGTCCCAGTCGGCCCAGGTCCGCACCGGGATCTGACTTTTCAGCAGCGATCCCGGCTTGGTGCAGACACGCCCCTTGGGTCGATGCTTGGCTCGCTCACCGGCCAGTCGGCGATCAATTGTGGCCGCCGACATCGACACCAACAGCTCGGCAGTGTCGTCGTCGATGACCAGCTCCCCGAAATGACGCAACACCGCCACCAGCTCGCCCAGCATTGGCGCCAACCGCTTGCCAGCCGGCATTCCCAGCACCGTCCAGCACACCGTCAATGCCGCCATGACCTTGGACCCGTACTTGACGGGTCGCGGACTTCTCGGCGTAACGATCTTGGGCTCTAGAGCCGACTTGAGCGCTTTGCGGGCATGATTGCGGTGCCAACCTGTAGTGGCGCACAACTCATCGAGAATGATGCCCTTGGTCCGTTTGTCCGCCATCCAGTAGCGGATCGCGGTCGTCTCGGTCACTGCCCTGCGCTCGGCCAACGTCAATCCCATCGCCTGGGCCTACCGAGGTCATAGCTGACCAATCACGTAGGCGCGCCGCACACGCGCGCATTTTCAATGAGGCAACGAAGCACCATTTCACGCGCATATTCGACGAGTCAACGCGGTCGGACAACGACGATTCGTGAGCGCTCCCGCTACGTCGGAAGTGGCGGCACGTATGCATTCGACTCTGAGTGCCACCGGTAACACCCGACAATGACAGGTCAACCCGCGAATATTGCCGTTATTACGCTTTGCGCCTGCACTGGCTCGTTGAGGTCTGCCACCCAAGCCGTCCATGTCGGTGTTGTCGGCTTGATTCCGCCGCCGGACTCGTCGAGGCCGCCGACGATAGGCGGTCGGGTGCCTTTGTCGCCCACAAACTCGGAGTCACTCCGAAAGAGGTGTGTGCCATTCGGGTTTCGAATGAAGAGGACCAACTGACCGACTGTTGGGTGGTGATCGTGTCGCTTCAAGTACCCCATCACGGAGCTAGCGATGCGTCCCATCGCGGGGGGTCGATCCCAGGAAGTCGGTCCGCCCTCATGTCGAGCAGTCATCTGCTCGAGCAAAGCGCGAAGGACCGGCGGCATCCATTTCTTCTGTCCTGAAACAGATTGCAGCTGCTTGCTTTCGGACTTGACACGACGAACGGCGTCCTCGAACGACTCTTCGGACTCATCGCGGTAAGTGACCTCAGCAGAGTTCCCGTATCGAGTCGGCGAGTATGCGGTCTCGTCGTCGCCGGTCGAGCTTGAACTGGCGAAATCACGACGCATTGCCTGACAACCGGGGCCTCAAGCGGGCTGGACGCCGACTTCACGAACTCGCCACGACTTGCCAATCCAGCGATTAACTGCTTCGATGACCAGCCTAGTTCTGCTGCGAGTTGGTGGACTCGCAGACGTTGCCTTGGCTGGGGTTTAGTTTCATCGCTAGCTACCTTGTTAAACAACCATGGGCCGCTTGCTAATCTTCGTTGGATCTCGACAAACAACGACAACTAGTGCTAGTAATGTGTCCTGGATTTAGCTGACTTTTTCGAGGGCGATTCGGCCACGCGCAACTTTGGCGAGGATGGACTCGGCGGTTGCTGTCCACACGTACGGTTTGGGGTCGTTGTTGTGGGTGTTGATGTATTGCTGGATTGAAGCGACGAGGTCGGGCACGGAGTGGAAAACCCCGCGCCGCAACGCTTTGTCGGTCAGTTCCCTAAACCAGCGTTCGACGAGATTGAGCCATGACGACGCGGTTGGGGTGAAGTGAAGGTGAAACCGGGGGTGTTTATCGAGCCACACGCGGACGTCGTCGTGCTTGTGGGTGGCGTAATTGTCCAGGATCAGGTGGATCTGCAGATCTTTGGGCACGTGTCGGTCGATGGTCTTGAGGAACTTCAGCCATTCCTGATGGCGGTGCCGAGGCATGCACTGGCTGATGATCATGCCGGTCAGCACGTCGAGCGCGGCGAACAGGGTGGTCGTGCCATGGCGCTTGTAGTCGTGGGTCATCGTCTGGCCGCGGCCCTTGACCATCGGCAGCGATGCCTGGGTGCGGTCGAGCGCCTGCACGGAGGACTTTTCATCGGCACACAACACGATCGCCTTCTGTGGCGGATTCAAATAAAGCCCAACGACATCGACCAGCTTCTCCTCGAACTTCGGATCGTTGGACAGCTTGAACGTCTCGACCCGGTGTGGTTTGAGACCACGCGCCGACCACACCTGCTGCACAGTCGATTTCGATACCCCGCTCGCCGCGGCCATCGTCCGACAAGACCAATGGGTTTCGCCGGCCGGACGGTAGTTCAATGTCAGATCCACGATCTCGTCGATCTTGTCCTGCGGGATCGTCTTCTTTCGACCCCGGCCCTGGCGCACCTGCGCGAACCTAACCAGCCCCTCCTCGGCGAACCGAATACGCCACCCGCTGACCGACGCCGGCGACACCGACAACGCCCGCGCGATAACGGTGTTCGCCAGACCATCAGCGGCCATCAGCAACGCCCGCGCTCGCACCACCTCGCGATGCGGCGCCGACGATGAGCGTGCCACCGACTCCAGAACCTCACGCTGACCAGAAGACACGACCAGAGCGGGAACGGGCTTCCTCATGCCGCAAATCATACCAAGTAACCATCAAATAATTACCGGACACACTACTAGCTACGCGCCATGTTGGCGAAGCGCGACAAGTGCAGCTGGTGCGCGACGGTGACTGTCTTGGTCGGGCCGTTGCGGTGTTTGGCGAGAATGAAATCCGCTTCTCCCCCGCGTGGATCGTCACGTTCGAATGCGTCCGGCCGGTGCAGCAGGATCACGACGTCAGCATCTTGTTCGAGGCTGTTATGGACACTGATGCCGTTGGCAACGAAATTCTGTGTCCCGCTTACGGTTCCGTCGTAAACAGTTTGCTTACCAATGCTCGTGATCTCCACCACCGCGTCCCAGAAAACATCGCTGGTGGCCAGTGCATGAATGTGACGATCGTCTAGTAGCGCCGCAGCACGATGTAGCCGAGACCTGCTCGGCGAGTGCTTCCACATCGTGGATCCGCAGAACTGTATGCCCATGGCATAAGCGAACTGCCGGTGTGTCACCTCCTTGGTGGATAGCTGCTGCCTGACGCGCTCCCATACCTCGCGTGGCACGGTATCCAGATTCGTGTTTCGGACCACGACTTCGAGGTGAGCCAAGACCTCTTGCGCCGCTGTCGCTCTCGCACCGTGTACGCCGACGTGCTGAAGAAACCTGGCCTGATTTTCAGCACCGTAGATGTATAGGTGCCATGAGTCGCGATACCCCGTCTTGAGAACACGCTTGATCCGCGCGAAGACACCGAGCCGAAGCAGCAGCGCCGCCACATCATTGACCAAGCGTCGACTGGTTGATGCATAGTAGACACGCCCTTGTCCCGCCTTCGCATCCCACCGGACAGAACCATCGGTGGCCCACAGATGGCGCAGGAACAATCCCACCTGATCGTTGGGGGCACTGAAAACCGCCTTAGGCACGAACTTCTCGTGGCTACGCAACCCATACAGGCCTAGGTTGTCGAGCCAGGCAACGACGGGATTGCGCCGCCCGCGGCCCAACCGATACGGCGACGACAGCCGCAGCGTCGTTACCCGAGCGGCCGGATAGTCGTCGCGAACAGCGGTCACGCCGAAGTGCGCAGCAGATATCGCCACCGCTGCCAAGTTAGCCTCGTCGATCGACGCGTAGCGGATCTGCTGATTTTTAACACACGACCCATCACCGATCATATGTGCCAGCAGCATGATTTCGGCGTCGTCGATTCGCTGCGTGTCGACAGGCTCGGGAACCCGCCGCGGCGCCGCAATACGGTCGCCAACCTTCAGCTGCTCCAACGGAGTCCAGCCCTCGAGCTGCATAAAGGGATGGTTGCCGGTGGCCTCGACCTCGCGTCCTGAGGCCAGCCGAAGCCGGAACACCTCCTTGCGCCCGCTCGGGAACACGTTGGTCATCGGCCGAGCGACCATGCGCAACTGCTCGTCGAGCGACCACACCAGGGGTCGTTCTCCCGTCTGCATCAGCTCACCGAAGGTGACCTCGGTGCCGGTGTCGGCCCGCAGGATCCTCGTGGCAGCCGTTAGACACCCCGACTCCCTGAGATCAGCTAACATTGGCTTCTTGTCAGTGCGCTGCTCGGGACCGCGGTTGAGCTGGCTGATCGCGACCACCGGGACCTCGAGCTCTTTAGCCAAAAGCTTGAGATGGCGGGAGAATTCGGAGACTTCCACCTGGCGTGACTCGTGCTTCTTGCCCGACGTCATCAGCTGCATGTAGTCGATCACGATCAGCCGCAGGTTGGCCTTCTGTCGCAACCTGCGGGCTTTGGCGCGGATCTCCATCATGGTCAGGTTGGGCGAGTCGTCGATATACAGTGGCGCTTCGCTGATTTCACTCATCCGCCGCGCCAGCCGGGTCCAGTCCTCGTCGTTCATCCGGCCCGAACGCATATCGGCGAGCTTGATTTTGGCCTCCGCCGACAGCAGCCGCATCACGATCTCGGACTTGCTCATCTCCAGCGAGAAGATGACGCTGGCCATCCGGTGCTTGATCGAGCACGAGCGCAAGAAGTCCAAACCCAGCGTGGAGTTGTGCGTGGGCACCATGCCCCGGCCCGCCAGATACAGGTGCGAAGCGTTGTCCACCTGCACACAGCGCACCGGGACGGTGCGGACCCGGCGGACTGCGTCAAGTTGCAACACCGGGGCCATCAAAGTCGAGGTGGCCCGCTGCCCGGCGTAGCGACCGATCGACCCCGCTGCGGCGATAGTGTCCAGGCCGCAACGCAACTCGGCGGTCCTTCGGATGCCATAACCTGTCGGCCACTGGTGGCTGGCGTCGGCGACAATGACGGTGCCGTCGGAGAACTCGACTTCGTAGCACGGCCGCCCCGGCATGACCTCCGTCGCCGCCACCACCCGCGTGGGCTCCCCGTCGGCACCGAGCAACTCGTCACCGACGGCGACGTCGCCCATCGTCGTCCAACCCGAAGGTGTGGGCAGCGGGGTATCCAGCGCGAGCGCCTTGCCCACACCCGGCCGAGCCGCCACGATCACCATCTGGCCCGGATGCAGCCCATTGGTCACCTCGTCGAGTTCGGTGAATCCGGTCGGCACGCCGCGGGCCAGGCCACCGTTGGAGGCGATGGCGTCGATCTCGTCCATCGTGGGCTGCAGCAGGTCCTCCAACGCGATGAAGTCTTCAGACAGCCGCCGCTCGGTGACCTCGTAGATTTCGGACTGTGCCCGGTCGACCACCTCGGCGACGTCGGAGCCTTCCGCACCGGCATAGCCGTACTGCACCACCCGCGTCCCGGCTTCCACCAAGCGGCGCAGCAGCGCCTTCTCGGCGACGATTCCGGCGTAGTAGCCGGCATTCGCCGCCGTCGGCACCGTCGAAATCAGGGTGTGCAGATACGGGGCGCCGCCGATCCTGCGCAGCAGGCCACGCCGGTCCAGTTCGGCGGCAACCGTCACCGCGTCGGCCGGCTCACCGCGCCCGTAGAGGTCCAGGATGGCGTCGTAGATGTTTTGGTGCGCAGGGCGGTAGAAATCACCGGGCCGAAGTCGTTCCAGCACATCGGCAATGGCGTCCTTGCTGAGCAACATCCCGCCCAACGCCGATTGCTCGGCCACCAGATCCTGGGGCGGCTGGCGACCGAAATCCTCGCTGGGTGCCGACGAATCCGTATCGGGGTATCCCAGATCGTCGACGACCGCCATGGGCTCCCCAACCTCCCCACTAGATTCGAACACACATTCGGGAACTATGTCCTGAACGGTAAGGCAAGGCACCGACAACGCCCACCTTCAACATCGGCATCACCTTGCGCCGCGTCGACGTTAAACGTTGCTGACGGTGACTCCAAGGCCCGCTGTTTATGAAGCTGTGCATCGGATGTGCATATCCATCGGCGCCCGTGTTGAGGCGGGTGTGGACAACCTGTGGAAGAAAGTGTCGTGCTGCGGCATTTGTGCAGATAAACGGACTATAACGAGGTCCGATCGGTGTGGATGAGAATTTCTTCGGCGTGTCGAGCCGGTACCGCGTTTCGGGCGTGTTGCATTGCGGCCATTTTTGCGGCGCGTTAACGCGGTGTTAAGTTCCCCGCCTGGCCCGCTCTTAAACAGTTCGCCAGCGTGTGGGCGAAGACCCGCTGGACGAGCAGCGCGCGACTGGCCGGGCGATGATCGACGGGGCTGTGCCGAAACCTATCCGCGTCGGATGGCGAAGTTGTCAAGTGACCGCCAGCCAGCCTGCGAGACACAGGAAGGCGCCTGCGGCGAGCCGATTGACATGTCGATTGCTGATTTGATTGGTGTCGCGCATACGCTGGCCTACGGTTCCCGCGAAGTAGCCGATGGACGCCTCGATGACGAAACTGATGATGACCAAAACCCCGCCGAGCGTTGCGATTTGCAGCGGGAAGTGCCCGAGATCGGGGTTGGTGAACTGGGGCAGGAAGGCTAGATTGAACAGAATCATTTTCGGATTGAGAATGTCAGTGACCGCCGCCCTGCGAAACGCGCAAAGCACTGGCCGAGTGGGGTTTTGCCCAGCGACGCTCACCCCGCCCTGGCAGGCTCCCGCCGATCGCCACGTTTTCGAAGCCAGATACAGCAGGTAGCCGACCCCGACCCACTGCACAGCCTCGAACACCGTCGGGCAGCTACGTAACGCTGCAGACATCCCGGCCGCCACGACTCCGACATGCACAACCGTCCCGACAGGCATGCCGGCCGCTGCGGCAACCCCTGCTTTGGGGCCCTGCAGACTGCCCAGCGTGGCGATCAAGATCATGTCCGGCCCTGGCACCACCGCTATAATGATTACCGCGATGACGAACGGGCCGAACAGATTCCAATCGATCATGCGTCCAGATCCTTCCGAGCCCGAGGCTGTTGGTAAGCCCCGGATCGGGAAGGTACCCGGTGCGGACGCGCCAGGAGAACGTGCAGAATCTGGCTGGGGATAACTTCATTTCCGCTGCAGGTTTGTGAGTCACTGGAGCCTAGGCTTCCGGTGTCGGCCTCGCGCGGCGGTCGACGCTTCGTGCCACCGTGATACGGCTACCGCATGCACCTCTACCCCGCGCGCGAACCCGTTGCGGCCCGGCTGGGGTGAAGAGGCCAGAGCGCCGCTCGGATACTTGCCGGTCTAGCCGGCGACGACGTCCAGCGCGACCTCGACGTCGACTTCGGGATGCAGGTGCACCGAAACCGGGTGGCTACCAACTGCTTTGATATGCGCCTTGGGTAGCCGGACAATTCGCTTGTCCAGGTTGGGGCCACCGGCTTGCTTGATCGCGGCGACGACGTCACCGGCGGTCACCGAGCCGAACAGCTTGCCCGAATCGGCGGCGGCCTTCACCGGCAACTGCACCGGACCCAGCGCCTCGATCGCGATTTTGATTTCATTGGCGTGCTCGAGGTCACGGACCATCTTGGATTGGCGGGCGCGGCGAATGTCCTCGGCCTGCCGCTGGGCACCCCGGGAGGCGACGATCGCCAGTCCGCGCGGGAGCAAGAAGTTGCGTCCGTACCCGTCCTTGACTTCGACGGTGTCACCGACCGAACCGAGGTGGTCGACGTCGGAGGTCAGAATCAGCTTCATCGTTGAGATACTTTCTGTCGTCCGCTGTTTGGGCGCCGTGCGGTCAGCGCGCCGAGGAGGTGAAGGGCAGCAACGCCACCTCGCGGGCGTTCTTGACCGCAAGCGCGATATCGCGCTGGTGCTGCACACAGTTGCCGGTGACGCGCCGCGCCCGGATCTTGCCGCGCTCGCTGATGTAGGTCCGCAGCAGTGCGGTGTCCTTGTAGTCGATCACCTGGTCTTTCTTGGCGCAGAACACGCATTTGCGTGTCTTGACCGGTTTTTCGGGCGCGGGGCGCCGCTTGTTGGACTTGGCCATCTGTCTATCTCTTTCGTTGTGTCTGGTCAGCGGGTGCGTGCGGCACCGCGCGTGGTGTCAGAAGGGCGGTTCGTCGTCGCCGCCACCGAACGACCCCGACGCGGGGGCGCTGCCCCAGGGATCGTCACCGGAGCCGCTGGCGGCCGGAGCCTGAGCCGGCGCCGGACGCGAACCTCCGCCGGCGCCGAAGCCGCCGCCGCCACTACCGCCACTGCCGCCACTGCGGCTGGCCTTGTTGACCTTGGCGGTCGCATAGCGAAGCGACGGGCCGATTTCGTCGACCTCGACTTCGAACACGGTGCGCTTCTCACCCTCGCGGGTTTCAAACGAACGCTGCTTGAGCCGCCCGGTCACGATCACGCGTGACCCTCGGGTGAGGCTTTCGGCGACGTTCTCGGCGGCCTCCCGCCAGATGTTGCACCGCAAGAACAGCGCCTCGCCGTCTTTCCACTCCCCGCTCTGGCGGTCATAGATCCGCGGCGTCGAAGCCACGGTGAAGTTCGCGACGGCAGCGCCGGACGGGGTAAACCGCAGCTCAGGGTCAGCGGTCAGGTTTCCGACGACGGTGATGGTGGTGTCACCAGCCACGAGGTCCTCCTCGGATCGGCGTGTGAGCTCGACGCTCTGCACGCGGCTTTTCGCAGAGCCTACGCAAGGCCTCTGACGCTCGGCAGACGTTCGCCGGGCTAGTGCTTGTCGGTGCGCATCACCTTGGTCCGCAGCACCGATTCGTTGAGGCTGAGTTGACGGTCGAGTTCAGATACCGTCGCCGGTGCGGCCTTGACGTCGATGACGGCGTAGATGCCCTCGGCATGCTTGGCAATTTCGTAGGCCAGTCGGCGGCGGCCCCAGATGTCGATCTTCTCGACGGTCCCGCCATCTTTGCGGACGACGTTGAGGAACGTCTCCAGGGACGGCGCGACGGTGCGCTCATCGAGGGTCGGGTCGAGGATGACCATGATTTCGTACGGACGCATGAGAACCTCATCACCTCCTATGGTCGTGTGCGGCCACGGCATGTCCGTGGCAGGAGGGTCGCCTGCGTCGGCAACCGCCCCAGGCTACCCGACGAACGCCCGGCCTGCGAATCGCGTCGACTGCACAAATCGGGCTGCGGTGGGTGATCCCGCGGTCAGCTGCTGCCGGCTTCGGCGTGGTCTGCCGCGTCGGACGCTGCTGGCGCCGCCGCCATTGCCGATTCCGGCTGCACCGCGTAGTGCGGGGTGGTGGCCTGGCGCAGCCGAGCCGGGCGCAGCCGGTCCGGCAGCCAGTCGGGCGGGGCATCGGCGGCGCGGTCGAACACCCCGCCTGCCGGATCATCCACGCGTCCGCCCCAGCGCACCAGATCCTCGTCCGGCCGGTAGATCTGGCGTACCACCAGCGCGCACAAAAGCACGACCGCCACGTCGCGCACCAGCACCGTCGCGCTAAACCACTGCTGAGGCAGTCCACGGTTGGGGACGTCATAGAGGTAATACATACGCGGCACCCACACCAGCGCGTCGACCGTCATCCACGCCAGCAGAACCCGGCGGTGCGGCAACGCCAGCACGGCCAGCGGCACCAGCCACAATGAGAACTGCGGGCTCCAGACCTTGTTGGTCAACAGGAATGCCGCGACCACCAGGAACGTCAGCTGCGCGACCCGCGGCCGGGTGGGCGCAGTAAGGGCGACATAAGCGATTGCTGCACAACACATTACAAAGAGGGCCACGACAACGGCGTTGAGTACTTTCGGCGGCTCCCAAAATCCCTGCCGCGGGTCGAAGCCAGCCCAACCGGTGAAGGTTTTCACGATGTTGTACAGCGAGTCCATGTCGTCGCCGCGGCGGGCATTGAGCCGGAAGAATTCGGACCACCCCCGCGGAAAAAGCACCATCACCGGCAGATTCACCAGTAGCCAGGTCGCCGCCGCGACCGCGGCGGTGCGGGTCACCTCGGCCAGTCGCCCGGCTCGTAGTCCCAGCACGAACAACGGGCCCAAGAACAACACCGGATACAGCTTCGCCGCGGCACCCAGGCCGATCAGAACCCCGGCCAAGACAGGTCTTCGTCGTGCCCAGGCCAGCAGCCCGCCGGTCGCGAAAGCCGTTGCCAGTGCGTCGAAGTTGGTGAATACCTGAAAGATCAATAGCGGCGAAGCGGCCACCAGCGCCGCATCCCACACCCGGCGCCCCGCCAGGCCCGCGGTGCCCCAGATGGTCGCCAGCCACGCCAGCGCCAAGCCGATCGCGGCGATGTCGAAGAATGCCACCACTTCGGCGATCACCGGGACCGCACTCAGCCTGCTCAACGCGGTGTAGGTCTTCGCCAGTGCCATCGACACGTATTGGTAGAGGCCGGTCAACACCGGATACTCCATGTAGCGGATGGCCGGCCGGCCGTCGTATTGGATCTGTGCTTTGCCGGTCGCATCGGTCTCGATCCAGCTCGACTTATACGGAAACTTGCCCTGGCTCAACAACTCTGCGCCATAAAGCGGCACGGTGTCGGAATAACACAACTCGTAGTAAGCACGCTGGTTGTCCCAAATGGCCACCCGTTGATCGGCCGGCCCGGTACCCGTGCTCTGCAGGCACGCCGCCTTCGTCGACCATCCCAGCGCCAGGAACACCAAGCCGATCAAGAACATCACCCGTACCGGGGTCCACAACCGGGTCCGGCCGATCAGGGCATGCCGGCCTACCGGGCCGCCAACGACATTCGACAGAGCTGAGGCCAAAACGTCTGTGCGGCTTGGGCAATCACGGCCGTCGGCCGTGCGTAGGTCAGCGGCCAGTGGCCGCGGCGAGATGGTGACGCGGCTGGTTTCTGCGGCCGTCACGGCGGCGGCGGGGGAACTTCAGGGCCGCCCGGCGGTGGCCCGCCTTCGGGTGACGGCGCGGCGGGAACGGTGGTGGGCGGACCGACCGGGATCGTGATGCCCGGTGCCACTTCGACAGTGGGCTGGATGACGGTGCTTTGCTGCGGCGGCGGAACCCGCACGCTAGGCCGCGGGGGCGGGGCTACCGGTACGCCGGCGTAGCCCCCGATATCGGTCGGCTTGGGGAAGGTCTCATTGCTGGTGCCTTTGAGGGTGCCATCCATGGTGGCCTTCCAGATGTCCGACGGCAGCCCCGAGCCGTACACCTGCGAACCCCCCTTGGTCACCAGGGGCTTGTCGTCCCTGACGGTGCCGACCCACACCGCCGTCGACAGCGACGGGGTGTACCCGACCATCCACGCGTCCTTGTCGGCATCGGTATCACCCAGCTGCGTGGTTCCGGTCTTGGCCGCCGACAACCGGCCGCCGGCCAGGTTGTGCCCATTGGAATAGCCGGCGATCGGCTGCATCGCCGCGGTGACATTGTCGGCGACAGCTCTATCGATACGCTGATCACCGGCGTTGGCGGAAGTGGCCGCGTCGAAGAGCACTTGGCCTTCGGCGTTGACGACCTTCTGCACGAAATGCGGTGCGTGATACACGCCGGAGGCGGCCAGCGTGGCGTACGCCGAAGCCATATCGATCACCCGGGTCTGGTACTGGCCCAACACGATTCCGTTGTTAGGCGGGCCGCCCTGGCCGTCCTCGGACAGTGTGTGCGCGACGCCGGGGAAGCTGGTGGCGATGCCCGCCTGGTGCGCGGCATCGGCGACATCCTGCGGGCCATGCTTCAGCTTGAGCATCAGCCGGTAATACGAGGTGTTTAACGAACGTTTGAGCGCCTCGGCGATATTGCAGGTCCCGCAGCTTTCGCCCTCGACGTTGGTGATCTTGATTCCGTCCACGGTCAGCGGCGAGCTGTCGACCTGAGTGCCCAGGCCGATGCCTTGTTCGAGTGCGGCGATCAAAGCGAACACTTTGAACGACGAGCCGGTCTGCAATCCTGCCTGGGCGAAGTCGAAACCGTTGGCGTCCGCGCCGCCGTAGTAAGCCTTGACCTCGCCGCTGCGCGGGTCGATGGACACCACCGCAGCGCGCATGTCGGGGTCCTGGCCCTCGAGGTACTTTGACAGCGCCTTCTCGGCCGCCTGCTGGGCCTGCGGGTCGATCGTGGTCGTGACCTGCAGGCCCTGGGTGTTCAACGTCCGCTCGTCGATGTTGAACAGCTCCATCAGCTCCCTGGTCACCTGACGCTCGATCAGGCCGTTGGGGCCGCTGGTCTGGTTCTGCTCGCGGGCCCGGTCGGCCGGCACGGTGACGGGAAATTCCTGCGCGGCACGGTCACTGGCCGACAACGCGCCGGTGTCCACCATCCCGTCGAGCACCCAGTTCCACCGCTTGGTCGCGCCGGGCAAGTCGACGGCCGGGTCCAGCGTGGAGGGCCGCTGGATGAGCGCGGCCAGCAGTGCACCTTCGGCAACGGTGAGCTGTTCGACGGGTTTGTCGAAGTAGGCTTTCGCCGCCGCGCCGATCCCGTAGGCGCCACGACCAAAGTAGATGATGTTCAGGTAAGCCTGCAGCACATCGTCTTTGGACCACTCCCCGGACATCTTGGTGGCGATGACGAGTTCCTTTGCCTTGCGGATGAGCCCGCTGAGACCGGCGCGTTGTGAACCCACCAAGGCGTTCTTGACGTACTGCTGGGTGATGGTCGACCCGCCCTGCGTGTCGCCACCGAAAAGGTTGTTCTTCACCGCGCGCGCGAAACCGGTGAACGAGAATCCCGGGTTGGAGTAGAAGTTGCGGTCCTCGGCGGCGATCACCGCCTGCCGTACGTGCACCGGCACCTGCTCGAGGTTGACGTCGACCCGATTACCTTCCGGGGGGACAATTTTGGCCAGCTCTGAGCCATCGCTGGCCAGGATCGTCGACACCTGGTTGGTTCGGATGTCACCGGGCTTGGGCACGTCGACAATCACATAAGCCATGGCGAAGGTGATGATCGGCAAAACCAACACGACTGCCGCGGCGACGTAGAGCACACGTCGCACCAACCTCCATTTGATGCGCCGGAACCAGCCCCGATTCAGCT
Source organism: uncultured Actinomycetota bacterium (assembly GCA_963787635.1). Lineage (GTDB taxonomy): Bacteria > Actinomycetota > Actinomycetes > Mycobacteriales > Mycobacteriaceae > Mycobacterium. Next base: position 883,509 of record CAWBDP010000008.1, on the reverse strand, counting down.
GCGGTAGCCGATATGGCGGGTCCGGAGGCGGGCGGCGCCCGCGTGTTGGCCCGGCGCCGGGAGGCCGCCCGGGCGGCGGTGATTGGGGCGGTGGCGTGCCGTCCAGTGCGGCCTTGACCGCCTCGATGGGGTCGGGTTCTGGCAGATTCGGGACAGCTCTGCTATCGGCGCTCTCGTGGCTGCCGGGGCTGTCTAGGGCGGCCTTGACCTCCTCGATCGGGTCCCGTGCCGGATCATCGGTGACAGCCGGGATGATCGCTGTCAACCGGTCGTCGGGCGGCACGGGTGGGCGGCGCTGGGGAGGCGGGGACGCCGGACCATCGCCGAGGCTCCGACGGTTACCGTCATCACCGGATTGATGGCCAGACGCGCCACCGGCCGCTGACCCGTCCGGGACGTCAGTGGCTGGCCGGTCTTGCTGCCCTTCGTTATTCACTGGCCGTGCGGGCGCCGTCGGGCGCCGTCCGGGTGCTCCGCGACCCCCTGGGTGGGCGGGCCGGGCGTGCCGCGCCGAGCACATACGACTTGACCAGATGATTCCAGCTGCAGGTCCGGCATACCTCCACCACGTGTACCGAGAACTCCTCGTAACGGGACGCCAGCAAGACCAACTCCTCGGCGGTGCGTGCCGAACCGGACACGGCGCCCAGATGGTCGCCGAACACCCACGACACCAGTGTGAGTTGCTCCTTCCGGCAAATCGGGCACATTACCGAGCTGAGTTTGCCGTGAAACTTCGCCGCGCGCAGCAAGTACGGGTTGGCGTCGCATACCTCGGACACCCCGGTTCGCCCCGAGTAGACCTCGGCCAGCAGTGAGCGACGCCGAAGCGCGTAATCCACTACCTGTCGCTGCAATCGCACGCTCACTAGAGTACGTCCGCTCGGCCGCCGGCGAGATATTGCCCGGCTTCTGCGTGCCCCGAATTGAGCGCGTCCGCTCCCCGAACCCGCACCGGTCGCATCGAACCTGTTTCACCTGAAATATGTCGGCGCGGGGCCTGGGCTCCTACGATCATCGCCGTGGCCCCTACTACCCGAGCGCGCGACAGCGACCGGGACGACACCTGCCGGATTCTCGACGCCGCGCTCGGTGAAGGCCAGCTACCAGGCCCGGAAAAAGTTGGGCGACACGATGGGACTTCGGCTGGTCGTCTTTCCCGATTACGCCGTGTTGGACCGCCAAGACCCCACCGTTGACCTGGGAAAATTCGACCGTTCCGCGGCGATCGGCATCCTGCGGGGCGCGCCCCAGACGCTGGGCATCAAAGCGTCCGATGTCACCAACACGTATCTGATCGTGGAGCGCTCGAGTGATCCGACCACGCCGGGTGCGGTGTCGGCATCCGCCTCCACCAATACGGCGGCGGCTACATCCAATTCGCCGGCGACGGTACCGTCGGGCGGGTCACTCCCCCGTCGTGAACCGTTGGCCAATACCGGCCAACGAAGCGCCAACTCCGCGCGAACCCACGCTGAAGTGGTGGCAAATATATCGGGACGATACTATGACGCGAGGCGTCGGATCATCGTAACGGATCGAGCAAAGGAGGTGACCGGGTGCTGGAGCTCGCCATCCTGGGACTCCTGCTCGAGTCGCCGATGCACGGCTACGAATTGCGAAAGCGGCTCACCGGTCTGCTCGGTGCCTTCCGCGCGTTTTCCTACGGTTCGCTTTACCCGGCCCTGCGGCGCATGCAGGCCGACGGACTGATCGCCGAGAACGCCGCCCCGGCCGGCACCCCGGTTCGCCGCGCCCGTCGCGTCTACGAATTGACCGACACCGGACGGCAGCGCTTCGGCGAGCTGGTAGCCGACACCGGTCCGCACAACTACACCGACGACGGCTTCGGGGTGCATCTGGCGTTTTTCAACCGCACCCCGGCCGAGGCGCGGATGCGCATCCTGGAAGGCCGCCGGCGGCAGGTAGAGGAACGCCGAGAAGGCCTGCGTGAAGCAGTGGCGCGGGCCGGTAACTCCTTCGATCGCTACACCCGCCAACTACATCAGTTGGGGTTGGAATCCAGCGAACGCGAAGTGAAGTGGCTCAACGAGCTGATCGCCGCGGAGCGGGTGGCACAGGGTCACGCCGAGCAGACCTGAAAACAAATCGAGTAACACGTCAGCACCCCGAAGTAGAGGTAAGGAGCACGCCCCCATGAGTGAGCACAAGGCGCCGGCGGCGCAGCCGGAGGTTCGAGTCGCCATTGTCGGAGTCGGCAACTGCGCGTCCTCGCTGGTACAGGGCGTCGAGTATTACCAGGATGCCGACGAGACATCGTCAGTGCCCGGCCTGATGCACGTGCGGTTCGGGCCCTACCACGTGCGTGACGTCAAGTTCGTCGCCGCGTTCGACGTCGACGCGAAGAAGGTCGGGTTCGACCTGTCCGACGCGATTTTCGCCTCCGAGAACAACACGATCAAGATCGCCGACGTGCCGCCCACCAACGTGGTGGTGCAGCGCGGCCCGACCCTCGACGGCATCGGCAAGTACTACGCCGACACCATCGAGCTCTCTGATGTGGAGCCGGTCGACGTGGTCAAGGTGTTGCGCGACGCCGAGGTCGACGTGCTGGTCTCCTACCTGCCGGTGGGCTCGGAAGAGGCGGACAAGTTCTACGCGCAGTGCGCCATCGACGCCGGTGTGGCCTTCGTCAACGCGCTGCCGGTGTTCATCGCCTCCGATCCGGTATGGGCCCGAAAGTTCACCGACGCCGGGGTGCCGATCGTCGGTGACGACATCAAGAGCCAGGTCGGGGCGACCATCACCCATCGCGTGATGGCCAAGCTATTCGAGGACCGCGGCGTGCAGTTGGACCGCACCATGCAGCTCAACGTGGGCGGCAACATGGACTTCCTCAACATGCTCGAACGCGAGCGGCTGGAATCCAAGAAGATCTCCAAGACGCAGGCCGTCACAAGCAACCTGCAGCGGGAGTTCAAGACCAAGGACGTGCATATCGGCCCGTCCGACCACGTCGGTTGGCTCGACGACCGCAAGTGGGCCTACGTGCGCCTGGAGGGCCGCGCCTTCGGCGACGTCCCACTGAACCTGGAGTACAAGCTGGAGGTGTGGGACTCGCCGAACTCCGCGGGCGTAATCATCGACGCGGTGCGGGCGGCCAAGATCGCCAAGGATCGTGGTATCGGCGGACCGGTGATCCCGGCGTCGGCCTACTTGATGAAGAGCCCGCCGCAGCAGCTGCCCGACGACGTGGCGCGTACTCAGCTCGAAACGTTCATCGAGGGCTGAATCCGGCGCTGGGGGACCGGTGATTCACCCGGGTCACAGACAGCTCGGGGTATGCCGATCTGCCCGCCTACGCGCGACACGCGTTCGGGGCCGTCGCCTCGCGTTTGGCAAGTTGTCGCTGTTAGCGGGCAAAACCGTAATCCGAGCTGCGTGTTACTTGTCGCGTGCGCCTTTGCCAAGCCCGGCGACATGGCAAAGTGACGCTTGCTCCCACCTTTCGCAGGCCCCGACAAAGTTCGTAGTGTCAGGACCGTGCCCGAGATTTCCGATAACGAGCTTGCGGCGCTGCCGGAGTTCGCGCTGCTGTCCGAAAACGCCGAGCAGGCCGGTGCGACGGGCCCGCTGCCCGCCGTCGAGCGCGTCGACGTGGATACCGCCGACGGCGCGATCAGCGCTCTGCGCTGGGGTGATACGCCGCCGCGGGTCGTTTTCCTGCACGGCGGCGGCCAAAACGCCCATACCTGGGACACCGTGATCGTCGGGCTGGGTGAGTCCGCGCTGGCCATAGACCTTCCCGGACATGGCCATTCGGCCTGGCGCGACGACGGTGACTATTCGCCACGGCGTAACGCCGCGACTCTGGCGCCGGTACTGACCGACCTGGCCCCGGCTGCGGACCTGATGGTGGGTATGTCACTGGGCGGACTGACCGCGATCCGGCTATCCGCGGTGGCGCCGGACCTGGTGCGTGAACTCGTACTCGTCGACGTCACACCCTCGGCGCTGCAGCGGCACTCCGAGCTCACCGCCGACCAGCGCGGCACGGTCGCCTTGATGGACGGCGAACGGGTGTTCCCCAGTTTTGCCGCCATGCTGGAGTTGACGACCGCCGCAGCCCCGCATCGGGATCCGCGGTCGCTGCGCCGCGGCGTCTTTCACAATTCCCGTCGCCTCGACGACGGCTCCTGGACCTGGCGCTACGACGCGATCCGCACAATCCCCGACTTCACCGGTCTCTGGGATGACGTCGACGCGCTCGCCGCTCCCGTCACCCTGGTGCGCGGCGGCGCGTCCGGCTTCGTCACCGACGAGGATGCTGCCGAACTGGGCACGCGCGCAACAGCTTTCCGTGGCGTGCAGGTGGTCGAGAATTCAGGGCATTCGGTGCAGAGCGATCAACCAGGGATACTGACCGGCATCCTGCGCGCCGCACTGCTGAAGTGAGCGGCGGGAAACCGGTTACCGTGGCAGTGTGACCTCGCCAGACCGTCCGGTCCGCATCGGCGTACAACTACAGCCACAGCAGGCTCCCGATTACCGCGCTATCCGCGATGCTGTCCGCCGATGCGAGGACATCGGCGTGGACGTCGCGTTCAACTGGGATCACTTCTTCCCGCTGTACGGCGATCCCGACGGCGCTCATTTCGAATGCTGGACGATGCTGGGCGCGTGGGCTGAGCAGACGTCGCGCATCGAGATCGGCGCGCTGGTGACCTGCAACTCCTACCGCAACCCCGAACTGCTTGCCGACATGGCCCGCACCATCGACCACATCTCCGAGGGCCGGCTCATCCTGGGGATCGGATCCGGCTGGAAAAAGAAGGACTACGACCAGTACGGCTACGAATTCGGCACGGCGGCTAGCCGGCTCGACGATCTGGCCGCCGCGCTGCCGCGCATCAAATCCCGACTGGCCAAGCTCAACCCGGCGCCCACCCGCGACATCCCCATCCTGATCGGCGGGCAAGGCGAGAAGAAGACGCTGCGGCTGGTCGCCGAGCATGCCGATCTGTGGCACAGCTTCGCCACCCTGGACAGTTATCCGGGCAAGTCCGAGGTGCTCGCCGGCCATTGTCGCAGCGTGGGAAGAGACCCGGCAGCCATCGAACGGTCCACCGGGGTCGGCGGCGAATCCGGACGCGGCGCAGGCGTCAACGCATTGCTCGCCGATGCCGAGGCATTGGTGCGGCTCGGCGTCACCTTACTCACCGTCGGCTCCGGCGGCCCGGACTACGACCTGACCAACGCTGAGGCGCTGTGCCGGTGGCGAGACAGCCGTTAGGGCCTTTATTCGCGGCTACACAGCAGGACTGAAGACGGATGCCGAAAAAGTACGGGACCAAAGAGAAAGACCAGGTCGTTTCGCACATTCTCAACCTGGTGCTGACCGGCAAGCTGCGGACCGGCGACCGGGTCGACCGCAACGAGATCGCCGACGACCTGCGGGTCAGCCGCGTGCCGATCCAGGAGGCCATCGTCCAGCTGGAGCACGACGGCGTGCTGAGCACCCGCTATCACCGGGGCGCATTCGTCGAGCGGTTCGACGAAGGCGTCGTCCTCGAGCAACACGAGCTCTACGGCATGCTCAACGGTATTGCCTCAGCACGGGCGGCCACCGATCCGGCGTCGCGGATCGCGGACCACATCAACACGCTGATCGCGACGATGCGTAGCGCCAAGGACTGGCGCACCTTCCAGCAAGCCGCATGGGAATACCGGCGCATCGTCACCGACGAGTACGCCGGACCGCGGCTGCGGGCGGCGATCCATACCGCCCAAGCCTTCTTCCCCAAGGCGTTCTGGGTGACATACGAAAACATCCACGACGAAGTGCTGCCGTTCTACGAAGACGAGATCGCCGCTATTCATCGCCACGATCCGGATACGGCGCGGGCCGCCTGCATCGGGCGCTCGCAGTTGATGGCCCGGGCCATGCTGGCTGAACTGGTTCGGCGTCGCGTCTTCGCGCCCACCGGCTACGCCGGTCAACTCGTGTTGTGAACGGCCGAAGACGGCCGGACGGATACGGTTAGAGCGGTGCAACCCAAGCTCAGCTGGCTCCAGCGGATCGGCAGACTCGTTCTGGCGGTGCTCGTGCTGGCCTGCGGGCTCGGTTCAGCCCCGCCCGCGGTGGCCAATACCGATCTGTGCGCCCCATCCGGGCCTAATGGCGCGGTCGCGCTGCCGGGGAAACTAGCCACCGCCAACCGCCCCAGCGAGGACAAATACACGACCCCCGATGTGGAGCCGCTGACCTCGGTAAACATTGGCAGGCTGGGACTCAATACGCCCAGCACACTCACGGTCGGCACGTTGTCGCAGGCTCCGCCGAACAGCTGCGTCAACGCCGCCGGGCAGTTCACCGGTTTCGACAACGAGCTGCTGCGGGCGATCGCCGGCAAGCTGGGTTTGCGGGTCAACTTCGTCGGCACCGACTTCTCCGGCCTGCTGGCCCAGGTGGCATCGGGCCGCTTCGACGTCGGCTCGGCGTCGATCACCGCCACCGATGCGCGCCGGCGCACCGTCGGATTCACCAACGGCTACGACTTCGGCTACTTCTCCCTGGTCGTACCTCCCGGCTCACCGATCACCGATTTCGACGACCTCAATAAGGCCAACCGCATCGGCGTCGTCCAGGGCACCGTCGAGGATGCCTACGTCGTCGAGACCTTGCACCGGCAGCCGGTGAAGTTCCCGGACTTCAACACCGTCTACGGCAGTCTGAAGGCCCAGCAGATCGACGCCTGGGTAGCACCGGCGATGGAGGCACTCAACGCGGTGCATCCCGGCGACCCAGCCGCGATCGTTGCGCACACCTTCGGCATCGGGGACTACGTCGCCTATGCGGTCGCCAAGGGAAACCGACCGCTCATCGCTGCCCTCAACGCGGGACTGGATGCCGTGATCGCCGACGGCACCTGGTCACAGCTCTACACGGATTGGGTGCCGCGTCCGTTGCCCCATGGCTGGGAACCCGGGTCCAAGGCGGCACTGACCCCGCACCTGCCGGACTTCAGGGTGATCGCTGAACGCAACCACCGGGAGGTGGGTGAAGCCCCGGTCCCCACGTCCACGCTCGAGCAGCTGCGGGACTCTTTCCTGGACTGGCACCTCTACCAGCAAGCCATCCCCGTCCTGCTGACGACCGGCTTGCCCAACACGCTGATCCTGACGGTGAGCGCCGGCATCGTCGGCCTGGCGTTGGGGATGGCACTGGCGATCGCCGGGATCTCGCGGTCGCGCTGGCTACGCTGGCCCGCGCGGGTGTACACCGACATCTTCCGTGGCCTGCCCGAAGTCGTGATCATCCTGATCATCGGGCTGGGCCTGGGGCCACTGGTGAGCGGTTTTACCCACGGCAATCCCTACCCGCTGGGAATCGTCGCGCTGGGGTCGATGGCCGCGGCGTATATCGGCGAAATCTTCCGCGCCGGCATCCAAAGCGTCGAGCCCGGCCAGCTCGAAGCTGCCCAAGCGCTGGGCTTCAGCTACCCCTCCTCGATGCGGCTGGTGGTGGTGCCGCAGGGCATCCGCCGGGTACTGCCGGCTTTGGTCAATCAATTCATCGGATTGCTGAAAGCGTCCGCGTTGGTGTACTTCCTGGGCCTGATCGCCGACCAGCGGGAGCTTTTCCAGGTCGGCCGCGACCTCAATGCCCAGACCGGCAGCCTCTCACCGTTGGTGGCGGCCGGCCTGTTCTATCTGATGCTGACGATCCCGCTGACCCACCTGGTGAACCTCATCGATGTTCGACTTCGCCACGGGCGACCTTCGGTTGAGCCCGAGGATCCGGTCGGCTTGGTGACCTCGACCGCCCACCAAGAGATGACATGATGGTCGAGGCGGCGCGTCGTGAGCCGGTCTCATTGGCGGGCAAAGGTATTCATTTGGCGCTGGGCCATACGGCGGTGCTGCGCGGCGTCGACATCAATGTGCCGGCGGGGAGCACGGCCGCGGTGATCGGCCCGTCGGGCTCGGGTAAGTCGACACTGCTTCGCACGCTGAACCGGTTGTATGAACCCGACCGCGGCGACATTCTGCTCGACGGCCGTTCGGTGTTGCGCGAAAACCCCGACCGGTTACGTCAGCGCATCGGCATGGTGTTTCAGCAGTTCAACCTGTTTCCGCACCGCAGCGTGCTGGACAACATCATGCTGGCACCGCAGCGGCTGAGGCGATTGTCCGACGATGCCGCGCGCGAACTGGCTTTAACACAGCTGGAGCGCGTCGGCTTGAAACACAAGGCCACCGCCCGACCGGGCACGCTTTCAGGCGGCCAACAGCAACGCGTCGCGATCGCCCGCGCGCTGGCGATGGCGCCGCAGGTGATGTTCTTCGACGAGGCGACCTCGGCGCTGGACCCCGAGATGGTCAAGGGCATCCTGGCGCTGATCGCCGACCTGGGCGCCGACGGCATGACCATGGTTGTCGTCACTCATGAAATGGGCTTCGCCCGGTCCACTTCGGACACGGTCGTTTTCATGGACCACGGGCAGGTGGTCGAATGCGGGGCCCCCGAGCAGATATTCGACGCCGCGGAAACTGATCGGCTGCAGCGATTCTTGTCCCAAGTACTTTGACGGGACAAACCATTCCTTGATCCGCGCCAGGCGTATTAGGTTAGACTGCCAAATTATGGCGGAGAGCGAAGCCATTGCGCCGGAGGTGACACAGCTGGCGGAGGGTCTGCACCGCACGCTGTCCAAACTGTTTTCGATCTTGCGCCGCGGTGACCCGAGTGGGGGTCCGGTGGCCGGAGAACTGACGCTGGCGCAGTTGTCGATCCTGGTTACCCTGCTTGACCGGGGTCCGATCCGGATGACCGACCTGGCCGCGCATGAACGAGTCCGCACTCCCACCACCACGGTGGCGATTCGGCGGCTGGAGAAGATCGGGCTGGTGAAACGTTCGCGCGACCCCTCCGACCTGAGGGCCGTGCTGGTTGACATCACGCCGCGCGGACTGGCGGTGCATCGCGAGTCGCTGGCGAATCGCCATGCCGCGCTGGCGGCGATGCTGAGTCAACTCAGCGAGTCCGACCTCAACACGCTGCTGCAGGCGCTGGCACCGTTGGAACGGCTGGGCGCCAGCGAACCCCCCGGTGGCCCCACCGACGCATCGGCCGAACGCGAACAGGCGTAAAGTTCTGCCGGTCAAGGCATTCGGTATTGCCGGGCTGCGCAGCACAGAATTGCGCTCCTGATGCGGCTCATCGATGACCCGGGTTCGGCTTAAGCTGACTGGCATGCCCAATGCCCTTATCACCGGTGCCGGCGGCGGTATCGGTTCTGCAATTGCCACCGCCCTAGCCCCGGCCTATAGCCTGTTGCTGGCAGGTCGGCCCTCGTCGCGGCTCGACGCAATCGCGCAGCGGCTTGACGCCACCACCTGGCCGCTCGATCTGAGTGATACCAGCGCGATCCGAAACAACTCCGAAATCCCCGACCAACTCGACGTGCTGGTGCACAACGCCGGGGTGTCCATTCCCAGTCATATCGCCGAATCAGATGTCGATGACTGGCGAGCCACATTCGATGTCAATCTCTTTGGCGTGGTGGCGCTTACGCTGGCATTGCTGCCTGCGTTGCGGCGGGCGCACGGACATGTCGTGTTCATCAACTCCGGCTCGGGACGCAGTGTCTCCCCGGGCATGGCCGCTTACTCGGCCAGTAAGTTCGCCCTACGCGCATTCGCCGACTCCCTGCGTGAGGACGAACCGGAGCTGCGGGTGACCACCGTGTATCCGGGTCGCACTGACACCGACATGCAGCGTGAACTGGTGGCCTTCGAGGGCGGTGAATACGATTCCACAGCCTTCCTGCGGCCCGAAACCGTTGCTGCGGTGGTCGCCAACGTGGTGGCCATCCCACCCGACGGCGATGTCCACGAGATCGTGATCCGGGCCCCGGCTACCCGCTAACGACGTCGTCTCTCTGTAGCGGATTCGTCACACGACGAGGTTGACCAGCCGGCCGGCGACCACGATCACCTTTTTCGGGCTGGCCCCGCCGAGGAAGGCCTGCACTTTCTCGTCGGCGAGCGCCGCCGCTTCAACCGAGTCGGCGTCGGCGTCGGCGGGCACCGTCACGCGGCCCCGCACCTTGCCGTTGACTTGCACCGGGTATTCGATCGTGTCTTCGACCAGGTAAGCCGGATCGGCGAGTCGGAAACGGCCCGTGCGCCAGCGACGTCGTATTGCCCAACCGCAGCCACAACTCCTCGGCCAGATGCGGTGCCAGCGGCGCGAGCATCAAGACCAGCGCGTCGATCGCGGGCCGGGGCACCGAGTCGCGGTGCTTTTTGGTGAGGTAGTTGGTGAACTCGATCAGCTTGGCCACCGCAGTGTTATTACGCAGTGCCGCATAGTCCTCCGAGACGCCGGCGATAGTCCGATGCAGCGCCCGCAACGTGTCGAGATCCAACTGCTCGTTGGTCGCCCGGCTGTCGCCGGTGTGCTCGTCGACTACCAGCCGCCACACCCGCTGCAGAAAGCGGTACGCGCCGACCACGTCTTTGGTGGCCCACGGTCGCGACGCCTCCAACGGGCCCATCGACATCTCGTAGACCCGCAGCGTGTCGGCGCCGTAGCCATCGCAAATTTCGTCGGGTGACACCGAATTCCTCAGGCTCTTACCGATTTTGCCGAATTCCTGGAAGACCTCGACGTCACCGTTCGCGCCCGGGTAGACGAACTTGCCGTCGCGCTCGACAACGTCGGCTGCCGGCACGTAGGAACCCCGGACATCGGTGTAGGCGAAAGCCTGGATGTAGCCCTGGTTGACCAGGCGCCGGTACGGTTCCCGAGAGCTGACGTGACCAAGATCGTAGAGCACCTTGTGCCAGAACCTGGCATACAACAGGTGCAGCACGGCGTGCTCGACGCCGCCGACGTACAAGTCGACGCCCCCGGGGTCGCCCGCCCCGTGCTCGGACGGCCTGGGCCCCATCCAGTAGGCTTCGTTCTCCTTGCCGCAGAAGCGTTCCGGGTTGTGCGGATCGGTGTAACGCAGCTCGTACCAAGAGCTGCCGGCCCACTGCGGCATCACGTTGGTGTCGCGGGTATAGGGCTTACGCCCGTCGCCGAGGTCCAGCTCCACGTGCACCCAATCGGTGGCCTTGGCCAGTGGCGGAGACGGCTCGCTGTCGGCGTCGTCGGGATCGAAGAGCACCGGCGAGTAGTCGACCACCTCGGGCAGCTCAACCGGCAGTGCGGCCTCGTCGAGCGCGTGCGGGCGCCCATCGCCGTCGTAAACGATCGGGAACGGCTCGCCCCAGTAGCGTTGGCGGGCGAAAAGCCAATCCCGCAGTTTGTATTCGATGCGGGCCCGGCCACGCCCGTCGGACTCCAGCCGACCGGTGATGGCCTCTTTGGCGGTGGCGATGTCCATTCCGTCGAAGTAGCCGGAGTTCACCAGCAACCCGTCGCCAGTGTAGGCGGCCTGTGAGATGTCGCCGCCGGCAATGACTTCGACGATCGGCAATCCGAACTCGTGGGCGAATTCCCAGTCCCGCTGGTCGTGGCCGGGGACCGCCATGATCGCTCCGGTGCCGTAGCCGACGAGCACGTAGTCGGCGATGAAGATCGGCACCCGTTCGCCGTTGGCCGGGTTGATCGCATAGCTATCCAAAAAGACGCCGGTCTTCGCTTTGTTCTCCTGGCGCTCCAGGTCTGATTTGACGGCAATGGCACGCCGGTAAGCGGCCACTGCCTGCGCAGGTGTGGCGCCGCCGAATGTCCAATGCGGATCGGTGTCGTGCGGCCAGACGGCTGCGGTCAGGGAATCAACCGAGCTCGTGTTCGGGCGCCAGCACCAGGTAGGTCGCGCCGAATAGGGTGTCGGGCCGGGTGGTGAAGACTTCGATATCGACGGTAGCGCCCTCGGGCGTGCGCGCCGCGAATAGCGCCGCGGCACCGGTGGAGCGGCCGATCCAGTTGCGCTGCATGGCCTTGACCTTGTCCGGCCAATCCAGCAGGTCGAGATCGTCGAGCAATCGCTCCGAGTACGCGGTGATCCGCATCATCCACTGCCGCAACCGTTTCCTGAAGACGGGAAAATTGCCCCGGTCGCTACGGCCGTCGGCGGTAACCTCTTCGTTGGCCAGCACGGTGCCCAGTCCAGGACACCAGTTCACCATCGAATCCGAGCGGTACACCAACCGGTAGCCGTCGATCACGTCCGCCCGTTCCCCGGCCGATAAGGTGGCCCAGTCTCGGCTGTCGTCGAGAGTGCGTGCACCCGAATCGAATTCGGCGATCAGTTCAGCGATCGGACGGGCCTTGTTGGTGGCGGTGTCAAACCAGGCGTTGTAGATCTGCAGGAAGATCCACTGCGTCCACTTGTAGAACTCGACGTCGGTGGTCGAAAAGCTGCGCCGGGAGTCGTGGCCCAAACCCAGCCGGGCCAACTGGCGCCGGAAGTTGACGATGTTGGCCGCGGTCCGCGAACGGGGATGGGTCCCGGTTTGCACCGCGTACTGCTCGGCGGGTAGCCCGAAAGCGTCGAACCCCAACGCGTGCAGCACATTACGGCCGGTCATCCGGAAGTAGCGAGCGTAAACATCGGTGGCGATGTAGCCCAGCGGGTGACCGACGTGCAGTCCGTCACCCGACGGATACGGAAACATGTCCTGAACGAACAGCTTGTCCTCGGGCACTGGCGAACCATCGGTCGAAGCCAGTGATCCGACCGGGTTGGGCACGTTGAACGTGCCCGCGCGTGCCCAATTCTCCTGCCAGGTGTGCTCGATGCGACCCGCCAACTCCGCGGTGTAGCGGTACTGCGGCGCGTCGGAGTCCGGTTCGACGGCCACAGTGTCGCGGCCGTGCGGGCCAGGCGGCGATTCGGTCACGTCAAACAGGGTATAAGGGCGCCGATCGCCCGGCGCTCGGCCACGGGTTGATCTCGGTAGCATCGCGGACCGATCAGAGGTCGATTCCAGGTCGATTCCAGGTGTATTCCAGGCCTGGTGGCCGCTGCCGGGCGGTAGTTACAGTCAGCGCCTGACGACCGCTTTTTCAGCCGAATTCGGAAGGACCGCCGCGAATGATGCAGACTGCCCGCAGCTGGCGGGTGCTGGTGGGGGGTGTGACCGTCGGCATTGCTGCAGTTGTGGGCTTTGCGGGAACCACCGCATCGGCGGAACCGGTATTTCCGCCGCGGCCCACGCCTGCACCGCCGACGGTCGCCCAGTCCACCACCGTTGCGCCCGGGGCGATCTCCAGCAACACGACGGGGACGGCGCCGGCGGTGGCGCCCGCCCCCGCCGCTGCCGCGGTGCCGCCCGGGGCGCCGGAACTTCCCGCCGGAACCGCACCCCCCGTCGCGGCGGCGCCCCCGGCGCAGCCCACCCTGGTTCCGGCTCGGTCCGGCACGATCCGTGATTACCTGCAGGGCAACGGTGTCATTCTCGAGCCGCAAAAAGCCCAGGACTTCAACGCGCTCGACATCGCCTTGCCCATGCCACCCGGGTGGACCCGAGTGCCCGACCCCAACGTGATCGACCCGTTCGTGGTGATCGCAAACCGATCCGGCAACAGCATCTACACCTCCAACGCCCAACTTGTGGTGTACAAGCTGATCGGGAACTTCGACCCCCGGGAGGCCATCACTCACGGCTTTGTCGACAGCCAGCAGCTTGCCGCGTGGCGAACCACCGACGCCTCGCTCGCCGATTTCAACGGCTTCCCGTCGTCGATCATCGAAGGCACCTACCGCCAGAATGACCTGACGCTCAACACCTCGCACCGCCACGTCCTGGCCACCTCCGGCCCGGACACTTACCTGGTTTCCTTGGCGGTGACCACCGGTGTGGGCCAGGCGATCGGCGAGGGGCCTGCGACCAACGCGATCATCAGGGGGTTTCGGGTAAGCGTCCCCGGCTCAGCACCGCCAGATGTTCCGCAAGCCGACCCGGCCGCGGCACCGTCTGGCCCGGTCGCGGCGTCCTCTCTACCGGCGGGGGCACCCTCCCTACCGGCCGCGGTGCCCTCCTTGCCGGCCGCGGCACCAGCGCCGGTACCGGGCGTCCCCGCACGGCGTCAGTAGTCCTCAACAGTGGACCCCGGTCGGCCGCCTCGTATTGTGAGGCCATGTTGATCGTGGGCGTGTCCCCTCGCTTCGCTGGGGTGCCCCTGTGCATCTGTGCAGCGGTGGCAGCGGCGGCTTTCGGGCTGCGGTCGATCACCCGGTCGCCCGACGGCGACCCCGCCCAGATACTCAGACGCTCAATGGCCCCAACACAGTTGGCGGCAGCGGTGATGCTGGCCAGCGGCGGCGCCGTGGCGCTGGCCACGCCGTATACCGCACTCGTCATCACCTGCATCGTCGGTGCCCTCGGCACGGTGGCCCGCCGGTTCCTGGCAGAACGCACGTTATGCGGCACGCCGCCAGGCCGCAGCCGCCTGCACCGGCAACTGCGCGGGCTGCATCCGAGCTTGCCAGTGACGACGGCCGGCGATCTAATTCCGGCTGACGTCGATCGGATGGGTGGCCAGCAGCGACATTGACCAGGGCTGGCGCCGCAGCACCCGCCCCCAGAGGTCGACCCTCGGCTGCACGAGAACATCAGAGGGCAAGGCGGACAAAACAATCCAGTCGTCTCGCTCGATCTCGCCCTCGAGCTGGCCGATGGTCCAGCCTGAGTAGCCCGCGTAAATCCGCACGCCTTCCAACAGCGGTGCGATCAGCTCTGGATCGGCGTCGAGGTCGACCATTGCGATGCGCCCCGACACATGCCGCAACCCGGCCACCCCGTGCGGATCGGCTCCGATACGCAGCGCTCCCAGGCATAGCGCCGCATCGCGCTTTACCGGCCCCCCGATGAACATCGTCTTCGGCTTGGCCGCCAGCTTGGCCCACTGCGGCAGCACGTTGTAGACGGCGGTTTCGCTGGGCCGGTTGAGCACCACCCCCAACGTGCCGCCGCCGTTGTGCTCGACGATGTAGATCACGCTGCGGCGAAATGTCGGCTCGAGCAGATCGGTGTTCGCCAGTAGCAAGGTGCCCGCCCGCACCCGATGCGCGGCGGGTGCGACATAGTCCTCGGGGTCTTCGGGCTGCGCCACCAGACCATCATGGCACCGCACGCGCTCAACTGGGCGAATCAGTGCCGCCCGAGCCCACATTTGTACTGTGGTTCCAGGCGGCCTGCGCTCATTTTTTGTAACTGACCTCGATCATCGAAGTAGGTTGTGTGAGTCATCCCCGTGCGCCCGTCGCCGTGTGGCGGTCGGTGCACAGTTCACCCGACTTCCAGCGCCTGCTGGAGTTGCGGACGGCCAGCCAGTTCGGCGACGGCCTCTTCGGCGCCGCCCTGGCCGGGGCGTTGTTGTTCAACCCGGACCGGGCCGCCGACCCGCTGGCGATCGCCGGATCGTTCGCCGTGCTGTTTTTGCCCTATTCGCTGCTGGGTCCCTTTGCCGGCGCGCTGATGGATCGATGGGATCGACGGCTGGTGCTGATCGGCGCCAACCTGGGTCGCCTGATTTGCGTCGGGGAAGTCGGCGCCTTGCTCGCAATCGGCGCCAACGACTGGGCGGTGCTGTGCGGCGCGCTGATCGTCAACGGATTCGGTCGCTTCGTGTCGTCCGGGATGTCGGCGGCGCTGCCGCATGTGGTGACCCGGGAGCAGGTGGTCACGATGAATTCGGTTGCCACCGCGACGGGCGCCGTCGCTGCATTCCTCGGCGCCAATTTCATGCTGTTGCCCCGGGCACTCATCGGTGCCGGCGACACGGGCTCCGCGTGGGTCGTTTTCATCGTCGCGATCCCGGTGTCGCTTGCGCTGCTGCTGTCGCTGCGATTTCGCCCGCACGCGCTAGGCCCCGACGATGCCGGCCAGCCGAGGCACGGATCGGTTGTCTATTCCGTACTCACCGGCTGGCTTTCCGGCGCCCGGACCATCCGGGATCGCCCGACGGTCGCCGCCACGCTCAGCGGGTTGGCCGCCCACCGAATGGTGTTCGGCATCAACACGTTGCTGGTGCTGGTATTGGTTCGGCACGCCGGCAACGCGACGGTCGGCGGGTTGGGCACCGCGGTGTTGTTCGTCGCAGCAACCGGGTCCGGCTCCTTCTTGGCCAACGTCGTGACGCCGGCCGCCGTGCGCCGCTGGGGCCGCTACGCCACCGCCAACGGTGCGCTGGGGTTTGCTGCCGTCATTCAGATCGCCGGCGCCGGCTTGCAGCTGGCGGTCATGGTGGTGTGCGGGTTCTTTCTCGGCATCGCCGGCCAGGTGGTCAAACTGTGCGCCGACAGTGCAATGCAGATCGACGTCGACGACGCCCGGCGCGGGCACGTGTTCGCCGTCCAGGATGCGCTGTTCTGGGTGTCGTTCGTCGCGGCAGTCACCGTCGCGGCGACCATCATTCGCGACGACGGGCACTCGCCGGGGCTGGCGCTGGCCGGGACGGGAATCTACGTCACCGGCCTAGTCGTTCACGCGTTCCTGGCCCGGCGCAGCCGGGTCGGACACCCATGACGACGCGCGTTGCGGCGCTGATCACCAGCGCTCATCGATGGCCCGCCGGAAGCAGGGTCACAGCCCCAACGAGGGCAGGATCACCCGATCATCTCCACGGCAGAATCAATTCTTGTGGTCGCGGCGGTGCTGGAAAATAGCACACTGACATGCCACCACTGTGCGGAATCATGCACAGCGCCAAACTGTTTCACGACCATCCCATTTCCGAACTCAACCGCGACCTGCTCGACCGCGGCTTGGCCTCTATGCGGCCGGCGCATGGCACTTGCACTCCCTCACCGATGACCTCGACTTCTTCATTCTGTAGCCAAGCATCAACGACGCCTGCGGCCTGCCGCGATGTCCTCCGGACGTAAGGTACGAGCCATGGCCGGGCCGGAGCCGATCGTGAACGACCTGCGCGCCGAGAGCGATGAACTCGACGCGCTGGTGGCGAGGCTTCCCGACGAAAGCTGGGCCACACCCACACCTGCGCCGGGCTGGACCATCGCCCACCAGGTAGCGCATCTGTTGTGGACCGATCGGGTCGCGCTGACCGCGCTCAGCGACGAGGCAGGGTTCTCGCAGGTGCTGGCGGCCGCGGCGGAAAATCCCGGCGGTTTCGTCGACGCGGGTGCCGAGAAGTTGGCGGCCGCAGCGCCGGTGCAGCTGCTGGCCGACTGGCGACTCACCCGCAAACGCCTGCATGAGGCGCTGGTCCAGGTCGCCGCCGGCCGCAAGTTGCCGTGGTTCGGTCCGCCGATGAGCGCGGCGTCCATGGCCACCGCGCGACTGATGGAGACCTGGGCGCATGGACTTGATGTTGCTGACACCCTCGGCGTCCGCCGCTCCCCCACCGCACGGTTACGCTCCATCGCGCATCTGGGGGTCCGCACCCGCGACTACTCGTTTGTGGTCAATAGTTTGACCCCGCCGACCGACCCGTTCCTAGTCGAGCTGCGGGCACCCGGCGGCGACACCTGGTCGTGGGGTCCCCCGGACGCAGCCCAGCGGGTGACCGGCTGCGCGGAAGACTTCTGTTTCCTGGTCACCCAGCGTCGGCCGCGCAGCGCGCTCGACGTCGCGGCGCAGGGCGATGACGCTCAGCGCTGGCTAAGTATCGCGCAAGCCTTCGCCGGCCCGCCCGGCCCCGGTCGATGAGCGTGAACGCGAAGAGAGCCGGGGCTATCCGAGTCCGCCCCGGTCGATCCGCGTGAAACGCGAAGAGAGTCGGCGCCATCCGAGTCCGCCTCGGTCGATGCGCGTGGACGAGGGCCAACCTGCATCGAGATCGCCGTCAGCGTCGAAAGTATCAAAATTGCTGCGCTGCTGTCGATCTCGGTAAAGCAGTGACGCACTACAGTGCGGAAGCTCCGTCGGCGATGCCGTCGCCGTCGCCATCTGTCAGCCTGACGTCCCACTTCCCGTCCCCATCTATATCGACGTATCCGGTCGTCCCGTCGTCACCGGCGCAGATCGCGCGGTCGGCCAGGCCGTCGCCATCGGTGTCGAACAGCCGGTCATCGACCTGTTCGTCGGAGTCGAAGTCGACCAGCGACCCGCTGGTGTGCTCCACACCGTCGAGACCGAACCAGCGCAGTTGCCCGCCCCGGTCGACTCCCACCGTCCACGTCCCCGAACCGTCATCGGTGAAGTAACTCTCCGCGGTTCCGTCGTTGTCTAGGTCGAGGACCGCGTGGTCGACCAGCCCGTCACCGTCAAGGTCGGCCAACGCGTCGTCGCACATCCCGTCGCCGTCGAAATCCAGGCTGATCGCATCCAGCCGCCCGTCGCCGTCGATGTCGAGGTCGGGCTGATCACTCCACATCGACGCCGCCGCGTCACCACTGGCTAAGCAGTACTCCATGTGGTTTTAGATGGGCCAACGCCGCCGGCGGTTCCCCAGGCGTGGCTGTCTGACTTTAAGACGCGGCCCGCACGGTGATCTCAGAGATCTGGGTCTGGCTCCTACCGTTGGTGCTTCCCAAGGCGGAAATCCACACCAGCAGATTCGAGGTTGGCAAGGAGGAGTTGACCGAGACGGCGTTGTGGCCGGGTCGCAATATTGTAGTAGGGACCAGCAGGATCGTGTCCGATAGCGCCGCCGGGGTCGGCGTGGTCGACGAGCGGACCTCCACGCTGGTCCCGGTGCTCGGAGTGTCGATGTTGACCGCCTCGACCCCAGCGGGCCGCGGCAGCTGCAACCTCAAGCCGACGCCGGATTTGAAGGCCGGGAAAGCGGCCTGGTCGTGGTAGATGTCAGTTCCCCAGGAGGTGCTCGGGTCGCTGTCGATCGCGTAACCGGCAGTGTCAGGTGAGTCGGGTTCGCCATCCGGCGAGAAGACCGTCGCACGCACCGGCTGGACGATGCCGCCCGCAACCGTGGTTGTCGGTCCAGCCTGCCCGGTTGAGTGTAGGGGAGCGCGCGAGTGTGGTCGGAGCAGCTGGAAAATGGCGACAACGGCGATAACGACGAGAGCAGTCGCGAGGATCGCGCCGATCAGAATCGGTCGGGGTTGCTTCCATAGTGGACGCGCCGCCGGGGATGGCGGGCCGGACGATCGGTAGGTGTCGGGCACCGCGGGCACGGTGTAGTGGTTGCCAGATGGGTGAGATCGGTGAGGTGCGGAGGTGCTCACGGCGTTGCGGGCGGCGGTGGCCAACTCGTGGGCAGACTGGTAACGGGCGTCGGGATTCCTTGCCATGCCGGTGGCGATGACTTCGTCGAATGCGGCGGGTAGATCGGTTCTCCCCGCACTGGGCATCGGCGGGTCCAGCGTGAGGTGGGCGGCGATTTGATGCTCGATGCCCGTTCCCGGATAGGGCTGGTGACCGGTCAAGCATTCGTACAACACACACGCCAACGCGTAGACGTCGGAACGGACGTCGGGGACAACTCCGGCAGTGAAGCGTTCCGGCGCCATGTAGGCCATAGTGCCCACGAGCATGCCGGTGCCGGTCAGCTTGGTGGCTGAGGAGTCATGGGCGATGCCGAAATCGATGAGGTAGACAAAATCGCGCGCGGTCACCAGTGCGTTGGAGGGTTTGATGTCGCGGTGCACCAGCCCCGCGGCATGAGCGGCGTCCAGCGCGGCGGCCAGCTGTTCGACGACGTGCACGGCCCGCTGTGGGCTCATCGGCCCCTCACGCTGGAGCAGAGAATGCACGTCGGTGCCCTCGATGATGGGCATCACGAGATACAGCCGGCCGTCGATTTCGCCGGCCTCATGCACTGGGATGATATGCGGCTCAGTCAATCTGGCGGCGGTGAGGGCCTCTCGTTGGAACCGTTGCCCATAGCCGGGTTCGGTCGCCATCTCGGGCAGCAACACCTTGATCGCCACATCACGGTCCATCATGGTGTCGTAGGTCCGGTACACCTTGCCCATACCGCCCTCGCCGAGCAACGAGAGCAGCCGGTAACGCCCCAACGCCACCTCGTCCACGGGGTCAACCTCCCTTACCCACTGGGGGGAGATGCTACCGGCGTACGGCCAGCTACCCGTTCCCTTTTGCCCGCCACCAAGACAGCAACTCGGCGGTTGCCTCCTCGCGGGTCAGCGGCCCGCGGTCCAGTCGCAGCTCCTTCAGGTGACGCCACGCCTGACCCACCGGCGGACCGGCCGGAATACCCAGAATGTCCATGATCTCGTTGCCGTCGAGATCCGGCCGGACGCGCTGCAGATCCTCTTTGGCAGCCAGGTCGCGCGATCCGCGATTCGAGCTGGTCGTAGCTGGCCCGCAATCGGGCGGCCCGGCGGGCGTTACGGGTGGTGCAATCGGCGCGCACCAGCTTGTGCAGCTTCGGCAAGAGCGGCCCGGCGTCGGTGACATACCGGCGCACCGCCGAATCGGTCCATTTTCCGCCGCCGTAGCCATGAAACCGCAAATGCAGGTACACCAGCTGCGCGACGTCGTCGACCATCTGTTTGGAGTACTTCAACGCCCGCATCCGCTTGCGGACCATCTTGGCGCCGACCACCTCGTGATGGTGGAAACTCACACCCCCGTCGGGCTCGTACCGTCGGGTGGCCGGCTTACCGATGTCGTGCAGTAACGCCGCCCAGCGCAACACCAGATCGGGCCCACCCTCCGCAGGATCCTCCAGCTCGATCGCCTGCCGCAGCACGGTCAGTGAATGCTGGTAGACGTCCTTGTGCTGGTGGTGTTCGTCGATGGCCATCCGCATGGCACCGACTTCAGGCAAAACCACCTCGCCCATACCGCTTTGGACCAGTAGGTCGATACCGGATGCGGGGTCGTCACCGAGCAAGAGCTTGTCCAGTTCGGCTGCCACCCGTTCGGCGGTGATCCGCGCCAATTCCGGAGCCATATCCTCGATCGCTTGTCGCACCCGCGGAGCCACGGTGAAACCCAGCTGCGAGACGAATCTGGCGGCGCGCAGCATTCGCAACGGGTCGTCACCGAAAGACACCGACGGCGCCGACGGCGTGTCCAGCACGCCGGCACGCAACGCAGCCAAACCGCCCACGGGATCAAGGAATTGGCCCGCGCCAGCCGGTGTGATGCGCACCGCCATCGCGTTCACGCTGAAGTCGCGACGCATCAGGTCTTCGTCGATGCGCTCTCCGAAGCGGACCTGCGGATTGCGCGAAACCCGGTCGTAGCGGTCGGCGCGGAAGGTGGTGATCTCGACGCGGTGCTCGCCCTTGGCGGCACCGACGGTGCCGAACTGGATGCCGGTGGTCCACACCGCCTCGGCCCAGGACTGCAGGATCTCCTGCACTTGCTCGGGACGAGCGTTCGTGGCGAAGTCGAGATCCGGGCTCAACCGGCCGAGCAGCGCGTCTCGCACCGAGCCCCCGACCAGGTACAGCTGGTGGCCCGCCGCAGTCGAACGCCGCGCCCAGCTCGGCCAGCACCGGGGCGTGCTTATTCAGCGCGACCGCGGCGGCGGTCAACAGCGCGGCGTCCTGTTCGGGCACGTTCGATGAGCCTAGGAATCGGCGACGATGCCGGTCGCAACGGCCGGAGTCGGACCATCCCGCGCCGGGACGACCAGCCGGAACGGCAAGACGCCGACCAGGCACTCGCTACCGGCGAGTGCGCCGGGAACCTCCAGGTGTGCCAGCTACTATCGCTTGGGTGTCGGATGGCGAACAAGCCAAACCCCGTCGGCGCCGAGGCAGGCGCCGTGGTGGGCGTGCGGCCGGTCCGGCTGATAAGCACGCTGACAGCCCGACCGCCAGCGCCGCGTCGGAGGCAAACTCGCGCCGGTCGCGTTCACCGCGACGCGGACCCGAGCGGCTGCGGACCGTCCACGAAACTTCCGCCGGCGGACTCGTTATCGACGGCATCGACGGGCCCCGCGACGAGCAGGTCGCCGCACTCATCGGCCGCGTCGACCGGCGTGGCCGAATGTTGTGGTCTCTGCCTAAAGGGCACATCGAGCTGGGCGAGACCGCCGAGCAGACCGCGATCCGCGAGGTCGCCGAGGAAACCGGGATTCAGGGCAGTGTGCTGGCCGCGCTGGGCAGCATCGACTACTGGTTCGTGACCGAGGGGCGGCGCGTGCACAAGACCGTGCACCATTACCTGATGCGGTTCTCCGGCGGGCAGTTGTCGGATGACGATGTCGAGGTCGCCGAAGTGGCCTGGGTGCCGATCGGGGAGCTGCCGTCACGGCTGGCCTACGCCGATGAACGCCGGCTTGCCGAGGTCGCCGACCAGTTGATCGACCGGTTGCAGACCGACGGTCCCGCCGCGCTGCCCCCGCTGCCGCCCACCTCTATTCAGCGACGGCCCCAGACGCATTCGCGCACCCGAAACGCACGCCCGGACGAGCCGGCGCCGGGCCGGAAGATCGGGCGCGGTCCAGCGCCCTAGCCGCCGACGACGATGCAGAGCGAAGCGATGAGGAGGAGCGGCGTTTCGACCGCACCACGGCCCCGGCGCGCCGGCGTGCGGCGCCTCGCCGTAGTGGCCGGCGTGCGGCGCCTCGCCGTAGTGGCCGGCGTCGTGGCCGGGTTGGGTGCTCTGCTCGGCGTGCCCGCCACCGCGCCCCGCGCCGCCGCGGGCGAGCCCGGTAGGACGCCGTTTCTCCAGGTCCGAGTCGATCAGGTGACGCCCAACGTGGTCACCACCTCCAGCGAGCCCATCGTGACGGTCACCGGGATGGTGACGAACGTCGGCGACCGCCCGGTTCGTGACGTGATGGTTCGCCTCGAGCACGCCGCCGCCGTCACGTCGTCGGCCGGCCTGCGCACCAACCTCGACGGCGCCACCGACCAATACCAGCCGGCCGCGGATTTCCTGACCGTGGCCACCGAACTGCAACGTGGCCAGGACGCCGGGTTCACCCTGTCTGTCCCGGTGCGCTCGCTGAGCGAGCCCTCGCTGGCGATCGATCACCCCGGCATCTACCCAATGCTGGTGAATGTCAACGGGACACCCGACTACGGTGAACCCGCACGGCTCGACAATGCCCGCTTCCTGTTGCCGGTGGTCGGTGTGCCGCCCGATCCGGCCGACCGGTCCGCCGCCGCCGCGGGCTCCGTCGTTGCGCCCGACACCTCGAAACCCGTTCAACTGACGATGTTGTGGCCGCTGGCCGATCGGCCCCGGTTGGCGCCGGGCGCACCCGGAGGCACGATCCCGGTCCGGCTGACCGACGACGATCTGGCGACCTCGTTGGCGACCGGCGGCCGGCTGGACATCCTGCTGTCTGCCGCCGAGTTCGCGACCAGCCGAGACGTCGACCCGGACGGCGCGGTCGACCGGTCGCTGTGCCTGGCCGTCGACCCTGATCTCCTGGTCACCGTCAATGCAATGACGGGCGGCTACGTCGTGTCCGACGCTGCCGACAGCAACGCGCAGCTGGCACGCACACCGACTCATCCGGGTACCGGGCAGGTCGCCGCAACGAACTGGCTGGGCCGGCTGCGCACGCTTGCCCACCGCATGTGCGTAGCGCCCACCAGTTATGCCCAGGCCGATCTCGACGCCTTGCGACGCGTCAACGATCAGGGACTCAGCGCGATCGCCGAGAACTCCGCCGGCGACATCGTCGACGAGATTCTGGGCGTCACATCGACCCGAGGCGCCACACTGATGGCCGACGGGCCATTGACCAGCCGGGCCGCGGAAGTCCTCAACGCCAACGGCGACACGGTGGCGCTCGCCGCCGCGGGTTTCTCGCCACACGACGCCGCGGCCGGTACACCCGCGATCGCCGACGTTGCACCGAGGCGGGTGTCGCCGCAGGTGGTGGTCGCGCCGTTCGATCCTGCGGTGGGTGCCGCGTTGGCGGCAGCGGGCATCGACCCGGCCGCACCGACATATCTGGACGCTGCGCTGGCAGTACGGCTGCGACACGACTCCGACGCCGCACGTCGGCAGGACGCATTGGGATCGATGCTGTGGCGGGCCTTGGCGCCAACGATCGCGCCCCGCGTCCAAATCCTGATGCCGCCGGCGGTGTGGAACCTGCAGGCCGACGACGCCCAGGCCATCCTGACCACGCTGGCCACCTCGATCCACTCTGGCCTGGCGGCACCGCGACCGCTGACCGCGGTGATCGACGACGCCCAGGCACTCACTCAGGCGCCCCAGCCGCTGAGCAGCCAGACCGTGGCGCGCGGCCGCTTCGACGACGACGTCATCGCCACAATCGCCCGCGACGTGGGCCGATTGTGGGGCCTGACTTCGGCACTGACCGTCGACGGCCGCACCGGGCTGACCGGCACGCAGTACACGGCGCCACTGCGCGAGGACATGCTGCGCGCGGTGAGCCAGTCCGAGCGACCTGATACTCGCAACGGGATGGCCCACCAGCGAATGGAGATCGTCGGACACACGGTCGACGACTTGTTCGGTGCGGTGACGATCGTCAACCCCGGTGGCAACTACACGCTGGCTACCGAGCACAGCCCCCTTCCGCTGGCACTGCACAATGGCCTGGCGGTTCCGATCCGCGTCCGTCTGCAGGTCGACGCGCCGCCGGGGATGACGGTGACCGATGTCGGTGAGATCGAGCTGCCGCCGGGCTATCTCCCGCTGCGGGTGCCGATCGAAGTGAATTTCACTCAACGCGTTGCCGTCGACGTGTCGCTGCGTACCCCGGAAGGCTTGGCGCTGGGCGAACCGGTCCGGTTGTCGGTGCACTCCAATGCGTACGGCAAGGTGCTGTTCGCTATCACACTGACGGCCGGGGCCCTGCTGGTTCTGCTGACCGGACGCCGCCTTTGGCACCGGTACCGTGGCCAGCCCGACCCGGCCGACTTGGATCGCCCGGATCCCGCTGACGCACCGCCGGCCGACCAGGACCGCCAGACCGCCGTCGGCGACCGTGAGCTGGACCGCTTGATGGACGAAGAGCACCGGGTATGAGTTCCGCCGGACGGCCAGTGCCGCCGCCAGCACACTCGGCATCAACGCAGCGGTCAGCAAAGGCCGTCCATGCGCGGCGCCGCACGATCCCGCCGCCACCGGAGCCAGTATCGATGCCACGCAGGTCACCTGCCACTCCCCCGCGACCGGCGCCGCAGCCGCGAGCGGAGCTTTCTGACGCCGCACTGGTGTCCCGGTCGTGGGGAATGGCGTTGGCGACGTTGGTAAGTCGAATCACCGGCTTCGCCCGGCTCGTGCTGCTGGCAGCGATCTTGGGTGCGGCGCTCACCAGCGCCTTCTCGGTGGCCAACCAGCTGCCCAACCTGGTCGCCGCACTCGTCTTGGAGGCCACCTTCACCGCGATCTTCGTGCCGGTCCTGGCCCGCGCCGAACAGGACGACCCCGACCACGGTGCGGCATTCGTGCGCCGTCTGGTCACCCTGGCCACCACCCTGCTGCTACTGACGACGGCGCTGTC
This sequence comes from uncultured Actinomycetota bacterium, assembly GCA_963787635.1. Classification (GTDB taxonomy): domain Bacteria; phylum Actinomycetota; class Actinomycetes; order Mycobacteriales; family Mycobacteriaceae; genus Mycobacterium. Next base: position 858,248 of record CAWBDP010000008.1, on the reverse strand, counting down.
GGTGCTGGCCGCACCGCTGCTGGTGCGGTTGATGCTCGGCCACACCCCCCAGGTGAACGAACCCCTGACCACCGCGTTCGCTTATATGCTGCTGCCGCAGGTCATCTTCTACGGTCTGTCGTCAGTTTTCATGGCAATCTTGAACACCCGCAACGTGTTCGGGCCGCCGGCGTGGGCACCGGTCGTCAACAACGTCGTCGCCATTGCCACCCTGGGTCTGTATTTGGCGGTGCCCGGCGAGCTATCGGTCGATCCCGTCCGGATGGGCAATACCAAACTGTTGGTGCTCGGGATCGGCACCACCGTGGGGGTTTTTGCACAGACCGTCGTGTTGCTCGTCGCGATCGGGCGCGAGCGGATCAGCCTGCGGCCGCTGTGGGGAATCGACGCGCGGCTCAAACGCTTCGGCACGATGGCCGCCGCCATGGTGCTTTACGTGCTCGTCAGTCAGCTCGGCCTGGTGATCGGAAACCAGATCGCCAGTACCGCGGCCGCGTCGGGACCCGCGATCTACAACTACACCTGGCTGGTGCTGATGCTGCCGTTCGGGATGATCGGCGTGACGGTGCTGACCGTGGTGATGCCGCGGCTGAGCCGGAACGCCGCCGCCGACAACACCCCTGCAGTACTGGCGGACCTGTCGCTGGCGACCCGATTGACGATGATCACGCTGATACCGACGGTGGCGCTGATGACCGTCGGCGGCCCGGCGATCGGCACCGCGCTGTTCGCCTACGGACACTTCGGCGAGGTCGACGCCGGATACCTGGGCGCAGCGATCGCGTTGTCGGCATTCACGTTAATTCCCTATGCGCTAGTGCTTTTGCAGCTGCGCGTCTTCTACGCGCGCGAGCAGCCCTGGACGCCGATCGCGATCATCCTGGTCATCACGACGGTCAAGGTCGTCGCCTCTTTGCTGGTGCCGCATCTCACCGCTAACCGCGATCTGGTTGCGGGTTATCTGGGGCTGGCCAACGGCCTCGGATTTTTGGCTGGGGCGATCGTCGGCTACTTCCTGCTGCGGCACAGCCTGCGGTCGGCCAGCGGCCACCTGGTCGGCATCCGAGAGGTGCGCACGATCCTGGTAGCGGTGACGGCGTCGTTGCTGGCCGGGCTGATTGCGCACGTGGTGGATCGACTGTTGGGATTGGCAACGTTGACCACGCACGGCGGGGGCGCCGGTTCGCTGTTGCGGCTGTTGGTGCTCACCGGAATCATGGTGCCCATCCTGGCCGCGGTCATGATTCGCGCGCAGGTGCCCGAGGCGCAGGCCGCCCTGGCGGCAATCCGGCGCAGGATCGGCAACCTTAAGGCGTTGTCCCGGCGCACAAGCGCAGTGCCAGACCCCCCGTCTCACCGCCACGCGGTCACGTACGCTGAGCAGAGCAATTTGATCGCGCCGGGGGGTTATCGAGACCCGGAGCTGATCCGGCGACGGTCTCCTCGGCAGGGAGTGGGCACAAAGAAAGGACCGGAGGTGACCGATCGCCCGTCGGACGGCGCCCCGTCCAGTGCAAGGTCGGATACCGAGCTGCCGCGGCATGTCGCCGACGACTTCCAGCCGGACATTCCCGCGGATTTCGACCAAGGCGTCGGGCCGGGACCGGCCGAACCGAAGCGACCGCACGGCGACTTTCCGCCCGCCGCCACCCGCGACGTGCCGGAGGATCCGCTCCGCGAGCCGCTCGAATTCGACGCGCCCCGCCAGCCGGCCGCCGAACCGTCCGGGTCCCAGGAGGACTTTTCGCTGGTCCCCGGGGCCAGGATCGCCGGTGGCCGCTACCGGCTGCTGGTCTTCCATGGCGGCGCGCCTCCCCTGCAGTTCTGGCAGGGGCTGGACACCGCGCTGGATCGACAGGTGGCGCTGACTTTCGTCGATCCCGATCACGCGCTGCCCGAGGAGACCGTAAACGAGATTCTGTCCCGCACGCTGCGGCTCAGCCGGGTCGACAAGCCCGGCGTCGCGCGGGTGCTGGACGTCGTCCATACCCCTGCCGGCGGCTTGGTGGTCGCCGAGTGGATCCGCGGCGGCTCGCTACAGGAGGTCGCCGACACCTCCCCGTCACCAGTCGGCGCCGCTCGCGCGATGCAGTCGCTGGCCGCGGCCGCCGAGGTGGCTCATCACTCGGGTGTGGCGCTGTCGATCGACCACCCCAGCCGTGTGCGCGTCAGCATCGAAGGCGACGTCGTGCTGGCGTTCCCGGCGACCATGCCGGACGCCACCCCCGAAGACGACATCCGCGGTATCGGAGCCTCGCTGTACGCCCTCCTGGTCAACCGGTGGCCGCTGCCGGAGGCCGGCGTGCGCAGCGGGCTGCCGCCCGCCCAACGTGATTCCAGTGGTCAGCCGGCGGAACCGAGCTCGCTCGACCGCGACGTCCCGTTCCAGATCTCCGCGGCCGCTGTCCATGCGGTTCAGGAGTATGGCGGGATTCGCAGCGCCTCCACGCTGTTGAACCTGCTCCAGCAGGCGACCGCGGTGGCTGACCGCACCGATCTGTTGAGCCCGGTCACTGACAGGCCGGTGGCGCCATCGCGCCCGGACCGCCGCTCGCCGGCTCCGCTGGACGGCGAGGCCCGTGCGCGGCGGCGTCGCAACGTGACGGTCGGGGTCGGTGCCGCCGTGGCCATCATCGTGGTGGCCCTGCTGGTGCTGGCGTCGGTGCTGGGCAAAATCTTCGGCAATCTCGGCGGCGGCCTGGACAAGGACCAACTCGGCCTGAATGCGCCGTCCTCAGCATCAGCCTCACCCGGCGGTTCGGCGACACCGGGGTCCACCGTCAAGCCGGTGCGGGCCACCGTCTTCTCACCGGGGGGCGACGCCGACGAGCCGGACAAGGCCGGGTTGGCGATCGACGGGAACCGCAGCACGAGCTGGTCGACCGACACCTACCACGACGCGGTTCCATTCCCCGGCTTCAAGAACGGCGTCGGACTGCTGCTGCAGCTGCCGCAACCGACGGTGGTTGGCAACGTCACCGTCGATATCTCGAGCACGGGAACGAAAATCCAGATCCGCGCGGCACCGACGTCGTCGCCGGCCAAACTCGAGGACACCACCGCACTAACGGGACCGACGCCGATGCAGCCGGGCCACAACAGCATCCCGGTCAAACCGTCGTCGCCGACGTCGAATCTGCTGGTGTGGATCTCCACGCTGGGCACCACCGACGGGGAAAGCCGCGCCCAGATCTCCGAGATCACGGTTCAGGCCGCGACCTGACGGTTGCACTCACCGGGCCCCTCCGGGTGAAGTGCCGTCGGCTTGCCGATTCGTTACCGTTCGGCCGTGGGTTCCGGAATGAATTTTCCGCAGCAACGCAGCGACGCCGAGCTATTGGCCGCCCATGTCGCCGGTGACCGCTACGCCTTCGAAGAGCTCTTCGGACGTCATCACCGACAGCTGCACCGGCTCGCCCGCCTGACCAGCCGCAACCCGGAGGACGCCGCGGATGCCCTGCAGGACGCGATGCTCTCGGCGCACCGCGGCGCTGGCTCGTTCCGGCACGACTCGGCCGTCAGCAGTTGGCTGTACCGCATCGTGGTCAACGCCTGCCTGGATCGGCTGCGCCGGAGCAAGGCATATCCGACCCTGCCGCTGGACGATGTTCATCCGGTGCCCGATCGGACCAGCCAGGTCGAGACGGCGATCATCGTGCACCATGCGCTGATGCGGCTGCCGGTGGAGCAGCGCGCCGCCGTGGTGGCCGTGGACATGCAGGGCTATTCAGTCGCCGACACCGCTCGACTGCTCGGAGTTGCCGAAGGGACCGTCAAGAGCCGATGCGCCCGCGCGCGAGCCCGCCTGGCCGTGGTACTGGGTTACCTCAAGGCCGACGCCGCCACAGAGCCCCGCAGTGTCGACCGCCCGGCGGGCTAGTTGTCCTGGCAGTTCGTATGCATCACGGACACTGGAGCGGATGGGTGAAGGGCAAGACGATCCGGCCGGCGATGCGCACGCGCAACCGCCGCTATCGGTGGAAGTGCTCGCAGATTTGCAGGCAGGTCTGCTCTCCGACGCCGACGCCGCTCGCGTGCGAAAGCAAGTCCGCGCCGATCCTGATGCCCGCCAGTCTCTGCAAGCGCTGAACCAGGTGCGCCACGACGTCGCCGAACTCGGCGCCGACGCAGCATCAGCCCCCGACGCTCCCCCGCACGTCGTCGCTGACATCCAAGCAGCGCTGCGGTCAGCGGGTGACCCGGCCAGCGGGTCCCGCGCTCGCCGTCGCGCCGCGCACTCGACGCGACCGGGCCTGCCTGGGCCGCGCGTGCTGGCTGCCGTGGCCGGTGTGGCTGCCGCTCTTGCCGCCGTCGTGCTGGGGACCGCCGCGCTGGTGATGGCACCCGCGCCGGCACCCAGCACACCCACCACCGCACAGCACATCACGGTGTCGGCCCGCCCCACAGTGATCCCGCTGTCGGCTGAACAGATCCTCGCGCTGCTCGACCATCGCCCGGACTACGGTCCACTGCGCGATGCCGCCCGCCGCTCCTCGTGCTTGAGCGGCCTCGGTTACCCGATGTCCACGCAGCTCCTCGGCGCGCAGCCGATCGAAATCAACGGCCGGCCCGGGGTGCTGCTGGTGCTGCCGGGCGACACGCCCGATGTCCTGACGGCGGTCGCGGTAGGGCCCAACTGCAGCTCGGCGGATACCGGGCTACTCGCCGACACGGTCGTCCGGCGTCCGTAGTGTTGCGGGAACAGCAGCGCCTACGCTGGCGTTCCAGACGTTCGAAGCTTCCGTATCGAAAGGCTCGCATGACCGTATCTGACGCTGTGCATGACGTCATCATCATCGGCTCCGGTCCGGCCGGGTACACGGCAGCCATCTACGCTGCGCGGGCTCAGCTGGCGCCGCTGGTTTTCGAAGGCACCTCCTTCGGCGGGGCGTTGATGACGACGACGGAGGTGGAGAACTTTCCCGGCTTCCGCGAGGGCATCACCGGCCCGGAGTTGATGGACGAAATGCGCGAGCAGGCCCTGCGCTTCGGTGCAGACCTACGGATGGAAGACGTCGAGTCCGTCGCACTGGACGGCCCGGTCAAGTCGGTGGTCACCGCGGAAGGTCAGACCTTCTCGGCCCGGTCGGTCATCCTGGCGATGGGCGCAGCGGCCCGCTATCTCAACGTGCCGGGTGAGCAAGAGCTGCTGGGCCGAGGCGTGAGTTCGTGCGCCACCTGTGACGGGTTCTTCTTCCGGGGCCAAGACATCGCCGTCGTCGGTGGCGGTGACTCAGCGATGGAAGAGGCCACGTTTCTGACCAAATTCGCCCGCAGCGTGACAATCGTGCACCGCAGGGACGAGTTCCGCGCGTCCAAGATCATGCTGAAGCGGGCACGCAGCAACGACAAAATCCGGTTCCTCACCAACACCGTGGTGCTCGCGGTGGACGGCAACACCACGGTGACCGGACTGCGGCTGCGCAATACCGCCACCGGCGAGGAATCCGCCCTGGCGGTCACCGGTGTCTTTGTCGCGATCGGCCACAACCCGCGCTCCGGCCTCGTGCGTGACGTCCTCGACGTCGATGCCGACGGCTACGTGCTGGTGCAGGCGCCCACCACGAGCACCTCGGTAGACGGCGTGTTCGCCTCCGGCGACTTGGTAGACCGCAGCTACCGCCAGGCGGTGACCGCCGCCGGCACCGGTTGTGCCGCGGCCATCGACGCCGAGCGTTGGTTGGCCGAGCGCACCGACACGGAAACGTCAACCCTAGACAGCGCCGACAGCACCGGCACCGATCTGATTGGAGCACCTCGATGACCAGCGCCGAGAACGGACCAGTGGAAGTGTCCGACGCTTCCTTCGCCGAGAATGTATTGTCCAGCAAAGAGCCTGTGCTGGTGGACTTTTGGGCGACGTGGTGTGGACCCTGCCGCATGGTGGCACCGGTGCTCGAGGAGATCGCGGCGGAGAAGGCGGGACAGCTCACCGTCGCCAAGCTAGACGTCGACGCCAACCCGGAGACGGCCCGCGACTTCCAGGTTGTCTCGATCCCCACGCTGATCTTGTTCAAAGACGGTCAGCCGGTCAAACGGATCATCGGCGCCAAAGGCAAGGCCGCGTTGCTACGGGAACTTTCTGATCACGTATAGCAACGATCTGGACGCTCTCGCCTGGGGTTTTCCCTAAAGCGACGGCCGTCTGCGACAATACTGCCTAGTCTGTCAAGTCGGCAGCTCCGTTCACACTGGCTCTTGGAGGGCCCTGGGATGTCGAGTCCGTGCCCCGGTGCCGGCGACGCGCTGCGCTGTGGTGACCGCAGCGCCGCGGTCACCGAGATCCGCGTGGCACTGTCGGCACTGGGGTTACTGGACAGCCCCGACGACGAGCTGACAACCGGAAAGCGCGTCGCGTTAGACGTATTCGACGTCGAGCTCGACCAAGCCGTGCGGGCCTTTCAACAAAACCGCGGCCTGCTGGTCGACGGTGTGGTGGGCGAAGCCACCTACCGTGCGTTGAAGGAGGCGTCCTACCGGCTTGGCGCCCGTACCCTCAATCACCAATTCGGCGCCCCGATGTACGGCGACGACGTCGCCACCCTGCAGGCCCGTTTGCAGGACCTCGGTTTTTACACCGGCCTGGTCGACGGATACTTCGGGTTGCAGACCCACAATGCGCTGATGTCCTACCAACGAGAATACGGGCTCTACGCCGACGGTATCTGCGGCCCAGAAACGTTGCGCTCTTTGTACTTTCTCAGTTCGCGAGTTACCGGCGGTTCTCCGCATGCCATTCGCGAGGAGGAACTCGTCCGCCGATCCGGCCCGAAACTGTCTGGCAAACGGATCATTATCGATCCCGGCCGTGGCGGCGCCGACCACGGTCTGATCACACACGGCGTCGCCGGTCCCATCAGCGAAGCAGATATCTTGTGGGATTTGGGAAGTCGCCTCGAAGGCCGGATGACGGCCATTGGCATGGAAACGTTCCTGTCCCGGCCGACCAACGCCAGCCCGTCGGATGCCGAGCGGGCCGCCACGGCCAACGCCGTTGGTGCAGACTTGATGATCAGCCTGCGCTGTACTACCCAGGCCAGCCCGTCGGCCAATGGTGTGGCCTCGTTCCACTTCGGCAATGCGCACGGTTCGGTGTCCACCATCGGTCGCATGCTTTCCGACTTCATTCAGCGAGAAGTAGTGGCTCGCACCGGGTTACGCGATTGTCGGACGCACGGGCGGACCTGGGATCTGCTGCGGCTGACGCGCATGCCGACCGTTCAAGTCGACATCGGCTACCTCAGCAACCCACGTGATCGGGCGATGCTGGTCACGACACAGACGCGCGACGCCATCGCCGAAGGAATTCTTGCGGCAGTCAAACGGCTTTATCTGCTCGGCAAAAACGACCGGCCTACTGGCACATTCACTTTCGCCGAGTTGCTTGCCCACGAGCTCTCGGTGGAGCAGGCCGGCCGGCTCAGCGGTTCGTAGCCGGCGGCTCAGGGGCCGCTAGCCGGGGAACCCGCGGCGACCGGCTGCGGTAGGTGCACATTTTCCAGCAACCGCTCCAGCGCCGCCTCGACCTCGGCCTTCCAACCCAGGCGTTTGTCCAGTTCCAGGCGCAGCCGTGGGAAGTACCGGTGCGGCGCCACCACGACGAACCCCACCTCCTGCAAAAAGTCCGCGCCGATGACGCAGTGGTCCACCGAGCAGTCCCCCAGTGAATCGATCACCGGCCGCAGGTCGGGGTCGACACTGGGCTGATCGAGCAACTCGACGATCGCCTCCGTGCGGCCGAAGGCTTCCAGCGCGCGGACGCCGCGGCGCACGAGTTCGTCAACCACGCGGGCGATCAGTTGACGAGGCAGATCCTCGCCAGCCCGGCCCGGCTCGATGCCCATCGATGTCAGGAGCACCGCGTCGGCCGACACCGGGGCGGTCGGAAACCGATGCGCTCGCGGGACCGCGCGCGGTGGGGCGTACAACACGTAGCCCAGGCATGGTGGTTCGGTGTCGCCGCACTCGCCGGCCGTCGCGGTGGCGACCTGCCCGCACGAGCCCCACTCCAACATCACCATCGACAGCCACGCTTCCTTTTCGAACTCGGGATCCGCCAGGTGATCATCATTGCCGAGGGTCGCCGGGTCGACCTCCCAGAAGACGCAGCGACGCGCATGCTTGGGAAGCTGCTCGAAAGCCTCGAGCCGCAGCGGCGTGATTCGAGCAGACACTACTCTCCTGGGCCTCCGTGGGGTACTGCAGTTGACAGCCCGCGTCTCGTCGGACCATTGTGGTCCGACTCGTCGCAGGGCTTATGCCAATTGCCCGGCTTTCGCCTCGTCACCACGCTGGTGCGCACACCAGCAAGCCCTACCAGGATAAAAGAGTTCATCGCGTCGGGCCAGTATGGCGATCGATACTTCGCCGGATCGATTCGGTGATTGAAATACGCTGCCCGCCAATATATTCCGTCAGAAAGACCCGGGCAGGACCGGCTCAGCGTCACAGTGACGTAACGGCGTGGTGTGTCTGGTCAGGCGGTCGACGTCTTCATCAACCCGACGATGCGCTGCAGATCGTCGACCGAGCCGAACTCAACGACGATCTTGCCCTTGCGTTTGCCCACACTGACCGTGACGCGGGTATCGAACGCGCTCGACAGCTGCTCGGCAACATCTTGCAGGCCCGGCATCTGGATCGGCTTGCGCCGCGGCGGCGCCGGCGTACTCCGGTCACCGCGATTAGCCAGCGTGACCGCCTCTTCAGTGGCTCGCACCGACAGGCCCTCGGCGACGATTCGGATCGCTAACTCCTCCTGGGCCTCCGGGCCGTCTTCCAATGACAGCAGGGCGCGCGCATGGCCGGCCGACAGTACGCCCGCTGCCACTCGCCGCTGGACCGCGATCGGCAGCCGGAGCAGACGAATCATGTTGGTGATGAGCGGACGGGATCGGCCGATCCGCGCTGCCAGTTCGTCGTGGGTTACACCGAAGTCGTCCAGCAGCTGCTGGTAGGCCGCCGCTTCCTCCAGCGGATTCAGTTGCACGCGATGAATGTTCTCCAGCAGGGCATCGCGTAACAGATTGCCGTCACCGGTCTCACGCACGATTGCCGGGATCGCGGTAATGCCGGCCTGCTGAGCGGCCCGCCAGCGCCGCTCCCCCATCACCAACTGGTAGCGCGGCCCGGTCTGGGATCCGTCCAGTCTGCGTACGACGATCGGCTGCATCAGGCCGAACTCTTTGATGGAGTGCACGAGTTCGGCCAGTGCCTCGTCGTCGAACACCTGTCGCGGCTGACGGGGATTGCGCTCGATGAGCGCTGGGTCGATCTCGCGGTACACCGCGCCGATTGCTGAAGCGTCTGTTGGCGCCGGGCCGCCCAGGACGACGTCGGCCGCCGCGTCGCCCATCCGCGGCCCCAGCGCCGCGACGCCGGCAGCCGGGTCAGGTGGTCCAGTGGGAATCAGCGACGCGAGGCCTCGGCCAAGTCCGCCTTTTCTGCGTGATTGCTGACTCATGGCCGTCCCTTCGCGGATGATTGCCGGTCACGCTCAACGAGTTCGCGACTGGCATCCAGATAACTCATCGCGCCACGCGAACCAGGATCGTAGTCGATGATCGTCATGCTGTAGCCGGGAGCTTCGGAGACCTTGACGCTGCGCGGGATGACCGTCCGCAGCACTTTGCTTCCGAAATAGCGGCGCACCTCCTCGGCCACTTGATCAGCGAGCTTTGTCCTGCCGTCGTACATGGTGAGGATTACGGTGCTCACCTCGAGTGCGGGGTTCAGATGCGCTTTCACCATCTCGATGTTGTTCATCAGCTGCGACACGCCCTCCAATGCGTAGTACTCGCACTGGATGGGAATCATCACTTCCGGTGCGGCGACGAGCGCGTTGATCGTCAACAGCCCGAGCGAGGGTGGGCAGTCGATGAATACGTAGTCGAAGTCCGAGTTGTCTAATTCGGTGAGCGCGGTGCGCAATCGATTTTCCCGCGCCACCATGCTGACCAACTCGATCTCCGCGCCCGCCAGGTCGATCGTGGAAGGAACACAGAACAGCCGCTCGCTGTGCGGGCTGCGCCGCAGGGCTTCCTGCAGCGGCATCTCCCCGATCAACACGTCGTAGGACGAGGCGGTGCCCGAACGTCTCTCGGTCATCCCCAGCGCGGTGCTCGCGTTACCCTGCGGATCCAGATCGATGACGAGCGTTTTGAGGCCCTGCACGGCCAGGGCCGCCGCCATGTTCACCGCAGTCGTCGTTTTCCCGACTCCGCCTTTTTGGTTTGCGACGGTGAAGAGGCGACGCTGCTGGGGAGGTGGCAAAAGCGCGTGAGCCGTGTGCAGCACCTGCATCGCGCGCTTGGCGGCATCGCCGATGGGGGTGTCGAACTCGCTCGATGTTTCACGTGAAACATCGCGCGGCCGCTCCTGCTGTTCTTCGAACGCCGCCGGCGCGGATGCGTCGTGGGCGGCCCCGGAACCAGTAGGCAGCGCGGGGGGCGCCGAGGATACAGACGGCAGCGGCCCGCGCGGTGCGCTCATTTTGACTCCCTGCTCGAGATTCGTGCTTGGCGGCCCGGGGCCGGTTTCTGCGTTGCACGCCGCGCTACCACTACGGTTGCGGGCGGACTCAAGAGGGTCGCACCACACGTCACCACCCTGACATCCGTGGCGCCCAATGAGTTCATCACACGCCGGTGCTCCTGGACTTCCTGGCATGCACGTTCGCCCTTGATCGCCAGCATCTGTCCACCCGGTCGCACTAGCGGCAGGCACCACCTTGTCAGCTTGTCCAGCGCCGCAACCGCGCGCGACACCGCGGCGTCGACGGCGCCCAGCCGCGCCCGAACGGCCGGATCCTCCGCGCGCCCCCGGATGACGTCGATCGGTAGGTGGAGCTCGGCCACGACTTCGCTGAGGAAGGCGTTCCGTCGCAGCAGCGGCTCGAGGAGAACCATCTTCAAGTCGGGCCGGACGATCGCCAGCGGCAGACCGGGCAGCCCCGCCCCACTACCCACATCGACAACCCGAGACCCCGTGTCGAGTAGGTCGGCGACCACGGCACTGTTGAGTAGGTGGCGTTCCCAGAGTCGGCTCGCCTCGTGCGGACCGAGCAGTCCTCGCTCTACCCCGGCGCCGGCCAATAGCTCCGCATAGCGTTCGACAAGTTCCAGCCGCGGCCCGAAGATGGCTGCCGCGGCGGCCGGCGGTGCTGCCCACACGGCACCCGCCGGGTCACGGTGGCCGCCATGTTTCACGTGAAACATCCTTCCGGATCTTCGCCAGGTCGGCAAAGCACAGGAACTACACGGGTGTAACTCTGGTGTCTAGTCGACCAAGACGACGACCCGGCGTGCGGGCTCCACGCCCTCGCTCTCACTGCGGACCCCGCCGACTACGGCGACCGCGTCGTGCACGATCTTGCGCTCGAACGGCGTCATTGGTGCCAGCTCCTCGCGCTCTCCGCTCTCCAGCACCCGCCGGGCCACCTTGTCGCCCAGCGCAGCCAGTTCCTCGCGGCGGCGACGCCGCCAGCTCGCGATGTCGAGCATCAGCCGGCTTCGCACCCCTGTCTTTTGATGAACCGCCAGGCGGGTCAGTTCTTGCAGTGCGTCGAGGACTTCGCCCTTGCGGCCCACCAGCTTGTTCAAATCCTCACCGCCGTCGATGCTCACGACTGCGCGGCTGCCCTCCACGTCCAGGTCGATGTCGCCATCGAAGTCGAGCAGGTCGAGCAGCTCTTCCAGATAGTCACCGGCGATCTCGCCTTCGGCGACCAACCGCTCCTCGAGATCCTCGGCTTCACCCGCGTTACCGGCATCCTCCGGGACGTCTTGTTCCGCCGCGTCGGTGTCGGCATCGCGATCAGTGATATCGGCATCCGTCATGCCCGTCTCTCCTCATCCCGTATTCGAGCGGTCGCTGTCATCCCGGTCGAACTCAATTACCGTCTCCTCCTCCGGCCTGCGGCCCATGTCGGCGTCGCGTCAGATTCGACGGCCCGGTGCTACCGGGTCCCGATCAACGTTTCCGTTTCTTGGGTTTCGCGCCCGGTCGAGGCGTGCGGCCGGCCGAACTCCCACCGCGCGCAGTCCGATCCGGTTTGGCGGCCCGGGCCGTCGCCGATCCGCTGTCGGTCCCTTGGCCGTCGGCATCCAAGCTCGACGACGCGGGCTCCGCCCCACTCCCGGCCGGCGCCGCGGCCCCATTCCCGCTCGGCGCCGGTGTCTTCGGTGTCCGCTTGGGTTTGGCCCCAGGTGGCGGCGCGTTCGCCGCACGCCGCGCGAGCGCTTCCTGCTTTTTGGCCTCGTCTTCTTTCTCGATCATGCCGAACACGTAGTGCTGCTGGCCGAAGGTCCAGATGTTATTCGCGAACCAGTACAAGATGATCGCCAACGGCAAGAACGGGCCACCGATCACCACCCCGATCGGGAACACGTACAGCGCCAGCTTGTTCATCATCGCCGTCTGCGGATTGGCGGCTGCTTCCGGGCTCTGCCGCGCAACGGAGGCACGGCTGTTGAAATACGTTGCGATGCCGGCCAGGATCATCACCGGCACTCCCACGGCGATCACGGCCGGCCGGTAGAACAGACCGTGGTCGGTGAACGCCTCGAGACCGGACCGTTGCGTCATCGTTGCACCGATGGGCGCTCCGAACAGGTTGGCATCGAGGAAATGCGCAACATCGGTGGGACTGAAGATATAGTTTCCGGTCGCCCGGTTGTCCGCCACCGACATATGCGGACCGCCTACGCCCCCGAACAACCCCCCGGTGGCCGTGCGGTTGAACGAGCGCAGCACGTGGAACAAACCCAGAAAAACCGGGATCTGCGCGAAAATCGGCAAGCACCCCAACAGCGGGTTGAAGCCGTGCTCGCGCTGCAGCTTCTGCATTTCCAGCCCCATGCGCTGACGATCCTTGCCGTACTTCTTCTGCAGCGCCTTGATCTGCGGCTGCAGTTCCTGCATCTGGCGGGTGGTACGGAGTTGTCGCACGAAAGGCTTGTACAGCAGCGCGCGCAAGGTGAAGACCAGGAACATCACCGACAGTGCCCACGTGAAGAGGTTCTCCGGTCCCAGCACCAGCGAGAACGCCTTGTACCAAAGCCACATGATCGCCGACACCGGGTAGTAGATGATGTCGAGGCTGAACCAATCAAACAAGAGACTTGCTCTCCCCTCGCTTCGCCAGGGTACGACGGGGTCCGACGGCCGTGTGGCAGGTGTGGCGCTCGGGTAGTGGATCCCACCCTCCTTGGTGCCACGGGCCGCACTTGGCGAGCCGGATCGCGGCCAGCCAACTCCCCCGAATCAAGCCGTATTCGGTGAGGGCATCGACAGCGTACTGGCTACAGGACGGTACGAATCGGCACGTCGGTAAGCGCAGCGGCGAAACCATGTGCCGGTAAAGCTGGATCAGAAAGATCAGGCCCCGCGCCGCGGCGCGGCTGGCATCGCCGGCCATCTTCGGCCCCCCTGAGTTCACCGCGTCGATCCTGTCAAATCGTCCAGCCGCTGCAACCCGGCCCGCAGTTCTGCCTCCAGTCTCGCCGACGACGCGTGTCGGCTGCCTGGGAGTGCGCGGATCACCACTAGTCGATAGCTTTCCAGGTCGCCCAGCAATGTCCGCGTGACATGTCGTAGCCGCCGCGCCACCCGATGGCGTTGCACGGCCGACCCCACCGACTTGGCGATGATGAATCCGATTCGGGGACCGCTTGGTTCATTGCCGTGATCATCTCCCCCGGGCCCACGCGCGTGCCCGGCCGCGTGCACCACTAAGTCCGGCTGCACGGCCCGGATTCCCCACTTGACCGTCGCCTCGAACTCACTTGACCGCGTCATGCGGTTGCGCGCGGAAAGCACCGCTTCGACACCTGTTCGTCGATCACGCGGTCAGCGAGCGTCGTCCCTTGCGGCGGCGATTGGACACAATGCCACGCCCCGCGCGAGTACGCATCCGCAGCCGGAAGCCATGTACGCGGGCTCGACGCCGGTTGTTCGGCTGGAAGGTCCGCTTGCCCTTGGCCACGGCTCTCTCCTCGATACATCTGGCATCGCAGTCCGCCGCTTACCCAGACCGCCGCGACCCCGACGGTTCGCGATGAATCCTGGATGAGTCTCGGCAGACTCGGTGCCTCACTGGTAGCCGACGCGGTCCCCGCACAGTGCTCGGGTCGCAGCCGTATCGCCAACATTCGGGCGACTGTTCGAGGGTACTGAGCAGTTTTCGCCGGGTCAAACCCGAGCCCCTCCACCATCGACCTGGTTGGCGATCTTTAACTCATGCCACATCTGTTACGCCAAGGCGCAGAAGCCTTCCGGACGTTGTCGATGAAGTACGGCGGAATGTTCCAGAACGGTTGGCACCCGGGGAGAAAACTGTTAGCTTCAGGCGGTGTAGTTCCAAGCCGTTTCAGCCCGGAACGGCGCCTTACCACGAAGCGCGGATGGCGGCTCGGCTAGCCGCCCAGGTACCTGTACTGGTAATCCTGGGTGCCGAGTCCGCGCACCGTCCCCGACAGACTGCGCTGGGATGACTGTGTTGTCCACACCTGTGTATAACCATGTGGACAGTTTGCCGTGGGTGCTACCGGGCATACCGCAAGACCGAACCAGGGGGCAGTGTCGTTGACCGATGACCCCGGTTCGAGCTTCGCGACGGTGTGGAATGCCGTCGTTTCCGAACTCAACGGTGATCCGCATTCAGGCCGGATAACGTCCAACGGCGAAACCCTGTCGACCACTTCTTTGACCCCTCAGCAACGAGCCTGGTTGAACCTCGTCCAGCCGCTCACCATCGTCGAAGGGTTCGCACTGCTGTCGGTGCCCAGCAGCTTCGTGCAAAACGAGATCGAGCGGCACTTGCGCACGCAAATCACCGACGCGCTCAGTCGACGACTCGGCCAACAGATCCAACTCGGCGTCCGGATCGCACCGCAGTCAGACGACGACACCGACAGCGGCATCGCAGCAACCCAATCCGAGGACCTGGCTGCGGAGCTCGACGAGGTCGACGAAGCCCGGGAAGCTCTGGCCAGCGCCCACGCAAACTGGCCGACCTATTTCACCGAACGACCTCGCAGCATCGACGCGGCCGCGACCAGCGGAACGAGTCTGAACGGGCGCTACACCTTCGAGACCTTCGTCATCGGCGCCTCGAACCGATTCGCCCACGCCGCCGCACTCGCGATAGCTGAAGCACCCGCCCGCGCCTACAACCCACTGTTCATCTGGGGACAATCTGGGCTCGGCAAGACGCACCTTTTACATGCCGCGGGCAATTACGCTCAGCGGCTGTTCCCCGGGATGCGGGTCAAGTATGTGTCCACCGAAGAATTCACCAACGATTTCATCAACTCGCTGCGCGACGACCGCAAGGTCGCCTTCAAACGCAGCTACCGCGATGTTGATGTGCTGCTCGTCGACGACATCCAATTCATCGAAGGCAAGGAAGGTATCCAGGAGGAGTTCTTCCACACCTTCAATACGCTGCACAACGCCAACAAGCAGATCGTCATCTCCTCCGACCGTCCGCCGAAGCAACTCGCAACTCTCGAAGACCGACTGCGCACCCGGTTCGAATGGGGCCTCATTACGGATGTGCAACCACCCGAGCTGGAAACCCGCATCGCCATCTTGCGGAAAAAAGCTCAGATGGAACGGCTGGCGGTGCCCGACGACGTTCTCGAACTCATCGCCAGCAGTATCGAACGCAACATCCGTGAACTCGAAGGCGCACTCATCCGGGTGACCGCCTTCGCATCACTGAACAAGACCCCGATCGACAAAGCGCTTGCCGAGATCGTGCTCCGCGACCTCATCGCCGACGCCGGCACCATGCAAATCAGCGCCGCCACCATCATGGCCGCCACCGCCGAGTACTTCGATACCACCGTCGA
The DNA here is from genome assembly GCA_963787635.1 of uncultured Actinomycetota bacterium. GTDB lineage: Bacteria > Actinomycetota > Actinomycetes > Mycobacteriales > Mycobacteriaceae > Mycobacterium. The sequence continues at coordinate 842,394 of CAWBDP010000008.1, read as the reverse complement.
AGAACTCCGCGGCCCGGGCAAGACCCGCGCGTTGGCGCAGTCCCGGCAGATCGCAATGTATCTGTGCCGCGAACTCACCGACCTGTCGCTACCGAAGATCGGCCAGGCATTCGACCGCGACCACACCACGGTGATGTACGCACAGCGCAAGATTTTGTCCGAGATGGCCGAACGCCAAGAAGTGTTCGATCACGTCAAGGAGCTCACCACCCGCATTCGACAGCGCTCCAAGCGCTGAACCGACTCTGAACCGACTGAGAACGACAACGTCTTGCGACAACTTCCGTTGCGGCCGCACCACCTGTCACACCGAAGCCCTGTGCATACCCGTGTGCACAACCACTACAAACTGCCCGCCGGGCGTGCAGCGTTGGTGAACAACGGCAATTCATCCGCAGCCGCCCACACAAACCACAAAGCTATCGACGTAGTCGTACACAGCCTAATCCGCGGGCTAGCTGCACCGACACCATGCTGTGCACAGAACGCACAGGCCTTAATACTGTTACTGATCTCTTTTCATCTTCTCTTCTTTGAAGAACGCTCTGGGGACATTGGGTATCAATGCCCCGGCCAACCGATCGACGTGGCAGCCGACCCAATGTCACCTAAACCGACTAGTGTTCACGATGGCGCCGGAAGCTCTACGGTTGTTCTTCGACGGGGGCGGACCGCGACCGCAGTTGTTCGTCGCCGCGTGCAGCCGAGAAGGGGAAGGGTTTTCGCTCCGCTCGCCAGGACCGGTGGTTGCTGACTTTTGAGGTTGTTTTTTGTAAAGGTGATGAAGGGGACCGCTATGGACGCAGCGACGACGAGAGTCGGACTTAGCGACTTGAAGTTCCGTTTGGTGCGCGACGATTTCGCCGATGCGGTGGCCTGGGTGGCCAAGAATCTGCCCACTCGGCCGACGGTGCCGGTTCTGGCCGGTGTGCTGCTGACCGCTTCCGACGATGGGTTGGTGATTTCCGGATTCGACTACGAGGTTTCTGCCGAGGTGCAAGTCGCTGCCGAAATCGCTTCACCCGGAAGTGTTTTGGTATCCGGGCGGCTGTTGTCGGACATCACTCGCGCGCTACCGAACAAACCTGTCGACCTGCACGTGGACGGTACCCGGGTTTCGCTGAGCTGCGGGAACGCCCGGTTCTCGCTGCCGACCATGGCGGTTGAGGACTACCCTGCCCTGCCGGCCTTACCGGAGGAGACCGGGACGCTGCCCGCGGAGTTGTTCGCTGAGGCGATCGGTCAGGTCGCGGTCGCGGCGGGCCGAGACGACACCTTGCCCATGTTGACCGGGATTCGCGTCGAGATATCTGGTGAGACGGTGGTTTTGGCCGCAACCGACAGATTCCGGCTGGCCGTTCGCGAGCTGACGTGGTCGGCTGTCTCGCCGGACATCCAGGCGGCGGTCCTGGTGCCGGCCAGGACACTGGCGGAGGCGGCCAAAGCCGGCACCGATGGTTCGGATGTGCATCTGTCATTGGGTGCCGGATCGGTCGTGGGCAAGGACGGTCTGTTCGGTATCAGCGGCAACGGTAAACGCAGTACCACCCGATTGCTCGATGCGGAGTTCCCGAAGTTCCGGCAGTTGTTGCCGACTGAGCACACCGCGGTGGCCACCATCGGTGTCGCGGAGTTGACCGAGGCGATCAAGCGGGTCGCCCTGGTCGCCGATCGCGGCGCACAAGTTCGGATGGAATTCGCCGACGGGGTGCTCCGGCTATCCGCCGGCGCCGACGATGTTGGCCGCGCTGAAGAAGATCTCCCGGTCGAGTTCGCCGGTGAGCCGTTGACGATCGCGTTCAATCCGAACTATCTGACCGATGGTCTGGGATCGCTGCACTCCGAACGGGTGTCATTCGGCATCACGACACCGAGTCGGCCGGCGGTATTGCGGCCCGCGACCGGCGATGAGAGTGCGTCGCAGGAGGTGGGCCCCTTTCCCGCTGGTGAGAGCGACTACGTGTATTTGTTGATGCCGGTGCGCCTGCCCGGATAGCAGTCACCTCGTGTATGTCCGCCATCTGAGATTGCGTGACTTCCGTTCGTGGGCGCACGCCGACCTGGAACTGCAGCCGGGTCGGACGGTCTTCGTCGGGCCAAACGGCCACGGAAAAACGAATCTGCTGGAGGCGCTGTGGTATTCGTCTACTCTCGGTTCTCATCGAGTAGCCACTGACGCGCCACTGGTGCGGGCCGGTGCACCGCGAGCGGTTGTTTCGACCATCGTCGTCAACGACGGACGGGAATGCGCGGTCGACGTAGAGATCGCCAGCGGGCGGGCCAACAAAGCGAGGCTGAACAGGTCGCCGGTGCGCAGCACGCGGGAAGTCGTCGGAGTGCTACGGGCGGTGTTGTTCGCTCCCGAAGACCTGGCCCTCGTTCGCGGCGACCCTGCGGATCGGCGCCGCTACCTCGATGACTTGGCGACCGTGCGCCGGCCGCGGATCGCCGCGATTCGCTCCGACTACGACAAGGTGCTGCGGCAGCGCACCGCGTTGCTCAAGACTGCGCCGGCAGCCCGGCAACGGGGCGACCGCACTGTGCTCGACACGCTCGACGTCTGGGACGCCCGCCTGGCTGCCCACGGCGCTGAGTTGATGGCCGCCCGCATCGATTTGGTTAACCAACTGGCGCCCGAAGTGGCCAAGGCTTACCAGCTGGTGGCACCGGGACAGCGGTGCGCCGGGATCGGTTACCGCGCCAGCATCGACATCGCGGCCGAGGGATCCGATGCCCTGGTCGATGCGGAATTCCTGCAGGCCGCACTGCTGAGCTCGTTGTCGGCGCGCCGCGCCGCCGAGCTCGAACGCGGGATGTGTCTGGTGGGGCCGCACCGCGATGATCTCGAGCTGCAATTAGGCGATCAACCGGCCAAAGGATTTGCCAGCCACGGGGAATCGTGGTCGATGGCGTTGGCATTGCGGTTGGCCGCCTACGAGCTGTTGCGGGCCGACGACAACGATCCGGTGCTGTTGCTCGACGACGTTTTCGCCGAGCTCGACGCTGCCCGGCGCCGGGCGCTGGCAACGATTGCGATGTCAGCAGAACAGGTGTTGGTGACAGCGGCAGTGGCCGATGACATTCCCGAGGGATGGGATGCCAGGCAGGTGCGGATCGCATTGCGTGACGACGACAGCGGACGGATATCGGTGGCAGAAGCATGACCGGCTCAACTGACGATGGCGAACCGGGCCCGGAAAGCGTGGCAGGCACGGAGTTGTCCGGCATGGATTTGGTTCGGCGCACCCTGGAAGAAGCACGCGACGCGGCGCGCCTGCGGGGCAAGGACGTCGGCCGTGGGCGGCAATTGCGCAACCCGCGCCGGGTGGCCGGGACAGCGAGCCGACGAAGCTGGTCGGGGCCAGGGCCGGACTATCGTGATCCGCAGCCGCTGGGCAAAGTCGCGCGGGACGTCGCCAAGAAGCGGGGGTGGTCGGCACAAGTCGCCGAGGGCACCGTGCTGGGTCAGTGGCCCACGGTGGTCGGCCAGCAAATCGCCGACCACGCGACGCCGACCGCTCTGAATGACGGGGTGCTGAGCGTGGCGGCTGAATCGACGGCCTGGGCCACCCAGTTGCGGATCATCCAAGCGCAACTCTTGGCCAAGATCGCCGCCGCGGTCGGCGACGGTGTGGTGAGGTCGCTGAAAATCACCGGTCCCGCGTCGCCGTCGTGGCGCAAAGGACCGCTGCACATCGCCGGCCGGGGGCCCCGCGACACCTACGGGTGAGGGCCTGTACCGAACTTTGAATCATCGGGCTGAGAGCCGCCAGGACGCGACAGACTACTCCGGCCAGCGTCAGGACGTGTCGGGAATCCAGATGTCGGACACACGGCGCAGTTAGGTGTGTAGAAACGCGCCCGGAGAACGAGTGAGGCGCTTCCGTGACGGTAGACTGAGCACAGGACTTGCTGCGGTGACTGGACCGCTCGCATGCGACCCCCGAGGAGAGCTTTCCGATCGTGGCTGCCCAGAAGAAGAAGGCACAAGAGGAATACGACGCCCAGTCCATCACGATTCTCGAGGGGCTGGAGGCTGTCCGCAAACGACCGGGTATGTACATCGGCTCGACGGGCGAACGTGGGTTGCACCACCTCATCTGGGAGGTGGTCGACAACGCCGTCGATGAGGCGATGGCCGGTTACGCCTCTACGGTCGACGTCGTTTTACTCGCGGACGGTGGCGTCGAGGTCGCCGACGACGGTCGCGGCATCCCGGTCGCCATGCACGCATCCGGGATCCCCACCGTCGACGTGGTGATGACCCAGCTGCACGCCGGGGGCAAATTCGATTCCGACTCCTATGCGATATCGGGGGGCCTGCACGGCGTGGGGGTCTCGGTGGTCAATGCGCTGTCGAGGCGACTCGAGGTCGAGATCTCCCGCGACGGATACGAGTGGTCGCAGTTCTATGACCACTCCGTGCCGGGCACCCTTAAGCAGGGCGAAAAGACCAAGAAGACCGGTTCGACGGTGCGGTTTTGGGCGGACCCCGACGTGTTCGAAACCACCGAATACAACTTCGAGACGGTGGCGCGCCGACTGCAGGAAATGGCCTTTCTAAACAAAGGATTGACCATCAACCTGACCGACGAGCGGGTGAGCCAAGACGAGGTCGTCGACGAGGTCGTCAGCGACGTGGCAGAAGCACCCAAGTCCGCGCAGGAGCAGGCCGCGGAATCCGCTGCGCCACACAAGGTCAAGCACCGCACGTTCCATTACCCCGGCGGTCTTGTCGACTACGTCAAGCACATCAACCGCACCAAGAACGCGATCCACAGCAGCATTGTGGATTTCTCCGGAAAGGGTACCGGGCACGAGGTCGAGATCGCGATGCAGTGGAATGCCGGCTACTCAGAGTCGGTGCACACCTTCGCCAACACCATCAACACCCACGAGGGCGGAACACACGAAGAGGGTTTCCGCAGTGCTCTCACGACCGTGGTGAACAAGTACGCCAAGGATCGAAAACTGCTCAAAGACAAGGACCCTAACCTTACCGGCGACGACATCCGGGAAGGTCTGGCCGCCGTCATCTCGGTCAAAGTGAGCGAACCGCAGTTCGAAGGCCAGACGAAAACCAAACTGGGCAACACCGAGGTCAAGTCCTTCGTGCAGAAGGTCTGCAACGAGCAGTTGACACACTGGTTCGAAGCCAATCCCACCGACGCCAAGACGGTGGTGAACAAGGCGGTGTCCTCAGCGCAAGCCCGGATCGCTGCCCGCAAAGCCCGGGAATTGGTGCGCCGCAAGAGCGCCACCGACTTGGGTGGGCTGCCCGGCAAGCTGGCTGATTGCCGTTCGACCGACCCGCGCAAGTCGGAACTGTATGTGGTGGAAGGAGATTCAGCCGGTGGTTCGGCAAAAAGCGGCCGCGACTCGATGTTTCAGGCCATCCTGCCGTTGCGGGGCAAGATCATCAACGTCGAAAAGGCCCGCATCGACCGGGTCCTGAAGAACACGGAAGTCCAGGCCATCATCACCGCGCTGGGCACCGGGATCCACGACGAGTTCGACATCACCAAACTGCGTTACCACAAGATTGTGCTGATGGCTGACGCCGACGTTGACGGCCAGCACATCTCGACATTGCTGTTGACCTTGTTGTTCCGGTTCATGCGGCCACTGATCGAAAACCGGCACGTGTTCTTGGCGCAGCCGCCGCTCTACAAGCTCAAGTGGCAGCGCAGCGACCCGGAGTTCGCCTACTCCGATCGCGAACGCGACGGCCTGTTGGACGCCGGCCTGAAGTCGGGCAAAAAGATTAACAAAGACGACGGCATCCAGCGCTACAAGGGGTTGGGTGAAATGGACGCCCGGGAGCTGTGGGAAACCACGATGGACCCATCGGTGCGGGTGCTGCGCCAGGTCACCCTCGACGACGCCGCCGCCGCCGACGAGCTGTTCTCCATCCTGATGGGCGAAGATGTCGAAGCCCGGCGCAGCTTTATCACCCGCAACGCCAAAGATGTTCGTTTCCTTGATGTCTGACCAACTCAGACCCTCCCGCGCTCTCATCTGTACGAGGACATATGACTGATACCACGCTGCCGCCCGGTGACGACTCCGTCGACCGCATCGAACCGGTCGACATTCAGCAGGAGATGCAACGCAGCTACATCGACTACGCGATGAGCGTGATCGTGGGCCGCGCGTTGCCGGAGGTCCGCGACGGTCTCAAACCCGTACACCGCCGGGTGCTGTATGCGATGTTCGACTCCGGTTTCCGGCCGGACCGTAGTCACGCCAAATCGGCCCGCTCGGTGGCCGAGACTATGGGTAACTACCACCCGCACGGCGACGCGTCGATCTACGACACCCTCGTCCGGATGGCCCAGCCGTGGTCGCTGCGTTATCCGCTGGTCGACGGTCAGGGCAACTTCGGTTCGCCCGGCAACGACCCGCCAGCCGCGATGAGGTATTGCGTTACTGGGGATGCGTTGGTGCGTCTGCCATTTGGACAGTCGGTGCGGATCGGTGATGTGGTTCGGGGGGCCCGACCGAATTCGGACAATGTTATTGATCTCAAAGTCGTTGATCGTCATGGCAATCCCGTTGTCGCTGACCGCCTGTTCCACTCCGGCGAGCATCAGGTGTACACGGTGCGCACGGCCGAAGGCTATGAAGTCACCGGCACCGCAAATCACCCGCTGCTGTGTCTGGTCGATGTCGGCGGCGTACCCACGCTGCTGTGGAAGCTGATCGAGGAGATCGGCCCGGGCGATTACGCGGTGATGCAACGCAGCGCGTTGTGCATCGACTGTGTGACTTCTGCGGGTGAAAAGCGGGAAATTCTGTCCACAACAACCACACTCGACGTTCCGGGTCTGAGCTACTTCCTGCAAGCTCATGGCGACGACCCGGACGCACGCAGTATTGCCGAAGAATTGACCGATGGACGGTTCTCCTACGCGAAGGTCGCCTGCGTGACCAATGCCGGTGTGCAGCCGGTTTACAGCCTGCGCGTCGACACCGACGATCATGCGTTTATCACCAATGGGTTCGTCAGCCATAACACCGAAGCCCGGCTGACGCCGCTGGCGATGGAGATGCTTCGCGAAATCGATGAGGAGACCGTCGATTTCATCCCGAACTATGACGGCCGGGTGCAGGAGCCGACAGTACTGCCCAGCCGGTTCCCCAACCTGCTGGCCAACGGTTCGGGCGGCATCGCGGTCGGTATGGCGACCAACATCCCGCCGCACAACCTGCGCGAGCTCGCCGACGCGGTGTTTTGGGCGCTGGACAACTACGACGCCGACGAAGAGGCCACCCTGGCCGCTTGCATGGAGCGGGTCAAGGGTCCCGACTTCCCCACCGCCGGGCTGATCGTCGGCGCGCAGGGAATCACCGATGCCTACCAGACCGGCCGCGGTTCCATCCGTATGCGCGGAGTTGTTGAGGTAGAAGAAGATTCGCGTGGTCGTATCTCGCTGGTCATCACCGAGTTGCCGTATCAAGTCAACCATGACAACTTCATCACCTCGATCGCCGAGCAAGTCCGGGACGGAAAGCTCGGCGGCATCGCCAATGTCGAAGATCAAGGCAGCGAGCGGGTCGGGGTGCGCATCGTCGTCGAACTCAAACGCGACGCCGTCGCCAAAGTGGTGCTGAACAACCTCTACAAGCACACCCAGCTGCAGACCAGCTTCGGCGCCAACATGTTGGCCATCGTCGACGGGGTGCCGCGCACGCTGCGCCTCGACCAGCTGATCCGGCACTACGTCGAACATCAGCTCGACGTCATCGTGCGGCGCACCACCTACCGGCTGCGCAAAGCCAACGAACGGGCGCACATTCTGCGCGGTCTGGTCAAAGCCCTCGACGCGCTCGACGAGGTGATCGCGCTGATCCGGGCCTCCGAGACCGTCGACGTCGCCCGCGCCGGCCTGATCGAGCTGCTCGATATCGACGAAATCCAGGCGCAGGCGATCCTGGACATGCAGCTACGCCGGCTGGCGGCGCTGGAGCGGCAACGCATCATCGATGATCTGGCCAAGATCGAGGCCGAGATCGCCGACCTGGAAGACATCCTGGCCAAACCGGAGCGGCAGCGCCGGATCGTGCGAGACGAACTCGCCGAGATCATCGACAAGCACGGCGACGACCGCCGGACCCGGATCGTCGCGGCCGACGGGGACGTCAGCGACGAGGATCTGATCGCCCGTGAGGACGTCGTCGTCACCATCACCGAGACCGGATATGCCAAACGGACCAAGACAGACCTGTACCGCAGCCAGAAGCGCGGCGGGAAGGGCGTGCAGGGCGCCGGGCTGAAACAGGACGACATCGTCGCGCACTTCTTCGTGTCCTCGACACACGACTGGATCCTGTTCTTCACCACCCAGGGCCGCGTCTACCGCGCCAAGGCCTACGAACTGCCCGAGGCTTCCCGCATCGCACGCGGTCAGCATGTCGCCAATCTGCTGGCCTTCCAGCCCGAGGAGCGCATCGCCCAAGTCATCCAGATCCGCGGTTATGAGGACGCCCCCTATCTGGTGCTGGCCACCCGCAACGGCCTGGTCAAAAAGTCCAAACTCACCGACTTCGACTCCAACCGCTCGGGTGGGATCGTCGCGATCAACCTGCGTGACGGCGATGAGCTGGTCGGCGCGGTGCTGTGCTCGGCCGACGAAGACCTGTTGCTGGTCTCGGCCAACGGCCAGTCCATCCGGTTCTCGGCCACCGACGAAGCACTGCGGCCGATGGGGCGGGCCACCTCCGGTGTGCAGGGCATGCGGTTCAATTCCGACGACAAGCTGCTGTCGCTGAATGTGGTTCGCGAAGGCACATATCTCTTGGTCGCCACCTCCGGCGGCTACGCCAAGCGCACCGCGATTGAGGAGTACACCGCGCAGGGCCGCGGCGGCAAGGGCATCCTGACGATCCAGTACGACTCGCGTCGTGGCAGGCTGGTGGGGGCGTTGGTCGTCGATGACGACACCGAGGTATACGCCATCACCTCCGGCGGAGGGGTGATCCGGACGGCGGCACGCCAGGTTCGCCGGGCCGGACGCCAGACCAAAGGCGTGAGGTTGATGAACCTGGGTCAGGGCGACACACTGTTAGCCATCGCACGCAATGCTGAAGAACCTGAAGTAGCTGACGTAACTGACGAGGATTCGGGTACCTAACCCGATGATGACGCGGGATACCTGCCTCAGCCCGCGATAACGTGACCGCCACCGCCGGGCGGCCGCGATGCAGACGTAAAGGAGCCCGGGGTGAGCGCACCTGACGAGCCGGAATCGTCGAAAATCGGCGACGGCCCGGACAGCCTGAATGGCGTGCCCGACCGTGGCGGCGCGCACCGAGTCGCCGATACCGCCGATACACCGGCGTGGCAGCGAGGTACGGGCCGGTCGCGTAAAACCGGCCAACGCCCCACCCCGGAAGGGACAGCACGTCAGGAAATCCGGTCATCTGGCCCGCCTGACGTGGAAGCCCGGGTGAGCCGATTTATCTCGGGCACCGCGGCGCCCGCCGCGGTCACGGCCGCATCGTCTGCGCCCCCCGCCGACCCGACGCAGGAATCGCCGCCGGCTACCCCGCGCGGCGACGGCCGGCGCACCGAGGCTTACGCCAGCGAACTGCCCGATCTGTCCGGGCCGTTGCCCCGGACAACGCACCGCAAAACCGCCGCGGACCGCGCCGGCGACGAGACGCGCGCGTCTGCGCCGAACCGGGCGGCAGCCGGGGAAAGCCGCTTCCATGTCTCTTCTCGTCGCACATCCGGCCCTGTACGGGCGAGCATGCAGATCCGCCGGATCGATCCGTGGAGCACGCTGAAGACCTCGTTAATCCTGTCGGTCGCGCTGTTCTTCGTGTGGATGATCTCGGTGGCGTTTCTCTACCTCGTGCTCGGCGGCATGGGGGTCTGGAGCAAACTCAACAGCAACGTCGGTGACTTGCTGACCAACACCGGCGGCGGCAGCGGTGAACTCGTCTCCAGCGGAACGATCTTCGGTGGCGCGGTGTTGATCGGACTGGTCAACATCGTGCTGTTGACGGCGATGGCCACCATAGGCGCGTTTATCTACAACCTGACGACCGATCTCATCGGCGGCATCGAGGTGACGCTGGCAGACCGCGACTAGCTCGGCGACGATGCGGGCGCGCCCGAGGAGGAGCCGAGCAATCTGGGTGAGCGGCGATACATGTGTTTGGGTCGCGGGCGGCGATTGCGGTAATCTCGTCGCTCGGCCGTACGCGAGTACGGGCCTATAGCTCAGGCGGTTAGAGCGCTTCGCTGATAACGAAGAGGTCGGAGGTTCGAGTCCTCCTAGGCCCACAACCATGTGTTCGTCCCGACGCGCCGCTCGATTGGCGCTGGCGCTCGCCGCGGTTGCCGTGTTGATCACGGCGGCGTGGTCACGCCGCGGCGTCGAGGTGTGGCACGTGGCCGTCGACCCGGCCGGTGATCGGGATGAGGGGCCTTAGCTCAGTTGGTAGAGCGCTGCCTTTGCAAGGCAGAAGTCAGGGGTTCGAATCCCCTAGGCTCCACAAGCTGAAAGCGCAGTTCAGGCACTATTTCGCTCTATCAGAGCTGGCCCCAAGACCGTTGGCGTGACCACATTTTGACCACAATTGCGAGTTAATAGGGCGTTCATGGCCACCCCGACCGCCTCCACATCCGACCCGTACAGGTGGCCGTAGCGGTCCAGCGTCAGGCCCGCGGACTCGTGTCCGAGCATGTTCTGCAACGCCTTGATGTTGGCGCCGGCCTGGATCGCCAGGGATGCCGCGGTGTGCCGCAGCTCGTGGAGCTTGAAGTCGTACACCATAGTCGGCTCCCCGGCCGCGTTTGTGATCGTCCTGGGGAACAACTGCGCCGCGGTGACGGCCCGAGACCACCATCGGCGCCGGACGTTGGTGCCGCGCATGTAACCGCCCGCAGTGTCGGGGAACACCAGTGCGTCTAAATCCCCGGTGTCAGCAGATCCCCAACGAAGGCGGGCAGTGACACGGTGCGGGCCTTCCCGTTCTTCGGTGATCCGACCACGAACTGCCCGTCGACCAACGTGACCGATCGGGAGATCCGCAGCCTCAGGTTGTCCAGATCGGTGTCTCGCCAGCGCAGCTCGGCTACCTCCCCGAATCGCAGCCCGCACGTCCCGAGCATGTACACCAGTGGCCGGTTGGTGTCGGCGGCGTCCGCTACGGCGTGCAGCTGCTCCAGGGTGAGGAACCGCTGTTCCAGTGCGGTCACCGATGGCAGCTCCACACGATCGGCCGGGTTTAGCACCAGCGGTTATCGTCCACGGCCATCGCGAGCACCTGCCGTAGGACGCCGACAGTCTTGTGCACCGACGCCGGAGCCAGATCGGCGCTCAGGTCGGTGACCCACTCGCGGACGAACTGGCGGCTGATATCCCCCAGGGCCACGTCCGCGTGCCTGGCGAGTGCGGTGTCCAGCACAACCTGATACCGGGCCCGCGTCGACGGTTTGAGCTGATGCTTCGAATCCAGCCATGCCTGTGCGTACTCACCGAGCTTTATCCGGCCAGCGGCCGGGGCAACGTAGGCGCCGCGGCGCTTGTCGACTTCGAGCTGGTTCGCCCACGCCTGGGCATCCCGCTTTGTGCCGAAACCTCTTTTTGTCGTTTGACGGTGATCCGGGGTCCGGTATCGGACACGGTAACGTGTTGCACCGCTTGAAGTTTCGTACTTCTCAATCGTCGCCATCGTAATCCTTCTGCGGGGCAGTATCGTCCGGGTTTACGGGGTGAAAGCGGAGCGCGCCGTAGGCGCTTCCGTGTTCATCGACAAGGCGCCGCTCTTCCCACGTCTGCGCCCCCTCCATCAGGTCATCCAAGGATTCGCGCACCCGCCAGCTCGGCCACGCATTCACGATGAAGTCCATCAGAGAAATCTCCTTGGATATCGGCCGGGCGTGAGCGAACCACGACCACGCCCTGCCGGCAGATACCGGGCCGGGGTGGCCCGTGACGACGACGGCGTCCCGGCCGGCGGCCACATCGGGCATTAACAGCGTGGCTGGCGACACGCCGAGAGCCGCAGCCAGAGCCGCGAGATCATCGACGTCGACCCGGCGGGTTTGGGCGACGATCTTTCGCAGACCGAGAGTCGGGATCGGACGACCGATTTCCTCAAGTCGCTTGGCGAGTGCCGCGAACGTCAGGTTTTGCTTATTCCTCAGGCGCTCGACGTTCTCCGCAACGGTGCGACCGGACGATCCAAGTGGATTCTTCGTCAGTCTCTTGCCGGTCGCCACTTCGTCTTCCGTCATTGCGTCAGCGTAAGTGATCGTTTGGATCGCAACAAGGATTCACTTGACATCATCACACATCTAAAGTAACGATTAGATCGGAACAGCGATCCAAACGATCGCATCCAAGATTGAAAGGAGTCTAGATGACCGATCTGGTCATGCCAGAGGATTTACCACTTGTGGCGAAGGCCGAACAAGTTGCCGTTGTCGTACAGACGACCGTCGACGCGCTCGCCCAAGACCGCTACCGTCGCCGCGGAATTCCGTACGTGAAGATCGGCGGCCGCGTCAGGTACCTGCGCGATGACGTCCTCGGCTACCTGACAGCCAACCGCATCGGCGGTGACGCCGCCTGATGAAAACCACCCAGAAAAGGCGAATGCCTGGGGCTGCATCCCCAGGCATTCAGTCGAACAACCCCGTCACCACGAAAGGAAAGTTCTGATGACCACTATAAACCCACCAACCAAGTACAACCCCGAAACCGTTGCCGGTGATCGCTATGAGCGGCTGACACAAGCGGCTGAGGTTCTCGCGATGGACCGGAATCTCATCGCCGCGCCACTGCCGTATGACTCTGGCGGCTTGCGCGCCTTCGCCGGCCTCCTCGATGCGGACGCTGACAGGTGAGCGCGGAGGGCTTGGAGCTTTGGGAGCCGGCCTGGCGGGAAACACCGATCCCGCGAGCTCACCGCGAACCCGATACGGTGACTCGGTATCACCGTGCCCCGGTTGGTTTGGGCGCTAGGACATTCCGCGAGGGATTCGCCCGCGGCGGTTCCGACGCGCTGCGCCGGGTGTGGTGCTTCATCCCAGATGAGCACCGCGCCTCGGTCACAGTGATCGCTCGCGATTATGTCGAGACAGATGACTGACGTCTTCTGGTCGGCTCGGCCGATCCTCGGGCACGCGCTGAACGTGGCGCGTGCCCGAGGGGTCGGTCCCTGGGCGCTTCTGGGCGCCGCCCTAGGCCGTGCTGTAGCCACTATCCCGCCCGATATCGTTCTTCCGGGCATCGTTGGCTCGCGGATGAGCCTGAATCTCTTTGTCGCGCTTGTCGGTCCGAGCGGTGGCGGAAAGGGAGCCGCAGAGGCCGCAGCGACCGACGCCTTTAGGTTCGCCGCCGACATCGACACTGTGCCCCTCGGCAGCGGAGAAGGCGTTGCGCGAACATTTCGACCGGTCGGGACGAAGCCCGAGGACCCCAACCCGGTCACCGCCGCCATCTTCACAGCACCCGAAATCGACACCCTCGCCGCCATCGCCAGCCGCCAGGGCTCCTCCCTCTCGGCTGAACTACGCAAGATGTATTCGGGCGAGCAGCTTGGTTTCGGCAACGCGGGCAAAGACACCCGCGTGATCGTCCCTGCCGGCTCCTACCGGGCTTGCCTGTCGATCGGAGTCCAGCCACTCCGATCACAGGCCCTCCTGGCTGCCGCTGATCGTGGATTGCCGCAAAGGTTCCTCTGGTTGCCAACCTCTGACCCGGACGCACCCGATGAGCCACCAATAGATCCCGGGCGCTGGAAGGTGAGCCGCCCATCCTGGCTACGGGCCATCGGTATCCACGTCGACCTGATCGTCCCCGAAGTCGCCAGCAAGGCCATCCGCACCCACCGGCTCGCGGTGCTCCGCGAAGATCCTGGTGTCGATCCACTCGACGGACACTCGTTGCTCACCCGGTTGAAGGTCGCGGCTGCACTGATGGCCCTCGACGGCAGGACCGTCATCAGCGCCGCCGACTAGTCCCTCGCCGGTTACCTGATGGACGTATCCGACTACACGCGGGAACGATGCCGGCGCTCATTGGCCGAGCAGTTCCGCACCGCCAACACGGCCCGCGCCCTCGCCGCGGCCGAGCGCGAGGAGGTCATCTCTGATCGCAAGGTCCAGCGGTGCAAGGATGGGATTCTCCGCCGTCTCGAACGACATGATGGCGCGCCGGTACAGCAAAGAGAACTTCGGCGTGGACTGAAGTCGGACATCCGTGACAACTTTGATGCGGCGGCGGCCGAGCTGGTCACTGAAGAACTCATCGTTGCAGGTCACGACGGTAGGACACGTACCTATATGCGGTCCACGTGGACCGCCCCGTCCACGTCCCCTGACCTGCGGAAAGTAGGCGTGGACCACGGTGTCCACGTGGACCGCCAACCTATTCGGCGCAGACACCGGTCGCGGGGCCGATCCCGCGCCTCTTAGCAAACGGACACAGACGAAAGGAAAGCACACGCATAACTGCAGGTCAAAGGCTTGTCGCAGGGGGGTTGGGAATCTCTGCCGGCATCAAGATCACGCGACCCTGATAGCCGAATGTGTGCTCCGACGACTTATTCGAAAAAAGGGCAAAAGATGACAGAAAACCTAGCAAACTCAGCAAAGCGAGGCGAAATGACGGAATTGTGTCCGAATTGCGGTCGCGATATTCAACCGCCGGACGTCCAGGGTGGTCGGCCGCGGCGTTGGTGTTCGGCGGGGTGTCAAAGGTCGGGCGAGGCGCAAATGCGACGCATCCACGCCGTGATTAAGCGCTTGATGTTGGACCGGGTGTGGCAGGAGCGCCATAGCAACCACGCACCGACGATCCAGCGAATTGATGAGACGATCGCGGAATGGCAACGGGCCTATGACCACCTGGCCGGGGTGCCTGAGCGGGGCGACGACGACTGACGAAGAACGCCGCGTAGCTCGATCCCTTCCTGTACATGCCCTACTCAGGCGTGCCTTGCCAGCCGGGCCCGTCGAGTAGACGATCGCGTCCTGCCCGCCGGTGCAGGTGACGTAGCTTCGCGCGCTTTCGGCCGCCGTGCAAGCTCAGTCCGGGTTAAGTCCACCAACCCCTGACCTACTCGATGCGAACGAGTGGACTTGGGCGTTTTGTTGCCGTTGACACCGTTGGCCGTACTGAGAATCTGCTGGTCAAAGGGTTGGCGGCGTTGGCTTTCATAGTCTGCTGCCGGAGCTACTGCGGACGGCCTGCGGACGCAGCCATCGGCGGAGAGAGAGAAGGCGCTGGCAGTTCGAGGCGGGCTTTGATCGGCGAAGGAGGCACCCCCCACCCCCCACGCGGCGGGAGCGTGCGGCTGTGGTCAACGATTGCCTCCGACGTGGCGGTTGAGGAAGTCGATCTGGTCGGTGATGATGTTCTCGAAGTGTGGGTCGAGGTAGGGCTCGAAGTGGGTGCAGTCGTAGGAGAGCACTTCACCGTTGGGGATGCGGGCCACGATTTTTTGGGCTTTGGCGTATGGGGTGACGTCGTCGTGTTTGGCCAACTGCACGAGCGTCGGTGCGGTGATGTTCCCGACGTGGCGGCCTGGGGAGTAGAACGGGACGCGCAGCGCAATGCGGGCTGCGACGCTGTTCTCGGCGAGGAGTTCTTCGCGCCTGTCCCCAGCCATTTCTTCGACGAGGTCTGCGGCGCCAGGGGAGGTCATCATTGCGATATCGCCCGGCCGGCCGATGGACTGAACCCGGTACGGTTCCGCGCCGAACCACGAGCCCACCTGGTCGCGCACGCCAGCGATTATCAACCGGCTCACCAGCTTCGGGTGCTGGGAGAACGCTGATGCCGGGCCGGTGACGTGTGGGACCTGCACGATCGCAGCGGCCAGTTTATGGTCGTGTGCGGCTAGCTCCAGCACGTGGCCGCCGCCGAACGAGGAGCCCCACCCCACCACGCGGGTTGTGTCGACGCCATCGAGATCTGCGGGCGTAAGCGACCGCAGCGCGCCAGTCGGCGTGCTGGGCGTCGATGTCGAGAACGCGGCGAGGCTCGCCTGCACTGGCGCCCCAGTACGCGGTAGTCGAAGACCAACGCGGCGTAACCGGCCTGTGCGAAGCGTTCGGCGTAAGCATCCAGGCGTAGGTCACGGAAGGCGGCGAAGCCGTGTGCGAGCACCACGATCGGGGGGTTCGGTCGACTCCGTCGGGCCGGTAGAGCCACGCCGCGCATAGCGTGCCCTCAGACGAAAACGTCACGTCCTCGCGGACGAACGTGTGCTTGGTGGTCATGGTTTCTCCTCAGCGTTTCTTGATTGGCATTCAAGGAAACGTAACAGAATCTTGATTGGCATTCAAGAAACGGTTTAACATGTGTCTTATGCCACGCAACAAACGGCCGCAGGCGGCCGACGAGAAACGTCGGGAGATTGTTGCCGCTGCCCGTCTACTCTTCATCGACGCCGGGTACGACGCCACCCCGATGGGGCGTCTCGCCACCGTGGCCGGCGTTGCGGCCAATACCATCTACTGGTACTTCGCCGATAAAGACGACGTGCTCATCGCGGTCCTCAACGACGTCATGGCTGAGGCTTGGACGCAATACGAGTCGGTGGCCGCCGAACCTCTTCCTGCGCGGCTGTTGTGGCTGGTCCACCAACTTCAACAGATGAGCCGCCTGGTGAGCACCGTGCACGCCCGCGCCGTAAAGTCCCCAGCAATCACGGAGTGGCACAACAACTTCCACTTCTTCGCCGCCAGCCTTGTGCGGGCCGAACTCGAAAACGCCGGCATCGTCCCGGCGGAACAGCTGGACGCCGAAGTGATGATCGGTACCTTCGCTGTCGAGGGACTCCTCATGCACCCCCTCGACGAGGACCAGCAACGTGCCATCTGTAACACCCTGGCCGAACACTGGGTTCCGGCACCCCCCGCGCTGTAGGCGCACGCACCAAGGCAGGACCGTTCTAGCAGGCTGAGTTTGACTTTGCTCCTTTCAGCCCTGCTCAGCCAACACGCGGTAGACGGTCGCACGGCTGACGTTTAGCGTCGCTGCAATCGTGGTGGCCGACTCGCCGCTGTCGTGCATACGCCCTGCGAGAGCGGCCTTCTCGTCGGTCAGCGCCTTCGGGCGACCGATGGACTGACCGCGTGCCCGCCGTGCATCCCGCGCTGCCGTCCGCCGTTCCTTGCCCAGTTCCAACTCAAGCTCAGCGAGGCTGGCGAGAACGCCAGCCACCATCCGGCCCGAAGCGTTCGACGTGTCGATGCCTTCACGCAGCGACCGGAGAACGATTCCGCGCTCGCCCAGGTCGCGGATAGTCGTCATGACTTCGGCAGCGTTGCGCCCCAAACGGTCAATGCCGACCACGACGATGGCGTCACCTTGCCGCGCGTAGTCCAGTAGGGCGGCAAGACCGGGACGCTGCTGCCGGGTCGAAGTTCCCGACAGCTTGTCGGTGTACACGCGAGCGGCGTCAACCCCTGCGGTAGTAAGCGCGTCTAGCTGTTGGTCGAGCGACTGGTGCGACGTGCTCGACACGGGCGTATCCGAGTTGAGTTCCAGTGACGGCGGGCGCGGTGTCGATGACCATGCCTGTATCGTCTCATAATTCGCAAAACGCATCAATATGCGACGAGGTTTTTGAAGCATCTTTTGAGACTCGTTGAACTAGGAGTATCTGGCGTGGCTAGCGTCCCGGCATACCTATCGCAAATCTTTAGTTTGGAGCCGGCTTCCACACTCGATCTCTGCCTCTGCCTCAACCATGCGACCAACTCGCCGTCGAAGTTCGGCCACCGACCCAGAGGCGGGACCCCTCCCCCCGTCGGCGCCCGTCCACCGGGACGCACTGATGGTCGGGCCCTGGATTATCCTTCACCCGCCGACCGCAGAAAGGGACGCCATGACCAACCACACCTATCGGGTGATCGAAATAATCGGTACATCACCCGACAGCATCGACGCGGCTATCCGCAACGGGCTGGCCCGAGCGGCAGAGACGACTCGCGGACTCGACTGGTTCGAGGTGCAGTCCGTCCGCGGCCACCTGAAGGACGGGGCCATCGCCCACTTCCAGGTGACACTAAAGGTCGGCCTCCGGCTCGAGGACGCTTAGTTTCGGTTAGCCGGCAACGGCTCCCGGCTCGGGGAAGGGCGAACCGAAGTCGGCCACCCTCTCGAACCCGTGTTTCCAGGCCGGCGAATACGGGTCCGCGCGGCTGAACACTTCGGCGCGAGCCCTTGTCGGGTGCCGAAACAGCTCACGTTTTTGTGAGCGCGCGCCTGAACCAGGTGATCTACGATGCCGAAGGCTCGGTAGGCGGCCCGGTGGGCTGAGGGTGTTGGGCACCACGACTCGGGACTGGTGGTCAGGCCCTCCCCCTCGGTCGCCCGTCTCGTCGATATAGTCCCCAACGGATTCTGCGGCATCGGTTAGAAATCCACTCGCAGAGAGTGACGTGGCCACACCGTGACCACAATCTGACCACAGTTACAGATAACTTTTGTTAAGTCCAGTTGTGGCTTTCCGCACGTCGGTGGGCGCACAAACGGTTGACCTGCAACGTGATTCGCCTTTGCAAGGCAGAAGTCAGGGGTTCGAATCCCCTAGGCTCACACACCCTAGGCTCCACTTTTGTCGTGTATTACCTCGGCTGATGCGTGACAGTTATGTCGGCTGATTCGTGACACTCCCTAGATGAGGGAGTTAAGCGTGGCTGAGCAGAGGTATCAGGCCGTGATGGCCGTGATGGCCGTGATCGGTGACGGGTTGTCGGTGTCGCAGGCCGCAGAGAAGACAGGGGTGGCGCGTCAAACGCTGCACCGGTGGCTTGCTCGATATGAGGTCGAGGGCCTCGAGGGGCTGAAGGATCGGTCGCATCGGCCGGTGAGCTGCCCGCATCAGATGCCCGCGCCGGTGGAGGCGGCGGTATTGGAGTTGCGCCGCTCGCGGCCGTATTGGGGGCCGCGGCGGTTGGTGTTCGAGCTGGCCAAACGACGCGTCACTCCGGTGCCGTCGGAGTCGGCAGTGTATCGGGCGTTGGTGCGGGCCGGAATGATTGATCCCGCCGATCGGGATCGGCGCTCGCGTAAGTGGAAACGTTGGGAACGCGGCGCTCCGATGGAGTTGTGGCAGATGGACATTGTCGGTGGTTTCCCATTGGCTGATGGGACTTGCGCCAAAGCGTTGACTGGTATCGATGACCATTCCCGGATGTGTGTGGCCGCGCGGCTGATGGCCCGCGAGCGCACTCGCCCGGTCTGTGACGGTCTGCGCGCGGCCATCGCTATTTATGGGGCCCCGCAGCAGATCTTGACCGATAACGGCAAGGTCTTCACCGGGCGGTTTCATCATCCGCCGGTAGAGGTGCTCTTTGATGCCATCTGCCGCGAGAACGGCATCGAGCACTTGTTGACCCAGCCCCGGTCTCCGACCACGACGGGCAAGATCGAGCGATTCCACCGCAGTCTGCGCGCTGAATTCCTCAGCCAATTGCCGCCTTTCGCTAATCTGAAAGTCGCGCAGCAGGCACTCGACGAGTGGGTGGCGCACTACAACAACGATCGACCACATCAATCGCTGAACATGACCACGCCTGCCGAGCGATTTGTTACCGACATCATGCCGGTGGGTGCGACCTGCACCGCCGCCACCGCGACGGATCGCGGCGGACAGGATTGGGTCAGCCGGCGGGTGACCACTAACGCAGTGGTCAGTGTGGCCTGGCAGCAGGTCTGCGTGGGAGCCCATTACGCCGGATCCCGCTGCGATGTGCATGTCGATGGGGACCTGCTGCGCTTCTTCATCGGCGACGAGTTGGTCAAGACTGCCGCACGTACCAGCCGCGGCGAGGTAAGAAACAAACGGGCCTTCCGCACCCGCGAACAGGTCTAACCACCACCCAGAGTGTCACGGATCAACCGACATAAAAATGTCACCCATCAACCGACTCTGAACAGCGGTACTTTTGTCGCGGTTGCTGCTTTGTGCTGGACGCGCTTCCAGTTCACGGTTACAGAACTCCGATGATGTTGAGAAGTCAACCCTTGGAGATGGCCGAAGTGCTAGGAGCTGACGGGTGCTTCGCCGGCCTCCGAAGGCGCGGAGTGCCTCGAGATCAAATAGCTCAAGGGTCATGTGGGTCGCAGCCCTGGCGGGATCGCCGAGCTGCGCCACGCACGGTCGATGGCGTGGTCAACTGTAAAGACGGCATCGTCGATCGACGTATGGTCCGATCGAGCATTGTCGTCAGAAATCCTGCGGCTACTGCAAAGACGGGACCCTCTGTCTGGAACCCGGGTTCACCGAGTGCGTCGCGGATTGTCGTGTTCGGGAGTTAATGCGTCGAAAACAAACTGGCCACCAACAAGTTTCGGGCTCTGCTCCAGCAGTCCAGGGGCAGAGTCGGTTGTCTCAGCCCAAAGCTCGAGTAACGCATCGAGGTCATGGGCGGCCAGACGGTTGAGCTGGGCCTGAGTCCAGGAAATGGTTCCCGCACCATGCCCTCTGCCGTATCGCCGGAGCGGACGGGATGGTTTCGGTTCTATTTCGATGCGCAGCCCGACCGGGGCATTGTGCGTAAGTACCGTTTCGTTGCGGCGCGGTGGGAGCAGATCAAGCTCGCCCAGCATGACGGCAGGCCACCCCGACGATGACGCCAGGTTCCGCGAGGTAACCGAGATGCTTGGGGCGCTCGGAAAGCTTGGCTTCGGTCACATCACTGGCTGGAAGGACTTTCTACGGGGTGGCCCGCAGCGGACAAGCCCGGATTCCTGGCTTGAGTCCGCACGGCTGTGGTTCCAGTGAGGCGTCGAAACGCGACCGCCAGCGATGCCCCCCTGTGACCGATTTATCGCTGTCGACGTTGTGGGGGCCGGATGGTCAAGCACGGTATTCAGAGCCGCTGTGCCGGCGCACCCACGACACCACCACCGAAAGGAAGCCCACACCATGACCGACACCAACACCGACAACTGCGCGCGCGGGGCTTCACTCTGAGACGCCGACCGGGTGCCTTCGTCGGCGTCAGTTGCCGCCCAACACGCGCGCCAACTTCCCTAAAATAATCTAAGAAACGATTAATTTTCCTTCATCGCCGCGAGTTTCCTGGTAAATCACTGCTTCTAACAGAGGGGGTAATTATGTTCAGCAACCGCTCCTTAGTAACCGTCATCGCCTCGGCAGCCGCCTTCGGCGCAACCATGGTGGTTCCCGCCCCAGCCGCCCAGGCTGACGGCCCCTATGTCGCCATGGCCTATTCGCCGAGCACCGATGATGCCTATTACGCGAACGCTTCTTCCCAGGACAACGCCGAACAAAAGGCGATGCAGGCCTGCAAGCAGGAGCACAGCGACTGCACAGACGGGGGTTCGACCGACAGATGCATGGCAATCGGTTGGAACAGCCAAAAATGGGCCTCCGCTTTTGGCGATACCGCTGCCCAGGCCGTAGCCGCAGCCCAAGCCAAATTCCCCGGGGGCGGCTCCACGAAGGGGTACTGCGCATCGGGCTGAAGCGCATGCGTTCTGCGACGTCGGCTGACTCGTTGAGCTGACGGAGCGAATTTCGCTGGCCGCCCGCGCTTGGGCATCCTGGTGCGGACCACGCGGGCAGCCGGCGGTGCAAGTGGGCGTCGACCCGCAGGATGTTGGCCAACGTCATTGCGTCGCCTGATCGGACTTCGACCGCGCCACCGAGTGGCGTTCCCGGTAGCGGGCCACCGCCAGCGGATTGATGGCGTACACCGGCCGCCCGGTCGCCCGCAGCGAGGCAACCAGCAGACTTCGCGGCGTTTCGATTGCCACCGGAAGGGAGCTTCAGTGCTGTCGCCGGTTTCGGCCCAATCGATGCCGCGGAAGGATGTCACGTTCGGTGTCCTCCAACCATGGTGCGGATCTGGATTTGTCGGACTTGCCATCAGGCAGTCTTCATCGGGTGGGCAGTTGGTTAGTGTGACGACGCCGGCGATCTTCGTGGCTCGGAGCGTTGTTCTAGGAGTCGGCTGCGCAGGGCTTCGTTCTCGGTCCGTAGAACCGCGACCTCCTCGGTGAGGTCACGGTTACTTTGCACGGCCACAGCAAGTTTGGTGCGCAGCGACTCGACCGTCGCCGAGCTGGCGGTGGGTGTCTGCGGGTGGCCCGCCGTGCGGGCACGGCGCTAGCCGACTTCGCGTCGAAGGTCGGCGTGCTGATACAGGAAACGGGGTGACACTCCCGGTGGGTCGACCACGACCTCTGGAACGACAGCATCGGGCATGCCGTCCGAGGTGTACGACCAGCAGCCGACGTGCCGGGCTCAACGCCGAGGCAAACCACTATCAGTGTTCGATTACCGACACGGTGGCGCCGTTGCCGTTGGCGACGTAGACGGTGTGGGTGCCCGGGTCCACAGCCACCCCGAACGCACCATTGCTGATGGGCACGGTAGCGGTGACGGTACGCGTCGAGGCGTCGACCACCGATACCGTGTCGCCGGGGTTGGTGACGTAGACGGTGTGGGTGCCCGGATCCACCGCCACCTTGTCCGCCGACTTGCCGAGGGGCACGGTAGCGGTGACGGTGCGCGTCGAGCCGTCGATCACAGACACCGTGTTCTCGTTGGTGACATTGACGGTGTGGGTGCCCGGATCCACCGCCACCGCCGTCGGGTCCTTGCCGACGGGTACGGTGGCGGTCACGGTGCGCGTCGAGCCGTCGAGCATGGACACCGTGCCGTCGAACTTGTTGGCGACGTAGATGGTGTGGGTACCCGAATCCACCGCCACCCCCCACGGGTGCTTGCCGACGGGCACGGTGGCGGTCACGGTGCGCGTCGAAGGGTCGATCACCAACAACATGCCGTCGTCTATACCGTTGGCGACGTAGATGGTGTGGGTGCCCGAATCCACCGCCACCCCCCACGGGTGCTTGCCGACGGGCACGGTGGCGGTCACGGTGCGCGTCGAAGGGTCGATCACCAACAACATGCCGTCGTCTATACCGTTGGCGACGTAGTTGGTGTGGGTGCCCTCATCCACCGCCACCGCATCCGGGGCCGTGCCGACGGGCACGGTGGCGGTCACGGTGCGCGTCGAGGCGTCGATCACCGACATCGTGGCGTCGCGGTGGTTGGTGACGTAGAGGGTATGGGTGCCCGGATCCACGGCCACCGCGACTGGGTTCTTGCCGACGGGCACGGTGGCGGTGATCTTGTACGGGCCCGGATTCGGACCTCCGAACGTACCCCGGCATCCAGATAGGGCAACGGCCAACAGGACCGCACAGATGATCGCGAGTACGCCGGTGAGCGCGGGCTGTCGGCACCAGCCGCCAACTTTGTTGCGTTGCTTGATCATCACCGCTGGCGGTCATATGCCCTCCCTGGTCAACCGCTGTTCTTTTGTAGTGTGCGCCTGGCGCCCAACCGCCGGATGCGAATCCGTCCAGCTCGTCGTCGCCGAGCACTCGGACCACCCCGCGAAGGTTCCCGAGGCGTCGCTGATCTGATCGGCCAACTCGGGGACACGGGCGGCGCGGCGCCAGACAGGCGGTCGAGACCAAGGTCGGCGCCGAATTCGACCGGGGCTGCAAGCACACCTCCGAGCAGCTCACGCGATTCGGCTGCGAGCAGAAGTTGGTCCCGCTCGGTTGGAAGCACGGCGGTGTACTGGGATGAAGGCCGCACACACCGCCGGCACGAATGCACACCAAATCCGCCGAGAAGCCGTCGGGGCCCATTCGACCACAGCTGCCTGTGAGCGCAGTCCGCCCCGAGCTGCCGGGGTCAACATCGGTGACGACAGCTTGAGTTTCGTCAAATTTTCGGACCTGCCACCCTCTTATCTGTCGACGACTTCTTAGAGATAACCCGATCACGACGACGTGGCCACCAGACGAGCCGACACCGTCCCGGACGTCAACGTCAGGCACCGGCCAGCTAGAGATATCGAATCCCCTAGGCTCCACCAAGGGTTTGCCCGAACCGCCGCCGGCAGAAAGCGGCGATTCGCCTGTGACATAATAGGGGAACTGTGCCGCATATCCTCATCACTAGTGCACTCCCCTATATAAACGGAGTTAAGCACATCGGGAATCTCGTGGGCTCGATGCTGCCCGCAGATGTTTTCGCGCGTTTTCACCGCCTCAGCGGTGACGATGTTCTGTATATTTGCGCCACCGACGAACACGGAACTCCGGCTGAAATCGCCGCGGCCGAGGCAGGGCTGCCCGTGGCCGAATACTGTGCCCGTCAGCATGGCGTTCAGCGCGACATTTATCAACGGTTCGACATCACCTTCGACTATTTCGGCCGCAGCTCCTTGACGGCCAACCGGGAACTCACCCAGCAATTCGGCGAGTGGCTAGCCGACAACGGATACATCGAAGAGAAGTCCTCGCTGCAGCCGTACTCCGCCTCCGACGGCCGGTTCCTGCCCGACCGCTATGTCATCGGCACCTGCCCGTATTGCGGGTTCGAGCGTGCCCGTGGTGATCAATGTGACCGCTGCGGCAACCTTTTGGACCCGACGATGCTGATCAATCCGAGGTCGTCGATCAGCGGTGCCACCGACATCGAGTTCAAGGAGAGCAACCACCTGTACCTGGCGCTGGACCAGCTGGAACCCCTGGTGCGGGAATGGGTCGACGGACAGGCCGATCGGTGGTCGCCCCTTGTCGCTGGGATTGCCCGTAAGTGGCTGACCGAGGGATTGCAGCCCCGCGCGATCACCCGGGATCTGGATTGGGGCG
Source organism: uncultured Actinomycetota bacterium (assembly GCA_963787635.1). Classification (GTDB taxonomy): domain Bacteria; phylum Actinomycetota; class Actinomycetes; order Mycobacteriales; family Mycobacteriaceae; genus Mycobacterium. The sequence goes on along the minus strand of CAWBDP010000008.1, from coordinate 817,714 downwards.
TACCGGTTGGCAGACCGGGCTTTGAAGGCAAAGTCTATTACGTGTGGTTCGATGCGCCGATCTGCTATATCGCGGCCACCCAGGAATGGGCGCAGTCAACGGGAAATTCCGATGCCTGGAGAAAATGGTGGGCCCGATCCGGCGGTGCCGAGTACTACCAATTCATGGCCAAAGACAATGTGCCATTCCACACCATTATGTTTCCCGCGATGGAATTAGGGACTGGGCAAGATTGGAAGCTGCCGGATAACATCTACGGATTCGAGTGGCTCACCTATGACGGTGGAAAGTTCTCGACATCTGAGAAACGCGGCGTGTTTTTAGACGACGCGCTTTCGCTGCTGCCCGCCGATGTCTGGCGTTACGCGCTGGCGCGGATGGCGCCGGAGACGGCCGACAGCGATTTCTCGTTCGACGAGCTCGCCCGGATCGTCAATCGGGATCTGGTCGGGCTGTACGGCAACCTGGTGAACCGGGTCTTGCGTCAGATCGACCGTAACTGGGGAACGCAGCTTCCCGCGCGAGCGGGCACCGAACCCGCCGACACCGAGTTGCTCGACAACGCGACGGCGACGCTGGATGAGATCAAGGCGTGCTACGCTGAGGGCTCGATGAGACGCGCGGCCGAGTCCGTGCGAAAACTCTGGCTGCTGGCCAACGGCTACATGAACGCCACTGAACCCTGGTCGGTGGTCAAGACCGACACCGTTCGCGCCGGAACCATCCTGCGGCTGGCCAGTGAAGTCCTGGTGGCCTCGGCGATCGTCAGCGCGCCGTTAATGCCTAGCACCAGCAAGCGGATTCTGGACGCTTTTTCGGTGGCCCCCGAGCTATCGCAGACCTGGCCGGCCCAGGTGGACGAATTATTAAGCGACGGAGCCGATTTCAGCATTCCGCCGCTGCTTTTCGAAAAGATCCCCGGCGACACCGTTGCGGAATGGGCCGGCGCCTTCCAAGGCTCGACGACCGGCTGACCGGAAATCCGCTTGCGGCGGGTACGGCTCCACGATGCTGGGCGCATCAATGCGCGGCGGGTTAAGAGTCAACTCGTCACGGTTTGGGCTGGACGTCGACACTCGGCGGCAGCGGCGAGGGTTCGGGACGCGACGAGCGACGAATCACGGCGAACGCGGCTGCGCCACCGGCGAGAACCGTCGCGGCCGCACCGGCGAGCAGCCACGGAAGCTTGCCGCGGCCTTGCGACCGGCGGGCCTCCTTCAGCGCGGCCGGCAGCCCCGCGACCACCTCCTGCGCGGCGGTGAGTTCTTGGGCGACGGTCTCCTGCGCGGCGGACAAGTCGGCGGCCAGCCTGCCCTCCCGATAGCGCTGACGCAGACTCGATGCACCGGCCTGGGCCGAGTGCATTCCCAGCCCCAGTAGCCCGCGCGTCACGTCCACCGGCCCGACCACCGTATAGGTCAGACCGCGGGTCAGTCGCTCCCGCGGAGCCAGCCGAGTCTTCACTTGTGCGCTCATCTCCCGCCTTTCTGCAAGCCGTGCGTCCGGATCTCAGACTGCCACCATCAGGACGGTAATGGGCCGCTCTCGCCATGCGCGGCGACGGGTCTCACCAAGGGCACCCGTAGCCGGAACCGTCGGTGCCTAATGGCAGACTGTCGTGTCGTGACCATCAGCCCCATTCAAACCGCCACGGCAACGCTGCACACCAACCGCGGCGACATCAAGGTCGCCCTGTTCGGCAACCATGCCCCAAAAACTGTCGCCAATTTCGTCGGTCTGGCGCAGGGAACCAAAGAGTACTCGACGGAGAACGCGTCGAGCGGCACTTCGGGCCCCTTTTACGACGGCGCTGTTTTCCACCGGGTGATCAGCGGCTTCATGATCCAGGGCGGCGACCCGACCGGCACGGGCCGCGGCGGCCCCGGCTACAAGTTCGCCGACGAGTTCCATCCCGAACTGCAATTCGACAAGCCCTACCTGCTGGCGATGGCCAACGCCGGCCCCGGTACCAACGGGTCGCAGTTCTTCATCACCGTCGGTAAAACGCCGCACCTGACCCGAAAGCACACCATTTTCGGTGAGGTCGTCGACCCCGAGTCGCAGAAGGTCGTTGACACAATCGCCACCACGGGCACCGACCACAATGACCGACCGACCGAGCCGGTCGTGATCGAATCGATCACCATCTCCTAAGCCGTCGCGCCCGACAACTTCGCCCCTATCAGCGGGAATCATCAGCGGGGTACCCAGCGGCGGTAAGCACGTCGAGTACCTCCAACGCATCGGTGCCGAGGTCCCATCGGGAGAAAACCAGCAGCCGGTCGTCTTCGGTGTCGATCTCGAGTAGCCGCACCGTGCGTCCGATACGGCGAAACTTCGTGATCCGGACGGTTTCGACTTGCTGTTGCGGCACCAACTGAGTCCGCCACCACCCGCGCACAGTCAGACCGTCACCGGTGACCGACAACCTTGGCCGCGCACGCCACGAGCCGCTTGCAAACAAGATCAGACCCAGTGCGGCAATTCCGGCCATGATCCGGCCCGGCCCATCTGTGATGGCAGTCACACATGCGGTAGCCATCAAAACTCCCGTGCCGGCGCAACCAGCGATTCCAGCTGTGGGAGGACCCCACGCCGTTTGCTGCAAGGGGTTGCTAGCTGGTTCGACCATGCCGGATGCAGTTATCCACAGGTGCTATCCACAATGGGGATGAATCACACGCGTGTGATTGAGGGACGCCGCGTTCGCCGAGTCAGTAACGGTCCACGGCAGGGATGAATTCATCAGCACACCATCGCCCGCTAATGCCAGCGCATGGTGAGCAACAGACCACTGATCATGAAAGCAAAGGCGATCGCGTAGTTCCAGGGGCCCAGGTTAGTCATCCAGTTCAGCATCTCGGGAGGATTGAGCCCGGTCGCCGCCAGCTGGAACACCATCAGCCAGACCAGCCCGATGAGCATCAGGCCGATGAACAAGGCGATGAACCACGCGCTCGACGGCCCGGCCTTCACCTTCACCGGCGTACGGCTGACCGCGCTGACGGTGAAGTCGTTCTTCTTGCGGACCTTGGACTTGGGCATCTATACCTCGAAGAGACGGGCGGGACGATGATGAGTGCAGCTGGAAGAATTGTTCGCTACGAGACTAACGTACCCACCATCGTGGCCAGGGAACGGAGATCCGATGGCTCGCCAGATCGGCGCCCTGTTGCGCAGTCCGTTCCACGGGCCGTGGGAACGCCGGGCACCGTCGCGCTCACCGTGGCGGTTCGGTGTCCCGCTGGTGTGCTTGCTGGCCGGCCTGCTGCTGGCGGCCACGCACGGGGTATCAGGCGGCGGCGAGATTCGTCGCAGTGACGCACCGCGGCTGGTCGACCTGGTTCGCCAGGAGCAGTCGTCGGTGGCCCGGCTCGAAGCCGAGCGTGAGGCACTGGCCGCCACGGTCGACGCCACCCACGGGCGGGCCACCGACAGCGCCTTGGCGGCGATGCTGAAGAGATCAGCCGAGCTGGCCGCCGCAGCCGGGCTGAACCCGGTCCACGGGCCGGGCCTGGTGGTGACGCTCACCGACGCCCAGCGCGACGCCAACGGGCGTTTCCCCCGGGACGCATCGCCCGACGACCTGGTCGTCCACCAGCAGGACATTCAAGGGGTGCTCGACGCATTGTGGAGCGCCGGCGCCGAGGCGATCCAGATGCAGGACCAGCGCATCATCACGACCTCGGCGCCGCGCTGCGTGGGCAACACGCTGCTGCTCAACGGACGAACCTACAGTCCGCCCTACACCATCGCCGCGGTCGGCGACGCCGCCGCAATGCAGGCCGCGTTGGCCGCCGCACCCCTGGTCTCCCTCTACAAGCAGTACGTCATCCGGTTCGGTCTGGGCTATGACGAAGCAGTACGTCCCGACTTGCAGATCGTCGGCTACACCGCGCCGGTGCGGTTGCACTTCGCCAAACCCGCCGGCCCGGTGGGCTACTGACCCCTCGGGCCAGGGTGCGGGCCGGAACGGTCAGTCATCGGATTAAGGCGCCGGTCGACGCCGGCGGTAGCCTGTCACGGTGCGGATCTTGGTCGTCGACAACTACGACAGCTTTGTGTTCAACCTGGTGCAGTATCTCGGCCAGCTCGGTGTCGAGGCCCCGGTGTGGCGCAATGACGACGTCAGACTGTCCGACCAGGCCGCCGTCGCCGCGGCGTTCGACGGGGTGCTGCTCAGTCCGGGGCCGGGCACACCGGAACGCGCAGGCGCGTCGATTAGCCTGGTCCGCGCGTGCGCCGCGGGGGGCACTCCGCTGCTGGGGGTGTGCCTGGGACACCAGGCGATAGGTGTCGCGTTCGGGGCGACCGTAGACCGGGCGCCTGAATTGCTGCACGGGAAGACGAGTCAGGTGTTTCACACGAATGTTGGTGTATTGCAAGGGCTTCCGAATCCATTCACCGCTACCCGCTACCATTCGCTGACCATCCTGCCGGACACCTTGCCCGACGTCCTGGAAGTGACCGCCCGAACCCACAGCGGCGTGATCATGGCGGTGCAGCACACTGAGGCGCCGATTCACGGCGTGCAGTTCCATCCCGAGTCGATCCTGACCGAGGGTGGCCATCGGATGCTGGCCAACTGGCTGGGCTACTGCGGACAGGACCGAGACGATGCGTTGGTGCGCCGGCTGGAAAACGAGGTCGTGAAGGTGTTGACCGCGGTCGACCCGCGCAGCTCCGACGAGACTGCGGCATCCGCACCCGCGCTGGCGGTTACTGACCGAACTTCAGCGTGATGTTGGCGTCTTTGTTCACGCCCTGACCCGCGGTCGGGCTCTGGAAGACCACGCGGTTGTGCGCGGAGCCGCCCTCGTCGACGTCGGCGCCCTTGACCAGCACGCCGGTCCACCCCAGCGCGCGCAGCTGCGGTTCGGCCTCGGTCCAGAACATTCCCGTTAGCTCGGGCATCAGGAACTGATTGCCCTTGGAGACCTGCAGCTCGATCACCGAATCCAGCGCGGCCGTGGAACCGGCGGGCGGATTGCTGCCGATCACCTCCCCGGCTGGCCGCGGGCTGTCCAGCAGCGCCTGGCTGACCTTGGTGAAGCCGTACACAGCGAGGTTCTTCGTCGCCTGGTCGACTGTCTGGCCCACCACGTCGGGAACCTGCTTGGTCGCCGGTCCGGTTCCGACGATGATGGTGATCTCGTTGGTGATCGCGGAGGTCTGGTTAGCCGGCGGGATGGTCTCGACGACGCGGCCTTTCAACTCGGGATTCGACGGTGAGCTCACCTGCTTGAAGCGACTGAACCCCGCGGCCTGGAGTTTTCGCACCGCATCGGCGTAGCTCAGCGAGGAGACGTCGGGTAGTTCGCGCTGCTCCGGCCCGGTCGAGACGTTGACGGTGATCTCGTTCCCCGCGGCCACTGAACTGTTGGCGGCGGGATCGGTACCGATGACATGGTCGGGCAGCACTGTGGAATCCGGCTTTTGTTGGGTGCGCGTCTTGAAGCCGCGGTTTTGCAGCTCGGCGATCGCGTCGGCCGACGCCTGGCCCCGCACGTCTGGGACCTGAACACTACGGGTCGTGCCGCCGCCGACGGTATTGATGACGATGGTGACGATGACGGTCAGCACCGCCAGCACGGCCACCGCGATGAGCCAGCGACCCACCGAACCGACAGTGCGATCGGGACCGAACTGCAGCTGCTGGCGCGGCAACGGATCGGTGTGCGGCCCGCCGAAGCCCTTCGACGGCGCGGCGGACAGCAACGAGGTCCGTTCGGCGTCGGTCATGACCTTGGGCGCCTCAGGAGTCTCGCCGTTGTGCACCCGGACCAAATCGGACCGCATTTCGGCGGCGGTCTGATACCGGTTGTCCGGGTTCTTGGCCAATGCTTTGAGCACCACAGCGTCGAGATCGGCGGAGATGCCCTCGTGTCGTTGCGACGGCGGAAGGGGGTCTTCCCGGACGTGTTGGTAAGCCACCGCGACTGGCGAGTCGCCGACGAACGGCGGCTCACCGGTGAGGACTTCGTAGAGGACACAGCCCAGCGAGTAGACATCGGAGCGGGCGTCGACGGACTCGCCGCGGGCCTGCTCGGGCGATAGGTATTGGGCCGTCCCGATCACCGCCGCGGTCTGGGTGACGCTGTTGCCGCCGTCGGCGATCGCCCGGGCGATACCGAAGTCCATCACCTTGATCGCGTTGGTTGTGCTGATCATGATGTTGGCCGGTTTGACGTCGCGGTGGATGATGCCGTGCTGGTGGCTGAAATTGAGGGCCTGGCACGCATCGGCGATGATCTCGATGGCCCGCTTCGGCTCCAGCGGACCATCGGTGTGCACGACGTCGCGCAGCGTGACCCCCTTGACGTACTCCATCACGATGTACGGCAGCGGTCCGGCCGCTGTTTCTGCTTCGCCGGTGTCGTAGACGGCCACGATGGCCGGATGGTTCAGCGCCGCCGCGTTCTGCGCCTCGCGGCGGAACCGCAGGTAAAAACTGGGGTCTCGGGCTAGGTCGGCGCGCAATACCTTGACGGCCACGTCGCGGTGCAACCGTACATCCCGGGCCAGGTGAACTTCAGACATGCCGCCGAAACCGAGAATTTCGCCGAGCTCATAGCGGTCCGACAAGTGCTGGGGGGTGGTCATCGCGATGTCCAAGCCTGGGCCGGCGGCGGGAACCCCGCACGGGTCAGCGGGACAACCCACCTGGCCTTCGGCCGATCAAGATGGTGCCCGGGAACCGCGGTCGCCCGGTGGTTCGGCCCGGAGTGCGGTGGATCCGGAACCGGTGGCCCCATTCCCCCGGGCGTCTTACTGGTCGGCGTTTGGGTTTCGCTGACGGTTGGGGGTTGGCCGCTGTCGCCGTGGGAGTTGATCACGATCAACACGGCGATGATGATCGCGAGCGCGCCCAGTACGCCGGCCGCCCACAACAAAAGACGCTGGCCAGAAGAGAAGGTGCGCCGCGGCGGCGGAGGTTTACCGGTCGTGGCGGGCCGCGGCCGCCGGGCCGGCGGGTTGGTCCGCGCACTCGGGACTGCGGCTGCGGCCCTGGTCTGCGCGCCGGAGGGAATGGCAGCCGGCGTCGCCCGTGCACCGGCTGTCGCAGACTGGCTGGGCCGTGGTGGCCGGTGGCCTGCGCGCACCGCTGCGACCGCGTCGGCGAACGGTCCACCACTGCGGTAGCGCATGCCGGGGTTCTTGACCAGTGTCATCTCGATGAGCTCGCGCACGTTGGGCGGCAGGTCGGTGGGCAGCGGGGGCGGGGGCTCTTTGATGTGTTTCATCGCGACCGTCAGGGCGCCGTCGCCGGTAAACGGACGCTTACCGGAAACGACTTCGTATCCAACGACTCCGAGCGAGTAGACGTCACTGGAGGGGGTCGCGTCGTGCCCGAGGGCCTGCTCGGGAGCAATGTATTGCGCGGTACCCATCACCATGCCCGTTTGGGTCACCGGCGCCGCGTCGACGGCCTTGGCGATACCGAAGTCGGTGATCTTCACCTGGCCGGTCGGCGTGATCAGAATGTTGCCGGGTTTGACGTCGCGGTGCACCAGGCCGGCAGCGTGGGCGACCTGCAGGGCACGGCCGGTCTGCTCGAGCATGTCCAGCGCGTGTCGCAGCGAGAGCCGGCCGGTGCGTTTGAGCACCGAGTTGAGCGGTTCGCCGTTGACCAGTTCCATCACCAGGTAGGCGGTATGGCCCTCGCCGTTCATCTGTGTTTCGCCGTAGTCATGGACGCTGGCGATTCCGGGGTGGTTGAGCATCGCGGTGGTGCGCGCCTCGATACGGAACCGTTCGATGAATTCCGGGTCGGTGGAGAACTCGCTTTTGAGGACCTTGACCGCGACGCGCCGACCCAGCCGGCTGTCCACCGCCTCCCACACCTGGCCCATTCCGCCGGTGGCAATGAGGCGCTGCAGGCGATAGCGGCCAGACAGCGTCACACCTACTCGCGGGCTCATGGTCCTCCCTGTAGCGCGGCCGCGATCACGGCCCGCCCGATCGGCGCGGCGACCGCACCGCCGGTCGCGGACAGTCGGTCGCCGCCGTCCTCAACCAGGACTGCGACGGCCACCTTCGGAGCCTGCGCCGGTGCGAACGCGATGTACCACGCATGTGGCGGAGTGTGGCGCGGGTCCGTGCCGTGCTCCGCGGTACCGGTCTTGGATGCGATCTGCACGCCGGGAATGGCCCCTTTCTGCTGTGTGGCTTGTTCGGCGCCGACCATCAGTTCTGTTAGCTTAGTCGCGACCTGCGGTAACACTGCACGGCGCTGTTGCTGCGGTGCGGTGGTCCCGATGTTAGCCAGATCCGGCCCTTGGAGGGACTCGATCAAATAGGGCTGCATCGGCAGACCGTGATTTGCGATCGTGGCGGCCACCACGGCGTTCTCCAGGGGGGTCAGCGCCACATCTTTCTGACCGATACTCGACATACCCAATGCCGCGTCGTCGGGAATCGGGCCGACCGTCGATTCCGCCACTTGCAGCGGGATGGGGTCGGGGGCCCCGTCGAGCCCGAACGCCTGCGCGGTGCTGCGCAAGGCGTCGGTGCCGGTCCGGAGGCCGAGCTGGACGAACGCGGTGTTGCAGGACCGGGCGAACGCCTCGCGCAGCGACACCGTGGGACCGGGGCCACACGGGGTCCCGCCGTAGTTCTCCAGGGTGGCGGTGCTGCCGGGCAGCAGAATGCTCGGCGCCGAGGTCAGCTGCTCGTCCTCGGTTTGGCCGGCCTGCAGCGCGGCGGCGGTGGTGACGACTTTGAAAGTGGACCCGGGTGGGTAGGTCTCTGAAATCGCGCGGTTGGTCAGCGGCGAGGCGGGGTCGTCACGAAGCCGTTGCCACGCCTGCGCCTGCGCGTCGACGTCGTGCGAGGCGAGCAGGTTCGGGTCGTATGAGGGAGATGACACCAGCGCCAGGATCTTGCCACTCGACGGTTCCACCGCCACGACCGCTCCCTTGCAGGGTCCGCCGCAGCCGCGCTGCATCGCGTCCCAGCCGGCCTGCTGGACGCGTGGGTCGATCGTGGTCTCGACATTGCCACCGCGCGGATCGCGACCGGTGAAGAAGTCAGCCAGCCGTTGACCGAACAGCCGCTGGTCGGACCCGTTGAGCAGCGGGTCTTCGGCGCGTTCCAGGCCGGTGCTGGAATAGCGAAGCGAATAAAAGCCGGTAATCGGCACGTACACAGCAGGATTGGGATATACCCGCAGGAATCGGTAGCGGCTGTCGATGGCCACCGAATAAGCCAGCAGTTGGCCGCCGGCGGTGATCTGACCGCGCTGCCGAGAGTATTCGTCGAGCAACACCCGCTGGTTCCGGGGGTCGGTGCGCAGCCCGTCGGCGGTGAACACCTGGGTCAGCGTGGCGTTGCCCAGCAGCAGCACGATCAACGCCATCACGGTCACCGAAATTCGGCGCAAGGACGCGTTCATACGCGCTCGATCACCTCAGTGCTGGCGACCGCGATCGGCGCCGTTTTGCGGTTCCGGGTGCGGAACGGCTGCCGCGCGGCGTGCGAGATGCGCACCAGGATGGCCAGCAGCAGATAGTTCGCCAGCAGCGACGACCCGCCGTAGGACATCCATGGGGTAGTCAGTCCGGTCAGCGGAATGAGCTCGGTCACCCCACCGGCCACGATGAACAGCTGAATCGCCAGCGTCGACGCCAAGCCGGCGGCTTGTAGCTTGCCAAAACTGTCGCGCACCGCGATCGCCGTGCGCAGGCCCCGGATAATGACGATGGTGTAGAGCATCAAGATGCTGGCCAATCCGACCAGCCCCAGCTCTTCGCCGAACGCGGCGATGATGAAATCGGTGGACGCCGCGGGTACGGTGTCGGGCTGGCCGTTGCCGAGCCCGGTGCCGAAAATTCCGCCGGTGGCAAAGCTGAACAATGACTGCACAAGCTGGTAGCCGCTGCCGTCGGGATCGGCGAACGGATCTAGCCAGGTCTGTACGCGGGTCCGGACGTGGTCGAAGGCAAAGTACGCCGCAACGCTTCCCACCGCGAACAAGCCTCAATCCGATAACGACCCAACTAAACCGTTGGGTGGCCAGGTAAACCACCGTCAGAAACGACGCGTAGAGCAGCAGCGAAGTGCCGAGGTCCTTTTCAAAGACCATCACACCGATGGAGATGACCCAGGCTGCCAACAGCGGCGCGAGATCGCGCGCACGGGGCAGGTCCATGCCCACGACATGCTTACCGGCGCTGGTGAACAGGCCGCGCTTGGCAACCAGCACCGCCGAGAAGAAGATGAGCAGCAGAATCTTCGAGAATTCGGCGGGTTGAATCGAGAAGCCGGGGAACCGAATCCAGATCTTGGCACCGTTCTGTTCGGAAAACGCCGCCGGAAGCATAGCCGGGATTGCCAGCAGCACCAGACCCGCGAGCCCGCAGGTGTAGCCGTAGCGGGCGAGCTGTCGATGGTCCTTCAAAAAAGCAATCCCCAAGGCAAATGCGGCCACACCGAGCAGGGTCCAGAGCATTTGCTGGTTTGCGTTGGGATGCGATCTCCCGCCGACCAGGCGGTCGGCCAGGTCCAGCCGGTGGATCATCACCAGGCCGAGGCCGTTGAGCAGCGCCACCACCGGCAGGAGCAATGGGTCGGCGTACGGGGCGAAGCGCCGGATGGCCAGATGGGCTCCAGCGAATAAGGCCAGAAAGGCAAAGGCGTAACCGACCAGGTCCCACTGCAGATCTCGTTCCTGGTTGGCCTGCACGATCACCAGGGCCGTCGCGGTGATCACGGTGGCAAAGCACAACAGCAGCAGCTCGGCATTGCGCCGATTCGGCAGCGGCGGTGTCACCGCGACCACCGGTTGCGGCTGCGTCGTCATGCAGGTACCCGGCAGGCGAGGGTTGCGGTGAGCGGATGGTTGCGGACTGGGGCGTCTCGGACTTCGGGGCGGGCGCGCCTTTGGTGGGTGCGCCTTGGGTGGGTGCGCCTTTGGTGGGTGTGCTGCTGCGCGGCGCTGCAGGGGAGCTCGTCGTGGAGGAGGGCGGTTTCGGTGGCGGACTTGTGGTCGGCGGTGCCGGCGGCGATGTCGCGGGAGCCGGTGCGCAGATGGGCAGCAGGTTGTTCGGCTTCGACAGATTACTCAGCTGACTTTTTGCCTCATCGAGGGTGCCAGGCGGCAGCCCGTTCTTCACCGAAAACTGATTGGACTGATCGAGATCCTGCACTTTGAGTTGGGCGCATACCGGCTTGGTCCCGTACGGCTGGCTGCTGCCGTTTAGGCAGCCCACGAGAAACGGCTCGTGAAGCGGCAGACCCAGGATCGACCGCGGCGGCAGTCCCCGCATGATGGTGACCACGCCGTTGTAGTCGGCGACGTAGTAGTAGCCGCGGACGACGGCTCGCGCCAATGGCCAGGCCGGCAAGCACCAGCAACACCACCAACGCGATGACGATCACCATCCGGGGCCGCGAGCGCCGCGGACGGGTGAATGGCTCGGCTTGCGGCAGAACACGTTTGGTGGCGGTCTTACGGGGACCGATCGCCGAGGCCCGACCGGCGGCCGTGTTGGGCCGGGTCAGCTCATCGCCGTCATCGGAGACCGCACCCGCCAAGATCGGCTGGGTCTGGCCGTAGTCGTTTTCGACGACGTCGGCGACCACCACGGTCACGTTGTCGGGGCCGCCGCCGCGCAGCGCGAGTTCGATGAGGCGCTCGGCGCTGTCGGTGACGTCCGGGATTTGCAGGGCCTCGCGGATGGTCTCGTCGCTGACCGGGTCGGACAATCCGTCCGAGCAGAGCAGGTAGCGGTCGCCGGCACGCGCTTCCCGCATGATCAGCGTGGGTTCGACGTCGTGGCCGGTCAGCGCCCGCATGATCAACGAACGTTGCGGGTGGCTGTGCGCCTCTTCTGCGGTGATCCGGCCTTCGTCGACCAAAGTCTGGACAAACGTGTCGTCTTTGGTGATCTGCGTCAGCTCCGAGTCGCGGAGCATGTAGCCGCGCGAGTCACCTATGTGAACTAATCCAATGCGGTTGCCCGCAAACAAGATTGCGGTGAGCGTGGTGCCCATGCCCTCGAGCTCCGGCTCCAGCTCGACCTGTGCGGCGATGGCCGAGTTACCCGCTCGTACCGCGGCATCGAGCTTTCCCAGCAGGTCGCCGCCGGGCTCGTCGTCGTCGAGGTCGGCCAAGGCCGCGATCGCCAGCTGGGAGGCCACTTCCCCGGCGGCATGACCACCCATGCCGTCAGCCAGCGCAAGCAGCCGCGCGCCGGCATATACCGAGTCTTCGTTGTTAGAGCGCACCAGCCCGACATCGCTCCGGGCTGCATAACGCAGAACCAGGCTCACGGGCGGAGCTCGATTACCGTTTTGCCGATGCGAACCGGCGTTCCAATTGGAACTCGTACTGCCGTCGTCACCTTCGCCCTGTCGAGGTAAGTGCCGTTGGTCGATCCTAGATCCTCGACATACCATTCGGAGCCCCGCTGGGACAACCGCGCGTGCCGCGTGGATGCGTAGTCGTCGGTCAGCACCAGAGTGGAGTCGTCAGCCCGGCCGATCAGTACCGGCTGACCGCTGAGGCTGATGCGTGCGCCCGCTAGCGCTCCGTCGGTGACGATCAGATAGCGGGCCACGTTCCGGCGCTGCCGCGACGGGATCAGGGTGCCGCGCAGGGCCAAGCCCCGTCGCACCATCACAGCTCCGGTCGGAGCGTAGATGTCGGTGCTCAGAACCCGCAGCACCGACCAGATGAATACCCATAGCAGCAACAAGAATCCGGCACGCGTCAGTTGCAGAACCAGTCCCTGCATCTGGCGTCCTCTCCGTCTTGGCGCCGTCTCGCGCCCGCGATACCGAGCACATCAGCAACGTCACCATACTTGGACGGTGGTCGACGCGGGGGTGAAGCCGGATAGCTTCACGAGCAATACCTCAGTGAATGTGAACGATGATCTCCGAGTGACCCAGCCGGATGACGTCACCGTCGGCCAACTGCCACTCCTGTACCGGCGAATTGTTGACAGTGGTGCCATTGGTGGAGTTGAGATCGGACAACAGCGCGACCTGGCCATCCCACCGGATCTCCAGGTGGCGGCGTGACACCCCGGTGTCGGGCAACCGGAACTGGGCGTCCTGGCCGCGGCCGATGATGTTGGGGCCTTCGCGCAGTTGGTATGTCCGCCCGCTGCCGTCGTCGAGCTGCAGGGTGACCGCGGCGGCGCTGGACGGATAGCCGCCCTGCGCGAACCCTCCGAAGTCGGCGAATTGGGTCGCTGAATGGCCGAAGTCGTAGTCGCCGCCGCGTGACTCGCCGTACCCACCGTCAGGCGCCCCGTAGCCGCCACCGCCGCCGGCATCGCCATACTGGCCATAGTCGCTTTGACCGTAGTCCTGCTGGCCGTATGTCGATCCGCCCTGGTAGCCCTGGTCGTAACCGCCGCCTTGGTCAGGGTAGGACGGCCGTTGCTCGGGTTGGCCGTATCCGCTGTCGTCCTCAGGTCGGCTCGGGCCACGCCCATAGTCGTAATCGCCGTAGCCTTGCTGACCGCCGCCGGGCGCACCGTAGTCGCCGCCCTGGGGGTAGCCCGCGTCGTAACCTTGGCCACCGCCTTGTCCCCCGCCGTACCCACCGCCGGGTGGACGCTGGTCGTAGGACTGTTGATAGCCGCCCTGCCCCTGCTCGCTGTAGCCACCGCGATCCTGGTAGCCGCGCTGATCGGCGTACCGGCCCTGGTCCTGGTAGCCGCCCTGGTCGGGATAGGCCCCGCCTTGGTCTGGGTAGCCCCGCCCTGGTCTGGGTAGCCGCCGCCCTGGCCGGGATATCCACGCTGGTCTTGATAGCCAGCCGGCGCTGAATAGCCGCCCTGGTCTGGGTAACCGCCCTGGTCCTGGTACCCGCGTTGATCCGGGTAGCCGCCTTGGGCCGGGTATCCCCCGCCTTGGTCCGGGTAGCCGCCGCCCTGGCCGGGATAACCGCGTTGGTCTGGGTAGCCGCCACCCTGGTGGGTAGCCGCCTTGGTCCGGATAGCCGCCGCCTTGGTCTGGGTAGCCGCCGCCTTGGTCTGGGTAGCCGCCGCCCTGGCCGGGATAGCTGCGCTGGTCTTGGTAGCCACCCTGGTCTTGCTGGCGAGGTGGTGGATAGCCCTGCGTCGGTGGCTGGGAAGGATAGCCGGATTCCTGCGGATATCCCCGGGGGTCCTGGCCGCCGCGCGGGTCCTCTTGTGGACGGCCGTAGCGGTCGTCGTAGTAGTCATCGCCGGGCCGCCCCTGCCCCTGGCCGCCGCGATAGCTGGAATTGTCAGTCATGGGTGGTACTCCTGGTTCTGCGCTGAACGCACAATCTAATTGTGGCGGGCCGGGATCGTTAGCCGTCGGGCGGGGCTCGACGTCGGGGTTGACAGCACCGCGGGCGCGGAACTGGCCGGTATGCAGGTTCGACGACTGTTCGAACCGGACGACCACATCACCATACGTTTGCCATCCTTGTTCGCCGATGTATCCCGCCAAATGTTTGGCAAAAGTATCCGACGTGAGATCGGGGTCGGCGCCCACCTTCTCGTAGTCGTGCACTCCGAGGGTAATGATGTATTCGTTGGGGGCCAAAAGGCGATTGCCCTGAAGTGACTGGATACCGTCTGCAGCCTCCCGGCGCAGCATCGCTTCGACCTCTTGGGGAACGATCGACCCGCCGAACACTCGGGCAAACGCATCCCCCACCGTCGCCTCCAACTTGCGCTCGATGCGCTGAACTAGCCCTTTCTGGCTGCTCATTTCCAGCGCTCGCCTCGTTCGTCCTTCGCTGTCGGCCGCGCACGGCGCGACGATCCTCCCGCGTGTCGCACCACCGTCCTCCATGCATGGTATCGGGCGACCTGCGGCGCCGCGGCACCGCGAGATCCCTGAGAATCAGATCGAGGCAGGTCAGCGGGTGTACGCCGGCTCCCCCGGCTGTGCCGCCGTCGGGGACGAGCATGCTGGGGGACGTGGCTATTACAGTGGTAATCTCCACCGGTTGTCTCGGGCGAGTGGCGGAATGGCAGACGCGCTGGCTTCAGGTGCCAGTGTCCTTCGGGACGTGGGGGTTCAAGTCCCCCTTCGCCCACCCAGTTGGCAGTTGGTTGTGCCGCTGACCGTCATGCCATGAGTTGGCCGCGCAACGTGTCGGTGAGCCAGGAGCGGTAGCGGTCCTGGTCCCAGCGGCGCTCACCCGCGAGTGCGTGGTGCAGGCCATGGTCGTTGTAGATCCAGATGTCGCGTGCGGTGTCGACGGAAAGCCCCTTACGTAGACCGCGCTTCTTCGTCAGCAGTGCGGCGATGGCGGGCACCGGTGCGGCGCTGGTCCTTGAAGTCGGTCCAGAGTTGGCGCACGTCGGCATCCAGCCCGCCCGTCGAATGCATTACCTCGTAGATGGCCGACACGCGCTGGCTGCGTCGCTGATGGTGCCGGCATACGCGGCGACGATCTGGTCGGGATCGGTCGTGTCGAACAGCTGACGCGCCTCGGGGCGCTCGATGAGCGGAACCTGCTCGTCATTGCCGACGACGGCGCGGCCGTAAGCCGTCTTCAGCAGCCACGGCTTGCCACCTGCCGCG
Organism: uncultured Actinomycetota bacterium; assembly: GCA_963787635.1. Taxonomy (GTDB): domain Bacteria; phylum Actinomycetota; class Actinomycetes; order Mycobacteriales; family Mycobacteriaceae; genus Mycobacterium. Next base: position 802,195 of record CAWBDP010000008.1, on the reverse strand, counting down.
GAAAATACCGTCCAGGGGCCGACGCCGGCTGTTTCGGCGATCACACCGATCGACGCGGATCGACGACGCCGGTTCTCTGCTTGCCTGACCAGGTCGTCGACTCTCGAGAAGACCCGCCCACCCGATGACTACCGGCTATGCAGTCGGCAGGGTGTTCGCCCACTCTTTGATCTCGGGCGTGACGGGGTCGGTGATGGCGCTGAACTCCGGATGCTTGTTGATCACGCCGGCCACCATCGGGCACACCGCGACAACGCGTTTGCCGTCGTCTCGGGTCGCGCTGAGTGCCTCTTGGATCAAGATGGTCGCCAACCCGCGTCCGCCGAATCGGTGTCGACTTCGGTGTGGTAGAAGACGCGCTGATTATCGCGGTCGGCGATACGGCATGCCCGACGGTCTCGTCCTCGACGGAGATGCTGTACTTGCCCGCCTCGGCGCTGACGCTGGTTTGTGCGCCGGTCTTATCGGTGGTCATTGGGACTCCATATCTTCCGGGCGAGGTCGCGGCCGCAGCGTGGTGGTCGGTAACGGCGGGGCCGGCAGGCGGGGCGGCGAACCGCGGTAGCCCGGTACGGCGCCGAAGCGCTCGTCGGCGTCTTGCCACAGCCTCCGATAGCCGACGATGTCGTCGTGGTTGCGTCCGACGAAATTCCACCACATCACCAGCGGCTCACCCGAACGGAGCCCCACCCAAAAGCAGCACTCGCGCCGAGTGAGGACTCCTGTTGGACACCTCCAGCGAGCACGTTCCCGGCCAGCGCGGTCGCCCAGGTCGGCTACGCCCGAGTGCGACACCGTGCAATACCGCTGTCGACCGGGCAGGTCGGGGACGCTCGACACTTCCGAGTGAAAATGCCGGCGCCTGCCGTCAGTCAAATCGCGCTCGCCGGGCGCGAACCATGGCATGGACTCCGCCACTGTCGCGATGGGGTCGATCCCCCCGCCGAACAAGCCAGCTCACGGTCTGCCGTCCGGTGTGTGGATGGGGCCGCCGGCACGTCGCATGCCACCCAGAACCGCCGCACATCGTGCGGTGGGATCCTGCTCGCAGTCGGGGCTGTGGTCGATGAAGCACCATGCGCCGATCAACGAGCGTTGCCGCTGCGGCAGCGTGCGGTGCACCCGGATCGCCCTCGGGCCGCCCAGCGGAACTTCTCGCGGGATGCAGCACCTCGATGCCCGCAATCCGCGATGCGCGGCAAGCTACTTCGGCCGGCGCGGCTTCAAGGTTGCTCAACGTTCACTTCCATCGGGGTGCGCCGACGGCGCCATACGGCGACGATACCCAAGGCCCGGTTACCGCCCCGGCGGGCGAATACCTCATGGCGAGCCGCATGACCGGTTCGGCAACCGCCGCATTGACAATGCGACGTCGGCGGCGCGAATCGCGGGGCGTCCCGCGACCGAAAACCCGATTCAACGGTCACCCCGGAGGGCTCGATCACCACATGCAGCGGCGGTGTGCCCACGGCGGCACCCAGCGCGTTCGAAATGACCATGCGCTGAATCTCGCTGGTCCCTTCAAAGATGGTGTACAGCTTGGCATCTCGATACCACTTCTCCACCGGGTGGTCGGTGATGTAGCCCCAGCCACCCATGGTCTGGATGGCGCGTTCGGTGGCCTTGACGGCCACCTCGCTGGCGGCGAGTTTCGACATCGAACCCTCGCCCCGCTCGAAGGGGACGTCGTTAGCAGCCATCCACGAGGCACGCCAGGTCAGCAACCGAGCTGCATCGATCTGGGTCGCGAGGTCTGCCAACGGGAATGCGATGCCTTGGTTGTCGATAATGGGTCCGCCGAATGCTTCTCGCTCGGTGGCATAGCACGTCGCGTACTCCAGCGCGGCGCGGGCGATGCCGATCGCCTGGGCAGCGACCATCGGGCGGGTCTGCTCGAAGGTGCCCAACGTCGCGGAGCCGGCATGTCTCCGCCCTCCATTGCTTCGCGGGCCTTGGCGAGCTTGTGCTCGAGCTTCTCTTGTCCGCCAAGCAGATTGGCTTCCGGGATGCGAACACCGTCGAATCGCAGCTCGGCGGTATGCGATGCCCGACAGCCCAGTTTGTCGAGCTTGCGTAACAGCTCCAGCCCGGGCGTCCCCCCCGGGACTACGAACAATGCCTGGCCCCGGTGGCCAAGATCCTCGTCGACGACCGCGTTGACCACGTGCACATTGGCGATACCGCCATTGCCGATCCGCATCTTGTGACCGTCGATGATCCAGTCACCGCCGTCGCGCGCGGGCCAGGGTCCGCAGGTTGCGTACGTCGCTGCCGCCCTCGGGTTCAGAGATCGCCAGCGCCGCGAGCTTGAGATCACCTGGGGTGCCGAAACATTCGGGTGCCCACTGCAGCATCTGCTCAGGGGAAGCCGCCTGACCGATCGCCGACAGCGCCAGCGCGGGCACGACGATCGACAAACCGATGCCCGCACATCCCCAGAACAGCTCCTCCATGAACATCGGCAACGACATGCCGGTGGGGTCACCGATCAGATCGCGGTAGAACAACGGGCTTTAGAAACCGCGCCGCGCCGCTTCCTCGAGGATCGGCCAGGGAAATTCCTGGCGCTGATCGTATTCGAGCGCGACCGGGCGAATGACCGATTCGGCGAACTCGTGGGTACGCCGAGCCAAATCATGCTGCGCCGCCGTAGGCGTCAAGTCGAAAGCCATGGATGAGCCCCTGCGTTGGCCGGTGCTACTGCTGAAGCTGCTTCAGCGTAACCGCTCAGCACGATCGGCAGACGACTCCGGCATGCGCGACCAACAATGCCCGCCTCAGGCGGCCGTACGCGGCCCAATTGCAGCGGCGGGCAAATGAAACACCGTCGCAGTTATCGATACGGTGTCACCTTCGCGCCTCGCGAGCAGGTCGGCGTTCTCGGGCAGTTGCCGGGAGTTGATCTCACCGGCGGCGATGCGCCGCAGGATGTTGTGGGCCGCGCGCGAGCTGCTGCCGCTTGCGGTACTGGCCACCGGGCAGCTTGACCCCGGCCCAGACCCCGTACTCCTCCCGGTGCTCGACGGCATTTCGGGCGCATAGCCGCTGCTGGGCCAGCGGGCACCGGCGCAGGCACAAGAGCCGCGCCTCGGTCGCCGACTGCTCGTATGCGCGCGCCTTGGCGGCACCATCACCGTCGTCGTCATCGGGGTAGCCAAACCACAGTTCCGGGTTGAGTGAGCAGGGATATCCCATCGGTCCGTCTCCTCATCGCGCTAGGTCTTGCTAGAACGTATATCGAACCATATACACCTGCAGCGACACGCAAGCAGAAACAGCTGAATATAACGTATAACACCTGTGTAGACAGGTCGGACTGTGTAATATCCGTGTTATGCCCGGAGCACTCGGTGAGCCGCGAATCGGCGGGGGCGGCGATCCGGACGCTTCGCGAGTCGCGGGACTGGACGCTGGCTGACCTGGCCGCTGCGACCGGGATCAGCATCATGGGCCTCAGCTATCTGGAACGCGGTGCGCGCAAGCCGCATAAGAGCACAATCCATAAGGTGGAGAATGGACTTGGACTACCACCCGGCACCTATTCCCGGCTGCTGGTTGCCGCTGACCCGAAGCGGAACTCGCTCGGCTGATCCGGGCCAAGCCGCTGGAGGCCGCACCCGAGCGGTCGGCCGGACCGGTCGTGGTTGACCGGCACAGCGACACTGACGTACTCGAGGGATACGCCGAGGCCCAGCTCGAGGCACTCAACTCGGTGATCGACCGACTGCCAGCGACGACATCAAACGAATATGAGACGTATATTCTCTCCGTGGTCGCACAATGCGTGAAGGCGGAGATGCTGGCCGCCAACTCGTGGCGCGTGGCGGTGCACGCCGGCGCGGAGTCGGCCGGTCGGCTGATGGCACATCTGCAGGCGCTCGAAGCGACGCGCAGGGCGCTGCTGAACCGGATGCCGCTGAGCTTGAGTACGCGGTTCGACGCGGCGTGCGCGCGATCGTCGCTACCCGAGGCGGTTGTCGCGGCTCTGCTCGGTATCACCGCCGAGGAAATGTGGGACATCCGGAATCGGGGAGTCATCCCGCCGGGCGCGTTGCCGCGCATTCGGGCTTTCGCCGATGCTATCCACGGTGGCGCAAGCGCGGACGACAAGTTAGGCCAACACTGTGGACGAACTGGAGGTATTGCAGCGCGCACACCAGTTGTTCATCGGTGGCATTGGCCGCCTGGCGGTCAGCCCGGGTCGGCCGGGGTACGACGGACTACCTCCGCCGACCCCGGATCTGCAGGCCGGCGAAGGACATCAGCGATATCAGGAGGCGCTGCGCATCAGCCGAGACGCCCTGCTGTCGGCTGGGCGCACGGACGCAGCGATGGGAGAAGTCATCGCCGCAGCGCACGCTGACCGCGTCCACGCCGCAGAGCTGACTGGGCATGTTGTGGATGAGGCGCGCGCGGACCCCGGCACGGCGGCTACGCCAATGGCGCAGCGTGAGGCGATGCGTCGCCGCAGTGCGCGGCTGCGTGCGCAACGAGCCCATGTGCTGGCCGCCCGCGGCCGTGCCCGCCAGCATTCGGCGGCGTTACGCGCACTGCACTACCGAAGGCGGCGCCGGGGCAGGCTGGGCGGGTTACGGTTGCCGCCGCCGAACAGCCGTGCCGGACTGGCGGTCCGTGCGGCGCTGTCGCGACTGGGTCGGCCATATGTCTGGGGCGCAACGGGTCCCGACCAGTTTGATTGCTCCGGGCTGGTGAAATGGTCCTACGCGCAGGCCGGTATCCACTTGGACCGCACCACCTATCAGCAGGTACATAACGGCATCCCGGTGCCGCGCGCACATGTCAGACCGGGTGATCTGGTTTTCCCTCATGCCGGGCACGTGCAGATGGCTATCGGGAACAATCTGGTCGTGGAAGCACCCTATCCCGGTGCGGCCGTTCGGATCAGCCCAATGGGCGCTAACGTACAGATCCGGCGGCCGGTCTTCTAGGCACGCCTCAGGTAGGTGCCGGCAAGTGACTGTCGCCGCCGGCCTCAGGTGAGTAGGTTCAAACCATGGCAGAACATGCCGGCCACTCGATGGCTGCTCTCGAGGCCAGGCGTGCGGTGCTGTTCAAACAACACAGCACAGCCGCTGACGCCGACCATGTGCTTGCCGAGGCGCTTGCCAGCGCGCACGCCGCGGCCGCTGAGGGCATCAATCGTCTCGACGCCATCGCCGAGGAGATCGAGAGCGCGGTGGGCCGCCAGGCTGGAAGCGGGGCCGACAGTCCCGTCAGCGCACGCGAGTTTCAGCGATTTCTGATTGCCAAGCAGCGCGAAATCATCGCCGTGGTCTCGACGGCTCACGAGTTAGACAACGCGAAAAAGACTGTGCTGGAAGGGTTACGGACGCAGTACGGCAAGCCTGTGGAGTAGCACGGCGACAAGTGCGCCGGTCGCCCGCTGTCCTGGCAAGGTGAATTGTCGACAAGGACCGGGCTGGGTACCGTACTCCGCCATGGACCCGCACGTTGGGCTGCCTAGGCGATGACAGCTGCCGACGAGTTGCTCGCTGCGATCAATCACGTCAGGGATTGCGCCGGCGAGTGGAGGTGGGCGGTCGGCCTGAGCGACCAAGACCGGGCAGATGTTCTGCGGATACCTATGCTGAGCCCGCAGCGAATCGATGCGCTTTTGACCAAGATCCGCCAACAGCATCCGGACCTCTTCGACCCGACAACCGGGGCGCTGCTGTTCCCTGCTGCAGAACAGCCGGGCGCCCCGCCGCCCGGCGAGCCGCCCGCGGACCGTCAGGAAGGCGACGCAGCAGAAGCCATCAGGAGTGCGGAAGCCGCTCTGGCACATCAGAATTCAGCGACGGCTCAGCTCGATCTCCAGGTGATTGCGGCGATCCTGAACGCGCATCTGAAAACGGTCGACGGCAAGGAAGCGCTGAACAGCCTCCAGCACGACATCGAGTCGGCTGTGCAGACGCGAACCGATCTGGACACTCCTGCCGGCACCCGCGATTTCCAGCGGTTCCTGATCGACAAGCTGAAGGACATCCGGGCAGTGGTAGACGAGGCCAGCCTCGACGACACCTCGAAGTCGGCACTGATGGCGGCGTGGACATCGCTCTACAACTGTTCACGAGATGGGCCGTCGGAACCGGTCGAGCGGCGAACACAGCCGGACGCCGGCCCAGCGACACCACCACCCAGCGACGACGTGGAACCGGTGCCCGCCGCCGACACCGAACTGGATCCCTACCTGGATTCGTCGCTGGCAGAAGATCCAGATTTTCCCGCAGCCGCCGTAGCGGGCCAGCCGCCCGCAGCGATGGCGCCACCGGCGATGCCGAGTCTGCCCACGCTGGGCGGCATTCCAAGTCTGGGTGGCGCCGCGATGCCGGGCGGCGCGGCCATACCCGGCTGGAGCCTGCCCAGCGGGTCCGGGCTCCCCGGGCCGGGACAGGGCGCCGAGAGGCACGGGTCCCTGGAAGATGTCGAGGACGAGCTGCCCGGATTCGACGACCCCGCAGTGGATCACCCGCCATCCGAGGACGGCGACGACACCGAGAAAGACGACAACGAATCGTCGGCGTCGCCCGAGTCGGCGCCGGCCGGCCCGACCACGGTGACGTTGCCCAACGGTGAGTCGGTCACCGCCGCCAGCCCGCAGCTGGCCGCGGCGATCCAGGCCGCAGTCGGCGGGATGCCCATCGCAGATGCGTTCCGTCAGCAGGGAATTACGATTCCGCCGCCGGGCACAGCAGTTACCGGGTCAATAGATCCAGCCAGTCTCGCCCCGGGCGATATCGGCATGTTCACCGATCACCACGCGCTCGCTCTCGGCGAGAGCAAGACCCTTCTCAACGGGCAGATCCAGCACATCTCCACCGTGACAGGGCCGAGCTTTCTAGGCTGGGAGCATCCGCCGGCACCGGTCCCGGCGGCCGAGCCGGCCAAGACCGAACCACCGGTTCCGACCCGGCCGGCGGCAACTGTAAGCGTTGTCGGCACGTCAGAGTAGTAGCGCGCCGGCGAAGGTAACCGGCATCTGAAGGAAGATGAAGAGGAGACAGCAGATGGCAGATCGAATCCATGTGGTGCCGGCGAACTTGCGGGACGCCGCCGACCACCATGAGCAGACGTCGGACTATCTGCGGACCATCCCCTCATCACACGGCGCGATCCAGGAGAGTCTGGACTCGCTCGGCCCGATCTTCAGCGAGCTACGGGAGGCCGGCCGCGAATTGCTGGAACACCGACAGCAATGCTACGAGGAGCAAGCCAACGACCACGCTGAGCTGGCGCGCAACCTGAGAGCATCGGCGAGCCTGTGGGAACAAAACGAGGAAGACTCGGCCGGCAGGTTCAAGCAGCTTCGCGACGAGGGCCATGTCTGAACCCAATCCCGCCTTCGACACCGTTCACCCCAGCGGTGACATCTTGTTCCGCTCCTGCCGTGGCGGATACGCGCACAGCGTCGCGTTCGGCGAGGCGGCGATGGACACCGATGCTCAGACCCTCGCCAGGGGCATCTTGCTGACCGCGGACGTGTCGTATCTCAAAGCACTGATCGAAGTGCGCGAAGAGATCGTGGCTGCGGGTTACACACCGTCCGCGGAAGTCCCCACGGTCCAGGATCTGGATGTGGCAATCGAGAAGCTCCTGGCGCATCAACTGAATCGCCGCGACGGGACGGGGTGAACCCCGCGAGAACTATTGCACCCAAGGTTTGACCGCGGCGGGATCCGGCGCGATCTCGGTCGGCGGCTCGACTGGGTTGGCGCCGAACAACTCTCGTGCACGACCCAGCAGCATGCGCACTTCATCAAGCTGCTGCTGCAGCGCAGAATCAGCCATGTCTGCACGCTACCCAGGCCGCGTCGTCGGCACAATTCAGTGCCTGTGTGGTGGTCCCCAGCGGCACTTAGATAGTGAGCTTAGGGAGCAAAAGATGACGGTACGCTTACCCGGTGACGATCTTCGGGCGGAACACGGCGCGGGGGCGCCTCCGGAGAGCGACTCGGGAATCCCTGGCGATTCCGGCCTTCAGCTCTCCCGTTGACTGCACTCCCTGGGTCATCGGTGGAGTGTGGCCCGCCGAGCTGAACCCGATTACAGCTGAAACCGCCGCGATCGCAAAGTATCTCGAGGCTGACCTGCGGCGGATCGTCGACTCTGCCAACGAGCAGTTGAGCTGGATCCGGGAAGCGGGACTGCCCGAGCCCGTCAGACAGGCCGAAGAGGCACGGGTGATCAATGGCGCTCGCGGGTTCGCCCTGCGGCGGGTCGAATCCAGTGTTCGCCACCTGCACGCGGCGGAGCCCGATCCTGCCGGCGAGGACCGGCCGGAGGTGGTCGACGTCGTCACGGCGACCGAGGAGCCGGCGGAGCAGAACCCCGACAGCACCAGACGAGGCCGGCACGCGGCGATCGAAACCGACCAGGATGAGAAGCCCGTCGAGCCGACCGATTCGGCCCAGACAAGGCCGCCGACCCCCCAGGCGACGCCGGCGGACTTCCAAGCAATCGCCTCGGGGCTCGACGACCCGGCCGAGCCGCCGCGATGGCTTCCGATATCGACCGAGTCGGGGCGCTCGATGCCGTTCCGGCCGACGTAATCCAGGTCCCGCGGGGCATCCCGGCCGAAGTCGCCGAGCAAAGCGAGACCGAGACCGAGCCCGAACGGCTGCACCGGCTACTGCAGTTTGTGGCCCGTCAAGAACCCGGATTGCGCTGGGCGGTCGGGGGCCGCGAGGACGGTACGACGGTGCTGGTCACGGATTTGGCGCACGGCTGGATCCCGCCGGGGATCATCCTGCCCGACGGTGTGCAGTTGCTGGAACCAGCGCGACGCAGCGGCAGAGCGGCCGTGTTGCTGGGATCACCCCGACTGTCGGCGACCTACACACCGGGGGACCCGCTGGGCTGGGCAACCGACTTCGGTGGGACGAAGTCCACATCCCAACCGCGTGAGCTGCCTGCGGTCGAGGACCTCGGCTGGGTGCTGAGCGAGGCAACGCACTGGCGGGACGGCCTGCCCCGAATGGCCCACACGTTGGCCAAGGCCGGCGCAGCCGGCACGGGCATCATCGAGGCGGAAATCGATGTCCTGCGGGTGCATCTGGACACTGCGCGCTACCAGCTTGTGGCCCAGTATCCCGACGCTGATCCCGCGCTACTGCTCAATTGTCTGCTGCTGGCCGCCACCGAAGGCATCGCCACCCGGGACCGGCGATCAGCGAACTACCACTTCGCCTGGTTTCAACGGCTCAGCGCGCCACCGGCAAGCAAATGGACGCCGGACCGATGAGCACCCACGGACCGCCGCCCGGGCAGGTGCGCGAGGCCGCGAACTATGAATTGACGCTGGTAGAAGGGGTCGTGATACTGACAGGGTGTCGGGCTCGGGCAGTCGCGCAAAGCTAAATGACAAAGATCTCGTCGAATCGGTTCTGCGCGAACTCAGCGAAGCGGCCGACAAGTGGGAAGTTCTACTCGCTGGTCGAGCGCCACCACGACGGACGGCCGGACATGATCGGGATGGAAGCGGTCAACCAGCTATTGGTCGCACTGGAGGTACACCGGTTCGACTTCTGCTTCATCGGCGCCGGCTACGAGAAAGAAGTCGACGAATTCCTCACGGTGAACCCAGGTTTGGCAGGCCGGTTCAACCGCAAGCTCCGGTTCGAGTCCTACAGTCCTGCGGAGCTGGTCGAAATCGCGGTCCGCTACGGGGACCCGCGGGCCACCACCATCGAACCCGCAGCCCGGGCAGCGCTCAACGCGGCATGCAAGAGGCTGCGGGCCTACCTGGCGCGCGACGGCACACACGGTATCGACGTCATGCAGAATGGTCGGTTCGCGCGCAACGTCGTCGAGCGAGCCGAGCGGCTGCGGGATTCCCGGGTCGCCGCCCAGCACCGCAGCGACAAGGGTTCGGTGACCGTCAAAGATCTGGAGACACTGCGCACCCAGGACGTTACCGCCGCGGTGCGCGATGCGTGCGCGGAAAAGCATGTGCCGATAGCGCTTTGATCCTCGCGACGCCGCCGTTACGGCGCGGGCAGCGGGTCGAACCGGAACACCGCGATCCGTCCCGCCAGTGCCTCGAATTCGTCGGCAGTGCCGTCGCGCACCAGCCCGGAGCGCTTGGCGAACGCCACACCGACGGGGACTTCGGCGGGGTAAGCCCGCAGCACCGGCCGGGCCTGTTCGGGGCTCAGTTCGACCATGGCGACGCGCTGTGACCGGCGTCGTCGGCTGAGTGTGCCGGTCCCGGCGGCGCGGGCGTTGGCGGCCCAGTTTGAACCGGGATAGCCGGCGACAACGTAGAGCCCGCCGCGGAATCGGAAAGGCGTCATGGGGGTGCGCCGCGACTTACCTGATCGTCGGCCGCGCACCGTCAAGACCATGGCCGGACCGGTCGCGATGCCGAGCTTTTGTACAGCGATCATCAGCTTGTTCATCGGTTTGAGGAAACGCGGCGGGCGCGGATCGGACATCTTCTGCCTCCCAGGTTATTTCGTGAACAGATCGCTTCGCTGGGCAACCCAGTGCGCGAAGGTCATCGCCGGGCGGCCCACGATCTTGTCCACTTCGTGGGTGACCAGAGCCGGCTTATCGAGCGTCTCGGCAAGCATCGCCGAGTAGGCATCGGCGAATCCGGCGCCCAGACCGATTCCGATGAAACGCTGCCGCACCGCATCTGCCGGGACCTCGCGGTATCGCAGCCGGCGTCCCAGAACGGTGCCGATGACGTCCACCAGCTCGGAATTGGTGAGCGCCTGTGGTCCGGTCAGCGGGATCTTCTGCCCGACCAGATCGTCGGTGAGCAGCGCGCGTGCAGCCACCGCGGCGATGTCACTGTCGGTAATCGGCGCGCTGGAAGCGCCGGCATAAGGACCGTTGACGACGTTGCCCGCGCGGATCTGGGCCGACCACATACCGGCGAAGTTGGACGCGAACACCGTGGGCCGCAGGCTCACCCATGCCAGGCCCGAATCGACGGCAAGCTGCTCGGCTTCCTTATTCCGGTCCCCGCGAAAGCGCGACGGCTGGCGCGAGAAGTCGTCGTCGGCATTGAGCGCCGAGAGTGCGACGAGTTTGGTGACCCCGCTGCGGCGGGCCAGCGCGACGACGTCGGCGAGTTCTTCGCCCAGCGCGCGGGAATTGAGAAACACCGTCGAAGCTCCCGCCAACGCGTCGACGGCCGAGTCGACCACTTCGACTCCAGCGGGTAATGCGGCGGTCTTCGGGGCGCGGCTGACCGCGCGCACCCGGCAGCCGGCGTTGGCCAATTCGGCGACGAGGGGGCGCCCGACATTGCCGGTTGCTCCCGTCACGACGATCGTCATGGTGGACTCCTTGGTGGATGGGATGGATCAGGAATGTTCTTTTCACCAAGGACGGGCCAGCGAGTGGGAAAGTTACAGGTGCAATCGGTAACTTTCCCGGCCGCCAAATCGTCATTGATTCATGAGCGAACCCCCGTCAGCCCCAGCCGCCGACCTGATCCCCCAGGCGTGGCGGAGCCATCGCCCGTATCTGATCAACCTCGCCTATCAGGTGCTCGGTGATGTCGGCGGTGCCGAAGACGTTGCGCAAGAGACGTTCTTGCGGCTCTCCCGCGCCCACCCGGACGGGATCGAGGACGTCCGCGCCTGGCTGACCGTGGTGGCTGGGCGGTTGTGTCTCGATCAGCTGCGTTCGGCATGGGCCCGGCACGAGCGGCCAGCCGATATCGGGGCCGAGGCGGCAGCGCTCGACCAGCCCCACGGGCCCGACCCGGCCGATCGGGTGACCCTCGACGACGAGGTTGGCGCGGCACTGCTGGAAGTTCTGCGCAGGCTCAGTCCGGGGGAGCGGGTGGCCTTTGTGCTGCACGACGTGTTCGCAGTCCCGTTCGAGGCCATCGCCGAGACGGTGGGCCGCCCGGCCGGCACCTGTCGCCAGCTGGCGCGCCGCGCCCGGTCGAAGTTCGCCGCCGGTCGGCCCACCCTCGGTGAGGTGGATTCCGGCGAACATCAACTCGTCACCGAGACGTTCATAACCGCCTGCGCTAACGGTGATCTGGAGGCGTTGGCCGCGGTACTGGATCCCACGGTATGGGGTGTCGGGACGGTGCTCGCCGACCCGGCGCCGCCCCAGCAGATCAACCACGGGCCACACGACGTCGCCACCAATCTGCTGCGTTATCTAGGGCCTGGCGTCACACTGGTCAGCGGTCCGGTCGGACAGCCGGTGGTGTTGGCCTTCGCTGCGCGACGACTCTTCGCGGTCATCGTGCTGACGATCGAAGACGGTGCAGTCGCCAAGATCGAAGCCACCGCCGACCCGTCGGCACGTGCTGGCGCAGCACCGGACCAGCCCGGCTCGCGGGATACCTAAGTGCCATGATGCCGGGGGAGGTCTGCGATGCGATACGTACGTCAGGAAACCGTTTACGCCCGCGCCGAACGCGTTTGGCAGCTGCTGTTCGACGTCGCCGGCTGGCCGGGCTGGACCGAGTCGATGCGCGTGATCAACCGGTTGGACGACGGTCCGCTGACGGTGGGCAGCCGGGCCCGGGTGACCCAGCCGAAGGGCAGACCGACGGTGTGGACGGTCACCGAACTCGATCCGTTGCACAACTTCACCTGGACCAACCGACAACCGGGGCTCTCCCTGACGGCCGTCCACCTCATTGAGGACGCCGGAGACCAAGTGCGGACGACGTTGGAGTTTCTGGGCAGCGGACTACTGGCCCCGCTGGGATCTCTGATCGCGGGATCCCGGATCCGCTCCTACCTGGACATGGAGAGCGCGGGCCTGAAACGGGCAGCCGAGAGCGGGTGAGTTGAGGGATCGTTGCGCGGCTGGGTTGGATCGCCCGACTGCCCCTCGCCGCCCCCGCGGCTGGGGTGCCCCGCCTCAGGCCGTCCCCTCGCAAGCTGGGGTGCACCCGCGGCCGGCATCGTCGTCGGGCTAGCGCCGACCGCCACCGCGTTCTGGCCGGGCCGCGAAGTATCCGGAGATCGTCGCTGCGATCAGGAGAAACCGACGCCGCGTCGTGGGAGCCATCTCCCGGGCCACGTCGATCACGCCGCCGGGCCGCAGGTGCGGATCGAAGGGCACCTCGACCACGGTTTGTCCGCGGTCCAGAAACTGACGCGCCAGCACTGCGCGGGTGCGCTTGTCGGCGTGGCCATCCGAATCGTTGAGTACCACGACGCTGCGCTGCAGCAGCCCGGTTTTGCCGTGCTGGGCAAGCCACTCCATGGTCTGTGCGGCGGCCGAGGCCCCGTCGGCCCACGGCGACGACACCACGATCAGCGCGTCCAGGTCGCGCAGCGCCTCCTGGGTGACCGCAGCGTCCATCGACGACCCACAGTCGACGATGGAGATCGTGAAGTGCCGGTCCAGACGCAGCGCCGCCTCACGATAGATTGCCGGATCGAGCACTCGGCGCGGCCCGGCCGCCGCGTCACCTGCCAGCACGTACAGTCCGGCGGCATTGTTGCCTACCCGCGCGCTCACATCGGCGAACGACCGCAGGTTCTTATCCGACGTCAGTTCCCAGTACGAGCCGCTCGCCCCTGGGTCGATCCTGCTGCTGAGCCGGCCGAACGCCGTGTCGGCGTCTAGGGCGACCACGCGGTCCTGCCGGCGCAGTTGAGCGAAGACCGATCCGACACTTGCCGCGACCGTGGTTTTCCCGACGCCCCCCTTACCGAGCACGCCGACCTTGTAGTTGCCGCGAAGGATGGACTGAATGGCTGCTTCGGCTTCGAACTCCTGGCGTTCCTGTGCCGACGGGCCAAGGTTGAGGCGTCCCAGCGTGGCCACCAGGACCAGATGTCGCCAGCCGCGAGTGGGACGCGGTCGTTGCCGTGCGGGACGCGGGGCCCGCTGAGCTTCGACGTCAGTCCACGGGGTGGGCTGGGCGTGGGCACTGGGTCGCGGTGGGGGACCAGGCACAGGCGGGCGTGGCGGGACCGGCGCACGCGGGGGAGTCGGTGTACGGACGGCCCGCAGCGGCTCGGTCGGCGGATTCCCGGGCGGCGGCGGATTCCCGGGCGGCGGCGCACTTCCCGGTATCGGAGGATTCTCGGTCGGTGGCGCACTTCCGGGTATCGACGGGTTGCCGCGCGGCCGCGCACTCCCGGGCGGTGGCGGATTCGCGGGTAGCGGTGGGTTGCCGGCTGGCGGCGGACTCCCGGGTGGCGGTGGACTTTCGGGTGGCGGCGGATTCCCGGGCAGCGGCGTATTTGCAGGCGGCGGATGCGGCGGCCGCGGCCCGGGCGCACCGGGCTGCCCGGACCCCAGACGGTCCCGCAGGAAGTCATCGCGCGCGTTCATAGGCTCCTCGAGTATGTGCGGCCGGTCTACCTCACCGGACCAAGTATCGGCCACTGGCCGGATCGGCGGGCGAGATGACCAACTGCCGAGTACGGCAGGCGCCATCCCGCGCAGAGTCGTTCGGCCCGTCGGACGGCGGCCATTGTGCCGCGGGGCGGTGAACGCCCTGCTCAGCGACTACTGGCCCGATGGCGTCGACCGAGTGGCGCGGTCTGTCACCTAGGCGGACAATGAGACCGGCAGATCCGCCGATCAGCCGGCGCTCGGCCGGATTGCACCGCCTGACCGGTTAGTATGGACGAAGTTGGCATGTCAGGCGGTTTTTGTCATATCGTTTTACGACTTGCCGAGACCGGGTGAAAGGCCACCGTTCAGCGCTGCACGGAACGCATCCCTGACGGGATCATCGCCACGTGGCGAACACCGTATCGACAAGCCCGAACTGGCTTAGCCCGCGACCTGCGGCGCGCGGCCCCGACGGAACCATTTATGAATGCCGCGCAGACAGGTGAAGGGTCAGGTGGGAATGGCGCCCAACCGCTCGGGCTCTACGGGGCTCTACAACCCCGCGTTCGAGCACGACTCGTGCGGGGTGGCCATGGTCGTCGACATGCACGGCCGCCGTAGCCGCGACATCGTGGACAAGGCGATCACCGCGCTGCTCAACCTTGAGCATCGCGGCGCTCAAGGTGCCGAGCCACACAGCGGTGACGGGGCCGGCATCTTGATCCAGGTTCCCGACCATTTCCTGCGCTCGGTAGTCGATTTCGAGCTGCCTGCCGCGGGCAACTACGCCACCGGCATCGCGTTTTTGCCGCAATCGTCCAAAGACGCCGCCGTGGCCTGCACGGCGGTGAAAAAGATCGCCGAAGCAGAGGGCCTCCAGGTGCTCGGCTGGCGCAACGTGCCCACCGACGAGTCGTCGCTGGGCGCGCTGTCCCGCGACGCGATGCCCACCTTCCGGCAGGTGTTCATGGCCGGCGCCAGCGGAATGGACCTGGAGCGCCGAGCTTATGTGGTTCGCAAGCGTGCTGAACACGAGCTCGGCACCAAGGGTCCCGGGCAGGACGGACCTGGTCGCGAAACCGTCTATTTCCCAAGCCTTTCCGGCCAGACCCTGGTTTACAAGGGTATGCTGACCACGCCGCAGCTCAAAGCGTTCTATCTGGATCTGCAAGACGAAAGGCTGGCCAGTGCGCTGGGCATCGTGCACTCGCGGTTCTCCACGAACACGTTCCCGTCGTGGCCGCTGGCACAT
This sequence comes from uncultured Actinomycetota bacterium, assembly GCA_963787635.1. GTDB lineage: Bacteria > Actinomycetota > Actinomycetes > Mycobacteriales > Mycobacteriaceae > Mycobacterium. The sequence goes on along the minus strand of CAWBDP010000008.1, from coordinate 786,648 downwards.
CCGTTCCGCCGGATCGCCCACAACGGGGAGATCAACACCGTCACCGGCAACGAGAACTGGATGCGTGCCCGGGAGGCGCTGATCCGCACCGACGTCTTCGGCTCCTACGACGACGTCGACAAGCTGTACCCGATCTGCACGCCGGGCGCCTCCGACACCGCACGCTTCGATGAGGTGCTCGAACTGCTGCACCTGGGTGGACGCAGCTTGGCGCACGCCGTATTGATGATGATCCCCGAGGCATGGGAGCGCCACGAATCGATGGATCCGGCGCGGCGGGCGTTTTACGCCTACCACTCGGCGCTCATGGAGCCGTGGGACGGTCCGGCGTCGATGACTTTCACCGACGGCACCGTGGTGGGTGCGGTGCTGGACCGCAACGGCCTGCGTCCGTCACGGATCTGGGTTACCGACGACGGTCTGGTGGTGATGGCCTCCGAAGTCGGGGTGCTCGACCTTGACCCGTCGAAGGTGGTACGCCGGATGCGGCTCCAGCCCGGCCGGATGTTCTTGGTTGACACCGCCCAGGGCCGCATTGTCTCCGACGAGGAGATCAAGGCCGAGTTGGCCGCCGAGCATCCCTACCAGGAGTGGCTCGCGGACGGGCTGATCCCACTGGAGGACTTACCGCAAGACGACTACGTGCGGATGCCCCACCATCGGGTCGTGTTGCGGCAGTTGGTTTTCGGTTACACCTACGAGGAACTCAACCTGTTGGTGGCGCCGATGGCCCGCACCGGCGCCGAGCCGATCGGCTCGATGGGCACCGACACGCCGGTGGCGGTGCTCTCCCAGCGTCCGCGGATGTTGTTCGACTATTTCCAACAGCTATTCGCGCAGGTGACCAACCCGCCGCTGGATGCCATCCGCGAGGAGGTGGTGACCAGCCTGCACGGCACCGTCGGGCCAGAGGGAGATCTGCTTAACCCCGACGAGACTTCCTGCCACCAGATTGTGTTGCCGCAGCCGATTCTGCGTAACAGCGAGCTGATCAAGCTAATCAATCTCGAGCCCGATGTAGAGGTCAACGGACGCAGGCACGGGTTGCGGTCCAAGATCATTCGTTGTCTGTATCCGGTTGGCGATGGTGGCGCCGGTCTGAAGGCCGCGCTGGACGAGGTGCGCGCCCAGACGTCGGCGGCGATCGCCGATGGCGCGCGGATCATCATTCTTTCCGACCGGGAATCCGACGAACGGATGGCACCGATACCGTCGTTGCTCGCCGTCTCCGCGGTGCACCACCACCTGGTGCGCGAACGCAGCCGCACCAAGGTAGGACTGGTCGTCGAGTCCGGCGACGCCCGCGAAGTGCACCATATGGCTGCGCTGGTGGGATTCGGTGCGGCCGCGATCAATCCCTACATGGTGTTCGAGTCGATCGAGGACATGCTGGACCGGGGCGTGCTCGAAGGGCTCGACCGCGAGAAGGCGCTGCAGAACTACATCAAGGCCGCCGGCAAGGGTGTGCTGAAGGTGATGTCGAAGATGGGCATCTCGACGCTGGCGTCCTATACCGGCGCGCAGCTGTTCCAGGCTATCGGCATCGCCCAGGATGTCCTGGACGAATACTTCACTGGATTGTCCTGCCCCACCGGAGGGATCGGCCTGGGCGACATCGCCGTCGACGTCGCCGCCCGTCACGCGATGGCCTTCCTGGACCGGCCCAATGAACGCGCGCACCGCGAACTCGAGGTCGGCGGGGAGTACCAGTGGCGCCGCGAAGGCGAGTACCACCTGTTCAACCCCGAGACGGTGTTCAAGCTGCAACACGCCACCCGCACCGGGCAGTACAAGATCTTCAAGGAGTACACCCGGCTAGTCGATGACCAGAGCGGGCGGATGGCGTCCTTGCGCGGGCTGCTGAAGTTCCGCGACGGTGTGCGCCCACCGGTCCCGCTCGACGAGGTCGAACCGGCGAGCGAGATCGTCAAGCGCTTTGCGACCGGTGCCATGAGCTATGGCTCGATCTCGGCTGAGGCACACGAGACGCTGGCGATCGCGATGAACCGGCTGGGCGGTCGGTCCAACTGCGGAGAGGGCGGCGAGGCTGTCAGCCGTTTCGAGCGCGATCCCAACGGTGACTGGCGCCGTAGTGCCGTCAAACAGGTCGCGTCGGCGCGATTCGGTGTCACCTCGCACTACCTGAGCAATTGCTCGGACATCCAGATCAAGATGGCGCAGGGCGCCAAACCCGGTGAGGGCGGCCAACTTCCGGGCGGAAAGGTGTACCCGTGGATTGCCGAGGTGCGGCACTCCACCCCGGGGGTGGGGCTGATCTCGCCGCCGCCGCATCACGACATCTACTCGATCGAGGACTTGGCCCAGCTGATCCACGACCTCAAGAACGCCAACCCGTCCGCCCGGATCCACGTCAAGCTGGTCTCGGAGAACGGGGTAGGAACCGTCGCGGCCGGAGTTTCCAAAGCGCACGCCGACGTGGTGCTGATTTCCGGGCACGACGGCGGTACCGGCGCCACCCCGTTGACGTCGATGAAGCATGCCGGTGCGCCCTGGGAGCTGGGGCTGGCCGAGACTCAGCAGACATTGCTGCTCAACGGGTTACGTGATCGGATCGTGGTTCAAGTCGACGGTCAGCTCAAGACCGGCCGCGACGTGATGATCGCGACGCTGCTCGGTGCCGAGGAATTTGGCTTCGCCACCGCCCCGCTGGTGGTGTCGGGCTGCGTGATGATGCGGGTGTGCCATCTGGACACCTGCCCGGTCGGGGTGGCCACCCAGAACCCGGTGCTGCGAGAGCGGTTCAACGGCAAGCCCGAATTCGTGGAGAACTACTTCTTGTTCATCGCCGAAGAGGTCCGCGAATACATGGCGCAGTTGGGCTTCCGCACCGTCAACGAGGCGGTCGGGCAGGTCGGCGCATTGGACACGACCCTGGCCCGGGCACACTGGAAGGCGCACAAACTCGATCTGACGCCGGTGCTGCACGAGCCCGAATCGGCGTTCATGAACCAGGATCTCTACTGCAGTTCACGCCAGGATCACGGCCTGGACAAAGCGCTCGACCAGCAGTTGATCGTGATGAGCCGCGAGGCGCTGGACTCCGTTACACCGGTGCGGTTTTCCACCACAATCAGCAACGTCAACCGCACCGTCGGCACCATGCTCGGCCACGAAGTGACGAAAGCCTATGGCGGTCAAGGACTGCCGGACGGCACCATCGACATCACCTTCACCGGGTCAGCCGGCAACAGCTTCGGCGCGTTCGTGCCCACGGGCATCACGCTGCGGGTTTACGGCGACGCCAACGACTACGTCGGCAAGGGACTCTCTGGTGGCCGGATAGTGGTACGGCCGTCCGACGACGCCCCGAAAGACTATGTCGCCGAGGACAACATCATCGGCGGCAACGTCATCCTGTTCGGTGCGACAAGTGGCGAGGCCTTCCTGCGCGGCGTTGTCGGTGAACGATTCGCGGTGCGTAACTCCGGCGCTCACGCGGTGGTCGAAGGCGTCGGCGATCATGGCTGCGAATACATGACCGGCGGCAAGGTGGTCATTCTGGGCCGGACCGGCCGCAACTTTGCGGCCGGCATGTCCGGCGGCATCGCCTATGTCTACGATCCCGAGGACGCATTGCCGGCCAGTCTCAACTCCGAGATGGTCGAACTGGAGGCGCTCGACGACGACGATCTGGCCACGATCCGCGAGATGATCCAATGCCACGTCGATGCCACCGATTCAGCGATCGGCCGGCGCATTCTGGCTGACTGGGCAAGCGCGCAGCAGAGTTTCGTCAAGGTGATGCCGCGCGATTACAAGCGGGTACTGGAGGCGATCGCCGAGGCCGAACGCAGCGGGGCCGATCCCGATCAGGCTGTGATGGCGGCGGCCAGTGGCTGACCCGAAAGGTTTCCTGAAGTACACGCATCGCGAGACACCTAAACGCCGACCGGTTGAACTGCGACTGCGCGATTGGGACGAGGTCTACGAAGACTTCCCACACACCACGTTGCAGCATCAGGCGACTCGCTGCATGGACTGCGGGATTCCGTTCTGCCACAACGGTTGTCCGCTGGGCAACCTGATCCCGGAATGGAATGACTTGGTGCGCAACGGTCGTTGGCGCGACGCCATCGAACGGCTGCACGCGACCAACAACTTTCCCGACTTCACCGGTCGGCTCTGCCCGGCGCCGTGTGAATCTTCTTGTGTGCTCGGGATCAACCAGGATGCGGTGACCATCAAGCAGATCGAGCTGGAGATCATCGACAATGCCTTCGACGAAGGCTGGGTGGTTCCATTGCCTCCGGAACGGCAGACCGGTAAGACCGTGGCGGTGGTGGGGTCCGGGCCGGCCGGGCTGGCCGCCGCCCAGCAACTCACCCGGGCCGGGCACAGCGTGACGGTCTTCGAACGCGCCGACCGGATCGGCGGGCTGCTGCGCTACGGCATTCCCGAGTTCAAGATGGAAAAGCGCCACCTGAACCGCCGGCTGGAGCAGATGGCGGCCGAGGGCACCGAATTCCGGGCCGGGGTCGACGTCGGTGCCGACATCGGCGCCGAGCAACTGCGTGCCGACTTCGACGCGGTGGTGCTGGCCGGCGGTGCGACTGCCTGGCGTGATCTGCCCATCGCGGGCCGCGAGCTCGAGGGCATCCACCAGGCGATGGAATTTCTGCCGTGGTCCAACCGGGTCCAGGAAGGTGACGACGTGCTCGGCCCCGACGGTGAGCCGCCGATCACCGCCAAGGGCAAGAAGGTCATCATCATCGGCGGCGGTGACACCGGCGCTGACTGCCTGGGGACTGTCCATCGGCAGGGCGCGGCGCACGTGCACCAGTTCGAGATCATGGCGCGCCCGCCCGAGGTCCGCGCCGAGTCCACACCGTGGCCGCTCTACGAACTGATGTTCCGGGTGTCGTCGGCACACGAAGAAGGCGGGGAGCGGGTCTTCTCGATCAACACCGAGGAATTCGTCGGCCGCGACGGCCGCGTGGCCGCGCTGAAGGTGCACGAGGTTGCCATGCAGGACGGGAAGTTCGCCAAGACCGAGGGCAGCGATTACGAAATCGAAGCCGATCTGGTTTTGCTGGCAATGGGCTTTATTGGACCCGAGCGGGCCGGCCTTCTTTCCGACTTGGGAGTCGAATTCACCGAGCGCGGTAATGTCGCGCGCGGCAACAACTTCGAGACGTCGGTGCCCGGCGTCTTCGTGGCCGGTGACATGGGGCGGGGTCAGTCGTTGATCGTCTGGGCGATTGCCGAGGGCCGTGCCGCCGCGGCCGGCGTGGACCGGTTCCTGATGGGCCGCACCGCATTACCGGCGCCCATCAGACCCACCACCGCTCCGCAACGATAGTCACTACTGCCCCACCAGAAACATTTGATAAATTGCGCGGCGCGTCGTACCCTGTTTGCCAGCCGTAGGGTGTGTAATACCGGATGTGGGGCGCCGCGGTCATGTGGGGCCCGGCTAAATGACCAATCCCAGGAGTAATCACCGTGCACATCAACCCGATGCCCCGGTCGCGGACAGGGCGAATCGCCTGGTCATGGTTTCGGCACCCGGTGAAGAGCCGCGAGTTCCCAGCCCGGAAGGAGCGCTTGATCACCGCTGAGGAGTTGCTGCGTTTCGCCGTGTGATCGGGGCTGGCACATCGCCTTTGTCAGGCGAAGGGCTTTGCTGTTTTGATCGTCCGGTGATTCGGTCAACCTCCGGGAAAAGCGACATTGCTGGCGAACCGGATAACCGCCGAACTCGGCAAGGGACCGCAGCTGGCGTAACGCGAAGTCACGCCCTCGGCCGGATTCGGGAATGACGACGCCGGCCCAGAGCCCTTCGGCGCGCGGTGTCTCCCAGGCTTCACGCGCGCACAGCCATCGTCGCGCACAGATCCGGCACAACGCCTTGGCCTTGCCGTCTGAGCCTGTCGTCCAGCGCTCGGGGTCGGTTGCGCACACTCCGAGGTAGCCCTCGGGTGGGGCCAGGCCCGGTACCACGGTGGTGGCCATCGCTTCCTCCGAAAATCCATTGCACGGATAGGTCGGGTGGCCGAAACTCACGCGACCGGTGAAAACTCGATCCGCTAGTAGTAAGAGTCCGAAAAGGAACTCGTGGTTCCCGGGTCGACCGCCGTGTCCCGATGTCGGCGGTCATGTCTCGACACAACCACGCCCTGCAGTCACATCGCGACATAGTTGTGCGCTAATTCAGTCGCCCCGCCGCGCCATTTAGTCTCGTTTGCGGACTGCGCGCACGAACAGGAAGAACGGCTGGGTGTTCAGCGCTTGAAGCATTTCGGGGTCAATGTCCGGGTTGGCTGGAATGCGGGGCTCGTCGACGACATCGATCGCGAATCCCGCCCGCCTCAGTTCGCCGAAAATCGACGACAGCGGCCGCCGATACGACCGGGCCGTCACGGGCGTCCCGTCCCAATCCCAGGTCTCACTGACCAACTCGGTCCGGTGATAATCAGTCCGATCCGACAGCAGCCAACCGTTGATCGGGTGATGCAGGGAAAAGACCAGCGCACCGTCGGGTACCAGGGCGCGGGAAAGGTCGGCCAATAGCGGAGCCCAGTCCTCGATGTAGTGCAGCACCAGCGAGGCCACGACCACGTCGATGCTGCCGGCCGGGACGATGTTCAGCGGCCGTTGCAGGTCGGCCAGCTCGAAACGCGCTCTGCTGCCCAGCCTTTGGCGGGCGAGTTCGATCATGCGTGGCGCGGTGTCAACCGACGTCACGTCGGCTCCGCGCTCGACCAGGTGAGCGGTGAGGCCGCCGGCGGCGCACCCGAGTTCCAACACCCGCCTCCCCTTGATCTCACCGGCGAGGCGCAGGATCGTCGGACGATCGTAATCGCGATTTACCGGATTCTTGTCGGCGAACACCGCATAGGTGTCCGCCTGGTCCTTGAAGATCGAGGTAGCCATCGCTGCACCCTATGCGGACGCGGCCGGCGCGCGGCGACGCAATTTGATGGTCATCGAGTCACCTTTGGTCTCGTTAAGTCCCGTTCTGCTCTAGAGTCGGGCTGTGGGTACCGCGTTGAAGGCGCTACTGCAGGAGCGCCACTTGCATGCCTACTCCGATTTTGTCGCCGAATACCACCGGCGTGCACAAGAATTGGATCTGACCCGGCACGCGTCGCCGCCCACCAAGGCTCAGTACTACCGCTGGCTTGCCGGGGACCTGCAGAACCTTCCGCGTGGTCACCACTGCGCCGTGCTGGAGCAGATGTTCCCCGGCTGGACCGCCAAAGAGCTGTTCGTCCGCGCCCAGAATTCGCCCTCGACGACGTCGCGTGACGACGGCGAGTTGCTGTCGTCGGTCGTTCCGGTTCTGGAGCCCGCCCTGCTCGCCGGCTTGTGGATCACCGCCTACGTGATGGGTGATGGCCGGCGCCACGTCGACTTGTCCACCGTCACCGCCACCAAATCCGGTGTGACGTCGCGGAACTATCCGCCCGAACCGCGTGCCGAAGGCCATCACACCGGACACATCGCCGACATCAGCGCGCGCTTGTTCGGCCGACACGTGATGGGGCAGTGGCGGAACCGCAACGACCGCTACTACTACGGCTCGCTGCACCTTGCGGTGTTGCCCGGCGAAGCGATGCTCGACGGCTATTACACCGGCTTTCTCAACGACACGCACATCGTGGCAGAACCATGGCGATGGGTCCGGGTGGAACCGGGCTCGGTGGCAGGAGTCGCTTTGAGCAGCGTCACGCTCGGCGAGCCTCGCGAAATCTACGACACGCTCGCGCAACGCAGCCAGTTCGACGGACCGATCTCACTCGAGCAGGTCACGGAGCCGCGGTGATTCTGGCCAAGGACGACGTGCGCAAGGTCGTCGACACCTACCTGCGTGCGTGGACGACCCAAGACCCCGATCTGATCGGCACCGTCTTCACCCCGACAGCGACGTACCACGAGCGGGTGCTGGCCGAGCCGATCCGCGACCAGCGCGGGATCCGTGAGTACTGGCAGACCAAGGTCGTTGCGCAGCAGGCCAATATCGAGGCCCGACTGCTCAACCTCTATCTGGATGGCAGCACCGCAGTCGCGGAGTGGGAGGCGCGGTTCGACGACGTCGTCCAGGGCTGCCGCAAGCGCATGCGCGAGGTCGCCATCCTGGAATTCGACGGCGATCGCATCGCCAGCCTGCGTGAGTACTGGGCATCCGAGCAGCTGAATCCCTGATCGAGCCACGCCACAGGTTCAGCCCTTGATGGAGCCGACCCGATTGGGGGTGAAGTGCGCAGCGCATGCGGTCGTGTGATTGTCCATGTACTTCCAGTCCGTACCTGGACCCCAGAGATCCACCTGCACGCTGGGGTCGTGGCTCGCTGACGGCGAATACTTCGCCAACTCGGCTTGGCAGCGCTTCGTCAGTTCGGCGTCGTCGGACTGCGAATCGGGGAAGTGGGACAGGCTGAGCACCGCGAAGACCTCGTCGGAGTGTGGTTGATCGCAGCTGACCCGGTAATTGATATCGGGATTGAAACACTCACCGACGGTGACTAACGGCGACGACTGGACCGTTCCGGTGACCAAAGAGCCGGGAAACATCGCAAACAGAGCCGTGGCGACCCCGCCCAGCAGCACCCACACCGCGGAGACCGCCATTCCGGCAATCGCCAGACCGCGCCCGGACTGCCGGCCATCCTGGGTCTTTACCAGAGCGACGATCCCAAAGACGAAGCTCAGCGGCACACAGCTCAGCAGGCCGAGGCACAACGCTGCGATTGCCCAGCCGCTGGTGGTGCGCCGCGCCGGGTACGGATCCGGCCACGGCAATTGCCACGCTGGTGGCGCATATGGTCCAGGCGGCGGCCGTTGCCACGCTGGTGGCGCATACGGTCCAGGCGGCGGCCGTTGCCACGCTGGTGGCGCATCCGGCACCGGCGGCGGGTGCCCGGCCGAGGGCGCTTGGTAGGGGTCCGGATCGGGATTTGGTGCCCGCGGCGGTGTCATGGCGGTGGAATTGTAGCCGCCTGCACACGACTTCCACCGCCAGTCAGGGCTGCGATCCTCGGGCCTGATACCGGCGTGCGAGCCCGGTTGTCAGTTCCGGTCGGTCAGTCCTGACTCCCGGATCGCCTCGGCCAGCGGCTGGAGCACTGCTGGGTCATGGGGGGTAGGAATGTACACAATCCCCAGGTCGAGTCCTTCGGCCGCGAGCCCGGCCGCGTCGTCGACGACCTTCTGGTAGTCGCGATCAGCGTCGAGCCGCAGGTGCGCCGAGAGCGTGATCTCTTTCGGGTCGCGCCCGATGTCGGCACAGCACGCGGCCAGCACGTCGCGCTTGCGGGCGAAGAGGTCGGGCGGTCCGCCGACGAAATTCCAGTGCTGCGCGTATCGGGCGGTGATCGGCAACGTGCGCTTCTCGCCGCTGCCGCCGATGCAGATCGGCGGGTGTGGTCGTTGCGGGCCCTTGGGTTGGTTGCGCGCGCCGTTGAGCTGGTAGTACTTGCCGTCGAAGTCGGTGGTCTCCTGGCTCAGCAGGCTGGTCAGTACCTGACAGGCCTCCTCGAATCGGTCGAAGCGTTCCTTGAGGCTGCCCAACTCGATGCCGTAAGCGCCCGACTCCTCCTCGTTCCAGCCGGCCCCGATCCCCAACTCGAGCCGGCCGTCAGAGATGACGTCGAGCGCGGCGGCCATGTTGGCTAGTACCGCCGGATGCCGGTAGTGGATGCCGGTGACCAGGGTGCCCAGCCGCAGCCGGGTGGTGGCCTGCGCCAGCGCGGTCAGCGTCGTCCAGCCTTCCAGGCAAGGGCCGGTCGAATCGGAGAAGATCGGATAGAAGTGGTCGAAAGTCCAGCCGGACTCGTAGACGTCGATATCGTCGGCCGCTTTCCAGACAGCCAGCATCTGGGCCCAAGTGGTGTTCTGCGGTGAGGTTTTGAACGCGAATCGCATTACACCGAGCCTAGTCGCGTGAGGATGAGCCTCCGGGCGACGAATCGGTGAGGTAGGGCCGGGACAGGATCAGCGCGGTGGCGGTTACAACGACGAGAACATACAGGGGCAGCAGATGCTCAACGGCGGTGTAGCCGATGGCGAAGTGGATCGCCAGCGCGGGCGCGGTGCCGAAGACGCAGCCAAGTAGTAGCGACCACCACACCCAGCGCTGGCCGCGGCGCCATCCCCACAAACTGATCAAGAGCACCGCCAGGCCTGCCCCGATCAGTGCGCCGCCGAATCCGGCGCGGTCGTGGGCGATGAAGGGCAACAAGCGCGGGCTCGCGGCGTGCAGAGCCGGCGAACCGGTCCCCAGGAACAGCAGGTCGGTGGGAACGAACACCGCCGTCAGTCCCACCACCGAGATCGTCGTGCCGGCGACGCTGAGTCCGCCGCCGATCCCGATCATCAGCAACTGTCCCCACAGAGCCCGGCGGCGCTGGGACTCCGGACCCTCGACGACGGGAGGCCAGTGCGGGCTGCGCGGGCTGCGCCACACCGCCAACGCGAACATCGGGAACAACGCGAGCACGACCAGGGTGTGCAGTGGTTCCACGAAGCCGGTGACCAGGAAGTAGAACCACGTCAGAAACGTCACAAGCCCGGAGATCAGCAAGGCGTTGCGGGCCCACCGGTAGCCCTGACGGATACCACCCCACGCCAGCCCGAGGTAAAGGACGCCGATGCCGATCATGTTGCCGGCCATGGTCAGTCGGTCGTGCTGGAGGAAATGGATCAACTCGTGGTTGAGGTGGTGTAAATCAGCCAGCGACGCGCCAAGGTAGTCGCGGTCATACCACAACAGCACCGGTCCCAGGGCTATCGCCGCAGCACCAACCCCGGCCACGATCAGTCCGGCCCCGACGAGGACGCCCCACATCCATGCCGGCCACCGGCGCGGATCGGCCCCGGCATCCCGAAGCCGCGGCGGGGGCGACGTCGGGGTAGCGGCCTCGATGACCCGGTTGCACCAGCCGGGTCCGGCAGCGATCAGGACCGCGGGGCGGGCCAGCACCGTGGCCGACGGGTCGGCCAGAGCGTCCAGCGCGGCGTCGATGCCGGGTCCGGTCAGTCTGACGGTGTGCGGGTCGCAACCGTCGGTCACCGCGTCGACGTATGGTGCGACCGCCTCAGCGGCTTGTGCGGTCTCGGCCACGGCCACGACCGTGCAACGGCGGTCGGCGGTCGCGCGGCGGACGGTTGCGGCGTCGCCGCTGCGCAGCGGGCCGATCTCGACGATGCTCGCCCCTTGCACAGGAAGCACGGCGACCGCGTCCCGGGCGATCGACAGCGGTACCGAAGCCCCGAAGCGGCCCCTCAGCTCCGCGGGGACTGGCGGATGATCGAACAGCCGCGGGATCCAGCGGTGGCCGCCCAAGCGGGTCACCAGCATGGCCAGCAGCCGCAGCGCCAACGTGTGCGCGCGGCGTTCCCCGAGAACAGCGCAAGCGACCGGATTCAACGGGTGATAGGTCCAATCCGGCATGCTAGAAGTCTCGCATCCCGAAACGCCGCCGCCGGTCGCCGTTTCGGCTGCCCCGGGGGCTCTGGGGCAAACCGGCGGGCACACTGGAGCCATGGATCCGGTGATCGCATTGCGAGAGATCGCCTACTACAAAGACCGCGCCCGCGAGGACTCCCGCCGCGTGATGGCGTATCGCAACGCCGCCGACATCGTCGAGGACCTTGACGACGCCGAGCGGGATCGGCATGGGCAAGCCGAGAGCTGGCAGTCGTTGCCGGGCATCGGGCCGAAAACCGCCAAGGTGATCGCCCAGGCCTGGTCGGGCAGCGTACCGGACTTACTCGTCGAATTACGTTCTGCCGCGGGTGATTTCGGTGGCGGCGAGATCCGCGCCGCGCTGCGCGGCGACCTGCACCTGCACTCGAACTGGTCCGACGGCTCGGCGCCGATCGAAGAGATGATGGCCACCGCGTCGGCGCTGGGCCACGAGTACTGCGCGCTGACCGATCATTCACCCCGGCTGACCATTGCCAATGGCCTCTCGCCGGATCGGCTGCGACAACAGCTCGACGTCATCGACGGGTTACGCGACCAGTTCGCGCCCATGCGGATCCTGACCGGGATCGAAGTCGACATCCTCGACGATGGCAGCCTCGACCAGGAGCCCGAGCTGCTGGAGCGCCTAGACGTCGTGGTGGCCAGCGTCCATTCGAAGCTGTCGATGGAATCGGCGGCGATGACCCGCCGGATGGTGCGCGCGGTGTCCAACGAGCACACCGACGTGCTGGGCCACTGCACGGGCCGATTGGTCGCCGGCAACCGCGGGATCCGGCCCGAATCGAAGTTCGACGCCGAGGCGGTGTTCACCGCGTGCCGCGAGCACGGCACCGCAGTGGAGATCAACTCGCGGCCCGAGCGCCGTGATCCGCCGACCCGACTGCTGAACCTGGCGCTGGACCTCGGCTGCGAGTTCAGCATCGACACCGACGCGCACGCGCCCGGTCAGCTGGACTTCCTGGGCTACGGCGCACAACGCGCACTGGACGCCGGCGTGCCGCCCGACCGGATCGTCAACACCTGGCCGGTCGAGCGGCTACTGGCCTGGACGGCGTCCGCATGAGGCGCCGAGTGGCCGGTTAAGGCACAGCTTTTTTGGCGAATTGCGTCGAATAACTGGCCACTCGGCGGTGGGGGAGGACAACAAGCTCAGTCCGGCAGGTGGGGCATCTCCAGGCCGGGATTGCGGCCCACCAAGACACCGCGGGTCAGCGCGGATTTCCCGTAGCGGCGCCGCACCTGGTCGACCGCGGCGTCGATGGCCAGTGGATGCATCGCGGAATCGGTGAAGGGCAGCGCCAGCTGTTCGGCACCGCTGCGGTTCATCTCTGACACCGCGAATCCGACCAGGGTCATTCCGCGCTCGGCGATGACGGGTGCCGCCGAAGCCAACAGCCGGCGCGCGGCGGCGAGGATGGGTTGCGTCGAGGACGTCGGCCACGGCAACGTCCGCGACCGGGTGGCCCGGCTGAAGTCGTCGAACCGCAGCCGCAGCACGACCGTGCGGCCGGTGCGCCCCCCAGCGCGCATCCGGGTGGTGATCCGGTCGATCAGGGCGATCACCACGGCGTCGAGCTCGGCGGGCGACATGCGGTTGCCGGCGCGGCCGAGTGCGCGCTGGGCTCCCACCGACCGGCGACGCACCCCGGTGCTGACCCGGCGACGATCGATATTGCGGGATAACGCGTAAAGCTGGCGACCCATCGCCTGACCGACCAGCGAAGCCAGCATCGACTCACTGAGCTCGGCCACGTCGGCGACGGTGCGGATGCCGTGTACGTGCAGGCGTTCGGCGGTCTTGGCGCCCACACCCCACAGCCGGCGCACCGGGAGCGGATGCAGGAAAGCGAGCTCCTGGCCGGGTGCCACCAGCAGCAAGCCGTCGGGCTTGGCCTCCTGGCTGGCGACCTTTGCGAGGAATTTCGTCCGCGCCACGCCCACGGTGATCGGCAGGCCTACTCGGTCACGCACGTCGGCGCGCAGCCGTGCCGCGATCTGCACCGGTGTACCGGACACCCGCAGCAGCCCGCCGACATCGAGGAAAGCCTCGTCCACCGAGATCGGTTCGACAATTGGGGTGGTATCACGGAATACCTCGAAGACCGCCTCGCTGGCGTGACTGTAGGCGCTCATCCGTGGTGGCACGACCACCGCGTGCGGGCACAGCCCTCGGGCCTGCGCGGCGCCCATCGCGGTACGCACGCCGTAGGCCTTGGCCTCATAGCTCGCTGCCAGCACCACTCCGCCGCCGACCAGTACCGGCCGGCCGCGCAGCTCTGGGTCGTCGCGCTGCTCCACGGATGCGTAGAACGAATCCAGGTCCGCGTGCAAGATGGACGCGTTCACGAACATATGTTCGCATTAGGCAGTGACGACTGGCGGTGATTCCCCGTAGATGCTGCTGACCCAGATATGGGTGAGGGTGTCGACAACCCGGTCTTCGGCGACCGCCGGCAGTTCGGCGGAAAGAGCGGCCATCATGGTGCGCTCGTTCATCAGGTTCAGCGAGGTCGCCAGGTCGACGGCCGCGATGGTCTCCGGCGCAGCGCCGCGCGCGCGTTCGGCGCTGATCATGTCCGTTGTCTGGTCGATCCACTTCTGCATGAATACCGACCACACCGTGCGGAACTCGCCACTGGTGACTAGTGCTTCGGTGCCGGCCCGGGCCACCGCCTGATGCGAGCCGAACGCCGTGAAGAATGCTTTGATGCCGTTGCGCCAGACCCGGCGCGGATCGGCGGGCAGCCGGTGAATCGCGCCGTCGAATTCTGAGTCGGCGCGCGCAATCAGCGGCTCGAGCAGTGAGAGCAGCACCGCCTCTTTGGACTTGAAATAGAAGTAGAACGTCGGCCGGGAAAGGCCGGCACCCTTGGCCAAGTCGTCGACGGAGATGTCGGCGAATGAGCGCTCTTGCAGCAGCCGCTCAGCGGTCGCCAGGATCGCCTGTTCGCGGTCGTCGCCCGAAGGGCGCGCCGGACGCCGGCCGCGGAGGGCGCGCGTCGTGCTGCGGGTCGCCACCTCGACTACTTTACACAGTGTTGAAACTTTCGACACCCTGTTGACTGACTCAACACCACGTTGATACCCTGGACGCCATGATCGAACACGTCGACGTCGTCATTGTCGGAGCCGGCATCGCCGGCGTCAGCGCCGCCTGGCATTTGCAGGAGCGCTGCCCGTCCAAGAGCTACGCCATCCTGGAAAAGCGCCCCATCATGGGTGGCACCTGGTCCTTATTCCGTTACCCGGGCATCCGGTCGGACTCTGACATGCACACGCTGGGCTTTCGCTTCGAACCGTGGACCAGCGACCAGTCCATCGCTGACGGCCACATGATCCTGGATTACGTGAAGGGCACCGCCGCCAAACACGGCATCGACAAGCACATTCGATTCAACCAGAAAGTTGTGGGCGCCGACTGGTCCAGCGCCGAGAACCGTTGGACGGTGCGCATCGAGAGCGACGGCGTTGAGCGCACGATCTCCTCGTCCTTCCTATTGGTGTGCACCGGGTACTACAACTACGACCAGGGCTACTCGCCGGAATTCCCCGGTTCCGAGAATTTCAACGGCCCGATCATCCATCCGCAGCACTGGCCCGAGGATCTCGACTACGCCGATAAGAAGGTCGTGGTGATCGGCAGCGGAGCCACCTCGGTCACTTTGATTCCCGCGCTGGTCGATTCGGGGGCGGGCCACGTCACGATGTTGCAGCGCTCACCGACCTACATCGTCTCCCAGCCCGACCACGACTTCCTGGTCCGTCGACTCTCTTGGCTGCCGGCGGACAAGGCGTACGCGATAATTCGCTGGCGAAACGTGGCGCTGCAATCGGGGCTGTACCAGCTGTGTCAGAAACGGCCGCGGGTCATGCGAAAACTATTGATGCGTCTCGTCAAACGACAACTACCGCAAGGTTACGACGTCGAAAAGCACTTCGGTCCGCGCTACAACCCGTGGGACCAGCGGCTGTGCCTGGTGCCAAACGGCGACTTGTTCCGCACCATCCGCCACGGCAAGGCAGACGTGGTCACCGACACCATCGACCGGTTCACCGCCGACGGCATCAAACTCACGTCCGGCCGGGAGCTGCCAGCCGATATTATCGTCACCGCAACGGGATTGAATCTTCAACTCTTCGGCGGGGCGGCCGTCACCCTCGACGGGCAGCCGGTGGATCTCACCACCAAGATGGCCTACAAAGGCATGATGCTTTCCGGGCTGCCCAACATGGTTTACACCGTCGGTTACACCAACGCGTCCTGGACATTGAAGGCCGACCTGGTCTCCGAATTCGTCTGCCGCCTGCTGAATCACATGGACGACAACGGTTTTGACACGGTGGTGCCGGAGTATCCCGAGTCCGACGTCGAAGAACGGCCGTTCATGGAGTTCACCCCAGGCTACGTGCTGCGGTCGATCGACGAGCTGCCCAAGCAGGGGTCGCGCACCCCGTGGCGGCTGAACCAGAACTACGTGCTTGACGTGCGGCTGATCCGGCGCGGCAAGGTCGACGACGAGGGCCTCCGGTTCGCCAAAGCGCGTGCGGCGGTTTCGGCTTAGTCGGTTGTCGCGACGACGACTATGCCGTCGTCGTCGCTGTAGGCGATATCGCCTGACACGAAGGTCGCCCCACCCAACGTGACCGTGATGTCGCGTTCACCGGCGCCGGTCTTGGTGCTCTTGCGTGGGTTGGTGCCTAGCGCCTTGATACCGATGTCGATGCCGCGCAGCGCTGCGGCGTCGCGCACCGCGCCGTGCACCACCAGGCCGGCCCAGCCGTTGGAGCGGGCCAACTCGGCGATGACGTCACCGACCAGCGCGGTGTGCAGGGAGCCGGCGCCGTCGATGACCAGTACGCCGCCCGCGCCGGGCTCGGAGAGCACCGATTTCACCAGCGCATTGTCCTGGAAACAGCGCACCGTGGTGATCGGCCCGGCGAATTGCGTGCGGGCACCGAATTGCCGGAACTGGACGTCGCAGGTGCGTACGTCGGGCCCGATGTCGTCGACCAGGTCGGCGGTGGGCCGGAAGGTTACGGTCACCGAGGCAGGCCAGCTGAGTTCAGCTACCGCGTCGCCACAGTTGCCGGATCAGCAGCAACGCCAGCAGGCTGACCACAACGGCCACCGCCAGTGGCGCGGGGGTCTGACCGGCCGCCTGCAGGGTCGCCGACTTCAGCGAGACGGGGTTGTCGGCTGCATCGACAGTTGACTTGGCTTGTGCCGCGGTTTCTTTGGCTGCTTCAGTGACATGGCCGTTGGTGTCGGCGCGCTGCGCAGCCGGCGCTTCGTCGGGGGGCTTGGGTGCGGGGGGTTCGGCCTTCTTCGGAGGGGGTGTCGCGGGCGCCTTTTTCGCGACCGGGTTCTTTTCGGGTGCCTTCTTGGCGGGAGCTTTCTGGCCCGGCGCTTTTTTGGGCGCCGCTTTCTGCGCCTTCTTTGCAGCCTTAGCCGGTGCTTTCTTGGCCGGTGCTTTCTTGGCCGGTTCTGCCTCATCAGCAGGCGGCGCGTCGGCCGGCGGTGGTAGTGGCGCCCTGTCAGCGCCCGTCGGCGCAGCGTGGGCAGGGTCGTCGGGTCGGTCCTGCGGGTTTGCCATCCGGCTGCTCCTTTGCAAGTTTGCTCGTCACGTAGGCCAGTCGCGTACACCAGCAGTCGAACCCCATCATGCCAGTAAGGGGTCGGTGCACCGTCCGCCGGCAGGTCGTCACGATCTGCGGCGCACCGCCCACAATGTCGCCCCGGCGACGAGCACCACCGCCCCGAGCGCGAAGGCCCAGACCGGGACAGTGCCGGTCGAGGTATCGGCGGGATGCGCCGTGGGTCCCGGCTTACCGCTGCCGGGCTCGGTGAGCCGAAACGACCACGAACCTGACACCGGATGCCCGTCGGCCGACGTCACGCGATAGTTCGCCGTATAAATACCCACCGGTCCCAGTGGTCGCACGCCGACGCTGATCACCGCGTCCGCTACCTGCGGTGGACCCGCCGACCACAGGTTCTCGTCGGGACCGACCACCGTCATGGCCGCGAACGTGGTTTGCAGCCGCTCGTTGAAGGTGGCAGAAACCCGCTCCGGGCCGACCGTCAGCGCGGCATCCTCGACCGGGTCGGTGGAAATCCGGGCGGCGTGGGCCCAGGCCACGCCGGCCCCGACGGGCATCAGCATCGCCGCGGCCGCCAGCAGCACGGCCAGCGCGCCGCGCGCCGTGCTCCGCCCCAGTGCCCGGGGGCATGGCAGGTGACCGGGCCGCGTGTGTCGACGGGCGACGATCGTCAGCCCAATCCGAGGCGCGCCATCAGGTCGGCGTCGACACCGTCGAGTTGCCGCGATATCGCCGAATGTGCGGTCCGGCGACGCGCGGCGGGCATGTTCTCCGCGGCGGTGATGGCCGCCGACAGGTCGGTCAGCCGTTCGCTGACCGCGGCGACGAACTGTTTGGTCTCGGCGTCCTTGGGATTCTTGTCGTGCACCAGCCGCAACGATTGCTCAGCCCCGGCGACGCGGGCCGACAGCCGGGCGCCGTGCCCGGAGAACTGACCGATCTGCGCCAACGGCACACCGAGTTGGTCCGCGCGGCGCTGGTCGATCAGTCCACGAGCCGCCACGGCTGCCCGGTATACCAGCGGCACCACGATCGGCGCGAGCAACCGAGATACCGTCAACACCCGCCGGATACGTGTCGGCGACAGCAACTTGCCCTCCCGGACTGCCTTTAGTTGCGTCTCAGCGGCCTTCAGCGTCGCGCGGTCGCTGTCGCGCTGCGATTTGAGCTGCGCTTTGAGCGCCGCGGTCTGGGCCCGATGAGCGGATTTGATTCGGCGCTCTTCGTTTTTCGCCGCCAATTTCGCCTCGAGTTTGGCGCGGACCCTGACAGCGCGGACTTCGGCACGGCGCACCGCGCGGCGCTTTCGCTTGCGGAACAGCCCCATCCCCGGCCGCCTCCCGGTCTCTCGTCGACTATCACGGCGCGTGTGCGCGATCGGTGAGCCAACCCTAATCGGAGTAGCCGGACGCCACCGCGTCAGGTCAGCGTGACGGTGATGCCGGCCGGCGTCAGGCGGTTTAGCCGCGGAACCGACAGGCGCCGGGCGTCAGGCGTCGAGGTGCTCTTTGCGGCGCAGCTCGTCAACCCGCTGCACAACGTCCTGCTGGGCTTCAGCAGACAAACCAGCGGCCCGCACCGCAATGCGGCGGACCCTCTCCTCGTGCATCGCGGCCAGCCACGCCAACTCCGTGTCGAGGTTTTCGTAGTATTCGTCGTCGGTGAAGTAGGCCGGCTTGATGCGGAAAAAGTTGGCAAGGGCGGCCATCGTCGCCGACGACGGATTGGTCCGGTTGCCAGACCGTAGCTGCGACAGGTAGGGAGCCGACATTGTGATGCCCTCCGCCTTGAGTGCCGCGATCACCTCGGCCGACGTATGCGGCCCGCGTCCGGGCGGATACACCGTGTCGAAGAGGCGGTTCAGTCGGGCAGCGAACGTCGTGCTCATCGATATGACCTCCACCAGCACAAGAACGAAAAAAGTATCTGAAAAGGATTTGCTGACCATCGTAGCGAGAGTTATGCCGACAACCAAGTGCAAACCAAACCGGATTGGGATCGACGACATTAGCGGCTTTCACAGCCACTCCACAGGTATCTCGACCGCGCGCGTGGACGCCTATACATAAGATACATCAAGGGAAAACCTGTCTCAGTTCGTCGCGGCCGCATCGACAGCCGGCCGGCGTCGTGCGCGTTCGTTGAGTGCGCCGGCCGGTCGGCAACCAGTCAAGCAATGGCAACGTTGCCAATCGCAAATTTGCTGTCGAGCCCTGAGCGCATCGCGCCGAGCGCACTTTGACACATCTGGGCCCGCAGGTGAGCGCATCGAAGGACGCTGCAGCGGCGTGGTCCCCCTGCACTGCGTGGCGGCGAGCGGCGAGGGCTCACCGCCTCACGGTGGCTAAGCAGCGAGCAGCATCGCCAGAATTGCGGTGTCGGGATGGCTGATGGGGTCCACGCCGACCCGGCTCACCATTGAGGTGATGGTCCCGTCTGCTTCGGCTTCGACCCAGGCCGCCCGGTGCTCCAGCCCGAGATAGGGCAGGCCGGGAAGCAGAACACAGCCAGATGCCGCGCCGGTGCATTCGGGCAGCGACGGCGTGGTCTCCGACGGAGGATGCAGCATCAGCAGCGCGGGCGGCTGGTGATCGGCGAAATACCCTGGCTGAATTGCTGATTCGCCGACCACGGTGCCCTCCGCCAAGACCAGACCTACGGTTCCCGGTTCAGGAGCATCGGGCAGTTCTTCACGGGCACCGAAAACCGTTGTCGTGGAGAGTAATCCAGGTAATGATGCTACCCGGACCGCGACCATCAACAGCTGCGCCCACTCCTTGGTCGAATCGGGCCACCGGCCCGAAATTACGAAACCCTTCAGGGCACCACGGGAATGGAAAGGAGAAACCTCGACAGCTCGGCCCGGAACATTTTCCATTTTCGCCCTCCGCCATCCGTCGCCGCACAACAACACACCGATGGGTCGACGAACTCAGCATGCGGCAGGTGCGGCATACCCGCAAGCGGACACGGGCAATCAAAAGGCGTTTTGGCAAACAACCGGACGCATAAGTCGGGGCGTCGCGCAATTCGCACGGCGCCCCGGCCTGACTATGTCGACCATAGTTAGCCGGCGATCAGCCCTTTGGTCTTCGACGTGGCGGCCGAATAGCGCGATTGCACATCGTCCCAGTTAACGACATTCCAAAACGCCTTGGTGTAGTCGGCCTTGACGTTTTTGTATTGCAGGTAGAACGCGTGCTCCCACATATCGAGGAGCAGTAGCGGAACGACGCCCAGGGGGAAGTTGGTCTGGTGGTCGTAGACCTGAAATGTCAGCAGCTTGTCGCCGAGGCTGTCGTAGGCGAGCACCGCCCAGCCTGAACCCTGTATTCCGTTGGCGACCGCACTGAACTGAGCGCGGAACGTGTCGAACGATCCGAACGCGTCGTCGATGGCGGCCGCTAGATCGCCGGTGGGCTTGTCACCGCCGTTGGGCGAGAGAACCTTCCACCACACCGTGTGATTGACGTGACCGGCCAGATTGAAAGCCAAGTTCTTTTCGTTCAGCAGAATCGCGGAGTAATCATCCTTGCTGCGCGCCTCTTCCAATTTGGCGAGAGCGTCGTTGGCGCCCTTGACGTAAGTGGCGTGGTGTTTATCGTGGTGAAGCTCATTGATCTGACCCGAGATATGGGGTTCCAGCGCTCCGTAGTCCCAATCCAAATCGGGCAAGGTGTATTCAGCCACAGGATTCCTTCCTTGATCGTTGGCGGTGTTTCCGGCGTCTCACAGGGTTGCCGCCGAGCGGCGGGCTCGTGTCGTTAACCCTGCTCCATGACCGCGCGCACCGCAACAACCGGTGCCACGCGCGAGTACGGCGTACCCAGCCGTCGCGGTTTCAGAACACGATGATGGCGAGAACGACCAGCAACGCCACAGCGATCAGGCCGGCGCGCAAACCGGCCAGCAGGTAAACGCGACTACAGGTACGCGCTGCGGGATACCAATGCGGTGAGGATGCCGACGCGCGCGGTCCGACTGGTTGCGTTGTCATTACGCGCTCCTGACCTGCACGTCGAACCCACCCCAGTTAGATAAGTCACATCCGGTGCCCGCGATCATAACCCCTTGCGCACCAGCTGGAAAGTTGCGCCTCAGCAGGTCCCCTGAACTGGTGTTTTGCCCCCTGCTTACGGATGACGCCCCGGGGTCTTGGCGGGCGCGACGGGGCCGCCCCGGCACCGCTCCGTCCGGTCTCAGCGGCGGGTGCTTAGCGGGGCAACTCATTTCGCTCGGCCGTGCATATGCCTGTCGATTGTTCCCGCTGTGGCGGGCATGTTATCCACAGGACTCGCGTGGCGGTGCCTATCAGCGGTGGGGTGAATGGGACGACGGCCCACCCGGTGTTGTGGATAAACCTGTGGAAACTGTGGATACCCATAAATAGCTGAGCGGGACGTGCCGGTGCGCGGCCGACGGCCGCGTGCCAAGATCGTGCCCATGAGTGCTGAGCCGGCGGTCACCGAGGCCGCGGTCGCTGATGTTCCGGTCCAATTCGGCCCCGGGGCAGTGCTGCTGGATGTGCGAGAAGACGACGAATGGCAGCGCGGCCATGCCGCCGGTGCGCTGCACATCCCGATGGGGCAGGTGCCCGCCCGGCTCGCCGAGATCACCGCTGACGGCGAGTTGTACGTCATCTGCCGCGCCGGCGGCCGATCCCGGCGGGTGGCGCAGTATCTGCAGGACAACGGCTATCGGCCGGTCAATGTCGAGGGCGGGATGCAGGCGTGGGCAGACGCCGGGCGCCCGGTGATCACCGACGGCGGCGGACCCGGCAGTGTCTGATCGGCGGCTGGTGCACACCGAGCATCGTTAGGCTGATGCCGTGATCCAGGTGTGCTCGGGGTGCGGCACTCGGTGGAACGTGCGCGATCGCCAACGGGTGTGGTGTCCACGTTGCCGGGGGACCCTGTTGCCGCCGGTGATGGGTGGGCCGGAGTCCGACCCTAGGTGGGGTGCGCCGGCGACCACGCAGTCCGCGGTCCGGCAGCGCACATCAAGTCGGCTGCCCCCGGGCTACCGATGGATCGCGGTGCGTCCCGGCGCCCCGCCACCGACACGACGCCGGCGCCCGCCGTTGGGGCCGACGCCGCGCTACGCGGTGATACCGCGTTGGGGTTTGGCGGATCGCGTCGACGCCGCGGAGGTGTGGCAGACGTCCTCAGCGGAATCGGCGCCTGCGCCCGCGCCGGTGCGGGCGACACTGTCGACGGTCACCGTGGTGCTGGGCATCGCGGTGCTGGTGCACGTGGTCCGCTACGTCCTGTTGATCATCAACCGCGCTACACTGCTGAACCCGGTGGTAGCCGTGGCCGCACTGTGGCTCGGCGTGGTGGCCAGCGTGGCAGCGATCGTTGCGGTGATTGCCTGCGCGATCGTGCTGACCCAATGGCTGGTCGCCCGCCGCGGCGCGGCCTTCCGGCACATCGGCCGACCCGAGCCCCGTTCGGGGCGGGCACTGTGGGCGGGCTGCCTGGTTCCGCTGGTCAACCTGGCGTGGGCGCCGGTGTATGTGATCGAGCTGGCCACCATTGAAAACCATCCAGACCACCGACTACGGAGACCGATCCTGCTGTGGTGGTTAGCCTGGATCGTCGACACTGTGGTTTCGATTTTCGCTGTGGCGACCAGCCGCGCGCAGGACGCCCAGGGCATCGGCGATAACACGCTCACGATGGTGTTTGCTTATCTGCTGGCGATGATCACCGTTGCCGCCGTCGGGCGGGTGCTCGACGGCTTCGAAAGCAAACCGATCGAACGCCCGGCTCATCGCTGGATCGTGGTCGGCGACGACCGAGCCGCCCTGCCCGCATCCCGGGACAAGGTTGAGTTAGAGGGCCAAGAACCGGCAGCATAGTGAAATGACGTGGGCCGACGCGGTGCTCACCGGGCACCCCTTTGTGGTCGCACATCGGGGCGCCTCGGCCGACCGACCGGAGCACACGCTGGCCGCATACGACCTGGCCCTCAAGGAGGGCGCCGACGGGGTGGAATGCGACGTCCGGCTGACCCGCGACGGCCACCTGGTCTGTGTCCATGACCGCCGGCTGGACCGGACTTCGACCGGGGCCGGCCCGGTCAGCACGATGACCCTCGCCGAGCTGCATGAGCTGGACTACGGGACTTGGCATCGCAGCTGGCGGCCGGACGGGGCTCACGGCGACACCGGTCTACTGACGCTCGACGCGCTGGTGGCGCTGGTACTCGACTGGAACCGGCCCGTGAAGATCTTCATCGAGACCAAGCACCCGGTCCGGTACGGCGCACTGGTGGAAAGCAAGGTGCTGGCGCTTTTGCAGCGCTTCGGTATCGCCACGCCGGCCTCCGCCGACCGATCCCGAGCCGTGGTGATGTCGTTTTCGGCGGTCGCGCTGTGGCGCATCCGGCGGGCCGCGCCGTTGCTGCCGACCGTTCTGCTCAGCCGCGCCTACCGGCCGCTGAGCGGCACCACGGCAACCACGGTCGGGGCCACCGCGGTCGGGCCGTCGATTGCGACACTCCGGGAGCATCCGGAGTTGGTGGATCGTGCCGCGGCCCAGGGCAGAGCCCTCTACTGCTGGAGCGTCGACCGCTACGAGGATGTCCAGTTCTGCCGCGACGTCGGGGTGGCCTGGTTCGCCACGCACCATCCCGGTCGCGCCAAGTCATGGCTACGGGACGGACTGGCCGACGCCGGTTGTGATTAGGCATCAGTTGCGACGAACCCCCCGCCTTGCTGCAAACAAGTAGCACCGCTTGGAGCGGGCGAGATTGCAGTGGCGTGGGACTGCAATCGTGCCGCCGAACGGAATTGACGATTGACCGGTCACGACACCAACGGAAGCAGGTATGACGTGTCCGAACGAACCGCGCTATCCGCGGGATAACAGTTTCTGATCCGGTCCTTGGCGGGCCGACGCGGATCGCGCGTCTATCCAACGACCGGAGACGGCTGAGGTACTGCGAACCAGTTAGCAGTGGCCCCCTTCGAGATTGATCAGGGGCGGCCCTTGCAGGCCGCCCCTGGCTTATTGTGCGCTTGATGGGTCAGTCGTCGTCGCTATCGCCGGTTGTCCCCACCACAGTTGGTGTTCGCGGGCTTTGACGGCCATGCGCAGGCACTGACGTCGGTAGTGCTACCGGCGCCTCCTCCGGTAAACACGCCGTAGGTGTCGCCCCGGGTCCCGGTGTAGGTGGCGCCGCCGGCGTCTCCCCAGCCACCGGAACTCGCGACGGTGACGATCCAGCCCTTACCCTCCAGCGCGGCCTTGTACACGTCCAAAACGGCGATTGGCGATCCGTTGACCATGAAGTGCATCCGGATGCCGTTGTTCGCGATGGAGGACGGACCGTCGGTGCGCTGAGTGTTCGCCGGCGTGGGTTTTAGCGATTGCAGTTGCGATGGGCTCTGGCCGCTGTCGGCGTGTCCTGTCGCAGCGAAACCAATGGCAGTCGCGGTGATCGCCGTGGCCAAAAGAGCGACGGCCATGCTGCCGCGCTGGAATCCGATTCCCGCGGCACGCGCGGTGCTTGTCGTGGTGTCGTGGTTCTGGTTGGTGTTTGCTGATGTGTTCATGGCATTGATCTTTCGTCCACCGATGGCGTTCAGACTAGTGGCCGCGTTCTTGCAGGGATACAAGTGCACCTTGTATCCGGAGACGCCAGCTGTTAGCCCTACACCGCGACGTGCAATCGTGAAATGTCGTCGCCGGAAGCCGAAACCGGTGCACGTGTTCTTGAATCGCGGGGCTTGAGGTGGCACTGAATTCCCTGGACGGCAACGACATCTGCAAGACCAGTCCACGGCCCTCTGCCCCGTCCACCAGGGCACCCAGTCCCGCAAAGGGCAATTTCATCAACGGCGTGAAGTAAGACGTGAAAGTGTCTTCGAATTGGATGCGATACACGAGCCGCCAGCCACGCACCGGCAGCGTCGAGGACCTGTTGGTTGATGTGCATGTCGCAGCGTTCGTCGGCAAAACGGTCGGCGCTGTGGCGGATGCGTTGGGCAATCGAACTGGCGGCCTGTCCGCGTCGCCGGTCGAGGTTCAGCGTGGTGATGATATCGCCGACAGGCTGACACGACAACACGAGCGCCGGCCACCAGGTGTTGGAAACAGGGAGCCCCCGTTACAGGCGGCCGCCGGCAACTCGTGGCGCGGTCGACTCGGCGGAGGGCGCCGGCACCTCGCGTGCGACGAAATCCTCGAGCTGAAACAAGTTGTGGCCGGCGCGGTCGGCGACCCGCAGCAGGGTGGTCATCAGCGCAACCTCGTCGACCTGTTCGTTGAGGAACCATCCCATGAACTGCTCGCCGAGGTAGTCCCCTTCGTCGCGGGCCACGCCGGCTAGTCGGATGACCTGTTCGGTGACTGCCTGTTCTTGGTGCAATGCCAGCGCCACCGCGTCGCGCGGGGTGGCGAACTGATTGCGCACCTCGCCGAACCCGCAGATCTCCACGTGGACGTCGCGGTCGAGCAGATAGCGCACCAGCATCATGGCGTGATTGCGTTCGTCGACGGCCTGACGGTAAAAGTGCTTTGCCAATTGCGGAAGGTCGGCGCCGTCAAAATAAACGGCCAGAGCCACATATTGCTGTGCGGCCGAGAATTCGTTGTAGACCTGTTCTTGTAGCAATGCGTGGAATTTCGATTTAGGTGCATCTCGATCACTCATGACGGCTACGCTACCGCAGGTCAGGACCGTTTGTCACCGAAGGTAACACTTACTCAGGCGAGCTTTGCCTAAGTAAAGTAAGGCTAGATTTAACGGCACTACATTTATCCTTAGTCGCGGCGCGGTTAAGTCCCGCGGAAATGGTGCTCGATGGAGGCGTGAATCGCTGGGAGGCTAACCAGGCGGGGGGCCGGGTCCCTCATCCCGTCAACTCGTAAGGGCGTTGTATGAGGGACTCCAGACGCCGTCGCGGCAGGCTGTCGAGTAGGTCGTTTGCCCGGAGCCGGTCGCGATGCGCACATCACCTGGGGTGGAGCAGGGCGACCCGGGAACGGGTTCCGGGCCATCGCTGGTCCAGATGCCGTAGACGCAGTTTCTAGGAATGTTGATAATCAAACTCCTTTTTCTGCAGCGATTACGAGTTCCCGTGGCAGATGTTCTCGGTGAACGGGCTACTTCCGGGGTCGTTGACAGTCGTGGTGGTCACCGTGCGGTACACCAGCTGCCCTGCGCACATCCCGAGATCACCGGCGACCACGTCGACGCTCAGCGGGGGATGGGCGGCTCCATTGGACACTGACCCGTGGCCGGTCGCCTGAGCACCACCCCAGGCGTCCCAGGTGATGTTCTGGACGGTGCTGCTGGCCGTCGACCCGGTCGAGTACCAGGTGGGCCGCACCGTTCCGAACCCGTCGGCGTCCGGATATGGGTGCGCGATGCCGAGCGTCGGGACAGGGTCTGCCGCGGCGATGGGCACCGCACCGAAGGGCGTGGCCGCGGCGAGCAGCCCGGCAACGGCAGCGACTTTACGAGCGTCTGCAGACAATGCTCCTCCTTGACCGATGGCGGAGAAACCATTGCACCACAAGCGCCGGGCCATTCAGATTTTGCGCAGGTTCGTCCGTTCGGCGGACAGGGGACCGCCTAGTTCATCGTGAGACGTAGATGATCAAATACGGCAGTTGCTAAGAGTTACCTGTCAAACACCGCTAACTCGTTCATGGTAGGGGCCAACATATTTCGTGGACTGCTTAGCTAGGGCTCCCCGTCGAGTACGGCGGCCGGCACTGCCGCATCGGATGCCAGCGCGTCGAACAACTGACGGGCCGCGTCGTGATCCCACACCACAACCGAACCCGAATCGCCGCCGGTGAATTCGCCGATCGGCACGGTGAGGGTGGTGGGGGATCCATGCAGCGCCCAGCCCAGTCGCGCCAGATCCCACGCGTGGTCGCCGTTGTCGACAGTCAGGACGTCGACCGCGGCGCGCGGCATCGAATACCAGCGCCACGGATTGAGCCAGACCGCGGGGCTGGCGACGCGGTGCAGCAGCGCCGACATGAACCGGCGCTGGTTGACCATCCGGTCCAGGTCGGCGCGCGGGGTGGCCCGGGTTCTGACGTAGCCCAGCGCGGTGCGGCCGTCGAGCCGCTGGCAGCCGGCCGGCAGGTCGATACCGGCCAGCGGATCGCTGATCGGAGCGGTCGGACACACGGTGACCCCGCCGAGCGCGTCAACCAGAGCAGCGAAGCCGCTGAATCCGATCTCGGCGAAGTGGTCGAGCCGTAATCCGGTGGCCTGCTCCACCGTCTGCGCCAGCAACGAGGCCCCGCCCAGCGCGTACGCGGCGTTGATCTTGTCGCGACCGTAACCGGGGATCGGCACGTAGGAGTCGCGCGGAATGGACACCATCGTGACCGGTGTCCCAGACCCGAAGCTCGGGATGTGCACCAGCAGAATCGTGTCGGTTCGTCCGTTACCGGTGTCGCCGCCGGTGGTCAAATTCTGCTGCTGCTGCGCGGTCAGGCCCTGCCGGCTGTCCGAGCCGACCAGCAGCCAGGTCGTTCCGCGGCCGGGCGCGGGCCGCCCAGAGTAGTCGGCCAGCACCGGTGTGCGATGCAGTGCGGTGTCCATCCAGAGCGCACCGCCCAGGACCGCGGCGCAGAGCAGCAACACAGCGGTCAGCGCGCTCAGCACCAGCACCCGGCCCCGGGGGCGGGCGCGGCGCGTTCGCCTGGCGCCCCGCCGCGGAGTGGGCGGGGCCACCTGAGTGGACGCGGCGACCGGAGGTGGCGGCACCGCGCGGGGTGGTGGCGGCTGCCGCGGAATCGGCCATTGACGTGGCGACCGCGGCGACGGGACCGGCGGTCGGCGGCGGTAGCCGGGATCACGGCGAATCACCGGTGCCGGCTCGGGCGGCGATGCGCCGGACCGCCGCTGCCCAGGTGGTGGGTCGCCGTTCACAGGGAAACCGTACGTGCCGGCGCGCCTGGTCAGCGAAGCCAGCCGAGATGACCGGCCACCAGGGCATACCCGACGAAGGCCGCGCTGTCGATGAGCCCGTGGGCGATCACCAGCGGCCACAGCCGGCCGGTGCGCTGCCATGCATAGCCGAACACCAGACCCATCGCGACGTTGCCCAGTCCCGCGCCGAACCCCTGGTAGAGGTGGTAGGCCCCGCGCAGCAGGCTGGTGGCCCCCAGTGCGACGCCGGTGCCGACCCGCAACTGGCGCAACCGGGTAAGCAGATATCCCACCACGATCACCTCTTCGGCCCAGCCGTTGGCAAACGCCGCGGCCACCAGCATCGGCAGCCGCCACCAGGTGTCGCTGAGGCTGGACGGGATCACCGAGGCGTTGACGCCGAGCTTGCGTCCCGCGACATACAGCGCCAGCCCCGGCAGCCCGATCACGGCGGCCAATGCGACGCCGCCGAGCAGATCGGCGCGCCACCGAAACCGGCCCAGTCCGATTCGGGCGGGACCGATCCCGCTGCGCCACAACAGATACAGCGCAAGGCAGCCCCAGGCGACCAGCTGGGCAACCAAGGTCAGATTCAGTCCCAGGTCGACCAGATCGAAGTACGACCGCTTGGGGTTGAGCGGGATCTTCTGCGCACTCAGGTTGCGCAGTACCGCATCGACGAGCTCCAGGATCGCGCTGACCGCGCTCAAGCCGAACGTGACGGCCAAGACGACGGTGACCTCGAACCACAGTGCGCGGCGGGGCACCACCTCGCTAGCGGATGCGCTCACCGGAACACGGTAACCGCACCTGCGGGCCGAATCCGATTACCGGCGCGCGCGCAGCCCGTTACCGCGCGCGCAGCCCGTTGACGAATGGACAGCCCAACAGAACCCCGAATGGCCTGGCTCAGCCCGGTCACGTCGGCGACCGGCGAGCGGAACGGCAGCCGGACGTCGCGATCGCCGTCGTCGCTGTCCACGTGCAACCAAATCCCGTACCGGTCGAGCCCCAGCGGACGTATCTGGCCGCGCCGCAGCGGCGCCGGCAGCCTGGACGCCAGCCGCGCAACCACATCCTGATGGGCGTCCGCCAGGTGTCGCAGCCAACAGGATTCCAACGCGCAGAACGGGTCCGGCTGCGCGGCTAGCAAGTCGGCGACTTCGACCGACTCGGCGCCGGTCGCATCGGTCGCCACCACGGACTCGACGTGCAGTCGCAGCAGCAGGTACTGCGTGTCGCCGTCGCGGGCCGGCAGCGAGCTGATCTTCTCGACCTGCAGCAGCACCGGGCTGGGGTCTTCGACGGCGATGGCGTCCAGCAGGCCGGCCACCGCCGGCAGCGGAACCCGGCGAGTCGCAGCAAAGCCCTTCAGTTAGGGAGGCTAACTTACAGGGCTTCGCAGCGGCGGCGCAAGGCCGACGACCCGATAGGGTTTGGTCGTGGCCCGCATCGCGTATCTCGGTCCGGAAGGGACGTTCACCCAAGCGGCGCTGATCCAGATGACGGCGGCCGGACTTGTGCCCGCGCACGACCCGGATCATTTCCGGCCGTTACCGATCGACAGCACACCGGCCGCGCTAGATTCGGTTCGGGACGGCGCCGCCGACTACGCATGCGTGCCGATCGAGAACTCGATCGAGGGGTCCGTGACGCCCACACTCGACAACCTGGCGATCGGCTCGCCACTGCAGGTGTTCGCCGAGACGACGCTGGATGTGGCGTTCAGCATCGCCGTTCGACCCGGCCTTCGCGCCGCCGAGGTGCAGACGCTGGCTGCCTTCCCGGTCGCCGCGGCCCAGGTGCGACAGTGGCTCGCCGCACATCTGCCCGCCGCCGAGTTGCGCCCGGCGAACTCCAATGCCGACGCGGCGCAACAAGTCGCCGACGGCCGCGTCGATGCCGCAGTGAGCTCGCCGCTGGCCGCCGAACACCGCGGCCTGGCGGTACTGGCCGACGGCGTCGTCGACGAACGCAACGCCCGTACCCGGTTTGTGCTCGTCGGCGCGCCGGCGCCGCCACCGGCGCGCACCGGGGCGGATCGGACCTCGGTGGTACTGCGGATCGACAATGCGCCGGGTGCGTTGGTGTCGGCGCTGACCGAGTTCGGTATCCGCGGCATCGACCTCACCCGCATCGAGTCGCGGCCCACCCGCACCGAGTTGGGCACCTACCGGTTTTTCCTGGACTGCGTCGGCCACCTCGAAGACGATGCCGTCGCAGAGGCACTCCGGGCGCTGCATCGTCGTTGTGCGGATGTGCGATACCTGGGCTCATGGCCGACCGGAGAGCCGGCCGGCGCCGGGCCGCCGCAGTGGGACGAGGCGTCGCGCTGGTTGTCACGGCTGCGCCACGGCAAGGTCGAAGGATCCGGTGCATGAGCGGCCGATTGGTGCTGGTGCGGCACGGTCAGTCGCACGGCAATGTCGACCGCCGGTTGGACACCCGCCCGCCCGGGACAGAGTTGACGGCGTTGGGCCGCGATCAGGCCCGGTCGTTCGCGCGAGGTGATGCCCTGCGGCCGGGGTTGTTGGTGCATTCGGTGGCGACTCGGGCCGCGCAGACCGCCGCGGAGATCGGCGCCGAGTTGCAGCTGTCGGCCTGCGAGGCCGTCGGCATCCACGAAGTCCAGGTCGGGGCGTTGGAGAACCGCAGCGACGACGAGGCCATCGCCGAATTCAATGCCGTCTACCAGCGCTGGCATCAAGGTGATCGCGACCTGCCGCTGCCCGGGGGCGAGACCGCCGAGCAAGTGCTGGAGCGGTATGTTCCGGTGCTCACCGACCTGCGGATGCGCTACCTCGACGACCACGGCTGGACCGATGACATCGTGGTGGTCAGCCACGGGGCAGCCATCCGGTTGGTCGCCGCCGTGCTGGCCGGAGTCGAGGGCAGCTTCGTGGTCGATCACCACCTGGGCAATGCCGAGTCGGTGATACTGGCCCCGATCACTGACGGGCGATGGAGCTGCGTGCAGTGGGGCACGCTGATGCCGCCCTTCTACCCCACACCCGATGCCACATCGGCGGCAGACGCCGGGGAACCGGGCGCCGACCCGATGGGCTGAGAGCTCTCAGACCGCCAGCGCGACGGGTTCGGCGCATCCGCAGCCGACGGTGTCGCAATCGATGACGAAGGCGTGCGGAATCAGCTCGGGGCCGTCGCAGTCCTGCTCGGTGCACTCCGAGCGGCGCAGGGAATGGCGAATGATGGTGCCGTGGCAGTGATCCAAGCCTGCCCGGCAGTCGCGACAACCGGTGTCCATCCGCTGTTCTTAGCACTCGAGACCGACGAATCCCGGTTGCCGCGCCCGTGGGTCTGAGCCTAACGCACCTAGCCCCAGCCCAATTCGTGCAGCCGGTCGTCATCGATACCGAAGTGATGAGCGATCTCGTGGATCACGGTGACCGCCACCTCGTCGACAACCTCGTCCTCGGATTCACAGGCGTCGAGCAGCGCCTGCCGGTAGATCGTGATGGTGTCCGGCAACGACCCGGCGTACGTGGAATCGCGCTCCGTCAGCGCCACCCCCTCATAGAGCCCCAGCAACTCGGAGTCCTCCGGGTCGCGGTCGGCGACCAGGACGACGACGTTATTCAGCGCGGCAGCCAACTCCGGCGGAATCAGGTCGAGCGCGTCGGAGACGAGGTCGTCGAACCGTTGCGGGTTCATCCGCACGGCCACCCGGCTAGGTCCCCGGTGCCGGTGGCGGTGGCGGTAATTCGAACGGCGCCGGCGCCGGAGGCGGCTCCTCAGCCGGCGGCGGCGGTGCGAGACCCGGGAATGGTGGCGGCGCGGGGCCTTCCGGCCGGGCCGGTGCGGGCGCGGGGGCCGCGGGTGGCGGGGAGGCCGGCTGCTGCGGAAGGTGCTGGTTGCCGCGCGGCTGTTCGGTCGGTCCGGTGGCGACCGGCGGGGAGGGAACGCTGGGCACGTTGGCCGGCAGCGGAACCGGCGGCGGGTTGAGCCGCTCTTCGGGGATATCCGGCGGCGGGATCGGCGGCTGACCGTTGATGAGCAGTGACCCCTTGGCGCTGTTCAACAAGTTGGCCCAGCCCCCGTTACCCAGCGTCGCGCCGACGCTGCACGCGACCTCGCGGCTGCCCGCCGACCAGCTCGGCAGCGAAACCGTGCTGTAGATCAGGGTCAGCGTCGTGTTGCGCAATTGCACCGGCGCGAGGTACGCGTCGGTCAGCCGCGTGCAGGCATCCTTGATGTAACCGTCCTGGTCGGCTTCGGCCGGCAGGGCGTCGGGAAACTTCTCGGCCAGATTGACAGTGCCGGTGACCTCCATCGCGTGCGGCGCCGCGCAGTCAACCGGCACATCAGTCGGTTGGTTGGTGGTCGGGTCGATGCCCAAACAAGTACCGGCCGGCCACACCTTCGACTGGTCGATGTCGGCCACCTTGCCGCGGAAAGCGAGCTGTTGATTGTTCACACCGGGCAACTGCAGGCCGCATAGCATGCGGCGCTCACCGGACTGACGCCACGCGCGGTCGCCGGACCACAGCATGCTGACACTGAACTTGCTGTTGGGATCGAACCGTGTGCCCAGATAGCGGCGCACGGCCGGATCACACTGCTCCTGGCTGATCTGTTCAATGCGCGCGGGCGATGGCGGAGCGGCGTCCGGTCCGTACTCCGAGCCGGGAAAGGTCCGCATGTCAATGGACTCGGCCACCTCGAACTTGTGCTCGTCCGTGCAGTCGACGATCGTCGCGGCCTCGGGCATCCGTTCCGGCCACATCAGGCAATGGCCGCTGGTCGCGCGGTTGAATGCACCGTTTCCCTTGGACCCGGTGCTGGGCACTGGGGCCATGGCCTCGGCCAGCCGGCCCGGCCTGCCGTCGCCGTTGGGAACAGCGGTCACTATTCCCGCGATGAGCAGGCCACCCAGCGCTGCCAGCAACAGGGCCCGCCTGGTCGACGACGCGCGAAAAGTCCGCAACCAGGCGAACCGGCCCGCCCGTGGCGGTTGCTCGGCGCGCGATAGTTCCTGCTTGGGTGCGTGCAACATCGGCTCCATTCTGACAGGCTCTGCGAGCGGCGTGACGGTTGATACAGATGTGATGCTTTTTCGTTTGAACCGACACCCGGCGCCGTGGGTCCGCACGAGGTTTCCGCCAACCTGGAGATGCCCGGCGGGGACAACCGAAAGTAAGGTTCTAGGCCGTGATCGACCTGAAGCTGCTGCGGGACGACCCCGACACCGTGCGCCGCTCCCAGCTCAGCCGCGGCGAGGACCCGGTCCTGGTGGACACCTTGCTGTCGGCTGACGCGGCCCGGCGCTCGGCGATCGCGACGGCCGACGGGCTGCGCGCCGAACAGAAGACCGTCAGCAGGGAGGTTGGCAGGGCGGCGGCCGACCAGCGCCCGGCGCTGCTGCAACAAGCCCGCGACCTGGCCGGCGAGGTCAAGGCGGCCGAGGCCGAGCAGACCGACACCGAGGCGGCGTTCACCGCGGCGCACATGGCGATCTCCAACGTCATTCTGGACGGGGTCCCCGCCGGCGGGGAGGACAACTTTGCTCTCCTCGACGTGGTCGGCGAGCCACCGCAGCTGCAGAACCCGAAGGACCACCTGGAACTCGGCGAGTCGCTGGGCCTCATCGACATGCAGCGCGGCGCCAAGGTGTCCGGCTCGCGGTTCTACTTCCTCACCGGGCGGGGCGCGCTGCTACAGCTGGGCCTGCTGCAGCTGGCGCTGCGGCTGGCCGTCGACAACGGCTTCATCCCGATGATCCCGCCGGTGCTGGTGCGCCCGGAAGTGATGGCGGGCACCGGATTTCTGGGCGCCCACGCCGAGGAGGTGTACCGAGTAGGCGCCGACGACCTCTACCTGGTCGGCACCTCCGAAGTGCCGCTGGCCGGCTACCACGCCGACGAGATCCTGGACCTGTCCGGCGGCCCGCTGCGCTACGCCGGCTGGTCCTCCTGCTTTCGTCGCGAAGCCGGCAGCTACGGCAAGGACACCCGCGGCATCATCCGGGTGCACCAATTCGACAAGGTGGAGGGCTTCGTCTACTGCACACCCGGAGACGCGGAGACCGAACACCAGCGGCTGCTGGGCTGGCAGCGCGAGATGCTGGCGCAAATCGAGGTGCCCTATCGGGTAATCGACGTGGCCGCAGGCGATCTCGGCTCCTCGGCGGCCCGCAAATTCGACTGCGAGGCGTGGGTGCCGACGCAGGGCACCTACCGCGAGCTGACGTCGACCTCGAACTGCACCACCTTTCAGGCCCGCCGGTTGGCCACCCGCTACCGGGACCAAAACGGCAAGCCACAGATCGCGGCCACGCTCAACGGCACCCTAGGCACCACCCGGTGGTTGGTCTCGATCCTGGAGAACCACCAGCAGCCCGACGGTAGTGTGCGGGTGCCCGCGGCTTTGGTGCCGTTCGTGGGTGCCGAGGTGCTAGAGCCGGTCGGCGAGGTGCCGGCCCGGCGTTTGACCCAAAACCACGCCGGTAGGTGTCGATGAAGGCCCTGGGATGGCGGTGACGTTCGATCCGCGCTCCCGGCGGGTGCGACAGCGACGATGTCGCCTGCCCACAATGCCCGTTTTCCGAAATACCAGGGCAGATTATCGAAAGCCCGCAACCGCGGTATGCGCCTAGTGTTTTTAAGTCACCAGGCAGGCACAGACAAGCAGAGGAGAGGACGTTTTGCGATGGCGATGAATCTACTCCACCGGCACCGTTGCGGCTCGGCGAACTGGGTGAAAACGGTGGCTGACCAGCTGCTGCCCTGGGCGTTGGACAACGTCGCGTTGGGTCCGCGGACGCTGGAAATCGGCCCGGGCTACGGTGCGACGCTGCGGGCACTGCTGGACCGGACCGCCTCGCTGACCGCCGTCGAAGTCGACGATTCGATGGCCGAGCGGTTAAACCGGCTCTACGGCGAACGAGCACGCATCATCCACGGCGATGGCACCAACACCGGGTTGCCCGATGATCACTTCTCTTCAGTGGTGTGCTTCACAATGCTGCACCATCTGCCCAGCCCGCAGCTGCAAGATCGGCTATTCGCCGAGGCGTTCAGGGTGCTGGAACCAGGGGGCGCGTTCGCCGGCAGCGACGGTGTGCCGTCACTGGCCTTTCGACTGGTGCACATCGCCGATACCTACAACCCGGTCGCACCCGAGGATCTCCCGGGGCGACTTCGGACCGCCGGATTCACCGACGTCGCGAGCGACGTAAGGGGCGGTCGGCAGAGATGGCGTGCCACCAAACCAATCGCCGCCTGACGTTCTCCTCGCGAGGAAGCTCGCGCAACCGCGGCTTAGGCGAGCACCGTCTCGCGGGCTTGTTCGTGGCGGCGCATCCGCTCGATGGTGGCGAAGTAGAACGCGAACGGGAAAGCGAAGCTGGTGAAAAAGCTGGACGCAAAGTACAGCCAGGGCGCCGCAGACCACGCCGGTACCCGTCGATGATCGGTAAATACCGGCATCAGAATGACATTCGCGATCATGTAGTCCTGGTTGCCCGAGCCGCAAGCGGGGTTGGCGAACTGTCACCTTGATGAATTGCGGATAGCTGCCCGGTCCCGAGATCAGGTTCCCCGTCCCTGCGCATCCGAGACGAAGTGAATGTTGAACCAGCACCCCAGTGCGATCGACGCGATGCCTGCGGCGCAATACACGCATTCCAGCGGCGAGAGCCATGCCCCGCCGGCAGGTTTGGCGAAGACCTTGCGGATTGGACGCGATGATGCAAGCGATGCAGCCAGCCCAAGCAGGCGTGCACGACGATAGACACCATGGGCGCAGTCTCACCCTGGTCCCAAAGTTTTGTCAATATTGACAATAAGATTCTTGCTACCGTACGAACATGGTCCGACCCGCGCAGACAGCGCGCAGCGAACGTACCCGCGAGGCGCTGCGCCAGGCGGCGCTGGTGCGATTTCTGGCCCAGGGTGTCGAAGACACCTCGGCCGAACAGATCGCGGCAGATGCCGGGGTGTCGTTGCGGACGTTCTATCGCCACTTCACGTCCAAGCACGATCTACTGTTTGCCGACTACACCGGTCTGCACTGGTTTCGCGCGGCCCTGGACGCTAGGCCGTCGGGCGAACCAATCATCGACTCCGTGCAATCGGCGATCTTCTCGTTTCCGTATGACGTTGAGGCCGTGACCAAAATCGCCGCGTTACGGGGCGGCGAACTCGACCCCGGGCGCATCGTTCGCCATATTCAGGAAGTCCAGGCCGACTTCGCCGACGCTATCGCCACCCAACTTAGGCGGCGTAGCTGCGCAGCTGACGACGTACCTGATGTCAGGCTGCGCACCGCGGTGGCGGCCCGCTGCATCGCGGCCGCGGTTTTCGGCGCCATGGAATTCTGGATGGTCGGCGACGACCGGTCGCTCGGTGAGCTGGCGCGCGTGTGTCACCTTGCGCTGGAGTCGCTGCGCTCCGGCATCTCCGACGCCGGCGCCAGCGCACACACCGAATCACTTTCGTCATAATTGACAAAACTTTGCATCCGTGCCAGCCTGCGATTTTGGAGGTCAGAGAGCATGGCTGAATCTGAAACCGGGTACGACGCGATTGTCATCGGGGCCGGGCACAACGGGCTGACCGCGGCGCTGCTGCTGCAGCGGGCCGGACTGCGCACGGTGTGTCTGGATGCGAAGCTCTACGCGGGCGGGATGGCCTCCACCGTGGAGCTGTTCGACGGGTACAAGTTCGAGATCGCCGGCTCGGTGCAGTTCCCGACGTCGTCGGTGGTCATCAACGAGCTGGGCCTGAACACCTTGCCGATCGTCGACTTGGAGGTGATGTCGGTAGCGCTGCGCGGTGTCGGCGACGACCCGCTGGTCCAGTACACCGACCCGATCAAGATGTTCGCCCACCTCAACGAGGTCCACGGGGCAGACGCCGTCACCGGAATGGCGGGGCTGCTGGCGTGGAGTCAGGCGCCGACCCGGGCTCTGGGCCGGTTCGAAGCCGCTACGCTGCCCAAATCCTTCGACGAGATGTATTCCTGTGCCACAAACGAATTCGAACGCTCAGCCATCGATGACATGCTGTTCGGTTCGGTCACCGAGGTGTTGGACCGCTACTTTCCCGACCGCGAGAAGCACGGCGCGCTGCGCGGCTCGATGACCGTGCTGGCTGTCAACACCATCTATCGCGGGCCGGCCACCCCCGGAAGCGCGGCCGCGCTCGCCTTCGGACTGGGTATCCCCGACGGGGAGTTCGTGCAGATGAAAAAGCTGCGCGGCGGCATCGGCGCGCTGACCGCGCACCTGGCCCGACTCCTGGAGAGCGACGGTGGCGAACTCCGGTTGCGCGCCAAGGTGACCGAGATCCTCGTCGCCGATGGCCGGGTGAACGGCGTGCGCACCGAGGCCGGCGAAATCCTGGGCGCGCCGATCGTCGTGTCCGCTATCGCGCCTGATGTCACGCTCACCGAGCTGGTCGATCCCGCGGCGCTGCCCGCCGAAATCCGAGAACGATATTCCCGGATCGACCACCGCGGCAGCTACCTGCAGATGCACTTCGCACTGGACGCCGCCCCGGCCTTCGCGGCGCCCTACGAGGCGCTTAACGACCCGGCCATGCAGGCGTCGATGGGCCTCTTCTGCACCCCCGAGGAAGTGCAACAGCAGTGGGAGGAAAGTCGGCGCGGAATCGTGCCGGCCGACCCGACGCTGGTGTTGCAGATCCCCTCGCTGCACGATCCGGAGCTGGCCCCGCCGGGCAAACACGCCGCGTCGGCCTTCGCGCTGTGGTTCCCGATCGAGCGCGGCCCACACTACACAGACTACGGTGCGGCCAAGGTCGAGATGGGTCAGCGCGTCATCGACAAGATCACCCGGTTGGCACCCAATTTCGCAGCCAGCATCACCCGGCACACCACGTTCACGCCCAAACACATGGGCGTGATGTTCGGTGCTCCCGGTGGCGACTACTGCCACGGACTGTTACACCCGGACCAGATCGGCCCCAACCGACCGGGCCCGAAAGGCTTTCTCGGCCAACCGATCCCGGTCAACGGCCTGTACTTGGGCAGTGCGGGATGTCACGGCGGGCCGGGCATCACGTTCATCCCCGGCTACAACGCGGCCCACCAGGCGCTCGCCGACGCCGGCAGTTAGTCCGACCGGTCCAGCAGCTCGTCGAGTGCCGCGGTGAACTTCTCCGGATTGGCCGGTGTGAACGCCGGACTGGGCCGGGTGCCTTCCACGTCGAGCGTGATCAGCGTTGACTTGAACGGCCGTCGCACGTCCAGCGGCAGCCAGCGGCGCAGGTCGGAGCTGCCCCAGATGCGGAACCGGTGGATGAACAGGCCCAGCGGCTCGGCCTTGTAACCGCGCACACTGCTCAACACGATGACCTTCGCGGTACCGGAAGGAAAGTGGTAGCGGCGCAATGTGATTGCCTCGCGATCCACCTGGACCAGACCGTCGTCGTAGTATTGCCCCGCGGCACTCACAGTCGTGAACACCTCAGCTCGTGCCCCCGGGTGGTGAGGCAGCGACCGTTGCGCAGGTTCCACTGCCACCCGTGCAGGTTGCAGGTCAGCGTGTCACCTTCCACCACACCGAATCTCGACAGGTCGGCTTTCAGATGCGGGCAGCGGCGCTGAATGTCCCAGCCGTCCATGGTGATCGACGCGGTATCGTCGTGCGCCTCGGCGAACCAGCCGTCGGCATAGGCGATCCGTTCGCCGGTCAGGCATTTGAAGAACGTGTACAGGTATTCGTTGTAGCCCCCGACCCGCCACGCGCGGAATCGGGTGGACAGAAAGATCGTGTTCACCCAGTCAGGCTCGTTGTCGCGGAGCACAGTGCGCACCAACTCGGGCGCAATCGCGAACCCATACCGGAACGTCTCGTCGGCGATGGGTTCGCGCACGGTGCGTTTGGGGAAGTCGAGCACTATCTTTTCTTGGTGGCCTCGGCTTTCGAGCACGAGTTCGACCGGATAGCCGATGCCGTCGCAGATCTCGTCGCTTTGCAGCATGATCGGCTCGAACACCGCGCGCAGTGGCTCCAGCAGCGAATCCCCGGCCGCCGGCGCCCAGCCGGCCTTCTCGGCGGCCAGCACCGGGGACATCCGCGCTGCGTAGTCCTCGAGGTATTCGGCCTTGCCGGTCGTGAAGACGGCCTCCACCTGCTCGTCGGGCAGTGGATGACGCAGTGAATCCAGTTGTGCACCAGTGAAATCTGCGCGGGAACCGGGGATCATCAACAGGCCGCGGTCGTGGCCGTGAGCGCGCATCTGGTCCAGAAACACCATCTGGTCGGGAAAGATGTTGGCCGCGTCTGCCCGGTCGTCGTTGAGGTGACGCAACTCGGGGTCCAAGAAGCACGGCGGCCCAGCGGAAGGGATAACCCAGGTGGCGCCCACCTGCGTGATGTACTGACGGGCCCGGTCCATCTGCCGCTGGCGCTTCTGGATGCCGAAGGCGTCCTTGGCGCGGGCGGGCATGTCGTAGACCATCGGGTACCAGATCGCCCCGGAATACTGCAGCATGTGCACATCGATGTGGCCGAACTCCGCCTGCAGCACCTCCAGGTCGACGGGTCGCGCGTCGTTCATGTTGAAAGTGGTTGTCACGCCGTCCGACACCACGAGTGCGGAGTCGCCGATCGGGCCGTCAGCCGGGGCGCGCAGCGCGATGATCATGATGTCGAGGTCGCCGCTGGGCCCGCTGATCCGGTGCTTGACCGAGTCGGTCGTCTCGTAGAACCGGTGAAAGCCCACGTTCTCCAGCGCGGCGCGCAGGTCGGGCACCGGATAATCCGGCAACAGCACGACGGCGTCTTTGTTGACATGCGCCCCCAGCAGTGTGGCGTCGAAATGGTCGCGGTGCAGGTGGGACACATACAGGTAGTCGCAGTCGCCCAGGCTGTCCCAGTCCAGCGCGCTGTTGTCCGGAAACGGGAACCACGATGCGAAGTAGGCCGGATGAACCCAGGGGTCGCACAGGATGCGGCCGGCCTGCGTCTCGATCAGGAAGCCGGCATGCCCGACGCTGGTGACCCGCACTAATCCCCTCCGACGAGTTAACGGCCGCCTCGAGCTTAGCGGCAAGGGCCGTCCCGGCCCGCCACCGCCGCCCGGGAAGAGCCGATCTGCCGCTACGCTCGCCCGACTGGCCCGTCGGCTATTCTGCCCGGGCTGACCGGCGCCACAACGTGGACTATTAGGCTGGTCGACTGTGGAACCGGTATACGGAACTGTCATCCAGTTCGCTCGCTTTTGCTGGCGAGTGCAGGGCTTGAAGTTCACGCTGACCGGCGTGGAGAATCTGCCCACCAGCGGCGGTGCCGTCGTAGCCATCAACCACACCGGCTACATCGACTTCACGTTCGCCGGGTTGCCCGCGTACGCACAGGGCCTGGGGCGCAAAGTGCGCTTCATGGCCAAGCAGGAGATTTTCGACCACAAGATCGCCGGGCCCATCATGCGCAGTCTGCGGCATATCCCGGTGGACCGAGGCAGCGGCGCTGCCGCGTTCGAGGCGGCCGTGGACATGCTGAAGGCGGGTGAACTCGTCGGCGTCTATCCCGAGGCGACGATCAGCCGCAGCTTCGAGATCAAGGAATTCAAGTCCGGGGCGGCCCGGATGGCGATCTTGGCCGGCGTCCCGATCGTTCCGCACATCGTGTGGGGTGCTCAGCGGGTGTGGACCAAAGACCATCCGAGAGAGATGCTCCGGCCCAAAGTGCCGATCACGGTGGCCGTCGGCGAGCCGATTCCACCGACATTGCCCCCGGGCGACCTGACCACGCTGCTGCATTCCCGAATGGAACATTTGCTCGACAAGGCGCAGGAAGAATATGGACCGCATCCCGCCGGTGAATTCTGGGTCCCGCACCGGTTGGGCGGCGGCGCCCCGACGATGGCCGAGGCCGCAAGGCTGGACATCGAGGAGGCCAACCGGCGGGCAGCCGCACGAGCGGCGCGCCAACGATCCGATCCGGCCGGTGCACCAGATTAGTCGGCCCGTCGTGCGCGCCCGAGGGATTGCGGCAAAGACCGTGACCGAAGCTTTCGACGAGAAGATCGGTCGCGAAGGCCTGCACAGCCTCCCCCGCAACGGGGGGCGCGGTGATTGCCGCCGAGCCCACCAGCTATGTCGGGTGGCCTTCGGCTGCTCTTGCCGTTAGCCAGCGCAAGCGCCGCATTCGGTACATGATTAAGGCTGAGATGCAACGCGTAACGGTGGGGAATTTCCCGAGCAAGCACGTGCGAGGAGGATCACGTGGGACAGACCACAGCGAGCCGCGGCACCAGTCACCGCGACGTCGATCACAGGAGCAATGACCATGGCTGAGCCTTTTGTCCGGATGCTGGAGTTCGTCCTTCCGCAGATGATGGCGGCCAACGGCACCAAAGTCACTTTCCAAGGGCTGGAGAACATTCCCGACCGCGGCGGCGCGCTGATCACGCTCAACCACACCAGTTACCTGGACTGGCTGCCGGCTTCCTACGCCGCCTACAAACGGCGCCGGCGGCTGAGGTTCATGCTGAAGGCCGAGATGCAGGATGTGGCGGCAGTCAACTATGTGATCAAGCACGCCAAGCTCATCCCGGTGAACCGCGAGCACGGGGCCGAGGCCTATGCGACCGCGGTCGACCTATTGAGGCAGGGCGAACTCGTCGGGTTACACCCCGAAGCGACGATCAGCCGCAGCTTCGAACTCAGGCCGTTCAAGACCGGGGCGGCCAGGATGGCGTTCGATGCGCGAGTTCCGATCATTCCGCTGGTGGTTTGGGGCGCGCAACGGATTTGGCCCAAAGACCACCCCAAGAACGTCATCCGCAACAAGGTCCCGATCATGGTGGCGGCCGGCCGGGCCTTGCCGCCGTCACCTGATGCCGAGATGGTCACCGAAGAGCTGCGCAGGGCGATGCAGTCGTTGCTCTACCGGGTCCAGGAAGAGTACCCGCACCCCGAGGGGGCGTACTGGGTGCCGCGGCGACTCGGCGGCGGTGCGCCGACCCAGGACGACTCCAGGCAGATGCGGGTTGCTGAACTGCGGGAACGGGCGCGAAAGCAGGCGGAGCGCGGCCGGTGACACCGGCGCGAAGCACACCCGGATCGCCTTGATGACGCTGCCGGCGCTTGTTGCCTGCGACGTCGATGGCACCCTGCTTGACGACAACGAATCGATTACCCCGCGCACCCGCGGTGCCGTGCGGGCCGCTGTGGCCGCCGGCGCGCAGTTCGTGCTGGCCACCGGCCGCCCGCCGCGCTGGATTCAGCCCGTCGTGGATGCGCTGGGCTTCGCGCCGCAGGCGGTGTGCGCCAACGGTGCCGTGATCTACGATCCGTCAACCGATCGCGTGGTGTCGGCCCGGGTTTTGTCCGTCGACGCGCTGAGTGAGTTGGCGGACATCGCCGCTCGCGTCATCCCCGGCGCGGGACTGGCCGTCGAGCGGATCGGCGCCAGCGCGCACGACACGGCCACGCCGCAGTTTGTCAGCTCGCCGGGTTATGAACACGCCTGGCTGAATCCGGACAACACCGAGGTGTCCATCGCCGACCTACTCAGTGATCCCGCGGTGAAACTGCTGATCCGCAAGACGGGTGCGCGTAGTACGGACATGGCTGCCGAGCTGGGTAGACATATCGACACGGTGGGCGAAATCACTTTTTCCACCGACAACGGGCTGGTCGAAATCGTGCCACCGGGCATCAGCAAGGCCACCGGCATCGACGAAATCGCCCGGCCGTTGGGCATTACCGGTGCTGACGTGGTGGCATTCGGGGATATGCCCAACGACGTGCCGATGCTGCTGTGGGCAGGTCACGGGGTGGCGATGGGCAACGCCCATCCCGACGCACTGGCCGCGGCCGACGAGGTCACCGCCGCCAACACCGACGACGGGGTGGCGCGGGTGCTCGAACGCTGGTGGCTTTAGCGTTACTGGCCGGGGCTGACCGGCGGGGAGAACCGCTCGAGCTGAACAGGTGGATCGCTGGGCGAAGGTGCCGGCAATACCTCGGCAACCCCGTCGATGACCCTGGTCACCGTGCTGGTCTCGCGGTCGAAATTCAGGGTGCCGTGCTGGAAGTTCTGTTTCACCCAGAGCGGTTCCTGAAATTCACCGCTGGTCGGCAGGCCCAGTGCGCCTCGCTCATAGCCCAATGTGGCCCAGGCCGTATAGATCGCGCCGGTCAGCGGCTGGGCCTCGGTCTCGGGCGACCAGTACATCGCGCCCCGCTCGAAAGTGGCGTAGCGGGTGGCGCCCTCGCCGGACGCCTCCGGGGAGGTCGGCGGGCCCAGCGTGCTGTTCATGCCGCCCATCGCCTGCCAGTGCTCATAGATCGCGCCGCCGGCCAGCGATGCGGCCACGTCGTCGGGCCCGGGAGGCTCGTTGAAACGCGCGGCGATGTCCCGGATCACGTCGATGAGCCCGTAGGCCACGTTGCCCGGGCAATCGGTGTTGCCCACGTCGCGATGGGTGAAGATGGCGGGCAGGGTCAGGGTGGCGCCCCCGGGAAAGCGGGTGAACGCACCGCCGGCAGAGGCCAGCGTCGCCGCGCCCTTGGGGTTGACGCCGTCGAGGGCCAGACGCCAACCCAGCAGCCGGCCGACCGTGCGCAGCTGGATCGGTTCTGGCGGCACGTCATCGAAGTCGCCGATCATCGCCACACCCCAGGTGTCGCGATTGAAGCCGCCGGTGTGGGACCCCTCAACCGGTTTGTCGATACCGCCGGCGCGGCCCTCGAATACCTGACCGTATTTGTCGACCAGTGCGTTGTAGGCGATGTCGCACCAACCCAGTGTCCGGGTGTGGTAGGCGTAAATGGCCCGGACGATCTCGGCCGAATCTTCCGGTGTGTACTCGTTGCTGCCGGCGGTGTGGTGGACCACCGCCGCCCGAACCCCACTGTTGTACACCGGATTACCGCAACGGATCGACTCGTCGGCACCCCATTTCGCGCGGCTGATGATGTTGGGCGGTTGCCCGGGCGCCAGGACCGCGGTGGGCGGGGCCCATTGGGTGTCGACCGGCGCCTGCGGCGGTGAGATCAAGACCGCAGAGATGTTCTGCGCAAAAGGACGTTCGGCCGACGCCGGTATGTAACCCAGGCCGGATTTGGCCGTGGCGGCGGCCGGGGGTGCCGAGGTCACCGCTGCACTGGCGGGACGGGTCACCGCGATCTGGACTGCGGTGGTGTTGCCGACGAATACCGGATCGGTGCCGCGGGCACCGGCTGAATTCCCGGGCGCCCGGTCACTGCCGGCGGACTCGACCGTCTCGGCGTCGTACCACGGTCCCCACGAGCCGTCGGCACGTTTGGCGCGCACCCGGGCAGTGGTTCCGGTCAAATCGCTGCCGGTCAGCGCCACCATGGAGAACGGTTTGCGTTGGGACACTTCGCGAACCGTGACACCACC
The DNA here is from genome assembly GCA_963787635.1 of uncultured Actinomycetota bacterium. Classification (GTDB taxonomy): domain Bacteria; phylum Actinomycetota; class Actinomycetes; order Mycobacteriales; family Mycobacteriaceae; genus Mycobacterium. The sequence continues at coordinate 742,336 of CAWBDP010000008.1, read as the reverse complement.
GGTGAGCCCGACCAAGGGCTGCTGGTTGAGCTGGGTGTCGCCGGCGCGTGCCGGGGCCGGCGCGTTCTGCGACGGTGGATAAAGCGTCCACGGCAGGATGACGATTGTCGCCGCGATGGCAGTGAACAGCATCGTCGGTGCGGGACGACGGGACAACACGAGCTGATGTTACGTATGTGTCGAGTGTTACTAATGATTCGACACGGTACTTATATGAATAACTATATTGCGAGTCTGGGAACGGCACCGCAGAGTCTCGGCGACTAGCCCAATCTCTGCGGTGCCGTCAGGTGACAGGCCCCTGGCGCTTTTTTGACCCCCGGTTTTCGCTGGCGCGGCCCCGGTTTAGCTGCCGGGCAACGGCACCGGAGGCGCCGGGACGGCCGGCACGGCTGGGGCGCCGATGGCCGGGGCGGCACCTTGGGCGCCCTGAGCGGCCTGCGTGATCGACCCCTTCAGCAGATCGATGACCTGGTTCATACCTAGCTGGTTGGCAGCGCTCATCAAGTCGCTGACCAGCCCGCCTGACCCGGACGACGGCGGCGTGGCACCCAGTGAAGGATCGCCGAGGATCGGGTAGGTGCCATTGGCGCCCGGGTCCAAGCCGGCCGGCGCCGCGCCGTCCGGGGCGGTCAGGCCCGGGGCGTACGGATCCACGCCGGCGGGTGCGCCCGGCAGCGTCGGGGCCGTCAGGCCAGGGCTCGTCAAGCCGGGAGTGGTGAGGCCAGGGCTGGTGAGACCTGGGCTGGCCAGGCTCGGATCGGTCAGCCCCGGAGTCGCCGCTGACGGCAGCGCGCCGGGTGTGGTGAGCCCGGGCGAAGTCAGGCCGGGGGCCAGGCCGGGGGTCAGGCCGGGGCTGGTCAGGCCGGGGCTGGCCGCCGGCAGCGTGCTCGCCCCGCCGAGCCCCGGCACGGACGGCAGGGTGACCCCGAACTGCGACAACCCCTGCGACAGCGCGGAAATCAGCTCATCAGGCAGGTCGGTCATCACCGAAGCACGCACGAACTCGCGGTGCTGGGGCGCGGAATCGGTGCCCTTGTTCAAATTCGCGGTCAATTCGGATACCGCGACAAAAGCAAAAGGACTTGCGACTGCCAGGGCGGCGACTGCGCTCATGGCTGTCGAGAGCCTGCGTCGACGTCGGTTCGGCACGGAAGTCTCCTCAATCTGGAACTATGTGTTGGTTCTCTGGCCGTGAGGCACGGGAGCGGTTGGAATGCCTCGGGACGCCTCACTGACCGATGGTACTGGTGTGACTCCTGAGGTCAGAGTGGTGATATCGAATCGTGAGGCAATTGCGACCATCTTTCGCAGTCGGGCCCACGGCATTTTTTCGTGCTCGAGGCCAACGACCAGCGCTGCCAATCGGGCTGGGCGGGCGCCGTCGGATACCCTTGGCAACCGATGCCCGCTCGCTTTGACCTCCTCGTCGTCGGCTCCGGATTCTTTGGCCTGACGGTTGCCGAACGCGTTGCCACCCAACTCGGCAAGCGCGTCCTGGTCGTCGAGAAGCGCCCGCACATCGGGGGTAATGCCTACTCCGAGGTCGAGCCGGAGACCGGAATCGAGTTACACAAGTACGGCGCGCACTTGTTCCATACCTCCAACACCCGGGTGTGGGAGTACGTGCGGCAGTTCACCGAGTTCACCGGCTACCAGCACCGGGTGTTCGCGATGCACGACGGGCAGGCCTATCAGTTCCCGATGGGATTGGGCCTGGTCTGCCAGTTCTTCGGCCGTTATTTCAGTCCCGACCAGGCGCGGCAGTTGATCGCCGAGCAGGCCGCTGAAATCCAGACAACCGACGCGCAGAACCTCGAGGAGAAGGCGATCTCGCTGATCGGCCGCCCGTTGTACGAGGCGTTCGTCAAGGGGTACACCGCCAAGCAGTGGCAGACCGACCCCAAAGAATTGCCGGCAGCCAACATCACCCGCCTGCCGGTGCGCTACACCTTCGACAACCGCTACTTCAACGACACCTATGAGGGACTGCCCGCCGGCGGCTACACCGCGTGGCTGAAAAACATGGCCGCCGACGACCGCATCGAGGTCCGGTTGGACACCGATTGGTTCGACGTCCGCGACGAACTGCGGAAAGCGTTCCCGTTGGCCCCTGTTGTTTATACCGGCCCGCTGGACCGCTACTTCGACTACGTCGACGGTCGATTAGGCTGGCGTACCTTGGATTTCGAGGTCGAGGTGTTGCGGGACTGCGGCGACTTCCAGGGCACCCCGGTGATGAATTACAACGATCTGGACGTGCCGTACACCCGCATCCACGAATTCCGCCACTTCCACCCCGAGCGTGACTACCCGACCGACAAGACCGTGATCATGCGGGAGTACTCCCGGTTCGCCGACGATGACGACGAGCCGTATTACCCGATCAACACCGAGGCCGACCGCGAATTGCTGGCCGCCTACCGGGCCCGAGCTAAAGACGAAACCGCTTCGTCGAACGTGCTTTTCGGCGGCCGGCTGGGCACCTATCAGTACCTGGACATGCACATGGCCATCGCCAGCGCACTGAATATGTACGACAACGTCATCGCGCCGCACCTGCGCGATGGAAAGCAGCTCGAATCCGAGGTCCGGGCATGACTGCGGTGAGCCTGCTGGCCAGGATCATCCTGCCACGGCCCGGTGAGCCGCTCGACGTGCGCAAGCTGTACCTGGAGGAGTCGGCGACCAACGCCCGGCGCGCGCATGCGGTGACCCGCACCACGCTGGAGATCGGCGCGGAGTCCGAGGTGTCGTTCGCAAGCTATTTCAACGCCTTTCCGGCCAGCTACTGGCGGCGCTGGACGACGTGTGAGTCAGTGGTGCTTCGCACTGAATTGACCGGAGCCGGACGCGTCGACGTGTATCGAACCAAGGCCACCGGGGCACGGATCTTCGTGGAGGGCGGACCCTTCCACGGAACCGTGAACAGTGCCGCGGTGCTCGAATTCGAGGTCAGCCTGCAGCCGTTCGAAGATGGCGGATGGATCTGGTTCGACGTCACTACAGACAGTGAGGTCACCTTGCGCAGTGCGGGGTGGTACGCCACTTCGCCGGCGCCCGGTGTCGCCAACATCGCGGTGGGAATCCCGACTTTCAACCGGCCCGCCGACTGCGTCAACGCGCTGCGGGATCTCGCCTCCGACCCCTTGGTGGACCAGGTGATCGGAGCGGTGATCGTGCCCGACCAGGGGACCGCGAAGGTGCGCGACCACCCCGATTTTGGTGCCGCCGCCGCGGCGCTGGGCAACCGGCTCTCCATCCACGACCAGCCCAACCTGGGTGGTTCCGGCGGATACAGCCGGGTGATGTACGAGGCACTGAAAAACACTGACTGCCAGCAGATTTTGTTCATGGACGACGACATCCGGCTCGAACCAGACACCGTTTTGCGGCTGCTCGCCATGCAGCGTTTCGCCAAAATCCCGACGCTGGTGGGCGGCCAGATGCTCAACCTGCAGCAGCCGTCACACCTGCATGTCATGGGTGAGGTGGTCGGCCGATCGAACTTCATGTGGACGGCCGCGCCGCATACCGAATACGACCACGACTTCTCCGAATACCCGTTGAACGACAGTAACTCTCACAGCAAGCTGCTGCACCGGCGAATCAACGTCGACTACAACGGCTGGTGGACATGCCTGATCCCGCGGCAGGTGGCCGAGGAACTCGGTCAGCCGTTGCCGCTGTTCATCAAATGGGACGACGCCGACTACGGGCTGCGCGCCGCTGAGCACGGCTACCCGACCGTCACCCTGCCCGGCGCCGCGATCTGGCACATGGCCTGGAGCGACAAAGACGACGCCATCGACTGGCAGGCCTATTTTCACCTGCGCAACCGGCTGGTTGTGGCGGCCATGCACTGGGATGGCCCAAGTAGGCAGGTCTCGGGACTGGTACGCAGCCACCTCAAGGCAACACTCAAACACCTTATCTGCCTTGAATATTCGACGGTGGCGATTCAAAACAAGGCGATCGACGACTTCCTCCGTGGTCCCGAGCACATCTTCGCGATCCTCGGCACAGCGCTGTCGGATGTGCATCGTCTGCGCAAGGACTATCCCGACGCTGTCATCCTGCCGGCGGCCAGCGAGCTGCCACCGGCTTCGGGACGGGTCAGGCTGCGCGGCGAACCGGTATCGGCGCCCGCGAAGGCCATTCGGCTATCGCGCGGGATCCTGCACCAGCTGACAAAAGAGGACCCGGCGCACCATCAGCAGCCCCAGCTCAACGTGCCGACCCAGGACTCACGCTGGTTCCTGCTGTGCACGGTAGACGGCGTCACCGTCACCACTGCCGACGGACGTGGCGTGGTCTACCGGCAGCGCAGCCGGGCCAAGATGTTCTCGCTGCTGTGGCAGTCGCTGCGTCGTCAGCGTCAACTGACGCGCCGGTTCGACGCATTGCGCGAGAGCTACCGCGCGGCATTGCCGGTGCTGACCAGCAAGCAGAAGTGGGAGACGGTGCTGCCGGTCGAAGAAAACGCATCGGGCAATGGCTGAAAGTGCCGCGCCGCGTGGCGAAGTCGCGGCATTGGTGGCGGTGCAATCGGCGCTGAGCGGGCGTCCGGGTGTGCTGACCGCGGCGCGCGGCTTGTCGTATTTCGGCGAGCACAGCATCGGCTGGCTGGCGGTCTCGCTGCTCGGCGTGGTTCTGCAGCCGCAGCGGAGCCGGGCCTGGCTGCTGGCCGGCGCGGGGGCGGTCACCGCGCACGCCGCCGCCGTCCTGATCAAGCGCTTTGTGCGACGACCCCGCCCGGATCACCCCGCGGTGGCAGTCAACGTCGGTACCCCGAGCCGACTGAGTTTCCCGTCGGCCCATGCCACCTCCACCACCGCCGCCGCCATCCTGCTGGGCCGCGCCACTGGTCTGCCGCTGCCGGCCGTGCTGGTTCCGCCGATGGCACTCTCCCGGGTGCTGCTGGGGGTGCACTATCCCAGTGACGTGGCCGCCGGCGTCGCCGTCGGCGCCGCGGTGGCGTCCGCCGCCGTTCGGTTCGAGCACAGCAGTGAGCGTGGCCGATGAGCGAAGATGTGGCACCGGTGACCGGGCAGCAGGCGAACCTGATCGTCGGCGTGGTCAAGGCGATGCGTCCGCGGCAGTGGGTGAAGAACGTCTTGGTGCTGGCCGCGCCGCTGAGCGCGGCGGGCAGCGGCTACCGCTACGACCTTGGCCACCTGGCTATCCAGGTCGCGGTGGCCTTCGTGGTGTTCAGTCTGGCGGCCTCCGCGGTGTACCTGGTCAACGACGTCCGCGACGTCGAGGCCGACCGGGAGCATCCCACCAAACGGTTCCGCCCGATCGCCGCCGGCGTGGTGCCCGAATGGTTGGCCTACACCCTGGCCGTCGTGCTCGCGGGGGCGTCCCTCGGCCTGGCCCTGTGGCTGAGGCCGAACCTGGCGGTGGTGATGGCGGTCTATATCGGCATGCAGCTGGCCTACTGCTTCGGCCTCAAACACCAAGCGGTGCTTGATATCTGCATCGTGTCGTCGGCGTATTTGATCCGGGCCATTGCCGGGGGTGCGGCCACCGATACCCACCTTTCCCAATGGTTTTTGCTGTCAGCGGCCTTCGCGTCGCTGTTCATGGCGGCCGGTAAGCGGTACGCCGAGCTGCATCTGGCCGAACGCACCGGGGCCAAGATCCGCAGATCACTGGAGAACTACACCAGCACCTATCTGCGTTTCGTCTGGACGATGTCGGCGACCGCACTGGTGATGTGTTACGGGCTATGGGCTTTCGAGCGCGACCGCTATTCGGGTTCCTGGTTCGCGGTGTCGATGGTTCCGTTCACCATCGCGATCCTGCGCTACGCGGTCGATGTCGACGGCGGCCTGGCCGGCGAGCCCGAGGACATCGCGCTGCGGGACCGGGTGCTGCAACTGCTGTTCGTGGCCTGGTTAGGAACCATCGGTGCTGCTGTTGCGTTCGGCTAAGCCCAAGGCGGCGGTAGCGAAAAATACCGGCTCTTCGCGCCGGCCACCGCCGGAGGCGGTTCGCCTGCCGGCACTGACCTATGACCTCACCGTGCGGGTCAGCCTGTGGGTGAGCGTGGCCGTTGTCGCCGTCCTATTCGGTTGGGGGGCCTGGCAACGACGTTGGATCGCCGATGACGGCCTGATCGTGCTGCGTACGGTGCGCAACATGCTGGCCGGCAACGGGCCGGTGTTCAACGCGGGCGAGCGGGTGGAGGCCAACACCTCGGCGGTGTGGACTTTCTTGTTGTACCTGGGCAGCCTGGTCGGGGGTCCGCTGCGTCTGGAGTACGTGGCGCTGCCAGTGGCCTTGGTGCTCAGCGTGGTCGGTGTGGTGCTGCTGATGCTGGGCACCGCTCGGCTCTACGGCCCCGGTCTGCTGGGCCGGCGGGCGGTGATGTTGCCGGCCGGCGCTCTGGTCTACATCGCGGTGCCGCCGGCGCGTGACTTCGCGACGTCTGGTTTGGAGACGGGGCTGGTCCTGGCCTATCTGGGTCTGCTGTGGTGGATGATGCTTTGCTGGTCACAGGCGGACCGGGGCAGGCCGAAGGGCCAGGTGTTCATCGCCACGCTGGCCTTCGTCGCGGGCTGCAGTGTTCTGGTCCGGCCCGAGATGGCGCTGATCGGCGGCCTGGCCTTGATCATGATGTTGATTGCGGCCCAGGGCTGGCGGAGTCGAGTGCTGATCGTGGTGGCCGGGGGGCTGCTGCCGGTGGGTTACCAGATTTTCCGGATGGGCTATTACGGGCTGCTGGTGCCCGGGACGGCGTTGGCCAAGGACGCGGCCGGCGACAAGTGGTCGCAGGGCCTGATCTACTTGTCGAATTTCGACCGACCCTACGCCCTATGGGTGCCGGCTATTTTGCTCCCGGTGCTGGGTCTGGTGTTGTGGACTTCCGCCGGCCGTCGGGGGCGCATTCGCCGCGAGACGCCGGCCGGCCGCAGCCGGTTGGTGCGCCGGGTGCAAAGCCCTTCGGCGATAGTGATTTTCATCGTCGGTAGTGGACTGCTGCAAGCGTTGTATTGGATACGCCAGGGCGGCGATTTCATGCACGGCCGGGTTCTGCTGGTACCCCTCTTCTGTTTGCTGGCGCCGGTGGCGGTGATTCCCGTCGTTTTCCCCGACGGCAAGAGGTTCTCGCGGGAGACCCGTTATGTCTTGGCCGGTGCCGTCAGCGTGCTGTGGCTGGCGATCGCCGGCTGGTCGTTGTGGGCGGCAAACTCACCCGGGATGGGCGACGACGCCACCCGCGTTACCTACTCCGGCATCGTCGACGAGCGCCGGTTCTACGCGCAGGCGACCGGCCATGCCTACCCGCTGACCGCGGCGGATTATCTCGATTACCCGCGGATGCGCGCCGCACTGGTGACGATCAACAACACTCCGGCAGGCGCGTTGCTGCTGCCCTCGGGCAACTACGACCAGTGGGACGTCGTGCCGGCAATTCCGTTGGCACAGCGTCCGCCGGGCCCGGTAAATAAGTGGTCAGGCGAAAACGCGCCGCACACCGTGTTTTTCACCAACCTCGGCATGCTGGGTATGAACGTCGGGCTGGATGTCAGGGTCATCGACCAAATCGGTTTGGCGAATCCGCTTGCGGCCCATACGGCGCGGGTGCAGAACAGCCGGATCGGCCATGACAAGAACCTCTTCCCGGACTGGGCGATCGCTGAGGGCCCGTTCTTCGTCGTACCGCCCTACCTCGACCCGGCATGGACGGAACAGGCCAGGGCGGCGCTGAAGTGCCCGGCCACCGACGCGGTGCTGACTTCGATACGTTCCCCGATGAGCGTGCGTCGATTCCTGTCCAACCTTGTGCACTCCTACCAATTCACCCGGTACCGGATCGACCGGGTGCCGCGCTACGAGCTGATCCGGTGTGGGCTCGACGTGCCGGAACTCGGCCCGCCCTACACCGGCTTGCCGGCAACCGGACCGTAGCCGAAAAGCCCGGTCCGGCGACCCCCCAAGACACGTCGGCCGCACGAAATTTCAGCGCTGCGTCACAGCGGGGCGGCCCTCAGACTGTATCGGCCATCGCAGCAACGCCACACGTAGCGTCTCACCGGCGCGAGATCGTGCGTTGGCACATTTTGCGGGAGCCGTTGCGGCGTGGGGTTTCTATACGGGATCGGTGCGGTCAAGAGCTGATTACGCCGCGTCGCGTGACGCTCTCGAAGCGGGCTTTCGCGCGAACATGTGGTTGACTACACGGGCACTGCTGCACGGCCTGTCGATGATGCGGGCTGTAATGGCCCGAGGGAGGGGCCGGGCAGTCAGGCTCACGTATGCAGACCGACGTAATTTCGGATTGCGCCTACCAAAGATGAGGAAGCAAGGATGAAGCTGGTTGACAGGTTGCGGGGTGCGGTGAGCAGGATGCCACGCCGACTCGTGGTCGGGGCCCTTGGTGCGGCCCTGCTGCCGGGTCTGATCGGAGCAGTCGGAGGCTCGGCGACCGCAGGAGCGTTCTCTAAGCCCGGTCTGCCGGTCGAGTACCTGCAGGTGCCGTCGGCGGCGATGGGCCGTGACATCAAGATCCAGTTCCAAAGTGGTGGAGCCAACTCGCCGGCGTTGTACCTGCTCGACGGGTTGCGCGCACAGGACGACTACAACGGCTGGGACATCAACACCCCCGCGTTCGAGTGGTACTACCAATCGGGCATCTCGGTCATCATGCCGGTGGGCGGGCAGTCCAGTTTCTACACCGACTGGTACAAGCCAGCCTGCGGCAAGGCGGGCTGCTCGACCTACAAGTGGGAGACATTCCTCACCAGCGAGCTGCCGGCGTATCTGGCCTCGCAGAAGAGTGTCAAGCCGACCGGCAGCGCCGCGGTCGGCCTGTCGATGGCCGCGTCGTCGGCGATGATCCTGGCGGCCTACCACCCGCAGCAGTTCGTTTACGCCGGCGCGATGTCAGGTCTGCTCGACCCGTCCAGCGGGATGGGCCCGTCGTTGATCAACCTGTCCATGGGTGACGCGGGCGGCTATAAGGCCGCGGACATGTGGGGCCCGAAGGAGGATCCGGCTTGGCAGCGCAACGACCCAACGGTGCAGATCCCGACGCTGGTCGCCAACAACACCCGGCTGTGGGTGTACTGCGGCAACGGCAAGCCGTCGGATCTGGGTGGTGACAACCTGCCGGCCAAGTTCCTCGAGGGCTTCGTGCGGACCAGCAACATCAAGTTCCAGACCGCTTACAACGCCGCCGGCGGTCACAACGCGGTGTTCAACTTCCCGGAAAGCGGCACGCACAGCTGGGAGTACTGGGGTGCGCAGCTGCAGGCGATGAAGACCGACCTGCAGCAGTCGCTGGGCGCGACACCCAACGCCGCGCCTCCGGCCGCCCAGGGCACCTAGCCCTCCTCGACATCAGATGGCTAACGGCGACGACCCCTCAGGGTCGTCGCCGTTAGCCATTTCCACCCATTCGGGCACCTGCGGTGTGATTCACTACCTTGCGGGACGGAGCCCCGGCTGGGTAGGCGAAGCGATACACGAGTGAGGTTGATATGAGCCGATTGCCGATGCTGCTGCGGATACTGGGTGCTGCCGTGCTGACGATCGGGTTGGGGTATGGCGTCAGCGTTCCGAGCGCCGGCCATGCGGCCAATTTCGAGACCCTGATGGTCCCGTCGCCGTCGATGGGCCGCGATATCCCGGTGGCGTTTTTGGCCGGCGGCCCGCACGCGGTGTATCTACTTGACCCGTTCGACGCCGCCCCCGATGTCAGCAATTGGGTGACCGCGGGCAACGCGATGAACACCCTGGCCGGCAAGGGCATCTCGGTGGTCGCCCCTGCCGGTGGCGCCTACAGCATGTACACCAACTGGGAGCAGGACGGCAGCAAGCAGTGGGAAACCTTCCTGTCCAGCGAGCTGCCTGACTGGCTGGCCGCCAACAAGGGCCTGGCCCCCGGCGGCCACGCGGCCGTCGGCGCGTCGCAGGGGGGATACGGCGCACTGGCGCTGGCCGCCTTCCACCCCGACCGGTTCGGCTTTGCCGGTTCGATGTCGGGTTTCGTCTATCCGGCGGACACCACCACAAGCGGTTCGATCCTGGCCGGACTGCAGCAGTTCGGCGGCGTGGACGGCAACGGAATGTGGGGAGCGCCACAGCTGGGTCGCTGGAAGGAGCATGACCCATACGTGCACGCTTCGCTGTTGGTGGCGAACAACACCCGGGTGTGGCTCTTCAGCCCGACCAACCTTGGGGCCAGCGATCCCGCCGCCATGATCGGCAATGCCGGCGCGGCGGTGGGCAACAACCGGACGTTCTACCAGCAGTACCGCAACGTCGGCGGCCACAACGGCCACTTCGACTTCCCGGGCGGCGGGGACAACGGCTGGGGTTCATGGTCCGCGGAGCTGGGCGCAATGTCCGGTGACATCGTCGGCGCCATCCGGTAGCTGGAGGAAACGGCGGGGCGGCACTCCCCAGATGCTGGCCAGCCCAAAGTGATATCCCATGCGATAGCACTTTTCAAGCAGCACGCCATGGTTCAGTGGCGGTACGGAAGTGGCTGTTGTGACTCACCGGCTCCCCGGCGCGCCACGGCGAGTCAGCTCGGTGCAGCCGGGATAGCCGCCACGAGCCGGTACCGTAAAGGGGTGCAGCGGACGGTGCTGCGGTACCCGACCACTGTGCTAGCAGGAGATCATGGCTAAAAAATCCGGGCGAACAGCCCGGCAATCTTCGCGCCGCAAACGCCACCGCACCCTTGGCTGGGTTGCCGCCGCTGCGGTGGCGCTCGTCGTCGGGCTGGTTATCACGGCCTTGGTGCTTATCGTCCATCACCACAACTCAGCGCCCAGCGCGGTACCGCCCAGCATCGTCCCGCCGACCAGCAGCTCGGGCCGCCCGCACAAGCCCCGGCCGGAATCTCAAGACGCCAGCTGTCCCGACGTTCAGCTGCTCGCCATTCCGGGGACCTGGGAGTCGTCGCTGCAGGACGACCCGCTCAACCCGACGCTTTTTCCGAAGGCGTTGCTGCTCAACGTCACCCGGCCGCTCGCCGACCAGTTTCCGGCCGGCCGGGTCCAGGAATACACGGTTCCCTACACCGCGCAGTTCCACAATCCGCTCAGCGGCGACACCCAGATCAGCTACAACGACAGCCGGGCCGAAGGCACCCGCGCGGCGGTCAAGGCGCTCACCGACATGACCAACAGATGCCCCTTGACCAGCTACGTGCTGGTCGGCTTTTCCCAGGGCGCAGTGATCGCCGGTGACATCGCCAGCGACATCGGCAACGGCCGCGGACCGGTCGACGACGACCTGGTGCTCGGTGTGACGTTGATCGCCGACGGTCGCCGCGAGCAGGGCGTGGGACAAGACGTCGGCCCCAATCCGCCGGGCGAGGGCGCCGAAATCACGCTGCAGGAAGTGCCGGTGCTGTCCGGACTGGGATTGACCATGACCGGCAAGCGGCCGGGTGGTTTCGGTTCGCTCAACGACCGCACCAACGAGATCTGCGGCCAGGGTGACCTGATCTGCGCCGCGCCCGCACAAGCATTCAGCATCGCGAACCTGCCGGCCACGCTGGACACCCTGGCCGGCGGCGGCGGCCAGCCGGTACACGCGCTGTATGCCACCACTCAGTTCTGGAGCCTGGACGGGCAGCCGGCCACCCAGTGGACGTTGAACTGGGCGCATGACGTCATCGCCAAGGCGCCGCAACCTAAACACGGATGACCGTCGCGCGGCCATCCGGGCCCGGAAAGACCGGGCTTTGGGCGCCGGCAAAACGGCAGCCGAATCGAGACATCCGACACAGGCGTGACTACACAGGTGACGCGCGTGGGAAGCGGTACCTTCGGATTTGGTCCCCGGCACGCCGCCCCTTAACATTAAGAGATATTTAAGAGCAGCTTGGTCAGCCTTATCGGTTCGAGGTGGTGCAGGAGCACGCGCGCACCTCGGTAGCATCTGTGAGGTTTGGCCTTCTGCGGCCAGTTGGTTCAGGTGAAACGTGCGGCGTCCGGCCGGCCGAGATCTACCGAGCACAGCCGACACCGTGCGTGACAGGAGACAGGGCAATGCCAGTGGCGTACCACAACCCGTTCGTCGTGAACGGACAGATCACGTTTCCCGACAACGCCAACCTGGTACGTCACGTCGAACGGTGGGCGAAGGTCAAAGGCGACAGACTGGCCTACCGGTTCATGGACTTCTCCACCGAGCGAGACGGGATCGCGCGGGACATCTCCTGGTCTGAATTTGGCGCGCGCAACCGGGCTGTGGGTGCCCGCCTGCAACAGGTCACCCAACCAGGCGATCGCGTTGCCATCCTGTGCCCGCAGAATTTGGACTACCTCGTCGCGTTCTTCGGCGCCCTGTACGGCGGGCGAATCGCGGTTCCGCTGTTCGACCCGGCCGAGCCCGGTCACGTCGGCCGCCTGCACGCCGTCCTGGACGATTGCGAACCATCGGCAGTCCTGACCACCAGCGGTTCCGCCGAAGGCGTGCGCAAGTTCTTCCGCAGTCGCCCTGCCAAGGAGCGGCCCCGCGTCATCGCCGTCGACGCCGTGCCCAACGACGTCGCGTCCACCTGGGAACTTCCCGAGGGACGTGATTTCGACACCATCGCCTATCTGCAGTACACCTCGGGCTCCACCCGCGTCCCCACCGGTGTGGAGATCACCCACCTGAATCTGGCCACCAACGTGATTCAGGTGCTGACCGCTTTCGAGGGCAAAGAGGACGACCGGGGTGTCACCTGGCTGCCGTTCTTCCACGACATGGGCCTGATCGCGATCATGTTGTCGCCGGTGATGGGCCGCTACAACACCTTCATGACGCCCGCGGCCGTCGTCCGCCGGCCCATCCGCTGGATGCGCGAGATGTCCCGCGAGGACCCGGACTCACCCGGCGACGTCTACTCGGTCGCGCCGAACTTCGCCTTCGAGCACGCCGCCGTGCGTGGTGTCCCCAAGGAGGGCGAGCCACCGCTGGATCTGAGCCGCGTCAAAGCCATCCTCAACGGCAGCGAGCCGATCTCGGTGGCGTCGATGCGCAAGTTCCACGAGGCGTTCGACAAGTACGGTCTGCGGGACACCGCGATCAAGCCGTCGTACGGCCTTGCCGAGGCGACGCTGTTCGTCTCCACCACCCCGATGGACGAAAAGCCGGTGATCGTCCACGTCGACCGGGAGGAGCTGAACAAGCACCGGTTCGTCGAGGTGGCCGCCGACGCGCCCAACGCCGTCGCCCAGGTTTCCACCGGCAAAGTCGGCCTTGACGAATGGGCCGCCATCGTCGACGCCGAGACCGCCAGCGAATTGCCCGACGGTCAGATCGGCGAGATCTGGTTGCACGGTAAGAACATGGGGATCGGCTACTGGAAGAAGGACGAGGAGACGTCCCGACGACTTTCAAAAACATTCTCAAGTCACGGATCAACCCGTCGCGCGCCGAAGGAGCCGCCGATGACGGCCAGTGGGTGCGCACCGGTGATTACGGCGCCTATCACAACGATGAGCTCTACATCACCGGCCGGATCAAAGACCTCGTCATCATCGACGGCCGCAACCATTACCCGCAGGATCTCGAGTACTCGGCGCAGGAAGCCAGCCGGGCATTGCGCACCGGCTATGTGGCCGCGTTCTCGGTGCCGGCCAACCAACTGCCCGCCTCGGTGTTCGAGAACCCGCACACCGGACTGACGTACGACGCCGACGACACCTCCGAGCAGCTGGTAATCGTCGCCGAGCGTGCTCCGGGTGCGCACAAACTGGAATACCAACCCATCGTCGACGACATCCGGGCAGCTGTCGCCGTGCGGCACGGTGTCACCGTGCGCGACGTGCTGCTGGTGCAGTCCGGACTGATTCCCCGCACCTCCAGCGGCAAGATCGGGCACCGCGCCTGCCGGGAGGCATACCTCAACGGCAGTTTGCGTCGCGGGGTGGCGTCGCCGACCGCGTTCGCCGGCGAGTCCAGCTGACCGAGAAGCACCATGACTGATTCCCTACCGACTCCGGGCGGCGACAGCGCTGCAGCTGCGCGCACCGAGCTGACCGTTCCCGAGATGCGGCAATGGATGCGCAACTGGGTGGCCAACGCTACGGGACGTTCGCCGGACTCCATCGACGAATCGATGCCGATGGTGGAACTCGGTATGGCGTCGCGCGACGCGGTGGCGATGGCTGCCGACATCGAAGACCTCACCGGAGTGACGCTGTCGGTCGCAGTGGCCTTCCAGCACCCGACCATCGAATCGCTGGCCACCCGGATCATCGAGGGTGAACCCGAGATCGACGCCGCCGACGACGACGCCGACTGGTCGCGTACCGGCCCCGCAGAACGTGTCGACATCGCGATCGTGGGCCTGTCCACCCGACTGCCCGGCGACATGAACAGCCCCGAGGAAACCTGGCAGGCGCTGCTGGAAGGCCGCGACGCCATCACCGACCTGCCCGAGGGTCGCTGGTCGGAATTCCTGGCGGAGCCGCGCATCGCGGCGCGGGTGGCGGCAGCCCGCACCCGCGGCGGCTACCTCAAGGAGGTCAAGGGCTTCGACTCGGAGTTCTTCGCGGTGGCCAAAACCGAAGCCGACAACATCGACCCGCAGCAGCGGATGGCGATGGAGCTGACCTGGGAGGCGCTCGAGCACGCCCGTATTCCGGCGTCGAGCCTGCGCGGCGGGGCCGTCGGCGTGTACATCGGTGTCTCCAACAACGACTACCAATTCCTGGCAGTGTCCGACCCGACGGTGGCGCACCCCTACGCGATCACCGGGACCGCCACCTCGATCATCGCCAACCGGGTGTCCTACTTCTACGACTTCCGCGGCCCGTCGGTCGCCGTGGACACCGCCTGCTCGAGTTCGCTGGTGGCCACCCATCAGGCGGTGCAGGCGCTGCGCAACGGCGAATGCGACGTCGCGGTGGCCGGGGGTGTCAACGCGCTGCTGACGCCGCTGGTGACACTGGGTTTCGACGAGATCGGCGCGGTGCTGGCTCCCGACGGCCGGATCAAGTCGTTCTCCTCCGACGCCGACGGCTACACCCGCTCCGAGGGCGGCGGCATGCTGGTGCTCAAGCGCGTCGACGACGCGCGCCGCGACGCCGACCAGATCCTGGCGGTGATCGCGGGCAGCGCGGTCAACCATGACGGCCGGTCCAACGGCCTGATCGCGCCCAGCCAGGATGCGCAGGCTGATGTGTTGCGCCGCGCCTACAAGGACGCCGGCATCGATCCGCGCACCGTCGACTACATCGAGGCGCACGGCACCGGAACCGTGCTGGGTGACCCGATTGAGGCCGAGGCGCTGGGGCGCATCGTCGGACGGGGTCGTCCTGCCGACCGGCCGGCCCTACTGGGTGCAGTGAAAACCAATGTGGGCCATCTGGAATCGGCGGCCGGAGCGGCCAGCATGGCCAAAGTGGTGCTGGCGCTGCAGCACGACAAGCTGCCACCGTCGATCAACTTCGCCGGACCCAGCCCCTACATCGACTTCGACGCGATGCGCCTGAAGTTCATCGACACCGCAACGGACTGGCCGCGGTACGGCGGCTACGCACTGGCCGGGGTGTCCAGCTTCGGCTTCGGCGGGACCAACGCGCACCTGGTGGTGCGCGAGACGTTGCCACGTGACGTGGTGCAGCGTGAGCCGGAGCCGCAACCTGAGCCGGTCGCGGCCGCGGCCACCGAAACGGACACCGGCTTATCTGGCGCGTCTTATGGCGGCGTGCGGTTCGACGAATACGGCGAGTTCATCGACGACGAGTACGCGCCGGCGGCACAGGACGCGGGTGAGCCCGAACTGCCCGGCGTCACCGAAGAAGCCCTGCGCCTCAAAGAGGTCGCACTGGAAGAGCTTGCGGCCCAAGAGGTTTCGGAAGGATTTCGGCAGCCGGTGATCCCATTGGCGGTGTCGGCATTTCTGACCTCGCGGAAAAAAGCCGCCGCCGCTGAGTTGGCCGATTGGATGGAAAGCCCCGAAGGCCAGGCCGCCTCGCTGGAGTCGATCGGCCGGTCGCTGTCGAAGCGTAATCACGGCCGATCCCGCGCGGTGGTGCTGGCCCACGACCACGACGAGGCGATCAAGGGTCTACGGGCGGTGGCCGAGGGCAAGCAGCGGCCGAACGTGTTCAGCGTCGACGGGCCGGTCACCAGCGGCCCGGTGTGGGTGCTGGCCGGCTTCGGCGCGCAGCACCGCAAGATGGGCAAGAGCCTGTACCTGCGCGACGCGGTGTTCGCCGAATGGATCGAGAAGGTCGACGCGCTCGTCCAAGACGAGCTCGGCTATTCGGTGCTCGAGCTGATCCTCGACGATGCGCAGGACTACGGCATCGAGACCACGCAGGTCACCATCTTTGCGATCCAGGTCGCCCTGGGTGAGCTGCTCCGCCATCACGGCGCCAAGCCCGCCGCGGTTATCGGGCAGTCGCTGGGCGAGGCCGCATCGGCCTACTTCGCCGGTGGGCTGTCGCTGCGGGACGCCACCCGGGCGATCTGCTCGCGCTCGCACCTGATGGGCGAGGGCGAGTCGATGCTGTTCGGCGAATACATCCGGTTGATGGCGCTGGTGGAGTACTCCGCCGACGAGATCAAGACGGTGTTCTCCGACTTTCCTGATCTTGAGGTGTGTGTCTACGCCGCGCCCAGCCAGACCGTCATCGGCGGCCCGCCCGAGCAGGTGGACGCGATCATCGCCCGCGCGGAGTCCGAGGGCAAGTTCGCCCGCAAGTTCCAGACCAAGGGCGCCAGCCACACCTCGCAGATGGTCCCGCTGCTCGGCGAGCTCACCGCCGAGCTACAGGGCATCCAGCCGATGAGCCCGACGGCCGGCATCTTCTCCTCCGTGCACGAGGGCAGCTACGTCAAGCCCGGCAGCGAGCCGATCCACGATGTGGAGTATTGGAAGAAGGGCTTACGGCATTCCGTGTACTTCACTCACGGCATCCGCAACGCAGTCGACAGCGGGCACACCACCTTCTTGGAGCTCGCGCCCAACCCGGTGGCGCTCATGCAGGTGGGGCTGACGACGGCCAGCGCGGGTCTTCATGATGCGCAGCTGATTCCGACGCTGGCCCGTAAGCAGGACGAAGTTGAGTCGATGGTTTCGACCATGGCCCAGCTCTACGTCTACGGGCACGACCTGGACATCCGCACTCTGTTCACCCGGGCATCTGGGGCCCCAGGACCTGAAGATTTTGCGAACATTCCGCCCACCCGGTTCAAGCGCAAAGAGCACTGGCTGGATGTGCACTTCTCCGGCGACGGCTCGGTAATCATGCCGGGCACCCATGTCGCGCTGCCTGACGGTCGCCACGTCTGGGAGTACGCGCCGCGCGGCACCACAGACTTGGCGGCGTTGGTGAAAGCCGCTGCAGTCCAAGTGCTTCCGGACGCTCAGCTGACTGCCTCCGAGCAGCGGGCGGTGCCCGGCGAGGGCGCCCGGCTGGTGACCACGATGATGCGGCACCCGGGCGGCGCGTCTGTTCAGGTGCATGCCCGCATCGAAGAATCCTTCACGTTGGTCTACGACGCGCTGGTAGCCCGGGCCGGCCAACAGTCGTTGTTGCCGACCGCGGTGGGTGCCGGGACGACGATCGCGGCTCCGGTTACCGGCGCCCCGGCGACGGCGCCAGAAGCACCTGCGCCGGTCGAAGACGTGGATGCCGAAACCCTGTCCGACAGCCTGACCGCGCGCTATCTGGGCGATATGGGCAGATGGTCGCCGGATTCCGGGGAGAGTATCGGCGAACGGCTGGGCACGATCGTCGGCGCGGCGATGGGTTACGAACCCGAGGACCTGCCCTGGGAGGTGCCGCTGATCGAGCTGGGACTGGACTCGCTGATGGCGGTGCGGATCAAGAACCGCGTCGAGTACGACTTCGACCTGCCGCCCATCCAGTTGACGGCGGTGCGCGATGCGAACCTCTACAACGTCGAGAAGCTGATCGAGTACGCGATCGAACACCGCGACGAGGTGCAGGAACTCCACGAGCACCAGAAGATGCAGACCGCCGAGGAGATCGCCAAGGCCCAGGCAGATCTGCTGCACGGCGTGGCGGCAAGCCCGCCCGAGGCGCCGGAGCCCGAACCCGAGATACCATCGTCGGCCGCCGAACCGTCGGCGCAACCCGAAGGCGGCCTTTCAATCCCACCGCCCCCGACTGATCCGTCGGGTCCGGCGGAACCGGCTGCGCCGGCGCAGCCGAATCTGACCGGCGCCGCTAACGCGCTCAACCAGCAGGCCGTCGCCGAGGCGCTCAATTCCGATGTGCCGCCGCGCGATGCCGCCGAGCGAGTCACTTTCGCCACCTGGGCGATCGTCACCGGCAAGTCCCCGGGCGGCATCTTCACCACACTGCCGAAACTGGACGATGACGCCGCGGCCAAGATGGCGCAGCGGCTTTCCGAGCGTGCCGACGGTCCGATCAGCGCCGAGGACGTCAAAGCCGCACCGACCATCGAAGCCCTGGCCACCACGGTGCGCGACTTTTTGGAGGCCGGTGTGGTCGACGGGTTCGTCCGCACCCTGCGGGCACGGCCCGAGGGGTCGACCACGCCGCCGGTCTTCGTGTTCCATCCGGCCGGCGGGTCAACCGTCGTTTACGAGCCGCTGCTCAACCGGCTGCCGGCCGACACCCCGATGTACGGCTTTGAGCGCGTCGAGGGCACGATCGAAGAGCGCGCCACCCGCTATGTCCCCAAACTGGTGCAGATGCAGGGCGACGGACCGTTCATCCTGGCCGGCTGGTCGCTGGGCGGGGTGCTGGCCTACGCCTGCGCGATCGGGCTCAAGCGGCTGGGCTGCGACGTTGCGTTCGTCGGCCTGATCGACGCGGTGCGCCCGGGCGAGGAGATCCCGCAGACCAAGGAAGAGACCCGCAAACGCTGGGACCGCTACGCCCGATTCGCGGAAAAGACGTTCAACGTCGAAATCCCCGAAATCCCTTACGAGCAGCTCGAAGAGCTTGATGACGCGGGCCAGGTCCGGGTTGTGCTGGAAGCGGTCAAGCAGAGCGGTGTGCAGATCCCGGGTGGGATCATCGAGCACCAGCGCACCTCGTATCTGGATCTGCGGGCGATCGACACCGCCGAAATCCAGCCCTACGACGGGCATGTCACCCTCTACATGGCTGACCGCTACCACGACGACGCGATCATGTTCGAGCCGCGGTACGCCACCCGTAAGCCCGACGGCGGTTGGGGTGCATACGTTTCCGACCTTGAGGTGGTACCGATCGGCGGCGAGCACATCCAGGCCATCGACGAGCCGATCATCGCTAAGGTAGGGGCGCATATGAGTCAAGCGCTGAGCGAGGTCGAGGCAACGGGTCGGCGACAAAAAGAGGAAGTCAAGTGACCACCAAGACCACCGCCGAGCTGCTGAGCGAACTCCGCGAGAAACTGGAGCTGGCCAAAGAACCGGGTGATCCGAAGGCCATCGCCAGACGTGACAAGAAGGGCATCCCCAGCGCCCGCGCCCGTATCCATGCCCTGGTCGACCCCGGTAGCTTCCTGGAGATCGGCGCGCTGTGCCGCACTCCTGGCGACCCGAATGCGCTCTACGGGGACGGCGTGGTCACCGGTCACGGCCGGATCAACGGCCGGCCGGTCGCGGTGTTCAGTCACGACCAGACGGTGTTTCAGGGTTCGGTGGGCGAGATGTTCGGCCGCAAGGTGGCCAAGCTGATGGAGTGGGTGGCGATGGTGGGCTGTCCGATCATCGGCATCAACGATTCTGCCGGTGCCCGCATCCAGGACGCGGTGACGTCGCTGGCGTGGTACGCCGAGCTGGGCCGCCGCCACGAGTTGCTGCGGGGCCTGGTGCCAGAGATTTCCATCATCTTGGGCAAATGCGCTGGGGGAGCGGTATATTCACCCATTCAGACCGACCTGGTAGTGGCGGTGCGCGACCAGGGTTACATGTTCGTCACCGGACCCGACGTCATCAAGGATGTCACCGGTGAGGACGTCAGCATGGATGAGCTGGGCGGCGCCGACGCTCAGGCGCGTTACGGAAACATTCACCAAGTCGTCGAGGACGAGGCCGCGGCCTTCCAGTATGTTCGCGACTATCTGAGTTTCCTGCCGGCCAACACATTCGACGACGCACCGATTGTGAACCCCGGGTTGGAACCCGAGATCACCCCGTACGACCTCGAGCTGGATTCCATCGTGCCGGACAACGACAACATGGCCTATGACATGCACGAGATCTTGCTGCGGATCTTCGACGACGGCGATATCTTCGACGTCGGCGCACAACGCGGCCAGGCGATTATCACCGCGTTCGCCCGGGTGGACGGCCATTCGGTCGGGGTGATCGCCAACCAACCGATGTACATGTCAGGGTCGATCGACAACGAGGCGTCAGACAAGGCGGCCGGCTTCATCCGGTTTTGCGACTCCTACAATTTGCCACTGATTTTCGTCGTGGACACCCCGGGCTTTCTCCCAGGCGTGGGGCAGGAGAAGGGCGGCATCATCAAACGTGGCGGCCGGTTCCTCAACGCCGTCGTCGAGGCCGACATACCGAAGGTGACGATCACGATCCGTAAGTCCTACGGCGGCGCGTACGCGGTGATGGGGTCCAAGCAGCTGACCGCCGACCTGAACTTCGCCTGGCCTACCGCACGCATCGCGGTGATCGGCGCCGAGGGTGCGGCGCAGCTGCTGATGAAGCGGTTCCCCGACCCGACCACGCCCGAGGCGCAGAAGATCAAGAAAGACTTTATCGAGGGTTACAACCTGAACATGGCGATCCCGTGGATTGCGGCCGAGCGTGGCTACATTGACGGGGTGATTCAACCGCACGAGACCCGGCTGCTGCTGCGTAAGTCGTTGAAACTTCTGCGCGACAAGCAGATTCATTGGCGTGTCCAGCGCAAGCACGGCCTCACCCCGGTTTAACGCCGAGCGTCTGCTCGCACTAGCACTGGTGCTGCTCGTGGCGGGCTGCTTCCTGGATGAGTTGCACCCGTGAGGTGAGGTCGAGTTTGGTGTAAACGTGGGTGAGGTGGGCTTGCACCGTCCGCGGCGAGACGAATAACCGCGTCGCAATGTCTTTGTTTCCCAAGCCTTCACACACCAGTCGAACGACCTCGCGCTCGGCGGGGGTTAGTGATGCCCAACCGCTGGCCGGTCGTTTGCGCTGCCCGCGGCCGCGCTGTGCGAAGGCGACCGCTTCTTCGGTGGACATCGCAGCGCCCTCGGCCCACGCGGATTCGAAGTCCTTCTTGCCCATTGCATCTCGCAGCGCCGCAACCGACGCCTGGTAGCCAGGCTGGTGAATCATGAAGCGGACTACCCCGACGCATCCTCGAATGGCTTCGGCCGCGCCGCAGAGCCGTGCCGCTTCCTGGTGATTGCCCACGCCACCGAGTACGTCGGCGAGGCACTCGAGGAGGTCCGGAATGCCTGCGCGCCCGCCGATTTCGGCGGCGATCGCGAGCGCATCGTGGGCGTCGCGCTGCGATTGATCTGGTTGTCCCTGAGCGATCGCCACGCGTGCCCGAGTGGTGAGCGCCATCATTTGGTGCCAGCCCGTGGTCGAGTCGACGCCGGTGTCGGCCCAGCGGCGAGCCTCGGTCAGGTCACCGCCGGCCAGCGCGGCCTCGGCATTGCGATGGCAAGTGGTCGCCGCGGTCGCCGGCTGCACACCGAGATGCTGCCACGCCGCCTGACCTGCGCTGTGGGCCAGCGCGACATCACCGGCGGCGAGGGCCGTTGCCGCCAGCGCCGAGTGGCCCAGACCGAGCACGAACTCGCCGAACTCGGCGGCGGCCTCGATGCCCTCCTCGGCCACGGCCTTGGCCTCCTCCGTCGCACCCTGATACAAGAGGGCGAAACTGAGGCCCTGCAGGCCCGCCGCCCTCCAGATCGCGTCGCGATCTGCCGCGGCTTCGGCAATGGCCGCGCGAAATAGAGTGGCTGCTCGGACCAGATCCCCCTGCATCAGCTGTGCCCACCCGAGGTTCATCCGCCATTCACGCGGTCCGGACTGGTTGCCGATTGCCGCCCCGAGATTGCATGCTTCCTCCGCGGCTGCGCGTGCTGTCATGGGGTCGCCCGCCACGACTGCCGCCTGGGCCTGCCACACCAGGATCTGGCAAAGCACCCACTTGTCGTCCACCGCCCGCGCCAGCGTGATTCCCTCGTCGAAGTACTCCACCGCGTCGCGGGGGTTGTCGCCGTTGCCGGCGATGAACCCGCATGCGGTCAGCGCCCTGGCCAGCAGGGCGGGGTCACCGACCTGGCGCGCGATCTCAAGGGCCCGCTGTGCCTGATCCACCCTCGCGGGTACACCGGCCCACGCGTCGAGCATGGCCTTATCGCTCAGTGCCCGTGCGTACACCAGCGGCGTCGTCTCGAGGTCGGGCGCGTTCTCGTCGCTGAGGATGCTGGCGAACCAGGCCAACCCGTCGCGGATACGGCCACCATTGAGCCACAGTGGGTACAGCGACGAGGCGAGCGTCGCCGCACGCTCGATATCGGCGTTTTCGCGGCTCCACTCGAACGCGGCGCGCAGGTTGTCGATCTCGAGTTCCATGTCCTGCGGCTTGGGCTCATATCCAGTGCGGCGCCCTGGCGTGTCGAGCAGCGCAGCCAGCGCCGCGTAGTGGTCGCGGTGACGCGTCCGCACGGCATCGGCTTCGCCGGATTCGCTCAGCTTTTCCAGCGCGTACTGGCGCACCGTTTCCAGCAGCCGGTATCGCGTTGGGCCCTCCGTGTTTTCGGCGACAACGAGCGATTTGTCGACGAGCAGCGACAGCTGATCCAGGACTTGGTAGCGCTCCGCCACGTCGGAGGCCGCGACCGAGCGAGCAGCGTCCAGGTCGAATCCGCCGAGGAAGACAGCCAGCCGGCGAAACAGGATGCGTTCGGGCTCGCTCAGCAGTGCGTGTGACCAATCCACCGATGCGCGCAAGGTCTGCTGGCGGCGCACCGCGGTGCGCGAACCCCCGGTCAGTAGGCGGAAGCGGTCGTGCAGGCTGTCGACGATTTCGGACATTGACAGCGCCCTCACCCGGGCCGCCGCGAACTCAATGGCCAGCGGCATTCCGTCGAGACGGTGGCAGATCTCGGCCACGGCCGAAGCGTTGTCGTCGGTGACGGTGAAGTCGGTTTTCGCGAGGCGGGCGCGGTCGGCGAACAATTCGATGGCGTCGACGGCCAGCGACAGCGACGGCACCTGCCACATCGCTTCGCCCGGCACTCCAAGCAGTTCGCGACTCGTCGCGAGCACGGTGAGGCCCTGGGCTGAACCCAGGAGAGAGGTCACCAACGTGGCGCTGGCGTCGAGCAGGTGTTCGCAGTTGTCAAGCACCACCAGCAACCGGCGGTCGCGGACAAACTGCAGCAGCGTATCCATTGTGGAGCGGCCGGGCTGATCGGGCAGTCCGAGCGCGCGGGCTGCCGTGACCGGGACGACGTCGGGGTTGGTGATCGGCGCCAGATCGACATACCAGACCCCGTCACTGAATTCGGCGGCCATCTGGGCAGCGACATGAACTGCCAGGCGCGTCTTGCCCGACCCGCCGGCCCCGGTCAAAGTGACCAACCGATTGCCGGTCAGGGCTTCTCGTAGGTCGTCCGTTTCCGCCTGGCGTCCAACGAAATTCGTGAGCTGAACCGGAAAGTTATGGGCAACAACCTTGCTGGGCGTAAGCAGCGGCGGGAACTCGTTGCGCAAGTCGGGATGGCACAGCTGAACCGCACGTTCGGGCCGCGGTAGATCCCGCAGCGTATGAGTGCCGAGGTCGATCAGCGAGGCTCCCACTGGCAGCTTATCGACGACCAGGGGCTCGGTCGCGCCGGACAACAGCGTCTGGCCGCCATGGGCCAGATCACGCAGCCGCGCCGTCCGGTTGATCGTCGGCCCGATGTAGTTGCCTTCGTCGCGCAGCCGCACCTCGCCGGTGTGTATCCCGATACGCAACCGGATTGGAGCCAACGGCGCGTGTTGCAACTCCAAAGCACATGCGATCGCGTCAGATGCGCGGCCGAATGCAATCACGAAACTGTCACCCTCGCCCTGCTCGACCGGTCGGATCCCGTCATGGACAGCGATCGTGTCGGACACCGCACAGTCCAGGCGCGCGATGGCGGCAGTCATCTCGTCGGGCTGGGTCTCCCACAGCCGCGTCGAGCCCTCGACGTCGGCCAACAGCAGCGTCACCGTTCCGGTCGGCAGCTCGCCCACACCCACGTCGCTCCAGTCCACCGGCGGCGTATCCGCACGTAGTTCGCTCATGTTAGCCAGCGTGCGGCTTAGACGAGCCGCATACATCAGCGCAAACGCGTATTTGACCGGCGACTCGCTCCGGATGGATCTACGACCCCCGCCGGGCACATTTAGGCATCCACGCCGATGGTCTGGATCTCGCGGAATCGCACAGTCGAAACATCGCCCGACGAGATGAGGAGCCATCCATGCCGCTGTATTACGTCGATCCGCACAGCAAGCACAGTCGCCGCTACAAGGCCCTGGAAAGCTTCGGCCGCTCACGGACGGGACAGTTCTTGGCGCGCCACGTCTTCTTTCGCATCGACCCGTGGTTGCACCGCACAACTGGTGGGCGCTATCCACGGATCCTCGGCGGGCCTGCCAGCGCCCCATTGATGACCACGGGCGCCAAGTCGGGTCAGCCGCGAGTGTGTCAACTCACCTACTTCCACGACGGGCCTGCCCCGATCCTGATCGCCTCGAATTCAGCGAAGCCGAATCATCCGGGGTGGTACTACAACCTGAAGGCACACCCCGAATGCCAATTGAGTGACGAGAGATTTATCGCGACAGAGGTTACCGATCCCAACGAGTACGTCCGCTTGTATGCACTCGCTGAGCAGATCTACGCCGGCTACGGGGACTACCGTGTGAAGACAGCACATGCCGGACGGCAAATCCCGCTCTTTGCGCTCGAGCCGCTCCGATCTAAGCCGGGCGTGAGCTGACGTGATCGGCGAGCGCGTTACCTACCGCGGCTGCGCCCATCGCGTTGGGGTGAAGCGGCGCAGCGGGGTTGGCGGGCACGAATCCCTCGACGTAGCGCTGGTTGGGCGGTGCGCACATGTCGTGGCCCACCGACAGCGGCCGGGTGTCGAAGTAGTCGATGCCTTTATCGGCCGCGAGTTGCTTTTGCCGGTCGTCGATTTCGTTGAGTTTGGCCTGGAAGTAGTCGGCGTCCGTCGGCAAGATCTGCTGATCGGGAAAGCAGCCGCCCGGCCGGATGTAGGTTTCGTATCCGACCAGGATGATGTGAGCTTTCGGCGCTTTGGCGCGGAGGTCGTCGATCATCGTCGCCCACACCGGCACATGCTCCCCGATGGACACCGAGATGCTGTCGACGCCGTTGCTGACCAACTTGTCCTTGCACGGAGGCGAGTCGAGCGAGTCGGATCGGCACTGCGACGCGTCGAAGGCCAAGCCCACATCGTTGCCGCCGATGGTGATGGTGATCAAGGTGGTGTCGGCGCTGACCGCGTCGATCTGCGGGGGCACCACACCATCCGGAGTCGATTGCCCACCGTCGATGATGTCCTCGGCGGTGGCGCCGCTGCAGGTGACATCGGTGATGTGCGCGGGTTTGAGGCGCCGCGCAAGCACCGACGGGTAGTTGTTGGTCGACTTCTGACAGCCCGCCGGTGGCGCAGGATCGGGCACGTCGGGCTCTGCAGCCACCGAGTCGCCCATCGCGACGTACTTCACCTGGCGGGCCGGTTGGGCTTTTGTGGTCGACGCTGACGTGCAGGCGACCGCCGCGAAACCGAGGAGCAATGAGAGAAGGATGCGCGCCGAGCTCACGAGCATCGACACTGAGTCACCCCCCGGCGCGAACGATCTTGTCTGCGACTTCCAGCATGTCCTCGCCGACGATATCGGGCTGCGGGCCCAGCGGGAGCACCGCCTCCCCTGGCCGTCGTACGAAAGCGGCCCGGCAGCCGGCAGCCAGGGCACCGCTGACATCCCACCCGTGTGCGGCGACCAGCCGCACGTCGCTGGGTGTGACGCCCATCGAATTCGCCGCGTGCTGGTAGGCCTCGGGACTCGGCTTCAGCCCCTGTACGTCGTCGGCGGAAAGAATCGCCACAAACCGTTCGGCGATCCCGGCATGGTTTAACGCGGCGATGCCGGTCTCGAGTGGAGAATTCGTCAGGGCAACCAGGGTGAAACCGGTGAGCAGGTCCAGCGCGGGCTCGACATCGGGAAAGGGCGGCATTTCTCGCATCCGGCTGAGCACCTCTTCTGCATGCTCGAACCCGAGCATCGTCAGCGCGGCCCGTTGTGCGCTGGGGTAGTCGATGTAGTTGCCAGTCAGGCCGCCGACGAACGAGTTCTGCAGCATCAGCGAAAACCAGCGTCGGCGCATCTCCGGACCGCCCAGCAATGGATCCAGCGCCCCTGTGTCCAGCAGGGTTCCGTTGACGTCGAAGGCGATGACGGGCACCTCGTCAACTATTCGTCGAGTGGGAACTTATTGCACGCAAATCGCCAAAAACCGTGCAATAACTGCACTTTCGGCGAACTACGGCTTGATCCTGATCTGCCCTGGCGACCACCATCCGAAGCGGGTCGCAGTGCCCAAGTCCAAGTGCGCGGGCGGGGCGTCGACCAGGGTGTCGAACCTGCGCAGTGAGCCCCAGTCGCGGGCCCAGTCACGGGAGAGGTATGTGGCCATAACGTGGGCGCGTAGCAGCAGATCGGTAATGCCCAGCAGGCCCCCGTTTTTGCCGTCCTCCCAGCTGTCGGTGTCCATCTTCTTGGCCGAATAGTCCGGCGTAATGCGGAACTTCGGGATCTCGGTGACACCGTTGACATGCAACATCGGCCGCTGGCACGGGAAGGCCAACCCGACCGCCCAGTCCAGCAGCACCGGCTGCGTCGAACCGACGTACTCCTGCAGCGAGCGCAGGTCAGGCACCCGCGGCGGCGTGACCGCGATCCAGTCATCCGGCGTCAGGGACAGGTCCTCGGCCACCACCCGCACCGCCACCGCGTCGGCGGGTATCTGCGACCGGGGGAAACGTAGGTTGCGCCACGCCTTAGGTTGCTCGCCGTACAAGTCGTAGGGCACCAGCCGTCCCGCCGGCAGCACATCACCGCCGGGGCCCGGCCTGCCATACTCCAACAAGACGTTCTGCCCCGACGTGTAGTGGTGCAGCACGCTGTTACCGGCAATCTTGCCCGCGGTGGTCACCACCACCAGGGGATGCCCGTTATCCGCCTTGGGCAGCTGATACCAGGCCGAGGTGAGCCGGCTCTGCTGTTGAGGGCCGGTGGTGTAGCTGCCGGCGACCGGAACCCGGCCGGGGTCAAGGCTATACGGCAGCGGAACCGTCGACCCGTTGACACCCGGATGTTTGAGCTTGGTGGGCGCGTCCCAGTCGTAGTCGGTGCCGGGCTGGTTGGGCTTCATCACGATGGCCTCGGCCACCGTCTGTTCCGGGATGCCGTTGGGACTGAATCCGACCGGGTCGAACCCACCCAGCGGCCCCAGCGGACCGTAATCGCCGGGCAGGACCGTCATGAATCCCGCATTGGTGTCCGGCTCGACCAGGACGTCGTCGGCCAACTCGCATCCGCCGCTTAACGCGCGCAGGTTGGCCCAGCCGTTGGAGTAGGTGGGGTACTGGCGCACAATCCCGGCCACCATAGACGCGACGAACACCATCGCCATGAAGCCGGCGGCGATGGGTACCGGAGCGGCGGTCAGCGCCCGGGTCAGCCGACCTTCACCGCTGCCACGGGAAGCGAAATGTAGCCACGTCGCGTACAGGGCCGTGAGCACGAACAGAGCGAAAAACATTGTGTTGATGCTGATTCCACTGATTTTAGGCATCGTGCTGTTGAACGGCACCCCGTAGCTAGAGACATACCACCAGCCGTTGGTAGTGGCGAAGCACAACGCCAGCAGGAACATCAGTGCCGCCAAGAACGCCATTCGGTTGCGCGACCAACGCAGCACCGAGGGCGAGACCAAAACGGTGGTCAGCGCGGCCATCGCGGCACCCACCGCGGCGAACAACCCGAAGTGGTGCACCCACTTGGTGGGAGTGAACATCAAGCAGAAAATGGTGCCGAAGATGACGCCCATCAGCCGCCAGGCCGGCCCGCGGGCAACGCCGGGAATCCGCTTGCGCCGCAACATGATGAACACCGCGGTGAACAGACACAGCGCGGTGATCAGGAAGCCGAACCGGCGCGAGAGCGACCCGTCGACGGTGGGCAGGATCAGGTAGTAGTAGCGCAGGTTTTCGGTGTACCAGGCCTGGCTGGGCCCGATATCGGTGCGAATCCTGGTGGCCTCCAACACCGTTGCCAACGTCTGGTCGGCGAACACCACGGTGAGTATCACCGAACCCGCCGCCAGGAACGGTGCCACCAACGGCAAGGTGCCGACCACGCGGTGACGCTTGACCAGGATCCGCAGGATCGGCCGGCCGCCGGCCACCAACGCGGCCACCGCGATCAGGCCGGTGGGTTGCACACCCAACGTGAACGCGGCGGTGACCACTGCCAGCGCCGCCGGCGTCAGCCGGCTGTACCGCATCGACCGCTCGATCAGCACGTAGGTGACCAGCGAACCGAGCGCGATGACGGGCTCGGGCCGAAGACCGTTGTTGAACGGCATCCAGGCGGTCAGCAGCACCGTGGCCGCCGCCCAGTTGGCCGCCTTGCTGGAGGTTACCGTCGGCCCCAGCCGGGGCAGCACCTCACGGGAGAGCAGCAGCCAGCACACCAGCGCGGCGACCAGGTCCGGCAACCGCATCCACAGGCTCGCGTCGCTGACGTGGGTCATCAGCGCCAGCAGGTTGTAGTACCAGCCGAACGGGTCTTCGGGGCTGCCGAACCAGCGGAAATAGTTGGACATGTAGCCGGCGTGGTCGGCGACCCGCGCCATGGCCAGGATGTAGCCGTCGTCCGACGAGTTCGCTCCGATCAGCCACCACAGCAGGAACCCGAAGGTCACGGTGGCGTCGGCCAGGGTGAATGTGCGCCAGTTGGCCGGGATGAGCCGGCGCATCCGGTGGCCGTCCAATTGGTCCAGGCGCCACAGCGCGACCAGTGCCACGATCGTCGCCACGATCGCCAACACCATGGCTAACAGCTTCAGCGTCGTCGGCGTGGTGGAGAACCGGGTGTCGATGGTCGCCGAAAGCCGCAATCCCGGGGGGGCGGGACCGGTCAGGTCGGTGAACACCCCGACGATCTGCGGCCGCAGGTTCGGGT
Organism: uncultured Actinomycetota bacterium; assembly: GCA_963787635.1. Classification (GTDB taxonomy): domain Bacteria; phylum Actinomycetota; class Actinomycetes; order Mycobacteriales; family Mycobacteriaceae; genus Mycobacterium. The sequence goes on along the minus strand of CAWBDP010000008.1, from coordinate 713,169 downwards.
CGGGGTAGCCGCTGCGCAGCGGTGCACCGGAGGGGTCTTTCAACCCGACGAAGGTGGCGAAAGTCCCGGCGAGTGTGGAGGCGATCTCGATGCGCTCGCATTGCGGGGATGCCACTTGAGTGCGCGGCACGGACAGGATCACCACGTTGCGGTCGGTGACATCCACCCGCTGGCTGCCGACGACGACGAACAGCGCGTTGAGGTTGGCGTCCTTGCCGTTCTTGGGCGCGGTGCCCAGCACCACACCGCCCGCGGGCGGCATCTTGCGCACCACATCGCACGGCACGGCGGCGTGCAAGTCGACCGGGTCCAGCGAAATCAACGGCGCGGTGACGTTGTTGAGCTGCCCGTTCTGAGGCCAGTTGAGCATCGCGGTGGTCTGAACGACGGGCAGCAGCGGGGTGGCGACCGACAACACGAACCCGAGCAGTCCGGCGACAATCGCCGTCCAGCGCCTCGCCTGTATGCCGCGCCCTGGGTCGCGGTCGACGGTTGTGAGCTCTTCGTGGTCGATGACGCTCACGGCAGCGCCCTGATCGGTCCGCGCCGGACCCAGCCGGGCACTGTGATCGTGCCCTGGTCGACTTTGGCGTTCGGTGCCTGGTCGGCTGGTACCAAGCGGTGGTACTGCTCGACCGCTCCCCAGTCGCGATGCCAGTCGCCGCGCAGGTAGGTCGGGATCGTCGAGGGCCGCAGCAGCGACTGGGTAACCAGGAACGGCCCGCCGGTCGAGCCGCCCTCCCACAGGTTCGACGACGCCGCCGTTTGCTTATGGTCGGGCATGATGCGATATCCCGGAAGTTCCGCAATGCCAAGGTGTTCGGAGAACGGCCGCTGGCAGGGGAAGCTCGCGGCGGTCGCGATGTCCACCAGCACCGGGGTGTCCGACCCGATCAGCTGCTGCAGGGTTTGCAGCACCGGCACCCGCGGCGGCGTGAACGCCAGCCATTGCTCGGAGCTCAGGTTGGGGTCGTAGGCGACGATGCGTGCCACGTCGGCTTCCCGCGGGGCCAGGCTCAGCGGGAACCGCAGATTGCGCCACGCCGGCTCCGGCCCGATATCGATCGGGAACACCCCCTCCTTCCCGAGCGGTTGGATGGTGCCATCCGGGCGGTGCACACCCCATTGCAGTTTGAGTGACTGCCCATAGACGAAGTTGCCGTCCTCCTTGTAAGACCAGATGGCGCCGGCGGCGGACACCACCACCAGCGGCCGGTCCGGGGTGCGTGCGGGCAATTGATACCACACCGAGGTGGCCTTTGCGGCGAGCGCGTTCTCGCCGTAGCTGCCCATCACCGGCACGCGGGCCGGGTCCAAGTCGAAGGGCAGCGCGGCGTCCGATCCGTTCACCCCAACCGGGCCTTTGCCCCCCGCGGTGCCGGCGGTGTCGGTGATGGTGGCGCTGGGCTTGTTAGGGGAGGCATCGGAGTTGACCAATCCGGGTTTGGTCAATACCGGGTCGGACTTCAGGTCCACACCCACCCCGCCGGGCTTGAAACCGAACGGGTCGACGCCGCCGAGCGGGCCGTAGCGACCGAACGGCTGGCCCGGAACCGGTTGCAGCAGACCGGCATTGGAGTCAGGCTCGGCGAGCACGTCATCGGCCATCGCGCAGCTGGTGTCCGACAGCCCGGAAACCAGAGCCGCCGCGTCGGCCTTGGCGGTGGTGTACAGCGGATAGCGGAACACCGCACCCTTGGTCAGCGAAGCGACCTCGCCGAGAACCATGATCACCGCGACCACCAGCAGCGGCGTGGAGGCCAGGACACGGTTGCGCCGGTTGTCCTTGACTTCGGTGTGCCCGGCGTAGTCCATCCGGAAGTGGTACCAGGCCGTCAACAGCCCGGTCGCGATCGACAATGTCAGGAACATCGAGGTGACCGGGTGGCTGGCGATGACCGGCTTGATGTCGTACCACGGCACCCCGTAGTTGCCCACGTAGAACCAGCCGTTGATGCCCGAGGTGGCCCACGCCAGCACGAACAGCAGTGCGGTGACGTATAGCGTGAGGTTGCGGCGGCTGTGCAGGCCGATCCGGGCCAGGGTCAGCGCGGTGACCGCACCTAGTGCAGCGGCCAGCCCGGCGAACGCGCCGAATTGCGCGGCCCACTTGGTGGGGGTGAACCACAACAGCAGCAGCCCGATTGCGGTGGTTCCGATCAACCGCCAGGCCGGGCCGCTGGCCAGGCCCGCCAGCTTGCCGCGCCGCAGCAGCACCACCAGCATCCCGAATAGGCACAGCAGCATCACCAGCACAGCGAACCGCCGCGCCATCGACGCCTCGGAGTTGTCCTCCACCGTGAGGAAGTAGTAACGCAAGAATTCCTGGTACCACGCGATCGTCGGCCCAACCTTGTACTTGATGCGCGCCGACTCGGCGACCGTGGCCAGCGTCTGGGACCGGAACACCACCACCGCGATCAGCGACAACGACGCCGCCAGCACCGCCAACTCCGGCGCGTGGCCCACCTCCCGCTTGCGGGGACAGACCGTCGGTGCCGCTGCGCCGCCGAATCGCCGCCGCGATCGCCCGAGCGCCGGTCAACAACGCGGCAACCGCGATCAACCCCTGCGGGGCCAACGTCGCTGTCAACATCGCGACCACGATCGCCACCGCGGCAGGGGCCAGGCGCCGGCTGGCGATTGCGGTCTCCACCAGCACCCAGGTGGCCACGGTGCCCAGCGCGATCAGCGGTTCGGGCCGCAGCCCGTTGTTGAACGGCAACCAGGCGGCGAGAAACACCGCAGCCGCGGTCCACACCGCCACCCGATTGGCGGCCAGGCCGCCCTTGGCCGGACCCAGCCGCGGCAGCATGTACCGGCTGATGATCAGCCAGCACGCGATGCCGGCCAGCGTGGCCGGCAGGCGCATCCACACTCCCGCGGGGCTCACCGAGGCCAGATGCCCCAGCAACCCGGGGTACCAGTCGAACGGGGCCTCGGTGGTCCCGAAGTAGCGGTAGTAGTTGACCAGGTAGCCGGCTTGATGGGAGACCCGGGCGACGGTCAGGTTGTAGCCGTCGTCCGACGAGATGGCGCCGACGACGTGCCACAGCAGCAGCGTTGCGATAACGGCGGCGTCGGCGAGCCAGGTGGCGACCCCGACGCCCCACTTCGCTCGCTGACCTCGTGGACCGTTCCACGGTCCACGGACCAGCCGAGCGATCAACGGATGCCGCCAATTGGCCGGTGCCCGATGCCCGGATTGGCGGTCCAGCACGGCCAACGCGACGAGAGCGGTCAGCACCGCCAGCGTGCCCAGCACCATCGCGGCTTGCTTGAGCATGCTGGGCGCGGTGATGAACCGGGTGTCGACGTCGATGCGGGCCGACAACCCGGGTTGCTTCCGCATCTTCAAGTCGGTGAAGATACCGCCGACCTGGGGTTTCTTTTCCGCCGCGAGGGGTTTGGAGTCTCCGGGAATGCCGACGAATTCCGCACCCGTGCCACCCGCGTTCGCCCAGATGTGCAGCACACTGCAGGCACCCGCGGCGATCGCCGGCCTGGGCGCCTTCGCGGCCTGCGTGTCTCGGAACGCGACGACGACGTCGTTTTTGTCGGCGCGCACGAACAGCCCGCTTTTACCGGTTTCGAACCCGTCGGTCGGCAGGGTCGAGAGCACCAGACCACCTGCGGCCGGCAGCGTGGCGATCGCGGCGCAGGGGATAGAGATGTCCATCTCTCGCGGCGCCCCGGAAACCAGCGGTGCGGTGATACCGGTGACGTGCCCGTCGGGCGCTGTGCCCTGGGGCCACCCAATTGTCGCGGTGGTCTGTTCGACCGGGAACAGGGCGACCAGGCTGCAGAGCAGCAGACCGGAAATCCCGGCGACGACGGCGATAATGCGTGCGATCCGGTGCGTTGATCGCGCATCATCGTCGGGGGGCACGAAGCTCGATCGTAGGCGACGCGGCTAGGTGCGCTGCTGCAGCACGGCCGCGTGGCGGAGTCGGACGGTTTCTCACGCCGTTGCGGCTATCGGCTCGATTCATCTCGGCAAGGGCCTCGTCGGCCGCCCGGACGTCCTTAATGAATCGTTTGAGCACGATAAGCCGTTGGCCGCTGCTGATTGATCGTCACCACATTCTGCCAGCGGTGCCGGTGCGCCTCAAGGTAGACGTTGCGGGGCTGCCGCATGGACATTCGTCGCGCGGGGCTTGCGTGTGCCCCCAGTCCACGTGCAGCACGATGATCGCGCGGTCGGTGGCGACGATTATGTGTGGATCATAGTGCCCCGTAGGTGCCGGCTGGGATCCACAAGCCAGCCTCAAAGACGGCTTGACTCTGCTCGTCAGGCTCGAGAAATACGCTGGCCCACTGCACGAGTTGCCGTCGTTCCCGGCTGGCATTCAGGCGGGCATACAGGAACAAAAGAAAAGGGATGATGAAGATGACGGCAATTATCAAATAACACACCACCACGGGGTGGAATTACCCGAGGAATCGTCCTGGGCGCTTAGCTGCACTAGCGGCACGAGTCTGCCCCTCGATGTTGGCCCGGTTCCGATGCTCGTTACTTTGCCTCCAACCCGACCAATGCCGCAATGGTGCCGGGCTGCCCGAGCGCTCCGTCACCGAGCTTAGGTCGAGGCGGGGCATCGAGACTGGGAACGAGCCTGCATCCATGGCGCGACCTGGCGACGATACGCGATCTGCATGCAGTCTCGACGCCGTCACTACAGACTCGGCATGGTCTAGGTGGTATCGACCGGCGCCCGGGCTGCACGTGCGCTACCGGATGCCGTTGCAGCGCGTCGCAAGGAAGGCCCAAGCTTGGGGTTCAGCCAGCGGGGCGATCATCTGCGATCTGCTTCTGGTAGCGGCTAATCACTTCGGCGCTTGTCGCCGAGAGCTTCAATGGAGAACGCTCGTCGCCACTTCAAGTTCGACTGCGAGTGATCACCAGCTTCCTCCGTCGCGTCAATCCCCTCAACTTCGATGCAGTGCAGGACTTCTCGGCGCTCTTCCCGGTCGAGGTCATAACCCGCATGCTCGGTGTTCCAGCCGAACACCGCCAGCAGGTAAGTTAATGGATCGACCTGACACTCGAGCGTGAACCCGGCAACTATGCCATCCTCGAGACGGGCATCCAGGCCGGAATCGAAACCGGAACGATGTACTTTAATCTCATTCAGCAACGGCGCGCCGAGCCGCAAGATGACATGATCAGCAACCTCATCGCCGCCGAGGTGCCGCGCGAGGATGGCACGCTTACTCGGCTCGACGACATCGAGATCGCTGGTTTTGCATCGCTGTTGGGCGGCGCCGGCGCCGAGACCGTGACCAAGTTGATCGGCAACGCTGTAGTGATTCTGGGCGAGCGACCGGATATGTGGCGGGCGCTGTCCGAAGATCGCAGGAAGATACTGGCAACTGTGGAGGAATTACTGCGTTTCGAAGCTCCCGCACAGTACCTAGTGCGCTTCAGCATGCGACAGGTCGAACTGCACGGCGTGACAATTCCGGCCGGAAAGCCGGTGTTCCTGGTTGTCGGCGCGGCCAACCGTGACCCTGAAGCGTTCACTGACGCCGATACCTTCGATATCGAGCATGATCGCTCCGAAGCGCAAAATATTGGCCTCGGCTACGGCGTGCACAGCTGCCTCGGCGCCGCTCTCGCGCGCATGGAGAGCGTCACTGACAAGCTACTCGATTTCATGCCGCGTTTCGAAGTGGACCGCGACGGCCTCAGCCGCGTCGAGATGGCCGGCGTCGCCGGGTGGCGCAACGTGCCAGTGCGGGTACTCAGCACGTGGTCAAACCGAGCAGTTGACTGATGAGTTATGTTGTCTGACAGAAAGATTGTCGTCAGTGATCGCGTGGACGAATCGTTCACGGTGTCCAATCCCATACGGCAAGCGCTATGCTGACCGGAGGCGGCCAGTGATTCACCAAGTGTTGGGCACTGTGGTCGGACGCTGGTACGTCACGGCGTTCGGATTGATCTTTCTGGCGGCCGCCGTTCGTCACCTTGGCCGGGCACGCACGACGGTTTACATCGTCATCGCGCTACTCGTCGGAGTGGCGGCTGAAAACGGGTCGGTGTTAAGCGGTTTTCCCTACACGCGCTACACCTTCAATCCCGCGCTGCGCGGTCACGAGCTATGGATATGGCATGTACCGCTGATGGTGCCGTTGAGCTACACGTTCTTGGCCTATTTCGCGTTCGGCGCGGCGCGTTTGATAGTTTCAGGACCTCGCCAGTCCCGCGGAACCCAACCTGTCCTGGAATACCTGTTGGCGGTGGTGCTCGCCACTTGGGCACTGTGGATCGTCGACCCTGTCACACGGCTGGGTCCCTTTCCCCCGGTCGGTGAACTCTTCCAATACGACGGCCCGGGATTTTGGTTCGGTCTGCCGCTGGGATCACAGCTGGGGTTTGCTTTCACCGCTGCCGTGCTGATCGGAGTTCTCACCGCCATGGCACGAACCGAGTCCGCCGCGGCGGTGCCGCGGCTGCGCCGCCACCCGCGGCTGGTGGCGATGGTGACCTATTGCGGTGAGGTCATCTTCATGGCTGGTGTTGCCTTTGTGGTGGCACGTACGACCGATCAACCGCATGTGGTTCAGGTTGGCGACTCGCTGGCCGGAGCGACGTTGATCATTGCCATCCCGGTTGCGTTGCTGGTGACGCTGTATTGGCGGTCGCTTCTTGTCGACAGTGCGTCGACCTCAGAAGTGCCACCGATCGCGGGCACGCGCGGCGGTGAAGATGGTCAGGAAAAGTGCTGACCGAGCCGAAGAAAAAAAAGGCTTGTAATGGAGGAGAACACGTGGTGTTCAATACACCCGACGAATTTCAAAAGGCGAAAACCTTCGGCGCGACCCACGGATCGCGGTCACCGTGGCCGACCCGGCGCAGCCGTACGCGTACTTTGCTGTCCGCAAACGGGCCATCGCCATGACCTCCGACGGCGCCGCCGACCGCATCCACAGCCAAGGCGTTTAGCCGAGATGTCGGGAAACACCGGCGCTGAGCGGCCGGTTCCGCGCAAGCGCCGTCAACAGCTCTCCGAGTCTTTTCGTCGTCCGATGCTCGGCGGGCTGGCGCGCCCATCATTGCCTATCGCGAAGCCCAAAAGACGATGATTGGTGTCATCCTTCGGCCCCTCGAACACGTTGATCGCCGACATGCCCTGTCCGCCGACATTTCCTTCTTCGATGGTGTACTCCGGCCCGGAGTACGCCGCCCGAATCTGGTCGGGAGTGGAGCCGTCACCGACTCCACGGTCAGTCATGACACCGTGCGGCGTCTCGATTCCCGTGACACGGCTACTGCTTTCGGCGATCCACACCTTCAACACGTCAATCGCGTTCTCACCGAGCACGATGCAGTGGTAGAACTCGTTGCTCGGCGCCGGCCCCATTGCGGCCGTCGCTTCGGCTTGCGTCATCCCGATCTTCAGTGCCCCATAGCCGTCGAAACTGGCCACCGGCGCAGCCGGCGCCGCCTCGGGCAAGCATTTGCAGAGCACGATTCGCCTGATCGTTCCCGAGTAATTGGTGCCCGTGACCGAATACCCTTCGACGGCCATCCGGAAGGCTGTCTTCGCGGCTTCATCGGCGGTGAACACCAGCCACTGCAGTGCGCCTTCCGTTTGCGGCGTGCCCAGCGGACCGCCGTAGAACTTGACCGCGTCCGAGACGTTCGACCCGGCCGCGACCCCGTCGATCGTGCGGCCGCCGCTGTGGGGGGCGATCGAGTCCAACACCCCGTCCATGAAACTGAAATCGCAGTCGCGATAGACGACGGTGACCCCGCCTGCAGCTGAGGTTGCCGGAAAGTCCGGATTCGCTGACCGGATATCAGCCAGCTTGCTGCCCAGCGTGATTCCGTAAATGCCGTTGCCGGACATCGAACTTTGCGCCTGCTCGACGTTTTGGGTTGCCAGCAGTCGGGCAGCCAGCTGGCTGGCGTTTTGGGCTTGTACGAACAACCCGCCGGTCGCCGAAGCGATGCAACTGAGCTGATCGTTGGCTTCGGCCTCGGTTCTGAAACCTACCGTCGATATCGCCAGGCCGGGGTGAGACTGCTTGGCCTGCTGGGCTTCATCGCACGGCGGTGACCCACAGGTGTCTTCCCCATCAGAGACCAGCACGATGGCCTGGCGCGACCCGTCGGTCGGTAATTCTGAGACCGCCGTGCGGAGCGCCAGACTGATCGGCGTGTAACCAGAGGCGTGCAACCCGAAGATCGCCGAGTGCATCTGGCCGCGATCCAACCGACCAAGCGGAATCAGAGTCTTAACGTCCTGACAACCCGCGGCCTGCTCAGCGTCCGACGAGCCGGTGCCCGTCCCGTAGGTCATCAACCCGATCGTCGCGTCGTCGGGCAAACCATTTACCAACCCCTGCGCGGCGTTTTTAGCCGCATCGATCCGAGGCCCCGGTGCGTCGGTCTGGTTCATCGAGCCCGACGCGTCCAAAATCAGCACGGTCGGCACCGTCGACGGCTGAGACTTCGCCGAACTCGAGGGCGCAGCAGAATGTGGCTTACCGCCGCCACCACCACATCCGGCCATCGCAACGACGACCACCATCACCAGCACCGACCAGAAGAGTTTCCCCATAAAGCGGGATGCTACAAACTGAGTCACACCGATCGGTGATCGCCCCCCTATCAGATATCGGTCAAAGACCAGATAGGACAACCAATCTAGCGATTCGAGTCCGAGATCCGATCGCTTCCGGTAGGCGTCCGTTCGCTCGTGTGTTCCCCGGTCACCGGAGAATCCGGCGCGTTGACTCGTCGAATATGCGCGTGAAATGGTGCTTCGTTGCCTCATTGAAAATGCGCGCGTGTGCGGCGCGCCTACGTGATTGGTCAGCTATGACCTCGGTAGGCCCAGGCGATGGGATTGACGTTGGCCGAGCGCAGGGCAGTGACCGAGACGACCGCGATCCGCTACTGGATGGCGGACAAACGGACCAAGGGCATCATTCTCGATGAGTTGTGCGCCACTACAGGTTGGCACCGCAATCATGCCCGCAAAGCGCTCAAGTCGGCTCTAGAGCCCAAGATCGTTACGCCGAGAAGTCCGCGACCCGTCAAGTACGGGTCCAAGGTCATGGCGGCATTGACGGTGTGCTGGACGGTGCTGGGAATGCCGGCTGGCAAGCGGTTGGCGCCAATGCTGGGCGAGCTGGTGGCGGTGTTGCGTCATTTCGGGGAGCTGGTCATCGACGACGACACTGCCGAGCTGTTGGTGTCGATGTCGGCGGCCACAATTGATCGCCGACTGGCCGGTGAGCGAGCCAAGCATCGACCCAAGGGGCGTGTCTGCACCAAGCCGGGATCGCTGCTGAAAAGTCAGATCCCGGTGCGGACCTGGGCCGACTGGGACGACGCTCGACCCGGGTTCGTCGAGATCGACCTGGTCGGCCACGACGGAGGCAACCCGGCTGGACCCCATGCGTTTACGCTGACGGTCACCGATATCGCCACCGGCTGGACCGAGAACCGCTCAGTACCGGACAAGACCGCCAAATGCGTCCTGGCCGCACTCAATGACATCGCCCGCAAGATGCCATTCCCGATCCTGGGCGTGGACTCTGACAATGGATCAGAATTCATCAACGACCTCTTGTTGCAATGGTGCCAAGGGCGCCAGATCACCTTCACCCGGGCGCGGCCGGCCAACAAGAACGACGGCTGTCATGTCGAGCAGAAGAACTGGGCGGTGGTGCGCACCGTGGTCGGTTACCACCGCTATGACACCGCCGCAGAACTGTTGTTACTCAATGAGATCTGGCAGCTGCAGTCCAAGCTGACCAACTACTTCTACCCGCAGCAGAAACTGATATCCAAGGTCCGCGACGGCGCCAAGGTATCCAAGAAACACGATAAGGCGACCACTCCATTTCATCGCGCGATCGATCACCCGACAATGACCGTGGAGCGCATCGTGGCGCTGACCAGAACCCACTCCCTGATCAATCCCGCCGCCACCCAGCGCCAGGTCCACGCCCTGACCGCCCAGCTGCTCACCATCACCACCAGCAAAGCTGGACCCGGCGCCAGAGCTCAAGTCAACAAGCGCGCACGTTCACGTGAGGCAACGAATCCCCCTTCGCGCGCATCTTGACGTGAGGCAACAGGTCCGGTCCGGTTCTCAATTGGTAATTGCCGGAACGCCGCGGCTCGGTCAGTCACAATAGGGAGCTAGGAGGGATCGGGGGCCCTTGATCGTCCGGAAGGCTGGCCAGCTGCGATGAGGAGCACGGCTCTCGAGTTCGGTGTCCTCGGGCCGTTGCAGGTGATCTCCAACGGCGCCCGCGTGCCATTGGGAGCCCCCAAGCAGCGGGCAGTGTTGGCCATGCTCGTGGTGAACCGCAACCAGCCGGTGTCCACCGATGCGTTGATCGATGCGGTGTGGGACGACACCCCGGTGCCGGCGGCACGCACCAGCATCCAGTCCCACGTGTCGAACCTGCGTCGGCTCCTGCGTACCGCCGGTGTCGACCCGTACGTCGTGCTGGCGAGCGCGCCCCCGGGGTATCAACTCAGCGTCGCTGACACCGATTGCGATGTCGGGCGTTTTCTGTCGGAAAAGGCCGCGGCGGCCCGCGCTGCCGGCGCTGGGCGGTTCGAAGAAGCCAGCGGCCACCTGTCGTCCGCGCTGGCCGAATGGCGCGGGCCGGTCCTGCATGACCTCCGTGACTTCGGCTTCGTCGATGCCGTCGCCACCAGCCTGTTGGAGGACAAGGTAGTGGCCCAAACCGCCCGCGCCGAAGCCGAAATCGCCTGCGGCCGCGCTGTTACCGTCATCGGTGAGCTCGAGGCGCTAACCGCCGAGCACCCCTACCGTGAGCCGCTGTGGGGCCAGCTGATCACCGCCTACTACGTCAGCGAGCGCCAGTCCGACGCGCTGAATGCTTATCGGCGGCTGAAGACGACTCTGATCGAGGAACTCGGCATCGATCCTGGGCCCACGATCACTGCCTTGCATCAACGGATCCTGCGTCAGGAACCCATCGGTATGCCGGCGGCCGAGCTGGAAACCCTCAAACGGGGTGTCTACCGGCGAGAGGCCGTGGATACCGGGGCTTCGGTGGCGGCATCTCCGCCGACGTTGCTGCGTGACCGAATTGGACGTCAGCATTGGCTGAACGGCACAATCACCCGAATCGGGCGTTCCGCCGACAACGACATCGTTCTCGACGACACCGATGTCAGCCGACACCACGCCGTCGTCAGCGACACGGGAACCGCTTTTGTGATCACCGATCTGCGTTCGACCAACGGTGTCGAGGTGCAAGGCCGGCTGATCCGTGGCAGCACCACTCTGACCGACGGCGACCGAATCTGTATCGGCGGTCACGAATTCACCGTCGAGATCCGTTCGGGCTGAGAGCGGTAACTCGCCCAGCAGTGCCGCCGGAGTGCCGTGACGGGACCGACCGACTCCGCCCGCAGGTGGAAGCAAGAAATTCGCAAGAATTTCGCGAAGATCCGGCAAGAGGCCTGCCGCAAACTCAGATTGCCGGCCACTGCGAGCAAGCGACAGGTCCCCGATTCGGGACGCACGCCACAGGAGGAATCGCAACCATGAACGTCAAGCCGACAAAGCTTTCCAAGCTACGCATGACGGTAAGTGTTTTATTCGGCGCCGTCGGGCTCTCACTGATCGGCTCGCTGGTGCCGGCGGTCGCATCAGCAGATCCGTATCAGCCGTTTTCCGGACCTACGCACCCGATTCGCCACTACGCCGGTGACATCGAACACCCGATTTGGGCAATTCGGCACCCTGTGCGCGCTCTTACTCCGTAAGTCAGCCCGCCGCGTAACGAAACCGACTGCAGCAAAAGGAGATCGTCGTGCTCACCGCTCTCAGCCTCAAGCAAATCGTCGCCGGCACAATTCTTTTCGGTGCCGTGGCTGGTGTCGGGGTCGTATTGTCCGAAGGCCCCGCCGAGGCCAACGCGAGGGGGCCATATCAGTGGTGCCCTGGGCAACATCTGCCCGAAGGCGACGTCAACTGGGACATGCACAGCTGCCACACCTGGTACCGGGTTGACGACGGATTCCAAGCCAATCGCGGGCAATTCGTCTACGAGGGCGATAGCCCACCGTCCAACCTCGGCTGCCTCACCGACCTGTGCCTGCCCGCGCTGTGACAGCTTTATTTTGCTCAACCGAGACTGCGGTGAGGGCGTAAACCGGGCGGCTGAACGCGATCTCTGTGCGGCCTCGATGCCGTGACCGCAGACTCGGCGCGACCAGAAGAGGTTTCCCGGCCGCGGGGGTGCCCACTCGACTCGGCTAATGCCGCAGCGGCGCGGGGCTCCACAGGCCGCTGCGGGTGACCGAGCCCAGGTCCAGGCGCGCCGGCGCCGCGTCGGGATAGTAGGGCGTCAACTGCTGCAGTGTGCCCCAATCCCTGGACCAGTCGCCGTTGAGATACGTGGGCACGGTGGTGGCACGGTCGAGCAGTTCGGTGATGCCCAGCGGACCGCCACCGAGGTTGTCCATGACCGGCGAGTTGGCCTCGGCGCCGAACCGGTCCGGCAGGATGCGCCATTTGGGCGCCTCGACGACGCCGTTGCGATGTCCGAACGGCCGCTGGCACGGGAACGCCAGACCGACCAGCCAGTCCAGCAGCACCGGATCCCGGGACCCGACCACATCCTGCAGGGTGCGCAGCCGGGGTATGCGCGGCGGCGTCAGGGCAATCCAGTGCTGCGGCGCCAGGTCGTCGTCGCTGGCGATCACCCGCACCTGGGTGGCACTGCGCGGCACTCCGGCCAGTGGCGCCCGCAGGTTGCGCCACGCCGGCGACGCGCCCACGTCGGCGAATCTCAGTGTGCCTGCGGGCTTGCCGTCATCGCCTGCCCACTGCACCTGGACTTCCCCGGCGTCGAACCGGCCGGCCGCCGAGACCACCAAGAGCGGTCCGGCGTCGTCTCGGGGCGGCAGCCGGTACCAGGCCGACCGCAGCGCCGCCGGCACCTGGGTGCCGGCGTGCCAACTGCCCAGTACCGGTGTGCGGGCCGGATCTAGGTTGTACGGCAGCCGGGTGCGGGAACCGTTGATCCCCGACTCGGCTGTGGTACCGCCTTCGGTACCGGCCTCGCTGCTGGTGACCATCCCGTCGTCGTTGACGAAGCTGCGGTCGCCGGGGCGTTCCATCACCGGGTCTGCCGAGACGTCGGCGGGAATGCCGTTGGGGTCGAAGCCCTGGTTCAAAGCAGCGTCCAGCGCGTCTTTGACCGGCACCCCGACCGGGGACAGCATTCCGGCGTTGACGTCCTGCTCGACCAGGACATCGTCGGCCAGTGCGCAGGTCCTACCTGTCAACGCCTGCAGGTTGGAGCGGCCCACCGACCACGCGGGATACTGGTCAGTCATTCCCAGCGTCAGCGACAGCACTTCGAATAAAACCAACACCCATGCGGCAATTGCTAAGGGAGACTGCAGCATTCGGTGAATTCGTGACGGTGAAACCGTGCCGTCGCCGTTGTTGATGAAGTGGAACCAGGCCGCCACCAGCAGCGTCAGCACCGTCAGTCCGAGGAAAATGGTGGTGAAGCCGAACTTCCATTGCGGGAACGCGTTCGACCACGGCACACCGAAATTCGACACATACCACCAGCCGTTGACACTGGCGAACGACAGCGCCACGACGAACAGCACGATCGCGGCGAACATCGTGCGGTTGCGCCGTGAGCGCATCGCGACCGAGGTCACCGCGACCGCGGCCAGCGCCCCCAGCGACCCGGCCACCCCGGCGAACACGCCGAAGTGGTGTGTCCACTTGGTCGGCGTGAACATCATCGCGATGAACGAGATGATCGTGATGCCGATGATGCGGCGGGTAGGCCCGGCCGCGGTGCCCGGAATTCGCCCCTTGCGCAACGCCATTGCCACCGAGAGCGCGAGCGCAACCATTAACGCCAACACGGCGAACCGGCGGGCCACCGACCCGTCCGGGCTGGCCATGAACAACCGCTCGTAACGGAGGTGCTCGTCGAACCAGCTCAGGCTGGGACCCACGGCACGCTTGAGCATGCTCGCCTGGGCCTCGCCGGTGAGGGTCTGGTCGCGGAAGATCAGGATCAGCGTGACGGTGGCGGCAGCCAGGATAGGCGCCACCAGCGGCAGCAGCCCGAACTGTCTGGTACGACGGTGCAAGATGGTGCGCAACGGGCCGACCGCCACGAGCAGCGCCCCGATCGAGGCGATACCGGTCGGCCCGGAGAACAGCGTTAGCGCGCCGATGATGCACGCGATCGCCACCGGCAGGAGCCGACTGGTGGCCACCGCGCGTTCCACCGAGCACCAGGTCAGCAGGATGCCCAACGCGATGATCGGTTCGGGCCGCAAGCCGTTGTTCAACGGCAGCCAGAACGCCAGGAACACGCCGGCCGCCGTCCACGCCGCCGCGCGGCTGTGCTTGACGGCGTGACCCAGTCGGGGTATGACCTCACGGCTGATCAGCCACCAGCACGTCAGCGCCATGACCAGGGTGGGCAATCGCATCCAGATGCTGGCGGTGGTGACGTGCGCCCACAGCGCCAGCAGGTCGTAGTACCAGCCGAATGGCGCCTCCGGCGTGCCGAACCAACGGTAGTAGTTCGCCATGTAGCCGGCGTGCTCAGACACCCGGGCCATGGTCAGGATGTAGCCATCGTCGGCGGTGTTGGCCCCGACGAAATGCCACCACACCAGCACCGCGGTGACCAGGACGTCCAGCCCGCCGATCGACCACCAGCGTGGCGGTAGGAAGCGGCGGTGCCGGGTCCCGTCGGCGCGGTCCAGAATGTGCAGCGCGACCAGCGCGGCGACGGTCAGCAGCACGCCGAGCACCATCGCCGCCATCTTCACCCAGGTCGGGGAGCTGCTGTAGCGGGTGTCGACGGTCGCCGAGAAGCTCAGGCCCGGTGGCGCCGGGCCGGCCAGATCGGTGAACACGCCGACGATCTGCGGTCGGAAATCGTACCCGCCGCGCTCGCCGCGTAGCGGGGCGCCGGGATGCTCGGCGTTTGGCCCCTGGGTCAGCCCGACGAATTCGCCGGCGACCTTGTCGGCGTGCGCGGTGAACATCAATCTCTGACATGCCGGGCCGAGCACCTGGCTCATCGGGGCGGCGACCACCGGGGTGTTACGCACCACGACGACCAGGTCGTCGTTGATCCGTTCGATGAGCAATCCGCGGTCGACGGCCTTGGGTGCCTGCTTGGGCACCGTGGACAACAACACCGTCGTTGTCGTCCCACGCGGGCCGGCCAGCCCGGCGGCGGCCTGACAGGGGATGTTGATGGTCAGGTCGGTCGCGACGTAGCCGATCAGCGGTGCCTCCACACTGCTGAACACGCCGTTCTGCGGCCAGTTCAGCTGCGCGGTGGTCTGGTTGACCGGCAGCAAGGGGGTGGCCAGGGCAAGCATCGCCCCGAGCAGACCGGCGACGACGGCGACGATCCGGGTGCGTCGGTAGTCCGGGGTGGTCCGGTCGCCGCCGGGCATGTCTGCCCGGGCGCTACGGTGGTTCGCCTGCGCGGCGGTCACGGAGGTAGATGGTAATTGCCCGCCATGTGCGGTTTCGGTTGCCATCAGTCCCGTCCCGCCGGTTTACGGATCGCCAGCACGAACGGTCCGATGTTCTGCACGCTGAACCGGGGGTCGGCGAACAGTGTGGCGTGCAAGTCCACGGTGTAGCGGCACACGTTGGGCTGGTTGGGATAGACGTCCTTGGCCAGCCGCAGGGTGTACGTGCTGCCCGACCCGGAGCCCGCGCCGCGGCGCATCAAGAACACCGTTGGCGCCGGCCACGGCAGTGTGTCCAGCGTGTGGATGAACTGGTCGGCGGTTTTCAGCTTGGACCAGCTCTCGATCTGAGCGGCCCGCATGTCGAACTGGGCCAGCGGGTTGGCGTAATGCGACGTCAGGCCCTGAAACCCGAAGTAGGGATAGTAGGACAGAAAGCTGTAGTCGGCGGTAAGCACGATGGTGTGGTCGCGTGGTTTGCCGGTCACCTGGGTGATCGCGGCGTCGATGGCGCCGTAGTACTTATCGGAGCCAGCCGGCCGGCGGTCAGCGCGCTGGCCGTGACCGTCGGTGTCGGTGTAGGCGATGGTCAGGTCCGGCCGCAGCACGCCGGGAATATCCTGGCTGAACCCAATCGCCCCGGCCAGGCCGATGGCGGTGGCCACCGGGACGACGCGGCGGCCCCAGGCGTGGTCACGGCCCCGCGCCACGGCCGCCGCCGTCACCTCGATGAAACCGAACGCACCGGCCGCCGCCAGCAACACCGTCAGCGTCGGCTGCAGCCGGAACGACAGCAGCGTGGTGCGCTCCAGTGTCATCAGCATCGACAGCAGCGACCACAGGTAGACGCCGAGCACGCTGATCAGCAGGGCCGCGGCCCGCACCGACGTGCGGCCCCGAACTACCAGCCACAGTGCGCCCAGCATGCACAGCCCACCCAGCAGCGTGAACTGCAGCATCGGAAAGGTCAGCTCGGCACCGGCGTCCGGCAGATAATGCCAGGCGCCGCCGGCGTTGCTGACCGGGCCGCGGGCCGCGCGCAGCAGGAACGGCAACCAGGTGATCGCGGCGATGCCCGACGCGATCACCCCGACGACCGCTAGCCGGATCAACGGGTCCACCGCCGACCGGAGCCCGTGCCGCCACCGCGACGCCGCCAGCAGCACCGCCATCGCCGCCACGGTCAACGCGGCGTAGCCGGGCAGCAGCGTGTACCAGGTAGCGGCGAAGCCAAGGAAGATCCCGGCGCCGACGATTGCGGCCCACCCGGCTTTTGGCTCGAACGTGAAGCTGGGCTCACGCTCGGCCTCCAACGTGCGGCTAGCTTCACGCTCGACTGTGGGATCGAGCGTCACGCCAGCGTGACGCTCGGCATCGGGAGTCACGCTGGCGTGACGCTCGGCAGCCCGCAGACCCGACCAGGCCAGGACCAGCACCGGCGGCAGCAGCATGGTAAGCATCGCCGAGTACGGTTCGGGCGAACCGTAGGCCAAGGTCACCGCCGCGGTCGCCGTCGTGACGATCAGCGCGAACTCGAAACGGATCATCCGCCACCACAGCACCAGAGCGGCCGCGATCGCGATCGTGATCGAGGTGATGGCCCACGGCTTGAACATCTCCCAGCCCGGCGTCGCGGTAAGCGCCGCGACCCGCCCGCCGATCCAGAACCAGCCCGGCGGATAGAACGGCGGCAGGCCCGTGTAGGTCATGTCGCGCAGGGCGGCATTGTCGGTCAGGCGGGTCAGATACTCGGTGCGAAACTGCTGATCCACCGAGACCCCGAACAGGTAGAGCTTGGTGGCGCCCAGCGGCATCCCCAGTGTGACGGCCGAGAACGCGGACACCAGCACCAGCGCGCCCAGCCGGGCCACCAAACGGGCGGCGGTTTGACCGCGCCGCCACAGCCAGCCGCAGGCGATCAGCCCGGCCAGACAGCCGACTTGGCCGACGGTGGTCAGGGCGTGCAACTGGTTCGACGATGGGAAGGCGGGCCATTCCACCCGCGAGATCGCCACCAGCGAGACCACCGACACCACCACGGCAACGGCCATCGCGACCGCCAGGTGGCCGACGGTGGCCAGTGCGTTGCGCATCTAGATGGGCAGCTTGCGGAAGACCGGTCGCGGGACATGCCGCAGCACCATCATGACGTAGCGGAAAGCGCCGGGCGCCCAGACGAGGTCCTTGCCTTTGGCCGACGCGGTCACCGCGAGGTTGGCGACGTACTCCTTGTCGACGGTGAGCGGGGCCTCCTTGGCGCCGGTGGACTTCCAGTGCTCGATCGTGGTTGTGGTGCGCACCTGGCCGGGCCTGATGACCAGCACGTGCACGCCGGAGGGCTTCAACGCTTCGCCCAGCCCCAGGTAGAAGCCGTCAAGACCGGCCTTGGTCGATCCGTACACGAAGTTCGACCGCCGCACCCTCTCACCGGCCGCTGAACTCATCGCGATGATCTGCCCGAAGCCCTGTGCACGCATCTTCTCGCCCAGCAGCACACCAACGGATACTGCTGCTGTGTAATTGATCTGGGCGATCTGCACCGCCTTGGGCTGGTTCTGCCACAACTCCTCGGCGTTGCCGAGCAGGCCGAACGCGACGATTGCGACGTCGACGTCGCCGTTGGCAAATGCGGCGTCAATGACCTTGGGATGGCTTGTGGTGTCGACGCCGTCGAAGTCGATCCACTCGACGGACTTGGCGCCCGCAGACTTTAGCTGCGCGACGGCCTTGTCCTGCCCCGGGTGGTGAGGAAGGTCGGCCAACACGATGCGCGCATGCGCGTTCTGCAGGTAGCGTTCGCAGATCGCCAGCCCGATCTCAGAGGTGCCGCCAAGCAACAGGATGGTTTGCGGATTTCCCATGGCGTCCAACACCACTAGAGCAGCTCCAAACGTCGGGCCATGTCCGAGGCGAACACCCCGGTCGGATCGACCTTGCGGCGCAACGCGATCCACTCGTCGATGCGGGGATACATGGCGTGAAAGTTATCTGCACTGACCCGCGAGTCCTTCGCGGTGTAGACCCTGCCACCGAACTGCATCACCCGGGCGTCGAGCTCGTTGAGGAACTCGTTGACCCCGGGTTTGTTCGGGAAATCCATCGCAACGTTCCAGCCGGCCATCGGGAAACTCAGCGGTGCACGGTTGCCCGGGCCGAAAAGTTTGAACACATTCAACGCCGAGTAGTGGCCGCGTGTCTGGATCCAGCGGATGATGGCCTTGAATTCGTCCATCGCGTCGGGCGGTACCAGAAACTGATGTTGGGCGAAACCCATTGGCCCGTAAGCATTGTTCCAACCGCTGACGAGGTCGAGCAAGTGGTAGAACTGCGACAGATTCAGGATCTTGCCGGTGTAGGTTCCACCCAGCCGGTAATACACCTCGCCGATCGCCATGAACGACAGCTTGTTCATCGCGCTGACCGGAAATATGTTAGGCACGGTCAACAGTTGCGGCGCATCGAATTTCAGCGGACGCTTCGCGAGTTTTTTGGGTAGTTGATCCAGCTTGGCCAGGCTGCCACGGCTGACCGCGGCTCGGCCGAGCTTGGGCGGCGGACTGATCAGGTCGAACCAGGCGCTCGAGTAGGTGTACTTGTCTTCGCTGCCGTCGAGATGGACGGCGACCGTTTCGTCGAGATCCTTGGTGGCAACACCGTCGGCGATGAAGTACGCCGTTTCGGTCGGCGTCATCGCGATGGTGGCGCGCAGGATGATCCCGGTCAGGCCGTTGCCGCCGACGGTGGCCCAGAACAGCTCGGTGTCTTCGCCGTCCGGGGTGAGGTGACGGATCTGCCCGTCTGCCGTCAACAGCTCCATCGACCGGACGTGATTGCCGAAGCTGCCGGCACTGTGATGGTTCTTGCCGTGAATGTCGCAGGCGATCGCGCCGCCGACGGTGACCTGCCGGGTGCCCGGCAGCACCGGAACCCACAGCCCGAACGGCAGCGCCGCCTTCATCAACTGGTCGAGGCTAACCCCGGCGTCCACGTCGGCCAGGCAGCTGTCGGCGTCTATCGAGTGGATCCCGTTGAGCGGTGTCATGTCGATCACCAGGCCGCCGCCGTTCTGGGCGTTGTCGCCGTAGGAGCGGCCGAGCCCCCTGGCGATCACGCCACGGCCGCCGGAGTCGGCGACCTGACCCACCGCCCTGGCGATCAGTTCGGGGTCCGGGGTGGAGAGCACCTGCGCCACCGACGGTGCGGTGCGGCCAAAGCCCATCAGCCGGGTGGGGATGGTAAAAATGTCACTGCTCAACATCGTCCACAGAGGGTACCCGCTGGTCCGACGACGATGCGGGACGCTCGCGTCGTGAGGAGGAGTCGGACAATTCGGCGCGGTCGACGACGATGCGGGACGCTTGCGTCGTGAGGAGGAGTCGGACAATTCGGCGCGACGATGCGGGACGCTCGCGCGAGGTGCGGGGCCCCGGCTTGCGCGGGGCGGGAGTCAGACAAGCCAGGCCGGATCGGCTAGTCAGCGTGGCCCGGGTCTCATTTGAATGGCGAAAACAAACACACGCGCGCTGAGTACGGCGAGGGCCAGAGGCAATTGTTACCCTACGGAGGGTTCTGCGCGATCGCATCGTTCGACGCCAACACGCATATCAATGCCGAGAGGGAGGACATTGAGTAACCGTCCAGGCACGGCGGTTCCCGCAGCTACCGATGCCGCCACGATCGGCCACACTCTGACTGATCACCCCGCCCCGCGCTGGCTGGTGCTGCAACGGGGACTGTTCACCGGACCAAACATGCAGGTCGCCGCAGATCTCTACGCCCAGATCAAGAGCGGCAAGGCGCACCGCGAACGGGATGTGCTCAACCTGGAAAAAGGCGCCACGGTCCACACAAACACCTACTTCGGCCGATTTCCGGCCAGCTACTTTCAACGCTGGACCACCGTGGAGGAGGTGCGGGTCACCTTCTCCCACCATGCGCGTGGCACCTGCCGAGCGCTGTTGCGGGCCTGCGATTACGGCGGCAACGCCCGCACGGTTCGCGCGATCGACTTCTCCGGGACCGGTGAGGCGACGATGTCGACGCCGCTGCGGGAGTACCTCGATGGCGGCGCTCTATGGGTTGAGTTCACCGCGGTGGAGTGCTCGCTGACCATCACCGACCTGGTCTGGACCGCGTCGGCTCCGCCGCGAATTCGGCCAGCCGCAGTCTCGATCTGCACCTTCAACCGCCCCGCCGAGTGCGCGGCCACCATCGCGGCGATCGCCAACGATCCCGCCCTGGCCGCCGATATCGATGCGGTCTACGTCGTCGACCAGGGCACTGATCACGTGTCCAGCCAAGCACTGTTTCAAGAAGACGCCGCCAAACTCGGCGGCAAGCTGGTGTACATACGGCAACCCAATCTGGGTGGGGCCGGGGGTTTCAGCCGCGGTATGTACGAAATCTCGGCGATCGGCGAACACGCCAACGTGATCTTGATGGATGACGACATCCTCTGCGAACCCGATACCGTGTTGCGGCTCAACGCGTTCGCCAACCTCACTTCGGCGCCGACGATCGTCGGCGCGCAAATGCTGTATCTGATGAACCCGGCCTGTCTGCACGTCGGCGCCGAGGGTGTTGAGCTGAGCAAAATACGCGCGGGTTGGCTGGCGCCCAATGCTTTACACAACGCCAACATGATCACCAAACACCAAAACCGGCGGGTGGACGCCGGTTACAACGGGTGGTGGACATGCCTGATCCCCGCCGAGGTGATCGCCGATATCGGGCTGCCCCTGCCGATCTTCATCAAGTGGGACGACGTCGAATACGGTCTGCGCGCCGGCCGCGCCGGATATCCCACCGTGACGTTGCCCAACGCCGGCGTCTGGCACGTCGACTTTTTCTGGAAAAACCGCGACGACTGGGTCGACTACTTCAGCGTCCGCAACTCGCTGATCGTCGCGGCCCTCTACAGCGACCTGGACGCCGCAGAGGTCTGTAAACGGCTTGCCCGCGAGGTCGCCCAATGCGTGGTTTCCATGCAGTACGGCCTGGCCGCCACCGTGCTCGACGGCATCGAAGGCTTCCTCGCCGGACCGCAGACCCTGCACGATGGTGGACCGGAGTCGCTGGGTGCAGTCCGGGCACTCCGCGCGCGCTATCCCGACACCATCACGCATCCACCATCGAGGGTCCCCGGAATCCGCGACACCGACCTGGTGATGCGGCCGTCTGGGTACCCGCCCAAGAAGGACCGCCTCGACCTGGTGTTGGCCAAACGTGTGCTCGCGCAATGGCGCGGCCGCACCCAGCACGGCATCGCCGACATTCGCGTCGAAGACGCGCACTGGTGGCATGTCGGGCTCTTCGACCATGCCGTCGTCACCCACTCCTCCCAGAGCGGCGTGCGAATACGCAAGCGCGACAAGCGAACTATCCGTGAACTAACGAGCCGCGCATTCAAACTCATGCGGCGAATGCGCGCCGAAGCCGCCACCGTGCAGCAGCAATACCGCGAGGCTATGCCCGTGTTGACCGGCCGTGCCAATTGGCAACGGCTGTTCGTCGCCGAATCGGATCGTTGAGACCGTACCGGCTTATCAGCGCAGCCGGAAGATCACCGAGCGCTGCACCACGAAGTTGATCACCGACGCGGTGCCCTGCGCGATGACAAAGGCAACGGGGACCGCCCAGTTGCGGTAGTGCAGCAGTGCCAGGCAGAAGTGATTGAGGCCGACTTGGACCGCGAAGGTGGTCGCGTAGAGCAGCATGACGACGACGAACCGGGCGGTGCTCGGCGGTGCCTGAAACGTCCACCGGCGATTGATCAGGTACGCGGTGATGGTGCCGGCGATGAAGCTGGTTGCCTTGGCTACGTCTACCTGTAGGCCCACCGTCTTGTAGAGCAGCAGGTACAGACCGAAATCGACGACCGCCGACAGCCCGCCGGTGACGATGAACCGCCACGCCTGCGTCTTGAGGCTCAGGGGCGCGCGCGCCGGAGCGATTTCGGCCATCGCCGGGAAGTTTACGTGCCCCGGCTCGCGCTTCCGGTTACCGCGGGACCTTCAGCCCCAGCAGCTCCACCTGGGTTGGTCCTTGCGGGGTCGAATAGCTGACGGTGTCACCTTCGTGGTGCCCGGCCAGGGCCAGCCCCAGTGGACTCCCGGCGGTCAACGTCTCGGCCTCGCGGCCCAGCGGCGTCTGCTCGACGACCGAAATCACCAGCATGGTCACCACGGCTCCGTCGGAGAACCGCAGGGTCACCTCGGTGCCGGCGGGCAGCGTGCCGTCCTTGTGGTGAGACCGCGTGGGTCCGGCCAGCAGCAGGCGGTCGAGTTCGTTGATCCGATCGTCGAGACCGACCAGTTCGTCGGCGCGCTGGATTGCCTCCGCGGCGTCGCCGTGGTCGCCGACCATGCCGCGGTCGTTCGCCACCTCGATCTCCAGCCGGCTGGCGGCGTTCGCGCAGACGGGCCAATTCCGTGGCGACGCGGTCCCGCGATTCATCCGCGAGTTTGGTCACTTGGTCTTGTTTGCTCACCTCGGGACCGGTCAAGTCCGCCGTCGCCCGCGGCCGCGACCACGGTTCCCATTGCCTGTGCCGCGAAATGCGTCCTTGACTTTCTCTCCGGCGTCTTTGATGTCTGATTTGAACCGGTCCGCCGTGCCTTGATCTTCGAGGCTGCGGTCGCCGGTGACGCGCCCGACGGTTTGCTTCACCGCGCCCCGCAGCTTCTGCACCTTGTTTCTGGCCTTATCGGTCGCACCCATGGCGAATCCTCCTTTTCCGCTCCAGACATACCCGCCGCGGCGTGCCGTCAATCGGCGCACGGTGGCTATCCGGGCCGCCTCGCCGCCCGGTCAGCTCAGCTCGCGTTTCCCGTCGAACTGAGCGTCTTCGTAACCGTGCTGGGCGAGCCCGTCGCGCAACGTGTCGAAGATGGCCAGACCTTGCGCGACCAGTCCGGTGGCCACCTGGCCGAGCCCGTCAGTGCCGTTGAGCACGGTGAGGTTTGCCCCCGACAGCCCGCGTCCCGCTTTCTCGACGATGTCCGGGAGTTGATCGATCAGCATCTTGTCCAGAGCCACCCGGTTGTTCGACGCCGCCGCTTCGGCCTGGATCTTCATCTTCTCGGCGTCGGCGACCGCCAGAATCCGGACGCGTTCGGCTTCGGCCTCTGCCGGTTTGACGACCTCGGCGACCAGTTCCTGCTGGCGCAGCTCGGCGGCGCGCTGGGCCAACTCGGTGCGCATCGCCAACACCTCCCGCTGGGACTCGGCTTCGGCGAGCGGGCCGGACTGGGCGGCTTCCGCCTGCGCCTTGTCGACTTCGGCTTTGTACTGAGCCTTGACGATGGAGGTTTGGCGCGCGAACTCGGCCTGCTTGCGCTGCGACTCCTGTTCGGCCTCGGCGGCCGCCTGGTTGGCCTGCGCCTGGGCGATCTGCGCCTGCTGTTGGATGGCCGCGTTGTGCGGCGCCGACATCGCGTTGATGTAGCCCAGCCCGTCGTCGTCGATGGACTGGATCTGCAGGGCGTCGACGTTCAGCCCGATGCGGGCCATCTCCTCCTTGGAGCCGTCGAGCACCTCGGTCGCCAGTTTCTGGCGTTCCCGGATGATCTGCTCGACGGTCATCGAACCGATGATCGAGCGCAGGTGACCGGCGAAGATGCGGCCGGTGAGCACCGACATCTGGTCTTGGTCGGACAGGAATCGTTGCGCCGCGGCGATGATGCTTTCGGTGTCGGCGCCGACTTTGAACGCGATCACCGACCGGACGTTGAGGGTAATGCCCTGCTGGGTCACGCATTTTTCGGCGACCTCGGCCTCGCACATTGCCAGCGTCAGGAATCGCACCTTGCGGAACATCGGGATGACGAAGGCGCCGTGGCCGGTCACGACGCGGAATGGGGCGTTGCCTTTGGCCCGGCCACCGGAGATCAGCATCGCCTCGTCGGGATCGGGCACCTTGTAACCGAGCATTGTGGTTCTCCTTCGGGATTTCGTTGTTGTGTTCCAGGGAATTTCGGTCGTCATTCCAGCAGGGTCCAACGCTCGACGACCAGAGTCCTTGCGCCTCGCACGTCGACTACGAGCACGTGGGTGCCCTTCGGTAGTGGTTCGTCCGACCACGCCAGGTAGGTCTCCTTGCATCCCCGCACGGTCAGCAGGACCTCTCCGGCGCCGCGGTTTCCGCGGGTCGCCACGATCAGCGGCCCGACGCACCCGATCGGCGAGACGTCGCTCACGCATGCATACTGCACCCCGAACGGAGCCGGGCGCTGAGTTTCTCGACGTTTGCTCGCCAACGAGGGGACGGTACTTGCCCGACTCTCACGCGCCGCCACCGCCGCGACCCGAGGCGGTGTCCATGAACCGCAGGTCGATGACGCACCAGTCGGCCAACTGCTGCCACAGGACGCGCTCCGAATCGTCCGCGGCGACGATGCAGGTGGTGACGAGCAGACCCCTGGCTGGGGCCGCGGCCGCGCCATGGCAACTTTGCGCGTTGACGCGGCCAATCGAGCTGCTCGCTATTGCTCTTGGCTTGCCGGCGTGAGGAATTCGCACCGCGTGTCGGCTCTGACGTGGCATGTCGTACCTGCTTTCAGCACTGTGACCGCTGACCCGCAGCGGCGCGCCCGGCAGCCACCTAGGCCTGGACAATGCCGAGACGGCCTGCTGTCCAGGTTGTTCAGCTGTCTCGGCAGAGCATGCGGGCCGGCCCTTGAAGGATCCTCAAAGGATCCTTGGCGGATTCTCGGCGCGATGACGCATCTCTCAGCGGAATTGCCTAGTGCAGCGCGCACGGCTAGACCCAGTAAGGCACCCGCGCGCGGTATTGCCGCATCGCGATGGCCGCCAGCACCCAGCCGACGACTGTCAGCACCACCACCACCACCCAGTGCCGCAGCTCCTGGTGCGCGCCCAGCAGCGGCGCCCGCACGATGTCGAGATAGTGCAGCAGCGGGTTGAGTTCGACGATCTTCGACCAGCGCCCTGCGCCCTGCTGGTGCAGCGTCTCGTCGTTCCAAATGATCGGTGTCATGAAGAACAGCAGCTGCACGAGGGAAAACAGCAGCGGGCCGATGTCCCGGTAGCGGGTCGCCAGAATGCCGAAACACAGTGCGACCCAAATGCAATTGAGGACGATCAACCCCAGTGCCGGGATGACCGACAGATCGGCCCACGACCACGGCTTGGGAAAGATGATCGCGACCACGGCATAGATGACGATGTTGTGCGCGAACAACACCATCTGCCGCCACACCAGCCGGTAGACGTGCACGGACAGCGGCGTGGGCAGTTGCTTGATCAGTCCCTCGTTGGCGACGAAGACGTCGGCGCCTTCCAGGATGGCGGCGTTGATCAGGTTCCAGATGATCAGCCCGAGTGTGACGTACGGCAGGTGCACCGCCAGTTCCAGGTGGAACAGCTTGGAATACAGGCCGCCCATCGCGACGGCGGTGGTGCCGGTGGCGATGGTGATCCAGAACGGGCCCAGCACCGAGCGGCGGTAGCGCTGCTTGATGTCCTGCCAGCCCAGGTGCAGCCACAATTCGTGACGGCGGAAGCCGGCGGCCAGATCACCCCGGGCCCGGGCGAGGGTTTTGGACTGAGCCGCGGCGTCGATGAATGTCATGCCGATCCTCCACCATGGGGCTTGCCGAATATTTCACGACGTCCCAAGCGGCGCAACCGAATCCACTCCAGTAAGCCCTTGGGGTCGCGGCGGGTGACGACGAAGAACCAGCCGAACCGAAGCCACTCCTGGGGCAGCAGCTTGCGCAGGCCCGGTTGGGACAGCACATAGCCGCGATTGCGGTAGGTGAAGAATCGCTTGGCCGGGTCGTCGGGGTATTGGGTGTGCATCCGGCCACCCAGGATCGGCTTGAACTCCCCGGATCCGCAGGGATGCAGGTAAACCGCGTCCAGGCACGTGCCGAACGGCAGGCCGGACCGCACCAGCCGGCGATGGCTTTCCACTTCGTCGCCGCGGATGAACAGCCGCAGGTCCGGGACGCCGATCGATTCCAGGGTTGACGCCCGGAACAGGGCGCCGTTGAACAGCGACGCGATTCCGCGCAGCAGATCCTGGCCTTCTTCGGTGCGCAATTCGCTTGCCCGCCTGCGCCATACCAGACCGCGTCGCAACGGAAACGCCAGCCGTTGCGGGTCGTCCAGATTACACACCATCGGCGATACCTCGGCCAGGCCGTATTTCTCGGCGCAGGCCAGCAGGGTCGCCAGCACCCGGTTGTCCTGCGGGTGCCCGTCGTCGTCGGCCAGCCACACCCAATCGGCGCCCTGAGCCAGCGCGTGCAACATGCCCAGCGCGAAACCGCCTGCACCGCCGAGGTTTCGGTGAGACCCCAGGTAGGTGCTGGAAATCGGCTGCCCGGCAACGAGATCCCGGACCCTGCTGTCGGTGGGGCCGTCTCTCGAAAAGCCGTTATCGACGACGATCAGGTGATCGGGTAACCGGGTCTGGGTGCTCAGCACGTCCAGCGACTTGGCCAGCTCGTCGGGGCGCCGGTGGGTGACCACGACGGCGATGACGGAATCACTCATCGGATGAAGTGCCGACAGCTTTGTGCGCGAGCGGCTGGTGGGTTTGGGTCTCGACCTGGGACTCGGCTATCACCTCGCGCACATGCCGGGCAGCGTCCTCGCCCTCGTAGGCCCGCACGACGTCCTCGATGCTGCCGGTGAGCCGGATGACCCCGTGGTCGATCCACATCGCGGTTTTGCACAACCGGGCCAGGAACTCGTTGGAATGGCTGGCGAAGACCAGGATCCCGGAGCGCTCCACCAGGCTCTGCAGCCGGGACTGGGCCTTTTTCAGGAAGTCGGCGTCCACCGCGCCGATACCCTCGTCGAGCAGCAGAATTTCCGGATCGATGCTGGTGACGACGCCCATTGCCAGCCGGACCCGCATCCCGGTGGAATAGGTGCGCAACGGCATCGACAGGTAATCGCCCAGTTCGGTGAACTCGGCGATTTCGTCGACCTTGGCCATCATCTGCTTGCGGGTCTGCCCGAGGAACAGGCCCCGGATGATGATGTTCTCGTAGCCGGAGATCTCGGGATCCATCCCGATGCCCAGATCGAACACCGGCGCCACCCGGCCGGTGACCGTGGCCGAGCCCCGCGTCGGCTCGTAGATGCCCGAAAGCAACCGCAGCAGCGTCGATTTCCCGGCCCCGTTGTGGCCGACCAGGCCCACCCGGTCGCCCAGCTCCAGCGTCATGGTGATGTCGCGCAACGCTTCGACGACCATGACGTTGGAACTGTTGCGGCCGATCGTGCCGCCGGCCTTGCCCAGGAAGGCTTTCTTCAGCGACCGTGTCTTGGCATCGAAGATGGGAAACTCCACCCACGCGTTGCGCGTCTCGATGTGAGCAGTGTGAGGTCCCGACACCGGTGCCCGCTTATAGGTATTGGCCGGTGCCCGATTGGCCGGGCCCGCCTGGCCGGGTCGGCCGATCCCCGGTGGCAGCGCGCCCTGGCGCATCTGTTCGAGCTGCGCGCGGGCGGCCATCTGCTGGGCGAACAGCGCTGTCTGGATGCCGTGGAACAGACCTTCCAGCCAGCCCACCAGTTGCGCCTGAGCGATGCGCAACTCGGCGTCGGACGGGGAGGCGTCCGCGTTGAACGGCAGGGTGAGGCGATCGAGTTCCTCGCGCAGTTCCGGCGCCAGCCCGTCTTCGAGCTCCCGGATGCTGGTGGCGTGGATCTTGCGCAGCCGGTTGCGGCTGGCGTCGTCGAGCGGCGCGGCCCGCACCTCCTCGAGCAGTTGCTTGATCATGGTGCCGATCCGCATCACTTTGGCGGGCTGCTCGACCAGGTCGGTCAGCGACGGTTCATCTGAGTCGGTGTCTGCCGCGGCACTGGTCAACCGGGGGTCGGCGCCGATGATCTCGATGTGGTCGTCGTCGTTGCCGGTACTCATCTGCACATCCCTTGGCCTCTCAGTGCTTGTTCGGCTCTGGCGCGGTTTTCGATCCAACCCATTCGTAGATGCGGGCTCCGCCATTGTCGTAGATCTTCACCCACGACTTGGACTTGTCTAGTGACCTTAGTCCGTCAGGTACGACGAACCCTCGTACCGTGGGCACGCTGGTCAGGATGTAGCGAATGTTGAGTGCCCGCACCGCTTCGCGGGCCCGCGGATCGGTATCGGCGTCGTCGGCGTAGGCCCAGAAGATGAAACGGTGATAGCCCGGTCCCTGCTGGACCGGATAGTCGTAGTGCGTCCACAGCGGATGCAGGTCGGCCACCGCGTACATCCAGGCGGTGCCGTCGGTGTTGGCGTTGCCGATCAGCGTCGTCTTGGCGCCGGGCAGGTTGGCCAGGTACGCCATGGCGTCGAGGTCTTTCTGATTGATGATTATCGAGTCGTATTTGTCGCCGAACAGGAAACGGTGCCTCGGAAAGTAGTGCCATGTGCTGGCCAGGCTGACCGCCAGCACCAGCACCGCGGTGGTAACGGCCCAGACGGGCCAGAAGGGCTCCGCCACCGGCTGCGGCCTGCGCCGGTCGATGAGCCGTCGTGCCGCCGTCACCGCGGCCAGGACGAGCGCGAACAACGCGATACCGGCCATCGGCGCCAGCAACAGCGTCGTCGCCGCCGCCAACCGGCGCGGGTCTTTGTAGAAGAATTCGCCGAACGCCCCCGCCAGCGTCCCGATCGGCCCGCCCAACGGCGTCCCCGAGTCGACATTCACCAGGACCAGTAGCAGCCACACCGCCAGTGGCCACCAGATCTTCTTGACCAGCAGGATGACCCCGCCGACGCCGGCCAGGCCGATCAACGCGTACTGGACGCGAAAGTCGTTGAGGTGACGCGAGTGCTGAAATACCGCGTCGAACAGCCCGCGCTTTTTGCTGAGGTAGGTCAGGAACGAATGCCCGGCGATGACGTCTTCCTGTTGTTTCACGCTGAGGAACTGTGGGAGCAGGAGGAGCATGGTCGGCACCGCGACGCCGGCCAGGGTGACCGCGTCGGCCAGCCGGCCGCGCACCGGATGCCGCAGCGCGTCCAGCAGCCACCACGCCGCCGTGAAGAGGACGACGACGACCCCGCCGGTGATATGCACTGAAAAGACACCAACCACAGCCAGCACAGCCACCGGGATGCGATCGCGGTGCCGCAACGTGGAGGCCAGCAGCACAAAAGTCGGCGCAGCGATCCCCGAGGCGGCCAGGTTCGGCATCGCGGCGGTGTCGAACTCGACGTAGGGCACCGCGGTGAACGACGCCGAAAGCACCGCGGCGGTGGCAGCCGCGCCGGCCGTGCGCCACTCACTGGAGGCCGACAATGCCGAGGCGGCGGCTGAGGAGGCCGACCATCGCGTCATGCTGAACGAGCGCAGCATCCGCCAAGTGAGGATGGCCGCGCTGGCCGGGAACAGCCAGACCGACGCCGCCAGCGAGCTGAGCGTGTAGCCGGTCGTCGGCGCGGCACCCGTCAACTGGCAGAACACCGCCACCAGGGCATGAAAGGTCGACGGGTAGTACAGCACGGCATGGGTTTCGACGTTGCGCAGCTCACCCATGTGCGTCGACGACGCCTGCCCGGTGTCGAGAATGAACCGGACGGTGTTGGCATGCCAGACCGCGTCCCAGGTGCTGGGCACGGACTGCCAGTGCGGCATGCCGCGGATCGCCGCAAACCCGATTAGCAGCGCCCCCAGCACCACCCCGGCGGCCACCACGAGCGCGGGCCCGGCGCTGACCGCCAGTGCTTCGCCTTGTGGGTCGCGATAGCGGGCCAGCAACAGGGACAACAACGCTGTCAGCAACGTGATCACCAGCAGGGTCGCCAGCCCTGTCCAACCGTTCCACGGAATTCCGAGGGCGCCGAAGGGGATGATCGCCAGCGCGACCACTCCATAAGTCAGGGCCGGGCCCACCGCCACCGCGATCGGCCAAGTTAGCTGAGCGCTCCGCGCGACAATAATCCCGGGCACCGTCAGTAACAGCAACCCGATCAGGATTCCGAACCCCAGCCCCACTGGACTAGTATGGCTGGCCGGGTGACCTGGCTCGGGACGGCGGGGACGTATCTGGGCGCCCGCTACCGTCGGCGGTTTGCGGAATCGACGGCAA
Source organism: uncultured Actinomycetota bacterium (assembly GCA_963787635.1). Lineage (GTDB taxonomy): Bacteria > Actinomycetota > Actinomycetes > Mycobacteriales > Mycobacteriaceae > Mycobacterium. Next base: position 682,625 of record CAWBDP010000008.1, on the reverse strand, counting down.
CTCTAAGGTGGCTGGCATGACTTACGACGTCGCCCGGGTGCGCGGACTACACCCGTCGCTGGGCGACGGATGGGTGCATTTCGACGCACCCGGAGGGATGCTCATCCCTGACTCCGTCGCGACCACAGTGTCGACCGCGTTTCGTGGTTCGATGGCCAGCACTGTCGGTGTGCACCCATCGGCCCGTCGCAGCGCCGCGGTGCTGGACGCGGCGCGCCAGGCGGTGGCTGACCTGGTCAACGCCGACCCACGCGGGGTGGTGCTGGGTGCCGATCGGGCGGTCCTGCTGTCGTCGCTAGCCGACGCGTCGTCGTCACGGGCGGGCCTGGGCTATGAAGTGATCGTCAGCCGACTCGACGACGAAGCGAACATCGCGCCCTGGCTGCGCGCGGCGAACCGGTTCGGCGCCAAGGTGAAGTGGGCCGAGGTCGACATCGAAACCGGTGAATTACCCACCTGGCAGTGGGAGGGCCTGATCGGTAAGTCGACGCGTCTGCTAGCCGTTACTTCTGCTTCGGGAACGCTGGGCACGGTCACCGACCTGCGAGCAGCGACCAAGCTGATGCACGACGTCGGGGGTCTGGTGGTGGTGGACCACTCCGCCGCGGCGCCCTACCGGCTGATCGGTGTTGATGAAATCGACGCGGACGTGGTGGCGGTCAACGCCGTCGCGTGGGGCGGTCCGCCGATCGGCGCGCTGGTGTTTCGCGATCCGTCGCTGATCAACTCGTTCGGCTCGGTGTCGACGAATCCCTATGCGACCGGACCCGCCCGCCTGGAACTAGGCGTACACCAGTTCGGTCTGCTCGCCGGTGTGGTCGCCAGCATCGAGTACCTGGCATCGCTTGAGGAGTCCGCTCGCGGTACCAGGCGCGAACGCCTCGCCATCTCCATGCAATCCGCGGCCTCGCAGATGAACCGGATCTTCGACTACCTGATGTCGTCGCTGCGGTCATTACCGCTGGTGATGGGGATCGGCCGGCCGGAGGTCCGGATACCGGTGATCAGCTTTGCCGTCGACGAGGTGCCGGCCGCGCGTGTCGTGCAACGGTTGGCGGATAACGGGATCCTGGCGATGTGCAACGCCACTTCGCGAGTGCTCGATGCGATAGGGGTCAACGACGTCGGGGGCGCGGTCACCGTGGGGCTGGCGCATTACTCGACGATGGCCGAGGTCGACCAGTTGGTGCGTGCGCTGGCATCGCTGGGCTGATCAGTCCCCCTGGACCGTCAGCACGATCTTTCCGGTCACCCCTCCCGATGACAGCAGTTGATGGGCTTTGGCGGCCTCGGTGATCGGCATGCGTGCGCCGATGATCGGCCGGATCCGCCCGTCGGCGAGCATTGGCCAGACCGAGCTCACCACCGCCTCGGCGATCGCGCTCTTGCTGTTCGGTCCGCTGACCGGCCGCGCCCGCAGCGTGGTTCCGATGATCCGCGCGCGTTTGCTCAACAGCTTGCCCAGGTTGAGCTCTGCCTTGACGCCGCCCTGCATCCCGATGATCACCAACCGGCCGTCGTTGGCCAGGGCGTCCAGATTGCGGTCCAGGTAGGCGGCTCCCATGATGTCGAGGATCACGTCGGCGCCCGTCCCGCTTGTCGCTTCGCGCACCCGGTCGACGAAGTCCTCGTCGTGATAGTCGATGGTGATCTCGGCTCCGAGTTCCCGGCAGAACCGCAACTTGGCCTCCGATCCCGCGGTGACCGCCACCCGCACGTCCAGCACCGCGGCGATCTGGATGGCGTGTGTCCCGATGCCGCTGGCGCCACCGTGGACCAGTAGCACCTGGCCTGCGCTCAAGCCGGCGGTCAGCACCAGGTTCGACCAGACGGTGCACGCCACCTCGGGTAGCCCGGCGGCGTCGTGCAGGTCGACTCGATCGGGAATCGGCATCACCTGACCGGCGGGAACAGCGACATATTCGGCATATCCACCGCCGGCCAGCAAAGCGCAGACCTGCTGTCCCACCGACCATCCGCCGACGTCGTCGCCGAGCTCAGCGACGACACCGGCCACCTCCATGCCGAGAATCTCGCTGGCCCCCGGCGGGGGCGGGTAGTGACCGGCGGCCTGCAGCAGGTCGGCGCGGTTGACCCCGGCGGCGCTGACCCTGACCAAGACTTCACCGCGACCCGGCCGCACGTCGGAGACCTCTTGCCAGTCGAGTTGCTCGGCGGAGCGGGCCACGATCGCATGCATCCTGGACACGCTACTACCTGCGGATTTGGCTGTTCAGACAGCTCGGACGCCTTAACATGACCGAATGGAAGGCCTCATCGCCGGCCGGACGCCCGGTGACATGCCGGGGCTGGACATCGCCGAACAGAAGTCCTGGCAGAATTTCCTGGACTGTGCGTTGCGGTTGTATGCGACGTTGAACCGCGGCCTGACCGAAGCCCACCAGCTCTCGTTGCTCGACGTCCGCGTGCTGGACATCTTGTCCAATGCTGACGACGGCTCGGCCCGGATGGGCGATCTTGCCGAGGCGCTACCGTCGCTGCCGAGCCGTCTGACCAGGCAAATCGGTCGCCTGGAAGCCCAAGGGCTGGTGCGTCGCGAGACCACTCCGGATGACAAGCGGGGCGTCGTCGCCATCATCACCGAGGCTGGCCGCGCCTTGGCGCGGCAGGCCATGGTCACCTACGCCCAAGCCGTGCGAACCAATTTCCTCAGCCAGTTATCGCGTGCGCAGATGGCGGCGATGGGTGAGAACTGCCGGCGAATCAGCGTCGAGCTGAAAATCTCCAGCCAGTCCGGAAGGGTCGGACGGCTCTAGACCGGCGCCGTTACGCTTTACGACGGTGGTGTGGCAGAGCGGCCGAATGCACTCGCCTTGAAAGCGAGGGACGGCTAAAACCGTCCGGGGGTTCAAATCCCTCCACCACCGCTTTTGGATGTTCCGGCCACGTTTGCTCCGCGAGGCAGACGCCACGGCTGTGGTCCGCGCAGATTCACGACCCTGGTTTCTGTCTGGCGACCCCTCGCCCGCTCAGTGCAGCGTCGGCGCGTACCGGAGGACCGCCCCGACACCGTCGGCGGGGTCGATCCGTTCGTCGGTGCGCACCAGCGACGCCCCGACGGAGACGGCGAAGTAGGGCAGCGCCTCGTCGGCCCGCAATGTCTTGGCCGGCGCCGCCCCCTGCTCGGAGAGCACCTCGGCGGTAGGTGCGATGGTCGTCACGTCCTCGTCGGCGACCACAGTGGCCTCGCCGATGTCACCGATGATCAGTGTTTCGACCGCGCCCTGACGCAGAGCCGAACACACCGCCCCCAGCCCTTCGGCGGCCAGCCCGGACTGCCGGCCGACCTCGGCAGTGAAGCGTTGCGCCGCATCGTCGAGGATGCCCAGCCGGTGCTTGAGCAACTCGGCTTCGATCGCCTGCTGCACTTCGTCGAAGTCGTGCCCGCTGTGCCGGGCGCCGACCTGCAGGGCCACGGTATGGTCGGCGATCCGATCGGGCAGCTCGGCCAGCAGGTCCGAACGTGACTTGACCTCGCCGACGACGAAAACGAGCTCAGCTGTGGTTTCGTCGACCAGTTCGGCGACCCGATCGGCGACGGCGCGCATGTTCTTGTGGGCGGCTTCCTGCGTGCGCAACTGCGGATCGCCGTATCCGGCCGTCTCGGCAGCTTTGTGCACCGGATAGCCACCACCGTCGACGGTCTCCGAGGCGAGAGTGCCGTGAATGTGGGCGGTGATGTCGGCACCGGTGTGGTCGACTACCGCCAACACGTAGGCCGGGTTCTCAAAGCCGTGTTCGACGATGGGCACGATGTAGGGCAGCTCGGAAACTCGGGCGACGGTCGTGGCCGCCGGCCGGATCAGATGCTCGTTGAGCACCACACCATCGGCGCCGGCGACCACCGCGCGGCCGCTACGACCGATCGGTTCGCGCAGGTCCATGACGGCGCGCTCGATATCGGTGGTGACCGACTCGTCGGCGCCTTGCTCGACGAGTTCCGCACGCAGTCCACGCCATTTGAGTTCGAGCTGGGTGGCCGCGTCTTCGGTGTCGTGCGAGTCGTCGAAATAGACCGATACGAACGGTTTACGGGTGGTCAGCAGCTTGCGGAAGCGTTCGGAGTCCATAGCGCTTGGGGTTGCCCGCGTCCTCCAGGGGCAAACGCTGTGAGCTCAGGCCCGATCACCTTCGGTGTCGTCGAAGAAGCGCCAGTCGCCGTCGCTCTCGACTTCCATCCGCCAGCCGAGCTCACTGTTGTCGGCTTTCTGGTCGACGAACCACGCGTGGGCGTCGTCGGCGCTGGCGATGTCCTTGGTGGCGACGACTTCGCCATGCGGGTCTATCACTCGGTAGTTAGCCATACCGGCAGTGTTCCCCCGCTCGGCATTGCTAACCGCTGGGGATCTCGGCGGCGATGGTGTCCATCAGCGCGGTGTAGCGCTTGAGGGCAGGATCGCGACCGGGCTTGCCACTGCTGATCACGCCCGCCGCCAGGCCGCGCGCCGGGTCGGCCCAGATCGCGATGTTGGCCAGCCCGAGGTTGCCGAACGCCGTCGGCGCGTTGCGCCCGAACGGCCCGAACCGCTTTGTGCCCAGCATGTATCCGGTGCCCCAGCGCGCCGGCGTCAAACCCACCGCGAAATCCGGCCGCAACCGCCGGCATTCCTGCACCGCTTCGTACATCCGTTCTGGGCTCACGATGCGCACGCCGTCGAGTTCGCCGCCCCGACGCCAGATTTCGGCGAAGCGTGACAGCTCGTTGGCGGTCGACACCGTGTTGGAGGACGGGACCACGGTGGTCAGGAACGCCGGGGTATTCGAGTAGGGGATGACCTCGTGGACTGTTCCGCCGATTGCCTTGCGGAAGATGGCCGCGATCGGAGCCGGCAGCGGCCGTCCGGTGGCGTGACTCGGCGCGACCAGCGGGACATCCTTTTCGGCGACGCCAAAGTTGGTCCATCGGAAGCCCAGCGGGTCGAGGATCTCGCTCGCCAGGATGTCGCGAATGTCCTTGCCGGTGGCGGCGTAGACGATCTCGCGCATCAGCGGACCCCAGGTCAGCGCGTGGTAGATGTGTACCAGTCCCGGCCGGTACAGCGGCCGTAGTTTGCTGAGCTCTTCCTGCGCGTACTTGTGATCATCGGCGCGGCGCAGATCCGGCCTGGGTCCGGTGGGGAAGGGGACGCCCGCGCTGTGGGTCAGCACGTGCCGGATCGTGGTGCGGTCCTTGCCGTGGCTGGTGTAGCTGGGAATGTATTCGCAGACCCGGTCGTCGAGTGCGAAGTGTCCCTGCTCGACGAGCATGTGCACCACGGTCGCGGTGATGCCTTTTGCCGCCGAATACACACAAAACGGAGTGTCGGTAGTAACCGGGGTCTGCTCGGCGTCGGGTGGATCCGTCGGCGCGTTGCCCCAGCCGTGTCCGATCGCGCGGTTGAGAACTACCCGTCCGTTGTGCCGCAGGCACAACTGGATGGCCGGGTGCATTCCGCCCTGATACCAGTGGCGGGCCGCCCGCCAGATCTGGTCGACGGTGGCGCTGTCGATTGTCGAGTGGTCCTCGTCGCCGATCGCCGTCACGCCGTCCAAGTCGGCCGGGACGCGGATCTTGCCGTCTTCAGTCACGTTCGCCATCTCCGCGAGGGTAACCGAGCGTCACGCCAGCGTGGCTGTCGTCGTCGAGCGTCACGCCACCGTGACGTTCGCGTGGTTGCGGGGGTTTGACCGAGCGTCACGCCAGCGTGGCTGTCGTCGTCGAGCGTCACGCCAGCGTGACGTTCGCGGGGTGTGGGGGTTTGGCCGCGAGGGTACGTGGCACGGCGTCATTCCCCGGTGAACTGAGGCGGCCGCTTGGCGAACAGCGCCGACATTCCTTCGGTCAGGTCCTTCGACGGCAGAAAAGCCGCGTTCCACGCCGCGACGTAGCGCAGGCTGGCCGACACCGCCGAAATACGTTGCTGGTCAAGGACATCCTTGATGCCGTGTACGGTCAGCGGCGGGTTGGCGGCGATCTCCGCCGCCGTCTCGTGCGCGGCGGCAAGCGCGGCGTCGGCGTCGGGGTATACATCGTTGACCAGACCGATCTTCTCGGCGCGCGCCGCGTCGATGTCTTTTCCGGTCAGCGCCAGCTCCCGCAGATGGCCGTCGTTCAGGATCAGCGGCAGCCGGGCCAAGCTGCCGACGTCGGCAACGATGGCCAGTTTAACTTCGCGCACCGAGAATTTGGCGTCGGCGCTGGCGTACCGGATGTCCACCGCCGAGATCAGGTCGACGCCACCGCCGATGCACCAGCCGTGCACGGAGGCGATGGTCGGGGTGCGGCAGTCGGCAACCGCGGTGATGGCCTTTTGCATGCGGCCCAGCTCGGCGTGGAAGTCCGCGCGCGGGCGGGCCAGCGCGCCGTCTGCGAGCAGCGCGGCAAAAGACCCGCCCATCGCCGGCACATCGAGGCCGTAGCTGAAATTACGGCCGGACCCGGTGAGGACGATGGCCCGCACCTCCCGGTCGGCATCCAGCGTGGCGAACACCTCGGGTAGTTCTGACCAGAACGCGGGCCCCATCGCGTTGCCCTTGCCCGGGCCGACCAGTGTCACTTGCGCGACGTGATCTTTGGTTTCGACGGTAACGGATTCGTATGAGTCGCCCATATCCAGACCGTAACCTGGCAGGCATGCCGTCTGATCTGCGCCCCGGTCCTGATTCACCGCCGAGTGACGAGCTCGACAGCGCTGAAGCCTCGCTGCGCGTACTGCGACAGGTCGTGCATCCGCTCTCGCGCGACTCGATGACGCAGCAGACCGCATGCGCAGAATTCGACGTGGCGGCGTTGACCGATCACCTCCTGAATTCGATCTCCGCCCTGGGTGGCGCGGTGGGCGCGGAGCTTCCGCCACGAGCCGCTGATGACTCGGTGGAGCGGCAGTTGGTTGCCGCGGCCCGCCCCGCCTTGGACGCCTGGCACCGCCGCGGCCTGGACGGGACGGTGGCTCTGGGCAGCGACGAGATGCCCGCGGCAGTGGCCGCGAGCATCCTGACGATCGAATTCCTAGTTCATGCGTGGGATTACGCGGCGGCCACCGGCCACGACGTGGAGGTCGCCGATTCGCTGGCCGAGTACGTGCTCGGCCTGGCCAAGCAGGTCATCACACCGGAAGGCCGGTCGACGGTGGGATTCGACGATCCGGTCGATACGCCCGAGGCTACCAATGCGCTGGACCGGCTTATCGCCTTCACCGGCCGAACGCCGGGGTAGCTCGGAGACCCCGCCCAGCGGCTCGCGGGTCCGGCCGAACGTGAAGCCAGCCGCACGCTCGGCGCCGAGCGTGAAGCCAGCCGCACGCTCGGCGCCGAGCGCGAAGCCAGCTTCACGTTCGAGCGGTGGGGGCCTACACCCGTTCGAGGTAGAAGTAAGCCAACCGGCCGCCGTTGAGGGCGAACTTGCCGTTCATGATCCCCATCACGGCGTTTTCGTCGATGCGTTTGAAGTGGTCGTGGGTGGGCTGACCGTCGTAGACCATGGTGGCGACGACCTCACCGCGGAACGCCTCCAGCCACAAGCTGGCCTCGCCGTTGCCCAGCTCGACGTTGGAGAACTTGTTGCCGTCGGCGTCCAGGCAGATCAGCGGCTTGACGTCGGCGGCGGAGTTGAACGACTTGCCGAACCAGCGGGCCTGCTTCAACGCGGCGTTGAGCTTGTGGCCGGTGTTGAACCCGTCACCTCGCCATTCGCCGAGCATGCCCTCGATCGTGGCGGGCTGCAGCGTCGCCCAGTAGTCGTCGAGCTCGGCGTCGCTGATCGGCTCGGCGCGCTCTTTGAAGTCGGTGAATCTCTTGCGGGCCAGCTCGTCGGTCATCGCAAACTCCTTTCGGCGAAGCCCTGCGCAAAGCGCAGCAGGGTGTCGTTTTCGTCTGCCGCACCGATGGTGACCCGGACACCGTCACTGCCGTACGGGCGGACCACGATGCGCGCGTTGGCGGCCTGTTGGACGAAATCCGCCGTGTGCTCGCCCAACGGCAGCCAGACGAAGTTGGCCTGCGACGGCGGCAGCGTGAATCCGGCGTCGCGCAAACCGGCGCTGACGCGAACACGTTCGGCGACCACACCGTCGGTGCGGGCCAGCAGCTCGTCAGCGGCGTCGAGCGAGGCGATCGCCGCGGCCTGTGAGATGTTGGACAACGTGAACGGCACGTAGGCCTTGTCCAGCGCGGTGATCAGCTCGGGGTGGCCGACCGCGTAGCCCACCCGCAATCCGGCCAGGCCATAGGCCTTCGAAAAGGTCCGCAGCACAACGACATTGCTGTGATCGCGGACCAGGGCCAGGCTGTCGGGAAGCATGCCGTCGCGGATGTATTCGACGTAGGCCTCGTCGATCGCGATCAGGATGTGCGACGGGACCGCCTGGATGAATCGGGCCAGCGCGTCCGGGTTGACGACGGTCGACGTCGGATTGTTGGGGTTGCAGACGAAGATCAGCCGGGTCCGGTCGGTGACCGCGGCTGCCATGGCGTCCAAGTCAAAGGCATGGTCCGACAACGGCACCTGGACCGGGATGGCGCCGGAGAGCCGGACCTGAAGCGGGTAGATCTCGAAGCTGCGCCAGCCGAATATTACTTCGTCGTCGGCTGTCGCGGTGATCTGAATCAGCTGCTGGCACAGGCTCACCGAACCGCAGCCGACGGCGATGTGCTCGGCAGCCCAGCCGCCGGCGCCGCCTACCTTGCCGGTGTTGAGATGCTTGGTCAGCGCCGACTTGAGCTCCACGCAGCCGTTGTCCGGATAGCGGTTGACGATGTCGGTGGCGCGCTCGATGGCCTCGCGGACGCTGGGCAGCGGACCGAACACCGTCTCATTGCTGGCCAGCTTGACGGCGCCCGGCACCGTCTTGCCCGGTACGTACGCCGGCAGCCCCGCCAGCTCAGGGCGCAGGCGGGCAGTCACGTCGCCAGCATATGCCGAGGCAGTGCTCGTTGCGCCACGCCGCACTCGCCGAGGCGGCGAGGCAGCCCGCATCGTCAGCCGGGCGCGTCGGGTACCCTCAGGAAGGTTCGGAGGAGGCGTGCCAGAGCGGCCGAATGGGACTCACTGCTAATGAGTTGTCCTCTTACCGGGGACCGGAGGTTCAAATCCTCTCGCCTCCGCCACCGGAACAATTGAACACATGCGCCCGTAGCTCAACGGATAGAGCATCTGACTACGGATCAGAAGGTTGGGAGTTCGAATCTCTTCGGGCGCGCACAGCTCAGAGGCTGTTTTCGGCATCTGGGGGCGGCGCTGTTGGGACTTCGACGACAGTTCTGACGACAGTAGGCAGCGCGGCAACCGGTGTGGTTCCGGTACTGCGCGCGCCCAGTAGGCGCAGCGAGATCAACCGCGCAGCGCGGAGAGCGCGTCTTGCACTTCCGAACGGTGACGTTCGTTGCAGGAAGCCCACCGCTGTTCGTTCACGTCGAGGTCGTTGAGGAACCCGGTTAACACCCCAATCGAGTCGGGCTCGAAGTCTTGCTCACGACGGACAGTGAGGATGTCTTCTGGCCGAAGGGGCGGGTTGCCACGTCGATCGTCGATCACGTCAGCCCACACCTTGAGTACCCTGCTCCATCGATAAGCCCGCAAACCTCGAGCACTACGTCGTCGTCGGGCGCGCTGAAGTCTAAGTCGGTTGAGAATCGGCCAGCGTTGCCTGTCGTCTTGCCAGGGTGATGGGACCACCGTTTTGCCATGAGCATGGGACCGGTTGTTTCCGGTTCTGGCCGTTGTGTGATGGTGACTGACGAGATGGCTGCTGGTGAACTCGGCTAGTGTCCTGAGTCATTAATTTGGGTGCAGTAGTGTGCCGATGCTGGCCAGGATTTGGTCGGCGGTCTTGGTCCAGACGTAGGGGCGGGGGTTGTCGTTCCAGGTCTGGATCCAGGCGCGGATGTCGGCGTTGAGTTGACGGACCGAGGTATGGGTGCCGCGGCGCAGCTTTTTGGTCGTCAACTCGGCGAACCAGCGTTCGACGAGGTTGAGCCAGCTTGAGCTCGTCGGTGTGAAGTGCAAGATGAACTTGGGATGGTGTTGTCAGCCAACGCTTCACCGCGGGAGTTTTGTGGGTCGAGGCGTTGTCGAGCACGAGGTGGCACGTCGAGGTCGGCGGGGACTTCGGCGTCGATCTTTTTCAGGAAAGCGAGGAACTCCTGGGAGCGGTGGCGGGCGTGCAACGAACCGATTACCTGACCGGAGGCGAGGTCCAGCGCGGCGTACAGGCTCGAGGTCCGTGCCGAACGTAATCGTGGCTGGCCCGCGCCGGCGTGCCGGGCAGCATCGGCAACACCGGCTGAGTGCGGTTGAGCGCCTGGATCTGGGTCTTCTCATCGACGCACAGCACCACCGCCCGCTCCGGCGGGTCCAGATACAGCCCGACCACGTCGCGGACCTTCTCCACGAACAGCGGATCCTTGGACAGTTTCCACGAATCCTGTTTGTGCGGAGCCAATCCGAACGCCCGCCACACCCGCGAGACCATCGACTGACTCAACCCGAGATACTCAGCCATCGACCGCGTCGACCAATGCGTGGCATCTGGCGGCGCGCTCTCCAACGTCGTGGTGATCAACGCCTTGATCTGCTCATCACCCACGACCCGAGGCCGCCCGGAACGCGGCTCGTCAAGCAGACCGCCACAGCGAAACTCGACGAACCGATTGCGCCACCGTTTCACCGTGTTCCGCGAGATCCCCATCCGAGCAGCCATGTCGGTATTGGACTCACCATTAGCGGCCGCCAACACGATTCGCGACCGCAACGCCAATCCTGCGGCACTCGTTCGACGCCGCGCCCAGCCTTCCAACTCGGCACGCTCAATATCGGTCAACACAATTACGGCAGCCTGTGGACTGGGCATAGCCCAGATTATCAACTGAGTCGTAATTAATGACTCAGGACACTAGTCCGAATTGACCGGCTTTCCGGGGCGGGGTTTTCTGGCGTTGCCGGTAGGAGTCGCCCTCGACGACGAGTTCGTAGGCCGCGGATTGGAGCCGGTCCATCGCCGACTGCGCGAGCAGCGGGTCGGCCATCATGGTCGAGGATCTCCGGGGGTTCGCGGTTGCTGGTGATGATCGTTGAGGCGGTGCGGTGGCGTTCGACGATGATTTCGTAGAAGTCGTTGGTCTCGAGTGGTCTCGAGCCGGTGCAACGCGAGGTCATCGATGATGAGTAGCTCGACGCGGTGCAGTTTGCGCACCTCGTCTTCGTAGCTGCCGTCCAGCCGTGCGCCCCGTAGGCGTTTGAAGAGTTTGTCGGCGCGTTCGGTGTGCACGCTGTGGTGACGGCGGACCGCGATGTGCCCTAAGGCGTTGGCCAGGAACGTTTTTCCGACGCCGACCGGGCCCATGATGAGCACGTTGTAGGCGTCGGCGAGGAACCGCAGCGAGGTCAACTCGGCCCACAGCTGGCGGTCGTAGCTGACCGCGGCGGTGTCGTCTCAGGCCTGCAACTGCATCTGCGGATCCAGGTGGGCGGTCTTGGCGCGTAGTTGCGCGGATTTGCGGTCGCGGCGGGTGACCTCGTCGGCGAGCAGCATCTCCAGGAAATCGTGGTGCGGCAGCCGGTTGGACTCGGGCCAGGGCGAGGCGCTCGGGCAGGGTGTCGAGTAGCTGGCCGAGCTTAAGGCGGCGCATCAGCGACTTTGAGTTCCGGCGGAGACCTCGATCGGCTTGACCGCCGGGGTGGTGTCAGGGCGGAGCGGGGCTCATGATGGCCTCCGCACTGCGAAGTCGGTGGCTGACGCGCACGAATCGGGATGCCGTCGGCGGTGGCGGCATCGGGACAGCGGTAGCTGCTCGACCGGCGCCGCGGGTGAGCATGCGCTCGATGAGCGCCGACGTCGATGACCTCGGCGTCCAGGGCGCGTCGGCAGGCGTCATCGACCGCGCTCGGCGCCGTGGCGGCGCACCAACCCCAGTAGCCGGTAGACCTGGCGCATCTTGGTCCACGGCAGCGGGTGTTCTAACACCGCCGCGGCGTAGACGCCGACATGGGTGCCGTGCGCGGCCGCCTTGCGCTGCAGCGTGTTCGATATCCCGCATGGCATAGACCGACACCTCAGCGGGCAGGTCCGCGGGATCGGTGTGGCGGCGCCCCGGGCCCACCACGGGGTGGACCTTGATCAGCTCACCGCGCCAATACAGCTTGACCGTGTGCGCATCGGCGCGGGCATCGAGCCGGCGCCCGACCAGCTCGCCGGGAACGCTGTAAAGCGCCTTGGCGATCTGCACATGCCGGTCCGGGGCCACCTTGGGGTGGGTCCAGGTCGGGATGTCGAACACCGCGTCGGGCACCGGCTTGAGTTGGGGGGCCTCCTCGGCGGTGAACACCTCGGCCGGGCCGGCACCGGGTGGTGCCGTGGATCCGCATCCCGGCCACCTGTCCACACCACTGCTCAGCTCGCTCCGGCAGTCCTCAGGTTCTGAAAGCCTTCTCCGGCAAAGAAATTCGACCGCACATATTGGACACAGCGTTCGACGCGAGGCTTATCGCGGGGGCTGCGGATGCGGGCGGATCCACCGCGAATCCCCGAGCCTGGGCGTACTCGCGAAACGCGTCGTTGAGCTTCGGGTCGTCGCATCAGCCTTATCCACGATGGCCTTCATGTTGTCCGGGATCACCACCGCGAACACCCCACCGAAGAACGCCCACGCGGCTTCGAACCCGGCGATCACCTCGCCCAGGGTCTGCCGGTAAGTGGGCCAGACGAACATGTGCCGCGAATACACCGCCGTGAAGATCAGCCCGTGCACCACCCGCCGGCGGCCGTCCTCGACGTCGGTGAGCAGCCCGAGCCGGCCGAAGTCGACCTGCAATTCAGCACCGGGCTCACAGTCGGCCACCGGCACCGTGGCCTGCCGCTGACCGAACCCCAATTCCGTTGTGGCATACCGATGTAACGTCCGATACGACACCACCACGCCACGCCTGCCCAGCAGCATGTGCACCTTCGTCAAGGTCAAGTCCTGCTTCAGCCACGCCCCGATCTGCGTCCGCTGCCCATCGATGGTCTCCCACGCCTGGCTCTTGCCGTTGGGCCGACTCGGCCGCACCTCGGCGATCACCGCCGCCAACAGCTCGTCAGTCAGCTGACACGCGTCGCCGTCACGGTCCAGCCCGCACGCGCGGGCCCGGTCCACATAGCGGCGCACCGTTTTGCGGTCGGTGCCCGAGAGCCGGGCCACCTCCCGAAACCCGCGACCCTCCAGCCACAGCCGCAGCATCTCCTTGACTTCGATCACAGAAACCTCCCGGTAGCTCATTCGGCCAATACAGCGGCCGAGCAACCGGAAGCCCCGACGCCACGCCGGGTGGTCCCATAACTGGCAAACAGCTAGCCAGGTGGTCCCATCACTGGCAAACGGGTGGTCCCATGCTCATGGCAAAACCGGCGCCGAGCTGGTCCCTTGTTCCTGGCAGCCGACAATCGTCGCGATGACGCTGGAACAGGCCCGCAGAAGCCTCAGCGAGTTTGCCATCCCCCGCGTTCGCACGCCGCGCCTGCGTTTGAAGCCCAAGGCGCCCACTACCGGGTATGTCGACGGGGCATGGTGGCCACGCAGCGATGACCTTTCAACTGAGCTCCCAGATCTGCTTGCGGTACTCTCGGTACGACTTGGCCCGATCGAGCGTGTGATATAGAACCTCGCCGAATGGATCGAAACGCCCGCCTGACTCATCACCGGCGCGCGACCGGTCGAACTCGACGGCGTCCACCGCCAACCGTTCAACACCATTGAGGTAACCGGACGCGACAGAACCAGGATCGTCTTGCTGGTCGTCCCGTGGCACACCGACCCGGAGTACGCGTACGCGATCGTGATGGCGGCCGCGGTACCAAACGACGCGTCAAGTCTCGACGCCTTGCTCATGATCAGCGAGCAGGACCGGGAAAGCCGCACAAGAGCAACTGCCGCACAGGGGCGCTGGGAATCACAAGGCCGTCCCCAACTAGCGGCGGATTCACCGCACCGCATCACACATTAGGGCAGGCGAACAGCCCCAACGCCACACCCAGGCATTTGCGGGCTCAGGCCGGCAGTCACTTGGTGTCTCAGTGCATGAAACATATTCTGTCGCAGTCGAATACAGTTCTTGCGTGTCGCACGTGCTACTGTAGCCCGGGATGCCCGTCGGCATCCATTCATGATGAGAGAAGTTGACGGTATGACGCAGGGGACTGTGAAATGGTTTAACGGCGGAAAAGGCTTCGGTTTTATCGCTCCGGACGACGGCGCAGCAGATGTGTTCGTCCACTACACAGAAATACAGGGAAACGGCTACAAATCGCTCGAGGAAAACCAGCGAGTTGAGTTCAATATCGAGCAGGGGACCAAGGGTCCGCAGGCAGTGAGGGTAACTGCCGTCTAGCGATCCCTGATCGCTAGTGCGAGAGCTCTACCCCGTGTGGGCTGGTGGGTGGTTTCCCGCCAGCCCACACTACGTTGAGGGGTCCCGGCTCATACCTGGCGCACCGCATCCCAACACCGAGCTATCCGAGTCGTTGTCATTTGTGTTGGACGGAAAGCCTCTGCAGCCGTTGGAGATCAGCGGTGTGCACGGTAACCGAATCCACAAGTTGGACGTTCCGGTGGGTAACCTCAAGGGCGATTACGCCGCGACGATCGTGGGGCAAACCGATCCGGCACCAGTGACCGAGTACGACCTATCGATGTACCTTCGTCCGAGCCGCTACGCCGAGTCCGACAAGTTCTTCGGTTTCGCCGCAACCGAATTCGGGAGCTACGTCGATTCGACGACTCTGTTGGAGGGGGTTTCCCTTTGGGTCGGCAGCCGTCTGAACTATGTGCCAGGCTCGAGTGACTCTATCGATGGAGCAGCGGATACCTTGCTCTCCGGCGCCGGCGTGTGTCGAGACTTCGCGCATCTTGTGGTGGCGCTGTTACGGGCCGTCAAGGTGCCTGCCCGTGTTGTTTCGGTGTATGCGCTGGCTTGTACCCGATGGACTTTCATGCGGTAGCCGAGGCGTTCGTCGAGGGGTACTGGCGAGTGGTCGACGGCACGCTCTTGGCGCCAAGGCAAACCCTGGTGCGGATCGCCACCGGACGCGATGCCGCCGACATCGCCTTCCTCGACAACGACAAGGGTGCGATCACACTGGAGAAACTGGTGGTGACGGCCGTCGTTGACGGCGACCTACCCAGGGACTCGATCGACCAGCTGGAGTCGATCAGCTGAAGCCGGCCGCGCCCCAACGAGGTTGACGTGAGCACCAAAGTCGGACCCGTAGCCACGCTCAAGGAAGATCCGCGGCCGGACCCGACGATTGATCCGGCTGAAATACGCCGGGTGGATCGGCAATCTGCGCTCGTTATCCTTGTGTGAGTGAGCTAGGACGCCTCGGGAAAGCTGTTGTGCGTCAGCGCTTCTTGTCGTGGAGTAACGCCTCGGTGGACGAGACATGAGCCGCTGCCTTGGCGTGTTTGGCGGCGCGCTTCTCTTTCAGAGATTTTCCGGACTTCTTGGTCAT
The DNA here is from genome assembly GCA_963787635.1 of uncultured Actinomycetota bacterium. Classification (GTDB taxonomy): domain Bacteria; phylum Actinomycetota; class Actinomycetes; order Mycobacteriales; family Mycobacteriaceae; genus Mycobacterium. Next base: position 667,143 of record CAWBDP010000008.1, on the reverse strand, counting down.
GGTTTGCCGAGGAGATTTGTCAGACATGGCTGGCCCCTTGATTATGGGGCCTTTGTGGTCCCGACGCCCTGAGCTTACGCCCTGGTGTCCAAGGCCGTGATCTGGATGTAGACACACACCGTGACGCACTGCGTTGTCGGGGGCCGCCGAAATACTCGCCCTGCGACGGGATGACGCCGATTCAGCTGATAAGGCCCAGCGCGTGGGCACGCCGCAGCTTGCCCGACGGCGTTTTCGGGATCATCCCGGGCTGAAGCACCACCACGTTGCAGGGCCGGACATCGACCTCGGCGAACACCTCGTGCGCCACCTGACGCTCGATGCGACGCATCTGCGCCGGGTCGTCGTACTCCTTGGATTCCACCGCCACCGCGAACGTCTCCCGCGGGTGTCCGGCGTCGAGGCGCACCGCGACCGAACAGCCCGGCCGCACCCCCGCCACGCGGCAGGCGGCGCGCTCGATGTCGGTTGGGTAGATGTTGCGGCCCGCCATGATGATGACGTCCTTGAGCCGCCCGCACACCACGACATCGCCGGTCTCGGTGAGATAGCCCAGGTCACCGGTGTCATACCAACCCCGCTCGTCCTGCGCCGCGATGAACCCGGCCACGGTGATGTAGCCGTTGGTCACCGGTGCACCGCGTACCTCGATGACGCCGACGCCGCGCGGCGGCAGCACGCGCCCTTCCTCGTCGATGACGCGTAGCTCCAGGCCGTCCAACGGGCGGCCCAGCGAGACCAGCCGCCGGGTATGTCCCCTGCTCGCAGGAACGGCGCGGTGCAAGACGGCCAGCAGGTCGGCGTCCACCTCATCGACGAGCATCCCGCCGCCGCACGCGGAGAACGACACCGCCACCGTCGTCTCGGCCATGCCGTAGGCGGGGATGATCGCCTCAGGCTTCAGCCCGAACGGCGCTCCGGCGTCGCAGAGGTCCGCGACGTCGAGCGGGTCCACCTGCTCGGCGCCCGAGAGCGCCCACCGCAGCGAGGACAGGTCGAAATCCCCCGGTGCGGCGTGTCTGCGCAACCGCCTAGCGAACAGGTTGTAGGCGAAGTTCGGCGCGGCCGTCATTGTCCCCTTGTATTTGTCAATCAGCTTGGCCCACAACAACGTATCGTGCAGGAAGTCCATCGGCGTGACCTTCACCAGCTCGGCGCCGACGTACATCGGCACCGCCAGGTAGCCCGTCATGCCCATGTCATGGAAGCACGGCAGCCAGCTCACGATCACGTCGGTGTCGAGGTCGAAGTTGCAGCCGACCATCATGGCTTCGGCGTTGGCAACAATGTTGGCGTGTGTGATCTGAACGGCCTTGGGCGATCCCGTCGAGCCCGACGTCAGCTGCATCAGCGCCACGTCGTCGTCGCAGGTGTCCACCGGCCCGATCGGTGCGTTGGCGAGCAGCGTCTGGGCGGTCAGCACCGTCATCCCGTGGCCCGAGAGTACCGGCGCGGCCGCCAGGAACGGCTCGGACACGACCACGGCTTTCGCCGAGATCATCTTGATGACGCCGGTGGTCTCTTCGGCCCAACGCACCAGGTCGGTACGGGGAGTGGGCTGATGCAACATGGTCAGGCTGGCGCCGCGCATCCAGACGCCTTGCGCGGTCGGCGCGATCTCGACCGGTGCGCCGGCCAGCACCGCCACAGCGTCACCGCGTCCGATGCCCGCCGCGGCCAGCCCACCCGCCACCCGGCGAGCCCGCTCATGCACCTCGGCCCAGGTATGCCGCGTCGGCGCGTGCGGCTCCCCGGTCACCATGCCCTTGAGGCTGCACCGGGCGCTGTCGTACATCATCTCGGTAAATCGGCTCACGGCAATCCCTTTGGCCTACGCGAAATTACGATGCGTGTTCGGTGTGTGAGTAACCGGCGCGTCTGTGCAGGCGCGCCAGGAATTTCGGGAGCCGCTGGGGTTCGGCCGTCGTCAAGCACTGTCTGGCGTCGACGATGACGGCGGAATTGCGTAAAACCCTTCGTATTCACCCCAGATGGTCCGTCGCTCCGGCCGAAGCGACATGCCGTGCATGTCAGACAGCCTGACTGTACAGACCCGATTCGCTGCGAGCACCCAAGCACGCCCAACTCGGCATTGATCGTGACAATCGCCGCTGAACCTGATGTCGCAAAGGATCCCGTATCGGGCACTCGTTTGCCGGGCGGTCCTCTCGGTCGGGGCTCGACGCGCTCCCCATGCGACGTCGGCAAGTGGCTGCTGCGCTCCTACGGCCTAGCGCTGATCGCCGAGGAGTTGGCCGCCGCCGACGTGCAAGGATCCGCATAGCCTCTCTTGCCCCGTCGGCACACGCATCTGAGGTTGCTAGGAAGTTGTAAACCTACCCACAGCGCGTGTGTGGACGCGCCGCTAGGCCACTTGACCCCCAGTAAATCGCGGTAACACGTTTCCCCTGGTCACCGCGGGTGTCTGGTGCGATGTGAGCGTGCAAGACGTTCACAAACGCGCAGATCGTTCACCATCGCGCATAACGTGTGGTCCCAAAATGGTCCCCAAGTGCGCGGCCGGTTCTCGCCTCACGATGATGGGCGATCAGCTCTTTGACTCCCTTGACTGCGGCCGGTTGGCGCGAGCGGGCGACGCCAGCCAAGGCGGGGCGGGTCCACTGGTGAGTCGCGACCGCGAGGTTGCGCGGATGCGAGCGTTGGGCGCGCGTTCAGGCCGGCCCGTTGGTGCCGGCATGCTTGCCGGCCGATTCGCTCGCCGTGCAAAAAGAGAGGGCCCTTTTATGCTGTCACCCAATTCGTCCCGAGGAAATAGCTAACCGGGCAGATCCACTCGCAGCGCAAGGTGCGCATCGAGTATCCGGCGCAGCGCGGCGTCCATCGGATGAGCGGATGCGAGGTCGCGGCCGAACCGGCTGTCCACCACAACCACCGCGCCTTCACGCAGTTCGGCGGTGTCGACCTGATCGACGAACGGATCGAACAACGCGGGCGGCGTGGCCAGGTAATACAGCGCCCGGTGCGACTCGTTCAACCCGGCGGCATACATCAGTCCGTGTTGGGTGATCACGAAGAGTTCCGAGGTGATCCTGGCATTCGGGGTCTCGGTTTTGCCCCATGCAATTGCGGCGCGCCGGGTCTGCGCCAATCGATCCGGGACGTGGTCAGTGAGCGTGAGCAACCTTTCGACGAGTGCTCCACCGGTTCGCGGATATGCGCCGATGGCGGGCCTGAAGTACCGCTGGAAGATCTCGCCGAAATAGTCGTACCGTTGCTCGCTCATCGCCGCACCCCAGGTTCAGACGGACACCTCAATTGTGCGCCCGAAACCGTCAGCTGAGCAGCACGAGTTTGGCCAGGGCGGCGACCTCGCTGATGTCGATGTCCTTGGTCGCGGTGACCAGGGTGAGCATCTTCTTCCGCTGCGCGAGCCCATGCAGGTTCGCCACAACCGGTGGGTGTCACGATCGGCGAGGGTCCTGCCACGCTTCGTTGACCGAAGCGAGGATCTCGAACCGCACCGTCGGTTCAGCTGGCGACGGCGATCGCCACCCGGCCTGCGGCCCCCTCGAGGAACCGATCCGGAAGCGTCAGCTTGGAAATGGTGCGCAAGGTCAGCAGGTACTGGCGAGCGAGCGAACCGGTCGTTTAGGGCAGGTCATAGGTGGCGCAGACTGCCTGAACTCGTTGGGCGATCTGCGCCAGGCGGTTACTCGGTAGGTCAGGGAAAAGATGGTGTTCGATCTGGTAGCAGAGGTTTCCACTGAGGAACGCCATCACCGGCCCGGCGCGAAAGTTGGCGGTACCCAGCATTTGTCGCAGATACCATTCAGGTTTCGTCTCGTCCTCAAGCTCGGCGGGGTGAATTTCTTTGCGCCGTCGGCGAAGTGCCCGCAGCAGATCACCACATACGCCCGCACATTGCGGAGCAGGTTGGCGGTCACGTTCGCGGTGAGCGTGCGGCGCCATCGTCGACGGCTGAGTGCGGGAATGAGCAGATAGTCCTTGCCGGCCTGCCGGGCAATCTTGCGGACCAGCGCACCGGTGAGGGCAGATTTCTCAGCGTCGCTCGCCGCGCGCGTATGCGCCGAATGCAAACCCTGCAATGCGATGCCCCATTCAAACATGATGGCCAACAACACGTTTCGCAGAGGCTGCAACAGATTGCTGACCCGCCATTGCTGGTCGCGGGTGACCCGCAGGAGACGACACCGTATCCGAGGTCGTCGTCCACACCGATGACGTTGGTGAACACATGGTGGCGGTAGTTGTGGGAAAACCGCCACTGCGAGGAGACACCCGCCATATCCCACTTCCAGGTGCTGGAATGGATCTCCGGGTCGTTCATCCAATCCCATTGACCGTGGCAGATGTTATGGCCGAGTTCCATGTTCTCGATGCTCTTGGCCGCCGCGAGCGCGGTGGTGCCGAGCGCCCAGCCGGCCTTGCTGCGGCTGGCGGCGATGACCAGCCGTGCGGCGAGGTCGAGGCATCGCCGAAACGCGATAGCGCGCCGGATGTATGCCCTGTCTTTTTCACCGCGCGAGTCCTCGATGTCGCGGCGGATCGCCTCCAGCGCAACCTCCAGCCGCTTGAGGTCCGCGTCGCTCAGATGGTCGTATTCGGCTACGTCTGCTATTGCCATCGACGCCTCACCGACATTCACGCGAGGTGGCGTGTCGCGCTATTCGCGGGGTCGACGGACATGGTCTTGGGATTCGACTGTGGCAATATCGTGATCACATCCGTTCTTGGTGGTTTGGTTACGTGGACCCGGGGCTGGGCGCCCGCGCCGGCGCGCTGTCCGGCAATGGGAGCTGGGCGGCCAGCCCGCTGAGGAGAATGTCGAGTCCGCGGTCGAGCTCGGCCAACCCGTCGTAGGAGGCCCAGGACGGGGCGAGGTCACGTAAGTGCGGAAATTCGCCGATGGGCAGCCGGTGCAGCCCGAGCCGCAACACGTGGTCGGTTTCCTCGGGGCGTTCGACGAGTTCCTGCAGCTCGGTCAGCACATGGCCGAACAAGAACCCGAGCAAAGCCCGATACACGTGCAGCGCGTCGGCTCCGGTGAACCCGGCCCCGGTCAGCAGCGCAAGGACGTCTTCGAGGTGCCGCAAGGTCCCTGGCGGCCGCATCCCCAGCGGCGTCGCTAGTGGCCGGGTGACCAGCAGCGGCACCACGTTTGGGTGTGCATGCGCTAAATCGCGGAAGTCGTGGGCGAGGTCCCGCAACGCCGCGGCCCAGTCCGCCGTGGTGGTGTCTAGCGCTAACCTCTCGAAGATCAACTCGACCACTCCGTCGAGCACCGCGGCCTTGCTGGGCACATGCCGGTATAGCACTATCGGATCACGGCCGACCGCCTCGCCAAGCGGCGCATCGACAGCGCGTCGACGCCATCACGATCGATGATCTCCAGTGCACACGCCAGGACCGCTGCGCGGGTGACCGGCCTGCTCTCGTCGTCCTCCTCGGTGGAGTCGGGCGTCTGGGTGGCCTGCCTGCAAGCTGACGGTCCCGTCGGCGGCTGGGTCATCGGTTAACCACTAATTCTTCAGTCGGTGTTTATCCCACCAAGACCACGGGGTGCCCGGCCCCCGCGACCGTTGAACCGCGACACGTCGTTGCCGATCGCTCCACCCTCCGAATCCCACATTGATCGTGCCGCGATCATCTCTCTACGTCCGACCCTGCGCCGCCGGCCGGCACGAAGAATGTCGGTGACGGTCAACGAAGTGCGAGTGGCCACCGTGGTCGACCCGCCCATGTCGGCATGGTTGCCGATAACACGCTCTTCGGTGATGTGCGTCATGACTGTCTCTATCTGCCCGCAGAAGCGAGCTGCTGGTTGGGTCTCGAAAGCCGCGTCTACGTTGCGAGTTCGGCGGTCGGGGTCGCGCGGAGATTATGTCGGATCGTCGCGCTCAGCCGACGGTTGTTCATGGGTTTGCGCGCCGACTTGTGGTGTTCGATCTGCCGGATCAGCTCACGCTTCGCATCACATAGCGCGCGGGTGATGTCCGGGTTTTTGGCAACCGCTACGAGCGGCGGAAGGCCGGGCAGGCTGGTGCGCAATATGACGCGCTGCTGGTTGCCCCCGCGGTCTTGCAGGGAGACGACCACGTTCACATCACGCGAATCCCACTTGCCTAGGTGCGGCCCCAGCGTCGACAACGTTGCCACCACATGCGGGCGCTCCTTCGCCACGAAACCCGCACCTACGCGGATCACGTTCTCGTGGAAAACATTTCGTTGTCTGCGGGCTAATGTCCTCATCATGGCCGCGGTCTCCTTCGGTTGAGGGTTTGGGCACACGCATGTGTCCTCAGGTGTTCGACGCGCATCGGCGCCGTTCAATGGTCGGAACCCGATTTCCGGGGATAGAACAGGAAACCGATTGATCCCGAGAGGAATTCGCATCGCCGGGCCAGAGGCGTTTCCGGATAGACCTCCAGTAAACACCCTCTTCGCGGGGGTGTCAACGTTGTTGGCGTACAGCGTTGAACCGCGTCGTGCCCACGCGGTCTCAGGCGCCGAGTGCGGCAAGAAGCCGGGGTAGCGGTGCGGTGGCGGCGCGCCGATGCTGTACGGCAGCACCAGGGTGTCGGCGTGGACGAGTGCGCCGCAGGAGTAGACGAGCGCGCAGCCAACGACGGCCGCTCCGGTTCCCGTTATTCCCCTTCTGAGTGTGCTAGTATCAACGATGTTGACACGCGCTGACCGTCTATGGTGTGGGATCTGCCGCCTGTATTGACGCGATAGCTGGCAATCACTGAATTCCCTTGGAGACGCGGGGTATTCATGCGTGCAAGTTCGTCGTTTGCTGAATGCTGTTCAGCGCGGGTGCGAGAGTCGTCAACCAAGTCTGAGTAGCTAAGCACCGGAAGGTGAATGGAGCATGATGAAGCGTTTGACCGGTCTGGACGGTGTCACGTTGCACGGCGAAACGTCGGTGATGCCCACCCACGTGCTTGCTGTGTTGTTTTGCGACCCGGCAGCGGGTGGTGAGCTGACCGCTCGGGCAGTTCTAGCGCAGCTGGCCGAGCGTACTGCGGCAACAAGAGGTTTCCGCGAGCGATTGCTCACCAAACCCTTTGGGCTGGGCCAGCCGGTATGGGTCGAGGACCCGGCGTTCACTGTCCACGACCATTTGCATCACGTGCGACTGCCGAAGCCGGGCACCATGCGCGAGCTTGCCGCGCTGGTTGACCACCTGCATGCGCAGCCGCTGGACCGTGATCGCCCGCTGTGGGACGCCTGGGTTGTACAGGGTCTCACCGATGGCAGGCTGGTCGTCGTGATGAAGTTCGCCCACGCCATGGCCGATGGGGTGGGCGCGGTGACCTCGATGCTGCCCCAGTTGATGACCACCGATCACGACGCTGAGTTTCCCGCGGTGACTGAGCGGGCGCCTGCCACGATGCCCGGCGTGGCCTCGATGGTGCGCGACATGATCGGCGAGATCGCCCTCAACACCACCGGTGGTGTTCGGGTCGCTGTCAAAGTAGCTCCCGGCGCGGTGAAGTCCGTGGTGGGAACCGCGCTCGGATCGGTCCGCCAACTGCTCCCGGGCGACGGCGGGCAACGGCCAGGTGCCCCACAGTCCGACGTTAACCAGAGCTCGCCGCGGACCCGGCTGAATGCCCCGATCACCGCGCGGCGCAGCGTCGCGTTCGCCGCGATGGCGATGGAAGATCTGCGCGCCATCACAAACGCGTTCGACGTCACCGTCAACGATGTATTCCTCACCGCGTCAACATCGGCGGTGCGGCGATGGCTGGAAGCGCATGACGCGGTACCCGATCAGCCGCTGCGCACCCTGATGCCGATCTCGACCCGCGGCGTCGATGACAACGCGTCTAATAGTTGGTCGCCGACCGTGGTCAACCTGCCCGTCTACCTCGCCGACCCGGTGGAGCAGCTGGACAGCATTCACGCCGCGACAGCGCGGATCAAGAAGCAACGGCGAGCAGAGCCGCCCGTTAACCTCGCCGACGTCATCGATTTAATCCCACCGGCGGTCATCGGGCTAGTGGCGGGACTGTACACCGGCCTGAAGCTGTCGCGATTCCATCCCCCCGTGGCGCACATGATCACCTCCAACGTTCCCGGCCCGCCCGGCGAAATCTACTGCGCCGGAGCGCATGTCCTCGGCATCCACGCCATGGCCCCGCTAATTGAGGGCGCCAACCTCAACATCACCGCCGTGTCCTACGGCGGTACCTTCAACGTGGGCATCGTCGCCTGCCCCGACAACGTCGACGACGTCTCATCAATCGCGCGCGGCATAGAAGCTGTAGTGGGTGAGCTGAAGAAGGCTGCCCAAGAAAAGACCGGCCAGAGCCTCGGCTTGGTTCGCACCAGACCACCGGCGCACACCATGAAGCCCACTGCCACAACGCAATTCGCTCCCGCCGAAGCCGACTCCCTCGAGAAAGTTGGCCCCGTCACGAAACGGCCGGCGTAACAGTGACTTGGGGCCAACCGGCGGCGCGCGTCCAGAGGGAAAACCGCATCGTTTCACCACCGGCCGCCGGGATACCCGCACGTGCACCGCAGGGCGCGGCAACCTGGAAACGGCGTAGCGTCGGAGGTGTCGAGGCCCATCGTTTCAGCGAACGCACTCGACAGACTAGGAAAGAACATCATGATTCCCGAAACAACACTGCCCACGCCTTACGAAAATCGCCTGAAACTCGTTCAGGACACTATGACGTTGCACTCCGTGCTGGATGACGACGCTGCGGGCAAACTCGCAGTACACGTACTACACGCACTGGACTCGATACCTGAGAAGATCCGCTAGGCGATCGCACACGGCCTGGATGTGGTTGCCGCCTTACCGATCCAACGGCGCGCGAAAAACACCCAACGTGGGATCGCCAAACCCGCTGCGCCACACATCACGGCCGGAACCAATTAGCTGCCAGTCCGATGTCAACAGCCGAGTGAAAGATCCGGTGTCAGCCGTGAACCTGTGCCAACTCTGGGGAAGAAGCCGAAGTTCCCCGTTCTGATTCCCAGCGCTCTCGAGCAGTGGATGCCTGCGTGCGCATGTCCCGGTCCCGTGGGCTGATCATGAGCAACCCGTCGACGGTGGCGGCATTGTTGGGTTGGGCTGCGGTCATCATGGTGGTGTGGGCGTCGTTCGCATCGGTGTGTGGCGGGATCACCAGTAGGGTGAGCCGGTCACCGTCGAGCCCGAGAACTTCAATGGTGTTGATCGGCTGAAGCCGGTACCCGTCGAGTCGTACCACCCGCCCGCCGGTGACCAGCTTCCGTGACGCTTTGGCCCATGCGTTCAGGCGGTACAACACCCGGTCGATGCGGCCCAGCCGTACCGAGAGCACCGCCAACAGGTCCGGCAGCTCTGCGGCGAGATCATCGGTGTGCGGCCACCATGCCCCGTCGACATATCCGCTTCGCGGCGCCTTGGGCTTTAACCGCAACCGCGGCGTGCGCGCCGGCACACTGGAGTTCTGAGCATTTTTGCGCGTCTGATGTGGCGTCATGACGACGCTCCAATCTTGGCCGCGAACCGGCCCCTACTCTTCAGATCAGCGATGACACGGCCGAAGTAGCCACATGCACGAAGGACCGCCGACGCCCGCAATCCTACGCTGATCCGGTCCGCATGCAGACCCGGCCAGATGCGAACCCTATTCGTCGTATGGCAACCTGGTCTACGCCCATACCGGCGTCCGGGGTGGGTCAACTTTCCGGGAACCGCAGAGGGTCAATTTTCGAGAATCGTTGACATGACGGTCTTCGGATGCAGGTCTCCCCACCCCTGCGCCTGCCATCTGGAGCGAGCGCACCGATCAAACTGCTCAAGCTGCGCCGGTGTCACCGCCGCGATCGGCACGTGGCCCAGCTCCGGCAAGGTATCGGGCTTACCGAAATACTTTCAGTAAGCCTGTTCTCGCTGGCGGGCTGACAGGATTTGAACCTGCGACCACTTGACCCCCAGAACATTGCGGTAACGCATTCTCGCTGGTAGCCAGCAGTTATCGACGCGGCGAGACGTTCATAGATGTGCAGGTCGTTCCCCATCGCGCATCACGTGTGGCCCCAAAATTGATCCCAACCGAGGACCCAAAGATTGTCGAGCGTGGAGGACGATGGCCTCGGTGAAGAGCTCCGGGTGTTGTTGGCGCACTCGATGCGAAATGGGCATCACCAACTGCCAAGGTCGGGCGGCATGACCCGCCTGGACCCCGTCAGGTGAGGAGAGGTTAGGTCGTGGTGTGCTGGTCGGATGAGTCGCTGGGCTCGACGATCTTTGTTTCCTCAGGTGCCCCTGGGGTGATCTCGATGCGGCGCGGCTTGGCCCTTGCCGCCACGGGGAGGGTTACCGTCAGCACCCCGTTCTGATAGGTGGCGGCGATGTGGTCGGCGTCGATGTCCTGACCGAGGGACAGGCGACGCAGGTAACTACCGGTGAAGCGCTCGGAGCTCAGCCATTGCACGTCGTGTTCGGTGCGTTCGCTGCGTTGTGCTGTCACGGTGAGGATGCCGCCGTCAACGCTGACGTCCACCGAATCGGGGTCCGCGCCCGGGAGGTCGGCGTGAAGCACGTAGTGATCGCCGGAGCGGTAGAGGTCCATCGGCATGGCCAGTGGGACTCGGGCGGATCCGGGCGGTGTACCGAGCAGCTGCGCGGCGAGTCTGTCGATGTCACGGAATGGATCGGGATGAAGCACAGCAACCACCTCCTACATGTCGGTTGCCGCACCGCGCCATCGCGACGGGTGTCGGCTGGCTGCGCTCCTTCCGGTTTAGCACTCCACCTGCGCGAGCACCAGGGGTGTCGGCGCTGCGCCCAGGTCTTCGGCGATGAGGACCCTGGTGTCCAGGATCGCCTTCCACATGAAAGGGGGCCAGACGCGCCTCGATCTTCTCGTCGATGTCGGTTGCGCGCACAGGAATTGGTGATGGTCGACGAGATGCCCGTCGAACGCTCGACCCAACTCCTGTTGCTTACCTGGACAGGCGTAAACTAAAAGAACGGATCCACGGCAGACCAAGGTCGGACCGGAAGAAAAGATTCCTCCTCTCGGCTGTGGCGCCCAGCACGATCACTAGGCACCCACGCAAAGCAAGGCCCATCAACTGGGCACAGCGCGGTGGGCTTGCGTCAGGCAGGGAAATGTCTCCTGACGCCGAGGCCACATTTCACCGCGCATCATGCACGCTTGGTAACCAGGTGGTTGCTGCTTCGGACGGCGCTCCTTTTCGTCAGGAGCGCCGTCCGACTCGTGTATGCCGAACTCCCGGGGGCCGGTAGCGGTCTGCTTGCCGACACAAGCACTCTGCGAGCTGGGTGATCGTGACGGCAACCGCGTGGTGTCGTTGAGCACCGTCGTGTCCAGCGCGCGCCGCCGCCCCCACCACTAACTGCCGCACCCTCGGCACGGTCTACCAGGCCCGACCCAAAGCAAACCCCGGCACCCGCGCCGACATCCACGATCGCGTCCGCACCCGACCACATCGATGAGGCCGGCTCCGTAGGGGACTTACCGCTGCGGCACCTACGCGTCATACTCGCGGCATGTCTTTCCGAGTCAGCAGACCGGCGCCGGTGGCGCACCGTGGGGCGTGAAGATTCGGCGGTGGTCACCTGTTGTGCTCACCTCGGGCGCGGCGGGATCATTCTTGGTGTTCGTCGTGGTTGTCCCCGGAAAAACCTTGGTGCCTTGAGCCTGTAAGTCAGCATGGTGGCGGAGGGCTTCCACGGGAACCGTGGATTGGTGCCTCGAGCCCGTGCGTCAGACTTCCGACTCTTCCTGCCCTCCCACGACGGACACCTTCACACAGTGAGCCACCGCAAAAGGAGTGGTGCAGTGGACGTCATTCACCCGCGCTGCGCGGGACTGGATATTTCAAAGAAGGACGCCAAAGTGTGCGTCCGTATCAACGGCGCTGGTCGTCGCAAGACCAGCGAAACGGTCACCACGTTCGGGGCGACCACCCGCCAGATCATGTCGTTGCGGGAACATCTTGCCGCACAGCGAGTTACGTGCGTGGTGATGGAAGCCACCAGTGACTACTGGAAACCGTTCTACTACTTACTGGAGGATCTACCCGCAGTGGAAGTGATGCTGGTCAATGCACGGCACGTGAAGAACCTGCCGGGCCGCAAGACCGACGTCGCCGACGCAACCTGGCTGGCTCAGCTCGGCGCACATGGACTGGTCCGTGGGTCGTTCGTCCCACCTGCACCGATCCGGCAGTTACGCGACCTGACCCGCACCCGTACCGCGGTCACTCGGCAACGCACCCGCGAGATCCAGCGGTTGGAGAAACTACTCGAAGACGCCGGCATTCGTCGCCGAGCACTTCGCCTTCAGGTGACTGACCAGCCAAACGACTCGGGAGGGTCCTCATGCCACATAGTCGCGGTTTGGCAGATGCGTTCGGCGACAGCGTCAATGGACGCTCGGGCGTTGTCGCTGGCATTGCCGCCGCCTTGTGGAATCGGGAAGATGAATCGGCCGCTCTTTCCCCATTGCCAGATCGCAGAGAAGTCTTCGCGGCTAAGGGGCCGAAAGATGACTTCGGTTCGTGCATCTTTGAGCACGACTTCGAGCCACGTAACGTATTCGACCCTTTCACCGCTCATCAGGTGCGGCTCATTGTTGACGTGGACCTCCCCTGCCCCACCAAGCCTCGTGCGGAGGGCCTGTGCGAGCGGCCGCATCAGTTGCTGTTCAAGATGGTCTGCTTGGTCCTTATCCATTCCCGCTCCTCCGTCAGCCGGTTACACAGCATCAAAATGGTGGCACGTCCACCCGGTCCCTGGGTTATCGGACGAAGGCGGCGCCCGTAAGACGCGCCGAGCGTGCATACCAGAAGCTGGGTGTGCACCATCGCGCTGATGTCTGTCGCCCGTGCTCGCAAATGCCGGATTGATCTGAGGGCCGCATCGCTCTCAAGCCGCATTGGCGGGACAGACGCGGCATCAAAACGCCAGACTGCATTCCCCACCAACTGAGTTGGGGTTCTACACGTTGAACCGGAACTCCATCCCGGGCGTTTACTGGCGACGATAGATGACAAATAGGGCCGTCACCTGCATCGAACTTAGTTGAGTCCGTTGGCTGTTGACGGCTAGCAAGCAACGTGCAGCGGGCGCACTGCAGACGACCGAGATGGCCCCATGCCAGGGTGGCGCTGCGAAAAGTTGTCTGTTCTGAACGGCGAGTTGAGTTGTCAACGTGGCAAGCGGCGGTGGGAGGAGGAGGACCGGCTGCCCACGGAGCGCGAGGTAGGTGTCTGTATCGGTGGTGGTGACTTGGTCGACGGTGAGTCGACTATGCGGGACGGAACCTGACCGTAGAGAAGGACGAGGGCGCCGGCCGCGCGCAGCCTTTAGGGAAAGGGCAGCGTCACGTAAGCATCGCCGCAGCAGTACCCAGCGCTCGTCACCGCCGAGTACTGCTTGGCTCTCGGATCGCGTCCAGTTCGCGGCCCAATTCCTCAATGTCGGCCGCGGTGAGGTGTACGTACTGCCTGATGTCGGTGATCGCCATGCGGCGTCCTAAATGTCGATGGTGCAGTCGCCGGATGCCGCGGAGATACACGTCTGGATTCGATCGCCCGCGCGGTGCTCGGTTCCGGACCTGAGATCGCGCACGTAGCCCGATTCCAGTGGCAATACACAGGATTGACAGATACCCATCCGGCATCCAAACGGCATCTGGATGCCGAGCTTCTCGCCGCCTTCCATCAGCGTTGTCGCACCGTCGAGTTTGATGCTCTTGTCTGAGATCTGGAAGGTGACCGTGCCGCCCTCACCGCCTTTGTCGGTGCGCGCGGTGGTGAACCGCTCCGTGTGCAGCTTGTCCCGCATACCCGCTTCCGTCCATACCTTTTGGACCGTGTCGAGCATGGTGGGCGGACCACACGCCCACGTGGAGCGGTCTTTCCAGTCCGGGACGAGGCGGTCGAGCGCGGCGAAGTCGACCTTGCCCATGTCCGCTGTTAGTTGCAGGTGCAGCCGGTAGTCGGGCTGGGTGCGATCGAGCGCGCATAACTCGTCGTGGAATATCACGTCGCCGGCGGAATGTGCCGAATGGACATGCACGATGTCGTGACTCTCGCGACGCTGCGTGAGCGAGCGCAACATCGCCATCACGGGAGTGATGCCGCTGCCCGCAGTCACGAACAGCAACTTGGCCGGCGCCGGATTAGGTAGAGCGAAATCGCCCCTCGCGGCCGCGAGCCGAACAACTGTGCCGGGCTCGACGCCGTTGACCAGATGTGATGACAAGAAGCCCTCGGGCGTGGCCTTGACGGTGATCGAGATCAACTTCTTGTCGCGCCGTGGGATCGACGTCAGCGAGTAAGACCGCCAATGCCAGCGCCCACCAACACGCACTCCGATGCCGAGGTACTGGCCGGGCTGGTAGTCGCCGCAAAAGCCCCATCCGGGTTTGATCGTGACCGTGGCCGAGTCTTCGGTTTCCCTGCGAGCATCGACGACGAGGCCACGCAGTTCCCGCGCAGACCACAGCGGATTGAGCAGTTTAAGGTAGTCATCGGGCAGCAGCGGCGTCGTCGCGCGAGCCACCAACCCCCGCAAGACATTAACCGTCGGGGTCGACGCGGCCTCGACATTCCTTGCCGGCGCCGCACTCCACAACCTCAGATTTCGCATCTTCGAATCCCAGGGTCAACCAACGTCAACGCAGCGCCATCGAGCTCGACGATCGCTTCTGTCAAGGTCCGCTGTTCGCGCCGGACCTGTTGTGTGCCGCCGCAGACTAAGCACACGGTGCGTTCGAATGTCGAGGATTGTGCGGGGTCTCTGCGGCTCGCGATCGGCTGTGGTGGACGGTGAGGCTGGTTTGGACGATGGCCATCGCTCCCTCGACCGTACTGGCGGCGGGCAGCAAGCCCTGTGGGTCGCCGATCCGCACCATCCGGGAGACTGCCTCACCGGATACTACTGCCCAGCCTATGCCAGCGCGCGCGCAGCAGACGGAGACCCTGTGCAGCGCCGAGAAACCCTCGGTTCCAAAGAAATCCAGGTCGCGCAGATCAAGGATCAGCCCGCGGCAACGCATCAGATGCCCCAGCGTGTACTCGGTCAGAGTCTCAGCGTTGGATGCGTCGATGCCGCTGTGCGCGGATGACGGCAACCGACGACCTGAGCCGACGACTGGCTAACCGTGCCGCGCGACCCTGCCAAGGCTGGGAAAGAAAGCCGCCGTCTGACAGCGCGAAAGGGGCGGACAGAGTTTTCATGGTGATCCTCCGACATGCGGTTGTCACCCGTTGTTCGGCGCGAGCTAATGCTCTGCAAGCAGCGGCGGACGGCTGACCTCATCCCGGACTGGTTGAGAGTCTCAACTTGGTTGACGTTCCACCCCGCGGGAGCAATTGTCAAGACCTGTGGCTCTTGGGGTGCCGCCACAACGAACCGTCGATGGTAGCGGCGTGTGTCAGCCGTGCGACGCCCGGCGGTGCGTGACACACCGGGATAGTCAGTTTCTGGGGCTCTAGCCTGTGTGCTTGGTCTTCGGAGTGGGTGGGGAGGGTCTCAGTTCAAGCGAATCGGAAGCGTGGCGACGATGGCGTCAGTGCGTGCGCGAACTGTTGTGGCGAGCAGCGGCCCGCGTTGGTTGTGCAGTATTCGGTAGCGTCGACGCCTCGGTTCGATGTAGGCAAGCAAGACGATGACGAATCGTCCCTTCTCCACTTGGGTTCGGACAAAACCGACGGTGGGTGACACCAGGGTGCGGTGCGGGCTGGGCAGGACCCGTAGGTCAACCCCGGGGTCCCATTGTTTCCAGAGCTCGCAAAGCCGGTGGGTGGCGTCGGGGTCGGTGTCGACTGCCACCGGAACCACTTCGCCGCCAAGCCGCATCGCGACCTGCAACGCACGTCCGACGACCTTGCTGATCGTGACGACTGGGACGATGACCATCGCATCGCCGGAAGGCCCCGCAACGGGCTTGGGTGGCAGCTGGCCCAGATCCAATTGTTCGGCACACGTGATGTAGTAGCGTTCGATCCGATCGAAGAGCAGCATTAGCCCGGGCACGATGAGCAGAAGCAGCCAGGCACCCTCGGTGAATTTACTGGCGAAGAGGACCACTCCCGCCACGGCGGTGAGCATCGCCCCGGTCCCGTTGAGTGCGGCCTTGCCCACCCATCCGCGGCCGCGTTGTTGCAGCCAGTGCCGGACCAGTCCGGTCTGGCTGATCGTGAAACCGATAAATACGCCGATCGCGAACACGGGCAACAACCGGTGAGTTTCGGCATCGACGAGGAGTAGCACTGCGCCGGCCAGCACGCCCAAAGTGGCAATGCCGTAACGGAACACGGGGCGTTCGGCGCGAAGCATGAACAGGTGCGGCAGCCGGTGGTCCTTGGCAAGCAACTGCATCAGCACCGGCAGACCGCCAAAGCTGGTGTTCGCCGCGAGAGCCAACACCAGAGTTACCGACAGGTTGGTCACGTAGAACGGCCACCCGTTTCCAAATGCTCCCGCCGAGAGCTGCGCGAGTACGGTGACGTCGCCGCGCGGTGTCACTGATGCCGCCGAATCAGCGCGGCCAGCCCAAGAAGCATCGCCGCCAACAACACTCCCAACGCGACCTCGGTGTGTTGGGCCCGCTTGACGGCGGGTGTCCGGAATTGGGGGACCGCGTTGGCGATTGCCTCGACTCCGGTCAGCGAGGAACATCCCGCCGAAAACGCTTTGAGAATCAACACCAACCCCAGGGCCTCGGTCGTACGGATGGGGCCCAGATCCGCACCGATAACGGCTACCGGATGCGGACGGATGAATCCGACGATGATGATGGCGACGATACTGACGATGAACACCATTGCCGGTCCCATCAGCACCTTGGCGGACTCGGCGATTCCGATCAGGTTGATGGCGGTCAGCAGGGCAAGCCCGGCCATCGTCACAGCCAGCAAGTGATGCGACATCACCGGAAAGACGCTCCCCAGGCTGGCTGCCCCGGCCGCCAGACTGACCGCAACGGTCAACACGTAGTCGACGACCAGACTCGCCGCAGCCAGCAGGCTCACCGTCCGGCCGAGGTCCTTTTTGGCCACAGCGTAGGCCCCGCCGCCGTTCGGGTGGACCGCGATCACCTGGCGGTACGAGACCACCAACACCAGCAGTAGCACCGTGATTGCGGTGGCGATCGGTAGGGTCAACCGCACTGCCGCCGCGCCCGCCGCGACCAAGATCAGCACGATCGCTTCGGGACCATAAGCGACGCTGGACAATGCGTCCAGCGACAACGCAGCAAGACCACCGATGGCAGTCAACCGATGCGGATCGCCACGCAGATGTCGCCGCACTCGACGATCAGCAATCTGTTCAGCCGGTCGTTCCCGCTGGGTGACCACCATTGTGCCGATTGAACACCCCGACGCTGGGACACGCGACCTCAAACTCGGACGCGTTGGTGCGGCCAACGTTCTGATCAGGTTTTTCGATTCGTCATATCGGCGTCCCGCCCTGTGGTTGCGATGAAGTCGTCAAGAATGTCCACCACCGCGGTCGGGGACTCGACATGCGGGAAGTGCCCGACACCGGCGAGCACCTCGAGACGGCTACCCGGCACGGCGTCGTGAGCGGCGTAGCCGTGGGCGACGGGAATGATCCGGTCCTGGTCACCCCAAATCAGCAAGGTGGGTAATCCATAACTTAGATGCATCTTGCTCAGCGCACTGACCGCCTGGCCGCGGTAATCAACCACCGAACGCAACGTACGCAGGAACGCCTGGCGCGTCTCCCGATCCGACAACGAGGAATAGGCGGCCCATATCTCGCCCGCGCGCGGCGACTGGATCCCGGCCGACGTGAGCCACGACCCGAGCTTCTTCCCGACATTCAAAAGCGGCTGCGGCGCGACCACCGGCAGCACCAGCTCGGTTCCGGGTGCCGAAAGGATTCGCAACATCCAGCTCAGGTCGGGGCCGAGGCCACCGCTGCTGATGAGAACCAATCGCTGGCAGTAGTCGCGATGTTGATAGGTGAACTGCATGGCCACACCACCACCGAGTGATTGACCGACCACAGTCGCCCGGCTGATGCCCAGTTCATCGAGCAGGTCACGCAGCGACACCGCGAACGCACCCAGCGAATAGTCACCGCGCGGCTTGGCTGATTCACCGTGCCCCAACAGGTCCGGTGCCACCACCCGATAGCTCTTCGACAACTCAGGGATGACCGCCCGCCAGGTCGCCGAACTCCCGGCCATGCCGTGAATCAACAGCAGTGCCTCGCCGGCCCCTGCCTCCCGATAGGCAACACGCTCACCGTGCAGATCGAGATAGTTCATCTCGGTCACGTGACGTGGTCTCCATCCAACGGTGTTCTGGCATGCCAGCACAACGTCATGACAACCGTTCCCCGGACTCCTAGCCGACGATAGCTTAACCTACGGTCCCGTAGGTTACTGGCCAGTCAACCACCGCCATCTGATGGCCCTGGCCTGATCGATGCCACTCTGGTCGGTGTCTTCGCTGACGCGGGGGTCGCGACGCCATTGGCGGACGGCCGCGATCGCTGTCTTGAGCCCGCGGCGGCGCCCTGTCCCTATGTCGGTCCCGGCGAAACCGGGCTCCAGTTGAGCGAACATCCGCTCGCTGCGGGTCTCCGGAGCGTCGTCGACGGTGTCGCGCAGGTAGCGGTCCGGCAGCGACAGTTTGGCGATGGTGCGCCATGTTTTGCCGTACTGCATCAGGAACGAACCCGTGGTGTAAGGGAGGTCGTACTTATCGCAGACTTGCCTGACTCGCACCGAGATCTCGTGCAGCCGGTTGCTGGGCAGATCGGGGTAAAGGTGATGCTCGATCTGGTGGCACAGGTTGCCGCTCATGAACCGCAGCGCCGGCCCGGCGTCAAAGTTGGCACTGCCCAGCATCTGGCGCAGGTACCACTGACCCTTCGTTTCGCCGATCATGTCGGCCTTGGTGAATTTCTCGGCGCCATCGGGGAAATGCCCACAGAAGATCACCGCGTTGGCCCAGATGTTGCGGATCACGTTGGCCACCACGTTGGCCATCAGCGTTGATTTGTACGTCGCCGCCGGCGACAGTGCGGTGAGTGCCGGGAAGGCGACGTAGTCCTTGAACACCTGCCTTCCGGCCTTTGCGGAGAACTCGCACACCTGCAGGAGGGTGGTTTCGCGGTCCGGGCCGCCCGTCAGAATTTTGCCGAACTCGATGGGCTGCAAGCCAATTCCCCACTCGAATCCAAGCGCGAGGATGGTGTTGAACAGCAGGTTGCCGACGTTGTAGGGCTCCCAGGGCTGGTCCCGGGTGACTCGTAGGATGCTGTATCCCACGTCGTCATCCATGCCAAGGATGTTGGTGTACTTGTGGTGCTGAAAGTTGTGGGTGGAACGCCAGTGCTTTGACACCCCACTCATGTCCCACTCCCATGTCGAGGAGTGAATCTCGGGATCGTTCATCCAGTCCCACTGGCCGTGCATGACATTATGGCCGATCTCCATGTTCTCGATGATCTTGGCCAGACCGAGCGTCATCATTCCCGCCCACCATGCCGACCGTTTCGAGCTACCGGCCAGGACGAGCCGACCGGCTACCTCGAGGGCACGCTGGGCGGCGATGGTGCGCCGGATGTAGCGCGCGTCGCGCTCGCCACGGGAATCCTCAATGTCCAGCCGGATCGCGTCCAGCTCAACGCCCAGATTCTCGATGTCGACGTCGGTCAGGTGAGCGAAGGCCGGAATGTCAGTGATCGCCATCGTTTCCTCTCTTTAGGACTTCTGTGTCGGGTTGCTAGCGTTGCGATAAGCCATCGACAGACGCCTTATCGACGCGCGAGGGCGCCACTTGGGCTTGAATGCGACAAATGCTGGGCTGCGGGCTTCAGCCGCAACCGTTCTGCCGTTCCTTCTGGTGGCGGAGTCATCGCGCGAGGTCGCTGCCCCGCGGCGATAAGCCGGGTAGCCGCTGGGTAGCTCTGGCCGGTCAGTAGTAGTGACGGCGGCCACCAACAGCGTGTCCCATCCGTCCCGCGACCATCAGTAACAGGCCGACGACGAGGAGGATGACCCCGATGACCAAGCAAATTTGGGCGTAGGCGAAGGTAGGGACGAGGCTAGGCAGGAGCAGCCCGAGGACGATAAGGATGATTCCGAGGACGATCATGACGTTTACCTAGTTTCTGCGTAGATGTTTGGGAGAATTGCCCGGGTCAGTGCTGAAGGCATTCATTTAGCTTGGCCCCCAGGCGATTTAAGCGTGCCGTGGCCGATCCTCGCGTCTTTCGATGCGCCGCCCTGCAGTCCCGGTATCACCCGTACGGCTGTTTCTCGCTCGTCCTCGGTCAAGTGGTCGATAAACCGATGGGCACGGGTCGGGTGAACGCGGCGTTGGTGTCATCCGAGTTCCGGGGTAACGAAGGAATGACTGGATTTTGCATGCTGTCTCGACCGCAACGGTTAGATTCGGACTGTGCGGCACGAGCAGACGCTCATCAAGTTCAGCGGCGTACAGCTAAACTCTCTCCGGACTGGCTGAAGGACTCAGCACCAACAACGTTACGCCTCTCGGGGACCTGCGGCTAGGTGACCGCCGAATGCCGGTGTGAGCGCGGGGGTGACTGTAGGTGTGCAACCACGCACCATCACTCCACGTCTTGTTTGTACCAATTTCCGATAGTTGGCGGATCCTCAGAACGGACAGTCAGATTCGTTACCCCTTCCTGAGCGCCTGGGCCGTGGCCGCTAGCCGCGAGTTGTGCGACTCCCAAGCCCCAACCCCTGAAGCTGAAGCTCTCACCGCTGGTGGCATCGGTGACCTCGAGCTGCGCTGGATCGAAGACGATCGCACTGTTGTTTACGAGATCCAGTCGCCAGAGTGGTAGCTTCGCGATTGCCTCGAGGTGAGCACGAACCTCCTCGGTAGTTGCGAATCTTGGGCCGCTGGCGACGGGCTGGTCTAGACGATGAACCGTAAACTGCTGCGTGGATTGGTCTTCGACGCTCGTCGTCGCGGTGACCGCATACCCCAACGGTTGCGATATCTCGTTGAGCCGATTGCACTCGCCGGCAATATCAGTCATGTGTTGCGCATGTTCTTTGTCGATCATTCGGTCCCTCTCAGCGGCGTATCACCGGCCCGTGTTCATTATGAACCGCTGACCGTGGTCGGCGCGGATAATGATCCTCACCGCCCCAGCGGCACCGGTCATTGCTCGACAAACCCCCAGCGGACCGTCGCCGTAGCGGCGAGGAAGAGTCAGCGATGAGTTAGCGATGGCACATATATTGCGGACGCCCCAGTAACACTGGCCGGATCCTAGGTCTCATATGCGACCACGCACCCCACCGAAACTAGGTGGAGCCGTTCGCGTACGCCCAGAATGACCATTTCGTCGATGCGCCTGCATGACTCGTCGAAGGAACCACCGTCGATCAACTCGCAGCCGAGCACAACGGCGCGGCAGGTAGGCGCTCGTTGTCGAACGCTCAGAGTCTGTGGATCATCGGCAGGCGCCGGTGCGTGCGATCCTGAGCGGTCAAGTCATGTCCGTTGTCGCTGCTGTGTCGCTGGCGGCCCCGGATTGTTACGCCGCGAGTGCATTGGTTGACCTCGTTGACGAGCCGCTGCGAGCAGCCACCGCTGACGCTATGCGCCGCGGGCATATGGGAGCGATCGCGCCGCGCGATTTTTACGTGCCTAACACACTCAACCGATGTTGGGCTCCTGATCGGTGCGCTCGGCGTTGGCCGGACCCTCGGCGGTGAGTGTGTCGAGGATGAATCTGGCGGTGGTGTGTCGATCGGTGCCCGCGCCATCAGCTTGGGTCTCCAGTGCCCGATGAGCTTGCCCCGGAGTGTAGCCGCGGCCGATGAGGACCCCGATGGCCTGATTGGTGACCGACGCCGTTCGCAGATATGTCCTGGCGTCCGACCCGGCAGGGAGGCTGAGATGCTGATCGAGCGCGAAGTCGCTGGGCGGGCGGCCCGTTAGCCACGCCAGGTCCGCGGTGAGGTCGACAAACGTTCCCGGCGTCCCCGCGTAGAGGATCAGGGCAACCGACTGCGATGCCCGGCCGTCACCGACACCGACACCGGGCAGCGTCAGCGAAAGCGAGGTGCGAACATCGGCGGCCGTGCCGTGATCGAGGGTGGTGAACGTGAACGGCGGATCACTGCCGTCAACCGTCACGCTCAGACCGAGATAGGTCGGCACCGCTGCTTGGGCGTCGACGCTCAAGCGATGCAGAGTGTGCAGCACATCGGCGCCGGGCTCATCCAGGGCGGCGGTGAGGATGTCCAAATCGGCGGCCAGGGCCGCACCGATTTTCATCACAGGATTGTTCCGCTGGCGCTCCCGAGCGCGGATCGAGCCTACCGGTGCCGAACAGGCGAGTCGCCTGTAGGGTGGGGACGCTGCGACGCGAGCCAGGACCCGTCGCCTTGACTGTTTCCCCACCCTCCAACCTACGCGCTTCACTTCGTGCAGCCGCAGTCGGCCGTAGGTCGACGTGGTGGTTCGGGCTCAGGTCGGGTTGCGTCGGGCGCGGGCGCGGCGCACGGCTTCATCGACGATGTGTTGGGCCACGTCAGCCAATTTGCGGTGTTCAGCTTGGCTGATCGCCCGCAGCTGAGTGAACGCCTCCTCGGCGCTGCGCCCGCTGCGTCCCCGAATCAGACCGATTGCTTGGTCGATCACCGGGCGCGTCGACAGCGCCGTCTGCAACTGGGCGGTCAGCGCCAACGCGTGCGCGAGGATCTGGGCATTGTGCACCGCCACCGCCGCGGGTTTGGCGAACAGCTCCCCCAGTTCGGCGGCGTGCTCATCGAAGATGTCTTTGCCGTGGGCGTAGACATTGATCGCCCCAATCACCTGATCCGACAGCAGCAGCGGCAGCGACAGCGCACTGTGCACACCCAAGCGACCCGCTCGGGGACCGAACCGCGGCCACATCTTCTCCCCACCCAACGACCCGGACCGCACCGTGCGCCGCTGCAATGCCGCGGTAATGCAGGGCCCCTCGTTGAGGGTCACGTACTGAATCTCGTCGATCTCGGCGACAAACGGAGCGCTGGCCGCCAACGCCTCCACCATGTTGTCCACCCTGTCGACCCGCAACAAGGTCACCCCGGCACCATCGGCGCCCGGTATCGCGTGCACCGCGAACATCGACACCTCAGTCAGCAATTCAGGCAAACCCAGACTGCCCGCTACCAAGCCCGCCAGGTCGTCGATCGCGGCCCGCAGGTCGGCGGCATCAGCGCTAGCCTGCTGCGAACTCAACGACCCCGACGGTAAGCCGCCGGCGTGCTCGGTGAACTCCGTCATACCTGCGCTCAATATTCTTGTCGGAACTGGGAATCCACACCGAAGCACGGCGCCCCAGTCGCGGAGCAACCGTCACGAGACGGTTGTCAGGATATATTACGCCGGCAGCGGCGGCGTAGAAGCACACGGTCGTGTGCCCCAACCCTGCGACGCCGCCAACGGGACCAAATCATTGTAGAGCGCGACCATCTGGGCGGAGACCGAATGGGTAATGGTGAACGAACCCGGCAATTACCCCGGCCCGCTGCTGCCCTCGCCCCCTCACGCGCAACACCCCGGTAGCCGGCCACGGTGGACCCTCCTGCGTGCCCAGGGCTAGCACCTCATCGTGTTCATCGCTCGGCGGTCGCTTTCGCGAAGGTATTCGAGCCGCTTCACGCGCCGCGCAATCGCCTCCATGTCTCGTTCAATTTTACTGACGCGCTCAATGAGCTGACGGACGCCCGATTCATCCATTGCTTGCGGCTCCTTCGGTCGATGTGTAAACGGGTCGCCCGACATCCATTGGCACCTTGATGACGGGGCTCATCGCAGGTGCTCAGGTGAGCGCCTATTTGAAAGTGCCCACCAGTGAGGCGATTCTACCGTGGTGGCTGCCGGGGTGGGCCACGGCGCGTTGGTTCTGGTTACGACACGTCGTGGTGCCGAACTTGGGTCCTGGGCTTGATCGGGCGCACCCGGCGCAGCCGGCTCCCAATCTTCTAGCTTCGCCAAATGTCCCAACTTATGTCGGTTAAACCAGTCGATTACTTCACCGCCCGGGATTCCGCGGTAGAACTCAGGGGGATCGTCGTCGGCCTTATCGAAAGTCGAGTGCGCGACTAACCCGATTACGCGACCGTCCTGAGCGATGATAGGACCACCGCTATTGCCCGGCCGGGTGGTTGATGAGTACAGGAAGAACCTCTGCCCCTTGACGCTCTGCACCGTGGCGTTGACAACTTCGCCGCCCTGGACTGCTAAGACGTGAGGATTCACCACCTCACCGCCGTGGACGAGCATGTAGGCGTCGACCATCCGGGGGACTGGTGGGTACCCGAACACGTAGGTGCGGTCGGTCGCTGTCGGGTCACGCCAGACGACGCCGGCAACGGTATTTAGGCCGGGTTTGCTTGCGATCTGCTCAAACTCGATGACTGCCAGGTCCAAGCCGAACTCTTCGTCGCGCTGGTCGCCGAATACGGGGTCGTGATCGTCGTCCTGGATCGGGTCGCGGGCTACCCGCATCGTGGGGGGCATTTCATGCCAGGTCGAATTGAAGTGAACGGACGGCGGCCGGGTTTGCGGTGTTTCTATCTCGTCGCCTCCGCGAATGCCGAGCTCCTGCACGACGTGCCTGTTGGTGAGGATGTGCCACTCATCGAGTACGAGGCCGCTCCCGTTGCCCCTTGTGCCAGGTTTGGCAACGGGCGCCGTGATCGCGCCGTAGCTCTCGATGATGAGGCCGGGTCCGACGGCTTCGGAGAGCCACAGCAGTCCGCCCGTGCCTATGGATCAGAAGGTTGGGAGTTCGAATCTCTTCGGGCGCGCTCAGATCAGGACGACTATGCAGCTACCACTGGTGTGTTGTCGCCGGCGAACCCCGCCGCATCTGCAGGCGGGAAAACGAGAAAAACTCCGGGTGCTCGTACACCGACTTGATGGCAACCCGCCCCGGTCCCCGCAGGCTAAGCCACGTCGCCACGTCGTAGCGACTCCACCTCCCGCGGGGCTGCTCGAAGTGCAAGGACATGTGCACCGACCGGTCTTTCCACACCAGCGCGCCCGGCTGCACCAGGATGTGTTGGCCGGAGGTGAGGTCACGGATGAAGGTGTTGCCGGGGGCGTGCAGGAGCAGCAGTCCGTTGCCGTCGGTGGCGGTGAATCGGTCCATGTATCGGCCGACCGGATAGTGGTACTCACTGTCGTTGCCGTCTTGGGTAACGAACCACACGGGGGAGTTGTCCCACGCGTAGGTGACGTTCTGCGTCGCGACGAGGAACTGGTGCTCGACCACGTCGATAGCCTGGCTGGGGGCCAGCGGCACCGCCAGCGTGTCGCCGGGGGCGTCCGCGCTGAACGCGACGTGCCCGGGGCCCGTTGCCCGCATCATGATCAGTGGCAGCCCGGCCATCACCCGCCCCCAACCGCCTTTCATCGGGAGGTTCTCCAGGCGGACATTGCGATCGGCGTGCAGGAACACGTGGTGGGAGAAGTAGACCCAATCGCCCTCATGCAGCTTCATCTCTGCCACCTGGACATATGCGCCGCTGATCTGGCAGGTGGAGTGGCCGAACCTGATGCGGGCCATGTCGCGAATCGGCGGCTGTTCGATCCACCCGGAATCGGATACGCGGAGCCGAATGTCGACGGGTGCGCCACAGTGCGGGCATGAGGTTCCGCTGGCCCCATCGCTGGGCATCCGGCAGAACGGGCAGTCGTAGGCCGCTTTGTTCGGTGGATTCGACATCTGGTTACCCTGAACCGTGGTGGTGGTACATGGATTGGATGCCGACCCGGCCCGGTCCGGTCATCTCGGCCAGGTACAAACTGCGCAGCAGGCCGGTCTTGATGTTCTGCTTGACCGCGTTCATGGTCACCGAGGAGTCCTTGTACAGAAACCCGCCCGGCTCGACCAGGATCTGTTCACCCGGGCGCAGCGTCTTCTGGAAGACGTTGCCGTAGCCGTGCAGAATCAGCAGCCCGGGCCACTGCTGGGTGACGAAGCGGTCCATGTACATGCCTGAACCGCCGTGGAGCACATTGGCCAGGCCCTTGATGCGCTCGAAGGAATATGTCACCGCGTGCGACGCCGCGAGGAAGGCATGTTCGCGGACGTCAATTTCCATCGTGGGGTGTAGCGGCAACACGACCAGTTCACCTGCGGCGTCGCGGGATAACGCAACCCGGCCCGGGCCGTGCGCGAAGGTCACCTGGTAGGGCATGCCCCCGAGACTTCGCATGCCGCCGCCGGTCTTCATCAACGACACCGGCACCTGGGGCTCCTTCCAGAGCAGCACGTGATGCTCGAAGTACACCGCGTCGCCTTGCGCCAGTGCCATCTCGACCACCGGAACGATCTCACCCTCGACCTGGCAGGTGGAGTTGTAGAACCGGAACTCGGTCATGTCACGCAGCCGGGGTGCCTCCGCCCAGCCCGAGTCGCTGACCAGATTCTTCACGTCCAGCGGCGCACCGCAGCTGACGCAGCTCGTACGGCCCGTCTCGTTTTGGGTTTTGCACCACTGACATTCAATGCGTTCCATCGGCACAATCCTTTGTCATTTCCATCTGCGGACTTCCCGGCCGGCTCGACCGCATCAGGGGCCGAACTTCTGTTGCAGGGCGGCTGCGGTGTCGATCTGGCGTCGCATGGCAGCGAGGTCGGCTTCCAACGCGGAGATGTTGGGCGTCGTTGCGGCGGTAGCGTAATGCGAGACGCCGGCTTCGATGGACTCGACCGTTGCGGTGATCATCTCGAGCAGCTCGGCTTTGTGCGCGGGCGGAAGCTTGGACGCCACGACGAGCTGGTCGTCGGTGTCGAGCGCGGTCTGTTCCAAATCTGCGCGCAGCACCATCGATGTCGCGGTGTCCAAGGAGTTGACCGCGCGCAGGGCGGTCATCGCATCGCGGAGTCGGCGGTGCAGTCGCGCTTCGGGGTCATGCGATCGGGCCCACGACCGTGGAGCTCGAGTGAGCCGGTTGGGGATGACCTGGTTGGCTCGGTCCATCGCGTGTTGCTGATGGAGCACGATGGCCACCGTCGCGACCGTCAACCCCGCAATGACGATGGCCACCACTATTGCTAAACCGATGAACATGGCTAACTCCTGTGATGCGAATGTCGATGAGCAGGAGGACTAGTCGAGTGATGCCCGTGTCCATGCAGGTAGACGAATATCGCGATGACCGCGAACGCGACCAGCAGACCGATGAGGATCGCGAATGCGACCTTGACTTTGCTCCACGGCCGGTCGCCGGCCACTTGCCCGGTGAGCCCGTTGATGTAGACCTGGAACGGCCGTTGGGTGTAGATGACGGTTAGCAGCCAGATGGGCAGCAGCAGATGCTTGAAACCCAGATAGTTCCACGCCGTGCGGAGCTGATGAACGCGCTGATGGTCACCGCCGATGTCGGAGCGCACCGTGCGCTCGATGGTCTTTTCCATCTGCTGCTGCGCCTCGGGCAACGATTGCTCGGCGTCTTTGTCGTAGGTCCGGCACAGGTGGCCGGCGACGTATTCGGGCGAGTAGCCACACGCCTGCTCGACCGGCCACGGCTCGAGTGACTTGATTCGTCCGCGGTTGAGGCTTTCGCTGTCGTTGGCCAGCACCGGCAGGTCGGCGAACTTGTTGCTGACCTGTCCAGAGACGCGAGTCCAGATCGTTTCCTCGCGGTACACCGGTTTGCCGTCGTCATCGGTGCCGACTTGGACACTATGGTCGTCGCCGCGTTCGCCGTCGTACTGCGTGTCGGTATCGGCGTCGTAGGTGAAATACGCCGTATACAGGCTGGAGAAGGCGCCGACGCGCCGGTATTTCTTGAAGTCGTTGGGCGCCAGCCAGCGTTTGGCGATCCATTTTTCGATGAGCTCGTGGGCCTGCTTTTCGTCGACCCGGAATGGCATCAGGCCGTCGACCGGCAACCGCGCCGGCGCGTTGTGCACGTCGTCGCGTTGGATCGGCGTCGCGCAGTAGGGGCATTTGGTGGCGGTCAAAGTGCCGGCAAACTCAGTGGTACCGCCGCAGTTCTGGCACTTCACTTCCCGCGCGCCAACCAACTTCGGGGCAGCGACGCCCTGTTGCGCTGCGCGCAGATGCTGCATCGCCGAACGCAATTCGCGAGATTGCACCGGAGTGTTCGGCGTGGTGATGTCCTGGTAGGTGCCGCAACTGGGGCAGCGCAGCTTCTGGCTGGCGATGTCGAAGGCGAGTTGGCCGCCGCACGACTCGCAGGGGTAGGTGCGCGTCAGCTCGGTGGAATGCAGCATCGCGCGATCACCGGGCTGACCGGCCGCGGTTTGCATCAACGGCGCCGCGCCAGCCGGGGGCGCAGCGCGTCGTGGCGGTCCCTGGGGCGGGGGCCCTGATTGCGGTGGGCGGCCCGGCAACGGCGGCGGCGGCGGTCCTGGTTGCGGTGGGCGGCCTGGCCAGGGTGGGGGTCCCAGCGGTGGGCGGCCTGGCGGTGGGGGCCCTTGTTGCGGTGGACGGCCTGGCGGCGGCGGGGGTCCCGGTGGCGGCGGTGGTCGCCGCGGCGTTGGCGGTGGCTCGTGCGTCGTTATCGTCGACTCCGTTCGCGTGGCCGGCGTGTTGCGGCGCTGGCCGCTAGGGCGCCCTTATTGACCCGGCAGCGGCGGCGGGGAGCCCCCCAGCGGCGGGGGCGTGCTGAACAGCTGCTGCAGGGCGGGCACCGTCGACGCGGCGGCCCACCCCGCCATGCCCTGACTCCACACGTTGGTGTTGGGCGCGAGCTGCCCGCTGGCGACGAATTGCCGAAGCTGTTCGAGCGGATAGGGACCCGCTGGTTGGCCGGCCTGCTCGAAATGGAACAACTGCTGCGACGGCAACGGCGGCGGCGCCGCCTGTGGGGGTGCCCCCTGCGGCGCCTGCTGCGCAGGTTGGCCAGCCTGCATAGCGCCGGCCATCTGAGCGCCCAATGCCACGCCGAGGCCGGCCTGCATGGCCGAACCCGCGACTCCGCCCCCCGGGTTCTCCGCTGCCGCCAGCATCGCATCCGCGGCACGCCATTGCGCGTAGCGGCCCATCTCGCCGACATTGTTGAGGAAGCCGCTACCCTCGACACCTCGGGCGACGCCGCGGGTCATCGCCAGCTGGATCTCCTCGGGCAGCGAGATGGTCATGGTGACCGCGACGATCCCCAGACCGAACGATTGCACCCGCTGCGCGACGAACTCGCGCAGCTTGTCGGACAGCTCGACCTGGTGGCCCTGCAGGTCGATCGCCCCGAGGCCGCTGGCCATGATCATGTCGTTGAAGGCGAGCGCGATATTGCGGCGGATCATTTCGGTGATCTGCTCCATATCGACCACGCTCTCGGTACCGATCACCTGACGCAGGAACGCCGCAGCGTCGGCAACGACGACGATGGTGGTTCCGTTGGCCCGCACCTGCACCATCGTGAAGTCAGGGTCGCGCACTGTGACCGGTTGTGGTGTGCCCCAACGTAAGTCGGTAAACGGGCGAGTGCTGACGTAATACACCTCAGACCGGAAGGGGCTGTTGAATCCGTACTTCCAACCTTGCAGCTTGGACATGATGGGCATGTTTTCGCTGGTCAGCTGATAGTGGCCGGGACCGTACTGGTCGGCGAGTTGACCCCGGTAGACGAACATCGCCCGCTGGCCCTCGCGGACGATCAGCTGCGCCCCGTTCTTGATCTCGTTCTGGTACCGGGGAAACCGCCAGGCCAGTGTCGTGTTCGTCTCGTCGAGCCATTCGATGATGTCGACGAACTCGTTTCGAATCGCTCCGCGCAGGCTCATGGTGTTTTGTCCTCCTCGGCCACCCCGTGGGCCCGACGCCTACGACGGCGAGCTGGTCATGTGACCGGGAGCATACGCCCGGCGAACCGGTTCAGCTGACCAATGCCGGGACTGCCTCGAGGACCACAATTCTTGGTCGCCTTACTAGGCGGTCTGGCGTTCGTCGGAACCCGGCGCCGCCGAAAATCCAAAGATCATCTCGACGGTGGTGCCCGACTGGTTGGCGTCCAGCTCCACCTGCTCGCTCACGGCCTTGATCAGCGGCAGCCCGCGCCCGCGGGTGGGGTCAGGCCGCGGCATTTTCCACGAACCGGAATCGACGATCCGCAGCCGGACCTGAGTAGTCCCGATTTCGGCCTCGATCCGCATAATTCCTGGTTCACGTCCCAGGTAGGCATGCTCGATGCTGTTGGCGCACGCCTCATTGACGGCCAAGACCATGTCGGCGACCAGCTCTTCGCCGATGGTGGCTGCCCGCAACCAGGCGGCCAGCTGATGCCGAACATCGCGCAGCTGATCCGCCGTCGCGGCGGTCTCGATGACTAGCCGGGACTGCGGTCGGCGATACACCACGATTGCCACGTCGTCGTCATACCCGGTTTTGGGTGCCAGCTCGTCAAGGATCACATCCGCGACCGCCTCAACCGGCATTTGTATCGTGTCCACGACGACGTCGGAGACACGCCCGATTCCTGCGTCGATCGGGGCGTCTCGGCGCTCGACCAGACCGTCGGTGTACAGCATTAGCGTCGAGCCCGGCGTCAACTCCCGGGAGTCCTGTGGGCGCGGTTCGCCGCGCTGGACTGCCAGCGGCACCGAGGTGGCGCCGGTCAGCAAGCTCGCGCCGGATTCCGGCGTGACAAGCACACCCGGCGGGTGGCCAGCACTGCTGTAGCGCATCTCTCCCGATTCGGTATCCAAGATCGCGAGAAAAACGGTGGTGCAGTAGGCATCTGGAATCAGTGCTGCCGCGGAATCGAGTTGCTCGAGCAACCTGGCGGGCTCGGCGCCGGTGATCAGCAGCGCGCGTGCCGAACTGCGCAGCTGCCCCATCACCGCCGCGGCGGACAGGCCACGGCCCACGCAGTCGCCGACGATGATGCCGATCTGATGATCCCCGACGGGCAGCACGTCATACCAGTCGCCACCGATCTCCAGCGGTGGCACGGCCGGCTCGTAGCGAACCGCGAAACCCGCCGGCGGTTCGATCGGTGGGAGCATCGCCCGCTGCAGGGTCAACGACGTCTCGCGCGCGCTCTCGAACTGCCGGACATGCTGGATGGCCAGGCTGAGGTGACCGACGAGCACCGTGACCAGGAGCCGGTCCTCGGCGTTGATCCAGCGTGGTTCCCGCAGTTCCAACCACAGCGCGACGTCGCCCGCGCCGGAGAGCACCGCGACGATCCCACACGACTTGCCCGGCGTGTCAGGCCAGTCGATCGGCTGCACCGTCAGGGGCAATTGGTGACGCGCCTCCTGAAAGGTATGGCGCAGCTTCGGATCAAGGTCTTGCCAGGTCGAGGCCGCCGGCTCGCCGGCGACTTGGACGTCGGGTTCATTTCCGTTCGCCGGCCACATAACGGCCACCACGCGCTGCACGTCGATTGCCAGCCGGCACTCGTCGAGGGTGATCGACAACACCTCGGCCACGCTGCGGGCGACACCCACGGCCGTGGCCAGCCGCAATACCGCGCTTTCCCGGGCTGCGAAGGCCCGCTGGGCGGTGACGTCGCGAATCGTTCCGACGAAGACGCGTTGGTCGACACCGATCGCGGTGACCACGTTGATACTGACCGCCACCCAGGCAAGGTGGCCGCCCCGGGCCCGAATCGGTGTCTCGTATTGAGCATGGCCTTCGCCGAGCAGTCGGGATTGCTGCTGATACGCCGTCTTTTGGTCGACGATCCAGGGGTGTGGCGCCCGGTACGGTAGACCCTCCGGGCCGTATCCGGTGATCTGCGAGAAGGCATCGTTGACCTCGATGACCGCGCCGGCGTGATCAGCGACGAAAAACCCCTCCTGCAGAGAATTCACCAGGGCAGTGCGGAACGCGTCACGATCGGCGAGGTCCTCGGCGCGTGCCCGCTGCTCCTCGTAACGCCTTGTGCCGTCGAGGAATCCGCGAGTCACGACGTCGAGCGTCGCCAGCGTCTGCAACAGGAACTCCAGTGCTGCCGGTGCGTCGACGTGCGACTCACGTTTGGTTTCGTCGACCAGCCGGAAGTGGTTTTCGACGATGTCCAGCATGCTGATCTGTTCCTGCAGGGCACGGCGCCCGAGCTCGTGGCCGACGGTCAGGCTGTCCTCGTCGCGCTCCGTCAAGTAGGTGTGCAGCGCGGCGGCGTAACGGGCATGAAAATCGCCTGCGTGGGTCATGGGGTAGCGCCTCGGTAACGCGCGGTCAGCACCAGCGCGTCATCGGTCTCCTTACGGTAGCGCTCGAGGATCTGCTCGGCGATCACCCGGGCAGATGCGGCGAAATCGAGGCTCTCCAAATAGTTTTCGGCGATACCGTCACTGGTGATGACGAGTAGATCACCAATTCGGATCGAAATCGCCTGGATGCGGATCGGATCCGGTATCCGGTAGCCGACAATACCGCCGGCGAGGTACGCCGACGAACGCACCTCGGTGCCGAGAGGTCCCTTGGCGACAAGGTTGGCTGTGACGTTACCGATTCCGGTCCAACTCAACGCTTCGGCGTCGAAGTCGATACGCGCCAACGTCATCGCGGCGCCTCTGGTGTCATTCAGCGCACGATGACAAAGCTGAATCAAGACGCCGGGCGGCTGACCAGCGTGCTGGCGAAGCATTTCGAGCCCACACTGTGCCGCCCGGGCCGCTTCCGAACCGTGGCCAAGTCCGTCCAGCACTCCGAAAAGCGCAGCGGTGCCGCCCACCTCCACTGCGACTGCACGATCACCGCACGCTTCCTCAATCGATAGCGCTCGTGCCGCTGCTGCCCACTCGATCGGCCCAAACCAGCCGTGCTCAACCATTGGGCGGAACCCATTTCCACATCTCGACGACCGTGCCACGGCCGGGGGCGGATTCCACTATCAGGCGGTCCATCAGGCGCCGGGAGCCGGGCAGGCCGAGGCCGAGGCCGCGCCCCGTCGAAAAGCCTTCCTCGAGTGCTCTTTCGATGTTGGCGATACCCGGGCCGTTGTCTTCGGCACGGACCACCAACGCTTTTCGGCCATCGCGGTCTTGCAGCGTGATCCGCACGACTCCGCGGCCGGCGTAGCTCGTGATGTTTCGCGCGATCTCCGAGATCGCCGTGGTGATCATCGTGACGTCGGTCAGCGAAAAGCCGAGATCGCGGGCCAACTCGTGGCCGGCGTGGCGGGCAGCGATGATGTCGTCCGACTGGACCACATCGACGACGATGTCATCCGCCACTGTCGCGCCCAATCGTCGAAGTCCGCTGTGTCAGTCGGCGATTCAGCAGCGCGAGACCCTCCTCCAAGTCCAGCGCGGTGTGCATGTCGTCGAACGTCAGTCCCAGCTGAACCATGGCAAAGGCGACCTCGGGCTGCAGGCCCACGATGACGGTGTGGGCGCCGCGCAGGCGAGTCATGCGCGCGATTGTCTGCAGCGACCGTGCGGCGAACGAATCCAGGACGTCGATCGCGGTGACGTCGACAACGATCCCGTGTGCGCGGGATTGGCTGACCCGCTCCATCAGCACTTCGCGAAACCGGTCGGTCTCGGAGTCGGTGAGCGCGGAGCGCACCGTGGCGATCAGGATCTGCCCTTGTTTGAGGATCGGTACTGGCATAAGAGGTTTGCGGTGGAGACTCAGCCGGTCTGTTCGCCCGTGCGGGTGACTTCGTAACCCAGCAGGTGTTCGGCTTCTTCGATGCCGCCCTGCAGGTCGCCGACGGCATTCATCTTCGACAGGTCCAGTCCGATGGTCACCAGGGTCAGCGCGATCTCCGAGGATAGGCCGGTGATGATGACGCTGGCGCCCATCAGCCCGGAGGCGTCGACTGTCTGCACCAAGTGGTTAGCCACCGTGGAGTCGATGGTGGGTACACCGGTGATGTCGATGACCACGACTTTCGCGCGGTTGGCGCGAATCGCTCTCAAAAGCTGCTCGGTGACCTGGCGGGCGCGCTGACTGTCCAGGACGCCAATGATCGGCAAGATCAGCAACTGCTCGCGCACCTGAAGCACCGGGGTGGACAGCTCGCGGATCGCCTCCTGCTGCTGTCGAATGATCCGTTCACGTTCCTGAACGAAGCTCACGGCAACCGTGTTGGCAATGCGGTTGGCCGCCGGCTCGTAAGCATCGAGAACGCGGTTGAGCATCTCGAAGTCGCCCTGGTACTTCTCGAACAACGACCGCGCGAGGACGTCGCGCAGCAGCAGGACGATCCCCACGACTTCGTCGGTTTCGACACCCCGCGGGATGATGCGTTCGGACAGGTCACGCGCGTAGGCCTGCAGCGCCTCGACGCTACCGGTCTCGAGCACCTCGACGTAGTTGTCGTACACAGCGGTTGCTTCGGAGAAGAGCTCCTCCGGGGTCATCGCGGTCAACAATTCCGCGACGGTGATCCGGCGGGCCCACTCTTCACGCAAGACCGTCCGGTTCTGGCGCAGGTGCTGAACCAGCTGTGGCAGCAAACCCTCGCTGGTGATGTACGGCACCTGCGCGCTCGTGGTTGCGGCCGCCAATTCTGTCGGCATTTCGGACATCTGACCTCCCAGATCGCGCCCGCGCGCGGCTGAGCGCACGAATCCTGCGCCAAGATTAGCTTGACCGTCTACGTCGGAAACATTGAAGTATGATTCTCACAGCTTGCAGCGGCGGGTTAGGCTCGGGACCAAATCCGCCCGCAGCGAAAGGGCGCCAGACAAAGGACAACCGTTGTCACCTGCGGATCCAATTACCACCTCAGTTGGCCAGCGCGATGGCATCGCCGTTGTCACGGTCGGCGGCGAGATCGATCTCAGCACCGCTCCGGCTTTCGAGTCGGCAATCGCTACCGCGCTCGCCGACGCTCCGACGGTGCTGGTAGTTGAGCTGACGGCGGTCGAGTTCATGGCGTCGGTGGGCCTTCGGATCCTGGCCGCGGCTCGCGAGCAGCTGGGGGAGTCGTCTCAGGTCGCCGTCGTAGCAAACAGCTCAGCAACACGCAGGCCGATCCAGCTGACCGGTCTCGACAAGATGTTCTCGCTGTACCGGACCCTTGGCGACGCCTTGGCGGCGGTGGGGGCGAACGCTGACTAGTGGCCGGGCTAAGCGCAGCGCTGCCATCCGGCGGGACCTCAGGGGAGCGAAGCGCCGTCCATAAGCATCAACGCTTGGTCGAACAGGCGCAGCGTGGCCGCATGCAGTTGATCACCAACCTCTTTTGGCGCTTTTCCGGCGCAAGCCCGGGCCAGTGTGCCCTCGATGACGATGCCGAGCTTGAAGCAGGCCAGCACGGTGTACCAGGTGATGGGGGACAGGTCGCGGGTGGTGTTGGCGGCGTAGCGCTGCAGCAGATCGTCGGTGCTTGCCAATCCACCCATCTCGGTGAGCGTGTGGCCGAAGACGCTGGACCCGTCGGATTGCCGCCAGGTAGCCAACAGCCAGCCCAGGTCCAGCAGTGGATCTCCGATGGTGCACATCTCCCAGTCGACGATTGCCACCACCTCCGGCCCGGTGCGGGAGAACATCACGTTGGCGGCGTGGTAGTCGCCGTGCATGATGCCCGGTGTCCAGGCCGACGGGCGGCCCTGCTCGAGCCATTTGGCCACGTCCTCGATTCCGGGGATGTCGGGCCCGGGGTAGTTGTCGTATTCGCGGTAGGAGTCCAATTCCGAAAGCCATCGCGGTACTTGGCGTTCCAGGAAACCTTCCGGCTTGCCGAAGTCACCGAGACCGACCGCGACGTGGTCGACGGCGCCCAGCTTGGCCAGCGCGTCGGCCATGGACAGTCCCATGCCATAGCGCACCGCGGGATCACTGGCGTGCAGCGGCGGCAGTTCTTCGCCGGCGTTGAATCCGTCGACCGGCTCCATCAGGTAGAAGACCGCGTCACCGAGCACCGTCGGGTCGTCGCAGCAGGCGATCAACCCCGGATGGGGCACGTCGGAGCCGGCCAGCGCGGCCAGGACCCGGGTCTCACGCAGGATCACCGTGTTGCTACGTGCGCGCAGGTGCAGCGGGCCCCGCCGCAGCACATACTCCCGGCCGGATCGGGTGAACCTCAGCATGACGTTCTGGGTTCCGCCGGTGATCTCGCGAACCCGCTCCAGCGGGCCCTCGCCGAGGCCCTGGGTGGACATCCATTCGGCGACGGCTTGCACGTTCTCCACGAGCGCGAACCTACTCGGGCTGCTCACGCGGTCTGACGGCACCGGCACAGTTCGTTCACAGCCAACCGGAGTACCTTCCGGTACCTGCGGCCGAACGGGGAATGAGGATGCCACGCACCGACAATGATTCATGGACAATCACCGAGAGCGTAGGAGCTACGGCGCTGGGCGTCGCCGCGGCCCGAGCAGCAGAAACCGAAAGCGCCGAGCCGCTCATCCAGGATCCATTCGCGCGACTATTCGTCGAGGCGGCGGGGACGGGAATGTGGAGCCTGCAGGCAAATCCCGCCCTGCAGGACGAACTCGACCCCGACGTCAAGGCGCGTATGCAGGTAATGACCGATTTCATGGCTGTACGCACAGCATTCTTCGATCAGGTCTTCCTCGACCGCCGCGGAGGCCGGCGTGCGCCAGATCGTCATCCTCGCGGCCGGCCTGGACTCGCGGGCATGGCGACTGCAGTGGCCCGACGGCACCATCGTCTATGAGCTGGACCAACCGAAAGTTCTGGCGTTCAAAGCCACCACATTGCAGCAGCACGCGGCACATCCGACGTCAGTGCAGGTCAATGTTCCTATCGATCTTCGGCAAGACTGGCCAACGGCTCTGCGTCAAGCCGGGTTTGACCCATCCCAACCTTCGGCCTGGTCAGCCGAGGGGCTGCTTCGATACCTGCCGGCGCGGGCGCAGGATCTGTTGTTCGAACGGATAGATGCGTTGAGCCCGAAGGGAAGTTGGCTCGTCACCAACGTGCCCAGCAGGGACGCTCTCGACCCTGACCGGCTGGCGCGCCAGCGCGAGGAGATGCGCCGATTCCGCGCTGATGCGGCGCGCGTGGTGGATGCCGAGATACCCGACGTCGATGAACTCTGGTACGCCGAAGAGCGAACTGATGTGTCGGACTGGCTACGCGGCCACGGCTGGGACGTATCCTCGGCGGACATGCGTGAGATGCTTGAGCGGTATGGTCGCACCATACCAGACGAAAACATCTTGCCGCCAACCGATTTCATCTCAGCGCAGCGGTGAGCAGCTGATGCCCGAAGGCGCGGAGACGCTGCGTCGGTAGCGAGGGCTTGCAGTCGTCAGCGTCCCCTTCCTCGCGCCCCGACGCTGCCTTCGTTTCGATGCGCTCAGCGGCGGGTAGGCACCCCGTGTGATTGTGTCCCACCAAGAACCACCCGAGCCCCAGACTCCCGAACGGGGTACCCCGGCCGAGCCGCCCGAGCGGCTGACACCGGCGGAACCACCGGAGCGGCTGACACCGGGAGAGTCGCCGGAGCGGCTCACACCGCAAGAGCCCCCGGATTAGGCTGGCGTTACCAAAGCGTGATCAGCTGGCGAACGGAGGCTTCAACATGCGCGCTGACGAAGGCGACGAAAGCATCAATGACTACGCCGAGGAAGCACGACAGACTCAAAGCAATGTGAAGCCGTCGATCTCTGCCCGGTTGCGGCGAAACCTATTTCGGCTCTTGCATTTTGGCGATCGAAGGGGCCGAAGCGCACTCATACCGCGCGCGGTTCGCGATGCCGAGTTAGTTGCCTACGATCCGTCCTGCCGTATTCAACAGGAGCTACGCGACCGATTAGAGGACACGCCGCCGCGACGAACCGGATCGGAGGTTATTGGACTTGTGTTTAAATTTTCGCCGGCCGGGTAAGCTCGGCTGCACAAATCGCGCGGACACCATGGAGGTCACGATGCGGTACGGGATCGGAGTCTTAGGCGTAATTGTGTCTGGTATGGCTGCTGATTGGGGTTTTGGCGGCGTGGCAACGCGACTACTTCAAGGGCGGCGACACGAGCTGCGCCACGGCTTCCAGCATTGCGGTGACGGTGCTGCGGGTCCATTGAACTACGCGGGCATCAACCCGCAGGTCACGCGATGTCCGACAGCCCAGTTCGATGCGTCCTCGGGCATTGATTCACTTGCTGGAGAGGGAGCCGCATGATTGCCCTCGGTGTCATTCTGATCATCCTGGGATTTGTGTTCAAAAGCTTCCATGTGGCTGGTTGGTCATGTCGGCGTCATCCTGCTGGTCATCGGCGCAGTGTTCTGGATCTTGGGCAGTGTCGGTACGGCCGGTGGCTGGCCGGCGCCACTGGTACTGATCAGGAGACCAGCACATGCCTCATATCAGCAGGTGCGGGCGTTTGTGCTGGCCCCGTCTGAAACGTCGATTATCCTCTCCCGCAGCCCAGTTCGATGCCAGCAGCTCGACATCGAACATCTCATGAGAAATGGAAATGGAGTTGTCATGCTCGTTCTCGGCATTATCTTGATCGTCGTTGGATTGGTGGTCCCTAAGTCTGTCAATTCTTGTCTGACGATCGGCATCATCTTGCTGGTCATCGGCGCGATCCTGTGGATCCTCGGCGCGGTCGGCCGTCCCGTCGCCGGCAGACGGTACTGGTACTAGACCCAACACCGCGCGACGTTCCGGCGACCGTGGTCGCACTATGCCCTGGCAAGCGGCGCGTCGACGCGAGAACGTCGGGCAGCGCGCAGCCGCTCAATCGGTCCTCTCTAAGTCCCCAGCGCGGTAGTGTCCATTGGGTCGCGATCACCTGGTGAGGGAGACGACCGGTGGAGCTCGGGGATTTCGGGCGTTACCGGTTGCTGGGTCTGATCGGCGAGGGCGGCATGGGCCAGGTTTTCAAGGCCCGCGACAGCGTGATCCCCCGCGACGTGGCGATCAAGGTTTTGCCCGCCGAGCTGGCCAGCCAGCCCGGATATCGAGAACGATTCCGGCGTGAAGCCCACACTGCGGCACAAATAACCGATCCGCACGTCATTCCCATCCATGACACCGGCGAAATCGACGGCCGCCGTATTTGGTGATGCCAGTGATCGATGGCATCGATTTAGCGACCTGTTGCGACGCAACGGGCCGATGAGTCCCCAGCTTGCCGTTCGCGTGGTCGATCAATTGGCGTCCGCGCTGGCCGCTGCCCATGCGCACGGCTTGGTGCACCGCGATATCAAACCATCCAATGCGTTGATCACCGGAACACCCGGCCGCGAGTTCGCCTATCTGATCGACTTCGGGATCGCCCATGACAGCTCGGCCACCAAGCTGACCCGCACCGAGATGGTACTGGGCACCCTGGCTTACATGGCCCCCGAGCGGTTCACGACCGGAAAGGCCGACGCGCGGTCGGATATTTATGCGCTGGCCTGTCTGCTGCACGAGTGTCTGACCGGCGATCAACCCTTCCCCGGTGACAGCATGGAGCAGCAATTCGCTGGGCACCTATCGCTGAATCCGCCCCGTCCCAGCGTCCAACGACCCGGAACACCAGTCGGATTCGACGAGGTCATCGCCCGGGGCATGGCAAAGAATCCCGACGAGCGCTATCAAAGCCCGCACGACCTGGCGACTGCCGCCGAGCAGGCCCTTACCACGCCGGCCCCCACGCCGACACTGCACCCTGCGCCCACCGTCGCCGACCCGAATCAAACCCGCCGCCCGCCAGATCAACCCCTCAGACCGCAGCAGCCGACCGATCTCGCGGCGGCACCCACGCAACTCGGTGCACGCGGACAGCCCGCACCCGACGCACCAACGCAGTTCGTCGCCCAGAACCCACCGGCCGCGCCACCGCCTAAGCCCGCTATCGCGGCGCCTGCTTGTTTTGGGTATTGCGATGGCCGCTATCGGCCTTATGGATGGCATTGCCGGATTTGTGTTCCCGTTCCAGTCGCCTTCACAATCGGCATGCTGTTGCTGCTCATCGGCGCGGTGTTGGCCATCGTGGGTATGGTCAGCCGCGGCGGCGCCGACCGGCATTAGTGCCCTCGCACCCGCTCACAGCGCGCGCATAGCATCCGCATAGCTTCGGCTCATTCCGGGTGCGGATACTTAGAAGCTGTGACTCAGACCAACACCCCCGTCGAGCGCGTAGTGATGCGTCGTGCGGACGGCAACCCGATCAATGTCCTGGTAGTCGACGACGAAGCCGTCCTCGCCGAAATGGTGTCGATGGCGCTGCGCTACGAGGGCTGGAACATCGCCACCGCCGCTGACGGCTCGTCAGCGCTGGCTGCCGCCCGCGCGCAGCGGCCCGACGTCGTGGTCTTGGATGTGATGCTGCCCGACATGAGCGGGCTCGACGTATTGCACAAGCTGCGCGAAGAAAGCCCCCAGCTGCCGGTGCTGCTGCTCACCGCGAAAGATGCGATCGAGGACCGTATCGCCGGGCTGACCGCCGGCGGCGACGACTATGTCACCAAACCGTTCAGCATCGAAGAGGTCGTGCTGCGGCTGCGCGCGTTGCTACGGCGCACCGGGGTGACGACCGTGGACAGCGGCGCGCAGATCGTGGTGGGTGACTTGGTGCTTGATGAGGACAGCCACGAGGTCACCCGTGCCGGTGAGCCAATTGCGCTGACGTCTACCGAGTTTGAGCTGCTGCGGTTCATGATGCGCAACTCCAAGCGCGTGCTGAGCAAGGCGCAGATCTTGGACCGGGTGTGGAGTTATGACTTCGGCGGCCGCTCGAACATCGTCGAGCTCTACATTTCCTACCTTCGCAAGAAGATCGACAACGGGCGCGAACCGATGATTCACACATTGCGCGGCGCCGGCTATGTTCTCAGGCCCGCCCGCTAGCATGCGGCGGACCTGGTCACTTCGGCTGCGGCTGT
Organism: uncultured Actinomycetota bacterium; assembly: GCA_963787635.1. GTDB lineage: Bacteria > Actinomycetota > Actinomycetes > Mycobacteriales > Mycobacteriaceae > Mycobacterium. The sequence continues at coordinate 626,433 of CAWBDP010000008.1, read as the reverse complement.
TGGTCGGTCAGGTGATTGTCCTGGCGATCGTGTGTGTCGGAATCGCCGCAGTGACAGAAGCGGCGTTGTATCGCTACCTGGTAGGCCAACTCGACCAGCAACTCGAGGGTGCGTCGCACCGCTCGGCGATGACGTACGGCGAACCGCCGCCACCGCCGCTGCCCGGGCGCCATCCGCGCGTCCCGATGCCGGGTCCGGGCCCGCGCTTTCTAGACGCCCCGGGTCAGCCGGTCGGCATGGTCGCCGCGGTGGTCAGCGACGGCACGATCGTCAATGCCGGTTATCTGACCAGTACCGGGGCGCGGGCCGCGCTCACCGATACCGCCAAGGCTCAACTGGTCGAGATCGCCCAGCACGGCACGCTGGTGACCCGCGATCTCGACGGTTTGGGCCAGTACCGCATCATCGCCGCCCGGGCCCGACGCGGCGGCGACATCATCGTCACCGGACTGTCGATGTCGGACGTCGACGCAACCTTGATCCGGATGCTGCTGATCTTCGGGGTGGTGACGGCCATTGCCCTGGCTGCCGCGACAACCGCGGGCATCGTCATCATCCGGCGGGCCCTGGCGCCGCTGAAGCGTGTCGCGCAAACCGCGGGCGAAGTCGTCGACCTGCCGCTGGACCGCGGCGAGGTCGCCGTGCCCGTACGGGTGCCCGAATCCGACGCGAATCCGCACACCGAGGTGGGCCAATTGGGGTCGGCGGTGAATCGGATGCTCGACCACATCGCGGCCGCACTGTCGACCCGACAGGCCAGCGAAACCCGGGTGCGCCAGTTCGTTGCCGACGCCAGTCACGAGCTTCGCACACCACTGGCCGCCATCCGCGGTTATACCGAACTGGCGCAACGGATGCACGACGACGAGGAGGCGGTTGCGCAGGCGATGAGCCGGGTGCGATCCGAAACCGAACGGATGACCCGCCTCGTCGAGGACCTGCTGCTGCTCGCCCGGCTGGACTCCGGGCGGCCGCTGGAGCAAGAGCCGGTGGACCTGTCCAGGCTGGCCGTCGACGCCGTCAGCGACGCCCACGTTGCCGGGCCGGATCATCAGTGGGAGCTCGACCTGCCCGCCGAACCGGTGGTGGTCGCCGGCGATGGCGCGCGGCTGCACCAGGTGATGACAAACCTGCTCGCCAACGCCCGCATCCACACCGCGCCGGGAACCGTCGTGACCACACGGTTGGTCGCAGAGGCGACCCAAGCCGTGCTGAGCGTGATCGACAACGGGCCCGGAATCCCGCCGCAATTGCAGTCAGAGGTGTTCGAGCGGTTCGCCCGCGGCGACACGTCGCGGTCCCGCAAGGGTGGCAGCACAGGCCTGGGCCTATCGATCGTCTCAGCCGTGGTCAAAGCACACCACGGCACGATCGCTTTTCGCAGTGTGCCGGGCCGCACCGAGTTCATCGTCAGGTTGCCTTTCGCGGCTACTCATACCAGCGCGCGGTCGTCGGTCGGGGCCGGTTGGGCATAATCGCCGATCGGGTGGTTCTGCTCCGGCGCCACGCAATTGGTGGCAATGTCACCGGGGTGAATCCGAAACCGCCGACACCAGCGATCAAATCAGCAAATGTGAACGGTGGACTACCGCTCGATGACACAACGGATTTCGAGGACGCCGACCGCGGCTACATCGCGGCGCTGACGCCGTGTGTGGTCAAGGCGCCCGACGGCCAGGTCGTCTGGGACAACGACTCCTATTCGTTTCTCTTCGGCCCTGAACACAAGACGGCGCCGGCGTCGGTGCATCCCAGCCTGTGGCGTCAGTCGACCTTGAACGCCAAACACGGGCTCTACGAGGTGGTCCCGGGCATCTACCAGGTTCGCGGCCTGGATATCTCCAATGTCAGCTTCATCGAAGGCGACTCCGGCGTCATCGTGATCGACCCACTGGTATCCACCGAAGTCGCCGCGGCGGCACTGACGCTGTATCGCTCCCATCGCGGCGAGCGGCCGGTCGTCGCGGTGATCTACACCCACAGCCACGTCGACCATTTCGGCGGTGTTCTCGGGGTCACCTCGCAGGCGGACGTCGACGCCGGCAAGGTGGCGGTGCTGGCACCGGAAGGATTCACCGAGCACGCGGTAGCAGGAGAACGTCTACGCCGGCCCCGCCATGGCACGACGCGCGACGTACATGTACGGCAGCCTGCTGGCCCGCGGCCCGCTCGGACAGGTGGGTTGTGGATTGGGTCAGTCGCCGTCGACCGGTGAGATCGCGCTGATCGTCCCGACCGTCGACATCACGACCACGGGTGAAACGCATACCATCGACGGGGTCGAGATCGAGTTCCAGATGGCGCCGGGTACCGAGGCTCCCGCCGAAATGCATTTCTACTTCCCGAGATTCCGCGCCTTGTGCATGGCCGAGAACGCCACGCACAATTTGCACAACCTGTTGACCCTGCGCGGAGCGCTGGTGCGCGATCCGCACGCCTGGGCGGGGTATCTCACCGAAGCGATCGACCGCTTTGCCCACCGCGCCGATGTCGTGTTTGCCTCCCATCACTGGCCGACCTGGGGGAATGAGCGGCTGGTGGAGTTTTTGTCGCTGCAACGCGACATGTACGCCTACCTGCATGACCAGACAGTGCGGTTGCTCAACCAAGGCCATACCGGCGCCGAAATCGCCGAGCTGCTGCAGATGCCGCCCGCGCTGGACAAGGCGTGGCATACCCACGGGTATTACGGTTCGGTCAGCCATAACGTCAAAGCGATCTATCAGCGCTACATGGGCTGGTTCGACGGCAACCCGGCCCGGCTCTGGCCGCACCCGCCCGAGGCGCTGGCCACCCGGTATGTCGAGGCGATGGGCGGGACCGACCGCGTGGTCGAGCTTGCCGCGCAGGCCTTCGATGCAGGTGACTTCCGTTGGGCGGCAACGCTGCTCGATCACGCAATCTTCGCCGACAGCACACACGCCGGTGCGCGGACGCTCTACGCGGACACCTTGGAGCAATTGGCCTACGGCGCCGAAAACGCCACTTGGCGTAACTTCTTCCTCTCCGGTGCCGTGGAACTGCGGGACGGAAACTTCGGCACCGCGAACAAGATCACCCCGCTGTCGGTTCTGGCCCAGCTGACACCGGAACAGATCTTCGACGGCCTCGCCCTGAGCATCAACGGTCCCCGCGCCTGGGACGTGGACTTGGCGATCGATGTCGTCTTCGCCGAACGCGACGGTGACTATCGCCTGACGCTCCGTAACGGCGTGCTGGTGCACCGGGCCGTGACCGCCGATGCCGCTTCCGCGAACGTCACGGTGCGACTGGACAATACGCTGCGCCTGCTGGCGGTGCTCGCCGGCGACGTCAGCTCACCGGGGCTGGAGATATCCGGCGACCAGACCGCGCTGCAGCAGTTTCTCAGTGTCCTGGACCAACCCGATCCGGCGTTCAACATCGTCACCCCGTGAGGTCGACGGTCACATCCGCCGCACCAGTGTCGGGTTCTATTCACGTGTAGTTTTGCCCGCCTAAGAGCGACACAAAGTGGGGGCGACCGCGTCGCGTTCGGCAAGTTGTCGCGCTGAGGCGGGCAATTTGGGGGGCGGCCGCGTCGCGTTTGGCAAGTTGTCGCGCTGAGGCGGGCAAAATCACTCCCGCCGGACGCAACGCCAAAAGTGAACTATAGTCACGCCGTAACGTCGATGACCACCTTGCCGATCGCCTTGCGCTCGGCAACATGCCGTAGCGCGGCCGGGGTGTCGGACAGCGGGAACCGGGCCCCGATGTAGGGCCGGATATGCCCGCCGGCGAACATCTGGTCGAGCTCGCGTATGTCGCGCGCGGCCTCGTCAGGGTGATCGCCGATGAAGGTGCGGATCTCCATGCCGCGAATCGTGATGCCCTTGAGCAGAACAAGATTGAGCGGGATAGCGGGAATGGAGCCCGTGGCGTAACCAAGCGTGACAAAGGTTCCGCCCCGAGTCAGACCGCGCAGCGCCTGCTCGGCGTAGGGTCCGCCCACCGGGTCGAGGACCGCTCGAGCGCTGCCGTCGGTGAGTTCGCGGATGCGCGACTTCAGGTCCTCGCGGTCATAGTCGATACACACCTGCGCGCCGCGCCGCCGGCAGATGTCGAGTTTTTCCAGGCTCGACGCCGCGGCCAGCACGCGGGTACCCATGGCGACGGCCAGGTCGACCGCGGCCAGACCCACGCCGCCGGCGGCACCGAGGATCACCACCCAATCTCCTTCGCTCACTTGGGCAACCGAGCGCAGCGCGTGATAGGCGGTGCGGTAGGTGACGCCGAATGCCGCCGCCGAGGCGAAGTCGGCGCCGTCGGGTATCGGTGACACCGAGCGTGAGTCCAGAACGGCCAACTCGGCGAACGCTCCGGTGGGCGTGGCCCCGCACACCCGGTCTCCCGGGCGAAACGACGTTCCCTGGCCCGCGGCGACCACCTCACCGGCGAACTCGCTGCCGGGTGTGAACGGCACCGGGATCTTGACCTGATACTTACCGGCGATCAGCAGCACATCGGGAAAATTCACCGCCGCCGCGTGCACCCGCACCAGCAGTTGACCCGCCCCCGGGGCCGGGTCGGCCAGTTCCTCGATCACCAGATCTTCCGGCACGCCATAGGCGCGGCACACGACGGCCCGCATCAGCCCGTCTTCCGTCGGGTAACCCCCAAGCCGCGCAGGCAGAACCCCACCAGGTGATCGACGTCGTCGGGGCGGGGCCGGTCAGCCGAATCCAGATGGCGACGCATGGTTGCCACCGTGCAGTAGAAGACGGTGTCGGCATCGCGACGCACATCCTTGCTCCCCAACGCGGCGACCGCTGCAGTCAGCAGATCGCGCACGGGCCGCAGGATTTCGTCGTCGGCGGCCCGCGAGTTGGCCGTCGCCGACATCTGCCCGGCCGCAGCCCGGCTCATGCTGATCAGGTGGGGGTCGGCCACCTGTGCCAGCGCACCCTCGATCCAGCGGGCGATTTGGTCCTCCGGCCGGGATTCCTTGGCCATCTGATGCTCGAGGTAGGAGGCAACGATCGCCACGCCCCGTTCCATCACCGCCAGGATGAGCTCGTCCTTGCCGGCGAAGTAGCGGTAGAACGCCTTGTTCGACGACCTCGCCTCGGCCACGATCTCGCTGACCCGCGGCGGCTCCGGTGCGACGCGTTCCATCACCCGCACCGCGGCCGCCAGAATACGCTCGACTTCTTCGGTGGCTTCCCGATGGCGATCGTCGAGGGCGCGTTCGACAGCCGCGGTGACGCGGTTGCTCATGGTGAATCAGACTGCGCCGAGCTGATGAGAGAACCGTACTTGGCCCGGGCGGCTCGCAGACGGTTGTCCAGCAACTCGCTGGGCCATTCCGGATCTTCGGCCTGGTAGTTCTTGAGCAGCATTCGGGCCAAGTTGACTTTGTGCGCTTCGGTGGGCCCGTCGGCCAGCCCGAGCGCCACACCGCCGATCAGCACCGAGGTCAGCGGCAGCTGATCGGTGAGTCCCAGTGCGCCGTGCACCTGGATGGCCCGCAGCGCAATCGATTTAAGCACCTGTGACGCCAGAATCTTGCAGACACCGATCTCGGCGCGGGCCGCGTGCTCGTCCCCGGTGTCGATCAGCCAGGCCGCGTGCAGCACCGTCAGCCGAAACGGTATGAGCTCGCTGTAGGAGTCGGCGATGAATGCCTGAACCAGCTGTTTGTCTGCCAGCGAACTACCTTGAGTGAAACGGCTTTTCGCACGCCGGGCCATCATGTCGACGGCGCGCTGGGCCATGCCGATCGAGCGCATCGCGTGGTGCAGCCGGCCCCCTGCGAGCCGGGTCTGCAGGATCAGGAAGCCCTGACCGGGCTCGCCGAGCAACGCGTCCGACGGCACCCGCACCCCGTCGTAGCGCACCAGGGAGTGGCCGGGTTCCTGCGGATGCGCACCGGTGAGATGGTGGGTCGCTTCGACAACCAGGCCGTCAGTTCCGGCCGGGATCAGAAACGTCGAGGCGCCTCGATGGACCGGGACGTCTGGATCGGTAATGGCGACCACGATGAAGAACGACGCGACAGAGGCGTTGGAGGAGAAGTACTTTCGCCCAGTGATCACCCAGTCGTCACCGTCACGCACGGCCCGGGTGGTGAACACCCGGGGGTCGGCGCCGCCTTGCGGTTCGGTCATCGAGAAGCAGGAGAAGATCTCCCCGGACAGCAGCCCGGCCAGATAGCGGTCCTTTTGATCCTGGGTGCCGAAGCGCGCCAGGATCTCGGCGTTGCCGGTGTCGGGTGCTTGTGTTCCGAACACGATGGGCGCCCACGGGCTGCGGCCGAGAATTTCGTTGATCAGTGTCAGCTTGACCGCCCCGAAGCCCTGCCCCCCGAGTTCGGAACCCAAATGCGGTGCCCACAGTCCCTGATCGCGAACCTGCTGTTTGAGTGGGTCGACGATCCTGCGGCGGTCGTCGTTGAGCGGCAGGAATTCGCAACCGGGAAAGAGCACCTCCAGTGGCTCTACTTCTTCGTGGACGAACTCTCGGATCCAGTCGAGTTTCTTCTCGAATTCCGGTTCTGTCGAAAAATCCCATGCCATCTCGACTCCTCCTGTCTCATTGGCGGCGACCCGCCGCGCCCGACTCCGCCACGCTTGCGATCGCCGCTACGGGATCCCTCCGTCGGCCCGCAGGATCGAGCCGGTGGTGAAGCTGGCTGCGTCCGAGGCCAAAAACAATGCCGCGCCTACGATTTCAGGCGGCTGCCCGGCCCGCTGCAGCGACAGGTGGCCGAACGGGTTCTGCGTGGCCGCATCCAGATTCCAGGCCGCGCTGACGTCGGTCAAAAACGGCCCGGCCATCAGCGTGTTGACCCGCACCGTCGGGCCGAACGCCCGCGCCAGGCCCTCGGTCATGGCGTTGAGCCCGGCCTTAGCCGCAGCGTACGGAATGATGTCGGGCCCCGGGCGCAGCGAGCCCGCGGAACTGACGTTGATGATGGAACCCCGCCCGGCCGCGACCATGCGCTCACCGATCAGCGCCGACAACCGAAACGGGCCTTTAAGGTTCAGATTGACCACCGCGTCGAACAATTTCTCGGTGACGTCGGTCAGTTTGTCGTAGAGCGGAGACATGCCGGCGTTGTTGATCAGGGTGTCGACTTTACCGAACCGCTGGTAGGTCGCCTCGACCAGGCCGTCAAGCTGATCCCAGCGCCCGATGTGCACCTGATAGGGCATCGCGGTGCGGCCAGTCTCGCGCTCAATCTGCCCGGCGGTGGCCACGCAGTTGTCCATGTTCCGGCTGGCGATCACCACGTCCGCGCCGCAACGCGCGGCCGCGAACGCCATTTCCCGGCCCAGGCCGCGGCTGCCGCCGGTGATCAGCACCACCTGGCCGGTGAGATCGAAAAGCGTATCGGCATAACCCATTTCAGCGTGGCCTTGTCGGTCGGGAAGGCAGGGCGCGGGCCAGCTCGGCGGCGGTGGCAATGAGCTGCGGGATCATCGTCCCGAAAGCATCTTTGATCGTCGGGTCGACTTTGCCGGTGCGCACTCCGGCCGCGTAGGTCTTCTCCAGCACAATGCCAAGCTTCCAGTTGGCCAGCACCAGGTAGTAGTCGATGTTCGCGGCGGACAGCCCGCTGACCTTCTCGTAGTGCTCGACTAATTCGCTGCGCATCGGCATTCCGTTCAGATCCAGATAGAAGCCGTCGGCGCGCGGGTTCTCGCCGTCGTAACCCAGCAGGCACCAGGCCAGGTCCAGCAGTGGATCGCCGACGGTGGTCATCTCCCAGTCCACGATCGCCGCCAGCTTTGCCGGCGCCCCGTGCGCGAACATCACGTTGGCGAATTGGTAATCGCCGTGCATGATGCCCGGCGTGTAGTGCGAGGGCCGGTTGCCGCGCAGCCAGTCCGCGGCCGTGTCCAGGCCGGGAAGTTCACGCACCCGGTAGCTGTCGAGAAATGCCAGCCAGCGGTCGACCTGACGCTCGTGGAATCCGTCTGGGCGGCCGAATCCCGTCAGGCCGGCGGCACGCCAGTCCACCCGGCCCAGCTTGGCCGCGCCGTCGACCAGTTCGAACGCCAGATCGCGTCGCGCGGTCAGATCGGTGTCGTACGGCGCCGGCCAGCCTCCGTTCATCGGGCTCCACCCGTCGATGGCCGCCATGACGTAGAAGGGCATACCCAACAGATCGCCGGCGTCGTCGGCGGCGATCAGTTCGGCGTGCGGCACATCGGTGCCCGACAACGCCCGCACCAGCCGAATCTCGCGCAATAGTCCGTCGATCCGGGCGGCGTCGGCCCGGGCGCCGGGCATCCGCAGCACCATGCGCTGGCCGCCCCGCTCAATCCGGTAAAGCGTGTTTTGCGACCCGCCGGTCAGCTGCTCCAGGACGGGCTCCTCGCCGTCACCCGGGGCGCCGTTGCTGTCCAGCCAGCGGCCCAGAATGCGTACGTCCAGGGGACTGCTGATCGGCACCGCCATTGGCACACCTCGCTCTCTATTTGGAGAATAGCATTCTCTGCGCAGAGAGGGGAGGCGCCGAGTTTGGCGCGCGGTCCAGCCGTCAGGGGTCAGGTTTCTTTCGCGGTCCCCGTGTCAGGCGTCACGTTCTGAGGACTCGCATGAGGACTCCGCGCCCTCATCCACTCCGGAACCAACTACATGGAGAAGTCGCTTGAGTTCGGTGCGTTCGGCCGGAGTGAGGCGAGCCAGCAACCGCTCGTCGGCAACGTGAACGGCGGCTTCGGCGCGCTTCAGCAGTGCCCGGCCCTTGCCGGTGAGCCGGGCCGGCAGCGCGCGGCCCGACGACACCTCCGCGGGCCGCGTGACCGCCCCCATATGTTGCAGTCCGCGCAGCACCAGATTCATCGCCTGCGGTGAGACGTTGGTGTTGCGGGCAAGCTCGGCGCTGGATTGACCGGGCAACGTCGACAAAATGCGCAGGCACACGAACTCCGGCAGTGCCAGGCCCACCGGGTTCAACTCGGCCGTCATGTGCGGGCGCAGCACCGCCATCACGCGGTAGAGCAGGAATCCCAGCGGTTGTTCCTCGTCGTTCATGTCAAACATGTTGACACATATCAACCACGTTGATATACCGGATCTCATGAGTGAATCCATGAAAGTAGATTTCGATTCGGCCTACCGCGGCGAATCCGCGGAGATCGGACTGGGCACGCGTCCGCCGTGGAGTCTGGGGCAACCCCAACCCGAGCTTGCGGCACTGATCGCGGCGGGCAAGATTCACGGCCAGGTGCTCGACGTCGGCTGCGGTGAAGCCGCCCTTTCACTCGATCTGGCCGAACGTGGATACACCACGGTGGGTCTTGACGCTTCGCCCACCGCGATTGACTTGGCCCGTCGCGAGGCACAGAAGCGTGGCGTGAGCAGTGCAAGTTTCGAGGTGGCCGACATCACCGCCTTCACCGGATACGACGGCTGGTTCGACACCATCGTCGACAGCACCCTGTTTCACTCGATCCCGGTCGAGGGCAGAGAGGGCTACCAGCAATCAATACTGCGGGCGGCGGCGCCAGGCGCGTCGTACTTCGTGCTGGTCTTCGACAAGGCCGCGATCCCCGAGGGGCCACCGTATGCGGTGACCGCCGACGAACTTCGCGACATCGTGTCGAGATACTGGGTCATCGACGAGATCAAACCCGCTCGCATCGAGGGCATCTTCCCGGAGGGCTTCACCGGTGCGATGGGCCCGTCCGGAATGAAGTTGGACGACGCGCCCCACGGCCGAAAGTCCGTTGCGGCATGGCTGCTATCGGCGCACTTGGGCTGAATTGCCATTTCTCACAGCGCCGTTCAAGATCTGGTCGCGATCGGGTCCCTTATCAGGGACGTTGCTATATATCAACCACGTTGATACTCTGAAGCATCAAACACGGAAGGAAGACAGACATGGTTCACGGTGGATTTTTCGGCGGTGGCGGCTTCGGTGGCCACGGATTTGACGGTCCCGGTTTCGGCGGCGGTCCCGGTTTCGGCGGACCCGGCTTTGGTGGGCGAGGTTTCGGTGGACCCGGTTTCGGCGGACATGGTTTCGGTGGAGCCGGTTTCGGCGGCCATGGTTTCGGCGGGCATCGCTTCCGCCTCAAGAGGGCAGCCTTTGGCACGCTGGCACTGCTGCTCGACGGTCCGGCTGATGCCGCCCAGATTGTGCAGCGCGCCTCGGACTTGACCGAGGGTGCCATCCACCCACCGCAGGAAGTCGCGGAACTGGCCATCGGACTGCTCGCGGGACGCGGGCTGGTGTCGGTGGACAACGGGGTGGCCACGCTGACCGAGCTCGGCCAAAACCTGTTGGCGTGGCGGGGTATCAGTAGCGAGACCGCCCATGCGTTCATGGCCCGCGCCGCCCAATTCGGTGACGTCATGAAGATCCGCATGGAAATGCACGAGCTCGCCGGCCTGGGCCGGACGATCACCTGGTCTGGCACCGATGACCAGAAGGCAAAGCTCGCCGAGGCCAAGGCCAAAATCTTGGCCACCCTCACAGAAGCCAAGAAGTCGCTGCACAGCGCGCTCGCCGAAAGCTGATATGTCGTCGAGCGCGGTTGGGTCTGTTGGCTCGACCGCGCTGGTGATCTCGAGCGGCCTTCGATCGCCAAGCGACTACCCAGTCTTCCGGCACCCCGTCGGCGAGGTTTTCCCCGAGCACGCGTGTGCGCGGCGACAAGCGATCTGAGAACCTACAACGGATCTGCTCGACGACAGGAAGACAAGATGCAGCTGCTTTTGGTCCGGCACGCGCTGCCGCTTCGCAGCCAACCCGGCCAAGGATCGGATCCCGATCTGTCCGAGGCAGGGTTGGCCCAGGTTGCGCGCCTGCCAGAGGCGCTGGCCAGGTTTCCCATCTCACGCGTGGTGAGCAGCCCGCAGCGTCGCGCCATCCAGACCGCGGAACCGGTGGCGGCGGCGCGCCAATTGGACGTCGACATCGACGAGCGGTTCGCCGAATACGATCGCGACTCGGCGGTATATATCCCGATCGAGCAGATCCGCGCGGAGAACCCGCAGGAGTGGGCCCGGATGGCCCAGGGACACCTGCCCAGTTCGGTGGACGAGACCGGCTTCCGCAAGCGGGTCGGTGCGGCGATCGACGACGTGGTTGACGCGGCCGATCCCGACGACACCGTGGCGGTGTTCAGCCACGGCGGGGTGATCAACGTGGTTCTGCACGAGATTTTGGGAACCACCCGGCTGCTGTCGTTCCCGATCGACTACGTCTCGGTGACCCGACTGCTGTTCTCCCGATCGGGTGCGGCCTCAGTCGCAGCGGTCAACGGCACCGAACATGTGTGGGATCTCCTGCCGCGCAACCAGCCTTGACAATCGTGCCGCACAGCTGGACGGTCGCTACTGGAGGGCAATAACATCCCGTTTGGCCGCGCGGCGAAGTTGGAAGATGCGCACGGTCCCGGCGAGCACAGTGACCAACCCCCCGCAGATCGCCGCCACCAGCATTGCCACTCCCAACGGCAGCCTCCAGTGCCAGCCCAGGAAGGTCAAACTTGCCGGGTCCATGTTCTGAGTGATGAAGACCAGCAGCACGATCAGGATCAGCATGCCGACGGCCAGCGCCGCCCATAACGCGCCTGCGCGGGTGAATTTGCCGGTTTCCGGTGTCAAATGCACCGGGGACGTCGCGTCGGTCGCCGGAACCGGCGCCGGCGGCTCCGCGGTCGGTCTACGCGAGTCCTCGGGCGATACGGAAGGATCGCTGCTCATAGTGTCATCTTTGCCCTTTCCCGCCGAGAAAGAAACCAAACCGTGCGGGAAACCGCTAACACGCCCAACAAACCGGCCCCGCGACGACGCCAGGCGGCATCCCATAGTTCTTGAGGCTAATGTCGGCTGCTATGACGATGCCGCGACGGCGCCCGCGCAGCGCGATGACGGTACTCGTCGCGGCGCTGTGCCTGATCGCATCGGCTTGTGGCAGCGCCAACCCGCTCGGCGGGGTATCGGGCAGCATGAAATCCATTGTGGTGGGCTCCGCGGACTTCCCGGAGTCCAAGATCGTCGCCGAAATCTATGCACAGGCATTGCAGGCCAACGGCTTCGACGTCGGAAGGCGCCTGGGCATCGGCAGTCGCGAGGCGTATCTCCCCGCGTTGAAAGACCATTCCATCGATTTGGTGCCCGAGTACATCGGTAACCTGCTGCTCTACTTCGAACCGGCTGCGACGGTGCGGTTGCTGGATGCCGTCGAATTGGAGTTGTACAAACGGTTGCCCGGCGACCTGTCGATTCTGACGCCGTCACCGGCGTCGGACACCGACACGGTCACCGTCACCGCGGCGACCGCGACGTCGTGGAATCTGAAAACTATCGCCGATCTGGCCACGCACTCGGCCGAAGTCAAGTTCGCCGGTCCGGATGCCTTCCAGAGCCGGCCGGCGGGGTTGGCCGGGCTGCGGCAGAAATATGGGCTCGACATCAGCCCGGGCAATTTCATCTCGATCAGTGACGGCGGCGGGGCGGTGACGGTGCGTGCGCTGGTGGACGGGACAGTCACTGCCGCAAACGTTTTCAGTACCTCGCCGTCGATCCCGGTCAATCACTTGGTCGTACTTGACGATCCCGAGCACAACTTCTTGGCCGGCAACATTGTCCCGCTGATCAATTCGCAAAAGAAGTCGGACCATCTCAAAGATGTCCTGGACGCGGTATCGGCGAAGCTGACCACTTCCGCTCTCGCGGCCCTCAACGCGTCGGTGTCGGGCAACTCCGGAATTGATCCCGACGAAGCTGCGCGCAACTGGTTGCGGGACAATGGATTCGATCATCCGATAAAGCAATGAGGCCAGAAACGGGCTCAGCATGATCAAATTCGACAATGCCACCAAGGCGTATGCCGACGGGACTGTCGCCGTCGACCACGTCACGCTGGACGTACCCAGCGGAACGTTGACCGTCTTCGTCGGGCCGTCCGGCTGCGGCAAGACCACATCGATGCGGATGATCAACCGGATGATCGAGCCGACCTCCGGCACCATCAATGTCAACGGCGCGGATGTGCGCACGGTCGATCCCGTCCAGTTACGCCTGGGCATCGGTTACGTGATCCAGCACGCCGGCCTGATGCCGCATCAGCGGGTGATCGACAACATCGCGACGGTACCGGTGCTAAAAGGCCAGAGTCGCCGGGCGGCCCGTCAAGCCGCCTACCGTGTGTTGGAGCAGGTCGGGCTGGACCCCAAGCTGGCGACGCGATATCCCGCGCAGCTCTCCGGTGGCGAGCAACAACGTGTCGGTGTGGCCCGCGCGCTGGCGGCCGACCCGCCGATCCTGTTGATGGATGAGCCGTTCTCAGCCGTCGACCCGATGGTCCGCAGGGAGCTACAGCGCGAAATCGTGCGCTTACAAAGCGAATTGCACAAAACCATTGTGTTCGTTACGCACGATATCGACGAGGCGATCCGGCTCGCCGACTTGGTAGCGGTGTTCGGGCCCGGTGGTTCGCTGCAACAGTACGACGAGCCCGCGCACTTGCTCTCGCGTCCGGCGAATGAATTCGTGGCCAGTTTCGTCGGCGCCGGTCGCGGTTATCGGTGGCTGCAGTGCTTCGAGGCGAGCGGCCTGCCACTGCACGACATGCCGGAGATCTGCGAGTCCGGCGTCTCAGCCGCCGGCGACGGCCTGTTTCGCGACGGCTGGGCGCTGGTGATCAATGCCGACGACGCGCCGGTGGGTTGGATCGACGGCGACGGCGCACAGCGGCACCGCGGTGGCGCGCCGTTGTCGGATTGCGTGGTGCCGGTGGGGTCGCTGTTCCACCCGGACGGCAATTTGAGCCATGCGCTGGACGCGGCGCTCTCTTCGCCGTTGGCCATGGGGGTCGCCGTCGACGCCGGCGGTAAGGTGATCGGCGGCGTGCTGGCCACCGACGTGCTGGCCGCAGTGGATTCCCGGCGGTAGAGCTGACCATGCACTACCTGTTCACCCACCTGCACCACGCCTGGACGCTGACTCTCATCCACCTGCGCCTGTCGTTGCTGCCGGTTTTGCTTGGCCTTTCGATCGCCCTGCCGTTGGGTGTGCTGGTGCGGCGGGCCACGGCGCTGCGGCGGCTGACGACCCTGATCGCCAGCGTGTTGTTCACCATCCCCTCGCTCGCGCTGTTCGTGATGCTGCCGTTGATCATTCCGACCCGAATCCTCGACGAGGCCAACGTGGTGATCGCCCTGACCGTCTACACCACCGCGCTGCTGGTCCGCACGGTCCCCGAGGCGCTGGACGCGGTACCGGCACAGGTGCGCGATGCCGCCACCGCCGTTGGCTATACACCCATCGCGCGATTACTCAGAGTCGAACTGCCGCTGTCGATTCCGGTGTTGGTTGCCGGGCTTCGGGTTGTCGTGGTGACCAACATCTCGATGGTCGCCGTCGGTTCGGTGATCGGGATCGGTGGTCTGGGCACCTGGTTCACCGAGGGGTATCAGGCCAACAAGAGCGACCAGATCGTGGCCGGCATCATCGCTATCTTTGCGCTGGCGGTCGTCATCGACATGCTGATCATGCTGGCCGGGCGGCTGGCTACGCCGTGGGAGAAGGCGTCAACCAGAGCCCCGCGGCGTCGCCAACTCAGGGCCCCCATCGTGGGTGGCGCGCGATGAACTTTGTGGCTCAGGCGCTGTCCTACCTTCTGACCGTGGACAATTGGCTCGGTCCGGTCGGACTGTCGGCGCGTGTCCTGCAGCATCTTGAGTACACCGCGCTGGCGGTGGTGGTCTCGGTGCTGATCGCCGTCCCGATCGGGTTGATCATCGGACACACCGGCCGCGGCGCATTCATCATCGTCAGTGCGGTCAATGGGCTGCGCGCACTGCCGACCCTGGGCGTGCTGTTGCTGGCCGTGCTGTCGTGGGGGCTGGGTTTGATGCCGCCGATAGCGGCCCTGATGTTGCTCGGTATTCCGCCCTTGCTGGCCGCCACCTACGCCGGGATCAGCAATGTCGATCCCACGGTGGTCGACGCCGCACGCTCGATGGGCATGACCGAGGCCAGGGTGTTGTTGCGGGTCGAGGTGCCCAACGCCCTGCCGCTGATCCTGGGCGGCTTGCGAACCGCGACGCTGCAGGTGGTGGCGACCGCGACCGTGGCCGCCTACGCCAGTCTGGGTGGCCTGGGTGTCTACCTGATCGACGGCCTCAAAGTGCGCCAGTTTCACATCGCGTTAGTCGGCGCGATGATGGTGGCCGCATTGGCGCTAATCCTCGATGCCGTGCTGGCATTCGCGGTATGGCTGTCGGTGCCGGGAACAGGTCGCTGGCGTCGCCTGTTGCGCAGAAGCCCGCGGATTACCGCCGATTTGGCTGGTTCGGCTGATTCAGCCAGGGCCCGACGGGCTGCGGAATCACCGGGGCCGCGCTTACAGTAGAAGAGTGACCTCTGCCCAGTCTGCTGCGACGAACGGCTCGTTTCCGGCGATGATGACTTGGCGCGCACCCGATGCTTCACGCATGGAGTCGGTTCGGGTGCAGTTGTCCGGCAAGCGAATTAAGGCGAACGGCCGCATTGTAGCCGCCGCCGGAGAAACGCATCCCGCGTTCGGCGCCTACTACGATTTGCAAACCGACGAGACCGGCGCCACCAAGCGTTTCGGGCTGACCGTGACCCTCGCCGAGCGCGAACGCCAGCTTTCCATCGCCCGTGACGAAGAGAACATGTGGCTGGTGACCGACCACCGCGGAGAGTCACGCGCCCGCTACGACGGCGCCCTGGACGTCGACGTCGTCTTCAGCCCCTTCTTCAACGTGCTGCCGATCCGTCGCTGTGGCTTGCACGAGCACGCGGAGTCGATCACGTTGCCGATCATGTATGTCGCCCTGCCGCACATGTCGGTCGGTGCGGCGACCCTGGTCTACAGCAGCGCCGATCCGGGAAGCGGCGAGGGCATCAAGCTACACTCGCCGGTCGCCGACACCACCCTCACCGTCGACGCCGCCGGGTTCATCGTGGACTACCCAGGCTTGGCAGAGCGGATCTGATCACACCGCCGGCCCGACCGGCGGCGGCCAGTTCCTGACGCCAGTTGTCCGCGCCGACGAAGATGGTGACGATCTCGGGCCGCGAGAAGCTGTCGTAGCGGATCCGCGCGGCGTGGCCCTCTTCGACCAGTTCGGCCACCGAGTTGCTGTGGGCCAGGGCATCCCGGGTGCGACTGAGCAGTTCGACGGTCCGGTCCAGGGCGGGCACCAGTTGACCGGAGTTCGCCTCGCACATCGCCCGCACCAGATCCGGCGCGCTGCCCGCCACCCGGGTGCCGTCCCGGAACGAGCCGGCCGCCAGCGCGAAGGCCAGCGGGACTTCGGCCGCGGTAAGCGCGAGGGCCTCGGCAAGTAGATGCGGTAAGTGTGAAATCGCCGCTGCGGCAGCGTCGTGCTCATCGGAGCGTGCCGGCACCACGACCGACCCGCAGTCCAGCGCCAGCGTCATGACCGTCGTCCATACCTCCGGGTCGACGTGGTCGTCCACGCTCACCACCCAGGGAGCTCCGGTGAACAACCGCACGTGCCCGGCCGCCCAACCCGAATGAGCAGTACCGGTCATTGGATGGCCACCGACAAAACGGGCCTGCAGTCCAGCGGCGGTGACCTCGTCGAGCACTGCACTCTTGACGCTGGTCACGTCCGTCAATGCACAGTCGGCGGCCGATTCGCGGATGTAGGCGAGCATGGTCGGCAGGGCCGGCATCGGCACAGCAAGCACGATCAACGCGTCGCTGTCGGCGGCGTGGGCAAGCGCGTCGGTGAGCTCGGTGGTGGCGTCGAAACCGTCGAAGCGGGCGCTCTGCACCCCCTCCACCGACCGGTTGTAGCCGAATACCTCATAGCCCGCCGCGTCTGCGGCCCGCATTATCGAACCCCCGATCAGCCCGAGCCCCAACACGCACACCGGTGTCTTCGCCACAGTTACAGGTTAAGTCGTTTCTGGTGACGATAAAGCGGGCCGAAGGCCTGGCGACACGGTTGGACCTGTTGCCGATCAACTGGTCAAGGACGTTGCTGAAGGACTAGCGTTGGCGCCCATGGGAGCAGATCGGGCCAGCGCGCAGGGCCCGTCCGTCGACAGCCCGGACGGCTTCGGCGTCGCTGTCGTGCGCGAGGACGGCAAGTGGCGCTGCTCTGCCATGCGCCCCAAGGTGCTAACGAGCCTGGCCGCCGCCGAGACCGAGTTGCGTGAGTTGCGCAGCTCTGGTGCTGTCTTCGGGCTGCTCGACGTCGACGACGAATTCTTCGTCATTGTGCGTCCTGCGCCGTCGGGCACCCGACTGTTGTTGTCGGACGCCACCGCGGCACTGGACTACGACATCGCCGCGGAAGTGCTGGAAAACCTCGACGCCGAGCTCGACCCGGACGACTTGGAGGACGCCGACCCGTTCGAGGAGGGTGATCTGGGACTGCTCTCCGACATCGGACTGCCTGAGGCGGTGCTGGGCGTCATCCTCGACGAAACCGACTTGTACGCCGATGAGCAACTGGGCCGCATCGCGCGGGAAATGGGCTTCGCCGAAGAACTCTCGGCGGTGCTCGACCGTCTCGATCGGTGACAAGCGACGAAGACCTGATCCGTGCCGCTCTTGCGGCTGCCGCCTGCGCGGGTCCGCGGGACGTGCCGGTCGGTGCGGTGGTCGTGGACGCCGACGGGACCGAGCTCGCGCGGGCGGTGAATGGCCGTGAGGCGCTTGGCGATCCCACCGCGCACGCCGAGATGCTGGCGATGCGCGCGGCGGCCAACGCGCTGGGCGACGGCTGGCGGCTGGAAGGAACCACGCTGGCGGTCACCGTCGAGCCGTGCACGATGTGCGCGGGTGCGCTAGTGCTAGCGCGAGTGGCGCGGCTGGTGTTCGGGGCCTGGGAACCCAAGACCGGAGCCGTCGGCTCGCTGTGGGATGTGGTGCGCGACCGGCGGCTCAACCATCGCCCGGCCGTCCGCGGCGGCGTGCTGGCCGACGATTGCGCCGCGTTGCTGGCGGACTTCTTCGCCCGCCAGCGATTGGGGTGAGCGGTCCCCGGTTGGGTAAGCTGCTGTGCGGTGGCGTGTCCGAGCGGCCTAAGGAGCACGCCTCGAAAGCGTGTGACGGGTAACCCCCGTCCGAGGGTTCAAATCCCTCCGCCACCGCCAACCTCGTCAGCATGGGCTTTAGCCGCGAGCCATCGCTGAATTCGGCGCTGCCCAGTCGGTCGACACCTTGCGGTGCTTGATCAGCCAGGTGTTTCCGATCGGCACAAAGACATCGCGATAACGTCCGAAATGGTCGAGCCCGATATGGGTGAACACGGTGAAGTAGCACCGCACCTCGGCGCGCTCCGGCTGCACCGCGTCGAACAGCACGTTGGCCACATTGTGTCGCACTATCGGCTTGATCCCGGTATCCACCGCGACGCCCCCGACAACACCGCCGAGGAAGGCCACGATCGCGGCTCGTCCGTTGAGTGGTACGGATCCCCGGACTTCGAGTGTGCCGTCAGCGCAGAATGCGGAAGCCAGCTCCTCGAGTCGCCCGGCGTCACCGGACCAGGTGTACCGCGCGATGGTGTCGCGGATGCACTCCCGAGCGTGCAGTTCCCACGCTTCCACCGTTGCCTCCCGTCGTTGCGTGGCGGCCGGCTCACAGCCCGTCACCGCCAAATTCTGCACTCTTTCCGCCTTCATGGCCGAGTGCCGCCATCGAGGGGTCTAATAGGTTGATGGAATTGATGGCGCCCACCGATTCGGTGTTTCTCCTGGGCGAATCCCGCGAGCACCCGATGCACGTCGGTGGCCTGCAGTTGTTCGAGCCGCCGCAGGATGCCGGCCCGGAGTTCGTCCAGGAAATCTACGAGGCCGTGATCGAGGAGGAAGACTTTCAGCCGCTGTTTCGCAAGCACCCGGCGAGGTTGTTTGGCGGTTTCGCCAATCTGGCGTGGTCGTTTGATGACGACGTCGATATGAGCTATCACGTGCGGCGGTCCGCGCTACCCCGGCCCGGACGGGTCCGCGACCTGCTTGAGCTGACCTCGCGGCTGCACGGCACTCTGCTCGATCGCCACCGCCCGCTGTGGGAGACGCACTTGGTGGAGGGCCTGGCCGACGGCCGGTTCGCCATGTACACCAAGCTGCACCACGCCCTGGTCGACGGTGTCTCAGCCCTGAAACTCATGCAGCGCTCCTTGTCCACCGACGCCGATGATCCCGAGGCGCGGACCTTCTGGAGCGTGCCGCGTCGACGGCATTCCGGCGGCGGCTCCCGGCTGGGGGCGTTGACCCAGATAGCGGGATCTGTTGCGGGCCTGGCTCCTTCGACGGTCTCGCTGGCCCGTGCCGGATTGCTGGAGCAGCAGCTGACCTTGCCGTTCGGCGCGCCGCGCACCATGTTCAACGTCCGCATCGGCGGTGCCCGGCGCTGTGCGGCGCAGTCCTGGTCGATGGACCGCGTCAAAGCCGTCAAGCAGGCCGCCAGTGTCACCGTCAACGACGTCGTCCTCGGGATGTGCGCCGGTGCGCTGCGCTACTACCTGATCGAACAGAATGCCTTGCCCGAGGCGCCCCTGGTCGCCATGGTCCCGGTGAGTCTGCGTACCAAAGAAGAGTCCGACAGCGGCGGCAACATGGTCGGCGCCATTTTGTGCAACCTGGCCACCGACGTCGAGGAGCCGGCCAAACGGTTGGAGACGATCAGCGCCTCGATGCGCGGCAACAAGAAAGTGTTCTCCGAATTGCCGCGGCTGCAGGCGCTGGCGTTGTCGGCGTTCAACATCGCACCGATGGGACTCACACTGCTGCCGGTACTGTCCTCGTCGGCGCCCCCACCTTTCAACATCATCATCTCCAATGTGCCCGGCCCCGCAGAGCCGATGTATTGGGGCGGGGCCCGGCTCGACGGCAATTACCCGATGTCCATCGCCCTGGACGGCCTGGCGCTGAACATCACCTTGGTCAACAACGCGGGTAATCTCGATTTCGGCCTGACCGGATGCCGGCGCAGTGTGCCGCACCTGCAGCGACTATTGGTGCACCTGGAAAACGCGCTCAAAGAATTGGAACGTGCGGTCGGAGTCTGACCTCCGTGCCTACCCTTAGCGCCGGCCTGCTGCTGTATCGCGCGCATGACGGGATTGTCGACGTCCTGATCGCCCATCCGGGCGGCCCGTTCTGGGCCCGCAAGAACGATGGGGTCTGGTCGATCCCTAAAGGGGAGTACAGCGCTGACGAAGATCCGTGGCTGGCCGCCCAGCGCGAGTTCGTCGAGGAAATCGGACTGCCAGTGCCGGCCGGGCGCCGGATTGATCTTGGGCAGCTGCGACAACCCAGCGGCAAGGTCGTCACCGCGTTCGCTGTCGCGGGTGACCTCGACGTCACCGAAGCGCGGAGCAACACCTTCGAGCTGGAGTGGCCCAGAGGCTCGGGACGCACCCAAAGCTTCCCCGAAGTCGACCGAGTCGGCTGGTTTGCGGTGGCCGACGCGAAGGCCAAGCTGCTGAAGGGCCAAGCACCGTTCCTGGACCGCTTACTCCAGAGCATCTAAGCGCCGGCGGCAGCCATTGGCGCCGCTGGCGCCTTCGGTCCCGTCGACTACGGTCACATCGATTGCAAACGGCTTGTTGGTCAGGTGCAAGGGGTCGGCGACGTTCACACCGGTCGCGGTGCGCAGGCGGTATGTTCGCGTCTATGCAGACATTGCGAACACCCGACGACAGGTTTACGGATCTCCCCGAATTCCCTTATGCCCCAAACTATTCTGAGATCCCGGACGGCGAGGACGGCACGTTGCGGATCGCATGGGTGCAAGACGGTCCGCCCGACGCCGACCCGGTTCTGATGCTGCACGGCGAGCCGTCGTGGTCTTTCCTGTACCGCAAAATGATCCCGGTACTGACCACTGCCGGGTGTCGCGTCATTTGCCCGGATTTGGTGGGCTTCGGCCGTTCGGACAAGCCCACTCGGCGCGAAGATCACAGCTATGCGCGCCACGTCGAATGGATACGGACGCTGGCATTCGATGTCCTGGATTTGCGCGAGATCACCCTGGTCGGGCAAGACTGGGGTGGGCTGATCGGATTGCGGCTGGCCGCCGAACATCCCGAACGCTTCAGTCGGCTGGTCGTGGCGAACACCGGGCTGCCCACCGGAGACATCCCGATGCCGGAAATCTGGTGGCGGTTCCGCGAGGCAATCCAAGGAATGCCGTCGTTGGATATCGGCCGGTTCGTGCAGTCGGGCTGTCGCCGCGAGATGAGCGACGCCGTGCGTGCGGGGTACGACGCGCCATTCCCCGACGACAGCTACTCCGCCGGGCCGCGCGCGATGCCCGGTCTGGTTCCCACGGCACCGGATGATCCCGCGGCACCGGCCAACCGGTCAGCGTGGGCGACGCTGTGCGCGAGTCCAACTCCGATACTGGTGGCCTTCAGTGACGGCGACCCCATCACCGGTGCGATGGCGCCGATATTTCAGCGCCAGATGCACGGGGCACAGGGGATCAGTCATCCGGTGATCCACGACGCCGGGCACTTCCTGCAAGAAGATGCCGGCGAGGAACTGGCCCACCACATCGTCGAGTTCCTGAGCTGACCACAGCTCAGACCGTTTGCGACGACACCGATTCGCTTGGCACGGGCACAATACGAAGATGACTGCTACGTCGGAAACCGCGGAGCCACAGGTGTTGTTGGCGCAGTTGCTGGACCCGGCCAATCGGCCCGACCCCTACCCCTTGTATGCGAAGTTCCGTCACTGCGGCCCAATGCAGATAGCGGGAGGCAACGTCACGGTGTTCTCGACCTACCTCGAATGCGACGAGGTGCTGCGCCACCCCGCATCATCGAGCGACCGGACCACTTCCACGATTGCACAGCGCCAGATGGCTGCCGGCCTCACAGCGCCGACGGCGGGCTCGCCGGGGTTCTTGTTCCTCGACCCGCCCGATCACACCAGGTTGCGCCGGTTGGTGAGCAAAGCATTCGTGCCCAAGGTCATCAACGCGCTGCAACCCGAGATCAGCGCACTGGTTAAAGAATTGCTCGACCGCATCGCCGAACGCGGCCGCTTCGACGTCATCGCCGATCTCGCCTACCCGCTCCCGGTGGCTGTCATCTGCCGATTGCTCGGTGTGCCGTTGGACGACGAGCCGAAGTTCAGCCGGGCATCCTCGCTGCTGGCGCAGGCGCTGGACCCGTTCGTCGCGTTCACCGGTCAATTACCAGCCGGGGTGGAGGAACGCGTGCAGGCGGCTCGCTGGCTGCGTGACTACTTACAGGCCCTCATCGATCAACGACGGTCCCGTCCGGGTGACGACCTGATGTCGCGCCTCATCGCGGTCGAGGAGTCCGGCGACCAGTTGACCGAAGACGAAATCATCTCCACCTGCAGCCTGCTGCTCATCGCCGGCCACGAAACGACGGTGAACCTCATCGCGAACGCGATCTTGGCTATGTTGCGCCACCCTGAGCAGTGGGCCGCGCTGGGCGCCGACACCGGTCGCGCTCCCGCGGTGGTCGAGGAGGCTTTGCGCTACGACCCGCCGGTGCAACTGCTGGCCCGAAATGCCGCCGACGACATGGTTATCGGGGACACCAAGGTGGTCAAGGGGGACACGATGATGCTGCTGTTGGCCGCGGCTCAGCGTGATCCCGCCGAATTCGAGCGACCGGAAGCCTTCGACCCCGATCGAGGGTCGTTTCGGCACTTGGCGTTCGGCCGCGGGCCGCACTTCTGCCTGGGCTCGCCGCTGGCCCGGTTGGAGGCCGGGGTGGCGCTGTCAGCGGTGACGGCGCGTTTCCCCGACGCCACGCTGGCGGGCGATCCGCAATACAAGCCGAATCTCACGCTGCGCGGAATGTCGACGCTGCCGGTGGCCGTTTAGATCCGACCGAGCGGCCACTTATCGCACACTTTTCGCGCGGTTGCGTGTAGCAACTGGCCGCTCGGCGGGAGGTAGGCGCTGCGCCCAAGCCGGCCACGATGTCGCCCAGGCTGAATGTGACCGGCTGTTCGAGTTGGTCGTAGGTGCAGGAGTAGGGGTCACGGTCGGGCCGCCACCGATTGAACTGGGCGGTGTGGCGAAAACGCCGGCCCTCCATGTGGTCGTAGCGCACCTCGACGACCCGTTCGGGTCGCAGCGGGACGAACGAGAGGTCCTTGCCGGCATTCCAGCGCGAGAATTCATTCTTGCGCGGGGTGCGTTCACCGGCTTCGTGGGCGGCCCAGTTCCACGGATGGTCGTCGAAGCTGGTGACCAGCGGCTGCAGTTCGGTGAACAGCCGCCGTCGTTCGGCCATCGGGAAAGCGCCGATGACACCCACCGACGCGAGCTGGCCGTCGTCCTGGTAGAGCCCGAGCAGTAGCGAGCCGATCGCCTCGCCGCCGGACTTGTGCACCCGGTAGCCGGCGACGACGCAGTCGGCGGTCCGCTCGTGCTTGATCTTGAACATGACGCGCTTGTCCGGCTGATAGGTGATCGTCAGCGGCTTGGCGATGACGCCGTCGAGCCCGGCTCCCTCGAACTCGGAGAACCAGCGCTGTGCCATCGCGAGATCGGTGGTGGCCGGGGTGACGTGGATCGAGGATCGGGAACCGGCCCCCGAACCGGCCAGGGCGTCGACCAGTGCGGCGCGACGCTCGGTGAACGGTCGCCCGGTGTAGTCGTCGTCGCCGAGGGCGAGCACGTCGAACGCAATGAAAGAAGCCGGCGTTTTCTCGGCGAGCATCCGTACTCGCGAGTCGGCCGGGTGGATGCGCTGTTGCAGCGCCTCGAAGTCCAGGCCGTGATCGGTGGCGATGACGATCTCACCGTCGATCACGCAGCGCTGCGGCAGTTCAGCCTTGACCGCAGCGACCAGTTCGGGAAAGTAGCGGGTCATCGGCCGCTCGTTGCGGCTGCCCAGCTCGACGTCATCGCCGTCGCGGAAGCAGATGGACCGGAATCCGTCCCATTTGGGCTCATAGGATGCGTCGGCGGGGATCGCCCGGACCGACTTGGCCAGCATCGGCGAAACCGGCGGCATCACAGGTAAGTCCATTCGTCCATTGTGGCGTCCCGCGTGCTGGAATCGTGAGGTGGCTGCTGCAGCAGAAGAACTCGACGTCGACGGCATCTCGGTGCGGCTGACCAACCCGGACAAGGTGTATTTCCCCAAGCTCGGGTCAAAGGGCACCAAGCGGCGGCTCGTCGAGTACTACCGCGCCGTGGCCGGCGGCCCGATGCTGACGGCGCTGCGCGACCGGCCCACACACCTGCAACGCTTCCCCGACGGCATCGACGGCGAGGAGATCTATCAGAAGCGCATTCCGCAGCATCACCCCGACTATCTGACGACCTGCCGGGTGACGTTCCCGTCCGGACGGACCGCCGACGCGCTGAAGGTGACACACCCGGCGTCGATCGTATGGGCGGCGCAGATGGGCACGATCACGCTGCACCCCTGGCAGGTGCGCTGCCCGGACACCGAGCACCCCGACGAGTTGCGGATCGACTTGGATCCACAGCCCGGCACCGGCTTCAAGGAAGCACGGGCGGTTGCAGTCGACATACTGCGTCCGCTGCTCGGCGAGCTCGGCCTGGTCGGCTATCCGAAAACATCGGGAGGCCGGGGGATTCACGTGTTCGTGCGGATCGCGACCGAGTGGGACTTCATCGCCGTGCGTCGGGCAGGCATCGCGCTGGCCCGCGAAGTTGAGCGCCGCGCACCGGATTCGGTGACCACGTCATGGTGGAAAGAGGAACGCGGGAAACGAATCTTCATCGACTTCAACCAGAACGCCCGCGACCGTACGTTCGCCTCGGCCTATTCGGTGCGCCGCACCCCGATCGCCACCGTCTCGACGCCCCTGACATGGGAAGACCTGGCCGGGGCAGAACCCGACGACTACACCATCGCCACAGTGCCGGATCTGGTGGCGCGCCGAGACGATCCGTGGGCCGAGATGGATTCTCTCGACCAGTCGATAGCGCCGTTGCTGGAGATGGCCGAAGCCGACGAGGAGCGCGGGCTCGGCGATATGCCGTACCCGCCGAACTATCCGAAGATGCCGGGCGAACCCAAGCGGGTGCAGCCGAGCCGGGATACCGATCTGAACAGGAAAAACAAGCGAAAGTGACACTGTGCGCTTGCTAGCATAACGCACGCTCGCCCGATAACCTCAATACCGTGACAGAATCCCTCGAATCACTGCGGGCCAGCTTCAACCGCTCGCTGCGGGTCGAAGGCAAGGCCGACCGGACACTCGTCCTGTACGGGCAGAGCATCACCTACTTCAGCGCCTGGCTGGCCCAGCGCGGCCAACCCGCCGACCTGTCCAGCCTCGAGCGCGAGACCGTCCTGCAATGGTTCGACTTCCTCCGCAGCCGTGGCCTGACCACCGGCACCATCCGCACCCGCTGGCGCGGGCTACGCCGGTTCACCAACTGGCTGTTGGCCGAGAGCATCATCGACACCGACCCGCTGGCCGGGATCGTCCTCGACAAGCCGGAGCCGCCGCCGGTGCCGATCCTCACCGACGACGAGCTGGCCGCACTCATCGCTGCGTGCCGAGGTAAACGGTTCGTCGACCGCCGCGACGAGGCCGTGATCCGGCTCCTCATCGACTGCGGACTGCGCGTGTCAGAGATCACGGGTATCGACATCGAGCACCTAGACCTCGACGGCGAGTCCGTCACCGTCACCGGCAAGGGTCGCGGATCCGCGCGGCCTACTTCGGCGCCAAGACAGGACAAGCGCTCGACCGCTACATCCGGGAGCGGTCCAAGCACCGTCACGCCAGCAGTCCGGCGCTGTTCCTTGGGGAGCGCGGCCGCTTCACACCTGACGGTGTCCGCGAGCGGTTAAAGGTGCGTGCCGACATGGCCGGCCTCGACCCAACGAAGGTTCATCCGCACCGGTTCCGGCACACCAACGCACACGATTTCCTGCTCGCCGGCGGCCAGGAACGCGACCTGAAGCGATTGATGGGCTGGCGGTCGGACACGATGCTCGAGCGCTACGGCGCGTCGGCCGCGGACCATCGGGCGCGGGAGGCGGCGCGGCGACTCAAGCGTGGGGACCGAGTATGAGTCGACCCAAGATGACAATGGCGGAACTGTTGGCGGCTCGGCCCGTGTGGCGCGAGCCCGGCAAGCCGCTTCCGCTATCCAAAGCTGTGGAACGGTTCGTTCAGCTGGCCTGGCGTTGCGGCTATGGCGATGAACCCGCCGAAATGACTACCTCCGACCTTAGTGAGGCCGATCTTTGGGTGTGCGTTGTGATCGGCGGTACCCAGCTCAAGCCGTCAGATCCTGATGGGTCGCATGCGTTCGCTAAAGCCGCGGCGGGGGAGTACACGGAACGCGTGCGCCGTTTCCGTGATGCGGCAGTTGCGGCGCTGGATTGGTTAGAAAAGTTGCCGCGCGGGCCGGGGTCTTACCTTGTCGCGTGTCTGCGATGCCCGGGAGGTAAGCGGCTCGCGAATATGTACTGTCTGCCGAAAGATAGTGCGCCCGTCCGTGATTCCGGCGGCCTTAGGCTGCTCATTGCCCCGACAAAGCGAGGAAAAATCAGCAGCATAGGACCTGACGGTCGCGCAGGAACCCGATGGGCCCGCGCTGCACACGCGTGGTGGTACGTATCAGACGACGACGTTTGGGAACTGCGTTGCAGATGTTGCCCGCGGCCCGATGGTGGCGTGCGGGCTGGTGATTTCTTCAGCGTCACACGAAGCAATTACAGCGTTGTGCTAGTGTAAGTTCACCGTTTTCGGTCGGTGGGGCCGCCCGCACCTTCGGGAGATCGACACCCGGACTTCTTCTCAGGAGTCTGCGCGTGTCACTGACATCCGCCGAACGCACCCTTCGAGCTCGAATAGCCGCTCATGAGAGCTGGGCGAGTACCGAAAACCGTTCCGCCCGAACGGCTAAAGCCCGTCAAGCGCTCGAAGAGAAATTCTTAGCCGAAGCTAGGGGCGACCCGAAACGCGCCGAGCATCTCCGGAAAGCTTTTTACGCGCGGATGGCGCTGAAATCAGCCCAGGCTCGTCGTCGCCAAGGCGGTGATGACAATGCCGCCTGACCGAAAAGTGGAGGCCCCAGCCGCCAAACCGGAGCCCGCCACCACCACACTTATCACCCACGCCAGCCGCCACGTAGACGACCAACGCCATACCGAGTCTAACTGCAAAACCGGACGCTGCGCGTTCGGCCTGCAGTGCACATGCGACGCTTACGCGGGATGGGTGACCTACTGCCCACCGACACGGACAATCCCCGAGCAATTGCGCGCCAGGCGTACCGCATCGCGGTCGCTGGCGGGTGGTGACCCGTGGCGCTACGACCCGCCCGGCGCCGCCGGCTACGCCCACGCCGCTACACATCTGCTCAACCATGGCCTGACACCAGCGCCGAACCTGCGTGCGCTACATGAGATGTGGCGATGCGGTGGACCAGATCGGCGCGCTGCCGAGATCATCGCGCAGCGATGGGAACTCGCGGCATGACCGCCAACGACCCCACGCGCGGTAAGGTTCTCGCGGAATCCGGGAGGCACGCGCCGAAATCAGCGCCCGGCGGTCGCAATGGCCGCAATCCCAGCAGCGACGGCGCTCAACTTCTCGACGATCTCCGAGATTTCCTGGCTCGCTTCGTCGTCTACCCCAGTGAGCACGCGCTGGTTGCACACGTCCTGTGGATCGTGCACACGTGGCTGCTGGATGCCTGGGAATCGACACCGCGCATTGCTTTCCTGTCACCCGAACCCGGGTCAGGCAAGTCGCGAGCCCTCGAGGTCACCGAGCCGCTGGTGCCGCGCCCAGTGCATGCGGTCAACTGCACACCGGCCTACCTGTTCCGCAAGGTGTCCGATCCCGACGGCGAACCCACCATCCTCTACGACGAGTGCGACACCCTGTTCGGGCCGAAAGCGAAAGACCACGAAGAGATCCGCGGCATGATCAACGCGGGGCACCGCAAAGGCGCGATGGCCGGCCGCTGCGTCGTACGCGGCAAACTCGTCGAGACCGAGGAATTGCCGGCCTACTGCGCCGTCGCCCTGGCCGGCCTCGATGACCTGCCGGCCAGCATCATGAGCCGGTCAGTCGTCACGCGCATGCGACGTCGAGCGCCCACCGAGCCCATCCAGCCGTGGCGACGCCGCATCAACGAGCCCCAAGCGGCGAAGCTTCGGGACCGCCTTATCGACTGGTCGAACTCGGTGCGCGAGAACGCCACCGACATGTGGCCACAGATTCCGCCCGGCGTTGAGGACCGCGCAGCCGACGTCTGGGAGCCGCTGTTGTCGGTCGCCGACCTAGCTGGTGGGCACTGGCCCAAGAGTGCCCGTGTAGCCGCTGTAACCGTTGTAACCGATTCCATGGCAGCCACTCCCAGCCTCGGTGTGATGCTGCTCAGGGACATCCGCACGGTGTTCAACACCGTCGCCGCTCGTAACCTTGTAACCGACCAGCTATTAACAAACTTAAGGGAAATAGAAGAGGCTCCTTGGGCAGTCATCCGCAAGGGTGAGCCGCTCGACGCTCGCGGTCTGGCCCAGCGGCTGCGCAAGTACGGCATTCAGCCGAAGCCGATCCGAGACAGCGACCGAGTCTTCAAGGGCTACACACGAGCACAGTTCGAGGACGCCTGGAGCCGCTACCTTCCCGCGCTGGGACCGGCTGCCATGGAATCGGTTACAGCGGTTACAGAGTCACCGTCGCTCTGGACCGGTGGCGAATGAGCCTGATCGATCCTGCCCGCTCTGCCCACCTATGCGACGTCGGCCAACGTGACTACCTACTCGTTACGGCGATCGGGGACGACGGCGAAACCGACATTGTGCTCGCGGAGAAGGCGAGCATCGGCGACGAGACCGTCACCTACAACCCCCGCTGCCCCGACGCGCCACACGAGCAGCTTGGCGAGCTGCCGCCGCGCTGGAAGGCGCGAATCCAACTCGCGCCGTTCTACTGCGGCCACCCCACCAAGCGCGGCAAACCCTGCCGCGTCCTGGTCAGCTGGCCCGGTCGCGCGTGCACGTGGCACCGCAGATGAGCAGCAACGCCGCGAAGTCGAACACCAGCACCGGGAAAGGAACATTAACTGATGACGGATGGCTTGCCCGAATCGGGTGATTCCGAGGATAAGCATGCGCCGACGCGCGGCGTGGCAGCCGCGCTGCGCGGCCTACGGTCGGCCGCAGCCAGCAGTGACGGCGGCAACGACCGCGCCGCCCTGGCCGCGGCGGTGCACGTTCACACCGGTCGGTTCGACGTCGACCAGTTGCGGCGGCTGATTTACATGCTTGTCGTCGCGGTCGCGATGTCGCACAAGTCGATTGACCAGTTGACCGCCAGCCTGGAGCGGATCACCGGCGTGGGGACGTTGGACCGGCTCAACGCCGCGCTCGACGGTTGATCGAGCGCAGCGCACAGTGTGCTGGCAATCGTGGCAATGTCATTCGTCCGATGTATACTTCCGCGTAGGTTCCCAGCCGCGAAACCACCTGCCCGAGGGGGAAACTAACTCGGGCACGCCGGTTCCGCACTCGGCGCCAGCTTCGCGAAGCCGCGCAGCACGCCACCCGGCCCGACGGGGCCGCGCAGGTGAGCACCCGGAAGCGCCCAGCGTCGTTCGATAGCGAGCCACCCAGCCACAGCCGGGCTGCGTAGGCAAGCACGGCGATTCTCTCCTCTGTTGACGAAAGGTGTTCCGCGCCAGCATTTTGGCGCGGTTCAGCCTTCACATTGAAGCGCGCCAAAAGGAACCCACCGAAAATGAATCTCCCTTACTCAGAGGCCGTGGAGCGGATGCACAAAATTCACGGCGAAATGGTATTGCTCGCACACAGCGGCGACCCAGACGCGGAATCACGAGCAGCCCAGCTGCATAACGAGTTCTGCGAACTCGATGAACACGTGACCCGTCTGCAGCGGACATCCGCGCTCGCCAACGCCGCTGGTAACGGGGGCCGGTTTCAGCTCGAACGTGGCAGCGCCGGCGACGACTACGACGTCGATCCGCTGCAGGATCCAAGCAGCGCTGCCAATTACCGCGGGCGAAATCCGTGGGACTTGTCCGAGGTCCGCGCCTTTGGCCGCAAGGCCGGCGAGGTGTCGACCGAGCTGCGGGCCCGCGCGTTGTCGGCGATCGAGAAGATGCCAGGAGCCAATGACAAGGTCCGCGCCGCGGCGACCGACATTCTGGAGCGGTTCGATTCGGCCGACTCCAAGCTGGCCCTGTTGTGCCTGATCACGTCGTCACCCGCGTACATGCGGGCCTGGGCCAAGGCCGCCCGCGGGCAGCTGCAGATGCTGGAGCCCGACGAGATCCGCGCGCTGAACCAGGCCGACGAATACCGCGCCATGTCCCTGACCGACAGCCAGGGAGGCTACCTGGTGCCGTTCCAGCTCGACCCGACGGTGATCCTCACCAGCGACGGCACACGGAACGACATCCGTCAGATCGCCCGCAAAGTCGTCGCCACCGGCGACGTGTGGCACGGTGTCAGCGCGGCGGCGGTGCAGTGGTCGTGGGACGCGGAAGCATCCGAAGTGAGCGACGACTCGCCGCCCTTCGCTCAGCCGTCGATCCCGGTCTACACCGCGCGCGGCTTTGTGCCGATCAGCATTGAGGCGCTGCAGGACGAGCAGAACGTGACAACGGAAGTTGCCAAGCTGCTCGCCCAGGGTAAGGACATATTGGAAGCGCAGGCGTTCGCGCTCGGCACCGGTTCGGGTCAGCCCACGGGGATCATCACCGCGTTGACCGGCACCGCGTCGGTCTATCCTGCGGCCACCAACGACACGTTCGCGCTCAAGGACGTGTATGGGTTGCAGGGTGCGCTGCCGGCCCGCTACCGCGCCAACGCGTCGTGGCTGGCGAACAACCTCTGGTACAACCTCCTGCGGCAGTTCGACACCGCTGGTGGTGCCGGGATGTGGGCCCAGGTCGGCCAGGACCGGCCGCTGCAGTTGCTGGCCCGCGACGTCTACGAGGCTGAGGCAATGGACGGCACCATCGACACCGGCCAGCACAACTACATGGCAATTTTCGCTGACTTCGACAACTACGTCATCGCTGACCGAATCGGGATGCTGGTCGAGTTCATCCCACACCTGTTCAACACCGCGAACAACCGGCCGACCGGTCAGCGGGGCTGGTTCGCCTACTACCGGACCGGCGCCGGAAGCGTAAATAATGGCGCGTTCCGGATGCTGGACGTCTAGGGCCAGGGGCGGCGTCCGCGGTTTACCTCCTATTGCGCCGCGGACGCTTCCCCGCCAATCTTCCTCGATCTCAGAAGGGCGGTGATCACGATCGCGATCGTGCACGATGTCCTCACTAAGCTCGATGAGCGATCGATCGATCGATCGATCGAATACGCGTCGGGCGCGGCCGAAACCGAGTTTTCTCCACGTCGGTGTACGTGCGGGCGACAAGATGCTCGACGGATTACTCATGCGGTCGACTCCGATTTACACCCCGCATTTTTGGAAAGTTTTCGCAACGAAAACGGTTGAAACACAACGAATGTCAACGATTAAAGTAATTCTGAATCGATTGGAGCACAACAGGATTGGAGGGATCGCTGATGCGACGTAAGCAGCAAGCATCTCAGCTCGCGGCGGTGACGAAAATGCCGGCGCAGCGGCGTCGGGGTCGTCCGAAAACCAGGTCGTCTTGGGCTTCGAGGATGATGAGCGGGAGATGTTGGCGCTGCTGCGCCGGAAGTTGGCGTCGCGGATCGACAGTGACGGTATTTCTTTGGCGCGCTTGCTGCCCTGGTCAAGCAACTGCGTGATGTCGAAGCGCGGATTCGTGCGTTGGACGTGGCCGCGGCTATGGCTGCTGACGAAGCTGATGATGATGACAATGACGGCGACGAGTCTGGCTGGGTCGGCTGAGGCCGGCGGGGGAAGGGTGGCTGTGGAGTCGATGACCGCCCGGAAGTAGTAAAGGGGCAGTTGCTGGTTTGCCTGTCGTGCAGGGCCTGGCTGCGTATGGTGAGCCGGTGGAGGGCACGCCGTTCGGGCGTTATCGCCTGATCGAGTTGCTGGGCCGTGGCGGCATGGGCGAGGTGTGGCGCGCGCATGACACCGTCACCGATCGGGTGGTCGCGATCAAAGTCTTGCCCGCGCATTTGTCTGAGGATGAGGAGTTTCAGCGGCGGTTCCGCCGCGAAGCCCACGCAGCGGCAAGGTTGGACACCCCGCATGTGGTCCCGATCCATGACTACGGGGAGATCGACGGTCGCCTGTTCGTGAGTATGCGGCTGATCAAGGGCCGTGACCTGGACACCGTGCTGGCCGACGGCCCACTGGAACCGGCCCGCGCCGTGCGCATCATCGACCAAGTCGCCGAGGCGCTCCATGCTGCTCATGAGGTTGGTTTGATCCACCGCGACATCAAACCCTCCAACATCTTGCTCGGTCGCAACGATTTCGCGTATCTGATTGATTTCGGCATCGCCCGTGTCGCCGACGAGACGCGACTGACCAAGTCCGGCAATACCATCGGCACCTTCGCCTACATCGCACCCGAGCGTCTGGATAGCAGCGCAGATGAGGACGCCCGCGCCGACATCTACTCGCTGGCCTGCGTGCTGTATGAGGCCCTGACCGGAGATCCCCCTTTTGCCGGTACCACGACCGCCCAGCTCATGTTTGCGCACGTCAACACCCCACCGCCTCGACCCTCGACCACCCAACCGAATGTGTCCCCGGCTGTCGATGAGGTCATCGCGACCGGGATGGCTAAGGACCCCGACCAGCGCTATGCGACCACCGTCGAGTTGGCCGACGCCGCCCACTCCGCCATCACCACACCCATTGAGCGACCCACACCTGGTCGGACCCTGCTCCATGCCGCGGAGCCAGCACCAGGATCTACGCTGCCCGACGACGCGACCCTCGCCGCGACCCGGCAGGGTCAGCCGCCTGGCCCACAGCCCCGATCTGCTAGTCGGCCACCGCAGCACCCCGCACCGCCGTTCACCCGCAAGCAACAGCTGATATTCGTCGGCTTGGTCCTGGCGGCCGTCCTCCTCGTCGTGGTCGTCACGCATTACGAGCATTCCAATGCACCCGCAGCGACCAGCACCCCCACCACCCCGGCCGGCCCGCCTCTGGTCGCGGAGGCCGCACTGGATGTGCTGCTGCTCACCCCCGACCAAATCAACACCGCGATGGGCGCCACCGGGATGACGGCCTCGGGGACCGTCACCGCGATGGAAGACGACAGCGCCGAGGTGTCGGACAAGGCCTGCCTAGCCATGTTCGGCGCGGTCCAAGACGGGACCTATGCCGGCAGCGGGTGGAGCGCGGTGCGCGAACAGCTTCTGAGGGAGCCCGGCGACAATTGGACTCATTCTGTCGCTCAGGGTGTGGTGTCATTTTCCTCCGCGCATGATGCGGGCGCGTTCTTCACCGCCTCCGCCCAACAGTGGCCGGCCTGCTCCAACCGGCAGTACACCGTCACCGTGGCCGGCAAACCCGATAAGGTGTTCACCGTGGGGCCGGTCTCCAACACCAACGGCACCCTGAGCGCCACCGAGACCCGCGGCGGCGGCGATTCATCGTGGACGTGGAGGTGGATTTCCTGTCAGCGGGCGCTGACCGTGGCCAACAACGTCGCCATCGACGTCGAGGCGTGCAGCGAAAACCTGTCCGACACCCAGTCCGACGCCGCGGTCAACATCGCGGAGCAGATCGCCGCCAAAGTACCTTTTGTGGGAGTTCGATAAGGGTGTATTAGCCGTACATTTTTTGGGATGGATGCTGCGCCGCATGGGTGATGGTCCCAGGCTTGTCAACGTCAGTCGCAGCGCGTTCGCCGAGCAGTAGTCGACCGGGCAACCAGAGGGGAGCACCTCGCCGTCCCACGAGAGCACACGCTGGGTCGAAATCCTCCCGTCACCCGACCTCGACGACCCCGACTTCCGCCGACAGATCCTCGGACTCGACACCGAGTAGCGTTGGCCCGGCGCAGCTCAACCATTGCCAGCGTGACCGGCTCGCCGGTCCGCTCGGCGAGCTGGAACACGTCGACCGCGACCAAGCTCGACGGCATCACGAACGACGCATGATGCGATCGTGCCGCATCACAGCGGTCTGGCGCGCGTCGCCAAGAGGTGGTGCCGCAGGTAAGCTCGGCGGATGCTCGACCCGGTGCCGAGCGTTAACAAGGTAAACAAAGCCGGCAATGTGCTACGTCAATATCTCGCCGGAGGCCATTGGACGCTTGAAGAGATGGACCCGTTTGTCCAGGCGCTCGATGTCCTCGAGACCTGGCGTGCGGTCCACGCGGCACCGCTGCAGGCGGCGACCATGGGGCTGCGGTCGCGAGTGTCGACGGCGCGTTGTTCCGAGACAACGCGCGTATCTCAGCGGCTGAAGCGAATTCCGACGATCATGAGCAAACTTCGCCGCGAACCCGGGATGAACCTGGGCCGGATGGCCGACATAGGTGGATGTTGGGCAGTGCTTGGGGGCCTTGACGAGGTATATCGGGTTTTAGGTCGATACGAAAACCGCAAGGTGCCAGAGGTTGTGCGCGTGCGCGACTACATCGAGGAACCGAAGGACGACGGGTACCGCGCGGTTCATGTCATCACCAAGTACCACGGTCGCCTTATCGAGGTTCAGCTACGGACCCAAGTGCAGCACGAGTGGGCGTACACCGTCGAGAGCGTCACATCTCGGTTCGGCCTTGCGATCAAGTCCGGCGGCGGCCCCGAGCCTGTGCGCGAATGGTTTCAGGCCGTGTCCGTCGCCATGGCATTGGAAGAACATGGTCAACTGGTCGATGCAGACCTGTTAGAACGGGTACATACACTGAGAACGAAAGCCCAGCCCTACCTGCAAGGAGATCGATCATGAGTGGATCGCTGAAGCACTTCTTGCTTGTCTTCAACCATCGCGAGGGCCGGCTGGTCAAGATGACGGAGTTCGGTGGCGACGCAAAAGCCGCGATGGCCGAATACTCACGGCTCGAGCGAGAGCATCTGGGCAAATCCGACGAAATCGAGATCGTCCTCATTGGGTCGGACTCGATGGAGACGGTAAGGGTCACTCATGCGAACTACTTCAACGGCACTGCGGCTGTGTCGCAGTATTTTGTCGGCATCTGACCTGCGCAGACCTGCGCAAATCTCGCTGCGGAGGAATCGTCAAGACCTGTGGATCGAGTGCGTTCGGGGGCCTGGCCTGTTTATGGCAGTAGTTGGTGGGCGAGTTGTTCGGCGTTGAGTTGGTGGATGGCGTTGTCGACGGCATGGGGGTCGGTGAGGTCGATGCCTCGCTCGGTGAGGGCGGCGGCGACTTGTTTGGCAGGGCCCCAGGCGGTTTCGTTGTCGAAGGCGTCCTCGAAGACGGGCAGGTAGGTGTCGACCGCGTCGACGACCGGGCCGATCCACTCGGGACTAATGTCGCGTCGGGTGAGGGCGAAGCACAGCCATGCGCGCAGCAGGTCGGGCAGGGCGGCGCGCTGGTCGGCGTCCAGGATGGCCTTGCGGGGTAGCCAGTCGGTGAGCAGCACGATGACCTCGCCGGGGCTCCAGCACAGGTGCCCCGCGCCGATGTAGCCTTCGCCGTAGTCCAGCAGCAGCTCGGCCAGCGACCGGCTCACCGCGTCGTCGCGCCCGCTGTCGGTGGCGAAGTCCTGGATCAGTTGGCGGCGTTGCGGTTCGGGCAGCTCGGTGTGGTCGGGCCAGTCGGGTAGGTGGTCGCGGCACCGGGACCAGGCCAGGGCCCGGGTGTCGAGGAAGTCCTCATCGTCATTGCGGGGCCAGGTCATGTCGGTGACGCGCAACGCGTGCGCAAGGTCGCCCAGCACGTCGGTGACCGGGGCCTGCCGGATCGGCATCGGCACCTCGGTGGGCTCGCGCAGCTCGTCCCATGCGGTTGCGGCGCCGGGTTCCAGGATGGCGAGCTTGTCGATCATCAGGCCGCCGATCTGGCAGAGCTGGGCGATCAGCGTGTGCGGGTGGGGTCCGTCGTAGTCGATGAGCAGGACCCGTTCGCTGCCGTACACATCGACCGCCCGCCACGCCGCCGCCGGGATCCAGGTGGCGCCGGTGTGCCAGGTCGGCACCGGCTGGGTTTCGGCCAGGATCGCGACGGTTTGGGTCAGCATCGACATGTCGGCGGCGGGCGCGACCCGCGCCAGCGCGACGATCGCGCCCAGCGCGTGCGGCGACGGTGTGGTGCAGGCTCGCCCGCTCACCTGCATGCACAGCTGATGCTCCGGCTCAAGATCGGTCAACGCCGCGCTCGACCACGCCTGGCCGAGCCAGCTGCTGGCCCACATCTCGACGGTGAGCACATCGTCGAGCTCGATAATGTCGCGAGCTTCACGGAGTAATTGATCCGCCGGGTGCAGCGGGCGAGGTGAACGGCGGGCGGGTCGGCTCTTGGCGCCCTTGCGGCGGCCACGGCTCTTGGGCATGTCGGCAGTCCATCACACGCACCGACCCAGACGCACCCGACCCGCCGGGCGCGCCACCGGGATTCAGGCGACGTCGGTTTCGCCGGATTCGGCTGGTGCGGTCGGGCTGATGTCGACGGGGCGTTCGAGCAGTTTGCCCTTGTGGAAGACCGCGCCGTTGCGCACCAGCGCCACCAGGTGCGGCGCGTTCACCACGCGCCAGCGGGCTTGCGCGGCCTCGATCAGCTTGTAGGCCATGGCGACACCGGCGGCGCGGGAACCGGGGCCCTTGGTGACCCTGGTCCGCAAGCGCACGGTGGCGAAGGTTGACTCGATCGGGTTCGTCGTTCTCAGATGTATCCAGTGCTCGGCTGGATACCGGTAGAACTCCAACAACACGTCGGCGTCGTCGACGATCTTCGCGACCGCTTTCGGATACTTCGCGCCGTAGTCGATCTCGAACGCCTTGATCGCGACCTGCGCACGGTCGATGTCTTCGGCGTTGAAGATCTCCCGCATCGCAGCGAGCGCGCCCGGATGCGCCGACTTCGGCAGCGCGGCAAGCACATTCGCCTGCTTGTGCCACCAACAGCGCTGCTCACGGGTGTCGGGGAACACCTCGCGCAGCGCCTTCCAGAATCCCAGCGCACCATCTCCCACGGCCAGGACCGGGGCCCGCATGCCACGGCGTCGGCAGCCGCGCAGCAGATCGGCCCACGATTCGGTCGACTCGCGATACCCGTCGGTCAGGGCGACCAGTTCCTTGCGGCCGTCGGCGCGCACCCCGATCATCACCAGCAGACACAACTTCTCCTGGTCGAGCCGCACCTTCAGGTGAATCCCGTCAATCCACAGATACACGTAGTCGGCACCGGAGAGGTCCCGCTCCTGAAATGACTTGGCCTCGTCCTGCCATTGGCAAGTCAACCGGGTGATCGCCGACGCTGACAACCCCGCCCCGGTGCCCAGGAACTGCTCCAGGGCCGGTTCGAAGTCGCCGCTGGACAGTCCGTGCAGGTACAACAGCGGCAGCACCTCGGCCATCTGCGGCGACTTGCGCGCCCACGCCGGCAAGATCGCAGAGGAAAACCGCTGCCGCTCACCGGTACCCGCGTCGATGCGTTTGTCGTTGACCCGCGGGGCTTTCACGCTCACGGCCCCCGCGGCGGTCAACACCTCGCGTTCGCCGTGGTAGCCGTTGCGCACCACCAGCCGATACCCGTTCGCGTCGAGATCACCAGCATGGGCGTCGATGTAGGCGGCGACCTCGGCCTGCAACGCCGCTGCCAGCATTGCCCGTGCACCGTCACGCACGATCTCGTCGAGCAACAACGCGCCCGCCGTGCCGTTCTCGTTGGACGCATCCGCGTCGTGGACTACCTTGAGCATGGGCGTACCTTCCCGAACCAGCGCGCCAAACGCCGGCTCTTGATCAGACCTACTTGGACATTCAGATCATCCTCGGGAAGGTGCGCCCGTTCACGTCACCAGGCCGAGGGCCATCCACAGGTTCTGATCATTGCTCCTCGCTGCGGGCCGTTCGCAGCAGCTGTGATCAAGGAGTGCCTTTAGCGATCCGGGCCTCGGCGCGGCGCACAATCTGCAACAACAGGTCCGCGAGTTGAATAATCTCCGCAGCCTCAACGGGATCAGCGAAGTCGACCGTCCGGTGGCTGGATGGATTCTTGAAGGCGCCGATGGCACCGGCGAACAGATCCATGGTTGCGACCTGCTCACCGCCTTCCGCGCCCGTGTCGGTTAGCGGACCACCCTTCGGCGAGAAGGCCTCCCGCATCAGCGGTACGCCAATCTTTGAATTGTCGAACGCGCCGACTTTGCGAACTGCGACCTCGACTTCCTTCATCGCGGTGAAGCAGGCGGTCTCGTAGTCTCCCGATGCGAAGGACAGACGCACCTTCGCTTCCAGAGCCGGATCTAGCCTCCCAGCCAGTCGGTCTTCGGCGAATAGCTTCGTTAATGCCTTAGCGTCAGCGGCGATCTCGCGGCCCCGCGTGGTAAGTCGCTGCGCACTCCCCAGGCCTGCGGTGGGCCCAACCAAGCCGCGGCTCTGGATCCACGCAAGCGCATCAGACATCCGATCCCAGAGAAACTGCCGATCCGGCTCATTGGCGTATCCCTGATACGCAGAATTCATGACGTTGCTGATGTGCAGTTGGTCTGCGCCGGTCCGCGCAAGATAGCCGAGCAGCACGAGCGCGAGCCCTTCTGTTGGAAGTTCACGGATCTGCTCGGGCGGAACAGGACCTTGAACACCGCCGCTAAACATCGTCACGCCGCCCAAAGTAATCGTGCGACGACGTCGCCGCGCCCTTACGTTGGCCGGGGCCCCACACAGTCAGGGGGGAGGGGTGCCCTCGAAAACCGCCACCACAACGGCCGAGACCTCGCGGCCAGAGTCTCTCCCCCCGAAAGAAATTGGACGCCGAAAATTTGGCCACCAGCGTGAAGCATGGGCGAAAATGGACACGTGAAAATCGCTGACCGCCAGAACCGCGACGCCAAGGTGCTGCGGCTGGTGCTGGCCGGCGTTTAGCTACCGGGACGCTGCGAAGGTGGTTGGTTTGCGGTCGCCGTCGAGCGTGGGCAACATCGTTCGCCGCGAGCTTGAGGGGGGCGAGCTGCGTCGGGAGGTGCTCAGCGAGCAGGCGTGGGCCGTGTTAATCGAACGCCACGAAGCTCTATGGCGCGCCAATTGGGGACCTGCCTTGGCCGGCGACCATAAGGCCGCGAATATCTGCCTGCGCCTGCTCGATGAGAACGCGCGCCTACACGGGCTCTACCCCTAGTCGCCGGATCGTCTGACAACTGCGCGGGGATGGTTTCGCCGAGGTCCTTGATGAACATGTTGACCACGCGGGCCGGCACGCCGCGAGCCAGAGCGTCGGCGACCGCGTTGTGAAGCTGGTTGGCCGCGGCGGCTAGAGATTCGACGTCGTGCACGCTAACCGTTGGGTCATCGGGGTCGAGCTGGTCAAGCCAGCTTTCAATCTCCTCTGGTTCCGGATCGCCCATGCTGAGTCAGACTAATCCGCGCCCATCGGCCACAGCCGAGTGTTTCACAGCGCTGAGAGCATGGCGGCGCGGATCTCCGAATCATCCACCGCCGTATATCGTTCCGTCGCCGCGATCGACGCATGACCAAGCAGCTTCTGCACGGCCAGCAGGTTGCGGCTACCCCGGTAGGCGCAACGACGGCCTGACGATGCTGGCCTAACGCCGTTGCGCGTTTGCCCGACAGTGAGCCGCTTAGCTGATTATGGTGAGCCGGTGGAGGGCACGCCGTTCGGGCGTTATCGCCTAATCGAGCTGCTCGGCGAGGGCGGCATGGGCGAGGTGTGGCGAGCCCACGACACCGCGACCAACAACCGCACGGTGGCGATCAAAGTGCTGCCGTCGCAGCTGGCCGCGGACCATACATTCGTGGCGCGGTTTCGTCGGGAAGCCGATGCGGCTGCACAGCTGAACAACCCGCACATCATTCCGATCCACAACTACGGGGAGATCGACGGGCGGCTGTATGTGGACATGCGCCTGGTTGAGGGCCGCGATCTCCAAGAGGTGCTGGCCGACGGGCCGCTGGCACCGGAGCGGGCGGTGCGCATCATCGAGCAGGTAGCCAAGGCGCTGCACGCCGCGCACAAGATCGGATTGGTGCACCGTGACGTGAAACCGTCCAACATCTTGCTCGACGAGGACGACTTCGCGTATCTGATTGACTTCGGCATCGCCCGCGGCGCTGACGCAACCCGATTGACCGGCACCGGCAGCGTTATTGGCAGCTGGCACTACATGTCTCCGGAGCGACTGCGCGCCGGCCAGGTCGACGCCCGCTCAGACATCTACGCGTTGGCGTGTGTGCTGTATGAGTGTTTGACAGGCAGCACGCCTTATCCCGGAGACAACTTCGAACAGCAAATCACCGCGCACTTGATGGAGCCGCCGCCGCGCCCGTCGAGCACCGATCCCAACATCCCCAACCAGGTCGATCAGGTGATCGCCACCGGCATGGCCAAAGACCCCGACCAGCGTTACGCCACAACCGTCGAGCTAGCCGATGCCGCCCACGACGCCATCACCACGCCGCTGGCCCACCCAGCGAACCCACCCTGCTCGACGAGCAGCCCGCGCCGGCATCCGCGCCCACCCGCCGCGACGATCGGGTGCCACCCCCGCCACCCGCCCCCGATGCGGTGCGCCAACAGCCCGCCGAACCGACCCTTCCCGCGGCTCACCAACGCACACCCGGCCGGCCGGCTGTCCCACAACCCCGACCCGCCGACGGGCCGCCCCCTCAGATCGGTACACCGCCACCGCCGCCGGGGGGCGCCGCCTACGCCGGCAGGTGAAGGTGGGCCTGATCGCCGCGGTCATCGTGATCCTGGCCGCCGCCGCCACCGTGGGATATCTTCTCACCGGGCGAACCTCGCAGCGCTCCACCACCACCTCTCAGACGGTCACTCCTGTCGCGGAGGCCGCGCTGGACGGGCTGCTGCTCAGCCCCGACCAAATCAACACCGCGATGGGCGCCACCGGGATGACGGTCGCCGGCCCCGTCCGCACCAAGATGTACGACGCCAGCGCCAGGGTGGCGGACAAGGCCTGCATACCCTTGCAGCCACCCCCGGAGGCCGCGGTCTATGAGGACAGTGGGTGGAGCGCCGTGCGCGCCCAGACGCTCCGCGAGCCCGGCGACAGCCCCACTCATCTTGTCTATCAGTCAGTGGTGTTGTTTCCCTCCGCGCAGGATGCGGGCGCGTTCTTCACCGCCTCCGCCCAACGCTGGCCGGCCTGCGCCAACCGGCAGTACACCTTCACCGAGGCCGGCAAACCCGATCAAGTGTTGACCGTGGGGCCGGTCTCCAACACTGACGGCACCCTGAGCGCCACCCAAACCGTAGCTTCCCCTTGGGGTTGGCATTACTGTCAGCGGGCGCTGACCGTGGCCAACAACATCTCCATCGACGTCGCGGCGTGCTTCAAAAATCAGTCCGACTCCGCGGTCAACATCGCGCATCAGATCGCCGCCAAAGTACCCACCTAAATGGGCCGCCGGCTCAGCGCCGGGCTGATCGGGCCTCCACGCGCCCCAACGCGGTGGCGATGGACACCGCCGGCAACCTCTACGTCACCGACTCTGCCAACAATCGGGTGGTGAAACTACCGGTGGGGTGATGCGCCGCACGGCGGGCGCGCGAGGCCGCGAGGGCCAGTCCGAACCGAGGCCCCGCGGGCCCCCTCCCTCACCTTTCCGATTTGGTAAGCGCTCAAAAAGGGTGTAACAAGTGAACATTCTTTGGAGCGGCCAGCGCCCCGCATGTAGAGCTCCCATTGCTCGAGGGGGGTGAGGCCGCCGTCGTCGTCACCAGCGCCAGCATCAACGGCGGGCACCAGCCGCAGCACCGCGCTCATGCCGCCAGCACCGCAGCGGCGAGGGTGAAAGCACGCACCATGGCATCCCGGTCATCCCAAGTGATGCCGTCAGTGCCCGCGCGTACCCTATTGGCGCGCCCACGCAGGGACCGAGCGGCCGTCGTCGCGGTTCGTCGCATCGAAGACGATCGCTGCCGCCGAGTGCTTCGCATCGTGCCACGACATTCCGGCGAATGCGCCTTCGGCCGACAACAGCGCCGCGAACTCCTGCAGCGTCTCCCTGGTGGGCCAATCGTGGCCCAGCAGGTCGGTTGTCAGGCGCACGATCAGGTCGAGTGCGGCGGCTTCCGGGTCAGGCGGGACATCAGGAACGGTGTAGATGCTGCGATTGATGGGAACAGTCATTGGCGGGTCTCCTTCGGAAGTCGGGCGAGAATTCGCCCGATAACATGCCGCACAATGGTCTAATCCGGCCTGCAAATCCGCTGTTCAGCACAACGCTTAGCGGGTCGGCAATCCGAAGATGCCGGGCGAACCCAAGCGGGTGCAGCCGAGCAAGGATGTCAGCCTGAAGAGCAAAAACATGCCGAATTGACGCGTCTCACGTGAGCCTGAGTCCGCGACGGCGACGAGGCCGAGTGTCCGCGGTACGAGAAAGCCGCTTCGCGCGGGCTCGATTCCGTATGACAACAAGCGATCTCGCGAGTTCGAACAACACAAGAATCAATATTGGCAGTTGCCGACGCGCGGTCCGGTAGTACACGCGGTCGCCGTTGCAACGTCTCGATAACGGCCGGCTCAGGCGGCCTGCGCGTTACTGCGCTCTTGGTGCAGCCGTTTTTTGCTGCGCACCCCGCGCAGCATCGTCACCAGCACCAGCCCGCCGACGGCGTTGCCGACAACGGTGTAGCCGAACCAACCGAGCCAGTCGAGGTAGCCGAACGATGCGCTGCCGGCGCAGAGCGCGCCGAAGATCAGCAGCGAGTCCAGGATCGAGTGGAAGAGCTGCAGACCGGCGAGCAGGAACGCCACGGCGATGGCCGCGGCGATCTTGGCGGGCATGGAATCGGTGCCGTGCTGCATCCGCGTCATCAACGTGATCGCCATCCCGCCGAGTACCGCCAGTGCCATGGTCTGAACCGACACCGGCGCGGTCGCGAAGTGGGTGCCCGACTCCACCGCTTGCGCGTTCAGCTGCGGGAAGCCCGTCATGATCAGCCACATGAGCACCCAGCCGCCGACGAGGTTGGCTACCAGGGTGCCGCTCCACAGCTTGAGCAGTTGACGGAACCTGGCTCGGCCGGCGGCGACGGTGGTGACCGGCACCAGAAAGCCTTCGGTGAACAGCTCGCTGCGGCCCAGCAGCAGAGCGAGGAATCCGACTGAGAACGCTATGCCAGCTAGCAGAGAATCGTTCGTCGCACGTAACACCGACAGGTACGCCAGCACGCCCAGCGCGACTTCGGTGCCGCCGAAGAATCCGGTGACCAGCACCTCCGGCCAGCTGCGGTTCAGTCGCTGGGTGCCCTCTGCGATCATCCGAGTGAACGCGTCGTCGATTTCATCCTCGATGGGGCGTTCCGGGTCGCCCGGCCGACGCTGACTCGGCTGACACATGGTGGATCCTCGCTCGTAGCTGTCGGTGGTTCGGAGACTCGGCGGGTCTCCAGCCCGGTCGACTAATCGAGCGACGATAGCGGCTAGAGCCGACTAGCCGCGAATGCCGCGGCCTGGTTGGTCATCCCGGATTGAACGTACATGCCGTGCGCGGCCATGCTGCGGCCTTCGGAACATATCGGGTCTTGGGGCACGCACATGTCGATGGTCTTGGCGCGGTAGGCCGGACTGATAGTTGGAAGCCGCCCGCCCCCCAGCGACCGCGCGAATGTACTTTCCGGATTGCCGAAGACGGCGACGGCGGCGACATGATTAGCCACCTGAGGCGATAGTTGATCGGTGGCCATATCCATGACGCCCGCGCCCT
Organism: uncultured Actinomycetota bacterium; assembly: GCA_963787635.1. GTDB lineage: Bacteria > Actinomycetota > Actinomycetes > Mycobacteriales > Mycobacteriaceae > Mycobacterium. The sequence continues at coordinate 582,736 of CAWBDP010000008.1, read as the reverse complement.
GCGAATATCCGCCGAGCACCATTCTGGTGTTGGGACAGCTCGCAGCCATGCTTTCGACATGAGCACGCGTATCGTTGGCGCCGGCAAACGTGCTGCTGGCGAAATTGTCCGTTGCCGGATAATTGACCGGGTAGACGCCGACTGATCGCCCACCCGCCTGCGATCTGAGCGAGTCGATGAACGCCTGGCCGACTCCGCCGACACCAGGGGGCTCGTTGGTGCCGCGAGCGAAGACCACCTCGACATCCGGACATGGACCAGCGGCAGCGAATCCGGTGGTGAGGGGCGCGCTGCATAGCGCCCACGTCAGCACAACCGCGCTACCCACAATGCGACTGATGCTGCGTGGCCTCATCGGTTAATGCTGACATAACTATGGGCAAAAACAGCTCGGAGAATGCTGGGAAGATCCGCATAATAGAGCGTTGTTTCTCCACGGTTTTGCTGATGTTTTGCGGGCCGCGCTCGTCGCATGCTGGCTAACATGAGCGAAATCGATCCCCGCGCGGACCTGCCGCTGGTCGACTGGAGCGAAATTGGCGTGAGCGGGCTATTGCCGACAGGCACAGTGACGCTGCTGTTGGCCGACGTCGAGGGCTCGACGCGGCCGTGGGAGACCCAGCCCGAAGAGATGACCGCGTGACGATTGCCACGATTAAGGACTTGCCGGGCGGGCAATAGAACAGCGTGGCTCTCAGTTTCGCCGACGTCATCAAATCCAGATATCTGCTGTTAACGACCTTCACCAAAGACGGACGGCCCAAGCCGACTCCGATCTGGGGCGTGCCCGACGGTGACCGGCTGCTGGTGATCACCGACGACGATTCGTGGAAGGTCAAGCGGATTCGCAATACCCCCAGGGTCACGGTCGCCAGGAGTGCCGCGTTGGGCAAGCCCAAGAGCGAGCCGGTCGAGGCGGTCGCGCGGGTGCTACCGAAGTCGGAGACGCACCGCGTCTACAACGCCGTGCTGCGGCGCTACTGGTATCACTCCTGGTGGTTCTATGCGCACTCAATCGTGCGGGGCGGCATCGACAAGGTGCACATCGGCCTCGAGGTCAAACCGGCCTAAGCGACAGCGCGAAAACCGGCCCATCCGATGCATCCGGGGGCTACACCTGGCCGTTATGAGAGCGTTATAGTGTCTAACTATGCGCGCATCTCATCTCCGCAATCTGGTCCGCGCGGGCGCTCTGACGCTCGCCTTCGGCGCCGCGGCGGTGGTCCTCCCGAAAGCCGCCACCGCCGATTCCACCGATGACTTCCCGATACCTCGCAGGATGATCGCAACCACCTGCACTGCTGAGCAAATACTCGCGGCGGCAAGGGATTACGAGCCGGTGTACTACGAGCGCTACATGGCCGACTACCGCAACCACCCCGACGTCCAGCAGGCCACCCAGGACAAGGCGCACTGGTTCTTCTCGCTGTCAGCGGCCGATCGCCGAGATTACTCGGAGCACTTTTATCCACCACTCGGGCAGGGTGGAGATCCGCTGTGGTTTGCCTGGCCCAACCACATGAAGATCTTCTTCAACAACAAGGGCGTCGTCGCGAAAGAAACCGAGAACTGCGCGAACTACCCGCCGGACGACATGTCCGTGTGGAACTGGTGAGTCGTCGTCGGCTTTTCTGAGTCTGATTGCGCGATCAGTCCGACGCAGGTCGCGGTAATAAGCCGGGTCAGCGCCGAGACAAAGTCGATGTTCCAGTCGGGCGGGACCGCGGGTTCCTCGGCGTAGGCGTCGGTTAGCCCCTGCGGTGGGTGAGCGATCTGCCATAACGGCGCTGCCAGGGAGTACGCGGCGAGAAGCGTGTCGAAGGCGCCCGGGCGTTCCAGCGCCGGCAACGCCTGATCGATCGCGTCGGCAATCGACAGCACGGCAGCGGTGCTGATTTGCTTGACCTCGAGAACCCGGTGGAGATCCACCTCGTGTTCCAGGTGCAGGTGCAAATTGGCCAGTAGATCGCAGAAAAGCGGGTCGGCAGCCAGGCCGTTGGCCAGCGTCTCGGCGACCCGCAATGGCGACATCGGACCCGGCGCGCGCAACCCGACGCACACGGTATCCGCCCAGTTGACCCAACCTTCGGCCGCCAGATGCAAAAGCATCTCTTTGTGGGAGGTGAAGTAGCGGCGCACCGCCGAATAGTGGACGCCGGCGCGGCTGGCGACGGCGGTCAAGGTGACCGACGCGACACCGCTCTCCAGGGCCATCGAACGCGCGGCTTCCACGAGCGCCGCAGCACGCTGGCGCTTATTTTCCTCAGTGCGGGCCCGTTTGAAACCAAGTTGCGCCACCGGGCGAGAATAACGCACGTAATGTGATTTGCGGGTTGAGTCGGGAGGCGGTAGCGTCCTTTTACGCACGTGACATGCGTTACCGCCCCCAGCACGTGGGAAGGAGCCGACAGTCCCGGCCATCGGCATGGTTTACTCGTCAAGATGCGCTCGTGCTCGATCTCGGGCTCCGATCGCCTGAGATGACCGCCGAGCAGCATCGCTGCCAGGCCACTCCAATCGCGTTCGATGTGCCCAGCCGGCACCTTGAGACGCGGTTTGGACATCTTCGAGTGAGTGACAATGTCGCTGGTATGAAAATACCAAGGGGTGAAGGGGATTTCGATTCTCAGGGTGCTGAAGGTGGTGTGGATACCGCTGGTGATCCTGATAGTGATCGTCTGCGGGGGATTCACCGTGTCGCGACTGCATGGGATCTTCGGCTCCGAGAAGCGTCCGTCCTATGCCGACAGCGGAAGCGAGGACAGCAAGCCCTTCAATCCCAAACAGCTGACGTACGAGGTTTTTGGCCCCGCGGGCACCGTCGCCGACATCAGCTATTTCGACGTCAACTCTGACCCTCAGCGAGTCGACGGGGCAACGTTGCCGTGGACGCTGAAAATCACGACGACCTTGCCCTCAGTCGTGGGCAATATTGTGGCGCAGGGCAATAGCAACACCATCGGCTGCCGGATCCTGGTCGACGGAATCGTCAAAGCCGAACATATTTCCAACGAAGTCAACGCCTTTACCTTCTGTCTGCTGAAGGCCGCATGAGCACCGCGTTCACAAGCCCCGAGCCTGCCAAGCCACCGTTCATACCTCGGACGATCCGACTGCTGTCGGTACCGATCATCCTGGGCTGGTTGGCGATCGTTGTGATCGCCAGTGTCGCCGTTCCCTCCCTTGAGGTGGTCGCCAAACAACGCGCAGTCCCCCTGAGCCCCACTGATGCGCCGTCGGTGCAGGCAATGCAGCGAATGGGCCAGGTATTCAAGGAATCTAATTCTGACAGCGTGGTCATGATCGTCCTGGAAGGCGAACAGCCACTCGGCGACAGCGCGCACACGTACTACAACAGCATCATTAGCCAGCTCAAAGCCGACACCGATCATGTGCAGCACATTCAGGATTTTTGGGGCGACCCACTCACCGCTGCGGGCGCGCAGAGCCCGGACGGTAAGGCCACCTATGTACAGATAAATCTGTCCGGCAACGCGGGGCAGTCCAAGGCGAACGAGTCCGTCGAGTCGGTCCGTCAAATCGTGGCGCACACAACCGCGCCTGCCGGTGTCAAGGCGTACGTCACCGGCCCGGCAGCGCTGGTTGCGGATATGAACCACAGTGGCGACAAGACGATTCTGAAGATCACGTTGGTGACGATCACCGTCATCCTGGTGATGTTGTTCCTGGTCTACCGCTCGATCACCACCGTTGTTCTCTTGCTGGTGATGGTCGGGATCGAAATGTCCGCGGCCCGCGGTATCGTCGCGTTTCTCGGCTATCACAACATCATTGGGCTGTCGACCTTCGCCGTGAACCTGCTGGTGTCCCTCGGGATCGCGGCGGGCACGGATTACGGAATATTTTTCATCGGGCGTTACCAAGAGGCGCGGCAGGCCGGCGAAGACAAGGAAACCGCCTTCTACACGACATACCGCGGGGTCGCGCACGTCGTCTTGGCGTCCGGCTTGACGATCGCCGGAGCCGTCTTTTGCCTCAGCTTCACCCGGATGCCGTATTTCAAGACCCTGGGTGTTCCCTGTGCCACCGGCATGCTGGTCGCGGTCGCGATCGCGTGCACATTGATCCCCGCCGTGATCAATGTCGGTGGCCGCTTCGGGCTGTTCGAGCCCAAGCGGAAGATCAGCGCTCGTGGGTGGCGACGGGTGGGCACTGCGATCGTTCGCTGGCCGGCGCCCATCCTCGCGGCGTCTTGCGCGGTTGCCCTGATCGGGCTCTTGGCACTGCCGGGGTACAAAGTCAATTACAACGATCGCCTATATATACCGAAAACGATTACCGCCAACGTGGGATACGACGCTGCGGAACGCCATTTCTCCCAGGCCCGGATGATGCCGGAAATCCTCATGGTCGAGGCCGACCACGATCTGCGCAACCCGACCGACTTCCTGGTGCTGAATAAGCTTGCCAAAGGTATCTTCGCGGTCCCCGGAATTTCCCGGGTGCAGGCTGTCACCCGACCGGAGGGCACGCCAATCGAGCATACGTCGATACCGTTTCTGCTGAGCATGCAGAACGCCGGCCAGCTTGAGACCATGAAGTTCCAGAAAGACCGCATGAACGACATGCTCATCCAGGCCGACGAGCTGGCGACGACAATCCAAACCATGAGGCGCATGTACGGCTTGATGGAACAGCTCACCGCCACCACCCACCATATGGTCGGCGAAACGAAAGAAATGACGCAGATCACCAACGAGCTGCGCGACGACATTTCAAACTTCGACGATTTCTGGAGACCCATCCGCAGCTACTTTTACTGGGAGAAGCACTGCTACGACATCCCGATCTGCTATTCGCTGCGGTCGATCTTCGATGCGCTGGACGGTATCGACGAGATCAGCGACAAGCTCGAGGATCTGACCAAAGACCTGGACAACCTGGACCGGCTCATGCCGCAGATGATCGCGCAGTTCCCGCCGATGATCGACACTATGGAGAACATGCGGACGATGATGCTGACCATGCACAGCACGATGTCCGGGGTTTTCGACCAGATGGATTCAATGGGCGGCAACGCCACCGCGATGGGCAAGGCTTTCGACGCGTCGAAAAACGACGACTCGTTCTACCTACCTCCCGAAGTCTTCGAGAATGCGGACTTTAAACGGGCCATGAAGCTGTTCTTTTCCCCGGACGGTAAGGCCGTCCGCATGATCATTTCGCACCGGGGAGATCCGGCGACACCCGAGGGTATTGCGAGCATCAACCCGATCAAGCAGGCCGCAGAGGAGTCACTCAAGGGCACACCGCTGGAGGACGCCAAAATTTATCTGGCCGGTACCGCGGCGACCTTCAAAGATATGCAAGACGGCTCCAAATACGATCTGATGATCGCGGGAATTTCGTCGCTGTGCCTGATCTTCATCATCATGTTGATCATCACGCGAAGCTTTGTCGCCGCCCTGGTGATCGTGGGCACGGTGGCGCTGTCCTTGGGCGCCTCTTTCGGGCTTTCCGTACTCGTCTGGCAATACATTCTCGGCTTCCAGTTGCACTGGCTCGTGCAGGCGATGTCGGTGATCATTCTGTTGGCGGTGGGTTCCGACTACAACCTGCTGCTGGTTTCTCGGTTCAAAGAGGAAATCGGTGGCGGCCTGAAGACCGGCATCATTCGCGCGATGGGCGGCACCGGCAAAGTCGTCACCTCCGCCGGCCTGGTGTTCGCTTTCACGATGGGCTCAATGGTGTTCAGCGACCTGCGGGTCATCGGCCAGGTGGGTAGCACGATCGGACTGGGTCTGCTGTTCGACACCTTGATCGTGCGTTCGTTCATGACCCCGTCCATCGCCGCGCTGCTCGGGCGCTGGTTCTGGTGGCCGATCAAGGTGCGGCCGCGGCCTGCCAGCGCGCTTCTTCGTCCCGTCGGGCCGCGTCCGCTGGTCCGCGCTCTGCTCATGAACGACGGGCATCAGGCGCAGGACAAAGCCGTGCACGACGACGCGGTAACCGCTGAATTGCCGAGACCGGCACATTAAACCGGGCCGGCTGCAGCGAGCCGGTAACCAGGGCGTGTCGAGTTACTGCCTTCGCGGCGGTCTCTGGACTGCTGGACATGTGGATTCTGCGTAAGAACCCCGGCGGGCTGAGTCCTCGTAACGTCACCAGGCGCGTGCAATCATGAGCGCCCCAACGGCTACTGCCTACTTGGATTCGCCCAGCAGGAGTTCCCGGACCGCCGTACGCGGCCCGTAGGGTCTGAGCATCTGACTGGCCGGGCGCCGGCGGACATGTTGCGGCCACCAGAACCAGCGCCCGAGCAGCGCGGCCATCGACGGGGTCATGAACGAGCGCACGATCAAGGTGTCGAACATCAGGCCCAGTCCAATTGTGGTGCCCACCTGGCCGATGACCCGCAGGTCGCTGAAGACGAACGAGGCCATCGTGGCGGCGAACACCAACCCGGCCGACGTCACCACACCACCGGTGCCCGCCATTGCCCGGATGATGCCGGTCTTCAGGCCCGCGCCGATCTCCTCTTTGAACCGGGATATCAACAGCAGGTTGTAGTCAGATCCCACGGCCAACAGCAGGATGATCGACATCGCCAGCACCATCCAGTGCAATTTCATCCCGATGAGGTATTGCCAGACGAGGACGGACAGCCCAAACGAGGCGCCTAGTGACAGCAGCACGGTGCCCACAATGACGAGCGCAGCGATGACACTTCGGGTGATGATCAGCATGATGATGAAAATGAGACTCGCCGCGGCGATGCCCGCGATCATCAAGTCATACTTGGAGCCGTCTCGCAGATCCTTATACGTCGCAGCAGTGCCGCCGAGAGAGATCCTGGCACCCTCCCATGGGGTGCCCTTGATAGCCTCGTGAACTGCGTTCTTGATCGGGTCGATAAGCGCAATGCCTTCCGGGGTCGCCGGATCACCTTCATGGGAGATGATCAAGCGGACAGCCCTACCGTTGGCTGACATGAACTGTTTGAGACCCCGCTTGAATTCTGAGTTGTTGAAAGCCTCCGGGGGGAGATAGAAGGAATCGTCGTTCTTGGCCCTGTCGAAGGCTTCGCCCATGGCAGTCGAGTTGTCGGAGAGAGCCCTTGTCTGGTCGTTGATTCCCGCTGTCGTGGCGTAGTTAGCCAGAATCGAGTCGAGATTTGTCTCCTGGCTGGCGATCTGGGGCCCTATCAGCGTCAGCAGTTGCGGCTGAATCCTATCGAGTTTATCCAGGTTCGCACTAAGAGCCTCCAACTTTTCCGAAAGCTGGTCGATGCCGTCGAGGGCGTCGAAAAGGGATCTGAGCGTGTAGCAAACCGGGATATCGTAGCAGTGTTTCTCCCAGTAAAAGTAGCTTCGAATGGGCCTGAAGAAATCGTCGAAATCGGCAATGTGATCTCGCAATTCTTCGGTGATTGCCACCGTGTCCTTTGTGATAAGCGCTGTGTCATGTGTCGTGTCGCTGAGCTGCTTGGTGACGTCGTACTGTCTATGCAAAATGCCAATCGTTTTCCTGATCTCGTTCGCTTGCGTCAGGATGTCGTTTGCCTGGTCGTCCCGGTACTTCATGTTCTGGATCTGGCCGGTGTTTTGCTGGCTCATCTGGAACGGAATCGTGCTGTGGTCGATCGGGGTGCCCAAGGGTCTGGTGATGGTCTGCACCCGACCGATACCGGGAACGTGGAAGACCGCTTTTGCCACTTTATCCAGAATGAGGAAGTCGGCCGGATTACGCATATCGTGATCCGTCTCGATCATCAGCAGTTCGGGATTCAGCCGGGCCTGCGAAAAATGTCGGTCGGCGGCCGCGTATCCAAGGTTGGCCGGTGTATCGGCGGGCAGGTAGCGGCGGTTGTCGTAGTCGGTTTTGTACCCGGGCAGGGCGAGCAGGCCGATGAGGGCGATGGCGCACGACACCGCGAGGATCGGCCCGGGCCAGCGCACGATAGCGGTGCCCACCCGCCGCCATCCGCGCGTGCGCATCTTCCGCTTGGGATCGAAGAGCCCGAAACGGCTACCGATGGTCAGAACTGCCGGGCCCAGGGTCAGGGCAGCCAGCACAGCAACCAGCATGCCGATTGCACATGGAGCGCCCAGGGTTTGGAAGTAAGGCAGCCTGGTGAAGCTCAGGCAATACATCGCCCCGGCGATGGTCAGACCCGAGCCCAAGACGACGTGCGCGGTGCCGTGGAACATGGTGTAGAAAGCTTGTTCCCGGTCCTCGCCCATCCCGCGCGCTTCGTGATATCGGCCGAAGATGAATATCGCGTAGTCGGTTCCGGCGGCGATGGCCAGCAATACCAGCAGGTTCACCGCGAACGTCGAAAGCCCGATGATGTTGTGGTATCCCAGAAAAGCGACAACTCCCCGGGCCGCCGCCAGTTCGACGAAAACCATGACAAGTGTCACGATGACCGTGACGATCGACCGGTAGACGAAAAGCAACATCACCGTAATCACCAGAATGGTGATCCCAGTGACTTTCTTGACGCCTTTGTCGCCGGCGTGGGATTGATCGGCAATGAGGGGTGCGCCGCCGGTGACATACGCCTTTACGCCCGGTGGGACATTGGGGACGCTGTTGACGATGTTGCGGACAGCTTCAACGGATTCGTTGGACAAACTCTCGCCGAGGTTGCCAGCCAGATACACCTGCACATACGCCGCTTTACCGTCAGTGCTTTGCGAGCCGGCTGCAGTAAGCGGGTCACTCCAGAAGTCTTGGATGTGCTCGACGTGTTTCTTGTCCTGTTCGAGCCTTCGGACCATGTCGTTGTAGTAAACGTGGGCGGCGTCCCCGAGCGGTTGCTGTCCTTCCAGGACGACCATCGCGTTGCTGTCGGATTTGAATTCGCCGAACACCTTTCCGACACGTTGCATTGCCTGCACCGACGGGGCGTCCTTGGGGCTCTGGCCCACCGTGTGTTCTTTTCCGACCACCTCGAGCTGGGGGACCACGGTGTTGGTGAGGAAGACCAGCGCCAGCCAGGCCAGCAGGATCGGCACGCACAGGCGGCGGATCCAATGCGGCAGCGAGGGCGGAATCAACGGTTGGCTCGGGGGTGCAGAGGTCTCGATAGGCTCGGCGGCCGGGCCCTCACTCATGCGGACTTGTCCAGACAAAAGGTGTAGGCATGCGGTTCATTGGCCTCCCTCTCGTTCTTGACGACGTTGTCCACGGTGATGCGGCAGTGGATGTAGTCGCCGTTCCCCTGCGCCACCAGATTGGCGGGGACCGCGGGCAGTGTCGTCGTGAGGGTCAATGACCACGGAAGCGTCACGTTGAGAACCTGCTGCGGCTGGGCGTTGACATCCAGATAATTGATGGTTGCCACATTGCCCGGGGAGCCCCAGACCTCGAGGAACAATACCTTCGGGTTGAAGGGCTTGATGTCGTTGGAGATCCCATTGTCACCGGAAGACTTCTCGTGAGCCCCGAAGACACCATGCAAGCGGTGGACGAAAAATCCCGCGACGACAGCAACGGCGAAGATCACCAGCCAAACCCATATCTGTTTGGCAACACCGTAATCGAGAACTTTTTGACCCGCCGCTTGGCGCCCTCAGCCGGGGGTAAGTCCGGCTGGACGTCGCTACGCGGCCGCTCGGTCATCGTCAAGGGTGCCTCCGTCGTGAAGGGGGCGAGGGGAGTCAACTACTTAGCTCGTCTGTAACCTTAGCTACTCTAATCGGAGATGCGATACTCTCGGCAAATCGGGTGTAATCTCCAGCATCGAGCGGAGCGAGGGAGATCCGGCAATGAAGGCAACGAAGTCAGCTGCCGCTGCCGTCGCAATGGCGATCGGCCTGGCGGTTCCCGCGCACGCCGACCCCGACACCGATTTCAACAATCAAGTACACACCTACGGCATCTACCAGCCGATGGACCGCTCCGCGTATCTGGCCAAGATCGCCTGCCGACGACTCGGTCAAGGCGTCGACCCCGACGCCGCGGCATCGGCTGCATTCCTCTCCAAAAACCTGCCCCGCGGCACCACCCGGGTGCAGAGCTTCGAGTTCCTCGGCAGCGCCATCAGCATTTACTGCCCCGACTTGGCGCCCAAGCTGCAAGACATTCCCGCTCGCTAACCCCGAGGGACGACTCCACGGGGCAGCGTCAACGGCAGGTCGTTGTATGTGACGATGCCGGGCGCCGCGGCGACCACACCGGGGATCGCGTTGATCGTGGGCATGGCGGTCATGATGTGGCCCAGTGTCATGAAGTCGGCGATCGTCTCGGCCTGGAAATCCGGTGGTGGCAGGAAACCGACCGAGGTTCGCACGGTCGGCCGGCCATCGATCTGAATGACCCAGCCGTCTTGGTCTATTTTCCAGTCGGGCTCGAGCGTTTGTCCCTTGCGCCAGCGGACATTGAGTTCGACGACGGTCCGGTCACCGATCACGCCCTGCCAGCTGGCGTAGACACCGGCCACGCAGCCTGCCGCGATGGTCCACGACCCCAGGTCGAGATCCTCGGTGGTCTGCGCGTGTTCGGCCAGACAGCGTACGTCGTCGAGTTCGACCCCGAGTGCGTCGGCGACCAGGCGCACAGCCTCACCGAATACCGCCGTTCCCTGTGCGGTCATCGTGGACAACTCGGGGTCGTCGATCGGCTTGCCGAAGCCCACCGGAATCTCGGTTGCCGGTGAGTCGTAGAACGTGGTGTCCGCGGCCTCGTTCACGGTGACCTTGTCGACCCGGTCGCACACCATCGCCGACACCATCGCCAACAGCTCGGCGAAACCGGGACTCACACCGGAGCCGAAGATCGTCGAACCGCCGCGCCGGCATGCTTCGGCGATGCGGTCACGGCCGGAGCCCAGGTTGTGCCCGGTGATGAACGACGCCGTAGCCACGACGTTCACCCCGGCAGACAGGATGCGCACCAGCTCCTCGGTGTCCACCCACATCGGGTTGTAGACCACACAGTCCGGTTTCAGCGCGAGCAGCGCGTCCACGTCGTCGGTCGCCGCGATGCCCAGCGGCTCGATACCGCACAGCTCGCCGACGTCGCGGCCGACCTTCTCCGGTGAGTAGGCGTAACAGCCGACTAATTCGAAGGCGTCATTGGCGGCGATTGCCGCCGCGGAACTCTTACCGACATTTCCGGTCGTCCACTGCACGACCCGATAGGTGTTGGGCACTCGCTCAGCATAGGGAAGACGCGAGGAGCGCGCGTCGACACACCTGCGGTCGACTATTCCTCGAGCGTGACTCCGCCGCGCGGGCGCCGGAGCCGGTGGCGTGAGGTCGCCGACTTGCCGGACGGGCGCCGGTTGCGCAGCCCGCCGCGGGGCACCTCGGCGGCCACGGTGTCCTCGGCTGCGGGTAATTCGTCAGCGGCGGGCTTGGGTATCTCCTGCGTGGCCGCCGGTACCCGGGCTGCCACGGTGGCCTCCGCCGGTACCCGGGCTGCCACGGTGGCCTCCGTCGGCTCCGGTATCGGGGCTGCCACGGTTTCGCCGGCTTCGACTTGCTCGGTTTCCGGCTCGTCGGCTTCGGCAGTCTGCGCGTCGGCCTCAGCAGCCTCGGTCTCCCCGGTGGCCTCGCCGGCCGGGACTCCGGCTTCCTCGGTTTCGGTGGCCTCGCCGGCCGGGACTTCGGCTTCCTCGGTTTCGGCGGTCTCGGCTGCCTCGGTGTCCTCGGTGTCCTCTTCACGACGACGCCGACGCTGCCGCCGTTCCTTGGGCTTCAGCGGCTTCGGCGGTGGCGGCGGCAGGGCAGCGACGAACGAGAGGTAGAACGCGAAAATCCCCAGCACTGCGACGGCGGCGGCGGCTCCGTAGACGCCGAACAACCACTGGCCGGCGGAGTCCAGGCTCAGCCATATCTCGCTGATCGCGGTACCGACGATCATCACCCCGGCCAGCACGTGCGCCACGATTGAACTGGTCCGCAGTGTGAGCGCCAGCTGCGGAGTGCCGTATTCGGGCTTACGGGTGCGCAGCAGTGTGAACACCACCGGCAGTGCGGCCAATCCGATCAGCAAGCCGCACGCGATGCGTCCCGCTGTCCCTACCGCGTGGCTGAGGTTGCCCATGAGTTCAGGCCACCGGGGCAGCACGCAGAAGAAGTATGCGGCGCCGGCAAGAATCGAAAACGACGCGTGCCACAGCATGGCGACTGTTCGGCCCATACCCCTCCTCAAGCCGGTCAGCTGATTCTGGTCCAAGGGCGACCCGCTTCGACCATCGGGTCTGGCCGCGCCTCGGACGGCGCGCGGAGGATGCGGGATTTGAACCCGCGAGGGCTGTTAACCCAACCCGCGTTCCAGGCGAGCGCCATAGGCCACTAGGCGAATCCTCCGTCGGCAATGGTAGCGGAGCCGCGGTGCAGCACCGGTGACCGCCGCCCGGGCCCCACTGGCCCCGGGTATTAGACTCGCGGTGGACCCCGCGCGGCGTCTATCCTGTGAACTCCCCCAGGGCTGGAAGGCAGCAAGGGTCAACGGGCTCTGGCGGGTGCGCGGGGTCCCCCAAGTCGGGGCCGGCGTGGCGGCCCGGCCCGTACCGATCCCCAAGCTCCCGAACGGCGTTCGACGGTGAAAGGTGCACGGTGTCCTACCCACCCCTCAGCTCCCTGGGCCACCCGGAGCTTGCCGCTCGGCACGCGCGCCACCAGCAGGAGTATGCGGAGCTGCAGGCCACCAAGCTGGCCCTGGACCTCACCCGCGGCAAACCGTCGGCTGAGCAGCTCGACCTGTCTAATGCCCTGCTTGAGCTGCCTGGAGGCGATTACCGCGACGCCGACGGCACCGACACCCGCAACTATGGCGGTTTGCACGGGCTGCCTGAACTGCGGGCAATCTTCGGTGAATTGCTCGGTATCCCGGTGCCTAACCTGATTGCGGCCAACAACGCCAGCCTCGAGCTGATGCACGATGTCGTCTGCTTCTCGCTGCTGCACGGCGGTGTGGACTCGCCGCGGCCCTGGATTCAGGAGTCGGGCGGCGTCAAGTTCCTGTGTCCGGTCCCCGGTTATGACCGGCACTTCGCCCTCACCGAAACGATGGGCATCGAGATGATCCCGATCCCGATTCACGACGACGGTCCCGACGTCGATCTGATCGAGGAATTGGTCGCCGTAGATCCCACCATCAAGGGCATGTGGTCGGTGCCGGTGTTCGCCAACCCCACCGGCATCACCTACTCGTGGGAAAAGGTGCGCCGCCTTGTGCAGATGCGCACGGCTGCCAACGATTTTCGGTTGTTCTGGGACAACGCGTACGCGGTGCACACCCTGACCCTGGACTTCGTCTCGCAGATCGACGTGCTGGGGCTGGCCGCCGCGGCCGGTAACCCCAACCGGCCCTACGTCTTTGCCTCCACGTCGAAGATCACCTTCGCGGGTGCCGGGGTCAGCTTCTTCGGTGGATCGCTGGGCAATATCGCCTGGTATCTGCAGTACGCGGGGAAGAAGTCGATCGGTCCAGACAAGGTCAACCAACTGCGGCATGCGCGCTTCTTCGGCGACGCCGACGGGGTGCGTCTGCAGATGCTGCGTCACCAGCAAGTGTTGGCCCCGAAATTCGCGTTGGCCCTAGAAATCCTGGAGAAACGGCTCAGCGACTCCAAGATCGCCTCGTGGACCGAGCCCAAAGGCGGTTACTTCATCAACCTCGACGTGTTGCCCGGTACCGCGCGACGCACCGTCGCCCTGGCCAAAGACGCCGGTATCGCAGTCACCGAGGCGGGCGCCTCGTTCCCGTACCGAAAAGACCCAGACGACACGAACATTCGCATCGCGCCGACATTTCCGTCGATACCCGACCTGCGCGCTGCGATCGACGGGCTGGCGACCTGCGCGCTGCTGGCCGCCACGGAGTCGCTGTTGAACTGATCCGGATGCGTTCACTCTGCATCAACCGTGGAAAAGTCCGAGTGGACCGCACGGTAGGCGCAGAGTCAGCGCACCTCTGGGTCAGCGTCACCGGGCGCCGGTAGCCTGGGTGTCCGTGGCCCTCTACCGCAAATACCGACCGGCAACCTTCGCCGACGTGGTGGGGCAAGAGCACGTCACCGGGCCGCTGTCCACGGCCTTGGCCGCCGGCCGAATCCACCACGCCTACCTGTTTTCCGGGCCGCGCGGCTGTGGCAAGACGTCGTCGGCGCGCATCCTGGCCCGCTCGCTCAACTGCGAGCAGGGACCGACCCCCACCCCGTGCGGCGTCTGCGACTCCTGCGTGGCACTGGCCCCCAACGGGCCGGGCAGCATCGACGTCGTCGAACTCGACGCCGCCAGCCACGGTGGCGTCGACGACACCCGCGAGCTACGGGACCGGGCGTTTTATGCGCCGGTTCAGTCGCGCTACCGCGTCTTCATCATCGATGAAGCGCACATGGTGACCACCGCCGGCTTCAACGCGCTGCTGAAGATCGTGGAGGAACCGCCCGAACACCTCATCTTTGTGTTCGCCACCACCGAACCGGAGAAAGTGCTGCCGACGATCCGGTCACGTACGCACCACTATCCGTTTCGGTTGCTGCCGCCGCGCACCATGCGGGCACTCATCGAGCGGATCTGCGGCCAGGAGAGTGTCACCGCTGACGACGCCGTCTACCCGCTGGTGATTCGCGCCGGTGGCGGCTCCCCCCGGGACACGCTCTCGGTGCTGGACCAGTTGCTGGCCGGCGCCGACAGCAATCGGTTGACCTACCAGCGTGCGCTGGGACTGCTGGGCGCCACCGACGTCGCGTTGATCGACGAGGCGGTGGACGCGCTGGCCGCCGGGGACAGCGCCTCGTTATTCGGCGCGATCGAATCGGTGATCGACGCCGGCCACGACCCGCGGCGCTTCGCCACCGACCTGCTGGAGCGATTCCGCGACCTCATCGTGCTGCAAGCCGTTCCGGACGCAGCCGCCCGCGGCGTGGTCGACGCGCCCGAAGACGTGCTGGACCGGATGCGCGATCAAGCGACCCGGATCGGGCCGGCGACGCTGACCCGATACGCCGAGGTGGTCCAGGCCGGGCTGGGCGAGATGCGCGGCGCGACGGCGCCGCGTCTGCTGCTCGAAGTGATCGCTGCCCGGCTGCTGCTGCCGTCGGCCAGCGACACCGAATCGGCACTGCTGCAGCGGGTCGAACGGATCGAGAATCGGCTGGACATGTCGATCCCGGCCGCCGAATCACCGCAGCCGGCCGCGGCGCCACCACGGCGGCGTGCCAAGCCCGCCGAACCGAAGCCCGACCCGGTGCCGCGGCCCGAGCCTGCTCAGGCGCCGGCACCTGTCCCCGAACCGACGTCGGCCCCGGGCGAACCCGGCGCAGCCGCAGTCCGAACCATGTGGCCTACCGTGCGGGACAAGGTCCGCCAGCGCAGCCGCACCACCGAAGTGATGCTGGCCGGTGCCACCGTGCGGGCGGTGGACGGCAACACGTTGGTGTTGACGCACGAGTCGGCGCCGCTGGCCAAGCGTCTGTGCGAGCAACGCAACGCCGACGTCATCGCCGAAGCGCTCAAAGACGCGCTGGGCGTGGCCTGGCGGGTGCGCTGCGAAACCGGCGCGCCACCACCGCCCGCCGTCCTCCCGCCAGTTCCCGACGTCGATCCCGGTCAGCGAGCCGACGAGGAGAGCATGCTCGCCGAAGCAGGACGTGACGACGCATCCGTACCGCGCCGCGACCCCGAAGAGGCTGCCCTCGAACTGTTGCAAACCGAACTGGGCGCTCGCCGCATCGACAACGGCTGACCCGTTACGGCTGCCACCACGGGCACAGCGGCAAGCCGCCGTCGTTGCCGTGCGCATCGGGTTTCGCTGCCAGCACGTGGTGTAGCTGAACCTTGTTCTGCTCGAAGCCGACTCGTGAAGCGGCCAGGTACAAGCCCCATATCTTGGCGGTGGGCAGACTGACCTCGGCCACAGCCTGGTCCCAGTGCTGGACCAGGTTGCGGCACCAGTCGCGCAGCGTCATCGCATAGTGATGCCGGAAGTTCTCGGAATGCAGCACCTCCAGACCGGTCTCCTGAATCTCGGTGATGATGCGTCCGGAGCCGGTCAGCTCCCCGTCCGGGAAGACATAGCGGTCAATGAAACTGGTGGCGCGGTAAGCCGAACTGTTGTTGTGGCGGGTGATGCAGTGATTGAGCAGCAAGCCGCCGGTGCGCAGCTTCGACTTGAGGAACCCGAAGTACAACGGGTAGTTCTTGACGCCGATGTGCTCGGTCAACCCGATCGACGAGACGGCATCCAATCCAGTTTCGCGAACATCGCGGTAGTCGCAGTGGCGCACCTCAGCCAGCCCGTCAAGGCCCTGCTCCTTGATCGCCTTGTGCGCCCACGCGGCCTGCTCGGCCGACAGCGTGGCGCCGATTACGCGCACGCCGCGTCGGGCGGCGTATCGAACCATGCCGCCCCAGCCGCAGCCGACGTCGAGCAGCCGGTCCCCGGCCCGCAGACGCAGCTTCTCGAAGATCAGTCGGTACTTGTTTTCCTGCGCCTCTTCCAGCGTCGCGTCCCCGCTGGGATAGACCGCACAGGTGTATGTCATCGACGGCCCCAGCACCCATTGGTAAAACGCGTTGGAGACGTCGTAGTGGTGATGGATAGCCTCGGCATCGCGCGTCTTGCTGTGCCGCAGGCCCTCGAGGATCCGGCGCCAAGGGGGCAGCACTTCCTGCGGTGGTGGCGGAACCGGCACCAGATGCTCGACGCCGACCGAGCGAACGACATTGGCCAACAGCCACGGCGAAGGCCGTTTCAAGTCCACTATTTCGGCCATCGTGTTCAGCAAATCGTACGGATCGCCGGGGTGGACGCCGCGGGCCTCGATGTCGCCGGAGATGTAGGCGCGGGCCAACCCAAGCTCGCCGGGTGCGGTGGCCAGGTAGGTGGTGCCCTGGGGGGTGAGCAGATCCAGGCCCAGGACGGCGTCATCTGGCCCGGCGACGCTGCCGTCATAGGCGGTGAACTTCAGCGGCTGTTTGCCCCCCTCGGCGAAGATGGCCAGGATCTCGGCCAGGCTCAACTTGCCCGCGGTGCGGGCAGGCTCCCTGGTCGTCGTCATCGTCGTTGTACTGCCTTTGCGTAGAGGTCCAGCAGACGCGAATCCGGATCATAGCTTTTCTTGACCGTTTTGTACGCCTCGCCACCGTAGAGTTCGTCGAATTCGTCACGCGTGTAATAGGAATCGGAGTACAGCGACTTGTGCCCGTCGAGCGCAGTGACTTTCGCTTCGATCAGCCGATTTGTCGCGCCCTCGGTCGCACCGGCCGGCACCGACGACCAGAACCCGACATTGACATAGGTTTGGCCCGGCCGGATCGGATACAACGGCCAGCCGCCGTGATCGCGCAACCGCAAGGGACACAACCAGATCGGTGTGATCGGCACGGTCAGCAAAAACCACTCCAGGAACTCGCGAGTACGCTCGAGGGGCAACTCGACGTCCTGCACCACCCGCTCGCGTGCCGGTCGGCCTTTTCGCTTTTCGATCCGGTCGGAGATGTTGAAACGCTGGTCGTAGCCGACCAGCTTCCAGTAGAAGCTGCTGCGTCGGTAGCGGCGCGGCCACCAGCGTCGCATCCGCGGGTTCTGCGCTCCGAAAGCGCTTGAACACCAGAACCAATCGGAGTCCCAGCGCCAGAAGTAGTCGTGCATCGTCAACCGGTCTTCTTTGCTGCCGGCGTCGTGCTGGATCGAGCGATAGTAAATGTGTTGTCCGGTGTAGTCGCTCACCGGACCGGGCGTGCTGGTCCGCACACCGACACACAGGTAGCTTTCGTCGGCGCTGAACACCACACCGTCGAGGTAGTCCACCGGTTGGCCATCAAGGCCGCCGGTATCGGTGATGCGGTCCATCGCCGCCACTAACTCGCCGGACGAATCGAACCGGATATGGCGCAATGCCACGAACGGCTTGATGGGCTCGAGCTCAATCCGCAGTCTAGTGGAATAGCCAAGTGTTCCATAGGAATTCGGAAAAGCACGATACAAATCCGGGTGCTGGTGGGCAGATACGGTGAGCAAGTCGCCGGCACCGGTGAGAATGTCCATCTCCAGCACCGATTCGTGTGGCAGACCGTTGCGGAACGACGCCGACTCGATGCCCAGACCAGCGACCGCCCCGCCCAGCGTGATCGTCTTCAGTTGTGGGATCACCAGCGGTGAAAGGCCATTCCGCAAGGTGGCGGCCACCAGATTTTCGTAGCTGCACATGCCGGCCACGTCGGCGGTGCGGGCTTCCGGGTCGATCGAAATGACGTTGGTCAGTGCCGAGGTGTCGAGCCCGGGCGTGCTGCGCTTGACCCGGGCCCGAAACAAGTTCGAGGTGGGCTTGGCGAGCCGGACCGTTGCCTCCGCAGGGATGGACCGAAAGCTTGCCAGCAGGCGCTCGACCCCTGCCGTATGAGCATGTGTGCGGAAGCGGAAACAGGCACCACAGATATCCTAGTCCCCGACATCAGCCGATGCACTCGGGGGACAAGTGGTGTCAGCACATCCACAGCAAAGGAGTTTTGCCTGATGGGACAGGTCAGCTCAGCCAGCACAATCATGATCAACGCAGAGCCCAAGGCCGTGCTGGCTGCCGTCGCCGACTACCAGAACGTCCGTCCGAAAATCCTGTCCTCCCACTACCGGGACTACCAGGTGCTGCAGGGCGGCCAGGGGCAAGGCACGGTCGCCAAGTGGAAATTGCAGGCCACCAAATCACGCGTGCGCGATGTGCAGGCCATCATCGATGTCGCTGGTCACACCGTCATCGAGAAGGACGCGAACTCGACCATGGTCACCAACTGGACGGTGGCACCGGCCGGACCGGGTTCCAGCGTCACCGTCAAGACCATGTGGGACGGCGCTGGCGGCGTCAAGGGCTTTTTCGAGAAAACGTTCGCGCCGCTCGGGCTCAAGAAGATTCAGTCGGAGGTACTGGCCAACCTGAAGAAGGAACTGGAAGGCTCAGCAGGCCGATACTAGCGGGCCTGGCCCTGCGACGCGAGGAAGGCCGCCACGGCCTTGGACACCGCGTCGGCGTATTTCTGCCTGCCTTCTGGGGTTTCCATCAGAGCGGAGTCGGCCGGGTTCTTCATGTTGCCGCACTCGATCAGGATCGACGGATACTGCGCCAGGTTCAGGCCGGCCAGATCGGCGCGCCCGTACAGCCCGTTCTGGCCGATGTAGTTGGCCGGCGGGATGCCCGAGGCCGCAAGTTGGTCACGCATGGTCCGGGCGAACTGCACCGCGGGCCCGGCCTGGGCCTGGTTGAGCGGCGGGGCCGAATAGTTGACGTGGAATCCGCGTCCGGTGGGTGGGCCGCCGTCGCCGTGGATGCTGACGACCGCGTTGGGCCGCAACGAGTTTGCCATCGCAGCGCGTTCGTCGACGCAAGGTCCCACGGCATCGTCGTTCCCACGCGACATCGCGGTTCGCACCCCGAGGGCATTCAGCTCGGCGCGGATGCGCAAAACGGTGTCCCAGGTGAAGGTGTGCTCCTGATAGCCGCTGTTGGTCGAGGTTCCGCTGGTTTGACAATCCTTGGTTCCGCCCCGACCGTTGGGTACCTGCCGAGTGATCGATGCGTCATTGGCACCGTTGTGGCCCGGGTCGAGGAACACGATCATGCCGGCGATATTGGTCGGGGCTGCGCCCGCGGCCGGGATGGCCAATGTGGAGGCGGCGACGAGTACGCCGGTGGCCATTGCGATCCCGACACGCGGACAAACTGATACACGCACCGCGCCACGGTAGCCCGTCGGCGTCTACGCTGGATGTTTCGAACCGCCCGGCTCACTTGAGCGCAACCAAGCCGGAACCAAGTCGAGACAAACACGCAAGGGGACCGTCATGCAACCCGGAGGCCCGCCCGACATGTCGGCGTTACTGGCTCAGGCGCAGCAGATGCAGCAACAACTGATGGAAGCGCAGCAACAGCTGGCCAACACCGAGATTCAGGGCCAAGCCGGTGGGGACCTGGTGCGGGTGACGGTCAAAGGCAGCGGCGAGGTGGTGGCGGTGTCCATCGACCCCAAAGTCGTCGACCCTGATGATGTCGAGACTCTGCAGGACTTGATCGTCGGCGCACTGGCCGACGCCTCCCAACAGGTCTCCAGGATGGCGCAGCAGCGGTTGGGGCCCCTGGCCGGCGGGATGGGCAACGCACTGGGCCTCCCGGAGTCCTGACTTTGTTTGAGGGCCCCGTTCAGGATTTGATCGACGAGCTCGGCAAGCTGCCGGGTATCGGACCGAAGAGCGCCCAGCGCATCGCTTTTCACCTGTTGTCCGTCGAACCGCCGGACATCGACCGGCTCACCGCGGTGTTGGTGAAAGTCCGTGACGGCGTTCGGTTTTGCGCGGTATGCGGCAACGTCTCCGACGAGGATCGCTGCCGGATCTGCTCGGACACGCGTCGGGACGGCTCGCAGGTCTGCGTTGTCGAGGAGCCGAAAGATGTCCAGGCCGTCGAGCGCACCCGCGAATTCCGGGGCCGTTACCACGTTTTGGGCGGGGCGCTGGACCCGCTGTCGGGAATCGGGCCCGAGCAGCTGCGGATCCGCGAGTTACTCACCCGCATCGGCGAGCGAGTCGACGGAGTCGAGATCGCCGAGGTGATCATCGCCACCGATCCCAACACCGAGGGCGAGGCCACCGCGACCTACCTGATGCGGATGCTGCGCGACATTCCCGGTCTGACCGTGACGCGGATCGCTTCCGGGTTGCCGATGGGCGGCGATTTGGAGTTCGCCGACGAGCTGACGCTGGGTCGCGCGCTCACCGGCCGTCGTGCCATGGTCTAGCGAGCGCGAGCCCTCGTCTCAGTGGACCTGCTCGGCTAAGGCGTTGACGAAGGTGGCGTGGGTGTACAAACGAGACGCTGCAGCACTCTCGCGTCCAGCGAAACGCGGGTCTCATTTCGATTGGGACGCATGTCGTAGCCAAGATCTGACCGCTAGGTTGCACTCGCGGTCGAGTTCGCGTCGTGCATTCATTACTCAGGCCCGATGTGCCGCGTGCGCTCATTCGCGTGCCACGACAAGGTGGCGAAAAAACCTGGCGAGTTGCGGGCGGCCGTCAGGCTCGCAACCGCTCGCGGCGCAGCAACTCCACTTCGGGCAGCTCCAGAGTCGGCAGCTCACCGACCACCTGCGCCAGCAGGAAGTCGGCGAGCTCGGGGTTACGGGCCAGGCACGGCCCATGCATGTAGGTGGCGACCACACTGCCCTGCACAGCGCCGTCGATGCCGTCGCCCACCCGGTTGCCCACCCCCTTCGTCACCGCGCCCAGCGGTGACGCGGCGGCACCCAGCACCGTGCCGCCGCGGTGGTTCTCGAAGCCGGTCAACGGCGCGGTCAGCCCGGCCGGCAACGGCCTGCTCACCACCTCGCCGATCGTGCGGCCGGCCTGCGGCGAGGTAGTCACATCCAGCAGACCCACCCCGTCGACGCGTTCTCCCGCCGAGGTCTCATACCAGTGCCCGAGCACCTGGATAGCCGCGCAGATGGCCAGCACCGGGGCTCCGCGGGCGGCCGCCCGCTGCATGCCCGGATACTTGCCGAGGTGTCGGGTGGCCAGCCGCTGCGCATAATCCTCGGCGCCGCCCAGCGTGTACATGTCGAGGCTTTCGGGGACCGGGTCGGCCAGCGTGACCTCGATGATCTCGGCCGCGATGCCGCGCAGCCGCAGCCGCTGGCACAGGACTATCGCGTTGCCGCCGTCGCCATAGGTACCCATCACGTCGGGCAGCACCAGCCCGACGCGCACCTTAGAGTCAGCCATGGCGCGCCACTTTGCGCTGCAGCTGCAGGAACGCGGTGTAGTTCGCGACCACTTCCACCCGCCCCGGCGGACATGACGCGATCGCGGCGATGGTGTCGTGCACGAGGGTGTGCGGCACACCGGCATACCGGAGGCGCACCGCCAGGTCGGTGCCGCGTTCACCGGCCGCGACGACCGGGGCGCCCTCGGCGAGCTGCTCGAAACACACGTCCCAGAGCCAGGACAGATCCTCGCCGTCAGGCACTTGCCCGTTGACCGAGATGACCACGCCCGGCGCGTCGCGGTCCACCATCGACAGCGCCTCCTGCCAGCCGGCGGGATTCTTGGCCAGCAGCATGCGGGCGGCGTGCCGGCCCATGCGCACAGTCCGGTAGCGCCCGGCCACCTCCTCAACACCGCTCACGGCGGCGACGGCGTCCGCGGGCTGCGCGCCCAGCGCGACGGCGGCCGCGACGGCCTGGGCCGCGTTGCCACGATTGACCGCGCCCGGCAGCCTCAGCTGCATCGGCAGGACCAGGCCGTCTGGCCCGTAGAGGTTGTCGTCGTCGAACCACCACTGCGGGCTGGGCCGTTTGAAGTCCGTGCCGGTGGAATACCAGTGCGCCTTGTCGCGGACCATGACCTCGCCACTGCGCGGGCAGCCGACCGAGTCGTTGGCCCACGTGCCGCCCGCGGCCACCCACACGACGTTCGGGCTGTCGTACGCGGCCGACGTCATCAGCACGTCGTCGCAGTTGGCGACGACGATCGCGGTCGGGTGCCGGGCCAGCCCGGCCCGCAGGGTGCGTTCGATCACGTTGATTTCGCCGACCCGGTCCAGCTGGTCGCGGGACAGGTTGAGCAGGGTGACGACGGCGGGTTCAACGGCATCGGCGACGTGCGGGACGTGCATCTCGTCGACTTCGAGGGCCGCCAGTTCGGCGTTGCGGTCAGCGGCCAGCGCGGCCACCAGGCCGGCGTCCATGTTGGCGCCCTCGGCGTTGGTGGCCACGCGGCCGGCGAGGCCTTCTGGGCTCAGTGTCGCCAGCGCCGCCGCGGTCATTCGGGTGGTGGTGGACTTGCCGTTGGTGCCGGTGACGATCACAGTGCGCCGGCCCGCACCGAGCTGCCGCAGAATCGAGCGATCCAGCGTCATTGCGACCAGCCCGCCGATCATCGCGCCGGCTCCGCGGCCGGTTGCGCGTGAGGTCCACCGCGCGCCTGCTCCGGCGGCCAGCGCGAAACGTCCGCGGCGGGTGATCACCCGCGCAGTTTAGGGCGATCGCAAGCTCGGCGCTGTGCGCCGGGCGCGGCGGGTCGCCCTCGTCGGTATTAAGTCAAGTCGCGACACGGCGCGCAGCGATCGGGTGATGTCGGTGCGACGTGCCATTCTCCCTTTATGAGGACAATCCCGCGGCGAGGATGACGATGATCTGGGGTCGGCCAGCCGGCGAGCCGGGCACCCGGTGGGCGGTCGTCGACGTCGAAACCTCGGGTTTCAGACCAGGTCAGGCCCGGATCATCAGCCTGGCGGCGCTGGCTTTGGACGCAGACGGGCGGGTGGAGCAGTCCGTCGTCAGCCTGCTGAACCCCGGGGTGAACCCCGGTCCCACCCACGTGCACGGCCTGACCGCCGCCATGCTCGAAGACCACCCGCAGTTCGCCGACATCGCCGGTGACGTCATCGAACTGCTGCAGGGCCGCACACTGGTGGCGCACAACGTCGCGTTCGACTACGCCTTTCTGGCCGCCGAAGCCGAGATCGCCGAGCGTGAATTGCCAGTAGCCAACGTCATGTGCACAGTCGAGCTGGCCCGACGGTTGGAACTCGGAGTGGCCAATCTGCGCCTGGAGACCCTCGCCGCGCACTGGGATGTGGCCCAACTGCGGCCCCATGATGCGTTCGACGACGCGATAGTGCTGTCTCGTGTACTGGCAGCGGCTCTTGAGCGGGCGCGCGAACGCGACATCTGGTTACCGGTACGGCCGGCCACCCGCCGCCGCTGGCCCAACGGTCGGGTCACCCATGACGAGCTGCGGCCGTTGAAGGTGCTGGCGTCGCGGATGGCCTGCCCCTACCTCAACCCAGGCCGGTATGTCCGAGGCCAGCCGCTGGTCCAGGGCATGCGAGTAGCGCTGGCCGCTGAGTTACGGCGAACCCATGAGGAATTGGTCGAGCGGATTCTGCACGCGGGCTTGGCATACAGCGATGCCGTCGACCGCGAAACCTCGCTGGTGATCTGCAACGAGGCTCGCCCCGAGCAGGGCAAGGGTTACCTGGCTCGCGAGCTGGGTGTGCCGATGGTTTCCGACGTGCACTTCCTGGACTGCGTGGGAGGGGTCGTCGGGGGGACCAGCCTCCAGGAATTCACCGACACCACCGCCGTCGACCAGCAGTTCGCGCTGTTCTGATCGAGGTCAGCACTGGGCGTATGCGCCGCGGCCCTCGGCGTGGTCGATGCAGTTCTCATAGGTGATGAACCCATAGAACAAGTACCCGATCCCCAACACGATCACCAGACCCACGATGCTCGTGAGGACGCCCAGCACGATGCCGGTGACCGCCGAAGCGGTGTTGTTGGCTACGCCACGCTTTATCCGCCAAAGCCCACTGAATCCTGTTGCGACAGCAATGATCCCAAGCACAAGGCCGATGACCGGGAACCAGAAAAACGCCCCGGCAAAAATTCCGAACCACAGTGACGCGATGCCCAGCTCGTTCTTGGGCCCAGGCCGCGGCGAGACGAAGCCGGGATACGGCGGGGGATAGCCGCCGGCATACGGCGCGGCCGGATACGGCGGAGACGGGTGCGGATAGCCGACGGGGACGGATTGTCTGGGTGGCCAGGTCATCTCGTCAACCCCGGACCGCGCGGTTGACCGCTGAGACGACGGCGCGCAGCGAGGCAGTCGTGATCGAGGGCGCGATGCCGACGCCCCAGACGGTGCGTCCGGGGCCTGCTGTACGACGACCCGCTTCGCCCGGCTGCGCCGCCCTCGCGATCGTCGGTCCTCCTGTACGACGACCCGCTTCGCCCGGCTGCGCCGCCCTCGCGATCGTCGGTCCTCCTGTACGACGACCCGCTTCGCCCGGCTGCGCCGCCCTCGCGATCGTCGGTCCTCCTGTACGACGACCCGCTTCGCCCGGCTGCGCCGCCCTCGCGATCGTCGGTCCTCCTGTACGACGACCCGCTTCGCCCGGCTGCGCCGCCCTCGCGATCGTCGTGGACACCGACGCCTCAACGTAGGCGGCGGCTTGCGCGTCGTCACCGGCGCTCATCGCGTGTTCGGAGTAGTCCAGAACAGCCACGTCGAAACCGACATGGCTGAGCGCGTCGACAAAGGCCGCCAGCGGACCGTTCCCGGAACCGCTTATCTCGGTTTCCACACCGTCGATCTTGACTGTCACGGCGATCCTGGTGATGCCGTTGTCCTCCTCGGAGGCGTCCACTCGCTGCTTCATCCGCTCCAACGGCCGCACCGGCGCCAGGTACTCCTGCGTGAAGGCGTCCCACATCTCCTTGGGCGTGATCTCGCCGCCCTCGCCCTCGGTGATCTTCTGGATCACCTGGGAAAATTCGATCTGCAGCCGTCGCGGCAGCGCCAGGCCGTGGTCGGCCTTCATGATGTAGGCCACCCCGCCCTTGCCGGACTGTGAATTGACCCGGATCACCGCTTCATAGGTGCGGCCGACATCGCGTGGATCGATCGGCAGATAGGGCACCTGCCAGAGCATGTCGTCGACATCGAGGTCGGCGGCATCGGCATCCAGCTTCATGGCGTCCAAGCCCTTGTTGATGGCGTCCTGGTGGCTGCCGGAGAATGCGGTGTAGACCAGGTCGCCCCCGTACGGATGGCGTTCGGGCACCGGGAGCTGGTTGCAGTACTCCACGGTGCGACGGATCTCGTCGATGTTGGAGAAGTCGATCTGCGGGTTTACGCCGCGGGAGAACAGGTTCAGTCCCAGCGTCACCAGGCATACGTTGCCGGTGCGCTCGCCGTTGCCGAACAGGCAGCCCTCGATGCGGTCGGCACCGGCCTGGTATCCCAATTCGGCTGCGGCCACAGCTGATCCACGGTCATTGTGCGGATGCAGGCTCAAGATGACCGACTCCCGGTTAGCCACGTTGCGGCTCATCCATTCGATCGAGTCGGCGTAGACGTTCGGAGTAGCCATCTCCACGGTGGCCGGCAGGTTGAAGATGATCGGGTTGTCCGGCGTCGGACCGATCACCGCGCCGACCGCGTCGCAGACCTGCTTGGCGTACTCCAGCTCGGTGCCGGTGTAGGACTCAGGTGAATACTCGAATCGCCACTGGGTGCCCGGGTATTTGGCGGCCTGCTCGACGCACTTGCGGGCGCCGTCGGTCGCGATGGCCTGCACCGCGGCCCGGTCGGCGCGGAAAACCACCCGGCGCTGCAGGATTGACGTCGAGTTGTAGAAATGGACGATCGCGCGTTGTGCGCCCTGGCACGCCTCGAATGTGCGCTCGATCAGTTCGGGCCGGCATTGGGTCAGCACCTGAATGGTGACGTCGTCGGGAACAGCACCTTCGGTGATGATGGCCCGGACGAAATCGAAGTCGGTCTGGCTGGCCGACGGGAAGCCGACTTCGATCTCCTTGTAGCCCATCCGGACCAGCAGGTCGAACATCCGGCGCTTTCGAGCCGGAGTCATCGGGTCGATCAGCGCCTGGTTGCCGTCGCGCAGATCCACCGCACACCACAGCGGCGCGCGATCGAGAACGCGATCGGGCCAGCTGCGATCGGATAGCCGGATGGGTTCGACTTCCTCAGCGAACGGCCGGTACCGGTTGACCGGCATCGACGAATCCCGCTGCGGGTTCCATGTGGGCTGGCCGGCGGCGGGCGCACCGGCCGGTTTGCTGATGGCCTGCACGGATTTGAATGCGTCGACCGAATCGGCCGGATCGGCGCTGGAAAAGCTGGAGTTATGAGTCACGGTGATTGCTCCGGTGGGTTTAGAGGCTGCTCAGGACCTCGTAGCTCTGACGACCGGCGCATCGCGAACCCCCGCGACGGGAAGCCGGTCTGGATCAGACCCCGCCGCGGCGTCCGAGAAGGAGCACCCGCTGCATGTTGTGTACTTTACCGCGCGGCAGACGTCACCAAAACCCCAGGTCGTTCAACGCCGGGACCGCATTAGCGTTTCGCCACGATCTTGACCGGGATGTCGGTGTTCTCGTCGGTGTGATAGCTCGCGCAGACCCGGTGGTAACCGTCGGCGATCTGCATGGTCACGCCTGCGGTGAGGTCTCCGCGCACCACCAGGATGGGGGACAGCGCCTTGCCCTTCTTGATCTTCTTCAGGTCTGAAGCCACATGGGGGTTGTCGGTGGGCAGCAGCCTCAAGCGGGATGCGCGTAACAGGTCCTTGGCTTTCTTGTGCACCGTCGGCGCTGCCTTCAACGCCGACACGATCTCGTTGATCTGGTCCGCAGTGGCGAGCAGAGCCAGGTAGTCGGCTGCCGCCGGATAGTCATGCTCGTCAGGTTCCTCATTCCATACGACTGCGACCACCGCAATGGCTCCTAATCGTTTAGTAGGGACGGGTTAGCGGTCGTAGGTGACGAGATCTGTTCCTGGGGGTCTGCCGCCGGGTGATGCCTGGTTGCTCCCGACGCTGGACGTCTTAAGAAAGAACGGCGCGCCTGGCGGCAGACTCTGTCTGATGGTGGTGGGATGCCGTTGCCCGAGCCCGCCGCAGGGTTGACTTCCCAATGGTTGTTCCCGAGCCTTGAGCTCTTCGATAGAACGAGGTCCTGCGGTGTGCTGGAGTCACGGACGGCTAGTGAGATGACGGACCTTTGAGTCCCGCGATTAGGGCGCCGCGTGAGTCCACCGGTAACGGCAGAACCATCGATCGAAGGAGTGATGATCCCTTGCCCTTGTATTGCGGAATCGATTGGGCCACAGCCCATCACGACATCGCTGTGGTCGACGACGACGGGCGTGTCGTGGCACGAGGGCGGGTCAGCAACGATGCGCCCGGGTTCGCGCAGTTGTTGACGCTGTTGGCCGAGGCGGGCGACACCGCCGAGCACCCGATCCCGGTGGGGATCGAAACCGACCGTGGGCTGTGGGTGGCCGCGCTGCGCGCCACCGGCCGGGTGATCTATCCGATCAACCCGCTGGCCGCCTCGCGGTATCGGACCCGGTACGCGGTGTCGGGGGCCAAATCCGATGCCACCGACGCGGTGCTGCTGGCCAACATCATCCGCACCGATCTCGATGCGCATCGACCGCTGCCCCCCGACACCGAGCTGGCCCAGGCCATCCGGGTATTGGCCCGCGCGCAGCAAGACGCGGTATGGGCGCGCCAGCAGATCGGCAACCAGATCCGCGACCTGCTCAAGGACTTCTACCCGGCCGCCATCGCCGCATTCGCCGAGCTGCCCAGCGGTGGACTCGCCCGACCCGATGCGCGGACCGTCCTGGCGGCCGCACCCACGCCCGCCCAGGCCGCGAAGCTGACCCCCGCCCGGCTGCGCCGATTGCTGACCAAGGCCGGCCGCCGACGCGAACTCGACCGCGACGTGGAGCGGCTGCGCGCCATCTTCACCGGCACCTACCTGCACCAACCGCCCGTGGTCGAAAACGCGATGGGCATCCAGCTGAGCGCGCTGCTGCGCCAATACGACGCCGCGTGCGCCGCGGCTGACGAGCTGGCCGAGGCGGCGATCGCGCATTTTGACCAACACCCGGACGCCGAGATCATCACCAGTTTCCCCGGCCTGGGAAAGCTGGCCGGTGCCCGGGTGCTCGCCGAGATCGGCGATGACCGGACCCGTTTCGCCGACGCCCGGGGGCTCAAAGCCTTCGCCGGCTCCGCCCCGATCACCCGCGCAAGCGGCAAGAAAACCGTTGTGCTGCACCGGCATATCAAGAACCGGCGGCTGGCCGCGGTGGGCCCCATCTGGGCACTGGGATCGCTGCGCGCCTCGCCCGGCGCGCGCCGCCACTTCGATGCCCGCCGCTCCGCCGGAGACTGGAACCACCAAGCCCAACGACACCTGTTCAACAAGTTCCTCGGCCAACTGCACCACTGCCTGCAGACCGGCCAGCTCTATAACGAACACCGGGCGTTTCCACCTCCTCTCCCGCTCGCGGCTTGACTTTTAACTTCGTGAGATGTCTTTCTGCCGACCACGCCCTGCGATCGGGTGCCGGGACGATCATCGTCCACCGCGACCAACCGCGCGACGAGTATCGCCACGCAAACGGGCAATCGCGTTGGCTACGCCCGCCGATCGGGCGGTGTCGGGGCGGGGGTCATCACCCAGCGCAACCCACCAATGAGCATGCGGCCGGCCACGCGCGTCACGGTGGCCTCCAGCGGTGGGACGTAGGGCAGCAGCAGCGGCGCACGCGCCCACGCGGGCAGCATCGCCACCGCCGTGGCGGCCAGCATGCCGTAGGCCGGCCTGGCCGCCAGCGCCAGCGGGGGAGTCAGCAGTAAAAACCGGGCGGCATCGCGGGCGGCCGGGGTTCCGCGCAGTTCGGGGCGGTAGACGTCGATCCGGTCACGCAGTTCCTGCTGGTTCCGCGGTGGCTCCGGCACGCCGAGTGCGGTTGCCACCACCGCCATGTCGGACACATAACCGTCGCGGCCGGCCTGGTCGAGCGGGGCCGCGCCATAAAGCTGATGGGCGAGCAGGAAGCTGTCCACCTCGGCGATGTGCACCCACTCCAGCAAATGCGGGTCCGATGCGTCGTACCTGCGGCCATCCGGCGCGACGCCGTGAACATAACGATGGATGTGCTTGACCTTCTCGACAGCGCGCCGGGCATCGTCGGCGCGACCGTAGGTGGTTTCCGCCAGGAAGGTACTGGTCCGCTGTAGCCGTCCCCACGGGTCGCCGCGATAGTCGGAGTGCTCGGCCACCCCGGCCATGGCCAGCGGATGCAGCGACTGCAGCAGCAGTGCCCGCAACCCGCCGACAAACATCGAGGCATCAGCGTGTACCCGCCGAATGGGACGGTCCTCGCCGAACCACCGCGCGCCCGGGGTGTGGTGAATGCGCTGGCGGTTGGCCGGCCCTTCTGGTCCGGCCACCATGACGAACAGTCTGCTGCCCAGATCGCGCCGAAGTGCGCTAACCGTCGACGACATCGTCATGCCTCCACGCTACGAGCCCGGGCGCGGTGGTAGCAGCAGCGCGACCAGACCCGTCGTACCCCCTGCATAGCCCGCATCGTCGCTGGATGGGCGCACGTATTCTGTTGAGGACCTGAAACCCAGACGCCGAGATCGGGCGGGAAGAGCAATAGTGGTGCTCGTCGTGCAGAAGTACGGCGGATCCTCGGTGGCCGACGCCGAGCGGATCCGCCGTGTCGCCGAGCGCATCGTGCGGACCAAAAAACAGGGCAACGACGTCGTCGTGGTGGTCTCAGCCATGGGCGACACCACCGACGGTCTGATGGACCTGGCACAGCAGGTGTGCCCGGTTCCCCCGCCCCGGGAGCTCGACATGCTGCTGACCGCCGGCGAGCGCATCTCCAACGCGCTGGTGGCCATGGCGATCGAATCGCTTGGCGCGCAGGCCCGGTCGTTCACCGGCTCGCAGGCCGGGGTGATCACCACCGGCACCCACGGCAACGCGAAAATTATCAATGTCACCCCGGGCCGACTGCAGGCCGCCCTCGACCAAGGGGACATCGCGCTGGTCGCCGGCTTTCAGGGCGTCAGCCAGGACACCCGCGACGTCACCACGCTGGGCCGCGGCGGGTCGGACACCACGGCGGTCGCGATGGCCGCGGCGATGAACGCCGACGTCTGCGAGATCTACACCGATGTCGACGGCATCTACAGCGCCGACCCCAGGATCGTGTCCAACGCTCGCAGGCTGGACACTGTCACGTTCGAGGAAATGCTCGAGATGGCCGCCTGCGGCGCCAAGGTGCTGATGCTGCGCTGCGTGGAATACGCCCGCCGCTACAACATTCCCGTTCATGTCCGCTCGTCGTATTCCGACAAGCCGGGCACTCTTGTTACCGGATCGATCAAGGACAAGTCCATGGAAGACCCCATCCTGACCGGAGTCGCGCACGATCGCAGCGAGGCCAAGGTGACCATCGTCGGGCTGCCCGACCTCCCGGGCTACGCGGCCAAGGTGTTCCGCGCAGTCGCCGACGCCGACGTCAACATCGACATGGTGCTGCAGAACGTCTCCAAGGTCGAGGACGGCAAGACCGACATCACCTTCACCTGCTCCCGGGACAGCGGTCCCACCGCGGTGGCCAAGCTGGACTCGCTCAAGGACGACATCGGCTTCACCCAGCTGCTCTACGACGACCACATCGGCAAGGTGTCGCTGATCGGCGCCGGCATGCGCAGCCACCCCGGGGTGACGGCGACGTTCTGCGAGGCCCTTGCCGCCGTCGGGGTCAACATCGACCTGATCTCGACTTCGGAGATCCGGATCTCGGTGCTGTGCCGCGACACCGAGCTGGACAAGGCCGTCGTCGCCTTGCACGAGGCGTTCGGGCTCGGCGGCCACGAGCAGGCGACTGTTTATGCGGGGACCGGGCGCTGATGGGTGGCTTGTCCATCGGAGTCGTGGGCGCCACCGGTCAGGTGGGCCAAGTGATGCGCACGCTGCTCGACGAACGCGACTTCCCGGCGACCAGCGTCCGGTTCTTCGCGTCGGCCCGCTCGCAGGGCCGCAAACTCGAATTCCGCGGCCAGGAAATCGAAGTCGAAGACGCTGAGACCGCTGACCCGAGTGGCCTGAACATCGCGTTGTTCTCAGCCGGGGCCACGATGTCGCGGGTGCAGGCGCCGCGCTTCGCCGCCGCCGGAGTGACCGTGATCGACAACTCATCGGCCTGGCGCAAGGACCCCGACGTGCCGTTGGTCGTGTCGGAGGTGAACTTCTCGCGAGATGTCGGCGCCGGCGCTCGGTCTCTCAAGAAGGGCATCATCGCCAACCCGAACTGCACCACGATGGCCGCGATGCCGGTGCTGAAGGCGCTGCACGACGACGCCGGTCTGGTGCGCCTGGTGGTTTCGACCTACCAGGCCGTCTCCGGCAGCGGGCTGGCGGGCGTGGCGGAGCTGGCCGAGCAGACCCGCGCCGTCGTCGACGGTGCCGAGCAGCTCGTGCATGACGGTGGCGCACTGGCGTTTCCGGCGCCGCAGACCTATTTGGCGCCGATCGCGTTCAACGTCGTCCCGCAGGCCGGCGCACTGCTCGACGACGGCTCTGGGGAGACCGACGAGGACCAAAAGCTGCGCAACGAAAGCCGCAAGATCCTGGGTATCCCCGACCTGTTGGTCAGTGGCACCTGCGTGCGAGTTCCGGTGTTCACCGGGCACTGCCTGTCGATCAACGCCGAGTTCAGCCAACCACTTTCGCCGCAGCACGCCCGCGAGCTGCTCGACGGTGCCCCGGGTGTGAAGCTGGCCGACGTGCCGACCCCACTGGCCGCGGCCGGTGTCGACGAATCGTTGGTCGGGCGGATCCGGCGCGATCCCGGTGTGCCCGACGGGCGGGGCCTGGCGTTGTTTGTGGCCGGCGATAACTTGCGCAAGGGCGCAGCGCTGAACACGATCCAGATCGCCGAGCTGCTGGCCGCTGAATTGTGATCAGCACGCGGTGCTCACTTATCGCCGCGTGTGCTACTTGTGCCACAGTACTTTTGGGGCGGCTTTTGCGCTGCGCGCGCTGATCCGGCGGCGCCGATGCCCGAACCGATCGTGGCGCCACTGGCGCCGGGTCAAGTGCTGCGGATCGGGCCGTCGGCGGGCACCGGGACTTCCACCGGCGACTACGGCATCGGCGCCACCGACTTGTGTGAGTTCATGGACTTTCCCACCGAAGTAACGCAGGTCTGCGGGGACAGCTTTGCCGGCCAGGGCGTCGGGTTCGGCGGTTACTACTCGCCGATCGCTTTGCGGGTGGACATGTCGTCGGTCGACGATCCCGCCGGCTTGCGCTACACCGGGGTCTTCGGCGTAGGGCAGCCGTTGCTGGCCGACCCGACACCGCCTGGCGCATCGCAGTTGCCGGCGGGTGTGGTGCAGATCAACCGGCAGAACTACGTATTGATCACTACGGCCAAGATCGTTGGTGCCCCAGAGTTCGAGATTAGTCAAAGCCTTACCGACACATGGGCTTTGGCAGACCGTTGCAGGCTCGGCGCGGGACGGCGGTTACCAGGGTGGTCAGCAGTCGCAGATCAGCGGCTACTACGACCCGATCCCTACGGCCGAGTCGCCGAGTGGGTGGGTCTACATCGTCGCCGACAACTTCGACCGCAGCCAACCGCTCGCGCTGTATCGGGTCGCGCCGGAGAATTTCGCCGACCGGTCCCGGTGGCAGGGCTGGGCGCCTGGCTCCGGTGGAGGGTGGCATAAGCCACCAAAACCGTTGTGGGACGACATGGTCGGTGAGATGAGCTTTCAACAGATCGACGGCAAGTCGGTGCTGTCGTACTTCAACGCCAGCACCGGAAACATGGAAGTCCGGGTGGCCGACGATCCTACGTCGCTGGGCACCGCCCCGGTGACCACGGTGGTGCAGCATGACGAGTGGCCCGAACCGGCGGAAAGCCTTCCGGCGCCTTATGACAACCGGCTGGCCCAGCCCTATGGGGGATACATCTCCCCGGGGTCGACGCTGGACGAGCTGCGGGTGTTCGTCAGCCAATGGCACAACAGCGATCCCCGGGCCCGCGCGCCCTACCGGGTGATCCAGTTCGCGGTCAATCCGTTCAAACCGTGGTCTGACGGCTGATTTCGCCTGCGTCCGCAGTGCGTCCGCAGCAGTCGTCTCACACGACATATGCGCAAACTGGGTGGTTGAACTTGCTGATCATCAGGAACCGACCCAAGTGCATCTGCACTCCGGTGGATGGATCTTAGCGATCGGCACGCCGCGACACAGCGTTGCGAATGATCCTGATCGCATAATGACTTTTGCCGATCGCTGCGGTGGCGAACTTGCTCAAATCGAATGCGCCAGACACTCTTGACCGCCGGGGTGTCTACACCACAACTCCGTCCGCCATGGCGCCCGACGGCTGACCTCAGAGCGCCGAGATCGACGTTTGAGTGGCGGTTTCGGACTTTTCGGACGCAAACGTCGATCTCGGCGATACCTAGAGCACCGGTGATGGCTTGGAACTGCTGGTCTGACTTCGGGCGACTTAGTTTGATGGGCGTCGCGGTTGCTTCGTCGACGCCGAGGTCTGCCATCGCCTGACATGCCTCAGCAACGGCTTGGCTGTCTTCGTAGGCATACAGCAGCGCGACGCGTCCTCGGCAGGATTACATCGGTCACGCTCGCGCCACAAGGGGGACAGCCACCAACGCGTCAGGAGTCTGCACAACGACACGCCGCCCGGCAGCTGACAACGCCGCTTGAGCAATCTTGCGATTCAAGGGTCGGGGTGTTGAGGAGGGGGCTGATCTCGCCTACGAGAAGCCGCGATACCTTCTGGGAATACGACTGGCCGAAAACCCTCCAGGGCCTTGGCTGTGCCCACGAGCACTGCCCACTGGTGCGAACGCGAACCTCAGCCCGAATCCAGGCCCGCTCGGCGAAGTGCGCTGACCTCTGGCGCCGAAATCGACGCTAGAGTCGCCGTATTTGACCGTTGCGAGACGTGGGGCGAGCGCTAACGTCGCTCTTGGCGGCGGCCACAGCGCCCGCGTTCGCGCCACCATTCGGCACCGTTCCCACCTCCACCTGGCCAGTTACCTGCCTTTTCGCAGCTCACAGCTCATAGCTGCTACATAAGTAACACATAGCCGCGCCTAGTGGTTGCCCGCGCATCATTCAATCATGAGTGAAATACCTGAAACCCCCACTGTGCGGACTTCCGCCGTCGCAACGCCGGAGTCCGTCGAAGCAGTACCAGCAAAGCCGAGCAGGCTCTATCAATTCGCCGCCTGGGTCGTCATCGTCGCCGGCATCGTGTACATCGTCACGACCGTCTTCTTCGCCGGCGCCAAAATTGCCGGCCACCACGGCGGCCATCACGGGCATCACCACCACGCCATGTCCCACCACCACCCGGGTGGGCCGCGGGGCCCGCAAGGTGGGCCGGGTGGACCGGGTGCGCCTCTGGGGCCAAGCGCGCCGAGCACTGCTGCCCCCGGACCTGGTCAACCGCCGGCATCCGTGACCCCCTCGATCACTCCGGGCCGCTGACGCGAACCCATGCGAGGCGGGAGACTACAACGGAGTAGAAACCACAACCACGATCCCGGCGCCCCCGAAGGAGGCGCCGGGCTCCCGACTGCCCGAGGCGATTCACAGCAACTTCATAAGCCCGCGTGTGGGTGCGGCCGTGCAGATCCCGGGCAATATTCATGGCATGAGTGAAATACCGGAAGCGTCGCCCCCGCCGACGTTTGAGGCACCTCCTCCGCCACCGCCGCCGCAACCCGCAGCAAAGCCGCCCAGGCTTTACCAGGTTGCCGCGTGGGTCGTGATCGTCGCCGGGATCGTCTTCATCGTGTCCCACATCTTCTTTGCCGGCTATATGGTCGCGGGCCACCATCACCACCATCACCGTCACCACCCCGGGATGTTCGGACCCGGTGGCCCTCCCGGCCCGCCACCTGGGCCAGGACAGTGGGTGTTCGTAGTTCCCGGGCCGGGCACGGGTCCGGTCGCACCCTCGGGTTCGCCCCCAGGCCCTCCTGGACCAGGTCCCGGTAGTCCGGCGCAGCCGCCGTCGTCGACCGCTACGCTGCCCCCGCCGCCCCCGCCTTCCCCTCCGGCTCCGGCACCACCTCCCGCAGCGCCCAGGTAGGTTCGCACCGGCGGTCGAGGCCGGCCCTGGATTCTTCGCAAGCGGTGTTGGCATGATCGAGCCCATGACCATTGAAGTCGTGTACACCGCAGAGTCCACTGCTACCGGAGGCGGCCGCGACGGGCACGTGAAATCGTCGGACGGTCGCCTCGACCTCGAAACCCGCCCCCCGAAGCCGATGGGTGGCAACGGCGACGGCACCAACCCCGAGCAGCTGTTCTCCGCCGGCTATGCCGCCTGCTTCCTCGGTGCGCTGCGCCTGGTCGCCGGCAAGGCCAAGGTGAAGCTCGATGACGCCTCCGGTGTCACCGTCAAGGTCGGGTTCGGCGAGGATTCCGACGGCGGCTTCGGGCTCACCGCCGACATCGTCGGCTACCTGCCGGGTCTGGAGCAGAGCGCTGCCGACGACCTGATGCATCAGGCACATCAGGTGTGTCCATATTCGAAGGCCACCCGCAGCAACATCGACGTCGACGTCTCGGCCAAGGTCTAACGGATGCGCATCGCCCTCGCGGCGGTGAGCGTCGGATCCGTCCTCGGCGTAGTCGCGGGGACGGCCGCAACCGGGGTCGCGGTGGCGCGTCCCTCCGATCCGGGCGTGGTCAACTACGCCGTCCTCGGCAAAGGATCGGTGGGCAACATCGTCGGCGGGCCGATGCGCGACGAATCGGTGTTCACCGCACCCTTCCAGGGATATTCGGTCGACGACCCGGTCTGTAATAACTGGGCCGACATCGGCCTGCCCGAGGTCTACGACGATCCCGACCTGGCGTCGTTCAACGGCGCCACCACCCAGACATCGGCCACCGACCAAACCCACTTCGTCAAGCAGGCGGTCGGCGTCTTCGCCACCGGCGACGCCGCCAACCGGGCTTTTCACCGCGTGGTCGACCGCACAGTGGGCTGCTCCGGCCAAACCACCCCAATGCATCTCGACAACGGGACCACGCAGGTGTGGTCCTTCGACGGCGGACCGCCGGGCGACACCGACGCGGCGTGGACCAAACAGGAAGCGGGTACCGATCGTCGCTGCTTCACCCAGACGCGGCTGCGGGAGAACGTTCTGCTGCAGGCCAAGGTGTGCCAGTCCGGCAACGGCGGTCCCGCGGTAAACGCGCTGGCCGGCGCCATGCAGAACACGCTCGGGCAGTAGGCCCGCACCGATTTGGGTATTCGGCCCTGATGCTGTCGGGAGGCCCGGTGACGCGCACCGCTTCGGGAATAACCCGGGGCTGCCCACAAGATGGAATGTGGGTGGTTATCGTCGCCGTTGAGGCACAGTCCCACCACGCACCCCGTCCGGGCCGAGAGGGATGGTGATATGACGGTCGCGTCGCAGCTCGACCGCACCCGCCTGGCGGAGTTGACCAGTTCCTCCGCGGCCGCGCAGTACATCACCGACACCTGCCTCGTGGATGGCCCGCTGGGGCGAGTCGGCCTGGAGATCGAGGCGCACTGCTTCGATCCGGTCGATCCGCGCCGGCGCCCGGACTGGGACGAAATCACCGCCGTGCTCGAGTCGCTCCCGCCGATGCCGGGCGGCAGCGCGGTAACGGTCGAACCCGGCGGCGCAGTGGAACTGTCCGGCCCGCCCGCAGCCGGCGTCGTTGCGGCGATCGAGGCGATGACCGGCGACCAGGCCGTGCTCCGCGCGGCGTTCGCCGACCGCGGTCTGGGGCTGGTGTTGCTGGGCGCCGACCCGCTGCGGCCGGTCAAGCGGATCAATCCGGGCACGCGCTACCGCGCCATGGAACAGTTCTTCGCTGCCGGCAGCAGCTTCGCGGCGGGAGCGGCGATGATGACGTCGACCGCCTCGATTCAGGTCAACCTGGACGCGGGACCACAAGCCGGATGGGCGGCACGGGTGCGTCTGGCGCATGCGCTGGGGCCCACGCTGATCGCGATCGCCGCCAACTCCCCGTTGCTGGGCGGAGACTTCACCGGATGGCAGTCGAGCCGCCAGCGAGTCTGGGGCCAGATGGATTCCGCGCGCTGCGGACCGATCCTGGCAGCCAGCGGCGACGACCCAGGCACGGACTGGGCGCGCTACGCGCTCAAAGCACCGGTGATGCTGGTACACACCCCCGAAGCGATGGCGGTGACGCACTACGTCCCGTTCGCGGATTGGGCCGACGGGCGGATTTTGCTCGGGGACCGCCGCCCGACGATCGCAGACCTCAACTACCACCTCACCACGCTGTTTCCGCCGGTGCGTCCCCGCGGGTGGCTGGAGATCCGGTATCTCGACAGCGTTCCCGACGTCCTTTGGCCCGCAGTGGTGTTCACCCTGGTCGTCCTGCTGGACGACCCGGTTGCCGCCGACATCGCCGCCGAGGCCGTCGAACCGGTCGCCGCCGCCTGGGACATCGCCGCCCGCATCGGGATGGCCGATGCGCGGCTGTTCACGGCCGCCAACCGATGCGTCGCCGCCGCAGCCGAGCGGCTGCCATCGAACTCGCCGTTGGCCGATTCCATGCAGCGGTTGATCGCGGCGGTCCAGCAGGGCCGTTGCCCGGGCGACGATTTCGCGGACCTGGTGATCGAGCGGGGCATCGCGCCCACTGTCGCAGGGTTGGCACGAGGGACATCGTGAATTCACGTCAAACCCTGGTCCGCGATCTGGAGCGGGCGCGAGAACGGACGCTGCAGCTGGTCGACTTCGACGACGCCGAGCTGTGCCGTCAGTACGACCCGCTGATGAGTCCGCTGGTGTGGGACCTGGCGCACATCGGTCAGCAGGAAGAGCTGTTGCTGCTGCGCGGCGGCGACCCGAACCGGCCGGGCATGTTGCCGCGCGACGTCGAGGGTTTCTACGACGCCTTCGTGCATTCCCGCGCCAGCCGCGTCGACCTTCCGCTGATGTCTGCCGACCAGGCGCGGGCGTACTGCCGCACCGTGCGCGCAGCGGTGCTCGACGCCCTGGAAGCCCTTGACGCCCCGCCCGAGGACCCCGGGTCGAGTTTCCCGTTCGGGATGGTGATCAGCCACGAGAACCAGCACGACGAAACCATGCTGCAGGCCCTGAACCTGCGCGACGGGCCGCCATTGCTGACCGCGACATCGGTGCTGCCGGCGGGCCGCCCCGCGCTGGCCGGGACATCGGTGCTGGTACCGGGCGGGCCGTTCGTGCTTGGCGTCGACGCCGCGGATGAGCCGTTCTCGCTGGACAATGAACGGCCCGCCCATGTCGTGGACGTGCCCGCGTTCCGGATCGGCCGGGTCCCGGTGACCAACCGCGAATGGCGGCACTTCGTCGACGACGGCGGCTATTACCAATCGCGGTGGTGGTCGGGACGGGGTTGGGAACACCGTCAGCGCGCCGCGTTGACGGCGCCGCAATTCTGGAGCCCCGACGGTCGCACCCGCACCCGATTCGGCCGGGTCGAGGACGTTCCCGCTGACGAACCTGTGCAGCACATCACCTACTTCGAGGCCGAGGCTTACGCCGCGTGGTCCGGGGCCCGGTTGCCCACCGAAATCGAATGGGAGAAGGCCTGCGCCTGGGACCCGCAACTGGGTGCGCGACGGCGTTATCCGTGGGGCGCCGACGAGCCCTCCACCGTCCGCGCCAACCTGGGAGGCGCGGCGCTGCGGCCGGCGCCGGTGGGTGCCTATCCGGGCGGGGCATCGGCGTATGGGGTCGAGCAGATGCTGGGCGACGTCTGGGAATGGACCAGCTCACCGCTGCGGCCTTGGCCCGGATTTGTCCCGATGATCTACCAGCGCTACTCGCAGCCGTTCTTCGACGGTGACTACCGGGTGCTGCGCGGTGGCTCGTGGGCGGTGGAGTCGGCGATCCTACGGCCCAGTTTCCGTAATTGGGATCATCCGATCCGGCGGCAGATCTTCTCCGGTGTCCGGTTGGCATGGGATGTCGACGACGCGGCGGATCCGGCCTGATGTGCCGTCACCTGGGATGGCTTGGGCGCGATGTCACGGTCTCGTCGCTGATGCTGGACCCACCGCACAGCTTGCGGGTGCAGTCCTATGCGCCGCGCCGGCAGAAGCACGGGCTGATGAACGCCGACGGCTGGGGGGTCGGATTCTTCGACGGCGCGGTTCCGCGGCGCTGGCGCAGCCCCGCACCGCTGTGGGGGGACACCTCTTTCGATTCCGTCGCGCCGGCGCTGCGCAGCCACTGCGTGGTGGCCGCGGTGCGCTCGGCTACCGTGGGCATGCCGATAGAAATCAGCGCGACGGCACCCTTCACCGACGGTCACTGGCTGTTGTCGCACAACGGGATTATCGACCGCAGCGTGCTGCCCGCCTCTTCGGCAGCCGAATCGGTCTGCGACAGTGCGATTCTCGCTGCGACGGTCTTTGAACGCGGTATCGAGGCGCTGGGTGAGAGCGTTGCGGAGCTCGGAACGGCCGATCCGCAGGCCCGACTCAACCTGTTGGCGGGCAATGGTTCTCGCCTGCTGGCCACAACCTGGGGCGACACGCTGTCGGTGCTGCGTCGCGAGGACGGCGCGGTGCTGGCCAGCGAGCCGTACGACGACAACCCGCACTGGGAGGACGTGCCGGACTGCCACCTCGTCGAGGTCACCGCAGACGGTGTCACGTTGACCCCGTTGGATTCTGCGAAAGGACTTTGATGACGTTGTCGGTGTCCAACCACCTGGCCGAGGACTCGGCGTATCACGCCTTGCGCCGCGACGTGCTCGAGGGCCTGCGGAAGTCCCCGAAATGTCTGCCGCCCAAATGGTTCTACGACGCGGTGGGCAGCGACCTGTTCGACCAGATCACCCGCCTGCCGGAGTACTACCCGACCCGCGCCGAGGCCGAGATTCTTGGTGTCCGGGCCGCGGAGGTGGCGTCCGCGACCGGCGCGGACACCTTGGTCGAATTGGGCAGCGGGACATCGGAGAAGACCCGGATGTTGCTGGATGCCTTGCGTGAGCGCGGATCGCTGCGCAAGTTCGTCCCTTTCGACGTCGACGCCGACATGCTGGCAGTAGTCGGGGCTGCCATCACCCAGGAGTATCCGGATGTCGAGATTGCCGCCGTCTGCGGCGATTTCGAGGAACACCTGACCGAGATACCCGACGGCGGGCGGCGATTGTTCGTGTTCTTGGGTTCGACGATCGGCAACCTCAAGCCCGGAGCGCGGGTGGACTTCTTGACCTCGCTGGCCGCAGTGCTGCACCCCGGCGACAGTCTGCTGCTGGGCACCGATCTGGTGAAGGACAGCGACCGGCTGGTTCGGGCCTACGACGACTCCGCCGGAGTGACGGCCCGGTTCAATCGAAATGTGCTGGCGGTGATCAACCGGGAACTCGACGCGGACTTCGACGTCGACGCCTACACCCATGTCGCCCGGTGGAACGCCGACGACGAGCGCATGGAGATGTGGCTGCGCGCCGAGGGCCGGCAACGGGTCCGGGTCGGCGCCCTGGACTTGACCGTCGACTTCGATGCGGGCGAGGAGATGCTCACCGAAGTGTCGTGCAAATTTCGCCCGGAGGCGGTGGCCGCCGAACTGGCTGCCGTCGGGCTGCACCCGACCCAGTGGTGGACTGACCACGCCGGCGACTTCGGTTTGTCGCTCGCAGTGAAGTGAGCAACGCCGACACGTTGGCCCATCGGTGGCGAGCGGCCCGGCCGCCGGTCGCCGGTCTGCATCTGGACAGCGCGGCGTGCTCCCGACAGAGTTTCGCGGTGCTACAGGCCGCGGCGCGACACGCGCGCCACGAGGCCGAGGTCGGCGGGTATGTCGCGGCCGCGGCGGCCACCCCGGTGCTGGACGCTGGACGGGCCGCCATCGCCGCACTGGCGGGTATGGCCGAGGCCGAGGTGGTGTTCACCACCGGTTCGCTGCACGCCCTGGACCTGCTGCTGGGCAGCTGGCCGCCCGGCGGGCGCACCCTGGCCTGCCTGCCCGGCGAGTACGGCCCCAACCTGGCCGTCATGGCCGCGCACGGATTCGCGCGCCGCCCGCTGCCCACCGATGATGCCGGCCGGCTGACAGTCGACGAAGCCGCTGCGGCGCTGGCCGCCGACCCGCCCGACCTGGTCCACCTCACGCCGGTGGCCAGCCACCGTGGGGTGATCCAACCGTTGTTGGCGATGAGGCGTGTCTGCGGCGAACTCGGGTTGCCGCTTGTCGTCGACGCGGCTCAAGCGCTGGGTCAGATCGACTGTGCGGTCGGCGCGGATGCGATGTACTCGTCGTCGCGCAAATGGCTTGCCGGGCCGCGCGGGATAGGCGTTCTGGCCGTCGACGCGGCCCTGATGCAGCGGCTGCGGCCGCGACTACCGCCACCGGACCGGGGGTCGCCGCTGTCGGTGGCCCAATGCCTCGAATTCGGCGAAGCCAATGTGGCTGCGCGGGTGGGCTTTTGCGTCGCCTTGGGTGAGCATTTGGCTGCCGGCCCGGCGGTGGTGCGGGCCGCTCTGGCCGAGGTCGGTCGGCTAACCCGACGTGTGCTGGCGCAGGTGCCAGGATGGCGGGCGGTCGAATATGCCGACGAGCCGACCGCGATCACGACGCTGGCCCCGCTCGACGGCGCCGACCCCGCAGCCGTGCAGGCCTGGCTGATCAACCAACGGCAGATCGTGACCACCGCCGCGGGCGTGCAGCGGGCACCGCTGGAATTGACGGCGCCGGTGCTGCGGATCTCACCGCACGTGGACACCAGCGCCGAGGATCTGGCGGTCTTCGCCGAGGCGCTGGCCGCCGCAACCGTCGCGACCGGGTGAGCCGTAGCGCCGCGCTGAGCGTCACGCCAGCGTGGCGTTCAGCAGTGTTCGCCGGGCGCTACCCGGCCACCGTCACGCCAGCGTGGCGTTCAGCGCTGAGCGTCACGCCAGCGTGGCGTTCAGCAGTGTTCGTCGGGCGCTACCCGGCCACCGTCACGCCGGCGTGGCGTTCAGCGCCGAGTGTCACGCCAGCGTGGCGTTCGGCCGTGTTCGTCGGGCGCTACCCGGCCACCGTCACGCCGGC
Organism: uncultured Actinomycetota bacterium; assembly: GCA_963787635.1. GTDB lineage: Bacteria > Actinomycetota > Actinomycetes > Mycobacteriales > Mycobacteriaceae > Mycobacterium. Next base: position 540,339 of record CAWBDP010000008.1, on the reverse strand, counting down.
GTGGCGCACGGGCATGGCGCTCGACTCAGCCGGCCTTGTGTGCGGTCAGCAAAAACGCAGGTAACTGCATCCGCCCCTTGTCATCTCGCGGATGAGGGGGCATCTCGATGTGCGCGTCGGCGACCTGCGGGATATTCGCGTGGATGCGGGCCGGGCGGACCTCGTCGACCTCCCAATACTTGCTGACCGCGGCCCGCAACTCCTCCTGGTCCACTTCGTTGGGCTTCGGTTCCATCTCGACCGGGAAGGCGCCTTTGGCGAACACCAGCACGTAGTAGCCGGCGCCGGGGGCTGCGGCGCGGTGTACGGCTTGCAGATAGTCGTCGCGGCCCTCCACCGGCAGTGAGTGAAACAGTGTGCTGTCGACGACCGTGTTGAAGCGCCCATCATAACCGGAGAACGAGGTGATATCGGCCTGCACGAAACTCGCCGTGCTCAACCCACGCTCCTGGGCTGTCTTGTTCGCGGCCGCGATAGCCGTGGGCGTCAGGTCGACGCCGACCACGGTGTAGCCGTCGGCGGCCAGCGCCAGTGAAAGCTCGGCGAAACCGCATCCCGCGTCGAGCACATCGCTGCGGAACTTGCCCGCGCGCATCAGCTCCGCCAGTTCCGGCTGCGGCTCGCCGATATTCCACGGTGGTGGTCCCTCGAAGTTGCCCCGCTCCCGATAGGCGTCGTCCCAGTCCATTACCTCAGGTGCATCAGATGCCATGAATTCGACGCTACGCGCTGCTCTGCTCCGGACCTCAGGACGTGCCTCGACCAGTAACTATTTGGCTGCGTGCCAGTTCGAGAAAGTCCGCTGGGGCTGATGCCGTGTCGGAGGATCTGTTATCACTCGACGTCCCAGGTGTGCACCGGCTCATTCGCATGCATGTGTTGGCAGTATCGCCGCAGCATCTCAGCCAGTGCCGCCGGGCGAGGCATCCCGTCTCGCTGCTGCAAGCTTTGCACCGTCGACACCTGCCACGCGGCACCGTTGCGACCGGTCTTGGCGCGGCCCTCGATCACGCCCAGAAACCGGTCGCGCACCGCGGCGTCAACGCCCCACCGCCGCAGCCCCTCGTCGGCCATCGGCAGCAACTGGCGGAGCACCAATTCCTTGGTCGTGACCTCACCCAAACCCGGCCAGTACAGTCGGGCGTTGATGCCGTCGCGGGCGGCCTTCAGGAAATTCGCTTGTGCCGCAGCGAAACTCATCTTTGTCCACAACGGACGGTCCTCCTGGGACATGGTGCGCAACATGCCGAAGTAAAACGCCGAATTCGCCAGCATGTCCACGACGGTCGGGCCGGCCGGCAGCACCCGGTTCTCCACCCGCAGATGCGGTCGCCCATTGACTACGTCGTAGACCGGCCGGTTCCATCGGTACACCGTGCCGTTGTGCAGTCGCAGCTCCGACAGGCGCGGAGCGCGACCGGCGGCGAGCTCGGCGACCGGGTCCTCGTCGGACAGTTCCGGCAGCAACGAGGGAAAGTAGCGGACGTTCTCCTCGAACAGGTCGAAGATCGAGGTAATCCAGCGCTCGCCGAACCATACTCGCGGTCGAACGCCCTGGGTTTTCAGCTCGTCCGGACGGGTATCGGTGGCCTGCGCGAACAACTCGATGCGGGTTTCCGCCCACAGCCGGTGGCCGAAAAGATAAGGCGCATTCGCGCCCAACGCAAGCTGCGGGCCGGCCAGCACCTGGGCGGCGTTCCAGTTGGCGGCGAATTCGGCGGGCGACACCTGAAGGTGCAATTGCATGCTGGTGCAGGCAGATTCAGGTGCGATGGACGGATAGTCCAGGCTCAGGGGCTCTGGGCCGTTGATGTCGATCTGGATGTCTTCGCCACGGGCGGTGAAGATGGACTCGTTGAGTGCCGCGTAGCGGGCCGACTTGCTCATCCAATCGGTGGTCAGGTGTTCTGGCATCAGAGTCGGCAAGATCCCGATCATCACGATGTGGGCCCCGCCGATGTTGGCCTTGATTTCGGCGGCGTTCAAACTGGCCCGGACTTCGGCTTCCAGTGCAAGACCGGTGCGTCCGCCCAGTGGGCTTGGCGGCACGTTGAATTCGATGTTGTAGGCGCCCAACTCGGTTTGGTAGGCCGGGTCGGCGATCGCCTCCAGCACAGGCTGATTTGACATGTTCGGTTGGTAGTCAGCGTCGACGAGATTGCATTCGATCTCCATGCCGGTGAGCGGCCGGTCGAAGTCGAAACTCGACTGCGCGAGCATGGTTTCGAAGACGTCGAGGCACAGCTGCACCTTGCGCCGGTACTGTTGCCGGTGCGCGTGGTTGTACGGGATGCGCTTGACCTCTTCGCCCACACCGCCGATGCAACAGGGTTAACGAGGGCTCCGCAACCGGCTGGCCACCGCGATCTGGGGACGCGGACGCACCGGCAGCCACCACCTTCCGCCGCGCAATTGCACCGTGATCGCCGGGTCGGCGTGACGGGCCAACGCGCGCAGCGCGGACGGGCTGTAGGCCCGCAGCGAGCTGATCAACCCGTCGTGGCAGACCGGGACCAACAAGGCCACCGGCAGCATCGACGCCAGTTGCACGAGGTGTAGCAGAGCGGGCGGCCGGGGCAGGTCGATGATCAGCAGTTTGTCGGCTGCGCGGGTGCCTTCGGCGAACGCGCGCGAGGCCAGCCCGGGCCGCAGGTGATGAAACGACATCGCGAATACCGCGAGGTCGTAGTACCCGTCGGGCGCGTCGATGGCGGTGGCATCCATCTCGCGGACGGTGGCGCGCGGATGGGAGCCCAGGTCACCGGCGGCGATGCCGGCGACCGACGTCGGCTCCACGTCGGTGATCGTGACGTGGGCGGTGGGATGCATCTCCAGCAGAGCCCGCGAAAGTCCGCCATGGCCCGACCCGAGTTCGAGGATTTTGGGGTCGGGCACATCGGCAAGTTCGTCCAGTGCGATGCGCGCGAAGGCCTCGTGAAATGCGAAAAGCCGCCCGATGCGGTCCAGCGATCCGATCACGGCGCGTTTCACATCGTCGGCGTCGTCGCGATCCAGGTACTCCTGGCAATCGGTCTCCAGCCGCCGATCCAGGCACGATGCGCTGGGTCCACCGCGCGGCATGCGCTCGATGGCCTGGATATCAACGAACTGTGCACACATGTAGACCATGATGGACGATTGCAGGCAGTGACCGCCGTCACCTACAGGAGCGCAGTTGGCCGAGTCCGCTGAATTCGTAGCCGCGATCGATCAAGGCACCACCAGCAGCCGCTGCATGATCTTCGACCATGCCGGGGTCGTGGTGGGGCGCCACCAGCTCGAGCATGAGCAGATTCTGCCGCGCGCAGGGTGGGTCGAGCACAATCCCGTCGAGATATGGGAGCGCACCGCATCGGCCCTCATCTCGGCGCTGAACGCCACCGACCTGCAGCCCAGTGATCTTGCGGCACTGGGGATTACCAATCAGCGAGAGACGACGCTGGTGTGGAACAAGCGCACTGGGCGCCCGTACTACAACGCGATCGTGTGGCAGGACACCCGCACTGATCGCATCGCCTCGGCACTGGACCGCGACGGCCGCGGCGACGTGATCCGGCGCAGAGCGGGGTTGCTTCCGGCGACGTATTTCTCGGGCGGCAAGTTGCAATGGATTCTGGAAAACGTTGACGGAGTGCGCGAGGCCGCCGAACATGGTGACGCCCTGTTCGGCACCTGCGACACCTGGGTGTTGTGGAACCTGACCGGGGGACCGCGCGGCGGCGTGCACGCCACCGACGTGACCAACGCCAGCCGGACGATGCTGATGGATCTCGAGACGCTGGACTGGGACGACGAGCTGTTGTCGTTCTTTTCCATTCCCCGCGCCATGCTGCCGTCGATCGCGCCGTCGTCGGCTCAGGACCGATACGGCGTCACCACCGGCACCGGACCGCTGGGCGGTGAGGTCCCGATCACCGGGATTCTCGGGGACCAGCATGCGGCCATGGTGGGTCAGGTGTGCCTGGCTGAGGGCGAGGCCAAAAACACTTACGGCACTGGGAATTTCCTGCTGCTGAACACTGGTGAGAAGATCGTGCGGTCGCGCAATGGGCTGCTGACCACGGTGTGCTACCAGTTCGGCGACGCGAAACCGGTTTACGCCCTTGAGGGTTCGATCGCCGTTACCGGCTCCGCGGTGCAGTGGCTACGCGACCAGCTCGGCATCATCAGCGGTGCGGCGCAAAGCGAAGCGCTGGCCCGTGAGGTCGACGACAACGGCGGCGTGTACTTCGTCCCGGCGTTTTCTGGGTTGTTCGCCCCGTACTGGCGATCGGATGCCCGAGGCGCAATCGTGGGCCTGTCCCGGTTCAACACCAACGCACACCTGGCCCGCGCGACACTGGAGGCCATCTGCTACCAGAGTCGCGACGTCGTTGACGCAATGGCCGCCGATTCCGATGTGCACCTTGAGGTTCTGAAGGTCGACGGTGGGATCACGGCCAACGACCTCTGCATGCAGATCCAAGCCGACGTGCTGGGCGTGGACGTGGTAAGACCGGTCGTCGCCGAGACCACCGCGCTTGGTGTGGCCTACGCCGCGGGCCTGGCGGTCGGCTTCTGGGAAGACCCGGATGACCTCAGATCCAACTGGCAGGAAGACAAGCGCTGGACACCGGCATGGAGCGACGACGAGCGCGAAGCCGCATATCAGGGCTGGCGAAAAGCGGTCCAGCGGACGCTGGATTGGGTCGACGTGTCGTGATGCGGCGTGCCGGGCCGCGATGGTGCGGCCCGGCACCCGGGTGGTGTCTATTCGTCTTCGCTGAGAACGATGTAGATCTCGCGACGGGCGTTGTTGACGATCTCGAGGATGCGCTGCTGCTGCTCGGTTGTGGCCGCGTGTGCAGACTGGCCCACCGCGCCCAACAGTTGGCCGATGGCCGTCCGCAGGTTGATGTGGGCGGGATCGACGCCTTCGGCGATTTGCTCCCATGGGGGTGTTCGGATCTTCTCGGCGGCCGTGCGGCCATCGTCAGTTAGCTCGAAAAGCTTTTTGCTGCCTTCGGTTTCAGATCCGACGAGCAGACCTTCGTCAAGCAGCAGCTGCAGCGTCGGGTACACCGAGCCGGGGCTGGGCCGCCACAGGTCTTGGCTGCGTTCGGCGATCTCCTGGATCATCTCGTAGCCGTGCATCGGGCGTTCGGCCAGCAGCAGCAGGATGGCCGCGCGGACGTCACCGCGCCGGCCGCGACGGCCATGGCCGCCGTCGCCGTCCGCGTGGACCGGGGCCAAAGCCGAACCCGGGGCCGAAGCCGCCGGGACCGAAGCGGAAACCGCCCGGACCGAATCCGGGTCCGAACGGACCATCGTGCCCGGCGTCGTGGCCGCGCACGTGATCACGAAAGTCGCGTCGGGCTTGCCGGCGCATTTCGTGCACTGCGCGCCGCCCCTGCGGTGGGCCGAAGCCTAATGGCTGGGAACCACCGCTGAAGGGGGCACCGAACTGGGGAAAGGGGGTGTTCATAGGGTGTCTCGTTTCTGGAAGGGCAGCGCGCGATGCGCTGCCGATAGCTCAACGATATATCGGAACATATCGACTCGCAAGTGCTGCGTTTGTCGCCGGCGGCGGTGGGGTAGCACAGCGGTGATGAACGAGGAAAACCCCAATCTGAAGATCGCGGGCCAGCGCGGTGCGGACACCGAAGCGGCGACACAGGACGACACACGTCATCCCGGACGCTTCCGGTTGTGGGTGAACTGGGTGCTGGTGCTGCTGACCATTCCAGCCGCCGCGGTCGTGGTGATTTTTGGTCTCGGCGCAGTCATGAGCACAGCGGCCTGCAGTGACAAGCACTGCCCGAACGTGGGCCCCAGCGGTGAGGGCTTCGGCGTGCTCTTCTACGGGGCCCCCGTAGTGGCCGTCGTCGCGATCGCTCTTTCCTTTTTCACCGCGACTCGCCGGTGGGGCATTGCGGTGCCGCTGTGCGGATTGGCGCTGCTGGGCGCGGACATCGCCATCTTGGCCGCCGTTTTCCGCCAGTAGCGTCCTAGTGCGGCGGCGCGAACTCGCCGGCGCCGGGCGCCGACGCTGATGGGGGCCCCCACGGTGGTGGCGGCGGCGGAACGGGTGTCGACCAAGGTGGCGGTGCCGACCAGGATGGGGGGCCCGCAGGCCCGGACGGGGGGCCGGCCGGGGGCGCACTGGGCGTCGGCCGCAATCGCGCCAGTTCCCGACGGTGTCGTTCGGCGAGCACGGCGGCCAAGACGAGCTGTGGCGGGTAGCCCGGCGGAGGCGGCGGCGCGATCTGAGCGACCACGTCCCCGGCGATCCGGTATCCCATTTGTTCACGCAGGACCGGATCGAGCTGCGGTGCTCGGGCCAGAAATTGACGTGCCAACTCGGCTTTGTCTGCTCCTAGCCCGGTCAGCTGCAGCGATGAGGCCCACCACGCCAGCGACGGCGGCATCGGCGGCGGTGGGGGCAATCGGGGCCCGCGTTCGCTGACAACAATCGTGCCGGCGAAGATGTCGCCGATACGTTTGGCCTTTGGCGAGAGCATGCTGGAGATCACCGCCGGGCTTCCCAGCAGCATCCAGATCTCGACGACCGAGGCCAGTGCACGAAACAGCGCCTGTCGGAAGCGTTCCGGCCCACCGTCTTCCGCCACCACCCGGAGGCCCATCACCAGCTTGCCCACAGATCGGCCCCGCGTCGCAGTTTCGAACGCCAGCGGATACCCGACCATCAGCAGCACCGTGAAGATGACCACGATCGCCCCAGTCATCGCGTCGTCAAGCTGAGTCAGGGTGGCCGCCCAGAGCATTAAGGCAAGGACGTAGCCGACGAAGACCACCACGATGTCGATCAGCGCGCTGACAGCCCGCACCGGCAACTGCGCGATCTGCTGATCGAGCACGACAGCGTCGCCGGTCACCACCTCTGGCATAGCTGCAGACGCTACTCGACGTATCGGGTCTGTCGACCCGCTGCGCCCGGCTTCGCCGCGCTTGCGATCGCCAGTGTTGGATTTCTGTCGACCCGCTGCGCCCGGCTTCGCCGCGCTTGCGATCGCCAGTGTTGGATTTCTGTCGACCCGCTGCGCCCGGCTTCGCCGCGCTTGCGATCGCCAGTAGGCTCCGTCGGGTGGACGTCGACGCGTTCGTGGTCGCGCATCGCGGCACGTGGGACCGGCTCGACCAGCTGGTCAAGAATCGCCGCCGGTTGACGGGTGCCGAGATCGACGAACTGGTCGAGCTCTATCAGCGGACCTCGACTCATCTGTCGATGGTGCGATCGGCGTCCTCGGATTCGGCTCTGGTAGGTCGGCTCTCGGCGCTGGTCGCGCGTGCACGCTCGGCGGTTACTGGCGCGCACGCCCCGCTGGCCAGCGAGTTTGTCCGGTTCTGGACGGTCTCTTTCCCGGTGGTTGCATACCGCGCGTGGCGTTGGTGGCTGGCGACCGCGGTGCTCTTTTTCGTCGTGGTGGTAGTCATGGGGTTTTGGGTCGCCGGTAGCGCGGAGGTGCAGTCCACTCTCGGAACACCAAGTGACATCGACGAATTGGTGAATCACGATTTCGCTTCCTACTACAGCGAGCACCCGGCGGCGTCATTCGCGCTGCACGTCTGGGTGAACAACTCCTGGGTCGCAGCCAAATGCATCGCATTCGCCATCCTGCTAGGGCTGCCGATCCCGTTCGTGCTTTTTGAAAACGCCGCCAACCTCGCTGTCGGGGCCGGCCTGATGTTTCAGGCCGGCAAGGCCGGGATCTTCCTGGGCCTCTTGGCCCCGCACGGGGTATTGGAGCTGACGGCGGTATTTCTGGCTGCAGCCGCCGGCATGCGGTTGGGGTGGTCGGTGATAGCGCCCGGTCACCGGCCCCGCGGACAGGTGCTTGCCGAGCAGGGCCGCGCCGTGGTCGCTGTCGCCGTCGGGCTGGTGGCGGTGTTGCTTGTCTCCGGACTGATCGAAGCGCTTGTGACGCCGTCACCGTTGCCGACTTTCTTGCGGATCGGCATCGGAATTGCAGCCGAAACCGCGTTTTTGGCCTACGTCGTGTATTTCGGCAGACGCGCGGCGCGGCTGGGCGCCACAGGCGACATCGCCGATGCGCCCGACGTAGTCCCGACCCAGTGAACCGCGTCGAAAGAAAAGTTATGACACGCTGATTCGCGAACAGCGCGTCATAACTGGCCATTCGACCGAAAAATTCACAACCGCCCGGAGGCTTTCATCGCCAGATAGCGATCGGCCAGCGCAGGAGCCAGGTCAGCCGGCGCTGCGTCGACGACCTCCACCCCCTCGAGCCGCAATCGGGATGCGATCGCGCGGCGGTCGTTTCGGGTGCGTTCGGCTGCCGCCGCGTCATAAACGGCTGCAACGTCGGCACGACCGGTGGCCAGCCGGTCGACGCGCGGGTCGGCGACCGCGGCGATGATGACCTGGTGCTTGGCGGACAGCTGGGGCAGCACCGGAAGCAGGCCCTCGTCGAGGGCGGTCGCATTCAGATCGGTCAGCAGCACCACCAGCGCCCGTCGCGGGGTTCGGCGCAAAATCGCGGCAACCATTGCACGACAATCTGATTCAACGAGAACCGGCTGCAGCGGGGCCATCGCCTCGACCACTTGCGCCAGGAGTTCACCGCGCGGGGCGCCGAACACACCGGCCCGCATGATCCGGTCGTGGGCGAGGAAGTCGACGTGGTCACCGGCGCGCGTCGCGAGCGCGGTCAAGAGCAGCGCGGCGTCCATCGACCAGTCCAGCCGAGGCCACCCCGTGGGGTCACTGGCGGTGGGGTCGACGCCGACGCGGCCCGCCGCAGTGCGGCCGGTGTCGAGCACGACGAGCACCCGCCGGTCGCGCTCGGGCCGCCATGTCCGAACCACGACGTCAGCGCGACGGGCAGTGGCACGCCAGTCGATCGAGCGCACGTCGTCCCCGACGACGTACTCTCGCAGCGAATCGAACTCGGTACCCTGCCCGCGGATCAAGGTCGGCAGCAGTCCGTCGATCTCGCGGAGTCTGGTCAGCCGCGACGGCAGGTGCTTGCGGGACAAAAACGGCGGCAGCACCCGAAGCTGCCCGGGCACCGGTCGCGAACCTTGTCTTCCGGCCAGGCCCAACGGCCCGATCGATCGGGCAGTGACCACAGCCGACCGCTGATCGCCGCGGCGAACGGGTTGCAGGAAAGTGTCGATGTGCTGGGTCTGCCCGCCGGCGATGGACACGGTGTGCACTCGTGGTTCGGCGCGCGCGCTGGGCGCCCAGGCATCGCGGACCTGGCCACGGAACCGCCGACGACCATCATTGTGAATCAGCAGGCCGGCGGTCACCCGTTCGCCAAGTCGGGCCGAGGATTTCTGCGAACGGGTGGACCGCAACGCACGGGGACTGGCCGCCAAGCCGGTGTCCACGGCCACCGCCAGCGCCAGGGCGATAAGAAAAGCGGCGAAAACCGTTGCCGGCCAGTGTGACAGCACGATCGGCAGAACGCAGATCAGCGCCACCAACCCGGCGCGCCCGGTGAGAATCACTAGCGCGGTACCGGAACCGATGCCAAAATGCCGTCCAGAACGCCGTCGGTGGTGGCGCCTTCGAGTTCGGCTTCCGGGCGAAGCGCCACCCGGTGCCGCAGCGTCGGGCGGGCCATGGCTTTGACATCGTCGGGGGTGACGTAGTTGCGCCCGGACAGCCACGACCATGATCGCGCGGTGGCCAGCAAAGCCGTCGCTCCCCGTGGCGAAACGCCAAGGCGCAGCGCCGGGGAGTTGCGGGTGGCCCCGACGATGTCGACGATGTAACCGAGCACCTCGTCGGCGACCAGCACCTGACGCACCGCGTCGCGGCCGGCGGCCAACTCGGCTGGTCCGGCCACCGGCTTGATGCCCGACAGATCGCGCGGATCGAATCCGTGCGCATGCCGGGCCAGGATTGCGATCTCGGAATCACGCGGCGGCAGTGGGACGTTCAGTTTGAGCAGGAAGCGGTCGAGCTGCGCCTCGGGCAACTGGTAGGTGCCTTCGTATTCAATCGGGTTTTGGGTAGCAGCCACAATGAACGGGTCGGGCAGTGGTTTGGGCTCGCCGTCTACGCTGACCTGACGCTCCTCCATCGCCTCGAGCAGGGCCGCTTGCGTCTTAGGCGGAGTGCGGTTGATCTCGTCGGCCAGCATGAGGTTGGTGAACACCGGACCGGCCCGGAACTTGAACGCAGCGGTGCGAGTGTCGTAGACCAGTGACCCGGTGACATCGCCCGGCATCAGGTCGGGAGTAAATTGCACCCGCTTGAATTCCAACTGCAAAGCGGCAGCCATCGTCCGCACAAGCAGTGTTTTAGCAACCCCCGGAACGCCTTCAAGCAGCACGTGGCCGCGGCACAGTAGCGCGATCACCAAGCCGCTGACCACGGCGTCCTGTCCGACAACGGCTCTGGCGATCTCGGCACGCAGCGCCAGCAACGCCTGACGCGCCGGCTCCCCGGCCGGAGCCTGCGCGGGTGCGGGTGCGGGCTGTGTCATTGGTGTGCGACCTTTCTTTCGATATCGTCGAGTGCTCGGGCGAGGTGTACCAGGTCGGCGTCGCTCGCCGGTGGCGGTCCGAACAGTATGTGCTGCACAGAATTCAGGTCGACGCCGCTACGCGAAGCCACGGTCGCGGCCACGCCGGCCGTCGGCACGTCAGAGCCCAGCCCGAGCCGCGGCACCAGCCGCTGCAATGCCGCGGTGCGCAGTGCCTGTGCGGCGCGATCGCTGGCCCGCCGTGACCGATACAGTCGGCCGCGACCCTCGACCGTCTCCGAGGCGCGCACCACGACGGGTAGCTCCTCAGCGACCAGCGGGCCGATCCGACGGCCCTTCCACAATGCCAGCAGCAACACGGTCAGGCACAGCTGCCAGACCATCCAAGTGACGTTGGCTGGAATGAGATCGAATATGGTTGCTGAAGAGGACGTTCCACCCTCGACGTGCTGCGGCGCATACCAGATCGCGTGTGGGCGGTCGCCAGCGAGGTTCATCGCCAGCGCGGCGTTGCCCGCCTGCAGGAGAGCGCCATTCGTCATGAAGCCGCTATTGCCGACCACCGTGATGGTGCGGTTGCCGTCGTGATAGCGCACCAGCACCCCGTCATAGCAACTGGTCACCTGTTGATCGGCGGTCGCACGGTAGGTGTTGCTTGGCCCGAATTGCACTGAGCCGGCGCGGTTTGCCTCGCGCAGTTCGCATTTAGGCATGTTGTCCAGCATGCTCGCACCGCCGCTGCGCAGTGCCGGGGCAAGCGCGCCGCGGGCCCGCGACGTCGGTTCCACCAGCAGCAGGTCTGCCGGGGTCCTGGCCAGCCGGCGAAGCAGCGCTTCGTCGGTCACGAATTGAGTCTGCGCGACAATGAGGAGCGAGTCGGGACGCGCGGCTGCCTCCACATCGGCGACGTTCCCCGCGACGTCGACCGCTACGCCGTGGCTGCGCAGCAGTTCCACTAGTGCGTGGGCTCCCTCAGGTCCAGTCGACCCGGGGTCCATCCGGCCACCGGGCCGAGGCGCGGTCAGGTAGGCACCAATGGCGGCGACGGCGACGATGGCGAGCAGCAGGAGGAACGTCCAGCGCCACGTGCGCCCGCGCCGCGCCGTAGGTTGCGCCGAGCCGTCGTTCATTACCGAACTGGTTCCCATGACTCAGATGCGCTGGTCTGGTTAGCCGCAGGCGCACCGGCTGGCGAACGGGACCGCAGGTGGTCGTCCAGGTCGGCGATCAGACGGTAGGCGGCGGGTGTGCCGGGCCGCTCACCATAGGTGACATCGTTGAAAGCGGTTGCCGCCTGCGCTAACTCGGACTCCAGATGAGGCAGTCGGCTTCCGGCGTCGCGCGCCAGCTCACCGGCGGTACGGCCCGGCGTCGCATCCAACACACCGCTCTCCTCCAACTCCCGTGCGATCGCGCGAAGGCGGTGCCGGATCGCGGCACCCCAATCACCGGCCGCCGCATGGCTTTCGGCGGTAGCACGATGCTGGGCAGCGCTGAGCTGGCCGCCGTCGAACAGCGGGTAGTCGGCGCCGCGATTGGTGCGCATGGTGCGTCGGGTGATGTTGATCGCGACCGCTACCGCAACGAGGAGCAGGATAACCAGGACGCTGATGGCAAACCACCCACCAGGTACCGACGCGCCGTTCTGTACCAAGTGATTGAGCAAATCGCCGATCCAATCGTGGAACCGCTGCATCGGTGACGCTTGCGGATAAATCGGCTTCGCGAGTTCGCGCTGGGCAGCCTGATGTGCGGCATCGCGGTCGATGTCGATGGCGGGCACGGTCAGCCAATCCTCACAGTGGCCGGGTCAGCCAGAGATTATCGGTGGACTCGGTCGCGAAAGGGCCGCCGGCAGCGCCGGTTTGCAGTACTAGATCGAAGGCCTCGGCGCGCATCCGGCGGTCGGTGTACAGCAAGACGGTGACCCCCGCAGTGAACGGCGTGGTGACAATCTGTGCGATCGCCGAGCCGACGGTTGTGAGCGTCAGGCCGACCAGAGCCGTACCGGTGCTATGGGCGGTCACCATCAATTGGCCAATGAGGGTGAGCGGTCCACCGATGGCATTGCCGATGGCCATCACCACGATGGCCGCCAGCAGCCGGATGCCCAGGACCCGCCAGAAGCTGTTGCGAACCAGTGCAAAGGATCTGGTGATCGAATCGATTACGCGTAGCCTTTCCAGCACGATCAGCACCGGTGCGAACGACAGTACGGTGTAGAAGTAACCCACGATCGGGATCACGGCAAGCATCAGCGGTATGGCGAGGAGCAGCGCCGCGGCGCCGCCGGCAGCGGCGGCGATGGCGATCAACAGCGCCACCAGCGCGAATAGCGCCACTACTCCGACGACTTCCAGCGCCGCCAGTCCGAGCAGTGCGAGCAGCCTGCCGCGAACCCTGGCCCAGGCTTCGCTTGCGGTGATCTTCGATCCGAACACCGCCCGGCCGACGATCACGGTAAGCACGCCGCTGAGCAGGATGCCGCCCAGCCACAGGAGGGTGGCGTCGGCCACCGCCGCCAGTGTCCAGGCAGCGGTGCCGCCCCACAGGGGTTCTCCAGTCGGGCTCGCACCGGTATGCCTGGTGGCCGTCAGTGGGCCGATCTTGGCGGCCAACCCGATGATCTGCATGACCAGGACGACCACGGCGGTGAATCCCAGGGTCGCCTTGGGATTGGCGCGGATGTAGCCGACCGCGCCGTTGAAGATCTCGCTCAGGCTCATTGGCCGTAGCGGGATGATGCCGGGTTTGAACGGTTCGGGGATTAACGGCCCTGCACCGTAGCGCGGGGGCGCAGCGTAGCCCGGCGGCGCACCGTAGGCCGATGGCGCACCGTAGCCCGATGGCGGACCGTAGCCCGGTGGCGGACCGTAGCCGGGTGGGGGAGCATAGCCCAGCGGTGAGCCGTAGCCCGGCGGCGGAGCGTAGCCGTGCGGCGGAGCGTAGCCCTGCGGTGGAGCGTAGCCCGATGGCGGAGCGTAGCCCGGTGGCGGAGCGTAGCCCGGCGGTGAAGCGTAGCCCGGCGGTGGAGCGTAGCCCGGCGGTGGAGCGTAGCCCGGCGGTGGAGCGTAGCCCGGTGGTGGAGCGTAGCCCGGCGGCGGACCATAGCCCGGCGGTGGATACCCGGGGGCGTCGTAACTCAGGGGCGGATAGTCGGGGTAATCCGGGTAGTCGGGCGGCGGCGTGCTCACCAGTCGGAGCTGTCGTCGTCGTCGATCATGGCTCCCATCCTGTCGACCGCCGGGGCATTTCTCAACGTTTTCCGATCAGTCCGCAGCTGTTCCAGCGCGTAGCGTCTTGGGCATGGCAGAGCTCAAGGCCCAGTTGCGGACCGACCTCACCACCGCGATGAAGACACAGGACAAGCTGCGTACCGCAACGTTGCGGATGCTGCTGGCAGCCATCCAGACCGAAGAGGTTTCCGGCAAGCAGTCGCGCGAGCTCTCCGACGCGGAGGTGCTCAAGGTACTGGCCAGGGAGTCAAGGAAGCGCGGCGAATCGGCCGAGATCTATACCCAGAACGGCCGGGGTGAGCTGGCCGCAAACGAACTCGCCGAAGCACGGGTCATCGATGAGTACCTGCCCACGCCACTGACCGAAGGTGAACTGGCCAATGTCGTCGACACCGCGATAGCTCAGGTCGCCGAGGAACTCGGGGAGCGGCCCGGCATGAAGCAAATGGGGCTGGTGATGAAGGCCGCCACCCAGATCGCCGCTGGCAAGACCGACGGGGCCCGCCTCTCGGCGGCAGTCAAGGAAAGGCTTTAGCCCGGCGACGATGCGGGCCGCGGGGGGACCCCAGCTTGCGAGGGGACGGGCTGAGGTGGGGGCACCCCCAGCCGCGCAGCGGGTAGGGGGCGAGTCGAGCAGTCGGCTGTAGTGGGCACTCGCGTTGAGCTGAACATCCAGCCGTTTGCACCCGACAGACCGGGGTACCCGTCTGGGCATGACCCGGTTCGGCTATACCCTGATGACGGAACAAAGCGGCCCCAAAGATCTTGTCCGGTTTGCTGTTTCGGCTGAGCAGCGGGGCTTCGACTTCGAGGTGTGCAGTGACCACTTTTCGCCGTGGCTGGCATCCCAGGGCCACGCACCAAACGCCTGGGCCGTCCTGGGGGCCATCGCGCAGCTGACCGAACACGTCGATCTGTACACCTACGTGACCTGCCCGACGATGCGGTATCACCCCGCAATCGTCGCGCAGCAGGCGGCAACCGTGCAGATCCTGGCCGACGGGCGGTTCACGTTGGGGCTGGGCAGCGGCGAAAACCTCAACGAACACGTCGTCGGACGGGGCTGGCCGACGATCCTGCACCGACAGGACATGCTGCGCGAAGCCATCGAGATCATCCGCACCCTGTTCGGCGGCGGGACGGTCAACTTCCACGGTGACCACTTCCAGGTCGACTCGGCGCGGCTATGGGACCTGCCTGACGAACCAGTGGGCATTGCCGTGGCCGTCGGCGGCAAGAAGGCGGTCAATAAATTCGCCAGCCTCGCTGACCACCTGGTCGCAGTCGAGCCCAACGGCGAGCTCGTCGATGCCTGGCACTCCGCGCGCCAGGGCACCGGTGGGCGAGTGGTCGGCCAGATACCGGTGTGCTGGGACCCTGACCGCGACACCGCCATCGCCCGCGCCCACGACCAGTTCCGCTGGTTCGGCAGTGGCTGGGCGGTCAACGCCGATCTGCCCACCCCGGCCGGCTTTGCCGGTGCCACCCAGTTCGTTCGTCCCGAGGACGTCGCCGACAGCATTCCGTGCGGGCCGGATCTGGATTCGATCGTCGACGCGGTCCGACCGTACTGGGAAGCGGGGTTCACCGATATCGCGCTGGTCCAGATCGGCGGCCACGCGCAGGACCAGTTCTTCAAAGAGGCCGCCGAACCGCTGCTGCAGGCGCTGCGGGCGGCGTCCGGCAAGGAAGTTGACGATGAGTGAGGGATCGGACAGGGTCACCACGACTCTGGTGAAAGGGTTGGGTGTGGCCAGCCTTGGCCTGGGCCTCAGCGAGGTGCTGGCGTCCAAGAGGGTCGCCGCGCTCGCCGGCGTCGACGACACCAGCCGGTCGCGGCCGATAATCAGGGCGCTGGGGCTAAGAGAATGCGCCCATGCCGCGGCGCTGCTGTTCGGGCCGAACCAGCTGGTGTGGACCAGGGTCGCCGGCGACGCCTTGGACCTGGCTCTGCTCGTGGCCGGAGTGGCCAACCGCGAGCGCGGTCGCCGTGGGCGAGGTGTGTTGGCGGCGGCCGCACTGGGCGGGATCGGCGGGGTCGACCTCTACGTCGCACTGCGCACCCTCGGCCAGCGCAGCGCTGGACGGCATGGCAATGCGCCGCATCATCGTGCCTTGAGCGCAGCGGTGACCGTACGGCGTGCACCGGAGGAGGTCTACCGGGTCTGGCGCGACCTGGAGAATCTTCCCGCGTTCATGTACCACCTGGAATCAGTGACGGTGAACGGGACCGACCGATCGCACTGGGTCGGCCGAAGTCGACTCGCTGAGGCCACGACCGGACATCGGTTGGAGTGGGACGCCCAGATCACCGAAGACGAGCCCAACAAGCGCATCGCCTGGCAATCGCTGCCGGGGTCACCGGTGGAAAACGGCGGCAGTGTGCACTTCACCCTCGCTCCCAACGGCGACACCGAGGTCCGGGTGACGATCAGCTACCACATACCTGGCGGCGTTCTGGGCAAAGCGGTAGCGACGCTATTCGGTGAGTCACCCGAGCAGCAGGTCAACGACGACCTGCGCCGTTTCAAGCAACTCCTCGAAACCGGCCAGGTGTTGCGCTCTGACGGATCTCCGGAAGGGACCACTGCGCTGGGGCAGATGCATCAACGGGCCGCGCAGCCGCCGGCGGAAGGAGCGCACCGATGAAGGCCACCGTGTGGAACGGTCGCAACAGTGTGGCGGTGCAGTCCGTTCCCGACCCCAAGATCCTCAACGAGCGCGACGCCATCGTGCGCGTCACCTCGACCGCGATCTGCGGGTCCGACCTGCACATCTACGACGGTTACATTCCGACCGTCAAACACGGCGACGTGCTCGGCCACGAGTTCATGGGCGAGATCGTCGAAGTCGGCAAAGCCGTGACCAACCTGGCGGTCGGGGACCGGGTCGTGGTGCCGTTCACCATCTCGTGCGGCGCATGCTCGGCCTGCGAACGCGACCTGTATTCACTATGCGAGAACTCCAACCCCAACGCCGGGATCGCCGAGAAGATCATGGGGCATTCCCCGGCGGGGCTTTTCGGCTACTCGCACATGCTGGGCGGCTTCGCCGGTGGACAAGCCGAATATGCGCGCGTGCCGTTCGCCGACGTGGGTCCCCTGAAGATCGAGGAGGACCTGACCGACGAACAACTGCTGTTTTTGTCGGACATCCTGCCGACCGGATATATGGGCGCTGAGATGTGTGACCTACGCCCCGGCGACGTGGTGGCCATCTGGGGCGCGGGGCCGGTCGGATTGTTTTCGATCATGAGCGCCTTCATCCTCGGTGCGTCGAGGGTTATTGCCGTCGACCGGGTGCCGTATCGGCTGGCCCTCGCCGAGGAACTCGGAGCGATACCGCTTAACTTCGCCGAAACCTCTGTGCTCGAAGGGCTTAGTGACATCACTGCGGGCCGGGGGCCGGACCACTGCATCGACGCCGTTGGTATGGAGGCCCGCAACGGTTCGACGGTGGTCGACGCCTATGACCGCGTTAAACAGGCCGCGCGGCTGGAAACTGAACGGCCACATGCACTTCGGGAAGCCGCGATGAGCTGCCGCAACGGCGGCACGATCTCGATCATCGGTGTGTACGGCGGGCTGATGGACAAATTCCCGATCGGCGCGATCATGAATCGCTCGCTGACCATCAAAACCGGCCAGTGCCACGTGCAGCGGTATATGCGGCCCCTGCTCGACCGGATCCGGCACGGCGATATAGACCCCACCGTCGTCGTCACGCACCAGTTGCCGCTCGACGAGGCGCCGCATGGCTACGAGATCTTCAAACACAAACAAGACAACTGCACCAAGGTCGTCCTCAAACCCTAAGCGCTCAAGGAGTATAGGATGTCAAACAAACTGCAAGGCAAGAGAATCGCATTTTTGGCGGCCGACGGTGTGGAGAAAGTGGAGCTGGAGCAACCACGTGCGGCGCTGCAAGAAGCGGGCGCCCAGACCGAGCTGCTCTCGCTGGAATCCGGTGAGATCCAGGCACGTAACCATGATCTGGAACCGGCCGGCACGTTCCCCGTCGACGGCGTGGTGTCGGATGTATCTGTCGACGACTTTGACGCGTTGGTGTTGCCCGGCGGCACAGTCAATCCCGACAAGTTACGGATGAACACTTCGGCGGTCTCGTTCGTGCGCGATTTCGTCAGTTCGGGAAAGCCGGTCGCCGCGATCTGCCACGGTCCGTTGACGTTGGTGGAAGCTGGAGTGGCGAGCGGACGAACGCTGACCTCCTATCAGAGCATTCGCACCGACCTGCGTAACGCTGGCGCCAACGTCGTGGATGAAGAGGTCGTCGTCGACGGCAATTTGATTTCCAGCCGATCACCGAGAGATCTACCCGCGTTCTGTTCGACGATTGTCGAGCAATTCGCCCACGCGCCGGCCGGCACTACGTAGCCGCGGCATAAGTTTCTGTTTCAAGCCGATAAATTGCGGGCATCAGTCACGTCGAGTGCACCCAGCCGCGCGTCGAAAGGCTCACGTGACAACGACTTATCCTGCTCCTTGCGGTTTCTTGGCCGCCGAAGGAGTGTATGCGCCGCAGTATGACTCGCAACTGCTCGTCGACTCGATGCAACGCAGTGCGCTGGTGCCGGGACGGCGGGTG
The DNA here is from genome assembly GCA_963787635.1 of uncultured Actinomycetota bacterium. GTDB lineage: Bacteria > Actinomycetota > Actinomycetes > Mycobacteriales > Mycobacteriaceae > Mycobacterium. The sequence goes on along the minus strand of CAWBDP010000008.1, from coordinate 522,041 downwards.
CTGGATCTGTGTACCGGCAGCGGTTTCGTCGCTATCGCCGCGGCCGGACTTGGCGCAGCTAGCGTCACCGCTTTCGATATCTGCCCGCGTGCGGTGCGATGTTCGCGCGGCAACGCCGTAGATGCCGGTGTGGAAGTCGATGTTCGCGAGGGATCATGGACGGGTGCGTTCAGCTGTGCACCATTTGACGTCATCGTGTCCAATCCTCCTTACGTGCCAACCCCACCGCAGTCGGACACCGAGGTGATCCCGTCTGCTATCGGCTCGGCGTTGGCATGGAACGGCGGGGTGAACGGACGACTGATTCTGGATCCGTTGTGTGAATCCGCAACGCACCTGCTCTGCAGCGGTGGCTCCATGCTGCTTGTGCAGTCGGTTTTTGCCGATGCGCAACGTTCGCTTGAGACCTTGCGGTCGACTGGCTTGAACGCGGGCATCATTGCCTCTCAACGTATTCCATTTGGACCGGTACTCTCGGCCCGAGCCAGGTGGCTGGAGGCTACGGGGCGGCTCCAAGTCGACTGCCGCGAAGAAGAATTGGTTGTGATCCGGGCGGACAAGCCATGACCACCGGAGAATCGACGCGGGTGCAGGTGGTGCCGAACGGGCCGGTACTGGTTCCCGGACCCGTCCGCATCGAAATGCCCGGCGGCGGCGTCGTCGAATCCGATCGCTTCATGGTGGCGATCTGCACCTGTCGGCGCAGCAAGGACTATCCACTGTGTGACACCAGCCACCGGAGATGCCGGCCCCCGGCAGCCCCGGGCTAATCCAGCGGCTGCCGTAACGACGAGTGGCCGGCCTTCCAGGCTCCGATTATGGTGTCGGCCAAGCGGTCCTCGACTGCCGCATGTGCCCGTATCCCGAACACCACGTCATGATCCAACTGCGGCTCTCGGGCCACCAGATCGCCGACGACATCGAGGCGTACCACCTGTTCATGCACCGCATCCGCCTCGACATGTTCGCGGTAGAAGGCAACACATTCCGGCGGCGCGCAAAGACGTTGCAGGCCCTCAACCAATCGGCGTGACCCTGGTGGTGAGGTGATCTCCGTCGACGCGAAATGCCCGATCGCCGCGCCACGCAACCAGCGGTGCAGCCCGAACATCGACATCAGGTTCACCACCGCCAGTGACTCGGCGGGAACGGCATCGAGATAGCCCAGATACGTCGAATCGAGCCCGGCCGCCTCCAATAAGTCGGTGAACAACTGCTGGTGCACTTTGGGGCCGCGCCCGGCCCCGTACTCGTCGAACTCGACTGCGACAAACGACGCCTTCGCCTGACCGGTCAGGCGCGGGATCGCCCAGGCGTGCGGATCGCCCTCCTTGAGGTGATACAACGACCGATGAACGAAGTATTCCAGCATCTGCGCCCAGGTTCCGGTGTCGCGCAGGTAGTACGACGGGCCATCACCGTCGACGGGTTCGGTTGACAGCAAGTCCATTTCGGCAACAGCGGTGTGACCCGGTTCGATTGGCCCGACGTCGCGGCGCACGGCGGCCAAAAATACCCGCTCCAGCTGGGCGCGCAGGTGTAACAGCGCGGGATTCCACTCCCAGGTGGGATCCACCCCCGCGAAACCCCGATAGTGCAGTTCGTAGCACATGTACAACGCGAGTTGCAGATCCAGACCGTAGGGATCCGAGTCCCGCACCGATGTGCCGATGCGGGCGAGCTGATCGTGCGGCGCGGGTTGGGTCAGACATTGCCGAACGGCCATCGACAACGGTCCATAGCCCGCGGGAAGCTGTGGTTCCACCGTGACGGGTGCGTGGGTCACGCGTACCTGTACCCCTGATTCCACGCCGGTCAAACGACCACGCCCGGTGCGCGCCCAAAACCGACGGGCCGGTCAACGAGAATGACGAGGTTCACCGCAAACATACCTATGGAGTCCGCAGGGGAATAACATCTGTCTTATGGCTCGGATCGCACGGCTAGCAACGATTGCTTTGGTTTCCGGTGGTCTGGGTCTGGCCGGCTTTGGGCCTGGGAGCAGGTACCGCCCAGGCCTACACGTATGGCCCATTTCAGTGGTGCCCCGGGCAAGACATGCCCAACGATCCGCCGCGGGCCGACACCGACCTGGTTTGGGACATGAATGTCTGCCACACCTACTACTTCGACTACGACGTGCGGACGAAGGCACCTGCCCACTACTGGGAGGGACCGAACCTCTTCCCGACTCCGATCCCGTCACCTCCGCCGCCGGCGAATCCGCCGAACATCGCCGACCAATGCCCCGGCCTCATCCCCTTCGTCAACTGCTTGCCCGGGCTGTAGTCACTGGCCGGCCTTGTCGCGGTGCGGCAGGAACTCCTGGGCGTTGATCTTGATGCCTTCCTTGACGAAGCCGAACGCGTCTGCGTCGCCCTTGAGGACAGCGGCGGCTGCGTCTTTCATCGGGTCGAATGTGGCGTGCGGCGGCACCGGTGGGATATCCGGATCGCAGTGCACATCCAAAATCGTTGGGCGGTCGGCACACAACGCATGATCCAACGCCGACGCGATCTGGTCCGGATCGGTCAGCGTCGCGGCACCCAGAACCAGACTGGCAGCGAAACCGGCATAATCCATGTTGGGCGGCGTTGCGACTCGGGGAACTTCGGTGCGCCGCTCATTGCCCGCATCTCCCAGGTCACCTGGTTGAGGCATCACCGGCGAACGCGATGACCGGACGGTCGGGATGGGCGAACTTCGCGCCGATGCCATACGGCACGCTGGGACCCATCGTGGCCAAAGTCCCCGACAGCGACCCGCGGATGTTTCCGCAGAATTTCAGTTGCCGTGCATACCAATTCGCCGCTGAGCCGGAGTCGGCGGTGACGATCGCGTTGCTTGGCAGCTTCGGTGACAGTTCGGCGAACAGTCGCATCGGGTTGATCGGATCCGTTGACACGTCGGCTTCCATCGCTATGGTTTCCCACCAACGCCGGACATTTTTCTCAATGGTCTCCCGCCAAGAGCGCTCGGACTTCCGCTCGAGCAGCGGCAGCAGCGCGCGCACCGTCGCGGCCGCGTCGCCCACCAGGTTCACCTCGTTGGGGTAGCGCATACCGATCAGCGACGGATCCGATGTCGATCTGCACGCCGCGCGCCTGGCCGAACGGCGGCGGAAACTCCGAGTAGGGGAAGCTCGACCCGATGGTAAGCAGGGTGTCGCAGTCACGCATCAGCTCAGAGCTCGGACGGGTGCCGAGCAGCCCGATGGAGACCCCTATCCGGTTACCGAACTTGGCTTAGCCGACGGCTTGGAACGCGCACATCTCCTCGTGGCGAGCCTGCACGAACTTTGGCTTGTTGCCGGCGCGGCCCCAGGCTGCCAGGAGTCCGTTGATCCCGTCACCGGCATAGCCGAAGACCTTCTCGACATCCCAATCGCGGAGTCGCTCCAACACGAAGTCGGCGACCGAAGGGCTGGCTATCGCATACCTCTTCCCTGTCTGTTCGGGCTGGCTGCCTTAAACAGACCAGGTACCCCACCGGTAATGGCCTTCGACAACCCTGGGATCCGGCATGGGCGACCTCGCATCACCACTCGGCTGCTCACAGCAGGTCAAAGGGGTGAGCGCTGAGTGGGTTTTACGACGTCCGCTACGCGACAGCCACCGCCTGGCCGGCGTGGTGTTGGGATGCGATTTGTTGTGTTCAGGAGTGGCGGCGTACGGGTCCTGCCCATAGCGGCGGCTGATCGGCGGTGGGGTCGTTGTGCGTCACTGGTATCCGGACTTGGCCGGTGTCTTGGGGGGTGGGATGGGCGCGGTCGTATCCGGCGCGGCGCTGCGGGTCGCGTAGCACGGCATAGGCCTGCAGAATGCGGCGCAGCTGTTCATCGGATGCTGCATCGGGGTCCGGGGAGCGCAGGTCGGGGTGATGATCACGCAGGTGCCGGCGGTAGGCGTGGGCGAGTTCGGCTTGAGTCGCCGACGGCGACACGCCGAGGACTGAGTAGGGGTTGATCATTTTCCAGCACCGAGTTTGTTGAGCCGTAACCCTAGCCGTTGGCGGGGTGGGGCGCACTGCAGGCAACGAACGCGCCCCACCCCTTCATCGATGACATCCGTGTGGTCCATGAAATCGCCACGTGAAGTGGGTTATCGGCGCACGTTTCCTTGTGCCGGCCGCGCTTCAGCACTGCGCAATACCTTTGGACGCCACGTGGACCACGAGTAGCTTCTGGATCATCAACGCATCATCTCCTGGTTGTCTTGCGCAAGGCCGCAGAGCAGGACCCGCGGCTGCCCGATGCCGCGGTGACGTGGGCACTTAGGCGTTGATCGCCGTGTGCTGGTCGTCGTGGCTGATCTTGATGCGGCGAGGCTTGGCTCTTTCGGCCACTGGGATGGTGAGCCGCAGGACGCCGTCGTGGTAGTTGGCCTCGATCTTGTCGGTGTCGAGGTTCTCCCCGAGGAACAGCTGTCGGCTAAACACCCCGCGTGGGCGTTCAGCGGTCACCATCTCGCGGCTCTGCTCGACGTCGGGGCGCTCGGCGCGCACGGTCAGCACATTGCGCTCGACATCGAGGCCAAGTGAGTCCGGCTTCACCCCGGGCAGATCAAATTCGACGATGAACTGTTCGCCGTCTCGCCAGGCGTCCATCGGCATGATCGCCGGACGGGCCGCGGTGCCGAGCACCTGCTGGGTGAGGCGGTCGAGTTCACGGAACGGATCTGTACGCATCAATACCATGTTTCACCTCCCGATCAGGGCAGGCAATCTATGCCTGCAGACATAGATATGTGATACCACCGCATGTATACTTGCGCAACTAGCCTGGGCAGAATTTTTCGGAACGGAGAAGCGGTTGATACACGACTCGGCGTCGCGATCGGCGCGCGGTGTGTACGGCATCTCGGTGACCTCCGAGCTGTCCGGCGTTGGGGCGCAAACGCTGCGGCTCTACGAGAGCCGAGGACTTCTCACCCCGTCGCGCACCGACGGGGGCACGCGCCGTTACAGCGATGACGACCTCGAGCGGCTGGCGCGCATCACCGAATTGGTCGACGCAAGGCGTGAACCTAGCCGGCATCGCCCGCATCCTGGACCTGGAAAACAGAAACAGCCAGCTGGAATCGGACTACACCGCACTGGAGCTGCGCAACGCCAAGCTGAAGGCCAATCGAAAACCGCCGCCAGCCCGTCGCAGCGCGGCGGCTAACGAAGGACAGGATGCATGCTCAGGGCAGACGCAGACGAAGCTCCTGAGTTTTCGGGATGGCGGTTCGGGAAAGCTCACCGTGCGCCACCAGAGCCGCCTACACCACATCGGAATGGGCCGCAGACACACCGGTACCCACGTCCTGCTGCTGATTCACGACCTACACATCCGGAGTCGTGACCACCGACGGCCACCTACTACGAGAACTTCACCTCGACCCGACCAAGGACTACCAACCACAACCCAAGCCGTGAACGAGGTCCCAAGACACATGTGCACGATGTCCCCAGACATCGCACGAGTCGGGGTGGCGGGATTCGAACCCACGGCCTCTTCGTCCCGAACGAAGCGCGCTACCAAGCTGCGCCACACCCCGCATGAAGCCTCGACAGCCTATCGCACCGGCCCATCGCCTGAACAAACCGCGGATTGGATCCGGGCGGGCCCAGGTATCTGAATCTGGTCGCCGCGTGGCGATGCGGAGCGAGGCCGTCGGAAAATGCGACGCAGATCACACCGGCCGCAGAACCGCGACACGCCCCACACTTCACGGTGGAACAGACCAGATGGCGACATCGTTGAGCACAATTAGTGCACAACGCACGGTCGATGCAACGGAAGCGAGGCAATCATGACGGTGTTAGGTGCCGTGGTGTTCGGCGGACTCCTGGCTCTGGGCGTGCTGTGGTTGCTGGTAACTGCCCCGGACAATGACGTAGAAGATGTCTGGGATCATTCCCAGTGGCAGGAACGCTCGAACCCGGCCAGCGTGGCAGCGGGTGCGGTTGGATCGAGCCCCTGGGCGCTGACCCACTCGTCACAGAAGTAACTGTCGGTATAGCGGTCCCCGCTGTCGGCGAGCAGGGTGACCACCGAGCCGCCGCGGCCGTCGACGACCATGTCGGCGATCAATCCGAAGGCGCCCCAGAGGTTCGTGCCGGTCGATGCCCCGACTCGGCGTCCCAGCACAGCACTGGCATGACGCGCGGCGACGATCGAAGCCGCGTCCGGCACCGCGATCATGCAGTCGACCACGTCGGCCAGAAATGACGGCTCCACTCGCGGCCGCCCGATGCCTTCGATACGGGACGACGCGGTGACCACGGCTTGGTCGCGGCATTCGGCGTAGGCGGGAAAGAAGGCGGAATTCTCCGGATCGACGACACACAGCCGGGTCGGGTGCCGGCGGTAACGGATGTAGCGCCCGATCGTCGCGCTGGTCCCCCCGGTGCCCGCGCCGACCACGATCCAGTCCGGGATCGGGTGCTTCTCATCTCGCATCTGGACATAGATCGACTCGGCGATGTTGTTGTTGCCGCGCCAGTCGGTCGCCCGCTCGGCATTGGTGAACTGGTCCAGGTAGTGACCACCAGTCTCCTTTGCGACCCGCTCCGCAGCGGCGTACACCTGGCTGGAATGTTTTACGAAGTAACAACGGCCGCCTTGGGATTCGATCAATGCGACCTTCGAAGCGCTGGTGGACGCGGGCATCACCGCAATGAACGGTAGACCCAGCAGGGCTGCGAAGTAGGCCTCCGACACTGCGGTGGATCCCGACGAGGCCTCCACCACGGTGGTGCCCTCGCCGATCCATCCGTTGCACAGCGCATACAGGAACAGCGATCGCGCCAGCCGGTGCTTGAGGCTGCCAGTGATGTGCGTCGTCTCGTCTTTGAGATACAGCTCGACGTCGGCGTCGGCGGACCACGCCGACGGCAACGGATAACGCAGCAGGTGTGTGTCGGCGCTACGCCGGGCGTCAGCCTCGATCAGGCGGATCGCGTTGTCGGCCCAGCCGCGTGGTCGGCTGCGGACCGCGACCCGGGTCGATTCGATCAACGCACCGACGCTGTTGGCTGTGACCGGCCCAGGTTGCTGCTCGAATAGCGGTCACCCATCGGCGTGGGAATCAGCGTCAACAGCGTGGCCTCGGGCCGGCAGCAGAACCGCAGCGGCGCAAACGGTGAGGTTCCGATCCCGGCCGAGACATGCAGCCGCATCGTCGCACCCCAGGTAGACGGCCCCTTCGCCCGCGACCGGTCCAGACCGGAGTTAGTCACGATCGCGCCGTAAAACGGCAGGCACAGCTGCCCGCCGTGGGTGTGGCCGGCCATCACCAGCTGATAACCGTCGGCGGCGAAGCGATCCAGCACCCGCGGCTCCGGCGAGTGGGTCAGTCCCAACCGCAGGTCGGCGGCCGGGCTGGCCGGACCCGCGATTGTGTCGTAACGGTCGCGGTCGATGTGCGGGTCATCCACGCCGGCCGCAGCGATGTGCAACCCGCCCACCTCGAACTCGCGACGGGTGTGAGTCATGTCGAGCCAGCCACGCTCGGTGAAGGCCGCCCGCAGATCCTGCCAGGGCAGCGGCTGACCGTGCACGCGGTGACTCGGATTCGTCAGGTAGTTCAGCGGGTTCTTGGGGCGTGGCCCGAAGTAGTCGTTGCTGCCGAAGACGAAGACGCCCGGCCGCGACAGCAGGTCGCCGAGGGACTGGACCACCGCGGGCACCGCCTTCGGGTGGGCTAGGTTGTCGCCGGTGTTGACGACCAGGTCAGGATCCCAGCCGGCCAGCTCGCGCAGCCATGCCTGCTTGCGACGCTGGCCGGGGCGCATGTGGATGTCGCTGATGTGCAGCACTCGCAGCGGTGACGTGCCGGGCGCCAGCACGGGCATGGTGATTTCACGCACGACGAAGGCGTTGCGCTCGATGATCGAGGCGTAACCGATCCCGGCGACGGCCGCCCCGAGCGTGACGGCGGCACCGGTGTTCTTCAGGGCAGGAAAAGCGGCAACCATACAAGCAGAATACTGCCGCTAGTCTGCTCGCACGGGTTACGCACCGGTGCAGCAGCTATGGAGGCGGCTGGTCGGGAGGCGGAGCCAACAGCGGAATGGTGATCGGCGGCAGCCCGGGAATCTCCACCACGGTCGACCCGACCGGAACCGGAGGGCCGCCGCCGCCGGGTCCTTCGGCCGGCGGCGGGGGAGCCGGCGGAATGCCGTTGCTGGTCTGAATGGTGATGACCGAACCGGGAATGGTCTGACCGCTGGGCGAAGTTCCGACGACCTCCCCGTACTTGGCCGAACTATTGACCGAACTGGGCTGGTCGGCGACCTGGAAGCCGGCCTCCTTGATGCGCTGACGCGCCGCGTCGACGTCCAAGCCCACCACGCTGGGCACCCGTGAGCCGGGGCCACCGTCGACATAGCGGGGATCGGTGGGCGGCAACTTCACCTCACCGAAGTTGTTGGCTATGGGCTTCATCGCGGTGAACCAGGTGCGGGCCGGCTCATTACCGCCATACAGGTCGCCGGAGCCGCACCGCCGTAGCGGGAACGAGCACAGGTCTGACGGCGAGCTCGAATCGTCGTAAATGTAATTGGCCGCCGCGTACTGGTTGGTGAAGCCCACAAAACCCGACGATCGGTGCGCTTCGGTGGTGCCGGTCTTGCCCGACATCGGCAGGGTCCAGCCTGCTGCGCCGGCCGAACCCGCGGCGGTGCCCCCGCCCTGACTGTCCTTGCTCATCGCGTTAGCCAGGGTGTTGGCCAGGCCCTCCGGCACCACCTGTTCGCAGGGCTCGGTGTTGACCGCGACCTCGTTGCCATCCCGATCTAAGAGCTTGTCGATCGGGTTGGGCGGGCACCACATGCCACCCGAGGCCAGCGTCGCGGCGACGTTGGACAACTCCAGCGCGTTCAACTCGAATGGGCCGAGGGTGAACGAACCGATGTTCTGGCGCTTGATGAAGTCGGCCAGGCTCTCGTTGCTGTCCGGGTCGTAGTCGCGGGCGGAGCCCGGGTCGGCGTAGGACCGCAGTCCAAGCTTGACCGCCATGTCTACGGTGCGTGCCACCCCGATGCGCGAAATCAGCTTGGCGAACGCGGTGTTGGGCGAGGTGGCCAGGGCATCGGTAACGTTCATCGAGCCGCGGTAACTGCCCGCGTTGACGACGCACCAGGTGTCCTTCGGGCAGCCCCTGGCGCCACCGCTTCCCATGCCCTTGGTCTGGAAGCTGCCCGGCACGTCGAGCTGGGTGTTGATACCCATGCCCATGTCCATCGCGGCAGCGGTGGTGAAGATCTTGAAGATCGAGCCCGCGCCGTCGCCGACGAGCGAAAACGGTTGTGGCCGCATTGTTTCGCCGGCATCGGTATTCAGCCCATATCTTCGGTTGCTGGCCATCGCCACCACCCGATGCGAGTCCCGGCCGGGTCGGATCACGCTCATCACGCTGGCGACACCGTTCAGATCCGGGCTGGCGATGCTGTCGATCGCCTGCTTGACCGGGGCCTGCACGTCTGGGTCCAGCGTGGTGCGGATCAGGTAGCCACCTCTGGCCAGCTGTTCCTTGCTGATTCCGGCTCGGGCCAGGTAGGCCTGGACGTAGTCACAGAAAAACGCCCGGTCTCCCGCCGCGATGCAGCCGCGCGGCAGCTCATTGGGCTGCGGCAATATTCCCAGAGGCTCCGCCTTGGCGGCCCGCAATGCGTTGGCCTCAGCCGGAAGATTCTCGATCATGGTGTCCAGCACCACATTTCGGCGGGCGAGCGCACCCTCAGCGTTGGTGTAGGGGTTCAGTGAACTGGTCGACTGCACCAGTCCCGCCAGTAGCGCGGCCTGCTGCCAATTCAGCTCGGAGGCGTTGATGCCGAAATAGGTTTGCGCGGCATCCTGCACGCCAAAGGCGCCGTTGCCGAACGAAACCAGGTTCAGGTAGCGGGTCAGGATCTCCGGCTTGGTGAAGGTCTTGTCCAGGGTGAGTGCCATCCGGATCTCGCGCAGCTTACGTGCCGGCGTGGTCTCCACCGCCGCCCGTTTTTCCGCGTCGGTCTGGGCGAGCACCAGCAATTGGTAGTTCTTGACGTATTGCTGCTCGATCGTCGATCCACCGCGGGTATCGACGTCGCCGGATGCATAACCCGCGAGCCCGGTCAGGGTACCTTTCCAGTCGACGCCGTTGTGCTCGGCAAACCGTTTGTCCTCGATCGAGACGATTGCCAGCTTCATCGTGTTGGCGATTTTGTCGCTGGGCACCTCGAATCGGCGCTGAGAGTACAGCCAGGCGATCGTGTTGCCCTTGGCATCGACCATTGTCGTCACCGCCGGCACGTCCCCGGCGACCAATTGAGCCGACCCGTTGGCGACGACCTCGGACGCCCGGTTGGACATCAGGCCCACTCCGCCGGCCACCGGGAACATCAGCGCCGCCGCGATGACCCCGGCGAGCAGACAACAGCCCGCCAGTTTGAGGAGGGTGACACCAGGCGAAGGCCGGTCCGACATGGGTACTAGAGTAACGACGCCTCCGGGCAAGCCCAATTCCGACGGTTCGCGAGTGCCTGCTCGCGGACCTGAGCAATATTATCGCCAGCGGCAAAAGCTGCTGCAGGATTGGCTCCCGGCGTCCGCTCCGAGCGCTAATCATGATCGGACTGCACGGTCGTCCCAAAAAAGCTCTATCAAACTGTTGCGCAATTGGTACCTGACCACCTAACTTAGACGCACAGTGAGATACAGGTAACACCGACGTGCATAGTGTGGCGTAGATCGCATCGTGGTTTGCAGCAGGGTCGAAGCCGTCGCAGCGGCGGCTTGAGCGAAGGGGAGCGCTGGTGTCAGGAACTCGGGCCGCGGTGCGCAAGGCTAACACGGCACCCATTACCAATACTGTCCACCGCGCCGACGCCGAGTCCCGCATCGCCTGGGTATCCAAGGCTCTCTGTCGGGCAGCCGACCCCGACGAGCTCTTTGTCCGCGGGGCCGCGCAGCGCAAAGCTGCGGTGATCTGCCGGCACTGTCCGGTGATGCTGGAGTGCGGTGCCGACGCCCTGGATAACCGCGTCGAATTCGGCGTCTGGGGCGGAATGACCGAGCGCCAGCGTCGTGCCCTGCTCAAGCAACACCCCGAGGTGATGTCGTGGGCAGAGTTCTTCGCTGTGCAGCGCAAGCACCGCAGCGCTGGCTAAGTCGGGTCGCCGGCCTACCGAAGGCCTAACTGGCGGCCGGAGTCGCGGTCATCTGATCGGCGATCGCGCGGAGCGCCTCTAAGTCGGACACGTCGAACGGCAGTGACGGCACCCCGACGATAGCAACGTGTGGGTGGGCTCCGGTGAATCGCGACAACAGCCGAATTTCCCGCTTCGCGATCAACGCGCGCTGAGCATGGATCTGCAGCACCGCCCTGATCAGTTCCGTCGACTCCGCCGCTGACGAGTCCAATGTCTCGGCGGCGTCCACCGCGCGCTCGACCGGCAGCGTGCTCAGCATCGGGTGGGTGCGGTTGAGGATCAGGCCGGCCAGCGGCATCTGTTCCCGCGACAATCGGTCGACGAAAAAAGCCGCTTCGCGCAGCGCGTCGGGCTCGGCTGCCGACACGACGATGAACTGGGTGCCGCGTCGCTTCAGCAGCGCGTAAGTCCGGTCCGCTTTCTCCCGGAACCCGCCGAAGGTGGCGTCCAGCGACTGGACGAAACTTGCTGCATCGGAAAGCATCTGCGACCCCAGGATGGTCGACATCGCTTTCATCGCCAGACCGACCGCGCCGGTGACGAGTCGCCCGATTCCGCGGCCGGGCCCCAACAGTAGCCGCCACATCCGGCTATCCATGAAGCTGCCCAGCCGTTTCGGTGCGTCCAGGAAATCCAGGGCATTACGCGACGGCGGAGTGTCGACCACCACCAGATCCCAGCGATCCTGGCCCAGCAGCTGACCCAGCTTCTCCATCGCCATGTATTCCTGCGTCCCGGCAAGCGAAGTGGCGACGGTCTGGTAGAACTGGTTGTCCAGGATCGCTTGTGCCCGTTCGGGTCCGGAATACTGCACCACCATTTCGTCGAATGTGCGGCGCATGTCGAGCATCATCGCGTAGAGCTGACCGGGGATTTCGGGAGCCAGCGGCACGCGTTGCGGCGAGTTGCCAAGTGCGTCGATTCCCAGGGCCTGTGCCAACCGCTTGGCCGGGTCGATCGTCAGGACCACCACGGTTCGGCCGTATTCTGCCGCGCGCAGTGCCATTGCTGCTGCGGTGGTGGTTTTGCCCACGCCACCCGCGCCGCAGCACACCACCACCCGGTTGGTGGTGTCGGCCAGAATCGAGGCCATATCCAGCGGCGGTGGTGTGGCGCTCATTGAACTCCCTGTCGGGCAAGGACTTCGGACAGCTCGTACAGGCTGCCGAGGTCGACCCCGTCGGCGATCGTCGGCAATTCCAGCCGCGGCACGCGCAGCTCGTCGAGCTGTTCGGCGTTCTCGGCGCGGGCGGTGATCCTGGTGGCATGCTGGATCGTCTCGGTCAGCAGACCGGCGAAGTCATCTTCGTCGAGCTGGACACCCACGGTGGCCAATCCGGCCCGCACCGCGTCGGCGTCCACGACACCTTCGGCGGCCTTTGCCAAATCCTCGGGCTGCAGATATGACGGGATGTTGCGGTTGACGATCACGCTTCCGATCGGCAGGCCCAGCTGCTGCAGTTCGTCGATCGCTTCCCTTGTCTCTTGCATGGGCAGCGCCTCGAGCAAGGTCACCAGGTGCACCGCGGTCTGGTCGGAGTGCAGCAGCTTCACCACGCCCTCGCTCTGGGCATACACCGGACCGCCCTTGGCCAGGTCGGCGACCGCCTTGGTGACATCCAGGAAGCGGGCGATGCGACCGGTCGGCGGTGCATCCACGACGACCGCGTCGTACACCGGCTGCTTTTTCTTGTCGACCCGCACCACCGACTCCTTGATCTTGCCGGTCAGCAGCACATCGCGCAGGCCCGGCGCGATGGTCGTCGCGAACTCGACCGCGCCGATGCGCCGCATCGCCCGGCCGGCAATGCCCAGGTTGTAGAACATCTCGAGGTACTCCAGGAACGCGGCTTCGATATTGATTGCCAGCGCGTTGACCTGACCGCCCCGCTCGGCGGTGGCGATCTTCACCTCCTGATAGGGCAGCGGCGGCACATCGAAGAGTTGCGCAATGCCTTGGCGCCCTTCGACTTCTACGAGCAAGACCTTGCGACCGCCGCTCGCCATCGTGAGGGCCAGCGCAGCGGCAACCGTCGACTTACCGGTTCCCCCTTTGCCGGTCACAAAGTGCAGCCGGGCTTTCGACAAGCGCGACGGCCAGCCGATCACGGCCCCGTCGCCCGGTGTGGTTGCCACCAAAGCATGCTAGCCCCATCGCTTGCCGGCACCTGGCCGCCGGGCACCAAACCGCTGATCGGGCTACCGATAAGCTCCAGTCATGACCCAACCGACTGCGTGGGAGTACGCGACCGTTCCACTTTTGACGCACGCGACCAAACAAATCCTCGACCAGTGGGGGGCCGACGGCTGGGAGTTGGTTGCTGTGCTGCCCGGACCGACCGGCGAGCAACACGTCGCGTACCTGAAGCGGCCCAAGTGACTGCTTCTGCCCGGCTCGGCGAGCTCGGCATCGAACTCCCGCAAGTGGCGAAACCCCTGGCTTCCTATATCCCCGCCGTGCGCACCGGTCAGCTGGTCTACACCGCCGGCCAGTTGCCCATGCAGGGCGGAAAGCTGCTGCGCACCGGCAAGGTCGGCGCCGCGGTCAGTCCCGAGGAAGGCCGCGCGCTGGCCCGGATCTGCACGCTCAACGCGCTGGCGGCGGTGGATTCGCTGGTGGGGATCGACGCGGTGACGCAGGTGGTCAAGGTGGTCGGGTTCGTCGCCTCCGCACCCGGGTTCAACGGCCAGCCCGGTGTTATCAACGGGGCGTCGGACCTGCTGGGCGAAGTGTTCGAGGAGCAGGGCGCGCACGCTCGCTCGGCGGTCGGAGTCTCCGAGTTGCCGCTGGACGCGCCGGTCGAAGTCGAGCTGGTCGTCGAGGTCGGGTAGCGGGCGTGGCCGGCCAGACGCTGACTCATCCCGCCTACGGTCGGCTGCGGCAGGTGACCGAGACCGCCTCGGTGCTGTTGGCCGAGAACCCGGGCCTGGTGACGCTGGAGGGCACCAACACCTGGGTGTTGCGGGCTTCGGGCAGCGACGAGTTGGTAATCGTCGATCCCGGCCCGGACGACGACGAGCACCTTGCGCGGGTCGCCGGCCTGGGCCCGATCGCGCTGGTCCTGATCAGCCACCGGCACGGCGATCACACCGACGGGATCGACAAGCTCGTCGAACAGACCGGCGCCCCGGTGCGGTCGGCGGGCAGTGGCTTTCTGCGTGGCCTGTCTGCCGAGCTGCGCGACGGCGAGGTGATCGAGGCAGCCGGGTTGACCATCTCGGTGCTGGCCACCCCGGGGCATACCGCTGATTCGCTGTCGTTCGTGCTCGACGACGCGGTGCTGACCGCCGACACGGTGCTGGGCCGCGGCACCACCGTCATCGATACCGACGACGGCAGCCTGGCCGACTACCTGGAGTCGTTGCATCGGCTGCGCGGCCTGGGGCCCCGTACCGTGCTGCCCGGCCATGGTCCCGAGCTGGCTGACCTGGAAGCGGTCGCCACCGAATACCTGAGGCACCGCGAACAGCGGCTCGAGCAGGTCCGCAGCGCGCTGGCCGACCTTGGCGACGACGCCAGCGCGCGCCGGATCGTCGAACACGTCTACACCGACGTCGACGAGAAGTTGTGGGACGTCGCCGAATGGTCGGTGCAGGCGCAATTGGACTACCTACGCACCTAGTAGCGCGAGCAGAGCGGCCGTCCAAGGCGGGGTGAGAGCTTTCAATGTGCACTCAGGGCGAATTCTGAGCGATTTTCCCGCCCTGGATGCACAGCCGACGCCCTCGATGCACACTCGACGCCCTGGACGCACAGTCGATGCCGAGTCGAGGCGGGGACTTGCTTGCGCCCGGGCTGTGCCCGCGCTTACCTCGCTCGGGGTTGGATGCTCGCTTGCTTGCGCCCGGGCTGTGCCCGCGCTTACCTCGCTCGGCGGGCCAGCCGCTCCGAGTCCGAGATCAGCACGCTCTTGCCCTCCAAGCGGATCCAGCCGCGGTGGGCGAAGTCGGCCAGCGCCTTGTTGACCGTTTCCCGCGATGCACCGACCAACTGGGCGATCTCCTCTTGCGTCAGGTCATGGGTGACGCGCATGGCGCCGCCCTCCTGCGTGCCGAACCGCTGGGCCAGCTGCAGTAGCTGTTTGGCGACCCGGCCGGGAACATCGGTGAAGATGAGATCGGCGAGGTTGTTGTTAGTGCGGCGCAGCCGGCGGGCAAGTACCCGCAGCAACTGCTCGGCGATTTCCGGGCGATCGGCGATCCACGCGCGCAGCGCGTCGCGATCCATCGACACCGCCCGCACCTCGGTGATCGTGGTCGCGCTGGACGTCCGCGGTCCCGGGTCGAAGATCGACAACTCGCCGAACATGTCTGACGGGCCCATGATGGTGAGCAGATTCTCACGGCCATCCGGCGAGCGGCGACCGATCTTCACCTTGCCCCCGATGATGATGTACAGCCGATCTCCCGGCTCACCTTCGGCGAAAACCGTGTGCCCGCGGGGGAAGTCGACAGGCTGCAATTGTTTGGTCAGCGCGGCGACGGCGCTGGGTTCAACCCCCTGGAAGATTCCGGCCCTCGCCAGGATCTCGTCCACGTTGCCCCTTAGCTGTTGTCAAAGGTGTGATTAAGCGCTGGTCTCCTGCCCGACCCCGCCACGAGCCGCGTTTTGGCCCGCATCGTCGTCGTGCGGATCGAGTGCCCGGCTCATCCCCGCAAGCGCGGTACGCGGGCTACCCACCAACCCATGCAGTTAGTGTGCTGAGCCCCGAGACAAGTCAGTAACTCGACGTGCCAACGCTACACAGAATTGACTCGTCGAGTCTCCGTAAACTGCGGATTCGCTCGGGAATGCTTCGGCTGCCGTGCCGGCATGGCGGGTCTGGCAGTGACGGCCGAGCCGACCCCGGAGAACGGGTCGGCCTGATGTTTGCCCGTGTTGGGCTGGGGCAGCGCACCCTCGACGATTCGCTCACTTTGGCGGCGATGCATATGGTCGAGGGCCTCCGGCAACCCCGTTCGCGCCAGCGTGCGCACGTCGGCGGCCTCAGCTTGCGCGAGAAACTCCGCGACGTCGCCAGGACTGACGCAGTCACCGGCCAGGCTCATTTCGAGTCGGCTCAGCCCGAACGTCGCCAGCATCAGAAACGCCGGGACCAGCGCCACCAGCAACAACGACACAAGCTGAAAGTAAACACGGCGAAGATCTCAGCGGGATTACGAAATCAGTACTCTGTCGGAGGTGACAGTGGGTAAATCCGTCGTCCCCGGCAAATCCTCCGCGCGGCGCGGGACGCCGGAATCCCGGCTCAGTTTGGTGCGACGGGCTCGCCGGATGAATCGTGCTCTGGCGCAAGCATTTCCGCATGTTTACTGCGAGCTGGATTTTACGAATCCATTGGAGCTCACGGTGGCCACCATCCTATCGGCGCAAAGCACCGACAAACGCGTCAATCTGACCACCCCGGCGGTGTTCGCCCGCTATCGCACCGCGCAGGACTACGCGCAAGCAGACCGCGAAGAACTGGAAACCCTGATCCGGCCCACCGGCTTTTACCGGAACAAAACGACGTCCCTGATCCGCCTCGGGCAAGCTCTGGTTGAGCGCTTCGACGGGGAGGTGCCGGCCACGATGGACGAGCTGGTCGCGCTGCCCGGAATCGGCCGCAAGACCGCCAACGTCATCCTCGGGAATGCCTTCGATATTCCGGGAATCACCGTGGACACCCACTTCGGGCGGCTGGTGCGGCGGTGGGGCTGGACCGAGGAGCAAGACCCGGTCAAGGTGGAGCATGCGGTGGGCGAACTCATCGAACGCAGCGAGTGGACGCTGCTCAGCCACCGGGTGATCTTTCATGGCCGCCGCGTGTGCCATGCGCGCAAACCGGCCTGTGGTGTGTGCGTCCTGGCCCAGGACTGCCCCTCGTTCGGGATCGGGCCCACCGAACCGTTGATCGCCGCTGCCCTGGTCCAAGGCCCGGAGACCGAGCACCTGCTGGCGCTTGCCGGGCTCTAGATCACCACACCGGGGCGGGTATGAGCGCGTTCGACCACCGTAAGACCGGCTGGACGGCGGCGATCCTGGCCGTCGTCGCCCTCCTCATCGCCGCGCTGCTAATCGAGCTGCACCACATGTCCGCATCCCGCGACGGCGCTGCGCCCGGGCTGCCGGGTCGCGGCGACGACCGCGAACACCGCGACGCCGACACCCCGGCGGCGCTGGTCGGGCCGCGGCAACGGGCCGCGCTGCCGCCCTGTCCGACCGGCGCCAACGATCCCGGCCAAGGCGCGCTGCGCGGTGTCGTGGTGGAGTGCGCAGCCGACGGCGCGATCATCGACGTCGCCCCTGCCCTGGCCGGGCGTCAGGTGGTGCTGAACCTGTGGGCGTATTGGTGTGCACCGTGCGCCGCCGAGTTGCCCGCGATGGCCGAGTACCAACGACGGATCGGCCCGGACGTCATGGTGGTGACCGTGCATGAGGACGAGAACGAGACGGCCGCGTTGCTGCGGCTGGCGGATCTCGGTGTGCGGCTGCCGACCTTGCAGGACGGCCGCCGTCGGGTCGCCGCGGCGCTGCACGTTCCCAATGTCATGCCCGCGACAGTGGTGCTGCGCTCGGACGGTAGCGTTGCGCAGACCCTGCTGCGGAGTTTCGCCAGTGCCGATGAGATCAGCGCGGCGGTCGGCGATCCGGCGCGATGACCGGACCGGTCGACAGGTGAAGACGAAGGAGGCGCCGGTGAGCCTGGGGGGTACCGCCCGCCCGCGCGGGACCGTTGCGCTGACGCCTGAGGCCTCTCCGAGCTGGCTGCGTCCGCTGGTCGACAACATCGGCGACGCGCCGGCCGCCTTCCGGCGTCGGGTGCCGGCCGATGTGCTGGCGATGGTGACGGCCGCCAAAGCGACCGCGACTTTGCGGGGCAACGGCCGCGATGCGGCGGTGCTGGTGCTGTTCTCCGGGCCGGAGTCCGGACCGCCCGGCGGCGGTGTCCCCGACGACGCGGATCTGCTGTTGACCGTGCGGGCCTCCAGCCTGCGCCACCATGCAGGGCAGGCGGCATTCCCCGGCGGGGCATCCGATCCCGACGACGACGGTCCGGTGGCCACTGCCTTGCGCGAGGCCTGGGAGGAGACCGGCATCGAGACCAGCCGGCTTCATCTGCTGGCCACCATGGAGCGAACCTTCATCGCGCCGTCGGGTTTCCATGTCGTCCCGGTACTGGCGTATTCGCCGGATCCCGGTTCGGTGGCCGTGGTCAACGAGGCCGAAACCGCAATCGTGGCGCGGGTTCCGGTGCGCGCGTTCCTCAATCCGGCAAACCGACTGATGGTTTACCGCCGGACGTTCGCCCGCCACTTCGCTGGACCCGCGTTCCTATTGAACGAGATGCTGGTTTGGGGATTCACTGGCCAGGTGATCTCGGCGATGCTCGATGTGGCCGGCTGGGCCGGGCCCTGGGACACTACCGACGTGCGTGAGCTGGACGAGGCGATGGCGCTGGTCGGCGGCGAGGAAGGCGCTTCGCAATGAACTCGTCACAGTGGCTGGATATCGCCGTCCTGGCGGTTGCCTTCGTGGCCGCGATTTCGGGTTGGCGTTCGGGCGCGGTGGGCTCGCTGCTGTCCTTCGTCGGTGTGCTGCTCGGCGCGGTGGCCGGAGTGCTGCTGGCCCCGCACATCGTCAACCAAATCAGTGCCCCGCGCGCCAAACTGTTCGCCGCGTTGTTCTTGATCCTGGCGCTGGTCGTCGTCGGCGAGGTTGCCGGCGTGGTGCTGGGCCGGGCGGTACGCAGCGCGATGCGCAGCGCCTCGGTCCGGTTCTACGACTCGATCATCGGGGTCGCATTGCAGCTGGTAGTGGTGCTGATCGCGGCCTGGATGCTGGCGATACCCATCACTCAGTCGCAGGACCAGCCCGCGCTGGCTGCCGCGGTCCGCGGTTCGCGGGTGCTGGCCCAGGTCAACGATGTGGCGCCCAGCTGGCTCAAAAATGTGCCCCGGCGGCTGTCGGCGATGCTGAACACGTCGGGGCTGCCGGCCGTGCTCGAGCCGTTCAGCCGGACTCCGGTCGCCGCGGTGGCGGTACCAGACGCCGCGCTGGCCAACAACCCGGTCGTCGCGGCCACCCAGCCCAGCGTGGTCAAGATCCACGCCATAGCAGATAGTTGCCAAAAGCGGCTGGAGGGCAGCGGATTTGTCCTCTCAGCCGGGCGGGTGATGACGAATGCGCACGTGGTGGCCGGCGCCAACAACGTTACCGTCGAGTTCGACGGCACTCCGTACTCGAGGCCACCGTGGTGTCCTACGATCCATCGGTTGACATCGCCATCCTGTCCGTCCCCAACCTGCACGCCGGACCACCACTGCACTTCGCCGACGCGCCGGCGAAGAACGGCACCGACGCGATAGTGATGGGCTATCCCGGCGGCGGTGTCTTTGCGGCAACCCCGGCCAGGATTCGGGAGACCATCAAGCTAAGCGGCCCCGACATCTATCGCACCAACACTGTCACCCGCGAGGTCTACACCATCAGGGCCACGGTGGAGCAAGGTAATTCGGGTGGGCCGTTGATAGACCCCAGTGGTCAGGTGCTCGGTGTGGTGTTCGGGGCGGCCATCGACGACAACGACACCGGCTTCGTGCTGACCGCCAAAGAGGTGCAAAGCCAGCTGGCCCAAATCGGGGACACCCAGGCCGTCGCCACCGGGGACTGCGTCAGCTGAGACGCGGCCCGTGCACGTGCCCGAGGAAGCGCATCAGTTGTCGGTTGACTTCCTGCGGCGCCTCTTCGTGACTGAAATGCCCTGCGTTGCCGATGGATACGTACCGACCGTGCGGCGCGTAACGTTGGGTGCGCTCGACCGAATCGGCCAGCACATAGGGATCGGCGTCGCCGCGCAGGTGCAGCAACGGGATACCCACTTGTCGTTTCATTGATTTCATGAACCGTCGGCCCTCGTCGCGCAATTGGCTGCGCACCGCCCAACGTTGATATTCCAGCGCAGAGTGCGCTGCCGACGGAATCTGGATCGCCTGCCGCAAATAGCCGATGGTCTCCGAGAAGTCCTCCGACGCTGGCCATTTCGCGCAGGCACGACTGCGAACCAGGCGTTCGATCTCCTCGCCGTCAGATCTGGTCAGCCAGCGCTCGGGCCACATCGGCACCTGGTAGCGCAGCAACGACGGCAGCAGCGCGCGACGCTGATCACGTTGGGTCAGCGTCGATCTGCGCAGCGCCGCCGGATGCGGTGAGCTGACCAGCGCGATGGCCACCACCAGCCGCGGATGCAGCACCGAGGTCGCCCAGCAGACCAGGCCACCGTCGGCGTGGCCGACCAGTGTCGCCGACGAATGCCCGAGCGCGCGGATCAGGCCGGCGGTGTCGCCGGCCAGCGTCCAGCCGTCATAGCCGCGCGGCGGCTTGTCGCTGGCGCCGTAGCCGCGCAGGTCGACGGCCACCACCCGGGCGCCGGCCAATCCGCGCAGCTGATGCCGCCAAGACCACCAGAATGAGGCGAAGCCATGCAGCAGGATGACCAGCGGCCGTGCCGTCGGCGGTGTGGTCGCATCCTGGCCGGTCGGCAATGCCTCGACGACGTGGAACCGGATGCCGTTGGCGTGCACATCCAGATGACGCCATGGCCCGTGGATACGGGTCACCGACGGATCCGGTGGCACCCTCTACCAACCCGAGGGATCGGCGGGGGTCCCGCCGGCGGCGGTGATGCGCGGCTGCTCGGCGGGCCTGTCGTGACCCGGCGTCAGTGCGGTGCGGGTTTCCTTGACCGATTCGATGGTCTGCTGCGGTCCCCGGATGCGGCGCACCTTGAGATAACCGAAAAGTGCGAGCGCCGCGGTGACGACCACCATGATCCCGAACACGATCAGGTAGGCCGCCCACCGCAACAACCAGATGTGCAGCAGCTCGGCGAGGAAGAAGAAAAAGAAGAAGGTGGAATAGAACAGCACCACCAGCGCCGAGATGAAGAAAATGCTGCCGGTCAGACCCTTCTTGACGTCGCGGGTGATCTCCGCGCGAGCCAATTCCACCTCGGCGCGGACCAGCGTCGACAGCTGAGCCGTCGCGTCCTTAACCAGATCACCGAGCGACGGTTGGACCGCCAGAGCATGCGGATCGGTCAACGGAATCGTGGTCAGCGTGCTGGGCACTCCATCTTTGCGCTCGCCGTTGGTTGCGGAGTTCTTTCGATCGCCCTTGCTCACAGACGGTCCTCTCATCCTCGATTGCCCGACTCCTGCTCGAGCCGCTTCCCGGCTCGCATCGTCGCCGGGCGTTCGATAGCCCGACTCCTGTTCGAGCCGGCGTCGTCGCGGTTCATGTTGCCATGCGGTGCGGTGCCGCACGAGGCCAGCCGAACACGGCGACGGGCGACCCGATGCGCCCGCGGTCACGTAGACTGGCGCAGCCTTTCCCGAGGCTCGGGTTCGTCGACGGGAGTGTTGATTTGCAGACCGCCTACCGGTGTGCGGCGGTGACTCTGGCTGTGCTTCTGGCACTGGTCGGTCTGCCCGGTGTGGCCGCGACAGCCGACGGCAAGCTTCCGCTCGGCGGCGGTGCAGGCATCGTCATCAACGGGGACACGTTTTGCACCCTGACCACGATCGGCACCGATAACAGCGGCCAGCTGGTCGGGTTCACCTCCGCGCACTGCGGCGGCCCCGGCGCGCAGGTCGTCGCTGAGGCCGCGCAGAACCGCGGCCCGGTGGGCACCATGGTGGCGGGCAACGACAACCTCGACTACGCGGTGATCCAGTTCGACCCGGACAAGGTGACACCGGTAGCCAACTTCGGCGGTTTCGCGATCAACGGAGTTGGCCCGGATCCCGCCTTCGGGCAGGTCGCCTGCAAGCAGGGCCGTACGACGGGCAACTCCTGCGGCGTCACCTGGGGGCCCGGACAAGACCCGGGCACCATCGTCATGCAGGTGTGTGGACAGCCGGGCGATTCTGGGGGACCGGTCACCGTCAATGCGATGCTGGTCGGGATGATCCATGGCGCGTTCAGCGACGCCCTACCGACTTGCGTCATCAAGTACATCCCGTTGCATACGCCCGCGGTGGTGATGTCGATCAATTCGGTGCTGGCCGACGTCACCAGCAAGGGCCGCCCAGGCGCCGGCTTCGTTCCGGTCCGGGCGTAGCCGCATCGCCGCGGGTGCGGCTATTTGCCGGCCTTGATCGCGTCGAAGACGCCCGGATCGAGCAGCGTCGAGGTGTCGCCGAGTTCGTGGTCGTTGGCGATATCACGCAGCAACCGGCGCATGATCTTGCCGCTGCGAGTCTTGGGCAGCTCGGGCACCACATGCAGCTCACGCGGCCGGGCAATCGGTGAGATCACCCGGGCGACCTCGGCGCGCAACTCGTCGATGATCTCCTCGCCCGCGGTGTCGGCATGATCGGCCTGCAACACGACGAACGCGCAGATGGCCTGACCGGTGGTGTCATCGTTGGCGCCGACCACGGCCGCCTCGGCCACCCCGGAGTGACCGACCAGCGCGGATTCCACCTCGGCGGTGGAGATCCGATGCCCGGAAATGTTCATCACGTCGTCGATGCGGCCGACCACCCAGATGGCGCCGTCGGCGTCGTAGCGGGCGCTGTCACCGGCGAAATACCAGCCTTGGTCGGCGAATTTCGACCAGTACGTCTCGCGGTACCGGTCCGGGTCGCCCCAGATTCCGCGCAGCATCCCCGGCCACGGCTGATCGATGACCAGGAACCCGGTGACATGCTCGCCCTCCTCGGGGCCGGGCTCTAGCTGGTTGCCGTCGTCGTCGACGATCTTGACGGAGATGCCGGGCAGCGGTCTCATCGCCGAGCCAGGTTTCGCTGCGGCGACGCCAGGCAACGGCGAAATCATCGCGGCGCCGGTTTCGGTCTGCCACCAGGTGTCCACGACCGGAGTACTGCCCGCGCCGAGGACATTGCGATACCAGCGCCACGCCTCCGGGTTGATCGGTTCACCGACTGAGCCTAGTAGCCGCACGCTGGACAGGTTGTGGGCGTCCGGGATTTCCCGGCCCCACTTCATGAATGTCCGGATGAGTGTGGGTGCGGCGTAATAGATTGTCACCCCGTATTTTTCGATGATCTGGAAATGGCGGTGCTGATCAGGCGAGGCGGGTGTGCCCTCATAGATGACCTGGGTGACCCCGTTAGACAGCGGACCGTAGACGCTGTAGGTGTGCCCGGTGACCCAGCCGATATCGGCGGTGCACCAGAACACGTCGGTCTCCGGTTTGATGTCGAAGACGTTGTGGTGCGTGTAGGAACTCTGGGTCAAATATCCGCCGCTAGTGTGCATGATGCCCTTGGGCTTGCCGGTGGTGCCCGAGGTGTAGAGCAAAAACAGCGGATGCTCGGCGTCGAAAGCCTCGGCGTCGTGTTGGGCTGGTGCCGGATCGACGACCTCGTGCCACCACAGGTCGCGCTCGTCGGACCACGCCACATCGATCCCGGTGCGCCGGACCACCAGGACATGCTCGATCGGGCTGGGCTCCTCGCCGTCCGGACGGACTGCCTCGTCGGCGGCGTCCTTCAGCGATACCGCCTTGCCGCGGCGAAACTGCCCGTCGGCGGTGATCAGCAGCTTGGCCTTCGCGTCGGCGATCCGGGCCCGCAGCGCCGTTGCGGTGAACCCGGCGAACACGACGCTGTGCAGGATGCCCAGCCGCGCGCAAGCCAGCATCGACACCAAAGCCTCCGGGATCATCGGCAGATAGATCGCGACACGGTCGCCGGCCACCAGGCCCAGGCCGGTTAACGCGTTCGCGGCCTTAGACACCTCGGCCTGCAGGTCGGCGTAGGTCAGGGTGCGGTCCTCGCCGATCGGCTCACCCTCCCAGTGGATGGCGACCCGCTCGCCGTGGCCGGCCTCGACATGGCGGTCCACGCAGTTGGCGGCGACGTTGAGCTTTCCGTCGGCGAACCACCGCGCAAACGGCGCCTCCGACCAGTCCAGGACTTGGGAAAACGGCGCCGCCCACGACAGCCGGTTGGCTTGCTGCGCCCAGAACGCCAACCGGTCTTGGTCAGCCTCCCGGTACAGCTCGGCGGTCGCGTTGGCCTGCTCGGCGAACTCGGCGGCAGGGGGGTACGATGACGGCGCCTCGGGGTGCGTTGCGGTCACGTGCTGAGCGTAGTCGGGGCCCTAAGGTCGCTGTCATGCGTCGGATGCATGCCGTGGCCACGATCGTTGCCGCCGCCTCTGGTGATCGCATCGCTGACCGGCTGTGGCGGTGAGGTCCGCACCGACGTGGTGATCGTCAACGGAGCTGAACCGCAGAATCCGTTGATCCCGACCAACACCAACGACAGCAACGGTGGCCGCATCATTGACCGCCTATTCGCCGGGTTGATGTCCTATGACGCCAAAGGCGCACCCGCGCTGGAGGTTGCCCAGTCGATCCAGACCGCCGACAACATCAACTATCGGATCATCCTCAAACCAGGGTGCAAGTTCACCGACGGCTCCGCGGTGACGGCGCACTCCTTCGTCGATGCGTGGAACTACGGCGCGCTGGCCGGCAACGCCCAACTGCAGCAAAGCTTCTTCAGCCCGATTGCGGGCTTCGACGAGGTGGCCGCGCCCAAACCCGGCGTGACCACCATGTCCGGACTCAAGGTGATCAACGACGGCGAGTTCACCGTGCGGCTCAAGGCACCGACCATCGACTTCACACTGCGCCTGGGGTTTTCGCCGTTCTACCCGCTACCAGATGCCGCGTTCAAGGACATGACCGCCTTTGGCCGGCACCCGATCGGAAACGGGCCGTACCAGCTTGCCGGCGGCCCACATCACCCGGCCTGGTTACACAACGTCAAAATCGACCTGGTGCCCAACCCCGGCTATCACGGCAACCGGGTCGCGCGCAACAAGGGTCTGCAATTCGTTTTCTACGCCAACCTCGACACCGCCTACGCTGATTTACTTTCGGCCAATCTCGATGTGCTGGACACGATTCCGCCCAGCGCGCTGCCGGTCTACCGCGGCGACCTGGGCGATCGGGCGCTCACCGCCCCGGTGGCGGTCAACCAGAACCTCGACACGCCGCTGCGGCTGCCGCACTTCGGCGGTGTGGAAGGCCGGCTGCGCCGCCTGGCGTTGTCGGCGGCCATCAACCGGCCGCAGATCTGCCAGCAGATCTTCTTCAACAGCCGCGCCCCGGCCCGCGATTTCACCGCAAGGTCACTGCCCGGTTTCGACCCGAACATCGATGGCAACGATGCGTTGAACTTCGACCCGGACCGGGCACGACGGCTGTGGTCGCAGGCCGACGCGATCTCGAAATGGAGTGGCGGGTATCCGATCGCCTACAACGCGGACGGCGGACACCAGGAGTGGGTGGACGCGGTGGCCAACAGCATCAAGAACACCCTGGGCATCGACGCTGTCGGCGCCCCGCAGCCCACCTTCGCGGGGTTCCGCACCCAGGTCACCGAACGCACCATCACGTCCGCCTTCCGCGCCGCCTGGCAAGGTGACTACCCCTCGATGCTGGAATTCTTGGCGCCGCTGTACGCCACCGGTGCCGGGGCCAACGACGTCGGCTACTCCAATCCGGATTTCGATGCCGCGCTGGCGATGGCCGCGGCCGCGCCCAGCCTGCCGGAGTTCTATCGGCTCGTGAACGACGCGCAGCGAATCCTGTTGCGCGACATGCCTGTTGTCCCACTATGGGACAACATCGCGGTGGCCGGCCGATCCGCGAACGTCAGTGACGTCGTCATCACTTGGAACGGCCTGCCCGACTACGAGCACATCGTCAAGGCCTGAGATGGGTTGGTATGTCGCCCGGCGCATCGCGGTCATGATCCCCGTCTTTCTCGGCGCCACCCTGTTGGTCTACGGGATGGTGTTCCTGCTGCCCGGTGACCCGGTGGCCGCACTGGGCGGGGACCGGCCGGTGAGCCCGGCGGTGGCCGCCCAGTTACGCAGCCAGTACCACCTCGACGACCCGTTCTGGCTGCAGTACCTGCGCTACCTGGCCGGCATCCTGCGTGGTGACCTGGGCCGCGCATACTCCGGGTTGCCAGTCAAAGAAGTTCTTGCGCAAGCCTTTCCGGTAACAATCCGGCTGGCGGTGATCGCACTGGTAGTCGAGGCCGTTTTGGGCGTGGGGTTTGGCGTGATCGCCGGGTTGCGTCAGGGCGGTATCTTCGACGCGGGGGTTTTGATCGCCGGCCTGGTCATCATCGCGGTTCCCATTTTCGTGCTGGGCTTTTTGGCGCAGTTCGTCTTCGGGGTGCGGCTGGGTCTTGCCCCGGTCACGGTGGGGGACCAGGCGACACTGCGCCGTTTGCTGCTGCCCGGAGTGGTCCTGGGTTCGGTGTCGTTCGCCTACGTGGTCCGGTTGACCCGCTCGGCGGTGGCTGCCAACGCGCACGCCGACTACGTGCGCACCGCCACCGCCAAGGGCCTATCGTGGCCCCGCGTCGTCACCGTGCACATTTTGCGTAACTCGCTGATTCCGGTGGTGACCTTCCTTGGTGCAGATTTCGGCGCGCTGATGGGCGGAGCGATCGTGACCGAGGGGATCTTCAACATCCACGGGGTCGGCGGCGTGCTGTATCAAGCCGTCATCAGACAGGAGGCGCCGACGGTGGTGTCGATCGTGACGGTGCTGGTGGTGGTGTACCTGTTCACCAACCTGGCGGTGGACCTGCTGTACGCGGGCCTGGACCCCCGGATCCGCTATGCCTGAACACGATACCGACGCGCACCGGCGCAGTGGCTTCTGGCGCGACGCCGGGCGGGGACTGCGTCGGCGGCCGAAGTTCGTGATTGCCGCGGCGCTGATCGTCTTCGTCGTCGTCGTCGCGGCCTTCCCGGCTCTGTTCACCGGAATCGATCCACGCTATGCCGATCCCGGCCAGAGCATGCTCGCACCATCAGCGGCGCACTGGTTCGGCACCGACCTGCAGGGCCACGACATCTACGCACGCACGATCTACGGTGCCCGGGCGTCGATCGCCGTCGGGATGGGCGCCACGCTGGCCGTCTTCGTCGTCGGCGGGGCGCTGGGCGTGTTGGCCGGTTTCTACGGTGGCTGGTTCGACGCGCTGGTGTCCCGGATTGCCGATGTCTTCTTCGGAATCCCGCTGCTGCTGGCCGCCATCGTGCTGATGCAGGTCATGCACCACCGCACGGTATTCACGGTGATCGCCATCCTGGCGCTGTTCGGCTGGCCGCAGCTGGCCAGGATCGCCCGTGGTGCGGTGCTCGAGGTGCGCGGCCGCGACTATGTGCTGGCCGCTAAAGCCATGGGCCTGAGCAGGTTTCAGATTCTGCTGCGACATGTGTTGCCCAATGCCATCGGCCCGGTGATCGGGGTTGCCACCATCGCGCTGGGAATCTTCGTCGTCACCGAAGCCACGTTGTCTTATCTGGGGGTCGGACTGCCGCCGACGGTGGTGTCTTGGGGCGGCGACATCAACCTGGACCAGACCAGGCTGCGGGCGGGCTCGCCGATCCTGTTCTATCCGGCCGGTGCCCTGGCGATCACGGTGCTGGCCTTCATGATGATGGGCGACGCACTGCGCGACGCGCTGGATCCGGGGTCGCGGGCATGGCGGGCATGACGTCCCCGCAGGAACCGCCGCTGCTTGCGGTCGAGGGGCTCGAAGTCAGTTTCGACGGCGTTCCCGTGGTCCGCGGCGCTGATCTGGTCGTCCACAGCGGACAGACCGTCGCGCTGGTCGGCGAATCGGGTTCGGGTAAATCCAGCACCGCCGCCGCGATTCTCGGGCTGCTACCTCCGGGCGGGCGAATCACCGGAGGCCGCATCATGTTCGACGGCGTCGATTTGGCTACAGCCGACCCGCGCGCACTGCGATCCATCCGTGGTGCCCGCATCGGTTACGTGCCGCAGGACCCGGCGACCAACCTGAACCCGGTGTGGAAAATTGGTTTCCAAGTGCGGGAGGCACTGCGCGCCAACAACGTCAGAGATCCTCGCCGCCGATCCATCCAGCTGCTCGCCGAGGCGGGCATGACCGAGCCGGCGACGCAGGCCGGCGAAGTATCCCGCACCAGCTTTCCGGCGGCATGTGTCAGCGTGCGCTGATTGCGATTGGACTTGCCGGAAGGCCGCGGCTGCTGATCGCCGACGAGCCGACATCGGCATTGGACGTCACCGTGCAGCGCAGGGTGCTCGACCACCTGCAGCGCCTTGCCGACGAACTGGGAACCGCGGTACTGCTGATCACCCATGACCTGGCACTGGCCGCCGAGCGGGCCAAACATGTGGTGGTGATGAACGCCGGCGCGGTGGTGGAATCCGGTACGGCACAGTCGGTCCTGGAAAGCCCGCAGCATGGCTACACGCGCCGGCTGGTGGCCGCCGCGCCGTCGCTGACCGCACCCGAACCCACGGCGCAACCGGCTGTTACCGACGCCGGGGACGTGATCGTCGCGACCGGACTGACCAAAATCTATCGGGAATCCCGCGGTGCGCTGTGGCGGCATACCGAATTGCGTGCTGTCGACGGCGGTGTCGTTCCGGCTGCGGCGGGCCACCACGCTGGCGATTGCCGGTGAATCCGGTTCGGGGAAATCCACACTGGCGCGGATGGTGCTCGGCCTGCTGCAACCGACCTGCGGCACAGTATGTTACGACGGTCGAGACATCGCCGCATTGGATCGTCGTGAGGCGTTCGGCTTTCGTCGTCGCGTGCAGCCGGTGTTTCAAAACCCCTACAGCAGCCTGGATCCGCTCTACTCGGTGTTCCGCGCCATAGAAGAGCCGCTGCGCATCCACCGGATCGGCGACCGCCGGGAACGCCGACGAACGGTGAGCGAGTTGGCTGACCAGGTGGCGCTGCCGTCGGCGCTGATGGATCGGCTACCGCGCGAACTGTCCGGCGGTCAGCGTCAGCGCGTCGCGATCGCCCGGGCACTGGCACTGCGCCCGGAGGTGTTGGTCTGCGACGAGGCGGTCTCCGCGCTCGATGTCATGGTGCAGGCCCAGATACTCGAATTGCTCGCCGATCTGCAGTCCCGGCTCGGGCTGAGCTACCTGTTCATCAGTCACGATCTGGCGGTGATTCGTCAGATCGCAGACGACGTCTTGGTGATGCGCGCCGGAGAGGTGGTTGAGCAGGGTTGTGTCGAGGAGGTGTTCACCCGGCCCGGCCACGAGTACACCCGAGAGCTATTAGACGCCATCCCGGGCGCGACCCGATAGGTTGGCAGTTGTGAGCTCCGACCCGCTGGCTCCACTGATGCAGCTTCCCGGTGTGGCCGCGGCCAGCGAGCAGGCCCGCGACGCCTTGGGCCGGGCCCACCGGCATCGGGCCAACCTGCGGGGCTGGCCGGTGACCGCCGCCGAGTCATCGCTACGGGCGGCCCGCGCCTCGGCGGTCCTCGACGGCGGCGCCGTCACACTCGAGGACGACTCGGTAATCAGCGACCCGGTTTTCGCCGGCGCACTGCGAGTAGCCCAGGAACTGGAAGGCGGCCAGAGCAACCTGGTCGGGGTATGGCAGCGCGCGCCGTTGCAGGCGCTGGCACGGCTGCACACGCTGGCCGCCGCCGGTCAGGTCGGCGACGATCGGTTGGGGCGGCCGCGCGCCGACCCCGAGGTCGGCCCCCGGCTTGAGCTGCTCGGTGATGTCGTTACCGGCGCCACACGGGCGCCCGCCGCGGTGATTGCCGCCGTCGCGCACGGCGAGTTGTTGACGCTGGCGCCCTTCGGCAGCGCCGACGGGGTGGTGGCCCGCGCGGTGTCGCGGCTGGTGACCATCGCCAGTGGACTGGATCCGCACGGACTGGGTGTGCCGGAGGTGTACTGGATGCGACGTGCCGCGGACTATCGCGACGCCGCGCGGGGCTTCGCCACCGGTACGCCCGATGGCATCGCGGACTGGCTGCTGTTGTGCTGCCGCGCGCTGAAGTCCGGCGCGCAGGAGGCGTTCTCGATTGCCGAAACCTTGTCAGCACGTTAGCCAGCGGAGGTGACAACTAATGCGGCCGGCCAGTCAGATCGCACAAAAACGGGCGACGGTCCGTAGTTGTCGGCCCGCCGCCCGCTAGCACGGAACTCGGTTACCAAGCGTGCAACTCATGGGCTGCGTGGGTGGCCTCGGCGATCTTGCGATGCGCCCGGCTGCAACCCCACCCAAAGGGCCGTCGAAACCGTCCGCTCTTCGCAATTACGCAGGCCCGCAACACTTCTGCCTTTATCGCGGCTGTGGCTCCGCGTGGGTGCCGGGTACCGTGCTGGGTCGCCAGGGTTGGGAGATCGAACCCTTCTCCTCCGGACCGATCTTGGCCGCACCAGGCTTCCGTGACTCCTTTGTACTACGTGACCCCTATCACATCAAGGCCCAATTCCGAGCCATTTGTCGCGCTCGCCCGCGTTCGGTTTGCTGCGGGGTGGGGCCGGGGCGTCAAAACGCGAAGCGGCGCAGCAATGAGTAGGTGACCGCTCCGGCGGCCAGTGCGCTGACTCCCACGGCAGCCGTGGTGGCGACTGCGGCGCTCGACGGGGCCGGGATACGGTCGCGCAGCGACACCGGGCGGGAGAACATCAGGATCGGCCACCCGCGGGTTGTCGCCTCCTTGCGCAGCGCCCGGTCGGGATTGACCACGGTGGGGTGACCCACGGTCTCCAGCATCGGCAGGTCGGTGATCGAATCGGAGTAGGCGTAGCAGTGTTCGAGCGGATATCCCTCCCGAACCGCCAACTCCCGGATGGCCTGCACCTTCCCTTCGCCGTAGCAGTAGAACGCCACCTCGCCGGTGTACTTGCCGTCGGCGACGACCATCCGGGTCGCCATCGCATGCGTGGCACCCAGGGCGCGCGCGATCGGAGCGACGATTTCCTCCCCCGAAGCCGACACCACCACGACGTCTCGACCGCACAACTTGTGGCCGGCGATCAGGTCCGCGGCTTCGGCGAACACCAGCGGAGTGACGATGTCGTGCAGCGTCTCGTTGACGATCGACTTGACCTGTTCCACATCCCAGCCGGTGCACATATTGGTCAAATGCAGCCGCATCCGATCCATCTGGTCGTGATCGGCACCCGACAGCGTGAAGAGGAACTGAGCGTAGCTGGACTTGAGCACAGAGCGCCGGTTCAGCAGCCCCTGGTCAAAAAACGGCTTGCTGAACGCCAGCGTGCTCGACTTGGCGATAACCGTCTTATCTAGGTCGAAGAATGCGGCGGTACGGGTGGGCGGATTGTTGGACGCCGTGGCTTGCGATGGCGCTTCCTTTTGGCCGGCCGAGTCGGAGACGGTCACCGACTCAGCATAGGGCGACCCCGCGACACGACGCGATGCGCGTCAATAAAAGCCCCGCTCACAGCAGTTCTTGCGGCAATTTTCGGGCTCTGAATGCGGGCCGTGAATTGCTCGCGAATTCTGGTCTCCAGTCCACGTAACACTTGCGCCCGGACGCGCTGTCATGTGTATAGTAAGCATTACTCGGCCTGTGCCGAGGGTGCTTCAGCCCGACCCCCCGGGGCTGATGCACGACGACCCTCGCCTCCTCCCCCCCTGGCGGGGGTCGTCCCTTTTGTGGGATCAATTGCTCCGCAGATAATGCATTGCGGAATCACGTTATCGGGACGCTTCGACCGCTGTTCGCTGCGGCGAGTTATCCACACATTCGGTCTTTTCCACAAAATGTCACATTGGCACTGGCGTCCCAGAGCCATGCCCGGGCACCGTGGCGTGGTGACGTCGACTCGCGGCATCGCCGCCACCGTTGGCCATACCGGCAACTCCGGTGTGTTGGCCATGCTGACCGATGGGGCTGTGCGGGACGAGGTGGACCGGGTCGCCGCAGCCGTCGGATTGCGGGTAGTTCACGCCGGAGCCTCGCCGCCGGTGACCAGGAAAGCCTGGTCTGCCGCGGCGGCGGTAGTGCTCGATGAAGCGGCGGCAGCCCACTGTGCGCCGCGGGCGCTGCCCCGCCGTGACCACGTCGTATTGCTCACCCCGGCCGAACCGGCCGCCGCTGCGTGGTCTGCGGCGATTTCAGTTGGGGCCCAAGCGGTTTTGATGCTTCCCGCGCAGGAACGGGAACTGGTTCATGCGTTCGCCGAGGCGGCGGAGTCCGCCCGGGACGGCGGGCTCCGCGGCGAGGTCGTGGCCGTCATCGGCGGGCGCGGCGGAGCCGGTGCATCTCTGTTTGCGGCCGCCCTGGCCCAGACCGCCGTCAACGCGCTGCTCCTCGATCTCGACCCCTGGGGTGGTGGCATCGATTTGCTGGTGGGTGGGGAAAGCGCGGCCGGCGTGCGTTGGCCGGACTTAGGGGTGCAGGGCGGACGCCTCAACTGGCCGGCGATGCGAGAGGCGCTGCCGCGCCATCGCGGGGTCAGCATCCTCTCGGGCACCCGGCGCGGCGGTGAACTGGAGCCCGGGGCGGTGGACGCGGTCGTCGACGCCGGCCGGCGCGGCGGCGCGACGGTAATCTGCGATCTGCCGCGTCGGTTGACCGATGCGGCTCAAACCGCTTTGGCGACAGCCGATCTTGTGGTCCTGGTCAGCTCGTGCGACGTACGGGCATGCGCCGCCACCGCGACGATCGCCCCGGTGCTGTCCGCGTTCAACCCCAACATTGGTCTGGTCGTGCGGGGACCATCGCCGGCTGGGCTGCGCGCGGCCGAGGTTGCCGAGGTCGCCGCCGTGCCGCTGCTGGCATCCATGCGCGCCGAACCGCGGCTCGCCGAGCAACTGGAACGCGGCGGCTTGCGACTGGGCCGGCGATCCGCGCTGGGCGCCGCGGCCCGGCGGGTACTTGTCGTGCTGCCCAGGCACCCGGCTGCCAAAGGCAGGGCGGCATGAGCGGTTCACTGATCGAGCGCGTACGCGAACGGCTGGCGGCCGAATCCTTACCGCTGCGGCCCAATGTGGTGGCCGCCGCGATCCGGGCCGAGTCCGGTGGTGTGCTCGGCGACACCGAGGTGCTGACTAATCTGCGGATGCTGCAGACCGAGCTGACCGGCGCCGGCATCCTCGAGCCGCTGTTGTGTGCTGAAGGCACCACCGACGTGTTGGTCACCGCCCCGGACGCGGTATGGGTTGACGATGGAAATGGATTGCAGCGCAGTTCGATCCGCTTCCCCGATGATGCGGCGGTGCGGCGGCTGGCGCAGCGGCTGGCGTTGGCCGCCGGCCGTCGTCTCGACGACGCCCAGCCATGGGTGGACGGTCAGCTGACCGGGTTCGGGGGCCGCGGGTTCGCGGTCCGGCTGCATGCGGTGCTACCGCCGGTCGCCGCGGGCGGCACCTGCCTGTCGCTGCGGGTGCTGCGGCCGGCCACGCAGGATCTGGCCGCGCTGACGGCATCGGGCGCGATCGGGCCGCAGGCCGCCGATCTGCTCGGCGACCTGATCGCCGCCCAGCTGGCGTTCCTGGTGTCGGGCGGCACCGGGGCCGGGAAGACCACCTTGCTGGCCGCGCTGCTGGGTGCGGTGTCATCCGACGAGCGGATCGTGTGCGTGGAGGACGCCGCCGAACTGGAGCCGGCGCATCCGCATCTGGTCAAACTGGTCGCGCGGTGCGCCAATGTGGAAGGGGTCGGCGAGGTCACGGTGCGTCAACTCGTCCGCGAGGCATTGCGCATGCGACCCGACCGTATCGTGGTCGGGGAGGTCCGCGGGGCTGAAGTGGTCGATCTGCTGGCGGCGCTGAACACCGGCCACGAGGGCGGCGCCGGCACCGTGCACGCCAACAATCCGAGCGAGGTTCCCGCCCGGCTGGAGGCGTTGGGTGCGCTCGGCGGGCTGGATCGCGCCGCGCTGCACAGTCAGCTCGCCGCTGCGGTCCGAGTACTGCTGCACGTCGCGCGGGATCGCAGCGGGCGTCGCCGGCTCAGCGAGATCGCGGTGCTGCGTCAGACCGACAGCGGACGGGTGTATGCCGTCCGGGTGTGGCATGCCGATGATGGACCTGCCGATGAACTTGCCGATCTGCGACGGCTGCTGCGGGATCGGATCGCCACGTGACCGGTCTGGTGGCTGCCACCCTGACGGTGGCTTTCGCCCTGGTGGTATTGCCGTCGTCACCGGGGCGCCGGCTCACGTCGCCCCTTTCGGTACCGCGACGCGTGCCTTTCGGCTTCGCCGCCTGGGCAGCCGGGTGCATCGCGGTTGCTATTAGCGTATTGCTTCCGCCGACAACGGATCTGGCGGCCGCGATGGTCGTCGTTACCGCGGTCGTGCGGTTGCGCCGCCGCCGCGGCGGCCGGCGAGCTGCGGCCGAGAGTCGCTCGTTGGAAGCCGCGCTGGATGTCCTGGTCGGTGAATTGCGGGTCGGCGCACACCCGGTGCGCGCATTCTCCGTCGCCGCCGACGAAACCGGGGGCACCGTTGCGGCCGCCTTCCGCGCGGTCGCCGCACGCGCCAGGCTGGGCGCGGACGTCGGTGCCGGGTTGCGCAGCGCGGCCGGCTCCTCGACATTGCCCGCGCACTGGGAGCGACTGGCGGTGTGCTGGCAGCTGGCCGCTGACCATGGCCTGGCGATGGCGACTCTGATGCGCACCGCGCAACGGGATATTGATGAGCGGCAACGTTTTTCGTCACATGTGACGTCGAAGATGGCGGGTGCCCGCGCGACCGCGGTGATCCTGGCCGGCCTGCCGGCACTCGGCGTAGCGCTGGGACAGCTGATCGGGGCTCATCCCGTGCGGTTCCTGCTGCACGGGCATCTCGGCGGGTGGTTGCTGGTGGTCGGGACGATGCTGGCCTGCGGCGGACTGCTGTGGTCGGACCGGATCACCGACCAGGTGGTGTCATGACGGTCGCGGCAGTGTTGTTGGCCGCCGCCGTACTGTGCGGCGCCGGTCGCTCGATGGTGCGGATACGCGCCGGTCTGACGGGACGGACGTGGCGGCCGCGGCGCCGGCCGGTGTACGGCCCGGATCCGCTGGCCGTTGCGTCGAGCCTGGATGTGCTCGCGGTCTGCTTGGCGGCCGGGATGGCGGTGTCGGCCGCCGCGGTCGCCACGGCGCCGGCCGCCCCGCCGCGGCTGGCCGCGGTGTTGCGGCGGGCTGCCGATCTGCTCACGCTGGGCGCTGACCCGGCGACGGCGTGGTCGGCACCGCCGGATGCGCCGGCCGCCTCCCTCGACACCCACACCGATGCTTTGCTGCGGCTGGCGCGACGTTCGGCGTCCTCCGGCGCGGCCCTGGCCGACGGCGTCGCCGAACTAGCCGCGCGGTCGCGCCATGAGGCCGCGCACACCGCCGACGCGACCGCCGAGCGCGCTGCGGTGCTGATCGCAGGGCCGCTGGGCCTGTGCTTCCTGCCCGCGTTCGTGTGTCTCGGCATTGTCCCGGTGGTGGCCGGACTGGCCGGCGACGTCCTGCAGTCGGGTCTGTTGTGAGGCCGTGCTGCGCGGCACCAATGCTTCGCGGAGTGGCCGCGGATATCCCCGGGCGGGGTAACGAGAAAGGGGAAAATGTTGATCCGCAACATGTTCCGTGCGCTGAGCGCCCGCATGACGCTGCTGGTTGTCGACGAGACGGGCATGTCGACCGTCGAATACGCCATCGGCACCATTGCGGCGGCCGCCTTCGGCGCCATTCTGTACACGGTGGTCACCGGCGATTCCGTGGTTTCGGCGTTGAGCAACATCATCGCTCGCGCGCTCAACACCAAGGTCTAGCCGACGATGCCGGTGTCGGCACCGTTGAGGCCGCGCTGGGTATCGCCGCGCTGGTCATGGTGTTGGTGTTGTGCCTGGCCGGTGTCACTGCAGTGTCGATGCAGGTGCGCTGTGTGGATGCCGCCCGCGAGGCCGCCCGGCTGGCCGCGCGCGGCGACGAGCGGTCGGCGGTCGAGGCAGCCCGCCAGATCGCGCCGGGCGGAGCCCGCCTGCAGCTGCGCCGCGACGGTCAGTTCATCGTCGCCACGGTCACCGCGCGCTCGAAGCTGCTACCCGCGCTGGCCATCGGAGCAACGGGTATTTCGGCAGCTGAGCCGCCCTAGTGACCCAAGTGACCGCGGTTCGGCCACGGTGGTCGCGGTCGCGATGGTGGCTGTGCTGCTGGCCGTCACCGGCGGCGGTGTCTACCTCGGCGCAATCGTGGTGGCGCGACACCGTGCCCAGGCGGCGGCCGATCTTTCCGCGTTGGCCGCCGCGCGCCGGCTGCCCTCCGGACCCGAGGCGGCCTGCGGCCTGGCCAAAACCCTGGCCCGGCAAATGGGAGCCGACTCCGCGCAGTGCGCAGTGATTGACCTCGACGTCGTGATCACCGTCGAGGTGGCAGTTGCCTTCGCCGGCAGGGCCCGGGCCGGCGCGCGGGCCGGCCCCGCATAATGGCACCGCTATCATGCTGGGCTCAAACACCCCCGGCACGAACCGGGGGTGTTTCGTAGAGGCACGCTGGCGCGGCCTAGCGGTTACTTGGACTTGCTAGCGGCCTTCTGGCGCGACCCTTGGGCTTTGGCGCTGGCGCGAGCCTTCGCGGCTTGGGCCTCCTTGCCGGCTGCCTCAAGTTGGTCAGAGGCCTTGCTCACCTGCGCCTTGCCCTCTTCCTGCAGATCGCTGCGACCCAAGACAAGCCCTATGACCTGCTTCGTAAAGCCAATCGCTCCCTCGACGATGCCACGGATGGCTTCGATGGGACCGCTGTTGTTGTCCGCCATATTCCCCTCCATTCGGATAACGGCCCGACGGGATGTCGGTAGCCGCTTGTCTGCCGATACTTCGCCGCGGGTGCTAGCTAATGCAAGCGACTGTTAGCAGGTTCACACGGGCGCGGGCGGGTCCCGCAGACTAATCGGCCTCTTCGGGGGACAGTCCCGCCTCGGCGAGTTCGTTATCGGTGGGCAACCGCACCGAAAATAGCCCGGCGAAGACCCCCTCTTCGAGCTCCACCCGGTTGACCGTCATGTGCACCGGCACCCAGGTGCCGCCATGCCCGGGCAGACGCAACACCCCCGCGGTAGCCCCGCCGGCGAATTCCGTTGTCATGGCTGCTTTTAACTGCTCGTCGTCGGGATGCACCCGCGGCGCATCCCCGGTGCCGCGCCAGTCGTAGAACGGGCAGGGCTCATCAAGCCATTTCAGCAGCGTCCAGCTGTTGAGATCGAACAGGGCGCGATGGACGCCCGGCTGCGCCAGTCCGTGCA
Organism: uncultured Actinomycetota bacterium; assembly: GCA_963787635.1. Taxonomy (GTDB): domain Bacteria; phylum Actinomycetota; class Actinomycetes; order Mycobacteriales; family Mycobacteriaceae; genus Mycobacterium. The sequence goes on along the minus strand of CAWBDP010000008.1, from coordinate 484,815 downwards.
GAATCTGCTGGGCCAGGCGGTCGCCCGACTCCACCGGGCTTTCGCTTTCGGCGCGCCAGTTCATGCCCCGGGCCACCAGGTGGTCCCGGCCGTCGAGCCCGGGTTCCAGAGCGGTACGCGCGACAAAACCCACCCTGATCGGATTGCCCTGACGGTCAGTGCCGTCCCAGACGCTGCACAGCGTCTGACCCGGTTGCCCCTCGACCGCCAGCGCCAGGATCTTGCTCTCATTGGGTTTGAGATCACGCGACGGCCAGTTCTCCGCGAAGGCCCGGCTGTGCGGGGCCTCGTCGTCAAGGTTTCGGCCGGTGTTGACCACCGACTCACGGGTGTCCGTGGCCAGCCCGAGAGTGAAGTCCCACAGCAGCGGGCCCGGAATCGGTCGCTCGGGAGGCTCGGCGTCGACCGGTCCGGTCCACACGTGCACACCGTGAACCCGGCCGTCGGACATCCGCACCGGCTCGGTGCGGATTACCCGGTTGCCCTGTGGCGTGATGCTTGCCAGGCTTTGACCGGTCCGCACCGACTCGGCGATCGCGGTGCGAATCGCGGCGAGTCCGGGGTTACGGCGCAAGAACGCGGTTATCGGCACCAGGTTCTTCTGCTGGCGTCCCTGCGCCACGACCACTGGTTCATTGGCCAGCGTCTCGACCAGCAGCCAGTCGTGGGCCATGCCAGAAGTTTACGACCCGGCCAGGCTGCAGCTGACGGTCGCGATCGTGCGACGGACGTAGAACACCTGCCGGCGTGGGCCAGTGAGTTTGCATCACGGCGTTTGTGCCAGGTAACTTTTTCTGCTGCACCCACTAAGAACGGATCGCGTTGTCCGACCGTTCGTCGCGCAACGTCGCGTGTTCTTTTGGTCCGCGTACCCGGTGCGGCGAAGCGGCGTCGGGCCGCCGCGTAATTGAGGCCGAGACGACGACCGTCGAGGGGTCGGTCGTCTTCCACGGCAGCCGACTCACGACGACTTGTTCGTCAATTCGTCGACCACCAAGCGCAACACCGCAACCGCGCCGGCTTTGTCCAGCGGTTCATTCCCGCTGCCGCATTTGGGCGATTGGACACACGACGGGCATCCGCGCGGGCATTCACACGCCTCGATCGCGGCGGCCGTGGCTGCCAACCAGATGCTGGCCTGGTGGAAGCCGCGTTCGGCGAAGCCGGCGCCGCCCGGATAACCGTCGTAGACGAAGACGCTGGGCAGCGGGGCAAGCGGGTCGGGGCCCACCGCGCTGGACAAACCGCCGATGTCGCCGCGGTCGCAGCTGGCCACCAGCGGCAGCAGCCCGATCGCCGCGTGCTCGGCGGCGTGCAACGCCCCAGGGATCCGTGGGGCGTCGAGACCGTTGCGCCCCAACGCTTCTGGGGTGACGGTGTACATCACTGCGGTGGTGGTCAGGGAATGCTCGGGCATCTCGAGTTCGACGAAGTCGATCGTCTCTCCGGTCAGCCGGCGGCGCAGGTAACCAACGACCCGGCTGGTGACCGTGACCGGCACCAGAGCCAGTGTTACCGGTCCGAACGTCGACCGCTGGCCGGGTCCGCTGACCGCGATGTCGGTGAGTTCTCGCGCGAAGGTGGCATATCCGGGATCCTCGGCGTGGACGAAGGCGATCCCGTCGTCCAGCGAATCCACCAGGTAACTGTCGCCCTGGTGCAGGTAAACCGCGCCTGGGTGCACCGTTGCCGGGGCCTGCCCGGCGCCGGCGGTGCCCAGCAGTCGTCCGGTTTCCGACTCCACGATGACGACCTGGCCACCCGTTGAACCCCGGACGTCGACAGCGGCGTGCGGGTCGAGCCCGGGTGCTGGGAAATACTTGCCACCGCGGCGGCGCAGCAGCCCGTCGTCGACCAGGCCCGCGGCCACTTGCTCGGCGCTCAAGGTCCGCACCTCAGCGTCATCGAGCGGCAGTTCTGTTGCTGCACAGAGCAATTGGGGTCCAAGCAGATAGGGATTTGTCGGATCGATCACCACGCGCTCGATTGGCTTGTCCAACAGCGCCGCCGGGTGATGGACGAGATAGGTGTCCAACGGATCGTCACGGGCGATCAACACGATCAGCGCGCCTTGACCGCGCCGTCCCGACCGGCCTGCCTGTTGCCAAAACGAGCTGACCGTTCCCGGAAAGCCTGCCATCACCACCGCGTCCAGCCCGGCGATGTCGACACCGAGCTCCAGCGCGTTGGTGGCGGCCAAACCGCGCAGCCGGCCGTCGGCCAGGTCCTTTTCGAGTGCTCGGCGGTCCTCGGCCAGATAGCCCGCGCGGTAGGAGGCGACCTGCCCGGCCAGGTCGGGAGCAACATCGTCCAGACGTGCCCGCGCGCTCAGCGCGGTCAATTCTGCGCCGCGGCGCGACCGGACGAATGTCAGTGTCCGGGCACCCTCGGCGATCAGGTCGGCCATCACGCGTGCCGCCTCGGATCCTGCGGACCGGCGCACCGGGGCGCCGTTCTCGCCGATCAGGTCGGCGCGCAGGGCCGGTTCCCACAACGCCACCGTGCGGGCCCCGTGCGGCGAGCCGTCCTCGGTGACTTCCTCGACCGGCTGACCGATGAGCTCGGCTGCGGTGGCCGCCGGCGACGCCGTCGTCGCGCTGGCGAAGATCACCGTCGGGTACCCCGCCCGGTCGGTCGAGTAGCGGGTGCACAGCCGCAACAGCCTGCGCAGCACCATCGCCACATTGGATCCGAAAACGCCACGGTAGTAATGACATTCGTCGACCACCAGGAAGCGCAGGCCGCGCAGAAATACGGCCCAGCGCGCATGGTTGCGCAGTATCGACAGATGAATCATGTCGGGGTTGGAAAACAGCCACCGGGAGCGCTCCCGCGCCAACCGGCGAACCTCTGCGGGACTGTCGCCGTCGTAAGCGGTCGGCGTGACGGCATGCAGCCGCGGGATCGCGGTGGTCAGCGCGTGCGCGGCGCGCAGCTGGTCGTGGCCCAGGGCTTTGGTCGGGGACAGGTACAGCATCCGCGCCCGCGGATCGCTGGCCAGCGCAGTGAGGATCGGAAGCTGGTAGGCCAGCGATTTTCCCGAAGCGGTGCCGGTGCTCACCACCACGTGGCGTCGGGCATGGGCCAGCTCGGCCGCCGCGAGCTGGTGTGACCAGGGCGAACTGATGCCGCGGTCGGTGAACGCGCGGATCACATCGGCCTCTGCCCACGCGGGCCAGCGTTGCGGTCGACCGGGCTGGGCGGGCAGCTCGGCCACGTGCCGTAGCGGATGCTCGTCCGCCTCGGTGCCGGCGACCGCGGCGGCCAGCAGTTCGCTGCCGAAAGTCACCATCGCACCCCTCCCACGGCTGCTCTGCAAAATGAATTGTTCATCACCTGGTTGCTGAATTGATCATGAGGAACTGTTGCCGAGGCGGCGGACATGGTTGACTGATGGGCGGTCGCGGCTTCTGTGTTCGTGTCAAACTTTCGCAGGATCGACGTTGCGACCGCACGTCCTGCGAAGGGTTGGGCCGGGTGAAGTTCCCGGCGACTCCACCAGGTATGGCGGTCACAGCGGGCCCGGGCACCGATGACGGTGTACCGCACCTAAGAAGAAAAGGAAAGATCGAGAAATGCCACAGGGAACTGTGAAGTGGTTCAACGCGGAGAAGGGGTTCGGTTTCATCGCCCCCGAGGACGGTTCCGCTGACGTGTTTGTCCACTACACGGAGATCCAGGGGACGGGCTTCCGCACCCTCGAGGAAAACCAGCGAGTCGAGTTCGAGGTGGGCCAGAGCCCTAAGGGGCCACAGGCCACCGGCGTCCGCTCCATCTGAGCGACTGATACTGACGAGAGCCCCCCACGCAGCCCGGTCTGGCTGGGGGGTTCTCGCTATTTTCCCCTTTGGCGGCAACCGGCAACTTCGCCCGCCACACTGCGGACAGCTGCGCGCCGGCTGGCTTACTGTCGGTGACGTGAGCCAGCTGTCCTTCTTCTCGGCAGAGTCGGTGCCTCCTGCGGTCGCCGACCTCACCGGGGTCTTGGCAGCTGCCGGCCAGATCGTGATGGTCGGGGACGGAGCCCGGCTCTCAGTCGTGGTCGAGCAGGGTTGGCGGGCTTCAGCGCTGGCCGAGATGATCGACGAGGCCGGCCTGACACCCGAGATCACCCGCACCGACGAGGACACTCCGCTGGTGCGGACGGCTGCAGACCCCCGGCTGTGTGTTATCGCCGGCGAGTGGACGCGCGGGGCGGTCAAGACGGTGCCCCCGCTGTGGCTGCCCGGACCGCGGGAGTTGCGGGCCTGGACCCTGGCGGGGGGCAGCCCCGAGGCCGACCGGTATGTGCTCGGTCTGGACCCGCACGCGCCGGATACCCATTCGCCGCTGGCGTCGGCGCTGATGCGAGTTGGCATCGCGCCGACGCTGATCGGTACTCGCGGCACCCGCCCGGCACTTCGGATAAGCGGCCGTCGCCGACTATTGCGGCTGGTAGAAAACGTCGGGGAACCACCGCAGGACGCCGAGGCGTTAGCGCAGTGGCCGCGTGTCTAGGCGCTGGTCTATGTCCCTGGCCCCGATAGCCGGTTTGCGTCGCTCGGCTGCGGGTGTCACATTGGGTGCCACATTATTAGTTGTCCACAGGGGTGCCGGAGCATTATGGCGGCCGGTCGCTCGGGCGAGGATCGCCTCAGGGCGGGAGACTCGGGGGGATATGGAAGTGGAGCGTAAGCGCAGTTGGCTGACCCGAAGGTAAGGGACCGCGGCGGCTTCGGAAGTCCCGGAAGTCCCGGAAGTCCCGGAAGTCCTGGAAGTCCTGGAAGTCGCGGAAATGGAAGCTCGCGGCGACTCGTCATCGTGGAGTCGCCGACGAAGGCGCGCAAATTGGCCGGCTACCTAGGGTCCGGCTACATTGTCGAGTCTTCGCGGGGCCACATCCGCGATCTGCCGCGCGCAGCGGCCGACGTGCCGGCGAAGTTCAAGTCGGAACCATGGGCCCGCCTCGGCGTCAACGTCGATGCCGACTTCGAACCGCTCTACATCATCAGCCCGGACAAGAAGAGCACCGTCAGCGAGCTAAAAGGCCTGCTCAAAGATGTCGACGAACTCTATCTAGCCACCGACGGCGACCGCGAAGGCGAAGCCATCGCCTGGCACCTGCTGGAAACGCTGAAGCCGCGCATCCCGGTCAAGCGGATGGTCTTTCACGAAATCACCGAGCCAGCGATCCTCGAAGCGGCCGAAAATCCCCGCGACCTGGACATCGATCTTGTCGACGCCCAGGAGACCCGCCGCATCCTGGACCGGCTCTACGGCTACGAAGTCAGCCCGGTGCTGTGGAAGAAGGTCGCGCCCAAGCTGTCGGCCGGCCGGGTGCAGTCGGTGGCCACCCGCATCATCGTGCAGCGCGAACGCGACCGGATGGCCTTCCGCAGCGCCGCCTATTGGGACGTCGTCGCGGAATTGGACGCCAGCGTCTCCGACCCCGATGCCTCCCCACCCATCTTCACTGCCCGGTTGACCAGCGTCGACAGCCTACGGGTCGCGACCGGACGTGATTTCGACTCGTTTGGTGTGCTGCGCAAGCCTGCCGAGGTCGTGGTCCTCGACGAGGCGTCTGCCTCGGCCTTGGCCGGCGGTTTACGCGGGTCGCAGCTCACCGTGGCTTCGGTGGAGGAAAAGGCGTACACCCGGCGCCCATATGCGCCGTTCATGACGTCGACGCTGCAGCAGGAGGCCGGCCGCAAACTGCGGTTCTCCTCGGAGCGCACGATGAGCATCGCTCAGCGGCTCTATGAAAATGGCTACATCACTTACATGCGGACCGACTCGACGACACTGTCGGAGTCGGCGATCGCCGCCGCGCGCACCCAGGCGCGTCAGCTTTATGGCGAGGAGTACGTCTCGCCGTCGCCGCGGCAGTTCACCCGCAAGGTGAAGAACGCCCAGGAAGCTCACGAGGCAATCCGGCCCGCCGGCGAGACGTTCGCCACCCCAGACGCGGTGCGCCGTGAACTCGACGGCGACGATTTCCGGCTCTACGAGCTGATTTGGCAGCGTACGGTGGCCTCGCAGATGGCCGACGCCCGCGGCACCACGCTGACCCTGCGGATCAACGGGCGCTCCGGCGAGCGCGACGTGGTGTTCAGCGCCTCCGGGCGCACCCTGACCTTTGCCGGATTCCTCAAGGCTTACGTGGAAACCGTGGACGAGTTGGCCGGCGGCGAAGCCGACGATGCCGAGCGGCGGCTGCCGCACTTGACCGAGGGGCAGCGGCTGAGCGCGGTCGAGTTGACCGCGGACGGCCACGCCACCAACCCGCCCGCCCGCTACACCGAGGCCTCGCTGGTCAAAGCGCTCGAAGACCTGGGTATCGGCCGTCCGTCGACGTATTCGTCGATCATCAAGACCATCCAGGACCGGGGCTACGTGCACAAACGCAGCAGCGCCCTGGTGCCGTCGTGGGTGGCGTTCGCGGTGACCGGCCTGCTGGAACAGCATTTCGGGCGGCTGGTGGACTATGGCTTCACCGCGGCGATGGAAGACGAACTCGACGCAATCGCCTCGGGCAGCGAACAGCGCACCAACTGGCTCAACAACTTCTACTTCGGCGGCGACCATGGGGTCCCGGATTCGGTGGCTCGCTCGGGTGGCCTGAAGAAGCTCGTCGGTGTCAATCTCGAAGGTATCGATGCCCGAGAAGTCAACTCCATCAAGCTTTTCGACGATGCTGAGGCCCGGCCGATCTATGTGCGAGTCGGCAAGAACGGGCCCTATCTGGAACGCTTGGTCGCCGGTGACGACGGCGAACTCGCACCCCAGCGGGCCAACCTCAACGACTCGCTCACCCCTGACGAGCTGACCCTGGAACTGGCCGAAGAGCTTTTCGCCACACCCCAGGAAGGGCGGTTGCTGGGCCTGGATCCCGACACCGGCCATGAGATCGTGGCCAAGGACGGACGCTACGGGCCTTACGTGACCGAGATCCTGCCGGCACCGCCCCCTGAGGACGGCGATGCCGCGCCGGCCAAGAAAGGCAAAAAGCCCACCGGCCCTAAACCCCGCACGGGTTCGCTGCTGCGCAGCATGGACCTGCAGACCGTCACACTCGACGACGCACTCAGGCTGCTCTCGCTGCCGCGAGTGGTCGGTATCGATCCCGCCTCCGGTGAAGACATCACCGCGCAGAACGGGCGGTACGGCCCATACCTCAAGCGCGGCAACGATTCTCGATCACTGTTCACTGAGGACCAGATGTTTACCGTCACCCTCGACGAAGCGCTGAAAATCTACGCTGCGCCGAAACAGCGCGGGCGACAAGGTGCTTCGGCGCCGCCGCTGCGTGAGCTGGGGACCGATCCGGCCTCGGGTAAGCCGATGGTGATCAAGGACGGCCGCTTCGGGCCGTACGTCACCGACGGCGAAACCAACGCCAGTTTGCGTAAGGGCGACGACGTGTTGTCGATCACCGACGAGCGTGCCGCCGAACTGCTAGCCGACCGGCGGGCCCGTGGCCCGGTCAAACGGGCCAAGAAGACAACCCGCAAAGCGCCGGCGAAGAAGCGGCGGTAGCGCTAGCCGGTTTCGCTGGAGACCTTCTCTGGGACAGCGAGATTCAGCGGGCGAGCCAGCTGGGTGGGGGAGGTGCGACCGCGCAGCGACACGATTTCACCGACGTCCCAGTACAGCGCTTCGGCGTCAACTGCGCCGCTGACCGCCATCGCCGACGCCAGCACATGGCAGTCCTCGAGCTTGGCCAGCTCGGTGAGTCGCGCGGCCTCGTTGACCGGGTCACCGATCACGGTGTACTCGAAACGTGCCTGCGCCCCGATGTGGCCCGCGATAGCCCTGCCCGCCGACACCCCGATGCCGAACTCCGCGGAACCGATCACCGGGAGCAGTTCGTCGTGCAGTTCACGAGCCGCCGCCAGCGCCCCACCGGAGGCGTCGGGGTGCTCGATCGGGGCACCGAAGATCGCCAGCGCGGCGTCGCCCTGGAACTTGTTGACGAAACCGCCGTGCCGGCCGACCGTGTCCACCACCACGCGAAAGAACTCGTTGAGCAGGCTGACGACCTCGCTGGGCGGTCGCGTCGACGCGAGATGCGTGGAGCCGACCAAATCGACGAATAGCACCGCGATGTCACGCTCCTGCCCGCCCAGCTCGGTGCCCCGCTCCAGGGCGCGCCGAGCCACATCTTCGCCGACGTAACGACCGAACAGGTCGCGCAGACGCTGCCGCTCGGACAGGTCGCGCACCATGTCGTTGAACCCGGCCTGCAGCAGGCCCAGTTCGCTGGCGTCGTAAATCTGCATATGCGCGTTGTAGTTACCGCGCTGGACCTCGCCGAGCGCCCACCGCAGCTGGCGCAGCGGATCGGAGATCGACATGGCCACCAGCAGGGTACTGGCCAATCCGACGAGCAGGGCGGCCAACGCCAGCAGCAGGATCGGGCCGAAAAGCTGTTCGGGTGCCGAGTGCAGGAAGGAGAACCGGTCGGCCACCACGGTCAGCACGATCACCAGCAGCGGTACCCCTGTCGACAGCGCCCAGGTCAGCATCTGGCGCCCGATCACACCGGGCGCACTGATGTTCTCCGGCAGGCCGGCGCGGAGCGCGGCGACCGCGACCGGCCGCAGCACCCGCTCTGCCTGCAGATAACCGATGATCGCGGTCGCGGTGGCGCCCAGGGCGGTAGCGACAGCCACCACCGGCGCTGCGTGGCGTGCCACCGGCCAGCTCGCGACGATGAACACCGTGCCCCCCACGCACCAGTAGCCCAGGCTGATCAGCGTGCGGTAGTAGGGCATCCGCAGCGCGCGGCTGCGGGCCAGCTCGGTCGCCTCGGGATCGGTGTCGGCGAGCAGACCTTCACGGCGCTGCCACCGGAACACCGGCACCAGCAGTCGCAGGCTGACCGAAAACCCGGCGAGGAACAGGACGATCACCGCCACCGCCCAGATCGCCAGATTGAGGTGCGGCAGATCCTGCAGCTCGATGCGGTCATGGGGGGGCAGACCGTAGCGCAAGAAGCCGAGCACCAACAGAGCGCCGACGATGTCGGCTTGTAGCATGCTCAGCGCGAACACCGGCCACGGCGTACGCGCGACCCACCGGACGAATCCGGCGATTCGCCCGCTCGGTGTCGGCGCGGTGCTCACCAACCCACCGTATCGGGCAGTAATGACCCGGAAGTAACCATTAACGCCGTTTTCCTGCGCTGATGGGGGGTTTGTCGGCGCAGGCCGTTACTGTTATCGGCAATGCCTGGGGTATTTACGCGGCTGGTCGGCCAAGACGATGTCGAAGCCGAGCTGACCGCCGCGGCCACCGCCGCGCGGGGTGATTCGGCTCACACGGTGGCCGGAGAAACCGCCGCAAAAGCCGCCATGTCGCATGCCTGGCTCGTCACCGGCCCGCCCGGCTCCGGACGTTCGGTTGCTGCGCTGTGCTTTGCCGCCGCCCTACAGTGCACGTCTGCCGGGGTGCCCGGCTGCGGAGTGTGCCGTGCCTGCACCACCACAATGGCAGGCACGCACGCCGACGTGCGGCGCGTCATTCCCGAGGGTCTATCGATCGGCGTCGACGACATGCGCGCCATTGTGCAGATCGCCTCCCGGCGACCCAGCACCGGGCGCCGGCAGATTGTGCTGATCGAAGACGCCGACCGGCTGACCGAAGGCGCGGCGAACGCGCTGCTCAAGGTCGTCGAGGAACCGCCGCCCTCGACGGTATTCGTGCTGTGCGCGCCGTCGGTGGACCCCGAGGACATCGCGATCACGCTGCGCTCCCGTTGTCGCCACGTCGCGCTGGTGACGCCGTCGGCGGCGGCGATCGCCCAGGTGCTGGTCGACAGCCATGGTTTGGACGCCGAAACCGCCAGCTGGGCGGCCTCAGTCAGCGGTGGCCATGTGGGACGGGCGCGCTGGCTAGCCACCGATCCCGACGCCCGCCTGCGCCGGGATCAGGCGCTGGGGCTGGCCCGCGACGCGGTCACCCCGGTGCGGGCCTACGCCGCGGCCGAGGAGCTGGTGGCGGCCGCTGAGGCCGAGGCGCTGCTCTCGACCGCGGGGCGGGCCGAGGCCGAGACCGAAGAGCTGCGCACGGCGCTGGGAGCCGGGGGCACTGGCAAGGGCACCGCCGGCGCGCTGCGGGGTGCCGCGGGGGCCATCAAAGACCTTGAGCGACGGCAGAAGTCGCGTCAAACCCGCGCCTCCCGCGACGCACTTGACCGTGCCCTGATCGATCTGGCCACCTACTTTCGTGATGCGCTGGTGGTGTCGGCGAACGCCGGACAGGTGCGTGCCAACCACCCCGACATGACCGAGAGTGCCGCCGCCATGGCCGCCCACGGCACCCCGGAACGGCTGCTGCGCTGTATCGAGGCGGTGCTGGAGTGCCGCGAAGCGCTGGCGATCAACGTAAAACCCAAGTTCGCCGTCGATGCCATGATCGCCGGCATCGGCCTGGCATTGCGATCCTGAGTCGGATTGTTTTGGGTGCGTCAGCGCGACTGCCGTAGACTCGTGCCGCCCGTCGGGGCATGCCACCTTAGCTCAGTCGGTAGAGCGGCTCACTCGTAATGAGCAGGTCAGGAGTTCGATTCTCCTAGGTGGCTCAGTCCTTGGCTTTGGCTGAGTCTTCGCGCCGAGCGTCACGGCACCGTGCCGTCCAGCAGTGTTCGCCGGGCCCTGCCCGGCCACAGTCACGCCAGCGTGACGGTCGCGGGGGCGTGGTCGCCGGTCCTAGCGGGGCACCAGGTATCCCACCGGTCCGGCGGCGATGCACACCGCCAGCGCGGCGGTGTCGGCTCGGACGGCAATAGCGTTGCCCGCCCCCGTTAGCCGGGCGTAGACGTGGTTGAGCCCTGGACGCAGCGGAACCTTTGTCGGGGGGCCCTCGGACAGCGACAGGGTCAGCGAGCCGTTGCTGTTGGCCAAATAGTTCAGCTCGACGGTCCACTCCGCGGGTAACAGCGGGCCGTCCAGCGCGAGGCGGGCCGGCATATCGGGCTGCACGAAGTATCCACACTGCGGCATCGGCCCGGCCACGATGGCCCGAATCCAGCTCAACCGGGCTTCCACCAGGTGACCGCCGCTATCCAGCATACGCAAATCTGTTGTAGCAGAAGCGAATTCCGGCCTGTCACGTACCAGCGAAAACATGTGACTGGCCAGGTTCTCCGGCCAGGCCACCCGTTGCAACACCAGTGGATCGACCTCTTGATCGAGCAGCGGCGGCGCGGCGGCCGCGTGTGCGGCGGCCAGAGCGCGGCGGGCGTTCTGGAGATAGGGCTGCGCGGGATTGTCTTGCCAGGACGTCAGAAACGTCGCCGTGGAGCACAGGCTGCTGGCCATGAACAATCCAGCCAACATCGTCGTCGCCGCGGTGCGCGGTGCCGAGGCGTCCAGCCACCGCGATGACGTCCGATTGGGCGCGCAGAACCCGACCGCCGCCAGCAGCGCCAGCACCACCGCGAGATCCGGGAGATAGCGCAAGGTTTGGGCTAACTCGAGCGCGGTGAACCGCGACGAGCGCATCAGATAGATCGGTACTTGGCAGGCCACCGCGTAGCCGGCCGCGGTCAGCCACACCCAGGCGAGGCGCTGCTTGCGGATCACCGAGATCGCCAGCGCGCCGGCCAGCGTCAGCCAGCCGAGCGCCTGCACCGCCGCCGGCGGTGTGGCCCACGGCGACGCCGGCGCCCAGCGGGCCCATGCCCACGGTCCGCCTGCCAGGCCTGGCACGATGCCGTGGGTGATCGAGCGGCGCAACAGAGCAGCGGTCATCGACAGGTCGGTACTCCACCGCTGCTGGTCCACCACCACTAGGTAGACCACCACCCAGGCGGCGGTCAGCGCCAACGCGGTGGTCCACAGCCGCACACCGGCCGCCCACACCGTCCGTATCACCGCGCCCTCGCCAGCCACCTGGTGCAGCAGCGTGGTCAGCGCGAATGCGACGAACGGAATCACCGCCGCCTTCTCGAAGAACAGCAGGGCACCGAAGTAGACCAGCGCGCCGGACACCGCGTAGCGCTGCCGGCCCGTGCGCACCAGCAGGATCGCATCGGCGCACACCCAGGCCAACGCGGCCAGGAAAGGCAGTGAGTTCAGCGCCGCCGCCCACCACGCGAAGCCGGGCACGGCCAGCGGGGTGAACAGCGCGAACATCAGCGGAAGGAGCAACACCGGCCGCCAGCCCAGGATCACGTACAGGGCGCGCAGCAGCGCCAAACAGACCAGCAGTTGCAGTACCAGCAAACTGATCGCCGGGCCGATCCAATTCAGCGGCGCCATCCTGGTGATAACCCCGGCGACCAGGTAGGCGGCGGGCATCACATGGCCGTCGTGGTCATCGAACAGGTACGACAACGACAGCAGGCTGTGGGTGCCGGCGCGTCCCACCAGGATCAGGTCATCCCAGTAGAAGTAGCCACCGAACGCCAGCACCGCGCGGATGCCCAGCTGCAGCGCGATCAGGGCCGCTGCAGCCAGCGCGACTCCGGGCACACGGGTCGTCTGGCCGGGCATAGGTCTGTTTTTACCGGTGCCGGTCATCTGGCCCGGCCGCCGGTATGGTGGGCCGGTGCGCGCACTGGTCACCGGGGCAGCCGGGTTCATCGGCTCGACGCTGGTCGACCGGCTGATGGCGGACGGACATTCGGTGACCGGCGTGGACAACTTCGCTTCCGGCCGCGCGACCAACCTCGAGCATCTGGCCGACGACCCCGGGTTCGCCTTCGTCGAGGCCGACATCGTGACCGCCGACCTGGCGGCGATACTCGGCGAGCACCGCCCTGAGGTGATCTTTCACCTGGCCGCGCAGATCGACGTTCGGCACTCGGTGGCCAATCCACCATTCGATGCATCGGTCAATGTCATCGGCACGGTCCGGCTTGCCGACGCGGCACGGAGCACCGGGGTGCGCAAGATCGTGCACACCTCGTCGGGCGGATCCATCTACGGCACCCCACCGACGTACCCGACCAGCGAGACGGTACCGACCGACCCGGCGTCGCCGTACGCTGCCGGCAAGGTGGCGGGCGAGATCTACCTCAACACATTCCGCCACCTCTACGGCCTGGAATGCTCGCACATCGCGCCGGCCAACGTGTATGGGCCGCGCCAAGATCCGCACGGCGAAGCCGGCGTGGTGGCCATCTTCGCCCAGGCGCTGCTATCCGGTAAGCCCACGCGGGTGTTCGGCGACGGCTCCAACACCCGTGACTACGTCTACGTTGACGACGTGGTGGACGCGTTCGTCAAAGGGGCCGGGCCCGTGGGTGGCGGGCAGCGGTTCAACATCGGTACCGGGCTGGAGACTTCCGACCGGCAACTGCACTCGGCGGTGGCCGCCGCCGTCGGTGCGTCCGACGACCCGGAGTTTGCGCCGCCGCGGCTCGGTGACCTGAAGCGCTCCTGCCTGGACATCGACCTGGCGGAACGGGTCCTGGGCTGGCATCCACAGGTCCAGTTGAGTGAGGGTTTGCGCCGCACGGTCGACTATTTCCGGCACCTGCACGCCGGCTAGAGCCGGTTTGGCAGTCTCTGGCAGTGCGTCAGGTCGATCTGGCAGTGCGCGGCCAGCAGCATCGATGCTGACATGGATGTATTTGACGTGGTAATCGTCGGCGCTCGGTGCGCAGGTTCGGCCTTGGCGGCGTTCTTGGCTCGGGGCGGGCTTCGGGTGTGCGTGGTCGACAAGGCGACGTTTCCTCAAGACACTCCCTCAACACACGTCGTTCAGCCGGTCGGCGTGCAAATCCTCGACGAACTAGGCGTGTTGCCCGCCGCGCGCCGCGCCGGTGCCCGACCCATCGACAAGTTCACGCTGGTCAACGACGACGTGCGTATCGACGCAAGCCTTGATCCGCCGAACTTCGATGCCGCGGGTCTTTGCCTGCGCCGACTGGTGCTCGATGCCGCGCTGCAGGACGCGGCCGTCGCCGCAGGCGCCGAACTACGCACCGGACTTCGCATCACCGGCCTGATCGCCGACAACGGCCGGGTTGGTGGTGTACACACTGCGCGGGGCCCGATTCGGGCAACCCTCACCGTCGGCGCCGACGGCCGCAACTCGACGATCGCCGACCTGTTGGGCGCAACCGAATATCTGACGACACCGCCGGGCCGGATACCTGCCTGGGCGTACTTCTCCGGTGTCATGGCACCAGAAGGCCGGTTGCGAATTGGACGCGTCGGCGACGTCGCCCTGATCGCCTGCCCCACTGATTCGGATCTCTATCTGGCCGGTGTTGCCGTCGACGTCACCCGACAACGCGCGTTGCGCCGCGATCGGGAGGCTACCTTCCGGCACGGCTTGAACCGCTGGCCAGAATTGGCCGACCTTCTCGCCGGCACCCAACGCGAAGGTCCTATCCGGGTTATGACCAAGTGGCACGGGTACTTTCGGCAGTCGGCCGGCCCGGGATGGGTGCTGGTCGGTGACGCCGGGCACTTCAAGGATTTCACTCCGGCCCAGGGCATCTCGGACGCGTTCCGACAAGCCAAACGGCTGGCCGGTGCCATTGTGGAGGCCGGTGACTTCGCCGCGCCGGGCATCGACGCTGCCACCCGGCGATGGTGGACCTGGCGCGACATCGATGCCTATGAAATGTATTGGCTCGCAGCGGATATGGGTCGGCCGGGGGCAGCCTCCCCGCTCGTCACCCGGCTACTGCACGACATCTCTACAGATCGTGCCGCGGTCGACGCGTTGCTGCGTGTGCTCAACCACGACCTTGCGCCGTCGCGTCTTTTCACACCGACCCGGCTGCTCAGCGCTGCCGGACGATGCTTGTTCGACCGTCGCACGCCGATGTGGCCGACGGTGCGCGAGATCGGCTCGGCCGTCGCGGCGGAGTTCGGCCGCACGATCGCGCGGCGTCGGGCCCGGCAGGCGCGGGCTAGCGGAGTTCGGGTTCCTGCGCGGCCTGCAGCGCCAGCGCCCGGGTGAGCCGGGCATACCGCAACTCCAAGTCCTTGAACCGCATGTAGGTGCTCAGCGTGGTGAAGCAGAACGCCATGATCAGGGCATACAGCATCAAGTCTGTGCCGCGGTCGACCCCGACCCAATGCGCCACCACCGTCGTCTCGTTGGGCCGCAGCACCGCATACACACCGGCAAGCACGAACGCGACATAGCCGACTTTGACCCATGCGCGCGCCTTCGCGTTCGTCCGAGAACGCAACAGGTACACCAACAGCGCGACGATCGAGGCGATCAGCAGCACCTGAATCCAGTTCATCGTCGTCTCCTTGATCGCAACAAACCGTCGAAGATGATATTGACGCCGTTGAGCAGCGGCTGTCCCTTGGACTTGGAATATTCGGTGTACAGCACTTCGACCGGCTCTTCAGCTACGCGCCAATGGTTTTCGTCGATCAACATGACGAACTCGCTGGCGTGGCTCATCCCGCTCATCGTGATATCCAGTGCCTCGGCCACCGTCTTGTTGAACACGCGCAGACCGTTGTTCGTATCGGTCAAGCCCAGGCGGCGGCCTCGCCGGCTTAGCCGGGCCGCAGTTTGCAGCACGATGCGTTTCAACAGCGGCGGCCGGGTCAGGCCCGGCCGGCCGAAGCGGGTTCCGATCACCACGTCGACCTCGCCGTCGGTGAGCCGGTTGATCATGGCGACCACGTCCTTGACGCGATGCTGACCGTCGCCGTCGAACGTGACGAAAATCTGGGCGCCGGGCTGGCGCCGGGCGTACTCGATGCCGGTCTGGATGGCAGCGCCCTGGCCCAGGTTGACCGGATGGCGAACCAGGTGGGCGCCTTCGGCCAGCGCGATGTCACCGGTGCCGTCGCTGCTGCCGTCGTCGACGCAGACCACTTGATCGAAGACCGAGCGAACGTCAGCGACGACCTCGGCGATGACACCGGCTTCGTTGAAGGCTGGAATGATGATCCAGACGTCTGGATATTGCATTTCGATCCCCCACAAAGTACACGCTGATCACCTGCGTGGACGCGCAAGCGCGGCCAGATGCACGGCGATTCCCACCACCGGACCGCACAACAGCGCGATCACCGTGCGAGCCTCCAGCGACAACGGCAGCAGCAGCAACAACGTCGAGGCCACCGTCGCGCCGACCCACCCCAGCGCGTACGCCTTCTGCAGCGCGGCGGCCACGGTGGCGGCGCCGGTGAGGGTCAGCATGGCGATCGCCACCGCCGCACCGGTTAGCCAGGCCAACAGTGCGCCGCCGGCGTGGTAGCCGGGGCCGAAGCCCACCCGCAGTAACCACGGGCCGAGCATGCCCGCGGCGACCACCCCCACCGCCCCGATCCCGCCGACGACCAGTGCCGGCGTGACCAGCGCCCGCAGCCGATGGGTGCGTTCGTCGACGAAGTGCGCGATCAGGTTGCCCTGCATCGCGGTCAGCGGCACCAGCAGCGGCGCGCGGGTCAGGGTGACCGCCAAGATGACGACGCCGCCTTCTGCTCCCAGCCGGACCGACGTCGCCTTCAGCAGCACCGGAAAACCCATCACCAGGATCGCGCTGGCTCCGGCTGCGGTGATCGAATGGGCCGCGCCGCGCAGAAAAGTCGCCGTGCCCCCGGGCGTCAGCATCCGGGCCGCAGCGCGGGTCGTCGGCGAGGCGAGCGTCATGATCAGCCACGCCACCGCGCCCGCCACGGTGGCCCACAAGAACCCGACCAGCCCCCAGCCGATCACGAACGTGGCCCCCGCGACCGCCACCCGGAGTACCGCGTCGGTCACCATCAGCGCGCCGTACTGGGTCCACAGGTTGGCCCCGGCCAGCATGCCCAGCAGGGTGGCGTGCACGCAGAACCCGGCTAGGCCGACGCTGAGCAGGACCACCGAAAGCCAACGCTCAGCGGCGAAAACCTGGCCGCTCCACAGCGGCGAGCTGGTCGCAATCACCACGGCGGCAACGATTCCGACCATGCCGGACACCCGCGGCGGATGAGTACGACCGCCCGACAGAACGTCGATGTAGCCCACCGAGCGAATTTCTCGGGTGGTCTCTTGGAGCAGGCCGTTGGCGGCGCCGGTGACCAGACCGAATGCGCCCCAGAACACTCCGAAGACCGAGAAGCCGGCGGGCGCCAGATCGCGGGCCGCCAGGTAGATCACCGCGTAACCGCACAGGGCGGTCACTGCGGTCGCGACGCCTACCCGCGCGACGCTGCCGCGGGTGATCGGCCCGGTAGAGGCCCCCAGTGCAGGCGAGGTACCGCCGACCTCGGTCACAGCGACGACAGCTGTCGAGCGCGGACCTTCGGTATCGCCACAGTTCGAAAATACTCAGAGCCAGTTACATCGGCCGCCCCCGTGGTCGGGCGCGTCTGACACACTGACTGCCGGCGGGGGACCAGTCTCGTCACCCGCTCACACCTGGGGGGATCTGTTGTACGTGTCTGTGCTCGAATGGCTGGTCATCGTGGCCTCGACGATCGCAGTCGTGTTGTTCGATCTGGTGCTGGTGGTGCGCCGACCCCAGGAACCAACGATGCGCCAGTGCGCGATTGCATTGTGCGGCTATGTCGGGCTTGCGATGATCTTCGGAATCTGGGTTTGGTTCGGTCACGGCCACAAATACGGTTTGCAGTTTTATGCCGGCTGGCTCACCGAGTACAGCCTGTCGATCGACAACCTGTTGATCTTCATGGTCATTATCGGGAACTTCGCTGTGCCCAAGGCCTATCAGCTCCGAGCGCTGTTCTTCGGGGTGCTGATCTCGCTGACGCTACGCGGGGTCTTCATCGCGCTGGGCGCGGCGGCCCTCGAGCGGTTCATCTGGCTCTATTACATCTTTGGCGCCTTCATCATGTACACCGCCGTCAATCTGGCGCGCGGTGGCGGACACGAAGCCGAGGTAGACAACGCGGTCATCCGGTTCGTGCGCACCCGGATAAGTTCCGCCGGCAGCTGGGACAGCCTCAAGCCGTACGTGAAAGAGGGTGGCCGGCGGGTCATGACGCCGATGTTCGTCGTCATCGTGGCGCTCGGTGCCACCGACGCCATGTTTGCCCTTGATTCGATACCGGCGATCTACGGACTCACCCGCGAGGCTTACGTCGTCTTCACGGCGAACGTTTTCGCGCTGATGGGGATGCGTCAGTTGTACTTCCTGATTGGCGGCCTGTTGGATCGGCTGGTTTATCTCTCCAAGGGGCTTGCGTTGGTGATGTTATTTCTCGGGATCAAGCTGCTGTGTCACGCGTTGCGCGAAAACGACATGTCGTTCATCAACAGCGGTGAGCATCTTCCGGTGCCGAAGATTCCCACGCCGCTCAGTTTGACGATCATCGTCGTGACACTGGCCATCACCGCGGCCGCCAGCCTTTATGCCAGTTGGGGTGCCAGCGCGACGGAATCCGGCGCCAGCCGTTAAGCCTCGATCTGGCCGGCGATGCGGCGCTCGATGCTGGCCCGTGCCGGAGCCGGCAGCACGACAAGGCCCTCCAACTCTTTGCTCGCACGGCTGTAGGCGGCCTGTCGCTCTTGCGAGCTGGCAGCTGGGTCTTGGGCCAGCCGCAGCAAATTCTGCGCGCGTGCCAGGCGCTGCTGTTCGTCCGCCGAGAAATCGCTGCGGCGGCGCCGAATCGCCTCGACCTCCGCGATTTCGAATGCGCTGACGTACTCGTGCACGGCGTCACGGTATTCCAGTTGCGCGTCGCGATCCTTGACCATGTCGTCGGGCTGGTCGGGTCGCAGCAGATCGGCCCGTCGCTTCGCGTTGTGAAAGGCAATCGTCAGCGGATTGCGCATGTCGGTCATCAGCGGAAAGTCGAGCAACTTGGCGACGTCGATCTCGTAGTCGAACCATCGCGCGTCGGTCTGCTCGTGCTTTTCCAGCAGTTTGGTGAGTTCCCGCCGATGTTGCTGCTCGTTGTCATGGGTGCGGCCCGAGGCCTGCGCGATCGCGATCTTCGCCTGTTGCTTCAGCCGATACCGCTCGAGCCGTCGCTCGGCCCGACGCTCGTTGGCCGCCGCGATCGCGCGCAGGCCCCCGCCGATCACGCCGCCCAGCGGGAAGATCAGCCACCAGAAGTTCGCGGCGAAATGAAACAGCGGACTCATAAAGCCAGCATGCCAGCCCAGCGGCGATCGCGAGGGCGGCTGAAAGCCGGGTGAAGCGGGTCGCCGCCATCAGCCCAGCGGCGACAGCACACCGCGATCGCTCACGACACCAGGGCGCTGCCATCCCAGAACAGCGGACAACCACGCCAGGTCTGGGTGTCGATGTAGTACAGCAGGTCTCGTGACGCTGCGGTGAGTGGGTGCTCTTCGCCGAGAAGCCGCACGCAGTCATCGATCAGTCGTTTCGTCCGCCGGCCGCCGGGCGCGAATTCGTGGCCATTCCAGAACCACCAGGCCAGGTAGTAGCGCCACAGCAGGGTTTGGTAGGCGTCGTTGCCCAGCGTGCGGGCGCTCTGCGACAGCGCTTTCTTGGCCGCCACGACGTTGTCCATCAGTTCGGCGTGCTCGGACCGTTCTTCGTCGGCGCGGTCGGCGACCCTTTCCACGGCATCGTCGTCGAGGTTGCCGGTGTCGTCCCACGACCGCTCGGGTGACAGGTCGAGGCCCAGGTTCTCCGATTCCATGTCGACAAGGAGGTTGAACGCGATTCCGCGGGTTTCGTTGAGGGTGTCTGCCCATTCGGCGCGTGCTTCGTCGAGCTTTTCGCGGCCGGCCACGGTCAATGGGTGCTGTTCGCCATGGACGCGCGCCAGATCCTCGGCCAGCACCTCCCATTCGGAGATCCGCTCGACGTCATTGGCACTGGCCGGTGTCCAGGCCGCGCGGGTGTAGCGGGCTACCAAGGTGTTGGGGTGATCGTGACCGAGTCCGGTTTGCATCACCGAAATCAGCTCGTCGAGGTTGTTGAGCGTGTGGCTGGTCGCGCCGACCGCTTCTCCGAGCCAGGTCACCCGCGCCAGTCGGGCGGACAAGGTGTCGGGATGGTGTTCACCGAGCAGTCGCTCACGGTAGGCGTAGGTCACGTTCGCGTCCGCGCTGGCGCCGAAATTGTCACCGAGATCGTGGCGGGCCAGGGCCCCCGCGTAGAGCGCGGACAGCGTCAGTTCGTGGCGGACGCCGAACACCCGCGCCTCTGCGGCGCACAATTGCACCCACTGCACCAGCCTGCGAGCGGGATCCTCGGCGGCGTCGGTGGCCAGGGCAAGAGTGTGGCGTGCCCATGGGTGTCGGGGTGCTCAGCGCCCAGTACGCGTGTCATGACCGGGACGAGTTCGCCGAGCTCCTCGACGGTGCCGGTTTCCCCGAGCTCGTGGCGCCACGCCGTCACCAGCCACGCGGCGGCCAGGGTGTCCGGGTGCTCTGCTCCCAACACATCGCGGCGGCCATCGCGGACTTCGCGGGCATCACGGATCGCGCCCGCACCGTCGCCGCTACTTCGGCGCGCTGATGCCAGCACCAGCAGGGCCGCCAACGTCGACTCGTGCCGCGGTCCCGATGCGGTCTGCGCGGATTCCCACTCGTGCAAGGCATCAGCGAGCGGGTCTGGTGCATCACCCGAATCCTGCGACATGTGCGCTCGCTTCCGTTGTCTAGTTCAGCCAACGCCGCGACTACAAGCACAGTTTGGCGACCGCACGACTCACCTTTCTGAGCGCGCGGCCGTCCGGGTTCTCAGTGCTCGGAGGTCTTGAACCGCTCTCGTGAGCGCTCTACTTCGGCTTCGGCCTCGGCGCGACCCACCCAGTCGGCGGTCTCGACGTACTTGCCTGGCTCGAGAGCTTTGTACTCGGAGAAAAAGTGTTTGATCTCGTCGAGTTCGAACTGCGGAACGTCGCCGATGTCGTTGACGTGCTCCCAGCGCTCATCACCGGCCGGCACACAGAGCACCTTGTCGTCGCCGCCGTGCTCGTCGGTCATCTTGAACATCCCCACCGGCCGGGCCTCCACGAGCACGCCCGGGAACAGCGGCTCGGGCAGCAGCACCAGCGCGTCGAGCGGGTCGCCGTCCTCACCGAGGGTGTCTTCGATGAAGCCGTAGTCGGTTGGGTAGACCATCGACGTGTAGAGGTAGCGGTCCAGTTTGACCCGTCCAGTCTCGTGGTCGACTTCGTACTTGTTTCGCTGTCCCTTCGGGATTTCGATGACCACCTCGAATTGCACCGTCTCGGCTCCTTTGTAAGGTCACGACTGTCTGCGTCGGAGCTACACCCTAGTGGAGCGATAGCCTGCACAGAACAGCTGACGACCGCACCCGGGCGATCGGCGACCTGTTCGGCAGAATGGGGCACGACAAGTCAGGAGGGCCATGCGTCCCACTCGGTGGCGACGATCTACCCGCGCGATCGTCGGGGTAGGCGTGCTGGCGCTGGTTATCGCGGTGGTCGCCGTGGTGGCCTTGTTCAGCGCAGCAGGCCGGGGCACGTCCCGCGCGCAGACCCTGCCCGATCCGCCGACTGTCACACCGAAGCCGGGAATCGTTCCGGTCGCCGACACCGCGCCGATGCCGACCGTCAACGGTCTGGCGGCGACGCTGGCCGCGGTGTCCGCCGATCCGAATCTGGGCAATTTGGGCGCCCGGATTACCGACGCGATGACCGCCCAACAGCTTTGGCAGCGGCAGGACGATATGCCGCTGCAGCCCGCGTCGACCAACAAAGCGCTGACCACCGCCGCGGCGCTACTGGCGGTGGATCTGCAATCCCGGGTGACCACGCGCGTCGTCGAGGCCGGCCAGCCCGGGGTCATCGTGCTGGTGGGCGGCGGCGACCCAACGCTGTCTGCGGCGCCGCCCGGCCAAGACACCTGGTATCACGGCGCGGCACGCATCAGCGATCTCGCTGACCAGGTACGCCGCAGCGGTGTGATCCCCACGGCGGTGCGAGTGGACACCACTGCTTTCAGCGGCCCCACGATGGCTCCCGGCTGGGATCCGGCCGACATCGACGGCGGCGACATCGCCCCGATCGAGGCGGTGATGCTCGACGCCGGCCGCATTCAGCCGACGACGGTGGAATCGCGGCGCTCGCTAACACCTGCCCTGGACGCGGGCCAGGCACTGGCCCGCGCGCTCGGTCTGGACCCCGCGCTGGTCACGGTCGCCGCGGCACCAGCCGGTGTGCGCCAGCTGGGCGCGGTGCAATCGGCGCCGCTGATCGAGCGGCTGGGCGAAATGATGAACGCCTCCGACAACGTGATGGCCGAATGCATCGGCCGTGAGGTGGCCTCGGCTATGCACCGCCCGCTGAGCTTCGCCGGCGCCGTCGACGCGGTGACCAACCGGCTGGCTCTCGCGCACGTCGACACCTCGGGGGCCACGCTTTCCGACTCCAGCGGGTTGTCGCTCAACGACCGGATAACCGCCAGGACGCTCGACGGCGTCATGCAGGGGGCAGCCGGACCGGATCAGCCTGCGCTGCGTCCGCTGCTCGACGTGCTCCCGATCGCCGCCGGCAGCGGCACGCTGTCCAACCGCTTCCTTGGCCCGGGTAACAACGGCGGCGCCGCAGGCTGGTTACGGGCCAAAACCGGCTCGCTGACCGCCGTCAATTCGCTGGCGGGGGTTGTCACCGACCAGAGCGGACGGGTGCTGACATTCGCGTTCGTCTCCAACGACGCCGGCCCGACCGGTCTCATCGCGATCGACGCCTTGGCCTCGACGTTGTGGTCGTGTGGATGCGTGACATGACCGCATCGCCGGAGCTGACCGTCGGGCAGGCTGTGGACTGGCGAGTCGCGGCCACCGTCGGGGAATGGCTGGCCCGTCCCCCGCCGGCCTGCACCGAGTACACCCGCCGCCAGGCGATCGGCGATCTGGCCAGCGCTGCCAAAGCGGCCGAACCGCCGGTTCGCGATGTGACGGGTTTGGATACCGGCGATGTCGTGCCGGAGGCACGCATCATCGACCGTCCACAGTGGATCCGGGCGGCGGCCGAGTCGATGCGGGAGATGACCGGTGGCACCGACAAGCCACGCGGTTTCCTGACCGGGCGAGTCACCGGCGCGCAGACGGGTGCGGTGTTGGCTTTCGTCGCCTCCGGCATCCTCGGTCAGTACGATCCGTTCGCCGCCGACACCGGTTGCTTGTTGCTGGTGTATCCCAATGTCATCGCCGTAGAGCGTCAGCTGCAGGTACAGCCATCCGACTTCCGGTTGTGGGTGTGTTTGCACGAGGTCACCCACCGAGTGCAGTTCACCGCCAATCCCTGGCTGTCCGGCTACATGAAGCAGGCGCTGGGCGTATTGACGCAAGAAAGCGGTGAGGAGCTCACGCAGGTGGTGGGCCGGCTGGCCAACGCCGTCCGCGGCCGCGGCGACCCCTTGGATGACCAGCCCGAGGCGCACTCGTCGGGCGTGCTGGGCCTGGTGCGCGCCGTGCAGTCCGAGCCGCAACGCAAGGCACTGGATCAGCTGCTGGTCCTCGGCACTTTGCTGGAGGGCCATGCCGATCACGTGATGGACGGTGTCGGGCCCAAGGTGGTCCCGTCGGTAACGATGATCCGACGCCGCTTCGACGAACGCCGGCAGCGCAAGCAGCCACCCTTGCAACGGTTGCTGCGTGCGTTGCTGGGCATTGACGCCAAGCTCAGCCAGTACGTGCGCGGCAAGGCATTCGTCGACCACGTGGTGGACCGGGTCGGCATGGCGCGGTTCAACGCGATCTGGTCGTCTCCCGAGACGCTGCCGTTGCCCACTGAGATCGAAGACCCGCAGCGATGGATCGACAGGGTGCTCTAGAGGAGCTGCACGCGGCTGTCGCTGCGTTCACGAAAACGTACCTGGCCACCGCTGAGCGCTGGTGTGTGGCGCTCTCCGGCGGTCCGGATTCGCTGGCGCTCACCGCCGTCGCGGCCACGCTGCGGCCGACGACCGCGCTGGTCGTCGACCACGGGATGCAGACCAGTTCAGCCGACGTCGCCGGTGCAGCTTGTGAGCAGGCCCTGAAGCTCGGATGCGTTGATGCCCAGGTACTTTGCGTCGAGGTGGGTGGTGCCGGTGGCCCGGAGGCGGCGGCGCGTGCGGTTCGCTACCGCGCGCTGGAGGCCGCCCGCCACGATCGTCCGGTGCTGTTGGCCCACACCCTGGATGATCAGGCCGAAACCGTGCTGCTGGGTCTCAGCCGAGGTTCGGGTGCACGCTCGATCGCCGGGATGCGTCCATACGACCCGCCCTGGTGTCGGCCGTTGCTCGGCGTGCGGCGCAGGGTCACCCATGCGGCCTGTGGGCAGCTAAACCTGGCCCCCTGGCAGGACCCGCACAACACCGACCGCCGGTTCACCCGTGCCCGACTGCGGGCGGAGGTGCTGCCGCTGCTGGAGGACGTGCTCGGCGGGGGAGTCGCCGAGGCGCTGGCGCGCACCGCGACGGCGTTACGCGAGGACACCGACCTGATCGACACCTTGGCCGGGCAAGGGCTGGCCGCAGCCGTCACCGGCGCCGGACTGGACGCCGCGGCGCTGACGCCGTTGCCCGACCCGGTTCGTCGCCGGGTGATCCGCCGTTGGCTGCTGGCCGGGGGTGCCACCGGGCTCACCGACAAGCAGATCCGTGGGGTGGACGCTCTGGTCACCGCGTGGCGCGGGCAGGGCGGGGTAGCTGTTGGATCCACGCTTCGAGGTCAGCGGTTGGTTGCCGGTCGACGGGACGGCGTGCTGACCCTTGGTCCCGAGCCGATGTGAGGCGCTGCGTTGGTTGTTGACCGAGCGACGTGGCACGCTGTGGTCGTGGGAGCGGAACCGGCCGAACTGTACCCAGGGGACATCAAATCGGTGCTGCTGACCGAGGAGCAGATCCACACCCGCACAGCAGAGCTGGGCGCACAAATCGGCGAAGACTACCGCGGGCGCGCCGCTGAGAGTGGCGAGGACCTGCTGTTGATCACCGTGCTCAAGGGTGCGGTCATGTTCGTCACCGATCTGGCGCGTGCGATTCCGCTGCCGACGCAGTTCGAGTTCATGGCTGTTAGCTCCTACGGATCCTCGACGTCGTCGTCGGGTGTGGTGCGCATCCTCAAGGACCTCGACCGCGACATCAATGATCGCGATGTGCTGATCGTCGAGGACGTGGTCGACTCGGGTTTGACGCTGTCGTGGTTACTGCGCAACCTGTCCACCCGGCATCCACGGTCGCTGCAGGTGTGCACGCTATTGCTCAAGCCGGACGCGGTTGGCGCCAACGTCGACATCGCCTACGTGGGGTTCGACATCCCCAACGAGTTCGTCGTGGGCTATGGCCTCGACTACGACGAGCGCTACCGCGACTTGCCCTATATCGGAACCCTGGACCCCAAGGTCTACCAGGACTGACTCCGGGTTAGGAGAGCTGCCAGACCGCGGTCACCGAGAAACTCACCGTCTGCTGGCCGGGTTCGACCGGAACGTCGCTGGCCATGGGGGCTTGGGGAGCCGGCGCCGGCGGTGTTGTGCCGGGTGCTTCGGATATTGAGATCACCGAGCCCAGCCTGAGCCCACAGAGTTGGGCGTATTGTTCGGCACGGTTCCTGGCGTCTTGGAAGGCGCGCGCACGCGCGTCCTTGACCAGCTGCGAGTCGTCCTCGATCGAGTAGCGCACCGAGTTGATTCGGGTGGCGTCGCCGCCAGTGTCGACGATGACGCCCAGCACATGAGCCGCCGAATCCGGCTTGCGGACCTTGACCCGAGTCGAGTTTTGTGCGATGTAGCCCGTGACTGTGCTGCTGGCGCCATACTGCGGTTGCAAGCTGACCTCGGTGGTGCTGACGTCTGTGCGGTCGACGCCGGCGTTTTCCACTGCGGTGACGACGGCTTGCTGGCGGTCGTTGGACTGGTTCATCGCGGTGGTGACGTCGGGTCCGGTGAACTCGATGCCAAGCTCGATGGTCAGCGTGTCCGGATTCCCCTGCACCTGACCGCTTCCGACGACGATGACCTGGCGCGGGTTGCCCCCGACTGGTTTCGGATTATGGTTGCATCCCGACAGAGCGGCGACGGCTAGACCGACTGCCGCAAAGGTAATCGACCATCGGAAAAATCTGTTGGCGGTTCCTGTAATCGGCATGTTCTGCACGCTAGCGGGCCCGCCAAAATTCTCAGAAGGGCGGGTCCTGGGGCACGGCTCTGCGGCCGGTTCATCAGGAGTCCACTCCGGAGGTAGTTCTTCCGGCTCCCGCGGGTCGTTGACCCATCTGCACAAGGACTTGGTGCTCGGCGGCCTTTGAGGAGAAACGAGCATGTCGCGCATGTGGTTTCGGAATGCACGCGCGACTATGTACTTTTTGTGGGCTTCTTCAAGCCGGCGTCGTTCCGTGTTGACCGCTCGTTGCTCCGCCAGTATCGACAATGCGTTGGCCTAGACGGTGAACGGCTACTGTCGCCTGGGCCTACCCATCCAGTCAGCGCTGCGCCGCAGGGCGCTACACATTTAGCCAAGTCCCTGAACAACTTTCGGACAGCGACGCCGATACCGTAATTGCGGATGCCGAAACCGGTACGTGACTGAGAAGGACGGCCTGACCGCTCGTTACATAATTGGAGCCAGATCGGGGACAACTATCGCAAGCTCACGAGTTGATCGACTGAATCCTTCGGCAGCGCACCGTCGACCACCGCGGTGACTGTCATGTTCTGCAATATGATGGAGCCTTGGTGGTTGTCCAGGAAGGCCGTATCGGCCGCGTCTCGGCCAGTGGCGATGCGCACCATCGACTGCCGCGGCGCCAAGCATGTCGCATCGACAACACGCCATTCTGCGTCGACGAGAGCCTCAGCCACCGCGTGAAAATCCATCGGCTGACATCCGGGTGCGTAGACCGCGGCCAGACGGGCCGGTACGTTCAGCGCGCGCAGCAGTGCGATTACCAGGTGGGCATAGTCACGGCACACACCGGCACCGGCCAACAGGGTGTCGGCGGCACCGTCGATGGGATCACTTGACCCGGGAACATAATTGAGGCGGGTGCCCACCCATGATGACACGTTCTCGAGCAAGGTCACCGAAATTCCATACTGCTGGAACTCGGTGGCCGCGAAACCGAAGAACTTGTCAGCCTCGGCATACCGACTTGGGCGCAGATAGGTGATCAAGTCGATATCACGCACCGGTGCGAGGTCGGCTTGGCCGAGGACCGTAGCCGAATATGACAGGGTCACGATTCCCTGGTCTGCTCGCACGGTGTGAATCCGCGTGTCATGCTCGCCGATGATTTCGCGTGGCTCAACTGTATTGCCGTTTAACTGAATTACGAAC
This sequence comes from uncultured Actinomycetota bacterium, assembly GCA_963787635.1. Classification (GTDB taxonomy): domain Bacteria; phylum Actinomycetota; class Actinomycetes; order Mycobacteriales; family Mycobacteriaceae; genus Mycobacterium. Next base: position 457,692 of record CAWBDP010000008.1, on the reverse strand, counting down.
GACTCATGCACCTCTATGCCTGGCTGGCGGACGACCGCGACCTGGAAATCCAGCGTCGTCGGCGCGGTCACCTCAATTTCGATCTCTGCGCCGACTTTCCGTTTGAGGGTACTTGCCCCGATGCCGTCCAAATCGTTACCGCCCCTTCTTCCTGGTCGGCTCCCGCGGCGCCGGAGGCCGGCGCTGCGCAAAGACCTCAACAACGTATACGCCCGAAGACCGACCCCTCGGTCACTTTAACTGCGTCGCGACTGCGCCGCTCGTCGTCTCTTACGGCGCGACGAGAATCTTGCAGTGGCGCTCGGGATCGGCCAGATCGTCGAACGCTGCTCCCACCCCGTCCAGACCGACTTCCCCGGTGATCAGCGAAGTGACGTCGATCTCGCCTTCGGCGAGTGAACGCAACGATGCCGCGAACTCCTCTGGGCCGTAGGCGAGCGAGAACTGCACACTGATCTCTTTGGCCATCGCGAAGAACGGATGCACGGTGTCGGGCTCCATGCAAACCCCGGCGACCACCAGGCGTGTGCCTCGTCGGGCGCGCAGAAGCACGTCGTCGATGATTCCAGGTACCCCGATTGCCTCGAACACCACGGCGGGTTTGACGCTGTCAAACGGCGAGCCTTGCGCCGGATCCAGTGTCTGGTGAGCGCCCATACCAGCGGCCAGTTCCCGGCGCTTCGGCGAAAAATCTGCTGCCGAAATACTTTCCACGCCACGCACCTGAAGCGCTGCGATTATCGCGATGCCGATCGGGCCGCAGCCGAGGACCAGTGCCGCCTCACCGGGGGCGATGCTGGACTTGTTCACGGCGTGCAACCCCACCGCCATGGGTTCGGTCAGCGCGGCATGTTTGAGATCTAGGCCGTTGGGGATGGGCAGCAGCAGCGGCGCCGAGAGCAGCATCCGTTCGGCGTAGCCGCCGATCGTGGTGTTACTGGACAGGATCGGCTCGACTCCCTTGGCGGACAACAACACCGGAAGAGACGTGACCAGAGTTCCCGGCGGGTGTGTTTCGGTGTCGGGGCCGGCCTCGAGTACCTCCGCGCTGTACTCGTGACCCATGAAGACGTCACGGTTCAAATCGACGCTCAAGCCTCCGGTGTCCCCTGCGATCTGCGCGGTGAGCGCCAACATCTCCGATCCGTGCGCGGCGAAATGCAGGTCGGTGCCGCAGATTCCACACGCGTGCACGGCAACCAGTACCTGGCCGGGTCCCGGAATCGGATCGGGCGCGTCGTCCCGGTAGACCATGCGCCCGTCGCGCAACACAGCCGCGCGCATCAGTCCTGTGCCCTTTCGTGTTCAGCGACATGCTCGTTGATGGCTTTGACCACCGCCTCGCCGGCGCGGCCGATCAGTTGGTCGCGCCTGCTCGCAGCCCATTCATGGGACGCCTGAGGTGCTTCGCACTGGCCTTTGAAATAAGGAATCACCTTGCGGGCGAACAGATCATAGCAGTGGAAGGTAGCCTGCGGAGAGGCCCAGTCGTGGCCGAGCAGCAGCAGGGTTCCGAAACCGCCGGATCGGTCGAGCAGGTCTTCGATGTGGGCGATCGCATCCTCGGGTGTGCCGATGCAGCAATTCCCTTTGGCCGCATACTCTGCGACGTACTCGCGCGCTGACTGGGTGCCCTCGACCTCGTTGGACAGCGGGACAAATCCCGCCGCTCCGAAGTACTTCGCGAAATCCTGGAGCCCGTACGTGCAGTCATCGATCGCCTGCTCGCGGCTGTCCGCGATATGCATGATCGACAGCACCCGCCAATCGGCGCGGTCGGGCTCCTTCCGTCCGGCCTTTTCGGCCTGTTCCTCCACCACTTCCCAGGTGTTCTCCAGTGCCGCATAGCCCCCGGGCACCGACATCGACAGCGACAGCAGTGAGGTGCCCAGCGTACCGGCCAGCCGCGGTCCAGACGGCGAAATCATTGCAGCCGTGGCAATTTCCGGATAGGGCCAGGTGTAGGGGCGGACATGGAGTTGGGCATCGCGCAGCGTGAACCAATTGGAGTGACGGTTGATCCGTTCGCCCGGCGCGGCGCGGAACAACGCCAGAATCGCCTCCAAGGACTCGTGCATCATCCGTCGCTGCTCGACAGGGTCGATACCCATCATGTAGGCATCCGAGGGTAGCGCGCCCGGGCCGGTGCCGAAGATGACGCGGCCACGGGTCAGGTGATCCAGCAACACCCAACGGTCGGCCACCATCAGCGGATGGTGGTAGGGCAGCGACACCACTCCGGTGCCCAGCCGGATGTGTTTGGTTCGTTCCGCGGCCGCGGCGATGAACACCTCGGGGCAGGCGATCAACTCGTAGCCGCCGGAATGGTGTTCGCCGAACCATGCTTCGTCGAAGGCCAAACGGTCGAGTGCGACCACCCGCTCCATGTCGTATTCGAGTGCGACAGTGGGGGATTGGCCAGTCGGATGGAATGGCGTAATGAAGACTCCGAAGTTCAGCGGCCGATTCATGTCAACTCCAGATCGGACAGGAAGTCCAGCAGGATCTCGTTGACCTGGTCGGGGCGTTCCTGTTGTAGCCAGTGGCCGGTGTCGTCGATCGTCACCTCGCGGTACGGACCGCTGACCACGTCCTTGGCCCGGTCGCTGCTGGTGAAGCCCAGCGTCGGGTCGTTGGCGCCGACGATGAACAGCGAAGGCACGGTGATCGTGGCACTCACCGGTTTCGCCATTATCTCCCAGTTCCGGTCGAGGTTGCGGTACCAGTTCAGCCCGCCGGTGAAGCCCGTCCGGGTGAATTCGCCGATGTAGTGGTCCAGTTCCTCGGCGCTGATCCAGTCCGGCAGGTCGTCGGGCTCGGGCAGGCGTTCGACGAATCCTTCCGGCCCCGGTTGAACCATCCGCAGCGCTGCGGCCGGGTCGCTGCCGGCCCGCAGGCCGCCCATCAACCGCCGGATCGTCTTGGCCGGGTCCGCGTCCAGCTCAGCATCGGCCAGGCCGGGCTCCTGGAAATACAGCATGTAGAAGAAGTTGTTAGCGAACACCATGCGAAACACCTGCGTGGGCGGCACCGGCGGGCGCGGCAGCGGCGGAATGCTCAAACCCGCTACCGCCGCGACGCGGTCGGGATGCAGCTGCCCGGAATTCCACACCACTGGAGCACCCCAATCGTGACCGACCAGCACGGCCCGCTGCGCACCGACGTCGTCGAGCAGGCCGATCAGATCGGCGCTGAGCGCGGCGATGTTGTAGTCGGAGATGTTCTGCGGCCGGGTGGAGCGGCCGTAACCGCGCTGATCCGGCGCCAGCACGTGGTATCCGGCGGCGGCCAGGACCGGAATTTGATGACGCCACGAGTAGGCGAGTTCGGGAAAGCCGTGGGCAAGCACGACGACAGGTGCTCCGCGCTCACCCGCCTCGATAGTGTGCAACTGCACACCGTTGGTTTCGATGGTGCGTTCAGCAGACGGGACGGTGTCAGGCACCGTCTCACCAAAGCACAGGTCCGGCCTGGCCGCGACGGGTTCGATGCGGCACCTGGCGCCGTCGGCCGAGCCATCGGGAACCCCGGTTCGTTATTTCAGCGGGCGACCATGCGGGCGGCCTGGCGGGCTGGGGCTGAGCCGGGCACCAGACCAGCGGTAACCTGGACTATTCCAACGGCGCGTGTGGAGTGCGTATGGGGAAGGACCTGGCCGGCCACGGCCGAGGCTGGATGAACCGGGAAGATTTTCGATGAATCGCAGAAACGTGATCCGGACAGTCACGGCGATAGCCGTCGTCCTGGTGCTGGGGTGGTCGTTCTTCTATTTCAGTGATGACACCCATGGCTACAAGCCCGTCGACACGTCGGTGGCCATGGCGCAGATCAAGAGCGGCAACGTCAAGAGCGCGCAGATCGACGACCGTGAACAGCAGCTGCGGTTGACGCTGAAGGACGCCAACAAAGACACCGAGGGTTCCGACAAGATCATCACCAAATACCCCAGTGGGTACGCGGTCCCCTTGTTTGACGCACTCAACAGCAAGAATGCGCAGGTCAGTACCGTCGTCAACCAGGGCAATATCCTGGGTTCGCTGCTGATCTATCTGCTGCCACTGCTGCTTTTGGTCGGCCTGTTCATGATGTTCTCCCGCATGCAGGGCGGCGCCCGGATGGGCTTCGGTTTCGGCAAATCGCGGGCCAAACAGCTTTCCAAGGACATGCCCAAGACCACCTTCGCCGACGTCGCCGGCGTCGACGAGGCGGTCGAGGAGCTCTACGAGATCAAGGACTTTCTGCAGAATCCGTCGCGCTACCAGGCGCTGGGCGCCAAGATCCCCAAGGGCGTGCTGCTTTACGGGCCACCGGGAACCGGCAAGACGCTGCTGGCCCGCGCCGTGGCGGGCGAAGCGGGGGTGCCGTTTTTCACCATCTCGGGTTCGGACTTCGTCGAGATGTTCGTCGGGGTGGGCGCGTCGCGGGTGCGCGATCTGTTCGAGCAGGCCAAACAGAACAGTCCGTGCATCATCTTCGTCGACGAGATCGACGCGGTGGGCCGTCAGCGCGGAGCCGGGCTCGGTGGCGGCCACGACGAGCGCGAGCAGACACTCAACCAGTTGCTGGTGGAGATGGACGGTTTCGGCGAGCGCGCCGGCGTCATCCTGATCGCCGCCACCAACCGCCCCGACATCCTGGACCCGGCGCTGCTGCGGCCGGGCCGCTTCGACCGCCAGATCCCGGTGACGAATCCCGATCTGGCGGGTCGTCGCGCGGTGCTGCGGGTGCATTCCAAGGGCAAGCCCCTCGCGCCCGACGCCGATCTCGAAGGGCTGGCCAAGCGGACCGTCGGCATGACTGGCGCCGATTTGGCCAACGTGATCAATGAGGCCGCGCTGCTGACCGCCCGGGAGAACGGCACCGTGATCACCGGCCCCGCGCTGGAGGAAGCGGTGGACCGGGTAATCGGCGGGCCGCGCCGCAAGGGCCGGATCATCAGCGAGCAGGAAAAGAAGATCACGGCCTATCACGAGGGCGGCCACACCTTGGCGGCCTGGGCGATGCCCGACATCGACCCCGTCTACAAGGTGACGATTCTGGCGCGGGGACGTACCGGTGGACACGCGGTGGCGGTGCCGGAGGAAGACAAGTCGCTGAGGACTCGCTCAGAGCTGATCGCGCAGCTGGTTTTCGCGATGGGTGGGCGCGCCGCCGAGGAACTTGTGTTCCGCGAACCGACGACCGGCGCGGTGTCCGATATCGAGCAGGCAACCAAAATCGCGCGCTCGATGGTCACCGAACACGGTATGAGTTCGAAGCTGGGCGCAGTCAAGTACGGCACCGAACATGGTGACCCGTTCCTCGGCCGCACCATGGGCAATCAGCCCGACTACTCTCACGAGGTCGCGCGCGAGATCGACGAAGAGGTCCGCAAGCTCATCGAGGCCGCCCACACCGAGGCGTGGGAGATCCTCACCGAATACCGCGACGTGCTCGACACCCTGGCCGGCGAGTTGCTCGAGAAGGAAACCTTGCACCGCGCCGAGCTGAGAGCGATCTTCGCCGACGTCGAAAAACGACCCCGGCTCACCATGTTCGACGACTTCGGCGGCCGGATCCCGTCGGACAAGCCGCCGATCAAGACACCGGGCGAGCTGGCGATCGAGCGCGGCGAGCCGTGGCCCCTGCCGGCACCGGAGCCGGCGTTCAAGGCTGCGATCGCGCAGGCCACCCGGGCTGCCGAGGCCGCGCAAGCAGAACTCGACCGAGCCACCAACGGAGCCAACGGTTCTCGCGGCTCGTCGGGCGGCCGAAGCCAAAGCGATGGTGCTCCAACGCGCCGGCCCACGCAGCCCGACTACGGTGCGCCGGCCGGCTGGCATGCCCCGGGTTGGCCGCCCCAACAGCCGCCCGGCTCCTGGTACCCGCCGCCGCAATCTGCGCCTCAGCCGTACTGGCCCCCACCGCCGCACGGCTACCCGCGGCAGCCCTATCCGCCGTACCCGCCGTATCCTCCACCGGGTCAACCCGCGCCTGACGCCGACAAGGCCCCAGGGCAGCCGGGGCCGGACTCGCGTCGGCCGAATCCGCCGACGCACGGCTGACGAGGAGACTGCATTGGCGCAGCCGAACTTCCGCACCGCGGCTCCGAGTGCGCGGGTGTTCGACCAGGACCGCGCCGAGGCGGCGATCCGCGAGTTGCTGCACGCGATCGGCGAAGACCCCGATCGCCACGGTTTGGAAGACACCCCGGCCCGCGTCGCCCGCACCTACCGTGAGATGTTCGCCGGGCTCTACACCGACCCCGACACCGTGCTGGACACCACCTTCGATGAGCAGCACGACGAGCTGGTCATCATCAAGGAGATCCCGCTGTACTCCACCTGCGAACACCACCTGGTGTCCTTTCACGGGGTGGCGCACGTCGGCTACATCCCCGGCGACGACGGGCGGGTGACCGGACTTTCTAAAATCGCCCGCCTGGTCGACCTTTACGCCAGGCGGCCACAGGTCCAGGAGCGGCTCACCGCGCAGATCGCCGACGCCTTGATGCGCAAGCTCAATCCGCGCGGCGTGATCGTGATCATCGAAGCCGAGCACCTGTGTATGGCGATGCGAGGTGTCCGCAAACCCGGCGCCATCACCACCACCTCGGCGGTGCGTGGTCAATTCAAAAGCGATGCCGCGTCTCGAGCCGAAGCGCTCGAACTCATCCTGCGCAAGTGAGTGCGACGCGTGTGCAGGTGATGGGCGTGGTCAACGTCACCGAAGACTCGTTTTCGGATGGCGGACGCTACCTGGATCCTGACCGCGCGGTCCGGCACGGCCTGGCTTTGGCCGCCCAAGGTGCGGCAATCGTCGACGTCGGTGGCGAGTCGACGCGCCCCGGTGCCATCCGCATCGATTCGCAGGTGGAGACATCCCGCATCGTGCCTGTCGTCAAAGAACTTGCTGCACAGGGTATTACGGTCAGCGTCGACACCATCCACGCCGATGTCGCGCGGGCTGCGCTGGAGAACGGTGCCCAGATCGTCAACGATGTGTCCGGCGGGCGCGCCGACCCGGCGATGACCGACCTGGTGGTCGAGGCCGGTGTGCCGTGGGTATTGATGCATTGGCGATCGGTGTCCGCTACCCGCCCGCACGAGGTGCCGCAGTACCGCGATGTGGTGGCCGAAGTGCGCGCCGAGCTGGTCGCCAGTGTCGACACGGCGGTTGCCGCTGGGGTAGATCCGGCAAAACTGGTGGTCGATCCGGGGCTGGGATTCGCCAAGACGGCACAACACAATTGGGCCCTGCTGCATGCGTTGCCGAAATTGGTGGCCACCGGTATCCCGGTGCTGGTGGGGGCGTCACGCAAACGTTTTTTGGGCACGTTGCTTGCCGGCCCGGACGGCGCTGTGCGCCCACCGGACGGACGTGAGACCGCGACTGCGGTGATTTCCGCGCTGGCCGCCCTGCACGGGGCGTGGGGGGTGCGGGTGCACGACGTCGGCGCCTCGGTTGACGCACTCAAAGTCGTCGCTGCCTGGAACGAGGCCGGTCGCGATGGCTGACCGGATCGAGTTGCGCGGTCTGACCGTTCGTGGCCGCCACGGCGTCTTCGACCACGAACGTGCCGACGGCCAGGACTTTGTCATCGATATCACCGTGTGGATCGACCTGGCGCGCGCCGCGGTCAGCGACGACCTGTCGGACACCTATGACTACGGCGTGCTGGCCCAGCGGGCGGCCGACATCGTCGCCGGGCCGCCCCGGACCCTGATCGAAACCGTTGCCGGTGAAATCGCCGAGGACGTGATGACCGACGAGCGAGTGCACGCCGTGGAGGTCGTGGTGCACAAGCCGCAGGCGCCGATTCCGCTGACGTTCGCCGACGTGGCGGTGGTGGCGCGGCGCTCGCGCCGCGGTGGCCGTGGTTCGGTGATCCCCGCGGGAGGCACGGCGGTATGACGCGCGTAGTGCTGTCCCTCGGCTCCAATCTCGGGGATCGGCTGGCCAGGTTGCAATCGGTGGTCGACGGGCTGGGCGACCTGATACAGGCCGTATCGCCGGTCTACGAGACGGACCCCTGGGGTGGGGTGCAACAGGGGCGGTTCCTCAACGCGGTGGTGATCGCCGACGACCCGGAGCGCAACGCGCACAGCTGGTTGCGACGTGCGCAGGAGTTCGAGCGGGCAGCAGACCGGGTGCGACGCCAGCGCTGGGGACCGCGCTCTCTGGACGTGGACCTGATCACCTGTTCTGCCGGCCGCACCGAAGTTTTCGTCAGCGACAGTGCTCTGCGGCTCCCGCACCCGTTTGCTCATCTGCGGGCGTTCGTCATGGTCCCGTGGCTGACCGTCGAACCAGACGCAGAGCTCACCGTGGCCGGAGCGAGGCGGTCGGTCGCCGGTTTGCTGGCAGAACTGGAACCCGCCGACCGTGCCGGTGTGCGGCCGACCGGGTGGGTGCTGAGCCGCCCTGGTGCGGTGAGCAACCGGGCCGGCCGGACGCCGGGGACCTGATGGGACCGACCCGCAAACGTGACCTGACCGCCGCGGCGGTCTGCGCCGCGGTGTTGGGTTACCTGCTGGTGCACCTGTTGTACCGCTGGTTTCCCCCCATCACGGTGTGGACCGGGGTGTCACTTCTGGGCGTCGCGGTCGCCGAGGCGCTCTGGGGCCGCCAGGTGCGGGCCAAGATCAACGACGGCGAAATCGGCGACGGACCTGGACGGCTGCATCCGCTCGCAGTGGCCCGCAGTCTGGTGATCGCGAAGGCGTCGGCGTGGGTCGGCGCGCTCGTGCTGGGTTGGTGGCTGGGGGTTTTGGTGTACCTGTTGCCTCGACGATCGACGGTACGGGTGGCCGGCGAGGACACCGCCGGCACCGTTGTGGCGGGGCTATCCGCACTGGTTCTGGTGGTTGCCGCGCTGTGGTTGCAGCATTGCTGCAAATCACCGTCTGATCCCACCGAACACACCGAGGGCGCGGAAAACTTCGAGCGGTGAGAATCGCCGGAGTGCGGCGACACGTGCAATGACCTCGCCCAGGTACAGTCGGGCCATGACGGTTCTGTCCCGCGGCGCCCGGGTCCGGCGCGGCGGTCGCAGACCGGGTTGGCTGCTGTTGACCGCGTTGCTGGTCTTGGCAATTGGAGCCAGTTCCGCACTGGTTTTCACCAATCGGGTGGAACTGCTCAAGCTGGCGGTGATCCTGGCGCTGTGGGCCGCCGTCGTCGCGGCGTTCGTGTCGGTGATCTACCGTCGGCAAAGCGACGTGGACCAAGCCAGGGTGCGTGATCTGAAGCTGGTCTACGACTTGCAGTTGGACCGCGAGATTTCGGCTCGCCGCGAATACGAGCTCACCGTCGAATCGCAGCTGCGGCGCGAGCTGGCCTCTGAGTTGCGCGCCCAGGCCGCCGACGAGGTGGCGGCGCTGCGTTCAGAATTGGCTGCGCTGCGAACGAATCTGGAGATTCTGTTCGAGACCGACCTGGACCAGCGTCCCGCCCTCGAGACCGAACACGCCAGCGTGCGTGCTTACCGCGAGTGGGGCGAAGACAGCGACGACGCCCCTGCCGACTGGGTTGCCAGCAATCGTGTCACGGCGGTGCGTGCCGAACGCACTTCAAGCCGGGCCGAAGAAAATTCGATCATTGACGTGCCCGAGGAACCGGTACCCAGGCAGGCGTCCGACGCCTTCGCGGCGGCGAACCACAGCGTCCCGGCCTATCAGGCCGCCGAGGGCGACCGTGGTACACATTGGCGCGAGTCGGGAAATGGTAGCTGGCCGGCGCAGGCACGCCGGCCCAGTGACACCGGACCACAGGAACAATCCGGGGGCCGGTCTGGGCGGCGAGCCCGGCGCAACGACGACACCCCGACACCGCCCGAGCCGCGATTCGACCAGGGGCCGCCGCGGCCAGAAGCCGAGGCGCAACGCGGCGGATGGCCTTCCACGCCCACCGAGATGCCCGCCGAGACGCCGCGGCCCACCCACCCGGCCACCGAGTGGCATCCGGTCGACGCCGAAGGACGCTGGGTGCCGGCTGGCACCTGGGTTTCCGATCATGGCCCCCGCGCGCCACAAACCGACAACGCTGCCGACAACGGTGGTGCGCCGGTCGGCCCGATGAGGGGGCCCGCTGCCGAAGAGCCACCACTGGGCCCGCGGCGCGGCCGCCATTCCGGTCCGCCCCACCCGGCGGCCCCCCCGGCCGAAACCGAGTCCGGCCGCCGATACGCCGAAGCCGAACAGCAAGAGCGGGCCCGCCACTCGGTGGACTACCCCCGCTATGACGACGGTGGCGAGGTGTCCTCGCCGACGACCGAGCCCCTTCCGCCGGCACCACCCGAGCCGCCGAATTCAGCGCCGACCATGCCGCCGACCGCCGATGCCAGCGCGCGGCACCGCACCGCGGACGAGTCGGCGCGTGGCCCGCAAACCGGCGGTCACTCGGTCGCCGACCTGCTGACGCGGTTGCAAGCCGAGCCGACCGGCGGCGGCCGGCGTCGGCGCCGGGAAGACTGAGGCTCTCCCGCCGCGCTTCGCCTCAACGCCGCTTGGCGGTCCGCATCGTCGCTGCGGCTAGGTTTGATGACCGCGCGTCTCCTCGGACCGCCCTTGGCGGTCCGCATCGTCGCTGCGGCTGGGTTTGATGACCGCGCTTCTCCTCGGACCGCTGGCGGTCCGCATCGTCGCTGCGGTAAAGTCACAGGGACCGTCCGGTACCCGCGCAGCGGGACCGGAACGAACCAATCAACTTGCGAGGGTCGTCTGCGATGCAGCAGTTCGACGGTTTGCGCCCGGCTCGGCTCAAGGTGGGAATCATCTCGGCCGGCCGGGTCGGCACCGCTCTTGGCGTGGCGCTGGAGCACGCCGACCACGTGGTTGTCGCGTGCAGCGCCATTTCTCATGCATCGCGCCAACGTGCCCGACGCAGGCTGCCCGACACCCCGGTTCTGCCCGTCCCTGATGTCGCCGCCAGTGCGGAATTGCTCTTGTTGGCGGTCCCCGACACCGAACTGGCCGACCTGGTGTCCGGTCTGGCCGAGACGTCCGCGGTGCGGCCCGGGACGATCGTCGCGCACACGGCGGGCGCCAACGGGATCGGCGTGCTCGCACCGCTGACGCGACAAGGATGCACACCGCTGGCCATCCACCCCGCGATGACGTTCACCGGCTCTGACGAGGACATCACCCGGCTTCCCGACACCTGTTTCGGAATCACCGCGGCAGACGACGTCGGATACGCGATCGCCCAGTCGCTGGTACTGGAGATGGGTGGGGAACCGTTCCGGGTGCGCGAGGATGCCCGCACCCTCTATCACGCCGCTCTCGCGCACGCCGGTAACCACGTGGTTGCCGTAGTCGCAGACGCACTGGAAGCTCTGCGGGCCGCACTGTGGGGCCAGGAACTGCTCGGCCAGCAACTCGTCGGGGACCAGCCCGGCGGCATCGCCGAACGGATCCTGGGCCCGCTGGCCCGGGCAGCGCTGGAGAACACGCTGCAGCGCGGCCAAGCCGCACTCACCGGGCCGGTCGCGCGCGGTGACGCCGGCGCGGTCGCCCGGCATCTGGCCGCACTGGCCGAGGTCGACCCGCGACTGGCCCAGGCCTACCGGGTCAACGCGCTGCGGACCGCGCAGCGCGCACATGCTGCCGAGGACATCTTCGAGGTACTGGCGCGATGACCGTGCGGACACCCCCGAAATTCAGGGCGGGCGAACTCAACGTGTACTCGGCACCGGGCGATGTCGCAGACCTCAGCCGGGCGCTGCGGCACACCGGCCGCCGGGTGATGTTGGTGCCCACGATGGGCGCTCTTCACACGGGCCACCTCGCCCTCGTCCGCGCGGCCAGGCGGGTACCCGGCTCGTTGGTAGTGGTGTCGATTTTCGTCAACCCGCTGCAGTTCGGTGCCGGCGAGGACCTCGAGGCCTACCCACGCGTGGTCGGCGACGATCTGGCGCTGCTGCGCAAAGAAGGTGTTGAGGTCGCCTTCACGCCGACGGTCTCGGCGATGTACCCGCACGGACCGCGCACTGCCGTGCACCCGGGTCCGCTGGGCTCCGAGCTCGAGGGTGCCGCCCGGCCAGCCCATTTCGCCGGCATGCTCACCGTCGTGCTGAAGTTGCTGCAGATCGTGCGCCCGGACCGGGTGTTCTTCGGCGAGAAGGATTATCAACAGCTGGTACTGGTACGGCAGATGGTCGCCGACTTCAACGTCGACGTGCGTGTGGTCGGTGTGCCGATTGTGCGGGAGGCCGACGGACTGGCGATGTCCTCGCGCAACCGTTACCTCGATCCACTACAGCGCGAGCAGGCCTTGGCGCTTTCGGCGGCGTTGCTTGCCGGCGCCTATGCCGCATCCGCGGGCGCGGACGCTGCGCTGGACGCCGCACACGCTGTGCTCGACGCGGCCCCCGCAGTCGACCTCGACTACCTGCAGGTGCGGAACACCACGCTGGGCCCGGCGCCCGCCGCGGGGCCCGGCCGGCTGCTGGTCGCGGCCCGGCTCGGCAAGACCAGACTCCTCGACAATGCCGCTATCGAAATCGGAGCAACGTCCGTCGCTGCCGATCGGCGAGCTCGCAGCCAACCGGATGTATATCGCGAATCACCCTGGAGGAATTGATGCTACGCACCATGCTCAAGTCGAAGATCCATCGCGCCACCGTGACCCAGGCCGACCTGCACTACGTCGGCTCAGTGACCATCGACGCCGACCTGATGGACGCCGCGGACCTGCTCGAGGGTGAGCAGGTCACCATCGTCGACATCGACAACGGGGCCCGACTCGTCACCTACGCGATCACCGGCGAGCGGGGCAGCGGCGTGATCGGAATCAACGGCGCCGCGGCGCATCTCGTCCGTCCTGGTGATCTGGTGATCCTCATCGCCTACGCGACCATGGAGGACGCCGAGGCCCGCAGCTACCAGCCGCGGATCGTATTCGTCGACGCCCTCAACAAGCCGGTCGACCTGGGCCACGATCCCGCCTTCGTGCCCGCCTTGGAGATACCCGAAGTTTCGGAGCTGGTTTCACCCCGATCGATCGTGCGTTAGCCGTGCTCCTGGCCATCGACGTCCGCAACACCCACACCGTCGTCGGGCTGCTCACCGGCTCGAAAGACCATGCGAAGGTGGTGCAGCAGTGGCGGATACGCACCGAGTCCGAAGTCACCGCAGACGAACTCGCGTTGACCATCGACGGTCTGATCGGCGACGACTCTGAGCAGCTCACCGGTGCGGCCGCTCTGTCCACGGTCCCCTCCGTACTGCACGAGGTGCGGGTCATGCTCGAGCAGTACTGGCCATCGGTACCCCACGTCTTGATCGAGCCCGGTGTGCGCACCGGTATTCCACTGCTGGTGGACAATCCGAAAGAGGTCGGTGCCGACCGAATCATTAACTGCCTAGCTGCTTTTCACAAGTTCGGCACCGCTGCCATCGTCGTCGACTTCGGCTCGTCGATCTGTGTGGACGTGGTGTCGGCGAAAGGCGAGTTCCTCGGCGGTGCCATCGCGCCCGGGGTCCAGGTGTCCTCGGACGCCGCGGCGGCCCGGTCCGCCGCGCTGCGCCGCGTCGAGTTGGCCCGGCCACGTTCGGTGATCGGCAAGAACACCGTGGAATGTATGCAATCGGGCGCGGTGTTCGGCTTTGCCGGGCTGGTCGACGGTCTGGTCCGGCGTGTCCGCGAGGACGTCGAAGGGTTCGCCGGCGATGACGTTTCGGTGGTGGCAACCGGGCACACGGCGCCGCTACTGCTGTCCGAACTGCAAACAGTGGCTCACTACGATCAGCATTTGACCCTGCACGGCCTGCGGCTGGTCTTCGAACGCAACCTGGAGACGCAGCGCGGTCGGCTCAAAACCGCGCGCTGACCCACCCGCTCAGCATCGAGTCTGCGCCTCGGCGCGCTGATCCACCCGCTCACGCGTTGATCCACCCGCCCCGCATCGAGTCTGCGTAGGCGCACACGTTGTGCGCGACGTTCGCGCCGCCAGCGCAGGATGAGCGCCGTAGCCGCAGGCTCGATGTGATTGGGGCCCGCTCACGCGTTGAATTAAGCTGGCACGTCGTGAGCTCTGCCGATCCACCGGACCCCGGGAGTGACCTTCCCGAGCAGTTCCGGATCCGCCGGGCCAAGCGGGCGCGATTGCTGGACGAGGGGCGTGATCCCTACCCCGTCGTCGTTGAGCGCACGGCCACCCTGGCCCAGCTTCGCGCCGCTTACCCCGACCTGCCGGCCGATTCGGCCACCGGTGACGTCGTCGGTGTTGCCGGCCGGGTGATCTTCCTGCGGAACTCGGGCAAATTGTGTTTTGCGACACTGCAGGACGGCGACGGCACCCAATTGCAGGTGATGATCAGCTTCAACGGCGTTGGTGCCGACGCGCTCGAGGCGTGGAAGGTTGATGTCGACATCGGCGACATCGTTTCTGTGCACGGCGAGGTGATCAGCTCCCGCCGCGGTGAACTGTCCGTGCTCGCCGACTCCTGGCGGATGGCATCCAAGTCGCTGCGGCCACTCCCGGTCGCGCACAAGGAGTTGAGCGAAGAGTCGCGGGCGCGGCAACGCTACATCGACCTGATCTTGCGGCCGGAGGCGCGCGCGGCGGCCTGGCAGCGGATCGACGTGGTCCGCGCGATACGGGCCGGTTTGCAACAGCAGGGCTTTCTCGAGGTGGAAACACCGATCTTGCAGACTTTGGCCGGCGGCGCAGCGGCCCGGCCCTTCGTCACGCGCTCTAATGCCCTCGACATCGATCTCTACCTGCGGATCGCACCAGAACTGTTCCTGAAGCGCTGTGTCGTCGGCGGGTTTGACAAGGTCTTCGAACTTAATCGCGTGTTCCGAAACGAAGGATCTGATTCCACGCATTCCCCGGAATTCTCGATGTTGGAGACCTACCAGTCCTATGGAACGTATGACGATTCGGCGGTTGTCCTCCGCGAGCTTATTCAACAGGTGGCAGATGGGGTGATCGGTACCCGACAACTACCCATGCCCGACGGCAGTGTCTATGACATCGACGGAGAATGGGCGTCGATACAAATGTATCCGTCGCTATCCGAAGCGCTCGGCGAAGAGATCACCCCTGACTCGAGTGTTGAACACTTATGTGGCATCGCCGAACGCCTCGGTGTCGAGGTTCCCGCTGACCGTGGCTACGGGCACGGCAAACTCGTCGAGGAACTATGGGAACACGTCGTCGGCACCGGCCTGAAAGCGCCCACCTTTGTCAAGGATTTCCCAGTGGAGACAACGCCTTTGACGCGCGAGCACCGCAGTATTCCGGGTGTGACCGAAAAGTGGGACTTATACCTGCGCGGAGTCGAACTGGCCACCGGCTACTCCGAATTGATCGATCCGGTGGTGCAGCGGGAACGATTTGCCGCTCAGGCTCGTGCCGCGGCCGGCGGTGATGACGAGGCGATGCTGCTCGACGAGGATTTTCTGATCGCGCTGGAGTACGCGATGCCGCCATGCACGGGAACCGGAATGGGTATCGATCGGTTGTTGATGGCTCTGACCGGTCGGTCAATTAGAGAGACAGTTTTGTTCCCGATTGTTCGACCGCGCTGAACTGAACCGCTGGTCTAGTATCGAAGATGTTAGGATTGAAATGCACTGTGTCCTTATGGCAGATTAGTCCCAGGGGAACTCAATCCAACTTTCACAGTAAGTGGACAGGAAGAAACGTGAGGACGAGCTAATGGCGAAGAAAGTGACCGTCACCTTGGTCGACGATTTCGACGGTGAAGGCGCTGCCGACGAAACAGTCGAATTCGGGCTTGACGGGGTCAGCTATGAGATTGACCTTTCGAGCAAGAATGCCACGAAACTGCGCAACGACCTCAAGCAATGGGTTGCAGCCGGTCGTCGGGTGGGTGGTCGCCGACGCGGGCGTTCCGGCTCCGGTCGCGGGCGCGGCGCGATCGATCGGGAGCAGAGCGCCGCGATCCGCGATTGGGCGCGTCGCAATGGGCACAATGTGTCGACCCGCGGTCGTATCCCGGCTGACGTGATCGACGCCTTCCACGCGGCGACCTGACGGTTCCCGCTCTCGTCTTTTTCGCTCGTGGCGAACTGATCGCCGCCCCACTGGGCCCTTTTTGGGGAAACGTTTCCCGTTTTCCCGCGTTGCTCTGTTGCGGCTGTGTTTCAAGCGGGAGATACGTCTTGCGGTGGGGACCGCAAGGTTAGGACCCCCGGGCAGCCGCCCATTACAGTGGACGTCAGGTACGCAGGGCCCACTTAGGCCGACCAAGTACCGATGTGAGGGAGAGCAGGTAGCCACCGATGTTCGAGAGATTTACCGACCGTGCCCGAAGGGTCGTCGTCCTGGCTCAGGAAGAGGCCCGCATGCTCAACCACAACTACATCGGGACCGAGCACATCCTGTTGGGACTGATCCACGAGGGTGAGGGCGTCGCCGCAAAGTCACTGGAGTCGCTGGGGATTTCGCTCGAGGGTGTCCGTAGTCAAGTCGAGGAGATCATCGGCCAGGGCCAACAGGCGCCGTCAGGTCACATTCCCTTCACTCCGCGCGCCAAGAAGGTGCTCGAGCTGAGCCTGCGTGAGGCGCTGCAGCTCGGCCACAACTACATCGGCACCGAGCACATCCTGCTCGGCCTCATCCGTGAAGGCGAAGGCGTTGCGGCCCAAGTTCTGGTCAAGCTGGGTGCCGAGCTGACCCGGGTGCGCCAGCAGGTCATCCAGCTGCTCAGCGGCTACCAGGGCAAGGAGACTGCCGAAGCGGGAACCGGCGGCCGGGGCGGCGAATCCGGCTCCCCGTCGACGTCGCTGGTGCTCGACCAGTTCGGCCGCAACCTGACCGCTGCCGCCATGGAAGGCAAGCTCGACCCGGTCATCGGCCGCGAGAAGGAAATAGAGCGGGTCATGCAGGTGCTGTCCCGCCGCACCAAGAACAACCCGGTGCTGATAGGCGAGCCCGGTGTCGGAAAGACCGCTGTGGTCGAAGGCCTGGCGCAGGCCATCGTGCACGGCGAGGTCCCCGAGACCCTGAAGGACAAGCAGCTCTACACCCTGGACCTGGGCTCGCTGGTGGCCGGCTCGAGATACCGCGGTGACTTCGAAGAACGCCTGAAGAAGGTGCTCAAGGAGATCAACACCCGCGGCGACATCATCTTGTTCATCGACGAGCTGCACACGCTGGTCGGCGCCGGTGCCGCCGAGGGCGCGATCGACGCGGCGAGCATTCTGAAGCCCAAGCTGGCCCGCGGTGAGCTGCAGACGATCGGTGCCACCACGCTGGACGAATACCGCAAGTACATCGAGAAGGACGCCGCGCTGGAACGCCGCTTCCAGCCAGTGCAGGTCGGGGAGCCGACGGTGGAGCACACCATCGAGATCCTCAAGGGGCTGCGGGACCGCTACGAGGCTCACCACCGGGTCTCGATCACCGATTCGGCGATGGTGGCCGCCGCCACCCTGGCCGACCGCTACATCAACGACCGCTTCCTGCCCGATAAGGCGATCGACCTGATCGACGAGGCCGGCGCCCGGATGCGGATCCGCCGGATGACCGCGCCGCCAGACCTGCGCGAGTTCGACGAGAAGATCGCCGAAGCCCGCCGGGAGAAGGAGTCCGCGATCGACGCCCAGGACTTCGAGAAGGCCGCCAGCCTGCGCGACCGCGAAAAGCAACTCGTTGCTCAGCGGGCTGAGCGGGAAAAGCAGTGGCGTTCAGGCGATCTCGACGTGGTCGCCGAGGTCGACGACAACGAGATCGCCGAGGTGCTGGGTAACTGGACCGGTATTCCGGTGTTCAAGCTGACCGAGGCGGAGACCACCCGGCTGCTGCGGATGGAAGACGAGGTGCACAAGCGGATCATCGGCCAGGAGGACGCGGTCAAGGCGGTGTCCAAGGCGATCCGCCGCACCCGTGCCGGGCTGAAGGACCCCAAGCGCCCGTCTGGTTCGTTCATCTTCGCCGGCCCGTCCGGGGTGGGGAAAACCGAGCTGTCCAAGGCGCTGGCCAACTTCCTGTTCGGCGACGACGACGCGCTCATCCAGATCGACATGGGCGAGTTCCACGACCGGTTCACCGCGTCGCGGTTGTTCGGCGCCCCGCCGGGATACGTCGGCTATGAGGAGGGCGGCCAGCTCACCGAGAAGGTGCGGCGAAAGCCGTTCTCGGTGGTGCTGTTCGACGAGATCGAGAAGGCCCACCAGGAGATCTACAACAGCCTGTTGCAGGTCCTCGAGGACGGCCGGCTCACCGACGGGCAGGGCCGCACGGTGGACTTCAAGAACACCGTGCTGATCTTCACGTCGAACCTGGGTACGGCTGACATCTCCAAGGCGGTCGGACTGGGCTTCACCCAGGGCGGTGGTGCGAACGACTACGAGCGGATGAAGCAGAAGGTCAACGACGAGCTGAAGAAGCACTTCCGGCCGGAGTTCCTCAACCGCATCGACGACATCATCGTCTTCCACCAGCTGACTCGGGACGAGATCATCCGGATGGTCGACCTGATGACCGGCCGGGTGGAAAAGCAGCTCAAGAGTAAGGACATGGCGCTAGCGCTGACCGACCAGGCCAAGGCACTGCTGGCCAAGCGCGGGTTCGATCCGGTGTTGGGTGCGCGCCCGCTGCGGCGCACGATCCAGCGGGAAATCGAGGACGCGCTCTCCGAGAAAATCCTGTTCGAGGAGGTCGGGCCGGGACAGGTGGTTACCGTCGATGTGGACAACTGGGACGGTGAGGGCGCCGGCGAGGATGCGGTGTTCACGTTCACCGGTACTCGCAAGCCCGCCGAGCCGACCGAGCCGGATCTGGCGAAGGCCGGAGCCCACAGTGCGGGTGGCACGACGTCGGCTTCGCAGTAACTAATTGGGCGGAAACGGGCGGTTGGTCTCTGACGGGACTACCGCCCGTTTTCGCGCCCAATGTTGTCGACGAGCAGCGGGGTTGAGTCGGGCTAGTCGGACTTACGGCTGCACGGGTAGCAACGCGAAGACCTGTTTGATGATCTGCAGCATCCAGCCGGTCACCCTGGGCCCGTGGTCGCGAGGCCAGTTCAGTTGGAAGCTCACCGCCCAGGGCTGTCCGGTGCGGTCAACGGCATACCAGCTGAACGTCAGATCCCCCGGCAAGCCACCGGCCTTGGCGCCGAGGTAGGGCCATACGCGCCGATCCAGGTCCAGACCGGGGACAGCCGCGAGGATCTGCTTGACGGGCGCCGCCTCGCCGACCGCGCCGGCCTGAAGCGCAGTGTGCACTCGGCAGACATCCTCGGCGTTGCCGTACCACTCGATCCCGTATTCCGACGCCGGGGTGTGCGCGTGGGTCGGATCAGGCTGGTAAGAGCGGGAATTCGCCTGCTGCAACAATTCGGCGCGCAGCTGCGGCGTGCCGTTCTTCCACTGCTCGCGCACATCGGGCATACCCCAGCCCACGGAGAACAACTCAAACATCGTCGGAAACGGGGTCATGCTGGCCGGATCATGGTGGCCGGACGCCACCAGCGCGTTTTCGACAGCCTGGGTTCCCAGTTTGTCGATCAGCAAATCGGTGGCCATGTTGTCGCTGGTCGCGATCATCTTCTCGGCCGCCGTGCGAACCGAAACCTGCGCCCCCTCAGGCAGTTTGTCCAATCCCGAGGAGCCGACCGCCTTGGCCTTGGCGGTGACGACGAGCGGATCATCCCAGGAGACCGTTCCGGCCTTGACCGCATCGGCCACCGCGTAGAGCACGTACAACTTGAAAATCGAAGCCAGCGGCAGTGATTGGGCGGTGTTGGTGCCAGCCACCCGCTCACATCGGCCATCGTTGACCTTGGCGACCTGATAGGAGTAGCGGGCTCCGGTTTTGCTCAAGACGGCATCGACGTCGCGCCACGAGGAGATCGTCGGTGCAGTGGTGGTGACGTCGAAGCGGTCGACCAGTGTGTCGTCGTTGGTGTGAATCCTGATGTATTGGTCTGCACCGTAGGACGAGACGAGGTGCAGCGTCGCCGCCCCGGCGCCGATGTCGACACCGCCGAGGGTGAAGGGACGGTCCCACCAGAGCTCTTCCATGGTGGTTTCGACCGACTCGATCATGTCCGGAGCGGCGAGGGTCCGGACTCCGACCGGCCCGATCGGCCAGTCCGAGTTGAGCATGTCGACGGTCTGCTGGGCGCGTAGACCGGGCGGGGTCCTCATGTCGATGCGCGCACCGATGTCTGCCGCGTGTGCCGACGGGGCGGGGGGCGGGGCGCAGCCCGGCGCCAGCGCGGTCACCAGTGTCGCGACTGCGGTCACCGCCCAGACGCGGCGCCCTGGCCGGCGCGGGCTATGCGGTCGGGTTGGCTGCCGCAACGTCCAGCACAACCTCGAATTCCAGCAGTGATGCACCCGTCGCCACCGGGTTGGCCCGGTGCCCGGCATGGGCCTCGATAGCCGGCCCGGTGGCCCATGCCTGGAACGCCTCTTCGGACTCCCAGTGCGTCACGACGAAGTAGCGGTCTTCACCCTTGACCGGTCGCAGCAGCTGAAAGCCGAGAAAGCCCGGTGAGTTCTCCACCGCGTGCGCGCGATGGGCGAACCGCTTCTCCAGTTCGGGGCCCGCGTCCGGGGGCACCTCGATTGCGTTGATCTTCACCACTGGCATGCCGTTAGGCTACCGCGGGTGTATCGCTGCGATCGCGCGGCACGCAAGATGTCTACATGCCCGGCGACCTGCTGACCTTTCGCGGCGGACGGGGCCAACCGCTGGTGTTGGTACACGGATTGATGGGCCGAGGCAGCACCTGGTCACGCCAGCTGCCGTGGCTGACCCGGCACGGCGCCGTCTACACCTATGACGCGCTATGGCATCGCGGTCGCGACGTCGCCGATCCACATCCGGTCAGCACCGAGCGCTTCGTCGCCGACTTGGGTGAGGCGGTGACCGCGTTGCAGACGCCAGTGCGGCTGGTCGGACATTCGATGGGCGCCTTGCACTCGTGGTGTCTGGCAGCGCTGCGCCCCGAGCTGGTCTGCGCTCTGGTCGTCGAAGACATGGCACCGGATTTCCGTGGCCGTACCACCGGTCCCTGGGAGCCCTGGCTGCACCGTCTCCCAGTCGAATTCGACACTGCTGAACAAGTATTCGCCGAATTCGGCCAAGTCGCCGGCCAGTACTTCCTGGACGCCTTCGACCGGACCGCGACCGGCTGGCGACTACACGGCCACACGTCGCGATGGATCGAGATCGCCGCCGAGTGGGGCACCCGCGACTACTGGGAGCAGTGGCGCGCGGCGCGGGCGCCGGCGCTGCTCATCGAGGCCGGCAACTCAGTCACCCCGCCGGGCCAGATGCGTGCGATGAACGAAACCGGCTATCGGACAAGCTATTCGCACATCTCCCAGGCTGGTCATTTGGTGCACGACGAGGCGCCGCGACAGTACCGCCACCTCGTCGAGTCTTTCTTGACGGCGGATTAGCTCTCCTCGCCGGCCAACGCGAAGCGACCGTCGAGGGTGCGTGTCACCAGGCCGTCGGTGAGCAGCGACTGCAGCGCCCGCTCGCGCTGAGTGGTATCGGTGCGCCACGCCACGTCCAGCTTGTCTTTGGTGACCGGAGAGGCGTTGGCACGCAACACATCCAATAGGCACCCGCGGACCTGACGGTCGGTTCCGGCGTAGCGCTGAACCCGACGTCCCGACCCGTCGGCGGGCGGATAACCTGCCTGGCGCCACCTGCACTGGGAGAGCGGGCACAAACCGCATCGCGGCGCCCGCGCGGTGCACACCGTCGCACCCAACTCCATCAGTGCAACCGAAAACGACGGTGCGCGTCCATCATTCGGCAACATCGCGAAAACCTCGGCATGGTCACGGACCGCTGACGGTGCATCGGCATCGGCACGGCCATGCACCGTGCGGGCCACCACTCGGCGCACGTTGGTGTCCACCACCGGAACCGGCTGCCGGTAGGCGAAGCATGCCACCGCCCGCGCGGTGTAGCCGCCGACACCGGGCAGCGTCAGCAAGGTTTCCACGTCGTCGGGAACCACGTCGTCGTGATCACGCGCGATGACGGTGGCGCATTGGTGCAGGCGCATCGCTCGCCGCGGATAGCCCAGCTTGCCCCAGGCGCGCACCACATCGGCCGGGCTGGCAGCCGCAGTCGCAGACGGCGTGGGCCAGCGCAGCACCCAATCCCGCCAAATCGGCACCACCCGGGCCACCGGTGTCTGCTGCAGCATGAACTCGCTGACCAGAATCTGCCAGGCACTCACACCCGGATCTCGCCACGGCAGGTTGCGTCGCGCCCGGTGGTACCAATCGAGCAGTTCGTCCGGCGAGACGTTCATGTTCCGGTGCGGCACAATGTGTGCCATGCCCAACACCAATCCGGTAGCCGCGTGGAAAGCACTCAAAGAGGGTAACGAGCGATTCGTTGCCGGCCGGCCCGAGCACCCCAGTCAAAGCATCGACTACCGGGCGAGCCTGGCCGCCGGCCAGCAGCCGACGGCGGTGGTCTTCGGCTGCGCGGACAGCCGCGTGGCCGCCGAGATCATCTTCGACCAGGGCCTGGGCGACATGTTCGTGGTGCGCACCGCCGGGCATGTCATCGACTCAGCGGTGCTGGGCTCGGTCGAATACGCCGTCACGGTTCTCAACGTCCCGCTGGTCGTCGTGCTCGGCCACGACAGCTGTGGTGCGGTCAACGCCGCTTTGGGCGCATTGAATGACGGCAATCTGCCCGGCGGCTACGTCCGTGACGTGGTGGAACGGGTGGCGCCGTCCATTCTGCTGGGCCGACGCGACGGCTTGACCCGGGTCGACGAGTTCGAAGCGCGGCATATCCACGAAACGGTGTTGCAGCTCATGGCCCGTTCGACCGCCATCGCGGACCGGGTGACCGCGCGCACGCTGGCGATCGTGGGCGTCACCTACCACCTGGCCGACGGCCGGGCGGTGTTGCGGGATCAGATCGGCGACATCGGCGAAACAGCCGCGGAAGTCTGAGCCGCAGGCGCCACTAACACGGCGGTTGGCGGGCAAACCTGGCGACACGCCGAGGCGGGTCAAACAAGTCGACGTGACCTGGGCCTACGGTGTGAACGTGCTGGACCTGGAACCACATGGCCCGTTACCGTCAGAGATTTACTGGCGACGCAGGGGATTGGCGCTGGGTATTGGGATAGTCGTGATCGGGATTGTGGTCGCGATCATCGTCGCTGTCTTCGGCAGCGATGCCGGGGCGAAGACCAGCGCGTCGGCCAAGCCGTCCGCCGCGCCGCAACAGGCTCGATCCCCGATCGTGGCTCCCGAAGTGCAGACGCCCCTTCCGCCGCCCGAGGCGCAGAGTCCGCCGCCCACCGTGACGCCGAGCGCCGCGGTGCTGCCGCCGCCGATACTCAAAGAGGGCGACGACTGCCCGGACTCGACGCTGGCGGTCAAGGGCCTGACCAATCAGCCCCAGTACGCCATCGGCGATCAGCCGAAATTCACGATGGTCGTCACCAACATCGGGTTGGTGGCCTGCAAACGCGACGTCGGGGCCGCGGTGCTGGCCGCCTACGTCTATTCGCTGGACAACAAACGGTTGTGGTCGAACCTGGACTGCGCGCCGTCCAACGAGACACTGGTCAAGACATTCGACCCGGGCGAGCAAGTGACCACCGCGGTGACGTGGACCGGGATGGGCTCGGCGCCGCAGTGCCCGCTGCCGCGGCCGGCGATCGGACCCGGCACCTACAACCTTGTTGTGCAGCTGGGAAACCTGCGCTCGTTGCCCGTCCCGTTCATACTTGCCAACGCGACAGCACAGGGCGTGCCGCCGCCTGCCGGCCCGCTGCCGGGTCCACCGCCTCCCTAGGCGCGTCAGCTCAGCGGATCGGCGATCGTCGACTCCGCCAGCTGTGACAAGCCCTCGCGGACATGGCGGGCCCACATCTCGCCGATACCGTCCACCGACTGCAGATCGCCGGCGCTGGCCGCCAGCAGGCCCTGCAGCGTCCCGAACGTCCGCACCAGTAGGTCGACGTGGGCGAACTGCAGGCGCGGAATTCCGGCCATCGCCCGGTAGCCGCGTGCGCTCATCGCCGAATCCTGCGCTTCGGTGGTCGACGGGTACCCGAAAACCTTGGCGAGCACGGTGAAATCGAGCAGCTCGGTGTCCGAGAGGGTGTCCAGCTCGTCGAGCGTGGCGGCCACGTCGGTCTCCGACATGGGTACCGGATTGGCGTGATAGTCGCGCACCATCAACTCGCGGGCGATGTCGTTGCCGCCCAACAGTTCCTCCAGTTGCAGCCGCAGTTGGCGTCCGTCGGTGCCCAGCTCGACGGCGTCGGCGTCGATCACCAGACCGATCCCGCGGACCAACTCGAGCCGCTGAACCACGGTCATCACGTCGCGCAGCGTGACGAAGTCCTCGATCTCGGCCCTCGACAGTTGTCGGCTGACCTCGTCGAGCCGGGCCTTGTAGCGCTCCAGCGTGGCGATGGCTTGGTTGGCGCGCGACAGGATGGTCGCCGAGTCGGCCAGCACGTGGCGTTCTCCGGCGAAGTAGACGGTCACGATGTTCATCGAATGGCTGACCGAGATTACCGGGTAACCGGTCTGGATCGCGGCGCGTTCAGCCGAGCGGTGGCGGGTTCCCGACTCGTCGGTGGGCAGTGACGGGTCGGGCACCAACTGCACGTTTGCCCGCACGATTCGGCCCCCGTCGGTGGACAGCACCACCGCGCCGTCCATCTTCGACAGCTCACGCAACCGGGTCGGTGCATAGCGGACATCCAGCGAGAAACCGCCGTCGCAGATCGCCTCGACGCTGTCGTCGTAGCCGAGCACGATCAGCGCACCGGTGCGGCCGCGCAGGATGCGTTCCAGCCCGTCGCGCAGCCCGGTACCCGGCGCCAGCCGGCTGACGACCTCACGCAGGGTGGGACGAGTCGTCGGCGCCGCGCCGTTGGTTTTGATTTTCGCCGGGGTCATCGCCAATCATTCTGCTCTGCGTCGCCGTCCTCGGGGGGCATGTCGGGCGGATGCAGCGCCACCAGTGCGCGGCGAGGGCTTTCGGCGATCTTCAGCAGGTGCTGCAGCGCGGCGACGATGGTGGCCGCCTCCAGCACCCGCAGACCCCTCGGCACCGCATCGCACCCAGGCGGGATCAACGCCGTGGTAAATCCCTGCCGGACGGCTTCAGCCAACCGTCGTCCCATTCCACTGACCTGCCTCAGATCGCCCGCCAGACCCACCTCACCGATCACCGCCAGGGTGGTCGGTAACGCCAGGTTCGCGTATGCGGAGGCCAGCGCGATCGCCACCGCGAGGTCCGAAGACGGATCGGTCAGCCGCATACCGCCCACAGTGGAGAGGTAGATATCGGTGACCGCGATGGTCAGCCTGGCGTGTTTTTCCAGCACCGCGGTGATCATCGCGGCCCGGGCATGGTCGATACCGCTGACTGCCCGTCGCGGCGACCCGCCTGTCGACGCGGCCAGCAATGCCTGGACTTCCCCGATGAGCGGTCGCTTTCCATCCAGCGTCACGGTGATCGCGGTGCCCGGCACCGGCTCCGGCCGCTGCTCCAGAAACAGCCCGGACGGGTTGGCGACAGCTGCGATTCCGCCGTCGTCCAGGACGAAGCAACCCACTTCGTCGGATGCCCCGAACCGGTTCTTGACGCCGCGGACCATCCGCAACGTGGAGTTGCGGTCGCCTTCGAAGTGCAGCACCACGTCGACGAGGTGCTCGAGTGACCGCGGTCCGGCGATCGACCCGTCCTTGGTGACATGGCCGGCCAGGATCAACGCCACCCCGCTCGTCTTCGCGGCGGCGGTCAACGCGGCGGTTACCGCCCGCACCTGCGTGACACCGCCGGTGACCCCGTCAGCCTCGGTGGTGGACAGGGTCTGCACCGAGTCCACCACGACCAGGGAGGGCTGCAGCGCCTCGAGATGACCCAGCACGGCGTGCAGGTCGGATTCGGTGGCCAGGTAGACCTCGTCGTGGCTGCAGCCGGTCCGATCGGCGCGCAGCCGGATCTGGCCGGCGGATTCCTCTCCGGACACGTACAGCACCCGCCGGCCGGACTGCGCCCAGTGTTGCGCCACCTTTAGCAGCAGCGTCGACTTACCCACGCCCGGCTCACCGGCCAATAAAGTGAGCGAGCCGGGCACCACGCCCCCGCCGAGCACCCGATCGAGTTCACTGATGCCGGTTGGGCAGTGGCGGGCCTGGTGGGCCTCGACGGCATTGATCGAGACGGCCACGGCGGTCCCGGCCGCTGGGGCCGCCGTGCGGCGGGCCGTGGCGCGGAGCGCGGTGGGCGGCGCGACTTCGTCGACAGTGCCCCAGGTTCCGCACTCCGGGCAGCGTCCGAGCCATTTGGTGGTGACGTGACGACACTCCGAACAGCGGTAGTGCAAGCGCGCTTTGGCCACGCCGTGACCGTATCGGGTGGGTATGACACCCGCCTATTTCCGGCCGGCCGGGCTAACGGCGAGGGGCGGGCGACGGCTGTTGTTCGGAGGGGGCCGGTCGTCCGGCAGCTATCGGCACCAAGATGTCGACGCTGCCGGCGTTCTGGAATTCGAAGGTGAACTTGTAGGTGAGGCCGTTGCTGATCGGGTGGGCCAGCGTCACGGTCGCCTTGGCGGCGGTGGCAGCCTCCACGGCGTCCAGGGCTTTGATGTTCTGACCGGGGTCAGTCCCGACGAACAACGTCCCGCCGGGCTTCAGGGTCAAATCGCCGGTCAGCGTCGCGGGGACGCGGTCGCTGGTGCTTTCGCTGGTGATGCGGACCAGTCTGTCGGGGTCCTCCGGCGACTGGTTGATGACCACCAGCAGGAGCTCGACCGTCTGCGGGGGCCGCACGAAGTCACCGGGCTGGTACGCCTGGATACGCACGTTGCGCAGCATGATCTTGCCGACCGCACCCGAGGCGCCGTTGATGGCAGGTTCCTGCACCGACGTCTGCGCGACCTGACCGCTGCCGCAGCCGGTGAGCGTCGCGGCGGCGACCAGGCAGCTCGTCGCCAAGCCGGCGACCGAGTTGCGACCGCGGCTCGGGAGGCAGATCCGGAAACGGTTCACTCCAAAAGCCTCCTGCTCGAGCTCGTAGCGGAACTGGCGCGACCCGAAGACAGCCGTCCGTTTCGACTATGCACTGTAGTAGGAAGGTCTGCCTGGCGGTAGCGCAGGGCTGCCGAGCGAACACCGCAGCGCCCGCGGACGTGGTTCTGCGGCAATCGTGCCCGGGCGCTATCGGTGCCCGGTAGTGTCGGGACCGACCCATCACAAGAGGGAGGGTGTTCAGATGACCAACCCGCCGCCTCCGGGCAACTACCCGCCGCCGCCTCCGGGCAACTACCCGCCGCCGCCGGGGGGCGCAGGCTATCCGCTCCCCAGGGGTGGGGTGGTTCCCGGCGCGGTGGGCAACCTGGCGCCGCAGGCCTACGCGTCGTGGATCATCCGGGTCGTCGCATGGGTGATCGATGGCCTCCCGGTCTGGCTTATCTCCGGTATCGGGTTTGGCATCATCTCCGCTACCGCCACGACAAGCTGCAGTGGCGGAGAATGTACGGGGCCTGACCCCGCCGTGCCGCTCCTCGTCCAGCTCGTGGTGTCGTTGCTGGCGTTTGCGTATACGCTCTGGAACCGGGGTTACCGACAGGGCACCACGGGTCAAAGCATCGGCAAGTCGGTGATGAAGATAAAGCTGGTGTCCGAGGCGACCGGTCGGCCGATCGGTTTCGGGATGGCGTTTGTGCGCGACATTGCCCACTTTGTCGACGCGATCATCTGCTACGTCGGCTTCCTCTTCCCGCTGTGGGACGCCAAGCGCCAGACCATAGCCGACAAGCTGATTTCGACGGTGGTGCTGCCGAGCTCCTAGTCGCGATCGCTGCCGGCCGTGATGGCGGCGACCCGTCCAAGGTGGTGCGGACGACGAAGAAGCCGAAGCCCCTGACGGCTGGTCAGGAAGGTCCGCCCGGCGGTAGCGCAGGGCTGCCGAGCGAACACCGCAGCGACCCGCTCGAGCTGGCGGGCGGCTCCTGACGGGTCCGTCGAGGTCAGGGCCCTTTGCACGAAATCGCCCTTCTGTCAAGCCCCTTTCTCGATCGGCGGTGCCCCTGACCTGCACCGTTGTTCCGCGCGTGACCGAGCAGCGTGTTAGCATGAAGTAACGAAAGGGGCTCGAGCCAGATGATTTTTAAGGTCGGAGACACCGTTGTCTATCCACACCACGGTGCTGCGTTGATCGAGGCGATCGAAACCCGAACCATTAAAGGCGAGCAAAAAGAATATCTTGTATTGAAGGTCGCGCAAGGAGATCTCACCGTTCGAGTTCCGGCCGACAATGCCGAATATGTCGGTGTCCGCGATGTGGTCGGGCAGGAAGGCTTGGACAAAGTTTTTCAGGTGTTGCGCGCTCCGCATACCGAGGAACCGACCAACTGGTCGCGCCGCTACAAGGCCAACCTCGAGAAGCTTGCCTCCGGTGATGTGAACAAGGTGGCCGAGGTGGTTCGCGACCTGTGGCGCCGCGATCAGGAGCGCGGCCTGTCCGCCGGCGAAAAGCGCATGCTGGCCAAGGCGCGGCAAATCCTCGTCGGTGAATTGGCGTTGGCCGAGAATACCGATGACGCCAAAGCCGAAACCATTCTCGACGAGGTGCTGGCCGCCGCTTCCTGAATAGCCGGGGGCGTCGTTGACGACGGGCACGGCCGCGGTGGTCCCGGCCGCCGGAGTTGGTGAGCGACTCGCCGCTGGAATTCCCAAAGCATTCGTCGAACTCGACGGACGCACTCTGCTGCAATGGGCCGTCGCGGGCCTGACGGAGTCCGGGGTCGTCGACCATGTGGTGGTGGCGGTGCCCGCTGCCCGGGCTGACGAAGCCAAGCTGATCCTCGGTCACACGGCCACCGTTGTGACCGGCGGTCCACACCGCACCGAATCGGTGCGTCTCGCGCTGGCGGCGCTGTCCGAGTCGGGAAAGCCGGGGAAACCGGATTTTGTGCTCGTGCATGACGCGGCGCGCGCGCTGACCCCGCCGGCGTTAATCGCACGTGTGGTGCGGGCGTTGCTCGCCGGCCACCGGGCGGTGGTGCCCGCGCTGCCGGTGCCCGACACGATCAAGGCCGTCGACGCCAACGGCACGGTGCTTGCTACGCCGGCGCGGGCGGGGTTGCGGGCGGTGCAGACGCCGCAGGGCTTTGCCACCGACCTGCTGTGGTCTGCCTATCAGTCCGCTGGCGGAACAGGTTTCACCGACGACGCGTCCATGGTCGAGCAGGTCGGTGCAACGGTGCACGTGGTCGACGGCGACCCGTTGGCCTTCAAGATCACCACGCAGCTGGACTTGTTGCTGGCTCAAGCGATCGTCGCCCGGTGAATGCGCTGCCCCGTGTCGGCCTGGGTACCGACGTGCACCCGCTGGAACCGGGACGGCCCTGTTGGCTGCTGGGAATGCTGTTCCCCGACGCCGACGGCTGCAGCGGGCATTCCGACGGCGACGTCGCCGCGCATGCCCTCTGTGATGCCCTGCTTTCGGCGGCCGGGCTCGGCGACATCGGTGGCGTATTCGGTGTCGACGACCCGCGTTGGGCCGGCGTCAGCGGAGCCGACATGCTGCGCCATGTCCGCGGACTGCTCGACGCCGACGGGTGGCGCATCGGAAACGCGGCCGTGCAGGTGATCGCCAACCGGCCCAAGGTCGGACCACGCCGCACCGAGGCCCAAGACCTGCTGTCAGAGCTGCTCGGCGCTCCGGTGTCGGTGTCGGCGACCACCACCGACGGGCTGGGACTGACCGGACGCGGTGAGGGCTTGGCCGCGATCGCCACGGCGCTGGTCGTCGCGGTCGCCTAGCCCCCGAGCGTCACGCTGGGGTGGCGTTGGAAGCCGACTGCCACATTGACGTGACGCTCGCGGTAGCGGGTTGCGCCAATAGGCCCGGTAAGCTGGCACGTCGTGACCGAGAGCGCCCACCTGCGGCTACACGACACGGCGACCGGCGCCGTGCGCGAGTTCGTTCCGCTGCGGCCCGGGCACGTCTCCATCTATTTGTGCGGCGCGACCGTTCAAGGCCTGCCGCATATCGGACACGTCCGCAGCGGGGTGGCCTTCGACATCCTGCGCCGCTGGCTGATGGCCCGCGGCTTCGACGTCGCGTTCATCCGCAACGTGACCGACATCGAAGACAAGATCCTGAACAAGGCCGCTGCCGCGGGCCGGCCCTGGTGGGAGTGGGCGGCCACCTACGAGCGGGCGTTCACCGCCGCCTACGACGCCCTCGATGTCTTGCCGCCGTCGGCGGAGCCCCGGGCCACCGGCCACATCACTCAGATGATCGAGCTGATGGACCGCTTGATCCAGACCGGCCATGCCTATACCGGCGGCGGTGACGTCTACTTCGACGTGCTGAGCTACCCCGAGTACGGTCAGCTGTCCGGTCACCGCATCGACGACGTCCACCAGGGTGAGGGAGTGGCCACCGGCAAGCGCGACCAGCGCGACTTCACGCTGTGGAAGGGCGAAAAGCCCGGTGAACCGTCGTGGCCCTCACCGTGGGGGCGCGGACGTCCGGGCTGGCACCTGGAATGCTCGGCGATGGCCCGAACCTACCTGGGAACGGAATTCGACATCCATTGCGGCGGAATGGACTTGGTGTTCCCGCACCACGAGAACGAGATCGCGCAGAGCCGGGCGGCCGGCGACTGCTTCGCCCGCTACTGGCTGCACAACGGCTGGGTCACCCTGGGTGGCGAGAAGATGAGCAAGTCGCTGGGCAACGTGTTGTCGATACCGGCCATGCTGGCCCGGGTGCGGCCCGCTGAACTGCGCTACTACCTGGGCAGCGCGCACTACCGCTCGATGCTGGAATTCTCCGAGACGGCATTGCAGGACGCGGTCAACGCCTACGTCGGGATCGAGGACTTCCTGCACCGGGTGCGCAGCCGGGTCGGCGCGGTCGTTCCTGGTAGGTGGACCGCGCGCTTCGCCGAGGCGCTCGACGACGACCTGGCGGTGCCGATCGCGCTTGCCGAAGTGCATTACGCGCGCGCCGAAGGGAACCGGGCGCTTGACGCCGGTGACCATGACGGCGCGCTGAGTAATGCGCGCGCCATCCGCGCGATGATGGGCATCCTCGGTTGCGATCCGCTCGATGAACGCTGGGAATCCCATGACGAGACGTCGGCTGCGCTGGCCGCCGTCGATGTGCTGGTGCAGGCCGAGGTGCAGCGCCGCGAAGAAGCCCGCCGGCAACACGACTGGGTGTTGGCCGACGAGATCCGGGACCGGCTGAAAGACGCCGGGATCGAGGTTACCGATACCGCCGACGGGCCGCAGTGGTCATTGGGCGGCCACGGCGATGGCCGGTAATTCCCGCCGCCGCGGGGCGGTGCGCAAACCCGGAACGAAAAAGGGGCCCACCGTCGGCTCGGGTGGCCAGCGCCGTCGCGGGCTGGAGGGGCGCGGCCCTACGCCACCGGCACACATGCGCCCCAACCACCCCGCAGCCGCCCGGTCCCGGCCGCAGCAGCGCCGTCCGGCCAAACGCGGCGACGATGCCGAAACCGTGCTGGGGCGCAATCCGGTGCTGGAATGTCTGCGCGCCGGTGTCCCCGCCACCGCGCTGTACGTCGCGCTGGGCGCCGAGGCCGACGAACGGCTGACCGAAACAGTCGCGCGCGCAGCCGATCTCGGTATCGCGATCCTCGAGGTCCCCCGCATCGACCTGGACCGCATGACCACCAATGGTCTGCATCAGGGCGTCGCCTTGCAGGTGCCGCCCTACAACTACGCGCACCCCGACGATCTGCTCGCCGCGGCCAGGGATTCCCCGCCGGCACTGCTGGTCGCCTTGGACAACATCTCCGATCCACGCAACCTGGGCGCGATCGTGCGATCGGCCGCGGCATTCGCCGGACATGGCGTGCTGATCCCACAGCGGCGGTCCGCCTCGGTGACCGCGGTGGCCTGGCGGACCAGCGCTGGTGCCGCGGCTCGGCTTTCGGTGGCGCGTGCCACCAACCTCACTCGCACACTCAAGGATTGGGCCGGCCACGGCCTGCAGATCCTCGGGCTAGACGCCGGCGGCGAGACCACGCTCGACGATTTGGACGGCACCGGCCCGCTGGTGCTCGTGGTCGGCTCCGAGGGGAAAGGACTGTCGCGGTTGGTGCGGCAGAACTGCGACGCGGTGGTGTCCATACCGATGGCCGGAACGACTGAATCGTTGAACGCGTCGGTGGCCGCCGGGGTGGTCCTCGCTGAAATCGCCCGCCAGCGAAGGACATAACCCCGGCCATGAAATACCGCATCGGTGCGCTGATGTCGGTGGTGGTCATCGGGCTCGGAGCCGCGCTGCCGGCAGCAGCGGCGGACCCGGCCGGTTTCGATCTGCAGGCGCATGCCGGTGGTCGCGGTGAGACGACCGGGGAGTCGCTGCGTGCCTTTGCCAAATCCCTCGAACTCGGGGTCAGCACACTCGAACTCGACATCGTCATCACCAGGGATCGTCAGCCCCTGGTATGGCACGACTCGACGATCGAGGCCGCGAAGTGCAGCGACACCGGACCGGCGTCCGCCAACGATCCGCAGTACCCGTACGTCGGAAAACTCGTGCACGACTTGTCGCTAGCGCAGATCCGCACGCTGGACTGCGGTAAGCCGAGCAGTGAGTTTCCCACGTCAGAAGTGGTGTGGGGCGACAAGTTGGCTATCTTGCCGGATGTCTTCGCGCTCGCCGACTCGTATCGGGCAGCTGTCCGCTACAACATCGAAACCAAGGTCGACGCCGACCACCCGTCCACCTCAGCCGGCCCGCAAGTATTCGTCGACGTGGTGCTGGCCGCGGTCAGATCCGCGGGCAAGGTCGACCGAGTCGAGATTCAGAGCTTCGACTGGCGAACGCTGCCGATGGTGCGCCGTTCCGAACCGTCGATTCCCTTGGTGGCGTTGTACAACGAGCACACCTGGGCTCCTGATTCGCCGTGGTTGGCCGGCATCAACCCGGCCGTCGTCGGCGATCCGGTTATCGCTGCCGGACTGGTCGGGGCGAACATTCTCTCGCCGGAATACTCGACGAGCGTTGACAAGCCTTTCGTCGAACGGGCGCACGCTCTGGGATTCACCGTGATTCCGTGGACGATCAACGATGCCGACACGATGCGCAGCGCGATCGCCGCGGGTGTCGACGGCATCATCACCGACTATCCCGGGTTGCTGCGTCAGATGATGGCCGAGCTTGGTATGCCGTTGCCAGCGGCATACCGCCGCGGCTAGATGCCCGCCAGTCGTGCGCCGGCCCAAAGCGCCAGCACCGCGACCACCAGGCTGGTCGGCACGGTGCACAGACCCAGCCGGGTGTATTCGCCGATGCTGGCCGGGACATCATGGCTGCGTAGCACCCTGCGCCACAACAGATTTGACAGCGAACCGACATAGGTCAAATTGGGGCCGATGTTCACCCCGAGCAGCACCGCAAGGACGGCCGCCGGACCACTGGCCGCAACCAGCGGAAGCAACACCAGGGTCGCGGGCAGGTTGTTGACGATGTTGGCCAGCACGGCGGCCACCACAGCGATGCCGAGCAGCGCGGGCAGCCCCGAGCCGGTGGGGATCACCGCACGCATCGCGGTGGCCAGCCCGTTGTGCATGACGGCCTGCACCACCACCCCCAGCGCCAGCACGAACACCAGAAACGGCACATTCACCGCACGCACGATCTCTCCGACCGTGGTGCGCCGATGGCGCAGGCTTCGCACTGCCAGAACTGAGGCCCCGGCCAGCGCCGCCCACGCGGGCGCCACACCGATCGCTTCGGCGATCGCGAACCCCGCCAGTGTCAGTGCCACAACCACCAACACGAACACCGGCGGCCGTGGCGGAGGCCCGCTCTCCGCGCTTTCCGGCGCCACCCGCAGATCGCGGGCGAAAAACCAGCGGAACACCACGTAGACGGCCAGCACCGCGGCCACCCACGGCAGCGCCATCACCAATGTGAATTTGACAAACGACAGTTTCGCCAGGTGGAAGGCCAGCAGATTGGTCAGATTCGACACCGGAAGCAGCAGCGAGGCTGCGTTGGCCAGGTGCGCGCTGGCATAAGCGTACGGGCGCACCGGTGCCCGCAACCGTCGCACGGTGGCCAACACCACCGGGGTCAGCAGCACCACGGTGGCGTCCAGGCTGAGCGTGGCGGTGATGGTGGCGGCGATGACGAACACCTGCCGAAGCAGGCTGTGGGGCCCGGAACTGCTCCGCGCCATCGCCGCACCGGCCGCCTCGAACAGACCCTCGTCGTCGCACAGCTTGGCCAGCACCAACACCGCGCCCAGGAAGGCGACCACCCGCGCCAACCCGGCCACCTGCTCGGCCGCTTGGTGCAGTGAGATCGCGCCAACGGCAATCAGAATGAGCGCGGCCGGGACCGCCGCCAGCGCCTCCGGCCAGCCCTGTGGGCGTGCGACGGCGAACCCGAGGACGACAGCAAGCAGTACCAGGGCCAGGGCAAGTGACACCGTTCAGATCCAAGGATCTTCGCGCCGCCATACCGTCGGCATCCGCAGCGCGATGTCGTCGTGGTCGGCCAGCTCACCCAGGACCCGCATGGAGAAATCCAAGTCATCTGCCAGATAAGGCAAGGCCCGCAACGGTTTTGACAGCGGACGGAAAAAGTCGTCCCAATGGATGAGCACCACGGTGCGCGCACCCACCGCGCGCACCGTCTGCGCCCAATAGTCGACGAGATACTTCCGCGGCTGCCGGCCCAGTTGACCCACGCCGAGGTAGACGACGTCGGCACGGTGCCCGGCGAGCGCGCCGTCGACGAAACCGGCGCTGCCCTGGATCAACAGCCGTCTGTCCGACGGCCGGTGATGCACCAGTGTCGACCACGCCTCGCCACATCGGTAAGCCGACGCCTTCACCGGCGGTATGACCGGCGCGGTGATCACGCCGGGAAACCGGTCGGGCGGAGAGTGCTTCGACTCGATCAGCGTTACGTCGTAGCTGCTCAACCGGATTGGCTCACCTGGCGCCGCCACGACGAGGCGGTCCTCGGGCAAACCGTACCCGCGTCCGATATTGGCCGCCGATTCACCGCCGACCAACAGTGCGCCGGTGCGCTCGGCGACCAGCGGCGAATCCAGCGCGTGATCGACGTGCGTGTGGACCGGGATCACCGCCGCCAGTCGGGCCACCTTGGCCCGGGCCAGGCACCCTTCGACGCGCGGTCGGGACGGTGACACCTTGCGAGTCAGTACCTGAGGGAGGCTGGGCCGCGAGAAGTAGCCGTCGGTCATCAGCGCCGCCGATCCGTCATCGAGCAGAAGCGTCGCCACCCCAAGCCAGGTGACCGACAGCGGTGTGGCGGCATCGGCGGCGGGAACCGTGAATCTCGTCGAATACTGTGCGACATCGGGACGCCCCGGCTTCAGTCGCATCAGCAAAACGCCTTCACGTCGATACCCTCGGCTTTCATCCGATCCCGCACGGTCGAGGCGATCTCGATGGCACCCGGCGAATCACCATGTATACACACAGATTCCACGCTGAGGTTGACCTGCGATCCGTCGATCGCCGTGACTCGGCCGGCGGTGGCCATCGCCACCACCCGTTCGGCGATGGCCGCCGGATCATGCAGCACGGCTCCGGGCTCGCGCCGGGACACCAGCCGGCCGTCGGGTCGGTAGGCACGATCTGCGAACGCCTCGGGCACCGCGCGCAGGCCCCGCTGCTTGGCTTCCTCGAAGAACACCGAGCCCGCCAGGCCCAGCACCGGCAGCGTCGCATCCACCAGCTGCACCGCATCGGCGACGGCGGCGGCCTGGTTGCGGTCGGTCACGATCGTGTTGTACAGCGCGCCATGGGGTTTGACGTAGGAAACGCGCGAGCCGGCGCCCGCTGCCAGCGCCTGCAATGCCCCGATCTGGTAGACCACGTCGGCGAGCAGATCTTCAGCGGTGACGTCGATGAAGCGCCGGCCGAAGCCGGCAAGGTCGCGATAGCTGACTTGCGCGCCGATAGTCACACCTCGCTGCGCCGCCGCCTGGCATACCCGCAGCAGGCCGGCCGGGTCTCCGGCGTGGAAACCGCATGCGACGTTGGCGCTGGTGACAATGGCGAGCATGGCGTCGTCATCGCCGAGACGCCAGACGCCGAAGCCTTCGCCCAAGTCGGCGTTGAGATCTACCGCCACCACGGTGTGCCAGCCTATCTGCCCACCTCCGCGCGCGTCGCCGACTGTATTCGGCCGGGCGGAAAAGGCACGGTAACCTCACAGAACATGAGTTCCACGCCCCGCCGGCGGGCCACCCTGGCGTCGTTGGCGGCCGAACTCAAAGTCTCCCGCACCACGATTTCCAACGCGTACAACCGACCCGATCAGCTTTCGCCCGGGCTGCGTGAACGCGTACTCGCCACCGCCAAGCGGATGGGGTATCCCGGCCCTGATCCGGTGGCGCGATCGCTGCGCACACGCCGGGCCGGAGCGGTCGGCTTGGTGACAACCGAACCACTGACCTACTCCTTCAGCGACCCTGCCGCACTGAATTTCGTTGCCGGGGTTGCGCAGTCGTGCGAAGAGGTAGGTCAGGGACTGCTGCTGGTAGCGGTCGGTCCCAGCCGAAGCGTGGTCGATGGGACGTCGGCCGTGCTTGCCGCCGGAGTCGATGGCTTCGTGGTGTATTCGCTCTCGGAGGACGATCCCTATCTGCAAGTGGTGCTGCAGCGCCGCCTGCCGGTTGTGGTGGTCGACCAACCCAAGGACATCGCGGGTGTGTCATGGGTCGGCATCGACGACCGTGCGGCGATGCGCGAACTCGCCGACTACGTTCTGGGGCTGGGGCATCGGGAGATCGGCCTGCTGACCATGCGGCTCAGCCGGGACGGGCGGCAAGGTCTGGTCGACTCCGACCGCCTGCAGTCACCGCAGTTTCACGTGCAACGCGAACGCATCAACGGCGTCCGCGAGGCGATGGCCGCGGCCGGTGCCGATCCCGATTCGCTGACGGTCGTGGACAGCTACCAGCACCTGCCGACCTCGGGTGGGAGCGCCGCCGAGGTGGCGCTGCTGGCCAATCCGCGGATCAGCGCCTTGATGTGCACCGCCGACGTGTTGGCATTGTCGGCCATGGATTACCTTCGGGGCCGCGGCATTTACGCACCCGGCCAGATGACGGTGACCGGCTTTGACGGTGTGCCCGAGGCCATCAGCCGCGGACTGACGACGGTCGCCCAACCCAGTCTGCGCAAAGGTCGCCGCGCAGGTGAACTGTTGCACAGCCCGCCGCGCTCGGGTCTTCCCGTCGTCGACGTGCTGGAAACCGAACTGATCCGGGGACGTACCGCCGGTGCCCCTGCCTGATCGGCTCAGGTCGCGGCGTGCTGATGGTCACCGATCATCAGCCGCACCGCCAAGTCCAGCCGCTTGCTGACGTCGGTTGCCGAGGCTCGCCGGGTCAGCCATGCCAGCAGATTGGATGTCCAGACGTTGGAGATCACCCTGGCGATGTGGTACTGGTCCTCGGTCGGCTCGCCGTCGCTCATAGCGCGCGCGAACATGCTGTCGATGAGCTTTTCGACGTAATCAACCTCACCGGCCGCCGACGCGTCGGCGAAGACGTAGGCCCGGGTCATCGCCTCGGTCAGCAGCGGATTGCGCTGCATCGCGCGATTGAGCTTGCTGACCATGAAGCTCAGCCGCTGGAAGGGCGTGCCGCCGGGGAGCGTGGAGCGGTCTGTCTTGGCGTCGATGTGTTCGAATTCCCGCCCGAGCGCCGAGACCAGCAGATGCACCTTCGAGGGGAAGTAGCGGTACAGCGTGCCGACCGCGACGTCGGCCCGGTCGGCCACCGCCCGCATCTGAACTGCCTCGTAGCCGCCCTTGGAGGCAATCGCCATCGTGGCGTCCAGGATGCGCTTACGGCGCTCCCGCTGAGCCTCGGAACCGAGCTCCGACTCGGCCAATACCGCCACGTTCATGACCTCACGCGGTTTGGCGTCGGACCCGCCGGCCCGAGTTGCTGTTCGCAGGCGAAGACATGTGGCGGGCAGCCCTTTCTTGTTGCGGTCCCGCTGAAAACGATACGCATGCCGAGCGTGGATTTCTCACCTCCGTGCCCTCGGGGAACCGGCGTGTGCTGCTGTAACGGCGTTCGACTTACCCGTCGATCACTGGCACTATTAGAACACGTTCTAGTCCGAGTTCGCCGTGTTAACCAGAAAGCTAGGAGTCTCAGGTGGCAGCGACCATCACCGACCAACAGCTCGCGGCGCGCGAGCTGGTGCGCGACTGGGCCGCCGGTTCCGGTGCCACCGCCGCGATCCGAGACATCGAACAGGGCGAGCCCGATGCGTGGCGGAAGGTCTTCGTCGGCCTGGCTGGCCTGGGCCTGTTCGGGGTCGCTGTGCCCGAAGACCGCGGCGGCGCGGGCGGCAGCATCGAGGATCTGTGCGCCATGGTCGACGAGGCGGCCAGCGCCCTGGTACCGGGCCCGGTCGCGACGACAGCGCTGGCCAACCTGATGGCCTCCGACCCCGGACTGGCATCCGGCGAAAGATGGGCCGGGGTGGCACTCGGCGGCGACATTGCGCTCGACACCGCCACTTCGCAAGCCTCGGGCGCCGCACCGCGGGTGCTAGGCGCCGTCCCCGACGGCCTGCTGTTGTTGCCCGCCGGCGACAAGTGGGTGCTGGTCGACAGCGCCGACGACGGCGTGGCCGTCGAACCGCTGACACCCACCGACTTCTCCCGTCCGTTGGCGCGGGTGGTGCTGTCCTCAGCGCCGGCCACGGTGCTCGACGTATCCCGCGAGCGGGCCGCGGATCTGGCCGCCACCGTGCTGGCCGCCGAAGCGGCCGGCATTGCCCGGTGGGCCCTGGACACCGCCGTCGCCTACGCCAAGGTACGAGAACAGTTCGGCAAGCCCATCGGTAGCTTCCAGGCGATCAAACACCTCTGCGCCGAGATGTTGTGCCGCTCCGAGCAGGCCGCGGTGGCTGCCGCGGACGCCGCACGCGCGGCGGCTGATCGTGACGATGATCAGTTGGCGATTGCCGCGGCCATCGCCGCGAGCATCGGCATCGACGCCGCGAAGGCCAATGCCAAAGACTGCATCCAGGTGCTCGGCGGCATCGGCATCACCTGGGAACACGACGCGCACCTGTATCTGCGCCGGGCTTACGGCATCGGTCAGTTCCTCGGCGGGTCGGCTCATTGGCTGCGCCGCACCGCCGCGCTGACCCGGGGCGGCATCCGCCGTCGCCTCGCGATCGACCTCGGCGACGTCGCCGACCTGCGGCCGCAGATCACCGAGCGGGTGTCCGAAATCGCTGCGCTGCCAAAGGAGAAGCAACAGGCGGCGCTCGCCGATGCGGGACTGCTGGCGCCGCACTGGCCGGCGCCCTACGGGCGCGGCGCCGCACCGGCGGAGCAACTGCTGATCGATCAGGAGATGTCTTCGGCCCAGGTGGAACGGCCGGACCTGGTAGTCGGCTGGTGGGCGGTGCCGACAATCCTTGAACACGGCACACCCGAGCAGATCGAGCGCTTCGTCCCGGCGACCATGCGCGGCGAAACCTTCTGGTGCCAGCTGTTTTCCGAGCCTGGGGCCGGCTCCGATCTGGCGTCGCTGCGGACCAAGGCCGTGCGGACCGAGGGCGGCTGGAAGCTGACCGGGCAGAAGGTGTGGACGTCCTCGGCGCATCGGGCGCAGTGGGGGGTGTGTCTGGCCAGGACGGATCCAACAGCGCCAAAGCACAAAGGCATCACCTATTTCCTGGTCGACATGAGCTCACCCGGCATCCTCATCCGGCCGCTGCGTGAGATCACCGGCGATTCGCTCTTCAACGAGGTCTTCTTGGAGGAGGCTTTCGTGCCCGACGAGATGGTGGTCGGCGCGGTCAACGACGGCTGGCGGCTGGCTCGCACCACGCTGGCCAACGAGCGGATCGCGATGGCCACCGGCACCGCGCTGGGCAACCCGATGGAGGAGCTGCTGGCGGCGGTCGCCGACGTCGAACTCGACGTCGCCCGTCAGGACCGGCTGGGGCGGTTGATCGTCACCACTCAAGCCGGCGCGCTGCTGGACCAGCGGATCGCCCAATTGGCCGTCGGCGGCAAGGATCCCGGCGCGGGATCAAGCGTGCGCAAACTCATCGGCGTGCGGTATCGGCAGGCGCTGGCCGAATACATGATGGAGCTCTCCGACGGCGGCGGTGCCGTCGACAGCGCCGAAGTGCACGACTTCCTGAACACCCGCTGCCTGACGATCGCCGGCGGCACCGAGCAGATTCTGCTCACGCTGGCCGCCGAACGGCTGCTCGGTCTGCCCCGCTGAGCCGGCAGCTTCCGCGGGATTGCCCCCATGGTCGTCAAATCTGCGGAAGCATGACCGTGAGTGCAATTTCGACGCCGCCGGATCAAGAAAACGTCATCTGCGCGCAGGTGCTTGGTGCGGTGATGGTGACGCCAAGCGGGTGTCTTTCTAGCGCCACAGCAGGGGCATAGCGCAGCCGGCCTACTTGGATATCGGCGCCTGCGGAGCTCGAGGCACCCAGCAAAGTCGGAACGGCGTACTAGAACTAGAACAAGTTACAGAATAAACCCGCACTAGCGTTATCTTCGCAGCATATTCCACTAGACATAACAAGAACGTGTTCTAGTCTTCGGCTACGTCCGCACTTCAGAGAGGTAAACCATGGTGACGTCCGTTCAACAACGTGATGCGCGGCCTGTCTTGGCCGGCCTCGGTGTAACCAAGGATCTGCGCCGGCTGCCCGACAACACCGTCGAGACGCTCGACGTCGGCGACGTCTTCGGTGAATCGCAGCTCGAGCAGTGCTACGGACGGCAGGACGATCCTGCATTAATACCGACCCGCTCGGCCAAGGCACCGGTCATCGCCGCTAACGCGTTATGCGATGACGCCGACGTCCCGACGACCCGACCGGCCGCTCCCGTGCGCCGCGACCGTAGCCGGCGCATCGTCCGCAGCGAAAACCTACGAGCGGTGTCACTCGAGCCCGCGCAGCGTTGCGCGCTGGTCGACCGGCTCTACGGTGTTTACAGCGAAACCGTGCACGGCGACACGCGTGATGAGTTTGAGGCGCAGGTTTTCGGCGCTGGCGAGGTTCGGCTGCAGTTGTTCTACGGCGCCCGCGACGAACTCGCGGGCTTTTTGTACGCCGGCGTCGAGCGCATGGAATACGCGGGTCGCATGCACGCGGTGTTCTGCGCGGGCGTGTTCATCCGACTGGGCTATCGCGGCGGAAGGTTGGGCGCGTTGTTCGGGCTCCGCCAGGCGCTGCGCTTCAAGGTCCACGAACCGCGCACCTCGTTGGCCTACTTGACCCGCAGTTCGTCACCGGCCGTCTACCGCTTGCTCGCCTCGACGATGCCGCGGGTCTACCCGAGCCGCAGGTACAAGACGCCAACCGATGTCGAAGCGCTGGTACGCGCGTTTAGCGTGCGGAGGCAGTATGTCCCGGTCGGCGAGGATGCCTGGCTCGTGCGTTCAGGCGCCACGCCACTGGACGCGTCGCGACTGCGCCGACTCGAGCACAACCCTGAGGCGCGGTTCTATGTCGAACACAACCCGCGCTTCGCCGAGGGCGAATCGCTGCTGGTTTGGATACCTCTCGACGCGGCGAATCTCGTTGGGGGGTTCGTTCGCATGCTTCGCGCGCGGCTGACCCGATGAGCGCGCTTCCTAGCTGTCGGCCGCTGCGAGAGCTTGCCCGGCCGGTCTTAGTGGCGGTAATTGCGGGCGGATCGTACGGCAGCTGGGCTGCATT
Source organism: uncultured Actinomycetota bacterium (assembly GCA_963787635.1). Classification (GTDB taxonomy): domain Bacteria; phylum Actinomycetota; class Actinomycetes; order Mycobacteriales; family Mycobacteriaceae; genus Mycobacterium. The sequence continues at coordinate 416,010 of CAWBDP010000008.1, read as the reverse complement.
TGCCCACCACGGCCTCGGTCCTGACAGAGCGCTGCGGGCGGGCTTGACGCAAGTAGCGCTGAGCTTGACTGCGACGCTGGTGCTAGCACTAGTGCTCGAACGACTATTCCGCTGCCAGTCGAATCCGGTGCGCGGCTTCTGGTTGGCGGCTCTCGGCACGTCGATGTTGGGGACAGCTTGGCTCATTGTGGGCCATGGGATGGCGGGTACGACGCACATCGCGGTGACGATCACACCGCCCGTGATCATCGGCGCCGTATTTAATTTCGTCTACGCCCGCGCCTTGCTCCAGCAAGCCAGTCGGAGCGCGGATATCGCTCGGACGTCGGCACCCGGACGTCGCGCTGCAAGGCCTGTCTTACAGACAAACCCCCGGTGCCATCAGGAGCCGCTTACTACTAATTGCCCTCACGCAGACCTGAGCAGGATTTAAGCCGCGACTACTCGTCGTAGGTGACTTCGACGGAATCGGACTCCGGACGGGACTGGCAGGCCAGGATGAGTCCGTCGTCGAGATCTTGCTGCTCGAGCACGTCGTTGACTTCCATGTTGACTTTGCCGTTGCGCAGGGTGGTAGCACAGGCCCCGCAGTGGCCCTCCCGGCAAGAGAACGGCGCATCCAGGCCACGGTCCAGCAGCACGTCGAGCAGCTTGGCGTGGCGCGGCCAGGACACCGTGTGCGTCTGCCCGTCCAGCTCGACCACCGCAGTGGCGGGCGCCTCGTCGGTGTCGGCGCCGCTGTCAATCGTGACCGCGGCGAACGGATCGCTGTCCAGTGACCGGAACACTTCGATGTGGATCCGCTGCCCCGGCACGCCCAGTGATTCCAGGGCGTCCCGCACGGCCTGCATGAACGGACCGGGCCCGCAGATGAACGCCTCGCGCTCGGTGTACGGCGCGGCCAGTTTGGCCAGCGCGGTGGCGCTCGGCAAGCCCTGCAGCGACTCCAGCCAGTGCACGACGGTCAGCCGCTCGGGATATTTGACGGCCAACTCCTGCAGCGCGTCGCGAAAGATCACCGAACGGTCATCACGGTTGGCGTAGAGCAGCGTCACCTGCCCGCTGCCTTCCGAGAGCGCCGACTTGCAGATCGACATGACCGGGGTGATGCCGCTGCCCCCGGCCAGCAGCAGAAAATCGTCGTCGAGCGACTTGGGCACGAAGTTGCCCGACGGGGCCAGCACATGGATCCGCATGCCGCGATGGGCGTGCTCGCACAGCCAGTTCGAGCCGTATCCGTCCGCGGTCCGCTTGACGGTGACCGTGAGCGGGTCGTCAGTGAACGGCGAGCTGCACAACGAGTAGCAGCGAGCCACCGAACCGGTGCGGTCGCTGGGGATGCGCAGGGTCAGGAATTGCCCGGGGGCGTAGCGCAGCCGCTCGGCCGGTACCACGGGGTCTTCCGGCCCAGCCGGCACGGCAAACACCAGCGACCGCGAATCCTCGGTCTCGGCGACGACTTCGGCGATCTGCAGTTCGAGGACGTGGTCGCCCAGCGGTTCGTCGGGAACTGCGTCCGTCAAGACCCGACCCCTCCTCTGTCGTAACTAGAACAGGTTACAGAAAAGCCGCTATGCGGCGCTACCAGGCGCAGGAATACCCTGCTCGACACAAATCGGAACGTGTTCTAGTCTCTGTCTAGGTCCCACAGCTCGGCCCTGGCTCGGGCCAACCCGGGCCGATAAGGCCCGGATCGTCGCCGAGCTAAGTCCGCACCTTCATGGAGGAACCCGTGACGTCCATTCAACAGCGTGACGCCCAGTCGGTCCTAGCCGGCATCGACGACCTGCTTCCGCAGTTGCGGGAGCGGGCTCAGGCGACCGAGGATCTGCGCCGGCTGCCCGACGAGACCGTCAAGGCGCTCGACGAGGTCGGCTTCTTCACACTGTTACAGCCGCAACAGTGGGGCGGCCTGCAATGCGACCCCACGCTGTTCTACGAAGCGGCCCGGCGGCTGGCCAGTGCCTGCGGGTCGACTGGATGGGTGGGCTCGATCATCGGTGTGCATAACTGGCATCTGGCGCTGTTCGACCAGCAGGCTCAAGAAGAGGTGTGGGGCGAGGACCCCACGGTACGGATCTCCTCGTCGTACGCGCCGATGGGTGCGGGCACCGTCGTCGACGGCGGCTATTTGGTCAGTGGGTCGTGGAACTGGTCGTCGGGCTGTGATCACGCCACCTGGTGCTTCCTGGGCGGCCCGGTCATCAAGGACGGCCGGCCGGTGGACTTCGGCAGCTTCCTGATCCCGCGCAGCGAGTACCGCATCGACGACGTCTGGCATGTGGTCGGGCTGCGCGGAACCGGCAGCAACACCGTCGCCGTCAAGGACGTCTTTGTCCCCCGCCACCGGTTCCTGTCCTATAAGGCGATGAACGACCACACCGCCGGGGGCTTGGCGACCAACACCGCCCCGGTCTACAAAATGCCCTGGGGCACGGTACATCCCACCACCATCTCGGCGCCGATCGTGGGCATGGCCTACGGCGCCTACGAAGCGCATGTCGAGCATCAGGGCAAGCGGGTGCGCGCGGCATTCGCCGGCGAGAAGGCCAAGGACGACCCGTTCGCCAAAGTCCGCATCGCCGAGGCCGCCAGCGACATTGACGCGGCGTGGCGGCAACTGATCGGCAACGTCGGCGACGAGTACGCCTTGCTGGCCGCGGGCAAAGAGATCCCGTTCGAACTGCGCGCTCGTGCCCGCCGCGACCAGGTGCGCGCCACCGGACGCGCGATCGCCTCGGTCGACCGGCTTTTTGAAGCGTCCGGCGCCACCGCGCTGGGCAATGACCAACCCGTGCAACGCTTCTGGCGTGACGCGCACGCCGGGCGGGTGCACGCAGCCAACGACCCCGAGCGGGCATACCAGATCTTCGGGAACCACGAGTTCGGCTTGCCGCCCGGCGACACGATGGTCTGATGACCCCAACAGCCGAGCTCACTTTCGAGTCGACCTCGCGCTACGCGCAAGTCGATGTCCGGGAGCAACACGGCCCGCTGGACGGCGCACTCGTTGCGTTGAAGACCATTCCGCGTGTGCAGCTGCATGTTTTCGGGCAGTGTGGACACTGGGCGCAGGTAAAGAAGTTCGACGAGTTCAACAAGTTGACCACTGATTTTCTCAGGAGTGCGTGATGAGCATCCGTTCGCTGGGCTACCTGCGCATCGAGTCCACCGATGTGGCCGGGTGGCGAGAGTACGGGCTGAAAGTCCTCGGCATGGTCGAGGGCAGCGGAGCCACCGATGGTGCGCTGTATCTGCGGATGGACGACTTTCCGGCCCGGTTGGTGATCACGCCCGGCGAGCACGACCGCCTCTGCCAGGCCGGCTGGGAATGCGCGAATGCCGAAGGCCTGCAAGAAATCCGGAATCGGCTCGACGTGGAGGGCACGCCGTACAAGGAGGCCACCGCCGCCCAACTGGCGGATCGACGGGTCGACGAGATGATTCAATTCTCCGACCCGTCGGGCAACTGCTTGGAGGTTTTCCACGGGGCCGCTCTGGAACACCGCCGGGTAGTCAGCCCGTATGGTCACCGGTTCGTCACCGGTGAGCAGGGCTTAGGCCATGTGGTGCTGTCGACCCGCGACGACGTCGAGGCGCTGCACTTCTACCGCGATGTGCTCGGCTTCAAGCTGCGTGACTCGATGCGGCTGCCGCCGCAGTTGGTGGGCCGGCCCGCCGACGGTCCGCCGGCCTGGCTGCGCTTCTTTGGCTGCAACCCGCGTCACCACAGCCTGGCCTTCATGCCGATGCCGACGCCCAGTGGGATCGTGCACCTGATGGTCGAAGTCGAACAAGCCGACGACGTGGGACTGTGCCTGGACCGCGCGTTGCGCCGCAAAGTGCCCATGTCGGCCACGCTGGGTCGCCATGTCAATGACTTGATGCTGTCCTTCTACATGAAGACACCCGGCGGTTTTGACGTCGAATTCGGTTGCGAAGGAAGGCAAGTCGACGATGTCGATTGGATCGCCCGGGAGAGCACGGCGGTGAGTCTGTGGGGGCACGACTTCACCGTCGGCGCCCGCGGTTAGCGATGTCTGAGCAGATGGATTCACGCGCCTTCCGGCAGGTGCTGGGTCAGTTCTGCACCGGGATCACCATCATCACCACGGTGCACGACGAGGCGCCGGTCGGCTTCGCTTGCCAGTCGTTCGCCGCGCTGTCACTCGAGCCGCCGCTGGTGTTGTTCTGCCCGACCAAGGTGTCGCGTTCGTGGCAAGCCATCTCAGCCACCGGGAAGTTCTGCGTCAATGTGCTCACCGAGAGCCAAAAAGACGTCTCGGCGCGATTCGGATCAAAAGAACCCGACAAGTTCGCCGGTATCGATTGGAGTCCGTCGCCGTTGGGTTCCCCGACCATCGACGGATCGCTGGCCTATATCGACTGCACGGTCGCCTCGGTGCACGACGGCGGTGATCATTTCGTGGTGTTCGGCGCCGTGCAGTCGTTATCGGAGGTGCCCGCGATCAAGCCGCGGCCGTTGTTGTTCTATCGCGGCGACTACACCGGGATCGAGCCGGACAAGACCACACCGGCGCAGTGGCGCGACGACCTGGAGGCTTTTTTGACAACGACGACCCAGGACACCTGGCTGTAGGTCACCGTGCCCCGGGACGCTCAGTGGCGACTTAACGCATCAACGGCGGTATTTGTCTGCTACACGGTCGTGATGCTGTTGGTCGAACGCGTTATCCGCAAGACGGGCGGCCCGGGGATTATCCCGTTTGAGTTGGCTGGCAGCGCCGCTCGGGCCGAGGACATCATGACAAGCTGGGGGTCTGACGGTCGGCGCGCCGCGCGGTTATCCCTTTGGCTCGATTTCGGTTACATGCTCACCTACGGCGCGCTTGCCGTGTTACTTGTCGACAGCACACGTCGCCGTCGCGACGATCCGCCGGTCCTGCGAATGTTGGCGGTCGGCGCGGTAGTGGGGGACGCGGTAGAGGGCATCTCACTGCTCAACGTGCTGAACGGCGCGGACGTCGGAGGTAATGCCCGGCGCGCGCGGCTAGCGGCCCTCGTCAAATTCGCACTACTTGCCCTCTCAATCAGCTATGTCACCGTGGGCTGGCTAGGTCTGCGCCGGCAGCATGCGGCGAACGCCGCTTCGTCCACCTCAGTCGAAGGGGCCTCGCCAGCGTAGGCCCGGGAAACGGGCGAATCCGCGGTCGGTGGTAATCCACGTCGCGCCGTTCTCGATTGCGAGCGCGGCATGATAGGCGTCTGGAACCGTGTTGGCCTTCGCCCCGACTTCGGTGCACATCGAATCGAAGATGTCCCAGTGTCGCGGTCCTGGCCGCAGCGGGATAGCGGCCGGAGCTGAGCGAAACGCGCGACAGGTGTCGAGCGCCTGGCCTGTTGAGCTGGGCTGTCGAAACACGCGATGGTTGGTGATCAATCGAATGACACCAGAGAGCACGAGCTCGCTTATCCCGACAGGTTCGTCACCGGTCAGGGCATCGCCGATCCAAGTCCGGTATGCCTCATGGTTGGGGCTGCTGTCTTCGCGGATGGCGTACACACAGACGTTCACGTCAAGGAGCAGCATTGTCGCCTAGCAGTTCGGCGGTGGCTTCCTTGTCTTCTAAATCGATGCCTGGCTGCAATCCTCCGATGCCGTGGGTCGGCAGTCGAAACGCTTCGCGAGTCCCTTGATCGGCATTGCGCCGGAACATTGCCCGCAAAGCGTCGTCCAGCACCGCTCCGAGCGATCGGGACGTTCTTGCGGCCAAAACTTTCGCCTCGGCGAGGAGGTGGTCATCGATATTGACCGTGGTACGCATCGAAACATCATAGCATCATCTCTCTGCATCATGATGCTGACTCGAGCGGTTGTCCGTGGCCGAGGTTAACGTCACACGCATGTTGGAATCGTATGAATTGCCGGGACGACACGAGCTGTCCGGGTTGGATGAGCTCGGCTTGGTCGATGCCATCGCTGTGGCGGCACTGATGGAATCGGCGGCGCTCGAAGTGCGCCTTGCCGCGATTGCGAGAGATGTACACGCGGCTGCGCCCGTCGGCTAAAGTGCGGCCGAGGATCTCACGTGCTCAGGCTGCTCTCGGGCCATCGCGAAATCGTCAAAGACGCAGGAACCGTAAGAGAAAGCGTCGTCGCTGAACCGAACAATTTCGGAGTTGAGCGCGAAGACAGCGGGCTGATCGGACTTCGAAAACCGCTCTTGCTGTTTGTGTTTGGTGCACGATCATTTCTCGATCTGTGATCTGTAACTGTCAAGGCTCGTGCGGATTCGCTGTCTGTCGCTGTCAGCCTGCGTCTGTGTGTCGGCGGTCGACAGCATCATGAGGCCTTGGCAGACCCGGCTGCCGAGTTCGAGTTTTAGCCGTAGGTCGCCGGCTACTTCGGTCAGTTGTGGGTCGTCGAGCCCGTAAGTGAACTTCACATCACCGTCGGGCAAGTCGGGACAGTGGGCAGTACGCATTTGGCGCTGCCGCTGTAGCGCCTGCTCAGTTCACGCCGACCCCGATGCTGTACCAGCGGGCCGCACTCTTGGGCTCCTCGTCGTAGCGTTTGAACCACCGCACGGCGAATGCCGGCAACTTCTCGAATTTCGGGTTGTGGCCGGGCCCCTGGGAGCGGACCACCCCGACGAGCATGTCGAGGACCTCCCGCCTCGGCACTCCCGCGTAGGTGGATTGACCGATGCCCTCCAGTTCGTGCGCGGCCTTAACGGTGTCGCGAATCGACTGAAACGACAACCCATTCGGGATCAGCCGACCGAGCTCACCGCCGTCCTCCTTCGGCACGTGCTGCTGAAAACCACTGGAAATGATGGACAGGATCTGGTCCAAATGTTTGACCACGCCGGGAATCGTCTTCAACCGGTACAGGTAACTGTCGTGCACGGCACTGTAGACCAGTAGGGCAGAGCTTCGGTGCTCGATCTCTTCGACGAAATGCCAGAGAAACAGTGATGCCACCCGCTCGTCGCCGGGTTCGAAGAGCTTGTCCTCGTGATCGAGGAAGACCTTGAAGTAGGGCGTGAACGTGGCCTCGACGATCGCCGGGTAGGCCAACCGCCACGCCAGCGTTTTGGTCGTGGTCAAGCGGTTATACGAGGCGATCACGTCGTCCATCGTCTGCTGCAGGCCGGGCCAGCGCTTGACCAGTGCGCGAACGTGACTCTGATGAGCTGCCGAGTGCGCGGCTTCCTGGCGCAGGTAGGCGTTGGCTTCCTCGACCGCCTCGGAATCACGCATCAAGGGGATGGCCTCGCGGGTCGCATCCACGATGAATTTCTCGAATCCTGGTGCGAAGAAGGAGATCACGTTGCACTGCATCGCGAACGCGGTGCGTTCCGGGTTCCAGTTGAACGAAACGTCGTCGCCGGCGAAGTCGAATCGAACTCGGCGCACCTGCAGATCGGTCATCGGGTCTCTCCCATCGTTACCGAGTCGCTGCGCCGCTGGCGTCACGAAGACAATACATATTCTCTATAGCGTATGGCCATAACGCAACCCCGTTTGTGTTGGGCCTGGTCATACAAAGGCACTGATGCGTATGGTGACCACATGAGCCGTCCTCAAGTCGATCGCACCCCGATGGCGGCGGCTCTCGCCGGGCTGACTGGCATGCCGTTCAGCGACTCCGATGAGGTGATCCGTGCGGCGATCGCCGAAGCCAGCGTGCCGGCGTTGTTGATGTCGATGGTGCATATGAGCGGCGATCTGGGCCTGCTCGACGAGCTGCCCAAACCTTTCATGTTGATCGCGATGGACCTGCAGGGCGCCATGAGTGAAGCCGATAAGGCGACCGTTCGTGAGCGGGCCTTCGATGTGGTGCGCGAGTACCGCGACAGGGGTTGCCCGCCGCCGTTTGTCCCGGACGCAGACCAGCTGCGGGTGATGCTTGATGTGATTACCGCCGGTGGCGTCACCGACGAGTATGTCGACTACATCGCGGCCGATCTGCGACTTTCCGACGCCGATCAGCGCGGGCCGGAGTTGCGGTCGACGGCTGAGCAGCGCGCCACCTGTCCGGTAGTGGTGATCGGTTGTGGCGAGGCCGGCCTGCTCGCCGGGATCAAGCTCAAGCAGGCCGGTATTCCGTTCACCATCATCGAAAAACAGTCCGGTGTGGGTGGAACCTGGCAGGCCAACCGCTATCCGGGCTGCCGCGTAGACATCGCCAATCACTACTACGCCTACTCGTTCGAGCCCACCGATCATTGGTCGCACTTCTACTCCGAGCAACCCGAGATCCTGCAGTACCTCCGGGACGTCTTGGACCGCCATGACATCGCCCCACACGTCAGGTTCGACACCGAGGTCATCGGCGCGCGGTGGGACGACGACTCGGCCAGCTGGCGGGTGACGACCCGTGCCGCCGACGGCAGCACAGAGTCGCTGAGTGCCCGCGCGCTGATCTGCGCCGTAGGCCAGTTCAGCAACCCGATGATCCCGGATATCAATGGCGCCAGGGACTTTAACGGACCGGCGTTCCACACCGCGGACTGGCGCGACGACGTGGACCTGACCGGCAAGCGGGTAGCCGTGATCGGCGCGGGAGCCAGCGGATTCCAGCTGGTGCCGGCCATCGCGCCGATCACCGCCCAAGTGGACGTCTACCAGCGCACCCCACAGTGGATGGCGCCCAACGTCAATTACCACGAGCCCATCGGGGCGGGCGCTAAGTGGGCGGTTCGCCACCTGCCTTATTACGGACGCTGGCTGCGGTTCGTGCTGTGGTGGCCGATCACCGATGCCGCCCAGGGCCTGGTCATCATCGACCCCGAGTGGGACAACGGCGGCCTATCAGTCAGTCAGGCCAACCACGAAGTCCGCGAGCTGTTCATCGCGTGGATGCGCGCGTTCACCGAGGACGAGGCGCTGCTGGCCAAGGTCACCCCCCAATACCCGCCGATGGGCAAACGCACCTTGCAGGACAACGGCACCTGGCTCATGACACTGCAGCGCGACGATGTCGAGCTGATCACCGACAGCATCGCGCAGATCAGCTCCGACGGGATCACCACCGTCGACGGCGTGCACCGCCGCGCCGAGGTGCTGATCTGGGCCACCGGATTCGACGTCAACCATCAGCTCGGCCCGATCGACCTTCGCGGGCGCGACGGGCGGGAGCTCAATGCGGTGTGGGGTGACGCCGCCTACGCGTATCTCGGTATCACCATCCCGGGATTCCCCAATTTTTTCTGCATGTACGGCCCGGGCACCAACGCCGTGAACGGCGCCAGCATCATCTACAACTCCGAATGCCAGATGCGCTACATCCTGGGCTGCATCGACATGCTGCTCGCCGAGGGCGCCGGGTCGGCCACCGTGCGCTCCGAGGTATGCGACGACTATAACCGGCGCAGCAACGAGCGGTTGAAGACGATGGTCTACACCCACCCGGCGGTCGACAGCTACTACAAGAACTCTGCGGGTACGGTGCCCACATTGTTCGCCTGGCGAATCGTCGACTATTGGAACTGGACGAGTCGTCCGGACCCGGACGACTATGAGCTGAGAGCGTGAATCGAATGAATCGGAGGTCTCAATGACAGGTCGGTTGACCGGAAAGGTCGCGCTGATCAGCGGCGGCGCCCGCGGCATGGGCGCATCACATGCCCGGTCGATGGTGGCCGAGGGCGCCAAGGTGGTGTTGGGCGACATCCTCGACGAGGAGGGTGCGCTGGTCGCCAAAGAGCTTGGTGCGGCTGCCCGCTACGTCCACCTCGATGTCACCGACCCCGAACAATGGACGGCCGCGGTCGCCACGGCCACCGACAAGTTCGGCGCGGTCAATGTGCTGGTGAACAACGCGGGAATCCTTAACGTGGGGTTGTTGGAGGACTACCAGCTATCGGAGTGGCATCGGATCCTGGATATCAACCTGACCGGTGTGTTCCTCGGGATGCGCGCTGTGGTGAAACCCATGAGGGAGGCCGGTGGCGGTTCCATCATCAACATCTCGTCGATCGAAGGGCTGGCCGGCACCATCGCCTGTCACGGCTACACAGCGACCAAGTTCGCCGTTCGGGGGCTGACGAAATCAGCGGCGCTGGAGCTGGGTCCGAGTGGAATCCGGGTCAACTCCATCCATCCCGGGCTGATCAAAACTCCGATGACGCAATGGGTTCCCGAGGACATCTTCCAAACGGCGCTGGGCCGCGCCGCCGAACCGAAAGAGGTGTCGAACCTGGTGATCTACCTGGCCAGCGACGATTCCAGTTATTCCACGGGTTCGGAATTCGTCGTCGACGGCGGCACTGTGGCCGGCCTGGGACACAAGGACTTCAGCGCCGTCGACGTCGACCAACAACCCGAGTGGGTCACCTAGCAGCGGCATGACCGCCAGACCACGGTTTCTCGACCTCGAGCTGCCGCACCTGCGCATGACCGCACTGGCCTGGGGGCCTGAAACGGCCGGCTCGCGATCTAAGCTGTTAGACTAAATCGTCTAATTCGGTAGGTGGCTGCGAGCCGGCCGGCGCGGTCCTCACGGCAGGGCGACTGCTAGCAGGTTGGCGATCGAGGTGGGAGGAGGTGACGATCGTGACCCGAGCGCGGCTGTCTCGTCAGGGTATGTCTCATAAAGAGCGCCTTCTTGATTCGGGTGCCCGGCTGCTATATGCGAACGGCTATCAGGGGACGACCGTCGATGCGGTCCTTGCCGATGCCGAGGTGCCCAAAGGGTCGTTCTATCACCATTTCGGTTCCAAGGAGGCATTCGCAAACGCGGTTCTGGACCGCTATGTCGTTGCACAAGAGCAACTTTTACAGCGATGGGCAGCACGCGAGGATCTCACTGTGCCCGAGCGGTTGCTCGGCTATGACCGTCAGCTCGCTGATCAATTCGTCGCCTCGAAATGGCGGCATCCTTGCCTGGCAGGAAAACTCTCCAACGAACTCGCACTCACTTCGGATAATTACCGGACCCGGCTGTGCGAGATATTCCATGCTTGGCTGCAACAACTTTCAGAGCTCCTGGCCAGTGGCCAAAAGCGCAACGAGGTGCGCAGTGATCTCACCGCCGAGCAGCTGGCCCATGCCGTCCTAGCTATGGTGCAGGGCGGATTCGTTGCCGCGTTGTCGGTTCGGGACAAGGACTATCTGGATGCGGTCGCCGCCAACATCTTCGATCTGGTAACGGTGACAAAGTGAAAAACACTCACAGCGGCGTAGGTCACCAACGCTCTCATCGCGAAGTACTGCTCCGCGAAGGCTTGAATCAATTCTTCGACCGCGGCTACCACGGAACAACCGTCGATGGCTTACTGGAAGCAACAGGAGTTCCGAAGGGGTCGTTCTATCATCACTTCGGCTCCAAAGAGGCTTTCGCACTACAAGTCCTGGAGCGATACGGCAGCTTCCATCACGCTCGTCTGACCGAGTGGGCCGCCCGAGAAGGGCTCGGCACCGCCGATTCGCTCGCCGGCTACTTCGAGGAACTTGCGCACACCTTCGTCGCATCCGGATACCGGCTGACGGACCTCTCCGGCAAGTTGGCAACTGAAGTTTCCACGATGTTGAGTCCGCTGCATGCGGAGATCGCCGAACTGGTCCGCGCATGGCGTGCGCAGCTCGAGGAAATCCTCAACGAGGGTCAGCAGCGGGGTGACGTGCGCGCCGACCGAGCGGTGGCCGACCTCAGTGCGGCCATTCACGCATTGGTAGACGGCGCGTTCATCATCGCTGCCGCAACCCGCGACGAAAATTTCCTCGCCAACATCGCAACAGCTATCCGAACGTTAGTAACGGGGAACCCCCGTAGCAGGACGCGCCAGCCGGCCCACCGTCGCGGCGTGAAACCAGTTCGGTGAATTGGGCTGATAACTCGGTGCTCCTGCTGTGGCCGACTGACGGTCATGCGCGACGGAGTCATCGGAAGTCTTTCAGCCACCGCCCCATACGCCGCAACGCTTCTTCGATGTCAGATGGCGGTCCGGCGAAGGAGAGCCGGACAAAGGAATCGCCACGCACCGGATCGAAGTCGATACCCGGCGCAATCGCAACACCGGTGTCGGCCAACAGTTTCGAGCAGAAGGTCATCGAGTCGGTGGTGAAATCCGAGACATCGGCATAGACGTAGAACGCGCCGTCGGTGGGTGCCAACCGGTCGATGCCGATGTAGCCCAGGCCGTCGAGCAGCATGCTGCGGTTGATGCCGTACTGGTGCAGCCGACCGTCGGCTTCTTCGACGGCTTCGGGGGTGAAGGCCGCGACGGCCGCGTGCTGCGACAGCACGGGCGGACAGATGGTGAAGTTTCCGGTGAGGCGGTCCACCGCGCGGCGCAGCTCTGGGGGCACCAACAGCCAGCCCAGTCGCCACCCGGTCATCGCATAGTACTTGGAGAAGCTGTTGACTACCACGGTATTTCGCGATGTCTTCCAGGCGCAGCTGGTCTGCGGCGCACCCGCGTAGACCAGGCCGTGGTAGACCTCGTCGCTGACCAGACGCACCCCGGAGTCCACACACCAGGACGCGATCGCCGCCAGCTCGGCCGGCGGGATCACCGTTCCGGTCGGGTTGGCCGGGCTGGCCACCACCACCCCCTGCACCGGTGGATCGAGGTCGGCGAGCATCTGGGCGGTCGGCTGGAAGCGGGTGTCGGGTCCGCATTCGATCACGACGACCTCGCATCCCAGTGCTGCCAGGATGTTGCGGTAGCAGGGATACCCGGGGCTGCTGACCGCCACCCGGTCGCCGGCGTCGAAGCACGCCAGGAAGGTCAGCAGAAATCCGCCCGACGAGCCTGTCGTGACCACGACCTCGTCCGCATCGACCTGCAGGCCGTGCCGGTCCAGATAGGACGCTGCGATCGCCGCGCGCAGCTCCCGAATGCCCAGCGCCACCGTGTAGCCGAGTTGATTGAGATGCAGCGCGGCGGCTGCGGCGGCGCGTACCGGTTCGGGCGCACCGGCGCTGGGCTGGCCCGCCGACAGGTTCACCAGATCGCCGTGGCTGCGCTGACGTTCCGCGGCCGCCAACCAGACGTCCATGACGTAGAACGGCGGGATCCCGGCGCGCAGCGCGACCTGATCGGTCATGTCGCCAAGGTTAGAACAATTCAGATTCCAGCCGGCGCAGATGAGCCCGCGGTGGACCGAACAGCTGCGAACTGCCGTGTGCCCGTTTGAAGTACAGCTGCATGTCATGTTCCCAGGTGATCGCGATACCGCCGTGCAGTTGAATGCCGTCGGCGGCTACCGCGCTGAACGCCTCGCTGGCCGCGACACGGGCCAGTGCCGCCGATGTCGCCGAAGGCTGCACCGCCGCCTGCTCGACGGCTTCGTAGACAACCGCGCGAGCGGCTTGAACGGCCACATACAGGTCGGCCATCCGATGCTTGAGGGCCTGGAAGCCACCGATCGGCCGGCCGAACTGCACCCGCTCCTTGGTGTAGTCGACGGTCAGTTCCAGGCAGCGGGCGGCCGCGCCGATCTGTTCCGCGGCCAGCAGGATCGCCGCGATATCGGCGATGCCGGGGTCGGTGCCCACCGGCGCGGTGTCCTGCGGCGTCACCCGGGCCAGCCGGCGGGTGGGGTCCATGGTGCTGACGGGCTCGGCGGCGAGCTTCGTCCACCTGGTGAGTTGGCCTGTGTCGTCGGATAAGTCGGCACACACGACGATGTCGGCGATATCGCCATTGACCACGTAGTCGGGGTCGAAGACGACGGTCCCGATCGCGGTGCCGTCGGTCAGCCGCTGCAGCGCCTCTTCATCGGGTTCGTCCGCGGCCATTAAGGCCAGTTCGGCAAGTGTGCTGCCCAGCAGCGGGGTGGGCACCAGGTTCTTGCCGAGTTCTTCGATCACGACCGCGGCGTCGCGGAGGTCGCCGCCGGCACCGCCGTGTTGCTCGGGCACCACCAGCGCCGCGGCGCCGACCTGTTCGCACAGCAGTTGCCACAGCGATTCGTCGTAGCCCCGCTCGGATTCCATCGCCTCACGTACCGCGGCCGGCGACGCGTGCTTGGCCACCAGCGCCGCCACGGTTTCGCGCAGCAGTTCCCGTTCAGCACTCACGCGATAGCCTCCAATACCCGCCGCCGATGGAACGCGGGGTTGCCCCAAGCCGCGCGCAGCGCCTGCACCCGCAGCAGCCACAGCGACACGTCGTGTTCGGTGGTGAAACCGATCGCGCCGTGGGTCTGCAGCGCAGTCCGGGCTGCCAGCAACGCGGCGTCCGACGCCGTAGCTTTGGCGGCGCTCACGTCGCGGACCGTGTCGTCGCAGTGATCGGCCAGCGACAGCGCGGCGCCGTAGACCAGCGGGCGGGCCAGCTCGACCGCGATGTGCGCGTCGGCCAGCTGGTGCTTGATCGCCTGATAGGAGCCGATCACCCGGCCGAACTGGGTGCGCTGCTTGGCGTAGTCGACCGCCGCGTCCAGCAGTGCCTGGCCCGCACCGACCAGCTGGGCGGCGGTCGCCAGCGCGCCGAACTCGCGGGCGCGGGCGACATCGGCGTCCCAGGCTGTTGCGGTCGGATCGACGTCGAACAACCGGCGCGCGGGGTCGACTGACCGGTGCTCCCCGTTAACGTCCGCTTCGCTGACTCGGCCCCCGGACTCCGCGAGCAACACCAAGCCCGCAGTGTCGGCGTCAACCGCGCGCGGCATCTGCGGCAAAAGCGCAACGGTGGCCATGAGTTCACCGCCGGCCAGCGCGGCCGACCGCTCATCGTCGGCGAGCAGGATCGGCGCCACCGCAACGGATTCGGCGATCGGGCCCGGGACACACCAGCGACCGAGCCGCTCCAGCGCGACGACCAGATCGACCGGGTGCGCCGCTAGGCCGTCGAATCGCTCCGGCACCCCCAGCGCGGTTACCCCCAGGTCGGCAAGCCGGTCCCATACCTTGCGGCCGGGCGCGGTGTCGCGGGAGGCCCAGGCCCGTACCGCGCCGGGCACGTCGGCTGTCGACAGTGCCGCGTCGATACTGGCGGCGAAATCGCGCTGCTGCGCGTCTATTTCAAAGTTCAAGGTCACATTTCACGATCGAGGTTCCCGGGGCAGGCCCAGCAGCCGTTCGGCAATGATGTTGCGCTGAATCTCGTTCGTTCCGGCGTAGATCGGTCCGCCCAGTGCAAACAGTAAGCCGTCGGACCAGGAGCCAGCCAGCTCGCCGTCGGCGCCGCGGATATCCAGCGCGGTCTGGTGCAGCGCGACATCCAGGTCCGACCAGAACACCTTGGTCACCGATGACTCGGCGCCGAGCTCACCGCCGCCCGCGAGCCGGGTCACGGTACCGAAGGTGTGCAGCCGGTAGGCCTGCGCTTTGATCCACGCATCGGCGACTCGGTCACCGAACGCGCTGTCGCCATTGGCCTTCCACAGCTGTGCCAGACGCTCGGCGGAGGCCAGAAACCGTGCCGGGCTGCGCAATGACATCCCGCGTTCGTTGCTCGACGTGCTCATCGCGGCCCGCCAGCCGTTGTGCGCCTCGCCGATGACGTCCTGATCGGGCACGAACACGTCGTCAAGGAAGATCTCACCGAAACCGGTGTCGCCGCCGAGCTGGGCGATCGGCCGCACGGTGATCCCGTCCGCCTTCAGGTCGAACATGAAATACGTCAGCCCGCGGTGACGCTGCGCCTCGGCGTCGGAGCGGAAGAGTCCGAAAGCCTTGTCGCCGAACGGTGCTCGCGAACTCCAGATTTTCTGTCCGTTGAGCAGCCAGCCGCCGTCGGTGCGGCGGGCGGTGGACCGCAGCGAGGCGAGATCGCTACCGGATTCCGGTTCCGACCAGGCCTGCGCCCAGATCTCCTCGCCGCTGGCCATCTTCGGCAGAATCCGGTCCAGTTGTTCTTCGGTGCCGTGTGCGAACAATGTCGGCGCCAGCATCGAGGTGCCGTTTGCGCTGGCCCGCCCGGGTGCGCCGGCACGGAAGTATTCCTCCTCGAAGACCACCCACTGCAACAGCGTGGCGTCGCGCCCGCCGTAACGCTCCGGCCAGGTGATGACCGACAGGCCGGCATCGAAAAGCACCTTGTCCCAGTCTCGGTGCTGTGCAAAACCCTCGGCCGTGTCGTAGGACAATGTCGGGAACGACGCTCGGTGTGAGCCCAGAAAGTCGCGCACCTCGCTTTGGAACTCGCGCGTTTCCGCATCGAAATCGAGGTCCATCACGCCATCTCTCGCAACAGCGGTTTGACCACCTTGCCGCCCGCATTGCGCGGCAGCGCGTCGACAAACCGCACCGAACGGGGGGCTTTGAAATTGGCCAGGTATTGGCGGGTGTGGGCGATCACCGCCTGCTCGTCGAGCCCGCATCCTTTGCGTATGACCAGGAATGCCCGGCCCACTTCACCGAGCCGCTGGTCGGGTACACCGATCACCGCGCAATCCAGCACGCCGTCAAGACGGGCCAGCACCTGCTCGACCTCGGCCGGATACACGTTGAAACCACCGCAGATGTACATGTCCTTGAGCCGGTCGGTGATCTGCAGATTCCCTGCGGCGTCCAGCTTTCCGACGTCACCGGTGTGCAGCCAGCCATCGGTGTCGATAGCGGCCGCGGTTGCTTGGGGGTCGTCCAGATAACCGAGCATCACGTTGGGGCCGCGCAGCAGCACCTCGCCCGTCTCGCTGTCCGGCGCGCCGTCGATCCGCAGTTCGAAATCGGCGATCGGGCGTCCGCAGGTGGTGGCCACCGTGACGGCGTCGTCGTCGGCACGACACATCGTCCCCATCCCGTTGGCCTCGGTCAGGCCGTAGGCGGTCAGTACGATGTCGATGTCGAGTTCGATCTGCATCCGCTCGATCAAAACGACCGGCACGGTGGCCGCGCCGGTGACCGCGAAGCGCAGCGAGCTCAGGTCGTATCGGCTGCGGTCGGGATGGTCGAGCAGGCTCTGGTAGATGGTCGGTGGCCCGGGCAGCACGGTGATGCGGTATTCGGCCACCGCACCCATGGCCTGCTCGGGATCGAAAGTCAATTGCGGGATCAGGGTGGCGCCGGTCTGCAGACAGGCCAGAATGCCGGCCTTGTAGCCGAAGTTGTGGAAGAACGGGTTGATACACAGGTAGCGATCGTCGGCGGTGATCTTGCCGCAGGCCGCCCACGCCGCCGCACCGGCCAGCGACTGGCGGTGTGCGCACAACACACCCTTGCTGCGGCCGGTAGTGCCGGAGGTGAACAGGACGTCGGAGACGTCGTCGGGACGCACAGCGGCGGCGCGCTCGTCTGCGGCCGCGGTGCGGTCGGTGCCGGCGGCGACGAACTCGTCCCAGGTCCCGTCGTCGAAACGCGCGCTGGCTTCTACGGGCACCCGCACGACATGGCGCAGCCCGGGCAGCGCGCTGCGGTCGAGCTCGGCCAGCTTGTCCGCGCCCAAGAACTCGCCCATGCCTATCAGCAGCGGGGCCTGGGTGCGGGCGAGGATGTCGGTGGCTTCGGCCGCGGTGTAACGGGTATTCAGCGGCACCATGGTTGCCCCGGCGTAGTGGGTGGCCAGACACGCGACCACCCAGTGCCAGGTATTCGGCGACCAGAGCGCCACCCGGTCCCTCGGGCCGACACCGAGCTCGACCATCGCCGCCGCAGCAGCACGCACCTCGTCGCGCAGCGTGGCGAAACTGAGCGTGCGATCGGGGGTGATTAGCGCGTGGTGGTCGGGGAGCTCACCGGCGATACGGTCCAGCACCGCAGGAATGGTCTGCGGATCGCTGGACATCGATGCTCCTCCGGCGCGTCGTCGCCTGACTCGGTCTCCATGGCCCGGCTCCTCTTCAGGCCGCTGGCCGGCAGGCATCGTCGCCAGGCTACAAAGCAAGTGCTTGGTAGGTTAGCCTACAGGGGTGCAGGACGTCGAGGAGTTCCGGGCCGAGGTCCGTGACTGGCTGGTTGAAAACCTGGCCGGTGAATTCGCCTCGCTGAAAGGACTGGGCGGACCGGGCCGCGAGCACGAGGCTTTCGAGGAGCGGCGCACCTGGAACCAACATCTCGCGCAGGCCGGCCTGACCTGTCTGGGCTGGCCCGTCGAACACGGCGGCCGCGGCTTGTCGGTCGCCCACCGGGTGGCGTTCTACGAGGAGTATGCGCGTGCCGACGCCCCGGACAAGGTCAACCACTTCGGCGAGGAACTGCTGGGTCCGACCCTGATCGCGTACGGCACCCCCGGACAGCAGCAGCGCTTTCTGCCTAAGATCGTCGACGTCACCGAACTGTGGTGTCAGGGTTACTCCGAGCCCGGCGCCGGCAGCGACCTGGCCAACGTGTCCACCACCGCGGTGCTCGACGGCGACCAATGGGTGATCAATGGCCAAAAGGTCTGGACGTCGCTGGCGCACCTTTCGCAGTGGTGTTTCGTGGTGGCCCGCAGCGAAAAGGGCTCCCAGCGCCACGCCGGACTGTCCTATCTGCTGGTACCGCTCGATCAACCCGGCGTGCAGATCCGCCCGATCGTGCAACTGACCGGAACGTCGGAATTCAACGAGGTGTTCTTCGACGACGCCCGCACCGACGCCGATCTGGTGGTCGGCGAACCGGGCGACGGCTGGCGGGTGGCGATGGGCACCCTGACGTTCGAGCGCGGAGTGTCCACTCTGGGCCAGCAGATCCGTTATGCAGGTGAGCTTTCCCGACTGGTCGAATCGGCTCGACGAAGCGGGGCCGCCGACGACCCGTTGATCCGGGAAAGGCTGACCCGGGCGTGGGCTGGCCTGCGGGCGATGCGGTCCTACGCGCTGGCCACCATGGACGTCGAACAGCCGGGCCAGGACAATGTTTCGAAGCTGCTGTGGGCCAACTGGCATCGCGATCTGGGTGCTTTGGCGATGGACGTCCTGGGCAAGCGCGGGCTGGTCGCTGCGGACGGGGATCTCGACGAATGGCAGCGGCTTTACCTGTTCAGCCGCGCCGACACTATTTACGGCGGGTCCAACGAGATTCAGCGCAACATCATCGCCGAGCGGGTACTCGGCCTACCCCGGGAGGCTCGGTGACATTCGCGGTCGCGCCGGACGAGATCGCCGGACACGGACTTCTGACCGGCAAAGTCGTGGTTGTCACCGCGGCAGCCGGCACCGGCATCGGATCGGCCACCGCACGCCGCGCACTCGCCGAGGGCGCTGATGTTGTCGTCTCCGATCACCACGAACGACGGCTGAACGAGACCCGCGACGAACTGTCAGCGCTGGGCCTCGGGCGGGTCGAGAGTGTGGTGTGCGACGTGACGTCCAGCGCGCAGGTCGACGCGCTGATCGCCTCGGCCACTGCGCGATTGGGTCGCCTCGACGTGCTGGTCAACAATGCCGGGCTGGGCGGCCAGACGCCGGTGGCCGACATGACCGACGAGGAATGGGACCGCGTCCTGGACGTGACCTTGACATCGGTGTTCCGTGCTACCCGCGCCGCACTGCGTTATTTCCGGCAGGCGGATCACGGCGGGGTGATCGTCAACAACGCCAGCGTACTGGGCTGGCGGGCCCAGCACTCGCAGTCGCACTACGCGGCTGCCAAAGCCGGGGTGATGGCGTTGACCCGTTGCAGTGCAATCGAAGCCGTCGAATACGGGGTGCGGATCAACGCGGTGTCGCCCAGCATCGCGCGGCACAGGTTCCTGGACAAGACCACCTCGGCCGAACTGCTCGACCGGTTGTCTGCCGGCGAGGCGTTCGGCCGGGCCGCAGAACCGTGGGAGGTGGCGGCCACCATCGCGTTTCTGGCCAGCGACTACTCCAGTTACCTGACCGGGGAAGTCATTTCAGTATCGAGTCAACATCCATGAATCGACGCGACGAACTGCTGCAGTTGGCGGCCACGATGATGGCCGAACGCGGCTTGCGGGCGACCACCGTGCGCGACATCGCCGACGGTGCCGGCATCTTGTCCGGCAGCCTCTACCATCACTTCTCATCCAAGGAGGAGATGGTCGACGAAGTACTGCGCGGATTTTTGGACTGGCTCTTCGCCCGCTACCGCGAGATCGTGGACACCGAGCCCAATCCGCTGGAAAGACTCAAGGGTTTGTTCATGGCGTCATTCGACGCGATCGAGTGCCGGCACGCACAGGTCGTCATCTACCAGGACGAGGCCAAGCGGCTGTCGTCGCAGCCCCGGTTCTCCTACATCGAGGACATGAACAAGCAGCAGCGCAAGATGTGGGTCGACGTGCTGTGCCAGGGCATCGAGGAAGGCTACTTCGCCTCCGATCTCGACGTCGACCTGGTCTACCGTTTCATCCGGGATACAACCTGGGTGTCGGTGCGTTGGTATCAACCGGGCGGTGAGCTCACCGCCCGGCAAGTAGGTGAGCAGTATCTCGCCATCGTCCTTGGCGGGATCACCAGAAAGACATCTCACGAAGTTAAAAGTCAAGCCGCGAGTGGGAGAGGAGGTGGAAACGCGCGGTGTTCGTCGTAGGGCTGGCCGGTTTGGAGGCAATGGTGGAGTTGGCCGAGGAATTTGTTGAACAGGTGTCGCTGGGCTTGGCGGTTCCAGTCTCCGGCGGCGCGGCGGGCATCGAAGTGGCGGCGTGCGCCGGGGGAGGCGCGCAACGATCCCAGCGCCCAGATTGCGCCGACCACCGCCAAGCGCCGGTTTTTGATATGCCGATGCAGTACAACAGTTTTTTTGCCGCTGGCGCGGGTGATGGGAGCGGAGCCGGCGAAGGCTTTCAACCCGCGAGCGTCGGCGAAGCGGTCGCGGTCGTCGCCGATCTCGGCGAGCACCCGGGCACCGGCCAGGTTCCCCAAGCCGGGGAAGCTGGTGATGATTTGGGCGTCCGGGTGGTGCTCAAAATGGGCGATCGCCGCCTCGGCGAGATCGTCGGCGGCGGCGCAGGCGGCGTCGAACTGGCGCAGCAGCGCGGACAGTTGGATACCCATGGCGTTCTCGACCTGCGGGGGTTGGCGCAGATAGGTGTCGGTGAAGGTGGCGCGCAGCCGGTCGATGTCGCGGTCGAGGCGGCGTTGGCGGCCGGCCTTGGCCAGCAGTCGGCGCAGCCGGGCCGGGGTCAGCCGGGCGGCGGCCTCGGGTGTGGGTGCGGCCGCCAGGATGGCGCGTGCATCGGCGCGGGCCAGGCCGCCGCTGGGCAGCTGATCGAAGGCGACCAGGGCGGCCGGGTAGAAGTCTTTGAGCAAATCGCGGATCTGGTTGCCGATCTGCTGGCGCGTCCATACCGCGTCTTGCTGGGCGCGGGCGAGAACCCGGATGGCCTGGGCCAACTCGGTGTCGGCGGGCAGCGGTCGATGCGCGTCGGCGTCGGTACGCACAATGTTGGCCAACAGCACCGCGTCGGTGGCATCGGATTTTGCGCCCGACACCGTATACCGCGGTCGATACCGGGCCGCCGTCAGCGGGTTAATCGGATAGATCGCCCGGCCAGTCTCGCGCAGCGCGGCCACCCACAACCCGCGGTCGGTCTCAATCGCCACCGGAATCGGGTTGTCTGGGTTGTCGCCGGCCTCAGCCAGCAGCGTCAGCAACCGTGCAAACCCGGCCGCGTCGTTGCCGACCTGTTCACCTACGACCACACGCCCGTTCGCGTCCACCACCGCAACGTCGTGATGATCTGTGGCCCAATCGATTCCGCAATACAAAGACAAGATGCCAGCACTCCTTCGGTCGATGTTCCTCCTGTTGCCGGTGGACTCACGCGGCGCCCTAATCGCAGGACTCCAAGGTCCGTCATCTCACTAGCCGTCCGTGACTCCAGCACACCGCAGGACTTCGTTCTGTCGAAGAGCTCAAGGCTCGGGAACACCTACCGGGAAGTCAACCCTGCGGTGGGCTCAGGCAACGGCATCCCACCACCAATCCGCAGGATCTGCCGCCAGGCGCGCCGTTCTTTCTTAAGGCGTCCAGCGCCGGGAAGCACCAGGCATCACCTGGCAGCAGAACCCAATAGGACCAGAACCGGTCTTACGACCAACAACCCGTCCCTACTAAACGATTAGGAAGTCTGACATGCCACGTGTCGGCGATGATAGACAAATGAGCGATGAGGCGGGGGCACCTCCCGCTTGCGGGGGAGAGCGACACTAATGACAGAGGCTTACGTCGTGGAGGCTGTGCGTACCGCTGTCGGTAAGCGAAACGGATCGCTGGCCGGTGTGCATCCCATCGACCTGGGTGTGGCCGCATTCCACGGGCTGTTCGACCGGGTCGACGTCGACCCGGCGGCCGTCGACGACGTGGTCGTGGGATGCGTCGACGCCATCGGTGGGCAGGCCGGCAACATCGGCCGGCTGACGTGGCTGGCCGCGGGCTACCCGGAAGAGGTTCCCGGCGTCACCGTGGACCGGCAATGTGGATCCAGCCAGCAGGCGATTTCCTTTGGTGCGCAAGCGATCATGTCGGGCACCGCGGACGTGATCCTGGCCGGCGGCATGCAGAACATGACGCAGATCCCGATCGCCTCGGCGATGGAACTCGGCAAGAAGTTCGGCTTCACCTCACCGACCGGCGAATCCAAGGGCTGGCAGCACCGTTACGGCGACGAGGAGATCTCGCAGTTCCGCGGAGCGGAATTGATCGCCGAGCGGTGGAACCTGTCCCGCGAGGAGATGGAGCGGTTCGCGCTTGCCAGCCACCAGCGGGCATTGGCGGCGATTCGCGGCGGACACTTCGACACCGAAATCGTCGGCGTCCAGGTCACCGGCGGTGAGTTCCGGATCGACGAGGGCCCGCGGGAAACCACTCTGGAGAAGATGGCGGGGCTGGCCGCGCTGTCGGAGGGCGGACGGCTGACCGCGGCATTGGCCAGCCAGATTTCCGACGGCGCCAGCGCGGTGCTGCTGGCTTCCGAGCAGGCGGTCAAGGACCACAAGCTCACCCCGCGCGCTCGTATCCACCACATCAGCGCCCGCGGCGCCGACCCGGTGCTGATGCTGACCGGGCCGATCCCGGCTACCCGCTACGCGCTGGAAAAGACCGGCCTAGGTATCGAGGACATCGATGTCGTCGAGATCAACGAGGCGTTCGCGCCGGTGGTGCTGGCCTGGCTCAAGGAGATCAAAGCCGACCCGGAAAAGGTCAACCCGAACGGCGGCGCGATCGCGCTGGGCCATCCGTTGGGAGCCACCGGCGCCAAGCTGTTCACCACCATGCTCAACGAGCTGGAGCGTTCCGGCGGCCGCTACGGCCTGCAGACGATGTGCGAGGGCGGCGGCACCGCCAACGTCACCATCATCGAGCGGCTCTAGCGGTTGTGCATCTAGGACCGTGCGATGACGGGATACACCGTCTCCATTTGGCGTCGGCCCTTGAGCGGTACCTGCTCGGGCTCACCCCAAACGAATTGGGCCGCAACGGAAGTGTGAACGGCGGCGGTGACCATCACGGCCGCGCGCCCAGCCCGCCCGGCGATACCGGATAACCGGAACGCCACGTTCGTGGCGTCGCCGATCACGGCCTCGACCGACCGTGTCATCGCCGCGATTGCCGCTGTGCCTTGCACCACGCCCCAGCCCATTCGGATCGGCGAGCCGTCGGGTCCGCGGAGCGGGAGCTGGGGCCCGAGTTCGTCGACCTTTTGGTTGGCCGCGAGTGCGAAGTCGATCGCGAGCTCGTTGGCATTGGGCAGCGTCCGCAATTGCCAGACCGCGTAGAGCGCATCGCCGGCGTAGTGGTTGAGCGTGCCCTGATGGGCGCGCAGAACACTGCCTAGCTCGCTCCACAGTCGGTTCAGGCTCTGACCGATCACCTTGTTGTCGGTGATTTCCGAGATCGTCGAATAGTTGGTGATGTCCCCGACCACCATCACCATGGCCTCTTCGCGGATCCAAGTCTGCGTGACTTTTGCGGCGCTCTCCCGGACAGTGTTGAACTGATCGGATCGGAAGGTGAGTGTGACTTCGCCGATGCGGATCTGATCGTTGGGTCGGATAGGAGCGAGCACTGCTCGTTCTAACCGCACGCCGTTAAGTGACGTCCCATTGGTACTGGTGTCGATGATGAATGCCTGATCGGTAGCGGTGTCCAAGCGGATCTCGAGGTGGTTGCGGGAGACACCCGGATTGCGGATCACCAGCCGGCGGTTTTCCGCGATGCCCGCGCAATCGCGCCCGATAAACAGTTGATCGAAAATCGGCACGTTCTGCTCGCCGTCATCGGTGCGCATGACGAGATAGGCCGGGGGCCCGCCACGTGAATCGGCCTCCACGCCTAACAACCTAATGGTTCGGCGACAACGCAAGTAGCAGGACGCGAGCGCGCACCGGCTGAGCGCCTCGGTTCGAGGTTGTTCGGGCTAATGCGCTACGACGGCGCGTTAGCCCCGACGGCGCGTTCCTGGTCAACGATGTCTGGGAAACGACGCAGCACATCTTCTGGGCTGTGCTCAACCGACATTCCGCCCTGAGCGAGCCGCGCGCTGCCGCCGCCTTTGCCGCCCCGGTCCGCGAGCAATGAATTGAGTATCCGGCGGGCATCGAAATCGGAACTCAGCACTGCCGGGACGGCAACCAGAACCGTCGCCTTACCGTCAGTGGTTGCAACAACACACACCAATGCACCCAGCCGCTCGGCGGCCTCGGACGCGGCCTTGCGGAAGTTACCCTTTTCCGTCGCGGATACCACGGCGACGGGTATTCCGGCCGGGCTGACTTCCGCCTTGAGATCTGGGAGCGACTGGTCACTCGGCTGCCCGGCTTTTGCGCCCGACCGGGAGGCCTCCACCAGCTGGGCTATCCGCTGCGGCAAATTCGTGACGTTCGTCTTCAGTTCGCGGGCCGCACTGGTCAGTACGGATTCGCGGGTGAGCGTCCAGTCCAGCGCGGCGGGCCCCGTCAACGCGGTCAGCCGCCGGACCCCCGCCGCGACGGATTGTTCTGACACGACGCGGAATAAGCCGATCTCCCCGGTCGCGTGGACGTGAGTGCCGCCGCAGAACTCGCGGCTGAAGCCGTCAAATGACACCACTCGAACCGCGGGACCGTAGTCTTCGCCGGCCAGATACACCGCGCCGCTGTCCACCGCTTCCTGCGGGGGCAAGACCCGCAGCTCGCGCCGGTGATCTTGAAAGATCTGTTCGTTGACAAGCTGTTCGATCTGTCGGATCTGCTCCGGCTTAAGTGGTGCGTCGTGGGTGAAGTCGAACCGCAGGCGCTCGGGCTCCACCAGACTGCCGGCCTGCTTGACGTGCGGCCCGAGGACAATGCGCAGGGCGGCATTGAGCAAGTGCGTCGCAGAATGGTTGGCTTGGGCGGCGATTCGCGCCTCGGGATTAACCTCCAGCATTGCAACCTGCTCGGCGCACACGGTGCCGGTGGTCACCCGCCCACGGTGGACGTGGTAGCCGGATCCGTGTTTGACGGTGTCATCGACCTCCACTTCGCCGTCAGAGGTGACGATCCGGCCGCGATCCCCAATCTGGCCGCCACCTTCTGCATAAAACGGGGTGCCGGCCGCAAGAATCTCGACGGCGTCACCCTCGGATGCGCAGGGGCGTAGCTCGCCGTCGACAAAGACGGCGACGATCCTGGACTGGCCGACCAGTGATTCGTAGCCGATGAAGTGTTCCGTACCGGGTGCCGGCAGGTCGGACAGCGGGTCGGTGCGCGACAGTCGACGCTCCCCGTCGGCGGCGGCGACGCCGCGGGAGGTTTCTTGATGCGATTTGAACTCCTCACGGAATGTCTCTTCGTCGACCGTGAGGCCGCGTGCGGCGGAGAGTTCACGGGTGACCTCAAACGGTAAACCGTATGTGCTGAAGAGACGGAACGCATCGCGCCCGGAGACGCCGCGGCCGGCGTCGAGCAGGTCGTCGAGGTGCTCGAGTCCTTTGTGCATCGCGCGCTCGAAGTCGCGGCGCTCCTCGTCGAGGAGCTGCATGATCTGGTCGCGGCGTTGCTGAAGATGGGGGTAATGGCTGCCCATCCGCTCGATGACGGACTCCACGACCGGTGCCAGATCCAATGAATCTGCGCCCGCTTGACGCGCCACCGTCATCGACTTGCGGATCAGTCGGCGCGGGATGTAGCCACGGCCTTCATTGGAGGGCCGCACACCTTCGGCCAGAACGAAAGTCGCGGTGCGCATGTGGTCAGCGATCAGGCGATGGTGATCGAGCAGCTCGCCGGTGTCGTTGAGGACCTTGCCCACCATCTCCTGCAGCGGCGCCAACAGATCGGTGTCATACACACTGGCCTGATTATTGAGCGTCATGGTGAGCCGCTCCAGGCCCGACCCGGTATCAACACTGGTGAACGGCAGCGGCACCAGTGACCCGTCACGCTGCTTGTCGAACTGCATGAACACGCCGGCGTTCCAGATCTCGATGTATCGCTTGGTCGTGTCGAACAGCGCCCCGGGGACGTACGCTTCGCCGTATTCAGGTCCGGTGTCGTAGAAAACTTCGGTGCACGGGCCACATGGACCGGTTTCGCCGGCCGGTCCCCAGAAGTTGTCGTCGATCCCCAGCGGGATGACGTGGTCGCGCTTGATCCCCACCGCTTCCCAGTAGCGGGCCGACTCGTCGTCGGGCGCGATGTTGCGCTGGCTGTCACCGGAAAAAACCGTGACATACAGCCGGTCGGGATCAAGCTGGAAACCATCGGTGAGCAGTTCGTACGCCAACTCGATCGCGCCGGACTTGAAATAGTCACCGATAGACCAGCTGCCCAGCATCTCGAACAGCGTCAGGTGATGGCGATCGCCGACCTCGTCGATGTCGCTGGTGCGCAGGCACGGCTGCACATTGCACAACCGCGGATAGGGTGGCTTCTCCTGCCCGGTGAAGAACCGCTTGAGTGGGGCCATCCCGGAATTGATGAACAGCAGGGTCGGGTCGTTGGCCGGGATCAGGCCGGAGTCGGGAATACGACGGTGGTCGCGGTTCCTGAAGAACTCCAGAAACCGCTCCCGGATCTCCTCGCTGGAAATCTTCTCTGACACCTCAAGTCACCAATCGTCACGTCGCCGGTCCACGCCCAGGCTCTCCGGATCAAAGTATGTGGCCCAAACCTCAACCTTAACGACAGGATCAAATGATCTTCTGCACGCTCGAACACCTGTGCGTTCATCTGTATCCAGGCTAGCGGCGCGCGCAGAGCACCGGCGAGGCACCCGCAATGATCTGCATCACTTAACTGGGCTTTGTTTACCTGATGCCGGACCAGCCGTGGACGACGTCGATGACGTTTTTCCGGGAGTACCGCACACCAGTGCCGACGCCGCCTGTAGGTGCTCGATGGCCTCATCCACGATCGCCTCGATCAGCTCTTTGCACGACGGCAGGTCCTCCAGGATGCCGGCCACCTGGCCGGACGCCAGCACTCCGGCCTCGGTGTTGCCGTCGACCAGACCGGCTTTCAGCAGCATCGGGGTGTTGGCTGCCATCACCACTTGCGACCAGGTCAGATCGTTGCCACGGCGCATCGCCAGGCCGTCGTTGATCATCGACCGCCAGGTCATTTGCGACATCTTCTTGAACTTGCCGGCATTGCGGACAGCTGCGGTGAAACCCCTTGCTCGCGAACCGGTTTCCAGCTTCTCCACCAGTCCGGTGCGCAGCACCCGGTGCGGCATGCCGTCGACCCGGGTGGTGACCACGGTGCCGTCCAGCGCCGCTTCCAGGTAGCGGCGTTTGACCGCGTCGGGCACGGTGGAGTCCGAGGTGAGCAGAAACCGGGTGCCCATCGCCACGCCGGCCGCGCCGTAGGACAGCGCCGCCGCGAGGCCTCGCCCGTCAAAGAACCCGCCCGCCGCGATCACCGGGATGTCGGTGCCCTTGACGGCGTCCAGCACCGAGGGCAGCAGCAACGTCGTGGCGACGGGTCCGGTGTGTCCGCCACCCTCGCCGCCCTGCACGATCATCGCGTCGGCACCCCAGGAAGCCACCTTGCGCGCGTGTTTGGCTGCGCCGATCGACGGAATCACTACTGCCCCCGCGTCTTTCAACCGTGCTATCAGCTCCTGCTTGGGAGCCAACGCGAATGAAGCCACTTTCACGCCCTCGCGGATGATCAACTCGACGCGGTCGCCGGCATCGGCGGCGTCGGCGCGGATGTTCACACCGAACGGCTTGTCGGTTGCGGCCTTGACCTTGCCGATGGCGGTCGCCAACTCGTCGATGGTCATGGTGGCCGAAGCCAGGATCCCGAGGCCACCCGCGTTGGCGGTGGCCGATACCAGCCGCGCTCCGGCGACCCAGCCCATCCCGGTTTGCACCACCGGATGCTCGACGCCGACCAGTTCGGTCAGCGGTGTGCGCAACTTCATGAGCGTATCTCTCTGTCCCGCAGCGCCTTCGGATCGATGACTTCGCGGATCAGGCGAAGTTCGTCGTCGGTCGGCAGCCTGGTCTCCTCGGCCTGCTCGACGCCGTGCACCTCGAATGAGGTGGCTTCCCGGACGTCGTCGGCTGACACCCCGGGGTGCAGGCTCAGGGCCCGCATCGTGCGGTCCGGGCCGCCGAAGTCGAAAACGCCGAGATTGGACACCACTCGATACGTGTTGGCGAACCGGAACGCCGGGTTGTCGGCGTCGACCTTGTCGTAGCCGATGCCGCAGACCACGTCGACCGCCTCGCAGAACACCCGCTTGGAATGGTTGCCGACCCAATAGCTGGTCGCGTGGTTGATCGCGTTACCAGGAGCACCACGGACGCCGAACATCTGCCGGGTCGGGTGCTGCAGCGGCCCGAACGCAGACAGATTCTGATTGCCGAAGCGGTCCACCTGATTGGCGCCCATCACCACGTGCCGTCGGCCCCAGGCCAGCGTCTCGAAAACCCGGCCGAACGGCATCCAGCCCTCAATCTTGTTTGGGGTCCCGGCGCCTCCCAGCGCCGGGGTGTCGGCCAGCAGCTGCGCCTCGCCGTCGGTCAGCAGAATGTCGGGGGAGAAGGTCAGCCGGGCCAGCCGGGCACCGACTGAGGCCATGTTCGTCATCGGGCTGACCACGATTTCGCCTGCGTCGCGAAACAACTCGGCGCAGGCGACCGCACACACCTCGGCTCGGGTGCTCACTTTGCCGCCTCCTCTGCGAAAGCGCGCACGGCTGCATGGTATTCGACTTCGCTGCCGGTCAGGTAGGTCTGTACGAATGTCCGCCAGCCCTCGTCGGTCGAGGCGGCCTCGGCATAATGGCGCTGAAACTTCTCATCGCGGCCGTAATCCGGTGCTGCAGTGGTGAAATGGGCACCATTGGGTGCCTCCACGACCGCGTCGACCATCATCCGGTTCACCAGCAGCGCCTGCGGCGGCACCGCTTTCACCAGCTCCTCGGTGGAAACGATCCGCTCCACCGACAGAAATCGCCTTTCGGCGGCCATCAGGAAAAGATCGTCGAAATACGGATCGATGCCGGTGTAGGCGGCATTGCCCTGGCTGTCGCCGAGATTGAGGTGTACGAACGCAGCGTCCAGACGCAACGCCGGCATGGCTATCAGCGTCTCGTGTCCGCCGCCCGGCGTGGGGTAGGGGCTGGTGACGGTCTGCAGCTCGCCTTCCCAGAAGTCGGGCACCGAACTGCCGAGCCCGGCACGGATGGGCAGAAACGGCAACCGCTGTGCCGCCGCCTGCAAACCGCAGCGCAGCATGCCCTCGTCCATCTCGCGGGCCTCGATGGCTCCGCTGGTGCGGGCCTTGGCGAACCACGGGTCATAGAAGGGCGGCGAGTCCAACGAGACGAACCCGTAGTAGACCCGGCGCACCTTGCCCGCCGAGCACAGCAATCCCAGGTCGGGTCCGCCGTAGGTGACCACGGTCAGGTCGGTGACATCGGCGCGCAGCATGGCGCGTACGAAGGCCATCGGCTTACGCCGCGACCCCCAGCCCCCGATGCCAATGGTCATGCCACTGCGCAATTGCGCGACGGCATCGTCGAGGGTGGTTCGCTTGTCCCGCATTATGCGCCGCTCTCCCCCGCGAGCGGGATGTGCCCCCGTCTCATCGTTACTCCTTTTTATCGTCGTCGGCGGCTAAGACTTCTCGCCTTTCGCCGTGCCGGCGAACGCGTCGCGGTGCTCGTCGGACACCCCGGCGAGATTGAGCTCGAAGGTAAAGCCTTGCTCCATCCGGTAACTGGAGTTGACCCGTTGTACGTCGATGAAGTTGAGCGCCTCCTTGGCTGCGCGGATCACCCGGGTGTCCTTGGCGGCGATGTCGCGGGCCACCCGCAAAGCGGCCTCGTCCAGTTCGTCGCGGGGCACGACCTCGTGCACCGAGCCGAAGTGGTGCAAGGTCGCCGCGTCGACGGTCGCGGCCGTGAAGAACAGCCGTCGCATCATGTGTTGGGGGACCAGTCGCGACAGATGGGTTGCCGCTCCCAGCGCGCCACGCTCGACCTCGGGCAGCCCGAACGTCGCGTCGTCGGAGGCCACGATGACATCGGCATTACCCACCAGGCCGATGCCGCCACCGACGCAGAATCCGTTGACCGCGGCGATCACCGGCACGGCGCACTCGTAGACCGCGCGGAAGGCGGCGAAACAGCCACGGTTGGCGTCGATCAGCGCGCCGAACCCTTCGGTGCGCTGCATCTCTTTGATGTCGACCCCGGCGTTGAAGCCGCGGCCCTGCGCGCGCAGGATCACCGCGTGGGTTTCGGGATTGTCGCCGGCGGCGGTCAGGGCGTCGGCGAGTTCGAACCAGCCGCCCGACGGGATGGCGTTGACCGGGGGAAAGTCGACGGTGACGGCGACGATTCCCGGTTCGACGGATGCTGACGAGATGGTCATGGTGACTTCCTACGGGGTCGCTACCTAAGCAAGCACTTGCTTGGTAAGCTAGCACAGTGACTGCTGTCGGCGAAGGGCCTCCCCTGAACTTTCGCCTCGCGGGCAAAGTGGTGCTGGTGACCGGCGGTGTCCGGGGGGTGGGCGTCGGCATCAGCTCGGTGTTCGCGCGGCAGGGCGCCACCGTGGTGACCTGCGCGCGGCGCGCGGTCGAGGGCCTGCCATATGAGTTCCACTCCTGCGACATCCGCGATGACGACGCGGTCAAGGCGATGATCGACGCGGTCGTCGAGCGGCACGGCAGACTCGACGTCGTCGTCAACAACGCCGGAGGCTCGCCCTATGTGCTGACCGCCGATTCCAGTACGAAGTTCAACCGCAAGATCATCGAACTCAACCTGATTGGCGCGCTGTCGGTTTCGCAGCACGCGAACGACAAGATGCAAAACCAGGACAGCGGCGGATCGATCGTCAACATCTGCAGCGTCAGCGGCCGGCGGCCGACGCCGGGCACCGCCGCATACGGGGCGGCCAAGGCGGGCCTGGAAAGCCTCACCCAGACGCTGGCGGTGGAATGGGGTCCCAAGGTCCGGGTCAATGCCTGCGTGGTGGGGATGGTCGAAACCGAACAGGCCGATTTGTTCTACGGCGACGCCGAGTCGATCGCCGCGATTTCGAAGAATGTGCCGCTGGGCCGGCTGGCCAAACCTGACGACGTCGGTTGGGCCGCAGCGTTTCTGGCCTCGGATGCAGCGTCCTACATCAGCGGTGCCACGTTGGAGGTGCACGGCGGCGGCGAGCCGCCGCACTATCTGGGCGCAACGAGCGCGATCAGGTAGAGGATCCGAGCAGGATGGGTAGCTAATGGGACTGGTCGACGGCCGGGTGGTGATCGTCACCGGAGCGGGCGGCGGAATTGGTCGCGCGCATGCGTTGGCCTTCGCCGCCGAGGGAGCACGGGTGGTGGTCAACGACATCGGGGTGGGCCTGGACGGGTCACCGGCCGGCGGAGGCAGCGCCGCGCAAGGTGTAGTCGACGAGATCACCGCAGCCGGGGGCCATGCCGTTGCCAACGGATCCGATATCGCCGACTGGAACCAGGCGGCCGACCTGATTCACACCGCTGTCGAGACGTTCGGCGGACTGGATGTATTGGTCAACAACGCCGGCATCGTGCGCGACAGGATGATGGCCAACACGAGCGAGGAGGAATTCGACGCCGTCATCGCCGTCCACCTCAAGGGCCACTTCGCCACAATGCGCCACGCCGCGTCGTACTGGCGTGGACTGTCCAAAGAGGGGAAAACTGTTGACGCGCGGATCATCAACACCAGTTCCGGTGCGGGCCTGCAGGGCAGTGTGGGGCAGGGGAATTACAGCGCGGCCAAGGCCGGCATCGCGGCTATGACACTTGTCGCCGCCGCCGAAATGGGGCGTTACGGCGTCACCGTCAACGCCATCGCACCGTCGGCGCGCACCCGGATGACCGAGACGGTCTTCGCCGAGATGATGTCCACCCAGGGCCAGGATTTCGACGCGATGGCTCCGGAGAACATCTCGCCGCTGGTCGTTTGGCTGGGCAGCGCCGAATCGCGCGACGTCACCGGCAAGGTATTCGAGGTCGAGGGCGGAATCATCCGGGTCGCCGAGGGCTGGGCGCACGGACCGCAGGTCGACAAGGGCGCCAAGTGGGACCCCGCCGAATTGGGGCCGGTCGTCACCGATCTGCTGGCCAAGGCCCGGCCGCCGGTCCCGGTCTTCGGCGCTGGCTCGTAGCGTCGTCTCCATGCTTGCCGAACTGTTTGCCAGCCCTGTTGACGAGTGACGAAGAGATGCAGGCGAACTCGGCTTAGAACGCCGAGACGGCTTCGCCGACCATCGTTCCCAACTCACCGGACAGCAGTCCGGTCGTCTCGGTGGTGATCGCAGGAACCAGGTTGGCTAGATCCGTTGACAGGTCACCCAGCAGGGTATCGAGGTTGAGACCGTCACCGAGGTTGGCGACCGAGTTGGGGATGTCGGCCTGCAGCGCGTCGATGAGGTCACGGATCACCGAGATCGGGAAATTTAATGTGGCCGTGCCGATTTCGTTGACACTGGCGGTGACTGCGTTCTCGATCGTGGTCGGATCGCTGGTGAGCAGGGATTCAAAAACGTTGTAAGCCGCCATTTGCGGTGCGGTGATGAAGTCACGCAGGTCGACGAACAGTTCGGTGGGTAAGTCCGCCGGTGGGACGGGTTGGCCGTCCCAGCTGACCAGCGTCCAGCCGTCGGTCGGATCGCCCTGGATTACCACGGTGCCGGTGTACGGGATCAGCTCGCCGGTGGTCAGCAGCTGGTTGAGGACGAGTTGGAAATCGGGGTTGTTGGCGTTCATCAGCGCCCAGATCGCGATGGTCCCTTCGTGGGAGAACACCGCGTCGGTGATCTGGCCGGTGTTGTCGGCGACGCTGCCGTCGTAGATCGTTTGGATGGCATCGTTGACGCGGTCCTCGAACGCCATGCCGTCGAAGTCGGACGAGCCCAGCTCGGGCACGAAGTACAAACCCAGCGTCCACAGGGCCGGCGCCAGCAGATAGAGGGCACCCCCGAGGGGAACGTCCCCGACGTTCACCGGGATACCTTCGAAAATGCCGGCATCGATCTCGTTGAGTCCGGGCAGGATGTGGTCGGGGTCCAAGGGCCACATGCCCAGCGCGTGAGCCAACGGTTCGGCGGTCTCCTGCGATCTGATCATGGTCGACGCGTAGATTTCGTCGATGCCGGTCCCCTTGAGCGCCTCAGCGAGGGCCTGCGCCTGTTGCTGGCCGAGCTCGGTCAGCGAGGGCCCGGGCACCAAGGTGTTGATCACGGTGTTGTCACCGGCTTCCCCATGGCGCACGAAGTCCAGCGTTATGGCCTCGTCGGCCCAGGCCGTCGCCGATCCCATGGACAGCAGTGCCACCGACAGCAGCCCGGCAGCAAGGTGGCGGAGATTAGGCATCGATGTCGTGAACTCGCCTCAGATGCTGCCACCCAAGGCGGCGAGGATGTCGTTGAACACCTCAACCGGGAACTGCGTGAGCGCCGTGTCCACTTGGGTGATGCCGGCCTGAAGCGCAGCATCGATCGCTGCCGAATTGCCGCCGAGCAGGGCCTCGTATATGTCGTAGCCGGCGAACTGCGGCGCCTCGATCAGATTGCGGAAGTCGACGAACAGCTCGGTCGGCAATCCGGGATCCTGCGGCACCGCTGTCCCGTCATAGCTGACCAGCGTCCAATCCCCTGGCTCGCCGTCGATCACGACTTGGCCCGTGTTGGGCAGAAAACCCCCGGTCGTAGCGAGCTCTTGCAGGAGGACGGAGAAATCGGGGTTGTTGACGTTCATCAGCGTCCAGACGGCGATCGCGCCTTCGCTGGAGAACGCCACGTCGGCCGGGGTGCCGGTAACGCTTCCAGTGTTGTCGTAGATCGCCTGAACGGCATCGCCGAAACTTTCGTCAAAAGTCACCCCGTTCACGCTGGGGTCACCGATGTCCGGTGCTAATACGTCCCCGAACACCCAGGAAAGCGGGCCCAGTAAGTACAGGATGCCTTCGAGGCTGTTCGTAGGATCGCCCTCGAATGCTCCGGCAGGGATCTCGTTGAGCCCGGCCAGGATGTGGTCGGCTGGCAAAGGCCACATATTCAGCGCTTGAGCCAACGGCTCTGCGGTCTCCAGGCTCCGGGACTCTTGCGACGAGAAGATCCCGGCGATGTTGTTCCCGAACTCCATCTGGATTGCGGCGGCGACAGCGTCGGCCTGTTGATAACCGGTCGGGTCATAGAGATCAGTCCCCGGCGGCGTCGTGTCGATAATGCCCGCTTGGTTGTCTATCGATTCCCCATGTCGGACGAAGTCCAGAATGATCGAGTCGTCGGCCCACGCCACGGCCGAGCCGAAGAACAGCAGGCCCGCCGACAGCAGGCCGATAACAACGAAGCGGAGCCGGTTCCTCCGCACTGGACGTGCGAAGCGGTAGTGGCGTGAATTGATCATCGTTGCTCCATGCGGCCCCGAAAGTGTGAGGGCAATCTACCGCATCCGACCTCGAAAGTTTCGACAATTCACAGGTGCGGTTCACAGACCACTAATGGGATGACCCGGTCGGTGGCGTCGCGGTACCCGCGATACGGCGGGTAAATCTTGATCAGCGCGGGCCAGTAGCGGTCCCGCTCGTCGTCGGTGGCGTCGCGGGCGGCGAGCTGCAGGTGCTGTGCGCGAATCTGCAACTGCACGTTGGGGTTTGTTTTGAGATTGAGGTACCACGCCGGGTGGTCGGCGCGTCCCCCGAAGGACGCCGGCAAGATCACCCGTTCGCCGTCACGCAGGTAAAGGGTCGGAGTGGTCCGCAACTGACCGGACTTGCGTCCGGTCGTGGTCAATAAGGCCGTCGGAAACCACAGCAGTTTCGCGCCGAGTTTGCCGTTGGTGCGTCGATACACCCAGATGTGAACACGAGCGAAATACTTGAGCAGCAGTGCGAGGAAACGTGAATTGCGAATCCACCGCTGCGTGCGTCACCTCACCGCGCGAGCTCGCAGATGACGATCGGGATCGTCCGATCGGTCCACGACTGGTAGTCGTTATAGGTCGGGTACATGTCCACCAACTTCGGCCAGTACGTGGCGCGCTCCTCGTCGGTGGCGTCGCGCGCCGTCAGGTCGAGCACTTCCCGTTTGATTTGCACCTGCACTTTTGGATCGGCCTTGAGGTTGAGGTACCACATCGGGTTCTTCTCGGCACCGCCCTTGGACGCGGCGACGATCACTCGGTCACCGTCCCGTAGGAAGTACAGCGGGCTGATCCGCGGCTGTCCGCTCTTGCGACCGGTGGTGGTCAATAAGGCGACCGGAATCTTCTGGAACGTGCCGCCAAGTCCTTCGCCGCCGCTGCGCCGGTACATGAAGGTGTTCAGGCGCGACATCCATTTGATGAAGAAATTTGTGAACGGCGTATTCATGAACCGGGGTGGAGTTTTGGCAGCCATGACGGCGATCCTAGGACGACATTGAGGTCATGCCTCTCAGTGGGGTTGGTATCGAAGGCGCCCGTATGTGCGCTGGACCCGACTTGGCTCAGATTAGTGCGCGCTGTCACCGCGGGCGTTGATGAGGGGTTGGGGGGTCTTGGGGTCGCGGGTCGGCGACGGCGGGGGTCGGCCCCGATGCCCACGACGCGGTAGGTAGTGAGTTTCTTTATGCCTCAACGGGTTTGAGTTTCGATACATTGCCGGTAGTGACCGGCCCCGATAACCAAGCTAGTTGTTAGTCGGTGGTGGTTGGGGTTGGAAGGGTTCATACCACCACCACTCGGCGCGCTCGCCGGTAGGTCCCGGACACGGCGCCACCGCGGGCGGGGGTTGTGTTGGTGGGCGCGCCAGCGATCCCGGGCGCAGTAATCGGCCGGCGTTGTCGGTGACGATGAGAGCGCCTGGGGGTCCGGTGATATTGAGGACGCCACGATGGTGGCACCGGTGGTGATACGGGCAGAGCAGCTTCGTCTTATCCCGATGCTGTGGTGGGCGGCCTCGTCGCGGGTCTACCCGACGCCGAAGTCACCGTCAGCCTGGTCGCCAGGCCGAGCGCGACGCCACCGAACAGACGCTGAACTCGTTTCTGTACTGCTGCACCGACGTGTCACGGGTCGGGCGCTTCCTGGTGGCCGATGTCGGCCTGCGCGCCGAGGTCCGCGCAATGCTGCTCGACGCGATACAAATTCCTTGAATTCGCCGACCCGACAACCGGTCTCTGGCTCGCAGCCCAACTGACGCAGCTGCGCGCTCAGATCGGTGGACGGTTCTCGCTGCATTTGGGCCAAGGCTGGCGGTTTTTCGCGCCTGAGGATTACATCACTCACCTGACGGCGGTACTCGACGCCGAGCCGCAGGTCTTTCAGGTGGGCATCAACTTCGCCGACGCGACCAAGCTGACCGGCGCCAGCGCCGTCGAAAAGACCGTACGCCGGGCACCCGACGCCGGCCGCTACGTCCTTACTGATGTGGTGGCCAACGGCCCCGCGATGTTGACACCGCACGGCTGGACCAAGCCGGCGGTCTCGATCACACCGACCCCGATCCGATCGCCGAGCTCGGCCGGCGGGCCGCCGCCGCTGGACTACACACCGCCAGCCTCGATGAAGTGCTTTGCATCACCGAAACCTGACCTCGCTGGAACCCACCCGCTTGCGGGGGACCGGCCAAGCGATCGCCGCCAATGATCTAGACGGGCCGGATGAACGGGCGCAACCGGGCCCTGATGTGGTGAATCTTGCCGTCGCCGGCCGGGATCACGAAGGTCTCGTCGACATGCGAGCCCACCCGTCGTCCACCGAAGGAGACCTTGGTCACGATGTCGTAGACCGCACGCACCTCGTTACCGGCGACCGTGTACTGCGGCTGCGTGGCCGCTGCGATGATGCGGAATTGCGGCCCGCGATTCAGGCTGCGCCGCAAGTGGTTTCCGGAAAAGCCGGTTTTGATGCCCTGCTCGATCCGGGTGCAGCCCGGCGCGAACGGAACGTCGTCACCGTGGTGGCTGACCAGTGCGTCGATGTACGACTGTGCCACCGCGATGCGCTCGTCGTCGGAGTGGCCCGCGCCTGACGATGCGGGCCCCTGGCCCGAGGAAGAGTCGGGCATCGGGATTCAGATCCGCTCGATGATAGTGCCGGTCGACAGGGCACCACCGGCGCACATGGTGATCAGCGCGGTGCTCTGATCGCTGCGTTCCAACTCGTGCAGGGCGGTGGTCACCAGCCGGCTGCCGGTGCAACCGACAGGATGGCCCAGCGCGATCGCGCCGCCGTTGACGTTGACCCGCGCCATGTCGGGTTCGTGCACCCGCGCCCAGGACAGCACGACCGACGCGAACGCTTCGTTGATCTCGACGAGGTCGATGTCACCCATCTTCATGCCGGCTTTTTCGAGCACTTTCGCGGTGGACTGCACCGGGCCGTCCAGGTGGTAGTACGGCTCGGCGCCGACGAGCGCCTGGCTGACTATGCGAGCACGTGGGCGCAGGCCCAGTGCCTTGGCCTTCTCCTCATCCATCCACAGCACTGCTGCCGCACCGTCGGAGATCTGCGACGACGTGCCGGCGGTGTGGATGCCACCTTCCAGTACCGGCTTCAGCTGGCTCAAGCCGTCCAGCGTGGTGTCGCGCAGGCCCTGGTCACGGCTGACCATGTGCCGCTCTTTGGTCGGCTGCTTCTGCTCGTCGAGCACCGGCGCTTCGATCGGTGAGATCTCGCGCTCGAAGCGGTCCTCGTCCCAGGCCCGCTTGGCGTGCAATTGGGAGGCCAATCCGAACTCGTCGATGTCGGCGCGAGTGATGCCGCGCCGCTTGGCGATGCGCTCGGCGGCCTCGAACTGGTTGGGCAGGTCGATATCCCACGACTCCGCGCGCCAGTTGCGATCCGGCCCCGCGTTGGCGCCCAGCCCGACCCGGCTCATCGCCTCGATCCCGCACGCGATGCCGATGTCGATGGCGCCCGCGGCGATTAGCCCGGCCACCAGATGGTTGGCCTGCTGCCCGCTGCCGCACTGGCAGTCGACGGTAGTGGCGCCGACTTGCTCGGGCAGGCCCGCAGTCAGCCACGCGGTCCGGGTGATGTTGTTGGACTGCTCGGCGTACTGGGTCACGCAGCCCCCGATGAGCTGTTCGACGTCGCCGGCGTCAAGGTCGGTTTCAAGCCGGCCTTCTCGACCATCGCCTTTTGCACCGCACCGAGAAGTTCGGTTGCATGCAGGCCCGAAAGCCATCCATTGCGTTTGCCGATGGGGCTGCGGGTGGCTTCAACAATTACCGGGTTACCCATGCGGCCCAGGCTAGAACACGTTTCATTACTCTGACAAGCGGCGATGCATTCATGCCTTTCGTCTGCGGTAGAGGCATGTTTTACTGGCACTAGAACACGTTGTAATGAGGAGCGCAATGATGCCCACCCCCAGTCAGGCCCCCAATCTTCCGTCCGGTTTCGACTTCACCGATCCCGACGTCTACGTGGAGCGATTGCCGGTCGAGGAGTTCGCCGAACTGCGCAGCGCGGCGCCGATCTGGTGGAACGAGCAGGCTCCCGGCAATGGCGGCGGCTTCAACGACGGCGGCTTCTGGGCGATCACCAAACTCGACGACGTCAAGGAGGTGTCGCGGCGCAGCGACGTGTTCTCCAGCTACGAGAACGGCGTGATCCCGCGGTTCAACAACGACATCGCCCGCGAGGACATCGAGGTTCAGCGCTTCGTCATGCTCAACATGGATGCGCCGCACCACACCCGATTGCGCAAGATCATCTCCCGCGGGTTCACTCCCCGCTCCGTCGGGCGGTTGGAGGAAGAACTCCAGCAGCGGGCGCAGAAGATCGCCGAAACGGCGGCGGCCGCGGGTTCCGGCGATTTTGTCCAGCAGGTGTCGTGCGAGCTGCCGTTGCAGGCGATCGCGGGTTTGCTCGGTGTGCCCCAGGAGGACCGCGGCAAGCTGTTCGACTGGTCCAACGAGATGACCGGCAACGACGATCCGGAGTTCGCTCACATCGACCCGAAGATATCTTCGGCGCAGTTGATCGGCTACGCCATGCAGATGGCCGAGGAACGGGCGAAGAACCCCGGCGACGACATCGTGACTCAGCTGATCGAAGCCGACATCGAGGGCGAAAAGCTCTCCGACGACGAGTTCGGCTTCTTCGTGGTGATGCTCGCGGTGGCCGGCAACGAGACCACCCGAAACTCGATCACGCAAGGGATGATGGCGTTCGCCGACTTCCCCGACCAGTGGGAGTTCTACAAGAAGGAGCGCCCGGAAACTGCGGCCGACGAGATCGTCCGCTGGGCCACCCCGGTCACCTGCTTCCAGCGCACCGCGCTGGAGGACTTCGAATTGTCCGGCGTGCAGATCAAGAAGGGCCAACGGGTGATCATGTTCTACCGGTCGGCCAACTTCGACGAAGAAGTCTTCGACGATCCGTTCACGTTCGACATCACCCGTAACCCCAACCCACACGTGGGTTTCGGTGGCACCGGAGCGCACTACTGCATCGGTGCCAACCTGGCCCGGATGACGATCAACCTGATCTTCAACGCGATCGCCGACCACATGCCCGACCTGAAGCCGATTTCGGAGCCGGAGCGGCTGCGGTCGGGATGGCTGAACGGCATCAAGCACTGGGAGGTTGACTACACCGGTAAGTGCCCGGTCGAGCACTGATGGACTTCGACCTCACCGCTGAGCAGCAAGCCGTTGCCGACGTCGTGACGTCGGTTTTGGATCGGGACTTGACGTGGGGTGCTTTGGTCGACGGGGGTGTGACGGCTCTGCCGGTGCCCGAACGCCTCGGCGGCGACGGCGTCGGCCTATCCGAGGTGGGCACCCTGCTCACCGAGGTCGGGCGCCACGGTGCCATCACTCCGGCGCTGGCGACGCTGGGCTTAGGCGTGGTGCCTTTACTCGACCTCGCCTCCGAGGAGCAACAGGACCGGATCCTGGCCGGCGTCGCCAAAGGCGGGGTGCTGACCGCCGCGCTCAACGAACCTGGCGCCGCGTTACCCGACCGGCCCGCAACCAGTTTCGCCGAAGGGCGATTGTCAGGCACCAAAATTGGTGTGGGATACGCCGATCAGGCCGACTGGATGCTCGTGACGGCCGGCGGCGGCGTCGTAATGGTACGGCCGAAGGGCGACGGTGTGCAGGTGGTCCGTACGCCGACTTCGAACGGGTCCGACGAATACACGGTGACGTTTGACGGCGTCGCGGTCGCTGACTCCGACGTGCTGGCGGGTGCTTCCGCGCAGCGGGTCAACCAACTGGCCCTTGCCACGATCGGCGCCTACATAGACGGGCTGGTGGCGGGGGCGCTGCGGCTGACCGCTGACTATGTGGCCAACCGGAAACAGTTCGGCAAACCGCTTTCGACGTTCCAGACCGTCGCCGCGCAGCTCGCGGAGGTCTACATCGCTTCGCGCACTATCGATTTGGCGGCTAAGTCGGTGATCTGGCGGCTCGCTGAAGGTCTCGATGCGGAGAGCGACCTCGATGTGCTCGGGTATTGGGTGACGTCGCAGGCGCCGCCGGTGATGCAGCTCTGCCACCACCT
Organism: uncultured Actinomycetota bacterium; assembly: GCA_963787635.1. Taxonomy (GTDB): domain Bacteria; phylum Actinomycetota; class Actinomycetes; order Mycobacteriales; family Mycobacteriaceae; genus Mycobacterium. The sequence goes on along the minus strand of CAWBDP010000008.1, from coordinate 375,312 downwards.
GCATGGCGGCATGGGCATGGACATCACCTATCCGATGCATCGGTACTACTCCACGATCAAAGACCTGTGCCGACTGTTGGGTGGGCCTTCGCATCGTCTCGAGCTGTTGGCGATCGCAAGCGCGGCCGAGCCGGGCGCTGCGGGTCGCCGCCCAGACAATGTGGTGGGAGCGCAATGTTCATCGACCTGACTCCCGAGCAGCGGCAGCTGCAAGCCGAGCTGCGGCAATACTTTACGAACCTGATCTCGTCCGACGAGATGAAGGCGATGGAGCAGGACCGGCACAACGCCGCCTACCGCGCGGTGATCCGTCGGATGGGCAAGGATGGCAAGCTCGGCGTCGGATGGCCAAAAGAGTTCGGCGGCTTAGGTTTCGGCCCGGTTGAGCAGTCGATCTTCGTCAACGAGGCGCATCGGGCCGACGTGCCCTTGCCCGCGGTGACTCTGCAGACGGTGGGTCCGACGCTGCAGATGTTCGGCAACGAGATGCAGAAGAAGAAGTTTCTGCCGGCGATCCTGGCCGGTGAGGTGCACTTCGCCATCGGCTACACCGAGCCTGAGGCGGGCACCGACCTGGCGTCGTTGCGCACCACCGCGGTGCGCCACGGTGACGAGTACATCGTCAACGGGCAGAAGGTCTTCACCACCGGCGCACACGATGCCGACTACATCTGGCTGGCCTGCCGCACCGACCCGGAAGCCGTGAAGCACAAAGGCATTTCGATTCTGATCGTCGACACCAAAGATCCCGGCTACTCCTGGACGCCGATCATTCTGTCCGACGGGGCTCACCACACCAACGCGACCTACTACAACGACGTCCGGGTGCCGGCCGACATGCTGGTCGGCGAGGAGAACGGCGGATGGCGGCTGATCACCACCCAGCTCAACAACGAGCGGGTGATGCTCGGTCCGGCCGGCCGCACCGCCGGCATCTACGACCGGTTGCACGCCTGGGCGTCAAAGCCCGGTGGCGACGGCGTCACCCCGATCGATCACGAGCGACGTCAAGCGGGCGCTCGGGGAGATCTACGCGATGTGGCGGATCAACGAGCTACTCAACTGGCAGGTGGCTGCCGCCGGCGAGGACATCAACGTAGCCGACGCCGCATCGACGAAAGTGTTTGGCACCGAGCGCATTCAGTACATCGGTCGACTCGCCGAGGAGATTGTCGGTAGGTACGGCAACCCGGCCGAGCCCGACACCGCCGAGCTGCTGAACTGGCTGGACTCTCAGACCAAGCGCAATCTGGTGATCACTTTCGGTGGCGGCGTGAACGAAGTCATGCGTGAGATGATCGCGGCAGCCGGGCTCAAAGTGCCGAGAGTGCCCAGATGACCGATATTCAGGAAGCCGTCGCGAAGATCAAAGCGGCCGGCGGCGGACAGCCGCGCTCGGGACGGGATCCGGTCAACCAGCCGATGATCAACAATTGGGTGGAGGCCATCGGCGACCGCAACCCGATCTATGTGGACCAGGCCGCCGCCCGCGCCGTGGGCCACCCCGGAATAGTCGCTCCACCGGCCATGATTCAGGTGTGGACCATGTTCGGGCTGGCCGGAGCACGCCCGGATGACGATCCGATGGGTCCCATGATGAAGCTGTTCGACGACACCGGCTACATCGGCGTGGTCGCCACGAACTGCGAGCAGACCTATCACCGCTATCTGCAGCCGGGCGAAGACGTCAGCATCACCTCCGAGATGGGTGACGTGATCGGACCCAAGCAGACCGCCCTCGGCGAGGGCTGGTTCATCAACCAGCACACCATCTGGCGGGTGGGTGACGAGAATGTCGCCGAGATGGATTGGCGCATCCTCAAATTCAAACCGCGCGCGGAAGCTCCCGCGCAGTCTTCGGTGCCGCCGGACCTGGATGCCGACGCCATGATGCGCCCGTCGTCGTCACGCGACACCGCGTTCTTCTGGGAGGGTGTCAAGGCGCACGAGTTGCGAATCCAGAAGCTTGCGGACGGCAGCCTGCAGCACCCGCCGGTGCCGGCCATCTGGCAGAACCCCGCCGCGCCGATCGACTATCTGGTGGCCAGCGGCAAGGGCACGGTGTTCAGCTTTGTCGTGCATCACGCACCGAAGGTGCCCGGCCGCACGCTGCCCTTCGTGATCGCGCTCGTCGAGCTCGAGGAAGGCGTGCGGATGCTGGGCGAGCTGCGCAACATCGACCCGGCTGAGGTACAGGTCGGAATGCCAGTTCGGGCAACCTATATCGACTTCCCGGCCGGAGATACCGGCCCGGAATGGACGCTTTACGCATGGGAGCCGGACGCATGAGCGCTCCGAGCGTCGAAGTGGGCACAACGCTGCCCGAGCTCAAGCTGTACGGGGATCCGACGTTCATCATCTCCACGGCGCTGGCCACCCGCGACTTTCAGGACGTGCACCACGACCGCGACAAAGCCCAGACCAAGGGCTCCAAAGACATCTTCGTCAACATCCTCACCGACACCGGGCTGGTGCAGCGCTACGTCACCGACTGGGCCGGCCCGTCGGCGATGGTCAAGTCGATCGGGCTGCGACTGGGTGTGCCGTGGTACGCCTACGACACGGTCACCTTCTCCGGTGAGGTCACCGCGGTCGAGGACGGCTTAATCACGGTGAAAGTGTTCGGCCGCAACAGCCTTGGTGATCACGTCGTCGCCACCGTCACCCTCACGATCGGGACTGCCTGATGCTATCCGGCAAGGCTGCCATCGTCGGCATCGGTGCCACCGAGTTCTCGAAGAACTCCGGCCGCAGCGAGCTACGGCTGGCGGCCGAGGCGGTGCTCGACGCGCTCGACGACGCGGGACTGAGCCCCGCCGACGTCGACGGCCTGACCACGTTCACGATGGACACCAACACTGAGATCGCTGTCGCACGGGCGGCGGGAATCGGTGAGCTGAAGTTCTTCGCCAAGGTCCACTACGGCGGCGGTGCGGCGTGCGCGACCGTTCAGCAGGCGGCGATAGCGGTGGCGACCGGGGTGGCCGATGTCGTGGTGGCCTACCGGGCGTTCAACGAGCGTTCCGGCATGCGCTTCGGACAGGTTCAGGCAAGGTTGGCGGGCGATGCTGCCGCCCAGGCTGATTCGACGGCAGCCGACAATTCGTTCTCCTACCCGCACGGCCTCTCGACGCCGGCGGCGCAGGTCGCCATGATCGCCCAGCGCTACATGCACCTGTCCGGCGCGACCAGCCGGGACTTCGGTGCGGTCTCGGTGGCCGACCGCAAGCACGCCGCCAACAATCCGAAGGCCTACTTCTACCAGAAGCCGATAACGATTGAGGATCACCAGAATTCGCGCTGGATCGCCGAGCCGTTGCGGCTGCTGGACTGCTGCCAGGAGACCGACGGCGCGGTGGCGATCGTGGTGACTTCGGCTGAGCGGGCGCGGGATCTCAAGCAGCGACCGGCGATCATCGAGGCGGCCTCACAAGGCTCCAGCCCCGACCAGTACACGATGGTCAGCTACTACCGGCCCGAGCTGGGTCTGCCCGAGATGGGTCTGGTGGGCCACCAGCTGTGGGAACAGTCCGGCCTGCGGCCGACCGATATCCAGACCGCGGTGCTCTACGACCATTTCACGCCGTTCACGCTGATTCAGTTGGAGGAGTTGGGGTTCTGCGGCCGCGGTGAAGCCAAGGACTTCATCGCTGACGGTGCGATCGAGCTGGGTGGGCGGCTGCCCATCAACACCCACGGCGGCCAGCTCGGCGAGGCCTACATCCACGGCATGAACGGCATCGCCGAGGGCGTACGCCAGCTGCGGGGTACCTCGGTGAACCCGGTGCCCGACGTGCAGCACGTGCTTATCACAGCGGGCACGGGCGTGCCGACGTCCGGGTCTGATCCTGGGCTAACCTTCCCCTTCTCCCCGCCCCCCTCGCGCCGAGCGTGAAGCTGGGCTTCACGCTCGGCGCCCAGCGTGAAGCTGGCCGCACGTTCGTCGACTGAAGTGACGTCGGCGACAGGTCATGCGACGCTGCCGTCATGCGGGAGCCGTTTATCGGTAGCGAAGCCATTGCTCGTGGAGTGGTGACGAAGAGTCAGCTGTGCACCTACTACAGCCGGATATTCAGAGACGTCTACATCAACCGGGAAATGGATGTCACGGCCGCGCTGAGGGCCAAAGCCGGATGGCTGTGGGCCGGACGTAGGGGAGTGGTCGCGGGGTTTTCCGCGGCAGCTCTGCACGGTAGCGATTGGGTCGACATCGCAACGCCGGTGGAGTTGATCCACGACAATCGGCATCGTCTGACTGGAATTCAGATCCACGGAGATCGTGTCGAGGAGGATGAGATCGAAGATGTCGGGGGCGTCCCGGTCACCTCGCCCGCCAGGACCGTGCTCGACCTGGGTTGTTGGTACCCCACGACGACCGCGGTCGCGGCTATCGACGCTCTGGCCCGTGCGACGGATATCAAGGCGGCCGATGTCGAATTGCTGGCCGGCAGATATGGCGGACGCCGGGGGATTACCCGAGCACGTCAAGCATTGGGCCTATTCGACGCCGGCGCCCAATCGCCGAAAGAGTCCTGGCTACGAGTTGTTCTAATGCAGGCGGGTCTACCACGGCCACAGACGCAAATACCGGTCAGCGACGAGTTTGGTGAGCTCATCGTTTACCTCGATATGGGTTGGGAGGACCTCAAAGTCGCAGTCGAGTATGACGGCGAGCAACATCGAAGTGATCGGTGGCAGTACACCTGGGATATCCGGCGGAAGGAAATGCTCGAGTGTCTCGGCTGGATCGTGATCAGAGTCGTCGCGGGCGACCGGCCGGCACAAATCCTACAGCGCGTCAGGGCGGCGCTGGCTCAGCGAGCGTGAAGGCAGCCGCACAGTCGAAGCCGAACGTGAAGCTCGCTTCACGTTCGGCGCTGAAGGGGACGAGAAGGGGAGGGGCAGGGGACGGCGAGAAGGCTCAACGAGTGGGCACCAGCTCGACGCCTGACAGGACGACGGCGTTGTCGCGCGAAGGCGCGACAACGCTTGCCACGAAACGGCCGTCGTCTTGCCAGACGGCGGCCTTCAGCGTCTCGCCGGGGTAGGCCACGCCGGTGAACCGCGCGCTGTAGGAGCCAACGGCGGCGACGTCAGCGTCAAGCAACGCGTCGACGATGGCCTTGCAGGTCATGCCGTAGGTGCACAGCCCGTGCAGGATGGGCCGGGGAAAGCCTGCGGCAGCGGCGAATTCGGGATCCGAATGCAGCGGGTTGCGGTCGCCGCAGAGCCGGTAGAGTAGCGCCTGCTGGGGCAGCAAGGGTATTTCCAGCTCGTGATCGGGCGCCCGCTCCGGCGCACCAGCCGATGTTGACGCTCCCCGCGGGCCGCCGAATCCGCCTTCACCGCGGGCGAAGATGGACCGTTTCTGGGTCCACAGCGGCTCGCCGTCCGGCGTGGTCACCGTGGTTTCGCTCCAGATCACCGCGGCCTTGCCCTTGTCCCAGATGTCGGTGAACCGGGTGACGGCGTGCGCCGACCCCGACGGCGGCAAAGGTGCCGGCGCGACGACCTGCTCGCTGGCATGCAGCACCTTGCTCAGCTCGATGTAGATACCGGGGAACTTCACCGTCGGCGGCTCGGTGGCGTGGAAGGTGGCCACCACATTGCCGAACGTCGGCAGCACCTGCGGAGTGTTGTCCACCAGGTAGCGCAGCTCACGCTGATCCATCGGGTCGGCGCCGGCACCGAGCCCCAGGTGGTAGAGCTGCACATCGCTGCTGCTCCAGGAGAATTCGAGCGGCTCGAGCTCGGCGCCCAGCGCGGCGTCCAGATCGATCGGCATGTCAGCTTGCCTGCCCGGCGATGTGTAGCGCTGCCAGGTACCCGAATGTCATCGCCGGGCCGATGGTGCCGCCGGGGCCGGGATAGGTGTGTCCCATCACTGGGGAACTAACATTGCCTGCGGCATAGAGACCTTCGATGGTGCTGCCGTCGTCGCGCAGTGCCCGCCCGTGCACGTCGGTGCGGATTCCGCCCTTGGTGCCCAGATCCCCGGGCACCATCTTGGCGGCATAGTACGGCGGATGAGAGATCTCACCGAGGTTTGGATTGGGTTTGTTCGTCGGGTCGCCGTAGTACCTGTCGTAGGCACTCTCGCCGCGGTGGTAGTCCGTGTCGACGCCGGAGCGCGCGAAGCCGTTGAAACGACCCACGGTCGCAACGAATTCGTCGACCGGGAGGCTCGCTTTACCGGCCAGCTCCTCGAGGGTGTCGGCCTGCACGATCACGCCGGAGTCCATCCACTTGCGCGGAATCCGTTGCCCTGGCTGTAATCCCGCGAAGATGTAACGGTCCCGGTACTGCTGATCGAAAACCAGCCAGGCAGGGATGTTTTCGCCCGGCCCGGCGCCCTGGCCGTACTCTCCGCCGTACATGTGATGACACGCCTCCACGTAGGGCATCGATTCATTCATGAACCGCTTGCCCGACATGTTGACGATGATCGAGCCAGGGGAGTTGCGCTCTGACAATGCGAACCAGGGGGCGCCCACCAACGGCACCGTCGGGCCCCACCAGGCGTCTTCCATCAATTCCAGTGCTGCGCCGAGCTTTTCGGCGACGACGATGCCGTCGCCGGTATTGGCCTTGGCACCCACCGTCCACTCGGTGGTGATTGGCGCGCGCTGGTATTTGACCCGCATCTGCTCGTTGTGGTCGAACCCGCCGGAGGCCAGGATTACGCCGCGTCGGGCCCGGATCAGGCGTGGTTCAGCCGATTCCGGCGCTGAAGCGTCCCGCACGTAAACCCCGCGCACCACACCGTCCTCGACGTAGAGGTCGGTGAGCGCGGTGTTGAGCTGAACCGGAACGCCGGCGCGCTGCAGCCCGATCCGCAACGGCCCGATCAGGGCCCGGCCCATGCCGACCAGGTTCTTGCCGGTCGCCTTGGCCCACATGGTGCGGGCGCCGACCTTCAGGCTGCGCAGCACTCCTCGCGGGTGTCGCTTCAACATGTTCAGTCGCACGTAATCCTGTTGCATCACCACCACATTGAGCGGCACCTTGCCGTACGCAGGCTCCAGCCCGGACTCGTCGGCACCCAGTTTGCGGGCGTTGAACGGCTTCGGCTCGATCGAACGGCCTTCGGCGCGGCCGCCCGGCGCCTCGGGGTAGTAGTCGGAGTAGCCAGGCACCCAGCACATCTTCAGTGGGGTGTTTTTCAGCACGAACGACAGCATCTCCGGCGCGTACTGGAGATATGTATCGATGCGCTCCGGTTCGACGATGTCCCCGATGATGCCGTGCAGATAGGTGCGGGCCGCTTCGGGCGTGTCTCGCACCCGGTCGCGCTCGAGGACCTCGTTATTGGGAATCCAGACCCCGCCCCCGGAGCGCGCGGTCGAGCCACCATAGTGCGCAGCCTTCTCGATGACTATTGTCGAAAGTCCGCGGTGAGCGGCGGCCAGCGCTGCGACCATGCCGGCGCCGCCGCTTCCGACCACGACGACGTCGCACTCCTGACCTGTCATGTAGAACACGTTATAGAATTGCCGGGGCCGGGCGCTACCGGCCCGGTCACACCAACGAGGGGACTTCGGTCAATGCTCCCAGTTGCCACCCGCGATGAGCTGGCCTCCGATCTTGCCCAAGCCGAGCGCAGCCGCATCCCGATCCCCCAGCTGACCGCCGCCTATCCGGGGATCGACGTCGTCGACGCCTATGAGATCCAGCTGATCAATATCCGGCAGCGGGTCACTGAGGGCGCCCGGGTGGTGGGCCACAAGGTCGGGCTGTCCTCGCTGGCGATGCAGCAGATGATGGGGGTCGACGAGCCGGATTACGGACATCTGCTCAACGAGATGCAGGTGTTCGAGGACACTCCGGTCACAGCGGCGAGATACCTCTATCCGCGGGTCGAAGTCGAAGTCGGTTTCATCTTGGCCGCCGACCTGCCCGGCGCGGACTGCACCGAGGAGGACGTCCTCGAGGCAACCGAAGCCTTGGTGCCGTCCATCGAGCTGATCGACACCCGCATCACTGAGTGGAAGATCGCGCTGTGCGACACCATCGCCGACAACGCATCCTCGGCAGGCTTCGTGCTCGGGGCGCAGCGGGTGCCGCCGAGCGACATCGACATCACCGCCATCGACGCGGTGCTGACCCGCAACGGTGAGGTGGTGGCCAAGGGTCGCAGCGACGCCGTACTGGGTAATCCGGTGACCGCGGTGGCCTGGTTGGCCCGCAAGGTGGAAAGCTTCGGAGTACGGCTGCGAAAAGGTGACATCGTGTTACCCGGGTCGTGCACCCGAGCCATCGACGCCCGGCCCGGCGACAACTTCGTCGCCGAGTTCGACGGACTCGGGTCCGTGCGGTTGTCTTTCGCATAACGCAGCGATCGCAAGCCCGGCGAAGCCGGGCGCAGCGGGTCGCGATACTGGGTAAGGAGCATTCAGATGCCGTCAAAGGCGAGTGTGGCCATTGTCGGGTCGGGCAACATCAGCACCGACCTGCTCTACAAATTGCGGCGATCGGAGTGGCTGGAGCCGCGCTGGATGGTCGGCATCGACCCCAACAGCGAAGGCCTGGCCCGCGCGCGCAAGCTGGGCCTGGAGACCACCCACGAAGGAGTGGACTGGCTGCTCGCTCAGGCCGAAAAACCCGACCTGGTGTTCGAGGCGACCAGCGCCTACGTGCACAAAGATGCGGCGCCGAAATACGCCGAGGCGGGCATCCGGGCCATCGACCTCACCCCGGCGGCGGTCGGTCCGGCGGTGATTCCGCCGGCGAATCTACGTGAACACCTCGACGCACCGAACGTCAACATGATCACCTGCGGGGGACAGGCGACGATCCCGATCGTGTATGCGGTGAGTCGCGCGCTCGTCGAAAAAGGGGGGGTGCCGTATGCCGAGATCGTGGCGTCGGTGGCTTCGGTGTCGGCAGGGCCGGGCACCCGCGCCAACATCGACGAGTTCACCAAGACCACCAGCAAGGGTGTGCAGACCATCGGCGGAGCCCGACGCGGCAAGGCGATCATCATCCTCAATCCGGCCGACCCGCCGATGATCATGCGCGACACCATTTTCTGCGCGATCCCCGAGGACGCTGACCGCGACGCGATCGCCCAGTCCATCCACGACGTGGTGGCCGAGGTGCAGACCTATGTGCCGGGGTACCGGCTGCTCAACGATCCGCAGTTTGACGACCCGTCGCTGCAACTCCGGCGGTCAGGCCCTGGTCACCACATTCGTCGAGGTCGAGGGTGCCGGTGATTACCTGCCGCCGTATGCGGGCAATCTCGACATCATGACCGCCGCGGCCACCAAGGTCGGCGAGGAGATCGCGAAGGAATCCCTGTCCGCGACGGCGGGAGGAGTACAGGCATGAGTAGCCAGGAAATTTTCTTCAACCCGATCTGGGACGTCCGGTTGACCGACACCTCGCTGCGGGACGGGTCGCACCACAAGCGTCACCAGTTCACCAAGGACGAGGTCGGCGCCATCGTGGCCGCCCTGGACACCGCGGGTGTGCCGGTCATCGAGGTCACCCACGGTGACGGTCTGGGCGGCTCGAGCTTCAACTACGGGTTCTCCAAGACACCCGAGCAAGAACTCATCAAGCTCGCAGCGCAGACCGCCAAAGAGGCCAAGATCGCCTTCTTGATGCTGCCCGGAGTGGGCACCAAGGAGGACATCAAAGAGGCCCAGAACAACGGCGGGTCGATCTGCCGGATCGCCACGCACTGCACCGAGGCTGACGTGTCGATCCAGCACTTCGGCCTGGCGCGCGAGCTCGGGCTGGAAACCGTCGGGTTCCTGATGATGGCCCACACGATCCCGCCGGAGAAGCTGGCCGCGCAGGCCCGCATCATGGCCGACGCCGGCTGCCAGTGTGTCTACGTGGTCGACTCGGCCGGGGCGCTGGTGCTCGAAGGAGTGCGCGATCGGGTGGCAGCGTTGGTCGCCGAACTCGGCGACGACGCCCAGGTGGGCTTCCACGGTCACGAGAATCTGGGCTTGGGGGTGGCCAATTCAGTGGAGGCCGTGCGCGCGGGCGCCAAGCAGATCGACGGCTCCTGCCGCCGGTTCGGCGCCGGGGCGGGCAACGCGCCCGTCGAGGCCCTGATCGGGGTGTTCGACAAAATCGGGGTCAAGACCGGCATCGACTTCTTCGACATCGCCGACGCCGCCGAAGAGGTCGTCGCCCCGGCCATGCCCACCGAGTGCCTACTGGACCGCAATGCCCTGATCATGGGCTACTCCGGGGTCTATTCGAGCTTCCTCAAGCACGCGATACGTCAGTCCGAGCGCTACGGCGTCCCGGCCCACGAATTGCTGCACCGAGCCGGCCAGCGCAAACTCATCGGCGGCCAAGAAGACCAATTGATCGACATCGCGCTGGAGATCAAGCGCGAGCACGAAAGCGGCGCCACGGCTACCCGTTAGCCTAGCTATTTGAGGGTAAACACACAGGTCACGCCAAGGTATCGCGGGTAGCTTGGCGCGCATGAGCACGACATCCATCACAGGCAGGCTGTACGGGATCCTCGCCGGGGGACTCTTGACCGCCGCGGCGGCGACCCTGATCGCGGTGCCGGCGGCCAACGCCGACCCCGCTTGCAATCAAACCGTGGGTCAATCCATCAACTCGTATCTCAGTCGGCATCCCGACATCAAGCAGCAGCTGTCCTCCAGGTCCCAGGCGGAGGGCGGCGGCCCCAACGTCATCGACTACCTCAATCGTCATCCCGATGTGCGGCAGCATCTGATCGATCTGTCGCAACAGTGCGCGCCGTAGCCAGGTGGCGAGCGGACGTCGCCGGTGAGCGCCGTCAGCGACACGTGTAAACGTTCGCCCGTTGACTGAAATTAGAACACGTTCTAGCGTCGAGGCGTGTCCGCTTCTCTCTTCTCTGAGCCGCTGATCGACGCGATCGCCGAGGCCGAAGCGCTGGTCGCCGCGGCACCGCACATCGAAACCGAAGCCGACCTGCTCGAAGGACTGCAATACCTGGCCGGCTGCGTGGCGGCCTGCACGCACATGGTGTTCGACTACGACCGTGATCATCCCGTCCTGCTGTCGGGCACCGGGCCGTTCACCAAGATGGGCCTGGACAACCCGGACACACTCTACTTCGGCTGCCGGGTGCAGCCCGACCGGGATTACCTGGTCACCGGCGTTCGCGGTACGACCACCGACCTGAGCTTTCAGCTGCTCGGCGGCGAATACACCGACGACAACGTGCCCGCCAGCCAGGCCGCGTTCGACGACCGTGAACTCGAGATCGGCGCCGACGGCAGCTTCCAGTGGCAGGTACGGCCGACCAGCCCCGGTCAACTGGTGATCCGCGAGGTCTACGGCGATTGGTCACAGCGACGTGGCACCCTGGCGATCCAGCGGCTCGACACCGCGGGTACCGCGCCACCGCCGCTTACTCGCCAAATCATCGAAAAGCGCTATGCCACAACAGGAAAGCAACTAGTCAACCGGGTGAAGACCTGGCTGCAGTTCCCGCAGTGGTTCTACTTGGACATCCCGGTCAACACCATGGTCGCACCGCGGCTGACACCGGGTGGTCTGGCGACCCAATACTCTTCGGTTGGGCATTTCGAGCTTCAGCCCGATCAGGCGCTGGTCATCACGCTGCCGGTGACCGACGCGCCCTACCTCGGCTTCCAGCTGGGCAGCATGTGGTACATCTCGCTGGATTACATCAACCACCAGACCTCGCTGAATGCCAGCCAGGCCCAAGCGGATCCGGACGGTAAGGTGCGTATCGTCGTCGCCGACCAGAACCCCGGGGTCACCAACTGGGTCGACACGCTGGGGCATCGGCGTGGCTTCCTGCAGTTCCGCTGGCAACGGGTGTCACGTGCGCTCACCGACGCCGACGGGCCCGCCGTCGAACTCGTCGGCTTCGACGCCGTGCCGGCCGCACTGCCCTACCACGAGCACAATAAGATCTCGGTGGAATCCTGGCGTGCGCGAATCGCGCAGCGCCAGAACCAAATTGCAGCAAGGATGCTGGGATGACAACGATGCTCGACGGAAAGGTAGTGGTGATCAGCGGCGTCGGCCCGGGCCTGGGTACCACGCTCGCCCATCGGTGCACGCGCGAGGGCGCCGACTTGGTGCTGGCGGCGCGCACTCCCGAACGCCTCGACGATGTCGCCAAGCAGATTGCCGATGCCGGTGGCCGCGCGGTGACGGTACGCACCGACATCACCAACGACGATCAGGTCAGCAACCTCGTCGACGCCACTATGGAGGCGTACGGCAAGGTCGACGTGCTGATCAACAACGCATTTCGGGTGCCATCGATGAAACCCCTGGCGGGCACCACGTTTCAACACATCCGCGATGCCATCGAGCTCAGCGCACTTGGAGCGCTGCGGCTCATCCAGGGCTTCACGCCGGCGCTGGCCGAGTCGCACGGCTCGGTGGTCAACGTCAACTCCATGGTGATCCGGCATTCGCAGGCGAAGTACGGTGCCTACAAGATGGCCAAGTCCGCGCTGCTGGCCATGTCGCAGTCGCTGGCCACCGAACTGGGCGACAAGGGTATTCGCGTCAATTCCGTTGCACCCGGTTATATCTGGGGTGACACGCTGCAGGGCTACTTCAACCATCAGGCCGGCAAATACGGCACCACGGCCGAGCAGATATATCAGGCGACCGCGGCGGACTCCGACCTCAAGCGGCTGCCCACCGAAGACGAGGTGGCATCGGCGATCCTGTTCATGGCCAGCGACCTGTCCAGCGGCATCACCGGGCAGACCCTGGATGTCAACTGCGGGGAGTACCACACGTGATGGCCGAACGCACCGACGTCGGCACCGTCGACGACCTGCATGCCTCGGCCACCAAACTAATCGGGCTGGACGACTTCGGCACCGACGACGACAACTACCGCGAAGCCTTGGGCGTGCTGCTGGACTCGTACCGGCGCGAGGCTGGACTTACGGTGTTGGGCAGCAAGATGAATCGGTTCTTCCTGCGTGGTGCGCTGGCGGCTAGGCTGTTGTCCGAATCTGCCTGGAAACAGTATCCGCAATCTGCCGATGTCGTCATCGAGCGGCCGATCTTCGTCACCGGGCTGGTACGCACTGGCACCACCGCGCTGCACCGGCTGCTCGGCGCCGATCCCGCGCATCAGGGACTGCACCTGTGGCTGGCCGAGTCCCCACAGCCCCGGCCCCCACGTGACACCTGGGAGTCCAACCCGGTGTACCGCCAGCTCGATGCGCAATACACGCAGCACCACGACGAGAATCCCGGCTACACCGGGCTGCATTTCATGGCCGCCTATGAGCTGGAGGAGTGCTGGCAGCTGTTGCGCCAGTCGCTGCATTCGGTGTCCTATGAAACGCTGGCCCATCTACCCGGCTACGCGAAGTGGTTGTCCCAGCAGGACTGGACGCCGTCATATGGGCGGCACCGCAAGAACCTTCAGTTGATCGGGCTCAACGACTCCGAGAAGCGCTGGGTGCTCAAGAATCCCAGCCATCTGTTCGCGCTGGACGCGCTGATGGCGACCTATCCCGACGCGCTGGTGATCCAGACCCACCGGCCAGTCGAGACGATCATGGCCTCGATGTGCTCGCTGGCCCAGCACACCGCTGAAGGCTGGTCGACGACGTTCGTCGGCGCCCAGATCGGCGCCGACTCCATGGAAACCTGGTCGCGCGGACTGGAGCGGTTCAACACCGAACGCGCCAAGCATTCTCCGGCGCAGTTCTACGACGTCGACTACCACGACCTGATCGCCGACCCACTCGGAACGGTGGCCGACATCTACCGGCACTTCGGCTTGACGCTGACCGACGAGGCTCGGCAAGCCATGCTGAAGAGCCACGCCAAGAGCCAGACGGGCGCACGCGCGCCCAAGCACAAGTACTCGCTGGCCGATTACGGACTGACCGCCGAAGCCGTCAAGGAGCGATTCGCCGGGCTGTAATCAGCCGTCGCCGGCCGGGGGAGCGGTGGATACCGCGTCCAAACACCCTTCGGCCACTGCGTGTTTGATGCTGTCGGTCAGTTTCGGGCAGGATTTGGTGCGCGCGCTGTCTGCACCGGACGCGCGCAGCTCGGCGAAATGCGCGCAGCGCTGTGACGCCTCGGTGTTCCACTGCACCGCGGTATGTCCTGGCCCGAGCTTTTTGACGTTGACGGTGACGTGGCAAAACCGGCAGTCCACCGGCTGCAGACCCGCCGTCAAATAGCGGTCCCGGTCGGCTCGGGTGGCCTCGCTTACGGCCGCCGCACGTTGCGGGTTGTCGGCGAAAGCCGGTGCCTTCGACCAAGATCCGGGCGAAGGACCCGGCTTGGTCCGCGGCGCCTCGTGGTGGTCGTCGTGATCGCCGCGCAGTTCAAGCATCGACCGTGCCAGCCGATCGACGTCGGGCGGCTTGCGGCGTGGGGTCATGTCGCTGGCTGCTCCGCCTTCGCCTCTTCTGCACTGGCCTGCCGCTGGAGGTTCTCCTCCACCTCGACGTGCCACTTCTCGTTGGCGATGGTGGTGTCCACCTCGATCTCGAACCGGTCCGTCATGTCAGCGGTGACGTCTGACGCATCTACGTAAAACTGCTGATACCAACGGCGCATCTGGTACACGGCGCCGTCCTCCTCGACCAGCAGCGGATTGTCGATGCGGGTCTTGTGTTTCCAAATTTCGACGTCCTGCAGGAATCCCTTGCTGACACCGGTGGTGAAAGCGTCGGCCAGCTTTTCGGTCGTCGCGTCGTCGAGTCCTTTGGGCTTCTCGACGATGACACCCCACTGCAGCATGAACGAGTCCTGAGTGACCGGGTAGTGGCAGTTGATCAAAATCGACTCGGCCTTGAAGTCACCGTAGGTGTTGTGCAGCCAGTTGATCATGAAGGACGGCCCGAAATACGAGGCCTCCGAATCCAAGTGGGCCTCGCCGTAGGCGGTGCCCATGTCGTTGATGTCAGGGCGGCCGACATTGTGCAGGTACTGCGAGGCGACGTGACCCTCGAAGACGTTTTTGAAGTAGGTCGGCAAACCGAAATGGATGTAGAAGAAATGCGCCATGTCGGTGACGTTGTCGATGATGTCGCGGCAGTTGCTGCCCTCGATCAGCATCGCGTTCCAGCGCCAGTCGGTCCAATCGTCGCTGGCGAACTCGGCGATCTCGGGGATCTGAACTTCCGGTGGCGGCGGGTTGCCCTCGTGGTCGTGCCAGACGAAGAGCAGGCCGCCGCGCACGTCGGTGGTCCAGGAGCGGGTGCGAGCCAGCCGTGGGGTGCGTTTGGCGTAGGGCACCAGTTTGCACTTGCCGTCGCCGCCCCAGCGCCAGTCGTGGAAGGGGCAGGCGATCTCGTCGCCCTTGATGGTGCCCTGCGCCAGGTTGCCGCCCATGTGCCGGCAGTAGCCGTCGAGGATGTGCAGCTCGTCGTGCGAATCGGCGAACACGATGAGATTGGTGCCGAATATCGCGATCGAGTGCGGTTCGCCGTCCTGGTAATCCTTAACAGGGCCCAGGCAGTGCCAGCCGCGGGCATACCGGTCGGGCAGCGTGCCGGTGTCGATCTCGCGAATGCCGGCGGTCTCGGTAGCCATGACGCCTCCAAATTCGTGAGCTTCTAACTAGAACACGTTACAGTTTTTCGGCCGGATAACGCAATCACAGTGGTTTTGCCTGCGGACTACCCAGCTCGCGCTATATCTGAACGATGCCGCTGTTTTCCTTCGAAGGGCAGATGCCCACGGTCGACCCCACCGCGTTCGTCGCCCCCACCGCCACGCTGATCGGCGACGTCACGATCGAGGCGGGGGCATCGGTGTGGTTCAACACCGTGCTGCGGGCCGACTACGCGCCCGTCGTCGTGCGCGCGGGCGCCAACGTGCAGGACGGCTCGGTGCTGCACGCCCCACCCGGAATTCCGGTCGACATCGGGCCGGGCGCCACGGTGGCGCATATGTGCGTCATCCACGGCGTGCACGTCGGGGCCCAGGCGCTGATCGCCAACCATGCCACCGTCCTCGATGGCGCGGTGATCGGGGCACGCAGCATGATCGCGGCGGGAGCGCTGGTGGTGGCCGGTACCCACATCCCGGAAGAGGTGCTGGCGATGGGAGCACCGGCGAAGGTCAAGGGCCCGATCGCGGGTACCGGCGCCGAGATGTGGGTGAACGTCAACCCGAAGGCCTACCAGGACCTGGCTCAGCGCTATCTGGCCGGGCTGGAGCTCATCTAGCCTGCCGGGCCGGTACGTATCGACTCACAGGTTAGGCACACTGCCGACGATTTCTTGGATCTTGGTGACCAATGCCTCCGGTGTGGAGGGGTCGGTAATCCTCGCCGTTGATGCGGACCGTCGGGGTGGCCGACACATGTTGTTGCGAAGCCATGCCAGTGACCCTGGCGACGTATTTTCCGCTGTTGATGCAATTTGCAACGGGGTCCTGGGCCCCGGCCTCGCGGGCGAGCTCGATCAATCTCGCGTTGTCGGGGAAGGACGAACTGGTTTCTGAAGGCTGCACGGCATTGGTGAACAGCGCAGCATGGAATCGTCGGAACGCATCGATCGACACGTCGGCGACGCAATAGGCGGCGGCACCCGCCCGTGACGAATAGTCCTGATTTTCGGGCCTGTCGAGAATGGCCACCGGATAGTAGTCGGCGGCGACAGCGCCGCTGTCGATGAGCTGGGACACTGTCGGCCCGTACGTCTGCTCGAAACGGCGGCAGGCCGGACACAGGAAGTCCTCGTAGAGCGCCAGGACCGCCTTGGGTTCTGACGTTCCCGTTTGAGTGATGAGCTTGCTGGACGCCACCCGTATCGCCAGGTTGTTGGCCTTCGGGCCGACCGGCCGACTGGGTGTTCGCCCCAGTACCAGGTATCCGACGACACCAGCGATCGCGACGATGACCACCGCAGCTGCCGTCAAAACCGGGATGAGTGCGCTGCGTTGCCGTTTCGGCTCGCCGGGCCACATCGGCTGCTGTGCGCCGGCGTCGAATGGCGGGGGATAGCCGGCAGGTGGCTGGGTCGAGGCCCACGCTGGGATCGGTCGGCTCCACCTCATCCACCGCCCGGCTCCTTCAACCATGCAGTGCTGCCAGCGTTCGTCTTCGAGGGGCGAGTGCCCAAGCCCATTTCAACAAACATGCCGAACAGCTTTCCCCTTGTACAGAGACCGCGCAACTGTGCCGAGTCAGCGATCAAGTTCGTGAGGAATTGTCAGCATGCTCCTTTGTAGCGTGTGATCCGCCCAGTGGTGGATGCGGCGGCTAGGCCCTGAGCTTGCCCGTTCTGCCGTTCAGCAATATCAAGACGGGCACCAGGATCAGGAACACGAAGACGACCAGCCAGGCGCCCTCGGTGAACTTGAGCACCACGAAGATCCCGACCATGAGCGACGACACAATCCCGGCGGTCAGGTTGACCAGCAGGCCAAGCGGCCAGCCGCGTCCACGATGTCTGAGGTGGTGTGCGGTCATGCTGTAACCGGCCATCGCGAAGCTGATGAATACCACGATCGCGTACAACGGCAGCAGCACGTAGATCGATCCGCCGGCCAGCAGCAATAAGGCCACCGATAACAACGCCAGCAGGCCGTTGGAAAGCAGCAGCTGCGTACCGCGTTTGGTTCCTGGCTGCTGCAGAGACTGGTCCTTGGTAAAGAAACTGGTCAACGCGGGAAAACCCTTGAATCCGGTGTTGGCGCCGGCGAACAGAATCGTCGCCGTCGCGGCCTGCACCAAAAGGTAGAGGACGATGCCGATCAACCCATTGCCGAACACCGCCCTGGCGATCTCGGAAAGTACCGAGGGATATTCGTCGCGATACGGGGTGGCGTGGGTGGCATGCGCGAGCCAGGAAACGCCGACCAGCAAGAACCCGAGGATGCAGGCCACGGCGGTCAGCACCCGACGTCCGTTGATGCCTTGCGGCTCCCGAAACGCATGAACCGTGTTGGGAATCGCCTCTAATCCGGTCAGCGAGGAACCACCGTTGCCGATAGCCCGCAATATCACCAGAACCGTGGCACCCATCACCAGCCCATAGCCGTGATGAATCGGCACCGCTCCGTAAATGTAGGTCGGGTAATACCGCGGTAAACCCCAGAACAGCTGCGCGAAGGAAGCCGACCAGGATCGTCAGCGTGATCATGGCGACGAAAAAGTAGGTCGCCAGTGCGGAGGGCAGTCCGGCTCTGCGTGGCCCGAGCAGGCTGGCCAAACACAGGACGAGCACCACACCGATGGCAATTTCCAAGCTGTAGGGGCCCAGCACCGGTATCGCTGACACCGCCGCGACTGTCCCGGCCGCGGACTGCACGGCCACGGTGGTCACACTGTCGATCAGTAGAGTCGCAGCGGCGATCTGGGCCACGCGCGGCCCCAAGTTCTCTCGCGCAACCGTGTACGCGCCGGCGGCTCCGGCGTAGACCTTGAAGACCTGTCGGTACGACACGGTGACGAACACCAGGATCAGCACGACGACAGCGATGATCGGCAGCAACAACACAAACGCGGCCATCCCCGCAGCCGGGAGCAGCTCGGTTAAGACCTGTTCTGGACCGTAGGCAGTCGACGAGATCGCATCTGCTGAGATCGCCCCGAGTGCAACGGTATTCGACAATCCGGCATCTCGAGTCGCCGGCCGGGCCTGGGGTTCCTGCGCGATCGTGGGCGCGAAAAGCGTGGGCGCCGAGTTCGGGCTCGGTGCCGGCGCCGGCTGGGTGGGGGCCTGCTCAGTGGGGTATGGGTTTGGCGCCGGGGCCGGCGCTGTCGGGGGCGGCTCAGCGGGGTAAGGGCTTGGCGCCGGCGCCGGCTGGGTAAGGGCGTGCTCGGCGGCGGCAGCCAGGTCGTGGGCACTCTGGTAACGGTCGTTGGGGTCCTTCGCCATGCTGCGGGCGATGACGTCGTCGAAGGCGCCCGGAATGCCGGGTCGATGCACACTGGGCCGGGGTGGATCTGCGGTCAGATGCCCGGCGATCTGTTGCGCCAGACTGTCGCCGGGAAAGGGCTGAGAACCGGTCAAGCACTCGTGCAGCACACAACCCAACGCGTAGATATCGGCACGGGCATCCGCTTTTCCGGTTTCGAAGCGTTCGGGTGCCATGTAGGCCAACGTCCCCATCACCGAACCGGTGCGGGTCAGTTTGGTGGCGGTGCTATCATGGGCGATTCCGAAGTCGATCAGGTAGACGAACTCGCGGCCGGCGGGTCCGGTCAGCAATGCGTTGGACGGTTTTACGTCGCGATGGACCAAGCCGCTGGCGTGCGCGGCATCCAGCGCGGATGCGAGTTGCTCGATCACCCGAACGGCCAGCTTCGGATCCATCGGGCCGCCGCGACGCAGCACGCTGGCCACGTCGATGCCGTCGATGATCGGCATCACCAAATACAGCCGCTCGTCGATTTCCCCGGTGTCGAAAATCGGAATGACGTGCGGTTCGGTCAGCTGCGCAGCGGTGTGGGCCTCGCGACGGAACCGCTCCCGATACCCCGGCTGGCCGGCCAACTCGGTGGGCAATATCTTGATTGCCACGTCGCGGTTGATCACGGTGTCGCGGGCCCTGAACACCTGGCCCATCCCGCCCTCGCCGATCAATTCGAGCAGTCGGTACCGCCCGAATTCCGCCTCATCCACAGATCGGCTCCCTCACCACACGTGACCGTGACTCCGTGACACTACCCGCCACGCTGATCCGCACGAGCCACGACTGACCGCACGCCCTCTCGCGTGGGCTAACGCGACCTGCGGCAGCTTCTGACGAGATATTTACCAACGGCATCTGGATCAATCATCGGCAAGGTTTGATTGACCGGAAACCGCTCGACCATCCTTGCGGTAGACCATGATTAGGTGTCGGTTGAGCCCGCCGCCGCTGCCGAGGCGGTCCAGGACTGACCGGGATGTGCCATCGACGACGGGAGCCTGCCAGCTATGTCTGCCCCCAGCTATGCCGGATGCACCGACGTTGGACGCCAGCGATCCAGCAATGACGATCGCTGGGCCGCGGACCCCGCGCAATGCCTCTACATAGTCGCCGACGGCGTGGCCACCGCCAGCCACGGCGCGCTGGCGGCGCAATTGGTCACCGAACGACTTCCGGCCTACCTGGCCCACCACCTCAGTAGCGACGATTTCGGCAACCCCGATGCCGCACCGCAACTGGGGAAGGCCCTCGGGCAGCTTTCCGACGACCTGCACGCGCAAGCCCAAACCGACCCTGAGCTCACGGGAAGCGCAACCACCGGCGTAGTCGCGGTCGTCACCACTACTTGCGCCTTGATCGCCCACTTGGGCGACAGCCGCGCCTACCTGTATCGCGACAATCAGCTGCACCGCCTGACCCGCGATCACAGCATCATGCAAACTCTGATCGACGCCGGCGGAATCACCCCCGAGCAGGTCGTCGATCACCCGTCCCGCTCGGTGATCACCAAGCACGTGGGAATGACGCCGCCCGCGTCGCCCGGCGTAGGCGCGGTGAACCTGGCCCCCGGCGACCGCTTGTTGTTGTGCACTGACGGTTTGCACGGCGTGGTCGACGAGGCTTCGCTCATCGGGATCCTGGGGGCCTATCCTGATCCGGCGCAGGCCTGCACGGCGTTGATCGACGCCGCTAACGAGGGCGGCGGCCCGGATAACATCACCGTCCTGGTCATCAACATTCCGGGCTAGACGGGGCGGGCTGTCGCCGCCGCGCGGTCCATCTCCCAGAATGCGCGCAGCGCGACCATCTTGCCCTCGTCGTCGACCTTGTAAGTGAAGACGCCTTCGGCGGTGACCTGGTGGCCGCCCATGGTGATCACGATGTTGCCGACGTTGGCTTCCTCGTTGCCGCACTGGTAGGTCTGGTGGAAGTTGAACTCGATGTTGTCGGTGTTGGCGATGGCCATGTCCCAGAAGGCCGATATCGCATCGCGGCCGCGGTGCCCCTTGCCTTCCGGGTCGAAAGCCGACGGTCCGATCGGATCTTCGACGATGCCGTCGTCGGCGAACACCGCCAGCCAGGCTTCTTTGTCCCTGGCCCGTACCGCCTCGCGTGAGCGACGGCCCGCCGCGTGTGCCGGGCGTTCGGTTTGTGTCTGGGTATCGGTCATGTGTCCTGCCATCCCGAGTGGATATAGGTGTCGGCGAAATGTCTGAGTGAGTCTTGCTTCTTCTGCAACGGCGCGTCGAAACCGAGCCCGTCCATAACCCAGGGGATGACGATGTTGTCGGTGACGCCGATATCGGCGAGTTCCCGATGGCCCTCTACCCCGAACTTGTCGATGCAGACGGCCTGGTATTCGAAAGGCAATTCGGCTCGGCCGTATTCGGCACGCAACGCGTTGAGCTTGCCAATGGTGTCGGCGAGTTGGTCGGCCGTCATCATGGCGCTAGTCCAGCCGTCGCTGACCCGGGCGGCACGCCGCAACGCGACGTCGGTGTGGCCGCCGACGTAGAACGGGACTGGCTGGCTGGGCGCCGGACTCATCTGCAACCGGTCGAAATCGTAGAACTTGCCGTGGAATTCGACCATCCCACCGCCCAGCACCAGCTTGATAACGTCGATCATCTCGTCGACGCGGGCGCCGCGGCGCGCATACGGTACCCCGCACCATTCGAATTCTTCTGGCGCCCAACCGATTCCCACGCCGAAACCGAACCTGTTGTCGGTCAGGTTGGCCACCGAGCCGACCTGACGCGCCAGCAAAAGCGGATTTCGGGAACCGAGTTTCATCACGTTGGTGTAGAAGCGCAGCGTCGAGGTGACCGCGCCCATCGCCGCGGCCGCGATCAGCGGATCGACCCACGGGGTGTTCTCGTCCCACATCCGCGACCCGTCCGGGGTGTAGGGGTAGTCGGCGGCCGCCTTCTCCATGTAGAAGAGCGAATCAGGCAGGGCGATGGCGTCAAAGCCGACCTCTTCGGCCGTCCTGGCGAGGTCGACCAGCTGGTCGATGGGTCCCATCGCGATGCTGCAGGTGTATTTCATGACTTGTCCCCGGGCTTGTCGATGCCGACCACCCACATCGAGTAGTACTGCGAACCACCGCCGTACGCGTGGCCCAGCGCCTTGCGCACGTCCGGAACCTGGTGCGCTTCGCCTTTGCCCATCACCTGGATGGCCGCCTCCGCGAAACGGATCAGGCCCGACGCGCCGATCGGGTTGGACGACAACACTCCACCGGACGGATTCACCGGTAGCCGGCCACCGATCGCCGTTTCCCCGGCCTCGGTCAGCTTCCACCCCTCGCCCTCGGGCGCGAATCCCAGGTTTTCCAGCCACATCGGCTCGAACCAGGAGAACGGCACGTAGATCTCGGCGGCGTCGATCTCGTCGATCGGGCTGGTGATACCCGCCGCCTTCCACAGCGCGGCCGCCGCATCGCGGCCGGCCTGCGGGCTGACCTGATCGCGTCCGGCGTAGGCCAGCGGCTCAGTGCGCAGCGCGGTCGCGTGGATCCAGGCGACCGGGTGACCTTCGGAGATCCGCTGATCAGCGATCTGCTCGTCCCCGATCACGACCGCGCACGCCCCGTCGGACGACGGGCAGGTCTCGTCGAAACGTATCGGATCCCAAAGCATTTGGGACGCCAACACCTTCTCCAAGGTGATGTCGGACTGCTGCAGGTGGGCCAGCGGGTTGCGGCTGCCGTTGAGCCGGTCCTTGACCGCGACCATCGCGCCGATGTGGGTCGGGGCATTCGCGCGGCGGATGTATGCCCGCACATGAGGGGCGAAGTAGCCACCCGCGCCAGCGCCGACCGGTTTCGTGAAGGGCACCGGAATCGACAGCGCCCACATGGCATTCGACTCGGACTGTTTTTCCCAGGCCATCGCCAGCACCCGGCGGTAGCGGCCGGACTGCACCAGGCTGGCCGCCACCACACCGGTGGATCCGCCCACCGAGCCGGCGGTGTGCACCCGGATCAGCGGTTTGCCGGTCGCGCCGACAGCGTCGGCCATGAACAGCTCGGGCATCATGACGCCCTCGAAGAAGTCCGGCGCCTTTCCGACCACGACGGCGTCGATATCGTCGAACGTAGACCCGGAGTCGGCCAGCGCACGATCGATTGCCTCGCGGACCAGCCCGTTCATCGAGACGTCGTGACGCTTGGCGACGTACTTGGTCTGCCCGGTGCCCAACACCGCGGCAACGAGGCGCGCCATCAGTTCTTCCCTTCCAGGACGGCCACCAAATTCTGTTGCAGCGCAGGCCCGCTGGTGGCATGCGCCAGCACCCGCTGTGCCGAAGAATTCCAGATGTGTTGGGCGGCGAACCCGATCCGTTCCAGGCCGGCGACGAACATCGGGTTTGCCGCCAGCGGGCCACCGGAGGGGTTGATCCGCGTCGATGACGGCAGCCCGATCGCCTCGGCAAGGATCAGCTGCTGGTGGGTGAAAGGTGCATGCAGCTCTGCGATTTCGATCGACGCGACGTCGTCACCGCTCGCCGTCTGCGCCGAGGTGGTCGTCGACGGCGAGGCCGTCAGGTCGCGCGCCCCCAGCACGGGCGTTTCGATGCGGTGGTCGATACCCGCGATCCAGGCCGGGTTGTCGCGTAGTTCGCGGGCCTTGTCGTCGGCTGCCAGCACGATGGCCGCCGCCCCGTCGGTGATCGGCGCGATGTCGTGGCGGCGCAGAGGGTCGGCGAAGAACGGCCGGGCAAGCAGCTCATCGATGCTCTTGGCCGGTTTCTCGGAATCCACCCGCTGCGCACAAGCGAACGAGTCAAGTGCCACCTGCGCCATCTGCTCGGCACTCCACCGCCCGGTGTCCAACCCGAACCGGGCCTGCAACCCGGCCATCGACACCGAATCCGGCCACAGCGGCGCGACGGTGTACGGGTCGGTTTGAAGCGCCAGGATTCGGCGCAGCACACCGGCCGATGACTTGCCGAACCCGTACACGAGAGCGGTGTCGACCTCTCCGGTCAGCAGCTTGATGTAGGCCTCGTAAAGCGCCCAGGCAGCATCCATTTCGACGTGCGACTCGTTGATCGGTGGAACGGCGCCGATCGAATCGATTGCTGAGATGAACGAGAAGGCCCGGCCGGCAAGGTAATCGGAAGATCCCGAACACCAGAACCCGATGTCGCCTTGGGTGATGCCGAGCTCCGTCGTAGAGCTGGGCGAAGCACGGCATCAACATCTCGACGCCGTTGGTGGTGCCGTCGGTGCGGCGTACATGGGGGGCGTGGGCAAAGCCGACGACCGCAACGTCGCGAACGCTCATAGCAAGAAAGCCCTTACAGGTGGTGTTTGTAGGTGTCGTAGTCGGCGTCGGGTTCACCGGTCGGGCGGAAGTGGTCGATGTTGTCGATCCCCAGCCCCCATTCCTCGCGCGGCTTCCACACCGCCTCGACCCGCATGCCCATCCGCACGTCGGCGGCGTCGATCTCGGTGACCAAGTGCAGGAACGGAATATCGGCACCGTCGAGCAGCACGTACGCAGCGACATAGGGCGGTTTGATGCGCTGACCGGCGAATGGGATGTTGATGACGGCGAACGTCGTCACCGTGCCCTTGTCGGGCAGCTCGACGTAGTTGTCGAGAGCCAGGCCGGTGGCGGGATCGGCCTCTCGCGCCGGGAAGTACAGCTTGCCGTCCTTCGCCGGTCCGCGCGCCGAGCAACTTGCCTTCCTGCAATGCCCGCAAATATGCGCTCTCGGGATGGGACGCGGTGTGCTGGATCTCGATGGTCATCGGCGTGACCTGCATAGTCACCGGGTCGTGGTCGTCGGTCGTCTCAGCTGCCGATTCGCCTTCGCCGAGTTCGAAGTGAGCGATGTCGGTGATGGCGCCGACCGGTTCGTCGGCCCAGTGCACGTGCACCCGCGTGCCGGTGCTGATCGCGTCGGCGTCGCCCGCATCCACCGCGTGCAGCAGCGGGGTGTCGGCGCCGTCCAGTTTGATCAGTGCCCAGGCGAACGGGTGGTCCAGCGGCTGGCCTTGCAGCGGCTCGGATTGCCATGTCCAGGACGTCACCGTGCCGGTGGCCGACACCGGTACCATCTCGCCCAGTGGCGCATAGGTGACCGGGTCGTACTCGGCCGGGGGCACAAGTACGCGGCCGTCGGATCCGCGCACTCCGAGGATGCGGCGATCGCGCAGCGCGGTGAAGAATTTGCCGAGCGTGGGACCGACCGAACGGGTGTAGTCGAAGGACAACGTCAGCGGCGCCGAGAGAGGTGGCTCAGGGTTATCGATCAGGGGCGGGCTACTTGAGCTGGCTGTCACAGCATCGAGTAGAACAGGTTCTAACAATCGTGGCAAGAACGGGTCGGAAGGCAGGTCGAGGAAGCCGATGAAGCTGGGATTGCAACTGGGATATTGGGGCGCTGAGCCATCGGAGAACGCCGGCGAACTGGTCGCCGCGGCCGAGGCGGCCGGCTTCGACGCGGTGTTCACCGCCGAGGCCTGGGGATCGGACGCCTACACGCCGCTGGCCTGGTGGGGCTCGTCGACGCAACGGGTTCGGCTGGGCACGTCGGTGATTCAGCTGTCCGCCCGCACACCGACGGCGTGCGCAATGGCCGCGCTGACACTCGACCACCTCAGCGGGGGCCGGCACATTCTCGGCCTCGGCGTCTCCGGGCCCCAGGTGGTGGAGGGCTGGTACGGCCAGCCGTTTCCCAAGCCGCTGGCCCGCACCCGGGAATACATCGACATCGTCCGCCAGGTCTGGGCTCGCGAGAAGCCCGTCACCAGCGACGGGCCCGCACTACCCGCTGCCGTTAAAACGGGAGGGCACAACGGGTCTGGGCAAGGCGCTCAAGCCGATCACCCATCCGTTGCGGGCCGACATCCCGATCCTGCTGGGCGCCGAGGGTCCCAAGAACGTCGCACTGGCCGCCGAGATTTGCGACGGCTGGCTGCCGATCTTCTACACGCCGCGGATGGCCGACACCTACAACGAATGGCTCGACGAGGGCTTCGCCCGGCCCGGCGCCCGGCGCAGCCGGGAGGACTTCGAGATCTGTGCGACCGCGCAGGTGGTGATCACCGACGACCGGCCCGCCACCTTCGCCGCGGTCAAGCCGTTCCTGGCGCTCTACATGGGTGGCATGGGCGCCGAGGACACCAACTTCCACGCCGACGTCTATCGCCGGATGGGCTATTCGGAGGTCGTCGACGAGGTCACCACGCTCTTCCGCTCCAACCGCAAGGACGAGGCCGCCGAAGTCATCCCCGACGAAGTCGTTGACGACGCCATGATCGTCGGGGACCTCGACTACGTGCGTAAGCAGATCGAGGTTTGGGCGGCGGCGGGCGTCACCATGATGGTGGTGGGTGCGCGCAGCGTAGAGCAGGTCCGTGAGCTTGCGGCGCTTACCTGACCCGCCTGTTGCAGGCGCTTAGAACACGTTCTAGATTGACCCGATGACGTCGGGCTCAAATCGGGTGGGCATCGCCGAAGGACATCTCGACGTGAGCCACCGATCCCGACACCATCGCCCGTCTCGGCAAGCCCAGCGACGCCAGTTCCTTGGCGTAGGGGTGCTCGCCCAGTCGCAGCGTCGCGCCGCCAATCCGGCCGCGCAGACCGCTGACCTTCATTTCCCAGGGCACCTCGCGGGTGGTGCCATCGGCGTAGGTGTAGGTCTTGAGCACCTGCGAACGCGAGGTGAACGTCGACGGCACCGGCAGGCCGTGTCCGAAGTCGATGCCGGCGATGTGCGAGCCTTCGGCACTGACGTCGAACCCGAAGGTGCGTCCGTCGCGAACGGTGAAGTCCGCCATGATTTTCGGGAATCCCCAAATCGTGCGTCCGGCTTCCAGCGTGAAACTCTGGTCGACCGGCAGGTGATGGATGAACGCCGCGGCCGCGCCGAGCGCCCGCAGTCCGCGGGCCTGCGAGCCAGGTGGGTTGACCATCACGCAGGTGCCGAATTCGTGGTACTGCCCGAGGTCGCCGTCGATGTAGCGGGCCAGCATCAGATTCACCACGGCGCGACCGGGGCGGTGCAGGCAGACCTGCAATCCGCTGTAGTCGATGAGCCGCTGGGCCGCGTTGGCGTCCACCGAAAACATCGCGGTGTGCACATCAGCTTTCCGTACCCGCACCGGCATCGTGAGCACTGTTCCGGCGATGATGTGTTGTGAATCAGGCATGCGGTCACTGTAATCCGCTCGGTATTGAAGACAAGCAGCTAGGAGGCGAGTAGATGACTTCGACCATCCCGCAGACGATCCTGGACATCGACCTGGCGGACGGCAACTTCTACGCCGACCGCCGACAGGCCCACGCGGCGTATGAGTGGATGCGCGCCAACCAGCCGGTGTTCCGTGATCGCAACGGCCTCGCCGGCGCGACGACGTATCAGGCCATCCTCGATGCCGAGCGCAACCCGGAACTGTTCTCTTCCACCGGCGGGATCCGGCCCGAACAGCCTGGGATGCCCTACATGATCGACATGGACGATCCGGCACACCTGTTGCGGCGCAAGCTGGTCAACGCCGGCTTCACCCGCAAACGGGTGAAGGAGAAGGAGCCGTCGATCGCGCGGTTGTGCGACACCTTGATCGACGCCGTCTGCGAGCGCGGCGAGTGTGACTTTGTCCGCGACATCGCCGCGCCGCTGCCGATGGCGGTGATCGGCGACATGCTCGGCGTGCTTCCCGAAGACCGCGGCATGCTGCTGAAGTGGTCTGACGACCTGGTCACCGGCCTGAGCTCGCACATCGACCCGACGTCGCTGGAGTTTCAGGCGGTGATGGACGCGTTCGCCGCCTACACCGAGTTCACCCAGGACATCATCACCAAGCGTCGAGCTAGAGCCGGCCGACGACCTGTTCTCCATCCTGGTCAACGCCGAGGTCGAAGGACAGCGGATGTCCGACGACGAGATCGTCATGGAGACGCTGCTCATCCTCATCGGCGGCGACGAGACCACCCGGCACACCCTGTCCGGCGGCACCGAGCAACTGGTACGTCACCGCGACCAGTGGGACGCGCTGCGCGCCGACCCTGATGCGCTGCTGCCCGGCGCGATCGAGGAGATGCTGCGCTGGACCTCGCCGGTGAAGAACATGTGCCGGACCCTGACTGCTGATACTGACTTTCACGGCACCGCGTTGCGCCAGGGCGAGAAAATCATGTTGCTGTTCGAGTCGGCCAACTTCGACGAGTCGGTCTTCGACGATCCGGAGAACTTCGACATGCGTCGAGACCCCAACAGCCACGTGGCTTTCGGGTTCGGCACCCACTTCTGCCTGGGTAATCAGCTGGCCCGGCTGGAGTTGTCGCTGATGACCAGCCGGGTGCTGGAGCGGCTGCCCGATCTACGGCTGGCCGCCGACGGGGATGGGTTGCCGCTGCGACCGGCCAACTTCGTCAGCGGCCTGGAGTCCATGCCGGTGGTGTTCACGCCCACAGCGTGGTGGGTCAGGGGATCATCTGTAATTGGTTGTGTGTTTTGAGGTTCCAGAGTCCGGCGCTGTCTTGAGGGCCTGAGGAGTGGTTCTTTTAAGCCCGAATGCGTTGCGTCCGAAAAACACTGCACACATCCGTCCGGGATATGCTGACTGCCCGTGACAGCGCAAAAAGAAGAGCGTTGCTGTGGTCCGTCTGATTCGTGACCTGCTCCGGCCGTACACCTGGCGGGTGACCATCGTCCTGGTGGCGATGCTGCTGCAGGCGGCCATGGGCCTCGCCGGACCCTGGCCTCTGAAGATCATCATCGATAGCGTCGCCGGAAACCACCCCGTCCCGCAATGGGCGAGCTGGCTCGCCCCGACGCTGGCCAGAGGCGGAGAAATGGATATCGCGGCACTGGCGGCAATCATCGTTGTGATGATCGCGGTCGTGACCGCGGTTGCCGGTTTTGTCGCCAATTACTTCATCGAAACTGTCGGTCAACGTGTTGCCAACGATCTGAGAATGCGGGTGTTCCACTACCTGCAGCGCCTTTCCCTGAGCTATTACCGCAAGCACTGGGTTGGCACGATACTCAGCACCATGACCGCCGACGTCTACACGATCGAGCATTTCGCGTCGCACGGCACAGTCAACATATTTGTCGACTTGGTTGCGCTGCTCGGCATGGTGACCGTAATGCTCCTGCTCCATTGGGATTTCGCTCTGATCGCTATCGGGCTGCTTCCTGTTCTGATCTTTTTCGTGGCGCGCCTCAGCAGAGCCATTGTGAAGATAACCAGGGAGGTCCGCAAAATCCAGGCCGAACTGGTGGCCACCGCGCAAGAGGGCCTGCAATCGATAGACGTGGTGGTGGCACTCCAGGGCGAAAGTATCCAGGAACAAGAGCTGGCGCACATCAGCAGGCTGACCATAAAGGCAGCGGTGAAGGCCCGGCAGGTGCGGGCCCTGCTGGCGCCGGTGATCGTCGTTCCGGTCGCGCTGTGCACCGCCTTCGTGCTCTGGCGCGGCTCGGCGCTGATCCTGGCGGGGACCCTGACACTGGGTTCGCTGACCGTTTTCGCGGCCTATCTCGCGCGGTTCTTCGGACCGGTGCAGAACTTCTCCGTGCACACCGACGTCATTGCTCAGACCGCGGTGGCGATTCAGCGGATAACGCAGATTGTCGAGGCCGACGCCATTATTCCGGAGCGCCTCGCGGCCCATCGATCCGCCGCCGTTTCGCGGTGACATCGCCTTTGAGCATGTGGCGTTTAGCTATGACGACGGCTCCGCGGTGTTGCAGGACGTCAATTTCATTATCAAGGCAGGCGAATTGGTGGGCATCGTCGGCGCTACCGGCTGCGGTAAGTCCACCCTGGTGAGCCTTATTCCGCGATTTTACGATGCGAGCGCGGGCACCATCACGATCGACGAGGCGGACATCCGGGACTTCACACTGCACGGGCTGCGCAGCCAGATCGGCTTTGTGCTGCAGGAGACCGTGCTATTCGGGAGAAGCGTGCGCGAGAACATCGCCTTCGGCCGCCCCGACGCCACCGACGACCAAATTGTTGAGGCGGCCAAACTGGCCAACGCCGATGAATTCGTTGCGCGCATGCCACATCGCTATGACAGCGTGCTCGGTGATCGAGGTCTGCAGCTGTCGGCCGGACAGCGCCAACGCATCGGGATTGCCCGCGCTCTGATTCGCAATAACCCGATCCTGATTCTGGATGAGCCTACCGCCGAGCTCGATGCTGAGTCCGAACAAGTGGTAGTTGAGGCCCTTCAACGACTACTGAAGGGCCGCACCGTGATTTGCGTCGCCCATCGGCTGAGCACCATCCGCGACGCCAACAAAATCTTGGTGATCAAAGACGGCGTAGTGGCAGAAGAAGGCGCTCCGCATGAGTTGCTGGCACTCAATGGGGTCTACGCCCATCTGCATCGTATCCAGTACATGGAGTCGACGCGATGAACCACCACGACGCGATGCCCGTTCGCGACCAGCCCTAGACAGCGCCTCTCTGCTTCAATCCTGCGGTGTTCTTGCCGGTTGTAGGCTGGCCGAAGGCGGGTCCGGGAAGTGACTTGTCCAAAGAGTCAGCATGCGGGGTTTGAGCTGGCCGCGCGGGACATCAGAGCCGCCCCCAGTGTCCTCCCGGGCCTGCCCCTGGTCGCGCTGACCGCCGTCGGGGACGGATTGCCGCTGCGACCGGCCAACTTCGTCAGCGGCCCGGAGTCCATGCCGGTAGTATTCACGCCGAACACGCCTTCGCGCCGAACGTGAACTGAGGGCGGGATTTAGGCGATTTTTCCGCCCAGGGAACACGTTCGGCACGCCCACGCGGCTGCTACCCGACGCTGGATGCCACCGGGCATGTCCTCGACGGTGACTCGCACGACGATCCAGCCCAGTTCGGTCAAAGCCTCTAAGCGGGCGATGTCTTTGTTGAATTGCCTTCGGTCGGTCCGATGGTGATCGCCCTCGTACTCCACCGCGATTTTGAGGTCCTCCCAACCCATATCGAGCATGGCAACCAGTTGCCCGTACTCGTCGTAAACGGGGATCTGGGTCTGAGGGCGCGGATAACCGGCCTCGATGAGCAGCAGCCGGAGCCAGGTTTCGCGAGGTGACTCCGCGCCGGCGTCGACGAGATGGAATGCAATGCGGGCTCGCCTGACATTCCGGTGACCCGTGTAGCGCTCGGCGAGTAATTCGGCGTCGGCGATATTGAGCCTCGTGGCCCGGGCAAGCGAATCGAGGGCCGCGATGGCCTTCGCAGCGGGATACCGGCACGCCAGGTCGAAGGCGGTGCGGGCAGGAGTGGTGACAGTCAAGGCGCCGACCAGTTGAATCTCTTCAGCGCCAACACGATCCGACCAGGTGCGAATGCCGGTCGGGGGACGGCGTTGGTCGTAGAGCAGTTCGGCAGGTCGGCCGTCGTCGACCCACTTCGCGCCGTGCATTGCTGATGCGGACTGTCCGGCGACAATGCCGCGTCGTCGTGACCACAGCCACGCGGCATGAGCTCGAATCGCAGCGGTGAGATTGGTGTCTCGCGCGACGTAGACGCCCGGATGGACCGCAACGCATTGGCTGCGCAGTTGGTGCCGGGTCATTGTGCTCGATGCAAGCGCTTCGCTGCCCAGGAATGGTTCGTCCATGCGGGGAGTGTGCCTTCAGACACCGACAGCCACGCCGAACGTGTTCTCAGGGCGAAGCCAAGGCCGAAAATCCGCCGTGAGTTCACGTTCGGCGGAAAGGAGGTGAGCTCAGCGGTTCTTGAACTGCGGCGCACGTTTCTCGGCGAACGCGCGCGGACCTTCCTTGGCGTCGTCGGACAGGAACACTTCGATGCCGATCTGAGTGTCGGGCTTGAAGGCTTCGTTCTCGGGCATACCCTCGGTTTCGCGGATAGTCCGCAGAATTGCCTGCACGGCCAGCGGGCCGTTGTTGTTGATCATCTCGGCAATCTCGAGGGCCTTCGACAAAGCCTCCCCGTCCGGGACAACATATCCGATCAGGCCGATCTCCTTGGCCTCGGTCGCGGTGATGTGCCGGCCGGTCAGCAGCAGATCGCACGCCACCGTGTAAGGGATCTGCCGGGCCAGCCGCACCGCCGACCCGCCCATCGGATACAGGCTCCACTTGGCCTCGGAAATGCCAAACTTGGCGCTCTGGCCGGCGACCCGGATGTCGGTGCCCTGCAGGATCTCGGTGCCGCCGGCGATCGCCGGTCCCTCGACGGCGGCGATCAGGGGCTTTTTGAGTCGGCGGCCCTTGAGCAGGGCGTCGATCCGCGACGGGTCGTAGCTGCCGTCTTTGAACGAGTCACCCGGCGGCTTTTTGGTAGCGGTCTTGAGGTCCATGCCCGAGCAGAAGTAGCCACCGGCCCCGGTCAGGATGCAGCAGCGGATCTCGGGATCGCTGTCGACGCGGTCCCACGCCTCGACCATCGTCGCGAGCATCTCGGTGGACAGCGCGTTGCGGGCCTCGGGCCGATTCAGCGTCAAGATCAACGTATGTCCGCGCTGCTCGATAAGGGCGTCGGCCTTTTTCTCAGACTCACTCATCGATGTCCGCCTTTCCTGCGTGTGGGCCCGGAACCTGTCAGGCTCGAACAAACTTGTCAAAAAATGTAACACGTTCTAATTTGGGGTCCGTGGCCCTGAACATTGCCGATCTGGCCGAGCATGCCATCGACGCCGTACCCGACCGCGTCGCCCTCATCTGTGGCGACGACCAGCTGACCTACGCGCAGCTGGAGGAAAAGGCCAACCGCCTCGCGCATTACCTGATCGACCAAGGCGTCAAGAAAGACGACAAGGTCGGCCTTTACTGCCGCAACCGCAACGAGATCGTGATCGCGATGCTGGGCATTGTGAAGGCGGGCGCGATCCTGGTGAACGTCAACTTCCGATACGTCGAGGGCGAGCTTCGCTACCTGTTCGAGAATTCCGACATGGTCGCGGTGGTACATGAGCGCCAGTACTCCGACCGGGTCGCTAACGTGCTTCCCGACACGCCGAACGTCAAGACGGTCCTGGTGGTCGAGGACGGTAGCGACAACGACTACACCCGCTACGGCGGAGTCGAGTTTTACTCGGCGATTGCCCAGGGTGCACCCGAGCGCGATTTCGGCGAGCGCAGCGCCGACGCCATCTACCTGCTCTACACCGGCGGCACCACCGGCTTTCCGAAGGGCGTGATGTGGCGCCACGAGGACATCTACCGAGTGCTGTTCGGCGGAACCGACTTCGCGACAGGCGAATTCGTCAAGGACGAGTACGGCCTGGCCAAGGCGGCCGCCACCAATCCGCCGATGATCCGCTACCCGATTCCGCCGATGATCCACGGCGCCACCCAGTCGGCCACCTGGATGTCGATTTTTTCCGGTCAAACCACTGTGCTGGCACCGGAATTCGACGCCGACCAAGTCTGGCGCGCGATTCACGACCACAAGGTGAACCTGCTGTTCTTCACCGGCGACGCCATGGCGCGGCCGTTGCTCGACGCGCTCAACGCCGACAATGACTACGACGTGTCGTCACTATTTCTGCTCGCCAGCACCGCCGCGCTGTTCTCGCCGAGCATCAAGGAGAAACTGCTGGAGCTGCTGCCCAACCGGGTCATCACCGACTCGATCGGCTCCTCGGAGACCGGTTTCGGGGGCACCAGCATTGTCGCCGCCGGCGCGGCGCACAGCGGCGGCCCGCGAGTCGCCATCGACCACCGCACCGTCGTCCTCGACGACGACGGCAACGAGGTGAAACCCGGGTCAGGCGTGCGCGGCGTCATCGCCAAGAAGGGCAACATCCCGGTCGGTTACTACAAGGACGACGAAAAAACCCGGCAGACCTTCCGAATTATCAACGGTGTGCGCTACGCCATCCCCGGCGACTATGCGCAGGTGGAGGAAGACGGCACCGTGACCATGCTGGGTCGCGGTTCGGTGTCGATCAACAGCGGCGGGGAAAAGATCTACCCCGAGGAAGTCGAGGCCGCCCTTAAGGGTCATCCCGACGTCTTCGACGCGCTGGTGGTCGGAGTGCCCGACGAGCGCTACGGCCAACGCGTCGCCGCCGTCGTGCAGCCGCGGCCCGGAACACGTCCGGCGTTGAGCGAACTCGACCGGTTTGTCCGCAGCGAAATCGCGGGATACAAAGTCCCCCGCGCGCTTTGGTATGTCGACGAGGTCAGGCGGTCACCGGCCGGTAAGCCCGACTATCGCTGGGCGAAGGAGCAGACCGAAGCCCGCACCGCCGACGAGGTGCACGCCAGCCACGTGAGTGCTTGACGCCCCGCGCTGCGTGACCGATTTCATCAAGCGGCACCCCGGCGCGCCGGACGGTTACTTCCCCTGGGAAGCCGCCGGGCTGCGCTGGCTT
The DNA here is from genome assembly GCA_963787635.1 of uncultured Actinomycetota bacterium. Lineage (GTDB taxonomy): Bacteria > Actinomycetota > Actinomycetes > Mycobacteriales > Mycobacteriaceae > Mycobacterium. Next base: position 341,146 of record CAWBDP010000008.1, on the reverse strand, counting down.
TCCAGCGTCGACGGCGGTGTGCCCAGCGTGCCGGTTGTTCGTGTCGACACGGTCAGCTTGACCCTGCGGCGGCTGGATTCGGCGCCGCCGAGCCCCGAAGCGGCGTCGGAGTTCGGCAGCCGACTCGCGGTGACGCACGACGCGGGGGCAGCGGCCTTCGGCGCTGGGCCCAACGGATGGGATGGGCCCGGATTCTTCGGGCCGTTATCGCAGCCATTGCCGATGTCGCTGCGGGGGCACCGACGCTGGGGTGAGTTCTACGCCGACGAGCGGCTGGCCCCGATGGCCGCGCTCGCGGCGCCGCGCCTCGACAATTTGACGCGGGCGGCGGTCGACGCCGTCGCAGCACGGTGCCGCCTGGGCGACTTCGACGACGATGACCCGCCGGCCCGGCTACACGGCGATCTGTGGGGCGGCAACCTGATGTGGACGCCCGACGGTGTGGTGCTGATCGACCCGGCGGCCCACGGTGGCCACCGCGAGGCCGACCTGGCGATGCTCGCGTTGTTCGGCTGCCCGCACTACGACGCCGTGCTCAACGGCTACCAGCGGGTGCGATCGCTGACACCCGGCTGGCGCCGTCGCATCGGGCTGCACCAGCTTTTTCCGCTGCTGGCCCATGTCGTGCTGTTCGGCGGAGGGCACGCCCAGCGGACGAATGCCTGCGCCCGCGCCGCGCTGGCTATCTAGAACAGCGTCTACAGTCAAAACGCGATGACCATCGACGTGTGGATGCAGCATCCGACTGCGCGGTTCCTGGGTAGCGATATGTTCGCTTCGCTGCGGCGCTGGACCGGCGGGGCGATACCCGACGACGACGTCCCGATCGAGGCCACGGTATCCGCCATGGACGAAGCGGCCGTGAGCTTCGGCTTGCTGAGCTCGTGGCGCGGACCCAACGGGCTGGACATGATCAGCAACGACGAGGTGTCTGAATGGATTCGGTTACACCCCAATAGGTTCGCCGGTCTGGCGGCGGTGGACTTGGATCGGCCGATGGCAGCCGTCCGCGAGCTGCGTCGCCGGGTGTGCGACGACGGGTTTATCGGGTTGCGGGTGGTGCCGTGGTTGTGGAATGCCCCGCCCACCGATCGTCGCTACTATCCGTTGTTCGCCGAATGCGTGGAACTGGGCGTTCCGTTCTGCACCCAGGTCGGTCACACCGGACCGCTGCGGCCGTCGGAGACCGGGCGTCCGATTCCCTACATCGATCAGGTCGCCATTGACTTCCCCGAGCTGGTCATCGTGTGCGGGCACATCGGCTATCCGTGGACGGAGGAGATGGTCGCCGTCGCCCGCAAGCACGACAATGTCTACATCGATACGTCGGCCTACACCACTGCGCGCTTCCCCGACGAACTCATCCGATTCATGAAAACCCGTACCGGACAACGCAAAGTCATGTTCGGCAGCAACTACCCGATGATCACTCCCGCCCATGCGCTGGCGGATTTGAACGCACTCGAGCTCGACGACGACGCTCGCCGCGACTATCTGCACGGCAACGCCGAGCGTGTCTTCAAGCTCACCCGACGGGAGGCGTAGTTGTGAACGGTGCCCGGGCCCTGATCAACACTCTGGTCGACGGCGGTGTCGACGTCTGCTTCGCCAATCCCGGTACCTCCGAGATGCACTTCGTGGCGGCGCTGGACAGCGTTCCGCGGATGCGCGCCGTGCTGGCTCTCTTCGAAGGCGTTGCCACCGGCGCGGCTGACGGTTATGCGCGCATCGCCGGCAAGCCGGCCGCGGTGCTGCTGCACCTGGGTCCCGGGCTGGGCAACGGCCTGGCAAACCTGCACAACGCGCGTCGAGCCCGAGTGCCGATCGTCGTTGTCGTCGGCGACCATGCCACCTACCACAAGAAGTACGACTCGCCACTGGAATCCGATATCGACGCGCTGGCGGGCACCGTCTCGGGATGGGTGCGCCGGACTGAAGACAGCGCCGGCGTCGGGGCCGACGCCGCCGACGCGATCGCTGCGAGCCGGGCCGGGTCGCAGATCTCGACGTTGATCCTGCCCGCCGACGTGTCCTGGTCAGATGGCGGCCAACCCGCCGGGGTGCCGGCCGCACAGCCGGCAGGTGCTGACCCGTTGCTGGCGCCCGAGGTGCTCGAGGTGCTGCGATCGGGCGAACCCGCCGTGATCATGGTGGGCGGCGATGCAACCCGCGGGCCCGCGCTGGCCGCCGCGGCGCGGATCGCCGAGGCGACGGGGGCCCGCTGGCTGTGCGAGACGTTCCCCACGCGGCTGGAGCGCGGCGCGGGCCTCCCGGCGGTCGACCGGCTCGCCTATTTCGCCGAGGCCGCGGCCGCTCAGCTGGACGGTGCCAAGCATCTGATCCTGGCCGGCGCCAAGTCGCCAGTGTCCTTCTTCGCCTACCCGGGTATGCCCAGCGATCTGGTGCCCGCCGGATGCGAGGTGCATGTGCTCGCCGAGCACGCCGGTGCCGCCGACGCGCTGGTCGCGCTGGCCGACGAGCTGGCGCCCGGGACCGCGGCCCCGGCGGCGCAGGGGTCGCGTCCGCAGCTGCCCACCGGTGCGCTGACCGCTGCGTCGGCAGCCGACGTGATCGGCGCGCTGCTACCCGAACGGGCGATCGTCGTCGACGAATCCAACACGTCGGGTCTGCAGCTGGCGCAGGCCACGGCCGGGGCACCGGCCCACGACTGGCTGACGCTGACCGGCGGAGCGATCGGCTACGGCATCCCGGTCGCGGTGGGTGCTGCCGTGGCCGCACCCGATCGCCCGGTGCTGTGCCTGGAATCCGACGGGTCGGCGATGTACACGATTTCGGGGCTGTGGACTCAGGCGCGGGAAAGCCTCGACGTCACCACCGTCGTCTACAACAACGGCGCATACGACATCTTGCGCGTCGAGCTGCAACGCGTCGGCGCCGGCTCGGCTCCCGGCCCACGAGCGCTGAATCTGCTCGATTTATCGGGCCCCACAATGGATTTCGTCAAGATCGCCGAAGGCATGGGGGTTTCGGCACGACGCGTCACCACCGCCGAGGAGTTCGCCGACGCGTTGCGCGCGGCCTTCGCCGAACGCGGACCGCACCTGATCGACGCGGTGGTCCCGTCACTGCTGGGCTGACCAATCCACCGACACCGCAGCCACGGCCACAAATTCACGAAAATCGTAGCCCTCAGCTCAGTTTCGCCGCCGGCATCGCAGACTCGGGTAGCCCTACCGGCGGATCGGCCACACCGGGTCAGCGCAGTCGATGCCCTCGGTCGACAACTCCCGTTTGAGCACTTTGAAGGTCACCGTGCGAGGCAGCGTCGCGCTGACCCGGACGTACGACGGCCATTGCTTGGGCCCGAGGTCCGATTGCCCGGCCAGGAACGAATGGAATTCCTCGACGTCGAACTCGGCGCCGGGCGCCAGCACCAGTGCCGCCATCACCTGGTCGCCGACCACCGGGTCGGGCACCGGATACACCGCGGCCTCGGCCACCTCGGGATGCCGCAGCAGGACCCGCTCGATCGGCGCTGTGCCCAGGTTCTCCCCGTCGACCCGCATCCAATCGCCAAGTCGGCCGGCGAAGTAGGCATAGCCGGCTTCGTCGCGATAAGCCAGGTCGCCACTGTGGTAGACACCGCCGGCCATCCGCTGCGCCTCGGCCTCGGGATCGTTGTAGTACCCCTCGAACCGGCCTGGCCCCGCGGTGTTGACTACCTCGCCGACCACGCCCGACGGGCAGGGCTCGCCGGTGTCGGGGTCGACGATCTCGACACCGTCGGTCAGCGGACCTAACGAACCCGGCGGGGTATCGGGGGTACGGGCGATCGCCACCCCGCCCTCGGTCGAACCGAAACCATCCTGGACGACACACCCGAATCTGCGGCCGAAACGCTCGACGTCGTCGGGCACACCCTCGTTCCCGTACACCGCGCGAAGCGGGTTGTCCGCGTCGTCGGAAAGCTCGGGTGTGGCAAGAACATACGACAACGGTTTGCCCACATAGTTGGCGTAGGTGACGCCGTACCGGCGCACGTCGGGCAAAAAGTTCGACGCAGAAAACTTGCGCCGCAACGCTAGTGAGCCTTGACATGCCAACGCGACCGACCATCCCACCAGCACCGCGTTGGAATGAAACAGCGGCATCGACACGTAGCAGACGTCGTCGCTGCCGAGATCGAAGCGCTGCGTCATCGTCACCCCGGCGATGGCCACCTTACTGTGACTGCACTTCACCGCCTTCGGCTCACCGCTGGTACCCGACGTGAAGATCAGCATGAACAGGTCGGCCCCTGACGCGGATTGAAAACGCACCTCGGCATCGCCCTGTGCGGCCACCTCGGCGGCCCACTGGGCCGAATCGACGTTGAGATGCTCGATATCATCGAGCGTCACAGCTGATTTGGAGTCAGCCAACACCAGTTGGCAGTCTGCCTTGGCGATGTCGCGGGCCAACGCAGCACCGCGCCGCACCGGATTGAGCCCCACCGGCACGATCCCGGACATCCCCGCCGCGACGAGCATTGCCGAGAAGAACGGCGTGTTCTCCAGCAGCACCCCGACATGCGGCGGTCGTTTCGGGTCGAGGCGCTCGCGCAGCGCCGCCGCGGTCGCGGCAGCCTGCCGAATGTGGTCACGCCAGCTGATGAACGAATCCTCGAAGTAGACACCCCGGTCGTCGATTTCGGCCAGCGGCACCAGCAGTTCGCTGACCGTGACGTCAGCCGGACCGCTAAGCATTCATGCCCCCCGTCGTCTCGAGTGTGCGGCTGGCCGCACATTCGAACTCGACTGTGCGGCTAGCTTCACGTTCGACCGCTAAGCAGGGGTGTCCGCCAGTTCACGGCCGATCTTGCGCAGCTGTCCGGTGGCGCCGCCCAGCGAGAACTCAGTCTCTTTGGCGGCCAGAAAGTATCGGTGCACCGGATGATCGGTGTCAACACCCACACCACCGTGCACGTGCACGATGGTGTGCGCCACCCGGTGACCCGCGTCAGCGGCCCAGAACGCCGCCGAGGCCACGTCGATGTCGGCAGGGATGTCCTCGGCCACCCGCCAGGCCGCTTGGGTGAGCGTCAGCCGCAGCCCCTTGACATCGATATAGCCGTCGGCCAATCGCTGTCCCACCGCTTGGAAGCTGCCGATCGGGCGGTCGAACTGCTCACGGGTACGCGCATATTCGGCGGTCATCTGCAATCCGCGCTCGAGCACGCCGAGTTGAAATGCACTGCGGCCCAACGTAGCAAGCGTCTGCAGCCAGACCTCGGCATCGGCGCCGCCGGCCTTGCGGGCGCCGTCGACGGCGACACCGTCCAGCGCCAGATGCCCGACGCTGCCCAGGCCGGTGGTCTCCAGGGCAGTCACGCTCACCCCCGGGTCATCGGCGGTGACCAGGAAAATTGCTGTGCCGGAATCGGTTTGGGCGGGAACCAGAAATGCGTCGGCCACTGGCCCATAAAAGACCTGGGTGCGGGTGCCGGTGAGGCGATAGCCGTCACCGGTGGCGGTAGCCTGAACCGGTCCCTCACCCATCTCGCCCTGAAGGGCAACGGTGAGAATTTTCTCGCCGCTGACCGCGGGCACACCCCAGTCCTGCTGCAGTTGGGCGGAGCCGAATCGGGCCAGCGCACCGGCTGCCAGCACCACCGACTCCAGGTAGGGCACAGCGGACAGTTGATGACCCAGCGCGACCAAAACGGCTACCTGTTCGAGCACACCGAAACCGTCGCCGCCCAATGATTCCGGCGCTGCGCTGGTCAAGATGTCGGCGTCGACGAGCTTGCGCCACAGCTGGCGATCGAACCGTTGCTCCAGGCCGTCCAGCTCACGATGGTGTTCGGGCTTGCACACCGAGTCCACGATGGTGTCGACCAGACCGCCGAGATCGTGCGCCGCTTCGGTTGTCGTGAAATCCATGAGTGTTCTTCCTATACCGGTAAGTTCAGCGGCTGGCTCGGGGCAGACCCAGCGCGACCATCCCGATGATGTCGCGCTGCACTTCGTTGGTACCGCCTCCGAAGGTCAAGATCAGGCACGCCCGGTGCATGCGCTCGACCCGGCCGCGCAGCAACGCGCCCGGTGAATCCGGGCGCAATGTCGCCGCGGTGCCCAGCACCTCCATCAGCAGCCGGTAGGCCTCGGTGGCCAGCTCGGTGCCGTACACCTTGGCGGCTGACGCATCCGCCGGCGACAAGGAGCCGTTCTCCGACGACGCCAGTTCCCAGTTGATCAGCTTGAGGACCTCGGCCTTGGCGTGCACCCGGGCCAGGTTGAGCTGCACCCACTCCGAGTCGATGAGCCGGGCCCCGCTGTTGTCCTTGGTGTTCTGCGCCCATTCGCGAACCTCGCGCAGGGCCAAAAATATCGGTTGTGGCGACACCAGGGCGACCCGCTCGTGGTTGAGCTGGTTGGTCACCAGTTTCCAGCCGCCGTTCTCCTCGCCGATCAGGTTGGTCACCGGCACTCGCACGTCGGAGTAATAGGTGGCGCTGGTGTCCACACCGGCCATGGTGTGCACCGGCGTCCAGGAGAAGCCTTCAGCGGTCGTCGGCACGGCCAGCATCGAAATGCCGCGGTGCTTCTTAGCTTCAGGGTTGGTGCGTACCGCCAGCCAGACCCAGTCCGCGTACGCGATGAGGCTGGTCCACATCTTCTGGCCGTTGATCACGTAGTCGTCGCCGTCGCGGACCGCGGTGGTACGCAGGTTGGCCAGGTCGGTGCCGGCGCCGGGCTCCGAGTACCCGATGGAGAAGTGCAGATCCCCCGCAGCAATCTGCGGCAGGAAGAACTTCTTCTGCTCGTCGGTGCCGAAGGCCATGATCGTCGGCGCCACGCTGTTGATGGTCAGGAACGGCACCGGCGCACCAGCGATCGCCGCTTCGTCGGTGAAGATCAGCGAGTCCATCGGGGAGCGGTCCTGGCCGCCGTACTCCTTGGGCCAGTTCAGGGTGAGCCAGCCGTCCTTGCCCATCTGCGAGACGACATCGCGGTAGGCGTTGCCGGTCCCGACCTCGCCCTGTGTCGAGCTCAGCGCCTCGCGGCGCTCCGGCGTCATCAGCGTGGTGAAGTAGGACCGCAGTTCGCGGCGCAGCTTTTCCTGCTCAGGGGTATAACTGATACGCATTCCAGCCGCCCTTCGGTCTCGCCTCCCGGCTACCCGTTCGCCTTCCCGGTTGTAACACGTTCTAGTCTGAGGGTCCAGCGGCTGTGTCGTCGCAGGCGTCGTCGTATGGTGGTGACACGTAGCGACACTGTGTCTGGCCAGGTTCAAGGAGGATGTCGTGCGGGTGACAGTAGACCGTGACCGCTGTGAAGGTAATGCAGTGTGTATGGGCATCGCGCCGGATATCTTCGAGCTGGACGACGAAGACTACGCCGTCGTGAAGACCGACCCGGTTCCTTCTGACCAGGAGGATCTCGCCGAGCAGGCGATTGCCGAGTGCCCGCGCGCGGCGCTGGGACGCGAAGACTAGAGGTATTCATAAATTGACTACGAGCACTGACGCGACCGATCTGTCCGGAAAGGTCGCGGTGGTGACCGGTGCCGCCGCGGGGCTGGGCCGCGCCGAGGCGATCGGCTTAGCGCGCGCCGGTGCCGCCGTCGTCGTCAACGACATCGCCGCTGCCCTGGACGCCTCCGACGTCATCGACGAGATCTCGGCAGCCGGTTCCAAGGCGGTCGCCGTGGCCGGTGACATCAGTCAGCGCGCGATCGCCGACGAACTGGTCAGCAGCGCCGACGGGTTGGGCGGCTTGAGCATCGTGGTGAACAACGCCGGGATCACCCGCGACCGGATGCTGTTCAACATGTCCGACGAAGAATGGGACGCGGTCATCGCCGTGCATCTGCGCGGCCATTTCCTGCTGACCCGTAACGCCGCGGCCTACTGGCGATCCCGAGCTAAAGAAGCCAAACAGGGCCGCATTTACGGACGGATCGTCAACACCTCCTCGGAAGCAGGCCTGGTGGGCCCGGTCGGCCAGGCCAACTACGGCGCTGCCAAAGCCGGCATCACCGCGCTGACCATGACGGCAGCTCGGGCACTGGGCCGCTACGGGGTGTGCGCCAATGTGATCTGTCCCCGGGCGCGTACCGCGATGACGGCCGACGTCTTCGGCGACGAGCCCGAGGTGGGCCCCGATTACCAAGAAGGCCAGATCGACCCGCTCTCGCCGGAGCACGTGGTGACCCTGGTTCGGTTCCTGGTGTCCCCGGCGGCCGCGGCGGTCAACGGTCAGGTGTTCATCGTCTACGGTCCGCAGGTGACCCTGGTGTCGGCGCCGAGCGTGGAAAAACGATTCGCCGTGGACGCCGAGGCGTGGGATCCCGCTGAGCTGAGCACCACCCTGCGGGAGTACTTTGCTGACCGCGATCCCGACGTGAACTTTTCCGCGACCGGCTTGATGAGCTCGTGAACGTCGGTCGGTGTCGTCGGATCGGCCGCCGGCGGTCAGGATAGCGCCGCGGCGTCAGGGATTCTTGTCAGTCGGATGGGGTTCGGCGAGCGCATCGAGGAAGGACCGCGCCCAACGGTCCACGTCGTGCGCCAGCACCTGGCGGCGCAGGGCACGCATGCGGCGCCGGCCTTCCTCGGCGGGCTGGTTGATGGCCGCCTCGATCGCGTCCTTGACCCCCTCGAGGTCGTGCGGATTGACCAGGTAGGCCTGCTTGAGTTCAGCTGCGGCGCCGGTGAATTCGCTGAGCACAAGCGCCCCGCCCAGATCGCTGCGACAGGCGACGTACTCCTTGGCCACCAGGTTCATCCCGTCGCGCAGCGGAGTGACCAGCATGACGTCACTGGCCACGAAGAATGCGACCAGCTCGTCACGGGGAAGCGAACGGTGTATGTAGTGCACCGCCGGATGACCGACCTCACCGTATTCGCCGTTGATGTGGCCGACCTGGCGTTCGATATCGCTGCGCAGGATCTGGTAACTCTCGACGCGTTCTCGGCTGGGCGTCGCCAGCTGGACCAGGACGGTGTCGTCGGGTTTGGCGCGGCCTTCGTCGAGTAACTCGGCGAACGCCTTCAGCCGCACATCGATGCCCTTGGTGTAGTCCAACCGGTCGACACCGAGCAGGACCTTGCGGGGATTACCCAGCTCGGCCCGGATCTCGCGGGCGCGCACGCGCACATCGCGGTCACGGGCCTTTCGGTCCAAGTCGGCGGAGTCGATGGAAATGGGAAAGGCACCTACCCGCACGGTGCGGGACCCGACCTGCACCTCACCGAACCGGGCCCGCACACCGACCGATCCGCGGGAAGTGTCGGCCCCGAGCAGCCGCCTGGACAGGAACAGAAAATTCTGTGCACCACCGGCGAGATGGAATCCGACCAGGTCGGCGCCCAGCAGACCCTCGACGATCTCTGAACGCCACGGCATCTGCATGAATAGCTCCACCGGCGGAAACGGAATGTGCAGGAAGAAGCCGATGGTCAGGTCCGGCCGCGATTCGCGGAGCATCTTGGGAACGAGTTGGAGTTGGTAGTCCTGCACCCAGACGGTCGCACCGTGGGCCGCGGCCCGCGATGTGGCTTCGGCGAACCGTCGGTTGACGTCGACGTAGCGGTCCCACCACTCACGGTGGTAGATCGGCTTGACGATGACATCGTGATAGAGCGGCCACAGTGTGGCGTTGGAGAACCCTTCGTAGTACTCGGCGACGTCGTCAGCGCTGAGCCGCACCGGGTAAAGCTGCAGATCTTCCTCGATGATGGGTTGCTCGTCGGCGTCCACGAAGCCCGGCCACCCGATCCAGGCTCCGCGCCGACGGCGCAACAACGGTTCCAACGCGGTGACCAAGCCACCGGGACTGCGCTTCCAGGTGGTGGTCCCGTCGGGAAGCCGTTCCATATCGATGGGTAGCCGATTGGCGACCACCACGAAGTCGGAATCCCCCGCACCGACGGTCTGGTTTCCCCCGGAACTCATTACGTCTCGAGTTTCGCCGGTCCAATGCCGAGCATCGACAGAAAGATGCGGCACTCGTCGGCGTCGTTCGCATAGGCGGCGACGACACGCCTGGCCTGGCGTGCGGTGCTGTCGGCCAGGGGCTCCACATCGCCGATTTCTGCGGGGTCAGGTTTAGCAGGCATGAGACAACTGTATGCGAAGTGCGCTTTCTGGGCAGTCGATCGCTGATCAGCCGCGTAACCCAGCGAGGCGGGCGCCCAGAGCAGGCCGTAATGTCTCTTTCTCAGACGCGCGTCGAGGCAAGTGAGGTGGGCAATGGCAGTCTCCGACGATACCGGCGTGGTCAAAGCCGGCACTGATGAGCTGGTGGCATATGAAACCCTCGACGAGGGCCGGATAGCCCGGATCTGGCTCAACCGGCCCGAGGCGCACAACGCGCAGAGCCGGGGTCTGCTGGTGCAGCTCGACCAGGCTTTCGTCCGCGCCGAGTCCGATGACGACGTGCGGGTGGTGATTCTGGCGGCCCGCGGCAAGAACTTTTCCGCCGGCCACGACCTGGGCTCGGAGGCTGCGCTGGCGGAGCGGCAGGCCGGACCGGGGCAGCATCCGACCTTCCGGATCAACGGTGCGACCCGCGATCCGGTCGCGGAGAAAACCTATCTGCAGGAGTGGCACTACTTCTTCCAAAACACCTGTCGTTGGCGCGATCTGCGCAAAATCACTATCGCTGCCGTGCAGGGCAACGCGATCTCGGCCGGCCTGATGCTGATCTGGGCCTGCGATTTGATTGTCGCCGCGGACAACGCCAAGTTCAGCGATGTGGTCGCTGTGCGCATGGGTATGCCCGGTGTCGAATACTACGCTCACCCTTGGGAATTCGGCCCACGCAAGGCCAAAGAGCTGCTGTTGACCGGTGATGCGCTGGATGCCGACGAGGCCTACCGGCTCGGCATGGTGTCCAAGGTTTTCCCGGTCGACGAGCTGGAGGACAAGACGCTGGAGTTCGCGCGGCGCATCGCCGAGCGCCCCACAATGGCCGCGATGCTGATCAAAGACTCGGTCAACGCCGCCTCGGAAGCGATGGGTTTCAGCGAGGCGCTGCGGCACGCGTTCCACATTCACGAGCTGGGCCATGCGCACTGGGCGGCCCACAACGAGAACCGCTACCCGATCGGTCTGCCACCCGACGTCGAGGACTGGCGCAGCGCCAAGCCGACCAAGTTGGCCCGCCGCGATACGCCGTAACTCTTGCCCGCGCCGGGAGCGGCGCCGCTGCTGTGAAGGGCAGAGAGGGCATGTGCTCTCTTGCCCGGCTCCGAGCGACAACACGCGTCCGCGGCGCGGCGGCCTGCCGGACTTGTCGCTCGGAGCCGGGCAGAAATAGTCGTTCCTTCCGGCGGGGGACTGGTCAACGCGGCGACGGCCACATGGTTCGATAGCTCGCGTGCAGCTTTCGTTCAGAGACCGGACGTACCTGGTTACCGGTGGTGGCAGTGGGATAGGCAAGGGCGTCGCAGCCGGCTTGGTCGAGGCCGGGGCATCGGTCATGATCGTCGGCCGCAATGCCGACCGGCTGGTAGCGACCGTCGAGGAACTCGACGCACTCACGGCTGAGGCGGGTTTGATTCGTTACGAGCCGGCCGACGTCACCAACGAGGACGAGATCGCGCGGGTCGTCGACGCCGTCACGGCGTGGCACGGCCGGCTACACGGTGTGGTGCACTGCGCGGGCGGCTCGGAGACCATCGGGCCGATCACCCAGATGGACTCCCAGGCGTGGCGGCGCACGGTGGAACTCAACGTCAATGGCACCATGTACGTGCTCAAGCACGCCACTCGGGAGATGGTGCGCAGTGGTGGCGGGTCGTTCGTCGGGATCTCGTCGATCGCGGCCAGCAACACCCACCGCTGGTTCGGCGCCTATGGGGTCACCAAGTCGGCCGTGGACCACATGATGATGCTGGCTGCCGACGAACTCGGCGCATCGTGGGTGCGAGTCAACAGCATCCGGCCGGGGCTGATCCGCACCGATCTTGTTGCGGCCATTACCGATTCACCAGAGCTCAGCTCAGATTACGCGCTCTGCACGCCGCTGCCGCGGCCAGGCGAGGTCGAGGACGTCGCCAACCTGGCAATGTTTCTGCTCAGCGATGCCGCCGGCTTCGTCACCGGCCAGGTGATCAACGTCGACGGCGGCCAGATGTTGCGACGGGGTCCGGACTTCACCTCGATGCTCGAACCCCTATTCGGGGCCGAGGGCTTACGCGGATTGGTGTGAGGCGGTCCCGGCGTCCCGGGTGGCAAGCGTGGCGATCGCCGACCAGTCCAGGTGTCCGCGGTCGTTGGCCAGCAGGGTCAGGAAGCGGTCGCGCAGCAGGCTGGCCAGCGGTAGCGGCACCTGGATTTCGTCGGCCGCGGCCAGCACCGAGCGGATGTCCTTGAGCCCCAGCGCCGCGGCGAACCCGGCCGGCTCGAATTCCTGACGCGCGATCAGGCCGCCGTAGGTCTGATACGCCGGCGCGCTGAACAAGGTCGAGGTGAGGATGTCGACGTACTGCGTCGGGTCCACGCCGCCCTTGGTGACCAACGCGATCGCCTCGCCGAGCGACTCGATAGCCGAAGCGATGAGAAAATTGCCGCTCAGCTTCACCAGGTTGGCGGTGTGCGGCTGTTCGGCCACCACGAAGGTGCGCTGGCCGATCGCGTCCAACAGCGGCCTCATCGACTCGACTACCTGAGGTATGCCTGCTGCGACGACGAAAAGCTTTGCGGTGGCGGCGGCTTCGGGCCTGCCGAATACCGGTGCTGCGACATACTGCTGGCCGGCCTTGGCGTGCGCCGAGCCGAGACGCCTGGACAACTCGACGGTGATGGTGCTTGACGAAAGATGGGTAGCCCCCGGCGCCAACGCCGCCAGGATGCCGTGCTCGCCGAACGTCACGTCCTGCACCGCGTTGTCGTCGGCCAGCATCGTCAGCACTACGTCACCGTCGCAGGCTTCGGCGACAGCATGTGCCGGGGTGGCGCCCTGCTCGACGAGCGCATCCATCTTGGCGGCGGAGCGGTTGTAGACGGTGACGCGGTGACCGGCCTTGACCAGATTGGCGGCCATGCCGCTGCCCATGTTCCCGAGTCCGATGAATCCGATATCCATGCCTCCACCATGCCGTGTCTTTTTGAATGCCGGTCGGCAAAGATGTGCGCAGGCCTTCGTGACGGGAGAACAGATGAAGCGACTAGACGGCAACCGGATCCTGGTGACTGGCGCTGCGTCCGGCATCGGGCAGGCGACCGCCCTGCGGCTGCTGGACGAGGGCGCCGCGGTGGTCGCCGCAGACGTCGCGGCGCTAGACAAGACCCGCACGCGGGCGGATGAGACCGGAAGTAGTGAACGCCTCACCACCGTGGCGATGGACGTCGGCGATGAAGAGTCGGTGGCCGGCGGGGTCCAATCGGCCCTCGACACACTTGGCGGCCTCGACTCGGTGGTCAACGCCGCCGGCGTGCTGCGCGTCTACCACACTCACCAGACCAGCCTCGAGCAGTGGAATCAGATCGTCGGCGTCAATCTGACCGGCACCTTCCTGGTCGTCCGCGAGACGCTGCCGGCGTTGTTGAAGAATCCGCACAGCGCCATCGTGAACTTCAGCTCTACCTCGGCCAGCTTTGCGCACCCCTACATGGCGGCCTACGCGGCAAGCAAGGGCGGCATTCAGGCATTCACCCATGCGCTTGCGCTCGAATACGCCAGTCAGGGACTGCGTGCGGTGTGCGTCGCGCCGGGGAGCATCAAGTCCGGAATCACCGATGCCACAGTCGGTTACATTCCCCCCGACGCCGACTGGTCGTTATTCGGGCGGCTTTCTCCGATCATGCCCACCACGCTGGAATCCAGCGGGGCCGGGATGGGCGACCCGGGAGCCGTCGCCGGGGTGGTCGCCATGCTGGTGTCCGACGACGGCGCGTTCATCACCGGCACCGAAATCCGCATCGACGGCGGTACGCATGCGTGACGCTGCCGGCATCAGTTCACACAGGGCACGCCGCCGCCCTCGATAGGCTGCCCCTGATCCGGGGTCGGCTCGGTGGAGGTGGCGACGTTCGATCCGTGATAGGTGCTGGTCGTCGTCGTTGTTGTCGTGGTGGTGGTTTCGTCATTGGCGGGCACCGAATAATTCTCGTTGACAACAACTTCGATGTGTCCGGGCTTGACGGCCGAATTTTGTCCGTTCAGGGCTTCGATACCCAGGAGAGTGGCCAGATTTTGCGCGTCGGTGCCCGCGCCCGAACCGTAGGCGACCGAAGTGCTGGACGGGTCACCGGAAGTGCGGTCGCGCACCTCGCCGATGGTATAGCCGTGCTGTCTCAACGTGTGTGACACCTCGGCAGCCTGCCCCGGAATACTCCCGGCGTTGATCACGTCGACCACGATGGACGGGTCAGGCGGGGCGGTGGTGGCAGTCGTCGTGGCCGCAGGCGTGGTGTCACCTATTGCCGCTGCGATCTCGGCCTTGATCGCGGCGGGGTCGACGATGTTGACGTCTTGACCGTCGATCGTGTCGTAACGCACCACCGGCAGCGTACGGAATTCGACGTCGCCGCCCGCAAGTGCGGCCATCCGGCGGAATTGTTCTTCGTCCCAGCCTGCGGAGAGCACAATGTCTTTGCGCGCCACCGAAATCAGGCCCTTGAGCTTGCCGAGGTTGGTGAAAGTGCCGGAATCCTGGAGTTGTTGCATGACCGACATCAGGAAGGCTTGCTGGCGATGGGTGCGGTCCAAGTCGCCGTTTTCCAAACCGTGCCGCTGTCGGACGAACGCCAATGCTTGTGCGGCATTCAGTGTCTGGCGACCGGCGGAGAAATCCGCACCCGAATACATGTCGTACACAGCGTGTTTCAGGCACACCTGAACACCGCCGAGGCTCTGCGTCAGATCGTAAAAACCGGCCAGGTTGACTTCGGCGAAGTAGTCGATCGGAACGCCGGTCAGGCTCCGCACCGCACGTAGCGTCGCCGACCGGCCTGCCTCGCGGCCGCGCGTCTCCAGTTCTCTCTGGTTGCTGACGCCCTGGTCGATCAGCTTCTGCTCGACGTTTTGTTTGGTGAGCCCGTAAGCCTCCTTGATTTTGATGTGGTTGTACCCCGGCACCCCGCTGAACGGCACCCAGTCGTCGCGAGGAATGGAGAACGCGACAACCCGGTTGTCGACGCCCACGTGGACGAGGATCAGCGTGTTGGTGTTGTAGCCGCCCTGGTCGGAGTCGCCCGCGTGCAGTTGATCCAAGATCGCGGACGGCAGGTCGTTACCGTCCTGGTCTTTGCGTGAGTCAAGGCCGATCAACAGGATGTTCATCTCGCCACCGCTGGATCGGGGATCGTTGGTGCCCAGCGCATCCGACACAGTGATCCCGCCCAGTGCGCCGTGGGCCACCCACCACCCCGCGCCGGTCAGCAGCACCGCCACCACCGATATCAGCGTCATGGTGCCCCGGGCGAGCGGGTGGCGCTTTCCTGACGGTGCAGGGGCCGCACGGTGTCGGGCACCCTTGCGCCGATTGCTTCAGCTCAGCCACCACAACCTCTGGGCAGTTTGCGGTGGTGACGGTGCGCGCATGACATCCAGTATGCGGCAGCTTGCTATAGGTTTGCGGGTCACAATTTGGTAGCTGCCGTAGCGACAACAAAGGGGTCGCCCATGAGAAGCGACCCCTTTGGTATTGCGCGCCTCAGCCGATAGACCCCCTGAAGTCGACACCCACCTGCGCCGTCTGGGCCCATTCGTTGATATCGACGACTGGATAAACCTGGAAGATGTTGTAGGGGGCGAACTTAGCGGTGGCATCCAGCAGCTCGGCCGGGTTATCCGTCTCCACCACGGCGAACCCACCTTCGGCATCGAGTCGGCCGACGAATTGATGGAACGTGGTGCCGGCGGCTGGTTGCCATTTGGCAAACACTTCCAGGGCGCGCTGCGTGCTCTCCTCGTTATCCTTGCCAGATCCGCCCAGACGGCTCGTCCAGGTCATGACGTACTTCATTGATTTCTCCTAGCACTTGGCTGAACTAGTGGTGTGTGCGCACGACCCAGAAAGCCGCTTCGCACGCCTCACAGTGTCCTCGCACAATGGGTCGTCTCGCGGTCGAATAGCCACGGCTGTGCGCCCCATTGTTCACATCGAAAGTTGACCGCCACGACGCGCGTAGCGGGACCCTCCGGTGCCCAACCGACCGGTCAATCTGACAACCACCGAATGCTCGGAGTTAGCGATAGCGTCGGCTCAGCGGCGCTAGGCTGACCTGACGTTCGACTCGTGTCAAACGGTATCCGGGAAGCAGAGATGATGCAGGACAGCGAGCAGGCGGGTCGCGGCCGGGGCCGGTGGGGTTGCAGCGCCGCGGCACGGTGGTGGCAGTCCGTTGGCGCTGGCGCTCGGCCCGTTCACCCGCGACCGGTGGTTTTTATGCCCGCTCCTGGGCGGACTATCTGGATCGTCAGCCCGGTCAGCTTCCCGCGAGACGACCCAGCCTCGCGCTCGCGGCGCATGCTTTCGGCGACGAAATCGTGCTGCTCGGCTTTCGCTTCCTGCGGTCGGCCCCGGATGCGAAGAGGGTCGAACGGATCAATCAGGAGGTGGTCGCCGCCCTCGATTTTTATCGTGAGAAGGGTTGGCTCGCTCAGCCCGAGAAGTTCTTCGCGGCACCACCGCCGCTGACCGATATCTCGGTCAAGCCCGTCACCAGCCTTGGGCGCACCTACTCGCGCATCGTTTTTGACAGTGACTATGCGCCCTGTGCGGGCGAACCCGGCCGGGAACGGTGGCTCAGCTATACCTCGAATAACCATGAGTACGGCTTGCTGTTGCGACACCGCGAGCCGCGCCCATGGCTGGTGTGTGTGCATGGCGCGGAGATGGGACGCGCCGCCCTCGACCTCGCGCTGTTTCGGGCCTGGCATCTGCACCACGATCTCGGCCTGAATGTCGTGCTTCCCGTTCTTCCCATGCACGGCCCGCGTGCACGGGGCCTGCCCAAGGGCATCGCGTTCCCCAGCGAGGACGTGCTCGACAACGTGCACGGTGTCGCTCAGGCGGTGTGGGATATCCGGCGTCTGCTCTCGTGGATCCGGACGCAGGAGCCGGACTCAATGATCGGGCTGAACGGCAATCTCCCTCGGCGGTTACCTCGCTTCGCTGCTGGCCGCCCTTGACGACGGCCTCACCTGTGCGATTCTCGGCGTCCCACTCGCTGACCTTCTCGAGCTGGTTGCCCGCCATGCCGGCCTCAGCCAGTACGACGACCTTCGTCAGATGTTGACATCGGCCAAGCCCATCGGCGCGATGATCTCGCCGCTGGCACTGAATCCCCGCGTGCCCTTGAATGGCCGCTTCATCTACGCAGGAGTCGCGGACAGGCTGGTGCACCCGCGCGACGAGGCCGCCCGGCTCTGGGAGCACTGGGGCAAACCCGAAATCTGTTGGTATCCAGGTGGCCACACCGGGTTCTTCAGCTCGCGGGCTGCGCAGCGATTTATCGATGATGCGCTGGTGAAGTCGGGGCTTGTGGACCGCGCCCGCATTCGACGCAAACGCTGATGGAGCTGGCGGATGAAGCGGGGAGAACGCATGGATGACGACCGCGTCAGGTTGATCGATATCGTCACCCGGCTGCCCGGTATGTTCGCCGACGCGCCAATCATCCTGCGTGGCGTGTTGACCGCTTTCTTGACTCGTCAGTCGGCCAAGAACTCGATCGGCAAGGTGTTCCAGCACCGAGCGGCCCGGCACCGCGATCAGGTGTTCATCAGATTCGAAGGCGAAACCATGACCTACGGTCAGGCGAACGAAACCGCCAACCGGTATGCGGCAGCGCTGGCCGCACGTGGCGTCGAGCGCGGCGACGTGGTAGCCATCATGCTGGAGAACTCGCCGCACGCAGTGCTGCTGATCCTGGCGGTGGTGAAGTTGGGGGCGGTCGCCGGCATGCTGAACCACCACCACCGCGGCAAGGTGCTCGCTCACAGCGTCGATCTGCTGAATGCCAAGCTCCTGATCGGCGAAGACGAGCTACTCGAGGCCGTCGACGAATCGGGCGCGAACGTCGCCGACACGGTCACCGTGGACGAACTCGAGCGGTTGGCTGCCGACGCGTCCACCGATAATCCGGCGGTGACCTCGTCGGTCCTCGCCAAAGATGAGGCCTTCTACATCTTCACCTCGGGCACCACCGGCGCACCGAAGGCCAGTGTCATGACCCATTACCGGTGGCTGCGGGCGCTTGGGGGATCCGGCGCCCTTGGCATGCGGCTAAGGAGCAGCGACACGCTGTACTGCTGCCTGCCGCTGTACCACAACAGTGCGCTCACGGTGGGGGTGTCGGGAGTGCTCAGCGCCGGTGCCACCCTCGCGCTGGGTCGCTCGTTTTCGGCATCACGGTTTTGGGACGAGGTCATCCGCTGACGACGCCACTGCGTTCCTTTACATCGGCGAAATCTGCCGCTACCTGCTCAACCAGCCCGCGAAGGACACCGATCGCAAACATAGGGTGCGAGTCATCGCCGGCAACGGGCTGCAGCCCGACATTTGGGACGAGTTCACCGCCCGCTTCAATATCCCTCGGGTCTTCGAGTTCTACGGTGCCAGCGAGGGCAACACCGGGTTCGTCAACGTCTTCAACATCCCCAAGACCACCGGCATCTGCCCGACCCGGGTTGCCTTCGTCGAATACAACCCCGAAACCGGCGAACCGGATCGCGACGACAACGGGCGCGTGCGGAAGGTGAGCGGCGGCAAGCCGGGGCTATTACTGAGCAAGATCACCAGCACGCAGCCGTTCGAAGGCTACACCGACCCCGAAGCGAGTGCGAAGAAGTTGGTGCGCAACGCTTTCCGGGACGGTGACGCGTGGTTGAACACCGGAGACCTGATGCGTCCGCAGGGCTTGCGCCACGCGGCGTTCGTCGACCGGCTTGGCGACACGTTCCGGTGGAAGGGCGAGAACGTCGCGACGACCGATGTCGAGGGGGCCCTGTCGGCCGACCCGGCCGTGCACGCTGTCACCGTCTTCGGCGTGCAAGTACCCGGCACCGAGGGGCGCGCCGCGATGGCAGCTGTGGTGTTGAGGGAGGGCCAGCAGTTCGACGGCGCATCGCTTTCCAACACGGTCTACGAGTACCTCCCCAGCTACGCAGTGCCGTTGTTCGTGCGGGTTGTCGATTCGCTGGAGCACACCTCGACGTTCAAGAAGAAGAAGGCTGATCTGCGCAAGCAAGGGTACGGCTCCGACGTCGAGGACCCCCTGTATGTGCTGAAAGGCCGGGAAAATGGCTATGTGCCCTACTACGACGATTACCCCGATGAGGTAGCGGCCGGCTCTCTGCCGAAGGGTTGACGTCGCACAGCCTCGAATTCGCAGCGATACTCTATCGTTTTGTCCAAAGCTCGCTTGGCCTGCCATCGTGCTAAAATTCCGCCTGCAAACGCCGGCCCTCCGGGGCGGCTCTGTGGTTCACCATCCCGGTCGAAGCAGGCGATCATGGCCGATATCGTTTTGATCAATCCTCGGTTCGAAGTGTCTTATTGGGGCCTGGAATACGCACTTCCGCTGCTCGGTAAGAAGTGCAATCTTCCGACCGCCTGCCTGCCGCTGCTCGCTGCGTTGACCCCTGACAACCATTGCCTGACGATCGTCGACGAGAACGTCGAGCCGATCGACTACGACCGCTTGGCGCGGGCCGACATCGTCGGGCTCACCGGCATGATCGTCCAGCGTGATCGGATGCGCGAGATCCTCCGCGAGCTCAAAGCCCGCGGGGTCTTCACCGTCGTCGGCGGCCCGTGGGTCAGTGTGCAGGAAGATTACTTCGAGGGCCTGGCTGATGTGATCTTCGTCGGCGAGGCCGAAACGACGTGGCCGCAGTTCCTCCAAGAGTGGGCGGATGGACGCCATCAGCAGCGCTACGAGCAACTCGAGGCCACCGACATGACTCGCGTGCCGGTGCCGCGGTATGACCTGCTCAGGGTCAAGGACTACCTGTTCGGCAGCATCCAGTTCACCCGCGGCTGTCCGTTCCAGTGCGAGTTTTGCGACATCATCATCATTTTCGGTCGTAAACCGAGGCTGAAGACGAGCGCACAGGTGATCGCCGAGTTGGAGGCGATGCGCAAGCAGCACATGGAAATCGCCTTCATCGTCGACGACAACCTGATCGGCAACAAGGTCGCGGTGAAGAAGTTGTTGCGCGACATTGCGGCGTGGCAAGCCGCCGAAGGGTATCCCTTCACGTTCTTCACCGAGGCGTCGCTCAACCTTTCCGAAGACGATGAGCTGATGGAGTTGATGGACGCTGCCAACATCGTGACTGTCTTCATCGGCATCGAGAGCCCCAACGAAGAATCGCTCCGCGAGACGAAGAAGTTTCAAAACGTCCGCGGGGGCGGGACGATCGTCGATCGCGTCCGCAAAGTGCAAGACTCCGGCCTCGAGGTATGGTGCGGCATGATCGTCGGCTTCGACCACGACGATGCCGAGGTGTTCAAGGCCCAGCGTGAGCTGATGCGTCAGACCGACATCGTGCACGCGATGGTCGGCATGCTCTCGGCCATCCCGAAGACGCCGCTCTACACGCGTTTGAAGAATGAAGGTCGCCTCGATCTCGAGGACGCACAGCCGTTCGGCACGAACGTCATTCCGCTCGGCATGACTCGCGACGAGTTGCGCCAAGGGTACATCGGACTGATGCGTGACCTGTACGATGCCACGTTCTACTTCGAGCGGCTCGAGAATCTTTATCTCACAAGGAAATTCAACTTTGGCCGAGCTCGCAATGCCTACTGGCGCCAACATCGGTGGAAGAAGAGGAAGTCGCAATCGGTCGACGCCCTGCGAGCTACCGTCCTGTTTTTGCGGCTGATGAGAAACATCCCCGACCCGGAGTTGCGTCGGGTCTATCGGCGCTGGATGACGACAATGCTCCGCCGGCGGCCGGATCCAAATGTGTTATTCATCTGTGTACTCAAGTGCGCGATGCACTTTCACCACTACACGATGTCCCGCCAGATGGCCGAAGAGCAGCGGCTGGTGAACACCTTTTAGTGGCCAGCTCGCCGAAAGCGCTGACCGCCGAGGGCGGGCCGGTCTTTACCTGTAACTGTTCAATTTCCAACGCACTGGCGAGATTCTGAGGAGAACCATGGAGATAGTCGTGATTGGCGGCACGGGGGTCTTGGGGTCGAAAGTGATTCAGGAACTGAGCGCCCGCGGCCACGACGCGGTCGCAGCTTCGCCTCGGACTGGCGTCAATACGCTTACCGGGGAGGGCCTTGCCGACGTCCTAACCGGCGTCGACGTGGTTGTCGACGTGTCCAACTCGCCCTCATTCGACGACGATCCGGCGATGGAGTTCTTCACAAAATCGACCGCTAACTTGCTCGCCGCCGCAAAGGCCGCGGGCATTGGACACTACGTCGCGGTGTCGATCGTTGGGGCGGACCAGCTGCCCAAGAGCGGTTACCTGCGGGCGAAGGTCGCCCAGGAGAAGCTCATCACCGAATCGGAGACGCCCTACTCGATCGTGCGCGCCACCCAGTTCGCGGAGTTCGCCGACGCGATCACAGCGTCGATGACGGTCGGCGACGAAGTGCGCGTACCGGACGCGCTGATTCAACCCATCGCCGCCGCCGAACTCGGGGCCGAGGTCGCCCGTGTAGCAGAAGGCAAACCGCTGGGTGGCATCGAAAATATCGGAGGGCCTGAGAAGATGTCGTTCGAGCAGATGGCCCGCGAGGTCTTAACCCGGCACGGCGACGCCAAGACGGTCGTCGTCGATTCCCAAGTTGGTTACTTTGGGACACCACTCGCGATGAACAGCTTGGTTACCGCGTAGCCGCGTCCAGGGAACGCTAATCTTCCTCCCCTATGCTCGGGCGGGTGGTAAGTCGCAACTGAGGTGTGGAAGAGCACATGAAAACTACGGAAAGCCGCTTTGTCAGATTCGGTCGCGATGGCGGCTTAGCCACAGTCGAGTTAATCAACGCGAAACCGCTGAACATTATCGGCAGCGAAGCTATCGGGGAACTGACGAACGTTTTCCGCACCATCAGCCAAGACAGCGACGTGCGCGTCGTCGTGTTCCGCGGGACGGGTGAGAAGGCGTTCATCGGCGGCGCCGACATCAACGAGATGGTCGCCCTGGAACAGTCCAGCGCCGAGGTGTTCATTCGCCGACTCGCGGTCCTGTGCGAGGCGATTCGAGAGTGCCCTGTCCCCGTCATTGCCCGACTTGCGGGGTGGTGCCTCGGCGGCGGTCTGGAGGTCGCGATGTCGTGCGACCTGCGGATCGCAGAGCCCGGTGCAAAATTCGGAATGCCAGAGGTGGCAGTCGGCATCCCATCGGTGATCCATTCGGCATTGATGCCGGCGTTGATTGGGGCTTCGCACTCCGCCTGGCTGGTGCTGACAGGCGAAACGATTGACGCGAAGACCGCGGCTACCTGGGGCCTCGTGCATGAGGTCATCGCGGCCGAAACATTGGACACTCGCATCGGCGAGCTCGCTGCGAAACTCATCGGCTTCGGCCCGCACGCGGTCCGACAACAAAAGCGCCTACTGAACAGGTGGTTCGATATGGCGGTCCATGAGGCGATCGAAGACAGCATCGAGGAGTTCGGTCTCGCATTCTTGACCAGCGAGCCACGGCAGCATATGCAGGCGTTCCTCTCCCGTAACAGTGGCAAAAGATAACGCCAGCTAATCGATACGCGCGCCTTCTCCGGGCTTCGGAGCGGAGCTTAGCGCCGCCGATGGCGGCGAGGTCGACGTCGCGGGAGCGCGCGAATCGAACTTAGACACGTCGCTCGCGTCGTCGGGCGTGTCGGAGCCGCTCCCCTTAGCCACACCACGTGTCCCCAAGAGCGCCGTCGCGAACAAGGCCAGCAACAAGATTGCCGTGAGCGTCCACATGGCGCCCAGCAGATGCTCGGACGGGCTCCACAGCCGCTCCTGCTCATTGTCATTAGGCAAGGAATTCCACGGCGCCGCTAGCACGACGAAGGCAACGGCGCACCCTGCAACAAGATTTCGGACCCCACCGACCACTGTCCAGCGCACCAGGAAGTACACCACCGTCGCCGACAGCCACACCCAGTGATGACCCCACGACACCGGCGAGCAGAGCAGACCGGTGAACGCTGCAGACAACGTGGCCGCGACCGTGTCTCCAGAACGCCGGCTGACCAGAATCGCGATGGTCGCCAACGCCAAGACCACCACCGTCACCACGCCCCATGTCACGCCTTGCATGGAGTCCAGGGCAGGGATTCGGGCTATGACGCCCCGTACCGACTGATTCGAGGCAAACGTCAGCCTGCCGAACCGCCGGGGATCGCCAACCATCGAGGTCAAATACCGGGTGGTATCCGAGGGACAAAGGATCCAACTCACGGCCACTGCCGCCGTGGCGGTCGCGAGGGACACGGCGAGCGCTCGCCACTGCCGGGTCACCAGGAAGTAGCCGACGAAGACTGCGGGCGTCAGCTTGATCGCTACTGCGAGGCCAACCAGCAGACCGCGCGGCCAGGGCACGCGTGGCAACAGTATGTCGAGCGCGACCGCGGCGGCCAGTATCAGGTTCACTTGGCCAAACTCAACGGTGGCTTGCACCGGGATGCTGAGCATAAAGACGACAGCCGCGGCAAACACGACGACCGCGGTCTTGACCGATATCGGCGAGGTCAGCGAACGCCAGCGTCGAAGCCGACCCCAGTCGTCTAGCGCGGCGACAACGATAACGGCGAAGAAAATAGTGCAGGCGGCGCCGTTGAGAAGCACCATCAACACTTTCGCAACTCCCGCAGGCACGATGGTCAGCGGAATGAAGAGAAGGGCCGAGAACGGCGGATAAATGAATGCCAAGCCGAACGGAGAGTGGTTGACGGCCCCGAAGTCGGGAGCATAGAGCGAGTGGCCCGCGAGGATCGCACGGCCGGCGGCACGGTACACCAGCAAATCCTCGAAGCCCAAATCATCGCCGTGGACGCGAGGCAACCAGACGAGGATCAACGACGCAAGTACTGCGATCGTCGCCGCTAGCGTCGCCCGAGTGATCCAGCGAGCGGCGCGCGTGCCCTCCGGGCTCCGCCAGCCCACTTGACGCTTCCCTCCCTGATACTTCCAGGCCTGTCGGCCTAGGAAAGCTGCCCGACGTTCAAAAATCGGCCCGGTGAACTGGTGTATCACATCTTCGGGCGCTGGCGAACCACAGGCCGGTGGTCGAGCGGCTTGCTAGCCCTTCTTCTGCAGGTCGAAGGCAGTCTGCTTGGGCTGCTCGCGAAATGCATGTCCCTAACCTGCCGAAGTCCGTTTCGGTCGATCGTCAGGTCCGCACCTGATCGCGCTTGCCACGGTCCATGTAAAGAAGGGCGTGGTTTGGGCAAGTAATCGCACGGAAGCGTGTACCTGTTGCCGTTCGACCTCGCAGGATTTCCCGATTTACAGGGCGAAATCGGCTGGATTGAACAGCGTGCTGAGATCTGTGGCCAGCGCGCCGGGATCCAGCAGGGTGGCGAGGTCAGCCAGATCCGTAGCCGGGGTCGACTGGACGAGCTCGGACATGTTCGCCCACTCCAGCGTTGCCAGGCTACCCAGCTGGGACGGGAAGTCATCGTTGGCGGTCAGGACCGCGGTTGCCAGGTCGTCGCGGGCGTTGAGCAGCCCGGCGAGAATACCCGTGTTCGGGTCCAACAGCGATTCATCCAGCAGGGACCCCAGTTGCTGAGGCAGTAGCAACGACAGGACCGTGTCGCCAAGAGCTAACTCAACGGGCAAATTGATGTCGCTGCTGGCCAGCGGCAGATTGTTGAAGATCGCCTCCAGGCTGCCGAACGGATTGGTGACGAAGTCGTGAGCGACGGTGGACCAGTCCGGAGCCAACGCCGGAGTCAGCCTCAGCGCCAGTGGAGTAAATGGCTCGCTGCCGAACACGGCGTCGAAATTATCGGTGCCCATCACGCCCTGAAGGCCATGTAGCAGCAACTCTTGTAGCACCCAGTCCGGTTGGGCGTTTTCCCGGGACACGTCCAAGGCGTAGTCGTAGGAGAACACGCGTTGCGCCATATCGGCGGCGTACTCGCCGGAGCTGACGGTGGGAGTGTCAGCGGGCAGGTATTGGGCCACATCGGCCACCGGCACCACCTCGGTCGTTACGGGCAGGCCCGTCGCGTTGGTGCCGTCGGGGAGGTTCTCGAATCGGGCGAATATTTCACCGCTGCTTACGCCGTTGCTGTCCAACCAGTTCGCCACGCCCGGGTTGGTGGCGCTGACCACGTAATAGGTGTAACCGTCAGGATCGTGAAATGCCGTGCTGTTGTTCAATGTTGTCTGCGCCAAGGTATACGGCAGAGCCGCGCCGAAGACGTTCATCAGCTCGATCCCGCTGTAGGCCGACGTCACCTCGGGCATTTTCACGATCAGCGCCTCGCCGGCATCCAGATCGAAATTCCCTCCGGAGACTTCTGCGCTCGGCAGGCCCGTCGCGAACACACTCGTTTCAGGGGTCAGCGGGCCCATGGTGTTGGCCGGCAGCTCAATTCCGGCAACCTCGGCCAGACCCATATTTTCTTGGTTGAAAGGCCCGACAATGTTGGTGAAGGCGTTGAACAACGTCGTCAATAACGAGTCGACTGAGTCGATCTGGGTAGTAGTCTCCCCTAACGAGCCGATCTCAGACGCCCCGTCGCCGGGAAATAATCCCGAACTGGGTATGGAAAAAAACGCCGGGCAGTCGGCCACGCAGTGGATGCTGATGCTGGCCGGGCCATTTGCCCAATCGCCCAGCACATCTCGAATCAGGAGGGAGGCGTCACCATTAGCGGTGGCGTCGCTGTCATTGATGAAGTTGACTGCGCCGCTGGGCTCCGTGGGACCGATGTCGACGGTGAAAGTGCCGTCGGGATTGACCACGAGATTGTGACCGAGTTCCAGACTGCTCTCGCTGACTGCCGTCGAACCGGTGACTGCTTCGGTGGCGATGGCCAGAGCTTCCGTTCCTCCGCCGACGGTGCCGGTGAGCTCGTAGGTCGCGTCTGGGGCAAGGCCGGCCGTCGCGTGGTAGTAGATGTCCGGGGTGAAAAATTGGAAGTACTGGCGGGGATCGGCGGCATCGCCCGCAACTGCCTCAGGCGACTGGAAGAAGACCCCGTTGAAAAGCTCGGTGACTCTTGAGAGTCCGGCCGAGAGAAGTTCATAGTTTGTATCCTGCAGATCGGTGAGCAGCGTGGCGTCACCATCCGGTGTCGCAAACAGCAGCGCGGAGTCGTAGGCTACCGCTTGCTGCATTGCGTCCAGAAGCTGATCCAGTGCGGGCTGAAACGAGCTTGACGAATCCGCGAGCCGGATGCTGAAGATATGGGCTGGAGACGGCGGCGCCGGGGAGGCGGCGATCACGCCGGCGCCGGCGAGAGCGACCGCGGTGGTGATCCAGGCGCGAACGGCACGGAATCGCATTATTGATGGATCGTGCGATGGCGTGAACGGCGCTGGCCCTGGATGGTCAAGCATCGCTTCTTCCGTCCGCAGTGAAACCTTAAATCACTATGTGCGTCAGCTGAGAATCCCGGGGCCTGAACCGGACTGTAACTGGCGAGACACGGCAATTCAAGTGTCTCATCGCGCGCTGTTTGAGCCGTGTGCCCCGACGTCATGGCCACGCTCTAGACTGACGGCCGAATAGTGCGTCTAGCTGCAGAAACGCTAAAACGACAGGGAGAGCCTCCTGTCAGGATTGAACTGACGACCGCTCGCTTACAAGGCGAGTGCTCTACCACTGAGCTAAGGAGGCCGGACTAACCGGTGACAGCGTAATGGCCTGGACTGCGACGGTCACGCTGCCGTGACGTTCGGCGGCCGCAGTCACGCTGGCGTGACGCTCGGCCGGTCGACGCGACGTCGAGGAGTCGCAAGAGGCAAGGCTTAGCGCTCGTCGGAGCCGGGGCGGTCGTGGTCGACGACGCGCTGGGAACGTACCGCGCGGGAAGACGTGCGGCGAGACGGGCGGAGGCCGGGCAGCGGGAACCGGTCGGCGATACCGCTCAGCGGGCTGACCACGGAGGTGAGCGACATGACGGCGTCTTGCAGGGTCTCGACGGTCGGCGCCAACGCCTCCATCCCCGGCATGAGCCGGTTGAGCGTGTCGGCCACCGTGGCAAGCTGTTCAAGCGGCCCGTTTCGCGCCGTCAGTGTGTCCACCAGGCCGCCCTTGGCGAGCAACCGCTCGGCCACTCCGTCTTCGGCGAGCAACCGTTCGACTATCCCGTCTTCGGCGAGCAGCCGGTCCAGCAGTCCGTCTTCGGCGACCAGCTGATCGACCAGTCCACCGGGCTGCAGGGCGCGTTCCAGGCCGCCGCCCTCGGCGGTCAGGCGGTCGAGCAAACCCCCCGGGGCGGTCAACATGTCGACGACGCCGCCGGGACGCAGCAACCGATCCATCGGCCCATCGGACGCCAACGCCCGCCCCAGCGGGGCGTCGTCGTCCAACAGCCGGGCCAGCCGATTGGCCCGCACGATCGCGTCATCGATTCCCAGTAGGTGCGCTACCGAGTTCGGCCGGGTTTGCACCCCGACCTCACCGACGGTCCGTTTGGCCAGACCTACTGCCGAGGCTGCCACCTCGATGCCCGCGTCGGCGGCGGCGAGCCCGACCCGCACCGGCGCGGTCGCCAGCGTCACCAGGCTTTTTCCGAGGTTCATGCACCCGAGTGTAGGCGGGCCGCGCCCATGCTGATTGCTGAGACCGCCGGCACGACTCGCAACCGGCTCACAGCAACCACACAGTCTCCGGAGGTTATGCTCATCGGGATAGGAGGGAATGGGCAATATGGCACCGAGCGCCGCAGCAGAACCCACGCCGGAGGCACGTGTCCTCGTCGTCGACGACGAAGACAACATCGTCGAACTTCTCTCGGTGAGCCTCAAATTCCAGGGCTTCGAGGTCCACACCGCGACCAACGGACCCTCGGCGCTGGACCGAGCCCGCGAAATCCGGCCGGACGCGGTGATCCTCGACGTGATGATGCCGGGTATGGACGGCTTCGGAGTGCTGCGCCGACTGCGCGCCGACGGTATCGATGCCCCCGCGCTGTTCCTGACGGCCCGCGACTCGCTGCAGGACAAGATCGCCGGACTGACCCTCGGCGGCGACGACTACGTCACCAAACCGTTCAGCCTGGAAGAAGTCGTCGCCCGGCTACGGGTCATCTTGCGACGCACCGGCAAGGGCAAAGCCCAGCCGCGTAACGCCCGCCTCACCTTCGCCGACATCGAGATCGATGAAGACACCCACGAGGTGTGGAAGGCCGGTGAGCCGGTTTCGCTGTCTCCTACCGAGTTCACCCTGCTGCGCTACTTCGTGATCAACGCGGGCACGGTGCTGAGCAAACCGAAAATTCTCGACCACGTCTGGCGCTACGACTTCGGCGGTGACGTCAATGTAGTCGAGTCCTATGTGTCCTACCTGCGCCGCAAGATCGACACCGGCGAGAGGCGGCTGCTGCACACGTTGCGCGGGGTGGGATACGTGCTGCGGGAGCCGCGATGAGCACAGCGCGGCGGCCGAACCGCGGCCGGTAGCGGGAATCGCGGATGGCTAACCGGCGAAGAGGGTTGCCGCTGCGGATGGGGCTGGTGGCCGCCACCCTGGTCTTGGTGGCCTGCGGCCTGGCGGTTTCGGGGGTCGCGGTCACGTCGATCCTGCGTCATCACCTGATCAGCCGGGTCGACCAGACGCTGCTGGACGCAACTCACGGCTGGGCACAAGCACCGCGGGAGGAGGCGCCGGTGCGGCAAGTTCCCAACGCCGACCGGCCCCCGTCGGACTTTTACGTGCGCAGTATCGCTGCGGACGGGCGGACGTTCAGCGTCGTCAACGACAGCAACGCCGAACCCGCGCTGCCCGACAACAATGACGTGGGCCCGGACCCGACAACGGTCGGGTCGGTCGACAACTCCGGTGTGCAGTGGCGAGCGGTGTCGGTGCGCGGGCCCTTGGGTCGGTCGATCACGGTGGCCTACGACCTTTCCGATGTCCAGCACACGGTCCGGTCCCTGGTCTGGTTGCAGGTCGGCATCGGGATCGCGGTGCTGCTGGTGCTCGGTGTCGCCGGCTACGCGGTCGTGCACCGCAGCCTGCGACCGCTGGTCGAAGTCGAACAGACCGCGGCAGCGATCGCCGCCGGGCAGTTGGATCGTCGTATCCCCGAGCGGGACCCTCGTACCGAGGTGGGCCGACTTTCGTTGGCGCTCAACGGAATGTTGGCACAGATACAGTTAGCGGTGGCGTCGTCGGAGTCCTCGGCGGAGAAGGCGCGCACCTCGGAGGACCGGATGCGCCGATTCATCACCGACGCCAGCCACGAACTGCGGACCCCGCTGACCACCATTCGCGGCTTCGCCGAGCTGTACCGGCAAGGCGCCGCCGACGATGTCGAGATGCTGATGTCGCGGATTGAGAGCGAATCGCGGCGAATGGGCCTGCTGGTCGAGGATTTGCTGCTGCTGGCCCGCCTGGATGCCCAGCGCCCGCTGGAACAGCGTCGGGTGGACCTGCTCGCGATCGCCACCGACGCCGTGCACGACGCGCAGTCGATCGCTCCCCGGCGCACCATCGCCATCGAGGTGCTGGACGGCCCGGGCACCCCGGAAGTTCTCGGCGACGAGGCTCGGCTGCGCCAGGTGTTGAGCAACCTGGTGACCAATGCGCTGCAGCACACCCCGGAAAGCGCCGAGATCACCGTGCGGGTCGGCACCGAAGACGACAACGCGGTGCTCGAAGTTTCCGACAAGGGTCCCGGCATGAGTCAGGAAGACGCCGCGGCGGGTATTCGAACGGTTCTACCGCACCGACTCGTCACGGACGCGCACCAGCGGCGGCACCGGACTGGGGCTGTCGATCGTCGATTCGCTGGTCTACGCGCATGGGGGCACGGTCGCAGTGACCACTGCGCCGGGGGAGGGCTGCCGCTTCCACGTCAGGCTGCCACGCATCAGCGAGGTACCCGCCCACGTGAATTAACCACGGCGGTCATCGCAACTGGGCGATGGCCTCTTTGATCTTGGCCTGCGCCTCGTCCAGCGACTCTGGCGACGGATTGCGGTCCACTTGCGCGAAGCCGAAGTCGCTGAGGTTGCGCGCGGGAAAGACATGGACATGCACGATGGGGCACCTCCAAGACCGGCGATGATCACCCCGGCGCGTTCGGCATCGAACGCCCGGCACACGGCTTTGCCGATCAGCTGCGCCACGCCCATGATGTTGGCGAACACCGGCCCGTCCAGGTCCTGCCACTGGTCGATCTCGGCGCGCGGAACCACCAGCGTGTGGCCTTGCGTCATCGGTTCGATCGTCAGAAACGCAACGATGTCCTCGTCCTCGTACACGAACCGGCCGGGGATTTCATCCGTTGATGATCTTGGTGAAGATCGTGGGCATGGCTCAAGCATATGGCTAGCCGGCAGCGCCGCTCACCAGGCCGCTCAGCTCCGCCACCGACCATGGCGGCGAGTCGTGGTGGTCGCGGTAGCCGATGAGCCCAGGACTGGGCCGCGGGAACCGCCCGACGAATCCGCCTGCGGCGATGAAGATTTCGCCGGTGACCTGCCTCGGCCAGATCGCTGGCCAGATAGACGTAAGTGGCTGCGGCGTATTCCGGCGGCGCGGCATCCAGCGCTCCGCGCATCGAGGCTTCGTCGAGCATCCCGCGCCGGTGCAGGTCGACGATGTGGGCTTCGTAGTCCGGCCCGGAGGACAGCCGGGTCTTAGCGCCCGGGCAGACCACATTGGCCCGGACGCCATGCTGCTTGAGCTCAGCGGCGATCGCCAGCGTCAGACTGTTCACCGCACCCTTGCCGGCCGGGTAGCCGGTGCCGCCGTAGTCACCGAGGAACGCGAACGATCCGGTGTTGACGATGCTGCCGCCGCCCTGGGCGACCATTCTGGGCGCCGCAGCCCTGCACGTCGCGAACACCGTGCCGAGGTGCGCGTCGAGCAGCTCACCGAACTGGGCGGGGGTGACGTCGAGGATGGACGCACCCGCCGGTTCGGCGATGCCCGCGCAGTTCACCAGGATGTGAATACCGCCGAACTCGTGAATGCATTTGGCGACCAGACAATCCGCGGTGGCCTGCTCGGCAGGCGAGCCCGCCTGGGCAACCGCGCGGCCGCCGTTGCGCACGATTGCTGCAGCGGTCTGCTCGGCGGCGTCGCGGTCTCGTCCGTTGACGACGACGCCTGCACCGTGGCTGGCCAACAGGGCGGCCACCGCCGCGCCGATCCCACGGGAGCCGCCGACCACGACCGCGCCGCGACCGGCCAGCAATTGGGACTCGTCCGGGCTCACTCTTCCTTGCCGAATGTCATGACATCCATGTTCCAGTAGCCGCGCATGTTGATGATCAGCCCCGCGTCGTCGACGCGGTAAGTGAACACGCCCCGTACACTGCTGGTGATTCCGTTGTCAAACTTGCTGTCCAGCAGCAGAATATGTGCGATTTCGTTCGGTGAGCTGGACGCAAAGGTCTCCTCGCAGGTGATCGTGAGCGCATTGGCGGCGATGTTGGTGTCGTAGAACCCGGCGACGGCGTCTTTGCCCCGCACGCCGGTGCCGTCGGGGTTGGTGATCGCCTTGCCGATCGGGTCTTCGATGACGACGTCGTCGGCCATCAGGGCCAGCCAGCCCGCCCGGTCGTGCGCGTGCACGCAGCGCCACGACGACTGCGACGCGGTCAGTGCCGGTGATTGCGGCAGCGTTTCCTGCGACATGCTGCTACCTCTCTGCTCCCGTCGAGCGGCCACTTATTGCGCAATGTTCGCGATATCGCGTGTCATAACTGGCCACTCAGCGATAGAGAAATAGCACTACCGGTCAGCGTCCGTGTAGCGGATGACACCGCGAATGTTCTTGCCGTCCAGCATATCTTGGTACCCGTCGTTGATCTGCTCCAGCTTGTACTGACGGGTGATCATGTCGTCGAGATTGAGCTTGCCGGCCTTGTACATCGACAGCAGCTGCGGGATGTCGTACTGGGGGTTGCCGCCGCCGAAGATGGTGCCCTGCAGGTTCTTCTGCATCAGGGTCAGCATCGCGAGGTTCAGGCTCACGTTAGTGTCCAGCAGGCTGCCGATGGCGGTCACCACGCAGGTGCCGCCCTTTTGGGTGATGTTGAGGTAGTTGTCGATGTCGGCGCCGTGCAGCTCACCGACCGTGACGATCACCTTGTGGGCCATCAGGCCGTAAGTGACCTCCATGATGCCCATCAGCGCGGCGTTGATGTCGGGGTAGACGTGGGTGGCGCCGAACTTGAGCGCCTGATCGCGCTTCCACTCCACCGGGTCGACCGCGAATAGGTAGCGGGCGCCGGCAGCGACCGCACCTTGCAGCGCGGCCATCCCCACCCCGCCCACGCCGACGATCGCGACGTCTTGGCCCGGCCGGATGTCAGCTGTGCGAACCGCCGAACCGTAACCGGTGGTGACGCCGCAGCCAACCAGCGCGGCGACCTCGAACGGGATCGACGGGTCGATCTTCACCACCGAGCTGCGGTGCACGACCATGTAGGGCGAGAACGTTCCCAGCAGCGTCATGGGGAAGACGTTTTGGCCGCGGGCCTGAATGCGGAAGGTGCCGTCGGAGACCGACGCGCCGCCCAGCAGCCCGGCTCCCAGATCGCACAGATTGCGCATCCCTGCCTGACAGGTCGGGCAACTGCCGCAGGACGGGATGAACGACAGCACCACGTGGTCGCCCGGAGCGAGGTCGTCGACGCCGGGTCCGACCTCGGTGACGATGCCCGCACCCTCGTGCCCGCCGAGCACCGGGAAGCCCGCCATCGGGATGCCTCCGGTCACCAGATGGTGGTCGGAGTGACACATGCCCGCCGCTTCCATCTGGATCTTGACCTCGTCTTTGACGGGGTCGCCGATCTCGATTTCTTCGATGGACCACGGCTGGTTGAACTCCCAGATCAGTGCGCCCTTGGTCTTCACCGTAAACCTGCTTTCATCGTTGAACTTCGGTTACGACGGCCCGACTCCGTGGAAGCAACCGCTTGGTTGAGTGTAGGTCAGCAGGTGATCAGGGTTGCCGGGGAGTTACCAGAGGCTCACCAGATGGGTACCGGAGCCTGGCCCAGGGGGTAGTAGCCGGGCAGTTTTTCGCCGGCGAGGCTGCGCTCGATCCGCTTCTGCATGCCGACCGACAACTTGCCCTCTTTGATCAGCTGCGCGTAGAGCGTCGAGACGTGACCGAAGTCGAAGAAGTCGCGTTGCCACTCGATGAGCTTGTCGGCGTCGAGGCGGAACCAACTGCCGCCGATGCCGTAGATCTCCTGCCGGCCGCCGTCCCCGTCGAGGACGATCTGCTTCCAGAAGCCGACGATCTCGCCCTGCCGGTCGTCGATGATGACCTTTTGGTAGGGGTATTGCCAGTTCTCCAGCCCCTCCATTTCCAACCCGAGCGCGATGTCGCGGATCTCGTCGATCCCGACGCACATCACGTCTTCCTTCGGGCCGATGTTCCAGCCGTAGGTGGCCTGGGGCGCATAAAAGTCTGCCAGGGGCTGCCAATCGCCCGCGTTTTCACAGTCCTTGTTGGCCTGCAGCCAGGACTGCACCCACTCGTCGAGTTCGGCACGCTCGAAAGGCGCCTTAGATGACATTGTCCGTTAGTCCTCTTTCTCTTTGATGAATAGTGCTTGGGTAGGGCACATTTCAACTGCCCGCTCGACTTCCTCCCTCGCCTCCTCGGGCGGTTCGTCGTCGATGATCTCGACCTGGCCGCGTTTGGGCACCCGGAAATAGTCGGGCGCCTCCAGCTCGCACATGGCGTGGCCCTGGCACAAATCCAGGTCGGCCTCGATCCGGTAACCCATCGTCACCCCTTGCTACGACTTGTTCAGACGGCGGTAGCGCACCTTGGCGGGCTGCGCCAGCTGCACCACCATCTTCGAGTGGTCGTTGCGGTAGCTTTCGGCCGGCTGCGCCATCTCAAACGCATACTCGCGTAACAGCACTGAGAAGATTGCCTTGATCTGCATGGTGGCAAATGCGGCGCCGACGCAACGGTGCCGGCCCGCACCGAACGGAATCCAGGTCCACCGGTTGACGACGTCGGCCTGCTCGGGCTTGTTGTAGCGGTCCGGGTTGAACGCGTCGGGTTCGGGAAAATCCTCCGGAATCCGATTCGAAATCGCCGGGGACGCGGCGACGTAGTCACCGTCATGGATCGGAAAGCCCTCGACCTCGAACTCGCCCTTGGCCACGCGCATCAAGATGATCAGCGGCGGATGCAGGCGCAGTGCTTCCTTGACCACGTTGTCCAACTTCGGAATCTGGCGCAGCGCATGGAAACTCACTTCCTGGCCGTCGGCGTAGAGCTCCTCGAGCTCGGCGAGCACCTCGGCGTAGACCTCGGTGTGGCGGATCAGCTCGATCAACGTCCACGCCGAGGTGCCGGAGCTGGTGTGGTGCCCGGCAAACATCAGTGAGATGAACATGCCGGTGACCTCGTCGGCGGAGAACCGCGGATTGCCCTCGTCGTCCTTGATCGACACCAGCACGTCGAGCATGTCGCGGTCGCTCTTGTCCTTGGGCGGGTTGGCGATCCGCTGGTTCATGATCTCCTGCACCAGGGCCACCAGCTCCTTGCGGGCTTGGTCACGGCGCTTAAAACTCTCGATCGGCAGGTAGGCGTCGACGTAGCACAGCGGGTCGGTGCCGCGCTCCAATTCGTGGTAATAATGCGCGAACCGGGAGTCGAGCTGGTTGCGGAATTTCAGTCCGATCAGGCAGGCCGTCGAGGTGTAGATGGTCAACTCGGCGAAGAAGTCGAGCAGGTCGATCTCGCCTTCCTCACCCCAGTCGGCGATCATCCGCTTGACTTCGCCCTCGATGGTGGCCGCGTGACCTTTCATCTGTTCGCCACGCAACGCCGAGTTGTGCAGCATCTCTTTGCGCCGCTCCGGGCTGGCGTCGAATACCACGCCCTTGCCGAAGATCGGCGTCATGAAGGGATACGCCTCGGCCTGGTCGAGATCCTCGTCGGCGGAACGGAAGAAGAATTCGTTGGCACTGGCGCCGGACAGCAGGATGACGTGCTTATCGGCCAGCTGGAACCAACCCACGTCCCCGCACTCGTCGCGAGTACGCTGCATCAGGCCGATGGGGTCGGTTCGGAATTCCTCGAGATGCCCGTGTTCTTCCTCGCCGCCGGAAACCCGCGGCACGATCGCTGAGGTCATTTGCTCACTCCTCATCGGCGCTCGTCCCTCGCGCCGCATCGTCGTGTCGCGAAGTCATGATCGTGCCTGCTCATCCACTTTGAGTTGCTGCCGGTCTTTCGTCGCGGTGAGCGGAGCCTCGGGCTGGAGTTCCATGTTGGCGACGAACCCACCGCGGGGGGTTTCGGCGACGAAGGTGATTGCCCGGGCGAGGTCGGCCGCCCGCAGGAAGTAGTCATGGCGGGCCTGACCCCACTTGGCCCAGTCCTCCAGTGCGGGGCCGATCAGTTCGGCGGGCAGGCTCCAGCCCATCCCGGTCTTGGTGGGGCCGGGATGCACGATCGAGGCGCGCACGCCGGTGCCCTCTAGTTCCATCTGCAGGTTGGCTGACCATCGCGACGAGTGCGGCTTTAGCGGCGCCGTAGGCACCCATGTGCGGGCGCTGGCGCAGCGCCACGTCGGAACCGACGAAGATGAGGTCGCCACGCTGACGTTCGACCATGCCCGGCAGTACTGCGGTGGTCAACCGGTTGGCCCCGATCAGATGGATCTCGATCTGCGATGCGAAAGCTTCGGTGTCGATTTCGTGCAATTTCCCGAAGTAGGTATCGCCCGCTCCGGTGACCAGAACCTCGATTTCGCCGAGCTTCTCGGCGGCCCGGTGGACGAATCCCTTGACCGAGTTGGGGTCGGTGACGTCGAGCGGCAATGCGACCGCCTCGCCGCCCGCGGCCTGGATCTGGTCGGCCAGTTCCTGGCACTTGTCGACACGCCGGGCACCCAGCGCCACCGGGAAGCCATGGGCGGCAAGCTCGACCGCGGTGGCCGCTCCGATGCCCGACGACGCGCCCGCGACGATCGCGGGTCTGCGGGCCGGATGTGGTTCGAACCGGGGCATTTAGCGGACCTCCACGGTGATCGGCAGCTGGGCGAACCCGCGGACGTTGCTGGAGTGGACGCGCACGGCGTTGGCCTCGTCGACCGCGTAGCCGCGGATTCGCCTGAACAGTTCGGTCAGCGCCACCCGGGCCTCCATCCGGGCTAGGTGAGCCCCCAGGCAGAAATGTGCTCCGCTGCCGAAACTCATGAGCTTGGAACCAATTTCGCGGCCGATAAGATAGTCGTCGGGGTGCTCGAACACCCGCTCGTCGCGATGGGCCGAGCCGGGCAGCAGCAGCAGGACGTCGCCTGGGGGAATCGTGGTGCCGTAGAGGTCGAGTTCGCCGGCGACGGTGCGGGCCAGGATCTGGCTGGACGTGTCGTAGCGCAGCGTCTCCTCGACCCACAGCGGCACTTGAGACAGGTCGGCATAGACGGCGGTCAGCTGGTCCGGGTTCTTGTGACCCCAAAATGCGGCGTTGGCAAGCAGTTTAGTGGTGGTCTCGTTTCCGGCGATCACCATCAGGAACATGAACCCGAGAACTTCGTCGTCGGTGAGCCGGTCGCCGCCGATCTCGGCGTCCAGGAGCGCCGAGGTCAGGTCGTCGGTCGGTTTCTTGCGGCGCTGGGCGATCATCTCCTGGTAGTAGACGATGAGGTTGATCGACGCCTCGATCGCCGATGCGGGTACGTCGTTGACACCGTCCTCGCGGTGCATCACGCCGTCGGCCATGGCGCGGATGCGGTCGCGGTCGGGCTCCGGTACGCCCATCAGCTCCGAGATCACATCCATGGGTAGCTTGCCGGCGAATTCCGCGACGTAGTCGACCGTTTGGGAGCTGTTCGAGCCAGCTGCGGTCGCCTTATCCAGCATGGTGTCGAGGTGCTGCACGGCCAGCTCGGTCACCCGGGGCTCGAGTTCGCGGATGCGCCGCGGTGTGAAGCCTTTCGACACCAGGGTGCGCAACCGCAGGTGAGCGGGATCGTCCATGGCCAGAAACGACATCGTCTTCGACGCGTGCGGCCCGCGCGACACCGGATCCAGTGAAACGCCGTCGCGATTGGACAGCGTGGTGCTGTTGCGGAACCCGTGCAGCACGTCACGGTGCCGAGACAGGGCCCAGAAGCCGAGTTCCTCGTTGTAGTACAGCGGTGCCTCGTCGCGTAACCGCTTGTAGTACGGGTACGGATCCTCGTGAAAGTCGTAGTCGTACGGGTCGAGCAGCGGCTTGTCCGTCACAGCGGTCATCGGTTTTCTCCGGGAGTTTCCAGGATGAGGCCCGACCACATAGGCGAGCCGGTCGGCGATCTGGTGATAGGTGTAGGCACCGCTGGCCGCGTTGACCAGCGCGCCGAAGAAGGTCATCTCGAGTGCCGACACGGCGCGCGGATCGGCGTCCGGACCGATCGCTGATGTGATGCGGCGATGGATCTCGGCCCCGATCCGGTCGCGCACCGAGCGCACTGCCGGATCCGCGCCGCCGGACAGCAGGGCCGCGGTGCACGCCGCGGCCACTTCGGGTTCGTCGGCGACCACCAGGGTCAGGTAGCGCAGCGCGGCGTCCACCCGGGTCGGCATGGGGTCGTTGACGTCAGTGAAGTACGGCACGCGTTTCACCAGGTCGAGGTAGACCTCGGCGATGAGGTGGTTCTTCGACGAAAAGTAGGTGTAGGCGGTGGCCGGAGCCACTTTGGCGCGAGCGGCGACCGCCCGAACGGTCAGATCGGCGTAGGACTTCTCCCGCAACACCTCGACGCCGGCGGCCAGCACCTTGCGGAAGGTTTCTTCCTGCCGCCGGTTGCGCGGCGCGTCGGCCTCGGCGGTGATCGCGACTAGGGCATCGCTGGACACATGTCCAAGTTATCGGATGGTTCCGATGGGAAGCAAGCCCGTGTTCTGAAATGCCTGCTAAATCAGCTAT
Organism: uncultured Actinomycetota bacterium; assembly: GCA_963787635.1. Taxonomy (GTDB): domain Bacteria; phylum Actinomycetota; class Actinomycetes; order Mycobacteriales; family Mycobacteriaceae; genus Mycobacterium. The sequence continues at coordinate 303,204 of CAWBDP010000008.1, read as the reverse complement.
TTGTGGCGGCCAGGCATCTTGCCCGGACCGGGCTCTTGCACTTGCGGCCGGCCGACGGTTATGGTTCGACAAGGTTATTCCAGACAGGTGTCCACCGTAACGAGGCGGGAGGCGTAGGTGCTCCAGAAGAGCTTGCTGGTCGACGGGACAAGTGCTCTGCTCATCGACGGCGAGTTGTCCAGCGGCAGCGGCGGCACCTTCCCGACGGTCAACCCGGCCACCGAGGAGGTGCTGGGAACCGCCGCCGACGCCACCGCCGACGACATGGATGCGGCCATCGCTGCCGCACGCCGGGCTTTCGACGAATCCGACTGGTCACGCAACACCGAACTGCGGGTGCGCTGCGTGCGCCAGCTGCGTGCGGCGTTGCATGAACATGTCGAGGAATTGCGCGAAATCACCATCGCCGAGGTCGGGGCTCCGCGCGCGCTGACCGCGGCCGCACAGCTCGAGGGGCCCATCGACGACCTTGCATTTTCGGCCGACACCGCCGAGGCGTTCGAGTGGAATCAGGACCTGGGCCAAGCCGCGCCGCTGGGAATTCCGACTCGGCGCACCATCGCCCGGGAAGCCGTCGGGGTGGTCGGTGCGATCACCCCGTGGAACTTTCCCCATCAGATCAATCTCGCCAAGCTGGGGCCGGCCCTGGCCGCGGGGAACACCGTCGTATTGAAGCCCGCGCCCGACACACCTTGGTGTGCGGCCGTGCTGGGCCAAATCGTGTTGGAGCACACCGATTTCCCGCCGGGTGTCGTGAACATCGTGACGTCCAGCGACCACGGCGTCGGGGCTCTGTTGGCCAAAGACCCTCGGGTGGACATGGTTTCGTTCACCGGTTCCACGGCCACCGGCCGCAGTGTGATGGCCGATGCGGCCGCAACCATCAAAAAGGTCTTTCTGGAGCTCGGTGGTAAATCGGCATTCGTCGTGCTCGACGACGCGGATCTGGCCGGCGCCTGCTCGATCTCGTCGTTCACCGCCGCGGTGCACGCCGGGCAGGGATGTGCGATCACCACCCGGCTGGTGGTGCCGCGCGACCGCTACGACGAAGCCGTCGGCATCGCTGCGGGGACCATGTCGTCGATCAAACCCGGTGATCCCAACGATGCCGGCACTATGTGCGGCCCGCTGATCTCGGCGCGTCAGCGGGATCGGGTGCAGGGATATCTCGACTCGGCGGTGTCCGAAGGCGGGACCTTCGCTTGCGGCGGCGGCAGGCCGGCGGACAAGCCGAGGGGCTTTTACATCGAGCCGACCGTGATCACGGGGCTAACCAACGACGCCCGGGTCGCCCGCGAGGAGGTCTTCGGGCCGGTCCTAACGGTGCTGGCCCACGACGGTGACGACGATGCGTTGCGGATCGCCAACGACTCGCCTTACGGATTGTCGGGCACGGTGTTCGGCGGCGACCCGCAGCGTGCCGCCGCGGTGGCGGCGCGACTGCGGGTGGGCACCGTCAACGTCAACGGTGGCGTGTGGTACTCGGCGGACGCGCCGTTCGGCGGTTACAAGCAGTCCGGCAACGGCCGGGAAATGGGTCTGGCCGGTTTCGAGGAGTATCTCGAAACCAAAGTCGTGGCCACAGCCGTTTGAGTCGCGAGTGGCCAGTTATGACACGGGTTTTCGCGGCAAACGTGCAATAACTGGCCACTCGGCGGAAAGGAAAACATGCGATTCGAGAACAAAGTTGCCATCGTCACCGGCTCCGGTGGCGGTATCGGCCAGGCCTACGCCGAGGCGCTGGCCCGTGAAGGGGCGGCGGTTGTGGTGGCCGATATCAACGCCAAGGCCGCCGAGGGGGTGGCCAAGCAGATCGTCGCCGACGGCGGCACGGCCCTCAGCGTTCCGGTCGACGTGTCCGACCCGGAGTCTGCCAAAGCGATGGCCGACCGCACGCTGGCCGAGTTCGGCGGCATCGACTACCTGGTCAACAATGCCGCGATCTTCGGTGGCATGAAGCTGGACTTTCTGCTCACCATCGATCCCGAGTACTACAAGAAGTTCATGAGCGTGAACCTCGACGGCGCGTTGTGGTGTACCCGCGCGGTGTACAAGAAGATGACCAAGCGAGGTGGGGGTGCGATCGTCAACCAGTCGTCGACCGCGGCATGGCTGTACTCGAACTACTACGGCCTGGCCAAGGTCGGCATCAATGGCCTGACCCAGCAGCTTTCCCGCGAACTGGGCGGCCGGAACATCCGGATCAACGCGATTGCCCCCGGCCCGATCGACACCGAGGCCAACCGCACTACCACGCCCAAGGAGATGGTCGATGACATCGTCAAGGGTCTTCCGTTGTCGCGCATGGGAACTCCCGAGGACCTGGTCGGGATGTGCCTGTTCCTGCTATCGGACCAGGCGTCGTGGATCACCGGACAGATCTTCAACGTCGACGGCGGACAGATAATCCGCTCATGAGCCAACAGTTGAGGCTGGGGTATATCGGGCTGGGAAACATGGGCACGCCGATGGCCAAGAAGATGACCGAATGGCCGGGCGGAGTCACGGTTTACGACATCAGGACCGAGGCCATGACGCCGCTGGCCGAAAAGGGAGCCACGCTGGCTGACAACGTTGCCGACGTAGCCGGCGCCGACATCATCAGCGTCACCGTGCTCAACGACGAGCAGGTGTGTGAGGTTGTTGCAGTGCTGGCGTCACACGCCAAGCCCGGCACCATCATTGCAATCCACTCCACGATCAGCGACGCCACCGCGGAGGATCTCGCGCGCGAGCACGAACCGCGCGACATTCACGTCGTCGACGCGCCGGTGAGCGGTGGCACGAGAGCCGCGCGTAAAGGTCAACTCGCCACCATGGTGGGAGCCAGCGACGAGGTCTTCGCCCGTGTCAAAGAGCCGTTCTCGCATTGGGCGGAGTTGGTGGTGCATGCCGGCCCGCCCGGCGCGGGCACCCGGATGAAGCTGGCCCGCAACATGCTCACCTTCACCGCATACGCGGCAGTGGGCGAGGCGTGGCGGCTGGCCGAGGCCAGCGGGGTGAACCTGCAGGATCTCGGCAATGTGGTACGCCACACCGACCAGCTCAGCGGCGGCCCGGGGTCGATCATGTACCGCGACGACACGAAAGACCTTGAGCCCGGCCACTTCCTCTACGAGCCGTTCCTGCACGCCCGGGGACTCGGTGAGAAGGATCTGAGCCTGGCGCTGGCGTTGGGCGAGGCACTGTCGGTCGATCTTCCGCTGGCCAAGTTGGCATTTGAACGGCTGGCGGCCGGCCTTGGAGTACCGCACACACAGAAAGAGACGTGATGGACGAACTGCGCCGTAAGGGCCTCGAGAAAATGAATGAGGTCTATGCGTGGGAGATGCCGGATGTGCCCGGCGAATTCTTCGCGCTGACCGTCGAGCATTTGTTCGGCCGGATCTGGACGCGGCCGGGTCTGTCCATGCGGGACCGGCGGATGATGCTGATGGGCGTGCTGACTGCCCTGAACCAGGAAGAGCTGCTGGAGGTTCAAGTCAACGCCGTTCTGCAGAACGAGGAGTTGACCAGGGAAGAACTGCGTGAGATGGCGATCTTCCTGACGCATTACGTCGGCTTTCCGCTGGGGTCGAAGTTCGACGGCGTGATCAAACGGGTGTGGGCCAAGCGCAAGAAGGCCGCCGCCGAAGGCAAGGCCGACGACAAGAAGGCCAACGTCAACGACGCGGTGAAGATGCACACGAGATCGACGCTGGATTAGAGGCTGAGACCAAGCCGGCGTCGGGGCTGGCCGGTGCGATCTGCCGTCTGCCGGTCAGCCCGCGCGCGGTGCGCAGCGCTACCGCCATCAGTGTGTTGGTGGGGTTCTGACAGCCGGAGGTGACGAACACGCTGCCGTCGGTGACGTAGACGTTGTCCATCAGGTGCAGTCGTCCAGTCGGATCGACGACGCTGGTATACGGGGACACGCCCATCTGCATGCCGCCCATCACGTGCTTGGTGTCCGGTGGGGTGTTGCCCGCCACCTCCGACTCGATATTCGATGGAATGGCGGCGTACAGCGTCGCGCCGGCCGCCGCGATCATTGCCGTGATCGGCAGCAGGTAGAAGGTTTGCGAGACCTGTTCGTGCTTTCCGATCGCGTAGGTGATCCGCGGCACCGGTTGGCCGTTGAGGTCGGCGACCGTCGGGTCGAGCGTGACGTTGTTGGACAGATACGGCAGGTCGGTGCCGATGAAATTCACCCCGGCGAGCCGGTCGCGCAGGATCGACGCGCGCATCAGCGTCTTGAAGTCTGTGCCGAACGAATTTCCCGGCAGCAGCGACAGGATCAGCTGATAGAACTTGCCCTCCGCGATCGGGTCCTGGCTTCCGCCGAGCTCACACAGGCCGCCGCGGATGTAGGGCAGTCCGTTGAGCCGGGCAACCGCTCGAGCGCCGGGAAAGTTCGGATCGGCGAAGTCCTCCATGCACTGCGTGGTGGAGCGGCCGCGGTGGGCGTGCACTCGCTGGTCGAGGTAGATGCCGAACCCGTCGATGAAGTTGTGGAACATCAGTCGTTTGCCGATCCGTCCGCTGGCGTCGGGCAGGCCAGAGAGCAGCGCCAGCCGCGCCGTCTCGATCGCCGAGGCCGCGAGCACGACAAGATCGGCGCTCTCCCCGCCGGGGTTGCCCTGCGGGTCGAGATAGGAGACGCCGGTGGCCCGCCGTCCGGTGAACTCGACCTTGGTGACGGTGGTCTCCGGCCGCAAGTGCACTCGCCCGGTCCGCAGCGCCCGCTGCAGCGGGGCCAGCGCGCCCACCCGGGCCGCGATCGGGCAGCCGTAGTCGCTGCAGAACCCGCAGTTGTTGCACGCCGGGCGGCCGTCGTAGGGGACCGAGTTGATCGCCATCGGAAACGGATAGGGATGCAGCCCGACGCGCCTGGCCCCGTAGGCGATGAGCGTCGACGACCGCTGCTGCGCCCCAGGTGGCATCGCGTAGGGCCGCGAGCGCGGCGCGTGCTTGAGAGTGAGTGCGGGTATCTTCCCGACGTCGCCCTGGGTCCCCAGCAGCGCCTCGACCTCGTCGTAGTAGGGCGCGATGTCGCTGTACTCGAACGGCCAGTCCGCCATATCCGCGCCGGGCTGCGGACCCAGCAGCGAGAGTCCCTTGAAGTCGATGTCCCAGAACCGCGGGACCTTCGCATCCCAGTGCGTGGTTCCGCCGCCGACGGTTACCGGAAGCTCGTTGACGGGGCCGACATAGCTCGCGGCTTGGCTGGCGCTTTGCCGAAATGTGCGCGGGTAGGCGAGCGGGTCGGGCTGCTCGAAGTAGCGGTAGAGCGCCTTGAGCTCGTCGTTGGAGAATGTTGTCGCACCGGCCAGATTCCCTTCCAGGTCGGTGAAGTAGCTCGATCCCTTCTCGAACATCACCACGTCCCAGCCGGCTTCCGCGAACTCCATCGCCGCCACCGACCCGCCGGCGCCCGAGCCGACGACGATCGCCCTAGCGGCCACTAACACCGCCTTTTCCGCCCATTTTGGCGACGGCCTGTTCGAAGCCTCCGTGTACCAGCCGGTCGACGATCCCGGATGGGGGGACCCCGACCGGGTCGAACTCGGCCGCCTCGACCTCGGCGTCGGTGTAGCCCCGGGGCTGCGAGTCTCCCGGGAAATAGATGTCGCGCCAACCGACCAGGTTCGCGTTGCCCCCGTACTCGGGCACGGCGTACATCGCCTCGATGGTGTCGCCGAACAGCAAGCTGGTGAAGGACGCCACCTGACTCTGGGACAGGATGAGGTCCTGGGACAGCGGCGACACCGCGGTGAAGTCGCCCCCGGCCTGCTGGTCGAGCAGCGCGATCCCATTGGTGTACTGGTTGCGAAGGTCGGCGACCCGTTGTTGCCACGCGTAGGTCTGGGCGCGGTTGAGCGGGACGAACGCGGCCATGAAGTCCTGGGAGCCACCGGCGCGGTTGCTCCACGGCCCGCCCGCGTGCACGTCGGCGGGCGCGACGTCGAAAACCGACAGCAGCCGGTCCAGGTAAGTGACCACATGCGCTTCGTGCGCCCCTGGATGGCCGAGCTCGGCGGGGTCGTCTTCGGGTCCGGGAACGAGGCGGCGGGTGGCGGCGTCGAGCACCGCGGCCTGGTGCGGCGTCAGGAATCGATACGCCGTGTCGGCGGAGGCGGCCGGGAGAACACCCGTTACGGCGGCGGCCAGCGGCAGCACGCTCAGCACGCCGAGTACCGTCCGCCGGGACACCGGCGCCGACAAGCCGTGGGCGGCCTCGTCGCTGGCCACGGGCCGAGTATGACCGGAATACGTGGCTTACCAGGGGAAATGCCCATTGGCGGCGTGTCGGGACTGCGCCGGGCCGCAGTTGGCGGTCAGCCGAATCTCGATAAGGTGACGTGGTGCGCGTGCTGGTGATCGGTTCCGGTGCTCGTGAACATGCGCTGCTATTGGCCCTGGCACGCGATCCACAGGTCGAGGCGCTGGCCATCGCTCCCGGCAATGCCGGCACCGCGGTGCTCGCCGACCAGCACCAGATTGACGTCACCTCCTGCGACGACGTGGTTGCGCTGGCCCGGCGGATCCAGGCAGACCTGGTGGTCATCGGCCCCGAGGTGCCGCTGGTGCTGGGGGTGGCCGACGCCGTGCGCGCCGCCGGCATCGCCTGTTTCGGGCCTGGCAAGGACGCCGCCCGCATCGAGGGGTCCAAAGCGTTCGCCAAGGACGTGATGGCGGCGGCCGGCGTTCGCACCGCAGCCAGCGAGATCGTCGACAGTCCCGCGTATCTCGATGCTGCCCTGGACCGATTCGGCGTGGCCGCGGGCGAGCCCGCCTGGGTCGTGAAGGACGACCTGCTGGCCGCAGGAAAAGGCGTTGTGGTGACACCGGACCGCGACACCGCCCGTGCCCATGCGGCCGGTCTGCTCGACGCCGGCCATCCGGTGCTGCTGGAGTCTTATCTCGACGGTCCCGAGGTGTCGTTGTTCTGCGTCGTCGACGGCGAGACGGTGGTCCCGCTGCTGGCCGCTCAGGACTTCAAGCGGGTCGGCGATGGTGACACCGGATCAAACACCGGCGGTATGGGTGCCTACGCGCCGCTGCCGTGGCTACCCGCCGACGTGCACCGGGAAATCGTCACCCAGATCGTGGCACCGGTTGCCGCGGAACTGGTCCGGCGTGATTGCTCGTTTTCCGGGTTGCTCTACGCCGGGCTTGCGATCACCTCGAGTGGGCCGGCGGTGGTTGAATTCAATTGCCGCTTCGGCGATCCGGAGACGCAGTCAGTGCTGGCGCTGCTGGACTCGCCGCTGGGGCAGCTGTTGCACGCGGCGGCCACCGGCGAACTGGCGAACTTCGAATCGCTGCGCTGGCGTGACGGTGCCGCGGTGACCGTGGTGTTGGCGGCGGAGAACTATCCGGGCCGGCCCCGCCTGGGCGACGTCGTCGTCGGCGCCGACGGCGCCGGTGTCTTGCATGCCGGAACGGCCCGGCGCGAGGACGGCGCCATCGTGTCGTCGGGGGGTCGGGTGCTGTCGGTGGTAGGCACCGGCGCCGACTTGGCCGAAGCGCGCGCCCGCGCGTATGACATTCTCAGCTCAATCCGGCTGCCCGGCAGTCACTTCCGCACCGATATCGGTCAGGCCGCTGCCGGCGGCGCGATTCACGTCTAGAAACCGACCGCCTGACCGTCGCGGCGCGGGTCGCTCACCGCAAGGTAGCCGTCATCGAGGCGCCAGATCGCCTGGCAGCTGCCGAACTGGTTATAGTCGTCCGCGGCGATCAGCTCGTGTCCGCGCTGCCGGAGCTCGTCGAGAGTTGCCTGGGGAAAACCCTTCTCGCAGCTAACCTGCGTGCCCTGCACCCATCGGAACCGGGGCCCGTCGCAGGCGGCCTGCGGATTTTGGCCGTGGTCAGCGATGCGCACCATGACCTGCACATGACCCTGAGGCTGCATCATGCCGCCCATCACCCCGAAGCTCATCACCGGTTGCCCGGCTCTGCTCACAAAAGCCGGGATGATGGTGTGATAAGGGCGCTTGCCCGGGCCGACTTCGTTCGGATGCCCATGCACCGCAGTGAAATTCATCCCACGGTTTTGCACTGAAATGCCGGTGCCCGGTACGACCACGCCCGAGCCGAACCCCATGTAGTTCGACTGGATCATCGAGACCATCAGTCCAGAAGCGTCAGCGGCGGTCAGATAGACGGTTCCGGCCTTCGGTGTACCGGCCGCTACAGGTTTGGCCCGCGTGCGATCGATCAGCGCCGCGCGCTGTTGGAGGTATCCGCTGTCCAGCAGGCTTCGCGGTGCTAATCGCATGTGGTCGACGTCGGCGACGTGGGCCTGCGCGTCGGCGAAAGCCAGCTTCAGCGCTTCGATCTGCAGATGCACACTGTCCGCCGAATCGACTGGAAACGAGGACATCTCGAACTGCCCGAGGATTCCCAGGGCGATCAGGGCAACGATTCCCTGACCGTTGGGGGGAATCTCGTGGAGGGTGTAGCCGCGGTAGTCGGCGTCGATCGTGCCGACCCAGTCGGCGCGATGCGCCGCCAGGTCATCGGCACGCAGGACGCCGCCGTTGGCCGTCGGCATGTGCCTCGAGCTTGGCCGCCAGGTCCCCGCGATAAAAGGCTTCGCCGTTGGTCGCAGCGATCTGTTCCAGCGTTGCCGCGTGGTCGGGAAACTTGAACAATTCGCCGGGCCGCGGTGCCCGGCCGCCCGGCATGAACACCTCAGCGAACCCCGGCTGAGCCTTGAACAGCGGCACCTGCGCCGCCCATTGCTCTGCGACCGTGGGCGAGACCAGAAAACCGTTGCGGCCATAAGAGATCGCCGGTTCGAACAGTTTCTCGAACGGAAGCTTGCCGAATTTGGCATGCAGTTCGACCCAGGCCGACACCGCTCCGGGCACGGTCACCGAGTTCCAGCCCAGCGCGGGAACCGCCTTGTCCTGGAAGTATTCCGGCGTCCACGCTGCGGGTGAGCGGCCCGACCCGTTCAGCCCGTGCAGCCGCTCACGGTCCCAGACGATGGCGAACGCGTCCGAGCCGATGCCGTTGGAGACCGGTTCGACCAGGGTGAGGGTGATGGCGGTGGCGATGGCCGCGTCGACCGCGTTGCCGCCGTCGCCGAGCATGGCAAGGCCCGCTTGGGCGGCCAGCGGTTGCGACGTGCACACCACGTTTCGCGCCAGCACGGGCTTTCGCGGCCACGCATAGGGGAACTCCCAACCGAACGGGTGCACCGCAATCAACCTGCTTTCCCGAACTGATTGGCCACAGCGCGGCGGTCGACCGAACCCTTGGCTGTGTGGGGCAGCTCTTCCGCAACCTGAATCTTGGTCGGCACCTCGTAGGCCGCGAGGCGCTCCCGACACAGTTCGACGAGTTCGGCCACCACGGGATCCGGCGACGCGGCCGTGTCCAGCAAGACGACCGCGGCCACCGTCTCTCCATAAAGCTCGTCGGGAACCCCGAACACGGCCGCCTCGATGACTTTCGGGTGGCCGATAAGGACGTCCTCGATCCGCTGCGGTGAGATCTTCTCCCCACCGCGATTGATCATCTCCTTGATCCGGCCGCGTAGTGTCAGCTCGCCGGTCGCGGACAACGACCCCAGGTCGCCGGTGTGCAGCCACCCGGCGGTGAAGGTTTCCGCGGTTGCGGCCTGATCGCCGAGGTAGCCGCGCACCACCGTGCGGCCGCGCACCCGGATTTCACCGACCTCACCCGGCGGGCAGGGCCGTCCGTCGTCGCCGATGATCGAGATCTCTACTCCGCTCGATACGCCGACCAGGCCGGGCTCCACCTCTTCGGGATCGGCTTTCATGCTCGTCATCTGGTGGGTGGCCTCGGTCATGCCGTAGGCACCCAGCACCGGCGCGGCGAACGCAGTGCGCAACTCCTGAGCCGTCGCCGGGCTCAGCGCCGCGCTGCAGCTGCGGACGAAGCGCAGCGGGGGTCGTTCGCGCCCGGCCTCGGCCGCCGCGCGGTCAAGGACGATGCGATGGATCGTCGGCACCGCGGTGAACCAAGTGGCGCCGACGGACCGGAGGTCGTCGAAGAAGGTGTGTGCGGAAAACCGCCCGCGATCCGGCAGCAGTAGAGCTCCTCCCGAGGCAAGGGTCGCCAGCAACGCGGCGATCAGCCCGTGGCCGTGGAACAGCGGCATCACCGCGACGGTCGCATCGTCGGGGCCCAGCCCGTAGGTGGCGATCACGTCGCGCACCGAGCACGCGATGTTGTCGTGGGTCCAGGGCACCATCTTCGGCGAACCGGTGGTACCGCCGGTGAACATGATCATGGCGTCGTCAGGTCGCAGTCCCGCCGGCGCCGCGGTAACCGGTTCCAGCGGAGAGGTGGCGTCGAGGTCGACGCCGGCGTCCTCAATGCCACTGCCGGCCCGTACCGAGATCGGCCAGCACCGCAACGCCGATTCGCCGGTTTCCCCGGACCCGTTGACCAGCACGACTCGGGCCCGGGCCGCCGACATCCTGGCGCGCTGGTCGGGAACCGGCAGCGCGGGATCCACCGGGACCACAACCAGCCCGGCCCTCGATGCCGCCAATAGTCCGACGACGAACTCTGCGCTGCTTGGCACGCGCAGCCCGACCCGGTCGCCGGCCACCAGGCCGCCCTGGATCAAGCGGCGAGCCAGTTCGTCGACCAGTTGCGCGAGGTCGCGGTAGGTGATGCGGAGGCGCTCGGCGGTGACGATCAGTGCGGGCGCCTCCGGGCCGCGGGTGGCGGCCGCATCGAACAGGTCGGCGATGGACGGACTCGGGCCGGCGGGTGTCATCTTCCACGTTCCTTCCGCGGTGCGAGATCAAGATCCCACTTGCACGATGCCCGGCGCAGGCGCGGGCGTCCAGCAACTCGCCTGTTTGGACACCCGTGACAGACCGACGACAGTAGAGGGCGGCGACCACCCAGCGGAACCGAGCACGAGGACGGCCCACCATGACCACACAATCGGCACCCGCCGAGCTGACCGACGGTTTTCACCTGATCGTGGACGCCCTGAAGCTCAACGGGATCGACACCGTCTACGGGCTCGTCGGCATCCCCATCACCGATGTGGCGCGCGTCGCGCAGAAGTCGGGCATCCGGTTCATCGGTTTCCGGCATGAGACCTCGGCCGGCAACGCGGCCGCCGCCGCCGGGTTTCTCACCCGCCGGCCCGGCATCTGCTTGACGGTGTCCGCACCCGGATTTCTCAACGGCCTGGTGGCGCTGGCCAACGCCACGACGAACTGCTTCCCGATGATCCAGATCTCGGGGTCGAGTGAGCGCCCGCTGGTGGACTTGCAGCGCGGCGATTACGAGGAACTTGACCAGCTCGACGCGGCCCGGCCGTTCGTGAAGGCGGCGTACCGGATCAGCCGGGTGGAGGACATCGGCCTGGGCGTCGCGCGCGCCATTCGCAGCGCGCTCTCGGGCCGGCCGGGCGGGGTCTATCTCGACATCCCCGGCGCTGTGCTCGGTCAGGCTCTCGACGCGGCCATCGCGGCCCGGACGGTCTGGCGGGTCGTCGACCCCGCGCCTCGGCAACTGCCGGCCCCCGAGGCGGTCGACCGCGCCCTGGGGTTACTGGCGCGGGCTCAGCGACCGCTGATTGTGCTGGGCAAAGGCGCTGCCTACGCGCAGGCCGACGCCGCGATTCGGGCGTTCGTCGAGAACACCGGCGTCCCGTTCCTGCCGATGTCGATGGCCAAAGGACTGCTGCCCGATACGCATCCGCAATCCGTGGCGGCTGCGCGATCGCTGGCGCTGGCCCGCGCGGATGTGGTCATGCTGGTCGGCGCCCGGCTGAATTGGCTGCTCGGCCATGGGGAGTCGCCGCCATGGTCGGCTGACGCGACGTTCGTCCAGGTCGATCTCGAGGCATCGGAATTCGACAGCAACCGGCCGATCGCGGCACCGCTGGCCGGCGACATCGGCTCGGTGATGTCGGCGCTGATCGATCGCATGCCGGCGAATCCGATCGTCGCGCCCACCCGCCTGGACCGATGAGCTCGCGCAGCGCAAGGCCCGCAACAACGCAAGATGCTCGAGCGGCTCGCCGAGGACCCGCACCCGATGCGGTTCCACAACGCGACTGCGCGCCATCCGTGACACGCTGGCTCACCGCCCGGAGATTTACTTGGTCAACGAGGGCGCCAACGCACTCGACGTCGCCCGCAACGTGATCGATATGCAGGTGCCGCGACACCGTCTCGACAGTGGCACCTGGGGGGTGATGGGTATCGGTCTGGGCTACGCGATCGCCGCGGCGATCGAGACCGGACATCCGGTGGTCGCAATCGAGGGCGACAGCGCGTTTGGCTTCAGTGGCATGGAATTCGAGACGATCTGCCGCTACCGGTTACCGATTACCGTCGTCGTCCTCAACAACGGCGGGGTTTATCGTGGCGACGAGATGGTGGCCACCGTGGCTGGACCCGGCGCCCACGGTCCTGAGCGCCCGCGCACGCCACGAGAAGTTCGCAGAGGCGTTCGGCGGCAAGGGTTATCACGTCAGCACATCCGGCCGAACTGCAGTCGGCGCTGACCGACGCGTTGGCCTCCAATGGCCCTGCGATCATTGATTGCGAACTCGACCCCGCTGCGGGCGTCGAAAGCGGACATCTGACCAGCCTCAACCCAAAGAGCGCAGTCGAACTCTGCAGCGCAGAGGCGCGTCGAAATCGGCTGGCCGGCTGTTGCATCTCAGCGCACCGGCAACCCGGTGATCGCCCGGCTCATGACCAGTCGCTGGATCTCGCTGGTGCCCTCGAAGATCGTGAAGATCTTTGCGTCGCGGTGCATGCGCTCGACCGGGTACTCGCGGGTGTAGCCGTTGCCGCCGAGTATCTGGATCGCCTCGTCGGTGACGTAGACGGCGGTCTCGCTGGCCACGAGTTTGGCCATCGAGCCCTCGGCGTTGACGAAAGGCCTGTTGTTGCGCGCCATCCACCCGGCCCGCCATACCAGCATCCGCGAGGCGTCGATCCTGGCTTTCATGTCCGCCAGCTTGAACCCGATGGCCTGGAAGTTGCCGATCTTTCGACCGAACTGTTCACGCTGCTGTGCGTAGTCCAGGGCGTATTCGTAGGCCGCCCGCGCCACACCGAGCGCCATCGCGCCGACGGTGGGCCGGGTGCGCTCGAAGGTCGCCATCGCCGCCTGACTCTGCCGCTCTTGCCCTCGCGCACCCGCGCGATCCGCTCGTCGAACTTCTCCTTGCCGCCCACGATCAGCCGGCCGGGGATGCGGACGTCGTCCAGGATCACCTCGGCGGTATGCGAGGCGCGGATGCCGTGCTTGCGGAATTTCTGGCCCTGCCGGAATCCCTTCGTGTCCGGCGGGATGATGAACGTCGCCTGGCCGCGGGAACCCAGGTCCGGATGCACCGATGCCACGACGATGTGCACATTGGCGATGCCGCCGTTGGTGGCCCACGTTTTGGTGCCGTTGAGGATCCACTCGTCGGTCGCTTCCTCGTAGCGCGCGCGGGTCAGGATGGCGCCGCACGTCTGAGCCCGCGGCGGGTTCCGACGAGCAGAACGACCCCAGCTGCGGCTCGTCGACGGTGCCGAACATCTGCGGCAGCCACTCACCGAGCTGCTCGGGGGTGCCGGTGGCGGCCAGCGATGCCGCGGCCAACCCGGTGCCCAGGATCGACAGCGCGATGCCCGCGTCACCCCAGAACATCTCCTCGAACACCGTCAGCAACGCCCAGACCGCTCGGCTCGGCGGACTGCTGGGCGAACAAGTCGATGGAGTAGAGGCCGACCTTGGCGGCCTCCTGGATGATCGGCCACGGGGTCTCCTCGCGTTCGTCCCACTCTTCGGCGGCCGGACGCACCACGTCGGCGGCGAATTCGTGAACCCAGTCCCGGACATGGACCACGTCGTCGGACAGTTCGAGGGAGAACGACACGGTAAGGGTCCTTTCGGCGCGGCGAAGGCGCTCTTAGTGAACAGTCGTACACTATACACCCGGTGCCAGGGCCCGATTTGCGCGGGCGCTGCTAGGCCGTCAGCAGCGGGGCGATCCAGGTGAGTTCGGCGGGCAGCTGCGAACTCCAGAACGATCCGTCGTGCCCGCCGGACGAGAAGCCGCCCGACGGCGGGTTGGGCAGCTGGGCGACGAACTGCTTGGTCGCGTCGTAGAACGGATCGCTGTTACCGCAGTCCACCCGGATCGGGATCGACGCCAGGCCGGGCAGGCCGAAGACCGAGTTCGCCGACCAGTCGTTGGCGCCGTCGAACGCACCCGGTGCGGCCGCACCGGGTGACAGCCACAGCGCCGGACTCACGGCGCAGATCGCCGCGGTGCGGCCCGCTCCGAGGTGGTCGCCGAGCAGCAATGCTCCGTAGCCGCCCATCGACCAGCCCAAGAACGCCAGCCGCGAGGTGTCCAGCTGCTGGGTCTGCAGCATCGGGATCAGCTCGTTGAGCACCATGGCCCCGGAGTCTTCGCCGGAAGCTCTCTTGTGCCAATAACTTCCACCACCGTCGACAGCCACTACCGCGAACGGCGGCAGACCTGCGCTGACCGCCTGGGCAAGCCCTTGCTCGACGCCGCCGGCCATAACGCTGGCCGCGTCACTGCCCTTGCCATGCAGCGCGATCACCGGCCGCAGCGGCGCAGTCTGGCCCGGTGGACGGGCGATCGCCCAGTTGGTCGGCACTCCGCCGCGCGCAGCCGACACGAACGATCCGGTCGTCATCGTCGGTGCCGCGCTGGGCGGCGAAGGTGGCTCCAGCGGCATGTGTGGGGCCAAGGGAACATCGGTGGCCGTCATCGACACCGGCGCGGCAATTGAGCGCCGGGGTCGCACCAGCGTGTCGAGCGCCGAGACGCCGACCGCGCCGGCGGCCGCGCCGGCAGCCAGGCGCAAAACCGCGCGACGCGTCAACTCCGGCATGGAAGGACGTTATCAAGCGCCGCGCTTCGCTCTGCATCGTCGCCGGCGCGATGCCATCGGGCGGGGGTTTGGCCGAAAGGGCAATGCGGCACCAGGCTGACTGGCAGCATTACTGGGTGTGACCGCGGCAGTTACTCCCAAGGGGGAACGGCGACGGTACGCGCTGGTCAGTGCAGCCGCGGAGCTGCTCTGCGAAGGCGGATTCGAGGCGGTGCGTCATCGGGCCGTCGCACGCCGGGCGGGCCTGCCGTTGGCCTCGACCACGTACTACTTCTCGTCCCTGGACGAGCTCATCGCCAGCGCGGTCGAACACATCGGAATGCTTGAGGTTGCCCAGCTGCGGGCGCGGGTGGCAGGCCTGTCACGGCGCCGGCGCGGCTCGTCGACCACGGTCGATGTGCTGGTCGATCTGCTGGTCAGCGAAACATCCAGGGCCGCAGCTGAGCGAGTACCTGATCTCTCGCTACGAGCGCTACATCGCCTGCGCACGTCAGCCCGCCCTGCGTGAAATCCAGCGCCGCAGCGCACGGCAGCGTGCAGACGCCATTGCTGAAGCCATCGAGCGGTCGGGTCGCTCAGTGCGGTTCGAACTGGTCTCTGGTTTGATCTGCGCGGTCGACGGTGCTGTCATCTGCTCCCTCGCCGACGACCCGCCGCGGCCGCGGGCGGCCGCGCGAGCGACGCTGATCGAGATCATCGACGTGTTCGCACCGCTCGACAGCCACGTCGTGCAGATCTGAGGGAGGGGCAGCCACCAAATCGGTCGGCAACGTGGGTGTCACGATGCAGCCGGTGGCCAAGTCTCCGTAGATCGTGATGTCGTCCGGGCGCCGCTCGGCGTACAGCGCCACATAGGCGCAGACGACGGCGTCGACCGGGTCCTCGACTCGGCGCAGCTCGCTTTTGAACTCCGCGGTTTCGGCCTGCCGGCGCAGCTCGGCCCACTCAAGGCCGGCGACCCGTAACGGCACCGCGGCAACGGCAAGTCCCTCCAGGCCGTCCATCAACAGCAGCAGCTCCTTCTTGAGCCGGGCGAGGCCGCGGCCGGGTTTGGCCTTGTATTTCAGCGTGCGGGGCAGCCGGAACAACGCCACGGTCGCCGGATGGGGATAGACCTCGATGGCGCGCCGCGTCCTTCTTGAGCGGGGGCTCATGTCGAGTTTGAGCGCGCGTGCCAACCGTGCGGCGCGAGGGCCGCCGGCGAACTCCGGTTTCCCGGTGTTCGTCGGATGCGCGCCGGCTTCGAACCTGCGAAAGTCACGGTTGAACGCTTGCTCAGCGGGACGCTGGCCAGTGGGGTTGGTCACCACCAGCGGCGCGTCGAAGGCGACCAGGCAGTCGTCTCGCACATAAGGCCGCAACTTCTCCAACACGTCGGCGTCGTCGTGGGCAGCTTGGACGTGGACGAGGCGGCCCTCGGGATCTACCACCGCGACGCCCGTCGGGTTGCGGACACCCCAGGCGAGGTCCACCCCGACGAAGTACACGTCGCAAGGGTAGGACGGGCGGGGCGTTGAACGGTTTGCCGCGGACTCGCCCGCGCGCCGCGGGCTTATTGTCCCACCGCCAGGCGTTTGCGCCCCCGCCACACTTTTGTCCACCCGACACACTTTTGTCCCACCCGCCACACTGGCCTCACGGGGGAAGATGGTCGTTGTGCCCGGCTACTAGCGACAATTCGCTACTCTCCTGCGGGCCGAGCTCGGTTGTCGCTGTGAGGAGGGCAAATTGGGTACCTGCCGGCACAGAGACGGCTGTGACAACTGTGACCGGGACGACGTAGCAGGCGGAGCCGGCCAATCCGGGCGGTCCCGACCGTAAGCTGTGTGCCTGTGAGCATTCCTAACGTGCTGGCCAACCGGTACGCCAGCGCCGAGATGGTCGCCATCTGGTCACCGGAGGCCAAGGTCGTCGCGGAGCGACGGCTGTGGCTAGCGGTGCTGCGTGCTCAGAGAGAGCTGGGCGCCGACGTCCCCGCCCAGGCGATCGACGACTACGAGCGGGTGCTTGACGACGTCGACCTGGACTCGATCGCCACACGTGAGCGGGCGCTGCGCCACGACGTGAAAGCCCGCATCGAGGAATTCAACGCGCTGGCCGGTCACCAACATGTGCATACGGGGATGACCAGCCGCGACCTGACCGAGAACGTGGAGCAACTGCAGATCCGGCGTTCGATGGAACTGGTCTTCGCCCACGGCGTGGCGGTGGTGGCCCGTCTTGCCGAGCGCGCGGTGGCCTATCGGGACGTGGTGATGGCCGGTCGCAGTCACAACGTCGCCGCCCAGGCCACCACCCTGGGTAAGCGGTTCGCGTCGGCCGCGCAGGAGACGCTGATCGCGCTGGCCAGGCTGCGTGAGCTGATCGACCGTTACCCGCTGCGCGGCATCAAAGGCCCGATGGGCACCGCGCAGGACATGCTCGACCTGCTCGGCGGTGACCCGGCCAAGCTCGACGAACTCGAGCGCCGGGTCGCTCAATTCCTGGGGTTCACCACGGTTTTGACCAGCGTCGGGCAGGTGTACCCGCGGTCGCTGGACCATGATGTGCTCTCCGCGCTGGTGCAGCTGGGTGCGGGCCCGTCGTCGATGGCGCACACCATCCGGCTGATGGCCGGGCACGAGCTGGTCACCGAGGGATTCGCCGAAGGCCAGGTCGGCTCGTCGGCGATGCCGCACAAGATGAACACCCGTAGCTGCGAACGGGTCAACGGGCTGCAGGTGGTCTTGCGCGGCTATGCCTCGATGGCCGCCGAACTGGCCGGCGCGCAATGGAACGAGGGCGATGTCTTCTGCTCCGTGGTGCGCCGTGTTGCGTTGCCGGACGGCTTCTTCGCCGCAGACGGGCAGATCGAGACGTTCTTGACGGTGCTCGACGAGTTCGGCGCCTACCCGGCGGTGATCGGCCGCGAACTGCAGCGCTATCTGCCGTTTCTGGCCACAACCAAGGTATTGATCGCCGCGGTGCGTGCGGGTTTGGGCCGCGAGACCGCGCATCACCTGATTCGTGAGCACGCGGTCGCCACCGCGCTGGCGATGCGGGACAGCGGCGCAGAGCCCGACCTGATGAATCGGTTGGCCGCCGACGAGCGGCTGCCGTTGGACCGCGCAGCGCTGGACGCCGCGCTGGCCGATAAGGCGGCCTTCATCGGGGCGGCGGGTGACCAGGTCGACGGGGTGGCCGCGCAGGTGGACGCGCTGGTGGGCCGCTACCCCGATGCGGCCAAATACACCCCGGGAGCGATTCTGTGACTCTGGCCGTTGCTCACATCGACTTCACCGATCTGGACAACTTCGCCAACGGATTCCCGCACGACCTGTTCGCGATCCATCGGCGCGAGGCGCCGGTCTACTGGCACGAGCCGACCGACAACACCCCCGACGGGGAGGGTTTCTGGTCCGTTGCGACGTATGCGGAAACCCTTGCGGTGCTCAAGGATCCGGTGACGTACTCTTCGGTCACCGGTGGTGAGCGAGCGTTCGGCGGCACGCTGTTGCAGGATCTGGCTATCGCGGGCCAAGTGCTCAACATGATGGACGACCCGCGGCATGCACAGATCCGGCGACTCGTCAGCTCCGGGCTGACGCCGCGGATGATCCGTCGCGTTGAGGACGATCTGCGAGCCCGGGCGCGCCGGCTGCTGGACGCGGTGGTGCCGGGCAAACCGTTCGATTTCTTGGTTGAGGTCGCCGCCGAACTCCCGATGCAGATGATCTGTATCTTGCTGGGAGTGCCCGAGTCCGAACGGCATTGGCTGTTCGAAGCTATCGAGCCGCAGTTCGACTTCGGCGGCTCGCGCAAGGCGTCCCTGTCGCAGATTTCGGTAGAGGAGGCCGGGTCGCGGATGTACAACTACGGCCAGCAGTTGATCGCGTCCAAACGTGCCGACCCGACCGACGACATGTTGTCGGTGGTCGCCAACGCGCTGCTCGACGACTCTCAAGACAGCGCTTTGTCGGATATCGAGGTGTACCTGTTCTTCAGTTTGCTGTTCAGCGCAGGGGCGGAAACGACTCGCAACGCGGTGGCGGGCGGGTTGCTGGCGCTCGCCGACCATCCTGCGCAATGGCAAACGTTGCGTGGCGATTTCGAGTTACTGCCGTCGGCGATCGAAGAGATGATTCGCTGGGCATCGCCGTCGCCGTCCAAGCGGCGCACCGCCACCCGCGACGTCACGCTGGGCGGACGGTGCATCGAGGCGGGCCAGAAGGTCCAGATATGGGAGGGCTCGGCCAACCGGGACGCCAGCATGTTCGACCATCCCGACGAGTTTGATATCGAGCGAAAGCCCAATCCGCACTTGGGCTTTGGTCAGGGTGTGCACTACTGCCTGGGTGCTAACCTGGCTCGGCTGGAACTACGAGTCCTGTTTGAGGAATTGCTGGCGCGCTTCGACGCTGTGCAGGTTGCGGCACCGGTGGAATGGACCCGCAGCAACCGGCACACCGGCATTCGGCATCTGCTCGTGGAGTTGCGCACGACGTCGTGAAGGCTCGGCTTGGTGATATCGAGCTGTCACCAGACGTCTTCTCGGTCGTGATGGCGACCGGGATTTTATCGATCGCCGCGCGCAACCACCGCTACTGGCGCATCGGTAACACGCTGGGCGTGGCGGCCTCCCTCGGTTTGGCGGTCCTCGTCGTCTTGGTGGTCGCCACCCTCGCGGCGAAACGCCGGATCGACTCTTGGGAGCTGACAGACCCCGATGTGACGTTGCGGCTGTTCACCTTCGTCGCCGCCTGTGCGGTGCTGGACACGAGGTTGTCATCACATCTGGCGGCGGTGCGCATACTCGGCGCGGTGGCGCTGTCGGCCTGGCTGGTGCTCGTCGTGCTCACCGTTCGCAATATGTCGGCCCGCGGCTGGGTGGCGCTGCGAGATCACGCACACGGCGCATGGGAATTGGCCAGTGTCGGATCGTCCGGCCTGGCGATCGTGATGGCGCAGGTTGCCTCGCATAACGGCCACCGCTGGTGGTTGCTGGTTGCCGGGGTGATCTGGCTGTTGGCGATCGGCATCTACGGTGTGATGACCTGGCTGATCCTGTGGCGCGCGGTCGCCGAACGACGTGAGCACAACGGATTTGAGCCCGATAGTTGGATCTTGATGGGAGCGCTGGCGATCGCGACGCTGGCCGGTGACAACATTCACCAAGTTGCTCCGGATTGGGCCGCGAGCGGCGTTCGGACGGCGACGGTGATCACCTGGGTGACGGCAACCCTGTGGATACCGCCGCTGATCTACTTCGGGCTGCACCACATCAGCCGACGCCCAGAAGTGCTGCAGTTCCACGGGGTGTGGTGGGCCCTGGTGTTCCCGCTGGGCATGTACTCCGTGGCCACCTGGGCATCGGCGCGCGAACTTCATCTGCGGTGGATGCAGACGGTGTCGTTGGTGTTCTTCTGGAATGCCTTGGCGGCGTGGCTGATCGTGGCCGTGGCCGGTCTGCTGCTGTCGTGGCGGAGACTCGCAGACAAAGCTGGTTCGTAGACTGCGGGACTACCGTTGCGGCGTGACCGACCGCCAAAAGCGTGCGACGTCCTTCGGATCCATCGCCGAGGACTACGACGAGCTGCGGCCGCAGGCCCCGCAGGACGCGGTGGACTGGCTGGTGCCGACGGGTTGCGACGTGGCCGCCGACGTCGGCGCGGGCTACTAAGGCATGCGCGCGCCTTCACACAACTAGCAGTTTCACCACCCGGCCGTTCTTGGCGTCGGCCACATACACATTGCCTGCGCTATCTACCGCGACGCCCAGGGGATAGTTGAGGCCGGTGAACGGCAGAACGGTGGGGGCGTCCGAGCCCGCAGAAAGTTTCAGCACCCGGTTTTTGTGGGTGTCGGTGACGTAGACGGCGCCGTCGCCGTCCAGCGCCAGGCCACCAAGAGAATTAACGCTGGTGAAGGGCAGCGTGTCTGGGGTGGTCGCCCCCGCTGTAAGCTTCAGCATCCCGGCCGGTTCCAAGTCCGCTGTTGCCACCGGCGTAGTCGGTGACATAGAGGGTACCGGCGCTGTCCACCGCCACGTCCCCGAGTTCCTCGACGTCTGGGATGGGTAGGACGGTCGGGGTCGGCTGACCCCGGCGCCAACTTCAACATTTGAGTGGGGAAATTGACGCCAAATTGAACCGACCGCGACGTCGACGGTGCCGGCGCCGTCAGTCCGCCACACCGTCGAAGGAGTTGGAGTCGTTGGTGAGCAACACGGTTTAGGTCGACGAGCCCGCCGGCAATGCCTTAGGCTCATGCCATCGGTGATGTAGACGGCACCGGTGCTATCGACCGCCAGATGCCCGGGCGCAACGTCGGTGAACGGCAGCGAAGTCTCAGTGGACGAATCCTCCGCGAGCTTCAGTACCTGTCCGATCTGGGGATCAGCTACATAGACGGCACCGGTGCTGTCCACTGCGACGTCGCACGCGTATTTAAGGGCGTTGAACGGCAGTACAATCTGCGATGGCGCCGATGACGAGGGCGGTATCGATGATGTTGGGGATGACTTGGACGGCGGTGTCTGACGAGGGCGGGAATGCCGAGGGCCGCACCTAGCGCGGAGACTCCGATGGCGCCGCCAATGAGTCCGATTGTGGTACGCCGACTAATTCCACCCGGATCGGGTGCCGGCTCCGTTGGCGGGAGGGGCGCCGGACTCGATGCTGGCCGCTGAATAGGGACTGTGACTGCGTCGCGGGCAGCGTTGGCTAACTCGAGCGTGGTCGCATACCGCTGGTCGGGGTCTTTGGCCATGCCGGTCGCTATGACTTCGTCGACCGTTGGGGGTACATCCGGATGGGTGGTCGAGGGTCGAGGCGGCGGGGTGCTCACGTGTGCGTGCATCAGGCGCGCCATGGTTTCGCCGGCAAAAGGCGGGTCTCCGGTCAGGCATTCATACAACACGCAGGCCAACGAGTAGATGTCGGCGCGGGCATCTTCTGTCGCACTATCCAGACGCTCCGGTGCGATGTATTGAAAGGTGCCGATCGTATAGCCGGACTTGGTCATTCGCGTTTCATCGGCGACCCGGGCGATCCCGAAATCAATCAGGTAGGCGAAGTCGTCGCTGTCGAGCAGGATGTTGGATGGTTTGATGTCGCGGTGCAAAAGGCCCACCTGATGGGCGGCGTGCAATGCCTTGGCGACTTGTCCGATGATGAGCACCGCGCGCTCGGGACCCAGCGGCCCGTCGGCGAGTATCGCTTCCAAGTCGCGGCCCTCGATCAACCGCATGTCCACATAGAGGCGTCCGTCGATCTCGCCGTAGTTGTGGATCGGGATGACGTGCGGGCTGTTCAATCGTGCCGCCGCGTGGGCTTCCCGGCGGAATCGCCGCTGGAACTCCTCGTCGTCGGACAAATGCGCGGGCAAGACTTTATTGCCACGATCCGGTCGGTCTCGGTGTCGTGGGCTCGCCACACCTCGCCCATGCCACCGCGGCCCAACAACTCCACCAACCGGTAGCGCCCGAACGGCGTCCCGTCCATACGGTTCGACCAAGCCTATGCAGTTCAGATCCGTTGTACTGCTTGGTCTTTCGAGAGCTAAGGAGGGCTATTCGGGAACGACGGTGATCGTGCATCGGGCTTGGCCGCCGCGGGTTAGCCGTGCGTCGGCTGTGACTAGTGCGCACTCGAGGATTTCTGCCAGGGCGACGTAGCTGGCGTCGTAAGCCGAGAAGTTTTCCCGGACTTCCCAGATGCGCTCGAACAGGCCGTAGACGGGATAGCGCGTCACGGCCAGGCGGCGCCACGTTTGTAGGGCATGCCATCCGTGCGGTCGCGCTCATCCGATCTCTCTGAACGTGCCTGCGAAGCCCACTCGCGATTTCCGAATCAATGAGATGCGGGGCGTGTAGCCGTTCGCCGCCGATCAGGTGTCGTGCCGCTCCATCGTTCAGCAGTGCTGCCCGAGCGCCGCCTCTTCTTCGACGACAATCATCGACCAGCGCGCTCGGAGTCGAGATCACCGACTAGCTCGGAGATGTCGATGTCGAGGTCGGGCAGCTCCCCGAGCAGCGCGGGGTTGTCGACGCGCCGGGAAGCCTCGGCGAGTTCACGTACCGCCACCGCCGACACCGAGGTCCTCTCTCTCTCGGCGACGCGTTCCAATTGCTCGGCGGCGGCATCAGCACGTTACGCAAATACAAAGTCTTCACTGGATCATGATAGCACTCTGCTTGCAAATTGCTAGCAGAGTTTGTTGACTTGCGATCAGCAGGGGAGCCCGCAAAGCCGACAGCGCATTCGATGCATCGCGCGCATTCAGCGCGCAGGAACCCTGATGCCCGCCGACCGCAACTCGAGCCCAGCCAGGCCGTGGATGACGTCGGGATCTTCCCGCCGCCACGCGCCAACCGGGTCCTCGCTGACGGTGGCGAGCCTGCGCAACGGGCTGTTGGCCAACGCCCGCAGTGCCAGCAGCTGTTGACCGGCCGGGGTGGCAGCCAACGCCGTCACCGTCCACTTACGCCGAAAGAACCGCAGCCGCAGGAAGAACCACGGCATCATCACGGCCAGAATCGGTGGTGACGCTACAGCCAGCGCCAGCAGCACCGCGAGCCAACTGGCGGTGGTATCGAGCGTGTGCCCGGCGCCGGCGATGTCGAGAGCGGCGCGACTGGCCGCGGTCAGCGGCTTGCTGATCGCCCCGCCGACCAGCGGGATGTGTTGGGCGCTGCGGCCCGCCGAATCCAGGTTGTGGCCGACACCTTGCGCTCCGCCCTCGACCTGCCGGCCGGCTTCGGCGATGGTCGAGATCGCGCTGTGCACCGCTACGCCGACGCATACCCACACAAAAGTCCACACGGCGACGGCGATATCGCTGAAGAGCTGGGCCACCAAGCGGCCGGGTCGGGTGGCGTAAGGCAAAAACCGCAGTGTCATGCTCTGATCCCAGCACAATGCTCGTCCCGAACCGCCCGATAGGCTGACGCGATGCGTCCCGCTCTGTCCGATTACCGGCATCTGGCCAGCGGCAAGGTCCGCGACCTCTATCGCATCGACGACAAGCACCTGTTGTTCGTCGCGACCGACCGCATCTCGGCGTTCGACTACGTCCTGGACAGCACCATCCCGGACAAGGGCCGCATTCTGACCGCGATGAGCGTGTTCTTCTTCAACTTCGTCGAAGCCAATAATCACCTGGCCGGCCCGCCGGACGACCCACGAATCCCCGACGAATTGCTCGGCCGCGCACTCGTAGTACGAGAACTTCAGATGCTCCCGGTGGAGTGTGTGGCGCGCGGCTACCTGACCGGCTCGGGATTGCTTGATTACCAACAGAGCGGCTCGGTGTGCGGAATTTCGTTGCCCGCGGGAATGGTGGAGGCGAGCAAGTTTCCCGAGCCGCTGTTCACCCCGGCGACCAAGGCCGAACTGGGACGCCATGACGAGAACATTTCATTCACCCGGGTCAGCGAGATGGTCGGAGCGGTGCGCGCCAACGAACTGCGCGACCGTACGTTGCAGTTATACGTGCAGGCCGCCGACCGCGCCCTGACGAAAGGAATCATCATCGCCGACACCAAATTCGAGTTCGGTATCGACGCGCACGGCGACCTCACGCTGGCCGACGAGGTCTTCACACCCGACTCGTCGCGGTACTGGCCGGCCGACGGATACCGGGCTGGGCTGGTGCAGAACAGTTTCGACAAGCAGTTCGTCCGCAATTGGCTCACCGGACCGGAATCCGGCTGGGACCGGGCGGGTTCACAGCGACCACCCCCACTGCCGGACGACATCATCGAGGCGACGCGTGCTCGGTATATCGATGCCTACGAACGGATTTCCGGGCTGCGCTTCGACGACTGGATCGGTCCACACGCATGAGTGATACCGCTGAACCCCCCGTCGCCAAACGGGTGGACAGCCGACGCGAGTACCACGGCGACGTTGTCGTCGACCCCTACGAATGGTTGCGCGCCAAAGCCGATCCCGAGGTCATCGCCCACCTCGAAGCCGAGAATGCCTATACCGACCAGGCCACCGCTCATCTGGAGCCGTTGCGACAAAAGATTTTCGACGAGATCAAGGCGCGTACCAAGGAGACCGATCTGTCGGTGCCGATCCGCCGGGGGGAGTGGTGGTATTACGCCCGCAGCTTCGAAGGCAAGCAGTACGGCGTCCATTGCCGTTGCCCCATCAGAAATGACGATGACTGGGAGCCGCCGATCTTCGACGAGCACACCGAGATCCCCGATGAGAAAGTGCTGCTCGACGAAAACCTGGAGGCCGACGGGCATGACTTCTTCGCGCTTGGCGCCGCCAGCGTCAGCCCGGACGGCAATGTGCTGGCCTATTCCATCGACGTCGTCGGTGACGAGCGATATACCCTGCGCTTCAGGGACTTACGTACCGGCGAGCAGTACGACGACGAAATCGTCGGCATCGGCGCGGGAGCTACCTGGGCGACCGACAACCGCACCTTGTACTACGTCACTCTCGACGAGGCCTGGCGTCCAGACACGGTCTGGCGGCATCAACTGGCGGGCGGCCTGCCCGCAGAGAAGGTATATCACGAAGCAGACGAGCGGTTTTGGCTTGCGGTGGGGCGTACCCGCAGCGACGCCTATGTGCTGATTGCCTCGGGATCGGCCATCACCTCTGAGCTCCGTTATGCGGCCGCCGACGACCCGCAGGCACAGTTCGCCACCGTGCTGCCGCGTCGCGACGGCGTCGAGTACTCGGTTGAGCACGCCGTCGTCGGCGGGCGGGACCGGTTTTTGATCCTGCACAACGACGGCGCGGTGAATTTCACCCTTGTCGAGGCGCCGGTCAGCGATCCCGCCGCACAACGCACCCTGATCCCGCACCGTGACGATGTCAGGCTTGACGGTGTGGACGCCTTCGCCGGACACCTGATGGTCAGCTACCGGCGTGAGGCCCTGCCGCGGATCCAGCTGTGGCCGATTGCCGACGGCGACTACGGGCGCCCGGAAGAAGTCTCATTCGACACCGAACTGATGTCGGCGGGTTTGGGACCCAACCCGAACTGGTCATCGCCCAAATTGCGGATCGGCGCCGGTTCGTTCATCACCCCGGTGCGCATCTACGATCTGGACCTGGTGACCGGTGAGCGCACACTGCTGCGTGAGCAACCGGTGCTCGGCGACTACCGGCGCGCCGATTACGTCGAGCGTCGCGATTGGGCGTACGCGGCGGACGGCACCCGCATCCCGGTGTCGCTCGTGTACCGCGATGGCATCGAATTCCCTTCTCCGGCAATGCTCTACGGCTATGGCGCCTATGAGATCTGTGAGGACCCGCGGTTCACCATTTCGCGGCTGTCGCTGCTGGACCGCGGCGTGGTCTTCGTTGTCGCCCATGTGCGCGGCGGAGGCGAGATGGGCCGGCTATGGTACGAGCACGGCAAGCTGCTGGAGAAAACGAACACCTTCACCGACTTCGTCGCGGTGGCACAACATCTGGTGGATTCCGGCGTGACCCGGCCGCACCAGCTGGTGGCATCGGGCGGCAGCGCGGGAGGCCTGCTGGTGGGTGCGGTCGCCAACATGGCACCGGAACTGTTCGGCGGGGTCCTGGCCCAGGTTCCGTTTGTCGACCCGCTCACCACGATTCTGGATCCGTCGTTGCCGCTCACGGTCACCGAGTGGGACGAATGGGGAAACCCGTTGCGCGACAGCAATGTTTACTTCTACATGAAGTCGTATTCGCCCTATGAGAACGTCGCGGCCAAACAATATCCCCCGATTCTTGCGATGACCTCGCTTAACGACACCCGGGTGTACTATGTCGAACCTGCGAAATGGGTTGCGGCGTTGCGGTACAACAAGGTTGGCGATAATCCGGTGTTGTTGAAGACTCAGATGAGCGCCGGCCATGGCGGTATCAGCGGCCGCTACGAGCGCTGGAAGGAGATCGCGTTCCAATATTCCTGGCTGCTAGCTGCCGCCGACGGCGACCACTATGGCAACGGCCAAATAGACGATCTCCTCAGCGGTGCGCAGGGGTAGCCGCGTCGTCATCGACTTGGGCGGACCGTCGAGCGGATAGCGCGGATGCTGTTCGCCGGCTAGCGCGCCGGCATCGGCGACTCGCCGGGCTCGGCGCCCGCAGGTCTTTTCGGCAGAAATACCGCCGGGATATACGTCGCCGCCACGAATGCGACAGCTACGGCGAACACCGTGCTGTAGGCGTGTGACAGGTCGTGCAGCAGGTGGGTGGTGAAGTCGGGAGCAAGGGCGCGCCGCGGCAGCGCTGACGGATCGAGCGGTATGCCGCGCCGCGCGGCGTTTGCCCGTTGTGCGGTGATTGAGCTTGCGGCGGCGATGTTTTCGCTTCGGTTGAATTGATTGGTCAAGATCACCGACATCAGCGCGGTACCCACCGAACCGGCCACTTGCTGATTGACGCTGATCAACGTCGAGCCGCGGGCGATCTGCGGGGGCGCCAAAGCCTGTACCGCGCAACCGGATAGCGGCATCATGGTGCAGCCCATGCCCATGCCCTGGACGGCCAGGGCCGCCAATAGCGTGGGCCAGTAGTCGGCCTGGTGCCAGACCCCGTAGGCGAAGGCGCCCATCCCGGCGGCG
This sequence comes from uncultured Actinomycetota bacterium, assembly GCA_963787635.1. Classification (GTDB taxonomy): domain Bacteria; phylum Actinomycetota; class Actinomycetes; order Mycobacteriales; family Mycobacteriaceae; genus Mycobacterium. The sequence goes on along the minus strand of CAWBDP010000008.1, from coordinate 275,799 downwards.
ATCAACGTGATCCCGACCAGCACGACTTTCCCGGGTCCACGTCTGTCCATGAACGCGCCGGCCAGCGGCATGGTCGCCATCGCGCCGAGGCCCTGCGGGATCAGGTGCACACCGGACTGCAGCGGCGTGTGGTGCAGCGCCTGCTGGAAGTAGCTCGGGATCAGCAGCCCGGCGCCGAAAAACGCGATGGCGAACAAGAACATCGTCGCGTTGGCCAGCGTCAGCACGCGGTTCTCGAATAGCCGCAAGTCGATCAGCGGATGATCGGCGCGATAGAGCGCGTGCACGACGAACCCGGCGATCAGGGCCACACCGATGGCCGCGGGTATCCACACGTGGCGGTCGGCCACCGTGCCGCGAGCCGGGATCGACGACACTCCGTAGAGGAATGTCGCCAGGCCTGGTGACAACAGCAGCACGCCGACGAAATCGAACGTCTCTGACGGCACCGGGTGGTCCTTGGGAAACACGATGGCCGCCAGAACGAATGCGGCCATACCGATCGGCAGGTTGATCCGGAAAATCCACTCCCAGCTGTAGCTATCGATCAGCCAGCCGCCCAGGATCGGCCCACCGATGGGGCCGAGCAGCATCGGAATACCCATCACGGCCATCAGACGGCCGAGCCGCCTGGGACCCGCCGCGTGAGTCAAGATGGTGAAGCCCAGTGGCACCAGCATCCCGCCACCGAGGCCCTGCAGGACCCGAAAGGCGATGAGCGACGTGATGTTTGGTGCCATCGCGCACAGCTGTGAGCCCACCGTGAATGCCAGCACCGAAACCATGAACGGCCGCTTGGTGCCGAACCGGTCAGCCGACCAACCGGCCAGCGGTATCACCGTGGCCAGCGCCAGCGTGTAGCCCGTCATCGTCCACGCGACGACCGCCTGGGTGGAGTCGAATTCGGCAATGAAGGTGCGTTGCGCGACGCTGACGACCGTGGCATCCAGAATCGACATCACCGATGCCAGCACGCACACGCCCGCGATCCGCAGCAGGCGGGCGTCGAGCCGGTCGGGATGGGTTGGCTCGGCGGTGCTCAATTGCCGATCGGGTGATCGCGGATTGACAGCGCCGGACACCACGGGTGTCAGCGTAACGGCCATCAGGTAGCCGACTGACTAGTTTGCCGACTCCGGTGGCGCGACTTCGCGCCACGGTAGTGTGCCGGTATGAGCGGATCGCCTCTCAACGACATTGCCTTGACCACTCTCGACGGCCGTCCCACCTCGCTGGCCGACTACGCCGACCATGCCGTGCTGGTGGTCAACGTCGCCTCCAAATGCGGCCTGACCCCGCAATACAGCGCATTGCAGCAGCTTGCGCAGGACTATGCGCAGCGTGGCCTGGCGGTCCTGGGAGTGCCCTGCAATCAGTTCATGGGCCAAGAGCCTGGCACCGCCGAAGAAATCCAGACGTTTTGCTCGACCAGCTACGGTGTGACATTCCCGCTGCTGGGAAAAACGGAGGTCAACGGTCCGGGCCGGCATCCGCTGTACGCGGAATTGGTCAAAACGCCCGACGCCGGCGGCCAGGCCGGCGACGTACAATGGAACTTCGAGAAATTCCTCATCGCCCCTGGTGGGACGGTTGTCACCCGGTTCCGTCCGCGCACGGCACCTGATGCGCCCGAGGTCGTTGCCGCAATTGAGGCCGTGCTGCCCAACTAGCCGGCTCGGGTGGCTTCGACACCTGTCATCTGCGTGTACGTCACCGTCTAGACACTTGTGGTCGGCAAACTGGTGAGGTGTCGGGGAAATTGATCGTCTCGGTCTCCGGTATCGGCGAGGGCACGTTGGCGGACGTCGGGGAATTCTGCGCGCAGATGGACGCGCGGCGGGTGCCCGTCTCACTATTGGTGGCGCCACGGCTCAAGGGCGGCTACCGGCTCGACCGGGACCCGGTCACCGTGGAATGGCTGACCCGCCGTCGTACCGGCGGTGACGCGATATTGCTGCAGGGCTATGACCAGGCAGCCACCAAGAAGCGTCGAGGCGAGTTCGCGGCACTGCCTAAACATGAGGCGAACTTGCGGCTGATGGCTGCCGACCGAGTCGTCGAGCATCTGGGCCTGCGTACCCGGCTGTTCGCCGCGCCGGGTTGGACGATATCACCTGGTGCTGTCAAAGCGCTGCCGCTCAACGGTTTTCGGCTGCTGGCCGACCTGCATGAAATCACCGATCTGGTCCGGAAAACCACGGTTCGCGCCCGGGTCCTGGGCATCGGCGAAGGATTCCTGGCTGAGCCCTGGTGGTGCCGGATGCTGGTGTTGTCGGCTGAACGTATCGCGCGCCGGGACGGAATCGTCCGGGTCGCGGTGGCCGCTCCGCAGCTGCGCAAGCCGGGGCCACGCCAGGCGATGCTGGACGCCGTAGACCTGGCGCTGCTGCTGGGCTGTACTCCGATCGTCTACGAGTGGCGGCCCTATCACGTGGTTCCCGACGCCGCCTGACGGTTCGGGTTTACTACCCTGTAGCGGCATGAGTGATACCGGAGCCGCGGAGTTCGCCGCTGATGTGATCGTGGTCGGTGCGGGGCTGGCCGGGCTGGTCGCTGCCTGCGAACTGGCTGACCGCGACGTGCGGGTGTTGATCCTGGACCAGGAGAACAGTGCCAATCTGGGCGGTCAGGCTTTTTGGTCGTTCGGCGGACTGTTCTTCGTCGACAGCCCCGAGCAGCGCCGCCTGGGCGTGCGCGACAGCTACGAACTGGCCCTGCAGGACTGGCTGGGCACCGCGGGGTTCGACCGTCCCGAGGACTACTGGCCCAGGCAATGGGCGCACGCCTACGTCGACTTCGCGGCCGGGGAGAAACGCAGCTGGCTGCGCGCCCGCGGGTTGAAAATCTTTCCGCTGGTGGGCTGGGCCGAGCGCGGCGGCTACGACGCGCGCGGTTGCGGCAACTCGGTGCCCCGGTTTCACATCACCTGGGGCACCGGTCCGGCCCTGGTCGAGATGTTCGCGCGCCGGCTTCGGGACCGATCCACGGTGCGCTTCAAACACCGGCACCAGGTCGACGAATTGATCGTCGAAGGAGATGCGGTGACCGGGGTCCGCGGCAGTGTGCTCGAACCATCGGAGGAGCCGCGCGGTGTGCCGTCGTCTCGAAAGATTCTGTCGGATTTCGAATTTCGCGCCTCAGCGGTCATCGTCACCAGCGGCGGCATTGGGGCGAACCATGATCTGGTGCGGCAGAACTGGCCACAGCGGATGGGGCGGGTGCCCGAGCAACTGCTCAGCGGGGTGCCCGCCCACGTCGACGGCCGAATGATCGCGATCACCGAGAAGGCCGGCGGTCGGGTGATCAACCGGGACCGGATGTGGCACTACACCGAAGGCATCACCAACTACGATCCGATATGGCCGCGACATGGCATCCGGATCATCCCGGGTCCGTCGTCGCTATGGCTGGACGCGACAGGCAAGCGGCTGCCCGTCCCGCTGTACCCGGGATTCGACACTTTGGGCACCCTGGAGTACATCGCGCAATCCGGTTATGACCACACCTGGTTTGTGTTGAACGCCAGGATCATCGAGAAGGAATTCGCGCTGTCGGGTCAGGAACAGAACCCCGACCTGACCGGGCGCAGCGTACGCAAGCTGCTGTCGTCCAGGGCCCGGTCCGGGCCGCCCGCTCCGATACAGGCCTTCGTCGACCGGGGTGTCGACTTCGTCAGCGCGGATTCGTTGCGCGACTTGGTATCCGCGATGAACAAGCTGCCCGGCGTGGCGCCGTTGGACTACGCGACGGTGGCGGCCGAGGTCACCGCACGCGATCGCGAGGTCGCCAATCGGTTCACCAAAGACGGCCAGGTCACCGCGATTCGTGCGGCCCGCGCTTATCGCGGCGACCGCGTGGGCCGAGTGGTGGCACCGCACCGCTTGGCTGATCCCAAAGCCGGGCCGATGATCGCGGTGAAGCTGCACATTCTGACCCGAAAGACGTTGGGCGGCCTTGAGACCGACCTCGACTCCCGGGTACTCAAGGCCGATGGCACCCCGTTCGACGGGCTGTACGCCGCCGGCGAAGTGGCCGGCTTCGGCGGCGGTGGTGTCCACGGCTACCGGGCCCTGGAAGGCACGTTTTTGGGTGGCTGCATCTTCTCTGGTCGCGCCGCCGGCCGCGGGGCTGCCGCCGACATCAGATAGCGGGGCCGGCTGCGGTCCGCTCGCGCTAGCGCCGGCGCCGAGCGTCACGTCAGCGTTGCGCTCGACCACCACCGTGACGCCAGCGTGACGCTCGACAGCAAGGCGCTAGAAGGTGACCGCGGTTTCTTCGGGCAGCACCTGGAAGTCGGTGGTGGTCATCTCGCTGAGCCGCCCGTAATAAATGCCCCGGGCGTCGGGGGCGATGATGCCCTGGTGGATAGGGACAGCGCGGGCCGGCCCGACCGCCCGCAGATAATCGACGGCCTCGGAGACCTTCATCCACGGGGCTGCCGCCGGTGTGGCCAGCACGTCCACCGGCTCGTCCGGGAGGAACAACGCATCACCGGGGTGCATCAGCCGGGCCGGATGGTCTCCGTCGGAGATCAAGTACGAGATGTTCTCTACCACAGGAAGTTCCGGATGAATGACCGCGTGTCGGCCGCCGATCGCGCGAATCGTCAGCTGACCAACGGCCAGCTCGTCACCCACATTGACCGCCACGCACGGGTCGCCGAGCTGGCTCGTGGTCTGCGGGTCGGCGTAGAGCACAGCGTCCGGATTGGCCTCGCACAATGCGGGTAGCCGCGCGGTGTCGACGTGATCAGGATGCTGATGGGTGATCAAGATCGCCGAGAGGCCACTGATGCCCTCGAATCCGTGCGAGAAATTGCCCGGGTCAAACAGGATCGTGGTGTGCCCGAAGTCGGCGAGTAAACAGGAGTGGCCGAAGTGAGTCAGTTGCATGTCTATGATTGTGCGGCCGGGCCCGCCGCCCCGGTAGAGTTGGCGCCGAGCAATCAGGTCTCGACGACAAGGAGCGCCCGTGGCCCGGGTGGTTGTGCACGTGATGCCCAAGGCCGAGATCCTCGACCCGCAGGGGCAGGCGATCGTCGGCGCGCTGGGCCGACTCGGACACGCAGGCGTCTCGAATGTCCGGCAAGGCAAGAGATTTGAGCTCGAAGTCGACGACAGCATCGACGATTCGCAGCTCGCTGAAATCGCGGAATCGCTGCTGGCGAACACGGTGATCGAGGATTGGACAGTCAGCCGGGAATCGCAGTGACGGCGCGTATCGGGGTCATCACGTTTCCTGGCACACTTGACGACGTCGACGCCGCTAGGGCGGCGCGGGCCGTGGGCGCTGAGGTGGTCGCGCTCTGGCACGGCGACTCTGACCTCAAGGGCGTCGACGCGGTGGTGGTGCCCGGCGGGTTCTCCTACGGGGACTACCTGCGGGCCGGCGCGATCGCGAGGTTCGCTCCGGTGATGGGTGAAGTGGTCGCTGCCGCCGGTCGCGGCCTGCCGGTACTGGGTATTTGCAATGGTTTTCAGGTGTTGTGCGAGGCCGGCCTGTTGCCCGGCGTACTGACCCGCAACGCGGGCCTGCACTTCATCTGCCGCGACGTGTGGCTGCAGGTGACGTCGACGGCGACGGCCTGGACATCGCGTTTCGAGCCGGGGGCAGACCTACTGGTGCCGCTGAAGTCCGGCGAGGGCCGCTACGTTGCCCCGGACGCGGTGCTCGACGAACTGGACGCCCAGGGCCGGGTGGTGTTCCGCTACCACGACGACATCAACGGCTCGCTGCGCAACATCGCCGGAATCAGCTCAGCCAACCGTCGTGTCGTAGGACTGATGCCCCATCCCGAGCACGCCATCGAGGCACTGACCGGTCCCTCCGACGACGGGTTGGGCCTGTTCTATTCCGCGCTGGATGCGGTATTGGCGGCGTGAGGCGGATCAGAGCTCTGGTCGCCGACTAGGCCGATTGGGCCGAGAGCGACTGGTCGGCCAGGCGCTCGACGAGCAGCGGCACAAAATTGCGCACCGGGCTGCCGGCAAATCGCTGTTGTGCTTCCTCGACGGCGCGGGCCACTTTGGCGGGTGGGAGATGTCCGTACTTGAGGATCAACCGTCGTTGCAGATGGTCGATCAATGCTTCTTCGCACACAACCGCCACCGGAGTAGCGTGCTACAACCTCACCCCCGCGATCAACCCTGACACAGGCGAGATTGCGGCCGCTCCTGGGCGCCGCATGTGCCGCAGCGGTCCCGACGATGAGGATCGACCAGCCAAAACGCAGTGCCATCCTGCGGCTTTGCCAGTGCGCTATTTGCGGAACCCGGCGCGTCCGGCCGGCGCGGCGGGATGCCCCGCTACGGCGTGTCGCGCGACGACACGCCCGCTCGCGCAAGGGTTATGGGCCAAGGCAAACCGACGCCTCGGCCGTATAGCACAGAAACGTCAGAGTTTCCTGCAGGTATAGCCGCACGGTTTGCGTGTCGTGGTCGAGGTAACCGATCGCCACGTCGGTGCCCAGCTGCAGGTCGAAGTCCCCGCCGCGGGTGGTGAGCACGAAAGCGCCGTCGATGGCCGGCGCCCAGATGATGTCGCCGTCGACCAGCCGGCGCAGATGCTCGCGGATCGGATAGCCGTGCTCGGTGGTCTCGCTGACCTTGGTGTACGCCTCGGCGCAGAGCAGCACTGAGTAGGGCCCGTCCACCCCGGCCAGCCGCAGCCCCGAGAGGGCCTGGGTGATCACATCGGGGAAGTCACGGGGGTCATCGGGCAGGGTGAGTGGCGGGTTCGAACTGGCACTCCGGATGCCTTCGATGGACGCCGCCGCATAGCCCTCGAAGATCGTGCGGTCCTCGACGAACGCCAGTTTCTTGGCGGCCTCCTTGACTGGATCCCAGTCGGCGTCTTGCGAACCGCGCTCCACGCCGTCGATCTCCGAGCGTGACAAGGCGAAGGGAACACGAAGCCGGACAAGCGGTTTGCTTGCCCGCAGGTGCGCTTCCACCCCTTCGGTGGGGGCCTTGACGTCGATCAGCCGGCCGGTGCCGATCGCCGCCGTGACTGGGCCGCCAGGCTCGCTGACGTCGACCACCCGCCGCCCGGCGATATGCCGCTTGAAGGTGCGAGTCGCCTCCAATTCGATTTCGGCCCAAGCAACTTCGGTGACCGGCGCCAGGTCGTGGTAGAGGTTGTTCATTGAGATGTTCCTTTCAGGCTGCCAATCGACAGTGTGCCGTCGCCGCTGGCGGTGTCGACTGGCGGGGCCGCCGCCGGCCGATCCGGCAGCGGCGGAGGATCATCGAGGAAATCGATGGTGGGGCAAAAGAACATTCCACCGGTAACCGCGGTGGAGAAGTCCAGGATGCGGTCAGTGTTACCCGGCGGATCGCCGATGAACATGTTGTGCAGCATCCGCTCGGTGACGTCGGGCCTGCGGGAGTAGCCGATGTAATACGTGCCGTACTCGCCCTTGCCGACCTCCCCGAACGGCATGTTGTGCCGCACGATCTTGAGTTCGTTGCCGTCGGCGTCTTCGATCACGTTCAGCGCCAGGTGCGAATCAGTCGGTTTTTTGGCGTCATCGAGCTCTATGTCGTCCAGCTTGGTCCGGCCGATCACCCGTTCCTGTTCGGTGACCGACAGCGAATGCCACCCCGCCATGTCGTGCACGTACTTCTGCACGTGCACGTAGCACGAGCCGGCGAAGTCGGGGTCCTCGTCGCCGACCTGTGTCGCGCTCACCGCCAGCGGACCGTCGGGATTCTCTGTGCCGTCGACGAACCCAAGCAAATCACGGTTGTCGAAGAACCGGAAGCCGTGTACTTCGTCGACGACGGTGACAGCCCCGGCCATAGCATCGACCAAGCGGGTCGCCAGCTCGAAGCAGACATCCATCGTCTCGGCGCGAATATGGAACAACACGTCGCCGGGCGTCGCCGGAGCGGTATGCGGCGCTCCTTCCAGCACGACGAACGGATGCAGATCGGCCGGGCGCGGGCCGCTGAACAAGCGGTCCCAAGCCGCCGACCCGATCGAGGCGACCACCGACAGCCGTTTTGTCGGGTCACGGAATCCGATCGCGCGCACCAGCCCTGAGACGTCAGCCAACGCATCGTGCACCGTGGCCTCGCCGCCCTCGTCGATGGTGGCGACCAGGAAGATCGCGGCCGGCGTCAACGGCGCCAGAACCGGTTGCGGCTGCACAGCGGGCACGTCTTTGACCCTAACGGCACTGCCGGTGCCGTGATGAAAAGATGGGCACATGTCGGCGACCGCAGCGGGCCTGTGTGAGTTCGTCGACGCGTCGCCGTCGCCGTTCCATGTCTGTGTGACGGTCGCCGGGACGCTGCGCGCCGCCGGGTATACCGAGCTGGCCGAGGCCGACGCCTGGCCCGGTCCAGGCAAATTCTTCACGGTGCGGTCAGGCTCACTGGTGGCCTGGGACAGCGGCGGCGCGCCAGGAGCGCCGTTCCGGATCGTCGGCGCCCATACCGACAGCCCTAATTTGCGGGTCAAACAGCATCACGACCGTCTGGTCGCGGGGTGGCAGGTGGTCGCGCTGCAACCCTACGGGGGCGCGTGGCTGAACTCGTGGCTCGATCGCGACTTGGGCTTGTCCGGCCGACTGTCGGTGCGCGACGGTGCCGACATCGTCCATCGGCTGGTCCGGATCGATGCCCCGATCCTGCGGGTGCCCCAGCTGGCTATCCACCTCGCCGAGGATCGCAAGTCGGTCACGATCGACCCGCAGCGCCACCTCAACGCGGTGTGGCGAGCCGGCGACACCATTCAACCGTTTCTCGGCTACGTCGCCGACGAAGCCGGAGTCGACGTCGGCGACGTGTTGGGCGCCGACCTGATGACGCACGATTTGACGCCCTCGACGCTGTCCGGTGCCGATAACGAGTTCGTCAGCGCGCCACGCCTGGACAACCAGGCCAGCTGCTATGCGGGTCTGGCGGCGTTGCTGGCCGCCGAACCACGCCGCTATGTGCCGGTGCTGGCGCTGTTCGACCACGAGGAGGTCGGTTCCGGCTCGGATCACGGCGCGCAGTCCGAACTGCTTTTGACCACGCTGGAACGGATCGTGCTGGCCGCCGGCGGCGGCCGCGAGGACTTCCTGCGTCGGCTGCCGGATTCGATGGTGGCATCCGCCGACATGGCGCATGCCACTCATCCGAACTACCCAGACCGGCACGAGCCCGGTCACCTCATTGAGATCAACGCCGGCCCGGTGCTCAAGGTGCAGCCCAACCTGCGCTACGCCACCGACGGGCGAACCGCCGCGGCCTTCGCGCTGGCCTGCGTGCAGGCCGGGGTGTCGTTACAGCGCTACGAACACCGCGCCGATCTGCCCTGCGGCTCGACGATCGGCCCGCTCACCTCCGCGCGCACCGGCATCCCCACCGTGGACGTCGGTGCCCCTCAGCTGGCCATGCATTCGGCGCGGGAACTGATGGGGGCCGACGACGTCGTGGCCTATTGCGCGGCGCTGCAGGCGTTTCTGGCGCCCGGGTGAGGTGCGCTCAGTGGCCGAGCCTGCAAACCCGGCGAGAAATCCGCCGCGGTGAGCCTCGCCGTGGACGCAGACTGGGCACCCGCACCGCAGGCTCGGTGCTTGGGTGAGCGCTGTACACGCTTGGCCAGCAGGTGCGCGGTGCCCCGCGTCCGCAGAACCTAGACTGTCCCCGTGACGTCCGGGCTTACCCACGCGGTCGATACCGTCGAGCGGGCCGCAGGTAGCCCCGATCAACCGCAACCGTTTCGCGAACTTGGGCTCAAACCCGACGAATACCAGCGCATCCGCGACATTCTAAGCCGCCGGCCCACCGACGTGGAGCTGGCCATGTACTCGGTGATGTGGAGCGAACACTGCTCCTACAAATCCTCGAAGGTCCACCTGCGCTACTTCGGTGAGACGACCACCGAGCAGATGCGTGCCGGCATGCTGGCCGGCATCGGCGAGAACGCCGGCGTCGTCGACATCGGTGACGGTTGGGCGGTGACGTTCAAGGTCGAGTCGCACAATCACCCGTCCTACGTCGAGCCGTACCAGGGCGCGGCCACCGGGGTGGGCGGCATCGTCCGCGACATCATGGCGATGGGCGCGCGACCGGTCGCGGTGATGGACCAGCTTCGCTTCGGCGCTGCCGATCAACCCGATACCCGACGGGTGCTCGACGGCGTAGTGCGTGGCATCGGCGGCTACGGCAACTCACTCGGCTTGCCCAACATCGGCGGGGAGACCGTCTTCGACACCTGTTATGCGGGTAACCCGTTGATCAACGCACTGTGTGTCGGCGTGCTGCGCAAGGAGGACCTGCACCTGGCGTTCGCCTCGGGCACCGGAAACAAGATCATCCTGTTCGGCGCCCGGACCGGGCTGGACGGGATCGGCGGAGTGTCGGTGCTGGCCTCGGACACCTTCGGCGGCGACGGCGCCGGCCGCAAAAAGCTGCCGTCTGTTCAAGTCGGCGACCCGTTCATGGAGAAGGTGCTCATCGAATGCTGCCTGGAGCTCTACGCCGCCGACTTGGTGGTCGGCATCCAGGATCTGGGTGGCGCCGGATTAGCTTGTGCCACATCGGAGTTGGCGTCGGCGGGTGATGGCGGCATGGCAATTGAACTCGACACCGTGCCGCTGCGCACCCAGAACATGATGCCGGCCGAGGTGCTCAGCAGCGAGTCGCAGGAACGGATGTGCGCGGTGGTGGCGCCGCACAACGTGGACGCTTTCCTGGCGGTGTGCGACAAGTGGGACGTGCTGGCCACCGTCATCGGCGAGGTCACCAACGGCGACCGGCTGCGGATCACCTGGCACGGTGAGACGGTTGTCGACGTGCCGCCGCGCACGGTGGCGCACCAGGGCCCGGTGTACCAGCGCCCGGTCGGCCGCCCCGACTCGCAGGACGCGTTGAACGCTGACCACTCGACCAGACTGGCTCGGCCCGCCACCGGGGACCAGTTGCGTGCGACGTTGCTTGCGCTGCTGGGCAGTCCGCATCTGTGCAGTCGGGCGTTCATCACCGAGCAGTACGACCGCTATGTGCGCGGCAACACCGTGCTGGCCGAACACGCCGACGGCGGCGTGCTGCGCATCGACGAGTCCACCGGCCGCGGTATCGCGGTGTCGACCGACGCCTCCGGGCGCTACACCCTGCTGGATCCCTACACCGGTGCACAATTGGCGCTGGCCGAGGCCTACCGCAACGTCGCCGTCACCGGCGCGACCCCGGCCGCGGTGACCAACTGTCTGAATTTCGGTTCACCCGAAGACCCGGGGGTGATGTGGCAGTTCGCGCAGGCAGTCCGGGGGCTGGCCGATGGCTGCGCGGCGCTGGGGATTCCGGTGACTGGCGGCAATGTCAGCTTCTACAACCAGACCGGGTCGACGGCCATTCAGCCCACCCCGGTGGTGGGGGTATTGGGGGTCATCGATGATGTGGCCCGGCGCATCCCGACCGCGATGGGCACTGAGCCGGGGGAGGCATTGATGTTGCTCGGCGACACCCGCGACGAATTCGACGGCTCGATCTGGGCGCAGGTGACCGCCGACCACCTGGGTGGTCTGCCGCCCGTTGTCGATTTGGATCGCGAGCGGTTGCTGGCCGATGTCCTGACTGCCGCGTCGCGCGACGGGCTGGTGTCGGCGGCCCATGACCTGTCCGAGGGTGGGTTGGCGCAGGCGGTAGTGGAATCGGCTCTCGCGGGTGAAACCGGCTGCCGCATCGTACTTCCCGAGGGCAGCGACCCTTTTGTCATGTTGTTCTCCGAATCGGCGGCCCGGGTGCTGGTCGCTGTGCCGCGGACCGAGGAGAGCCGGTTTCGTTCGATGTGTGAGGCCCGGGGATTGCCCGCCGTGCGCATCGGCGTCGTCGATCAAAGTTCGGACGTGCTCGAGGTTCAGGGGTTGTTCACCATTGCGCTGACCGAACTGCGCAGCACCTACGAGGAAGTGCTGCCCCGACTCTTTGGATAAGCGAGCGAGCTCAGTATTGAAGCGCCACATCGTGTTTCGCCAACTGCGGGCGCTGACGCCGGCCGCGGCGTTGGTCGGCTGGAGCTTCGTCAGTCCGCGGTTGTCGACGGCTTGGCGGGTGCCTGTGCAAGTCGCACTGGGCGGGCTGCTGGTCGCGGCGACCCGCGCACCGCTAGGGCTGCGGCCACCGCGGCTGTGGTCGGGGTTGCGGCTGGGTTCCCTTGCCGCCGCGGGTGCTGCTACCGCGGTCACCGCGACGACGACGGTGCCGGTGGTGCGATTGTCGATGGCTGCCCGGGAGTTGCCGAGCTCGGCGCCGGTCTGGCTGGGGTTGCGGATACCGCTGGGTACGGTGTGGTCCGAAGAGACCGCATTCCGTGCCGCGCTGGGAACCGCAGCCGCCGATGCGTTCGGCGAATCGGGCGGCCGGCTGCTGCAGGCCTGCGCGTTCGGGCTCTCGCACATCGCAGATGCGCGCGCGACCGGCGAGCCGGTGATTCCCACCGTGGTGGCCACCGGCATTGCGGGCTGGTTATTCGGTTGGCTGGCGCACCGGTCTGGCAGCCTGGCGGCTCCGATGTTGGCGCACTTGGCGATCAACGAGAGCGGGGCGGCAGCCGCGCTGACGATCCAGCGCCGTCAGGGATTGATGGTGAGGTCTCCCATTTGGCGTCCCCATATGTAGTCGACAGCGTAGGGCGAACCGATCTCGAAATGGTTATACGGGGCGATGCTGGCGCCGGTGTCCATCACTAGATACGGCGTCGGCCACAGCTCCCGGGTAATCGTCTGCCAGCAGCCGGGCCGTCCACCGGGTCCGCCTCTGGCGTTGGTCCGGGGCAGATTCTCCGGATACACGTACGCGTTGAGAGCGCCGGTGATACCGCCCGCATTTTTCGCGCCCAACGAATAGCCGTTAGCGCCACCCAGGGCGGCGTAGACCTTTGGCCGTATTTCGTTGTAGTTGCGGATCATGCAGTAGATCTCGGGGCTGTATTCGTCGAGCAGTTGAGAGCTGGATACCAGATCGGCGGCGCCGCGCACCAGGTACGGCCCGCCACGGGCGAACGTGTCGGCGCCGATAGCGCTCGACCCGGCCGCCGACAACAACGCTCCACCGCTGAGGTGGCAGTTACCCGGCCGATCTGCGCCCCGTTGTACGTGACCTTCGAGCCCTTGCCCATCACCAATCCCGCAAAGTCGGCGGTTGACGGCGCGGACTCATGGTTTTGAGACCCTAGGGTATGGCTGCCCGTGATAGAGCCGATCCGGCCAAGACCCGGGAGGCCGTTCTGAAGGTCGTCGACTGGCTGCGCGACGACGGCCACCCCGCACCCGAGCGCGCCGATCTGGCGGCCGCGGTGCGCCTGACCGCCCGGACGCTGGCCGCGCAGGCACCGGGAGCCAGCGTCGAGGTCCGGGTCCCGCCGTTTGTCGCCGTCCAGTGTGTCGCCGGTCCGCGGCACACCCGCGGCACACCGCCCAACGTCGTCGAGACCGACCCGCGAACCTGGCTGCTGCTGGCCACCGGATTGCTGCAGGTGACGGAAGCCAGAACCGCGGGCGCACTGCGGATGTCGGGTGCCCGGGCCCCCGAGATCTCGGCGTGGCTGCCGCTCGTGCAGATCTGCTGAATCAGGACAGCGAAGCCAGGCCGGACCGAACGAGCCGCAGACTCGAAGCCACGATTTCACCGAGGTCGCCCGTGCAGTCGTCGCGGCCCCAATTCTCCACGGCCGCCACCAGAGCGGCCGCCAGCGTGGACCCCGCGACCTCGGCGACCAGATCCGCGTCGGGCACATCGGGGTTGCGGCCCTTGACGAACTCGGTCAATACCGCGGCGAACGACGATTGCACCACCCGCAGATGCGCCGCGATCTTCTCGGCGCTGATCAACTCGGCACGCGCGAGCGCAGCCTGGCGCACCACCTCCAGGTCGTGGGGGAAGCTCCCGACACTCGCCAGCACCGCGTCGAACAGCGACTCGTGGGGCGGGCGCTGCGCCAATGCTTCAGCCAGCCAATCCAAGTGGGTCTCGTAGTCGGCGAACAGCACCGCTTCCTTGGTCGGGAAATGCCGGAAAAATGTGCGCTCGGTGACGCCGGCCTGCCGGGCAAGCTGTGTCACGGTCACGTTGGTGAACCCCTCCCGGGCGAAACTGGCCAGCGCAACGCGGCGAAGCGCCTCGTGCGTCGACTGTCGGCGCAGCTGGTGAAGATTCGTCGGGGCCGCCATGTCGCTGTTGATCGTATCTCAATGCCACAAAATCAAGTCAGTACTGACATCTTTCATTTGTGTCAGTACTGACATAATCTAACATCATGACGGACTATGACGCGATCGTCGTTGGTGCCGGGCACAACGGATTGACCGCCGCGGCCATCCTGCAGCGGTCCGGCCTGCGCACGGTGTGCCTGGAGGCCAACACCTACTGCGGGGGCATGGCGGCCACAGTCGAGTTGATCGACGGATTCCGTTACGAGATCGCCGGTTCGGTACAGTTTCCGACCGCACCGCAGATCACCAAGGAGCTGGGGTTGGACAGCCTGCCGACGGTGGCCCCGGACGTGATGTCGACCAACATCGGCGACGCCGGTCAAGAACCGATGGTCTTCTACCGCGATCCCGTGCAGCTCATGACCCACCTCGGCGAGAAACACGGCGCCGACGCGGTCATGGGCATGGCCGGGCTGATCGGCTGGAGCCTGGCTCCTGGGCGGGCACTAGGCCGGTTCGAGGTGCGCACGCCGTCGAAAACCGTCGACGAGATGTACGCCTGCGCAACCAATGAGGACGAGCGCAGGGCCATCCACGAGGTGCTGTTCGGGTCGGCGATGGATGTCATCGACCGCTATCTTCCCGACAAAGACAAGCATGCCGTCATCCGCGGAATGCTCGCGTTCCTGGCCGTGAACTCCACCTACCGCGGCCCCTACACGCCTGGGAGTGCCACCTGCCTGGCGTTCGCGCTGGCGGTGCCCGATGAGGGGGCCGCGATGATGACCAAATTGGTGGGTGGGATCGGCGCGCTCACCGAGCATCTGCGCGAGCTGTTCGTCTCTCACGGCGGTGAGATGCGCTACCACAGCAAGGTCGAACAGATCCTTGTCGAACACGACATGGTCAGCGGTGTGCGGCTGCGGGACGGGTCGACGATCACCGCGCCGGTCGTGGTATCCAACCTTTCACCCGACACCACCCTCATCGAGCTCGTCGCACCCGAACACCTTTCGGCAGCGCTGCTTTGGCGCTTGTCCGGCCGTGACCACCGCGCGCCGTTCGTGCAGATTCATTTCGCGCTAGACGGTTTGCCGCAGTTCGCGCCGCCCTTCGAGCTGTTGAACGAGCCGGGCATGCAGCAGTCGATCGGGATTTTCGGGTCGCCCGAAGAACAACAGCGCCAGTGGGAGGATTGCCGACGCGGCATCGTCCCGGACACTCCGTCGATGGGGATGCAGATTCCGTCGGTGCACGATCCCGATATGGCGCCGCCGGGCAAGCACGCGGCGAGCGCGTTTGCCTACGCCTTTCCCGTCGAAGCCGGTCGCGAGAAGCATGGCCGTCTGAAAAAGGAGATGGCGCAACGGGTTATCGACAAGATCACCCGCTACGCACCCAATTTCAACGACATCGTCATCAGGCACATCACCTTTGCGCCGCACCACATGGAAAGCATGTTCGGGGCCCCTGACGGCGATTTCTGCCACGGGTTGTTGCACCCGGATTTGATGGGTCCGAACCGCCCGGGCCCCCGCGGGTTCATCGACCTGCCGATTCCGGTCGACGGGCTTTATTTGGCCAGCGCGGGATGCCACGGCGGGCCGGGCATCACGTTCACGCCGGGCTACAACGCCGCCTACCAGGTGCTCGCCGACATGTGAAGGCAGCCGTCAACGGCTGTGAATGTCCCGGGAATGGGTGGGAAACACCCCCGGCAGGGTTCGGCGACTCAGCCGTCGTACCCGTAGACTCCGTGATGTCGCTATCCGTGCCCCAGGGAGCCGCCTCACCGTGACCGTGCCGCAGAATCCGGATGACGAAAACTCACCCCGCGAAGAGTGCGGCGTATTCGGGGTATGGGCCCCCGGCGAAGAGGTCGCCAAGCTCACCTATTACGGCCTGTACGCGTTGCAGCACCGCGGCCAGGAAGCCGCCGGCATCGCCGTCGCCGACGGATCCCAGGTACTGGTATTCAAAGACCTCGGCCTGGTCAGCCAGGTCTTCGAGGAGCAGACCCTGGCTGCCATGGAGGGCCATGTCGCCATCGGGCACTGCCGCTACTCCACCAGCGGTCACACCACCTGGGAGAACGCCCAGCCGGTGTTCCGCAACACCGCGGCGGGCACCGGGGTTGCGTTAGGACACAACGGCAACCTGGTGAACAGCGCCGCCCTTGTCGCCCGCGCCCGCGAGGCGGGGTTGGTCAACACCAGGGCACCCGGCGCCGCCACCACCGACTCCGACATCCTGGGCGCGCTACTGGCCCACGGAGCGGCCGACTCCAGCCTGGAACAAGCAGCGTTGGCGCTGTTGCCGAGCGTGCGGGGTGCGTTTTGCCTGACGTTCATGGACGAGAACACCCTGTATGCGTGCCGCGACCCGCATGGGGTGCGGCCGCTGTGTCTCGGCCGGCTGGACCGCGGCTGGGTGGTCGCCTCGGAAACCGCCGCCCTCGACATCGTCGGTGCCTCGTTCGTCCGCGATATCGAACCCGGTGAACTGTTGGCGATCGACGCCGACGGGGTCCGGTCCACCCGCTTCGCCAACCCCACGCCTAAAGGCTGCGTCTTCGAATACGTGTACCTGGCGCGCCCGGACAGCACGATCGCCGGCCGGTCGGTGCACGGCGGCCGGGTCGAGATCGGCCGGCGGCTGGCCCGCGAACACTCGGTCGATGCCGACCTGGTCATCGGCGTCCCGGAATCCGGTACCCCCGCCGCGGTCGGCTATGCGCAGGAATCCGGGATCCCGTACGGGCAGGGCCTGATGAAGAACGCCTACGTCGGACGGACCTTCATCCAACCGTCACAAACCATCCGTCAGCTCGGTATCCGGCTGAAGCTCAACCCGCTCAAAGAGGTCATCCGCGGCAAGCGGCTTGTCGTGGTGGACGACTCGATCGTGCGGGGCAACACCCAGCGTGCGCTGGTGCGGATGCTGCGCGAGGCCGGCGCCATCGAGGTCCACGTGCGCATCGCCTCACCACCGGTGAAATGGCCCTGCTTCTACGGCATCGATTTCCCGTCGCCGGCCGAGCTGATCGCCAACGCCGTCGAGGACGAGGAAGAAATGCTCGAAGCGGTCCGGCACGCCATCAACGCCGACACGCTTGGGTACATCTCGCTGCGGAGCCTGATATCGGCCACCGAGCAGCCCGCATCGCGGCTGTGCACCGCCTGTTACGACGGCAAGTATCCGATCGAACTGCCCAGCGAGACCGCCCTGGGTAAGAACGTCATCGAGCACATGCTCAGCAACGCCGCCCGGGAAGCCGGCGTCGCCAATCTTGCTTCAAGCGATATCGCTCTTGGCGCCGAAGAAGCGTTGCGGCGTCCGTAGCGCGGTGGGCATGGCGCCGGGCGCGCGGTCGGCAATCAGGACCGGCCACAGATTGCTGCGCGAGTGGCCGATAACGATGGTCGCCGAACGGTAGCCTTTATCCCGATGACAGACATCCGACACCCGGGCGTGCAAGGCGTCACCTACGCATCGGCCGGGGTGGACATTGAAGCCGGTGACCGCGCGGTGGAGTTGTTCAAGCCGCTGGCTTCGAAGGCCACCAGACCCGAGGTCCGCAGCAAGCTGGGTGGGTTCGCCGGGCTGTTCGCGATCCGCGGCGATTACCGTGAGCCGCTGCTGGCCGCTTCCAGCGACGGCGTGGGCACCAAGCTGGCGGTGGCGCAGGCGATGGACAAGCACGACACGGTCGGCCTGGACCTGGTGGCGATGGTGGTCGACGACCTGGTCGTCTGCGGCGCGGAGCCGCTGTTCCTGTTGGACTACATCGCCCTGGGACGGATCGTGCCCGAACGACTCAGCGCGATCGTCTCCGGGATCGCCGACGGATGCCTGCGCGCGGGCTGCGCGCTGCTCGGCGGCGAAACCGCCGAACACCCGGGTCTGATCGAACCCGACCACTACGACATCTCAGCGACCGGGGTCGGTGTCATCGAGGCTGACGATGTGCTGGGTCCCGACCGGGTCAAGCCCGGCGACGTCATCATCGCGATGGGGTCGTCGGGTTTGCATTCCAACGGATACTCGCTGGCCCGAACGGTTTTGCTGGAGATTGACCGGATGAACCTGGCCGGTTACGTGGAGGAGTTCGGCCGTACCCTGGGCGAAGAATTACTGGAGCCCACCCGCATCTACGCCAAGGACTGTCTGGCGCTGGCCGCCGAAACCCAGGTCCGCACGTTCTGCCATATCACCGGCGGTGGGTTGGCCGGCAATCTGCAGCGCGTCATCCCGCACGGGTTGGTGGCCGAGGCCGACCGCAGCACCTGGACACCCGCGCCGGTATTCGCGATGATCGCGCAGCGCGGCCGCGTCACGCGCGCCGAGATGGAGAAGACGTTCAACATGGGCGTGGGCATGGTGGCCGTCGTCGCCCCCGACGACACCGACCGCGCGTTGGCGATTTTGACCGCCCGGCACTTGGACTGCTGGGTCTTGGGAACCGTCAACAAAGGGGGAAAGGAAAGCCCCCGGGCCGAGCTCGTGGGGCAGCACCCGAGATTCTGAGGCGACGGTCAGCGGCGCCAGTCGTCCTCGTTATCCCATGAGCTGTCGGGAAAGCGGTCCGCTGGGTCGCGGCCGTCCAACTGGTCGGATCCATCGGCGTCCGACCCGGATAGCTCGCGCCGAAGCCGCTCGAAATCGGTCTGCGGTGAGCTGTATTTGAGTTCTCGAGCAACCTTGGTCTGCTTCGCCTTAGCCCGGCCGCGGCCCATGGGGGAACCCCCTCGCGCAATAACGGAGCGGCCCAACAAGTAGGCGGCTCCGATCTGTGGTGTGTTTTTTCCTGCCCGTCAGCTTACCGTGCCCGGTGTTTCCGTGCTGGAACGCCCTGCCCACCGTGGCGGTCGCGATCGGGTAGTCAGCGGCCACCGCCGCGTAAGCGTTCCACGGCCACCCGACCCGCACCGGCCACGTCGGCCACTGGTAGCGAATCGACATCGATCATGGCCGGGACCTCGGCTTCGCCGGCGACCAGGGCGGTATCGGCAGGCAGTCCGCGCTTGACCAAGGCCAGCGCGATCGGGCCCAGATCAACATGGTCCACCACGGTTCCCAGGCGGCCCACCGCACGACCGCTGGCCAGGATCACCGCTCCGGTCGACGGGCGGTCGGCGGAGCCGTCGAGGTGCAACAACACCAGCATCCGGGGCGGTTTGCCCAGGTTATGCACCCGGGCTACGGTCTCCTGCCCGCGATAGCAGCCCTTGTCCAGGTGAACGGCCCCGATTCCGGGGCCGCCGATCCAGCCGACCTCGTGCGGAATGGTGCGTTCGTCGGTGTCGACGCCGAGCCGGGGGCGTACGGCGGCCACCCGGTGCGCTTCGTAGGCCCAGACCCCCGCCGGGCGCACCCCGGCCTGCGTCAATCGCCGCTGCCAGTCGGCGGATTCCGATCGCGGCACCACCAGGTCCAGCTCGATCAGCCCGGCCTGCGCACTGGGCATCCGCCGCAGGAAGCCACCGCTCACCGGCTCCGCGGCCAGGTCGTCCGGCAAAGCCACCACACCCAGCGCGTCGAGTACCGGCGCATCGGCCAGCCTGGGCCCCAGCAGCGACAACACCGCCATGTCCGCCGTGGCCGGGGTCACCTGTGACCAGAACACCATCTTGGTCAGGTAGGCCAGCAGCGGCTCGCCGCGCCATGGTTCGGTGTCCAGATGGGTCACCGCGCCCAGCTCGGTCTGGATCCAGTGATCTTCGACCCGGCCCTGTCCGTCCAGGCTGAGGTTTTGTGTGCTGGTGCCGTCGGGCAGCTCGCTGACGTGCTGTGTCGAGATGTTATGCAGCCAGGATCGCCGATCGGTGCCGGTCAGGGTGAGAACGGCCCGGTGGGACCGGTCGATCAGCACCGCGTCGGTTTCGGCCGCGCGCTGCTCGCCCAGCGGGTCGCCGTAATGCCAGACCGCGCCGGCGTCAGGTCCTGGGTCGTGGAGCCGGAACCGGGGGCACATCTCAACTTTACGGACGCGCCAGCTTGCCGCTCGAACGTGAAGCCAGCCGCACATTCGCCGCCGAGCGTGAAGCCAGTTTCACGCTCGCGTGTCGATGGCGGCGACCCGCTTCGCCCGGCTTTCAGCCGCCTCGCGATCGCCGCTGTGTCGATGGCGGCGACCCGCTTCGCCCGGCTTTCAGCCGCCCTCGCGATCGCCGCTAGGCTTCTCGTCCATGGCCAGCCAGACGGGTGTCGTCGTCACGCTCGACGGCCAGACACTTGCGGCTGATCAACCATTGCTTTACGCAGACGACCTCGCCGCGGTGCGCGGCGACGGTGTTTTCGAGACGTTGCTGGTCCGCCTTGGCGGAGCCTGCCTGGTGCAGGCGCATCTGGAGCGCCTGACCCACTCCGCCAAGCTGATGGACCTACCTGAGCCCGAGATCGGGAGGTGGCGGTGGGCCATCGAGGCGGCGGTTGGGCGTTGGTCAGCGCGCACTGCTGACGAAGGCGCGATGCGGCTGGTGTACAGCCGCGGACGGGAGAGTGGCTCGGCGCCGACGGCCTACGTCACAGTGAACCCGGTCGCCGGCCGCGTGGCCGACGCCCGCCGCGAGGGAGTCGCCGCGATCACCCTGGCCCGCGGACTTCCGGTCGCCGGCGCCGACGCACTGCCGTGGCTGGTGACGGGCGCCAAGACACTGTCCTATGCGGTCAACATGGCTGCGCTGCGGCACGCTGCGCGGCAGGGCGCCGGCGACGTCATCTTCGTCAGCTCGGATGGCTACATCCTGGAAGGTCCACGGTCGACCGTGGTCATCGCCACCGACCTCGCCGGGACCACGGGGCCTGCTGACACCGCCGCCGTGGTATCCGATCCTGCGCGGCACTACCCAGCAGGCGCTTTTTCAGGTCGCCCGCGCCAAAGGCTACGACTGCGACTACCGCGCGCTGCGGCCTTCGGACCTTGTGGCGGCGCAAGGGATCTGGTTGGTGTCGAGCATGACGCTGGCTGCGCGGGTGCACACCCTGGACGGACGTCGGCTGCCGCACACCCCGATGGCGGCGGAATTTGCCGAGCTCGTCGACGCCGCTGTCGTCAGCGATCGCTGAATTCGGTTGTCGCCGTACGCCCGGAACGGTACCGTCGGCGGTACACAAGCAAGGAGGTGGTCCGCGAATTGTTAGCTTCATGGACATGTGAGGTGGCTGCGCGCTAAGCAGCGCCCGGCTGGAAAGAGCTCAGCATCTCGCGCGCTGGCGAATTCCCCGCAGTCACCCGGCCCCCGAGCCTCCGGTCCGTCCAACCAGGAACTTCGGCTCGGGGGCCGTCCCATTTCTGGCCCCGGGCCGGCTCTGCGCTACCCGACAAACCGCGACAACCGCGCCGACAGATGCGGCACCAGCCCGCCGTCGGGGTCAACGCGCTCCTCGACATAGGCCAGGTCGCCGCCCTCGACGATGCCGTAGAGTCGCTTGGCGCCGCCGACCAGTACGCCGGACTTGCTGCACGCCAGGGCGTCGGTAACCAACTCCCACGAAGACTGATTGCGCGGCCGGCCGTAAAACAACTCGACGTAGCCCGCGGAGTGGGCCAGCAGCAACTCGATGGCAGCCGACTCGGTAGGGTCGTGGGGATCGCTGACAAAGCGCCAGAAACCCGTCTCGCGCAAGTCGTGCTCGTCGTAGTCGCCCGACTCGGTCAGCCGCCAGGAGCGGGCCTCCCAGTTGAGATAGTCGCCGCCGTCATGCGACACCACAATCTGCTGACCGAAGCGGTAGTCGCCATGCGCCCCGCGGCCCTCGCCTTCACCGCGCCACACGCCGACCAGGGGCAGTAGGGCCAGCAGCGCGTCGTGCAGGTTGGCACCTTCGCGCAGGTTCGCGGTATCGGCCGGAACCGGAAGATCCTGATAGACGGGGATGTTGCGGCTCGCGGTCAGTTTTGCGCGTTCGGCGGCTGCGGCGACCGCACGGTCGGCGGCGCCGGTGGAACGGATCGGCCCGGCAGGGTCGGCTGGGTCGTCGGCGCCGGCGCTCACGACTCGTCGGTGACGAGCCGATACAGCGCATACAGCGCGAACCAGGAGATGATCACGACCGCGAAGACCAGCATGATCTCGAAGAAGAGCACCACGGCGAAGAGTCTAGTCCGGCGACGAATACACCGGTTGTGTTAGCGCCGGTCAGGCGATCTTGACGTCAACCTCGTGGATACCCGCACCCGCGGGTGCCACGACAGCATCGCCGTTACCGGCCGCCGAGAGCGCCCGCACTGTCCACGAGCCCGGCGCGGCGAAGAACCGGAAATTCCCGGTGGCCGAGGCGACGACCTCGGCGGTGAATTCATCGGAGGAGTCCAGCAGGCGCACAAACGCCCCGCCGACCGCCTGGCCGGAGCCGTCGACCACGCGTCCGGTGATCACCGTCTCCTTTTCCAGGTCGACGCTGGCCGACAATGTTTGGCCTTGTTTAGGCGCAGAGCACATATCAGCTTCCCAACTCGATCGGGGCACCCACCAGGGAGCCGTATTCCGTCCAACTGCCGTCGTAGTTCTTGACGTTTGGGTGTCCGAGCAATTCCCGCAGCACGAACCAGGTGTGCGACGAACGCTCCCCGATCCGGCAATAGGCAATCGTTTCTTTGCCGCCGTCCAGGCCGGCATCGGCGTACAGGCTGGCCAGGTCCTCGTCGGCCTTGAACGTGCCGTCCTCGTTGGCGGCTCTGCTCCACGGCACGTTGATGGCCCCGGGGATGTGACCGGGCCGCTGGCTTTGCTCCTGCGGCAGGTGCGCGGGCGCCAGGATCTTGCCGGAAAACTCGTCAGGAGAGCGGACGTCGACCAGGTTCTTGACGCTGATGGCTTCGAGGACCTCGTCGCGGAACGCCCGGATCGTGTTGTCCGGTGCGGCCGCGGTGTAGGAGGTCGTCGGGCGGCTGACGGTGTCGGTCGAGAATGGGCGACCGTCGAGCTCCCACTTCTTGCGGCCTCCGTCGAGCAGCCTGACTCTGTCGTGGCCGTACAGCTTGAAATACCAGTAGGCGTAGGCCGCAAACCAGTTGTTGTTGCCGCCGTAGAGGATCACCGTGTCTTCATTGGAGATGCCGCGGTCGGACAGCAGTTTGGAGAACTGCTGGGCGTCGACGAAGTCCCGCCGGACCGGGTCTTGCAGATCGGTACGCCAGTCCAGCTTGATCGCACCGGCGATGTGACCGCCGTCGTAGGCGCTGGTGTCTTCGTCGACCTCGACGAAGACGACCTCGGCGGCGTCGAGATTGCTCTCGGCCCAGTCAGTGGAGACCAGGACGTCGGAGCGTGCCATGGGGGGTCCTTTCGATTGCGTGAACGAGAGTTATGCGGGCTCGGATGTCTTGAGGCCAGGTCGCAGGTAGGCCACCAACGGGTAAAGCTGGCAGCCCAAACAGATTCCGAACGCCGCGTTCAGGAATGCCGCCGCCAACGCAAGACCGGTGGCGACCACACCTAATACCGGAACGCCGACGGCGAACCCGGCCACACCGGCCGCCGCGAAGATAAAGCCCACCAGTTGGGCAAACTTGAGCGGGGCCACCGGCTCGCGCTGGCTCCCCGGCCCCAGCCGGGGCGCCACGACCCGGGCGAAAATCAAACCGTAGGGATGCACTCGGGGACCACCGAGCGCGCCGATCGCAAAGACCACGGTCTGCACACCCAGCACCACCGCGGCCGCCGTCGCGCTGACCCCGGAAGCAACGAGCGTGAGTCCCAGAACCGCGCTGGTGACCCAGGCAACGAACCGAGGTCCCCGGACGTCTACCTGGCCGGCGGTGGTGATTGACACTGTGCTACTCCTGCTCTTGTTGCACGGGAAGGGATGGAAGCACGCCAAAAGGCTGCTCCGAGCGCGGCGCGAGACTGCGCGGCTACTCAGCAGCTACAACAACAGCAACAACCCGCGGTGCGGCACAGATCGACTGCGCGACGCTTGGTGAGCAGCAGCTCAAGGCGGGCGGACACGTCCGATAGCTTACCCAATCTCATGGGAGTCAAGCCAACAGCGGTACCAGGGCAGGCCGCAGGTCGGCGGCCTTCGGCACGCCCGCGGTGCGGTATCGCCGATGTTCCTCAGTGTCGGAGATCAAGGTGGTCGGCAAGTCACGACTGTTTGAACTCGTCGAGCGTGATCGTTACTCCCTCAGTGATGCCTTCGATGATGATGTCGGAGCCGCGCGCACCCTGGCTGGTCGGCGCCACCCCGAACGGCAGCTTCTGGCCGGGCACCGTGTGGCGGAATGCCGCGAGTACCGCGTCGCGCTTGTCGTCGGGAACCTTTTGGTTGGCGGTGTCTGGACCAGTCAGAATGCCGGTGGGGGTCAGCACCAGCGTGGTTCGATCGGCACCCGCGATGGACAGGTCGACCGAGACGCTCACCCGCTTATCGAAATTGGCCGACGGGGGGGTGCCGGTGAAGACCAACCCGTGGCTGCCGGATATCCCCGACTCGGTGGTGCCGCCGGTGTTGTCGTTGGTTTCCTGGGGCGGCGCCTCGACCATCAAGTCGCGGATGCCCAGGTAGCGGCCGAGGTACACGGAGTTGATGATGATGCGGCTCTCCAGCTTGCCGACGGACAGCTTCGCGTCTGGGCCGATCAGCCACGACGCGGACAGGTCGATCGAATGCAGGGTGGCTTCCAGGGTGGCCTTGCCCACCACCGCATGGTCGACGGCATTGGCCTTGATCTCCAACTCGTCGTAGTGATCGTTCATCGCTTGCGGAATAAACGGAAATCCGAGGATGGCGACGAATGGATCCGAGCCCAGGTTTGCCGCGCTGCGTACCGCGCGCGACAGCCGGTACTCGGCGTAAATGCTCGCCCCGAAGTCAACGCCGATCGCCACGACCATGGTGATCATGACCGCCGCAATCGTTCCCGCCGCGCCGATCAGCACCTTGCGCATCCGCATATTGTGGCGCATCACATTCCCGCGGCAACTCCACGATCAGCTAAACAGCAGGTAGCACGCTATCGTTAGATGTCTTGCACGCTAACTGCGCAGTCGCCATGAGTCTGGGAGAGGCCTTCCCCACGACGCTGGAGGGGCTTGTTGGATCTCTTGATATTGACCGCGGACCCGCACAGCGATTCCATCCTGCCGTCGCTGTCGCTGCTCGCTCATGCCGTGCGGACCGCCCCGGCGGATGTTTCTTCACTGCTGGAGGCGGGTGCCGCGGACGTTGTTATCGTCGACGCCCGCCACGACCTATCGGCCGCCCGTAGTTTGTGTCGCCTGCTGGGTGCCACGGCTCGGCCGATCCCGTTGGTGGCGGTGGTGAGCGAAGGTGGGCTGGTAGCGGTCAGTGCCGACTGGGGGCTCGACGAGATCCTGCTGCCCGGCACCGGACCCGCTGAGATCGACGCCCGGCTGCGCCTGATCGTCGGCCGTCGCGGCTCTCAGGCTGACCAAGAGGGGGCCGGCAAAATCAGTCTGGGCGAGTTGATGATCGACGAGGGCACCTACACCGCGCGGCTGCGCGGCCGCCCGCTCGACTTGACGTATAAGGAATTCGAGCTGCTCAAATATTTGGCACAACACGCCGGCCGGGTGTTCACCCGTGCGCAGCTGCTCCACGAGGTCTGGGGATATGACTTCTTCGGTGGCACCCGGACCGTCGATGTGCACGTGCGGCGGTTGCGCGCCAAACTCGGCGCCGAGCACGAATCGCTGATCGGCACTGTCCGCAATGTGGGGTACAAAGCGGTTCGCCCGGCCCGCGGCCGGGCGCCGCATCCCGAACCCGCCTCCGCCCAGCCCGTCGCGGATACTCTGCTCGACCCGCTGGCCGACCCACTGCGCAGTCAGTGACTTCGGCGCACTGGCGCTCCGAGCTGGCTGCCGAGCAGCAACAGCAGGTTCGCGAACTCGTCTCGGCCGCCGCAGCCGCCGACGGAGTCATGCCCGTCGGTGAGCAGGTCCTGCGGGAGCTCGCCCAGCGGCGCACCGAACATCTGCTGCTCACCGGCGGCGCAGAAGGCACAGTTGTCGGCTACCTCAACCTCGCCGCGGGCAGCGACGCAGCCTCGGCAATGGCCGAGTTGGTGGTCCACCCCGACGAACGCCGGCGTGGTATCGGCGCTGCGATGGCACGCAATGCGCTGACCAAAACGGCTGGTCAGAATCGGTTCTGGGCGCACGGCACGCTGGAGCCGGCCCGGGCGACCGCTGCGGCGCTGGGCTTGGCCCCGGTGCGGGAATTGATGCAGATGCGGCGCCCGCTGCGCGACGCACCCCAACCGGCGATCCCCGACGGGATAAGCGTCCGTACCTACGCCGGGCCGGCCGACGACGACGAGCTGCTGCGGGTCAACAACGCGGCCTTCGCCGCACATCCGGAGCAGGGCGGGTGGACCGCGGCTCAGCTGGACGAGCGCCGCGCCGAACGATGGTTTGATCCCGAGGGGTTATTCCTGGCCTTTGACGACACCTTCGACCCGCCGGGCCGGTTGCTGGGATTCCACTGGACCAAGATCCATCGCGACAAGCCGGGGCTGGGCGAGGTCTACGTCGTCGGCGTCGACCCAGCAGCGCAGGGTCGCGGTGTCGGGAATCTCCTCACGTCGGTCGGCGTCGCCTCGTTGGCGCGTCGACTGGCCGACGCGGCCGAACCTACGGTGCTGCTCTACGTCGAATCGGACAACACCGCCGCGGTGCGCACGTATCAGCGCTTGGGCTTCACCGTCCACAGCGTCGACACCGCCTACGCGGCCAACCCGGGGGCCTGAACGGCGCCGAGAAAGCGAGATCGTGAATTTCGACAGGGCCAGTAGGGCAGTGGTCGCACCGGCGATCGTTGCTGTGGTGCTGGCGGGCTGCGGCAGCGACAACAATGCCGGCGGCACCACGGTCGGGCCCGGAACCCCCACCGGCCCCGTCGATTGTGGCGGTAGCGACAAGCTGACCGCTGAGGGCTCGACCTTCCAACAGAACGCGATCGCGCTGTTCAACCAGGTGTGGGGCCGGCTGTGTCCGGGAAAGAACTTGGCCTACAACCCAACCGGCTCAGGCGCCGGGCGCGAGCAGTTCGTCGCGGGCCACGTCGACTTCGGGGGCTCGGACTCGCCGTTGGCACCGGCGCAGATCGCTCCGGCGGCCAACCGCTGCCAGGGCAATCCGGCCTGGCACCTGCCGTTGGTGTTCGGGTCGATCGCGCTGGCCTACCATCTGGACGGCGTCCATCCGCTAGTCGTCAACGCCGACGTCCTGGCCAAGATCTTCAGCGGTGCGATCACGGTCTGGAACGACCCGGCGATCACCGCCCTCAACCGCGGGGTGGCCCTGCCGGACAGCAAAATCACACCGATCTACCGGTCCGACTCGTCGGGCACCACCGACGACTTCCAGCAGTACCTGTCCGCAGCCGCACCGCAGAGCTGGACCAAGGGCGTCGGCGCCGAATTCCAGGGCGGCGTGGGCGAGGGTGCGCAGAAGTCAGCCGGTGTCGTGCAGGCCGTGCGGGCCACTCCCGGCGCCATCGGCTACGCGGAGAAGGGTTTCGCCGACCAGGCCGGCGCGCCCTATGCGCAAATCGACGCGGGCCGTGGTGCCGTGGCGCTCACCGAGGACTCAGCCCGCAAGGTCGTCGACGACGCGACGTTTGCCGGGACGGGCAATGACCTGGTGCTGGACCTGAACTCCATCTACGGCAGCAAAGAGCCCGGCGCCTACCCGTTGGTGGGGACCACGTATGAAATCGTCTGCTCGAAGGGTTACGACCGCGGCACCTCGGCCGGGGTCACTTCGTTTTTGTCAGTGGCCGCCACCCACGCCCAAAGCGAGCTGGTGCCGGCCGGCTACATTCCGCTGCCGGACAAGTTCAAGGAGCGCCTGATCGCCGCCATCAACGCGATCCAGTAATCGGGTAATGAGTTCTTGGTTGACCGGTTCGCGGACAATATGAAGGCGGAAGCTAACAGCGAGCCAACAGCGACGACATCGATGGGATCACCGTGACAGGGCCAACGTCAGCGCCGAATCCAGCCGACGCCGGTGCGGCCGAGGTCGTCGCTGCGCCCTTTCCCGAGCCGACGCCGGCGCCAACCCGCCCGTGGGGGACCGGCAAACCCCAGTTCGGGGACCGGTTGTTTCGGGGGCTTTCCGAGCTTTCCGGGGTCCTGATCATTGTCCTGATCGCCGCCATCGGCGTGTTCCTGCTGTGGCGCGCGATCCCGGCGCTGGCCCGCAACAAAGAAAACTTCTTCAGCTACGGCGGCAACTGGATCACCACGGACACCTCGGCGATGCACTTCGGCATCTTCGACCTGCTCCAGGTGACGGTGCTGGTGTCGGTGGTCGCGCTGGTCCTCGCCATGCCGGTGGCACTCGGAATTGCGCTCTTTCTCACCCATTACGCGCCGCGGCGGATCGTCCAGCCGCTGGCCTACATGGTCGACCTGCTGGCCGCCGTGCCGTCGATCATCTACGGCATCTGGGGCCTCTACGTCCTGGCGCCGCGCCTGCGGCCGATCGCGATCTGGCTCAACGGCCACCTGGACTGGTGCTTTCTGTTTGCTACCGGCAACGCATCGGTCGCCGGCGGCGGCACCATCTTCACCGCCGGCATCGTGCTGGCGGTGATGATCCTGCCGATCATCGCCGCGGTCACCCGTGAGGTGTTCCTCCAGACGCCTCGAGACCACATCGAAGCCGCGCTGGCACTGGGCGCCACCCGATGGGAAGTGGTCAAGACGACCGTGCTCCCGTTCGGGCGGTCCGGATACGTCAGCGGGGGGATGCTGGGCCTGGGCCGCGCCCTCGGTGAAACGGTCGCGCTGTTGATCATCCTGCGCGGCACGCAACGGGCGTTCGGATGGTCGCTGTTCGACGGCGGTTACACCTTCGCCACCAAGATCGCGGCCACCGCATCGGAATTCGACGACAAGTACCGGGCCGGGGCCTACATCGCCGCTGGACTGGTGCTGTTCCTGCTCACATTCTGGGTCAACGCGCTGGCTCGGGCCGCAGTCGCCGGAAAAGGTGACCGATGACGTCGATACTGGACCGCCCGGTCAAGGCGCGCAGGTTCGCCGACACCAGCCTGCGTCGCCGGGTCGCCGACCAGGTCTCCACCGTTCTGGTGACGCTGTCGATGGCCATCGCGTTAGTGCCGTTGGTGTGGGTGTTGTGGTCGGTTGTCGGCAAGGGTTTTCGGGAGATCACCTCCAGCGTGTGGTGGTGGCATTCTCAAGCGGGTATGACCGCATTCGTCACCGGTGGTGGTTCCTACCACGCGATAGTCGGCACTGTGCTGGAGGGATTGGTATGCGCGGCGATTTCCATCCCGATCGGCGTCTTCGTGGCGATCTACCTGGTTGAATACGGCGCCGGTACACGACTGGGCCGGCTGACCACGTTGATGGTGGACATCCTGACCGGCGTGCCCTCGATCGTGGCGGCGTTGTTCATCTACGCGCTGTTCGTCGCGACCCTGGGCCTTCCCCGCTCCGGCTTCGCGGTGTCGTTGGCGTTGGTGCTGTTGATGATTCCAGTGATCGCACGGGCAACCGAGGAGATGCTGCGCACTGTCCCATTGGATCTGCGCGAGGCCAGCTACGCGTTGGGTGCGTCCAAGTGGAAAACCATTGCCAGGATTGTAATTCCGAGTGGTCTGTCGGGCATTATTACCGGAATCATGCTGGCATTGGCCAGGGTGGCCGGAGAGACGGCTCCGCTGCTGATTCTGGTCGGCTACTCACAGGCGATGAACTTCAATATGTTTACCGGGTTCATGGGATCGCTGCCCGGAATGATCTACGACCAGACGTCGTCGGGGGCGGGAGTAAACCCGTTTCCCACCGACCGACTGTGGGGCGCTGCGGTCACGCTGATCCTGTTGATCGGCGCCTTCAACGTTGGGGCTAGGGTGGTCGCGAAAATATTTGCGTCCAAATCATTTTAGGCGGGAGTTTCGGTGGCCAAGCGGTTGGACCTCAAGGACGTCAATATTTACTATGGCCCGTTTCACGCGGTCGCCGGCGTGTCACTGTCGGTGCTCCCACGCAGCGTGACCGCGTTCATCGGCCCGTCTGGCTGCGGCAAGACCACCGTGCTGCGCACGCTCAACCGGATGCACGAGGTCATTCCCGGCGCCCGGGTCGAGGGCACGGTGCTGCTCGACGACGACGACATCTACGCTTCTGGCACCGATCCTGTCGGGGTACGCCGGGCCATCGGGATGGTCTTCCAGCGGCCGAATCCGTTCCCTACCATGTCGATTCGCGACAACGTGGTGGCCGGCCTCAAGCTCCAGGGTGTGCGTAACCGTAAGGTGCTCGACGACACCGCCGAATACTCGTTGCGCGGAGCGAACCTGTGGGACGAGGTCAAGGACCGGTTGGACAAGCCGGGCGGCGGGTTGTCCGGAGGTCAGCAGCAACGACTGTGCATCGCACGGGCCATCGCGGTGCAACCCGATGTGCTGCTGATGGATGAGCCGTGTTCGTCACTGGACCCCATCTCGACGATGGCCATCGAGGATCTGATCGCCGAATTAAAGCAGGACTACACCATCGTCATCGTCACCCACAACATGCAGCAGGCGGCCCGAGTGAGCGATTACACCGCGTTCTTCAACCTCGAGGCCCTCGGTAAACCTGGTCGGCTGGTGGAGATCGACGACACCGAAAAGATCTTCTCCAACCCGGCCCAGAAGGCAACCGAGGACTATATCTCCGGCCGCTTCGGCTAGCGCGAGGCTAGCGGGCTTCGGCTCGCCCGACGACGATGCAGGCCGGAACGGCCGGGGGGTTCCCCCAGCCGCGGTGCGGCGAGGGGGCGAGAGGTCGGGCAATCGGCTAGTGCGAGGTGGCTACCGCGTCGCTGGGAAGCTTGCCGGTCGCCTGAAAAATGACCCGACGCGCCACTTCGACGGCATGGTCGGCGAACCGCTCGTAATAGCGGCCCAGCAACGTCACGTCGACAGCGCATTCCACGCCGTGCCTCCATTCGCGGTTCATCAGCACCGAGAACAGATGGCGGTGAAGGTCATCCATCGCGTTGTCGTCCTCGCGGATTTGAGCCGCCTTCTCTGGATCGCGAGACAACAGCGCATCCTGGGTGTCGTTGCCGATTTCGACTGCCATCCGGCCCATTTCGGCGAAATACCCGTTGACCTCCTCGGGTAACGCGTGTACGGGATGACGCCGCCGCGCAATCTTGGCGACATGAACGGCAAGGGCACCCATCCGGTCGATGTCGGCGACCATCTGGAGCGAGGTGACGATCGCGCGCAGGTCGCCAGCGACCGGCGCCTGCAATGCCAGCAGCACGAAAGCGCTCGACTCGGCACGGGCGCTCAGCGAGGCGATTTGCTCCTGGTCGGTGAACACCTGCTCGGCCTGCACCAGGTCGGCCTGCAACAGCGCCTGGGTCGCCCGTTCCATCGCGGTCCCGGCCAAGCCGCACATCTCGCCCAGCAAGTCGCCCAGCTCTGCGAGCTGCTCCTTGTAGGCCGTACGCATAAGTAAAGACTACGTCCTAGCACAGGAAACAACGTGAAGCCTGAAGTGAACTACCCGTGAATGCTGATGGCGCACCGCCCTTGCTCCCGGATCACTCGCAGGTGGTGTCTGCGGCGTTAGTGACCGACAAGTCATCGGGCAGTTTGGTGGGCGCACTGCTGGTGCTGCGGTTGACTTGCACACGGACCGGCGAACCAGTGGGTGGGGGAGCGGAGACCGCGCGGAAGTCCGGGCCGAGTACCACCTGCACCAATGCCCCAATCCCGGTGACCCGTTCGACTTTTGAGTTGGCCAAGGTCGATGCCACCGTCGCAGCGGCTTGTTCGTTGCCCGGCGAGAACAGCACCGTCGTGGTTCTCACCGTTTTCGGATAGTCGTCCGGCATCAAAACATTGAAACCGCGCTGCTCCAACTCGGTGGTGGCGGTGGCGGCCAGCCCACTCTTGCCGGTGGCGTTGGAAACCTGCACGGTGATGTTTTCCGGCGCGCTCGTCACTGCTTGGACCTGCTCGGGACGGGCCTGCGTCGTCGGGCCGGCGGCCGGCGCGTGGGTAGTGATCGGCCTGGTGGGCGCTGCCGTCGCATTCTGATCGTTTTCGCCCGGCAGCGGGTCGTCGTTGATGATCGCGTCGAACAGCGCCCGCATGTCGGTGGTACGCGGGGGCTCATTGCCGTCCTCGTCGGTGATGCCGGTCGTCGGCACCGTCACAAAGCTGACATGGCCGGCCGACATCCCCTGCACCGATTGGCCGAGATCCACCAGTTCTTTGGTCCTGACGTTGTCCACGTAGCTGTCACTGATGAACATATTGACCACTTTGTTGAGCTTGCTCAACGAAAAGAAGGTGTCGCTCGAGATCAGCGAACGCAGCAACGACGACAGGAACAACTGCTGGCGTTTGATCCGCCCGTAGTCCCCGTTGTCCTCGGTGGCCACCTTGCGGGCCCGAACGTATTTCAAGGCGGTGTCGGCGTCGATGAGCTGGCGGCCGGAATGGGCGAGCACCGTGCCGAGTTCGTCGTCCACCAGCGGGGTCGTCGAGCACACTTCGACACCGCCGAGCGCATCGACCATTTTGGCGAAACCGGCGAAGTCGATGGCGATGAAGCGGTTGATGCTCAGGCCGGACAGCTTCTGGATCACCTTGACCAGACACTTCGGGCCGCCGAAGGCGAACGCCGAGTTCAACTTGGTCTCGGTATAGACCATGTCGGAGCCCCACGTTCCGGTCTTGTCGTCGTAGAGGGGGCCGTAGGCGCCGGTGTCGGGATTCCACGCCTCGCACTTGACCGGGGTGATCGCCAGGTCGCGCGGGAAGGACACCGCAACCACCCGTTTGCGGCTTGCCGGGATGTTGACCAGCATCACGGTGTCCGAGCGGGAACCCCCGGCGTCCTCAGTGTCACCGGCCCCCATGTCAGCGTTCGCGCCCGAACGGGAGTCCGTGCCGACAATCAAGAAGTTCTCGTCGCCGAACTGCGCATTGGGGTCGACGATGTCACGCGACTGCGGGTCAAGCGCACTGACGGTGTTGAGCCGGTTGTTCGTCGACGTGCTCCACTGCCAGGCTCCGCCCGTCAGAGTCAGTGCCAGCACCGCCGTCAACGCCGCCAGCGAGCGACCGGCCAGCAAAAACGGGCGGCGGCGTTTGGGCTCTGGATCGACGGCCGTCGGTTTGGGGCCGATGCGTGTTGGCGGTTTCCGGTCCGATGCTTTCAGGGGCACGCTGGTGTCGCCGGAATCGAATTCCCTGGCGGCGCGGCGGTGGCGGATCGGTCCGAGCAGGGGCAGTTCGCTGGCCGGGGCCGATGGGTGCGCCACGGTATCGCAGTCCGGCTCATCAGCGTGCTCTTGCTGTGTTCCGCCTGGGGCCAGGTCGGTGGGATCGGTTCCCGGGACGGCGCGATGGTGGCTGGGCCGGCCGGTAGCCTGGCCGCCGACCCGCGCGATCAGCTCGGCGACGGTGAGGTCGCCGCTGGTGTGACATCCCGAGGTCTCGGCGCCGTCGTCCTCGAGCTCGATTGACGGGGCGGTCGACGGTTGTCGAGTTCCGACGAATCGATCGGTGCGCACGATGGTGGAGGACGGCTGGCCGAACCGTTCCCACGGTGCGGCGCGCGGTGAACGCAGCGCCGTTGAGCCGATTCTTTCGCCCGCGCCGTCAGAACCGGTGCGCGCACGAGTGGGATCGCCGGCGCTGGCGTCGCCTCCACTCATGTCCTACCGGCCTCCGACCTGGCGATGACGTGCCTTTAAGCGTGGGGTGTGTCCGTGCCGCAGCACTTGCCGGGGCGCCACCAGATCAAGGTCACGCCGTAGATGTCGCACTCGTGCCGCAACGCTTTAAAGGGTCCGCGACCGGAGCGCAATGCAACAAGTTCCATATCGTACTGAGACAGCCGCGGAAACGCGATCTCGGCGGAGTCTCGATTGTCCGGCTCCTCCGCAGGCCGTTCCGGCCTGCATCGTCGCCGGACGGTCTCGATTGTCCGGCTCCTCGCCCCCTCGCCGCACCGCGGCTGGGGGCCCCCGGCCGTTCCGGCCTGCATCGTCGCCGGACGGTCTCGATTGTCCGGCTCCTCGCCCCCTCGCCGCACCGCGGCTGGGGGCCCCCGGCCGTTCCGGCCTGCATCGTCGCCGGACGGTCTCGGTTCAGCCCCCTGAGTGCATGACGTCGGCTCCGGCCGGCACCGTGCAGTCGTCACGGTCGGCGAGCCACCCCTCGGGCAGCGCTACCCGCGCCGGTGATCCCTGGCGGCCGCGCGGCCCGTTGGCATCGGCCGGGAAGGGAACCGCGGCATCCAGCCGCAGCAGCAGGAGGTCGAGCTCGTCAAGCGTTTTGACCAGCGCTAACGCTCGCCGCAAATCCGAACCGGCGGGAAAGCCATGCAGGTACCAGGCGATGTGTTTGCGCAGATCACGCATGCCCTTGTCTTCGCCAAAATGGGCCGCCAGCAGCTCGCCGTGCCGCCGGATGATGTCGGCGACCTGGCCCAGCGTGGGCGGCGTTGGCGCCGGGCTGCCGGTGAAGGCCGCCGACAGCTCGGCGAACAGCCAGGGCCGGCCCAGACAGCCGCGGCCGATGACCACACCGTCGCAGCCGGTGACGGCCATCATGGTCAGCGCGTCGCTGGCCTCGAAGATGTCGCCGTTGCCGAGCACCGGAATGGTCCGCACCTGCTGCTTGAGCCGCGCGATCTGCTCCCAGTCCGCGGTGCCCGAATACCGCTGTGCTGCGGTCCTGGCATGCACGGCGACCGCAGCGGCCCCTTCGGCTTCGGCGATGCGGCCGGCGTCCAGGTGGGTGTGGTGGGCGTCGTCGATGCCGATCCGGAACTTGACCGTCGCCGGGATGCCGGTGCCGTCGGTGGCGCGCACCGCCGCCGCGATGATCTGACCGAACAGTCGGCGCTTGAACGGCAACGCCGCCCCGCCGCCCCGCCGCGTCACCTTGGGCACCGGGCAACCGAAGTTCATGTCGATGTGATCGGCCAGGTTCTCGTCGGCGATCATCTTGGCCGCCGCATAGGTGGTGGCCGGATCGACGGTGTAGAGCTGCAGCGATCGTGGCGACTCGTCGGCTGAGAAGGTCGTCATGTGCATGGTGACGGGATGACGCTCCACGAGTGCCCGCGCGGTCACCATCTCGCAGACATACAGCCCGCTGACCGTACCGATCGTCGACTGTTCCAGCTCTCGGCACAGGGTTCGGAACGCGACGTTGGTCACACCAGCCATCGGAGCCAACACCACTGGGCTGGCCAGGGCGATGCGACCGATGCGCAACGCCGGCTACCGCCTACTCATGGTCAGCGTGCCTTCAGTTTTATGCAGCTCGCGCGCGGTGATCTTCTTGCCCGTACGGGCTTCTCGCTGGAGTTGACGCTGCCTGGAGATGTCGAACTTGTCACAGGCCACCTCGAGCTCCTTGATCAGCAGGGCGAGGTCGTCACGCAGGTCGGCGGCTTCACCGGTGAAGTCCTCCCGCTCGAAGATGCGCCACTTCTTCAGCACCGGCATCACGACCTCATCGAGGTGGATGCGCGGGTCGTATACGCCGCCGACGGCGATCATCACGGCCTTGCGGCGAAACTCCGGCACCGAGAACCCGGGCATCTTGAAGTTACGCAGCACCCGGTGCAACGAATGCATCGCCTTGTTCGGCGCGATCGCCAGGCCGGCTTCGGTGACGTCGCGGTAGAAGATCATGTGCAGGTTCTCGTCGGCGGAGATCTTGGCCAGCAGCTGATCGGCGATCGTCTCGTTGCACGCCCTGCCGGTGTTGCGGTGTGAGATGCGGGTGGCGAGCTCCTGGAACGTGACGTAGACAATCGAGTCGAAGAGGTTCTCGGCCAGTAGGTCGCCCTGTTGGTTCTGGCCCGGGCTGAAGCCCCGGTTCACCACCTCAAGCCGCAGCTTCTCCAGCTCGACCGGGTCGACCGCGCGGGTCACCACCAGGTAGTCGCGCAGCGCGATCCCGTGCCGGTTTTCCTCAGCGGTCCAGCGGTTGACCCACTGCCCCCAGGCGCCGTCCATGCCGAAGCTCATCGCAATCTCGCGGTGATACGACGGCAAGTTGTCCTCGGTCATGAGGTTCTGGACCATCGCCACCTGGGCGACGTCGGTCAGCCGGGACTGCCCGGGCTCCCAGTCCTGTCCGCCCAGCGCGTAGAAGTTCTTGCCGTCCGACCATGGGATGTAGTCGTGCGGGTTCCAGCTCTTATGCATGCTCAGATGCCGGTTGAGGTTCTTCTCGACGACCGGCTCAAGTTCACGTAACAGGTTCAGGTCTTGCGGGTCCGGCATGGTCCCTCCCAGTTATCTGTATCTGTCGGGAGCAGTCAATATATCTGTGTACGCCGGTATCATTCAAGTTTGCCTCGGCGTGGCGTCCCGACAAAATACTGGGCCCCGCAGGTCATGAGTAGGTGGCGGCCGGGCTGAGCAGCATATCCACGCAATAGTCGATGAATTGTTTGCGGGTAGCCGCCAGCCGGCCGTCCAGGTAGGCGGTGAACAGGGCGGTCAAACCGCCGATCAGGCTGGTGGCGACCATGTTCTGCAGCACCGGATCGCCGATTCGGGTCAGTTTGCGCTGGAGCAACGCGATGAAGCTCGGCATCCATTCCGCACCCGATCTGGTCAGCACCGGCTCGACCTCCGGTGCCAGCAGCAGCACCCGTCCGCGCACCGGATCGTCGACCATCAGCGCCACGAACTGCTCAACGGCCTCGCGGGGCGTGCTCGCCGAGGTCAGGGTCGACATCGCGCGGGTGCAGACATCGTCGTAGACCGCGCGCACGAATTCGTCGCGGTCGCTGAAGCTTTCGTAGAAGTAGCGCTCGGTCAGGTCGGCCTCGCGGCAGACCGCGCGGACGGTGAGCGCGGGGCCGCTTTCGTCACCCAGCAATTGCACGCCGGCGACCAGCAGGGTGTCGCGGCGCAGGGCCTGGCGATTCTCCAACGGGACGCCGGACCAGCGACCCCGTCGTTGACCAGACGGCACATCCCTCCTAGGCTGACGTTTTGACAACGCATGTAGTCAGAGCGTGACGGGAAATTTACCAGTGACTCAAGATACGTCGCAGTCTTGCCCGCTGACCAGTGACGCCAGCGGTGACAACAGCGTGGCGAGCGGTTGCCCGGTGTCTCCGGGAGGCTATGACGAGCCGCCGCGGCCACTGGGCCCTGACTCGTTGACCTGGCGATACTTCGGCGATTGGCGCGGCATGCTGCAGGGCCCGTGGGCCGGGTCCATGCAGAACATGCACCCGCAACTTGGCGCAGCGGTCGAAGAGCATTCGACGTTCTTCCGGGAACGCTGGCCGCGGCTGCTGCGGTCGCTCTACCCGATCGGCGGCGTGGTATTCGACACCGAGCGCGCCCCGACGACCGGTGCCGAGGTGCGTGACTACCACGTCGACATCAAAGGCACTGATGCCCAGGGCCGCCGCTATCACGCGCTGAACCCCGACGTCTTCTACTGGGCGCACTCGACGTTCTTTGTGGGTACTTTGCATGTGGCCGAACGTTTTTGCGGCGGTCTGACCGAGGCCCAGAAGCGCCAGCTCTTCGACGAACACGTCGAGTGGTATCGGATGTACGGCATGAGCATGCGCCCGGTGCCGCAGACCTGGGAAGCCTTCCAGATCTATTGGGACCACATGTGTCGCGAGGTGCTGGAGAACAACTGGGCGGCCCGGGCCGTGCTGGATCTGACCGAGCTGCCCAAACCGCCGTTCGCACCACGGATTCCGGACTGGCTGTGGGCGTTACAACTTAAGTTGCTGGCGCCGTTCTTTGTCTGGCTGACGGTCGGTCTGTACGACCCGCCGGTGCGCGAACTGATGGGCTACCCGTGGTCACGTCGCGACGAGTGGTTGCATCGGCGCTTCGGCAACCTCGTGTACCTGGTGTTCTCCTGCTTGCCGCCTCGGGCGCGCAAGCACCCGAGAGCGCGGGCCGGGTGGGACCGGGTCAGCGGGCGGGTCTCGGCCGATTCACCCCTACCGCAAACACCGGCGCGCAACTTGCCGCCGCTCGACGAGCGTGACAATCCCAAGCACTACTGCCCCAACGTCTGACCGAGGCCGGTCAGCCGTGGGCGTGGCTGTGCGCGTCTTCGAGCCCGGACTGATGCACGTGCTGATGGGTGTGCTCGGTCCCGTCGTCATGGGTGTGGGTGTGCTCGTGCTCGACGTGCTCGTGCTCGTGGGTGGTGTGCGCGTGGGAATGCGCACTTTCGCCGTGCTGGTGCTCGTGTGCATGCGGCGCCTGGTGGCTGTGCTGTTCGGACATGGTGACTCAACTCCTTTTTGTTTGGTGACTCGGTGGGTGATGACCCGAACCGTCGGCGACGGCGCGTAATCCGTCGTCGGCGCGGTGGTGCCGTGGTACGCCGGGGCCGGCGTGCTCGGCATTGAAGACGGCGTCGATGACGAGTTGGCGGATGTGGTCGTTTTCCAGGCTGTAGAAGATCGTGGTTCCCTCTCGGCGGGTGCGTACCAGGCGGGCCATCCGGAGTTTCGCCAGGTGCTGGGAGACCGACGGTGCCGGTTTACCCACGTGCTCGGCCAGGTCATTGACCGACATCTCGCGGTCAGCCAGTGACCACAACACCTGCACGCGGGTGGCGTCGGCCAGCATCCGGAACACTTCGACCACCAGACTGACTTGGTCGGCCGGCAGCGACTCTCTATTACCTGCATGCATACGCAGATACTAGCTTATGGCCCTGGGCGAATGTCAAGAACAAGGGTCGGATCAGCCGGTGGGGACGCCGGAGACCCTGCGCTCGCCGCCGTTACGGTCTCGCCAGAACCGGTAGACGTCGACCGCGGCTTCTCGCGGCTCGTAGCGCATCGGCAGCCGCCGGTTTTCCCAGGCTTTGGTGAATTCGTCGTAGAAAGTGGTGAGCTCGAAGTACTTGCGGTCGTCGACGTAGTACGGCTCATAGACGTCGCGCGAGGTCAAGAAGATCACCTCGTCCGGTGAGCAGTAATACAGCGAGCCCAGGCACATCGGACAGGGTGGGCCAGCACGTAGATGGTGGTGCCGACCAAATGCTCGGTGCCGAGCATCGTGCATGCCTGGCGGATGGCAAGGATCTCGGCGTGCGCGGTCGGGTCATGGGTCTGGGCGACCCGGTTGGCGCTCTCGGCGAGGATCTCGCCGTCCTTGACGATGACCGTCGCGAACGGCCGACCGCCTTCTTCGACGTTGCGGCGAGCCAGGTCGATGGTGCGTTGGGCGACGTCCATGGCGGGCCTCCATCCGGCGTCGATGCGGATAACTAGCTGATCTATATTATTTGAAAACCTCGAGATGGGAGCCGCCGTGGCACGCACCGAAAGTGACAGCTGGGATCTGGCGACGGGCGTCGGTGCGACGGCAACCATGGTCGCAGCCCAGCGGGCACTGGCCGTCGGGGCCTCGTTGATCGACGACCCGTTCGCCGCGCCGTTGGTGCGTGCGGTTGGCATCGACGTCTACACCCGGCTGGTGAACGGAGAGATCCCCGTTGGGGGTGACTCTGAATTCGATCCGGAGCGGATGGCCCGGGGGATGGCGGTCCGGACGCGGTTCTACGACAAGTTCTTTCTCGATGCGACGCAGGCCGGCATCCGCCAGGCGGTCATCCTGGCGGCCGGCTTGGACGCGCGCGCCTACCGCTTGCCGTGGCCGAAAGGCACGGTGATCTACGAGGTCGACCTGCCCGAGGTCATCGAGTTCAAGACCGCAACGCTGAGCAAGCTCGGCGCCGAGCCCACCGCGCAGCGCCGGACCGTCGCGGTGGATCTGCGCGACGACTGGTCTGCGGCCCTGCAGGCCGCGGGTTTCGACCCGCAGGCCGGCTCGGCGTGGACCGCCGAAGGGTTGGTGGTCTACCTGCCGCCGGAGGCCCAGGACGGATTGTTCGACAACATCACCGCATTGAGTACCGCCGGCAGTCGGCTGGCTTCCGAGTTCGTACCGGACACAGGGATTTTCGCCGACGAACGCTGGCGCGCGCATCATGACCGGATGACTGAGCTGGGCTTCGATGTGGTGGACTTCAATGAACTGGTGTATCACTTCGAGCGCGGTCACATTATCGACTACCTGACGCAGCGTGGCTGGCAGGTGTCGGCCCGCGCCGTCGAGCAGATGCACGCCGATAACGGCTTCGTCTATCCCGACGACGAGGTTGCGGCGGCCTTCGCCGACGTGACTTATATCAGCGCTGTGCTGCAGTAGCCACTCAGTGCAGCCGCGGCAGCACTTGGGTGCGGTAGAAGTCGATCGCGGTGGTGGGATCCTGCTGGGGAAAGTGCATGAAGGGCGTCGCGCCGGCATCCAGAACGCCTTGCAACGCGCTGATGTGAGTGGCCGGATCGGTGCCCGTGGTCCAACGCTCGATGACCTTGCCCAGCGGGTTGACTTCTGCCGCGCGCTGGATGTCGACGGGGTTGGGCTGATCGACGGCGCCGGCGGTGAATCGCCACAGTCCGGCGGCGCGGTTGATCTCGTCTTGGTTGCCGACGACGGCGAACATCTCGGCTCGCTTGCCCAGCGTGGCGGGATCGCGGTTGGAGTCACGGGCGCCCTGCTGGAACGCACCTAGCAGCTTCTGATTTCTGACGTCGGACGCCTGGGTAATCCAACCCTCGCCGTACTGGCCGGCCAGGTGCGCGCTTTTGGGGCCGCCCGCCGCCACGAAGATCGCCGGCGGCGACGGTGGCGGGTCATAGATCTTGAGCTGATTAGTCTGAAAATAGCGGCCCTGGAACGAGATTCGCTGTCCGCTCCACAGTTGCCGAATCAGCTGGATGGCCTCCACCAGACGGTCGTGGCGCTCCTGGTACGGCCCGAAGGCTGTGGTGGCGGCCTGCTCGTTGAGTCGCTCGCCGGTGCCCAGACCAAGGAAGACCCGGCCGGGATACAGGACGGCAAGCGAGGCAAAGCTCTGAGCCACCGTCGTCGGGTGATAGCGGTAAATCGGGCAGGTCACCCCGGTGCCGAACGGGATCTGGCTGGTGCGCTGGCCCACCAACGCCAGCGTGATCCACGGGAACATTGCATGGCCTTCGTTGTCCTGCCACGGCTGGATGTGGTCGCTGGCCCACAGGTAGCCGAAGCCGGCCTGCTCGGCGGCCTGAGCCTGGTCGACCAATTGGGCGGTGGTGAACTGCTCGTGCGACAACACATAGCCCACTGCCGTGCGCGACGGAGGCGGCGGGGCGGGCGTGGACCGCGTGGTTGCGGGTTTCGGGCCGCACCCACTCGCCAGCCCGGCGACGCCGGTGGTACTCATCGCGCTCAAACCTGCCGCGAACCGTCCAAACGAGCGCCGTGACATGCCGTTCATGGATCGCGAGTACCCAGAACACTGTTCGGTGCCCCCACCAGGACTCGAACCTGGGACCTGCGGATTAAAAGTCCGTAGCTCTACCAACTGAGCTATAGGGGCGCGACGCACAGGATACTGTGGCCGCGTTTGAGGATTGGGTCCACAGTGCCCTAAGCTGGCGTGGCTCCCAACGTAACCGCGTTGCGAGTACCTCGGAGAGATTCGGTTCTGGCCCCCTTCGTCTAGACGGCCTAGGACGCCGCCCTTTCAAGGCGGTAACGCGGGTTCGAATCCCGTAGGGGGTACTCCGACGCGGCGACGCGGAGCGAGCAACACAGTATGGCCCTGTGGCGCAGTTGGTTAGCGCGCCGCCCTGTCACGGCGGAGGTCGCGGGTTCGAGTCCCGTCAGGGTCGCCGACGCGCCGAGGCAAACAATGCCTTCCGGCCAGGTAGCTCAGTCGGTATGAGCGTCCGCCTGAAAAGCGGAAGGTCGGCGGTTCGATCCCGCCCCTGGCCACCAGGTCTGCTCTGCACGGATGCGGTGACGCGGTAACTGTCGCCGGGTTCTGGCTTCGCAACGATTGTCATTGGAATAAGTGCGAGCACCTGATGTCCGCATTGGCATACGCATTTCGGCGGTGTCATTTCTGCAGTTACTCGCCGCCGAGTTCCGGGACTGCCAAGATAATGGTTGTGCTGCCGGTATTGACAAGCATCGCTCCTATCAAATGGAGACATTGGAAATGAGAAAGATCGCACAAGCAGGGCTCGGGATCGCCGCGCTGGCGTTGGCCGCCCCCGCGCACGCCGACGTGCCAGGGATTGACCCGTTCGTCGGGGGCTGGGGTGGCGGCCACGTCGGCGGTCTCAACATCCAGTCCGACGGCACCGGGGAATGGACGTATTCCGACCGGAGGACATGCCCGAATGCAGGGCTGGCTGGCTGCGACGTCACCGGCACCACCGACTTCACGCTGACCTCGGTCGTCGACGGCATCGCCACCGGCACCGTCACCGCCAGCACGGACCCGATCGATGGTGCGGCCGTGGACAGCCCGGTGAGCATCACGCTGGGGTCGGCGAACGGCACCGGCGCGGTATTGGCCGTGACCATGGGCAACATGAAGGGCTGGAACTTCTGTAACCAAACCTCGCCGCACTGGTGCGCCGAGAGCTGAGTTGCAACGGTTTCAGAATTCGGCGGTTCGCCGGCCGCAATCAGATCTTGTCGAATCTTGACCAAGCCACTGGCGCGTGTTGCACAGGCGTCAGTCCCTGGCACCCCTAGCATCCTGCGACGACAACGACAATCTCGTCATTAAGGTGATGGAAGCGGTGCGCGCCGCACTTGGGTCAGTGCTCGTGGTGATTGGGATCGTCGCGACCGCGGTCGGGGGATCAGCCGGCGTGCGTCTGTCGGCGACCAGCGTGCCACATGACGTCCCCATCGCATCGGTATGACCTACGCCGGGCGAGGTAGTGGGTGTCGCGCACCCCGTCGTGCTGACGTTCAGCGGGCCTGTCGCCGCCCGGCGCGCGGCCGAGCGCGCCGTCGAAGTGAAATCAGATCCCGTGATGACCGGCAAGGTTTGAGTGGCTCGACAACAACGTTGTGTAATGGGTGCCCAGACCGATTCTGGCCGGCGCACAGCACGGTCGCGCTTTCGAGGGCATGTGAGCCCTCCTGCTGCCAGCCGGGAGTCGGCGTTGAAAAGGTCACCTCTACCGTTACCATCAGTGCCTTGAAGCACTACAGCGCGCCGCGTTGTTGGTGCCAAACGTCCTCCCGACGGGGCGACGTCCGATACTTTTGAGTACCGGCACGAGAGGGAAAGAAGCGCGGAAAAGACATGGCAACGGAGACAACCGAAGCGATACGGCTACCGCCGGGACCACGGATACCGAAGATCGTGCAGGGCATCGCTTTCTTATCGGTAACGCATGGACTGTTTGCTGTTCTGGGCCGACGGTACGGCCGTGCGTTCACCGTCAATCTTCCGCTCTTCGGTCAGGCGGTGGTGATCAGCGACCCAATCTTGGTAAAGGATGTATTCAGCACGAAAAGCGATCTGATCGAACGTCCGACCGGCGCGGGGCATCTCGGGGAGGCATTCGGTCCCGGGTCGACATTCAGCCTTGGGGGCGACGAACTTCTCGCGCGCCGCAAATTGGTGCTCCCGCCATTTCATGGGCAGAAGGTGATGCGCTACGAGCACATCATCGAAGACGAGGTGATGCGCGAGATCGCGAACTGGCCGGAGGGCCGCGAGTTCAAAACGCTGCAGCCGATGATGCGCCTAACCCTGAACGTGATCCTGCGTGCGGTGTTCGGCGCCGAGGG
Organism: uncultured Actinomycetota bacterium; assembly: GCA_963787635.1. Taxonomy (GTDB): domain Bacteria; phylum Actinomycetota; class Actinomycetes; order Mycobacteriales; family Mycobacteriaceae; genus Mycobacterium. The sequence goes on along the minus strand of CAWBDP010000008.1, from coordinate 232,032 downwards.
ACCCGCGCTGGACGAACTTCGCAAACTGCTGCCGCCCCTGGTCGCGATGGTCGGCGCCATCGCCATATTGTCGCCGAGACTGCGGACTGACCTGGGTCCATGGAGTCCGGGGGGGCGGTTTCTGCGGTACCGACGCCGGTTCGACACTGTCGTCGACTCGCTCATCGCCGAGGCCCGGGCCGACCCCGCTCTCGAAGAGCGCAGCGACGTGCTTGCCGTGCTGGCACAGGCCCGCCACGACGACGGTGAGCCGATCCCGGATCGGCACATCGCCGACGAGTTGCTGACTTTGGTGGCCTCCGGTCATGAGACAACCAGCGCAGGATTGGCCTGGACAGTGGAGCGGTTGCGCCGCCATCCGTCGCTGCTGTCGCGGCTGACTGAGGAGGTCGATGCCGGCGGATCTGAGTTGCGGCAACATACGATCTGGGAAGTGCTGCGCACCCGGTCGGTCCTCGAAGGCACTACGCGCCACACGAAGAAGCGAATCCGGTTGGGGGACTGGGTCCTTCCGGAAAATACCGCAGTGATACTCAGCATCCGAATGGCGCATGCCGCAGAAGAGAGCTTTTCGGACGCGGCGTCATTCGACCCGGACCGATTCGTCGGCGTCAACGCCCCGAAGCCCTTCGCGTGGATTCCGTTCGGCGGCGGCGTAAACCGTTGCGTCGGCGCGGCATTGTCCAACCTGGAGATGGACGTCACCCTGCGCACACTGCTGCGCGAATTGCGGTTCGTGCCAACCGATGCGCCTGGCGAACGGCGCCACTGGCGCGGCGTGGCGACCGTGCCAGCGCGCGGTGGCCGAGCCGTCGTCTACCGGAGGACGGCGAAGGCGACCAGCGACCCCGACTCTGCTTCAGTGGCTGAGCACGCCGGCTAAGCGCGGGAGACGACACAATCCCGCGCCGCTATCTCCTGTATGGCACACTCCCCGGGTATGACCGCAACTCGCATGCCCCACCCCTCACAGTCCATCGGCAACGCCTCGTGGTTCAAAAAGCTCATGGTCAAGTACTGGTATCCCTTCTTGACCCGCCGATGGGATGCCGAGGACGTCATTCTTCTGAACTACGGCTACGAGGAAGATCCGCCGATGGGGCTGCCGCTAGAGGGGGCCGATGAGCGCAGCCGGTACAACATCCAGCTCTACCACCGCACGGCAACACAGGCGGATCTCAGTGGCAAAAAGGTACTGGAGATCAGCTGCGGCCATGGCGGCGGAGCCTCGTACCTTGTGCGCACGTTGCGCCCGGACTCGTACACGGGGCTGGACTTAAACGCAGACGCCATCGCCTTCTCTCAGAAAAGGCACACTCTGCCGGGGCTGGATTTCGTACACGGCGATGCCCAGAGCCTGCCCTTTGCCGATGAATCCTTTGACGCGGTGATCAATGTCGAAGCCTCGCACGGCTACCCAAACTTTCCCCGTTTCCTTGCCGAAGTCGCGCGCGTGCTGCGCCCGGGAGGGCGCTTCTTGTACGCCGATTTTCGCAGCTACCTGGACTTCTCCCAGTGGGAGGCAGCGATGGCCGACGCCCCGATGCGCACGCTCTCCGAGAGGGTCATCAACGCGGAGGTTCTGCGCGGACTGGACGGACTTGCGCCACGGTACCTGGACCTAGTCGGTCGCCTGCCCGCGTTCCTACGCCCCTTCGGCCACCTATTTGTCGGCGCACCAGGCTCGCTGATGTACCGGGAACTGCAACGCGGGCGGCTCTCGTACCGGATGTACTGCTTCGCAAAGGATTGAGGCGGCGTCGGTCGCGCAGGCCCGCCATTTCGGCAATCGAAGTCGTGAGACCTTGAAGGAGATTCACCGGATCGACCGGCCGTAATCAGATCTTGTCCAAGCCTTGACCAAGCTACTGGCGCGTGTCGAACAGGCGCCAGTCGTGACACCCCTAGCATCCTGAGACGACAACGACTATCTCGTCACTGCAAAGGGTGATGGAAGCGATGCGGGCGGCAATTCAGTGTGCTCTTGTAGTGATCGGAATCGCCATAACTGCGGTCGGGGGGCCAGCCTGCGTGCGTCTCGCAGCGACGAGCCTGCCAAACGACGTCGCCATCGCATCGGTACTACCTACGCCGGGCGAGGTGGTGGGTGTCGCGCACCCCGTGGTGGTGACGTTCAGCAGGCCCGTCGCTGACCGGCGCGCGGCCGAACGCGCCATCGACGTGAAATCAGACCCCGCGATGAACGGCAGGTTTGAGTGGCTCGATAACAGCGTTGTGCAATGGGTTCCCGACCGATTCTGGCCGGCGCACAGCACAGTCGCGCTTTCGGTGGGCGGCGTCAAGACGAACTTCGAAACAGGTCCAGTCGTCCTCGGGGTTGCCGATATCTCAAATCACACGTTCACCGTGAGCATCGACGGAGCTCAGGCAGCGCCGCCTCCGCTACCGGCACCGCACCACCGAGCGCATTGGGGAGAAGAAGGAGTGTTGCCGGCATCGATGGGCAAGCCAGAATTTCCGACGCCGGTCGGTTCGTACGTCGTCATGTCCAAGGACCGCTCGGTGATTATGGATTCGAGCAGCGTCGGCATCCCCATCGACGATCCCGAGGGGTACCGGCTCACAGTGGATTACGCCGTCCGTATCAGCCGCCGTGGCCTTTACGTGCATTCAGCTCCATGGGCCGTTCCGTCAATGGGCATCGAGAATGTCAGCCATGGCTGCATCAGCCTGAGTCCTGCGGACGCAGAGTGGTACTTCGACAACGCCAAAATCGGCGACCCGGTCATTGTGCAGCAAGGGGTTCCGCTAAAAGCAATTCGCTGAGGCTGACCGGGGCCGAAATGGCCAGGGACTACCGGGCCGGCTGAAAAGGCCGATATTGATCATCCGTGCTCAGTGGCTACAACAGAAGGGAAGAGGCCCCCTGGCCGCAGCCAACGTAGGGCCAGCCACCGGGGCCGGCGATGGAGGCGCCGGTAACGGCGGCGGACCGGGCAGAATTACCGGGAAATCCGTAAGCGCCGGCCCCGGATTAGTTGGCGCACCCTTACCCGCCCCGGCCTGCACCAGCGGAGCCGCGCCAGCCGGTGCCACCGGAGCACCCGCTGCCACCGGAGCACCAGCCGGCGCAATCGGCGGCACGATAGGCGGCAAACCACCAACGGGCGGGACCGCCGCAACCGGCGGACCAGGCAGTGCCAGTGGTACTGGCGCGGCTGCCGCCGCTACCGGCGCGGCGGGCCCCGCCATCTGATCGGTGCACGTGGGGCCGCCCGTGGGAAGCGGGGCAGCTGCCGCGCCCGGGCTGAACGCTAAAACGGCCCCGCACAACCCAGCACCGGCAACGACTGCAATGCCGAAGAGATAGACGATCTTCAATGCAGACTTCCTTTTATTCGGGGGCCTTTCACATTCAGGCGTGCGGCGAAACTTTATCGTTGTTCGAAAAACATTCCTAGATGAGCGACTGAATTAGTTGCCGAACTGATACGCGACACCGACCCCGCCGTAATCGCGTCGTTTCCGTACGATGACCTAGTGACCTCCACCAGAAATTCGTGCGATATATCTGCCGAGTGAGTTGAGGATCTCTTCGGCGGTCTTTGTCCAGACGAACGGTTTCGGGTCGGTGTTCCACGCGGTGATCCAGTCGCGGACGTCTTTCTGCAGTGCCGCAACACTTTTGTGGACGCCGCGGCGCAGCAGTTGGTCGGTGAGGTAGCCGAACCAGCGTTCCACCTGGTTGATCCAGGAGGATCCGGTTGGGGTGAAGTGGATGTGGAAGCGGGGATGGCCGGCCAGCCAGTCGCTGATTGCCGGTGTCTTGTGGGTGGCCAGGTTGTCACAGACCAGGTGCACGTCGAGTTCGGCGGGCACGGCCTTGTCGATCGCAACGAGGAACTTCTTGAACTCGACGGCCCGGTGCCGGCGATGGATCTGGCTGATCACGGTTCCGTCGGCGATGTTAAACGCCGCGAACAGGCTGGCGACGCCGTGGCGGGCGTAATCGTGGGTGCGACGTTCGGGCATGCCCGGCATCATCGGCAGCACCGGCTGGGAGCGGTCCAACGCCTGCATCTGCGACTTCTCGTCAACACATAACACGACCGCCTTCTCGGGCGGATTGTGGTACAGGCCAACGACATCGACGACTTTGGCGACAAACATCGGGTCGCTGGAGAGCTTGAACCCGTCAACCAGATGCGGTTTGAGCTCAAACCGGCGCCAGATCCGGCCGATCGTGGTCGGCGACAGCCCCGATCGCGCCGCCATCGACGTCCGCGACCAGTGCGTCGCGTTGGCCGGCTTCTCCTCCAAAGTGGCCACCACCACCTCTTCGACCTTGTCCAACAAGATCGACGGCGGCCGACCCGGCCGCGGCTCGTCGACCAAGCCATCCAGCCGCCGGGCAACGAACCGTCGACGCCACTTGTTCACCGTGTTGGGCGCCACCCCCAGATCCTCGGCGACCTGCGTGTTCATTGCCCCTGGCTCGGCACATGCCAACACAATCCGCGACCGCAACGCCAACGCCTGCGACGACTTCGCCCGACGTGTCCACCGCATCAGCTGGTCACGTTCGTCCATGGTCAACACCAACTCGGCCTTCGGCCGCCCCGTCCTCGCCATCCACACATCATACCGAATTAACGTATGAATTTACGGCGCGCCACACTAGGGATGGTTTTGGGAAATTTTTTGGCCGCCGGGCTCACGCGCACATTTCGAGCCGAACACGCTCCACGGCAACACATTTCATCCGCTAACGGCAGCAGCCGGCCGCTCTCGTGTTCAGCTGACCTGGTGATGGTGCAAGCGTTGCGTGCTGAGTCGGGGCGACATGGCTGACGTGCCAGTGTTCAGCAGACCTTCAGGCAAGATTTGTCCGTGCGACCGTTGGATGACGCAGCCGAAGGTTTATGATTCGGTTCCCGCGTTCGTGCCCGACTACGGGCTGGGTGCAGATTCGCCGGGTCGCTGTCAGCGCAATGGGTTTCTCGATGGCCGCGCCGTGACTCAGCGTCCAATCGAGATGACCGAGGTACGCGACAACAAGTAATCGAGGATCCGATGAGTGACAATCCCGTTCAGCATGCCCGTCCACTGATCGGATTCGTCACCGGTGATGCTTCGCCACCAATCGGCGTGGCGCCGGCTAACCGGAAGTGGATGTCAGCAACCCGTGGTGGTTGGGCGAATCGTTGTTTGCCGATGCTGATCGCCAATCAGAGCGGCTGGGTGGTGCACAATCCGTGCGCGTTCAGCGCCATGTGGATCGGTCGGGAGGACCGCAGCGGTGTGACCGTCACACCCGATACGAAGGACACCGGTCAGTTTCTGCCCACCAGCCATTTCGGTTACGGAATTCTGACCTGGCATCTGCCGATACTGTTCCGCACTCCGCCGGGCTACAACTTGTTGGTCCGCGGGCCGGCGAACTACCCGAAGGACGGCGTTTGTCCCTTAGAGGGCCTCGTCGAAACTGACTGGTCAAGCACAGCTTTCAGCATGAACTGGAAGTTCACCCGCGAACTGATGCCGGTCCGATTCGAGGTCGGTGAGCCGATCTGCATGATTGTGCCGCAGCGCCGCGCCGAGTTGGAAGAGTTCGCCCCTGAACTCAGGCGCATCGAGTCCGATGAAGGTCTGCACCGCAAGTACGAGCGCTTTATTCAGTTACGCCAAGACGAGTTAGGGCCAGCCCAGGCTGCGACGAATGCCTCCGCAGGAGAACGGGTGCCTTGGCAGGCCGACTACGCCCGGGGTAGGCACGCCGATGGCGAGGCCGCTGCACAGGATCACCAGACGCGACGTCATCTTCGTGAATTCATTCAGCAACAACAACCCCACGCGCAGTGATAAATCGCAGACCGCATTAGGCGGCTCGGGCCTCCACCACGCTGAGGGGTGAGGCGGTCTGCACCACCCGTGTCATCTGGAATCCGGCTTGGTTGAGCAGCTTGCGGTACTCGGCGCGCAGTGCGTTCGCGGGCCCCCAAATTCAGCAGCATCTCCAAATCCACCCATTTTCCCGGGAAGTCACGATCGTGGTTGGGGATGACCAATTCGATCAGCAGCAACGAGGCTCGGGGGCCGGCTGCCGTGCGAACGTTACGCAGAATCTGCACCGCCTTTTCGTCTGGCCAGTCGTGGATGATGTTCTTGAGGATGTAGGCGTCACCACCGGCGGGAACGCTGTCAAAAAACGACCCCTCCGCGATACGCACCCGGTCGGCGACTTTCGTGCTTGCGCAACAGGCTTGGGGCGCTTGCAACAACCCGCGGCAGGTCGTACAGGACGCCCCGGAAGCCGGCGCCTCCGCCAGGATGGCGGCCAGCAGATCGCCTTGACCGCCGCCGACGTCGACGATCGTGGGGTAGACGCTGAAATCGTAGCCGGCGACCACGGGCGCCGTCCGTCAGCTCCGAAACACTGGTCATCGTCTGGTTGAAAAGTTCGGCAAGCTCGGGCTGCTCGGCGAAATAGTCGAAGCTCTCCTTGCCGCGCAATGTCGGGACGACGGTGCTCCCGGTTCGGATCGAATCCACCATCAGGGTCCAGCGTTCGCGCTGCTCCCGCGACCCGTAGAACTGCGCCGCCCACGTCATCGAGATCGGTGCGTCCGAACGCAGGGTGGCGGCAAGGGAATTCAGCTCATAGCGGCCGTCGCGGCGATGACGGAAGATGCCCCGGCTGATCAACGCCCGCAGCAGCCGCCGTAGCGCGTCCGCGTCCGCGCCCACCCGGGCCGCCAACTCCTCGATCGGCAGCGGGCCGTTGGCGAGGGCATCGGCGACACCGAGTTGGGCCGCCACAGTGATCGCCTGCGACGTCCAGGTGGCAATGATCATCTCCATCATTGCTGCCGGCGCGGGTGTCAGCCGCTGATGGAGCCGATACAGGTAGTGGCGAATCCACTCGACAACGCGGGCCAGCTTGGCGGGTGGCACCTTGGTGGTCTTAGGGGTCGAAGACACCGCCTCTCCTTGAAGGCTCGGCCGGGACGACTTGTGCAATTTATTCATTGGCACCGCGACTAGATGGGTGGTCGTCGCGGCCGCGAGGTCTCGGCTGATCTCCGCGGATATCCGGCGGTGACTTACCGAACGCAGAAACGTTGTCAGTGCCCAGGTCATGAACCGGTCCGAGATCATCGCCGCCGGTCTCAGCACGGACTCACTGCGGGACACTTGCTGCGTGGTCACCCAGGACACGGCCTTTACCTTGCGTCGCCTGGTGTTCTCGTACCAGCGCAGCGCGCTCGAGAGATCACGGTTGCTGCAGCATCCCCTTGGCGCCCTTTCGGAAATCCGAAAGCGCCTTGCGCAACACCATCGTGTCGAGCAGCGCCTGATTGGTCCCTTGCGCAAGGGTGGGCGGCATCGTGTGTGCGGCATCGCCGAGCAACGTAACTGCGCCTTGGCCCGAGCGGGGAATCGGATGCCGAAAATGCGGGAACGGCGAACGGGCCAGATCCTCGTCGGTCAATGTCGCGAGTACTCGATCGACCGAGTCGGACCATCCGCTGAAATTGGACCGGATCATGTCGATCGGATGTTCCGGTCTGACGAAGTCGGGCGACCATGGCAAATCGAACCACCACTGCACATCCCAACCCCCAGCAGGCCACAGGCCAAGGCTTCCGTGCTCGCCGATAATCATTTGTGCGACGTGCTTGTCGGCGACGTGTGGAAGGGTGACCAGTCCTTGCCAGCTGCACCAGCCGGTCGGCTCCGCGGACTGCGCGCCGACGATGTCTCGAACCATCGAGTGCAGGCCATCCGCACCGATCAAGAGATCTCCTTCGGCACAGCTGCCGTCTTCGAACTCGAGCCGAACTCCGTTTTGCGTACTGACGACCCCGACCGCACGGGCATTGCACCAGATGCGATCGGCCGGAAAGCCTTCCAGCAGCCGTTCAAGCAGGACTCGACGTGGGACCATCCGAACTGGTGCGCCCAGCCGGTCCACGATCGCAGTCAGGTCCAAAGTGGCGACCGGGCGACCCGTGGATGTCATGACCCGCAGGGTGGACAGCAGCTGACCGGCCCCATCCATGTCGACCCCCAGCTGCCGCAGAACCGTCGCGCCGTTGGACCAGATGGTTACGGCGCCGCCACCTGCCTTCACATCCGGCCGCCGTTCGAAGACGGTGACGTCATGTCCGTCGCGCAATAATCCCCGAGCAATGGAAATGCCGCCCACACCGGCGCCGACAACGAGGATCCGAAGCGACCGAGTCGACGGCGCGGTGGGCATTGACATCAGGTTCACGGAACGCACTTCAGTCCTCTGCGTGCCGTTCGTAAGCCCATCGCTCAAGTCGCGCTTGCAGCTTCAGCAGGCCAACTCCAGCGAACGACGTGCCGACTGAAAAGTAGACCATCAGCAACGGATTCATCTCAAACCTCCTACTATTACCACGCAGGACTTCGACGAGAAGTTCACCGCGGCGCCAGACAATGTGGCGTCGCCAGACTGAAACGGCAAAGCACTATGACAACAATTTGGCTTCAGCGGTCGCCCGCACCTATCCTCGTTCCGGTCGCCGTCGAACTCATTGCTGTGTCGGTTCTTTCAATGCCAGGGGGTGCTCGCAGATGCCCAGCGCGTCGCGCGGCCTTGTGCCGCAGCGTATCCCGGCATCGCGAATACCCGTTCGGTTGAGCGTGACAGTGGCGCCATGCATGACGCTGGTGACATGAACCTGCAACCGGCCGATGCCTTGGCGATAGACGACGCCCCTCGGCGCTGAACGCCATCAGCCGTATTAACTCGAAGTGGGAAAGACTTCAGCTCGCAGGGACAGGCTTCCAGTTGGCCATCGCCTGAGCGATCGGGTCGCGCCCTTTCTTACCGCACTTCAGGACGCGATTTGCTCAGCCCGCCGTGTTGCCACTGCGGCCAGCACCGCTTGGGTGGACGCGCGGCTTCCGACGGTGATCCGAGCAGCGCCGTCAGGGTAGTAGCGGGCCGTCAGCCCGGTGTCGTCGAATACCTCGCGCCACGGCCGACCCCTCGGCGGCAGGTACACGAAGTTGGCGTGCCCGTCGGTGGTGTAGACACCCATCGCGCGCAGGCGCCGTCGCAGGTAGTCCCGCTCATCGGTGATTCGCAGAATGCGTTGCCGCAACTGGTCTTCAGCGTCGTAGGACGCCGCCACCGCGACCAAGCTGGTGATGCCCATGCCGAACGGCAATTGCATCTCCCACAGTATTCTGGCCAGCTCCGGCGATGCGAAACCGTACCCGATGCGAAGTCCGGCCAACCCGTAGGCCTTAGAGAACGTCCGCAGCACCACGACATTCGGGAAGCGCCGGACCAGGTCCGGTCCGTCGATGCGGTGCTGGGGGGCGACGAACTCGATGTAGGCCTCGTCGAGCAGCACGACCGTGTCATCCGGCACCCGCCGCAGGAATCGCTGCACATCGGCGACAGGTTCCAGGGTGCCGGTCGGGTTGTGGGGCCGGCATAGGACGACCACGCTGGCGTCCGCCGCCGCCTCGGCCATTGCCTCCAGGTCGTGGTGGCCGCGCTCGTCGAGCGGGACAGTGACCGCTGTCAGGCGGGCCATCTGGGCGAAGATCGGATACCCGTCGAAAGTCGGCTCGCTGAGCACAATCCGATCACCGGGCCGCGTCACCGCATGCAGGACCTGCATCACCACCCCGCTCGCACCCGCTCCCAGCACGACCTGCTCGTCGCCGACCCCGATGTGACCCGCGATCAAGCGGCGCAGCCGTTCGGGCAGGAACTCCGGATACCGGTTAGCGACATCGATCGAGCGGATCAGTGCCGAGCGCACCGCCGGCAGCGGCGGAAACGGGTTCTCGTTGAGCGACAATGCGAATGGATCGGTCGCGTTCGGCAGCGCGTCGAGGATCTCCGCGGTGACAGGGCTCGCCGCCAGCAGGGGTTGCATCAGCTTCGTCCGCCCCAGCGGACCGCCGCCGCACCGGCGAAGTCGCCGGCGTGCGCGAAGGCGGCCATCATCACGACGTCGCCGGCCTTGACCTGACCGTCGGATATCGCATGATCCAGGTTGATCGGGATGCCGGCGCCGAATAGGTTGCCGCACTCATCAAAAGTGTCGCGATGACGTTCGTGCGGCACCTCGAGCGCTTCGCGCCAGTTGTGCAGGAACACCCGATTTGGCTGATTGGTGACCAGCAGGTCGATGTCCTTGGACGACAGGCCGATTCGATCACAGACGGCGAGCGCCACTTCGGGTACCTGCCGATTGCCGCGAGCGAGCACCTTGGTGATGTTGGACTCGGTGAACCCGATACAGCCCTCACCGGGCCCGGCCTGCCACCACTTGCGGGGCGGGTCGATGGCGATCGTCATGTCACCGGCGTATTCGCCGTAGGTGCGGCACTCGATGTCGAGTATCGGCGACTCCTCCGACACAGTGACTAGTCCGACCGCGGCGCCGTCACCGGGCACAGACGACTGCGCCTTGCGGCGCACCCCGGGCTGGTCGAAAATCTGGCCCGCCGCGTTCTGCGCGATCGCGATCAGCGCTGTGCGCCCTTGTCCGGACGCGAGCAGTTGACGGGCCACTTTGAGACCCAGCACGAACGCCGCGCACCCGCCGTTGTGCAGATCCAGCACCCAGTTGGGACGCATGCCCAAGCGGTGCGCGATGCCGCCGCCCGCGCCGTAGAACGGCATGTCCGGCATCTGGGTGTGGGTGATCAGCACGTCGACTTTCGCATGACGTCCCGGCCGTGCCGTTCGATCAGGCCCTGTGCGGCCCGCTCGACCATGTCGATCGCGGTTTCGTCCGGCCCGACGTGATGGCGGAACTTGGGCGCGCGGAACATCAGGTTGTCGCCAGGTCGTCGGATCCGGCGAACTCCGCGTAGTAGTCGGCGCCGACAGGTTCACCGGGCAGATAGGTGGAAACGTCGGTCAGGCTCACGGTGGGTTGGTTCATGATGTACTCATCCAGGCCGGCGTGACCGGCAGTCCGTTACGGTGGCGGTATTCGGCGATTGTCTTGAGGTTGTTCAGCTCCAGCCCATGACCGGCACCGAATATGTCCCAGAAGTCGCCGACCCAGCCCGTGCGCTGCGGCGGGGCGGCCTCGGGGTACGGGTTGTGGTCGTAGAACGGGTGACGGCAATTGGTCCACAGCACAACGGAACCGGGCTTGCCGAGCACCACCTGCGCGTCGAGGACCCGCATCAGGTAGATCATCCACAGGTGCTTGCCCTGGTCCCAGGCGCAGTGGTAGTCGACGGTGCGGGCCTGCGCGTTGGCCACCGTGCGGGTGTAGATCTCGGTGTCCGGAAGCAACCGGTCGTAGGCCAGCCAGAGCCCGGCCTCCTCAGTGGGGGTGAAGTCACGCAGGGTATAGGTCCACTCCTCGAGGCTGCGGGTGTCGAGCCAAGTATTCGAACAGTTCGTCGGGCGGGCAGTCGACGTAGTCGTTGACCGTGCAGTACTGGCCGAAGACCTCTTCGTGCGGGTACACCGACCGCATCTTCGCCATGAACATCGGGGCGGTCTCCTCCAGCGGTGAGGTCTCGATACGGACCACTCCCTCGATCGGCTCGGTGGTGCCGCTATGGACGGCGATATCGTCAAGCGCTGGCTAGGGACATGGAATCGGTTCTCCTTGGGTGTTGTGATCTGTTGTTCGACAACGTGATTGGCAGGTTGTCTGTTCAGAAATGCTGCGAATGGCGGGATTTCGTCCGCGGAGCACTCGACGCTGACCACGGACGGACCGTCGACGGCCATTGCCCGTTCCAGTGCTGCGGGTAGTGCGTCGATGTCGGCCACGTCGACCGAAGACAGCCCGGGGAACATGCCCGCCAGACCGGCCCCCAGCTGGCTGGGAGCGAACCGGTTGTAGCTGTACAGGTCGTCGTAGAACAGCTGCTCGCGGGTGACGCACATGGCGTGGGCGTTGTTGTTGAACAGTACGAAAGTCACCGGAAGCCGGTACTGCACCGCGGTGTGCACCTCCATGCCGTGCATGAAGAACGCACCGTCCCCGGCGATCACCACGGTGCGCCGGCTAGGCCCGTGGCTCATCGCACGGCCGAAAGCCATCCCGATACCGGCACCGAAGCTGTAGCCCATGCCGCCCATGCCGAGTGCGACCGCGAACCGACCGTCCCGGCGAACGGGCAGGTAATGGATGGCGGCCGCGCCGGTGTTGCCGGCGTCGACGACGATATCCGTCCCGTCGGGCAACACGCGATCGAGCACGACCATGGCATCGCGGTAGCGCACACCCGTACCGGCGAAGGCCGGTGGACTCAGTTCGGTGTCTGCCACGAAATCGGGTACGCGCAGGCCCCTTGGCCGCCCCCGCCCGGACAACGCCCGGGTCAGCATCGTCAGCGATCCTCGCAGATCTTCGGTGTGCACGTGCGTGCACGGCAGGTACGGGGGTGCCGAGCCGATTGAGAACGTCCGCACCGCCGCGAGCGCGTCGTCGAGGCCGGCGCGGGCGGTCACCGACAGCCGGGTGCCGACAACTAGGCACACGGCGCTCGCTGCCACCGCGTCGGCCACACCGGGGTGGCCCATCACACCGGTCACACCGAGCGCTGACGACGAACCGGAACCTGGTGTACCGGCTACATCTTTGGCGTCGGGCACGCATGCCACCTGCGCGCGCAGCAGGGCCCGCAGCTCCTCGAGTTCGGACCGGGCGTCATCGCGGGCCACCTGCTCGCCGGCGATGATCGTGATGGGTCCGTTCGCCCAGCGCAGAGCGCGCACGATCGGATGTGGATCACCGATGCAGCGCCCGCGGCGGGTCGACACCACGCCCGTTATGTATCGCCGTAGCCGTTGACGCCGACCTTCGACTGCTGAATATCCTTGGGCAGCAACAATACTGCCGGACCACCGGTTCGCGCCGCCGCTATAGCGTTGGGCAACGCCGAAACGATGTCGGCGGGCGTCAACACCCGCCGGCAGAAGACCGACACCGCAGAAAATAACGCCTCGGCATTCAATGAACCGTTGCGGCCACTGGTGTCTTGAAAGCTGCCCCGACCGTCCATCGTGGTCGCAGGCTGACCCACCAATGCCAACACCGGCACCCGGCTGGCCAATGATTCCCCAAGGCCCGGAATGAGATTGAGCGCGCCTCCGCCAGAGGTCGCCGCCACTACCCCCAAACCGGCGCCGCTGCGACTGTACCCGTCGGCCATCGTGGCTGCGGAAAACTCGTGCTTGGCCAACACCGCGGTGATGTCCGAACGGAAATGTGCAGCATCGTATAGATCTTCGATGTTGGCGCCGTCGACACCGAATATGTAATCGATGTCGATTCTCGCGAGGTGCTCGACGATATGGTCGACCACTCGCTGTGTCCTGGGCATCTGCTCACCTAACTTGTGACTATGCCAGTAACACGACCTGCGGGTGACTTCAGTTCACTCGGGGGCAAAATCTACAGCGAACGCTCCAGGAGCACCTGGCCGTTGTCGGCGGAAACCACTTGCACAGAGGCGATTTGATCGGACGGCATCGAAATGCTGCCAGCGGGCGTCGCCGTATGGCCCGGATTCGCCACCCAGGTCGCCAGCCGGGTGTGGCTACCGTCGCGACCTACGACGACCATCGCTAGCGTGTCGTGATGGGCGTTCAGCGGAGCCAGGCAGACGCAGTTCATCGAGATGAACGTTCCCCACTGCTGGCTGCTGAGCGAGACCGTCGAGGCCAGCGCGGTTGGTCCCGACCTGCGCCATCGGCTGCACTGACACGCTCGCCTGTGGCGGCGTGGGCACGGATGTCGGGTAATGACCCGCAACGCCGACAAGCACACCGATCGCCAGCACCGCGGCTGCGGCGGCCCCAGCCGTCCAAGTCACGATGCGGGACCGGCGCCGCCGCCAGCTCACTTTGGCCAGCAGCGACGGCAGCAACTCGTCAGGCAGCAACGGTTTTACGCCGACGTGGCCTCGTCGATCGTCGCCAACTCGTCGCGATCCAGCTGCGACAGCAGGGCCGGCATGCCGCTAAGCTCGCCAACGGCGCTGTCGGCACGACGCGCAGTCGGCCATGTGCGCTTCAAATTCCCGCCGTTCGGCGGACGACAGTGATCCCAGCACGTACGCGGCATCCCACATCGTGTACTCATCATGCCCGGATAGATCACCGCCATGTGGCGTCCCGGACCGCCATCGCGGCATCATCGTGTAACTCCCGTCCCCCTTGGTACGTCAGCTATTTCGTAGCCGGCGGCCGTTCGGATGACCAGTAGAGCCATCATCGTGTAACCCGATTTCTTGCATTGTGAGTCGAATGGCTCGGTCATAGACACTGTGCCTTCGGCGATGTCGAGATCGGCGGCGATCTGCGCCGTAGTCCACCGTTGCTAGTAATGTGCCGGCGCTCTCATCGATGATTTATGTTGCGGGCGCGGTGAACAGCCAAGCCCGTCCGAGACGCTCGCTGTTGCGGTTAGAGCAGGCATTCCATTCACCTCGTGTGCTGATTCAACGATCTAAGCAGCCTGTCTTGGTTCACACTCGGCACTACCGGTCACGGCTCGCCGAGAGGCAAGGTACGAGACTCGTCGTCAATCAGTGCCGCGGTGTCCTCCCAGTTGCAGCACCCGGAAGCTTCAACGTTGATGATAACGATCACCGCGCACGGTCCTGGTTACACAGCGCGGCGATCCGGCACTTCGTCCGAGCGGCCGCCAGCGGTCAGACGCCGCCCATCCAGCTGTGGAATCGACCATCCGGGTCGTAGGCCGAGCGCACCTTGTCGAGGCGTGCCATGTTCGATTCGGCGATGAATCGCGCCGGACGCCGGCACAGATTCTCGTCGGCGAGCGAGATGCCGGTCGCCAAATGCGACATCGCCGCCATGTTGGACGCGGCCCAGTCGCGGTACCGTTCGTCGTCGGCCGGATCCTGCCAGATGGTGTAGAGCGCCATGTAGATCTCGTCTTCCAAGCCGTACACCATGTCCGCGCGGTCCGGGGACGTCTTCCAGCCCGTGAAAATGAAGTGCGAGGGGTGCGGTGGCATGGTTTCGATGATTCTGCGGATGCCCGGCAGTAAGTTCTTCGGCGGAAGCCGACGTGAACATGCTGTCCGCGATATAGCGGTGCCCCTGCGGATAGTTGGTCATCACCGCGGTATACCAATTGGCCAAGGTGGTCGGCGCATAAGGAAGGTTGACGATCGCCTTATCGACGACCGGGCAGGTGCCCAGCGGGGCAAGGGCTTTCGTCGCCTCCTCTTCCGAATCGGCGAAGACTGGCGAGGCGATCGTGATGCCGGGCTGGTTGAGCCCGGCTCCTGGAAAGCTGCGCGCGGTGTGGATCTGCAGTTCGACCCGGTCGTCGAGTCTCGGAACTGATCGAGCGTGCCCAGGTGAACACCTCGTCGGCGACTTCGATCGGGTACATGTACAGGCAGGTACCCCAGACCGCCGGACGCGGGTAAATACGCAGTTTGAAAGAAGTGACCACACCGAAGAAGCCCGGTCCCGACCCGCGGGCAGCCCAATACAGGTCGGGGTGGTTGTCGGCGTCGCAGTAGATCTGTTCACCGTCGGCGGTGACGACCTCCAGTCCGAGCACGCTCTCGCAGGCCGGCCCGAGCACCGAACTGTTCCAGCCGTATCCGCCCTGCAAAAGATAGCCACCGAGGCGAATGCCTTCACAATGGCCCGCGGGAAAGAACAGCCCTTGTGCGTCCAGGTCGGCCGCGAAGGCGCTGGCGGCTTTGCCCGGGCCGACGTCTGCGGTCATCCGATCCGGTTCGACGGTGCAATGATCGAGGCGGCTGACGTCGAGCAGCAGGCCGCCGTCGCGCAGGTGACTGGCCGCCCAGCTGCGTCCGCCCGAACATACGCCGACGTGATGTCCGTTGGCCCGCGCATAACGGATCGCCGCGACCACGTCGTCGGTGTCGCGCGCCTGCACGATCACATCGGGAAAACGTTCCGGCACAAGGCCATTCCATACCGTGTTTCGACGGGCCGTTTCGTATCCGTCTGCGCCGCGGAAGAAGGTCTTTTCGGTGGCAAGTAAAATGCATTGCGTTCCCCTCGGTTTTCGCGCGCGGTGTGTCGGGCTGGTCTGTTAACGAGATACCGCCGTCAAAAGTTCAACACGGCTGCCTAGGGGCCGCTTTAGGTAGTCCGCGATTTCCCGGGCCAGAGGCGTGGCGTGCAGCCGGATCGCCCGGAGTGGGCCATTGGGCGGAATGCCGTATCCGATCGCGAACATTCCGTCGCCGACGTGGCAGGCAAAGCCGCCGCGCGGATTGCCGTGCTCGTCGAGGACGCTGAGATGTCCGACCAAACCTTCGAGATCCGTGCCGAACCCGGTGGCGGCGATGATCACCTGCGGCGACACCGGATGTGCCGTCGGCGAGGATCACGCCGGTCGGATTCGACCGCCTTGACGGCGTCGACGACCTCGACGCGCCCGGCCCGCACGACGTCGACGAGCTCGTCGGCCAGCGTCGGGATACGGCCGCGTTTTTCCACTGTCGCCTTCAGCCCGAGCGGCGGCCGCTGGAAGCCGTAGGCCGACAGATCACCCCACATCAGGTGGTTGATGCGCGCGATCAGCGGATCGACCATGCGGCGGGCACCCGCGCGAACAGCTCAAGGAAGATGTCCGAGGGAAACCGGTCCTATCGCCCGCCGCACGAGGTGCGGCGGTGTGCGCACCGCAAGCCAGATCCGTCGCGCGCCGTCGTCAGCGAGCTGGACGGCGATGTCGGCGGCCGAATTGCCTGCACCGACCACGAGGACGTCGCGGCCTCGGTAGGGCCAAGCGTTTATGAATTCCCCGGAGTGAACGATCTCGCCGGTGAAGCTATCGAGGCCAGGCCAGCCGGGATGGTGGGTGTGCTGTAGTTGCCCGTGGCGAGGACGATTGCCGGGGTTCGGATCTCACCCGACGACGTGTCGAGTTGCCAGACTCCCCCGGCACGGTCGACGCGGTGGACTTCACATCCGAGCCTGACGGCGATGTTCTGCCGCTGAATGTAGCGATCGAAATAACAGACCATGTCCTCTTTGGTCGGCCACCGGCCGGCGTTCAAGGGTATCCGTTGTCCGGGAAGATGCGACAAGAACCCGGTCGTGTTCAGGCGGAAGTTGTCATAGCGGGTGCGCCACGAAATCGCCGGCGCCGCCGCGCGGTCGAGAACGAGCGTTGTGACGCCATGCCGATGATCGAGTTCGCGTGCGACAGCCAGGCCCGCGGGCCCCGCGCCGATGACAACGGCGTCAGGGTCTGTCCTGGATCTCTGCAGTCATCCGCGATCATCTCCGGTCGTCTTCTTCGCTGGCGAGGACCTTGGGTCCCAGCCAGTAACACGGTCCAGAATCGCCTCGGTTCATCCGGGCAGAACAGACCGTGGCACCGTCGGCGGTTCGGCCCGCAGTCGGCGATCCGGTTGCCGCGGACTTTTGTTCGCCTGCCTGTCGGGGGAGCGTGGTTCCGCCGCCGTTCGTGCGGTCGAATCCGACCGGCTGATCCTCGCGTACGGAACGTCGATAGTTTTGGATCGGAAGGCCTCCCGGGTCGGCTTGTGCTGCCCCCAGAGACTCTTAGCTCACGCCGCGGCAATTCGTGGTCGAATGCTGCCATTTTTTAACGTTCGCACAGGACTATCCGGGCCATCTGTGCGCTGTGCTGCATCGACGGGAAGTGCAGGGCAACAACGAAACTAAGAAACATCTCATCCCAGTCTCAGAGATCACAGTAGCAAAACGCAGTGGGTGCAAACGTTTATCCGATCGTGTTGTAAATGTGACTAATGCAACCTAGCGTTACCAAAGTGAAATTTGCGCCCTGTGCGCAACGGGGGTCGGAGAACAGGAGTCTGCTATGACCGCATTGGCCACGGTAGTGCCTGCACGCCAACCGAGGTCGACGACGCGCACCAGGCCGGCGTACGGCCGGAAACGGGTAAACCCCGTGGATTTCATCACCCTGACTGCGATCGCGCTGCGCCCTGTCGTCGTCACCTTGACCATCCTGGCCGCGGCCATCGCGTCAAACACCGAGCGCATGCCGACCCGGTCGACGACGCCATCGGGCCGGTGCTCAACAGCGCCGGTCAATCCATCTGTCCGTTGCTCGTTGCGCCGGGCAGCAGCCTCGCCGGCGATGCGTCGCAAATCACCGGTAACGGGGGCCTCGCCCCACCTGTCGCCGGCTTGCTCGCCGGCATGGCCATCCAGGCTGAATGCCCCGAGTTCATGAATTCGGTGGCCGACGGCAATCTGCCTGCGCCGCTGCAGTTACCGGGGATGGACCTACCGGCCAACTAACTCACGGCGGCCTTCTCGTATGGTCGGGGTGTGCTGATCGGTCTGCTGCTGGCCTTGGGCTGTTCGGTGTGTTACGGCACGGCGTCAGTGTTGCAGGCCGCGGCAACGCGATCGGTGGACGCCGGCAGCGGGTCGGGCGTCGACGCCGGCTTGCTGTTGCGCGCTGTCCGGCAATGGCGCTATCTCGTCGGCTTGGGCCTCGATGGGCTCGGGTTTGTGCTGCAAGTGGTGGCCCTGCGGCGGGTACCCATCTACGTCGTCGCCGCGGCGATAGCCGCTTCGCTGGCGGTCACCGCGATCGTGGCCGCGTGGGTGCTGTCGGTACGGCTGTCGAAAGCCGAATGGATCGCGGTGGGCGTGGTGTGCGCGGGTCTGGCGATGCTCGGGCTCGCCGCCGGACCCGAGGGTTCGCTGCGCGGCCCACCCGGACTCCCCTGGGCGCTGCTGGCTGTGGCCGCCGTCGATCTTCATTGTCGGTGCCCTCGGAGGCCGATTGGGCGATCGCTCGCGTGCACTCGCCTTGGGGCTCGGGGCCGGAAGTGGATTCGCTGTCGTCGAGGTCGGCGTGCGTCTGCTGGATCAGATCGATCCCACCAAGGCCGCGTTCTATACCAACCCGGCCCTCTACGCGGTGGTGGCAGGCGGGGCTGCGGGGTTCCTATTGCTCACGTCTGCGCTGAGTCGCGGTTCGGTGACTACCGCGGTCGCCGGGATGGTGGTCGGTGAGACGATCGCGCCCGCGCTGGTGGGAGTGGTATGGCTTGGTGACCGTACCCGCGACGGCTTCGGTTGGCTGGTGTTCGTGGCATTCGCCGTGGCGGTGGCCGGAACCCTGGTGCTGGCCCGGTTCGGCGAAGCGCCCGAGCACTAGGTCGCGAATCAATTCGTGTCGAACTCGAGGGGCAGGCTGATCGGCCCACTGAGGCTGACCATCGGCTTCCACGGCGCCGCGTCCGGCGATGCGGGGATTGCGCATCCGGTGCGCGAGGATTCCGCAGCGCCTCGGCAAGTTCGAGCCTGGCCAGATTGGCGCCCAGGCAGTAATGGATGCCGCCGCCGAAAGTCAATATCGGCGGGACAGCCTCGCGAGTGATGTCAACGCGGTCGGGGTCCTCGTAGACCGCGGGATCACGGTTGGCCGCAGCAGTATTCACCATGATCATCGTGCCGGCGGGCAACAGGTAACCGGCCAACTCGACATCTTCGACCACGACGCGCAGGGTTCCGCAGGCGATCGGCGAGTGGCGCATGGTTTCCTCCACCGCGACGCATGGCCAGTTCAGGATGCTCCTTGAGCTGATCCCATTGCTCCGGGTGCTCGCACAGGACATGCACCGAGGCGGCCACCTGGTTGCGTGTGGTGTCCGTACCGGCCAACAGCAGTCCGCCGGCGAGCATCCGCAGTTCGGCGGCATTGAGTCGATCGCCGTCATCCTCAGCGCGGATCAAGTCGGAAAGCAGGTCTTCGGTCAGGCTGTGGCGGCGCCGGGCTACCATCGCGTCGACGTAGTCGTCGAGTTCGCCCCATGCCTGCATGACATTGGACTCTTGCTCGGCGGCAACAAAATTGAAGCTGAAAGCCTTGAAGATCTCGTCGGCCCAGTAGGAAAACTGTTGCCAATCCTTGCGTGGTGCCCCGAGCAACGCACAGATAATCGGAACAGGATAGGGCCGTGCGATGTCGGCGACGACATCGCAGCGTCCCGCGCCGGCAACCTCGTCGACCAGTTCGTTGAGCACGACGTCCATCGTGTCGTGCAGGCGTGCGGTCGCTCGGGGAGTGAACGCTTTGGACACGAGCTTGCGTAGCCGATGGTGCGCAGCGCCTTCAAGTCCAAGCAGGCTATTGACCACCTTGTCCCACAGGGGTCCCGAACTGACGCCCTGGACAAGAAGATTCAGGCCGGGCGGAATATGGAAGCGGGTATCGCGCAGGACGGAACGGGCCAATTGATACGACAGCACCTCGGGGGCGTACGGTCCCATTGCGATCGGGCCCAGCTTTTGCGCTGCTTGCATCCGCGGATAGATCTCAGCTGGAGTTTCGCTGGCGTCATAGGTCAGCGTGGGCAGCTCGGCGTCGAAAACGCTTGGGGCAACGGTACCGACAGTCATGAGGGTCTCCTCGGAGTCGAACTAAGCCACGGTCTGCCCGGTGCCGGCCAACTGATCGGCGGGCATGGCGAGCGCATCTTTACGGCGGGGGATAGCCGGGATGAGGGCCAGTCCGCTGATCAGGGTCAGCCCCAAGGTTTGCACAACGATGTATTGGGTGACGCCATGTTCGAAAATTACGTTGCCGATCACCATCGCCGCGAAGGCGACGACGTAGAGAAACACGACGAACCCGGTGAAAGGTTCGACTCGGTTGGCCGGCCGCGCGGTGCGTAGCGCCATCGTGGCGACCGCGGCATAGCCGGCCACCAGCAACACGACGAACGGCCACTGGGGCGCGCCTAGCGCGGTGCCGATCGTGAGCGGTATCAGCAGCATCGAGCCGCCGACCAAAACGGCAAGAGCGGCTAGCGGCGCGAACACACCGAAGGACTTGGCGTTCGACCATCCGGGTACGTCGCTCGGAGAGGAATCGATTCGCTGCACGGCCCACAGCATGACGTAGAGGAACAGCGCATCCCATAGGCCCTGCCAGCAGAGGTCGACCAGGGGCCAGCCGACCCAGTACTGGAAGAACGTGAAGTTCGGATCCCAGGTCCACCACACGACGTGGCGCAGGTTGCCCTCGATGATGTACGGCGCATCTAGGCCGATCATGAACAAGCCGCCGGTGACGGCCGCCTGCCATCGCTTCTGGATCCGCAGTGCTTCGAGGACTTTGAACCCGGTGAACAAGAAGACTGGGTAGAAGATCACCACGTAGAACGGCATCATCGTGGTGCCCTTCCACAGCGGGATGGCCGTCCAGTTGATCATCACCAAAAAGTTGCCCTGGACATACATATTCAGCGTGGCCATCCCAGCCAGCTCCAGGACCAGGCCGTAAACGATGGCGGCTGTCAACACCACGGCGTAGCGGCGATGGCCGCGCCGGAACTGAACGACGCTGTACACCATCGCCGAGACAAACATGGTCAGCATCAGCGCGTCGAACAGATTGGTCTGCCACGGTAGATCCGCGGGATTGTTGACGACGATCAGACGCAAATCGTTCACCTGCCGAACTGTTGGACAGTTTTCAGATAATGTATGGCCACTGTCCGGGAGTGTCAACGATCTCCAGTACCAAACCGATCCAACTCGCGATCCGACAGAATGCAGGGATGCGTATCCCGCGATCCGTCGCCTTGGTCATTCTGACGTGCGTGGCCGGCGGGTGCGCACGTGCCGCCGCCGACGTGCCACCAGTGAGCGCCGCCGCCCAGGCGGCAGGCTTCGTCGACGTGCGGAGCGTCGTTCCCGACGCAATCGTCGACCTGCGCTACGCGACACCCAACAATTTCACCGGCGCGCCCCTGTACCCGGCCGACGCTCGTTGCCTGGTGCACGAGTCGATGGCGCCGGGACTGACCGCTGCCGCCAACGCGCTGCGCGCGCGCGGCGCAACCCTGGTTTTCTGGGACTGCTACCGGCCGCACGACGTCCAGGTGAAGATGTTCCAGGCGGTGCCCAACCCCGCATGGGTGGCGCGACCCGGCCAATACGCCCACAGCCACGAGGCGGGGCGTTCGGTCGACGTGACAATGGCGACAAGCCAACAACAATGCCCGTCTGCGCAGCACGAGGGCCAACTTTGCCTCGTCGATATGGGAACGGGCTTTGACGACTTCACGCCTCGCGCGCTGGCGTTCGCCACCGACGGCGTGAGCCCAGACGCCCAGGCCAACCGCGCTGTTCTACGCACGGCGATGAACTCCGGTGGGCTGACGGTGTATTCCGGCGAGTGGTGGCACTTCGACGGCCCCGGCGCCGGTGCCGACCGTCCCATCCTTGACGTCCCAGTCGACTGAGTCGGCCTCTCAGGGCTTGCGGCGCCGACGACGGGTGGCGGTCCGGCGCGGAGGTGCCGGTGCAAAAGAACCGACGTAGTCAACCGCCGCGTAGAGTGCCGCACGCATCGGCTCCGGGCTGCCGGTGGTGTGGCTGAGCATCGCGCCGCCCTGATGTGCGGCGACGAGTGAAACGGCGAGGTGCCGCGGATCGGCATCGGGGCGAAGATCGCCCCGACGGCGCATCGCCGCGAGCCCGGCACGAAACAGTGCGAGCCATTCGTCGTAGCCGCCGACCAGATCCGCGTGGGTGTAGTCGTCGGCGTCCATCAGCTCACCGGCCAACGAGCCGTAGACACATCCGCCTTTGATGTAGACGGCCGGCAGGTCGGCCACGCAGGCATCGGCCCAAGCCTGCAGCGCCTCCAGTGTGTCCAGCGCGCCAAAGCGTTTCTGCGAGTGGAAAACCGTGACACCGTTGCGGCGCGCGCCGATGACTTGGCGAGTCAGGTCGTTCTTGCCCTCGAAGTAGTGCGAGATCTGCGATCCGCTGACCGCCGCGCGCCGGCGCACCTGGTCGATGCTGGTACCGGCAACCCCACGTTCGAACATGAGCTTGGCGGCGGCGTCGACGATGCGCGCGCGGGTGGCCATCCCCTTGCGGGTCAAGCCGGAAGTCTCGGACACGGCGTCGTTGCCCTTTGTGCTGGTCAGTCGATGGCGAGAACTCAACTGTACCGCCGAGATCCAGGCTTCAGCGGCGGACGCGTCGGCGCGGCGGCCGCGGTATCCGCTCGGCGGGATCGGTGGCGAACATCCGTAAATAATTGATCGCGAACCGAATCGCGTCGGCGTGTGGCCACGGCTCGCGATAGGTGAAAGCCATTGTGCCGCCGCCTTGATGGGCGCTGACGATGACCATGGCGAGCTGTCGTGGGTCGGCGTCAGCAACCAGGAGACCGTGTTCTTTCATCCGGATGATGGACTCCTCGAACAATTCGATCCATTGCCAATAACCGGCAGCCAGCGCCTCGCGCGTCGCGTCGTCGGATTTGGCAAGCTGGCCGACCAGAGCGTGATACGTCGGCGTGCCGACGTATCCGGTGCGCCTCAAATAGCGCATGTTGATCTCGATCCATCGTTCGAAGTCGTCGAAGGTGTCGAGGTTTCCGAGCTTCGGTTGACGGTGGAAGTTCAGCACCAGCTCCAGCTGGCGGGAGATCACCGCACGGATCAGGTCCTGCTTGTCGGCGAAGTAGTGCGTCATCTGCGAACCGCTGACTGATGCGATCTTGCGCACCGCGTCGATGTTCATCGCCGAGAGCCCCTCGGCCAGGATCAGTGCGGCCGCCGCTGCGATAATCCGATTACGGGTGGCCCGACCCTTGGCGGTAAAGCGCTGGTCGTCGTTCGAAAGGGCTGCACCCATGGCGTCAGGCTAGCGTCAGTCAATGGGATAAGCGGCCCAATTAGCGGCGGGTCGCCAAAAGTCGGCAGCCGTCATTCCAGCACGACCACTACTTTGCCGCCGGCTTCTCCGGACTCCGAGACCCGCTGTGCTTCGCGAATCTGGTCAAAGGAAAAGACGCGTGCCGGCTTTGCGTCCAGTCTGCCGTCGGCTACCTGTTGGGCGATTTCGCCCAGCGGCACGTCGGACACCGGGAACCCAGGGTCGCCGAAGATGGGGCTGCCGAAGAAGCTGAAGTTCACCCCGCTGGCCATGCGTGCCAGTGGGTTGAAGTCGCCGATGGGTGCGAGTCCACCCAGCCATCCCGCCAGGCAGGCGGTGCCGCCGCGGCGCAGCATGTCAAGGGAGTCGAGGATAGTGCTGTTGCCGACGAGGTCCAGGACCGCGTCGATCTGCTTGGCCTCGGCAATATGGGCGGCAAGGTCGCGCCGCTCCAACTCGACGCGGGAGGCGCCCAGCTTCTCGAGCATCGGGAACCGTTCGCGACTGCGTGCGGTGGCAATGACATTCGCGCCGGTGGCGACTGCCATCTTGAGCGCGGCCTGGCCCAACGACGAGGTTGCGCCGCGGATCACCAGTTTCTGCCCCGCCGTGAGGTTGAGGTTGCGGAACAGGCATGTCCACGCCGTCGCATAGGTTTCGGGCAGTGTCGCCAGCCGGGACCAGGGCAGACCGGACTCGATGAGGGCGACGTTGGCCGCACGCACGCGGGTGTATTCGGCATAGCTGCCGTTGATGGTTCGCCCAAGGCCGCCCATCAGGGCTGCCACCTTGGCGCCGACCGGAAATTCGCCGCCTGGGCAAGAGTCGACGATGCCGACGCATTCGATGCCGCTGACTTCGGCGGCTTCTGCCCATTCGCCTTTGCGCATGTGGATCTCGGCGTGGTTGATACCGAAACCCTTTACTGCGATCACTACTTCGCCATCCTTGGGCAGCGGCTTGGGGATGTCGCTATAGACCAGTTTGTCCAGCCCGCCGAACCCGTCCAGGATGATCGCCCGCATGGTTTCCCCACCCGGTTGCTCCCGGACTACCGCCGGTGCGGTGTGCAAGCCGTCTGGTGACGAGGACGCCTCGGCAACCGACGGGGCACTGCCGGCTTCGAACCCAAGGCTTCGCAAATGATGTCGACGACCACCTTTGGTCGGCTGATCAGCGGGGCGTGGTCGACGTTGTAGACGTGAATGCGCGCCCGCATGCGATTGGCCATGAAGTGTTGGGTTTCGGGGTTGATCATGCGGTCTTCCTCGGCGACCAGGTACCAGGAGGGACGGTCCTTCCACAGTGGCCGTGCGACGGGTTTCTGGATGCATTCGACGGCGATGGGACGTTGCACCGCCGACAGCAACGCGATCTGGTCGGCAGTGGCATCCTGGGCGAATGCGGTCCCGAAAGCCTTGGTGGGCAGCCAGATCCAGCCGTCGCCGTCGGGCTTCAGTTGTGGCGCCTCGGGATGAGGTTCGGCCCGATAGAAGACGTCGCCGACGGTCTCACCCTCGTCGGGAGCCAAGGCGGCGATGAAGACCAACCCCTGTACCCGCGGATGTGTGCTTGCGGCGATCACCGCGCCGACGTAGGCGTGGGCGACCAGGACGACAGGTCCCGAGGTTTTGTCGATCGTTCGATCGAGCGCGGCGACGTCGTCGGTCAACGAAGTAAGCGGCAGGGGAGCGGCCGTGACCGCGATTCCGGCTCGATCGAGGTTGGTGATGACCTTGCTCCAACTCGAAGCGTCGGCCCAGGCCCCGTGAACGAGCACCACTGTGGGAGCAGACATATCTGGGCTCATTACAGGCCGCCTTTCAAACCGGGCCGTCGAGGCGACCAAGTAATTGGGATATACGACCCAGAATAACTGCGCCCGGACTCGCCGGTCAATGCTCGCCACGGGAAGTTTCCGTCAAAAAGCTAGTGCGCTTCGCCACATGTTGGCGCATAATGGGTTGCACATCCCAATGGGAGAGGCAACCCAGAATCAGGTGGCCGACCGCCGATGGCTCCAGGAGGAATTGATCATGCCGAGTGTTCATCATCGTTACGCCACCGTCGACGGTCACCGGTTGTTCTACCGGGAGGCCGGCCCGCCGGATGCGCCCGCGCTGGTGCTGCTGCACGGCTTTCCCACCAGCTCGTACATGTTCCGGGATCTGATTCCAGCGCTGGCCGACCGCTGCCACGTCATCGCGCCGGATCATCTCGGTTTCGGTTTGTCCGACGCACCTACCGTCGAGCAATTTGACTACACCTTCGATGCCTTGACCGACCTCACGGCCGGATTACTGCGTGATCTGGGAATCCGCAGGTATGCGATGTACGTGCAGGACTACGGCGCACCGATCGGGTGGCGACTGGCGCTGCGCGATCCGTCAGCGATCACCGCGATCATCAGTCAGAGCGGCAACGGCTACGACGCCGGGTTCGTGGAGAGCTTCTGGAAGACGGTCTGGGCTTACCAACACGAGCAGACGCTCGAAACCGAAGCAGCAGTGCGCCAATTCCTCACGTTGGAGGCGACCAAGTGGCAGTACCTGACCGGTGTGCCGGATAAGACTCTGGTGAATCCCGAATCATGGCTGCACGACTACGCATTGATCTCGCGCCCGGACAACGACCTGGTGCAGCTGAAACTCTTCGCCGATTACGCCAGTAACTCGCCGCTGTACCCGCGTCTTCACGACTACTTCCGTGACACCGGAGTGCCGCTGCTGGCGGTGTGGGGTCGTGGCGACGAGATCTTCGGGCCCGCCGGTGCCCAGGCCTTCGCCGAGGACCTGTCCGGGGCCGAGATCCACCTGCTGGACGGCGGGCATTTCCTGCTCGAGTCCGCGCTCGATGAGGTGACCGCGCTGATCCGGAAATTCCTCGACAGCAAGCAACTGGACGCCTGACGACGATTGCGTACCGTTCAATGTGAGCGCGTCGACCCCGAGGAGCGCAACGCTGAATCGTCAAAGCCGGCCAAGCTACGTGCACGGACACCACGAGTCGGTACTTCGTTCACACCGTCGCCGCACCGCAGAGAATTCCGCGGGTTACCTGCTGCCGCAGCTGCGCCCGGGGATGTCGGTCCTTGACGTCGGTTGCGGACCGGGGACCATCACGGTCGACCTCGCCGCACGGGTCGCTCCCGGGCCGGTGACCGCTGCCGACGTCACCGACGAAGTTCTGGAGCTGGCGCGCACCGAGGCGCGGGCACGCGACTGCACGAACATCTTTTTCGCGACATCCGACGTCAAAGCGCTGGACTTTCCCGACCACACCTTCGATGTGGTGCACGCGCATCAGGTGCTCCAGCACGTCGCCGATCCCGTCCGGGCACTGCGCGAGATGCGCAGGGTCTGCGTTCCCGGCGGAATCGTGGCCGCCCGTGATGCCGACTACGCCGGCTTCACCTGGTTCCCGCGGCTACCGCCGTTGGACCGGTGGCTCGACCTCTACCAGCAAGCGGCTCGTGCGAAAGGCGGCGAACCTGAGGCGGGCCGGCGCCTGCTGTCCTGGGCGCAGCAGGCCGGGTTCGACGACATTGCACCCAGCGGCGGCATCTGGTGCTTCGCCACCCCCGAGGATCGCGACTGGTGGGGCGGAATGTGGGCCGACCGGATCCTGCAATCTGCGCTCACCCACCAGCTGATGGACTCGGGGCTGGCCACGGCAACGGAGCTCACCGCGATTGCCTCGGCGTGGCGGGCCTGGGCCGCCAGTCCGGACGGTTGGCTGGCGATTCCCCATGGGGAGATCCTCTGCCGGGCGTGACGAAGCCCAAACTGCCTGGTCAACCATGCGGTATTGGCATTCTCTTTTTTTGCAAGTACGTTATCAACCGATGGATAACCACACTCAGACCGCGTCGGGCATCCCGCTTGCGCCGGTCTATGGGCCGGAGGATCGCGGTACCGAGCCGCCGCCGCCGGGCAGCTACCCGTTCACCCGGGGCAACTTCGCCAAGGGGTACCGCGGCAAGCTGTGGACATTCCGCCAGTACTCCGGCTTCGGCACCGTCGAGGCGTCCAATCGCCGGTACCGCTACCTGCTGGACCAGGGCGGGACCGGGTTGTCGGTGGCGCTTGACCTGCCGACGCAGTGCGGCTTCGATTCCGACGATCCCGAAGTGATCGAGGAGGTTGGTCGGGTCGGGGTGGCGGTGGATACCCTGGCCGACGCCGAGATTCTGTTCGACGGCATCCCGCTGGACAAGATCAGCACCAGCTTCACCATCAATGGCACCGCCGCAATCCTGCTCGCCTTCTATGTCGCCGCCGCCGAACGCAAGGGCGTGCCGCGCGCCAAGCTCACCGGCACCATCCAGAACGACATCCTCAAGGAGTACGCGTCCCGCGGCACCTGGATCTGGCCGCCGGAGCCGTCGCTGCGGCTGATCGCCGACACCATCGAGTTCTGCGCGGCAGAAGTCCCCAGCTTCAACGCGATCTCGGTCGCCGGGGCGCACTTCCGCGACGCCGGGGCCAATGCGGTGCAGGAGATGGCGTTCACCCTGGCCGACGGCGTCACCTACTGCGACACCGTGGTGGAACGCGGCCGGATGAGCATCGACGAGTTTGCGCCGCAGATTTCCTTTTTCTTCTACACGCACGGCGAATTCTTCGAAGAGATCGCCAAATACCGTGCCGGCCGCCGGCGTTGGGCCACGATCGTGCGCGAACGCTACGGCGCCAAAACCGACAAAGCCGCCATGTTCCGCTTCGGCTGCGTGTGTGGCGGCGCGTCGCTGTACGCCCCGCAGGCCCAGAACAACCTGGTGCGGGTGGCCTACGAGGCGATGGCCGCCGTGCTGGGCGGCGTGCAGTCGATGTTCACCGCGGCCTGGGACGAGCCGTTCGCACTGCCCACCGAGGAGTCCACGACCCTGGCGCTGCGCACCCAGCAGATCCTGGCCTATGAGAGCGGGGTAGCCAGCGTGGCCGACCCGCTCGGCGGCTCGTACTTCGTGGAGGCTCTTACCAACGCCACCGAGGCCCGCATCATCGAGATCATGGGTGACCTCGAGCAGCACGGCGGAATGGTCCGCGCCATCGAAGACGGCTATCTGCAGGGGCTGATCGCCGACGAGGCCTACCGAATCCACCAGGACATCGAAGCGGGTACCCGCCCGGTCGTCGGGGTCAACAAATTTGTCTCCGAGGAGCCGCCGCCCGAAATCGTCACCTACGAACTCGACGCCGAAGGACGCGATCTTCAGCTCAAGCGACTATCAAAGGTGAAAAGCGAAAGAGATTCGGCCGCAGCCCAAGTCAGCCTCGCCGAGTTGGCGCGCGCGGCCGAGGGGACCGACAACCTCATGCACAAGCTCATCGACTGCGCCAATGCATACTGCACCGTCGGTGAGATGGTCGCCGCGCTCAAAGCGGTGTGGGGTGAATTTCAGCAGCCGGTGGTGTTTTAGATGGCAGTACGGATCCTGGTCGCCAAACCTGGCCTCGACGGCCACGACCGCGGCGCGAAGATCGTCGCTCGCACCTTGCGCGATGCGGGCTTCGAGGTGATCTACACCGGGATTCGGCAGCGCATCGAAGACATCGCGTCGATCGCGGTGCAAGAAGACGTGGCTCTGGTGGGCCTGAGCATTCTCTCGGGTGCGCATTTGGCTCTGACGACCCGCACCGTCGAGGCGTTGCGGGCAGCCGACGCCGCTGACATCGGGGTCGTCGTCGGCGGGACGATCCCCGAGTCCGACGTGCCCAAGCTACTGAATGCTGGTGCCGCCGCAGTCTTTCCGACCGGAACATCGTTGGATGCTCTTGTGCGTGAGATCCGCATGCTGACCGGCAGCCCCGACCCAAGCGTGGAGGAACCGTGCGTCTCGGAGTGATGATCGGCGCCGAGCGGGGCGAACCGGCGCGCAAGGTGGGTCGGATGCTGGCCGACATCGAGTGGGCCGAAACCGCCGGAATGGACACTGCGTGGATCCCGCAGGTACCCAGCGACTTCGACGCGTTGCTGGCGGTTGCCCTGATGGCGACCCGCAGTACCCGCATCGAGCTCGGCACCGCGGTGGTGCCGCTGCAGGCTCAGCACCCGATTGCTCTGGCGCGTCAAGCTTTGTCGACGCAGGCAGCCACCGGGCCTAGGCTGGTTCTCGGCGTCGGTCCGTCACACCATTGGATTATCGGCGACATGCTCGGGCTGCCCTACGAGCGGCCGGCAGGCTACACCCGCGACTATCTCGAGGTGCTCGACGCCGCGTTCAGAGGTCCGGGTCCGGTCGACGTGGAGAATGACACCTTCACCGTGCACAATCCGCTGGATCTCACTCCGGTGGCGCCGCTGCCGGTGCTGGTGGCAGCGCTGGGGCCGGTGATGCTGGCGCTGGCCGGCGAGCGGGCCGACGGGACCGTGCTGTGGATGGCCGACGAGCGCGCCGTCGCCGAGCACGTGGTGCCGCGAATCACCAAAGCCGCCGACAACGCAGGCCGACCGGCGCCACGCATCGTCGCCGGCATTCCCGTCTGCCTTTGCGCACCAGGCGAAGTCGATGCGGCCAGGGAACGCGCCAACCGGATTCTGGGGGAGGCCGAGGTTTCGCCGAACTACCAGCGGCTGCTGGAGTACGGCGACGCGCGCGATGTCGGCGACATCTGCGCGGCCGGTGACGAGGAGGCCATCCTGGCGCGGCTGCGCCGATTCGCCGATGCCGGGGTGACCGACCTGTCGGTTCGGTTGCTGCCGATCGGTGACAGCCGGGAGGAACTGATCGCATCGAAACGGCGTACCCGGGAAGTCATTGCGGGGCTCGGCGCCGAAGTGCGATGAACGGCCCCCTTGCCGGCATCCGGATCCTCGAAGTCGGCACCATGCTGGCCGGCCCGTACGCCACCATGCTGCTGGCCGATCTGGGCGCCGAGGTCATCAAAATCGAACCACCGGGCGGTGAAATCTCACGCCGGGTCTCTGCGAGCTACTTCGCCAGCCTCAACCGCAACAAGTCCAGCGTCTGCCTCGACCTGAACTCGCCGGGCGGGCAGGCCGAACTGGGTGAACTCGTCGCGAAATCGCATGCGCTGCTGGTGAATCTGAAACCGTCGGCGATCCACCGGCTCGGGCTCACCTACGAGGCGCTGCGCCGCCGCAACGAGCGGATCGTCTGTGTGGCGATCACCGGCTTCGGGCTGCACGGCGGTGACGACCCGGCATTCGACTATGTCGTGCAGGCGTCCACCGGTGTGGCCGCAATGACCGGCGATCCGGACGGACCGCCGACGTTGCCCGGCTACTCGTCGGCGGACAACTCCACCGGGATGAGCGCGGCGCTGGGCCTGTTGGCGCAGATCATCTCGGGTCGTGGCGGTCAGGTGGACGTATCGCTGCGCGACGTGATGCTCTCGCAGCTCAATTACCATGCGTCGGCCTACCTCAACGACGGCGTCGAGCCGCGTCGGCGACCGCACGGCGCGCATTCGTATTACGTTCCCGCGCAGATCTTCCCGACAGCCGATGGATATCTTGCGCTGTTCATCACCCATGACGGTTTCTGGAAGTCATTCGCCGCCGAGGCGAAGATCGACGGCTTCGAGGCGATGCTGCAACGGGTTTCGAGGCGCGACGAGGTGCTCGCCGTCGTCACAGCCGCACTGGCCGACGACAGCGCCGCCGGCTGGGAGGCGCGGCTGCGTCCGCTCGGCGTGCCCGCCGCGGCGGTTCGGACATTGCCCGAAGCGCTGGAGGCGACGCCGGAAATCGTGGTCACCGCAGGAAGTTTCCGTCTCGTCGGCAACCCGATCCGGGTAGCCGGTTATCAGCCCGACTATCGTCCGCCGCCTGAACTCGGCGTCTAGCCGCCCTGGGTGGCGGGAGCCATGGCCGTGTCGAGCTGCGTCAGCCCGCCGGAAAACCCTGCGGCTGTGCGTATCTCGGCGAACGCGTGAATCATCGCATCCGTGGCTTCGTGAACGTCGTCGAATGTGCGGTCGTCGGCGAGCACGGCGATATCGACCTGGTCGACGTAACTCCAGACCGTCATGTTGAAGGCGCTGCCCGCCGAAAGCACACCTACAGAATAGATTTCAGTGACCGGAACACCGCCGAGGTGACCGGTTTGCCGCGGCCCGGGCACGTTGGAAACCGCGACGTTCATCATCCTGTTGTGGGCGGTGCGCTTCGACTGCCAGCGGAACGCGGCCGGCGCCAGCGGCGGTGGCAGGTATTCCATCATCCGGCCTTGTACCGTGGGGCCAAGCAGATCGTGGTCTTTTTTGGCCTGCCCGGTGGCGACCGAGATCAGTCGCACCCGCTCCAGCGGGTCGTCGATGTGAACCGGCAACGACACCATCAGTCCGCTGATCTCGTTGCCGGTGATCCGGTCGGGCGACCTGTCGGTGCTGATTGGCACCGAGGCCAGCAGCGGCTGGTCGGCCCGGCCGTCGTAGCGCAGCAGCAGCTCCCGCAGGCCGCCTGCCGCGATCGCCAGGACGATGTCGTTGAACGTCACCGAAAAATGTTTGGCGGTTTCTTTGACATCGGCCAGCGCCAGTGAGGCGGTGGCAAATGTTCGCACCGGTGACACCACATGGTTGAGGAAAGTCGGCGGTGTCTTGAACATTTTGGCCAGGTCCGGGTTCTCGCGTCGCCCCCGCGCGTGGCGGCGCACCCGGGCGATCCCGCGCACCATGTCGCTCATCAGCCCGGGCAGGGCGGCGACGTGCTGGAGATGGTCGCGGCCGGCTGCCCGCAACAGCTCCGACTTCGACGGTGGTGCGCAGACGGCGGGGCGGGCGCCGTCGTCCTCGGCGGGTACCGCAATGTCCATCAGCCGGGCCAGCAGATTCACCGAGGCGACGCCATCGGCCAACGTGTGGTGCACCTTACCAACGAGCGCGAAGCGGTCCTCGGCCATTCCTTCGGCGAAGTGAAATTCCCAGAGCGGACGGCTGCGATCCAGCGGCGTGCTGGCGATCTCGCCGATGACCTGGTCGAGTTCACGCCGGCCGCCGGGGTGGGGCACCACAACCCGCCGCAGGTGGTAATCGAGATCGACCTCGCAGTTCTCCATCCACATCGGGTGATGCAGCCGATACGGGATGTCGATCAATTGGTAGCGCAGCGGCTCCAGCAGGTGCAGCCGGTCGGCGACGGTCTGGCGAAAGACGTCGAAGGTGACCTCGCCGTCGTAGTCGGCGGCGTTGATGATCGCGACCTTCAGCGTGTGAGTGTGCAAGTTGGGTGTCTCGCTGTAGAGCAGCATGGCATCCATGCCGTTGAGTCGCTTCATACCCCACCTCGCCCACTGCACGATCAGGCTCTATCGAACCACTGTTTCCTGTCGATCTGGGGACTTCGGTAAACGAAGGGTTAGCGTTCGGTTGTCACCTGTAGCAACCGCATCAGCGGCGGTGGATCCAATTGCAGTGCATCGGACATGTGCAGTTGGCCCGCGGAGGCGAGCATGTTGTCCATGATCGCCTGCAGGTCGTCGCCTTCGATCTCGTAGAACGCGACATAAGGCCCGTCGTCGGCGACAACTGGACTCAGCCGCCGCGCCGAGACGAATCCGTCGAGCGCCAGCAGTTCGCCCAGATGGACCTCGTCGTACCAGGTGTTGTAATCCTGCTCGCGATCCGGCGAGCTGGGTCGGCTCTCCACATAGAGGACGCCTTTGGGCATGGTCGTCGCCTTCCGCTACTCGTAGCGCACCGTGATCGACGCCGTGTCGGGTACGCCCTGACACGTCAGAATGTAGCCCTCAGCCACCTCTTCCTCGGTGAGTGCGTCGTTCACCCGCATCGTCGCGCTGCCCTCGGTGAGCAGGGCCATACAGGTTCCGCAGTTGCCGGCCTCGCAGTTGAACGGCGGCGCCAGGCCGGCACGCCGGGCGCTTTCCAGCAGCGTCTCGCCCTCGACCTGCGGCACCGACACTTTCTTGCGGTCGAGGAATATCGTTACCGTCCCCCCCGCCTCGGCGCTTTCGGCGGTGCTCGGGGCGGGCTGCTTAGCGGGCAGGTCGTGCAGTTCCGCCATGGCCACCCTCCCTCGCGACTGTCGGTCTTTGCGTTCTTCGCTACAGAGAATACTATTCTCTCAAAACGATAGGATCTTCTCAAATGTCTTCCGGGTCTTCCAGGGCGTCGAGGCTGGTGTTCGAGGAGCGGCACTACAGCGTGCCGCGCCTCGACGCGTTGGCCGACGGGCTGGCGGCCACGCTGCAGAAGCGGGGTGTGACGCCGGCGGCGCGGGTCGCGCTGATGGCATCCAACCGGCCCGAGTTCGTCGTGGCGTTGCGGGCCGTGTGGCGGCTGGGCGCCGCGGTGGTGCTCATCAGCCCCGCCTGGAAGCGTGCGGAGGTCGATCATGCGCTGGCGCTGACCAACCCGACCCACGCCCTCGGCGACCAGCCGGTGCTGGCCGACCTGATGCCGATGCTTCATCTGGACGAACCGATCATCGCCGCAGAGCCGCCCTCCGCGGCACCGGCGCCGGACGGCGATGCCGTGTTGGTGTTCAGCTCCGGCACCACCGGACTGCCGAAAGCCGTCCGGCACACCCACGCCTCGTTGCGCGCGGCCGTCCGGCACTGGCGCGAGGCCCTGGAGCTGACCGCCAGGGACCGCATCCAGGTGGCAACACCGCCATCCCACATTCTCGGCCTGCTGAACATCCTCACGGCACTGCAAATCGGCGCATGGCTGCGGCTGCACCGCCGATTCGACATCGACTCGATGCTGGCCCACATCGAGGCCGACCGCATCACCGTGGAGATGGCCGTCGCCCCGATCGCACTGGCCCTCGCCGCGCACCCTACCCTGGAGTCCTACGACCTGTCGTCGCTGCGGTTCATCATGTGGGGCGCGACACCGGTCAGCATCAGTGTCGCCGAAACCGTCACCCGGCGAACCGGTGTCGGTTGGGTTCCCGCCTACGGCACCACCGAGCTGCCGGTGATCGCCTGCAGCCCGCTCGACGGCCCCCGGCTCGACTCGGTGGGCCGCGCGGTGCCCGGCGTGGACGTGCGGGTGGTGTCGCACGAAACTGGTGAGCCGATGTGCCCGGGCGAAAGCGGTGAGATCCAGGCGCGTTCGGAATCGCTGATGGTCGGCTACCTGCCGGGCGAGGCAACCCCGGATGCGTTGTGTGACGGCTGGTATCGGACCGGCGACATCGGGCACCTCGACGCCGACGGCTGGCTACGGATCACCGACCGGGCCAAAGAGATCATCAAGGTGCGGGGCTTCCAGGTTGCGCCCGCCGAAATCGAGGCGGTGCTGCACGGTCACCCCGCCGTCAAAGACTGCGCAGTATTCGGTGTTCCCAACGGCCTCAACGGGGAGGCGGTGGTGGCCGCCGTCGCCACCCAAAGTCCAGTCGACGCAGCCGAACTCACCGCGCGGGTCGACGAGCAACTGGCGTCCTACAAACGGTTGAGCCGTGTGGTATTCGTGACCGAAATACCCCGCCTGCCCTCCGGCAAGGCGCTACGCCGAGTACTGATGGAGCGCTATGGATGTACGACTGACTGCTGAACAACGACAACTGCGTGACGCGGCCGCCAAGCTGGGGGACGACCTCGGGCCCGGGTCGGTTCAGGCACTCACCGATGATGCACGAATCGCCAAGCTGGACAAACAGATCGAAGTAACAGGCTGGAGATCGCTGCGCTCCGACGGCGCCTCCGGGGTTGAAGTGGCGATTGTCGCAGAGGAATTCGGCCGACGACTGGTGGACGCGCCGTTTCTCGGACCGGTGTTGGCCGACGACCTCGCCCGCCATGTCGGTGTCGATGGGCAGCCGTTCACGATCGCGGTCGACGACCGCGCCGTCGACGCGAGAGGGTATCAGCGCGCACTGCTGTTGCGCGACAACATGATCCTGAGTACCGAGTTGGGCGCCGTCGACTCCGGTGCCGATCTGACCAGAGCCCAAGCCACCGTCCGGGCCGCGCAGACGATCGGGGACGTGCCGGCTGAGGTGGCCCAACGGTGGTTTGCGCTCGCGCTGGTGACAACCTGCGCAGATTTGGTCGGCACCGCTCGTGGAGCACACAGCCTAGCCTGCGACTACGCCAAAATCCGCGAGCAGTACGGCAACCCGATCGGCTCCTACCAAGCCGTCGCGCATCTGCTGGCGGAAAGTCTGGCCCTGATCGAGGGTTCGGTGAGCGTGTCGCGGCATGCCGGCTGGGCCGTGGACGAACTCACCGCCGCGCAAGCCGTCCGGGCTGCCCGCGTGGCGAAGATCTACTGCGCGCGTGCGGCGCGAACGGTGTGCGAGACGGCCGTGCAGGTGCACGGCGGCATCGGCAATACCTGGGAATGCCTGGCGCATGTCTACCTGCGCCGTGCGCTGACATCCACCGAGCTGTGGCCAGTGAAGCTGGAGGAGATCGACATTGGACTTTCGTGATTCGCCGGACGAAGCCGCCTTCCGGGACCGGCTGCGATCCTGGCTTTCCCTGCATGCCAAGCAGTTCCACAGTTCAGGAGACGAGTACTGGACCCGTCAGGGCGAGTGGCACCGGGCGCTTTACGAGGGCGGCTTCTTTGGGCTGTCGTGGCGCCGTGCGTACGGCGGTCAGGAACTGCCACCGGTCTACGACGTCATCCTCGACGAGGAGCTGGCCCGGGCCGGCGCTCCGCCGCGGCCCAGTCTGGGTTATCTGGTGGTCGGTTTGGGCCGGCATGGCAGTGCCGAACTGCAGCAGCGATTTTTGCCCGGCATGATCAACGGGACCGAGCGCTGGTGCCAAGGCTTCAGCGAGCCCGGCGCGGGTTCGGATCTTGCGTCGCTGACCACCACCGCCGCCCGCGACGGCGACAGCTATGTCGTGCAGGGACACAAGATCTGGACCAGCTACTCCGACGTCGCCGACTGGTGTCTGTTGCTCGCCCGCACCGATCCGGATGCGAAACGCCACCGGGGCCTGTCGGCGTTTGTGATTTCGATGAAACAACCCGGGGTGCAACAGCGACCGCTGCGCATGATCAACGGTGTGACAACGGAATTCGGCCAGGTGTTCTTCGATGGTGCGACGGTGCCGGCCGATCAGATGGTCGGCGCTCCCGGCGAGGGTTGGGCTATCGCCATGACGGTGGTCGGACACGAGCGCGAACCGTCCACGCTGGGTTATGCGGCCAGGTACGGCAAGCTCGTGCGGGAGCTGGCCGCGCGCACCGACATTGCGCCACCCGAACTGGCCTGGGCGGCCGTTGAGACCGAAATGCTCACCCACCACGTGCGGCGGCGGCTGTCCGAGCAACTCGACGGCGTCTCGCACGGGTCGGACGGGTCGCTGGACAAGCTGTTGATGACCTGGGTCGAGCAGTCGGTCGGCCATGCTGCGCTGGCTGTCGCAGGTACTCGCGATGCCGACCTGCTCAGCGCCTACCTCTACAGCCGAGCGCAGAGCGTCATGGGCGGGACGTCGCAGATACAGAAGAACATCATCGCCGCACGAATCTTGGGATTAGGAGTCTGACGTGTACGACATGCCGGCGGAAATCGACGTTGCGGCCGACGGGCCGCTGCGGATCATCACCCTGAACCGCCCCGACGCGCTCAACGCCGTTAACGATAACCTGCACAGCGGACTGGCCTACCTGTGGCCGCGGCTCAGTGACGACCGCACGGCCCGCGCCGCGGTGCTGACCGGCAGCGGCCGGGCGTTCTCGGCGGGCGGCGACTTCCACTATCTCGCCGAGCTGGCGCAGGACGCCGATCTGCGCGCAAAGACCATCGCGCACGGGCGCGAGATCGTGCTGGGGATGGCGCGATGCCGAATCCCGGTGGTGGCGGCGGTCAATGGCCCAGCCGTCGGGCTAGGCTGCAGCCTGGTCGCGCTCAGCGACATCGTCTACATCGCCGAAGACGCCTACCTCGCCGACCCGCATGTGCAGGTCGGGTTGGTCGCCGCCGACGGCGGACCACTGACCTGGCCGCTGCACATCAGCTTGCTGCTGGCCAAGGAATATGCCTTGACCGGCACGCGAATCGGCGCAGGCAAGGCCGTCGACCTCGGACTCGCCAACCACATCGCCGCCGATCCGCTCGCCGAGGCGATAACCTGCGCCAAGCGGATCATGGAGCTGCCCCAACAGGCCGTGGAAAGCACCAAGCGGGTGCTCAATATGCATCTGGAGCGAGCAGTGCTGGCCAGTCTGGACTTTGCCCTGACCGCCGAGGATCAGTCGTTCCAGACCGAGGACTTCCGGGCCATCGTCGCCAGGCTGACCGCCGGCAAGAATTGAGCGTGCACTCCCGAGAGCCTTGCGCGCCGGCATTCTTGCAACTCGTACTCTCGGGCTGAGAGAATTGTGTTCTCATAGCACTGCCTGCCGAAATGGAGCCCGCCCGTGCCTGAAGCCGTCATCGTGTCCGCGCTGCGTACCCCGATCGGCACCGCCAGAAAAGGAACGCTGCGCGACACCACCGCCTACGACCTGGCCCATCACGTGGTTTCGGAAGCCGCCGGTGGGCTGGATCCAGCGCAGGTCGACGACGTGATCCTGGGCGAGGGGCTCTACGGGGGTGGTGTCCTGGCGCGGCATGCCGCGCTGACCGTAGGGCTTACCGGGGTACCCGGGCTGGCCAACAACCGGCACTGCGCGGCCGGCCAGGCCGCGGTGCAGAGTGCGGCAGCCAGTGTGCGCGCCGGGATGGATCAACTGATCATCGCCGGCGGGGTCAACTCTGCCTCGACGTCGCCGCGGTCCCGGATTCAGTCCGACGGCGAATGGGTCGACTGGTTTCCGCCGACGCATCCAGACCGGCCCGACGCTCCCAATCTCGACATGTCGATCACCGTCGGCTGGAATGCCGCGGTCAAGGCAGAAGTGAGCCGCGAGGAGATGGACGCCTGGGCGTTGCGGTCGCACCGCAACGCGATCGCCGCGATCGACGAGGGCCGCTTCAAAGAGGAAATCGTGCCGATCCAGACGCCACACGGCCTCTTCGCCGTCGACGAGCATCCCCGCCGCGACACCAGCATGGAGAAGCTGGCGGCGCTCAAACCGCTGCACCCGGAAATCGAGGGTTTCTCGATCACCGCAGGAAATGCCTGCGGCGCCAACGACGGAGCGGCCGTGCTGACCATCGCCAGCGACCGGTTGGGGCTGCCCGCGCTGGCGACCGTCCGCGGCTGGGCCTCCGTCGGGGTCGACCCGGCGGTGACCGGACTGGCACCCGTCGAGGCGATCCCGAAAGCCCTTGCCCGGGCTGGACTTTCGCTGTCCGACGTCGACCTGTTCGAGATCAACGAGGCGTTCGCGTCGATGTGTGTGGCAACCATCAAGATGCTCGGGTTGGATCCGGACCGGGTGAACGTCAGCGGCAGCGGCTGCTCGCTGGGACACCCGGTGGCAGCGACGGGCGCCAGGATGCTGGTCACCTTGGTGCACGAACTGCGCCGTCGCGGTGGCGGCGTTGGGGTCGCAGCAATGTGCGCGGGCGGTGGAATGGGTTCGGCAACGGTTATCGAGGTTCCGGCCCCGTAACTCCGCAGATGACCATCACCGACTTGATCACCAAAGCGCGCAACGGATCTGCACGTGCCGCGGGTCGGTTGCTCAGTCTGGTCGAAGGCGACCGGCGCGACGAGGTGCTGGCCACTGTCGGGCCGTCATCTGTCCGCGTGGTCGGCCTGACCGGACCGCCGGGTGCCGGCAAGTCGACCACTATTGCGGCCCTGGTCGGGGCGTACCGCCACCGGGGCTTGCGGGTGGCGGTGCTCGCCGTCGATCCGTCGTCGCCGTTCAGTGGCGGTGCGCTGCTGGGAGATCGCATCCGAATGTCCGCGCATATCAACGACTCCGAGGTGCTGATCCGTTCGGTGGCAACGCGTGGCCATCTGGGCGGTCTGGCCGCCGCCGTTCCTGCGGCCGTCCGGTTGCTGGGAGCGCTGCGCTATGACGTGATCCTGCTGGAGACCGTTGGCGTGGGACAGTCCGAGATCGAGATCGCCGCCGTCGCCGATCCGACCGTCGTCATCCTGAACCCGGGAGCCGGAGACGCCGTGCAGGCCGCCAAGGCCGGCCTGCTCGAGGTCGCCGACATCGTTGTGGTCAATAAGGCGGACCGGGGCGGTGCCGATCAGACGGCACGTGACCTGCGGGCCGAGACCAAGGCCCCGATCCTTAGCCTGGTCGCGGCCCGCGGCGAGGGCATGGCCGAATTGGTCGAGGCCATCGACGCCCACCACCGCGCCGACAACCGGGCTCGCCGGGTGGCTCGGGCCCGGGCGCAGATCCTGTCTCTGGCCCAAACACGGCTGCGCAACCGACCGGACCTGGACCGGCTCGCCGAGTCGGTGGTCGACGGCCACCAGGATCCCTACACCGCGGCAGAACACCTGCTGTCCCCGACATCCGACCCACAGGACTGAACAGGGTGCCGTCACGGCACTCGCCGACGAGCTTTGAGCTAAGCGGCTAATTGCAACGGATCTCGTCACTACTATGTACGGCAGCCGAAAAGGGGAGGTGACCCTGTGAAAGTCGTACTTGGCCTGGCCGCCGCCGCAATCGTCATGCTGGGGCTCGCGGTGCTGACCGGCAACGCCATCGTCGCCTTGGTTGTGGTAGCCCTGGCTGCGCTCGGCCTGTTTCTGTTGGCCCGTGATTGGCGCAGGGAGCGGGTGAGCGTCGACGCCAAGTCCGGCGGCCCGGACAATCGGGGGCCGGATCCGGAGACCTTTCAACCGGACCCGTGGGACGAAGAAGCCGGCGAGGCTGGCGCCGACGCCGATTACCCAGACGACGAGTAGCCCAGCATACGATTATGAGATTCTCTGTTTAGGAGAGTATCATATCCGCAGGTGAACGGATTGCGGGTAAGCGGGCTAAGGGGCAATAGTGAGCGCGAACGGTGACCAATCTTGCCAGAATTCCCAGGATTCGCAGATCACCCACTGGGACCGGGACTTTACCCGGCAAATCAAGAACACGGTCGGGCCGATCATCAAGCGGTGGTTCCGGGCCGAGGTGCGCGGCCTGGATTCCGTGCCGTCGGCCGGCGGCGCTTTGGTGGTGTCCAACCACTCGGGCGGCATGTTCACCCCAGACGTGCTGGTTTTCGCGTCCGCGTTCTACGACAAGTTCGGCTTCGACCGCCCGGTGTACACCCTCGCCCATTACGGACTGTTCATCGGACCCCTGGCCCCCTGGTTGACCCGCGCCGGTGTCATTCACGCCGACCGCGAGAATGCGGCCAACGCGTTGCGGTCCGGTGGTCTGGTGCTGGTCTTTCCCGGCGGTGACTACGATTCCTACCGGCCGACGTTGAGTGCTAACAAGATTGATTTTCAAGGCCGAACCGGATACGTGCGCACCGCCATCGAGAGCGGCGTGCCGATCGTTCCGCTGGTG
The DNA here is from genome assembly GCA_963787635.1 of uncultured Actinomycetota bacterium. Taxonomy (GTDB): domain Bacteria; phylum Actinomycetota; class Actinomycetes; order Mycobacteriales; family Mycobacteriaceae; genus Mycobacterium. The sequence goes on along the minus strand of CAWBDP010000008.1, from coordinate 191,070 downwards.
TCGATCGGCGCACAGGAAAGCCAGTTCTTCCTGACCCGCGGCGACCAGGTGGCGAAGCTGCTGGGACTGCACCGGGCGCGAATGAAGATCCTGCCGATCAGCTTCGGCGTTCCATTCGGGCTCAGCATGATCTTCCCGCCTAATCTGCCGTTGCCGACCAAGATCGTCGCCCAGGTGCTGGAACCGATCGACGTCACCGCCCGGTTCGGCGAGGATCCAGACGTTGCCGAGGTTGACGAGCACATCCGTTCGGTCATGCAGACCGCACTGGACCGACTGGCCCGCAATCGTCGGTTCCCGCTGTTGGGCTGAGGTTTCTGGTCAGTCGACCGAGTTTCCGGTCGCTGCGGTGTAACCAGCGCGGAACCCGAAAACCATTGCGGGACCGATAGTTCCGCCTGCGCCACCGTAGGCGCGTCCGGTCACGCCGGCCATCGCGTTACCTGCGGCGAACAGGCCCGGGATCGGCGCGCCACCGACGTGTAGCACCCGGCCGTCGCGGTCGGTGCGTGGTCCGCCCTTGGTGCCCATTGCGCCCACCGAAACCGGCACCGCGTAGTAGGGCGCGGTATCGATGGCGCCGAGTGTCTTCCCGGCAAGAGTGGTCGCGCGGTCGTCACCCCAATAGCCGTCGTATGCGCTTGAGCCGCGCCCGAAGTCGGGGTCCGCCTCGCGGGCCACGTTGCGGTTCCAGTCGTCGATGGTGCGGGCCAGCCCGTTCGGGTCGATACCGGTCTTGGCGCCCAATTCGGGGAGATCCGCCGATGCACAGAACCAGTCCGGCACCGGCTCGTCCGGCTCGACGCCGAGGAAGCCGTAGCGTTTCAGGTGCAGCGAGTCGAAGACCATCCACGCGGGATCGTTGACGTAGCCGCCGCGCGGATCGAGGTAATGGAAGGCGCCAGCCATCGAGTTGTAGTCACAGGCCTCGTTGACGAACCGGCGGCCGGCCCGGTTGACGATGATGCTTCGCGGGCGAGTCCGTTCCAGGCGGACGCTGCGGCTGCGCTGATGCCCCTCGATCGTGTCGCCGGGGATTCGCACGATCGGCACCCACCACGCCTCTCCCATGTTGGCCAGGTCGGCGCCGTGCGCCATCGCCATGCGCAGGCCGTCGCCGGTGTTGTTCGGCGGGGAGACCGCGCCGTGCATCGGGCCGCGCAGAAACGCGTTGACCAACATCGGGTTCCACTCGAAGCCCCCGGTTCCCAGGATGACGCCACGGCGAGCCCGCACCGTCGAACTCTGCCCGCCGCAGGAGATTCGGACGCCCACGACGTGTCCGCCGTCGACGATGAGTTCTTCGGCCCGGGTCTTCGTCTGCGGTGTCACAGCTGCGTCGAGCAATCCCTTCAGCAGCCCGGCGATCAATGCGGTTCCGGCCACGCACAGGTTGCCGGGCTCGCTTTCGATCGAGGCGTGCAGTCGGGCGCGGGTTTCGGCATCGAAACCCACGTTCGACCAGTCCGCGGGAAACGACGTGATCCGTTCGCGCCACTCGCCGAGTTGGGTGAGATCGAAGGGGGCCGCGCTCAGCGAGCGTCCGCCGGTCGGTTGCCCGCCCGGCAACTCCGGCTTGTAATCCGGGAAACTGGACGCGATTTCGAATTTCAGCCCACTGTGCGCCTCGACGAAGTCGAGCATCGCCGGGCCGGTGCGCACAAACGTGTCGACCAGTACGTCATCCATCGCCCCCAGGGACTGCGCGTGCAGGTAAGCCAGGGCATCAGCAACCGTCAATTCGCCGTCCGGCGATCGGCCGTGCGCCGGAATCCACACGATGCCACCGGAGACCGCGGTGGTCCCCCCGACCGTCGGGGCCTTTTCGTACACCTGCACCGCGGCACCGTTGACCGCGGCGGTCAGTGCGGCGGTGAGTCCGGCGCCGCCGGTGCCCAGTACGACGACATCGAACTCGTGGTCCCACTGAGGTGTCTGAGGCATCTGCGGCATCGGGCTCAGTCCTTTCAGCTGAGGATCACTGACAACTGCTCGGCGGCCTTGATCACTGCGTCTTTGCCGCGCAGCACGACATCTTCGCGATGGGAGATGAGGTTGATACACGTCGGCGGCGACGGTGGCTGGCGGGCGACGCCGACGGCCAGGCCGTAGGTGTTCGGCTCGATCTCGCCGTGGGTAATCACCCAGCCCTGCTCGCGGGCGCGGGTGACCAGCTTCCGTTCGCCCGGATGCGCGGGCATGCTCGCGAGCAGAGCGATTCCGGCAGCGCCCCGGTTCAGCGGATACCGGCTGCCTTCGTGGAAAGCCAGTTGGTAGGCGACTTGAGTCGGCACGATCACCGCGACCGCGACTTGCTGGTCGCCCTCGGCAACGAGCAGCGACACGGTGGTGCCGAGATCGTCGGCCAGCGTGCGCAGCGTCGGCAGGCTCAGTTGGCGCACGTTGCGGTCGAATGAAGCGCCCAGCACAGCCAGACCGGCAGCCGGTCGGTGGCGGCCGTCCTCGCCCTTGGTCACCAACCGGAACTCGGCCAGCGTGGCCAACAGCCGATAGGCGATCGTGCGGTGCACGCCGATCTTGTCAGCGACCTGTTGCACGGTCAGCCCCGCCGGCGCGACGGCCACCAACTGCAGCGCGGTGAGCCCCCTGGCCAGCGTCTGGGATCCGGTCGTGGCGCTCACCGCGGCCTTGACAGACGGTAACTGGAGAGTGATGCTCTAACTATAACGCACATAGATGTGCGATATTAGCACACGTGGCCCGTCTAAATCGAGCGCTTTGCCGGGACAACCAGACACAGGCAGAGAGGAACCGGTGCCGGAGTACGAGAGCGTGTGGAGCGATCTGCAGGGTGTCCCGTTTTCCCAGGGGTACCTCGATGCGGGCGGCGTACGCACGCGCTACCTGTGCGCCGGTGACTCCAACAAGCCGGTGCTGATGCTGTTGCACGGCTCGGGTGGTCATGCGGAGGCCTACGTCCGAAATTTGGCGGCGCACGCGGAGCATTTCTGGACGTGGTCCATCGACATGCTCGGGCACGGTTACACCGACAAGCCGGATCATCCGCTCGAGGTGGGGCACTACGTCGAGCACCTGATGGCCGTCTGGGACGCCATCGGGGCGCAACGCGCAAGTCTGAGCGGCGAATCGCTGGGCGGCTGGGTCGCAGCGCGTGCGGCGATCGACCATCCGGACCGGGTGGAGCGGCTGGTGCTGAACACAGCTGGTGGCTCACAAGCCGATCCCGAGGTGATGCAACGGATCATCACCTTGTCGATGGCGGCCGCCGAGAACCCGACCTGGGAAACCGTGCAGGCCCGCATCAAGTGGTTGATGGCCGATAAATCGAAGAACTACGACGATCTGGTCGCCAGTCGCCAACGGGTGTACCGCCAGCCGGGCTTCGTCGCGGCGATGCGCGACATCATGGCGCTGCAGGACCCGCAGATCCGGGCGCGTAATCTGCTCGGCCCGGCCGAGTACGGCGCGATCACCGCGCCGACCTTGGTGCTGTGGACCAGCGACGACCCGACCGCCGACGTGACCGAGGGCCGCCGGATCGCGTCGATGATTCCCGGTGCCCGTTTTGAGCTGATGCCAGGTTGCGGTCACTGGCCGCAGTACGAGGACGCCAAGACTTTCAACCGGCTGCATCTCGACTTCCTGCTGGGGCGTTAGCGCATGGCGGCCCAACGAAATGTCGAAGTCGATGTCGCGGTGGTCGGTGCCGGACCGGTCGGCTTGACACTGGCCAATATCCTTGGCATGCAAGGTGTTGGCACACTGGTGCTCGAAGAGCGCGATACCCTCATCGACTATCCGCGCGGCGTCGGTCTCGATGACGAGGCGCTGCGCACCTTCCAGGCGATCGGCCTGGTCGAGCAGGTTCTGCCGCACACCGTCCCCAACCAGATCTTGCGGTTCTTCGACGCCAAGCGCCGCCTGCTTGCCGAGATGGCGCCACCGGACGCGGCTTTCGGCTGGCCCAAGCGCAACGGCTTCGTGCAACCGTTGGTGGATGCCGAATTACTGGCCGGTCTCGACAGATTCGACCACGTCGAGGTGTGGTGGGGCCATCCGATGACGTCGTGTGAGTCAACCGCCGAATCGGTGGCCCTGCAATGCGGTGGCGGCGGCGAGGTGTCCACCGTGCGGGCGCGCTACGTTGTCGGCTGCGACGGCGGTCGCAGCGCCACCCGGCGGTTGATGGGAGTGTCGTTCGACGGGACGACGTCGCCGACACGCTGGCTGGTCGTCGATATCGCGAACGACCCATTGGGCCATCCCAACAGCGAGGTGGGTGCCGATCCCGCCCGGCCCTACGCGTCGATCTCGATTGCGCATGGAATCCGGCGATTTGAATTCATGATTCATGCGCACGAGTCTGACGAGGAGGCGGAAGCTCCGGAGTTCATCGCACGCATGCTTGGCCTGCTGGTGCCTCATCCCGAACGCGTTCAGGTGATCCGGCATCGGATCTACACCCATCACTCGCGGATCGCCGATGCCTTCCGTCGCGGGCGTCTGTTGCTGGCCGGCGACGCCGCCCACCTGATGCCGGTGTGGCAGGGACAGGGCTACAACAGCGGTATCCGCGACGCTGCCAACTTGGGATGGAAGCTGGCCGCGGTGGTGACCGGGCGGGCCGACGACGCGCTGCTGGACAGCTACGACGTCGAGCGGCGCAAGCATGCCCGGGCGATGATCGACTTGTCCACGATGGTGGGCCGGGTCATTTCGCCGACCAACCGCAGGGTCGCCACGGTGCGAGATGTGATGGTGCGCTCGGCCTCCGTGGTGCCGTCGCTGAAGCGGTATGTACTCGAGATGCGGTTCAAGCCGATGCCCCGCTACGAGCAGGGCGCGGTGGTCCACTCCGAGCCACGCCGGGCCGACTCGCCGGTGGGCACCTTGTTCATCCAGCCCTCGGTCGACACCCGCGAGCACTCCAACGTCCCGCTCGACGACGTGTTGGGCAACTGGTTCGCCGTCTTGTGCTGGAACAACAATCCGCGGGAAATCCTTGGCGCCCAGGCATTTGAAACGTGGAAGGCGCTGGGCGCGCGGTTTCTCGCCGTGCGGCCCTCGACTCAGTTGCACTGGACCGGGCACGACGATCCCGATGTCGAGGTCGTCGGCGACCGGACCGGCAAGCTCAAGGCATGGTTCGACACCCACGAAGAGTCGGTGCTGTTCATGCGTCCCGATCGTTGCATCGCCGGCGCGTGTATTGCCCAGCTCGCGCCGGAGCTGAGTGCCTCGCTGGTCGATGCCCTCACCCTGATTGCGGGAGGCGGTGATTTCCAAAATGCCTCTGGCCCTGTGCTGTATGTCCCACAGCCCGCTCCTGAATCTGCCGGGTCCGTCGCAGGACCTGCTGGATGACATCCACGCTGCACTCGCGCAAGCCCGGCAGTTCGTCGGCGACTACGACCCGGAGCTGGTCGTCATCTTCGCGCCGGACCACTACAACGGGTTCTTCTACAAAGTGATGCCACCGTTCTGCATCGGACTGCACGCCCAAGGCGTCGGCGATTACGGCACGCAAGCCGGCCCGCTGGACGTCCCGGAAGACCTCGCCCAAGATTGCGCGAAAGCCGTGCTCGCTTCGGGTATCGACATCGCCGTCTCGGCGAGCATGGACGTCGATCACGGCACCGTGCAACCTCTGCAGACTTTGTTCGGTGACGCATGCGCCCGGCCGGTGCTGCCGGTCTTCATCAATTCGGTCGCCACGCCGCTGGGACCGTTGCACCGTTGCAGGGCGCTGGGCACCGCGGTGGGAAGCTTTCTGGCTACTCTCCAAAGACGGGTCCTGGTGCTCGGATCCGGTGGGTTGTCCCATGATCCGCCGGTGCCGACACTGGCGAATGCCAGTGCGGCAGTCCGGGAACGGATCGTGCAAGGCGGTCCGATGACCGCCGAGCAGCGACTTGCCCGACAGACCACGGTGATGCACGCCGCGGCTGACTTCGCCCGGGGACGCGGTGAACTGCAGCCGCTCAATCCGGGATGGGATGCGAGTTTCCTCGACATCGTCGACGGTGGAGATCTCGCGGCCCTAGATCAGTGGTCCAACTCGTTCATCGCGAGCGAAGGTGGCAACTCCGCGCACGAAATCCGGACCTGGGTCGCCGCTTTCGCCGCACTGGCTGCAGCCGGCCCCTACCAGACCAAGTTCCGTTACTACAAACCGGCCGCCGAACTGATCGCCGGCTTCGCCGTCAGAACGGCGGTGCGTGCACCATGACGCCGTCACCTGCGTTCGATGCAAGTGACCACGTGGTCGACGTGCTGGTCGTCGGTTCCGGCGGCGGTGGCATGACGGCGGCACTCACTGCCGACGCGGCCGGACTGCGAACGTTGTTGGTGGAAAAGGCCGCCCATTTCGGCGGCTCCACCGCACTTTCCGGGGGCGGCATATGGGTACCGGGCGCACCGGCACAGCGCCGGCAAGGCTATGCTCCGTCGCCGGACGGCGCCGTGGACTACCTGCGACACATCACCGATGGCACCGTCAGCGAGGCGCGCATACGGCAGTACGTCGAGTCGTCACCGAAAATGATGAAATTTTTGGAGCAGCTGAGTCCGTGGCTCGAGTTCGTCTGGAAGCCCGGCTATGCCGACTACTATCCGGAATTGCCCGGCGGCTCCGAACTCGGCAGCACGATCAACGTCCCGCCAATCGATCTGCGCAAGCTGGGCGAGGACGAAAAGGGTCTGCTCCAGCCACTGGCGTTGGCACCCAAGGGGATCTGGCTGGGTCCCAAAGAGCTCCGATCCTTCTACCGGATCCGGCAGTCCTGGGCCGGCAAAGGCGTCCTGGTCAAGTTGATCACGCGTATGGTGCGCGCGCGGCTATTTGGTGAGCGGGTCGCCGCGATCGGCCAGTCTCTGGTCGCGCGGCTGCGACTGGCAGTGAAAGAGCGCGGTATCCCGCTTTGGCTGGAGTCACCGATGACGTCGCTGCTCACCGATGCGGACGGATCAGTGAGTGGCGCGGTCGTCGAGCGAGACGGTCAACCGCAGCGGATCTCGGCACGCGTGGGGGTGATCTTGGCTACCGGCGGCTTCGATCATGACCTCGCCTGGCGCAAGGAACACCTACCCGTGGTCGACCAAGACTGGAGCTTCGGCAACCCGGCCGCCTTGGGCGACGGTATCCGGGCCGGCCAGGCAATCGGTGGCGACACCGATTTACTCGACGAGGCCTGGTGGTTTCCGGCCATCCAATGGCCGGACGGTCGGATGCAATTCATGCTCAACGAGCGGATGATGCCGTCGCAGTTCATCGTCAACGGCGACGGCAAGCGGTTCATCAACGAGGCTGCGCCCTACATGGACTTCGGCCACGCCATGATCGAGGGGCAAAAGTCTGGCGTCACGCATATCCCGTGCTGGCTGATCACCGACCACAGATCGTGGAATCACTACGTCATCGCCGGACACCTGCCGATTCCGAAAATTCCGGGGGCTCCGGTGCCCACCGGTCGGAAAGTGCCGCCGGCGTGGCTGGAATCGGGCGTGGTCAAGGCGGCAACCAGCTGGGAAGAATTGGCCACCGGCATCGGTGTGCCGGCAGCGCAACTGCGTGACACCGCGGCACGTTTCAACGAACTGGCCCGCAAGGGCCACGACGACGACTTCAACCGCGGTGACAGCGTCTACGACAACTACTACGGCGACCCCACGCTGCCCAATCCCAACCTGTACCCGGTCGACACCCCGCCCTACTACGCGTTTCGGGTAGTGCTCGGTGACCTGGGCACCTCAGGCGGGTTACGCACCGACGAGTACGCGCGCGTGCTGCGCGCCGACGACAGCGTCGTGCGGGGACTATATGCGGTCGGCAACACGGCGGCACCGGTGATGGGACGCAGCTACGCCGGAGCCGGCGCGACCATCGGGCCCGCGATGACCTTTGGCTATGTCGCAGCGAAACACCTTGTCAAGCAGACGCTTAACACTCATAGGAGGTAGCAAATGAAGATCTCGCTGTTCTACGAATTCGCCCTACCGCGACCCTGGGCACCCGACGACGAGCACGTGTTGTTGCAGGAGTGTCTCGACGAGGTCGAGGCCGCCGACAAGGCCGGGTTCTCGACGGTGTGGCTGACCGAGCACCACTTCCTGGAGGAATACTGCCATTCCACCGCCCCGGAGATGTTCTTGGCTGCAGCCAGCCAGCGGACCAAGGACATTCGGCTCGGCTTCGGCATCATGCACCTGCCGCCCGCGGTCAATCACCCGGCAAGGGTGGCCGAACGGATCGCCACCCTTGACCTGATCTCCAACGGGCGAGTCGAATTCGGCACCGGCGAGTCCTCCTCGGTCGGTGAACTCGGGGGATTCAACATCGATCCCGCCGACAAGCGGGCCCAGTGGGAGGAAGCCCTCGAGGTAGCGATCCGCTGCATGATCGAGGAACCCTTCAGCGGGTTCAAAGGCCAGCACATCGAGATGCCGGCCCGCAACGTCATCCCCAAGCCGATGCAAAAGCCGCACCCGCCGGTCTGGGTGGCCTGCACCCGCCCGGCCTCCGTCCAGATGGCCGCCCAAAAGTGCATCGGCGCATTGAGTTTCGCCTACACCGGCCCCGGCCCGCTGACCGAGCGGGTGAACGGGTACTACAAGGAATTCGAGGAAGCCGGCGTCCCGATCACCCCGCAGATCAACCCGAACGTTTTGGCCATCGGCGGCGACCTGTCGATGATGGTGGCCCGCACCGACGAAGAGGCACTGCGGCGTCTCGGTCAAGGCGGCGGGTTCTTCTCGTTCGGGATCATGCACTACTACATGACCGGTGTGCACACGCCGGGACGCACCGGGGTTTGGACGCGCTATCTCGAAGAAGTCGAGAAGGATCCGACCCTGGCCTACGGTCCCGGTCGCGGGGCCATCGGCTCGCCGGCCACCGTGCGGGAGTTCTTGCGGGGCTACGAGGAGAGCGGTGTCGACGAGATCATCTTGCTGCTCAACCCCCGCAGCCACGAAGGCACCATGGAATCCATCGAGATCATGGGCAAAGAGGTGCTTCCCGAATTCATCGAACGCGACGCGAAAGCGGTGGCCGACAAGGCGAAGCGGCTTGCGCCGGTCGTCGAGAAGATCGAGGCACGCCGACCGGAATCGACCGTTCCGGACTTCGATGAGGAATACTCGTTCGGCGGCCTACCGACCGGGCGCGGCGGCAAGTTCACCGCCAGCGAAATCCCGGAAGCCATGGCCGAGATCAACGAGGGCCGCGTGCAGGCAGCCCAGCGCGCCAAAGAACAGGGGATACCGGGAAGCACTAGCAGCACTGGAAGCAACTGACAGTCTTGGGACGCATTGACGAGCTGTGGCGGTACGACGGTCGCCGGGTGGTGGTGACCGGATGTGCGTCGGGCATCGGTGCCCAGGTGGTGCGGCAGCTATCTGAACTCGGCGCAGACGTCGTCGGATTGGACAAACGCACGCCGGCATTGGACATCGCAGAGTTTCATGAGGTCGACCTCGCCGACCCCGGGTCGATCGATCGCGCTGTCGCGGCGCTGGGTTCTGCCGTCGATTCGCTCTTCAACATCGCCGGTGTCTCCTCCGGAATCGGCGATCCGCTGCTCGTCGTCACCATCAATTTCCTTGGCCTTCGGCACGTCACTGAGTCGGTGATCGCCAAGATGGGAGCCGGGTCGTCGATTGTGAGTGTTTCTTCGCTGGCGGCTTCGGCGTACCGGGAACATGGCGAGGCCGTTGCCGGGTTGCTGAAGACTCAGAGCATGCCGGAGGGCATCGACTGGTGCCGTCGTCATCCCGAAGCGCTGGCGGATGGGGGCTACCGGTTGTCAAAGGAAGCGATCATCCTCTACACCATGAGAAATACGGCTGCCCTGGGCGCGCGGGGCATTCGCATCAACTGCACCGGCCCCGGCGTGACCGAAACCCCGATTCTCGATCAGCTTCGGTCGGCCTACGGGCAGGAGTACCTCGATGAGATCCGCATGCCGTTGGGCAGAGTCGCCCAACCAGCTGAGCAGGCTGCGGTCCTGCTGTTTTTGAATAGCCAAGCCGCCAGCTATATCTCGGGCCAGGTGTTGTGGGTCGACGGCGGAAATGTGGGCGCGCGCATCGCCGATGAACTCGAGGAAGGACGGGCCTCGTGGCCAGCCTGAAGGATTTCCGGTCTGTCGCCCGCGATGTCTGCAACTGGGGCCGCTGGGGCGATGACGACGAGTTGGGCACGCTGAACTTCATCTCAGCCGAAAAGGTTCTCCAGGCGGCAAGCCTAGTGAAACACGGGAAGGTTTTCCCGCTTGGTGTGGACTTCGGGTCGGCGGGACCGCAAGGGGCATTTCAGTTCCGGCACAACCCGATACATGTCATGACCGTGGACGGGGGCGACGCGGGCACGCTGGTCAAGTATGGTCCTGAGTGGGTGCGTAACTCGGTCGCGCATGAGCTCAGCGGATATTTCAAGGACAATATCTTCCGCTTCAACGACGACATGATCGTCATGCCGCTGCAGGCGGCCACCCAGTGGGATGCGATCTCCCACGTGTATTACGAGGATCGGCTGTATAACGGTTTCCCGGCGGACTCGGTGACCAGTTTCGGCGCTTTTCGCTGCGGCATCGACAAGGTCGATGTTAAGGGCATCATCTCCCGCGGCGTGCTTCTTGACCTCGTTCGTCATCGCGGCGCGCAAACATTTCTCGAACCCGGCAACCCGATCACACCAGGCGAGCTTGACGACGTTGTTCGGTCGCAGGGGGTTTCGGTGGGACGCGGTGACATCGTTTTGATCCACACCGGTTGGTGGGCACGGTTTCTGACTACGGGCGACGGCAGCGAGCCTGGTTCCGGGTTGGATTGGCGGTGCGCGTCGTGGCTGCACGACCACGATATCGCCGCGGTGGCCGCCGACAATCTCATGGTCGAAGACCCGGTGTCCGATGTGCGGGGCACATTTTTGCCGATGCACATGCTGTGCCTGCGGGACATGGGATTGATGCTCGGCGAGTATTGGAACCTCACCGAGCTGGCGGCCGACTGCGCCGCCGACGGGGTATATGAGTTTCAGCTCGTCGCGCCGCCGCTGAGCGTGGTCGGCGCGGTTGGGTCTCCAGTGAATCCGATTGCAATCAAGTAGGTGCCGTCTTTGGAGATTCAACGCAAAACACTGGTAGTCGACGGGCTTGTCACCGGCTACCTGGAAGCAGGCCACGGTGACCCGGTGGTTTTGCTGCATGGTGGCGAGTTCGGAGCAAACGCCGAAATCGGCTGGGAGCACAATATTGCAGCCCTGGCCACACGTCACCGGGTGGTGGCCCCCGACATGCTGGGCTTCGGGCGGTCGGCCAAAGTCATCGACTTCATCGACGGCCGCGGCATGCGGATCCGGCATGTAGCCCGGTTGTGCGCCGAACTGGGCGTCTATTCAGCGCATTTCGTGGGCAACTCGATGGGCGCCATCATGCTGCTCACCGATGCCACCTCGGATTCACCGGTTTTGCCGATGCGCAGCATGGTGACCATCTGCGGGGGTGGGGAGATTCAGCAGAACCGGCACCTGGACGCGCTCTACGAATACGACGCGACCCTGCCGGCCATGCGCCGCATCGTCGAGGCGCTGTTCTGCGATCCCGAATACCCGGCCGGTGACGCGTACGTGCAGCGCCGCTTCGAGTCGAGCACCGCCCCGGGAGCCTGGGAGGCCTTGGCAGCAGCCCGATTTCGCCGTCCCGGATCAAAGCCGCCCCCCGCCGCATCGACTCAACGAGCCTACGAACGTATTTCGGTTCCCGCTCTGGTCATTGAGGGCGCCTGTGACAAGCTGCTGCCGCCCGGCTGGGCGAAGCAGATCGCCGACCAGATACCCGGCGGCCGTTGGGCGGTAGTCGACGCTGCCGGCCACTGTCCGCAGATCGAGCAATCCTCGATAGTCAACGAGTTACTGCTGAACTGGCTCAGCCGCAGTTAGGGACGAAGTTGTCGGGTGAGAGCTGTTGGGTCGGTGCAGCAGTAGACATCGCGGAACGCTCCGAATTATTCGGTGTGGTTCCGCGACTTCACCCCAGCGGGACACTCCCGACTGCTGTCCCTGGTCTCTGGTTGCGTGGACTAGGTGCATACCGCACCATGATCCGCGAGCTGGCACTGGGCCTGTGGGACTCAGCCGAGATCACAGCCGAGCTGACCGAGGCGGCGCAGGCTCGGATGAAGCGCCACACCAGGGAGATCGACGCGCGCCGCCGCGCCGATACCGACCTGGTTGGAAAGCTCTCCCGCTGGGCAGCCAAGTGCTCCGGGCGTGTGGCCCGCCGCGCACTTCCACATGGCCGAGCACGTCGTCGAGTACGGGGCTGTGGGGGCGGCCGGCATGTGTGTACCTCAACCCCGCGGCCTCCGACGTGCCTTAGCCACGATCCGCGAGCGTTAGCCATGGTTTAGCCGCTGGTCTAGCCATGTCGAAATACTCGCTAGCAGCGAAAACCACGGACCCTAGCCACTTTAGCCACGATTCTGGCGCAGCCCGGGCTGGTCGCGATCCCACAGCCCACACACCTCACTCTCTATAGAGAGATAGATCTTTAATTTGCGTCTTCTAGGTCAATGGCGAAGGTGGCTAACGCTTTTCGCGTAGATGCGTCAGATCTGGCTAAAGTGGCTAAGTCAGGCTGTTTTGCCAGGTAGGCGGCTGTGGGCTGGGGCTAACCCGTGGCTAACTCGTGGCTAAGGGTGGCTAACGTTGGCTGTCGTGAGATCGGTTGGGCTACAACACCCCGGTCCTCTGAAGCGCGGCCGGGCGTCGCGCCCGCCGACGCTTCCCGGAGGGGTCAGGAGGACTGGACCTTGTTCGACTTGGTCCGGTTGCATCGCCAGCACAGAGTCTGCAGATTGTCCGGCGTGGACATGCCACCCCTGGACACCGGAACAACGTGGTCCACCTCGAGAAGGAGATGAGGCTCCGCTGCGAGCGACACCGAGCAGTACCGGCAGGTGTGGTTGTCACGCGCCTTTACGGAGTTCCGCAGCCTAGAGGTCATCAGGGCGCGCTGGCCAGCAGCACTCTTTCTCCAACGGATCTTCTGCGAAAGGGTCTCGACGAGCGCGTCGATCGTTGGGGTATTTAACGTGACGGTTGTTCGCTGCGAACTGTTCCCACCGGCACTCACGTATTCAAAGACGTACACCGGGTACGGAACGGTGATCGGCGACAGCTCGACTCCAACGTGCTTTCATGAACTCGTCCGCGTAGTGCTTCAGGATGAATGCAGGCGGATTGACCGACTTGGTGATGCTCACTCACCTCACGCTGCTGCAGGTTGTAGACGGCTTCTTCGAGTCGGCTGATGTCGTCGCCCAGATTCTCCACGTCGCCAAGGTTGGTCTCATCTGCCTTGATGTTGAAGTACTTCATCACGTACTTTAGGGGGTCGCCGCTGGCGTTACGTACAACCTGCAGCGAACAGTTATGCACATTCGGTGCCTGGTAATTCGCCACATTCCGATCCCGGCGGTAATTCCAATGGCTGGTGTTCCGGAACGACGTCAGATGTGCCTGTGAGCCGGCGTACGACGCACCAAGCTGGAACGATCCACGGCTGCGAATCTCGGAGATGTAGCCAGCAAGTTCGTTGTGCTCGGCGACGAACGATGCGATCGCTTTCTTGTGAGCCAAAAACGCTTCGCTGGCGAAGTACCGCTCTTTGAGGATGTACCGACCAACCCGATATGAGCCCCGGGCCGCGATCGCGACGAGGCCGAGTATTAGGACAGCTTCCATTGCGTCTTGAAATCCCCTCCGCCGATTCTCTCCCGTTCAGCGACCGGACTGTAGCAAAGCGCTACGACTAGTTCCCGCGTTTTGGACCGAGATGAGGCGGTCCGCGCGAGCGCGCGACCTCCGCACCGTGCGTTGACAGGATATTTACGTGACCACCCGACTTGACGCCCAGCACCGCGCGGAACAGGCCGAACGCATGGCGGCGACCACCAAGCCCGCAAGACCGATCCGCAACTTGCAGCGAAATTCAAACGGCTCATGATCGCTGAGCGCCACCACGACTCGGCGATATGCCACATCGCCAACATCCTGCTCACCCGTATCGCGACCTGCTGGCGCGCCGGAGAACACTACGTCCTGCGTGACACCGACGGCCGACCCATCACCTCTGAAGAAGGACGCCGCATCGTTCGCACCCATCACATCGTCGACAAGAACATCCGCATCAACGCCGCTTACAAGCGCTATGCCCAACGCCAGAAAGGTAGGACGGACCGGGAACAACAGGCGTCGCCAAGCGCTCCAATTCTCCGGCCCGTCAACCCAGCATAAACCCCACCAAAGTCACTCGAGACCCACCCGCACGCCACTTGACTCCCCTTAGGAACTCAAAAATCGCCGTCCTGAGACTATTGAATATAAAGTGACACAAGAGATTACAGAGATCCGACCGCGATGCACGCTGCCTAAGATTCCGAGTGCCGCCGCGAGAACCAGGTGATCAGTCGCCCGAGGATGATCAGTAGCAGCAGCAACACGATCAGCAGCAGGGCGGCGTCGTAAGACAGGTCCTGGGCCGTCTTCGACGGCAAGTTGTAGAACGTCCAAATCGGATAAGTCAGGTAACCGACCGGCGAGTTGGTGAGTTTCCCGGTCGGCAGCGAATCAGACCAGCCCGCCGTGTACAGCATGGGCGCCGTTTCGCCTACCGCCAGCGCGAGGGCCACCAATACGCCGGTGACGATTCCGGGTAGCGCCGACCTCAGCACGATCTTGCGCAGGGTCCAACCGACCGGCAGTCCGAGTGCATCTGCACCTTCCCGGTATGACGTCGGCACTTGACCCAGGGCAGACTCGGTGGCCTTGGCGATATACGGAATACTCATCACCGACAGCACCAAAACCCCGGCAGCCAGCGAAAATCCCCATCCGAAGTACATCACGAGTGCCAGGTAGCCGACGTAGCCGAGCACGATCGACGGGATACCGGAGAGCACCTCGTAGGTGCCACGCAGAATCGATCGCGTTCTGCCGGTGGCGAATTCGGACAGATAGACCCCGGTCAACACGCTCACGGTGCCGCCTACCAGTGCGACCCCGATACCCAGGACCACCGTCCCAATGATGGCGTTGCGAAGCCCGCCACCGTTGCCCTGGCTGTCCTGCACCAGGATGCTCCAATGGAACACCGGCAAGCGCCCGGCTGATGATTCCGATCAGCATCCACAGCGTCGGGCCGACGACCATTGCCAGGCAGGAAAAGCACGCCGACCACCACAGCGCGTTGACGATCCTGCGCTTAGTGGTGACCGACCGTCGCCGGTGGCCTGGCCCGAGCGACCCCAATTCGCTCATCTCAAATACCTCGGCCCACGGGCAGTGCGACACCCGACGCCCGGCGAACCAGCATCCGGGCCGCGACGTTCGTCAGCAATGTCATCATCATCAGCACCAGACTCACCTCGGCGAACGTCTTTACGGCGAAGTCGGTGGAATCGGTCAGCGCTGAATCCAATTGCGACACAACGGTGGCGGCGATGGTGGTCATGGTCGAGTAGATGTTGGCGGGCATCGCACCCAACTCCGCGCCGGATACCATCGCGACGGCCATCGTTTCCCCCAGCGCACGTCCGAGTCCCAGAACCACGGCGCCGACGATGCCGCTGGACACCCACGGCAGGGTGACCTTGCGCGCGCACTCCCAATCAGACATTCCCAGCGCGATCGCGCCCTCGCGGGGCAGCGGTGGCACCTGGCGCATCAGGTCGCGGGAGGTGCTGGCGATGATCGGAATGATCATGACCGCCAGCACCAGACCGGACACCAACATGCCCTCTCCGTTACCGGTGTCGCCACGGAAGTAGCTCAGCACTGGAACGTCGGGTGCGTTGCGGGCGATCACGGGCGCGATGTGGTGGGCGATGAACGGCCCGAAAGTCATTGCCCCCCATAAGCCGACGACGACACTGGGGATGCCGGCGAGCAATTCGAGCACCATGCCGACAGTCGAGGCGAGACGCTTAGGCAACCGCTCCACGATCACCAACGCGGCTCCGATGGACACCGGTACCGCGACGATCAGGGCGATCGCAGAGCTCGCCAGGGTGCCGACTATCAACGGCAATGCCCCGTAGTAGGCGCCTGCCGGGTGTGGCACACCGTCGCTGACTTCGGTGTCGCCGTAGAGGTTGCCCGGATTCCACTCGGTGGCGGTGAAGAAATGCAGACCATTGAGCTTGATCGCCGGCAACGCCTCGATCAGCAACGTCGCCAGTACAAACACGAGCGCGAGCAGCGGGATAATCGCCCCCACGCCGCCGGCCCAACGAATGGCGAAACCTTCACCGCTCCCGGCGAGGAAGCGGCCGTGCATGCGCCTCAAGACGGTCGAGCGGCCCGGCGCGCGGGGTCGCGAAGGTCAACGAATCGCTAGCTGGCGATCTGGGCGATCTGGGTGTCGGACAACTTCACCAGCTCAGGCGGCAGCGGCTGAAAGTGAAACTTGTCCAAATACGAGGGGGCGCTACCGTCGGTAACGATCCAATGCAGAAACGCCTGCAGTGTCTGCGCGGTGGCGGCATCCTTCTGGCCGCTGTAGACGACGGCGTACTCGTAGTTGACGATCGGGTAGCCATTGGGAGCAGGGCCGTTGATCAACGAGATCGCCTGGTTGGCCGGGGTTTGCGAGGCGAAACCGGTGGCCTCGGCCTGGATGCTCTGGGCGTCGGGCAGCAGGTAGTTACCGGAGGCATTGGCCAATTGGGCTTGGCCTAAGCCCTTCTGGCTGGCCTGGTCGAGATAGCTGCTGCCGATGTAGGCGACGCAGCCAGGGATCCCGGCGCAGCCGGTCACCATGCCGCCGGCGCCGTTTTCGCCCAGCGCACCCGGCACCGCGGGGAAGGCGACGGTGGTGCCGAAGCTGGGCGATTTTCCCCAGCCTTCAGGGTCCTGCCTTGACAGGTACTGGGTGAACACGAAGGTGTCACCGGCTCCGTCGGAACGGTGCAGCGGGACCACCGTGATAGGCGGCAGGTCCACGCCGGGGTTGAGTGCGGTGATCTGCGGGTCGTTCCAGGTTTTGATCGTGCCCTGATAGATCGCCGCCAGCACCTTGCCATTCAGTTTGATATGTCCTGTGTCACCGGGCAGGTTGTAGATGACCTGCTCAGCGGCAATGGCCAACGCGATGTTCATCAGCCCCTTGTGCGCATTAATGTCACCCTCGGACAGGTAGGCGCCGGAGGCGCCGATGTTGACCGCCCGGGCAATGGCCTGGGAGATCCCGGCACCCGACCCGGTGGCTGCCGTGGTGATCGTGACGTTCGGGTACTTCTCGTGGTAGGCCGGAGCCCACAGATTCATCAGTGGGTATAGCTCAGTGGCACCGGTTTCCGATAACGCCACCGTCGACGTCGCGGGCGATGTGGCAACGCTCCCGGTGCCCGCCCCGGTGTTTGACGAACCGCCGGTTGAGCTCGAGCCGCAGGCTGTTGCGATCAGCAGCAGCGGCACGGACAACAGCGTCAGCAAACGAACCTTCACGCGCCCGACCTTCCTATTCCGTTATTTGCCTCGGTGGCCCCGACGACGACACCGAGGAGCCCGCGGTCGCCGAATAGTCCGGAGACGTAACGGGCGGTTTCCGCGTGCTTCGGGGACAGAAACAACTGTTCGGTGGGCCCTTCCTCGATCAGTCTGCCGTCGAAGAACAAGGCCGTCCGGTCACCGACCCGGGCCGCCTGTGCCAGATCGTGGGTCACCATGATCACGGTTAGACGGTTGGCCAGCGATCGAATGAGCTCTTCGATTTTCTCCGTCGTCGTCGGGTCTAGTGAAGACGTCGGCTCGTCGAGCAGCAGCACCTCCGGATTCACCGCGAGCGCGCGGGCCAAGCACAACAACTGTTGCTGACCACCGGAGAGCCGGAACGGCGAATCGCCGAGCCGATCTTTCACCGCGTTCCAGAGGCCGACCTCGGCGAGCCGGGCTTCGGCGACGTTTCGGAATTCTTTGCGGGCCGCGAGCTTGTGGGCTCGTACGCCGGCGATCACATTGTCGATGATCGACATCGGAAATGGATTGGGACGCTGGAAGAGCATGCCAACTCGCCGGCGAAACTCCATCAGATCGCGATCGCCGAAGATGCTGCGTCCGCCCAACAGCACATCACCGCTATACCGGTATCCGGAGACTTTGTCGTTCATTCGATTCAGGGCGCGCAGGAATGTGGTCTTACCCGAACCGGTCGGTCCGAGCAAGGAGGTGACCGCACAGGCCGGGAAATCCAGACTCACCTGGTCGAGCACGGTTTTGGCGCCGAAACCCAGAGTCAAGCCCACCGCCTGCACCGCGGGGGCAGCAACATCGGTGTTTTCGGCTTCGAGCTGCTCAACGTTCATCAACACACGATGCTACTTGCGTGCACCCGACTTCGGTTGGGCTCTGTTCATCTGCGGTTCATCTCCGCATGGCTGCGTGTTCACGGTAAGCTCATCGTCCGTCCAGGTCAGCGACGCAATTTGGTCTCGTTCTGCGGAGGAGTTCTGTGAAGTTCAACCGATCAGCCACCGCGCTGAGCCTGGTTATCGCCGGTGCGCTCGTGTTGTCGGGGTGCGGTGGCGATACCAAACCCTCGTCGTCTGGATCCTCCGCGAAAGTGGACTGTGGCGGCAAGAAGAAGCTCAAGAGTAGCGGCGCGACCGCGCAAGAGAACGCGATGGAGCAGTTCGTCTACGCCTATATCCGGGCGTGCCCGGGCTACACGCTGGATTACGCGGCAAATGGTTCCGGCAAGGGCGTGCAGCAGTTCCTGGACAACGAAACCGATCTGGCGGGCTCCGGCGTGGCGTTGGATCCAGCCAACGGTGAACCCGACCGGGCGGCGTCACGCTGCGGCTCGCCCGCGTGGGACCTGCCGACGGTGTTCGAGCCGATCGCGGTCACCTACAACCTCAGCGGCGTGAAATCGCTCAAACTGGACGCTCCCACGCTCGCGAAGATCTTCAACGGCGGCATCACCACCTGGAATGACCCGGCGATCAAGGCGCTCAACTCAGACACCGATCTGCCCGCAACGCCCATTCACGTTTTCTATCGCAGCGACAAGTCGGCGAACTCAGCCAACTTCCAGGACTACCTGCAAGCCGCTTCCAACGGTGCGTGGGGCAAAGGCAAGGGCCAGACGTTCAAAGGCGGCGTCGGCGACGGAGCCGAGGGGGATAACGGCACGTCGGCGGCAGTGCAGATCACCGAGGGTTCGATCACCTACAACGAGTGGTCGTTTGCGTTGGGCAAGAATTTGAGCATGGCCCAGATCATCACGTCGGCAGGCCCGGACCCGGTGTCAATCTCTTCCGACTCGGTCGCCAAGACGATTGCCGGCGCCAAGATCGTCGGCCAAGGGAATGACCTGGTATTGGACATCTCATCCTTCTTCAAACCAACGGAGACCGGCGCCTACCCGATCGTGGAGCCGACCTACGAGATCGTCTGCTCGAAGTATCCTGACCCTGCGACCGGTCCGGCTGTCAGGGCGTTTATGCAGGCCGCGATTGGTCCGGGCCAAGACCGCTTAGACCAATTCGGATCCATTCCGCTGCCGGCGTCGTTCAAGTCGAAACTCGCGACAGCGGTCAATGCCATCGCGTGATGAGAGCTCATCACGGCCAGATGAAGGGAGCGTCGACGGTGAGCAGTAGCGAACCGAGTTCGCGCGTGGGGTCGCGGTTTGGTCCCTATCAGCTGATGCGGCTGCTGGGTCGCGGCGGGATGGGCGAGGTCTATGAGGCCGAGGACACCCGCAAACGCCGACTGGTGGCGTTGAAGCTGATCTCGCAGCAGTTCGCCGGTAACCCGGTGTTTCGCGCCCGGATGCAACGCGAGGCCGACGCAGCGGGGCGGTTGTCCGAGCCCCATGTGGTGCCGATCCATGACTACGGCGAGATCGACGGGCAGTTCTATGTGGAGATGCGGCTGATCGAAGGCACCGACCTGGCCTCGCTGTTGAAACGTTCTGGGGCGCTGAGCCCCCCGCGGGCGGTGGCCCTGGTGGGTCAGATTGCCGCCGCGCTGGATGCCGCGCACGCCATCGGCGTGACCCATCGCGACGTCAAACCGGAGAACATCCTGATCACCGGCCACGACTTTGCCTATCTGGTGGATTTCGGTATTGCCCGTGCGGCCGCCGATCCGGGGCTGACCCAGGCCGGAATCGCGTTGGGCACCTACAGCTACATGGCACCCGAACGGTTTAGCGGCGGTGAGGTTACCTACCTTGCCGATGTCTATTCGCTGACCTGTGTGCTGGCCGAGTGTTTAACCGGCTCGCCCCCCTATCGGGCGAATAGCCTCGAACGAGCGGTTGGCGCGCATCTGACCGAGCCTCCGCCGCGACCCAGCCAGCTGCTCCCCGGGAAGGTTCCGCCGGCCTTGGATCGAGTGATCGCCAAAGGTATGGCCAAGAACCCCGGGGAGCGCTATCGCAGCGCCGGTGAGCTGGCAGCTGCCGCCCACGCAGCGCTGACCACAAGTGATCAACACCAGGCCGCCACGATTATGCGGCAAAGCCAGGACGATACCCGGCTGGCCGGGATGGTCGGCGATACGGGGCTGGCCGGTGCCGCGGGCTGGACTCAGGCGGCGCCGACGCCACACCCTGGCGCTGGCGGGAGTTGGGGCGGTCAACCTGAGCCGTCGCCGTATGTCCGAGCTGGGGACCCAACGATGTTCCGCCCGCCAGCGCAGCCACCGGTACCTGACTTCACGATGCATGGGCCCACGTCGCGCCCGAAACGCAAAAGGTGGATCCTCGTCGCCGCCGCGCTCCTGGTCGCCGTCATCGCCGTCGCCGCGTATCTGGTGACGCGGCCGTCGGGCTCCCAGTCGGCGTCCGGACAAACCGAGCTACCGTTCACCGGCCTGGAGTTCCGTCTTTCCCCCGGTGGGGTAACGCTGGACTCCGACGGCAACGTGTACATCACCAGCGAGGGCGTTTTTGGCAAGGTGGTGAAATTGGCGCCCGGGTCGCACACCCCGACGGTGCTGCCGTTCACCGGCCTGTACCAACCCCAGGGCTTGGCGGTGGACGGTGCCGGCGCCATATACGTCGCCGACTTCAACAACCAGGTGTTGAAGTTGGCGGCCGGGTCCAACGCCCAGGCCGTGTTGCCGTTCAACGGCCTCAATTATCCCGAGGGTGTAGCGGTGGATACCGCGGGCAACGTGTACGTCGCCGATCGGGGCAACAACCGGGTGCTGAAGTTGGCGCCCGGATCCAACGACCAAACCGAGCTGCCGTTCGCCGGCCTCAGTAACCCAGATGGTGTGGCGGTCGATAGTGCCGGCACCGTGTACGTCACCGACACCGACAACAACAGGGTGCTGAAGCTTACGGCTGGGGCGAGCGGCCAGACCGAGGTGCCGTTTACTGGCGTCACCTTGCCCTGGGGTATTGCCGTGGATAACGACGGTAGCGTCTACGTCACCGAACACGACAACAACAAGGTGCTGAAGCTGGCTGCCGGGTCGAACGCACCAACCGCGCTCGCTTTCGACGGTCTCAATACCCCCTTGGCGGTGTCGGTGGACAAGGACGGGAATGTGTACGTAGCTGACCGCGGCAACGACAGGGTGGTCAAGCTGGCTGCGGGCTGATGGGCCGAGTAGCGCTCGGCTTCATCTGGTGGCGGAAGAAGTAGGTACGTCACCCTGATTCTTCGGAGGCGTTCTGTGAAGTTCAACCGATTTGGCGCGGCGCTGAGTCTCCTGGCCACCAGCGCATTGGTCTTATCGGCGTGTGGCGGCAGCACAAACAGCGCGTCCACATCGAGCACCACCCCGGCGAACGTGAGCTGTGGCGGAAAAAAGAAACTGCACTCCAGCGGCTCGACCGCGCAAGTGCACGCGATAGAACAATTTGTCTATGCCTATATCCGAGCGTGCCCGGGTTACACGTTGGATTACACCGCAAACGGCTCTGGCAAGGGCGTTGATCAGTTCGTCAATAATGAAACCGATCTCGGTGGCTCCGACGTGCCGCTGGATCCATCGAAGGGTCAGCCTGACCGGGCGTCGCAGCGGTGCGGTTCGCCGGCGTGGGACTTGCCGGCGGTGTTTGGCCCAATTGCGGTCACCTACAACATCAACGGTGTGACTTCGCTGAACCTGGACGGGCCCACGACGGCGCGGATCTTCAACGGCACCATTACCGCCTGGAACGATCCGGCGATCAAGGCGCTCAACGGAGGCACCAACCTGCCGCCCACACCCGTCCACGTGGTGTTCCGCAGCGACGAGTCGGGGACCACGGACAACTTCCAGAAATATCTGGATGCCGCATCGAACGGTGCGTGGGGTAAAGGCGCTGGAAAGACCTTCAACGGGGGTGTCGGCGAGGGTGCCGCTGGCAACGACGGCACCTCGACTGCCGTGCGGAACACCGACGGGTCGATCACCTACAACGAGTGGTCGTACGCGGTGGGCCGCGGATTGAACATGGCCCAGATTGTCACGTCAGCGGGTCCGAGTCCGGTGCCGATCACGCTTGACTCGGTGCGCAAGACGATCGCCGGTGCCCGATTCGTGGGGGTGGGCAATGACCTCGTCGTCGACACCTCTTCGTTTTACAAACCGACAGACGCCGGTGCTTACCCGATCGTGCTAGCGACTTACGAGATCGTCTGCTCGAAGTATCCGGATTCTGCGACCGGCGCGGCTGTAAAAGCGTTTATGCAGGCCACAATTGGGCCTGGCCAGGAAGGTTTGGACGAGTACGGTTATATCCCGCTGCCGGCCTCCTTCCAACAGAAGCTCGCGACTGCGGTCGATGCAATCTCCTGACGAGAAGAAGGAAGCGGCGATGGTGAGCGACAGCGAGCCCGGTTCCCGGGTGGGTTTACGGTTCGGGCCTTATCAGCTTGTGCGACTGCTCGGCCGCGGCGGAATGGGCGAGGTCTATGAGGCCGAGGACACCCGCAAGCGACGGGTGGTGGCGCTGAAGCTGATCTCGCAGCAATTCTCCAACAACGAGGTGTTTCGCGCCCGGATGCAACGGGAGGCCGACCTTGCGGGACGGCTGAACGAGCCGCACGTGGTGCCGATCCATGACTACGGCGAGATTGACGGGCAGTTCTATGTCGAGATGCGCCTGATCGAGGGCGTCTCGCTGCGCGCCATGTTGACCCGGTTTGGTCCGCTCAGCCCCGCGCGGGCGGTAGCCATCGTGCGCCAGATCGCGGCCGCATTGGATGCCGCACATGCCAGCGGCGTGACGCACCGCGATGTCAAACCGGAAAACGTCCTGGTCACCGACGACGACTTCGGCTATCTGGTGGATTTCGGCATCGCCCGTGCCGCCGCGGATCCGGGGCTGACCCAGACGGGGCTCGCGATGGGCACCTACAACTACATGGCCCCGGAACGGTTCGGCGCCGACCAGGTGACCTATCGCGCCGACATTTATTCGCTGGCGTGTGTGCTTGGTGAGTGTTTGACCGGATCACCTCCGTATCCGTGCGACAGCGTCGAAAGATTGATCGCCGTCGCATCTGATGCAACCCCCGCCGCGGCCCAGTGAGCTGCGACCCGGGAAGGTGCCGGTGTCCTTGGACCACGTGATCGCCAAAGGCATGGCAAAGAATCCCGAGGAGCGCTATCGCAGCGCCGGTGAACTGGCCAGGGCCGCCAACGACGCGCTGACCGCAACCCAGCAGCACCAGGCTGCCGCGATCCTGCAGCACGGCGAAGATGCGACGATGCTGGCCGGCATTCCGGAAACCGGGGGTCGGCCGGGCTCTGGCGGCCATCCGGCGGTGCCGGACGCCACCAGCGGTCCCTGGACGCAGCGCGCGCCGGTGGTCCCCCCGGGCTCTGGTGGTCATCCGGTGGCGCCGGACGCCACCAGCGGGGCCTGGACGCAGCGCGCGCCGGTGGTCCCCCCGGGCTCTGGTGGTCATCCGGTGACGCCGGACGCCACCAGCGGGCCCTGGACGCAGCCCGCACCGGTGGCACCCCCAGGCACTGGCGGGCACGGCTTGTCCGGCCAGACCAGTGTGCCGCAGCCGGTCAGCGCTGCCGACTCGCCAGACCTCGGCAAACCGTCCGCGCGCGCCCGCAACCGCAAGTTGCCGATCTTGCTCGGCGCCACCGCGCTTCTGGTCGTCGCCGCACTCGTCGTCGGATACCTGTTGATGACGCCGTCGGAGCACCCGGCGTCCGGACAATCAGTCGTGCCGTTCAACGGCCTCGACTTCCGGCTGTCGCCCGGCGGGGTAGCGCTGGACGCGGACGGCAACGTCTACGTCACCAATCAGGGCATGTACGGTCGCGTAGTGGAGTTGGCCGCCGGGTCGAGTTCTCCGGCGGTGCTGCTCTTCAAGGGTCTTTACGAGCCCCACGGCCTGGCGGTGGACACTGCCGGCGCTGTGTACGTCACCGACGAAAACAACAGAGTAGTGAAATTGCCACCCGGGTCGAACAACCAGACCGAGCTGCCGATCAGTGGCCTGAATTATCCCGAGGGCCTGGCGTGGATAGCGCCGGCAACGTGTATGTCGCCGACCGGGGCAATAACAGGGTGGTGAAGTTGGCCGCCGGGACGAACATCCAGAGCGAGCTACCTTTTAGCGGTCTCAATAACCCAGACGACGTGGCGGTCGACTCCGCCGGCAACGTCTACGTCACCGACACCGACAACAACAGGGTGGTGAAGTTGGCCGCCGGGTCGAACAATCAGCTCGACCTGCCGTTCGCCGGCCTCAGCGCCCCCTGGGGATTGACGGTGGACAACACTACCGGCGCTGTTTACGTCACCGAGCATGACAACAACAGGGTGCTGAAGTTGGCGGCTGGGGCGACCACTCCCACGGTGCTGCCGTTCACGGGCCTCAACACCCCGCTGGCGGTCGCGGTCGACAAGACCGGGAATGTGTACATTGCCGACCGCGGCAACGGCCGCGTGGTGAAGCTGGCCGCAGGCTGACGCGCCGTTAGCGGCGTCGGGTTGCCAGGACGCGGGTCACCACCGCGGCAATGAGGTTGAGCACGGCCACCACGATGATCAGGGACAGTGCGGCGCCCCAAATCCGCAGGAAACCGGCGTGTTGGGGATTGGTGAGTTCGGTGTAGATCAGCAGCGGCAGCGAGGCCATGTTGCCGCTGAAGATGTCGTAGTTGATCGACCGGCTGTACCCGACCAGCACCAGCACCGGGGCGGTTTCGCCGATGATGCGTGCGATCGACAACAAGACGCCGGAGATGATTCCGGGCGTCGCGATCGGGAAGACGATGGCAACGATGGTCTTCCATTTCGGAACGCCCAACGCGTAGCTGGCTTCTCGCAACTCGTCGGGGACCAGCTTGAGCATCTCCTCGGCGGAACGCACCACGACCGGCAACATCAGCAACACCAGGGCCAGTGACACCGCGAAGGCGCTCTGCTCGAATTTCAAGGTGGCGATCCACAAGCTGAAGACGAACAGGGCAGCCACGATCGAGGGCACTCCGGCCAGTACGTCAACCATGAACGTGGTCACCCGGGCAAGCCGGTTCGAACCGTATTCGGCCAAGAACACCGCGGTCATCAATCCGAGTGGCACCGCCAGGACTGCGGCAACGCCGGCCTGCGCCAGGGTGCCATACAGTGCGTGATAAATCCCGCCGGCAAACTCCTCTGGCAGCACACCTCGCAGTGAGTGCGACCACCAGCCCGACCGGGTGACGGCATACCAGCCTCTGGCGACCACCACCCATAGCAGCCAGACCAGCGGAACCATCGCGACGACGAATGAGCCGAGGAACAATGTTGTGGCCACGTCGTTCTTGATCCGCCGCCGGATGCTTATCGTGCGGAAAGGCGCTGCTTTGGTGCGGCGATTCACGGTGGCAACGCTCATCCGTTGACCTTTCCGCCGGCGATCGCGCGTGCGGCCGCGTTGACGATGAACGTCAAGACGAATAGTACGAATCCCGCGGCGATGTATGCCCCGGTCGGTAAGGGTTCGCTGAATTCGGATGCGGCGGAGGCGATCTTGGACGCGAATGTGTAACCACCGTCGAACAGCGACCAATGCCCGGCGTGAGCGGCCGCGCGCAAGATGATCAGCACCGCCACGGTTTCGCCCAACGCGCGGCCCAACCCCAGCATCGACGCCGCGACGACACCACTACGACCGAACGGCAGCACGGTCATCCGCACCACCTCCCACTTCGTGGCGCCGAGCGCTTGGGCGGCTTCGATCTGAATAAGCGGCGTCTGGCGGAACACTTCTCGCGATACCGAAGAGATAATCGGCAAAATCATCACGGCCAGTACAACGCCGGCGGTGAAGATGTTGCCGCCACCGGCCAACGACACATCGCCCGTCTTGAACAGAAACAACGATCCCAGCGCACGATTGAGGAACGTCGCGACCGGCTCGAGCTCGGGAGCCAGGACGAACATCCCCCACAGTCCGTAGATGATCGATGGCACCGCGGCCAACAGGTCCACCATCGCACCAAAGGGACGCGACAACCGGGCCGGCAGATATTGAGTGAGGAACACCGCGATCCCGATCGCCACCGGCACGGCCAACGTCAGGGCGAATACCGAACTCAGTACCGTGACCATGAGTAGATCGCGGATTCCGAACGCCAGGTTATCGGCATCGCTGGTATCGAAGTCGGCGCTGGTGAAGAAGTTTGCGTGGTTGGCGCGCAGCGACGGTACGGCGTGGATCAACAAGAACACTGCGATCAGCGCGATCGCGGTCACGATGGTCATACCGGCAGCGGCCGCGATCCACTTGAACAGCCGATCCCCCCGCCGCGGCACGCGACTATCGGCTGCCGTTGGCGCGCTTGTCATCCCAGCCGGATCAGACGGCGACCTCAGATCAGGTGATGGCATTGACCGCGGTTGTCAACCTCGGTTTGAATGCATCTGGGATCGGGATATATCCGTGGTCCGCCAGGCCATTCTGGCCGGGGCCGATGGTGGCCTGCAGAAACGCCTTGACGGCCGCGCCAACCTGGGGGTCGGGATACTTGGAGCAGACAATCTCATAGGTCGCCAGCACGATCGGGTAGGCACCTGGCTGCGTGGGCTTGTAGAACGACATCGTGTCGATCACAAGGTCATTGCCCTGGCCCTTGATCGTTGCCGCGGCAATGGTCTTGCCGACCGAGTCGGCGCTGATCGACACCGGAGCCGGACTCGCCGAGGTGACGATGCTGGCCATGTTCAGTTTCTGCTCCTGGACGAACGACCATTCGTTGTAGGTGATCGATCCGTCGGTGTTCTTGATCGCTGCCGACGTGCCGTCGTTGCCCTTGGCGCCCTCACCGACACCGCCTTTGAACGCCTTCCCGGTGCCTTTGCCCCATGCGCCGTCCGAAGCACCCTCGAGATATTCCTGGAAGTTGTCGGTGGTCCCGGATTCGTCACTGCGGTACACCACATGAATCGGCGCGGCGGGCAGGTTCACGTTTGCGTTGAGTGCCTTGATCGCGGGATCGTTCCAGGTGGTGATGGCGCCATTGAAGATCTTCGCCGTCGTGGGACCGTCGAGGTTGAGCGAATTCACCCCGGCGAGGTTGTAGGTAACCGCGATCGGCCCAAAAACCACCGGCAGGTTCCACGCCGGCGAGCCGCAGCGTTGCTGGGCCTTGTTGGCCTCTTCAGCGCTCAACGGTACGTCGGAGCCGCCGAAATCGGTTTGGTTGCCGACAAATTCGTTGATGCCGGCGCCCGAGCCGTTAGGTGTGTAGTTGAGAGTCTGGTTGGGGCACGCCTGCTGGAACGCGTTGACAAACCGGGTCATCGCATTGGCCTGGGCGGTCGACCCGCTGGCCTTCAACGCGTTCTTACCGCCGCAACTCACATTTGCCGGCGCCGAACTCGACGTCGCAGACCCACCTGGCGTGGACGACGTTGCGTTTCCGCCCTTTGAGCTGTTGTCACTGCCGCATCCGGAGATCACCAGTACGCCGGTGGCAAGGACACCCAGCGCCGCGCCAAATCGATTGATTTTCAAATCGGCCCCATCGAATTCACAGTTATCGAACCATCACCAACGCGAACGTATCACGAAGGCTCGCGGCTCCACGAGGGGATGAACACCGCGTGATATCGCCACCGACCGGGCAGTGCTCAACCTGTCAGCTAACACCGCAGCCGATGCCGCTAAATCAATCGCTTGACTTAACATGGGCGATGCCGATTAACTTTCTGATGTGGGCAACGAACTGGCCGGCAAGGTCGCAATCGTCACCGGCGGCGGGTCGGGTATCGGTCGTGCTACCGCAGAGAGGTTCGCGACCGAGGGCGCCCGGCTCGTCATTGCCGACGTCGACCACGAGCGTGGCGAGGAGCTGGCCGCCACACTCGGCGGCGACGCCGCCTTCCGGCGGACCGATGTCTCCGAGCCCGGGCAGGTGACGGCGCTGGTCGCGGCTGTTGTCGAGATGTTCGGGGGACTGCACGTCATGGTCAACAACGCCGCTGTCTCGGGCACCATGCATGGGCGATTTCTCGATGACGACCTGGCCGACTTTCACCGCGTGATGGCGGTCAACCTGCTGGGGGTGATGGCCGGTACCCGGGATGCGGCCCGCCACATGGCCATCAACGGCGGCGGCTCGATCATCAACCTCACGTCGATCGGCGGGATCCAGGCCGGTGGTGGGGTGATGACCTATCGCGCGTCCAAGGCGGCGGTAATCCAGTTCACCAAATCCGCCGCAATCGAGTTGGCGTATCACGAAATTCGGGTCAACTGCATCGCGCCGGGCAACATCCCGACGCAGTTGGTCGCCTCCTCGGCGGGCCACAAGAGTGCTGAAGAGATCGAACGTTTCGAACGCGCGATACGAGAGACAATGCGCGCCGACCGGCCGCTGCAGCGTGAGGGCACACCCGGTGATGTTGCCGAAGCGGCGCTGTATTTCGCTACTGACCGGTCCCGGTACGTCACCGGAACCGTGCTGCCCGTCGACGGCGGCGCCACCGCGGGAAAGCCGATCCGGCGCCGCAGCAACTCAGGCTAGTAAGGCGGCTCGATTTAGCAGCGTGATGTTCTGCGACGAGTATCCCCACTTGACGCTTTAGTCTAGACCAAATAGTCTAGTCACACTTAGGTTTTGCTCGAGTTCGAAGGAGAGCGCAGGTGACTTCCGTCCAGGTAGAGATGACCGACACGTTGCCGTCGTGACGATGGCCAACCCGCCGGCGAACTTGTTCAGCGGCGAACTGTCGGCGGACCTGTCGAAGGCGGTGCGCGACGCGCAATCCGACGGTGCGCGGGCCATGGTCCTGCGCAGTGACGGAGCACTGTTTTCCGGCGGCGCCGACGTCGAAATGTTCAAGGGAACATCGCCGGCAGACGCCCACGCCATGCTTGCCGATGCCTTTGGTCTCATCGAGGCCCTCGAGCAGGCGCCGTTTCCGGTGATCGCCGCCGTACATGGGTTATGCCTGGCCGCGGGGCTAGAGCTCGCCTTAGCCTGCGATCTGATCATCGCTGCTGAAGGCACGCAATTCGCTCAGGTGGAGGCCAAGATCGGAGCGGTCACCTTCCTCGGCGGCGCCTACCGGATTGCGCAACGAGCTGGAACCGCCAGGGCATTCGAAATCACCTTCAGCGGCGACTTTTTCGACGCCGCGACGTTCGAGCGCTGGAACATCGTCAACCGGGTGGTCCCGGCAGACGACCTTACCGACAAGGCGGTTCAGTGGGCCCGCAGGCTGGCCGCCGGTCCCACCGCTGCGCACGCGGTGACCAAGCGGTTGGTCCACCACGCGACCGATCACGGTGCGCGCGAAACCGATCGTTACCTGCTGGACGCGGCGACGCCGCTGTTTGCCACCCGCGACATGCAGCACGCCGTCGACCTGCTGCTCACGCACGGGGCGCGCAAGTTCATGTCGAGTCATGATCAACTCATGTCGTTCGAGGGCCGCTGACCGAGGCACCGCTTTAAATCAATCGCTTGACTTAACGGCGACTACCCGGTTGACTGTCCGGGTGACCACCGTCAGCAGGGCCGTGCGCGCCGAGCGGTCCACTCCTACCCGGGAAGCGATTCTGACCGCAGCCGAGCGGCTGTTTGCCGAGCACGGAGTGTTCGCGGTGTCCAACCGGCAGGTCAGCGAGGCCGCCGGTCAAGGCAACAACGCCGCCGTCGGCTACCACTTCGGTACCAAGACCGACCTGGTCCGCGCGATCGAGCAGAAACACCGGGTGCCCATCGAGCGGTTGCGCGAGCACATGGTGACCGAAGTCCGGCAATCCGGCGACTCCACCGACATGCGCGGTTGGGTGGCCTGCCTGGTGCGCCCGCTTACCGAGCATCTGGCCGCGCTCGGCAACCCGACCTGGTACGCGCGGTTCGCCGCCCAGGTGATGACCGATCCCGCCTACCACCACATCGTGGTCAAGGACGCGCTCAGCTCACCATCGCTGGTCCAGGTCATCGAGCAGATCAACCGCTGCCTTCCCGAGTTACCCGCCGAGGTGCAGGCGGAACGCAATGTGATGGCCCGCAATTTGTTGATGCACACCTGCGCAGACCGGGAACGTTCGCTTGGCACCGGGGGATCGGTGCCCGGTTGGCGCGCCGCGGGATCTGGCCTGATCGACGCGATCGTGGGTCTGTGGCTGGCCCCGGTCACCCCGCATACCGGAAAGAAGTCGTAGATGAGGGTCCGGGTCGACCAAGACGCCTGCGCCTCGTCAGGAAACTGCGTGATGACTGCACCCGATGTGTTCGATCAACGCGACGAGGACGGCGTCGTCGTCCTGATCACCGACAACCCCGCCGCCGAGCACGCGGAGGCCACCCGCCGGGCCGCCGCGATGTGTCCGGCGCTGGCGATTCACATCGAGGAGTGAGCGTGTCCGATACCTTGACCAGTCCGGCCACCGATGCGGCCGCGCAGATCCCGGAGTACCCGATGCCGAGGTCACCGGGTTGCCCCTTCGCGCCGCCGCCCGACGTGCTGGCGCTCGGTAAGTCCAAACCCCTGAGCAGAGTGCGGATCTGGGATGGCAGCACACCGTGGGTGGTCACCGGGTACGAGGAAGTGCGAACCCTGTTTTCCGATCCACGGGTCAGCGTCGACGACCGGCACAGCAATTTCCCGCATTGGAACGAAGGCATGTTGTCCACCGTGCACAAGCGTCCGAGGTCGGTTTTCACCTCGGACGGCGAAGAGCACACCCGGTTCCGGCGGATGTTGTCGCGTCCGTTCACCTTCAGGCGGGTGGAAGGCTTGCGGCCGGCCATTCAGCAGATCACCGATGACCACATCGACACGATGCTGGCCGGACCTCAGCCGGCCGACATCATCTCGGCGCTGGCCCTGCCGGTCCCGTCGCTGGTGATCAGCCAGTTGCTGGGCGTGCCGTACGAGGACGCGGAGTTCTTTCAGCACCACGCCAATGTCGGGCTGGCCCGTTACGCGACCGGTGAGGACACCGCCAAGGGCGCGACCGGGCTCGCCAAGTACCTGGCGAAGCTGGTCGAGGCCAAGATGGAAGCCCCGGCCGAAGACGCCGTGTCGGACTTGGCGGAACGGGTCAAGGCCGGCGAGATCAGTGTTCGCGAAGCCGCCCAACTGGGCACGGGACTTCTTATCGCCGGACACGAAACCACCGCCAACATGATCGGTCTGGGGATACTGGCCCTGCTGCAACACCCCGAGCAGTTGGCCGTGATCCGCGATGCGGAAGATCCCAAGGTCGTCGCGAACGCCGTCGAGGAGTTGCTGCGCTATCTGAGCATCATTCAAAACGGCCAGCGGCGAATCGCGATCGAGGACATCGAGATCGCCGGCGAGCTCATCAGCGCCGGCGAGGGCATCATCATCGACCTGGCTCCGGCCAACTGGGACGAAAAAGCTTTCCCCGAGTCGGACCGGCTGTATCTGCACCGCTCGGGAGCCGGCCAGAACGTGGCGTTCGGCTACGGCCGGCACCAGTGCGTGGGCCAGCAGCTTGCCCGCGCCGAGCTGCAGATCGTCTTCCACACGTTGTTCCGCCGTGTTCCCACGCTGACGTTGGCTGCCGCCATCGAGGACATCCCGTTCAAACACGACCGGCTCGCCTACGGTGTCTACGAACTGCCGGTGACCTGGTGAACCTTTCCGCCAGCGGGCCTGGAACGACTACTCTCGAAATGCCGATCCGATTGGAAGGTCAATGATGTCGACTCCCACCGTCCCGCTCTACCCGCCCGAAGGATACGGCGCGCCGAAGGACAGGCGCGGGCACGCCGGCGGCCGAACCGTCGGTCTGCCCGAAGGCACGGTGGTTTTCTCTGCCGACAACCACATTTCGATCGCCGAGGATATCTTCCACCAGCGCTTCCCGGACGACCTGAAGGACAAGGCACCGCGGATCTGGTATGAGGACGGCGCCTATCAGGTGGGCCGCAAGGGTCAGTCGTTCCTGCCGGGTGACTTCAGCGCGGTGCTGATGCAATACGACGATCTGCCCGGTGCGGCAAGCACCAACACCGAGGCCCGAATTCAAGAGCTGGCCGAGGACGGCGTCGAGAAAGAACTCGCGTTCCCCAACGCGATCCTGGCGCTCTTTCACTACCCAGACAAGAAACTTCGCGAGCTTGCGTTCCGCATCTACAACGAGTACATCGCCGAGCTACAAGAGCGCTCCGGTGGTCACTTCTACGGCGCCGGGCTGATCAACTGGTGGGATCCGCAAGGTACCGCCCGGACACTGGCCGAGCTGAAGTCACTGGGCCTCAAGACATTTCTGATGCCGCTGAACCCGGGCAAGGACGACGACGGTAACCCGATCGACTACGCCAGTACCCAGATGGACGCGGTCTGGGACGAAATCGAGGCCTCCGGGCTTCCGGTCGCCCACCACATCGGAGAAACGCCGCCGAAAAGCCCGTGTGAGTTCAACAGCGTGGTCGTCGGCATGATGATCAACATCGACGGCTTCCGGGAGACGTTCTCCAAATACATCTTCGGTGGCATCCTCGATCGTCACCCGGGTCTGCAGATAGGTTGGTTCGAGGGTGGGATCGCCTGGGTGCCTTGGGCATTGCAGGACGCCGAGCACCTGGTGGCGTCGTACCGGCACATGTTCAACCGACCGATGGAGCACGACGTACACCACTACTGGGACAATCACATGAGTGCCTCGTTCATGGTCGACCCACTGGGGCTGCAGTTGATCGACCGGATCGGCGTGAACAAGGTGATGTGGTCGAGCGACTATCCGCACAACGAAAGCACGTATGGCTATTCGGAGAAGTCGCTGGCCGCCGTGGTGGATGCGGTTGGCTCTGAAGCAGCCGCGCAGGTCGTCAGTGGCAACATCACCCAATTCCTAGGTCTCTGAGGGAGTTTGATGACGACGATTGTCCAGCGGCCGTCGTCTAAGGTCGAGATCCCCGACAAACCGGACCTGGCCCGCATGCGTCGCCAGACGGGTGCGCGACTGCGGTCGGCGATGGCCGACCGCGGCGTCGACGCGTTAATGCTGCTTGGAAACAACAACGTCGTCTACGCCACCGGGGTGAGCTGGCCGCTGGGTGATGCCGGACTGTCGTATGTCGAACGCCCGGTTGCGGTGGTGTTGGTCGACGACCCGTGGCCGCACCTGTTCTTGCCGTTCCGGGAAGGCAGCGCATCGGAATCGGACTTACCTGCCGACCACCTGCATGGTCCGGTCTATCTCGAGTTCGACGAAGGGGTAGCGGATTTCGCACGGGTCGTCGGCGATCTGATTCCCGGGACGGCTGTCGTTGCGGTCGACGAACTCACCGGGGCGATGCGTCGCGCGCAGGAGCGGCTGTTGGGGGTCGGCCGGCCGGTGGATGCTGCGCAGGTGATCGGTGCCGCCAAAGTCATCAAGACTGCCGACGAACTGGCCTGCATTCGCACCGCGTGCCGGATCACCGACCAGGCCATGGTCGATGTGCAGGCGTCGCTGGCGCCGGGCATCCGCCAGATCGACCTGTCGGCGGCGTTCCTGCGCCGGGCATTCGAGCTGGGGGCGATGGCCAGCATGCTCGAACCGATCTGGCAGGTGATGCCGGACAGCAAGGCCGACGGGGTGTGGACCTCCCACGGCGACTTGGCGTTACCGTTGCTGACGACCGAGCGTGAGCTCGCCGCAGGTGACGTGCTGTGGACTGACGTCAGCATCACCTACGCGGGCTATTGTTCGGATTTCGGGCGCACCTGGGTAGTGGGGCGCGACCCGGCGCCGCGCCAGCAGGCACAGTTCCGGCAATGGCGCGACATCATGAGCGCGGTGCTCGACGTGACCCGGGCCGGCGCCAGCGCCGCAGACCTTGGCAGAGCGGCGACAACCGCCAACGGCGGCACCCGACCCTGGCTCCCGCACTTCTATCTGGGACATGGCATCGGTGTCAACGCTGCCGAAACCCCAATGATTGGTACTGATCTGGGCGACGAGTTCGACGAGAACTTCGTCTTCGAACCTGGCATGGTCCTGGTCGTGGAGCCGGTGGTGTGGGAGGACGGCACCGGCGGCTATCGCAGCGAAGAGATCATCGTCATTACCGAGGAGGGCTGGATGCCGTTGACCGACTACCCCTATCACCCCTATGGCGACTGAGGTCCTGCCCGACGATCGCGCTCTTCGCTCGGGCCGGCGAGAGCGCGCGCTGGCTCAGATGGAAGCGCACGACCTCGATGTGCTCGTACTTGGGCGTCAGGCCAATGTCCGCTATGTCTCAGGGACGCCGCAACTGTGGGTGGCGGGCACCCGGCCGTTTGCGCCGACCTGCGTCGTCATCCGCGAAACCGGGGCGATCCACCTGCTCAGCACTTGGGACGAGGGGGTGCCCGACGATATCCCGCACGAGCAGCTCTACGGCATCGCTTGGAACCCGATGAACACGATTTCGGTGCTGTCCAACATCGCCGGCGCAGCCACGGCGAAACGCGTTGGCACCGATGCGCTTTCACCGGCCTTCGCCCAGCTGCTTCCGGTCGCGTTCCCCAGCGCCGAGTTGGTCGACGGGGAGCTGGCCATGCGGGCCGCCCGGCGGGTCAAGACATCTGAGGAGGTGACCGCGTTGCGCGAAGCCATCCGGGTGGCCGAGACGGGCTTGGCTGCCGCGGTGGCCGAGCTGCGGCCGGGGGTCACCGAGAAGGCGTTGGCGGGCGCGCTGCTGGAGGCGATGGCGGCCGGTGGGGTGAGCACCCCGTCGACCCAGGACGCCGCGTGGGTGACCTCGCGCAATCATCCGTGGCGCCGGGGAAGCGAAGAAGGCCTGGTCCGGCCGGGTGATTTGGTGGCGCTCTCCGCCGGCGTGCTCGCCTGCGGCTACACCGGTGAGGTCGGGCGGACCTGGACGGTGGGCGAATCCGCGGGGGCTGCCGATCTCTACCGGCGGTGGGATGGCTTGTGGGACTGGCTTTTCGCGGCGTGCGCACCGGGAGCACCGGCCGGTGATCTGCTCGCGGCCTACCAGGCGGCGGGGGAGCCGCCGCCGCAGATGCCGGTGGCTCGCGGGCTAGGCATGGGATTCGACCCGCCCGTGGTGTCGGCGCACCTGCCCCAGACCGCGGCCGCCGAGCGTCTTGAGCCAGGCATGGTGCTCGCGGTGACGGGTTACGTATGGCAGGCGGGCGTGGGGGCCGTTTT
This sequence comes from uncultured Actinomycetota bacterium, assembly GCA_963787635.1. Lineage (GTDB taxonomy): Bacteria > Actinomycetota > Actinomycetes > Mycobacteriales > Mycobacteriaceae > Mycobacterium. The sequence goes on along the minus strand of CAWBDP010000008.1, from coordinate 155,499 downwards.
CGGACGGGAGGCGGTACTTGTCGGCGAGGATGGGCCCGAGCTGCTGACGTCGAGCCCGTCGGGTGACACGGCGTCGGGCGACGCGAATGGCTGAGCATGAGCTCCGTCGCCAGAACAGATCATCCGCTACGCGAATGACCCGAAAACCAAGATCGTCACGATCACGTTCGACCCGGCCGGGCTAGGCAATGGCGATGTCCCACACGTAGATCGCCTGCGACGGTCCTCCGGCTGCTGTGGCCGAAGTTTTGCTGGTGTTTGAGTGCCACACTGTTTGCTGCCTAAGGCACTTCGGCTTACAGTGGACAAGCGATCTGCTCGGGCCTCGGCGATCGTGGTGTCCCGAACGTCGACACCGACCTGATGGACGCTGCCGGCGTTACTTTGTGACGCATGGTCAACGATCCGCGACGATTCGGACGTATTGCAGCTCATTGTCGGACCGCACGGGAGTGACGGTGCCGAAATTACCGGCGATCGGCAAGGTGCTCCGGCGGCGGATAGTTGGCCCGCAAGTCGCGCAGCACAGCAGCAACAGCCGCGGCCTCCGGGGGGCGGCGGTCGGGATCGTAGGCCAGCATTCCCCCCAATGCCTTGTGCCACTGAGTTTGCCAGTCGCGCTCGACCCCGAGCGCGGTACGGTCGATGAACACGCCCTCGGTCTTCATCAGCGTGACCGTCTGCGAATCGGTCCCGCCCGTGGGGACAATGTATTCCACCTTCTCCCCGTAGGGCACGGCGCCGATCAATGTCGCCACCATCCGACCGATGGTGTACACGTCACTGCGGGCGTCTATGGGGCGGCCGGTCACTTGTTCAGGTGCTGCCCATTCGAATGTGGCCGCAGTGGCAATCTCTCCGGCGCGCAGGAAGAGGCCATCCGGAGCGGTTACCTGAGCGCCGTCGAGCAGCACGTTCGGCGGGGTGAGGTCGCCGTGCACGACTCCTTCGGTGTGCAGCCTGCCTGCGAAATCGGCGATATCGATGAGTAGGCCGAGCACCGTGGCACGGGGTAGTTCGAAGCTGACTGTGCCGCCGGACCCTTCGCTGGCATGGTGGAGCAGGGTCGCGTAAGCCTCAGCGTCCGCCAGCGGTGCTTGCGAATTCACATATCCCGCCGTGACATTGGCGACCGCGCCGTCAAGTGCGGCCAACGACTCGAATACCGCTGCGCGGAATGGCTCCATCGGCGTTCGGGTTCCGCCGTGTCCCGACACCGTGGTTGTCCAGGTTTGCCCGTCCAAGGTGACCAGCACATGTCGTTCCGACTGCGCCGCGGCGAAGGAGCGGTCCAGCGCATCGTCGACGGACCCCGATTCCGGATACGCACCAACGCCCGCTGGCGCGGCATCAAAGTACGTCGCTGCCGTCGAAGCCGCCCGCGAAGAGTGTGGCCCGGTGTAGGTCCGTGTCGTCACCGGCGCCAACAGCTGCTGCAACAATGACGGACCGAATAGTTCGCGCGCCGGCCGCCGGCTCACATAGCCGCGAGTTTTCGTATCCGGGTGCAGTTCGATTTCGTGAATGCCCATCAACGCTGGGGTCAGCGTGTCTTCAACCATGACCCGGACCGCCTCGGGCAGATCGGCGACACCGGATGCCTCGAACGCCTGGACCAGCCCGGCGACTGCACGTTGCAGCGTGCCGGATCGCGCCGAGCGGTCAATGTCGAGCAGCCACGGCAGCCCGTCCGGTGCAGTCCCGATACGCACCACTGCTCTCACCAAGGTGGACAGGGCGCGATGCTCGACTACATCAACGCTTGCCGACGTCAGCCGCGACTGCACACTGGTCATCGACACCTCCACCGGTAAGACCCATCTGCCACTCGACGATAGTATCGGCGCGGCGCAGCACGATAGTTGTCCTCAGTCATGCGATTTCCTCCGCCGCGTAGGACCATGATTTGCGGCCCGCCCGCCGCAACGACCGCGCACGGGGTGGAGTGTCGTTCACTGGTCTGCAAGGCTGCGTGCGCTACAAACCGGGAACGACCGACATCCTTTACACCCAGTGGCAATACCAGTGGCTGGTCAAGGCGCTGCGTGCCGCCGATGTGCTGGTGACGCATTGCCCGCCGCGGGGCGTCAACGACCACGAGGATACGGCCCATCTTGGGATCGACGCTTTGCGCAAGTGGCTAGACCGCGTCCAGCCCAGGGTTTTGATCCACGGTCATACCTACCCCTGGCGGAACCGCCACAGCCATAGCAATAACGGGCCACAACAGCGGCGTGCAGCCCCTCGTACCATTCCTACGTCAGCGCCCGCCGCCACCCTCGATATTGTTTCGGTAAGCCGTTTCGAGAAGTCGGCTGCAGAGGGTTAGATTGGCCCGTGGCAATCGATCCGTCCCGCATTCAGCTCACGGACCGGGTCGCGGTGGTGACCGGCGGGGGAGCCGGTATCGGACGCGGCATCGTGGCAGGACTGGCGGCTTTCGGCGCTTCGGTAGCGATCTGGGAGCGTGACGCCCAGAGTTGCGCGGCGGCCGCCGAGGCCATTGGCGCACTGGCGGTGGTGATCGATGTACGTGACAGCGACCAGGTCGACGCCGCGCTGGAGCGGACGACGGCCGAACTCGGGCCGGTGACGATCCTGGTGAACAACGCCGGGGGCGCCTTCTCGTCCGCACTGCTCGACACGACCGAAAACGGTTGGGATGCGCTCTATCGGGCGAATCTGCGTCATGTGCTGCTGTGTACCCAGCGGGTGGCCCGCGGGCTGGTCGCGGCCGGGCTGCCCGGCAGCATCGTGAACCTGACATCGATCGAGGGGGTGCGCGCCGCCCCGGGTTATGCGGCGTACGCCGCAGCCAAGGCCGGCGTCATCAACTACACGAAAACCGCGGCGTTCGAGCTGGCGCCACACGGTATCCGCGTCAATGCCATCGCACCCGACATCACCATGACCGAAGGACTCATGGCTCTCAATCCCGATGGTCTCAGCCCGACGATCGGGCACGCCGTCCCGATGGGCCGGCCCGGGCACGTCGATGAAATTGCCAGCGTTGCCGTGTTTCTCGCCTCTGACATGGCCAGCTACCTCACCGGGCAGACGATCCACGTCGACGGCGGCACAGTAGCCGCAGGTGGCTGGTACCACCACCCGCAGACTGGGAACTTTCAACTCGGACCCGGCTGACGGCGACCTCTACTTCAGGCAGCTACCCGCATCGACCGGCAGGGTCACGCCGGTGATGTAGCGCGATTCGTCGGAAGCGAGGAACAGCACCGCGTTGCTGATGTCCTCGGGCTCCACCCAACCGACCGGCAGGGTGTGCATCATCTGCGCGATTGCCTTGAGGTCATCTGGACCGGGGTTCTCCAAATCGGGGCGGAACAACTTCATCGTCGGCTCGTTCATGAATAACGGCGTGTTCACGTTGGTGGGATGCACCGAGTTGACCCGAATCATGTGCTGGCCCAACTCAACCGCGAAGGTGCGCATCAACCCCACCACACCGTGTTTGGCGGCCACATAGTGACCGGTGTGGGGGTAGGCTTTCAGCCCGCCCACCGAACTGGTCAGGATGATCGAACCGCCGTGACCGGCCGCCAATATGTGTGGCACACCAGCCTTTACCGTCTTCCACACGCCACCCAGGTTGACGTCGATCATGTCGGTCCAGTCTTCTTCGCTGGTCTTGTCCAGCGTGTGTCCACCGTTGCCGATGCCGGCGTTGGCAACAATGATGTCCAGGCGACCCAGCTGCTCCACGCCGGCGTCAACTGCTGCTTTAAGCGCGTCGTAGTCGCGCACGTCGACTTCTGCGGTGTAGATACGGCGGTTGTGGCCTTTGACGAGGTCGGCAGTCTCGGCTAAGTCCTCCGGCGTGGAAAGCGGAATGGAGACAGTCTCGATCTGTTTGCAGATGTCGATGGCAATGATGTCGGCGCCTTCCTGCGCCAACCGCACTGCGTGGCTGCGGCCCTGACCGCGCGCCGCCCCGGTGACGAAGGCGACTTTACCTTCAACACGTCCCGTCATGATTACCTCCGATTTGTCTTCAATCTCTTGCCGCTTAGCCGATCACAGCCGGCATCGACTCCCAGCCCCGCACGGTGGACGTCGGCGAGAGCTTGGCGTCGGTCAAGTCGACGTCCCAGTCGGGGAATCGCTTGAGGATCTCTTCGAGTGCGATCCGTCCTTCGAGCCGGGCCAGCGCCGATCCGAGGCAATAGTGCGCGCCGACGCTGAAAGCGAGATGCTGGTGCTGCTCCCGGAGAATGTCGAAAACATCGCCGTCGGGCGGGAATTGGCGGTGGTCGCGGTTGGCCGCTCCGATGATCATCATCATCACGCTGCCCGCCGGGACTTTCTGTCCGTAGTACTCGACATCGCGGGCGACATACCGGGCCACGTGCGGGGCCGGCGGCTCGTAGCGCAGCAACTCCTCGATAGCCGGGCCGATCAGCATCGGGTTGTCAACCAAATGCCGACGCTGGTCGGGGTGCTCGGCCAGCAGCTTGCCGGCCCAGCCGATCAACCGAGTCGTGGTCTCGTTGCCCGCGCCGGCCACCACGTTGACATAGAGCAGCAGTTCATCAAGCGTCAGACGACGGGTGGTGCCCGTCTCGTCCTCGAACTCAACGTTGAGCAATTCGGTCATGATGTCGTCGGAGGGGTGCTCAGCGCGCCAGTCGATGTATTGGGCGAATATCTCGCCGGTGTCGAAACCGTCGGAGGCGAGGGTCATCGGTTGGCCGGCTTCGGTGCGCATGGTGGCGTTCGAGCGGTCCCTGATCGCCACTTGGTCTTCTTCCGGGATGCCCAGCAGCATGCCGATCACCCGCATCGGCATCTGAGCTCCCAAATCGGCCACGAAGTCAAATCGGTCTGCGCCGATCAACGGATCCAGACAGCGCGCACAGAATTCGCGGATCTTGGGTTCGAGGCCATAGACCTTGCGGGGCGTGAACATCCGGGCCAGCAGCTTGCGATGGATATCGTGGATCGGTGGATCTTCGAAAATAACGGAACCGGAGGGAATTGCGAGGTTGCTCTTGATCAATTCGAGGATCGCGCCGCGCGCCGAACTGAAAGTTTGGTAGTCCACCAGCGCCCGGTCGACGTCGGCGAAACGGCTCAGCGCGTAGAAGTCGTGCACCTCGTTGTAGTAGAGCGGTGCGTCCTCGCGCAACCGCCGGAACATCGGGTACGGGTCGGCGTTGAGTTCGACGTTATACGGGTCGTAGTAGACGTCGCTGGGAGCGCTGACCGCCACAGATATCGCCTCTCGCCGAAATCAAAGATGCACGGGGTATCGCTGCGGCAACTCTGTCATCCGCCGCGCCAAAGTGTCAACGCCGAATCCGTCTTTGCTACCCGCCACTCTCTTAGAGTAAGAATGGCATTCTCACGGGTTGCCAAGGAGAAGCTAGTTCTCGGTGCCGGCGAAGCCCCGCGAGCAGAAATCCCACACCTCGTCGGCGGTGATCGGATGGACCGTCGCGTCATCGGATCCACCGCTGGACTGGGCGATGAACATGACCGTCTGCATCGTCATCGCGGCCATCCGCCTGGGATTGATTTCGACGCGAAGCCGGCCGGCCTCGCTGGCCTGCTCCATCAACTCGGTAAGCAACGCGAGCAGTGGCGCGTGGGCGACCTTCACCTCGGCGGGGTGGGACACCAGCAACCGCGGCGCGAAGTCGGTGAACAGCGGACGTTTGGCGGCCGGGTCCGGGCGCGACGCCTCGAACAGCAGCTGAACGGCGACTTTCAACCGGTCCATCGGGTCGGAATGGCTCGCGGTGGCAGCCCGGATTTGGTCGGCGGAGCGGCTCAGCGCGTCTTCGAAGAGCGCCAGCAAAAGCTCGTGCTTTCCGTCGAACTGCAGGTAGAAGCTCCGCAACGATTGCCGGGACCGGTCGACGACCTCTTGGACGGTGAAATCAGTGGTGCCCTTTTCGATGATGATCGCCTGGGCCGCGTCCAGGAAACGTTGAACGCGCTGGGCCGCCCGCAACTTGGCAGTCTTGATCGACCGCTCGACCGCCCGTTGCTTCCAGGCCGGCTCTTCGCTTGGGCTGGTCATCGACGGCTCAGACGATTGCCGCGGGGGGAGAACATGGTTGAACTGTACCGGAGAACGCCGTGCCATTCTGCGCTATACCCCCTCGCGAGCGTGGTGTCGGAGATTGTTACTTTCTCTCGATGAGAATACTATTCTCTAGTGCTCGTCCGCGGAAGCACAATGCGCACTTCGCGGGCGTCGTCGCCGAGGAGTTCCCGTGCAGCTGACCTTCGATGCCGACGTCGAGGCGTTCCGCGCCGAATTCGTGGCATTCCTCGACGAGCATCTGCCCGACCAGGCTGACGCGGTGGAGCGGCCACAGTCCTCGTCGCACCACCCCGAATGGGCCCGCCGGTGGCAGCGGCTGCTGTTCGACAACGGATGGCTGCTGCCGGGCAACCCGCCCGAGTTCGGCGGGCGCAACGCCTCGTTGTTGCAGCAATACGTGCACCTGGAAGAGTTGGCGAAGCGCCGGATCTTTCACAGTTTCAATCCGCAGGGTGTGGGCATCATTGCCGCGTCCTTGCTGTCGTTCGGCACCGCCGAGCAAAAGCAGCGGTGGGCGGTGCCGATTTTGCGGGCCGAGATCACCGCGTCGCTGGGGATGAGCGAACCCGGCGCGGGCTCGGATCTGGCGTCGTTGAAAACGCGCGCGGTCCAAGGCGGTGACACTTTTGTGGTCAACGGGCAAAAGGTGTGGACATCGGGTGCCCACCACGCCGATGTGCTGCTGACGTTCGTGCGCACTGATCCCGAAGCGCCCAAACACAAGGGCATCAGTGTGTTGCTGATCCCGACCGAGACGCCGGGGGTGGTGTGTCGTCCGTTCGCGTCGGTGTGCGACCGCGACGAACTCGACTTCAACGAGGTGTTTTTCACCGACGTGCAGGTACCCGTCCAGAATCTGGTCGGTGAGCTCAACGGCGGCTGGCGGGTGGCAACCGGTTCGCTCGGCCACGAACGCATCATGCTGTGGATGGATTATGCCAACCTGCTGCACGAGTTGACTGTCGATTTCGGCCCGTCCGGACCGCTCGAGCGGGACCGGTATGCCACCTTGGTCATGGATGGTCAGGCGCTGCGGCTGCTGGGGTCGGCGGCTTTGGCCCGGGCCGCGCGCGGCGACGAGGACGTACCCGCCCAGTCGGTGCTCAAGCTCCTGGGGTCGGAGGCGTTGCAACGCGCCGCCGAGGATGCGCTGAACGCCGCGGGCCCCGAGGCTTTGGGGCACCGCGGGTTCACCGGCACGTTCTCGCCGCTGAACCTCGATACCCACTACGGCAACTGGTTCGACCGCTATGTACGCAGTTTCGCTGCCACTATCGCCGGCGGTACGTCGGAAATTCAGCGCAATATCATCGCCGAACGAATACTCGGCCTACCGCGCAATTAGCTACAGCTGCGCCAGCCTGGGTGCAAACCCGTTGGCCCGCAACGTCGCCCCGGCTTCCCGGGTCAGCTCGCGCGCGCTGCCCAGCAGGCCGTCCAAGATCAATATCTTCTTGACGTGGTGGTGCAGTGGATGTTCGGCGGTGAAGCCGATCCCACCGAGCACCTGCTGGCAATGCCGCGCGGTGGTCAGTGCCGCCTGGCCGGCCGCGGCCTTGGCCAGCAGACAGGGCAACGTGTCGTCCGGGTCGCCGGGTCGGTCGGCGGCTTGCAGGGTCGCCTCGGCGCCTTCGATCGCGACGAGTGTCTCGGCCAGTCGGTGCCGGATCGCCTGGAACGAGGCGATCGGCCGGCCGAATTGGACGCGATCTCGCGCGTGCTGGCAGGCCAGCGACAGCATGGCCCGGCTGCAGCCCACCAGCCACCACCCCAGTGCCCGCCGGCCGGCCGCCAGCGGCACCGGAGTCCCTTGCGGCACAGAGTGTATTGGTAGCTCGTCGTCGAGCGCCGCACTGGTCTGGTCGGTGCGTTCCCAGACCACCCAGGTACCGCCCGCGAACGGCAGCGGCACGGTAGCGCCGGCGTCGCGTCCGGCGGCGCGCAGCACGACATCGTTGAGCACCGGCGCGTGCGCGCCGGTTTCGCCGAGCAACCGAAACATCAAAGGTATTGCGATGTCGGGGATTTCGTTGAGCATATCGAGCCAGCCGAGTTCGGCCAACGCCGCGTCAAGCCGGCCACCGGAAGCCGTGGTCATCGTGGTCCGCACCGAGTCGGCCAGCAGGGCCCATGATTCGGGGTCGGCCCCGGCATTTGTCGTCAGCTCCACGATCACTCTTTCCCGAGGTCGAGCAACCGGCGAGCGATGATGTTGCGCTGAATCTCGGCGGTACCTCCGTAGATGGTCGCCGCCCGCGAGTACAGGTACTCCGCACGCCACGGGGTGTCGTCCAATTCGAGCACCCCGGGCAGCAGGTCGCGGACAGTGTCGTAGAGCCGTTGCTCAGCGGTGGCCAGCAGCACCTTGTCAATCGAGGTGTCCGGCCCGAGCCGTGCTCCGTCACGCATCCGGTGCTGAGTATCGCGAGACCGGCAGCGCAGCGTGTGCAGCGCGAGATAAGCCGCGCCCAACTCGAATTCACCGTGGTCGTCGGTGTTCTGCGCAGCCTCTGCGATGAGTTCATCAAATCGTGCATAGAGGTAAGCGATCCGCTGCCAGAAGCAGCTGGAGCGCTCGTAGGGCAGCAGGTCCATCGCCAGCCGCCAGCCGTCGCCGGGTCGGCCCAGCATCCGGCTTCCCGGGATCAGCACGTCGTCGTAATACACCTCGCAGAATTCGTCGACGCCGTGCATGGTGCGGAGCGGCCGAATGGTGATGCCCGGAGTGTCCAAATCGACGAAGAACGCCGTGATTCCGTCGCGACCCGGTGCGGTGCGGGTAAGCAGGATGCATCGGGTGGAGAACTGCGCGAAACTGGTCCAGACCTTTTGTCCGTTGACGACCCAGTCATTACCCCGGGGTGTGGCGCGGGTGGACAGCGACGCCAGGTCGCTGCCAGACCCAGGTTCGGAAAAGCCCTGACACCACTGCTCGCGGCCGCTGAGCAGCCGCGGCACCATGTCCGCCGCGAGATCTGCCGGGGCGTAGTCGATCATCGTGGGCGCCAGCACCTCAACCATCGAGTACGGTCCGGGTTCGGCCAGCCGGCGCCCGACTACCTCCTCGCCGACGATCGCGCGGAGCAAGTTGGGGCCGCCCAGGCCGCCGACGTCGGTTGGCCAGCCATAGCGCATCCAATCGGCGTCATACAACGCCTTGTGGACGCGGGCGAGTTGCTGCATCTGGCCGGGCAAGGAGTGGTCCGGCCCGGGAGTCAGGTCGTTCTCGTCGAGCCACGCGCGCAGATCCGCCCGGAACTGCTCGACATTCACGGTTGGGGACGGCCTACAGCGTGCGGGCGCCCCGAGTCGTGCACGCCGCTGCGGCGAATGAAGGTCATGGCACGGGTTTTCAGCCGCCAGCCGTCGGCGGTTCGCACGTAGGTGTCGCGGTAGTAGCCGATCCGCATGTCGTGGGTCGCGTGGTCAACGAAGCACAACGGTTGGGTTCCGTTCGCGGTATCGTCGTCGATGTCGACCAGCGCGGTCCCGGTCAGGAACAAGCCTTTTGGTGCAGCGGCCACCAACTCGGGGAACTTGGCTAAAGGGTACGTGTCACCGAAAGCGCTGTAGGTTCCGTCCGGTGTAAAGACACCGACCAGTCCCTCGATGTCTTCTTGGGTGATGGTGACCGCGTACCGGGCAAGCAGCTGCTGGATCTCGACCAGATCGTCAGTGGTGGACAAAGACCTTGCCGCCTTTCATGACAAAGCTGACATCGCGGGTAACAGTGATGTCTTCCAACGGATTTCCCGGCACCGCAATGACATCGGCGAGCTGACCCGGCGCGAGCCGTCCGAGGTCGTCTGCGTTGATGAGCTCGGCCGCGGTCACCGTGGCGGCCCGCAGCACCGCCAACGGCGGCAGGCCCCAATCAACAAGGGTGACAAGCTCGTCGGCGTTGCGGCCATGTGGGATCGCCGGAGCGTCGGTGCCCACCGCGATCTTCACCCCGGCCTCATAAGCGGCCAGAATCGATTTCCGCGACTTGGGAAACATCTCGGCGGCCTTGGCCTGCAGTTCGGGCGGAGCGTGCGAGACGTCCATCCCCTCGGCCAGGCGCCGGGTGGACACCAGGAAGGTGCCGTGCTCGACCATCATCGCGATCGCCTCGTCATCGACGAGGAAGCCGTGCTCGATGCAGTCGATACCTGCGGCGACAGCATGTTTGACCGCGTCGGCGCCGTGCGTGTGGGCCGCGACCCGCAGCCCGCGCCGGTGGGCCTCGTCGACGATCGCGCACAGCTCTTCATCCGAATAGTGTTGCGCGCCAGGCGGTCCGGTCAGCGACATCACGCCACCCGAGCAGCACACCTTAATCAGCTCGGCGCCGTGTTTGATCTGGTAACGCACCGCTTTGCGGATCTCGTCGATCCCGTTGGCGATGCCTTCCTCGACCGTCAGGTCCAGCACATGCGGCGCGAACGCGGCGAACATGGTGGGATCCAGATGCCCGCCGGTGGGGGTGATGGCATGTCCCGCAGGCACAATCCGCGGCCCGTCGATCCAACCCGCGTCAATAGCCTTGCCCAGCGCGACGTCCAGCAGATAGCCGCCGGTCTTGACGAACAGACCGAGGTTTCGCACGGTGGTGAAGCCGGCGCGCAGCGTGCGTCGGGCATTGCCGACCGCACGCAACATCCGGGTCGGTGGATCGTCCTGAACCTGGGAAAGCCCGGGCCGTTCGCCTCGCCCGCCCATCAGGAGGTTGACCTCCATGTCCATCAGCCCGGGCAGCAGGATCGCTTCACCCAGATCGATCAGGTCACCCTCGGCTGAGGGGTCACCGACGCCGATGATCCGGTCTTCCTCGACGCGCAGGATGCCTGGGCGAACGATCTCGCCGGCATCGACGTCGAGCAGCCCGGCAGCCTTGAGGGTCAGCTGCGATGAGCCGCTTGCGCGAAGAGCGCCAGGCGGTGATGAGCCGCTTGCGCGACGAGCGCCAGGCACAGTCAGATCACCGGTTCTCTGATCAGTTGCACCCAGGCTGCGCCGCTGTCGGGGACACGCGGCTGCTTCCACGCCTCGATCGGAAACGACACCATGATCAGCGACTGCATCATGTGCATCAGGGTCTGCGCGTCCTCGGGCAGATCGTCCAGTGGGTACTTGTCGCAGTAGGCGATGACGTCGTTCAATCGCGGGAAAGCGACGTCATAGAACCCCTGCATCTCGGTCATCGTCGAGGCCAGCCGCTTGGCGTACCGTTCGGGCTCGGTGGCCAGATCCCAATCCAGATAGGGCTCCAGGTCGGCGAATTCGGTGGGCAGCTTACTTGTGGTGGCCATTGCTCTCCTTGGCCCAATCGTTAACGAAGTCCCCGGTCACCTTGTGCAGGTGGCGGAGAAGGATTTCCTGATCGCACAGCAGAAAGTCTTTGACGACCCGAGTGCCGATCATGGTCTGGGTCGCCTCGAGGGTGTTGGCATCCTGAAGGGCGTACTCCTTGAACGTCACCGCCGCCAGCTCATGGGCCAACCGTTCCCGCGCGTTGCGGGGCGGCACGAAATACAGCGTCGTCTCGAAGATGTGCTTGTCGACGGAAGTGGGCCAGTAGTGATAGGTGAGGTACCAGCCCGGCGCCCAGAGCAGCAGCATGAAATTCGGGAAGAACAGAAACGAATCGATACCCCACTGCCGCGCGCCGGTCGGGTTGACACCAGGCGGCAGCTGATCGAGCCCCTCGATGTCGGGCCGCTCCCAGGGACCGAACAGACCGCTGCGCAGCATCCGGTCCATTGGCTTCACCATGTTCAGGTCCGCGGGCGGTGACTGACCGCCCCAGGTGGAGATCAGCGCGTGCGGGCCGGCCAGCTCGTAGTGCAGCGCCTCGAAGCCGTGCTGCATGATCTTGGCGGCTTCTTCCTTGGTGTATTGCTTCTGGTGCAGCACCGGGGCGTGGTAGAACTCGGCGAACGCGTCGATGAACAGCTTCCAGTTGCTGCCAACCTCGGCCTTGTAGGAGTAGACCTCGGTCATCTCGTGGAACGGGTAGCCCTCGATGCCCTTGGCCAGCGACCCCAGGTATTCGGCCAGGGGCCGGGCGTCGGCGTCGAAGTTGATGAAGATGAATCCCTCCCACACCTCGCAGCGGACTCCACCAGGCCGTACTGGCTTTTGTCGACGTCGAAGAACTCATCTTCTTGCTGGATGAAGGTCAAATCACCGTCGAGGCTGTAACGCCAGGCGTGGTACTTGCAGGTGAACTGCCGGCAGGTGCCCGAGGTCTCCTCATGCGGGAAGTCGTTCCACACCAGTTTGTTTCCGCGGTGGCGACAGACGTTGTGAAATGCTTTGACCGCCCCGTCCTTGGTCTTGACGACGATCACCGACATGCCCTTGCCCGCCGACGGCAGCTCCTTGGTGAAATAGCTGCCGGCGCGCGGCAGGCGCTCGACTCGGCCGATGTTGAGCCACGTCCGCTTGAATATCGCCTCCCGCTCGGCCTCGAAAAAAGCCGGCTCGACCGAGTCGGTGTAATCGACCGGCGCGGTTCCCAGTTCCGGATAGTTCTCCGTCCAGCTGCCGGCAGCCGGCTTGGTGAAGTGTGGCACGGTATATCTACCCTTCTTTCCGGTCTTGTTCGACTTCCACGCCAAAGGTGTTCAGGGCCATCGCCAGTGCGGTGTAGCCACCGATCGTGAAGATCAAGTCCATCCGCTGCTGCTCGTCGAGCCTTTCGGACAGCGCGGTCCAGGTTTGCTCCGACAGGTTGGTCTTCTCGTCGAGTTCGTCGACGGCGGCCACTACCGCGCGGTCGAACTCGTCGTCCGGCGTGCCCGACCGCAGCGCGTCGATGTCGGCGTCGGACAATCCCTCCCGCTTACCGATCGTGACGTGATGTAACCACTCGTAGTCGCAGTCGCGTCGATGCGCGACCCGCAGGATGACCTGCTCGCGGATGCGCGGCGGCAGCGTCGACCCGTAGAGCAGGTAACTGCTGAACCGCAGAAACGCGCGGGTCAGCTTGGGATGGCGCACCAGAGTGGCCAGCAGGTTGCCGGCGTCGCGGGGGTTTCGGCGCTCCTCGGGCAGCATGCCGGAGACCGCGTGGCGGGCAGCGTCGTCCCACTGGTCCGCCGGCAACGGGGACAGCCGCATACCGCCTCCTCACTGACGAGAATCATATTCTCATAATTGACCAATAGGTTTCCACGATCCGGCCGATTGGTCAATATCGGCCGTACCGCCTGCGGAAACCTGGTCGCTGAGGGCCCGGTCTGCGGGTGCCCTGGCAGGGCGTCCGGGGCTGCGGCGGTACGGTCAAGATGTTGATTCTCTCGGGCTGAGAAGCTAATTTCCCTAGCAGAGACACCATCAGCGTTGCCTCGATGGACTCAATGGAAAGGACCGACCAGTGAACCAAGAAGACATGATGCTGATCAGCGTTGACGACCACACTGTCGAGCCGCCGGAAATGTTCAAGAACCACCTGTCGAAGAAGTACATCGACGACGCACCCCGGCTGGTGCACAACGCCGACGGCTCGGATATGTGGAAGTTCCGCGACACGGTCATCCCCAACGTCGCGTTGAACGCTGTCGCCGGCCGACCGAAAGAGGAGTACGGCATCGAGCCAACGGGGCTCGACGAGATCCGGCCGGGTTGCTACAACGTCGACGAGCGGATCAAGGACATGAACGCCGGGGGCATCCTGGCCTCGATCTGTTTCCCGTCTTTCCCCGGGTTCGCCGGCCGCCTGTTCGCCACCGAGGACCACGACTTCTCGATCGCGCTTGTCCAGGCCTACAACGACTGGCACATCGACGAATGGTGCGGGGCATACCCGGCGCGGTTCATCCCGATGGCGATCCCGGTAATCTGGGATGCCGAGGAGTGCGCCAAAGAGGTGCGACGGGTCGCCAAGAAGGGTGTGCACGCGCTGACGTTCACCGAGAACCCGGCCGCGATGGGCTATCCCAGCTTCCACAACGAATACTGGAACCCGTTGTGGGAGGCGTTGTGCGAGACCGACACCGTGATGAACGTGCACATCGGATCCTCTGGCCGGCTGGCGATCACGGCGCCGGATGCGCCGATGGACGTGATGATCACGCTGCAGCCGATGAACATCGTTCAGGCCGCCGCGGACCTGCTGTGGTCGCGGCCCATCAAGGAGTACCCGGACCTGAAGGTCGCGCTATCGGAGGGCGGGACTGGGTGGATCCCTTACTTCCTGGAGCGCGCGGACCGGACATACGAGATGCACTCGACGTGGACGCATCAGAACTTCGGCGACAAGCTGCCGTCCGACGTGTTCCGCGACCACTTCCTGACCTGTTTCATCAGTGACAAGGTAGGTGTGGCGCTGCGCAACATGATCGGCATCGACAACATCTGCTGGGAGGCCGACTACCCGCACAGCGACTCGATGTGGCCGGGCGCGCCCGAGGAGCTCTGGGATGTCTTGTCGGTGAACAACGTTCCCGACGACGAGATCAAGAAGATGACCTACCAGAACGCGATGCGCTGGTACTCGTTCGACCCGTTCACCCATATCACCCCGGAGCAGGCGACGGTCGGTGCGCTGCGCAAGGCCGCCGAGGGGCACGACGTGTCCATCCGGGCGCTCAGCCACCACAAAGACAGCCGGTCGGGCTCGTCGTTCGCGGAGTTTGCCGCCAGCGCCAAAGAGCTCACCGGAAATAAGGACTGACGCAGGGGCATACCCGCGAGCAGACGCAAAAGCGCTCAATCCGTCGGCGTGTCGGGGGCTTTTGCGTCTGCTCGCGCATGAAAGGAGAGCCAGCAGTGCCTGGCGGTGGAATGAATTTCGAACTGACCGACGACCAGCAGCTGATCCGAAAGTCGGTCGCCGAGTTAGCGCGGAAGTTCGACGACCACTACTGGATGGAAAAAGACCAGGCGCACGAGTTCCCGACCGAGTTCTACCGGGCAATCGCCGACGGCGGCTGGCTGGGCATGACGATTCCCACCGAGTACGGCGGCCACGGCCTCGGAATCACCGAAGCCACACTGTTGCTCGAGGAGGTCGCCAAGTCCGGCGGCGGTATGAACGCCGCCAGCTCCATCCACCTGTCGATTTTCGGGATGCAACCGGTGGTGGTGCATGGCTCCGAGGAGCTCCAGGCGCGCACATTGCCCCCGGTCGCCACCGGCGATGTGCACGTCTGCTTCGGGGTGACCGAACCCGGTGCCGGACTCGACACTTCGCGCATCACCACGTTCGCCAAGCGCGACGGGGACCACTATGTCGTCAACGGCCGCAAGGTGTGGATCTCCAAAGCGATGGAGTCCGACAAGATCCTGCTGCTGACCCGTACAACGGCGTACCACGACGTCGGGGGAGAAGGCACCAAGAAGACGGATGGGATGACGCTGTTCCTCACCGACCTCGACCGCAGCCGGGTGGACATCCGCCCGATCCGCAAGATGGGCCGCAACGCGGTCAGCTCCAACGAGCTGTTCATCGATGACCTACATGTCCCCGTCGAGGATCGAGTTGGCGAGGAGGGCAAGGGTTTTCAGTACATTCTCGACGGACTGAACCCCGAGCGCATGCTGATCGCTGCCGAAGCACTCGGCATCGGCCGGGTCGCGTTGGAGAAGGCGGTCAAGTACGGCAACGAACGCTACGTCTTCGACCGGCCGATCGGCATGAACCAGGGAATTCAATTCCCGCTGGCCGACTCGTTGGCGCGCCTCGACGCCGCCGAGCTGATGCTGCGCAAGGCCACCTGGCTCTACGACAACGGCAGACCCTGCGGGCGCGAGGCCAATACCGCGAAATACCTGTGCGCCGACGCCGGATTCGCCGCCGCCGATCGGGCGCTGCAAACCCATGGCGGCATGGGATATTCGGAGGAATACCACGTGTCGCGGTACTTCAGGGAGGCCAGGCTGATGAAGATTGCGCCGGTCAGCCAGGAGATGATCCTGAACTTCCTTGGCTCGCATGTGCTTGGCATGCCGAGGAGCTACTGATGGCCTCTTCATCGTTCGACCTGACCGGTCGGTCGGCGTTGGTGACCGGCTCCGGCAGCGGCATCGGCGCCGCGGTCGCGCGGGCGCTGGGTGCCGCAGGAGCGGCCATACTCGTCAGCGATGTCGACGCTGACGCCGCATCGGCTGTCGCACAAGACATTTGCGCCAACGGTGGAAAGGCAGACAGCGTTGCTCTCGACGTCCGTGACCGGCAGGCGGCTGATGCCGCCGCCGCACGTGCTGCTGGGCTCGCCGAGGGCAAGCTGCACATTCTGGTCAACAACGCCGGAGTGACCGCACCGGCGATGTTCGCCGACCTTACCGACGAGAGCTTCCAACGGGTGATGGACATCCACCTCATGGGTGCGTTCCACTGTACTCAGGCCGCGCTTGGCTTTTTGCCCACCGATGGCACCGGCAGGATCATCAACGTCGTCTCGTCGGCCGGAATCACTGGCACGCTTGGCCAGGTGAACTATTCGGCCGCCAAGGCCAGCATCATCGGGTTCACCAAGTCGTTGGCCCGCGAGATGGCGCGCAACAACATTCTGGTCAATGCCCTAGCGCCACTGGCCGCCACGCGGATGACCGAGACCATCCGCACCAACGAGAAATTCGCGGCGACCATGATGGCCCGGATACCGCTGCGGCGCTGGGCCGAGCCGGACGAGATCGCCGGCGCCTTCGTGTTTCTCGCATCAGACGCCGCGTCCTACATCACCGGTCAGGTGCTGCCGGTTGATGGCGGTATGGTTATGTGATGCCGGAATCCCGTGGGCCGCTGGCGGGAATCACCGTGGTGGCCTTGGAGCATGCCGTTTCTGCTCCGATGTGTACGCGGGTGCTCGCCGATTTCGGGGCACGCGTCATCAAGGTGGAAAATCCCAACGGGGGCGATTTCGCCCGGCACTACGACGACGTCGTTAACGGTCTTGCCGCGCACTTTGTTTGGGCAAATCGCGGTAAGGAGTCGGTGACTCTCGACCTGAAGAAGCCCGCGGGTCTACCGATCCTGCACCGGCTCCTGGGCGCCGCCGACGTGCTGGTGTCGAATCTGGCACCGGGATCCACCGCCCGGCTGGGTATCTCGCCCGCCGAGCTGGCCGGCCGCCATCCGAATGTCATCGCCGTCGAAATCGATGGGTACGGCTCGGGTGGTCCGCTGTCGCACAAGCGCGCCTATGACCTACTCGTGCAAGCGGAATCCGGTGCTTGCGCCGTTACCGGTCAGCCCGGTGCGCCGGCCAAACCGGGACCGCCGGTGGCCGACATCAGCACGGGATTGTATTCGGCGCTGTCGATTCTGGCCCTGCTGTACTCCCGGGATTGCGGTCAGACGGAGCGCGGCGCCGGCGCGTCGGTCGCGGTGAGTCTGTTCGACACGATGATGGATTTGATGGGCTATCCACTCACCTACACGCAGCACTCGGGCATCGACCAGCAGCCGCTGGGTATGAGCTCGCCGGCGGTGGCGCCCTATGGCGCCTACCGTACCGCCGACGGGCAAACTGCTGTTCTGGGCACCACGAATGACCGTGAATGGCAACGCTTTTCACGGGAGATTCTGCGCCGCGACGATCTGGCGGACGATGAGCGTTTTCGCAGCAACACCGGACGGGTGGCAAACCGTGGCATCTTGGACGACGCGATCGGCGCCTGGTGCGCGCAGCATGACCTGGAACACGTGCAGAAGACCGCCGATGCCGCTGGTATCGGCAACTCGCGGTACAACGTGCCGAGCGAGGTGCTCGCACATCCTCAGCTGAGCGCCCGCGACCGCTGGAGCCGCGTCGACACGCCCGCCGGCCCGATTAAGGCGCTTCGGCCACCGCCGGTCATCGCCGGCTATCAGCTGCACATGGGTGCGGTACCCGGACTCGGTGAACACACCGACTCGGTACTGGCCGAGCTCGGCGTATCACAAGACGAGATCATCGCATTGCGGGAGCAAGGCGTCGTTGGACGATCGGAGCAAGAAGATGCGTGAAACAGTTATCGCCGAGGCGGTTCGCACCCCGGTCGGCAAACGCAATGGCGGACTGTCCGACATGCACGCGGCAGACCTGTCCGCGGTGGTGCTTAAGGAACTGGTGGAGCGCACGGGTATCGACCCAGAGATCGTCGACGACGTGATCTGGGGATGTGTGTCGCAGGTCGGGGATCAATCCAGCAATATCGGCCGGTACGCCGTGCTGGCAGCGGGGTGGCCCGAAAGCGTCCCCGGCACGACGATTAACCGCGCATGCGGGTCCAGTCAGCAAGCGCTCGACTTCGCCGTTCAGGCGGTCATGTCCGGCCAGCAGGACGTCGTCGTGGCCGGCGGTGTGGAGGTGATGAGTCGGGTGCCGCTGGGCGCCGCCCGCGCCACCGGTATGCCGTATGGACCGAATGTTCTTGCGCGCTATCACGATTTCTCTTTCAACCAGGGTCTGTCGGCCGAGATGATCGCCAAGAAGTGGGGATTTTCCCGCACTGCCCTCGACGAGTACTCCGCCCGGTCCCACGAGCTCGCCGCCGCGGCACAGGACAGCGGCGCGTTCGACGCCCAGATCGTGCCGGTGTGGGTGGGTGAACAGCGCGTCGCGGCCGATGAAGGGGTGCGGCGCGGTAGCACCGTCGAGAAGCTCGCTGGATTGAAACCCGCATTCGTCGATGACGGTGTGATCCATGCCGGCAACTCGTCCCAGATCTCCGACGGGGCTGCGGCCCTGCTGGTGACCACTCCCGCCATGGCACTCGAACTCGGGCTGACGCCGATCGTGCGCTACCGCGCCGGCCTGGTGACCGGCGCGGATCCGGTGCTGATGCTCACCGGCCCGATTCCGGCCACCGAGAAGGTGCTTGCCAAAGCCGGCGTCGCACTGGGGGAGATCGGAGTGTTCGAGGTGAACGAGGCCTTCGCGCCGGTACCGCTGGCCTGGCTGGCCGAAACCGGCGCCGAATTGGACCGGCTCAATCCGCTGGGTGGCGCGATCGCCCTCGGCCACCCGCTCGGCGCCTCGGGTGCGGTCTTGATGACCCGCATGGCGCATCACATGCGCGACAACGGGATTCGTTACGGCTTGCAGACCATGTGCGAAGGTGGCGGCACCGCGAACGCGACCCTAGTGGAGCTTGTCGCCTGACTTTCTCGTCTGACGTCCTCGTCAAACCCTCGACAACACGGGCAAACCAACCTACTGTGTGTTCACTAGGTTGGTTGGAATGGACAAGGGAGTCCGGTGCCCGACGCACGGCCGTACGACACCCTGCTGGCCAAGGGCGAGGACCGTAAACAGCGGATCCTGGCCGTGGCCCAGCGGCTGCTCACCCGCAACGGGTGGCGCAGTACGACCCTGGCCCAGATCGCCGGCGAAGCCGGCGTCAGCCCAGCCGGCCTGCTGCATCACTTCGAATCCAAGGAACAGCTGTTGCACGCGGTGCTCGACGTACGCGACGCTGATGACGACGCTCACGCGGACCGAGCCGGTGATCTGATCTCGGAAATCGTCCGGGTCGCCGAACGTTTCGAGCGTGCACCCGAACTGGTTGGCACGTTCACCGTGCTGCTGGCCGAGAACATCCTGTCCGACGCGCCACTGCACAACCGGCTGCTCAGCCGATACCGCGATGCGACCGACATCATCGCCAGGATCATCCGGCGCGGTCAGCAGGCCGGCCAGTACCGCACGGATATGGACCCTGCCGTCAAGGCAGTGCAAATTCTCGCGTTCATCAACGGAATGGAAACCACATGGTTGCTCGATCCATCGATACCGCTGACCAAGGTGTTCAAGGAGTACGCGGAGTCGCTGGCCCGCGACTTCATGCCCTCGAGCATGACATGAGATACCGGCTGGACGTCGTCGCGGCGAATGTTGTCGACGTGGTGAGCTTCGCCGGCGGCTGGCTGTTCGACCGGTCGATGGCCGGATGGGACGTGACGGTTCTGGTCGCCGACCATCCCGACGAGCGGCCGCTGCGGATTTTGGGTGCACAGATCCTTGATCTCGAATACGCGTTGGCGTCGGTGGGTCACCGTCCGCCTCCGCAGGCCCTCGCCGCTGCGGCCGACCTCTTCGGCTGCGACGCACGGGTGCGCCAAGGCGTGGTGGCGGCTCTCGACCACGGTGTCACCGAAGTCACCCTGTGGGGGCAGTCGTGGCCGGCTGAGCTGGATAGCAGCGTCGGGCAGGTTCAGCATCGGCTGAGTGCGGCCGCCCAAGCGTTCAAAGCCCAGGCCCTTGTCGCCGCCATGGCGCCCCCGGTCTCGCTGCCGCTCGTCGAGACGTTCCGCAGCGGTTTGATGACGTATCCGTCGGTCGCGGCTGATCTGATCCCGGCCGGCTAGCTGCACCCGGCCTGCGCGCGCTGCTGTTCCGGGGTCCGCCGGCACCGCGGAGCGCGTTGACGGCACGGCCCCGGCTATGGAAATGTAATACTCATTGCTGAGAGGGACGTTCTCACTAGCCGAGATTCGAACGGAGCAAGGAGATGGCGAACGACTTCACCGAGATGGATTTCTTCCGCGACGACCGGCTCGTCGACAACCCGTACCCCTACTACGAGGCGCTGCGCCAACAGTGCCCCGTCGCCCGAGAAGACCACCACGGTGTAACGATGGTGACCGGCTGGGACGAGGCCTGCGCGGTGTTGAACGACGCCGAGACCTTCTCGTCGTGCATCTCGGTGACCGGTCCTTTTCCGGGCTTTCCGGTCCCGCTCGAGGGTGACGACGTCACCGAGCTGATCGAGCAACACCGCGACGAGCTGCCGTTCAGCGACCAGCTGCCGACCCTTGACCCACCGACCCACACCAACCACCGCGCCCTGCTGATGCGGCTGATCACCCCCAAGCGCCTCAAGGAGAACGAGGACGCCATGTGGGTGCTCGCCGACCGGGCGCTCGATCCTTTCCTGGCGCCGGGCGAGGGCGAATTCATCAAGGGTTTTGCGGGGCCCTTCACGCTGCTGGTCATCGCCGACCTGTTGGGCGTACCCGAAGAAGATCGCGACACCTTCGTCAACAACATCCGCCAACACTCCGGCGGCGGTATCGGGGGCACCGGCAAGGACGCGCTGGCTCACAGTCCGCTGGAATTCCTCTACGGCACCTTCGCGGACTACGTGCGGGAGCGCCGCCGCGAACCCCGCGACGACGTGCTGACCGGTTTGGCCACCGCCGCCTTCCCGGACGGCTCGATTCCCGAGGTCGAAGACGTGGCCCGGGTCGCCAGCAATGTCTTCTCGGCGGGCCAGGAAACTACCGTGCGGCTGCTGGGTGCGGCATTGCAGACTATGGGGGAGCGTCCCGACATCCAGGCGCAGTTGCGCAACGACCGCAGCCTGATCCCGAACTTCATCGAAGAGGCGCTGCGCATCGAGAGCCCGGTCAAAGGGGACTTCCGGATGAACCGGGTGCCCGTCAATGTCGGTGGGGTCGATCTGCCCGCGGGCACCACCGTGATGGTTGTGCAGGCTGCCGCTAACCGGGATCCGCGCCGGTTCGAAGATCCCACCACGTTCGATCCGGTCCGCAAGAACGCCCGCCAGCACATCTCGTTCGGGCGGGGGATTCACAGCTGTCCCGGGGCGCCGCTGGCACGAGCCGAAACCCGGGTGGCGATCGAGCGAATGCTGGACCGGACGTCTGATATCAGGATCAGCGAACGGGTGCATGGCCCGGCGAACAATCGTCGCTACCAGTACGTTCCGACCTACATCCTGCGCGGCCTGACCGAACTGCACCTAGAGTTCACCGCGGCATGAAAGTCTCGGTTGACGACGGGTGCTGTCGGGGTCACGGCGTGTGCGTCACGCTGTGCCCCGAGGTATTCAGCCTGACTGAAGACGGTTACTCGGTGGCGATAACCTCCGATGTTCCAACCGAATCGGAGGAAGCGGCCCGAGAAGCCATCGACTGCTGTCCCGAGCAGGCCATCAGCGAGAGCTGACCAAAAACACACGCCGACAAGGAGTTTGGAATGTCGAAGGGTTATGTGATCCTCACCGAGGCCATCAAGGACCCGGCGGGCATGAAGGACTACGCGCGTGCGGCCGGGGCAGCGATGGGCGGTGTCAAGATTCTCGCGGTGGACACCGCGCCCAAGGTCATCGAAGGAACCTGGCACGGCGATCAGACCGTCGTGTTGGAATTCGAATCGGTGGACGCGGCCCGGGCCTGGTATGAGTCCGAGAATTATCAGAAAGCGGTGAAGCTTCGGCGGGCCGCCGCCGACTGCAACGCGGTCATCCTCACCGGATTTCCAGATGCCGGCTGAGCCCTGGTTTAACCCACCTTCGTCAAAGTGAAATAGAGGGGACTCGCATAACCGGACTGCAGGGCACACGGAGCCGGCTTGGAAGTCATGACCCACCCATCGAGTCGTGCGCCATCGACGGAGTAATTGGCTACGCCAGGTTCCCAACCATCAAGGCATTTCGTCGCATCCGGGCGGTTAACCTCGAATGTCCATCGACCGTTGATGATATGGGCATCCGCACTCCACCCAGCGCTATCCACCACGTGGGTGCATCCAGCACCGCAGGGCGTGACGACCCAAGTGGACTGCGAATCGGACGGGGCACCCGGCCCCGCTCGAAGGTAGGTACCGCTGAAGCCGTCCGCGCGAGTTGGGCTTGCGAGGCAGACTGCACCGGCAGCGAAAAGACTCGCTGCAGTTAGGCCCCAGCTGACTTTCATGATGTTCCTCCGGCGCACGCCCAGCTTTCCGCATCAGGCGATACCGAAGAGTATCGCACCGGAATAAACGTCTTCCGGGGGAATTAGAATTCTGCGGTGTTCTACGAGACCCGCATCAGAATGGCGGTGGATCGTCGTCGCTGTCGCCGGGTGGGGCGGGACCGAAATGGGCCGCCTGGCGTTGTCGCTGGTCGGCGTGGCGCGCTTCGGTGTTGCGCTGCTGTTGGGCTTGTAGCGCTTGGGCATTGCACCTGCGCTCGGCCAGGATGCGCTGCAGTCGGTCGTGGGCGCGGGTGTGTTTGCGGGTGGGCATCATCGCACCCCGATTGGTGCAGCCGGCGTCGGTGCGGGGCGGCGATGGCAGGGTGGCGGTGGGCACGCTCAGGGCGGGCACCAGCAGCGCGCTACCCGCTCTGGTGCGATAGGTATGCCCCGAGGGGGAGGTCCACACCACGGTGCCGTCGGGCAGCTGTTGGTCTTTCCAGCCGTGCGCCCCGGTCCAAAACGTCTTGAGCAAATGATGAGTTCGACACAGGCACTTCAGATTTGACGCATGAGTGGGCCCGCCGGCGTCGTAGGGCACGGTATGGTCCAGGTCACAAAAATGGGCGGGCCGATCACAGCCGGGGAACCGGCAGGTCATGTCGCGGCAGCGCACGAAATCGGCCAACGCCCGCGAGGGCCGATAGCGCGGTTCGGGTGGGCTTTGGCCGGGATGGCTCAGCGGCCGCAACTCCACCGCCCCGCGCGCGGCCAACTCGGCCAGCAGCCGGGTGGGGATCACCGGCCCGCCGAGCACGAAAGCCGGTGGCGGGCCTGGGGGTGGGGGCGCGGTCTGGGGTGGGTCGGGCGGGCGGGGACTGGTGGCCTCGGCGATCAGCTCGGCGAAGCGCTCGGGGTCGCGGATGATTTCCGGTGGGCCGTCGCCGGGTTGGGTGCCGTGCAGATCACCGGACAGATCGCCGCTCTGGGCGGCCTGCAGCGCGGCCTGCTCGGTCACCACGTGCACCACCACCGCGGCCGGGGTTGCGGTTTGCTCGGCGGCACAGTCGGATTGTCCGCAGGCGCAGGCCAGGGTGGGGGCCCCGGCGGCTAAGGCCCCCAGCGCATCCGCGCGGCGCTGCTCGAAGGTGCGCGGGTCGTTGTCGCACACGGTGTGGGCCAGCGCGCTCAAACGGCGATCCAGCACGGTGGCGTCAGTGGAATGCACGTCGCCGCGCACCGAGGCGTAACCGTGGTGGTGCTCGATATCGACGTAGCGCGAGCGCACCGCGGCCTCGGTGCGCCGCCGCGCCTCGGGGTCGTGGCGCTCGACTAGAGCATCGATGGCCTGCTGGGTTTTGTTCAGCGACAGCGGCCCCCAGGTCGCCAAGGTCTGGGCCAGTTCGGTGTCGATGGCCGCCAAAATCGCCGGCGCCAGGGCCAACCAGGTGCGCGCCACGATCATCGACACCAGCCGATAGGAAATCGCCCCGGTGGCGAACAGGGCGCCCACCTTGGGCAACCGCTCACGCAGACAGATCGCGGTGTGCATCTGAGCGCTGGCCAACCCCGTGGTGATGTCCTGGGTGGCCGCGACTTCAGCGGCCACCGCCTCCCACGGGTCGATGCGCCACAATTCCCGGCCGTTGCCGTCTTCGACGGGGATCTGGCGGCGCTCGTAGAGTTCGGCAATCGCGGCCAGCCGGCGCGCACACGCGATGTTCTCGGTGCGCGCCGAATCACCAATGCTGGCCACCACCGCCGCGTCACCAACTCCTTCGAACATGTGTTCGATACTACCAGAAGTCGACGACACCTGCACCCGGTCACCCGGCGAAAGAAATGCCCGATTCTGTGGCCTGGTCTTTAGCCGTTTTACGCGGTGCTGGTAGCGACTTGCCAAAGTAGGTGTGGGCTAAGCGATCCAATCCGAGGCGGCCCTTTCCGCACCCAGACACACTCATGCCGTTCCGCGTTTATCTCCCATGGGAGGTGTCAAGCCGCCGAATTGGTTTACGAAAGAGTCGTTTGGTAAGTGGTGGTACCGAATTGCCGAAGTACATTTCAGCTATGAGGCTGCCGCTCGTACTGTCGGGTGTGCGTGATTTCCTAACGCTGCGATTTGCGGGGTGAGAACATTTGCTGATGGACGAGGACGACCGCGAGAAACGCATCGCTGACCTGGAACGTCAGCACGCCGAGCAGTTGGGCAGCCGCGGCGTGACCAAGTGCAGTGCCGGAAACAGGATTTTCCCGAAAAGGCGGTTCAGGACCAGCAACCATCTGGAAACGCTTTCTGGTCCTACCCCTGGTAGCGCTTCCCTTTTACGGCTTCGGCGCGTGCGACACCTACGCGTACCACGTCGGCACACCAGCGAAGGTGACGAGCATCCACTGCGTCGATCACGGCCGGGCTGGCCGAGACTGCACGGGCACGTGGAGCGTCGGCGAAGAGTCATCCAGCGGCCTGATCGTTTGCTCTGTGCTCGCCACTTGCGACCCAGGGGATGTTCGGGTGCATGGCGGCACGGCCTACACGGTCACGGCGGGACTCGGCGCTTTCCTGTTCGGAACTTTGTTCACCATCGCCGCGATTCTGATGTCGTGTTCGCGCGCACGCGCGCCCGGATGTTGGCAGAAGAACCCTAAGCCGTTGACGGGCCGCAAGAAGCGGTGAGTTACTCGGTGATCGAGATGGCCTGGCGCGGGCATTGACGAACCGCCTCACGCACTTTGTCTTCGGTTTCGGGCGTGACTTCCGGCTGCAACACGGTCAGCGTGTCGTCGTCCTCGAGCTGGAAAACCTCCGGGATGATGCCCATGCACACCCCGTTGCTTTCGCACAACCCCCAGTCGACTTCGATCTTCTTCGTCATCGCAACACCCTCACCGGTACGTTGAGCCAGCCCGCGACATTCTGCATGGTGACTCGTTTGCAACCGTCCCAATTCACTTCGTAGCGCGGCATGAAGTCGAGCAGCTTCTCCAGGGCGACCCGGCTTTCCATCCGGGCCAACGCCGCGCCCAGACAACTGTGAATCCCGTACCCAAGACCGAGGTGTTGCGCCTCGGTATGGTCACGCTCGATGTCGAATGTGTCGGCGTCGGTGAAGGCATCGGGGTCGCGGTTCGCCGCGGCCTTCATCAAGAACACCGGCTTACCAGCGGGAATCGTGCCGCCGCTGACGTGTGCCTCTTTCATGGTGTAGCGGACGTTGTACTGCACCGGCCCCTCGTAGCGCAACAATTCTTCGACGGCAGCGGGGACCTTGCTGCGGTCCGCCAGCAGCTTCTCCCACAGGTCCGGGTGACGGGCGAAGAGCACCGCCGCGCTGCCGACCAACTTGGTAACTGTCTCCGCGCCCGCGCCGCCGAGCAGCGTCGCAAAACTGCAGATCTCGATGTCGTCGAGACGGCGCAAGTTGCCGTCCTCGCCGGGGATCTCGGCAGCGATCAGCCGGCTGATCATGTCGTCCTGCGGTTCGGCGCGCCGCTCCTGCACCAACCCGAAGTAATACATCGCGGTGTCGATGTTGGCCTGCCTAGCGGCCTCGCTGGGTTCGATTTGTCCCGGTTCCCGGTGCAGGCCGGTGTCGATCCAATGCCGCAATTGCTGGCGGTATTCCTCGGGCACTCCGGCCATCGTGGTGATGACTTCGACCGGGAACGGGCCGGAGAAATCCTGCACGACGTCGAAGTTATCGGGATTGGCCGCGCGCAGATACTTGTCGACCATCTCGACAACTGTTTCGTGCTGCGATTGAATCGCCCGTGGCGTGAAAGCCTTATTGAGCAGGCTGCGCATGTGGCGGTGCTCCGGCGGATCCATGAAGATGATGGACCGCTCTTCGGGCGACAGGCCCCTGCGCACCATCGCGAGGTCGCAACCACGGCTTGAGGAGAAGGTCTCGTGGTCCTTGAGCGCGGCAGCCACATCCTCGTGGCGGGTCAGCGCGTAAAAGTCTTCCTTCTCGTCGTAATACAGCGGCGCTTCCGCACGCATCCGCCGGTATATCTCGAACGGGTCGGTGAAAAACTCCTCGGAGAACGGATCGAAGACGACCTTCGGCTTGGTCATTGCACCCTCCTCGGCGTCGAGCGCTCAGCGGGGCCCTTTACGGCGGGACGTGTCACTGTAACGCTAACGGTAGATGGTTTATCGCGGGACAAAAAGACCTCATCTCACACCTGCACGGCGTCGATTACGCCATCAAGCAGTCCCAGGTCACTGCCGAGCTCGGCGGCGATTCTGCGGACCACTGCCACGTCCTTGCCGATGAATTCGCCTGCAATCTGGGTGAACGAGGAAACGGAGCCGCCTGCTGCGACGATGTCCAGCACGCGACTGGCGGCGCTGCCGTGCGGAAGGGCGGCCAGCAGGGTCGGCTCCGGCACGCCCAGGCGCGCGCCCAGCTCGACAGAACCGGACAGCAACCCGATCTGGGCGGCGAACAGCGCGTTGTTGACCAGCTTCACCTTCTGCCCGGCACCCAGCGGGCCGACGTGCAGGATCGGATCTCCGTAGCAGCTCAACACCGGCCGAACCCGGGTCACGGCGTCGTCGGCCCCGCCCACGAATAGCGTCAGCGCACCGGCCGCCGCATTGTGCGGCCCCCCGCTGACCGGGGCATCCACCACGTCGAGCTCAGCCGCAGCGGCAGCGATGCTCTCGACCGTGCCGGGGCTACCCGTGGTGTGCACGACAAGGACTGAACCTGGGCGCATCGCGGTGAGCAGCCCGCTGTCCAGACAGACCGCGCGGACCTGTTGGTCGGTGAACACACAGATCGCGACGACGTCGGCTTGGGCACCCACCTCGGCAATGTCGACCAACGCCGCTGCACCGGATTCGGCGATCGCCGCGCGTTTCTCGGCGGATCGGCCCAATACCCGCACGTCGTGTCCGGCCCCGACGAGACGATCCACCATGGGACGGCCCATCCGTCCCGCTCCGATGAAACCGATCTTCACCGCGGGTGTTCCATTTGGGCCAACGCGGCGTCGGCGGCATCCAGCACGGCACCGGGCCGAGCGCCGGCGGCCTCGGCGACGTCGACCATCAGCCGGGCATCCTTTTGCAGCAGTGTGCCCGCAACGGCCCCCATCTGGCCCAAGCCGCCCGAGCCACCAACGACGTTGAGCGCGAAGCTGTTACCACTGCTGCGGGAGATGACCTCGGTGAGTCGCTCCGGGGTAACGCCGAGCGCCTCTCCCAACGCTAGGGCGGTGGCCGCAGTACCCAGGTTGGCGGTGAACAGCAGATTGTTCAATAGCTTGGTGGTCTGTCCAGAGCCCAGATCACCCAGATGGACAACCGGGTCGGCGTATGTCTCGAAAACTGGGCGGCACCGCTCGACCACATCCGCGTCGCCACCGACCATCACCATCAGCCGCTTTTCGGCCACCGCCGGCGCGCCACCGCTGACCGGCGCGTCGATGACCGAGACTTGCTGTGCTGCAGCCTTCTTCGCCAACTCTTGGCAGGTGCCGGGGTGTACGGTGCTGTGTACGACGATCACACCGCCGGGCTTGATTCCGGCGAGCAGGCCGTTCTCGCCATAGGCGATCTCCTGAACGTCGGAATCACCGACGACACACACGCAGACAAGTTCGCTGGCGGCGGCGAGTTCCGCCGGAGAATCAGCGGTTTCAGCGGCGGTGTCGGCGAACGGCTCGAGCGATGCGGCCCGGCGTGCCCACAGTGTGGTCGGGTAGCCGGCTTCGACGATTCGTCTGGCCATCGGACCGCCCTGGCTGCCCAACCCAATGAATCCCACGTGCATCAACCCGCCTCCAAATCGGCTTGTGTATCTCCGGTCACCGCCTCAGCGGCAGCGGCGTTCTCGCGAGCGGCGACACATTCTTCGGCGAACGCAAGAACCTTCAGGTGATATGCCGCCGCCGTATAGCCGACGCTGAGATTGTGTCCCGCGTCGCGCTGTCGGTGCACGGTAAACCGTGGCGCGCCGGAGAACAGGGCGGCGATCTCGGTCAGTGCCGCGGTATCGCTCTGCCACACTCGCTCGTGCTCGGCGATGCTGAAATGCACCGGGACACGTACGGCGGGGGCCAGCGCCGGGAAGTCTTGGCGGGCCCAGTCGGAGACCATCTGGTCCTCGTAGGCCGGAGCTGTCGGCGATACCGTGATCCCGGTGAGAAGCTCAGGTGGATAGAGCCTTTCGGGGCGCCACAACAGGTCACGCAGACCCGCCGGGCGGCGTTCTCGGGTTGCGTTCTTCAGCATTTCCCGGGCCGCGGGATGGTAGTGGCGGCCCGTGCCGGCCAACTCGACGCCGAGCAGATCGCCGCCGCGCTCGTCGGCGGCCATCCGCATGGCAAGCTCGCATCCTCCAGAGTGGCCCATCACGAACATTCCGGCGCCGCGTGATCGTTGCCCAAGGATGCGGTCCACCGCGCCGTAGGCAAGGCGGACCCGCTGTTCGGGTTCGGCCATCGCCTCCGGATACGCAGCGGAGCTGCCATAGCCAGGCCGGTCGAGCGCCACGACGGTGAATCCACTTGCGGCGCCGTTGCGTAGCAAGGAAAGCGAGGGGTGACCCGGGCAGTCGAAATAGACCGCGGTGGTGCCGCCGCCATGGATGGCCACGATGATCGCCTTGGTGTGCTCCGGTGTTTCCGGCTCGGCTACCAGGGCGGACATCGGCACGCCGTCGACGATCACCACCCTGGGCTGCGGAGCCCGGCTCATGTGTCGCCCCGCAGAAGCAGCACACCGCTCGGTGTCAGGCCCCCGCTGCTGACCACGCCGACGCTGGCGCCGGGGACCTGTCGCGCGCCGGCCTCGCCGCGCAGCTGGCTGACGGCTTCGTGCAGCAGACCCATCCCGTGGGTGCGGCCGTGTGAGAGCTGGCCGCCGTGCGTGTTGAGCGGCAGCAGGCCGTCGCGGGCAATGTTCTTGCCGCCGTCCAAAAACTCTCCGGCCTCACCAATCCCGCAGAAGCCCAATGCCTCGATCCAGGACAGGCAGTTGATCGTGAATCCGTCGTAGAGCTCGGCGACGTCGACGTCCTCAGGTGTCAGCGACGTCCTCGACCACAGGTGGGCGGACTGGCCCAGCACCTGTGGTTCATGGGTCAAAGTGCTTTGGTCCCAGTCGATCCGCTCGATGATCTGAGTGCCCACCGCCTCCACCAACACCGGTGGCTTAGCCAAGTCGCGGGCGGCGTCGACGGCGGAGACGACGACGGCGATAGCCCCGTCGCAGGGCACGTCGCAGTCGTAGAGCCCGAACGGCGTCGTGATGGGACGCGCGTCCAGATAGTCCTCCATCGTCATGGGTGATCGATATACCGCGGTGGGGTTGAGTTCGGCATTGGCGCGCTGGTTCAGCGCGATCCAGCCCAGCGTCTCTTTGGTGGTGCCGTATCGATGAAAGTGGCGCTGCGCGTTGATTGCCAGGGTGTGGGCCGCCGAGGTGGCGCCGAACGGCATCTGCCAGCTGGTGGTGCGGCCGGTGGGCGGGACAATCTTGCCCTGCTTCATCAGCTCGTTGTAGGTGGCCTCCCACAGCGTCCGGAAGCACAATACGTGTCGGGCCAGCCCGCCGGCGACGGCGAGCATCGCCGCGATCACCGAACCGCCGGGGCCGAAGGTTTCGATGCCGCCGTTGTGCCACGTCGGGCGGATGCCCAGCGCGGCTTCCAGAGCGGTCACCCCGCCCTCACCGAAGCCACCGAGGTTGCCGCCGCCGGGATAGGTTGACAGACCGTCGATGTCGGCGAACGTCAGACCGGCATCGGCCACTGCCGCCTCGCAGGCCTGCACCGTCAGCGACAACGGCGGCGCCAGCAATCGGCGGCCGATCTCCGACATGCCGATCCCGGTAAGCGCGACCTTGTCCTCGAACTTGTCGGTGGTGAGCATGGGCCGGACGTGCGCACCGAAGCACTCAGGCGCGATCTCGTCGGCCGGCAGCGTCTCGGGCTCGCAGCCGTTGGGGCGGGTCGGAACAGCGGCAGCCACACGTCCTCGAGCTGCTCGAAGACCACCTCCAGCGGCTGGCCGAGATGGAGTTGCTCGGGTCGCAGTCCACGATGTTCGTGGTCAGCCGGACCCGTGGATCCTCGGTGATCGCCACTTGCGCAACCACATACGGCGCGGGCAGCCCGGGCAGGCTGAACCGGTGGTTGACGGTGAACCCGGCCAGTGTCGCGCGACCGGACACCGCACGCACGCCCATGGCGCGGGACCGACAATAGCGGCACACCGGCGCAGGCGGATGGATCAACGCGGCACAGTCGGTGCATTCCTGGATCCGCAGCGTGCCGTCGGCCCCGGAGGTCCAAAAGAACTCGGTGTCCTGCGCAAGCAGGGGCAGCGGGCGTCCGGGGTTGCCGCCGGTCACCGCGTGAAGCCCCATTCAGCTTCGTTCTCCTCGGTTTTGAGGTGCGCGCCGGGGTCTTCTGCAGTGCTCTGCGGGGGTGCAGGATTCTGCGACCTGCGTTCGCCGATCTCGGTGATGGCGTGCACCGGGCAGTCCAACAGTGCGCGCATAACCGCATCGTGGTCGCCGTCGGCCACGACGCCATCCCCGACCAGCGACGCGTATCCCCAGTCGTCGAGCGAGAAGTAACCGGGTGCGTGCTTGGCGCACAGACCAAAGCCGTCACAGACAGTGCGATCGACGCGGACTGTCATACGTTCGGTCATACCCGCGCCACCGCCTCCACCTCGTACGGCCGCTCGCGCGTATACGTGACGACATGACATGCCGCACAATCGTTTTCAAGATGCCGCGCCACTGTGTCCGGGAACTGGTCGAGCAGAGTTCGCGCCACGTTGGTCGCTGCATCCAAAGTCGCACAGGCACCGCGACCGCGCAGCACCACCGACCAGCGTCGCAGCCGGGCGAGATCTTCGGTGGTCGCCAGCCCATCCCGCAGCGCCCCGGCAACCGCTGCCATCGCCGCAGTGCCGTTGAAGCAGGAGCCGCACTGCCCGGCATTCTCCCGGTCGAAGTACGCCAGCATCGACGCCCCGACCGCGACCGGGCAGTCGTCGGTGAGCACCGAGACCGCCCCGGCGCCCAGCCCACTGTAGAGGCGCCGGAGGGTCTCGTGGTCCAAGGTGGCGTCAAGTACCGTGCGGTTGAGCAATCCGGCGAAATAGCCGCCCATCAGGGCGCCACGAACTTGGTCAGATGGAATCCCATGCAGGGCAAGCAGTTCGGTGAACGGTAAGCCGTGCGGGATCTCGTAGAGGCCGGGCGGTCGGCCAGCACCGGTGACCGTGATCAGAAAGGTACCCGGAGACAGCTCGGTGCCCTGGTCGCGGAACGCCGTCGCGCCGTGACGATGCAGATAGGGAACATTGGCCAGCGTCTCGACGTTGCTGACCAGCGTGGGCCGCCCATCGACTCCGTGCTGGAACGGGCGGGGCGGCTTGTCTGTCGGCTTGACCGGGCCGCCGTTGAGTGCGCGTACCGCGGCAGTCTCCTCACCGGCAACGTATCCCGGCTCGACCATTCGTATCGCGACCCTGGCACCGAAGGTGTCGGCGTCGAGTTCGCTCAATGCGGCTTCCACCAACCGCGCCGATTGCGGGTCGGACACATAGACGTATGCGCGATCTGCCGCCACCATCGCCGCAGCCAATCGCAGCCCGTCGAGGATCAGGTGCGGCCGGTTGCGCAGCAGCCAGCGGTCTTTGACCGAGGCCGGCTCTCCCTCTTCGCCGTTCGCCATGACGACCGTGCCGCAGTTACTGAGGCGTCCGTTGTCGCGGACCGAGCGCAACTTCACCGCCAGCGGAAAACCCGCCCCGCCGCGGCCGAGCAGCCCGCTGCGTTCGACTTCGTCGAGTAATTCGTGGGGGGCCGCCAGCGGTCGGTAACCACCGAGTTCCCGATATGCCGCGAGGTTCTCGGTACCCGTACCCGCCTTTCGTGCAGCAGCCGCGGCTCGCAGTCGGGCCACACACCGATGGCGATCTCGGTGGTCGGCGGCGCGGTACTACTCATCGACGACGCTCTGCGGCTCGGGCTAGGCTGGGGCACATGCGGATTGCGGTGGTGCGCGTCAATGTCGACCCGTCCGGTCTGCTCACGCAAGCACAGTTAAGCCAGGGCATGGCAGCGCTCCTGAGACTGGCCGGCGATGCCGGTGCCGAGGTAGTGGACAATGACCTTAGCGCCATGCCGATCGCCCGGCGCGAAGTGCAGCTGTTGATCGCCGGCAACGACCCGGACGCCGTCACGGATACCGCGATGAACCTGTGTACCAACGCTTTCAGCGCAGCCCCGGCGGCCGGGATGCTCACCTACATCAGCAGGGGGACCGACGACGACGCGCACGGCGTGCTGTCCGGATTCGGGCTCAGCGGTGAGATCAGCCGCTCCCGGGCGACGACGGGTTCGACGTGGTCTACGTGCGGCTGCGCGAAGCCGATCTGGAGCGCGTACCGGAGAGCCGGATCCATACCGCGCTGGAGGCATCGCTCAACTGTGAGGTCCGCATCGTCACGACGTGATCGCATCAGGAGCCCAGGAATTCGAGTATCGCGGGCGCGGCCTGCACCCAGGTTTCGAACATGTTGAAGTGCTTGACGCGGCCCGGCCGCGCGCTCTTCCGAGGCCCGCTCCCAGGCGTCCTCGGGCCACGGTGGATCGATGAGCTTCGATCCTTTGATCAGGCAGCTGACCTCCAGTGAGGTCCGTTTGGGATGATCCCAGTCGTTCTCGCCGCCACGGATGATCAGCGTCGGAACCTGGATACGGTCGAACATTTCGTCGTCGACACCGGGAATCGTCTGACCCGGCTTGGAGACGAACGCGTTGAGCCAGCGCAACATCACCTTGAGAAACTCGTCGCGATCGAAGTCGAGGAATCGTTGCTTGTTGTCCGGGTTCGCCTCGATACGCTCGCGCCATTCCTGCACTTTCACCACAGCGTCCATCCCGGTGGCGCGGGCGGCGAGAATACTTGGGACGATGTAAAAGGAACCCAGCACGAATGTGCCGTAGATGCCACCGACGATGTTCCACACCACGAGCTTGGTGACCATCTCGGGATAGAGCATCGTGGTCACCATGGAATCCCTTGCGCCGCCAGATCCGCCGGCTAGGATGCAGCGCTGGAAGCCCAGCCCCGTCACCAGCTTGTGCAGGGTTTCCGCGCGCATGTGTGACTCGCTTTGCCCGTAGAACTGCACATCGGAGGCCCCGCAATTGGGGCGGTCCCACAGCAAGACCCGGTAACCGCCATCCACCAGTGCCTCGGCCAGCGGGCGCAGGCCGGGGATCTCCTTGCTGAACCGGCCGCCCGGTGTCAAAGCGATGAGATCGCCTGACTCGCCTAAGATTTCGTAGATGACTTTCCCGCCGTTCACCTCGACAGTGGATACCGGCGGTGTCACGCCATCACCACGACGTCTTTGTCGACGACCCGCACCGGATAGGTGCGGATGCTCCACTCCGGTTTGACCGTGGTGGTACCCGTGGCCAGCTCGAAACCCCACTGATGCCACGGGCAGTAGATGTACTCCAGGTCACGGACCATGACCGCGTCTCCTGGCGCGTCCTCATCCACGATGGTGTGACCGCGGGTCCGCCCGTAACACAGCGGCCCGCCTTGGTGTGGACAGTAGTTCGCGATGGCGTAGAAGGCCCCGTTGACGTTATAGACTCCCACGCCGTGTCGCCCGATCGGCACCAATTTGTGTGTGCCCGGCGGGATCTCGTCCACCGTCGCGACGATGTGCTCGCGACCCTGGGCAAGCCGGGGCCGCTTGAGTTCTTCCGGCATTCAGAACACCCGCACCTGGCCCTCGAGGACCGGAACCGTCTCCGGAAGGTGGTAGGTCGCGATGCCGTTTTTGAACATGACCGCCTCGCGGGCCGCCTTGGGCAAGTGCTTGACCAGCCAGCGCGGGTCGTCGAAGGTCCAGTGTGGGTAATCCGAGGAATAGAGCAAGATCTTGTCGCACTCCATCCATTCCAGCGCGCGGGTCAGCTCGGTCTTGTCCTCCGGGTAGTCCAGCGGCTGCGTGGTGAACTTGATGTGCTCCTTGAGGTACTCCGACGGCTTACGCCGGATGTCCATCCGCGACTTGCGCGCATCGTAGATCGCGTCCATCCGCCACATCAGCGGCAGCACCCAGGAGAACGCGTGCTCGACGAACACGATCCGCAATGTCGGGAACCGGTCGAAGACGCCGTCGAAGATCAGGCTCATCACCTGATTGGCGGCCAGCAGCGAGTAGGTCACCATGAAATCGTGGTTGTAGCTGGGGAACCCGACCGGCGGCATCGGCAGCATCTCGTAGTTGCTGCGGGACAGGTGACAGCTCACCGTGATGTCGTGCTCGGTGGCCGCCGCCCAGATCGGGTCGTACTGCGGGTCGCCCCATGACGGCCGCGGCTCGGCCTTGATCAGGATCTGGGCCATGTAGGGGTGCCCGGCCCACTTCTCGATCTCACGGGCCGCACCGTCGATGTCCTCGATCGCCGCACAGATCGAACCGCGCCAGCGCTGGTGCCAGTTGTTGTGGCTATCCAGCCAGTGGTTGTCCTGCCAGTCATTCAGCGCGCTGCAGTATGCCTGGCTGGCTCCGGCCAGGCGCGGCGTACGGCCGGCGGGCTCCAGGACCGCGATGTCGGAGCCGGCTTCCATGATCAGCTGGCGAAACGCCATATCCGGGTCGCTCCCGGGGAATTCACCGTCGGGCGGGAACGTGTCGGTGCGCATCGCGAAGGCATGGGCGTAGTCCGGAGCGTCGTAGTAGATGAGCTCGCCCACTTTGTGGTCGGCGAAGAACTTACTGCGCCACGGCTCCGGGATGTACTGGGTGAGCTCGCCGCGTTTGGGCACCGGGTGGACGTCGGAGTCGACGCACCGCACCGCGATGCGTTCGGCGGCGGGAATCCGCTCGTGAGTCTGGGTCAGCGTCATCGTGGTCTCCCTTTGGTTACCTTCTACTGTGCAGCGAGGCCGGCCGAAATGTCTATGCCGTAAAGATCTGCCGCGTTGCGCCAGCACAGCTTGTCGCGCTGGTCGGGACCCAGCGCAGCGGGTAGCTTGCCGAGATCGCCGAGTTGCCAATGCGGATAGCTGGAGCCGAACATCACCATGTCGTCCTTGCCGGTGAAGCCGAACCACTCGCCGGCGAAATCGGCGTCACCGGGACCGTCGAGGCTGCCCTGGATGAAGTAGACGTGCCCGGGCAGATAGTCGCTCGGTATCCTGGGCGCCCAGGGCGTCTGTTCCAGGTGCGGTCGCCCGAACGTGTCCATCCGCCACATGAAAGGCGTCACGAAGTCGGCGGCGCCGTCGGCGAACACGAACCTCAGCGTCGAGAACCGCTCGAAGACGCCCTCGGCGATCATGTTCATCAGGTGGTAGAGGTAGTTCAGCGCCATGAAACTGAGGTATTGCTCGTAGGTCCGGGTATGCCCGGACGGTGTCGGCGGGAAGCCGATGCCCTCGCCGGTTTCGATGTGCACGGCCACCGGCAGATTCGCTGCCGCCGCCGCTTCCCACAGTGGCCAGAACTGCGGCTTGCCGTACAGCTCGCGGGACTGCAGCGGGATGCCGATCTGCACGACGCGCGGGTGCGTGCGCCACTTCTCGATCTCACGCAGCGCGCCCGCGATGTCGTCGGGATTCACCCGGATCGTCCCGCGGAAGCGGTCGCCGAACGCGGCCGACTCCAGCCAGCGCGACACCATCATCTCGTTGTGCGCGGCGTGCAGCGCCGTGCCGAGATGGCGGTCAGGCATGATGCCGCGGCCCATCGGGTGCAGCACCGCGACGTCGACGCCACGCTCGGAGAACAGGTGGTTGCCAACGACATCGGGATCCGAGCCGGGGTAGCGGCGGTCCGGGCCGCGGGTATCGCGCGCATACTCGTCGCCCGGCGTCCCGTACCAGTCCATCTCGTAGTCGGGGAAGCCGCGGCTCTTGAACGGTTCGTGAAGGTACTCGCGCAGTTCTCTGGTGGACGCGAAGAAGATGTGCACGCTCGCGTCGATCACCGGCGTCCGGGTTCCGTCAGGGTTGTCGATCACGAAGGTCACCTCCCGGCTGCGGCAGCCAAACCACCCGGCCGGATATACGCTAGGTAATCTAACATTCTTGTCTTCCGCCAATCAACGGGTATCCGGTAAGCATTTCGATTAACGGGACGAGCTACGGCCCTGTGCTGTATAACAAAGTTCTTCACAGACGATAATAGCATTCTCGGCATCTCGATGGCCTCGCTGGGCCACTCTCGCTGTGTGACAATCGACCCGGCATAATGCCTTGTCAAATGCCTTATCTTCAATTGAGATGATTCCTTCCGGAACTGAGAATGATATTCTCTACCTTGGTCAACGACGGACGGCGAGAGGCGGCCCGGGATGTTGTTGGAGTTCGATGCCGATCAGCGGCTGTGGCAGCAGACGGTCCGCGATGTCGTGGCCAAGCAGTGCCCGCCGACGCTGGTACGGGCGGTGGCCGAGGATGGCTCCGACGGGAAGTCGCTCTGGGAACCGCTGTGGAAGGCCTACGTCGACCTCGGCTGGACCGAGCTGCATGAGCCGGCCAGTGCGGTCGAGCTGGCGATCGTCACCGAAGAATTGGGCCACGCCACCGATCCGACCGTCTACCTGGCCACGATGACCCAGTTCGCGCCGCTGGCAGCAGACCGGTTCGACCCGCACGAGTCGGGCACCGCCGTCCACAGCGGCGTCTGGGCGCGCCGAGACGCCGACGGCTGGGTGTTGGACGGCACGGCCCGTCACGTCCTCGACGGTGATCGCGTCGACCGGCTGGCGGTGGTGACCGAGGCCGGCGTGTTCCTGGTCGCCGCGGGTGAGGTATCCGCGCGGCGGACGTCGGTGTTCGACCCGGTGCTCCACGTCGCCGACGTGTCATTCGCCCAGGTAAGAGTCCCCGATTCGGCCCGGGTACTGGTCGACGCCGAGCGAGCGCAGCACGTCGCGCTGACCGGTATGGCGATGACGATGGTCGGCGCCTGCCAGCGCATCCTCGACCTCGTGCTGGAGCACGTCCGCAACCGCCACCAATTCGGGGTACCGATCGGCTCGTTCCAGGCCGTCCAGCACAAGGCCGCCGATATGCACGTCGCGGTGCAGCGGGCGCGGGCGCTGGCCTATTTCGCCGCGCTGACCATCGCCGCTGACGATCCGCGCCGGCGGCTGGCGGCGGCGATGGCCAAGGCCGCCGCCGGCGAGTGTCAGTCGCTGGTATTTCGGCACGGCTTGCAGCTGTTCGGCGCGATGGGATTCACCTGGGAGAACGACCTGCAATTCGCGATGAAGCGAGCCAAGGCGGGGGAGCTCATGCTGGGCGGGGCCGCTGTGCATCGGGCGCTGATCGCCGAGGAGTACCGTGCAGCTGACTTTTGATGCCGACGTCGAGGCATTCCGTGCCGAGTTCGCGGCCTTCCTCGATGAACACCTACCGGTCGCGGTGGCCGAAGCGTTCGAACGGCCCCAGTCGGTGTCGCACATGCCGACGTGGGCTCGTCGCTGGCAGCGGCTGTTGTTCGACAACGGGTGGTTGCTGCCCGGAAATCCGCCGGAGTTCGGTGGCCGCAACGCGACAGTGATGCAGCAGTTCGTCCATCTCGAGGAACTATGCCGGCGACGGATCTATCACAGTTTCAACCCGCAGGGGGTGAATATCGTTGCGGCGTCGCTGTTGTCGTTCGGCAGCGACGAGCAGAAGCAGCGCTGGGCGGTGCCGATCCTGCGGGCCGAGATCACCGCGTCGTTGGGCATGAGCGAGCCGAGCGCCGGCTCCGATTTGGCGTCGCTGCGTACCCGGGCGGTCCGTGATGGTGATGATTTCGTGGTCAACGGACAGAAGGTGTGGACGTCGGGAGCTCACCACGCCGACGTGTTGCTGACATTTGTGCGCACCGACCCCGATGTGCCCAAACACAAAGGCATCAGTGCGTTGTTGATTCCCACCGATACCCCTGGTGTCACCCGCAGGCCGTTCCCGTCCATCTGTGGCAGCGACGACCTGGATTTCAACGAGGTGTTCTTCACCGATGCGCGGGTGCCGGCTGAAAACCTGGTCGGGCCGCAGAACCAGGGCTGGCGGGTGGCCAACGGATCCCTGGGACATGAGCGCACGATGATGTGGCTCGGTTTCGCCGATCGGCTGGACAACCTGATCACCGACTTCCGGCCCGCCACGGCCCTGGATCGTGACCGTTATGCCACGTCGGTGATGGATTATCAGGCGCTGCGGCTGCTCGGCTCGGTGGCCTTGGCGCGGGCCGCACGCGGTGAGGAGGACGTACCCGCACTGTCGGTGCTCAAGCTGCTCGGTTCGGAGGCCGAGTTATCCGCTTCGGAAAGCACCTTGTCGGCGGCGGGATCCGACGGGCTGATCCATCCCGCGCTGACCGGACCGTACGCACCGATGAACCTGGATCACTACTTCGCCAGCTGGTTCGAGCGCTACGCGCGCAGCTTTTCCGGCACTATCGCCGGTGGCACGTCGGAGATCCACCGCAATATCATCGCGCAGCGGGTGCTCGGACTTCCCCAGAGTTGAGGGGCGTGCGCCAAGCGTGAAGCTGGCTGGCGTCACGCGCGACGTTGAGCGTGACGCCAGCTTCACGCTAGCTGGTCGATCGGTCCGACATGGGGTTAATGGCGGACCGCCTGGCAATTCAGTCGATTACCGCGGCTTCCTTGCGTTCGGTGATCGGCCTGGCGAGCTCCTGCTCGTCGCAAATCCGTTGCAGCTTGTCGAGGGTTTCATCCAATCCCTGCCCGATCCGGGCGCCTGGCGTGAAGGTGGCCGGCAGATGTCGCATGCCTTGGATGACGCCGATGGTTTCGTAATGCACGGTGCCTTCGGGGTCACATCGGTAATCGGGCATCCGGTCGAGCACCGCGGTCAGCATGGATTTGAACACCGTGCGTGCCACATTCGAGCCGATGCAGCGGTGAACGCCAATGCCAAAGCTGAAGTGCCGGTTGCCTTTCCGATCCATGACGATGTTGTTGGGTTCGGCGAACACCGCCGGATCGCGGTTGGCCATCGCCCACGAAATCCACAATCGCTCGCCCTCTTTGAAGTGCGTTCCTTCGATTTCCACGTCGTCGGAGAACGTGCGCCCGTCACCGGGAGCGGGGGTGAAGTAGCGCAGGAATTCCTCGGTGGCGGAATTGAGCAGGGTGTCACGTTCGCGGCTGAGCCGCTCCCGTTGGTCGGGGTGATGTGAGAGCCATTCCATGGTGTGGGCAGTCAATGCGGTGGTGGTGTCGAATCCGCCGCCGATGACCAGTCCGAGATTGCCCATGATCTCCAGATCGGGCGCGGGTTCTCCTTCGATTTCCATGCCGATGAGCGCGTTCACGATGCCTGGCCGCGGGTTCTCCCGGATCTCGATCATGTTGTTCAGCAGATCCAGACCCATCTCCCGATGCATGGTGGCGACCCGCTCGACGTCCGGGGAGTGCTCTGGTGTGTACACCGCGGCATGGGTCGGTTCGCTGTAGATCGCCCATTTGCGCAGCGGCACGCCCAGCATTGCCAACGTGAGTACCGCCGGCACGACGTTGGCGAGGTCGTCGACGAAGTCGATGTGGCCTGCTTCGATCCGTTCGTCGAGACACGCCCGCGTGACCTCGTCGATGAAGGGCTCCCAGCGTTTGACCGCGGCCGGCGACAGGTACGGGTTAAGCACGTTGCGATAGATGCGGTGTTCGGGGTCGTCCATTTCCAGGATGCCGCCGCGCACTCCGCTTGCACGTTTGGCCAATGGGATCGAGATGCCCTGGTAGCCGCGGCGTTCGCCGTTGATGTCGTGGTCGTTGGAGACATGCGGGCAGCGGGCGAGCTCGAACACGGCCTGGCTGCCGCCGGCGACCCAATGGCCGTCGTAGGTCTCTGACCAGGCAACCGGGCAGTTCGCGTGGATATCGGCGGTGACCTCCTCGAACTGGGTTCGGTATTCGGCCGTGTGCCGGTCGAAGTGGTACCGGTTCTTTTTGCGATCGCTGTCGCTGACGATGTCGTCGACGCTCAAGACCCTTATCTCCCTAGCTTTTTCCTGCGTCGATATCGATGAAGATGGCCTGCTCCGGGCAGGACTGCGCGGCTTCCCGGACCGCGTCTTCCTGTTCGGGCGGAACATCTTCGGTGGCCGCCGAGGAATGGCCTTCGATATCGTCGAGGACGAATGAATCCGGCGCGATCATTGAGCACAGCGTGTGCCCCTGGCAGCGCTCGGGATCGACCCAAACCTTCACAGCATCTCCCTCACTTGCGGAAGTCGTACCACTTGAGATAGCCGCCGGCGTCGACTCGCATTTGCATCCCGGTCACGTACCTGGCCTCGTCGGAGGCCAGCCACAGCACCGCATTGCTGATGTCCTCCGGTTCGATGAACGGAATCTTCATCGCCTGCTGCACACCGAAGACGGGCTCGGCGTCGGCGCGGGTGGGGTGCTCCAGATCCGGCCGGAACGACCGGTACATCGGATCGCTTTGCAACATGTCGGTGTTGCAGTTGGTCGGATGGATGACATTGGCCCGAATCCCCACGGCCGCAAGCTCGGTCGCCAGATCGTGGACGTAGTTGGCAAGTGCTCGCTTGGAGTGCACATAGGCCATCCCGCCCGGGTCGTTGCCCGGGTTGTCCTTCTTGGCGGTGTCCATCAGTGCCGCGGTAGATCCAGTAGCGATGATCGAGGCGCCCGCGCGAAGGTGCGGCAGCGCGACCTGGATGGCGTTGATGGTGCCAATCAAGTTGGTGTTGATGACGTCGCACCAGGCCTGCATAGGTGGCTGGCCCTTCATACCCGCCACGCCGGCCTGGGCCACCACGATGTCGAGCTTGCCGAATTCGGAAAGACCGTTGTCCAGTGCGGAGCGCAGCTGGGCTGCCTCGCGCACATCGGCCTGCTCGGTCACCACACCCTGGCCGGTCTTCTCGATGAGCCGCGCTGTCTCGTCGAGGTCCTCCGGCCGGGCCATCGGGTATCCGATGGTCTCGATGTCACGGCACAGGTCGACCGCGATGATGTCGGCGCCTTCCTCTGCCAACCGGACCGCGTGACTGCGGCCCTGACCGCGTGCCGCACCCGTGACGAACGCGACCTTTCCTGCTACCCGTCCCACCGGTTCTCCTCTCGCTTACCTCGCCGAAGTCCCACGGCGCCTATGTGTTTCGACCACCGTTGACACCCAATATCTGACCGGTAATGTAACCGGCTTCGTCGGATACCAGAAATGCACACGCAGCGGCGATGTCTTCGGGCCGGCCCATCCGGCGCACCGGCGTTGCCGCGATGCTCTTTTCGATGTCACCGAGGTGACCGTGTTGCTCTGCGCTGCGCAGCATCGGAGTGTCAATGAATCCCGGCGGCACGGCGTTGACCGTGATGCCGCTGGGTCCGTACTCCAGCGCCAGCGACTTGGTCAGCCCGTTGACGGCGGATTTGGCCGCGACATAGTGGGTCATGTACGGGGTGCCGGAATGGGTGCTCGATGACGAGATGTTGACGATACGGCCCCACTTCGCCGCGAGCATGTCGGGCAACACGGCCTGGATCATGTGGAAGACCCCGTTGAGGTTGACGTCGATGATCTTCTGCCAATCCTCGAACTCGATCTGGGTGAACCGCTTGAAGCCGTCGAGCCCGGCGGCGTTGACCAAAACGGTGACCGGCCCCAGTTGGCCGCGGATAGCCGACAGTGCCTCGTCGACTTCGGCGCGCCGGGTCACGTCGGCGGTAAAGGCGAACTCCGCATCAGACGGTTTGAGGTCGACGGTGGCGACCTGATAGCCGTCTGCGCGCAGCCGATCTGCGACCGCCCGGCCGATGCCCGAGCCGCCCCCGGTGACGACCGCCGTCGTCACGCCGTGTACGCCAGCAACAAAGAATCTCCCTTCCAATTATGAGAACCTTACTTTCACACGAGAGCGTCTCGCAAGCGCGGCGCAAAACCACCGTCGGCCTGCGGTGAAGCACGGGCGGGCATCTTGAATTCTCTCACTTGGAATGTATGATTCGCCGGGAATGAGAACCAAGTTATCCACCGCTG
Source organism: uncultured Actinomycetota bacterium (assembly GCA_963787635.1). Classification (GTDB taxonomy): domain Bacteria; phylum Actinomycetota; class Actinomycetes; order Mycobacteriales; family Mycobacteriaceae; genus Mycobacterium. The sequence goes on along the minus strand of CAWBDP010000008.1, from coordinate 112,787 downwards.
AGGAGGCCGGAATGGGCTCGCAGGAGGACCGGCGGCTGCTGATCGACGGTCGGCTCGTCTCCGCTAGAGCGACGTTCCCGTCGCTCAATCCCGCGACCGGCGATGTGCTGGGCCACGCCCCGGACGCCGGTGTCGAGGAGGCCGAGGCGGCAATCGCGGCGGCACGGCGCGCCTTCGACACCACCAGTTGGCCGACCGACGTCGAATTGCGGATTCGCTGTCTGGACCAGCTGCACCAGGCACTGCTCGACCACACCGAGGAACTGCGCGACTTGACGATCGCAGAAGTCGGCGCCACCCGCACACTGACCTACGGCGCGCAACTGGACGAGCCGATCGGGATTGTCCGCTATTACGCCGACCTGCTGCGCACCTACGAATTCTCCGACGACCTCGGCGAGAAGGAGTCGCGCGGCATGCGCCATCACCGCTGGGTGGAGAAGGAAGCCGCCGGGGTGGTCGGCGCGATCATCGCCTACAACTATCCGAACCAGCTCGCGCTGGCCAAGCTGCCTGCGGCGCTTGCCGCCGGATGCACGGTGGTGCTCAAGGGGGCGCCGGACACCCCGCTGATCACCCTCGCCCTCGGCGAGCTGATCGCCAACCACACTGACATTCCGCCCGGTGTAATCAACGTGCTCAGTTCGTCGGACCCGGCGGTGGGTGCCGCGCTGACCACCAGTCCCGACGTCGACGTCATCACCTTTACCGGCTCCACCGCGACGGGCCGCCGAATCATGGCCGCGGCCAGTGACACGGTCAAGCGGGTGTTCCTCGAGCTGGGCGGCAAGTCCGCGGTGATCATGCTCGATGACGCCGACTTCGCCGGCGCCGGCATGTTCGCGGCGTTTTCCATGGTGACCCATGCCGGGCAGGGATGCGCACTGACGTCTCGGCTGCTGGTCCCCAGAACGCACCACGACGAAATCGTGGAGCTGATCGCGCAGAACTTCGCCAAGGTGCGCCACGGCGATCCCGGCGATCCGAAAACCTTTATGGGACCGCTGATCAACGAGCGCCAGCGCGACAAGGTCGACGGCATGGTGCAGCGTGCGATCGACGCCGGGGCGACCCTGGTCACCGGCGGCAAGCGGCTCGATCCCGGCTACTTCTATGCGCCCACCCTGCTCACCAACGTCGACCCGGACAGCGAGATTGCCCAGGAGGAGATCTTCGGACCGGTGCTCGTCGTCATCGCCTTCGACGATGACGACGACGCGGTGCGCATCGCCAACAACTCGATTTACGGTTTGGCCGGTGCGGTGTTCAGCGCCGACCAGGACCGGGCGCTGGCGGTGGCGCGCCGGATCCGGACCGGATCGTTCTCCATCAACGGCGGCAACTACTTCGGCGCGGACAGTCCATTTGGGGGCTTCAAACAGTCCGGCGTCGGCCGTGAGATGGGTGTGGCCGGACTCGAAGAGTTCTTGGAACGCAAGACTTTTGCGGTGCCGGTTGGAGGTGGTCAGTGATGGGGCCGCTGGACGGTATCCGCGTCCTGGAAGTCGCCATGTACGGGTTCGTGCCGTCGGCCGGCGCCGTGCTGCGCGAATGGGGTGCCGACGTCATCAAGGTCGAACACGCGGTGACCGGTGACCCGCAGCGCGGCCTGCGCCAGACCGGCATGCTGCGCGTCGAGGGCGACCCCAACCCCAACATCGAGCACGCCAATCGCGGCAAGCGCAGCCTCGGACTGGACATGGGGAAGCCCGAGGGCAAGGACGTGCTCTACGAGCTGGCCCGCCGGTCGGATGTGTTCCTGACCAGCTTCCTGCCTTCGGCCCGGCAGAAGTTCGCCATCGACGTCGACGACATTCGCGCGGTGAACCCGCAGATCATCTACGCACGGGGCAGTGCGCTGGGCCCCCGCGGTCACGAGGCAACCAAAGGCGGCTACGACATGACCGCCTTCTGGTGCCGGGCCGGCACCGCTGCCACCATCACGCCGATGGGTTACCAGGGCATGATCAATCCGCCCGGACCGGCGTATGGCGACACCATCTCGGGCACCAACCTCGCCGGTGGCATCGCGGCGGCCCTGCTCAAGCGTGAGCGAACGGGCGAACCCTCCATCGTCGACGTGTCGCTGCTGGGCAGCGGCCTGTGGTCGATGGGGCACACGGTGGCCTTGACCGTGCACCTGGGTCAGCGGCTGGAAGCACCACCACCCGGCATCCACGGTTCGCCGGTCAATCCGCTGGTCGGGGTGTACGCGACGGCTGACCGCCGCTACATCTCTTTTGTGATGATGCAGCCCGGTAAATTCTGGGCCGACGTGTGTCAGCACATCGACCGGCCGGAACTTGCCGACGATCCCCGCTTCGCGACCGCGGAGCTGATCGCGGCCAATACCGCCGAGGCAGTGGAGATCCTGACCAAGGTGATCGCGACGCGCTCGCTGGCGGAGTGGAGTGAGCGTTTCGCGACGCTCGCCGGGCCGTGGGCACCCGTGCAGGACACCTTGCAGGCGGCCGACGACGCACAGATCCGCGCCAATGAATATGTAGTTCGGGCCGGCGAACTCGAATTGGTCGCCAACCCGGTGCAGTTCGATGTCGCCGCGCCGCACACCGGGCCGGCGCCGGGATTCGCCGAACAGACCGACGAGATCCTGATGGAGCTCGGTCTGGACTGGGATCGCATCATCGAGCTCAAGACGGCCGGCGCCGTCACCTAGCGACCGGAGATGCCAATGCCCTACCCCGGTACCGCCGGTATCAGTCGGCTCGGCGCGGACAACCTCCGGCTCTTGCTGGTCACGAGCCGAAGCCCAAGAACCTGGACACATTCTGTGTTTCTAAAAATGGATGTGCAATCGCGCCCGCGACGCTACGCGGTGGGTCATAATCGCGAGACGCGTGGCGAAGATTCGGGGCCTACTCCTTTACTGACGAGTCCTGACGCTAACCCCAAGCAAGGAGGGAAACGTCGTGGGGAGGTTGCCATCGTCCGCGTCGGGGTCGAGTTGGCGCACAGTGTCGATCCGACAGGGATGTCGGCCGTGACCGCAGGGGGAGGGGGAGCCCATGACGACTAAAGACACGAACCGCTGGTCGTCAGGTGTAAGTTTGCCGGGAAACGTCTCCGGAGCAATGGAAGCCGTGGGCGCGCTGGTGTCGATGGGGGCCGACGCGGTGCGGTTCCTGTTCCGCAGGCCCTTTCAGGCGCGCGAATTCCTCGAGCAATCGTGGTTCATCGTCCGCGTCTCGCTGGGTCCGACATTGTTGGTGGCCATCCCGTTCACGGTTCTCGTCGTCTTCATTCTCAACATCCTGTTGCGGGAATTGGGCGCCGCTGATCTATCTGGCGCGGGCGCGGCGTTCGGTGCGGTCACCCAGCTCGGTCCGCTGGTGACGGTGTTGATCGTCGCCGGCGCCGGCGCCACCGCGATGTGCGCGGATCTGGGTTCGCGCACCATTCGCGAGGAGATCGATGCGATGGAGGTGTTGGGGATCAATCCGGTCCAGCGCTTAGTGACACCTCGGATGTTGGCCTCGGGCCTGGTGGCACTACTGTTGAACAGCCTGGTTGTGATCATCGGCATTCTGGGCGGTTTCGTCTTCTCGGTGTTCATTCAGGACGTCAACCCCGGCGCGTTTGCTGCCGGCATCACCTTGTTGACCGGTATCCCTGAGGTGATTATCTCGTGCGTCAAGGCAGCACTGTTCGGCCTGATCGCCGGTCTGGTGGCCTGTTATCGCGGCCTGACGGTCACCCGCGGAGGCGCCAAGGCGGTGGGCAATGCCGTCAACGAAACCGTGGTGTATGCCTTCATGGCGCTGTTCGTCATCAACGTCGTCGTCACCGCGGTCGGCATCCGGTTCTCCACCAAATCATGAGAGACATGCGATGACGGTAAAGACGCTGAGGGCCACCTATCCCCGAACGTTCGGCGTGCTCGGCTATTGGCGCAAACCCGTCAACTGGGTGGGCGGAATCGGTGATCAGACCTTGTTCTACGCGCGGTCGCTCGGCGGGATACCGTTCGCGACAGTGCATTACCGGCGTGAAGTGATCCGTCTCATCGCCGAAATCAGCATGGGCACCGGCACATTGGCGGTGATCGGCGGCACTCTGGTGATCGTCGGCTTCTTGACGCTAGCAGCGGGCGGCACGCTCGCTATTCAAGGCTATAGCTCACTGGGCAATATCGGCGTCGAAGCGCTGACCGGGTTCTTATCCGCGTTCATCAACGTCCGCATCGCCGCCCCGGTGGTCGCGGGCATCGGCTTGGCCGCTACCTTCGGTGCCGGGGTGACCGCGCAACTGGGCGCAATGCGGATCAACGAAGAAGTCGATGCGCTGGAATCCATGGCGATTCGGCCGATTTCCTATCTGGTCAGCACCAGGATCGTCGCGGGGATGATCGCAATCACACCGCTCTACAGCGTTGCCATCATCCTGTCGTTTCTGGCCAGCCAATTCACCACCACCGTCTTGCTCGGCCAATCAAGCGGCCTCTATCACCACTACTTCGACACTTTCTTGAACCCATTCGACCTGTTGTGGTCGTTCCTGCAGGCCATCCTGATGGCCCTGACCGTGTTGCTGATTCACACGTACTACGGCTACTTCGCCAGCGGGGGGCCCGAGGGTGTAGGGGTCGCCACCGGCAACGCGGTGCGAACTTCCCTGATCGTCGTCGTCTCGGTGACGCTCTTGGTCTCACTGTCGGTCTACGGCACCAACGGAAACTTCAACCTGTCGGGTTAGGAAGAAGCGATGTCACCAAATATAAGCCGAAACCTGGCGGCGGGTGTGGTCACCCTCGGGGTGATCGCTGTAGTTCTCTACGTGGCGATTGGTTTGTTTCAGGGCAGGTTCACCAAATACACACCGATAACAGTGATCTCGCCGCGCGCCGGTCTGGTGATGAACGTCGACGCTAAGGTGAAGATGCGCGGCGTGCAAGTGGGCAAGGTCGACAAGATCGAGACGCTGCCCGATGGCAGAGCGGCCCTGCACCTTGCGATGGACCCGTCCCAGCTCCGCGCTAAAGGTCCGGACGGGCGCCCGCTCATTCCGCACAATGTTCTCGTCGACATCGCGTCGACAACAGTTTTCGGCGCCAAGTTCGTCGAGCTAATACGGCCCCCTGATCCCTCACCGCAGCCATTGCGCGCCAAGGACGTTCTCGACACCAAAGGGCAAGTCACCGTGGAAATCAACACGGTTTTCGAGCAGCTGAGGTCGCTACTGACAAGGATCGATCCCGCGAAACTCAATGAAACTCTTGGCGCGATCGCTTCGGCGTTCAACGGCCGCGGCCACCAGATTGGCCAAGCGCTGAGCGATTTGGACGCGTTTCTGGCAAAAACCGACCCGAGTCTCCCGGCGCTGAGCCACGACCTCGAGGTGTTTCCCGCGGTAGCCAACGCCTACGCCGACGCGGCGCCCGACCTCGTCAAGACGATCGAGAACACGACGCGAATCAGTCAGACGATCGTCGACGAACAACAAAATTTGGACGCGTTCCTGATCAGTTCGATCGGGTTGGCCGACATCGGCAACGAGGTGGTGGGCGGCAACCGGCAAGCGCTGACAGATGTGCTGCACCTGCTGGTGCCGACCACCAATCTGACCAACGAGTACCACCAAGCGCTGTGGTGCAGCCTTGCCGGGGCAGCCAATATCGTGAAGGCTCCGCCGCTGCAAGCCCCGGGTATTCAAGTATTGGCCAGTTTCGAGTTCGGCGCCGAGCGTTATCGGTATCCGGTCAACTTGCCCAAGGTGGCCGCGACCGGCGGCCCGCAATGCGAGGAGCTTCCCCTTGAGCCGCCCGACGTGGCTCCGGCGTACGTGATCGCCGATGTCGGCGCCAACCCTTGGCAGTACGGGAACCCGCAACTTTTGATCAATTCCGATGCCCTCAAACAGCTGCTGTACGGGCCGCTCGACGGGCCGCCGCGCAACTCCCTGCAGATCGGGCAGCCCGGATGACCAGCTTACGTGGGACGCTCTTTAAGTTCGGGATCTTCGCAGCCGTGATGGCGCTACTGACGGTGTTCCTGTTCTTTATCTTCAGCCAGTACCGAACCGGTTCGACGAACGGTTATTCCGCGGTCTTCAACGACGTGTCACGCCTCAAGACCGGACAGACTGTGCGGGTCGCCGGTATCCGAGTGGGCACCGTCAATAGCGTCTCGCTGCGTCCGGACAAGAAGGTGCTGGTGAAGTTCGACGCCGACCGCACTGTCGTACTCACCAGCGGCACCCGGGCTGTCGTTCGCTACCTCAACCTAGTGGGTGATCGCTACCTCGAGCTCGTAGACGGCGCTGGGTCGACGAAGAGGCTGCCGGCCGGTTCGCAGATCCCTCTCGACCGGACCGCACCGGCGCTCGACCTGGACTTGCTGCTCGGCGGACTACAACCCGTTATCTCGGGACTGAACCCGAAAGACGTCAATGCCCTTTCCGCATCGCTGGTGCAGATCTTCCAGAACGAAGGCGGCACCCTGGAAGATCTGCTGAAGAAAACCTCGGGGTTCTCGAATACCTTGGCCGACAACAACGAAACGATCCAGCAACTGATCGACCACCTCAACACGGTGGTCGGTACGCTCAACAAAGACGGCGATAAGTTCTCCGACGCGCTGGTTCGGCTGCAGCGGCTGGTGACCGGGCTGTCGCAAGACCGCGATACGATCGGCGCCGCGATCGACTCCCTGGACAGGGGAACCGCCTCGATCGCGAACCTGCTGACCAATGCGCGGCCGCCGCTGGCCGGGACGGTCGACCAGCTGAGCCGGTTGGCCCCGCTGCTCGAGCAGGGGAAAGATCAGCTCGATGCCTCGCTGCAAAAGCTGCCGCACGACTACAAAAAACTGGTGCGCCTCGGCTCACAGGGCGCCTGGCTGCCGTATTACCTCTGCGAGCTAAGCCTGCGCGTCTCGGATCTGCAGTACCGGACCTTGGTAGTGCCCGTATACAAGCAGGAAGGCGGCCGGTGCGCGGAGCCCAGTGACGAGGAGCTGCGGGGAGACCAATGAACAAATATCGCGGAGCGGGCCTCATTCGAGCGGGACTTCTTGGCGTAGTTCTGGTGGTGCTGGTCATTGCCGTATTCCTATCCCCCGACCAGCTGGTGCAGCGGGCCACCACGGTGCGGTATCAGGCGCTGTTCTCCGAGGCAGGCGGCCTAGCTCAAGGCAACGACGTGCTGGTGTCCGGGATGAAAGTCGGCAAGGTGTCGAGCCTCGCGCTGCACAACGGGGATGTACTGGTGACCTTCTTCCTGAACGGGACGATCCTGCTCGGGTCGGACAGTACCGCGCACATCAGAACCGGTTCGCTGCTGGGCCAGCGGGTGCTCACCGTGGAGTCAGCGGGCAGCGGCCGTCTGCATCCGATGGGTGTCATACCGGTGTCGCGCACATCCTCGCCCTACTCCTTGAACGAGGCGCTCAGCGACCTCAGTACCAACGTCGCCGGAGTGGATACCGAAAGTCCCCAAGGTCTCAATCGATCGCTCGACAGGCTGTCGGACACGCTCAACCAGATCCAGCCGCAACTGGGACGGGCCTTCGACGGGGTGAAACGGTTATCGGAAGCCCTCAACGGCCGCAATAAACCACTGCGGGAGCTACTCAAAGGCGCCGCCGATGTCACCGGAATCCTGTCGCAGCGCAGCGAACAGGTCAACACGCTGATTCTCAACGCCAACGATCTGCTTGCGGTGCTGGTGGCGCGGCGGCAGGCGATTGTGCAGCTGCTGGCCAACACGTCGGCGGTGGCCCAGCAGCTCACCGGACTGGTGAATGACAACGAAGCCAAGCTGGCCCCGACGCTGAAGCAGCTCAATGACGTGACCGCGATGCTGGAGAAGAACCGCGACAACATCGCCAAAGCGCTGCCGGGTCTGGCCAAGTTTCAGCTCACCCAAGGCGAGGCCGTCTCGTCAGGCTATTACTACAACGCGTTCGTCCCGAACGCCGGCGTCATCCCCGAACTGTTTTCTCAGCCGTTCTTCGACTTTTACTTCGGGTTCCGGGCCAATGGGCGACCCGGTGCGCCACCGGACACCGCCGGACCCCGGGCGTTCTTCCCCTTCCCGTCCAACGGTATTCCACCCTGCCCTGGCTGCACGGTCGGGGGACGGCTCGGATCGCAGTCCGGACCACAATCATGATCGCGCGCAAGAGGCGGACGGTCGGGCTGGCGGTTCTGTTGGCAGGGCTGCTTGTCCTCGGCGCGGGACTAGTCGTCCGCAATACGTTTTTTGGTCCCAAGACGATCACCGCCTACTTCCACACTGCGATCGGGATCTATAAGGGCGACGACGTGCGGGTCGCTGGTCTCAAGGTCGGCACGATCGCCGCGCTCCAACCGCAGGGCACCCAGGTCAAGATGACCATGCACGTCGATCACAACCTGCCGATTCCGGCGGATGCCAAAGCAGTGATCGTCGCCCAGAACCTGGTGGCCGCCCGCTATGTCCAGTTGGCCCCCGCCTACCGGTCCAGCGGCCCCACGATGGCTGACGGTGCCGTGATACCGGTGCAACGGACTGTGGTTCCCGTCGAATGGGACGAGGTGAAAGACGAGTTGATGAAGCTGGCAACGGATCTCGGACCCGACAGCAAGCTGTCGAGCAGCTCGATCGGCCGCTTCATCGACAGTGCCGCGTACGCGCTGGGCGGCAACGGCGACAAACTGCGGCAGACACTGGCTCAACTGTCTGGGCTGGGGCGGATCCTGGCCGACGGCAGCGGCAACATTGTCGACATCATCAAGAACCTGCAGACCTTCGTCACCGCGCTTCGCGACAGCGGCCAACAACTCGTGCAGTTCAACGACCGGCTTGCCACGCTGACAAGCGTGCTTGACGACAGCAGGTCCGATTTGGACGCGGCGCTGACGAATCTGGCGGACGCGATCGGCCCGGTGCAGCGATTCATCGCGGGAGTCCGTGACCCGGCTTCCGAGCAGATTTCGCGACTGGCCGATGTCACCCAGATCCTCGTCGATAACAAGTTGGCTTTTGAAAACATCCTGCACGTCACGCCGAACGCGCTCTCCAACGGCTACAACGACTACAACCCCGAAACCGGCGCCATCCGTGGCGGATTGGACTTCAACAACTTTTCCAATGCCGTGAGCGCCACCTGCGCTGCAATCGGGGACGTCGAGAACGTCACCGCGGTCGAAACCGGCAAGCTGTGCGCCCTGTACGCCGGCCCGGCGCTGCGGGTGGTCAACCCGCTCACTTTCTTGAGTTTCGGTATCGTTCAGAACTTCAACTATCTGTATCTTCCGTTCAACCCCTTGCTGGCGAAGTCGACAGATCCGTCGAACATTGTCTACAGCGAGGCGCGGCTGGCACCCGGCGGCGAGGGCCCGAAGCCCGGACCGCCCGAGCTGCCGCCCGCGGTGTCGGCGTACACCGGGATCCCCGGTGATGTGCCCGAGGCGCCGCCACCCCCGCCGCCGCCGGGGCGGATACCGGGAGCGGCGATGCCGCAGCCACCCGCACCGACGAGTCCCGAGCAGTCGCCCGCGGCGGCGCCGCCGAACCCGCCGGGCCTGCTGCCTGCCGAAGGGGCGCAACCGTGACCGCCCGGCGACGATGCGGGCTCGCGGCCCGAGGAGAAGCCGGGCCATCAAACCCAGCCCGGGTGCCCGTGCAGCGGGTGTTCGCCGTCGGCTGCTGCGTCATGCTGGCCGCGACCGGATGCGCGTTCAACGGCCTGACCTCGCTGCCCCTGCCCGGGGCGGTTGGACGCGGACCGGGCGCCGACATCTACCACGTCGAGATCGCCAATGTCGGTACGATGGAGCCCAATTCGCCGGTGCTGATCGACGACGTCGTGGTGGGCAGTGTCGGCAAGCTGACGGTGTGCGCCGGCCCCAACAAGCCGCCAGAATGCCCCCCGGGCCAAGACTGGAACGCTGACGTTGAGATCTCGCTGAAGCAGGGCGTCAACGTCCCCGCCAACGCGGTTGCAGCCGTCGGCCAGACCAGCCTGCTGGGATCCATGCATCTGGAGCTCAACCCGCCGCCCGGCCAGCATGTTACCGAACCACTGAGATCGAAGGCCGAATGCGCCCGGCTCGGCATTAGCCAACCATCGTGCTACACGATCCCGCTGAACAAGTCGTCGATCTATCCGTCGACTGAGCAAACCCTGTCGTCGCTGTCGGTCATCATCAACTCCGGCGGATTCACCCAGATCGCCGACATCATCCACAACTTCAGCGCCGCCTTGTCCGGGAATGCCCCCGCAATTCGCGATCTGCTTGATCGCCTCCGCCGGTTCGTGGGCACACTGGATCAGCAACGCGACAACCTCGTCGCATCGCTACAGGGACTGAATCGGCTCGCCGACACGCTCGCCGGACAGCGCGACGTCATCACGGCCGCGCTGCACCAGATACCGCCCGCGCTGGACGTGCTGATCAAAGAGCGGCCCCGCATCGTGACCGCGCTGGACAAACTCGGTGTTTTCAGCGACACCGCCAACCGGCTGATCCGCGACGCGGGAGCCGATCTGGTCAAAAACCTGCAAAACCTTGAGCCGACGATTCGTGCGCTGGCGGACATCGGGCCGGATCTAGGCCCGGCCCTGGCGTACCTGCCGGTCATGCCGTTCGGCCAGAACGTCATCGACCGCGGTGTCCGGGGCGACTACACGAACGGGTTTTTCGCGCTCGACTTGACGAACGCCGGACTCAGAAGAAACCTACTGCTCGGTACCCATTGGGATCGGCCGGGTGCGGAGCTGGTACCGGCGCCCGGAGACCCTTACTACTTGCGGTACCAGTACACGCCCGATCCGCTTCATCCGCTGGCTCCCGGACCGGTGCCGCCACCCGTCGGTGCGCCGCTGACGCCCACGGCTGGGCCGCAACCAACTTTTGCCGTACCGCTGCCGCTACCGCCACCAGGCTATTGCGGGTACGGACCGTGCCCCGTTCCCGGTCAGCCGCCGCCACGGCCCATAGCGCCGCTGCCACCGGGACCGGGCGCGCCCCCACCGGCGCCGGCTGGCGCACCAGCCCCGCCTGAGGCGGGACCCGGGCCGATGCCGCCGACTCCACCTATGGATGGGAGTGGCTGATGCTTACTCGCTTCGTCCGTATCCAGCTGATAATTTTCACGATCGTCGGGCTCGTCGGTGTGATCGTGATGGCCGTGGTGTACCTCCAAGCCCCGACCTTGTTGGGCATCAGGCGGATCACGGTCACGATGGAGCTACCCGCGGCCGGTGGCCTGTATCGGTTCAGCAACGTGACCTACCGCGGGGTGCAGGTGGGCAAGGTCACCGGCGTGGAGTTGACGTCGTCCGGCGTGAAAGCAACATTGTCCATCAGTTCTTCGGCGAAAATCCCGGCGACAAACCTGAAAGCAGAGGTACGCAGCATCTCCGCGGTGGGCGAACAATACGTGGATCTGCGGCCACAAACCGACTCGCGGCCCTACCTGGGCGACCGAGATTTTCGGTGCCCCGGCAAGGATCACAGGTGTGACGACATCCCTGTCGGCAACACCACGATCCCGCAGCCGATCGGGCCCGTGCTCGACAGGACAAGTGAATTGGTGAACAGCATCAGCCAGAGCAACTACAGGGGATTGCTCGAGGAGGCGTTCAAGGGATTCAATGGGGCCGGTTACGATTTCGGATCGCTGTTCGACTCGGCAGCACGGCTCTCGCGTGACCTCGACGGGGTCGCCGACCGGGCACGAACTCTTACCGAGGACGCCAGGCCGCTGCTGGACTCGCAAGCACAAACCACCGATGCCATCCGGCTGTGGGCACGCAGCCTGGCCGGATTCACCGGCCAGCTCGCGACCAACGACCCACAAGTGCGCACCCTGCTCGATACCGGGCCCGGCGCTTTGGACGAGGCGTCCCGGCTGCTGGAGCAAGTCAAACCGACGTTGCCGGTGTTGCTGGCTAACCTCAGTACGATCGGCGAGATCCTGGTGACCTACCATCCCGGGCTGGAGCAAGTTTTGGTGTTGCTGCCGCCGTTCATAGCTGCGATTCAGTCATTTGAACCTATGAAAAACCCGACCGGGATGGCCCGCGGCAACTTCGCTGCCATCATCAGTGATCCGCCGGCATGCACGGTCGGTTTCCTACCGCCCAGTCAATGGCGGGCGGGCGCCGACACGAGAACGGTCGATACGCCGGAGGGGGTGTATTGCAAACTGCCGCAGGATTCACCGATCGGGGTTCGCGGCGCCCGCAACTATCCGTGTATGAGACATCCCGGAAAACGTGCGCCGACAGTCGAAATCTGCAACAGCGACAAGCCGTTCGAACCGCTGGCGACGCGGCAGCACGTGTACGGTGCCTACCCGCTGGATCCGAACCTGGTGGCACAGGGCATTCCGCCCGATGACCGGGTCAACTTCTTCCGGGACAGAATCTTCGGACCGGTGGAGGGAACGCCGCTGCCACCGGGAGTGCCTTCTTCGCCTCTGAGTGCGGGGTTGGCGCCGGCCGGCGTCCCCAATCCCGCACCGCCAGTGGCCGCCAACGTACCCGCGAACGCGGTGCCACCTGGGCTGCCATCTATTGCGCCGGTCGACGTTCCGGATGTTCCGCCACCGCCACCCTCGTCGCCGCCGCCGGCCGGTCCCGGCGGCGGGGGGCCGCAGGCGGCTCCAAGTTCCTACGGCGACAACAGGTCTGAACCCGGTCCAGCGCTGGCCTTCGCCACCTACGATCCGCAGACCGGTCGTTATGTCGGCCCGGACGGCCAGTTATATCGGCAGTCGAATTTAGTGAGGTCGTCGGCGCCCAAGACGTGGGAAGACATGCTTCGCGCCTGAGGCCAGTTACGCGAGCTTGTCCAGCCTGAACGGCATCTCGACCACGAGCCACCGATTCACGCCGCAGGCGCCGCTTGGGCCGACCGTCTTGTCCAGGCCGGCCAGCGTGTCTGACCCAGGCTTTTGCATGCCATCGGGGCCCACGTAAGTGAAACTGAAAGTCTGGCGCCCGGTGGCGGCTGTGCCGTCGGGGCACTGTTCCCAATTGGGCAGATCGTGTCTGACGTACCACAACACTCCGTCATGCACGGTGAGCGGCGCACTCCAGCCCTGATCGCTCGTCACCTGACCGCTGCAGTCTTGGTAAGTGGTGCATGAGGAAGTGATAGTCCAGGTGCTTCGGACTGTCGCCTCATTGTCAAACGCCTCGTTGGTCTTGGCCCACTCACCGACCGACGTGGCGATGTAGGTGCCGTTGATGGCGATGCTTTCCGCCTGGGCTGACGGTGCCGTGGTCACACCGCCGATCACGGTGGCGGCCATCAGTGTCGCGCTTGCGACTACTTCCCTTGAACGCATCACGTGCTCCTCGACGCGCTAGAGTCTTCCCAAACGCCTAACTCGCGGTTTTGCGCTGCGGCATTCTCAAGCGCTGAGATTAACATCGTCCCCGCCGGTCATGTGCCGATTCGCGTCAAACAGCCCGCGGCGGCGTTCACACCGCATCGAACTTCGCTATCAGCCAGGCACCGTTGACCTTCGTCAGCGTTACCCGGACGCTGCTCCCGGTTTTCACCAGTTCCGGGCCGACCTTGCTCGCCGTTTTCTGATCGATGAACACCAACACGACTGCGGAATTCGGATGTAGCTCCGACACAGCGGCTCGAACCACGCGGACGGTCGTCGTCAGTCCACGCTGGGCCGCCGGCGCCACGATCTGTTCAGTGAACCGCTGGTAATAGTCCAGAAAGTCGTCGGTGACGCGCGACTTCGCATTGCTGACATCGCGGCTCAGGCTGTCGGGCGAGTACGACAAGAGCGCCACCGCACCTTCGGAAGCAGCCCTGATCACCTCGTGCGCCGCCGCGTCGTCGGTTTGCAGATCCGGACGGTACTGAACGAAAAAGAAGCCGGCAGCGAACACTGATGAGGCAATGACCAACAGCGTCAATAGGATTGGACGCCACCTGGCCAGGCACCGGCGAATCCAGTCCCGAATCAGTCTAATTCGGCGATGCGCTGGCTGCACGTCGGATGCAGTTGCCACGTCGTCGATCTGTGAATCGTCATCGACCGTCACGGTAAGAACTCGAGTCTGGACACCTTGAGCTGGCCGCCGTCCCGTTGGACGTTCATGACGATCCGCGATGATCGCGGCGGCGGTTTGGTCGGGTCGGGATTGACGACCTCGGCTTTTGTCGCGAGCAGGACGACCGCCGAATCGTTGGTCATCGACTCGACAGCCACGGCTTGCACGGCGACTTTTGTGCTGACCTTCGACTCCTCGGCCGCTTTGACCAACTCGTCCTCGGTGATCAATATCGCGGCGTTCAACTGGCCGGTGGTGTCGTCGATCATGCGCTGCACGTCGTCCCTCGCCTTCGTGGCATCCATCGACATCAGCGTGATGGCGCCATGCCGGGCCGCCGCGGCGAACTCGGCGACGCGATGCTGTTCATCCGTGGCGCGACGGTGATACCACACCACATAACCGCTTGCTCCCAGGAAGGCGGAGATAAGCACGAGCGCGGCACCGACCGTCCATGTTTTCCGTTCCGGGCGCCGCCGCAACCGCGAGGACCTTGCCGACCGCAGCCCGGCTTCGCGGACACTCTCGTCCACGGCGGCGCCATCGGTGTCATCCGCGTCCGCCCCATCGGTTATGTCGACGTGATCGCCGGACGTCACCTCGGCTTCCCGGCTCAGCTGTGTCGCACGCGTCCGGGCAGCTTCGGCCCGTGCTTCGGCGCGGGCGACTTCTTCCAGTGCGTCCGCAAGGGTGGGGGTACCACCCGCTTGCGCGGGCGTGTCGTCGCCACGGTCGGTGTGGGGCGCCCTGGATCGTCGCTCCCGCGACGGCATGGCCACCTCCTTTTGGCACGGGTAAGGGAGAGCCACACTATCACTCCAGAGCGATGACCACGCTACTGCCTACCAGACGGCTTGCCTATCCTCTCCAAAACCCGAGAATTCTGTTTTCGGCTGTGCCACAGTAGGTGCGTGCGACTTATCGTGGCAGTGATTGCCGCGTTATTAGGAACCGGTCTGCTGGCGGCGCCCCCCGTTACCGCTGGGCCGACTGTCTGCGACTATCCCAGCTGCACGCCAGGCATCATTCCGGGACGGGTTCTCGGTGCGCCTTGTGACAACAGTACCTATTACGTCTTCGGGACCGCGGACTACAACATCTCCTTTGCCACCCAGCCGGGACGGTTGATGTTCTGCGGTTCACCGAGGAGACGTGAGACCAGATGGTTCAGGTCACCTCCGATGGCAGGAGTCAAGGAAGAGAACTCGGACTGCGAGACATGGCCGGAGTATTACGTCGCGCAGGCGCCGGACGGGCTGTTCCTCATTTGTATTGCGCAGGCCGGTAGCCAGTCTTGGGTTCGCGGCGACACCTAATAGTGGAGGCCCGAGTCCCCGATTTTGCGATAGCGAAAATTAGTCGTTGAGCCTAGCTTCGTGTCGTTTTATGGTAGCTAGAGAGCTGCCCGCAGGGGGCACACGGGCGACAGATAAGTGCGGTCCAGAGTGAGCCGCCGGCAGATGGACGGCGGGGGGTGAGACGTGCTGGAGCGAATCGCTCGACTAGCCGTCGCCGCGCCACGACGGGTCCTCGGCCTCGGGGTGCTTGTCATGATCGGCGCCGCCATTTTCGGTATTCCCGTCGTCAACAGCCTCTCGGCGGGCGGCTTCCAAGATCCGGCATCGGAATCTGCGCGGGCCGCGTCGCTGCTGACCAATCACCAGGGGAATATGGACATGTTGTTCCTGGTTCGATCGCAGGGCGACGTCCGGGAGGGTGCCGGAAGAGTTGTCGGCACGGAGATCGTCGCCCAGCTCAGCAGTTCGCCGTACGTCGCCCGGGTGAGTTCACCATGGACAACACCGCGAGCGGCGGCCGCTGCTCTGGTGAGCAAGGACGGTACGTCGGCCATCATCTCGGCCGGCATCGTCGGGGGTGAAAACGAGGCGCCCAAGCACGCAAAGTCGCTGGCTGACCGGCTTGCGCACGACCATGACGGAGTCAGCGTGCAAGCCGGCGGTATGGCGATGGTCTACGCGCAGGTCAACAAGCAGACCGAGAAAGACCTGCTGCGAGTGGAGTCGATCGCAATTCCGGTCAGCTTTGTCGTGCTGGTCTGGGTCTTCGGCGGACTGCCGGCGGCGGCGCTGCCGATCATGGTTGGCGGATTTGCGATCGCGGGTTCGCTGGCGGCGCTGCGTGCCCTCAGCCTGCTCACCGATGTCTCGACTTTCGCGCTGAACCTGACGGCCGCGATGGGCTTGGCGCTGGCTATTGACTACACGCTGTTGATCGTCAGCCGATACCGCGAAGAGATCGCCGCCGGCCACGACGACGCGGTCATCCGCACGATGGCGTCGGCGGGCCGTACCGTTGTGTTCTCGGCGATCACCGTGGCCTTGTCGATGGTGACGTTAATGCTGTTTCCCATGTATGCCCTGAAGTCGTTCGCCTACGCCGGTGTTGCGGCGGTGACCTTCGCCGGGCTGGCGGCCGTGACGGTGACGCCGGCGGCAATTGTGCTGCTTGGTGACCGGCTGAACTCGCTCGATGCGCACCGGCTCGCACGACGGGTGCTGGGCCGCGCCGATCCGGCCGACAAGCCCGTCAACGAATCGTTCTGGTATCGCACCGCGAAATTCGCCATGCGCCGCTCGATTCCGGTGGGGTTGGCGATCATCACCCTGTTGCTGCTCTTCGGAGCACCTTTCCTCGGCGTCAAGTGGGGCTTCCCCAACGACCGGGTTTTGCCGCCGTCATCGAGCGCGCGGGTGGTGGGTGACACGTTGCGGCGCGACTTCGCCGCTGACTGGGACAACAGTGTGATTGTCGTTCTCCCCGACAGCTCCGGAATCACCGAAGCCGAATTGCGCAGGTACGCCGCACAGCTTTCGCAGGCGCCCAACGTGACGTCGGTGTCGTCGTCGGTCGGCACGTTCGTCGGCGGGATACCGGTTGGGCCAGGGTCCCGCTCGGCCGAGATGCCGGACAACACCGCATTATTCACGGTCGCCAGCTCCGCGCCGCTATTCACGCCGGTTTCGGAAACACAACTCGACCGGCTTCATGCGGTACTCGGACCCGGTGGTCGGGCTGTCCACATGTCGGGCCAAGCGCAAGTCAACCGCGACACCGTAGCGGGAATCATGGCACGGGTGCCGTTGGTGCTCGGGCTGATCGCGGTGATCACCTTCATGCTGCTGTTCTTGCTCACCGGCAGTGTGGTGCTGCCGCTGAAGGCGCTGGTGCTCAACGTGTTGTCGCTGACAGCGGCGTTTGGCGCAATGGTGTGGATCTTTCAGGAGGGGCATTTCGGGGCACTGGGCACGACGTCGACGGGAACCCTTGTCGTGTCCATGCCGGTGCTGCTGTTTTGCATCGCGTTCGGGCTTTCGATGGACTACGAGGTTTTCCTTATCGCGCGGATCCGCGAATTCTGGCTCGCGTCACCGCAGAGGCCGGCCGACAATGACGAGAGCGTCGCATTGGGCTTGGCCCGAACCGGCCGGGTGATCACGGCGGCGGCCGTGCTGATGTCGGTTTCCTTCGCGGCGCTGATGGCGGCTCAGGTCTCGTTTATGCGGATATTCGGCTTGGGGTTGACGGTCGCAGTCCTGGTCGACGCGACACTTCTGCGGGTGCTGCTCGTCCCGGCTTTTATGCATATCTTCGGCACCTGGAACTGGTGGGTGCCGGCGCCGCTGGCTCGGTTGCACGAGCGGTTATCCGCCAGCGCCTTCGGTCGCCCGGTGCACGCTGCACGTCCCGGTTAACGGCGGCGTCGGGACCACTCAGCGGGTCGTCAACAGCAGGTCTCTCATTTCGCTGACGAAGTCATCGGCCATTTCCCACAGATTCGGCAATAGGTCTGGACATGAGGTGATCCCGATGTTCAGCTTGCCGGTCAGGGACATCACGGTGATGTTGACGCCCGAGCCGGGAAAGATCGGCCCCAGCGGGTACTGCGCGAGTATCCGGCAGCCCTGGAAGTACAGCGGGATCTGTGGCCCGGGCACGTTGGAGACGACCACATTGTGCACCGGCCAGCGCTCGGTGACTCGGGTCGCCTTGTAGCCGCCCATCGCAACGCGGTAGACGACGGGCCTGACGAACCGCAACCACTGCTGCAACAGGATGGCGCCGATCGCCGACTTGGATTGCTTGGCAACGGCATTCGCCGCAGCAATGAATTTGAGCCGTTCTGCGGGGTCGGCGATTCGGGTTTCCAGCGTGATAAGCCGGTTCGAAACTTGGTTGGCGCCGGAACCGCCGGGCTGGCCGTGCACCGATACCGGCAACAACGCCACGAGTGACGAGTCCGGCAGTTGGTCGTGATCAAGCAGAAACCGGCGCAGCACTCCAGAAACCAGTGTCATCACCACATCGTTGACCGTCATACCGAAATGGTTCTTGACCGTCTTGACGTCTTCGAGATCCAGTTGCGCGTAGGCGATGTTGCGGCGGCCGGTGACGTGGGCATTCAACGCCGTTCGCGGCGCGAAGAACGGGCGGGCCTTTGTCGCGCTCGCGCGGGCCCGCAGCAGCGTCGCGCACAGCCACGCTGCGGTGGCCAGCAGCACCCTGGCCAAATGCAGCGGGCGGGCCGCGAAGCCCGCCAGCCCGCTCAGCGCGATCTGGGTCCGGCTGCCGGAGCCAACGCCGTCCACCGGCGGTGGCGCCGGCGCTTCGGCTTCGGTGCTGCACAGCCGTGCCAGCAGATCCGTGCCGGTCTCAGCATCCATGCAGGCGTGGTGCACCTTGAGCATCAGCGTCAGGCGGCCGCCCTGGTCCGGATCGGTTGCTCCGATGCCGTCGATGACCCACATCTCCCATAGCGGCCGGCTGCGGTCCAAGGGCAGCGAGGCGATATGGCCGCACACCGCCGACAGTTCGTCCCGGCCTCCCGGTAGCGGCAATTCGATACGGTGCAAGTGCCGATCGATGTCGAAGTCGTCGTCGTCGACCCAGACCGGGTGGTCGAGATTCAGCGCGCTATCGGACAGCTTCTCCCGAAACCTTGGCATCGCCGTCATGTGCCGCGACAATCCCTCGCGGAGCCGATCGAACGTGTAGCCGCCCGGCACTGTCGACGTGTCCATCTCCCAGAGCGCGCAACCATTCATCGGCTGCCAGGCGCTCTCCAGATATAGGAAACTGGCGTCGAGCCCGCTGAGCCGTTGCACGTCTGGGAGTCCGATCAACTCACGGTGAACATCAGGTTTAGTTGGTTGAGCCCGCGCAGGATGAACGTCGGTTCGTACGTGTAGCTGCGGTCGCCGGGCGGTCCGTGTTTGGTTTCGTTGATCGTGATTTCCGGCATGCGGTCCAGGATGCGTTCAATCGAGACGCGCCCCTCGACGCGGGCGAGCGGTCCACCCGGGCAGGAATGCACCCCGCGGGCGAACGCCATGTGCTCGCGGACGTTCTTGCGGTCGAGCTGGAACTCGTGTGGGTTCTCGAAACGGCGCGGATCACGGTTGACGGCACCCGGTAACACGACGACCACGGTGCCGGCGGGAATCTCGACGTCCCCGATTGAGGCCGGCCTGCGCGCCAGCCGGGAGTCGCTCTTGACCGGGCTCTCCATCCGCAGCGATTCTTCGATGAAGTTGGGGATCAGGCTGCGGTCGTCACGCAGCTTTTGCTGGATGTCGGGTCGTTCGCCGATGATGTGCAAGGCGGCGCTGAGCAGCTTGGCGGTGGTTTCCTGGCCCGCCGCGAACAGGAAGGTGGCCGAGCGAACCACCTCGATGACCTCGGGGGTGGCCCCGTCGGGGTACTTGGCTGTCGCGAGCGAAGTCAGCACGTCGTCGCGCGGATGGCGTCGCCGGTCCTCGATATAGGCACAGAACTGGTCGTCCAGCCACTCCAGCGGATTGACACCGACCGACTCGTGATCGAGCGCCCCCACCCGCGCGCCGGGGCGTTCGGCACCCAGGACGACGCGGAACTCTTTGTGGTCTTCCTCGGGGACACCGAGCAGATCGGCGATTACCAATGTCGCGAAAGGCTTAGAGTACTCGCTGATGAACTCGCATTCGCCGGCGGCGAGGAACTCGTCGAGCTGACGGTCCGCGAGGCGCCACATGAACTCTTCGTTCTGCTTCAGCCGGCTTGGTGTGAGTAGCCGGCTCAGTATCGACCGTGCGCGAGTGTGCTCGGGCGGATCCATCGTGACCATGTGCTCGAACATCGGAAACTGATGCCGGTGCTGGTTGATCTGTGCGTCGATGTTGTCCCCCGCGGGCTGGAATGGCAGCGGCGGGAACGGCCCTCCCAGGGCAACGCAGTTCGAGAACGTGTCCGGGTCTTTGTAGACGGCGGTGGCTTCTTCGTACCCGGTGACCGCGACGACACCGTAGTGCGGGAGCCGTAATACCGGGCTTTTGCTGCGCAGATAGTCGAAGTAGGGATAGGGATCGGGAACCAGCGACGGGTCGGTGAAGAAGTCGATTGAATCGAAGTTGCTCATGCTATGGGATCCTCCCGAAGCACTACCGGTTGAAGTGCTGAGCACCTGCTTAGCATGAGGGTAATGTCATGGTCAAGGTGACACCGCAGGGCGGAAGTACGGAGTCGGGACATGACATCGGCGCGAAGAATCGGGGCGCCGGACGCGAAGAATCGCGGTGTGCTGCTTGACGCCGCCGAGCAACTGATGCTCGAAGAAGGCTATCCCGCAGTGACTTCGCGCCGGCTGGCCAGCAAGGCGGGGCTCAAGCCGCAGCTGGTGCACTATTACTTCCGCACGATGGATGAGTTGTTCCTGGCGGTCTTCCGGCGCCGCGCCGAAGAGGGTCTCAAAGTGCAGGCGCTCGCTCTGCAGTCGCCGCAACCGCTCTGGGCGCTGTGGAGATTCGGGACCGACCCCGGATTCACCAGGTTCACAATGGAATTCATGGGATTGGCGAATCACCGCAAGGCGATGCGGGCCGAACTCGCTTATTACGCCGAACGTTTCCGTGACGAGCAACGCAAAACGCTGTCGACTGCGCTGGAACACCATGACGTCGAAATGCGAGATGTGCCGCCGGTGGTGTGGTCGGTACTGATGACAAGCGTCTCGCGTGTCCTGGTGATCGAGCAGGCCCTCGGCATGTCGGCCGGCCATGCCGAAACGGTGGAACTGGTTGAGTGTTACCTGCGCGGGCTCGAGGGCGATCCGGCGCCGCTACCGCGACAGCCGGACGATAGTCACCAAGGCCGCATCGAGCAGAGCACGCCCTTGGGGCCGTCCTGCATCGCGACGATGGACCCGTCGACCGACAACTGGCAGTGAAAATTCGGCGTGCTGGGTTCGTGTCCGGTGCTGGCGGTGAAGAAAGCCCACTGAAAAGGATTGGCAAGGTCGAGCTCGTAGCTCCACGGGGACCCTGGGCCGACGTCGGCTTGGATGTTCGGTACGAACCGGTAGGGATCGTGGCTGTAATCAGAAAAGATCGGCGGCTCTTGGTCGAGGTAGCGGATGTCGGCGTAGATCGGGTTGGAGGCGGTCAGGGTGTACTTGACGTGATGCAGGACCGGCGGGTCGTCGGCGGTTGACGGCGCGGCGGTTGCGACCAGACCAGCAATTGGCAACAGCGCTGCCGAAACCATGGCCAGTAAGGCCCGACTCCCGGTCATCACGTCGCGCCTCCGATCCTCACTTCGCGGACTAGCTGCGACTCGTCAGCCTGGTCTGCGGCATGCCAGTGTGCGTCTGCAACCCAGAGCCGCGCAAAGGATGCTATCGCTTCAGCAGCAAAAACGCCGCCGATTACGCGTTTTTGCCAGCTGTAGTCAGCGCGGTCGTTACATAAAAACCCAGCGCAAGGTCCTGTTCACCTGCGCGCACCTGAGCGGGGCGCCATCAGGTTGCTGAGCCGATTGATTCAACGCGTCACAGGGAAGTGCGACTTTTCGTAGACCTACCAGTGGCCCTACCGGTATCCAGGAGCCAGCGGGGTCGCATATATAAGTCCCGCCGCTGGAGTCCAAGCCGAAGTCGTAACCCCTTTGCGGAGTGCACGGCAGGGCGGGGACGATGTTACGGGCCACATTGGGAACGCAGTCCGCGGCGTCGCAAAACGCCGATGCCTTGCCGACCGGAAAGAGCAGACCTGCCATAAGTCCAGCAGTCAGGGCTGCCGCTGCGAGAGTTCTTGTCGGCATGCGGCCGGAAGAACAGCTGAGGACCATAGACGGACAGTAATCCCAGCGTGCATCCTATGAACCCGCAATGCCGGAACCGGTTCGGCGCAGCGAGAACTCAGCGCGTCCCGTCATCGTCTACTTCGCTCTCATTGCGGACTGGCGCTGCGACTCGTCAGCCGGTCTGCGGCTTGCCAGTGTGGATCTGCAACCCATAGCCGCGCAAAGGATGCCACAGCTTCAGCAGCAGAAACCCCGCCGATTACTCGCTTGATCTCAGCCGCCGGACGGTTCGCCAGCGATCGGGCGATCGATCGCCATCCGTCGTTAAACGATGACCTGGGCAACACCCGATCCACTAGGCCGATCCGGTGGGCCTCGGCGGCGTCGAGCGTGGCGCCGCCACCCGCCAGCAGCAGCGCCTGGCTTCGTCCGACCAGAGCGGCGAGTCGTTCGGCGCCGCCCCAGGCCGGCATGATCTCCAGCGTCACCTGGTTGAACGCGATCTTGACGTCGTCGGCAGCGATCCGGATGTCGGCGGCGACCGCGACCTCGGCGCCGCCGCCGAACGCGTGACCATTCAGTGCCGCGATGACCGGGCCGGGGAAGCTCGCGAGCCGGTCGCAGATCGAGCGCATCCGCCAGGCCATCGCGGACGCGTCGTCCTCGGTACGGATGGCGCTGAGTTCTTTGAGGTCACCGCCCGAGACGAAGGCACGATCCCCGGCGCCGGTGATGACCAGTGCCCGCGCGGTGGCGGCGGCGTCGAGCGCGCTGTCCAGCTGGTCCATGGTCTGCGGGGCGATGGCATTACGTGCGTGCGGACGATCGATGGTGAGCACCGCCAGCCCCTCATCGAACTCCAAGTCCACCATGAGATCATTCTCCGCTGTGATAGTGGCATTCTCGTCATGGGAGAATATCATCGCAGACGATGCGAAACATCCCCGTCGAACTGGTCAACCGGTACGAGCAAGAGGGTTGGTGGACGCGGGACACCATCGGCCAACTACTGGCTCCCGCTCTTGCGGCCGCCGCTGATGCCACCTTCCGGGTGCACTCTGCCGTGCGGCCCTGGTCGGGCACGTACCGGGACGTCGAGCGCATAGCCCGCAAACTTGCCGCCGGACTGCGTGACCGCGGTGTCGGACCCGGCGATGTGGTGGCCTTTCAGCTGCCGAACTGGGTGGAAGCCGCCGCGACGTTCTGGGCTTCGGCGCTGCTTGGTGCGGTGACCGTGCCCATCGTGCACTTCTACGGTCCCAAGGAGCTGGGTCATATCCTGGCCAGCGCGCAGCCCCGGGTCTTCATCACCGCCGAGCGCTTCGGCCAGATGGCATACCACGAAGATCTCTGCGCAAACGTGCCGATCGTCGCCGTGGTGGGCCGCGACTTCGACGACTTGCTGGGCGCAGAGCCGATGTCGGGCGTGATCCCCACCGATCCGGGCAGTCCCGCGTTGATTGCGTTCACGTCCGGCACGACCAGTGCGCCTAAGGGCGTTGTGCACAGTCACCAGACGCTCTGCTGTGAGACGCGTCAGCTCCATGAGGGATATCCCCCGGATCGCGGCAGGCAGCTGACCGCGGCACCGGTCGGGCATTTCATCGGGATGCTCGGCGCGTTTCTGATCCCGGCACTCGATGGCGCGCCCGTCGACCTGTGCGACAAGTGGGACCCGGCGCACGTGCTGACGCTGATGGAAACCGACGGCCTTGCCATTGGCGGCGGCCCGCCCTACTTCTTCACCAGCGTGCTCGATCACCCGGACTTCACCGACCGGCATCTGCAGCACATGAAGACTGCCGGCCTGGGCGGCGCACCGGTTCCCGCGCCGGTTTCCCGGCGGCTCGCCGATTTGGGCATCCACGTGTTTCGTTCTTACGGCAGTACCGAGCATCCGTCGATCACGTTGACACCGCATGACGCGCCGGAGGAAAAGCGCTTGACCACCGACGGCGTCACCCGTCCCGGAGTCGAAATCCGGTTGGCGGACGACGGTGAGATATTCAGCCGCGGCCCGGACCTGTGCCTGGGCTACCTCGACGACGCGCTGACCGAGCGCGCCTTCGACACCGACGGCTGGTATCGCACCGGCGACGTCGGGGTGCTGGACGACGACGGCTACCTGGCGATCACTGACCGCAAAGCCGACATCATCATCCGCGGCGGAGAGAACATCAGCGCCCTGGAGGTCGAGGAGGTGCTGCTGGCGATGCCGGCTGTGGCTGAGGCAGTGGTCGTCGCCGTACCCGATGCCCGGCTGGGGGAACACGCGGCCGCCGTGCTGCGCGTCAAGCCCACCTACGCTGCACCGACCCCGGACGAGATCCGCGCGCATTTCGCGCGAACGGGAGTGGCCAAACAGAAATGGCCGGAGGATGTGCTGGTCGTCGACGATTATCCGCGCACAGCAAGCGGCAAAGTGCAGAAGCACGTCGTGCGTCGCGAGGCGCAGCTACGGCCGACCGATGACGCGGGTTAATGTGCAGTCGGTGTCCTCATTGCCGCCGCATCTCGTAGAATCTTTCTTTCACGCATCCCGGAAATACTGGAATCGAGGTGGACGAGTGCGCAGTCGCATCGTCGCGATGGCCGGAGCGGCGCTGGCACTACCCGGTCTCGCCGCGTGCAGTTCATCGCACCAGACGCGGCCGTCGAACGTGGCGTGGGTGTCAGTCAACGGCGGCCAGTACCAGCAGCACATCGCCAGGTGCGTGCAACTGGAGTGGTATCAGACCATTTACATCGGTGACGACAATTCCGGGGCCAAAATCGTGGTCGATGAAAACGCCCCGCCGCTCACCGCGCAATCCGTCCGGATCAATGATTTGGGTGGATTTACCGGCATGTACTCACAGGGCGGCGGCGGCGACGCGAGCACCAGTTTTGACGAAAATAAAGACCTGTTCACGATCAACGGCACCGCCAAGGGTTTCAATATCGACAAACCCAATGAGCCGGCGACTGCGAAGTTCCGGATCACGGCAGCCTGCTGAGGGTAGCCGCGCCGTCGGGTCCGCAATCCCTTGTTGCCGCTTGCGTGCGCGCACCCCGAGAGAATAATATTCTCCTAAATTGCGAAGGAGGATTTCATGTCGTCGGCCGCGCTGTCGTATCCGCTGTTTGACGCGGACAACCACCTCTACGAGACCCAAGATTCGCTGACCAAGTTCCTGCCCAAGCAGTACCAGCACGCCATTCAGTACGTGCAGGTCAACGGCCGGACCAAAATTGCGATCCGCGGTCAGATCAGCGACTACATTCCTAACCCCACCTTTGAGGTAGTCGCCAGGCCCGGCGCGATGGAGGAGTACTTCAAGCACGGCAACCCCGAGGGTAAAAGCCGCCGTGAGATCTTCGGCAAACCGATGCGCGGCATCCCGGCCTTCCGCGAGCCTGGCCCTCGCATGGAGCTGATGGACGAGCTCGGGGTGGACCGCTCGCTGATGTTCCCGACGCTTGCGAGCCTCATTGAGGAGCGCATGCGGGACGATCCGGCACTCATCCACATCGTCGTGCACGCCCTGAACGAGTGGCTGGACGACGTGTGGGGCTTCAATTATCACAACCGCATCTACACGGTGCCGGTGATCAGCCTGCCGATCGTCGAGAAGGCCATCGAGGAACTCGACTGGGTGGTCAAGCGCGGTGCACGCGCCATCCTCGTCCGCCCCGCCCCGGTGCCCGGCTACCGTGGCCCGCGATCCTACGCGTTGCCCGAATTCGACCCGTTCTGGCAGCGCTGCGTCGAACATGATGTGCTGGTCGCGATGCACTCATCGGACAGCGGGTATGCGCGTTACACCGCCGAGTGGGATGGCGGCGACAAGGAGATGCTGCCGTTCCAAACTAATGCGTTCGGCATGCTCAATGAGTGGCGTCCGGTGCAGGATGCCGTCGCTTCGTGGGTGATTCACGGTGCGCTGTACCGCATTCCGCAACTCAAGGTCGCGGTGATCGAGGCCGGCTCGAAGTGGATGTTCCCGCTGCTGGAGGGTTTGGCCGACGTCTTTAAGAAGACTCCGGAGAGTTTCCCCGGCGGTGATCCGGTCGAGGAGATCAAGAAGCGCATCCACGTCAGCCCGTTCTACGAGGACGGTATCGACGACCTCATCGGCCTGATCGGCGTGGACCGGGTGCTCTACGGCTCGGACTACCCGCACCCCGAAGGCTTGGCGCAGCCGACGCACTACGCCGATGCGCTGCAGCATCTGCCCGTCGAAGACCAAGCAAAGATCATGGGCGGCAACCTCGCCCGGCTCGTTTCCGTGTGACAGACCTGCCGCGGGTATGGCAGACCATCCCAGAGATGGTATTGAGCGCGGGCGACCGTTTTGGCGACGCCGAAGCGGTCGTCGATGGTCCGCTGCGCCTCACTTTCACCGAGGTCGTCAAGCGAATACTCTGTGCTGCAGGAGCTTTCGCTGATCTCGGTGTCGGCAAGGGTGAGCGGGTCGCCGTCTGGGCGCCCAATTCCGCGGAGTGGATAATCGCGGCGTTCGGCTTGCTGACCGCGGGTGGCGTGCTGGTTCCGGTCAACACGCGGTTCAAGACCGACGAAGCAACCGACATCATCGCCCGCAGCGGAGCGAAGGTCGTCCTGGTTCAGAAGGGATTTCTGGACCAGGACTACACAGCGCCGGCGGGCATACCGGTCATCGATCTGAAATCAGATTTCCTCTCCGGTGGCGAGTCGTTCGAGCGGACAGTGGACAGCGCCGACATCGCCGAGATCATCTATACCTCCGGCACGACGGGTCGCCCGAAGGGCGCGATGATGAATCATGGGCAGACACTGCGGATGTACGAGGAGTGGGCGACGCTGGCGGATCTGCGCGAGGGCGACCGCTATCTGCAGATCAACCCGTACTTTCACACATTCGGCCTGAAAGCGGGACTCATCGCGTCTTTCCTGCGCGGCGCGACGATGCTGCCGGTCGCGGTTTTCGACATCGATGCGGTAGTGGATCTTGTTGAGCGCGAAAGCATCACGATGCTTCCCGGTCCTCCGACGCTGTACCACTCGTTGCTGACAGTTCGCAACAAAACCAGGCTGTCGACGCTTCGGGCAGGCGTGACTGGGGCCGCCGACATCCCGGTCGAACTGGTCCGGCGCATTCATACCGAGCTGCCGTTCCAGACACTGATGACGGGTTACGGGCTCACCGAAGCCGGCAACGTGACTTTGTCCAGGCCCGGTGACTCCTTCGAGAATGTGGCCACCACCGCAGGCCTGCCCTGCGACGGGGTTGCGGTCCGCATCGCCGGCGACGGCGAGGTGCTGGTCCGCGGTTACGGCGTGATGCAGGGCTACCTGGACGAGCCGGTGGCCACCGCCGAAGCGATCGACGACGCGGGCTGGCTGCACACCGGCGACCTGGGAAACCTCGACGATCAAGGCCGTCTGCGGATCGTAGGCCGCAAAAAGGACATGTTCATCGTAGGCGGATTCAACGCCTATCCGGCGGAGATCGAGGGTTTCCTACTCGGACACCCCGCTGTCGCGCAGGTCGCGGTGATCGGTATTCCCGACGAGCGCCTTGGCCAAGTGGGCAAGGCGTTTGTCGTGGCGAAAAGTACTGTCGGGGCACACGAGTTGATCACCTGGTGTCGCGAGCGGATGGCGGGGTTCAAAGTGCCGCGATCGGTGCAGTTCCTCGACGCGCTGCCGCTCAACGCCACCGGCAAGGTGGTCAAAGACCAGCTGCGCTAGCGCGAACCGAAGAGAATACTATTTCCGCAGGTGAACTTTGGTTTCGAGGAGGTTCACACGACGACCGGAACGGCGCCGGCAGCAGAGGATGATAACGTGACTCTCTCAACCCGGCCAGACGGGGAGGAGCCTACATGCCGACCGGAACGTCGATGCGGGCACGCGTGCCCCGCGTGCGGTGCTGGCGCCGGTCAACGAGGCGATCGTCAGTTTCACGGACGTGGTGGGCGGGCCCGCCTATGCTGGGTGCGAATTAGATGAGCCGCGGTCGCCATGGGGGAGTGAGTTGCGAGCGCCGGCACCCGCCAAAATGCTGCTGATAAGAAACCGAATCCGGTGAACAAGAACGAAACGACGAGCACCGCTGCTGACATGCGGGCGATGGCTGAGCAGGCCGACGCGGAGGCCGAAGAGGCTGAAGCGCTGGCAGCTGCCGCGCGGGCTCGAGCTCGCGCCATTCAGTTACGCCGCCAGGCCGAACTCGCCGAGGCTGCTGAGGAAGCCTCAAAAACCACTGTCGCGGCGAGCCCGGAAAGTGAAGAAATCGAAGAACCGTCCGTAGAAACGGCCGCCGGACACGAGCCGGAAGGCGTCGGCGCGGGGGCCCAAACGGAAGTCATTGCGCCGGAAGTCGAACAGAAAGATGTTCCGACGAAAACCGTCGCCACCGACGAGGGCGTCGAGGACACCGACGAGAGCATCGACGACACTGTCGCGGCTAGCGCTGCCGAGACTCGCGCAGAGCCTGATGCTTCTCCCCCGGCTATTGCTTTCCAGCCGGCACCGAAGCGCCGTTGGCGTGGCGCCCTTGACGCAAGTCTCGGCATCATCGTCATGGTTGGCAGTGGGCGCCGTCCCGCAGCGTCCGCCCTCGCCGCAAGTCTCGCCATCATCGTCATCGTCGCCTCGATCGTCGCCAGCGGGTATATGGTGCTGGCGCATCGCGATGCGTCCCGGCAACGTCAGCGTGCGGCTGAGTTCGCAGCCGCGGCGAAAACGGGTGTCGTGACGCTGACATCGCTCGACTTCAACAACGCGAAAAAGGGTGTGCAGGACATCCTCGACGATTCCACTGGCGCCTTCAGAGACGACTTCCAAAAGATGGCAGGCGATTTCACGAAGGTGGTGGAAGCGTCGAAGGTGATCGAGCGGGGGACGGTTCAGGCGGTGGCAGTGGACTTGGACTCGATGACAAACGATTCAGCGGTGGTGCTGGTTGCGTCCACCTCGGAAGTCACGAACGCCGCCGGCGCCAAGCAGGACCCGCGTGGCTTCCGGTTGATCGTGACGCTGACCCGCGACGGTGATCAGCTCAAAATGTCGAAAGTGGAGTTCGTGCCGTGACGACTAAGGAAAAGTCTCTGCCCGAAGAAGCCGAAGAGGCCGACGAGGCCGATGAGACCGAAGAGGCTGCAGAGGCCAAGCCAGTTAAGCGCTTCAGCAAGTACGGCAAAAAATTGGCTGGCCGGAAACGTCGTACGGGCGGAGTAAACGGCTTCTGGCGCGGCAGGGTTTTCTCTACCTCGCTCGCATTGCTGGTGGTGGCTTCGGCGGCGTTGGCGGCAGCACTGTTGTACTTCCAGTACAGGCCCGATCGGGCCACCGATGCCGCGGCCGCAAAATCCGCGATCGCTGCGGCGTCCGAGGGGACGGTTGCCATCCTGTCGTATTCTCCGGAGACTCTTGACCGCGACTTTGCCTCTGCCAGGTCCCATTTGACCGGTGACTTCTTGTCGTACTACAACCAGTTCACCGATCAGATCGTCGCCCCGGCGGCCAGGCAGAAGTCGGTGAAGACGACCGCGTTGGTGGTTCGGGCCGCCTTAACGGAGCTGCACCCGGACTCGGCGACGGTGTTGGTGTTCGTCAATCAAAGTACGGTGAGCGCGGATCGGCACGAGCCGTCGTTATCCGCGAGCAGCGTCCTGGTGAAATTGACGAAAGCTGATGGCAAATGGCTTATTTCGTCGTTCGATCCGATCTAGCGGCGCGCCTGAAGAGAATTCAACAATGATGAACGACGAGGTGCGGTCACTGGTGATCGCATCGAACTACCGCGTCCCGGATCCCACTCGGGTGTGGCCACTGCTTCAGCGCCGTAAGTCGGCGCTTGCCGAAATCGGAGCCCATCACGTTGTCGTGCACACCTCGACGTCCGACTACGGCCGTGTCCTGGTGACGATCGGCGTTCGCAACCGGGAGCCCATCGTGGACCTGCTGCGCTCCCGTGTCTTCTTCGACTGGTTCGATGCGGCGGGCGTCGACGATATTCCGGCGGTCTTCGCCGGTGAGACGGTCGAACGGATCAACCTCGCTGAATCATTGCCCGCAGCACCGCCGGCGGTCATTCTCGCCGCCATGACGTCGGTCGGGGACGTGTCGACCCTGGTTGAGCGCGTGCACCTCGGACTCGACCGGTTTCGCGCTGCCGGCGTCCAAAAGACGTGGATCTACCGGGCTTTTGATGATCCGCAAGAGGTAATGATCCTTCAGCAGATCGACAACGAAGACAGTGCGCAGCGATGGATCGATGATCCCGATCCAGCGGCCGAGTGGATGGAGGGTGCGGGGATGGGCGCCTACCCACCGATGTTCGTCGGCAGATTCGTCGACATGATGCGGATTGAGGCGTCGCAGTGATCGGGTCACTCGATGTTCGTTTGCCTCTGTAACGGTGTCACCAGTCAGGTGGTGTCCGACGCCATCGCAGCGGGGGCGTCAAGCACTAAGCAGATTGCGCAGGCCTGTGGCGCGGGTGCCGAATGCGGCCGCTGCCGGCATACCTTGCGCGCCATCCTCGGTGCCTCGGACGGGGACCGAAACGGCGCGCCGGTATGAGTGCCGTCATCGGCGCGCACTGCCGTCGGGAGACGTGGGCCCGACCAGTTCGGTGAGCAGCGAAGGGATGTCGAGGCGCGGGACGACGACCTCGACGAGCACCATCCGGTCCTGATATGTCGCCGCGGCGGTAAAAGCCTCGTCCAGCTCACCGTAGGTGCGCGCCTGAAATGTCACGTGCTTGACCACGCCCATCGCAGCGGGGATGTCTGTCCACCTCCAGCTCGCAATGTCGTTGTAAGAAGCGGTTTCTCCGTGAATAGCCCGCTCGATCGTGTAGCCGTCGTTGTTCACCACCACAACAACCGGGGACAGTCCTGCACGAGAGAAGCTGCCCAACTCCTGGATGGTCAACTGGGCAGCGCCATCGCCGATCAAGAGCACCGTCCTGCGGTCCGGATGTGCCAGCCCCGCACCGAGCGCTGCGGGCAGCGTGTAGCCGATCGAGCCCCACAACGGTTGTCCGATGAAGGTCACGCCGTGTGGCAGCCGATGGCCGGCCATCCCGTAAAACGAGGTGCCCTGGTCGGCGAGCACCACGTTGCCCGGGGTCAGCGCGTCAGAAAGCCTGTCCCACAAGATTTCTTGGGTAATACGCGCATCCGGTGAGGGCGGTTCCGGCCGGCTGTCGTCTGATGTCCGCGCGACCGGCGGCGAGGTGATCCCCCGCCGGCTCAGGATCGCGGCCAGCTCCGTCAGGGCGGCGTCCATCTCCAGCGGCGCGAACACCCGACCTGCCACCGTGCTCTGCTGCACGCCGACGTCGATGACGCGGGCCGAGTCGATGCGCTGGCTGAAAAAGCCACTGACCATGTCGGTGAACACGACCCCGGCCATCACCAGCACCGGCGCTTCCTCGATCGCCCGCCGCACGGGTTCCGCACTGGCCGCGCCGGCGTAGATACCCAGGAAGTTGGGTGCGCTCTCGTCGAGCATGCTCTTGCCCCACATCAACGTGGCGTAGGGCACCACGTCGGCCGACAGCAGCGCCTCGAGCTCGGTGAGCGCATGCAGCCGATGAACGAGGAAGTCGGCGAGTACGGTCACCTGCTGGTCGGCGATGAGTTTGCTTGCGGCATCGACGAATAGCGACAGTGCGCGCGGGCTGGTGCCGCCCGAATAGCGCGGCAGTGGCGCGGCGGGTGGCTCGGCCGGGAAGCGTGCCACGTCGGTGGACATCAGCAGGTAGCCGGGACGCTTCTGTTCCCGCACCTCGCTCAGCACGCGGTCGATCTCCCTGGTTGCCGTCGCGGGCATGAGAGCTGCCTGGGCGCAGGTGATTTCGCGGCTGACCCGCAGGAAGTGCTCGAAGTCGCCGTCGCCGAGTGAATGATGCAGTGCCCGACGGGTGCCTTGGGCGTCTTTGGACGGTCCACCGACGATGTGCACCACGGGCACGTGTTCGGCGTAGCTGCCGGCGATCGCGTTGGCCGCGGAGAGTTCACCGACGCCGAATGTCGTCACCACCGCCGACATTCCGCGCAGTCGGCCGTAGCCGTCGGCCGCATAGCCGGCATTGAGCTCGTTGGCGTTGCCGACCCACCGGATGTCCGGACGCGCGATGATGTGATCGAGAAATTCCAGGTTGTAGTCGCCGGGGACGCCGAAAACTTCGGTGACTCCGAGTTCTGCCAGGCGATCCAGCAGGTAGTCACCAACTGTGTAGGTGTATTCGGCGGGCGGGGCATCGGTCACCCGAACGACGGTACGCCCGGGCCGTCGAAAAGACCTCCGCTGCGACGCCGACTCGCTATCGTCCGGTCATGGCAATCAAAGAATCGCGAGAGATCCTCATCGAGGCCAGCCCCGAGGAGATCCTGGATGTCATCGCCGATTTCGAAGCGATGCCCGAATGGTCCGAACCACATCAGAGCGCCGAGGTGCTCGAGACCGGAGACGACGGGCGCCCGAGCAAGGTGAAGATGAAAGTGAAGGTTGCGGGGATCACCGACGAACAGGTGGTGGCCTACACCTGGAGCGATAACGAGGTGAGCTGGGCGCTGGTCAGCTCGTCACAGCAGAAGGCCCAGGACGGCAAGTACGTCCTGGTGCCGAAAGACGGAGAAGCCACGCTGGTCAAGTTCGAGATCCTCGCCGACCCCAATGTGCCGCTGCCCGGCTTCGTGCTCAAACGTGCGGTCAAGGGAACCATCGATTCCGCGACCAAGGCGCTGCGCGATCGGGTGCTCAAGGTGAAGAAGGGCAAATAGTCCTGGTGACTAACGGGGGGCCGCTGACCGGGGTGCGGGTCATCGAACTCGGCGGTATCGGACCGGGACCGCATGCGGGGATGGTGCTCGCCGATCTGGGGGCCGATGTGGTGCGGGTGCGCCGCCCCGGCGGCGTGGCGAGCGCGAGCGCGGCGGAGCCGGGCGAAGCGAGTCGGCACCGAGCAGTCGTGGCGATGCCGGCAGAAGACCGCGACCTGCTGCACCGCGGCAAGCGGACCGTCGATCTCGACGTCAAGGCGCAGCCGCAGGCGCTGCTGGAGCTGGCCGCCAAGGCGGACGTGCTGCTGGACTGTTTCAGGCCGGGTACCTGCGAGCGACTCGGAATCGGTCCCGGCGAATGCGTGGCGGTCAACCCGCGGCTGATCTTCGCGCGGATCACCGGTTGGGGGCAGGACGGTCCGCTGGCCACCACGGCCGGCCACGACATCAACTACCTGTCCCAGACCGGCGCGCTGTCAGCGTTGGGTTATCGCGACCGCCCGCCGCTGCCGCCGCTGAACCTGGTCGCCGACTTCGGCGGGGGCTCGATGTTGGTGTTGCTGGGCATCGTGACAGCGCTGTACGAGCGGGAGCGCTCGGGGCTGGGCCAGGTCGTCGACGCCGCGATGGTCGACGGCGTCAGCGTGCTGGCGCAAATGATGTGGACCATGAAGGCAACCGCAGCCTGCGCGACGAACGCGAAGCGTTCCTGCTCGACGGCGGGGCACCGTACTACCGCTGCTATGAAACCGCGGACGGCAAGTACTTGGCGGTCGGTGCGATAGAGCCCCAGTTCTTCGCGGAATTGCTCAGCGGGCTAGGGCTTTCCGCCGACGAGGTGCCGAGTCAATTCGACATCGCGGCCTATCCGCGGATGCTCGAGATCTTCACCGAGCGCTTCGCCGAGAAGACGCGCGACGAGTGGACCCAGATTTTCAGCGGCACCGACGCGTGCGTCAGCCCGGTGTTGACGTGGAGCGAAGCGGCCGTCGACACGCAGATGACCGCACGCGCGACAGTGGTCAACCTGCACGGGGTCGACCAGGCGGCGCCGGCTCCGCGGTTCTCCCGCACACCGGCCGGACCGGTAGGGCGGCCGCCGGCGGCGTCCACACCGCTCGGCGAAATTGGGTGGTAATCCCGGATTCGACGTCATAGCCGGGCGGCGTTGCTAGGTTGGTATCAGTGGCCGTACGAGCGTCCAAAGAGATTCTCATCGATGCGCCCCTGGAAGTGATCATGGAGGCGCTGGCCGATATCGGCTCGGTGCCGTCGTGGTCTGCGGTGCACAAGCGGGCCGAAGTCGTCGACACCTATCCCGACGGACGGCCACACCATGTCAAGGTCACCGTCAAAGTGCTGGGGCTCGTCGATCAGGAAGTGCTCGAATACCACTGGGGACATGACTGGGTGGTCTGGGATGCCGACCACACCTTCCACCAGCACAACCAGCATGTGGAGTACACGCTGCGCCCCGAGGGTGTCGACAAGACGCGGGTGCGTTTCGATATCACGCTGGAACCATCGGCCCCGTTGCCGGAGTTTCTGATCAAGCGAGGCCGCAAGAATGTCTTGGAGGCCGCGACCGAAGGGCTGCGCACGCGGGTGATGGGCGCTGTCCGCGCACGAGCATCCGGCACGACAGGCGGAAACACCATCGAAACCGGTCGACAATCCCGACCGGATAACTAGCTTGGTATCAATGGCCGTTCAAGCCTCGCGAGAAATTGTCATCGCCGCGCCGCCGGAGAAAATCATGGAGGCGCTAGCTGACATTGACGCGTTGACGGAATGGTCGCCGGTGCACAAGCGGATGGAGGTCTTGGACCGCTACGACGACGGCCGGCCCCACCATGTCAAGGCCACCATCAAGGTACTGGGGCTCGTCGACAACGAAATCCTCGAATACCACTGGGGCCCTGACTGGGTGGTATGGGATGCCGAAAATACGTTCCAGCAGCATGGACAGCACGTCGAGTACACGCTCAAGCGAGAAGGCGTCGACAAGACGCGGGTGCGGTTCGACATCACCGTCGAGCCGTCCGGGCCGATTCCCGAGTTCCTCGTCAAGCGGGCCAGCAAAATCGTGTTGGATGCGGCGACGGCAGGCCTGCGTAAGCGGGTCCTGGGCGCCTCGGGTGCATCTGCGTCGAGATAGCCGGACCTGGCGCCTCAGTCGCCTCAGCGAAGCGCGCCCAGCCGACGGATCGCCTCGTCGAGGGTGTCGTCGCGCTTGGCGAAGGTGAACCGCACCAAGTGATTCCACATCTGATTCTCGGCGTGCGGATCGCAGAACGCCGACATCGGGATCGCGGCCACCCCGACCTTTTCGGGCAGGGCCGCGCAGAACGCCGTGCTGTCGTCATAGCCCAGCGGACGCGGGTCGGCGCACAGGAAGTAGGTGCCCGAACTGTCGTGCACTTCGAAGCCGATCGCGCCTAGGGCGTTCGCCAGCCGATCGCGCCTGGCTTGCAGCGAACGTCGTAGCGCCGCCACCCAGGCGTCCTCGGTGTTCAGCGCCTGGGCTACCGCGGGCTGAAACGGCGCGCCACCGACATAGCTCAGATACTGTTTGGCCGCTCGCAGGCCGGTGATCAGCCGCGCCGGCCCGCAGGCCCACCCGATCTTCCAGCCCGTGCAATTGAACATCTTGGCCGCACTCGAGATGGTGATCGTTCGCTCGGCCATGCCGTCGAAGCCGGCCAGCGGCAGGTGCCGCGGAGCGCTGGTGCCGTCGGGCGAGGAATACACCAGATGCTCGTACACCTCGTCGGTGATGACGAGCAGGTCGGCAGTCACCGCGACGTCGGCGAGGGCCGCGAGTTCGGCCCGGGTCAGCACCATGCCGGTCGGGTTGTGCGGTGAGTTGACGATCAGCGCTGTGGTCCGGGGAGTCACCGCGCGCCGCAGCGCATCGGCGTCCAGCGCGAAACCGCGGCCGTCGGGCACCATCGGCACCACGACCCGTCGTGCGCCGGCCATCGCGACCACCGGCGAGTACGAGTCGTAGAACGGCTGGATCAGGATCACCTCGGAGCCGGGTTCGACCAGGCCGATCACCGCGGAGGCGATGGCCTCGGTAGCTCCGACCGTCACCAGCACCTCGGTGTCGGGGTCGTAGTCGATGTCATAGTGCCGCGCGCGCTGCTTGGCGACGGCCTGCCGCAGCGGCGCGATGCCCAAGCCGGGCGGGTACTGGTTGACACCGTCGGCGATGGCGTCTTGCGCAGCCTTCAGCATGGCCGGCGGCCCGTCCTCGTCGGGGAAGCCCTGCCCCAGATTGACCGCGCCGACGCGGGCGGCCAGCGCCGACATCTCGGCGAACACCGTGGTCGCGTACGGCCGCAGTCGCGACACCGTCATGCTGGTCGAGCTTAGGGCGTGTCACGCCGGCTTACCTGAGCAGCTGCGCGCCTCCCAACCAACAGGTTGATCGGCACCACTGTTAGGGTGGCCGACAGAGGACTAGCGTCCCTAGGGGCGGATTCAATACCAGTTGCGAACAGGAAGTCCACATGTCGGAAGAAGCCTTTGTCTACGAAGCCATCCGCACACCGCGCGGCAAGCAGCGCAATGGATCCTTGAACGAGGTCAAGCCGCTGAACTTGGTCGTCGGCCTGATCGAGGAGCTGCGCAAGCGCAATCCAGACCTCGACGAGAACCTGATCAGCGACGTAATCCTGGGGTGCGTCTCACCCGTCGGTGACCAGGGCGGCGACATCGCCCGGGCCGCGGTGCTGGCCTCCGGCATGCCCGTCACCTCTGGCGGCGTACAGCTCAACCGGTTCTGCGCATCGGGCCTCGAGGCCGTGAACACTGCCGCGCAGAAGGTGCGCTCTGGCTGGGATGACCTGGTTCTGGCGGGTGGCGTGGAGTCGATGAGCCGGGTGCCGATGGGATCCGACGGCGGCGCCATGGGGCTGGACCCCGCGACAAACTACGAGGTCATGTTCGTCCCGCAGGGCATCGGCGCCGATCTGATCGCGACCATCGAGGGCTTCTCCCGCGACGACGTCGACTCCTACGCGTTGCGCAGCCAGGAGAAGGCGGCCGAGGCGTGGTCGGGCGGGTATTTCGCCAAATCCGTGGTGCCGGTCCGCGATCAGAACGGCCTGCTGATCCTCGACCACGATGAGCACATGCGGCCGGATACCACCAAGGAAGGCCTGGGCAAACTGAAGCCGGCCTTCGAGGGCCTGGCCGCGATGGGCGGTTTCGATGATGTGGCTCTGCAGAAGTACCACTGGGTGGAGAAGATCAACCACGTGCACACCGGCGGCAACAGCTCCGGCATTGTCGACGGCGCCGCGCTGGTGCATGATCGGCAGCGAAGAGGCGGGGGCGGCCGTCAACGCGACTCCGCGCGCCCGGATCGTGGCCACCGCCACCAGCGGTGCTGACCCGGTGATCATGCTGACCGGCCCGACGCCTGCCACTCGCAAGGTCCTGGACCGCGCCGGCCTGACCGTCGACGACATCGACCTGTTCGAGCTGAACGAGGCCTTCGCCTCGGTGGTGCTGAAGTTCCAGCGGGACCTGAACATCCCCGACGAGAAACTTAACGTCAATGGCGGCGCCATCGCGATGGGCCACCCGCTGGGCGCCACCGGTGCGATGATCCTGGGCACTATGGTCGAC
Organism: uncultured Actinomycetota bacterium; assembly: GCA_963787635.1. Classification (GTDB taxonomy): domain Bacteria; phylum Actinomycetota; class Actinomycetes; order Mycobacteriales; family Mycobacteriaceae; genus Mycobacterium. Next base: position 75,288 of record CAWBDP010000008.1, on the reverse strand, counting down.
GAACTGGAACGCCGCAACGCCCGGCGCGCGCTCGTCACCCTGTGTATCGGCGGCGGCATGGGCGTCGCGACCATCATCGAGAGGGTTTAAGTACATGCCCGACAACACGATTCAGTGGGACACGGATGCCGACGGCATCGTCACGCTGACCCTGGACGACCCGTCGGGGTCGGCCAACGTGATGAATGAGCACTACATCGAGTCGATGGGCAAGGCGGTCGATCGCCTTGTCGACGAGAAGGATTCGATCACTGGCGTGGTGATCACCAGTGGGAAGAAGACCTTCTTCGCTGGCGGTGACGTCAAGAGTATGATCCAGATCGGCCCCGAGAACGCCGGTGAAGCCTTCGATCTGGTCGAGACCGTCAAGAAGCAACTGCGCACTATCGAGACGTTGGGCAAGCCGGTGGTGGCGGCACTCAACGGCGCAGCGCTCGGCGGCGGCCTGGAAATCGCGTTGGCCTGCCATCACCGCATTGCGGCCGATGTGAAGGGGTCGCAGTTCGGATTTCCCGAGGCGACGCTGGGCCTGCTGCCGGGTGCCGGTGGTGTGACACGCACCGTGCGGATGCTAGGTATCCAGAATGCGTTCGTCACCGTGCTCTCGCAGGGCACCAGGTTCAAGCCCGCCAAGGCCAAGGAACTCGGACCTGATTGACGAACTGTTGCCGACGGTCGAGGAATTAGTCCCCGCCGCCAAGGCGATGGATCAAGGACAACCCGGACTCGCACGAGCAGCCGTGGGACACGAAGGGCTATAAGATACCCGGCGGCACCCCGTCATCGCCGGGCGCTGGCGTGCCATCCTGCCGTCGTTCCCGGCGCTGCTGCGCAAGCAGATCAAGGGTGCGCCGATGCCCGCGCCGAAGGCCATCCTGGCCGCCGCGGTCGAGGGCGCGCAGGTCGACTTCGACACCGCCAGCCGTATCGAGAGCCGCTACTTCACCTCGCTGGTTACCGGCCAGGTCGCCAAAAACATGATTCAGGCGTTCTTCTTCGACCTGCAGCACATCAACGGTGGCGGGTCGCGGCCCGACGGGATCGAGCCGGTCAAGATCAACAAGATCGGTGTGCTGGGCGCCGGCATGATGGGCGCCGGCATCGCCTACGTCTCGGCGAAGGCCGGCTTCGACGTGGTGCTCAAAGATGTCAGCGCGGAGGCCGCCGCTAAAGGTAAGGGCTACTCGGAGAAGCTGGAAGCCAAGGCGCTGGAGCGCGGCCGCACCACCGAAGAGAAATCCAAGGCGTTGCTGGCGCGCATCACCCCGACCGCCGATCCCGCCGACTTCAAAGGCGTCGACTTCGTGATCGAAGCGGTGTTCGAGAACCAGGACCTCAAGCACCAGGTGTTCCAGGAAATCGAGGACGTCGTCGAGCCCAACGCCCTGCTCGGATCCAACACCTCGACGCTGCCGATCACCGGATTGGCCACCGGCGTCAAGCGCCAGGAGGACTTCATCGGGATCCACTTCTTCTCACCCGTCGACAAGATGCCGCTGGTCGAGATCATCAAGGGCGAGAAGACATCTGACGAGGCGCTGGCGCGCGTGTTCGACTACACCCTGGCCATCGGCAAGACCCCGATCGTGGTCAACGACAGCCGCGGCTTCTTCACCTCCCGGGTGATCGGCACCTTCGTCAATGAGGCGCTGGCGATGCTCGGCGAGGGGGTCGAGCCGGCTTCGATCGAGCAGGCCGGTTCGCAGGCCGGCTACCCGGCGCCGCCGCTGCAGCTGTCCGACGAGCTCAACCTGGAGCTGATGCACAAGATCGCGGTGGCCACCCGCAAGGGCGTCGAGGACGCCGGCGGCAGCTACGAGCCGCACCCGGCTGAAGCGGTCGTGGAGAAGATGATCGAGATCGGCCGGCCCAGCCGCCTGAAGGGTGCCGGCTTCTACGAGTACGCCGACGGCAAGCGCACCGGACTGTGGCCGGGCCTGCGGGACACGTTCAACTCCGGCAGCTCCGAGCCGCCGCTGCAGGACATGATCGACCGGATGCTGTTCGCTGAGGCGCTGGAAACGCAGAAGTGCCTCGACGAGAACGTATTGACCTCGACCGCCGACGCCAACATCGGGTCGATTATGGGCATCGGATTCCCGCCGTGGACCGGTGGCAGCGCGCAGTACATCGTCGGCTACCCGGGCGGCAAGGACGGGTTCATGGCCCGGGCCCGCGAGCTTGCCGCCAAGTACGGCGACCGCTTCCTGCCGCCGGAGTCGCTCACGTAAGTTCTGCCGCGAGCGGACACAAAGATCCCAATGTCGTTGCTTGCAGAAGGGTGCTTGCGCATTGCTTGCCAGAAAGGTGCTTGCGCGTCTACTCGCGCTATCTAGCCGGCTAAACGCGCGCTGGTTGGGTAATCGTCAACGCCGAAACATAAACCATGCAGCCGTGTTTCGGCGTGTCGTGTGCGTAGGTTAAGTGTCGCGGGCGGACAAAGAGATTCTCGTTGCATCGAGGCCATGTTGCCAAGCGCCGCTCAGTGCGATTGCAGCGCCGGGTAGTCGGGCACCTGCATCGAGTCATGCATCCGCACAGTCTTGGTATTCAGCCTGGCGAGTGCCTTGGTCAGTCCGGCGGGCAGCACTGTGACCAGCTGAGCAGCGCGAGTCAACGCCCAAACGCCAGCAGCAGAGCTTGGGACGATGCTCTTGGCGGCAGTTCGCGCGAAGACGCGGCTGCGGCGCACGGGATCAGCCATCTCGCGTTCGTACGCGGCGAACGCGCGTGGGTAATCTCCGTCGGCCTGCGTCAGTTCACCGGCCAGCACGTATGCGCCCAAAACCGACAGACTGGTGCTGCCGCCCACAGCCGGTCCAGGGCAATAACCGGCGTCGCCGACCAGCGTTACCCGCCCACGCGACCAGGTGTCCAGCTCCAACTGGGTGATCGAGTCGAAGTAGAAAGCCGGTGTGCGGTCGAGTTCGTCCAGCCAGCCGTCCACCATCGCATGCTATCCCGTCGAACGCTACGCGCAGTAACTCCTTCTGCCGCGAGACATCTCGGTAGTGATAGTGCAGCTCTTCCTTGCTGCGGAACATAAACAACGCGCGAGCGTCCGCCAGGGGCTGTGCGGTGTAGATTCCCGCGAGACGACCGGCGCCGAGGTGGACGACCATCTCTCCCTCGTGCGCAAGCGTTTTCGGCACCGACACCACTGCAAGGTAGCCGCCGAGGAATCGGGTATGACCGCCTTCTTCGCAGAAAGTCAGATTGCGCACGTTGGAGTGCAGCCCGTCGGCGCCGATCACGACATCATAGGTTCGTGGCGTTGTGTGTTCGAAGGTCACCTCGCCATCGGGGGAGATGGCCGTGATCGAGTCACCGAATAGGTACTCGACGTAATCGGACCCAGCACGGTAGTAAGCCTCGCTGAGGTCGTCGCGCATGATCTCCACGTGCCGGTCAGATGCAGCTCCGTAGACCCGGGTGAGGTCGATCCGTGTCGGGCGCCGGGCGCCTTCGCGGTAGATGGTCAGCTCGGTGGTCCCAGTGGCCCGCGACTCGATACGTGGGAAGGACGCCCATTTTCTCCGAGATTTCCATGGACGGCCGGAATAAGATCGACCGCGTGGCCACCGGTCTTCCGGCGTTGTGCGGCACGTTCGACGACGGTGACGTCGAAACCGTGACGAGTGAGCCAGTACGCCAGCACCGGACCGGAGATGCTGGCTCCGGAGATGAGAATCCGCATGACGACCCTCCTACCCGCTCAAGTTAGGTAAGCCTAACACACGTGCTTACCTAACGGTAAGTCAGTTAAGCTCGGGTGGTGAGCAGACCCCGCTCCGGCACCCGGAAACGCATCCAAGACGTCGCCCGGGAACTGTTCATCCGCCAAGGCGTGCAGCGCACCAGCCTGCAGGACATCGCACGCGAGCTGGGTATCACCAAACCTGCCTTGTACTACCACTTTTCATCCCGCGACGAGCTGATCCGCAGTATCGTGCAGCCGTTAATCGACCACGGCGAGCAGTACGTCGTCGACCAGGAGAACCGCGGCTGTACCGATGCGCGCGAGCTGCTGGAGGGCTACTTCGATTTCCACTATCAGCATCGCCACGACCTGGTTGTGGTGCTTGCGGAAATCGCGATCCTCGAGGATCTCGGTTTGGTCCAGAAGGTGCTCGCTTGGCGTGATCGCCTCGGCAAGCTGGTATTCGGCCCCGCGCCGACACTCGCAGCAGGCCACCCGCGCGGTGATAGCGTTCGGCGGTCTTCAGGATTGCTGCCTGCAGTTCCCGGATACGCCGTTGGAGGAGTTGCGCGCCGCATCAGTCGACGGCGCGCTGGCTGCCTTGGGTGTCGCGTCGACGCACCTTTAGAGTCGCAAGGTATGCGCTTTGGACTCTTCATCCCGCAGGGCTGGCGAATGGATCTCGTCGGCATCGGACCCGAGCAGCACTGGGCGGTGATGAGCGACCTCGCCGGCTACGCCGACGGCAGCACCTGGGATTCGCTGTGGGTCTACGACCATTTCCACACCGTCCCGTTGCCGAGCGAGGAAGCAACGCACGAGGCGTGGTCACTGATGGCGGCATATGCGGCGACCACGACGCGGATCAAGCTCGGACAGATGTGCACGGCGATGAGCTACCGCAATCCCGTCTATCTGGCCAAGGTGGCGGCCACCGCCGACATCATCTCCGGGGGCCGGGTACAGATGGGTATCGGTGGCGGCTGGTACGAACACGAGTGGCGGGCTTACGGCTACGGATTCCCTTCGGCGGGAACGAGGCTCGGCCGCCTTGATGAAGGCGTGCAGATCATGCGGGACGCCTGGCGTGACGGCAAAGTCAGCTTCGACGGTAAGCACTACCAGGTGGACGGCGCGATTGTTGCTCCGAAGCCTTTGCAGGACAATGGTATTCCGCTGTGGATCGCCGGTGGCGGTGAGAAGGTCACGCTTCGTATCGCCGCCCAGTACGCGCAGTACACCAACTTCACGCCGGAGCCCGCGGAATTCGCGCACAAGTCAGAAGTGCTGGCGCAGCACTGCCGCGACCTGGGCACCGACTTCGACGCTATCGTGCGTTCGGGCAACTTCAACGCCATCGTCGGCACCTCCGAGGCCGACGTCGCCGACCGGCTGCAGCGGGTCCGCGACCGTCTGGTCGGCTACCTGCCGGAGGCGGTAGCCGACTCGATGATCGCCAGTACCACCGGGCCGGATTCGGCGGTGGGCACGCCCGAGCAAGTGATCGAGCGGTTCGCCAAGGTTCGTGATCTCGGGCTGTGAGTACGCCATCTGCTACTTCCCCGAAGCCGCCTACGACCGCTCGGGCATCGAGTTGTTCGAACGCGAAGTGATTCCTGCGCTGACCTCTACGGCTTAGCCGTGACATAGCCAGCGGCGACGGCGGCGCCTGAATGCCGATTCCGTCGCCAATTTGTCCTAGCCACCCGAAGCATCATCGACGGGTACATGAGACTGGCGGGCGGCTGGGTAAACCCGGCCACTTTAAGAAATTTCTCCGCGATAACACTTGATCTCGGCGGCAGCCTGTTGATTTTGCGCTCACCGTGAGCTCTACTCGCGCTTTTGCGCGGTAGACGCAGAGTCACGCTCCGAGTGGGTGCTTGCCGTGATCTCAGACATCAGTAGTGACATACCGCGTTTTGACCGGAGGCGCGGCAAGCAGCGGAGGTAGCTCGGTCAGTCGACCCTCACCGGCCCGAAATCTGCGGTATGCCTCGTCATGCTCGACCGTCTCCCAGAGTTCGTAGATGAGCCAGTGCGCTTCGTCGTCCTCGTCGACGAGCACGTCGGTACGAACGATTGCCGTCGAATGCCCGGGTGTCTTGCAGCGCCCGGCCCATCACGTCGCGGGCCGCAGCAACCGATTCGGGCTTCACCTTGAGTTCGAGTATCACCGTGACCGGCATTGCGTCTCCTCGGGTTCGGCGGGCGGAACACCCGTCAAGATATCCAGTGTGCGCTGCGACCTTTCACTGTGCCGTGCGGGCGGGGATTCGGCCGTGGTCCCGCCCTGGCTGCACAGTCGAAGCCGTGGTAGCACACTCGGCTGCGAGAATGCGATTTCCACTTTTGTGGAATGCTGTTGTACCTTTCAGTGGGCGAACTATTCTGTTGGCGGACTTAGACGCTCCCTGGAGGATCCCTCGATGCAGAAGGCACTTGACCCCAGCATCTCCACGTGGCCTGACGAGAATCCGCAACTGATCGGCAGTCGATGCGGCGACTGTGGTGCCACCACCTTCCCGGTCCAGCAGCGGTGTCCGCGCTGCAGCGGCGGCGAGATGAGCGAGCCGTTGTTGCCCCGCCGCGGAACCCTCGTGGCGTGGACCACCCAGGGTTTCCCGCCCGGAGCTCCCTATGCCGGGCCCACCGGCGAGGACTTCGTGCCGTTCGGCGTGGGCCTGGTCCAACTCGGTGACGTGATCCGGGTCGAGGGCCGGCTGACCGAGAACGACCCGGCCAAGCTGCAGTTCGGTCAGGAGGTCGAGCTCACCATGGTGCCGTTGACTGCCGACCCCGACGGCAACGAGATCGTCACCTTCGCGTTCCAGCCGGTCTAGTGGCGGAGCCGGGTAAAGCGGGTCGCCACCATCCATCCGAGAGGAGTTTGTCGATGACCAACGATGTGGCCATCATCGGCGTAGGCCTGCATCCATTCGGCAGGTTCGACAAGACCGCAATGCAGATGGGCGCCGAAGCCATCCAATTCGCGCTGACCGACGCCGGCGTCCAGTGGAAGGACATCCAGTTCGGCTTCGGCGGGAGCCACGAGGTGTCCAACCCCGATGCGGTGACCCGCCTGGTCGGCCTGACCGGTATCACGTTCACCAACGTGTTCAACGCGTGTGCCACCGCGGCCAGCGCCATTCAGCAGACCGCCGACACGATCCGGTTGGGCAAGTACGACATCGGCATCGCCATCGGATTGGACAAGCACCCCCGCGGTGCCTTCACCGATGACCCCGCCAAGCTGGCGCTGCCCCAGTGGTATGCCCAGAACGGGCAGTTCGTCACCACCAAGTTCTTCGGTATGAAGGCCAACAAGTACCTCCACGACCACAACATCTCCCAAGCCACGCTGGCCAAGGTCGCCGCCAAGAACTTCCGCAACGGCGCACTGAATCCGAATGCGTTCCGGCGCAAGCCGATTCCAGAAGACCAGATCCTCAACTCGGCTGTGCTCAACTACCCGCTGACGCAGTACATGTTCTGCGCGCCCGACGAGGGCGCCGCCGCGGTGATCATGTGCCGCGGCGACATGGCGCACAAGTTCACCGACAAGCCGGTGTATGTGCGGGCCACCGAGATCCGCACCCGCCGTTATGGCGCGTACGAAGTGCACGCCACGTTCGCCCCGTTGGACGAGGACGTCTCACCCACGGTATATGCGGCCAAAGCCGCCTACGAGGCCGCGGGCATCGGACCCGAGGACGTCGACGTGGCACAACTGCAGGACACCGACGCCGGCAACGAGGTCATCCACATGGCCGAGACCGGTCTGTGCGCCGACGGCGAGCAGGAGAAGCTGGTTGCCGACGGCGCCACCGAGATCCATGGCTCGCTTCCGGTCAACACCGACGGCGGACTGATCGCTAATGGCGAACCGATCGGCGCCTCGGGCCTGCGCCAGGTGCACGAGCTGGTGCGTCAGCTGCGCGGCGAAGCGGGGGAGCGTCAGGTGCCCGGCAACCCGCGCGTCGGCTTGGCGCAGGTGTACGGCGCACCCGGCACCGCCTCAGCGACGATTCTGTCGCTGTAGCGCGGGCTTTTGCGTCTGCCCGGCCTAAATGGCCGGCCCCAGCAGGTCGTCGGCATCCTTGATGATGTAGCCGTAGCCCTGCTCGGCGAGAAAACGCTGCCGGTGTGCGGCGTATTCGGCATCAAGGCTGTCGCGAGCAACCACGGAATAGAAAACCGCACCACCGCCGTCGGCCTTGGGCCGCAGCAACCGGCCCAGCCGTTGCGCCTCCTCCTGCCGCGACCCGAAGGTTCCCGAAACCTGGACCGCGACAGCGGCTTCCGGCAAATCGATGGAGAAGTTGGCGACCTTGGAGACCACCAACGTGGACACGTCGCCGCGGCGGAAGGCATCGAAGAGCGCCTCGCGCTCGGCGGTTTTGGTGGACCCCTGAATCACCGGGGCGTCGAGCTTTTCACCCAGTTCGTTGAGCTGGTCGAGGTAGGCGCCGATCACCAGCGTCTGTTCACCCCGGTGCTTTTCCAGAATCGACTTAACCACAGCGATTTTGGTGTGCACCGTCGAGCACACCCGGTAGCGTTCGTCGGCCTCGGCAGTGGCGTAGGTCATTCGTTCGTTGTCGGTCATCGTCACGCGTACCTCGACGCATTCCGCCGGCGCGATCCAGCCCTGGGCTTCGATGTCTTTCCAGGGTGCGTCATAGCGTTTGGGGCCGATCAGCGAGAACACATCACCTTCGGCACCGTCCTCGCGGATCAGCGTCGCGGTCAGGCCCAACCGCCGCCGCGACTGCAGATCGGCCGTCATCCGAAACACCGGCGCCGGCAGCAGATGGACCTCGTCGTAGATGATCAGTCCCCAATCGCGGCTGTCGAAAAGGTCCAGGTTCCGGTATTCGCCCTTTTTGGTGCGACGGGTCATCACCTGGTAGGTCGCGATGGTGACCGGCCGGATTTCCTTGCGTTCTCCGGAGTATTCGCCGATCTCCTCCTCGCTCAGCGAGGTGCGGGCGACCAGTTCACGTTTCCACTGCCGGCCGGCGACGGTATTGGTGACGAGAATCAGTGTGGTAGCCGATGCTTTGGCCATTGCCGCCGCGCCGACCAGGGTCTTGCCGGCGCCGCAGGGCAGGACCACCACCCCCGAGCCGCCCGACCAGAACGAATCGGTGGCCATCTCCTGGTAGTCACGCAGGTGCCAGCCGTCCTGGCGCAGGCTGATCGGATGCGCCTCGCCATCGACATAACCGGCCAGATCCTCCGCAGGCCAGCCGATCTTGAGCAGCTGCTGCTTGACTCGGCCGCGCTCGCTGGCGTGCACGACGACGGTGTCGTCGTCGATCCGGGCGCCCAGCATCGGCGCGATTTTCTTATGACGCAGCACCTCTTCCAGCACCGCGCGATCCAGGCTGACCAGGGTGAGCCCGTGTGCGGGGTGCTTGACCAACTGCAGCCGGCCATAGCGGGCCATGGTGTCGACGATGTCGACCAGCAGGGGCTGCGGCACTGCATAGCGGGAGAAGCTGACCAGCGCATCGACCACCTGTTCGGCGTCGTGGCCGGCGGCCCGGGCGTTCCACAGCGCCAGCGGCGTGATGCGGTAGGTGTGCACGTGCTCGGGTGCGCGCTCCAGCTCCGCGAACGGCGCAATGGCCGCGCGCGCCGCGCCGGCCAGCTCGTGGTCCACTTCGAGCAGCACCGTCTTGTCGGACTGCACGATCAACGGTCCGTCAGTCATGGGTCCATTATTGAGTCGTCGGCCGACAACACCGACGTGATGCGATGTATGGCGAAGTCACGGGCCCGCCCAGAGGCCGAGTCGAAGGCCATCAGCCGACCGCCCAGCACGCTGATCGGCGCGACGACTCGCTGGGTTGCCAGCCCGGCAGCGTCGACGTAGCCGATCACCACCGTGTCTCCTTGGCGGGCGGCGCGCTGCAACAGTGACATCGCGACTGCCGGGTCGACGCGGACATGGCTGAACGGTGCGGCACTCACCTTGCGCAGCACGGCGACGACGGCGCTCAGCGTCTCCTGGCTGGGACGGGTCACCGGGCGGTTGGGCCGACGGGACTGCGGGGCGGGAACCCGGGACCCCCGCCTACGGATGTCGACGATGGCGCCGGTGGAATCCTCAGCGGCCGGGGCGAAACCGGCGCCGCGCAGCGTGTTGAGCACTTCGGCGATCGGCGCCTGGGACACGGCTACCGTCGGTGCCAGAGTTCGTAGCTGCAGGCCCGCGGTCACGGGCGCGGCCACCGCCTGGGCCAGCAACGCCGGGTCTTCGCATCGCACGAACGAGACGGCCATGCCGACCCGCAGTTGTCCGTGCCGACGGGCCACGTCGTCGATCAGGTAGGTGAGTCCTTGTGGCACAGGTGTTTTCGAGTGCTTGGCGAACAGAGTGTGCAATGCGTCGGCGGTCTTGCCGATATCCAGAGCGTGTCGGATCGATGCTTCACTGACCCGATAGACCATCGCCGCCCCGGCGGACTCGACGGCCGCGACGGTGGCCAGCTCGTCGGCGAGTTCCCGCTGCAGCGGTCCGGGTACCACCACCGTCAGGTCGGCCTGCACCAGGAAGTGGTCGATCGGTTCGGGAAGCGCTCTTGTCATCGCGTCGACGACGACCGCCTCGTCCTCACCCGATAGGCCCAACAGCGCGCGGCCCGGCGTGCTGATCGCCCCGCGGCCCACCAAGCCCAGAGCGTGCGCCTCGGCCATCAGGTCACCGACCGGTGCCGGCTGCAGCCGCTTAGACCAGCGCGGCCGCCGCCACACCAGGTTTGCCGATGCGGAGATCTGGTCGACGCCGGTGCCCGGCGGCAGCTCGGCCAGCATCTCCAGCAGCAGCCGGCGGTCCAGGGGGGCCGCTGTCGAATACACCGAAGCCGACAGGGCGCCATAGGGTTTGGCGTCGGGACCGTGAGTGCCGATCAACGCCGGTCGAGCCGGCAGGTCCAGCCAGGTGTTGGCCAGCAGGTACCAGTGCTCGGCAGGAAGGGTTTCGGCGGACCGGTCGGCGGCCACCGTCGGCGCCCAAAAAGGTCCCTCCAGGCGCAGGCCATCGTCCGGATGCGGATCCGGGACGCCGCAGGCGATCAGGCCGGCAGCTGCGGCGAGTTCAAGGATCAGGCCCAGTCGGGTGTCTTCGATACCGGTCACCTTGGCCAGCCGTTTGACCTCACGGACCCCGAGGCCCCCGCTGCGCAGCTCGGCAACCGGTGCGGCGCCCAGCGTTTCGACTACGACATCGATTTCCCGCAGCAGGTCGATGACGGCCCCGGCCGCTGCGGCGTCGACGTCTGCGGCTGCGGTGGTGGCCACCGGATCGGGAGCCACCAGCCGGATCGGGCCGGGAAGCTCGCCGCGCAGCAGCTGGCCGACATGGCGAGGCAAAATTACTGTCTCGGCGTCGACCCGGCGCAGCAGTCCCTTCGCCAGCAGGCGTGGCACCGGATGCTCGGGCGGCGCGCCGGGCGCAGCGTCGCGGGTACGCCCCATCGGCGAGCCTTCGGTGAGCTTTTCCAGCACCGCCAGCTCTGAATCGTCAAGCTGGTCGAGCTGTTCGGCGATGTGCTCGGACGGGGATTCGTCTTCCAGCGTCACCTGGCCCGGATGCCAGGGCAGCCCACTGCCCGCGTCGGGGGCCACCCGGACCTCGCCCTCTCCCCACACCAGCGCCCGCTCCCTGAGGTCGTCCAGTGCATCGTTCACGTCGGTTTCCGGCGCCCGCTCGCCGATCAGTGTGAGCAGCTTGGCGACCGGCACCGCAGTGGTTTCGGCATGCAGCACCAGCAACGCGTCGATCACCGCCAGGCGCAAAAAGTCCAGTTCGTCGGTGGCGGCCTTGATCGACTGCCGGGCTTGAGCGCGCGCGGCCAGGGCCGCAACACTGCCCGGCGGCGGTTGTGCAAGGTCGGGTCGCAGTTCCAGCAGCCGGATCAGCCGCCCGTCGGGCAAATCGGCCAGCCAGGACCCCAGCGGGATGCCGGAGGTGTGTTCGGTCATTGCTGACCAGCGTAAAGCAGCCGCCCAGGACCTTTCTCCGGCCGCCGAGCGGCCAGTTGTTGCACGGTATTTTGTGGATCGATCGCGTGCTTTAACTGGCCACTCGGCAGGTGCCAGCGCTAAGACCTGTCAGAATGGACCCCGTGGCTGACAACGCGGAGAACAAAGCGCGCAAGAACAGGTATGTCGACAAGGGCTGGCCGACGACGGACCCAGACGACCACGCGGTGAGCGAGCTGAAAACCGATCGGGCCGGTGCGCTGTCTCCATTCGGCGACGTCGTCTTCCCGGTGCCCTCTGACGACCTGCCGTACGTACACCCGATCACGGTCGTCAACCGGTAGGGCTGACCGATGTCCGGTGCCCGGGGCTCGGATGCCGGTCCGCTCTCTCATCTCGACCAGCGGGGAGCGGCGCACATGGTCGACATCACCGAGAAGGAGGTCACCAAGCGCACGGCCGTCGCCGCAGCCATCTTGCGGACCTCCGGTGAGGTGGTGGCACTCATTTCGTCCGGCGGGCTGCCCAAAGGTGATGCGCTGGCCACCGCGCGGGTGGCGGGTATTCAGGCTGCCAAGCGCACCAGCGAACTGATCCCGCTGTGCCATCAGGTTGTGCTCACCGGTGTCGATGTCGACTTCACCGTCGGAGGGTCAGATGTCGAGATCACCGCAAGGGTGCGCAGCACCGACCGCACGGGCGTGGAGATGGAGGCGCTGACCGCCGCCACCGTGGCGGCGCTGACGCTCTACGACATGATCAAAGCGGTTGACCCGGCCGCCCGCATCGATGACGTCCGGGTGCTGCGCAAAGACGGCGGCCGGAGCGGGACCTGGACGCGGTGATGCCCGCTCGCACCGCTCGCGTCATCGTCGCTTCGACTCGTGCGTCGTCCGGCGCTTACCAGGATCGATGCGGGCCGATCATCACGGAATGGCTTGCGCAGCAAGGCTTCCCGTCAGTACGTGCCGAGGTGGTCGCTGACGGCGACCCGGTGGGTCAGGCGCTTCGCGGCGCCGTCGGCGACGGTGTCGACGTGGTCATCACGTCCGGGGGCACCGGCATCTCGCCAACTGACGACACGCCGGCTCAGACGGCCGCCGTGCTGGACTACACGATCCCCGGCCTGGCCGAGGCCATCCGCCGCTCGGGTCTGCCGAAGGTGCCTACCTCGGTCCTGTCGCGCGGGGTCTGCGGCGTGGCCGGCCGGACCCTCGTCGTCAATTTGCCGGGTTCGCCCGGCGGGGTGCGCGACGGCCTCGGGGTGCTCGCCGACGTGCTGGAGCACGCGCTGGATCAACTCGCGGGCAAAGACCACTCGAGCTGATGGCTCAAGTACTGCGCGCCGCGTTGACCGATCAGCCGATCCTGCTCATCGAACATCAGGACCTGGTGAGCTATCAGTCTGCCGGCGCGGTCGTGGGGTTCGCCGGCGTGGTCCGCGACCACGATGGTGGCCGTCAGGTGCGGCGATTGGAGTACTCCGCTCACCCGACTGCCGGGCAGGTCATGGCCGATGTGCTGGCCGAAATCGCCGCCGTGTCCTCGGGCGTGCGGGCTCTTGCGGCCAGCCACCGAATCGGCAGTCTGCAGATCGGCGAGGCGGCGTTGGTCGCCGCGGTCGCCGCCGACCATCGCGGGGCGGCGTTCGACACCTGCGCCCAACTGGTCGATGCCATCAAATCGCGACTACCGGTGTGGAAGCACCAGTTCTTCGCGGACGGAAGCGACGAGTGGGTGGGTTCGGCGTGACCTACAGGGCCGCGGCCGGCGCGGTGCCGGCCCCCGGCTGCTGGGCCAGCGCGGACAGTGCATCGTTGCCGCTAACGTCCTGCGCCTGGATGGCGTGCCACAAGTTCTTGAGGTAGCTGACGCTCTGAGCTTGCGGCGCCGGAGCAGGCTCTGCTGCCGGAGCAGGGGTCCAGAACCCCACCGAGGTGGCCTCCTTGATACTGGCCTGCTTGACGGCGACTGGCGCGGGCTCGCCGACAGCGGGGTCCACCGCAGGCGGCTCGTCGACGGCAGCCGGCTCCACCGCCGGCGGTTCGTCCGGGGCGGGGTCGGCAGCCGCGGGACGCTCGCCAGGACCGGATCCGTCGAGCGCGGCCGGCTCAGCAGGACCCGGCGTCTCAACTGCGGCAGGCTCGGCGACCGGTGCTGGTGCATCTACAGCGGCAGGCTCGGCAGGCGGGGGTGCATCAACCGGGGCGGGCCCGGCGGGACCGGGGTCGTCGGCGGCAGCCAATTCGGCCGGCGGTGCCGGTTCCTCCACCGGAGGGGGTGCAGCATCTTGGGGCGGTGGAGCATCCAGTCCGGCAGGCTGACCATCGACCGGTGTGTTCAGCGGCGGCTGGTTGGCGACGACGTTGCGTGGCGTGGCGCCCGACAGGCCACCACCGCACACCGGCCACGCGCCGCGGCCCTGCGTCGCGAGGACCCGCTCGGCCACCGCGATCTGTTGTTCCTTGCTGGCCAGATTGGCCGATGGGGCGAACTCGCCACCACCGTGGGAAGCCCAGGTGCCCTGGCTGAACTGCAACCCGCCGTGGTAGCCGTTGCCGGTGTTGATGCCCCAGTTGCCGCCGGATTCGCATCCGGCAACCCGGTCCCATTCGCCGTCAGTCGCGGCCGATGCATGGCCCGCAAGGGCGATGCCCCCGCCGCCAATGACAGCGCCGGTAAAGGCGACTTTGGCGACCCTGATGCCCGATGTAGTGGGCTTACGATGCCGTCCACTCATAAGTGCGTGATGTCCCCTCTCAAGGAAGCGCCCGCGAGGTCAGCTGTCGGGTTCGGGCTGGAGAGGTTGCCCGGCCACGCCGCAGCCCATTTGGGAAACGGCACTGGCTTCACCCCAAGGAGCCGCATGCGACTCCAGGTTCGATCCGGGTGGACCGTTGGGTCCCCCGCCTCCATCCACGGTGGTGGTCGGTATCCCCGTCTACTGGATGGAGCTCGGCGCTGTAGGAGGGGAAAGCATGCCGCCTGATCATGGTCGGCAAGCCCGTCGAAGACGCTAGCGTCTCAACGCGTTTCAGTCATGTTTTAGCAAAAGCCGCGTTTCGTGCAGACCCGCGCAACAAAACGCCTGGAACCTGTAACGTTTGCGCAGGTCACCCCCGACGAAACCAGGCCGTTGCCGCGCCGTGATCAAACCGTTATGTGACGCAAATCACGTTAGCCGCCGGCGAAAGGTGGCAACACGTCGACCGTTTCGCCGGACCGAAGGGTGTGTGCGGCGGCCGCGGCGCTGCCAACGGCGACGCCCTCGCACAGATAGGAGCAGCGGCTCAGCACCGTCGCAAAGCCCGGGTGGCGGCGGGCCAGCCCGTCGACCAATTCGGCCACCGTGGCACTCGGCGCCACGGTGACGCTCTCCGAATCGGCGCCCGCGGCGGCTCGGGCTGCCGCGAAGTAGCGGACAGTGACCCGTATTTCGTCCAGGTCGTCGGACACGGCCACCGGATCAGCCACCGATTGCGCTCATCGGCCGGGCCGGCTGGATGAAGTCGGGCTCGTTGATGCCGTGTCCGGCCGGCTTGCTCCACATTGCGGCGCGCCACGCCGCCTCGATCGCGTCGTCGTCGGCGCCCGCCCGCAACAGGCCTCGAAGGTCGGTCTCCTCGCCGGCGAACAGGCAGCTGCGGATCTGGCCGTCGGCCGTCAGCCGGGTACGGTCACAGGCCTTGCAGAAGGGGTGCGACACGGACGCGATGACGCCGACGCTGCCGGCCGGCCAGTCCGGACCCTCATCAACCAGCCACAGCTCGGCCGGGGCGCCACCGCGCGGGACCGGGGCCGGGCGTAGCAGGAAATACGGCCGCAGCGCGGTCAGCACGTCGTCGGCGGTCAAGGTGCCCCCGCGGCGCCAGGTGTGTCCGGCGTCCAGCGGCATCTGTTCGATGACCCGTAGCTGGTAGCCGCGCCGCAGGCAGAAGCGCAGGAGATTCACGACGTCTTGGCGGCCGGTGACGGGATGCAGTACGGCGTTCACCTTGATCGGTTGCAGCCCGGCATCCTTGGCTGCCGCCAAACCGGCCAGCACGTCAGCAAGCCGGTCCCGACGGGTGATGGCTGCGAAGTGGTCGCGGTCCACGCTGTCCAGCGACACGTTGACCCGGTCCAGTCCGGCGTCGGCCAATGCGGCTGCCCGCCGCGCCAATCCCACACCGTTGGTTGTCAGCGCAATGTCCGGGCGTGGTCGCAGGGCCTCGGCCGTCGCGACCAGCTGCTCGAGGTGACGAGCCAACAACGGCTCACCTCCGGTGAACCGCACGCTGGTGACGCCGAGCCGGGTGACGGCGACATCGAGCAGCCGGGCCAGTTCGTCGGGCCTCAGCAGGTGGTCGCCGGGCAACCACTCCAGACCGTCCGCTGGCATGCAGTAGCCACAGCGCAGATTGCAGCGGTCGGTCAGCGACACCCGCAGATCGGTAGCGACCCGGCCGAAAGCATCTACCAGTGGACCAGAGCCCGGCACAGCCGGGCCCCGGTCTTCGCTCCTGCGAAGCGCCCTCGGCAAACCGAGCGCGGTCAGCGTCATGCCTGCACCCATTCGGATCGGCTCGACGAACCGACCGGAACTATTTCTTTGCCCAGCGGAAACAGCGACACCGGAATGAGTTTCAGGTTGGCCAGCGCCAATGGAATCCCGATGATGGTGGCCGCCATTGTCACCGCGGTCAGGACGTGCCCGATCGCGAGCCAGATGCCGAACAGGACGATCCAGATCACGTTGCCGATCAGCGCACCGTCGCCGGCTCCGGGCTTCTCCGCGATCGTGCGGCCGAACGGCCACAGCGCGAAGGTCCCGATGCGCAGCGCGGCGAAGCCGAACGGGATCGTCACGATGAGCACAAAGCACAGCAGCGCGACCAGCCAGTAGCCCAGGGCGAGCCACAGGCCGCCGAAGATCAACCAGATGACATTCAAGACCAGACGCATATTTCCTCCAGCAGTCTGCCCAGCCTACCGAGCGAAGTGGGGGTGCTGCCGGAGCGGGCATCCGAGTAGGATCTGCAGGCAATCGCGTCCTGCGCAGGCGGGACGCTTCATTTGTGTTGGCCGTATTGACGTGATTCATCAGACAAGCAGGTGAGGCCGGTGCCGACTGGCAAGGTGAAGTGGTATGACGCCGCGAAGGGGTTCGGTTTCCTCTCGCAGGAGGACGGCGAGGACGTCTACGTCCGTTCTTCGGCTCTGCCCGCCGGTGTCGAGGGTCTGAAGGCCGGCCAGCGTGTCGAGTTCGGTGTCGCTTCCGGTCGGCGCGGCCCCCAGGCGTTGAGCCTCAAGCTGATTGATCCGCCGCCCAGCCTCGCGCGTACCCGCCGCGAGACTCCGACGACCGAGCACAAGCACAGCCCCGACGAGCTGCACGGCATGGTTGAGGACATGATCACTTTGCTGGAGAGCTCGGTCCAGCCCGAGCTCCGGAAAGGCCGCTACCCCGACCGCAAGACGGCTCGACGGGTTTCGGAGGTAGTCAAGGCGGTGGCCCGGGAACTGGACGCTTAGCCTGGCGAGGATGCGGGTATGGACTGCCCGGCACCCATGAAAGCTGTTGTGTCGGGCTACGCTCGAGCAGCAGACTGGACGCTGAAGTCCAACAAAAGTCGTCGCATGAGAGGCTGGCACGATGGCACAGCAAGCACAGGTCAGCGAGGAGCAAGCCAGGGCCGTCGCCGAGGAATCCCGGGAAAGCGGTTGGGACAAGCCGTCCTTCGCCAAGGAGCTCTTCCTCGGCCGCTTTCCGCTTGAGCTGATTCACCCTTTTCCGCAGCCATCCGAGGAGCAGGCCGCGCACATTGAGGCCTTCCTGACCAAGTTGCGGGAGTTTCTCGAAACGATTGACGGCAGTGTC
The DNA here is from genome assembly GCA_963787635.1 of uncultured Actinomycetota bacterium. Classification (GTDB taxonomy): domain Bacteria; phylum Actinomycetota; class Actinomycetes; order Mycobacteriales; family Mycobacteriaceae; genus Mycobacterium. The sequence continues at coordinate 57,736 of CAWBDP010000008.1, read as the reverse complement.
ATCGAGCGCGACGCCCTGATTCCCGACGAGTACGTGAAAGGCTTTGCCGAACTCGGGTGTTTCGGCATGAAGATCCCGTCGGAGTACGGCGGCTTGAACATGTCGCAAGTCGCCTATAACCGCGCCTTGATGATGGTTTCGACCGTTCACCCGAGTCTGGCCGCGCTGCTGTCGGCGCATCAGTCGATCGGGGTGCCGGAACCGCTCAAGCTTGCCGGGACGCCGGAACAGAAGCAGCGGTTCTTGCCGCGGTGTGCCGCCGGGGCGATCTCAGCGTTTCTGCTTACCGAACCGGATGTGGGCTCCGATCCCGCCCGCCTGGCCTCCACTGCGACGCCGGTCGATGACGGAGAGGCTTACGAATTAGACGGCGTGAAGTTGTGGACCACCAACGGCGTGGTCGCTGATCTGCTGGTGGTGATGGCCGCAGTTCCCAAGAGCGACGGGCACCGGGGCGGAATAAGCGCTTTTGTGGTTGAAGCCGATTCACCGGGGATCGTCGTCGAGCGGCGCAACAAGTTCATGGGCCTGCGCGGCATCGAAAACGGTGTCACCAGGCTGCACCGCGTCCGGGTTCCCAAGGAGAACTTGATCGGGCGGGAGGGAGACGGTCTCAAGATCGCGCTGACCACACTCAACGCCGGTCGACTGGCGATACCGGCGGTTGCCACCGGCGCTGTCAAGTGGTCGCTGAAAATCGCCCGCGAATGGTCGCTGGAACGGGTGCAATGGGGCAAGCCGGTCGGCAAACACGGTGCGGTGGCCGGCAAGATCGCCTTCATTGCCGCGACCGCGTATGCGCTTGATGCGGTACTCGAGCTGTCCGGGCAGATGGCCGACGAAGGCCGCAACGACATCCGGATCGAGGCGGCGCTGGCCAAATTGTGGTCCAGCGAGATGGCGTGCGTCATCACCGACGAGCTCTTGCAGATACGCGGCGGCCGGGGCTATGAGACCGCCGAATCGCTGGCCGCCCGCGGTGAGCGTGCGGTACCCGTCGAGCAGTCGCTGCGAGACCTGCGGATCAACCGGATCTTCGAAGGCTCCAGCGAGATCATGCGGTTGCTGATCGCGCGCGAGGCGGTCGACGCTCACCTCTCCGCCGCGGGTGACCTGGCGAACCCGAAGGCTGAGTTACGGCAGAAGGCCGCGGCGGCGGTGAACGCGTCGGGGTTCTACGCGAAGTGGTTGCCACAACTCGTTTTCGGTGAAGGCCAACGGCCCACGGCCTACCGCGAATTTGGCAAATTGGCGAGCCACTTGCGACTCGTCGAACGCTCCTCGCGCAAGCTGGCGCGCAACACGTTCTATGCGATGGCACGGTGGCAAGCGAGCCTGGAGCAAAAGCAGGGATTCCTCGGGCGTGTCGTGGACATCGGCGCGGAACTGTTTGCGATGTCCGCAGTTTGCGTGCGCGCCGAGGCGCAGCGCGGTGCCGACTCGACCACTGGTGAGCAGGCCTACGACCTGGCCGACGCTTTTTGTCAGCAAGCAACCTTGCGGGTGCAGTCGTTGTTCGATGCGTTGTGGACGAACACCGACGGTACCGACGGCCGGTTGGCGCGCGAAGTGCTCGAAGGTCGCTACACCTGGCTAGAGGAAGGGATACTCGATCAGTCCGAGGGCACCGGTCCGTGGATCGCGCACTGGGAGCCGGCGCAGAGCACCGAGCCGAATCTGGCCCGCCGGATCCTGAACATACCGCCGTCCTAAGGGGATTGGCGCCATGGCTACGTATGCGTCCGAAACCGGAGAGTTCACCCGCGATACGAACTACATCGCCAGCCGCGTCACCGCCGACGGCCGTGACGGCTACCCGGTGGAGCCCGATCGGTACCGGCTCATCGTTGCGCGTGCCTGTCCGTGGGCTAACCGCGCGATCATTGTGCGCAGGCTCTTAGGCTTGGAAAAGGTTCTTTCCATTGGGTTTTGCGGCCCTACCCACGACAAGCGCAGCTGGACTTTCGATCTTGACCCCGGCGGCGTCGATCCGGTGTTGAAGATCCCGCGTCTGCAGGACGCGTACTTCACACGCTTCCCTGACTACCCGAAAGGCATCACCGTCCCCGCGATAGTCGACGTGCCGACCGGAGCGGTGGTCACCAACGACTTCGCGCAGATAACACTGGATTTCGCTACCGAGTGGACTGCCTACCATCGCGACGGCGCCCCGCAACTGTACCCGGAGTCGCTGCGGGCCGAGATCGACGAGGTGAGCAAGAGGGTCTACACCGAAATCAACAACGGTGTTTACCGGTGTGGCTTTGCCGGCTCGCAGGGCGCCTACAACGCGGCGTACGACCGGTTGTTCACCGCGCTGGACTGGGTGAGCGAGCGCCTGGCAGCGCAGCGATACCTGGTAAGCGACACCATCACCGAGGCCGACGTCCGACTGTTCACCACGCTCGTCCGCTTCGACCCGGTCTACCACGGGCATTTCAAGTGCAACCGCCAGAAGCTTTCCGAGATGCCGGTGCTGTGGGCCTACGCCCGCGACCTATTCCAGACGCCTGGTTTCGGCGACACCGTCGACTTCGTCCAGATCAAGCAGCACTACTACCTCGTGCACGCCGACATCAACCCGACCGGTATCGTGCCTAAAGGGCCCGACTTGTCGGGCTGGCTTACTCCGCACGGCCGGAAAGCCTTGGGCGGCAGGCCATTTGGTGACGGCACGCCTCCCGGGCCACCGCTCGAGGGTGAGCAGGTGCAAGCCGGTCACAGCGCGGCCTAGCTCACCTAGCCACGCCGACTGTGCGGTTTCGTGCGCGCCACGCCATGCCGAGCGTCGCAAACCGCACAATCGAAGAACGTCAGCCCCACGCCGCGCGTACCGACCATTCGGCGTGCGGGGCCTCGGCCAGCTCACCGCGGGAATCGACGACAAGTGTCAGCAGTTGCACGACGATCCCGGTCAGGCGGCCGCGCCGTGGGTCGACCGTGGGGATGGTGACCGCCAGCCGGCTATCCGGGCGGAACCTGGTCACGGTGGTGTTGCGCGGATCCTCGTACACCTGCAGCAGCCGCCAGGGTGCGCTGCCGATCGCGCGGGGAACCGACAGCTGCACCGGATAGCGCTCGGTGACCGGCAGTGCGCCGGATGCCTGGGGTGTTTCGCAGTCGTAGAGATCGAGCACATTGCAATACAGGTAGGGCCCCACGCGGGTCAGGTGCCCGTTGGAGTACGCGCTGATCTCGGGTCGCTGCGGACCGTACTGACGCGCGAGAAACCAGGCACCGACTCCGGCTGAGGCCGACGCCAGCATTACCACCGCGAGCAGCACCGCGACGCGACGCGTCACTCCGGCGCCACCGCGGTCCCGCCGGCGCCTTCCTGCTCGACCATGACAGGCCGATTACCGCCCAGGCCGGGAATCAACGAGTCGCCGCGGAAGGTGACGACGGTCTGCGCCAGGCCCAGGATTAATACCGCGCTGACCGCGGTGAAACCGACCCACAGCTCGGTGTACAGCAGCACACCCAGGGCCCCGCCCAGCACCCACGCCAACTGCAGCGTCGACTCCGACCGCCCGAACGCCGACGCACGCGACTGTTCAGGCAGGTCGTCCTGTAACGACGCGTCCAGCGACGCCTTGGAGATCGCGCTCGAGCCCGACGTGATCAACGTTGCGATCGCCGCGGCCAACAGCTTGCCGCTCACCGCGGCCGCCAGCGCCACCAGCGTGACTGCTACGGTGCAGCGCACCACCAGCACGGCGGGTCTGCCCAATTGCAGTCGCGCGCTGGTGAAGTTGCCGGCGAAGTTGCCGATCGCCGCGGCGGCTCCGATCATCCCGAGCATGCCCAGCTGAACCCAGCCGCTGGCGTCGTGCGCCTTGGCGACGAACGCCGGATACAGAAACAGGAAGCCCACCATCACCTTGATGGTGCAGTTGCCCCACAGCGAGGTCATAATGTTGCGGCCCAACGGTTGTCGTAGTGCACCGCTTGCCCGGCGGACCTCGTCGGGCCAGTTTCGGCGGGTTTTCCCGCTGGGCGTGTGATAGCTCAGGGTGGCCGGGACTTCACCCTCGGTCACCTCCACCCAGCGCGGAATCCGCATCGACAGGAAGGCGCCGGCCAGGGTGACGACGACGATGACGAACAAAGCGCCAGGTAGCTGGAACAAGTGGGCAAATACGTACTCGATTCCGCTGGCGATGCCGCCGACGACGATTGTGCCACCAAGCAGACCGAACATGGTCAGCCGCGAGTTGACCCGCACCAGGTCGATCGTCGGGGGCATCACGCGCGGCGTCACCGCGCTGCGCAACACACTGAATGACTTCGACAGCACCATCATCGCCAGTGCACTCGGATACAGCACCCACGACGGGAAGCTTCGGGTCGCGCTGTCGTAGTTCATGATCAACAGCACTGCCAGCGTCGTGCGCAGCATGAACGACACCGCCAGCGCCACCCGGCGGCCGTGCTGCAGCCGGTCGAGCGCCGGACCGATCAGCGGCGCGATCACCGCAAAGGGCGCAATGGTGATCAACAAGTACAGGGCGACTCGGTCTTTGCTCTCCCCGCTGGCCGCCGCGAAGAACAAGGTGTTGGCCAGCGCGACGGCCATTGCCGAGTCGACAGCGAAGTTCGCCACCACCGGCCAGGTCAGCGCGGTCAGTCCGGATTTGTCGGCGCCGTCGGCGGTGGCGGCCCGCTGCACCATCCAGTACATCCGCGAGCCCATTTCGCGGCTCCGCATCGCCGCGGCGCGAGTGACGGTGATGCGTTCACCGGCGCGCACAGCACGTGGCGGCGCGCCGGTGGTTTCCCCGCGCTCGTGGTCCAGGGGCGGCAGATAGCGGTTGGCGCTCGGCATCGGAGGCGGCCGGCGTGGTCGCTGGACCTGGGAATCCCCGGGCGGGTAGTTCGCCATGCCGGGATGCTCGCCGATGGGGCCGGTGCGAGCCCGGCGGTCAGGAGACGACGACGGACCCCCGACCGGACGGTCCCGGGGATCACGGCCTCGCGTAGACACGAAGCAATTCTCTCCCATCCGGAGCGCCGACGTGCGGAGGCGACGGGTGTGGCTGACTGCCGTCGGGCTGCGGCAGAATTGACAACAATGGACAGTGTGATCGGACCGACCGACGAATCCCCCGCGCCGACCGCGGCCGATTGGCCTGCGGGGCTGACTGCGGTGCTCGCAAACTCAGTTGAGCAGGCACATCAGGCCATCGCCGAGTTCAGCGGGTCCCAGACAATCGGTGAGTACCTGGGGATCGGCTACGAAGAGCCGCCCGCGGCCACCCACCGGTTTCTGGCGCATCTGCCCGGCTACCAGGGCTGGCAATGGGCGGTGGTCGTCGCCGCCTACCCGGGGGCCGACCACGCGACGGTCAGCGAAGTGGTGCTGGTTCCCGGGCCGAGCGCGCTGCTGGCGCCTGGCTGGGTTCCATGGGAGGAGCGGGTCCGGCCGGGAGATTTGGCTCCCGGGGATCTGCTGGCACCGCTGCGCGACGACCCGCGGCTGGTCCCGGGTTACTCCGCCTCCGGTGACCCGCAGGTCGACGAGGTAGCCGTCGAGCTCGGGCTGGGTCGACGGCGGGTGATGAGCGCATGGGGCCGCTCGGACGCGGCTCAGCGCTGGCACGACGGCGACTACGGACCCGGCTCGCAGATGGCGCGGTCCACCAAACGGGTGTGCCGCGACTGCGGCTTTTATCTGCCGTTGGCCGGGTCGCTGGGCGCGATGTTCGGGGTGTGCGGCAACGAGATGTCGGCTGACGGGCATGTCATCGATTTCGATTACGGTTGTGGCGCGCACTCCGACACTCCCGCGCCCGCGGGCAGCGGGTCGTCGGCCCTCGATTTTTACGACGACGGGTTGCTCGACGTCGCCGACGAACCGCCGCAGCCTTAACTGTTCTCGGCGGCGGCTTTTATTCTGGCCAGCGAGGTGTTCATGCCCTCGACCAGTTCGCGCTCGAAGTTGGCTGTCCCGCCCAGAGCGGCGTTCACCCCCAGACTCGAGATTGCCTTGACGCCGTTCTCGGCGTGCCGGCTTTCGATCAGCCGTGTTCCGTCGGGCATCGACTCCAGCTCGTAGCTCCAGATGGTGCTGTTGGTGTTGACCCGAAACGCCAGCTTTTTCTCCGGGATGACTTCGGTGACCGTGCAGGTGGTCGGCCAGAACAGCTTGTTGCGGCGGTTCAGGTTGAACGTGCGGGTGCCCTGACGCACCGGGCCCAGCGGCCGCATCCAGCGGCATTGGGGACTCCACCGCGGCATCTGCTGCAAATCCGAGATCAGGTCCCAGACTTTCGACGCGGGCGCGTTGATGTCGACCTGCGCTTGCAATAGCGGCGCTACCACTGCTCCAAACCTCCTGGCTAGGGATTTGCGATATTCGGTTTTTCGTCGGGTCGGGATCCAAGTACCTTTTGTGCGCTGCGGGTGCCGCGGCGCGCGGCGTCGCGTTGCCACAGAAAGATACCCGTGCCCAGCAGTCCGGTGCCGAGCCCGGCCAGTGTGAACGGACGCCAGCTCTCCAACGTCGGCATGGTGAACGCGGCAGCTGTTGCGACCAGCCAGCTCACCGAGCCGAGGCCGATGACGGGCCATGCCGCCAGCAGGGCGGGCGGCAGCGGCGGAGGCTCCGGGCGAGGATCGGCAGGCATCGACGTCAACGCTAATCCGGTGACGATGCCGGCCGCGATGCGGCCGGAGGAGGAACCGGATCATCGGGCGGAGGGCGGTGACGATGCCGGCCGCGATGCGGCCGGAGGAGGAACCGGATCATCGGGCGGAGGGCGGCGCGAAACCTCGTCATTCGACGAAGAACGATCCGAATCCTGGGTTTCTGTCGTAACCTTCGCGCTGTGATAGACGGCGACACCCGGCTGGCTAGCGACTTGTCGCTGGCGGTCATGCGGCTGGCCCGTCAACTGCGGTTTCGGCGGCCGCAGTCGCCGGTGTCGCTCTCACAACTGTCCGCGCTGGCAACCCTGGCCAAAGAGGGCGCGATGACACCTGGGGCGCTGGCCATCCGGGAACGGGTGCGGCCGCCGTCGATGACTCGGGTCATTGCCTCGTTGGCTGATTTGGGCTTTGTGGATCGCGCCGCACACCCCGATGACGGCAGGCAGGTACTGGTTTCGGTGTCTGACACAGGCGCCGATCTACTGGAGACCGAACGGCGAGCCAGCCGCGAATGGCTGGCTCAGCGGTTGGCGAGCCTGGGCGGCGCCGAACGCGACACGCTGCGCAGTGCGGCTGATCTGATGCTGGCACTGGTCGACGAAAGCCCGTGAGCGCGGCGCGCTTCGCCGACGTCGACGTTCGCGATGTCACCGACCCTGACGACCCACGGCTCGACAATTTTCGCGATCTGAACAGCATCGACCGTCGCCCCGATCTGCCGACCGGGAAGGGCCTGGTGATCGCCGAGGGCGTGTTGGTGGTGCAGCGCATGCTGGCCTCCCGGTTCACGCCGCTGGCCCTGCTCGGCACCGAGCGCCGACTCACCGAGCTCGCCGACGACCTGGCCGGCACCGATGCGCCGTTCTACCGGGTGTCCGCTGACGTCATGGCACGGGTGGTCGGCTTCCACCTCAACCGTGGCGTGCTGGCCGCCGCACGTCGGGCATCGGAACCGGCCCTCACCCAGGTTGTCGAGGCCGCAAGCACGGTCGCGGTGCTCGAGGGCGTCAACGACCACGAGAACCTCGGTTCGATCTTTCGCAACGCGGCCGGCCTGGGCGTGGACGCCGTGGTGTTTGGCAGTGGCTGTGCTGATCCGCTGTACCGTCGCGCGGTGCGAGTGTCGATGGGCCACGCATTGCTGGTGCCCTACGCACGGGCGTCCAATTGGCCCGGCGATCTGATTAGGCTGCGCAACAGCGGCTTACGCTTGTTAGCGATGACCCCGGCCAGCGAAGCGCAGCCGTTGGCGGAGGCGATGGCGGCGGTGCGTGACGAACGGGTGGCGGTGCTCGTCGGATCCGAGGGTTCGGGGTTGAGCGAGGCAGCCTTGCGGGTGAGTGATGTCCGGGTGCGTATTCCGATGTCGCGCGGCACCGACTCGCTCAACGTCGCGACCGCGGCCGCTCTGGCGTTCTACGAGCGGTTTAGGCTCTCGCCGTGACCGAGGAGCCCACCCCCTGGGCGACGGGCCTGACAGTGGCCGGGTTCGTCGCTGTCGTGACCACTGCCGCCGTCGTCGTGTTGAGCCTCGGGCTGATCGAGGTGCACCCGCTGTTGGCGATCGGGCTGAACGCCATTGCCGCCGGGGGGCTGGCGCCGACGTTGTGGGGGTGGCGGCACACGCCGGTGTTGCGTTGGTTCGTGCTGGGTGCAGGCGCCGGTGTGACGGCTGCGTGGCTGACGCTTTCAGTGCTCAGAGTTTTCGGCGGCGGCTAAGCGCCGCTAACGCATGCTGCCGGCAGCGTTCAGCGCTGCCCTCCGGAGCGCACCCCCAGCAACACGTCTTCCCAGGCCGGAACCGGGGGCTTGGCCCGGCGCGCGCGTGCTTGTTCGCGCCGACGCACCGGGCTTGGTGCGGGCGACGCTACGGGCTCGGGCACGGGCTCGGGCTCGGGCTCGTCGAAGTCGAGTTGGGCCACCGGCGCCAACGGCCGCAACGGGCGCTCGAAGTCCGGGTCGATTAGTTCGCTGGCCGAGTCGTCGAGGGCCGTGACGGTGCCGCCGTGGGCGCCCAGGGTGAAACGGAAATGGGCGAGATTTCGGGAATGGCCGGTCTTCCACGCCAGCTCCACCGTCCAGCGACCGTCCTCGTTGCGCCACGCGTCCCAACTGGTGCTGTCGGGGTCGAGGCCGCGTGCTACCAGGGTCGCGGTGACAGTCTCCAGCAATGTCAGAACTGCGGGACCGTCGGGCAGAATCGGGTGTGCCGCTGTTGCCAGGTGGGCTGCGCGGGAGCGCTCCAAGAGCACCGGGTGCGCGAACCGCTTAATCCGTCCGATATCAGCACCCGAGGATGCGGCCAGCTGCTCGACGGACGCGCCGGCCCTTATTCGGGCCTGAATCTCTTTCGGACTCAGCATGTTAGTGACCTCGATGTCGATTTGGGTCTGGCCCACCCGAGCCCCGTCGCCGCGGATGGCCGCGCGCAGACGGTCATCGACCGCCAACTTGAAATTGCCGGCGGAGTCCCCTTTCGCGGAGAAGCTCTCACAGATGATGTGTTTGCCATCGACGTCGAGTCCAACGACTTTGAGTTCCCGCATGGTTTCTCCTCGCAGGCTCTGTGCAGACCGGCGCGCCGGGTCTGTCAGGTGCGCACTTTAGTGCAGCGGACGGCCGCAACCGCGCTGACACGCTGGCTGACGCGGGGTTAGATCGGCGTGTCGTTGGCCGACGTCTTAGAGTCGTTCGACCACCCAGTCGATGCACTCGGTGAGCGCGCTGACGTCGTCGGGTTCGACGGCGGGGAACATCGCGACCCGCAATTGGTTGCGGCCCAGTTTGCGGTAGGGCTCGGTGTCGACGATGCCGTTGGCGCGCAGCACCTTGGCGATCGCGGCGGCATCTACGTCGTCGATGAAGTCGATCGTGCCAACGACCTGCGAACGCAGCTCCGGGTCGGCGACGAATGGGGTGGTGTAAGGCCGATCCTGTGCCCATGAGTACAGCCGCTGGGATGAGTCTGCGGTGCGCTTTACCGCCCACTCGAGCCCGCCGTTGCCGGTCAGCCAGTCGATCTGCTCGGCCAGCAGCACCAGCGTGCCGATCGCGGGCGTGTTGTAGGTCTGGTTCTTCAGGCTGTTTTCGACAGCAATCGGCAGCGACAGGAAGTCGGGCACCCAGCGCCCGGACGCCGTGATGGCTTCGATGCGGTGCAACGCGGCCGGGCTCAAGATGGCCAGCCACAATCCGCCGTCGCTGGCAAAGCTCTTCTGGGGCGCGAAGTAGTAGGCATCGGTCTCGGCGATGTCGACCGGCAGGCCGCCGGCACCCGACGTCGCGTCGATGACGACAAGCGCGTCACCTGAGTCTGCGGGCCGGCGCACCGGCACCGCGACGCCGGTCGACGTCTCGTTGTGCGCCCAGGCGATGACATCGACCGACGGGTCGCTGCGTGGTTCGGGCGCGCTGCCCGGCTCGGCCTTGATGATGATCGGATCGCCGACGAACGGATTCTTGACGACGGCCGAGGCGAACTTCGAGCTGAACTCGCCGTAGGCCAGGTGCAGCGAGCGCTTGTCGATCAACCCGAAAGCCGCCGCATCCCAGAACGCGGTGGCACCGCCGTTGCCCAGGATCACCTGGTAGCCGTCGGGCAGCGAGAAGTAGTCGGCCAACCCCGAACGGACCCGGCCCACCAGATCCTTGACCGGCGCCTGGCGGTGCGAGGTGCCGAACAGCGGCGCCGACGTGCTGGCCAGCACTTGCAGCTGTTCAGGACGGATCTTGGAAGGACCCGACCCGAAACGGCCGTCGCGAGGTTTGATGTCGTCCGGGATAGTGAGCTGATCAACCATGTTCACCAGGGTAGTGAGCGGGTTCCGCGGTCCTCTTTCGCGGGCTGGGCCGTTGTGATCCAGGTCACACCGCAGTGCCGCGTCTCGGGTGCGGCACAGTGCTGAAGCAGGGTCTGGAAAGTTGGCGATACCTCCGGTACCGTCTACACGCGACCCCCGAATGTAAACCTCGGCCTGGAGGGTTCAGATGGCTCGGACGAAGATGGTGCAGCGTTGGCGCCGCAATATGGACGTGACCGACGACGCCGAATATGCCGAGTTGCTGTCCACGCTGTCCGAGGGTTCGGTCCGGCGCAATTTCAACCCCTACACCGACATCGACTGGGATTCACCGGAGTTCGCCGTCGTCGAGAACGACCCCCGCTGGATCCTGCCGCAGACCGACCCGCTGGGCCGCCATCCCTGGTACCAGGCGCAGTCGCCAGAGCGCCAGATCAAGATCGGGATGTGGCGGCAGGCCAACGTCGCCAAGGTTGGTCTGCACTTCGAATCCATCCTGATCCGCGGCCTGATGAACTACACGTTCTGGGTGCCCAACGGCTCACCGGAGTACCGGTACTGCTTGCACGAATCGGTCGAAGAGTGCAACCACACCATGATGTTCCAGGAGATGGTCAACCGCGTCGGCGCCGACGTACCGGGAATGCCACGGCTGCTGCGCTGGATCTCGCCGGTTGTCCCGCTGGTGGCCGGCCCGCTGCCGGTCGCGTTCTTCGTCGGGGTACTGGCCGGCGAGGAGCCGATCGACCACACCCAGAAGAACGTGCTGCGCGAGGGCAAGTCGCTGCACCCGATCATGGAGCGGGTGATGGCCATCCACGTGGCCGAGGAAGCGCGGCACATCTCGTTTGCCCACGAGTACTTGCGTAAGCGACTGCCGCGCATGAAGCGCACCCAGCGATTCTGGATTTCGTTGTTCTACCCCTTCACCATGCGGCTGCTGTGTCAAGCGATCACGGTGCCGCCCAAGGCATTCTGGGCGGAGTTCGATATCCCGCGGGCGGTCAAAAAGGAGCTGTTCTTCGGCTCGCCGGAGTCCCGGAAATGGCTGCGTGACATGTTCGCCGACGTCCGGATGCTGGCCTACGACACCGGGCTGATGAATCCGGCTGCCCGGCTGATGTGGCGAATCTGCAAGATTAACGGCGAGCCGTCGCGCTACCGCAGCGAGCCGCAGCGCCAGCACCTGGGCCCAATACCGGCCGCCTGATCGCCTGCGCCGTAAGGTCTGCCTATGCCGCACGTCATCACCCAGTCGTGCTGTAACGACGGGTCCTGTGTCTTCGCCTGCCCGGTGAACTGCATACACCCCACGCCCGACGAGCCGGGCTTCGGTCAGTCCGAGATGCTGCACATCGACCCGGTGGCGTGTGTGGACTGCGGGGCGTGCGTGAATGCGTGTCCGGTCGGCGCCATCGCGCCCGATACCCGGTTACAACCCGAGCAGCTGCCGTTCGTCGCGCTCAACGCGTCGTACTATCCCGAGCGGCCGGCCGACGCGAAGATGCCACCAACTTCCAAGCTGGCGCCGGTGATCCCGGCACCCGAGGTGCGGAGAAATCACCGCGGCCCGCTGATGGTGGCCATAGTCGGATCCGGACCCGCGGCGATGTACGCCGCCGACGAGTTGCTCACCCAGCGTGGAGTACACGTCAACGTCTTCGAGAAGCTGCCGGTCCCTTACGGTTTGGTACGCGCGGGGGTAGCGCCTGATCACCAAACGACGAAACGGATCACTCGGCTGTTCGATCGGATCGCTGCGAATCGCCGCTTCCAGTTCTACCTCAACGTCGAGGTGGGCAAGCACGTCAGCCACGCCGAGCTACTGGCTCACCATCACGCCGTGATTTACGCCGTCGGCGCGCCCAACGATCGTCGCCTCGACATCGAGGGGATGGACTTGCCGGGCACCGGAACCGCCACCGAGATGGTGGCGTGGATCAACGGGCACCCCGACTTCGCCGGCCTGCCAGTGGATCTCAGCCACGAGCGCGTCGTCATCATCGGCAACGGCAACGTCGCGCTGGACGTGGCACGCGTTCTGACCGCCGACCCGGACGCGTTGGCCCGCACAGATATCTCCGACCATGCACACAATGTTCTACGCGCGTCTGCGGTGCACGAGGTCGTGATCGCCGCCCGGCGCGGACCGGCCTACTCCGCATTCACCCTGCCGGAGCTGATCGGGCTGACGGCCACCGCCGACGTCGTGCTTTCACCCGGCGACCACGAATTGGTCCAGCGCGACCTCGCGACCGTCTCGGACACCTCGACCAGGAACAAACTGTCAATACTGAGCAAACTCGGCGACGACTCGGCCCCCGCAGCGCGGCCCCGGATCCGGCTGGCGTACCAACTCACGCCCGAGCGGGTCATCGGTCGGCATCGTGCCAGCGGCGTGGAGTTCTCGGTGACCGGGACCGATCAACTCTGTCGACTGGATGCCGGCCTGGTATTGACGTCGATCGGCTACCGCGGCAAGCCGATTCGCGAGCTGCCGTTCGACAACGACGCGGCGGTCGTCCCCAACGACGGTGGCCGCGTCGTCGACCCCGGCTCGGCAAGCCCGGTGCCGGGCACCTACGTGGCGGGTTGGATCAAGCGCGGACCGACGGGGTTCATCGGTACCAACAAGTCGTGTGCAGTGCACACTGTTCAGCGGCTGGTCGACGACTTCAATGCCGGTCTGCTCCCCGATCCCGTCAGCCGGGCATCCGGGTTGGACAGCCTGCTACGGTCGCGCCAGCCCGACGTCGTCGACGCGGCCGGATGGCAGGCCATCGATGCCGCCGAGGTGGCCAGGGGCGGTGCCGACGGCCGTCCCCGCAACAAGTTCACTGACGTCGACGAGATGCTGGCCGCTGCGGCGAATGCGCCCGCGCCGCCGCTGCGACAGCGGCTGGCCGACCGGCTGCGCCAGTTGGCTTAGGATTGCGGGCGCATCGCCGCCGCGATCTCGTCGATACTGACTTCCCGCACCGGCTGTCCCATCGACCAGTGGTGTCCGAACGGATCGGCGATGATCCCGTAGCGGTCACCCCAGAACTGGTCCTCGAGCGGCGCCACCACCGTCGCGCCGGCGTCCAGCGCCCGCTGGAATTTGGCTTCGACCTCGGTGACCGTCAAGTGGATGGTGACCGGAGTGCCGTTCAGAGCGGCGGGGGTCATTGATCTGCCGCCAGACATTTCCGGGAAGTCGTCGGCCAGCATGACCAGGAAGCCATTGATGCGCACCGCTGCGTGGATGAGCTTTCCGTCGGGGCGGGGGATGCGCCCCAGCTCGACAGCGCCAAAAGCCTTGACGTAGAAATCGATCGCCGCGGCGGCATCGTCGACGACCAGATGGGGGGCCAGTGCGGGTTCGACAGCGATTGCCATGATGGCCTCCAATAGTCGTAGGTGCCCGGTGGGCCTACCGGGACGTAGAAATCTGATCCCAGCCTTTGACGGATTCCGGGCTGCGTGGCTCGGGACCCACATAGATGGCCGACGGGCGGACCAGCTTGCCCAGCTTCTTCTGCTCGAGAATATGCGCACACCAGCCAGCGGTACGACCGCAGGTGAACATCGCCGGCATCATCTTGGCCGGTACTTGAGCGAAGTCGAGAATGACCGCGGCCCAGAATTCGACGTTGGTCTCGATTGCCCGGTCCGGACGGCGCTCCCGCAGCTCGGACAGTGCTGCCTGTTCCACCGCTGCGGCCACCTCGTAGCGGGGCGCGTCGAGCCGTTTGGCGGTTGCCCGCAACACCCTGGCCCGCGGGTCCTCCGCACGGTAAACCCGGTGTCCGAAACCCATTAGCTTCTCGTGGCGGTCCAGGATCCCCTTCACCAGGCCGTGGGCGTCGCCGGTGCGCTCGACCTCTTCGAGCATCGGTAGCACGCGGGCCGGCGCACCCCCGTGCAGGGGACCGCTCATCGCCCCGATAGCCCCGGACAGCGACGCCGCTACGTCCGCGCCGGTCGAGGCGATCACCCGCGCGGTGAAGGTCGAGGCGTTCATGCCGTGTTCGGCAGCCGATACCCAGTACGCATCGACGGCCTCGACATGGCGTGGGTCTGGCTCCCCCTGCCAGCGAGTCATGAAACGCGCTGTCACAGTTGAGCATTCGTCGATCATCGGTTGCGGAACCGCGGGGTGGTAGATGCCGCGTGCCGACTGGGCGACGTAGGACAGCGCCATCACCGAGGCACGCGCCAGCTGGTCGCGGGCGGTGACGTCGTCGATGTCGAGCAGCGACTGGTACCCCCAGATCGGCGCCAGCATCGCCAGACCGGCCTGCACGTCCACGCGCACATCGCCGCTGTGGATGGGTAGTGGGAACGGTTCGGCCGGGGGCAGGCCGTGCCCGAACTTGCCGTCCACCAGCAACGCCCAGACATCGCCGAAGGTGACGTGCCGATTTACCAGATCCTCGATGTCGACGCCGCGGTAACGCAGCGCCCCGCCGTCCTTGTCGGGCTCGGCGATTTCGGTGGTGAACGCCACCACCCCCTCGAGCCCGGAGACGAAATCGTCTGGGACCTTGGCGGGGATCACAGTCATGGGGGGATTCTCGCACCCCGTGCCCCTGCCGTTGCTACCGGTCGGTAACCAACGGGTGGCAGCGGTAGTAGCGTGGGCTCGATGGCAGGACCAGAGAACGAGCACCTGGCGGCAATGCGGGTCGAGTACGGGTCCGTCGAAAAGGACGGCAGCCTCGATCTGGACGTCGACTGGCTCGACGCCGGCTGGGTTCCTCTGCTGCGCAAGTGGATCGACGACGCCGAACGGGCGGGCCTCGCCGAGGCCAACGCCATGGTGCTGGCCACCGTCGATTCCGGACGGCCGGTCAGCCGGACGGTGCTGTGCAAGGGCGTCGATGCGACCGGTGTCACCTTCTTCACCAACTACGACTCGGCCAAGGGTGACGACCTGGCGGCGACACCGTATGCGTCGGCGACTTTCCCCTGGTACCAGCTCGGACGGCAGTTTCACATTCGCGGTCTGGTGACCAAGGTCGATCCGTCGGCCAGCGAGGACTACTGGTCTAAGCGGCCGCGCGGCTCACAGTTGGGCGCCTGGGCGTCCCGGCAGTCCCGGCCGATCGCGTCGCGCGCGGCGCTGGTCGACCAGCTCGCCGAGGTGACGGCCCGCTTCGCCGACGTCGACCGCATCCCGGTGCCCCCCAATTGGGGTGGTTATCTCATCGCACCCGAAGTCGTCGAGTTTTGGCAGGGCCGGGAGAACCGGCTACACAACCGGGTTCGCATCATCGGTGATCATGTCGAACGCCTGCAGCCCTAATGGGGCGGTGCTGTGTCCTGGTCACCTGGACACCGCCCCCCGCAAGCGCGCGGTTGCAATAGCGACTACCTTCAACTATGCGCGCACCTAATCAGGCCAGCGTTGTTTCTTGAAGAGATCAAGGGGTTCTTGTGGCCGCAACAGACGACACCGCAACTCTGAAGTATCCGGGCGGCGAATTGGACCTGAACATCGTGCACGCCACAGAAGGAGCCGACGGCATCGCGCTGGGCTCCCTGCTGGCCAAGACGGGATACACCACGTTCGACGGCGGCTTCGTCAACACTGCGTCGACCAAGAGCGCGATCACCTACATCGACGGCGATGCCGGAATCTTGCGCTACCGCGGATATCCGATCGAGCAGCTCGCCGAGAAGTCGACCTTCATCGAAGTCAGCTACCTGCTGATCTACGGTGAGCTGCCGACCCGCGACGAACTCAAAGAATTCACCCGCCAGATTCAACGGCACACCATGCTGCACGAGGACCTCAAGCGGTTCTTCGACGGTTTCCCCCGCAACGCGCACCCAATGCCGGTGCTCTCCAGCGCGGTCAACGCGCTGTCGGCCTACTACCAGGATTCACTGGATCCGATGGACAGCGAGCAGGTAGAACTCTCCACGATCCGGCTGCTGGCCAAGCTACCCACCATCGCGGCCTATGCCTACAAGAAGTCCGTCGGCCAGCCGTTCCTCTACCCGGACAATTCCCGGGCGTTGGTGGAGAATTTCCTGCGGATGACCTTCGGGCTGCCGGCCGAACCCTACGAATACGACCCGGAGCTGGTCCGCGCGTTGGACATGTTGTTCATCCTGCATGCCGACCACGAACAGAACTGTTCGACGTCGACCGTGCGCCTGGTGGGCTCGTCGAAGGCCAATTTGTTCACCTCGATCTCCGGCGGCATCAACGCGCTGTGGGGTCCGCTGCACGGCGGCGCCAACCAGGCGGTGCTGGAGATGCTCGAGCAGATCCGCCAAGAGGGCGGCGACGTCCACGAATTCGTCCGCAAGGTCAAGAACCGCGAGGACAACGTGAAGCTGATGGGCTTCGGTCACCGGGTGTACAAGAACTACGACCCCCGGGCGCGCATCGTCAAAGAGCAGGCCGACAAGATCCTCGGCAAGCTCGGCGGCGACGACGATCTGCTGGATATCGCCAAGTCGCTGGAAGAGGTCGCGCTGACCGACGATTTCTTCATCGAGCGCAAGCTGTATCCCAACGTCGACTTCTACACCGGGCTGATCTACCGGGCCATGGGCTTCCCGACCCGGATGTTCACCGTGCTGTTCGCGTTGGGCCGGCTGCCCGGCTGGATCGCGCACTGGCGTGAGATGCACGACGAAGGTGACAGCAAGATCGGCCGTCCGCGCCAGATCTACACCGGTCACACTGAGCGCGGCTACGCCAGCATCGATTCGCGATAGGTGGCCGGGCGGGGCCCGGCTAACCCCGCTGTAGGAGGACCGCCATCGCCGCGTTGTGACCGCCGATACCGGACACCGCCCCGCCGCGGCGAGCACCGGAGCCGCACAACAGGATCCGCTCGTGGGCAGTGGCCACACCCCACTGGCGTGCCGGGGTGTCCAGTGGATCGTCTGCCTCAGCGAACGGCCAGTTCAACCCGCCATGGAAGATGTTGCCGCCACTCATCGCCAGCGTGCGCTCCAGATCCAATGTGGTCTTCGTCTCGATGCAGGACTTCCCGTCGGCGTTAGTTATCAGTAGATCCTGAATCGGCTCTGCCAGAACGGAATTCAGCGACCTCAGGACAGAGTCGGTGAATTGTTCGCGCAGCAGGTCAGGCTGGGCGCCGCGGAAAAGCGAATGCGGGGTGTGCAAGCCGAACACCGTCAGTGTTGCAGCGCCAGCCTTCCGCAGGCCAGGCGACAGGATGCTCGGGTCAGTCAGCGAGTGGCAGTAGATCTCGCACGGCAGCGGATCAGGCAGCCGGCCCGCCGCTGCCCACGAGTAAGCGGTGTCCAGCTGCGTCCAGGTCTCGTTGACATGCATCGTTCCGGCAAAGGCCTGCTCCGGTGTCACGGCCTCGTCGCGCAGCCGGGGCAGCCGGCGCACCACCATGTTGACCTTGACCTGAGAGCCTTGCGCTGATTCCGGTGCCGGTTCGCCCAGCAGGCCGGCCAGCACCACCGGTGTGACGCCGGCCAGGATGTACCGGCCGCCGATACGGTATTCTGTGTCGCCCTGGCGGTAGCTCACCTCGCCGTCGGGGTCCACAGCGTAAACCTCGGCGCCGGTGACGATTTCGACGCCGTGACCGACAGCTGCGGCGACCAGGGCTGCGGTCAGCGCGCCCATGCCGCCGATCGGGACGTTCCATTCACCGGTGCCGCCGCCGAGCAGGTGGTAAAGGAAGCACACGTTTTGTGTCAGCGCGGGATCGTCGACGCGGGCGAAGGTACCGATCAGCGCGTCGGTGGCGATCACGCCGCGGACCAGATCATTGCTTACCGCGTCGGCCACGGCGTGCCCGATCGGTTGGTCCACCATCGCCTGCCAGGCGGCCGCGGCCTGCGGGTCGCCGCCGTCGAGCACCCGCCGGCGGGCCTGTTCGCGGGTGAGCAACGGTTCGACCAGAGTGGGCCAGAGCCGCTGCGTCACCAGCCGGCAGCGCCGGTAGAAATCGGCGAACCCCTGTTCGTCGCCGGCAGCGCCAATTGCGGCGAAGTTCGGGTGTTTCCCGACGAGCAGACCCGTTCGTCCCGCCGTGCCCGGGTCCGGGGTGTAGGAGGAATAGCGTCGCCGGGCCAACCGCAGCTCAGCGCCAAGGTCGTCGAGGATGCGTTGCGGCAGCAGGCTGATCAGATACGCGTAGCGCGACAGGCGGGCGTCGACCCCGTCGAAGACCTGCGCCGACACCGCCGCGCCGCCGACAATCGAGCGTTCCAGCAGGCGCACCCGAAGCCCGGCCCGGGCCAGGTACGCGGCCGCGACCAGCCCGTTGTGGCCGCCGCCCACCACGATTGCGTCGAAATCCCGTGCGGGTCCGGCTCCCGTCACCGTTCTTAGCTCAGGTAGCCCTCGACTTGGTCGGGAGGACGCGGCGTCGCCTCCTGCGGGTCACCCCCGGTTTCGCGCAGCGCCCGGCGTTGCCGCAGCAGATCCCAGCACTGGTCGAGTTCGGTCTCGACACGGCGTAGCCGCTCATGCTCCTCGGACTCGCTGATGTTGCGGTGTTGCAGCTGGGCCCGCAGCGTCTTCTCCTCGGCAACCAGATCGTGGATACGTGCCAAAGTGTCCTGGTCGGCCGGTTTCCTGTGCTCTTCCACCGTTCCAGTGTGCACGCCCGCAACTGGATTTTCGTGATAGGAGTGGTTGCCGGCATACCGCTGCCTTAGGCTTCAAGTCGCTCGGGCGGGCACTCCAGCACGAATCAGTCCCGTCAATCAACCAGAAGGGAGGCCATATGGCGGGTTCCGACGAAACGCCGGTAACCGACCAATCGTCCGCAAACACCCAACCGCGGCCAGCCTCCCTGCTCTACCGGCGCCCTCTCGGGCTTGCCTGGCTGATCAGCCTGGCGGTCATTCCGCTGCTGCTGGGTGGAATCGGCTTCGCCCTGCACGAGCGATCGCAGTCGGGGGCCACCGGTCCCACCGGGCCGTTGCCGACGCTGAGCCAAACCACTCCACCTAATGCGCCGCCGACGCCGGCAGGTGTTCCGGCGATCAGCTTCGCGCCGGCCTCAGTCGTGCGAAACGGCAACGACGTCACCCTCACCGGTGACTTTCCCGATGAAACGGCGAAGAAGGCGCTGGAGGATGCGGTCAAGAACGGCATGGGTGCCGGTGTCAATGTCATCGACCGGCTCGGTATCAACCCGAACATCGATGCGCTCGATTTCTCCAAAGCAACAACAGTTTTCATCGCCGCCGCACAGATCCCCGATTTTCGGCTCAGCGTCAATGGTGACACCATCACGTTGGCCGGAACCGCGGCAACCGGAGACCAGGCGGACGCCGTCGAGCAGGCGGCCCAGGAGGCCTGGCAGAACCTGAACATTCTCGACCAGGTCGTGATCACCGGGCCGGTCACCGCGACCGGCTCGCCCGGGCCTGCGCCACCGGCCGCGCCTGGCGGCCCCATTGTCGACTGCGCTCACCTGCAGCAGGAAATCCACGCGGTGCTGCCATCGCCGATCACTTTCGACAACAATGGGTTTACGCTGACGCCCGACGCCCAGCAGGAGTTGGCACTGGTAGCGGACAAACTCAAGGCGTGCCCAGGCGCGAACGTGTCGATCAACGGATATAGCGACGACACCGGCGACGGCGCCACGAACATCGCGTTGAGCGACAGCAGGGCTAATTCGGTGGCCGACTTCCTTATTGGCAAAGGTGTTACCCGCGACCACCTCACGTCCAAGGGTTTCGGATCAGCTGATCCGGTGGCGGGCAACGATACGCCGGAGGGCCGTGCCAAGAACCGCCGCGTCGAAATCATCGTCATTTAAGGAGAATTCGACATGGATTTCGTGATCGAATGGCTGAGTTGTCTGCTGGCGTTCGTTTTGGGGTCGTTGCTTGCCTGGGTGATCACCATCCTCACGGTCAAACACAGCAGTGAAAAGGATGCCCTCGCCCACATGTCCGGCCCGGACGAGATTGGAGCGCGGTGATGCATCCACAATGGTGGTTGATCGGCTTGTCTTTTGTGCTCGGGTTGGTGCTGACGCTCGCGCTGATGATCCGGCGGGTCAAAAGTGAAGTGCCGGTGAGCGCTTCGGCCCCTGCCGCATCGACCGCCGGCTTCGCCGGTGGCAGGTCGGGTGCCGAGTCAGAGGCGCCGACGACGAAGACCGGCACGGGCGCGGACGCTTCGACGACGAAGACCGCCACGGGCGGGGACGCCCCGACGACGAAGACCGCCACGGGCGCGAACGCCCCGACGACGGAGGTGCCGGCCGCCGACGAGAAGGACGAGGGCGGTTCGGGTTCGGACTCGAAATCGCAGTCGTAACCGGTCGTTCGCGCTAACTGGGCCCGGGCAGGCGCAGCAGCAGCCGCGCCCCACCGAGTGGACTGGTCTCCAACGCCGCCGTGCCGCCGTGCAGTGTGGCCTGCTGGGCGACCAACGCCAGTCCCAGGCCCGACCCGGAATGCGAGGCCGTGGACCCGCGGGAGAACCGCTCGAACACCACGCGGCGCTCTTCCTCGGGCACCCCGCTGCCGTTGTCGTCGATGGCGATTTCCACGCCGGCCCGCGAGCTGACCGCCGAGAGTTGCACCCGGGTGGCGTCGCCGTGTTTGACCGCGTTGGCGATGGCATTGTCGACTGCCAGTCGTAGCCCGGCGGGCAGCCCGACGATGATGCAGGTCGGCGAAGGCACCAGCGAAACCTCAAGGTTGGGATAGACCCGCATCGCGTCGTGGGCGGCCCGGTCGAGAAGCTCGGTGATGTCGACCGGCACGTGATCATCCGACGTCGACAGCTCGCCCTGGGCCAGCCGCTCCAGGGCACTCAACGTGGCCTCGATGCGGGATTGGGTGCGGATCACGTCGTGCAGCACTTCCTTGCGCTGGTCGTCGGGCAGGTCCAGGGTGGCCAGCACCTCGAGGTTGGTGCGCATCGCGGTCAGCGGGGTGCGCAACTCGTGGGAGGACACCGCCGCGAAGTCCCGAGCCGACGCCAGCGCCTCCATGGTCCGGTTCTGCTCGTTCCAGATGCGTTGCAGCATGCCGCGCATCGCCTCGGCGATCTCGACGGCCTCGGTGGCGCCGCGCACCTGAACCTGCGGTGCCTCGTCGCCGGCATCGATTGAGCGGGTCTGCTGTGCGAGCCGCTTGAACGGCCGCACCGCGAACGCGGCCAGCAACCAGGCGAACAGCGCGGCTGCGCCGATGGATAAGACGCAGATCAGGATGACCCGCCGGTGCAGGTTGTTGGTCTGGGCAATGGTGTCGTCGTAGGTGGCGCCGACCTCGACGACCGTCGGATGCGGCGCCGGAACTTCCACGGTGCGCACCCGGTAACGCACCCCGTTGACGTAGGTGTCGGCATAGCCCTCGTCCAGCGGCGGCAGCGTGACGTCGGAGTTGGATTTGACCTGCCCACCGCGACGGATCGTGATGACGGTGTCGCGGTCGTTGGGCGAGCGTGGAATTTCGTCGAGGCCGCGCGGGAGCAACGGGATGGCGAAACCCGCGGCCTCGTCGAGGCGACGGTCCAGCCGCTCCTTCCAGGCGCTGGTAATCCCGAACCACACCACGGCTCCCGCGATGAGCACGACGATGGCGGTACCGATCGCAGTTGCGACCGCCACCCGGGTACGCAACGACGGCGTGCGAGTCAAGATCCGCGAGAAGATGTTCATGGTTCCCTCGTCACTGCATACGCAGCACAAAACCCACGCCGCGAACGGTATGCAGCAACCGCGGTGCGCCGCCGGCTTCCAATTTGCGCCGCAAATATCCAATGAATACGTCAACGACGTTGGTGTCGGCGGCGAAATCGTAGCCCCACACTAGCTCGAGCAGTTGGGCGCGGGACAGCACCGCCGTCTTGTGTTCGGCGAGCACCGCCAGCAGGTCGAACTCGCGCTTGGTCAGGTCGACGTCGATCCCGTTGACCCGCGCCCGCCGACCCGGGATGTCGACCTCCAAGGGCCCCACCGAGATGGTTTCCGAGGAGAACGTGGCGGTCGACCCGCGCCGGCGCAGCAGCGCGCGCACCCGCGCGACCAGTTCGGCCAGCACGAACGGCTTGACCAGGTAGTCGTCGGCACCGGCTTCCAAACCGGCGACCCGGTCGTCGACCGAGCTGCGCGCACTGAGCACGCAGACCGGGACGTCGTTGTCCATGGCGCGTAGCGCGGTGACGACACTGACCCCGTCGAGCACGGGCATGTTGATGTCCAGCACGATCGCGTCCGGCCGGGTCTCGGTGGCACTGCGCAACGCCTCGGCGCCGTCGACCGCGGTCGACACCTCGAATCCGGACAGTCGCAGCCCGCGCTCCAGCGACGCAAGCACGTCGGAGTCGTCGTCGACAACCAAAACCCGAGGCGAGCTGACACCTGTGTCCATGCCGCCCATTTTGCCTGACCGATGGGTATGGGGGTGGGAGGCGCGACCCTGTCGTGGGGGCATCGGTAGACCAGTCCGCTCAAGCGCTGCGTTCGTTGCGAGATACCCGCTGCCGTTCGCTGCGAGATATAAGCCACGCACACCTGCGTCGGCGAGTCGTGTGTGTCGTTTATGTGTCGCGGTAGCCGCGGCGACGGAGAGCTATCCGGACTCGGCGCAGCACGTCTTGGGGCTCGTCGTCGGCGATCACCCTGACGATGATCCAGCCCAGTTCTTCGAGCGTGCGCAACCGCCGCTGATCGCGTGCGTACTGCCGCCGGTTGCTGCGGTGGTGGTCGCCGTCGTACTCGACGGCAACCTGGTACCTCTCCCATCCCATGTCGAGCACGGCCAGCAGTCGCCAATTCTGTTGCACCGGAATCTGTGTGGTCGGAATGGGTAGGCCGTCGTCGATCAACAGAAGTCGCAGCCAGGTCTCCTTGGGCGAGGCGGCACCCGCATCGACGAGCGGAAGTGCCTTGCGCAGCCGCCGCAGCCCGCGGCCCCCCGCGTACCGCTTGATCAGCACCAGCACGTCCTCGTCAGAAAACGGCGTCGCCCGCTTGAGGGCGTCGAGCCGGGCCACCGCCTCGCCGGTGGGCAGCTGTCGGGCCAGGTCGAACGCCGTGCGGGCCAGCGTGGTCACCGGCAGCCCCGCAACGCGGGTAATTTCGTCTTTCCCCAGGCGCTCATTGCGCGTCAGTACGCCCGCGGGGGCATGTTGGTTACGCCAGATCAGCTCGACGGGCTCGTCGTCGTCGATCCAATCTGAGCCATGCAGTGCCGCAGCAGCCAGTCCGGCCAGCACACCGCGCCGGCCTGACCACAGCCACGCGGCTTCTGACCGGGTGCGCAGCAACGCTGGTGTGTAGCGCGGCACGTAGATGTCGGGATAGATGGCACGAAATCCGCGGTGCAGCTGATACCGGCTCAGTTTCCGCTGCTTAAGCGCTTCGCTGCCGACAAAGGCATCGTCCATGAAACGTACGACGGCGCGGTGGGCTGACGAGTTTCGTCGAGATATAGCCCATGCACATGTGCGCCGGCGCGTCTTCTGCGTCGTTTATGTGTCGCAAGGCAGTCCGGTACGGCGATAGCGCGAGAGGCGGGCAGCCATCCGCTCGGCGTCGGGTATGCCCCGCAGGGCATGAAGCTCGGCGGCGATGGCCCCGGACAGTCGTGTGACGAATTCGACCGGCTCGTCGGCAGCGTCGGGATGCTCGGGGACGATGACGTCGACGATGCCGGCAGTGCGCAGGTCGGCCGAGCGGACTCCTTGCGCCACAGCCAATTCGGCGGCATGGGCGGTGTCGCGGTAGACGATCGCACTGGCGCCTTCGGGCGGCAGCGGCGCCAGCCAGCCGTGCAGCGCAGCGAGCACTCGATCGGCGGGAACCATCGCCAGCGCAGGCCCGCCGCTGCCCTGGCCCAGCAGGACCGACACCGTCGGGGTATCCAGCGTGACCAGGTCGGCCAGACAGCGCGCGATCTCACCGGCCAAGCCGCCCTCCTCGGCCTCGGCCGAAAGCGCCGGGCCGGCGGTGTCGATCACCAGTACCAGCGGCAGCCGCAGTTCGGCGGCCAGTGCCATGCCGCGCCGGGCCTCGCGCAGCGCGACGGGTCCGACTCGAACCGCGCCGCGCTGTTGACCGAGGACCACCGCCGGCTGCCCGGTGAAGCGGGCCAGCGCCAGCAGCGTGCTCGCCGCCTCACCGTGCCCAGTGCCGGACAACAGCACTTTCTCGGTGGCCCCGTGCTGCAGCAGCAGTTGCACACCGGGCCGGTCCGCCCGCCGCGACGCCAGCACCGAATCCCAGGCCGGGATGTCGGGCAGCGGCTCGGCCGCCGGTGCCGCCGGCGGCGAGTCGGGATCGTCGGCGAGCACCGTGAGCGCCCGATCCAGCGTTGCGCGCAGTTCCCTGAGCGCGACGACGCCGTCAATCACGCCGTGCTCGTGCAGGTTTTCCGCGGTCTGAATGCCGGCCGGAAACGGTTCACCGTAGAGCTCCTGGTAGACCCGCGGCCCCAGAAAACCGATCAGTGCGCCGGGCTCGGCGAAGGTGACGTGTCCCAGCGAACCCCACGATGCGAAGACGCCGCCGGTGGTGGGGTGGCGTAGGTACACCAAATAGGGTAGATGCGCCCGTTTATGCAGCTCGACGGCCGCGGTGATCTTGACCATCTGCAGGAAAGCGACGGTGCCCTCCTGCATGCGGGTGCCGCCCGAGCTCGGCGACGCCAGCAGCGGCAGCCGCTCGGCGGTCGCCCGCTCCACGGCGGCGGTGATCCGTTCAGCGGCCGCCACCCCGATGGAGCCGCCAAGAAACCCGAATTCACAGACCACCACGGCGACCCGGCGACCCGAGACCCGTCCCTCTCCGGTGAGCACCGATTCGTCGCGGCCGGTGGCGGCGCGGGCCGCGGCCAGTTCGCGGGCATACGACTTCGCAACCGGCAGCGCCGTCAGCGCGGTGTCCCAGCTGATGAACGAACCCTCGTCCAGCACCGCGTCGCGCAGTTGGTCGGTCCCAATCCGGCTCACGCGACGAGGCTAATAGGCTGTTGGGTCATGATCGGTATCACCCGTGATGGACAGCTTATGACCATCGAGCTGCAGCGCGCTGACCGGCGCAATGCTCTGAATTCCGAACTTGTCGATCAGCTGCGCGCGACCGTGGAGAAAGCCGCCGCGGAGAACATCCGCGCGATCGTGTTGACCGGTCAAGGCACCGTGTTCTGCGCCGGCGCCGACCTCTCCGGTGATGCGTTCGCCGCTGACTACCCGGACCGGCTGATCGCGTTGCACAAGTCCATCGACGCGACGCCGGTACCGGTGATCGGGGCGATCAACGGCCCGGCCATCGGCGCGGGTCTGCAGCTGGCGATGATCTGTGACCTGCGGGTGGTGGCGCCCGAGGCGTTCTTCCAGTTCCCCACATCCAAATATGGCCTGGCATTGGACAATTGGAGCATCCGCCGGCTGTCGTCGCTGGCGGGCCACGGCCGTGCCCGGGCGATGCTGCTGACCGCGGAAAGATTGACCGCCGAGACCGCGCTGGTGACTGGTATGGCCAATCGGATCGGTACGCTCGCCGACGCGCAGGCCTGGGCCGCCGAGATCACCGGCCTGGCGCCGTTGGCGCTGCAGCATGCCAAGCGGGTGCTCAACGACGACGGGGCCTACGAAGACCAGTGGCCGGAGCATAAGGAGCTCTTCGACAAGGCGTGGACCAGCCAGGACGTCGTCGAAGCGCAAGTCGCGCGGATTGAGAAGCGACCGCCGAAATTTCAGGGAGCCTGATCGCCATGCTGCGTGGAGCTCTTCGGATGGCCGCGGGGACGGCCACCCTGGCGGCCGGGGGGTGGGTGTTGCGGGCGTTGCACGGTGCACCGGCGGCGCTGGGCGCCGATCCGGCCGCGATCCGCACGGTGACCGAGCGATCGCCGCACTACCGCGACGGCGTCTTCGTCAACCTCGACCCGGCTTCCAAGCTCAATTTGGACCGCGAGCAGCAGCGGCTCATCCTGCGCGAAATCGTGGGCAATCGCGGGGCCACCCGGCCCTCGGCGCCGATTCCGCTGGCTTCGCCGAAGGTCGTCGACAGCCCAGCCACCGGGCTCGCGGTCACCTGGTTGGGACACGCCACGGCGCTGCTCGAGATCGACGGGTATCGCGTGCTCACCGATCCGGTGTGGAGCCACCGCTGCTCGCCGTCCGACGTCCTGGGGCCCGAACGGATGCATCCGGCGCCTGTGCAATTGGAGGCGCTGCCGACGGTCGACGCGGTGGTCATCAGCCACGACCACTACGACCATCTCGACATCGACACCATCGTCGCGTTGACCCGTAGCCAGTGGGCACCTTTCGTGGTGCCGCTGGGTGTCGGAGCTCACTTGCGTGCGTGGGGCATTCCCGAGCAGCGCATCATCGAACTCGACTGGAACGAGCGCGCCCAAATCGATGAGCTCACTGTGATCTGCACGCCGGCAAGGCATTTCTCGGGCCGCTTCCTGAGCCGCAATACCACGCTGTGGGCGTCGTGGGCGCTGATCGGGCCCCACCACCGCGCATACTTCGCGGGCGACACTGGCTACACCGAGAGTTTCGCCCAGATCGGTTCCGATCACGGGCCATTCGACCTGACCCTGATGCCGGTCGGTGCCTACAACACGGCGTGGCCCGACATCCACATGAACCCGGAGGAGGCGGTGCAGGCACATATCGACGTCACCGCCGCGGGTGGGGGACTTCTGGTGCCGATCCATTGGTGCACCTTTCGCCTGGCGCCGCATCCGTGGGCGGAGCCGGTCGACCGGCTACTCGCCGCGGCCGAAGCCGCTGAGGTCCAGGTGGCGGTGCCCAAGCCGGGCGGGCGGGTGGACCCCGCCGATCCTGCGGAATCCGATCCGTGGTGGCGCTCGTAGTTCGTTGGCATTGAACAGAATTGACCAGAATTGATCCCGACGGGAAGGACCGATACCCGTGGCGAAGCTTTCGGTATCGATCGACGTGCCGCTGCCGCCCGAGGAGGCCTGGTCGCATGCGGCCGACCTGTCTCGCTTTAAGGAGTGGCTGACGATCCACCGGGTGTGGCGCAGCAAACTTCCCGAGCAGCTGCAAAAGGGCACCGTCATCGAGTCGATCGTCGAAGTCAAGGGCATGCCCAACCGGATCAAGTGGACGATCGTTCATTTCAAGCCGCCAGAAGCGATGACGCTCAACGGCGATGGCGTCGGCGGGGTGAAGGTCAAGCTGATGGCCAAGGTCAAGCCCAAGGATGACGGCTCGGTGGTGAGCCTGGACGTGCATCTGGGTGGTCCGGCGCTGTTCGGGCCGATCGGCATGGTGGTGGCCGCCGCGCTGAAAGGCGATATCCGGGAATCGTTGAACAAGTTCGTCGCCGTGTTCGCACCGGCCTGACCGGGGATCGGGACGCCCGTCGCTGACCGCCTCTCGGTCAAACCAACCGCAAATGATGCTGCGCGATGAGTTTCACCCCGCGCGCAAGTCGATATCTAGGAACCCCAGACGGTCAATCTATTTGAGGAGGTCATCATGCCCGTCCGTCCTGACGCCCCACTGGGCGCTCCCTGCTGGATCGATCTGACGTCGTCGGACCTAGCCCGAGCGCAAGACTTCTACGGCACGGTATTCGGCTGGGCGTTTGAGTCGGCCGGACCCCAGTACCACGGATACGTCAATGCCACCAACGACGGGCACCCGGTCGCCGGTCTGATGGCCAATCAGCCAGCGACGCAGTCCCCGGACCACTGGGCCACCTATTTTCACACCACCGATATCGATGCGACCATGTCCGCGGTGACCGCGGCGAGCGGTTCGGTGTTCCTGGACAAGATGGAAGTACCCGCCAAGGGCTTCATGAGCCTGGCCGTCGACCCGTCGGGGGCGTTATTCGGCTTGTGGCAGCCGCTCGAGCACCGCGGCTTCGAGGTGATCGGTGAAGCCGGCGCGCCAGTGTGGCACCAATTGGGTACCCGTGACTATCGGGCCGCGGTCGACTTCTACCGCGAGGTCTTCGGGTGGCGAACTCAGCAGATCGCCGATACTAACGAATTCCGTTACACCACAGCATGGTTCGGCGACCAGCAACTGCTCGGCATCATGGATGCCGCCCAATACCTGCCGGACGGCATCCCGTCGAACTGGACCGTCTTCTTCGGCGCCGAGGACGTCGACAAGACGCTGCAGGTGATCACCGACGGCGGCGGTAGCGTGCTGCGGCCGGCCGAAGACACTCCCTACGGCCGGCTCGCGGCGGCGGCCGACCCGACGGGCGCGATCTTCAACCTGTCCTCGCTGCAGAGCTGAGCTGCAAACCGAACTGAAGGGGGTGCGTCCATGTCGATAGAGCATGTCTTAGCGGTTGTTCCGGTGGCCGACTTGGACAGGAGTCGACGCTGGTACGAGTCGCTGTTCGGGCGAGTTGCCGATAACAACCCGATGCCCAACCTCGTGGAATGGCAGGTGATTCCGGGCGCATGGGTACAGGTTTTCGTCGACGAGGAACACGCGGGCTCAACGTTGGTCAACTTCGCTGTCGAGGATCTGGATGGACACATCGATGACCTGAGACAGCGCGGTCTTGAGCCAGGTGAGGTCATCGAGGCCAACAAGGGTGTGCGGTTGTCGACAATCATCGACCCTGATGGGAACACGATCCGGCTCATCGGCGGGTTCCGAGTTCAATACTGATCGGGCTACCGTCAATCAGCCGGCGCCCAGCCCGAAGTCGGCGTAGTCGAAGCCGGGTACCACCACGCAGCTCACCAGGCTGGGTTCGTCGTCGCGGGGACGGGCTCGCTGCCAGTTGCGGGCCGGCACCACCACCTGCGGCCGCTGGTCGGCGAGGATGTCACTCCCGAGCACATGCGTTGTGGCGCCGTGCCGTTCAACTCCCACTTCAAGGAGCAGCGGGCTGCCCCGGTGGTGTAACCACAACTCGGTGCTGCGCACGGTGTGCCAGGCCGACTGCTGACCGGGCATCATCAGCAGCAGGATCGCCGTCCCGGCGCTGCGCGGACCGGTGTAATCGGGCGGTAACGCCGACTGGTTGATAGTGAGATCGCTCCGCCACATTTGTCGGAACCAGCCGCCTTCGGGGTGGGGGACCAGGTCGAGCAGACGAGCCCAGTCGGGAAGCTCCGCCATCGCGTATACACCTCTGGTCGCTGTGAGACTTCGGCTGCTGGGCTGTCGGCCTTGTCCAGCGTGTGCCCGGCGGAGAAGTCAGCGAAACAAGCTAGGGTGCCATTTATGACCCGCCTGCGCCCCGGCTGGCTGGTCGCTCTGTGGGCTGCGATCACGTCGTCGAGCGCGTGGCTTCCCTGGCTGACGACGGCCGACAAGGGCGGCGGTTGGGCCAGCGCCATTGGTGGCAGCGCCGGCAGCCTGAAACTGCCGGCCGGGTTTGGTGCCGGGCAGTTGATCGTGCTGTTGTCGTCGGCGCTGCTGGTGGCGGGTGCGATGGTCGGCCGCGGGCTCTCGAAGCGGCTGGCATCGGTTGCGGCACTGGTGATATCGCTGCTGATCGGGTTGCTGACGGTGCGGTTTTACCACATCCACGTGCACCCGCCGATCTCAGCCGCCTACGGACTCTATATCGGTGCCGCTGGCACGGTCGGCGCCGCCGGGTGTTCGGTGTGGGCGTTGGTTTCGGCGTTGACCGGCGCCCGGTCCATACGCTGAAGCGTCAACTGTTCCAGCGCCGTAAGTGCGCGCCTGGGGCCCACGTCGAATGCGTGCCGCTGGAGATGCGTTCGGGCAGTGCCAGTTTGCACACCGGCCCGTCGGCCGGCCGGGCGGCGTCGAAAATTAGACAGTAGGAGGCGTCGGTGTTCATATCGGTGGTCAGGGTGACCAGATATCCGTCGTCCTCAGCGGCGGCGCCCAGCCGTGGCGCCATCGCGGTCTCACTGCCGTAAACGCCCTCGCCGAACGAATAGTGATCCTCGTGGCCGGTGAGCACATCGTGTTTGACCAGTCCGTCGAACAAGAACCAGCCTGGTTTTCCGGTGGCGGCATAGGTGTAGCGGTAGTTGCGCGACGCGTAGTCGGGGTTGATCGTTCCGAATTCGGTGATGGCTTCCGATCGCTGCTCTTCTTTCACCGCTCCGGTGACCAGGTTCAACCGCCACCGGTGTAGCCGGGCCTGCATGCGATCCAGGGCCAGAAAGCGAAACGCCCGTTGCCATTTCGTCCCGGAGCCGTTGTCGGCTGGCTCGGGATCCGATTGGAAAAAGCCGTCGAGCACGATCTCGTCACCGTCCTCGTAGGCGTTGACGAAGTGCAGCACGAACGTCGGCTCCGCCTCGAACCAGCGGATGTCGGCGGTCTGGCCGCGCCGCGGCAATACCGCGAAGCGCGAGGGCATGTCGCGATGGAAACGCGCGACGTGGGCACCGCGCTCAAGCAACTCTGGCTCCCAGAACAGCGGGAAATCGTTGAGGATGACGTAGTTTTCGGTGAAGGCCATGTCGTGCGGCAGCCGCGGTCCCGGCAGCGGGACGTCGACATAGTGCGCCAAGTCGTTGCCCTCGTCGACCACGCCGTAGCGCAAATATGGCGCTTGCTTGCTGTAGCTGAAGAACAGCAATTCACCGGTCTTGTTGTCTACCTTTGGATGTGCCGACACGCCCCATTCGACCGGGAAGCGGCCGTTCCAGGTTTCCTTGCCCACCGTCTCGGCGGTGTACGGGTCGATCCGATACAAATCGCCGCACTGGTAGAAGCTGGTCAGCGCGGTGCCGCGATGGACGATGACGTCGGTGCTCGACGCGTCCTTCAGCAGGCCACGCGCGCCCCAGCCGTCGGTGCGCTTGGCCAGTGCCACCGGCTCGGCCAGCCCCGGCCACAGCGGCCCACCGGCCTCGTTTTCGGCCAGGAAACCGTCAGTACGGATAAACCGATTGCGGTAGAAGGCTTTTCCGTCGCGAAATCCGACCACGTGCAGCATCCCGTCACCGTCGAACGGGTGATATGCCTTCATCGCCGGGTGCAGCGGGTTTTCGGTGTTCCGCAAGTAGATGCCGTCCAGATCGCGGGGAACCTCCCCCTCGATGGCGGTCAGGTCGTCGGCATCCCATTCCGTCGTCTGTGGCCGCCACGGACCGGTCCGGTAGGGATGGTCGTCGTCTTCAGGCAGGGTGGACAGGAATTTTCCGACGATTTCGACGTCCATGTCAGGCGCCCTCGGCCGCGCTGACGACGAAACTCACCGTGGTGGCAGTGCTGCCACCGAAATTCAGTGTTCCGAAGGTCCTCGCATTCTCGACCTGATAGTCGCCGGCCCGGCCGCTGACCTGATGCGCGGCGTCGACGAGCATCCGCACGCCGGAGGCGCCGACGGGATGGCCACCGCCGATGAGTCCACCGCTAGGGTTGACCGGCAGCCGCCCGCCGATCTCGATTTCACCGTTTTCGATGGCTTTCCAGGATTCACCGGGACCCGTCAGACCGATGTGGTCGATGGCGACGTATTCGCTGGGGGTGAAGCAGTCGTGCACCTCGAAGCCGTCGAGCTCGTCCAGCGTCACTCGGGCGCGGCGGAATGCGTCGAGCACGGCGGCCCGGACGTGGGGCAACACGTAGGGATCGTCGGCTGCGCGGTCCAGCTTCTGCCGCAGCCCCAGGCCGACGGTGCGATGACCCCACCCGTCGATCCGGCC
This sequence comes from uncultured Actinomycetota bacterium, assembly GCA_963787635.1. Taxonomy (GTDB): domain Bacteria; phylum Actinomycetota; class Actinomycetes; order Mycobacteriales; family Mycobacteriaceae; genus Mycobacterium. The sequence continues at coordinate 25,730 of CAWBDP010000008.1, read as the reverse complement.
GGTCGCGCGCAGCTCGGGGTGCCGGCGCCGGTAGCTGTCGGTGACCAGGACGATGCCCGCACCGCCGTCGGTCATCTGGCTGCAGTCGAACCGCCGCAGTCGGCCCTCGATGGCCGGGTTGGCGACTTCGTCGGCGCACGTCAAGTCGGGCACGGTCCAGCCCCGGGTCTGGGCGTTGGGATTGCGGCGAGCGTTGCTGAAGTTCAGCTGCGCGATCGCCCGCAGATGTGTGTCGTCCAAGCCGTAGCGCCGGTCGTACTCGTCGGCGACCTGAGCGAACATCGCGGGCCACAGGAACCGCGCCTCGGCGCCTTCGTGCCCGGTCCAGGCCGCGGCCCCGAGGTGGCGGGCCGCGAGGTCGCCCGGCACTGTCTTCTCCAACTCGATACCCACCACCAGGGCGGCGTCGTAGGCCCCCGACCTCAAATCGGCGATCGCCGCGAGCGTCGCCACGCTGCCGGACGCGCAGGCCGCCTCGTGCCGCGACGCGGGGGTGTCCCACAGCCCGTCGCAGACGGTGGCCGGCATCGCCCCGAGATGGGCTTGCTCGGCGAACATCTCCCCGAAGGCATTCGCGACGTGAACGACCCCGATGTCGACGGGATCTACCTTGGCCGACGCCAGTGTGGCCTCGACGACCTCACGGGTGAGATCGGCGAAGTCGAGGCCCTCTCTGGTGAGGTTTCGCGCGAAGTCGCTTTGATAGCCGCCGAGAATCCAGACGCCCTCGTCCATAGCCGCACGGTACTCCGTATACAGCGGCTGGGCCGGTGGGTGGAAAGTGAAAGGCGGTCTCGTCGGCTCTCGGGCTGAACCGACGAGACCTAAGCGGGCGCACAGGTCGACCTACGCGCCCACCTTCGACGCGCATTGCCGTCCGCGGCGATTGACAAACATTGAGCGTGGATAATCGGGCTCAAGAGTGTAACGACGGGCGGGACTGGGAAGCCCTTACTCCGTGCAGCAGCCATCGACGCACGAGCTCGCGATGCGAATGGCGGATCTGGCGCGCTCCGTCGCGGCGCCACGCAGTGTCGAAGACGTCCTGGATAGTGTGACGGCCGCGGCGGTCGAGTTGATCGATGGCGCCGTGACCGCTGGCGTGCTCCTGGTGGGAAAGGGCGGCAAGTTTGAGTCGTTGTTCGGCACGTCCGACTTGGTCTACAAACTGGACGAACTGCAGAAGCGATACAACGAAGGTCCGTGCGTCGAGGCCGCGGTCAACGAATTAATTATCCGCACCGACGATTTCGAACACGAGCAGCGGTGGCCGAACTATGCCCGCGGAGCCGTCGAACTCGGTGTGCACAGCGGACTGTCGTTCAAGCTGTACAGCGATGACGACACCGCCGGCGCATTGAACGTGTTCGGCGAGCAAGCCAATGTGTTCACCGCGGAATCCGAAGCAATCGGTTCGGTACTGGCAGCCCATGGCGCTGTGGCGATCCTTTCCAGCCGGCATGGTGAGCAGCTTCAGTCCGCAGTGGCCACCAGGGACCTCATCGGCCAGGCCAAGGGCATCGTCATGGAACGTTTCAACGTCGATGCCGTACGCGCGTTCGAGCTGCTCCGGAAATTGTCCCAGACCAGCAACGTACGACTTGTCGATATTGCGCAACGGGTGGTCGATACCCGGGGCAGCGATACCTGACCACCGCGCCCCGAAACGTCTTATTTGTTGAGAGGACCCCCACGGTCTGGGCGACCGCGGGGGTCCAGCGACGTTGGTCTCTTCGACGACCAGGCTAACCGATGCCGACGACCTCTTGCGCAATGGCGGCCACCCGGGTTTGGGCGGCAGACACCACGCGCTGGCGGTTCTTGTGCGCCTCCTCGTAGGCGATGATTGCCCGTACGTCGGGTGCCTCGGTGAGGTCCTTGATCGCGGCTACCGCGTCGCTTTGGTTGAGCTCGTCGTAGTCACCGATGGGCAGCTCATCGGGATCAAGAACACCAGTCACCCGGCGGGCCGAGTGGATAGCGTCAGCAGCCTGATCGTTTCCTTCGTCACGGATGACTTTCTCTGCGGTCTGCAGCGCGGCGTCTCGTGCGGCGACGGCCGCTTTCGCTGCCACATCACCGGCTTGCGCCCCGCGGCTGACCCACTCGTTGAGCGTGGGCCCAGTTGCGCGCACAGCGTCCACTGCGCGGTCGACGCCGCGGGCTGACCAGTTGATCGGGAGGTTGACGAATTTGACCACCGAGCCCGCGGCCGCTTGCAACGGCGTGCGGCGCAGCGCAGCGGGGCCACCGAGAGCATCTTCGGCCAGCACGGTGGTGAGCCAGTCGACCGTCGCGGAATGCGCGGTGATCAGCCGCACAGCGAGCTCTTCGACGTCGGGGCGTTTCGCGGCAACCGCCAAAGCCTTGATGTAACGAGAACGGTCGAGCAGCTGATCCTCGAGCGCAAGGTCACCCAGTAGTGCCTCGCCGAATGGTTCAGCCTGCTCCGTGAGCGCCTTGACCGCGGCGGCCGCGCGGCCCAGGAACGGTCCGATCACATCGGGGATGCCGCCGAGGTCGCGGATTGCCGCTTCGATGGCTTCGGCCCGGGTGCGCCCGTTGGCCGCGTTCTGTGTGAGTTCGCGGCGCACTGCCTCGGTGCGGGCCTGCGCGATTCGCGTTTCGGCAACTTGAATTTCGGTGTTGGTCAGATCCAGCACAGTGCGCAGCTGCGCAAGCAAACTGTTTTCAGATGTAGTCACTTGTGAGATTCTCCTTAGGGATTGAGGTCGTCCATTGGCGCATGACGCACCTTCCGTCCGACTACCCTCGCCGGATGGCCGGTAACCGCGCCCACGGAGTCGTGTGAGATATGTCAGCCGGTGCATAAAGCAGCCGCATGTGGGTACGGCGGTCGACCGTCCCGCCAGTGCATTTGAGCACCGGCGGGACGACGCCGATAGCAGTGCTAAGCGCGAGGCGCGGTGCCGCCGGCACGGGTCACGGCGGTATCACCTGCGGCGTGTCGGTCGCGGCGAAGCAGCCCGGCCAAACCGGCCAGGCCGAGAAGCCCGACCAGTCCCCACTTGCCTGAATTGTCCTGGTGTTGATTGCTGTCGCTTTGATTGTTGTCGTTGTTCGCCAGTGTCGTTGTCGTGACTGTCGGGATCGGGGCGGCGTTGGCGTTGGCGTTGGCGATGCCAGCGCTACCGAACAGAAGGGCTCCGGTGGCGGCGACAACGGCGAGAGTTTTGCGCATGAAAGTACTCCAGACTGAGTGAGCTATCGGGAAATCTGAAACGGACTGTTGAACCAGTGGCTGTAGTTCGTCCGGTGAATGCGAAGCGAAGACGACATCCTGCGCATCGCAGGCAGTGCTTACCCAAAGGCGCATTGCTTAAACCAGTTCGAGGAACTCTGTGAGATCACAGTGCACCGAACGGATCTCGAAACCGCATACACGTCGTCTAGTTTTCAGCTCAACACCTCGTGTTTGAGATCTAACCCTCGTCCTCGTCAGGCCGACGCGAGGCGCTCTACGCAATCGCACTCTCAGCTGGTACCAGATAGCTTTACTCGACCTTGACCGCTTGTTGAATCGCCGCACCGATGATTGCGACGGTGACTACGCTCCGAGTCTTGGAGCTGGGGGTTTTGGGACCTCTCCAGGTCCGGCAGGACGGCACGCCAGTCACGATCCCGGGCGCCAAACCGCGCGCCATCCTCACGATGCTGGGACTGCACAACGGCTCGGTTGTGTCGGTGGGCACGCTGATCGAGCTGCCCTGGGGCGATCATCCGCCGCGCACCGCCGCCAAGGCGCTGTAACCCACATCTCCTCGCTGCGCCGCACGCTTGGCGACGGTGTTGTGGTAAACCGAGGGAGCGGGTTGGACCCTGGCCGCGACCGAGGTTGATGCCGCGCGCAGGGTGAAGCCCTCGGCGCTTATCAACGAGCAAGCTCTCTGCTGGCCGACGAGTTGGGCGTCGACCCGGGGCCGGACCTTCGGCCCGAGGCCGCGATCGTAGCACAGGATGCCTCGTTGAATACCCGAGCGGCACAACACCTTCCGGCGGTGACGCGGGCCGTGACTTTTCTGCTCTCCGACATCGAGGGATCGACCGCTGCCTGGGAGGCGGACTCCGACGCAATGGCGGCAGCACTCGCACGCCACGACGAGCTGGTCGAGCAGGTCGTGACGTCGCGTGGCGGACGCCTGATCAAGACGCGCGGGGAAGGCGATGCGACGTTTTCGGTCTTCGAGCGTCCGTCTTCGGCGGCGGTCGCCGCTATCGAGTTGCAAGACGCGATCAGTCACGAGCGGTGGACGTTGCGGGAGCCCATGCGTGTCCGCGTGGCGCTGCATACCGGCGAGGTGGAGCTGCGCGACGGCGACTATTTCGGTCGGGCGGTCAATCGCGCGGCGCGCCTGCGGTCGCTGGCCACCGGCGGCCAGATCCTGTGCTCGGGTGCGATCGCCGAGCTGGTGGCCGCGGACCGCTCGTCGGGCGCCGGCGCGAGCTCGAGCAACTGTTTTCCGCGTGGCAGACCACGCTCGCCGGTGGTACGCGCGCAGTGCTGATCGTCGGCGAACCGGGCGTCGGTGAGACCCGTCTGGCCGGCGAATGGTCCCGCCAGGCCGCCACGGACCCCGGTTGATCTGGCTGCATCTGTTCGTGCCGTATGGGACCTCGACATCAAAATCTGCATCGAGGCTGTGCATCGGCTGAGCGAACTCGGAGCCGTCGTCACGGAAACGCTGAAAGGGACCTCGCCAGAGCGCTTTGCCGCCGAGTGGCGGATGTTCGCCATCTTCACGGTTGAATGCGACCTGATCAACCGCTGCGAGATGTTCGACGAGACTGACCTCGAACCTGCACTCGCGAGGTTCGACGAACTCGATCGAGCACGCTGCGAAGTAGGGCCGCGGCAAATGGACGCTCCGGAGCAGCCATAGCATCAAGTGCGCACTAAGTGATGCTATGCGGGCTCCCCACACTGCCGCACATCGCGATCGCACACTAGTCCGGCTGAGGCCAAATGCTCAGCGCTACACCCGGCTCGGATTGGGCTCGGCCCTGGGAGCGGCTTCCACGCCACTGTGGCTGTCGGCGAGGCTCTTTCGAACGGATCGCCTCCGTTTGCGCGGTGGGCCGGGCAAAGAAGGTCGCGTAGAACGCGGTGCTGAAAACTATCGTCGTCCCGATGATGAGCGGGCCGAACAGCAGGGGGTAGCGCGCCATGGCCACTGCGAGATAACGGCAGCACACCAACAGGCCGGCGAAGAAACCTGCCCCAAAGGTGACCAGCGCCGTCCGGGACCAGACCCCGCCCCGCACCGGTTCGCGTAGCGCCGACTCCGCGGTCAGGCACAGCACCGCGCCCACCACGAGGTCGACGCCATAGTGGTAGCCGAACCCAAGGGTCGCTGTGATGGTGCACACCAGCCATAGCGTGCCGCCCCAGCGCAGCCAGCGGGGCCCGCCGCGGGAGTGCAGGAAGACCGCCAGCGCCCAGGCGGTGTGCATCGACGGCATGCAGTTTCGCGGAGTTGAGCCGTCGAAAGCAATGGCTCTCGGCGACTGACCAATCGGCGGCAAAACGTGCGGCCAGTAGTCGCCGACTTGAAACCCGTGACCCTCAGCGCCGAACGCGAAATCGGGCCCGACTACCGGAAAAAACACGTAGAACACGGGACCGATCACGCTGAGCAAAAGGAATGTTGGCACCAGGAAATGACGCGGCCAGCCGTTGGTGCCGACGTCGCGCAGCTGGTAGATCGCGACCACCATCGCAGCGACGGGCAACTCGATGTACACCCAGTGCAACGCGCCGCTAAGAATCGGGCCGGCTGCATCTAAGAGCCGTCCCAAGAACCACGAAGGTTGCGCGAGTGCGTGATCGGCTACGAATGCATACTCGTCCAGGACCGTCGGCCGAACGATTGTGGTGATGCGCAACCAGGTATCGCCGACTTTGGTCGCGATGATGAGTAGAAAGCCGAGCGCGACTCCGCGCAGGGCGGTGGTGCGTTCGGCCGTCGGCCAGCGCTGCCAGACCACCACCACTGCCAGTCCCGTGAGCACAATGAGCGGCCCGTTGCCGAAGCTCAACATACCGCCGCGCAAAAGCCTTCCCGCAGCAAAAACCACGTCGAGCGCCCCGGCCACCGCCAGCGCGACGATTCGGCGCCGGTTTGACAACCCGACCATTGCCACACCGAGACCGACCCACGGCACCGTGGCTGACTTCGGGACACCGACGTAGTCGCTAATCAGGCTGTGCAGCGGACCCCGAAATCCAGCACGCACGGCAACGATCTGCAACACGACCAGCAACAGGACAACCATGCCGATGGCGATAGTCATCCAGGTGCGGGTCAGGTAAGCACGCAGCTTCCCTCGTCGCACCTCGCCGATGAACACTTGACGAATATTAGGTGGCAGCCTGGCCTCACAGGCGTTAATCACCGCGAACCAAACCAACGGTCTTCTTTCCGGACGCTGATCGCCTGGGTTTACGCTCGAGGAGGCCGAGGGAGGGTACGCGATGCTCGCAGCGTTCGGATTCGAAAATCTGGGTGTGGTCGTCGGGGACATGTATTTCATCGACCCGGACCCGCTCGCAGGTCAGGAAACTCCGGAACGGGGAGTCAGACTGGAACTGCGCCTCGTCGACCGGGCCGAGCCTCACGGGTCGATCTACGCCGGCGTCCCGATCGCCTTCAACCGCCCGGTGTGGCGCGTGGACATTTTCGGATCCACCGAGAGCCCGCCCGGGACGCTGGACCGGGCCCATCACCACCCGCGTTTCGACGGTTGGGAACCCGGAAACAGGCATTTCGTGCCCGAACTGTCAGCCGACCCGGTGCCTTGGCTGGCCGGTCAACTGGCCGACCCGGCCGCCGTGCTGGCCCGGGCAGGCGTCGATTCGTCCGAGGTCGCGGAGGCCGATCTGACCGGACTCGCCGCGGCAGGCCCGGAGATCGTCGCCGCGGTGAAACGGATGCTCGACAGCGTGCGGGACGGCGAGTTGGCTCCAGCCCCCGCCGAGCCGGTTGCCGCCGCCCGTACCGGCTGGCTCTGATTGCGCAACGGCGCCATCGCGCGCCGTCGTGACGTTCGGGACACGTTGACTCTGCGCCTGCCGTGAGCCCTACTCGCACTTTTGCGCGGTAGATGCAGAGTGAACGCCGCTGATCGCGAGCCGCAACGGCGGCTCATTCACTGCGTTGTGGGTACTTTCGCCGCGATCTGATGCGCGATGTTGACCGCGGCATTGGACTGAGAGTCGGACTGGTTTTTGCTGCATGCCATTACATCGATGACGACTTTGTTGGCGACCGTCAGCGCCCGCTGACAATGAAACCACAGCGCTGGAGGAACCGGGGTTGAGGCGACGCTCAACGTGCCGTCAGTGTTGGAGACCGGTCCCACCGCAAACACCTGATCGGGTTGGCCAGCTCCCGTGACCGTGTACTGCCTGTTGGAGCAGGCTGGCCAGCGTTGTGCTGAGGCGGCGAAGAAAGCCTCTGCATCATGCGAAGAAGAAAACAACACCACGTCTTGAAGGACATTGTGGATGAAATCGCTTACGTACTGGCCGGGCTCACGGAGCCCTTGTCCGCGCAGAGCGCTCCACCCACTGTTTGCATAGGCGGGCGCCGTCCCGGGTCCCTGCGTGTAATAGCAAGCCTTATCAGCCACGGCCGGGCTGTCGGGAAACAGCTGGTTGTTCGCCGTGGCATAAACCGTCATTCCGGTGGCGCCCATCGCGGTGTTGATCTGGTCGGGGGTAAGTAAAAGCCCTTCCAGTGCACTTTCCGCGACAGCAGGCGGGTGGGCCAATGCGGCGGTGCTGGTGCTGGTCGGTGGGGCTGTCGAAGCTTGCGGGGTGGTGGAGCGCTGGCTATGCAAGAAGGCAATGACGCCGGCGGTGGCCAAGACCACGACAGCGATCGCGGCGGCTGTGGCGATCAGCGCAACCCGAGGTTGACGGCGGCCCTCCGGCGGTGGCGGTGGGGCCATCGCGTATGGAGGTGGGCGTTGTTGGATCGGGGGTTGAGCCGGTACTGCTGACCGTTGCTGCGGCGCGGCTGCCCACCCGGCTCGGTGGGATACGGCAGGACCAATATGCGGACGCGGGGCCGGCGCGGTTACCTCGATGAGGGCGTGGCGGACGGCGGTGGCCAGCTCGCGCGCACTCTGGTAGCGCTCATCAGGTTTCTTGGCCATGCCGGCCGTGATGACCGCGTCGAACCCGGCCGGGATTGAAGGGTTGCTTCTGCTGGGTTTGGGCGGGTCGAGGGCGAGGTGCCCCGCGATCTGTTGTTCCAGGCTGTCGCCGGGAAAGGGCGTGGAGCCGGTTAAGCACTTATGTAGCACGCAGGCCAAGGCGTAGATATCAGCACGGGCGTCGGCGGTGTCGGTGGTGAAGCGCTCCGGGGCCATGTAGGCGAGGGTGCCCACCATCATGCCAGTACTGGTCAACGCGGTTTCCTCGACACCTTTGGCGAGACCGAAGTCGATGAGGTAGGCAAAGTCGTCATGGGCGACCAGGATGTTGGACGGCTTGACGTCGCGGTGCACCAATCCAATCTCGTGCGCGGCCTGCAGCGCGGAGGCAATCTGCCCGATAATTCCGACTGCGCGGGCCGGTGACAGCGGTGCCTCGTCGAGGAGCTCTTGTAGATCGCGGCCCTTGATCAGCCGCATGGTTACGTAGAGCCTGCCGTCGATGTCGCCGAAGTCGAAAATCGGCACGACATGAGGTTCGTCGAGTCCTGCAGCTGCCCTAGCCTCGCGCCGGAACCGCTCCTGGAAGACAACATCGTCCGCGAAGCTCGCGGGTAGCACCTTTAATGCCACCACTCGGTCGATAGCGGTGTCGTAGGCACGCCAGACTTCCCCCATACCACCGCGTCCCAGCAACTCCACCAACCGGTAGCGGCCGAACGGCGTACCCTCCACGTCACCCTCTCCGAAGCGCAGTTGAGCGTCACCCTAAGCCGGGGCAAAGGCTTGAGAGCAGAAATGGATACATTGACGGGTTGGCGGCTCCTAGGGGCCACTGAGTGCTAGCCCGAACCGTCGCTCCGCGTCCACCGGTGCACCAAAAGCCCCAAACGGAAAAGTTTTGAACCTAACGCTTGGGCCCCGCGGCAGTGCCGAGCGTCACGCTGGAGTGACCCTCGACGTCCGCAGTCACGCTGGCGTGGCGCTCCGCGCAGATAGCGAGCCGCAAATAGCGAGCCGCAAAAAGTGCCCCGGCAGTCACCCCGGACCCAATGGGGGTCGGTGCGGCGGGCACGGCTCGGCGCTGGCGGGTCCGGGGGGTTCCTCCTTCACCTGGGCCGCCGAGCGTCGAGCCCACGTCGTACGCCCGGGCGCGATGTAGTGGGTACGGTACGGCTAGCCCTATGCCGTGACAGACAATTGGCAAGGCCCCGAGCGTCCCGACGCCGGTCGTGATCGACGCGCGTCAGTAGTTGTAGATCGAGCGTTTCGGCGCCGCGAGCACCGACCGGATCAGCGGCTCGAAGTGCTCGAGCGGTTCGGTTCGTATTCGGGTCAAACGCGGTCTGGTCGTACTCTGCACAGAACTCCGCGCAGTAGTCGAACCACGGGTGATCTCGGAACTGCTCGCGCATGTCACGGTCACCCCCGAGGTGATGGAAGAAGTAGTACCCCTGGAAGATCCCGTGCTGCTCGACCATCCAGTGGTTCTGTTCGGACACGAACGGCTTAACGATCGCTGCGGCGATGTCGGCGTGGTTCGCTGGGCCGAGCGTGTCGCCGATATCGTGCACGAGCGCGCAGAGCACGTACTCGTCGTCGCGGCCGGCCCGCTCGGCGCGCGTCGCGGTCTGGAGCGAGTGGGTCAGCCGGTCGACCGCGAAGCCGCCGAAGTCGCCGCCGAGCAGCTCGAGGTGGACCAGCACCCGCTCGGGCAGCCCGACGAAGTTGTGGTTCGACGCCTCGCCGATGATTCGCCAGTCCTCCTTGGTGCCGTCGGTCATGGCCTGGAACTGGGCGAGCTTGGGCGCGGTGTCGGTCATGGGAAGAGGTTACGCGCGAGGCGGCCAGATCAGCGAGCGTTACGCCCCGTCCTTCACGCGTCCGTTCGGCCCTCTTCAGGACCACGCTTAACTCCCTCATCTAGGGAGTGTCACGAATCAGCCGACATAACTGTCACGCATCAGCCGAAACACTGTCAGGCATCACCCGAAGACGAAATGTCACGCATCAGCCGAGGTAATACATTCAAAGGAGTGCCCCCGGCAGGATTCGAAACTGCCCGGTTGATAGGTCGGTGTCCAGCATAAATCTGTAACTACCAGCCAATCAGCGCCGAAGGTAGCCTGGACACGTTGGACAAATTTGACGGCGGAGGACAGGCAGATAGCCAACAGATCGCCACGCACAAGAGGAAATTGTCAATGCCAGGCAAAACGAATCGGCGCGGATGGGGCCATATCCGCAAGCGTCCCGGCGGCAAGTATCAAGCAAGCTACGTGGGGCCGGATCTTGTTCGGCACTGCGCGCCGAAAACGTTCACCGCGAAGTTGGACGCTGAGGGTTGGCTGCGTGACGAGCGCCGCATGATCGAGCGGGGGGAGTGGACGTCGCCGAAGAAGCGGGTCGCCGAAGTGGTGGCTCAGCACGTCACTCTGGCCGAGTACGCCAAGACCTGGATCGAGCAGCGCAACGTCAAGCCGCGCACTCGGATCGGCTATCAGGCGCTTTGGGACAACCACATTAAACCGCTGGGTAAGGTGCCGCTGATCCACCTGACCCCCGAGTCGATCCGGACTTGGTATGCCGGCCTGGGCACTGAACACACCCGGCGCAACTCTCACGCCTACGGGCTGCTGCACGCCATCCTGGCCACCGCCGTCACCGACGAGTTGATGCCGGCCAATCCCGCAAACCTGCCGCGTGCGATGAACCCGCCAACCAAGCGGCAGCCGGTGATCCTCGAGGTGGACGAAGTCGCCGCCCTCGGCGACGTGATCAAGCCGGAGCGGCTGCGTGCGTTCGTTCTGGTCCTGGCCTGGACGGGCGTGCGTTGGGGTGAGGCCATCGAGCTTCAGCGCCGCGACGTGGCGGAGGGCGCTAAGGCCATCCGGGTATCCCGTGCCGTCACGCATCGCGACGGCTGCCGCGTGGACACCCCGAAGAGCGGAAGGGGCCGGTCGGTTATCGTGCCTCCGCACATTCGCGCCGATTTGCTGCGCCATCTGGATACCTATGTCGGCAAAAATCCTACGGCGCAACTGTTCCCGGCCGTGCGTGGCTGCCACTTGAATGATCGTGTGTTTCGCGACTACCTAGCTCCGGCGCTGAAAGCAATTGGGCACGAGGACATGAGAATCCATGACTTGCGGCACTTCGCGGGTACGCAGGCCGCGCGGGTGGGCAACTTGCCGGAGACGATGGAACGGCTGGGCCACTCCACGCCGAAAGCCAGCCTTATTTATCAGGGGATTGCGAGCGGACGGGCCGAAGAGGTCGCAGAAGCGTTGTCCGTGTTGGCGAAGCGTAAGAGCGCCGAAGTTCGTGATCCCCAGCAGACAAACTGAGTCTGGTTCCGCGTCAGCTGAGTCATTTGACTCAGCTGACGCGCTTCGACGCCAGCAGTTCCGGTTCGGCATCAACTGTCCGGTTTTCGGACGGTTGCTCGGCCTGCGCCGAGGACCATCGTTGGTAGCTCGCAGGTCCAAATTGACTACGCCAGGACGGCATTGGACATTCTGTCCTAAGATGTTCTACACTGAAACATGCCGAGCAGCTTTCAGGGATTGGACGGCCAAGCCGAAACGGCAGCGGCCCAACGGAACTGATTAGGGTACGAAGCGCCGAAAAGGTGCTGGTGGCAAGTCCTCGCGAACGGGCGAAAAGCCCCAAACGGGAGCCGAGCAGCTAAGCCAACACAAAGGCTAGGAATGCCTTTTGGCTTAGCAACTTGGCTCCCTTTCTTTTCGCGAGAGGACTTGCCATGCCTACAAATTCGCCCCCAAAGCCAGTCACTAGAGAGCAGATTCTCACCGAGCGCAAAGCTGTCGACATCAGTAACGCAGCCGCCTATCTGGGTGTCTCGCACAAGACCATTCGTCGCCTGATCGCATCGGGCAGGCTCCCTGCATTCCGCGTCGCCGGTCGCGCCATTCGCATCTATGCCGATGATGTCGAGGCTCTGAAAGAGCCAGTAGCAGTGCGCCACTGACGAAAGTCGCAACGCCGGGCTGCTCACACCCGGCGCTGCTAATTGGACCGATTTTGAAAGGAAAACCAAAATGAAGGATACACGATCCGCTCAGCACGACACCCCGTCGGTCAATGGCGAGACGAAGAAGCCGTACGACCCATTCGACCCCGAATCACTGCGTATCGACGCGATGGCCGATATCGAGGTCGAAACGGTGATGACCACGGTGCCTGTCCGCAAGCCGGCCCGCCGTGAGTTCATTCGCGTGCATCCTGACCCGACGTATGCTCTGGACACCCTGGTGCTGGAACGTGATACGGGGATGGACAAAGAGACCTACCTGGTCACTCCCGAAATCCAAGACCGTGTGCTGCCGGAACTGCGGCGCATCCGGCTGTTCGTCACGATGACACGCAAAGGTGTCGTGTTTCTGTGGCCCATTAAGTTGGCTGGGGACAATGACAATCGCATGCGGCGCATATCGGACACCGCTCTGCAAGCGGCTGAGCACGCCAAGTCGCACTGGGTGCGCGTCGAATGGAACTTTGACCTCGGCGGCTACGAACTGCGGCGGGCCAAAGCTGATTTAGGCGAGCCGCAGTGGCCGGATAAGACGTTGCGCGACCTGATTGAACTTGCCTTTCGCAACAACGTGATTAATCGCGCCGACCACCCTGTCATTCGGGAGCTTGAGGGCGAGATCTAAGATGTTTGGCTTGCCCTACCGCGAAATCTGGGCTCTTGACTTTGAGTTCACCACAGCGCCGGGGTCAACACCCACACCGGTCTGCATGGTCGCCCGCGAACTCATTTCCGGCGAGCTAATTCGTCTATGGCAAAGCGACCTTGGCCGCGAGCCGCCGTTCCGTGTAGACGACAGCACCCTGTTCATCGGGTACTACGTCTCCGCTGAACTAGGGTGCTTCCTGGAACTGGGTTGGCCTCTACCGAGGCGAATCATCGACCTGTACGCCGAGTTTCGCAACGCCACCAATGGCATCCTACTGCCCACCGGGCGAGGGCTGCTCGGGGCGCTGGCGCACTACGGAATCCCAGCGATCACCTCGGAGCAGAAGACACAGGAGCGCGCTTTGGTAATGCGGGGTGGGCCGTGGACAGACGACGAACGCCGCCGCATATTGGACTACTGCCAGACAGACGTTGATCCCCTCGGCGCGCTGTTTGAGCGCATGCTGCCCGGCATCCAGGCGCGGCCCCGTGGGTTGGGCCAGGCGCTGTTACGGGGCCGCTACATGACTGCCGTGGCCAGGATGGAGCGCACCGGCATTCCCACCGATGTCGGCATGCTGGATCGGCTGCGGCTGCACTGGGACGGCATCAAGCGCGGCCTGATCGACACCATCGACGTGGATTACGGCGTGTATGAGGACTCCACGTTCAAGACTGGCCGGTTCGCAAGCTACCTTGCCGAAAACGGCATCGACGGCTGGCCCCGGACGCCCAAAGGATATCTGCAGCTTGATCAGGAGACATTCCGCGACATGGCCCGACGCTGGCCGAAGCTGGAGCCGCTGAAGGATCTACGGCACACTCTCAGTGATTTGCGGCTTGAGAAGCTCGCGGTTAGTGACACCGATGGCCGAAATCGCGTGCTATTGAGCCCGTTCGGCGCTTCCAGCGGACGCAATACCCCAAGCAACAGCCAGTTCATCTTCGGCCCCAGTGTGTGGCTGCGCGGGTTGATCAAGCCGCCGGAGGGGAGAGCACTAGCTTACGTCGACTGGTCTGCACAGGAGATCTACATCGCCGCGCAGTTTTCCGGCGACGCCGCGCTGCTGGATGCACTGGCATCTGGCGACCCCTATCTCGCCTTTGCGAAGATGGCCGGCCTGGCCCCAGACGACGCAACTAAGCAATCACACAAGGCGACGCGCGATTTGTGCAAGACCTGTCTGCTAGGCACCAACTACGGCATGCAGGCAGTGAGTCTGGCTCAGCGAAGCGGGCTCTCGGTCATCGAGGCACAGGACTTGTTGCGCCGGCTGACCGTAGCTTTCCCGGTATTCAGCGAGTGGGCGGACCATATCGCTGACGTAGCCCAACTATCGGGCAGCCTGTCGACGGTGTTCGGCTGGACCTTGCGCTCCAACAGCTCTCATAGGCCGACCACTTTTCGCAATTTCCCGATGCAGGCCAACGGCGCTGAGATGCTGCGGCTGGCCTGCTGCCTCATCACTGAGTACGGCGTCGATGTGTGTGCGCCGGTACATGATGCGGTACTTATCGAGGCCGACGCCAACGATATTGACGACGCGGTGGCGACCACACGGGCAGCGATGGCCGAGGCATCACGCATAGTGCTGGCCGGTCAGGAAGTTAAGACCGATGTGGAGATTTTCGTCTGGCCGCAACGCTATTTCGATGAACGCGGGCGCGTGATGTGGGGCAAGGTCTGCGCGCTACTGGATGCCGCGAAGTCCAGCGAGGCTATGCAAGGTCAGCAAGGTGGGAGACGCCGGATAGGTCAGCGAGGTGAGGAAGCTCAAGGGGGCTGGGGAGGTGAAGGTAGGTGAGGGGAGTTGGGAGCCACCCGTCCCCGACCACCACCCCGTAATGGTAACTATGCACGTCAATACTGTGTCAATAGCTCAAGCGATGTTGCGTGAAATTAGCGATGGGAAGACAGGTTTCACGCTCAAAGCGGCTGGCCAATGGACGCGAGATGTGGGGAGGCGCTGAATGGTTGTCGCCGACGAGCCCCGGGCACAGTGGTGCCATCTATGCCGCAGGCCACATGTTGTTCCCCGGTGCCGTCAGTGCGGTGCCGAGATGCCGGAGCCGATACACCGGATCGTTGACATCTGCGAGTCGTGCAAGGTCGTCGCCAGAATCCGCCCGTGCTGACACTAAGCGGGGCCGCTGAGCCCCGAACAGCGCCGGGGTGGACGGGGGAATCCCGGCCAGCCAGGTCCGAAAGTTTAGAAGGAAGATCAGCGAAAGGATCCGGCGAGGATACGGTGGACCGTGCCGACTGAGCACTGCACCTCTGCCGCTATCTCGCGCATTGACTTGCCGCTGGCGCGCAGTTCACGAATCTGGTTGTCGCGTTCTGTCGTGTCGTAGAGCCGATCTGGACGCACCTTGCCGTCCAAGCCGACTGTCGTGCCCAGCACGATCTTGCCGTCAGGCCGGGCGCCCTGCTCATGCAGAATCTTCATGACGGTTGTCGGGCTACGCCCCGCCACGCTGGCAATTGCGCGAATGCTCATGCCCCCAGCGTGCAACTCCCTGACTACATCCTCGGCGGTCTCCAACTTACCCATGTGTTCAACCGTACCAGAATGGAACAGTTGAACATCGTACCGCGAAATGCGTTGCCGCGAACCGCTCCAGACGATCAATCGCCTGGCGGCGTGGCGGTTTACGCCAAAGCTTGGACCCATTATCACCATGATCGAAAGAGGTCAAGCATGACATATCCCACTGTCAGCGGTCGTCCGCTTTAATGTCGCCGAGGCAGCCGACGGACTTACCGCAGCCTTGTCACCGGGTTTTGGCGAGGCGCCCATGGCGTGCAAGCGGAGGTCGGGAACAGTGCTGTCTTGCAGTCGATTTCGGCTTGCGCCGATGCCTGGGATTCACCCCGCCGGCTGTCCGGCGGCCCGACGCTGCCAAGTGGCGCGGGCCTGTCTTTGATGCGATCACCGGGACCGTGATTGTCGGCGACGCGCAGATCGTGGACTGCACGCAACCAAGCGACTCGCCGAGCAGGGAGAAACACCACGGGGTGTGGATGACAGTTGTTAAACAACAGGTTCCGCCATCCCGCCGGCAAGACCCAAGTACCGGGGAGCCCAACACAACGAAAGGCAACACAACCATGACATGCAAATGATCAACGAGGCCCGCGACAGCATCCGCTACGGCTATGCAACCGGCTGGGCGCACCTGGGCGCCGTCGCCGGCCAGATCAGTGTGCTGGCCTGCGAGGGCAGGCTCACCGACGCCGACCGCGACCGGATTCACCGTCACTTGCGCGAGGTGTTCGGCGGGCTTGATCGCCTGTACGGGCAAGGCTGCGATCAGCTCGCCGTTGGCTGCGACGAGGATGGCTACTACTGCCGCACCTACAGCGACGGCAGCCCAGTCTATTCGAGTACCTCTCCGGCTGAACAGTTTCCATCGCCCAAGGCCGCCGTGTACTGGGGCGAATTCGGACTGGAGGATGCACTTGAGCCCGGCACCGAGGTGATCGTCCATTGGCCGCCGCATCTGCGCTGAAGGTCGCTAGTCCCGTTGGTTTGGACGTTGAAAGCGAACCGCGACGTCCAAAGCAACAACTCCTCCGGTGCCGATTTTTCGTGGTGAATTCAAGAAAGCCTACCCCCACATTGCTACGGAACACCAAGGAGCACAACATGAGTGACCACACCACTGACGAGGCTGCTCCCGTCCGGCTGATCGACGATCTGCTGTGGCCGCCGCTTAACGACGCATGGCGGCCGCGGCCGAAGCTGACCGTCGCCGCGTTGGCCGCCCCGTTCGAGTACCTGATGCCGCGACCTATCGGCACACAGAAGTCCACGTCCGCCGCAGTCAACTGCCCGGTTATCGACACGCTTGTCAGACGCGTCTCTTCACGCGATAACCGGAGTTATCTACGCCGATGATTCGCAGGTTGTCCACCTGTTCGCGCACAGCGACTGGCCCGGTCGCATGAGCCACCTGGTAGCAAGAGGTCTCGGTGCCCACCGCGGGTGGTGTCGGCCTCGTTGTCACCGGTTATGACAGCGAACCGCCTGGGTCAAGTACAGCTGAGACAAAGCGTCGATCTGACGCCCGCCCTTCACCGAAAACTCCGCGCCATCTAGCGCCATCCCCGAGGCTTGTCGGCATGGTTAGTAGATTTCCCCGCGGCCCGAACGTTTGCGAAAGGCAGTTCATGGATCGGCGGGTTTCAAAGGAGGTGTATGGAATAAATTGCCCTGCAAAACAAATGATCGCCAGAAGTGTCGCGTTGACGTATCGGTAGAGGTAAGACGGTCACTCTTATCGGCGCCACGGCGCCACGGCGCCACGGCGCCACGGCGCCACGGCGCCACGGCGCCACGGCGCCACGGCGCCACGCGTGGCGGGGTTCTCATGCCATTGGTTCGAACTTGATGGTGAGATCAGTCAATCCACGAAGGATGAAGGTCGGCTCGTAGGTGTACCGGCGATTGTCATGGGGCCCGTGGGCATCTGCGTCGATGGTGATCTCGCCCAGTCGGTCGAGTAATCGCTCAATGGATACCCGACCCTCAACTCGAGCCAATGGCGCCCCTGGACATGAATGGACTCCCCGGCTGAACGCGAGGTGTTCGCGGACATTCTTGCGGTTCAGGTCGAAGGTGTGTGGGTTCTCGAAGCGTCGCGGATCGCGGTTGACAGCGCCAGGACTTAGCATCACGGTGGAGCCCGCCGGTGCTTTGATTTCGCCCACGGTGGTCGACTTGCTCACCATGCGGAACACTGTTTTGACGGGGCTCTCCATCCTTAGGCACTCTTCGATGAACGCCGGGATGCGGCTGCGGTCCTCGCGTAATTGCTGTTGTAGGTCGGGGTCATCGCCGAGGAATCGCATGGCGGCGCTGAGCAGCTTGGCGGTTGTCTCCTGGCCGGCGGCGAAGAGGAAGGTTGCTGTGCGCACGACATCGACGACCTCGGGCGTCGACCCATCGGGGTAGGTGGCGGTCGCGATCGAGGTGAGCACGTCGTCGCGGGGCGACTTGCGCCGGTCGACGATGTACTCACTGAATTTTTCGTCGGCCCACTCCAGTGGATTGCTGACGATGGTTTCGTGGTCCAGGGCGCCGATACGCGAGCCGGGTCGCTCAGCGCCGAAGGCTTCGCGGAACTGCTGGTGGTCTTCCTCGGGCACGCCAAGGAGGTCGGCCACGACCAGCAGCGAGAACGGCTTGGCGTAGGCGCCGAGGAACTCGCACTTGCCGTTGGCGATGAACTCGTCGATGTGGCGGTCGGCGAGCCGCCACATGAAGTCCTCATTCTCCTTGAGCCGCTTGGGCGTCAATAGTCGACCGAGAATCGATCGCGCGTCGGTGTGCTGGGGAGGATCCATCGTCACCATGTGCTCGAACATGGGAATCTCGGTGCGGTGCGCCTGGATCTGAGCGGTGATGTCGTCGCCTTCGGGGGTGAACGGAAGCGGTGTGAATGGGCCCATGACGGAGATGCAGGCTGAGAACGAGTCGACATCGCGGTACACAGCATTGGCTTCGTCCCACCCGGTCACCGCGATGACACCGTGGTGCGGTTCCCTGCTGACCGGGCACTTGCTGCGCAGGTGGTCGAAGTACGGGTGGGGATCAGGGACCAGCGCCGGATCGGTGAAGTAGTCGACGGTGTCGAAGTCGGTCATGTGTCGTGTCCCTCCTGGACTGTGCAAATGGCGCGACCGAAATCCACAGCGGCGTGTCCTCGTTCTGCATCGTGGAGGCCGTGCTGAGCACTTGCTTAGCACGGCCTCCACGTCGTGGTCAAATACGCAATGCGTTGCTGGGCGGTGAGTGACCCATCATCGACCGAGCCTCAACGAGCTTCGGGGCAAGCGGTCGTTTACGTTGAGCGGCAATGCAACTCCACAGCACAGCCCTGGCGCCCTTGATGCACGCAAGAGACAAATACCTGTTGATCAGACTTTGCCGTGCGGATACCGATGGCACGGACCGCAGCTTCAACCGAGTCCCGCCGCCGCGACCCGCGACCGCGCCAGTATCGCCAATAAGCTGACTCATGTCAATGACCGTGGTCTAAATCAGCGGTTCGATGTCGCGCAGATCGCAGAGTCGTCCCTCGACGCAGATGGGCCCCCGCGCATCTGCGACTTCAGTGCTGCAACGGTCCTGGGTCTAAAGACACGCGTTTGCCGATTACTGTCAGCTGGCCATTGCATCATTCGGGCTGCCTGCGCGATATCGTCGTGGCATCCATAGCTGACAACCCGGGGCGGGTTGGGGCACAGAGTGAAGGGCAGGCAATGGCCGCAACTGACGGTGTAACTTCGCGCGCGGCTAAGCGACTGCAGACGCGGGAGAGATTAATGGGTGCTGCGATCGCGGAATTCAAGCGCTCGGGTATGGCGGCTGCCGACGTCGGCGCGGTGGTGGCAGCTGCCGGGGTCGCACACGGGACGTTCTTCTTTCACTTTCCCACCAAAGAACACGTGCTATTGGAGCTCGAACGTCGCGAGGAAGAACGGATCGTCAAGCAGTTCAGCCAGTTCGTGAAAGACCGTCATGACCTGCATGAGGTACTCGACGAGGCGGTGCGATGGGTCCTTGGGCTCGAGCGCCGACTCGGCGATGTCTTGTTCAAAGAGTTTCTCGCCCTGCACTTTTCACAGACCCGTCCGCCGCTCGAGGGTGCCGAGGATCACCCGGTGATCGTGTTGGTGGCTGAGCAAATTGCGCTTGCGCGCGACCGCGGCGAGGTGGACGCCGACGTTAATCCGATGAATAGCGCCGTGTTTTTCTTGCTTGGATTGTACGCATTGTTGGTGACCACGCTTGACTGGCCCACACGTCGGGCATTGGTGGACGATTTCGTCTCGAAATCGTTGCGCAGTATGGGGGCATCGGATCCGCGCGGTCAAGGTCGCCATTCGTAGGTGATGAGGTTCTCACTTGTGATGTTGTGTAACGACCAGATCGACACCTCGTCGATCGCGGTGAGTCAGCACGTCTGCCTTGGAGGGGTTTCGTGGCTCTATCTGCACTGACGGCGCTGCTGCATCCGGGTCAATCCAAAGACGCCAACCCGTCGGTGAGCCCACCTTCGGCACTCTCTTTGGATCGGCACCTGGCAGCATCCCACGATGCCCAGCATCACGCCGACAAGTGGCTCATAGCCGGCAGTCTGCTCATCGGGACCGCCGCACTAGGCGTTTTTGGGCTGCCGCTGTTTCTGCGCGGCATCTGGCTCTTGCGGGACGCCCAACGCAAGGGGCTGGCCGTGCGACCGATGATTGTCACCCTGATCGGCTACCTGGTGATCATTGACGCCGCGATTAACACCGTAGGGTGGGCGCTCGACCTCATCGCCAACCACTCACTGCTCGCCCGAGTGCTCTTGAACGGGTGGGGGTACATGTTCGACGCCGGCTATTTCTGGCACTTCAACGAGATGTGGATCGGCGGGGCGGCGGGTCCCAGCGAAAAGGCCATGGAAGTGGGGTTCATCCTCACCGTCTTCACCATGCGCATCGCCGCGGCGATCGGGTTCCTGCAGATGAAGCGGTGGGGTCATCAGTGGATGATCATCACCTGCTGGATGGGTGTGGTGATCTGGTGCACGTACGTGTTCAACATGACGCTGTATGCCGACGTTAGATATGCGGGCACGGTTCTGCCCGTCATCGGGTGGTGGATCTACGACATCTTCTACATCACGCCTTTCCTGGCCATCCCCTACCTACACACGGTCAATCGCGAGATTTTTCTCTCTGACTAAAGCGAGCCGCCAGAAAAGACTTCTTGGCGCCGCGCCGGCGCCGGCCTAGACGCCCTGCAAAGAATCTTCCTTCGGATGGGCGCAGATGGGCTGCGCCCTGGCCGCGCCGATCCGCCAGCGATCGCTTCCCCAGCGATCCGCTCCAGCTGAATATCCACATCAGCCTGGGCGGCGCGCAGATCGCTCGTCGCGCCCAGTCGGGATCCACGCGTGGTCTGCCGAACTGACCGAGTCCGCAATGTTGGCGTAGCGACTTCACCGGTTGAGTCTCGTCAATGACTGAAGTTGACTGAACCAACCGCCTGATCACGAGCACGGCGCGCTCGCCCAGCACCTTCCGGGCTGTGATGTCGATAAGAGTGGTTGTAAGCCCCTCCTTCCCCACCGCCGTCGCTGGATTACTGATTGACTAAAGTCAGCCCGTCGACTAGAAAGAAACAGTGCCGCCACTGGCCAGGTCCTCCGCACGCGAGGTACGTCGGCAACAAACACACCAACGAATCCTCGGAGCTGCAATCGCCGAATTCAGGCGCTCGGGAATGGGTGCGGCGGACGTCGCCAGAATCGTGGCAGCCGCCGGGGTGGCGCACGGGACTTTCTACTTTCACTTCCCTACGAAAGAACACGTGCTGCTCGAGCTCGAGATCCGCGAAGAGACCCGCATGTCTGGCGAGCTCGCGAAATACCTTAAGCAGGACCGCGACCTGGAAGGCATCCTCAAGGAAGTGGTTCGTCTCGTGACAGAACTCGAGGAACGCCTCGGCGCCCCGCTGTGTAGAGAGGTTCTCGCACTGAACTTCTCGCCGTCACGTCCTCGGTCTGATGACTGGACTGACCACCCGGTCATCGTCCAACTCGTGCACGAGATCGAACGTGCGCGCGCCGACGCCGTGATCCATCCGGAGGTCGATGCGTTTTACAGCGCCACCTTCTTCCTTGTGGGCCTCTACGGCGTACTCATGACGACCAACAACCATCCTTCCCGCGAAACCATGTTGGCCGAATTGGTCGCCACCGCCATGCGAGGCCTCGAAGCCTGATGAGTCACCAAGTATCGCAAAACCCGACGAAAGGGAGGTTCGAGCATGCTGGCTTGGATCTGGGAGATCGGTCGCTACGTCTTTGCGTGGGGCGGAGTCGTGTTGATCATCTGGTTCTGGTATTGGCTGTTCTCCAATATCGGCACCTTCTGAGCAATTCAGCCGAGCCGCGACCCATAAGCGCCACCGATGGCTGAGCTCTTTGACGGACACGCCATGGCATTGGAACGCAGTTGTTCTTTGACTGCCGTCGCGCTCAGTGGTCAACGACGCGAGGGTGTACGGTTGGTCACTGGCATCAATCGTCACTTCGGCTTGAGTTCTGCGCTTGACTTCGTCTACGTGCCGTATCCCCTCACCGATGACGATTGGACGCGGACCACCGTGACATGCGGTGTGGCGATGCAGTGCTCGCCGTCCAAAGAGCGGATCTTGGGGTATCGGCTTGACAAGCTGTCCGCGCGTGAACTGGCTGCTCTCACCGTGATCGAATCCCGCGTTTCGATGGGCTGGATCACCAGCAACTGGCCCGGACTTGCGCCCGAGCTTCAGCGCGTCACCGCTCGGCTCGAAACCTTGCCGGACGACCTGAGCGGCGACGAAATCCTCACCCGCGCAATAGCGTTGTCGCGGACCAAGGAGTCCGTGGTTCCCCATCCACTGATGGGTAAGTTGCCGACGAACCACACGGCACCCCACCATGTGGCAGACAAGCTGCGTCGAACACTGGGCAGAATGCCGTGGACGACCAACCAGAAACGCAAGCCAGGAGCGCATACCGTGCCCGCTGGCGGTGACGGGGGAGTGCGCAACCGGAACCTACCCCCGCCAAGTCGTCCACATGAGAACGATCTCGACATCACCCCTGAGCACCGACCAGGTATCCCATACCCTGAGTGGAACGCGTGGGATTCCGCTTTTATGCCCAATCATGTTGCCGTTGTGGAGCATTCGCGATCCGCGCGTACCAGTCAACCGCTGGCGACATCGGCTGAGCTGCGCAAATGGTTCCAGGAACACACCCACCGCACCATGATGAATCGTCTGGAGGACGGATCAGACCTCGACGTCGAACAGTACGTCAGCCACTACATTGACCTGACCACCGGCGAGGCGATCGAACCCAAGATTTTCCGAGAGCTCTTGCCCAGCAGCCGCGACGTCACCACGGCGTTGCTGCTCGACGGCAGTTCTTCGTTGGGTGTACACGGCGGCAAGATCTTCAAGCTCGAACTGGCGTGCGCCGACGCGCTCTCGCGCGCAATGACTGCGGCCCGGGAGCGTCACGGCATCTTCGTTTTTACCGGCAACACGCGACACCGTGTCGAGGTCACCTGTCTGAAGGATTTCGCGGACCGTCGCTGCGTGCCGCCGGGCAGTTCGGGGCTGACAACCGGGGGCTACACCAGACTTGGTGCGCCGTTGCGTCATCTGACGAGCAGACTGTTGGGTCAGCCATCGGAACGGCGTCTGCTCATCGTCATCGGCGATGGCCTGATCTCCGACGAGGGCTACGAGGGCCGCTATGCCTGGGCCGACGCGGCGCACGCCGTCGAGGAGGCCAACGAGGCCGGCGTCTCGGTGTACTACATCGGGGTCGGCCCCACCCGCGTTGATCCGCTGCCTGAAGTCTTTGGCCCCCGCCGCTCCCAACGCATCCGGCGCGTCGAAGAACTCCCCCGGGTCCTGGCACATGTCCATCGCGAACTCGTCGCTGTATGACCGAAACATCACCTAAGGCAAAGATGAGCACCGACAACTATTACGCGAACGGCAATGAAGTGCAGCTGTTCGAGCAGGCATACCGACGGCGGCTGCCAGTCATGCTGACCGGCCCCACGGGGTGCGGCAAGACCCGACTCGTGGAACACATGGGATCGTTGCTGAGCCTGCCAGTGGTCACGATCAGCTGCCACGACGACCTCACCAGCTCGGACCTCGTCGGTAGATTCATGGTGACCGGCGGCGACGTCGTCTGGACGGATGGGCCACTGACTCGCGCGGTCAAAACCGGGGCGATCTGCTACCTCGACGAGGTAGTCGAGGCGCGCCACGACTCGCTAGCAATTTTGCATTCCTTGACTGACCACCGTCGAGCACTCTATCTGGACCGTGCCGGCGAGATCGTGCACGCACCCGAGACATTCATGCTTGTGTGCTCCTACAATCCCGCGTACCGCAGCTCACTCAAAGAGCTCAAACCGTCGTTTCGTCAACGGTTCGTCACGCTGCCGATGCAATATCTGCCTCCGGATCGCGAAGCCGAGGTAATCGTCGCCGAGTCAGGCATCGATCTGAGCAGCGCTGCGCGCCTTGTCACCTGTGCCACTGCGATCAGGACTGCCGACGAGGCTTTCCATTTCGAACCGCCCTCGACTCGGGTCCTTGTCACTGCCGCGCAGTTAATCGGCGCGGGAGCAACCGAATTGGAAGCGGCCGAAGCGTGTGTCCTTGCACCACTGTCCACCGACGGTGCGATCGCCGACGGATTACGGGAGGTTGCCATCGCCAGCCTGGCCGCAGACAGCAATTCACGCACTCCGTAAAGAAAGGGAATGATCCTCATGGTCGATCAACGAGAACGTCAGCGGAAAAAGGCGCTGATCATCTTCCAGATCGTGATGTATGGATACCTGGCGTTGATGTTTGGCATCCAGCTCTACATGTCATTCGCGCGTGGGTGGTGGGACCTGTGAATCTCCCACTGACTGAACGGTTCTCACGGTCCAAGACCTCTTCGGCATCGACCAAGGTGTCGGACCCGAACGGATCTCGCAGCCTTGAAGAGCATGATGAGGAGTCGCGACGCGCGCAGCGCCGCGCCGACAAGTGGATGATCATCGGCGCGGGGCTCATGGGTTGCTGGGCGCCCGGCATCTTCGGATTCCCCCTCTTCATGCGTGGCATCTGGCTGCAACGTCAGGCCGCCCGTGAGGGCCTGTCGATGCGGCCCATGATTGTCACCTTGATCGGCTACCTCGTCATGATTGACGGGATGCTCAACACGCTGGGCTGGGGCTTGGATTGGATCGCCAACCACACGCTGATCAACCGGGTGCTGACCGCCGGCTGGGGTTACCTGTTCGATGGCGGATACTTCTGGCACTACAACGAGCTTTGGCTCGGCGGTGCTGCCGGACCGGGGGAGAAGTCTTTCGTCTTTGGTTTCATCCTGACCGTGTTCGCGATGCGCGTGTCCGCCGCGATCGGCTTCCTGCAGATGAAACGGTGGGGCCATCAATGGATGATCATCACCTGCTGGATGGGTGTGGTGATCTGGACGACGTACGTGTTCAACATGACGTTGTACGCCGATGTCCGCTACGCCGGCACCATCTTTCCGGTGGTGGGGTGGTGGGCCTTCGACATCTTCTACATCACCCCGTTCCTGGCTATTCCCTACCTGCACACCGTTAATCGCGAAATCTTCGCCGACTGACCAGACCTGAAGGAGCAGCACCGATGACTACCTCCACGCCCACTGAGGAAAAAGATCCCGCTGACGATCTGCCGCCGGGGACGACGCCGTATTACGCGCGGATGCACAAGTGGATTAAACGCGCCGTGCTGGTGTGCTTGATCGCACTGGTCATCGAGGGCGCGTTCACGCTGCCGTTTATGGCGGTCTACTACGGATATCCGACATTGAGTCTCACCGAAATCTGCAGCGAACTACTCAAAGTCCGTTATTCCGATGACACCCTCGAATGCAAGGTGCCCTACCCGATGTTGGGTCCACCCGAGGGCGCTGCAGCTAAGCACAGCGCTCACGATGTGTGGGGCATCCAACCCGTCCCGAAGTACCGGCGCATCGGCTTCCGCGAACTGGTACGTATCCACGACGAACGTTTGGCACGCCAAGCAGCCCAACAACATAACGCCCCGGCGCCGTGAAGCAGCGGCGCGCTGCACGCCCCGTGGGACGCCGGCCAGATCCTCAGATTCCGGCAAGCCGATCCCGCTGCTCGCCACGACCACCCCGGCCCTGACCTTTCTGGTTGCGCGATCGCCCCGGTATGGGTGGCTGACCGGGGTGGGGGTGCTCGTGGATCAGTTAGCCGCGGTGGGCC
>CAWBDP010000007.1:0-352593 GCA_963787635.1 uncultured Actinomycetota bacterium | reverse complement strand
AGCGATTCAGGGCGGACGGATACCAGAGTGGTCGACGATAGGCCCGGCAACGCCGGTGGGCGGCGAAATTGGTCGGCAGCTGCCGGTGACGCATCGAGGCCGCCGCTGGTCTCGGCGCGACGTCCCCAGATCAGGCCCGGGCCGGGCCCGCGCAGCTCAACCCCAACACACGCCGCAACCGGATGAGCGCTCTCCGCGTGATGTGCCCCAGATCCCGCCCGATGTGGAGGCCAACCAACTGGCACCCGAAATCCGCCGGGAACTCAGTACTTTGGACCGCGCTACCGCTGACGCCGTGGCCCGCCACCTCGTCGCCGCCGGTGAGTTGATCGACAATGACCCCGAAGCCGCGCTGACTCACGCGAAGGCGGCCCGGGCCCGGTCCGGGCGGATCGCCGCGGTGCGTGAAGCAGTCGGAATTGCCGCCTACCAGTGCGGCGACTGGTCGCAAGCGCTCGCCGAACTTCGGGCCGCCCGCAGGATGGGCAGCAAGTCGACGCTGCTCCCGCTGATTGCCGACTGCGAACGTGGTCTGGGCCGTCCCGAACGAGCGGTCGAACTGGCGCGGGGACCCGAGGCGGCCAAACTCAGTGGCGACGACGCCGACGAGCTGCGCATCGTCGCAGCCGGTGCGCGGGCGGATCTGGGTCAGCTCGAGCAAGCGCTGACCCTGCTGTCCACGCCGCAGCTTGACATGAGTCGTACCGGCTCGACCGCCGCGCGGCTGTTTTACGCTTACGCCGATACCTTGTTGGCTCTCGATCGCAGTGACGAAGCGCTGCAATGGTTTTTGCGGTCGGCGGGCGCAGATGTCGACGGCGTCACCGATGCCGAAGACCGAGTCGGCGAACTAGGCTGACGTGACCACGATTGCGCAGCAGTACGATTGCCTGCTGATCGATCTGGACGGCACCGTGTTTCGGGGCCACAGCCCGACCGACGGCGCGGTGGAATCGTTGGACAAGGTCCAGAGCCGCAAGTTGTTCACCACCAACAATGCGTCCCGCAGCGCAGCCCAAGTCGCCGCGCATTTGCGCGATCTGGGCTTCACGGCCACTGGTGATGACATCGTCACCAGCGCCCAGACTGCTGCCGGGGTGCTGGCCGCACAGCTGCCAGCCAACTCGCGGGTGCTGATCGTCGGCACCGAGTCGCTGGCCGACGAGATCACCGCGGTCGGACTGCGTCCGGTGCGCCGGTGGGATGACGACCCCGTCGCGGTGGTCCAGGGTCACTCCACCGAAACCGGCTGGCCCGACCTTGCCGAGGCGGCCTTGGCCATCAGGGCGGGCGCGCTGTGGGTCGCGGCCAACGTCGACCGTACTTTGCCCTCCGAACGCGGACTGTTACCCGGTAACGGTGCCATGGTGGCCGCGCTGCGCGCGGCCACCGACGCCGAACCGCAAGTCGCCGGTAAGCCGGCACCGACGTTGCTGACAGATGCGGTGGCGCGCGGGGACTTTCGTGCTCCCTTGGTGGTCGGTGATCGATTGGACACCGACATCGCCGGTGCTAATGCCGCCGAACTGCCCAGCATGATGGTGCTCAGCGGAGTGAATTCCGCGCGGGACGCGATCTATGCCGTACCGGCGCAACGGCCCACCTACATCGCGCACGACCTGCGTTCGCTGCACGCCGACGCCGAAGCGCTCGCGGTCGGACCGCAAGCGGCCTGGCATATCGAGACAGCAGAGGAGACGGTAACGGTGAGCACAAATGGCGACGCCAACGACAGCGACGGGCTGTCGGTCGTGCGCGCTGTCGCGAGCGCGGTATGGAAGGCCGACTTCGACGATCACGCTTTCACCATCGAAAGCGGCGACGACCGGGCCCGCGATGCCCTGCAGCGCTGTTCGCTGCTGCGTATCGACTAGCGTGAAGGACGCAATGACTATCGACCCTGCCCAGATTCGCGCTCAAATCGACGACCTGCTCGCCGGGCTCCCCGACGTCGCCCAAGACGAGAACGGCGCCCGCGCAAGGCGATATCGAGGAGATAGCGCGCCGTCTCTCCGAGGCGCACGACGTGCTGGTCCGCGCCTTGGAGTCGGCGGAGAAGGGCTGAGTGACGCGGTGCCCCGGCGTGCCCGCGTCGACGTCGAGTTGGTCCGGCGGGGGTTGGCGCGATCACGCCAGCAGGCTGCGGAATTGATCGACGCCGGCAAGGTGAGCATCGACGGCATGCCGGCGGTCAAGGCAGCCACGGCGGTGGCAGCCACCGCCGCGCTCAGCGTCGCGGATGATGGCGAACGCACCTGGGTGTCCCGTGGCGCGCACAAACTCATTGGCGCGCTGGACGCTTTCGGCGTCGCCGTCGGCGGGCGGCGCTGCCTCGACGCGGGGGCTTCGACCGGCGGCTTCACCGAGGTCCTGCTGGCTCGGGGTGCCCGGGAGGTGGTGGCCGCCGACGTGGGTTACGGGCAGCTGGCCTGGTCGCTGCGCAGCGATCCGCGGGTGGTCGTCGTCGAGCGGACCAATGTCCGCGATCTGTCGCCAGCCGCGATCGGTGGCCCCGTCGACGCCGTGGTGGCTGACCTGTCGTTCATTTCACTGGCCGCCGTGTTACCGGCGTTGACTGGCTGCGCGTCACCGCGCGCCGATATCGTTCCCATGGTGAAGCCGCAGTTTGAGGTGGGCAAAGACCAGGTCGGGCCTGGCGGGGTGGTGCACGACCCGGCGCTGCGCGCCGGCGCGGTGCTCGCCGTGGCCCGTCGCGCCGAGGAGCTCAACTGGCACACCGTCGGCGTCACCGCCAGCCCGCTACCCGGCCCAGCGGGCAATGTCGAATACTTCCTGTGGCTGCGCGCCCAGACCGATCAGCCAGTGTCGGGCGACGCATTGGTTCGCGCGGTGCAGCAGGCCGTCGCAGAGGGGCCGCAATGACAGCCGAACGCACCGTCCTGCTGGTCGTCCATACGGAACGCGATGATGCGACCGAAACTGCGCGGCGAGTCGAAAAGACATTGAGCAAACACGGAATTGGGCTGCGGGCGCTGTCCGCGGAGGCCGTCAACCGGGGACCACTGCCACTGGGCCCAGACGACATGCGGGCGCTGGGCGTCGGCATCGAGGTCCCCGACGTCGACTCACGGTCGGCTGATGGATGCGAACTGGTGTTGGTGCTCGGCGGTGACGGCACCTTCTTGCGGGCGGCCGAACTGGCCCGCGCCGCCGAGATTCCGGTATTGGGCGTCAATCTGGGCCGGATCGGTTTTCTGGCCGAGGCCGAGGCTGAGGCCATCGACACCGTGCTCGAACACGTCGCCGCGCGGGACTACCGGGTGGAAGACCGCTTGACGCTGGACGTCGTGGTGCGCGCCGAGGGACAAGTCATCGACCACGGCTGGGCGCTGAACGAAGCCAGCCTGGAAAAGGGGCCGCGGCTGGGTGTGCTCGGAGTGGTCCTCGAAGTCGATGGGCGGCCGGTGTCGACGTTCGGCTGCGACGGCGTGTTGGTGTCGACCCCTACGGGATCCACCGCTTACGCGTTCTCGGCCGGCGGTCCGGTGCTCTGGCCGAACCTGGAGGCAATCCTGGTGGTGCCCAACAATGCTCACGCTTTGTTCGCCCGGCCAATGGTGACCAGTCCCGATGCCGCCATCGCGATCGAGGTCGAAGCGGGCGGTCATGACGCTCTGGTGTTTTGCGATGGCCGACGCGAAATGCTGATACCGGCCGGCGGGCGTTTGGAAGTGACGCGCTGCGACACACCGGTGAAGTGGGCGCGACTGGACAGCGCGCCCTTCACCGACAGGCTGGTGCGCAAGTTCCGGCTGCCGGTCACCGGCTGGCGCGGACAGTAGATGCTGGCGGAAATACGGATCGAGTCGCTGGGTGCCATCCGCATCTCGACCGCCGAGTTCGACCGGGGCCTGACCGTGCTCACCGGCGAGACCGGCACCGGAAAGACCATGGTGGTGACCGGACTGCACCTGCTCGGCGGTGCCCGCGCCGACACCACCCGCGTCCGGTCGGGCGCCGAGCGCGCCGTCGTCGAAGGCCGTTTCACCACCACCGATCTCGACGTTGCCGCCGCCGCACGCGTCGACGCAATTCTGGACGCCTCGGGCGCGGAGCGCGATGAGGATGCCAGCGTGATCGCGCTGCGGTCGGTCAGCCGCGACGGACCCTCCCGTGCTTACCTGGGCGGGCGCAGTGTGCCCGCGAAATCGTTGAGCAGCTTCACCACCGGTCTGCTGACCCTGCACGGACAAAACGACCAGCTGCGACTCATGCGTCCCGAGGAGCAGCGCGGTGCCCTGGACCGGTTCGCCGCCACCGGAGCGCGTCTGGAGCGCTATCGCACGCTTCGCGACGCGTGGCAGTCGGCGCGCCGTGACCTTGTCGATCGCCGCAATCGGGCCCGCGAGCTGGCGCAGGAGGCCGACCGGCTGAAATTCGCCTTGGACGAGATCGACAGCGTGGATCCTGAGCCCAGCGAAGACGATGCGCTGGTCGGCGAGATCCGGCGGCTTTCCGAACTGGATGCGCTGCGCGAGGCGGCAGCCCAAGCGCGCGCGGCTCTGGCCGGATCGTTGGATGACACGGTCGACACGGCCGCAACCTGAATCGTCGGCGGCCGAAAGCCTGGCGCGGGCCAAGGCGGCGCTGGAATCCAACGACGACCCCACGTTGCGGGCACTGGCGCAGCAGCTCGGCGAGGCATTGGCCGTTGTCGGTGATGCGGCCGCTGAACTGGGCGACTACCTGAGCCAACTGCCGTCCGACGCGGGCGCATTGGAGTCCAAGCTTGCCCGGCAAGCGCAACTGCGCACCCTGACTCGCAAGTACGCCGCCGACATCGACGGAGTGCTGCAGTGGGCCCGGGAAGCTCGCGACCGGCTGGCGCAACTCGATGTTTCCGAAGAGGCACTGACCAAGCTCGAGCGCCGTCTCGGCGAGCTGGTGGTCGAATTAGGCGATGCCGCAAATGATCTCAGCAAAACCCGCAAGAGCGGCAGCCAACCGACTGGCCAAAGCGGTCAGCGCGGAGCTGTCGGGTTTGGCGATGGCCGACGCCGAGTTCACCATCAGTGTCACGCCGACGCCCGCCGGCGACGGTGATCCAGCCACCGTGCGGCTGGGTTCGGGTGCGCTGTTGCACGCCGGTGCCGACGGTGTCGATCACGTCGAGTTCGGCTTCGCCGCACACCGGGGCAGCACGGTGTTGCCGCTGGCCAAGAGCGCATCAGGCGGTGAGTTGTCCCGGGTGATGCTGGCATTGGAGGTGGTGCTGGCGGCGTCGCGAAAAGAGTCAGCGGGCACCACCATGGTGTTCGACGAGGTCGACGCCGGCGTGGGTGGCCGGGCTGCGGTACAGATCGGGCGGCGGCTGGCCCGGCTGGCGCACACCCGCCAAGTCATCGTGGTGACGCACTTGCCGCAAGTCGCGGCGTATGCCGATGTGCATCTGGTGGTGGATACGCCGGGCGCGACGGAGCCAGCGCGGTACGCCGCCTCGACGGTGCGGAGCGCGTCGCTGAGCTGGCCCGAATGCTGGCCGGGCTGGGGGAATCTGACAGTGGCCGCGCCCATGCGCGCGAACTGCTCGAGGCGGCTCAAGGCGATCGGATCACGAACGATTCCGAACTGTGACCAATGTGAAACCAGATAACTTCTGAGGCTATTGTTACGGCGCGCCTCCCGGGCGCGGCGCGACTTCACCGACAGAATCGCGCCATGAAGATGTCAGCGCTGTTGTCCCGGAATACCGACCGGCCCGGTGTCGTCGGCACCGCGCGGGTAGACCGCGATATCGACCGCCTGCTCCGGCGGTTGTGCCCCGGTGACATCGTGGTGCTCGACGTGCTCGATCTGGATCGGATCACCGCCGACGCCCTGGTCGACGCCGACATCGCCGCCGTCGTGAACGCCTCCCCTTCGGTCTCGGGCCGTTATCCCAATCTGGGCCCAGAGGTGTTGGTGGCCAACGGAGTCACGCTCATCGACGAGACCGGGCCGGAAGTCTTCAAGAAGATCAAGGAGGGCGCCAAGGTTCGTCTGCACAACGGCGGCGTGTATTCCGGTGACCGCCGGCTGATCCGCGGCACCGAACGCACCGATCACGAGATCGCCGACCTGATGCAGGAAGCCAAGAGCGGACTGGTCGCTCATCTGGAAGCGTTCGCGGGCAACACGATTGAGTTCATCCGAAGCGAGAGCCCGCTGTTGATCGACGGCATCGGCATCCCCGACATCGACGTCGACCTGCGTCGACGCCATGTGGTGGTGGTGTCCGAAGAGTCGACCGCCGCCGGCGACCTTAAAGCGCTCAAGCCGTTCATCAAGGAATATCAGCCGGTATTGATCGGGGTGGGCACCGGAGCCGACGTGCTGCGCAAAGCCGGCTATCGTCCCCAAATCATCGTCGGCGATCCCGACCAGATTAGTGCCGACGTCCTCAAGTGTGGGGCTCACGTGGTGTTGCCCGCCGACGCCGACGGCCATGCACCGGGCCTGGAACGCATTCAAGACCTCGGGGTCGGCGCAATGACCTTTCCGGCCGCCGGTTCGGCCACCGACCTTGCCCTGCTGTTGGCCGATCACCACGGTGCAGCGTTGCTTGTCACGGCTGGACACAGCGCCAACATCGAGACGTTCTTCGACCGGACGCGCCAGGACAGCAACGCTTCGACGTTCTTGACGCGGCTGAGGGTGGGGGAGAAGCTGGTCGACGCCAAAGCGGTCGCGACGTTGTACCGCAACCGGATGTCAGCCGGGGCCATCGCACTTCTGGTGCTGACGATGTTGATCGCGGTCATCGTCGCCCTGTGGGTATCGCGGACCGACGCCGTGGTCGTGCACTGGGTCGTCGACTCGTGGAACCGCTTTTCGCTGTGGGTCCAAAGCTGGGTCACCTAGAACGGCATCGGAGGTGATTTCTCCTCGCCACCATGCGATCTCGCTGGCTGCGGTGTTCCTGGCACTGGCAATCGGAATTGTCCTGGGTTCTGGTCTGCTTTCCGACACCCTGTTGGCCGGACTGCGTGAAGAAAAACGCGACCTGCACAGTCAGATCAACGCGCTCAACGACCAGAAGAACGTCCTCAACGAAAAGCTCAGCGCCGCAAATGATTTTGATTCGCAACTAGCTGATCGCCTGGTGCACGATGCGCTGGCCGGAAAGTCGGTGATCGTCTTCCGCACCCCGGACGCCCAAGACGACGACGTCGCGGCGGTGTCGAAAATCATCGGTAAGGCCGGCGGTGCGGTGACCGGAACGGTGTCACTTACCCAGGAGTTCGTCGACGCCAACTCCGCGGAGAAGCTGCGCACCGTGGTGAACTCGGCAATCCTGCCGGCCGGTGCGCAGTTGAGCACCAAACTGGTCGACCAAGGTTCGCAGGCCGGCGATCTGCTCGGCATCGTATTGTTGATCAACCGTGATCCGGCCGTCCCCGCCGTCGACGACCCGCAGCGGGACACCGTGCTGGCCGCGCTGCGCGACACCGGGTTCATCACCTACCCCTCTGGCGCGGACGCGCATATCGGCGCGGCCAACGCCGCCGTCGTCATCACCGGCGGTGGGCTCGGCGATGACGCCGGTAATCGGGGTGCCACCGTGGCGCGATTCGCCGCTGCGCTGGCACCACACGGGACGGGGGTCGTGTTGGCCGGCCGCGACGGGTCGGCGAGCGGCACGGCCGCCGTCGCCGTGGCCCGGGCGGACTCCAGCATGGCGCCGGTGATCAGTACCGTCGACGACGTCGATGCTGAGCCCGGACGGATCACCACAGCGCTGGCGTTGCAGGACCTGATCAACGGTGGTCATAGCGGTCAATACGGGATCGGGCACGGCGCCGCCTCGGTTACTGTGGCCCGGCGAGAGCGGGCGGTACGGCCCGAGCAGAAGGCGGGCATCCCCGAGCGCCCCGTGTTGGCGACGGCACGGCGCCGTCGGTGTTAGGGTGGGTTTCCGTGGGTCGGCAGGCCCAGTGCATGACGCGAAAAATAGCTAGCCCTGCCCGTCTTCACGGAGGTTGCTCCATTGCGCAGGCATCCGCAAACGGCCACCAAGCACCTTTTCGTCAGCGGTGGCGTGGCATCCTCACTGGGCAAAGGGCTGACCGCCAGTAGCCTCGGGCAGCTGCTGACCGCGCGCGGGTTGCATGTGACGATGCAAAAACTCGACCCGTACCTCAACGTGGACCCAGGCACGATGAACCCGTTCCAGCACGGCGAAGTGTTTGTCACCGAAGATGGCGCCGAGACCGACCTCGACGTCGGCCACTACGAGCGCTTTCTGGATCGCGACCTGTCCGGCTCAGCGAATGTGACTACCGGGCAAGTCTATTCGTCGGTTATCGCCAAAGAACGCCGAGGCGAATACCTCGGTGACACCGTTCAGGTCATTCCGCACATCACCGACGAGATCAAGAGCCGCATTCTGGCGATGGCAAACCGGATGCCGAGGGCAACCGCCCCGACGTCGTCATCACCGAAATCGGCGGAACCGTCGGCGATATCGAATCGCAGCCCTTTCTGGAGGCGGCACGGCAGGTTCGTCACTATCTCGGCCGGGAAAACGTCTTCTTTCTGCACGTATCGCTGGTGCCCTATCTGGCTCCGTCGGGCGAACTGAAAACCAAGCCCACTCAGCACTCAGTGGCTGCACTGCGCAGCATCGGTATCACTCCCGACGCCTTGATTCTGCGCTGCGACCGCGATGTTCCCGAGCCGCTGAAGAACAAGATCGCACTGATGTGTGACGTCGACATCGACGGGGTCATTTCCACACCCGACGCCCCGTCGATCTACGACATTCCCAAGGTGTTGCACCGCGAGGAG
The DNA here is from genome assembly GCA_963787635.1 of uncultured Actinomycetota bacterium. Classification (GTDB taxonomy): domain Bacteria; phylum Actinomycetota; class Actinomycetes; order Mycobacteriales; family Mycobacteriaceae; genus Mycobacterium. The sequence goes on along the minus strand of CAWBDP010000007.1, from coordinate 343,806 downwards.
CTTGACGCGTTCGTGGTGCGCCGGCTCAACCTTCCGTTCCGGGATGTCGACTGGACCGAATGGGATGACCTGCTGCGCAGGGTCCACGATCCACAGGAGACGGTACGAATCGCGTTGGTAGGCAAGTACGTTGAACTGTCCGACGCCTACCTGTCGGTCACCGAAGCGCTGCGCGCGGGCGGCTTCAAGCACCGCGCAAAAGTCGAAATGCGCTGGGTTCCCTCCGACGACTGCCAAACGGCAAGTGGTGCGGCAGCAGTGCTGGACGACGTGCACGGCGTGTTGATTCCGGGTGGGTTCGGGATCCGGGGAATCGAAGGCAAGATCGGGGCCATCCGATACGCGCGGGCCAGGGGATTACCGGTTTTGGGGCTTTGTCTGGGTTTGCAGTGCATCGTGATCGAGGCCGCCAGGTCGGTTGGCCTCAGCCAGGCCAACTCGGCGGAATTCGACCCCGCCACACCCGATCCCGTCATCTCCACCATGGCCGACCAGCAAGACATCGTCGCCGGTGCAGCCGATCTGGGTGGAACCATGCGGCTCGGCGCCTATCCCGCGGTGCTGGAACCGGACTCCATTGTGGCCAAGGCCTACCAGGCCACCGAGGTTTCTGAGCGGCATCGGCACCGCTACGAGGTCAACAACGCCTACCGCGACCGGATCGCCGAAAGCGGCCTGCGGTTTTCGGGGACCTCACCGGACGGCCACCTGGTGGAATTCGTCGAATATCCGCCCGAGGCGCATCCCTTCATCGTCGGAACCCAGGCGCACCCGGAGTTGAAGAGCCGGCCCACCCGGCCACACCCGCTTTTCGTCGAGTTCGTCGGGGCCGCCATCGACTACAAGGCAGCCGAGCGACTGCCGGTCGAGATTCCCGAGCGGCAGCCCAACGGCAACGACCCTCGAGGCAACGTCCTAGCGCCGCTGCCCGAACCCGAACCAGCGGCTCGTGGCTGAACACGTCTTCGAGACGACGTCGTCCGAAATTTTGCACGCCGGAAAGATCTTCGCGCTTCGCAACGATCGGGTGCGGATGCCCGGCGGCAATATCGTGACCCGCGAAGTCGTCGAACACTATGGCGCGGTAGCCGTCGTCGCGATGGATGACGAGGCCAACATCCCGATGGTCTATCAATATCGCCATGCGTTTGGTCGACGGCTGTGGGAGTTGCCCGCAGGCCTGCTCGACATCAATGATGAGGCGCCGCACCTCACCGCCGCCCGAGAGCTCCGGGAGGAAGCCGGCCTGGCGGCGCGGACCTGGCAGGTGCTCGTCGACGTCGATTCCACGCCGGGTTTCAGCGACGAATCGGTCCGGGTGTATCTGGCCACCGGGCTGACCGAGGTGGGCCGGCCCGAGGCGCACGACGAAGAAGCAGACATGACGCTGCGGTGGTTGCCTCTCGCCGAGGCGGTACGTCAGGTGTTCGCCGGTGACATCGTCAATTCCCTTGCCGTCAGCGGGATTCTGGCCGCCCACGCGGTGACGGCCGGAGTCGCGCAGCCGCGCCCGGTGGACGCGTCCTGGACCGACAAGCCCACCGCATTCGCCGCACGACAGGCCGGGCAATGACGGCGACGCTGCAGTCGGTGCTGGAGACCCAACTACAGGGCTATTTGGACCATCTGACGATCGAGCGAGGGGTGGCGGCCAACACCTTGAGCTCCTATCGTCGCGACTTGCGCCGCTACGCCGAGCACCTCACCCTGCGCGGTATCGACGACCTGGCCAAAGTCAGCGAGGACGACGTCAGCGAATTCCTGGTGGCGCTGCGACGGGGGGATCCGGACACCGGCGCGTCGCCGTTGTCGGCGGTCTCGGCGGCGCGCACGCTGATCGCGGTGCGCGGCCTGCACCGGTTCGCCGCGGCCGAAGGCCTCACCGACGTCGACGTGGCTCGCGCCGTCAAGCCGCCCACCCCGGGCCGCCGGCTGCCCAAGAGCATGACCATCGACCAGGTGCTGGCGCTGCTGGCGGGCGCGGGCGGCGACAGTCCGTCGGACGGCCCGCTGACGCTGCGCAACCGAGCGCTGCTGGAACTGCTGTATTCCACCGGGTCGCGGATCTCCGAGGCGGTAGGGCTCGACGTCGACGACATCGACACCCAGGCCAGGTCGGTGCTGCTGCGCGGCAAGGGCGGCAAGCAGCGGCTGGTTCCGATCGGGCGTCCCGCCGTGGACGCCCTCAACGCCTATCTGGTGCGGGGCCGCCCGGATCTGGCCAGGCGCGGCCGGGGAACACCGGCCATCTTCCTCAACGCCCGCGGTGGGCGGCTGTCGCGGCAAAGCGCGTGGCAGGTGCTGCAGGACGCTGCCGGGCGCGCCGGCATCACCTCAGGGGTGTCGCCGCACATGCTGCGGCACTCCTTCGCCACGCACCTGCTCGACGGTGGCGCCGATGTCCGCGTTGTCCAAGAGCTGCTGGGGCACGCGTCGGTGACGACGACGCAGATCTACACGTTGGTCACCGTGCACGCCCTGCGCGAAGTGTGGGCCGAGGCCCACCCGCGCGCCCGCTGACCGGACCCTCGAGTGGCCAGTTAGTGCCGCTCTTTCACTGGATCGCGTGTCATATCTGGCCATTCGTCGCGGGGGCCAGGTACTCGGATTCCAGGACCAGGTCTTTCAGCAGGCTCTGGTATTCGACATGCGCCTCGTGCTCGGTAGTGCGCCACCCGGTGCCCTGCTGTTGCCGCATGTACTCGCGGTACTTCGGTGCGCCCGGGATCTTCACATTGTCGGCGACCACGATCGAGCCCGGGTGTAACCAGCCCCGATCCACGATGCTGTGCAGATCGGTCAGATAGGCGTCCTTGTCGTGGTCGAGAAAAACGAAGTCCAACGCGCCGGCGGTGAAGCCATGGTCGGTGGTCAGCGCTTCCAGCGTGCGCCCGCCGTCACCGATGGTGCCCACCACGCACGTGACCCGGTCGCCGACCCCGGCGTGCGCCCAGATCCGGCGGGCGTTGACCGCGTTGGCTTCGGCGAGTTCGATCGAGTACACCTTGGCCGCGGGGGCGGCGCGCGCGATCCGCAGGGCGCCGTATCCGCAGTAGGTGCCCAGCTCCAGCGCAAGCTTGGGCTCGGCCCGCCGGACCGCGGCGTCAAGCAGCGCGCCTTTCTCGTCGCCCACGTTGATCAGCAGCGACTTCTGGTAGGCAAACCGGTCGATGGTGTCCAGCACGTCGTCGACGTTGCCGGCCTGGGCGTTCTTCAGCACATAGTCGACCGCTGCGGCCTCGCGTCCGTCCCCGATCTGGCCCGTGGTCGTGATATTGCCGGCGCCGGTTATCACCCGCAAGAACGACCACCGCAGGAACGGGATGCGCTGTTTGAGGCTCATCCGCCAAACAGTAGTCGCGCGGCGACGGCGGTCCGGGAGCAGACGGACAGTTGATTTGCCTGCGGGTCGCCCGGCGCAGGCGTACGCACCCGTTAGACTTCCTGCGATGTCCGCCAGTAGCCGAATGCCTGGGCTTCGATGACGAGCCCCGACGTGACTCGCGCCGGCGACGATGCAGCGGTGGCTCCCCCAGCCGCGGAGCGGCGAGGGGGACGAAGCGATGCGGAGGAGCGGCGTTCATCGACCGCTGCCGACAGCGGCGTCGCAGTCGGCCTGACCGGGCGGCCGCTGCGGACGATCCCCGATCCCGAGCCGCTGACCACTCATGGGCCGGCGAAGGTCGTCGCGATGTGCAACCAGAAGGGTGGCGTGGGCAAAACCACGTCGACCATCAACCTGGGCGCCGCGTTGGCCGAGCACGGCCGGCGGGTCCTGCTGGTGGACCTGGATCCGCAGGGCGCGCTGTCCGCGGGTCTGGGCGTGCCGCACTACGAGCTGGACCGCACCGTCCACAACCTGCTGGTGGAGCCGCGGGAGTCGATCGACGACGTGCTGCTGCACACCCGCGTCAAGCACATGGACCTGGTCCCCAGCAACATCGACCTGTCGGCCGCCGAGATCCAGCTCGTCAACGAGGTAGGCCGAGAGCAGACGCTGGCCCGCGCGCTGCACCCGGTGCTCGACCGCTACGACTACGTGCTGATCGATTGCCAGCCGTCGCTGGGCTTGCTCACCGTGAACGGATTGGCCTGCTCGGACGGCGTCATCATCCCGACCGAGTGCGAGTTCTTCTCGCTTCGGGGCCTGGCGCTGCTCACCGACACCGTCGAAAAAGTGCGGGACCGGCTCAACCCGAAGCTGGAAATCAGCGGCATCGTGATCACCCGTTACGACCCGCGAACCGTCAACTCGCGCGAAGTCATGGTCCGGGTGGTGGAGCGGTTCGGCGAGTTGGTATTCGACACGGTGATCCCGCGCACGGTGCGCTTCCCCGAGACCAGCGTCGCAGGCGAACCGATCACCGAGTGGGCACCGAAATCGACAGGCGCGCAAGGCTATCGCTCGTTGGCTCGCGAAGTCATCCATCACTTCGACGCGTGAACGCCCGGGAGAATGTCGAGGCGCCACCCCAGAACAGCTTCCAGGTGCGGCTCACCAATTTCGAGGGGCCCTTCGATCTGCTGCTACAACTGATCTTCGCCCACCGGCTCGACGTCACCGAGGTGGCGCTGCATCAGGTCACCGACGATTTCATCGCCTACACCCGCGCAATCGGGCCGAAGCTGGAACTGGAGGAGACGACGGCGTTTCTGGTCATCGCCGCGACGTTGCTTGACCTCAAGGCCGCCCGGCTACTGCCGGCCGGGCAGGTTGACGACGACGCGGACCTGGCGTTACTCGAGGTCCGGGATCTGCTGTTTGCGCGGCTGCTGCAGTACCGGGCGTTCAAACACGTCGCGGAGATGTTCGCCGAGCTGGAAGCGGCCGCACTGCGCAGCTATCCGCGGGCGGTGTCGCTGGAGGACCGATTCGCCGGCCTGCTGCCCGAGGTGATGCTCGGCGTCGACGCCGAGCGGTTCGCTCAGATCGCGGCCATTGCGTTCACTCCGCGGCCGGTGCCGACGGTGCCCACCGAATACCTGCATGAGCTGATGGTGTCGGTTCCCGAGCAGGCCGATCGATTGCTGTCGCTGCTGGCGGCCCGCGGGTCGGGCCAGTGGGCGTCGTTTTCCGAGCTGGTCGCCGACTGCCGGGCGCCGATCGAGATCGTCGGCCGGTTCTTGGCGCTGCTCGAACTGTATCGGGCCCGAGCGGTAGCATTCGACCAGTCAGAACCCCTTGGTGTGCTCCAGATTTCGTGGACCGGACAACGCCCGACCAGCGAAAACTTGGTGGAAGCAGACCCAGAAGCTCGAGAAGTTTGAGATCAACCATGACTGACGAGATGCCCGATCTGGATCTCGACATCGCCGTGCCGGCTGCCGACGCGCCCGAGCTGGATGATGGTGAGCTCGGGCGGGTGCTCGAGGCGCTGCTGCTGGTGGTCGATACTCCGGTGACCGTCGAGGCGCTGGCGGCAGCCACTGAGCAGCCTGTCTACCGGGTCGCGGCTAAGCTGCGGCTGATGGCCGGTGAACTCACCGACCTGGACAGCGGTATCGACCTGCGGGAAGCCGGTGGCGGCTGGCGGATGTACACCCGGGCCCGGTATGCGCCCTATGTCGAGCGGCTGCTGCTGGACGGTTCGCGGTCGAAGCTCACCCGGGCGGCTCTCGAGACATTGGCGGTGGTGGCCTACCGTCAGCCGGTGACGCGGGCGCGGGTCAGTGCGGTGCGCGGCGTCAACGTGGATGCCGTGATGCGCACGTTGCTGGCGCGCGGGCTGGTCACCGAGACCGGCACTGATCCCGACACCGGCGCGGTGACGTTCGCCACCACCGAGTTGTTCCTGGAGCGGCTGGGGCTGTCCTCACTGACCGATCTGCCGGACATCGCTGCACTGCTTCCCGATGTCGACATGATCGACGACTTGAGCGAAAACTGGGAGCACGACGCGCATTTTCGCACCCGTCGGCGCGCTACGACGTCAGAGCAGGCGGTGTCGTTCGACGTGGACGAGGGTTGATGGTCGCCACTGCTGACTCCGAAGGGGTCCGGTTACAGAAAGTGTTGTCACAGGCCGGAATTGCGTCCCGCCGGATTGCCGAGAAGATGATCGTCGAGGGCCGCGTCGAGGTGGACGGCAAGGTCGTCACCGAGCTGGGCACGCGGGTGGACCCCGACGCATCGGTGCTCCGCGTCGACGGAGCAAGGGTGATCCTGGACAGTTCGCGGATGTATCTGGCGCTCAACAAGCCGCTGGGTATGCATTCGACGATGTCGGACGAGCGTGGCCGGCCGTGCATCGGCGACCTGATCGAGCACCGGGTGCGCGGCAAGCAGAAGCTCTTTCACGTCGGACGTCTCGACGCCGACACCGAGGGGCTGATCCTGCTCACCAATGACGGCGAGTTGGCGCACCGGCTGATGCATCCGTCCTACCAGGTGCCCAAGACGTACCTGGCGACGGTGGCGGGAACGGTGCCGCGCGGGCTGGGCAAGAAGCTGCGTGCCGGAATCGAGCTGGAAGATGGCCATGCGCGGGTCGACAATTTTGCGGTGGTGGACGCGATTCCGGGTAAGACGATGGTGCGGGTGACCCTGCACGAAGGACGCAAACGCATCGTGCGACGGCTGCTGGCGGCCGCGGGCTTCCCGGTGCAGGCGCTGGTGCGCACCGATATCGGTGCGGTGTCGCTGGGCAAACAGCGCCCGGGCAGCTTGCGGGTGCTGGGACGCGACGAGGTGGGCCGACTGTACAAAGCGGTGGGTTTGTGAGCGGGGTCATCGTCGCCGTCGACGGCCCGGCGGGAACCGGAAAGTCCTCTGTATCAAGGCGTTTGGCACGCACGCTGGGGGCACGCTACCTGGACACCGGGGCGATGTACCGCATCGCGACACTTGCGGTACTGCGCGACGGAGTTGACCCGGAAGACGACGCGGCCGTCGCGGCGATCACGGCGGCGGCGCAGTTGTCGGTGGGGTATGACCCCGACGTCGATCGCTGCTTCCTTGGCGGAGAGGATGTTTCAGCGGAGATCCGCGGTGACGCGGTCACCCGCACGGTGTCAGCAGTGTCGTCGATTCGCGCGGTGCGTGAGCGGCTGGTCGGCATGCAGCGCGAGATGGCCCGCGGGCCGGGCAGCATTGTTGTGGAGGGCCGCGATATCGGGACCGTGGTGCTGCCGGATGCGAACGTGAAGATCTTCCTGACGGCGTCGGCCGAAACCCGGGCCCGGCGGCGCGACGAACAAAATGTGGCTGCTGGTCTGGCAGGTGATTACGAGGGCGTGCTGGCCGAAGTGCGCCGCCGCGACCATGTCGATTCGACGCGGGCGGTATCGCCGCTGCGGGCTGCCGATGACGCGGTGGTCGTCGACACCAGCGAGATGACCGAGTCCGAAGTGGTCACCCACCTGTTAAAGCTTGTCGAGCAGCAAAGCAAGGCGGCCCGATGAGCCAGGACGGCACCTGGTCGGATGAAAGCGACTGGGAATCATCGGGATTCGACGAGCCAGGTCACGAGGATGAGGCATCCGGGCCGCCCCCGGTGGTGGCGGTGGTCGGGCGGCCGAATGTCGGTAAGTCCACTCTGGTCAACCGGATCCTGGGCCGGCGCGAGGCGGTGGTGCAGGATGTTCCCGGTGTGACTCGCGACCGGGTGTCCTACGACGCGCTGTGGACCGGCCACCGGTTCATCGTGCAGGACACCGGGGGATGGGAGCCCGACGCGAAGGGCCTACAACAGCTGGTGGCCGAGCAGGCATCGGTTGCGATGCGCACCGCCGATGCGGTGATCTTGGTGGTCGATTCAGTGGTCGGCGCGACTACCGGCGACGAGGCTGCGGCCCGTATCTTGCAGCGCTCCCGAAAGCCGGTTTTCCTGGCCGCCAACAAGGTTGACGGCGAAAAGGGCGAGGCCGACGCGGCGGCGTTGTGGTCGCTGGGGCTCGGCGAACCGCATCCGGTCAGCGCCATGCATGGCCGCGGCGTGGCCGATCTGCTCGACGAGGTAGTTGCCGTCCTGCCGGAAGTAGCCGAGTCGGCGTCGACGGGTGGCGGACCGCGCCGGGTGGCGCTGGTCGGTAAACCCAATGTGGGCAAGAGCTCGCTGCTGAACAAGCTGGCCGGCGGCGAACGGTCGGTGGTGCACGATGTCGCCGGCACCACCGTCGACCCGGTGGACTCGCTGATCGAAATGGACGGCAAGATATGGCGATTCGTCGACACCGCCGGTCTGCGTCGCAAGGTCGGCCAGGCCAGTGGGCACGAGTACTATGCCTCGGTGCGCACCCACGGCGCCATTGATGCCGCCGAGGTCGTGATCGTGCTGATCGACGCGTCGACGCCGCTGACCGAACAGGATCAGCGGGTGCTGTCGATGGTGATCGAAGCCGGGCGGGCGCTGGTGCTGGCGTTCAACAAGTGGGATTTGGTCGACGAGGACCGGCGCTATGTGCTGGAGCGCGAGATCGACCGGCAACTGGCCCAGCTGTTATGGGCGCAGCGGGTCAATATCTCGGCGAAAACCGGTCGCGCCGTTCAGAAGCTGGTCCCGGCATTGGAGAATGCACTGGCCTCGTGGGACACCCGGATCTCAACGGGCCAGTTGAACGCCTGGCTCAAGGAAATCGTCGCGGCGACGCCGCCGCCGGTGCGTGGTGGTAAACAGCCGCGGATTATGTTCGCCACTCAGGCCAGCGCCCGGCCGCCGACGTTCGTGCTGTTCACTACCGGCTTCCTGGAGGCCGGCTATCGCAGATTTTTGGAGCGGCGGCTGCGTGAGACATTCGGCTTCGAGGGCAGCCCGATCCGGATCAACGTCCGGATTCGTGAGAAGCGCCGCGCGAAGCCACGCTGACGTGCCTTTCACGCATGCGGCCCTGATCGCCGTCACCGGGTTCTGCGCGGGCGCGATCAACGCCATCGTCGGGTCGGGCACCCTGATCACCTTTCCGACGCTTGTCGCGATGGGCTATCCACCCGTGACGTCGACCATGTCCAACGCGGTCGGCCTGGTGGCCGGCGGCGTGTCGGGCACTTGGGGATACCGCCGCGAGCTGCGCGGCCAACGGAACCGGCTGCGCTGGCAGGTTCCGGTGTCGCTGATCGGCGCCGGCCTAGGCGCCTGGCTGCTGCTGCATTTGCCGGAGAAGGTCTTCACCGCGGTGGTGCCGGTACTGCTGATCGCGGCGCTGATCCTGGTGGTGGTCGGGCCCGACATTCAGGGATGGGCGCAGCGCCGAGCCGACGCGGCCGGCCGCTCCGCAGACCGCGTGTCATCGGGCAGGATGGCCGCCCTGGTGACAAGTACGTTCGCGATTGGTGTCTATGGCGGCTATTTCACTGCGGCGCAGGGCATCCTGCTGGTGGGCGTGATGGGCGCGCTGCTGCCCGAATCAGTGCAGCGGATGAATGCGGCCAAGAACCTGCTGGCGCTGCTGGTCAACGTCGTTGCGGCGCTGGCCTATACGGTAGTGGCGTTCGATCGGATCAGCTGGCCGACGGCCGGTCTGATCGCAGCCGGTTCGCTGGTCGGCGGTTGGGTGGGTGCATACTACGGACGTCGGCTGTCGCCGAATGCCCTGCGCGCCATGATCGTTGTCGTCGGCCTCATCGGGCTGTACCGACTGCTGACGGCGTAGCCATGAACGCTTTCCGAACGAATTAGGCGGTGGGATCGGACTGCCGAGGTCGACCGCGCAGTGCGGCATCCACGGTGGGGTACATGTCCAGCAAATCATCTATGCCCAGGAGCTGCATGGGCCGCACCGTTACTGGCCCGTCGGCGACCACTCGACACGAGACAGATAGTTCTTCGCTTTTGCGGTGGGCCTCCATGACGATGCTCATCCCCGCCGTGGCCAGGAAGTTCACTTCGGTGAGATCAACGACCATCACTGGCGGTCGCCGGCGAAGGATCACACCCACCTGCTTGGCCAGCGCTGGTGCGGCGGCCATGTCCACGATGCCCCTGACAGCAAGCACCACCGCGTCGCCGTCGTTGCGCTCTGCGACCTCCAGCCCGGGCACTTTTCCTGACGACGACGGTCCGGTCATCGGCGACCGCCGACGTCAGCGACGACGGGCGAGCCGCGACGGTTCATGACGGGCCATCGTACTGCCCCACCTGCACTTTTCACACTTTCACGAAAAGCGAACCTCAATGGACCACACCTCGAGTTCACATAAACGGCGCGCACAAACTTTACTTGGCGGTGGAAATTCCCGCTTTAAGTCCCGCTCAACCGCATCCCGGCCAGACGGGCAGCAAACATCTCGAATCAGGCCGCCACGGATACCTCCCGTCGGGGTGGGGCAGCCCGGGCCTGTCTCCGGTAGGCTTTCGACCTGCCGCTGGTGAAACCGGCGGCGACGGGCTGTGGCGCAGTTTGGTAGCGCACTTGACTGGGGGTCAAGTGGTCGCAGGTTCAAATCCTGTCAGCCCGACACGGTAATTGCGTTTTGACGTGCGGCGACGTGGTTTCGGTCAGGATGACATGACGCGGAGCTGGGGACCATTTGGGGACCACAAGTGCCGCTCGAGTAGGTCACCGGCGTTGATGACGGACTGCCGGGCTGGGTGCAAATAACGCTGGGTCGTCGTCAGCGTTCCGTGACCGGCGATCTTGCGGAGCGTGTGTACCGGCACACCAGCATCGGCCATCCAGGTCAATCCGGTATGCCGCAAGCCATGACGCGTGAGCTGCTCGTACCCGAGTTTGGTCACCACGGCGTCCCACGAGGTGGCATCACGAAGCGTGGCAGTAGTGATCCGTCCACCCCTCGGGCCGGTGAAGAGTCGTGCATCGGGGTAGTTTGCGGCGAGCTCGATCCGTCGCTGGACGAGGTCGCGGACCGGGGTGATCAACGGGACTTCGCGGGCGCGTTTGCCCTTGGTGTTCTTGTCCACCAAGCCACCCGGAGACGGGGTTGTCTGCCTGCGGACCGTCCAGATCCACTCGTCGGTGTTGATGTCGCGCACCAGGCATCCGGCCACTTCGCCGATGCGGGCCGCGGTGCATGCCTCGAAGATGACCGCATCACCCCAACCTCGATAGCGGCCGGCTGATCGGGCAACGAGCGCGTCGGCGAGCATGGTCAGGGCCGTCCAGTCTGGTAGCGCAAGTGCCCGTGGGTCGTCGAGTTCGTCTTCGGCGAGCTTGTATTCGCGCTGCCAACCGGTGACTCGGGCCGGGTTGCGGTCGATGATGCCGTCTCGCAGTGCTTGCTCCATGACGCGGACAAGCACCGCCGAATTATTCTTGACCGTTGACCGGCTCACTCGTCGGCGATCCATCCGTGTACGGCTCGATCTTATTGCGCCGTTGGTGATCATGGCAATGGAGAGGTGCCCGAGGGTGGGACGACGCGTTTGCGCCAGCCCGCCAGGTAGGGATCGGTGGTCTTGGATTCCAGGCCGCGCAGCGCCAATGTCATGTTGGTCGTGCCGTATTCAGAGCGTCGTCGTGGCCATATTCGGATGATCCCGTGCGCCGCGGCGCGTTCCATCCTTGTAGCCCAGTCGATTGCGGCGTCGCGCGTGATAAATGATGCTGATTTCGAGATGCGGCTCTTGGTGACCGGGTCGATCCACCGGACTCGAGCGCGGAATGGCGTGGCCCGGGTGGGGCGTTCCTCGATGTCGACCGATAACGAAACACCCAGCGGCAGTGGAAGTTCGTCGGTCATTAGGCGACCTCGCCGGGGTCAACATGCCGACTGGATAACCAGGCTTCGACGTCGTTGGAGTTATACATGTACACTCGGTCGGAAACGTGTACGAAAGCAGGGCCTTTGGGCGGATGCGATGTTCGCCAGCGCCGGATGGTGGAAGCGTCAACGTGGAGTAGCTCGGCAAGCTCGGCTGAACTGTACCAATGCCCGTCTAGCAAGGTCATCGCGTTGCGTTCCCTCCCCGCATCGATCGGCGCGAGCTTCGGGCGCCGGTGCCGTGCGGTACCTCGTTCCTCAAGGGTAGAGCTGGCGGTGGGGTTATGCGACGGTGGACGCCCACGGGAACGTCGAATTTGGTGTTCACGGCATTTCCCGCATTCAAGCTACTTTGCGGGAAGATGTTCTGCCGCAGGACATGTCGGTCCTCGCGTGCATGGCCTGATCCACTGGGCGGACCCGCGGATAACGAGGTGCGCTGATCGTTGGGTGTAGGGGATGGCACGGCGGCCGGTGGCTGGGTCTTCTGAACCGAGCAAATGGTCAGTGCAGCAGTAATTGTTTCCTCCTGGACGGTGATCCGTCGCTAAGGTCGTCGCCGGGATTTTCCGGGCCAAAACTGGGCCAACAGCGCGTCAGGTCAGCGGACGTCGCGGCGACCCTTTCGAGATTTACCGGTCCAGATCTGGGCCGGGAACCGCGCCACGGGACCGGTCCTGAAAGCTTCCAGAGCGGGGGAGAAGCACACGCGCGAGCTGGTAGCACTCGTTGCGTACCTGGGGGTCTAGCGTGCCGTCATCGGCTTGCCGGGTCAGCACTCCGATGAGTAAGCACGCGGTGGTCCGATCGGCCAGCACGCGGTAGATGAGTTCGTCGGTTGTGAGGTCGCGCGGTACGACCACGGGGATCTGCACCGCCGGTGCTGCCCGCGGTATTTCGACCACCCGAACGGCGTTCCCGATTCGCTCCGCGGCGCTCCGCTCAGTGTGTGCGGCGCGGCGGCAGGCATCCGAACACCAGATGCGCCGGCGCCCACGCCGCGGCCCGAAATCCGGTGGCAGCGCGGCACCGCAACGCGGACAGCCGGGGGCGCTGCTGGTGGCAGCCGAAGTGGCTTCCATGGCCGCATTATATATTTGCGTCCCGACGTTAAGTGATGAAGTCGTGACCTGTATGCACTAGGTGTGATGTGCGGCGTCGCGGTGGAGTTAGGACGCCTAACGGTCGGCGACTTGCTGAACTGCGAGCAGAGTGATGCTGGCCTCGCGTAAGTGAATTTCCAGTGGGCACGCATGTGCGTGTACTTAGCGGCAGTGGTGGCCTCTAGCGGGAGCAGGAAGGTGTGGCGGTGTTTCGTAGGTCGCCGCGCTGCTTGGAAACGACGGAAACTCGCAAAAATCGCCGACTTTGGTTGTTCGCCCGGATTAGAACGGCGGCTCTTCGTCGCCGCCGAACGTTTGGTCCTGGCTCTGGAGAAACTCGCGGAACAGTCGGCGTTCCGCGAGGCGGCGTTCGATGTCCCGCTCTTTGTGGCACGCCTTACACATGGGCATGTAGAACTCGGGAAACCTCGAATACGCGACGACCCAGTCGACCCTATCGTCGTACTGTTCCGTCTCCTTGTCGGTGCCGTCGTATGCCCAGTCCTCGGCGGGCTTGCCACATTTGATGCACGGGTACTGTCGGGCGCTGCCCCACAGTGCCCTGCACCGGTGGTGCGCGGCGATGTAGCTGCATTCGTCGAAGATGTTCCGAATGGGCACCATCTGCCCGTGGATTCTTAGTTGCCGGAGGTGGGCGTCGCAGTATCCCTTCGCCTGCGCTTTGCCGGTGCATCCCTCGAAGCTGCAGAACTCTGGTTGCTTCATTCGCGGCTGGAACGTTGGCGTGACAGTGCCGGTGTCCCTCAGTTGGCGTGCGTGGCCCTGGCAGTAGCCGTCCTTGTTTCCTCGTGGCCGCTTGCAGCCCTTGACGATGCAGGGCGTTCGCTGGCCGTTGGGTGCGCGCAGCAGTTCGGGGGTGACCGGCAATCCTTGTTTTTTCCGCTTTTCATGTGTTGAGCAGTAGCCATCTGGGCCGTAGTTGGATATTCGGTCGCAGCCGTCGATGCTGCACAGCTTCGGCCCCGTGAAGACCTGCGGGCACGGGTCGCCCGTGACGCATAGTGCCCTGTGAACCGTGGTTGGCTGATGCCCAGCTGGGCGGCGATCGTTTGCATGGTTACACCGGTCGATCGCAACGCGAAGACCTCTTGCTCGCGCTCTCGACGGACCTCCTGCTGCTGATTGAGGCGCGAGTGGAAAGGCTTCACCGTACCGGTGTCCCGCAATTGGCGCGCGTGGCCTGCGCAGTAGCCGGTCTTGCTTGACCGCGGACGATTGCAGCCCTCGAAGATGCACGGTGTCGGCCGACGTTCCCGCAGCGGGCGTGGATCACCCGTCGAAGAGAGCACGCTACGAACCGTGTTGTCGTCGATGCCGAGCTCGGTGGCGATCGCGTGGATGGTCAACCCGTTCGATCGCAGCGAGAGGATTGCCCGTCGGCGCTCTTCGCGCAGGGACGCGCGCACCGACGCAGGAACACGCGGCGGCCGACGGCCTCGCCGGGAAGGCTCCGACTGCGCGGCACCTTGCATGGCACATACGATGGCACACACAACGCTGTGTAGGTATGCATTTGGTTTCCGCTCTGCGCACCAAACGATGAGATTATAAATGGATGGCGGACCTCTCGGGCGATCGCGCGGCGAAGAGCTGGCCGCTAGAGGGTCATTTCGTTATTGGCGGTAGCTGGGGCCTACTAGTGCACACCGATTGCTTGGGTTGCACCTTCACGTCGCGCACCGCAAGTCACGACCTCGAAATCGGGCTGCCGCAGCGCGATACGGAGCCCGCGTTACCCGAGCCTTTCCAGCAGGTTCTCGGGCCCCCGGTACCTAACATGGAGCTGATACCGCCGAAGTGGGCCTACGGGCCGGTCGATGACCGGGAGCGTCAGGAGGAGAGAAGGGTCAGCCCTGTTTGGGGGACCACGCTCGGGTCGGATACGGCCAAGGTCGTTTACCCGGAGTCGGCGAGGGACACCGCGCTGGTCATCCGTTGCCGGTTCTACACGACCCTGGAGGCGTCCAGTGAGGTGGAGTTTGAGGAGGCCACCAAAGGCTTCCTCAGCGAGTTCGACGACTGGTGGACGCGCTTCACTGCGTGGGTAGGTGTGGTCACGGGGCAAGACTTTCTTGGGCTTGGCGGCTACATGCGTCAGGGAACCAAGTCCGGTGCCATTCAGACATGGACGTGTGACGCGAACGGACAGCGGGCAGGAAGGGGAATCCGGTCGTCCTCCCGCCGGCGAGGCAAGGAATTCCCCCTGTCAAGTTGCAGTTGGCCGACCTGCAAAAGTGCGTGAACGCTACCGGCAAATATCCGCCCCCTGCGGAGTGGGCTCTTATCCGCGACGCCCGCCTGCTGTTGAACGCGGGCCATATCCGGCGGGCCGTCCTCGATGCGGGAACTGCGGCCGAGTTGGCCATGACGATGCTGGTCGACAACTACCTCGATGACGCGAACATTCAAGGACCGCTGAGAAAAGCCATAACAGGGGCCTACAACAACCTCGGGTCAAAAAATGCCCTGCTCAAACTCCTGCGGTCCGGCTTGATGCCCAGCAAGCGCAACCGGACCTAATAGAGAAGCGCAACACGGCGAGTCACGGCGGTGACCAAATCACCATCGATGAAGCGCTCAAAGCAATCGAAACCGCCACCAAAATAGTCGAAGCACCACCCCTCGCCAGCCTCTTGAAATGACGGCAAGCGAACGGTTGGTGGCTGGCAACCTGGTCGAGTGACAAGGGGTGCCAGCGCATGCCAGCAAGTGCTGAAAACGCTGCGACCTGCTGCGATGCCCTGCGGTGTCCTAGCGTGTCACCCCCTGCTTAATAGGGGTCAAGTGGTCGCAAGTTCAAATCCTGTCAGCTCGACACCCTCACGGCGTCGTCCAATACAACGCCGCGGTTGCGTGGTTACAGGGCCCAGTTGCTTATTCGGGGCCGTGGGCAAAGACGGAATCAAGGTAGGAGGCGACCAGGCTGATCTGGTCGTCGAGGTTGTCCTCGCAGACGGATTCGAGGTGCTCCTTGCGGCGCCACGCAGCCCATTTCGCTTGTGCGACTGCGCCATAACCGGCCAGGTGCGGTGCGACGGGTTCGAGGGTGACACCGCGGTGCCGCGCGACCGCCCGTGCCGAGCGGAGCAGTTCATCGGCGTCGATCCCTTGGCGGCCGAGCTGGACAATATCGACGTAGTCCCGCCAGCGAGTGCTGGTGATGCCACGTTCGAGGATCGTGACGCCCTTTTCGGCAATGGTCGTCTCGGGCGCGTAACCGAGGAGTGTGATCGGCTCGCCGAGGATCCGGTCGATGCTCACCTGCCGGGGAGACGGCACGATCGGGTCTCCCGTGGACACATCCCACGCCGCGACGCCTTGCCACGGGCCGATCGACACAGCGACTCGCACGCGCAGGCCCGGGTAGTCGGCCTGCTCGCGAATTTCCTGCACGCTGATCGAGTCGAGGTCGAACACCACACCGTCATCGACGTCGATCGCGGCGATGTCGCTAACCACCTGGGCGAGATGCTCAGCGGTGACGTCGGTGCTGACAGCGCTGGAATCCGTGTCCTTCGTCGGGCGCCGAAACCCATAGGCGGCCAGCAGAACTCCGCCCTTGAGGACGAAGTCGCCGGCATGCGAGGTGCGGGTGAGCCGATCCAGGAACGATTCGAGGTTATGCCGAATCAGGTACTCCTGCGTCGGTGCGCTGGTCCCGCTCTTCGCCGCTGCAGACCGGGCGAGAGACTGGATCCGGCGGAACACCGCGTCGCCCGAGCTCACCCAGCATCTCCAATGCCTGCAGGACTGGTGACTTTGCCCGCGGCAGGAGCGACGCGATCTCGATTAGCCGGGCCGGTTTACCGCCTCGGCGCAGCCACTCTCGCAGCGCGTCGCGTGCCAACTCATATCCCACATCTCCGCGGAGTCGAAATGCATCGGCGATCGACCGCTCAGGCGAGTAGATTCCGATCGTCTGTTCTGATCCTGGGATCGTGATCTTTTCGCGCCCGATTTCGAATGTGGCCCGGTCGAATTGGTGCCACGCGATCGCGCCCGTGCTCGCCGGTGTCCTCGAACCCCTTGGAATCGCGATGTCCAGCGCGGCTGGGACCGTATCGGTCAGGTCGTGGTGCGCGAGTGCGGAGGTCAGGCAAATCGTGGCGGCGGGGCGGCGTGTCGTGGCCTCGATTTGATCCCAGTCGACGGCAGACGCGTCGGCGGGCAAGTAGATGCCGCGGGCGATGCGGTCCCACCGACCAGCCCGCGCGCCGCGGTAGAGCGCGCTGCGCGACAGGCTGGCCTGCCCCGCAGTGCTTGGCGTCAGCGCATCCACGACGACATCTCCTTACGTCAATGATACGGAACGTATACAGATAATCGTACCTGTAGACGTTTCGTGCCGCGGTCGGCTTGGGGACCATCCGGGACCACACGTCATGCGCGACCCCGAACGACCTGCGCTTCAGTGAACGTACACACCACGCTCTGGCGGCCGAAAACGGCAACTACCTGGGGAAACGCGCTACCGCCACTTCCTGGGGGTCAAGTGGTCGCAGGTTCAAATCCTGTCAGCCCGACTTATGTCATGTCTCGGGACATCGTTGACAGGTGTCCCGAGACATGGTTTACACCTTGAGCCGGTTGTCTGGTGAGTTTCTGCTTTTGACCCCCCCGGGGTTGGTAGTCGCGGGGTGGGGTCGCAGACGATTTTGCGGATGAGTTGGCCGGTGTTGTGGTCGAGGACCCAAATGTCGCGGTCGTTGATCAAGACGATGACGTGGGTGCCGCGTCGTCGTTTGGACAGGCCGGTGCGGTGCAGGCGGCTGTGGTAGCGCAAGGTGATGACGCCGGCGGCGTCGATGCGGTCGTGGGAGACCCGGTAGTGCGGTGGGGATTTTGTCTGCGGTGGACAAGGCGTTGGGTCGGGCGTTGAAGGTCTGCAGGGGTGTTCGCCTGCCGATGGCGCGGTGGGGACGCACGCTGCTGTTGGACAGCAGCTGACGAAGCTGGCGGCGCGCGTTCGACGAGCCTGTGGGCGGGCAGCGCGTCCGAAAAGGTGAAACCGGTTTTCAGTCGCCAAGATTACGTCGGTCGCCGAGATCACGACGGGGCTGGTCTAATGTGGGTGGCGCACGGGCACTAGTGTCCTGAGTCGTTAATTCCGGTCTAGTTGTTAGACTGGGGTGTGCCTACTCCGCATGCGCTAGAGATCGTGTTGACCGCCGATGAACGTGCCGAGTTGGAGGGATGGGCGCGGCGACGTACGAGTGCGGCGGGGTTGGCGATGCGGTCCCGAATTGTGTTGGCAGCCGCTGATGGCGGGTCGAACACCGAGCTTTCCCAACGCCTGGGGTTGGCGATTGGAACGGTTCGGCGGTGGCGTAACCGCTTCGCGGAGTTGGGTCTGGACGGGTTGGTCGATGAGCCGCGGCCGGGCCGGCCGCGGGTGGTCGGCGATGACCGGATCGAGGCGTTGATCGTGGCCACGTTGGAGACCACACCCCCTGATGCGACGCATTGGTCGACGCGGTCGATGGCCGATCATCTGGGGTTGAGCCAGTCGATGGTGTCGCGGGTCTGGCGGGCGTTCGGATTGGCTCCGCACAAACAGGATTCGTGGAAGCTGTCCAAGGATCCGTTTTCGTGGCCAAGGTCCGCGACGTCGTCGGGTTGTACCTGGATCCGCCCGAACGTGCGTTGGTGCTGTGCGTGGACGAGAAAACCCAGATCCAGGCGCTCAACCGGACCCAGCCGGTGTTCCCGATGCTGCCTGGGACCCCGGCGCGGGCCAGTCACGACTACGTCCGCCACGGCACCTCAAGCCTCTACGCCGCACTTGACCTGGCCAGCGGAAAGGTCATCGGATCGCTGCACGCGCGCCACCGCGCCACCGAGTTCCTGGCGTTCCTGCGCAAGATCGACGTCGAAGTGCCCGCCGATCTCGACGTGCACCTGGTCTTGGACAACGCCTCTACTCACAAGACACCGGCGGTAAAACGCTGGCTCACAGCACATCCGCGGTTCGTCATGCACTTCACCCCGACCAGCTCATCCTGGTTGAACCTGGTCGAACGCTGGTTCTCCGAACTGACCATCAAGAAGCTGCGCCGCGGCACCCACACTTCGGTCCGCCAGCTCAACACCGACATCCGCGCCTGGATCGACACCTGGAACGACAACCCGCGACCCTACGTCTGGACCAAGACCGCCGACCAAATCCTAGCCAGCATCGGCAACTACTGCACTCGAATTAACGACTCAGGACACTAGGGCGCGGAGGGTGGCGATGTCCCGGTCGGTTTCCGGCACTAGCCCACTGGCCTTTACGCGAGCGGCGTACGATTCCCTGCGCGCCGCCCATCTGCATGCGGTGGCGGCGGCCCTCGAGGACCACGTCGTGCGACTGGATTGGTCGCGGGAACAGATTGAGCGCTACCAGGACCAGCGGCTACGTGCCTTGCTGGCATACGCGTGCGAACGCTCGCCATTTCACGCTCGGCGACTGCGTTGCCTGGACGTGGGGTCGGCCTCGGTGGCCGACCTGGCGTTGCTGCCGGTGATGACAAAAGCCGACGTGCAACAGGAGTGGGACGCGATCATCACCGCTCCTGACCTTAACCGCGCAAGTGCCGAACGCGTTCTGGCTGAGCAGCAGTGGTTTTCCTATACAGCGGGCGACGCGCAGGTGTTCAGCTCGGGCGGGTCCAGCGGTGTGCGAGGCGTCTACGTGTGGGACTGGCAATTCTTCGTATCCGTGGCCTGCCTTGCCTGGCGGATGCAGGCTCGCGAGGAGCGATGCGGATCGTCGCCGGCGTCCCACCCGCGCCTTGCCGTGCTGACGGCCGGGGTCCCGCCGCATGCCAGCACCCCGCTGTTCGACGTGCCGACCACGGCGGGGATGGAGACGGTCGTGATACCAGCCGGCGTACCGTTCGACGAGTTGCTCGCCGCGGTGGCGGCTGCCCGGCCCACGCATCTTGTTGGCTATGCGACGGTGATTGGCCGTCTTGCCCGCGCCGCCTTGGCCGGAGACCTGGCGATCTGTCCGGTGCGCGTGAGCACCAACTCCGAGCCGCTGCTCGATGAGGATCGGCAGGCGATTCGGCAGGCGTGGAACCCGTCGGTTCACAACCTGTGGGGATCGACCGAGATCGGCGTGCAGGCGGTCGGTTGTGGGCATGGGCAGGGGCTACATGTATGCGAAGACGAGGTTGTGCTCGAACGTGTCGATGACAATGGCGCACCGGTTGCCCACGATGTACCCGCGGCACGCACGCTCGCTACGGGGCTGGCCAACCGCGCCTTCCCGTTCATTCGCTACGACTTGGGGGATCAGGTCGAGTGGCTTTCTGGTAAGTGTGCATGCGGAAGCGCGTTCACGCGGGTGGCCGACATCGGTGGGCGGCGTGACGACGATTTTTGTTACGGCACAAGGACGGTGCCAGCGAGCGCGTTCCGTCACGTTCTCGGCACCCATCCTCGAATCTCCGAATATCAGGTCAAGCAGACCGTCGCCGGAGCGGAGATTCTTGTGGTGGGTGCCCCCGATGTGGATGTGGATGCGCTGACCGCGTCGGTGGTCGCCGCATTGCGCCGACACGGCTTATCGCATCCGATGGTCCGTATCCGAGTCGTCGAGCGTCTGCCCCGCCATGACACGAGCGGGAAGCTTCGGCGATTCATCGCGCTGGTATAGGCAACGCACTGTCGAGTACTCGGCGACCCGAATTCTCAACCAGGGTCGGCTTGGGTAACGCTCGGTCGTCCTGCGGAGTCCACATTTAGCGGCCATCAGCGGAGCTACGGATTGACGATGACGTCGAGCAGGAATGTCTTGCCCGAGGCGACGACTTTTAATGCGTGTTGCAGCGCCGTCCGCAGGGTGTCGGACTTCTGTACGCGTTCGCCTGCGCCGCCGTAGGCTTCGGCGACTTTCACATAGTCCGGTATGGGCGCAATGACATTGCCGACGAAATTGCCCTCACGGACCGCGGCGCTATCGGGGTAGTACTTCAGGACATTCCAGGTTTGGGATGCATACTGCTGGTTGTTACAGAGCACTATCAGCAGCGCAACGCTGTACTCCTGCGCGAAGCCGAGGGCGGCCGGTACGGGGTTGTAGTGCCACGCTCCGTCGCCCACGATCGAGACAACCAGTTGCTGTGGTCTTGCGAGCTTGACGCCCAGCGCGGTACCCAGGCTCGTTCCGAGCGCTCCGGCCCAACCGCGGTACTGTGCAAGGGGTTTCCGCTCGTAGAGAAATTGAATCATTTGAGGAACCTGGGCGATGATCTCGTCGACGCAGATCGCATCCTCTGGGAGAACGTCGTGTAACTCACGAAACAAGGTGGCTGCCGGCACAAAATCAGTTGCGTGCGCGGATGCCTGTCGGGCTTCCTGGATGCCCTTGGCGCGAACGCTCTGCGTATAGCCGGCCCAACGCTCAGCCGCTTCGGGCGTTGCCGTCGAGCGCATTTCAAGATTGTCGGCGAGCGCATACAGATTACCGGCGAGGTTACCGGGGAGCGCACGAGTTGTGGGGTAACCCCAGTACGCGGCGCGCGGGCGCATCGGGTCTTCCTCGAGGTGAATGACCGCACATCCCGGGCGCAGCGCGGGGTGCGGTGGATGCCAGGGCGCGTTGCAGCCGGCGAGAAGGATGGCGTCGGCTTCACCCACTACCGCTTCAACCGGCCCCGCGCCGTACAAAGGGTGCGACCGCGGAAAATTGTGATAGGCAGGCATCATGAATTCGAAGACGGGCGCGGAGAGTGCTTCGGCGATTCTTACGAGGGCACCGCGCTCGTCGTCTGTCCGCCCGCCATGCTCGGTGATGATGAGTGGACTTGCGGCACCCGCGAGAATCTGGGCCGCCTGATCAACCACTTCCACCGGGGCAACAACGGGTGGCGGAGGAACCCAGGCAGGGATCTCACTGTGGCCATCACCCACCAACAGGTCAAACGGAATTTCGAGCAGCGTTGGGCCCAGCGGAACCGACTCGGCGATGAAGCATGCCCGACGAAGTTCATGAACCAGTTCAGACGGTGTTCGTGCTCGTTTGGACCACTTGACGACGGCTTCCCCGTTGCGGGCCGGGCCAAAAAGGTCAACCAGAAGCGAGGGCCATTCAGGGCCGGGGTCCGCGTTTGGGTCCTCGCCGTATGTAAGGGTGTCGGGCGACAGAATGGTCATGGGTGTGTGTTCCTGCAGAGCCGTGTGCAGGCCCATTGATCCATTTTGAACGCCCAGAGATGTGGGCAAGAAGACAACCTGGCTTCGGCCCGTGGCCTTGTAGTAACCCGAGGCCAGGGTCACCGCCAAGAGTTCGTGACGGCAACGGAAGTAACGCGGGTTCAAGTCATTTCGGCGCCGGGCGAGCGCTTCCCAGATCGGCGCCATGACAGCGATGGGAGAGGCGAAAATGCAGTCCACACCTTGAGATTGCAACTGCTCTAGGAGTACTTCCGCGCCATTCTTGGCTGAACTCTTATTCAGTGTCGGGCCGCTCCGTTCTGATCAGTAGTTTGCCAGTGCGAACCGATTCAATCCGATTCTTGTCAGCGTCGTAATCCATCCATGTGACTACGGGAGCCGCGCCCGGGACCACGGTTGGCGAAGCGTGCCGAACATGGTGTGGATCGTAGACCGCAGCGGTCACAAGTTGGGCCGCTTCACGCCCTACCGTATTCGCGCGGCCTGCCTGGTTGGGTCGCGCGAAAGGGGTGGCTTTAGCAACGGTGATTCCGGGTCACCGATCCCCTGGCGGATGCGTCAGTCCAGATATGCCGAGCGTGATTGTGTCGGAGCGGCGTCCGGGGCGGCGTCGATCTGCGCGGATTGAAATGGCCGACGATCGGCGCGACCCCACGCCGGACACCGCCAATGTCGAACCCGAGCGCTAGCTGGATTGGTAGGCGAGTCCTGACAAGCTCAAGCGATCTGAGTTTCCGCATTTGACGCCGCGTGATTGGTAGTCGCGGGTGGGGTCCAAGACGAGATTGCGGATCAGCTGGCCGGTCTCGCGGTCCAGGACGCGGATGTCGCGGTCGTCGATGAGGACGATGACGTGGGTGCCGCGGCGGCCATCTGGTTAGCCCGATGTGGTGCAGGCGGCTGTGGTAGCGGAGGGTGATGACGCCGGCGGGGTCCATACGGTCGTGGCGGACTCGGTAGTGCGGTGGAATCTTTAGGCGGTGGGGAAGGCTTTGGGCCAAATGGTGAAGGCCTGTAGGGGTGTTCGTCTGCCGATGGCGGTGGGGCGCACGCTGTTGTAATAGCTGGTGAAGTCGTCGAGTTGGTGTTGGAGTTCGGCGATGGTGGCGGCAGTATCACCAGCCGCGGTCGCTTGACGTTGGAGGCGCCACCCAACGCCCCAGCGCCTGTTCACCGACACCGATCTCGGCGGCCACATGCGCCACCGGGCGGCTGGTCTCAATCACCATCCGTCCTAAGTCTTGAGGCGGCCTAGCTATGTGTCTGCTCCGGAGCGTGGTGCTGAAGCTGGGATCCGGTAAATCGTCGTGCTTGACGACCAATGAAAGTCACTACCGTCGAGCACTTCATAACGGTAACCGAGGATCGGCCCAGCACATTGACCCCTCGGCTAACGCCGGTGCTGAACCAAAACGGCGCCGCACTCGTGTCAATACCGGAAGGTGGTGATGGACATTCCGGAAACCGGCGCGATGCGGGTGCTCTACAACCAGCACGGCGCGGCTTTATGGCACTATGCGTGCCGGTTGACGAGCAATGCGACCCGTGCGGAGGACGTGGTGCAGGCGACGCTGCTCCGAGCGGAGCAGCATCCGCAGATGTTTGACGGCAACGAGCGATCGGCGCGCGCCTGGCTGTTCACCGTCGCCCGCGACATGATCTCGTCCAACGGCTCGGGCACGCCCGAGGCGGCCGGATCGCATGAACTCAACTCGGCGCTGGACCGGACACTGGTAGCCGATGCGTTCGCGCGGCTGCCGGCCCAACATCGCGCGGTTGTTCGACGTGCGCAGTATTACGGCTGGTCCACCGCACAAATCGGCGCCGACCTAGGAATCGCCGAAGGCACAGTGAAATCGCGGCTGCATGACGCACTGCGAAACCTGCAGCAGACGCTGCAGGAGATGGGAGTGGCACAATGACCGCTTTTCGCGGGCAGGGAGCACCCGCCCCTGAACCGCGCGGCCAAGACGGCCACAAGCATGCACAGTGGGACGCTGCCTACGTGCTGGGGTCATTGTCCGAGAAGGACGGGCGCGAATTCGAGGCACACCTGGGAGAGTGCCGGGCATGTCGGGATGCGGTAACCGAACTTTCCGGCATGCCCGCCCTGCTGTCGCTGCTCGACCGCGACGAGGTTTCCGAAGAAGATGACGCGGTAGCAGTTCGGCCGCCATGGCCGCAGCCGGATCTGGTCGGTCGGCAGTGGGAAGTGTCCGCCGTTGCAGGGTTGCTTGAGGATGCACTCGATGGCCACGGCGCGGTGGTCAGCGTGGTCGGCTCGCCTGGCATCGGCAAAAGCCGTCTCGCGCGTGAAGTTTCGGCGATGGCAGATGCCCATGATGTCGACGTGTTCACCGCCTTCTGCGAACCGCACACCAGCCAGGTCCCCTTCCATGCCGTGGCGCGCCTGCTCCGCGCAGCCACCGGCGTCGGGGGTCTTGACCCACCCGCCGCCCGAGCGCGGATCAGGGCTCAGGCTCCCGACGCGGAGCCTGAGGACTTGTTGCTCTTTGACGACCTGCTGGGCATCGCCGATCCTGATGTGGAGCTGCCGAAGATCGATCCGGATGCTCGTCGGCGGCGGTTGACCGCGCTGGTCAATGCCGCCTCGCTGGCACGCCAGGCCCCAGCGGTCTATGTCATCGAGGACACCCATTGGATCGATGAGGTCAGCGACTCGCTGCTAGCCGACTTTCTCACGGTCATGCCGCAGACGCGCTCGCTGGTGCTGGTCAGCTACCGACCCGAATATCGGGGCGCGTTGACCCGAGTGGCAGGTGCCCACACCATTGCGCTTACGCCGCTGAGTGATTCAGAAACCGCGGTATTGGTCTCGGAGCTGCTCGGCCCCGATTCCTCAAATGGCGCGCTGGGGCAGAGGATCGTCGAGAGGGCCGCTGGGAACCCGTTCTTCGTCGAGGAGATCGTGCGCGAACTGGCCGAGCGCGGCGTGCTGCGCGGCGAGCAGGGTGCATACCTGTCGCCGGCAGAGATCGCCGATGTGAGCGTGCCGGTCACACTGCAGGCGACCATCGCTGCCCGTATCGACCGGCTCGACCCTAAAGCCAAACGCACGCTAAACACCGCCGCAGTGGTTGGCTCGCGGTTCAGTCTGGACCTGGTGAGCATGCTAGGCGTCGAACCGGTCGTTGATGACTTGGTTGCGGCCCGCCTAATCGATCAGATCAGGTTCACCAGACAACCGGAGTACGTGTTTCACCATCCGCTGATGCGGGCGGTGGCCTACGAATCACAACGCAAATCGGAACGCGCCGAACTTCACCGGCGCGTTGCGGCAGCCATCGAATCACGTGACCCAGCAGCGGCCGATGAAAACGCCGCTTTGATTGCCGAGCATCTGGAGACGGCCGGTGATGAGCACGCCGCTTACGGCTGGCACATGCGGGCCGCAGCCTGGGCGACCAACCGCGACATCGCCGCGGCGCGCCTGAGTTGGGAGCGCGCCCAGAAGATCGCCGACGCACTGCCGGCCGAGGACTCCGACCGGTTACCCATGCGCATTGCCCCGCGCACCATGTTGTGCGGCACCGCCCGGCGGGTCCAGGAACATGTAGCAGACGCCCGATTCGACGAACTGCGGGAGTTGTGCGGCGCCGCCGGTGATAAGGCGTCGCTGGTCATCGGGATGGCGGGCCTGGTGATGGATCATGCATATCAGGGCCGGATGCGTGAGGCGTCGCAGCTGGCATCGGAAGTCATGTCCCTCATCGAGTCAGTCGATGATCCGACATTGACGGTAGGGCTGTCCTTCGCGCCGATTTTTGCCAAGGTTCATAGTGCCGAGTGGTCTGACGTACTGCTGTGGTCACAGCGGGTCATCGACCTGGCCGATGGTGACGCCGCAAAAGGCAACTTCGTTATCGGGTCTCCGTTAGCGGTCGCCTTCACGACGCGGGCTGTCGCCCGTTACTGCCAAGGTCGTCCGGGATGGCGAGACGACCTGGGGCACGGCCTGGCCATGGCACGCGGCGCCGATCCCATGTCACTGGCAACGGTCATCGGCTGGGTCTACTACCCGGGGATCGTGAATGGCGTGCTGGCTGCCGATGATCGGGCGGTGCACGGGATCGAGGATGCCCTGCGAATTGCCGAACGAGCCGGGGATGATTTCGCTTTGGCCTTCACCCGCCTGGCGCTGGGTGTTGCGCTGGTGCACCGGGACATTGCCGCGGAGCGTGAGCGCGGACACGAGCTCCTGACCGAGGTCAGCGACGTGTTCCTGCACCGGCGATACATCCTGTGTGAGTTACCGATCGTCAACGTGTACGTGGCGCGTGAGAGAGCTCGGCGCGGAGATCACGATGACGCCACAGCGCTCATGCGCGCCGCCGTCGGTGATCTGGTCCGCGAGGGTGAGCTGCTGGCGTCGGGCATTCTTGCGACGGGTGTTCTGGTGGAAACCCTGTTAAATCGCGGCGCCGAAAATGACGTGGCCGAAGCCCAGGCCGCAATCGACCGGTTGGCGACCGCGCCTGGAGATGGAGACCTGGCTCGCCAGATCTGGCTGCTTCGACTACGCGCTCTGCTGGCTCGGGCTCACGGCGATGCCAGGACCTACGGGCGCTTGCGGGACCGCTACCGCAACATGGCGAGAACGCTTGGCTTCGAGGGGCATATAGCGTGGGCTGAGGCGATGCCGTGATCTGCTCCTTTCGATCGTTAACCGAAATCGATGCAGTCTCAGAACTGATGCACTGAAGCACGCGGCGCGCCCTCCGACCGAACGACGCGGGCAAAGTACGGTAATCATTTCTAGGTCATGTCCCGTCGAGTGGTGTAAGTCGGGCGGGCGTTTCGCCTGAGGCTCTGCGGGTTTCCACTATGCCGTGATCGCGGCGTGGACGGCAACGGATTCGTCGGTCGTGTTGTCGGTGGTGTGAATGAGGGCCAGGGTGGTTTTGGACAGGTAGCGCTTTTCTGCGACCTGCCATTCGTCGTGGGCTTCGACGAGCACCGAGCCGGCTAGGCGCAGTAGGGCGGCCGGGTTGGGGAAGACGCCGACGACGTCGGTGCGGCGTTTGATTTCTTTGTTGAGTCGCTCCAGTGGGTTGGTGGACCAGATCTTCTTCCAGTGTGGCACCGGGAAATCGGCGAACGCGGTGATGTCGTCGGCGGCCTCGCGCAGCATTGATTCGACCTTGGGCAGCTGGCGGCCGAGCATGCCGGCGATGGTGTCGAGCTGTTCACGGACGTGGGCGGCATCAGGTTGGGCAAAGATGGTGCGGATCGCTGCAGCCACCATTTCCGCGGAGCCTTTGGGGACTCGGGCTAGCACGTTGCGCAGAAAATGCACTCGACATCTTTGCCAGCTGGCCCCGATCAGGATGGCCTCGATCGCGCCGCGAAGTCCGCTGTGGGCATCGGAAATCACCAGCGCCACCCCGGCCAGCCCGCGGGTTTTCAGTGACCGCAAAAACGCGGTCCAAAACGCGCCGTCCTCGGAGTCGCCGACTTGGAAGCCGAGGACTTCACGTCGCCCGTCGGCCGCCACCCCAGTGGCGATCACCACCGCCTGGGAGACCACCCGATGGTTGACGCGGGCCTTGCAGTAGGTGGCATCAAGAAACACATACGGGAACCGTTGCTCAGACAGGGGCCGATCCCGGAAGGCGGCGACCTCGGTGTCCAAGTCGGCGCAGATCCGCGAAACTTCGCTCTTGGAGATCCCGCTATCAGCGCCAAGAGCTTTGGGCTTCCCCTCAAAACGTGAAGGCTTCTCTTATGCGGCCTCCGGTCGGATGGTCGCGATTTTCTCGTACTCGATGGGCGGCAGCAACCCGGCGGAGCTGTGGCGGCGTCGAGTGTTGTAGAACTCGTAGCACCAGGCCGTGATGACTTCGCGGGCTTGTGCCTTCGTCGCGAAGTGGTGTCGGGAGAGTACCTCGTGTTCGAGGGTGGAGAAGAAAGCCTCGGAGGCGGCGTTGTCGAAGCATGACCCCACGCGTCCCATCGACTGCCGCACCCCAAGCTTGCGGCATAGCTTCGTGAAAGCGCTTGCGGTATAAGTAGATCCACGGTCAGTATGAAAAATCACGCCGTCGATCACTATACGGCCGCCGCGCACCGTAGCGGCAATCTTCATCGCGTCGCTGGCCAGCTCGGCGTCTGGGTGCTCCGACATCGGACAGGCCAGGAGCCGGCGTCCGCACAGATCCAGCACGGAGGCGAGAAACAGCTTGCCCTCACCGGTGAGAATCTCGGTGATGTCTTATGCCGACCTCCGAAATATGCCGATGACTTCAGCAATGGCGCAGGCCAACGGCGGTGTTGAGGTGCAAAAGGTCGGCATAGTCGCGTAGTCGAGACCACGCTTCAGGCACGGAAGTGTCTGGAGGTGAGGTCCGTGACGAAGAGATCGCCGACGGCCCGGTCGTATCCGGTTCGGGTCCCGCGGGTTCCAGTGGGTCCTTTGGCGCCGATGGTGCTGGGCGAGTGTTCGGAATGGTTGGCCGGGCTGGGTTATTCGCCGGGTTCGGCGGCCGGGGTTGTGAATGTGTTGGAACGGCTGAGCTGGTGGATGCAGCTGGCGGCCACCGAGGTCGATGACATCGATGAGGAGCTGCTCGCCCGGTTCATCGCAGTCGAGGGGCTTTCGTGTCGGGCAGAGAACCGGTTCCGATCGCCGTCTGCAGTAGTGGTGAGAATTTTCTTTACTGGGATCAAGACCTACGCGGCCCGGATGGCCGCGGGGTGTTCATGATGTCGCTCGTGACGTTCTGGTTGAGGACGGGCTTGATGCCACGCTGGCTCGTTGGCCTCAGCTATCCGGTGCAGTCGCCTTGCTTCTCGCAAGCGACCTCAGCATGTGGGTAACGATCACGTTTCCCAGACGGCTGCTGGTGGTTAGCGGCTTTGTTATTGGTCCGCGCTGGGCCGTTCGAGGAACTCAGCGCTGGCGACCATTGACCGACTGGTAGCGGCAGATGAACAGCGGCGAAATGATCGTTGGCTAGCCAATTTCTCGGCGGCCAAAGCGGGATCTGGGCGACGCCCGGGGAGTAGTGTTCGCGCACACCGGAGCAATTAGACGGAGAACGAACATGCCGGCGAGAAATCACGACTGGAGCAAGCCTGCGGCAATGGCCATCCCCAAGGAGGGGTACTTCGAACTCGAGCGCGGCCGTTACGGCCCGATCTATCCCCGCACCCCGGCCTGCTACGGCTTTTCGATCATCGCAAAGGTCAAAGAGGGTCGCGAGGACGCGATCCGCGAACACGGCAAGACCATCCAAGCAGCGATCACCGAAACGCCGGAGTTCCTCGCTCCTCTACGCCTGCACTACCTCCGCTGGGTGCTCTTCGATATTGGCGACGGCTTGACCTTTCAATACCAAGGCATCTTCGACACCGACTTCGACAAATACACCGAGGACGCCGTGCAGCTGTTCGGCCAGAGTGGCATTTCGACGGTGTTCACCAATCTCGAAGGCTTCCCGGAGGATTGGAAGGAGAACCCGGACTCATTCGTGAAGTTCGTGCGCGAACACCACTACCCCAGCTTCCTCGAGTACGGCGAATACCCCTACGTAACCGCCGACGAGATCAAGAAGGCACTGCGGCTGAAAGCAGCATTCTCCGACATGCTCGACCAAATGCAGTGATCCGCGGCGAAGGATGCACCAATGCTTGAGCTCGACGACATACAGCACATCCTGCTGACCCGTACGCCGGCGATGACCGGCCGCTATGAATTCCTCTCGTTCGATGACCGGGCCGGCGGCCGGGCCTGGCTGAGGGAGCTGCTCGACCGGGTGCAGTCGGCCGCGGACGCGCGAGCCACGATGGACAGCTCGCAGCGCTGGATCACTTTGGCGTTCACTTGGAATGGTCTGCGGGCGCTCGGAGTGCCCGAGGAATCGCTGGCCACCTTCCCGCAGGAGTTCCAGGAGGGGATGGCCGCGCGCGCTGACGTCCTCGGCGACACTGGCGCCGGCCACCCCGGCCAGTGGGTAGGTGGCCTTGCGGGCGAAGACCTGCACGCGATCGCGATTTTGTTCGCGCGCAGCGATGACGAACACCGGCGGTGTACGGGAGAACATGACAAGTTGGTCGCCCGGTGCCCTGGCGTACGGACCCTGTCGTTCCTCGACCTCAATGCCACGCCGCCATTTAACTATGCCCATGACCACTTCGGCTTCCGCGACCGGTTGTCCCAGCCGGTCATCGAGGGCTCCGGGGAAGAGCCAACACCGGGTTCGGGCGCACCGCTGAAAGCGGGCGAGTTCATTCTGGGCTACCCCGACGAGAAGGGGCCGCCGGCCAATTTGCCACAACCGGAAGCGTTGTCCCGCAATGGCAGCTACCTGGCCTACCGGCGCCTGCAGGAGCACGTCGGTGTATTCCGCGACTATCTGCGCGAGCACGCCGAAACATCTGACGAACAAGAGTTGCTGGCCGCCAAATTCATGGGCCGCTGGCGAAGCGGTGCGCCGCTGGTACTGGCTCCCGAGCGTGACGATCCAGAACTGGGCGCAGATCCGATGCGTAACAATGACTTCAACTACAAAGAGATGGACCCCCACGGTTATGCCGTGCCGTTAGGCTCGCACGCGCGGCGCCTCAATCCTCGCGACACAGCGGTCAACATGAATCGCCGCAGGATAATTCGCCGCGGCGCCACATACGGGCCTGCCTTACCGGAGGGTGCACCTGATGACGGGGTGGACCGCGGCATTGCCGCATTCATCATCTGCGCCAGCCTGGTTCGCCAATTCGAGTTCGCGCAGAACGTGTGGATCAACGACCGGACCTTCCACGAACTCGGCAATGAGCGTGATCCCATCTGCGGCACCCAGGACGGCACGCTCGAATACAAGATCCCGAAGCGGCCAATCCGCAAAGTCCTCAAGGGACTGCCGGCCTTCACCACCCTCAAGGGCGGGGCGTACTTCTTCCTGCCCGGGCTTCAGGCCCTCCAGTACCTAGCGACGCTCGACAGTTAAGAGCAATCACCGTGAGCACGCCGCCCGCCGCACGCACCTACAACCAAAGCCACATCCCGCGCGAGCACACCCCTGGGCGACGGCGCATCAGCATCTACTGGACCTGGAGCTATCCGTGGGAAGCCCAACGCGATCCGGCGGCAATGTACAACCGCTTTTCCACGATGACCGAAGTCCGCAACATGCTGTGGCCAAGCTATGAGACCGCCGAATACGACGGCGCGCACTTCCTGCAAGGCATCGCCGGAACACTTGAGCTCTTCCATCGCTCAACGGTGGCGTTTCAGGAGTTGGCGGGTGAAGCGACGGGCCACCCCGTCGCCGTGTTTCAGCGGATCGATCAGGCCGGCTACAAGCTGCCCATCGACGAGCGGATCCTCGCCGACACAGACACCCTCATGGTCTTCGGGCTCGACCATGTGCTCTCCGAGCAGGAAGCCGCGCGGGAGGAGATCGCCGCGATCGGCGAGTGGCTGCAACGCGAAGGCACTTGCCTTCTGCTTGCCCCGCACCACGACGTGGGCTTCACCAGCGACTTCGAGCAACGACAGGTCGAATACCAACACCACGGCGACCCACTGGTTCCTCGCCAGCAGCGGTTCGGCCAGTACACGCGCTCGCTGATGAAGGCCTTTGAAGTTCCCGTTGACAACAAGTGGGGCCTGCGCCCGGCGGTTGTTGATGGCACCACCGAGATCGCGCGACTAAGCGCTTTCCGCGACCTGGATACGCCCGGACTGCTCGATAACGTCACCACCTTCAACTTCCACCCTCACCTGCCGCACTATGAACTGACCGCGCCGGAAAGCGACTCGCTACGCGTCTTGGGTCGCCAGCGTGTCGACCCCAACAGGCCGCACCCATTCACCGCGGCTGGTAACACGGAATTCAACGCGCTTATCTGGATGCCACCCACTGGCCGGCGCGTCGGCGACATCGTGATCGTCGATTCCACGAACTTCACCACGCTGTTCGGCGGTACCGAAAGCCTCAAGAACCTTTGGCACAACCTTGCCACCATGAAATGAGTCCGCTACGACGGCGACAGCGGTAACCCGACTGGCCGGCACTGAACCGGAGCACATATCGCAGGTGACCCGTGGAACGAAGCCGGCGATCCGCAACGACAGGAAGGCTGGCGTCATTATGGCTGGTTTGAGCTCGATTGCCCTGGGAACAGCTCCCATCCTCGGTGGGGCGCTCCTCGGGGTTGCCGCGGGCCAAATAAGGCGTCCCGATATCCGCGGCGCCATCAAACAGGACCTCGATCTGCTCGAACGACTACCCGAACACCAGATCACCCGCCGCGAGGCATTGCAACACACCATCGATGACCGAATCGACGATTTGGTGGCGGCAAACGAAAGAGAACACCAACTGCGCGCCGCTGCAAGCTCGTACGAAGGCAACTGGCGCGACATCGTGCTGTTCCTCTGCGCGGTGCTATTCACCATTGTTTGGTGGAATGTGAGCCACACCAGGTCCAATTGGTTACTCGTGTTCATCGCCATGATCGCGGCATCGGTGGTCGCTGCGGCGTATGCGGCGCGGGGATCACACAGGGCCCTCCGTCGGGCGGTGCGCCGGAACAATGCGCCGCATCATGGTTAGCGGGAGTCGCCGAAACCCCGCGCAGCTGTCCGGCCTATGCGCCAGGCCTACCCGCAGCCATTCTTCAGATCGACCATCGGCTGACGGATGCCCTGATCATTGGTCTGACGTTGGTGTTGAGGTAGTGCTGCACGTCGCCGCAATGACATGGAAGCAACAACTGCCAAATCGCGGGCTGTGCAGATAGGAGCGGGCGGCGGATCGACGGCTCCGTCGTCCGCCGCGGTGCGTGAACAATTCTGCGGACGCCCTGCGGACGGCCGGCAGACGGTGATCGCGACTACGACGGGGGTGAGGACAGGAACAGGATGACCTCGCGCAGCGGTTCGGGCGAAGTCGCAATTTTGCCGATGAACGGATGGGAAAGTTCCAAGACCAGGAACAGGTTCGCGGCTACCAGGACGCCCACGGTCGCGACCATCGTGTAGTGCATGGCGGGTTGCTCGACGCCGTAAACGATCGCACAGCCGACGAGCAGCCCACTGGTCAGAAAGATGACCGCCCACAATGACCAGGGTGGGCCGATGTCGGTGCGGGCCTGAAGTACGCGCTCTGTGCGGGCTTGACTGATCTTGTCGAGGTTGGTGAACGAGCTGCTCAGAAACGTCTTTTGAGTATCGGTGCGCGGCTGGACTTCCTCGTATGCGGTGTAGAGGCGCTTTAGGGCGTTATCGGCCTCAGGGAACGAATGGCCGCTCGCCGCTATGGGCCACTCCGCTACGGCGGCACCTTCGTACTCGAGCAAGCTCTGCCGGATGCGGTCGTTGTCGTCCTTATCGAACACGGTCAGCTCCCTGGCCATCTGGACCGCAGCCGCGCCCTCGGTGCGCGCATTGACGCCCGCACTGTTGACCTGACTCCACATCGCGGAAACGACGAAACCGGTGAAGAACGCAAACACGAACCCGACAACGCCGAAGGCGAACTTTATCGCATCGTTGTGGTCGCCGCCCTTGAGCCGGGGGAACCGATGCCGGACATACATCTGGACAAGCACGGCTCCGCCTGCGACGAGGACGACGAGTCCGAGTAATACCAGCCAAGACGGGACGTTGCTTAGGATCCAACGACTCAACTAGCCACACTCCTGCCGCGCACTGCGCCAGGCAGTCCCGGCGCGGTCCCCATTGAGCCGCGCATGGATACGCGGTCAGGCTCTCAACTTTAGGCGCGCGTTCCCGGCGTGGGTGAGACGTTCAGCGAATGAACTCGTCGACGACGTGAACCCCTCCCAGCTCCAACTCAAGCTCTGGAGTGGTCATCAGCCGCGAGAATGTACTCGGATAGCGTCGAAGTCGACGAGCACATGTCGCGGTCCGCGGAAGACCTGGCTGATTCGGTAGGGCGGCGGATCCTCCACGAGCCGCGGGTTATCCACGCGACGCAGGAACGCATCAAACGCGGTGTTGACTTCCAGGCGGGCCAGTGGCCCGCCGAAGCACACGTGGATGCTGCGCCCCCAGCCCACGTGCTCGTTGTCTTTGCGTTCCGGGTCGAAAGTGTTTGGGTCGGCGAAGCGCCGTGGGTCGCGGTTCGCGGCCCCGTACATCAAGAAAATGGGTGCACCTTTCGGGATTGTGGTGCCGGCGATCTCGATGTCGGCCAGTGCCGAGCGGCTGGGGAAGAATTGCACCGAGGACTGCAGGCGCAGCACTTCCTCGATGGCACCGGGAATCAGCTCGGATCTGTTGCGCAACAACTCGATGGACCAGGGATTTCGTAGCACGGTGAGTACGCAGTGGGAGATCAGGTTGACGGTGGAGTCGTGCCCCGCGACGAACAGC
This sequence comes from uncultured Actinomycetota bacterium, assembly GCA_963787635.1. Classification (GTDB taxonomy): domain Bacteria; phylum Actinomycetota; class Actinomycetes; order Mycobacteriales; family Mycobacteriaceae; genus Mycobacterium. The sequence goes on along the minus strand of CAWBDP010000007.1, from coordinate 309,503 downwards.
AGGATGGTGTTGTTGACGATCTCGCTCGGCGACATCGGCCCGTCGGGTCCGTCGTCGTGCACCAGCTGCGAGATCATTCCCGGGCACGGGGATTTCGCGGCGCTCTCGACCAGCCCGATGATGTATTTCTTGAGCTCGTGGCCGGCCGCAACACCTTTGGCTTGGCGGGTCTGGCCCTCCTCGGTTTCGATCTCGGGCCCCAGATCGAAGAGGCCGGCCATCGCGTCGGCGATCCAAGTGTGAAATAACGGCTCGTCTCGGGTAGGTACCCCGAGGATGCGGCAGATCACTTCGACTGGCAGCGGGTAGGCGAACTCGTCGACGACGTCGATGCGCTGCTTGCCCGTTGCCTTATCGAGCAGGCCGTTGACGATCTGCTGACACAGCGGCTCCTGGCGGGGGATGACGTCCGGCGAATGCGGTGGCCCGAAATAGCGCATACACGAGCGGCGGGCCCGGTCGTGGTCGGGCGGGTCTTGCGTGATGAAGCTGGAACCCTGTCCATAACGTTCGACGAGCTCGGCGACCGACGGGTCGGTGATCTCACGCGGCCGGTTTCCCTGCGGTATGCGGCGAATATCCGAGCTCACTCGAGGGTCGTGTGCCAGCGCGATGAGTTCCTCGTACCCGGTGACGGCGTATACACCGTTTGTCACCCGTGCCACGGGTGTCTTGCGCAATTCGTCGAAGAATGGGTAGGGGTTCGCACGGTTTTCGTGCTTCATGGCCTCGTTCCAGGCCTCTTCGGGCGTCATAGCACTTTGCTCATTGAATCACCGTGTCTCTCTGAGCCTTTGGACATGTGTATTTCACCGCGAGCGGGGCCGGAACTCGGCCCTGCGTCCGGCTGGGTCGTGACCGGTCAATACGACGTCGGGGGCCTCGGTGGGTACGCCGCGGGCTGGGAACTCGGCCGGCATCGCACGCATGTCCTCCGGAAAATCGGAACCGGCCGGATTCGGGGGAAACGGGGCCGAGCGCGCAATCTGCGCCTCGTAGTAGGGAATCCACTTGCCGTGGTTGAAGGTGACCGCCCCCACGATCCGTCCCCGCCGCCCGTAGGCTGCCGCGAACCGGCGTTCCTTGACCGAGCCCTGGGTGAAGACGATCTCGTCGCCGAACGAGGGCACCCCGACGGATTTGATGTTGACGCCGAACTGGCCCGACCAGAATTGAGGGATCATTAGGTGTGCCCAGCGGTCCGTCTCATCACACACCATGTTGTGCGCGGCGACCTGGGCGCCGAGTACGGCGTTGTCCCAATGCTCCATGGCGAGAAACTCGTAGTCGTAGAGCACATGGGGGGCACGAGCGATGTCGCCGGCCACGAAGATGCGGCTGGTGACGACCCCGTTGACATCGAACGCGCGGCAACCGGCATCGCAACCCACACCCCAGAATCCTGCGGCCAGCCCGGCCCCGTCGAGCCACTCGATATTGCGGATCGACCCCAGCGAGGTCACCACCACATCGACGTCGAGGGTGCTGCCGTCGGATAGGCGCGCGCGCCGCACGTGCCCACCGGTGTCGCCCTCCATTGCCACGACGGACACCCCGGTACGAAGATCGACCCCTGCCTCACGCTGCATTTCGGCGGCGATCCTACCGATCACCCCGCCGAGCGGACCGGAAAGCGGTGCCGGGCCGCGCTCGGCCACGGTCACTGCCAGTCCACGGTCACGGCATACCGAGGCAACCTCTGAACCGATAAACCCGGAGCCGATAATCAGCACGCGCCGCGGTTTTGCGGCCAGCGCGGCCTGTAGCCGCGCCGCGTCACGACTGGTGCGCAGGGTGTATACGCCGTCCAGTCCGGCTTCGTCGGGGTTCGGCCATTTCCGCGACCGCACGCCGGTGGCAATGAGCAGGAGGTCACCTTCGACTGTGCTGCCATCGGCGACGTGGACGCGCCCATTGGCGCGGTCTAGGCCTGTTGCGGCCAAACCCAGCCGCCATTCGGCGTCGACGTCGCGCATGCGGGGGAGCTTGGTGCGGTCGGGGGCGACCCAGCCGGCGAGTACCTGCTTGGATAGCGGCGGGCGGTCATAGGGCTCGTCGGGCTCATCACCAATGATGGTCAAATTCCCTCGGAAGCCCTCCGTGCGTAGCGCCTCGGCCGCCCGGAGCCCGGCCAGTGAGGCTCCGACAATGACGACGCGGCCGTAGTCCTTGAACATACTTCCGTTGCTCATGCCTACCTACGACTCGTCGCCTAATTGCTCGACGATGATCGCCTGCACCGGGCACGACGCCGCAGCCCGCAACACCCGCAGACGCTGACTGTCATCTGGGTTGGGGTCATAGGTCAGAGCCTCTTCACCACTGAGCCTGAGAACATCGGGCGCCAGCGGGACGCACTGCGCATACCCCAGGCAGCGGTTCAGGTCGACGACAATTCGCACAGACAACGCCTCAAATTTCTGCAGCCCCAGGCTTTTCCGACTTCGACTTAATGGACGGATCCAATCCGGAACGGTACGCGTCGCCGCCGGACAAAATGTTGGATTCGATAATCACCCAGCGATGACGAGGAAACGTTCACGCTGCCCAGTCGATTGGCGCGGCGGGGCGTCCATTCGGAGGTGCTGCCGCCTGACAGGAGGCCGATGAAGCGCGCGAACACAATGACACCGCTCACCAGAAATACAAACATGAGCGCAAGTACGAAGAATGCAATTATCAGATCTATCCCGGGGCCCTCCTGCGTAGAGATCAGCGATCCCGCTTCGGTCGGCGGACGTGCCAGGTTTTGCGGGAGGCAGTGCCGATGGGGCGCCGGCGATGCCCGGGCGTTGGTCCGTGATTGCCTGACCCTCGCGCTGCGGCCGGCCTGCGCCCTCCGCGCTGATAGGTACGCGTGCGACCGGCTTCAATCTGCGCGGTTGCGCTGATGTTTCACCGCGCTGCTGGCCGCATGCTGGCTAGCATGAGCGACATCGATCCGCGCGTGGATGCGCCGCTGGTGGACTGGAGCGAGCTGGGCGTGAGCGGGCTTTTGCCGACGGGCACGGTGACGCTGCTGCTGGCTGACGTGGAAGGCTCGACGCGGCTGTGGGAGACCCAGGCCGAGGCGATGACGGCCGCGATTGCCCGGTTCAACCAAGTCGTCGGCGATGTCGTCGCCACCCACGGTGGTGTGCGCCCGGTCGAGCAGGGTGAGGGTGACAGTTTTGTGGCGGCGTTCGCGCGCGCGTCCGACGCGGTGGCCGCTGCCCTGGAGTTGCAGCGGGCGCCGTTGGCGCCGATCCGGCTGCGCATCGGCGTGCATACCGGTGAGGTGCAGTTGCGCGATGAGGGCAACTACGCCGGTCCGACGATCAACCGCACCGCGCGGCTGCGCGACCTGGCCCACGGCGGTCAGACCGTGCTGTCGGGAGCGACCGAACCGCTGGTTATCGACCGGCTACCCGAGGGTGCCTGGCTGACCGATCTGGGCACCCACCCGCTGCGTGATCTGCCCCGCCCGGAGCGAGTGGTGCAGCTGTGCCATCCCGACCTGGTCAACGACTTCCCGCCGCTTCGGGTATCGGGCGCCGTTGTCTCTACTCGTCTTCCGGCGCAGCTGACGAGTTTCGTGGGCCGCGACGCGGAGTTGACCCAGCTGCGGGAAGCGCTGGCCGAAAACCGGCTGGTGACGTTGACCGGCGCGGGCGGGGTCGGCAAAACCCGGCTGGCGATCCAGGTCTCGGCGCAGGTCGCCGGCGAGTCCAGCCAGTTCCCTCAAGGGGTGTGGTATGTGGATCTGGCACCAATCACCGACCCCGAGCTGGTGCCCCTCACGGTGGCGCGCGCGCTGGGGCTGCCCGACCAACCGGGCCGCTCGACGATGGACACCCTGCTGCGGTTCGTGCGTGACCGTCACCTGCTGGTGGTGCTGGACAACTGCGAGCACCTGCTGGACGCCAGCGCCGAGCTGGTGGTCGCGCTGCTGAGTGGGGCGCCGCGGCTGACCTTGCTGGCGACGAGCCGTGAGGCGATCGGGGTGGCCGGTGAGGTGAGCTGGCGGGTGCCGTCGCTGTCGCTGGCCGACGAAGCCATCGCGTTGTTCACCGACCGGGCCCGTCATGCCCGCCCCGATTTCACCCTCACTGATGACAATGCCGCGACGGTGGGCGAGATTTGCGCGCGCCTGGATGGGGTGCCGCTGGCCATCGAGCTGGCCGCCGCGCGGGTGCGTGCGTTGTCGCTGGCCGAGATCCTCGACAGCCTGCATGACCGGTTCCGGCTGCTGACCGGTGGTGCGCGCACCGCGGTGCGCCGCCAGCAGACCTTGCGCGCCTCGGTGGACTGGTCGCATGCGCTGTTGACCCAGCCCGAGCGGGTGCTGTTTCGCCGGCTGGCCGTGTTTCTGGGCGGCTTCGATCTCGACGCTGCCCAAGCGGTCGCCGGCGGCGGTGATGTGGAGCGCTATCAAATCCTCGACGTTCTCACGCTGCTGGTGGACAAGTCGCTGGTGGTAGCCGACGATACCGGGGGCCGGACGCGCAACCGGCTGTTGGAGACGGTGCGCCAATACGCCCTGGAAAAGCTCGGCGAATCCGGCGAGGCCGATGCCGTGCGCTCACGTCACCGTGATTACTACACGGCGATGGCCGCTGTGCTTGACGCGCCGGCAGGCCGTGATTATGAGCAGCGAATCGAGCAGGCGGAAATTGAGATCGACAACCTGCGTGCCGCGTTCGGGTGGAGCCGGGAAAACTCCGCTATCGAGCTGGCGTTGGCGCTGGCGTCGTCGCTGCAGCCGCTGTGGCTCGGGCGGGGCCGCATCCGGGAAGGGCTGGCCTGGTTCGAGGCCACCCTGGCCGATCTCGACGCGCAGCACCCCGAGGTGGAGGCTGCGGTGCGGGCGCGGGCGCTGGCCGACAGGGCCGGGCTCGCCATCCTGATGGGCGCCGCCGACAGCCTGGATCAGGCTCAACGAGCCCTGGCGATCGCCCGCGAGGTCGAGGACCCGGCCCTGCTGGCGCGGGCGCTCACCGCCTGCGGCTACATCGCCGCCTTCTTCACGCGTTCCGAGCTGGCCCGGGTCTACTTCGCCGAGGCCATCGGCTTGGCCCGTGCCTTGGATGATCGGTGGCGGCTCAGCCAGATCCTCGCCTGGCAGGCGATGGCAGCGAGCGTCGCCGGTGACCCGATCGCGACGCGCGCGGCCGCCGAAGAGGGCCGCGACCTGGCCGAGGCGATCGGTGACCGGTTCGACTCGCGCTATTGCCGCTGGTGCCTCGCAGTGGCACAGGGATATCAGGGTGATCTGGTCAGAGCCGCCGCACAATTCGGCGAGCTGGTGGCCGAGGCCCAGGCAACTCACGATGGGATCCTTGAAGCAGCTAGCCTCGCGTACCAGGGCGCCATGCTGGCGTTTCAGGGTGACACGGGTGCGGCCCGGGCCGCCGCCGACGCGGCCATCGATGCCGCCGCCGAACTGGGTGGGATCTACGCGGGCACCGGCTACGCGGCGTTGGCTCTCGCGGCCCTGGCCGCCGGGGATGCTGCGACGCTGCGGGACGCGACCGAGGCCGGGCCGCACTTGAGTGCCCTGCCCCAGACCGCCGCGGTGCAGCGAGCCTTAGTTGCGGAAGCCGCACTGTTCGGTGGGGATCTGCTCGCGGCCCGCCGCGGGGCTGACGAGGCGGTCGCGACCTCGACCGGCTTTTACCTGTCCCAGGCGCTGTTGACGCGCGCCCGCGTGGCGATCGCGCAAAGGGAGCCAGAACAAGGCGAACGCGACGCCCACGACGCGCTCGCGTGTACCGCCGAAGTCGCAGTCTTACCTGCTCGTCCCCGACATCCTGGAATGCCTCGGCACTTTGGCCGGCGACGCCGGCAGTCACGGCGAAGCCACACGTTTCTTCGGCGCGGCACAGGCTATCCGGGAACGCAGGGGCGCAGTCCGGTTCACGATGTATGACGCCGACTACCACGCCGCGGTGGCACCGCTGCGAAATGCCATGGGTGTGAAGGACTTTGAATCCGCATGGGCAGAGGGGGCGGCACTGTCGACTGAGGAGGCGATCGCCTACGCGCAGCGTGGCCGCGGCCAACGCAAACGACCCACCAGCGGGTGGCCGTCGCTGACCCCCACCGAGCGCGACGTCGTCCGCCTCGTCAGCGAGGGCCTCGGTAATAAGGACATCGCCACAAGGCTTTTCGTCTCACCGCGCACCGTGCAGACCCACCTCACCCACGTCTACACCAAACTCGGGCTGACCTCCCGCGTGCAGCTCGTCCAAGAAGCCGCCCGCCACGCCTGAGCGGTGCCGGCGACACGGCAGGAAGGCCAAACCGCGAATTCCGTTACGTCGCCCGGCTCAGGCGCCCTCATCGGCCCAGCCGGTCTCGGAGTGGTATTCAGGTGATATGACACGGACAATCCCGCCGGGCTGGTACCCAGACCGATCAGACGCCCCGGGGATGCCCACGGTCTCAGTGGTCGCCGGGCCAAACCACGCGCTACACCTGATGTTGACGGTGCTCACATGCGGGTTGTGGCTGCCGATTTGGGTGGTCATCACACTGCTCAACCCCCGAAGCGTCCGAGCGGTCCGGGTGCAACCGGGTTTTCGCACCTTCGTGTCCGCTCATCCGGGGCTTACCGCCTTCGGGGGGTTCGTCGTGCTCATCGCGATGATCGCAGCCTGGAAAGTTGTTGTGGGCATGGCGATTATCGGCGCGATCATCGCCGTACCGGTCGGGCTGGTCATGCTAGTCATGCGGTCTGTGCGGCGGCGCCGCGAGGAGTTGGCGGCGATTGCCGCGCGCGCCGACGACCAACACCTGGCGTTACTTCGCGGGGATGATCAATGGGGTGTGTTCGGCCAAAAGCCACCAACGCCGGCCGGCCAGATAGCACGCCGGTCATGCCTGGGTCGACGCCGAAGAAGCCGGACCAAAAGTGGGTCTTCGCTGCCTGCGCCGTTGTCGCGGCGGTGGTCGTTGCCGCGATCGTCCCGGTGAACACTCGATCGGCCGAACGCGTACCCAGCCCGAGGCCCACGCCCAGGGCCACCGAGACCGCGAGGCCGATGGCTTCACCTCATCGGGGTCTGCCGGCGCTTGCCCCCTGTACACCAGCAGAGTTCGTGCCGCCATTCACCTTTCCCGAAATTCCCTTCCCCGCAATGACTATCGCGCCGGATACACCGGCCGGCGTGCCGGCGAAGATCGGACCACAAGCCGCAGACGGTCAACTCGTATTCGTCGTCACCTCATCGGACCGATCCAAAACCGCCTGCAACCCCATTAACCCGTACGTGCAGGCGACCGCGAGGGGCATCTTCGTCAACGTTCACGTAATTGTCACCAACACCGGTGCACAACCTCTGGTGTTCTTCCCGGCCGACCAAAAGTTCAGAGTCAACGGCATTGTCGTCAATGCCGACGCCGCAGCCGCCCTGTGGACGCTCACGGCCGCAGTCGGGGTTAGCCCCGGAGCCAGCGTTCCGGTGACATTGTCGTTCGACGTACCTGTTGACACTCCTCGCGGGGGCACGTTGGAGCTGCACGAGTCGGCGATGTCGCCGGGTGTTGACGTCGCATTGCCGCCACCGAATTGAGGGCTCCTACTGGCCCGCGCGGCGGGCCAGATCGATGGCGTACTGATTCACGAAGGTGCCCGCCGGCGGATCACCTTTGTCACATGTGCCGTCGGATTCCCCGGGACGCTTAATCCACAAGTAGGCATCGGCGTGCGCGCCCGCGGTAGCCGCGGTAGGCGCAGTGCCCAGTGCCCGGCCGGGCGGGTTGCACCAGTCGAGCTTGGAGTCGGGCGCTGGTCCGACCCCGTTGCGCGACGTGTCGACCACGTAGTGCGAACCATTCGTGAGCCCCGAAATCGCCTCCCCGTAGCCGATTTCGTCCTCGGTGGTGAAGAAGTTCGCAGTGTTGATGCTGAAACCCCGCGCGTGGCCGACGCCGGCCTGGTTGAGCCTGGCGGCCATGTCCTCGGGGCTATGCCAGCGCAGGTGACCAGCATCGACGTACACGGCCGCGTTCGGATCCCGCGTTAGCGCGTCGACGGCGTAGTGAATCAGGTCGTAGCGTTCTTGGCGCTGGTCAGCCGATAGACAATCGGCCATGGCGAGCGCGTCGGGTTCGACGACGACGGCTACTCGCGAGGCCCCCATGCCCGACGCGATGCCGTCGATCCAGCCGCGGTAGTCGCCGGCCGATGCCAAGCCGCCGGCCGCGAAGCTGCCACAGTCGCGGTGGGGGATTCCATAAATCGTCAGAACCGGAATGGCCCCGGCAGCCGCCGCGTCGCCGGTGTACTTCCCGACCGTGCCTGCCGAACCCCCCGGGACGATCCAGTACGCCTGCGGTGTGTTGGCGATGGCGGTCAACTCGGGACTCGGCGGATCGGCATGCTGCGCGGCGCGCATAGCCGCCGAGATGGGATTGACGTAGAAGGGCATGCCGGCCAACGGGTTGACGTCGTCGGCTAAGCGCACCGCCGGGGTGGCACCGATATGCACCGCATCGGCAAGAAAACCCGTGCCGGCAGTACTGGCAAGGGCCGCAGCCGTGAGGAAGGGGGCGATCCAACGCGCGACTGCACCAGCAGCTGAGAACATCACCCCAGGAAATTAGCGCAATGCTCTCCCCGCGGCGACATCACCCGCCTTTAAGCGGGGCAAGTGCGCCTCCGGTTGCCCTAGGGCAACGTGCTGTGCATCAGCATCACGGCGTAGGTGGACCAGAGCGACAGGTTGAAGTACAGGTCATGTCCTGACGACCATGGATGGATGAAGGGGGCGTAGATACCCCCCGGCGTCGCAGCCGATGACACCAGCGTTGTCGTCGAACTCCACGGCCCCTCCGGGTTGTCCGCTGTCCGCATGACGACGTCGTTGGACGCGTTCGTGTAGAGGACGATGTACTGGTTCAGGTAGACGTTCCAGGACACCGACATCTCGCTCGTTGCGTCCCAGATGACCGGTAGGGCGAAAAACTGCGCATAGCGGAGCCAGCCGAACAGCGTGTAGTACTCGTACTGGGTCAAATCGGTGATGGAGTTCTCCGGTACGCGTGCTAAGTAGGCCACACCACCTCGACCCGAAGCGGTGCCGAACGAATAGACGTAGCCGTTGTTCCGGACGTACGCGGCCTGCTGAAAGTTTTGGTCTCCAAAGTTGAACCAGACGCCGGGCACGCTGAAGTAGAAGCTCGCGCGGATGGTCGACTGGGGAACGCTCCAGTTCTCGCCGTTGTCGGTGGAGACGGCGATCGCCGAGAAGTTGGTCGACCACGAACCGGGTTGGCCCCACTGGCGTACCGACATGAAGTTGACGTATTGCGTTGTACCGACCGCGATTCCGGCGGTCGGGATGACGCTTGCCTCGGTAGCCGCCAGGCCGAGGCTGGCGATGATCTGTTTGGCGAAGTTGGGCCGGTCCGCTGTGACTGGCGACCCGGCGTAAACGTTGCCGACCTGAGGATCCGGCACACTGATCCCGTCAGATAGGTTGCGATCGGCACTGCGAAACAGGGTGTTTTCCCGCCACTCTTGGCCGGCCACACTGCAGTTGCCATAAGTGTCGCCGAAGGCGATGAGAACCTGGTCGTTCTGGCCGCTTTGGCCGTTGTCCCACATGATGCCGAGGTCGGCGCCCGATATGTCGAATCGCGTCATGGTGTTGTTGGGGCTGTAGGGGCCATCAACCCAGCCGACCATTGTTGCCGGGGAGGCCGCAACAGCTGCTGCAGCCGGCTGTGGGGGGCGTGCAGGAGGAGAAGGCGCTTGCAGCGGCGGCAGGGGCGCCTGCGGCGTCGGTGTCGGTTGCGGCGGTATGACGGCTGCCTGCGGTGTCACGGTCGCCGTCTGCGGCGCAAATGCGTGCGGAGTGCCCGGTTTGCGCCCGATCGGTACGTGCTCTACCGGCAGAGTTGGAGTCGGAGCCACGCCGGGCGGGCGGCCCTGAGCCGCCCCGGCGACTGAACATGGGTCGGCGGAAGTGGGTTTGGCGACGAGTACGGGAATCGTGAATCCCACGATGGCGACCGTGGCGACCGTTATGGTCGAAGCGAGTCGTGCACGTATCGGCATGGCTTCTTTCGCTGAACTAGCCCCTACGGGTTACGGTGCCCCGCAGCCAACGTCGGCAATCCACAGTGACGATAGTGACAGAAGTGAATACTGTGCACATCGAGATGGCTATCGGTACGCAATGGTGACTGCGTCGCAATCAGAAGCGCTCTGGAGTGCCTGCCGCTGTCCAGCGCAACGCTTTACGGTAACGTCGACGCGCCAGCACGGCGCCTCGGCTCGCGCATTGCCTCATCGATTCGACGCCGCCGGCCTTAGGGAAGGGAGCGGTAGCGGCCGTGCCAGAGATCTTCTATCCCGACGCTGACGGCCACGTTCCCGCGTATCTCGCTGTTCCTGACGGCGGTGACCCGTGTCCTGCCGTGGTGGTGGTCCAAGACGTTCTCGGCATCACCGTCGACTTACGGCGGATTTCAGACCGATTAGCGGCCAACGGGTATCTGACGCTGGCCCCGGCGCTATATCGCCGCGGCCTGAAAATTCAGTGCATGATCAGCACCATCTGTGCCGCGGCCCGCGGCCACGGCACCGCCCACGAAGCCCTTGTCGCTGCCCGCGATTATCTCCTTGCAGATCAGCGGTGCGCCGGCAAGGTCGGGTTGGTCGGATTCTGCATGGGCGCACAATTCTGCCTGCAGCTTGCACCCCGCGGCCTCTTCGACGCGACTTCACCGAATTACGGTGTCCTGCCAAAGAATTTGGAAACCTTGAGCCAGTCTTGTCCCGTGGTGGCGAGCTTTGGGGCAAAGGACCACATTGTGCGGCGCGGCAGCGCAGCCAAGCTTGAATCCGTGTTGGCGCGTGGCGAGGTGCCCCGTGATATTCGAGAGTATCCCGATGTCGGCCATAGCTTTATGAACGACTGGCAATTGCCTGGCCCGATCCGCATCATCGAACGCGCCGTCGGACTTTCGTACTCGGCACCAGAAGCCGAGGACGCCTGGCAACGCATGATCGGCTTCCTGGATCAACACCTCGGCAAGGGTAATCCGGCCTAGACCTGTGTGGTCGGCAATTGTTGCGCTCAGCGTTGGCGCTCTCACCTGCGGTTTTAAGGCCAGATGCGACACGAATGGGCTTTCTACATCGGCGGTGGCGACGTACGCTTTGCTGGCAGCGACTCGAAGCGGCGGCGCCAACATAGGTGGGGGTAAATCATGCCGGCGATGATTTCAGTCTTCAGCCGCAGAGCACATGGAACCGAGGAGAGCAGCGTGCGCGATGACTGGCGTTGATGCCGCCCCGACCGACGTGGGCTTGCGTCCGCTGGTGCCCCGCAACCCGCTTCCCCTTCGCGAGCAGCTGACGTGGGCTCGGCAGTATCACGTCGGTCAGGTACGGCTGCGCGAGGCAGGGGGCCAAGTCACCCGGGTGACACTGGGCCCCCGATGGCTCGGAAGCCCTACCTTCGTGTTCGTGATGTCGCCGTCCGGAGCGCGCGATGTGTTGGCTCGCAACAACGAGTGGTGTGACCGAACCCTGGTGCATCACGAGATCCGGCGCCTATTAGGCGACAATCTCGCCGATTTGCCAAATGCGTTGTGGCGGTCGCGCAAGCGGACTTTGCAGCCGGTGTTTACCCGCCAGCAAGTGTCAACCTTCGGCGGTCACATGTCCGAAGCCGCCGACACGATCGCCCAAAGCTGGGGCGATCGCGCCGACGTTGACCTCGACGCCGAAGCGCGCCGGCTGACTATGCGCGTGCTGGGACGTTCGGTGCTGGGATTGGACCTCGACGAGCGCGCTGAGGCGCTGGCCGAACCGCTCAACGTCGCCTTGTCCTACGTCGCTGACCGAGGCATGCGACCGGTACGTGCGCCGTGGTGGCTGCCTACTCCGGCGCGTCGCCGGGCCCGCGCCGCGGGCGCGACCCTGCGCGCGCTTGCTGCCGAGGTACTTGCTTCCTGCCGCGCCGACCCAAGCCGCGACGCCCCGCTGGTACACGCGTTGATCGGTGCAACCGACCCGGAAACCGGGCGCGCGCTATCTGACCGTGACATCTGCAATGACTTGATCGCGTTTATGGTTGCTGGCCACGACACCACGGCGACAACGCTCGCGTACGCGTTGTGGGCCCTGGGCCGACATCCGGAAGTTCAAAACAAAGTTGCTGCTGAAGTCGCCGCCCTCGGTGATCGCGAGCTAACCCCTGACGACGTGCGCCAGCTGGGGTACACCGTGCAGGTGCTGCGTGAGGCGCTGCGCCTGTGCCCGCCGGTCGTGGTCGCCGGGCGCACCGCCATGCGCGACATCGAGGTCGACAACTACCGGGTGCAATCGGGCAGCATGGTACTTGTGGGTGTGTTTGGAATGCAACGTGATCCAGCGTTATGGGAAAATTCGCTCGAATTCAATCCCGACCGCTTCAGCTCGGAGAATTTCAGCCGCTTGGACCGGTGGCAATACATCCCTTTCGGCGCCGGACCACGGACGTGCATCGGCGATCATTTCGCCATGCTCGAAGCGACGTTGGCATTGGCGACCATCATCCGCAGTGTCGAAATCGAGTCCTCTACAGCGGATTTCCCGCTCGCCGTACCGTTCACGATGGTAGCCGGTGCATCGATACCGGCTGCCGTGCGCCGCCGAAAGCAGCCCGCGTCAACCTCAGAGCATCCTGGCGAAGACCGCAACCCGGTACCGCCGACGACCGCCTGACCCGCCCGGAGCCCGGCTGTGGGCGAACCATCTGGCGAATCGTGTAAGTAGGCTTGTCCAGGTGGCCCAAAGGAGGGACATCGGCGGGTCGGCTCCGCAGATCCGCGACGTGCGGTCGCTGCCGTTGGCGCCGAAAAATCCGCTGCCGTACCGGCGGCGTTTGCAGGCCGTGCGGTCGTTCCATACCGGCACTGACACGTTGCGCGATGCCGGTGGCCCGGTGACACGGGTCAATATGGGCCCTGCGTGGCTCATCCCGCCGATCGTTCTGGTGACGTCCCCGCAGGGTATTGGCGACGTGCTCAGCGTCAGAGACGGCTCTGTCGACAAGACAAGCGCGGTGACGAGCGAGCTGCGTCGACTCATCGGGGCGAATTTGTTTGTCATCCCTCACAATGAGTGGCTGCCTCGTCGCCGAACGTTGCAACCGGTGTTCACCAGGCAGCGGGTGCGCCAGTTCGGCGGACACATGGCTGACGCGGCTGAGGCGGTCTGCGCCGCCTGGCGCGACGGCGCGGAAGTGGATTTGGATGCGGAAAGCCGCAAGTTGACGATGCGGGCACTAGGCCGCTCCGTCTTGGGTTTGGAAGTCGACGAGCGGGCCGCCGCGGTCGCCGAACCGTTGCGCACCGCGACGAGTTATGCCGTCAAGCGGGCGTTAAGGCCACTACGTATGCCGAGCTGGGTGCCCACACCGGGACGGCGGCGCGCTCGCGCTGCCGCGGCGACGATTCGTGAATTTGCCGACGAGATCTTGCAGGCATGCCGTGCCGACCCGTCCAGGGAAGCGCCGCTGGTGCAGGCGCTGATCGCGGCTGCTGACCCTGAGACCGGAGAATCGCTGTCTGACAGCGAGATCCGCGACGAGATGATCATCTTCATGTTCGCCGGGTATGACACCACGGCGACGACGTTGACCTACGCGTTGTGGGCCCTGGGCCGTCATCGCGATGTCCAGAATCGGGTCGCGGCAGAAGTTTCCGACATCGGGGATCGCCAATTGACCCCGGATGATGTTTCGCGACTTGGCTACACGGTTCAGGTGCTTCAGGAGTCGCTGCGGCTGTGCCCGCCGGGCCCAACCGGGACGCGGATGGCTACTCGCGACGTGGAAGTCGCCGGCTACCGCGTCAAGGCAGGCACGATGCTGGCGGTCGGACGGATGTCGGTGCAGCGCGACCCAACGCTGTGGGATGACCCGTTGACGTTTGACCCCGACAGGTTCAGCGTAGAAAACTCCCGCGGACGCGACCGCTGGCAGTACGTCCCATTCGGCGGCGGGCCACGCTCCTGTATCGGGGATCACTTCGCGATGCTGGAGGCCACACTTGCGTTGGCGACGATCATTCGCAGAGCTGAGATCTGCTCGCTGGAGGCAGAATTTCCCCTCGCGGTCCCGTTCACAATGGTTGCCGGCGGCCCCATCCCGGCCCGCATTCACCTTCGTGCTGGTAGCGGGTAGAGTCGCCGCGGTGGAAGAGGTCATGGATTGGGATGCCGCCTACCGCAATGAAGTGTTCGCCGGTCCTCCGCCGTGGAACATCGGCGAGACGCAACCGGAGATCGCCCAGCTGATCCGCGAGGGCAGATTCCGCGGCGAGGTACTAGACGCCGGCTGCGGGGTCGGGGATGCTGCGCTTGAGCTGGCTGCCCACGGTTACCCGGTCGTCGGCATCGACCTCACCCCAACGGCGCTCGCCGCGGCCCGCGAAGCTGCCGACCAGCGCGGCCTGACCAATGTCACATTTATTCAGGGCGATATCACCTCGTTGACCGGCTACCAGGGCCGATTCGACACCATTTTGGACTGCACGCTGTTTCACTCGTTACCTGTCGAGGCCCGCGACGGCTATCTGCAATGGATCCACCGCGCGGCTTCTCCTGGCGCATCGATGTACATGCTGGTCTTCACCACCGATGCGCTGCCGCCCGACTCGCCTTTTCCCATACCCAACTTGGTCACCAAAGATGAACTGAGCGAGGCGGTGTCGAAATATTGGAAGATCGACGAGATTCGCACGGCCTCAGTTTATGTGCAATTCCCGCCGATCCCGGACAATCTGGACATGCCGCCGTTGCCCTTTGAGTTTGATGACCGGGGCCGGGCAATGCTGCCTGCTTTCATGCTCATGGCACACAAAGCGTCCTGAGGCCACCGACTGGCGCAGTCTGGCCGAGTCTGGCTGACCACCATCGAGCCTGCCGTGCTACGCAGGTGCGCTGGTCGCAGGCTCCTGCGCGCTGAAATCCATAGGTAGAAAACGCTTGGCAAGCATTGCCTGCATCGCCTCACCGTCGATCGGAGGCGACATCAGATGGCCTTGAGCTCGATAGCATCCCAGATCGATCAACGTTCTTGCCGCGACAGGCGTCTCAACGCCTTCAGCGACCGGTTGCAGGTCGAACTCTTCAGCCAATCTCATGATGGCCCGGACGATCGCCACGTCGTCGGCGTTTCTCCCGAGGTCACGCACAAACGCCTTGTCAATTTTGAGCGTATCGACCGGCAGCGACTTCAAGTGCGACAACGCGCTGTAGCCCGTGCCGAAGTCGTCAATGGCAACTTGCACGCCGATGTCCTTCAAGCCCATGACCGCGTTGCGGGCCGCCTCGCGGTCTTCGACAACGGCACTTTCGGTGATTTCCAGACAGATGGCTTTACTGTCGAGGCCGAATTCACCGATTGTGGCCGCGACGGTGTCGATGAAATCATGCGAAACTAGCTGCAGCGGTGAGACATTGATGCGCAACACGGCGCTGAGACCCACGCCGTGCGAGCGCCACTGGCTGAATTCGGCACATGCGGACCGCATGACCTGACGGCCCAACTTGCCGGCCAGATCGACAGATTCGGCAACCCCGATAAACGAATCGGGCATCAACAACCCCCGGGTTGGGTGTTGCCAACGAACCAGAGCCTCTGTCGCAAGGATCTCCCCGGTGCGCATATCGAATTCGGGAAGGTACCGCAACACCAGTGCGCCGCCTTCGTCGATGACGCCCTCCAAGTGCAATTCAACGTCGTTGCGTATCTCTTCCTGCGCAGCCATCTCGGGTGTAAAGACCCCTACCCTGTTGCCGCCAACCTTTTTAGCCGACATTACGGCGAGGTCCGCGCGGCGCAGAATGTCCGAACTCGTGTCAACGCCCGGAACGCCCACGCCCACGCCGATGCTCACGGTGCGCACGAGAATCTCTCTGTCGAGGACCACCGGGGTCCGGAGAAGTCGCCCGTGCAACTGCTCAGCGAACTCGTGAGCGGCCTGCTCGTCCATCGGTTGTGCCGGCACGACGACGAACTCATCTCCACCTATGCGTGCCAGCTCCGCGGGGGTCGGGCCGACGCCGTCACGCAGGCGCTGTGCGAACACCTTGATAAACCGGTCGCCGGTGTTATGACCGAGGTAGTCATTGATCGTTTTGAGACGATCAAGATCGAAATACAGCACCGGGACGGGACCGGGTGACCCAGCAGACAAGCGCTCATCAAGGTGATTGATCAGGGATCTGCGATTAAGCAACCCACTGAGGTCGTCGTGGGCAGCGAGGTAGTGCAGTTGCTCTTCGGCAGAGATACGAGCCTGCAGCTGAGCAAATAGCGTGGCGACCGTCCGCAGTGCGCTGAGTTCCTCTTCTGTCCATTCACGATCACCGTATTTGATGAACCCCAACGTTCCGGTGGTGACATCGCCAGAAAGTAACGGCACAACGGACAGCGAGATTTGGGGCACGGCGGTGCCCTCTTCGATCGTGCGTTGAAAATCGTCGCCTCCGGGCTCCGCGGGACGCACCACGGCCGGCTCCTTGAGGTGCTCTGCGCGAGCGAAGATCGGGTCGGCGTCCGCGAAATACACCAGGCCGATGGGGTCGGGATCAGGTACGTAGGTCCGTGGCGGCCACTGTGCGAATAGTCGGGTCGCGCGGATTTCGTGGTCGTTGTGGCGCAAAAAGCTGACATCGACGCCGAAGTGGGCGACCAGGATGGCCATTGCCCGTTCGCTGACGGTGACCGCGTTGGCCGCGGTCGCCCCCATCAGGTCGGCGGCTACCGCCGTCACGGCCTGATCCAGGGTTTGCAACATGAACTAACGGTAGCGGCAGTTAAGTCGAATGCAACCGCACTCGCGTAAAGCTGCGTCTACTGCGTACCGACGCCGGGTCAGCAGCCGACAACCGCAGTACCAGCACCAGGGCTCTTTCGGCGGGCAGGTGGATCAGCGCGCGCAACTCGGCTTGGAGGGCTGCCAACTCCTCGGCGAAAGGCGCCGACAGCTTCTCCGTATCGTCGCGACAACGCGCGTACAAGAAAACCGGCGAGACCGGCTGGACAGCCAGCCCGTGTTGCTGGGCGCTGATCCACACCGCCTCGACTGCCGTTCCGCCCGTCGCGTAATCGGTTAAAGCATGACCAGGGACGGTGAGCAGGGCCAGCGCACTGCTGGCCCGCACGCGGTCGCCGATGTCTTGGCCCAGGACGCTGCCGGCCTGCCATTCGGCGAGGTGGGCCATCACGTCGGGCCGGCGCAAGAGGTCGAGTACGGCCAGGTCGGCATCGTCGAGTTCGAGGCTGCGCACGTCAATTCCGGTGTCCGGGGACTGATCCCCGGGCCAGCGCAACTCCGAGATCATTTCGCTGTGCAGTTGCGGAGTCAGAAAACGGATGCGGTCGGCGGTCGCCAGAATCTCTGCTGCCCTGGCCATTTCATCGCGTGCGGTAATCAGGTGCAGCTCGGCCCCATGCTGCTCGGCCATGCTGTGCAGCAGCGCAATAGTGTCAGCGGGGATCGGTGTCGGGGCCCCCATGCGGCGGTTCGTTTCTCGCACGAGCATCGGCTGATACAGCGCGGCCAGGTTGGGGTCACTGCGGTCGCCGAGCCGCAGCGTGGCCAGCAGCGGGATGACCGGATCGTTTTCGGTCACGGCGACCGGTCCGAGAACGTGGTGGGCCGCCGCAGCGACTGTGGCGTTGAAGACGGCCGCACCCACCGCGACGGCGCTGGCGCGCAGCTCAACATCCATGGTGGCGGTGTGTTCGGGCGTCAGTCGGATGGTGACGGAATCCGGTGTTGCCTCCACGTGCCATGGCTGCACGTTTCCGCCTGATGGGGCGCGGATCGCCGCGGCGGCGATGATGCCCGCAATCCCCGGTAGAGCAGGCTCCTCGTACTCCGCGGCCAATTGTGGCCGGGCAGTCGCCATTTCTGGTTCGTCGAGATGATCGAGCGCCCAACCGACGTCGACGCGGGCTCGACCGGACCTCAGTTCTTCGCCCAGCCCGATCCTGCGGACCGCTTCGGCCAGCGCGGCGGCGCCGAGGACCACATCCCCGGCCAGTTGCGGCCACGTCGACAGCGAGCGGTCGACCTCGATCAGGGAGGCCGCAGCGCGTGGGGACAGCCGTTCGGCGTCGAGGTGGCGCAGCATGTGCGGGATCTTCTCCTTGCTGCTCATACCTGGCAGCAATCCGATGTCCAGCTCGCCGAGCAGACCGTGCAGAATCGGCTGAGACGGTTGCAAATCGAAGCGTTCGACGTCGACGAGTCCGCGATCGCTGGTAGCCATGAGCACCGGAATTCGGCGGTCCCGGGCGCCCTCGCGCAACGCGGCTTTCATCGCCAGCGAATCGCATTCCTCGACCAGGATGTCCAGCCCGTCGAGGAATTCGGCGATGTTGCCGAAATCCAGGCCGTCGGGAAAGACCTGGACGGGCAGGTAGGGGTCGAGTTCGGCGATTCGGCGCGCCGCAACCACTGCCTTGTTGATGCCGAGGTCGAAAACACTGGCGGGGACCCGATTCAAATTCGAGAGCTCGAGGTGATCGAAATCGGCCAGTCGAAGCTGCCCGCACAGGCCCTGGGCAGCCAGGGTGTGCGCGATGATGTGCCCGACGCTCAGGCCCGCGACACCTATGCTCAGCGCGGCCAGCTGATGCTGTTCGTCAGCGGTGATGTTGTTGCGGTTGCGGTCCAGCCGCACCACGCGGAACCCCCGTGGGCCCAGCAGGGCCACCACTGTTCGCCGCCACGGGTAGTACGCCCACCGGGCCGGCTCGGCGAGTAGCTGTGGATCAGGCGGCGGACGCAGCCTGCGCAAGTCATCGAGCTGTCGTTGGCGGTAGTCGATGAAGTCGATGCGGCTGTCAGCGCGCAGCCGCTCGAGTGTTGCCCGATCGGCAGCCTTCCCGGGGTCGAGTATCTGGGCGGTACACGCCCTTTGGTCCTGGTTGCCGGCGCTCACGGTCCTCCGACGCTGGTGTGGGTTCGCTTCAAGCGTAGGCGCGTCGGTTTCCCGGTTCGGCTGTGAATCAGAACGGACTGACGGTGGTGTCGCTGCCGATGAACATGCCGTGTTGAGTGCCGTCGTTGGTGAAGCGAATCCCGTTGTCGCCTGCCACCACCGTCCAGCCCTGGATGTGGTAGGTCTGGCCGGGGACGAGGGTGTCGAAGGGGGCATGGTTGTAGCCGACGCCGATGTTGGCGCTTCGGTAGCTGAACTGGCCTGCCGCGGTGACGAAGGCCTGATCGTCATCCGCTGAGGCTTGGACGAAAGGCCCCTGGCAGATGACATTGGGGCCGATCCCTGGATCCGCGTCATCGGAGCCGATTTCGCAGAGCATCCGTGGTGTCTGGGTGTTCACTTTGGCGTCGTGACCCGCGGTGGGATCGGCGCTTGCCAGTGGTGCGAAGGTCAGCGCAACCATGCCCAGTCCGACTAGTGCAATCTTTTTCACGGGCATTGGTCAATCAGGCGGTGTAGGGCTCATGGAGCCGATGTAATACGTTTCGCGCCCGGTCGGATATCCGCCGCCGTCGGTGGCGATGTGCACGTGGTCGTAGTGGTTGGCGGTTTCGGAGCCGAGGTCGGCCGTCCAGCTCCCCGCGCCGACGCCCGGGTAGATCTTCTGCCGCCAGATCACATGGTTCACGCCCCATCGTCGCGCGTTCGCCAAGGCGTACCCGGCGATCTGGTTGCCGAGCTCGATGCCATCGGCGGTGTGATAGTTCGGGATCATCACGTCGATCGCCAACCCGTTGGGATGCCACTGCAACGCATCCTGGCGGAACCCGCCAATGGTGGTGATCTGCGGAAACAGCAAGCTGATGGCACGGGCCGCCCAGATCGTCTTGACCTGCAATCCTTGCTCCGGCGCGACGCCGGCAGCTAGCTCGACCTGGAACTGCTGGGCAGCGGTCGGCGCACTTGCCGCCACCGCTTCGGCCTCCGCGGGACTGGCGATCTCCGGCGCGCCGGCAGCTCCAGGCACTCCAGGCACTGCGCCGCCCGGTGCAGTACCCGCGCTAGCGGATGCAGGTCCGGGGACCGTCGGGGTTACCGCCGGGGCCGCTGCGCAGCACCGTGGCGGCTCAGTGTCTTGGGCGTAGAACATGGCGGCAGAGACGACCAGCGAGGCCGCGATCGCCAACCAGCGGCCCCGGCCGTTGGCTAACAGATCTCTGCTCACGAACAGCACTTTAGTGTCGTGTGGGACGCGTGTGGCTATCTTCGTCATTTCTTGGTTGGCCGAGTACCGCAAAGGGAGGCCTGGTAGGGCGCGCCAGGATGCCAGGCCCACCCCGACGCCAGACCACAGCCAGTAGATAGGCCAGTGGATAGCGGAGAATCATCACCGCGCCGAATATCACGAGTACCAGTTGTAGAAATTTGTAGGGCATCGTCGGTGTGGGTCATTCTGTGGGAAACCTGTAGGTCCGTGCGTCGCCATGTGGATTCCGGCTCCCTGCCCAAATGGCTGGAACCGTCTTCGGCTCGTCGCAACGATGCAGACGCCGTGGCTGCACCGATCACGACGACGCTTGTGCCACCGGCGCACTCAGCCGCAAAGGTCTCGCAGCCCTTCGAATGGGGAAGGGTGCCAGTGCGATGTTGGCATCTGGGGTCCGTCATTGACAAAAACGTGCTACAAAGTGAACGGTTTAGCGCTCGCCGGTCTGGCCCTTGATTCATTCTTGTAGGCGGTTAGGAGAACGAGTGAGTATCAATCCTTTCGACGACGACAATGGCAGCTTTCTCGTGTTGGTCAACGACGAGGAGCAACACAGCCTGTGGCCTGCGTTCGCTGATGTTCCGGCCGGTTGGCAGGTGGTTTACGGCGAAGCGGCCCGGTCGGACTGCCTGGAGTACATCGAACAGAACTGGACCGATATACGGCCGAAGAGTCTGCGTGACCGGCTGGCACAGGGCACGGACTCCTAGGTTCTTAACCGTCCGGGTTGGCAGTCCGATGAAAAGCGATGGACAGCTGCGGGGTGACGTTCAAGCGGCGTTAGCCGAACTTGCGGGGGTGGACCAGGCGGTAGTGATCGCCCGCACGGAGATGCCCCAGCAAGTAGTTCTTCCCGTCGAGAACGCTGATTTCGGTTGGGAGGTCGTTGATGCGAGCGGATGGGCAGCGGCCCGACTGACCGAGTCCATCGAGGAGACCGCCCGGTACAGCTTTGAGCTGATGACTGAGATCCCCTTGCGCATAGGGCTTTCAGCATCAGTAACCGGGAACACGTGTTGGTGATCGTGGTGCAACATATCACGGGGGACGGCTGGTCGATTGGTGTGTTGGCCGCCGATATCGGTGTGGCGTACATGAGCCGATGCGCAGGCCGCCTCCCGGGGGGTGCGGATGCTGCTCGTGCCGCTATCCAAGCACGGTGTGCATCAGCATCACGTTGTAAGCCGACCACAACGAAAGATTGAAATACACGTCTTTACCTGTCGACCAGGGGTGCATCATCGGTGCATAGATGCCACCTGGCATCTGAAAATTCGACACCAGCACATGTTCCGGACTCCACGGTCCTTGCGGAGCAGAGGCAGTCCGTGCCACCACGTCATTAGCGCCGTTGGTGTAGAGGGCCAGGTACTGCTTGAGATAAGTATTGTATTGGGCCGACATTTCGCCCACCGGGCCCGGGATGACCGGCGTAGCCGCCGCCGGGTTGTTCGGAACCCAGGTGCCGTTTCCGTCGCCGTTCCAGTATTGGTACTTGGTGAGATCCGGGACGAAGCCCTCGGGAACTCGCGACAGAAAGGCCGGGCCGCCACGTCCGGCGGGCGTTCCGAACGAATAGACGTAACCGTCACCGGACCGAGTAAACGCGCCCATCTGAAATTTCTCGTTTCCGCCACCGGGTGTGCGAATGGTCCCCGGGTAGATCCCAAAAGTCTGGCCATTGTCGATTGACCTGGCGATTGCTGAGTAGTTTGTCGTCCATTCGCCGTTGTTGCCCCAGTCCCTGATCGACATGAAGTTGACGTATTGCGTTCTCCCGACCGAGATGCCGGCCGTCGGGATGACTCCCGTCTCGTTTGGCGCCCGCTTGATGGTGTTGATGATCTGTTTGGACAGGCCTGGCTGCCATAGCGGCGAGCCAGAGTATCGGTCGGAGACCGCCCCCGGCGCCACGTTGATGCCATTGGACAAGTCACGATCTTGGCTGCGGAACAACGTGTTGTACCGCCATTGGTGGCCGTGGACGCTGCAATAGCCATACGTGTCGCCGAAGGCCATCAGTGCCTGTCGGTTAGCGGGGTCACCGTTGTCCCACATGACTCCGAGGTCGGCGCCGGAGATGCCGAAACGGTCGAGGGTCTGATTTGGGCTGTCCGGTCCGCTGACCCACTCGGCGAGCGACGTGGTAGATCCTGCGATCGCGGCACCAGGATCCGGTGCTCCGGGGACCTGGCCTGGGGCTGCGTTCGGAACCACCTGAGCAGCATTCGGCGGCGCCTGGTTGCCGGGTGCAGGAGGCGCTGGGACGATGTCGGCTTCTTGTTGCACCGGCGCGGCGGATCGAGTAGGCGGTTTGAGTAGAGCAGATATCAACGGGCCCAACCGGGCAACGGCGCGTGATCATTCGCACCGCGGGGTTTGCGTCCGGTCGGCAGCTGGCCCGATGCCGAGGGCGGGGGAACCACCGTGGCGTTCGCTGGGGGCGCGGCGTTCGCGGCGGGTCCGGTGCAGGGCTCAGCTGCTGCTGGTGGCGCAATGCCGATCGTCAGGGTGAGTCCGATGGCGGCCGCCGACGCTGCCGATACCGACACGACTCGAGGAATCGCCGACATGTCCCTCCGCTCTGGGGCAGACCGTCGCCTCGACGTCCGCATTTGGCTCATGTGACGATAGTGATCGTTGTGACTCCTGTGATCAGTGATGTATGGATAGGTATCTATCCGTGACCGTGTCGCAACCCGTTGGCTGCGCCCGAAACGGCCGCCTCGGCATGCGGCCGCCGCGCTCCACACCCTCGGCCACCAACGCGTCCACCCCGGCGCCGACTGCTTTGAGCGCGGCCCGCAGCGAGCCCACCACATGCAGGACCGTCATTCCAGCTTGGTGCAGAGTTTCGGTGAAGAGACCGGGATCACCTGCTGAGGCGAAGACGACACGGACGCCCGCCTCCTTCCGGTGAACCTGAGCCCCAGTGCAAACGTCACCGCCAGTGACGCTAGCGGGAACGCGCGAGAATCGGACAAGCGCCTGCCGCGACCGCATAACCGGCGTAGCTTCGCAACCGGCTGGGACGTGTCGTGGGCATCCGAGAAGCGGGCGCGTGTCCAGCACAGCGCCCATGAACGCTATCCACATCGACGGCGAGGAATCATGACCGAACGCATTGAGATTCAGCGCACCATCGCAGCACCGGCGTCCGATGTCTTCGCGGTGTTGTGCGACCCCCATGGCCACGTCGCGATCGACTCATCGGGGATGCTCCAGGACGCCGAAGGCGATCCGGTAACCGCAGTCGGTGACAGCTTCGTGGTGCACATGGACCGCGAAGCCCTCAACGACTTTCCGGAACTGGGCAAGTACGACGTCACGGTCAACATCGAGGAGCTCGAACCGGATCGGCTGATTTCGTGGACAGTTCTCGGTCAGATCCGCCCGCAGATCGGTCATGTCTACGGCTACCGGCTCGAACCGACCGACGACGGCACGGCCACCGTGGTCACGTCGTTCTACGACTGGTCGAACATTGATCAGAAGTGGCGTGAGGCCGGAATTTTCCCGGTGATCTCCGAGGGCGCCTTGCGGGCCACATTGGGCATCCTGGACCGTACCGTGCGGCGCGGCTATCCCCGGAAGTAAGTCCGTCGGCAACGGTCGCGTGCACGTTCACGGGGCGACAGGTCGATTCGTCCATTCCCGGCCCGTTCGGCGCGACGAGCGGAACCACCCGCCGGCTGCACCGGTGCCGCCGTCGGTCGGGATCGTATGGCCGGTGACGAATGCCGACAGGTCCGAGGCCAGGAACAGGATCACGCGGGCCTGGTCTTCGGGCAGGCCCATCCGTCCGACCGGAACCCATTGCGGCCAACGCATTTGCTCTTCCGCGGACAGCCATTGCGAATACGGCACCTGCATGGATTCGGTGACGTCGGGTCCGATCGCGTTGACCCGCACACCGTGAGCGCCGACCTGGACCGCGAGGCTGCGAGTGAAGTGGATGACAGCTGCTTTGAACGCGGCGTAGACGGGATCCTCGGGGTAGCCGCGCAATCCTTCGACGGAGGAGACGTTGACGATCGCGCCGGCCTGTTGGTTGATCATCGCCGACAGGAACGCGTGGGTGACGAGGAAGACGTGGTGCAGGTTGATCCGGTAGAGCTCGTCCCAGTGTTGCGGGTCGGTGTCGGCGAAGTTGCCGGGGTGGCCCAGCCAGTGGCCCACGTTGTTGACCAGCACATCCACCCGGCCGTAGCGCTCCAGTACCGACCGTGCCAGGCGGGCCACTTGATGGGTCTCGCGGACATCGGTGCCGATCGCCTGGGCCGAACCGCCGGATGCCGTGATCTCGTCGGCCGTCTGCCGGGCGTGCTGTGTGTCGATATCGGCGATGACCACTTGAGCGCCGTGCTGCGCGAACAGCCGGGCGGTTGCCGCGCCGATACCAGCGCCGCCGCCCGTCACGACCGCGACCCGCTCAGCCAGTAGTGGGCCGGCGTGAGATGCGTTCTCCATGCTCGTATCTTGGGCCACGGGCGAAGCGCAATGATCCAGTTCCGGAAATTCTCCGTGCGGACCAACCATCGACATCCGGTCGCCATATCATTTGACAATGAGCGCCGGTGAGCTGGATACCGCGGGCTCGCCGGCATTCACCGACGAGGACTCGGTCCGGTATCACGCCGCGGGCTGGTGGTCCGACCTGACGCTGTCCGACGCGGTACGTCGCAACGCTCGACACTCACCGGGCCGGGCCGCCTACCTCGACTGGCCCGGCGCAGCGCTCACCTGGCGTGAATTCGACTGTTCAGCAACCGCTTTAGCCGAACAGCTGGCCGGTTTGGGCGTTGCGCCCGGTGATCGGGTAGCGGTGTGGCACGGCGACTCCGCGGCTATCCACGTGGTGTTCGTGGCGATCGAGCGCTGCAGTGCTGTGGTCGTCGGCATCGGCGCACGCGCCGGTATCCGTGAGGTCGCTGCGATACTGCGCAGTTCGCAGCCGACGATGCTGATCAGTGACCCCCGACGCAGCGGTGCCGCGGCGGGCGTGGCCGCCGAGTTTACGATGTCGTGGTTGGTGTTGGGCGGTGATGCGGGCGTGCTGCGGCTGAACACCCCCGCGAAGCCTAGGGCGGGTGGAAATGGATCGCGGCTAGGCCCTGACGACGTGTTTCTGATCAATTCGACGTCGGGCACCACGGGGCTGCCCAAATGTGTTGTCCACACCCAGAACCGTTGGTACTACTTTCATCAAAAGGCCGTCGCCAACGGGCTATTGACATCCGACGACATCTTCCTGCCCGTCATCCCCACGCCGTTCGGATTCGGACTATGGACCAGCCACACCACGCCGATCCACCTGGGTGCAACCGCGGTGATCCTGGAGCGTTTCACGGTCAGGAAGACATGTGAGGCGATAGCCCGCAACAAGGTCAGCGTGCTGTGCTGTGTCAGTACGCAATTGACGATGCTCATGGGTGAACCCGCGCGCTGGGATTACGACCTGAGCTCGTTGCGGATTGTTTTCACCGGCGGCGAAGCACTGCCGTACCGGCCGGCCGCCGAGTTCGAGAAGCTCACCGGCGCCACGATCCTGCAGTTCTACGGCTCCAATGAGACCGGCCTGCTCAGCTACACCACGCTGGATGATCCACCCGAGCGCCGACTCCGCACCGGCGGGCGGATTGTGCGCGAAATGGCAGTCCGGCTTTTCGACGGGGATAAGGACGTCACGGTGACCGGGCGGGGTCAGCCGGCCTGCCGAGGTCCCGCGACCAGCCTTGGCTATCTGGATGGCACCGATCACGACAAGCTGTTCACCCACGATGGTTGGATGCGGATAGGTGACCTCTGCGAAATCGATGCGGATGGCTATCTGAGCGTTACCGGCCGCACATCAGATTTCATCCTGCGTGGCGGCAAGAACATCAGCGCAACGCAGGTCGAGGACGCCGTCGCAACCCATCCCGCGGTCGCGGTGGCCGCTGCGGTCGCGATGCCTGATCCGGTGTTCAGTGAAAAGGTCTGCGTCTATATCGAACTTGCCCATTCCCAGACCATCGATCTGCCCGAGCTCGTCCGGCATCTGTTGGCGATCGGAGTTTCCAAGGAGTTGCTGCCGGAACGACTGATCGTGGTCCGCGAATTACCCCGATCCTCTGGCGGAAAGATCGCCAAAGGCCAGCTCCGCGAAGATATTCGAGCCAGGATGGAGGCCGATCATGAACACTCCTGATCCACGGCGAGGTGGTCTCCAGGTGTGGGCGCCATCGGTGTTGCCCCCGATCGGTGTCGAGTTGTCCAACGAGCAGGCGCTCGCCGTGGCCTTCCGCCACCTGGCCGGAATCGGGTTCGCCGAGAATATGGCCGGACACATCACCTGGCAGCTCGATGGGCAAACGGACATGCTGGTCAATCCGTGGGGACTGTGGTGGGTCGAACTCACCGCATCGGATATCTGTGTGGTGGACGCCGACGCGCGGGTACTGCGCGGTCGGTGGGACGTCACACCGGCCATCCACATCCACACCGAACTGCACCGGGTCCATGACGATGCCCGCGTCGTCATTCACAACCACCCCTACTACGCCTGCGTGCTTGCCGCACTGGGCCGGTTACCTGAACTGGTGCACCAGACCGGTTCGCTGTTCCTCGATGACCTGTGCCTGATCGAGGAATATGAGGGGGAAATCGACAGCCCCTCTCGGGCAGCGGATCTCGCTTCCCGCATCGGCGGTGCCCACCTGACGATCCTTGCCAACCACGGCGTCATCGCGACCGGCCGCAACCTGGCTGAAGCCGTCTACCGGGCGGCGTCGATCGAACGGGTCTGCAAGCTGGCCTATGACGTGATGCTCACCGGCAAGCAGCCGGCAACGATGAACTGGCCGGACATGGCGGGCATGCAACGCTCGCTGATCGAACGCGCCGCTGACGTCTACTGGGCGGGGGCGGCGCGGATGACCATCAAAGCTGATCCCGATGTGCTGCGCTGAACGGGAGACCATGAAATCGATCGATGAGCTCACGGCTAACCTGGACTTCACCACCGCCAAGACCGGTCGGGATCGGTCGGTCACCTTTCTGCCGGACCCGACCCCGGGCGCCGCGCAGCTACACGGTGATTTCGGCCGACGACCACATCGTCGAGCCTCCGGACACCTTCACCGGCCGGTTGCCGCGCCGCTTCGCTGACCGGGCGCCGAAAGTCGTCGACACCGCGGAGGGGGGACAGACCTGGATCTACGACGATCAGGAATTGCCCAATATCGGATTCAACGCCGTGGTCGGTCGGCCGGTGTCCGAGTACGGTTTCGAGCCAATGCGTTTCGACGAAACCGCAGGGTGCATGGGATATCCATGACCGCGTCACAGACATGGACCTCAACGGCATCTATGCGTCGCTCAACTTCCCCTCCTTTCTGCCGGGGTTCGCCGGTCAGCGCCTGCAGCAGATGACCACGGACCGTGACCTGGCGCTGGCTGCCGTCCGCGCATGGAACGACTGGCACCTGGAGGTTTGGGCGGGGTCGTATCCCGAACGGATCATTCCCTGCCAGCTGCCCTGGCTGCTGGACCCCGAACTCGGCGCCGCGATGATCGTCGAGAACGCCGAGCGCGGGTTTCACGCGGTCACGTTCAGCGAGAACCCGGCGAGCTCGGGTTGCCGACGTATTCACTCCGGTCACTGGGATCCGATGATGGCGGCGTGCGCCGAGACCGACACCGTGGTGAACCTGCACATCGGATCGTCCGGCTCGTCGCCGTCGACCACTGCCGATGCGCCGCCGGATGTGCAGGGCGTGTTGTTCTTCGCCTATGCCATTTCGGCGGCGGTCGACTGGCTGTACTCCGGCCTGCCCAGTAGGTTCCCTGATCTCAAGATCTGTTTGTCCGAAGGTGGAATCGGCTGGGTCGCGGGGCTGCTGGACCGCCTGGACCACATGCTCAGCTATCACGCCATGTACGGCACCTGGGCGGCGCTGGCGAGAAGCTGACTCCGGCCGAGGTTTTACACGGAACTTCTGGTTCTGCGCGGTCGAGGACAAGTCGTCGTTCATGCAGTACGACCGGATCGGTGTGGACAACATCATGCTGGAAGCCGATTATCCGCATTGCGACTCGACGTGGCCGCACACCCAGCACACGATTCACCAGCAAATCGGCGGGCTGCCCCACGAGGTGATCCGCAAGATCAGCTGGGAAAACGCCGCGCGTCTGTATCGGCATCCGGTTCCCGGAGAAATACAACGGAATCCAGAGGCATTCTGACCGGGCGTGTCCCGGCCAGCGGTCCATGACACCCGATCTCGTGACTCATGTTGTTACTCTGGCGAAGTGGACGAGACCAGCGAAAATCCGGCGAAAGCGGCACTTGCCGCCACCAGTTGGGCACTGCTGGGCATGATGTCCTACGAAGAGGAAGTCTCTGGTTACGACCTCAAGAAGTGGATCGACTGGAGCGTCGACCTCTACTACTGGAGCCCGTCGTACAGCCAGATCTACACCGAGCTCAAGAAGCTCGAGGGCCTGGGTCTGGTGACCTCACGCGTCGAGCGCGACGAGGGCACCCGCAGCCGCCGCCTCTACAAGATCACCCAGGCCGGGATGGATGCGGTCACCGAGTGGACCAACGACGCACCGGTGGACCCACCGGTGCTCAAACACGGCGTGCTGCTACGGGTGACGTTCGGCCATCTTAGTAACCCGACCCGGCTCAAGGAGTTGCTGCAGGAGCATGTGGCGTACGCCGAAGCGAGGCATCGCAAAGCGGTCGAGGACGCCGAGGGGGCCGAGGCCGAACCGGCCTGGGCGTATTCGGTAATCGCGCTGCGCTGGGCGGCCAAATACTATGCCGCCGAGCGTGAGTTCGCGCTGGAACATGATGAAGGACATCGACGAGGCCGACGCCATCATGCAGAAGGCCGCCAAGGGCGGCTTCGGGAAACCGCGCCCCACGCCGGGCTATTGGCGCGAGGTCGAGAAGCAGGTCCAGGCCAAGCGCGAATCGGCTAATCCGTAGCCGCCGCGTCCCGTGCGGCGATGTAGCCGTAGACCAGTCCCTGCGCGATCGTCGCGCCGGCGCCCGGATAGGTGGTGCCGAACGCATTTGCCGCGGTATTGCCGATGGCATACAGCCCGGCGATCACGCTGCCGTCTTCGCGGAGCACCCGGGCCCGCTCGTCGGCCTTCAGCCCCCCGCAGGTACCCAGGTCGGACAGCACCATTTTCACTGCATAGAACGGGCCTTTGAGCAACGGACGCAGGTTGGGATTCGGCTTTATCGTCGGGTCGCCGTAATACCGGTCGTAGGCGCTGCGGCCCCGATCGAATTCGGGATCATCACCGGCAGAGGCGTTTTCGTTGAACGTGCTCATCGTCGCGGGTGAACTCGGACACCGGGACGCCGATCTGCTCGCACCAAGCTCGGCGAGGCTGTCGGCTCGCGCCGCGATGCCCGCGTCATACCACGCCTGCGGAATCCGCATCCGCGGAAACAGTTCGGCGCCAAAGACATAGCTATTGCGGTATTGCTGGTCGAAGATGATCCACATGACCTCGACGGGACTGCCCGAGCGCTCCAGTTCGAGCAATCGCTGACCGAAAGACATGTAGTCCGTCGACTCGTTGGCGAACCGCTGACCGTTCTGGTCCACGATCAGGGAGCCCGGCAGTGACCGTTCGGCCAGCATCACTGCTGGCGCTTTGCCGGGAAGGGGCGCGACGGCGGGGAACCACCACGCCTGATCCATCAAATCGATGTCGGCGCCCAGTTCCTGTGCCGCACGGATCCCGTCGCCGGTATTGGCGTCGGCGCCCAGGCTCAGGTTGGCGCCCAGCGATTCAGACTGGAATTTCCACCGCATATCCATGCTGTGGTCGAAACCACCGGTGGCCAGCACCACGCCGCGCCGAGCGCTGACGGTCACCTCGCGTCCGCGATGCTCCACAATCGCGCCGGTCACGCGATCACCGTCGCCGTGCAGACGCAGCAGCGTGGTGTCGATCCACACCGGGATACCGGCGCGCAGCACGCCGGCGAACAGGCCGGCTACCAAGCCTTGGCCGCCGGCGGCGTAGCGGCGGCCGACCAGCCGGCCGCCCACCCCTTGCGCCAGCCGCTTGCCGAATGTCGGAATGCCCTTGCGTGGCACCCGCGCCACCAAATTCATCCAGCGATAGTCAGCACCGGTCGTCGGGATCGGGACGCTCGCCTCCATGACCCCGGGCCGCAGTCGGGTGCGGTATTCGCCGAGGATCGACGTGTCTAAAGGGCGACACTCGCAGGTGCGGCCCGCCGCGCTGCCGCCGGGCTCCTCGGGGTGGTAATCGGAGTAGTCGCGGGCCCAGAACAGCCGCAGCGGAGTCGTTCGGCGCAGCATGGCGACCGTCGCGGACAGATGGGTCACAAACCCAGCCGACCGCTGCCGGGGCGCCGACCCCGCCGACCACCGAATCCAGGTAGGCAGGCGGCGCGCTCCGCGGTGTCGTTGGCCCCGCCGGCCTGCAGCACTGGGCAGGCGGGCAGCCACAGCGCGCCGCCGGATCGCGCGGTGGAGCCGCCCACGTAGCGAGGACTTTTCCACGATCAGCACCGACAGCCCGAGTTCATGGGCAGCCAGTGCCGCGGCCATGCCGGTGCCCGACCCGACCACCAGCAGGTCGACGGTCGTGTCGGCCACGGAGAGTCCGGCCGGGATCGTCGTGCTGTGCGGGCGTCACGTTGAGAACGGTATGCCGACGGCGGCGCGACGCAGAAGAGTCGTCCTGATCAGTGGAACAGTCGCCCGCACGGGTCCGGCCGCAGGAGTTAAATCGTGGTTATGACGTCGCAGTCTGAAACCGACGAAGTTCGGCTCATCGAAGCGCAGGCCGCACCCACGCGGTTCGCCCGCGGATGGCACTGCCTTGGCCTGATCAGAGACTTCGGTGACGGCAAGCCGCACGCGATCAACGCCTTCGGGCAGAAGCTCGTCGTCTTCCGCAGCGCGGACGGCAACATCAACGTGCTCGACGGCTACTGCCGGCACATGGGCGGTGACCTTTCGCAGGGCCAGGTCAAGGGCAATGAGATCGCCTGTCCGTTCCACGATTGGCGCTGGGGCGGCGACGGACGATGCAAGCAGGTGCCGTACAGCAAGCGCACACCCGCTGGCCCGCACACAAGCCTGGACCACCCTGCGAGCAAGACGGCATGTTGTTCGTCTGGAACGACCCCGAGCGCAACCCGCCTCCGCCGGAGATCACCATCCCGCGCATCGAGGGCGCGACGAGCGACGGATGGACCGACTGGCACTGGTACACCACAGTCGTGCACAGCAACTGCCGCGAAATCATCGACAACGTCGTCGACATGGCGCACTTCTTCTACATCCACGGCTCGTTGCCGACGCTATTTCAAGAACATCTTCGAAGGACACGTGGCGACCCAGTACATGAACGGTGAGGGCCGACCCGACCTCGGCGAGCCCCGAAGGTCGCCAGATGCTCGGTACCACCTCGGTGGCGTCCTACTACGGCCCGTCCTTCATGATCGACGACCTGACCTACCACTACGAGCAAGGCGATCACCAGACGATCCTGATCAATTGCCACTACCCGATCGACGCGAATTCCTTTGTGCTGCAGTACGGCATCATCGTGCAAGAAATCGGAGACGCTGCCCGATGATCTGGCCATGGAGACCGCGATCAGCCTCGGTGACTTCGTCAAGCTGGGATTCGAGCAGGATGTCGAGATCTGGCGGCACAAGGCGCGTATCGACAACCCGCTGCTGGTCGAGGAGGACGGGCCGGTTTACCAGTTGCGTCGCTGGTATCAGCAGTTCTACGTCGACGTGGCCGACGTGAAGCCAGATATGGTGGACCGCTTCGAGTTCGAGCTCGACACCACCCGGCCGTATGAGGCGTGGATGAAAGAGGTCGAGGCGAATATGGCGGCGGAGACGGCCGGTTCCCTGTGATGAGGTATCTCCGTACGAGACAATCGTCTCGACGAAATGCCCATGGTGCCGGTGGTGTGCCGCGACTGCGGCGCGAAGTGTTGGTCCGCAAGAGCAGCTGGAACCAGACCAGTGTGCAGTGGAACGCCGATGCGACGGCCCGGTGTGCCGAGCGCCGGGAAGCGCAGAAGATAGCTGCGCACGGTCGGGGCGTGTTCCTGGTGTGCTCGGCATTGAGGGAGTCGATCCCCGAGGCGTTGCGTCACGGCGAACTGTTGATCGTCGACGAAACCGTTGGTGTGGCCCACTAGCCGTGTCAGTCGGGGACTTCGGTTTGCCCGCCTCTGCGCGACAAAGTTGCGGTCAAACCTTGGGCGTAGCCACCTGACCGCGTCAGTCGGGTACTTCGATTTGCCCGCCTCTGCGCGACAACGTTGCGGTCAAACCGTGGGCGTAGCCACCTGGCCGCGTCAGCCGGGTACTTCGGTTTGCCCGCCTCTGCGCGACAACGTTGCGGTCAAACCGTGGGCGTCGCCACCTGGCCGCGTCAACCCGGTACTTCGGTTTGCCCGCCTCTGCGCGACAACGTTTCCGCTTTTGCGCGAAGTTCCATGACGCGCTTGTGGATTCGGTATTCCGTAGCGCGCGGCATCCAGCCGGGGCCGTATCGGCCGCGGGCTAATCGCTGCACTCGGCCGTAGCCCATTTCCCACCGTAAGGCATCCGAGATGGTCTTCGAGGGACGTCCAGCGATATCAAACTGATGCCAGGCGAGCGCTCGGATCAGCTCCGGGACGGTGGCGGGCCCGTGCAGGAACAGATGCTGTGTCAGTAGATAGCGGAGCTCAGTTCCCCGCAGGCGCAGTGAATTACTCATCCCAAGACCATCGCACTGGCCTAAGACATCGACGGAGTTGTCGCTAGGAGGCGGGCAACAAGCCTGTCTTCCAGCGTGAGGTGCGTGGTGCGTGAGGTGTGTGTGAGGTACGTGAGGTGTATGAGGTGTGCAGCGAGTGTGAGGTTGTGAGTGGTGTGAGAGGTGTGAGAGGTGTATGAGGTGTGTGAGGTGTGCAGCGACTGTGAGGTGTAAGAGGTGTGTGAGGTGTGCAGCGTGTGAGGTATGTGAGGTGTATGAGGTGTGTGAGGTGTGCAGCGAGTGTGAGGTGTGTGAGTGCGATGTGGGCGTAGGGAGCGTGGGGGGCGTAGGGCACAGGTATGCCGTGCGCCACTGTAGATCGGCGCCGCCCTCGACCTACGCTGCAGAGTCAGGCGTACTGCAGATCGGGGCGCGGCACCGGATCCCGACGCGCTGACATCAACGGCCGCAGGGGCTGCAGGGTTGGCGCCACCCGTTGCGAGCCGTCCTCGACATTGCGCCATATACCCATGGCGGTCATCCGCACCGGCGCGGTCAGTCGCTGATCGAACATCATGCGATTCATCGGTCCGCACACCGACACCGCGGCGACTGCCTCACCAGGACTCCCGATCGGGGCTGCCACACAACCGAACCCGAGTAGTGACTCTTCGCGCTCGAACGCGACGCCGTGCGCGCGCACCTTGGCCAATTCGAGCGCCAACTGGGAGTGATGCGAGATCGAATATTTCGTCTTGCGGACCTGCAGGTCCATCGCGATCTCCGTGTCGCAGTAAGCCAGAATCGCCTTGCCGACGGCAGTGCAGCGCGCGGGCTGACGACCGCCGACCCGGGTGGGGATCGCCGCGATCATCCGGTCGCCGACCTTGTCGAGGTAGATCACATCGGATCCGTCCAGAACCGCGAGATGCACGACGAGCCCTGTGGCACGGTGCAATTCGCCCAGCAGCGGCGACGCTGCGCGCACCAGCCGGTCCTGATGCACAGCCAGCGAACCCAGCTCCACCAGACGCATACCGAGCTCGTAGTCCCGGCCGCTACGGCGCAGCCAGCGCAGCTGCACCAGACGATCGAGCATCCGGTGCGCCGAGGAGCGCGGCAGGCCGGTGCGACGGACGATCTGGGCCAGCGTCAGCCGTCCCGGCCCGTCGAACGCGTCGAGAACCAACGAAACGCGGTCGATGACGGCGCTGGGGGTGACGGATTCGACGGTTTGCGTCATTGGCTCCTCCATTAAGATATATCTGGCTGCTATATTCCTAATAGGAATATAGCAGTTTGTATCATATCGGTGCGGCTCTTGTCACCCAGCGCGGCGGAACGCTGTTAAAACGCTGCCGAGCGCCCATCGCGGCGGAACGCTGTCAACGAGCTGCCGAGCGGCCTGCGCGGCGACCATAGAAGCTGCCGTCGCCCAGCGAGATACCGCTGGCATAGCCCCAGGCGGCCAGTCCGGCTGTCGAGCGGCCCGCGGCGAAGAGCCCTGGTATGGGGTCACCGCTGACGTGCAGCACTTGCGCATCCAAGGTGGTGGCCAGCCCACCCAACGTGAAACCGCCGGTGCACTCACGCAAATCGATCGCGCCCAAAGGTGTTCCGATCGGCCGCACCCACTCGGGCTTCTTGTGCAGCAGCGGATCCTCGCCGCGAGCAGCGCCCTCGTTATATGCCGTCACAGTCGCCTGCAGCGAACCAGGTGCCAGGCCTATGTCGCACTCCAGGTCGGCGACGGTGTCGGCCACCCAGGTCGGCGGCCGCAGCATGAGGTGAGGCGACCACGAGGCCATCGCCTCCTCCTGGGCATCGCCGTCGATGATCAGAAAAGCGATGTTGTCCTGCTGGTAGAGCGTGAGCTGCCCGATCCGGCCCGGGTAGGTGTCCTCGGTGACATAGCGTTGACCGCGGCCATTGACCAAGATGCCGCGCACCAGTTGCTGCGGGTCAATGAAGATCGCGACTTCAGTGGCGTCCATGTGGGCCAGATCCGCGCCCAGCGCCTGCGCCATCCGGATCGCTTGTCCGTCGTGCTGCTCGATCGACGCGGCCGGGCGCCCGGCGATTCGCGGTGCGTAACGAGCCACCATCGCGTCGTTGTAGGCGAAACTGCCTGTGGCAAGCACAACCCCGGTGCGCGCCCGGATCGCCATCTCACTGCCGTACTGGCGAGCGCGAACCCCGACGACCCGGCCATCGGACTCAACAATCAGGCACTGCACTCGCACGTCGTAGAGCGCGTGCGCGCCGGCCGCGGTGGCCGTCTCCACCAAAGGCTTCATCAGCATGAGCCCGGCGCTGGCCTCGCCTTGCTTCTTGTTCGACATCTGCGGGACATGCCCGCGCGGGGCAGGGGAGGCGATAGTGTTGAACGGGTACGCGTTTTCACCGCCGCTGTACATCAGCCCCTGGTCGCCCATCGGCTCCCAGCCGGGCTCGGAGAAAAATTCCGCTTTGAACGGCACGCCGCACTCGACGAGCCAGTCGAAGTGGGCGACGCTGCCGGCGCAGTAATCGGCGATCCGGTTGGCGTCAGCTCCCGGGCCCATCGCCACGTTGAGGAATGCCGCCATGTTGTCCACGGAATCGGTAAAGCCGCAAGCCTTTTGCAGCGCCGTACCGCCGCCCAGGTAAATGAAACCGCCGGCCATCGCGGCAGCTCCGCCCCAGGAGCCGGTGCGTTCCAACACCAAGACGTCGGCGCCGGACCGGGCCGCTTCCACCGCCGCCGCTGCGCCCGCGATCCCGTAGCCGGCGATGACGACGTCGGCCTCGTAATCCCACGATGTGATCGACGCGGCCAGCACCGGCGTTACGCCGGGAAGGGTACTGTGTCCGGCGTCATAGCCGCATTGCCGCGGGCATCTCACCGACCCACTGATGGCCCCAATAGCTGTCGGCGGTGATTTCTTCCGCGGTGTAATAGGTTTCGTCGACCCGCATGCCCTCGGTGCCGAATTCGATGTCCCAATCACCGGGTGCGCGGACGTAGAACGAGATCATCTTGTCGTTGGTGTGGCGCCCGAGTGTGGAGGACAACTGGAAGCCCTCGGCGTTGACGCGGTCAAGTGCCTGGCCGACCGCGTCCAAGGTGTCGACTTCGACCATGATGTGGACGAGTCGGGGGTCGCGTTGATGTGCGGCCGGGACGATCGCCAGGCTGTGGTGTCGTTCGTTGATGCCGAGGAACCGCACTCGCACCGGGCCGAACTCTTTCGGCAACGGCACCCGGAAGGCACCGCGGGAACGGAAACCCAGTATGTCGGTGTAGAAGTCGAAGAGCCCGGTGGGATCAGTGGCGGGCACCACCACATGGCCCATTCCCTGACCGCCGGTCACGAATTTCGCGCCGAACGGTGTGACGACCGGGCTGTGGTCGAGCACCGCACCGTGAAATATCTCCAGAGTGGTGCCAGCCGGGTCCTCGAAGGTGATCACCTCTTCCACCCGACGGGCCTCGGCCTCCTCGAGAGACAGTTGCTTGAACGCCACCCCGGCGCCATCGACGGCTGTTTTGACCCGCTGCAGTGCCGGGCGGTCGCGCACTTCCCAACCAATGGTGAGAACCCGGTCGCTCTCACCGGGAACGACGATGAGACGCGCCGCGCGCTCGTCCATCCGCAGGTACAACGATGACGGATCGGGTCCTTTGCCTTCCGCGAAGCCCAAAACACCGAAGGCGAAATGCCGCCAACGCTCGATGTCATTGGTCGAGATCGTAATGTAGCCAAGGCTTTTCAGATCGCTCATGCGAAGGCCTCTCCTAAATCAGGGCCCGCAGCGGACCCTCGGGCGGATCGATGCCCAGTGAACTGAGCGCCGACGCGTGATACGCGGTGCCCGGGACATGGATGGCATGCAGGTGACCGACGTGCACATCGCGCCAGTACCGTTGCAGCGGCTTGTCCATCCGCGCCGCGTTGCCGCCCGAGCGAGCGAAGATCTCGTCGACCGCCGCCACCGCGCGCCACACCGCGCGAACCTGGGTGCGCCGACCGGCCGCCCGGTCCGCGAACGACACCTCCTTGCCCGCGGCGACCATGTCGTAGATGCGGTCGACGTTGGCCAGCAGCTCCTGACGGGCGGCGTTGATGTCGGCCGCCGCCTCGCCGATGGCGTGCATGACGTAGGGATCGTCCTTGATCGCGGTTCCGGTGGCGCCGACGCGCGCCCGCTGATAGTCCAGGTGCGCGGCCAGCGCTCCCTCGGCGATGCCGATGGTGGCCGCGGAGATACCCAGTGGGAACATCGTCGACCACGGCATCAGATACAGCGGCTCGGTCATCCCGGCCTCACGCTGGGCGGTGCCGTCCATCACCTTCGTCGCGTCCATCGTGCGGTAGGACGGGACGAACGCATCCTTGACGATGACGTCCTTGGAGCCAGTTCCGCGCAGCCCCACGACATTCCACGAGTCGTCGACGATCTCGTAGTCCTTGCGCGGCAGGATCATGTGCAGCATCTGGGGCGGCATCAACGGCACGCCCTTCTCGTCGCCGAGCATCGCGCCTAGGATGATCCAGTCGCAATGATCAGTGCCCGAGCTGAACTGCCAGCGGCCGTTGAAGATGTATCCGCCGGCCCCCCTAATGGGCTTGGCCACACCCTGCGGCGCGTACGGAGAGGCCATCCACGTGTCGGCATCGTCGGCCCAGATCTCGGCGGGCACCTTCGGGTCGGCATAGGCCAACTGGTAGGGGTGCACGCCCACCACGCCGACGATCCAGCCAGCGGCCGGATCCAAGGCCGCGGTGGCCATCGCCGTCTCGGCCCACTCCCGGGGGTGGACCTCAAACCCTTGGTAGGCCTTGGGCTGCAGCAGCCGGATCACGCCGGCTGCTTTCATGATCTTGACGGACTCGTCGGTGAGCCGGCCAATCCTTTCGGCTTCCGCGCCCTGCTCGCGCAACTGGTCGGCGGTGGCCATCACCCGGTCAAGTACCCGCTCGCTCATGTTTGTCGTCCTTACGTGTAGGTGCTCACTAATGGTCTACCGCAGTGGGCGCCGGACCCGTAGGCGATCCCGGTGAGCGGACGGAAAATGCCGCGAAATTCGCCTGAAGCGTCCGGTGACCGGACAAACGGGACGTTTCAGAAGGCAAAGGCCCTACCGTGAGCATGTGGACAAAGCCGGCGAACAAACTCTGGATGTCGTCATGGTGGGTGTGGGCGTCGCCAACACCCGCGGCGTCGATCTCATCACGTGATGACTGGATTAGTCGACAAGGTCGTCGTGGTCACCGGCGCCGGAAAAGGGACTGGGCGCGTGCACTGTGCGCGCTTCGCCGACGAGGGCGCCGATGTGATCGCCCTCGATGCACCAGAGGCAGCGGGCGAGTTACGCGATACCGCAATGCAAGTCGAAAGCCGGGGCCGCCGGTGCGTGACCGGCTTGGCGGACGTCAGCGACCTCGAAGGCGTGACAGCAAACATCGACGCCGGTGTCGTCGAGCTGGGTCGACTTGACGTGATCATCGCCAACGCCGGAATTTATCCCGTCGGCGGTCCGACGTGGGAGCTCGATCCGCAGGTGTGGCAGCGCACGCTGGACATCAACCTCACCGGCGTCTGGCACACGGTCAAGGCGGGCGTGCCGCACATCGGGGAGCAGGGCGGCTCCGTCGTGATCATCAGTTCCACCAACGGTCTTCGCGGCACCGCCAACACCGCCCACTACACCGCCAGTAAGCACGCGGTGGTGGGGCTGGCGCGCACGCTGGCCAACGAACTGGGGCCGCGAAGCATCCGGGTCAACACCGTGCACCCCGGGCCGGTGGCCACACCGATGGTGCTCAACGACGAGGTGTTTCGGCGGCTACGCCCCGATCTGGACAACCCGACGGCGGCCGATGCCGCCGAGGCGTTGCAGGCCCGCACTCTGCTTCCGGTGCCGTGGGTGGAGCCGGTCGACGTGGCCAATGCCGTGGTGTTCTTGGCCTCTAACCAGGCCCGCTACATCACCGGCACCCAACTCGTCGTCGACGCCGGGCTGATGCAGAAGACCACGTGACGTCACGGCCCGGCGGACGGCTCGAAGGCAAGG
Source organism: uncultured Actinomycetota bacterium (assembly GCA_963787635.1). Classification (GTDB taxonomy): domain Bacteria; phylum Actinomycetota; class Actinomycetes; order Mycobacteriales; family Mycobacteriaceae; genus Mycobacterium. Next base: position 270,489 of record CAWBDP010000007.1, on the reverse strand, counting down.
TCGCACTGATCACCGGCGCGGCGCGGGGGATCGGTCGCGCACAGGCGGTGCGGTTTGCGCAGGAGGGCGCCGACATCGTGGCGCTTGACGTGTGCGGCCCGGTCGACACGGTGGTGATCCCGTACAGCACGCCGGCCGATCTCGACCAGACGGCCTCGTTGATCACCCAAGGCGGCGGGCGGGTGCACACCGAGATCGTCGATGTGCGTGACCTGGCCGGTGTACAGGCCGCCACCGACCGCGGCGTCGAGCGGTTCGGCGGATTGGACGTCGTGTGCGCGACCGCCGGAATCACGTCGCGCGGCATGGCAGTCGACCTGGCCGAAAACGCTTGGCGCACCATGCTGGACGTCAACCTCACCGGTGTGTGGCACACGTGTCGGGCGACTGCCCCGCATCTGATCGCGCGTGGGGCCGGTGCGATGGTGCTGACCAATTCCATCGCGGGACTGCGCGGGCTGGTCGGTGTCGCGCACTACACCGCCGCCAAGCACGGCGTTGTCGGTTTGATGCGCAGCCTGGCCAACGAGCTTGCGCCGCACAATGTTCGGGTGAACTGCGTGCACCCGACCAACGTCGACACGCCGATGATCCAGAACGACGCCGTCCGTCGCGCGTTTCGTCCCGACTTAAACCGACCACTCACCCGCGCCGAATTCGCCGAGGCGGCCCGATCGATGAACATGCTCGCGGTGGCGTGGATAGACCCGGTGGATGTCGCCAACGCCGCGCTGTTTTTGGCCTCCGAGGAGGCGCGCTACATCACCGCGATCATTTTGCCGGTCGACGCCGGCGCGACCCAGCGCTAGCCGGTTATCTGCGCAACAGAAAGCCCAGGACCGTACTTTCGAACGCTGCCTTGGCCTCGATCATGGCCCAGTGCCCGGAGTTGGGGAATATGTGCAGTTCGGCGTTGGGGATGGTGCGCATCGGGATGAGCGCCATGTCCGGCGGGCTCACCCTGTCGTCGCGGCCCCAGGTCAGCAGGGTGGGCGCCGACAGCTTGTGCATGACGGCCCACGGCAGGGGCCCATCGGCGGCGGCCATCGCGGCATTCATCGCGGCGAACGCTGCCTTTCCATACATGCGTCGCGCGGCGGCAAGTGCCGCTTGATCGGTGGCCAGCTGCCAGCGTTCCTCGATCAGTTCGTCGGTGACCAGCGCCTGGTCGTAAACCATAGATTTGAGCCAGTCGACGAGACGTTGCCGGGTCGGGTCTTCGACGAACTCCTGCAGCAGCCGGATGCCCTCACTGGGACTGGGGCTGAAGATGTTGGTCCCGATACCGCCGATCGTCACCAGCCGGTCGATGCGGTTCGGATTGCGAATGGCGAAATTGATGCCGACGCCACCGCCCATCGAGTTACCGACGATGTGCACCTTCTCCACGCCGAGTGCGTCCAGGAACGACGAAACGGTGCCGAACGCGGTGACCATCGGATGTCCGCCGAAGTCGTCGCTGACCCCGAAACCGGGGAATTCCAGGACGAGGCAGCGGAAATGTTCGGCGAACGTGGGCAGGACCCCACGGAAGTTGCGCCAGCCGGTCACTCCGGGGCCCGAGCCGTGCAGGAACAGTAATACCGGGCCCGAATCAGGACCGCAGTCGTAATAGCGCAACGCGCCCTTGGCAGTGCTGACTTCGCGCAGGTCGTTGGCGTCGATGATCGGTTCAGTAGTGTTGGCCACGGATGCCACCCTGCCATGTCGTCGCGACGAGGTTCAGTAGTGTTCCGGGTGACCAGGTATCCGCTTAGTGCGCGAGCAGAACGGTTATACGGTGCGCGCGGCTGCGGGCGTCGCGTCTGGACGTTTTCGTTGATCCGGTGGAAGTCAGGAGAACTAGGTGGTTGATGCTGTGATTACAAAAGACCCTGCCGCTCCCGTGGCGGCACCGGCGGATCAATCCCAGGTTGGCACTGGCGAGCAGCGCCCGATTGAAGTCTGGCCGGGTAAGGCGTATCCGCTGGGGGCCGCCTACGACGGGTCCGGAACGAACTTCGCCGTATTCAGTGAGGTTGCCGAGCGCGTCGAGCTGTGCCTTTTCGACGTCGACGGCAGCGAATCCAGGGTCGCGCTGCCCGAGGTCGACGGATTTGTCTGGCACGCCTTCTTGCCCAGCGTCGAGCCGGGCCAGCGGTACGGATTTCGGGTGCACGGGCCATACGACCCGTCCCAGGGCCAGCGCTGTAACCCCAACAAGCTGTTGCTAGACCCCTACGCGAAGGCCATCGACGGTGTCTTCGAATGGGATCAATCGTTATTCAGCTACAACTTCGGGGATCCCGACAGCCGCAACGACGACGACTCTGCGGCACTGGTGCCCAAATCGGTGGTCATCAACCCGTACTTCGACTGGGGAGTCGACCGGCCCCCGCAACACGACTACGCCGACAGCATCATTTACGAGGCCCACATCAAGGGCCTCACTCAGACGCACCCCGACATCCCCGATCAGATCCGCGGCACCTACGCGGCGGTCGCGCATCCAGCCATCATCGAGCACCTCACCAGTCTCGGGGTGACCGCAATCGAGTTGCTGCCCGTGCACCACTTCGTCAACGACTCCACCCTGATCGACAAAGGGCTGTCGAATTACTGGGGTTACAACACGATTGGGTTCTTTGCCCCCGACTCGAAATACGCCGCAAGTGCCACACCCGGCGGCCAGGTGCAGGAGTTCAAGACCATGGTCCGCGCCCTGCACGAAGCCAATATCGAGGTCATCCTGGACGTGGTCTACAACCACACCGCCGAGGGCAACCACCTGGGACCCACTTTGTCGATGCGCGGCATCGACAACGCCGCCTATTACCGACTGGTCGATGACGACCAGCAGTACTACATGGACTACACCGGCACCGGCAACAGCCTCAACGTCGGTCACCCCCACACATTGCAGCTGATCATGGACTCGCTGCGGTACTGGGTCACCGAGATGCACGTCGACGGGTTCCGCTTCGACCTGGCGTCGACATTGGCCCGGGAGTTCTATGACGTCGACCGATTGAGCGCGTTCTTCGAACTGGTGCAGCAGGATCCGGTGGTCAGCCAGGTCAAGTTGATCGCCGAGCCCTGGGACGTCGGACCGGGCGGCTACCAGGTGGGCAACTTTCCGCCGCAGTGGACGGAGTGGAACGGCAAGTATCGCGACACGATGCGCGACTTCTGGCGCGGCGAGGATGCCAGCCTGGGTGAATTCGCGTCCCGGTTGACCGGATCGGCCGACCTCTATGAGCAGACCGCCCGTCGCCCGGTGGCGTCGATCAACTTCGTCATCGCGCACGACGGTTTCACCCTGCGGGACTTGGTGTCCTACAACGAGAAGCACAATGAGGCTAATGGTGAGGACAACAACGACGGCGAATCTCACAACCGGTCCTGGAACTGCGGAGCCGAGGGCCCTACCGACGACCCGCAAATCAATGCGCTTCGGGCTCGCCAGCAGCGCAATTTCTTGACGACGTTGTTGCTGTCGCAGGGGGTGCCGATGATCTGCCACGGCGACGAACTGGGCCGCACCCAGGGTGGCAACAACAACGGCTTCTGTCAGGACTCCGAAATCACCTGGCTCGACTGGGCCGACGCCGACACCGACCTGATCGAGTTCACCCGCTCGGTCGCCGAGATCCGCAAGGCGCATCCGGTGTTCCGCCGGCGACGCTTTTTCACTGGGATCCCAGTGCGGCGCCGGGGATCTGAGGGCCTCCCGGACGTGTCGTGGTTCCGCCCGGACGGCAGCGAGATGAGCGACGAGGACTGGAATTCGGGCTTTGGTAAGTCAGTAGCGGTCTTCCTCAACGGTCAGGGGATCCCCGACACCGATGCCCGCGGACAGCGGGTCACCGACGACTCGTTCGTGGTGTGTTTCAACGGCCATCACGAGCCGATCGAATTCACCTTGCCACCTGAGGAATTCGGTGCAAGCTGGATACCTGTCGTCGACAGCGCCGCCAGCACCACGGACCATGTCGAGCGCGACACGCCGCTGGCGGCGCAGTCCACCACGGTCGTCGAGGCCCGTGCGGTGGTGCTCCTGCGGGCCGTGTCGGAAGGTTCGGGGTAGGTTCGGCGGAGCATTGACGGGAACCCAGCGCCGCGCCGCGATCGTCGGCGTCTACAACACGCGGCAAGGCCGACGGTTGGAAGGGGAGACCTCACGGCGCCTTGCCGTCGATGCGGTGCGGGGCGCACTGGCCGACGCCGGCCTCGAGCTCGCCGATGTCGACGGGGTCTGCGCGGGAAATATATCGACCGCCTTGATTTACGACCTGCGTCTCGGCCCAGCCTGGCAGGGAACAAGTTTCGGGATCGGCATGATCGCCGAGGCTGTTGCGGCGATCGAGTACGGCAGCGCCGAGGTCGTGGTGCTGGTGGCCGGCCAGGCGGGGCAGCACCGCGACCACTCGTCGACCGCGCCGTGGACCCGGCCGGAGAACGAATGGGTGGCCCCCTACGGCTTGTTCACGGCGGCGGAGTTCGCGCTCGTCGCGCGCCGCCACATGCACCTGTATGGAACCACCCGCGAGCAGCTCTCAATCGTCGCCGCCACGATCCGCAACAACGGTTCGCGCAACCCGGAAGCCGTCTACTTCCAGCGCGGGCCGTTTTCGGCCGCCGATATTACCGCATCGAGAATGATTGCCGACCCATTTCGCCTGCTCGACTGCGCGATGACCTCCGAAGGCGGATGCGCGCTGGTGGTCGCCAGCACCGACCGCGTCGACACCTCCCGTGCGGTTTACGTGTTGGGCAGCGGCGCCGACTTCCACGGTCCGGCATACCGGCACCCGCCCGCATGGGACCTGACCGGGCGACGAACGTCGGACATCAATGGGGTGGTCGGCCGGCACGCCGCCGACGTCGCATTCCGAGCCGCCGGCTTGCACCGCAACGACGTTGACGTGCTTGAACTCTACGATCCATTCTCGTTCGAGATCATCCGCCAACTCGAGGCTTTCAGGTTCTGCCCGGACGGCGAAGGCGGTCATTTCGTCGCCGACGGACACGTAGGTTTGACCGGCAGTCATCCGATCACCACCGACGGCGGCACGATGTCGTTCAGTCATGCCGGTGCCAACCCGCAGATGATGCAGCGTGCAATTCGGGCCGTACAACAGATTCGCGGCGAGGCAGGAGATCTCCAAGTGTCCGACGCGCATGTCGCGCTGTGCAGCAACGGCGGCGCGGGCGCACTGTTCACCACGGTAATGCTGCTGGGAGACAGACCAAGTTGATGACCGATCAGCTTTTGGCGCCCCAGAATGGCCCACTGCCGCCTGCTATTGCAGGGTCGCTGACCGCGCCGTTCTGGGACGGGTGTGCCGAAGGGGTGCTGCGCTACCAACTTTGCGAGCACTGCGGTGAGGCGCTCTTTCCGCCCGCCGAACACTGCCGACACTGCCTGTCGGAGTCGCTGATTTGGCAGGCCGGCACCGGGCACGGTGAAATCTACAGCTACACCATCGTCTACCGACCGGTCACCGCGGCGTTTCGTGCGCCGTATGCTCCCGCGATAGTCGATCTCGCCGAGGGCTACCAGATGTTGACCAACATCGTCGGTCTGCGGCCCGACCAGCTCGACGTCGGGATACCGGTGCGCGTGAAGTTTCATCAGGTATCCGATGATCTTTGGCTGCCGTACTTCACCGGAGCGGGGTCGTGAGCACCCGCGCGGCAAGCCATCCCCAGTGTGCCGGCCCCTGACCGCGGGTGGCAAACCGGCAAGATCCGCGCACCTGGCCGAGGGCGACTGCAAGAGCAAGCGCACCTGCTCTTGGAGTGGCTGAACAAACGTTAGGTTAGAGTGCAGGGACATGGCGGTGCGATCGCCGCTGGCCGGTCAAGGCTGACGGCATTGGTGCCGACTAGCGCGAGTGAGGAAATGGCTGTGCCAGTTGCGTCTGGGTCGTTGCGGAGCGTCGTGTGGTCCACCGGCGGCGTGGGAAAGATCGCGATCGATGCCATCAGTCGTCGACCTGACCTGGAACTCGTTGGTGTATGGGTGCATTCGCCCGACAAGGTCGGCCGAGACGCCGGTGAATTGGTCGGTGGTGCGCCGATCGGAATTGCCGCCACCAACGATGCCGATGCGCTCATCGCGCTGGCGCCAGACTGCGTCGTGTACGCCGCGAGTGGCCCGGACCGGGATGCCGCCGCAGTGCCCGACTACCTGAGGCTCTTGCAGGCCGGCATTAACGTCGTGTCGACAACGTCGACGACTCTGGTGCACCCGCCGTCGTACTACGCCCCGGACTGGCGCAGCCAGCTCGAGGCGGCCGCGCAGGCCGGTGGCGCGTCCTTCTACGCCTCGGGCATCTTTCCGGGCTTCGCCTCCGACCAGCTCGCGCTGCTCATGACGACGCAGTCGAAGAACATCCGCACCATCACCGTCAGCGAGATCGCGCTCAACGACCACTATCCGGTGGCCGATGTAATGATGGACGGGATGGGCTTCGGTCGCCCACTTGACTTCGAACCCATGCTCAAGACTCCTGGCTTTATCGAAATGGCTTGGAAGGCACCGATATCCCTCATTGCCAACGGCCTCGGCGTCGAAGTCGGGGAAGTGCGCGGCTCTCTCGACCGCGAGTTGACCGACCGTGACATCACCGTCGCGTTCGGCACCATAAAAGCGGGTACCTGCGGTGCGGTGCGTACCCGTGCCGCAGGCGCGGTGAACGGCCGGGAGGCCATCGTGGTCGAGCACGTCATCCGGATGGCCCGCGACATCGCCCCCGATTGGCCGACGTCGGAGTTCGATGCGACCTATCGGGTCGACATCGACGGCGATCCCGAGATTCACTGCGCGATGACGCTGGGGGAGGCCGAAGGCCACGGTGCGGGCAACGCCGCGATGGCGTCCACGGCCATGCGGGTGGTCAATGCGATCCCGTACGTCGTCGATGCGGCCCCCGGCCTGCTGAGTTCGTTGGATATCCCGACGACGTTGCCGCGGAACGTATTTGACTAGGCGTTGACGCGGGTCCCGGATTCGACGTAGCAGCCATGACTCAGCCGGACAAGGTCGACTTCACCGCTGTGCGGTGGGGGTCGGTGGAATGGACGAATCTCTGTACGCTGTACCTGCGGGCATACGAAAGTCGTTCGTCAGCACCAATTCTGGGTGACAAAGCGGCCGCAGAAGCAGTCGACCGAATCGAATACGACTGGCCCCGCATGCGGCGCGCCACGCGACCCGGGGCCAATCAGTACATGGTCACCATGCGTGCTAAACAGCTGGACGACTGGACCACCGACTTCCTGCGCCGGCACCCCGATGCCGTCATGCTGCACCTGGGGTGCGGCATGGATACCAGGCCGTTCCGGCTGCATCCACCGGATACCGTGCAGTGGTTCGACGTCGATCAACCGGATGTCATCGCGCTGCGGCGCAAGCTCTACGTCGATTGCGCGGGCTACCGAATGATCGGCTCGTCGGTGACCGAAGAGGCGTGGCTGCGCGAGATACCCGCCGATCGCCCGACCCTGATGGTCGCGGAGGGACTGGTCATGTATCTCACCGAGCCCGAGGTGCGTACGCTGCTGCAGCGCCTCACGGATCGGTTCGGCAGCGGCGAGCTCGTCTTCGACACGGTGTCGCCGATTGGACCGCGGCTGTCCAAGGTGCTCACCAAGGGCATCACCAAGTGGGGTATCCGTGACGCCCGCAAAATGGCGCAATGGAACCCGCGGCTGCGTTTCCTCGAGCAGACCTCGGTGGGGGCACCGACGAACGCAGACCCTCGGCGCAGCTGCGGCTGCTCTGGCGGCTGATCGACGCCACGCCGCTCCGCAACTACGACGTGCTCAACCGCTTCGCGTTCTGAGTCATGCGAGGATGGCTCATGAACATCGTGACCCTGCTCATCGTTTTCGGCGTATTTGCGACGGCGATCTATCAGCTCAGCTGCGCTAGCCTGGCGGCGACGATCGCGGGCCAGAAAAACTACAACCGCGCGCTGTTCTTCGTGTGCGCGTTGCTCATGTTCGGCCCGCTGAATATTGCTGTGGCCCTGCTTGCTCCACCCGCCGAACCCCTCGACGTTTGAGGCCCTGCCGAACGGCCCAGCGTCAATACGTCACGTCGGGCAGATGTAGGAGCCGAATATCAGGACAGGCCACAGCAGGGCCGCATCGACGAATGCGACCAGGTCTGCGCCCGCGGGCACCAGGTTCTCCAGACGATCGTGTATGTGCTCGGCGTATGCGGGGTTGAACGCCGACCAGGTGAGGCCGATCGCGAGGTAGGGAACCGCGAGCCACAGACTGATCTCGAGCAGTGCTGCGATGCTGACCTTGTAGTTCAGCACCCGATTGAGCATGGTGAGCACAGGTGACACCCTTTCTCTCACGGTTGCGGTTCGCGGGCGGACGCGCGGACCGCAAGACGAATGAATTCACCAGCGACACGGAGGCTTTCGCGCGCTTCAGGAACAAGCTGCGGGAAAAGCCAGTAGCCGTGTACGAGATGTGGCCACACGTGTTGCTGGCAGGATCCGCCAGCGTCGGTGATGGCCGCACCGAACAGTTCGGCCTCGGCGCGCAGGACTTCCAGGCTGCCGTAGTGCAATTGGACCGCCGGTAGTCCCGCGAGCGATGCCCGAAGCAGCGACAGTCGCGGATCGTCGATGTCATGGCCCCCGATGTAGAGCGCCAGGAATCGGCGTGCCGTATTGGGGTCGAGCGGATTGCGCCGAGTGCGACGGTCGGCCATGGATGTTCGCAACGACGGGTCGATGAGCGGGCCGAAGAGTGTCAACGCCGCCGGGGCGGGCAGGCCATCGGCGCGAGCACGGATGGCCAGCGCGATCGCGAGATGGCCACCCGCCGAATCGCCCACCACCACGATCGTCGCCGGATTGAGCCCCTGGCCGAGCAACCACCGGTAGGCGGATACGGCGTCGTCCTCGGCAGCGGGGAAGCAGTACTCGGGCGCCAGCCGATACCGCGCCGCGAAGACCGGCAGGCCCGAATCACGGGATAGGTGGGAGGCGAATCCCCGATGGGTGCGTGGCGAGCCGCCGATGTACCCGCTGCCGTGCAGCAGCAACACCGCACCGGCGGCATCGTAGGCGCTGGGGGCGCGCACCCATTCACCTGATGTCGGTCCCCGGACCGTTTCCAACCGACAACCGCGCACCGGAAGACTTGCCGCACCGATAATTCGCAGATTTAGCCGACACAGCGCAACCCCAAATTGGTTGGCGGGGATCAGTTCCGCCCATGGCTGCAATGACAGGATGGCTGCCGCGGCGAGGACCTCGCTGCGGAGGCTGGGTCCGGCTGCCCGCACACCAGTCATCGGCATGGCCCACGCGCGACGCAAGCACAGCGCACAAAGTCCGCCAGCGAGGAATACCACGCCGACGATGAGCGCCCACCAGTGGCCGTTGGTCACGTCACCGGCTCAGCTCCAGCAGGAACCACGAGAACCATATGCACTAGTGTGGCGCGGCTCGGTGCACGCTCGCCAGCATTTTGGGCAGCTCACCGGCCGAGCATTTTGCCCAGCAACGCGGTGAGCCGGATCTGTTCGGCTGCGCTCAACTGCCCGGTCAACGGTGCGATCCAGGCGCCGATCTCGGCGACGATTCGAATGGCTGAGACGGCGGCCAGTGCGCCGAGATCGACGTGAGAGCCAGAATCCGCGGGTGGAACCGCTCCAACGTCGATCTCGGGCGCAGGTGGCCTCAGGCGGGGCAGGCGCATCGTTTTTCTGACCTGACCGTGTTCAGCCCGGCCAGGCCAGCGCCATCGCGGTTGGTACCACCGTGATCTGCTCGGAAAAGCCCGCGGCGCCACGGATTTCGCCGAACGCGCGTACCAGCGCGTCAGTCACCTCATGCGGATCTCCGACGGTCTGATCGTCAGCGAGAACGGAGAGGTTGAACTGGTCGACGTAGCTCCACACAGTCAGGTTCAAACCGCTCCCGGCCGTCAGCGGACCGACTGAATACAGTTCGCTGAGCACGAAGTCGCCAAACCGGCCGCGCTGGCGCGGGCCGGGGACGTTGGAAATCGGCAGATTGAACACCCTGACTTTCGCGTCGCGGCGGGACATCCAGGCGAACGCCGCGGGCGTCAGCGCCGGCGGCAGGAACATCGACCAGCGAGCCGAGAACTCCGGGCCGAGCAGCCGGTAGTTCTCTTTGGCGATATCGGCGGCTACGTTGGTCAACCTAATCCGCTCCAGCGGATCCTCGACCTGTACCGGCAGCGACACCACCATGCCCCCGAGCTCGTTGCCAGACACTCGATCCGGCGACAAGTCCAGACTGGAGGGCACCGAGGCGAGGATCGGCTGGTCGGCCTGCCCGTCGTAACGCACCAGCAGTTCGCGCAGGGCGCCGGCCGCGATCGCGAGAACAAGAGTGTTGATGGTGATACCCAGGCGCTTGCTGACCTCTTTGACGTCGGCGAGCGACAGCGTTGCGCTGGCAAAGGTACGCCGCGGTGCGACGACGTGATTGATGAAAGTGTCCGGGGCGTGCAATATGCGGGCAAGCGAGGGGTGCGGCTGCCGTTGTCGGGATCGGCGGTATACCGACGTCACGCCCGTCACGCTGTATCTGATCAATTCAGGCACCGCACGGATCTGGCTCACATGGTCGCGTGCCGCCGCAGCGACCAGCTGGCGGGTAGTCGGTACCGGATCAGGATGAGGTTCCGGACCGCTATCCCGCGAGCCGGCTTCGGGATCCATTGCTCGGGCCATCATGTTCGCGGAGGCGACGCCGTCGGCAAGCGCATGATGCACCTTGCCCACGACGGCAACCCGATCCGCCTCCATGCCCTCCACCAGGTGAAACTCCCACAATGGACGGTTGCGATCCAGCGGGGTGCCCGCGATCTGTCCGATCACCTCGTCCAGTGCGCGCCGGTCGCCACGCCCCGGCGCCTGAACTCGCCGCAGGTGATAGTCGAGATCCACCTCGCAGTTCTCTTGCCACATCGGGTGGTGCAGTTTCCACGGAATGTCGATGAGCCGATAGCGCAGTGGCTCCATCAGGTATAGGCGTTGCGCGACCAGGCGCCGGAACAGGTCGAAGGTGAAACCCGAACTGGCGCCGCCGATTACGGCGACCTTCATGGTGTGGCCGTACACAGCGGGGGTCTCACTGTAAAGCAGCATCGCGTCGTAGCCGGCCAGTCGCTTCACCCCGCGCTACCTTTCTTCGCCGCCGGGCCCCTCGCCTAGCTCGCCGATACGGTCGGGGCCAGCAGGTGACGCCGGTGCATCTCGTCGAGGAACAGACTGACCGCCGTACAGGCGGGGCCGGTCCGCACGCCGTCGATGAGGTCGAACCCGTGTTGTGCGCCGGGGAACTCCAGGTAGCCGACAGGCTGCCGCGACGTGGCACGCAGCACCTGGACGAACGCCCTGGCCTGCGACACCGGAATCGCGATGTCGGCACTGCCATGAACGATGAAGAACGGCGGCGCATCGGCGGTGATCCGCATGATCGGCGACGCGGCGCGGTACAGGTCGCGATGACGCTGGTAGCTGCGCTGGACCACCAAGTGCTCCAAAAAGTCGACGAAGCCATCGCGTTCCGGCGTCGATCGGTCATCCCAGTCGTATCGCCCGTAGATCGAGACGACCGCGTCGACCGAAGTGTCCGCCCCCGGCGGGAGTTCGCCCTCGAAGTCAGCATCACCGGCAGTCAGCGCGGTCAGCGACGCCAGATGTCCGCCGGCCGAGCAGCCCGCGATTGTGACGAAATTACGGTCTCCACCGAATTGGTCGGCGTTGGCACGCGCCCACGCAACGGCGACTTTCACGTCCATCACATGGCGTGGCCAGCGGTGTCGCGGAGATACTCGGTAATTGATGGCCAGGCACACCCAGCCCGCGGCGGCCAGGCGGGACATCAGGGCGGCACCCTGGAACGTGCGGCTGCCATGCACCCAGGCGCCGCCCGGCACGAAGATCATCACCGGCGCCGGCGTCGCCGGCAGCTCCGGCAAGCGCCAGACGTCGAGGAGTTGGCCGTCGCACGGCCCGTAAGGCACAGCGCTCCGGTGCACGAAGCGGCGACGTTGCTCTGCCATCCGCAAAACCGGCGCGAAGCGTTGGGGCAACGGCCAGGCGACGTCCTCGAGGTCCCCCACGATGCCCCGAAGCGAGGCGCCGCAGACTTCGGCTGCGCCGAGAACCGGGGCGGACGCCGGTACCGGCGCCGGCCGTGCGGATCGGGCTTGTGCCAGGGCACGGACGATTCCGGGAACCAGACGAGACCCCCATGCGCCGACTGCGGCAACCGTGCCGACTGGTTCGAGGTGACGACCGATTACCGGAACCGCGGCGCAGGCCTCACCGATCGCCAGTGCATAGTCCATCGGATCTCCGCTGGACAACCGGGTGAAAAGAGAACACAGGCTGGGGGAGCGGCCAGAACCGGCCGGTGCGTTCATTGGCCGAGAGTACCGCCGGGAATCCGTGGACGGGCCAAAACCGGTCTGTATCAAGAATTCACCGCGGGCCAGATGCTGCTGTGGCGGTGCACCAGGGGAGGAATGAAATAGCGATCCACCAACCGAAGCCACGCCGCTAGGGTTCGGCTGGTGAGACTGGATTCCACCGCGCTGGCGGGGTTCATCGCCGGCACCATCTTGACCCTGCTGCTGCTGTGTGCCCAGTCCAGCGGCGATCCGATGCACACCGCGCTGTGGATTGTTCTCAGTGCCGCGCTGTCCATGCTGACAAGCGGATACGGCATGTTTGTGGCCAGTCATGAAGACGAGGGCGGCGCGCGGTATGTCGCGGGCTTCGTTCGCAGGGTCGGGCGCGGCTGGCCCATCCTGGTCGCCAGCCTGCCGACGGTGCTGCTGCTCGCGCTGGCGGCCGCGTTCGGCTGGCCTGACGACCACGAGGATCCCGGCGGCCGGGTGACGATCGGGTACACGACCATCGTGGGCAACCTCAATGTGCTGCTGTTGTTCTTTTGGGGAGCCCTCTCAGCGCGCCGGGGCGGCCTGTCCGGACCGTGGACAGTTCTGGTCGGTATCGGCAACGCCGTACTGGGTGCTCTAGTCGTCACCGCCAATATCGCGCTGAAAAACTGAGCACACTGTCCAGTCGAAGACCGAACGTACACTCGGCTAGTAAACAGATGTACGCTAGAGACACTCTTTTCCTTTGCATAACATGTATCTAGCTGGGTATACAGCTGATCATGCTCGCTGCAGATGTATGTTCAGTAGTTCACTTGTTATCGTTCAAAGTGTATCGGGACTTGCGCCTGCCCCATCGGCGATCCCGCTTGTGGGCCCAAGAAGAGGGCCAGCCCGACGGCTGCTGCTGAGGTCGGTCCGCGACGCCGACCGGCCGCGGAGTTTGGAAATCCAGAAAACGGACACCTAGGAAACTGTTGAAAGGAGTGCCGATGCCTGAAGTGGAAGTGCGCCACGACGGACACCCGGCGTTTCGCCGTCAAGTTCGCTTCGACTGGTCGAATCTGCCGCTGCACTGGGTACCGGATGACCCGTTCGCCACTCACATGATGAATGTGTTGCACCTGCTGTTACCCGAGGGCGAGCGACACTTCATCAAGGCCGTCCTCGAGGCGTCCTCGCTGGTCGACGACCCGGAGCTGGAGGCGGCCATCAAACCGTTCATCCAGCAGGAGTCCTGGCATGCCTGGGCGCACCAGATAGTGCTGGACCATCTGGCCGAGCAGGGCATCGACACCACGCCGTACACCGATCGGCTCGGCAGGTTCCTGTCGGCGGCGCTGGGTGATCCTCCCGGGTGGTTTCCGCCGCCGTTGAAACGGTTCTGGCTGTACCGGCGTCTGGCCGACGTGGCCGCGCTGGAGCATTTCACCGCGGTGTTGGGACAGTGGGTGCTGCAGAACCGGGGTCTCGACTACGCCGGCACCGATCCGGTGATGCTTGATTTGCTGCGCTGGCACGGGGCCGAAGAGATCGAGCACCGCTCGCTGGTATTCGACGTGTACCAGCACGTGTGCGGCAACTATCCGCTTCGGGCGCTGTCCATGCTGACGACGGCGCCGCAGTTCGTGTTCTTCTGGATGGTCGGTGTGCGGTTTTTGATGCTGCATGACCCGACCATCGATGCGAAACCGCGGTGGCGAGATTGGTTGCGGGCCGCGCGCCAATACAAAGTGCCGGGGCCGTGGAAACTGATGGTGACTGTCCCGATCCGATACCTGCGACCCAGCCATCACCCGAGCACCGAGGCGTCTACCCAGATGGCGATGGACTACTTGAAGCGGTCGCCGGCGGCACAAGCCGCCCGTGAGCGCGCGCAAGCGCACAGGCAGTCAGTCGGGTCCGGCAAAGCCCAGTGACAGACGCGTGTTTTCGACGAGCAGACCAGACGGACAAGGGTTTTCGATGAAAGTTTCGGTGGATTTTGACACCTGCGACGGAAACGGGGTTTGCATGAGCATTTGCCATCAGGTATTCGATGTTCGTGACGATGGTCTGCACCTGCTCCAAGAACAGCCCGGCGAGGAGCTTCGCCAGAAGCTGATAGGCGCCGAAGTGTCCTGTCCCACTCAGGCGATCACCGTGCAGGACTGATCCGGTGTCGTCAAAACGTCAGCTGAAAACGGTGCTTGTCGTCGGTGCCGGCGTGGCCGGAACACGCGCTGCCGAGACGCTGCGAGAACAGGGCTACGACGGCGCGCTGACGGTTGTAGGCGCCGAACGGTATGCCCCCTACCACCGGCCGCCACTGTCCAAGAAACTGCTCACCGGCAAAGTGCAGCGGGCGGGTGTCGACTTGGCGCCGCAGATCGACCTCGATGCGCGGGTGCTGCGCGGGGCGTCGGTCTCTGGGCTCGACATGTCGTCGCGCACCGTGCAGATTCTCGATGGCGATCGCCAGGAGGAGTTGGGATTTGACGGGCTGGTGATCGCAACCGGCGCCGCTCCCCGAGCAATGGCCCGGCGGCGCGGCGCCCGATGGAGTACTTTCTGCTCCGCACAGTCGATGATTGCCTGGCCATCCGGAAACGGCTCGATGGCGGCCCGCGGGTAGTGGTGGTTGGCGGTGGATTCATCGGAGCCGAGGTCGCGGCGAGTTGCCGGTCGCTGGGACTGGATGTGGTGCTGGTCGAGAAGGCCGATGACCCGTTGCAGGCGGCTTTGGGCCGCGACATGGCACACCGCTGGGCCGATTTGCACCGCCAGCATGGTGTGGACGTACGGGTGGGCGTCGGCGTTGACGGCTTTGTCGGTGACGGCCAGATCGAGGCCGTCCGACTCAGCGACGGTGCTCAGGTGCCAGCGGATCTCGTCGTCGTCGGCCTGGGCGTCGTCCCGGACACCGGCTGGCTAGATGGATCGGGTTTGCACGTCGACGACGGTGTGGTGTGCGACGCCACGTGTGCTGTCGAAGGCGGCACGGATGTGGTCGCCGCCGGTGACGTGGCGCGCTGGTGGCATCCGCTTTATCAACGGCACCTACGCATCGAGCATTGGGACCACGCGGCTCGTCAGGGAGCAGCGGCGGCGCGAACCTTGCTGGCAGGATCCGGGCACGCCGGCGCCTACGACGAGGTGCCCTACTTCTGGTCGGATCAGTACGACGTCAAGTTGCAAATGGTCGGTGTCCCAGACGATTACGATGCGGTGCAGGTCATCGAGGGCGATACCGACGAGTGGAAGTTCGTCGCCGCCTACGGGCGTGCCGACCGTACTGTCGCCGTACTCTCGACCATTCCCGGTCGGGTAGCTGCCTACCGCACTGCGATCGCCGAGGCCGCCGCTTTTCCGCCTGAACTCCCCGCCTAAACCGTTATCGAGGCGACTTCGACGATCAGGCCCGGCCAGGGCCGTAGGGCGGCGAAGTTGCGCGCGCGGATCCGTTGCCGGCACAGCTGCAACGTGGTCCTGGCGAGCAGCCTGGCCAAGATCACCGTCATTTCGGTGGTGGCCATCGTCGATCCCACACATCGGTGCAGTCCTCCGCTGAACGGGATGAACTCATAGGGGGCGGGCCGACGGTAGTCCGGCGACTCGGGATCCCATCGCGCGGGTAAGAATTCGGTGGGCTCCGGCCATATCTCGGGGAGGCGATGGGTCACATAGGGGCTGAAAACCAGTAGTCGGCCGGCCCGGATCCGGTGGCCGTCAAACCGCAGGTCGTGCTTCACTTTCCGGGCCGAGATCACTCCGGGGGCATAGAGTCGCAGCGTTTCCCGGACCACGCCGTGCAGGTAGGTCAGTGACGCAAGGTCCGCCACGGCGGGCGGCCGACCGCCCAGCACCAAGTCGACTTCGGCAGCGGCCCTGGTCCAGGCGTCCGGCACGGTCAGCAGTGCGTAAATGGCCCACGCCAATGCGCCGCTGGTGGTCTCGTAGCCCGCGGCCAACAGCGAGACGATTTGGTCGCGAATCTCATTGTCGCTCAATCCCGGTCCCTCATCCGGGCGGCCATCGATCAGCGCGGTGAGCAGACGGTCGCCGGACGCGGGCCGCGCGCGAGCAGCCGCGATCTGGTCGTCGACGAGGCGATCGATTCGGGCCCGCGCGCGCATTGCCCGTCGCCAGCCCGGGGAGCCGATCCGCTGCTGCGCTTTCAAGACCTGCGGGGGCAGGTGTGTGAGGGC
Source organism: uncultured Actinomycetota bacterium (assembly GCA_963787635.1). Classification (GTDB taxonomy): domain Bacteria; phylum Actinomycetota; class Actinomycetes; order Mycobacteriales; family Mycobacteriaceae; genus Mycobacterium. Next base: position 253,906 of record CAWBDP010000007.1, on the reverse strand, counting down.
CAGCAGCGGTTCGAGGTGCTCGCTGAGAAGATCTGCGTGCCGGGCGATCCGCTGACCGAACAGGCATTCCGCGACGCTGCGCCGCACTGCGCGGCGCAACGCGCGGTAGATGTCCAATCGCTGCCCGACCTGCCAGGCGTCGATGACGGTGTCCGCGTGCGCGGCCATGACCGGCAGGTAATCGGCAAGCCGGCGACGGTGTAAGGCGGGCGCCACGATATTGCGGCGACGCCGGTGGTCTTCACCGTCGCTGACCACCAACGCTGTCGGTCCATCGACGGGAACCAGGATCTGAAAGGTTTCCCGCCAACTGAACGCGGCGGCGTTGGCGAAGACGAACTTGTTGGCCTGCGGGCCCAGCAGAAAGGTGTAGCCCCGTCCGGCGAGGCCGACGTTGCTCACCGGCCCACGGCTGCGGTACAGCGCCAGTAATGCATCGCCGGGCAGGTACGGCACCGGTCGGCTCGCACGGTCGGCCATGGGTCCGATTCAGTTCTTGTCGACGCGCTTGATCAGACGGGCGGTGGCGCCCTCGATCAAATGCTGGCGGCCCAACGGTGTCCGTTCGCGTTCCGCCCGGCGCAGGGCTGAACGAATCGTCATGCCCTCCTCATAGCCCCTCACCACGCGCGGATCCACATATGATTTCCTCGCCACGGCCGGGGTATTGCCCAATTCCTCACTGACAGCACGCATTACGGCTGCCTGTTCGCGGCGACGGGCGGTCTTCGAGGTCGGCTCGCGCGCGGTGGCGAACGCCGCGGCGGCCAGCACTGTGCCGTGCCAGGTCCGCAGGTCCTTGACGCTGAATTCGTCGCCGACAAGCTCGCGGAACCGCTCGTTGAAATCGTCGGCGCGCACCTCGCACCAACCATCGGACGTGCGATAGACCAACAGCCGCGGAATCGGCGTGTCGGCGCGCAATAACGACCGCACTGCCCGGATCAGCAGCGGATCTTCCAGCGATATCGTGCGGCGCACACCGCTTTTGGCCGGATAGTCGAAGTCGATGCTGGCGCTGCGCACCCGGACATGCTCGCGCAGCAGAGTGGCCAATCCATAGCTACCGTTCTCCTGGGCGTACTCTTCGCCGCCGGCGCGGAAATAGCCCCGATCAATGAGATATTGGGCGACCGCCAGCACGCGATCACGCTGCAGGCCCTCACCGCGGAGATCGGTGAGCACGTGGGCACGCCAATCCGGCAGTCGTTTTGACAGCTCCAGCACCCGGTCGAACTTCTCCTCGTCCCGTTCGGTTCGCCATTGCGGGTGATAGAGGTACTGGCGACGCCCGGCGGCGTCTGTGCCGACCGCCTGAATATGGCCATTGGGGTACGGGCAAATCCAGACGTTCTTCCAGGCGGGCGGGATGACCAGCGATTCGATGCGCTCGCGAATCTCCGGGTCGTCGACCGCTACCCGCTGGGCATCGACGTAGGCGAAGCCGCGGCCGCGGCCAATCCGGCGAAAGCCCGCTATGCCAACGTTACTGGTGCGCAACCTCATGTCGCTGCCACGCTATGCCGGTCACGGTCGGCTACCGACCGCAGTGGGTCAGAGGAGTCCTGCACGGCACTAAATTACCCACCGCCGCGGCCTATCACACTAAAACGTCCGCCAGCCTGCCCGAGGCGCGGCTCACTTCGTAGGCGGCAGTTGCAGCGGACCGTCCGGTGCATCCAGTTCACCGGGCCCGTCCCGCTTCAGCAGGGCCGGTGCGGGCCGACGTCCAGTCATGCGACCCAGCGGCGGGCGCTGCGGTGCAGCCTCGATCGGGCGGTGGTCCGGGTAGGGCCGGTCTTCGGACTCGACCCATGACGATTCGGATGGCTCCCGCTGGCTGCCGGCAGCGGATCCACGCTGCCGCGGTTGCTCCAGGCTCTCTTCGGATCTGACGCTGACCTTCCGGGTTCGCTTGAGCGAGAAGTTGATCTCCTCGACTTCTTCGAACACCTGGCGCGCGGCCCGCAACGGCTGCGTCGTGGTATCGATCGCGCGGGCGACGAAGGTCGGTACCAGCGGACGAATCCAGCGCACCGCGGCCCTGTGGAGGTCGGTGACGCCGGCCACGTGGGGGACGGCTGGGGTGTCGGGTTCAGCGACGATGGGGCCGCCGGACTCCACCGGCGCCGGCAAATTGTCCGGAGCATCGTGCCCGCCGGGCGACCCGGCGGGCGACTCCAGGGCCGTCCAGCTCGCGGCCTCGGCTTCGGCGGCTATCGGCAGATATTCGTCGTCCGAGCCGTCCAAGCCGTCCAAGCCGTCCAAGCCGTCCCCTCCGTGTCCGCCGTCTGGTCTGCGGGCTCGACAGCACGCTGTGACGGGTTGTGAACCGCCTCCTCGAGCGCCTCGGCCACCCGGCGACGCTGCTGGGCCCGGTCGATTTCGGTCTGTGCCTCAACGGCAAGCCGGGCCGTCGCGAGCTGCTGTTCGAGCCACAGGGTTTGCGCCGCCGCGCGAGCTTCGGCGCGCTTGACGGCGATCAGGGTCTCGGCGTCGATCTCGGCGCGTTCGCGCTCGGCCCGGGCCGCGGCGTGCCGATCATCTGTCGTCTCACCACGCCACAGCCGCACGGCCAGGGGTAGCAGGTAGAGCAGCACGCAGAACGCGACCGTGAGCAGCCTCAGCACCAGCGCGCCGGTGCTGGCCAGCGTCACGTCGCCCATCGCAACCCAGCGGGCGCCGAGGCCACGGTCGGGGTCGCCGGCCGCGGTGCGGCGTGCCTGCGCGAGCCTTTGCTCGCCGGCAGCGATCTTGCCGTCCAGATCCGGCGCCAGGCGGCGACGTGCGGCCAGCGCGTCGTCGAGTTCGCGCTGGGTGGCTGCCAGCAGTTCGTTGGCGGTTCGGGTTTCGGGCCCGACGCCGGGCACACCGGTGATGCGGGTCTTCGGGCAGGCCGGCGACGGGTTGTATTCGCAGCGTGCGACGACCAAGGCTTCGTCGCGGTGACCTCGCGCCCGCTCGACGGCGTCGTCGAGCGCGGCGCGAGCGCGGCGCGTTTGATCCAGGGCAGCCAATGCCTGGGCGACCGCCGGTACGGCGTCGGCCCGGCGGGCCGCCTGCTCGTCGAGTCGGCGGTCGATCGAGCCGGAGAACAGCACGAGTGCGGCCAGCTCACCGACGACCACACCGACGGCGACCGCGACCGCGCCGCGTGCCACGATGCCCGGCCGGCTCCCCGTCGTGCCGGCCGTGGTTGTGCGTATGACCGCACCCGTCAGCAGGCCGAACACCAGGGCCAAGGACAGCATCCCCGGCATCGGCCAGCGCGCCGATGCCGCGACGTCGAGGCCCGCGACCAGCCCGGCCAGCACGGCGCCGAGTAGCACGACCACACCCGCCGTCGCGTGTGCGGACCGCTCCTGACGCTCGCCGAGCTCACTTCGGTGTCCGCCGCCCAGCCAGGTGAGCACCGTCGGGCCTGGGGCTCCGGGGAGGCGCTGTTCGATAACTTTGTGCGCGCACATGAAATACCTCCAAGCTGTCCAGGGTGACAGGGCGCCGGCCGACATACCCAATCGAGAAGTTGGCATGTGGCAGGGCTCACAACCCCGCCGGAATCGAACCGGGCGCAGCTCGCGTCATCGCGCGGTGCGTTGTCCGGATTGTCTCACAAGCACCGCCCCGGCACGGAGTCGCCGAATCAGCTGGCCGGTCCAACAGGCACCGGGTGGGTATCTTTCTGAGCGGCACATGGCGGATCAGCGGTCCTCCTGGGTGGGGACGTGAGACTGTATGGACTTATGGAGACGCACGACTATGTGACCTACGAAGAGTTCGGTCGCAGATTCTTCGAGGTGGCAGTCACCGAGGACCGCGTTGCCGCGGCGATCGGCGAGATTGCCGGCAGCGAGTTTTCGATGGGGCCCATGCGTCAGGGACCCGGTGGGCTCGCCAAGGTCACCGCCAAGGTCAAAATCCAGGAACCGCAAGTCATCCGGAACGTCGAGGCGATGATCACCTTCGCGATTCGGATTCCATTGGAAATCGAACTGATCCTGGACCTGCGATTAGACAAGCAGCGGTTCATGGTCGACGGCGAGATCGCACTGCGCGCCTCGGCACACGCTGCCGAACCGCTTCTGCTGATCATCGACGTCACCAAGCCTCGGCCTTCCGACATCATGGTTCATGTCGCATCCACCACGATCCGGGGCGAGGTGTTGCGGATCATCGGCGGCGTCGACGCCGAAATCCGGCGTTTCATCGCTCAACACGTCGCCGGTGAAATCGAATCACCTGCGGCAGAGAAGGCCCAGGTCATCGACGTGGCAGACCGTCTCGCTGAGGCCTGGGACGGCGCCTGACGCCGGATCGGTTTATCCGGCCGCCCCGGTCGGGTATGCGGGCACGGTCGCCGGCCCCCGCCGGCCTGCAGAGAAGGTTGACAGCACATGGCAGAAGTAGACGTCTCGACGTCGTCGGACCTCGACCCCGAATCCGCCTGGAAGCTGGCGTCCGACTTGAGCCGGTTCGATGAGTGGCTGACGATTTTCGGCGGCTGGCGCAGCAAAGTTCCCTCAACGCTTGAGGAGGGAACGTGCATATCGTCGTGCGTCAAGGTAAAGGGCTTCCGCAACGTCATTCACTGGACCGTCACCCGCTACGACGAACCGAAAGACATCGAGCTCAGCGGCCGGGGCCGCGGCGGAATTCGGATCGCGTTGACGATGACCGTCGCCGACAGCCATCCCGGGTCCAAGTTCCATCTGAACGCTGATCTGAAGGGCGGTCCGCTCAGTGGGCCGATTGGGCGGCTGGTCGCCAGGGTTCTCAAGTCCGATGTGCGTAAGTCGATAAATAACCTCGCTGCCCTGCGATAGCCGGTTACCGAATATGGACCACAGCCAGGCGCCGCTGCTGGACGCGCTGGCCGACTATCGCGCAAAAGATCGCTACGGGTTCAGCCCGCCCGGGCACCGGCAGGGTCGCGGAGTCGACGAGCGCGTGCTGGCGGTGCTGGGCTGCGACCCGTTTCGTTCAGACGTGCTTGCCAGCGGTGGTCTGGACGACTGGCGCATGGGCGAAAGGTGCTTGGCGCGCGCCGAGGCGCTGATGGCCGACGCGGTGGCGGCATCCTCGGCGTTCTTCTCGACGTGCGGCAGCTCGCTGTCCGTCCGCGCCGCGATGATGGCGGTATCCGGCGGTAGCGACGGCGGTTTGCTGCTGCCTCGCGACAGCCACAAATCCATCGTGGGCGGGTTGATTTTCTCCGGTATCCAGCCGTGCTGGATCGCACCCCGGTGGGACGCCGATCGCCACCTATCCCATCCACCGTCACCCGAGCGAGTAAATGGCGCGTGGGAGGAGCACCCCGACGCCGCCGGCGCGCTGATCGTCAGCCCCTCGCCGTATGGCACCTGCGCAGACATTGCTGAGATCGCAGAAATTTGCCATCGGCGTGGCAAACCATTGATTGTCGATGAGGCGTGGGGTGCTCACTTGCCGTTTCACCCGGACCTTCCGACCTGGGCAATGGACGCCGGTGCAGACGTCTGTGTAGTCAGCGTGCACAAGATGGGAGCCGGATTCGAGCAGGGCTCGGTTTACCACCTGCAGGGCGATTTAGTCGACCACGATCGGCTTTCGGCGTGCGCGGACCAATTGATGACGACCAGCCCTAGCGTGATGCTTTACGCAGCGGTGGACGGCTGGCGGCGACAGATGGTTCAGCAGGGTCGCGAATTGCTTGGCGCTGCCTTGGATCTGGCCAGCCAAGTTCGGGAACGCATCGCCCAAATCCCCGAAGTGGACGTCTTGGACGACGAGTTGCTCGGCGTCGAAGCGTCACATGAGCTGGACCGGCTGCAAGTATTCCTGGATGTGTCGGCGACTGGGACGTCGGGCTATCAGGCCCGCGACTGGTTGCGCAAGTGTCGCCACCTCGACATCGGATTGTCTGATCACCGCCGCATCTTGGCGACTTTGTCATTCGCCGACGATCAGCGCACCGCCGACCGTCTGCTGGACGCGTTGACGGCATGGCGCAAAGCGGCCGAGTCCTTCGATCGGCCGCCGGCGATACGGTGGCCTTCCCCCGAAGAGCTCCAACTCGAGACGGTCATGCTTCCGCGCGATGCGTTCTTCGGCCAAGTCGAAGTGGTTCCCGCGCAGCAGGCGGCTGGTCGCATAGCAGCTGAGCAAATCACCCCGTACCCGCCTGGCATCCCGGTAGTCGTGCCAGGTGAGCGCCTCACCGACGCCGTCATCGAATATTTGCGCTCTGGGGTCGAAGCCGGCATGGGGTTGCCCGATCCGGCCGATCGGCAGCTTAACCACATCCGCGTCGTCGCCTGAAATTCTCGGGACACACGGCTGACTGCTACCCGTCGGTTCCCCGTCGGTCGGCGACCCGTTCCCGTTCAGTTTGGCGTACCCGCCTGCGTTCCATGCCAAGCCACGCCAGGCCGGCCCCGGCGGCCAGCAGCGCGACCACAGCCGCCGCAACGCCGGCACGCACCTGACCCACCGCAAAGCTCGCCAAACAGACGGCAAATGCCACGACGGCCACGGCGATCAGCAGCCGTGGCTGGCGGGCAAGTTCGGCACTCTACTGGCGACTCCCTAGCCTGGCGACCGCCTGCGGGCGCGGCCTGAGTCCACCGCTACAGTCGACACTGTGACAGCGGTCGTGATCGTGGGCAGCGGATTCACCGGCTTCGAGTGCGCACGCCGACTCGCACGACGACTACGCAGACACAATGCGGCAGATGTCGACATCACCATCATTTCGCCGTGCGATTACATGCTTTACACGCCGCTGCTGCCGGATGTGGCGGGCGGAGTCGTCGACGCGCGGTTCGTGACGATCCCGCTGGCCGGCACCCTCAACGGCGTAAGCAGGGTGCGTGGGCGGGTAGAGAGCGTCGACTTGGCGCACCGCACCGTAACTTTCACCGATCTCGAGCAGCGCCGCCGTGACCTGTCCTGGGATCGGCTGGTGCTCACCCCCGGTTCGGTTACCCGCCTATTCGACATACCCGGCCTGGCTGACCACGCGCGGGGGCTGAAGTCTACCGCCGAGACGCTCTACTTGCGCGACCATGTGCTGGAGCAGTTGGAATTGGCCTGCGTGGATGATGACGCTGACAGCGTTGCGGGCCGGCGCACGATCGTGGTCGTCGGGGCGTCGTATTCGGGAACGGAGCTGACCGCGCAGCTGCGCGCGATGGCCGATGCCGCCGCCAAGCAGATGGGCTTCGAACCGGACGACGTGAAGTTCCTGCTGCTCGATCTGGCCGAGCAAGTAATGCCTGAGGTCGGCGAAAAGCTCGGCACCCGCGCGATGCGGATCCTGAAAAATCGTGGGATCGATGTGCGGCTGGGCCTGTCGCTCAGCGAAGTTCACCCCGATCATGTCTTGCTCAGTGATGGCTCGCGGGTCAACACTCGCACTGTCGCCTGGGTTGCCGGGGTGACCGCCGCGCCGCTGATCCAGAACCTTGGGCTGCCGACCGCGAAGGGCCGGTTGAAGGTGCAGACGGATCTACAGGTACCCGAACATCCCGACGTCTTTGCGGCGGGCGATGCCGCCGCCGTTCCAGACGTGACACGACCCGGCGAGATCACGCCGCCCACCGCTCAGCATGCGATCCGCCAAGGAAAAGTGTTGGCCAACAACGTCGCAGCCAGTCTCGGGTACGGCAAGAAGAAGGATTACAAGCACCGCAACATGGGTTTGGTTGTCGATCTCGGGCCTCATCAAGCGGTGGCTAATCCGCTCAATGTCCATCTGTCCGGGTTTCCGGCAAAGGTGGTGACCCGCAGCTATCACTTGTACGCCATTCCGCGGCTGGTCAATCGGTGGGCGGTGGCGCTGGCCTACCTGACCGACGCTGTCTTTCCGCGGAGCCTGGTGTCGATGGGGTTGTCGGGGCAAAGCGACGCGAATTTCTCGACAAGTGAAGGCATTCCGCTGCCGAAGGCGGACTGAGGTGTAGTGCGGTGCTACAAGTCAAGCCGGAGCGCAGAACCCTTTGCCGCGCGGGATATACACACCAGCATCGTCCCGGCCGCACGCTCAGGATCGGTCAATAACGTGTCGCGATGGTCGACGCTGCCGGCGAGAACCCGGGTGCGGCAGGTTCCGCAGAACCCCTGTTGGCAGGAATATGGCGCCGCGACGCCGGCGCGCCGCAACGCCGACAGCAGAGTCTCGTCGGCGCCCACCCGCACTGTGGCCCCGTCGAGGCGACGGAAACGCTGAACTCCTCGCCGTCGATCACCGGCGGGGCCGCGAAGCGCTCGAAATGCAGTTCGACGTTGTCGCGACCGGCCACGCCGGCACGGATGGCGGTCAACATCGGCGCCGGACCGCACGCGTACACCGCTGTCCCGTCGGGGCAATCGCCGAGCAACTCCGACGCCGTGGGAACGCCTTGAACATCGTCGGTCCGGATGTCGACCCGATCGCCGAACCGGGCCACTTCCTCCAGGAACGGCAGACTGTCCAGACTGCGGCCGACGTAAATCATCGACCAGTCGACACCGAGGTATTCCGCGCAGCCGAGCATCGAAAGGATCGGCGTGATCCCAATTCCCCCGGCAATGAACCGAAGCCGCTGCGCGGGCGACCCGTAACCCGGCACGGTCAGCGGGAACGCGTTATGCGGTCCACTCGTGGTGACCGTGGTCCCCATCCGCGCCATCTCGTGCACCTCGATCGATCCGCCGCCGCCGTCCGGAATCCGGCGCACCGCAATCCGGTAGGTCTCGCGTCGCGTCGGGTCTCCACACAGCGAGTACTGCCGCACCCGACCGCTGGGCAGGTGAATGTCGAGGTGAGCACCCGGGCGCCACGACGGCAGTTGGCCGCCACCGGCGCCGGCCAGGGTCAGGGCTACTACGTCTTGATCGTGTGCGACCACGCGCCGCTCCACCACGGTCAGACCGATGCTGCGGTCGGTAGCCGCCGGCGGCGTGACCCGTCGCGTCGCGCGGGACAACGCCCATAACCCGGAGACCGCCAGATCGGCCAGGCCGAGCAGCCTGTCGTGTCGTGATCGGCCCGAAATACTCGGCGGTACTTGGCGATACCTAGTGAACTGCGCCATCAAAGATGTGCTGCGCGAGCCGCCGGGGAACTGGCCAGGTAGGCAACCGCCTGCGCCGTCGAACCCATCTCCTCAGGCGAGAAATCGGCAGAAAGTACCGCAGCGTGGCCGTAACGAACAGCTCGAGCTGTGAGGGCAGCAGCCTCTTCTTCGCATCCACGTTCATCAGCTGATTCATTCGCCACCAGCTGATGTGTACGTCGGGGTCCTTCTTGAGCAGATACCACGTCCCGCGTTCGAAGAAGACGAGGAGCAACGGCGCCGCGATCATCATCGCGCGGATCCGGCAGCTGTAACTGTCGTGGAAGTAGACGGCGACGTCGTGGGCGACGTTGCGGTGTTCGACTTCCTCGCTGCCGTGCCAACGGAACAAGTCGACAATTGTCGGGTGCGCACCGTAGTCGTCCCAGGAAGAGTTGAGGGCGAAGTCACCGAGCACCGCGGTGTAATGCTCGATCGCGGCGATGAGCCACAGCCGATCGCACAGTTGATTGAGCCGGCGTTTCGGGTCGGTGGACGTGGATGGCGCAAGGGTCCGGGAGAAGAAGAACTCGACCTGATCGAGCAGCGGTTTGGGGTCGACACCGCCGGCCAACATGTAGTCGGTCAGCACGCTTTCGTGCACGTCGGCGTGGGTTGCCTCCTGCCCGATGAACCCGCGCATAGCGTCGGCCAGTTTGGGGTCCTTCACCAACGGCAGCGCCTCGTTGAAGGTAGCGACGAACCAGTGCTCAACGGCGGGCAGAAGGATATTGAGCAGGCTCACGACGTGCGAGGCGACCGGATGCCCCGGGATCCAGTGCAGCGGAATATCCGAGACGTCGAAGTGGACCTTACGCGCCTGAATCTGGACCGCGCCCGGGTCATACTCGCGCTCGAATCGGCGTGGTTTCAGCATGCGAGCCTCCTCCCGGATCCATGCTCACTCGCACGGATCTCACAGCCGATTATCGGATCGGACGATCCACGCACTTGCCCCTGAAGTGTAGGGCACGTACCACGGCTCAGTCGCAGCCAGCATCCGCCTGCTGGGGCCGCACCCGGCGCATCGGCCGGATCTCGATGGCGTTGATCGTCAACGCGCGGCGAGAGATCCGCCAGCCCGCTTCGGTGCGCTGATACTCGTCGTCGTAGCGCAGATGCCAAACCAGGTCGGTGAGCCCGTCGGTGCGCTCGTACCAATGATGGGCGATGCAGGCAATGCGCCCGCGCGCGAGGCCAGGCCCCGATCCCGTCTCATAGACCTCACCGACGACGGCATGCTCGGTACGCAGCGCCCCGGCTACCGCGGCGACTGCGGCACCGATGGCGGCGTGGCCGCAGTGCCGGTTGACCGGCTCGAGCGTCGCCGGCGGGTCAGGCACCGTCAGCTCGGCTGACCGAGTGAAAAGACTAATCACAGCATCGAATTGGCGGTCATCGACCCCGGCGGCATAGCGGTGCACCAAATCGCTGAAAGCCGCGCGGTCACTTGGCGTGAACGTCACGTCGGCACCGTCAGCTGTAGGGGTCACATGCTCATCAAAGCTAATCGGAACCGTCGACGGCCGCTTGCGCGCGCAGCGTTTCAGCCAGCGTGGCCGCCCGGCTATCGGTGAACACGTCCTCGAGGAGCATCGGGCGACCGTCGGGTCCCGACAGCGGGACCCGCCAGTTGGGGTATTCGTCGGTGGTTCCCGGCTGGTTCTGGGTGCGACGGTCGCCCACGGCGTCGGTCAGCGACAAACCCAGCAGCCGCGACGGCGTGCGGCCCAGATACTGATGCAGTGCGATGACCACCTTTTCGGTATCGCGTCGGGGGTCGACTTTGCTGTCCAGCAGTCCAAACCGGTGCAACTCGGCCAGCCACGCCGCCTGCTGGGCCCGGGCCTCGGCAAGCTCCTTTTTGACAGGGCGAGTCAACAGTCCCAGCGAATTCCGCAGCCGCACATGGTCACCGGCCAGATACCCGGCCGTCGGCGGCAGGTCGTGGGTGGTGACCGACGACAGGCAGTACTCGCGCCAGCGTTGGGCCGGCAGCGGACCGCCGTCCCCGTCCCGGTCGAGCTCGAACCACAAGATCGAGGTGCCCAGGATCCCCCGCGCACGCAGAAAGTCACGCACCCAGGGTTCGACGGTGCCCAGGTCCTCGCCCACGACGACCGCGCCCGCCCGGTGTGCCTCCAGCGCGACGATGCCCACCATCGCCTGATGGTCGTAGCGCACGTAGGTGCCCTCGGTGGGTGATGCGCCGCGGGGGATCCACCACAACCGGAACAGACCGATGATGTGGTCGATGCGGACACCGCCGGAATGGCGCAGCACCGCCCGGATCAACGCGCGGAACGGCTGATACTCCAGCTCTTCGAGCCGGTCGGGTCGCCATGGCGGCTGCGACCAGTCCTGGCCGAGCTGGTTGAACTCGTCCGGCGGTGCGCCCGCGGTCACGCCGACTGCCAACACATCCTGCAGCGCCCAGGCATCGGCCCCGTCGGGATGCACGCCGACGGCCAGGTCGTGCAGGATGCCCAATGGCATTCCGGCCTGTACCGCCTGCGACTGGGCGGCGGCGAGTTGTTCGTCGAGCTGCCACTGCAGCCAGCGGTGAAAGTCGACAGCGGCGTCGTGCGTCTCGACGAATTCGGCGACGCCCGCGCCGGCGGGATGCTGCAACGACTTTGGCCACTGGTGCCAGTCGGGGCCATATCTTTCGGCCAGCGCGCACCAGGTGGCGAAGTCGTCGAGGGCTGAGCCTTCCCGGGCCAGGAAGGCCGCGTAGGCCACTTCGCGACCCGCCGACCTCGGCACCCGGTAGACGAGTTTGAGGGCGCTGCGCTTGGCCACCCACGCGGTGTCGCGGTCGATGGTGTCGAGCTTGTCGACGCGCTCCTGCACTTCTGCCCGCAGTCGCCGAACCCGGCCCTGCTTACGTAGGTAGGCGAATTCGGGGATTGCCTCAACCCGAAGATAAATCGGATTGACGAACCGGCGAGACGAAGGAAGGTACGGTGACGGCTCCATCGGTGTCGTCGGCGTCGCCGCGTGCAGCGGATTGACCAACACGTAACCGGCACCGTGCTGGGATCCCGCCCAGACCGCGAGGTCGGTGAGATCGGTGAGGTCACCGACTCCCCAGGACCGACGGGAGCGGACGCTATATAACTGGGTGGCCATGCCCCAGGCGCGGCCGGCGCCGAACCGCTTGGGCAGCCCCAGCCAGTCCGGTGTCACGATCAACGCGGCAGTTGCCTCGTCGGCACCGGAGCGCAGGTGCAAGCGGTGGTAACCGACCGGCAGGTCGGCGGGCACCACGAAGCTCGCCTCGCCGATCCGCTGGCCGTCAAGATCAAAGGGGGCGGTGAAGTTGTCGATCTGCCGAACCCAGTCCCGGACTGTGCCGTCCTCCAACTCCAACGACACCTCGGCGGGATGACCGTCGGGCACGTGTACCCAAAACGACGTTGCGGCACCGGCGCGCGCGACGATCGTGGGGGGCAACGGACGTGACCAATAGGACCGGTCGTGGGCGGCGATTGCCGCTTTGCGTTGCTTCTCGGTCGCCGCGGCCACACCGAAGGCGGCCAGGACAGCCACCAGAGTGGTCGCGGGAATGACGGCGCGCCGGCCGGCCCAGTCCTCATATTCAGTGGCGACGCCGAACCGCCTGGCAAGTTCGACCAATGACGGCGGGGGCTCTGTCATGCAGCCAATCTTGCTTTAGGCGACCCTTCAGTTTCGCCATTGGGGCATAACATGCTCATCTCGAGTCGCCAACGACTCGGCAGCGCGGCGCCCAAAGTTCAACTTCTCGACGGACCGACTTTGCCAACCGTCGCTACCATGCGGAATGAGGTTTTGAACGGATCCGGGAGTACATGTGACGAGTGCGCGGGGGCGATCCGCATCCCCACAGCGCGCAAAAGAGAGGGTTTGCCACGTGGCGAGGTCGGTGCTGGTGCCTTACGGTTATCGGTGTGAATGGCGCAATGGGCGATATCCAGGCATTACGTCGGACAAGGCTGTGAGCTGACGTGGCGCAAGAGGGCAAACATCGGGGGTCCGGCTACGGCCTGGGGTTGTCGACCCGGACCCAGGTAACCGGCTATCAATTCTTGGCGCGTCGGACCGCGGTGGCGTTGACCCGCTGGCGGGTCCGGATGGAGGTCGAGCCGGGCCGACGTCAGGCGTTGGCCGTGGTCGCGTCGGTGTCGGCGGCGGCGGTGGTCTGCCTCGGGGCGCTGCTGTGGTCTTTCATCAATCCCTCGGGCCAGATGAACGAGTCGCCGATCATCGCCGACCGCGATACCGGAGCCCTGTATGTGCGGGTGGGCGACACGTTGTATCCGGCATTGAATTTGGCATCGGCGCGGCTGATCACCGGGCGGGCCGACAATCCGCACAAGGTGCGGGCAAGTCAAATCGCCGAACAGCCGCACGGACCGTTGGTGGGTATCCCGGGCGCGCCGTCAGAGATTTCGCCGACCAGTCCGTCGTCGTCATCGTGGTTGGTCTGCGACACGGTGACCACCACGCAGGGTGTGGATGCACCGGCAACGTCTACAGTGAGCGTGACGGTCATCGACGGCACCCCGGACTTGACCGGCCGCCGGCACACGCTGAGCGATTCGGATGCGGTAGTGCTGCGCTACAACAACGACACCTGGGTGATCAGGAAGGGACGCCGGTCCCGCATCGATGCCTCCAACCGGGCGGTACTGCTGCCGCTGGGGCTGAAGCCTGAGCAGGTCATCCAGGCACAGCCGATGAGCAAAGCGCTCTATGACGCGTTGTTACCGGGACCTGAGCTGTCAGTGCCCAAGGTGCCTGACATCGGGACCCCAGCCGACTTCCCCGGAGCCCCGGGTCCGGTTGGGACGGTGTTCACCACACCCCAAATCAGTGGGCCGCAACAGTATTCGGTGGTGCTGCGCGACGGTGTCCAGACCGTAACCCCGGTGGTTGCCCAGATCCTGCAGAACAGCGGCAACGCTACGGCGGCGGCGCCAAAAGTGGTGGAGCCGGCGGCGCTGGCGAAAATGCCGGTCGTCAACGGATTAGACCTGTCGGCCTACCCAGACGGTCCGCTCAAAGTGGTGGACATTCGCGAAGACCCGTCGACCTGCTGGTGGTGGGAGAAGACCAACGGTGAGGAGCGGGCCCGCATCGAGGTGGTGTCGGGGCCGACGATCCCAGTGGCAGCCGACGACATGAACAGAGTGGTGTCCTTGGTCAAAGCTGATAAGTCCGGCGAGGAAGCCGACAAGGTCTTCTTCGGCCCTGGCTTCGCGAACTTCATCAACACCACCGGCAATGACCCGGGCTCGACGACAGCCGAAACGCTGTGGTGGCTGACGGACTCGGGCGTGCGGTTCGGGGTGGACAACACCCGGGAGGCGCTGAGCGCTTTGGGACTGACCTCGACGCCGAGCCCGGCGCCATGGGTGGCACTGCGGCTGCTGGCGCCCGGTCCGATACTCTCGCGCGCCGATGCGCTGGTACGACACGACACCCTCCCGGCCGACACCAAACCTGCAGAATTGGCGGTACCGAAGTGAAACGTGGATATGCCCGGCCGACACCGCAGCGGGCTCCGGTAATCAAGCCGGAAAACATCGTCCTGCCGACACCGTTGAGCGTCCCGCCGCCGGAGGGCAAGCCGTGGTGGCTGGTCGTCGTCGGCGTGCTTGTGGTCGGTCTGCTGATCGGCATGGTCGGCATGACGGTGGCCAACGGGTCGCGGATGTTCCTGGGTGCGGGCTCAATCTTCCCGATCTTCATGATCGGCGGCGTCGCGATGATGATGTTCGGTGGTCGCTTCGGGGGCCAGCAGCAGATGAGCCGGCCGAAGCTGGACGCGATGCGCGCCCAGTTCATGCTGATGCTGGACATGCTCCGCGAGACCGCCCACGAGTCGGCGGACAGCATGGACGACAACTACCGGTGGTATCACCCGGCGCCCGGGACTCTGCCCGCGGCGGTGGGATCGTCGCGGATGTGGGAGCGCAAGCCCGACGGTAAAGACCTCAACTTCGGCATCGTGCGGGTCGGCGTGGGCATGACCCGCCCCGAGGTGACCTGGGGTGAACCCCAGAACATGCCCACCGACATCGAACTGGAACCGGTCACCGGTAAGGCGCTGCAGGAATTCGGCCGCTATCAAAGCGTCGTCTACAACCTGCCCAAGATGATCTCGCTGCTTGTCGAGCCCTGGTATTCGCTGGTCGGGGAGCGCGATCAGGTGCTGAAATTGATGCGCGCAATCATCTGCCAACTGGCCTACTCACACGGCCCGGACCATGTGCAGATGATCGTCGTCAGCTCCGACGTGGCCCGGTGGGACTGGGTGAAGTGGCTGCCGCATTTCGGTGACCCGCGACGCAGCGACGCGGCCGGCAACGCGCGCATGGTGTACACCTCGGTGCGCGACTTCGCCGCCGAGCAAGCCGAGTTGTTCTCCGGACGCGGGTCGTTCACGCCACGGCACGCCAGTTCCTCTGCCGAGACGCCGACTCCGCATCACGTGATCATCGCCGACATGGTCGATCCGCAATGGGAGTACGTGATCAGCACCGAGGGCGTCGACGGGGTGACGTTCTTCGACTTGACCGGTGCTTCGGTATGGACAACCCTGCCGCAGCGGGTGCTGCAGCTTCACCGACAGCGACGGGGTGATCGAGACACTGCCCCGTGACCGCGACACCTGGATGGTGATCGACGACAACGCCTGGTTCTTCGCCCTCGCCGATCAGGTGACCGAGCCCGAGGCGGAACAGTTCGCGCAGCAGGTCGCGCACTGGCGTCTCGCCGAGGCCTACGAGGAAATCGGCCAGCGGGTCGTACACATCGGTGCGCGAGACATTTTGTCCTACTACGGTGTCGACGACCCCGCGCACATCGAATTCAACGAACTTTGGAACGCCCGCCGCGACTCGCTGGGCCGGTCCCGGTTGCGGATTCCGTTCGGCAACCGGTCGGACAACGGCGAGCTGCTGTTCTTGGACATGAAATCGCTCGACGAGGGCGGCGACGGCCCGCACGGCGTCATGTCGGGAACCACCGGGTCGGGTAAGTCGACGCTGGTGCGTACGGTGATCGAGTCGCTGATGCTCGGACACCCACCCGAAGAACTGCAGTTCGTGCTGGCCGACCTCAAGGGTGGTTCGGCGGTCAAGCCCTTCGAGGGCGTGCCGCATGTGTCGCGCATCATCACCGACCTCGAAGACGACCAGGCGTTGATGGAGCGATTCCTGGATGCCCTGTGGGGTGAAATCGCCCGGCGGAAAGAGATCTGCTTCAGCTCCGGCGTCGATGACGCCAAGGAATACAACGACATGCGCAGCAGGATGCGAGCCCGTGGTCAGGACTTGCCGCCGCTGCCGATGCTGGTCGTGGTGATCGACGAATTCTACGAGTGGTTCCGCATCATGCCGACAGCCGTGGACGTCCTGGACTCGATCGGCCGACAGGGCCGCGCCTACTGGATCCACCTGATGATGGCGTCGCAGACCATCGAGAGCCGAGCCGAAAAGCTCATGGAGAACATGGGTTACCGATTGGTGCTGAAGGCCCGCACCGCCGGGGCGGCACAGGCAGCCGGTGTGCCCAACGCGGTGAACCTGCCGGCCCAGGCAGGTCTGGGGTATTTCCGCAAGAGCCTCGAGGAGATCGTCCGGTTCCAGGCCGAGTTCATGTGGCGGGATTACCGCCGCGGCGTGTCACTCGACGACGACCAACGGCCGCTGATGCACAGCGTCGATTACATTCGCCCGCAACTGTTTACCAACGCCTTCACGCCCGTGGAAGTCAGCGTGAGCGGCCCGGGCGTCGACGCGGAATTAGACGGTCTGGACGGCCTCAACGGCGAGGTGTCGACTAACGGGGACCGCGCCGAGCCAGAAGACGAGGGCATTCGGACACCCAGGGTCGGCACGGTGATCATCGATCAACTACGCCGCATCGACTTCGAGCCATACCGGTTGTGGCAACCGCCGCTGGACGAACCCGTCGCCATCGACGACTTGGTCAACCGCTTCCTTGATCGCCCATGGAATCAGGGCTACGGCACCGCCCGGAACCTGGTGTTTCCCATCGGTGTCATCGACCGTCCGTTCAAGCACGACCAGCCGCCGTGGACGGTGGACACCTCAGGACCCGGTTCCAACGTTCTGATCCTCGGTTCCGGAGGCTCCGGCAAGACCACCGCGTTGCAGACGCTGATCTGTTCGGCCGCCTTGACCCACACCCCCGAGCAGGTCCAGTTCTACTGCCTGGCCTACAGCGGTACCGCGTTGACCTCGGTCGCTGGATTGCCACACGTGGGCGGGGTCTCGGGCCCCACCGATCCCTACGGTGTCCGCCGTACCGTCGCCGAGATTCTGGGCCTGGTGCGCGAGCGCAAACGCAGCTTCCTCGAATTCGACGTTCCGTCGATGCACGTATTCCGGCGGCGCAAATTCGGCGGGGAGCCGGGCCGCGTGCCGGACGACGGATTCGGCGACGTGTACCTGGTGATCGACAATTACCGGGCGCTGGCCGAAGAAAACGAAGTCCTGATCGAGCAGGTGAACCAGGTCATCAACCAGGGGCCATCGTTCGGTGTGCATGTGGTGGTCACCGCGGACCGCGAGTCGGAGCTGCGGCCGCCGGTACGCAGTGGTTTCGGATCGCGGGTGGAATTGCGGTTGGCCGCGGTCGAAGACGCCAAGCTGGTGCGCTCACGGTTCGCCAAAGACGTTCCGGTCAAGCCCGGCCGGGGGATGGTCGCGGTGAACTACGTGCGGCTGGAAAGCGACCCGCAATCGGGTCTGCACACGCTGATCGCGCGCCCTGGGCTGCACGAGACACCTGGGTTCGAGTCCACCAGTGTGGTCGCAGCGGTCAAGCAGATATCGGTGGGTCAGGCCCCACCGGTACGGCGTCTGCCGGCACGATTCGGTTTGGACCAGGTCCGCGCAGTGGCCGCCAACGATCGTCGCCAGGGTGTCGGCGCGGGCGGAATCGCCTGGGCCGTCTCGGAATTGGATCTGCAGCCGGTGTATTTGAACTTCGGCGAGAACGCGCATCTGATGATTACCGGCCGGCGCGAGTGCGGGCGCACCACGACGGTGGCCACCATCATGTCCGAGATCGGCCGGGTCTACGCGCCGGGAGCCAGCACTGCACCCGCGACCGACCGGCCGTCGGCGCAGGTATGGCTGGTTGATCCGCGCCGGCAGCTGCTCACCGTGCTGGGTTCGGAATACGTGCAGAAGTTCGCCTACAACCTCGACGGCGTTGCCGCGATGATGGACGAACTGGCCGGCACGCTGGCCCGCCGTGAACCGCCGCACGGTCTGTCCGCCGAAGAGTTGTTGTCCCGATCATGGTGGAGTGGGCCGGAGATCTTCTTGATCATCGACGACGTGCAGCAGCTGCCGCCCGGCTTCGATTCACCGCTGCATAAGGCGGCGCCCTGGGTCACCCGGGCAGCCGACGTCGGCTTGCACGTGATCGTCACCCGCACCTTCGGCGGCTGGTCCTCGGCGGGCAGCGACCCGATGCTGCGAGCGCTGCATCAGGCCAACGCGCCGTTGCTGGTCATGGACGCCGACCCGGATGAGGGCTTCATCCGCGGCAAGATGAAGGGTGGCCCGTTGCCCCGGGGCCGCGGCCTGCTGATGGCCGAGGATACCGGTGTCTTCGTTCAGGTCGCCGCCACCGACCTGCGCCGATAACATCTAGCGCGGCGACGATGCGGGCGGTACGGCCCATGGCCCGCTTGGCGGGGGACCAGGGCAGGTGCTACACAGCGGGTGAAATTAATCCCGGGGTGTGAACAGGTAGCCCTGGGAGCTTGGATCTTGTGCGGGTCGGGCAAAGGCATAGCGACGGCACACCTTGATTGTGTTGGAAAGCCAGTATCGCGCCTCATTACCTTCGGCTAACGAAAGTGATTCCCAAGGCTCTTCGTGGAGATTGAGCTCTCGGCGCGCGGTAGAGTTTCGATGATTTTGCCGACGGTGTCTTTCGGCCAGGCCGCGGTAGAGGGCGTCGATGAGGTCGGCGGCGGTGAAGTAGCGCACCTCGTGACCGGCGTGGATGGCAGCGCGACCCAGCTCGATCATGAGGTGACTCTTGCCGCTACCCGGCGGGCCCGATAATTGCCAGATTGTTTTGTCCGCGAATCTATTCCAGACTATTCAGGTCCTCATAGGTGGCGTGCGGAATGGAGGAGGCGCCGAAATCGAACCGTCGACGGTCTTGACGAACGGAAACGCGGCAGCCTTGAGCCGGTGATCTCGGCCTCGATCATGGTGCGCAGCACCTCCTCGGGCTTCCAGCGGTGGATCTTGGCGACCTTCAGCACCTTGGGCGCAGTGCGCCGTATCGCGGCACGCTTCAACCGCCGCAACCCGGCGTCCAAATCAGGTGATAGTTCCGGGATCGCCTTCGGAGTAACGATTTTAGTGTTGTGTTGTGGGCATGAGGCGCTTCCGTCATGGGTGATCTTGTAGGCATCCAGCGACCGGGCCGGGCTGTGTAAGGCGCCGGTGCCGTGCCGCCAGGATGGAGCGCACGTCGGGGGCGTGGAACGCCACCACCCGCTCAGGACACCGCGTTCGCTGCCACGGTGTCGACGACCGGTGATCGTCGCCAACCGTAGCCTGTTGCCGATGCTGATTGCCAGGAATTTTTTCGGTCAAATACCTCGGTGATCGCAGCGACCGGAGCGCAATACAAGATTTGGGGGCGAGACGCCAGCGAAGTTCGCGATGACTCCGTTGAGCATGCTCTGCCAGGCTGGTCATGGCGGCGAGCGGGGCGTTGGCGGCCACCGCTGCCAGCGCGACCCCGGCGGGTCCAGGCCAGCAGCCAAACAGCCCTACCACCCATAATGCCGACAGCGAAGATGGCGGAGCGCGGCGCCGTCAGCGGTGCCATCCCGCGGTTCGAGGTGCGGGACCAGTGTGATTGCGCGCTCGCCGGCGGGCGGATAGCCGGTAAGGATAGCTTTCCGTCCGTTGTACCGCGGATTTTCTTCGGTATGCGCAAAAATCGTGGCGTTGGAGTCGGGCCCAGGAGCCAACGGCGGATGAACAGCTGTTTTCGTCGGATGAACAGTACTGTCCGGGAATGAATAGTCGGCGCGGGCGGCGGCGATTCCACGCAGAGCCATCTAATGTCACTGGCAAGCGACTTTTCAGTGACGAGCATTCGTGGTCAATGTTATTGCCGCTCAGGGTTACGAGGGAAAGAAAGCGCAATTCGTCTGTGACCATACACCGCAAGTCGCGTGCCGCCATCTACCAGGCGGTCAGCAAGCAGACGCTGGCCATTCCTGACCGAATTCTCGATTCGGTTTGTGGGTCGGCCGCTTGCGGTGCGGCCGCCAAAGCGCTCACGACCAGCTGAGGAGGGATAGTGCTGGACTTCGGGTCTTTACCGCCGGAGATCAACTCGGGTCGCTTGTATTTCGGTCCCGGATCGGGGCCGATACTGGCCGCGGCAGGGGCCTGGGACGGTGTGGCCGCGGACTTAGGTTGGGCGGCCTCCGCCTACGGGTCAGTGATTTCAGGCCTGACCAGCCAGGAGTGGAAGGGTCCGGCATCAGCGTCGATGGCGGGCGCGGTCGCACCCTATGTGACGTGGATGCAAACCACCGCCGTTCAGGCTGAGCAGGCGGCCAATCAGGCCAGGGCGGCGGCGGGCGCATATGAGACCGCGTTTGGGGCGACGGTGCCCCCGCCGGTGATCGCGGCCAACCGCAGCCAGTTGGTGTCATTGATCGCGACCAACTTCTTCGGGCAAAACGCGCCGGCGATCGCGGCCACCGAGGCCCAATACGGCGAGATGTGGGCCCAAGACGCCGCCGCCATGTATGGATATGCCGGCTCCTCGGCGGTCGCCTCGACACTGACGCCGTTCACGGCGGCGCCAACCACTACCGACACGGCTGGACTGGCTGGCCAAGCCGCTGCGGTGGCCAATGTCGCCGGCGCCTCTGCGGGCGCCAGTGCGCCGACGACTCAGCAGCTGATCTCCGCGCTGCTCACGGCGCTGGAGGGACTCCTATTCCCCGCGTCGTCCACCTCATCGACGCCGTCTCCGTGGTCGTTGCAGGCGGTGCTTCCGCAGGTCCTGAGTTTCTTCACGACTGGGTCAACCGACAACGCGCTGACCAATTATGGTTACTTCCCCGTAGGGACTTTCAATTCGCTACTTGGGGTCGCGAATGGTCTGGCGCCCGCCAAGGGCGCCCCAAGCGCTGGGTTGTTACCTCCCCCCGCGGCGGCGCTGGGTGCATCAGGCGTCGGCGGAGCAGGCCTGGGCGGGAGCCCCGCGGCGGTGAGCGCAAGCTTCGCCGAAGCGGGCACCATCGGGAGGTTGTCGGTGCCGCAGAGTTGGGCCGCGGCCGCGGCCGCCCCGGCGACCAGCCCGGCCGTCACGGCAGCGGCGCCCGTCAACCAAATTAGCGCCGCGGCGGGGGGTGGGCCCGCGGGCTTTCTCCGGGGAATACCCTTGGCCGGTGCGGCCAAGAGTGGCTCCCGCGGTTTTGTGCACCGATACGGGTTCCGCCACAGTGTAATACCACGTCCGCCGGCCGCCGGGTAGCGAAGCACGCCGCGGTCATGACAACGCCGCGCGGTGACGGCTCATCGTGTGATGAGATCCTCTGGCCGCCCGCCACGTTCTTGCCGAGGGGGAGGTTCCGCTGTGGACTGCGGGCTTGGCGTTCGGGCGCAAGTCCAAATGTCACGTTTGAGCGCCCTAATGCGCATCCAACCACCGCCGAACTTCGATGAAACCCGTACTGGTGCGGTTGTGCGGAACGTACACCGACCCAGTCACCATTATCCGCGACACGATTTTTATGCAAGTGGAAGGTGAAAAGTGGGCCTCCTGCCCGGCGATTATGGGCTGCCGACACCCCAAGGTTATCGCAACGTTCACCCAGGTAGTGGCTGTCGAATGAGCCGACAATCAAACGCGCATTTAACAGTAACACCCGTGGATGAACAGTCACCATCCGGGAATGAATACTCGGTGTTGCTGGTGCGCGCCGCAACACGCGCCAGCTAACCTCATTACGAACGACTTTTGGAAGGCCGTTGAGGCTCAGGCTTATTGAGGAGGAAATCTCAATGTCATTCGTCACCACACAGCCGGAAGTATTGTCGGCGGCCGCCGGCAACTTGGCGGGTATTGGCTCGGCGTTGGCCGCACAGAATGCCGCTGCGGCAGCGCCGACGACGGGAGTGATTCCCGCGGCCGCCGATGAGGTGTCGGCGCTGACTGCGGCGCTGTTCACCGCGCACGCGCAGATGTACCAGGCGGTTAGCGCCCAGGCTGCGGCGATTCATGCGATGTTTGTGAACACGCTAAGCACCAGCGCCGGTTCATATGCCGCCACTGAGGCCGCCAACGCGGTCGCGGCTGGCTAGGGGTGTAGCGATGGATTTCGGTGCGTTACCGCCGGAGATCAACTCCGCACTTATGTATGTCGGCGGCGGGTCGGCCCCGATGATAGCCGCGGCGTCGGCTTGGAACGGGCTGGCCGCTGAGTTGAATTCGGCCGCCGCCCAGTACGACGCCGTGATCACACAGCTGACCAGTGAGGAGTGGTTGGGTCCCGCGTCCGCGTCAATGGCAGACGCGGCCGCGCCGTATGTGTCGTGGATGGGCGCCACCGCCGGGCAGGCTGAGCAGGCGGCCACCCAGGCTAGGGCTGCGGTCGCCGCTTACGAGAATGCGTTCGCCGCGACGGTGCCCCCGCCGGTGATCGCGGCGAACCGTGTTCAGCTGGCGCAGCTGGTTTCGACGAATGTTATGGGTCAAAACACGCCGGCGATCGCGGCCACCGAAGCCCAATACGGCCAGATGTGGGCTCAGGATGCCGCTGCGATGTATGGCTATGCCGGCCAGTCCGCGACCGCCTCGAACGTGACGCCGTTCACCTCGCCGCAGGTCACGACCAACCCAGCCGGGCAGGCAATGCAAGCCGCCGCGGTCTCCCAAGCCGCCGCCACCTCGACCGGGACCTCCTCGCAGGACTTCCTGTCTCAGCTGATCGCCCAAATAACGGCCGCACTGCAGAGCCTGACAAACCCGACGACGCCCATTACCATCCCGACGTCTATCCCGGATCCCACTGGAATCCTGACGGCGCTGGGGCTGAATTCGACCGTGTCGTCGACGTCGATAATCGGGTCGATAACCGGCGGAGCCGGGTTGACCCCGACGGGGGCCATTAACGCGTTCAAGGGTTTTATCGGTCCGATTTACAACTCGTTGGGCCTACCGTATTTCTTGACCGGCATGACCAACACGGCCCTGTCATTGCAGAAGGCACTGGCCCCGGCCGCCGCGGCCGCCGCGGCCGGAGGTGCAGCCGGAGGTGCAGCCGGAGGTGCGGCGGCCGGAGCGTTACCGGGCTTAGGGGGAGGCCTGCTGGGCGGGGGCGGGCCGCTGTCCGCGGGCATTGGCGCGGCCGCCCCGGTTGGTGGACTCTCGGTGCCGCCCGCCTGGGTCACAGCGGCCCCGGCGCTGAATCCTGCGGGCGCACCGATACCGATCACCCACATCAGCGCCAGCCCGGACGGTGCGGGTGCCGGAAACCTGTTGGGCGGCATGCCACTTGCCGGTGTGGGGGCTGGCGGGGGCGGTGCTGGTCCCAAATATGGGTTCCGTCCCACGGTGATGGTGCGCCCACCGTTCGCCGGATGACGTAGGGCGGACAGAGCTCGCCCCGCCGGTTGGCGCCGTGCACCCGCATCCCCGGACTGCTGGCGCCATCGCTCGGCCCGCGTCCTGCAGTCATGGATTGCCGGAACTATTGTCCGGCAAAGAACTTCGATCTCACATGCGGATCACAGCGCTCTACACGCGGTTTGTCACGAGGGTTGCGCAGCCGGGTGGGGTTTACGGCGAACCCGCGTGCCTGGGCGTTACTCGCGGAACGCGCCGTTGAGCCTGAGATCGGTTGCATTGGCATTGTCGCCGATCGCGTCCACGTTGTCGGGGATCACCACCGCGAATGCGCGGTCGATGAACGCCCACGCGGCCTCGGATCCGGTGATCACCTCGTTCAGCGGTTGCCGATAGGTCGGGTAGACGAACATGTGCCGCGAGCGCAGCGCGCAGTGAAGTGTCAACCCGCGCAATCACCCGCCGCCGACCCCATCCTCGGCGTCGGTAAGCAGACCGAGCCGAGCGAAATCGACCTGCAGTTCGCTTCCGAGCTCACCGTCGTCTTGTTCTGCCCGAACCTAATTGCGTTGTCAACGGTCAGCGTCCGATATGACACCGCCGCACCGCGGCGCCGGAGCAGAATGTGCACCTTCGCCAGGGGTCAGTCCCTGATCCAACCTCCTTGATCTGGTCCCGCGGGGCGACAGCTTCCGACACCTCGCTCTTGCATTCAGATGTTTGCGTCGCACCCCGACGATCGCCGCCACCAACAACTCGTCGGGTCAGCTGGGCTGCCTCGTTCGTCGCGATCTAACCCGCACGATCGCGCCGCCTCCAAACAGCGGCGCACGGTCCTGCGGTCGGCACCCGACAGCCGGACCTCCCGCAACCCTTGACCCTCCAGCCGTAGCCGCAGGATCTCCCTGATCTCATCACCGATACCTCCCGGCAGCTCTGGCCAATACCGCGGGCGAATAACCGGGAACTCCGCAGCCACGCCGGGCGGTCCACAACTGCCAATACAGCTGATATGTAGGCATTGTTTGTCAAGAGGCACGTGAAAGCCGCCCCGGTTTGGTGTCGGGGCGGCTTTCGTTTGATCGGGTAATCCTGTTGTGGCTCATCGCTGTAACGCAGATCCAGTTCGCCTACCTCGCTTTGGCCCAAGTGTCAGCAGTCACGTTATTCCCCAGTTGTAGGGGGTTGCCCGTCACGTAATTCCTCACCCGCCGTCACGTAATTCCCCACCCCTTGGGGCGTGTCCGACGGGGGTCGGGGTGCTGCTCAGGTTCGCTCCGTTCAGGTGCCCCACCACGGGGTCCTGGAAGGGGCCTGAGGTGGCAAGGAGATCGTGGAACGTGACTGACTTCGTGGAGATGTTCCGGCACTGGAATGCGGGCCGATCCCAGGTGCAGATCCATCAGGCACTGGGCATCGACCGCAAGACGATCCGCAAGTATTTGGCGCCGGCGTTGGCTGAGGGCCTGCAGCCGTGTCCAGATGAGGTGTTCGACGAACCGTTGTGGCGGGCACGGATCGGGCGGTGGTTTCCTGAGTTGGTCGACCCGGCGGTGCGGGCGCTGACCTGGCCGCAGATCGCAGCACATCATCAGTGGATCACCGACCAACTGAAGGTGCCGGTGACGGTGGCGACCATCGCCCAACGTCTGCGCGACGACCGCGATGTCGACGTGTCGGAATCGACGGTACGGCGTTACATCACAACGATTTTCGCAGACCAGGGTCTCGAAGAGAAGGTAACGGTGCCGCGGGGCGCGGTCGAACCCGGCAGCGAAGCCCAGATCGACTACGGCCGCCTGGGCATGTGGTGCGATCCCACCTCGGGCCGCCGAGTGGCGGTGTGGGTGTTCGCGATGATCCTGTCGTGCTCGCGGGCCCTGTTCATCCAACCGGTGCTGCGGATGGATCAGCGTCGTGGAACGCCTCGCATGTGACGGCGTTCGAGTTCTTCGGCGGGGTGCCGGCGCGACTGGTGTGTGACAACCTCAAGACCGGGGTGATCCGCCCGGATCTGTATGACCCGCAGATCAACCTGGCCTACGCTGAACTCGCGGCGTTCTACGGCACCCTGATCGACCC
Source organism: uncultured Actinomycetota bacterium (assembly GCA_963787635.1). Classification (GTDB taxonomy): domain Bacteria; phylum Actinomycetota; class Actinomycetes; order Mycobacteriales; family Mycobacteriaceae; genus Mycobacterium. The sequence goes on along the minus strand of CAWBDP010000007.1, from coordinate 228,107 downwards.
CGCGCGGGCCGGCAAGCCCAAGGACAAACCGCGCATCGAACGGCCCGATCCCCAACATTCGGGACTCGTTCATCGCTGGGCGACACTTCGACTCGATACCGCAGATGCAAAGCGAGGCGCTGCGTTGGTGCCATGAGGTCTACAGGCGCCACAAACACCGCGGAATCGACGGGCAAACACCTGCCGTGCTGTTTGACGCCGTGGAACGCGATGCATTGATCCCATTGCCGCCCCGGCCCTTTGAGGCGGTGACCTACACCCTGGGCAAGGTGGCCCCGGACTGCCACGTCAAATCCGGCAAGGCGTTGTACTCGGCGCCATGGCGACTATTGGGCCAACAAGTCACCGTCCGTGCCGCCGGGGACGTGGTGCAGATCTTCCACGACCACACCGTGGTGGCCACCCATGTCCTGCACCTGTCGGGCCGCTCGACGAATTTTGAGCACTACCCGCCGCACAAGATCGCCCACACCCTGCGCACCGTGAGCTGGTGTCGGGCCCAGGCCGAGCAGATCGGGTCCGGCGCGGTCGCCATCGTCGCCGAACTCTCGGCCGTCAATGCCATCCACCGGCTACGCGCCATCCAAGGGATCATCCGGCTACGCGAAACCTACGGCGATGTCCGCCTCGATGCTGCATGTGCCCGCGCCCTCGAGGTTGGTGATCCCGGGTATCGCACCGTCAAAGGCATCCTGGCCGCCGGCACCGAGCATGGCGATGACCTTGGCGGCAGGCCCGCCGCGACGCCGCCGGCGTTGCTGCGCGGCCCCGATGCCTTTGACACCGAACAAACCGCCTGAGCGGTCAACCCCGAACCTGTTCTGCCACAACCCCCTACCGCCTAAAGGAGCTGTTGTCATGACCATTCACGATCCCAGCCTGCGGGCCGCATTGAAGACGTTGAAACTGACCGGCATGCTCGACACAATTGATGCCCGCCTGGCCCAAACCCGCGACGGCAAACTCGGGCACCTGGAATTCCTGCAGGTGCTCTGCGAAGACGAAATCGCCCGCCGCGAGACCGCGGCCCTGGCCCGCCGGGTCCGGCGCGCCCGCTTCGAACAGCACAACACCTTCGAAGACTTCGACTTCACCGTCAGCCCCAAACTGCCCGCCGCCATGCTGCGCGACCTGGCCGCCCTGCGCTGGCTCGACGCCGGCGAATCAGTCATCCTCTACGGACCCGTCGGAGTCGGCAAAACCCATGTCGCCCAAGCACTCGGACACCAAGTCGCCCGACGCGGCGGCGACATCCGATTCGTCAAATGCTCCCGGATGCTCGCCGACCTGGCCGGCGGACATGCTGATCGCACCATCGGCCAACGGATGCGCGAATACACCCGGCCCCTGGTTCTTATCGTCGACGACTTCGCCATGCGTGAGCACACCCCCACCCAAAGCGACGACCTCTACGACCTAGTCTCCGACCGCGCCATCACCGCCAAGCCGCTGATCCTGACCAGCAACCGCGCCCCCAAAGACTGGTATCCGCTCTTCCCCAACCCCGTCGTCGCCGAATCACTACTCGACCGACTGATCAACACCAGCCACCAAGTCCTGATGGACGGCCCGTCCTACCGACCCCGCAAACGACCCGGCACAACCACCACCTGACAACCCGCAGCAGCTCCGCTAACCTCAGCACAGCAGCACCCGAACCTGGGGAATTACGTGACGGCTACCCCTGGGGAATTACGTGACCGCCGACACCCAAGCTGATCCGATCAAGTTTTGTGGTTGCTGTGTTACTCGAAAGTGACCAGTGACCAGCACCAGCCGGCCAGTTCACGGGCGATCGCGACGTTGGCCACCACGTGAGGCTTCTTGCGTGCGTTGAACCGGCACCACTGCTGATGCAGGCGCCGGTTGCCGGCGTGGCCGCGGTCCTTGAGGCCGGATCCACCTTGGCCCAGCGGGCCCCGCATCGTCGGCCCCGGATTGCGGTAGGCCGCTCGGTGGTGTCAGGCCGCCTCGATCAACAGCCGCCGCACGTAAGCGTTGCCGGCTTTGGTGATCGAGCCCTGCACCCGCGAGGCGCCCGAGGAGTATTCACATGGCACCAGACGTAGGCGCCGATCGAGGACCCGGTGAACCGGGTCCAATCCCCGATCTCGACGGTCAACGCCAATCCGGTGAGAGCCGAGATCCCCCGTAGACCTCCCAACCGGTTGACCCGCTCCGCGGCGAGGCTGCCACCTCGACGATCTGCTCGTCGAGGCGATCCCGAGCAGCAGTCGCGGTGAGCACCGCATCGAAGTGGTGATCGAAGGTCGCCCTGGTATGAGAATCGTTGAAACGTTGACGAAGCCAGGTCTGGTGCACGCCATTCTAGGCCTGCCCGCCCGAGTACACCCGGCCTTGGCGCAGCAGCAGTTTCGACAGCTGACCCGCATCAAATCTGCGCGGGCATCCTCGCGAGCCCGCACCAATCCCGTACCGCCTCCACGTCAGCGTCGGGCACGGTGACCGCAGTGATCTCACCCAACCTCAACAGGCGGGTCAGATGCGCCGCGTCACGGGCATCGGTCTTGACCCGATCACCGCTCGGGCGGATCAACTTCGACGGCGCCGCGACCACGCAGTCGATCTGGGCATCAGCCAAAGCCCGGGCCAGCCCGACCCCGTCGGCCCGGCCTCATAGCGACCCGCACCAGGCTGCGCAGCCGGTGCAACCAACCCAGGATCTCGCCGTGATCAGGACACAACCGTGCCCACTCGACTCAACCCGTTTCCTCATCGAGTGCATGCGCAACCACCGAAAGCGCATGCACATCCAAACCGACACTCGTACCGTTGAAACTCACCGGAGGCCTCAAGTCGCCCCCATACCATCTAGTCAGAGGTGCATCAGGGCAAACGTGTGGTCCTATGCTAATGGCAAAACCCGCTCCGAGGTACTGGCCCCGCCCTGCTGGCAAGCGACAAGCACAGACGCGACTCGAACCGAAAGTGAAATGCACGCGTCGGGAGTGGCGTGTCTGTAGCCCGAATATGAACAAATGGAAGATTGTTCGGTTGATTCGACGCCATGGACGTTAACGGGAGTACGTTTACGCCGCAGGGGTTTTCGCGGGTTATTCGCAGGTTAGGAGTTTCCGATGATGCAGCCCTCAGGGACCGGTCCTTTGGCCTTGTCGCACAGACGTATAGGCAACCGAGGGAGCTGGGCCCTGCCGTCGCAGGTCGAATTTAAGAATGCTGGCTTATTACCCGAAACCACCAATGGTCATCGGATGCTAGGCACGGCTGACTTGATGGACCTTCCGGTAAAGCCTGCTGAGTTAGCTCAGGCGCGGCTTTTCGATGCGCTTCTGCGGGCCGAGTTGGTCCGATTGAATGAACAGGCGAGCCGCAGGACAGTACCGCTGGAATGGCTAAAGCATCCCGACTCCAGCGGCGATCAGGCACCCAAGGACCGTATCCAGGTATATGCCCGCCTGGAGGAAGTTCGCCATCTTATCGAGGCGTTGCGGAACCGCTTCGCGGATGCCCGGTTCGACGGTGAGGCAGACAAGTGAGTTCTGACTAGCCTTCTGAACTAAATTCTCTGAGTGATTAATGCACTAACCCCGACGTGCCGTTAGTCCTCTACGAGAATGAGCGCCATTTCCGGGCAGGCCGCTATACCACCGCGAGCGTGCCCCGACTCGGCCCTGACACGTCATCGATCGTGATTGGTCGGCGGGGTTAAGCCCGAGGAGATTCTTCGCCGATCAAGCGGGCTACTATCCACCGGATTCGCCGCTGCCACGGTGGCGGTTTGGGAATTCGCACCGCAGAGTCAGTGGACCTCGGTTTGGCGCATGGAGGCTGCCCGGTGGAGGTGTAACTCACGGCGGCGTAGCCGTGCAGAAGAGTTGGCAGCGACCACCAGACCTAGCCGGACGACGCGTGCTATGCCGCGCATGCGATATTGACTGTCTGACCCGCGTTAGGACGTTTTCGTGTCGTTGGTGGCTGTCGATTTTGGCCATGGCGGTGCGGAGGTCGTCCGGTAGTGGGTCACGTCGATGACGAACTCCGGGCCCGCGCCAGTGAGGTTGGTCGTATAGCCCTTCCATCCGGCCAGCCCGCGGGCTTTGGCCTCCAGTTCCCGGTTGATCGATTTCGCTGCTCCGGTGAGCTTGATGAACCGGTTGCGTTTGACCGGGGCATGCCCATCAACAGCGCGTTCGGCTTTGGTGACCTGCTCGTTGATGCCGCGCAGCGTGCGCCGGGCGCGGTCGTGACGGTACTGGTAGTAGACGATCCGATCCGGGATTCCGCGGGTTTTCTCGGCGCTGGTAACCGGCCACGGTTGGGTCAGCACCAACCCGTCGGGGATCGCCTCATTGGGGTGTTTGTCGTGCCATTCGCGCACCACGTCGGGCACGAACGGGATGCGGGTACCCAGGATGAACGACAACCCGAAGGCTTGCAGGGCGATCTGGTTAGCTTCGGAGATCATCCCGGCATCAGCGACCACGGTGACATCGGTGAGCTGGTGGGCGGTCTTGAAGGTGTTGATGACCGGCAGCATGGTGGCGGTCTCGGCTTTGTTTCCTTCGAAGGCGTCCACGGCCAATGGGAACCCTGACGCGTCCGTGAGCAGCCCGATGGTGATCTGCGGTTCTAGGCGGCGTTCTTTGGAAAAACCTGGCTCGCGGAATCCGTCACCGGCATCGGTTTCGAAGTACAGAATGCTGACGTCATAAAGCACCAAAGAGGCCGGACCCAGTCTCGGCATGTGCGGCGCAGGCCTTTCGACAGTGATTGGCGCACAGCTGGATTTGGCGAGACAACGGGAGGTAGCCGGGTGACCGTGCGGTATTCGACGGGCTCGATTCCGGTTTCGGCGAGCACCCGCAAGGAGTCGATCTTGCTGGTGGGTTCGATGATCCGTGCGAGCACCAGATCGCGGAACACTTCATCGCCGCCGACAGCAGTGTCGAAGCCGAGCACCTTGTAGGCGCAGCACAGCGATTCCCACAGCGAAGTCGATTTGGTGGCCACAATTTCCAATGGCTCACCGTCGGCACCGACGGTGTTCAGCCCGAGATCCAGGGCACCCTGGCCTTCGGCCAGCCGCTGGCGGCGGCAGCCTTGAGCGCGCAAGGTCCTGCAGCCCTATTTCAGCCCACATGGATTGAGTAAGTCGCTGCCGGTCATCCGCGAGCACGCGGCCGCCATGATCGACACCATCGCCGGCGGAGACGAGTGCGAGGTGATGGCGGCTCTGGCGAATCCCTACCCGTTTCAGGTGTTCCTCGTCCTGTATGGGCTGCCACTGGAGGATCGTGACCGCGTCATCGCCTGGAAAGACGGCGTCATCGCGACGTCGGGACGGCCTTTCGCAACCGGTGCCGATCTCGCGCCGGGCCGCGAACTGTTCGCCTATCTCGCCGATGCGATCAAACAACGCCGCGAAAACCCCGGCTCTGACATGTTGTCGCAGGTGATGACCGGCGAGGGCGCCTTCGATGACTTCGAGCTGCTCGGCATGAGCCATCTGTTGATTCTGGCCGGATTGGACACGGTGACGGCGGCGATCGGGTTCTCGCTGCTGGAACTGGCCCGCAGGCCGCAGCTGCGCACGACGCTTCGGGATAACCCCAAACTAATCAGGCCTTTCGTCGAAGAGATCGTCCGGCTGGAGCCATCGGCGCCGGTCGCACCCCGGGTGACCACCGCGGCCATCACGGTCGGGGGCATGACGCTGCCCGCGGGCTCGCCGGTGCGGCTGTGCTTGGCGGCGATCAACCGCGACGGCAGCGACTCGATGTCCACCGACGACCTGGTGATGGACGGCAAGGTGCATCGGCACTGGGGCTTCGGGGCGGACCGCACCGCTGCCTGGGTTCTCATCTCGCACGGATCGAACTGACAGTCGTCGTCGGCGAATGGCTCAAGCGAATCCCGGAATTCCAACTGGCGCAGGACTACACGCCGGAAATCGGCTTTCCGGCGAAGACCTTCACCCTCAAGTCGTTGCCACTGCGATTGCGCTGACGGACGACCGCGGCTCCCGCGACCCTCACGTCGTCGGGAGCGCATCGGATGCCCGTGCCACGACCAGGCAGAAGAGCCGATCGAAGTAGCTGTTACCCGCGCCAAGATTTTATCGACGGGACCGGGGTAGAGCGGTACGCTGGGCTGCGGCCGAGCGAACCTGATTTCGAACAAAATCCGGTCTGTTTGCCCAGGTGAGGACCACCCACCAGTGGCGTCTGCCGAACCGACGAATAAGCGTTACTGCGCCGTTACAGGAGATGAATTGTTGTTGCTGCCGAGTGAACAGTTGGCGCGCCGTGGGACGCCCGAGTAGGTGGCCCTTTAGTCTTGTCGCAGGGAGGGATTCGCACGATCCCTCCTCAGGGTCTCAAGAGGAGGAAGCTAAATGTCGTTCGTGACCACACAGCCGGAAGCGTTGACTTCGGCCGCAGGTGCCCTGCAGGGGATCGGCACCTCGATCAACGCGCAAAACGCGGCTGCGGCGGCCCCAACGACGGGCGTGGTGCCGGCGGCCGCCGATGAGGTATCGGCGCTGACAGCCGCCCAGTTTGCGGCGCATGCCCAGCTCTACCAATCGATCAGTGCACAAGCAGCGGCGATTCACGAGATGTTTGTGAACACGCTCGGGACCAGCGCCGGATCGTATGCGGCCACCGAAGCCGCCAATGCGGCCGTCGCGGGCTGAGCCACAAGCACGAGCGGTCAAAGGGTTGTAGACGGTGGATTTCGCGGCATTACCCCCGGAGATTAACTCCGGATTGATATATGCGGGTCCGGGTTCCGGGCCGATGCTGGCTGCGTCGGCGGCATGGGACGAGCTGGCACTTCAGCTGTACTCGACCGCATCGGCGTATGGCTCCGTGGTTGCGGATCTGACGAGTGGTTGGCTGGGGCCGGCTTCGACGTCCATGGCCGCCGCGGCGGCGCCGTATGTCTCGTGGGTTGCTGCTACTGCGGACCAGGCCGAGGAGGCCGCCGCGCAGGGTAAGGCGGCAGCGGCCGCCTATGAAGCGGCGTTCGCGATGACGGTGCCGCCGCCGGCGATCGCCGCCAACCGTGCTTTGCTGATGATGCTGATCGCGACGAACTTCTTCGGGCAGAACTTCCCGGCGATTGCGGCCACCGAAGCCGCGTACATGGAGATGTGGGCCCAAGACGCCGCGGCGATGTACGGCTATCAAGGCGCCGCCCAGGCAGCATCGACGTTCGCGCCGTTCACGACTCCGACGCCGGTCGCCGATCAGGCCGGAGTAGCCGGGCAGGCCGCGGCCACCGCGCAGGCTGTGGCCACGCCGGCCGGCACCGCCGCGCAGACGGTGTCCCCGTTGACGACGGCGGTGTCGACCCCGTTGAGTTCGGCTACGGCGGTGACCCCGCTGAGTACCACCGCTGCGGTGCCCGATGCGGTGTCAAGCGTGGCGTCGACCACCACGGCGACCACTTCGGTGACGTCCTCGCCGGTGTCGACAGTGTCGGGCGTGACTTCAACGACGGCGGCAGTGACGTCCGGAACCGGCATGGCGTCGGCCACCGAGTCGGCGACGATGGCGTCGGCCACCGGGTCGGCGACGATGTCTTCGGCCGGTCTGTCGGTCCTGAGCTCAGCGAACACACTCATGCATTCGGTGACCCCGATGGCCGGTGCTTTCACCAACTCGACCTGGGGATCGCTGCTGGGTAGCGGGTTCGGTTCCGGAACCGGCGCGTTCAGCTCTGCCGGCATGAATAGTGCGGTGACCGCCGGTGTGGGCCGGGCCGCCTCGCTCGGCGTGCTGTCGGTGCCACAAAGCTGGGCTTCGGCCGCGCCGGCGTTCAGCCAAGTGTCGGCCGCATCGTTGCCGGCGAGCAGCGTGGGTGCCCCAGTGGCCGCGCTCACTGGCGCCACCCCGCCCAGCAGCATGGTGCCGCCGCCACTGGCGACCCTGGCCGCACGTGAGACCGGCGCTCCGATCGCTTCTACTCCGCGATTCGATGTCCGTCCGGTCGTGGTTCAGCGCCCGGTGGCAGCCGGTTAGGGAAGGGGGGAACGTCCGTGTGTTTCAGGTCGGCGGGTACGCCACCCGTGTAACCGCCCGCCATCACCGTTATTTCGCAACCAACGATCTCGAATGAAGGAGAAAGAAAATATGCCAGCTCGTTTTATGACCGACCCGGATGCCATGCGTTCGATGGCGGGTCGTTTTGATATGCACGCCCAAACTGTTGAGGATGAGGCCCGCAAGATGTGGGCGTCTTCGGTCAACATCGCCGGGGCCGGCTGGAGTGGTACTGCTCAGGCCACCTCCTACGACACCATGGGCCAGATGAATCAGGCGTTTCGCAACATCGTGAACATGCTGCACGGGGTGCGCGATGGCCTGATCCGCGACGCCAACAACTACGAGCAGCAAGAGCAGGCCTCCCAAAGCCTGCTGCGCAGCTAACCCGCCGACGACGAAGGAGAACAGTTTCGATGAGCATCAATTACCAGTTCGGCGACGTCGACGCCCACGGCGCCACCATCCGCGCCCAGGCCGCCTCGCTGGAAGCCGAGCACCAGGCCATCATCCGCGATGTGCTGGCCGCCGGCGACTTTTGGGGCGGCGCAGGTTCGGTGGCCTGCCAGGAGTTCATCACCCAGTTGGGACGCAACTTCCAGGTCATCTACGAACAAGCCAACCAACACGGCTCCAACGTCCAAACCGCCGGCAACAACATGGCCAGCACCGACAGCGCCGTCGGCTCTAGCTGGGCCTGACGACATAACCAGGCGCGGCAGCACACCGCAGGACGGTGTGCTGCCGTCCTGCGGTATTTGAGCACAACGAGAAGCGAGAGTAGCGATGAACCAACCGGGCACCCGCACCGACATCACCGTCAACGTCGAGGGTTTCTGGATGCTGCAGGCGCTACTCGATATCCGCCACGTAGCACCCGAGCTGCGCTGCCGCCCGTTCGTGTCGACTGACTCCAACGACTGGCTGCACGAGCACCCGGGGATGGCGGTGATGCGCGAACACGGCATCGTCGCCGACGACGCGGTCAACGAGCACGTCGCGGCCCGGATGCGGGTACTGGCCGCCCCCGACCTCGAGGTCATTGCGTTGATGTCCCGGGGCAAGCTGCGCTACGGGGTCAACGAGGATCAAGAGGAGCAGCCGACAGGCTCGCGCGAGATCCCCGACAACGAGTTTCGCGTGGTGCTGGCCCGGCGCGGCACCCACTGGGTGTCGGCCGTGCGGGTCGGCGACGAAATCACCGTCGACGACGTGGCAGTCAGCGACACCGCCTCGATCGCGTCACTGGTCTTCGACGGCCTGGAGTCGATCCATCACGCCGATCCCGCGCAGATCAATGCGGTGAACGTGCCGCTCGACGAGATGCTGGAAGCCACGAAGGCATGGCAGAACGCGGGATTCAACGTCTTCTCCGGCGGCGATCTGCGCCGGCTGGGCATCAGCGCGGCAACGGTGGCCGCGTTGGGGCAGGCGTTGGCGGATCCACAGGCCGAGGCAGCGGTCTATGCCCGGCAGTATCGCGACGACGCCAAGGGCCCCAGCGCGTCAGTGTTGTCGCTGAAAGACGGCTCCGGCGGACGTATTGCGCTCTATCAGCAGGCACGAACGGCAGGTTCGGGGGAGACCTGGCTGGCCATCTGTCCGGCGACTCCGCAGTTGGTGCAAGTCGGGGTAAAGACCGTTTTGGACACGTTACCGTATGGAGAGTGGAAAACGCATCGCAGAGTTTAACCAATCAAGCGTCAAATAAGAGGTGCATCAAAGAGTTTGAGTGGATATTCGTTCGAGATGCGAGCTTTTATAACTGGCCCTAGAATTCGATCGGACATCGGAAATTACAAATCTCGAGGCGAGGGACATGAACACCAAATTTGTCGGCCGGTATCTCCCGCCGGGACACCCGATACTAGGTAAACCGGCGGGTCGCCCCGCGGTCGGTGTGACCGGGGCGGTGACCCGGTGACCACGGTAATGCAGGCGGCTCCGCTGCCCGAAGCTGAAGGAGTCTCCACCTCCCGGGCGGCTGTCGTCGGCATCATGGTCGGCGAAGGTGTGCAGCTCGGCGTGCTGTTGGACGCCGCTGCTCCGGTGTCGGTGATGATCGACCCCCTGCTGAAGGTGGTGAACAATCGGCTGCGGGAGCTGGGTATCGCCACGCTGGAACCCAGGGGCCGGGGCCGCTGGGCGCTTTGCCTGGTTGACGGCACGCCGTTGCGGCCAGCGCAGTCGCTGACTGAGCAGGACGTTTACGACGGGGATCGGCTGTGGCTGAAGTTCCTCGACGACACCGAACATCGGTCTCAGGTCATCGAGCACATCTCCACCGCGGTGGCGGCAAACCTCAGCAAGCGGTTCGCCCCGATCGATCCGGTGGTCGCAATTCAGGTCGGCGCCACGATGGTGGCCGGCGGGGTGCTGCTGGCCAGCGCCGCGCTGGGCTGGAACCGGCTGCGGAACGACTCGTGGCTGTCAGCGATTCTCGCCGCAGTGATCGCGCTGATCGTGCTACCGGTCGCCGCGTTGATCCTGGCCCGGGCCAAGACGGAGCCGGAGCGCCGGGTGGGCGACATCATGCTGGTGAGCGGGCTGGCGCCGCTCGGCATTGCCGCCGCCGCAGCACCGCCGGGACCGGTGAGTGCGTCCGCCGGAGTGCTGAGTGCCGGCGTCGTCTGCGTCACCGCGCTGATCATGATGCGGTTCACCGGACGCCGGTTGGGCGTCTACACCGCGATCGTGACGGTCACGCTGGTGGCGACGATAGCCAGCCTGGCGCGAATGCTGCTGGACACCGGCGCGGTCACCCTGATGGGTTGTGTGCTACTGGCCTGCGTGCTCGCCTATCACGGCGCGCCGGCCTTGTCGCGGTGGCTGTCCGGAATCCGGCTGCCGGTGTTCCCGTCCGCCACCAGTCGGTGGGTGTTCGAGGCCCGGCCCGACCTGCCGACCACGGTGGTGACCACCGAAGGCGCACCACCCACTCTGGAAGGCCCGTCGTCGGTGCGCGAGGTGCTGCTTCGCGCCGAACGGGCGCGGTCCTTCCTGTTGGGATTGCTGGTGGCCTTGGGTGTAATGGTGGTGTTCTGCACGACCGGACTGTGCAACCCGCATACCGAGCAGCCCTGGCTGCCACTGCTGGTAGCCGGTTTCACCGCCGGTTTCCTGCTGCTGCGGGGCCGCTCCTACGTCGACCGCTGGCAAGCGATCACGCTGGCGCTGACGGCGGTACTCATCGTCGCAGCTGTGATTGCGCGGTACGTGCTGGTGCTGTCGTCGCCGGTGGTGCTTTCGATCGGAGTGGCAATCCTGGTGCTGCTGCCCGCCGCGGGACTGGTCGCGGCTGCGGTCGTGCCCAACACGATCTACAGCCCGCTGTTCCGCAAGTTCGTGGAGTGGATCGAATACCTGTGCCTGATGCCGATCTTCCCGCTGGCATTCTGGTTGATGAATGTCTATGCAGCGATCCGTTACCGCTAACCGCCGGCGCTGGTCTAGCCGCGTAGCCGGTGGGACCGCCACGACCCTGATCGTCGCCCTGGTCGCGCTGGGCGGTACACCTGCCGCCTACGCGATCGACCAGCCTCGGGTCGATCCAGGCGCGGTACCGCCGCCGGACGGGCCGCCCGGCCCGGCACAGCCGATGCGACAGCAGTCGATCTGCCAAGAAGTCGACGTATTGCCGGGCAGCGACTTTCGGGTGCAGCCCAAGTACATGGACATGCTTAATCTGCCCGAGGCGTGGCGGTCCGGCCGCGGCGCCGGGATGAAGGTCGCCGTGATCGACACCGGAGTGAGTCCGCATCCCCGGCTGCCGCACCTGATTCCGGGCGGCGACTATGTGGCGGCCGGCGGCGACGGATTATCCGACTGCGACGCCCACGGCACGATCGTGGCCTCGATGATCGGCGCGGCGCCGGCCGCCGGCGCCGCGCCGGCCGGGCCGGTCCCGCGCAAGCCGCTTCCGGTGCCCACCGTCGAGCCACCGCCGCCGCCGCAGACGATCACGTTGTCACAGCCGCCGCCACCACCACCGCAGACCGTCATCATCAACCCACCAGCGCCGCAGTCCGAGGAACCGCCCGGGGGTCAGCCTGGCCAGCCGCCAGCGCCCGGCGCAGCTCCTGGCCCGGGGCCAGGTCCAAACCAAGGCGGAGGTCCGGCTCCGGGCCCAGGTGGAGGTGGAGCTCCAGGTGCCGTCAACCGGGGTGGTGGCAGGATCACGGCGCCCAGCTACTCGGGCGGCAGGCGGATAGGAGCCGTCGACAACTCGCGACCGGCCGCGCCGCCCTTAGAGCCCCCCGCTACCGGACCGTCTGACGCTTTCGTGGGGGTGGCCCCGGACGTCGACATCATCTCGATTCGCCAGTCCAGCCAGGCGTTTACCCCCAAGGACGCGTTCGGCGGTGACGAGGATCCGCAAACCCGGCAGAATTCGGACAACATCCGGACGATGGCGCGGGCGATCGTGCACGCCGCCGACATGGGTGCCCAAGTTATCAACATATCCAACGCGACCTGCATGAGCTCGCACAGCATCATCGACCAAGGCGACCTGGGCGCCGCGATTCGGTACGCGGCGGTCGACAAGAACGTCGTCATCGTCGCAGCGGCCGGTGACACCAGCACGCATGAGTGCAAGCCGAATCCGATCTTTGGTCCGATGCTCCCCAACGATCCGCGGGACTGGAGCGGCGTGACCACCGTGGTGACTCCGGCATGGTTCAGCGAGTACGTGCTGACCGTGGGCGCGGTGAACTCCCACGGCACGCCAATGACCAGCATGAGCGTCGCGGGGCCGTGGGTGTCGATCGCCGCGCCCGGCACCGACGTAGTCGGATTCTCACCGCGGGACGACAACCTGGTCAACGCGATTGACGGTCGGGACAACACTCTGCTGACGCCCAGCGGCACGGGCTTCGCGACCGCGATCGTGTCCGGGGTGGCGGCGCTGGTCCGCGCGAAATACCCGCAGCTGACCTCGCATCAGATCATCAACCGATTGATTCGCACCGCGCATGCCCCGGCGCGCGGGGTGGACAACCAGGTCGGCTACGGGATTGTCGACCCGGTCGCGGCGCTGACCTGGGATGTGCCCGACGGTCCGGCATTGCCGGAACAGTTGGGGGCGCCGCTGAACGTGCCGCCGCCGCCGCCGCGGCGCAACATGACACCGGTGTGGGTCGCTGCCGGGGGACTGGGGGCCGCGCTGCTGGTCGCCGGTGCGGTGTTCGGTAGTGCGATGTTGATGCGACGATCGCCGAAAGGCCAATAATGAAGGCACATCGGGTGTTCGGGCTGGCCCTGTCGTGGCCCCGCGTCACGGCCGTGTTGCTCATCGATATCGCGCTGCTGGCGGCGGCGAGTCATTGGCCCGCCGACTGGCAGAGCGATCACTTCGCGTGGTGGGTGGGTGTTGCGCTCGCGCTGATCGTGACAATCGTTGCGCTGGTGACCTATCGACAAATCACGCTCGCGTCGGCGCTGGCCACCCGGGTGCGGGATCAGTTCCTCGACCCCGATACCGCGCTGGTCGAAGGACGCACACCGCCGTTCGACCACCGCCGCCACTTGGGCCGCGAAGTAGTCGGAATACGTGAGTACCAGGGCCGGCTGATCGCGGCGATCATCGTCGAGTCGGTGCTGGACGCGTCATCAGGACGGCATCGCTACCGAGACCACGACCCGTCCTCGGACGCACTGCCGGTTGACGTGGTTGCCGAGGCATTACGCCAGTTCGATGTGCGGTTGGACGGCATCGACATTATTTCGGTGCAGGGCCGCCAGGCCGGCGATGCCTACGGTGCGGTGGCCGACGAACGGCACACCTGGCTGGTGCTACGCATGGATCCGCAGCGCAATGTCGCTGCGGTTGCGGCCCGCGATTCCGCGGAGTCCACGCTGGCGGCAGTTGTCGAGCGGCTGGCCTACAACCTGGACGGAAGCCGTTGGGCCGCAAGGCCGTTGACCGCCGAGGAATTGTCCGACATGGATGCCGCGATACTGGCCGGTCTCGAACCGCAGCATGTCCGGATGCGTCGGCGCCGCCTCAAGCAAGGAGATGGCAGCGGGGCGCAAAAGTATGCGACGAGCTTTTGGGTCTCGCCATACGACATCACCTCAGACACGCTGGACCGGCTGTGGCTGGCCGACACCGGCGCCACCGTGGTGACGGTGCGGCTGGTCGCTCGTCGCGGCGGAGCCGACGTGTCGGCATGGGTTCGCTATCACAGTGACGAGCCGTTGAGCAGGGATGTGTCGAGCGGGCTGAATCGGCTCACCGGCCGCCAGTTGGCCGCTGTATCGGCGAGCCTGCCGGTGCCGGTGGCGCGTTCACCGCTGGTCCTGCCGGCTCGTGCGCTGGACGACGGCGAACGTCTGACGGTGACGACGGGTCGGGTTGCGGAACTCTCACCAAGCCTGGTGGAATCGCACAGGTGACCAACCCGCAGGCTAAGCAGTCCGATGCCCGCAACGCCATGGTGGCCGGACTGTTGGCCTCGGGCATCTCGGTCAGTGGGTTGCAGCCCAGCCACAACCCGCAGGTGGCGTTGCAGATGTTCACCACGGCCACCACGATCGATCCGGATATGTGTGACGCCTGGCTGGCGCGGCTGCTGGCCGGCGACCAGAGCATCGACGTCCTCGCCGGCGCGTGGGCGGCGGTGCGGACCTTCGGCTGGGAGACCCGCCGCCTTTCAGTGACGGATCTGCACTTCCGCCCCGAGGTCTCCGACGGGCTGTTTCTGAAGCTGGCAGTCACCAGCGTGGACTCGCTGGCCGCCGGCTACGCCGCCGCGCTGTCGACTGCGAAACGGTACGAGGAAGCGGCACGGTTGCTGGACGGCACCGACGCGCGACATCCCTTCGACGCGGAACTGGTCCGCTACGTGCGGGGCCTGCTGTATTTCCGCACCGGCCGCTGGCCCGACGTGCTCACCCAGTTCACGCAAGCCACCCCGTGGCGACAGCCCGAGCTGAAAGCGGCCGGCGCGGCGATGGCCACCACGGCGCTGGCCTCGCTCGGAGTCTTCGAGGAAGCCTGCCGGCGCGCCGAGGAAGCGATCGAGGGTGACCGGGTGCCCGGTGCGGCCAACGTCGCGCTGTACACCCAGGGCATGTGCTTGCGACACCTCGGCCGTGAAGAGGAGGCCGTCGAACTGTTACGCCGGGTGTATTCGCGCGATGCCAGGTTCACCCCGGCCCGCGAGGCACTGGATAATCCCAACTACCGGCTGGTGCTGACCGATCCGGAAACCATTGAGGCCCGCACGGATCCGTGGGATGCGGACAGCGCACCCACCCGTGAACAGACCGAGGCCGCCCGCCACGCCGAAATGGCCGCGAAGTACTTGGCCGAGGGGGATGCCGAGCTCAACGAGATGCTCGGCATGGAGCGGGCCAAACGCGAAATCAAGCTGATCAGGTCGACCACGAAGGTGAATTTGGCCCGCGCAAAGATGGGCCTACCGGTACCGGTGACGTCGCGTCACACGCTGTTACTGGGGCCGCCGGGCACCGGGAAAACGTCGGTGGCACGCGCGTTCACCAAGCAGCTGTGCGGCTTGACGGTGTTGCGTAAGCCGTTGGTCGTGGAAACCAGCCGCTCCAAGCTGCTGGGCCGGTACATGGCCGACGCGGAGAAGAACACCGAGGAGATGCTCGAGGAGGCCTTGGGCGGCGCGGTTTTCTTCGACGAGATGCATGCGCTGCACGAGCGCGGCTATCACCAAGGCGACCCCTACGGCAACGCGATCATCAACACCCTGCTGATCTACATGGAGAACAATCGTGACGAGCTGGTGGTGTTCGGCGCGGGCTACGCCAAGGCGATGGATCAGATGCTGGAAGTTAATCAGGGTCTGCGACGGCGCTTTTCGACGGTGATCGAGTTTTTCAGCTACACTCCGCCGGAGTTGATCGACCTGACCAAGTTGATGAGCCGGGAGAATGAAGACATCGTCACCGACGAGGCGGTCGACGTGTTATTGCCGTCGTACACGAAGTTCTACAACGACGAGCACTACTCTGAGGACGGGGACCTGATCCGCGGGATCGACACTCTGGGCAATGCCGGGTTCGTGCGCAACGTGGTGGAAAAGGCCCGCGATCACCGCTCCGCCCGCCTTGACGACGAGGACCTCGACGCGGTGTTGTCCAGCGAGCTGGCCGACTTCAGCGCAGATCAACTGCGCCGGTTTCAGGAACTGACCCGTGCGGATCTCGCCGAGGGACTCAGCGCCGCGGTCGCCGAGAAGAAAACCACCTAAGCGCGTCGGAGCTTTACCCATCAGAGCCCACACCAAGGCCCCATCTAGGTGCGTTCACAGCAACCCTTAAGCTAACTCCTACGCAACTTTCAGCGGTCACGTCGCTGTAAAACCCATGGCAACCCTATGTAAATAGCACCGCATACGCCCTGTTCAGAGCTGTTATTAGGTGGGCTTATAGCTCACCGCGACGGCATCTCCGGTTCGCCCACAGCAATTTGGTCCGCGGTGACGGCTGTGCCGTCCACATCGGCCGGAGAGTTGCCTTGACCGGCGTCTACCTCGATGCCACGATGGCGCTGCGCACCTCGCTAGGTGAGGCGTCTGCACGGATATAGGCCACTGACCTCGAACGTCGAAAGACGCCCAGGGTCAGGACAGCTCCTCCCGGCTTAAGGGTTGAGCCCAAGTGGCTTCCGGTTCACAACCGGATACGCCGTGTGGTGCCAAAGCTCTGACGAGAGAGGTGCCGCCGTCCGATTGTTCGGCGGGGGTCCGGCAGCCTTGTGTGCAACCGCGCTGGCACCGTGTGTGCCCTGGCCGTGAGGGAGGTGTGGGGCGAGATTGAGTCCCGGCGATAGTCATTATCCGAAATCAATGACCGTTTCGCTCCGATCCGGTCACGGCGTCTTCGCTGCTCGCTGAATCGGCTGCGTCGAATTACCCGACGCACCATTCGCATCGTGGTCATTTTGCCGGCGCGCGCGCCGGTAGCACCAAAGCGGCCGGAGCCGTATCCCGGTCGGACCTGCCTAGTAAGGAAGAAGTCCAATGTCATTTGTGACCGCACAACCCGATCTGCTCGCCGCGGCGGCCGCCAATTTGCAGGGTATTGGTGCGGCGCTGGCCGCCCAGAACGCGGCCGCGGCTGCCCCGACCACCGGAGTGATTCCCGCTGCCGCCGACGAGGTGTCGGCGCTGACGGCGGCTCAGTTCGCCGCGCACGCGACCTTGTACCAGCAGATGAGCGCGCAGGCAGCGGCGATTCACGAGGCGTTCACCAACACCCTGGGAATCAGCGCCGGTTCGTACGCGGCTACCGAGGCCGCTAACACAATCGCGGCCGGATAAGGAGATACAGCAATGGATTACGGAGCTATGCCACCAGAGTTCAATTCCGCGCGGATGTATGCCGGTGCCGGCTCGGCGCCGATGCTGACCGCGGCCGCCGCCTGGAACAGCCTTGCCGCCGAGCTGAGTTCGGCGGCCCGCTCCTATCAAACCGTGATCTCGGAATTGATCGACTACGGCTGGCTGGGTCCCGCGTCGACCGCGATGGCGGCCGCCGCCGCACCGTACGCGGAGTGGATGACCACCACCGCGGCGCAGGCCGAGCAGACGGCCGCTCAGGCGACCGACGCGGCCGGCGCCTATGAAGCCGCATATGCCGCTACCGTTCCGCCGGCCCAAGTCGCAGCCAACCGCACTCAGCTGGCGTCGCTGGTCGCGACCAACATCGTGGGCCAGAATGCGTCGGCTATCGCGGCCGTCGAAGCGCAATACGGGCAGATGTGGGCACAGGATGCCGCCGCGATGTACGGCTATGCCGCGAACTCGGCGGCCGCGTCGAGCGTCACCCCATTTCAGACGCCCGCGCAGAACACGAATTCAGCGGGTCTGGCCGCTCAAAGTGGGGTCGCCGGCTCCTCGGCCGGGACGGGTGCGCAGAACTCCCTCTCGCAGCTGGTTTCCTCGGTGCCCAATGCCTTGCAGAACCTCGCCTCGCCTGCGACGTCGGGAGACATCTTCGGCCCGGGAACCAACACAGCGACGACGGGGTTGGCTGGGTTCCTGAATGCCATTGACGGAGCCAACAATTCAGCCGGGGGAACGTTCCTCAACTCCTCCCTGACGAATGGGTTGGTCTCGGGAGGGTACGTCAGCCCGGCGTTCATAACCCCGGCCGTTACAAGTGGTATAGCGGATCTCTACGTTGTCTCCAGAGGCGCCGGCGGCATGATCGGGGGCCTGCCCGTCCCAGGAGGCCTGGGCGGAGGCCTGGGGGGCGGAGTGGGAATCCCTGCGTTGTCGTCATTGGCGTCGGCGGGAACACCGACGTCGGCGGGCCTACCTGGTTTCGGTGGCTCACCGGTGTCCGCGGATGTCGGTGGGGCTACCTTGGTCGGCAAACTGGCGGTGCCGCAGAGCTGGACCCCGGCGAACCAGATGACCACCCCGATTAATTCTGGCGCCATGGAATTTCACACGGTTGGCATGGCGGCTGCGCAGGATGCGGGGTCAGGCATGGCCGGTATGCCGGGCATGCCCGGGATGCCGATCATGGGTGGGGGCGGACGCAGCTTCAGTTTTGCCGTTCCCCGGTACGGCGTTCGCCCCACGGTGATGGCACAACCGCCGGCCGCCGGGTAACAGAAACGAACCTGCCTTCCGAGGAATTCGGCATGTGCGGTGCCGCGCAATTCGCGCGCTGCGCGACGCCATCCAGGGCGTGCCGCGCGATGTCACAGTTAGACAGCACGTTTCGGCCGGCCAGCTACCGCGGCGGGGGCCAATCGTTACGCTGGGCCGGCCATGCTCACGGCGGTGGTGTTCAAAAGAGTTGTTGCGCAAGAGTTTTCCCGAATCACACTGGCCGACGCCAAAGGCGCTTCGGCTAACGTCGAACACAATATTTCGGGTAACCTGATCCAGGTATCAAGTTGACGCCGCCGTCCTCGAGTGCCACCATGGTTGAGGCAAGCACCTCGCTAGGTGAGGCGTCTGCACGGACAAAGGCCACTGACCTCGAACGTCGAGAGACGCCCAGGGTCAGGACAGCTCCTCCCGGCTTAAGGGTTGAGCCCAAGTGGCTTCCGGTTCACACCGGATACGCCGTGTGGTGCCAAAGCTCTGACGAGAGGGGTGCAACGCCCAGCCGGTCGGCTGGGTTTGTTCACTCCTGCTG
Source organism: uncultured Actinomycetota bacterium (assembly GCA_963787635.1). GTDB lineage: Bacteria > Actinomycetota > Actinomycetes > Mycobacteriales > Mycobacteriaceae > Mycobacterium. The sequence goes on along the minus strand of CAWBDP010000007.1, from coordinate 208,950 downwards.
TGCGACGTAATGGCGCCCGCGCGCGCCCTGGCCGTGAGGAGGTGGGAACGAAATGAGTCCTGACGACAGTCCGTATCCGAGATCGATGACTATTTCGTTCCGATCCGACCCCGGCACCGTTTCCACGCTCTGAACCAGCTTGTGCTGATTCATCTTTGACGCACGCGTGTGGTATTCGCGCGTCTTTTTAGAGGACCGCGGCAGTCGGGATCGGCCTTTCCCAAAAGGAGAACTCCGATGTCGTTTGTGACCACACAGCCGGAAATGCTGACCACGGCCGCCGGCAACCTGCGGGGGATTGGTTCGGCCCTGGCCGCGCAGAATGCGGCCGCCGCTGCGCCGATCAGCCGCGTCGTTCCTGCGGCGACAGACGAGGTATCACTGCTGACGGCAATGCAATTCGCCGCACACGCCGCTGTGTACCAGGCGGTCTCCGCCCAGGCGACGGCAGTTCATGAATTTTTTACGACCATTCTCGGCGCCAGCGCCGGTTCGTACGCGGCCACCGAAGCCGCCAACGCGATCGCAGCCGGGTGAAGGAGGTGGGTACCGATGACCGCACTGATGGATTTCGCTCTGCTATCTCCCGAAATCAACTCCGGGAGACTGTATGCCGGCCCGGGCTCGGCACCGCTGCTCACCGCGGCCGCCGCCTGGAGCGAGCTGGCTGCCGAGTTGCGCTCGGCGGCAGTGTCTTACGGCTCGGCGATCTCCGGCCTGAGCGACGATTGGCAGGGTCCGTCCTGGACTGCGATGGCGGCCGCGGCTGCACCTTACGCCGCATGGATGAGCACGAGCGCCGCGCAAGCCGAGCAGACTGCCACGCAGGCTACGGCCGCGGCGAGTGCCTACGAGGCGGCGTTAGCAATGGTGGTTCCGCCGCCGGTGATCGCGGCGAACCGTAGCCTGCTGGCGTCGCTGGTGGCGACCAACTTCCTGGGGCAGAACACTCCGGCGATCGCGGCCACCGAGACGCACTACAGCGAGATGTGGGCTCAGGACGCCGCGGCCATGTACGGCTACGCCGGTTCCTCGGCGGCCGCCACAAAGGTTGCGCCGTTCACCGCGCCGCAGCAGACCACCAACCCGACCTGGCCGGCCGGGCAGGCTGCGGCGGTGGCGCAGTCCACCGGCACATCGGCCGGGCGCGCGCAGACGACATTGTCGCAGCTGACGTCGGCAGTACCCAACACGCTGCAGAGCCTTGCGTCGGGTGGTGCGTCGACCGGGTCGACGTCATTTGCGTCGCAAGCTTCAGGACTCCTGGGTTTGCTGCTTGGGAATACGTCGGGGTCGTCGCAGCTCGACAACTTGTGGAATGAGTGGGGCCCCAACGCGAACATCTGGAACACCATATTTTCGTCCGGGTTCTACATGCCAAGCAACACATTGGGCGCTTTCACGGGTTTGCTCAGTGGCGGCGGTGCTGCGAATGCGGCTGGGAGCGCCCTGGGAGACGCCGGCGCGGGCGGCGCTCGGTGCGGCGCTGGCGCCTCCACTGAACGTATCGACAAGCGGCCTTGGGGGCCTTGGCGGGCTCGGTAGCGCCACAGCGGGTTCGGGCGGCGCGTCCTCGATCGGATCGTTGTCGGTGCCGCCCGGCTGGGTCGCGGCTGCGCCGGCCGCCGGGCCGGTGACCTCGCCGTTGGGGGCCACCCCGTTGGTAGCCCCGCCTTCGGACGCCGCGGTGATGCCGGGGATGCCGCTGGGAGGCTTGAACCCCGCCGGAGCCGGCCGTGCTGTTCCGCAGTACGGGTTCCGCCCGACGGTGATCGCACGCCCGCCCGCCGCTGGATGACGGCCGCAGAACTGCGACATTAGTGAGGAGACAAGGAATGCCCGCTCGTTTTATGACCGACCCGGATGCCATGCGTTCGATGGCGGGTCGTTTTGATGTGCACGCCCAAACTGTCGAGGATGAGGCCCGCAAGATGTGGGCGTCTTCGGTCAACATCGCCGGGGCCGGCTGGAGTGGTACTGCTCAGGCCACCTCCTACGACACCATGGGCCAGATGAATCAGGCGTTTCGCAACATCGTGAACATGCTGCACGGGGTGCGCGATGGCCTGATCCGCGACGCCAACAACTACGAGCAGCAAGAGCAGGCCTCCCAAAGCCTGCTGCGCAGCTAACCCAAGCCAAGCCAAAGGACGGCAACACCATGAGCATCAATTACCAATTCGGCGACGTCGACGCGCACGGCGCCACCATCCGGTCATCTACGAACAGGCCAACCAACACGGCTCCAACGTCCAAACCGCCGGCAACAACATGGCCAGCACCGACAGCGCCGTCAGCTCCAACTGGGCCTGAGGAAAGATTGGTCAGCCGCACACCTGCGGTTTGCCTTTTCGTTGTCAAACTTGTCCACACTGGTATCGCACGCTTAACCCGGCGGCCGAGAGGAGGTCTGCCATGAGCTCGCTGAGCCTCGCCGATTTTTCGTTGCGACTGACCGTCGGGCTGGGGTGCGGAGCCCTCATCGGACTCGAGCGGCAGTGGCGTGCGCGCATGGCCGGATTGCGCACGAATGCGTTGGTGGCAACTGGCGCGACGCTGTTCGTTCTCTACGCCGTCGCCACCAACGACAGCAGCCCCACCCGGGTCGCCTCGTACGTGGTGTCCGGGGTGGGATTCCTCGGCGGTGGGGTGATCCTGCGAGAGGGTTTCAACGTCCGCGGACTCAATACCGCTGCCACCTTGTGGTGCTCGGCTGCGGTCGGTGTGCTGGCCGCGTCCGGGCACCTCGCATTCGCGTTGATCGCCACCGCCTTCATCGTCGCCATCCATGTGCTCGGGCGCCCACTGGGCCGGCTGATCGATCACGACAACGTGGTCGAAGAGGACGAAGACGACCAGCCCTATCAGGTGCAGGTGATTTGTCGCCCGAAGAATGAAAAGTACCTGCGTGCCCAGATCGTTCAGCACACCAGCGCCAACGACCTCATTTTGCGCGGAATCCATAGCGGCCATGCCGGCGAGGGCAATGTGGCGCTGACCGCATACTTGCTCAGCGACGGACACGCGCCGGCCCGGCTAGAGCGGCTGGTCGCCGAATTGTCGCTGCAGCCGGGTATTCAAGCGGTGCACTGGTACGCCGGTGACCCGGCCAACCCCAGGCCCCCCGCATTGCCCTACGACTGAACCCGCACCGGCCACCGGTGACGACCCGGCAGTCGTAGGGTGTCGGTGTGGATGCGTTCACGGATTTCCTCTCCGCGCTGCCGGCGCCGATGCGCGACCCGGTGCTGTTCGCAATCCCGTTCTTTCTGTTGCTGTTGATCCTGGAGTGGACCGCGGCACGCAAACTCGAGCGCATCGAAAGCGCCGGGACGCTCGTCAGCACCGCCGCAGCCGCGCAGCAGGCCACGCGCCCTCGATCCGGGGCCTACCTCACCCGCGATTCCTACGCGAGCATCTCGATGGGCCTGGTGTCGATCGCCACCACCGCGAGCTGGAAGTTCCTTGCATTGCTGGGCTACGCCGCGATTTTCGCGTATCTGGCGCCGTGGCATCTGGCGGCGACGAGGTGGTACACCTGGGTCATCGCGATCCTGGGCGTCGACCTGCTGTATTACACGTATCACCGGATGGCCCACCGCATCCGACTGATGTGGGCCACCCATCAAGCCCACCACTCCAGCCAGTACTTCAATTTCGCTACTGCGCTGCGTCAGAAGTGGAACAACAGCGGCGAAATCCTGATGTGGATTCCGTTGCCGCTGCTGGGGATTCCGCCGTGGATCGTTTTCGCCAGCTTCTCGGTCAATCTCATCTATCAGTTCTGGGTGCACACCGAGCGCATCGACACCATGTGGCGGCCATTCGAATTCGTCTTCAACACTCCGTCACATCACCGAGTGCACCACGGTATGGACCCCGAATACCTCGACAGGAACTACGGTGGAATCCTGATCATCTGGGACCGGCTGCTGGGGACCTTCCAGCCCGAAATCTTCCGCCCGCACTATGGGCTGACCAAGCAGGTCGACACGTTCAACATCTGGAAGCTGCAGACCTACGAATACGTCGCGATCGGCCACGACGTGCGATCGGCGACACGGCTGCGGGATCGGCTGGGCTACATCTTGGGGCCGCCGGGCTGGCGGCCCGCGAACATTCGTCAGGACCCGCTCGCCACGTCTCGCTAGCCGGGTGACATTGCCGGCGCGGCCACTTTCTTCGCGCATGACACGTACCGGCAGCAATGTCGGTAAGGTCTCGAAGCGTTGCGCCGGTCTTCCACAGCCGGCCCTCGACGGATCGGAGTCGATGGTGCGCCACCCGCCGATAACTGCGCTGGCCGCCACCGTCATCGCCGCGTTGATGGCCGCACCGACGCCGGTGGCCCACGCGGCACCGGTGCTGGTGTTCCCGGGCATGGAGATCCATCAGGACACGCATTTGTGCACTCTGGGCTACGTCGATCCGGGGCTGCGGGTGGCGTTCACCGCGGGCCACTGCCGGGGCAGCGGACCAGTGGTCGACCGGGACGGCAACGTCATCGGTCAAATGGCCACCTTCCGGGACAACACCCCGAACGGCGCCACCGTGGCTACCGATCAGCTGATCGCCGACTACGAGGCGATCGTGCTGGCCGATGATGTCTCAGCGAACAACATTCTGCCCGGTGGGCACATGCTGGGCACCGATCCCGGACTGGTCGTCAACCCCGGCGACGCGGTCTGCCATTTCGGCGTGGTCACCGGCGAAAGCTGCGGCACCGTCGACAGCGTGAACAACGGGTGGTTCACCATGGCCAATGGTGTCGTCAGCCAGAAAGGCGACTCCGGCGGACCGGTGTACGTGACTTCCGCGAACGGGCCCGCGATGATCGTCGGGATATTCAACAGCACTTGGGGGGACTTTCCGGCGGCGGTGTCCTGGCGCGACACCTCCCAGCAGGTCCGGGACGACGTCGGCGTGACGACCCGCGCTCGGCGCTCGCCGACGACCGGCCGCCATTGATCTAGCCGGCGCGGAAGCTAAATTAGAACGTGTTCAGTCACGTATTCGAAGCCCGGCAGGTCCACCCGCGGCAAATGTCCGATCGCCCTATCTCCGGGCCGACTGGCTGGACTATCCTGCGAGGCCATGAGCCTTTCCGTGGGATCGCCCGTGCAGATCGCCTGGGTGACCGCCGACCTCGACGGCACTGAAAAGGCACTTACCGGCCTGTTAGGGGTCAAGAAGTGGTTCCGGATGCCCGAGGTGCATTTTGCACCCGACTCGTGCAGCTACCACGGCGAGCCCGCCGACTTTGTCGCGAGCATCTCCTTGAGCTACCTCGGTGACATGCAGCTGGAGCTCATCGAGCCGGTTCGCGGGCCGAACATCTATAGTGACTTTCTGCGCGACCACGGACCGGGTCTGCACCACATCTGCGTCGAGGCGGAAACCATCGAGCGCTTTGCCGAGATGCTGGCCGGCGCCACCGAGCACGGCGCGGCCGTCGTCGCCCAGGGCGTCATGCCCGGCGGAATGCGCTTCGCGTACATGTCGGCACCCGAGGCGGGGGTGCCGTTCGTGGAAGTGGCGCACATCCCTGCCGAGATCCAGGCGTTCTTCGACTACATCAAACAGGAGCAGCAGTGAGCCGCGCCAGCGACGATGCAGAGCCCAGCGATGAGGAGGAGTGGCGCCAATGAGCACCGAGATCCCAGCAACGGTCGACGCCGTCGACGTCGAATCGTGGTCGGATGACGTCGACGTAGTGGTCATCGGATTCGGTATCGCCGGTGGCTGCGCCGCGGTCAGTGCGGCCCAGGCATTAGGGGCCGGTGCCCGCGTGCTAGTGCTCGAACGCGCCGCGGCAGCGGGCGGCACCACCTCCATGGCGGGCGGCCATTTCTATCTCGGTGGCGGCACTGCGGTCCAGCAGGCGACCGGCCACCCGGATTCGGCTGAGGAGATGTACAAGTATCTGGTCGCGGTGTCGCGGCAGCCCGATCACGACAAGATCCGCGCATACTGCGACGGCAGCGTCGAACACTTCAATTGGCTGGAGGACTTGGGTTTTCAGTTCGAACGCAGCTACTGCCCGGGCAAAGTGGTCGTCCCGGCGGGCACCGAAGGCTTGAGCTACACCGGCAACGAAAAGGTGTGGCCGTTCTGCGAACAGGCGGTGCCGGCACCGCGCGGGCACTCAGTGCCGGTGCCCGGCGAACTGGGCGGCGCGGCCATGGTCATCGACTTGTTGGTCAAACGCGCCGATGACTCGGGTGTGCAGATCCGCTACGAGACCGGGGCGACCAACCTGATCCTGGACGACGACGGCGGCGTGGTCGGAGTCGCCTGGAAGCACTTCACCGAAACCGGTGCGGTCAAAGCCAAATCGGTCATCATCGCCGCCGGCGGTTTCGCGATGAACCCGGAGATGGTCGCGCAGCACACTCCCGCGCTGGGCCGGCTGCGGCGCACCAAGCACCACGGGCTGGTGGCGCCCTACATCCTGGGCAACCCCAACGACGACGGACTGGGCCTTCGACTGGGTGTCTCAGCCGGCGGCGTCCCCGAGAACATCGACGAGATGTTCATCACCGCGGCGGCCTATCCGCCCGAAGTTCTGCTGACCGGCCTGATCGTCAACAAACAGGGCAGGCGCTTCGTCGCTGAAGACTCCTATCACGCGCGCACGTCGGCTTTCGTGCTCGAGCAACCGGACCAAGTCGCCTACCTGATCGTCGACGAGGCACACACCCAGATGCCCGAGATGCCGCTGATCCGGTTCCTTGACGGCTACGAGACGATCGCCGATTTGGAGGCCGCGCTGGACATTCCCGCGGGCAACTTCGCGGCGACCCTGAACCGCTACAACGAGTACGCGGCTAAGGGCGAGGATCCGGATTTTCACAAGCAGCCGGAATACCTTGCGCCGCAGGACAATGGCCCCTGGGCGGTATTCGATCTGTCACTCGGGCGCGCCATGTACTCCGGATTCACCATGGGCGGCCTGGCGGTCACCATCGACGGCGAGGTACTGCGCGGGGACGGCGGCGTCGTCGCGGGGCTCTACGCGGTGGGGGCGTGCGCGTCCAACATCGCCCAAGACGGCAAGGGGTATGCCAGCGGCACCCAGCTGGGTGAGGGGTCGTTTTTCGGGCGCAGCGCCGGAGCACACGCGGCTCAGGGGACAGGGGGAGCCCAGGCGCGCTAGACGGGCGCCGGTTCGTTTTCGACCGCGCCCAACCGCCAGGGGCCTCCGCCGAGCAGCTTGAGTTCCTGGTCGTGGTGCTGTTCGACGGTGGGCCGGTGGCTCACGCTGACCACCACGCAGTCCGGCAATTCGCTACGCACCATCTGGTAGAGCGCGAATTCGAGTCCTTCGTCAAGGGCGGAGGTGGCCTCGTCGAGAAAGACCGCCTGCGGTTTGGTGAGCAGGATGCGGGCGAACGCGACGCGTTGCTGCTCACCGGGGGAGAGCACTTTGGCCCAGTCCGCTTCCTGATCGAGCCGGTCGCCCAGCTGGGCGAGCGCGACCTTGGTCAGCACATCGCGCACAGCCTCGTCGGCGATGTCGGCTGCGGAATTCGGGTAACACACCACAGTGCGCAAATTGCCCAGCGGCACATACGGCAACTGCGACAGGAACATCGTGGCGTTGTCGCCATCCGGTCGGCGCAGGGTTCCCGACGCGTACGGCCACAATTCGGCCAGGCTGCGCAGCAGCGTCGTCTTGCCGGTCCCGGACTGCCCGGTGATCACCAGCGACTGACCGGACTCCAGCCGCACGTCCAACGAATCAACCAACGGATCACCGTCGGGCGTGCGGACCTCGACGCCTTCGAACTCGACCGATCCGTCATCGCTGGGCCTGGTGAGCACCGCGGGCAGCTCGCGCCCCCGGGCATTGGCATCGACCAAGCCGTGCAAGCGGATGATGGCCGCCCGCAGATACGCGAAGGCATCGTATTGATTGCGGAAGAACGATAGCGAGTCGGAGATACGGCCGAATGCGGCCGCTGTTTGAGTCACGTCGCCGAACTTGATCTGGCCGTCGAACAGTCGGGGAGCCTGGATCAGCCACGGCAACGGGACAATGATCTGTGACATCGACCAATTCCAGCCGTTGAAGACAATGGAACGGCGAACGAATCGGCGGTAGTTGTCGATGATGGGAGTGAAGCGCCGCCACAATTGCGCCCGCTCGGCGGACTCACCGCGGTAGAAGCCCACCGCCTCCGCGGCGTCCCGCAGTCGCACCAGCGCATAACGGAACCTGGCGTTGAGTTTCTCGTTGTTGAAGCTGAGCCAGATCAGCGGACGGCCCAACCAGAACGCGACCACCGACGCGATCAGCACGAAAACCAGGACGGTCCAGAACATTGCGCGCGGCAAGACGAAGCCGAAAACATCCAGCGGCCCGGACAGGCCCCACAGAATCGCCGCGAACGAGATCACCGAAGCTACCGCATTGACGGCCCCGAACAGCAACGTCTGTGTGGTGCCATTAGCAGGGCATGTTCGGGGTGCCCGTGGATGTTGGCCGCCGTAAAGATGTCGATGTCCTGTTGAATACGCTGGTCCGGGTTATCGATGGTGTCGTCGATAAACAAGTCTCGGTAATAGGCCCTGCCCGCCAGCCAGTCATCGGTCAGGTGGGCGGTCAGCCACATCCGCCACGAAATAACGAACCGCTGCAGCAGATAGATATCGAAAAGGTATCGGGCGATAAATATCGCCGCCAACAAGCTGAAAATCGCCATCGAAACGTAAAAGCCATGCACCCCAGATTGTTTGACGGCGTCATTGTGCGCGGCCATGCCCTCGACGGCTGTCTGAACCGAGGTGTACATGTCGTTGGTGAAGTAGCTGAACAACACGTCGAGTCTCACCGACATCAATACCGACATCAGCAGTACGCCCAGCATCAGCCACACCCGGACGCTCTCGCGTCCGACGAAGTATCCGCGGGTTATTCGCCAGAACTGGCGGCCCCACGGCGTCAGGAACCTGATCAGTACCAGCGCGAGTAGCAGAAGCACGGCGCTGATCACCCACGCTATCGCCAGCCAACGCAGCGAGTCCGGAAGTGCCTGCGACCAGTCGATTTTTGGCTTGAACAGCTCTGGTTGGTCCAAGGTCGTCGTCTCCTCTGCGTGACGGAAATCCTTCGGGCGAAGGTACCCGAACCGGGTGGATAAGCTCCCAATATGACCACCGACGCTGCCCCCGCCCAGACCGTCCACGCCGGCCGGCTCATCGCCCGGCGCCTGAAAGCCAGCGGCGTCGATACCCTCTTCACCTTGTCCGGCGGGCACTTGTTCTCGTTGTACGACGGCTGCCGCAGCGAGGGCATCCGGCTGATCGATACCCGGCACGAGCAGACCGCCGCGTTCGCCGCCGAAGGGTGGTCGAAGGTGACCCGCACGCCCGGGGTGGCCGCCCTGACCGCAGGCCCGGGCGTCACCAACGGGATGAGCGCGATGGCGGCTGCCCAGCAGAACGGCTCACCGCTGTTGGTGCTCGGCGGCCGCGCGCCGGCAGCGCGGTGGGGGATGGGATCACTGCAGGAAATCGATCACGTGCCGTTCGTGGCGCCGCTGACCCGGTACGCGGCCACCGCGCAGTCCGCCGACGCCGTGAGCCGCGTGGTCGATGATGCGCTGCGCGCAACGGTCGCACCACCGTCGGGTGTGGCGTTTGTCGACTTCCCGATGGATCACGTGTTTTCCGCATCCCGGGACGACGGCGCACCGGGTGCGCTCACCGACGCGCCGGCAGCACCGGCCGCCGACGGCGACGCCCTCGACCGGGCCGCGAGCCTGCTGTCTGAGGCCGAGCGGCCGGTGATCATGGCCGGCACCAATGTCTGGTGGGGCCACGGGGAAACGGCGCTGCTGCGGCTGGCCGAGGAGCGCCGGATTCCGGTGCTGATGAACGGGATGGCCCGCGGCACGGTGCCCGCTGACCACCCGCTGGCGTTCTCCCGCGCGCGTTCAAAAGCGTTGGGGCAGGCCGACGTTGCCTTGGTGGTGGGTGTGCCGATGGATTTCCGGCTGGGCTTCGGCGGGGTGTTCGGCCCACAGACCCAGCTCATCGTGGTCGACCGGATCAAACCTGACCGTGAGCACCCGCGGCCGGTCGCGGCGGGGCTCTACGGCGACTTGTCGGGGTCCCTAGCCGCGCTGGCGAGCGCGCAGGGTCACGAACACGACGCCTGGCTGGATCACCTGCGAATCGCCGAAACAGCCGCACGCGATCTGGAACAAGCCGAACTGGCCGACGACCGGGTGCCGTCGCATCCGATGCGGGTCTATGCCGAGCTGGCCCCGCTGCTGGACCGCGACGCGATCATCGTCATCGACGGTGGTGATTTCGGGTCCTACGCGGGTCGCGTGATCAACAGCTATGTCCCGGGGGCCTGGCTCGACAGCGGCCCGTTCGGCTGCCTCGGTTCGGGTCCGGGCTATGCGCTGGCCGCCAAATTGGCCCGGCCGGATCGCCAGGTGGTGCTCCTGCAAGGCGACGGCGCCTTCGGGTTTTCCGGCATGGAATGGGACACCCTGGTCCGGCACGGTGTACAGGTCGTCTCGGTGATCGGCAACAACGGGATCTGGGCGCTGGAGAAATACCCCATGGAGGCGCTGTACGGCTATTCGGTGGTGGCCGAGCTGCGCCCCGGCACCCGTTATGACGAGGTGGCGCGCGCGCTGGGCGCACATGGCGAGCTGGTGTCCGCACCTGGCGAATTGCGGCCCGCGCTGGAACGTGCGTTCGGCAGCGGTCTGCCCGCCGTCGTCAACGTGCTCACCGACCCTGCCATCGCCTATCCCCGCCGGTCCAACCTGGCTTGACGGCCCGGGCCGCGTACCGTTGTCCTGTGCCCAAGACCACCAGCCCTGCATCGGGCCGCCTGAGCAGCCGATTCTGGCGACTGCTCGGCGCCAGCACCGAGAAGAACCAAAGCCGTTCGCTTGCCGAGGTCAGCGCCTCGGCCGAATACGACGACAAAGCCGCCAAGCTCGACGACGAGAAACTGTCCAAGGCCGCCGGCCTGCTCGAGCTCGACGATCTCGCAGACTCCGACGACATCGGACAATTCCTGGCCATCGCCCGGGAAGCCGCCGAACGGTCCACCGGCCTGCGGCCCTTCGACGTGCAGTTGCTGGGCGCGTTGCGGATGCTCGCCGGTGACGTGATCGAAATGGCCACCGGCGAAGGCAAAACGCTGGCCGGGGCGATCGCGGCGGCCGGGTATGCGCTCGCCGGCCGGCACGTGCACGTCGTCACCATCAACGACTACCTGGCCCGCCGCGACGCCGAATGGATGGGCCCGCTACTGGAGGCGATGGGCCTGACGGTGGGCTGGATCACCGCCGAGTCGACGGCCGAGGAGCGCCGGACGGCCTACAAATGCGACGTCACCTATGCCTCGGTCAACGAAATCGGCTTCGACGTGCTGCGCGATCAGCTCGTCACCGACGTCGAGGATCTGGTGTCACCGAACCCGGATGTAGCGCTGATCGACGAAGCCGACTCCGTGCTGGTCGACGAGGCACTGGTGCCGCTGGTGCTGGCCGGCACCACCCACCGCGAGCAGCCGCGGGTGGAGATCGTCCGGCTGGTCGGCCAGCTGCGGCCAAGCCTGGACTACGACACCGACACCGACAGCCGCAACGTGCACCTGACCGAGCGCGGCGCCCGCCGGGTCGAGAAGGCGATGGGCGGCATCGACTTGTACTCCGAGGAGCACGTCGCCACCACGCTCACCGAGATCAACGTGGCACTGCACGCGCATGTGCTGCTGCAGCGCGACGTGCACTACATCGTGCGCGACGACGCCGTGCACCTGATCAATGCCTCCCGGGGCCGCATCGCGCAACTGCAGCGCTGGCCGGACGGGCTGCAGGCCGCGGTCGAGGCGAAAGAGGGCATCGAGACCACCGAGACCGGTGAAGTGCTCGACACCATCACGGTGCAGGCCCTGATCAACCGGTACACCACCGTGTGCGGCATGACCGGTACCGCGTTGGCCGCCGGCGAACAGCTGCGCCAGTTCTACAAACTGGGCGTCTCACCGATACCGCCGAACACCCCGAACATCCGGGAGGACGAATCCGACCGCGTCTACATCACCGCGGCCGCCAAGAACGACGCGATCATCACGCACATCATCGACGTGCACGAAAGCGGTCAACCCGTGCTGGTCGGCACCCACGACGTCGCCGAATCCGAGGAGCTGCACGAGCGGCTGCTGAAGCGCGGCGTTCCCGCGGTGGTGCTCAACGCGAAGAACGACGAAGAGGAGGCGCGGGTGATCGCCGAAGCCGGCAAGCTCGGCACGGTGACGGTGTCGACCCAGATGGCCGGCCGCGGCACCGACATTCGCCTCGGCGGCTCCGATGAGGCCGACCACGAAGAGGTGGTCGACCTGGGTGGGCTGCACGTCATCGGCACCGGCCGACACCACACCGAGCGGCTGGACAACCAGTTACGTGGCCGGGCCGGACGCCAGGGCGATCCGGGTTCTTCGGTGTTCTTCTCCAGTTGGGAAGACGACGTCGTCGTGGCCAACCTCGAGCGCAATAAGATGCCGATGCAGACTGACGAGGACGGCCGGATCGTCAGCCCCAAAGCGGCGGCGCTGCTGGAGCATTCCCAGCGCGTCGCCGAGGGCAGGCTGCTCGACGTGCACGCCAACACCTGGCGTTACAACCAGTTGATCGCCCAGCAGCGCGCCATCATCGTCGAGCGGCGCAATGCGCTGCTGAGCACGGCCGCCGCGCGCGAGGAACTCGCCGAGCTGGCGCCCAAGCGCTACGAAGAACTCACTGAAGAGCCTGCGGACCTGTCCGAAGAAAACCTGGAGAAGATCTGCCGGCTGATCATGCTGTATCACCTCGACCGCGGCTGGGCCGACCATCTGGCCTACCTGGCGGACATCCGCGAAAGCATCCACTTGCGCGCACTTGGCCGGCAGAACCCGCTGGACGAGTTCCACCGGATGGCGGTCGACGCGTTCGCCTCGCTGGCTGCTGACGCCATCGAGGCGGCCCAGCAGACCTTCGAAACGTCCCCGGACATCGAAGAGGAGCCCGGCGTGGATCTGTCCAAGCTGGCCCGGCCGACGTCGACGTGGACCTACATGGTGCACGACAACCCGCTCGCCGACGACACGCTTTCCGCGCTGAGCCTGCCCGGAGTGTTCCGCTAATCCGCATTGCCCGCCTCGCCCCATCGCCGGAGCTCAAGCCGGATTGCCCGCCTCGCCCCCTCGCCGCATCGCGGCTGGGGGTGCCCCCGCCTCAGGCCGTTGCACGGCCCGCATCGTCGCGGGGCTAGTGTCACGGCTCATGGACGCCGGGCCCGCGCAGAACCGGGTGCTGACGGCGCCCAACCTGCTCAGCGCGGTCCGACTCGCCCTCATCCCGGCGTTCATTTACTTGCTGCTGGTCCCGCACGCCGACGCCTGGGCCACCGCGATCCTGATGTTCAGCGGCGCGTCGGATTGGGCCGACGGCAAAATCGCCCGGCTCATGAACCAGTCCTCGAAGCTGGGGGAATTGCTCGATCCGGCGGTCGATCGGCTGTACATGGTGACCATCCCGATAACGTTCGGCATCCGCGGAATTGTGCCGTGGTGGATCATCGGCACACTGTTGGCGCGTGATGCGCTGCTGGCCGCGACGCTCCCGCTGTTGCGCAGCCGCGGGCTGACCGCGCTGCCGGTGACCTACGTCGGCAAAGCCGCGACTTTCGGGCTGATGTCCGGATTCCCGCTGATCCTGCTGGGGCAGTACCCCGCGTTGTGGAGCCGCGTATTGCTGGCCTGCGGGTGGGCGTTTTTGCTGTGGGGCCTCTACATGTACCTGTGGTCGTTCGTGCAATACGTGATTCAGCTTGTTCTGGTGATCCGCCGGATGCCTAGAGTCGGTGCGCCCGGCGCGGGCTCGGTGGCAGGCCGAGCGGACGACCATGGTTGAGCACGACCGCGCGCTGGGCGGCTATGACCCCAGCGCCGGGCGCAGTGCACATGAGGCCGGCCGACCACAACTCATTCCGGTGCCGTCGCTGCTCCGCAGCCTGCTGTCGGATCATTTGGACCCCGGCTACGCCGCGGCAGCTGCCCGACGGGAACGTTCCGAGTCGCCGCCAGCCGGCCGGGCGCGCACGCTCGACCGCGTCTGGCAAGCGGTGGCCGCCTTGCTCGTCGCGGCGGTCTTCGCCGTCGGCGTCGCGCGGGCCCGGTCGCTGGCTCCTGGAATGAGCGCTGAACAGCAAGTGTTGGCGGCAAGCGCACGCTCGACCGAGGCTTCCATCAATGAGCTCACCGCCCAGCGAAACGCGCTGGCCCGCCAGGTCGACGACGTACAGCGCCGCGTGTTGACCGATGACGCCGCGGGCCAGCGCCTGCTCGCCGATCTCGACAAGCTCAGCCTGGCGGCCGCCACCACGCCGGTCATGGGTCCTGGGCTGACCGTCACGGTGACCGACCCTGGCGTGAGCCCGAATCTCTCCGACGTCTCCAAGCAACGCGAGTCCGACAGCAGGCAAATCATTCTCGACCGCGACCTGCAGCTCGTCGTCAACGCACTGTGGGCCAGCGGTGCCGAAGCCGTCTCGATCGGCGGCGTCCGAATCGGACCGAACGTCACCATCCGGCAGGCCGGGGGGGCGATTCTGGTTGACAATAATCCGATCAGCAGCCCATACAAGGTCCTTGCGGTGGGGCCGCCGCACACGATGCGGGACGTCTTCGACGGCAGCACCGGGATGCAACGGCTCAGACTGCTCCAGGCCGCCTACGGCGTCGCCGTCAGTGTGAGTATCAGCGACAATCTTTCACTGCCCGCCGGAGCGATCCGGGACGTCAAGTTCGCCAAGCGAATTGGGGCCTAAAGTGACAGAAATCCTGGTGAGAGAGACTGGACGGCGATGATCGGTATCGCGGCGCTTGTCATTGGCATTGTGCTGGGCTTGATTTTCCACCCCAGCGTCCCGGAGGCGATCCAGCCCTATCTGCCGATCGCGGTCGTGGCCGCACTCGACGCGGTGTTCGGCGGGCTTCGGGCTTATCTGGAGCGCATCTTCGACCCAAAGGTTTTCGTGGTTTCATTCGTCTTCAACGTCCTGGTGGCCGCACTTATCGTCTACGTCGGTGACCACCTTGGCGTCGGCACGCAGCTGTCCACCGCGATCATCGTCGTACTGGGTATTCGCATTTTCGGTAACACGGCCGCGCTGAGGCGGCGGCTGTTCGGAGCCTGACCGCTGTGCCCGACCAATCCGCACCCCAGGAGAGCGACAGCGCTGACGAGTCTGCCGCCCCGCAGGGCCGACACGAGCTCTCGCAGGACCAGCCCCGGCCCGAGATCGGCCGGCTTCAGCAAGCCGGCAGGTGGGGTGTGCTGCGGCGCGGACGTGGCCAACTCACGTTCGGGGTCCTGGCGCTGCTGTTGTGCTTCGTGTTGGGCGTGGCCATCGTGACCCAGGTCCGCCAGACCGAGTCCGGTGATTCCCTGGACACCGCACGGCCGGCTGACCTGCTGGTGCTCCTGGACTCGTTACGCCAGCGCGAGGCCACCCTGAACACCGAGGTGGCCGAACTGCAGCGCACACTGGCCTCACTGCAGACGTCGGGCAGCAGCAATCAGGCGGCGATCGAAAACGCGCAGGCCAGACTGGCGGCGCTGTCGATCCTGGTCGGCACCGTCGGCGCCACTGGCCCCGGTGTCAAGGTGACGATCAACGACCCCGCCCTCGGGGTGGCGCCCCAAGCGATGCTGGACGTGATCAACGAGTTGCGGGCCGCCGGCGGCGAGGCGATCGAAATCGACGACAGCCACCAGGCGGTACGGGTCGGCGTCGACACCTGGGTGGTCGGCGTGCCCGGCGCGCTGACGATCGACACCAAGACCCTTGCCGCGCCGTATTCGATTCTGGCCATTGGTGATCCGCCGACGCTGGCCGCCGCGATGAACATTCCCGGCGGTGCGGTCGACAGCGTCAAGCGGGTGGGCGGAAGCATGTCGGTGCAACAGTCCGACCGCATAGATGTGACCGCCTTGCGACAACCAAAACCGCGCCAATACGCTCAGCCAGTCAAATGAGTAACGACGACAGGAACAGGATCACCGTGAGCGACATCCGACCGGACCTGCACTACACCGCCGAACACGAGTGGGTACGCCGCACCGGAGACGACACTGTGCGCGTGGGGATCACCGACTTTGCGCAGTCATCACTCGGCGACGTCGTGTTCGTGCAATTGCCCGATGTCGGTACGGGCGTGACCGCGGGAGAGTCCTTCGGCGAGGTGGAATCCACCAAGTCGGTCTCGGATCTGTACGCACCGCTCTCGGCGAAAGTGGTTGCGGTCAATGGTGATCTGGACGGCAACCCGCAGCTGGTCAATTCCGACCCGTACGGCGAGGGCTGGCTGCTGGATCTTCAGGCCGACGGCAGCGACGCGCTCGAGCAGGACTTTGCGGCGCTGCTGGACGCCGAGACCTACCGGGGCACGCTGGCGGAATGACGGTTGCTAGGGTCCCTGCCAGCGCTTGGCGCGGCGGGCGCGGCGAGGGGAACCACCCCGGCGGGAGGAACGGATCACGGAGCAGCGGGGCAATCGTGCGAGTGATCCTGCGGTGGAGGGCACATTGCGGACCACCGCGCGGTACGGTCGACACATCGAGGGAAATGCCGGTAGGGCACCGGCCCAGCGGGCCGGTCAGACAACGCCACAGCGGCCAGTGAGGAGCAGCGTGTGACGGATAACGACAACGACGATGTCAGCGTGGAGACGACCTCCGTCTTCCGTGCCGACTTCCTCAACGAACTGGACGCCCCCGCGCAGACGGGCACTGAGACCGCGGTTTCCGGTGTCGAGGGGCTGCCGGCGGGTTCGGCGTTGCTGGTTGTCAAACGCGGACCTAACGCCGGCTCGCGGTTCTTGCTCGACCAGCCGACCACCTCGGCCGGCCGCCATCCCGACAGCGACATCTTCCTCGACGACGTCACGGTGAGCCGCCGCCACGCCGAATTTCGGTTGGAAACTGACGAGTTCCACGTTGTCGACGTCGGCAGCCTCAACGGCACATACGTCAACCGTGAGCCCGTCGATTCGGCCATGCTGGCAAACGGCGACGAAGTTCAGATCGGCAAATTCCGCCTGGTCTTCCTGACCGGCCCGAAACCAGGTGACGACGGGGCATCCGGCGGCCAGTGAGCGCACCCGATACACCCGCGCTGGCCGGGATGTCCATCGGAGCGGTGCTGGATCTGCTCCGACCGGACTTCCCCGACGTAACCATCTCCAAAATTCGGTTTCTGGAGGCCGAGGGTCTGGTTACGCCGCAGCGCGCCGCCTCCGGGTATCGCCGGTTCACCGCTTATGATTGCGCACGGCTACGGTACATCCTCTCCGCCCAGCGCGACCAGTATCTGCCGCTGAAAGTGATCAAGGCACAGTTGGACGCCAAGTCCAACGCGGAACTGCCCGCGCCCGGATCGTCTTACGGCGTACCGCGATTGGTCTCGGTCGCCGGTGACGCACCAGCGGCGACCGGGTCAGATTCAGCGGCGGTGGCAGCCACCCGGATTCGGCTGAGCCGGGAAGACCTGTTGGCGCGCTCCGGCGTCGGTGACGACCTGCTGGCCGCGCTGCTCAAGGCCGGGGTGATCACGGCGGGGCCGGGCGGTTTCTTCGACGAACACGCCGTGGTGATCCTGCAATGCGCGCGGGCGCTGGCCGAATACGGCGTCGAACCGCGGCACCTGCGTGCCTTCCGTTCAGCAGCCGACCGGCAGTCCGATCTCATCGCGCAGATCGCGGGCCCGGTGGTCAAAGCCGGCAAGGCCGGCGCACGCGACCAGGCCGACGAGTTGGCCCGTGAAGTCGCCGCGCTCGCGATCACCTTGCACACGTCGTTGATCAAGTCGGCGGTCCGCGACGTTCTGCACCGCTGAGGACTAGACTTCGGTCGACAGCCCGGTGTCCGGTCAGATCCGTCGCGCCGGGTTGGCTTGGGATAGCGCGGCACGTGCGGAGGGCAGACACAGATGGGTGAAGTTCGCGTCGTCGGCATTCGCGTCGAGCAGCCCCAGAACCAGCCGGTGCTCTTGCTGCGTGAGGCCAATGGTGACCGCTATCTGCCGATCTGGATCGGCCAATCCGAGGCCGCAGCGATCGCCCTCGAGCAGCAGGGTGTCGAGCCGCCGCGTCCGCTGACGCACGACCTGATCCGGGATGTCATTGCCGCGCTCGGGCATTCGCTGAAAGAGGTGCGGATCGTCGATCTGCAGGAAGGCACCTTCTACGCCGACCTGATTTTCGACCGCAACATCACCGTGTCGGCACGCCCCTCGGACTCTGTCGCTATCGCGCTGCGCGTCGGCGTGCCGATCTTCGTCGAGGAAGCCGTCTTGGCCGAGGCGGGCCTGCTGATTCCCGACGAGAGCGACGACGAGCCCGCCACTGCCGTCCGTGAGGACGAGGTGGAGAAGTTCAAGGAATTCTTGGACAGCGTCTCGCCGGACGACTTCAAAGCCACCTAGCGGCGCTTGCGTCGCCCCGAGTCTGCGGCTGGAGCTGCGCCGAGATCGAGTCTCAATGGGGTTTGTCAAGCCGCTGGGGCGGTATGTATGGGTCGGTAGGAGCTGTGGTCGCGAAGCATTGCCCATAAGACGTTGACGCGGCGCCGGGCTTCGTCGTTAGCCACCCGCCGCGACAACCCTTGCTTGCCATCCGAATCGATGACCATGCAATGGTGCTCAAACTTGCCCGCGTCCACACCGGCCCAAAATCGTTGGCCCATAATCACCTCCGCGCTAATCGCCGATTCCACCAACCCAGCTGACGACCACGCCGTCGTGTCCTTACACAGCGATCAATCGCATTTCTCAATCAGCGGTCGAGTCGTCGCGGGACGCCGGGCGGCCACTCGATCTCAGCCATCACCAACGGCAACGCTAGTAAAGCCATACCCGACGTCCCCGCGTCACTCGAAGCCTACAAACCAAAGCCGACAACCCTGCAAGAAAGGTAAGGACGCTAGCGCGAGCAAGGGGCCGGCAGATAGCTGCTCTGCCGTCGATGTCGGCGTTGGTGTCAACCGCGGGTGTCGCCGCCAAGATCACGGATCCGTCTCATCTGCGACTTGGAATTCGACACGCCCGGCGCATACCGCTGAGCGAACTTTGCGACGGCCATACTTTGATGGCAACGATAGGCACGACGACGTGTCGAAAAGCGTATGCTCGCAAGCACTCGGGGCTGAGCAAACGCAGCTGCGGGAGCGGCTGGTGAGATCGGCGAGAGGAAACGCGGTGGGCGAGCAACCACGTCAGGATCAGCTGGAGTTGGGGTCGGGATCCCCCGAGGATGACGGTGCCGCGACTAGCCGCGACCAAGCCACCCGCAAACCGAGCGAGCCCGTGCAGGCAGGCCTTTTTCCTGATGACTCGGTGCCCGACGAGTTGATCGGCTACCGCGGGCCGAGTGCCTGCCAGATCGCCGGCATCACCTATCGGCAACTGGACTACTGGGCGCGCACCTCGCTGGTGGTGCCCTCGATCCGCAGCGCGGCGGGCTCTGGCAGCCAGCGGCTGTACTCGTTCAAAGACATCCTGGTCCTCAAGATCGTCAAGCGGCTGCTCGACACTGGGATCTCGCTGCACAACATCCGGGTCGCCGTGGACCACCTGCGCCAGCGCGGCGTGCAGGATCTGGCCAATATCACCTTGTTCTCCGACGGCACCACGGTCTACGAATGCACCTCCGCCGAAGAAGTCGTCGACCTGCTCCAGGGCGGCCAAGGGGTATTCGGCATCGCGGTATCCGGCGCGATGCGCGAACTCACCGGCGTCATCGCCGACTTCCCCGGCGAGCGCGCCGACGGCGGCGAGTCGATCGCCGCACCGGAGGACGAGCTGGCCTCGCGGCGCAAGCACCGCGACCGCAAAACTGGCTGACGTTCCCTCTGCTGCGTCCAGACTGCAACCACGCACACCCCCTGCGGCGTGTCGTGTGCGTAGTTTCAGTGTCGGCGTCGAAGGGCGATCGGCCGCCGGTAAACTCGACTACGCATCGCCCTCGCGCGGGAGAGTTCCGTGACCGCCAGCCACGGACGCCGAAGGAGCAACACCTCTCCGCCAACCTCTCAGGCACCCGGACCGCGCCCGGCCACGATGCCTCTGGAAAGCGGTGATCCGCCACGCGGGTCACCCGCCCATGGGGAAAGACCTGGACGGTCGAATCTCTCAGGCGCCCGCACCGGGTAGACGACAGAGGGAGAGGAACGCAGCTGCCGACACGGCTGCTGTTCCACCTGACGTCAGGAGTTGTTCCAGTGTCCGACTACACCGAACCGCACTTCGCTGACCGTCACATCGGCCCGGACAGCGATGCGGTTGCCACCATGCTCGCCGTGATCGGCGTCGACTCGCTCGACGCGCTGGCCGAAAAAGCGGTGCCGTCGCGCATCTTCGACGCACTGGGCGACACCGGCGTGGCCCCAGGTCTGGATGAGCTGCCGCCGGCCGCCGACGAGGCCGAGGCGCTTGCCGAGCTGCGCGCGATGGCCGAGGTCAACACCGTCGCGGTCTCGATGATCGGTCAGGGCTACTACGACACGCTCACCCCGCCGGTGCTGCTGCGTAACATTCTGGAGAACCCGGCCTGGTACACCGCCTACACGCCGTATCAGCCCGAAATCAGCCAGGGCCGCCTCGAAGCGCTGCTGAACTTCCAAACCATGGTCGCCGACCTCACCGGCCTCGAAATCGCCAACGCGTCGATGCTCGACGAGGGAACCGCCGCCGCCGAGGCGATGACCCTGATGCACCGCGCGACCCGCGGCAAAGGGGCTGGCCGCCTGGTCGTAGATGTCGACCTGTTCGCTCAGACCGCGGCGGTGCTGGCGACCCGCGCTGAGCCGCTAGGCATCGAAATCGTCAGCACCGACCTACGGGACGGGCTGCCCGAGGGTGAGTTTTTCGGCGTCATCGCCCAGCTGCCCGGAGCCAGCGGGCGGGTCACCGACTGGTCGCAGCTCGTGTCACATGCCCACGAGCGGGGCGCGCTGGTCGCCGTCGGCGCCGACCTGCTGGCGCTGACGTTGATTACGCCGCCCGGGGAGATCGGCGCCGACGTCGCATTCGGCAACACTCAACGCTTCGGTGTGCCAATGGGGTTCGGTGGCCCGCACGCCGGTTACCTGTCCGTGCACGCCAAGCATGCCCGCCAGCTGCCGGGGCGACTGGTCGGAGTGTCCGTCGACCGGGACGGAGCGCCGGCCTACCGGCTGGCGCTGCAAACCCGCGAACAGCACATCCGCCGCGACAAGGCGACCAGCAACATCTGCACCGCCCAGGTGCTGCTGGCGGTGATGGCCGCGATGTACGCCGGCTACCACGGCGCCGACGGCTTGACCGGTCTCGCGCGCCGAGTGCACGGCCACGCCGAAAAGATCGCCGCGGGTTTAGGCGACGCAGTGGTGCACGACAAGTACTTCGACACCGTGCTGGCGCGGGTGCCGGGCCGCGCCGACGAGGTGCTGGCCGCGGCCAAAGCCAACGGCATCAACCTGTGGCGCGTCGACGCCGACCACGTGTCGGTGGCCTGCGACGAGGTCACCACCGATGCGCACGTCGCGGCCGTTCTCGAGGCGTTTGGAGTGACGCCCACCGACCCGATGTGCGCCGGGATCATCACCCGCACTTCGGAATTCCTGACCCATCCGGCGTTCACCGAGTACCGCACCGAGACGTCTATGATGCGGTATCTGCGCAAGCTGGCCGACAAGGATGTGGCGTTGGACCGCAGCATGATCCCGCTGGGCTCGTGCACGATGAAACTCAACGCCGCCGCGGAAATGGAGCCGATCACCTGGCCGGAATTCGCGCGGCAGCATCCCTTCGCCCCAGCCTCCGACACCCCGGGGCTGCGGCGGCTGATCGCCCAGCTGGAGAGCTGGCTGGTGCAGATGACCGGCTACGCCGCGGTGTCGCTGCAACCCAACGCGGGCTCGCAAGGCGAATATGCGGGGCTACTGGCCATCCGCGACTATCACGCCAGCCGCGGCGAATCCGACCGCGACGTCTGCCTGATCCCGTCCAGCGCACACGGCACCAACGCGGCGTCGGCCGCGCTGGCCGGGATGCGGGTGGTCGTGGTGGCCTGCCGCGAGAACGGCGACGTCGACCTTGAGGATCTACGCGCCAAGGTCAGTGAACACGCCGAGCGACTGTCGACGCTGATGATCACCTATCCCTCCACCCACGGCGTCTACGAGCACGACGTCGCCGAGGTCTGCGCGGCAGTGCACGACGCCGGCGGTCAGGTCTACGTCGACGGCGCCAACCTCAACGCGCTGGTCGGGCTGGCCCGGCCGGGGAAGTTCGGCGGCGACATCAGCCACCTCAATTTGCACAAGACGTTCTGCATCCCGCACGGCGGCGGGGGTCCGGGCGTCGGGCCGGTGGCGGCGCGCGCGCATCTGGCGCCGTTTCTGCCCGGGCATCCCTACACACCCGATTCCCCCGCAAGCGGGCGGTGCCCTCCGCCGCAGGGCCGGCCGGTGTCGTCGGCGCCGTACGGGTCGGCGTCGATCCTGCCGATCTCCTGGGCCTATATCCGGATGATGGGCGCCGACGGCCTGCGCAGGGCGTCATTAACTGCGATCGCGTCGGCGAACTACATCGCGCGCCGCCTCGACGAGTACTACCCGGTGCTCTACACCGGCGAGAACGGCATGGTCGCGCACGAATGCATCCTGGACCTGCGGCCGATCACCAAGTCAACCGGTGTCACCGTCGACGACGTCGCAAAACGCTTGGCGGACTATGGCTTTCACGCACCCACCATGAGCTTCCCGGTGGCCGGCACCCTGATGGTCGAACCCACCGAAAGCGAAAGCCTGGCCGAAGTGGACGCGTTTTGCGAGGCCATGATCGCCATCCGCGCGGAAATCAATCGGGTCGGCAAAGGGGAGTGGCCGGTCGACGACAATCCGCTGCGGGGTGCGCCGCACACTGCCGAGTGCCTGCTGGTGGGCGACTGGGATCACCCATATACCCGCGAAGAGGCCGCCTATCCGCTGGGCCCGGGCTTCCGGGCCAAGGTGTGGCCGCCGGTGCGTCGCATCGATGGCGCCTACGGCGACCGCAACCTGATGTGCTCTTGCCCGCCGGTGGAGGCTTTTGCGTAGACCGGTCGGCAAAGACATCATCGATACTGCACGATGCCCAGCCCACCGATACGTTGGAAATCGGCGCAATTGACGGTGACGATCAGGATGCCCAGTCGCAAACTCGTGCAACCGATCCGGAGGTCGTTGGTGCCGATCAGTTCGCCGCGACGACGTAGCTCGCGGACCACTCTCGCATAGCCGAAAGCGATCTGTGTCGATACTTGCCTGCTGTGCTTCATCGAGGCGAGCGAGAACAGAACCGGCTTCGGGACCAAGTGGACCAACAGCAACTTCAAAACGCGCAGCAACAAGCCGAGGAACAAAACGAGGAAGCTCAGCGACAAGCCAGCCAGGAGATGCAGCAGGCCGGGCAGAACGACCCGCAAGTCGTGCAGGCAGCCAGCAAGACAATCAGCTGCCGAGCCTTGCTCAGCCGAAGCGGTCGACGATCGCCGCGGCGATCCGGTCGGGGGCGTCCTCCTGGATGAAATGATTGGCGTCTGGCAGCTCGACGAGAACGTGATCGGGAAACGTCGACCGCATGCGGGGGATCATCGGACCGGGCCTGAAGGCCAAGTCCTTCATGCCCCAGATCAACAGCGCGCGTTTGGCGTCAAGCGCCGCCGGCACCTCCTGGGCAAGTCGCGCCAGCAGTGGTCGGGCGGCCAAGATCTGCTTGGGCATTTCGGCCACACCCCGTCGCGCCTCAGGACCGGGCTGCACTGCCCGATAGTGCTCCATTACCGCGGCGCTGGGCCGGTGAGCCGTTCCCGCCGGGATCAACCGCTCGACAAAGAAATTCCGCCGCAGAATCGCGTATTGCATTGGTGGGCTGGACATCACTCTGCTGAAAATCTTGGTCGTGAGCACGTCGGTCGGCCAGAACCAGGTGTTACCCAACACAATCCCGCGCACCCGGTCGGCGCGCTCCACGGCGACCGCCATACTGATCGGCCCACCCCAGTCCTGGCCCATCGTCAAATAGCCGTCCAGGCCGAGGTGATCGACCAACTCGCCGACCACACCGGAGTGCTCGTCGATCTTGTAGCCGAACCCCGCCGGTCGCTCGGAAAGCCCGAATCCGAGATAGTCCGGTGCGATGCAGCGGAAGCGGTCGCGCAGCGTCACGATGATGTTGCGGTACAGGAAGCTCCACGTCGGGTTGCCGTGGCAGAACAGGATCGGCGGGCCGTTTCCCTCATCGATGTAGTGGATGCGCCCCTGGGTACTGTCGAACCAGCGCGACTCGAACGGGTACAGCTGGGGATCCGGGGTGAAATCAACGATCATCAGACTCCTTCGCCGGTGACCGCAATGGTATGTCGGCGCGTCCCCGGCGAGCGGCCGCCGTGGTCGTTGCCGCGTCGACTGTGCAGGTTTTGACCGCAAAATGCCAGTGGCGACGTCCACAAGCCGCACACTCGGCGGCCACAGCCTCAGCTCAAGAAAGTATTCACCGCGGTGGCCAGGTCGGGGGAGGCCGACGTCGGCAAGTTCCGGTAGCCACCACCGCTGAGGTGGGCAACGGCTTCCCACGTCAGCCGGTCGGGATCATCGCCGAAGTCGATGACGTTGACCGCCACCCGCTTGTTCGGGTCCACGCTGGCCTTGATGAAGTCCTGCAGACCCGCGCCGTCCAGGGTTTGGTCGGTGTGCGGCCCGGTTGTGATCACCAGGATCGAATTGTTCTGGCCGGCACGGTAATTGGCCAGCGCCTGCTGGTATACCAAGCGCAGCGTCGTGAAAGACACCGCACCACCGTTGGACGAGAACTGGTTGTCCAATGCGGCGAGCAGCGCCGCCGTCCGCAGTTGGCCATTGACCTGATCGGACAGCGGTCCGCTGGGCAGCTCTGATCGGCCGTCCTTGCCGTCAAATGTCCACAGCCCCAGCACCGCGTTCGGTGGCAGTGCCCGGATCCGGTCCTCCAGCGCGGCGAGCACATTGGCCAGCCGCGTCTTACCGCCTTCGTCTGACGTCATCGACTGGTCGAGCATGATGATGGCCGCCGGCCCGGCCGCCGGAGCAGTCAGCATGTCGGCGAGGGTGGCGCGCATCGCATCGTCGCCCACTGACACTGTCGAGGAAAGCGGCGAAAAACTGGTGACATCGCTTTTGGGCGGCTTGACGCCTTGCGCGCGGAATCCCGCTTTGGCCAGCTCGGCGAGTTGGTCGGGTTTGTGCAGGAACCGGGCGAATGCGCTGGCCGCGGTGACCTGGTCCTGCACCAGCCACGAGCCGGCAAGCAGCACTGTCGGATAATCGGCGACCGCGGCCGGTCCGGCCGGCAGCCACGAAGTCAGCGCGGCTTCTGGCGTGGACTTCGCCCGCTGGAACAGCTGCTGCTCGGTGGTGACGACCGCATGCACCGGGGCCTTCGCGGGATCACCGGATCGAAGCAGCGCGTTCATCGCCTCGGTCACCGAGTCGTCGGCAAGCTTGGGCTGCCCGTCGAGCAGCGTGCGCACCGCGCCCGTGCCTGCCGTCGCCGGGGCGCCCGGCGGCGCCGACCCCGCGGCGACTGCCTCGGCCGCCAGATACGCCGCATCGCTGTTGCCCTTGACCGGCATTGCCAGCCGCAGCGGTCCCCAACCCGGCAGTTTCAGCCCGGTCAGCGAGTCCGGAGTGCTCTGCAAACCGGGTAGGCCCGCCCAATTCTGGTTGCCGAGCGCGCGTTGGAGTTCGGGTCGTACCGCGAGCAACACCGGTGAGGTGACCAGCGAGCGGCTATCGCTGATCGTCTGCTTGCCCACGGCGGCCGAGAGCCGGGCCGCCGACACCGAGCTGCCCGGAATCCACAGGGCGGGGCGATCGCCCAGCTCCGGCGCCCACTGACCGACGAATCCGTTGACGACCGCATCGGAGTCCGCGGGTTTGACGCTCATTACTACGCAGTGATCACCGACCGGTCCGGCCGAGCCATTGTATTTCTGGGCGAACTTCTGCACCTGGGCGGCGATCGACGGGTCGGCGATGACGGCGACGGTCTCTTTGCCGGCAACGCAGCGCGCGGCGGCGGTATGGGAGCGGTTGGACAAGGCGTCACCGAAGAAACGCCACAAAATCACTGCGGCCACCACGACGACTACCGCGACCAGGGCCGCGATCACGCCAACGCTGACGCCGCGCCGTCCGGTTTCGCTGCTGCGGTGACCGCCACGCCACTCGTCGCCACCACGATGGCCACCACCTACCGGCGGCGGGGAAGTCAGTGAATGCCGTTGCGGGGCGGGGAAATCGGGGTAGTCCTGGGCATCGTCGGTGACACCGTCGACGACATAGCCGGGCGGCTCGTCGGGGTAGGACTCCTCGCCGCGATGGCGGTGGTCACCGTAATCACCAGCGCCTTCATCAAGCGCATCGCGTTCGGCAAAGTCGTCGGCGCCAGCCTCGTCGTCATGCGGGTCATAAGGGCCAATTGGTTCATCGTCGGGCCCGGGTTTGCTGTGTCTACCCATACTGGGCCTTAAATTCGCGGCGGCGGCGGTGCAGAATCGGCTCGGTGTAGCCGTTGGGCTGCTGGGTCCCGGACAGAATCAACTCCTCGGCGGCAAGGAAGGCGATGCTGTCGTCGAAGTCGGGCGCCATCGGCCGGTAGGCCGAGTCGCCGGCGTTCTGCTCATCCACGATCGGGGCCATCCGCTCCAAGCCGGCCCGCACATCGTCGGGAGTGATCACGCCGTGCCGCAGCCAGTTGGCCAGCAGCTGGCTGGAAATGCGCAGAGTCGCACGATCTTCCATCAGCGCAACGTCGTGGATATCGGGCACCTTGGACGACCCGACACCCTGGTCGATCCAGCGCACCACGTAGCCCAGAATCGACTGGCAGTTGTTGTCGACCTCCTCGCGGATCTCCTGGGGAGCCCAGGCCAGTTCCTTGGCCAGCGGAATAGTCAGCAGCTGGTCGATGGTGGCCCGGCGCTCGCCTTTCAATCCCTTCTGCACTTCGCCGACGTCGACCTGGTGATAGTGCAGCGCGTGCAGGGTCGCCGCGGTTGGCGAGGGCACCCACGCGGTGCTGGCCCCGGCCTGGGGCTGGGCGATTTTCTGCTCGACCATGTCGGCCATCAGCTCGGTCATCGTCCACATGCCCTTGCCGATCTGGGCATGACCGATGAACCCGGCCGCCAGCCCTACGTCGACGTTGTTGTCTTCATAGGCCAGGATCCACGGCTGGGTTTTCATGGTGCCCTTGCGCACCATCGGGCCGGCCTCCATCGACGTGTGGATCTCGTCGCCGGTGCGGTCCAGAAAACCGGTGTTGATGAACACGATCCGGTCGGCGGCGGCCTTGATGCAGGCTTTCAAATTGAGTGTGGTGCGGCGCTCCTCGTCCATAACGCCGACCTTGATCGTGGTCTGCGGCAACCCGAGCACATCTTCGACCCGGCTGAACAGCTCGGCGGTGAAGGCGACCTCGTCGGGACCGTGCATTTTCGGTTTGACGATGTAGATGGACCGGGTTCGGCTGTTCACCAGCGGTCCGTTGTCGTCATTGGCCTTGAGCCCGTGGACCGCGGCCAGTCCGGTGAACAGCGCGTCCAGCACACCTTCGAAGACCTCGTTGCCGTCGGCGTCCACGATCGCGTCGTTGGTCATCAAATGGCCGACGTTGCGGACGAACAGCAGGCTGCGCCCAGGCAGGATGAGTTCGCCGCCGTCCGGGGTGGCGTAGCTGCGGTCCTGGTTGAGCACCCGGGTGAAGGTGTCGCCGTCCTTACTCACCTCGGCGGCCAGGTCGCCCTTGTTCAGGCCCAGCCAGTTGCGGTAGGCGCGGACCTTGTCGTCGGCGTCCACCGCGGACACCGCGTCCTCGAAGTCGATGATCGTGGTGACCGCGGATTCCAGCACGACGTCTTTGATGCCGGCGGCGTCGGTCTTGCCGATCGGCGACTCGGGGTCGATCAGGATCTCGATGTGTAGGCCGTGGTTGACCAGCAACACCGAGTCCGGTGCGTCCGCGTCGCCGGTGTAGCCGGCGAATTGACCGGGATTGGCCAGCCCTCGGGACAATTCGTCGCCCTGCAGCTCGACCAGCAGCCGACCGTCGTCGACCCGGAACCCGCTGGCCTCGGTGTAGGACCCCGACGACAGCGGTACGGCGCCGTCGAGGAATTTTCGGGCATAGGCGATCACCTTGTCGCCGCGGACCTGGTTGTAGCTGCTGCCCTGCTCGGCGCCGTCGCTTTCCGGGATGACGTCGGTGCCGTAGAGGGCGTCATACAGCGACCCCCAGCGGGCGTTGGCGGCGTTCAGCGCGAAACGCGCGTTGGTGACCGGCACCACCAGCTGCGGGCCGGCCGTCGTGGTGATCTCCTTATCGACGCCGGACGTGGTGATGGTGACGTTGTCGGGTTCGGGCAGTAGATAACCGATTTCGGTGAGGAACTGGCGGTAGGCCTCGGGGTCGTGCGGGTCGATGACCCGATGCCGATGCCATTTGTCGATCTGGGCCTGCAGCTCGTCACGGCGCCGCAGCAAATCCTGGTTGCGCGGGGTGAGGTCGGTGACGACCTTGTCGACGCCCGCCCAGAAGCTGTCAGCGTCGATGCCAGTACCCGGCAGGGCCTCGGTGTTCACGAAGTCGTGCAGCACCTTGGCGACGCGCAAATTCCCGACCGGCACGCGATCTGTCATCGTTCCTCCCTCACTGGCAACCAGCCCAGCTTACCGGCCGGTAGCATGACCACCCGCCCCCGACGGCCCACAACAGCAGGTCACACCGGTCCGAATGCGCCGCGAGCAGCGGCGCGGCGCGCTGCTGCGAATGGGCTGTGGCAATGCAGGTATCTCGGCGGGGCGCGCGACGGCGATGGTCGAGTACTCGTAGTTGCTGAGATCATACGGGGCTGACGCGGGCCGACTTCGCGGGCGCTCCGCCGATTTTACGGGCACTCCCAGGCGATCGAGCAGACGGTCAAGCTCGCGGTCACCCCACGCATTAGACCCGGTGGTTTCCGTCGCGCACCGTCCCGACCAAGTCTTCGACCAGGTCCTCCAGGGCCACCATCGCGACCACCCGGTCGGCGGCGACGGTCACCAACGCCAGGTGGCTCTTGCTGCGTCGCAGCCGCGACAACGCCTCGGGTAGCGGCAGTGATTCGGGCAGCTGCGGCAGCGGCCGAACCCGCGCCAGATCGACCACCGCGCGGGAATCGTCGCCCAGCGACAGCACATCCTTAATGTGCAGGTACCCGATGAACGTGCCGTCCAGGTCGACCACCGGGAACCGGGAGTAGCCGGTCTCGGCCAGCGCCTGTTCGACCGCGCCGACCGTCGGCCCTGAGCCCGCGGCGGCTACCTGGACCGCGCGCACCTCAGCGACGGGCATCGCCACGTCGGCGATCACCCGGCTGCGAATCTGCAGCGCCCGGGTGAGGCGAGTGTGCTCCTCGGGGTCCAGCAGGCCTTCCGACACCGACTCAGCGATCATCTCGCTCAGCTCGACGGTGGAGACCGTGACGTCGAGTTCGTCCTTGGGTTCTACCCGCAGGGCTCGCAGCATCAGGTTGGCACACCAGTTGTAGAAGGCGATGAACGGACGGGCGGCCCGGATGTAGACCAGATAGGGCGGGATCAGCAGCATCGCCGCCCTCTCCGGGCCGGCGATCGCGATGTTCTTCGGCACCATCTCGCCCAGCAGCACGTGCAGCGTCACCACGATCGAGAGCGCGAGCATAAAGGCCACCGGATACAGCAGCGCGTCGGGCAGGCCGAGCAGCTCGAACGGTGGCCGCAGCAGGTCGGCGACGGCAGGCTCGCCGATCCGCCCGAGCAGGATGGAGGCCACCGTGATACCCAGCTGGGCCCCGGCGAACATCAGCGGCAGCTGCTCGCCGGCCCGGATCACGATGACCGCACTCGACCTACCCTGCTCGGCCAGCGCCTCGAGCCGGTCGCGGCGCACCGAGATCAGCGAGAATTCCGCACACACGAAAAACGCGTTGGCGGCTACCAGCGAGATCGTCAGCAGCACGTCGAGTACATCGCTCACCGGTGGCCCCGCTTCCCGTCGGCGTCGCGGGCCGCTCCCCGGCGGCGCAGTTGGCTCAGCTCCAGCAGATCGATGCGACGGCCGTCCATCTGGACCACGGTCGCCCGCCAGCGGCTGGACACCTCCGACAGGCCGTCCGGGTCGAACACGGTGAGTTCGACCGATTCGCCGGTATCGGGAATGTGGCCCAGCTCCCGGAGCACCAGCCCACCGATCGTCTCGTATTCCCCTTCGGGAGCGCGATATCCGGTGGCCGCGGCCACTTCGTCGATGCGCAGCAATCCCGATACCCGCCAACCACTTCCGGACGACACCACATCCGGGGTCGCGTCGTCGTGTTCGTCGCGGACATCGCCGACGATCTCCTCGATCAGATCCTCGACGGTGACCATGCCCGCGGTGCCGCCGTACTCGTCGACGACCATCGCGGTCTGCAAGCCGTTCGCGCGGGTCTGCGCCATCACCGCATCGCCGTCCAGCGTGGACGGCACCACCGCGACCGGCTGCGCGACCACGGTCAGCAGGGTGTGCGCACGATCGGCGGGTGCCACTTCGAAGACCTGCTTGACGTGCACGATGCCGACGGTCTCGTCGAGGTCACCGTCGACGATCGGGAACCGCGAGAATCCGGTCTCGGTGGCGATCGCGACCAGGTCGGCGACGGTGTTGTCGGTCTGCAGCGTCACGATCTTGGAGCGCGGTGTCATCAGCTCTTCGGCGGTCAGCGTGCCGAACTGCAGCGATCGGCGTACCAGCGCGGCGGTACCGGGATCCAGCGAGCCGCTGCGCGCCGAACTGCGCACCAGCCAGACCAGTTCCTGGGGCGAGCGGGCCGATCGCAGCCCCTGGGCGGGCTCGATGCCCAGTTGGCGCAAAATCCAGTTCGCTGTTCCATTCGTCAGCCGGATAGCGGGTTTGAGCACCAGTGAGAACAGCAGTAGGGGCCCGGCGATGACCCGTGCCGTCGGCAACGGCCGCGCAACCGCGAGGTATTTGGGTACCAGCTCGCCGAACACCATCGACAGTGACGTCACGATCAGCAGGGTCACGAACACGGTGATCCCGTGGGCCACCCGGCCCGGCACCCCGAGCGCGTCCAGCAGTGGGTGCGGCAGCCGCGACGACATCGGCTCGGCGAGGTAGCCGGTGGCCAGCGTGGTGATCGAGATACCCAGTTGCGCGCCGGACAGCTGGAACGACAACGTGTGGTGGGCGCGCCGGACGAAGCGGTCGCGACGGCCGCCGCTGCGGGCCTTCGCCTCGACGGCGCTGCGCTCCAGGGTGGTCAGCGAGAATTCGGCGGCCACGAATAGCGCGGTGCCCGCGGTGAGCGCCACGATGGCCAGCAGGCTCAGCACGGTGACGAGGACGTTCATCGGCGGTTCTGTCGTCAGGCTCTCACCGGCCGGACGGGAAGGGCTGCCGGGTACGGACTGCGCGCCGGTGGCCGTCGTCCCCGGACGCCAACGGCCCCGACGGGTGCCTGCGGCACGTGACCCCTTTCGCTCGGCTCACCCAACGGTTGCCTGAGAATCACATGGTAGCGACACCGCGTGAATCCCGTCACCAACCGAAGGGCAGGGCGTGTCCTTCGGCGAACCCTGCCGCTGACTGCACCCCGACCACAGCTCGCTGATGCAGCTCGGTCAGGGTCGAGGCACCGACGTACGTGCACGTGCTGCGCACCCCGGCGGTGATGTGGTCGATGAGGTCCTCGACGCCGGCGCGCTTGGGGTCCAGACCCATCCTCGAGGTGGAAATCCCTTCCTCGAACAGCGCCTTGCGGGCACGGTCGAACGCGCTGTCGGCGGTGGTGCGTGCGACCACGGCGCGCTTGGACGCCATGCCGTAGCTCTCCTTGTACGGCTGGTCGTCGCGGTCGCGCATCAGGTCGCCGGGGGATTCGTAGGTGCCGGCGAACCACGAGCCGATCATCACGTTGGACGCACCGGCGGCCAGTGCCAGCGCCACATCCCGCGGGTGACGCACGCCGCCGTCGGCCCACACATGAGCTCCGAGTTCCCTTGCCGCACTGGAGCATTCGAGCACAGCCGAGAATTGCGGGCGGCCGACGCCGGTCATCATCCGGGTGGTGCACATCGCGCCGGGTCCGACTCCGACCTTGACGATGGCCGCCCCCGCGTCGATCAGGTCGCGGGTCCCGTCGGCCGACACCACGTTGCCGGCCACCAGCGGTACGCCCAGGTCCAGCGCGGTCACCGCCTTGATGGCGTCCAGCGCCTTCACCTGGTGTCCGTGCGCGGTGTCGATGACCAGCACGTCGACGCCGGCCTCCGCGAGTCCTTGCGCCTTGGCCGCCACGTCACCGTTGATGCCGACGGCCGCGGCGATGCGAAGCCGGCCCGAGGCGTCCACCGCCGGGGTGTAGATGCCGGCCCGGATCGTTCCGGTGCGGGTCAGCACACCGGCCAGCGTGCCGTCGGAGCCGGTCAGCACCGCCAGGTCTACCGGTGCCTGCTCGAGCAGGTCGAACACCTGTCGGGGATCGGTGCCCACCGGTGCGCTGACGAAGTCGGTGATGGCGACGTCGCGAACCCGGGTGAAGCGGTCCACACCCAGGCACGACGCCTCGGTCACCAACCCGATGGGGCGGCCCTCGAAGACCACTACCGCCGCGCCGTGCGCACGTTTGTGGATCAGCGCGATGGCGTCGGACACCGAATCCTCGGGCGCCAGCATCACCGGGGTGTCCACCACCAGGTCACGGCTCTTGACGAAGTCCACCGTCTGTTTGACCGCGCCGATCGGAAGGTCTTGCGGCAACACCACCAGACCGCCGCGGCGCGCCATCGTTTCGGCCATTCGCCGCCCGGCGACCGCGGTCATGTTCGCGACGACCACCGGAATGGTGGTGCCCGAACCGTCGCAGGTGCACAGCTCGACGTCGAAGCGCGAGTCGACGTCGGAGCGGTTCGGGACGATGAACACGTCGTCGTAGGTCAGGTCGTAACCGGGCCGGTGCCCGTCCAGAAACCTCATCGGTGCTGCCCCAAAAGATTCACGCCCCCTGTTGTTGCCGGATCTAGGCCGACACCTCGCTGCGGTCGCCGCTCCACAGCGTATGGAACTTCTTGTCCCGGTCCTCGTCGACGCGCGCGTAGGTGTGCGCGCCGAAGAAGTCACGCAGGCCCTGGGTCAGCGCTGCCGGCAACCGCTCGGTGCGCAGCGCGTCGTAGTAGGACAGCGCGGAGGAGAAGCCAGGGATCGGAATACCGAGTTGGGTCGCGGTGACAACCACCCGACGCCAGCTGTCGATCGCCGATTCGATCGCGCTGCGGAAGTACGGCGCCTCGATCAGGGTGGCCAGTTCCGCGTCCTCGTCGAAGGCTTCCTTGATCCGGTTCAGGAATTTCGCCCGGATGATGCAGCCGCCGCGCCAGATGGTGGCCAGGTCACCGGGCGTGATGTCCCAGTCGTATTCGGCGCTGCCGGCCTGAATCTGGTTGAAGCCCTGGGCGTAGGCGATGATCTTCGACGCGTACAGGGCCTGGCTGATGTCCTCGGTGAACTGTTTTGCGTCGCTGGGCTTATCGCTTAAGTCGCCGGACGCCAGCTCGGTGGTGGCCTTGCGCTGGGTCACCGAACCCGACAGCGCGCGGGCGAACACCGCCTCGGCGATGCCGGTGACCGGCACGCCCAGGTCCAGCGCCGACTTCACCGTCCAGCGGCCGGTGCCCTTCTGTTCGGCCTCGTCGAGGATGACGTCGACCAGCGGCTTGTCGGTCTTGGCGTCTTTCTGGCGCAGCACCTTTGCGGTGATCTCGACCAGGAAGCTGTCCAGGTCCCCGTTGTTCCACTCGTCGAACACGTCGGCGATCTCGTCGGCAGTCTTGCCGAGCCCGTCGCGCAGCAGCTGGTAGGCCTCGCCGATCAACTGCATGTCGGAATACTCGATGCCGTTGTGCACCATCTTGACGAAGTGCCCGGACCCGTCCGGGCCGATGTGGGTGCAGCACGGCTCGCCGTCGACGTGAGCGGAGATCTCTTCGAGCAGCGGGCCCAGTGATTTGTACGACTCCGCCGGACCGCCCGGCATGATTGACGGCCCGTTCAGCGCGCCTTCTTCACCGCCGGAGATGCCCGCGCCGACGAAATGCAGACCGCGGTCGGCCATCGCCTTTTCCCGCCGGATGGTGTCGGTGTAAAGCGCGTTGCCGCCGTCGATGATGATGTCACCTTCTTCCATCGCATCAGCGAGCTCGTCGATGACGGCGTCGGTGGCTTCGCCGGCCTTGACCATGATCAGTACCCTGCGCGGCTTTTCCAGCGCCTCGAGGAACTCGTCGAGGCTTTCGGTGCGCACGAAATCGCCGTCGTCGCCGTGCTCTTCGAGCAGCGCATCGGTTTTCGCGACAGACCGGTTGTGCAGCGCCACGGTATAGCCGTGCCGGGCGAAGTTCCGGGCGATGTTCGAGCCCATCACGGCCAGACCGGTGACCCCGATCTGCGCGGTACCGGCAGCGTTCGATTCCGACGAGCTCATCTGTTGGCCTCTCAGGTTGGTTTCTTCAACACTTCGCAGACTTCACCGATTTGGTACACACACACTGTGGCACAGCGGGACTCGTGGCATTCCCAAGTTGCTCGTCACGGCTCTCGTCAGGCTTCGTCAGGCTTCGTCAGGCAATGAAAAGCCGTTGCAGCTCAATGAGCCACGGTACGGCCAATGCGACGGTGGGCACCACCACGACCGCGGCCGCGGCCAGGTAGGCGGCAGCCGCCAATGTCAGACTGTTGCCCCGCCCCGACAACCGGCGCACCCGAAGCACCGTGCTGGGGCCCCCTGCGGCCATTGCCCCCGACGGCGCGGGCGCCGACGCGCAGGTCACCAGAGCCCGGGCCAGGGGAGTGCGCCCGGCGGCCCGCACCGCGGCGTCGTCAGCGAGCAGCTCGACGAGCAGCCGCACCGCGTCTAGTGCGCTTGCGCTGCGCACGAACCGCGGAAAGGCGGCGTGGACGGCGGTGAAGGCCTCCAGCACCAGGTCGTGCCGCGCTCGCAGATGTGCACGCTCATGGGTGAGGATGGCGGCGACTTCGGTGTCGGTGAGGGAGGTCAGCGTTCCTTCGCTGACCACCACCCGGCTGCGCACACCGGGTAGGCAGTAGGCCAACGGCTGCGGAACCTCCAAGATGCGAAGGCCACTGGGCCGGGCGCCACCCTGGGCGCCGGCCGCGTCCCGCGTGATCCCGAGCAAATCGACCAGCATGCGATGGCGGGCCCGTCGCCGCCGGATGGCCACCGCGCCCCGCAGCACCGCGACTGCCAGCCGCGCCCCGACCAGCAGAGTCACCGCGAACACGGCCATATACAGCGTCCACATCGGCCAGCCGAGCCGCGCGATGTGCCCCGCGAAACCGGCGGTGGGCCGACCGTTGGGGCCCGGGGTCAGCAGCCGGCTGGCGATGGCGATGCCGGCGCTGAACGACGACAACACAGCGGCGACGGCGATGGCCTGCCAGAGCACAACCGCGGCGCGCGGGGCCCGCAACGGCCACGACGCCCGCGCCAGCACAGCCGGTACCGGGCCGACCAGCAGCACCGCGACGAGGGTAAAAGCCAGCCCGGACACGCTGCCAGTCTCTCTCAGTCCTCCACGCGCACGCCAGCCGACGGGCGATCACGCTGGTTTGCTTCCATTTCGGCCAGTGCGCGCCGAAGCGCCTCCGCTTCATCGGCCCCGACCCGCTCGATGAAGTGCACCAGCGCGGCTTGCCGGCTACCGGAGTCCGCGGCTTGGTCCAGGGCATCGACCATTAGGCCCGCGACGAGTTCGTCGCGGCTGTGCATCGGCGCGTAGCGGTGCGCCCGGTCGTCGCGGAGCTGGGAGACCAGGTTCTTTTTGGCCAGCCGCTGCAGCACAGTCATCACCGTCGTGTAGGCCAGATCACGGCGGGTCGACAGCGCCTCGTGGACCTGCCGGACAGTTTGGGGCTCGGGCGCAGACCACAAGTGATCCATCACCGTGCGTTCCAGATCGCCCAGGCGCGTCAGCTTGGCCATAGTTCGCTCACCTCCCGAATGCGCTCAGCGTACTCCGGCGTACTACCGGCTGTCGTACCGCGGTCCTGCCGAGATGACGGCGCCCGGAGAGCAGGTCTTGCAAAATTAGGGCAGCCTTGCCTATTCTGAACGCGTCGAGCAACACAACGGCCGCGGAGAGTCCTGAGGGCTGCAGTGACCACCGGTCTACTCGACGGCGAGCCCCGCGCCTGGTGCGCGGGGCTCGCCCGCTTTGCCTGACGCCTCAGCCAGAGTCGCGAGCCGTGCAACCAAATAAATTGCCGTGCAATATGTTTCAGCGACAGCACAACCGAACTGGAACCGCGCAGGGCGGCGCGCATGGCTCCCGGCTCAGTCTTTGGTGAAGTGGTACATCCGGTAGGAAAGCTTCCCGCGTTGCAGTTCGCGGTACGCCAGCGTGCCCGGCAGACCGGCGAATACGCGGCCGAAGGGCCGTAGGAACCTAGGCACATGGCGAGCGACCAAGTCCAGGTACCGCGTCGAGTTTTTGTCCAGCCCGCGTAGCACCTCGGCATTGATCTCCCGCTGCGAAACCATGCGCATCGGCATGTCGGCCAGTGCCGCGTCCCACGCGTCGTATTCGAGGTAGCCGCGGAAATCGGCGTAGAGGAAATGCCCTCCCGGACGCAGCACCCGCACCATTTCGGGCAGGAAACGATCAAAGTGCGGGTAGGCGTGCGAGGCTTCGATGTTGATCACCGCGTCGAAGGACTCATCGGGAAAAGGCAGGCTTTCGGCGTTGCCGTGCACGAAATCCAGCCCCGGTAGGTCGTGTCTTTTTCGGGCAAATGCGACGCCGTCCGGGTTGTAGTCCAGTCCTGTGTAGGAGGCGGGGTGCAACGTCCGTACGAGATACGCGGCTCCACCGCCGTGGCCGCAGCTGACCTCCAGTACCTGTTTGCCGCTGAGATCCGCCTGGGTCGCCGTGCGGTGGTAGTGCTGGATGCAGTACCGGTTGGGCTCATCCTCCGGGGCCAGCGGCAGTCCCAGCGGCGGATCCTCCTCATAGCCCCAGTTCAGAAAGACGATGTCTTCCTTTTCCCACCGGCGGGTGATCAAGGGATACCAGTACTTGTTCATGGTTATTTTCAACCACGACAAGACTGCGTCGACGGGCTTGATATTGCGCCGCAGAGTGCTAGTCACAGCGGGGAGTATGCCAGGGGTCTTAGCCGCTGCCGTGGTCGGCCACCGAAGCAGAGTCGGCATCGCGCGACGCCTTGACGGCTCGCCGGTACACCACCGCTCGTGCACCCCGTGCCGGCACCGTCGCCACACCGCGCCAGCGTCGTCGTTCGTCTGGCGCATCGGTGGGCGCCAAACGAAATTCCCGCAGCACTATGCGCAGGGTGACATCCATCTCCATGTCGGCGAACGCCGCGCCGATGCAACGGTTGACGCCGCCGCCGAACGGAATCCAGGCGACCGGCTTCGGGCCGCCCACGAATCGGTCCGGGTTGAAAGCCGCCGCGTCCGGGAAGCTGTCATCTGATTCATGGACCAGCCGGATACTGAAGATCAAGTTGGTGTTCTCCGGGATGACCCACTCGCCCAAACGGATTCGCATCTTCGTGGTCCGTACGGTGGAGTCGAGAACCGGCCGAGTGCGCTGCACTTCCGAGATCGTGGCCTTCCGCAATTCGGATCCGCCGGCGTCGACTTCCTCGGTCAGCCGCGACAGCAGTTCTGGATGGCGGGTCAACCGCTCCACTGCCCAGCCCAGCGATCCGGCGGTTGTCTCGTGACCGGAGGCTAGCAGGGTCAGCATCTCGTCGGCGATGTGCTGATCCGGGATCGGCTCACCGTTTTCGTAGCGGGCCTGCAACAGCAGCGCAAGCACGTCGCTGCGCTCTTCCAAGGCGGGATCGGCCCGCGCCTCGGCGATAATCGATTCGATGACAGTGTCGAAACGGCGCCGATACCGCAGAAACCGCCCCCCGGGACTCCACGGACCCAGGTCACGCCGCAAGCTCGGCGGCAACGTCAAAAACAGGCCGGCAACCGGGACCATCCGCGGCACCAGGTCGCGAAGTTCGTCCAGCGCGGGTCCCTCGGCCCCGAAGACGGCACGCAGGACCGCACCGAGAGTGATCCTCGTCATCGATAGCAGCGTTTCGAACTCGCGGCCCTCGGGCCAGGTCGCGATCTCGCACATCACCTCCTCTTCGATGATGTGCTCATAGCTGCGCATCCGTTTGCCGTGAAACATCGGGAGCACCATCTTGCGGCGCGCGCGGAGTTTGTCGCCGGCAAGGCTGAATGTCGACCCCGGACCGAATCCGTCGCCTAGGCTCCCGCTTCCTGATGGCCTGCGTTCGATCAGATCGGTGCTGGTGTTGAACGCCTCCTTGGTCAGGGCTGGGTCGCTGATCACCACCGCACGCCCCATGCCCGGCAAATTCACGCTGATGACGCTGCTGCCGTACCGTCGCGCCAGAGCGGCATACATTTCATGGGTTTTAGCCAAGAACGTGATGGCTTGGAAGGGCTTCGGCATCCGCGCACCCGGCGGTAGTCGCACCGGCTCGGTCGTCGCCGTTACCATGCCATCCCCTCCCGATGCCCGCATTGCAATGGTTTCCTTCCCGGCGCTCCACAGTATCGGTAGCATGCCCGTCCCGCTACAGCATTGCAGCACCCCCGAAAACATCCACGTCCCCGCATGCCGTGTAGACAAAAAGGCGTGTTACCTGATTTCCGCGCACCGTTCGACAACGAACTGGGCCTCATATTCACCGAACTCAGCCCCGACGGCGCCCGGGCGCAGTTGCAGATCCAGCCGAAGCTGTTGCAACCGATGGGCATCGTGCACGGCGGCGTGTACTGCTCGATGATCGAGAGCATGGCCAGCACTTCGGCCTACACCTGGCTCTGCACGCGGGGCGGCGGTGGCCCCGAGAGCTCCGTGGTGGGAGTCAACAACAACACCGACTTCCTGCGTGCGGTCGGCGAGGGGATGGTATACGGCACTGCCACGCCGCTGCACCGCGGACGGCGTCAGCAGCTGTGGTTGGTCACCGTCGCCGACCAGAACGAGCGGGTGCTCGCGCGCGGACAGGTGCGGCTGCAGAACCTCGAAGCCCAAACAACAAGCTAGCTGGCTGCTCTGGCCTTTCGGCCATGCTGCGCCTCGGCGGCCAGCACTGCCAGCTGTTCGAGGCGCGTTCGAGCGAACGCCTGCTGATCGGTGATGGTCAGCTGGCCGCGCCGGGTGCTCAGGAAGGTCACCGTCCAGGACAGCAGCGTGGTGATCTTGGTCTTGAAGCCGATCAGGTACACCAGGTGCAGCACCAGCCAGATCAGCCAGGCGATGAAGCCGCTGAACTCCAGGGGACCGATCTTGGCCACCGCGGAGAACCGGGACACCGTGGCCATGGAACCTTTGTCGAAATACTGAAACGGTTCGCGTTCGGTTGGGTCAGCCCCGGCGAGTTCGGCCTTAATCGTCCGCGCGGCGTACTTGGCGCCCTGGATAGCGCCCTGGGCTACTCCGGGCACTCCGTCGACCGCCGCCATATCACCGACCACGAAGACGTTGGGATGCTCGGGGACGGTGAGGTCGGGCAACACTTTCACCCGCCCGGCCCGATCGATCTCAACCGAGGACTGTTCGGCGAGATCCTGGCCCAGCGCACTGGCCGACACACCGGCCGACCACACCTTGCAGGCCGATTCGATGCGCCGGTGGGTGCCGTCAGCATCTTTGACGGTGATGCCGTCGCGATCGACGTCGGTGACCATGGCGCCGAGCTGGATCTCGACACCGAGCTTCTCCAGCCGCGCCGCGGCCCGCTTGCCGAGCTTTTCACCCATCGGCGGCAACACCGCCGGTGCGGCGTCGAGCAGAATTACCCGTGCCTTAGTCGAGTCGATGTGCCGGAATGCCCCTTTGAGGGTGTGTTCGGCCAATTCCGCGATCTGTCCGGCCATTTCGACGCCGGTCGGGCCGGCACCCACCACCGTGAAGGTCAGCAGTTTCGTGCGACGCTCGGGATCGCTGGACCGTTCGGCCTGCTCGAACGCGCTGAGAATCCGGCCCCGCAGTTCTAGTGCGTCGTCGATGGATTTCATCCCGGGTGCGAACTCGGCGAAATGGTCGTTGCCAAAGTAGGACTGGCCGGCGCCGGCCGCGACGATGAGGCTGTCATAGGGGGTTTCGTAGGTGTGGCCGAACAACTCTGAGACGACGGACTTGCCGGCCAGATCGATATGCGTGACGTCGCCGAGCAATACCTGGACGTTGGACTGCCGGCGCAGCACCACTCTGGTCGGCGGAGCGATCTCGCCCTCCGAGATGATGCCGGTCGCGACCTGATAGAGCAGCGGCTGGAACAAGTGATGGGTGGTGCGGGCGATCAGCTTGATGTCGACGTCGGCCCGTTTGAGCTTCTTGGCCGCGTTGAGTCCGCCGAATCCGGAGCCGATGATGACGACCTGGTGACGGCGACCGGGCGCAGCGGCTTCGGGATGGGCACTCATGGTGGGGTAGCTCCTCGACGGCGACTGCAGGTAATTAACACCGTAGCTGCCGAAACCGGCGGTCAACGACGTCGATGCTGTGTGTTCAGCCACACCGGACCACGGGATATGACCTGGTCTACGCAACAACGAGCGGGCGCAGTGCCTCGGCCAGAGTGGTGATGACGCCGGGTGTGTACGACGCCAGGTTCATGATCACCGCGTCGACGCCGACATCGAACACTTTGCTCTTGATCTGCTCGGCGACCGCCTCGGCGCTGCCGACGGCCATGCGCTGGCTCACCTTCGCGGGGAGCTGATCGGGATTGGCGTTCTCGTCGACCATCACGGTCAGCAGCATGCTGGTCTCCACCGTCGCGGGATCGCGGTCGACCTCCTCACATCGCATGGCCAACGCGTCCAGTTTCTGCGGCAGCTCGTCGAATCCGCCAATGATGTTGAGGTGATCGGCGTAGCGGGCGGCGATCGAGAACGTCTTCTTTTCACCCCGGCCGCCGATCAGGATCGGGATTCGGTCGCGGTAGCGCGGCTCGGCGGTCGCCGATTCGGCGGTGTACCAGTTGCCGGAGAAGGTCGGCCGTTCGCCCTTGATCATCGGGTCGATGATCTGCAGCGCCTCCTCGAGCCGGTTGAACCGCTCGGTGAAGGTGCCGAATTCGAAACCGAGCTGCTGATGTTCGAGCTCAAACCAGCCGGTGCCGATACCCAGGAT
The DNA here is from genome assembly GCA_963787635.1 of uncultured Actinomycetota bacterium. Classification (GTDB taxonomy): domain Bacteria; phylum Actinomycetota; class Actinomycetes; order Mycobacteriales; family Mycobacteriaceae; genus Mycobacterium. Next base: position 167,590 of record CAWBDP010000007.1, on the reverse strand, counting down.
CGCCCGGCCCGCGCTCACCACGTCCAGCGTGGTGATGACCTTGGCCAGCAACGTCGGGTTGCGGTAGGTGTTGCCGGTTACCAAGGTGCCCAGTTGAACTCGCTCAGTGGCCGTCGCCAATGCGCCCAGAGCGGTGTAAGCCTCCAGCATGGGCTGATCAGGTGAACCCAGCATCGGCAGCTGGTAGAAGTGGTCCATCACGAAAACCGCGTCGAACCCGGCCGATTCGGCTTCGCGAGCCTGTTCGACGACGGTGGGAAATAGTTGTTCGACCCCGGTGCCGTAGGAGAAGTTGGGGATCTGCAGTCCAAGCCGGATGGTCACGTATCCACCGTAGCGAGGGGACTATCCCCGAGGGGAGCGCTACCCGAAATGCGCCAGTGCGCCCTGGCTGACGTGCAGCGTCTGCCCGGTGATGTGGCGAGCGGAGCCGGTGGTGAGGAATAGCGCCAACCGGGCGATCTCGGCGGCAACCGACGGCGGCGCACTGGTGAGCCCGTCGTACCCCGGCTGGGCACCGCGCCCAGAGGCCACCACATTCACCGTGATCCCGCGGATGCCCAACACCGGGGCCTGTCCGGCCACCCAGTTCGACAGCGCGGCCTTGACCGCGGCGTCAGCGCTGCCCGCAGCCGGGTTGTCAGGTACCACGCAGACAACCGAGCCGCCGGAGCGTAGGTGATCACCCAGCATGTGCACCGTCAGCGCCGCGGACAGCGCCGTGCCGTCCAGCGCGTTACGCCACGCACCGGCCAGATCCGACAGCGAGTACGCCCGAGGGTCACCGCCGTCCCAGCGCGGTGCCGGAACGTGGACGATGGTGTCCAGCTGACGCGGGAACAGGCCACGGACCTCGCCAAGGCTGGTCGCGTCGGCGGTGTCGCACACGATTGCGTCCACCTCGAGCTCCTTGGCGGCGACCTCGAGGTCATCGCGCCGGGAGCCCGCGAGGGTCACCTTGTGACCGGCCTCCCCAAAACCTTGGGCGACGATGCGACCCAGCTCGGTATCACCACCGGTGACTAGCACCTCCACTGCCATGACCTCCCTGTCGTCAGCGCTGATGGCGTCTGTCCGGCTAGATGTTACTGGACAGTAGCTAGGAGTAAAGCCATAGGTGGGCGCGACACGGGCACCAATTGCATAACTGTTCGATATGCCGCGTGACTTCCGGACCCCGCCGGCCCGGCCGAAGCCGGAACGGACCCCGTTACTGCGGGTTAAGGTTCACCGCATGCGGCGGATCTGGGTGACGGCAGGTCTGGCGTCAATCGCCATGGCCGCGAGCTTGACGGGGTGTGGCTCGAAGTCGGCATCGCCGTCGCAGTCGATCGTCGTGTTCGCCGCCGCTTCACTGAAGCAGGCGCTGACCACCATCAGCGAGCAGTTCAAGACCGATAATCCGGGCGCCACTGTGGATTTCAACTTCGCGGGCTCTTCAGAGCTGGCGACTCAATTGATCCAGGGCGCAGGCGCAGACGTCTTCGCTTCAGCGGATACCGCGCAGATGGACAACGTCGCCAAGGCCGGTCTGGTGGCCGGCAGCCCGGTCAATTTCGCCGCCAACACACTGGTGATCGTCACGGCCCCGGGCAACCCGAAGCAGGTGGCGTCGTTCAAGGATCTGACCAAGCCCGGTCTCAGTGTCGTGGTGTGCCAGTCGCCGGTGCCCTGCGGCGCGGCGACGCAGCGCATCGAGGACAATACCGGCGTGCATCTCAACCCCGTGAGCGAGGAACCGAACGTGACGGATGTCCTGAACAAGGTCACCAGCGGCCAGGCCGACGCCGGCCTGGTCTATATCACCGACGCTCTCAACGCCGGCGCCAAGGTCGCCATCGGTCACCTTCCCCGAAGCCGCCGCCGCCAAGAATGTGTACCCGATCGCGGTGCTCAAGAAGGCCGGCCAGCTGGTGCTGGCGCAGAAGTTCGTCGACGCGGTGACCGGCGACGCGGGCCAGAAGATCCTCGATCAGGCGGGCTTCGCGAAGCCCTGACGGTCGGCGTTGAACGGGCGTGCCGGTCTGCCGCGCTGGGTCTACATCCCGGCGGCCGTGGGAATGGTGTTCGTGGTGCTGCCGTTAGTCGCGATCGCAGTCAAGGTCGACTGGCCGCAGTTTTGGTCGTTGATCTCCAGTGAATCGTCCGAGACAGCACTGGTGTTGAGCCTGGAAACCGCCGCCGCCAGCACCACGCTGTGCGTTCTGTTCGGCGTGCCGGTGGCGTTGGTGCTGGCCCGCAGCCGGGCCCGGGCGGTGCGGTTGCTGCGGCCGTTGATCTTGTTGCCGCTGGTATTGCCGCCGGTGGTCGGCGGTATCGCGTTGCTGTACGCCTTCGGCCGGCTCGGCCTGATCGGGCGGTACCTGGACGCCGCGGGTGTTCACATCGCTTTCACCACGACCGCGGTCGTCCTGGCGCAGACCTTCGTCTCGCTGCCGTTTCTGGTCATCGCGCTGGAGGGCGCGGCGCGCACTGCCGGAGCTGAGTACGAGGTGGTGGCGGCGACGTTGGGGGCCCGCCCCGGCGCGGTGTGGTGGCGGGTGACGCTTCCGCTGCTGGCGCCGGGCCTGACCTCCGGCGCGGTGCTGGCTTTCGCCCGCTCGCTGGGGGAGTTCGGTGCCACGTTGACGTTCGCTGGCTCGCGGCAGGGAGTCACCCGGACTCTGCCGCTGGAGATATACCTGCAGCGGGTGGACAACCCGGAGGCCGCGGTGGCGCTGTCGATCCTGTTGGTGGCGGTGGCGGCGCTGGTGGTGGTGGGACTCGGCGCGCGCCGGCTGACCGGGGCCGACGTGGGTAGCCGGGCATGAGCGAGTTGCAGCTGCGCGCGGTCATGGCCGAACGCCATCTGGATGTGCAGTTTTCGGTGTCGGCGGGCGAGGTGCTGGCCGTGCTGGGACCCAACGGTGCCGGCAAATCCACTGCGCTGCATGTCATTGCCGGGCTGGTTCGTCCCGATCAAGGACGGGTGCAGCTGGGTGATCGGGTGCTCACCGACACCGAGGCCGGGGTCAATGTGGCGACCCACGATCGCCGCGTCGGGCTCCTGCTGCAGGACCCGTTGCTGTTCCCGCATCTGAGTGTCGCAGCGAACGTGGCGTTCGCCCCGCACAGCCGCCGACGGTTGTGGGCGCCCCAATCAAAGGGGTCAAAGGCGTCGAAGGCGTCGGCGCTGCGCTGGCTGCGGGAGGTCGACGCCGAGCCGCTGGCCAACCGAAAGCCGCGGCAGCTTTCCGGCGGGCAGGCCCAGCGCGTCGCGATCGCGCGGGCGCTGGCCGCAGAGCCGGACGTGCTGCTGCTCGACGAGCCACTCTCAGGACTCGACGTCACGGCGGCCGCGGGAATCCGCGCGCTGCTGCGCACTGTGGTCACCCGCGACAAACGCGCAACCATCCTGGTCACCCATGACCTGCTCGACGTCTTCACGCTGGCGGATCGGGTGCTGGTGCTCGAGTCCGGCAAGATCGCCGAGATCGGTCAGGTGGCCGACGTGCTGACCGCCCCGCGCAGCCATTTCGGGGCGCGGATCGCCGGCGTCAACTTGGTCAACGGAATCCTCGGCGCCGACGGCGCGCTGCAGGCGTGGTCGGGGACCCGCTGGCACGGGTCGGCGGCTGACCTGCTGATCGCTGGGCACCCCGCGGTGGCGGTGTTCTCGCCTGCGGCGGTGGCGGTGTATCGCGACCCGCCTGATGGCAGCCCGCGCAATACAGTCGCGCTGCGGGTGGCCGAGCTGGATAGCCGCGGCCCGACGGTGCGGGTCCGTTGCCAGGACCAGCCCGACGGCGCACCCGGATTGGCCGCCGACATCACCGTCGACGCGGCTGCCGAACTGCGGCTGACCCCGGGGGACAGCGTGTGGTTGTCCATCAAATCCCAACAGGTGGCGCTCTACCCGGCACTGCAACCTCGTCCCCCCGCCCAGCCGTGAGTCAGCAACCCGCGCGGCGCGCCCGGGTCCGGGTCACGATTCGGCCACCAGACGCAGGTCAGCTGGTACCGGGGTATGAGCTGGGCATTGCGCGGAGACGCGGATTGCGGCGCCGCAACGACAATCACTTTTCTAAGCAAATCGCACTTGCGTCACGGCGGTAACACGGTAGTTTTTCGTCCATGAAGCAGGCAGACCCCCATAAAACACGGCGCAGAGGCCTCTGGAAGACGTTGGCGGTCGCCGCGGTGAGCGGAGCTGTCGCCATTGCGGTGCCGGTGATCCCGGCGAACGCCGATCCGGCGCCCTCGCCGTCGCCCAGCCCCAATGCCCCCGCGCCGACGCCCCCCGATCCCAACGCCGGACCGGATGCCGGGCCGGGTCCCGGGGGCCCAGACGCGGCGCCACCGGCGACTGACCCGCTGGCCGGACCGCCGGGAGCCGAGCCCAACGTGCCCGATCCCGGCCGGGTCGAGAATGCGGTCGGCGGATTCACCTACGTCATCCCGGCCGGCTGGGTGGAATCCGACGCCAGCCACCTCGACTACGGGTCGGCGCTGTTGAGCAAGGAAACCGGCCCGCCGCCCTCGCCGGGCCAGCAGCCGCCGGTCGCCACCGACACCCGCATTGTGCTGGGCAAATTGGACCAGAAGCTCTACGCCAGCGCCGAAACCGACAACGCCAAGGCCGCGACCCGGCTGGCATCCGACATGGGCGAGTTCTTCATGCCGTACCCCGGAACTCGGATCAACCAGGACACCGTCGCGCTGAACGCGAACGGGATGACCGGTAGCGCGTCGTACTACGAGGTCAGGTTTACCGACACGAGCAAGCCCAATGGCCAGATCTGGGCCGGCGTGATCGGGACAGGCGCCCCGGGCGTACCGCAAAACGCCCAGAGCCAGCGCTGGTTTGTGGTGTGGCTGGGAACCGCCAACGACCCGGTAGACAGGCCCGCCGCGAAGACCCTGGCCGAATCCATCCGTCCGTTCACAGCCCCGCCGGCCCCAGCAGGCCCACCGGCGCCCGGCGCTCCGGCAGCCCCGCCGGCACCCGGCGCTTCACCGGCACCGGGAGCTCCTCCGGCACCGGAGGCGCCCGGCACTCCACCGGCCCCGGGCGCGCCAGGCGCATCACCGGCACCAGGCGCTCCGGCGCCCGCACCCGGGGCTCCGGCGGGACCCGCGTCGGTTGGCGACACCGCTCCGAGCCCGGCTGCCCCGCCGCAGCCGACCGTATCGACCTAACCGGTCGCCCGCTGCGCGCCCCGGCGGGCGTCAGATCCTCAATCGCCGATCTGATTTCAGCGCGGCGAGTTATCCTGGTCACACCGGTCGATCGCGAAGGAGCTGGTCGTGCACTTGGTCTTGAATATCTTGGGAATGATCCTCCTTGGTCTGATCGTGGGCCTGATTGCACGATTGCTCGTGCCGGGCAAGCAGCCCATGGGCTGGATCGCCACGGCGTTACTCGGCATCGTCGGCGGCTATGTCGGCGGCACGCTCGGCAGCGTGGTGTTCGCACCGCACAAACTCGATTTTCGCCCTCCCATCCAGCATGCGTTCCTCGGTGCGCTGGTCGGTGCGGTGATCTTGCTGGTGATCTACAAAATGGTCACCTCACGCACCCGAACGTTGTAGGGGCTCAACGCCTTGCGCGCCTGGCGGGTGCGCCGTCCCGGACCGATGAACACCGGTCCGCTCGAACACGTGTGCACCGAGGTGCCGTCGTGCGGGCCGTCGGAGCTGCTGGTGGCCGTGCGTGCCTGCGGTGTGTGCCGCACCGACCTGCACGTGACCGAGGGTGATCTGCCCGTACACCGCGGCCAGGTGACACCCGGTCACGAAGTCGTGGGCGAAGTGATCGAGGTCGGTTCCGAAGTAGCCTCAGCAGCCGATGCTGCTTTCGCGGTGGGGGACCGGGTCGGTATCGCGTGGCTGCGACACACCTGCGGGGTATGCCGCTACTGCCGCCGCGGCGACGAGAACCTGTGCCCGGAGTCGCGCTACACGGGCTGGGACGCCGACGGCGGCTACGCCGAGTTCGCGACAGTTCCAGCGGCGTTCGCTCATCACTTGCCGGATGGCTACAGCGACAGCGAGCTGGCGCCGTTGTTGTGCGCCGGCATTATCGGCTACCGCTCGCTGGTGCGCGCCGCGCTGCCGCCCGGGGGCCGGCTGGGTCTCTACGGCTTCGGCGGCAGCGCCCACATCACCGCGCAGGTCGCGCTGGCCCAGGGCGCCGAGGTGCACGTGATGACCCGCGGAGCGAAAGCCCGCGAACTGGCCTTAGAGCTCGGTGTCGCGTCAGCCCAGGGCGCTGCCGACCCGCCGCCGGTGCCGCTCGACGCCGCCATCTTGTTCGCCCCGGTCGGTGATCTGGTACCGCCTGCGCTGGCGGCGCTGGACCGCGGCGGCACGCTGGCAATCGCCGGGATCCACCTCAGCGACATCCCGGTCCTCAACTATCAGCGACATCTGTTCCAGGAGCGCCAGATTCGGTCCGTGACGTCGAATACCCGTGCCGACGCGCGTGCGTTCCTCGACTTCGCGGGCCACCATCGGATCAAGGTGACCACACCGGAATACCCACTGGCACAAGCCGATCAGGCGTTGTCGGATCTCAGTGCAGGTCGCATCGCCGGAGCGGCCGTGCTGCTGGTTTAACCCCGATTCAGGTGGACAGCTGCCACACCAGGGCCGCCGCCAGTGCGCCCAGCCCGTTCAGCGACCAGTGCAGTGCGATCGGCGCGATGAGACTGCCGCTGCGCCTGCGCAGCCAGCTGAACACGAACCCGGCCACCCCGGTCGCCAACACGGCCAAAACCACACCGGCCAGCATGCCGACCACACCACCGCCGAACAGCCGGGTGAAGCCGACGTTACTGCTGGTCAACCCCAACGACGTGGCGATATGCCACAGCCCGAACAGCAGCGAGCCCACCGCCGCCACACCGCGGAATCCCCAAGCCCGCTCCAGCGCGCCGTGCAGCACACCGCGAAAAGCCAACTCCTCGGGAATCACCGTCTGGAGCGGGATGACGATCATCGAAGCGATCAGCGCGCCGGAAATGGTCGCGTAGTGGTTGTTCAAGAACATCGGCCGGGTCAACGGCAACAGGGTGCCCGCCGCGATCACCGACACCACGACGGTCACCGCGGCCAGCGCGTAGCCCATTCCGGCCTTGCAGGCGTCCCGGCCAAGCCCGAGCTCGGCCCAGCCCAGACCCCGGCAGCGCAGCAGGATCACCAGCCCGACCGCCGCGGCCGGGACCGTGGCGACCCCGGCCCATGAGGTGGTGAAGTGGGCGACCAGGTTGGTCAGCGCCAGCACGACAACGACGACGGCGATGTCGACGTAGACCGCGCAACCGGTGCGGCTGCGCCGGTGCGGCGATGTCGGGACCGGCCATTTTTCGAGATTACCCGCGCACTGCGGGTGCGCGCTGGCGTCAAGGATTCCTGTGACTCCCCGGACTCACTGCGACTCCCAGGTCCAGCCGGCGATCGCGGGGTCGTCCTCGCCGTGCTCGCGGGTGTAGCGGCGAGCTGCCAGCCGCGCGTCGGCCATCCGCTGGCGCAGCACCGCGGCGCGGCTGGCCAGCCCGTCGACCCGGTCGATGACATCCATAACCAGGTGGAACCGGTCTAAGTCGTTGAGCATCACCATGTCGAACGGCGTCGTGGTGGTGCCGCGCTCCTTATAGCCGCGCACGTGGATGTGGGCGTGGTTGGCGCGGCGATAGGTGAGCCGGTGGATCAGCCACGGGTAGCCGTGGTAGGCGAATATGACCGGCTTGTCGGGGGTGAACAGCGCGTCGAACTCGACGTCGGGAAGGCCGTGCGGATGCTCGGATTCGGGCTGCAGACGCATGATGTCGACGACGTTGATCACCCGCACCTGCAGGTCGGGCAGTTCGCGCCGCAGGATGTCGGCGGCGGCCAGCGTCTCCAGGGTGGGGATGTCGCCGGCGCAGGCCAGCACCACATCCGGCTCGGCCTTTTCCGATCCAGCGGTGCTGGCCCACTGCCAAATCCCCAGCCCGCGGGTGCAGTGCGCGATCGCGGCGTCCACGTCGAGGTAGGCCAGCGCGGGCTGCTTGCCCGCCACGATCACGTTGACGTAGTCGCGGCTGCGCAGGCAGTGGTCGGCCACCGACAGCAGCGTGTTGCCGTCCGGCGGCAGGTAGACGCGCACCACCTCGGGCCGCTTGTTGGCAACCAGGTCGATGAACCCGGGATCCTGATGCGACGCGCCGTTGTGGTCCTGCCGCCAAACATGCGAGCTCAGCAGATAATTCAGCGACGCGATGGGCTGGCGCCAGGGCAGCTCGCGGCTGGTGGACAGCCACTTCGCGTGCTGGTTGAGCATCGAGTCGACGATGTGCACGAAGGCCTCGTAGCAGTTGAACAAGCCGTGCCGGCCGGTCAGCAGATAACCCTCCAGCCAGCCCTGACACAAGTGCTCGGACAGCACCTCCATCACCCGCCCGGCCGGCGCGAGATGTTCGTCGACGGGCAACGTCTCGGAGAGCCACACCTTGTCGGTGGCGCCGTAGACGGCGTCCAGCCGGTTGGAGGCCGTCTCGTCGGGGCCCATCAGCCGGAACCGGTCGCCGTTGCGGGCGATCACATCCCGCAGGAACGTTCCCAGTAGCCGGGTGGCCTCGTGGGTCTGCGCGCCCGGTTGCGCCACCGCCACTGCGTAGTCGCGGAAGTCGGGCAGGTCCAGGTCGTGCAGCAGCAGCCCGCCGTTGGCGTGCGGGTTGGCACTCATCCGGCGGTGGTCGCGCGGCGCCAGCGCCCGCAGCTCGGCGCGCAGCGCGCCGTGCTCGTCGAACAACTCCCCGGGCCGGTAGCTGCGCAGCCAGTCTTCCAGCTGCGCGCGGTGGTCGGGGTTGTCGTGCGTCTCCGCCAGCGGCACCTGATGCGCCCGCCACGTGCCCTCGACCTGCTTGCCGTCGACGGTCCGGGGCCCGGTCCATCCCTTGGGGGTGCGCAGCACGATCATCGGCCACACCGGTCGCCCAGTGTCGTCGCCGTTACGCGCCGCACGCTGAATCTCGGCGATGTCGTCGAAGGCGTCGTCGAACGCCGCCGCCAGCTGCCGATGCACGTCGACCGGATCGTCGCCGGCGACGGTGATGGCCCGGTAGCCGTACCCGCGCAGCAGCGACTCCAATTCGGTGTGCGGGATGCGGGCCAACACAGTCGGATTGGCGATCTTGTAACCGTTGAGATGCAGGATCGGCAAGACCGCGCCGTCGCAGACCGGGTTAAGGAACTTGTTGGAGTGCCAGCTGGCGGCCAGTGGGCCGGTCTCGGCCTCGCCATCCCCGACCACGCAGGCCACCACCAGATCGGGATTATCGAACGCAGCGCCGTAGGCATGGACCAGGGCGTAACCCAGCTCGCCCCCCTCGTGGATGGATCCGGGGGTCTGCGCCGCGACGTGGCTGGGGATGCCGCCGGGGAAAGAGAACTGCCGGAACAGCTTCCGCAGCCCGTCGGTGTCTTGCCCAATGCCGGTGTACACCTCGCTGTAGGTGCCTTCCAGGTAAGCGTTGGCCACCAGCCCGGGCCCGCCGTGGCCGGGCCCGGTGACGTAGATGACGTTGGTGTCGCGGTTGCGAATGATCCGGTTCAAATGCGCATAGATCAGGTTGAGCCCCGGCGTGGTACCCCAGTGGCCTAGTAGCCGGGGTTTGACGTGCTCGGCTGACAACGAATCGTGCAGTAGCGGATTGTCCAGCAGGTAGATCTGACCCACCGACAGGTAATTCGCGGCCCGCCAATAGGCGTCGATCAGCGCAACTTCGTCGTCGGACAGGATTGCTTGCGTCGCGGTCTGTGAGCTCACCCGTCCGATTCTCCCCAGGCTCGGCAGGCGCCGCACACCGGGCGGTCGGGTCCGCGCACTAGGTAGATGGCGGCGACCCGCTTCGCCCGGCTTTCAGCCGCCCTCGCGATCGCACTAGGTAGATGGCGGCGACCCGCTTCGCCCGGCTTTCAGCCGCCCTCGCGATCGCACTAGGTAGATGGCGGCGACCCGCTTCGCCCGGCTTTCAGCCGCCCTCGCGATCGCACTAGGTTGGTCGACATGGCCGACAGCGGTGCATTGCTGACCTCGCTGCGGGTGCTCGACCTGACCGCGCGGCGCGGCGCGACATGGTGACCCGGCTGCTCGCCGACCTGGGTGCCGACGTTCTCAAGGTGGAGCCGCCGGCCGGCAGCCCGACGCGCGCCCAGTGCCCGACGCTGGCCGGGGTGAGCCTGCCGTTCGCGCTGCACAACGCCAACAAACGCAGCACCGTGCTCGACCCGGCCCAGCCGGCGGACCGGCGCCGATTCCTCGAACTTGCGGCCAGCGCCGACATCCTCGTCGACAGCGGTATTCCCGGGCAGGCCGCCGGGTACGGAGCGTCGTGTGCCGAGCTGGCCGACCGCAACCCGCACCTGGTGGCGATGTCGGTCACCGACTTCGGCGCCATCGGCCCGCGGTCGTCCTGGCAGGCCACCGATCCGGTGCTCTACGCGCTGTCGGGCGCGCTGTCGCGGTCCGGGCCCACCACCGGGACACCGGTGCTGCCGCCCGAGGGCATCGCCTCGGCCACTGCCGCCGTGCAGGCCGCGTGGTCTGTTCTGGTCGGGTACTACAACAGATTACGTTGTGGCACAGGCGATTACATCGACTTCTCCCGATTCGATGCGGTGGTGACGGCGCTGGACCCGGCGTTCGGCGCGCACGGGCAGGCCGCCGCCGGTATCCGCAGACCGAACCGGTGGCGCGGACGCCCCCGCAACCAGGACGCCTACCCGATCTACGCCTGCAGCGACGGCTACGTGCGACTGTGCATCATGTCACCGCGGCAATGGCGCGGTCTACGCGGCTGGCTGGGCGAGCCACAGCAGTTCAGCGACCCCAAATACGACGTGCTCGCGACTCGGTTTGCGGTCTGGCCGCAGATCGCCGAGCTGATCCGGCCGCTGTTCGCCGAGGCGACCCGCGCCGAGCTAGTCGCTGCCGGCCAGGCGCGCGGGGTGCCGATCGCCGCTGTGCTGTCCCCGTCGGAGATCCTGACGTCCGAGCATTTCGCGGCCGTCGGCGCGATCACGGACGCGGAACTGGTCCCCGGTGTGCATACCGCCGTCCCGGTGGGCTACTTCAGCGTCGAGGGCAACCACGTGGGATTCCGTGCTGCGGCCCCCGCGGTCGGACAGCATCGGCCCACCTGGCGGAGCGGCCCCGCCGTCATCCCGGCACCGAGCGCGGGCCGGCGACCCTTCGACGGGCTGCGGATTCTCGACCTCGGCGTCATCGTCGCCGGCGGGGAACTCAGCCGGCTGTTCGGCGATTTGGGCGCCGAAGTCATCAAGGTCGAAAGCCCGGCCTACCCAGACGGATTACGCCAGGCACGCACCGGCACGGCCATGAGTGAGTCATTCGCCTGGACCCACCGCAATAACCTGGCATTGGGCCTGGATCTGCGCAGTCCTGCCGGTGGGCAGCTCTTTGGTCGCCTGGTGGCCGGCGCCGACGCCGTGTTCGCCAACTTCAAGCCCGGAACTCTGGCCGCCCTGGACCTGCCTTACCAGAAACTACGGGAAACCAATCCGCGGATTGTGTTGGCCGAAAGCAGCGCGTTCGGCGACACCGGGCCCTGGAGCGCCCGGATGGGCTACGGCCCCTTGGTGCGGGCCAGCACCGGTGTCACCTGGCTCTGGACATCTGAGGATGCACCCGAAGACGCCTCCCGACACCGGTTTTACGACGCCACGACGGTCTTCCCCGACCACGTGGTCGGTCGAATCACCGCCATCGCCGCGCTGGCCGCGCTGATCCACCGGGAGCACACCGGCACCGGAGCGCGGGTGCATGTCTCGCAAGCAGAGGCCGTCGTCAACCAACTCGACACCCTGTATGTCGCCCAAGCAGCGCGGGAATCCGGTCGCGACGACCTGCGGGACGACACCACCGTGCACGCCGTCTGCCCGTGCGCCGGCGATGACGAGTGGTGCGTGATCTCGATCCGATCTAATGACGACTGGCATTGTGTCACAGAGGCTTTCGGCTGCCCGGAACTGGTGGAGAAGGTCGGCTTCGCGACTGCACAGGCACGCTGGGACAACCGCCGCGAGTTGGTGGCACTGCTCGCCGAAAAGACCGGTGCTCGCTGCGCGCCGCAGGTCGCTGAGGCGCTGCAGTGCGCCGGCGTTCCCGCCGGCCAGATGAACCGGCCGCCCGACATCCTCGAAGACGCCCAGCTGCGGCAGCGAAAGCTGTTCAGCAGCATGGCGCATCCGCTCTTCGATCATCCGCTGCCCGCCGAGACCGGCCCGGCGTCGTTTCGCCACATTCCGCCGGCACCGCAGCGCCCGGCGCCCCTGCCGGGCCAGGACACCCGCGAGATCTGCCGAAAGGTGCTGGGAATGGACACCGAGGAGACCGAGCGACTGATCAGCGACGGCGTACTGTTCGCGTCCGATTCGATTGGCACCGCCTGATGCCCGTCGATCTCAGGACACCGGTGCTCATCGGCTACGGCCAGGTCAATCAACGCGAGGAGAGCCCTGACGTCGAACCCGTCGACCTGATGGCCGCCGCGGCGCGGCAGGCCGGCGAACCATCGGTGCTGCGTGCCGTCGACACCATCCGCGTGGTGAACGTACTGTCGGCCCGGTACCGCGACCCTGGGCTGCTGCTCGGTCAGCGCATCGGCGCCGACCACCCCGCAACCGGCTACAGCGGAGTGGGCGGCAACGTGCCGCAAACCCTGGTCAACCGGGCCTGCCTGGACATCCAGCAGGGGAGCGCGGGCGTGGTGCTGATCGCGGGTGCGGAAACCTGGCGTACCCGTAGGCTGCTGCGGGCCCAGGGCCGCAGACTCACCTGGACCCAGCAAGACGAAGCGGTCCCGATCGCGCCCGGCGGCGAGGACCATGTGCCGATGTCGGGGCCAGCCGAGGACAGAATCAAGCTGGACCGACCCGCCTGCGTGTATCCGATGTTCGAGCAGGCGCTGCGCATCAGCGCCGGCGAGTCGACGACCGAACACCGCAGGCGGATCGGCGAGCTGTGGGCCGGGTTCAACGCTGTCGCGGTCAACAACCCGAATGCCTGGATCCGCACGCCGCGCAGCGCCGCGGAGATCGCGCGGCCCGGTCCGCAGAATCGGATGATCAGCTGGCCCTACACCAAGCTGATGAACTCCAACAACATGGTCGATCAGGCCGCAGCACTGATTCTGACCTCGGCCGAAATTGCGGCCCGCCTTGGAATCCCGGCCGAGCGCTGGGTGTACCCCTATGCGGGTACCGAGGCGCACGACACGTATTCGATCTGTGCCCGCGCCGAATTGCACCGCTCACCGGCGATCCGGATTGCCGGTGCGCGGGTTCTTGAACTGGCCGGCCTGGGTATCGACGACGTCGAGCACGTCGACTTGTACTCGTGTTTCCCGTCCGCGGTCCAGGTCGCCGCCGCCGAGCTGGGGCTGCCGGTCGATGATCCCGCCCGGCCACTGACCGTGACGGGCGGGCTGACCTTCGCCGGCGGTCCGTGGAGCAACTACGTGACCCATTCCATTGCCACCATGGCCACCCTGCTGGTGGCAAACCCTGGCCGGCGTCGGCCTGATCACCGCCAACGGCGGCTATCTGACCAAGCACAGTTTCGGCGTCTACGGCAGCCAACCACCACCAGGTGAATTCCGTTGGGAAGACGTTCAATCCGCGGTTGACGAGGCGCCCACCAGAGAGGTGGCGGTGGAGTGGGACGGGGTGGGCACTGTCGAAGCGTGGACCACGCCGTTCAGCCGGGAGGGGCAACCGGAGAAGGCATTTCTGGCGGTGCGCACCGCCGGCGACGCCCGCAGCCTGGCCGTGATCACCGATCCCGCCGCAGCCGAAGTAACGGTGCGCGAGGATATCGCCGCCGCCAAGGTTGCGGTGCGGGCAGACGGCACAGCGACGCTACGCTAGCCGCCTGTGGTTCGCGTTGGGACCAAACCCGGGCACACTGCACACGTCCGCGTTTATTGTCGGTAGTAAGCGTTGAGAAGGGTGACGCACATGCGGATCCTGGTGACCGGCGTTACCGGAGTAGTCGGGCGACTGGTCGCGCGGCAGCTGGTGGCGGCCGGGCATACGGTCAGCGGTATTGCAGCGCGACCGCATGACTGCCTGGATCCCGGGGTCGATTTCGTGTGCGCACCGCTGCACGACCCGGTGCTCCAACAGCTCGCCGACGCAGCCGACGTGGTGCTGCACCTGGCCCCGATCGAAAGTGGGGCGCCGGGTTCCGCCGGTATCAGCGGGGTGGCGCACGTCGTCGATGCGGCGGCCCGCGCTGGGGATCGGTTGCTGTTCGTGTCCCAGGCGGCCGGCCAGCCGGCGCTGTACCGCCATGCCGAGGCGCTGGTATCCACCGGTTGGGCGCCGAGCCTGATCATCCGGGTGGCCCCGCCGGTGGGCCGACAGGTCGACTGGATGGTGTGCCGTACCGTGGCCACCCTGCTGCACACCAAGATGTCGTTGCTGCCGGTGCGTCTGCTGCACCTCGACGACCTGGTCCGTTTCCTGGTCCTGGCGGCGGCCGGCAGCCGTACCGGTATTGTCGACCTCGCGACGCCGGACACCACCAACGTCATCACCGCGCGGCGGATCGTCGAAGCCGCCAGCCGGTCCCGGCAGCACCGGCTCGACGGCTGGAGCCAGTTGACCCCGACACTGGATATCGCTGCGCTACAAGAGGATTGGAAGTTCGAGTTCGGCTGGCAAGCAACCGAGGCGGTCACCGATACCGCTCGGGGACTCGCCGGCCGCCGACTCGACGTCGCGGGTGCCACCGACATGCCCGGTCATCTGCCGCTGCCGCTGGAAGCGGACCCGCGCCGCGCCCCGGCCGAGAGTGCATCGTTGCGGTGTGCCGCACCCGACGAGTTGGAGGGCGAGTTCGACGACTGGATAGATCCACGGTTCCCGGTTTTCAGCGCGACCGGGCTCACCGAGACGCTGCCCGGCCCGTTGACCCCCATGACCTTGGACATCCAGCTGGCCGGACTGCGCTCGGCGAGCCGGGTCATGGCACAGGTGATGACGCCCGGCAGCGCGGTCGCCGCTGAGTGGGCGAGCCGGGCCATCGCGGTGTTCGGTCACCGTCCCTATGTCGCGGTTTCGACCAGCGTGCTCGCCGCGGGCCAGCTGCCCGGCTGGAATCAACACCTCATCGCCGAACGAGCCCTCGGCGGAAAGCCGTTGATGGCAAGGGTTTTTCCACCCGGCCGTCCGTCATCACGCGGGGGGATGATTGGTTCGGCCACCAAGGCAGTTGCCGCCGGCCGAGCCCTGGCGTTATTGCGGCACCTCAAAAACGACACCCAGGACTATCACGCGGCCGCCACCCTCGAGCACGTCGATGTTGCGCACTTGATTACCCTGTCTGACGCGCATCTGGAAGCACGGATTCAATTGCTGCGCAATAGAATTCATCAGGGCTGGCGCTTGACCGCACTGTGGGTGATCGATTCTGGGGTCACCGCGGCGACGCTGACGCATACCTCGGCCGACAACAGTGTGTCCGGCATTGACGCACTGATCGAAAATCAACGGGTTGAGGCCAGGATCTCATCGCTGGCAGCACTCCTGCGCGGCGATCCGGAATCGTGTGGCCTGGCGGCCGAGGGGAACCTGGACGGCATCCGCGCGCAGTCCCGCACTCTGGCGGCCGCTTTCGTCAACGCGGCGGCGAAGCTCGCACACCGCGGCCCCGGCGAGGCCGAACTGGCCAATCCGACGTTCGGCGACGACCCGGCGCTGTTGCTCGTCGCCGCCGCGGCTGCCGCGACACGCCAGCCCACCGCCGACAAGTCGGCGGCGACGATGTCCGGGCGAATGGCGGCGAATGCCCGCGCCTCACGCGAGATCGCCTACGACACCACCATGGTCTTCACCCATGAACTCCGGATGACATTGCGGGAGTTCGGATCTCGACGTATAGCAGCAGACCTGATCGACACCGTCGGCGACGTGTACTACCTGACCTGCGACGAACTGCTGACCATGCCCGCTGACGCCCGGTTGCGGATCAAACGCAGACGCGCGGAGCGCGAACGCCTGCAAGCGCTGCGCCTTCCGGACGTCATCGATTGCTGCTGGGCTCCGCTGGGCAACCCCGGCTGACACAGTAGGCTGGGGCGCCGCGCAGCTCGTCAACTCAGCCAGTGGCACCCCGGCGTCGGCCAGCTTGCCGACGTCGACCGGAGCCCTCGATCGGATCAGGCTCTTGACGTCGTCGAGCACATCCCAGACATTGACGTTCATCCCGGCCAGCACCCGGGCGTCAGAGTCCAGCCAGAACGCGACGAACTCGCGGGCACCGACGTCACCGCGCAGCACCACCTGGTCGTAGCGGGGGGCGTAGCCGACGTACTCCATACCGAGGTCGTACTGATCGGTGAAAAAGTACGGCAGCTCAGCGTATTCCGCCGGCTCGCCGAGCATGCTCGCCACGGCGGCCGCCGGCTGTTTGAGTGCGTTGGCCCAGTGCTCGGTGCGGATGCGGCTGCCAAACAGCGGATGTTCGGCGGCGGCAATGTCGCCGACCGCATAGATATCGGGGTCGCTGGTCCGCAGCGAAGGGTCGACCAGCACGCCACCGTCACCCGTCGATAGCCCGGCTTGTTCGGCCAGCTCGACGTTCGGTTTAGCCCCGACGGCCACCAGCACGGCGTGGGCGGCGACCGTCGACCCGTCCTGGAGCCGGAGCCCGCTGGCCTTGTCGTCGGTGGTCGTGATCTCTGCCACCTGGGACTGCAGCCGCAGATCGACACCATTGTCGCGGTGCAGCGTTGCGAACACCTCGCCCAGTTCCTCACCGAGCGCGCGCATAGTGGCTGTTTCGCGGCTTCGACCACGGTGACATTGACGCCGCGCTAGCGGGCACTGGCGGCCACCTCCAGGCCGATCCAGCCGGCACCCACGACCGCGAGCGAATTGTCTTCGACCAGGGCGGAATTGAGAGCCGAAGCGTCATCGAATGTGCGCAGGTAATGAACGCCGGCGGCATCGGATCCCGGCATGGGCAGCCGCCGCGACGCCGAACCAGTTGCCAGCAGCAGTTTGTCGTATCCGACGGTGACGTCGCCGGGTAGCCCCACGGTGTGTGCGGCGGGATCCAGCGCGATCGCCGGGGCGCCGAGTCGGAGGTCGATGTCCTGATCGCAGTACCGGCGTCGTGCACAATGCAGTCGCTCAGCGACTTCTTGCCGGCGAGAAAATCTTTGGACAGCGGCGGGCGTTCGTAGGGCAGCTGATTCTCTTCGGCCACCAGTATGATCCGGCCATTGAAGTCCTTGTCGCGCAGCGCTTCTGCCGCTTTAGCCCCGGCCAGGCCGCCGCCGATGATGACGAATGTGGTCGAATTAGCCATGTCCGAGAGCCTACTCGACGGGCTCAGTTCACTAGTCGCCGCAGGGAAAGCGCGTTACGCACCGCATGGCCGTGTAGGTCGTTGTTGAAGTAAATCCACACGTCCCGGCCTTCGCTGTCCCAGTCGGCGATCCGCTCGGCCCACCGGCGCAGCTCCTTGGCCGGGTAGGAGCCCGCGTACATCGAGTCCGGGTCGGGGCCGTGCATTCGGATGTAGACCACATCGGTAGTGGCCCGCGGGATGCATGCCAGACCGGCGCCACTCATCACCACGTAGGCCGCGCGCCGGTTCTCCAGCAGTGTGTACACCGCCGGATTGTTCCAGGTGGGGTGCCGCAGCTCGAGGGCTACCCGAATGGATGCCGGCACGCTGCCCAGAAACCCGTCCAGGCGGGCATCATCGCGGCGCTGTTCGGGATGCAGCTGGACCAGCAGCACCCCGTGGCGGTCACCGAGCGCCTCCCAGCAGCGTTCGAACCGCTCGATCCAGGGTTGGGGAGTGCCCAGCCGACGGTAGTGGGTCAGCCCGCGATGCGCTTTCACTGACATGGTGAATCCGTCGGGCACCTGGGCGCGCCACCCGGCGAACGTCGAGTCTTTCGGCCAGCGGTAGAAACTGGCGTTGAGCTCGACGGTGTCGAACACCTCGACGTAACGGGCCAATCGTCGGGCGGCGGGCAGACCCGGCGGGTAGAGCACTCCCGTCCAGTGGTCGTAAGACCACCCCGAAGTGCCGATCCGCACGGTCACCGGCGAGTCAACCGGTCACCTGCCGGCGCACGTCGTCATCTAGTGAGGCCCGGATCAGCGCGGCAGCCAGGCGCGCATTGTCGCGTGGCGCCAGGCGGCCCAATTCGGTTGCGTCCGCCGGCAATCCCAGCTTCTTGGCCGCACTGGTAGCGCGCTTGTCGAAATATGGCCGCGCCCAGGTCCATTCGTCCTGTACCTCGCGCAGGAAAATGTCCGCGCCGGTATCGCCGATTCCCTTGAACCCTTTGAGCAGCTTTACCGCCGCACGGACGTCGTGCCGGCTGCGCCGCGCGAGTTCTCGCAAATCGCCGGAGTAGTCGTCACGGACATGCTGGGCGATGTCGGCGAGCCTGGTGGCTGAGCTTTCGTCGTAGCGCACATAGTGGGCGCGGCCGAATGCGCTGATCATGGTGGGCCGGTCGGCGACCAGCACGGCTTTGGGCGTGCGCAAGCCCGCCTTGAATAGTTCGTGCCCGGCGCGCATGGCGATGGCCGCGTCGATGGGTTTGCTGGCCAGCATGCACAGCACCAGCAACTGAAACAACGGCATCGGTTTGTCGCTGATCCGGACACCGGCCTCCGCCGCATAGGTGGTGCCGGCGACCTTGAGCAGTCGTCGGACCAGTTGCTTGCGCTTGTCCATAACGCACCGCGTACCCGGAGTGCCGAACAGCCAACCGCGACTTAAACGCCGAGCGTGCGGCCAGCTTCACGCTCGGCGTCCAACGTGCGGCCAGCTTCACGCTCGGCGCCGGTTATTTCGGCGGCAAGCTGTGCACGTAGTCCACGCCGCGGGTCACCCACGCCTGCAGTTGGCGTTTGGTTTTCACACCGTCGGCGCCCACCCGCAGCCAGCCGCGGGTTTCCCGCCCGGCCATCACCATGGGGCTGACGTGTTCGCGTGCCAGCAGTTTGTCGGTTTGACCGGGCGGGACCCGCACCAGCAACCCGCCCCCGCTGCTAGCGGCGACGGCCATATGCCCGGCGATGAGAAAACCCAGGCCGCCGAACATCCGCTTCTCCTCTAGGCGGGGTTCACCGCTCAGGAGTTCGCGAATCCGCTCCGCAAGTTCAGAGTCATAAGCCATGGGCCGTTACCTTAAGCGGCGAGCGGCGCAGCGTCGCGGGCTCAGTCCAGATCCACCCGGATCGTCAAGAGGTCGGTACCCATCACACGGACCAGTGCACTGTTGACCTCAGGCAGGCTGCGAAGACGCTCGACCGGGTTATCGTCCGGAAGCAGGTGGGCGGTTCCGCTGCGCCACCGACCGTGAAGGCGCACTCGCACTGCGGGATTGGCCTTGATGTTGCGGACGTACTGCGCATGCTCGCCGTGTTCGGCGACCAGCCAGAATTGGTGATCAACCAGCCGGCCACCGACCGGGGTGCGCCTCGACTGCCCGGTCTTACGGCCGGTCGTCTCGAGCATGGTCAACGGCAACCGTCGGGCCAGGGGATTGACCACCAGCCGTTGCGCGCGACTGATCACCCGCCGCTTGAGCTCTTGCAAATCGGTCATGGCCGCAGGTTATCCCTAGAACGCCGAGCAGACGCAGAATCGCATGGATCACCCATCGGCTCTGCGATTCTGCGTCTGCTCGCGGACAACTGGCGGCAACTAAGCCGCGGCGGTCGCGGTCTCCGAAGCAGGCTCCAGTGCCTGCGCGACGATCTCGGCGACGTCGGTCATCGGCTTGACATCCAGCGCCTCGAGCACCTCGGCGGGCACGTCGTCAAGGTCGGGCTCATTGCGTTGCGGAATGAACACCGTGGACAACCCGGCCCGCTGAGCAGCCAGTAATTTCTGCTTGACGCCGCCGATGGGCAACACCCGGCCGTTCAGCGTGACCTCGCCGGTCATCCCCACATCGGAGCGAACCTGGCGTCCGGTGGCCATCGAGACCAGCGCGGTCACCATCGTCACACCGGCCGACGGGCCATCCTTGGGCACGGCGCCGGCAGGCACATGCACGTGGATGCGGCGGTCTAGCGTCGCCGGGTCGACGCCGAGCGGGGCAGCGTGCGAGCGCACATACGACAGCGCGATCTGCGCGGATTCCTTCATCACCTCACCGAGCTGACCGGTCAGCTGCAGACCCGACTCACCTTCAGTTGAGCCGGCCTCGATGTAGAGCACATCGCCGCCCAGGCCGGTCACCGCCAGCCCAGTCGCCACACCGGGCACCGCCGTGCGTTCGGCCGATTCCGGGGTGAAGCGTGGCCGGCCCAGGTAATTCACCAGCTCCGGCTCGTCGACCGTCACCGGCCCCGGCTGGGAAGCCAGCTTGGTGGTGACCTTGCGCAGCGCCCTGGCCAGCAGCCGTTCGAACTGGCGCACCCCCGGCTCGCGGGTGTAGTCGGCGGCGATCTTGCGCAGCGCGGCGTCGGTCATGCTGACCTCGTCGCCGGTCAGCCCGGCCCGGTCCCGCTGCCGGGGCAGCAGGAAGTCGCGGGCAATGGCGACCTTGTCGTCTTCGGTGTAGCCGTCGATCTGCACCAGCTCCATCCGGTCCAGCAGCGCCGAGGGGATGTTCTCGATCACGTTGGCGGTGGCCAGAAACATCACGTCGGACAAGTCCAGGTCGAGGTCCAGGTAGTGGTCGCGGAATGTGTGGTTCTGCGCCGGGTCGAGCACCTCGAGCAACGCCGCCGACGGGTCACCGCGGTAATCGGAGCCGACCTTGTCGATCTCGTCAAGCAGCACAACGGGATTCATCGACCCGGCTTCCCCGATGGCGCGCACGATGCGGCCGGGCAGCGCGCCGACGTAGGTGCGCCGGTGCCCGCGAATCTCGGCCTCGTCGCGCACGCCGCCCAGGGCGACGCGAACGAACTTGCGGCCCAGCGCGCGGGCGACGCTTTCACCCAGTGACGTCTTGCCGACCCCGGGCGGGCCGGCCAGCACCATCACTGCACCCGAGCCGCGGCCGCCGACGATCTGCAGCCCACGCTGGGCGCGCCGCGCCCGCACGGCCAGGTATTCGACGATGCGGTCCTTGACGTCGTCCAGCCCGTGGTGGTCGGCGTTCAGGATTTCGCGCGCCGCCTTGAGGTCGGTCGAGTCCTCAGTCGTGGTGTTCCACGGCAGGTCGAGCACGGTGTCCAGCCAGGTCCGGATCCAGCCGCCTTCGGGGCTCTGCTCGCTGGACCGCTCCAGCTTGCCGACCTCGCGCAGCGCGGCCTCGCGAACCTTGTCGGGCAGGTCGGCGGCCTCGACGCGGGCCCGGTAGTCATCTGACCCGTCGGGCTCCCCCTCGCCAAGCTCCTTGCGGATCGCGGCCAGCTGCTGGCGCAACAGAAATTCCTTCTGCTGCTTTTCCATCCCGGCCCGCACATCTTCGGCGATCTTGTCGTTGACCTCGGTTTCGGCGAGATGGTCGCCGGTCCAGTCGATCAGGACCCGCAGCCGTTCGGCGACGTCTTCTGTCTCCAGCAGCTGGCGTTTCTGCACGTTGGTCAGATACGACGCGTAGCCGGACGTATCGGCCAGTGCCGACGGATCGGTCAGCTGATTGACCACGTCGACGATCTGCCAGGCCTCGCGCCGCTGCAGCATGGCCAGCAGCAGCTTCTTGTACTCAGCGGCCAGGGCCTTGACGTGTTCAGGCGCCTCCACCTCAGGGACTTCGGTCACCTCGACCCACAGCGCGGCACCCGGCCCGCTGGCTCCTACGCCGATGTGCGCCCGGCGCTCACCGCGCACGACCGCGGCCGTTCCGCCGCCGGGGATGCGCCCGACCTGCAGAATCGACGCCAGCACCCCGTACGACGGGTAGCGGTCCTCCAGACGGGGCGCGACCAGCAGATTGCCCGACTCGCTGGCCCGGGCCGCGTCGACGGCCGCACGCGCGGCGTCATCGAGAGCAATCGGCACAACCATTCCGGGCAACACGATCGGGTCGCTGACAAATAGCACCGGCACTGATTTGGCTTCAGCCATCAATCCTCCAAAGTTAAGCCTGAAGCGCTCAACCTGGATCGACCCCTGTTTGTTCCCGTCTCCCCAGAACGCCGACAGCGTTGTCATCGGCCGTCATCGGCCGTCATCGGCGACCATGCCGCGGTGCATCACACGGTCACCAATGACGCCGACGTGGTCGGCGCGGTGCAACACGCAACGGTTGTCCACATCACGACGTCGCCCAAGGCCCAGGCGTGCCGGTACACGTTGTCATCACGCGTGGAGTGTTCGAATAGGAATTCAACGGTCCCGGCGGCCAGTCGCGGTGACATCCCGCTCATGTGGACGCAGCGCTTTGGGCTCGACAGGTAGAGAAAAGTGCGCCCGGAAATCAGGTGGACGCGAAAGATCGGATGCACCGCCGACGTTATCCGGACCGAGCTCCAGGCCGGTCACCACATGCTTGATGGCACGTCCCCGCAGTTGCTCACGAAGGCGTGGTGGCAACCGTGTCGCGCGGTACTGATTGGTGAACAGGGTCTGTCCGCCGCGCTCAGGCAGCGTGACAGGCCGTAAGGCGGTGTAGGCGGGCGGTTTTGTACGTAGCTGGTGTCGGTGTGGAACGGTGACTTCGGTGGTGCCGACTCGAGCCTGTTCGACTTTCGAATCGACCCGGCCGTCCAGCCCTGATTCCTCAAAGGCGACTGTACTGCTCGTGCGCGCCCAGCAGCGTCATCGCCGTGATGTCGGCGGCCATCGGTGTCAGCGTCACACGAATTGTTCGATCACCGCACCATTGCCGAGGTGTCCCGGCTCGCGAGGAAACCACGCACATGTTTGACGTGCAGGCCGCGCTGACGCAGCGCTCGACCGCCGCCGGATCAAGTCCGGGCAGCGAGATCGACGCAGCTCGGCGGCCAGGCTGGCCAGCGAGTCTGCGACGCGTGCTCGCCGAGCACGGCGTGATCATCCTGGCCGGACTGCACTCGTCGAGTGAAGACCGATTCCTGGCCTGCTCTTGCGTCGTTTCAGCCCGATCGACATCTACCGGCTGTGAGACCCCGTCGCTGGGCATCCGCAGCTGAACGTGATCAGCGATGTCGTCCTGTAGATGCCGACTTCCCACAGCGCGGTGACAACGCCGCGCCGCGAGCCCACTCACGCTCGCTGAGGCGTTCGATCGTCGACGACCATCCACGCCTGGTGTCATCCTTTGCCACGCGATATGCAGTCGACCCAGTCATCGACATCAGACCGCGGTTCGATCCAGACGATATCTTCGGGTGCCGGCAGCGTCGATCGCGGCTTTCAAGGCCTTCCCGCCGCCGTCAAGGCCCAACCGTGCGGCGCGCTGGCGCTCACGAAATGCTTCAACTGTGGCATGGTTCCCACACTTGAGCGATCCCATCACCATTGCCGGTTCCCAGCACGCGATAACTCCATGCAAGACGGTTACGCAGGCCAGGCTGCATGCGCTTGACCGCTTCGATCCGGCGGTGTGAACCGTTCGAGCATCTCGGCCGTCTCAATGGATAAGTGAAGGGAGCCAACCAAAATGGACATCAACGCGGACTTAGACCGCATCACCCACCCGCTCAGGTTGGCCAAAGGACCGCATCGGCCCGGCTCGGACACAGGCTGCGCGATGAACGTGATCTCCTACATCAACGGCGACGAGCACATCACCGACTTCCCGAGCGGCTCGGCGACTCCGCTGGCCGTACTGGTGCAGGCGTCCAACGACTTACTGGCCGGACCCGACGGCTATCTGTCCCCGGACAACAGTGTGCTGGCCCTCGAACTCGCCTGGCACACCGTGGGAACCGCTAACGTTCCCGACACCGTTGTGCACGCCTGGTTGGCTGAGCTGCTGGCCAATCCCAGCTGGGGCGCGGTCCGCTATGCCAACATCACCGCGATCAAGGCGATCCAAGAGATCGCGGCGCTGCACCGGGCCGCCGCGGCTGGCGACATGCCGGCGGTTACCGACTGGGCCGCTGCCGCCCGTGCCGCCCGCGCGATCGACTCGACGTCCGAAACGGCCGGAGCGCATGCCCTTCGGGCCGCATACCAGTCGACAACCGGTATCGAGAATCGTGCGACGGTCAATGCGGTGACCGCGCACGTCGCCCAGGCGCACGCGCTGGCCAGCTGGGGCACCATGGCGAGCCGAGTTGTCGAGCTGACCCGCCAGGCGATCGGTTGCTGGCGGGAGCTGGCCGGCGGCCAATCCTCGTCCGAATGTGCGCCCAGCTTCACGCTCGGCGCCGAACGTGCGACCAGCTTCACGCTGGAAACGGAACGTGCGCCCAGCTTCACGCTGGAGGCGGAACTGGCTGAAATGGCAGCGGCTGCACTGGCGCCAGTCGCCGGAGCTGCGTGACATGCTGCGGCGAGAGCTCTTCGAGGCACGTCACCCCAAGCAGCCGCATGGTCCGCACTAGCTGGCTGGACAGGATTTCGAGTGCGCGGTGTACGCCGGCCTCCCCACCGGCCATCAGCCCGTAGAGGTATGCCCGCCCGATTAGCGTGCAGCGCGCACCCAGGGCGATGGCCGCGACGATATCGGCGCCCGACATGATGCCGGTGTCCATCAGAATCTCGGTGTGGTGTCCGAGCTCGCGTTGCCACCAACGGCAACAGATGAAACGGCACCGGAGCCCGGTCGAGTTGGCGCCCACCGTGATTGGACAACACGATGCCGTCGACGCCGAGATCGACCACGGCCCGTGCGTCCTCGAGGGTCTGGATGCCTTTGACGACTAGCTTGCCCGGCCACTGCGATTTGATCCAGGCCAGATCAGCGAAGGTGAGGCTGGGGTCGAACATGGTGTCCAGGTACTCGCCGACGGTGCCCGACCAGCGGTCCAGCGACGCAAAGGACAACGGTTCGGTGGTCAGCAGGTCGAACCACCAGCGGGGGCGCGGCACCGCGTCCAGCACTGTGCGCAGGGTCAACGCCGGCGGAACCGACATTCCGTTGCGGACGTCGCGCAGCCGCGCCCCGGCGACCGGGACATCCACGGTGACCAGCAACGTGTCGAAGCCGGCGTCGGCGGCGCGTTGTACCAATGCCATCGACCGGTCCCGGTCGCGCCACATGTAGAGCTGAAACCACTTGCGGCCTTGCGGAACCGCAGTCACCACGTCTTCGATCGAGGCGGTGCCCAGGGTCGACAGCGAGAATGGGATCCCCGCCGCGATTGCCGCCCGCGCCCCGGCGATTTCGCCTTCGGTGTGCATCAACCGGGTGAAGCCGGTCGGGGCGATCGCCAACGGCAGCGCCACCGGCGCGCCCAGCACGCCCCAACTTGTCGCGACATAGGTGACGTCGCGCAGGATCGCGGGGTGAAATTCGATGTCCTGAAAGGCCTGCCGCGCTCGCCGCAGGGAGATCTCGTCCTCGGCGGCGCCGTCGGTGTAGTCGAATGCGGCCTTGGGGGTGCGCCGCTTGGCGATGCGGCGCAGGTCGTAAATCGTCAGTGCGGCATCGAGCCGGCGTTGGGTGCGGTCCAGGCGGGGTTTGGCGAAGCCGATCAGCGGCGTGAGGTCGCGGATCTTGGGCACCTGTCGTTTCATCGATGCCTCACCTCCTGCACAGGCAACTGTGCCACGGTGGGGAGATGGAATACCGAAGCGACCCCTTCGATCTGCAGCGTTTCGTCGACGCGCAGCAGCGGGTTTACCCCGGCGTCCTCGACGAGTTGCGCGCCGGCCGTAAACGCAGTCACTGGATCTGGTTCATCTTCCCGCAGATCGCCGGGCTCGGCAGCAGCCCCACGGCGGTCCACTTTGCGATCTCCTCGCTGGAGGAGGCGCGAGCGTACCTGGCCCACGAGGTGCTCGGCCCGCGGCTGCACGAGTGCACCCAGCTGGTCAACGAGCTCGAAGGCCCCTCCATCGAGCAGATCTTCGGCACCCCCGACGACCTGAAGGTGCGATCGTCGATGACACTTTTTACGCGTGCGACACCGGACAACCACGATTTCGTTGCGCTGCTGGGCAAGTATTACGGCGGCGAGGAAGACCCGTTGACGTTGCGGCGCCTCGACGTCAGCTAGGCCGCAGGATCCGCCAGCCGTGCGGTTCGACGCTCACCGCGTCGACGATCTCTTGTGGCGGCGCCGCCGATCCGGCCAGAACCTGCGCCGACCCGATTTTCAGGTCGGCGAGCCGCACCTGCAGCGCCTTGTCATCGACATTGAGCGCGACGACCAGCGCGTCTTGCCCGTGATGGGTCTCGTACACGTAGTGCCGATTATCCAATCGGAGGGCGGTGGTGGTCGCGACGTGCAGCCACGGGTGGCGGCGCCGCAGCCCGATCAGGTGCTGGTGCAGGGCCAACAACTGTTCACCGCGCGCATCGGTTTGCACTGGTGGAGTGCTGAACTCGGGTCGCACCGCGTCATCGCCGCCGAACCGCTCCTCCTTGACGCCGTGAAAGCCGAACTCGTCGCCGGCGTACACGCTGGGGATTCCGCCGACGGTCATCAGGAGTACCAGCGCATGGGCAACGTGTTCGGGATGCTCGAGTCGGCTGGCGATGCGGGTCACGTCATGATTGCCGATGAAGGTCAGCGGCGGGAAGCTGGCCAGGAAGGTGTTGTGCCGCTGCAGGGCCCAGTCCAGCTCATAGCAATTGCCGTCGTTGAGGCTGCTCCAGATCGCCTTCCACAGTTCGTACTGGGTGACCGAGTCCATGCCGGTCGCGGCGACCTCCGCCGCGTAGTCGCCGTGGATGAACTCGCCGACCAACCAGGCGGCCGGATGCATGTCGCGGACTTTCGGCAGCACGGTTGCCCAAAACCGCTGCGGCACTGCATATGCCGCGTCCAAGCGCCAGCCGTCGGCGCCGCGCCGCAACCAGTGCGCCATGACATCCACGACGTAGTCGGCCACCTGCGGATCGTCATGGTTCAGGGTGATCAGGTCACCGTGGCCCTCGAAGGTCGAGAACTTGCCCGGACGCCCGCGGAACCACCGCGCCGAAGGCTCATCGCCCAGCACCTCGCGATAGCGCGGAAAGTCCACCCCGACATGGTTGAACACCCCGTCGAGCAACACCCGCAGCCCGCGCCGGTGCGCCTCGGCCACCAGATAGTCGAAATCCGCGTCATCCCCGAGCCGCGGATCGATGCGGTAATGGTCGGTGGTGTCGTAGCCGTGGGTGCGCGAAGCGAAGATCGGGCCCAACGCGATTCCAGATGCCCCCAACGCGATCGCATGGTCGAACCAGTCGACCACTCGGCGCAGCCGGTGTTCGCCGGGGTCCGCCGACCGTTGTGTGGGAAAGGCGCCGACGAAGCCGAGCGGATAGACCTGCCACCAGATCACCTGCTCGGTCCACGAACGCGAGGTCATTGCGGCGCGATCAACCGGCGTTGACCAGGGTCTCCGCAGCGCTGATCGCCTGGGCTACGCCGGTGACGATGGCCGCGGCCTTCAATGCCTCCAAGATCGCCTCGCGCGCCGCACCGGCCTCACGCAGCGTTTGCTCGTGGGCAACCACGCAGTGCGAACATCCGTTGATCGAGGAAACCGCGAATGACCACAGTTCGAAATTCGCTTTGCCGACGCCCGGATTGGCGATGATGTTCATCCGCAATCCCGCGCGCAGGTCGTCGTACTGGCCACCCAGGAAGCCCCGGCCGCGGTAAAAGACGTTGTTCATAGCCATGATCGAAGCAGCACCCAACGCCGCCTGATAGGCCTCGGCCGACAGGATGTCAGCCGCGTCGGCGCCGATTTCAGCCAGCACCTGCGGATTTCGGGCCGCGGCCGCGCTGGCCAGCAGCGTGCCCCACAGCTGCTCCTCGTCGAGCACGGTGCTGCGGGTGATCGAGCCGAGGTTGAGCTTGAGGTCCTTGGCGTAGTCGGGCAGGGCGTTCTTGAGGTTCTCGATGCTCATGGCGTACTCCTCAGGCCGACTTCTTGAGCAGTTCGCCGGCGTCCAGGGTCGGATCGCCCTTGCGCCAATTGCACGCGCACAGCTCGTCGGACTGCAGGGCATCGAGCACCCGCAGCACCTCGTCAACGTTGCGGCCCACCGAACCGGCGGTCACCGAGACGAATTGGATCTCGTTGTTGGGGTCGACGATGAACGTCACCCGGTCGGCGACTCCCTCGGCGTTGAGCGCCCCGGTGGCCTCGACGAGCTCGCGCTTGATGTCCGAGAGCATCGGGAACGGCAACTTCTTGAGGTCGTCGTGTTGTGCGCGCCATTGGAAGTGCACGAATTCGCTGTCCACCGAGACGCCCAGGACCTTCGTGTCCCGGTCCTCGAACTCGTCGTTGAGTTTGCCGAATGCCGCGATCTCGGTAGGGCACACGAAAGTGAAGTCTTTGGGCCAGAAGAACACCACGCGCCACGTGCCGGGCTCGTCGTCGCTGGAGATCGTGGTGAAGTAGTCATCGGGCTGCTTGGCGTCGACCTGCGACAGGTCGCCGCCGATCAGGGCGGTCAGCCGGTAAGCGGGAAACTGATCCCCAATGGTCAACAGGGGCATGTCACTCCTTGATCAAGATCGGAATTAGGCACAATCGCTGTGCTACTCCCATGGTGCCGAAACTCGACCTTGAATTAAAGGTGATATATGACACTACACTGATTGCTATGACCGATAAGAGTTATCAACCGACGATCGCTGGCCTACGTGCGTTCGTCGCCGTCGCCGAGAAGCAGCACTTCGGCAGTGCCGCAACAGCTCTCGGGGTCAGCCAGTCGACGTTGTCGCAGGCACTCTCGGCGCTGGAAACCGGCCTGGGCGTGCACCTGGTCGAGCGGTCGACACGTCGAGTCTTTCTGACGACCGAAGGCAGGCAGCTGCTGCCCAACGCGCAGGCCGTGGTCGACGCGGTGAGCGGTTTCGTGTCGGCGGCTGTGGGCGCCGCTGACCCGCTGCAGGGCACCATGCGGCTGGGGCTGATCCCGACGGTGGCACCCTATGTGCTGCCGGCGGTGCTAACCGGGCTGGCCGAGCGGTTACCCGCGCTGACGTTGCGGGTGATCGAGGACCAGACCGAGCGGCTGCTCACGGCGCTGCGCGAGGGGGCGTTGGATGCCGCGCTGATCGCCCTGCCCGCCGAAGCCGGCGGGGTCACCGAGATCCCGATCTACGACGAGGACTTCGTGCTGGCGTTGCCGCCCGGGCACCCGCTTGCCGGCAAGCGGCGGGTGTCGCCCGCCGCGCTTGCGCAGTTGCCGTTGCTGTTGCTCGACGAGGGTCACTGCCTTCGCGATCAAACCCTCGACGTCTGCCGGAAGGTGGGTGTGCGCGCCGAGCTGGCCACCACCAGGGCAGCCTCGCTGGCCACCGCGGTGCAGTGTGTGGCCGGCGGCCTGGGTGTGACGCTGATTCCGCAGAGCGCGGTCGCGGTCGAGGCCGCGCGCAGCCGGCTCGGCTTGGCGCACTTTGCCACGCCCCGGCCGGGACGGCGCATTGGTCTGATATTTCGG
Organism: uncultured Actinomycetota bacterium; assembly: GCA_963787635.1. Lineage (GTDB taxonomy): Bacteria > Actinomycetota > Actinomycetes > Mycobacteriales > Mycobacteriaceae > Mycobacterium. The sequence goes on along the minus strand of CAWBDP010000007.1, from coordinate 138,125 downwards.
TCATCCAGCGGCCGCGACGAGCCCTACCGGCGGTTCGCCGGAATCCTCGGTGAACTGGTCGGCGCAGACCAGCAGGTACACCTGATTGTGTGAAGAGACGGCCCCCGCGATCGACAAGGGGGAGAACGTGTTCTAGTTTCGCCTCATGCTGGACTTCACGGCGGCATACATCAACGCCGAGGACATGCACCGGCTGCAGGCGACCTATGAGCCGCTGGCCCAGTCGGTCCGGGACCTGATCGACACCGATGGTGTGAACCGCCCACGAGGACTGAGGTTTCGGTCATGGAGAAGGTGATCGCAGTGCTGCGGGCGGGCGACCGCGACGAGGACTGGTGCGCCCGCCAGCGCGGGCCGGTCGCGGACACCATTCTAGGCCTCGGGGTTCTGGGCCTGGCCGTCAATGTCCGCGACGATGCGGTGCGTCATTCGCTGATGACGCTGACGACGCTGGACCCACCGGTGGCCGCCGTCGTGAGCCTGTGGACCCAGCAATGTTACGGCGAGCAGGTCGCAGCGGTCCTGCGACTGCTCGAGCCGGAATGCGAACACGTCGCCGCCTACCTGGTCACCGAATCGGTTCCCCTGTGGGCACCTCTCGAAATTGGCTGCCGGACAAGGGTTTAGCCAATATCGCACTGCTGCGCCGACCATCCGGCCTCGATCAGGCGAGCTGGCTGAGCCGCTGGCAGCACGATCACACGCCAGTGGCGATCGAGACCCAGGCAACTATTCGGCTATACCCAAAACGCGGTGGTGCGTGCGCTGACCCCGGGCGCACCGGCCTTGGCGGGAGTCGTCGAAGAGCTGTTCCCCGCCGAAGCGATCGCTGATCTGAAGGCCTTCTTCGGCGCCGCCGACGACGACGATCTGCAGCGCCGACTGGGCCGGATGGTCGCCAGCACATCGGCATTCGGCGCCAACGAGAACATCGATACCGTGCCGACCAGCCGCTACGTGCTCAAATCGCCCCTGGCGACGTGAGACCCTGGTTCCTATGACCACCCTTGAAGAAGCGGTAGCGCTGGCGCAGACCGAACGTGGTCTGGCGGTGATCTCCACTGTTCGTGCCGATCAGTCCGTGCAGGCCTCGCTCGTCAACGTCGGGCTACTGCCGCACCCGGCCGGCCACCAGCCGGTGCTGGGTTTCGTCACCTACGGCAAGGTCAAACTCGCCAACCTGCGGGCCCGCCCGCAGCTGGCAGTGACGTTCCGCGACGGATGGCAGTGGGCGACCGCCGAGGGAAACGCAGAGCTGGCCGGGCCCGATGACCCGCAGCCCTGGCTGGCCTCTGACGCAGACCAGTTGCGCCTGCTGATCCGCGACGTCTACTCGGCGGCCGGCGGCACCCACGACGACTGGGACGAATTCGACCGGGTGATGGCCGCGGAGCGGCGCACGGTGGTGTTGGTGGCACCCACCCGTGTCTATAGCAACGGGTGATCGCAAGCCTGCGCGCATCTCCGCCCAATGTGCGGGTTATGCACATAAACGGCGCCGATTTTCGCATCAACCCACACACTCGGCGCTCGCCAGGCTAGCATACCGCGCGCATCGTCGCCGAGCTAGGCTGCAGCCGTGATACTGCGCAGCGAAGACCACAACAGGGTGCGCACCCTGACCCTGAACCGGCCCGACGCGCTCAACGCCTTCAACGAGGCGCTCTACCAGACCACCGCAGAAGCCCTCGATGCCGCCGCCGATGATCGCCGACGTCGCCGTGGTGCTGATCACCGGTGCCGGGCGAGCCTTCAGCGCCGGGGCCGATCTCACCGAGATGCAGGCCCGGATCACCGACCCGCAGATGAGCAGCCAGGGATCGCACTTCACCACGATGATCGATGCGCTGAGCCGGTTTCCCAAGCCACTGATCTGCGCGGTCAACGGTGTCGGTGTCGGTATCGGCGCCACCATCCTCGGCTACGCCGACCTGGCATTCATGTCGTCGACCGCCCGGCTGAAGTGCCCGTTCACCAGCCTTGGCGTCGCGCCGGAAGCGGCATCGTCATACCTCTTGCCGCAGTTGGTGGGTCGCCAGAACGCCGCGTGGCTGCTGATGTCTTCGGAGTGGGTCGACGCCGCCGAGGCCCTGCGCATGGGCCTGGTCTGGAAAGTCTGCGAGCCAGGCGATCTGCTCGCTGACGCGCTCCGGCACGCCGAAATCCTGGCCGCCCGGCCGATTTCGAGCCTGATCGCGGTCAAGCACACGATCGTCGAACCGGCTCTTCCCGAGATCGCGGCGGCGACCGCCCGGGAGAACACTCACTTCGCCGAGCTGATGGGTGGTCAGGCCAACGCTGACGCCCTGGCGGATTTGACCAGCCGGCGGCGCTAAAGCTAGACATCCCAGGTTCGTAAGTTGTCAAGCGGCCTGGGTATTGGGGTTGGCTTGGCGGTGTGCCCAGGCTTTGTGTTCGTCGTAGGGGGTTTGGTGGCGTAGGCAGCCGTGCAGGAGGCCGACGAGGCGGTTGCCCAGGGCGCGTAGCGCTTGGTGGTGCAGGTCGCCGGCGGCGCGACGCTGGTCGTAGTACAGGCGGGCGCCCGGGCTGGTGTTCAGCGCGCAGAAGGCCCACTGGTCGATGGCGTCGTAGAGGCTGCGGTTGCGGACGTAGCGGGCCAGCACGGCGCGTTTCTTGCCTGAGGCGACGGTCAACGGTGATGTTCCGGCGTAGTTTTTGCGAGACTTGGCGGTGGTGTATCGGTTCGGGTCGTCCCCGAACTCACCGAGCACCCGGGCGCCGAGGATGACACCAAGTCCTGGCAGGGAGCGGTAGATGTCGGCGTCCGGGTGTGTCTCAAAATGTGTCGCCAGTTCGGCTTCGAGCTCGGCGATCTGGCGGTTCAGCTCGGCGATGATGCCCACCGCGGCGCGGGTGGTCGCTGCGAACGCGGCAGTGAGCGCGGCGGGGGCGGCCAGCTGTTCGGTGCGCAGCGCCGCCTGAATCTCTTGAGCGCGGGTATCGAGGTTGCGTTGTCGCCCAGCGGCTTTGAGGGCAGATCGGATCTTCGACAGGCTCAGGTAGCGCTGCTTGCGGCGGGGTGGGAGCGCGGCCCAAGATCGGCCAGGGCGTCACGGTCGTGCAGGTCGTCGAAGGCCTCCAGCGCGGCCGGGTAGTACTCACGCAGCGCGTGCGCAGCGCGTTGGTGTGCCGGTTGCGGGCCCAGATCAGGTTCTGGTGGGCCCGGGCCAGGACCTTGACCGCCTCCGCATCAGCGGACTGTCACCGGCGACTCGGCGGTGGTTGTGCCGGTCGGTGCGCACCAGATCCGCCAAGCAGTTTGGCGTCCCCGGCATCAGACTTGGCCCCCGACACATGGTGGCGGTCGCGGTAGCGCGCCACCGCCAGCGGGTTGATCGCACTCGCCGCGCTGGTCTCCAGCTGCGCGGCCGCGGCGGCGATCGCACGCAACGTGCGCCGGCAACGCCCGCAATCTGCACCGGCCCCGCACGCCGCGGCAATCTCCTTGGAGGTCGACGCCCCGCGGGCAACGGCATCGGAGACGGTTTGGCTGGTGGCGCCGACACAAAGGCATACGTACATCAGCACGCCCCCGCTGCGTTTGTTGCCGAGATTATGGTCGGCAACCGGAATAAATCGGTCACGCATTTGCGGTGCCGCGCATCGCCCGCAAATATCGCCACATATTGGCTACTGACATTCGCGAGAGGCGCGTGTTTAGAAGTCATTGGCCGCACCGGCGCGGGGGCATCCTGGCGATCCGTTCTCCGCCGGCTGGACGCGTACAGCACCCCCAACGCCGGTGGGGCGTCAGCGAGAGCACCGGAGCGAACAGGCCGCATGTTAGTAGAGTCTAACCTAACTCGGTTAGCGGAGTCTAACCTAAGTAAGGATAGCCTCCACCAGCAAAAACGCCTCGAGATCGCCCAAAGCACCTACTGTTCGCCGGCTCAGCATCCCGACGCGCCGAGGCTGTACCAAACACCGCGCCGACTGCGAAATGCTGCACTAGATTGAACGCTGTGCACGGCACGGTGGTGTTCCAGCCCAACGCCACCTAACGCGGCCGCACGCAGTTCCACACCTGACGTTAAGGAGTGATCATGCAAGGTGATCCCGATGTTTTGCGCCTGCTCAATGAGCAATTAACCAGTGAACTCACCGCGATCAACCAATACTTTCTGCACTCGAAGATGCAAGAAAATTGGGGTTTTACCGAATTGGCGAGCCATACCCGCGCGGAGTCGTTCGATGAAATGCGGCACGCCGAAATGGTCACCGATCGGATTTTGTTGCTCGACGGTCTGCCCAACTATCAGCGCATCGGATCGTTGCGCGTGGGGCAGACGCTGCGCGAGCAGTTCGAAAGTGACCTGGCCATCGAATTCGACGTGATGAACCGTCTCAAGCCGGGGATCATCATGTGCCGCGAGCGCCAGGACAGCACGACTGCGAACATTTTCGAGAAGATCGTCGCCGACGAGGAAGACCACATCGATTACCTGCAAACGCAACTGGAGTTGATGGACAAGCTCGGCGAGCAGCTCTACGCCGCGCAATGCGTTGCCCGCCCGCCGAAGTGACGCTACCGGTGCATCAAGCACCAATGTAGGCTCCCCACATGCCATTAGCTGGCGGCGATCAGTTCGCTGGTTACATCATCCAACGGATGCTGGGTTCTGGCGGGATGGGCGAAGTCTACTTAGCCCAACATCCGCGGTTGCCACGGTTGTACGCACTGAAAGTCATGTCGGCGTCGCTGACCGGCGATGCCGAATTTCGCGAACGCTTCAACCGCGAGGCCGAACTGGCCGCCACACTCTGGCATCCGCACATCGTCGGCGTTCATGATCGCGGTGAATTCGACGGTCAGCTGTGGATCGCCATGGACTATGTGGACGGGATCGACGCCAGCCGCCTGGTGCATGAGCGGTTTGCCGGCACCGGTATGCCGGAACACGAGGTGGTCGAAATCGTCACCGCCATCGCGGATGCACTCGACTATGCACACGAGCGACACCTGCTGCACCGCGACGTCAAGCCGGCCAATATCCTGCTGACCGAATCTGAGCCTAACCGGCGCCGAACCATGTTGGCAGACTTCGGGATTGCCCGCAGGAGCGATGACATCAGCGGGCTGACAGCCACGAACATGGCGGTCGGTTCCGTCGCCTATGCTGCACCCGAGCAACTCATGGGAGAACCGATAGACGGTCGAGCCGATCAATATGCCCTGGCCGCCACCGCTTTCCAGCTCCTCACCGGCAAACCGCTATTCGCGCACTCCAATCCCGCTGTGGTCATCGGCAGACATCTCACCGCACCACCACCGCGGCTGCAAGACCATCGCGCGCAGCTGGCGCCGTTAGACGCGGTCCTTTCGGTGGCGCTGGCAAAAGACCCTGCTGACCGCTACCGGCGCTGCCAGGACTTCGCCCAGGCACTCGCAGACGCCACCACGACCGCGGCAAATTACGGGCCAGCGCCGCCGGCCGACCTGACGACGCCGGCCGACCTCCCGATGCCTGCCGCGTCTTTCACGCCTGCTGTGCCTTCTGTGCCGTTCGCGCCGGCATGGCCGTTACCCCCACAGCCGCCACGCCGGCCGACACTGGCAGGCATCCTGGTCCCGCTGTTACTCACGATGCTGCTGCTCGCCGCGAGCACCTTCGCCGGCACGCAGTTTTTCCGCAGTGGCCCATCCACCGCACCGCAGTGGCAGCCCTACGTCGACTTTGCCAGACAGTTCGCGGTCTCGTTGACGAGTCTGAGCCCGCAGTCCGCCGACAGCGACGTCCAGCGCATCCTCGATGAATCGACCGGCCAGTTCCTCGACGACTTTGCGAAGATGCGCTCGGACTTCACCAAGGTTGTCCAGAATTCGAACGTCACCGAACAAGGCACCGTCAACAGCGCGGGCCTGGAATCGATCAACGGCACGACGGCCCAGGTTCTGGTCGCCGCGACATCCAAGGTCACCAACAGCGCCGGTGCACAGCAGGATCCACGAAGCTTTCGGTTGATCATCTACGTCGAGAAAATCGGCGACACCTACAAGGCGTCCAAAGTGGAGTTCGTGCCGTGAGCCCCACACGTGCGCGTCGCGTCACCTGGTGGGCGTTGGTCGTCGCCCTCGCCGCCGCGACGGTCGCCGCGGCATCCTTGGGCGGCTGGCAGATGGTAGTCAAGAGCCAACCGCCGCTGGTCGCCGACCAACCCGCCGCGCGCCAGACGGCGATGGAGGCAGCGAGCACCGGCACAGTGAGAATACTGAGTTATTCGCCCGGCACCTTCGAGCAAGACTTCAAGGCCGCCGAGGCGCTGCTCACCGGCGACTTCCTCAGCTACTACCGGCAATTCACCAGCCAGATCGTCGCCACGACCGCGCGAGAGAAGTCCGTCACCACGACCGCCACCGTCGTGCGCGCGGGCGTCGAAACACTCACTGACCAGAAGGCCCAAATCCTGGTATTCGTCAACCAAACAACCACCAGCCGCGACAAGCCGGACCCGACACCTTCCCAAAGCTCGGTGCGGGTCGGCCTGGTCCGAGCCAACGGAAAGTGGCTGATCGACCGCTTTGACGCCCTCTAATCCAAACCGTGTCGCGGCCGCGCGTTAGCATCGGACGCCGACGGGAAAGCAGTGATGATGACAAGCGCGTCGGCCACCGCCACCGACACGGAATGCCCCGATTTCAACGCCGCCCGGATCACGCCGCAGCGGCGCAATCTGATCTTTCTGGCGATCATCCTGGGCATGCTGCTGGCGGCACTGGATCAAACCATCGTCGCCACGGCGCTGCCGACGATCGTCGCCGACCTCGGCGGCGCCGGCCACCAATCGTGGGTCGTCACGAGTTATCTGCTGGCCTCGACGATCGTGACGGCCCTGGTCGGCAAGCTCGGTGACCTGTTCGGCCGCAAAACTGTGTTCCAGGCCGCGATCGTGTTTTTCTTCGCCGGCTCCATCGTGTGCGGCTTGTCGCAATCGATGCTGATGCTGGTGCTGGCCCGAGCCCTGCAGGGCATTGGCGGCGGCGGCATCACCGTCACCGCCACCGCGCTGATCGGTGAGGTGATCCCGCTGCGCGACCGCGGCCGCTACCAGGGGGCCCTGGGCGCGGTGTTCGGCGTCACCACGGTAGTGGGACCCCTGCTGGGCGGCTACTTCACCGACCATCTGAGCTGGCGGTGGGCTTTCTGGATTAACGTGCCGGTGTCGGTGGTGGTCTTCTTCGTCGCCGCCGCGACTATTCCGGCGCTGACCGACCGCGTCCGGCAAGTCATCGACTACGCCGGGATCGTGTTGGTCGGCCTTGGCGCCGCGGGCCTGACCCTGGCCACCAGTTGGGGCGGCACCACCTATCCGTGGGGCTCGCCGACGATCATCGGGCTGTTCGCCGGCTCGGCGGTCGCGCTCGGCGTCTTCGTCTGGGTGGAGAGTTCGCGCCGCCGCACCGATCCTGCCGCCGCGGCTGTTCGCCAATCCGGTGTTCACCGTGTGCTGTGCGCTGTCCTTCGTGGTCGGGTTCGCGATGCTGGGCGCACTCACCTTTTTGCCGACGTACATGCAGTACGTGGACGGTGTCTCGGCGACCGTATCCGGACTGCGCACGCTGCCGATGGTGGTCGGCCTGCTGATCACCTCGATGGGCAGTGGCGTCCTTGTCGGGCGCACCGGCCGCTACAAGATCTTCCCGATCGCGGGGACCGCGGTGATGGCCGCCGGGTTTGTGCTGCTGTCGCGGATGAACCCGTCGACGTCGGCGCTGCTGCAATCGCTCTATCTGTTCATCCTGGGTTTCGGCATCGGCCTGTGCATGCAGGTGCTGGTGCTGATCGTGCAGAACACGTCCAGTTTCGACGACCTCGGTGTCGCCACGTCGGGTGTGACCTTCTTCCGCACGATCGGCAGCTCCTTCGGCGCCGCGATATTCGGTTCACTGTTCGACAACTTTCTCACCGGGCGGTTGGCTTCGGCGCTGACGACAAGCGGGGTACCAGCCGGGGCGGCCGGTGCGCCCGAGGCGTTGCACCGGTTGCCCCGCAGCACGGCGGCGCCCATCGTGGCGGCCTACGCCGAGTCGCTGGATCTGGTCTTCATCTGCGCGGCCCCGGTCGCGGTGGCCGGGCTGATCCTGGCACTGTTCCTGCGCGAAGTCCCGCTGCGGGACATCGGCAACAGCACGACCGATCTCGGCGACGGGTTCGGCATGCCCACCACCCAGTCCCCGGAACAGTTGTTGGAGATCGCGATCGGCCGCCTGCTGCACCAGGGCGCCCCGGGTATGCGACTGCGCAGTATTGCAATGCGCCCCGACTGCCGGCTCGACGTCGCCGGACTGTGGGCGGTGCTGCGGATTCACCGCTACGCGGGCGTTTACGGGACGGCCCGGCTCACCGATATCGGTGATGGCCTCGGAGTGCCCTACGAGGTGCTCGAACCCATCTTCGACCGGTTGGTGCGCACCGGTTACGTCATACGCGATGGCGACGAAATGCGGCTCACCCCAGCCGGTGTCCAACAGGTCGATTTCGTGACGTCGTTGCTGCTCGAGTGGATCGTCGACAAGCTGGACCGATCGCCAGGCTTTCAGGGCCGCCCGGATCGGCGGGAAGTGGAAGCAGCCATCGAGCGCATCGCGCCTCGAGCTGTGACACAACGCGATTGGACAGAGGATCGACGCCAGCTGGCCACCGTGACCACCCAACGACTTACCATCGAGCACTGACTCTGCGCCGACCGTAAGCCCCACTCGCACTTCTGCGCACTGGAGGCAGAGTCAAAGCGACAATGTCCAGGCCCCGGCCCGCGGCGTACCATCTCGCCATGAGCCGAATCGGACCATTCGCTGACGACGACCTGGTTGGTTGGATCGCAAAATCGCCCGACCTCGGTGGCGCGATCGCCGCCTTCAGCGACGCCGTCTACAACCGCAGCCGACTGCCGATGCGCACCCGCGAGCTGGCCCGGATGGTCATCGCCCACCACAACGAATGCGTGGTCTGCATCAACACCCGCGACGGCGATGGGCCAGCGGCGGGTGTCGACGAAGAGCTGTACCAGCACGCGCCGCAGTGGCGTACCTGGAGCGGATACAGCGAACAGGAGCGGCTGGCCGCTGAGTTCGCCCACCGCTTCGCCACCGAGCACACCATGCTGCGCGACGACGAAGACTTCTGGGCCCGATGCACCGAGCACTTCTCCGAGGAACTGCTTGCCGACCTTGCGCTTTCGTGTGCGCTGTGGGTGGGGATGGGCCGGGTGCTGTGCACCCTGGATATCGCGCAAAGCTGCACGCTGACCTTGCCAAGCCGGGTTTGAGCCGCGACGGCGGACAGGCTGTGACCGCCACACCGCTTGCCGCCGCGGCGATCGCCCAACTCGAAGGCGAAGGTGTCGACGTCGTGATCGGCACCGTCGTCAATCCCGCGGGACTCACCCAAGCCAAAACGGTGCCGATTCGCCGCACCAACACCTTCGCCGATCCCGGTCTGGGCGCCAGCCCGGTGTGGGATGCCTTCGCCATCGATCAGACCGGGATCGCATACACCGACGACATCGGCGTGCTGGGCGACCACCGCATCCGCATCGACCTGTCCGCGTTGCGAATGATCGGCGACGGATTGGCTTGGGCGCCAGGAGCGGTGTTCGAGCAGGACGGCACGCCTCTGCCGACCTGCGCCCGCGGGACGCTCGGCCGGATCGAGGCGGCGCTCGCCGACGCCGATATCGAGGCGATGGTCGGGCATGAGATCGAGTTTCTGCTCGTCAATCCGGATGGCAGCCGGCTCCCGTCGACGCTGTGGGCGCAGTACGGCTTGGCCGGCGTCCTCGAGCACGAGGCATTCATTCGTGACGTCACCGCCACCGCCACCGCAGCCGGCGTGGTGATCGAGCAGTTTCACCCCGAGTACGGGGTCAACCAGTTCGAGATCTCGCTGGCGCCGCAACCGCCGGTCGCCGCCGCCGATCAGCTCCAATTGATCCGCATCATCATCGGCCGCGTCGCCCGCCGCTACGGGCTGCGGATCAGCCTGTCCCCGGCGCCGTTCGCCGACACCGTGGGATCCGGTGCGCATCAACACTTCTCGCTGTCCACACCGGCAGGTCCGCTGTTCTCGGACGGACGGGCCTGCGGGGCATGACAACTGCCGGTGAAAGCGCGCTCGCCGGGTTACTTCGCGGCCTGCCCGAGGCGCATGCCATGTTGTGCGGATCAATCGTGTCGGGTTTGCGGCTCAAGCCCGGAAATTGGGCCGGCGCATACGCGTGCTGGGGCAGCGAGAACCGGGAGGCGGCACTGCGATTCGTCAGCGCCGGGCCAGGCACCCCTTACGGCGGCAATGTCGAAGTCAAAGTCGTCGATCCTTCGGCCAATCCCTATTTCGCGTCAGCGACGATCCTCGGGCTGGCCCTGGACGGGATCAAGCAGCACGCCAAGCTCGCGCCCGAGACGACGGTGGACCCGGGCAAACTCTCCGACCGAGGCGCGCGGACGCAGGCATAGCTCGTCTGCCCGACTCGCAGCCCGAAGCCATTGCCGCGCTTGATCATTCCAAGCTGCTGCGAAGTATCCTCGGCGATTCCGTGGTCGATGCGACGATCGCGGTGCGCCGGATGGAGCACCAACGCTACGGCGATTTGAGTCCCGAAGAACTGGCCGAGAAGTTCCGAATGGCCTGGAGCATATGACGGCGCCCGCCGACGATATTCGGCGCTGGCCCACCACATCGCGAACGTGCCGCTGATCGATCAGCATATGCACGGCTGCTGGCTGACCGCCGGCGACCGACGGCGGTTCGAGAACGGCCTGAACGAAGCCAACACCGAACCGCTTGCCGATTTCGACTCCGGATTCGACTCGCAACTCGGGTTCGCGGTGCGTGCGCACTGCGCGATGGTGCTCGGCTTACCCAGCCATGTTGGGCCGCAGGAGTATTGGGAACGTCGCAGCCAGTTCACCGAAGTCGGGCTGGCCCGGCTCTTTCTGGGCGCCGCCGGGGTCAGCGACTGGCTGGTCGATACCGGTTTCGCTGACGGGGTGGCTGACCTCGCGCAGTTCGCCGAGGTGTCCAGCGGGCGCGCGCACGAGGTGGTCCGGCTCGAGCAGGTCGCCGAACAGGCCGCACACGCCCCAGGCGACTACGCGCACGCGTTCGAGGAAATCCTGCACCGCCGTGCGGCCACCGCCGTGGGCACCAATCCATCCTGGCTTATCGGGGTGGATTCGACGGAGATCTGCGCGAGCCCTTACCGGCCGAGGTCGCGCAGGCCGCGCAGCGGTGGCGCGAGGACGGCGGTGTCGGATTACACGACCGGGTACTGCTGCGTTTCGGGCTGCATCAGGCACTGCGACTGGGCAAGCCGCTGCAATTCCATGTCGGGTTCGGAGACCGTGATTGCGATCTGCACAAGACCAATCCGCTGCTGCTGCTCGATTTTCTCCGGCAGTCGGGTGACACCCCGGTGGTGCTGCTGCACTGCTATCCCTACGAACGTGAAGCCGGCTATCTAACGCAGGCTTTCAACAACGTCTACCTCGACTGCGGATTGAGCATCAACTACCTGGGTGCCCGAGCACCGGCGTTTATCGCCCGGCTGCTCGAGCTGGCGCCGTTCCGCAAGATCGTCTATTCCTCAGACGGGTTCGGCCCGGCGGAGCTGCATTATCTCGGTGCCACGTTGTGGCGCAGAGGTATTCACCACACGTTGCGCGGGTTCGTCGACGCCGGCGAATGGAGCGAGGCCGACGCGATCCGGGTGGTCGATCTCGTCGCCAGCGATAATGCGGCGCGCATCTACCGCCTCGACCCCGCGCAGTGCTGACGGGTCCGGCTCGTTCTCGTTCGCGTGGTATGCCAGAATGCGGCAATGGGGCTCTTGGGCGATGTAAAGGAATGGGCCACCAAACAGGTCTCGTCGCGGGTTCCCAAAGCCGACCTCGATCAGCGCGACCCCGACTACATCCGTGACCAGCTGCCGGGAACGTGGCTGCTCGCCTCGCTGTACTTCCGGGCCGACGTGCGGGGCCTGGACCGCATCCCCGCCGACGAGCCGGTGCTGCTGGTCGGCAACCACAGCGGCGGTAATGTGCCGCCCGACACCTTCGTGTTCACACTTGCGTTCTGCTCGTACTTCGGCGTCGAGCGGCCGTTCTACCAGCTGGCCCACAACCTCGTTGTCTCTGCACCCCCGCTGGGTTTCCTGCGCAAATTCGGCACCGTTGCCGCCAATCACGAGAACGCCGAACTGGCGCTCAAGTCCGGGGCAGCGTTGCTGGTCTATCCCGGCGGGGACTACGAAGTGGCCCGACCGTCGTGGGAGCGCCACAAGGTCGACTTCGACGGCCGGATGGGGTACGTCCGCCTGGCCCGCGATGCCGGCGTGCCGATCGTCCCCGTCGCCAGTGTCGGCGGGCAAGAAACAGCTCTGTTTCTCAGTCGCGGGCAGTGGCTGGCCAAACTGCTCATGACCGACAAGCTGCTGCGAGTCAAAGGCATTCCGATATCGTTGTCATTGCCGTGGGGCTTGAACATCAGTGATTTCGCCGGGCACCTTCCGTTGCCCGCCAAGATCACGATCGAGGTGCAGGAACCCATCCATGTCGACGGCGATGATGAGGCGGTGAACGACAAAGTGCTGGCCAGCCTGCAGGACGGCGTGGACCGACTCGCCGCCGAACGTCGGTTCCCGGTGATCGGCTGATGCGCGTCGAGCGCCGGTGCGTGATCGACGCCGACCGCGACGCGGTATGGAAAGTCGTCGGCGATCCGGACTGTTACCCGTCGTTCATGGCGAACCTGGAGCGCTGGGAGAACGCCAACGAGCAGCCGCCGGGGGTTGGGGCCCGTTACACAGTGCACTGGAAGATCGGCTCGGTGCCGGTCGGCGGCCTGATCGAGGTGGTCGAATTCGACGACGACCGCGACCTGGCCTGGGTCGGTATCACCGGCGTGACGCTGCGTGGCCGGATGCGGTTGCGGGACGCTGGCGAAGGGCAGACCAAGGTCACGTTCCGGTTGTCGTATCAGGCGCCTGGCGGAATCTTGGGGTACATCGCCGACCGGATCGCGGTGCGGCAGGTGGGTCGCACGTTGGCCGAGACGGTGAAACAGCTCAAAGAGCTGGTCGAGTCGTAGCTCTGGCGGCTCACGTTCCGTTAAGGTTGGGCGCGAACAGCACTCGATGGGGGGATCGCGATGGTCGACCGTGTCCGGCAATGGGCCGCCGGTGTGGGTTTGGCTGGTGGAGCCGTGGTGGCTGCCGCAATGATCGGGACGGCCAGCGCGCAGGTCGCCTACGCCGACACCCCAGAAGACATGACTGGCCAAGCCGCGCAAGACCTGAACCAGGGAACCACGGTGTTGGACGGAGCCGACACTGCTGACTTGAGCGCACGGCAGGCGGGCATCCTCACCGATGCAGAGGGCCTCAATAATCAGCTGAGCCCCCTGCTCACTCAGATAGGGACCTTGCAAGAGAGTTTGTCCCCAGCCGACCAGATTTTCCTGGCCAATGCCGACGAACAGTTCGTCTCCGCGGCCCAGAACATGCTCTCAGCCGATCAAGCGTTTGTCGCCGCTGACCAAGCCGGTGATCTCAGCGGCAGCGGCTTGAACTCGGTGGATCTGACGCTGCTTGACGGTGCCCTGGGACTGCTCTCCGCTGACTTCAACGTGGGCGGCGCTACCCTATTCGCGTTCTTCGATCCTGACATCGGGGCAGTCAGTGCGGCCAGTACGTCAGCCCTCACCGACGCTGTCTACACGCCGTTCCTGGAGCTGTTAGCCGCGTTCTGATCGAAGCTTTCAGATCAGTCCGGTGGCATCAAAAATCCAGCTGGTGTCCGCGGACGCGAGATCTTCCAGCCACGTCGGCGGCGCCTGGGCGGTCATGCTGTTCATGTCCCAGTAGTCCTTCCACACGGTGATCTTGTCGTCGATCACCTTGTGCACGGTGGCGAAGCGCAGCATGCCTTCTCACCGCTGGACCACCGCCAGGTCTCGGAGTGCTCGTACATCGCGTCGGAACCGTCGCACACCAGCAGACCGTCATGGTTCTCATAGGCCGCCAGCGGTTCCAGGCCAACTTTGAGCCGCTTCACGATGTCGTCGGGACCCCGCGCCGCCAGCGTCGGCCCGACCGGCATGTCCACGTAAATGCAGTCCTCGGACAAGAAAGTGGCCACCGCATCCCAGTCCCGCCGCGACAGCGCCCGCCATAGTCCCAAAACCAGGGCCGCAATCGGATTGTCCTGTGTCACAACGGTCATGAAACCGGGTTGCTGGATAGCTGTCAACGGCTTCTCCGTGGCGCATACTCACCAACGTGACTCCGCTGCAGCACTATCTGGCCGAAGAGATCGCCACCGACCATGTCGACGGCCTGCTGACCCGACGTGAAGCCATGCGGCGACTGGTTCTGCTCGGTGTCGGCAGCGCCGCCGCTGCCGCGTTGATCGCCGCGTGTGGGAGCAGAAGAAAGCGGGCCCAAGCCCGACCGCGTCGGCGCCGTCCTCCGGTGCGCCACCGGGGATGGCCAGTGCGCTACCGACATCTGCGATCTCGTGGCCCGGTCCGCAGGGCCAGCTGCAAGGTGCTTGGTCGGCGGCAGGCAGTGTTCGGGGTGGTGTTCTGGTCATCCACGAAAACAAGGGCTTGAACGATTGGGTGCGATCGGTGGCCGGCCGGTTCGCCGGTGCCGGCTACTCGGCGCTGGCTATCGACCTGCTGTCCGAAGAAGGCGGCAGCGGCAAGTTCACGGATCCGGCGCAGGCCACCGCGGCGCTGGGCCAGGTGCCCCCGGACCGGTTCACCGCAGACCTGAAATCCGGTGTGGCCGAACTGCAGCGACGTGTCCCCGATCGCAAAGTCTCGGTGGTAGGGTTCTGCTTCGGCGGCGGACTGGTGTGGCAGCTCCTTGCCTCCGGTGAGCCGCGGCTCTCGGCCGCGGTCCCGTTCTACGGGCCGCTGCCCGACAATCCCGACTTTGGCGGCTCCAAGGCCGCGGTGCTCGCGATCTATGCCGCCCTCGACACCCGCGTCACCGCCCCCAATCGGCGGCCAAGGCGGCCCTCGACCGCGCCGGGCTCGTCAACGCGATCGTCGTCGAGCCCGACGCCGACCATGCGTTTTTCAACGACACCGGACCGCGCTACAACGCCACCGCCGCCACTGACGCCTGGCAACGGGTGCTCGATTGGCTAGGTCGCTACCTGGCTTAGTTTCGCCGCGAAACAGAAGCGACGGCTGCGATCGGCCCCCAGATCACGACCCGGGCTTCTGTCTGGAGGTTAGCCGCACCGGGAAATCGCCGAACGCCGCAGCGTCATCGAGTGGCCAGCGACCGGGCCGGTCCCAGCGCCACCGGCAACGTCGACCAGCCATGCAGCACCCGGGTATCGCGCCTGCTGCCGGTCCCCGCAGAGCGCGCCTCGGGGAAGCGGTCGAAGAACGTCCTCAGCCCCACCTCGCCCTCGGCGCGGGCCAGCGCCGCACCCAAGCAAAAGTGCCGGCCGCCGGAGAACGCGAGATGCCGGTTGGCGTTGTCGCGTTCGATGTCGAAGCGGTTCGGATCGGCGAACACCTCGGGGTCACGATTTGCACCGGCCAGATAAACCACGACCAGCTCGCCGGCCTTGATCGGTGTATCGGCGACCACGGTGTCGGTGCGGGCCACCCGCGCGGTGAGCTGCACCGGCGACTCCAGCCGCAGGATTTCCTCGACCGCGTTCGGCCACAGCTGGGGCGCTCACGCAGTGCGTGCAATTGTGCTCGGGTGATCCAGCAATATGCGAATTCCGTTGCCCAACAAGTTCACTGTCGTTTCGAACCCGGCGGCCAGCACCAGCCCGGCGACGCCGCGAAGCTCGTTCTCGTCGAGGCGGGCGGCCGGATCCCCGCTGTCACTCGCCTGGATCAACTGACTCATCAGGTCGTCGCCGGGGGTGCTGCGCAGGTGCTGCAGATGGCCAGCGAGCCAGAAGTTGAATCCCGCCAGCCCGCGCTGCACCCGCCGGTACTGCGGCCAGGACAGTCCGACATCCAGGCTCGGCGCAGCGAGCTCGCCGAAGTCCAATACGCGGTGCCGGGCATCGTCGGGCACGCCGAGGATGTCGCTGATGATCGCGACGGGAAGCTGCGCGCAATACCGCTCCACGATGTCGACCACACCCGGTTCGCCGGCCAGCTGATCCAACAGGGCGGCCGCCGTCTGGTCAACACGATCCCGCAACGTGGTTACCGCCCGGGTCGTGAAAATCGACGACACCGTCTTGCGGTAACGCGTATGGTCCGGCGGCTCGACAGCCAGCAGCGACGGCGGCCGCAGCGGATGCAGCAGGTCGCCCCGGGTCCGGTCCTCCAGCCAGCGCAACGGCGCCGGCAGCTTCGAGCCCAGCTCGATCACCCGAAAATCGTCCGACCGCAGCAACTCATGAGCGGTCGGATAGTCAGCGGTGACATAGCTGACGCGGCACCGCACCAACGGGCCGCGGGCCCGCACTTCATCGAAGAACCCCAACGGATCGACTTTGACCGCAGGATCGGCGATCAACCGAGCCTGCAGATCTCCGCGGCGGACACCGATCGACGCGAGGCCGCGGACAAATCCGTGCAGGGCAAACCAGTGCAACCGCTGCTTCAGCATCTGGCCGTGATCTTGAAGTCCGCTGTCGTGGTCACATTGGGGTGACTGGCTGTGGATCCCGTAAGCGCTGCCAGTGATCGTGAGCGCGTTCTGGCCGAGGCTGGCTTCCGCATCGCCTACCCCGCCTTGGCCTTGGTAAAAGCTGCCGGTGAAACCGGCAAAGTCGTGGATTTTCACCCACTCCGGGATCACCCTGCTGCCGCTGAGCAGGACAACCGCTTCGACATCACTGTCGTGATCGGCGATGTCGACGGTCCGGTATCCCTCCAGCTGACTGCACCTTGGCGCATGGATCGTGTGCGTGTTGTTGCCGACGGTTACCCGCGCGGACAGCTGAGGCTGCGTCTGCTCCTCTGCGCATCCCGAGAGACCGCCGGCGATCACCAAGGCCGCCCCGGCTGTGGCGACCAGTCGGTGCCCCATCAGCACACCTCCGTTCCGTCGCCGGGCCCGGTGAGGAAGCCCGACCTCACGCCTCGACGACATCCCTGATGCGTTCCAGCGTCTTGGTCATGTCCCGAATGTTGCGGCGCTGACGCAGAAAACCGCCGAACACCCAGTAGTACACGGAGTTCAGCGGTGACGTGCTGAGCCGGAACGACTCGGTGACGTCGGTACCGCCATCGCTGGGTGTCAACTGGTAGTGCCAGTTGTTGACCGCTCGGTCCCCGACGAGCACCTTGAAGCCGAATTCGCGGCCGGGTTCACAGGCGGTCACCTCGCACGTCGTCCAGTACACCGGTCCGATCTCGTTACGCTTGACGTGTCCGCGAAACCGTGCGCCCAGCGCTGGGCCGGTCGCGCCGCCCAGCCATTCGGATTCAAAAACCTCTGGCGAGAAGCGGCCGGTGTTGCGGACATCGGCGATCAGGTCCCAGATCTTGTCCGCAGGCGCCGCCATGTGAACTGTCGCCGAGCCTTGCATGGGCTGATCCAAGCATGTTCACTCACAGCCGCGAGGAGAAAGCTGCGACTTTTACAAATGCGGCAAGAACATCCGAAGGATCTGCTGGAGGGAAGTGATTCCTGCGGGCAGGGCGGGCCCGCCAGGCAGTGCGCCGTTGGCGCCGCACTTGGGCCAGGCGCCCGGTCCTTGGGTGGCCAAGACCCGGTTGGCCACCGCGATCTGCTGCTCGCGGCTGGCGGTCGCCGGTGAGCCGATGCCACCATTGGCGTTCCACGTCGCTTGGCTGAATTGCAGTCCGCCGTAATGACCGTTGCCGGTATTGGCGGCCCAATTGCCACCGGATTCACATTGCGCGACGGCATCCCAGTTGAGCGGGTCCGCGTTTGCGACATCGGTGGGGAGCAGCATCGTCATGGCGATGATTAGTCCGGCTATGCCAGCGTTCGCTATTGCCGCGCGCATCAACTTCCACAGTGGCCTCATATGGTGACGTTCGTCACTCAAAGCCGAAACGTTACCGGCGCCGACAACTTGCCAAAAAGATCTTAGTAACGCTCGGTACCACCTATCATCAGCGCGGTCACTGCACAGGTGGTCCATGGCTGGGCCATTGCGACCCGCGCCGACATCACGATTGCGTCGCGACAGCAGCAAGCGGTCAGCGCGGATCCCGGTAGTACAGAACCCTGCATACTGGCGAGTTGAGCGAGCATTTCACATCTCACCGGTAATGTCGCGTCGAATTTGCTGGGATTCCCCGCTACCAACATGTCGAGACATCAGCAGAAACTGTTACAACCCCGGTCAGGGTCGGCAATACGACTGCGACGCGACGGCAAGGGCCTGCCGATAAAGCCCGTCGAGTTGATATGTGAGCACGGCATCGTTTCTCGCGCGGTCGAGCTGCTCGAGGCATGCGGGGGAGTGCAGCAGATCCCAACGCAGCCCGATTTGGTTGAGCATCATGTGGTTCAGGTCGTCGATCGTGGCGCGTAGGTCAGTGAGCTCCGGTGCGGCCGTCGGCGCGTCGCCCGGGTCCAGCTTCCATTGGGCGAACCGGCTGTATTCGATTGCCTCGGTGGCGTCGATTTGGTCACCGAAAACATCCCTGACGTAGGCGGCGCCGATGTTCGCTGCAGTGGCCTCGGCGTCCAGATCGTCGAGTTCTTGCTGCACGCGCTGCGGGTCGGCGACGGCCAAGTCACGTCGCCATTTGACGGCAGCCACCGGCTCGGCCACCTGCAGCCGCCGCGCGGCGGCGTCGAGCAGCTCGGTCAGCGGACTGTCCGGAACGGCCGGCGCCCGGCCGGGGAAAGCGAGCATCGTCGACGCAGTGATCGCCACTGCGGCCACTGCGGTGCGCCAACGCCAGCCACGGCGAGGCTCTACGGCCAGTGCCGCAACACGAACCATCATCGCCATGACGCCACGGCGTGGACGGATATCACCGACCAGTTGAGTCGAAAGACGTGATCCCGCAACCCGGCTGCTCGGGCGCTGCCAGGGCTTAGCCGCCCCCTCCGCCGGGGGTGGCGCCCAGCGAGGCCTGCAAGTCAGGCTTCATCGCCTGCAGCTGCGCACCCCAGTACTCCCAGCTGTGCGTGCCGTAGGCCGGGAAGTTGAACGTCGCGTTGTGGCCACCGGCGCCCTCATAGGCGGCCTGAAACTTCTTGTTGCCGCCGATCATGAAGTTGCTCTCGAGGAACGTGGCCGGCAGGTTGGCACCGCCCAGTTCGTTCGGAGTCCCGTTGCCGCAGTACACCCAGAGCCGGGTGTTATTGGCGACGAGTTGGCCGACGTTGACCGTGGGGTCGTTGCGCTGCCATGCCGGGTCGTTGTCTGGCCCCCACATGTCTTCCTTCTTGTAGCCGCCGGCATCACCCATGGCCAGGCCGATCGCGCCCTGCCCGGTGGACGGGCTGAGGTAGCCGGACAGCGAGCCGGCGTAGATGAACTGTCCGGGGTGGTAGATCGCCAGGTTCATTGAAGATGCACCGGCCATGGAAATTCCGACCGCGGCGCTACCGTTCGGCTTGACGCTCTTCTGCGAGGCCAGGTATCCGGGCAGCTCGCTAGTCAGGAAGGTTTCCCACTTGTAGGTTTGGCAGCCGGCCTTGCCGCAGGCCGGCTTGTACCAGTCGCTGTAGAAGCTGGACTGTCCACCCACCGGCATGACGATCGACAGCCCCGACTGGTAGTACCACTCGAAGGCGGGGGTGTTGATGTCCCAGCCGTTGTAGTCGTCCTGCGCGCGCAACCCATCGAGCAGGTACACCGCCGGCGAGTTGGCTCCACCACTTTGGAATTGGACCTTGATTTCGCGGCCCATCGCCGCCGACGGCACCTGCAGGTACTCGACCGGCAGTCCGGGACGGGAGAAGGCTCCCGCGGTCGCCGCACCACCGGTCAGGCCGACCAGGCCCGGCAACGCGGCGGCCGCGACGGCGCCGACCGTCAGTCGGCGCGCCCAGCGGCGCATCTTCTCGCTGATGTCTGTCATTACCTGTGCCCCTTGTCGTGCCGTCGTAATGCCGCGGCAAAATTTACCTGGTGGATCGTCCCTATGTCGATCCGGACGCGAAAGCATCTCGATTTCGCATCGGCCAACACTCTAGCAGCGCTTGATACCTGGTCCGCTCCGGACCGCCGCGGTGCGCGGCGTCGGGTCGCTAATTTGGCCCTTGCGTTACGCCGCCGTCCGGATTTAGCAACGATCACCCCGGCGGGCGCCTGGACCCGATCGCGCGCCGCTGCGGCACCCGCGTAGGCTCACCCCGGTGCGCCGCTCGACGACGACCGCGTTGACATCGGGTCGGTTCCGGCGCTCGCGAGACACCGCGTCATAGGAAATGCCATGGTCGCGGGCGGCTGCGGTGCTGCAGGTGCAGGCACGATTACGAGGTGCGAGTTTGGATACGGTACTTGGGCTGTCCATGACGTCGACCGGCGTCGGCTGGGTTCTTGTCGAAGGGCACGACGCAGCCGGCACCATTTTGGACCACGGCGAGTTGGCGGTGCGCGCCGGCGGAGGCATCCGCGCGGCCAAGACCGCAGAACAGATGGGCGCTGCGGTGTTGCGCGCCGAGGCGACGGCTACCTCGCACGATGGCCGGGTGCATGTCATCGGCGTGACCTGGAGCGACGAGGCGGCCGCCGAGGCCGCGTTGCTCATGGAGTCGTTGACCGAGGCGGGGTTCGACAACGTCTTACCGGTGCGGCTGGCCGAGGCCGCCGAGACATTGGCACAGGGTCTGGCCCCCTTGGTCGGATACGACAAGACGGCGGTATGTGTGGTCGAGGGCGGCGCGGCGACCACCGTCATGGTCGACCTGTGCGACGACGACACCCGGACCGCGGTCAAGCGGGTGCCCGGCGGTGCCGAGGGTCTCGTCCGTTGGCTGACCGGAATGTTCGATCGCGGCAGCTGGCGGCCGGACAGCGTCGTCGTCGTCGGCGCGAATGCCGATCTGGACGGACTCTCGCGGCAGCTGGACGACACGCTGCCCGTGCCGGTCCTCGCCCAAAGCGGAGCCGAGTTGGCCCTTGCGCGGGGCGCGGCACTGGCGTCGGGTCAAAGCGCCGGCTTCGACGAGGCGGAGGTGGTCGATTCGGTGGGCAGCCACCGCGCGTGGCGGAAGTGGTCGCGCCCGGTGTCGTACGCGGGAGCGCTGACGATACTGGTTGCCGCTGCCCTCGTCTTCGTCGTTTCGTTGTCCCTGGCGGTGGGTCTGCGCGTTGCTCCGGGCAAGGACTCCAAACCGACTGCCCCACTGGCCCATTCCTCCGCGCCGCCCGAGGTGCCCGCCGCCCTTGCGCCTGCACCTGCGCCTGCGGTTGAGCTGGCACCTGCGGTTGAGCCGGCACCCGAACCCGCCTTCGAAGCAATGCCACCGGTCGATTCGCCCACCGCGGCACCACCGGCCAGGCTTGCCGAGGAGCCGTCGCAAGCCCCACCGGTTGAGGCTCCGGTTGCTCCACGCCCGGAGGAACCGAGCCCTGCTCCGGAGCCCGAACCAGAAAGCCAGACGCCGCTGTTGACGAGGGTGCTCGAGCAAATCCAAGGACTGCATCACGATCCAGCGCCGGCTCCGGCCCCCGACGATGGGCCGCCGTCACCCTAGAGCGTCGCGACCCGGGCGGCGCCGGTCAGCGCGGCGAGGTGGTCATCCACCGACGCCAAGCCCGCGCCCATGGTATTGACCGACACGTGCGACGCGCCGGCATCAGCCCAGCTGCGCAGGTCGCCGGCGAGCTTGTCCGGTTCGCCCCGCCAAAAGACCTGACCCTGCATACCGATGCCGTCCGGGTCTCGGCCCGCCTCGATAGCCGCTTGCCGCACGTGTTCGAGCGCGGCGTCGAGTCGCGGGCCGGGGCCCACCATGGGAAACCAGCCGTCGCCGAGCCGGCCGGCCCGCCGGCACGCGCGTCGCGAGGCTGCACCGAACCACACCGGGATCGGCCGCTGGATCGGCAGCGGCGCCAACCCTGCCCCGGTCACCTGGTGATACTCACCGTGGTAGGTCACGGTCTGCTCGGTCCACAACCTGCGCATCACGTCGACCTGCTCGCCGCAGCGTCTGCCCCGATTGGAGAAATCCTC
This sequence comes from uncultured Actinomycetota bacterium, assembly GCA_963787635.1. GTDB lineage: Bacteria > Actinomycetota > Actinomycetes > Mycobacteriales > Mycobacteriaceae > Mycobacterium. Next base: position 116,004 of record CAWBDP010000007.1, on the reverse strand, counting down.
ACCGAGCGCTTCGTATTCCACCGCGTTCCAGCCCAGACCAACGCCAAGGCGCAGCCGGCCGCCACTGAGCAGATCGACTTCGGCCGCCTGCTTGGCGACCAGCACCGCCTGCCGCTGCGGCAGGATCACGACGCCGGTGATCAACTCCAGGGTGGTGGTGACGGCGGCGAGATAACCGAACATCACCAGCGGCTCGTGGAATGTGCTGGACAAGTCATACGGTCCGGTCCAGCCGGTGTGGACCTCCGGGTCGGCGCCGACGACGTGGTCGTAGGCGAGCAGGTGCGCGAACCCGAGCTCTTCGACTTGCTGGACGTAGGCGCGCACCGCACCGGCGTCAGCGCCGATCTCGGTCTGCGGGAACACCACTCCGATCTGCATCATCCCTCCTTAATCTTTGGCGCGGGTGGCGGTGAACGACACCGTCACTTCGTCACAAACCTTCAGTGAGCCCATCAACAGTGAGTACGGCTTGACGCCGAAATCGCTCTGACGAACCGCAGCGCGGGTCGACAATTGCCACGCGTCACCGAGATCTTCTGCGCAAAGATCGATTACCCGATCGCGGGTCGCTCCGTGAATCTGCAGCGTTCCGGTCAGGCGATATCCGACGTCCGTCTGTTCGATCGTGTCGGCTACAAAACGGATCTGCGGATAACGGTTGACGCTCAACGATTTCAGCGCGTTGGACTTCACCAGCGACTGCTCTGGGCCGGACAGCCCCTTCACCCCGCCCTCGCCGCAGAGCACCTCGAAGGAATTGACCTCGACCACGAACTCGGCGGCGACGGGTTGCGCACCGTCCCAACTCACCGTGGCTTGCCAACGTTTCATCGCGATGGTGAGCCGATGACCCATTCGTGCCACCCGGCCGGAAACGCCGGTGCGAAGGATCAATTCACCGTCGGAGGCGTCGAGCGTCCACACGCTGCCGGTCACATGGTGAGCACGGTGCGATAGTGCGACCGACCCTGCTCCATCGCCGCGTAGCCATCGGCGGCCTGGGACAGCGGTAGTTCTTCGATCCATGCCCGCACGCCGGACATGACCGCGAAATGCATTGTCTCTTCGATGTCTTTGGCCGTGCCGGAAGGATGCCCGGTGACGCTGAGTCCGGGAGTGATCAGCTGGATCGGGCTGATCGGCAGCGGGTCGGCCGTCACGCCGATAGCGATCAGTTCACCTTGTGGCAGTAGCCCGCCCACGGTGTCCGCCATGGCCTGCGAGTTCCCGGCGGTGCCCAGGACGACCGCTGCGCCGCCCAGCACCCGCATCGCTTCTGCGACATCAACGCTGGTGGAGTCGATGTAGTGGTGGGCACCCAGCTTCCGGGCATCGTCGGCTTTGTCTGTGCCGCGCGCGATTGCGATGGTCTCGAAGCCCATGGCCCGGGCGAACTGAACGCCGAGGTGGCCGAGTCCGCCGACACCGAGGATCGCGACCCGGTCACCGGGCAACGCCTTCGTGTGGCGCAATGCGTTGTAGGTAGTGACCCCGGCGCAGCCCATCGGGGCGGCTTCGGCGTCGGAGAGCTCCGAGGGTATCCGGGCCAGCGCATTGGCGGGCACCGTCACCGACTCCGCATACCCGCCGGGATACTGCCAGCTCGGGACTTTCATGTTGGCGCAGTGAATGAAGATGCCTTTGCGGCAGGGGTCGCAGTGGTTGCAGTGGCCGCCGAACCATCCGACGGCGACGCGGTCGCCAACCGAGAATTCCTCGACGCCCTCGCCGAGTTCGGCAATCGTTCCGGCGATTTCATGCCCGGGGGTCAGTGGCCACGACATGTCCGGGAAGCCGCCGTGAACGAAGGCGCGGTCGGTGCCACAGACGCCACACGCCGAGACCGTGATGCGCGCCTCGTCGCGGCCCGGCGGTGTCGTTTCGACGTCGACCAGCTCCAAGGGTGCACCTGCAGACTGGACACGGACAGCTTTATGCATGGGCTATGAGCTTCCCCGTGTTGTGTGTCTTAGTGCGCGACAGGGCATTTGGCTGCCCCATTGCTATGGTAGTCGACCTGCCAGTGCTTGATCCCGTTGAGCCAGCCGGACCGCAGCCGCTCGGGTTTGCCCGTCGCTTCCAGATCGGGCATCGCGTCGGCGATCGCGTTGAACATCAGGTCGATCGTCATCCGGGCCAGGTTGGCGCCGATGCAGTAGTGCGCGCCGGTGCCGCCGAACCCGACGTGCGGGTTGGGGTCCCGCAGAATGTTGAAGCTGTACGGATCGTCGAAGACTTCTTCGTCGAAATTAGCTGAGCGGTAGACCATTACGACCCGTTGGCCCTTCTTGATCTGCACCCCGGACAGCTCGTAGTCCTCCAGCGCGGTCCGCTGGAACGACGTGACCGGGGTGGCCCACCGGACGATCTCGTCGGCCGTGGTGACGGGACGCTTCCGCTTGTAGAGCTCCCACTGATCCGGGAAGTCGGTGAAGGCCATCATGCCCTGGGTGATGGAGTTGCGGGTGGTCTCGTTGCCGGCGACGGCCAGCAGAATGACGAAGAAGCCGAACTCGTCGTCGGAAAGCTTGTGCCCGTCGATGTCAGCCTCGATCAGCTTGGTGACGATGTCATCACCCGGGTTCGCGGCCCGATCGGCGGCCATCTGCATGGCGTACATGATCAGCTGGACCGAAGCATCGATCGCGTCGTTGTTGGCAAACTCGGGATCCTGATCGCCCACCATCTGATTGGACCAGTGGAATAGCTTCATCCGGTCTTCCTGGGGAACACCCAGCAATCCGGCGATGGCCTGCAGCGGCAGCTCACAGGACACCTGCTCGACGAAGTCGCCGGACCCGTGTGCGGCAGCGGTCTCGACGATCTGCCGGGCACGCTCGTTGAGGTCATCGCGCAGGCGCTCCACGGCCCGGGGCGTGAAGCCGCGGGAGATGATCTTGCGCAGCCGGGTGTGGTGTGGGGCGTCCATGTTGAGCAGCACGAACTTGCCGGTGTCGATCTGCTCCTGGACGGTGCCGTCTTTGTAGCGGGGCAAGGCGGTCTTCTGCAGGCTGGAGAACACATCGCTGCGCCGAGATATCTCTTTGACGTCCTTGTGTTTGGACACCACCCAGAAGCCACCGTCGTCGAACCCGCCCACCCCCAGCGGCTGCTCGTTCCACCAGATCGGTGCCGTCTGCCGCAGCTCGGCCAGTTCTTCAACCGGCAGCCGTTCGGCGTGGATGTCCGGGTCGGTGAAATCGAACCCGGGTGGCAGATTCGGAGTCGGCATCGGTGCCCTCCCTGACGACGAGGTCTGTGGGCCCAGTAAAGCATTGCTACGCCGGAGATGGAACGTGTTCCATTCACCATCCCGAGAGCACCCAGACTCACTATGCTTTGGTGCGGGCCACGGCAGCACGGTGGCCCGGATGACCGAGCTGCTGAGGGTGGAACATGATCCGCGAACTGTTCGTCGCCGCCGCCATCACGGGTGCGGCTATCGCCGTGGCACCGGTCGCAGCTGGCGACCCGCCCCATTACGACGGGGACGTGCCGGGGATGAACTACGCCGCCGAACTGGGCGCTCCCTGCGACAACTATGAGCGGTTCATCTTCGGCCGCGGGCCCGACGGCCAGGCTGAGGCATGCCACTTCATCACTCACCAGTTTCCGGCCGCGCAATCCGGCTATTGGGTGCTTTCCTTCCCGCTCTACGGGGTTCAGGACGTCGGTGCACCGTGTGCTGATCACGCCGACCTGCGCGGCTCGGTGGCGCAGTCACCCGACGGGCTTCCGTTGACCTGCACCCAAGCCCACGGCTGGGTGGTCGGCCAGCTGACCACCGGTGGTTATCCGGTGCCCGGCGGCGGGCTCACCGACACCGGCGTGACCGACTGACCGTCGCCGCGGCGTCGTCGAGATCGACGCTGGCGCGCACACCCCGCGGGGGTTTGGCTCTCACGTCAATCTCGGTGTGCGCCAACGGCCGCGCCCCCGGCTACAGTCGAGGCGAACAGGACCCGTTAGGAACAGGAGACCGAGATGGCACTCAATCCCAGAGATGCACTCGACGCGGTCAGGGACATCGCGACCAATGCTGTGGAAAAGTCCTCGGACATCGTCGAACACGCGAGCGACATCATTCGGGGCGACATCGCCGGCGGCGCCAGCGGCATCGTCCGGAACTCAATTGACATCGCCACCGATTCGGCGCACCGGGTCAAAGAGGCGTTCACCGGCAGCGACGACCTCGACGAGGCGCTCGACGACGAGTAATTCGCGGATGCGCGGCGTCAGACGCTGGCGGCGGCGTTGAGTTCGTCCAGCCTGGTCGTGGCGTCGAGGTACTCCTGAACCCACCGCTGGATGACCGTCGCGGTCTTTTCCACCTTGCTGAACTGCCCGACGACCTGCCCGACCGGGTTGAATGCGACGTCGACGGACTCGTTCGGGAATCTATTCGTGGCGCGCACCGCCATGCCGGAGACCATGTACTGCAACGGCATACCGAGCGGCTTGGGATTGTCCGGCTGCTCCCAGGCCTCGGTCCAGTCGTTGCGCAGCATCCGGGCCGGTTTGCCGGTGAACGAGCGGCTGCGCACGGTGTCGCGACTGCCGGCCTTTACGTAGGCGGCCTGCTGAACCGGGGTGTTCGAGGACTCCTCGACCATCAGCCACTGTGAGCCGGTCCACGCTCCTTGAGCGCCCAGCGCCAGGGCCGCCGCGATCTGCTGGCCGCTGCCGATACCGCCGGCGGCCAGCACCGGCACCGGCGCCACCTCCTTGACGACCTGGGGCCACAGCACGATCGAGCCCACCTCGCCGCAGTGCCCGCCGGCCTCGCCGCCCTGGGCGATGATGATGTCGACGCCCGCGTCCGCGTGCTTGCGAGCCTGTGATGGTGAGCCACACAGCGCGGCCACCTTGCGACCCTCGTCGTGAATGTGCTTGATCATCTCGGGCGGGGGAGTGCCCAACGCATTGGCGATCATCGTCATCTTCGGGTGCCGCAGCGCAACCTCGACCTGCGGGGTGGCGGTCGCCTCGGTCCAGCCGAGCAACTGCAAGCTATCGCTGTCGCTGTCGTCGATCGGGACACCGTGGTCGGCGAGGATCTTCTTGGCGAAATCCAGGTGGTCTTGGGGCACCATGGCCTGCAACGTCTTGGTGAGCTCTTCGGCCGACAAATGCGAGTCCATGCCCTCGTATTTGTTCGGGATGACGATGTCGACCCCGTAGTGGTGGTCGCCGATGTTCTCGTCGAGCCAGTTCAGTTCGATCTCGAGCTGTTCGGGGCTGAAGCCGACCGCGCCGAGCACCCCGAAACCGCCGGCTTTGCTGACCGCGGCGACGACATCGCGGCAGTGGGTAAAGGCGAAGATCGGGAACTCGATACCGAGTTCGTCGCAGATGCGAGTGTGCATGGCTACTCCTGGGACGCTCGCCGAATTGGAACGTGTTCTAGTTTAGTACGGCGTGGGTCCCCGGCCACACCGGGACCCACAGGACGAGCAGCGCGACCATGCAGCCGAGGCAAAGCAGATGGTCCCGCAAAATGCGCCGCGCCAGGCGGGTCAGCTCGGCCGGGCTGCCCGACCGGTTGCCCAGCCTGACCGCGTCCGGGACGGTACGCGCCAGGGCCAACAGCATCGGGACACCCGTCAGTGCGGCTGAGCAGGCCAGCAGCCAGGTGGGGTCGCGCCCCCAAACCGCGCGAGATCCCAACGTGCCCAACAAAATCACCATCACCAGCACAATCAGCCGGCTCATCGGTCGCGACGTCGTCGTCGCGCGGTGGTAATAGTCGGCGATCGAAGCCAGCACCGGGTCCGGCACCTGGTCAGCTGCGTGTCGGTGCCCGAGAATCTGCACGTCGAAGATCAGATCCATCCACAAGACGGCCATCAGGAATCCGGCACAGGCGGTGATCAGCGGCGTGGTGGCGTTCACCTCCGCCATCATCGCGCCCGGCGGTGCCCGCGGTGGCGGGTTCTGCCGGGTCCGTCGCGCCGCGGCGGCACCTAGCGCAGTCGGGTCATCGGGTCGCAGTCGGCCAAATGTTCACACCAGTCGCATAGGTCGTTGACTTCACTCCCGTAAACGACGTAACCGGCTACCGCCTGCACCACTGGCTCCGCCAGCGCAGGCGCCAAACCGGGCTCACCGGCATAGGGATCGAACGGTTCGAGGGCACCGATGCCTGCGGCCACAGTCCGTAGACGCAAGTTTCCGGGACACAAGTAGCTGGCTGGGTAGTGACTAGATGGGACGACCCGGGCGACGGCACGGCGGTCGTCGGGCCGACTCCACCTAGCCGAGGATCCACGGCGCCGCATGGATATCAAGGCGGAAGGATGGCAGCCGGCCCCCATCGGTCGGCTACCCCAACGCCGCGCCGGGAAGACCCCCGGCCGACAACGCCCCCGGGCCGCCGTGAATCGCCATCGCCGGTCCGACCTCGGAGACGAACAACGGCTCCGTGCCGAAGAGTCCGGCGAGGCGCTCGGCCAGCTGCTGCGCATCCTCGTGCGCAGACGCGTGTTGGACGAACCATCGATCCGCGCCGACCGCGCGGCGCTGGCGCATCAGCTCGACCAACCGCTCGATTGCCCGCCTGCGGGTGCGCACGCGTTCAACGGGCCTGAGCTCCGATTCGACCAGCAAGATCGGTTTGAGGTCGAGCGCCGATCCGACCCATGCGGCCGCCGTGCCGATCCGGCCGCCGCGCCGCAGATACTCGAGCGTGTCGAGAACGACCCACTGCCTCACCTCCTGCCGCGCCCGACGCACCGCGGCGACCACCCCGGCGCCATCTTCGCCCGCGGCGGCCGCCTGCGCGCCCGCCAGCGCCTGAACGCCCATGTGGCCGATCGCGCCGGCCGAGTCGATCACCACCACCCGCTCGCCACCGCGGCCTTCGGACTGCAGCCGTGCGGATGCCTGCCGAGCCACCGAGCAGGTGTCGGAAAAGTGAGAGGAGCCTAATACTGCGACGACGGCGCTGTGCTGCTGCAGCAGCCGGTCAAAGATCACAACGAAATCCTCGACGGGAGGTGCCAATGTGGTCGCGACGCTTTTCGACGCGTCCAGTTCGGCATAGAACCGTCCGAAATCACCGTCGAAGTCCAACTCGCGCAGCGGTCCGCCACCAATGTCGTAATACCGCGACACCACCGTGATGCCGAGGCTGTCGACCAGCGCAGCCGGCAGGCAAGCGGAGCTGTCGGTGACCACCGCAACGTCAGTCATACGCACCCTCCAGCTATAAAGCGTCCTCCCCAAACGAGGGAATCCCCGGACCGGCAGCCTTCCAGGAAGCCGCCACTGGTGAAGCGCGCCCAACTGTATGGCCGCACCGCAGTCGGCCCGATGGTGGTACCGGGGTGACGAAATGCCTCGTCAGATACTAAGTGGAAATACCCGCCAGAAGCGGGTCCGAGTCCTCGACGGCAACGAGTTCGACGAACCCGCACCCGGCGGGAAGACGCAGGCGCACACTGCGACGATGACCCGGAGAGCACATTCGCCCGCCAACGGCGATCATCATTCGACCCGAGAACGCTGGCGGCTCGCGCCGGTCCTGATGGACACCGGCGCGCTGGCGATCGTCGGTGCCGTCATGTTGGCCGTGTGCTATCCGGATGTGGGGGTCCGTCCGCGGGCTCGGGTCCAGCGGAGAGTTCCCGCTCGGCCGCGCCGTCGACAGGTCCGACGTACACGGTTACCGCCACTGTGCCCGTCGGCAAGCTCCCAGTCGCGGCCGCCGTGGATCCGGACACCCATACGGTCTACGTCACCAACTTCGCCGCCGCCACGGTGTCGGTGATCGACGGCTCGAGGCGCACGGTCATCGCCACCGTGCCCGTCGGCAACGGGCCCTACGGGGTGGCGGTGGACCCGGGCGCCCACACCGTCTACGTCGGCCACCAAAGAGACAACTCGGTGTCGGTGATCGAATCTCGGTAGTGGTTGCCAGGCGTCTGGGCGCAGCGTGTCGGCTGCCCGGCCGTGCCTCTGAGGCGACGTACCGCTGCTGTCGTCCCAGCGGATTGTCGATCGACCATTGCTGCCACCGCAGCAAGGTGGTCCTGACCCCCGGCACGCCTGAGGTAGCCTGACCGGTCATGGGACGCGTGGACGGAAAAGTGGCACTGATCAGCGGCGGCGCTCGGGGGATGGGGGAATCGCACGCACGGCTGCTGGTGGCCGAGGGCGCCAAAGTGGTCATCGGTGACGTTCTCGACGACGAGGGCAAGGCGGTAGCCGACGATCTGGGCTCGGGTCCCGGGGGAGCGGCGCGCTATGTGCACCTCGACGTCACCGAGCCCGACCAGTGGGAGAACGCGGTTGCCACCACCGTAGAAGAATTCGGCACGCTCAACGTCCTGGTCAACAACGCCGGCATCGCGAACCTGGGCCGGCTGCACAAGTTCGACCTGGCCAAGTGGCGACAGATCATCGACGTCAACCTGACCGGCACCTTTTTGGGCATGCGGGCGGTGGTGGAGTCGATGATCGCCGCCGGCGGCGGCTCGATCATCAACGTGTCCTCCATCGAAGGCCTGCGCGGAGCGCCGCTGGTGCACGGGTATGTGGCCTCCAAATGGGCGGTGCGCGGCCTGACCAAGTCGGCGGCTCTGGAGCTGGCGCCGCAGAACATCCGGGTCAACTCGCTTCATCCCGGCTTCATCCGGACCCCGATGACCAAGCACCTGCCCGACGACTTGGTCACCATCCCGCTGGGCCGGCCGGCCGAATCCGCCGAGGTCTCGACGTTTGTGGTCTTTCTGGCCAGCGACGAGTCGTCCTACTCCACCGGCAGCGAGTTCGTCGTGGATGGCGGTCTGGTGACCGACGTTCCGCACAAGACGTAGAACTACCGGCACTTTTCGACGACGGTTTGCGCGAACTGCTCGATCGACGGGCGGTAGCGCTCGGCCGGGGCGGCGGCCGTTAAGTCCTCGGCGCCCATCCATGGGGCACACATCACCGCGGTGATACCGAGGTCCTCGGCCCGCTTGTAGAGGTCAGCCGACGGCAGTTCCAGCAGCGCCAGCATGACCTCGAAAGGTTCGTTCTGGCGCCCGTATTCGCGCCGCAGCGCCGTCAGCTTCTGCACGTAGTGCACCGCGTCGTCCCACTTGTAGGCCGCACCAACCCAGCCGTCGCACAGCCGCGCGGCTCGGCGCAGCGCCGCATCCGACTCGCCGCCACACAGAATCGGCACCGGTGCCGGCGGGTGCGGTTCGAGCATCAACTCGGGGACTTGGTAGTAATCGCCGCTCCACGACACCCAGCCGCCCTGCCACAATGCCCGCAGCGCCGGGATCATCTCGTCCAGCCGCTTACCCCGATTGGCGAAATCCTGGCCCAGTAAGTCGAATTCCTCGCGCATCCAGCCCGCTCCGACCGCCAGCGAAACCCGGCCGTCGGACACCACCGACGCGGTGGCGACCACCTTGGCCACCTCGAGCAGCGGACGCGCAGGGGCCACGTACACGGCGTTGGAAAAGCGCAGCCGCGTCGTCGTCGCCGCCATCGCCCCGATCATCACCCACGAGTCCGGCCACGCGGTGTCCGGTGACCACGGTGGGCTCTCGGCTCCGGTCGGGTATTGCGACTTCAGGACCCGAGGGTAAATCAGATGGTCGGCGCAAATGACCCCGTCGTAGCCGTATTCGTCCAGCAGGCGTGCCACCGTGAGCGCATCGGTGGTGTCCATGAACGGCGTTCCAGACCAAAACTGCATCACACCTCTTTCACCGTCGACGCCGCCCGGGTGATCGGCACGCCGTAGTACTCTAATGTTCCTTTCGAACGCCAGAGCAGGTGAATCGTGGACTTCGAGCTCGACGCTGCTCAACGCGCCTGGCTGGCCGAGGTGCGCGAGTTTCTGCGCCGCAATGTCACCTCGGAGTTGCGCTCGGAGCTGGCCGAACTCGATTTGGAGTTCCCCGACGGCGAAGTGGCGACGTTTCGCCGCCGGATCGGAGAGAAGGGCTGGTTCGGCCTGAACTGGCCCACGGAATATGGCGGTTTGGGACTCGGCGCAATCTACCAGCACCTGTTGATGCGCGAATTCGAGTACTGGGGTGTCCCCGGGCCTGACCTCACCGTGACCTCGGTGGCGCCGATGATCATGCGGCACGGCACCGAAGCGAACAAGCGGGAATTCCTGCCGCCGATCGCACGTGGCGAAATGATCTGCGCCGTCGGCTATTCCGAGCCCGAAGCGGGCACCGATCTCGCCGCCCTGCGAACCCGGGCGTTGCGCGACGGCGACGAGTGGGTCATTACCGGCACCAAGATCTGGAACAGCGGCGCACAGCGATCGACGCATGAATGGCTGTGCGTCCGCACCGACCCCAACGCGCCTAAGCACCAAGGTATTTCGGTGATCATCGTGCCCATCGACCACCCCGGCGTGACGATCCACCCGCTGTACGCCTGGTCGGGATACCGCACCAACGAAGTCTTCTTCGACGATGTCCGGGTCCCGGTCGGCAATTTGATCGGCGAGATGAACCGGGGGTGGACCTATATCACCGGCGCGCTTGATCTCGAACGTGGTGCGCTGACCAATTCCGGTGACTTGCGACGCGCGCTGGATGAGCTGACCGATCTGGCCGGCCGGCCGTCTCGAGACGGCACGACGCCGTTGCAGGCGCCGGCATTTCGCCGCCGACTCGCGCAAGCCGAAGCCGACGTTGAAGTCGCGATGCTGATGGGCTACCAAGCCGCGTCACTACTGGACAGCGGGGTGATCCCCACGGTCGAGGTCAGCGTGGAGAAGGTGTTCACCAGCGAACTGCGCCAGCGCATCGCCGACCTGGCCCTAGACCTGCTCGGTCCCGACGGGCTGCTGGCCCATCGCAGCCCGGGCGCACCCGCGCACGGGACGTTCGAACGTCTCTACCGGGCAGCGCCGCTGATGCGGTTCGGCGGTGGCACCAATGAGGTGCTGCGCGACGTCATCGCCCAGCGTGGCCACGGTATGCCGTCATACGGACGCTGACAGGTCATCGCGATGAGGTTGTTGCCCGGGCAGGACGAGCGTGATCTCGCGGCAACGCTGCGCGCGCTTTTCGCGGCCGAGTGTCCCGCGGACGGGCAGGTGTCGCCGAAGTTGTGGCAGGCCCTCGTCGACGCCGGAATACTGGGCTTGTCCCTCCCGCCGGAATACGGTGGCTCCGGCGGCAGCCTGTCCGATCTCGGCGCCTTCTGCGTAGAAGCCGGTCGGGCTCTTTGCCCCACAATTGTGCACAGCACAGTTCAAGCGGCGTTGGCCATCGACATGCTGGGCGGGCCAGAACAACGCAGCAGTTGGCTGCCGGGCCTGGCGGCCGGAACAACCAGGGCCACAACGAGTTTGTGGAGCCCCCGAGACGCCGCGGTGATCGCACCGGTGCTGCGTGCCGGCCCGGACGGGAACGGCGGATGGCGGCTTTCCGGCAGTATCGAATTCGTCCTGGACGCCGACCTGGCCGACCACCTCGTCGTTTCGGCAGCCCACCGTGAACAGACGTTGGGATTCGTCGTCGACGTGCGGGCACGGGGGGTGCACGTCGAGCCGCTTCAGGTGCTGGGCGGTCACCGGGTGTGCCGAGTCCGCCTTGACGACGTCAGCGTCCGGGATCACCGCGCGGTACTCGCCGGGGCGCAGGACGCCGGCTTGCCCGACGACGACCTGCACCGGGTGGCCAACGCCGCGGTGGCGTTGCTCGCGCTGGACCTCGTCGGGGTCGCAGAAGCGGTGTTGCAACGCACCGTCGACTACACCAAGGCGCGCCAACAGTTCGGCCGGCCGATCGCGTCTTTCCAGGCAGCGCAGCATCTGGTGGCCAACATGCATATCGCGCTGGCCGCGGCGCGATTGGCGGCCCACTCGGCGGTGTTCTGGATCGCGAAAGGCCACACCGCAACCCGCGAAACCGCCGTCGCGCGGATGCATGCCGCCGCGGCGGCCAAGTTGATCACGCTGGACGCCCACCAGCTGCACGGCGGCATGGGCTATGTGGTCGAAACCGACCTGCACTTGTTCTCCGAGCGGGCGCGGGTTCTGGCCACGCTCGGCGGCGGCGAAGACGTGGCCGCCGGCTGGCTGCAGACCGACACCGACATCGACACCGACACCGAGGAAGAAACGTGACCGAGGAAAGCCTGATCGACGCCGAGTCGGCGTCCCAAGTGGGCTCCGTCGCCGCCACCGCCACCGGCGAGGTGAACCGGCGCGACTGGCAACGCTGGGCCGCGGCGGCCGGCGACCACAATCCGCTGTGGTTCGACACCGAATATGCCCGCGCCCACGGTTATCGCGACATCATCTGTCCGCCGCTGTACCTGCAGTACGCGGTGCTGGGGGTCACCGCGCTGGACGCGTTACGGCCCGACGGTTCCTCCGGCGCCATCTCCGGCAGCCTCGCGTTTCCCCGCGCGCCGCGGCGGATGGCCGGCGGGGAGAGCACGAAGTTCTACGGGCCGGCGTATCACCGCGACGAGATCGAGATGGTGCGTACCATCGAGTCGATTGTGCAGAAGCAAGGCAAGTCGGGCCGGTTCGTCCTGGTCACCTGGCGAACGGTGTACCACAACCAGCACCGTGAATTGCTTTCCGAGGCAACGACATCGATGATCGCCCGACCGTGAGGACGGACATGGCCGCCCAGCAGATCTACTACGAAGACGTCGAAGCCGGTGCGTCGCTGCCGACCCTGACCGTGACAGTCGACGAGGCACAGATGTTCTTCTTCAGCGCCGCCACCTACAACGGCCACCGCATCCACTACGACAAGGACTGGGCGCAAGCGGTGGAGGGCTACGACAACGTGCTGGTGCAGGGACCGCTGCAGGCGGCGTTGCTTGCCCGCGCTCTCACCGACTGGATCGGCGGGCGCGGGCGGCTGGTCGAATACTCGGTGCAGAACCGGGCGGTCGCCTTCCCCGGCGAAGCGCTGAGCTTCGGTGGGGTGGTGACGGCAAAACGACTGGCCGACAACGCGGATGGCGGCGGTCTGGTCGACCTCGATATCGCCGGGCGGCGGGGCGCGACGGTGCTGATGCCGGGGACGGCCACGGTGGCCCTGCCCCGCCGTGCCGCTGGAGAGCGGTGACCGGCCTGCGCGGCGAAGCCGCGATCATCGGCATCGCCGAGTTCCCGCCCGAACGCAAGCCGACCGGGCCGGCGTCGTTCACGCTCGACCAGTACGCCCGACTGGCCAAGATGGTCCTCGAGGACGCCGGGGTGGAGGCCACGGTCGTGAACGGTCTGGTGTGCCACGGCTTGGCGGAATCCGACATGTTCGCCCCCGCGACACTTGCCGAATACCTGGGCTTGCCTGTCGATTTCGGTGAGCGCGTCGACTTGGGCGGCGCTACCTCCGCGGCGATGGTGTGGCGGGCCGCGGTCGCGGTGGAACTGGGGCTGTGCGACGCGGTGCTCGCGGTCGTGCCCGGCTCGTCGAACCTGCCGCAGTCGCAGCGCCGACCGGCGCCGACACCGGGATGGCACGGGGCGTCGAGCGACAAATACGGCTCACCGCAGGCCGAATTCGAAATCCCCTACGGCAACGTCGGCCAAAACGTCCCCTACGCGCAGATCGCGCAACGCTATGCAGCACTTTTCGGCTATGACCCGGCCGCATTGGCCAAGATCGCCGTCGACCAGCGCACGAACGCCTGCGCGCATCCCGGCGCAGTGTTCCACGGCAAGCCGATCACGGTCGACGACGTGCTGAACAGCCCGATGATCGCCGAGCCGATCCACCTGCTCGAAACGGTGATGCGCGTCCAGGGCGGTGCCGGTGTTCTGGTCGCCAATGCCGACGTGGCGCGCCGCGCGCGGCATCGGCCGGTGTGGCTCAAGGGGTTCGGCGAGCACATCGCGTTCAAGACCCCGACGTACGCGCAGGACCTGATGACGACGCCGGTCGCCCGTGCCGCTGACAAAGCGTTCGCCATGGCGCAGTTGTCGCGCTCAGACGTCGATGTCGCGTCGATCTACGACTGCTACACGATCACCGTGCTGATGACGCTGGAGGATGCCGGATTCTGCGCCAAAGGCCAGGGCATGAGCTGGGTCAATGAGCACGACCTCACTTTCGGCGGCGACTTCCCGCTCAACACCGCCGGTGGGCAGCTGTCGTTCGGGCAAGCTGGGATGGCCGGGGGCATGCATCACGTTGTCGACGCGGCCCGCCAGGTGATGGGCCGATCGGCGCAGGCGCAGGTCGCCAACTGCAATCGGGCATTCGTCAGCGGAACCGGCGGCATCATGAGCGAACAGGTCGCACTCCTGCTGGGCGGTGACTGACTATGACCAGTGACGACCCGCTGCGCCCGGCGTCGCCGCGCTGGCGATCGCCACGGACCAGTGACGACCCGCTGCGCCCGGCTTCGCCGCGCTGGCGATCGCCACGGACCAGTGACGACCCGCTGCGCCCGGCTTCGCCGCGCTGGCGATCGCCACGGACCGAACCGCGACCACTTCCCGAACCGACGCCGGTTTCCGAACCGTTCTGGCGGGCGCTGGCCCAACACCGGATCATGGTGCAGTATTCGCCGTCGCTGGCGCACTTCGTCTTCTACCCGCGCACGCTGGCCCCCGGCACCTTGGCCGACGACCTGGAGTGGCGCGAAATCGACGGCGCGGGTTGCGTTTACACCTTCACCGTGGCGCGCCGGCCGACCGGTCCGCCGTGGGCCGACGCGCTGCCGCAGATACCGGCGGTGGTGCAGTGGGATGCCGGCCCGCGGTTCAGCACTGAGCTGGTGGACGTCGACCCGGCCGATATCCGCCTCGGCATGCGGGTGCAGCCCGTCTTTTGCGACGTCGGCGACGGTGTGACGCTGCTGCGCTACCGGCCGGCCTGAGGCGACGCCGATGCGAAGGATATACCTGTTAGGTATGGACGACGGTGTATCAGCGATGCTGCGGATACTGGACGCGGAGTTCCCGGCTGTCGAAAAGATGACTGGCCCCGAAGCTCGTGCCGCGGTGGCGGCACGGCGCCTGCCGGTCACCAACCTCGACGACGTGCAACGGACCGAGGACCGCAGCATCGAGGATGGTATTGGCGTCCGGATCTACTATCCGCACGATAAAGCCCCTCCCCACACCGCCGGGCCCGCCGTGGTGTTCTATCACGGCGGCGGATTTGTGCTGTGCGACATCGAAAGTCACGACAGCTTCTGCCGGGCCATGTCGCGGTACACGCTCGCCGTTGTCGTTTCGGTCGACTACCGGCTAGCGCCGGAACACCCCGCCCCGGCTGCGGCGGAGGATGCGTTCGCCGCGTTCTGCTGGGTGGTTGCCCATGCCGGAGAGCTGAGCGTGGATCCGCAGCGGGTCGCCGTCGCCGGCGACAGCGCGGGCGGCAATCTGGCTGCGGTCACCGCGATTCTGTGCCGCGAGCGCGCCGCGCCGATGCCAGCGGCACAGATCCTGATATATCCGGCTATCGACCCGTCGTTCGACACGCCGAGTTACCGCAGCCGGGGTATCGGCCACTTCCTCACCCGCGCGGCCATGCAGTGGTACTGGCGGCAATACCTCGGCGGAGACACCGTTCCCAAGCCGGCCCACCTCGTCGCACCCGCCCGCGCCGACTCCCATGCGGGTCTACCGCCGACGGTGGTGGTGACTGGCACGGCGGACCCACTGCACAGCGAGGGCATGGCGTATGCGCAACAGCTGCGCTCGGCGGGAGTTCCCGTCGTACACCGCGACTTTCCCGGGCTCTTCCACGGCTTCCTGACCATGCTGCCGTTCCCGCCGGCCGCGGCTGCCCGAGACCTGCTGTGGGCGGACGTGCGCGACGTTCTGGCATGCGCACCGGCGACCGAAGGGGCAGTGCTGTGAGCGATCGGCCGGCCACCGACGTCATCGTCGTCGGCGCAGGATTCGCCGGAATGTACGCGGTGCATCGCGCGGTGACCGCGGGCCTGACGGTGTTGGGGATCGAAGCCGGGGACGGCGTCGGCGGAACCTGGTACTGGAACCGCTATCCCGGCGCGCGCTGCGACGTGGAAAGCGTGGACTATTCGTACTCGTTCGACGACGACCTGCAGCAGACCTGGACGTGGAGCGAGCGATTCGCCGCTCAACCCGAAATTTTGGCCTACCTCGAGCACGTCGCGGACCGCTTCGACCTGGCTCGCCACTACGCATTCGGCCGCACGGTCACCGCAGCCCAATTCGAGGATGGCGCGTGGCAGGTGCGCACCTCGGCCGGCGCCGAACATCGGGCCCGGTTCCTGCTCTGCGCCACCGGATGCCTGTCCACGCTCAACCGTCCAGACATCGCCGGTGTCGACGACTTCGCCGGAGACATCTACTTCACCGCCGAGTGGCCGCGCCACGAGCCGGACTTCCACGGCAAACACGTCGGGCTGATCGGGACGGGCTCATCGGGCATCCAGGCGGTGCCGATCATCGCCGCCCAGGCCGCCTCACTCGTCGTCTTCCAGCGATCCCCGAATTACAGCGTGCCGATGCCGAACCGGCCGTGGACCGACGAGGAGCTGGTACGGATCCGGCAGGAATATCCGGTGCGGCGGCATAAGTCCGCCTATGCACCGGCCGGCACCCCGCACACCAGCTACCCCAAATCCGCCCTCGAGGCGGCCCCGCAGGAGCGACTCGACGCGCTGTGGCAGCGCTGGTCGCAGGGCGGCGTGCTGTTCGGCAAGACGTTTCCTGATCAGCTCACCGACCTGGCCGCCAACGACATCGCCCGCGAGTTCGCCGAGGCCCGGATCCGCGAGATCGTCACCGACCCCGCCGTCGCCGACGACCTAATCCCCGCCGATCACCCCATCGGAGCCAAACGGATCTGCACCGACACCGGGTATTTCGCGACGTTCAACCGCGACAATGTCCGGCTGGTCAACTTGCGCCGAGAGCCGATCGAAACCGTCACCGCCACCGCCGTGCAGACGTCCGCGGCGACCTACCCGTGTGACGCGCTGGTGTTCGCCACCGGATTCGACGCGTTGACCGGATCGCTGACCAGGATCGACCCGTTAGGTCCGGGCGGCGACCGGCTCACGCAGTTATGGGCCGACGGCCCGGTCACTTTCCTGGGGATAATGGTGCCGCGACTGCCGAACCTGTTCTGCTTCAGCGGGCCCGGCAGCCCGTCGGTGCTGGCCAACATGGTGCTGCACGCCGAGGTCCAAGTCGACTGGGCGCTCGACTTGATCCTGACCGCGCGCGCTCGCGGCGTCACCGAGGTCGAGCCGCGCCGCGACGTGGCCGAGCTGTGGACCGACCACGTCGCAGCGGCCGCCGATCAGACGCTGTTCCCCACGGCGCAGTCGTCGTGGTATCTCGGCGCCAATATCGACGGCAAGAAGCGGGTTTTCATGCCGTACGCCGGCGGCTTCGGCGTGTACCGGCAGCATTGCGACGACGTGGCCAACCGGGACTACGCCGGTTTGGTGTTCACTACGCGATGATCGAAACCGTTCAACATCTGCTTCGGGAACGCCAACAGGACGACACCGTTGCCGTCGCGTCCGGCGAACGCAGGTGGACGTGGCGCGAGCACCTGAGCGAAGCGGCTGCTGAAGCGTCGGCGTTGATCGCGCTGGCCGACATCACCCGCCCGCTGCATGTGGGTGCGCTGCTGGGTAATTCGCCGGCCATGCTGCGGTCCATGGCCGCGGCCGCGCTAGGCGGCTACGTGTTGTGCGGCATCAACACCATCCGCCGCGGCGCCGGCCTGCTCGGCGATATCCGTCGCTGCGACTGCCAGATTCTGCTGGTCGATCCCGAGCACCTGCCGCTGCTCGCCGGGCTCGATCTCGCGGGGATCACCGTGCTGGACGTGACCGCAGGGGAGTACCTGAGCGCGGTGGCGACCGCGGGGCCGCTGGTGCCGCATCGCGAAGTGGGGCCCACCGACCCGTTGATGATGATCTTCACCTCCGGCACCAGTGGCAACCCGAAGGCGGTCCGTTTCGCCCACGTGATGGCAATCCTTTGCGGCGCAAGCCTTATCGACCAGTTCGACATCACCGCGAAGGACGTCTGCTACCTGTCGATGCCGTTGTTTCACTCCAACGGCGTGGCCGCCGGATGGGCGGTGGCCATCGGCAGCGGGGCCGCCATGGTGCCGGTCAGGTTCTCGCCGTCACGCTTCCTCTCTGATATCCGCCGCCACCAGGTCACCTACCTGAATTACGTCGGCAAACCGTTGGCGTTGGTGCTGGCCACCCCGGAGCGGCCCGACGATGCCGACAACACCTTGCGGGTAGCGTTCGGAAACGAGGCGACCGATCGAGACATCGCGGAGTTCGCCCGACGGTTTGGCTGCCGCGTCGTGGACAGCTTCGGCTCCAGCGAGTTCGCTGTCATCGTCACACGTGAGGACGGCACCCCGCCGGGCTCGATCGGCAAAGGGTATCCCGGTGTGGCCGTGTATAACCCGGACACCCTCACCGAATGTGCGCCCGCGGCTTTCGACGAACATGGCGGCGTCGCTAACTTCGACGACGCGGTGGGGGAGCTGGTGAACACCCAAGGGGCAGGCCCGTTCTCCGGCTACTACAACGACGAGGCGGCAACCCAAGAGCGAATGCGCCACGGCATGTATTGGTCAGGCGATCTGGCCTACCGGGACGCCGACGGCTGGATCTACCTGGCCGGCCGCACCGCGGACTGGTTGCGGGTCGACGGCGAAAACCTGGCCGCGGCAACGATCGAGCGAATCCTGCAGCGAATGCCCGCGATCAACCAGGTCGCGGTGTACGCCGTGCCCGATGAGCGGGTCGGCGATCAGGTGATGGCAGCCATCGTGCTTGGTGACGGACAGAAACTCACGCCCGCCGAATTCGAAGACTTCCTGACCGCGCAACCTGATCTGTCACTCAAGGCGTGGCCCCGGTTCGTCCGGATCAACAGCGAGCTCCCGAAGACCCCCACCAATAAGGTCCTCAAACGCGAATTAATCTCCGCGGGAGTGACTTCCGGTGCTGGTGTGCTCTGGGAGCGCGCCGACCGCGGCACCGCCTACGCGGTGGTGTCGTCGTAGCTGCAATGCACAGGCGGCGTTCAACTGTGGCGGGCGGCTTCCTGCACGAGCTGAACGCGGGAGTATCAGTCCGAGTTTGGTGTAGACGTGGGTGAGGTGGGTTTGCACGGTGCGCGGTGAGACGAACAGCCGGGTGGCAATGTCTTTGTTGGGCAGGCCTTCTGCGACAAGTCGCACCACATCGAGTTCGGTGGGGGTCAGTGCTTGCCAGCCGCTGGCGGGACGTTTACGTTCGCCCCGCCCGCGCCGCGCATAGGCGATCGCCTCCTCGGTGGACATCGCTGCGCCCTCGGCCCAGGCAGCGTCAAACTCCTGCTCGCCCATCGCGTCTCGCAACGCCACCACCGACGCTTCGTAGCCGGCGTCATAGATTTTGAAGCGAACCTCGCCGATGCGTTGCCGGATGGCAGTGCTGCGCCGAACAGCCGGGCCGCTTCGAGGTCACTACCGTCGTCCCCGGCCAGGGCGCCGAGGCACTCGAGGGTGTCAGCAACGCCTGCGCGCTGCCTGGATGTCGGCGGCGTACGCCAGCGCGTCGCGGGCGTCACGCTCGGCCTGCTCCGGCTCGCCCTGTGCGATCGCTACCCGGGCGCGCGTCGTGAGCGCCCGCGACGAGTAAAGGCCGGTCGTATTCGACACCGCCTCGTCGGCCCAGCGGCGGGCGGCAGCGAGGTCCCGGTCTGCCAGCGCGGCCTCGGCATTCCAGATGCGCTGCGCTGCCACACTGGCGCCACCCACCACAATCGGGTGCTGAAGGGCGGCCTCGCGCGCTTCATGCGCCGCCGCGAAATCCCCGGCGGCCAGGGCCGCGAATCCCGACACCGCATGCCCGATTACCACGAACCTCCCGCCAAGTTCCGCGCTGGCCTCAAGGATCGCCCCGGCCACCGTGCGGGCCGCGGCCGCCTCACCCTGGAATGCGAGTGCCGAGACCCTGACCAAAGAGGCCGCTGACCTTGCGCATCTCATCGTGAGCCGTCTCGGCCTCCGCCGCTACCTCGCCGAACTGCGCGACGGCTCCGGCTAAATCCCCGCTGTGCAGCTGCGCCCCTCCCAGGTAAAAGCGGCAGATACGCGAGTTGAACCCATCGCCGATCGCGTCGGCGAGGTCGCGTCCCTCCTCGCCAGCTGCGCGCACCGCGATCATGTCACCTGCGACGTGGGCGCTCTGCGGCCTGCAGGGCCAGGATCTGGCTGAGCCGCCACCGATCGTCCACGGCACGGGCCAGGCCGATCGCCTCGATGAAACATTCCCGGGCCACCTCGACGTCCTGACCCAGGCCAGCGATGAAGCCGCAGGCGGTCAATGCCCGGGCCAGCAGGGCCGGGTCATCGACCTCGCGCGCGATCGCCAGGGCCTGTTCGGCTTGATCGAAGCTCGTCGGCGCCCGACCCACGCATCGAGGACCGCCTTGTCGGCGAGCGCCCGCGCGCGCACCGGGGCCGCCACGGCGGGGTGCTGCGCGGTGTTCTGAGACATCGGCGAGGGCGGTATCGAACCAGGCCAGCCCCTCTTGAAGGCGGCCCCGCGCGAGCCACAGCGGCTGCAGCGAGGATGCCAGCGCCAACGCCGACTCGACGTCGGAGTTTTCCCGGCTCCAGCCGAACGCGGCGCGCAGGTTGTCGATCTCGGTCTCGGCCTGCTGCAGACGCTGCTCATGGTCACTGCCTGCGGGCGCATCCAGCGCTGCCGCCAGCGCTGTGTAGTGATCCCGGTGCCGCGAGCGCACGACGTCGGCCTCACCGGACTCACCGAGCTTCTCCAGCGTGTACTGGCGCACCGTCTCCAGCAATCGGTATCGCGTTTGGCCGCTGACGTTTTCGGCGACGACTAATGATTTGTCGACCAGCAGGGAGAGCTGATCGAAGACTTGGTAGCGCGCAAGCCTCGCCGGCGCCTGCGACCGTCTGAGCCGCGTCGAGGTCGAAGCCGCCCAGAAACACCGCCAGCCGGCGAAACAATACTTGCTCGGGTTCGGTCAATAGCGCGTGCGACCAGTCCACCGAGGCGCGCAGGGTCTGCTGGCGGCGCACCGCCGTGCGCGCCCCGCCGGTCAATAACCGGAACCGGTCATGCAGGCTGTCGAGGATTTCGGCCACCGACAGCGCCCGCACCCGCGCGGCTGCCAATTCGATTGCCAAGGGCATACCATCCAGTCGCTGGCAGATCTCCGCGACAGTAGCCGCGTTGTCGTCGGTGAGGGTGAAGTCCATCTGGGTCAGCCGGGCCCGGTCGGTGAACAACTCGATCGCCTCATCGGAAAACGACAGCGAGGGCAACCGCCAGTCGCCTCACCGGCTACCCCGATCGGCTCACGGCTGGTCGTCAGCAGCGTCAACCCTGGCGCACTACCCAACAGCGCGACAACCAGATCGGCGCTCGCATCGAGCAGATGCTCGCAGTTGTCCAGCACCACCAGCATCTGGCGATCGGCGACAAATCGGGTGAGCATGTCCATCGTGGAGCGGCCCGGTTGATCAGGCAGCCCGAGTGCGCGGCCCACCGTGAGCGGGACCAGTTCGGGGTCGGTGATCGGTGCCAGATCCACATACCAGACCCCATCCCCGAATTCGCGGGTCAGCTGGCCCGCGAACTGTATCGCGAGCCGCGTTTTGCCGACGCCGCCCGCGCCGGTCAGGGTCACCAGTCGATTGTGAACGACCAGATCCCCCAGTTGAGTCAAGTCGGCTTGCCGCCCAACGAAACTCGTGAGCAACACTGGAAGATTTTGCGACACTCTGTCTTTAGAGGCTGCGGCGACGCGCAGCGGAGGAAACTCGTTGACAAGGTCCGGGTGGCATAGCTGCACCACCCGTTCGGGACGGGGCAGATCACGCAGTGGATGGGTGCCCAGGTCGGTCAACCACACGCCGTCCGGCAGCCGATCGACGACGAGCGCCTCGGTCACCCCCGACAGCACGGTTTGGCCGCCGTGGGCCAGGTCGCGCAGTCGTGCGGTGCGGTTGATGGAGGGGCCGGCGTAGTTGGCGTCATCGCGCAGCTGGATCTCGCCGGTATGTACCCCGAGGCGCAGCCGAATCGGGTGCCAACGGCGCCCGCTGCAATTCCAAGGCGGCGGCCACCGCGTCGGACGCGCGGGCAAAAGCGGCCACAAAGCTGTCACCTTCGCCCTGCTCCAACGGGCGTACACCGCCATGGGTGGCGACCGCCTCGGATACCCAGTGGTTGAAGCGGGCGATGGCGGCGCTCATCTGATCGGGCTGGGTTTCCCAGAGCCGAGTGGATCCCTCGACGTCGCCCAGCAGCAAGGTCACCGTGCCGGTCGGCAGTAGCGCGCTCATGGCCAGGTCGCTCCAGTCCACCAGCGGCGCCTCCGCACGTGGATCGATGTCGCTCATGCTAGCCAGCATGCGGCCCCACACGCGGCAAAACATCAGCCCAACCGCGCATATCGCCCTGGCTCCACGCGTATCTACGACCCCCGGGAGGAAAGATCTACGCGCCACGACCGATGTTCTCCAGCCTCCCGGCACCGGATAGTCGACCTAATCCGGAACGGGTCAGACCCGAACCATTAGCCAAATGACCGAGGAAAGGATGTACACAAAATGGGTAATCCGTTGCGATTTGAGTGTGCAACCAGACCTTCCATTGCTACCCGAAACTCACGGGCGACTGGCAAGCCCCTGCTTCCCAGTGATATTCGAGGCTGTTTCTCCAGAAAGGTGAACTGCCATGCTTGAGGCGCCTGAATTGACCGACGTCGCCAACCTGCCGCTGGCGCCGAAGAATCCGCTGTCCTACCGGCACCAGCTCAGGGCCGTGCGATCCATGATTGATGGTTTCCAGGAGCTCCTCGACGCGGGCGGCCCAATCACCCGTATCGCGCTCGCGCCCAAATGGCTTTTCCCGAACGCAGTGTTGATCGCCTCGCCGCAGGGCGCGCGTGACGTGCTGGGCCGCACCGACGAGATCGCCGACCGAGGCGGGTCGACGATGGCCATCCAGCTGCGCCGGCTGATGGGCGGCAACCTGCTGGTTCTGCCGCACCACCAATGGCTGCCGCGGCGTCGCACACTGCAACCGATGTTCACCAAACGGCACGTCTCGCGCTACGCCGGCCACATGGCCACGGCAGCGCAGACGGTGGTCGACGGCTGGAGCGATGGCGCCACAGTAGACCTGGACTCCGAATGCCGCGTGCTTACCCTGCGCGCGCTCGGCCGCTCGGTGCTCGGGCTGGACCTCGACGCCAGGGCCGACACCGTCGGGCCGGCGCTGCGCACTGCGCTCACCTGGGTCGCCGACCGTGCGACCCGGCCGTTGAATCTGCCGCAATGGCTGCCCACCCCCGGCCAGCAGCGTGCCCGCCGGGCGAATGCGACTCTGCATGCGCTGGCCACCGAGATCCTCGCCGCGGTACGCGCCGATCCCGCCCTAGACGCGCCACTGGTTCGCGCCTTGATCGCGGCGACCGATCCGCAGACCGGCCAACCACTCTCGGACGACGACATCTGCCACGAGTTGGTGCTGTTCATCCTCGCCGGCCACGACACCACATCCACCACACTGACGTACTCGCTCTGGGCGCTCGGTCACCATCCCGCTATCCAAGACCAAGTGTTCGATGAGGTCAGCGCACTCGGCGACCGGCCGCTGACACCCGACGACGTGCCCCGGCTCGGCCACACCGTGCGAGTGCTGCACGAGGCCCTACGGCTATGCCCGCCCGGTGCCGGAACGCCGCGCTTGCTCAACAAGGACTTGGCCGTCGACGGCTACCGGCTGAAAGCCGGGACCGTGGCAGTGGTCAGTTTCTATGCCATGCACCGAAACCCGGAACTGTGGGACAACGCGCTGACATTTGACCCGGATCGGTTCCTGCCGGAGCGCTCGCAGGGCCGCAGCCGCTGGCAGTACCTGCCGTTCGGCGGCGGACCCCGCTCATGCATCGGCGATCACTTCGCCATGCTGGAAGCTACCCTCGCCCTGGCCACCATCATCCGCGGCGCCCGGATCGAATCGCTTAACGACGACTTCCCGCTGGACACACCGTTCACCGTCGTCGCCGCCGAGCCGATCGATGCCCGTGTTCACCTGTCGCACAAAGCCAGAGACGGGAAGCACCAGATACGGACTGCTTGACTATTCAGGTGTGCCGGGCTGCTTCCTGGACAAGCTGCACGCGCGAGCTCAGGCCCAGCTTGGTGTAGACATGCGTGAGGTGGGTCTGCACCGTGCGGGGTGAGACGAAAAGCCGTGTGGCAATGTCGTTGTTGCCGAGGCCCTCGCTGACCAGCCGGACGACGTCACGCTCGGTGGGGGTGAGTGAGGCCCAGCCGCTGGTAGGGCGTTTGCGTTGGCCGCGGCCGCGCTGCGCGTAGGCAATCGCCTCCTCGGTGGACAGGGCAGCACCCTCGGCCCACGCGGAGTCGAAGTCCTTGTCGTCCATAGCATTTCGCAGTGCAGCAACCGAAGCCTCATAGCCTGGCGTCCCAAATCTTGAACCGGACCGCTGCCCATGCGGCTGCCGGATGCGGCGTGCGCCGCGCCGAATAGCCGCGCGGCTTCTCGGTGACTACCGCACGTTGCGCATGCCATCGCTGGCGAGGCACTCGAGGGCGTCGGAAATGCCGAGTGTGAGCATCAAATCTCGGTAGCACACGCCAGCGCGTCATAGCGCATCGCGCTCAGCCTGATCCGGCTCGTCCTGAGCGAACGCCACCCGCGCACGGGTAATCAACGCCCACATCGAGTCACCACCCCGCCGCGGTCGCTGATCGCCTCATCGGCCGCGCGGCGCGCAGCAACAAGGTCTCCGTCGGCCAGCGCCGCTTGCGCGCTGAAAGCGCGGGACAGCGCCGCCATCCCGGGCGGGGCACCTGTTGCGTGCAGGCAGGCCGCGGCGGTTGCCTTTCGCGCGGCCGCGGCGTCTCCAGCCGCCAGCGCCGCCATACCTAGTGCCGTGTAGGCGAGACCTGCGTTAAGGCTGCCAAGCTCGGTCGTCGCCGCCCTCTAGAGCCTCATCTCGCCGCGGCTCTTGCCGCGCAGGCGTCACCCTGCCACGCGAGTGCCACTGCCCTGGAAGGCCAGCGTGTACTTCTGAAAGTTCGCATAGTGACCCGCTTCGGCCGCGGCACTGGCTGTACGGAAATGTTCGACCGCTCCGGCGCAATCGCCCTGTGCCAGCTGTGCCAGTCCGAGGTACCAGCGGCACCGGACAAATCCGGCGCGGTAACCGATCGCCTCAGCAAGCTCGCATCCCTCTTGCGCCGCTGCACGTTTCGAGATCACGTCGCCCGTGAACGATGCTACGAGCGTCTCGATGCTGAGGATATGGCTGAGCCTCAACCGATCGCCTAGTTTCCGGGCGAGGCCAATCGCTTCGGCGCGGTATTCTTGGGCCGCCGTCAGAGCCGAAGCCGATCAGTCCGCGGGCGGCCAGCGCGCGCATCAGCAGGGCCGGGTTATCGAGCTGGCGTGCAGTCGTGAGCGCCTCGTCAGCCTGGCCCGGGAGGTCTGCGTACCACCCGATATTGGCGGCCAACAAGACCCTGTCGGCAAGCGCCCGGGCACGCACGGCCGGAGCTATGTCGAGGTGGTGCGCGTTGGCCTCGTTGAGGACCATGTCGAACCAGGCCACCCCTTCAGCGGGGCGCTCGGTTGCCATAGCGGCGACAAAGACGATGCCAGTGCCAACGCCAACTCAGCATCCCCACTTTCCCGGCTCCAGGCGAATGCGGCACGCAGGTTGTCGATTTCAGCTTCCGTTTGCTCGACACGCTGCCCGTAGCTGCTGTCTGACGGTCTCCTCGAGTCTACGCCGCCAGCGCGGTGTAGTGGTCGCGGTGGCGGGAACGTGTGGCGTCGGCCTCGCCGGACTCGCCGAGCTTTTCGGCCGCGTAGTGGCGCACCGTCTCCAGCAGTCGAAATCGTGTTCGGCCGCCGGCATTTTCGGCAACTACCAGCGACTTGTCCACCAACAGGCTGAGCAGGTCGAGCACCTGGAAGCGCTGTATCTCCACCGGCGGCGACGACGGTATGGCTGCGGCAATATCGAAGCCGCCCAGGAATACCGCCAGCCGGCGGAACACCATTCGCTCCGGTTCGGTCAGCAACGCGTGCGACCAGTCGACCGAGGCGCGCAAGGTCTGCTGACGGCGGACCGCGGTGCGCGCACCGCCGGTCAGCAACGGAACCGGTCATGCAGGCTGTCAAGGATCTCGGATGGAGATAAGGCACGCACCCGCGCTGCGGCCAGCTCGATTGCCAGCGGGATCCCATCGAGGCGGCGGCAAATTTCCGTTATGACCGCGGCATTGCCATCGCCGAGAGTGAAGCTCGGTCTGAGCCAGGCGGGCGCGGTCGGTGAACAGTTTGACGGCCTCGTCGGCCAGTGACAGTGACGGCACCCGCCAGCTGACCTCGCCGGCCACCCCGATCGGCTCGCGACTGGTCGCCGAGCAGCGTTAATCCCGCCGCGCCGACCAGCGTAATTGACCAGCGCCGCAACCGTCATCCAGCAGATGCTCGCAGTTGTCCAACACCATCAGCATCCGCCGGCTGGCAACAAAGCGGACCAGCGTGTCGATCGTGGTTCGACCGGGTTCGTCGGGTAGCCCAAATGCCCGGGCCACCGCAATCGGGACAACTTCAGGATCGGTGATCGGTGCGAGATCCACATACCAGACCCCGTCGGCGAACTCGTCGGCGATTTTGCCCGCGATCTGGACCGCCAACCGGGTCTTGCCCACCCCGCCGGCGCCGGTCAATGTCACCAGCCGGTTCTCGGCTACCAGGTCCCGCAGCTGGGTCAGCTCCGCGTGGCGGCCTACGAAACTGGTCAGCTGTACCGGAAGATGCTGTGAAGTAACGGCTTTAGAGACGCGCAGGGGTGGGAAGTCGTTCATCAAGTCGGGATGGCACAGCTGGCCACTCGCTCGGGGCGGGGCAGATCGCGCAGCGCATGGGTGCCCAGATCAGAGAGCCACGCGTCTTCGGGAAGCCTGTCGAGCACCATCGCCTCGGCGGCGCCCGAGAGCAGGGTTTGGCCGCCGTGGCCGAGGTCGCGTAGCCGCGCGGTGCGGTTGATGGTCGGGCCGGCGTAGTTGCCTTCGTCGCGCAGTTGGATTTCGCCGGTGTGGATGCCGAGGCGCAACCGGATCGGGGCCAACGGTGCGCGCTGCAATTCCAGAGCGCACGCGACCGCATCAGAGGCTCGGGCGAAGGCGGCCACGAAGCTATCGCCCTCACCCTGCTCGACCGGCCGCACACCGTCGTGGGTTGCGATGGTGTCCGACACCGTCTGATTGAGCCGGGCGATCGGCTGCGGTCATTTCTTTGGGCTTGGTCTCCCACAGCCGTGTGGAGCCCTCGACGTCTGCCAACAGCAGCGTCACCGTGCCGGTCGGCAAAAGCCCGCTCACATTTAGCTCGCTCCAGTCCACCAGCGGTGTCTCCGCGCATGGATCGATGTCGCTCATGCTAGCCAGCATGCGGCCATCCACGAACGGCAAAACATCAGCAGAACCGCGTAGACCCGGGCTCGTCGAGGGCCGATATTTCACCGTTAGGCGGGCGTGTGGCGGGCCGCTTCCTGGGCGAGTTGCACGCGCGAGGTCAGGCCGAGCTTGGTGTAGACGTGCGTGAGGTGTGATTGCACGGTGCGTGGTGAGACGAACAGCCGTGTGGCGATGTCGTTGTTGGCCAGTCCTTCGCTGACAAGGCCGACCACGTCGCGCTCGGCCGGCGTAAGTGAGGCCCATCCGCTGGCCGGTCGTTTGCGTTCGCCGCGGCCGCGCTGGGCGTAGGCGATCGCCTCCTCGGTGGACAGGGCCGCGCCGTCGGCCCACGCGGAGTCAAACTCGTTCTCGCCCAACGCGTCTCGCAGCGCCGCCACTGAGGCTTCGTAGCCGGCGTCCCAGATTTTGAAGCGGACCGCGCCCATGCGTTCCCGGATCGGCGTGTGCTGCGCCGAAGAACCGCGTGGCTTCGCGGTGACTACCGGCGTCGCCGGCCAAAGTGCTCGAGGCATTCCAGGATGTCGGGGATGAGCAGGTAAGCCTCGATGCTTCGACGGTACACGCGAGCGCGTCGTGGGCGTCGCGTTCGCCTTGTTCGGGCTCCCCTTGCGCGATCGCCACGCGGGCGCGTGTCAATCAGCGCCTGGCTTTTGACAGGTAGAAGCCGGTTGCTGTCGTGACCGCCTCGTCTGCGCCGCGGCGGGCCGCGAGCAGATCCCCGCCCGCCAGCGCGGCCTGCGCAATGATGGCTCGCTGTACGCCGCCGTCTCGGGCAGGGCACTCAGGTGCGGCCCGGCTTTCTCGGCCGCGTCCAGCAGCGTCGCAGCATCCCCGGCGGCCGAGGCCGCGATAGCCAACGCCACGTAGCCGGTGCCCGCGTACGAGCCCGCCCAGCTCGGCGGCGGCCTCGATGGCCGCGTCAGCGACGGCCCGGGCCGCACCCGTGTCACCCTGGAACGCCAGCACGGCGCTCTGATACGCGAGGCTAGCCGACTCAAGGATCCCATCGTGAGCTGCTTGGGCCTCGGCCACCAGCTCGCGCGAATTGTGCGGCGGCACCGACCAGATCACCCTGCATATGCCTGTGCCACTCCGAGGCACCAGCGGCAATAGCGCGAGACGAACCGGTCGCCGATCGCCTCGGCCAGGTCGCGTCCTTCCTCGGCGGCCGCGCGCGTCGCGATCGGGTCACCGGCGACGCTCGCCGCCATCGCCTGAAAGGCGAGGATCTGGCCGAGCCGCCACCGATCATCCAAGCGCACGGGCCAAGCCGATGGCCTCGGCGAAGTACACCCGGGCCAGCTCGAACGCTGCAGACGGCGGCGATCGCCGCAAGCGGTCAGCGCCCGCGCCAGCAGGGCCGGGTCATCGACCTTGCGCGCGATCGCCAGGGCCTGCTGAGCCTGATCCAGGCTGTCGGCGGCGCCCATCCGGATGGCGAGCCCGGCCCTGTCAGCGAGCGCCCGCGCCCGCACCCCGGCCGCGACCTCAGCGTGCTGCGCGTCGAGGTCGGCCAGGGCGGCGTCGAACCACACCAGCCCTTCCCGGAGGCGGCCCCGCGCTTCCCACAGCGGCTGCAGCGACGACGCCAGCGCCAACGCCAGTTCGACGTCGGAGTTTTCCCGGCTCCACCCGAAGGCGGCGCGCACATTGTCGATCTCGGTTTCGGCCTGCTCGATGCGCTGCTCATAATCACGGTCTGCCGGCGCGTCGAGCACCGCGGCCAGCGCCGTGTAGTGATCGCGGTGACGCGACCGCACGGCGTCGGCCTCGCCGGACTCCGCCGAGCTTTTCCAGCGCGTACTGGCGCACGGTTTCCAGCAGCCGGTAGCGGGTTCGGCCCCCGCTGTCGTCGGCCACCACCAGTGACTTGTCCACCAGCAGCGCGAGATGGTCAAGCATTTGATATCGCTCCACGTCACCACCGCCTGCGACTGCTTGCGCGGCGTCGAGGTCAAAGCCGCCCAGAAATACCGCCAGCCGGCGAAACAACACCCGTTCCGGTTCGGTCAGCAGCGCATGCGACCAGTCCACCGAGGCGCGCAGGGTCTGTTGGCGGCGCACCGCGGTGCGCGCACCGCCGGTCAGCAGGCGGAACCGGTCATGCAGGCTGTCGAGGATCTCGGCCAGCGACAACGCGCGCACCCGCGCCGCGGCCAGCTCGATCGCCAGCGGCACACCCATCCAGGCGCCGGCAGATCTCGGTCACCGTCGCGGCGTTGTCGTCAGTGAGGGTGAAATCCTGGCGGGCATGGCGAGCCCGGTCGGTGAACAACTCGATCGCCTCGTCGGCCAGTGACAGCGACGGCACCCGCCAGCCCACCTCACCGGCCACCCCGATCGCCTCGCGGCTGGTCGCCAACACGGTCAGCCTCGCCGCCCCGCTCAGCAGAGCGACAACCAGCTCGGCGCTGGCATCCAGCAGATGCTCGCAGTTGTCCAGCACCACCAGCATCTGGCGATCGCGAACGAACCGCAACAGGGTGTCCATCGTGGAGCGGCCCGGTTGGTCGGGCAGCCGCAGCGCACGCGCCGCCGTAACCGGCACCAGATCGGGGTCGGTGATCGGCGCCAGGTCCACGTAGTGCACATCATCGCCGAATTCGGCTGGCCAGCTGGGCCGCGACCTGGATCGCCAGCCTGGTTTTGCCCGCCCCGCCCGCCCCTGTCAACGTCACCAGCCGGTTTTCGGCCAGCAGCTCCTGCAGCTGGGTACAGCTCCGCGTCGCGGCCCACGAAGCTGGTCAACTGCACCGGAAGACGCTGGGAGACAACGACTGCTGGATACCCGCAGCGGTGAGAAGTCGTTCACCAAATCGGGATGGCACAGCTGCGCCACCCGCTCCGGACGAGGCAGATCACGCAGCGGATGGGTGCCCAGATCGGTCAACCACGCACCATCCGGTAGGTGATCCAGCACCAACGGTTCGGTCGCCCCCGATAGCAGGGTTTGGCCACCGTGGCCCAGATCGCGCAGCCGTGCGGTGCGGTTGATGGTCGGGCCGGCGTAGTTGCCTTCGTCGCGCAGCTGGATCTCGCCGCTATGCACCCCGATGCGTAGCCGGATCGGCGCCAACGGAGCCCGCTGCAACTCCAACGCAGCCGCCACCGCATCGGAGGCGCGGGCGAACGCCGCCACGAAACTATCGCCCTCGCCCTGCTCGACCGGGCGCACACCATCATGGGAGGCGATGATGTCCGACACACGCCTGATTCAGCCGAGCGATGGCCGCGGTCATCTCGTCGGGCTGGGTTTCCCACAGCCGGGTCGAGCCCTCGACGTCGGCCAACAGCAGCGTCACCGTGCCGGTCGGCAAAAGCCCGCTCACATTTAGCTCGCTCCAGTCCACCAGCGGCATCTCCGCGCCCGGATCGATCTCACTCATGCTAACCAGCATGCGGCCACCACGAACCGCAAAACATCAGCGGAAACGCGGAGATCAAGTTCTTCCCATGCGGATATATCCCACGTCAAGTCTGTCGATCAACCGCAACCGCACCGAAATGGCTCGCTCCGCTACTGGCTGCGCGACGTGTGTCGGTGAGCGAGGTCCACGCTCTTTATGCGACGATTCGAGTGCTGGCCGAGCGCCAATGACGCCAACCGGTCTTTCTTTCCCCGCGTCGAGAGACGTCAGCGATGGCAACAACAACCAGGGATACCACCCGAATCGGGCGCTGCTTGATATTCGTGCGCGAGCACCTCGAGCAAGCCCGCGCCGCCGACGACGAGATCCGGGCCATGCAATGGGACGCCGTCATGGACCAGTTCATCGACGCGTGGCCGCGGCCGCAGTCGGCATGATCATCGATCCCGTTCACTGCACCGAACTCGGCTGTGCCTGTCCCGGCAACCGCTGGTGGACCGGCTGGATCGAAC
Organism: uncultured Actinomycetota bacterium; assembly: GCA_963787635.1. Taxonomy (GTDB): domain Bacteria; phylum Actinomycetota; class Actinomycetes; order Mycobacteriales; family Mycobacteriaceae; genus Mycobacterium. The sequence goes on along the minus strand of CAWBDP010000007.1, from coordinate 84,663 downwards.
CCGGTGAAATCCACATCGTCCCCATCGACGATTTGCAGCCACATCACATTGAGGAATGCAGCTGCGGCCCCGACATCACGATGCACGTCGCACCCGATGGATACGCGTCTTGGCGGGTGTCCCACAACAGCTTCGATCGCCGCGAACTCACCGAGAAGGCATGCTGATCACTGCAGCACAGCATCGAGCGAAGCCGGATGCTTCACTTCAGGCGTGGCGGGCAGCTTCCTGAGCGAGTTGCACGCGCGAGCTCAGGCCCAGCTTGGTGTAAACATGCGTCAGGTGGGTCTGCACCGTGCGGGGTGAGACGAAAAGTCGTGTGGCGATGTCGTTGTTGCCGAGGCCCTCGCTGACCAGCCGGACGACGTCACGCTCGGTGGGGGTGAGCGATGCCCAGCCGCTGGTAGGACGTTTGCGTTGGCCGTGGCCGCGCTGCGCGTAGGCAATCGCCTCCTCGATGGACAGGGCAGCACCCTCGGCCCAGGCGGATTCAAAATCCTTCTCGCTCAAACCATTCCGGACCACCGCAACTGACGCTTCATGGGCGGCATCCCACACCTTGAAGCGGACGTTGCCGATGAGTTGCCGAGCGGCGTGTGCGGCACCGAACAGCCGGGCCGCTTCGCGGGAGCTGCCGCCGTTACCGGCGAGACTGGCGAGGCACTCGAGGAGGTCGGCAACCCCTGTGCGCGCCTGCATCTCGACGCTGCGTGCGAGCGCGTCGTGGGCGTCGCGTTCGGCCTGCTCCGGCTCACCCTGCGCAATCGCCACCCGGGCCCGCGTGGCCAGCGCCCACACCAGCCACCAGCCCGCCGTTGTCGCTGCGGCCTCATCGGCCCCCCGCCGGGCCGCGATAAGATCCCCGCCCGCCAGCGCGGCCTGCGCACTCAACACCCGCTGCACTCCTGCATGCGCGGGTAGGAAACCCCAGTGCTGCCAGACCATCTCACTTGCGTCGTGGGCCGTCACAACATCGCCGGCGGCCAGCGCTGCAGTAACCAACGCCACGTAGACGAGGCCCGCGGCTATCCCGCCCAGCTCGGCGGCGGCCTCGACGGCCGCATCGGCGGCGGCCCGGGCCGCACGCACCTCACCCTGCCACGCCAGCGCAGTGCCCTGGCCCGCGAGCCCATACGCCTGATAGATCACGTCGTGAGCTGCCTCGGCCTCGGCGGCCAGCGCGCCGAATTGTGCGGCGGCGTCGGCCAGATCGCCCTGGTATTGCTGTGCCACGATGAGGCACCAGCGGCACTGGCGCGAGGCGAACCGGTCGCCGATCGCCTCGGCGAGATCGCGGCCTTCCTCACCGGCCGCGCGCGCCGCGATCGGGTCACCAGCCGTGGCTGCCGCACGCGCCTGCCAGGCCAGGATCTGGCTCAACTGCCACGGATCGCCTAATGCTCGGGCCAGGCCGATCGCCTCATCGAAATACGGCCCCGCCATCTCAGCGCTGATGACGGCGATAGGGCCGCAGGCAGTCAGCGCCCGGACCAGCAGCGCCGGATCATCGACCTCGCGCGCGATCGCCAGCGCCTGCTCAGCCTGATCAAAGCTGGGGGCACCCATAAAGACGGCGAGCACGGCCTTGTCGGCGAGCGCCCGCGCGAGAACCGCGGCCGCCACCTCGTGGTGCTGCTCATCGCGATCGGCGAGGGCGGCGTCGAACCAGGCCAGCCCTTCCCGGATGCGGCCTCGCGCTTGCCACAGCGGCTGCAGGGACGAGGCGAGCGCCAACGCCAGCTCGATGTCGGCGTTTTCGCGGCTCCAGGCGAACGCGGCGCGCAGGTTGTCGATTTCGATAGCGGCCTGCTCGATGCGCATCTCGTAATCACTGCCTGCCGGCGCGTCGAGCAACGCCGCCATCGCCATGTAGTAATCCCGGTGGCCCGACCGCACGGCGTCCGCCTCGCCAGACTCGCTGAGCTTTTCCAGCGCGTATTGGCGGACCGTCTCCAGCAACCGGTATCGCGTTCGGCCGCTACTGTTTTCGGCGACGACTAATGACTTGTCGACCAACAGGGTGAGTTGATCGAGGACCTGGTAGCGCGCAAGTCCGTCGGCGCCGGCAACCGCTTCGGCCGCGTCGAGATCGAATCCGCCCAAAAACACGGCCAGCCGGCGGAGCAGGATGCGTTCGGTTTCGGTGAGCAGGGCGTGCGACCAATCCACCGAGGCGCGAAGGTCTGCTGGCGGCGCACCGCGGTGCGTGAACCACCGGTCAACAGCCGGAATCGGTCATTCAGGCTGTCCAGGATTTCGGCTACCGACAGCGCCCGCACCCGCGCGGCCGCCAACTCGATCGCCAACGGCATCCCATCCAACCGGGTGCAAATCTCCGCCACGGCGGCTGCGTTGTCGTCGGTCACGGCGAAGGCGGTCTGGACTAGCCGGGCCCGGTCGGCAAACAACTCAATCGCCTCATCGGTCACCGACAGCGACGGCACCCGCCACGTCGCCTCGCCCGGCACGCCGACCGGCTCGCGACTGGTCGCCAGCAGCGTCACCCCCGCGGCCCCACCCAACAGCGCGACGACCAGCTCGGCGCTGGCATCCAGCAGGTGCTCGCAGTTGTCCAGCAACACCAGCATCTGACGGTCACGAACGAACCGCAGCAGAGTGTCCATGGTGGAGCGGCCCGGTTGGTCGGGCAGCCCCAGCGCGCGCGCCACTGTGATCGGCACCAGCTCGGGATCGGTGATCGGCGCCAGATCGACATACCAGATCCCTTGCGGGAACTGGCTGAACTCGCTGGCGATCTGGGCCGAGACCTGGACCGCCAGTCGGGTTTTGCCCACCCCGCCCGCGCCGGTCAGCGTGACCAGCCGGTTGTCGGCCAGCAACTCCCGCACCTGGTTCAGCTCCGCGTCGCGGCCCACAAAACTCGAGAGCTCCAGCGGAAGACGAGTCGAGACAACGGCGCTGGAGATCCGAAGGGGCGGGAAGTCGTTGACCAGATCGGGATGACACAGTTGCGCCACTCGCTCCGGGCGGGGCAGATCACGCAGTGGGTGGGCGCCCAGATCGGTCAGCCATGCGCCGTCGGGGAGTCGATCGACCACCAGTGGTTCGGTCGCACTCGACAGCAAGGTTTGGCCGCCGTGGCCCAGATCGCGCAGCCGTGCCGTCCGATTAATCGTCGGACCGGCATAGTTAGCGTCATCACGCAGCTGGATTTCGCCGGTGTGGATGCCCAGCCGCAGCCGGATCGGCGCCAGCGGGGCGCACTGCAAAGCCAGCGCGGCTGACACCGCGTCCGAGGCGCGGGCAAAGGCGGCCACAAAGCTGTCGCCTTCGCCCTGCTCCAACGGGCGCACACCGCCATGGGTAGCGATGGCTTCGGACACGCACTGGTTGAACCGGGCGATCGCGGCGCCCATTTCATCAGGTTGAGTTTCCCAGAGCCGGGTCGAGCCCTCGACGTCGCCCAGCAGCAACGTCACCGTGCCCGTCGGCAGTAACTCGCTCATGCCCAGCTCGCTCCAGTCCAGCAGCGGAGTGTTCGCGCGTGGAGAAATCTTGCTCATGCTAGCCAGCACGCGGCAAAACATCAGCCCAACCGCGCAGAACCGCGCATATCAAAGCCGGTCACACGCGATCTATGACCCCTGAGCCGGGCAGATTCCGGTGTAGTCGACCTGCCAATGCTTGATGCCGTTGAGCCAGCCCGATCGCAGTCGCTCCGGCTTGGCCAGCGGGGCGAGGTCGGGGATATGGTCGGCAATCGCGTCGAACATCAGGCTGATCGTCATTCGCGCGAGGTTGGCACCTACGCAGTAGTGCTCACCGGTTCCGCCGAATCCCAGGTGCGGGTTAGGATTACGCAAGATGTTGAACACGAAGGGATCATCGAAGACGTCTTCATCGAAGTTGGCCGAGCGGTAGAACATCACCACTCGCTGGCCATTTTTGATCTGCATGCCGGCGAGCTGAGTGTCCTGCAGCGCGGTGCGCTGAAACGCCGTGATCGGGGTTGCCCAGCGGATGATCTCGTCGGCCGTGGTGTGGGGACGTTCCCGCTTGAAAAGCTCCCACTGAGCCGGATGCTCAACGAAGGCCATCATCCCTTGGGTAATGGAATTGCGGGTGGTCTCGTTGCCAGCGACGGCGAGGGTCACCACGAACAACCCGAATTCCTCGTCGGACAGCTTGTTGCCGTCGATATCGGCTTGGATCAGCTTGGTGACGATGTCGGCTTGGGGCTGCTTCGACCTCTGCGCGGCCAACTCCATCGCATACTGCATCAAATTTCCGGCGGCGGCCAACGCATCGAAGTCGGCGAATTCCGGATCCTCGTCGCCGATCATCTCGTTGGTCCACTGGAAGAGCTTTTTACGGTCCGTCAGCGGGACACCGATCAGACCGGCGATGGCCTGCAACGGCAACTCACACGACACCTGCGCGACGAAATCACCCGAACCCTTTGCGGACTTGGCGATGCGCTGGGCCCGCTCGGCCAGTTCGTCGCGCAGCATGCCCACCGCCCTTGGCGTGAATCCGCGGGAGATGATGTTTCGCATCCGGGTATGTTGCGGCGCATCCATATTGATCATCGAAAAGCGTCCGGCTTCGATCTGGTCGCGCGCTGACTCCTCGTCGCGGTAGCGGGGCACGATGCATTTCCTGGCGCTGGAGAATACGTCGCTGCGCAGCGATACCTCTCGGATGTCCTTGTGCCTGCTGATCACCCAGTAGCCACCATCCCCGAACCCACCTCGGTCCGCGGATTGAGAGTTCCACCAGATTGGCGCCGACCTGCGAAGTTCGGCCAGCTCCTCGACCGGCAGCCGCGCGGCGTGGATGTCGGGGTCGGTGAAGTCGAAATCGGGCGGCAGATTCGGAGCAGGCATCATTCACCGAGTTGCTGTGATGTACGCCGAGCGCATGATGCCGTCGATCTGCACGTCCACCTCAGCTGGTGTCCTGCCGTAGCCGACCTGCAACTCCAGGTTCGTTCGGACCGGATCGACTGTCCAGCCGTGGTCCCGCAGCCAGTCCGCGGGGTGGGTCTTCTCCTCGTCGGTATAGGTCAGCGTCGAGAAGTCGACATCACCGGACATGCCGGCCCCGGGATGGTCGACTTCGAGCACGGCGAGCTGTTCGGAGTCCAGCCGGGAACCCAAAGCGCCCACGGCCACCCGACTGCCCGCAGCAGAGAGGGCATCGATGCGGGTGAACAGTGTGTTTTGTACGGGGCCGGTCAAGTAGGGCAGCACACCCTCGACCGACCACGCCGTCGGCTGGTCCGGATCAAATCCGGCTGCTAGCAGCGGCACGGACCAATCGTCGCGCAGATCTGCTGCCACGTCTTTGCGGTCGGCAGCCGGTTCGACCTTTCGGTTTGCGAGGACATGTGTTTTAAACTCAAGCACTTTCGGCTGATCGACCTCGAATACCGTGGTATCGCCGGGCCAGGGGAGCCGGTAGGCCCGCGAATCCAGCCCGGCCGCGACGATCACTGCCTGCCGGATGCCGTCCTTGGTCGCCGAAACGAAGAAGTCGTCGAAAAACCGGGTCTGCACCCCATAGAGACGCGGAAAAGCTGTCCCGTCCAACGACGTTGGGGGGTCTGCCAACACCTCGTTCAAATACGGGTCGCCGGAGGCGGTGATGAAATACTCCGCATAACGGTCGTGGACCAGTGGCTCGGCGCTGACCGCGTGCACGGCCCGCCAACCGGCCACCAGCAAAGCGGTGTACCCGACGCTGCTGATGATGTCCCACTGGTCGTCCTCGGAGCGATCTCGGGGTGCCATCATCGTCAACCGCCCTTTCCGCTATGCCGGCACCGCGCGAAACGGGCACGGCTCGCCGGCGAAGTTCAGCCGCATGCGCCTCCGGCTCACCGGTGAGCTCGCGAATGTTACGCAGCATTCTGAAGCCTGCGGCCCTGCGCTCGCTAATTCACCGGCCAAAGCCGGTTTCGGACTGCCTCAAGCGCATGAAGTGTGCTCCGGCGCGTCTCTTCGGGACCGGTCAGCTCATCATGGATCCGCTCAACGAGATCGCAAAGGTTGGCGTCGGTGTCGTGGGAGAACTTCGCCAGAACGGCGAAGGCTTCCTGGGCGTCGACGCCCAGGTTCTGCATCACCATCGCTGCGACCTGCCCGACGGCACGCTGATCCTTCGCTGAGCTTTCACGTTCCTCGAGTTGTCCACCGCCGTAGCCGAATTCGCCGTCTACGGCGGGGAGTGCCGCGGGCGGCTCGACTCGCAGGTTGGTGAGATCGAGCAAAGTGACCAGCCGCATCAGAACCGGTTGATCGGTGAGCAGACGTATCTCGCGCCGTTCCTGGCGGGCACGTCGATCCAGCAACAGGAGTTGTTCGTGGCCGATGAACTCCAGGCCCCGCGCTCCGATGCACAGCGTATGGCCACCACCCAGCGGCCACGCACGCTGAAGGATGGTGGCAAACAACTTGTTGCCGTAGGCATCGATTTCGCCGGCCAACGCGAAGTCGACGCCGGCCGCTGGCTCCGCGTAGAGCCGGAACGTGACGGATGTGCTGCCGACGAACGGGTGCAGACATAGCAACTCCTCGGCCGCCGGACCGAGTTGGCTGGTGTCATATGCGCACATTGCCGAGAACGGACCCACCGCGATCTGCTGATCGTTGAGGTACTCCGCAGTCGCCAGGGCCTCGCGCTGTTCGCAGCTGCGGGCCACCGGCGTCACATCGACGACAGCCCGGAACCCGCTGTAGCCGTTGGCGATTGCCTCTTGCGCGACTTGGGCATACATCGCCACAGCGGTTTCGGCGTCCAAGACGTCACTGCCCGCGCAGAACGGATAGTAATCCTTCGCCGACTTCACCAGGATGCCCCCTGACTCGGGGTGACCGGCCACGCCCGGCATCGCAGCCAGTTCTCGTCGCAGCTCAGCGCAGCTGAGGTCCCCGACGTAGGCGACATACTGGTTGTGCTGCAAGCCGTCAGCGATGTACTCCGCGGCGCGGTCGACAAACTCAGCCCGGTTCTGAAATCCCAGACCCAGATGGCCGAAAGGCAGCAGCCCTGCCGCCGATGCCACGGCGCCATGGGGACGCATCACGCGGCCTCCTCTAGTCGAAGGTAGGCGCGGACGGTCGTCTCCTCTGGACTGGTGTGGCTGCGCACCAAATCGGCGACCGTGTTCACCACGAAAAGGCCTCGTCCGCGGGTAGTTTCGCTTTGGTACGGCCGACGCCCGGCTAGCGGGTCGTCGAGGTATCCCCGGTCGCGCGCCTGGCAGATCAGGTGGCCGTCGTGCTGCCAGAAGTCGAGCCGGCAAGATCCATTCGTGTGCTGGAGGCTGCTGGTCGCCAACTCGCTGCTGATCAATTGCAGGTCGGCCACTGCGCCCGGCGCCAAACCGAACCACTGGCCGTAGGTGGCAGCGAAGGCACGCATGGCCGTGAGGTCCGCGAGTTCGCGCACGGTGTAGGTCACCGAAGTCGGGCAGGCGGGCAGCGGTCGGTTGTAGTGCGCCCACACCGCGCCCGGCGCGAAAGCGGCGCTCTGCTGCTCGGCGTCGTCGGCCTGCCAGAGCACCGGGTGAGTGATACGCGCGTCGGCGATCACGCTGAGATCAAGATTTGCCGCGTCATAAGGGCACACCACGGTGCAGTCTCGCCCGGCGAAGGCCGCATTGATCAGTGCCTCATGCTGCACGCAGGCGGGATACTCGTCCTCGGATCGGCTCGGCCAGATCGGTTCGCCGATGATGCGCACCGGCGTGGGAGCGTGCTGATCGACGAAGCGGCCGAGCAGCCCGCCGAGAATTCGGCCGGGATTTCGTCCCGCCTGTGTCATGTCGGCCATCGTCACCTCGGCGGCTGTCGCGCCGAGTGCGTCGCGCAGTGCGGCCAGATTCGGTCCGGGTACGGCGACTAGTACGGGTTGTCCGGCTTCGCGGGCCTTGGTGATAAACGGCACCAGCCGCTGCAGGTACTCCTGCTGAGAGTGGTAGAAGAATGCCGGATGCCCGAAAGCGCCAGCTTGAGCCCCGGTGAAGTTTCTCACCTTGCCAACGCCACCCCCCGTGTAGTACGACCGCCGGCCACGGGGCAAGGCTACGCGCAGTTCCGGCGGCCGCGATACCCGCCCGGTTGAAGCTCGCAAGCGCGGCGGTCACATTTCCAGCAGCACGGTCACCGGGCCGTCGTTGATCAGCTCTACCTGCATGTGGGCGCCGAACACCCCCGTCACCACCTGCGCACCGGCTCCTGTCAACGCCTCGGCAAAGGCGGTGACCAGCGGCTCGGCCACCGCACCCGGCGCCGCGGCGCTCCACGACGGCCGTCGGCCCTTCGCGGTGTCGGCGTAGAGGGTGAACTGGCTGACCACCAACACCGGGGCGTTGACGTCGGCGGCGGATTTCTCCTGATCGAGAATGCGTAGCCGCCAGAGCTTTTCGGCGAGTCGCTGCGCCGTCTCGACATCGTCGCTATGGGTGACACCGACGAAGGCGAGTAGCCCTGGCCCGCCGCGCCCGATCTCGGCGACCACCTCACCGTCGACCGACACGCGTGCCGACGAGACCCGTTGCACCAGAACCCGCATGGGCGTGATGGTGCCACCATGCGCGCAACCGCTCTGGGTAGGCTCGCCCTATTGCTCCGCGAATTCCACCGTGAAGAGGTGAGACAGGTGTCGGTGCTGGTTGCGTTCTCCGTCACGCCACTGGGTGTGGGCGAAGGTGTCGGTGAGATCGTCGCCGACGCGGTACGGGTGGTCCGGGAATCCGGATTGCCCAACAAGACTGAGGCGATGTTCACCGAGATCGAGGGCGAGACGTGGGGCGAGGTGATGGCGGTCGTGCAGCGTGCGGTGGAAGCCGTGGCGGCCCGGGCGCCCCGAGTCAGCGCGGTGATCAAGGCGGACTGGCGGCCGGCGGCCGGTGATCGGATGACGTCGAAAGTCGAGTCGGTCGAACGGTATCTGTCCGGTCCCGTCAACCCGTGATCGCGGCCCGGAAGGCGCGCTCGGCGGCGTCGCCATGGACCGCGAACAAGATCCGCTCGACAGTGCGCGACTCGTGTTGGCGGACGACGTCGACCATCAGCCGGGCCGCGTCGTCGAGTGGAAACTTGCCGACACCGGTGCCGAAGGCAACCAGCGCCAGCGAGCGGCAGCCCAGCTCGTCGGCCTTGCGCAGAGTCGAGCGGGTGGCGCGGGTGATGATCTCCGACGATGTCGGCCCGCCGATTTCCATGGTGGCCGCGTGAATGACATAGCGCGCCGGCATGTCGCCGGCCGTCGTCTCGATCGCCTCCCCGAGGCCGATTGGGGCCTTCTGGTCTGACTCCCGCTGGACCTGCGCGCCGCCGGCGCGGGCGATCGCCGCGGCCACGCCGCCGCCGTGTTTGAGCTGCGTGTTGGCTGCGTTGGTGATCGCGTCGACCTCGAGCCGGGTCACGTCGGCTTGGAGGACCTCTAGCTCGATCATCGACACATCCTCTCAGCTATCCAAAATCCACGATTCGGCCGCCCGACCCGGAAAGCCATCGATGCAGCAAAAGCCGGTTACTCAAGCGGTAGCGTCATGGTGGCCGGTCAGGCTGCCGGCGGTATTTGCCGCCAAGTACTAGGCAACGCACCAGCGGCGATGTGACCGGAGAAACCATGAAGCACTGCATCGTCGGAGGACTGGCTACCGTACTGATGGCCGGCGCGCTGATCGCGTCAGCGCCGTCGGCCAGCGCCGGCTGCCCGTACGGAGGACCCGTTATCAGCAAATGCGATGGACCCGTCCAGCCGGACGGCACCTGGCAGCGTTGCGTGGCAGTTCCCCAGTTGATGGACACCCGTCGTGACGAACGACGCTGAGCCCGCACTACCGCCCGATCACCGAGACCGGCGCCGTTTCGCGCACCAGTGCGCACAGCTGCCAACGTCCGGGCACACCTTTAAGGTCGTGCTCGCCGCGATCGGTGAACCGGTGCCGTGACCCGGTGACGATGTCCCGCACTGTCGACGACACCAGCGCTTCGTTGGGCCCGGCCAGCGCCGCGACGCGCGCGCCGATGTGCACGGCCATCCCGGCGACATCGGCGCCGCGCACCTCGACCTCGCCGGCATGAATGCCCACCCGCACCTCGATGCCCAGCACATGGACCGCGTCGATGATCGCGTCCGCGCCCGCGATCGCGGCGCTGGGGCTGGTGAACGTCGCGACGAATCCGTCGCCGGCCGTGTTCACCTCACGGCCGCCGAAGCGGTCGAGTTCGTGCCGCACGATCGCGTCGTGGTTGTCGAGCAGGTCGCGCCAGCGGTCGTCGCCGAGCAGAGCCGCGCGCTCGGTCGAGCCGACGATGTCGGTGAACACGACCGTGGTGAGCACCCGCTCGCCGCGATAGCCGCGAACGCCGGTGACGAACTCCTCGATCTCGTCGAGCATGGGCGCGGTGTCGCCGACCCAGTACAGCGTGTCCTCGCCGGGCAGCTCGACTAAGCGCGACCCGGCGATGTGGTCGGCAAGGTAGTGGCCGTGTGCGACGGGGCTGAAGGCCTGATTGTCGCGATGCAAAATCAAAGTCGGCGCGGTGACGCACGCCAGCCGGTTGCGCACGTCGGCTTGCCGGACGATCTTGATGACCTCGCGGGCCATGCTCGGCGAGGCCGCGCGGTTACCTGCCATGTCCCACCACCAGCGGAACGCGTCGTCGTCGGCGACGCTGGGCGCGATGATGCGCAGGATGTCGAAACCCTGCTCGACCGCGTCCGGCTGCATCCCGACCGTGGTGAACAAATCGGCCTGGGCGATGTCGGCGCCGATCGGATAGTCCGGTGCCCGCAGCGAGCGCGGTGCGCCGTTGATGATCACCAGGCTGCGCACCCGCTCGGGGTATTCGGCGGCCAGGATCACTCCGGTCATCGAGGTGAAACCCGGCGCCAGTATCGTCGCCTGCTCGCTGCCGACCGCGTCCATCACCGCGATGACGTCCTGTGCCCAGAACCGCGGCCCAACCACATCGAGAGACGGCACCCGCGACGACAGGCCGATGCCGCGCTGGTCGAAACGAATCACCCGGCTGAACGCCGCCAAGCGCCGGTGGAAGCGGTACATCGAGGGCTCGGCGTCGATGGTGTCGATCGGAATGGACGGCCCGGGCAGCACGACCAGGTCGATCGGCCCGTCGCCGACGACTTGGTAGGCGATGTCCAGTTGCGAGTCTGCGCCGCCGTACTCGGCGTAGCGAGTCCGCGGTACCTGCGCCACTGCCATAGGCTAGTGCAACGCGCCAGATGCGTAATCTCATACCGGTGAGCGCACGCGCAGGCATCGTGGTCACCGGAACCGAGGTTCTGACCGGACGTGTCCAAGACCGCAATGGGCCCTGGATCGCCGACCGGCTCTTGGAACTGGGCGTGGAATTGGCCCACATCACGATCTGCGGTGACCGCCGCCAGGACATCGAAGCGCAACTGCGGTTCATGGCCGACGAGGGCGTGGACCTGATCCTCACCAGCGGCGGGCTCGGGCCGACTGCCGACGATATGACCATAGAGGTGGTGGCCCGCTTCTGCGGCCGCGAGCTGGTGCTCGACGAAGAGGTCGAGGAGAAGATCGCCACCATCCTCAAGAAGCTGATGGCGCGCAACCCCGCGTTCCGATCCGCGTTGGATCCCGGCACCTTCGAGTCGGTGCGGGCCGCAAACCGCAAGCAGGCGATGATCCCCGCCGGTGCAGAAGTTATCGATCCGGTGGGCACGGCGCCGGGTGTCGTGGTGCCCGGAAAACCCGCCGTCATCGTGCTACCCGGGCCGCCGCGCGAGCTGCAGCCGATGTGGCACACGGCCATCCAGACCTCCGCGGCGCAGGGCGCGATCGCCGGCCGGACCACCTATCGCCAGGAGATGCTGCGGATGTTCGGGCTGCCCGAGTCCGGGCTGGCAGAAACGCTGCGCGACGCCGAAAGAGCCGTCCCCGGTTTCGAGCGACTCGAGATCACCACCTGCCTGCGGCGTGGCGAGGTGGAGATGGTCACCCGATACGAGCCCGACGCCGCCGAGGCGTACGCCGCGCTGAGGCAGCTACTGCGCGACAAGCACGGACATCAGCTCTACTCCGAGGACGGTTCTAGCATCGACGATCAGGTCGCGCAGTTGCTGACCGGCCGCCGGATAGCCACCGCGGAGTCATGTACCGCGGGGCTGTTGGCGGCACGGCTGACCGACCGGCCGGGCTCGTCGGACTACGTGGCCGGCGGGGTGGTGTCCTACTCCAACGCGGCGAAGGCCGACGTGCTGGACGTCGCCCCGGCGTTGATCGAGGCGCACGGCGCGGTGTCCGAGCCGGTCGCCGAAGCGATGGCGGCCGGTGCGCTGCAGCGCTTCGGCGCCGACACGGCCGTCGCGATCACCGGAATCGCCGGCCCTGGCGGGGGAACCCCCGAAAAGCCGGTGGGCACGGTCTGTTTCACCGTGGCGCTGGCTGACGGTGCCAGGGACACCCGCACCTTACGGCTGCCGGGGAACCGGTCCGACGTCCGCGAGCGCTCGACCACGGTGGCGATGCATCTGCTACGGCGCGCGCTGAGCACCACCGGCTAGTCCACTGCCGAACGTCACGCTGGCGTGACGCTCGGCGACCAACGTCACGCTGGCGTGACGGTGGCCGGGCAGGGCCAGGCGAACACTGCCGGCGTCACGCTGGCGTGACGCTCGGCGACCAACGTCACGCTGGCGTGACGGTGGCCGGGCAGGGCCAGGCGAACACTGCCGACGTCACGCTGGCGTGACGCTCGGCGACCAACGTCACGCTGGCGTGACGGTGGCCGGGCAGGGCCAGGCGAACACTGCCGACGTCACGCTGGCGTGACGCTCGGCGACCGACGTCACGCTGGCGTGACCCTCGGCGACCAATGCGCCATTCACGTCACTTTGGTTGGCAGGAAAGCACTTTCGGCGGTGCCGAACCGAATGCCGGTGGCATCCTTGCCGATCAGCGTCAGCACCGCCACGGCGATCAACACCGGGCCGATCGTCGCGCTCAACGCGAAGGGATAGCCGTGCGACTCGGCTATGCGTTCCTGGATCGGCAGATTGAACGCCGCCAGCAGATTGCCGAGCTGGTAGGTGACTCCGGGGTAGAAGCCGCGGATGGCGTCCGGCGACATCTCGGTCAGGTGCGCGGGGATCACCCCCCATGCGCCCTGCACGCAGAGCTGCATCAAAAACGAGCCGAGACACAACATGGCCGCGGTCCGCGAGTAGGCGAACAGGGGCACGATCGGCAGTCCCAGCACCGCGCACAACACGATGGCATAGCGCCGGCTTAACCGTTGTGACAGCGTGCCGAATATCAGCCCGCCGGTCACCGCACCCAGGTTGTAGACCACCGCGATCCACCGGGCGGCGGCGCTGGATAAGCCGGCGCCGTGGTCGGCGGTCGCGGTCAGGAAGCTCGGGTACACATCCTGGGTGCCGTGGCTCATCCAGTTGAAGGCGGTCATCAGCAACACCAAATAGAAAAACCGACGGATGATCGCGGCGTCGCGCAGCACGTCGCGGATTCTGGTGTTGGTGAGCCGCATCCGGTCCTGCGCGGCTTCCCACACTTCGGATTCACTGACCCGGTATCGGATGATCAGGCTGATCAGCGCCGGGACGATGGACAGACCGAACAGCCAGCGCCACGAGAAGTGCAGCCAGTTGATCACCACCAGCGACGCCAGTGTCGGCGAGCAGATAGCCGAACGCGTAGCCCTCCTGCAGCAGACCGGAAAAGAACCCACGCCGCTGCACGGGCACCTTCTCCATCGCCAGCGCCGCACCCAAGCCCCCATTCGCCGCCCATGCCGATGCCGTACAGCAGCCGCAGGATCACCAGCACGGTGAAATTGGGCGCGAACGCGCACAGGAATCCGACTACCGAATAGAACATCACGTCGACGATCAGCGGGAGCCGCCGTCCCACCCGGTCGGCCCACAGCCCGAACAACAGTGCCCCCACCGGACGCATGACGAGCGTGGCGGTGGTCAGGAACGCGACTTCGGTCTTGCTGTGGTGAAAGGTTTTGGCGATGTCGGCGTAGACCAGCACCACGATGAAGTAGTCGAAGGCGTCCATCGTCCAGCCCAGCAGCGCGGCAATGAACGAATTGCGCTGATCACTGGTGAGCCGCACCGAGGACTTAGGCCGGTCCGCCGTACTGCCAGACCAGGCTGTAATCACCGGTCATCGTCGGATTGCACCACATTGTCTGGCCGGCGTCGTCCTGGGCGATCTCGTGCAGCGCCGGGCACGGGTCCCCGGGCGACGGCCCCTGAGCCCAGACGGGACCGGCCGTCACCACGGCGACCAAAGCCGCGATGGTCGCCAATCGGGCCACCCGATATGCGTTCATCGTCCAAACCTCCTGATTCACTCGGCGTCGTCCCAGACCTCATTGATAGCGCGCAGGATCTCCTCGGCCTGGCCCAAGCCGGCCAGGTGGCTTTCGCCCGGCAACGGGTACAACTGGGCGTCGGGCAACCGGCCCACGACATGCTGGCCGTGCGCGAACGGGACGATGTGGTCGCGGTCGCCGTGCCACCAGTGCACCGGCACCTTCACCTGGTCGAGGCGAAATCCCCAATCTCGGGAGAAGACCACGATGTCGGCGAACGGCGCGGCGAGTTGTTTGCGGCTGCCATTGAGCAGATCGTCGAGGAACATCGCCTTGAACTCGGGCCGCACCAGCAGGCGTCGATCGCCTTCGGGGGATACCCGTGCGTAGAGGTACAGCGCAGGTTCGGCGATCGGGCGGATCATCCAGATCAACGAGACGGCCGCCAGCCTGATCGGCAGCCCGACCCGTTCGAGCAGCGGTGCGACGTAGGGACTGAGCGCCGCGATCCCGCCGCCGATGGCATCGGAGCCGCGCGTGGGCGCGACACCACCGAGCACGCCGAGCGTCACGACGCGCTCGGGCATTGCCGCCCCGCATCCCAGGGCGTAAGGCCCGCCACCGGACAGACCGACGACGGCCATTTTGTCGATGCCCAGCGTGTCGGCCATGGTGCGCAGATCGTCGGCGAACGCGATGACGGTGTCGTACTGGTAGGGCGTCGACGAGCCAATCCCGGGCCGATCGACACCGATCAACCGGATGTTGTTCTCCTGGGCGTAGACGCGGGCCTCGGTCGGGATCTGCCGACGCGCTCCGGGAGTGCCGTGCAGCCAGAAGACTGCGCGCCCCTGAGGCGCGCCGAACTCGGCGAATCCGAGCTGACGATCGTCGCCGACGGCGATGTTGCCCTCCAGCTTTGGACGTGCAATTGCTACCACCATGGCAAAAGTGTCGCACGCGGCGCCCGGTCGAATCCGTCGATCGGCCCTGGGATCGGCCCGACCCGATTAGGGTTTCGGGCGGGGTTGTTTGGCGTGGTCATCACGCCGCCGATTCAGTGAGTGACGAATGCGGATTATCGATGCCGACGGGCACGTCGCCGAGACGCCCTCACTCGCGATCGAGATGATGAAGCGGTGGCCCCAGCACGTGACGACAAGCGCGGACGGACGGCCGAGATTCATGATCGAGGGCCGCTACTATCCCGAGGACCGCGGGCCCGGCGCCGGCGTGCCCGTCGAGCACGGGCTCAGCAAGGCCCCGGGCATCAACTGTGCGTCCGCCGAGGGTGTGCTGGGAGACGCCCAGCGCGATCACATCGACACGATGGTGCTTTATCCGAGCCTGGGATTGTGTGCGCCCACCCTTGAGGATCCCGAGTTCGCCGCGGGGTTCGCCCGCTTGTACAACCAGTGGGTCGCGGATTACTGCGCGCCGACGAAGGGCCGACTGCGGGGGGTCGCGGTGACCCCGATCGAGCATGGACAGGTGGCGATCGACATCATGCGCGAGGCCAAGGACCTCGGCCTGGTGGCGACCTTGATCCCGCCTGCGCTCAAGACACGCAACCTCGATCACCCCGATCTCGACCCGTTCTACGCCGCCGCCGTCGAACTCGAGATGCCACTGGGAATCCACGGAGTGCCCGGCTTCCACTTGCCGAAGATTGGGGTCGATCGCTTCACGAATTACATTCAGGTGCACTGCATCTGTTTTCCGTTCGATCAGATGACCGCGATGACCGCGGTGATCTCCGGTGGTGTCCTCGATCGGCATCCGGATCTGCGCGTGGCATTTCTGGAAGCCGGTGTGGGATGGGTGCCGTTTTTCATCGACCGCCTCCACGAGCATTTCGAAAAACGCGGCGACTGGATTGACGGGGGCTGGCGACGCGATCCGCAGGAATATCTGCAAGCCGGCAACATCTGGGTGACCTGCGAACCGGAGGAACCAATCTTGCCCGGCGTGATCGACGTTCTGGGCGCTGACTTCATCATGTTCGCCAGCGACTATCCGCATTGGGACGGGGAGTGGCCGGAAAGCACCAAGCACCTGCGCACCCGCAACGACATCAGCGAGGATGTGCGAGCGAAAATCGGTGGGTTGAATGCACAACGTTTCTATGGGCTCAACTGAAACGGCTCGGCAATTCCGGCGCGGGGAACAAGCGTACGCGCCGCATCGTGTGCGAACGTTTACCGTTTCGTGTTGTTCCCGTGACCTTCGATCGGGAATGTGGTCGAGATGATTCGAGCGCCCCTGCTGCTGTCGGCCGGTGTGATCACCGTAGCGGCAACGTTTGCGGCGCCCGCGCACGCCGACCCGATCGGTGATTCGTTTCTGACGGCACTGACCAACGCCGGTATTCCGTACAGCGCGCCCGCGCACACGATCGCACTGGGCCAATCGGTGTGCCCGATGCTGATGGAGCCGGGCCGCACGTTCGACGCGGTCAACGCCAGCGTGGTCGACAGCACCGGCCTGTCGAATGAGGTGGCCGGCATGTTCACCCTTATTTCGATAGCCCAGTATTGCCCCGCGGTAATGTCGCCGCTGCTTCCACACCGCCTGCAGTCTTGAGCGGTAGCCTCATTCAGCGCGCCTGCCACCGCGGGGGTCGTTTCTCGGCGAAGGCGCGAGGCCCTTCCTTGGCGTCCTCTGTCGCGAAAATACGGTCGCTGTGCCGGGTTTCGTTGGCGTAGGCAGCGCGCAGGTCGAGTGCCAGCCCTTCGACCGCTGACTGCTTGGTCGCCCACACCGCCAGCGGTGCGTTTGCCGCGATGCGTTCGGCGTAGTCGTAGGCGGTGTCCATCAGCTGCTCGCTGGCCACAAGCCGGTTGATCAGTCCCATGGCCAGCGCGCGCTGTGCGTCGACCATGTCACCCGTGAGCAGTAACTCCATCGCAAACGCGTAAGGCATTTGACGCGGCAATCGCACGGTGCTGCCGCCGCCGGCGAAAAGGCCCCGCTTGGGTTCCATCACCGCAAATCGCGCCTCGGGCACGGCGACGCGAATGTCGGTTGATCCCAACATCTCCAGACCACCGGCGACGCAAACGCCGTTGACCGCGGCGATGATCGGCTTGTAGACCGGGAATCGATGCAAGACGGCGTGGACTGCGTCGACGGCTTTCCACCCCGCAGGTTGGGGGAGTTCACCGGTCAACTCCGGAATGAACTGCTTGAGGTCGGCGCCCGTGCAGAAGTCGCGACCGACGCCGGTGATGACGGCGACCCACGCGTTGGTGTCATCGCGAAACGCGGCCCAGGCGTGCGCGAGGTCGCGGAAGTGCGCCATGTCCAATGAGTTGCGGCTCTCGGGGCGGTTGATCGTAATCGTGACGATGTGCGCGTCCTGTTGGTAGTCGATGCTCATCGGGTCCCTCGATGTCCGGGCGGAGTCATCGCGCCGGCTTGACCGCGCTGCCGTCACGCCATTGTGCCCAGGGCATCGTCCAGTCACCGTTCTGCGCGAGTTGCAGCGGCGGGCCGCCGGTGTTACGCACCTCGACCACATCACCGGGAACCGAGAACGCATAGAACCACTTTGCGTTGTCCGCGTTGAGATTCAGGCACCCGTGCGAAGTGTCGGTGTTGCCCTGCGCCCATACCGTGGAGTCCAATTCATGCAGGTAGATACCGTCGATGCTGATCCGGGTGGCGTAGTTGATGGTCTCGCGATATCCAAGCCGCGAATTCTTGGGCAGCCCGAACGTCGAGGAGTCCATCACCACCGGATTGCCCTTGTCGAGCACGGTGTAGATGCCCGGGGGAGTCCAGAACGAAAGGGTCTGCCCGCCGATAGCGGCGGTGCCGCCCATCCCCATCGAGGTGGGCATGGTGCGGACCAGCGCGCCGTTGTCATAGACGCTGACTTGATTGAGTGGCGTCGTCGGCGATCGATATGTGGGCGTTGCCGATTCGGAACGACACCCGTGAATCTTCTTGCCCGAACAGGCCGTTGCCGACCGAGATTCCGTAGATCTTTGCTTCGGCGGTGACGGTGGTACCCGGTGCGTAGTAGTGCTCGGGTCGCCAGTGGGCATTCTGGTCGTCGACCCAGAACCACGAGCCTTGCACCGGCGGATTGGTGGTCACGACCAGTTGACGCTCGGCGGCGGCGCGATCGCCGATCTGCTCGTCGAAGTGCGCGACGATCACAGTGCCGACGCCGTAGCTGCCGCCGTCCTGCAGCGGCGCCTCCGACGTGGTGGTGAAGGAAACCTTGGTCTGGTTGGACGGCTGCAGCGTCGAGAACGACGACACCTGGGTCGACGGCACACCGCCCGGGCCTCGGCTGCTGACTGTCAAGGTGTAGGTACGTCCATAGCCCAGCGGCACCGTCGGTTTCCAGACGGTGTTGTCGGGCGTCATCACGCCCTCGACCGGCATGCCTGCATCGTTGACCATGCGCACCTCGGTCAGCGTCCCCGAATGGGCGCTTACCAGGACGCGCGCGATGGGATCAACGTCGCGGGCGTTGGCGGCCGGTGTGATGATGACTTGCGCCGGCGCCCGCTTGGCCGAAGCATCAGCGTGGGTGCCGCAATCTGCGCATCGGGGTTGCGCCACCAGCTGCACACCGCCGAGGCCCAAGACGAGCACAAATACCGCGAGCAGGGCGTAGCGAACCCGGCGGCGATTGAACATCAGCGAGCTCAGCTCACCACTCCTCACCTAGGGTCCCCCGGTCATTCGAAAACGATTCTATCCGTGGCTATCTCCGCACGCACTGGCCGTCGCCCCGAAACTGGATCGCCGATGACACCTTGCCGCATGCGGTGTACACCTGCGAGCATTCACAAAGACAGTCAACCGACAGCGATAGGACAGCTGATGCGCAGGTGCACACGCTTGGTGACGTCCGCGGCAGCGATCAGCCTGGCGACGTCGGCGGTGGCAGTGTCGTCAATGTCGCCGGTGTGGGCTGCTCCGGGTACCACCACGGTTCCGCTCCGCCAGTACTTGCGAGACTGCGATTTCACCATGGTCCCGAATGTGGGGGGAACCGGTGACGGCACAGCGACGGCGGTGATCCAGCATGGCGGCTCCAGCGCAAGCGCCGACGTGCAGCTGATACGAGGTAAGCCCGATACTCGCTACGACGTCGGGCTGATCCAGACACCTCGGCCATCGTCGTCCCCCTGCGGGCCGGGCGACCCGGGCACCGCGTACGTCAGCCTGAATACCGACGGCGCCGGCGCGGGCAGGGTGACCGTTCAGGACGCAATCGACCAAGGCACAACCGGGTTATGGGTCGTTCTCCGGCGCCCCAGTGAGCATTCCCAAAGCCCCGCCGAGTTCTATACCTCCGACTACCTCCTGCCAATCTGAGCCGCATCACTTGATCGTGGCGTCATGGCTGACGACCCGCTCGACGAACTGCATTGGGCCGATCCGGCGAGTTTCACCGCGCTGCGGACCCGGTTGAGCGCGGCGGCCAAGCAACGCGGCGACACCGCGACGGCCCGACAGATCTCTTCGACAAACAGGCCCACGCGAGCCGCCTGGGTCATTAACCGGCTTGCTCTCGATCACCGGGAAGTCCAGCAGCGCCTCACCGACCTCGGTGACCGACTGCGCGACGCGCACGCGGCAATGGACGGCGACCGTATCCGGGACTTGTCCGCCGAGCAACGCAAGCTGGTCGACGATCTTGCCCGCGCCGCGTTCGAGGCAGCAGAGCTGAAAAACCCGTCGGCGGCACTCCGCGAGGAGGTCACCGGCACGCTGCAGGCGGCGATCGCTGATCCCGAGGTCACCGCGGCCCTCGGTCGGTTGACCAAGCCGCAGCGCTGGTCGGGTTTCGGCGCGATCAGCGGTGCCACTGCGGGGGCGCGTCAGCCGACGAGGAAAGCGCGTCAGCGGCAAGAAGCGATGCGGGCCGCTTTGACTCAGGCCGAACGAGCCAAAGCCGACGCCGACGACGTGCTCGCTGAGCGGCACGCCGCACGAGCTGCCGCTCGGTTGCGTCGCAAGGAAGCCGTCCAACGCCTGCGTGCGGCCGAGCGCGAACTCAGCACCGCCGAAGCCAACTACGACAAAGCACAGCAGGCCAGTCGTGATTGCGCCGAATCAGTCCGGCAAGCCAAGGCTAGGGTAGTTGCCCGCCGCCGGACTGCCGGGACCGAGCGTTGAGGTCGCCGAGGATGCCGTGCAATTGGGCTTCCGCCGACGACGGCGGCAATTCATTGGGAGCTGCCGCGTCCGTGAGCTGCCACGGCTGGCAGCCGTCGGTCTTGAACGATTTGTCGGTCGCGTCGATCTGCACGATCTGCGGCGCTTTGCTCATGGCGTTGTCGAGGACTTCGTTCCCGCTGGGGCCGCCCACCCGTTTCCAATAGCAGCTGTGACCGCCCACCGGGCCCGCCGAGCTGTAGGTGCCCGGGGCGATATCGCTGCCCACCGCAAAGGTGCCGTCGTGATCGATGGTTGTCTTGGGCCCAGGTCCGGGCGCAGACGCAGGCGCAGGCGAGGGCGACGGAGGCGGTGAGGTCGGATCGGCGCCGGCGGTCCCGGCGCCGGTACCCCAGCCCGCCAGAAAAAGTGCCGCGGCGACGACCGCTGTTTTGCCTGCCCGCATGAAGCCCTCCTGAATCAGCAGGGTACGCCACTGGGGGCGGACGTAAGCATTTGTCCAGCCCTTCACCCCAGCGCCGGCTGAATTGACCACACTGGAGTGATGAACTCCAGGCACTATGTTTCCAGGACCGTTTCCAGGACCGTTTGCAGGACTGCTCGATGAACCCGGTTGAACGAGTGGTCCGCGGGTTCGATGGCTGGCAACAGCGGCACCCGGTGGCGGGCTTCCCTATCGCGGTGGTGAAGAAGTTCGGCGACGATCAAGCCGGCAATCTGGTGTCCCTGTTGGCCTACTACTCGTTTGTGGCGACGTTTCCGCTGCTGCTGGTGTTGACGGCCGTCACCGGCGTGGTACTGCGGGCACATCCCACGATCCAGCAGCACCTGGTGAACTCCGCATTCGCGGAGTTTCCCATTATCGGAGGCCAGCTTCACCAGCAACTTGGTGTCGCGACCTTCGGCGACACCGCGCTCTCACTGACCGTCGGCATCCTGGGCGCCCTCTACGGAGCCCGCGGATTCGCCAACGGTCTGCAAAACGCGCTCAACACGCTGTGGGCCGTCCCGAAAGTCAACTGGCCCGGCTTCGTGCCCAGGTATCTGCGCACCGTCGCTGCGCTGTTTGTGCTGGGCCTGATCGTGGTTGTCACCGGTGCGTCCGGTACGGCCGCCGGAGCAGCAGCATCTCTGGGCTTTCATGGCATGCCGGCACGGGTAATCAGTTTTGCCGTCGGCACGGTGTTGGGCTTCGGGTTCTTTTTCGCCCTTTTCCGGGTCGCGGTTTCCAGTGAGGTGCCAACCCGGGCAATTCTGCCCGGCGCCGCGATCAGCGCCGTCGGTTGGCAGCTGCTGCTTACCGCGGCCGGAGTGATCGTCGCCCACCAACTGCGTCACGCCCAGGCCGTGGCCGGGTTCTTCGGTGTGGTGCTGGGGCTGCTCTCCTGGCTGGCGCTGCAGGCGACGCTGATCGTCTACGCGATCGAAATCGACGTGGTGCGCACCAAGCATCTGTGGCCGCGCAGCATCGTGCAGCCACCGCTGCTCGAAGGGGACAAGCGGTACTACACCGGAGCGCTGCGAGTCGAAAATCGGCGCCCGGAGCAGCAGCTCGACGTTGCCTACGAAACCGAGGAGCACGACGAATCCGAGGAGCACGAAACCGAGGAGCACGACGACCAGGAAACGACGCGATAACCGTTGAACTTACGCTCAGGCGACGCCGGCGATCCGGTTCGCGACGCCGGCCGCGACGGCCAGCGTCTTGGAGTCGGTTGCCGCCGAGTAGCGGTCGGCGGCCGAGTCATAGACGGCGCCGGCGATGGTGCCGTGGTCGGCGGCCAGCTCGACCACCTCGACCGGCCAGCCGTTCTTCTCCAGCGACGAGGCGAACGACCGGCTCACGGCGACCGGGATCACGCCGTCGGACGCCCCGTGCAGCAGAGTGAACGGTGAACTGTCGGCACGGCCCGACAAAACCGCGGCCGGGCGTTCCCCGTAAATCGGATCCCGGACGATGAACGCGCCGGCAAGGCACACGGTGTGCGTCAATCCGAGGCCGAGCTCTCGTGCATGGATCGTCAGCCCCGCCGCGGCCACACCTCCCATCGACCAGCCGACCAACACCATGCCATCGGAGTCCGTTACCCGCTCCCGCGCAAACTGCAGCGAAGCAAGCAGATCCGCGCGCCCGCCGTCATCAGCGTGTGAGTTCCAATCCGGCACCAGCACCGTGCGGCCATGCCCCGCTACCAGCTCGGCAAGCGGCCGCATGGTGCTGCGAGCGTTGGCTTGCTGGCCATGCCACATCAGAACAGTGGGTTGGCCCGGGTCACCGAACAAGTCGACCAGCCGGCCTGGAGCGTACTCGGTAGTCTGCACATCCACAGTCTACTTCCGGCACGAAACCGGTTGTCCGGGAGGCGAATCAAGCAAATAAGTGGGCTATGCGGTGTTACCGAGCAACGGCAGCAGCATCCGGCGACGCGCCGAAATGGCGTCCGCGAACAGATGCAGCGCCTGGTGGAGCGAGGCCGCCGCCGGGAACATGGCTTCCTGGTTGGTGACCTGCAGTTCCCGCTTGACGGCGGGGCTCGCGACCAGCGACCACTCGACTCCAGCGGTGCGGCACTTGTCATCGACTTTGTACAGGAACGGAATACTCTGCGCGGACAGCGAATCCACGTCACTGAGATCTAGGACGAAGGGCGTGTCGGGCAGGATGAAGCGCCTGGTGTGCTCGCTGACCCGATCGACGTTGGTGGTGTCGATGTCGCCGCTGATAGTGACAACCGTCGCCAGATGACGGCACTGCGTCCGTATCCGGGCGCCGCCGCACTCGAAGAGCGGACTGCCGTAGCGGGGCGTGAAGGCTGAAGCCGCCGACTCAATCGGAGCGTTCATGAACGGCCTCATTTCGCACTGGTGTTGGTCGCGGGTGGTCACCTTTGACCGCAATCTGCTTCGAACGTTAACCGGCGAATTTAAGGTCACCGGGAGCAGCGCTTAATACTTTGTTAAGAACAAACTTTCGGATAGCGGTTTAAGTAAGTCGCCGCACCCGGCCGGCGTAGCCCAGCGCGTGCTCATAGGTGGCGAGATTGTCGCGCGAAATCTTGGCATGCACCAGCCGTTCGAGAAGGACCCGCAGCACCGGGTTGTAGGCGTGATAGGTCTCGTGGAAGGTGAGCACCGTGGTGCCGTCGGGTTGTTCCTCGAGCTCGTGGTAACCCTCGGCGCGCGACCACAGCGGTTTGCCGATCGCCACATACCGCGACAATTTGTCGATCTTCGCCTCGGTCACCGTCTCCCACGATCGCCCCTTGCCACCCGACAACAGGTACTTGGGTACCTCGAAGACGCAGGTGCGGACCAGCCCCTCGCCGGCCTCGTCGCCTTCGGTCAAGATCTCCATGCGCCCGGTGGGCCACTCGAGGACTCGCGGCCGGGGAGCGTCCGGCGCCGGCTTTGGATGCAGCACTCGCCATACTTTTCTCGCGGGCGCCTCGACAGCGAATCGCACAGTGTAGGAGCGCATCAGGTTCCTCCCCAGCTGTTCCAGAAGGTGATCGTCTCGGCGGGCGGCCTGATGGCGGGTCGGAAATCGGTGCCGATGGTGTACGCCACCGGGAACAACGCCGCCTGGGTCACCGTCGCGGGAATTCCGAGCAGTTCGGCTACTTGCTGCTCTTTGGCCAAATGCATTGTCGTCCATACCGATCCCAAGCCGCGGGACCGAAGTGCAAGCAAGAAACTCCAGGCAGCTGGAATGATCGACGCCCAAGCGGATGCGGCGACTACCGGGTTGCTTTGGTCAAAACGGCGTTGCAGGCAGGGGATGACGTGCACGGGAACCTCGGCCAGCGTTTCGGTCAGGCCGAGCGCACTGCGATATACCCGCCGGGTCTGCGGATCGGGTTCGGTCGCGGCGACGTGACCGAGATAGCCGGCGCCGATCGTGCGGTAGACATCGGCGATAGCGGCGCGTTTCTCGGTGTCGGTGATCACCAGCCAGCGCCAGTCCTGGGCGTTGCTCGCGGTGGGCGCCTGCATCGCGATCTGTACGCACTCAAGGACCACCTCACGGCTGACCGGGCGGGTCAGGTCGAGGCGTTTGCGCACCGCCCTTGTAGTGGTGAGCAATTCGTCGACCGACTCGAGATCCATTTCGCTCGTTCAGACGTCGATCGCGCAGGACTGATCAACGCCGAGCACACTCAACGAGCGTCCCAGGCCGAGAAAGACCGCAACACACAACGTGAGATCGACGATCTCCGCATCGGTGAACAGCTCCCGCAACCGCCCGAAGAACGCATCATCGATCGAGGCGTGATCGTCGGTGAAGCGTTCGGCGTACTCGATGGCCAGGCGCTGCCGGGGTGTATAGCCGGGGTAGGTGCGGTAGGCCGCGACGTTCTCGTAGAGTTCCGGCGCGACGCCCGCGTCGAGGACCGACTGCGCGCGAAAGTCCGAGCACGCGACGCAGTCGTTGAGCGCTGCGATGCGCATCCTCGCCAGCTCGCGCTCTGCTGCCGGCAGGATGCTCTGCTGATAAGCACCGCGGATCATCTGCTCAACCATGGCGCCCAGCTGCGGCCGCAACGTCCAGATCATCGCGGCGTCGCCGCCGGGCCCGTCGGGCACATCGATTCGGGCCATCAGCGAAATCTCCTGCGGGTAGACACCGATACCCTTGTGAGCAAACCAGGTTGCCGCCACCGCTGTCCAGGTTCATCAGTTACCGTGCGCAGCGCGTGCGTCAGGGAGGTCCCGGCATGCTGTTCATGCACGAGGTGCACAAAGTGCGCGGGCGGGCCGAAGCGGAATTCGAGGCGGCATTTCGCGAAGGCTGGATGCCGATTCTCGGCGCCGGCGCCGAGGCCCGGTTGCTGTGGTACGCCAACCACGCCCACGGCAGCGGTCCCGCCTACACCGTCGTCACCGTGACCGGCTTTCGCGACGGAGCCGCCTGGCAGCGCCTGGCACGACGGATCCAAACGGGTGACCTGCGCCAGTGGATGCGCGAGCTGGATGAGCTGCGCCACGACGTCATGTCCGATGCTCTTGCCTATCGCGAACAGTGGGAGAGCCGGCTGCTGCGCACCTCGGCCTGGTCGCCCCTGTACTGAATCAGGTCACGTCGAACCGGTCGAGGTTCATCACCTTGTCCCATGCGGCGGCGAAGTCGTGCACGAACTTTTCTTCCCCGTCACTGCTGGCGTAGACCTCGGCAACCGCGCGCAGCTGCGCGTTCGAGCCGAAGACCAGATCCACGGCGCTGGCGGTCCACTTGAGCTCGCCGGTGCCGCGGTCGCGGACCTCGTAGACGTTCTCCGACTCGGATGCCTTCCACACGTTGCCCATGTCGACCAGGTTGACGAAGAAGTCATTGGTCAACTGCTCGGGCCGGTCGGTAAAAACACCGTGCTGGGTTTGGCCGAAGTTCGCGTTGAGGGCACGCATGCCGCCGACGAGGACGGTCATCTCGGGTGCGGTGAGCGTCAACAGGTTGGCCCGGTCCAGCAGCAGGCGCTCCGGCGGCAGCTTGATGCCGGCCAGAAGGTAGTTGCGGAAACCGTCGGCCTGCGGTTCGAGGACCGCGAACGACTCCACGTCGGTCTGCTGCTGCGTGGCGTCGGTGCGTCCCGGTGTGAACGGGACGGTGAGGTCGTGTCCGGCGTCCTTGGCCGCTTTCTCGACGGCGGCGCACCCGCCTAAAACGATCAGGTCAGCCAGCGAGACCGACTTGCCACCGGACTGTGCGCTGTTGAAGTCCTGTTGGATCTTCTCCAGCGCCGACAAGACCTTCGCCAGCTCAGCCGGGTCATTGGCTTCCCAATCCTTCTGTGGCGCAAGACGAATCCGCGCGCCGTTGGCGCCGCCACGCTTGTCGGTGCCACGGAAGCTGGCCGACGCCGACCACGCGGTGGAAACCAGTTGGGGCACGGACA
Organism: uncultured Actinomycetota bacterium; assembly: GCA_963787635.1. Taxonomy (GTDB): domain Bacteria; phylum Actinomycetota; class Actinomycetes; order Mycobacteriales; family Mycobacteriaceae; genus Mycobacterium. The sequence goes on along the minus strand of CAWBDP010000007.1, from coordinate 58,322 downwards.
ATCCCGAATCGAGGAGTTTGCTCTTGAGTGCCGCGATGTCCTGCTCGCCGATCAACTCGTGGTCGGCCGCCGGGACCGGGTCCTGCCACAGCTGCGGCTCGGGAACCCAGGGGCCCAGGTAGCGCGAGGCCGGCCCCATGTCGCGGTGCAACAGCTTGTACCACGCCTTGGCGAACTCTTCGGCGAACTCCTCCGGGTGGTCGAGCCAGCGTCGGGTGATCTTTTCGTAGGTCGGGTCCATCCGCAACGACAGATCAGTCGTCAGCATCGTCGGGGCGCGCCGCGCCGACGAGTCGAACGGATCAGGCACCGAATCGGCGCCCTTGCCGTCCTTCGCGGTCCACTGCCAGGCGCCGGCGGGGCTCTTGACCTTCTCCCACTCGTGGCCGTAGAGGGTTTCCAGGAAGCTGTTGTCCCACTTCGTCGGGGTGGGTGTCCAGACCACTTCGAGCCCGCTGGTGATCGCGTCCTTGCCCACACCAGTGCCGAAGGAACTCTTCCAGCCCAGGCCCTGCTCCTCCAGCGGAGCACCCTCGGGCTCCGGGCCGACCAGATCGGCGTCGCCGGCGCCGTGCGTCTTGCCGAAGGTGTGGCCGCCGGCGATCAGCGCCGCCGTCTCGACGTCGTTCATCGCCATCCGGCGGAATGTCTCGCGGATGTCGACGGCGGCGGCGACCGGATCCGGATTACCGTTGGGTCCTTCGGGATTTACGTAGATCAGACCCATCTGCACCGCACCCAGCGGGCAGGCGAGCTGCCGTTCGCCGCTGTAGCGCTCATCGCCGAGCCAGGTGTCCTCAGGCCCCCAGAAGACCTCGTCGGGCTCCCAGATGTCCTCGCGCCCGAAGCCGAACCCGAACGTCGTGAATCCCATCGATTCCAATGCGCAGTTGCCGGCGAAGACGATCAGATCCGCCCAGGAGATCTTCCTGCCGTACTTCTGCTTGACCGGCCACAGTAGCCGGCGTGCCTTATCGAGGCTGGCGTTGTCGGGCCAGCTGTTGAGCGGGGCAAATCGCTGAGCACCCTTGCCGCCGCCACCGCGGCCATCCTCGATCCGGTAGGTGCCCGCGGCGTGCCAGCTCATCCGGATGAACAGCGGCCCGTAGTGGCCGTAGTCGGCCGGCCACCAGTCCTGCGACGTGGTCATCACGTCGAAGATGTCCTGCTTGAGCGCATCGACGTCGAGCGTCTTGAATTCAGCCACGTAATCGAAGTTGTCACCCATGGGATTGGCCAGCGGTGATTGCTGTTGGAGCACTTGGAGGTCCAGTTGATCTGGCCACCAGTCCCGGTTCGTCCGGGGCGCATGCTCTTTGGGAGTCGGGGCGGGGATTACTGGGTTCTCGCTCTCAGACACGTCGGCCTTTCCTTCCGGGATGGGTGTATCGGGCGGCGATCACGGTTGCGATCGTGAAGGATCTGATGTCGAACAGTCGGGGCACAGGCCCCAGTAGATGACCTCGGCCTCGTCGAGGACGAAGCCGTTGTCGTCCGAAGGTGTCAGACAGGGGACCTCGCCGACGGCGCAGTCGACGTCGGCGATGACGCCGCAGGACCGGCAGACGGTGTGGTGGTGGTTGTCACCGACCCGCGACTCGTAGCGCGCGACAGAGCCGGGCGGCTGGATACGCCGCACCAGACCCACTCCGGTCAGGGCGTGCAGCACGTCGTAGACGGCTTGACGAGACACCTCGGGAAGGAGCGCGCGCACGGATTCGAAAATCGCCTCGGTGTCGGCGTGCGGGCGGGCACGCACCGCTTCCAGCACCGCGAGGCGAGGACGAGTCACGCGCAGGTCAGCCATCCGCAGCTGCTCCGCGTAATCCGGCCGCGAGGACACGCAAAGAAATATGGACCCTTTTCTGGAATTAGTCAAGACTTCGCCGATGCCGGGCCGTGCGGGTAGCGGCCACCGGTCGCGGCTGGGGCGAGCATTGCCTGTTGCGCCAAAGATGAACGTTGGCAGGCTGTTTCACGACCCGAGGGCATCGGCGCAGCCGGCGAGGCAACGCTGGCTGCGTTTTGCCGGCAGGCGTCAGGGGTAATAGACAGGGCGTCTGGAGATCCGAGAGATGAGGGTGAGGGTCTGATGAGATATCCAGCTAGGACGGCGGCTGCGCTGTTCGGCGGTGCCGCCGTGCTTTCTTTTGCGGTCGGATGCGGTGGCGGCGGTAAAAGTGGGCCGTCGTCCAGCACCACGACCACAACGACGACCACGACGGTGGTGGCCCCAGCGCCGTCGGCAACGTCACCTGCTCCCGGCGGTGGTGGCGGGCCGGGCGGGGGCGGCGGCGGCGTCCCCGGCGGTCCAACCGGCGGCGGCGGTCCCGGCGGCGGTGGCGGCGGCGTCCCCGGTGGCCCGATCGGCGGCGGCGGCCCCGGCGGTGGTTCCGGCTGTGTTCCAGGCGTCGGCTGCGGCGGCGGTGGACCGGGCGGCGGCGGCGGTTGCGCCAACGGCGTTTGCGTCAACGTCCCCTGAGGTTGCGCAAAACTCGCTGAGGCAGGGCTACCGCTCCTTGCTGATCAACCGCTGCAATGCTTCCCGATCAGGCGCCAGCAGCTCCTCGATGCGGGGCCGGTTCACCTCGGCGACGATGATCTCGCCGACCTCCTGATAGACCTCGCTGAAGATGCCGTGGGACTTCATCTTGGCGGTCTGATACTGGTTGTCCTCGGTCGGCGTCACGTAGATCACCGTGTCGGCCTTGAACCGGTGCACCAGCCAGAGGTGGATCAGGGTCATCAGTCGCTTCTGTCGTAGCTTCTCGGCGAAGGTGTTCTGGTCGCGCACCTGAAGGATGCTGCGGCCGTGCCGATCCTTTATCGGATCGACGACGACATTGGCCAGCTGCTCGTTGCCGTCGCCGTAAATGCCGAGTTCGAGCACATCCGAGCCGGCGCGACGCGGCCTCAGCTGGACACGGAGTTTCTCGCCCAGTTGGTAGTGCTCGCTCCACAGCGCCAGCCATTCCTCGAGCAGCTTCTTGGGCACCTCGGTCTGCACCAGGTGTTGGTGCTGCGTGGAGCCTTTGCCCATGGCCTTGGTGGTCGCGGTGCGTCCCGACGAGGCCAGCAGCGCCGCATCGCTGCGCGGCCCGCCGACCAGGGTCTGCGGTGTCCGGTATGGCGACTCGACAAGGCGCATCTTGCGCTGCAGCCGGGCCAGCGCCAGCATGCCATCCTGTCTCAGGGCGGTGGCGAACTCTTCGGAGGCCACACCGTCGACCTGGTGCCCGCCGTAGGTGATGAAGTTGAAGACGAAGCCCATCTTGCCGAGCTCTTCGGGGAAGGCCCGCATCTCTTCGTCGGTCATACCGGTGGTGTCCCAGTTGAAGGAGGGGGAGAGGTTGTAGGCCAGCATCTGGTCCGGGAACTCGGCGTGAATCGCCTCGGCGAACTGCCGGGCGTCGACCAGGTCCGCGGTCTTGGTCTCCATCCACAGAATGTCAGCAAATGGTGCCGCGGCAAGCGATTTGGCGATCGCATACGGTATGCCGCCGCGGATCTGGTAGTAGCCTTCAGGCGTTTTCGCCCGTTCGCAGTCCCATCCGGGGTCGACGCCCAATTCCCGCGCCTTTTCCCGCGCGGTGTAGAGCGGAGCGCGTTGCGCGAACTGCCGCCACTCGGTGGCGCTCATCTCACGCGGTTCGCCTTCGCCTTCGTCGAATTCGAGCAGCTCCTCGACGGCCTCGCCGTAGGTCATCAAGCCGGCGTCCTCCTGCCAGGCGTCGACGAACTTGGACTCGACTTTGTCGTAGAGCGCGTCGACCGACCGTGCTGCGCCGTTTTGCTGATGGCCGGCTGCGGCCTCGGCGACCAGGTCCGCGATGCCTTGCCGTTGCAGCCAGGCGTCGGCCGCGGCGTACTCGGCTTCGGGCAACGCATAGAGGAGATGCCCGTTGAGTTCGGTGAATCCGTTGTTGTAGAAGCTCCGCATCAACGCCAGGAAACAGGCTTTGTAGGACGGAATCTTCAAGTTGGTGGTGCCCAGCAGGAACGGCTGGTCGCGCTCGTCCGCGCGACTGTCGATGAGGTTGCCGGCCTCGGCGTCGGTACGCGCCACGATGATGCCCGGCACCCGCATCACGTCGAGCTGGAAGCGCGCGGTGTTGAGGCGCTTGAGCTGTTCGTCGGACGGAACCAGCACCTTGCCGCCCTGGTGGCCGCACTTCTTGGTGCCCGGCCGTTGATCCTCGATGTGGTATCCGGGCACGCCGGCCTCGACGAAACGCCGAATCAGGTTGCGCACGTGCGGATCACCGCCGTGACCGGTATCCGCGTCGGCGATGATGAACGGCCGGTAGTCGATCGGCGTGGTCACGGCACGTTCGGTGTCGGTCATGCGCAAACGCTGGAATTGCTGGTTGCGGTCGGCGGTGAGCAGAGCGCGTATCAGCCCGGCGGCCTCCTCCGGCACCTGACTCAGCGGATAGCTGGCCAGGTCCGGGCCGGGGTCCTCAGTGGTGGAGCCCTTCGCCGACGTCGCCCAACCACCGAGGTAAATTCCCTCGATGCCCATTCGCTTCATAGTTACGGCCTGCCCCGGCGAGTACGGGCCGAATGTGGTGATGCTCTTGCGCTCGGCGAACAGTTCGCGCAGCCGGTCGTAGAACGCGGCCGCCGCCGCCCGCGCCACGGCGTAATCGGTGGGGATCGTGCCGCGCTGCTCGACCACCTGGCGGGCCGAATAGAGACGAATGATGCCCTCAAAGCGCGGGCTGTCGAAGTAGCGCTGGGTGGCGACAACATCCTGCTCGAACGGGCTGGGAGCTTGTGCATCCGCTTCGACGATGGTCATGAAATTACGCTCCTATTCAGCCCTAATCAGCACCATTCACCCAACGATGCGAGTCTAGCCCCGGTGTTTTTCGCCGCGAGGCGGTCACGCGACACCCACCGAGTTGGGTAGTTTCTTCCATCGTGGCCGAGCTCATGAACCGCCAGATCCTGCTGCGCCGCCGACCGACCGGCCTGGTCCAGGCCGCCGACACCGAGCTGGTCACGGCGCCGGCACCCCAGCCTGCTGACGGTGAGGCGCTGGTCCGCACGACCTACGTCGGTATCGACGCCGCCGCGCGCACCTGGCTCGACGACCAGCCCAGCTATCTGCCGCCGGTCCAGCTGGGCGAGGTCATCCGGGCAGCCGGGATCGGCGAGGTTGTCGCGTCGCGCTGCGACGCCTACGCCGTCGGTGACGTGATCACCACCCTGACGGGCTTTCAGGAATACGTGATCATCCGCGACGACATCTTCAGCACGCCCATCCCCGGCGAAGACGACCAGCTGGCGATCATGTCGGTGTATGGCCCGACCGGCGCAACCGCCTACTTCGGGATGACCGACATCGGCCGGCCCCAGCCGGGGGAGACGGTGGTGGTCTCGGCGGCGGCGGGCGCCACCGGATCGGTGGCCGGGCAGATCGCCAAGATCGCCGGCGCCCGGGTGGTGGGAATCGCGGGCGGCCCGCAGAAGTGCAAGGCGGTGGTCGAGGACTTCGGCTTCGACGCGTGCATCGACTACAAGGGGGGCAATTTAGGGGCGGCGCTCAAAGAGCATTGCCCCCGGCGCGTCGACGTGTACTTCGACAACGTAGGCGGGCCGGTCCTCGACGCGGTGCTGGGCCGGCTGGCTCCCAAGGCGCGGGTTGTGTTGTGCGGCGTCATCTCCAGCTACCTGAGCGGCGAGCATCCCGGACCGGCCAACTATGTGAACTTGCTGGCCAAAACCGCGCTCATGGAGGGATTCAACGCACTCGACCAATGGGGCCGATTCGACGAAGCCTTCGCCGCACTCCGCCACTGGGAGGCCGAGGGTCGGCTCAAACATCGGCAGACTATCTTCGAGGGCATCGAGTCGTGCGTCGATGCGCTGAACGGACTGTTCACCGGCGTCAACATCGGCAAGACGCTGGTCAAGCTGAGCGAACCCACCCGGGCCTAGGCTAGGTGCCGACCGCGGTCGCCTCGACGACGCTGAACGGTGCGGCGGTGACTGCCTGAGTAACCCAAGCGCCGGTGATGAGGTCCATCATCGCCGCTTGCGGCGGAGCCGTCCCGCGATGAACACGACTCAGGTGGCGACGGGCGACCTCGACCGCACGAACGACTTTGGCAGGGGGAACCTTTCGGGAAACCACGCGTCACCTCTCTGTCGTTGCCGATCATCTTGCCAGGCAACGTTTTACCTGGGCCTTACCTGATCGCTACCCTGCCAGCTGTGCAATGAGGTTCTCAATGGCGCGGACGGCGTCGGGGTGAATCGGGCGCTCGGCCTCGGCGGCGGCAATCACCTCGCTGGACAGGCCCGCAGCATTGGCCGTTTCCTCGACACTGAGATCGGCGGCGTGCCGGGACCCGTACAGCCTTTGACCCAGGGTGGCGGTGCGCGAACGCGCCGCGCGCGCCATCAAGTCGTTGTAGCTGCGGCGCACGGCGCTCAGCGCGAGCACTACCGAAGGGGTGCCCTTGGCGTGGCGGGCGGCGTTGGCCGCTACCGCCTCGAGCTTGCGCAGGTCGGCGAGAATAGCGGTGGCCCGCGGGGTGAATGCTGGATCTGTCGGCTTGGGCAACCCGCCGATGGCCGCGGTGAGGGTGTGCATCGCCAATTCGACGGCCTCGGCCATCAGCGGCGCCTGAACGGTATTGGTCACGGCCTCGGTGACCTCGGGGTCGACGCTTGTGCTTGCGCCGTCACGGATGCGCGTGATGGTGCCCGGCGGCCACTGCAAGACTTCTTCCAGTTTGGCGAGCGTTGCCTGACGCGGCCAGCTGCGCCCCTTCTCGAAAGCGATGAGGGCGCCGGCGTTGATGATCTTGTCCCTGGCCAGACTGCGCTGGGTGATGTCCAATTCGCGCCGGCGCGCGGCAACCAGCCGGCCCGCCCGCGCGACGTCGGGATCGGTGGTCTCCATCTCGGTCCACGTCTCACCGTCGTCGACGTTAACCGCGCCGGTTCCTGTTACCTGGGTTTTTTCCAGCGGATCGTCGGGCGTGAAGACCGCCTGGATACCGTCGGCGTTTCCCAGGTAGATCGTCGTAGCGGCGTGGATGGGTACCGACCGGCGCCGCATGCCCCCCACGAAAATGCCGTTGGTACTGGTGTCGATGGCCCGCCAGCCGTCCGGGTGCGGCTCCAGCCGGACGTGGGAGCGCGAGATCCGTTCATCGTCGATCCGCACGGCAGCCGCCGGATCTCTTCCGATGACTGCAACCCCGCGCGCCGGATCGAGGACCTGAGTCTGGTCCCCGATTCGAACGGACAGGGGCGGCGCCGCCACCTGGTCACTCATCCGCGTGGACTCCTTTCGACTGCGAGAACCGCGGTTTGCTGCTACAGCTTCATCTCTTACTTGCGTGACGAACGCTACATGTTCGCAGCTGCAGATGGGCGTTGCCATGCCGAAACTGCTTCGGTTTCCTAGACCGATGTGAGACGAGATCCTCCCGCCGGTGCGGCCCGTCGCCGAAAGGATGTTTGCGCAGCTCAGTTGATTCTGCTACGAATTTCCGCCGTAGCGTCGCACCAGATAATTCGTAGCGCGTTCGTGGCTATACTGTTGCAATGCTATGGTGCTACATCTACAGTGATGGACCAACGACTGAGCAACAGCAACAGTAGGTGGAGGAGCGATGACCGAACCTGTGGAGCCGGGATCCGCGCCAGGCGAGGAGTACGTCCCAGTCTGCACCGCCGACCCCGACCGCTGGACCAGCGCACCCGACGACGAGGCCAAAGCGCTGTGCCGGGTTTGTCCCCGTCGGTGGCTGTGCGCGCGGGACGCCGTGGAAATCGGGGGAGTCGAAGGACTGTGGGCCGGTGTCGTAATTCCCGAGTCAGGGCGGCCACGTCAGTTCGCCCTGCGCCAGCTCCGGTCGCTGGCCGAATTCGGCGGCTATCCGGTTCGGCGCAGATCCGCGTGAAAACATGTTGGGGTTAGGGTCGGGCAACGCGATCGCAAGGGGAGCTTCATGGCCAGACTCAGGTTCGGATACTTCATCGCACCGTTTCACCGTGCCGGCACCAACCCGACGCTCGCATTGCAGCGCGACCTGGAATTCGTGCAGCATCTCGACGCGCTCGGCTTCGATGAAGTGTGGCTGGGGGAGCATCATTCGGCAGGCAGCGAAATCATCAGCTCACCAGAGGTTTTCATCGCCGCTGCGGCGGAACGAGCCAAGCGGATCCGATTCGGCACCGGCGTCATCTCGCTCGCCTATCACAATCCGCTGTGGGTCGCCGACCGGTTGATGCTGCTGGATCATCTCACCCACGGTCGGGTGATCGGCGGGATGGGACCGGGCTCGTTGCCCACGGATTCGGCGATGATCGGGCTGAACCCGACCGATACCCGAGAGCTGCTGGAGACCAATCTCGACATCGTCGTGCGCCTGCTGGCGGGAGCGACGGTGACCGCCAAAACCGCTACGCACCAACTGTTCGACGCCCGCTTGCAGCTTGCCCCGTACTCCGAGGACGGGATTCCGCTGGCCGTCGCCGCGGTCGCTTCACCCACGGGCGCGCGGCTGGCCGGCAAGCACGGCATCGGTCTGCTGTCCATCGGGGCGACGCTGACCATCGAAGGCTTCAACGCGCTGTCCTACCACTGGGGCATCGTCGAAGAGCGCGCGGCGGCGTTCGGTACACCGGTCGATCGCAGAAACTGGAGCCTGGTCGGACCTTTCCACATCGCCGAAACCGAGGAGCAGGCCCGCGCCGACGTGAAATTCGGTATCGAGCCGTGGTTCCGGTATTTCCAAAAGGTGGCAGCGTTCCCGCAGATGACCATGCCGGGGGACCAGCTCGACGAGATGATCGACATCATCAACGAGAACGGCGCCGGCGTCATCGGCACACCCGAGCAGGCGCGGGCACAGGTGCAGCGGATGTGGGATCAGTCCGGCGGATTCGGCTGCATGCTGCAGATGGGCCACGAGTGGGCCAACCCGGCAGCAACCAGGCGATCCGCGGAATTGTTTGCCGCTGAAGTGATGCCGCATTTCCAGGGCCAGGCCCAACCCACGCTCGATGCCGCCGAGCGGGCCGGCGAAGCGCGGGACCAGCTCGCGCAGACCCAACTGCAGGCGATCGAGCATATGACGAATAAGTATCAGGACGAGGTCGGCTCGACATAGCGGACTGCCCGGTCGGCCGGGCTATCGAAGCGGGATCTCGTGCCCTTCTCCGCGTTGGTCGTCGGGTCGAGGGCCGAAGTAGCGCCGATCGGCTTCGGTGATGGCGACGTCGTTGATGCTGGCTTCACGTCGGCGCATGAGTCCGTTGTCGTCGAATTCCCACAATTCGTTGCCGTAGCTGCGGTACCACTGTCCGGCCACGGCGTGCGACTCGTATTGGAAGCGCACCGCGATCCGGTTCCCGCCGAATGTCCAGAGGCTTTTGCGAAGTACGTAGTCGAGTTCACGTTCCCATTTCGCCGTGAGAAATTCGATGATCGCGTCGCGCCCGGTGAGGAACTGATCGCGGTTACGCCACACGGAGTTCTCGGTGTAAGCACGGCTGACCCGGTACGGATCCCGGGTGTTCCAGGCGTCTTCTGCGGCCTGGACTTTGTGCAGTGCCGACGTCAGGTCGAACGGCGGGAACGGCGGCAGTGATTCAGACATGTTGTGCTCCTTCGGGTTGTCGATTGCGCACCCACGGCCAGGTCATCAGAGCCCACACGATGAGAATGGCTGCGGTCCCGGTCAGTAGGTAGAGGGGCCACGGACCCAGCACGTCGAGCAGCGTCGCGGTCGCGGGTCGCCCGTTGAGAAAACCGTAATTGGTTCCGGCGACGCTGTTGAACGTGAAAGTGACTGCCGCCCATGCCAGGGTCGCCACGACCGCAATGCGGTAGCTGCGCCAGTGCGGTCGCATGCCCCGTCCCCAGGTGAGATAGATCGCCGCCCAGACGACGAGCAGGTGAATGGCGAAAAAGCCCAGGAATTCGTAGTGCGGAAAATCCGGGGAGTACAGCACCGGTGAGATCAGCGCTTGTGAGCTCAGGACCAGACCCCAGTAGTAGGTCAGCGCGTAGGCCCAGTTGTCCACGGTCACGTAATTCCCCAGGGGTAGCCGTCACGTAATTCCCCAGGGTCGGGCGCTGCTGTGGTGAAGGGTAGCCGGGCTGGTGATCGGTGTCAGGTGGTGGTGGCTCCGGGTCGTTTCCGGGGCCGGTAGGACGGGCCGTCCATGAGGACTTGGTGGCTGGTGTTGATGAGGCGGTCGAGCAGTGATTCGGCGACGACCGGGTTGGGGAACAGCGGATACCAATCCTTTGGGGCCCGGTTGCTGGTCAGGATGAGCGGTTTGGCGGCGATGGCGCGGTCGGAGACCAGGTCGTAGAGGTCGTCGCTTTGGGTCGGTGTGTGCTCGCGCATGGCGAAGTCATCGACGATCAGGACCAGGGGTCGGGTGTATTCGCGCATGCGTTGACCGATGGTGCGATCGGCGTGTCCGCCGGCGAGGTCGGCGAGCATCCGCGAGCATTTGACGAATCGGATGTCGCCGCCGCGGCGGGCTACTTGGTGTCCGAGTGCTTGTGCGACATGGGTTTTCCCGACCCCGACTGGCCCGTAGAGGATAACCGACTCCCCGGCCTCGAGCCAGCGCAGCGCGGCCAGGTCGCGCAGCATCGCGGCGGGCAGTTTGGGGCTGACGGTGTAGTCGAAGTCCTCGAAGGTGTTGGGTTGTTCGAAGCGTGCACGGTGGATCCGGCGTGCCAGGGCAGCGGATTCTCGGCGGCCGATTTCGTCTTCGCAGAGCACCTGCAGGAACTCCAGGTGCCCGAGTTTCCCGTCGCGGGTTTGGGCCAGGCGGGCATCGAGGGTGTCGAGCATGCCGGTCAGTTTGAGGGTTTTCAGTGCGGCCCGCAGGCTGGGGTCGTGAATAGTCATGACGAAGTCCTATGTTCGAGGTGAGTGGGGCAGAACGTGCTCGGATAGATCGTGGGTCAGTCAGGCGGTGCGCTCGGTGTCGAAGGCATCGGGGCCGCGCAGCATCGCCGGCGGTGTCGGGGCGTGGCGGGGTGGGTCGTCGCCGTGTTCGGTGCCGGCGACGAGGATGCCTTTGACGGTGCGGTAGTTCGGATCTCCGATGGCCAGGGCGCGGGCGCAGGCGGTGTCGAGGCGGGTATCGCCGTAGGTGTCGCGTAGCCGGATGATCCCTTGGATGGCGCGCAGGCGGTGAATAGCGTTGACCGTCGACAGTTCGGCGACGATCGCGACCGCACCCGGCCCGATCTGTTCGGCCTGGGTGCGACACCACGTCACACTGCGCAAGGTGTGGGCGATCTTGTGCGGCGGGTAGTGCTCAAAGTTCGTGGAACGGCCTGAGAGGTGCAGCACGTGGGTCGCGACAACGGTGTCGGTGTGGAAGATCTGCACCACGTCACCGGCGATGCGAACGGTCACCTGCTGGCCGATCAGCCGCCACGGCACCGAGTACAACGCCTTGCCGGATTTGATGTGGCAGTCCGGGGCGACCTTCCCGACGGTGTAGATGACCGATTCAAAGGGCCTCGGCGGCAACGGGATCAGCGCATCGGCCTCAACCGCGGTGAACACCGCTGCCGGGCTCTGACCATCCAGACCGCGGTGCTTGTGCACTCCGTAGACCTGCGTGGCCCACCGTTGCGCCTCGGCCTGCATCTGGGCCAGCGAGGTGAACTCCCGGCCGGCGAAGAACGAATCCCGAATGTAGGGCATCGGGCGTTCGATCCGGGGTTTGTCCTTGGGTTTACGCGCCCGCGCCGGGTCAATCAGCGTGCCGTAGAACGCGGCGAGTTCACTGTAGGCCAGGTTGATCAGCGGGTCATACAGATCGGGGCGGGTCACCCCGGTTTTCAGATTGTCGCACACCAGCCGCGCCGGAACCCCGCCGAAGAACTCGAACGCCGCCACATGCGATGCGTTCCAGGAGGTTTGGTCCATCCGCAGCACCGGTTGGACGAACAAAGCACGCGAGCAGGACAAGACCATCGCGAACACCCACACCGCGACCCGGCGCCCCGAGGTCGGGTCGGACCACATACCCAGCTTGCCGTAATCGATCTGGGCTTCGCTACCGGGTTCGACAGCACCACGCGGCACGGTGACCCGTTCTTCGATGCGTTGTTCGGTGAAAGTAGTTGCAATATAACGCCGTACCGTCGACTCCGACACCTCGACTTGGTGATCGTCACGCAGCCGCTGCGCGATCGTGGCCACCGTCACCGGCACCTTCAGCTGATCGGTGATCCACTGGTGATGGACCGCGATCTGCGGCCACGTCAACGCCCGCGCCACCGGATCGGCCAGCTCAGGAAACCATCGCCCGATCCGTGCCCGCCACACCTCCTCGTCGAACGACCCAGGAGCCGGTTGCAGACCCTCAGCCAGAGCCGGGGCCAGATACTTACGAATCGTTTTCCGGTCGATGTTGAGCGCCTCATAGATCTGCACCTGGGATCGGCCGGCATTCCAATGCCGGAACATCTCCACGAAGTCAGTCACGTTCCACGATCTCCTCGCCACCTCAAGGCCCCTTCCAGGACCCCCGGACGGGGCACCTGAACGGAGCGAACCTGAGCAGCACCCCAACCCCCGCCGGACACGCCCCAAGGGGTGGGGAATTACGTGACGGCGGGTGAGGAATTACGTGACGGACAACCCCTCAAACCTGGGGAATTACGTGACCGCTGACACCCAGTGTCGCTGCGACCACATCGCGTAGGCCGCCGTGCAAGTCGCCAAGTCAGTCAGATTCAACGGCACCGACACGTCGATCGAGGGCGGGATCAACTGATACACGAATCCCGCGACATAGATCGCCGCGGTAAGTAGTGCCGAGAATGCGGCCCAGCAGCCGGGCCTGGCGTTCGCTTTGCCGGCGTCCGATGCAGACCAGCGCCGCCGACCCGATCGCGAACACTGCCAGCACCGCCCAGTGCGACGGGCCGTACGCGGAGAAGTTCCGGCCCGCGAGATCAGCGCCACCTGCTCCGCGTGTCACGCATCGCCTCCACACTATCGGCCGCCGTCACCGCACAGCGCCGGCGAAGACTGCGGCTCGCCTCCACACTCAGGGGGTGAGCGGGGTCAGCTCAGGCTTTCCGCGGTCGAGGCTGGCGGAATCGACGAACGGCGCTCGCAGGGTGGCGATCAGGTGGCGGCGGTTGACGATGAGCCCGGCCACGGCCAGGACGGTGTAGACGATAGAGATCAGCAGCCGGCCGTGGGTGGAGGTGATCGGGAATTGCACCAAAAACAGTGCCAGCAGCGCAAAGGCGCTGAAGCGGTGAAAACGCAAGGCCAGCAGCAGCGCGACACCCATCATGGCCTGGGTGGCCGTCAGCAGCACTTCCTCGATCTGGCGCGAATCGAGCACCAAGCTGGTTCCGCCGCCGCCGAGCAGATGGGCGATCGGTAGGGATCCGATCAGCAGAGTCCATTGGTTGACCTTGGCCGAGATCAGCATCGCGATCGCGGCGGTGCCTTTGCCCCGGCTGGCGAAGATGATCGCAACGATGAACTCGGGGGCTTCGGAGGCCAACGGCGCGAGCCACTGCACCAGCAGGAACCGGTCGATACCCAGCTGAGTGCCGGCCTCGACGAGGTTGTCGGCAAAAGGTTTGGCGCACAACAGGATCACCATGCCGGCAACCACAAACAGGGTAATCACCACGGCGGCGCGGCCGCGGCCGGGAAGCTTCCCGATGGCCGCGGGGGTGCCGATCAGATCCGGTTCGTCGACCTCGCCGCGGCTGATCCGGTAGAGGTAGAACCCGAACCAGCCCAAAAGGCCGACACCGAGGAGCAGGCTGATGCGGCCGGTGAGCGGGATGATGAACGCGAAAACCCCGGCGATCAACAAGAATCCGAGTTCCAGACGGTTGGCCGGCGGCAGCGCCAGTGCGCTGGATTTCTTGCCGGTGGTCTTGCGCGCCACCATCAGGCCAACCAGCACCACAACCGGCCAGCCCAATCCCATGAGCAGCCGGTTCGATCCGGTCATGTTCGCCGCGGCGTACTGGGTGTAACTGCTCATGTGCCCGGATGCGTACGCGTAATACAGGTCCACGGCGTATTCGGGCAGCACCGCGACCACGGCCAGCACGGCGATCGCCAAGCCTCCGGATACATCGATCTGAGCGGCTTCGGCGGCCCACGCCAGAAGGAAGCTGGCCGCCACCACCGCAGCACCGTAGGTAACCAGGGCGGCAACCGGATTCAAGTCGCAGCCCCGCGACCCGGACCACCACCGCAGGAATGATGAACGCGGCGGTAATCAACCCCGAGCGAATGAGCGTCCGCCCGGCCGAGCGCGGCGTCACCGGCTTGGTGGTCGTCATCAGGTCCTGGTGTCTGGCGCTACGGCGCGACGAGTGCGTTCCTCTTTCCCGTTGAACTTTACCCAGCGCCAACGAAACCAGCAACCTAAACGACACTGCGAATAGGGTTACCTATGTTGCACTGTTTTAGCTGCTCAAAGCCACGATATTTGAGGTTTCGGGTAGTCAATATTGTAATTGCGGCAAACCTTACCGCCGACTTAGGGGCAGCGACCGATCAGTCTCCGACGGCGTCCCGAAGTTCGGCCACGTGGTCCTGTGTCTGCGTGAGCAGCGGTTTGAGCGCCTCGGCGACGTCGGGCAGTCCCAGTTCGGTGGCGTCGCTGACGCGTTGCCGGTACCGCTCGAGCTGGCGCTCTTCCAGGTCGAGATCCGCGCGCAATGCGGCGGCACCGTCGGCAATGTCGGGCACTTCGGGGACGGCGACCGTGGGCGTGCCACCGAGGAAGTCAATCTGCTGAGCCAGCGTCTGCGCGTGCTCGAGCTCTTGACGGATATGGTTATCCAATTCCTCCACGATGCTGCGGTAGTCCGCGCCTTTGACGGTGGCGCTGTGCTGCACGTATTGGATGATTGACTGGTATTCGGTGCTGAGGTCTTCATTGAGCAGCTCCAGAAACCGCTGCTTGTCCAGTGTCATTGCTCTCCTCGAACTCGTTTGCCGACGTGGGTCCACGCCGCTCTGCGGGTTTCCCTCGGGTGAGGGTAGCGACGACTCAGTCGATTACCCGGGCGAGGGGCGAGAAAACATCGACCGAAACCACGCGACACGCCCGCGGTAACGATCGGGGCCAACTAGAGTGATCGGTCATGGCGACCCCGGCAAACCTGTGGGGCAGTGAATGGGGTCGGCCGCCCAATCGTCTGCATGTGCGACATCAGGTGCTAAGTCGCAGACGGGCGCGCCGAATGAGCAAGCGGTTCGCCGGCGTCGGCGTGGGCATCCCGGCGGCGCGCCTGCAGGAGATCGCGGCCGGCGCACCCTGCGCGTCAAACGAGATGACCGATGTCAGTTTCGCGCTCGCCGTGTCAGAGATCAAACGCCAGGAGCGTCTGGCAAGGTTCAAACGCGGCCAACGATGCGGCGTCCGATTACTGATTGTCGCGGGCATGGTGCTGGTCGCGATGAACTTCCTGTTGTGCATGGCCTACCTCTTTTTCAGCCTGGCCCTGCACGAGTCACCGATCTGACCAGTGACGGTTGGCTTTAAGCCGGTCCGCCCCCATCACCTGCCAGTCGCAGCAGCAGGCGCGCGCCGCCCAACGGGCTGGCGTCGAGCAGGGCGATTGCACAACGCACCATCGTCGGTTTCGCCCCGGTCGTACACGGAGACCACGTTGGGGTGGTCCAGCCTGGCAGCCAAGTCGGCTTCGCGCGGAAAGCCACCCGACCCGAGGCCGCCGCGCCCGCCTTGGCAGACTGTGCGCATGGCACAGATAACCTTGCGCGGAAACGCGATCAATACCGTCGGCGAGCTGCCCGCCGTCGGGTCGGCCGCCCCCGGCTTCACCCTGACCGGCACGGACCTGGGTGAGGTCAGCAACGAACAGTTTCGCGATAAACCCGTGTTGCTTAACATCTTTCCGTCCGTCGATACTCCGGTGTGCGCGACAAGTGTGCGGACCTTCAATGAACGCGCCGCCTCGAGCGGCGTGTCCGTGCTGTGCGTGTCGAAGGATTTGCCGTTCGCGCAGCAGCGATTCTGCGGCGCGGAGGGCATCGAGAACGTCGCGTCTGCCTCGGCGTTCCGGGACAGCTTCGGCGAGGACTACGGCGTCACCATCACCGACGGCCCGATGGCCGGGCTGCTGGCCCGCGCTGTCGTGGTAATCGGCGCCGACGGGAATGTCGCCTACTCCGAACTGGTGCCGGAGATCGCGCAAGAACCCAATTATGATGCGGCGCTGGCCGCACTCGACGAATCGGCCTAGTTCGCCCACACAGTCGCGCATCGATTCAGCCAAACCCGTTAGCCGGCCACGCGCGCCGTCAGCGTCGAGATACGCAAGTGTGTCAAGGACCTAACGATTGTGTTGTGGCTGGGCATCGATGCTCGCATATCAAGATCAGCCATGCTCTGGTGGATGTTGATGTCTTTGCGCGGGCTGTGCACCCCTCGCCTCGCCCTGACGGTGGCGGGGTGCTCGGTGCTGCTCGCTATCGGTGGGCCGTCGGCCACTGCCGATCCGGCCACCGACAGCCAGGGGTTCGTCGACTCCACCGCGCGTTGCACCACGCCGGACGTGGCAGCAGCTTTCGGCAGCACCAAGTCCTCGCGTATCGCTATCTGTAAGACTCCCAGCGCGCAGTATCAGTATCGCGGTGTTCGGCTGAGCGATGGCGCCAAGCTGGTCTGCTCCGCGACCCGCTCGTCCGACGGCACGTTCGTCGCCGAGAACGACGGAATCACCTACAAAGTGACCTCGAGTTCGTTGGTGGTCAGCACCGGCCAGCAGATCCTGCGCGAAGAACCGATGGTCTACTTCAACGGCCCCCAGACGTCCAATGCTCCCGCCGAGTCGCCGAAGCCGGCCGCACCGACGACCAGTACGACCCCCGCCAAACCCTTACCGCCGCCGTTGCCGGCCGAAGTGGGTGGCCAGCGCCACTAGCCGACCGCCGTCTGTCCGTCTAATAGTGTTGCGCTGCAGGGTGATCAGCCGCGAAAGTAGTCTCGACTCGATCGTGTCGCCAACAGCGCGACGATCAGCAGGCCAAGGTCGTATCCGGACAGCACCCCGGCCCCGTGGTGTGCGCCTGCGAACAGCGGCGAGATCATTTGGTAGAACACAACACCAGCCGCGGACAGGAACAGAGCTCTATCGTCCAGCCCCCGCCAAGCGGCGAATCCGGCCCATAGCAGTGACAGTCCCAACACAGCTGCCACCAGCATTTCAAAGCAGATGTGACCGCGGGACAATGTGGTATACGGCCGCACGACATTCCAGTGCTCGAGAACAACGAGGTCAAGCAGCACGACGAGCATCTTGAGAATCGCGAACGCGAACGCCAGAAGCGAGGCCACGGTTACCGTCCAGGGCCGCCGCACGTCGTCCCGTCGAAGACTCTCCCACCAGCGCTCGCAGTCGTAGTCGACGGGCAACTCGTCCGTAGTCATCGGCTGGTCGCTGGTTACGGTCATTTCGGGCACTTCCTAATCGTTTAGTAGGGACGGGTTGTTGGTCGTAAGACCGGTTCTGGTCCTATTGGGTTCTGCTGCCAGGTGATGCCTGGTGCTTCCCGGCGCTGGACGCCTTAAGAAAGAACGGCGCGCCTGGCGGCAGATCCTGCGGATTGGTGGTGGGATGCCGTTGCCTGAGCCCACCGCAGGGTTGACTTCCCGGTAGGTGTTCCCGAGCCTTGAGTTCTTCGACAGAACGAAGTCCTGCGGTGTGCTGGAGTCACGGACGGCTAGTGAGATGACGGACCTTGGAGTCCTGCGATTAGGGCGCCGCGTGAGTCCACCGGCAACAGGAGGAACATCGACCGAAGGAGTGCTGGCATCTTGTCTTTGTATTGCGGAATCGATTGGGCCACAGATCATCACGACGTTGCGGTGGTGGACGCGAACGGGCGTGTGGTCGTAGATGAACAGGTCGGCAACGACGCGGCCGGGTTTGCACGGTTGCTGACGCTGCTGGCTGAGGCCGGCGACAACCCAGACAACCCGATTCCGGTGGCGATTGAGACCGACCGCGGGTTGTGGGTGGCCGCGCTGCGCGAGACTGGCCGGGCGATCTATCCGATTAACCCGCTGACGGCGGCCCGGTATCGACCGCGGTATACGGTGTCGGGCGCAAAATCCGATGCCACCGACGCGGTGCTGTTGGCCAACATTGTGCGTACCGACGCCGACGCGCATCGACCGCTGCCCGCCGACACCGAGTTGGCCCAGGCCATCCGGGTTCTCGCCCGCGCCCAGCAAGACGCGGTATGGACGCGCCAGCAGATCGGCAACCAGATCCGCGATTTGCTCAAAGACTTCTACCCGGCCGCCCTGGTCGCCTTCGATCAGCTGCCCAGCGGCGGCCTGGCCCGCGCCGATGCACGCGCCATCCTGGCGGCCGCACCCACACCCGAGGCCGCCGCCCGGCTGACCCCGGCCCGGCTGCGCCGACTGCTGGCCAAGGCCGGCCGCCAACGCCGCCTCGACCGCGACATCGACCGGCTGCGCGCCACCTTCACCGACACCTATCTGCGCCAACCCCCGCAGGTCGAGAACGCCATGGGTATCCAACTGTCCGCGCTGCTGCGCCAGTTCGACGCCGCCTGCGCCGCCGCCGACGATCTCGCCGAGGCGGCGATCGCCCATTTTGAGCACCACCCGGACGCCCAAATCATCACCAGCTTCCCCGGCTTGGGGAACCTGGCCGGTGCCCGGGTGCTCGCCGAGATCGGCGACGACCGCGACCGCTTCGCCGACGCTCGCGGGTTGAAAGCCTTCGCCGGCTCCGCTCCCATCACCCGCGCCAGCGGCAAAAAAACTGTTGTACTGCATCGGCATATCAAAAACCGGCGCTTGGCGGTGGTCGGCGCAATCTGGGCGCTGGGATCGTTGCGCGCCTCCCCCGGCGCACGCCGCCACTTCGATGCCCGCCGCGCCGCCGGAGACTGGAACCGCCAAGCCCAGCGACACCTGTTCAACAAATTCCTCGGCCAACTCCACCATTGCCTCCAAACCGGCCAGCCCTACGACGAACACCGCGCGTTTCCACCTCCTCTCCCACTCGCGGCTTGACTTTTAACTTCGTGAGATGTCTTTCTGTCCTTGACAGCGTCGGCGCAGACCCTTGCGGGAATCTCAATAAATCCTTGGAATGAGCGGCGCTACCCTCGCCGACTACGCTGAGTCCAGCGATCACCGGGGGGTGTGGTGGGCTTGCCGCGCCCAATACCTCAGCGACGGGTGGGTGTAGCACGAGTCATCCGGTGGCATCCTGGCCATGTGGGGTTGCTATTCCGGTTGGCGGAGTTGCTGATCGTGATACTGCCGCTGGCTGGCATGGCCGTCGCGGCGATCCGCGCCTTCGCTGCCGGCAAGCGGCGAGCCGCGGAATCGCAGGACTTCGATCGGACGCGGGGACGACACGACGGGGCCGGCGCCGTACCGCAGGAACGCACCGGCATCAATCAAGCCGCCCACTGGCGGTCACTGCGACGCGTCCTGGAAGAGCACAGCCGAACCGACACCCGGTGGCTCGAGTATGAACTCGACTTCGCCAAGCTTCTCGACTTCCCCCTCATGACCGATATGCGTGATCCGCTCACGGTCGACTTCCACCGGGCCAAGCTCCGAGCAGACTTGTTGCGCCCGGTCAAAGCCGAAGATCTCCTTGATGACCGGAACTTCGCGGACCGGTATTCGGCCGCTGTCGAGGACTACGTGACCGCCTTCAACATCGCTGAAGCGGAGGCGATGCGCAGACGCCGCACCGCCTTCTCCCGGGAAAGCCAACAGCGGATTGCCCGCGCCCAGAGCCTACTGCGGCTGGCGACGGACTCCGCTGCAGCGCCACAGGAACGCCAGAATGCCTACGACCTGGCCCGAAAAGAACTCGACGGTGTGATCGTCTTGCCATCCACGACGCAGGCCAGCATCCAGCATGGGATCTCCGGTCAGTTAGAGGGATAGGCCAGCTGCCGTCCTCAGGGGCAGGTGTATCCGCCGTCGATGACGATGTCGGAACCGGTCATGTAGCTCGACGCGTCGCTGGCCAGATAGAGGTAGAGGCCGGTGAGTTCTTCGGGCCGGCCCATGCGGCCCAGCGGTATCTTCGGCTCCCATTGCCGGTGGAACTCGGCTAACGGCTCGACGAGCTCGGTGCGGATGTAACCGGGACTGACACTGTTGACGCGGATCTTGTGCGGGGCGAACTCGACCGCCATGGCCTTGGTCAGATGAATGACCGCCGCCTTCGAGGCGCAGTAGTGGCCGACATGCTGCGGGATGTTGATGATGTGGCCCGACATCGAGGCGGTGGTGATGATGACCCCACCCCGTCCCTGCTTGACCATCGCCCGGGCCGCAGCCTGGGCGGTGAGAAAGACGCCGGTGACATTGGTGTTCTGGATGGTCTGGAACTCGTCCGGCGACATCTCCAACATCGCGTTCATCGCGATCACGCCGGCGTTGCACACCGCGATGTCGATGCCACCCAACTCGGCGGTGATCTGGTTGAGCATGCTGTTCACCTGGTCTGGCTGGGTCACGTCACAGGTGATGGGCACGACCTCGTCCGCACCGGCTGCCGCGATCTCGTCGGCGACCTCCGCCAAAGCGTCGGAATGCCGCGCCGCGATGGCGACTCGAGCTCCGGCCTGCAGGTATGCCTCGGCCACTGTTTTGCCGATCCCGCTGGACGCCCCGGTCACCAGCGCCGTCTTGCCGTGCAAGTCGAACAAGTCCAACACGTTCATTCGATCGCCCCATTCGCCACGAGTAACCCGGAACCGAAACACGTTCTAGTGTGTCCGCTATGGGCAATTTCACCAGGGCCGAAATTGAGCAAGCCGTCGAGAACTACACGCGGGTCGTGCAGGGGTGCAGCGCTTCGGGCGACTGGCGGCCGTTCGCGGATCTCTTCACCGAAGACGTGGTCTACACCGAGCATCATTACGGCGTCTTTCACGGTCGCGAGACGGTCCGGGACTGGATTGTCGCGGTGATGGCCCCGTTCCCGCATATGCGCTTTCCCAATGACTGGATCGCCTACGACGAGGACAACGACGCTGTCGTGGTCATGATCAAGAATCTGCTCGACCACCCGACCGATCGCAGCGGTGAGCCGTTTTGGTTCCCGAACTGGACTCGGCTCGTCTACGCCGGCGACGGTCTGTTTTCCAGCGAGGAAGACATCTACAACCCCAACCGTGATGCGCCCGGTGTGATTTCGGCCTGGCTGCAGGCCGGCGGCCAGCTGGCCTCAGACCAGATCCTGCAGCCCAACAACTGACTCGGCGGACGAGAGATCACGGCTCAAAGCGGCCACTGTTCACGTCGATAGGCGGCATCGAAGAACATCCATTCGTAGCGCGCGGTCGTGACGAAGTGGGCTGCGGCCGCGGCCTCGGCCGCCGGGCTCAGGGTCGGTCCAGTCCGGTCGGCCAGCTCCAGGACCTCAGCGACGGTCGCCGCGAACTGGTCCCCGGCGTAACTGTCGATCCAGCGCTGGTATCGAGGTTGCGGGGACCCGCGTTCGACGAGCATCGCGCCGACCTCGGCGTAGATCCAATAGCAGGGCAAAACCACGGCCAGCCCATCAGCGAAGCTGCCACTGTATGCGGTGGCGAGCAGGTAACTGGTGTACGCCCGGGTGGTGGGTGCCACCGGCACCGCACCGAGCGTGGCGGCATCCACACCGAACTCAGGCAGCAGCGCGGAGTGTAGGGCGAGTTCGACGTCGAACACCTCGGCGGCGTGCCGGGCGAACATCGCCGTGTCGGCCAAGGTGGGGGCTCGGCCCGCTACCAAAGACAGCGCCCTGGCGTAGTCGCGCAGGTAGTGCACGTCTTGGGCGAGATACCAGGCGAACACGTCTGGGTCGAGGCTGCCGTTAATCAGTCCGGTCAGGAACGGATGATCGAGGATCGTGGCGAAAATCGGCTCGATTTTTCGCCACAGCCGAGCCGACCAGGACGACGGCTCGCCGGCGTTTGTCGGCGGCTCGGCGCTGGCGTACTGGCCGGCCAGCACGTTCGGAATGCTCACAGGAACACAGCTTACGGTCGGCGGCGCCTGGATTGGACGGCTCCGCCGGCTACGACGTCCGGGTCACAGTTGTCACAGGCGTCTCTGTGCCGAAAGGCACACGATTTGCCCGCCTTCGCGCGACAAGTCCGATCGGCCGCCGCGCCGCGAAAGCGGTTGTCGCTGTTAGGCGGGCACAACGACCATTCTTCCCGCCAGAGGCCACTGTGACAGGTGGGACAAGAGCCCGCAGCGCGTGGGAAAGCCCGGCTACATCACGACGTGGCCCGCGTCGACGGGTACCGTCACGCCGGTCACGTACCGGGCTCGGGGGCTGACCAGCCACAGCACCGCTTCGGTGACGTCCCGCGACTCGACTAGCGGCACGTCGGGCAGCAGGGTCTGCGAGATCGACGGGTTGGGATTCTCGGTCATCCGGGTCACGACATAGTCGTTGAGAATCATCGGCGTGGCAACTCCGCTCGGATGTACCGAGTTGACCCGAATCTTGTGCGGCGCATAAGCGTTAGCTGCCGAGCGCATCAATCCCACCACGGCGTGCTTTGATGCGGCGTAGCCGAACATCGCTGCGCTGCCGTCACCGCCGCGGCCGGTGAGGCCCTGCGACGAACTCACCAGCACGATGGACCCGCCTCGTCCCTTGCGAATGATCGATGGCACCGTCGCCACCATCGTGTGCCACACGCCGTGAAGGTTGGTGCCGACGATCGCGTTGAACACCGACTCGGCGTGGGTCTGCGTGTCGCCGATCGCGACCACACCGGCATTGGCGATGACGATGTCGACCTCGCCGAGGTCGTCGATCCCGGCCTGCACCGCGGCTTCCAGCTGCGCCAGGTCGCGGACGTCGGCGACGACGGGCACTACTCTGCGGCCCGCAGCCTGTACCAGTTGTGCAGTCTGGTCGAGGTCAGATTTGGTGGCCAGCGGGTAGGGAATCGCGTCGATATCGGCGCACAGGTCCACCGCGATGATGTCGGCGCCCTGCTCGGCCAGCGCCACGGCGTGGCTGCGGCCTTGTCCGCGCGCCGCGCCGGTGATGACGGCGACGCTGTTGTCGAGTTCACCCATGATCGGCAACGTACAGGCGGCTAAACCGGCAAGGTGGTGCTGGTTTCCTCTTCGGCGAAAGCGACGAGTCGGGCTGCGGCGGTGTAGTCGCACGCGACCACCGAGCGGCCGAACAGCGTTGGGCCACCGCGCAGGCCGAACCGGCCGCTGACTCCGACGTAGCTGCCCGGCGGAATCGGTTCGCTGATGCAGTACAGCGTGGGCGCTGCACCTTTGTCGATGTCGTTGGCCAACCGGTCGGCCGTGGCCTTGACCGCTTTGTGCGCCAACGACATTAGCGGGGAGTCAGACAGTTGTGACAGATTCGAGGCCACCCACCCAGGGTGGGTGAGTTGGGTGACGACGGGTGATTCGGCGTCGCGCAGTCTGCGGTCAAGCTCGAGGCCCCACAACATCACCGCGAGCTTCGACTGCGCGTAAGCGCCCAGTCTCGTCCACTTGTGGTCGCGCAGGTGCAAGTCGTCGAGCCGCAGGGTGGCCGAGCGGTGAACGTCCGAGCCGACATTGATGATCTGCGAACGCACCCTGGGCAGCAGCAGGTTGGTCAATGCGAACGGTCCGAGCAGATTGGTGCCCAGTGTCATTTCGAATCCGTCGACCGTCTCGGTACGGCGGTTGGTGAGCGTGCCGGCGTTGTTGATCAAGATGTCGATGTCACCGTCGATCAGCCCGGCGAAAGCGCGCACCGACGAGAGGTCGGCGAGGTCGAGCTTGGCCACCGTGGTCGAGCCACCCATCTCAGCGGCACGTTGTTCACCCAGTTCGGTGTTGCGCACGGCGAGCACCACGTGGGCGCCGGTGTTGGCCAGAGCCCGTGCGGTGCCCAGTCCGACGCCGTTGGTCGCCCCGGTCACGACGATTCGTTTGCCGGTCAGGTTGCCGAGCCGGCTCGGCGTCCAAGGTAACGTCACGGCGATCAGACTAGTGGTGAAGCAGGTCACCACGTCCTGATCGAACGGAAACGATGAAGTTCATCCCAGGTGCTTCCACATGAGTGACAGCGCAAGAGAAATCACCAACCTGATTTACTCCTACGCCGAACTCTTGGACGGCGGCGACCTGGACGGGGTGGCCCGGCTTTTCGAGCACGGCCGCATCTGCGGAGTTGAGGACGGTCCGCCCGAGACGGTGTTCGCCGGGACCGCACGGGTGCGCGAAATGTACGAGATGGCCACCCGCATCTACGAGGACGGCACCCCCAAGACGAAGCACAACACCAGCAATGTGCAGCTGGACATCGACGAGACTGAGGGGACCGCGCGCAGCACGTCCTACTACTGCGTCACCCAGGCCACCCCCGACTTGCCGCTTCAGGTGATCGTCACCGGGCACTACAAAGACACATTTCGCCGGCTCGACGGCGTGTGGCGCTTCGACAGCCGCACCATGTCCGTCGACCAGGTCGGCGATGTCAGCCACCACCTGAAATTCTGACCCGGTGGAGTCTCCGACCGCGTTCGACCTGGCCACAGTCCTGGCCGACGCGCAATGTAAAGAGTCACTCTCCGATTGGGGCCCCGGGGATTTCGAGCGCCCGCTGAGCGTGCTGCTGGCCGACTACGCGCAGGCCGACCTCAACGCGGTCGGGATGCACATCCTGCGGTCAGGCATCGTGCACAGCCTGCGGATGCGGCTGCGGGCGCAGGAGTGGATCCGTCGCCACCCGGAGATCCTCGACGAGCGGGTGATCGCGCCGATCGTCGTGGTCGGGATGATGCGCAGCGGGACCACGCTGTTGCAACGACTGCTGGCCGCCGACCCGCAGTTCAACTGCGCCTACGGCTGGGAGGTGGTCGAGGCCGCGCCCCGACTCGAGTACCGGTTCACCGGTGTCGATCCCCGCATCGCGATCAGCGAAGCGCGGGAGGCAAAATCCCGTGAACTGGCGCCGCTGCTGTTCGCCATCCATCCGATGTATGCGCGGCAGGCCGAGGAGGAGATCGTCTTCTTGGCCGACGCGTTTTTGTCGCACGTCCCCGAATCCGGCGCGCACCTGCCCGGCTACCGATCCTGGCTCGACGGGCAAGACTTCAGCCCGGCCTACGCCTACCTGTATCGCATGCTGCAGTTCTTGCAGTGGCAGAAGCGGCAAAGAGCTCTGGACGCGGACCGCTTGCCGCAGCGCTGGGTGCTGAAGTCACCGGCCCACCTCGGGTATCTGGACCTGCTGCGAGCCCACTTCGGGGGCCTCCACATCGTGCACATGCACCGCGACCCGCGCACCACCATCGCCTCAGGGGCCAGCTTGAACGCAACCCTGCACGAGATGCATGCCGACACCGTCGACCTGCACCGGGTGGGCGCGCAGTGGCTGCAGCGGATGGGCTGGACCAACGACCGCGCCATGAAGATCCGCCAGGGCTGGTCCGACGAGGATGCCCGGGTCACCGACGTCGCGTTCGATGACGCGGTGGCCGATCCGATCGGGCAGGTGGCCCGCGTCTACGACGCCGCCGCCCTGCCGCTTACCGCGGCAGCCGAGGCCGCGATGCGACGCTGGCTGGACGAGCGGCCCCGCGAGGCCGCCCGCCCGCGCTACGGCCTGGAAACCTACGGCTTGCGTCCCGAGCAAATCGACGAGCGGTTCAGGTCGTACAACAAACGTTTTCGACCGGATGCCGCAGATCAAGGAGCAGCACATGCCTGACCACCCCGTCGCCACGGCATCTCAGCACGAGCAGGAACTGGCCGCGCTCGAGCTGATCGAGCACCCCACCGTCAAGGCGGCCTACCGCAGCGTGGCGCAGACCTGGCTGGCCCGGGCCAACGCCTCGGAAGCGATGCGGGAGCGGTTCGACGATTCGTTCGCCGAGGTGATGTTCTCGGCAGCGGTGTGGTCGTCCAACCAGGACAAGCTGCGACCCAAGGTCAGTTGCATCACCCGGCTGGCGCACCCGGTGGACAGCCGCGACATTCCCGGATCACGTTGGGGCATCGACAATCCCGACAGCGTATACCGGGTGATCCCGATCTCCGGCGCGCAGCGCTACGAGATCCATGGGCGCGTCGGGCAGCACCGCATGACCGAGAACTACTTCACGCTGTGGGATGCCCACATGGGCACCGTCGACGTGCTCAACGGCCGCACCATGCAGGTCGACTCCGACGGCGGCTTCACCATCACCGTCGACGCCGATCCGGCCGACGGGCGACCCAACCATGTGCGGACCACCCCTGCGGCACACGAGTTCTACATCCGCGACGTGCTGCTGGACTGGGGCCGCGACGATCCCAATTACTTCGAGGTGCAACGGCTTGGCGGCCCACCGGGAGCGCCCGCACGCACCCTTGAGGAGCAGGCCGGGGCCACTGCGGCGATGATGGCCTACTTCGCCGACTTCACCGGCAAGCTCAGCCACGGCGTGTACAAGACGCCGGCCAACCAGTTCAACCTGGCGTGGTCGGCGGACAAGGTGGGCGCGATGCATAATCAGGTCTACGTCATGGGCCGCTTCGACCTCGCCGCCGACGAGACGTTCGTCGTCGACCTCAACGACGGTGGCGCCGAATACTTCACGGTGCCGTTGAGCAATATCTGGGGTACCACGCTGGACATCGTCGACCGCACCGGCAGCCTCAACAAGGCGCAGTCGGTGGCCAACGAGGACGGCAGCTACACCTACGTGATCTCGCCCGTGGATCCCTGTGTAGCGAACTGGATCGACTCCGACGGCCTGTGCGAGGGCATCCTGACACTGCGGATGGCCGAGTTCGGCGAAACCGGCCCCCGCCCGGACCTCGGCGCCCGGGGCAGGGTGGTCAAGCTGGACCGGCTCGACGCCGAACTACCGGGCGTGCACCGGGTGAGTGCGGAGGCGCGCGCGGCCCAACTCGCGCAGCGACGAAAAGCCTACTTACGGCGCCTGCCGGAAGGGACGCTGTGAGATGGCCCGCTGGCTGATCACCGGATGCTCCACCGGCTTCGGCCGGGAGATCGCGCGCGCCGCGCTGGAAACCGGGCACAGCGTGGTGGTGACCGCGCGAAGGGCTCATTCCGTGCGGCATTTCGCCGACGAGTTCGGCAACCGGGTGGTGGCTACCGAACTCGACGTGACCGACCCTAGCCAGATCGCGGCCGCGGTCTCGGCGGCCGATGACGCATTCGGCGGAATCGACGTTCTGGTCAACAACGCCGGCCACGGCTACCTGTCGGCGGTGGAAGAAGGCGAGGACGCTGAGGTTCGAAAGCTGTTCGACGTCAACTACTTCGGCGCTGTCGACATGATCAAAGCCGTGCTGCCGGCCATGCGTGCCCGCGGTTCCGGCCACATCGTCAACATCTCGTCGATGACCGGTCTGGTGGCCAACCCGCCCAACGCCTACTACTCGTCGACCAAGTTCGCGCTGGAAGCGGTCACCGAGGCGCTCGCCACCGAGGTGCGGCCGCTGGGCATCAAGGTGACCGCCCTCGAGCCGGGCGCCTTCCGCACCGACTGGGCGACGCGGTCGATGAAGGAGTCAGGTACCCCGATAGCTGACTACGCCGACGTGGCGGCGCGGAAGGACCTGATCAAGCAGTTCGCCGAGCACCTGCCCGGCGACCCGCGAAAGGTGGCCGAGGCGGTGTTGATGGTGACCGAACTCGACGAGCCGCCGCTGCGACTGCTGCTGGGCCGCGACGTACTCAAGGCTATGCGCGACAAGATCACGAGCCTGACGTCGTCGATCGACGAGTGGGAGTCGGTCACACGGGACGTGCACTTCCCAGGGTCGTGATCAGCCGCTATGGCAACGCGATCGCGCTGAATACGTGGTCGGGGTCGTAGCGCGCTTTCACTGCGCGCAATCGGGTCAGGTTGGGCCCGTAGGCATCACGCCCGCGTGGATCGTCGGGCGCCATGAGATTCGTCCACCCGCCGGGCAGCGCGATCGAGGCAAAACGGCTTTCGGCTGCACACACCCAAGCGCGTTCGGCGCTACCGTCGCCGTCCGTCCACATTCCAAGGATCTCGACGACCAGGTGCGGATCGCGATAGGCGTGTGCCGTCGCCGACGTCGGCACGCGCGTCGCCGCGCCGTGGGCGTGGTGAACGTTGAGCATGCAGGTCGCAGGCATCGTCGCGACGCAGTCGACGAACGCCGCGATGAATGCGGCGTCGATTTCAGATGTGATGCGCGAGCCAAGTCGATAGTTGACTCCGGGCGGAAAAGCCGCACTGGTCGCGCGGGCCATGTCAGCCAGCCCGCGCCGCGCGACATCGTCGGTCACCGGACTACCCAGTGCGCGGACCCGATCGATCTGAGCGGACGCCGACTCGGCTGAACCGGCCCACACCGGAGTGGTTAACAACACCGGACCATCGGCGGTGTGCATCGCGCCGAACATCACATCGAGGGCATCGTCCATCTCGGCGTGCAGTCGTCCCAGCCCGGACAGCACCTGCCGGGCTTGCGCCCAACCGAACCCGATGGTTCCGGCGGTGACGTCCGGTATCGGAGGAACACGGACCTCGATGGCGGTGACGACACCGAAGTTTCCGCCGCCACCACGCAATGCCCAGAACAAGTCGGGTTCACGTTGTGAGTCCGCCACGACCATGGTGCCGTCAGCAAGAACCACCTCGGCCGATATCAGGTTGTCCACGCCCAGGCCCAGGACACCGACCAGCGGCCCGTAACCGCCGCCCAGCACCAGGCCGACCACGCCGACCGAGCCGCACGTGCCGACCGCGGCGGACATGCCGTGCGCAGCGGCGGTGCGAGCAGGTCGTCAGCGGTCGCCCCACCACCCACCCTGGCCACGTCTCCGGTCATCTCGACGGTACGCAGCGCGCCGAGATCCACGACCAGAGCACCCTCGCGGACCGCTCTGCCCGCCCAGTCGTGTCCGCCGCCACGAACCGAAATCGGCAGATTATGGCGGCGGGATGCGCCGATCGCCGCGGCGACCTCCTGGGCTGTTTCGGGAAGCACGATGAGCTCCGGCGTGTGGTCGACGGCGCCGTTCCACACCTTGCGGCGCTGCTGGTACGCCTCGTCGGCGAGGACCCGCCCGGCGGGCAGCTGCGTCGCAATGCTGGACGCCGCTGAGGATTTCTCGGTCATGCGTGCCTCCCCGCCAATCATCGCAGCGGGTATCCGCGACACTCTGCTCAGTCCCCAAGACTGATTTTGTTACCATCGCGCGGTGCATGATTTGGCTGCACCGTGCGGACGCGGCAGACGGGGACGGGTTTCACGGCGCGACATCCTCAAATACGGGCTGTCCGCACCCGCTCTGCTGAGCCTGGGGACGGCGGCAACCACCTTTGGCGGGCCGACGGCCGACGCGGCCGCTACCCGGCTGATCGACTTTGCCGACCGGACCATCCCGCCGGATCAGATCAAGTCGGCAGGATACGACGGGGTAGTGAACTACGTGTCGCAGTCGCGGCCGGGCGCCAACTTCGCGGCCAAGCCGATTACCCGCGCCTACGCGGACGCGCTTCGCGCTGCGGGTCTGCACATCGTCAGCAACTATCAGTACGGCAAGCCCGGCTGGCCCGACCCATCGGACTACACCCGTGGGCACGACGGCGGCGCGGCAGACGCTCAGACAGCACTGGCGCTGCACAATGCGGCCGGCGGCACGAGCTCGGCCCCGATCTTCTTCAGCGTCGACGACAACATCAATTCCGGCACCTGGAACACCGCCGCCCTCGACTGGTTCCGGGGAATCAACTCCGTCCTGGGCGTGCAGCGTACCGGCATCTATGGGCATTCCCAGGCGTGCGCGTGGGCGGTCAAGGACGGTGTGATCGGGCGCTCGACGACCGCCGGACACCGGTGGGCATGGCAAACCAGCGCGTGGTCACATGGCGAGCGCGAGCCCACGGCGGTGCTGTATCAGGCCGTGATCAACAGCGAGCTAGCCGGCACCAGCATGGACGTGAACGACGTTCTCGCACCCGATTACGGGCAGTGGGACCTCGATCGGTAACCCGTCGCAGAAGGTCGCTAATGCCGGGCGCTCAGCTTGCGCTGGGGTGTCGTTGAGGCAATGAAATCCTGGAGGATGTCCGCCACGGCCGTCGGCGCTTCGACGTGCGGGTAGTGGCCGACACCCTCGAGCACCTCTAGGCGGCTGCCCGCCAAAGCGTCGTGGGCGGCGTAGGCGTGCGAGACGGGAATGATCCGATCCTGGTCTCCCCAGATCAACACCGTGGGCATACCGGCCGTGAGGTGCAGCTTATTCAGCGCGCTGACCGCTTGACCGCGGTAGTCCACCACCGAGCGCAACGTCCGCAAGAACGCCTGACGGGTCTGCGAATCCGACAGCGAGGAGTACGCCTGCCACATTTGGCCGGCGCGCGGCGCTTGGATCCCGGCCGCCGTCAGCCACGATCGCAGCTTGTTGCCCACGTTCAATACCGGCTGCGGAGCGACGACTGGCAGCACCAACTCGGCGCCGGGGGCGGACAGGATCCGCAGTACCGGACTGAGGTCGGGGCCCAGGCCTCCGCTGCCGATCAGGGCCAGCCGCTCGCAGTAATCCCGGTGCTGGTAGGCGAACTGCATCGCGATACCGCCGCCGAGGGACTGGCCGATCACCGTTGCCCGGTCCACCTCGAGCTCGTCGAGGAGGTCGCGCAACCAGGCCGCGAATGCTCCCAGCGAGTAGTCGCCGCGGGGTTTCGCGGACTCACCGTGACCGAGCAGGTCCGGTGCGATGACGCGGTATTGCTTGGACAGCTGGGGGATGATCGCCCGCCAGGTCTCCGAACTGCCGGCCATCCCGTGGATCAGCAACACGGCGGAGCCGTGGCCGGCTTCCCGATATGCGATTCGGTCTCCGTGCAATTCCCGGTAGGTCAACTCGCTCATGTGCACCGTCCAGTCTGGGTGGTTGGGACCTCAGCGCGCTGCAGCCCGTGCGCTCGCAGTGTGCCTCCATAATGCTCACAATAGGTAACTTACGTCACCGTAGGTTACCAGTGGGTAATACTGTGGCTGGTCTCACGCAAGCAACGCGTGGCCGGATTGTGAGTCAGCCGTTTGCTTGGTGAACCAGAGACTGTTCGGAGGCTTTCGTGTCCCCGCCGGCGCGAGCCGCCACGGTGGCGGCCTTGCCGCGGGCAAGGGCCCAGGTCGCGGCGATGATCACCACTACCGCGGCCGCCAGCGCGAAGATATCGAGGCCGTTGGTGTCGAGGGTTTCGCCCAAGACGGTGATTGACAGCGCCGATGCCACCACCGGCTCAGCCACAGTCACCGTCGGCATGGAGGCGGTCAGCGCACCCGCGCGGAATGACGACTGTTGAAAGATCATCCCTGCCAACGCAGCGGGTATCCAGGCATACAGTTCCGGCGCGCGTAGCAAGGTCCCGAAACCGTCTGCGAGCGCATCAACGACGCCTTTTGTCAGCACAGCGAAAACCGCGAGCATCGAACCGGCCACCACCGCCAGCAATATCGCCGCGGGCGGACGACCCGGCCACATCCGGGCACCCAGTGTGCACAACACCAGCAGCGGACCCATCACCAGGGCCACCACGATCCAGCTTTTCAGCGAGCCTCGTGAGTGCTCCGCCTGCGGGTCGCCGACCGTGAGGAACACGGCCAGCGCAGCGGCCAACAGCACCGCCCACAGCCACTCCCAGCGGGTCACCCGGTGATGGGTCACCCGCGCATAGATCGGCAAAGCGAAAAGCAGGGCCGTCACCTGCAGCGCGGTGACCAACATCACCGACCCGAGCCCCAGCGCCGCGGCCAGCAAGACGTAACTGACAATCGCGCCGGCGCTGCCCAACCACCAGCGGGTATCGCGTAACGACTTGCCGAACAGCTCGAGGTGGCCCACCTGCTCGTCGGTGACCTCGTGCGCGGACCGCTGCCGGATCACACCACCGAACGCGGACGCCAGTGCCGCGAGCAGGGCGAGCAACGCCGCGATGCCCTCTTTCGGCATTAGCTGACCCCCTCGCCGGCGTTCGGCCCAGAGTCGCCAACATACACGCCGAAGTGTTTAATCACGGCTTCGAGTGTGCACCGTGGGTGCACCGCACCGGCGTGTCGTCGCCCTGGACGCACACCGGATGCCGGTCAGCGACGTCCACGGACCTAGCCGGTTGTCTTGACGACGAGCTTGCCGACGTTCTTGCCGTCGAAGAGCATATTGATCGCCGTCGGCAGCTGCTCGAAACCCTCGACGACGGTCTCTAGCGGCGTGAGCTTGCCCTCGGCGATCAGGCCGGCGATCTCGGCGGTTGCCTCGGGCACGCGGCCGAGATGGTCGAGGACGATGAAGCCCTGCACCGTGGCCCGCTGGATCAGCAGGTTGGCGAACGCGCGCGGTCCCGGCGGCGGGTCGGCCGAGTTGTAGCCGGAGATCAGTCCGCACAATGCGACGCGCGCGCCGATGTTGAGGCGCGCGAACACCGCGTCCATGATGTCGCCGCCGACATTTTCGAAGTCGACGTCGACGCCGTTGGGCGTGGCCGCAGTGAGCTGGGCATACCAGTCGTCGGCTCGATGGTCGACCGCGACGTCGAAGCCGAGCCGCTCGGTCAGGATCGCGCACTTCTCGGGGCCGCCGGCAATGCCGACGACGCGGGCACCACCGGCCTTGGCGAGCTGGCCGGCGACCGACCCGACCGCGCCGGCCGCCGCCGAGACGACAACCGTTTCGCCGGGCTGCGGCTTACCGATGTCGCGGATCCCGACCCATGCGGTGAGCCCGGTCGTCCCCAGCGCACCCAGGTAGGCGCTCGGCGAGACCCCCTCGGCGATGTCGACGGGGAACAATGGCATGGCATCCGAGACAACCGCGTACTCCTGCCAGCCGACCAGGCCGTGCACAGTCTGGCCGGGCTGGTAGTGGGGATTCTTCGACGCGATGACCTCGCCGAGCCCACCGGCGCGCATCACCTCGCCGATAGCGACCGGCGGCAGGTAGGTCGGGGTGTCGTTGATCCACGTGCGGTTGGTCGGATCAAGCGAGATCCAGTCGACGCGTACCAGCGCCTGGCCATCACGGATCTCGGGAACAGCCTCCTCGGTCAGCTCGAACGTGTCGGGTCCAATGCGCCCGGACGGCCGCTCGCGCAGCAGGAAGCGGCGGTTTGTCTCTGGCATGAGCGCACGGTACCGGACCTGGTCTGCCAGAGCAATAGCGACGAAAGTCGTTCGAGGACAATAGGATTAAGCATGCACTGTCAGAGCTTGCCTGCGACGAAGTCGGCGGCCTGGTCGGCCATGCCGGCCTGGATGTACGCATTAGCGAGATGCTGCGGCCAATTGTCCTGCCACGTGTTCGGGTCGGCCGGGTTGCAGATCGGATCCGCGCCGTGGCACAACTCGATGGTCCTTTCGTTGTAGATCGGGTTGAAGTTGGTGATCGGTCCCACCCACTGGCTGCCGTTGCCGAATAGCGCGACGGCGGCGACGTGCTGATCGGTGCCCTCGGGCAGGGGACTGTCGAAACCGAAGGCGGAGATCGGCACCGCGAGCACCACGTCGGTGACCGCCGCGCCGAGCGAGTATCCGCCCAGCACCAGCCGGGTGTCCGGGCAGTTGTTGACCATGTACTGGATGTGTTGACCCATGTCGTTGGCACCGACGTCGACCTCGGTGTCAGCGGGGTACTTCACGGCGTAGACGCCGATGTTCTTGCCGGCAGACCTGGACTCGAGAGCATTGACGAACGCGTTGCCGAGCAGGCCCGTGCCCGGTGACTCCAGTCGGCCGCGGGCAAAGACGACCTGCACCTGCGGACAGCTCGCGGCGGCAGCCCGTGGCGCCCCGGACGGCAACACCGCACTGGTGAACGCCAGCAGGCCCGCGATCACGAGCGCCGTCAGGCCGACACATACCGATTTCCGGGCGAGCGAAACGCGCATAGCTTTCTCCTATGTCAAGCCGCTGCCGCTTGGCAAGGCTGAGTTCGGTTTTGGTGGTCGGGCGCGAACGTGACCGAAGACGATGCTAACCATTCGCGTCGCATCTGTTGGGCCGGCGGAGGCCATAGCCGCCTACAGCGGCGCCCCATCTGCCGATGCAGTTTGATACCCGTTGCGGCACAGACCAATCCGGGTAGCTTCGGATCAGGCCGTGAGAGATCGCTACAAATTCGACAGGGAGGCGGCGAGCTAGTCCCCAGCGATCATGCGTTGTCCCTAGGTCCGTAGGCGGCGGCGATACCGGGCGAATCCTGCCACCCCGAGTACGTCGGCCGCGAGGGCCAACCCGCCGGTGAATCGAGCCACTCCTCCTGGCGGCCCCACGGCAGTATGTCGAGCAGGCCGAACGAGTAGCCCAGCTGCTCGGTGCCCCGCCCAGTCGTATGCCAGGTGCGGTACACCGTGTCGCCGTCGCGCAGCAACACGTTGACCGCAAAGCCCCCACCCGGCGGTGCGTCCATGTCGGCGGCGAACGGGCTCTCCGAGGACGAGTACCACTCCATCCGGTTGCCGACCTTCCGCTTGTAGGCAAGCGCCTCGTCGATGGGTCCACTGGTGACGACCACGAAGCGCGCGTCGTAGTTGTCGAGGAATTCCAGGCGGGTGAACTGCGACGTGAAGCCCGTACACCCGCTGCACTGCCAGTCCGCGCCGTCCGACCACATGTGGTTGTAGACGATGAGCTGCGAGTGGCCCTGGAACACGTCGACCAGTCGGACCGGCCCGTCGGCCCCGATCAGGGTGTAGTCGGGCAATTCGACCATCGGCAGACGACGCCGCTGTGCGGCGAGAGCATCCAATTCGCGGGTGGCGGCCTTCTCCCGCATGCGCAGTTGGTCGAGCGCGGCGTGCCAGGTCTGGTGATCAACGATTGGCGGCAGGGCATTTGACATGGCATCCACCCCTTTCTCTCGAATTCTCTGGAATCTCTCGAAGCTGTCGCTCTGTCTGATCTCAACGGTATGACCGCCGGCGTGCCCGGAATTCATCGATGGACCCGCACGGCGCGGGCACTCGGCGGCCATGAAGCGGCTCGCCGCGCAGAATCGCGTGACTTCTGCGGGATGGATTAACAGCGAATTCACGGCTAACGCTGGGCATGATGCACAGCTTCGGGTAGGCATCCTGGATTCAGCGGGCTACGAACCGGGACGTGCAGTCAAGCCGGTTTGACAGAGAGGAGGTAGACAACCGTGGCGAGTTCATCTGGAGCGACGGTCGTTTCCCTTCACTCGCATCCTCTTTGGGCCGCTGCGCAGCGTCGCGCGAGGCAGCGCTCCGAAGACATGCGGCGCCATCCCTCATTCTTGGCCCGCCAGCGCGGAATCGCACCGGACACCGAAATCGCCGCGGTTGTCCGCCATCTCAGGGCATGCCCCGGCGCTGACGCACCCGCGTGACCCTGCTCGGGATGCGAACAGGCCGGTCAGGCAACCCGAACTGCTATCGAGCAGTACCGGCGTTACGGATTATTTGGGAACTGCTGTAAGCAGGTGTCCCAGGTCTCGCCGGGCTTTAAGCCGCCGGTTGGGATCGAGAGCCGGCCGCCACACGAAAAGGCGTAGTTGTAGTAGTTCTGGGCGACGTCGTGGCTCTGGTTGGTCAGGTTATCGCAGGCCGACATCGAACCCGAGTAGCACGATTGGGCCAGCGAAGCCATTCCCGGGTCACCACCGGTCGGTGGCGACGTCGCAGGGGGTAACTCATCGGCTGCCGCGAGCGGCGAAACCATCATCCCGGCCGCACACAAACCCAGCAGAGCCGATCCGGATAGGGCAGCCATCCATCTGGGACGCTGCGTGGTTGAACCGGATTTCTTTGCCATCGATGCTCTCCTTTCGCATTGATAGCTCACCAAACTACGCCGACGTGCCTTGTGGTGAGGCCATTCAGTAAATTCTCCAGGAAAAGTCTCTTAATAGCTGAAGCTGCGCGGATGTGAGCCGGCGCCGACGACCA
Organism: uncultured Actinomycetota bacterium; assembly: GCA_963787635.1. Classification (GTDB taxonomy): domain Bacteria; phylum Actinomycetota; class Actinomycetes; order Mycobacteriales; family Mycobacteriaceae; genus Mycobacterium. The sequence continues at coordinate 22,377 of CAWBDP010000007.1, read as the reverse complement.
CCTCGGAATCAAAGCATCAAAGCGCTAGGCATCAGCACAGGTATTGCTCGCCCGCGTATGCCGCTCGCCGCGTTCCTGGATGGGCCTCGACCGGACCACTTGGAGGCCGGCGATTGCGCTGGTCGGGCCAAAATCGGCGGGTTTGGCGTGGCTGGGACGGTGTTAGCATTCGGCATGCTCATCCTGTGGTTGGCGGTGGTGTCGATGATCTCGATGTCCGCCTTGGCGCTGAGCCTGGTGGTGTGGTCGCGGCTGCCGCGCCAGCCGTCGGCGCCCTCCGGATATCCGCCGCAGGCGATGCCGCAACGGAGGCCTGACAACCGGTATCCCGCCGGTCCCGGCAGCTACCCGCAGCCCGGTCCACCGATTACGCCGCCGCCGATGTATTCGCCCAGTGCGTCGCCCGCGGCCTGGGAACCCCGTGTTCGGTGCTCGGATCCCCGCTTACCCGATTGACCATCGTTGACTCAACACGTTCGTAGCGATTCGATCAGGCTTTGGTCAGTCCCACGGGTCCCGATTTGCGAGTTTGGAGTTGGACGCTGCGGTGTATAGATTGCTACAACGCGATTCAGGAAGGCCAACGATGAAGCCAATTGCGCGCGCCACAATCGTGATCGCCACGCTGCTGTTCAGCGGATGCTCCGCCTCCCAGATCATCAACACCGGTGGCGACACAAAATGCAAGGACTTCACCACCCAGGACGAGAAGAAGCAGAACGACGAGATCACCAAGATGCTCAAGGACAAGAGCGGTGCTGATCCCAGCAATTTGGAGATCTCGGCGACGCGCCTGTCGGTGATGACGTACTGCAAGACGATCGGCACGCCAGACACCAAGATCTCTGAGGCGCCCCACGGCTGACCGGCGCCATAACCGGCCAAATCTCAATTACGACAAGACTTTCCAGTCGGGAATGGTTGCGGATGCGTCGAGGGAGACCGAAATGAATGTTGAACAACGCGAGAAGGTCAAAACCGGACACGGCTTCGTGGCCGCGCTGGACCAAAGCGGCGGGAGTACACCGAAGGCGCTCGAGCAATATGGCATCTCCGAGGACTCGTACTCCGGCGACGACGAAATGTTCGACATGGTGCATCAGATGCGGACCCGCATCATCACCAGCCCGAGCTTCGAGGGAGACCGGATTCTCGCGGTGATCCTGTTCGAGAACACCATGGACCGCACCATCGCCGACCGTCCCAGTGCCGACTATCTATGGAGTGTCAAAAGAATCGTGCCGTTCCTCAAAGTCGACAAAGGGCTTGCCGACGAGGAGCAAGGCGCACAGGTCATGAAGCCGATCCCGAACCTCGACGACCTGTTGGCCCGCGCGCTTCGCAACGGCGTCTTCGGCACCAAAATGCGTTCGGTCATCAAGCTGCCGGGGGCGGGCCTCGACGCGGTCATCGAGCAGCAGTTCACCATCGCGCGGCAGATCCTCGCCGCCGGCCTGGTGCCGATCGTCGAGCCGGAGGTCGACATCGACAGCCCGCAGAAAGCCGAAGCCGAAGACCAGCTCAACACGGTGCTGTTGGAAAAGGTCAATGAGCTCGATCAGCCCGTCATGCTCAAGCTCACCTTGCCCGAGACCGACAACCTTTACGACAAGCTTGTCGAGCACCCCAACGTCCTTCGCCTGCTCGCCCTGTCCGGCGGCTACGACCGGGACGAGGCCTGCGCTCGGCTGACCCGGCAACACGGCGTCATCGCGAGTTTCTCTCGCGCGCTGACCGAAGGGCTCACCGCGCAACAGAGTGATGAGGAGTTCGACAAAACGCTGGAAAGTGCGATAGCTGAAATTGCTTCGGCGTCAAGCACTTAAGTGCGGTTCAGCTGGGGCAGTACGTCATGTCCCCACGTACTGAAAAAACCCTCCATGTCCGGCCCGATCTGCTGGACGTATACCTCGTCGATACCGGCTTCCAGGTAGCTGCGGACCTGCGCAGCGTGCTTGTCGGCGTCAGGACCGCAGGCGATCGATTCACTGAGCTTGTTTGGGGGCACCAGACTCATGAGGGCGCCGAAATCCTTGGGTCGAGGCAGGATTTGCGCACTCTGACCCGGTAGCGCCTCGTTGGCCCACAACCGGTGTGCGATGTCGAGTGCTCTGTCCGGGTCGCGGTCCCACGTCACCTTGGTACCGGCCTGTACGGGTTTGTCGCCGCCGCCGGAGTCTCGGAATGCCTTGATCAGGTCGGCATCGGGCATGGCGAGTACGTAGCCGTCACCGATACGGCCGGCCAGCTCGGCGCCTTGGGGTCCGAAACCGGAAACGTAGATCGGCACGGGGCTCTGACCCTGTTCGTCGTTCCAGGGATGAAAGTGGTCGGAGATCCACAACGCCTCAAAGCCGGCGTCCTCCGCGCGTCGTGCTTGGTCGATCAGTTCATTGGGTCCGAACTGTTCACAGGACAGGAAATATCCGATTTTCGCCATAAACGACCGAATACCCGCTCTGCCGACGGCAATACGCCGACACGCCCGTCTTGTCTTGTTTGATCCACCTATTCCGGGGCTACGCGGGAGACCATGGCCTTCGGCGATTACCAGAACAAGCTCTACAGACAATCGCAAACCGGCCATCAGCCGCAGTATCCGATCAGGCTCGACGAACTCGAGGCAAAAGCATCAGCAGCGATGACGCCGAAAGTGTGGCAGTACGTTGCCGGCGGCGCCGGTGACGAGCACACTCAGCGCGCCAACTGCGAGGCGTTCAAGCGATGGGGTTTGTATCCGCGCCGCCGCCTTTTTCGTTCAGGCAGGAAGCCGCAACCGTCCGCGTCCGGATTGACGAAGCACACATCGAAAAGCTACTTGCAGAACACAACCCGTTCGCTGCCGCGAGCTGATCAGATAGCGATGACGCGGATCAGTTCTTCGAGTCCGGTGACATTGTCGGCATTACGGCCTTCGAGATTAGTTGGCCCGTTTCCGCGCATCGAGGTAGGAAAATGACCGAACCACGACCAGTCGCAGTCGAAAACTTCTCCCACGTGTGCATCGGTGTCACCGATATGGATAGGTCGGTGGCGTTCTACACCGTCGTGCTGGGAATGGATGTCGTCTTTGACGTCGAACTCGACGGCGCCGGGCTGGATGCCGTCACCGGCGGAGCCGCCCAACAGGGCCGCATGGTCGGCGGTCTGATCGGCGGCGCAATGGTGGAATTGCTCAGCCTCGGGAAGGTGCCTAGCACCCCGGCCGGACCGCACCTTGGCTACACCAATGTGTCATTTCGCGTCGGCGACCTCGACACCACGTTCGACATGCTGCGACAGCACCATCCGGGTGTGCGTGCCGACCCGGTGGTCGATATCGCGGGTGTGCGAATGTTCTTCCTTTATGACCCCGATGGTGCGCCGATCGAATTACTGGAGCTTCCCGGCGGTGCGAAAACCACGGTGCAGCTGTGGCGACCGAGCACTGACTGCGGATGAACCCAGCGTCGGGGCCAACCGCCGGGTGCGCGCCGGCTCATCGCCACTTGATGCCGCACCCGATCGACGGTCGCTGGTCGGGCCTGACCGGCTGCCCGGCCAGTACGGCGTCGACCGCGGCGCGAACATCAGCGGCCGTCACCGGTAGCTCGTTGCCGGGGCGGGAGTCGTCGAGCTGGCCGCGGTAGACCAGTCGACGCTGGCCGTCGAACACGAATGTGTCGGGCGTGCAGGCCGCGGAAAAGGCCCGGGCGACGTCCTGGCTCTCGTCGTAGAGATACGGAAACGTCCACCCGTGCCCACGCGCCTCGGCGACCATCTGGTCGGGGCCGTCCTGCGGGTAGGTCACTACGTCATTGCTGGAGATGCCGACCATCACAACGCCCTGATCCGCGAGGTCGCGACCAAGCGCAGCAAGCCCGTCGGCGACGTGCTTGACGTACGGACAGTGGTTACAGATGAACGTGACGACAAGCGCGGGACCGCTGAGCTCGTCGAGGCTGACCGTCCGGCCGCTGGCCGGCTCGGGCAGCGTGAACGATGGCGCGGGCGTGCCGAGGGCGAGCATGGTGGACTCGATGGCCATGCCCGCCAGGGTAGCCCCCGCTGATCGCCGAGTGCGGGGGCCTTAGCTGAGCTTGTTGGCCGCGAACGTCGCGGCCTGGGTTGTCATTCCGGACTGGATGTAGGAGACGTGCGCCAGGATGTTCCCGCCTCCGGAACAAATTGGATCGTCAGGAGCACACAGGCTGATGGTCTTGGGGCCGTACAGCGGGCTGATCGTTGGCAGCGGCGCGCCGCCCCACAACGCGCTCGACAACCCACTGGATGGCTCGCCGAACAGGGCGACAGCGGCGACGTGATCAGCCACCGGGGCCGGCATCGCCGAGGTGGCCAAATCGATGACGGTCGAGCCCTGCGAATATCCGCCAAGCACGATCTTCGTGTTCGGGCAGCTGGCCACGGTGTCCTGGACATGAGCACTCGCGTCGTCGGAACCGGCTGAGGCGCTGTTGTGGTAGTCGTCGTTCGCCGGGTAGTTCACCGCGTAGACCCCGACGGACTTCCCGCCGACCTGCGAGGTAAGCGAGTCGACAAAAGCCTGGCCGACGTCGGCGAGTCCAGGACCCTGATGGGTGCCGCGCGCGAAGACCACCGCGACGTCGGAGCATGGATCAGCCGACGCGACCGGACTGGTAAGCGGCGCGCTCAGCAGCGTCCACGTCGTCACGACCGAGACAGCAACAAAGCGAGCAAGTCTGCGTGAACTCATGCCCAAATGCTTACATACGGCTGGCGCAGGCGGTTCGCGCGGCTGGCATTTAAGGCGACGGCGGGATCGGTGACTCGTGGGTGACGGCTTGATAACTGCGGGCGCCAGCCCGGTCGACGGCGGCGCGCACCAAACCGAACACCAGACCCTGCAGGCCGGCGGCGGCCAGCGTCGCCCTGGTAGACCGGTTCAGATCCTTTGGGTCCGGTGGCGGTCGATCGGAGTCGCCGAGCCGCTTCCAGATTTCACTGAACACCGCCCCGGCCAGCAAGCCCCCCGCCACACTCGTGGTGATCGACAGCGGCGTGTACAACGCCTTGGATCGTCCGCTCATCGCGACCTCCCGACTCCGGCCTGTGATATTGCCTGCTGGTGGTACCCGGCTGAGCATCGATTCAACCAGGCAACGGCAACCCGTCGGCAACTGTGAAAGGTGTTGGCACCCGACGCCATTGCTGAAGGATTACCGGCAGCCGCCGCGCGGACAACCGATTCAGCGCTGATACAGCCAACGGTAGCGCCGTAATTCCCAGGACAAGGTTGGCAATTCCCAGAACTGTCCTTTCTTTGCCGCTGACTACTCGCCTGCTCCACAGTCGCGGGAACTTGCCGCAAGCCCAGGCCGCTCGGTCAGGGCCGACTACGCGGTAGGTTGAACGCGACTCCTTGAGACCCCGAAGGGAGACCCCGTGCCCCAAACCGCGGCCATGGCCGAGGCCGACCGCGCGTGGATGATCGACACGCTGCTCGCACTGCTACAGACCCCAAGCCCGGCGGGCCGCACGGATGTCGTGATGCAGCTGATCGGCGACATCCTCGACGACTTCGGCGTTCCGTTCTCGCTCACCCGCCGTGGGGCGCTGACCGCTGAACTCGCGGGGGAGTCGGCGACCACCGAGCGGGCGCTGGTCGTTCACGCGGACACCATCGGCTGCATGGTGCGCAGCCTCAAAAACAACGGCCGTCTGGAGCTGGTTCCGGTCGGCACCTTCTCGGCCCGGTTCGCCACCGGGGCGCGCGTGCGGATCTTCAGTGATGACCCGGACGAGTTCATCACCGGCACCGTCTTACCGCTGAAGTCCAGTGGGCACGCCTTCGGCGAGGAGATCGACGCCCAGCCCACAGATTGGGAGCACGTCGAGGTCCGTATCGACCGCAAGGTGTCCTCACGCGAGGACCTGGTTCGCCTCGGACTGAATGTCGGCGATTTCGTCGCGCTGATCGCCAGCCCCGAGCTCACCGCCGACGGCTTCATCGTTTCGCGTCATCTCGACGGGAAGGCGGGGGTCGCGGTCGCACTGACACTGGCCAAGAATTTCTGCGAGAACAAGCTGGTCCTGCCGCACCGCACCACGATCATGGTCACCATCACCGAGGAGGTCGGGACCGGCGCCAGTCACGGGTTGCCTGCCGACGTCGCCGAGCTGATCTCGGTGGACAACGCGGTGTGCGCGCCCGGCCAGCATTCCCTCGAGGACGGCGTGACGATCCCGATGGCCGATCTGCACGGCCCGTTCGATTACCACCTGACCCGGAAGCTGTGCCGGCTCGCTGAGGAGCGGGGGATACCGTTCGCGCGGGATGTGTTCCGCTACTACCGATCCGATGCCGCCGCGGCGATCGAGGCGGGCGCAGGCACTCGAGCCGCGCTGGTCGGCTTCGGGCTCGACGGCAGCCACGGCTGGGAGCGCACCCACATGGCTTCGCTGGAAGCGACGTACAACCTCTTGCACGCATGGCTGCAGACCCCGCTGACGTTCGCCCAGTGGGACGCCAAGCCGTCGGGCAAACTAAGCGACTTCCCTTCCTCCGAACAGCCTGCGCCCACCGAGCAGTGGGTGCCGCTATCCCGCGGCGAACACGCCGAACCCGGCGATGCATCGCCGGGTTCGCACTGGCCACCGTCGGAGGGTCCCCAGGCCTGAGGCGCCTACCGTGACAACAGACCTACACCGTCGCCGACGCACTGATCGCCTCTTACGCACCTATCCGTCTTCCTGTGGCACGCCGATCTTGCCGGCGTGCGCGAGCCGCTGGTCGGCGATCGCCCTGATCACTTCCTTGCTGGTCAAGTTTCCCGTAATGGCACTCAAGAAATCTTCCCGGCGCAGGCGCCAGAGCGTGCCTGGTTGCTGACACTGCACCGTGGCCGTTCGCGGCGCATCGAACAGCAGACCGATTTCCCCGAAGTAGTCACCGCCATGCATCGCCCTCACGTGTTCACCGTCAATGGTGGCGTCGAAGACACCCGAACTGATCAGAAACATGTCCTGTGCGGGCTCACCTTGTCGCACAATGACATCACCTTCGATGGACTCCAGCGCAATGAGCGCAGCGGCAAGTTGGTTCGCGGCCGCAACGGACAGTGCGCTGAACGCATTCACGTTCTTGATAGCGTCAAGTTCTTCGCGAAGTGGCGGAGCCAGCCGTTCGACTTGCGTCAAGCGCCACAATCCATAGACCACGCCGAGCATGGCCAAGCCGCCGGCCACCCGCAGCGTCCCGCGCACTCCGATCGCAGCATTGAGCTCAGCGGCGCCAAGACCGGCTACACCAAGGATCGAGACAGCGATCAACGCGTTGATTCCGAAGAGAAGGTCCAGCGATCGCCCTGATGCGCTTCTTTGAAGCAGGGTGCGGCCACAGACTATCTGATAGGTCTCGCCGATGCCCCACACACTCAGGAGCAGGACGGCAAAGGCTTCGGTCGAGGTCACCGCCAGGGCGAAAAATGCCAACGCGCACGTGAGAAGGCCGATGACCAGCGGGAGGGACATCGAACGTCGACCGAGTGACAGGCTTGCGATGCCTCCAATCAGGCCGCCTATACCGACAGCTCCGATGAGCACGGGAGTGCCTTTGGTACCGATGTGCAAGAGGTCGTTCGCGATGCTGGCAACAACGCTTTGCGCGATACCGGTGAGTGCAGCGGTGAGGGCCACGACGATGACCACAACCCGGGCGTTCGGCGACCGTCGAAGTACGCCGATTCCGCCGGCGAGTTCGTTGATGACACGTGAGCTGTCTGTAGTTACCCGGGTATCTATGCCACGAATGGTGTAGAGCGGCAAAGCGCCCAGTGCGCAAAGTATCACGATGGCCAGCAAGGCGGCGGACGGTCCGGAGAGCCCCAGAGCCACCGCGGCCACGCCTGCGCCGAGCAATACCCCGGCGGTCTCGAGAACAGAGGAAAGTGAATTGGCCGCGACAAGTTGGGCCGGCGAGTTGGCCAACCACGGCAGCAGGGCGTCGTGCAGTGCCTTGGGGGCGGACTGCGTGAGCCCTTCGATCGCGATCACAAGAAACAGCAGCGCGTTTGCTGCGTGAAGTTCAAAAACCGGAATTACCAGCGCTACTGCAATTCCCCGAGCAGCGATGGCGCCGGCCAGGACGCGCTCGCGCCTGAACCGCCCAGCCAGGGTGGCATAGCCGGGAGCGCTCAATGCCCCAGCGAATTGGCGGACGATGATGAACCAACCTGGGCCGATCGGGCCCAACCGGTCGAAGGTGACGACCAGCATCGTCGAAACCCAGGCCACGTGCGCGAGTACGCCGGCAGCCAGCGATGCTTCTGCTTTGGCAATATTCGCATTGGACAAAGCATCTCGACATGCGGCCCAGCGGCTTGCTCGCGCCGGACTAGCGGCCATCGGGCCAGCATATCGCTGCCCTGATGCGCTCGGGGTCGCTTGTCGCAAGTGGGAACAAATAGGGCGCGTAAATGCTCACCGTTGACGTCTAGAGTCGGATTTCTCGGCAGTGATCACCGCTATCGCGTTGATCACCGCGTCTGGGTGTCAAGGGCTACAAAGGTTTTCGCATTCGGAACCTCAACCAGCTTGCCCGTTGCTGAACAACCCGGCCAAGCGCCGGCCCAGCCCCGGGGTGAAGCAGCGGTCCCGCTGACCCCACACCACTGTGACCGGCTTGGTGAACCGGGGTAGGCGAGTGGACACATCGGTGAGGTCGGTGGTGGCCACCTGACGCAGCAGCCGCGCCAGGTCATGACAGATGCGCGAGTCCGTAAGGCAAGGTTGCAGCCAGGCGGCAGTGAGGTGTGGATCGGGTTGATTGATCAGCAGACCGAAGCCGAGTGGCGAGCGACGCAGCGTCGGCAACCGCAATGCGCTGAATAGCGTCTTGATCGAGATGGGGCCACGAAGCAACCTGAAGACGATGTCGAACGGGAAGGGTGGGCACTTATCGAAGGCGTCACAGTTTGTGAGGACGAGGCGGCCGATCCTTTCCGGGTAAGCGTCGATGACCAGTTGGCATAGGCCACCTCCGGTGTCGCTGCCAACCAGCGTGACATCGCGAAGATCGAGAGCGGCGATCGCGTCGTTGATCATCTGCGCGACACCGGCCAGCGACAGCGCGGCACCCTCATGGACGGGGGTGGTGTGTGAGCCCAGCGGCCAGGTCGGCACGATGCAGCGGAAACCGCGGCGGGCCAGGCCTTCGGCGACCTCGCGCCAAAGTCGCCCGTCGACCAGGATGCCGTGGACGAACAGTACCGGCGGGTGTGCAGAATCCTGCGGTCCGAACTCCTGGTAGTGGATTGTGGCCTGCCTGAGTGCGAGCTCTGCCATGTCGGTTGTTCCTCCTCGAACAGTCGGTCCCAACCCCGACCCAATCGAACTGCCACAGCTGCTGCCAGATCGACCCGTTGAGCTGCCAGATACTGCCAAAATCGCGATCACCGCTGCTCAGCGCTCGGCCCTCGATGTGAAGCACCTACTGCGACAGCTACTCAATGTGAAAGGCACGTCATTACGAGTCGCTTGCCGCTGTGGTTCGGTCGCGCAAGCTTGACGCCGTCAGCGGACAGCTTGTGTGAGTGTGCCGTTGGTTCGGCTTACGCGCAAATCCGATCAGCCTTTCATCAAGCGCGGAATACAGCTCGGCGACGGCGGCCACCGATTCGAACTCGGCGAATTCCGGATGGCGCGCCAGTGCGTTGTCAACGACCTCTTCGCGAGTCAGCCCGGCGGATTCGATCAATTCCTGCAGGGCCCGTAGTACCTCGTCGGTGTCGTTGATCGTGTCCGCGAGCGGTTGCTGCGGTGTGGGCTCGGATCCAAGGAGGGACAGCGCTTCCTGCATGATCCAGGTTCCCTCTACCAATACCCGTCGAATTGCGATCTTGGTGGCGAGTTGCTCCGGCTTACCGCCGCCTCTTAGTTCGACTTTGTGCGTTTCTGTTCCGCTCGAGTCAGCCACGTCGACCCAGATCGTGTCGCTGAGAAAGCATCTCACGAAGTTAAAAGTCAAGCCGCGAGTGGGAGAGGAGGTGGAAACGCGCGGTGTTCGTCGTAGGGCTGGCCGGTTTGGAGGCAATGGTGGAGTTGGCCGAGGAATTTGTTGAACAGGTGTCGCTGGGCTTGGCGGTTCCAGTCTCCGGCGGCGCGGCGGGCATCGAAGTGGCGGCGTGCGCCGGGGGAGGCGCGCAACGATCCCAGCGCCCAGATTGCGCCGACCACCGCCAAGGCCGGTTTTTGATATGCCGATGCAGTACAACAGTTTTTTTGCCGCTGGCGCGGGTGATGGGAGCGGAGCCGGCGAAGGCTTTCAACCCGCGAGCGTCGGCGAAGCGGTCGCGGTCGTCGCCGATCTCGGCGAGCACCCGGGCACCGGCCAGGTTCCCCAAGCCGGGGAAGCTGGTGATGATTTGGGCGTCCGGGCGGTGCTCAACATGGGCGATCGCCGCCTCGGCGAGATCGTCGGCGGCGGCGCAGGCGGCGTCAACTGGCGCAGCAGCGCGGACAGTTGGATACCCATGGCGTTCTCGACCTGCGGGGTTGGCGCAGATAGGTGTCGGTGAAGGTGGCGCGCAGCCGGTCGATGTCGCGGTCGAGGCGGCGTTGGCGGCCGCCTGCCAGCAGTCGCGCAGCCGGCCGGTCAGCCGGGCGGCGGCCTCGGGTGTGGGTGCGGCCGCCAGGATGGCGCGTGCATCGCGCGGGCCAGGCCGCCGCTGGCAGCTGATCGAAGGCGACCAGGCGGCCGGGTAGAAGTCTTTGAGCAAATCGCGGATCTGGTTGCCGATCTGCTGGCGCGTCCATACCGCGTCTTGCTGGCGCGCAGAACCCGGATGGCCTGGGCCAACTCGGTGTCGGCGGGCAGCGGTCGATGCGCGTCGGCGTCGGTACGCACAATGTTGGCCAACAGCACCGCGTCGGTGGCATCGGATTTTGCGCCCGACACCGTATACCGCGGTCGATACCGGGCCGCCGTCAGCGGGTTAATCGGATAGATCGCCCGGCCAGTCTCGCGCAGCGCGGCCACCCACAACCCGCGGTCGGTCTCAATCGCCACCGATCGGGTTGTCTGGGTTGTCGCCGGCCTCAGCCAGCAGCGTCAGCAACCGTGCAAACCCGGCCGCGTCGTTGCCGACCTGTTCATCTACGACCACACGCCCGTTCGCGTCCACCACCGCAACGTCGTGATGATCTGTGGCCCAATCGATTCCGCAATACAAAGACAAGATGCCAGCACTCCTTCGGTCGATGTTCCTCCTGTTGCCGGTGGACTCACGCGGCGCCCTAATCGCAGGACTCCAAGGTCCGTCATCTCACTAGCCGTCCGTGACTCCAGCACACCGCAGGACTTCGTTCTGTCGAAGAACTCAAGGCTCGGAACACCTACCGGAAGTCAACCCTGCGGTGGCTCAGGCAACGGCATCCCACCACCAATCCGCAGGATCTGCCGCCAGGCGCGCCGTTCTTTCTTAAGGCGTCCAGCGCCGGAAGCACCACGAGTCTTTGTACCGTAGCGAAACTACGTCGGCGTAGCTAGCGGCGAACGCCTTGCGACGCTTGAGGGCCGCCTGCATCGCCGGTGGGACCTCCGCGGGACCGGACGCTTTGACCTGGCGCCGATTTGAAGCTGCGGTCACCGCGCTTGACACCCCGGCTGCGACGAGACCACCGATCAGGCCGCCGCCTCCTCCGGACTGGCGGGCGCCCTTCGCAAATGCCACACCGACGCTGGGCGGCAAGTGCGCCATGCCCGCGGCGGTTAATAGCATGTTCCCTTCCTGAGATGTTTGCACCGTGCTGACGGTCGGGGCGAGCACGATCTCTTCGGGTGATCGGGCGGGAACGAACCCGTGCCGGGCGATGGTCATCGTAGTGCCGGAGGTAGCCATGTTGCTCCTTGATTGAGGGGTAGTTTGTCTTTACGGCACCCGACGATGCTGTTCGCGCCTTGGCGAATCCTTGGTGGATTCTCAATGAAGTCTTGAAAGTCTGCACGTCGCAGCACTCGACTGTGCTAGGTCGCCCAAACCGTGTCGCCGGCTCGGTACCAGCGCTACTGCACCAAGACTCTTGTAGCAACTCCGGGGGCCATAACCCGCACCACTGCAGCGCATGTCCGCCCCCGATGAGGGTCTCGTTCTGGTTATCTGGGATTAGAAATCGCCGTTCCCTGTTGCTCCCGCTTACTCGTGTTTCCGAGCGGGAACCGTTGATGGGTTGTGTGTTTCCGCTTCACCGGGTGAGCAGTTCGATTTGACGTGGATATGGCGGTTTGCTGAGACGCGAAGTCGTGGTCGTCGTGCGGTGGCGATGGTGTGCCTGTTTCAAATTGGCTGGCGCCGAGGCGATTACGATGCCCAGGTCAGAGCCAACCGGTTGTAGCGTTTGTCGATGACGGTGCCCGGGTCGGTGATCGCGGTGGGGTCGGTGTCGTGTGGGTAGGCAGACACGTGCAGCCCGGTGGTGCAGGGGCGCCCGCGGGTGTCCCAATCGTGGATGTGTTCAACGAGGCGCTGCGCGAGGTGGTGACCGTCTGGGCCGAGAGGTAGTGCGCCGAGTTCGAAGGGTTGCTCGTCGTCGAGGCGGACGAGTGCGGCGAGCGAGTCGGTGCTGACCAGCGCGGCGGTGCCCAGAGCGACCGGTTTCCGGACCGCGTAATACACACCAAGGACCAGTGCGCGATCTGCTGCCGCGCCGATCGTCGACACCCAGGCCATCGCTGGTTCGTGCAGCGCCAGCCACAAGCTAAGCCCATCCGATACCTCGTCGAGCGTGGCGCGAACGCCGCTGGGTACGTCGGCACCCGGCTGGGCCAGCGCCGCAGACAGCGCGTCTTCGTCCACGGCATGGTGTTCGGCCGCCCCGAGGAACACCGGGGGTTCCAGACTGATCTGTCGGATCGGCTCGGGGCCGGCGAACACGCCGCGCAAACGCATGAACCCGCACCTGACCACCGAGACGCTTCCAGATGGTCACCGACTCGATGCCAGGCGATCGAACGCTGCGGGCCGCGCAGGTCCAGCGGCATGACCAGCCGACCGGCGGAGGCGAGCTGGGTAGACCCACGCGGGGGAATGTCCCACGCTCCAACGGTGGCAATGATGCGGTCGTAGGGGGCGTGCTCGGTCCACCCCAGGCCGCCGTCACCGCAGCCGACCGTCACCTGGGAAACTCCACACTCGGCCAGGCGGGCACGGGCGTCCTCGACGAGGTCAACGTCGATGTCGACCGACACCACAGCGCCGGTCTCGCCGACAAGCTGGGCCAGCAGCGCCGCGTTATAGCCGCTGCCCGTCCCGATTTCCAGCACGCGATGGCCCGGTCGCACATCGAGCTGCTCAAGCATTCTGGCCATGATCGCCGGTTGTGAGGAGGAACTGGTCGGAACCCCATGCGGGTCAGATTTGATAATCACTGGCTCATCCCGATAAGCGCGCTCCGGTTCAACGCCAGGCACGAACACGTGCCTGCGGACCCTGCGAAACGGCCGCGGCCACTCGCTCGCTGGACACATGCCCCGACTCTCGGAGTTCACTAACCAGCTGATTCCGCAACTGCTGCAGATCCGCGTGCACGCCGATCACCGTAGCCAGTCTCTCCACCTCAGCCGCCCGCCACCGCCGACTTAGCGCGGGTGGTCTGTGCCGGGCCTTTGTCATCGACCGCGCCGCTTAATCGCCGAACATGTTCACCCAAACGACTTTGCTGCTCTCCAGACAGATTCGAGCTGGGAGCTCAACTCCTGATAAGCGGTTCTTTCCCCGTCCGCAAGTTCGCGTTCGGCCGGGCCGATACATGGTTCAGGGTGAATCGAGGCTAAAATTTCGTGACGGTTTCAGTTGGGCAAAGGTACTGCAGCTTACCCGCGATGCGAGGGCCGATATCGCCTGTTTGGCTTTAGTGTTGGCTGCTATGGCCGGACTGGACAATTACGTGAAGCGCTGGCGCACAGCGCTTCACGTAACCGTGTCGGCATTGATAGTTGCCATCCTCGGACTCGCCATCACCCCCGTAGCTCATGCGGCTGCGGCCACGGCGACGTTGTCGGTGACATCGACGTGGCAGACCGGTTTCATCGCCCACTTCACCATCACCAACTCGAGCACGGTGCCGCTAACCGATTGGAAGCTTGAATTCGACTTGCCGATGGGAGAATCCGTCTCGCACACGTGGAATAGCACCCTTGCACAATCTGGCACGCACTATGTTCTCACCCCCGCGAATTGGAATCGCATCATTGCACCCGGTGGTTCAGCCACAGGTGGTCTAAGAGGCGTGCTGACCGGTTCCTACTCGCCACCGTCGAATTGTCTGCTCAACGGGCAATATCTTTGCACCTAGAGGCGACTGCGCACTGAAGCTCGACCGCTCCGAGACCCACCATCCCAAGCCGCACAGCGACTGGACCGCACGAATCTTCCGGCGGAGGAGCCACGCTTGCCCAACCGCTCCTAACCACCCTCTTGGGTATCGAATAGTTCGATTAATAAGATGAAACACCACACTCGGAACTGAGCAGGCCCGGCGGCATCGAAATCCGTTGATGTGAGGCCGTATTGGAAATCGCAATGTACACTTCGTCATAAGCGGTATCCCGAAGCTGTTGTCGCACAGACAATTAGGGAACATGGCGGGGTTTACTGGGCAACCCTGCATAATCGATTGCTCCATATTGGCAACCACTTGGCGAGTTGATGCCGACATCACCGTGGCCTGTCGGCGGCCGAAGAATCAGCATCTCGCTTCCGCGTCTCACCGGTGATACGCTTGTGGATATGAACACAGTGACTGTGCGTGATCTACGCAACAACGGGGGAGAAGTACTCCGCCGCGTTGAGCACGGCGAGCGGATCGTGGTTACACGCGACGGTGCACCGGTGGCCGAACTGCGTCCCTTGCCCCGTTCCAGCGCCAGCGCGACTGAACTGATTCGTCGCCGCAAGAATCTCCCACGGGTGAACCCAGATGCCCTCCGCGGGGATATCGATGACCTGATTGATCCGTCGCTGTGACCGAGGCCCCAATACGGGGAATGCTGGACACGTCCACGGTGATTCTCCTCGGCGACATATCCGATCCAACCGAATTGCCCGACGAATCGGTGATTAGCGCGATAACCCTGGCGGAGCTGTCCGTAGGTCCACATGTCGCACACGATCATGCTGAGCGCAGCGCACGTCAGCAGCACCTACAGCAGGCTGAGGCTGACTTTGACGTCGTACCGTTCGACGGCGATTGCGGGCGAGCATTTGGCGGCGTTGCCGCGGCGCTGCGCGCATCGGGGCGCAAGCCGGCTGCGCGCGCGTACGACGCGCTTATTGCCGCGAGCGCAATCGCACATGCTGTTCCGCTCTACACCTGCAATCCAGACGACTTCGCTGGTATCCCACGGTTGGAGGTCCGCCCGGTCGCCCGCCCGCGCCATCGATAGGAAGGGGGTTCTGCACGTCCGGCAGCAGTCGACGACGACGGCCATTAACGACGAAACCGTTTGGGGCGCTTTGCAATATGCAGTAGTTTACTGGTTGTTCGACACGCTTAAGTTGTGTGCGTGATAGCTCGCGCCGTCCTGGTTACCCCACTTTCGGGTCCGCTGGCCAGATTCGGGAAAGCAGGGGCGAGCGCCCTCGCTCTGTGGGCCGAGCGTTCCGGAGTAAGTCTGGAGGTGATCGACGCTTACCCCTCTGCGGCGTCCGCGATACGGGCCGCAGAGGCTAGCCGACCCGACGTGGTGTTCGGGCCCTACGGTTCGGGGCCGGCGCTGGCGGCCGCGACCGCCAGCAAAGGGGTCCTCTGGAACCACGGTGGCGCCACCGCCCGGCTGGCGCGGCCGGCGTATCCAGGTGTCGTCAACGTGGAGTCTCCCGCTTACCGCTATCTCGCCGCGGTGCTCGAAACCCTTGTCGCCGAAGGTCTTGATGAAGGGTCGGAGGTGGTAATAATCCACGTCGACACGGGGTTCGGCCGCGAGGTGGCCGAAGGTGCGGCGGTAGCGGCGCGGCGACTCGGGCTCCTGCGGCGGGCGGTCGCTTTTCGGCCCGGCCGGGCGAGAGACGTGCTGGCGCAGGTCCCGGCGGGAGATGTGCTGTTATCGGCCGGTTCCTTCGACGATGACGTCGCCATCGCGCAGTGGGCCAGCGAACGCCGTTGGCGCGCAGTTGGATTGGTCGCCGCCGGAGTCGATGAGCTCCGGCACGCGATCGGTGATCACGTTGAGCGCCTTTACGGACCGTGCCAGTGGTTCGACGACGGGACAGATGATCCCGCGGACGGACCCAACAGCGAATGGTTCAGCCACTGTTACCGGGACGCGAACGGTACTGAGCCGCCCTATCCGGCTGCTGCGGCCTTCGCCGCAGGTGTGGTTTGGCAGCGCTGCGTGAAGGAAGCTGGCACGGTCGAATCCTTGCCAGTGCTGGCCGCATCACAACGACTCGACACCACCACCTTGTTCGGTCGGTTTCGTGTCGACCCGGTCACCGGCGTGCAAACCGGCCATCAGATTCACGTCGTTCAGTGGCGAGGCGGACAGCGGGTGCTGATTGATCGGCCGCTTCGTCGGACGTGAGCGTCGAACCACATCAGCTCGTGGGCTGACATTGGGCCAAGGTGGCCCACCATCCGCGCTGATACCAGCCGTCATGAGAAACGTGTAGTTTGCTGACTGGACCGCATTGCACTGTCTGGCAAACGCTTGGGCTCCTTGAGGAGTCGCGGCGGCGCGCGACGGACGGGACACCGGGGGAGGATTCGGTGATGAGTCGCCAGGCGTCGATCGACCCGTGTCCTTCCCTGCCGCGAAGCATCGCGCGTCTTGTTCTCGGCGCCTTCCTGATATTCGCCGGGGTCAGTCATCTGAGCTTCGCCCGAACCGCCTTCCACGCCCAGGTACCGCCCTGGCTGCCGTGGAACGCTGACTTCGTCGTCATCGCCTCGGGCGTGGTGGAAATCGCGCCCGGAGCGAGCCTGATGCTGCTGACTCGGTCACCCGACATGCTTGGAAGTGTCACAAACGGCCTTAAGCTTGATCGATGACTGGCCCACGGTTGAAGCAGCACACCGCGAGGGTCGGCGGTGTGACCTACAGCTTCAACGGCTTGGTGGAATTGATGGCGAAGGCCACGCCGCTGCGGTCTGGCGACGAACTGGCCGGCTGCGCGGCGTTTTCGGACGCCGAGCGCGCGGCCGCCCAGTGGGGGCTGGCCGACACCCCGCTAGATGTGTTCCTCGAGGAGATGGTTGTCCCCTACGAGGACGACGAAGTCACGCGCCTCATCATCGACAGCCACGACCGGGTGGCCTTTCAAGCGTATCTCCCACCTGACGGTCGGTGGATTGCGGGAGTGGCTGCTGGACGTCGCCGCCGGCCCCGATCGGTTGGAAGCGGCCGCGACGATCGCCGCGATCGGTCCGGCGATCACCCCGGAGATGGCCGCGGCGGTCAGCAAGATCATGCGCAACCAGGACCTTATTGCCGTCGCTCGCGCGATGACGGTGACATCGGCCTTCCGCACCACCATCGGCCTACCCGGCACGCTGGCCACTCGGCTACAGCCCAATCACCCCACCGACGACCCCCGCGGGATCGCCGCGGCGATGCTGGACGGTTTGTTGCTGGGGTGCGGCGACGCGGTGATCGGGATCAATCCGGCAACCGATTCCGTGGAAGCCACAGCGGAGCTGCTGGTCCTCCTCGATGAGATCCGCGTGCGCTACGCGATCCCGGTGCAGTCGTGTGTGTTGTCGCATGTCACCACGACGATCGAGCTGATCGAACGGGGCGCCCCGGTCGATTTGGTGTTCCAGTCGGTCGCCGGCACGGAGCCCGCCAACTCGGCATTCGGTGTCGACATTGCCCTGCTGCGTGAGGGTTTGGAGGCCGGCCGGTCGATGCACCGAGGCACCGTAGGCGACAACGTGATGTATCTGGAAACCGGGCAGGGGTCGGCGTTGAGTGCGGGTGCGCACCTGGGCATGGGCGGACAACCCGTCGACCAGCAGACGCTGGAAGCCAGAGCCTATGCGGTCGCGCGGGACCTGGAACCGCTGCTGGTCAACACCGTGGTGGGGTTCATCGGGCCTGAATACCTCTACGACGGCAAGCAGATCGTTCGCGCGGGCCTAGAGGATCACTTCTGCGGCAAGCTGCTGGGCCTGCCGATGGGTGTCGACGTGTGCTACACCAACCATGCCGAGGCCGATCAAGACGATATGGACACCCTGCTGACACTGCTGGGCGCGGCCGGGGTGGCGTTCGTCATTGCGGTGCCGGGTGCCGACGACGTGATGCTGGGCTACCAGAGTCTGTCCTTCCACGACGTGCTCTACGCACGCCAAGTGCTGGGGCTGCGGCCCGCACCGGAGTTCGAGGCGTGGCTGCGCGGCCTGGGAATGAGCGACGCGGCGGGCCGGGTGCTGCCCGTCGACGTCGACCAATCGCCGCTTCGTGCACTGGCGGGCAAGGCCGAGGTTTGAGCAGTCCTGCGGCGCAGGAGTTTTGGGACCGGCTGCGGTTGACGACGCAATCCCGTATCGGCCTTGGTCGTGCCGGCAACGCGCTGCCGACCGCCCGCGTGCTGGAATTCAACGTGGCTCATGCGGCCGCGCGCGACGCCGTCCACATCCCGCTCGATGTGCCAGCGTTCGCGGCCGCGGTGGCTGGGGTCGGCATCGGTGACCCCGTGGTGGTCGCCAGCCAGGCCATCAGCCGCGGCGAGTATCTGCGCCGCCCTGACCTAGGCCGGTCGCCCGCCGACTTGGAGCAGGTGCCGGCCGGCGCGGCCGATATCGGCGTGGTCCTTGCCGACGGGCTGTCGCCGCGGGCCCTGGCCCGTCACGGCATAGGCGTGCTGACCGCGTTGGTGACCACGCTGGGTGAGCGCTATTCGATCGCCGCGCCCGTGATCGCCACGCAGGCGCGGGTCGCGCTTGGCGATCACATCGGCGCGCGCATGGGCGTGCGCACGCTGATTGTTGTCATCGGCGAGCGGCCGGGCCTATCGGTCGCCGACAGCCTGGGGATCTACCTCACCCACCTGCCGCGTGCGGGTTGCACCGACGCCGACCGCAACTGCATCTCCAACATCCACCCGCCCGAAGGTCTGGGCTACGCCGCCGCCGCGCGCGTGGTGGCGGGCTTGGTCGAGGGTGCGCGGCGTCTCGGCCGCTCCGGGGTCGACCTCAAGGACACCTCACGCCGCGACAGTTGACGGCGTGGCCGTCGCTGACCCTTGATTGAATCCGAAACAGCGCTACCTGTCACAGCCGGGCCGGCTCTAACAGTCGGCGACGTTCACCGCTCATGTCAGCGCGTTCGTGGAGCGTTGGAGGGCGTCCGGCCGATAGCGACAGGTCGGTGGCGGCCGTTCGGAGCTTGGTCTGTAGCAGGTGAACGAGCCCAAGTCGCTGCAGCCACGGCACCACGCGGTTCGCAAGATGCGAAGGACGAGAACTTCGGTGCGCCGGAGGACATCGTCGCTGCCGCCATCGCCGCCAATCTCGACGCCATCGTCCTGAACCGTCCCCGGTTTTATGCGCACTTCCTTTGTTGGGAAGGATGGCGCAATGCCGATCAGGTACGACGAGAACACCAAGGTCAGGGCGGTGCGGTTGGTCCGCGAACACCGCGACGACTACGACAGCGAGTGGGCGGCGATGAAAGCGATCTCGGGCCGGCTGGGAATGAACCCGGAGACGCTGCGCAAGTGGGTGCGCCAGGCCGAGATTGATGCCGGTGAGGCGGCAGGGGTGTCGAGCGAGGAGAAGCGGGAGCTGCGCGAGCTACGCCGCAAGAATCGCGAGCTGGAGCAAACTATCGAAATACTAAAGGCGGCAACAACTTTCTTCGCGCGGGAGTGCGACCCGCTACACCGCTGATCTGCGCGTTCATCGACGAGCACCGCGACGAGTTCGGGGTCGTACCGATCTGCCGGGCACTGGCCGTTCACGGCGTGCAGATCGCCCCGCGCACCTACTGGGCGCACCGCTCGGCGGCGCCGTCGAAACGGGCCCTGTGGGACACCACGATCACCGAAATCCTGGCCGGCTATCTACGAACCCGACGCCGAGGGTAAACGCCCGCCGGAGAGCCTGTACGGCAGCCTGAAGATGTGGGCGCATCTGCAGCGGCAGGGCATCCCGGTGGCGCGGCGCACGGTGGAACGGATCATGCGGCCAACGGCTGGCGCGGGGTGACCGCGCGCTCGCGTACGCCGCGCACCACCGAACCGGATCCGGCCGCTGCCCGAGCGCCGGATCTGGTGCGGCCGGCGCTGGCGGGTTGCCGCACCGAACCTGCTGGAGGTGGCCGACTTCACCTATGTGCCGCTCGATCTGCGGGTTCGGCTATACCGCGTTCGTCGTCGACGCCTTTGCGGGGCTGATCGCCGGGTGGGAATGCTCGCTGAGCAAGGACACTGCCTTCGTCGAGCGTGCGCTGCGCCACGCTGCGGTCTTCCGCGCCCGCCAAGGCCACCCGTTCGACGACGCCATCCACCACAGTGATGCCGGAAGTCAGTACACCGCAATACATTACAGTGAGACACTGAGCTGGAAGGGCTAAGGCCGTCGGTCGGGACGGTCGGGGACGCGCTCGACAATGCGTTGTGCGAAACTACGATCGGGCTGTACAAGACCGAGTGCGTGCGCGAGGGTTCACCGTTCCGGGCCGGGCCGATCAGCACCCTCGCCGACCTGGAGAACATCACCTCGGCGTGGGTGAGCTGGTACAACGAGCGAAGGCTCATGCACCGTCTCGGCCGGATCCCGCCCGCGGAAGCCGAGGCCGAGTACTACGCTCGACTCCACGCCGGAAAGCATACCGGTCACACGTAACGAGGTGTGCATCAAACCGGGGATGCTTCACCATCACGGATCACTACACGGTTTCGTGGTGGAAAGACGTCGCCGACGCCGCGTAGGTGTTGTCGGGCGGATTCCAGTGAACGTCGCAACACCGAGGCTATTCGGAGGTTGCGGTGGGAGCTGTGCGGACGACTCGACGTGGTGTGATGTTGGTGGAGAAGCAGGAGTGGTTTGCTCGGCTGATCGCGCAGGGGATGAGTAATTCCGAGGCGTGCCGGGTCGTGGGAATCAACCGCAGGACGGGGACACGCTGGCGCTACGGGCGCACAACCCTTAACAGCGCCGGTGAGGCGGTGCACTATCCGCCGGTGAGACTCACAACGCCCACGGCGCCGCATCCTCGCTACCTGTCGCTGACCGAGCGCACGACGATCGCTGATCTGCACCGGGCGGGTGTGGGCGTGCGCGGCATCGCCGGGAGCTGGGCAGGGCGGCCTCGACGGGTGTCGCGGGAGCTTCGCCGCAACACCGATGATCGTGGCCGCTACCTGCCCGCCACCGCGCAGCGGTTGAGCACCGAACGGCAATTGCGGTCCTGGCGCACGCGGCGCGTCACACGTGACGACCAGCTTCATGGGGTCGTTGCCGAGTTGTTGGGCAAGCGGTGGAGTCCCGAACAGTTGCCCACGAGCTTCGGTTGCACTTCCCTGGCCAGCCCGAGCGCCACCTGTGTACGGAGTCGATCTATCAGGCGATCTACGATCCCAGGATCGATGTGACCCGTCCGGCCAACGACGTCGCCGACGGCGCCGACGCCGGGTCCAGGGCCTGGAGCGACGGGGCCGGCTCACCAACATGACGATGATCGCGGATCGACCCGTCGAGGTGGGCGACCGGGTGCAGGTCGGGCACTGGGAAGGTGACTGCATCATGGGTCCCGGAAACCGTTCGGCGATAGGCACTCTCGTCGAGCGCATGACCCGCTTCCTGATCCTTGTCCACGTGCCCACCGGGCGGCCGACCGCCGCGGCGATGTGTGACGGCATCACCGACGCACTGGGCACTCTTGCGCCCCACCTTCGACTGACACTGACCTGGGATCAGGGCAACGAGCTTGCACTGCACCACCAGATCACTGCGCGCACCGGCACCCGCGTGTACTTCTGCGACGCGCACTCGCCGTGGCAGCGGGGCAGTAACGAGAACACGAATGGCTTGCTGCGCGATTACTTTCCCAAAGGCACTGACCTGAGCACCATCTCGCGCGAGGAATTGCAGCGAGTCGCCGACGAACTCAACGACCGACCCCGCAAGACTCTTGGCTGGGCCCGACCAGCCGATCTGATCACCGACGTGGCTGCCAGGACGGCATGAGCGAAGGCCTCAGCCCCAAAAGATTGCCGTGGGATCGCGATCCAGCTCAGCGAGCAGCTCCTCGATACTGGGCGTAGGCGCTACCAGGTTGTAGGCATGGAACCGCAAGTTGCGGTCCCGCCAAAATAACGACCACACACCGGTGGTCTTCACATAGCGCAGTCGGGCGACCGGGAACCGGGTCCACTCCGCACCCATGTCCGCCCGCCACGGCGGCCGGCACTCCACGAT
>CAWBDP010000006.1:0-402175 GCA_963787635.1 uncultured Actinomycetota bacterium | reverse complement strand
CCGAGGCGTTGCGTCAGGAGATGCTGTTCGCCCGTCACCCGGTCAAGGTGACGACCGTGCACCCCGGCGGGATCAAGACCGGGATCGTCCGCAATGCCGCCGCCGCCGAGGGAGTCGATACCGCCGGGCTGACCAAGCTGTTCGACAAGCGGCTGGCCACCACCAGCCCGCAGCAGGCGGCGCGGGTCATTTTGCACGGCGTGCGCAAGAACAAGGCCCGAGTGCTGATCGGCCCGGACGCCCAGGTGTTGGACGCTGTGGTGCGGCTGACGGGTTCGGGATATCAACGACTGTTCGCGCCGGTGATCAGCCGGTTGCTGCCCTCCCGCTGAGGGTTTCTCCCAGGCCCTTTAACGGCCGAGCGGATGCTCGGCAAGCCACGCGTCGGCCACCACCCCCGGGTCGGCGCCGGCGGCCACTCGGCGACGCATCGCGACGAGCGCGGCGGTGTCGAGCACTCCGGCAATCTCGTTGATCGCCAGCAGTTGCCGGGTGGACAGCTCGTTGCGGCGATACAAAGCACGACATTCTCCGCTTGCACCAGCGCAGGTTTGCCGTCTGATAGCAATACGACGTCGGGCGGCACATCGGGGTAGGCGGTAGTGGTCCATGCCAGCGTCACTCGGCCTGCTTGGGTCGCGCGGCGAACGTCGCTGGTCTTCATCGGAAAACTGCTGCGGTTGCGGCAGGCGGCATTTGCTCACCGCACCAGGTGACGGGACGCCGGCAGCAGTTCCGACGATGAGTCCGTCGCAGTGCCTGGGTACCTCGGCCAAATCGTTGCCGCCCCAGACTTGTGCCGTCGTTTGGGTGACTGCCAGCGCCGGCTTGTCCTCGGCCGCGGTGGCGTACTCACCGGCCGCGATCCCCTCGGGGAAGGCGGCGACCATGGTGCGGTAGACCTGCTGGTCGGACCGCACGGCCGCGCCGGGCTGGAAGGCTCTGCAACACCCTGCCGGTAAAGCCGGGGACCACATTGGCCGTACCCAAGTCCAGCCTGCGCCCAGCGGATCCGGCGCCGACTCCACGTGGGCCGGGAACCCGTATGAGCGCAGCGACCCGGCGTAGACGTTGGGCAAGCAGCACCGATTCCGCGTCCGAAGTGGAGGCGACGATCAGTTCGTGCGCGCGGCGCCCGCCGTCACCGCAACCGGCACCGGCCCCAGCGCCGCCTGCCAGCACCAGCGCAGTCCACCTGCCGGCGGTCACCCCCCGGGTATCTGCGGCGCGGCTGCGACGGCGGCAGCGACCGACTCCCCGACCCGCGGGTCCAGCGGGCTCGGCACGATCTTGTCGACGGCCAGGTCAGCGCTGGCGACAGAGAAGATCGCTTCGGCCGCAGCCAATTTCATCTTCTCGGTGATCCGCCGCGCGCCCGCGTCCAGTGCGCCGCGGAACACGCCGGGGAACGCCAGCACGTTGTTGATCTGGTTCGGGAAGTCGCTGCGCCCCGTCGCCACCACGGCTGCGTGTCTGGCCGCCACGTCCGGATGGATCTCGGGATCCGGATTGGACAATGCGAACACGATTCCGTCGGGTGCCATCGTCGCGATCAGTTCTTCGGGCACAACTCCCCCGGAGACCCCGAGGAACATGTCGGCACCCTTCAGCGCCTCGACCATCCCGCCGGTCAGACCATCGGGGTTCGTGCGCTGCGCGAGTTCCGCTTTGACGCTGCTGAGGTCGTCGCGCGCCGGATGCAGGATGCCGCGGGAGTCCAGCACCGTCATATGCGAAACACCCATGGAGAGAAGGATATTCGCGCAGGCCAAACCCGCGGCGCCGACACCGGAGATCACCACCCGCAACGAGGACATGTCGCGGTCTAGCGCTTTCGTCGCACCCATCAACGCCGCGAGTACGACGATCGCGGTGCCGTGCTGGTCGTCGTGCATGACGGGACAGTCCAACGCCTCAATGGCGCGTCGTTCGATCTCGAAGCAGCGCGGCGCGGAGATGTCCTCGAGGTTCACCGCCCCGAACGTCGGGCGCAGCCGTACCAATGTCTCGACGATCTCGTCGGGATCCTTGGTGTCGAGGACGATCGGAATCGAGTCGAGGCCGCCGAATTCCTTGATCAGCGCGCACTTGCCTTCCATCACCGGCAGCGCGGCGGCTGCGCCGATGTCACCCAGGCCCAGCACCGCCGTGCCGTCGCTGACGACGGCGACCAGTCGGTGCGCCCATGTGTAGCGCGCGGCCAGCGTGTGGTCGGCCGCGATCGCGCGGCTCACCTGGGCGACGCCCGGCGTGTACGCGATCGACAGCGCGCGCTGCGTGTCCAGCGGAGCCTTCAGCTCGACCGAGAGCTTGCCGCCAACGTGAGCCTCGAAGATCTCCTCATCGGTGATGACGATTGCGACTTTGCTCGGTTCTCGGGCACGGCCCAGGGTACTGGCCTACTTTTAGTCGCCTGGGACCCGTTCCGCGTCTACCATGGCGGTCCTGCTGCTGAACAAACCGAGACCGATGCTGCATCTGCTCGCTTTTCTGTGCGGCGGCTTCGTGATGGGAACGATTGTCGGTCTGGATGATCTCTTCGTTGTCCAGCCCAGGCTGATGGGTCGCTGCTCACCTCACCGTGCCCAAAGTTCAGATCGTGATTCGGCGTCGTTGCTCTGGTCGTGGCCGCGCTGGTGGCAATGAATGTCTGGCCGGGCCGGTTCGGGAGCCCGTACCCGGCCCTCTGGGCGCGCCGCGTCCTCGACGGCCGGTCGGCGTGGGTATCGGGCCTTGCGGGTCTGGGACTCGCGCTGCCCTAGTCGACTATCTGTTCAAGAGCTTGGCTTCCAAGCAAGTGATCCACATGGGCCGGGTCGGCGTTGCCGCCTCAGATCAGCCGAGCTCGGTGACCGCGTTGCGCTCGTCGGCGAGTTCGGCGGTCGTCTTGTCGATGCGGGCGCGCGAGAAGTCGTCGATCTCCAGCCCCTGCACGATGCTCCAGTTGCCGTCCTTCGTGGTCACCGGGAACGACGAGATCAGCCCCTCCGGCACGCCGTAGCGAGCCGTCGGAGACGACCGCCATCGACACCCAGTCGCCCTCGGGCGTGCCCAGCAGCCAGTCGCGGGCGGCGTCGATGGTGGCCGACGCGGCCGACGCGGCCGAAGACGCGCCGCGCGCCTCGATGATCGCCGCGCCGCGCTTGGCGACGGTCGGGATGAAGTCGTTCTCGATCCAGTCCTGGTCGTTGACCACCTCGGCGGCGTTCTTGCCGCCCACCTCGGCGTGGAAGATGTCGGGGTACTGGGTGGCCGAGTGGTTGCCCCAGATCGTCATGTGCTTGATGTCGGTGACCGCGGCGCCGGTCTTGGCGCCAGCTGGCTGATCGCCCGGTTGTGGTCGAGGCGGGTCAGCGCCGAGAACCGCTCGTTGCGGGATGTCGGGCGCGTTGGTCATCGCGATCAGCGCGTTGGTGTTGGCCGGATTGCCGGTCACGCCGACGCGCACGTCGTCGGCGGCAACCGCATTGAGCGCCTTGCCCTGGGCGGTGAAGATCGCGCCGTTGGCCTCCAGCAGGTCGCTGCGCTCCATGCCCGGGCCGCGCGGGCGCGCGCCGACCAGCAGCGCCAGGTTCACGCCGTCGAAGACCTTGTTCGGGTCCGCGCCGATCTCGACGCCGGCGAGCAGCGGGAACGCGCAGTCGTCGAGTTCCATCACCACGCCCTCGAGCGCCTTCAGCGCGGGCTCGATCTCGAGCAGACGCAGCTCGATCGGGCGGTCGGGGCCCAGCAGCGAGCCGCTGGCCAGGCGGAACAGCAGGCTGTAGCCGATCTGGCCGGCGGCGCCGGTGACGGCGACCTTGAGGGGAGTTGTGCTCACGTGGGTGCTCCTTGGGCAGAGATTGCGTCGGCTCGAAACTAGCGCACCTGCAGCAAGCGCAAATCCGGGGTCCAACCCCGGGTCACGCTGGCGAGCCGATCGCCGCGATCAGCCCAGCTCAGGACCGGGCTCCCGCGCCGGATTACGGCGGTGATCGGCGCGGACGCGTAGCATTGCCGGGCTCGACCGGCACGACGACGGGAGGTGCTCACTGATGCCACCGTTTCGCGCATTGCCCCCGTCGCTGCGACCTGCCAAGCCCAGGCCGCCCACCCCGACGCGCAACCCGCAGCTGCGCCGGTCGACCAGGTCGATGGTCGACTGCGGCGTCTACGTCGAGGGCATGCGGCTGCCCGGGAAGTTCACCCAACCGCGGCCGCCGGCCAAGGTGCGCGAAATCCAGCAGACCGGCCGGACGCGTTCGCCTGGATTGGCCTGCACGAGCCCGACGAGCACCAGATGCAGGACGTGGCAGACGTTTTCGAGCTGCACCCGCTGGCCGTCGAAGATGCCGTGCGTCGCGCATCAGCGGCCGAAGTTGGAGCGCTACGACGACACCATGTTCTTGGTGCTGAAGACCGTCAACTATGTTCCCGCACGAATCGGTCGCATTGGCCCGCGAAATCGTCGAGTCCGGCGAGATCATGATTTTTGTCGACCAGGATTTCGTCGTCACTGTCCGGCATGGTGGACACGGCGGGCTCTCCGAGGTGCGCAAGCGGATGGACGCCGACCCCGAGCATGTCGCGGCTCGGACCGTTCGCGGTGATGCATGCCATCGCCGACCACGTAGTCGACCAGTACCTGGAGGTCAGCGGTTGATGGAAGGCGATATCGACGCCATCGAGGAGGTGGCGTTCGCGCCCGGTCAGCAGACCGACGTCGAACCGATCTATCTGCTCAAGCGCGAAGTCGTCGAACTGCGCCGGTGTGTCAGTCCGCTGTCGATTCCGTTCCAGCGAATGCAGAACGAACACAAAGACTTGATTTCCAAGGAAGTTCGGCGCTATCTGCGCGATGTCGCCGACCACCAGGCGCAGGCCGCCGACCAGATCGCCGGCTACGACGAGACGCTCAGCTCGCTGGTGCAGGCCGCGTTGGCACGGGTCGGTATGCAGCAGAACACCGATATGCGCAAGATGTCGGCCTGGGCCGGCATCGTGGCCGTACCCACCATGATCGCCGGCATCTACGGCATGAACTTCAAGTACATGCCCGATCCTGCATTACCCGTGGGGCTACCCGATTGTGCTCGGCGTGATGGTGACCGTGTGCCTGATCCTCTACCGCACCTTCCGGCACAACCGCTGGCTCTAGATTGCTGAGCGCAGGGGTTAGCTCTTCGACCAACCGTCCACGCGCCGCGCGGACCGCATCGACAAGAGCCTGCACTTGCGCGAGCTGCTCCGCGTCGGAACGGCCAGAGTCCGATATCACGGCGCAGGAAGTCGACGACCAGTGTCGTGCCGTCGATTCTGCAATCCACCATCAGGGCGGCGTGATATCGCATTGAACCGTCGCGATAGGGCGTGAACACCTCGAGGACCCGGCCGTCGAACGACGCTAGCCAATTGTCAATACGTGCTTCAATGAGCCCGTTCACGCGCTCAGCGTACGCCAGCTGCTAGTCCGGTCACTCGGACGAAGGCGGAATGGTCAGGTTGACACCAGAGTCCGCGTCGAAGACAGCGAGTTTCGCTGTGTCGAAAGCCAATTCGATCGGCCGTCCTTTGCCGGCCCTGGATTCGGCGGGAACTCGCGCCACAAACTGGTGTTCGTCGCCGCCTGCTTCCGCGCCCGAGTCGAGGGCCAGTTCGTCGAGCTGGGTCGAATGCACATCGCAACCCGCGGTGGTGAAGTAGACGTATTTGTCGGCGCCCAGAGACTCGATCATGTCGACCTGGACTTCGAAGGTGAGCGCCTTGATGCGTTGGTAGCCGTCGATCAACGCCGCGTCCTGCAGATGCTCAGGCCGCACTCCCACGATGACGTTGGCCGGGGCCGGGTGCTGGGCGAGCCCGTCCAGGACCGGCTGCGTCAACGTCACCTCGCCGAACGGCAGCCGCAGTCCGGTCGGGGTCGACGTGGCCGGGAAGAAGTTCATCGCCGGGGAGCCGATGAAGCCCGCGACGAACAGATTCGCCGGCCGCTCGTAGAGCTCGTCGGGGGTGCCGATCTGCTGCGCCAGCCCGCCGCGCATCACCACGACCCGGTCCCCCAGAGTCATGGCCTCGGTTTGATCATGGGTCACATAGACGGTGGTGGTGCCCAATCGGCGCTGCAGCCGCGCGATCTCACCGCGCATCTGCACCCGCAATTTGGCGTCCAGATTCGACAGCGGCTCGTCCATCAGAAATGCCTTGGGATGACGCACGATCGCCCGGCCCATCGCGACGCGCTGGCGCTGTCCACCGGAGAGCTGCGCGGGCTTGCGGTCCAGAAGTTCGCTCAGGTCAAGGATTCTCGCGGTCTCCTCGACCTTGTTGGCGATGTCTTGCTTTTTCATCTTCGCCAAGGTGAGCGGGAACGCGATGTTCTGCCGCACCGTCATGTGCGGATAAAGCGCATAGGACTGGAACACCATCGCGATATCACGGTCCTTGGGCGCTTTCTCGTTGACCCGCTCGCCGCCGATGCGCAACTCGCCTGAGGAGATGTCCTCCAACCCGGCAATCATGTTCAGCGTGGTCGTCTTGCCGCAGCCAGACGGCCCGACCAGGATGAGGAACTCCCCGTCGGCGATTGTAAAGCTGAGTTCCTGCACGGCCGCCGCGCCGTCGGGGTAACTCTTGGTCACCCTGTCCAACACAATCTCGGCCATCGCGCTACCCCTTCACCGCGCCGGAGGTCAAACCAGCGACAATCCGTCGTTGGAAGATTAGAACAAAGACGATGATCGGCACGGTGATGACCATCGCGCCCGCCGCGATCGATCCGGTCGGCTCCTCGAATTGCGAACTGCCGGTGAAGTTGGCGATTGCCGCCGGCGCTGTGATCGACGCCTTAGTCGCGGTCAGCGACAGTGCCAGCAGCAGATCGTTCCAGGCGAAGATGAACACCAGGATCGCCGCGGTCACAATGCCCGGAGTCGCCAGCGGGACGATCACCTTCCGGAAGGCCTGGCCCGCGGTGGCGCCATCAATCTTGGCCGCCTTCTCCAGGTCCCACGGGATCTCCCGGAAAAACGCCGACAACGTGTAGATCGCCAGCGGCAAGGCGAAGGTGATGTAGGGCAGGATCAGGCCCGGCCAGGTGTCGAACAGACCGACGCTGCGCTCGATGTTGAATAGCGGTGTGATCAAAGAGATTTGGGGGAACATCGCGATCAACAGGGCTGCACCGATCAACAGGCGCTTGCCGGGGAAGTCCAGCCGGGCCACCGCATAGGCCGCCATCGCGCCGATCACCACCGCGATCGTGGTCGTGATCAGCCCGATGCCGACGGAGTTGACCAGCGCCGAGTTGAAGAAGTCGTGCCGGAAGATGCCGCGGTAGTTGTCGAAGGTCACCGACGACGGAATCAGCTTGCCATCCTTTACCGACGAGGAGGGCTTGAGGGAAAGCGACAGGATCCACAACACCGGGATGAGCGCGTAGAGCACCACCAGGGTGTCGATGACCACCCAGCCGGCGGCGCGCCGGACGCCGACCCGCTCAGCCATGACTGATCCTTCCCGTCACCTTTCTCACAGCTGCCCTACCGGGTATCGCCCTCAGAGCCTGGCGCCGCGGCGCCGAACACCTTGATGAAGATGACGGCGATGATTCCGACGCAGGTGAAGATCAGTACACTGATCGCCGAACCGAGGCCGATGTTGAAACCCTTGAACAGGTTGTCGTAGCCGAGAATTGACACCGATTCGGTGTCGTCGGAGCCGCCGGTGAGCACATAGATGTTGTCGAAGATCCGAAACGCGTCCAGCGTCCGGAACAGCAACGCCACCACGATCGCTGGCTTGATCAGCGGCAAGATGACCTTGGTCAACCTTCGCCAGGCACCGGCGCCGTCGATTTGCGCGGCCTTCAGCAAATCCTCGGGCACCAGCGCCAAGCCGGCCAGCAGCAGCAGCGCCATGAACGGTGTGGTTTTCCAGACCTCGGCAAGCACCACGATGCCCAGCGACGGAATCTGCTCGGTCAGCGGCGCTCGGGTGAGAAATGAGCCCTGCGGCAGCAGGTCGGCCAGATACCCGGTGCCCGGCGTCCAGGCGTAATACCAGCTGTAGGACGCGGCCACCGTGACGATGCCGTAGGGAATCAGCACCGCGGTACGCACCATGCTCTTGCCGAACACCGTCCGGTGCATCACCAGGGCCAGCGCCATACCCACCACGAACTCGATCGAGACCGATACCACCGTGATCGACACCGTCACCGCCAAGGCTGTCCACCAATAGCGGTCGGTCAAGACGGTCTGATAATTGGCCAGACCGATAAAGGCCTTGTCATCGGGGGTGGCGAAATTGTCGCGCAGCAGGCTGAGCCAGATCGCATAAGCGATCGGATAAGCCGTGACCCCCAGCATCAGAACCACCGCCGGAGCGACCAGACCGAACGCCAGGGTGCGCTCCGACCTGCGGTTCTCGGTGCGGGGGGTGTCGGCCACCGGTCGTTCGGCGACGTCCGCCGTCACGGAAGCAGCCCCTTCCCGTCGATTGCCTTTTGCACCTGCTGGGTCAGCTGGTCGGCGGTTTTCTCCGGGTCGATCTCGGTGATCGGCGCCAGAGTCGCCGAAACCCGGCTCGAGACCGCCGGATAGACCGGTGTGGCCGGTCGCACCGCCGCGTTGGTGAGCTGTTGGCGGATGATGGCGTACTGCGGATACTTCGCCTGAAACTGTGGGTCGACGTAGAGCGCGGCCCGCACCGGCGACAGGCCGCCCTCGATCGAGATGTACTTCTGGTTCTCCGGGCTGCGTAGGCAACGGACCGCCTCGAACGCCTCCGCCTTGTGGCGGGTCGTCTTGGCCACCGCCAGGTTGAGTCCACCGATCGTCACCCTGGCCGGTCGACCCGGCAGCACGCCGGGATACGGGCTGAAACCAAGTACCTTCCGGCTGGCCTCGTAGGCGATGCGAAACTGCTGGTCAGTCGGCACGAACGTGCCCACACCGTTGATGCTGCCCGCTAGGTCAGGTCGGTCGTTGAGCGGCAAGAACGACACACCGCCCTGGACCGCGTTTGCCAGGATCGAGGGCAGCACAAAAGGATAGTTGACCTCCAATGCGGCGTCACCGCCCTCGAGTGCCAGCCGCGCGGTGCCCTCGTCGGTTCGAGTGATCGACGGGTCGGCACCGGGTGCGGTCGCCACCGACTTCAGGATTCCCAGCGCCGTCACCGTCGCGGCCCGGTGTGCGGGGGTATCTGTGAGCGTGACAGTCCGGCCGTCATCGGAAAGCACCTGTCCGCCGGCGCTTACCAGCAGGCTGTTGAACCACACGACCAGGCCCTCGTACTCTTTGGCCTGCACGGCGATCCAGCTGGGTTCGCTTTCAGTGTGCAGTCGCGCCGCCTCATCCACCATCGCGTTCCAGGTCGTCGGCGGCGTATCCATCAAATCCGCGCGATACCAGAGCAATTGGGTGTTGGTGGTGACCGGGGCGGCATAGAGCTTGTGCTGCCAAGTGGCCGTCGCTAGCGGGCCCGGCAGGGTGTCGGTGGTGGCGTCGCTCTCGGCCTGACCGGCTGGATCGTCAGAGAGCGGCAGCGCCCACCCCGCTTCAGCGAACTCCGCTGTCCACACCACATCTAGCCCCATCACATCCAGGCCGCGATAATTACCGGTGAGCCGACGGGCTAGTTGCAGCCTTTGATCGTCAGCGGCTCGGGGCAGAGTGAAGTGCTTAATAGTGAACCGCCCGCCCAGCTGATCGCTGCAGCGCTTGGCGACCACAGCGAACGTTGCAGTCTCGCTGGCCGACGTGTAGAAGCTGATCACCAAGCCGTCGTTGCCGGATCCGCAGCCCGACACCGCCGACGCGGTGCTCAGCGCCACCAGTGCGGCCGCGGCCAGCCGGCGCGCGCTCCCGCGACGAATGGCCACCACACCCGCCTCTCGTCTATCCGGGGTTGCTCCCGCGCCGAAACCGTAGAGCCAGGGTATGCGTCATTGCAAAACCCGCCGGCACGGCCGTAACACCCGCGGGCAGGCCTCAGATCGCCAGGCGCGCCAGCAGATCCCGGGCCTTCTCGGCGCTCTGCGGATCGCACAGCACGTCATAGCGACCTGCCACTAATTGCATGGTCGAACTGAAATCCCTGGTGCCGCGCGCCATGGCGTAGGGAACCGCCGAACTGATCAACCCAAAGAAAACGCCAGCAACCAGGCCGGTGGCCAACGCGGACGCCGACCAGGGATTGCTGAAGACGCTGAGCAGCAGGCCGATGAACAAGCCGAGCCACGCGCCGGTGAGCACGCCGCCGCCGAGCACTTTGGGCCACGTCAGCCGGCCGGTCACCCGTTCGACCTGCATGAGATCTACTCCCACAATCGTGACCTGCTCCACCGCAAACTCCTGCTCGGACAGGTAATCCACCGCGCGCTGCGCCTCGACGTAGGTGGGATACGACCCGACCGGCCAGCCCTTCGGTGGCGTTGGCAACCCGGTAGCACCGCGCCGGCCCGACGCCGGGCCGGCCGGCGTTGCGCCAGGAACCTGTCCAGGTTGAAACGGGCTGGTCATCGCTGCTCATTCTCCTCTGCGCACGCCATGATGTGTCTCCAGGTCCCAACGCGCCGGATTATCCGTTGGTGCCCGACCTGTGATCAGCCTGCCACCGGCACCCCCGGCAGGTGGCATTGCACGACCCAATTCACGACTTGCCCCGCATTCCATGCATCGCCACGCGTCGTCATCGCGATAGGTTGACACGCATGACACAACCGCCCGCCGGCTTCGGTGGTGAAGCGCGCGACGAGGCTCACCCGCCTTGGCAGGCTCCCGACCAGCCGCACTATTCGCCCAGTCCCGGCGGACACCCCCGGCCGGAGTCCGCACCGACGGTGGCCGGGCCGCAGCCACCGGTCAACTATCCCGAAGACGTGCCGTCGTATCCACCTCCCGGGTATCCGCCACCCAGCTATCCGCCTCCCGCGCCGAGCTATCCACCTCCCGCGCCGAGCTATCCACCGCCGCCCTATCCACCGCCCTCCTATCCACCGCCGTCCTATCCGCCACCGAGCTATCCGCCCGGCCCGCCTGGTTACCAGGCATACCCCGGCTATTCCGACCCCTACGATCCCTACCGGGCGAGTTCTCAGCCGGGCACGAATCCCTTGGCGATCGCATCGCTGGTTTCATCAATCGGCGGCTTTCCCCTGCTGTTTGCCTGCTACACCGGGTTGATTGCCTGGATCGCTGGCGTCGTGCTCGGCATCGTCGCGCTCAACCAGGTCAAGCGGACCAACCAGGACGGCCGAGGCCTGGCCATCGCCGGCATCGCGGTAGGTGCAGTTGGGCTGGCGCTCGCGGCGATTGGCCTGATTATCTTCTTCGCAATACTGGGATTCGCAGCCGTCCACCTAGTTCAGAACTGCGGCGTTAGGCGCGCGGCGGCACAAACCGCTCGGACCGGCGTTGCATGCCCGCGGCGCGGCCCTTGGCCACCACCACCTGGGCCATCTTGCGGCTGGCCTCGTCGATCATCTCGTCGCCGAGCATCACGGCCCCGCGGGCACCACCGGCGCTGGAGGTGTGCCATTCGTAGGCCTCTAGCACCAACTCGGCATGGTCGTACTCCTCCCGGCGGGGACTGAAGATCTCGTTACCCACGGCGATCTGATCCGGGTGCAGCACCCACTTGCCGTCGTAACCGAGGGCTGCCGAACGTCCGGCCACCCGCCGAAACGCCTCGACATCGCGGACCTTAAGGTACGGCCCGTCGATAGCGGCGATGCCGTGTGCGCGAGCCGCGATCAGGATCCTCATCAGCACGTGGTGGTAGGCGTCACCGACGTCATAACCTTCGGGCTGTTCGCCGACGATCCGGGTGCGCATGTTGAGACTGGCCATCAGATCGGCCGGGCCGAGCACCAGCGCCTGAACCCGGGGCACGGCCGCGATGGCGTCGATGTTGGTCAGGCCACTGGCGTCTTCGATCTGGGCCTCGATCCCGATCCCGCCGTCCGGCAGCCCGTGCAGGCGTTCCAGCTGGGTCAGCAGCAAGTCGAGCGCGTGGACATGCGACACGTCGGAGACCTTGGGCAGCACCACGACGTCAAGTTGCGCACCGGCGGCCGAGATCACCTCGATGATGTCGGCGTGGGTCCACGGCGTGGTCCAGTCATTGACCCGCACACCGCGCAGCTGATCGCCCCAGCCCGCCTCGGCCAGCGCGGCGGCCACCCGGGTACGCGCCGGGCCCTTCGCGTCGGGTGCCACGGCATCCTCTAGATCGAGGAAGATCTCGTCGGCGGGCAGGCCTTTGGCTTTGTCGATCATTTTCTGGCTGCTACCCGGGACGGACAGGCAGGTTCGTCGGGGTCGAAAGGCATGATTCACGGTTCCACTCCTACGCTTTCACTCATGACGTCGATCAACAGGGTGTACGCGGCGCGGCTGGCGAAAATGCACGTGCTGGGTCCCGTGGGCGAGTCCCTCGGACGGGTGCGTGACGTCGTCGTGAGCATCAGCATTGTCCGCCAGCAACCACGTGTCCTGGGCCTGGTGATCGAAATACCTACCCGCAGGAGGATTTTCCTGCCGATTCTGCGAGTCGCGGCGATCGAGCCGCAAGCGGTGACGCTGAGCAGCACCAGCCTTTCGCTGCACCGGTTCGAGCAGCGGCCCGGCGAAGTGCTGGTCCTCGGCCAAGTGCTCGACACCAAGGTGCGGGTCAACGACCCCGAACTCCCGAAGCTGGCCGACACCGACGTCGTGGTCACCGATATCGGCATGGAGCAGACCCGGACTCGCGACTGGATGGTGACCCGGGTGGCGGTGCGCATCCCCCGGCTGATGGGGCGGCGCAGCGCCGCGCACGTTGTGGACTGGCACCATGTCCAGGGGCTGACGCCCGCGGCGCTGGCACTGCCCGGGCAGGCCGTGGCGCAGCTGCTGCACCAGTTCGAGAAATGGCGGCCGATCGAGGTCGCCGATGCGCTGCGCGAGCTGCCGCCCAAGCGGCGTTTTGAGGTGGTCAAGGCACTCGACGACGATCGGCTGGCTGATGTTTTGCAGGAGCTGCCCGAGAAAGACCAGGCCGACCTGTTGGTACAGCTCGGCACCGAACGCGCGGCCGACGTGCTGGAAGAAATGGATCCCGACGACGCCGCCGACCTGCTCGGCGAGATGAATCCCCTCGACGCCGAGGCGCTGCTGCGCCGAATGGATCCCGGCGAGTCCGACCCGGTGCGGCGCCTGCTCAAGCACTCGCCCGACACCGCCGGCGGGCTGATGACCTCCCAACCGGTGGTGGTCAGCCCCGACGTGACGGTCGCCGAGGCGCTGGCCCGGGTCCGTAACCCCGACATCACCGCCGCGCTGGCGTCGCTGGTGTTGGTCGTGCGACCCCCCACCGCCACCCCGACCGGGTGCTACCTGGGTTGTGTGGCGCTGCAGCGGCTGCTGCGCGAGCCCCCGGGCGCGCTGGTCGGCGGCATTGTCGACGCCGACCTGCCCTCGCTGGCACCAGAAACCTCACTGCCCGCCCTGACCCGCTATTTCGCCGCCTACAACCTGGTCTGTGGGCCGGTGGTCGACAATCAACACCATCTGTTGGGCGCGGTGACCGTCGACGACGTGCTCGACCACTTGCTGCCGCACGACTGGCGAGCCAGCAGCGAAGAGCCGGCGCTCAATGCCGCCAGAGGACCGGCGTGAGCAAGTCCCCGGCAAGGCAGCGGCTCTACACACCGCGCACCTCGCGGGCACTCACACCGCGGGTCGACCCCGAGACCGTCGGGGCGGCCACCGAATCCGTCGCCCGGTTCTTCGGCACCAGTCGTTACCTGCTCTTGCAGAGCATCGTGGTGGTGGTGTGGGTCGTGCTGAACGTGTTCGCGGTCGGCTTCCGCTGGGATCCCTACCCGTTCATCCTGCTCAACCTGGCGTTCTCGACCCAGGCCGCGTACGCGGCGCCGCTGATCCTGCTGGCGCAGAACCGCCAGGAGAACCGTGAACGCGTCACGCTTGACGAGGATCGCCGGCGTGCCGCCGAGACCAAGGCCGACACCGAGTATCTCGCCCGCGAATTGGCGGCACTGCGGCTGGCGATCGGCGAGGTCGCCAAGACCCGCGATTACTTGCGCCGCGAGCTGGAGGACCTGCGCCGTCTACTTGAAGACCGGCAGCCAGACAAGGCGAGGAAAGCCGCCGGCCGCTCGGGCGAGGGTTCGGACCGCCGCGCCAAGAAATCCAGGTGACACCGAGTCCGTCAATGTTGCCACTGCAGTCCCAAGAGTTATGTATGGTGACCTAGTTCACGAGGCGTTAACGGCCTCTACACATGTCGAATACCGAGGACGGTCGAGTGCACATAGGGGGCCGATCGGGTGCACGCCCGACCCTCAGAGGCATGCGGCAGCGGACAAGCCGCATGACGCGAACGCCGGCCTTCGGCGTGGCCATGATCAGCCCGTTGGTGTTTGCCGGCGCGGTTGGCGCTGCCTCCCCGCAATTCCCGGGCACGATGCCGACGGTGCGTGGTGCCATGGTGACCCCGGTCGCCGCAGTGGCGGCGGCCTCGGGCGACAACTCAGGTCCGGCGGTGATCACCGTTCAGCGTCCGCCGAACAGCTTCCACATCGCGTCGGCGGCACCGGCGTCGGCTCCCCCGCCGGCGATCGTGGTGAGTTCCCCTGGTGTACTGGGGATCCCGGCAATGGCGCTGTCGGCCTACCGTAATGCCGAACGGAAGATGGCCAGCGCTTATCCGGCCTGTGGGGTGAGCTGGAATCTGCTGGCGGCCATCGGCCGTATCGAGTCGATGCACGCCAACGGCGGCGCCACCGATGCAAGCGGCACGGCGGTGCGGCCGATTTATGGTCCCTCGCTGGACGGCAGCCTGCCCGGTAACGAGGTTGTCGTGCAGAACAGCGCCGGCGGCCGGGTGACCTACGCCCGCGCGATGGGGCCGATGCAGTTCCTCCCAGGAACGTGGTCGCGCTATGCCTCCGACGGGGATGGCGACGGCAGAGCCGATCCGCAGAACCTGTACGACTCCACGCTGGCCGCCGCGCGCTACCTGTGCAGCGGTGGGCTCAACTTGCGGGATCAGTCGCAAGTCCTGGCCGCCATCCTGCGCTACAACAATTCGATGCCATATGCCAGCAATGTGCTGGGCTGGGCCGCAGCCTATGCCACTGGCGTGGTTCCGGTCGACCTGCCCCCGCTTACCGGACCCGCACCGCCGATTGCTGACTCGCATTTGGAGCACGCGGAAGGTCTCGGCCCCGGCATGCCGATGAACGCGTCGGGGTTGCCGGCCACCGACCCGCTCGCCCGGATGCCGCTGATCGACCTCGGACCGCCACAACTCGCCAATCAGTCGACGTGGCCGGGGCAGCCGCCCGCGCAGGGATCACCGACGTGCTCGGTGTTCTGCCTGGCGCAGCAGACCCCGGCGCCCACCGAACAGCCGTTGGG
This sequence comes from uncultured Actinomycetota bacterium, assembly GCA_963787635.1. Classification (GTDB taxonomy): domain Bacteria; phylum Actinomycetota; class Actinomycetes; order Mycobacteriales; family Mycobacteriaceae; genus Mycobacterium. The sequence goes on along the minus strand of CAWBDP010000006.1, from coordinate 386,771 downwards.
TTCGCCATCGTGGCTGCCACCGTGGCTCAGCCAACAGCCGCCCGATGCCGCGACGGCGGGCGGGCCTCAGGCCGCACCCGCCGGACCGCTGCCAGGTCCGCAGGCCGGGCCAGCGCCAGGGCCGCAGCCGCCCGGTACCGGGTCCCCAGGCTGGCTCACTGCCGGGTCCGGCACCAGGTCCGCAGGCCGGGCAACCATCAGGTCCGCAAGCCGGGGCACTGCCGGGTCCCGCGCCAGGTCCGCAATGCCGCCGGCCGGCAGCCATGCCGGGTCCCGCGCCAGGTCCGCAAGCCGGGCCGTGCGCCAGGGCCACAGCCGGGGCCGCTGCCGGGACCGCTGCTCGGCCCGATCAGCTGACCGCGACATAACATCGAGCGCACCGCGCCTACACTCGGCGGTGATGTCCGAAACGCACCACAATGCCGCCGAGCTGACGACCGCTATTCGCGCCGCGCTGGCCAAGGTGATCGACCCCGAACTGCGTCGACCCATCACCGAGCTCGGGATGGTCAAAAGTATCGAGGTGGGGCCGGACCGCGGTGTGCACGTCGAGATCTACCTGACCACCGCGAGCTGTCCGAAGAAGTCCGAGATCAGCGCACGCGTCACCCAGGCCGTCGCCGACGTTCCCGGCACCGGTGCAGCCAAGGTGACCCTGGACGTGATGGACGACGAGCAGCGCACCGCGCTGCGCAAACAATTGCGTGGTGACGCGCGCGAGCCCGTGATCCCGTTCGCCCAGCCCGGATCGCTGACCCGGGTTTATGCCATCGCGTCCGGCAAAGGCGGCGTCGGCAAATCCAGCGTGACGGTCAATGTGGCCGCGGCGATGGCCGCGCGCGGACTGGCGGTCGGAGTCCTTGACGCCGATATCCACGGACACTCGATCCCCCGGATGATGGGCACCACCGACCGGCCCACCCAGGTCGAATCGATGATCCTGCCGCCGATCGCCCACGAGGTGAAGGTCATCTCGATCGCCCAGTTCACCCAGGGCAACACCCCGGTGGTGTGGCGCGGACCGATGCTGCATCGGGCGCTGCAGCAGTTTCTGGCGGACGTGTATTGGGGTGATCTGGACGTCTTACTCCTCGACCTGCCGCCGGGCACCGGCGACGTCGCGATCTCGGTGGCCCAGCTGATCCCGAACGCGGAAATCCTGGTGGTCACGACGCCCCAGCTGGCCGCCGCCGAGGTCGCCGAGCGCGCCGGCACGATCGCGCTGCAGACCCGCCAGCGAATTTTCGGTGTCGTGGAGAACATGTCCTGGCTGGTGCTGCCGGACGGCTCGAGGCTGGAGGTGTTCGGCGAGGGCGGCGGTCAGCAGGTCGCCGAGCGACTGTCCCGCACGGTCGGTGCCGACGTTCCGCTGCTGGGCCAGATCCCGTTAGACCCCGCGCTGGTCGCGTCCGGCGACTCGGGTGTGCCGATGGTTCTAAGCGCCCCCGACTCGAGGGCGGGCAAAGAGCTGCGCAACATCGCCGACAGCCTGTCGTCGCGACGCCGCGGACTGGCCGGAATGTCGCTGGGGCTGGACCCAACGCGGCACTAAGTCCCGCGCGGCCGCGTCAGCTCAGGTCGCGTCGCGGTCGAACGGCGGCCGGCCCTCGCCGACCTCGCCGGCCGGTGCGGGCGACGATGCCGGCGTCGTACCTTCGGCCTTGTCCGACTGCCCGTTGCCCGCGCGGTCGGTCCTGCCGGTGAACAAGAATTCGTCGCCGTCGAGAAGGTGCTTGGTCAGCGCTGCCCGCGGCGTCATCCCGCGCAACTTCTGCAGCTCGCTGAGCGGTTCGCGCAGATCCTCAAAGTCTGGTCCGATGTCTTCGCGCAATTGATTGGTCACCGTGCTGAGGTAGTCGCGCGCCTGGCGGGCGGCGCTGGCGGTCCAGCGGATGGCGCCCGGAAGCCGTTCCGGGCCCAGCACGACTAGCCCGACCACGACGAGGACGAGCATTTCCCCCCAGCCGACGTTGGCGAACACCTAGCTGGTGTCCGGCCCGGGCGTCACTGTTAGCGTCAGGTGCCGACCGTCGCGGACCACCTCGATCGGGGCCGGTTGCCCGACGGTCAGCTGCCGAACGGCGACGACGAACTCGTCGGCGTCGGCGACGCTGCGATTGCCGACCTTGACCACCACGTCGTTCTCCAAAATGCCGCCCTTTTCGGCGGGGCTGCCGGCCTTCACGTTGGCCACCTGGGCACCGGCCGCGATCGCGTTGCTCACCGATCGGGTGCTCACGCCCAGCGACGGGTGCACGATCTTGCCGTCCTTGATCAGCGTTTCGGCCACCCTCTTGACCTCGTTGACTGGTATCGCGAAGCCCAGTCCGCTGGCGCTGTCCGACAGCGACTTGCCGGCCGTGTTGATGCCGATCACCTGGGAATCCATGTCGATCAGCGGGCCCCCGGAGTTTCCGTGGTTGATGGAAGCGTCGGTCTGGATCGCGTCGATGACGGTGTCGGTGTCCGAGCCGTCACCGGACAGCGGGACGGGGCGGTGCAGCGCGCTGACGATGCCGTGGGTCACGGTGCTGCGCAACCCTAATGGGGCACCGGCCGCCAGCACTTCGTCGCCGACGCGCACCTTGTCCGAATCGCCGAACCGGGCCACCGTCAGGTGATCGACGTTGTCCACTTTGAGGACGGCCAGGTCGGTCTTGGGGTCGCGGCCCACCAGGTGGACGGGCACTTCCTTGCCGCTGTTGAACACCACGGTCATCTTGTACTGGCTGGGGTTGTTGGCCGCGTCGGAGATGACGTGGTTGTTGGTGACGATGTAGCCGCGGCCGTCGATGACCACGCCGGATCCCTGGGTGCCCTCCTGGTCGCTGACCGATTCGACGGTGACGACGGAGTCGGCGATGGCCGCGGCGACCTTGGTGAACCGGCCGGCCGGCTCCTCGCCGTTGCCGTTGGTCGACAGCGTCACCTTCGAGGTGGTGAACGCTTCGACCACTTCAGCTGTCTTGCGGCCGACCCAGCCGCCGGCCAATCCGATCAGCAGGGCCAGGACCGCTAGAACGGCCAGGGCCCGGTAGGACACTCGCCCGCCGAACAGCACCTCACGCACACCGAGCTTGCCGCGATAACCGGCCGCGACCTGCGGCGGCGCCGGCGCTACGGCCGGCTCACCCAACGCGGCCGCGGCTCCGGGATCACGCCAGGGATCGAAGGGTTCGTCGGGCTGGTCTTTGCGTTTCTCCCCGTCGATCGCACCGGCATCGGTGGGGTGCCGCTGCAACGAGTCGACACCGGCAAACGGGCGGCCGAACGCCTCGGCCAGCACCGGGTCGGCCGGTTGGTTATGCGGGGTGAACTCGCCCTGGTCCCGGTATTTCCGTGGACGCACACCCTCGGCGAGGAACGAACCCCGGACCCCCTGTGGACGACCGAACGCTTGCCGCGACGCGGCGTCGACGGGTGGGCGGGAAACGGGACGCGGCGCCAGTCGGTTGGCGCGGTCGTAGTCCTGATCGGAGCTCACGTGATCCTCTTCTGAGCACTCGGGAGTACGCCCGGTATGGGCACGCGCACGGCGTTGCCCGCCGGCCTGTTCAGCCTACCGGCGCTTACGCGGGTCTTGTGCGGTGCCGTCAGCCAATGGGTCGGACACCGGCGACGCGTCGTCTGGCGGAGCGTGTGGAATTTGCGACAGCAGCCCGAGCAGTGTGCTGGGAATTCTGATCGGGCTGGAATCACGCAGCGCGGCGCGCGCTCGACTTTGACCCTCGACTTCGGCGGCGCACTCGGCGCACAGCGACAGGTGATGGGCAGCGCGCAGGTGTGCGTTCATTCGCAGCTCACCATCCACAAACGCCGCGACGGCCTCGGTGGAAAGGTGCTCGGTAGAGCCGAACTGCCGCGGTGCGCCCACCGGCGCGTCGCTTTGCGAGGCAAATTGTGCGGGGAGCCAGGAGAATGCGCGACGGAACACATGTCCACGGTCGGACATCACCAGCTCCTCTCGACACTGCGTTGTGTGCGCGGCACTAGTTCGAATGTAGCGCGCAAGCGACTGCCCCACACCTATCCACGGCCGATCGAGCCGGTCGGCTTTGACTGAAGCTGGTGCTCAGCGCTACGCGCCGACGCCCTCGGCATGATCTTGATGCGCGGCCAGATAGTCGCGCAACGCCTGGCGTCCACGGTGGATACGGCTACGCACCGTACCCAGCTTGACACCCAGGGTGGCGCCGATCTCCTCGTACGACAGGCCTTCGATGTCGCACAACACGACTGCGGCGCGAAACTCCGGCGGCAGTGAATCCAGCGCGGCCTGCAGGTCGGGCGCCAGACGCGAATCATGAAAAATCTGCTCGGGGTTGGGCTCGTCGGCGGGGACCCGGTCGTAATCCTCCGGCAACGCTTCCATCCGGATCCGAGCCCGCCGGCGCACCATGTCGAGGAACAGGTTGGTGGTGATGCGGTGCAGCCAGCCCTCGAAGGTTCCCGGCTGGTAGTTCTGGACCGATCGGAATACCCGGATGAATGTTTCCTGCGTCAGGTCCTCCGCGTCATGCTGGTTGCCGGACAGCCGGTACGCCAGCCGATACACCCGGTCGGCGTGTTGACGCACCAGTTCGTCCCACGACGGCATGGCCGTCTTGTCACCGGTCGCGTCGAAGATCGCGGTGCCGACCGGGTCGTCGGATGGCTCGACCCAGTCAGCCTCGCGGTAGCGCTCCGGGTGCGACATACTCGCCGGGCCCGTCAATGTGGTGATGGTCAGATCCTCCGGATTGAGACTGCACAGGGTCGGCAGTTCGTCACCGCGGGCAACACCGAACCGCGAAGGCATATTCCCGCTCCAGCGGCCGCCGCGTTCCATGTCGATACCGTTGCGTACCGGCGTGTGTCGGGGATGTGAGGCAGATGAACATTGACTAAGAAACCATGCCTTTACCGGTTTGCGCTGGGGTTATCGGCCTGATGTGACGTTCGCCGCAGTTAGCGCGCCGGGCGTGTCGCGGCCGCGTCGGGCGCGCCTGCCTGCATGCCACCCGAGTTGGACCTACGCTGCGGGCATGGCCAGCACCGACGACCCTTCCGGCCGGGCGGCCAGTCGGGCCGAATCCCTTTCCGCGCACGCCGAGGGCTCAATCTCCGAGGATGCGATCCTGACGGCGGCACGCGACCGCGCTGTGGAAATCGGAGCTGGCGCCGTTACCCCCGCGGTGGGAGCGCTGCTGAGTCTGCTGACCAAGCTCAGTGGCGGCAAGGCGGTTGTTGAGGTCGGCACCGGCGCCGGAGTCAGTGCCCTGTGGCTGTTGTCGGGCATGCGCGAGGACGGTGTCCTGACGACGATCGATCTGGAACCCGAGTATCAGCGGATAGCCAAGCAAGCCTTCTCCGAGGCCGGCATCGGTCCGTCGCGAACCCGGCTGATCAGCGGCCGGGCGCAGGAAGTACTGACCCGGCTCGCCGACGAGTCCTATGACTTGGTCTTCGTCGACGCCGACCCGATCGATCAGCCCGACTACGTCGTCGAAGGTGTCCGGCTGCTGCGGGCGGGTGGTGTCGTCGTCGTGCACCGGGCGACGCTGGGCGGGCGCGCTAACGACCCCGCGGCGCACGACCCCGACGTGCTGGCGGTACGCGAAGCGGCCCGGCTCATCGCCGAAAACGAGCACCTCACACCGGCGCTGATTCCGCTGGGTGACGGGCTGCTGGCCGCCGTCCGCGACTAGTTTCTCCGCGCTGACTTTGCGTCTACCGCGCAGAAGTGCGAGTAGGGCTCACGATATGCGCGGACTCAACGCCGCCCGGCACCGTGGCGTGACGGTGGCCGGGCAGGGCCCGGCGAACACTGCTGGAGGCCCTTGCTTGACGTCCACTGAACGCTCGTTTAGCATACTAAACATGCGTTCAGCCGATTTGACCGCCGCGGCCCGGATCCGGGACGCGGCCATCGAGCAGTTCGGCGAACACGGTTTCCGCGTCGGACTGCGCGCGATCGCCGACGCGGCCGGGGTGAGCGCCGCGCTGGTCATCCACCACTTCGGCTCCAAGGAGGGCCTGCGCAAGGCGTGCGACGACTACGTCACCGAACAGATCCGCAGCGAGAAGTCGCTGGCAATGCGCTCCAACGACCCAGCTACCTGGCTGGGGCAGATGGCCGAGATCGAGGCGTACGCGCCGATCATGGCCTACCTGGTGCGCAGCATGCAGTCGGGCGGCGATCTGGCAAAAACCTTGTGGCGCACGATGATCGAAAACGCCAAAGGCTATCTCGACGAGGGTGTGCGCGCCGGCGTCCTCAAGCCCAGCCGCGACCCGAAGGCCAGAGCCCGGTATCTGGCGATAACCGGCGGTGGCGGCTTTCTGCTGTATCTGCAGATGCATGACAACCCCACCGATCTGCGCGCTGTGCTGCGCGACTACGGCGACGACATGCTGCTGCCGTCACTCGAGGTCTACACCGAAGGCCTGATGGCCGATCGGACCATGTATGACGCATTCCTGGCCCAAGTTGAACAAGGAGAAGCAGATGGCCGGTGACAGCCATGGCGAAGCTATCGAAATTTGGGGTCTGACCAAGAATTTCGGCGCGGTTCGGGCGCTCGACGGACTTGACCTGACGGTGCGAGAGGGCGAGGTGCATGGCTTCCTCGGCCCCAACGGCGCCGGCAAGTCGACGACCATCCGGATACTGCTGGGATTGGTCAAGGCCGACAGCGGAACTGCTCGCCTGCTCGGCGGCGACCCGTGGGCAGACGCGGTAGGGTTGCATCGCCAGATCGCCTATGTGCCCGGAGATGTCACACTGTGGCCGTCGCTCACCGGGGGTGAGACCATCGACCTGCTGGCGCGCATGCGCGGCGGTATCGACGAAAAACGGCGAGCGGAGCTGGTGGAGCGCTTCGAGCTGGATCCACACAAGAAGTCGCGTACCTACTCCAAGGGCAACCGTCAGAAGGTATCCCTGATTTCGGCCTTCTCGTCGCAGGCGCGGTTGCTGCTGCTCGATGAGCCCAGTAGTGGGCTGGACCCGTTGATGGAGAACGTGTTTCAGCAGTGTGTGGGCGAAGCACGCGACCGCGGCGTGACGGTTCTGCTGTCGAGTCACATCCTGGCCGAGACGGAGGCCTTATGCCAGCGGGTGACCATCATCCGGGCGGGCAAGGCTGTCGAGAGCGGCTCGCTGGACTCCATGCGTCACCTCAGCCGCACCTCCATCAAAGCCGAAATGATCGGCGATCCAGGTGATCTCACCCGGATCACAGGTGTCGAGGACGTCAGCGTCGAGGGCAGTACCGTGCGGGCCCACGTCGACAGCGGGAGCCTGGGCGAACTCATCAAGGTGCTTGGGGACGCGGGTGTACGAACTTTGGTCAGCCAGCCACCGACCCTCGAAGAACTCTTCTTGCGTCACTACGGCATCGGCGGCATCCGTGGCACCGGTGACGGCGACGCAGCGCAGCGCGGCAGGCACAAGGTGCGGACATGAGCACCGCTAGCCTGGACCGGCCACACCGGCCGGATCATCGTGCGCCGCAGTGGGTTTCGGCCTTTTCCGGTACCCTCGGGCTGCTGCGGCTCTACCTGCGCCGCGACCGGATCGCATTGCCGCTGTGGGTGCTGCTGCTGTCGGTGCCACTGAGCACCGTTTACGCCGCAAGCATCGAGAAGATCTACCCCGATCAAGCCGCCCGCAGCGCTTTCGCCGCCTCCATCATGGCCAGTCCGGCGCAGCGGGCACTCTACGGGCAGGTCTACAACGACAGCCTCGGCGCGGTCGCCGTCTGGAAAGCCGGGATGTTCCACCTGCTCATCGGGGTGGCAGTCATCCTCACCGTGATTCGCCATACCCGTGCCGATGAGGAGACCGGCCGCGCCGAACTCCTCGACTCGACCGCCGTGGGCCGTTACGCCAGCCTGACGGCCGCGCTGTTGCTGTCATTCGGAGCGTCGCTGGCCACCGGAGCGATCGGCGCCGCCGGACTGCTGGCCACCGACGTGGCGCCGTCCGGATCGCTGGCTTTCGGGGCGGCCCTGGCGGCCTCCGGGCTGGTGTTCACGGCGGTGGCCGCCGTCGCCGCGCAGCTGTCCCCGAGTGCCAGGTTCGCCCGCGGCGCCGCCTTCGGTGTGCTGGCGTCGGCCTTCACCGTGCGCGCCGCCGGCGACGCCGGTTCAGGCGCATTGTCGTGGCTTTCGCCGCTGGGCTGGTCGCTGCAGGTCCGGCCATATGCGGGTGATCGCTGGTGGGTGCTGGTATTGCATCTGGTCACCACGGCGGTGCTCGCGGCGCTGGCCTACCGGCTGCTGGCTCGGCGCGACGTCGGGGCCGGGTTGCTCGCCGAACGCCCCGGCCCAGGTGTCGCGGCGCCGACACTGCACGGTGCCGGCGGTCTGGCGTGGCGGCTAGACCGCGGCACGCTGCTGTTGTGGACGGCGGGGATGTGCCTGTACGGCCTGGTCTTCGGTAGCGTCGCAGATGGCTTCAGCGACGAAGTGGGCGACAGCACCGCGATGCGCGACATCGTCGCGCGGATGGGCGGCACAGACGTCTTGGAGCAGGCCTTCCTCGCAGTGGCGCTCACCATGCTGGGCATGGTGGCAGCTGCGCTCGCCGTTTCGCTCACGCTGCGGCTCCACCAAGAGGAAACAAGCCAGCGTGCCGAGCCACAGCTGGCCGGTGCTGTCAGCCGAAGTCGCTGGCTGGCAAGTCATCTGGGCATCGCTTTGGCCGGATCGGCCGTCGCCATGCTCATCGCAGGCCTGGCAGCGGGAGTCACCTATGGTGTTGCCGCCAACGACATCGCCGGTAAGACGGCCACTGCGGTCGGCAGTGCCGCCGTGCAGCTGCCCGCCGTGTGGCTGCTGGCCGCGGTCACGGTCGCATTGTTCGGTCTTGCGCCGCGGCTGAGCCCGGTGGCGTGGGGTGTGCTCGTCGGATTCGTCGCGTGGTATCTGCTCGGCGCACTATCGGGCTTTCCGCAGTGGCTCCTCGACCTCGAACCATTCGCGCATGTCCCCCGGGTGGGCAGCGACTTCAGCGCTGTCCCGCTGGCGTGGTTGCTGGCGATCGACGCCGCGCTGATCGCGGTGGGAATGGCGGCCTTCCGCCTCCGCGACCTGCAGACTTGAGGAGGCTGTGATGAATACCGTTGGTAAAGGATTAGTTTCAGCCACTCTGGGACTAGTGGCTTTCGGATTGATGCTGTTCCTGCCGGCGGGGACATTCCATTATTGGCAGGCGTGGGTTTTTCTCGCTGTGTTCGCGCTGTCGACCTGGATCCCCAGCGTCTACTTGATGCGCGCCAATCCGGCCGCGCTCGAGCGGCGCATGCGTGGGCCGTTAGCGGAAACCCGAACGTTGCAGCGAATCCTGATCGCCGTCATATTCGTCTGCTTTCCGGCCATGTTCGTGGTCAGCGCGCTTGATCACCGCTTCGGCTGGTCGCCGGTACCAGCGGCGGTCTCGCTGGTTGGCGATGTCCTGGTCGCGAGCGGGCTTATCCTCGACATGCTGGTCGTCATCCAAAACGGCTATGCGGCAGTCAACGTCGTCGTCGAGTCGGGTCAGCGCCTGGTGTCCAGCGGGCTGTACGGGCTGGTGCGGCACCCGATGTACACCGGGAACGTCATCCTGATGCTCGGCGTCCCGCTGGCGCTCGGCTCGTACTGGGGCTTGGTCTTCATCATCCCCGGCCTGATCGTGCTGATCCTGCGCATCCGCGACGAAGAGGATCTGCTCGCGCACGAGCTGAGCGGCTACTCCCAATACGCGCGGCAGGTGCGCTACCGGTTGCTGCCCCACGTCTGGTGACGATACTTAGATCCAGATGCCTTTGCCCACCGCAACCACGCCGCCGGCGCTGATGGCAAACCGCTCCCGGTCCTTCTCCAGATCCACTCCGACCATTTCACCGGGGCCGACGACCACGTTCTTGTCCAGGATCGCGTGCCGCACAACCGCCCCGCGGCCGACCCGGACACCGGGCATGATCACACTGCCCTCCACGATCGCACCGTCGGCGACCACCACGTTGGACGACAGCACCGAGTTGCGCACCGAAGCCGCCGAGATGATGCTGCCCGCACCCACCACGGACTCCTGCGCAGAGCCGCCGTTGACGAACTTGGCCGGCGCCAGGTTCTCCGACTCCCCCCGTATAGGCCAGCGCTTGTTGTACAGATTGAACACCGGATGCACCGACACCAAATCCATGTGGGCGTCGTAGAACGCATCCAGCGTTCCGACGTCACGCCAATAGCCACGGTCGCGATCGGTGGCGCCGGGCACCTCGTTGTCGGAGAAGTCGTAGACCGCGGCCATCCCGTCGTCGACCAGTCGCGGGATGATGTCGCCGCCCATGTCGTGATCGGAGCGGTCGTCCTCGGCGTCGGCGCGAATCGCGTCGATCAGCACCTTGGTGGTGAAGACGTAGTTACCCATCGAGACATAGGTGGAATCCGGGTCACCCGGGGCGCCCGGCGGATTCACCGGCTTCTCGACGAAACTGCGTATCCGGCCCGACTCGTCGGCGTCGATACAACCGAACGCCGAGGCCTCGGCCCGCGGCACCCGGATGCCGGCAACCGTCGCGCCGGCCCCGCTTTCGATGTGGAACTGGACCATCTGCTCGGGGTCCATCCGGTACACGTGGTCGGCGCCGAAAACCACAATGTAGTCGGGGTCTTCGTCGAAAATCAGGTTCGACGACTGGTGAATCGCGTCCGCGGAGCCGGTGTACCAGCGCGGCCCGAGCCGCTGCTGGGCCGGCACCGGGGTGATGTACTCGCCGGCGAGGCCGCTCAACCGCCAGTTCTGCGAGATGTGGCGGTCCAGCGAGTGCGATTTGTATTGGGTGAGAACGCAGATTCGCAGGTATCGGGCGTTGACGAGGTTGGACAGCACGAAGTCGATCAGCCGGTAGGCGCCGCCGAAGGGAACCGCGGGCTTGGCCCGATCCGCGGTCAGCGGATACAGCCGCTTGCCCTCCCCACCGGCCAGGACGATGCCCAGCACCTGTGGCGCTTCCCTCATAGCTCAAACCTAACGGCCGCCGTGAACCGCTGCCAGGCCAAACACCCGATTCGTCGACGCTGCGACGGACTGTCCGTCAAGGTAATTGGCTCGGTTCACCTTCGGTATTGCCGCCGCCACGCGCGCGCAAACCACGCCGGTCCGTTGCTGGCCCGGCTTGTCCCGTGAAGCTCGGGCCGCCACACGGCGCGCATCGCCGCCGGGCTACCGTGCCGGATATGCGGGTGGCGATGATGACGCGGGAGTATCCACCGGAGATCTACGGTGGCGCCGGCGTTCACGTCACCGAGCTGGTCGGGCGACTGAGACAGCTGTGCGCGGTCGACGTGCACTGCATGGGAGCCCCGCGCCCCGGCGCGTTCGCCCACCAGCCCGACTCCCGGTTGCGGGATGCCAACCCGGCGCTGGCGACTTTGTCGACCGATCTGGTGATGGCCAACGCGGCCGCCGGGGCCGACGTCGTGCACTCCCATACCTGGTACACCGGCCTGGCCGGCCGAGTCGCGGCGTTGCTCTACGGAATTCCGCACGTGGTGACCGCGCATTCGCTTGAGCCGCTGCGGCCCTGGAAAGCCGAGCAGCTCGGCGGCGGATACCGGCTCTCGTCGTGGGTGGAGCAGACGTCGATGAGCGGCGCGGACGCCGTCATCGCGGTCAGCGCGGCCATGCGCGACGACGTGCTGAGGGTTTACCCTGCCCTGGATCCGGGCCGGGTGCATGTGGTGAAGAACGGCGTCGACACCGAGATCTGGTATCCGGCCAAGCCGGTCGGGGGCGAGTCAGTGCTGGCCGAGCTGGGGGTGGATCCCGGTCGGCCCGCTGTGGCGTTCGTCGGCCGGATCACCCGGCAGAAGGGGGTTTCCCACCTGCTGGCGGCCGCGCGACAGTTCCGCCCGGAGGTGCAGTTGGTGCTGTGCGCGAGTACACCCGACACTCCCGAGATCGCCGCTGAGGTCAGTGCCGCGGTGGCCGAACTGGCCGGCACACGCAGCGGCGTGTTCTGGCTCCAAAATATGCTGGCGGCCGAACATGTCCGCGAGATACTCTCGGCTGCAACTGTTTTCGTGTGCCCATCGGTGTACGAGCCACTAGGCATCGTGAATCTGGAAGCAATGGCATGCGCGACCGCGGTGGTGGCCTCCGACGTCGGCGGCATACCCGAGGTGGTCGCCGACGGGATCACCGGTTCGCTGGTGCACTACCAGCCCGGCGACCTGGCCAGTTACGAGGCCGGGCTGGCCGAGGCGGTCAACGCCCTGGTCGCCGACCCCGCGCAGGCGGAACGCTACGGTCGGGCCGGACGCCGGCGCTGTATTGAAGAATTTTCCTGGGAGCACATCGCTGAGCAGACGCTGGCGGTCTATCAGACTGTGTGCGGCAGCGGCAGCCGTTGATCACAGAGCCGCGAAATCGGGGTCGCTCAGCTGGTGACGCCCTTGAGTTCGTCACCCAAGGCGGCGGCTTCATCGGGCGTCAGCTCGACCACGAGTCGCCCGCCACCCTCCAGCGGTACTCGCATCACGATGCCACGCCCCTCCTTGGTCGCTTCGAGAGGACCGTCTCCGGTCCGGGGCTTCATCGCCGCCATCGAGTGCTCCCTCCAGGTTCTCCCCGGCTCGTCGTCACCGGGCCGGTAAACGCCGGATACGCCCCACACCCGGCATTGAACTGCCAATTCACTCCCCTATTGTTCCCTATTGACCTCGACAGGTGTGCAAGACCCGGATCTCGGCGGGTTCCAGCCGGCCGCGGGCACCCAGCAGGTGCGCAGGTGGTCGTCGACCATGCCGGTGGCCTGCATCAAGGCATAGGCAGTGGTGGGACCTACGAACCGGAACCCGCGTCGTTTCAATTCGCGTGCCATCGCTTTGGATTCCGCAGTGGCGGCCGGGATTTCGGAGGGGTCTGCGGGCCTTAGCTGACCGGGCCGCGACGGCGGCGCGAATGACCACAGCAGCTCAGCCAGACTTTCCGGGCCGCCGAGGTCGGTGACCGCGCGGGCGTTGGCGATCGCCGCCTCGATTTTGGCCCGGTTGCGCACGATTCCCTGGTCAGCCAGCAGCCGAGCCACGTCGTCATCGGTGTAACGAGCGACCTTCTCGATCTCGAAGCCGGCAAACGCGCGCCGAAAGTTCTCCCGCTTGCGCAAGATGATCAGCCACGACAACCCGCTCTGGAAGGCTTCCAGGCTCATCCGCTCGAACAGTGCCACCCCGTCGCGTAACGGGCGGCCCCATTCTCGGTCGTGGTAGTCGCGGTAAAGCCGGGCGTCGGCCTTGAGCGGAATGTCCGCCCAGGGGCAGCGGACCCGACCGTCGTCGTGCGCCGCGGTCATGGCAAGTCCTGACCGGCCTGACTCTCCCCGTCATCGTCGTCGGGCGCGGCCTCAGTCTGGTTGACCGATGATGCATGCACCGACGAGAGCTGACCGCGTAGCAAATCCAGCTCCTGGCCCAGCCGATCCAGCACCCAGTCAACCTCGCTGGTTTTGTAGCCGCGCAGCACCTGGGTGAACTTGACGGCGTCGACGTCGGCGCCGGTGACACCTGAGGCGGGCAGCACCGTGGCCGTCGTCGCCCGCGGCAGCGGCGGCAGCTGTTCACCGCGGCCGAACAGCACGCTGGACACCCCGAACAGCACGACGGCTACCAGGATCAGCACCACCACATAGAGCAACACCAACGCCACGTCCTCGATCCTGCCTTATGCCGCAGGGTCGGACGCAGGCGTATGTGGCCGGTCAGCGCGCCTCGGTGCGACGCAGCGCGTTCATCGGGGGCCGGTCCACCAGGGATACCGGCGACGTGCGCGGCGTGTAGCGCTCCCCGTCGGCGAAGAACTGGGTCAGCCCGATGCCGGAGTCGGGGATGCCGCACCGGGAGAACAGCGTGGCGATTACCTGGCGGCTCATCGCGCCCAACTCGGCCAGCGAGCGGTTGCGGTGTGCCCGCACCCCCAGGTTGACCTGGGCAATCGCGTCGAGACCCAACCGGTCGTAGGTGTCGACGAGCAGACCGATCTCCACGCCGTAGCCCGGCGCGAACGGTAGCGACATCAGCAGCTCCCGGGAGGCCGCGTACTCGCCGCCCAGCGGCTGGAGGACGTGGCCCAACTCGGGCCGCAGCGCCGCCAGCAGCGGTCGTGCCACCAGTTCGGTGACCCGCCCGCCGCCGCTGGCTCCCTCACCACCGTCGAGGTCCGTTCCCCGCAATGGCCGCCGGTAAAAGCCCTTGACCAGGTGGATACCGTCGGCGTGCAGAAGCGGGCCGACCAGCCAGGGCACGAACATCCGGTCCGGGTCGATCAGGTCGGAGTCCACGAATACCACGATGTCGCCGCTGGTCGCCGCCAGTGAGCGCCACAAAACCTCCCCCTTGCCGGGCCGCGGCGCGACGTCCGGCAGGGCCTGTTCGCGGCTGACGACGCGGGCGCCGGCCGCGATCGCCCGGATCTCGGTGTCGTCGGTTGAGCCGGAGTCGACCACGATCAGCTCGTCGACCAGCCCGCCCACCAGCGGCGAGATGCTGTCGATGACCGATTCAATGGTTTGTTCCTCGTTCAGCGCCGGCAGTACCACGGAGATCGTCCGGCCGGCCTTGGCCGCCTCCAGCTCGGCGATCGTCCGGCCGGGACGGCTGCAGCTGCGCTCGGGTAGCCAGGTGTCGCCGGGCAGCGCCGCCAGCGCGTCATCATTGGCGACCAGCTCGGACGCTGTCATGCCAGCCCCCGCACCGTGCGGGTCGGCCGACGCTGCCCACGGATCGAGGCGACCATCTCGAGCACCCGCCGGGTAGCGGCGACCTCGTGCACCCGGAACATCCGGGTGCCCGCGGCGGCCGCGAGCGCAGTGGCTGCCAGTGTTCCCTCCAGTCGTTCGGTCAGTCCCACTCCAAGAGTCTCCCCGACGAAGTCCTTGTTGCTCAGCGCCATCAACACCGGCCACCCGCTGTTTACAAGATCTTCCAGGTGACGCAATAAGGCCAGCCCGTGAAAGGTGTTCTTGCCGAAATCGTGGGTCGGGTCGACCAGGACCCGGTCGCGGGCCACCCCGGCCCGCACCGCCCGTTCCGCGGCGGCCGTGACCTCGCGGATCACATTGTCGACGACGCCGCGGGTGGTGATTCCGTAGCTCACCCGGAAGGGCCGGGTGCGCGGCACGGCACCCCCGGTGTGCGAACACACCAGCCCGGCCCCGAATTCGGCGGCAACCTCGAGAACTCCCGGGTCGGCGCCACCCCACGTGTCGTTGATCAGGTCCGCGCCCGCCCGGCAGGCCTGCCTGGCTACCGCCGAACGCCAGGTGTCGACGCTGATCAATTGGTCCGGATAGGTTGCGCGCAGCCATTCGATGAACGGCACCACCCGGCCGGTTTCGGTGTCGGCGTCGACGCTCTCACCGGGTCCGGCTTTGACACCGCCGATGTCGATCACGTCGGCGCCCTCGGCGATGGCCCGGTGTGCGGCCGTCTTGGCCGCCTCGTCGCTGAAGGTGGCGCCTCGGTCGTAGAACGAGTCGGGGGTGCGGTTGACGATCGCCATGATCAGTGGACGGTCGCCGGCCACCGCGCGACCACACAGTGTCGATCGGCCGGCTTGCGCCGGCAGTGTCGATCGCTCGGCTGACGCCGACGGTGTCGAATGCACGCGTCTATGGTGCCTGGTCGCCGTTTGGGTCGCGCGATCGGCTTCCCGGCGATCGAGCCTGGGTCCAAGGCGACCACAAGCGGAAATTCACGCCTGGTGTGCAGTCTGGATGCCACCAGTGCAGTCTCGACACCGATAGGCGTCAGCTCTCCCGCTATCGCGCGCCTACGGTCGCTTACCCGCAGCGACCTCGTCGGGGTATTCGGCGTAATAGGGCACGTAGCCCTCCTCGCGGCCGGCCAGCACGTACAGCGGGTCCTTGACGTCAGCGCCGTAAGCCTGTTCACGGAGGTCCACTTTGCGACTCTTGAAAGTCGTGGTGTGCGCCATCGACTCCACCACCCGCACGAACAGCGGCAGCGCATAAGACGGCAGCTGTCCATAGACGATGTCCGCCAATGCTTTGCCGTCGAACTGCGCGCCCTCGCGCAGCTTGACCGCGGCCATCCCGGCCCGGCCACCGGTGCGGGGTATCTCGACACCGAACGCCGCGCACTCTTCGACCGCCTCGTCGCATGCCAGCGCCGCCTCGACCTGGGTGGTGGCGACGTTCTCGCCTTTCCAGCGGAAGGTGTCGCCGAGCCGGTCCACGAACGCCGCATGCCCCATGCCTTGCGGGCTCATCACGTCACCGGAATTGAACCAGCAGTCACCTTCGCGAAAGGCGTTGCGTACCAACTTCTTTTCACTCGCCGCGGGGTCGGTGTAGCCGTCGAAGGGCTGCAGTTTATTCACCGGGCTCAACAACAGCCCCGGCTGGCCGGGCGGCACCCGGCGCACCCGGCCGGCCGCGTCGCGCAGCGGGGCGCCGGTGTCCTCGTCATATTCCACGTACGCCAAAGGCACCGGCGAGATACCGGTCGAACCGGGCACATTGAAAATGTTGATGAACGCGCCGGTGCCTTCACTGGCCGCGTAGAACTCGCAGACCCGGGCAATGCCGAAACGAGTGATGAATTCGTCCCAGATCTCCGGCCGCAGCCCGTTGCCGGCGATCAGCCGCACTTTGTGCGCGCGGTCTGTCGGCTTGGTCGGCTGGTTGAGCAGATACCGGCAGATCTCACCGATGTAGATGAACGCCGTCGCCTCGTTGGCGATTACCTCGTCCCAGAACCGCGACGCCGAAAATGAGCGTCCCAGGGCAAGTGTGGCACCGGAGTTGAGCACCGAACCGATGGCGACGGTCAAGGCGTTGTTGTGATACAGCGGCAGAGCGCTGTAGAGCGTGTCGCTGCCCTTGAGCCGCAGGCCGATCCCGCCGAATGCGGCCAGCGCGCGTAACCAGCGAAAGTGCGTCATGACGCTGGCCTTGGGGTTTCCGGTGGTGCCGGAGGTGAAGATGTAAAAAGCGGTGTCGCCGGCCTTGACCGCCGACGCCGACGCCGGGTTGCCGGTGGGCGCGCTGGCGGCGAGTCGCCGCAGTTCCTCGATCGTGAGCGGGTCGACGCCGGGCGCGCCCGACTCACTGACTGCCTCGACCAGATCGGATTCGGCGACCAACACCTTGGCGTCCAGCAGGCCCAGGCTGTGGGCCAGCACGTCGCCGCGTTGGTGGTAATTGATCATGCCGGCGACCGCGCCGCACTTGACCGAGGCCAACATCATCAACACCGCGTCGGGCGAATTCCGCAGCATCACCCCGACCACGTCGCCATGGCCGACGCCACGGGCGGCCAGCACCGCGGCGTAACGGTTGGCGGTCGCGTTGGCCTCGCGGTAGGTCAGCTGCTGGTCGCCGAACCGAAGGAACACCCGGTCGGCGTACCGCGTGGCGCGGTCCTGGAACACCTTCCCGATCGACGTCTTCGAGGTCGGACGTGCCAGCAGCCCGGTCAGCCCGCCCCGGACCACGACCGGTAAGTCGGCCAACAGGCCGGGCAGCCGGGTCGCGATGTCGACCAACCCCACCGATGTGCCGGCACCGGAGTCGCCTTTGGACACGTACTCATCCCCTATTTCGCTCAACCAGTAAGTTGGCGGCCAGCCTAACGCGGTGCGCAGGCGGCCAGCGCCGCACTCACCTCGTCGACCACCACCAGGCGGTCGAGGGCAGCCTGCGAAACGTAACCCGTGTCGACCAGACCGTACAGCCAGACCCGAAGCCCGTCGTAATGTCCGCCCGGGTCGAGCAGCACCACGGGTTTGTCGTGCACCCCGAGGTGGCCCCCGGTCCACGCTTCGAAGAGCTCCTCCAACGTGCCGATACCACCCGGCAGCGCGATGAACGCGTCGGCGCGATCCTCCATGACCTGCTTACGTTCCCGCATCGTGTCGGTGACGATCAGTTCGTCGGCATCGGTGTCGGCAAGCTCGCGGTGCACCAGCATTTTGGGAATCACGCCCACCGTCCAGCCGCCGCGTCGGCGCGCCGCGGTGGCCACCGCCCCCATCGCCGAGACGTGGCCCCCGCCCCACACCAGCGTCCAGCCGCGTTCGGCGATCGCCTCGCCGAGTTGGGCGGCCAGCGCAAGCAGGTCGGCGTGGGTCGGCGCGGACGCGCAGTACACACAGACCGCCCACTGTTGGGCGGCATCGGGTTTGGGGGGCATAGTCCGGAAAGGTAGACCAGCCTGGCGGGCTGTGCATACCGGCCCTGTCGCCGTGCATTGTGGCCGTCGGCCATAAAATCCGGGCGATGCCGAAGAGCTGGTCAGCGGTCCCCGATGAATCCCTGATTCAACCGGTGACGGCCGCCCTGGCGGGTCCGCAGCTGGGCGGCGCGGTGCTGGTCGGACCCGACGGAGTCGGCAAGACGAGGCTGTATTAGGCCGTCGCCGATGCCGCCGCGCAGTCGCAGCGCGCTCAACCGGTCAGGTAGCGGCGCAACATCTGCGCGGCCGCGGTGATCTGGTCCACAGATACCCGCTCGTCGCGGCGATGCGCCAGGTTGGGGTCGCCGGGACCGTAGTTGACCGCGGGGATGCCCCTGGCCGCGAAGCGGGCCACGTCGGTCCAGCCGTATTTTGCCCTGACCTGTCCTTCCGCGGCCTGCACGAGGGCCCGCGCGGCAGGCTTGGACAGCCCGGGCAGCGCACCGGCGGCGAGGTCGGTCTGCTCGATCTCCACGTCGAGTCCGGCCAGCACGTCGTGCACATGCGCCAGTGCTTCGGCCGCTGACCGGTCGGGCGCGAAGCGGTAGTTGACCGTCACCGACGCGGCGTCGGGAATGACGTTGCCGGCGATGCCGCCGTCGATGCGCACTGCGGACAAACCTTCGCGGTAGACGCAGTCATCGATGTCGACGGTGCGCGCGGTATAGCCGGCCAGCCGCTGTAGCACCGCCCCCAGTTTGTGGATGGCGTTGTCGCCCAGCCAGGACCGTGCCGAATGGGCCCGGGTTCCGTTCGCGTGCACGACGACGCGCAGCGTGCCCTGACAGCCGGCCTCGATGTATCCGGCGGTGGGCTCACCGAGGATGGCCACCTCGGCGGCCAGCCAATCCGGGAGCTCACGTTCGATGCGGCCCAAACCGTTTGCCGCAGAATCGATTTCTTCGCAGTCGTAGAACACCAATGTCAGGTCGTGCACCGGGTTGGTGACCGTGGCCGCCAGATGCAGGAAGACCGCGTCGCCGGATTTCATGTCCACTGTTCCGCAGCCGTGCAGCAGACCGTCCTCGCGGTGGCTGGGCAGGTTGTCGGCGGCCGGCACGGTGTCGAGGTGGCCTGCCAGCAGCACCCGTGACGGCCGTCCGAGCGCGGTGCGGGCCAGCACCGCGTTGCCGTTGCGAATGATCTCGAAGTCTGAGGTCTGCGCGCGCAGTGCGGCCTGCACCTCGTCGGCGATCCGCGCCTCGGACCTCGACTCGCTGGGGATATCGACCAGCGCGGCGGTCAGCTCGATCGGGTCCCCGCGTAAGTCCAACACGGTTCCATTCTGGCCGAGCAGACGCAAAAGCACCTTTTTACCCGGCGTGTCGGGTGCTTTTGTGTCTGGTCAGCAAGAAAAGTAGCGTGGCCAGGGTGACAGGAGCTTCGGGTATCGGGCTGGCCACACTCGCCGCCGACGGGTCGGTTCTCGACACGTGGTTTCCCGCGCCGGAACTGACCGAAGATGACGAAAGCGGCACCACCCGGCTGTCGGTGGCCGAGGTTCCCGATGAGCTGGCGGCCCTGGCCTGCCGCGACGAGGACCGGGGCACCGAGACGGTTCCAGTGCGCACCGTGATCGGCTCGCTGGCGGATAAGGCTGCTGACGCCTACGACGCATATCTACGGCTGCACCTGCTTTCGCACCGACTGGTGGCCCCGCACGGGTTGAACGCCGATGGCTTCTTCGGGGTGCTGACCAACGTGGTGTGGACCAACCACGGGCCTTGTGCGGTCGAAGGTTTCGAGACGGTGCGGGCGCGGCTGCGCCGCCGTGGGCAGGTGGCCGTTTACGGGGTGGACAAGTTCCCGCGGATGGTCGACTACGTCCTTCCGAGCGGGGTACGCATCGCCGACGCCGACCGGGTCCGGCTGGGCGCTCACCTGGCGCCGGGCACCACGGTGATGCACGAGGGATTCGTGAACTACAACGCCGGAACGCTGGGCACGTCGATGGTCGAAGGCCGCATCTCGGCGGGCGTAGTCGTCGGCGACAGTTCCGACATCGGCGGCGGCGCGTCGATCATGGGCACGCTCTCCGGCGGTGGCACCGAGGTCATTTCGATCGGCAAACGATGCTTGCTGGGCGCCAATTCGGGACTGGGCATTCCGCTGGGCGACGACTGCGTCGTGGAGGCCGGGTTGTATGTCACCGCGGGCACCAAGCTCACCATGCCGGACGGCACGTCAGTCAAAGCCCGGGAGCTGTCGGGCGCCAACAACGTACTGTTTAGGCGCAATTCGGTGACCGGCGCGGTCGAAGTGGTGTCCCGCGACGGGCAGGGCATCGCGCTCAACGCAGACCTGCACGCCAACTAGAGCGTTGCGCTCCCCCGCGGACGGGGCGACCCAATTTGCCCGCCTTCGCGCGACAATTTACTTCACTCGAATGCACCGACCGTCGATTGTCGCGCGAAGGCGGGCAAGTGAACACCTCTCTGGGCCGAGCCGCGCTCCGGGCTCGGGCAAGTGGACACCCCTCTGCGCCGAGCCGCCATCCGGGCTCGAAGAACTCAGTGTCGGCTGGACAGCTCCTTTTTGAGCACCTTGCCCATCGCATTGCGCGGCAGCGCATCCACGATGCGCACCTCACGGGGTCGTTTGTGCACCGAGAGTTGTTGGGCCACATAATCAATGAGCGCGTCGGGCTTGACATCACCGGAGCCGACGACGAAGGCCACGATCCGCTGTCCCAAGTCCTCATCAGGCAGCCCCACGACCGCCACTTCGGCCACCTCCGGATGACCCAGCAGCACAGCCTCGACTTCACCGGCGCCGACACGGTATCCACCGGACTTGATCAGGTCGACCGACTCACGCCCGACGACACGGTGCATCTTGTCACCATCGACCACCGCGACATCACCGGTGCGATACCAGCCGTCGGTGTCGAAAGCCTCGGCGGTAACGTCCGGCCGGTTCAAGTAACCATCGAACAACGTGGGGGCGCGAACGTGAAGCCGCCCAATGGTTTCCCCATCGGACGGGACTGCGCCACCGTCGTCGTCAACGAGCCGGGTTGTCACACCGGTCAGCGGCCGACCGACCCAGCCCGCACGACGTTCGCCATCCGCCCGGGTGGATAGTGTGATCAGCGATTCGGTACTGCCGTACCGTTCGACGGGCCGATGTCCCGCCTGCTGGGCGAGTTGATCGAAGACCGGCACCGGCAGCGCGGCGCTGCCGGACACCAGCAACCGCGCCGGGCGCAACGCTTGAGCGGCCGAGTGATCAGCCACCACCCGCGACCACACCGTGGGAACCCCGAAATACAGCGTGCCGCCGCCTTCAGAGCAGGCCGCAGCGTACGCCTCCGGTGTGGGTCTTAGAGTGTGCACGAAGCGGTTTCCCACCCGCAACGACCCGAGCAGGCCCAACACCAGTCCGTGCACGTGGAACAGCGGCAAGCCATGCACCAACACATCGTCGGCGGTCCACTGCCAGGCCTCCGCCAGCGCGTCCAGATCAGCGGCGATCGCGCGCCGGCTCAGAACCACGCCCTTGGGCGGCCCGGTGGTGCCCGACGTGTAGATCACCAGCGCGGTGGCCTTCGGCGACGGCTCTGGGTAGCGATGCCACGATCGGGCATGCAGCCGCACCGGAATGTGCGGCAGGCCCTCGCGCTCGTCAGGTAAACCGCCCAACCAGAGCTGGGCGCCGGAGTCGGTGAGAATGTGGCGCCGTTCGCTCTGCCCGACGTCGGCGGGCACCGGCACCACTGGGACGCCGGCGATCAGGCAGCCGGTCACCGCCAGCACCGTCGCCGCGGTCGGCGTTGCCAGCACCGCGACCCGATCAGCGCCGCCGATCCGTTCGGCCACCGAGGTCGCGGCACCCACCAGATCGCTGCGGCTCAAGGTGACGTCGCCGACGCGGACGGCATCGCCGATGTCGGCGGTCGTGACGGCCGCGGGATTCAGCGAGGCCAGCAGCACGTGAGGGAGATTACCTGGCGCCGGTTGTAAGCCGAAGCCATTGGCCCATCTGCATGTCCCGGCTAATGGGGGCGGTGAGCAGGGAGCAGGCGGTTGGCGTCCGCCCTTTCCAGAGCTCCACAACGAGGTGCTAGGCGAAGAGCGAGCGTGATCCGGCCGACGCACGCTGCTCACGCGCGGTGTTTGATCGCGGAAACAGCGGCCGCAGCGCCGCCGGCGGCCGAAACGGCGTCCACTCGCCGTCGGGCTGCGCTAACCGGTCGGCGATGGCCCAGATCACCGCCGGGTTGTGGCCATAGCCGAGGTGGCTGCCGACCACGGCGATGTTCTCAGCCTGCGACGATCGCAGATCAAGGCAGGCCTGCCACGCCACCACCCCGTCGTACCTGGAATAGATCGAGGTCGCCGGGACCGGAAGGGCTTCGGTTTCCAGCTCCAGCGGCACCTTCGCCCGCTCGACATGCAGGTGCGAAAACCGGTTGAAGGCGGCAGCGGCGCGGGTCTGGTTTCGGTGCGTGAGACGGAACGGGGTACCCAGGGTGATCACCTGGCGCACCGACGACGGGCTGCGGCGCGCCATGGCCCGCGCGTAGATGCCACCGAGGCTCCAGCCGATCACACTGACCGCAGTGCCGTAGCGCGTGTGCAGGTCGCCCAGACGCTCCCCCATGCCGGCCAGCGCCTCGGCAGTCGGGCCGATGTTTCGGCCCAGCCGCCAGCCATGCACCCGGTAGCCCAGGTCCCGAAGGATTCGCCGCAACGCCCAGGTGGAGCCGTCATCGGCCAGCAAGCCAGGCAGCACCAGCACCGGCTGCCCGTCGCCGACCGGCAACGTCCGCCGCAGTGGCAGCGCACCGATCAGCAGCCCGAACTCAACGGCCGCCCGGCCGGGGTCGGTGAGGGACAACGACCACGAAGGAGCACCGGCCCGGCGGGCCGGTTCAAAGATCGGCTCTGACATGTCCTCAGCCTGCCACCACTACGTGCCGGCGCGCCGCCGGGCCGAACCAACGGAGCCGCCATGTCCTGGTCCCACGAGCGGCCACAAGTGACCGATGCCGCTGGATCGAGGACCAACGGCCCTGTCGGCCGATGACCCTGTGCCCAAAGGATGGAGGACAGGTAGCGATCGGAGGATGACATGCCTGCCACGACGGCCGACGTCGAGACCATCAGAGATGCGGTGCGTTTGGCTTGCCGCGCCCCGTCTTTGCACAACAGCCAGCCCTGGCGGTGGGTGGGCGGCGACGGTGGGCTTCGGCTGTTCCTCGATCCGGCCCGTGTCCTGAACTACGACCGCTCACAGCGCGAAGCGGTCATCGGCTGCGGCGCTGTTCTGCACCACCTTCGGGTGGCGATGGCCGCGGCCGGATGGCATGCCCATATCGACCGGTTCCCAAATCCCAACGACCCGACTTGGCTGGCGTCCCTTGAATTCACCCCGATGGACCATGTGACCGACGGCCACCGCCGCTGCGCTGACGCGATCCTGGTTCGTCGCAGCGATCGGCTGCCGTTCGCCGCACCCACCAAATGTGAACCGCTGGAATCGCTGTTGTGCAACGTGGTCGACACCGACGCCGTCGCGTTGACCGTCTTGTCCGACGATACGCGGCCCCAACTGGCGGAAGCATCGCAACTCGCCGCCTCGTTGCGGTTTTACGACTCGGCCTATCACGCCGAACTCGGCTGGTGGACAGGCCCATTCCGGGCATCGGACGGTATCCCCTACAGTTCGCTGGTTTCGGCCGCCGAAGGCGACCGGGTGGACACGGGTCGACGCTTCCCGGTCACCCGGCGCGGCGAACGCCGACCCGAGATGCCCGAAGACCACGCGAAGATCGTGCTGCTCTCCACCGACAGCGACGGTCGCGCTGAGGCGTTGGCCTCCGGTGAGGCGCTGTCGGCAACATTGCTGGAATGCACGATGGCCGGGTTGGCCACCTGCACGCTGACCCATCTCACCGAGGTCCGGGCCAGCCGCGAAATCATCTCGGCGCTACTGGATTACGACGTCTCGCCGCAGGTTCTGATCCGGGTGGGTCTGGCTCCTGCGATGGCAACCGTGCCGCCGGTCACCCCGCGCAGACCGCTCGACGACGTCTTCTCGGTACCGGACTGACGGACCGCTGAATGGGCGATCGGTTCTCGCCGTCACCGTGCGTGGTCACCGGTATCGACGGCTCGCGCTCGGCCCTGCAGGCAGCGCTGTGGGCGGTCGACGAGGCGGTGGACCGCGACATCCCGCTGCGGCTGGTCTGTGCGGCCAATTCCACCCCCGGCGCACCCGGCAACGGGAGCGCCGAAGTGACCGCCGCCGAGTGCGCTGTGCACGACGCGTTCACGGCCATCGGGTCGACGGGCAAACCAGTCACGGTCGAGGCCGCCATAGTGCACGGCGGTCCGGTCGCGGCGCTGGCGGCGGCGTCACGTTCGGCTGAGATGCTCTGCGTCGGCTCGACGGGACTGAAACACGCGGTGTGGGGACAGATGGGGTCGACCGCGTCGGCGTTGGCGGCTTCTGCCCATTGCCCGGTCGCCATCGTGCCCGCCAGCGCGGGCCTTGCAGCGACCGGCTGGGTGCTGGCGGTCGTGGACAGGTCAGCGGGCGGCAACACCGTCTTGGATCTGGCGGTGTCCGAGGCACGGCTGCGGAGCGCGCCGTTGCGCGTACTGACCACCTGGCGGAACCAGCACACCGACACGCAGGACGCCGACAGGATCGAAGCCGGAGCACAACTGGAACGGCACCTGGCGCCTTGGCGGCGAACACATCCCGATGTCAACATCGTGTCCACCGCCGGTGATTTCGGCGTGGTCGATCATGTGGCGCAACTACACCGGAACGCCGAACCAGTGCAGTTGCTGGTAGCGGACCCGGGCCGGCCCGGAGCCACTGATGTCCTGTTCGGGCCGGCCGGACGCGGGGCGTTGGAAGCCGCCCGCTGCACCCTGCTGATCAGCGACCGACACTGCTGGTTATGAGCCCCCGAGACCCTGGTCAGCCTATGGTTGCTGGCATGGTCAAGGTCTTCCTGGTCGATGACCACGAGGTGGTGCGGCGGGGGCTGATCGATCTGCTGAGCTCCGACCCCGAACTTGAGGTGATCGGCGAGGCCGGGTCGGTCGCGGAAGCCCAGGCGCGGGTTCCGGCGCTGCAGCCCGACGTCGCCGTGCTCGACGTGCGGCTGCCCGACGGCAACGGAATCGAACTATGCCGCGAGCTGCTGGCCCGAATGCCGGATCTGCGCTGCCTGATGCTGACCTCGTACAGCTCCGATGAGGCCATGCTTGACGCGATCCTGGCCGGCGCCAGCGGATACGTTGTCAAAGACATCAAGGGCATGGAGCTGGCCCGGGCCGTCAAGGAGGTCGGCGCCGGACATTCGCTGCTGGACAACCGCGCCGCGGCGGCGCTGATGGCGAAACTTCGCGGCGCAAGCCGAACGAGATCCACTGTCTGGGTTGACGCAACAGGAACGGGTCCTGCTCGAGCTGCTGGCCGAAGGTTTGACGAACCGGCAGATCGCCGACCGGATGTTCCTGGCCGAGAAAACGGTGAAGAACTACGTCTCCCGATTGTTGGCGAAACTGGGCATGCAGCGCCGGACCCAGGCAGCGGTGTTCGCGTCCAGGCTCAACCAACCGCGACGCATCGATGAAACCCATGGATAGATCTATCCCGTTGCGCACCAACCTTTCTCAGCTGCGACTGCGGGAACTGCTGGTCGAGGTCCAAGACCGTGTCCAACAGATCGTGGAAACCCGTGATCGGCTCGACGGTCTGGTCGAGGCGATGCTGGCGGTCACCTCGGACCTGGACCTCGATGCCACCTTGCGCTCCATCGTGCACACGGCCACCAACCTCGTCGAGGCCCGCTACGGGGCACTGGAAGTACACGACGAGACCAAGCGCGTGGTGCAGTTCGTCTACCAAGGCGTCGACGAGGAAACCGTGCGCCAGATCGGCCAACTCCCCCAGGGCAAGGGTGTGGTGGGCCTGCTCATCGACGATCCCCAGCCGCTTCGCCTGGACAACATCGCCGATCACCCTGCGGCGGCGGGCTTTCCGCCGCATCATCCGCCGATGCGGACCTTCCTGGGTGTGCCGATCCGCATCCGCGACGAGGTGTTCGGCAACCTCTACCTGGCCGAAAAGGCGCATGGGCAATCCTTCAGCGACGACGACGAGGTACTCGTGCAGGCCCTGGCCGCCGCGGCCGGTACCGCGATCGCAAACGGCCGGCTCTACCAGCAGGCCACGCTGCGCCAGTCGTGGATCGAGTCCACCCGCGACATCGCCACCGACCTGTTGTCGGGCGCCGAACCCGCGACGGTCTTCCGTCGCGTCGCGCAGGAGGCGCTCAAGCTGACCGGCGCCGACGCCGCCGTGGTGGCCATCCCGGTCGTGGACCACCTGGCCGCCGAGAACGTAGCCGAGCTGCTGGTGGCCGAAACCGTAGGCCAGGCGGTTGCGCGCCTATCGGGGCAGACGATTCCCCTGGCCGGCAACGTGATCGGCGGCGCCTACACAAAGCGCGAACCGCACCGAGTCGAACAGATCCGGTTCGGCGGTATCGACGCCGATCGGCCCGCTCTGGTCCTGCCGCTGCGGGCCGCCGGCACCGTCGCCGGAGTTGTCGTCGTATTGCGCGAGGGCGGGTCTACGCCGTTCAGCGCGGAACAACTCGACATGATGGCCACGTTCGCCGACCAAGCGGCGTTGGCCTGGCAGTCGGCCACCTGGCGACGCCGGATGCGCGAACTCGACATTCTGACCGATCGCGACCGCATCGCCCGCGACTTGCACGATCATGTGATCCAGCGGCTCTTTGCTGCCGGTCTGACGTTGCAGGGCACGCTACCGCAAGCACGTCATTCCCGATGTGCAACAGCGCCTTTCAGCTGTGGTCGATGAGCTGCAGGCAACCATTCAAGAGATACGCGTCGCGATCTTCGACCTGCACGGCGGACCGGCCGGGGGATTGCGGCAGCGTCTCGACGCGGTGATCGCCCAGTTCGCCGACTCGGGCGTGCGTACCACCGCTGCAGTTCGCCGGACCGCTGTCGGTCGTCGATACGGGGTTGGCTGACCACGCCGAAGCTGTTGTGCGCGAAGCGCTCAGCAACGCCGTCCGGCATGCCCAGGCAACCGAGGTGTCCGTCGAGGTGCGGGTCGACAACGAGCTGTGTCTCGACATCGTCGACAACGGCCGCGGCATCACCGGCCCGGTGGCCGAAAGCGGCCTGGCCAACCTGCGACATCGCGCCGAGCAGGCCGGCGGCGGGTTCAGCGTCGGCGGCGCCCCGGCGGAGGCACTGCGGTGCATTGGTCGGCACCACTGGCCTACCGGCTAATTGCGGTCTCCAGGTGACGACGTCGGAAAGCGGACGACGCGGTGTGATCGGCAACGGTTCGGCATCTGTCGGCGCCCAACCAATCCGCAGCAGCATCTGTGGGCATCCGCTGGTGCCGAAGACGTCGCTGCGCACCTGCGCACGGATCTCGGCGATCTCCAACGGCTCGGTTATCGGGCAGGTCGCAAGGCCCAGCGCTGTCGCCGTCAGCAACACCACGCTGGTCGCCTCGCCGGCCCGCAACCGCGCCACGTCATCGTCGTCTCGAGTGCCGAGCGCCACCACGACCGCGTTGTCGTCAACCGCGGGCCCCTTGGTCGACGCAGCCAATGCGCGGGCCGGCGAACACCCGACGCCCAATGGCCGCCGTGGCATCCCATTGCGGTGTGCTGCGCGCCGGCACACCGGCCTGTGCGGCGTATCGCCCACTCCAGAGCGATAATTCGGCGAGGTACTCATAACTTTCGGCGTGCCTGGCAGCAGCCTGCGCCACCAGATCGTGGAGATGAGCCAGTGACTCAACATTGCGGAGCATCACGCCCGCACGGGCAGCCCGCGCACCCATCAGCGCGATGTCCGCATCCGAGACGGATCGTGAACTGTACCGTCGTCGATCGGTTCGACGACGCGTAATAGCCTGCGCCAGAACGCTATCGGCTTCAGTTGCGGGTAAGTGACTTCAGTTCCATCGTCGCGAGGTGAGTGGGGTCAGCCGGGTCGGGAAAGCGGTGCACTCTGGGGAGCCAACCCAGAGCCGCGAACGCCACGACGCAGTGATTCAGCGTTATGCCGCAGCTGATCATCAGATCACGGCTGTCCGGATCGGCACCGTGCAGTTGCGAACTCGGGTTTGCATACAGCCCGACGCTGTGCTGACCGACCCGCCATCGCCACGGCTGAGTGTTGTGCACCGACGGAGCCCGGACGGCCATCGTGAGGGCAGTCCGGATGGTATCGGTGTCCGGGAAGTGGGCGCTCATTCGTACCTCGGCTAGCAGATCGGCTCCCTACAGCCTCTCGCGACCCGCGCGTTCCCAACTAGGGACCGAAGACCCTAACTTCGACGGGCATGCTCAGGTCGGTAGCCGTTCGCCGATGACGCGCTGACGGCGCAGCGCTTCGAGGTCATCGCGGGACAGTCCCAGGCGAGCGAGAATCTCCTGGTTGTGCTGGCCCAGTGTCGGCGGAGCGAAACGGTGATGGCTCGCCGGTCCCGGTGTGATCCGAAACGGCCACCCCGGGTAGCGCCGCCGGCCGGTGACGGGATGCTCGAAATCCTGGTAATAGCCTCGGATTTCGAAAAGCGGCAGACCATACATCTGACCGGGCGTGAGCAGTTCCTCGACTGGGATGTCGCGGGCTCGAAGGGCCCCGACAATCTCGGCAGGCGTCTTCGTCCGGGTCCAGTCGCCAACTACGGTATCGAACACGTCATGGGTGGCGGCGCGCCGATCGGCCGACGCCAATCGGTCATCGTCGTGCAGCGCAGGGCGACTCATCGCGTCAACCAGCCGCGACCAATCGGTGTCGTCGCGCACCGACAGCGCCACCCAGGAACCCTCGGTAGCCGTCGGATAGACGCCCTGGCACAAGCCGCGCCGACGGTTGCCCTCGCGCGGCCGCACGACACCGTTCATCGAGTACTCGATCGCCGGTTCGGCGGTCACACAGGCCGCGACCTCGATCTGCGCGATCTCGATCAGCTGGCCCTCACCGTTACGGTCACGGTGTTCGAGCGCGGCCAGCAGTGCGACGGCGGCGTGCACGCCGACGATCGGATCGGCGGGTCCCTGCAGGTTGCACGGCGGACCTTCGGCGTAACCGGTGACCGCCGACATCCCCGAGGTCTGCTCGATGTTCAGTGCCCACCCGACGTAGTCGCGCCAGGGGCCCCGCAGGCCGAATCCCGGCATCCGCACCACGATCACGTCGGGCTTCAGCGATATCAGCGAGTCGTAGTCCAGCCCGAACTGCTCCACCACTCGTGGTGAGAAGTTCTCCACGACGATGTCGGCCTGCGCGGCCAGCCGGCGCGCGATGTCGCGGCCAGGCTGCGAGGACAGGTCGAGCGTGAGGTCTTTCTTGTTGAGGTTGGTGGCTTGCCACAGCGCGCTGCGCTCGTACCAGTCGTCACCCTCATGGGGATAGGCGCCCGAGTAGCGGTGCCCGTCGGGCCGCTGGATGGATTCGACCTTTACGATGTCGGCGCCGAACGCACCGAGGTAGCAGGTCAGATACGCACCGGCCCAGAAAGTAGTCAGGTCCAGCACCTGCAGTCCCGCGAAGGGCAGCGAACCCGCTGTCGCCGACAGCGACTGCGCGGGGCTGGCCCACGGCTGGGCCCCAGTTCCCCGGCGTGGCGCCGGCCGCGGTTGTGCCACTGGGGTTTTGGAGAACCGAAACGGCGCCCCGGGACGCAGAAACGACGAGCCGTCGGCGCCGGCTTTGACGAAGAAGCCGCGCTGCGCGTACTGCGGACATTCCAGCACGGTGGCGCCGTCGTTGACCGGGGCGGCCGGGATGCGCATCGCCTGGCTCAGTTCGACGATTTCGGCGACGGTCCGCGCGGCGAGCAACGGCTCAGCTTTGGCGAAGAACTCCGCGCGTTCGGGTCCGCCCAGCATGATCGCAATCTGGTGTTCGCCGTACTCCGGCAGATCCAGCATCGCGCACACGTCCAGCCAATGCTGCCCGGTCAGGCAGTTGATCCCCACCCAGCCGTCGGCGGCGCGGACCACGCCCAGCATGGGCGCCGAGCGCACGTTGCTGGGCATCCCGAGAGTGCGCATCCGCTCGGCCATCAGCATCGGATACGGCAGCGTCGACAGCAACGATTCGAGCTCGCAAACATCGACCTGCCGCACCTGGCCGGGGTTCGCCGATTGCAGCCGCAGTGCGGTCAGTGCACCCAGCGCGCCGTAAGCACCCGCGACGTACTCGGCGATCCTGGCACCCGCCTGCACCGGGGGGCGCGCCGGATCCCTGACGCTGATCCAGCCCGACGCCGCCTGCATGGTCAGCGATGTGGCCGCCCGGTTGCCGCACGGGCCGAGCTGGCCGAAGCGAGAAATCCGGAGCAGCACCAGGTTTGGGTTGAACCGCTGCAGCGTGTCGATGTCGAATCCCCAGCTCTCCAGCGTTCCGGGTGCGAAATCCTCGACGAGCAGATGCGCATGCGCGATCAGTTCACGGGCCGCGGCCAGATCGTCGGGCCGCGGCTGCGATTCGAAGATGTCGAGCGTGGCACCGCGTTTTCCGGCATTGAGGTACTCGAACAGACCAGAACATTCGGGGTCAGGCACGCCATCGCGAAATGGACCCCACCGTCGCAGCGGGTCGCCGCCTGGCGCCTCGACCTTGGTGACCTCGGCGCCGAGGTCGGCAAAAAGCTTGCCCGCGTAGGGCCCTGAGATCTCGGTGGCGATTTCGATGACGTGCAGTCCCGCAAGGGGTCCTGTCACGCGGGCACTCCGATGGCCATCGGCTCCATGTACTGGTGCAGCCCGCCGATTCCGCCGCCCTCGCGACCCAGCCCGCTCAGTTTGAAGCCACCGAATGGCGCGGCGCCGGGGCCACAGCCGTTGACCGCGATCTGGCCGGTGCGGATGCGGCGGGCGACGCCGACCGCGCGGTCCACATCGCCACCCCACACCGCACCGGAAAGCCCGTACCGCGAGTTGTTCGCGATCGCTACGGCGTCATCGTCGTCGCGGTAGCGCAGCACCGTCAACACCGGTCCGAACACTTCTTCTTGCGCGATGGTCGAATCCGGTTGGACCTCGGTGAGAATCGTCGGTTCGAAGTAGAACCCGACTTCGAGGCCCGCCGGGGGTCGACCACCGGTCACCACCTTGGCGCCGTCGTCGACCGCGCCGTCGACGTGCGCCTGGACCCGGTCGCGCTGTGCCGCGCTGATCAGCGGGCCCATCGCCACGTCGGGATCGGCGGGGTCGCCGACCTTCACCTCGCGGGCCAGCCCGACAAGGCGGTCGACGACGTCGTCGTGCAGCGAATCGGGAAGCAGCAACCGGCTGTGCAGGATGCAGGCCTGCCCAGCGTGCAGCGAGCAGCAGTCGAACAGCATCTGCTGCAGCATTTCGTCGGTGACCTCGGTGTCGTCCAATACGATGCTCGCCGACTTCCCGCCCAACTCCAGCAGGATGCGCTTTAGGCTGTCGCCGGCCGCCGACATCACCTGGCGACCGACCAGCGAGCTGCCGGTGAAGCTGATCATGTCGATCCGCGGATCGGTGGTGAGCAACTTGGCGGCCTCGACACCCGACGGTGTAACGACGTTGACCACGCCGGGCGGAATATCGGTGTGCTCGTCGATGAGCCGCGCCAGGGCCAGCCCCGCGAGCGGGGTCAGCGGCGAGGGCTTGAGCACCACCGTGTTGCCCGCGGCCAGCGCGTGGTTGAGCTTCATGACGTTGAGGCAATGCGGGAAGTTCCACGGCGTCAGGATCGAGACGACGCCCAGCGGCTGATACCGCAACAACGTGGTTCCGGCACCGATTCCGCTGACTTGCTCGTCGGCCAATTGAGTGGCGAGCTGGGCCGCGAACATGGTCATATACGCGGCCCCGTCCACCTGCATCACCCGCTCATTGGCGGTGCAGCCCCACTCGACCTGGGACAGCAAGGAGAAATCGTCGGCGTGTTTGAGCAGCGCGTCGCCGAGCTGATTGAGGCAGCCGGCGCGGTCCTCGGCGCTCATGGTGGCCCACGGCCCGCTGTCGAACGCCTGCCGCGCGGCGCCGATCGCTTCGCCGACCTGGGCAACGCCGGCGTCGGGTGCGGTGGCGATAACCGCCTCGGTGGACGGGGAGATGTCCTCATAGCGGCCGTCGGCCGGCTCGACCCACCGTCCATCGATGTAGAGCTGATAGGTGTCGACAAGAGGTCCCGGGTTCTGTAGCTCTGCCATCTGCTTCCTCGCCATCGGTCATCTAATCACCCGGTGTACACCTACTGCACTCTGCCGTCAATCGTCAATCACCTGAATTCCCCGCTATTTCAGTATGTTGTCTTTATATTGACAGCGATACACAGCGCAGAGTAGACACATTCTGCAGGACAGATTGCACCAATTTGTCGGATGGTGTCCGGTGAGAGGGGCTGCCCGTGCGTACCACGTTCCCCCTGCACTCCCCCGACTTCTACGCGGGCGATCCCTATCCCGCCTACCGGGAGCTGCGTGCCAGCGAGCCGGTGTGCTGGAACGACGTCACTAAGTTCTGGGCGCTGCTGCAGCTACGAAGACATCCGCTTCGTGTCGGGCAACCCGGCGTTGTTCTCGTCGGCCAAGGGCATCACCATCCCCGACCCGGAAATGCCGAGCCCGGTGCAGGAGGGCAACCTGATCTTCAGCGACCCGCCGCGGCACCGCCAGATGCGCAAGCTGATCAACTCCGGCTTCACCCGGCGCCGGGTGGCGATCCTGGAGCCCAAGATCCGCGAGATCGTCCGGGGGATCCTCGCTCGCATCGAACCCGACTCCGTCCACGAGTTCGCCGAGGAGATCGCCGCTCCGCTGCCCACCCGGATGATCGCCGAGCTGATCGGTGCCCCGCCCGACGACTGGGAGCAGTTCCGCACCTGGTCGGATGCGGCCACCGGAACCGCCGACCCCGAGATCGAGCTCGACCCGTTCGTCGCCATCGGACAGCTTTTCGAGTACTTCCAGAAACTGATCGCCGAGCGGCGCAGCGAACCGCGTGACGACATGTTGTCGGTTCTGGCCGAAGCCGAGATCGACGAACATCGGCTCACCGACGAAGACCTGCTCAACTTCGCGTTCCTGTTGCTGGTCGCCGGCAACGAAACTACCCGCAACCTGATCGCGCTCGGCACCCTGGCACTGATCGCACACCCCGACCAGTGCCGGTTGCTAGTGGAAAACCCGGCCCTGATTCCGGGCGCCGTCGAGGAGATGCTGCGGTACAACAGCCCGGTGGTGCACATGGCGCGAACCGCGACGCGCGACGTCGAGATTCGCGGCCGGCTGATCCGGGAGGGCGAGGTGGTGGTGATGCTCTACGGGTCGGCCAACCGCGACGAAGACATCTTCGGCCCGGACTCCGAAGAGTTCAAGGTGACCCGCCACCCCAACCCGCACATCGCATTCGGGTGCGGCGAACATTCTTGCGTCGGAGCGCAATTGGCCCGCTTGGAGGCAACCGTGCTGTTCGACGAGCTCCTGAGGCGTTTCCCCAGACTGGAGTTGGTCGGTGCGGTGGACCGGATGCGGGCCACCATGGTGCCCGGGGTCAAGCGGATGCCGGTACGGCTGGGTGTGGGCGGCTGAGCGGATGCAACTCGAGTACACGCCCGAGCAGGAGCAGCTGCGCGCCGAGATCCGCGCCACCCTCGAACGGGTGATGACGACCGAACGCAGCGCGGCGGTCAGCGAACGTATCGAGGGCGGTCCCGCGGTGCGGGAATGCGTACGGGCCCTGGCGGCTGCCGACCTGCTCGGTGTCGGCTGGCCTCAACAGTATGGCGGACGCGGCTTTTCGGCGATCGAGCAGTTCATCTTCGCCGAGGAGGCGCGCCGGGTGAACGCACCAATCCCGCTGGTGACGCTCAACACGGTCGGGCCCACCCTCATGCAGTGCGGCAGCGAGGAGCAGAAGCACAAGTTCCTGCCGGCGATCCTGGACGGCAGCGTGGAATTTGCGATCGGCTACTCCGAGCCGGGTGCGGGCAGCGACCTGGCCTCGCTGCGCACCACGGCCGTCCGTGATGGTGATGACTATGTGATCAACGGACAGAAGATGTTCACTAGCGGCGCCGCGTACGCCGACTATGTCTGGCTGGCCGTGCGCACCGACCCGGATGCCAAGAAGCACAAAGGGATTTCTATCCTGATCGTGCCCACCAGCTCGCCCGGCTTCTCCTGGCAACCGTTGCACACCATGCCCGGCATCTCCACGTTCTACACGTTCTACGACGACGTGCGAGTCCCGGCCAGTGCACTCGTCGGCGGCGAAAACCAGGGCTGGCAGCTGATCACCACCCAGTTGAACTTTGAACGCGCGGCCCTGGGAAACCTGGGCGCCCTCGAGCCGCTGTTCGAGAAGACGTTGCACTGGGCAACCACCACCGAACTCGACGGCGGCCGGGTCATCGACCAGCCGTGGGTGCAGCTCGCGCTGGCGCGGGTCGAAGCGCAAGTCGCGGCGTACAAGCTGCTCAATCTGCGGGTGAACGCGGCGATGACCAAGGGCGTGCTCAACATGGGTGAAGCTTCGGCGGCCAAGGTATTCGGCACCGAGCTGACCCAGCAGGTCGCCCGCCAGCTGCTGGAAGTGCTCGACCACAACGGTGTGCGCCGCGGTGCCGACGCCCCCCTGCGTGGCGCGCTGGAAACCGCGTACCGGCAAGCCGTCATCAACACCTTCGGCGGCGGGGCCAACGAAATCCAGCGGGACATCATCGCCATGGCCGGACTGGGCATGCCGCGGGCACCTCGTGACCTTCGGGCCACCAAGACCTAACCAGGACCGTCAGGAGGACCGACCACGTGAGCGACCAAGGCACCGAGCTGCGCGAGAAGCTGCGGGCACTCATCGGCCAGCCCACCGGCGGCAGCAAAAAGCCCTCGGTGGCACCGGATCCGGTCAATCAACCGATGATTCGGCACTGGGCCTATGCGATGGCCGACATGAACCCCGTCTACCTCGATCCGGAGTTCGCCGCCGCCTCACGGTTCGGCGGCATCGTGTCGCCGCCGGTGATGCTGCAGAGCTGGACCATGCCGTCGCCGAAGCTGGAAGGGATCGGGGAGCGGGGCGGCGCGCCCATGGAGATCAAAACCAACCCGACGAAATTCCTCGATGACGCCGGGTACACCAGCACGGTGGCGACCAACTCGGAGTTCGAGATCGAGCGCTACCCGCGGTTGGGCGACCTCATCAGCGCGACGGCGGTCTACGAGGAGATCTCCGACGAGAAGAAGACCGCGCTGGGAACCGGCTTCTTTTTGACCTGGGTGACGACCTACACCGACCAGCACGGTGAAGTGCTGGGGCGGCAGCGATTCCGGGTGCTGCGATTCAGGCCGGACAGCTGATGGCGAACCGACTGGCACCGGCGATCAGCCCGGACACCGAGTTCTTCTGGTTCGGGCTCAAGGAGAACAAACTGCTGATCCAGCGCTGCGGCGGATGCGGCGCGCTGCGTCACCCGCCGCGGCCCATGTGCCCCAACTGCCGTTCGCTGGACTGGGACCCCATCGAGTCGTCGGGCCGGGGCACCGTCTATAGCTACGTGATGCCCCACCATCCCCGATTCCCGTTCTTCGACTATCCCTACATCGTCGTACTGGTGGAGCTCGAGGAAGGGGTGCGGCTGGTGTCCAACCTGTACGACATCGACCCGGCTGACGTCACGGCCGGGATGCCGGTCGAGGTCTTTTACCGGACATTCGACGGGGACCTTGTGCTGCACCAGTTCCGGCCCGCGACCCACTGAATTGGGACACCCCATGGACTTCACCTTCACCGAAGAGCAAGAGACGATCGGCAAACTCGCCCGCGAGCTCTTCGAGCGCCGCGCCACACCAGACCGACTGACCGAGATCGAAGCCACCGAGAACCGCTACGACGCCGCGCTGTGGAGGGAACTGGCAGCCGTCGACCTGCTGGGCACCGCGTTGCCCGAGGCGGTGGGCGGCTCGTGCAGTTCAGGTGGCGGCTTCGTCGAGCTCGGTGTGCTGCTGGCCGAGGTTGGCTGGAGTGTGGCTCCGGTGCCGGCGTTCGCGACCCTGGTGCTGGGTGCCGACCCGATCGCCCGGCACGGCAATCCCGAGCAGCTGCAACGATTCCTGCCCGACGTCGTCGCCGGAAGGCGCATCCTGACCGCGGGGCTGCAGGAACCGGGGCGCTCCGATCCCGACGGCCCCGGCCACCACTGCCCGGCGAGACGGCTCGACGTGGCGACTCGATGGCGTCAAAGAGCTGGTGCCGGCCGCCCAGATCGCCGACACCGTACTGATTCCCGCGGCCACCGAGGGCGGCGAGGTGGGCCTGTTCCTGCTCGCCACGAACGGCGGCGGTGTCGAGATCCGGCCGGTGAAGACCACCAGCCGCGAACCGCACGCGGACGTATTCCTCGACGGTGCAGTCGTTTCCGCCGACGATCGGCTCGGCGATTCGGCGAGCGGGCCGCAGCTGATCGGATTGCTGCACACCCGCGCTCTGGTCGGCCTATGCGCAATCCAGCTCGGTGTCGCCGAGCGAGCGCTGCGGATCGCCGCCGAGTACACCACCGGGCGTGAGCAATTCGGCCGGCCCATCGGCAGCTTCCAGGCAGTCCAGCAGCGGATGGCCGACGCATACATCGACGTCGAGGCGATCCGCTGGACCACCTGGCATGCGGCGTGGCTGATCGCCGAGGGACGGCCCGCCGACCGCGCCGCCAGGATCGCCAAGTTCTGGGCCGCCGAAGCCGGCGCCCGCGTCGTGGCCACCGCCCAACACGTGCACGGCGGCATCGGGATTGACACCAGCTATCCCTTGTACCGCTACTTCCTGTGGGCGAAGAACAACGAGCTCACCTACGGCTCGGCCAGTTTGCAGCTGGCCCGCCTCGGCAGCACCTACCCGAAGGAACAGGCATGACGGCCACCACCACCCGCACCACCAAGAAGTGGGACGACATCGAGGTCGGCGACGAGGTGACCACACTCGAGGTCCCGATCACCACGACGATGATCGTTGCCGGTGCCATCGCCTCGCGCGACTTCATGCCGGTACACCACGACCGTGACTACGCCAACAAGCAGGGCTCGCCCAACTTGTTCATGAATATCCTGACCACCAACGGGTATTGCGTGCGGTTCCTCACCGATTGGGCGGGCCCGGAAGCGATGGTCAAGAACCTGTCGATTCGGCTGGGGGTGCCCAGCTTTCCCGACGATCCGCTGCGCTTCACCGGCAGCGTCACCGGCAAAACCCCGGGCAACTCGACAGGTCAAGAGGGCGAGAACTTCGTCGAAGTAACGTTCAAAGGCGCCAACAGTCTTGGCGACCACGTCTCGGGCACCGCGATCCTCAGCCTGCTCGACGGAGCCGCCGCGTGAGCAGCTCGCTGCCCGGCGCCGCGGCCATCGTCGGCATTGGTCAAACCGAATTCTCCAAGGAATCCGGGCGCAGCGAGCTGCAATTGGCCTGCGAGGCAGTTAGTGCCGCACTTGACGACGCCGGCCTGGCACCCAGCGATGTCGACGGCATGGTCACCTTCACCATGGATGCCAGCGACGAGATCGACATCGCCCGCAACGTGGGCATCGGCGATCTGAGCTTCTTCAGCCGCGTGCACCACGGCGGCGGGGCGGCGGCCGGCACTGTGGTGCACGCGGCGATGGCGGTCGCCACGGGTGTCTCCGATGTCGTGGTGTGTTATCGCGCGTTCAACGAACGTTCCGGCTTCCGCTTCGGCGGCAGTGGCCGTACCAGCGGGGAGACCCCGTTGTTCATGGCCAACTATGCGCCGTTCGGATTGCTCACTCCCGCAGCGTGGGTCGCGCTGCACGCCCAGCGCTACATGTCGACCTACGGGGTCACCAACGAGGACTTCGGCCGGATTGCCGTCGTCGACCGCGCGCACGCGGCCAAAAACCCCGATGCCTGGTTCTACCAGCGCCCGATCACCCTGGCGGATCACCAGAGTTCACGCTGGATCATCGAACCCGTGCTGCGCCTGCTGGATTGCTGCCAGGAAAGCGACGGCGGCGTCGCGCTCGTGGTGACCAGCGCGGAACGCGCCCGCGACTTGCGGCAACCACCGGCGATCATTACCGCGGCCGCCCAGGGGGCGGCCCGTGACGGTGAGATGATGACCAGCTACTACCGGGAGGACATCACCGGCCTGCCCGAGATGGGTGTGGTAGCCGAACGGCTGTGGCGTGATTCGGGCCTCAAACCCCAAGACATCCAAACCGCGTTCATCTACGACCATTTCACGCCGTTCGTCTTCACCCAGCTCGAGGAACTCGGGTTCTGTGGACGCGGCGAAGCCAAGGACTTCGCCACCATCGAGAACCTGTCACTGGGCGGGGCATTGCCGATCAACACCAACGGCGGGCTGCTTGGCGAGGCATACATCCACGGGATGAACGGCATCACCGAGGGGGTGCGTCAAGTGCGCGGCACCTCCCACAACCAGGTCGGCAACGTCGAGCATGTGCTGATCACGTCCGGCACCGGGGTGCCCACCAGCGGCCTGATTCTCGCGCACGCGAACTAAGGGGGCTTGAACCCACTTCAGAAGGGAGACCATCATGCCCAAGGTCGCACTGTTGACCGCAGTTGGAGGCCCGATCGAGCTGGCCGAGTTTCCGCTCACCACCCCGGCGCCGGGAACCGCCGCACTCAAGCTGCGGATGGCCGGGATCTGCGGTTCGGATTTACACATTTTCCGCGGCGAGCTGCCGCTGCCGTGCCCGTTCGCCATGGGACACGAGATGGTCGGCGAGATAGCCGAACTCGGTGAAGGGCTGTCCAATGACGCCACCGGAAAGCTGCTGGCCGTCGGCGACCGCGTCGTCACGCCCTACTTCTGGACCTGCGGGCAATGCCACGCATGCGTGCGGGGCAAGTCCTACGCGTGCCAGAACCTGATGGCCGGCGAATACCGCACCCATGACCAGGAGCCGCATTTCGTCGCCGCGCACGGCGAGTACTACTACACCACCCGGCGCCAGCCGCTGTACAAGGTGCCCGAGGACCTGCCCGACGAAGCCGTCGCCCCGTTGAATTGCGCACTGGCCCAAGTGTTATTCGCGCTGCGCGATGTGCGGCTGGGCGACACCGTCGTCATCCAGGGCGCCGGCGGGCTGGGCATCAACGCCGCCGCCGTGGCCCGCACCGCGGGCGCGGCCGAAGTCATCGTCATCGACAAAATCGCCGAGCGGCTCGATGTCGCGGCGGATTTCGGCGCCACCGACTGCATCGACGCCAGCGCCATCTCAACCGCCGAGGTCACCGACCAGGTGCACAAGCACACCGACGGTATCGGCGCCGATTGGGTGCTCGAGGTGGTCGGCGTGCCGGGTGTCATTCCCGACGGTGTCGGATTCCTCAACAACGGCGGCACCCTGCTCGAGGTCGGCAACATCGGGATGGGACGCACCTTCGAAATGGATCCCAGCGCGCTGGTCTATAGCAACAAGTCCGTGCGTGGCGTGATGCTCTACGATCCGGTCACCCTGGGGATCGGCCTGTCGTTCCTACAGCAAACGAGTTTTCCGTTCAGCCGTCTGATGCCCGAGCCGTTCCAGTTGGCCGACGTCAACGATGCCTTCGCCTCCGCCGACGCGGGCCTGGTGCCCAGAGGCGCGTTGGTTCCGTGATGAGCGAGGCTTCGGCATTGACCCAGGCGATCGACACTCGCGAGTTCATCGTCGAGTCGGCGTATGCCTGTTTCCGCAAGCAGGGACTGCAGAAGACCACGATCGTCGACATCGCCAAGGCAGCCAACCTGGCCCGCAGCACGATCTATGAGTACTTCCGCGACAAAGCCGCCATTGTCGAAGCTTGCGCCGAACACGCGTCCGAGCAGTTCTATCTCCAGATGTCCACCGCCATGGACGGCGGCAATTCACTCGAGGAGAAGTTAAGTTACGCAGCGGTGTTCGTCACTCAGGCGCGCCGGGCCATCGCGTCGGAGAAGTACTTCGACGAAGACGCGATCAGCCTGCTGTTGACAAAGGACGCGGCCGTGTTGCTGCGCGAGTGCGTCGAGTTCTTCGCGCCGTACCTATCGGCTGCCAAGCTCACCGGCGAGGTCCGCAAAGACCTCGACACCGAGGCCGCCGGAGAATGGTTCGCGCGGATCTTGTTCTCACTGTTCAGCACGCCGTCGTCGATCCGGAATATGGAAGACCCTGAGGTGGTGGCCGATTTCGTGCGGGCCCACGTGGTGCGCGGCTTTGCCAGCGAACGGCCGCGGCCGCGGCGGGCCACCGAGCGCTAATCGCGTCGAGACTGCGGTTGCGGCGCCGAAGCTACATCCAGGGCCCGCCGCGAAGCGATGTGCTGACCGTGGGCGCAGTCTCGGCATCCGACGGGACTCAATGCGCCAGTGCGCGCAGTAAGAATGTCAGGTTGGCGGGACGCTCGGCCAGCCGCCGCATGAAATACCGGTACCACGAAGCACCGAACGGGACATAGATCCGTACCCGGTTACCGGCGCCCACCAGCCGCCGCTGCTCGCCGTCGCGCACGCCGTAGAGCATCTGGTGTTCGAAATCGTCTGCCTTCCGGCTGAATTCGTGTGCCAAGCCGGCGACGGCATGGATGACCACGGGGTCGTGTGAGGCGACCATCGGGTAGCCCGAGCCGGCCATCAGCACCCGAAGGCAGCGCAGATAGGACTCGGTGATCTCGCCGGCGCCGCGATAGGCCACCGACGCCGGCTCGTCGTAGGCCCCTTTGCATAACCGGACCCGCGCCTTGGCCAGCTGTTCGCAATCGCCGACCGTTCGCCGCAGGTAAGCCTGCAAAGCTACGCCCAGCCAAGGAAAATCGGGCAGGAGTTCATCGGCGATCGACAGCGTCGAATCCGTGGTGGTGTGGTCCTCGGCGTCCACGGTCACCCACGCGCCGACGTGCTCGGCGCGTCGGCAAATGATGTGCGCATTCTCCAGTGCGATCTTCTCGCCGTCGCGCTCCAAGGCCTGTCCCAGCGCCGAAAGTTTGAGAGATACCTCCAGTGGGCGCACGCCGTCGTGGGCAGCGTCCGGCCGCCTGCCCAGTGCGTCGAGAAGGTCAAGGTAAGCATGTGTGGTGGCGTTGGCACCGTCGGCGTCGGCGACGTCTTCGCCCAGATAGTCGATGCTGACCAGACGTCCCGAATCACGCAGTGCCGCAACGCTGTCCAATACGCGATCAAGGGTCTCCCCCGGGACGAACCGGCGCACCACCTTGCGGGTGACCGGTAACCGCTCGACGGCACGCCGCAAGCCGTCGGAGCGGCTCACGGCCAGGATCGCCGGACGCACCGTACCGGCGAACAAACCCGGCGTCACGGCGCCGCCATGTGCGGGTAGTAATGGTCGGTGGCCGGCACGAACGTCTCCTTGATCGAGCGCGCCGAGGTCCAGCGCAGCAGGTTCAGCGCAGAACCGGCTTTGTCGTTGGTGCCCGATTCGCGGGACCCGCCGAATGGCTGGTGGCCCACCACCGCGCCGGACGGCTTGTCGTTGACGTAGAAGTTGCCGGCCGCGAACCG
Organism: uncultured Actinomycetota bacterium; assembly: GCA_963787635.1. GTDB lineage: Bacteria > Actinomycetota > Actinomycetes > Mycobacteriales > Mycobacteriaceae > Mycobacterium. The sequence continues at coordinate 345,021 of CAWBDP010000006.1, read as the reverse complement.
CAGCCGGTTCTGGGCGGCCAGCACGGCGTCGCGGTCGTCGGCGATTACCGCACCGGTCAGTGCGTAGCGCGATCCGGTGTCGATCACGTCGAGAATTCGCTGATACTCATGGTCGGGGTAGACGTGCACCGACAACACCGGACCGAAGTATTCGGTTGCGAACGCCTCGTCGGTGGGATCGTCGGACAACAGCACCGTCGGGCGTACGAAATATCCTTCGCTGTCGTCGTATTCGCCACCGACCGCGATCGTGACACCGGCGGCTCCTTTGGCGCGCTCGATAGCCTTGACGTTTCTGGTAAAAGCCCGTGCGTCGATCAGCGCACCGCCGAAATTGGACAGGTCGCTGACGTCGCCGAACCGCAGTTCGGCGGTGGCCGCCAGGAAGTCGTCACCCATCCGCCGCCAAAGCGAGTGTGCGACGAACGCACGCGAGGCCGCCGAGCACTTCTGGCCCTGATAATCGAACGCGCCGCGAATCAGCGCGGTGCGCAACACATCCGGTTGCGCCGAGGGATGCGCGAGCACGAAGTCTTTGCCGCCGGTCTCACCGACCAGGCGCGGATAGCTGATGTAGCGCTCGATGTGGGCGCCGACCTCCCGCCACAGCTGCCGGAAGGTGGCGGCCGATCCGGTGAAGTGAATTCCGGCCAGCCGCGGATCGGCCAGCGCCACATCCGAAACCGCGTAGCCGTCGCCGGTGACCAGATTGATCACACCGGGCGGCAGGCCGGCGGCCTCGAGCAGTTGCATGGTCAGATATGCCGCCAATGTCTGGGTGACCGAGGGCTTCCACACCACGGTGTTACCCATCAGCGCCGGGGCGGTAGGCAGATTCCCGGCGATCGACGAGAAGTTGAACGGCGTGATCGCGTAGACGAATCCGTCCAGCGGGCGGTAGTCGGTCCGGTTCCACTCACCGGCCCCGCTGAGCGGCTGCTGCGCCAGGATCTGCCGCGCGAACGCGACGTTGAACCGCCAGAAGTCGATCAGCTCGCAGGGTGCGTCGATCTCGGCCTGGTACGCGGTTTTGGATTGGCCCAGCATGGTGGCGGCCGCGATCTTTTCCCGCCACGGCCCGGCCAGCAGGCCGGCGGCACGCAGGAAGATCGCAGCGCGTTCGTCGAACGGTGTTGCCGCCCAGTGTTCCCGGGCGGTCATCGCGGCCGCCACCGCCGCGGCGGCGTCGGCGTGCTCGGCGTTGGTAAGCGTGCCCAGCGTCGAGGCATGGCGGTGTGGCGCCACCACGTCGATCCGCTGGCCGCCACCCATGCGATGCCTGCCGTCGATGACGTGGGGCAAGTCGATCGGGCGATCGGCCAGCGAGGTCAGCGCGGCGCGCAGCCGGTCACGTTCGGGTGAATTCGGCGCGTATTGGTGGATGTGCTCGTTGGTGGGCAGAGGTACAGCGGTGACGGCATCCATCTGGCCAGGGTGCGCCATTTGCAGCCGCAGGTGCTTAGCCGATTCGACAAGATTAAGCGGGCCGGCTTAGTCGGTTCAGACAAGACGCAGTTGATGAGCGCCCGTCGGGCCTGACGGAGCATTGGACCGACGGCTCGGTCAGCCGCCGTTGGCCGGCAACGTTTCTTCCGTGGCCATGGCGCGGTTCCACACTCGGTGTTCGCCGAGACTGCCGATGAGTGATTCGGCTACCCGCGCGGGATTCGAATCCGTCAAGACGCCTTCCCCGTCAGCCGAAACGCCTGCTCTGGCCAGAAGCTCCGTTCCGGCCGGCAGCACAGCGATCGCCTTGAGGTGACGAAACGCCTCGTTCACCATGATCGCTGCGCGAGAATCTGCGGGCGACCCGGCGACAACAACCGCGTCGAACTCCACGGAGCGCCCAGTGGAATACGTGCGGGAAACAGGCAGGTTGCCGCTGTCGTCATCGAGAGTGCCGCCATGTGAAGCGATGACGTGCGGAACCAACTTTGCCGCAGCAGTCGTGGCGACGATTGCCGCGACTTCGCGCACATCGGAATCGGGCCCGGTGATGACGCCGACTTTACGACCCTCAATCGGCCAACGTTTGCCGATTTGCGACAACGCTGGACTGACCACGGTGTCGGCGGGAATCACCGTCGGAACGACGGGCTCGAGCCCCAACTCGGCGGCGACAGTGGCGCACAATTGCGCGTCGACTTTCGCAAGTACGCTTAAGGCCCGCTCCTTGATTGTCTGCTCGTAGCACTTGCCCAGTTCGAAGGCGAACGCAGAAGCGACGTGCTCCTGTTCCACGGCATGCAAGCTGCGGTAGAACATCGTGGCTTGGCTGAAGTGGTCATCGTAACTCGCAGGAGCGACACGGCGTTTCGTGGACGCGGGCAGCGGGGTGGGAACCTCGATGAAAGCGCCTGTCTCGGCGGCAGCGAGGAAGGGGCATCCGCCGTCGAGGGAATTGGGACGATACGGCGCAACACCAGGATGTACACCGTGCTGGTGAAATCCGTCGCGCAACATGTCGTTGACTGGCGCGTGTGGGCGGTTAATCGGGATCTGCGCGAAGTTGGGCCCGCCCAGGCGGGTGATCTGCGTGTCGAGGTAGGAGAACAGACGCGCATGTAACAGCGGGTCATCGGTGACGTCAATTCCGGGGACCAAATGGCCGGTATGAAATGCCACTTGCTCCGTCTCAGCGAAGAAGTCTGTCGGGTTGCGGTTGAGCTGCATAGCCCCGACAACCTGAACCGGGACCAGTTCCTCGGGCACGAGTTTGGTCGGGTCGAGAAGATCGATGCCTTCAAAGGTCTGCTCCGGCGTATCGGGCATTACTTGCACTCCGAGGTCCCACTCCGGGTAGGCGCCCTTTTCGATGGCGTCGGCGAGGTCGCGGCGATGGAAATCCGGATCGATCCCACCGGCTATTTGCGCCTCCTCCCAAGTCAGCGAATGGACGCCGAGGCGCGGTTTCCAATGAAACTTGACTAAAGACGTGTTTCCGTCTGGCGCTATCAGCCGGAAGGTGTGCACGCCGAAGCCTTCCATCATCCGGTACGACCGCGGGATTCCCCGGTCGGACATGTTCCACATGGTGTGTGCGGTTGCCTCGGTGTGCAGGGAGAAGAAGTCCCAGAATGTGTCGTGGGCGGTTTGTGCCTGCGGGATCTCGCGATCGGGATGCGGTTTAGCTGCGTGGATGACGTCGGGGAACTTGATGCCGTCCTGGATGAAAAACACCGGAATGTTGTTGCCGACCAGATCGAACGTGCCCTCGTTGGTATAGAACTTGGTAGCGAATCCGCGGGTGTCGCGCACCGTGTCCGCCGATCCGCGATTGCCTATCACGGTAGAGAATCGGACGAAGACGTCGGTCGGGACACCGGATTTCAGAAACTCTGCTTTGCAGACCGTCTCGGCGGCACCGTTGGCGCGGAACACGCCGTGAGCCGCTGTGCCGCGGGCGTGCACAACGCGTTCCGGAATGCGCTCGTGGTCGAAGTGGGTGATCTTCTCGCGCAGATGATGGTCTTGCAGAAGGGTGGGCCCGCGTTCACCGGCCTTCAGCGAGTGATCAGTGTCGTATAACCGTACTCCCTGGGCGGTGGTCAAATACTCGCCTTGTTGTCCGCGTGCGGTCGCGGGACCTTGCACAGGTGTTCCTGTCGCCGTCCGCAGTCTGGGCTCACCCTGATCCGGTTTCGGTGGCAGCGGCTCATGTGGCTTTGTCGGCTCATCGAACTGCGGCGGCTTCGGGCTAGGCGCGCTCGGCACATAGTCAATGTCCTGCTGTTGAGCCTTTCCCTCGCGAACCAGATCCTCCTTGCCGGTGAGGGTCCCGGCAACTTCCTTCGCTTTCCCGGCGACATCGTCGACGGCAGATTTGATGGTTTCCTTGGGCCCGCGACTCTCCGTCATGGATCCTCCTGATTGGCTTTGTACTTTGAACCCGCGACGCTCTCTACAGACCGACCAACCCCCGGGGGTCGGTCTTCCCTCCGGCCGTGCTGACTAAACGTCACGGCGGACCGCGGCGATGGCGGGTATGGATGCCGTCTGTGGGTGACCTCGGTGACCGAAGCCCGCACCGCCGTGCTGCTCGACGAGATCGTTACGCTGGTCAGGGCCGACGGCGGCTGATCGATCAGCGGGTGCGCGAGCTGCGCGCGCATGACCCGGTGCTGGCCAAGACGCTGCGAGCCTCCCTGGACAGCTTCGGTGATGTCGCCGGCGCGGCGAAGGCGCTCAGCGTGCACCCCCGACACGGTGCGCTACCGGGTACGCCGACTCGAAAGATTGTTGTCGCTGTCGTTGTCCGATCCTGATGTCCGGCTTGTGTTTTCGCCGGGTTGGCCGGCAATCGAACCGTCAGCGCCGGTGTGATAGGAAGCGTAGACCTCGGCGAGGAACTGTTCGACGGCCACCGCTGCGTGCGCGGCGCGCACGGAGCCCAGGATGTCGAAAGCATGTTGGGCGAACGGCAATTCGGCGTAGGCCACCGGTTGACGGCTGACATCGCGAAGCCGCGCGGTGAAGCCGCGGGCCTGCTCGACGGGGACCAGCGAGTCATTACGGCCGTGCAGCACGAAAAACGGTGGCGCATCAGGACAGATATAGCTGGCCGGTGACGCGGCACCGAAGGCCTTCGACGTTTCGGTGCGCCGCAACTTGAACACGTATTTCGCCAGCATCGGAGTCATCAACGGATGCATCGCGGCGTCGGCCGTGGCGAAGTCGTAGATGCCGTAGAACGGGACCGCGGCCCGCACGCTGGTGTCGGCCTCTTCGAAACCCGGCTGGAACTGTGGATCGTTGGCGGTCAGCGCGGCCAACGCGCACAGGTGACCGCCGGCCGAGCCGCCGGTAATCGCGATCCAATCCGGGTCGCCGCCGTATTCGGCGATGTGCTCTTTGGTCCATGCCAGCGCACGCTTGACGTCGACGATGTGGTCGGGCCACGTCGAGCGCGGACTGAGCCGGTAGTTGATCGCCACGCAGACCCAGCCCAGCTCGGCCAGATGGCTCATCAACGGATAGGCCTGCTGACGTTTGCTGCCGATCATCCAGGCACCGCCGGGCACCTGCAGCAGCACCGGCGCCCGTCCACCCCGGTCCAGATCGGGACGCCGCCAAATGTCGAGGTGGTTCCGAGCGCCGTACTCGCCGTAGCTGAGGTCGGCGTCGTGCGCGTAGTCACGGTAGATCCGCATCATTCGGATCACACCCGGGGACTTGGCCGTGCCCGCACCCGCCGGCCGCTTCCACAGATCATCCGAGTCTCGACGACGGTCGGCGCCCAACGCGGCGTCGAGCGCGGCGGTCATCGGCACGTTGGACCGTCGGCCGATGAGGTGCAGACCCAGCAGCCCCAGCCACGACAACCCCGAGACCAGCCAGCTGAATCGGCGCACCCGTGGTGACAACCACCGGGTGATCGCGGCCAGCGCCGCAATTTCACCGCCCAGGACCTGCAGTGGCAGTTCCGAGGCGAATACCCCGTAGCTGAAGGCATACATCGACGGATAGCCGCGTTTGCTCAACGGCCGATAACCATTCGCGGTGAACACCAGTCCAGCCAGCGAACCCACCACAGCTATCAGTTTTTTCACGATTTTCCCTCCGTCGACGACTCCTCGGGCTGGTCGATCACGTGATAGGCCGGGTCCATCATCGATACCGGCTCCTTGCCGCTCTGGTGTGCCTTTCCGGTGATCCGTATCCGGCTGCCGGGCTGGATATCCGCGCCACCGGGGCCCGGTCGGAATTTGACCCGGAGCTCTCCGCTGTCGTCGCCGACCACGATCGACCGGAACGTTTTCCGGCCTTTGGTGACGTCCTCGGCCTCGAGTGACCCGGCCTTCAATAGTCGCCCGTCGGCCGGGAATCAGGTCATTTACCGCGATCACCGACGATGACCGCTCGGGGTGTTCAAAGGATTCGACCGTCTGATTGTCGCCCTCCCGAATCCGCGCCTCGACCTTCTCGAATTCCCGGGCGATCCGTTGTTCGACGCTGTCGGGGAAGGCATCGCTGATCCGGGACTGGACGTCGTAGGGCACGATCGTGGCGGCGGCGTCCGGCATCCGGCTGACCGCCTTGGCGATCCGGTCGGCGCTGCGGTCATGCAGCAGCCGCCCCAACACCGGCGCGTACGTTCGGCGCGGCAACAGCACCGTCACGTTGGTGTCGCGCTGTTCGTCGCGCGCTTTGCCAACCAGCATTTGGGCGGCGCGGTTGAGCTGGCGGTCCGGGCAATCGACCACCCGCAGCGGAGTGTCGAAATCGAAATGATCCCAACGCTTTCGCAGCTTCGCGGCATGTTGGGCGTCGACCACGAAATGCACCGCGATCAACTCGTCAGCACGCAATCCCTTGCCGTAGCGCAGCGCTTCGAGCACCGCGAGGTCAACCGAGTTGACGAAGACGAATGCCTTGTGCCGCGCATACTTGACCAACTCGGGTCGGTCGGTCCGGAATCGTTCCAAAATCGCGGTTTCGGCGCGGTACTCCCGGTTTAGCCGGATCAACCCGAAGACCATCAGTGGGAAGACGACCACGACCAGCCAGGCGCCCTCCCAGAACTTGGCCACCGCAAAGACGCCCACCACGATCGTCGACAGGATTCCCGCCGACAGGTTGATCGCCAACTTGTGTCGCCAGCCCGGTTCGCGGTGCGTGAGATGGTGTTTGGTCATCCCGTAGCCCGCCATCGAGAAGCCGGTGAACACCCCGATCGCATAGAACGGCACCAAGGCGTTGACCGACCCGCCGCTGGACACCAGCAGCGCCACCGACAGCGCCGCGAGCGTGATGATGCCGTTGGAGAACACCAGCCGGTAGCCGCGCTGCATCAGCTGGCGCGGCAAAAACCGGTCCTCGGCAACGAAACTCGCCAGCGCGGGGAAGCCGTTGAAACTGGTATTGGCACCTGTGTACAGAATGGCCGCGGTCGATACCTGGACCAGTGTGTACATGGTGTTGCCGATGACCCCGTTGCCGAAGACCGCCCGGGCAACTTGCGAGAGCACCGAAGGGTATTCGGACTTGAGATACGGGAAGGCGTGGGTGGCATAGGTGAGATAGCCGACGCCCGCCAGCAAGAATCCCAGGATGCAGGCCATTGCGGTGAGGACACGCCGCGCGTTGACGCCCTGCGGCTTACGGAAAACGGTGACGGTGTTGGAGATGGCCTCGACGCCCGTCAACGACGAACCGCCGTTGGCGAACGCCCGCAACACGACCAGAATCGTCGCGCCCATCACCAGACCGTTCTCAGGACGACTTGCACCATTCCGTGGAGTTGGCCGCGGATCGTATTGCGTTAAGCCCCAGAAGATGTGGCGCACGACGCCGGTGACGATCATCGCTGCGATCATCACCACGAACGAGTAGGTCGCTATCGCAAACGGCAGGCCCGCTTCCCGCAATCCACGCAGATTGAGGTAGCAGATCACAATCACCACGCCCACGGTGATCCCCAGGCTGTACGGCCCGAGTGCCGGCAGCGCGGAGACCACCGCCACCGTCCCCGCCGCCGCCTGCACCGCCACCGTCACGACGTAGTCGATCAGCAACGCCGCCGCAGCCACCTGGGCGACCCGCGGTCCGAAGTTCTCCCGCGCGACGATGTAGGAGCCGCCGGCCTTCGTGTAGGCCATCACGACCTGCCGATACGATGCGGCCACCAGCACCAAGATCAACAGGATGACGCCCATGATCGGAAGCAGCAGCACGAACGCTGCCAGCCCGGCATGCGGGAGCAGTTCGGTCAGGATCTGCTCGGGACCGTATGCGGTCGAGGAGATCGCGTCGGGTGAAAGTGCGCCGAGTGCAACGGGATTCGACAATCTCTCGGATTTCAGCTCCGCGGTGATCAGCGGCTTTCCCAGAAAGACCCGCTTACACAGATCGGAAAAGGACAGCGGTATCCCCTGCTCGTCCGCGGATGTCGTCACGCCACATTCCTTACCCGATCTTCGGGCTCACCGGAAGTTAAACCCGCAATTTTGCACCGCCGCGGGCCGCGGGTGTCCCGGCCGTCAGTCGGCTTTGACGGGTGGCATCGGGGTTTCGATGTCGTCGAGTTCTTCGGTGAGGGGTTCGGCGGGACTGGCGGGAACTACCCGCACAATCCGGGCGATCCGTGACTCGACGTCATAGGGCACGATGATTGCCGTGGCCGCCGGGATCCGGCTGACCGCCCGCGCCATCTTGTCGGCGGTGCGGTCATGCAGCAGCCGGCCCAGCAGTGGCGAATAGGTCCGCCGCGGCAACAACACGGTGACCTTGGTGTCGGGATGGTCGTTCGACCTCCTGCAGGACCAGCTTTTGGGCGGCCCGGCTGAGGTGACGGTCCGGGCAGTCGATGACCCGCAGTTGGGTCTGGTGACTGAAGTGCTGCCAAAGCTCCTGCAACTGTGCGGCGCGGTCGGCGTCGACCACGAAATGCACCGCGATCAGCTCGTTGGCGTGCAGTCCATTGCCGTAGCGCAGCGCCTCGATCTCGGCCAGGTCGACCGAGTCGACGAAGACGAACACCCGATGGCGGGCATAGGAGGCAAACTGGGGCAGCTCGGTGCGCGACATCTCCAACACCGACGCCTCAGCGCGGTACTGCCGGTTGAGCCGCATCAAGACCAGCACCAGCACCGGGAAGATGATCACGACCACGCCAGGCCCCCTCGGTGAACTTGGCCACCACGAAGATCCCCACCACGATCGTCGACAAGATTCCCGCCGACATGTTGACCACTACCTTGTGCCGCCAGCCGCGCTCGCGGTGGGTGAGATGGTGTTTGGTCATGCCGTAGCCGGCCATCGAGAAACCGGTGAACACCCCGATCGCATAGAGCGGCACCAGCTTGGTTACCGATCCCCCGGTGATCAACAACAGCGTCACCGACAGCGTCGCCAACAACAAGATGCCGTTGGAGAACACCAACCGGTGACCGCGTTTGGTCAGTGGCCGCGGCAAAAACCGGTCCTCGGCCACGAAACTGGACAGTGCCGGAAAACCGTTGAAACCGGTGTTGGCGCCGGTGAACAGGATCGCCGCGGTGGCCGCCTGCACCAGGAAATACAAGACGTTTCCGATCAGCCCTGGCCGAAAACCGCCCGGGCGATCTCAGAGAGCATCGAGGGATACTCATCGACATACGGGGTGGCGTGGGTGACATGGGCCAGCCAGGACACACCGACCAGCAAGAACCCCAGAATGCAGGCCATCGCGGTAAGGACCCGACGGGCGTTGATGCCTTGTGGTTCACGAAAAACGTTGACGGTGTTGGAGATCGCCTCCACCCCGGTCAGCGACGAACCGCCATTGGCGAACGCGCGCAGCAACACCAGCACCGTGGCGCCCATCACCAGCCCATTGCCGTGCTGCACCGGCACCCCTCCGGGAGGGCGATGTTCTCCGGATCGTATTTCGGTAGGCCCCAGAAGACTTCACGAACGATCCCGGTCACGATCGTCAGCACGATCATCGCGACGAAGGAATAGGTGGTGATCGCGAACGTGCGGCCCGATTGCCGCAATCCACGCAGGTTCAAAAAGCAGATCAGCAGCACCACAGCCACGGTGATTTCCAGGCTGTAGGGGCGAAGCGGTGGAATCGCCGACACCACCGCCACCGTCCCGGCCGCCGGCTGCACCGCCACTGTCACGACGTAGTCGATCAGCAACGCCGCCGCCGCGATCTGAGCCACCCGCGGCCCGAAGTTGTCCCGAGCGACCATGTAAGCCCCACCGGCGCGCGCATAGATCGTGACCACGCCGCGATACGACAGCGTGACAAACACCAGGATCACCAAGATCACCGCGGTGATCGGAAGCAACAACATGAACGCGGCCATCCCCGCCCGCGGCAACAACTCGATCATGATCTGCTCGGGGCCATACGCCGTCGACGAGATCGCATCCGGTGAAAGCGCCCCAAGCGCAATCGGATTGGACAACCGCTCCGAGTCCAGCTGTTCACTGGTCAGCGGCCTCCCCAGAAAGACACGCTTGCACACGTCGATAAACGACGGCGGGACACTCGACCTCTTGGCCGGTGATGTCACAACGCATCACTTCCTCGGATTACTCGACAACTTGTCAGACCACCGGCACATGCGCCCGTTGCCAATTCGTTGCGTCGCTCGCGGTGATTTACCACGACCGACGACGTCGTCGATCGTCACGCTGGCCGGGTCGCCTGTGCTATCCGGGACCCCACGTCGTAGGGCACGATTTGCGCGGTCGCACCCGGGAGCCGGCTGATCACCCGGGCCATCTTGTCCGCCGTGCGGTCATGCAGCAGCCGGCCCGACCAGCGGCGCATATGTTCGCCGCGGCAACAGCACCGTCACCTTGCTGTCGGAATCGTGGTCCAACTCCGTGCAGCACCATCTCCTGGGCGGCCCGGGTGAGTTGACGGTCCGGGCAGTCAACCATCCGCAGCGGCGTCTGGTGACCGAAGTGCTCCCAGCGCTCTGCAGCCGCGCGGCATGAGTCTCGTCCAGCATGAAATGCACGGCGACCATCTCGTCGGCGTGCAGTCCGTTCCCGTAGCGCATGCGCCTCCATCTCGGCGAGGTCGACCGAATCGACGAAGACGAACACCCGATGCCGGGCATATCTGGCCACCTCGGGCCGGTCGTCGCGCGCCATCTCCAGCACCGACGCCTCGGCACGGTACTGCCGGTTGAGCCGCATCAAGCCGAACACCAGGATGGGGAAGACCACCACGACCAGCCAGGCCCCCTCCGTGAACTTGGCCACCGCGAAGACCCCACCACGATCGTCGACAAGATCCCCGCGGACAGGTTGATCCCCAGCTTGTAGCGCCAGCCCGGCTCTTGATGCATCAGATGGTATTTCGTCATGCCATAGCCGCACATCGAGAATCCGGTGAACACCCCGATCGCATAAAACGGCACCAGCTCATTGACCGACCCGCCGGTGAAAACCAGCAGTGCCACCGCCAGCGCGGTCAACGTGATGATGCCGTTGGAAAACACCAGCCGATGACCGCGCTTCATCAGCGGTCGCGGCAAAAACCGATCCCCGGCAACAAAGTTGGCCAGCGTGGGAAACCCGTTGAAACTGGTATTGCCACCAGTGAACAGAATCAGCGCCGTCGCCGCCTGCACCATGAATGTAGAGAACATTGCCGATCGCCCCGTGGCCGAACACCGCCCGGGCAATCTCGGAGAGCATCGAGGGATAGCCCTTCGCATACGGGATGGCATGGGTGATGTACGTCAGATAGGCCACCCCGGTCAACAAAAACCCCAGAATGCAGGCCATCACGGTCACCACCCGGCGAGCGTTGAGGCCCTCGGGCTTACGGAAGCTGCTGACCGTGTCCGAGATCGCCTCCACCCCGGTCAGCGACGAACCACCATTGGCGAACGCACGCAGCACGATCAGCACCGTGGCGCCCATCATCAGTCCACTGCCGTGCTGGACCTGCACCGCTCCGGCGACATGTGTGCGGATCGTATTTCGGTAAACCCCAGAAGACTTCCCGAACCACACCGACCACGATCGTCAACGAGACCATCGCGACAAACGCATATGTCGGCATCGCAAACGGCCGACCGGCTTCCCGCAATCCGCGCAGATTGGCATAACACATCAGCAGCACCACACCACGTGATCTCCAAGCTGTACGGGCCCAAGGCCGGGATCGCCGACACCACCGCCACCGTGCCGGCCGCGCACTGCACCGCAACGGTGACCACATAGTCGATCAACAGCGCCGCCGCAGCGACCTGGGCCACCCGCGGCCCGAAGCTGTCCCGCGTGACCACATACGAGCCGCCCGCCCGGGTGTACACCATGACGACCTGCCGATACGACGCGGCCACCAACACCAGAATCAACAAAATGACACCGGTGATCGGAAGTAATAACGCGAACGCAGCCATCCCGGCAGCCGGCAACAGTTCGATCATGACCTGCTCAGAACCATAGGCCGTCGAGGAGATCGCATCCGGCGAAAGCACTCCCAGGGCAACAGGATTCGACAATCTCTCATGCTGCAACTGGTCGGTGATCATCGGCTTCACCGAGGAAAGCCCTCTTACACACGTCGGATAAAGACGGCGATATCCGCTGCCGGTCACTCACATCCGTCACGACTGTATCCTTATCCGATCTTGAAGCTTCCGCCGGAAAGCCTACGATGCGTAGTGCTGGTCGCGGGCGCTGGCGAGGCGCCCACCGACGCAACCGAAGTCAATCAATCATCGAAAGCGCCGTCGACGAGTTCGTCGAATCGCTCGATGGCCTCATCGCCCTCGGCGTCGATGCCCCGAAGCGGTCCGTGGTCGGCGAGGTAACGCTGTGCGTACAACCGGGCGACAAGCGCTTTGCGCTCCGTCCGGCGGGTCACGCGCTCCCAGGCGGCCTGCTCGGTCACCAGGGCGCAAGCGTACACGTCGCCCATAAAGCGAGCGAGCGGGAACAGCCGCGCCTCGGCCACCGCGCCGTCGAGTTTGGTCCAAGCCGTGATCGCCGCGTCCAGGTCCTCGAGCCGCCGGCGCACCAGCTGTGTCGTCTCGTCGTCGTCGGACACCGAAACCGCGTCGTGCAGGCGCTCGAGCAGCGGCTGATGCGCCTGGGTGCGCTCGATTCCGCGCCGCACATCGAGACAGAGAATGTTGTCGGGTCCCTCCCAGATGGTGTTGACCTGGGCATCCCGCAGCAACCGGGCCACCGGCCAGCTTTCGATGTAGCCGTTGCCGCCGTGGATCTCGATCGCGTCTGAGGCCATCGTGATGCCCAGCCGGCACACCTTGAGCTTGGTCACCGGCACGGCGATGCGCTGGCGTACCGCCCTGGGCTGGCGATGGTTGGCGAAACCGGCAGCATCGAACACCAGCGCCTGGGCCGCCTCGAGGTCGACGATCATCTCGGCCAGCTTGCGGCGCATCAACGGCTTGTCGATGAGCCGGTCGCCGAACGCTCGCCGCTGCCGGGCGTAGCACAGCGACTCGACCAGGGCGCGGCGAGCGTTACCGAGACCGAACAGGGCGATACCGAGGCGGGCGGCGTTGGTCAGTTCCATCATCCGGCCCAGCCCTTTGCCGTCGTGCGCCTGACCTGGCTGGTCGCCGGGCTCACCGGACAGCAGAAAAGCCTCGGCGTCGACGAACTCGACCTCCCCGGAGGCTACCGAGCGGGTGCCGAGCTTGTCTTTGAGGCGACGGATGCGGACCCCGTTGCGCGAGCCGTCGCGGCGGGTCCGCAACACCAGGAAGGTCGCCACGCCACGGCTGGAGTCCGGCGCGCCCTCGGGTTTGGCGAGGACGACGAACACCTGGCCGTCGCAGTTGGAGGCAAACCACTTGAAGCCGTTGATGAGCCACGCATCTCCTCTTTCGCCGCTTCCGCGCCGAGCCGTGGTCTCCAGGGCGCCCAGATCCGAACCACCGGTGCGCTCGGTCAACAGCTGCGCGGTTTCGCCTTCCCACTCATCGGAGGCGAATTTGGCCAGCACGTGGTCGCGCACATCGGCCGGTGCAAACGCCGCAACCAGCGACTTGACCATGTTGCCGCCGGTACCCAGCGCGCAGCCCATCCCGATGTCGGCCTGGTTGAGCAGGTAATTGGACGCGAACAGCGGCAGCGACGAGTCGACACCGGCAGCGCGCGCGTCGTCGCGCAGCGCCCGCTGAGCGGCCAGCACGGCGCGTTTGGATTCGGTGAACGACGGCGGCTGCACCACCCGGCTGATGTCGTGCCCCCACCGGTCGTAGCGTTCCAGCCGGGCCGGGTTGCGGTCGGTCTCCTCGGCCCAGCGGGCCACCGGGCCGCCCATCAGCTCGCCGATCCGGGTCAGGTGCGGCTCGACGACGGCCAACTCGTCGGGCTTCAGGTAATAGGCCATCGTCAGCTGCAGGCTCGGATCGGCCAGGTACCAATTGAGGCCGACGGCGCCGCGATAGTTCTCGGTGGAGTACCGCTGCGACTTCTCCGCGGTCGCAAACGGGAGCCGGTCCACGGCTTCGACGTCGTAGTCACTCATAGCGTCAGCTTTCGTGCGCGGGCAATTCTGATGGGCACTCGGACGATTCTGCACGACAGAAGTTTCCATTGGACAGTATTGCTTACCTCAATCTTTCTACCGCCGCCGCTATCCGTTCGTCGGTTGCGGTGAGCGCGATCCGGACATACCGGGCACCTGCGGGCCCGTAGAACTCGCCCGGCGCGACCAGGATGCCACGCTGCGCCAACCATGCGACGCTGTCGCGGCACGGCTCGCCGCGGGTTGCCCACAGGTACAGGCCTGCCTCGGAGTGCTCGACGGTGAAGCCGGCCAGGCGGATCGCGGCCAGCAACACCTCGCGCCGCCGCGCGTAGCGGTGTCGCTGTTCGCACTCGTGAGCGTCGTCGTCCAGAGCGGCGACCATGGCCGCCTGCACCGGCGTCGGCACCATCATCCCGGCGTGTTTGCGTACCGCCAGCAGCTCGGCGACCACCTCGGGGTCGCCGGCGACGAAACCGGCCCGATAACCGGCCAACGACGAGCTCTTCGACAGCGAGTGCACGGCCAACAGCCCGCGATGGTCGCCGTCGCACACCGAGGGCGCAAGCACCGACAGTGGCCGGCTATCCCAGCCCAGACTCAGATAGCACTCGTCGGACACCACCAACACCCCGCGGTCACGGGCCCAGCCGACGACTTTGCGCAGGTGGTCCACGCCCAGGACCCGACCGGTCGGGTTGCTCGGGGAGTTGAGGTAGACCAGCGCCGGGGACCGCGGGCCGAGCTGGGTCAGCGAGTCCGCCCGCAGGACCTGCGTCCCGGCAAGTCGGGCGCCGACGTCATAGGTCGGGTACGCCAGTTCGGGTACCACCACCAGATCCGCCGAGCCCAGCCCCAGCAGCGTCGGCAACCACGCGATGAGCTCTTTGGTGCCGATCACCGGAAGCACCGCCGCCTCGGTCACCCTGCTGATCCCGTGCCGGCGGGCCAGCGCGGCCACTATCGACTGCCGAAGCCGCGGCGTTCCGGCAGTGGTCGGATACCCCGGGGCGTCGCCGGCGGCGGCCAGGGCTGCGCGGACCAGCGGGGCCACCGGGTCGACCGGTGTGCCGACCGACAGGTCGACGACGCCGCCCGGATGAGACTCGGCCAGTGCCCTCGCCTCGCCCAGGGTGTCCCACGGAAAGACCGGTAGTGCCGCCGACACTGCCTGCCGGCGAGTCCCCCCGCGGCTCAGTCGCCCTCGCCTTGCGGCGGCAGATCTTTGACCACCTGTGGGTCGTTCTCAGTCATGCCGACCTTGGCCGCACCTCCGGGCGATCCGAGCTCGGCGAAGAAGTCCGCGTTGATCTGTGTGTAGTCGCTCCACTGGTCGGGCACGTCGTCTTCGTAGTAGATCGCCTCGACCGGGCAGACCGGCTCGCACGCGCCGCAGTCCACGCATTCGTCGGGGTGAATATAGAGCATCCGAGCGCCCTCGTAGATGCAGTCGACTGGGCATTCCTCAATGCATCCCTTGTCTTTGACGTCGACGCAGGGTTCGGCAATCGTGTACGTCACAGACGTCTCCTCACGGTCTCCATGTGCGGTTCAGTGTGGTCAGTGACCATATCGGTCCGCTAAAAATCTGTCCCAGTGTGCCTTATCGCGCCGCCCCGGCGGCACGATTCGTCGATTACTGATACTAGACGTTGCAGATACAATCTCACCAACACCGGGCCCCTATGCGACGGGTTGCAGTGCAACTAGTTGCATAAGGTGGTGGGCAGTGCTTACGCTCTCCCGCATGGCGCTACCGCATGCGATCCTGGTCTCGCTGTGCGAAGAGTCCGGCTCGGGTTATCAGTTGGCGCACCGCTCGTCTATCGGGTATTTCTGGCCCGCTACCCACCAGCAGATCTATCGCACGCTGCGGGTGATGGAGAACGACGGCTGGGTGAACGCGACTCATGTGCTTCAACAGGGCCGGCCCAACAAGAAGGTGTACACCGTGTCGGATGCGGGTCGCGCGGAGCTGGCCCGGTGGATCGCCGCGCCTATTGGCAACGCGCGCACCGGGCGGGGCAGCGCGCTGAGCGACACCAGCACCCGCGAGGTGGCCGTCAAGCTGCGTGGCGCCGCGTACGGCGACACCGGCGCACTGCGAAACCAGGTGGCCGCACTGCGCGCCGAGCGCGCCGAATTGCTAGATACCTACCGCGGATTCGAGAAACGCAAGTTCCCCGACCCGTCCGCGCTGAGCGGTGCGGCGCTGCACCAGTACCTGGTGCTGCGCGGCGGTATTCGCGCCGAAGAGAGCGTGATCGAGTGGCTCGACGAGGTGGCGACGGCCCTTGGCCATTCGATTCAGGACCAGCCATGACCTTTGCCAATTCGAAGCCCAATCCAAAGCCGTATCCGAATCTGCTGTCGCCGTTGGATCTTGGGTTCACCACGCTGCGCAACCGGGTGGTGATGGGATCGATGCACACCGGACTGGAAGATCGCGCCCGCGACATCGATCGCCTTGCCGAGTATTTCGCCGAACGCGCCCGCGGCGGAGTCGGATTGATCATCACCGGCGGCTACGCCCCGAACCGCACCGGCTGGCTGCTGCCGTTCGCCTCGGAGCTGACGTCCTCAGCGCAGGCCCGTCACCACCGCCGGATCACCGCAGCGGTCCATGACGCCGGCGCCAAGATTCTGCTGCAGATACTGCACGCGGGACGCTATGCCTACCATCCACTCTCGGTGAGCGCATCGTCGATCAAGGCGCCGATCAACCCGTTTCGCCCGCGCCAACTTTCGTCACAGCGGGTGAAGCAGACGATCGCGGACTTCGCGCGCTGCGCGTCGCTGGCCCGCGAGGCGGGCTACGACGGTGTCGAGATCATGGGCAGCGAAGGGTATCTGCTCAACCAGTTCCTGGCCCCGCGCACCAACCGGCGCTCCGACGCCTGGGGCGGCACGCCGCAGAACCGCCGCCGATTCCCAATCGAGATCGTTCGCCAGACCCGCGCCGCGGTGGGCGCCGAGTTCATCATCTGTTATCGGATGTCAATGGCCGACTACGTCGAGGACGGCCAGAGTTGGGATGAAACGCTCTCCCTGGCAACCGAAGTCGAGGACGCCGGCGCGACGATCATCAACTCCGGCTTCGGCTGGCACGAGGCCCGGGTGCCCACCATCGTCACCTCCGTGCCCAACAGTGCATTCGTCGACATCAGCGGTGCCGTCGCCGAACACGTGAGCATCCCCGTGGTGGCGTCCAACCGGATCAACATGCCGCACGCCGCCGAACAGATTCTCGCCGATACCCGGGTGCAGCTGATCTCGATGGCGCGGCCGCTGCTGAGCGACCCGGACTGGGTGCGCAAGGCCCAGGCCGACCGGGCCGCGGAAATCAACACCTGCATCGCCTGCAACCAGGCCTGCCTGGATCACGCATTCGTGAAGAAGAAGGTCTCGTGCCTGCTGAATCCGCGGGCCGGTCACGAGACAACGTTGGTTCTCTCGCCGACCCGCCGCACCCGGCGCGTGGCGGTCGTCGGCGCCGGCCCGGCCGGACTGGCCACCGCGCTCAACGCCGCTCAGCGCGGCCATCACGTCACCTTGTTCGAGGCCAACGACTACCTCGGCGGCCAGTTCGACTTGGCCCGGCGAATTCCCGGCAAAGAGGAATTTGCCGAAACCATTCGGTATTTCACGACGATGCTGGACAAATTCGGTGTCGAGGTGCGGCTGGGGTCTCGGGTGCGCCCCGATCAGCTCGGCATATACGACGACGTGGTGCTGGCCACCGGGGTCGCGCCACGGATGCCGGCCATTGCGGGTATCGATCATCCGATGGTGCTGACCTACCCGGAGGCCATCACCGGCGTACGGCCGGTCGGACGCAGCGTGGCCGTGATCGGCGCCGGCGGCGTCGGCTTCGACGTCAGCGAGTTTCTGGTCACCGATCGCTCACCGACGCTGGACCTCGCTGCGTGGAAGGCCGAATGGGGCGTGGGCGACCCGCACGAGGCGCGGGGCGCGTTGACGATACCGGCCGCGGCGCCACCTGCCCGTGCGGTGTACCTGTTGCAGCGCACGAAGGGTCCGCAGGGCAAGCGGCTGGGCAAGACCAGCGGATGGGTGCATCGGGCATCGTTGAAAGCCAAAGGCGTTCAACAACTCTCCGGCGTGAACTACGAGCGCATCACCGACGACGGGCTGCACATCAGTTTTGGCCGGGATCGGTTGCGTCCGCAGCTGTTGGCGGTCGACAACGTCGTGGTCTGCGCCGGCCAGGAGCCGGTGCGTGACCTGGAGGGACAGTTGCGGCGCGACGGGATCGAGCCGCACATCATTGGGGGAGCCGCTTTGGCGGCCGAGTTGGATGCCAAACGCGCCATCAAGCAAGGCACCGAGCTGGCAGCCCGACTGTGATCTTTGCGTCGAACGTGAAATCAGGGCGAATTTCCGGTCGTTTTTTCGCCCTGAGAACACGCTCGGCGAGAGGCGCCGCGAGATGAAACTCGTCGTGGCAGGGTATGGCAGCCGCGGCGACGTCGAGCCCTGTGCCGCCGTCGGCCGGGAGCTGCAGCGCCGGGGCCACGATGTGCGTATGGCAGTCCCGCCCAACATGATCGGCTTCGTCGAGTCGGCGGGGCTGAGTGCGGTCGCCTACGGACCGGACTCGCGCGAACAGCAGAACCCGGCCGCCGATTTCGTCCGCAACCTGTCGACAAAGCTCCAGAATCCGAACAACATGTTGTCCGAAGTGCTGGACCGCGTCACCCGGGTCAAGCTGGACAAGGGCGCCACGTTGACGTCGTTGGCAGCGGGGGCAGACTTGCTGTTGGCGGGCATGAACGAGCAGGGGCTGGCAGCCAACGTCGCGGAGTACTACGGGATTCCGATGGCTGCGGTGCACTTCTTCCCGCAACAGGTCTGGTCATCCGGGCGGCTGTATACGTCGATGACCAAACAGGCCGAAGACGCGCATCGGCGCGTACTGGGGCTAGGGGAAACCGAACCCTCGACTGTGCCCCGCGGATCGCTGGAGATTCAAGCCTACGACGAGCTCGGCCTGCCCGAGCTGGCAGCGCAATGGGCGGAATCCGATATCCGCCGGCCCTTTGTCGGTGCTCTGACCCTGGAGATGCCGACAAATGCTGACCACGAGGCCTTGTCGTGGATAGCCGCTGGGACACCGCCGATCTATTTCGGCTTTGGCAGCACGCCGCTCGCCGCTTTCGCTGATACGGTCGCCCTGATCAGCACGGCATGCGCCCGGCTGGGCGAGCGGGCGTTGATCTGCGCCGGCGTCAATGACGTCACCCAACTGGAGCCCGCCGGCCACGTGAAAATCGTGGACGGGGTTAACCACGGCGCCGTCTTCCCGGAGTGCCGCGCGGTTGTACATCACGGCGGTGCCGGCACCACGGCCGCCGGCATGCGCGCCGGAATCCCCATTCTGATCCTCTGGCTCTGGCTGGATCAGCCGATCTGGGCCGAGTCAGTCACCCGGCTGAAAGTCGGCTCAGGGCGGCGCTTCTCGGCCACCACCCAGGAATCGCTCGTCGCGGACCTGCGCTTGGTCCTCAGCCCGGAATACGTCACCCGAGCCCGTGAGGTTGCCGATCAGATGACCACACCCGCACAAAGCATTGCCAGCGCCGCCGATCTCGTGGAGGACTCCGCCCGCCTGGGTCGCGTTGGCTGAACGTCGGGCTAGGCAGCCAGCGGTGCGTAGGTGGTGGTGCGTTGGCGGGCCGGGCGGCCGATGCCCTCGGCGATCGCCACCAACTCGGCCGCCGTCTTGGCCGACCCGTACTCCGAGCCGGCCATCCGCGAAATCGTCTCCTCCATCAGCGTGCCGCCCAGGTCGTTGGCGCCGCCGTTGAGCATCACCTGCGTGCGCTGGACACCGAGCTTGACCCAGCTGGTCTGGATGTGGGAAATACGGCCGTGCAACATGATTCGGGCCAGCGCGTGCACAGCGCGGTTGTCCCGGTGGCTGGGCCCGGGCCGCGCGGCGCCCGCCAGATACAACGGTGAGTTGTGGTGCACAAATGGCAACGGCACAAACTCCGTGAAACCACCTGTGCGGTCTTGGATCTCGCGCAGTACGTTAAGATGGCCGATCCAATGACCCGGATTGTCGACGTGCCCGTACATCATCGTCGAGGACGATCTCAGACCCAATTCGTGGGCGGTAGTGATGACCTCGATCCACATCGAGGTGGGCAACTTGCCCTTGGTCAACACCCAGCGCACCTCGTCGTCGAGGATCTCGGCCGCGGTGCCGGGGATGGTATCCAGGCCGGCCTCGCGCAGGCTGATCAGCCACTCGCGAATGCTGAGCCCGCTCTTGGTCACCCCGTTGGCGATCTCCATCGGGGAAAATGCGTGCACGTGCATCGACGGCACCCTGCCCTTGACGGCGCGCACCAGATCGGCGTAGCCGGTCACCGGTAGCTCGGGATCGATACCGCCTTGCATGCACACCTCAGTGGCCCCCTGTACGTGGGCCTCCCACGCCCGGTCGCCGACGTCGGCGGTGGACAGCGAGTAGGCGTCAGCGTCGCCTTTGCGTTGCGCGAAGGCACAGAACCGGCAGCCGGTGTAGCAGATGTTGGTGAAGTTGATGTTGCGGTTGACCACGAACGTCACGTCGTCACCCACCACCTCGCGACGCAGCGAGTCCGCCAGCGCCGCAACAGCATCCAACGCTGGCCCGTCGGCGTTGGCCAGGGCCAGGTACTGCGCGTGGGTACAGCCGGCGGGGTCGCGTTCGGCCGAGCGCAGGGCAGCCAGCACGTCGGTGTCGATGCGTTCGGGCGCCCGTGCGGCCAGCTCCTGCACTTGAGCGCGGATCGAGTCCCAGTCCCCGAACGCACTGGTCAGGTCGCTGCGCGCGGCGCTGCTGCGGCCCTCGAGATCGATCGCGGCGTTCAGGTCGACCCGACCGGTGGACGCGACATCGTCGGGCTCCTGCCACGGCAGGCCGATGGGATCGACGTCGCGGGCAAATCCGGTCGCCGGATCGCACAGCGCGGCGACATGGCTGCGCACTCGCGGATCGATCCACGCCGCGCCGGCCAGCACATACTTGGGGTGCGCGGTCAGCCGCTGCACCAGGTCGTAGCCGGCGTCGGCGGTGACGGCGGCTAGCTCGTCCAAAGCGGGCCAAGGCCGTTCGGGGTTGACGTGATCCGGTGTCAACGGTGACACACCACCCCAGTCGTCGACACCCGCGGCGATCAGCGCCAAGCACTCCTCGCGGGACACCAGGTTCGGGGGCGCCTGGATCCGCATCCCGGGGCCCAGCACCAGCCGCGCCACCGCCACCGTCGCCAGGAAGTCGTCGATGCCGGCGTCGGGCACCGACGCCATTGCGGTGTGCTCCTTCGCCCGGAAGTTCTGCACGATCACTTCCTGGATATGGCCGAATTCTTTGTGCGACTTGCGGATCGCGTGCAGCGTCTCGGCACGCTCAGTAAGCGTCTCACCGATGCCCACCAGCAGTCCGGTGGTGAACGGAATGGACAGCCGGCCCGCGTCGGTCAAGACACGCAGCCTGATCCGCGGGTCTTTGTCGGGGCTGCCGTAATGCGCGGCGCCCTTGGTTTCGAACAGCCGCCGCGAAGTCGTCTCCAGCATCATGCCCATCGACGGCGCCACCGGTTTGAGCCGCGACATTTCCGACCAGCTCATCACTCCGGGGTTCAGATGCGGCAACAGCCCGGTCTCCTCCAGCACTCGGATCGACATCGCCCGCACGTAGGAAAGCGTTGTGTCATAACCATGTTCGTCGAGCCATTGCCGCGCCTCGGGCCAGCGATCCTCGGGCCGGTCACCGAGTGTGAATAGTGCTTCTTTGCAGCCTATTTCGGCGCCGCGGCGGGCGATATCGACAATCTCATCAGGTTCGAGATACATGCCGGTACGTGCAGCGCGCAGCTTGCCTGGCACGGTGACGAACGTGCAGTAGTGACAGGTATCGCGGCACAGCCGGGTCACCGGAATGAACACCTTGCGTGAATAGCTGACCGGCAGCCGGCCGTGGGGGCCACGCCGACCGGTCGATTCCAGCCCCGCGTCACGCACCCGCGCCGCGCTGCCGCACAGATCGGCCAGATCGTCGCCGCGGGCCGTCATGGCCAGAGCGGCCTCGCCGACGTCGAGGGCCACCCCGTCTCGGGCCCGGCGCAAAACGCGGCGCAATGCGCTCGAGCTGGGAGGTGCGGATCGTGTGCGAACGCCCGGGCTGGACAGGTCGGTGCTGCGTCGCGGGTTCAGAGCCACTCCCCCATAACGTCGGCTCGCGGGGAAATCATCCGCATTTCTCGCTGTCTCCCAACGTCGGCGTCTGGCATGACCGTCAGATTAGACCTAACCCACCCCCAGGCCCGAGAGTGCTACTCCGGCCGCCGGCCGTTCTCGGTCAATCCGCGCAGGTGATTGCGCCGCCTCAGTAGCAATGCCGACGGGACGAGCCCCAGCCCGGTCAGTAGCAGCGGCGCAACCCAGACCATCGCTCCGCGCTCATCGAAAATGATGTCGCCGCCGGGGCCGGCCAATGCCATCCCCGCCACGGTCAACAACCAGGTCCACAGCGGCAACGCGGCCACCCGCGACGACGTGGTCCACAGCAGGGCGGCCCACACCAGCGCCGCGTTGACCAGACCGCTGACCAATGCGCTGACAGGAAAAGGGATCGAGCCGATATAAGTAGGCAACAACAAGACGGCGGCTATCGCGGACAGGACACCGTCGACAGCCAGCAACGCCAGGACGACGAACCGGACGGCGGGATCCGGCGCCCCGGTGTCTTCACTCGCCGCGGCGGCCGGCCTGGTGGCGGTCAGGTGGGAATGCTATCGATCTGCGAGTAGATGGACGAGACCACCCATTGGAAGTTGTCGAGCCGGTCTTGCCAGTGCTGCAGATCGGGGTCCACACCAGTTCCTTCCGTGGCTGCCTTGACCCGCAGCCTACCGCGTAGCCGACTCGGCGACATCGAGTCCGGCAAGTAAATCTGTTTCCCAGCCGCGTTGATCGCGTTCGCCCGCGGCGCCGTCGATCAGGACGTAGTGCTCGTCGGCCAGGATCGGCAGGGCCATGTTGTTGGACAGCGCGCATGCCCTTCCTGTGGGGCCGACGGTGAGTTGGGTGGCATGCGCGGCCAGCGCGGCGGTCTTGGCCGATAGTGCGTCGGTGGCCACCGACGACGGCGTTGATCTGGTCGTCGGTGTAGGCGAACTCGAAATCGCTGGTGTCCATCGGGAGCGTCCATTCGGGTCGCATATCGTCGGCGGTCAGCGCCCGCCACCCGGCGGTGAATGCGCTGGCGGCCACCACGGTCCAGTAGAACTTCGGTACCTGCCACGGGTCGCCCGGATAGTTGGCGCCGGCGGCCGCGGCAACCGCCGCGGTGGTGACGAGGTGAGCCTGCACGTGGTCGGGGTGACCGTATCCGCCCTTGGGGTCATAGGTGACGACGACGTGGGGGCGCAATTTGCGAATGATGGCCACGAGCGCGCCCACCGCCTCATGCTCGTCGGCCTCGATGAATCTCTGCCGGCGCCGCCGGGAAGTGCCGGCCATGCCCGAGTCGCGCCACCGTCCGGGACCACCCAGAAAGATCGGCGCGCCGACCCCCAGCGCGCGCAACGCGGCGGTGAGCTCGGCGATCCGGTAGCCACCGAGTTGGTCGGCGTGGCCGACGGCCAACTGGGCCCAGCGGTCGCCGATTACCTCACCCTCCTCACCGAGCGTGCAGGTGACGACGTGCACCCGGGCACCGCGGGCGGTGTAATGAGCGATAGTGGCTCCGGTGCCCAGACTCTCGTCGTCGGGATGAGCGTGCACGAACAACAGCCGCGGCGTCGCTGGAGACGACATGAGCAGAACTGTAGACGACATCGTTCGCTACGGTCGGCCAGGTGGCGGAAAACCAGATCCCGCCAACGAGGAACGCCAGCGACTACTATCGCAGCATGGCAGAGCAGCCCACCGCGGTCCGCAGCCGCCGACGCGGCCAAGAACTCGAGCGTGCGCTCTATGAGGCGACGCTGGCCGAACTCGCCACGGTGGGATATGCCGGCTTGACCATGGAAGGCATTGCGGCGCGGGCCCGTACCGGCAAGGCGGCGCTGTATCGACGGTGGACCACCAAGCACGCGCTGGTCCACGATGCGCTGCGGCACGCCCTGCCGCCGCTGCCGCAATCCCGCACCGATCGGACGGCCCGGGAGAACCTGCAATCGGTGTTCGCCGCACACTGCGACGTGCTGGCTGGCAAGACCGCTTTCCCCAGCATGGACATCATGGGTCAGCTGATCCACGAACCCGAACTGCGCACCATCTTCGCCGACGCCGTCGTTGCCCCCCGGTTGCGCATCATCGAATCCATTCTGCGGACCGCGGCGCGGGACGGCGACATTGATGCCGCGACGCTCACTCCGCTGACTGCCCGGGTCGGACCGGCGTTGATCAACCTGCATCTGCTGCTCACCGGGGCACCACCGAACCAGCGACAGCTGGCCCGCATCGTCGACACGGTGATCCCGCAGTCCACCCCGTGACGCGAAAGGCGGGCCGCCCCCCGGTCGGTCCGCCTTCCGCGTGCAGCGACTAGAACAGACTCGCGAACAGACCTGAGAGATCCGCCACGGCGGAGTGCAGGTCGGTCGCCGGGATCTCCACTTCGTTTCCGTTGACGGCGACCCGGGCGTCCAGGCCTGGTGCAGCCAACGTCGCCGGGTCGGCTGGCTGGAGCCCGAGAGCCGTTTCGACCGGCTTCGTCCCGGACTCCGAGAAGTCGTAGCTGAGCTCGTCTTGTCCGATCATCATGTCGTGTAACCGATGAACTGATTGACCGCGCCATTGAGCGGAGAATCCGCCCCCACCCCTACCGGTGCTTCTTACCGGCGATAGAGACAGTACCTGAGAGAGCGCTAAGAAACACTTAATCACACGACTTTTGTAGAAACTGGTCAAACTGCCACGCGGGCCGCGAACCGCGTCTACAGTTAAACGCCCGTTAGTGGGCCGTTGTCCCCCGATGTTAAGCCATTAGCCAAGACGTCATCGAAAGTGCTTGTGTCGAAGGCCGTTTCGAGTCCGGAAAGCAGTGTGGTCGCGTCAAGTCGAGGGCACTAGCGATCTACTCGGCACCAAAACGTCACAGAAGTTACCTGAGACCTCACTTAAGCCAACCGCCAATTTGCTCAGATTTCGGTGACAGCGCCGCATTCGCCCGCTACTGAGCGGTCTTCACCCATTGCCCGGCATCACCGACGATGCCGACCGGCACTGAACCCGAGAGGCTCACGTTCTGCACGCTGGGACCGGCGGCGACGATCGTGGTGTCCTGCAGGATGGGCAACACCGCCGACATGTTCCACAGCTGCGGCTCGACGGCGTTGATCACGTCATTAATGTCCTTGCTCCCGTTAAGGGCCGCGTCGATATTCGACTGGATGCTGGAGTCGCAGATGCCGGTGATGTTCGACGGCGCCTGCACCAGCGCACCGGGCTCCGGAGGGCGGCTGGCAGTCGTCGTGGTGGGAGCCGTCGGTGTCGTCGTACCGGTGGTGGCACTTGCCGGCGCCGGCGGGGCGGGGTCCCGTCGGGTCGTCGTCGCACCCGACGTCGGGACCGAGGTGGCCTCCAACGCCGGGCAGCCGTATCGGGAAGCCAGTAGCGTCGCCAGGTTGCCGCCGGCCTGATGCCAGCCGACGAGGGCGTCGACCCGGTTGTTGACCAGCGCGTCGCGGTAGAGCGCCACCGGGTCCAACGCCAGCACGGTCGCGGCGATACCCACGTTGCGTAGTTGGTCAGCGGCGGTGTTGGCCACCGCCACCGACGTGGGATCGTTCGCCGCCACCCCGATCACCAGCGAAAGTTGTTGGCCGTCCTTGCTGATCCGCCCGCGGGTGATCTCCGGCGGTCCGGTGGTCGCCGACGGGCTGGCCGACGGCGGCGCGACCGACGGAGACGTGTCGTTCTCAATCTGGTAGCCCGACGCCTGCAGCAACCCCAACGCGGCCGCCTTGGTCATCGCCGGTGGTGCGGTTGGGACATAGCCCGGATCACTCGGAGTGCGGATCTGCGCCTGGTCCAGCGTGACGGTGTTGTCGCTGCCGGCGCCCACGGCGGCCAGCAGGCCGACATCGAGAAATCCCAGAATCGCCTTGCGCACTTGAGCATCGGACAGCTTGGGCTCGTTGGCGCGCAGCGTGAGCTGCATGACCCGCGGCGTCATGATCCGGGCGGTCCGCACATCGGGGATAGCGGACAACTGGGCGAACGCCGCCGAGCCGCCGTGCACCTGGGCCACCTGACTGTCGCCGTTGCGGATCGAATCGGCCAGCGCCGCCGGCGCACCGGCCCGCCGGAACAGGATCAAATCCGGCTTGGACGGCGGACCCCAGTACCGGTCGTTGCGGGCGATGAGGATCTCGTCGCGCTGCGGGTCGATGTTCTCGACCCGGAACTGGCCACCGGTGACCGGCAGCGCCCGGCCCAGTCCGGCCGGGAAACCGCCCGGCGCGTCCTTGACGATGTGCGCGGGCAGGATATTGCTGAACAGTTCCCGCCAGGCCGGATAGGGCTGGCTGAATGTGACGACGGCCTGCTTGCCGCCCTCGATCGACTGCACCCCGGTGATCAGGTCGTAGCCGGCCGGGTCGACCACACCGGGTTGACTGACCATCTGCCGCCACAGGTACCAGAAGTCGTCGGCGGCGATCGGGGCGTTGTCGGTCCACTGAGCCTCGGGCCGGATCTTGTAGGTCACCGTGAACGGGTTGTCGTTGGTCACGTCGGCGGACACCAGCAGCGTGGGGTCCATTTCCCAGCGCGACCCGGTGGACGTGCCGGGGTCTGCGATCGGCCGAAACGCGCTGGGCAGCACCAGCGCGCTGATCGCTGCGTTGACCGGCGACAAGTCGGACAGCAGATGCGGATTGAACCCGGCCCCGATCGAATCGATGCCCATGATGATCTGGGTGATCCGCTGCGGCGGCGGCATGGTGCTCTGTGAGGTCTCGGTGCTTTGCGGCGCCGGCGGGGGGCTGACGGTGCAGCCCGAGGTCGCCAGCACCAGCGCCGCAATCAGCGCGCCGATCGCCACGTGGGGGCGGCGACCTCGTTTCGGCACGTGCATCAGGGTATCGGCCACCCCTGCCCGGAGCGGCTAACCCCGCGCCTTGGCGCGCGCCCGGCTGCGAGCCCGCGTGGTGGCGTCCAACTCCACCTTGCGGACCCGCACCGCCCCGGGAGTCACTTCCACGCATTCGTCGAGCGCGCAGAATTCCATGGCCGCCTCCAGGTCGAGGTCGATGGGTTTGGCCAGCGTCTCGATGACGTCGGCGGTCGAGGATCGCATGTTGGTCAGCTTCTTCTCCCGGGTGACGTTGATATCGAGATCCTCAGGACGCGGGTTGATCCCGACGACCATGCCCTCGTAGGTGTCCTGCCCGGGTTCGACGAAGAACTGGCCCCGGTCGGCCAGCTGGATAAGCGCGAACGGCGTTATGGTGCCGGACCGGTCGGACACCAGCGAGCCGCTGTGCCGGGCCCGGATCTCCCCGGCCCACGGCCGGTAGCCGTCGAATACCGCGTTGCCGATACCGTTGCCGCGGGTCTCGGTGAGGAAATCGGTGCGCCACCCGATCAGCCCGCGGCTGGGCAGCTCGAAATCCATCCGCACCCAGCCGGTGGTGTGGTTGGCCATCTCCACCATTCGGCCTTTGCGCGCGGCCATCAGCTGGGTGACCGCGCCGACGTATTCCTCGGGGCAGTCGATGGTCAGCGCCTCGAAGGGCTCGTGCAGCCGGCCGTCGACAGTCTTGGTGACGACCTGCGGCTTGCCGACGGTCAGTTCGAAGCCCTCCCGGCGCATCTGCTCGACCAGCACCGCCAACGCCAGTTCGCCACGGCCCTGCACCTCCCAGGCGTCCGGCCGGCCGATGTCAACCACCCGGATCGACACGTTGCCGACCAGTTCGGTGTCCAGCCGGGTCTTGACCATCCGCGCGGTCAGCTTGTGCCCTGGCTGCTTGCCCGCCAATGGCGAGGTATTGGTGCCGATGGTCACCGAGATCGCCGGATCGTCGACGGTAATCCGCGGCAGCGCGACAGGATTCGCGGTGTCCGCGAGCGTGTCACCGATCATGATCGCCGGCATGCCCGCGACCGCGACGATATCGCCGGCGATGGCTTCCTCGGTCGGTGAGCGCTCGACGCCTTCGGTGGCCAGCAGTTCGGTGATCTTGGCGCCGGCCACCACCGATTCGCCGTCGACCTCGCGCAGCCACGCCACCTGCTGGCCTTTGCGCAAGCGGCCGTTGTAGATGCGCACCAACGCCAGGCGGCCCAGGAAAGCCGACGCGTCGAGGTTAGTCACCAGCGCCTGCAGCGGTGCGTCCACATTGCCGCTTGGCGGCGGAATATGGTGCAGCAGAACATCAAACAGCGGGTCGAGGTTGTCACCCTCGGGCACCTGGCCGTCCTCGGGTGCCACGGTGCTGGCCACCCCGGCACGCCCGGAGGAATACAGCGTCGGCAGCCCCAGCGCTTCCTCGGCGGCCTTGGCCGCGTCGTCGTCCAGATCCGCGGCCACCTCGAGCAGCAGGTCGTGACTGGCGTCGACGACTTCGCCGATCCGCGCGTCCGGGCGGTCGGTCTTGTTGACGACGAGGATCACCGGCAGATGCGCGGTCAGCGCCTTGCGCAGCACGAACCGGGTCTGCGGCAGCGGGCCTTCCGAGGCGTCGACCAGTAGCAGCACCCCGTCGACCATCGACAGCCCGCGTTCGACCTCGCCGCCGAAGTCGGCGTGACCCGGAGTGTCGATCACGTTGATGATGGTCACCGTTCCATCCGGGTGGTGGCGATGCACGGCGGTGTTCTTGGCCAGGATGGTGATGCCTTTTTCACGTTCCAGGTCGCCGGTGTCCATGACTCGTTCCTGCACTTCACCGCGTTCGTGCAGCGCTCCGGATTGCCGCAACATGGCGTCGACGAGGGTCGTCTTCCCGTGGTCGACGTGCGCGACGATGGCGATGTTGCGGAAATCCACGCCGGTGATTGTGGCAGCGCCGGGCCTGGATAGCGAACCGGGCGAATCGAACGCGGGAGCCGTCTGCGCGCGAACGCTCCATCTGAGCTTGGTATGTGCAAACTGTCAAGAAAACTCAGTTTTGTCTCAGTTTATGAGAATTTTTGACTCACAGCTGCAATACAGTCATCCTCTTGTCGATAGCGCCTACCAAACAGGCACAGTCCCGGCCGCCGGATCGGTCTTCGACATCACCAACTTCGGTAGCGGCTTCGAGAACGTCTACACAGATCTGGTGGGGGCTGGAACCGGCGGCGCCAACCTGATCACCGACCTGTTCGACACGCCGTTTGGCGACTTTGCCATCCCGACGACTTTCGACGCGGCAGCTGACATAGCCGCGAACTCGATATTCCCCTGAGAATCCTTCAATCGATCGGTTGAATGCCCCAGCACCGCAAAGGATTCCACGGCCTGGGGCGTTCTACCCGATATCGCGTATTGCCGCCGTTAGCGCCGGTAGCCAAGCCCGGTCGGCCGGCACCCAGTCGACGTCGGGGAGTTCCGGCGCCGTCACCCAGCGCAGCGCTGCGTGGTCGTGCGGGTGAGGTTCGCCGCGGATCAGGCGGACGCGATATGCCCGCAGCGTGGTGGCCGCGTTCAACGTGACGTCGTCACCCAACTGGTCGCCGACCTCGACCTCGACACCCAGTTCCTCGGCCAGTTCACGGGCCAGCGCCGCGGCCTCAGTTTCGCCGGGCGCGACTTTGCCGCCGGGCAACTCCCAGCGGCCGGCCAGTTCCGGGGGCCGGGCGCGTTGTGCCACCAGCAGGGCGTGTCCGGAAATGACGGCTCCGGCGACGACGATCTGGTTGGGCATCGCGCGCGAGGGTATACCTCGCGCCATGAGTGTGTTAACGGACGAGCAAGTGGACGCCGCACTGCCAGAGCTGGACGGCTGGGAGCGATCGGACGGCGCGCTGCGACGCTCGATCAAGTTTCCGTCGTTCCTGGCCGGTATCGACGCGGTGCGCCGGGTGGCCGAGCACGCCGAAGCCCAAGACCACCACCCGGACATCGATATCCGTTGGCGCACAGTCACTTTCTCGCTGGTCACACATTCCGAAGGTGGTATCACCGACAAGGACGTCGCAATGGCGCACGACATCGACGGGATCCTCGGCAGCTGACGGGGGTAAGGTGCGATTTCGAGTTCGCCGACTCTGCGTCTAGGGCGGCGATCCTGCGTTCAGCGCGTAGCTGAGGCGCTGTCCGAGGCCCTCTCCTCAGGCTCGACCTGAGCTCGGCCCCGGGTCGCGGCGATCCAGCCGAGGGTAGCCAGCGTGAAAACGATGTAGACCAAGCCGCCCCATGCCAGATACCAGGCTCGGCCGTTTTGCCAGATGCTCGGTTGAGCAAAGCTGAGCAACCAGGGCACCCCGATCAGGATCAACACCAGCCATCCCCAGCCGAGGACCCGGACGCCGCGATGGTGCGAGAGTGGTCCGTGGATGAGCCAAATCATCAACGGCACCAACCACACCCAGTGATGCGTCCACGAAATCGGCGCAACCAGCAGCCCGAACAACTCCACCACCAGCAGTTGCCCCAGCCGATCGGGCTCGTCGCCGTCGGCGGCGGTGCTCAACGTGCGCCAGGCCAGCACGGCCAGGATCGAGGTGACGGCCAGGCCAACCAGCACGATCGGTCCGTACCCCAAGTCGTGACCGAACACCCGGCACACACCTCCGCGCCAGGACTGATTGAACGTCGTGCACATCGGCCCGACCCGGTCGGTGTTGCGAATCAGTTTGGTGAAGTAGTACCGGGTTTCGCCGCCAGCGACGAGCGCCGACACCGCGACACTGGCGAAAAAGAAGACCGCGGAGGACACCGCGGCCCCCCACCGCCGGACACCGACGAAGTACAGGCCGGTGATCGCAGGCGTCAGTTTGATGCCGGCGGCCAGGCCGACCAGCAATCCCGACAACCAGCCGCGGGTGGTGTAGGCGGCCCACAGTGTCAGCAATGTCAGCAGCACGTTGATCTGCCCGTAGTCGAAGGTGCTGCGCAGAGGCTCGGTCCAGATCGTGACCGCAGTCCACAGCATCGCGGCCCGCTGACCGCTGCCTGCCGCCACTCCCATCAGGCGCTGGCTGAGCCGGACCACGCCGTAGAGCGCGGCCACGGTGCCGACCTGCCAGCAAAACGCGACCAGCCCGAACGGCAACAAATGCAGTGGGTAGAAAACGATCGCCGCGAACGGCGGATAGGTGAACGGCAGCGGAAAGTCAGGGGTTTGGTCGGCGTACACGAAGCTGTAGAGCGTGCCCGGGTGACTGATGGCCGCACCGCCGCCGATGTAGACGTGCAGGTCGACGAAGTTGGCGCCATTGGGCACCAAGTACGTCCAGCCCAGCCGGGCGGCGACGCTCAGGCACAGCAGCAGCGGCGCGGCAGCCTTTAGCGAAATGGCCGGCCGGCGGTGGGTAGTTGCCGCCGGAGCGGCCGAGGTGGTGTCTATCCGATCGACTCTAGCGAGGACGCGGACAGCGGGCCCGCGAGCAGGGGCGGCGAGGCATTGTCCGGCGCTACCAGCCATGGCCAGCCTGTCAGCCATGTCAGCGGCTATCAGCCATTGTCAGCTATCGCCAGCCACTATCAGCCATTGGCCACTCCGTTCGGTCACCGCAGCCACTCGGCTGCGTAACGATCAAATAAATGCCACACGTGTCACTTGAGTCACTTTGGTATCGCGTTACCTTCAGCTTCGGGACCTTTTCACCGATTACCAGGGAGTGTCATGTCAAACATCTGGACGTTGTTCCGCGCAGCCGCCCTCGTGCTGGGCTCGATGGCCGCGCTCATAGTGGGCGGTCTGTTGGGGTCAGCCCACGCCGACCCCGCGCCGCCGGTGCCGGTTCCTAACGTCGGCGACCAGTTGGTCAATTCGGTGGCGAGTGCGCCCCAGTTGCTCCAGAACCTCGCGACGGCGTTGGGCGCGGCCCCGCCGGCGCCTGCCGCGCCGCCGCCGTTGGCCGGCGCCACACTCAGCGTGCCGCAGCTGCCCGGCGCCCCCTCGGCACCGGCCGCTGCTTCGAACGGGCTGCCCTCAGCGCTTCCGGGCCTCCCGTTGGCGCCTGCGAACGCCACAGCGCCACGGGTACCGTCGACCGCTCCCGCGCCGACTGCCGGCACGCCGGCCGGCGGGCCCGGCCAGCTGATGCCGCAGGCGCAGGTCGATCTGCCGCAACTGCCCTTCCTGCCGCTGCCGCTGCCGCAGCAGGTCTCGCTGCCCGGCGATCTGGCGCCGCTTGCGCCCGGCGGTCTTCCGATTCCGCACGGCGTCGGCGCGCCCGCCGCCGCGATACCTGCCGCCGCACCGGCCGTCCCGGTGAGCCCGGTGCTGGTACCGCTTTCCGCGCTGCCCTGACCGCAACCGCCGACGGCTAACACACCGCTGAGAACTGGGAGAACATCGTGATACGCACTTGGAACCTGGTCAACGGCGTCGCAGCCGTCGCCATCGCATCGACTGCCGCATTGGTGCTCGGCCCCAGCGCTGCGGCGGATCCGGCACCACCGCCGGATCCGTCGCAAGGGCTGCCTGGTCTGCCCGCACTGACGCAGCTGAGTCCGATCATCCAGCAGGCGGCTGCCGATCCGGACCAGGCGTCGCAACTGCTGATGGCCGCCGCGGCGGCCTTCGCCCACAGTCCGACGGCTCCCACCGAATCGAAGAACGTCGCTTCGTCGGTGAACCAGTTTGTGGCCGACCCGGCGCACGTGCCGCCAGTAGGGGTGGAACCTGGACTTCAGGCGCACCTGCCGACCGGTATCGACCCCGCCCACGCAGCGGGGCCGGAGGTTGCCCCGGTCTCACCCGCACCGGCTGCCGCTCCGCCGGCATCCACGCCGCCGGCTGCCGCGCCGGTGTCCACGCCGCCGGTCGCGGCGCCCGTTGCCGCCTCCTCGGCACCGAGCGCCGCGCCGGTTCCCGCGCCACCGAGCGCCGCACCAGCCGCGACGCCGGTGGCGCCAGCCGGGCCTGCTCCCGCGCCGGCCGCCGCCGCACCCTCGCCGGCGCCCGGTTTGGGCCCGGACGCTCCGGTCACGCAGGACTTCATGTATCCGTCGATCGGCAACGGGTGCCTGCCGGACGGCGGTAACTCGATCGCGCCGGCGTTATCGGTGGCGGGCCCGGCCAAAATTCCGACGCCCGGACCCGGCCCCGGCCAGACCGCCTACGTGTTCACTGCGGTCGGCACGTCCGGGCCGGCCGACGTGCAGAAGTTGCCGCTCAATGTGACCTGGGTCAACCTGACCACCGGAAAGTCGGGTTCGATAACGCTCAAGCCCAACCCCGACATCAACGCCAGCGGGCCGACCACGTTGACCGGGATCGCCGACACCGGCTCGGGCAGCATCATGTCGACAATCTTCGGGCAGGTCACCACCAGAGACAAGCAGTGCCAGTTCATGCCCACCATCGGCTCGACGGTGGTGCCCTAGCACCACCACAGCGTGCGGGCGTGCGTAGTTGACCGGTGTGTCACCGGGCAACACGCACGCTCCCCGCTATCGGGACGAAGCTAGTAGGCCAGGAACAGGATCGCGTCTCGGTCGTACTCCAAACCGGGGTGCACGCTGGCCAGGTGAGCCTGGGTCAGTTCCACCAATTCGTCCTCGTCCTTGCCGACAATGGCCTCACCGCAGGGACACGTCAGGTGGGTCTTCATAACTGCTGCCTTCCGCTCACTTTCGAGGCGCCGATTTAGCCGCCTTCATCTGCTTCTGGTGCTTTTTGAACGCTCGCACCTGCTCGAGGGAACGGGCGTCGACGATATCGGCGACCGACATATGGCTACCGGCGTTGCCGTACTGTGCGGCGGCCGCCCGCCAGCCCGTCGGCGTCACACGGTACTGCTTGCCCAGCAGCGCCAGAAAGATCTGCGCCTTCTGGTCACCGAAGCCGGGCAGCTCCTTGAGGCGCCGCAGTAACTCGGGTCCATCGGGGTCGCCGGCCGTCCACAGCGCGGCCGCATCGCCTTCATAGCGGTCCACGATGATCTGCGCCAGCTGCTGGATCCGCTTGGCCATCGAGCCCGGAAAGCGGTGTATCGCAGGCCGTTCGGAGCACAGCGCCGCAAACTTCTCCGGGTCGTAGTCGGCGATGTCCCGGGCATCCAGGCGGCCCATCCGGTCGGCGATCTTCTTCGGACCGGCGAAGGCGGTCTCCATCGGCACCTGCTGGTCGAGCAACATTCCGATCAGCAGGGCCAACGGGTCGGAGCCCAGCAGCGCGTCGGCGGCCGGGTCTTGCGTAAGCTGCACTTTCGGCACTGGGCCAGTCTAGGACTGCGCGGCGGTGAAGCACCCACCCGAGCCAGGATGAGTGGCGGTTAAGTGTTCACCCCAAGCTATCAGTGCTCATCTACGGCCACCCCGATCCCGCCAGGCGAACCAAGAAGCAAGCCAGGCCGACCAGAATCCCGACTCGCGATCGCGAACTACCCATGTCATGCTCCCGTCGTTAGCCTGTGAACTGGGTAAGGCACACATAGTCTTTTGCTGAGAGCTGGGTAAGTGACGCGCCGCGGCGGCTCAATGAGGGATTTCCCTACATTTGGTCTGCGGACGACGCGGTGTGCGGGGCTTTTGCGGCGTGGGATGCCGATTTTCCGTTCATCCTTCGGCCAAGCTGACGGAAAACCAGCTATCTCTCGGGTCGGACGCAGATATCGTGAAGTTTGCTCATAGCGTGTCGCATCGCAGCAGGTTGCGCTCATGACCATACGCCGCTTAGTCACCGTCGCAACGGCCGCTGCTGCAACTCTTATCGCGGTCGTCGTCGCACGCGGCACAGCGTTTGCCGATCCTGATCCCACTACGGGTGAGCCCTGTTACGTCGATGGCCAGACGGTAACTTCGTCTGTCACCCATTTGACGTACAAGTGCATAATGACTCCGGGTCAGCCTGTCGGCGGTTGGGTTCAAGATCCATCTGCGCCCGGGTGAGGCAGCCCACCCGTCGACGCCTGCGCAGAGGCCGCCGCACTTTGCCGGGCCACTGAAGATCGTGGCAAAGAATGACACCTAGGGTCACGCGGCGTGGGGCCTGACGTCGGCTCGTTGTGACCGACGACACCACGATGTCGCACGCCGCTTGCGAGATTCATTCGGGGCCGCGGCATTCGGGCGGTCTGAGGGTCGTACTCACGGCGCGGCCTACGGTTGGCGGAAGGTCACCTTCTGCCGAAAGGAACATGCTGAGATGGCTGCTACCACCGTTGCGCACCAACGCGCCCGGTATTTACGGAGTCTGGCCGCGCTCACCGGGCTGTCGTGTATCGCGATCGGCATCTACCACTTCCTGTTGGGAACGGCGTCGGTGCCCGGCGCGACTGACGCCAACGCGACGGTCGATTCGCGGGAACGCTTCTACTTCGCATACTTCGCCGGCTATGGGGTCGCCTGGCTGCGGGCGCTGCGCAGATCGCCGATCCGGACGCTGGACGTGAACCTGTTGGCGGGCCTGATGCTCATCAGCGGCATCGGTCGGCTGCTGTCGCTTTTCGGCCACGGACGGCCGCACTGGTTCCAAGAAGTTCTTACTGCCATCGAATTCGTCGTTCCGGCAGTGTTTTTCACACTGGCCAGACCAGAGAAGACGGAGTGAAACCGGCCCGTCGGTCCGCACAAATTAGGCAAAATTACCTACCCGTGCCCGGGTTAGCGTTGCGCCATGACTCAGCGCCTCGGCTTTCTCTCCCCTGCGGACGTCGCCGCACGGACCCCCGTCGACCGTGACCGCGCGATCGACGTCATCCGCATCGCGTCGCTGGCCGGCGTGGTTGCCGGTCACACCGTCATGGCAACGAGCATGATCCGCGATCACGTCCTGATCTGGGACAACCTGCTCACCACATCGACCGCCCTCCAAGCGCTGACCTGGATCTTTCAGATCATGCCGCTGTTCTTCTTCGCGGGGGCCGCCGCTTGTGTGCAGTCCTGGCACCCCGGTGCCAGCTGGGGCGGGTGGTTGATGAAACGCTGCACCCGGCTGTTCCGGCCGGTGTTCTACTACCTGGCCTTCTGGGCGGTCGTCCTGGCTGTGCTGCGATCGGTGCTGCCCAAACACGTCTTTGATCCGGTCGCCGGTGTCAGCATCCAGTTGCTGTGGTTCCTGGGCGCCTATGTGCTGGTGCTGGCCACCGTGCCGCTGCTGCACCGAATCAGCACCGCACGCCAACTCGCCGTCGGCGTCGCCGGCGTGTACGCATTCGTCGCGCTGATCGACTTTGCCCGGCTGCACACATCGGGCACCGGGCTGCTGGGCTACCTGAACATGACCGCATGGGTGATCCCGGCCATGTTCGGGGTGGCATATAGGCAGGATCTGCTACCCTCGCGCGCCGCGCTGTATCTGGGACTGGGCATGCTGGGCGTCAACCTGATGCTGTGCCAGGCGGGCCCCTACGACGTGAGCCTGGTGGGTATCGAAGGCCAGCGCCTGGCGAACATGTCACCGCCCTCACTGCTGATGGCCAGTCACGCAATCATGATGTGCGCCTTGGCGATCTGGGCCGCCCCGGCGATCGCCCGATGGGCGCAGCGGCCCCGAGTGTGGTGGTTGACCGTGATCGGCAACTCGGGTGCGATGACGCTCTACCTCTGGCACATTCCCGCGTTGCTCGGGGTGCACCTGGTGTTCGATCTGCTCGGCTGGTACCGCTTCCCCGGCCAGCCCCATCTGGTGCTGCTGAGCCTCGTCCAGCTGATTTTGATGGGCGGCCTGGTCGCCGGACTGTTCGCGAAATTGCGGCCGCTGGAGAACTCTCCGCTGCCCGGCTGGGACGGACCGTCGACGACGCCGGCCGGATGGCGCAGCCTGGCCGTCGGCACCTTGCTGTGCATCGCCGGTGCGGCGACCCTGGCCTCGGTGAAATGGGGCCTCAAAGACGACGGTCTCTACTGCGTAGCGGTCATGCTGGCTGGTC
Organism: uncultured Actinomycetota bacterium; assembly: GCA_963787635.1. Classification (GTDB taxonomy): domain Bacteria; phylum Actinomycetota; class Actinomycetes; order Mycobacteriales; family Mycobacteriaceae; genus Mycobacterium. The sequence continues at coordinate 308,069 of CAWBDP010000006.1, read as the reverse complement.
TGCTCGGCGCCCGCATGCTGGCCTACAGCGAGCACGTGACGACGAAAAGCCTTGCCCTGCAGAGCGTGCGAGCAGGCAGCTAACCGCTTTTGCGGCGGAATTCCCGACGGCTTTCCAGCGGCCCATGCGCGGGAGACTGCTTGGCGCCGCCGTCCTTGTGGTGGTCGGATCTGCTCGACGACTTCGCGTTCTTGCGGTCGAGGGCTTCCCGGAATTTGCGCTTGTTCTCGTCCTCGGAAGCGGCCCCGGAGCGTGATGCAGCCATGACGGCAGCGTAGCGCGCTTGCGGCGCGCCGGCTGCCCTGGCGATCACCGCATGCCCGGCGGCATCCCGTAGACGTGGCTGATCGGCAGGGTCAGCAACACCCGCCGATCGGTGACCATCGCTTCCCGGTACTCGTCCCAGTCCGGATGCTCACCGGCGATGCTGCGGTACAAGGCGATCAGCGCCTCGACGGTGTCGTCGTCGACGGCAGCCGCCGGTGATGTCAGCTCAGCAGTGCCATCGGCGACCGCATACGACCACCCGTCGTCGGAGGCGACCAGGATCGAGGCCCGCGGGTCGCGGCGCAGGTTGCGGGTCTTGGCCCGCGGCTCGGTGATCGACACCTGCACGGTCACCGTGCGGGCGTCGAAGTAATACGACACGTTGGACAGCTGCGGGCGACCGTCACGTTTGATAGTGGCCAGCACTCCGAGGGAGTTGTCGGCGATGACGGCCAGCAGTTTGTCGTCGAAGACTTGGCGAGCCATGCCGAAAGACTACGTCGCCGGCCCGAGCATCCGGTCCCGATTCGGTCGCCGCACCGCTACCATCACGGCTATGGCGTCGGTCGACCCCCTCGTGCGGCGCCACGTTGTCCTCGACGATCCCTGGGCCGTCGTACTTTTCGGGGCTGACTCATGACCCGGTATGCGGCGTTCCTGCGCGGCGTCAACGCCGGCGGCGTCAACCTCAAAATGGCCGAGGTCGCTGAAGCGTTGACCGACGCCGGATTCACCGACGTGCGCACCATCATGGCCAGCGGCAACGTGGTGCTGAACTCGGGCGCCGCGGCCAAGTCGGTGCGCAAAAAGGCCGAGACTGCGCTGCGCAAGCAGTTCGGGTACGACGCGTGGGTGCTGGTCTATGACCTCGACGCGGTGCGGGACATCGTCGAGGCCTACCCATTCGAGACCGAGGTGGACGGATATCAGTCCTACGTCACGTTCGTCAGCGAAACCGCCGTGCTCGACGAACTCGCCGCGCTGGCCGACGATGCCCGCGACGACGAGAAGATCGCCCGCGGCCCGGATTCCACCGGCGTCATCTATTGGCAGGTGCCCAAGAACCGCACGCTGGACAGCACCATCGGCAAGACGATGGGCAAAAAGCGCTACAAATCGTCGACCACCACCCGCAACCTGCGCACGCTGGCAAAAGTCCTGCGCTGAGCGACATCACTAGTCTCCGGACGGGGATTCCAGATAGCGCAGCGCCTCCGACTTACCCAAGCCCAGCCCGCGCGCCACATCCAGGTAGGCGCACGCCGCGGCCGCCATCGTGATATCGGTCGGATCGGCGCGCGCGACGAATGTCCCGAAACGGCCCCGGGTTTCGACGATGCCGGCGGCTTCCAGCTCACGGTAAGCGCGGGCCACGGTGTTGACCGCCAGCCCGAGTTGCCCGGCCAGTTCCCGCACGGTAGGCAGCCGGGTGCCCGGCGACAACGTGCCGGCCCGGATCGCGTCGATGATCTGGGTTCTGAGCTGGTCGAACGGTGGCCGACCAGCCCGCGGGTCGATTCGCAGCCACTGCGCCAGCTCCACCTGCTCAGTATCGCGCAGTCCCGCTATGTTGGTGGAGTGCGAGTGACGGTGCTCAGCGGCGCGGGAATCTCCGCCGAAAGCGGTGTGCCGACATTTCGCGACGACAAGAACGGGCTGTGGGCCAAGTTCGACCCCTACGAGCTGTCCAGCACGCAGGGCTGGCACGAGCACCCCGAGCGGGTCTGGGGATGGTACCTGTGGCGCCACTACCTGGTGAGCCGCGTCGAACCCAATCCGGGGCATCGCGCCGTCGCGGCCTGGCAGGACCACGCCGAAGTCACCGTCGTCACCCAGAACGTCGACGACCTGCACGAGCGCGCCGGCAGCGCGCCGGTGCACCACCTACACGGCAGCATCTTTGAATTCCGTTGTGCTGCTTGCGCTGATCCGTATACCGGTGAACTGCCCGAGATGGCCGAGCCGGCGCTGGAAATCGCTCCGCCGGCCTGCGCGTGCGGCGGGCTGATCCGGCCCGACATCGTCTGGTTCGGTGAGCCGTTGCCCGAAGACACCTGGCAGCATGCGGTCGAGGCAACCGTGGCCGCCGACCTGCTGGTCGTGGTCGGGACCTCGGGCATCGTGTACCCCGCAGCGGGCCTGCCGGAGTTGGCCCTGGCGCGCGGCGCGGTGGTGATCGAGGTCAATCCCGAGCCGACGCCGCTGTCGGCCAACGCCACGATCACCGTGCGCGAGAGCGCCAGCGCGGCGCTTCCGACACTGCTGCAGCGGTTGCCCGCCCTGCTCGACAGCTGACCTCCGCCGAGCCGGCGGTAACCGCGGCGAGCCCGTGAACAGATCGTGGTCCATCCACAGAGCGCACCCTGACCGCAGATTCGGGGTATCGGCGCCGGGAAACGCTTGAGCGCCTTGGCTGGATCGCCATCTGGGTGGTGACCGGTGATCACCCTGCCGACATCATCCGCCGGGTCCGCGATGCAGTTGATGGCCGACGATCGAGTCTGCGGTACTGGCGCCGAACCTGTGCTCAGGGCCCGTACGAAGCGCCGCCGGGCACCTTCACGCAGGCTCGGAGACGAAAAGGCGCGTCAAAAGAGTCAGGCCGGTTTGCGGGCTCGCCCCAGGGCGACCTCCGACACCGGCAGCGGCACCCAGCCAGGCAACGTCGACTCCCGTCGCGCGTCGTTCACCTCGAATCCGGCGTCCCTGATCGAGCGCTCGGTGTCGCGGTGGGTGTGGCAGTTGCCCAGCAGCTTCGGCCACACCGTCGCGTCGGCCAGCCGCTGCAGCCGGCCCCGCAACCCGGCGCTGGCGATGTGCTCCAGATAGCGCAGCTCGCCACCCGGGCCGAAGCCGCGAATGTAGTTGCCGCAGCACCGAATCGGGGTCATCCACCGAGCACAGCACCAGCGAGCACACCACCGCGTCAAACGGTTCGGCGGCCGAGAAGTTCTCCACCGTGTCAGCGGTGACCACGACCGGAACCGGCGCGTCGCCGGCCGCGTCGCGGGCCTGGGCGGCCAGCCGGGGTTCGGGCTCGATGGCGACCACCTCGTCAACGGAATCCGGGTAGAAGGCGAAGTTGGTCCCGACGCCGGCGCCGACTTCCAGGACGCGTCCAGACAGTCCGGCCAAATTCTCCCGTCGCAGCGCGCGCATCTGCTCGGTTTCGTGTGCGGCGATGGTGGGATAGATCCGGGCGAAGAACGGGTTGTCGACCGTTGTTGCCGTCATGTAGGCGAGCCTGCCATGAGCCAGTCGACGGTCTGCTGGGGGGTGGCGTTCGCACCGACCAGTTCCGCCACCATATGCCCGCAAAAGACCGCCCTGAGCACGCGGTCGGCGAACGTCTCGGCGTCACCGAACGGCAAGTGCGGCTTGGCGATCAGCAGGGACGCCACCCCGTGTGCGGCGCTCCACAGCTGGAGCGCCAGGAAGGTCGCCTCGCCGGGCGGGCAGCTGCCCTCGTCCATCAGCGCTTGCACGGTGGCGCATAGGTGCTGAAACGCCGAGCTGGCCAGCCGGGCGTCGACGTCGCTTCCCGAGCGCCACTCGCCCGTGGTGGCGATCCGGTAGAGCTCCGGTGTCTCGGTCGCGAACCGGATATAGGCCAGCCCCTGGGCCCGCAACACCTCCATGGTCGACGGCTGCCCCACCGCCGCGCGTTGCATCTGCTGATCGAGTTTGCCGAAGTACCGGGCGCACACCGCGTCCAGCAGCGAATTCTTGTCCTCGAAATGCAGATAGATCGACGGCGGCGTGACGCCGACGCGTTGGGCCACCGATCGGATCGATACCGCTTTGGCGTGCCCGGTTTCCAGCAACAGCTCGGTGGCCGCGTCCAGGATTTCCTCGCGCAGCCGGTCACCGCAGCCGCGGGGTGCGCGCGGGCGGCGAAGGCTTTCCGTCGACACCTCAGCCGTCCGTCACCGCGCGGTGGTGCGATCCTCGTTCGCGCGTGCCGTGAGCTCGGCATCCTGATGCTCGCGCGGCCGGCTGGCCGCCCTCACTGATGCCGAACCGGTCATGCAGCCGTGCCAGGGCTTGGGCGCCCACCAATTCCACCGGCCCAGCACATGCATGAACGCGGGAACCAGACACCATCCGCACCAGGGTCGCGTCGGCCAGCACGGCAAGTGTCAGGCCCACGCCGAACATCCGCATGAACGACACCTGGGCGGCGATCAGCGCGGCGAACGAGATCGACATCACCAGCGCGGCGGCGGTGATCACCCGGCCGGTGCGGGCGAGGCCGAGGGCCACGCTCTCGTCGTTCGCGGCGCGAAGTGCCCCGGCCGACGTCGACGTGGCCGCGTCGCGATGCCAGCCAGTACTCGCGGATCCGTGAGACCAGGAACACCTCGTAATCCATCGACAGCCCGAACGCGATGCAGAACAGCAACACCGGGATGTTCGCCACCAACGTTCCGCTGGGCGTGGTTCCCAGCGCGCCCAGATGGCCGTCCTGGAAGATCCACACCAGCGCGCCGAACGCCGCCGTCAGCGACAACACGTTGAGCACCAACGCTTTCAGCGGCAGCACCACGCTGCCGGTGAGCAGGAACAGCAGCACGAACGTGATGACCGCGATCAGCCCCAGCACCAGCGGCAGCCGCGTCCTGATGGCCTCGACGCTGTCGCGGTTGATCTGCGCCAGCGCCGGCCATCTGCACCGACCGCCCGGCCGGCCCGGGCACCGCGTGCAATCGGTCGAGCTGGGTGTCAGACGCTTCGGAGAACAGCGGCGCGGTGCTGGCCACGGTCAGGAATGCGCTGCCGTCGGCCAGCCCGGTGGCGGCCGCCGGCGGTCCGGCCCGGTTTCCGGCGACGAACGTCGCCGGTGGGCGCGGTCACCGACGACACGTCGGCACCCGCGACAGGTCGGCGGCGTAGCGCTCGAGATCGGCGGGGCCGAGGCCGCCGGCGTCGGGGACGACGACGGTCACCGCCGTCGCCGAGTCGTCGGCGAAATCGTTGCGCAGCTGGTCGCCGACCTGATGCGCCGACGCCGAAGGGGGCAGCACCCGGTCGTCGGGGAAGCCCCACTTCACCCCGAGGAAGGGCACCCCGAGCAGCAGCAGCAACGCGACCACGGCCAGACCGATCGGCACCGCGCGGCGCATCACGAATTTGGTCGAGCGGTACCAGAACTGCTGCTCGACCGGTTTGGCGCCGGGTCCGGGCGGCCGAGCACCCGGCGCACCAGCCGGCGCACGTCCAGCGCGTCCAGCCGGGCCCCGAGCAGCACGATCGCCGCCGGCGTCACCACGATCGCCGCCACGGCGGCGAAGGCCACGGTCGCGACGCCGGCGTAGGCGAACGACTTCAGGAAGTACATCGGGAACAGCACCATCGCCGCCATCGACAGCGCGACCGTGGTCGCCGAGAACAGCACCGTGCGGCCGGCGGTCGCCATGGTGCGGATCAGCGCCGCGTCGCGGGCGGCGCCGTCGGCCAGCTCGTCGCGGTAGCGGCTGATGATCAGCAGCGTGTAGTCGATCGCCAGCGCCAGCCCCAGTGCGGTGCTCAGGTTGAGCGCGAAGATCGACACGTCGGTGGCGAACGCGATCAGCCGCAGCACCGACATCGAGCCGACGATCGCCAAGCCGCCGAACGTCAACGGCAGCGCCGCCGCCAGCAGTCCGCCGAACACCCAGACCAGCACCAGGAAGCTCAGCGGAATCGCGATCGACTCCATCACCAGCAGGTCGTGCTCGTTTTGCTGGTTGATCTGGGCGTACACCATCGCCACGCCGCCGGCGCGGACGGTGACGCCGTCGCGGTCGTGGACGATTTGCGTTCGGACAGCGTCTTGGCGTTTTTCTGCGCGTTGTTCTCGCCGCCTGTGAGGTTGGCGACGATCAGCCCCGATTTGCCGTCCTTGCTGACCAGATCGGTCGGCGCGGCGGCGGCTCAGGGCGGGACCGTCCACGCCGAGGACACGTTGGATACCATGCGGCGACCGCTTGAGCTGGTCGACGATCTCGGTGCCGACCTGCCGGGCCTGGTCGCTGCCGGCGCCGCGGGCGCCGTCACCACGATCAGCATCTGCTGGTCGCTCTGCCCGAACTTGTCGGTCAGCAGCCGAATGGCCTGAGCCGACTCCGAGTCGGGATCTTGAAAGCCGCCGGCGGACAGGCTCTTGGCGACGGGGATGCCCGAAGACCGCGGCGGCGACCAGGACCAGGGCCGCCACCGCGAGGATGCGGCGCGGCGCGGCGATCGCCAGTCGGGCGATCCCCTGCAGCATGTCGCGTCCTTCCGCCAACCGGTCGCACTTTCGCCCGATCCGCGGTAACTTATCAGCGATAAGTTACAGGTGTCAACGACGCTGTCTTGAGCACGTAGCGTCGGGTACGAAGACTGGTATCGAGAGCGGAAAACGTCAATGCCGCTGTGACCAGGAAGCCTCCGGGCATAGCAGCACGTCCCACGATTAGGCCGCGATCCGACCCGCACGCAACGGCCGACCGCGACAACCCTACCCGGCAGTAAATTGCCACGATTTTCCGAAACGTGACTCAAGATTCCTTAATGGTGGCCCATACGCTCATGTCTATGTGGATCGACGACACCAGTGCCGACGTCATCAAGGCTGACTTCGAGGCCCTCTACCACGGCGACGTGCTGGTGGAAGGCGAGACCTCCGAGCAGCTCGACGACCCGCACCCGCTGCCTACGGCGAGCTGACCTGCGCGGAGCATGGTGCCTGTCGGCTCTGTGCCGACGCGCCTCACCCGATGACAGTTACCTCGGTCACGTCTTTGCGTTCCCCATCGTTTCGGTCCCCTCCTATGCGGGGGGCTTTCTTCTCACGTCGCTGCCGTGTTCCAAGTCCGCCCGCAGATGCCTCGGCGCGGTGCCTCGGCTAGCGGGGCGCCATGCGGATGGCGCCGTCCAGGCGGATGACCTCGCCGTTGAGCATCGGGTTTTCGACGATGTGCACGGCCAGCGCGCCGTACTCGTCGGGCCTGCCCAGCCGGGACGGGTGCGGCACCTGCTTGCCCGAGCGACTCCCTGGCCGGTTCGGGCAGCCCGGCCAGCAGCGGCGTGTCGAACAGTCCCGGGGCGATCGTCACGACCCGGATCGCCTTGCTGGCCAGGTCGCGGGCGATCGGCAGCGTCATCCCGACCACACCGCCCTTGGACGCCGAGTAGGCGGCCTGCCCGATCTGTCCGTCGAACGCCGCCACCGACGCGGTGTTGACGATGACGCCGCGCTCTTCACCGTATCGGCTCGGTCTTGGCGATCCGCTCGGCCGCCAGCCGCAGCACGTTGAACGTGCCGACCAGGTTGATGTCCACGACCTTGCGGAACGCGTCCAGCGGGAAGACGCCGTCCTTGCCGAGCACCCGGATGGCGTTGCCGGTGCCGGCGCAGTTGACCACGATGCGCAGCGGGCCCAGCGTCTCCGCCATGTCCAGCGCGCGGCCGACAGCGCCTCGTCGGTGACGTCGGCCTGCGCGAAACGCGCCCGGTCGCCGAGCTCGCGGACGCGTCCTCGCCCTTGAGGTCCAGCACCACCACCTGCGCGCCGGCGTCGAGCAGCCGCTTGGTGGTGGCCAGGCCCAGGCCGGACGCGCCGCCGGTGACGACTGCTACGGCATCTTTGATCTCCACTGCGAGCTTTCCTTTCGTTTCGGCCAGCCGCCGTCTCGAGATGCTGCCGACCGACTAGTTGGTGGGACTATAGCCAGTCCCTGAGTACGGCCTCGGCGTCGGCTCCCGGCGCCGGCGGGCGCGGTTCGGCCGGGGTGCGCGAGAACCGCGGGGCGGGCAGCGGCTGCAGGCCGCCGTTGATTTCGTAGAACGTGTTCCGCTCGGTGATGTGCGGCTCGGTGTGCACCTCGCCGAATGCCAGCACCGGTGTGACGCAGGCGTCGGAATCGGCGAACACCTTTGCCCAGTGGTCGCGATCGTGGGCGGCGAACGCCTCGGTGAGCCGCGCCCGCAGTTCGGGCCAGCGGGCTGCGTCGTTCTGGTCGGGCAGGTCGGCGGCCTCCAGACCGAGCCCGGCCAGCATGGCCGCGTAGAACTGCGGCTCGATGGCACCGACCGCGACGTAGCGCCCGTCGGCGCACTCGTAGGTGTCGTAGTAGGGCGCACCGCCGTCGAGCATGTTGGTGCCACGCTCGTCGGACCACATGCCGGAGGCGCGCATCGCCCACATCATCTGGATCAGCACGCTCGACCCGTCGACCATCGCGGCGTCGACGACCTGACCCTTGCCGGACGTCTGCCGCTCCCATAGCGCGGACAGGATGCCGACCAGCAAGAACATCGACCCGCCGCCGAAGTCACCGACCAGGTTCAGCGGCGGCACCGGCCGCTCGTTCGCCCGGCCGATGGCGTGCAGGACCCCGTTGAGCGAGATGTAGTTGATGTCGTGACCGGCCTGCTGGCTGCGCGGGCCCGGTTTGACCCCAGCCCGTCATCCGGGCGTAGACCAGCCGGTCGTTCACCTCGGCGCACTGCTCGGGGCCGATGCCGAGCCGCTCGGTGACGCCGGGGCGATAACCCTCGATCAACACGTCGGCCTTGGCGACGAGTTTGAGTACCAGTTCGCGTCCCTCGTCGGATTTGAGATCGGCGGTCACGATGCGCCGGTTACGGCTCATCGCGTCCCTGGCACACCGCCGAGAGCTCCCGACGGCCGCTCGATGCGCACGACGTCGGCACCCAGATCCCCCAGGATCATGGCGGCATGCGGGCCCGGCCCGATCCCGACCAGTTCGACAACACGCAATCCACTCAGCGGTCCCGCCATGTTCCACCGACCTTTCGTCTGCTTCGACGCCGTTGCATCTTCGCAGCCGCATCCTTCGGCCGCGCACCCGGTCATCTAGGGTGAGCGCATGCCGCAATCCGTGCTCGACGCATTGGCCCCCGTCGCAGGACTCGCCGTCACGCTGTCCGACGGCGCGCTGTCGGTGACCATCGACCGGCCCGACAGCCTGAACTCGCTGACCATTCCGGTGATCACCGCGCTCGCCGACACGATGGAATGCGCGGCCGACGACCCGGAGGTCAAGGTAGTGCGGCTGGGCGGCGCTGGTCGCGGCTTCTGCTCCGGAGCGGGCATCAGCGCCGACGACATGTCCGCCGGCGGCGGAGCCCGCCGGACGAAATCATCCTGGAGGTCAACCGGCTGATCCGGGCCATCACCGCGCTGCCGCGCCCGGTGGTCGCCGTCGTTCACGGACCGGCGGCGGGCGTCGGCGTTTCGCTGCCCTGGCGTGCGACATCGTATTGGCTTCTGATCAAGCATTTTTCATGCTCGCCTTCACCAAGATCGGGCTGATGCCCGACGGCGGCGCGTCCGCGTTGGTAGCGGCGGCGATCGGCCGATCGGGGCGATGCGCATGGCGCTGCTGGCCGAGCGGCTGCCGGCCACCGAGGCGTTGTCCGCGGGACTGGTCACCGCGGTCTATCCGGCCGAGGACTTCGAGGCCGAGGTCGACAAGGTGATTTCGAAGTTGCTCGCGGGGCCGGCGGTGGCATTCGCCAAAACCAAGGACGCGATCAACGCGGCCACCTTGACCGAGCTGGATTCCGCCCTGGAGCGCGAGTTCCACGGGCAGTCGGTCTTGTTGCGATCACCCGACTTAATCGAGGGCGCAACGGCTTTCCAGCAGCGTCGCACCCCCAAATTCACCGACCGCTGAGCGACGGCCGGCGCTAGACGCCGAACATCGGCGGCAGTGCGAGCACCATGATCAGGCCCCACACCAAGTGGGTCAGCGCCGGGGCCAGCACGCCGCCGCTGGCCCGGCGCTCCACGCACACACAGTCCCCAGGATGATCGCGGCGAAGCCAAGCATGACGTTGCCGCTGGCCATGGTCGCGCCCGTGTACAAGACGGTCGAAATGAGCGCCGGATGGTAACGGCCCAACGCGCTGTAGAGCGCGCCACGAAAGAACACCTCCTCGGCCACGCCGTTGATCAAGGCGATCGCCACGATCGGCCACAACGATCCCTGATGGGCGAATGCGAGCACCCGGGTGATCAGCCCCGCAAGGGACGGAATCTCCCGGGCGATCAGGCCACCCAGCACGAAGACGCCGCCGAGAACGAGACCGATCGTCGTGCCGGAGATGACCGGGCGCTGGTTGCGCCCGCGCCAGCAGATGCCGCCCAAGTGCAGCGGGCCCGAGGTGAATCCGCCGACGAACCACACCGCCGCCAGCGCCAGGGTCAGCCATAAAAAGCTTGATTCGCCTGGATGACGGCGCAGCGAGAACCCCAGCACGGCCGCGCCGACCACCAGGGTAACGCCGACGACGATGCGCCGACGCCGCACGACCGCGGGCGGTTCATTATGTGGCACAGCGACATTGGTGATGGCGCGACGCAGCTCGAAAAGCATGCTGGTGCGGTACGGAGCGCTGGACTGGCTCATGCGGGACGCACTTTCGGGGTGAGGGTGATCAGGATGTCGAGGCCGGTTCGAAGCGCTCCGGCGAGCGGGCCCGGAATGATGTTCAACAACCCGAGGGTGGGGCGCGCCGCTGGTGGCGTTATCGCTCGCGCGAGCCGCCGGATGCGCAGTGCATCCCCGCCGGCCCAACTGGGATCGGTGTCGGCGAGGTGATGGGGATCGGCCAGAGCATTGACGGGCAGCGGTCGGCGGTCGGCCCGACAACGCCAGGGCGATGGCATCGTCGATGGTGAGCAGGCCGCCGGGTGGGTCGGGCACTCGTCGCGCAAGCCGCTGACGGATGCCACCATCGGGTGATCCAGCGACTCGACCAGGTCTCCGGCCAATCGTGGAGGCACCGGCAGCGCAACGCCAGTGATCAGCGACGCCAACGCGGTGTCGATACTCCGCCGACCGGCACAGCGGCATGCCACCTACCGGAGATGCGCGCATACGTTTGCAGCAGCTCACGATATGACGTGGTGTCGGGGCCACAAATGTCGTAGGCGCCCGCGGGAACTTGGGCCGGGTCGGCAGCGGCAACGAGATAGTGCAGCACGTCGCGAATGGAGATCGGGTCGATCGGGTTGGTCATCCAGTCCGGTATCGGCATGAGTGGGAACCGATCTCCGACGTACCGCATCATCTCGAACGACGTCGAGCCGGCGCCGATGATCATCGCCGCTCCCAGCCAGACCAGCTCGGGGCCGTCCTCGACGGTCAGGGCGTCGGCCACTTCGGCCCGACTGGCCAGGTGCTCCGACAGCCGCTTCGTCGGCGGCACGAAACCGCCCAGGTACACGATGCGTTTCACGCCGGCGTCGCGGGCCGCGGTCGCCACGTGGGCCGCCGCGGCTCGGTCGGCGTCTCGGAAGTCACGTTGGCCGATGGCGTGCACCAGGTAATAAATCACGTCGATGGGGCCCGCGGCGTCCTCACGCTGGCAAAAGCCGCCTGCGCCGACACCGGATCGGACGCGTCGAGGGTGACCGCCGCGATGTCATCGAACCACCCGAAGCGATTGAGACGCTCCGGGTTTCGGGCGGCGGCCACTACCTGGTGCCGGTCCGCCAACAGCGCTGTGACCAGCCGCGATCCCGACATAGCCGGTGGCGCCCGTCACCAGAACCCGCATATCTGCGAACCTAGCCGGGCCTTTGGGTCCACCGCACGACGGCTGACCCGAGCAACCGACGAGCGGCAAAAGGACGCATGACCTTGTTGGACTGATGTTGAATTATTTAAGCGGTACCGTTGTGGACTCTGCATGGATACGATGACGGGATGCGTCCGGTGACCACCGACGTGCATGGGCCGACAGCCGACACGACATCGACCCCTTCGATTGCGGCGGTGGCCGTCGATTTTCCGGCCCACCGGGCCAGCCAAGACGTGGCAATCGCGGCGTTGGCCGACTGGGCCGGTCCGGAGTTTCACCGGTTCGCCGTCAGCAGCGGGGTCGAGGCCCGCAGCTTTGCGCTCCCGCTGTCGCGATACACCGAATTACGCGGCTTCACCGACGCTAACGACGTCTTCATCGACGTGGCCTTGGAATTGAGCGAGCGGGCGTTGTGGTCGGCGCTGACGGCCGCCGGCATCGAACCCACCGAGGTCGATGTCGTCTTTTCCACCACGGTGACCGGACTGGCGGTGCCCACGCTGGACGCGCGGCTGGCCACCCGGGTGGGTCTGCGACCCGACGTCAAACGAGTGCCGCTGTTCGGCCTGGGCTGTGTTGCCGGTGCCGCGGGCGTGGCCCGCATGCATGACTACCTGCGCGCGTTCCCCGATCAAGTGGCGGTGCTGATCGCCGTCGAGCTGTGCACCCTGACCGTCCAACGCGAAGACCGCTCAGTCGCCAACCTCGTCGCCACTGTCCTCTTCGGCGACGGAGCCGCCGCGGTCATTTCGACCGGGGCACAACGGAAGCCGGCCGGCCCGAAGGTGCTGGCCACCCGCAGCCGGATCTACCCCGACACCGAAGACGTGATGGGCTGGAACATCGGCAGCGACGGGTTCCGGATCAAGTTGTCCACCGAAGTCGCCACGGTAGCCGAGAAATACCTGGGCGAGGACGTGCGAAACTTCCTCGCCGACCATGGATTATCCACCGGCGACATCTCGTCCTGGATATGCCACCCCGGCGGCCCCAAGGTGATCGAGGCGGTCGAGAACGTGCTGGAGTTACCGGCAGATGCGCTCGACCGCACGCGAAACTCGCTGCGCAATAACGGGAATCTGTCATCGGTGTCGGTACTTGATGTGCTACGGGCCAATATGGCTGATCCCCCGGCACCGGGTTCGCACGGGCTGATGATCGCCATGGGACCGGGTTTCTGCTCGGAACTCGTGCTTCTCGGTTGGTAAGCCTTGTACTACCTGCTGGTCTTGGCAGTCGGCGTTGAACGGCTGGCCGAGCTCGTCGTCTCCAAGCGCAACGCACGGTGGGCGTTCGCCCAGGGCGGCCGGGAATTTGGCCGTCACCACTACCCGGTGATGGTCGGTCTGCACAGCGGCCTGCTGATCGGCTGTGTCGCCGAAGTCGCCACGCTGCACCGCCCGTTCATCGCCGCGCTGGGCTGGCCGATGCTGGCCGTTGTGGTGCTCAGCCAGGCGCTGCGCTGGTGGTGCATCACCACCCTGGGCCGGCGCTGGAACACTCGGGTCATCGTATTACCGCACGCACCGCTGGTGCGCCGGGGCCCGTATCGGCGGCTGCACCACCCGAACTATGTGGCGGTGGTGGCCGAAGGGGTGGCGCTGCCGCTGGTGCATACCGCGTGGCTGACCGCGGTGGGTTTCACGCTGGCCAATGCCATGCTGCTGACCGTGCGGATCCGAGCGGAGAATGCGGCGTTGGGCTACGCATGACGACCTATGACGCCGACTTGCTGATCGCCGGGGGCGGCCCCGGCGGCCTGGCAGCCGCGTTACACGCTCGCAGGCAAGGGCTTTCGGTGATCGTGGCCGAGCCGCGAGAAAGCCCGATCGACAAAGCCTGCGGCGAGGGACTGATGCCCGGCGGCCTGGCCGAGCTGAGCTCGCTCGGGGTGGATCCGGCCGGCCTGCCGTTTCACGGAATCGCCTACGTCGGCGCACATCATCGGGCCGAAGCGCGTTTCCGCAGCGGACCGGGCCGTGGCGTGCGGCGCACCACGTTGCACGCCGCGCTGGCCGCGCGCGCCAAAGAGCAAGACACCGAATGGATTTCCACGCGGATCGATCGTGTCGACCAGGATGCGCGGGGCGTGATGGCTGCCGGCATCCGGGCGAAGTGGTTGGTGGCAGCCGACGGACTGCATTCTGCGGTGCGCCGTGCGGTCGGTATCCGCGCTGTTGCCGGCACACCGCGGCGCTATGGCCTGCGCTGGCACTTTTCGGCTGCCGGCGTGGTCGGACTTCGTCGAAGTGCACTGGTCGCGCTGGGGCGAAGCGTATGTGACACCGGTGGAACCGGCCCTGGTCGGTGTGGCGGTCTTGTCGCGTGAGCGCCCCGACCTCGACTGCTTCCCGGTGCTGGCAGGCCATCTGAAAGGTGCCGGCAGCGGCCGGGCGCGCGGCTGCGGCCCACTGCGCCAAGTCGTTTCCCGCCGCGTGGCCGGACGGGTGCTGCTGGTGGGCGATGCGGCCGGCTACGAAGACGCGCTGACCGGTGAGGGGATCAGCCTCGCCGTCAAGCAAGCCGGCGCGGCGGTCGCCGCCATCGTCGAGGACGCGCCGTCGTCCTACGAGCAGGCATGGCGCCGGATCACCCGTGATTACCGGCTGCTGACCCGTGCGCTGGTGCTGGCCAGCGCGCCACGGCCGGCCCGGCGTGCCATCGTGCCGGCCGCCCGGCTGCTACCGGGCGTCCTCGGGCAGGCGGTGAATACGTTGGCGCGCTGAACAGCTTGTGTCAGCGCGCCTTCCACACCGGTTGGCGTTTCTCGGCGAAAGCCAGGGGTCCTTCCTTGGCGTCTTCGGACTTCAGCAAAGACCCGAATTCGCGTTGGGTGCGGGCCCAGCCGGGTTCTTCGTCGGGAATGACGCCGTCGTCGGCGCCGTAGGCGATCCGCTTGCTGGCCTGCACCGACAGCGGCGCATTGACCGTAATCCGCTCGGCCAGCCGCAGTGCGGCCTCCAGCACGGTGCCGTCCGGGACGACCTGGTTGACCAGACCCCAGTTTGCGGCCTCGGCGGCGGTGATGGGGTCACCGGTGAGCAACATCTCCAGCGCCACCTTGCGTGGGAGCTGGTGCACGATCCGGAAGACGCCGCCGGCGCCGGCGATCAGCCCGACCTTGACCTCGGGAAGGCCGAACTTCGCCCGCTCCTCGGCCACCACCAGGTCACTGGCCAGGGCCAGCTCGGTACCACCACCCAGTGCTGTGCCGTTGACCGCGGCGATGGTGGGCTTGTCGATGAAGTGGTGGACGTACCCGGCGAAGCCCCACTCGCCATGGTCGGGGTGATACAGGTTCTCGCGGCGGGCGATCGCCTTGAGATCTGCTCCGGCGCAAAACGATTTGTCACCGGCGCCGGTGATGACCACGGCTCGTATCTCGGCGTCGTGCTGGGCCTGCTCGAGCGCGTCGCCGACGGCGATACTGACAGCACCGTTGACCGCGTTGCGGGCTTCCGGCCGGTTGATCGTGATGACCATGACGTTCCCGCGGCGCTCGCTGAGCGCCCCGACGTCGGCGGCCGCCTGTGTCACAGCAGCTCCACGATGGTGGCGTTGGCTTGACCGCCGCCCTCGCACATCGTCTGCAGACCGTAGCGAATTCCCTTGTCCCGCATGTGATAAAGCAGCGTGGTCATCAAGCGTGCGCCGGATCCGCCGAGTGGATGGCCCAGCGCGATCGCGCCGCCGTTGGGGTTCAGCTTCTTTTCGTCGGCCCCGATATCGCGCAGCCAGGCCAGCGGCACCGGCGCGAAGGCCTCGTTGACCTCGTAGGCCCCAATGTCATCGATGCTCAGCCCGGAGCGCTTCAACACCTTCTGGGTCGCCGGTATCGGCGCAGTCAGCATGATCACCGGGTTGGCCCCGGCCAGCGCTACGCTGTGCACCTTGGCGAGCGGCTTGACACCCAGCGACTTGGCCTTCTCGGCCGACATGAACAGCAACGCCGCCGATCCGTCTGAGATCTGTGAGGAGTTGCCGGCGTGGATGACGCCGTCCTCTTTGAATGCCGGCTTGAGCTGGGCCATCTTTTCCATCGGGGTGCCGCGGCGGATGCCCTCGTCCTTACGCACCGGGTTGCCGTCCTGGTCTTTGATGGCAACGATCTGGTCGTCGAATGCACCGGAATCTTGTGCTGCGGCGGCCTTTTCGTGTGAGCCCAGCGAGAACTCGTCCAAGGCGGTGCGGTCAAATCCCCACTGCTCGGCGATCATCTCCGCGCCGATGCCCTGGTTCGGCACCTCTCCGTTGTAGCGAGACATGAAGTCGTCCGGGAAGGGCCGGCCACCGCTGGCCAGCGACGCGCCCATCGGCACCCGCGACATCGATTCGACACCGCCGGCGACGACGGCGTCGTAGTGCCCCGCGACCACACCGGCGGCGGCAAAGTGCACCGACTGCTGGCTGGAGCCGCACTGGCGGTCGACCGTGACACCGGGGACCGTCTCGGGCCAGCCGGCCGCCAGCAGCGCGGTACGGGCGATGTCGAGGGCCTGCTCACCGGCCTGCATGACGCATCCCCAGATAACGTCGTCGACGATCTCGGGGTCGATACCGGCTTTCTGGGCAAGTCCGTTGAGCAATTGCGCGGACAGGTCGGCGGGGTGCACACCGGACAGGCCGCCGTTGCGTTTTCCGATCGGGGAACGCACCGCCTCCACGATGACCGCTTCAGCCATGACACATCTCCTTCATCTTTCAGCGCGGATTGGTTTCGAGAACTCAGGTGTCCTGTGTCGATTCTCGG
The DNA here is from genome assembly GCA_963787635.1 of uncultured Actinomycetota bacterium. GTDB lineage: Bacteria > Actinomycetota > Actinomycetes > Mycobacteriales > Mycobacteriaceae > Mycobacterium. The sequence continues at coordinate 291,474 of CAWBDP010000006.1, read as the reverse complement.
ACAGCGCATCCGGTGCGTCGCGAGCGGGGTAAGAAAATCGTTCAGCCTACCCATTGGCTCAGTTGAACAAATATTCGGTCACGTGAGTCTGGCTAGTTGTCGTCGGCCGGTATCCAGATTTGGGTGGCTTCGGTCCGGCCGCGCAACACCGTGTCCTGGTAGGAGATCCAATGCTCACGCTCTGCCGCGTCGGCTTGGTCGACGGCGGCCGCCGAGCACACGATTCGCGGGTCCAGGGTCTTGGCGAGATCGGCAAGCCGGGCTGCCTCGTTGACCGCATCACCGACCACCGTGTACTCGTATCGGTTTTCGGCCCCGATGTTTCCGGCGAAGACTGCCCCCGCCGAGACGCCTATCCCGAAATCGACCTGGTGCAGCTTGCTTAGTTGGCTTCGCAAACTGCGCGCGGTGGCCAGCGCCGCCGATGCGGCACCGTCGGAAGCCAGCGGGGCCCCGAAGACGGCCAGGGCGGCGTCACCTTGGAATTTGTTGATCAGCCCGTTGTGGTCGTCGACCGCGCCGACCACGATCTGAAAAAAGTCGTTGAGGACCTCGGCGACCTCTTCTGGCGGACGGCTGTCCGCCAGCTCCGTCGAGCCCACCAGGTCGATGAACAGAATCGCCGCCTCGCGGACATCGCCAGACAGCGAGGCGCCCCCTTCGATCGCGCGTCGGGCCACATCTGTCCCGACGTGCTTACCGAACAGATCGCGCAGCCGGTCACGTTCGGCGATCCCGCCCACCATGCGATTGAATCCGCTTTGCAGACGGCCGATTTCAGAGCGCTCGTACACCCCCACAGAGGTGTCGATCCGGCCTCGTTCGACCCGTGCCATCGCGTCGACGACTTCCCGGATCGGGTCCGCAATCGACCGGGACGTCAGCACCATCGTCGGCAACCCCAGCAGTACGGCGGCGATCGTCACGACTACGACAGGCATCTCCACCGACGCCGTCTTCTGGATGATCCAGCCGTGGGACCGAAAAAACACCAGCGCGGCAATCGTTGCGCAGGGCAGCGCGCTGAGCAGTAACCACAAGAGCACCAGTCGGGTGATTACCCGCGGCGCAATCACCCCGCCCTCCTCGCCCTGCGTCGCGGCGAGCAGTACTGGGCGCAGCGTGTCTTGAGTGAGCAGCAGACTCAGGCTCGCCGCCGCCGCGCCGCCCAATGTGGCAGCAAGCAACGCTGGGACGGCCAGATGCAGACCCACAGCCAGGTTCAGCAGGAGAAATACGACGGCGCTGACAACCCAGGTGGCCGAGAGGATCATCGCCTGCCGGCGGACGAGTCTCGTTGCCGTCCTGCGCTGACCCGCATCCGGTTGTTGCCTGCGAACAAACCAGCGCATTGTCGACCGCAGGTTCAGCACGCCGCCAACGGCAACCGCGACAATTCCGGCGACAAACAGCAGGGCCAGGATGACCATGTTTTTCGGGGTGAAGTATCCGTGCGTCGCACCGGCGAACTTCCCGTTGAGCGGTATCAGGATGGCCAGCGTATCGGCCACGGCGAGCACGTAGGCGAACGCAAGACCGGCCGCATACTTGATCGACAAGCTGCGGGCGGTCGGTCGATGCGCCCGTCCGACCCCGCGGGCCGAGGTGGCGCCGGCGCTGCGATCAGGACCCCTGCGCGCCTTGGTCACCGGAACAACGTAGCCCAGAGCGCCGCCAGGATTGACCTTATTTGCGCGCGAACGAATGTGCGTCGGCGACGCAGGGTCATGACCCGCGCATGGCGACCAACACCTCGTGGGCCGGCGTTCTCGTCACCGCCTCCGGGCCGGGGTTAAGGACCGGGTGCACGTTATTCTGGTAGCGTCTACCAAACATTGGGTCACCCAGTCTTGCCACTGACAGCGTCGCGGCGGCCACTGGCGATCGGTGGGGAAGCCCATGTCGGTACTTGGGAGCCGTGGAGGTGTTGTGGCGCGTCCACCGGTGACGCCGAAGCTGCAGGACGTCCAGAAGAGCGATGCGGCCGCCGCCGGGGGCGCCTATGACGACGGGACCCGCCGAACCGAGATCCTGCAGACCGCGGCGTCGTTGATCGCCTCCTCGGGGTTGCGGACGTCCCTGCAGGAGATCGCCGACGCCGCAGGCATTCTCCCGGGAAGCCTGTATCACCATTTCGAATCCAAAGAAGCGATCCTCGTCGAACTGGTCCGCCGGTATCAGGCCGATCTTGATCGCATTGGGGGAGCTGCCCTGGCAAGGTTGGACGAACCCGACCCGCGCCCGATTCCGGAGAAGATCATCGAGTTGGGATCGGCCATCGCCAGCTGCGCGGTACGGCACCGTGCCGCTCTTCAGATGTCGTTTTACGAAAGTTCCAGCACTAACCCCGAACTCGCAGCGCTGACGCAACGGCAACCGACCGCGGTCTTCGAGGCGATGCTGCAAACACTGCGGGCCGGCAGGTGGAGCGGTTACATCAGATCGGACATTGATCTGCCGACCCTGGCGGACCGGATCTGCCAGACCATGCTGCAGGTCGGTCTCGACGTCATGCGCCACAACGCCAATGCCGACCGGGTCGCTACCCTGCTGTGCCGAATCATGTTGGAGGGTCTGGCAAGCCGACCGCCCAGCGATGCGAAACTCGACGGATCCAAGGCTTTTCTGGCCGCCGACGAAGTCATCGCGACCTGGACCGACGACCGCGAAGCCGAGGCCAACGACAAGGCGGCGCACGTGCGCGCAGTGGCACGAACGGAGTTCGGCCGCAAAGGGTATGAGGTCACCACCATCAGGGACATCGCGTCTGCGGCCGGCATCGGTACCGGCACGGTCTACCGGCTGATCGGTTCCAAGGACGAACTGCTCGCGTCGATCATGCGTTCCTTCGGCAGGAAGGTCGCCGCGGGTTGGACTGCCGTGCTGCGTTCGGATGCGACGTCCATCGAGAAGGTGGACGCGCTCAGTTGGGTCAACACCAACGCGCTGGACCAGTTCGGCGACGAGTTCAGGATTCAACTGGCCTGGATGCGACAGTCGCCGCCGGACACCCCCAACCCGGGTTGGCTCTACGCCACCCGACTACGTCAGATGAAAGCGCTCTTGTCGGAGGGGATCCGAGCCGGAGAGATCCGGATCGACGGCCCCTCCAACGAGATGCTGGCGCGCTGCGTCATCGCCATCCAGTGGATCCCGGAAAACATCCTGCGAGCCATCGGCAAGCGTCCCGCGCTCATCCACGTCCGCGACACGGTAGTGCGTGGCGTCGCCGATCGGGACGCCATCAGGTAACAGCCGCGACCGGGCCGCGACTGAGCGTAGCGTCGGCGGACATGTCGCGCATCATCGTCATCGGCGGCCACGGCAAGGTGGCCCTGCACCTGTCCCGCATTCTGACCGAGCACGGCGGCGCCGGCGACCGCGTGACGTCGATCTTCCGCAATCCCGATCACACTGACGACGTCGCAGCAACGGGTTCGGTGCCGGTGGTCGCCGACATCGAGCAGCTGGACACCGACGCCCTGGCCGGTCTGCTCGGCGGACATGATGCGGTCGTCTTCTCCGCCGGAGCCGGTGGCGGCGACCCGGCCCGCACGTACGCCGTCGACCGCGATGCGGCAATCCGCGTCATCGACGCGGCCGGGCAGGCCGGCGTGCGACGTTTCGTGATGGTGTCGTATTTCGGTGCCGGGCCTGAGCACGGCGTCGCACCGGACAATTCGTTCTTCGCGTACGCCGAGGCGAAGGCCGCCGCCGACGCTCACCTTCGTTCCAGCGGGCTCGACTGGACCGTGCTCGGGCCCGGCAAGCTCACCCTCGAACCGGCGACCGGTCGTATCGCGGTGGGTGCTGCGGCGCGCAAGAGCGAGGTGTCGCGGGAAGACGTCGCGCTGGTGGCGGCCGCGACCCTGGCCGACGACTCGACGATCGGCCGGACCGTCGAGTTCAACAACGGTGACGTGCCCATCGCCGAGGCGCTGGCAGCCAGATAAATCGGGCGGTAGCGATCGGGCCTCCGAGGTCCATGCGGCACAGCGGCGGGTGTGACAGAATTCCGCGCGTGATCAGCGGTGGCAACGCGACAATCTATATCAGTGACATGGATCGTTCGTTGGCCTTCTACACGGCGGTTCTCGGCCTTCGCCTCGCGTTTCGAGCCGGCGACCATTGGGCAACCGTTGATGCCGGCAACGGGCTTGCGCTGGGCCTACATCCCGCCGGCCCGCACAGTCCAGCGCCAGGCACGACGGGCTCGGTGACCGTCGGCCTGGCCGTCGATGAACCCATCGAACAGGTGGTCACGACCCTAACCTCCCGCGGGGTGGCATTTCGTGGGCCGGTGATCGACGAGGGAATGCTCAAACTGGTGTTCTTCAGCGATCCCGACGGCAACCAGCTATACCTCGCCTCGGCTAAGTATTAGACAGCGGCAAACACCCGACCGCTGCGAATTATTTTTGCACTCTGCGCGTTGGCCGATGTCGGTGATTAAGCACTCGCACCTCACTCCTTAAACCACTCGCTGAGTGACCGGGTAACCTCGACTGCGCAGTTGGTTTGCCGACACTGTCGGCATCGCGCGAGGCATGTTCAACATGCGTCGCAAGAGGGAACCCGGTGAGAGTCCGGGACTGTCCCGCAGCGGTATGCAGGAACGACCGCCGTCAGAAGCACTGGTCTTGACACGAACCGAGACCGGGAAGCGACGGCCATTAGATGCACCTTTCGGTGCGTGCCTGCGAGTCCGAAGACCTGCCGGCTGTGCCGGGCGCGCCGCGCCTGGCGGCTCATCGCCTCGTGGAATGGGCGGATGGCCGTACTGGTTGCAGGGTTGTGCCGGCAGGGCACCGCAACCGGATCGGCTTGGCGTCCGCTGGCGGTGACCACACCGTCGATTGAAGGACCCCTGAAGGACAACTGTGACCGCTACACCGTTTACCGCCACCCTCACCGGCTCCCCACGCATCGGCCCGAAACGCGAACTCAAGCGCGCAACCGAGGGCTACTGGGCCGGCCGGACACCACGATCAGAGCTGGAGTCTGTCGCCGCCAACTTGCGCCGCGATACCTGGTCGCAGCTCGTCGCCGCCGGCCTGGATTCGGTGCCGGTGAATACCTTCTCCTACTACGACCAAATGCTCGACACCGCCGTACTGCTGGGTGCGTTGCCCGAGCGGGTCAAGGACGTCTCCGACGAGCTGGACCGCTACTTCGCGGCCGCACGCGGCAGTAAGGACATCGCGCCGCTGGAGATGACCAAGTGGTTCGACACCAACTACCACTACATCGTTCCCGAGATCGGACCGAAGACGAAGTTCTCGCTGCACCCGGACAAGGTGCTGTCGGAACTCAAAGAGGCTCGCGACCAAGGTATTCCGGCCCGCCCGGTAATTATCGGGCCGATCACCTTCCTGCTGCTGAGCAAGGCTGTCGACGGTGCGGGCGCACCGATCGAGCGGCTCGAGGAGTGCGTACCCCTGTATGCCGAGCTGCTGTCGCAGCTCGCCGACAGGGACGTGCAGTGGGTGCAGCTCGACGAGCCCGTGCTGGTCACCGACATCTCGGCCGACGCGGCCGCGCTCGCCGAGCGGGTCTACACCGCCCTGGGATCACTGGACAAGCGGCCCGCGATCCACGTCGCCACCTACTTCGGTGACCCCGGCACGGCGCTGCCCGCGCTTGCCCGCACACCCGTCGAGGCGATCGGTGTCGACCTGATTTACGGCGCTGACACAGCAATCGCAGCGGTGCCTGAGCTGGCGGCCAAGACGCTGGTCGCCGGGATTGTCGACGGACGCAACATCTGGCGCACCGACCTGGAATCGGCGCTGGGCAAGCTGGCCAGCCTGCTTGGGAGCGCGGCGACCGTTGCAGTCTCCACGTCGTGCTCGACGCTGCATGTGCCGTACTCTCTGGAACCCGAGACCGAGCTGGACGATGCGCTGCGCAGCTGGCTGGCGTTCGGTGCCGAGAAGGTGCATGAGGTCGCGGTGCTGTCCAGGGCGCTCAAGGACGGTCGTGACGCGGTGGCGAACGAGATCGAGGCCTCCAACGCAGCGGTGAAGTCTCGCCGCTCGGACCCGCGCCTGAACAACAACCAGGTTCGCGCTCGCCTCGACTCGATCGCGAAATCCGGGGGCATCGAGCGTGGCCCGGCAGCCAAGCGCCGCGAGGCGCAGAACAACCGCCTGCACCTGCCGCCGCTGCCGACGACCACCATCGGGTCCTTCCCGCAGACCGTCGAGATCCGCAAGGCGCGGGCCGCGCGGGTCGCCGGCGAGATCGACGAATCCGAGTACATCCGCCGGATGCAGGCCGAGGTCGCCGATGTGATCAAGCTGCAGGAGCAGCTGGGTCTGGATGTGCTGGTGCACGGCGAGCCGGAGCGCAACGACATGGTGCAGTATTTCGCCGAGCAGCTGGACGGCTTCTTCGCCACCAAGAACGGCTGGGTGCAGTCCTACGGTAGCCGCTGCGTGCGGCCGCCGGTTCTCTACGGTGACGTGACCCGCCAGCACCCGATGACGGTGGATTGGGCCAAATACGCTCAGTCGCTGACCGAAAAGCCGGTCAAGGGAATGTTGACCGGCCCGGTGACGATTTTGGCCTGGTCGTTCGTCCGTGACGACCAGCCGCTGGCCGACACGGCCAACCAGGTGGCGCTGGCGATTCGCGACGAGACGGTGGACCTGCAATCGGCCGGCATCGCGGTCATCCAGGTCGACGAGCCCGCACTGCGCGAACTGCTTCCGCTGCGCAACGCCGACAAAGAGGCCTATCTGGACTGGGCGGTTGGCGCATTCCGGCTGGCCACGTCGGGTGTCTCCGACGCGACGCAGATCCACACCCATCTGTGCTACTCGGAGTTCGGCGAAGTGATCGGCGCGATCGCCGACCTGGACGCCGACGTCACCTCGATCGAGGCGGCCCGCTCGCACATGGAGGTGCTCGACGACCTGAACTCGATCGGCTTCTCCAACAGCGTGGGACCCGGCGTGTATGACATCCATTCGCCACGGGTGCCTAGCACCGACGAGATGGCCAAGTCGCTGCGCGCAGCATTGAAAGCTGTTCCCGCCGAACGGCTGTGGGTTAATCCGGACTGCGGCCTGAAGACCCGCAACCCCGACGAGGTCTCAGCGTCGCTGAGCAATCTGGTGGCCGCCGCCCAAGAGGTGCGTGCCGGCAGCTAGGCGCCCGGCCGAGCTCGTGCGTCACGCCAGCGTGGCTCTCGGGCTCGGCCGTCACGCTGTCGTGACGCTCGACAGCACGTGCACGGGCACGTCGTCGGCCCAGGGCTGGCGGGTGACCATATCGGCGACCCGGACGTAGCCGCGCTCGAATTCACCGGTGGCGGCGTCGACCAGACGGTACTGCTGGGTCTGGTGGTGGATGGGCTGCGCGTCGAGCATCACCACCCGCACTTCGCCCGGCTCGAAGTGACACCGTTTGTGTAACGCCGCGACCAACTGCTCGTTGCTAAAGTGTCCGTCGCCGAAATTCCACCCAATGGCGGTGCTGGTGATCCGCTCGCCGTCGGTCAGCACGTAGTCGTCCTCGTTGCCACCCGCCATCGCGCGGTGCGCCAAGGTGAACAGCGCTCGGCCGTGAGTGTTGAAGGCGCGGAACGCATATCCCATGTACATCGGGATCTGCGCGGCCTCCTTGCTGCCGTAGAACTTCTCCAGCTGGGCGGCGGGCATACTCGCGATCGCCACGATGCCGGCGGCGATCTTCTGGTCGGCGGACGGCTTGATGCACCACAACGTGGTGTCCCAGTTGCCCGCGTAGTAGCGCATGCCCGGCAAGAAGGAAACCTTGCGCGGGAACAGATTTCCCAGCACCACGGTTCCCGCGACGACGGCGAAGAGCACGATCGGCAGCGGTGTGGTCAAGTCGCCCAGCCCGACGGCAGCGTGGCCGACGAACAGCGACAGCACGCTGAACATCATGAAGACGTTCCATTCCAGCGGCACTCCCATCGGAATCGACGACAGGATGCCGAAGTGGAAGCACAGCATGACGAACGCGGCGATCGCGGTGGGCCAGCCGCCGTGACTGAAGAACAGCACCAGCGGCACCAGTCCTTCGATCGCCGTGCTGAAATGCGCCAGCCAGCGCGACCGCCGGCCCGGACGCAGATCGTCGGGGAAGTGTTCGAAGAACTTGCGTTTGATGAACCGCGGCCGAAACACCGGGTTGTTGCTCATCATCGTGGAGATCACGAATGGGAAGTGCTTGTTGAGCTTTGACGTCGCCGCGCCCAGCCAGATGACAAGGCACACCAGTTTGGCGCCCAGAATCATGTCCATGCCGTATCCGGCGAACAGGAACGCGACCGTGAACGAGGCGTACACCTCGCCGCGGGCGGCCAAGAAAATGACCTTGTCGCGCAGACTCAGCACCGCCAGGACGCCCAGCACCGCCCAGATCTGCCAGGCCGGCAGCACTCCAACCGTGGTCTGCAGCCCCGGGACCGGCCCGGTGCCGTCGGAAAAGACAGCGATGACCAAGAGCACCAGCAGCACGCCGTACAGCAGCGCGTCGACCAGGGTGCGACTGTCCCCCTTGGTGAGCGGTATTCGGTTGGGCCACGGCGGCAGCCGGATGGTCCCGGGCCGCAGCCAGTACAGGATCGAGCCCATCGGTGGAAAAAACCGGTTGTTCAGCGGCCCGAAGCCGCAGCCCAGGCCGACCACCTCGAACAGCATGGTGTAAAGCACGACCTTCTCGAACACGATCGGCTCGGCGTACCAGTGTGCGACATTCGTGAAGCCACCGATGCCTCCCAGACCTTTAGTAGTCAGCGCCAGCAGCCATGCCGCCAGGATGTAGAGGCCGATCTTGATGACGTAGAACAGGTGTAGCAGCGCGGGGGTGCCGAAACCGACCTCGGCCCAGTGCCGGGCCATCGGGATGATCTTCTCCGCGCGGGTGCCCTTGTTCCACTCCTCGAAGTCGATCTGGGGAGCGTCCTGTTTGAGAAATCCCATGCGCGTCAGATTAGAACGTGTTCTAGCCGCAGGGAATTGAGTTCGCCGCATCCTTAACTACTACGCAGTGTAGTAGTGGGCACGGGTGTAGGCGGCGAACACCGTTGTTCGTGTCGCATCGAGGGTGGTGAGCGACGATGACCGATCGGAAGTTGGAGCACTTGCGCTGGGCCGCAGTGGCATTCGCCATCGGCTTCGGCATCCACGGTCTGGACCATCTGCGCCGCGGGATGTCCGCGTCACCGCCGTTCATCATGGCCGGTGGCGCCGTGCAGGGGATGCTCGTCGGATAGGGCGTCGCCGAAATCGGCACCGGCTTGATTGTGGGGATCTTCGCCTTCGCCGCCATCGCCTCGGAGCACAATGGTGCGATGGGCGGAGTTCTGTTCTTCGACGGCGACTGCGGGATGTGCACGCGGTCGAGGGAATTGCTGATGCGGTTCAACCGGACCGGACAACTGCACACCGAACCACTTCAAAGCCCGGGCGCCGTCGAAAGACTCGGCATCGCGTCGTCGCAGCTACTGGAATCGGTGCGCTGGCTCGACGAGTCAGGTGCGGTCTACTCGGGTGCGGAAGCCGCCAACGCGGCGTTGTCCAGTGCGGTCGGCACCCGACTGCCGTTGTTGATCTACCGCATTCCCGGCGTCCGCTTCCTTCAAGAAGGCGTCTACCGCTGGGTCGCCTCCCACCGCTACCGCTTTCCCGGAACAACGCCGTACTGCCAGTCACATCCGGCGTCCTGCTGAGCAAGTCGCTGCGCCGCGACACTGTCATCGGGTAGCAGCCGATTCCACCGTCGACGTGGATGGTCTGCCCGGTGATGAACGACGCGTCGGTACTGAGCGGGAAGGCCGCCAACGCTCCGACGTCCGTGCGCACATCGCCGATGCGTTTCATCGGAACGCGTCGCAGCGCCTTCGCGTAATCGTCAGGCGCGAACTGCTTCCACAGTTTGACGCCGTCGGACTCGGCGAACGGGCAGATGACGTTGACGCGGATGTTGTCGCGTCCCCATTCCAGGGCGGCCACCTTCGACAATCCCCGAATGGCTTCCTTCGCGGCGGCGTAACCGCCCCACTTGGGTTCGCCGCCGGTGCCGGTCCCCGAGCCGAGGTCGACGATCGACCCGCCGCCCGCCGCGACCATCAGCGGGTGTACCGCCTGCATGAGCAGGAATGTGGCGCGCGGACCGACGTCGTAGCCAAGGGCTAGGTCGTCGGTACCCCGAATCGATGCGCGGCCACGTCGGGCTGGGCTGCGACCTCGCCCACGCCGACAAACTCGTCTACTCCACCGGCGTGGTGCTTGACGACCCGATCACCGCGGTGCCAATCGGGGCCGGCTGCAAGATCTGCAACCGCGCTGACTGCGCGCAGCGCGCATTCCCCTATCTCGGCGGACATGTCGTCGTCGACGAAAACAGCGGCAGCGGCCTGCCCTATTCGCCGACCATTCAGCGCGTTTGAGCCGCACCGGGTATCAACGGCGCGCGCGGAGAATCTGCCGGATCGACGATGTTGCGCCCCCGGTCGCGGTAGCTTGCTGCTGGAATTTCCACGCCCGTCGGAGGATCTCTCATGGCAGAGTTCGACTATTGCGTCGTAGGTGCGGGATTCGCCGGTTTGACGGCCGCGCTTCGGCTGAAACAGGCGGGCCGCTCGGTGGCGCTGCTGGAGGCTCGCGACCGGGTTGGCGGGCGCACCTACACCGAGCGGCTGCCCGACGGATCCTGGATCGATCGCGGCGGCGCGTGGATCGGCCCGGGCCAGGATCGGATTCAGGCACTGCTGCAGGAATTCGGTGTGCCGTCGTACAAGCAGTACACCGCGGGTGAGTCGATGATGATCGTCGACGGCAAACAGCACCGCTATGCCGGCTCGATCCCGTGGACGGTCAGCCCGTGGGCGACGGTCAATCTCGGCGTGGGGTTGATCAAAATACGGCAGATGTGCCGATCGATCCCGCTGGAAGCCCCGTGGCAGGCCAGAAAGGCTGCCGAGTGGGACCAGATCAGCCTGGGTGCGTGGCTGGACAAGAATCTGCTGTCCCAGCAGGCCCGCGACATGCTGGAGATGGCGCTGGCCGGCCCCTACACCTCGGCCGCCTCGGAGGTGTCGTTGCTGTGGATGCTTTACCAGATGGCCTCGGGCGGCGGGCCGGACTTCGTCGTGTCGAGCGAGAACGGCTCGCAGGACGCCCGCCCGGTCGGCGGGATGGGCGCCGTCTATGAAGCGGTGGCCGCCGACCTCGGCGACACACTGCATCTGTCGCAGCCGGTGCGGCGCATCGCGCAGGATGCCCACGGTGTCACGGTCGACGCCGACGGCCTGAGCGTGCGCGCACGGCGGGTGATCGTGGCCGTGCCGCTGGCGATCGCCGCCCAGATCGTCTACGAGCCGATGCTGCCGCTGGACCGATCGCTTCTGCATCAGCGCATGCCCAGCGGCGCGATCGTCAAGACCTCCGTGGTCTACGACGAGCCGTTTTGGCGCGCCGACGGCCTCTCCGGTCAGTCGGCCGCACCGGGGTCGCCGGCCACCCTGACCATCGACGCCTGCTCGGACGTCGGCACGCCGGGGATCTTGTGCGTCATCACCGAAGGTCCCGCCGCTCGTGCGCTGGGACGACTCGCCGACGCGGCTCGCAAGGCAACGATCGTGCGCGAGCTGGTCGACCGCTTCGGTGATCGGGCCGGCTCGCTGGTGGGCTACCACGAGCAGAATTGGGGTCTGGAACGCTATTCCGGTGGCGGAATGATCAGCCACGCACCCACCGGGGTGCTGACGCAGTTCGGCCGCGAGCTGCGGGAACCGTGCGGCCTGGTGCACTGGGCCGGCACCGAGAGCTCGGCGGTGATGTGCGGTTGGGTGGACGGCGCCGTGCGGTCCGGGGAGCGCGCCGCGGGCGAAGTGATCGCACTGGACGATGCCGCAGCCGACCGGTGAGTCCCGCCGCCTGATAACCCTACTGGGCTTGTTTGACCGGCGGCCGGTAGAAGATCAACAGCTGGCCGATCGCGCCGGCCAGACCCAGCCCCACCGAGAGCCCCAGACCAGGCCAGCCGGTCAGCCAGCACTTGGGGTTGAAGATCACGTGGTCCAGGCTCAACTTCCCGGGGCCCAGGGTGGCCACCGTCACGGCGGCGACGGCCAGCACCAGGTTGTACTCCCAGCCCTCCTTGACGATGAAGAAGCCGTTGAACCGATGCACGGTCCACGCCGCGACCAGCATCAGCGAGACAAACCCGGCGGCCGGGATCGGCGTGAGCAGACCGGCGGCTAGGCCCAGTCCGGCGGCCATTTCGGTGGTGGCGGCGACGGTGGCGTGGAACTTGCCCGGCTTCATGCCGATGCTTTCGAACCAGCGCGCGGTTCCCGGTATCCGGCCACCGCCGAAGAACTTGTTGTAGCCGTGCGCGGCAAGGGTCAACCCCAACACCAACCGCAGGATTAGTAACCCGACATCATAGGCACTACTCATAGACGCAAACTTAGATCATCAGGTAGGCAGAGGTATCGTGCCACCCGCAGACGACGCCGAAGGAGCCTCCTATCAAGATCGCGATAATCGCGGCCGGTGATACCGGGCGCAGCCTGGGCACCGCGTGGCGCGACCGTGGCCTATCGCGCGGCCACTGCTGAACACGCGAATGCCTACCGCGAATCCGTTTACCGCACCGCCAGTGCTGCTGCTGGACGGCACGGCGCGGTATCCGGCGGAGATCCTGGGCCACAAGGGATACGGGATCGACGCCATGCGCCGGCACGGTCTGCCGGTACCGCCGGCTTTCTGTATCAGCACCGAGGTGGGTGCCCGCTATCTGCACGAGCCCAAGCCGACGATGGATGCCATCTGGGATGGCGTGCTCGACGGGATGCGCAACCTGGAAGCCGCGACCTCGCGCACTTTCGGACGGGGGCCGGCTCCGCTGCTGGTAAGCGTGCGTTCCGGTGCGGCGGTGTCGATGCCCGGCATGATGGACACGGTGCTCGATTTGGGCATGAACGATGCCGTCGAAGCTGCCCTGGGCACCGAGGCAGGCGACGCGTTCGCCAGGGATACCCGGCGACGGTTCACCCACTGGTATCGCCGCATCGTGGCCGGCGACACGGCCGGTGGTGCCATGCCCGCCGACCCCTACGCGCAACTACGCGCCGCGATCGAGGCGGTGTTCGCCTCCTGGGACTCACCGCGCGCGGCGGCCTACCGCGCCCACCACGGGCTCGACGATCAAGGAGGTACCGCCGCGGTCGTCCAGGCCATGGTGTTCGGCAACCTGGACACCGATTCGGGTGCCGGAGTGGTGTTTTCGCGCAACCCGATCACCGGAGCCGACGAAGAGTTCGGCGAGTGGCTGCCCGGCGGCCAGGGGGACGACGTGGTGTCGGGCACGGTCGACGTCGCGCGCATCACCGCGCTGCGCGACCAGCAGCCGGCCCGCTACGACGAATTAGTCTGCGCTTCAAAAACATTGGAACGGCTCACTCGTGACGTCCAGGAGATCGAATTCACGATTCAAGACGGCGCGCTGTGGCTGTTGCAGACCCGGGCGGCGAAGCGGTCGGCGCAGGCGGCGGTGCGCCTGGCGCTGCTGCTGCAACGCGACGGGCTCATCGACGAGACCGAGATTCTGCGCCGGGTGACCCCCGCCCACGTAGAGGCGTTGCTGCAGCCGTCGCTGCAACCGGAAAAACGTCTGGCTGCAGGGCTTCTGGCGAAAGGCTTACCAGCCGGCCCCGGTGTGGTGTGCGGGCGAGCCTACGCCGAGGTGGAGGCCGCGGTCGACGCCGCCGACCGCGGTGAGGACGTCATCCTGGTGCGCAGCCACACCAGCCCCGACGACATTCACGGCATGCTCGCCGCGCGGGGCGTCGTCACCGAAACCGGTGGCGCCACCAGCCACGCCGCCGTGGTCAGCCGGGAACTGGGCCGGGTGGCCGTGGTGGGCTGCGGCCGCGGGGTCGCCGAATCGCTGGCCGGCAAGCTGGTCACGGTCGACGGTAACGAAGGCGAAGTCCGCGACGGCAGCCTGGAGTTGTCCGCCTGGTCGGAGGACAACACACCAGAGCTGCGCGAGTTGGCCGAGATCGCGCGGCGGGTCAGCCCATTGCGCGGTCACTCCGACGGCGGCTACCCACGACTGGCGAGCCACTCCGACGCCGCGGTGCGCGCCGCGATGGCCAGCGGGCACACCGACGTGGTGTCGGCCAGCCCGCTGCTGGTCATGCTGTCAGCGCTACGCCTGGCCGACGACACGTGAGCATGGTCAGCGAATTGGCTGTGCTGCAGGCAGTCCGGTTCAAGGGCCGGATGTCTGCCGCCGATTTGGCCACCACCCTGGGCGAGGAACACGGCGACGCCGCTGCCGAAATCCAACGGCTGACCCGCTCGGGTCTGCTGATCGCAGACGACACGGTCAAGATCAGCAGCGCGGGGCGGGCTCGGCTCTCGGAGTTGCTGGCCGAGGAACGGCGCGACGCCGACTCGCCCGCGCTGGCCGCCGCCCACACCGAGTTCCGAGCAGTCAACGCTGAATTCAAGGCCCTGGTCACCGATTGGCAGCTCAAGGACGGCCGGCCCAACATCCACCAGGACACCGACTACGACGCGGCCGTGCTGGCCCGGCTCGAGGGCGTGCATACCCGGGTGCTGCCGATCATCGCCGCGGCCGCGGCCCACTTGCCGCGACTGAACGGTTACGGCGCCAAGCTGCAGGCCGCGCTCGACAAAGTCAACGCCGGCGACACCATCTGGTTGTCGCGACCGATCATCGACTCCTACCACACGGTGTGGTTCGAACTGCATGAGGAGCTGCTCGCGGCCGCCGGCCTGACCCGTGAGCACGAAGCCAAAATGGACGGTGCTCAATAGCTTTCGTCACAGCTCCGCGTCCAGGCAGCGCAGATAGCCGTCGATGTCGCCGACCGCCGATTCGGCGGCGTGCACGCTGATCGCGACGGCGTCGCCGATACCGTGGACGCCGTGGGCAAGTCCCATCGCCGGTGACAGCGCCGGATAGCCAGCGGTCATGAGCACCGGTGCGCCGCCGAAGTGCAGGTCGGCGGGTCCGCGGTGAACACTTGACACCGCGGTGTTGCCCGACACCTGCACGGGCCGGGCGTTGACGTCGAACCGGCCGATACCCCAGCGCAGCAACGGCGCGGGCACGGCGGCGAACGCCCGGTCGCTCGCACAGGCCGCGGGGTGCTGCGACCGGAGCCGGGCATTAGCCAGGTCGGCCGTGATCCGCTCAGCGCGGGCCTGGCGGGAAAGCTCCGGGTACAGCCCGACGGTGACATTCCGGAAATGGTTATTCGCCTGTGGCACACCGGGTTTTGCCATCGGCACCTCGGCGTTCAGCGAACCGGCGGCCGCACCGAGGTGTGCTGCCAGTGCGCTCGCCACGGCGCACAGCACCGCGACGGTGACGGTGGGCCCGCCCAGCTGAGCCCGCCGCCGCACGACTGTGCGCAGCGCACGAGCGCCGGCTGGGCGGGCATTCGTGGGCAGCGGCGGACGCAATCCGGGCGGCGGGGCCAGCAGGCCGGCCCCGATATCGTGGACCAGCCGGCGATGGGCGCGAGCAGCCTGCACGGCGCGCCTGGGCAGGAAACCCGGTGCCGGCGCGATTATGTCGGGTACCGGCGCGCGGCGGCCAAACAACCAGCCGGCCAGGGCCGCGCTACGTGCACCGTCGGCCAGCGCGTGCCCGACCTGCAGGATGGCGACGGTGGTCGGACCGGTTCCGCCCGGAACGCCGTTGACCGGCGCGAACAGGTGTAGCCGCCACGGCTCTCGACGGAGGTCGAGCTGGTCGTCGGCCAGCCGCACCACCGCGTCCAGGCAGCCGCCCCAGCTGTGGTCCGGGAGTTCGTGGCGACGCACCTGCGCGGGCCCCACGGCGGTCGGCACCCACCGCGGGTAGGTCAACGCCCAGCCGTCGTCGACCCGCACCGTCAAGTGCCGACATGCCGCGGCCCGGCTGCGGACCTGCGTTAGGGCGTGGTCGAAATCGTCTGGCACGCCGCCGAATCCGTAAAGCACGAACTCGTCGTTGGGGACTTTTGCCGACATCCAGTAGAACTGCGCGTCGACCGCGGCCATCCGCACCGACCCTGACACGACCTGCCTCGACCTCCATGCCTTCCTCCCCATCCGCATCCTATTGACGTGACAGGCGCATTAGGATTCGGCCATGGCCTGCCGGACGACCACCGCCGTGCTCCAACGGAGCGTCTGACGTGCTGCCTGAGCCAGGTGAGGATCGGGCCGCCGTCGTCACCGGAGCGTCGTCAGGCATTGGCGAATCCCTCGCCCGCGAGCTGGCCGGTCGCGGACACCAGGTGGTGCTGGTGGCGCGGCGTGCGGAGAAACTCACCCGGCTCGCCGATGAACTGGGCGCTCGGGCGCATGTCGTGCCGGCCGATCTGTCCCGGCGCGAGGACCGGGCCGCGCTGCCGGGCCGCGTCACCGAGCTGGGCCTGTTCGCCAACATCTTGATCAACAACGCCGGCCTGTCCACGCTGGGGCCGGTGGCGGCGGCAGACGTCGACGCGGAGCTCAACCTGATCGAGGTCGATATCGGCGCGGTGGTCGACCTGAGCATCCGGTTCGTGCCGGCAATGGTGCGGCGCGGCAGCGGCGCGGTGCTCAACATCGGCTCCGTCGGTGCCTTCGGGCCACTGCCGGGCCAGGCGTCCTACGGCGCGGCGAAGGCCTTCGTGCTGTCCTACACGCAAGCGCTTGCCGAAGAGCTGCGCGGCAGCGGCGTCACGGCGGCCGCATTGTGTCCGGGACCGGTGTATACCGAATTCCCCGAGACCGCCGGTTTTTCCAAAGAAGAGGCCGAAGGCGCATTGCCGAAATTCATGTGGCTGCACCCCGAGCAGGTTGCCAAGACCGCGATCGACGGCCTAGCGGCGGGCCGCGGCGTGATCGTGCCGGGGTTGTCCAATCGGATCGGCGCGGCTGCCTACCACCTGATGCCGCGCCGGCTGCTGCTGCCGCTGCTGGCGCGTAGCCACCCGGGTTTGAAAGAGCGCTAACCGACGCCGTGATCCCGCGTCAACGGGCAGCGCTGATGAGCGGCCTTGCCGAGCCCTGGCCGGCTTTCCGGACAGTCACGTCACCGACTATGACAAAGCCGTCGACACGCCGCTATCGATCCTGGTGTGGGTGGAAAGGTGGTCGCGCAGGTCGGCGTGCCGTGGTATTTCAGAACCCACCTCGGTCTGGATAACGGAATCGGCCGCTAGTCAAGCGTTCTGGCCGGTGAGCGCATAGGGGTCTTCGATTTCGCAGCCCGCAACGTTGAGCATCATCGCGACCATCACGTATGGCCGACGATCATGGTGAATTCGAGGATCTGGTCCTCGTTCAGCTCGCCGCGCAGCTGCCGGAAGGTCGCGTCGGAAAGGTTGTTGTTCTTCAGCAGCTCGTCGGCTGCGGTCAGTAGCGTCCGGGTGCGTGGCGACCAGCTGTCGTCGTCGCCCTTGGTCAGCGAAGCGATCTCACTGCGGGTGATGCCGTGTTGCAACGCCATTCGGGTGTGGTGCGGTGTGGATCGGGAAGGTCCGGCTGAGCCGCGCGATGACCAGAAAGCAGTTGTAGCCGTACGGATCGCCGGAGCCGCGCCGGACGACCGCGAGGAACATGTTTTGGAACAGCCGCCGATCTTTGCGGGTCAGCGGCGCGATACGTCGGGCATACCTCGTGCCCTGCCAATGCCCCTCGGGCAGGGCGATCGGCGGTTTCGGTTGCTGCTGCCCGTTTTTCGTCGCGCGCTGCCGGTGCAGCAACGACAGATGTGCTGCCATGGCTGCCCTTTCTTCGTCGATCCGGATAGGTGCGGGCGCTCAGGCGCCGATGACTTTGCCGGTCATCGCCAGGACGAGACGTCTCGGGGCGAACCGTCCCGCGAAGATCGGGACCGCGTTGAGCGTTCCGGAAATGACACTGGGCGGAACCGACCGCTGATCCAGTGCCCGCAGCGCGCACTCGGCGACCTGGCCGGGTGTCTGCCATCGGCCGACGCCGGGTCGGGTGGTGCCGAGCACATCGACGAATTCGGTGTGCATCGGTCCGGGCGACACCACCAGCACCCGTAGGCTGCTGTGCCGGTTCTCGTAGGCCAGGGCCTCGGTGAAGCTGAGCACGAAGGCCTTACTGGCCCCATAGACCGCCATCGACGGGGTGGGCTGATAACCGCTAGTGCGGGCGACGTTCACCAGCGCTCCCCGTCCGCTTTGCAGCATCTACGGCAGTAACGCGCGGGTCAGGTCCACCCCGCTGGCGACAGCCGGTGGGATATTTGCGGCTGCTGCTGGGGGCCCTGGCCAAGTTTCGGTTTCACACCGAGGGGGTCGACTTGTTCCGGCTGGCAATCCAGGGCTGGGCGTATTCCCAATCGCGGCCGACGACCAGGGTGATGCTTCAGGACAGCATCAATCGTCAGATCGCGTCGTACCGCACAGCCGCCTAAAGCTGGACGAGGCGGGCAAGCGTCGCCGCCGTCGCGCAAGGCATGGCCGGAGCGGTGCTGGGTTATGTCGTGCAGTCGGCGTTCGCCGACACCGAGATCGACTCGGCCGCCTATTGCGAGGGGCTGGTCCTGCTCAGTGAGCGCCCGGCCTAGCTGGCTGAGCCGATGAACCGCAGCACCAACTCGGCGACCTGCTGCGGTTGATCGAGCTGCAGGAAGTGCCCGGCGTGTTCGACGACGGCCACGTCGCTGCCGTCGGGTAGCACCCGTTCGACCCAGTCCGCGAAAGCCGATGTGAGGCAGCCGTCGTCGCGGCCATGCAGATACAGACTCGGCAACGTCGGTACCGCTGTCCAGTGCCGGTGCAGGTCGGCGTACCGCGCCGGTGGGCGGGTGTTGCGGATCGCGGCCCGGTACGGCCCGAGCGCGGCGCGCCAGCTCTGCGGTGTCCCGATCGCGGCGTCGACGTGACGGAGGTCTTCTTTGGCCTCGTAGCCTGGTGACCATCGTCGCCACAGCCGCGGCGGCACCCAGGACGCGGAACGTTCTGGTAGCCAGGGCAATTGGAAATACATGATGTACCAACTGCGCAACAGCTGGTGCGGGAACTGGGCGAGCAACCTACCCCGGTCCGGCACCTGCCCCAACGGTTGGAACGCCGCCGCCGGCGGCACCGACATGATCACCGCCTTGGCGAACGGGCTGTCCGGCAGCGCGGCCAAGCCGTTCGCCGCCATCGCGCCCCAATCGTGGCCGATCACGACATCGCGATCGGTGCCGCCGGCCGCCGACCGTACCCGCAGCGCGTCGTCCATCAGCGCGCCGACGTGATAACTGCCGTCGGCGGGGATCGACGACGGCGCGTAGCCACGCATGAACGGCGCCACCACCCGCCAGCCCGCGTCGACCAACGGGGGCGCGAACTTGCGCCAGCCGTAGGCGGTATCGGGGAAGCCGTGCAGGCACAACGCAATCGGGCCGTCCGGCGGGCCCCAGCTTAGGGCCCTCAACTCGACGTCGGGGGCCTGCACGTCGATCCAACGCGCTTTCGTCATGACCTGATCCTCGCACTTCGTTCCACCAGCTCGGCTGAGCGCGTTAACTCTAGTCATGGCCAAGCGGGCTGAGCTGCCGACAGACGCACGCGCCCGCCGCTGGGCCAGGTCCGATGACACGCAGCGTCGCATCCTGAAGGCAGCGACGGAGGTGTTCGCAACGCGCGGCTTCACCGCGGCGACGATGGCCGACGTGGTGGCCGGTTCCGGCGCCAGCATCGGGAGTATTTACCACCACTTCGGTGGCAAGAAGGAGCTGTTTCTGGCGATCTTCGAGCAGATGGCCCACGCCGTCGACGCCCGCATCGATTCGGTGCTGCAGCAGGCCAGGGCCCCGGTGCCGCCCCGACGGGCGTTCGAACTGCACGTCCAGGCATACCTGGAGGCGATGTGGGAAAACCGTCACGCGGCCAGGGTGCTGGTCTCCGGCGACACCCCGGCCGGTTTCGAGATTGCCCGCCGCGCTCGGATGACCGCGGCCTTCCGCAGTTGGATGTCGGTACTGGAGTTGGACGCCTCGCTGCGCGGACAGCTGCTGGGCCGCATCCTGGTGACGATCATGGCCGAGTCGTCGCTGATGGTCGCGGCCTGCGAGGATCCGGGCGACGTGAAGCCGATCATCGATGCCACCATCGGGTGGATCGACCGCCTGACCGGTTGACCTCAGACTCGGTCTACCGCTTCTTCCAGCTGGGATACCACGATCTTGCGCATGTCCAGCATCGCCTTGGCGGCCGCCGTGGCCCGCGAGGGATCGGGGTCGCTGAGCAACTCCATGAGCCGTCGCGGCACGATCTGCCAACTCAATCCGTAGCGGTCCTTCAGCCAGCCGCACTGCGATTCCTCGCCGTCGTCGGTCAGCCGGTCCCAGTAATAGTCGACCTCGTCCTGGTCGCGGCAGTCGACGGTGAACGACACCGCCTCGGTGAACGGAAACTGGGGACCGCCATTGATGGCCAGGAACCGGACCCCGTCGAGCACGAAGATGCCCGACATCACCGCACCCGGTTCGCCGGGGCCGAGACCGGTGAAACGGGTGAGCATCTCGATGCGCGAATTCGGGAACACCGCGGTGTAGAACTGCGCGGCCTCCTGCAGGTTGTTGTCGAACCACAGCGACGGCGTGATCGCCGGCATGATGCCCTCCTTCTGGTGTGACGTTCGATAGGAACCGACTCGGCCGGCCCGCGAAACTCATCGCGCGCGGCGGGCACGCACATTGACGCGTATTAGAACAACATTCTAGTATGCTAGCCGGAGATTCCCTTCGGCTCAGGGAGCGCGTTCATGACCGCTGTCACTGAAAACGACGCAGTCATGCTGTGGGCCAATTCCGCCGACTCCCACTTCATCGAGCCGGCCGATCTCTGGCGGTCCCGGCTGCCCGCACGCCTGGCTGACTTGGTGCCGCGCACCGAGAAGGACCCCGACGGCCGCTGGGAGACCATCCACGTCGACGGCCAGACTTTCCGCCGCCGCATGCCCGGGATCGTCCAGGAGGAGTTCATGCAGGCCACGGTGGCCGCCGCCGGCTCTCGTGACGTCGGCAAACGGCTGGCCGACCTGAACGCGGAAGGCATCTGGTCGGAGCTGGTGTTCCCGTCGCTGGGGAAGTGGTCGAGCTCGTTTCGCACACCTGAGCTGTTACGCGAGGCGATGCGGGCCTCCAACGACTGGGCCAAGGCAACGATCCTCGATTACTCGCCGCGGCTCATTCCGACCGCGCAGGTTTCCACGCTGGACATCGACGATGCCGTCGACGAGCTGCAACGCTGCGCCACGCTGGGATTCAAGGCGGTATTCCTGCCCGTGGCACCGCATCCGGCGCAAAAGGACTACAACCGTGACGAGTGGGAGCCGTTCTGGACCGCCGCGGAGGACACCGGGATGGTGATCGCTTTCCATATCGGCACCGAGCCAATTGATTTCGCCGCCGGCGCTTCGATCGGTGTTGCCCACCACGGACCCGGCGGTGCGGTACTGAATTACACCGAGACGTCGTTCGGCGGCCAGCGGGCGGTGACGAAACTCGTCGCCTCCGGCGCACTGGATCGCCACCCGAACCTCAAAGTTCTGGTATCCGAGGGCGGGGCGACCTGGGTGCCCTTCATCGCCGACCGGATGGAGGAGGGCTATCGCCAGCACGCAATGGTGGTGCGCCCCAAGCTACGCCGCAGCCCGCGCGACATCATCTACTCGCAGGTGTACGCGTCGTTTCAGCACGACGGCTCGGCGATCGCCGCGATGACCGCGATGGGCTATCACAACGTGCTGTGGGGCAGCGACTACCCGCACATCGAGGGCACCTTCGGCCACACCCAGCAGACGTTGCATGAGCTGTTCGACGACGTCGATGAAAAGACCAGAAACCGCATCATGTTCGGCGCCTTCAACGAATTGTTCCCCGATGCGCCACTGCCGCCCAGCCCGGGCGCCCAGCCCGACGATGCGGGAAATCAGCACCGCACGCAAAGTGCCTAGACACCCTCGGTAACGTCGGAGGACGATCTACCGAGAGGACGCCCGTGAGCACCGTGAGCAGCACACCTGAGACGGTCGAGTTTTCCGGCGTCGACGGAATCGCCCTGGTAGCCGACGAGTGGAACCGCGGCTCCGACGTGGCGGCCGACCGCCCGTCAATTCTGATGTTGCACGGCGGCGGCCAGAACCGGTTCTCCTGGAAGAACACCGGCCAGATCCTGGCCGACGAGGGGTTTCACGTGGTGGCGATTGATGCGCGCGGTCACGGTGACAGCGACCGTGCGCCGGGCGCCGACTATGCCGTCGAGACCTTGGCCACCGATGTCATGCACGTACTCGACCGGATTGGGCGGCGGGTGATCGTGATCGGGGCGAGCATGGGTGGGCTGACCGGCATTCTCGTCGCGCACCGCGCCGGACCTCAGCGGGTAACCGGGCTGGTGCTGGTCGACGTGGTGCCGAGGTTTGAAAAGAACGGCAGCGCGCGGATCCGCGATTTCATGTTCAGCGGCCTGCACGGGTTCACCTCGCTCGAGGAGGCCGCCGACGCGGTTGCCGCCTATTTGCCGCACCGAACCAAGCCGCGCAGCCCGGAGGGGTTGAAGAAAAACCTGCGCCTGCGCGACGGGCGCTGGTACTGGCATTGGGATCCGGCATTTATGACCAAGCCCGGCGACGACCCCGAACTGCGCACCGAGAGTTTCGAGCGCGCCGCAATGGAGCTGACGATCCCGGTCCTGCTGATCCGGGAAAGCTCTCCGACGTGGTCAGCGAAGAAGGGGTGCGGCACTTCCTGGCGAAGGTGCCCAGGGCCGAGTTGGTCGAACTGTCCAAGGCCGGGCACACCGCGGCCGGGGACGACAACGACGCGTTCAGCGATGCCGTGGTGGCGTTCGTCAATCGAGACACGCCCAGCTGACTGGCTCGCTAAACCTTAACAGCCGTCGAGCGGCCAGTTGTGTTACGCGCTTCGCCCAAAAACGTTACACAACTGGCCATTCGAACCAGGAGCTAATTCCCGACTTGCCTCAGATGAGTGCGCGCTGTCACCGCGGTGTTGATGAGGGGTTGGGGAGGTCTTGGGGGTCGCGGGTCGGCGACGGTGGGGGCCGGCCCCGATGCCCACGACGCGGTCGGTAGCGAGTTTCTTTATGCCTCAACGGGTTTGAGTTCGATACATTGCCGGTAGTGACCGGCCCCGATAACCAAGCTAGTTGCTAGTTGCTAGTGCTAGTGGGTGGTGGTTGGGGTTGGAAGGGTTCATACCACCACCATTCGGCGCGCTCGCCGGTAGGTCCCGGGCAGGGCGCCACCGCGGGCGGGGGTTGAGTTGGTGGGCGCGCCAGCGATCCCGGGCTCAGTAATCGGCCGGCGTTGTCGGTGACGAGGAGAGCGCCTGGGGGTCCGGTGATATTGAGGCCACCACGATGATGCAGCCGGTGATGATAAGGGCATAGCAGCACCAGGTTGGCTAACTCCGTGGGGCCGCCGTCTTCCCAGTGCCGGATGTGATGGGCGTGCAACCCACGGGTGGCACCACAGCCAGGAACCGCGCACATGGGTTGGCGATGCTCCAGCGCGCGGCGAAGCCGCCGGTTGATCAGCCGCGTCGCCCGGCCGGCACCAATGACCTCACCGTGACGTTGGAACCAGACCTCACCCGTGGCATCACAGGTCAGGTATCGGCGTTCGGCGTCGGGCAGCAGCGCACCCAGATGCAGGCCCGCAGCGCGCTGCTCGACATCGACATGCACCACCACGGTGGTGTGCTGGCCGTGTGGCCGGCGGGCCGCCTCGGCGTCCCATCCCGTCTCGATTAGGCGCATGAACGCCTCGGCGGTGGTCGGCAACGGGGGCCGCTGATCTGACCTGCCCTGGCTATTGCCGTGATCGTGCTTCCACTCGGCGATCAGCGCATCACGATGAGACGCCACGGCGGCGTCGAACTTCGCGGCGTCATGGTGGCCAAGGGTGATCCGGTAGCAGCTGCCCTGCTCGGTGGTGGTCGTGATAAGCGAGCGCTCGGGCTCGGGGGAAGGTTCGGGTTCGGGTTCGGGTCGCGGTTCGCACTTGAGCGCGGTGCGCAGCTGAGTGACCGTGGCGCAGCGCGCCAGCTGCGCGTAATGCTCATCAGATCCCTGCCCGGCGCGCGCGGCGATGACGCCGACCTGATCGACCGACAGCCGGCCCTCCCGCATGCCGCGGACACAGCGTGGGAACTCGGTCAGCCGGCTCGCGATGGTGGTGATCGTGTGGGCGTTCGCCGGCGAGCAGCCGGTCTTCCAGGCCACCAACGCCGGCACCGACCGCGCGCCGGTGGCGCCCCACAATTGGTCGCGATCGATCTCGGCGACGATCTCCACGAGGCGCCCATCAATCGCGTTGCGCTGACCGGTCAACTCCGCCAGCTCCTCAAACAGCACCTCAAGACGCTGGCTAGGACTGACCACCACGGCCCCAGCGGATGCGGTCGACGACATAACCTCATCATCGCAGCCACCTCCGACATTTAGCCTTTGTGTGAGTGCACGGGCGGCCCGAACCTTCGACTGGGACACGTGGTGATCCCTGAGATTTGAGCGGCCTGCCGTGGACTTGTGGTGTCTGGTCGTGCGGTGTCGTTGTTCGAGAACTTGCAGCCAGCCGGTGGGTGTGGACTCCTGCTTAGAGAATGTCTGGGCCGTGGCCGTGGCGGCCAGTCACCTGGTCATCTGAAAGAACAAGTGTCAGGAGGGTTGCGGTGGCACTGACGTTGGGAATCGACGTCGCGGTCCGGGCTGCGCACCAGGCGACGCTGACCCGTGACGGCAAGACGCTGACCCCGGTCCGATCCGGCTCACAGCGGTCCAACAGTGCCAGCGAGTGCCCCGGCAGTGGGCAATCATGCCGGGGTGTGCTCTCTGCGCTGACCTGCGGTAGCAACAATGCACAGAGAATGCATACGACAACGGTGTGACTCTAAAAACATGCCCTGAACAGCAACGCAGCTTGTGCCCCCGGCAGGATTCGAACCGGCGGCCTTTTGCTCCGGAAGCAAATTCGTCATCGTTACCGGCGTTCGCTGGCGGTTGACGATCAGACGGTGGTGACGAATCCGCCGTCGATGCGGTAGTCGGATCCGGTGATATTTCCGGCGCGCTCGCTGGCCAGGAACACGACGAGGTCAGCGACTTCTTCAGGAGTGGTAAACCGCCCCGTCGGCGCGGAGCTTGCGAGCTCCGTCCTGACCTCGTCGGCCGTCTGACCGCGTGCCGCGGCGAGCCCGTCGACCACCCCACCCTGCTCCATAAACCGCTCGGTCGACACCGCGCCCGGGCTGACCGAATTGACACGAATGTTCTTCGGCGCCAGATCTTTTGATAATGCCTTGGCAAAGTTGGTGACGGCGGCCTTGGCAGCGCAGTAGTCGTAGGTATTCGGGCCGGGAGCATAGGCGCTGATCGAGCTGACGATGACGATAGAGCCGCCGCCGCGCCGCTCGATCTCCGGCAGCGCCGCGCGGGTCGGTCGCACGACGCCCATCACATTTAAATCCCAGGACGCGCGCCACTCGTCGTCGGAGATGCTGGCGAGTCCACCCGGGCGAATAGTGGCACCGCCGACGTTGTTGATCAAAACATCGATCCCGCCGCGGTAGGCCGTCGCCGCGATCAATTCTTCGGCGGCACCAGGCTGGGTGAGGTCCACGGACACGAACGACACTTGCCCGCTCTCTTCAAGCAGGGCCAGCTGCTTACCAGGGGTTCGTGACCCGGCTACCACATGCGCGCCGGCGGCGACGAGCGCCTTGGTGACCGCCAAACCGATGCCCTTGCTGGCCCCAGTGACGACGGCAGTCTTCCCCGACAGTCGCAGATCCATACGTGGCCTTAGTTGGCCGGTTTCTCCGCGTGTCCGCCGAATTGCTTGCGCATCGCCGACAGCGCCTGGTTGGCGAAGTCGTCGAGGCTACGTGAAGCGAAGCGGGACTGCAGTGCCGTCGTGAGCACCGGCGCGGGTACCCCTTCGTCGATCGCCGCGATCGCGGTCCAGCGCCCCTCCCCGGAATCGGAGACCCGTCCGGAGAACTCCTTGAGATCGGGCGATTCGTGTAGCGCGATCGCGGTCAGATCCAGCAGCCAGGAGCCGATCACGCTGCCGCGGCGCCACACCTCGGCGACGTCGGGGATATCGAAGTTGAACCGATAGCACTCGGGGTTTGGCAGCGGTGCCGTTTCGGCGTCGCCCTTCTCGATACGGGTGCCGATATCGGCATTGCGCAAGATGTTCAGGCCTTCGGCGAGCGAGGCCATCATGCCGTACTCGATACCGTTGTGCACCATCTTGACGAAGTGCCCCGCCCCGGCCGGCCCGCAGTGCAGGTAGCCATTCTCGCACTCTGCCACGTCGCCGTCCCGGCTCGGTGTGCGCGGAGCCGCGTCGAATCCCGGTGCGACGCTGGCGAAGATCGGCTCGGCCTGCGCGAACGCCTCGTCGTCCCCGCCGATCATCAGGCAGTAGCCCCGTTCCCGGCCCCATACCCCACCGCTGGTTCCGCAGTCCATAAGGTGAATGCCGTTCTCGGACAAGGTCTTGGCGTGCTTGATGTCTTCGCGGTAGTAGGAGTTGCCGCCGTCGATCACGGTGTCACCGGACTCGAGCGTGTTGGCCAGCTCCTCGATCACCCCGGTGGTGATATCCCCGGCGGGCACCATCACCCAGACCAGGCGCGGAGCTGAAAGCTTTTCCGCCAGCTCGGACAACGACGACACTCCGGTGATCTTGTCGTCACCGGCCATCGCCTTCACCGCGTCGGGCTCGTGGTCGTACACCACACATTCATGTCCGTCTGCGACCACGCGCCGGACGATGTTGGCGCCCATGCGGCCCAGGCCGATCATCCCTAACTGCATATCTCTCGCTCTCCTTACTTTGACGACTTCGATCTGCGGGGCGTGCCGGGCAGCCACGGCTGTTGCCAAGTCCGATGACCACGCAGCAATGCATTGGCCTCCTCGGGCCCCCACGATCCGGGCTCGTAGGGGTGAACCTTGCCGGGATTGTCCAGCAGCGGCTGGACAATCCGCCAGGTTTCCTCGATGTTGTCCTCGCGGGCGAACAGCTGGCGGTCGCCGATCATCGCGGCGTGCAGCAGGCGCTCGTAGGGGGTCAGCGGTTCGCCCAAATCCGCCGCGAAGGACGAGTCGAGGTGCAGGTTGCGCCACGAGTTATCCAGTTGGGCGACCAACTGCAGCCGCAAACCCGGGTCGGGGTCGACTCGCAACACGATCTGATTGGGTTCGGCTTGTTCGCGGTTGAACAGAAACGCCAGCGTGGGAACGCGCCGGGTAAATAAACGCACCTCGGTCACTCGCTCCGGCAGCGATTTGCCGGCCCGCAGGAAAAAGGGCACTCCGGCCCAGCGCCAGTTGTCGATCGCCAGTCGCAGCGCGACGAAGGTCTCGGTCTGTGAATTTTTCGCGACCCCGGCAATGTCGGTGTAGCCGCGGTACTGGCCCCGCACATAGCGGTCCGGATCCAGTGCCGGCATGGCACGGAACAATTCCGTCTTCTTGTCGTTGAGGTCGTCGGCGCTCGGACCGATCGGGTGCTCCATGGCGAACAGGGCCAGCACCTGCAGCAGGTGATTTTGCACGACATCGCGCAATGTGCCCACCCCGTCGTAGAACTTTCCCCGGTCTTCGACGCCGAAGTTTTCGGCCATCGTGATATGGACTTCGGAGACGCTGTGACGGTCCCACAGTCCGGCCAGCGATAAGTTGGCGAACCGCAGGTACTCCAATTCGACGACGGGTTGTTTGCCCAAGAAGTGGTCGACGCGAAAGATCTGGTCCTCGTCCAAAACCGCGCGCAGCCGGGCGTTGAGCTCGCACGCGGACTGCAGATCGTGGCCGAAGGGCTTCTCCACGGCGACCCGTGACCGCTCCAACAGCCCGGCCCGACCCAGGTTCTCCACGATCGGCGCGAACAGCGAAGGCGGCATCTCCAGGTAGTAGAGGCATCTGCGGTCCGAACCGATTTGTTCGGCCAGCGTCTTGTACAGCTCGGCACCGGTGACGTCGCCGCAGACGTAGGAGAATCGCTCGGCCAGCCGGTTGAACACCTTGGCGCTGACCTTCTCCCCGGTCTCGGTGATGGCCTCGCGGGCCCGCGTGACCAGTTCCTCAACGGTGATGTCGTCGCTGGCCACCCCCACGACCGTGCATTGCAGCAGCCCACGGCGCTCGAGGCGGTACAGCGCCAGGAAGGTCATCTTGCGGGCCAGGTCCCCGGTGATCCCGAAGATCACCAATGCATCCGCAACGAGATCGTCGCGTTCGGCCAAACCGGCACCTCCCTGGCGAACACCCTGATCCATTGGCCAACTACCCGTATGACTCGCGCCCAGCGCAACCCTAGCGGCAAAGACGCTGCGCAGATAGATGACCGGATTTCGGATCGGCCAAACCCGCGAATGACCCGCCTTGGGCCGCGAAAGGTCCAGCGGCAGCGCGAAGGCCGACCCGTCGACAAGCAGCGCGGCGGCGATCGGCAAAATGCCAGTTATGAGTCACATGGGTCATGCCCCGATGATCGTGGTTTACGTCCTGGCCGGCATTGCGGTCATCGAAGCCGGCGCGCTGGCCGCGGTCTCGGTGCGGCTTGTCCGCAGCCGCCGGGAAGCCGAGGAATTGCGGCAGCGGACCGACGGCCGAGCCCGATTGCTCTCCGGTGGGCGCGAGGCAGTCAAGCAGGTGTGGCAGACCGCGAATGTGATACGCAAAGAAGGGTTCGGTGCTGCGGTGCGCGGCTCCATCGAGGACCTCGCGGATTGGGCCGAGGTGGAGCGACCCGATTTGGCGAAAGTCACCCCCGATGGCCGGGTGGTGATCTTGTTCTCCGACATCGAGGAGTCGAC
Organism: uncultured Actinomycetota bacterium; assembly: GCA_963787635.1. Taxonomy (GTDB): domain Bacteria; phylum Actinomycetota; class Actinomycetes; order Mycobacteriales; family Mycobacteriaceae; genus Mycobacterium. The sequence goes on along the minus strand of CAWBDP010000006.1, from coordinate 262,602 downwards.
CGCGCTCAACGAGAAAATCGGCGACCGTGCCTGGGCCAGGCTGATCGGCGACCACGACAAGCTCGTCCGGAAACTCGTCGACGAGTACACCGGGCACGTGGTCAAGAGTCAAGGTGACGGTTTCATGGTCGCATTCGCGCGGCCCGAGCAGGCGGTGCGCTGTGGCGCCGATATCCAACGATCGATTCAGGAAGACGCAAAGCACAAGCGGCGCAACGGCATTTGGGTGCGGATGGGTATCCACATGGGTAAATCCGTGCGGCGGGGGGATGACCTCTTCGGCCGCAATGTGGCCATGGCCGCCCGGGTCGCCGCGGCCGCCGGGGGCGGCGAAATCCTGGTGAGCAAGTCGGTGCGCGATGCAGTCCGCGACTGTGAGGACATCAGCACGGACGAGGGGCGCGACGTGGAGCTGAAGGGGTTCAGCGGCACCCACCGGCTCTACGCGGTGGAAACTGCCGGCTGACTCCGGTCAGGTCTCCCGATCGCCCGCCTCGCCGGATTCAGCCAGCCGCTGATGTAGCCGGGCCCGAACCTCGTCGGCGGTGTAGGCGTTTCGTTGCCGCTGATCGCGAGCCACCAGCACTCCCCCGGCGGCGACACCGACGAGACCGGCGACTCCGAGCCACTTCCACACGTTGCGCATCACCTCAGAGTAGGCACTAGCGGCCCCGCATCGGCTTGAGTGTGCCTAAGGTGCTGTCGTGGACACGAGGACGGCGACCCTGGACCAGGCGCTGGAACAAACCCGCACCGGCGACATCTGGCTGTTTCGCGGCGGCTCGGGTCCCGACCGCGCCATCCAAACGTTGACCAACAGCCCGGTGAACCACGTCGGGATGACAGTGGCCATCGACGACTTGCCTCCGCTGATCTGGCACGCCGAACTCGGCGACAAACTCACCGACGTCTGGACCGGCGCCAACCACCGCGGCGTGCAGCTCAACGACGCCCGGCAGGCGGTGGAGCGCTGGATCCACCGCTACGGGCAGCGCTGCTGGCTGCGTCAGCTGACGCCGTATGCCGACCGCGCACAGGAAGACCAGCTGCTGCGGGTGATCGCGCGAATGAACGGCACCGCGTTTCCCACCACCGCGCGGCTCACCGGCCGCTGGCTGCGCGGCCGACTCCCCACAGCCAGCGACTGGGTGCGCGGAATCCCTATGGTCGACACCAAGGTTCGCGAGTCAGGGCGACGACGGGAAGCGCAGCGACGCAAGACCGGGCTGCAGACTGCCTACTGCGCCGAGACGGTGGCGATCACCTATGAGGAGATGGGACTTCTGAGCACCGAGAAGCATTCGAACTGGTTCGACCCCGGTTCATTTTGGAGCGGTGACGCGCTTCCGCTGACGCCGGGCTACCGCCTGGGTGACGAGATCGCCGTCGTCGCGTAATACCGCTGCGCAGAGTGACTTTCGGCACTAATACGCCGCAAGGCACTGTTGGCTATCAGCTGGCCGCGACGTCGGGCTGCGGCACCACCGCTTTCCGCTCGAACAGCAGCGGATAGATAAGACCGCCGATCAGGCCCCCGATAAGGGGTGCCACCCAGAACACCCAGAGCTGGCCCGGTGCGCCGTCGCCGTTGAAGAAGGCCACACCGGTGGAGCGGGCCGGATTGACCGAGGTGTTGCTGATCGGGATCGACACGAGGTGAATTAGGGTCAGCGACAGGCCGATGGCCAACGGCCCGAAGCCTTTCGGGGCCCGGTCGTCGGTCGCGCCCATTATCACGATGAGGAAGAACGCCGTTAACAACGCCTCAGCGAAGATCACCGCTGCCAGCGTGTAGTGGCTGGGCGAGTGCGCGCCGAAGCCGTTCGCGGCCATGTGCCCGACAGGGGAGAAGCCGGGCTTTCCCTTCGCGATGACCACCAGAGCGGTGCCGGCGAGCAGGCCGCCGGCGACCTGGGCGACCCAGTACACCGGAAGGTCCTTCCACGGCAACCGGCCGCCGGCCGCGGCTCCCAGACTGACCGCGGGATTGAAATGTCCGCCCGAAATGTGGCCGACCGCGTAAGCCATCGTGACGACCGTCAGCCCGAACGCCAACGCCACGCCCAGGAAGCCGATGCCCAATTGGAAGACCCCGCTGCCGCCCTCGGCCTGGGCGATCTGTTTGGCCGCGAAAATGGCGCTGCCACAACCAGCGAACACCAACCAGAATGTTCCGAACAGCTCGGCGCCGATTCTAGAAATGAGCGACGGCGATGTCATGTACCGCCTCCTTGATGAGGGATATCTCCGCACGGATTTTACTCGCCATGTAGGGCGGATTCGACGTCGTCACGAAAGTCCGTACCGCCCGACGGGCTCTCCAGTCCGCTGACTCGCCGTGCCGCGACATGTCGAATCTTGAACTCCTGACCGCAGATCGCCGTCGAACGCACCCGACGACTTGTGCCTACCGAGTAGCGTTCAACGACATGCCGCTTCGCTATGTCGACCCCCACAAGAAGCGAGGTCGGCTCTATCGGGCCAACGTCGGCTTGGGACGCTCGCGTGTAGGGCAATTCGTCGCGCGCCACATCGCACGTCGCACCGATCCATACCTCTTCCGGTTAACCGGTGGCCGGGTCAACATGGGCGCGATCATCAACGCTCCGCTTATCGCTACCGGTGCGAAATCGGGTGAGAGCCGCGAGGTTCAACTCACCTACTTTCACGACGGGCATGATGTCATCCTGCTCGCCTCCAACTACGGCGGATCCAACCATCCGCAGTGGTACTACAACTTGAAAGCGCATCCCCAATGCACATTCGGCGGCGAAGCCTTTAGCGCCCAACAGGTCATCGATCCCCAGGAATACGCCGGACTTTACGAACTGGCCGAGCAGGTGTACTCGGGCTACACCGACTACCGTGCCAAGACCGCACCGCTTGGACGAACGATCCCGATCTTCCGCCTGAAGCCACGCTGACCGACCATTTCCCTATCGCGGTCCGATCGTTGTCCGAAAATGGAACTTGACGACCGAGCCGGACAACGTCAGCTCTCGAACAACGGCAGACCGACGTCAGCGCAGGCGGCCTTCAGTCGCTTGTCCCTTGTCCACAGCTGCGCATCGCCGACCAGCGCAACGGTGCCCATCAGGTGTACATCGACCGCGCTCAACCCGCGCCCCCACAACCGCCGCCGATCGATGAAATGCAGAAGTTCGTGATGGTCGATCCTCGGAAACTGATACAGATTTGCGAGCAGGTCAAGCACCGCATCCCGTTGCCTCATCGACCCAAGTGCCATCTCCTCGATGACCAAAGGGTGACAGACGACACGATCGAGCGTCAGCAGCTCAACCAGATGCGGCTCCACCGCGTGAAGATGATCGATCCAGACGGCGGTGTCCACCAGGATCATTCAGCCGCACGGCGTCGCCGAGGAGCGGCTATGGCCCTCGGCTCTGTTCCGCCCAACGCAGCGAGTCGACGGGCGCTCTCCACCCGAATCAGGGTCTGCAACCCTTGTCGCAGCAGTGCGACATTCTCATGCACTCCGGTCAATTCGGCCGCCTTGGCAAGCAGCTCGTCGTCGATCGTGACTGTGGTTCTCACTGGACACCTCCACGCGCATCATTGATGCGATAAATGATGCCACATCTAAACGAGGAACACCCAACGGCTTGGTCCGAGACGCTGCACCGCATCTGCCGGGCGGCCAGAAGGCCACCTAGGTGTATCCGATCAGTGACCTTCCCGCGACTGTGACAAGCCATGCTCACGGGCATGACGGTCCTGGAGTTGATCTGCGTGGCGGTGGCGATGTGGATCGGCTACCGGTTGGGCCGCCGCACACCCGGGCCCGCTTCGAGCTGGCGTCGGCGCATGCGGAGATCAGCGTTGAGTCGACAGGCGATCATCTTGATTGCCTTGGTGACGGCCAGCCAGCTCCAGCGGTCGATTCATCGCAAACTGCGGCGTTCGCGTGGTCGACGCTCGCCGTTTGCGCGACCCCCAGCGCCGACGCGCGAGTCCGTACTGGGGTTGCTTCGTCTTTGACCTTGGCGGACAACTGAGCTCGACCAGGCCGCCATCGGCCGTAGTTCGGACAATGCGGCTGTACCGAGATCGCAGGAGCCGTAGACGGAGTGAACCACCACGAAGATGGTCAGCGGCCTGCCGTTCATCAGAACCCATCCTTTCTTGAAAGCGAACTCGACCAGGTCGCAGTCGGCCTGCCTGAGATCGGTTGCCGGACATGCCATGACGAAGTTCCTCAGCGAAGAATAGTTCCGCCATCGACGTTGATGACCTGACCGTTGATCCAGGCGCCTTCGTCGGATATCAGAAATGCAACCAGTGCTGCGACGTCGTCGGGATCACCGACGCGGGTTCCCCGGATGCGGCGCAGCGCGGACGCTTCCAACTCCGGCCACTGAGGCACCGATCGAATCGCTTCGGTGGCGGTAAAACCGGGCGCCACAGCGTTACATCGAATGCCGTCCTTGCCCCACCGGGATGCGACATGGCGGGTCAGGGCGCCAATCCCGGCCTTCGCGGTCGCGTACGCCGGTCGAGCGGGCTCACCTTGGAAGGCGGCAGCAGACGACATGTTGACGATCGCTCCCCCACCGCGTTCGAGGATTCGCGGAATCGCATACTTCATCGCGGCCACGTAGCCACGAAGGCTGACAGCCATCACGCGGTCCCAGACGTCGAGGTCGATATCGACGACGTCGGAATCCCTACTCATGCGCAGAGTGCTGTTGGTCAGAGTGGTCGTCGAACCACGCCAGAACCTCGCTCTCCGTCCGCAATGCATGGCTTTCGGCGAGACAGTCGTTGCAGCGAGCATTCCAGCCCTGTTCATCTCTCCATATGTGCGGTCGGCCTGGCGAAACCCAGTCCGGCGACCATCTGACCGCGAACCCGTAGTCGACCCAGATTGTGACCGCCCTGGCCAGTATCCGCAGCGACTCATCGGATACGCCGAGCTCCATGAAGGCGTTTGTCGATATCATCTCCTCGAGCACTGCGCCGTGAAGAAGCTCGATCTCCTTTTGAGCCCCACTCGTCGTCGGACATACACCAGAAGTTACGTTTACCCGTGGCAGAATTCCACCGCGTTTCGTCACCGATCAACATCAGGACTGGGGCACTCTGTTCAGCTCGCTACGAAATATCTACGTCCGTCAACTGGCTTGTCCCAATGCAATTGACCGATCGGCTGGGTCACGTCCGCGGATGGCTCTGCCTTGCCGACGAGGTATCAGAAGGGAATCTTCAGCTCGCGAATCGAATCGGTGCAGGCAGCGCGCAACTGGTCTGGATCGGCGGTCCCGCCGGCGACCTCTGGTATCAACGCGATCGGGTGCGGGCAGATAGCCGCCGAAATCAATGCCACAAGCGCTCCTCACCCGCCGTCAATCTACGAGATTGTCACGAACCCTGGATCGGGCCGCCTCACGAGGCGTCGTACTCCGCCGAGAACGGCTCACTTCTTCGGCTGGCTAAACGTTGAACCGGAACTCGACGACGTCGCCGTCGGCCATCACGTAGTCCTTGCCTTCCATGCGCACTTTGCCGGCCGCCTTGGCCGCGGCCATCGATCCGGCAGCGACCAGATCGTCGTAGGACACGATTTCGGCCTTGATGAAACCCTTTTCGAAGTCGGTGTGGATCACTCCGGCCGCCTTCGGCGCAGTATCGCCCTGATGGATGGTCCACGCCCGCGACTCCTTCGGCCCGGCCGTCAGGAAAGTCTGCAGCTTCAGCGTATGAAAACCGGCCCGAGCCAAGGCGTCTAGTCCGCGCTCGGTCTGACCGATCGACTCCAGTAGCTCGGCGGCCGACTCGTCATCGAGCTCGTGCGAGCTCGGCTTCGATCTTGGCGTCGAGGAAGACCGCATCCGCGGGCGACACCAGGTCGCGCAGCCTGGCGACCCGCGCAGCATCGGTCAGCACCGCCTCGTCGGCGTTGAAAACATAGAGGAACGGTTTAGTGGTCAGCAGGTTCAACTCCCGCAGCAGCAAGGCATCCGCGCCCGCGGCGAACAGTGTTGTCCCGCTGTCGAGCACCTTTTGGGCGGCCAGGGCGGCCTCGTGGAGCGGTTTGCGGTCCTTATTGTTACGGGCTTCTTTCTCCAGTCTCGGTACGGCGCGCTCGAGTGTTTGCAGATCGGCGAGGATCAACTCGGTCTCGATGACTTCGATATCGGATTTGGGGTCAACCTGCCCGGCCACATGGGTTACGTCGTCGTCGGAGAACACCCGCACCACCTGGCAGATGGCGTCGCATTCGCGGACATTGGCCAAGAACTTGTTGCCCAGGCCGGCGCCTTCGGAGGCACCGGCGACCAGACCGGCGATATCGACGAAAGTCACCGGCGCCGAAACGATCCGCTCCGAATGGAACATCTCCGCCAACGTCGCTAACCGAGGATCAGGCAACGCAACCACGCCCTCGTTCGGCTCGATCGTCGCGAACGGGTAGTTCGCGGCCACCACGTTGTTTCTGGTCAACGCATTGAATAGCGTCGACTTGCCGACATTCGGCAGACCCACGATCCCCAGGCTCAGGCTCACAGGGATCCAAGTGTAGAAGCACCGCGGCAAGACGCCACAGCGGCTCATCAGGCCGCCAAACGGCGGCGACGGGGCACGCCACCGCCATCGTAACGGGGTCTTTACTGGCCTTTCCACGCTTAGCCGGTACGGTCGATGTGTGTCATCACAGCGGGCGAGGTCGGCGGTGGCGGCACGTCATCGCTCGATCCACCCCAACATGCACGGTGTGCCCTGGTGGGCCGCAATCGTTGTCGGGGTAACCGCCACCGCCGTGGGCTTCGCGTTCGATGCCGGATTCAGGCAACAAGGAACTGACGAATGTCTTCGCGGCGCTATATGTTGTCGGTTGCGTCGCGGCAGTGCTGGCGGTGCACCAGTCAGGTGTCTTTACCGCTGTGATCCAACCACCGCTGATCTTGTTCTGTGCCGTGCCAGGGGCGTACTGGCTGTTCCACGGGGCTAAGCTGAGCAGCCTTAAGGATCTGCTGATCAACTGTGGCTATCCGCTGATCGAGCGTTTCCCGCTCATGCTGTTCACCTCGGCCGCAGTGTTGCTGATTGGGATCATCCGGTGGTGCCTGGGGATGGCGGCACGCTCGGCCGGGAAAACCGAAGCCGACGCGGCGGGCAGCGACACCGGACGAGAGGCCTACCAGGGAAGCTGGCGTCAATTTTCGGCCGAGGTTCCGCCGACGGCGACACAGCCGACAAGGCGGCGTCGACCGGTTCGCAGCGGGCCCACGCCGTTGGTCGTCCCCGAAATCCGCACGATCCGCGAAGCCGGCCGACCGTAGACGAACCGACAAGCGTCCGGCTGCGTCGCGCTCCCGGCACGTTCGCCCGCCGCTGGATGATGTACCCGAACCGACGGTCGAGCGTCCGCGGCGGTCCCGCCGGGTCGCTCCGACACACACCCGCGAGTTCGACGGCACGGAGCCACCACGCCGCAGCAGGCCGCCGCGTGATCCCGACCTGCGCGGCGAGTCACCAAGCGAAGCCCGCCGCGACCCCCGCAGCCGTAACGGCCGCCCGACGGGCCGCAGCAGCCGTGTCGACTCCTACGAGCCCGCGGACCCCTACGACCCTCCCGCCGGCCGAGCCACGTCGCCGGTCTGCGCCGAACGGGACGTCCGGCGCCACCACGACACACCACCCCATCTCGCGTGTCCGATATCGGGCGTCGGCCAGAGCCGACGAACCGCAGAAGGAAACCAGGTCCCGTTCCCGGGAACGGCGCAAGCCGGCCGCCGATTCCTGGGAGTACGACGTCTGACGCGGTACGGTCGCCCGACTTCTCGTCGGGCGACACGCGGCCCGCAAGCAGGAGACCTCCACAGATCACTCGGACTGTGTTGTCGTCGCCGAGCGGCGAATCTCCCGAGGTAAGGCGAACACCAGGGTCTCGTTGGCCGTCGTCACTGGCTGCACCACGTCGTAGCCGTATTCGGCTAACCGCTCCAACACGCCACGGACCAGCACCTCTGGCACTGACGCTCCGGAGGTCACGCCGACGGTGGTGACATTCTCCAACCACGCCGCATCGATATCGTCGGCGTAATCCACCAGATGCGCGGACCGACACCCAGCACCCAGCGCGACCTCGACCAACCGCACCGAGTTCGATGAATTGCGCGACCCGACGACGACTACCAGTTCGCACTCGGGCGCCATCGCCTTGACCGCGACCTGCCGGTTCTGGGTTGCGTAACAGATATCGTCACTGGGTGGATCCTGCAGCTTCGGAAAGCGCGCACGGAGCCGCCGTACGGTCTCCATGGTCTCGTCAACGGACAGCGTGGTCTGCGATAACCAGATGACCTTGTTCTCATCGCGAACTGTCACACCGTCGACGGCGCTGGGCCCGTCAACCAATTGGACATGTTCGGGGGCTTCGCCGGCGGTTCCGACGACTTCCTCGTGACCCTCGTGACCGATGAGCAGGATGTCATAGTCATCCCGCGCAAAGCGCTTGGCCTCGTTGTGCACCTTGGTGACCAACGGGCACGTGGCGTCGATGACTCGCAGCTTCCGGTCGGCGGCCGACGCGTGCACGGTGGGCGCGACGCCATGCGCGGAGAACACGACGATGGCGCCTTCGGGGACCTCGTTGGTCTCGTCGACGAAAACCGCCCCCGCCTTGGCGAGGGTGTCTACCACGTGCCGGTTGTGCACGATCTCGTGCCGGACATAGACGGGCGCGCCGTGCTTTTCCAGCGCGCGTTCGACCGTCTCGACGGCGCGGTCCACACCGGCGCAGTACCCACGTGGCTCGGCCAGCAGCACTCGCTTGCCCGCGGCAGCACCTCCGGCGACGGAGCCTGTAGCGGAGACCCCGGAGCTCGAGGTGCCCGGGATCCCCATGTTTACCGTCGGCATGGCAACCAGGTTACGTTCTGCCGACATGGGCCCGCCAGCGAGCATCGCCCGCTTGGAGTTGACCGCCGGTTAAGGCACTCTGGGACGCATGGCTACTGCACCGTACGGGGTCCGGCTGCTGGTGGGCGCGGCGACAATCGCGGTCGAGGAGACGATCAAGCTGCCGAAAACCATTCTGATGTATCCGATGACGCTGGCCAGTCAGGCCGCGCACATCGTAATGCGATTCCAACAGAACATGACCGAGCTGGTGATCAAGGGTGACGCCACCCTGGACGCAATTTTTCCGCCCAAGGAGGAGCAGCCGGAGTGGGCAACGTTCGACGAGGACCTGGCGACGACGGCGCAGCTGTCGACAAAACGATGCCCGGCCCCCGCACCAATGGCGCCGACGCGGTCGACCCTGAACGCCGGGCCGAAGGACGGTTCGCGCTGTACTCGGCATCTGACACGTCAGGCAGAGACGGGACGGCCGATTCCCCGACTCGGCCTATGCCCGCCAAACAGGTGAAGACACCGGCCGGCACCCCGACGGCGCCGGCACCGGCAGTGGCCGGCGAGCTCGACTACGAAGCGCTGACGCTGGCCCAGCTCCGCGCCAGACTGCACTCGCTAATGTGCATGACTTGGAGGCCCTGCTGGCCTACGAGGAAGCCACCAAGGCGCGTGCGCCGTTCCAGACGCTGCTCGCCAACAGGATCACCCGCGCGACAGCGAAGTGACCGAACCGCTCCGAAGGCTCGACCGGCGAATTCGGCCGAGAACCCGTTTCCGGTTCGCGCGGTGGCCATCCGGGTCGCAGGCTGGATCGACAAGCTAGGCGCAGTCTGGGTCGAAGGGCAGTTGACCCAGATCAGCATCCGGCCGGACGCCAAGACCGTGTTCATGGTGTTGCGTGACCCAGCGGCCGATATGAGCCTGACCGTGACCTGCCCGCGCGACCTGGTGCTGAACGCGCCGGTCAAACTTGCCGAAGGCATCCAGGTGGTGGTCTGCGGCAAACCCACCTTTTACACCGGACGCGGCACGTTCTCTCTGCGGCTCAGCGAAATACGCGCGGTGGGCATCGGAGAGCTACTGGCACGCATCGAGCGACTGCGGCGACTGCTGGACGCCGAGGGTCTCTTCGACCCACGGCTCAAACGGCCGATACCCTTCCTGCCCACGACGGTCGGGCTGATCACTGGCCGGGCCAGTGCTGCCGAGCGGGACGTCACGACGGTGGCCGCCGCGCGGTGGCCCGCGGTCCGCTTCGCGGTGCGCAACACCGCCGTCCAAGGTCCCAATGCCGTCGCCCAGATCGTCGAGGCGCTGCGCGAGCTGGACACCGACCCAGACGTGGACGTGATAGTCGTCGCCCGCGGCGGCGGCAGTGTCGAGGACCTGCTGCCGTTCTCCGACGAGACGCTATGCCGCGCGATCGCGGCTTGCCGCACACCAGTGGTGAGCGCAGTCGGTCACGAGCCCGACAACCCGCTGTGCGACCTGGTCGCCGATATGCGGGCCGCTACCCCCACCGATGCCGCCAAGAAGATCGTTCCGAATACCGCGGCAGAGCAGCAGTTGCTCGACGACTTGCGTCGCCGCAGCGCCCAGGCGCTGCGCAATTGGGTGGCTCGCGAAGAGCGCATGCTCGCTCAGCTGCGTAGCCGCCCGGTACTCGCTGCGCCGCTGGCGGCGCTGGAGGCGCGCGCCAACGAGGTCCACCGCGCCCGGTCGGCGGTTCGGCGAGATATCACGCGGCTGATCGACGCGGAGGCCGAACGGATCGGTCATCTGGCCGCTCGGCTGGCCACCCTGGGTCCGGCGGCCACCCTCGCCCGCGGCTACGCGGTCGTGCAGACGGTCGGCCCGGCGGGCTCCGGGGGCAGTTGAAAGTGCTCCGATCGGTCGACGATGCCCCGGCAAAACCAGGCTGCGAGTGCGGGTTGCCGACGGCGCCGTCGCGGCTGTGAGTGAAGGAAAAACCGATGGGGCGATAAGAGAGCAGTAGGCGCCGACTGTTACGCCTATTAGTCAACTCGGATACGAAGAATGCCGAGACGAACTCATCGAGGTGGTGCGCCTTCTCGAGCAGGGAGGGCTAGACCTCGACGCATCGCTAGAGCTTGTGGGAAAGAGGCGAAAAGCTGGCTAGACGCTGTGAAGAGCACTTAGCTGGCGCACGCAAGCGAATAGCCGATGCACTAGCCGCCAGCGAGGCAGAAGACACTTGACATCGCAACCAGCTTGACCGTTCAGTCTGAAACTGGAACACGTTTCAGTTATGCTCGCCGAAAAACGGCATTCCGGATTATGCACCGCTGACCACTGAACTCGGCCGTGTCCTGGTTACCGGCGGCTCGGCTTCGTCGGCGCCAACCTGGTGACCGCGCTGCTCGACCGCGGCTACCAGGTACGTTCCTTCGACCGAGCGCCGTCTCCGTTGTCCGACCCGACGGGGCTGGAAGTGCTCGAGGCGACATCTGCGACCCGGACACGGTCGCGACCGTGGTGGACGGTATCGACACCGTGTTCCACACCGCGGCGCTGATCGAGCTGAGGGGTGGCGCGTGGGCGGTCACCGACGACTACCGCCAGCGCAGTTTCGAGGTCAACGTCCGCGGAACCAAGAACCTGGTGCGCGCCGCACAGGAAGCCGGGGTGAAGCGTTTCGTCTACACGTCGTCCAACAGCGTGGTGATAGGCGGCAAGCCCATTGCCGGCGGCGACGAGACATTGCCCTACACCGACCGGTTCAACGACCTCTACACCGAGACCAAGGTACTCGCCGAGCGATTTGTTTTGTCGCAGAACGCGTGCCCAGATGGGGCCGGAATGCTGACCTGCTCGATCCGACCCAGCGGCATTTGGGGCCGCGGCGACCAGACGATGTTCCGCAAGCTGTTCGAGAGCGTGGTCGCCGGTCACGTCAAGGTGCTGGTTGGGCGCAAGACCGCCAAGCTCGATAACTCCTACGTACACAACCTGATTCACGGCTTCATCCTGGCCGGCCAGCACTTGGTGCCGGGCGGCACCGCGCCCGGCCAGGCCTACTTCATCAACGACGGCGAACCGGTCAACATGTTCGAGTTCGCCCGGCCGGTCGTCGAGGCATGCGGACAGCGCTGGCCCCGGCTGCGGATATCCGGTGCCGTGGTCCGCTGGGTGATGTCGAGATGGCAGCGGCTGCACTTCCGGTTCGGGTTGCCCCAGCCGCCGCTGGAACCCCTTGCGGTGGAACGGCTTTACCTGGACAACTACTTCTCCATTGCCAAGGCCGAGCGCGACCTGGCTACCGGCCGCTGTTCACCACCGAGCAGGCGATGGCCGAGTGCCTGCCGTACTACCTCGAGCTGTTCGACAAGGTCAAGGCCACCACAAAGCACCACGTCGCCTCCGCGGTCACAGCGCCTGCCGGTGCGTAGTTCGCAGAACCCCTGAGACGGGGGGCCGCGAAGCGTAGAGTTTGTTCGCCATGTTTCGCGGACCGGCGACACTGATGCGGACGAACCCCAGATCAAGTGGGTGTTCGGCGGCGGGATGGCCGCTAGTCTGCTCCTCGTCCCCGCGGCGATGTTTTTGCTTCCCGGGAAAACGAAATGGCCGGCTTCATGGTGCTCTCAACCGCGATGGTTGCCATCTACCCGGTGCTGTTGTCGCGCGCGCTCAAGCCGAAATTCTCGGTCGCCCTGTATGTCGAAACAGGCGTCTGCCGAGACGCGCCGCTGGCCTTGCGCAAGGACATGCGGAGGATAATGGGCCGGGTGGAGAGGAGACCGATACGGAATCCAGCTACAGCTTCAACCTGGATCTGCCGAAATATCCGTTGACGGTCGAACTCAAGACCCGCGGCGGCCGCCAGATAATATGATCCAGGTGGTCATCAGGCCGGCGCCGGTCTGACGCCCTCGGCTTCCCCGTACGATGTGGCACCGGCTACCGAGCCAAGACGACTGGCCGGCAATGGGTCATCACGGCGGTGGTCGTGGTGCTGTTCCTGACCGCATTGTTCGGCTTCTCCTACTACAAGTCGACCGGCCATTGAGGGGTAGTACCGACCTGACGGCTTGCGACCCGGCACCGGCGGCTCATGGCGGCACGGCAGTTACCGTGGACCGGACAATGAGGAGCCCAACATGAGCATCCGCACGGCTGTCGTGGTAGGTGGCGCATCCGGCATCGGCCGCGCAGTGGCCCATGCGCTGGCGACCGAGAACTACCGGGTCACCGTCGCCGACCGCAATAGCGACGGCGCGGCCCGGGTCGGGGTCGAACTCGGCGACCCACATCTGTGCGCGACTGTCGAGGTCACCGACGAGGATTCGGTGCAAAAGCTGTTCGCCGAGGCTGGGCCGCTCGACGTCGTGGTGAACACCGCCGGATTCAGCGGCGTCGGGCTGATCACCGATTTGCCGGTGGCCGAGTTCCGCTCGGTGGTCGATGTCTGCCTTACCGGCGCGTTCCTGGTCATCAAGCACGCCGCACCGCAGTTGCACGACGGCGGCGCGCTGGTGTCGGTGAGTTCGTTGAACGGCCGTCAGCCCGCCGTCGCTATGAGCGCCTACTGCGCGGCCAAGGCCGGGTTGTCGATGTTGACCCAGGTTGCGGCCCTGGAACTGGCGCCCCGCGGAATCCGGGTCAACGCGGTCGCTCCCGGCTTCGTGCAGACTCCGTTGACCGAGCCCGCCACTCTGATACCCGGGGTGCTCGACGACTATCTGGAAAACACACCGCTGGGACGCGCCGGGACGCCCGAGGACATCGCCGAGGCGGTGCTGTTCTTGTGCTCGCCCAAATCGTCGTGGCTGACCGGTGAGGTGCTCGACCTCAACGGCGGCGCGCACCTGAAGCGATACCCCGATCTCTACGGGCACGTGATGAAGGCGGCCGCGCAATGAGTTTCGCCGGCAAGACCGCGATCGTCACCGGCGCCGGTTCCGGTATCGGCGCGGCGTTGTGCCGGGCACTTGGCGCCGCGGACGCCGACGTCGTATGCACCGACATCGACGGTGACGCCGCGGTCCGCACCGCCGACAGCCTCACCGGCCGTGGCACGGCCAGCTCCGCGCGGCTCGACGTCACCGACGCCGCCGCGGTGCAGGGCGCTGTCGACGAGGTGGTGGCCCGCGCCGGGCGGCTGGACCTGATGTTCAACAACGCCGGTATCGCCTGGGGCGGCGACACCGAACTGCTCACGCTGGAGCAATGGAACGCCATCATCGACGTCAATGTCCGCGGTGTGGTGCACGGCGTGGCTGCGGCCTATCCGGTGATGCTGCGACAGGGTCATGGCCACATCGTCAACACGGCATCGATCGCCGGACTGACCGCCGCCGGGCAGATCACCAGCTACGTGATGACCAAGCATGCGGTCGTCGGCCTGTCGCTGGCGCTGCGCTCGGAGGCCGTTTCCCGCGGGGTGGGCGTGCTGGCGGTGTGCCCGGCCGCCGTGGAGACGCCCATCCTGGACAAGGGCGCGCTCGGTGGCTTCGTCGGCCGCGACTACTACCTGCGCGGCCAGGGCATGAAAACGGCCTATGCCCCCGACCGGCTGGCCCACGACACGCTGAGGGCCGTCGAACGCAACAAGGCCCTGCTGGTGGTACCCAAGCGCGCCTACGTGTCGTGGGTGTTCGCCCGGCTGGCTCCTGGGCTGCTGCAACGCATGTCGGTCCGGTTCATCGCCGACCAGCGCACGCGCCAACGCGCGAAAAGCACCGCAGAGGTACGATGTGCCCATGGCGATGAACACCGAATTCACGCTCTCGCAGAAGCGTGCCCTGGCGGTCTTCACCCTGCTCGGCGTGCTTTCCTCGGATACTTCTTGCGCCACTACTTTGTCCTGATCGTGGTGGCCGCCGTCGGCGCGTATTTGTTCACACCGCTTTTCGAATGGTTCGATCGCCATCTGCGCAGCGGGCTGGCGGCCGCGTGCACGCTGCTCTCGGCGCTGGCCGCGGTGGTCGTGCCGATCGGTCTGGTGGTCCTGCTGGCGGTCGCTCAGATTTCCCGGATGATCACTCAGGTCGCCGGCTGGGTGCAGAAAACGGGTCCCAGCGCACTCGGCGATAAAGCCCTGCACCTGGTCAACGATCTGCTGTCGCGGGTGCCGTTCCTGCACATGACCGTCACCGCCGACACCCTGCGCAACGCGATGGTGACCGTCGCGCATAAGGCGGGCGAATGGTCGCTACAGTTGCTGCAGAACACCGCGAGTTCTCTGGTAGGTGTCGTGACCTCGGCCATCATCTTCTTGTACGTGTTCGTCGCGATGCTGACCAACCGTGAGCGACTGGTCACCCTGATCCGCCAGCTCAATCCGCTCGGCGAAGACGTCACCGACTTGTACCTGCGCAAGATGGGCTCCATGGTGCGCGGCACGGTCAGCGGCCAGTTCGTCATCGCGCTGTGCCAAGGTGTGGCCGGGGCCGCATCCGTCTACGTCGCGGGATTTCACCACGGCTTTTTCATCTTCGCGATTCTGCTGACCGCGCTGTCGATCATTCCGCTGGGCGGCGGAATCGTGACCATCCCCTTCGGCATCGGGATGGTCTTCTTCGGCAACATCGGTGGCGGCATCTTCGTGTCCTTTGGCATCTGGTCGTCGTCACCAACCTGGACAACTTCTTGCGGCCGATCCTCGTGCCGCGGGATGCCCGGCTCAACTCCGCGCTCATGCTGATGGCTGTCTTCGCCGGTATCGCCATGTTCGGGCCGTGGGGCATCGTCATCGGGCCGGTGCTGATGATCGTCATCGTCACCACGATCGACGTCTACCTGGCGGTGTACAAAGGCGTTTGCCTCGAAGCCCCGGCGACGAGGGCCAGGTTGATGACAACCCCGGCTGGCTCAGACGCTGGAAAGCCCGCAGCTGAACCGACATTCGGCCGCGCAGCTACGAGGTCGCCAGCCGCGCAGTGAGGAACTCGACGACTCGCTTGCGTGCCTCGTAGGCCGGCTGGCCGTCGGACTCGCGGACCTCTTCGGTCAGCACCGAATGCGCCATCCGGGAAAAACCGTCCGGATTGCCTGGGCCGGAGTTGATCTCGATCACCTCGAACGCGTCACCGAGACGCTCTTTGAGCGTCGCGAAGCGTTCACCCGGAGACATCCGGTCGGCGCTGAATCGCAGACCCAGGGCGCACAGTCCCTCGTTGGCGCAGCGATCGGCGACGACCGACAGCTCGGATTCACTCAGCCCGGGGTCGCGCCGTTGTGCCGAACTGAGCGGAAACGGCACCGACGGCTGGCTGAGCACCGGGGCCAGCACCGTGTCGTCGACCGCGGCGGCCAGCGCGAAACCACCGGTGAAACACTGGCCGATCACCCCGACGCCATTGCCCGGCGTCGACGCGTTGAGTTCGCGGGCCAGCGCCCGCAGAAACATCGACACCGGCCGCTGCTTGTTGGTCGCCAGCGCCGCGAATTCCCTTGCCACACAAGCCCGGGCGAGGGAAGTGACCGCGTAGCCGATCGACATCGGCTTACCCGGCACACCGAACAGTGACGGCATCGCGACGGTGAACCCGTTGTCCACCAGGTGATTGCCCAGGGCCAGCACTCCGGGGTGGATGCCGGGAATCTCGGGAATCAGCACCACACCGGGGCCTTCGCCTTTGCGGTAGACGTCATGGGTGTAGCCGCCACCGGTGAACGGCGCCGCCGACCATCCGGTCAAATCAGCTTCAGGTGCGGTCATCGTGATCTCTCAACTCGTCGGGAGCGGCGGCTGTGATTGGGTGGCCGCCGCCAGCGTACGGAACTGATCGGCGCTTCCCGCGGTTATCGCGATCTGGGTGGGACCGGCCGGACTATTCAGCCGAGTCGTCCAGACCGGCTCGGTGACGTCGGCGCCCTCGTAGCGAATCCAATTGGTGCCGTCCACGTCGACTGTGCCGGTGGGGTACATCGCTGGTTTGGAAGAGGGGTGGATCGAGCCGACCAGGCTGGTTTCGTCGGCGTTGCTCTGGGTCAGGCTCAAATACCTGCCGGTTGGGCTGAGGTAGCCGACGATCGAGGTGGCCGCGTTGAGCCGCTGACCCGTCGACGGATCGGTTCGTCCGTTTTCGATGCCGCCGCGGCCTCCGGAATTGGACTGCCAGCCCTGGGGCAGCCGGGGCAGCCGAATCGGAAACCCGAGCGTCTGCGCGTCGGCACGCAGCGCGGCGGCAGCGTCGTAAGAGGGCACCGG
Organism: uncultured Actinomycetota bacterium; assembly: GCA_963787635.1. Classification (GTDB taxonomy): domain Bacteria; phylum Actinomycetota; class Actinomycetes; order Mycobacteriales; family Mycobacteriaceae; genus Mycobacterium. The sequence goes on along the minus strand of CAWBDP010000006.1, from coordinate 245,546 downwards.
TCCCCGGTTCGGGCCGCCGGGCGCAAAAGAGCACATGCCGATCAGGCCGGCCAGCACAATGCAGGCCGCCAACAGCGGCGCGATCGACCAGAACATGTCCCGGCCGTCCTGCAGCAATCGCGGCTTGGCCGGCTTGGCGGTCGGCTGCGGCTGCGTGGTCACAGTGCCAGTATTCCAGCCAGTATCCCTGATTCGAGTGGCCGGATTGCTTCTGGGAGAATCGGCAACCATGACGCGTGCTGATGCTCCTGGCGCCCCTTTTTCCGTGCCCGAAACCGGCTCGTCGTCTCCGACCGACCCTCTCAACGCCCACTCTTCGCCGCCGGGGACTTCTCGTCGTGAGGCCCCGGACCGCAACCTGGCCCTGGAATTGGTGCGTGTCACCGAGGCGGGTGCGATGGCCGCCGGCCGCTGGGTGGGCCGCGGGGACAAGGAGGGCGGCGACGGCGCGGCCGTCGACGCCATACGCGAGCTGGTGAACTCGGTCTCGATGCGCGGTGTGGTGGTCATCGGCGAGGGCGAAAAAGACGAAGCACCCATGCTCTACAACGGCGAGGAAGTGGGCAACGGCGACGGACCGGACTGCGACTTCGCGGTTGATCCCGATCGATGGCACCACGCTGATGAGCAAGGGCATGCCCAACGCGATCTCGGTGCTGGCGGTGGCCGACCGCGGCGCAATGTTCGACCCGTCGGCGGTGTTCTACATGAACAAGATCGCGGTGGGGCCCGACGCCGCGGACGTGCTAGACATCACCGCGCCGATCGCCGAGAACATCCGGGCGGTCGCCAGGGTCAAGGACCTGTCGGTGCGCGACATGACGGTGTGCATCCTGGATCGGCCACGGCATGCCCAGCTCATCCAAGACGTCCGTGACACCGGTGCGCGCATCCGGTTGATCACCGACGGCGACGTGGCCGGCGCGATCTCGGCATGCCGGCCCGCGTCGGGCACCGACTTGTTAGCCGGGATCGGCGGCACCCCGGAGGGCATCATCACCGCCGCAGCGATCCGGTGCATGGGCGGGTCGATTCAGGCGCAGCTGGCGCCCAAAGACGAGGCCGAGCGCCGCAAAGCCCTCGACGCCGGCTACGACCTGGACCAGATCTTGACCACCGAGGATCTGGTATCCGGGGACAACGTCTTCTTCTGCGCCACCGGCGTCACCGACGGCGACCTGCTCAAGGGTGTCCGCTACTACCCCGGCGGCTGCACCACCCAGTCGATCGTGATGCGCTCGAAGTCCGGCACCCTGCGGATGATCGAGGCCTATCACCGGCTCTCGAAGCTCAACGAATACTCCGCCATCGACTTCACCGGCGACAGCAGTGCCGCCTACCCACTGCCGTAGCACCCTGACTGAGCGAGGACCAGACGTATGGCCGACAGCGCCGCCGAAAGCGAATACCGCATCGAACACGACACCATGGGCGAGGTGCGGGTGCCGGTAAATGCGTTGTGGCGTGCCCAGACTCAGCGGGCTGTGGAGAACTTCCCGATTTCTTTCCGCGGCCTGGAGCGCGCCCAGATCAGGGCGCTGGGTTTGCTGAAAGGCGCATGCGCGCAGGTCAATAAGGACCTGGGGCTGCTGGCGCCGGACAAGGCCGACGCGATTATCGCCGCCGCCGATGAGATCGCCGACGGACGCCACGACGACCAGTTCCCCATCGACGTCTTCCAGACCGGATCGGGCACCAGCTCGAACATGAACACCAACGAGGTGATCGCGGGCATCGCGGCGGCGAACGGTGTAACCGTGCACCCCAACGACGACGTCAACATGTCCCAGTCCTCCAACGACACTTTCCCCACCGCAACCCACATCGCGGCGACCGAAGCCGCTGTGCGCCACCTCATTCCAGCGCTGCAGGTGCTGCACGACGCCCTGGCGGCCAAGGCTGACGAGTGGCACACGGTGGTGAAGTCGGGCCGCACCCACCTGATGGACGCTGTCCCGGTGACGCTGGGCCAGGAGTTCGGCGGATACGCCCGCCAGATCGAGGCCGGTATCGAACGAGTGCACGGGTGCCTCCCCCGGCTGGGCGAGCTGGCGATCGGCGGCACCGCGGTGGGCACCGGCCTCAATGCCCCGGACGGGTTCGGCGCAAAAGTGGTCGAGGTCCTCGTCGAGCGCACCGGGCTAACCGAATTACGCACGGCAACAAACTCTTTCGAAGCTCAGGCCGCTCGCGACGGGCTGGTCGAGGCGTCCGGCGCGCTGCGCACTATCGCGGTGTCGCTGACCAAGATCGCCAACGATATCCGTTGGATGGGATCGGGTCCGCTCACCGGCCTGGCTGAAATTCAGCTGCCAGACCTGCAGCCTGGTAGCTCTATCATGCCGGGCAAGGTCAATCCGGTTCTCTCCGAGGCGGTTACGCAGGTAGCCGCGCAAGTAGTCGGCAACGACGCCGCAATCGCCTGGGGCGGCGCGAACGGCGCTTTCGAACTCAACGTCTACATCCCGATGATGGCGCGCAACTTGCTGGAATCGTTCAAACTGCTGACCAATGTCTCGACGCTGTTCGCGCAGCGCTGCATTACCGGTCTCAAAGCCAACGTCGAGCATCTGCGTGAGCTGGCGGAGTCGTCGCCGTCGATCGTGACGCCGCTGAACTCGGCGATCGGCTACGAGGAGGCCGCCGCAGTGGCCAAGGAAGCGCTCAAGTGAGCGCAAGACCATTCGCCAAACCGTGATCGACCGCGGTCTGATCGGCGACAAACTCTCGATCGAGGAGCTGGATCGCCGGCTGGACGTGCTGGCGATGACGAAGGTGAAGAACGGGTGATGCGGTTGGGCGGCTACCCGGAAGTGGCAATGACAGTGAAGGTGGTTGAGCAATGACGGCTCCTCCCGGCGGTCCCTACGGTCAGGATCCCTCCGGCGCGAATCCTTATGGCCAGAACCCGTTGGGCTCCGCCTCAGGGCGAGCCCTATCAGGGCGGGCAGTATCAGGGCGGGCCCTATCAGGGCGGCCCGCATCAGGGCGAGCCTTATCAGGGCGGGCAGTATCAGGGCGGGCCGTATCAGGGTGGCCCGCATCAGGGCGAGCCTTATCAGGGCGGGCAGTATCAGGGCGGGCCCTATCAGGGCGGCCCCCATCAGGTCGACCCGTACGCCCACACCCAGATGGCCGGTACCGATCCGTATGCCGGCGCCGGCTACCCGCCCCAGCAGTACCCGCCAGCCGGTCAGCAGTACCCGCCGCCGGACGGTCAGCAGTACCAGCCCGGCTGGCCCTCCGGGCCTTACCCGCCTGGAGGGCCACCGCCGAAAGGCCCGAAATCCAAGCTGCCCTGGCTGATCGGTGCCGCCGTCGCGGTTGTCGCCGCGATCGCACTGGTGGTGACGCTGGTGTTGGTCTTGGGCCGTCATAGCGAATCGACGACGGCCGCACCGTTGACGACGAAGCACCCCCCACGTCATCGACGCCCAGTAATTCTCAACAGACCGCGACCGACTGCACCCCCAACGTGTCCGGGGGCACCGAGCCCAGCGGCGACACCGTCAGCGCAGGCGCGCTGTCTTTCCCGACCAGCGCCGCACCCGGATGGAGTCCGTTGTCCGACAACTCGGCTCCGAATGCTATCGACGCCGTGGGCCTGACTAGCCTTATCCCCAATGCCAACCAGTGGATGATGCAGGCCGACGTGGCTATCAGTAACTTCGTGTCGAGCATGGACATCGCCGCGCAGGCATCCAAGCTGATGACGTGCATCGTCAACGGCCCCGGCTACCAAGGGGCCCAACCCAGCCTGGGCCCGACCAAGTCGTCGTCGATCACGGTCGACGGCATCAAGGCCGCCCGGGTGGACGCCGACGTCACCATCGGTGACACGTCGCGCAACGTCAAGGGAGACTCGGTCGTCGTCATCACGGTGCAGACCAATCCGGTGACCTTCTTCTTCGCCACGTCCCCGATCGATGATGCGGGCTCACGGGCCACCGTCGAAGCAATCATCTCGGCGCTCAAGGTTAACCAGACCTGACAAAGTGTCGACCCCTCGTGGGGGCGGCACCGCGCCTCATGCCCCGTTGTTCGGTCCGCCCGAGTTCTGCCCGGGAATGTCGGTGATCGGAAAATTCGGCATCGGCTGGGGCGACGGGGTATTCGGCAACGACGGGATTTCGGCGGCCGGGATGTCATGCAGGTCGTTGGCCGGTGGCCCGTTCTCGCGCCCGCCGTAACTGCTACCCGGAGCCCGCGGGCCGAGCAGTTGGCTGACGGTGACCAGGTGATACCCGTTAGCCTTCAACACGGGGATAAACTGGTATACCAAATCCACTGTGCTGGAGTAGGTGTCGTGAAACAGCACCACCGAGCCCGGCTTGATCTGCGTCATGAGCACCGAGCGGGTGGCAGCGGTGTTGGAGTTGTTGAACCAGTCGAAAGGGATGACATCCCAGAGGATTTCGGCCTGCCCAAGCCGGGCGGCGGCCAGCCGCACCGCACCGTTGGACAGGCCGCCGGCGGGCCGGTACAGCGTGGGCGTGCGACCGGTGGCACTGCTGATCGCGTCATTGGCCTTCGACAGCTGGGCCGAGATGTCCTGCGGCGGAATCGTCGTCATGTTGGGGTGCTCCCACGTGTGGCTGCCGATCTCCATACCGGCGTCGGCAATGCGTTTGGCGCCGGCCGGATTGGCCGCGACCTTGTTGCCGATCAAGAAGAACGTCGCCTTGGCATCTGCATCCTGCAGGATCCGCAGCAGCCGGTCGGTGAAGGGCCCTGGCCCGTCATCGAACGTCAGCGCCACGCATTTGGCCTTCGCGCAGTCGACGTCGTCGGCGTCGGCACGCTTCACATGACCGGTGAGAGCCCCGATGACCAGCACCGCGGCGGCCGCGATGACGCCGAGCACGGTCCGCCCGTACCGCCAGGCCTGGCTGTCGGATGGTCTCGGCACGCTGGCAGCCTACCGAAACGCCTAGGTCAGTGCGGCCCGACGATCTCCTCGAGCATCTCGGTGACCAGCGCGGCGATCGGCGATCGCTCACTGCGCAACAGGGTGATGTGCGCGAACAGTGGGTGACCCTTGAGCTTTTCGATCACCGCGGCCACCCCGTCGTGCCGGCCCACTCGCAGGTTGTCCCGCTGCGCGATGTCATGGGTCAACACCACCCGCGATCCCGTGCCCAGCCGGGACAGCACGGTCAGCAGCACGTTGCGTTCCAGCGACTGCGCCTCGTCGACGATTACGAATGAGTCGTGCAGCGACCGACCGCGGATGTGGGTAAGCGGGAGCACCTCGAGCATGCCGCGAGAGAGCACCTCGTCGAGCACCGCTGGGCTGGCCAGTCCCTCGAGCGTGTCGAAGACGGCCTGCGCCCACGGACCCATCTTGTCGCTCTCGCTGCCCGGCAGGTAGCCCAACTCCTGGCCACCGACGGCATACAGCGGACGGAACACCACCACCTTGCGTTGAGTCCGGCGCTCCAGCACGGCCTCCAGACCCGCGCACAACGCCAACGCCGACTTGCCGGTGCCGGCTTTGCCGCCGAGTGACACGATGCCCACCGACTCGTCGAGCAGCAGATCGAGCGCCACCCGCTGCTCGGCGGAGCGCCCGCGCAGTCCGAACACCTCACGATCACCGCGAACAAGCTGCACGCGTTTGTGGGCGTTGACCCGGCCGAGCGCGTGTGACCCACCGCCGAGTAGCCGAATCCCGGTGTGGCACGGCAGGTCTCGGGCGGCGGCCAGATCGACCTCGCCGTCGGCGAACAGCGCGGCGATGTCCTCGCCGGCCGCCTCGAGTTCGGTCATTCCGGTCCACCCGGAGGTGACGACATCCTGCGCGTGATACTCGTCGGCGGTCAGGCCCACCGCACCGGCCTTCACCCGCAACGGGATGTCCTTGCTGACCAGCGTGACCCGTTTGCCCTCGGCGGCCAGATTGGCGGCGCAGCTCAAGATTCGGCAGTCGTTGCTGTCGGTACGGAAGCCCACGGGCAACACCGTCGGGTCGCTGTGGTTGAGCTCGACGTGAAGCGTACCCCCTTGTGTCCCAACGGGTATCGGCTGATCCAGTCGTCCGTGGAGCAGACGAAGATCGTCCAGCAAGCGCAGGGCCTGACGCGCGAACCAGCCCAATTCGTGATGGTGGCGTTTGGCCTCCAGTTCGCTGATCACGACCAGCGGGACCACCACTTCATGTTCGGCGAATCGGCTAGTTGCCCACGGGTCGGACAGCAGAACGGACGTGTCGAGCACGTACGTCCGGAGATCGGTCACGGATTGCTCCTGGGGTATTGGCCCGATTCCTCAGCTGCTCGACCCACAGGCCGCATCGTCACCGGGGGTGCCGTGCGGCCCCGCACAGGCGATCTTGGCGGAGGCCGCGGCACTAGGGCCGGGGCCGGCCCTGCGGTAGTCGTACCAGAAGGTGCCGTCCGGATAGCAGAGCACGTCGCTAGCCATCGAGTGCGACGCTACTCTCGTCCTCGCGTACCCGCCGTGCAGGCGCGCCGGAATTCAACGGTGCCGGCGGCGCCTACCCGGCGACGAGCTGTTGCAGTTGTGGGTGACCGGCCAGGCCCCAGGCGCCGACCCGGTCCGAGATGACCTGGCGTAGCTGCGCCGGACCGAAAATGCCGGCGTCGGCGACGTTGCGCACCTTGTCCTGATACGCGTCGATGTCACCGCCGACGACGTCGACGTCGCCCGCGCGGGCGGCGATTGCCGCGATCGTCTCGTCGGGGGTGTAGTCGAGGCAATGCGCGACGAGGTTGGCGAAAAATTCCTCGTGGCGCTCTTCGTCTCGCGCAATGCAGGCAATGAGTCCGGCCAGCACCGGCTCTTCGATCCGCGCGGCCAGATTGTTGCAGTACACCGCGTGGGCGCGTTCGAAGAAAGCCATGAACACCAGGGTTTCGACCTGGGAGTAGTGGTCGGCGCGATACCCCTTCTGCGACACGTGCTCGAAGCGGACCTGCTCATTCGCGGTCGGGTCAACCTCGCGGGTCACGACGAAATACTCGCGCAATGCAATAGCGTGCTGGTGTTCTTCGGCGGTCCAGCGGCCCAGCCACTGGCCCCACATCTCTTCGAGGATGAAGTGCTCAACAAGTTCGCGGTGATAGCCGGCCAAGTTGTCTTTGGTGACCAGCAAGATCTCACACGCATCGGTGATGACTTTGGGCAACGTGACCTGCGACTGAGTCCCAATCACGCCCGCCCAGGAAGGCGAAGTTCTCGCCCTGGTCGAACGGCACGAAGTCATGCGCGAACCATAAGTTCTCGGTATTGAGATGGCGGTCGAGGTTCTCGCCCACCACCGGCTCAAGTTCCAGGATCAGCGCGTTAGCGACAGGTTTCTGTGCCATTCGGTAACCGTAACTCGCGTACACAGGTTCCGTGAAATCCCGGAACCCCGTGTCGCGGCTTTGCTAGGACGAGCAGACGCAACAGCCCCCGATACGCCGATCAGATGGGTCCTTTTCGTCTCCGCGCAACTTTCGGGGGATCAGCGATCTACTAACGTCCAGCTCTCCAGGCCCTCGTAGAGCGGAAACTCGCGCGCTAGCCGCGTCACCCGATCCCGCAGGCCGGTCATGTCAGCTCCGGTCCCCGCTGCCAGAGCGATGGCGATGACGTCGGCGACCTCGGCGAACTCGGCGTCACCGAAGCCGCGGGTGGCCAGCGCCGGGGTGCCCACCCGCAGGCCCGACGTGACCATCGGCGGACGGGGGTCGTTGGGCACCGCGTTGCGGTTGACGGTGATCCCGATGTCGTGCAGCAGATCCTCGGCGGCCTTGCCGTCCAGCGGCGAGTCGCGCAGGTCGACGAGCACCAGGTGGACGTCGGTGCCGCCGCTGACCACCGACACACCCGCCTTGGCGACGTCGCCGGCCAGCAGCCGGTCGGCGACGATCCGGGCGCCGGACAGCGTCCGCTGCTGGCGGTCGGCGAATTCAGGTGTGCTAGCGATCTTGAGCGCCACGGCCTTGCCGGCGATGACGTGCATGAGCGGTCCGCCTTGCTGGCCAGGGAACACCGCGGAGTTGATGGACTTGGCGTATTCCTGTCTGCCCAGGATGAGCCCGGAACGCGGCCCGCCCAACGTCTTGTGCACGGTCGTGGACACGATGTCGGCGTGCGGCACCGGCGACGGGTGCAATCCGGTAGCCACCAGGCCCGCGAAATGCGCCATGTCCACCCACAGCTTGGCGCCGACCTCGTCGGCGACCGAGCGGAACGCCGCGAAGTCAAGGATGCGCGGGTATGCCGACCAGCCGGCGATCAGCACCTTGGGGCGAAACTCGAGCGCCTTGGCGCGGACCGCGTCCATGTCGACCAGATGCGTCGTCGGGTCCACGCCGTAGAAACCGGCCTCGTAGAGCTTGCCGGAGAAGTTCAGCCGCATGCCGTGGGTCAGGTGGCCGCCGTTGGCGAGGTCCAAACCCAGCAGATGCTCCCCCGGTGACATCAATGCGTGCAGCACCGCGGCGTTGGCCTGGGCGCCCGAATGCGGCTGCACGTTGGCGAAGTCGGCGCCGAACAGTGCCTTGGCCCGGTCCCGGGCGATGTTTTCTACGACGTCGACGTATTCGCAGCCGCCGTAGTAGCGCCGACCGGGTAGCCCCTCGGCGTACTTGTTCGTCAGGACGCTGCCCTGGGCTTGCAGCACCGAGCGCGGCACGAAATTCTCCGAGGCGATCATCTCCAGGGTGTCGCGCTGGCGGGCAAGTTCGCTGTCCAGCAGCTCGGCGATATCAGGGTCGACCTCGGCCAACGGTGCTGACATCACGGAGGTGGCGGTAGGGGCATCGGGTGCGGCAGTCACGGGCGCCAGTCTATCGACGGCGCTGTTGAACCCGACTGCTGGTTAGTCCCCTCGCTTCGCGGGGACCCCCCCCAGCGCCGACGGGCCGGGCCGAATTGCCCGCCTCGCCCCCTCGCCGTCCCCTCGCAAGCTGGGGAGCCCCCACGCGGCTGGGGGTGCCCCCGCCTCATCGCTTCCCCTCGCTTCGCTGGGGTACCCCCACGCGCTCTGCATCGTCGACGGACCGGGCCGAATTGCCCGCCTCCTCCTCATCGCGTCCCCTCTCGCTGGGGTGCCCCCGCGCTCTGCATCGTCGACGGGATAAGCGGCTCGTCGAGCAGCCGGCCGAACCGTTCGGTGCGGCCGACACTGGCCGGGCGATCGTCCAGCCAGGCCCGCAGCAACCGGTATCCCTCGACGTAGGTGCTGGTGTAGGCCCGCCACAGCGGCGACGTGAGGAACCTCAACATCTGCCGCGCCCGCTCGTCGGGCACGCACAACCAGCGCCGCAGAAACGCCACCACCTCGTCGCTGTCGCGGTGTTCGTCGTGCAACATCAGTGCGGCGTCCTGTCGAACTCCGGCCAGCGCCGCGGTTGCCTCGGCCACCGCCTCTGCACGTTCGCCGTCGAACCGCAGGCCCAGATCGGCGTAGATGTCGGCCGCCCAGCCACCCCACCGTGGGCCGATCACCGCGTACAACGCCAAATCGGCCAGCCCCTCGGCCATCAGGCATTGCGGCGTGTTGACCACGAAGATGGTGTGCTCGGCCTGGCCTGATCGCCGGACCAGCCCGGCTTCTTTGCGGCAGTGCTCGGTGTGATGCCCCGGATAGGACTCGTGCGCCACTAGCCTGGGCAGCTGCGACATCAGCTGTTTGACGTCGGCGTTGACCGCGACCGTGGATCGGTAATCGCCCCGGTAGTAGTTGAACCCGGACCACGGCTTGTCGGTCACGACCTCGTAGTGAACGGTTTCGGCGTCGGGCAGCGGGTAGTGGACCCGGACCCGATCACGAAGTGCGCTGGAGAACGCCTCGATGCACTCGGCCAGCCGCGGCGGGGCGATCTCTTCGGCGGCGCGGTGGGCGGCCATCCGGTCGGCCAACGCACCGGTCCCGCCAAGCACCTCGTTCAGCCGCGTGTGGGCGCGCCGGTAGGTGTCCGGGTCGCCCTTGCCGATGCGCACGTCGAAGTAGTCGTGTACCTCGTCGACGAATCCGACCTGCTCGACCGGCGAACTTCCGTCCCGCGCAGGCCAGGGCACGCAGGTGGGCTTCGATGTAGTCGGCGCGGGTCTGGTCGAACCCGTTGTGGCGCGGCACATCCGGCAACGCCGCGATCAACCGCTGTGCCTGCCGGGCCAACTCGGCCGGGTCGGGCACCGGTTCGTCGTGCACCGCCTGGCGTAACGCGGGGTCGCCGATGAAGGAATCGACATAGCCCGACTCGACCCGGTCGAAGCGCAAACCGAGCAACAGGTACTCGCGGATCAGGGTGGCAGGCTCCATACCGCTAACGCTATCGAGGTTGCCCCAGCCGCCGCGGGCACGGTCACTGCTGCAAGACTGACAGCTATGCCGCGGCTGAGCGAGCCGAGCCCCTATGTGGAGTTCGACCGAAGTCAGTGGCGCGCGCTGCGCATGTCGACGCCGCTGGCACTCACCGAAGAGGAACTGACCGGTCTGCGCGGTCTCGGCGAACAAATCGACATGCTCGAAGTCGAAGAGGTCTACCTGCCGCTGGCCCGCCTGCTTCACCTCCAGGTCGCGGCCCGGCAGCGGTTGTTCGCCGCGACCGCGGAATTCCTCGGCGAACCCCAGCAGAACCCGGACCGGCCGGTGCCGTTCATCATCGGGGTGGCCGGCAGCGTCGCGGTCGGCAAATCGACCACCGCCCGTGTGCTGCAGGCACTCTTGGCCCGCTGGGAGCATCACCCCAAAGTGGACCTGGTGACCACCGACGGCTTTCTTTATCCCAATTCCGAGTTGACCCGGCGAAACCTGATGCACCGCAAGGGGTTTCCAGAGAGCTACAACCGTCGGGCGCTGATGCGCTTTGTCACGTCGGTCAAATCGGGCTCCGACTACGTATGTGCGCCGGTGTATTCGCACCTGATCTACGACATCGTGCCGGGAGCCAAGCAGGTGGTCCGCCACCCCGACATCTTGATCCTGGAGGGCCTCAATGTACTGCAGACCGGGCCCACCCTGATGGTTTCGGACTTGTTCGACTTTTCGCTGTATGTCGATGCGCGCATCGAAGATATCGAGCAGTGGTACGTGTCGCGGTTCCTCACCATGCGCACGACGGCGTTCGCCAATCCGGCGTCGCACTTCCACCACTACGCAGGGCTCAACGACCCGCAGGCCGTGGCGGCGGCCCGGGAGATCTGGCGCTCCATCAACCGGCCCAACCTCGTCGAGAACATCCTGCCCACCCGCCCGCGCGCCACGTTGGTGCTGCGCAAGGACGCCGACCACTCCATCAACCGGCTTCGGTTGCGCAAGCTGTGAGCCGCCGAATTGGCCGGCGGTCTTAGCACGCGCCAGCCGGACTGCTTTTCACAAATTTGATCTGCCGTGAGCTGGCATTTCGGTCGGCGCAAAGTGTCGAGCGGCGACCACAATGCCGCTGCCGCCATCGGCGCTGCGCTCATGTCGGTGGTTCTCACCAGCCGACTCGGCCGCAGTGCCGACATCGCGCGCGAGGATTCCTCGCGGGCCTATGCCGCGGTATTCGTGGTCGCTGCGGCAATATTCGCGTCCGTCGTCATTCCCGCCTCGTTTCTGTCAGGAAAACCGCATGTGGCTCCGGAGCCTATGCGCAACAGCACTTCTCGAGCCCCTTCTGAGTAGCGTCGGGCACCGAACGTGTGGCCAGCTTCACGTTCGACGCCGAATGTGCGGCCAGCTTCACGCTCGCGGCGGCCGCCGGAGCCACGATGGCAGTGCAGTAGGGTGTTCGCGAAGACAACCGGCAACGGGGCTGGTCTGGGTTCTCAACGCCGACCGAGAGATTCGATGTGACGGAAGCAGTTACCGCAGAAGAGCTCGTCACCAAGGTTGAGCTTTTGCGGGACACCGCACTCGCGGCGGTAGCGGCTGCAGACTCCGTCGAGCAGCTGACCGTGGCCGAGCGCAGTGTGTCGTCTCGATCAAGTGAGCTGAACGTCCTGCGCGGCGGCATCGGCACTCTTGCTCCCGCTATCCGCAAAGCGGTCGGACGGGCAGTGCACTCGGCCTTCGCCGACATCGAAGCCGCCGTCGCCCAACGGAGTGAGTTGCTGGAGACCGTGGCAACCGCTCTGACTCAACCGCTCGATGTAACGGTGCCCGGTCTTGTGCCCACGGTCGGGGGTATGCATCCCACCGTCCAGATGATGTATGACCTCAACGACGCATTCGGGGCGCTGAATTTCACCGTCTACTCGGGCCCGGAGATCAGCTCGGAGAAGTTCGAATTCGACTCCCTGAACTTCCCGGCCGACCATCCCGCCAGGGAAAGCATGGACACCTTCTGGCTGTCCGAGACGGCTGCGCTACGCGGAGCCGAGCGATTGTGCCTGCGCCCTCATCTCACCGGAGCCAGTGTGCGCTACATGCTCGAGCACGGCGCGCCATTGCGAATGGTCTACCCGGGCCGGGTCTATCGCAACGAAAGCACCGACGCTCGGCACGAACGGTCCTTTTTCCAGTACGAAGTGTTGTTGGTCGACGCAGACGTGCCGATGACGGCGGGGAAGTTCCTTGTCGACACCATCCTGCAGACGGTCTTCGGCACGCCGGTGCGCACCAGAATGCGCACGGGTTTCTTCCCTTTCGTCGAGCCCGGGTTCGAGATCGACATGGAATGTCAGGTTTGCCACGGCAGGGGTTGTCGGACATGTGGTCACGTCGGCTGGATCGAACTCATGCCCGGCGGGTGCCCGCATCCGAATGTGTTACGGGCCGGCGGCCTCGACCCGCAACACTGGACCGGGTTCTACGTCAACGTCGGCCTTGACCGCCTGGTCATGATGCGTTACGGGATCGACGACGTTCGGCTGTTCCACAGCGCCGACCTACGCTTCCTCGACCAGTACGTCTGAGGTCGCGTGAAGATTTCACTGGATTGGGTCAGCGATTTCGTGACGCTGCCCGCGCGGCTGAGCGCCGCGCAGATCGCCACCGAACTCACGTTGAAAACCGTTGAGGTCGAAGCGGTCACAGAGATCGACGGCGACGCCATCCTGGAGGTCGACAACAAGTCGTTGACCAACCGCCCCGATCTGTGGGGCCATTACGGTATCGCGCGGGAGTTGGCGGCCATCTTCGACACGCCACTGCAGCCGTTGCCGATGGCGGAGCTGCCGGTCGCGGTATCCGGACTCATCGGTCAGTTGGATCCGCAATTGTGCGCGCGGTTCACCGCGGTGCGCTTCGACCTCCCCGCCGGCCGGCCCACCGTGGACCTGGTGCGCGAACGCCTCGCGCGCATCGGCGAATCCAGTCTCGGATTCTGCGTCGACCTGGGCAATTACGTGATGTTCACGGTCGGGCAGCCGGTGCACGTCTATGACGCGGCAAAACTGAGCGGGCCGTTGAGTGTGCGGGAATCCGGCGCGGTCGGGGTGCTCGACTTGCTCACCGGCATGCGTGTTTCGCTGACACCGGATCTGCCGGTGGTCGCCGACGGCACGGTGCCGGTCGCGCTGGCCGGAGTCATGGGAGCCGCCAACACGGCCGTGGACCCCGACTCGGCGTCGTTCCTGCTGGAGGCCGCATCGTTTTCCGCCGTGCGGGTGCGCCGGTCCTCGCAGCAGACCGGCTTGCGCACCGAAGCGTCGGCGCGCTACGAAAAAGGGCTCGACACCCAACGTGTCGACGCGGCGGTCGGCTACTTCCTGCACCTGCTGCAGCAGGCCGCTCCCGATGCCGCGATCTTGGGCGCTCAGCAGCTGATCGGAGAGCAGACACAGCCGGTGACGGTGTCAGTCACCCGGCGGTTCCTCGACACCCGGATCGGTGCGGTCCTGCCGACTGAAGAAATCGTCCGCACGCTAGTCGCGCTGGGCTTCGGGGTGGTCGAACTCGCGGACGGCTTCGAGGCGGCGGCGCCGACCTGGCGATCGACGGGTGACATCTCGCTGCCGCATGACATCCTCGAAGAGCTCGCTCGCGTCCACGGCTACGACGACCTTGCCGCCGCGGACATCACCACCACACTTACCGATGTGCGGTCACTGAACCGCAAACCGTTGGCGCGCTCGCTGCGAGAACAGCTGGGCACCCGTGGACAGCTGCGCGAGGTCATCACCTACCCCTGGGTCAGCGACCAATTACTGGCTTCGATCGGGATGACCAAGGCCGACACGGTTCGTTTCGACCAGGCGCCTGCGCCTAATCTGGACTCGCTGCGCCCCAGCCTGATTCCCAACCTGCTGGCTGCGGTGGCCAAGAACATGAATTACTTCGCGCAGGTGCGGATATTCGAGGTGGGCGCGGTGTTTCACCCCGAGGTGGCCGTGCCGCCCCATCCGGAATTCGAGCCGCTGCCGACCCAGAAGACCTCCGTCGCAATCGCTTTGACCGGTGATGATGGTCCGCAACTGTTCCGCGAGGCCCGGGGCTTGGTGGAAATGCTGGAGCGCGCATGCTTTCTCACCAACCTCGAGGTCGGCGGATCGACGGCGGTGGGCTGGGCGGACGCCTCGGCACGCACCGCGGTCACCGCTGGTGGAACCGGGATTGGCGCCATCGGGCTGCTGCGCCCACAGGTGTTGCGGGCGACCGGAATCGATGCGCCCTACGTGGCATGCGTCGAGCTCGAACTCGACACACTGACGGTTGCCTCCTCCCGCGATAATTCCTTCACCCCGCTTCCCCAGTGGCCGGAGGCGACCTTCGACTTGTCTGTGGTCGTCGACGACATGGTTTCGTGGGCAGAGGTCGCCGCAGTGGCCGGTCTGGAACCTGGCATCTCCGGAGCAGTCGACCACCGGCTGCGCTTCGTCGACGAGTACCGCGGTCCGTCGATTCCGGCCGGGAGTCATTCAGTGACGTTCAGCGTCACGTTGCGACCCAAGACCGCAACCCTGAGCGCCGCCGAGATCGCAGAGGCTCGGCTCGCCATTCTGTCCGTATTGACCGAACGGCTCGGTGCGGTCGAACGCTGAGAGACTGGGGGGCACACTGGCCGATGCGGGGCCGCGCACCGCAACCTCTGACGGCGGCGCCCCGCACCGGCGGGAAGGGAGTCACGCCGGCAACCGGCGCACTCCGAGGTACTGCAGATAGCCGAATATCGCGGTGTAGACGCCGCTGGCGAGGGTGGCGGTGACGCCCAGCCCGGTCAGCGGCAGGGCGTGGGCGGCGACCACCATGACCGCGGCCAGCGTGCAGACGGTGTTGGCGACGACGACGCCGAGCCCGGCGCGGCGCAGGTCCGGGGCGGCGGCCAGCACGAACACCACCAACCCATACACCACGAAGGCGGCGCCGAGAAGGTATTCCTGGGCCGAGGTCAGCCCGGTCAGCGTGGAGACGGGATCGGCGGCCACGGCAACGATCAGCCCCAGCAGCCCGGTGATGGTGGCGTCGGCGCGCATGGCCAAACGCAGCAGTGAGTCGGTCGAGTCGTACACCGGCCGGGTAGCAAAACCAGGAATGGCGGTCATGTCAGAACTCCTATGAATGGTGGGGACTGGAGGGGACTGATCAGGAAAGACACGATTTGAGCATGCGGTCTGGGCACTGCCAGATCGACACATGACGCTGCCAAGCATTGCCATGCGCAGGTCAACCGCGTTTTGACCGGCGGCTATTCCCTCACGGCTGTTGGGTGTCCCCGGCTCACCCCGTCCCCTCGCGAAGCTGGGGTGCACCTGCGCGGGCAGCATTATCACCGGGAGCGATGGACACCGCGACCCGCCCACGCAGATCGGCGGCGATCAGCCGGGCCGCGGCGTTCTGCCAGTTGTGCAGCGACCGCTGCGGCACTTCGGTGACCAGCCATTGCCAGGCGCGCCGGGCGGTGGGATCCAGGCCGGCGGCCGTGGCATTCTGCGCGTAGGCGCGCACACCGACGACATAGGGGAAATACAGCGAGTTGTAGTGCCGCCATTCTTCGGTGGTGCCGAAGTCGTCGTCGCCCTGCGGCTTGAGCGCCGCGATGCGGTCGGCCAGCAAAGCCTTGAGTTCGTTGGCCCGTTCCAGCGGCTGGTCGGGCGCCCCACGCGCGAGCAGCCGCTCGTCGATCACTGGCAGCGCGGTCAGCGGGCTGGCGACCAGCTTCGAGAGGTCACCGTAGTGGCCCAGCGCGCGACGGGTCAGCCGGGCGAACGAGTCGTCGTCGACGTCGTCGAGCGGGTGCGCCGATCTCAGCGGTAATGCGGCCTCGGTGTTGCGCAGGGCGGCGCGATCGGCGCGCAGCGCCGGTGAGCGCGAGAACGCCAGCCGGTCCAGCACCGCGGCCAGCGGATCGGCCAGTACCTGGATCGCAAGCGCGATCGCCACGCTGGTGAACAGCAGTACCGTCAGCGCAGTACTTGCCTGGCTTCCCCGCCCGATCACGGCGATGCCGATCAGCGCCTGGCCCCCGAACAGCACCGACACCACCGCGCCGGCGGCGAACGAGCGCAGCATGTCGGCACGCAGCGCCTGACCTTCGTCGAAGGCATCCCAGAGGGCCACCGCGACACCCAGGCAGCACACGTCGAAACCCGTCGAGGCCAACGCCAGCCAGCTGGGCACCAGACCCAGCGGAATCACCAGGATGGCGTTGCTCAGCGCGAAGAACAATGTGGCCAGGATGACCAACCCGGCCGCCGGCACGGGCTGGGCGGGCCGGATCAACGCCGCGACCATGGCGCCCAGGGTGGACATCGAGATCACGGCGAACATCAGCAGATGGCCGGGCCGCAGCGGGCCGTCGACACTGCTCGCCAGCACCGCTCCCAGCAGCGCCAGTGCGCCGACCCCGGCGACCAGCACCAGTTCACCGGTGCGTGCCCGCCAACTGTCGCGCGGCCGACGCAGCTCGAGGAGCACCGCGAACCACGCCACCCCGGGCACGACGGCCAGATAGATTTCGACGTGGCTGAGCAGCGCCGAATGCGCAGCCAGACGGATCGCGTCCAGCGCCACCACGACCGCGAAGCTGCACAGCCCGATCGCGGCGAAGATGAGCACCGGCTTGCGCGGGTTGCGGGCCAGCAGGTATAGCCCCAGCCACCAGCTCAGCGTGAACACCGTTGCTGACAGCGCAGGCATGCGTCCAGTGTGACACGCGGTATTGGCCGGCAAACCGGTCGGCTGCGGCTGCTCGCTAGGCGCCGTAACGGCGGTGGCGCAGGCTGTAATCGCGCAGCGCGCGCAGAAAATCGACCCGGCGGAACGCGGGCCAGTGCGCCTCGGTGAACCACATCTCCGAATAGGCGCTCTGCCAGAGCAGGAAACCAGACAGCCGCTGTTCTCCCGAAGTCCGGATGACCAGGTCCGGGTCGGGCTGTCCGGAGGTGTAGAGATTTTCGGCGATGGCATCGACGGTGACCGCCTCGACCAGCTCGTCGGCGCTGGCTCCGTTGGCGAGTTCCTTGCCCAGCAGGGCGCGTACCGCGTCGGCTATTTCCTGGCGACCGCCGTAACCGACCGCGACGTTGACATGAAAGCCGGCGTTCGCCGTCGACGCGGTGCCTTCGACCGCGTCGCGCAGCCGTCGGGCGGGTTCCTCGCCGATCAGCTCCAGGTCTCCCACTGTCCGCACGCTCCAGCGGTTGACCGGCGCGCAGATCTCCTCGACAACGTCGGTGATGATCTCGATCAGGGCGGCCAGCTCGTCGGGATCGCGTTGCAGGTTTTCGGTGGACAGCAGATAGACGGTGGCCATTTCGATGCCGGCTTCCTGGCACCAGCGCAGCATCTCGGCGATCTTCGACGCGCCCATCCGGTACCCGTAACTGACATCGTGGTATCCCGCGTTACGGGCCCAGCGCCGGTTGCCGTCGCACAGAACGGCGATGTGGCGTGGCAGTTCGGATCTCGACGCCGCCAGACCCTGTCGCAGCCGCATCTCGTAGACGCGATACAGCGGTTCCTTGAGCCGGGCGGGAATGATCTCCACGGACATTCACCCTACTGTGGACACCCGAAATTGATGACAATCTCACAGTGAGCCATATCGCGAATCCCTCGCTTTCCCCGCTAGCGTGGTTTACAGACGTTCACTGCGCTCGGCACGAACCAGGAGGAGATATGAGCGGCCAGACCAGCACGGCCCCACGGCAGGTGGTGTCCGGGCCGGCCACTGCACCTGGGGACCTCGACGAGAATCCCGTCGAGGCGTCAGTCTCTGTCCTGGCCAAGCCACGCGCACGGGGCTGGATCCATCTGGTGTCAGCCGTCATGGCCGTCGCGGCCGGCGCATCGCTGATATCGGTGTTGTGGCCGCTGGCCGGGCTTAAAGCCGGTTTGGCGGCATTCGTCTATACCGGCTCGGTGGTGGCAATGTTCACCACCAGCGCCGTCTACCACCGGATCACGTGGAAGTCGCCGATAGCGCGAACACGAATGAAGCGCCTGGACCATTCGATGATCTTCGTGTTCATCGCTGGCACCTACACACCGTTCGCGGTGCTGGCGATGCCGCACCGGACCGGGCTGCTGGTGCTGGCCGTCGTGTGGGGCGGCGCGCTGACCGGGGTGTTGCTGAAGATGTGCTGGCCGACCGCGCCGCGCTGGGTGGGTGTTCCGCTGTATCTGCTGCTGGGCTGGGTGGCCGCGTTCTACGTCGCGGTGATTCTCGACGGCGCCGGGATCGCGGCGTTCGTGCTGCTCGCCGTCGGTGGCGCGCTCTACAGCGTCGGTGGTCTGCTCTATGGGCTGCGCTGGCCGGACCCGTGGCCGCGCACGTTCGGCTACCACGAGTTTTTCCACGCTCTGACCCTGGCCGCCGCGATCTGCCAGTACATCGCGATCTGGCTCGCGGCCCTGTAGACCGGCGTTTGCCCGGGCTAAAGCCGGGTGACGTTGTCAGCCGACCAGTAGGCCTTCATCGCGGCGACTTTGCCTTCGTCGTCGAAGGCCATGACGACGATCGGCTCGATCTGCATCCGCTTCTCGCCGAGCGCCGCGGTCAGCCGGAACTGGAACGCCGCCTCGTTGCCGGCCACCCGTAACGTCACCAACTCGCAGTCCCGGTCCGCGCCTTGGACCGCAGAATAAAAGCCACGGATCGCCTGCCGGCCGATATGCACCTCACCACCCACCGGATCCTCGACGGTGGCGTCGTCGGCATAGAGCCCGACCAGATCGTCCGCGCTGCCATTGGCGACCAGAGCGATGTAGCGGTTCACGGTGTCCGTGATGGCTTGGGTCCTGTCCGGGGGGCTCGGCATGAGACGCACGCTACAACCCCGCTCTATCCAGGTAAGTTCAGGGCCGCCGCCAGTTCCGATGCGGTGGTGACCGGCAGGTCGCAGGCCCGGCCGCGGCACACGTAGGCGGCATCGGCACCGGACACCCGGTCCCGTCCGGCCAGCAGCTCTGACGAGTCCACCGCGCCGCCGACAACGATGGCCCCGCCCGGCGCCATCCTGCGGGCATCGGCCAGCAGCGACGACCGCGGCCCATCGCAGGCCACCGCAATTTGCAACGGTCCACGCACAGCGGCTTCGGCGACCGCCAGCCAATGCCCGGCCGAGCGCGGCGCGCGCGCCAGCAGCGGAGAATGCGCCTGTAGCGCGTCGGCCGCGGCCTGACCGTACCAGTCGGCGCGCTGAGCGCCGACCAGATGCGCGGCGGTCAGCAGGGCTTCGGCAATCGACGACGCCCCCGACGGCGTCGCCCCGTCGATCGGGTCGGCGGGCCGCACCATCAGCTGTTCGGCATCATCGGCGCTGTCGAACCAGCGGCCCGGGTGATTGGGGTCAGCGAAGTGCGCCAAGGCGATATCGAGCAGCTCGCAGGCGGTCGTGAGCCGGGTCTGGTCGGCGGTCAGCTGATACACCGTCAGCAACCCGGTGGCCAGCATCGCGTGGTCTTCCAGGACGGCCGCGCTCTCCCCCACCTGCCCGCCGAGGCTGGCCCGACGCAGCCGGCCATCCACAATGTGCAGGTCCACCAGTGCGGTCGCGCATCGGCGTGCGGCGTCGGCCAGCTGGGGATCGTCCAGCGCCACGCCGGCCTCGGCCAGTGCGGTGATCGCCAGCCCGTTCCAGGCAGTGACGACCTTGTCGTCGCGGTCGGGCTGGGCCCGAGTGCGCCGCGCCGCTAGCAGCGCGGTACGAATCCGTTCGAAGCGGTGCGGGTCATCGGGGTCGGCGGGCAGCTGCAGCACCGACGCGCCTTCCTCGAAGGTGCCGGTCGCTGTGACGCCGAAAACCGAAGCGGCCCAATGCCCGTCGGCGCCGCCGAGCATCTCGGTGAGCTGCGCTGGCGTCCACACGTAGGTCGACCCTTCCCGGCCGTCGGCGTCGGCATCCAACGACGAAGCGAACATGTCGGCCTCACCCAAGTCGTCGATGAGGAACCGCGCGGTCTCGGCGGTGACCCGGCGGGCCAGTGCATCGCCGGTCCGGCGCGCCCAGTGCGCGTAAACCCGCAGCAGCAGCGCGTTGTCGTACAACATCTTCTCGAAATGCGGTACTAACCAGGCATTGTCGACGCTGTAGCGGGCGAAGCCACCGCCGAGCTGGTCATAGATTCCACCGCGGGCCATCGCGGTGCCGGTACGCTGCACGGCGCCCACGGCGCTCGATCCGGTCCGCTCGTGATGCCGCAGCAATGCCTCGAGCAGCGCCGACGGCGGGAATTTCGGCGCACCGCCGAAGCCGCCACGGGCGGTGTCTTCGTCACGCATTACCACGGCGACCGCGTGATCGCAGAGCGCAGGGTCGATTCGCGGGCCACCGCGCGGCAACCCCGACGCCATCGACCGCAGCTCCCCCGCGATGTGCGCCGACGCCTGCTCCACCTCCTCACGGCGAGTGCGCCACGTGTCCACCACAGCCGAAAGTAGTTCCAGGAAAGCCGGTTTGGGATAATACGTGCCGCAGAAGAAGGGCCGGCCGTCCGGCGTGAGGAAACACGTCATCGGCCAGCCGCCCTGTCCGGTGAGCGCGACAGTGGCATTCATGTAGACCGCATCAATGTCGGGTCGCTCTTCGCGGTCGACTTTGACGCAGACGAAACCGGCGTTCATCGCCGCGGCCACCTCGTCGTCTTCGAACGATTCGTGAGCCATGACATGACACCAGTGGCAGGCCGCGTAGCCGACGGACAGCAGGATCGGCACGTCGCGGTCGGCGGCCTCGGCGAGCGCGTGCGGGGTCCACTGCTGCCAGTGCACCGGGTTGTCGGCGTGCTGGCGCAGGTACGGGCTGGCCGCGGCGTCCAGCGTGTTGCGCGCCGGACTCATCGCGAAGCTGCCGCGCTAACCGGGCTCATGCGGCGATCCGTCGGGATCGGTGCGGGTTCGCGGTTCGCGGTCGTCACCGGATGGCGCGGCGTCGGCGAGCGTCCCCTCGTCGGCGGCCTGGTCGGGCCCGGGGTTGTGGCGGTCGAAGGACTCCGGCAGCTTCCGCAGGTGCCGGTTCATCGACCGGATCAGGAACAGCGTGCCGATCAGCAGCAGCACGACGACCAGCAGGCCCAGCGGGCTGGCCTTGCCGAAGTCCGGTCCGGTGCGCCGGGGCGTGTCGTCGGCGAGGACGTCGTTCGCGATAAGCGCGAGACGGCTCACCGGTCGGCCTCGATTCCGGCGAACAGATCGTCCTCGGGCAGACGCGCGGGTATTCGCGACCGGGCCAGCTCGAACTCCTCGGTCGGCCACAACCGCTGCTGCCAGGCGATCGGCGCGGCAAAGAAGTCGCTTTCCGGATCGATCTGGGTCGCGTGCGCACGCAATGCGTCGTCACGCTGGCCGAAGTATTCGGAGCACTCGACCCGCGTCGTCACCCGCGCAAGGATGTCGTGGTGGGGATGCCAGTGCTTGAGCCACTTGCCGAACGGGCCCTCCTGACCGTGCTTGGCGAACTCGTCCTGCAGCATCTGCATCCGCGCCCGCAAAAAGCCGTGCACGTAGTACAGCTTGGACACCGTCCATGGCTCGCCGGCATCCGGGAAGCGGCAGTAATCGCCGGCGGCCTCATAGGCGGCGACGGAAACCTGGTGGCAGCGGATGTGGTCGGGGTGGGGGTAGCCGCCGTGTTCGTCGTAAGTGGTGATGACGTGCGGGCGGAACTCGCGGACCGCCCGCACCAGCGCTTCGGTCGACACCTCCAACGGCACCAGCGCAAAGCAGCCCTCGGGCAGCGGTGGCGGCGGGTCGCCTGTGGGCAACCCGGAGTCGACGAAGCCCAGCCAGGTGTGTTCCACACCGAGGATCTCGGCGGCCTTCGCCATCTCGTCGATACGGATTGCGGCGATGTGCCCATGCACGTCGGGCAGGTCCATCGCGGGGTTGAGGATCTCGCCGCGCTCGCCACCGGTCAGCGTCACCACCAGCACGCGATGGCCCTCGTCGGCGTAACGCGCAAGCGTGGCGGCGCCCTTACTGGACTCGTCGTCGGGGTGGGCGTGTATCGCCATCAACCGCAACTCGCTCACGTGCTCCCTGTCTGTCCGCCGCTCACCGCTGGGTGGCCATATAGTTCCAGTTCTAATCGTTTCATCCTGTCCACCGCCTTCCGCAATCTGATCACCCAAAGACCTGACGCCCGCATGAGCGAAAGTCACCTCCCCCAGCCGCAGGCCCGTTATGGGCGCCCCCGACTCTCGCACGCCGCTCGGCGCCGCGTCGCCGTCGTCCTGGCGGCGGTGGTGCTCGCGTTGGGCGCCCTTGTCGCGGTGATCGGCTACCGGCGGCTGGGCACCGGCGACGTCAGAGGGACCCTGGCCGGATACCAGATCATTGACGACGAGACGGTCTCGGTCACGATCAGCGTGACACGCTCGGATCCGGCACGCCCAGTCGACTGCATCGTGCGAGCCCGTTCGGACGACGGCAGCGAGACCGGGCGCCGCGAGGTGCTGATTCCCCCGGCCGCGGCGGCCACGGTGCAGGTGACGACGATCGTCAAGTCCAGCAAGCCGCCCGTGATGGGAGACATTTATGGCTGCGGGACCGACATTCCCGGCTATCTCCGCGCGCCCTGACGGCTGCGCCCGAGCGAACCCATGGGCAAAACCCGAACTGCGAAAATTCGATCTGGGCCGAGGCGCCCAGTGCTACACTATTGCGATGCACGGTTCCAGCTGGAACCGTGTATTGCTGCATTAACGGCTTTACGCGACCCTAAGTGGCACACACGGCGATCGATGCGGCCTAGACGCCAGGGAGCGACAGAAAGCCCGCCCCCGCTAAAACAGCGGAACGACAATTACGAGGAGCGCGACGAGATGACGGATACTCAGGTGACCTGGTTGACCCAGGAATCACATGACCGACTCAAGGCCGAGCTCGATCAGTTGATCGCCAATCGTCCCGTCATCGCCGCGGAAATCAACGACCGTCGCGAAGAGGGCGACCTTCGCGAGAACGGCGGATACCACGCCGCCCGGGAGGAGCAGGGCCAGCAGGAGGCGCGTATTCGTCAGCTGCAGGACCTGCTCAACAACGCGAAGGTCGGTGAAGCTCCCAAGCAGTCCGGGGTGGCGCTGCCCGGTTCGGTCGTCAAGGTCTTTTACAACGGCGACGAATCCGACAGCGAGACATTCCTGATCGCGACCCGCCAGGAGGGCGTCAACGACGGCAAGCTCGAGGTGTACTCGCCGAACTCGCCGCTGGGTGGCGCTCTGATCGACGCCAAGGTGGGCGAGACGCGCAGTTACACGGTGCCCAACGGCAACACGGTGCAGGTGACGCTGATGAGCGCGGAGCCGTACCACTCGTAGTCACCAAAAGGTCGGGGAATCAGGCGGAACAGCGGTCCCGCTGGTGGCGCGCATCGCCGAGGATCTGCTCTTGTTGCTGCTGGACAATGCGTCGGCGCAGCCGGGGCTGGATCGCCCACGGCGGGACCAGGTACTGACCGCGGCTGTGCTGCTGGACCTGGCGCACGCCTGCCGGATCCGCCCGGCGGTGGACAGCGAACCGGTCGAGGCGGGCCGCCTGGTTGTGTTGAGCGGCCCCGATCCCGGCGATCCGGTGCTGGCGCCGGCACTGCAGCTGCTGCTGCGTCGTCCGGTCAGTCCCGCCACGGCGATCGCCAAACTTCGGCGTGAGACTTCGGCCGCGGTGTTTGCTCAGCTCGAGCGCAGCGGGCAGGTCAAGCAGATTCGATTACCGGCCAAGGGATTCAAGGCGCCCTGCGCCTGGCTGCTGACCGACCGGGGCCGGGTGGTTGAAGTGCGTGCGGCGCTGAAATCCGCACTGTTCGACCAGCAGCGCCCCGATCCCGAAACGGCGACCATCATCTCGCTGCTGCACGCGGTCAACGGGCTCGGTGCGATATTCAGCCTCAGTGCACGCGGCTGGGACTGGGTGAACGACAGGTCGGGGGATATCGCCAGCGGGAGTTGGTTGAGTGAGTCCGAGCCCGGCCTGGCCGAAGTCAACCTGGCGGTGACGACCGCGGCGATACGCCAGGCGTTGAGCGAGCGAACCCGGCGCCGATAGCGCGGGTAGCGCGAGCAGACAGTCACCCCAGGGCTTGCGAAAGGTCGCCGAGCAGATCGGTGATGTCCTCGATGCCGACCGACAGCCGCACCAGGTCATCGGGAACTTCCAGCTGCGAACCGGCCGTCGACGCGTGGGTCATGGCGCCCGGATGCTCGATCAGCGACTCCACCCCTCCCAGCGACTCAGCCAAGATGAATATTTCTGTTCTGGCACAAAGGTTCTCGGCGGCTTGACGCCCGCCGCGCATCCGCACCGACAGCATGCCGCCGAAGCCCCGCATCTGCCGCGCGGCAATGTGATGGCCGGGGTGGCCGGGCAGCCCGGGATACAACACCGCGCTGATCGACGGATGCTCGGCCAGGAATTGCGCGACGGCAGTGGCGTTTTCGCTGTGTTGCCGCATCCGCAGCACCAGGGTCTTGAGCCCACGCATCGTCAGGTAGGCATCGAAGGCGCCCGGCACCGCGCCGGCGCCGTTCTGCAGGAAGCCGAACGCAGCGTCCAGCTCGTCGTCGTTGGTGACCAGCGCACCGCCGATCACGTCGGAGTGCCCACCGATGTACTTGGTGGTCGAGTGCAGCACGACGTCGGCGCCCAGCGTCAACGGCTGCTGCAGCGCCGGTGAGGCAAAGGTGTTGTCCACCAATAATTTCGTTGAGCTTTCGTGGGAGATGGTGGCGAGTGCGGCGATGTCGGCGATCGAGAGCAACGGGTTGGTAGGTGTTTCCACCCAGATCAGCCGCGTGTGCGCGGTCAGCGCGGCACGGACCGCGTCGAGATCAGAAAGGGCCACCGGGGTGTAATCGACGCCCCAGCTGGTGAAGACCTTGTCGATCAGCCGGAAGGTGCCGCCGTAGGCGTCGTCGGGAATGACCATATGGTCTCCGGGCCGCAACAGCGCCCGCAGGGCGCAGTCGGTGGCGGCCATCCCCGAACTGAACGCACGTCCGAACCGGCCCTCCTCCATCGCGGCCAGCACAGCCTCCAGCGCCGCCCGGGTCGGGTTGCCCGTTCGGGCGTACTCGTATCCGCCGCGCAGCTGCCCGACCCGGTCCTGGGCGAAGGTGCTGCTCGGATAGATCGGAACGTTGACCGAACCGGTCGACGGGTCGGGACGATACCCGGCGTGGATAGCCTTGGTGGCCAAGCCATTAAACGATGCGGTCGCCGCGTGGGCGGCGCTGTGCTGCTCACTCATCGAGGATCAGCCTAACGACGCCTTAAGTCGCGCTGTTCAGGCTGGCCGAAACTGCGCGTGGGTGTCACCGCAACCGGGTTGTCAAACCCGCAGCGCGGGAAACGGTCCGAACGGCAGATTTCGCACCACGAACCACACAGAAACCAACACCAATGTCACCATCGGCGCCCACCGGCGATCGGTCCAACTCAAGATTCGGCGGCCCATGATCTGCCCGTAGCTCCACACCACATAAGCCCAGAGCAACAAGACCAAGCCCACCAGCGCCAGGGCATTGAACCTGACCGCAGCCCACAGATCGCCGTGCATCAGGGAATACAGCATTCGCAGGGTGCCGCAACCAGGGCAGTCGATGTGCAACAGCAGTTTGGTCGGGCACCTTGGCAACAGTCCGCCCGGTGTGGTCGGGTCACCGAACCACACCACCGCACATACCGCCGCAGCCGCCGCGGCGACACCCAGCGGCGCGCGGAGGCGCATCAATGCCGACGCTCTGCCGGCTGTGCATAACTGCGGTCAAGACGAAGACGGCTCCGACGCTGCCCCGATGACGAAAAGGACCACCCAGAAGCCGACAATGAGGACCCAGGCGATAACGCCGCTGATCGCGGCCCACATCGCCCACTTTTTGGCGTCGTTGGCGGCGACTTGGGCTTGGTCGTGCTGGCCTTGCGCCCAGAGTGCGTTAACCTGATTCGCTTTCACGATCGACACGATGCCCAGCGGTAGGCAGCAGCACAGCGTCGCAAAGATTCCCCAGACCAGGTTGTTGGCGGGTGCTACTCCATAACCTGGCGACTGGGGCATCCCTCCGCCCTGTGGCGGCGGCGGCGGATACCCACCGGGAGGCGGGGGTGGGTATGAACCCGGTGGTTGACTCATCGGGGCCTTTCCTCTCAAGCTGCGTTTGCTGCAGACAGCGTTGCGTACGCTACCCGAGTTGTTCCGCAGAAACACACGAATGCGCATCGTTTTAACCCGCGACACCTTTGCGAACCGACTCGAAGCGCTTGGCGCCTCCGGGTTGTCGCACGAGGTCGTTGGATTGCCTAATTTGCCTTGGCCTGGGCCCGCTACCGTCGCGCAGATCCGTCGGAGAGGAAGCCCAACAAATCGTGCCGGGTGATGACGCCGATCGGTTTGCCCTCGTTCACCACCATCAGCGCATCCCAGTCTCGCAACGCCTTGGCGGCCGCGCCGACCAACTCACCGGCCCCGATCATCGGCAGCGCCGGACTCATATGCTGCCGGACGGCATCGGCCAGCTTGGCACGACCCTCGAAAACCGCCGAGAGCAGTTCGCGTTCCGACACGCTGCCGGCGACTTCGCCGGCCATGACCGGTGGTTCAGCGCCGACCACCGGCATCTGCGACACTCCGTACTCGCGCAGAATGCCGATGGCGTCGCGCACCGTCTCTGACGGATGGGTGTGCACCAGGTCGGGCAGCGCGCCGGATTTGCGGCGCAGCACGTCGACGACCGTGGGCTGTTCTCTCGATCCGTCGAGCCTGGTGCGCAGAAATCCGTACGACGACATCCAGGCGTCGTTGAAGATTTTCGACATGTAGCCGCGGCCGCCGTCCGGCAGCAGCACGACTACCAGCGCGTCAGGCCCGGCTGCCACGGCCACCTTCAGCGCGGCCACCACCGCCATCCCGCAGGACCCGCCGACCAGCATCGCTTCCTCGCGCGCCAGCCGCCTGGTCATATCGAACGAGTCGGAATCCGAGACCGCGATGATCTCGTCGGGCACCCTGGGGTCATAGGCGGCCGGCCAGAAGTCCTCGCCGACACCCTCGACCAGGTACGGCCGGCCGGTGCCGCCGGAGTACACCGAACCTTCCGGGTCGGCGCCGATAATGCGGACCGGCCGGTCGCCGGACACCTCTTTGAGGTAGCGCCCGGTGCCGGTGATCGTGCCGCCGGTGCCGATGCCCGCGACGAAATGGGTGACCTGGCCGTCGGTGTCGGCCCAGATTTCCGGGCCGGTGGTCTCGAAGTGGCTGGCCGGTCCTTCCGGATTGGAGTACTGGTCAGGCTTCCAAGCGCCGTCGATCTCACGGACCAACCGGTCGGAGACGCTGTAGTAGCTGTCCGGGTCGTCCGGCGGAACCGCGGTGGGGCACACCACCACCTCGGCGCCGTAAGCGCGCAGCACATTGCGCTTGTCCTCGCTGACCTTGTCCGGGCAGACGAACACGCATTGGTAGCCCCGATGCTGCGCGACCATGGCCAGCGCGACACCGGTGTTCCCGGAGGTGGGCTCGACGATCGTCCCGCCCGGCTTGAGCTGGCCGGTGGCCTCGGCGGCGTCGATCATCTTGACTGCGATCCGGTCCTTGCAGCTGGCGCCGGGGTTGAGGTACTCGACCTTGGCCAGCACCGTAGCGGCCCCGGCGGGAACGACGGAGTTCAGCTGAACCAGTGGGGTGTTGCCGATGAGTTCACTGATGTGCCGGGCGATCCGCATGCACTCATCGTCTCAGGCTTCGCCGGGCCGGGTCGGATTGCCCGTCTTGTCAGCTGGCCGTTCCGGTCCGCAGCGTCGGAGGGAGCTCGGTGGCCTCTCGGATGTATGCCCCGATCTGTCGCAGCGATCGGGTGGCCTCCGGCACGATCGGTGCGGCGAGCTGAAAGTCGTGGAGTTGGCCGGGCCAGACTCGCACCTCGGCCGGCACACCGACCGCGGCCAGCCGTGCAGCGGCCAACCGCGCGTCATGCAGCAGCACCTCTGAACCAGACACATGGATCAATGTCCGCGGCAGGCCGGGTTCGATGTGGTCGAGTGGCTCGTAAATCTCCTCGGGCTCACCGTCGATAATGTTCTTGGCGGCGGCGCTGGCAACCAGCGCGATCAGCGCGTCGAAGGCCCTCGGCCCGAACATGGCGTCGGTTTTGAGGTTGGGGTGCGCCTGCTTGGCCTGCTTGGCCAACTGCAGCAGGGGCGAAATCGCCACCAGCGCGGCCGGTTCCTCGCCCTGCTCTTGCAGCCGCTGGGCCAGCGCCAACGCCAGGTAGCCACCGGCGGAGTCGCCCGCCAACACGATCTGATCCGGTTCGTACCCAAGTCTGCGCAGCCAGGAATAGGCGTCATAGCAGTCGTCGAGGGCCATCCCGACCGAGTGCTTAGGGATCAGCCGGTAGTTGACGACCAGCACCGGCGAGTCGGCGTACCGCGACAGCGCGTTGACCACCCGGTTGTGCGTGTGCACACCGCAGGTCAGGAAGGCGCCGCCATGCATGTACAGCACTACCCGGCGGGTACCGTCGGCGGGCAGCACCCCGCTGGCACGCACCAGCTGTGCGGTGGCGTGCGGCAGACCGATCGTCGCCCGGATCGTGCCCGGCGGCGGAAGCACAGCGCGACAGGCGAAATCGATGAGCCCGAACGGCCACGGGAAATGGGGAACATAGGCGCCGACGGAGATCGCTGGCCTGATCGTCAGCCGCGAGGCCAGCCAAACCATCCGTCCCGGCAGACTCGGCCCGGTCTCGATGACCTCGACGGGCGCGCCGTCGCTGATCGGGAGCCGGCGGCCCCGGAGCGCCTGACGGGCCCGCAGGCCGCCGGGTACGTACCGTAACGAGCCAGATACCTTCGTTGGTGCGGTCATGCTCAACACTTCCTACGTCGCTGTAGTCATGTCGACGAAGCAGCCAAGCGACCGGTTCACTTCACTCGCCTGGCGTCAGCCAACCTCGCAAACTTAGCTTGACACCTGTAGAACTTTCAACAATCAAAGAGTCGAATTTGATACCGGATTTAATCCGCCATGTGATCACGCCGGTGTTCGGCTACCGAATTACGGGCCGCGCGCGAACTAAACTGAGCTCGTGGAGATACGCGCGCCGCGCCGATCGACGATTGCGCTGGCCGCCGCCGGTGCACTGGCGTCGACGAGCACAGCCTACGTCGGCGCCCGCAACCTGCTGATCGGCCAGGCCCAGCAGGCGCGCAGGATCATCCCCAAAACCTGGTTGGTGCCGCCGCGCGCGGACGGCGTGTACACCCCCGACGGCGCCCCGGCCGGGCGGTGGCACCGCGGGATGCCGGTGGACCTGCACCTGATGATCTTCGGTGACTCGACGGCAACCGGGTATGGCTGCCACAGCGCCGACGACGTGCCCGGTGTGCTCATCGGCCGGGGGCTCGCCCAGCAGACCGGCAAGCGCATCCGACTCAGCACGAAAGCGATTGTGGGGGCCACCTCCAAAGGGCTGTCTGGCCAAGTCGACGCGATGTTTGTGGCCGGACCGCCACCGAACGCGGCGGTGATCATGATCGGCGCCAACGACATCACGGCGCTCAACGGCATTGGCCCGTCGGCGCGTCGGCTCGGTGACGCGGTGCGGCGGCTGCGCGCCAGCGGCGCGGTGGTCGTCGTCGGCACCTGCCCCGATTTCGGGGTGGTCACCGCGATTCCGCAGCCGCTGCGCTGGGTGGCGCATATGCGCGGGCTGCAACTCGCGCGCGCTCAGGCGGTCGCCGTCAAAGCAGCCGGTGGGGTGCCGGTACCACTGTCGGATCTGCTGGCGTCCCAGTTCAAGAACGCGTCAGAGCTGCTGTTCTCAGACGACCGATACCACCCGTCGGCGGACGGATACGCCCTGCTCGCCGAGCAGTTGCTGCCGGCGTTGTGCGACGCGCTGGGCGAACGGACCGGCGGCGCGGTACGCCAGCGGCCCGCGGCGTCCATCGCGGCGGAACCGGGTACCGGCCGTTCCGGCCTTCCCCGGGTGTCGCGGCTGTGGCGCCGGCCGACGACTGGAGTACCGGCTCCCGTCGTCATAACCAACGACGGCTAGCCGCTGCTCTTCGGGCCCCGACGCGGCCCGCATCGTCGCCAGGCTAGATTCGGTCTAGTCTGGCCAGCCCGGGCACCCGGTGCGGGCCGATGGAGGGAGTGATCATGCCGGAAGCTGTCATCGTCTCAGCCGCCCGCTCGGCGATCGGCCGCGCCATGAAGGGATCGCTGGTCAGTATGCGGCCCGACGACCTGGCGACCCAGCTGGTTCGCGCCGCATTGGACAAGGTGCCGGAGCTGAATCCGCACCAGCTCGAAGACCTCATCTTGGGCTGCGGGTTGCCCGGCGGCGAGCAGGGCTTCAACATGGCCCGCGTCGTGGCCGTCGAACTCGGCTACGACTTCCTGCCGGGTACCACCGTCAACCGGTATTGCTCGTCGTCGCTGCAGACCACACGGATGGCCTTTCACGCGATCAAGGCCGGTGAGGGCGACGCGTTCATCTCCGCGGGGGTGGAGACCGTGTCCCGGTTCGCCAAAGGCAACTCCGACTCGTGGCCGGACACCAAGAACCCGCTGTTCAACGAGTCCCACGAACGCTCGGAGGCCGCCGCTGCGGGTGCCGACGAATGGCACGATCCCCGCGCCGACGGGCACGTGCCGGACGTCTACATCGCCATGGGCCAGACCGCGGAGAACGTGGCATTGATGACCGGTATCAGCCGCGAAGACCAAGACCACTGGGGAGTCCGCAGCCAAAACCGTGCCGAAGAGGCGATCAAGAGCGGGTTTTTCGAGCGCGAGATCACCCCGGTCACCCTGCCCGACGGCACCACGGTGAGCACCGACGACGGCCCACGACCGGGTACTACCTATGAGAAGGTCAGCGAGCTCAAACCGGTGTTCCGGCCCAATGGCACCGTGACGGCGGGCAATGCCTGCCCGCTCAACGACGGCGCCGCGGCGCTGGTGATCACGAGCGCCACCAAGGCCAAGGAACTGGGCCTGACCCCGCTGGCCCGCATCGTGTCCACCGGAGTCAGCGGGCTCTCGCCGGAGATCATGGGTCTGGGCCCGATCGCGGCGTCCAAGAAGGCGCTGGCCAATGCCGGCATGTCGATCGGCGACATCGACCTGGTCGAGATCAACGAGGCTTTCGCGGTGCAGGTGCTGGGTTCGGCCCGCGAGTTGGGCATCGACGAGGACAAGCTCAACGTGTCGGGCGGGGCGATTGCGCTGGGCCACCCGTTCGGCATGACCGGTGCCCGCATCGCCACCACGCTGCTGAACAACCTGACGACCTACGACAAGACGTTCGGCCTGGAAACCATGTGCGTCGGCGGCGGCCAGGGCATGGCGATGGTCCTCGAACGGCTGAGCTAAGGCACTCTGCCACGCGAGTGTGCGTTGTGGGCGTTCAGCTGTGCGCCCGAGGCGACGACACGCCGACCGGCACCGCCCTCAGTGCACAGTCGACGAGCCGCCGAGCACTGCGGCGCAACGCAGAAAAGCCGGCGCGCTGGTCAGCGCGCCGGCTTTTTGCTTGCAAACTAGTCGCTCTGCAGGTAACTGAGCAGGCGCAGGATCTCCAGGTACAGCCACACCAAGGTGACCGTTAGGCCCAGCGCAATGCCCCAGGCGGCTTTCTCCGGCGCCCCGGCGCGGATCATCTGGTCGGCCGCGTCGAAGTCGATGAGGAAGCTGAACGCGGCGAAGCCGATGCAGACCAGCGAGAAGATGATCGCCATGGTTCCGCCGCTGCGCAGGTAAAGACCTTCGCCGTGATTGACGCCTAACATCGCGAGCGCCAAGTTGCCGAGCATGAGCGCAAACACACCGAATATGCCCGCCACGATCATCCGGGTGAACTTCGGGGTGACCCGGATAGCGCCCGTCTTATAGACGATCAGCATGCCGGCG
The DNA here is from genome assembly GCA_963787635.1 of uncultured Actinomycetota bacterium. Taxonomy (GTDB): domain Bacteria; phylum Actinomycetota; class Actinomycetes; order Mycobacteriales; family Mycobacteriaceae; genus Mycobacterium. The sequence continues at coordinate 213,317 of CAWBDP010000006.1, read as the reverse complement.
AACACTCCGAGAGTTCCCAGGACCGCCTGACCGATCAGTGTTCCGGCACTGACGCTTGAGACACCATGAAGTGGGTCAACAGGAACGAGACGCTGCCCAGGAACAGGCCCTCCAGCGCGGCGTAGGTCAACACCACCGCGGGGTTGTTCTGCTTGCGCGTGAAGATGGCGACCAAAAAAAGCACGAAACCGCCGCCCGCACCGATGGCAAAGAACGGCATAGCCAGTCCCAGATTGCCCGATACCAGGAAGTAGGAGACGATCGCGACGGCCGACAGCACCGCCAGCGTGATGCCGGTTTTGGTGACGACGTCGTCGATGGTCAGCGGACGCGCAAAGCCGGCCCGCTGGTCGCGGTAGGGGCCCGCGTAGGGGTCGGCCTGATATGCCTGCTGGGTCCCGGCGCCGGCAAGGCCAGTGCCGAACTGCGCGTATCCGCCCCGCTGCCTAGGCAGTGAACGAAATACCGGGTTACTAGTCTCCCGCACCGTCGGATCCTCTCTTTGCTGTGTCTTCGAGCTGCACGAACATCTCATCAACGATCAGTAGCCCGGCCAGGTTCCCAGCTCAGCTTGTACTTTTCTCGGCCGTTCTCCAGCTAAACCTTACCCGCGGGCACCGCAATGCGGGTAACGATCTAGATTGCTGGTCTTGGGCGGCATTCGGCATGGGCTTCGACGACGGGAGACGACGGGCGTGACGGGCGAATCCGACGAGGTCCTGGCCCGCGTCGACGACGGTGTCGGTTTCCTGACCCTCAACCGGCCCAAGGCGATCAACTCGCTGAACCAGAACATGGTCGAGGTGATGAGCCACATCCTCGCCCGCTGGGAAGACGACGACGCGGTGCGCGCGGTGGTGCTGACCGGCGCCGGGGACCGCGGATTGTGCGCCGGCGGAGACGTGGTCGCGATCTATCACAGCGCCCGCGCCGACGGGGTCGCGGCGCGGCGGTTCTGGTACGACGAGTACCTGCTGAACGCCCGGATCGGGCGCTTCGCCAAACCGTATGTGTCGCTGATGGACGGCATCGTGATGGGCGGCGGGGTCGGGGTCGGCGCGCACGCCAACACCCGGGTGGTGACCGACCGGACGAAGATGGCGATGCCCGAGGTCGGCATCGGCTTCATTCCCGACGTCGGCGGCACCTACCTGCTGTCTCGAGCGCCGGGGTCGCTGGGCCTGCATGCGGCGCTGACCGGGGCACCGTTTAGCGGCGCCGACGCGATCGCGCTGGGATTCGCCGACCACTACCTGCCGCATACCGAACTGGACGCGTTCAGCGCGGCCGTGGCCGCCGGCAGCGTGGAAAGCGCAGTGTCCGCCCATGCCGTCCAGCCGCCGCCCAGCAGCCTTGCCGAACAACGTGATTGGATCGACAAGTGCTTTGCCGGCGACACTGTCGAAGACATCGTCGCCGCGCTACGGGGACACGGAGGTCCGGCCGAAGACGCCGCCAACGTGATCGCGACCCGCTCGCCCATCGCGCTGTCGGTGACGTTGGAGTCGGTGCGCCGCGCCGCCAAACTCGGCACGCTGGAAGACGTCCTCGCCCAGGAGTATCGGGTGTCGAGCGCGTCGCTGCGTTCACACGACCTGGTCGAGGGCATCCGCGCCCAGTTGGTCGACAAGGACCGCAATCCGAAATGGTCGCCGGCGGCACTGACCGAGGTCAGCGCGGCCGACATCGAGGCCTATTTCGATCCCGTCGACGACGAACTGAGTTTCCAGAAAGGCAACCCATGACCGAAAAAGAATGGGAAACCATCCTCGTCGAACGCGACGGACGCGTCGGGGTCATCACCCTGAACCGGCCGAAGGCGCTCAATGCGCTCAACAGCCAGGTGATGAACGAAGTCACCAGCGCCGCAACCGAATTGGACAACGATCCGGGTATCGGAGCGATCATCATCACCGGTTCGGCGAAGGCGTTCGCCGCCGGCGCCGACATCAAGGAAATGGCCGGCCTGAGTTTCGCCGACGCGTTCGCCGCCGACTTCTTCGCCCCCTGGGGCAAGCTCGCCACCGTACGCACCCCGACGATCGCCGCGGTGGCCGGACACGCGCTCGGCGGTGGCTGCGAGCTGGCGATGATGTGCGACCTGCTGATCGCCGCCGATACCGCCAAATTCGGCCAGCCGGAGATCAAACTCGGTGTGCTGCCCGGGATGGGCGGCTCCCAGCGGCTGACTCGGGCGATCGGCAAGGCCAAGGCGATGGACCTGATCCTCACCGGCCGCACCATCGACGCGGCCGAGGCTGAGCGCAGTGGCCTGGTGTCGCGGGTGGTCCCTGCCGACGATCTGCTGACCGAGGCCAAGGCCGTCGCCGCGACCATCGCGGGAATGTCGCTGTCGGCGACCCGGATGGCCAAGGAGGCCGTCAACCGGGCGTTCGAGTCGACGCTGGCCGAGGGGCTCCTCTACGAACGTCGGCTGTTCCATTCGACATTCGCGACCGACGACCAGTCCGAGGGGATGGCCGCGTTCATCGAAAAACGGCCCGCGAATTTCACCCATCGCTGAGGAGCGTCGTGGACGAGGCCGTCACCGAGTCGACTACCGGGGAAACCCCGGCCACCGAGCCGGGCACCGGGCAGGCTGCCGCGGCCGCTGAGCCGAGCACTGCTGCGCAGGCTGCGGAATCACGCCGGTCAAGACGGCGTGGTGGATCCGGCACTACACCTTCGTCGGCACCGCTGTCGGCCTGGTGTTCCTGTGGTTTTCGATGACGCCCGTCGCTGTTGCCGCGCGGTCCGCTGTTTCAGGGGCTGGTCAGCGGGGTGTCCGGAGCCCTCGGCTACGGCCTGGGCGTTTTCGCGGTATGGCTGGTCCGCTTCATGCGGTCGAAGGAGTCCAGCCCGCCGCGCGCCGCGACGAGCCTGGTACGCGCTGGTGGCCGTCGGGCGCGGTGGTCATGCTCGCCATGGTGATCTGGTTCCACGTCTGGCAGGACCGCGTGCGCGACCTGATGGGCGTGCCGCACCTGAAATGGCACGACTACCCACTGACCGCCGCGCTCGGACTGATCACCCTGTTCGCGGTTGTCGAAGTCGGCCAGCTGCTCGGCAGGCTGATCCGCTACCTGGTCAGCCAACTCGACCGGATCGCGCCACCGCGGGTTTCAGCGGTCGTCGTGGTTTTCCTGCTGACGGTGCTGACGATCGCGCTGCTCGACGGCGTGGTGGTGAAGTTTGCCATGCGCACGATGAACAACACGTTCGCCACGGTCAACAACGAGACCAGTCCCGACACCGCGCGGCCGCAGACGCCGGATCGTTCCGGCGGTCCGGGCTCGTTGGTGTCGTGGGAGTCGTTGGGCCATCAGGGCCGGATTTTCGTCGGGGGCGGCCCCCGCGTCGCCGCGCTCACCGCGTTCAACGGCGCCCCGGCAATCGAGCCGATCCGCGCTTACGCCGGCCTGGATTCAGCTGATGGGCTCACCGCAACCGCCGAGCTGGCCGCGCGCGAGTTGAAACGCGCCGGCGGCCTGAGCCGTGCCGTCGTCGCGGTCGGAACCACCACCGGCACCGGCTGGCTCAACGAAGCCGAAGCGTCGGCGCTGGAGTACATGTACAACGGCAACACCGCGATCGTGAGCATGCAGTACTCGTTTCTGCCCAGCTGGCTGTCGTTCCTGGTGGACAAGGAGAACGCCCGCCACGCCGGCCAGGCCCTGTTCGAGGCGGTCGACAGGCTGGTACGGGCCATGCCCGAAGGGCATCGCCCCAAGCTGGTGGTGTTCGGCGAGAGCCTGGGATCGTTCGGCGGCGAGGCGCCGTTCCTGAGCCTCAACAACGTCCTGGCCCGCACCGACGGCGCGCTGTTTTCCGGGCCGACATTCAAGAACACCATCTGGACGGACCTGACCTCGACCCGCGACCGGGGTTCGCCGGAGTGGCTTCCGATCTACGACGCCGGTCGCCATGTGCGCTTCGTGGCCCGTCCTGACAATTTGGACCGCCCCGACCCCACCTGGTATGCGCCGCGGGTGGTGTACCTGCAGCACGCCTCTGACCCGATCGCCTGGTGGGACCCGGGCCTGATCTTTCACCGGCCCGACTGGCTGCGGGAGAAACGCGGCTACGACGTGCTGCCCGAGACCGAGTGGATGCCGGTGGTGACCTTCCTGCAGGTGTCCGCCGATATGGCCGTGGCCCTCGACGTGCCGGCTGGACATGGCCACCACTACGCCCCCGACGTGGCCAACGGCTGGGCAGCGGTCTTACAGCCGCCGGGATGGACGCCGGACAAGACTGCGCGGCTGCGTCCGCTGCTGAGCGCCGACGGCGACTAACGCCTCAGATCACGCCGGCGGCGACGAGCCCGTGGTAACCGCCGACCACATCGGTGGCCCGGTGCAGACCAAGTTCCACCAGCGCGGCCGCCGCCAGGCTCGACGTGTAGCCCTCCGAGCAGAGAATCACCCACTCCACGTCGTCGCCGACGGCCTGCGGCAGCCGGGCGTCGCTGGTCGGGTCACATCGCCATTCGAGCACGTTGCGTTCGATCACCAGGGCCGCCGGCACCTCGCCTTCCCGGGCCCGCTGGGCCTGCGGCCGGATGTCGACGAGGACGGCGCCGCGCTGCAGCGCATCGGGCACCCCCGCCGGCTCGAGTCGGTGCAACCGCGCCCGAGCCGTCTGCAGCACACGGTCGATCCGGCTCGTCACGACGCCTCGGGTTCGTTGGTCAACTCGGTGCGCTTGCGGCGCAGCGTCTTGCGGTCGGTGACCTCGTAGTACGACATCGCGGTCAGCGGCGGCGAATACGCGTGCACGCTCATCGTGGGATCGGCCGGCAAGTCGGTCGGGGCCCACGTCACGTCATGCACCCAGCCCAGCGGAAAGCCGGCCTGATCCCCCGCATCCAGCCGTCGGTGCTGCAATTGCGCGCCGTCCCAGCGGAATTCGGTGAGCGCCCCGGACAGCAGCGTCAACGCACCCAGCGACCCGCCGTGATCGTGTAATTCGGTGGCATGGTCGGGCACCCAGCTGATCAGCCAGATGTCGACTTCGTAGTCACCGTGGATCCGGGTGAACCAGCGGTCGTTGCCCGGCAGACCGCCGGGCGGTAGGAGGTGGTCGTGGCGTCCGTCGAGCACCTCGTCGGCGGCCTGATCGGAAAGGCGCAACAAGTCCGGCACCCGCAGCCGGGTTGGTCCCGCGAAGGCCGGGGCGACAGGGTTGGCGTCAGGATTGGCGAGAAGCATGGCAGAACTCCACGAACGGATGGACGGGTCGGGGATCGGCGGCGCGTCAGGGCCGACAACACTCCCCAAACCGGACGTGCTCCATCACGGCCACAGTGTTGCATAGATTGGCACAGTGCGCTGGTGCAGATGTCCCCGGCTGCGGGCGGGCACGGTTCTGATAGCTGCCGGGTTGGCGGCCGTCGCAGGCTGCTCGTCGGGTCACGACAACAGCAAGACCGGGCCCTCGTCGGGCGGGCTCGACAACCACTCGCCCTTGCCGCCGGGCGCCCCCCCACCGCCCGGCGCGATCGGTGTCTCGCCGGGCGGAGTCACGACCAGGGTCGACGTACCGGCCGACTCGTCCGAAGAGGAATATGCCCTGGCCTGCCAGACTGCCAGAGATTGGATGGCCAGGCGTGGCGGAGATCCGCACACGCTCGTCGAGCCGTATCTGGCGACACTGCAGGCACCCGGCGCCGCGCCAGGCAAGGCGACGTTCGACATGGCGTGGCCCCAGCTGACCCCGGCGCGGCAGGCGGCGGTGATCGTCGCCGTGCAGGCGGCCGCAAACGACCAGTGCGGATAGCCGCCGAACCCGGGCCGACCACATTTTGGCTCACGGGTGAAAGAAATGGGTCCGCCGCCCCGCGGTAGCGGGCGGCGCGCAGAATTAGGAGATGGCCGAGTCCGATCCGGTGCGCTCGTTGGGCTCAGCGCAGCCCGCCACACCGCGCGCCGGAGACGCCGCGCAAACCCGTGTCGCGTTGGCGCTCGGCAGCGGCGGGGCCCGCGGATACGCGCACATCGGCGTCATCCACGAACTGCGCGAGCGCGGCTACCAGATCGTAGGCGTCGCCGGCTCCTCGATGGGTGCGCTGGTCGGTGGTCTCCAGGCCGCCGAAAAACTCGACGATTTCGCGGATTGGGCGAAATCGTTGACGCAGCGCTCGATCCTGCGGCTGCTGGACCCGTCGATCACCGCGGCGGGCGTGCTGCGCGCCGTGAAAATCCTGGACGCGGTCCGCGACATTCTGGGCGCCGTGACCATCGAAGAACTGTCGATCCCCTACACCGCGGTGGCCACCGACCTGATCGCCGGAAAGTCGGTGTGGCTGCAGCGCGGCCCGGTCGACGAAGCCATCCGGGCCTCGATTGCGATTCCGGGAGTGATCACGCCGCACGTCCTCGACGGCAGGCTGCTGGCCGATGGCGGGATCCTCGACCCGTTGCCGATGGCGCCGATCGCGGCGGTCAACGCCGACCTGACCATCGCGGTGAGCCTGAGCGGCAGCGAAACCGAAACCGAGCCCGAAGACGAGCCCAGCGCCACCGCCGAGTGGTGGAGCCGCATGGTGCGCAGCACGTCGGCCTGGTTCGACGCCAACAGCGCCCGCACTTTGCTGGACCGGCCGACGGCGCGGGCGGTCCTCAGCCGATTGGGGGCGTCAATCCCCGATTCCAACGACGCCGACGACGCCGACGACGCCGAGCTCGATGAGCAGGACGAGGAGGTTGCCGACCGGGACGACGCGCCGGACGATGCACCTAAGCTGGGCAGCTTCGAAGTGATGAACCGCACCATCGACATCGCCCAGGCCGCGCTGGCACGCCACACCCTGGCCGCCTACCCACCCGACCTGCTCATCGAGGTGCCGCGCACGGCCTGTCGCGGCCTGGAATTCCACCGCGCCGCCGAGGTGATCGACATCGGCCGCATGTTGGCCGGCCGCGCGTTGGACACCCTCGACATCGACCCACCCGATTCGTCACCGTCGACGATAGGAAAGTGAGGGCCGAGCATGGCTTCGGCGGACGCCGCCGCGCCTGATGCCGTGGAACGGCCCGGGCGCGGCAACTACGCCGTACGTGTAGCCGCCGCGGCGGCCCGTTCCCGGTGCTGTGTGCGCGCATCCCTACGGCAAGGACAATCTGCCCACCAAGAAACGCGGTATGGCCTACTCGGTGCCGTTGCAGTACCGCGTGCTACGCCAGCCCTCGCGGCTGCGGTTCTCGAACCTGACCGGATGGGAAGCACCAGACCCGGCGTGGTGGACAGCGCACGGCTTCGCCGTAATGAATTGCGATCTGCGCGGCGCCGGACACTCCGAAGGGGTGGGTTCCCTGCTGTCGGCCCAGGAGGGTGAGGACGTCTACGACCTGATCGAATGGGCGGCCCAGCAACCGTGGAGCACCGGCACGGTCGGCCTGATCGGGGTGTCCTACCTTGCGATTTCGCAGTGGCGGGCCGCCGCCCTGCGGCCGCCCCACCTCAAAGCGATTGTCCCGTGGGAAGGTTTCACCGACGCCTACCGCGACTTGCTCGGCCCGGGAGGCATCCGGGAGACCGGCTTCGTCAAGATCTGGAGTCGCCAGGGCTTGAAGTCGGCCCGTCTGAAATACCAGTTAGGACAGCAGTTTTCCGATCACCGGCTGCGCGACGCGTGGTGGGGATCGTGCGTACCCGATTTGTCGAGGATCGATGTTCCGGCGCTCATCTGCGGCAGCTTCTCCGACAACAACCTGCACAGCCGCGGATCGGTGCGAGGTTTCGAGCAGATCAATTCGGCCGACCGGCATCTGTACACCCACCGCGGCGGCAAGTGGACGACGTTCTATTCCGAGCCGGCGCTGCGCACACAGCTGGCGTTCTTCGACCGTCACCTGCGGAACGGCGTGGCCACACCACTGCCGCGGGTTCGCCTGGAGGTGCGGGAGGGCCGCGACCAGGTCGTCGAGGTCCGCGACGAACACAGCTGGCCACTCGAATCCACCCGCTGGACACCGCTGCAGTTAGGCTCGGCGGGCCTGGGCACCGCGGCTGTCGAGCGGGCGGGTTCGATCTCCTTCGATACCCGTCGCGGCGGGGCGCGTTTCGGCTGGACGCTTTCCGCCGATACCGAGATCACCGGTCCGATGGCGCTGCGGCTTTTCGTCGAGCTGCACGGCACTGACGATGTAGACCTGTTCGTCGGTGTGGAGAAGTGGCGCGGGACAAGGTTTGTGCCGTTCGAGGGCTCGTACGGCTACGGTCGGGACCGGATCACGTCGGGCTGGCTCAAGGCGTCCATGCGGGCCCTCGACGAGAATCTCTCCCGACCGTTTGAGCCGGTACCGACGCTGGCTGCCCGCGATCCGCTGCAGCCGGGCGAAATCGTTCAGGCCGACATCGCGCTTGGGCCGTCGGCGACGCTATTCCGGGCCGGCGAGCAACTACGGCTCGTGGTCGCCGGTCGCTGGCTGTGGCCACGTAATCCGCTCACCGGCCAATTCCCGGCCGGCTACGAACGTGGACCGCGCGGCAGGTGCACTCTGCACTGGGGACCGGGCCGCGATTCCCGACTGCTGATCCCGGTCATCAGCTGACCTCGTCGAGGAACGCCGAGACAGCTTTCGCCGTACGTCGGCCCTGGGCCCGCCCGGCCACCGCCGACGCTATCCGGCAGCGCGGATCCAGCGGATTGGCGCCGAAGGCGGCCAGCGAGTCGTCGTCGGCGAACACACCGAACGCCCTGCCGCCCAGCGCCGCGATCTCGGCAACCGGTCCCGCACCGAACGGCACCGGCGCGGATTCACCGGTGGGCACCAAAACCACTGCCACATCGCAATCGTGGGCCACGTCGAGGTTGACCGAGCTGCCGACACCGCCATCCATGTAGCGTCGACCCCCGATGCTCACCGGCGGCCATGCTCCGGGCACCGCGCAGCTGGCGGCCACGGCGTCGACCAGCTCGACACCCGAGTCGCGCTCGATGACGACGCGTTCTCCGGTGGCGACGTCGATTGCGGTCAGCCGTAGCGTGCGGTCCGGCCAGGTGTGCGACGGCAGGCGCTGGGCGATCACCGCGCGACGCACCGGCTCGGCCACGGTCTCACTCGCTAAGGCGAGCGCCCCGATTCGTTGCAGCTTCTGCGTGAGCGTGCTTCCCTCTCCGCCAATGCACCCAAGAACAGCTCGGCGATGTCATCGATACTTACCCCGGGATCGATTTCGGCCGACGTCTGCGCGACTTGCCGAGCGAACAGCTCGTCGAGGCCAACACCGCTGCTGATCTGCGCCGCGACGGCCGAACCGGCCGATGTGCCCACCAGCACATCGGAATCCAGCAACAGCTGCGCCGTCGCCGGCGCCTCGTCGGCGATTCCGCGCAGCACACCGGTCTCCCAGGCGATTCCCACCACGCCGCCGCCCGCCAGCACGAGCGCACGTTTGGTCTTCACGTCGCTGCGCTGATTCACGCCGCGGTGTGCTGGGCCGCCTCGACGGCCGGGCTCAGGTCCGCGCGGCGCAGCTGATGTTTGGGCGGGTCCGGCAGCAGCAGTTTGCGGGTGAGGTGCAGTCCGGCGTCGACGTGCACGAGCTCCCCGGACTCGATCAGGCGCCACCGCGGGTCGTCGTCCATGGGTTCGCTGGCGAAAACGACTGAAGGCCGGTCGGCCAGCGGCGCGCAGTCCGCACGAATCCGCTTGGTACGCAGCTGGAATCCAGATTCCGGCCGAGGGTCGCGACGGTCCAGGACATACAACTCGTGAGACTCCGGGTAGCGCAGCGCCCACATATCGGTGGCCGTGGTGAGCAACACGTTCACCGAATAGATCGGCACATTCTGCGCCAGCCATCCGGCCGCGTCGCCCATACCGGCCGTCACATCGCCGTCCCGGCTGCGGATGGAGGCGGTGATCAACGCGAACGTCCGTTCGGAATCGGTCTGGCCCAGCACGAGGTCAGCGGTGCCCACGGCGCGCAGCCGCTCGTCGAGCACATCCAGACCCTCCAGCACGCCGTTGTGGGCAAAGATCCGGCCGTCCTGCAGGAACGGATGGGTGTTGACCACCTCGTGCGCACCCGTCGTCGCATAGCGGACGTGGGCGACGAACGTGGTGCCGGTCATGTCGTGCGCTTCGGTCGCGAAGTCGGTGTCCTGCCAGGCCGCTATCGGCTGCTTGCGCACCTGTGGGTGGCCGTGGCCGCCGAAGACGCCAAGTCCGGTGCCGTCGGGATTCTTTCGGCTTTGGGCCGCCAGGCTGTCCGGGGCATTTAGCAGCCAGAACGTGGCACTGACGACATTGGTCCCGGCGTGCAGCCCGAAGAGTCGACACACGGTGTCGAGACTAACGCTTGCGGTCAGCCGACAAGCTGCGCGGACAGTTCCTCAAGCGCCTGGCGCGCGTAGCCCTGCCAGAGCCTGCCGAACACCGGCATCGCCGGTGTGGCCAGCGACGACCTGGGATACAGGGTCCAGCGCCAGGTGACCTTGGTGCCGGTGCCCCTGGGCGTGAACAGCCATTCGCCCTCCAGCCACCGGACCAACGGCGCCAGCGGGCCCCTGATGTCGGTGAGCGTGTAGCGGAACGACCGCGGTGGATCAACGCTGGTCAGCTCTTCGCGCATGCGGCCGCCGCCGGCGAGCAACACGGTGCGGGTCTGGCCGGGCGCGTCCCACCCACCGGTCTGGTCCTGGATCTCTTTGATCGGTGGGATCGGCCCGTAGCGGCGACGGAACAGCGTCGGAAGCGAGATCGGCAGCGTGCCGGAAAACGCCTGCTCGATGCTGACGGGTATCGCGCGGGATTGCTCGATGACGACCGGGCGTGCCATCAGCGTGCCAGCCTGGGTGCGGCCCGCCCGGTTATCAGCGGCAGATCGAAGAAGCTCTGGATACCCGCGGGGGCCGCGCAGGTTGCCGGGATCGCGTTCACGCAATGCGCGGCCGTCGCGACAATGCCCGGATTGCTCTGCAGGCCCGCTGCCACGCTCTCCGGCTGCCACCCTTTGACGGTGACGAAGGTGTCCGGGTTTCCGCGAACCTCGATCTCGTAGCGTTCCCCGGCCGGCCCGAAAGACCAAGGCGGGTCGAGGTTCTCCTCCCCCATCAACCAGTTCACCGTGATCCGGACCGCCACCGTGCCGCCGACCAGCGCCTCCCAGTGAAAGCGACGCCCGGCGACCTGTCCGGGTTCGATCACGCCGATCGGCGAGTCGATCGGGAAACTCGCCACCGCCACCTCCTGCGACGAGCGGATCTGCGGGTCGGCGGCCAAACCCAACCGGTCCACGCATAACCGCACCGACTGGATGAACCCGCCGTCCAGCAGTTTTTGCATCGGCCCGCTCAGCGCGGAGTCCGGTGTTCCCCCGAAACCCATCACGTACCGCAATACATCCGGCGCGCCGTAGGTCCGTAGGTCCGAAAACTCTTCGGAGCGAACGAAAGTCACACCGGTGGACATCACCGACAGTAGCAGCGGAAACAACTCGGTGGCCGCTCCGGGCCCGATGCCGGCGCCGTGCAGCGTCGCGTTGCCGGCCTGCGCGGCGATCTCCAGCGGCGCGGCCTCCTTCTCGCCCGGATAAAACCAGCCGACCGGGGTCACGACGTTCTTGCCCGAGCGGAGCAGCGCGGCGACCTCATCGACGTTGGGCAGCAACGGCGCGTAGATCACCGCGTCGGCGTCGAGGCCCAACACCTCGTCGACGTTGTTGGTGGCGGTCACTCCGAGCGGCGCGGTGCCGATGATCTCGCCGACGTCCTTGCCGCTCTTGGCCTCGGAATACACCCAACAGCCGGCGAGTTCGAGTTCAGGATGCTCCAGCACACCCTTGATCGCGGCCACTCCGACCGACCCGGTTGCCCATTGCACGACGCGCAGGCTCTTACTGCGCCGTGCGTGCGGGTGCTTTTGCGTCTGCTCGGCGATCAAAGCTCGGTCACCTCATAGGCATCGTCGGCGTAGGACGACCGGATGGTTTTCTTGTCGTACTTGCCGACGCTGGTGCGGGGAATGTCGTCGACGAACGTCCACCGCTCCGGTAACCACCAGCGGGCGACCTTGTCGGACAGAAACTTTCGTAGCTCGGCGGCGTCAGCGCCGCCGCCCTCTTTGCGGACGACGACTGCCAGCGGCCGTTCCTGCCAGCGCTCGTCGGGGACACCGACGACGGCGGCCTCGACCACGTCCGGGTGGGCGATCAGGCAGTTCTCCAGCTCCACCGACGAGATCCACTCGCCGCCGGACTTGATCACGTCCTTGGACCGGTCCGTCAGCGTGATGAAACCCTGCGCGTCGATGCGCCCCACGTCGCCGGTCCGCAGCCAATCGGACTGGAACTTCGACTCGTCGTGTCCCCGGTAGTAGGAACCGGTGATCCAGGGGCCGCGCACCTCCAGCTCGCCGACGGCCTCGCCGTCGTTGGGCAGCACCGCGTCGTCGTCATCCACGATGCGGGTTTCCACACCGCACACCGGTCGTCCCTGAGTTGCGCGCAGCGCCCACTGCCGGTCATCGTCGGTCCCCGGCGGCGGCCACGCCATGGTGGCCATCGGCGATGTCTCGGTCATGCCCCACAGCTGCCGGATCTGGACGTCGTGATTCTCCTGGAACGTGCGGATCAGCGAGATCGGTACCGCCGAGCCGCCGCAGGCGACCAGCCGCAGCGACGACACGTCGTGCCCCGGGTCCTTCTCCAGATACTGCAAGACGTCGTTCCAGATGGTCGGCACCGCTCCGGCCACCGTCGGGCGCAGTTTCTCGATCATGGCGACCAGCGACTTGGCGTCCAGATGGTGATCCGGCAGTACCAGGTCCGCGCCGGCCATCAACGCCGCATAGGGCAGACCCCAGGCGTTGGCGTGGAACATCGGCACGATCGGCAGCACGCAATCGCTGGCGCCGATCCCGATACCGTTGGTCGTGCAGGTCGCCATGGTGTGCAGATAACTCGAACGATGGCTGTAGACCACGCCTTTGGGATTGCCGGTGGTTCCGCTGGTGTAGCACATCGCGGCCGCGGAGTTCTCGTCGATCTGCGGCCAGTCGAACTCGGCCGGCTGGCCGTCAACGAGCTCGGCGTAGCGCAGCACCGATTTGCCCGATTGCTCCAGCGGCGCTATGTCGCCTTCGCCGACCGCGATCACGGTGTGCACGGAGTCGAGGCCGGGCAGCACCGGTGCGAGCAGTTCGCTCAGTGACAGGTCCACCACGACGACCTGGTCTTCGGCCTCGTTGGCGACGTAGATGATCTGTTTGGGGAACAGGCGGATGTTGAGCGTGTGCAGCACCGCGCCCATCGCGGGCACCGCGATGTAGGCCACCAGGTGCTCCTGGTTGTTCCACATGAAGGTGGCGACGCGCTGGTCTCCGGCAATCCCGAGACCGCGCAGCGCGTTCGCCAACCGCGCCGCCTGTTCGCCGAGTTCACGGTAGGTGCAGTCGCGATAACCGTCACCGGTCGCGGTGGTGACCGTGCGCGACCCGTGGACAGCAGACGCATGCCTGATGATGGCGCTGATCGTCAACGGACAGTTCTGCATCGTGCTGTACATCGACGTACCGCCTTATTCTTCGGCGCAGCATCGCATCGTGCTCAGTCGCGCGAATGGTAGCGCCGCGCGGCGTCGTTACGCGAGGTCCCCCCGAAAGCGCCGGTGAACCGGCTGGATCGGCCTGGATCGGCTACGCCGGCACCGGCTGCCGCGCTCCGGCCAGGAACCGGGCGGTGACGTCGTCGTCGGCCCCGGTGGCCAGGGGCGGGGTCGATACCACGGCGACGGCGCCCTCGTAGTCGGCGACATACAGGCGGTTTCGGTCCGGACTTTCGATCGCGCACGACGGCTGCCCGCCCACCGTGATGGTGCCGATGACGTCCAGAGTGAGCGTGGACAGCACCGTGACGCCGCCGTCGCCGACGAGGTAGGCACGGTCGCCGGCAGCGCTGAGCACCAACTGGGTGACGTAGCCCCCAGTGCCGCCGACCTCACCGATCTTCACCGTGCTGGTGAACAGATTGGCGCGGGTGTCGATGATGTCGATCGCCGCGCCGAAGTCCGGGCTGCAGCCCAGCACATAGGCCGTTTCGCCGCCCGGGCTCAGCGCGACGTCGCGGATGGGCGAGCCGATCTCGAGTGTGTCGACGACCTGTTTCGCGCGGATGTCGATGACGGCAAGCTGCCCTCCGGACGGCGTGTGGAGTGCCGCATACAGCCGGTGTCCGTCGGGGCTGATGTGCAGCCGTTCAGCGCTCGTACCCGGCGCCGCGCCCAGCCCGATCACGTCGAGGGCTCCGGTTGCGGTATCGAGGACGACGACGTCGCCGCCGGTTCGGCTGGCGTAAACGCACTTTCCGTCAGGGCTCACGGCCAAGTCGGTCACCCGGAAAGCCACCCGGTGCGTCGCGAGGACCGTGTTGGCGCGGGTGTCGATGGCCACTATCGCGTCGGATGCCGCGCATGCCGTGCTGACGTAGGCGCATCTGCTCGAAGCGCTGCTGGTGGCGATCGCGAACGGCTCCTCGGTGCCCGAGATGGTCTCGACGACAGCACCGGTGCCGGTATCGATTACCGAAACACTGTCGCCGCCGTGATTGGTCACCAATAGCCGCCTGCCGTCTGCGGTGACGGCGATGCCGCCGATGGGACCACTGTTGACGGCGATGTTGGCTTCCAGGTCGGCGTCCAGCGTGAAATCCGGTATGTATCCCATATCGCTCACAATCGCCACCAGCCTTAAGTCTTGTCGGTCTTGAATCGGGGTTTATCGCACCTTGGCGCACCTTGGCGACCCTGAACCACAATCGGGTTCGGCGCACAGCGGTGCTGGTCCCGGCCGAGTGTAGCGAGAGTAGGCGCGCTGCAAAGGATTTGCTGTCCCGCCTTGTCACGCACGTCACATCACGGACTTACGCTGCGCTTAATAACGCGATTTTCCGGCGCACCCGAATCTCAGCGGGCAGCGAACAGCACCATTTGCATTTCTAGCCTTAACGGCGCGCTCGCTAACGGTTTGAGCAGAGCGGTCGAGTTTTTCTTAATTAAGAAACCGCTGGCAACCTGGCGGAAAGGAGGCGAAGGTCACATTCGCCGCCGGCGCGTCAGCAGAACCGAACCCGGACATCCCATTGGCCTTGCTTGCGCATGCTCGCCGGCGGTGGGCGGACTTTACCTGAAACCTGACTTAGGACAGATTTCGGATCTGGTCGCTGGCAGCGGGTCGCTGATCTGGGTTTCGTGCGGGCGCGGCTGCGGATGTGTGCCACTAAGCCGGGCTTGTGGGAGTTCGGCTTTGACATCAACACCTATGACGGCGCCCTGCCGCTGGAGCGGCAACCGCGCGGGCTGGCCGACGGCCGCCGAGCCCGACGGCGGCCGCCGCCGTCGTGGTCGGCGCCTCGGGCTCGCTATGCCCAATGCCTAGATTCGGTAATCCGGCAAGTCGAAGTCGTCGCGGAGCTGTTGCGCAATGATCCAGTCGCCGACGTGTGGCAGAGATAGCAGGCTGCTCAGCTCGTTGCGTGCCCATACGCCTCGCCGTGTCCGTGGGGCGAAGGCCGCGGCGAACGTCCGCGCCGAGCGCTGCTTGCCGGTGATGAACGACCGCAGTAGACGTTGGTGTTCGTGAAAAGCTGTGGTGTAGTTGCTGCCGGCGCGTTGCAATTCACCGGCCAGCACATAGGCCTCCAGCATGGCCAGCCCGGTTCCCTCCCCAGCCAAGAGCGACACGGCGGCGGCCGCGTCACCGATCAGCATCACCCGCCTGTTGGACCAACTATTTAGCGCGATTTGGCTTACCCGATCGAAATAAATGTCATCGCAGTCTTCCATCACCTGCAGGATTCGCGGGCATTCCCAACCCGCCTCGCCGAACACCCCACCAAGGACCCTTTTGACCTCATCGGTTTCGCGTGGGTCAGTGCCGGTGATCTGATCCCCGGTGAAAATGAACAGAAACATGGTGCGGTCATCGCGCATGGCGAACCGGCCGGCCATGCGTCCCGGGATGCCATAAGACACGTACACCAACTCATCGCGCGGGCGATAACCGCGCGCCTCGAACGCAGCGACCCGGTAACCGAGGTCCCGCTCGAAGCCCGTTTCGGAGCCAAACACCAAATGCCGTACCGGTGAATGCAGGCCGTCAGCCCCGATGAGAAGATCGAACTCACGCGATATACCGCTGTGCGAATCCGACCTGTACCCCAGCGTCGCCCTGCTCGATGGTCGCGATGCTCTCGCCAAAGAGCCTCTCGACATCATCGCCGAGGGCGCCGTAGATCATGGCCGCCAAATCGCCGCGAGGCAGGCTCGTGAACCGCCCCCCGGCCATCCGTTGGAATCCGTCCGTAGAAAATCCGCCCACGTGATGGCCGCGCCGATCAACCAGCCGCACCTCGCGTACGGCATATCCGGCTGTCTGCAACTGCGGGCCCAGGCCCATTTGTTCGGCGATCCGATAACCCACGCCCCAGAAGTCGACAACATAGCCCCCGGTCCGCAGTGCCTCGCGCCTTCGCAATCAGTGTGGTCTGATGCCCGCTGCGACCCAGCCAATACGCCAAGGTTGGAGCCGCGATCCCGCCGCCGCTCATCGCGATTCTCATCACGTGCAGCCATGCGGTGCAAGCATGCAAAAAGACTAAGACTAACGGGGTCGCGGCCCACCAGCGGCTCTCCGAAGGGCAGATCGCATTGAACCTTGGGCAATTCGGCCAGGATCGCCGACCGGACCGTCACGCGCGCCGGCTGCCGGTGTTTGCCCATCGCATTCCGGCGGCGTCCGGCGCCGGCTGTTGTCTCCTGACGCCGTTAACGCGTAGGCACCTTGGCAGCGATCTGCGTGGCGATGTTGACAGCTGAATCCGCGGGCTTGGCGCTACAGGTGTTGACGTCGATCACGACGTTGTTATTCGCCGTCAGCGCTCGTCCGCAGGCCCATCCGCCCGCACGGGCGTTTTGTTGGGTCGCGACGGTGCTCAATATGCCGTTGGCGTCGGATATCTGGCCCACCGACCACTCCGACTTGGTTTGGGTGTGGGTGTACTGGCGGCAGGTCGGCCACTGTTGCGCCGACGAGGTGAAGAACGCCTTGGCTTGTTTGGCGGTGGGAAACAGCACCACTGCCTGTTCGACGTAATGAGTGAAGTTATCGCCGTCGGTGAGTGTCAGGTCGCGCTCGGCGCTGAAACCGCTGCCCGCGTAGACCTGCGCCTGCGCCGAGCCGTCGACGGCGAGGCACTCCTTGGGCGACATGGTGGCACTGTCGTCGGACATCGACGTGTGGTTTTTCGTGACCACCATCTCTTTTGCGCCCATCGCGGCGTTGATCTCTTCAGGGCTGAGCAGCAGCGCATCCAGGCCACGTTCTTGAAGCGGCGGCGGAGTGAGCGATGTGGTGGTGGTCGTCGTCGTCGACTTGGGCTTGCCTTGGTTGCTGCCACCACCGCACCCGGCGGTGAGAATGCAGATGCCGGCAACCGCGAGGGCAGCCGTTAGATGGCGCATCTCTCCATCTCCCATTGCGTTGCCGGCCGAGGTTGGCGTCTGATGAGCCTACCGTGATCCAAGCTGGGTAATGCCACGAACTTCACTAATTCCTCTCCATTGCAGGTGATCTCGGACAGCGCGACCGAAGTTTGCCGGACCAACCGAGCCGGCTGCCCGCTTGTTGCGTCCCGGGTGCACGCTCGCGGTGGACGACGTGTCGACCGGCCTCACCGAGACGGAGCCACCGTTGTGAGGTTCCGGTAATTCTGCTGTAACCGCAATGGCCGGGCCGCCCGGCCACGCCGGCCCAGCCCCGGTCACCGTCCCGGGGCGCAGCGCCGCGCCACCCGCCCGCAAGGCGTGTCAGCTAACCGGATCGCTGTGTGCCGACACTCCTGCGGACGGCCGGACAGGCCAGCCTGGCCAGTCACCCCTGCATCACTGCTGAGCAGGTCTGATGCCGGTGCCCCCAGTCGGACTCGAACCGACACTGGACGGATTTTAAGTCCGCTGCCTCTGCCAATTGGGCTATGGGGGCCCGCGGCGAATGTACGCGACGACGGAGTCGGTTTGACGCACGGTGCAGTTGGTAAACCTGTTAAAACTTCGGCGACCGCCGTTAAAACTCTGTTAACTGCTGATGACGTTCCGCGAGGGTCACGGGAACCGTTGAAGTCGGGGAACGACTTACCAACCACCCACAGTGGCCGGCCTTTCCCGCGAGGTCGGTCTCTTTCAATCGAGGAGACGCCCATGTCTTTCGTGACCACACTGCCCGAAGAGTTGGCCGCCGCGGCGGCCAAGCTGGAGGGCATCGGTTCTGCAATGGCCGCCGAGAACGCGGCCGCCGCAGCCCCGACTACCGGCGTCATTCCCGCGGCTGCCGACGAGGTGTCGGCGCTGCAGGCGACCCAGTTCGCCGCGTTCGGGAATCTGTACCAGTCGGTCAGCGCCCAGGCTCAGGCGGTGCACCAGGCGCTGGTGAGCGCCTTGGGGACCAGCGCCGGTTCCTACGGAAACACCGAGGCCGCCAACCAGGCCGCCGCCGCTTCCACACCCTTGTCGGGGATCCTCGGGTCACTTTCAGGTAATGCGGCGAGCGGCACGACTGGTGGCGGCGGCGCTCTGGCGTTCGGCATCAACGGGGCGCAGAACTTCAGCTCCGCCGCGTCGGACCTCATCTCGATGGCGAGCATCGGCACGCTTCCCGGATATGGCGCCCCTGCCGCCGGCGGTTCCGTTGCCGGTGCGACCGGTTTGGCGGGTGTAGTGAGCCAAGGCTTTCCGGCAGCTGGGGTCGGGTCGGCCGGCGCTGCAGGCCTCGGCGGGGCGCCGGTCTCGGCAGGTGTCGGCCAGGCGTCCTTAATCGGGCGGATGTCGGTGCCGCCAGCCTGGGCAGCCGGTGCAGCCGTCCCGGCGGCCAGTGCTGCCCCCACGACGTTGGTGGGCACGGGCTGGACAGCCGCTGCGCCGAGCGCGCCGGTGACCGCGATGCCCGCCGGAATGCCTGCGGTCGCCACCGCCGGCAAAGCGGCCGGCCTGGGCGCTCCGCGCTACGGCGCCAAGCCGACCGTGATGCCCAAACCGGCAGTCGTCTAGGGACGCGGCCAGCCGGAGACCGGCACCGCAACCCGTTAACCAGAGAAGTCAATTCTTCGAGAAGCGAGACACAGAAATGGATTTCGGAGCATTACCCCCGGAGATCAACTCCCTCCGCATGTACACCGGACCCGGGGCGGGACCGATGATGGCCGCGGCGGCGGCCTGGAACAACCTGGCCGCCGAGCTGGGGACGACGGCCGCCTCGTCTCAATCGGTGGTCGCCGAACTGACCGGCACCGAGTGGCTGGGTCCGTCGTCGGCCTCGATGGTCGCTGCCACCACGCCCTACCTAAGGTGGATGCAAAATACCGCCGGGCAACTTCAGCAGGCCGCCACCCAGGCCATGGCCTCGGCGGCTGCTTATGAAACGGCCTTCGCGATGACCGTGCCCCCGCCGGTAATCGCGGCAAACCGCACGCTACTGGCGGCATTGGTCGCGACCAACATTCTGGGGCAGAACACCCCCGCGATCGCGGCCACCGAGGCCCACTACGCCGAGATGTGGGCCCAAGATGCCGCAGCGATGTACGGCTACGCGGGCTCCTCGGCGGCCGCCTCGAAGTTGCCCTTATTGGCGGCGCCGGCACCGACCACCAGCGGGACAGGGCTGGCCAGTCAGGCCGCTGCGGTCACCGGCGCCGGAACCGGCAACGCCCAAACCGGGCTGCAGGGGCTGATCTCCACCTTGCCCAGCGCGGTGCAGTCGTTCGCCTCCCCGGTGGCCGCGTCGCCAGCCGCCGGAGGATTAAGCAACCTATTGGGCAACAACGTCGTGTCGGCTGCCGGGAACGGGATCTTCGACACGGCAGCCTGGAACATGATGGAAGGGATTGCGACCGGCACGGTTTTCGGTGCCACCGTCAACTCCTCGTCTTCTTCGGCGGCCGCTGACGGCCTTGGAGCCGGTCTGGGCGTTTCGGTCCTGGCCGGCGCGCCGGGTCCGGCGGCCGCTGTTGGTCTGGGCGGCCTGGGCGGGGTGGGCGGCGCGCCGGTGCTGGCCACAGCGGGCCAGGCGTCCTCGGTCGGCGGGTTGTCGGTGCCGGCCAGTTGGACTGCCGCCACGCCCGAGTCGGCCACCGGTGCTGCGACGCTCACCGGCGCAGGCTGGACCGTTGACCCCGAGAGCGCCCCGATGACAACGGTGCCGGCCGGCATGCCGGCGATGGCCGCAGCCGGGCGGGGCGGTTTCGGGTTCGGCGGACCGCGCTACGGCGTCAAGCCCACAGTGATGCCCAAACCAGTGGGGGTCGGCTGATGTAAAGAATGGGAAAACATGTCGCTTGTTAGACGGCAGGCGTTCAGCGCCACGCCGTAGCCTGTCCGTAAGCGGCCTAAGGCGGCTAGCATCCGCAGCCACACAGCCGACGACTTCAAAATGAGGAGATAAGGAATGCCCGCTCGTTTTATGACCGACCCGGATGCCATGCGTTCGATGGCGGGTCGTTTTGATATGCACGCCCAAACTGTCGAGGATGAGGCCCGCAAGATGTGGGCGTCTTCGGTCAACATCGCCGGGGCCGGCTGGAGTGGTACTGCTCAGGCCACCTCCTACGACACCATGGGCCAGATGAATCAGGCGTTTCGCAACATCGTGAACATGCTGCACGGGGTGCGCGATGGCCTGATCCGCGACGCCAACAACTACGAGCAGCAAGAGCAGGCCTCCCAAAGCCTGCTGCGCAGCTAACCCGCCGACCACGAAGGAGAACAGTTTCGATGAGCATCAATTACCAGTTCGGCGACGTCGACGCCCACGGCGCCACCATCCGCGCCCAGGCCGCCTCGCTGGAGGCCGAGCACCAGGCCATCATCCGCGATGTGCTGGCTGCCGGCGACTTTTGGGGCGGCGCAGGTTCGGTGGCCTGCCAGGAGTTCATCACCCAGTTGGGACGCAACTTCCAGGTCATCTACGAACAAGCCAACCAACACGGCTCCAACGTCCAAACCGCCGGCAACAACATGGCCAGCACCGACAGCGCCGTCGGCTCCAGCTGGGCCTGACAACTATCACGACCGCGGCCGCACACCGATCGGTGTGCGGCCGCGTCTTTTTCGGCAGATCCTTAACCGGACAACGGGAAATTCGAGACCACGGTCGGACGGAAGCCCAGCCGATAGATCCCGCTGTCCATCTCACGGCCGAGCGCCGGCAACGACAGCTTCGGTGCGCCGAACCCGCCGGCTGACACCGCCGGGACGGCGCCCAAGCCGGTCCCGGGAAACGCCATCGTTGCGGGAACCGCCGTCGTGCCGCCAGGACCGACCGACGCCACCGGAGCAATGTCGGCCCAACTCTGCGGGACCGACAACCCGCCAAGTGAGGCGGCTTGACCCAAGCCTGCTGACGCCCCGACACCCCCAGCACCGCCCCAGGGGCCCAGGGCCCCGAGTCCATCCGACGGGCTCAGAAGCCGCCGAAAGGTCCCAGACCCGCTGCGCCCTCCGACTCGAACAACGAGTCCGCGCCCAGGAAGTCGGTACCCAGGCCGCCGAAATCCGTACCCAGCCCTTCGAAGTCGGTGGCAAGGCCCACGCTATCCTCCGCCAAGCCCAGCGAATTCGCATCCAGGCTTGGCGTTCCGCCCGGCGCCGCGGCGGTGGTCAGCCGGGATGCTGCATTCAGGCCGGACAACGGACCCGCACCCGCGGTTGGGCCGGCGCCTTTGCCCGAGGTGCCGGTTAGCCCGGCGAGTGCGCTCACCGGCGCGGATGCTCCCGACGACGCCAGCGAGGACCCGTTGCCCAGCGCGGACAGCCCCGCCGTGGTTGACGTCGGCGACAGCGACGACGTGGGCGAGGAGAGCCCCGGCAGCGTCTGGGGCACCAAGGAAGTCGGCGACATCGACGTGAGGGCCGTCTGAGCGTGGGTAGCCGTGGCGGCGCCGCCGGAGTGGGCCACCGCGGCGGCTTGTCCGGCCAGCCCGGCGGGGCTGGCGATCTGCTGAGGGGGGGTGAACGGTGTCAGCGTCGTGGCCGCCGCCGAGCCGGCGGCATAGGAGTACATCGCCGCGGCATCCTGGGCCCACATTTCGCCGTAGTGGGCCTCGGTGGCCATGATCGCCGGGGTGTTCTGCCCGAGGAAGTTCGTGGCCACCAGCGCCATCAGCTGCGCGCGGTTCGCCGCGATCAGCGGCGGCGGCACGGTCATCGCAAACGCGCTCTCGTACGCACTGACCGCCGCCCTGGCCTGATTGGCCGCCTGCTCGCATTGCGCGGCGGTGGCGCTGATCCATGTCACATAGGGGGCCACGGCGGCCGCCATCGACGCGGACGCCGGACCCTGCCATGAATCAGCGGTCAGCTCGGTGATCGACGACTGGTAGGAGGCCGCGGTGGCATGCAGATCAGCTGCCAGTCCATCCCAGGCCGTGCCGGCGGCCAGCATCGGACCGGCACCCGGGCCGGCATACATGCGCGCGGAGTTGATCTCCGGGGGTAATGCGCCGAAATCCATCTCTACGACTCCGATTAGTTAGCTGGCCGTGATCGCATTCGCGGCTTCGGTGGCCGCGTACGAACCCGCGCTGGTAGATAGGGTGCTGACGAACAGGTCGTGGATCGCGGCGGCCTGGGCGGTGATCATCTGGTAGCTGCCGGCGTGGGCGGCGAACTGCGCCGCGGTCAGCGCCGACACCTCATCGGCGGCCGCCGGGATCACCCCGCTGGTGGAGGCGGCTGCGGCCGCGTTCCCGGCGGCCATCGCAGCACCGATGGCCTGCAGACCGGCGGCCGTGGCTAACAGTGCTTCGGGCTCGGTGGCCACGAACGATGTCGCGAAAGACATTGCCTCTCCTCACTTCTGCGAATACACACTGGATACGTCCGTCGGTGGCGCCGGGTGCGCCTAGCCGCACGCTCGAGGGCCGCCGAATACCCTCCGCTGGTCCGGCCTGCGATCAACGGAAATCGTTCGCTCACAGACTATTAGGGGTACGCCTTCGGTACCGTGCAGCATTTTTGGACCAACAACTGTGTATCACAGTATTTTTCACATAAGCGCGATGTATCAAGCGCGTTGATGCGATGCATAGAAAACCCATATCTCGGCTCGAATTCAGAAGGGTCCGGACAGCGAAAGATTTGAGTACTCTATGAAGTCCGTGCCAATCACCTGTGCGCGCGCGAGAATGTGGGAGCATGACGACGATGTCTGGGCACGCGCACGATCAGCGGCCACGCCAGGCCGTCCTCGGGCAGCTCCCCCGCATCTACCGGGCCGACGGCTCGCCGATCAGAGTGTTGCTGGTTGATGACGAACCGGCGTTGACCAATCTGGTCAAAATGGCACTGCACTACGAGGGTTGGGCCGTCGATGTCGCGCCCAACGGGCGAGAAGCGATCGCCAAATTCAACGAAACCGGTCCCGATGTGCTCGTACTGGACATCATGCTTCCCGATGTCGACGGGCTGGAGATCCTGCAACGGGTTCGCGAATCCGACGCCTACACGCCCACCCTGTTTCTCACCGCACGCGACTCGGTGATGGACCGGGTCACCGGCCTGACCGCCGGCGCCGACGACTACATGACCAAGCCGTTCAGCCTAGAGGAACTGGTTGCCCGGCTGCGTGGCCTACTTCGCCGGTCATCGCATCTGAGCACACCGGCCAACGAGGTGCTCAAGGTGGGCGACCTCACCCTGGACGGCGCAAGTCGCGAAGTGACCCGCGGCAAGAAGCCAATACCGCTGAGCGTTACTGAATTCGAACTGCTTCGCTTCCTCATGCGCAATCCGCGCCGGGCGCTGACCCGCACCGAGATTCTGGACCGGGTGTGGAACTACGACTTCGCCGGACGTACCAGCATCGTCGATCTCTACATCTCCTACCTGCGTAAGAAGATCGACGCCGGCAGCGAGCCGATGATCCACACCGTGCGAAGTGTCGGCTACATGCTGCGACCATCCGAATGACCGCTCGCCGACCTGCCCGTTGGTGGCGCCCCCGCTCGCTGCGCCGACAGCTGCTGCTGGGCGTACTGGCCGTTGTCAGCGTGGTGTTGGTGGTCGTCTGCGTTGTGTCCGTGGTGAGTTTGCGCACGTACGTCACCGCGATGACCGATGCCGAGCTTTCCGAATCGCTGGTTGCTTTCGGCCATTCCTACGACAAATTCCGCAGTCGCGAAGCCTCGCCGGTGTCCGGCAGGTCCACCATCGGGGAGGCGCT
The DNA here is from genome assembly GCA_963787635.1 of uncultured Actinomycetota bacterium. Classification (GTDB taxonomy): domain Bacteria; phylum Actinomycetota; class Actinomycetes; order Mycobacteriales; family Mycobacteriaceae; genus Mycobacterium. Next base: position 189,105 of record CAWBDP010000006.1, on the reverse strand, counting down.
GTTGGGGTTCACCGGGCAGACGCCGGGGAATCTCATCGCGGTAGTGCGAGGCGGTACGGTTATCGGCTCCGCGGTCTTCTCCGAAGACGAACCGCGCCCTGCCCCCGCCGACGTCGTGGGTGCTATCGAGTCGCAGTCCTGGCAGGACGAACCGCCACACACCGAGCAGTTGGGCAGCCTGGGTGCCTACCGGGTGGACAGCCGCGCCGACGGTGGCGATCGCCTTGTGGTCGGGGTGTCGGTGAACCTTGCCAACCGTACGGTTGCCCGCCGAACCATCACCGAGACAGTACTTTTGGTGGCTGCGCTGGTGGTCACCGCCGGACTCACGGTGTCAGTGGTCGGTTACGCGCTGCGGCCGCTGCGCCGGGTGGCGGCGACGGCGGCCACCGTCGCCGGGATGCCGCTGACCGGCGGCGACCATCGGATCACCGCCCGAGTGCGGCTCGGTGATGCCGATCCGGACAACGAAGTCGGCATCGTCGGGCATACGCTGAACCGATTGTTGGACAATGTCGACAGCGCGCTTGCGCATCGCGCCGAATCCGACAGGCGGATAAGGCAATTCATCACCGATGCCAGCCATGAACTGCGCACCCCGCTGGCGGCGATCCAGGGGTATGCCGAACTCACCCGGCAGGACAGTTCGGCGCTGCCGCCCACCACGGAGTACGCGCTGGCCCGCATCGAATCCGAAGCGCGGCGCATGGCGTCGCTGGTCGAGGAGTTGCTGCTGCTTTCCCGCCTGAGCGAGGGCGAGGACCTGCACACCGAAGACGTCGACTTCGCCGACGTGGTCGTCAACGCCGTGAACGATGCGGCGGTGGCGGCGCCGGCGAACACGTGGATCAGGAATTTGCCCGACGAGCCGGTGTGGGTCCACGGCGATCGGGCCCGAGTGCACCAACTGGTGAGCAATCTGCTGAAAAACGCCTGGGTGCACACTCCGTCCGGAGTCACCGTGACGACCGAAATCGTGGCACACCGTGGCGGCATCGACGCCCCGTACGCTGAGCTGTCGGTCACCGACGACGGGCCAGGCATCGACCCGGATCTTCTTCCGCATCTGTTCGAAAGATTCGTGCGCGCCGACAAGTCCCGGTCGGGTGAATCGGCCGGACTGGGGCTGGCCATCGTCGCCTCGATCGTCAAGGCTCATCACGGCTCGGTCACCGCGGAATCTTCGGACGGCCAGACGGTCTTTCGGGTGCGCCTGCCCATGGTCGAGCCGCTGATCGCAGAAGCCTCCCGCCGGGACGACGGCGGTGCTGGACAGACACCCCCACCAGGAAGTGGCCCCGCCCGCGTGCTACGCAGAGCGAACCCTTGGCAAACTACCCGCTCGCGGTCGGGATTCAGGTGCGCGGCCAACCTAGACGCGTCAACGGTGGCGAATAAATCGTTAAAAAAGCGTCAACGACCACGCGCCGGTAACCGGCAAGGCTAAATTCATTTTTGAGCCAGGCCCTCAACGCCGAGGGCGACCGTTTCATCGTGCCCATATACGATCGACAATCGATCTGATCGGCTTGCCGCGAATGGAGAAGCTATGTCGGTGATTGCCTACGTCGTGCTCACGATAGCGCTCTTCGCCCTGCTGAACCTGGCGCAAAGGCTGGTCGAGCGGCTGTGAGCTACGCAAACATGATCGGCCTGACCCTCGGCGTGCTGATAGCGGTCTACCTGGTAGCGGCCCTGATCCTGCCGGAAAGATTTTAGCCTTGGGTACCGTATCGGCCGGGATCGCCTTCGTTGCTTTGGTCGCGCTGGCGCTGGTGCTCGTGCATGTGCCGTTGGGCGACTACATGTACCGCGTCTACACCTCGGAGCGGGACTGGGGAGTTGAACGGCTCATCTACCGAATCATGGGTGCCGACCCCAGAGCCCAACAGAGCTGGGGCGTGTATGCCCGCAGTATGCTGGCTTTTTCAGCGGTCAGCGTGCTGTTCCTGTTCTTTTTCGAGCTGCTGCAGGACAGGTTGCCACTGCACCTGCACGACGCGTCGACACCGCTGACGGCGTCGCTGGCCTGGAACACCGCGGTCAGCTATGTGACCAACACCAATTGGCAGTCATATGCCGGTGAGTCGACACAGGGCCACTTGGTGCAGATGGCGGGCCTGGCCGTGCAGAACTTCGTCTCCGCCGCCGTCGGTATGGCGGTGGCGATAGCGCTGGTGCGCGGCTTCGCCCGGACCAAAACCGCTGAGCTGGGCAACTTTTGGGTAGATCTGGTGCGCGGCACGCTACGCATCCTGGTGCCGATCGCCTTACTTGGCGCGATCGTGCTGCTCGCCGGTGGGGTGATCCAGAATTTCCACCTCAACGACCAGGCGGCGACCACATTGAGTGGCGCACAGCAGACGATCACCGGCGGGCCGGTCGCCAGCCAGGAAGCCATCAAGTTGCTCGGCACCAATGGGGGCGGCTTCTACAACGCCAACTCCGCTCACCCGTTTGAGAATCCGAATGCGTGGACTAACTGGGTCGAGATATTCCTGCTGCTGGCCATCAGTTTTTCGCTGCCGCGAACCTTCGGCCGCATCGTGGGCAGCAAGAAACAGGGCTACGCGATTGCCGCGGTCATGGGCGTCATCGCCATTGCCAGCGAGGCCCTCACGATCGTGTTTCAGGTAGCACACCACGGAACCGTCCCCACCGCAGCTGGCGCCGCGATGGAAGGAGTCGAGCAGCGCTTCGGGATCGCGGACTCTGCCGTTTTCGCCGATGCGACGACGCTGACGTCGACCGGCGCCGTCGACTCGGTGCACGATTCCAACACCAGCCTCGGCGGGCTGATGGAGATGTTCAACATGCAACTCGGCGAGGTGGCCCCCGGCGGGGTGGGGTCGGGCCTCTACGGCATGCTCATCCTGGCGGTGGTCTCGGTATTCGTCGCCGGCCTGATGGTCGGGCGCACACCGGAATACCTCGGTAAGAAGATCACACCACGCGAAATGAAGCTTGCGGCCGGCTATATCCCGGTCACCGAACTTCTCGTATTGGTCGGTACCGCCGTCGCGATTGCGCTGCCCGGCCCGCGCGCCGGCACGACCAACACCGGACCGCATGGCCTGTCGGAGGTGCTGTACGCGTTCACCTCCGCGGCCAATAACAACGGCTCTGCCTTCGCCGGCCTGTCGGCGAACACCGCGTGGTACAACACCGCTCTGGGTCTGACCATGCTCATCGGCAGGTTCCTGCCGATGATCCTGGTACTCGCGCTTGCCGGTTCGCTGGCTCGTCAGGGCCATACGCCGGAATCCAGCGGCACCTTGCCCACCCATCGGCCTCAGTTCGTTGGCCTGGTCGCGGCGGTGACGGTAATCCTTTGTGCCCTGACCTTCCTACCGGCCTTGGCACTTGGGCCCCTCGCCGAAGGGATGCACTAGCCATGACATCTGGGCCACCGCCCACAGTCCAATGGGTCGATGTACCGCACCATGCCTCCCCACCGGCCGAGCGTCCTCGCAACGCGACGCTCGAACCCGCACTGCTGGCCAGAGCGCTGCCCGATGCGCTGCGCAAGCTCGACCCACGCACGCTGTGGCGCAACCCGGTGATGTTCATCGTGGAGATCGGCGCCGTGTGGTCGACGGTCCTGACGATCAGCAACTCATCGTGGTTCGGCTGGTTGATCGTGTTATGGCTTTGGCTGACAGTGATTTTCGGCAACGTCGCCGAGGCGATCGCCGAGGTCAGGGGCAAGGCACAGGCGGACACTCTGCGCAAGTCCAAGGCCGATACCATCGCGCGCCGGCTGCGCGACTGGTCGCCGGGCGCCACCGGCACCGTCGAGGATGTCCGGGCACCGGAACTGCAAAAGGGTGACATTGTTGTCGTCGAAGCGGGGGAGATGATCCCCGGTGACGGAGAGGTCGTCGAAGGCATTGCCTCGGTGAACGAATCGGCAATCACTGGTGAGTCAGCGCCGGTGATCCGGGAATCCGGTGGCGACCGCTCGGCGGTGACCGGCGGCACCACTGTGCTCTCGGATCGCATCGTGGTTCAGATCACCCAGGAGCCCGGCAAGAGCTTCATCGATCGGATGATCGCCCTTGTCGAGGGCGCGAACCGACAGAAGACACCCAACGAGATCGCGCTGAACATTCTGCTGGCAGCACTCACCATTATCTTCTTGTTCGCGGTGGCCACGCTGCAGCCGCTGGCGATCTACTCCAAGGCCAACAATCCTGGTGTGCTGGACAACTCGGCCCTCGACCACAACGGCGTCACCGGCGTTGTCCTGGTGTCCCTGCTGGTCTGCTTGATTCCCACCACGATCGGCGCCCTACTCTCGGCGATCGGCATCGCCGGAATCGACCGTCTGGTCCAGCGCAACGTGTTGGCGATGTCTGGCCGGGCGGTCGAGGCGGCCGGCGACGTCAACACTCTGTTGCTGGACAAGACTGGGACCATCACGCTCGGAAACCGGCAAGCGTCGCAGTTCATTCCGGTCGACGAGGTCAGCGCCGAGGCGCTGGCCGACGCCGCCCAGCTCGCAAGCCTCGCCGACGAAACTCCGGAAGGCCGCTCAATCCTCGTCTACGCCAAAGAAACCTACGGATTGCGTGAGCGGGCACCCGGCGAGCTCAGCGACGCCTCTTGGGTCGAATTCACCGCGAAGACCCGGATGTCGGGGGTGGACCTGGACGGGCGGCAATTGCGGAAAGGCGCGGCGAACTCGGTGGTCGACTGGATCCGCGCACAGGGCGGTACCGTTTCCGACACCCTGGGCGAAATCGTCGACGGCATCTCCGCCGCCGGCGGAACCCCGCTGGTGGTGGGACACGTCACCGACGGTGCGGCCGGCAAGCAGGCTGAAGTGCTTGGCGTCATCCACCTCAAGGATGTGGTGAAGCACGGCATGCGTGCGCGCTTCGACGAGATGCGCAAGATGGGTATCCGGACAGTGATGATCACCGGTGACAACCCGTTGACCGCCAAGGCGATTGCTGACGAGGCCGGAGTCGACGACTTCCTCGCTGAAGCCACGCCCGAAGACAAGATGATGCTGATCAAGCGCGAGCAGCAGGGCGGTCGGCTGGTCGCGATGACCGGCGACGGCACCAACGACGCACCAGCGTTGGCGCAGGCCGACGTCGGGGTGGCGATGAACAGCGGCACCAGCGCGGCCAAAGAGGCCGGCAACATGGTCGACCTGGACTCCGATCCCACCAAGCTCATCGAAATCGTCGAGATCGGTAAGCAGCTGTTGATCACCCGCGGCGCGTTGAGCACGTTCTCGATCGCCAACGACATCGCGAAGTACTTCGCGATCATCCCGGCAATGTTCGTGGCGCTGTTCCCCGGTCTGGACCTGATCAACGTGATGCGGCTGCACAGCCCGGAATCGGCTGTTCTTTCGGCGGTGATCTTCAACGCGGTCATCATCGTCGCGCTGATTCCGTTGGCGCTGCGCGGTGTCCAGTACACACCGAGCAGCGCGTCGAAACTGTTGAGTCGCAACCTCTACATCTACGGGCTGGGCGGGGTGATCGCCCCGTTCATCGGGATCAAGCTCATCGACCTCGTCGTGCAATTCATTCCCGGGATGTGATGACGTGAAAACTTCGAACGTGGTTCGCGTGCACTGGGCGGCGCTGCGCGCGCTGCTGGCGCTGACTGTGATCACCGGCATCGCTTACCCGTTGACCGTCTGGGCGGTCGCGCAACTGCCCGGGCTGCATGACAACGCGGAAGGCTCGATCATCGAGGTCTCCGGAAAGCGGGTTGGCAGCGAGTTGATCGGCCAGCTGTTCACCGGCAAGGACGGCAACCCGCTGCCGCAGTACTTCCAGAGCAGGCCGTCGAAGGCCGGGGCCGGTTACGATCCGACAGCCACTGGCGGCAGCAATCTAGGCCCCGAAGACATTGTCGACACGCCCGCCGATCCGGCCAAGCTGGCGTCGGGCACCGACCGAGCCGACGCCGGATACAAGGCCAGCCTGCTGACGCTCGTTTGCTCGCGCAGCTTCGCCATCGGCCGGCTCGAGGGCGTCGACGGTTCCCGCCCGTTTTGCACAGGCGGCGGAGTGGGTGCCGTGTTGTCGGTGATCGGTCCTCGGGATGCCGGCGGAAATGTGACGCATCCGACCCGGGTGGTCAGTGTGAACGAACCCTGCACCGCGCCGGGGGGCAACGGGTCCGCCGTGTTCATCAAGATTTACGACGGCGTGCCGGTGGAATGCGCGCGGTACGGGCAGGACTACAGGATCGGTCAGATCGTCCCGGTCCGGGGCGCGGCACCCGATCACCCTGCGGTGCCGGCAGATGCCGTCACAGCCAGCGGTAGCGGCCTGGACCCCGACATCTCAACGGCGTATGCCGATATCCAGACGGCCCGGGTGGCCAGGGCACGCGGGATTAGCCCGGCCCTGGTGCTCGCCGCGGTGCACGACAATCAGCACAGTCGGCTACTGGGCGTCTTCGGTGAGGCGAGAGTGAACGTGCTGCAACTCAACATCGAGATGGACCGCAAGTATCCGGTGTGAATTCTTGATCCACCCAGGTGGATGATGGTCCATGTGACTACGAATGAGTCGCTTGCGTCGTCTGTGACGAGCGCTGACGACGTCCATGCACCCGGAGCGCCATCGCACCGGCGTGGCCAGTTGCGCATCTACCTCGGTGCGGCGCCGGGTGTCGGCAAAACCTGCGCCATGCTCGGCGAGGCCCATCGCAGGCTCGAGCGCGGCACCGATGTGGTCGCTGCGGTGGTGGAGACTCACGGTCGCCGGAAGACCGCCGAATTCTATGACGGCATCGAGACCATCCCGCCGCGCCTTATCAGTTACCGCGGAAGAGAATTCCCGGAACTGGACGTGGACGCGGTGATACGACGGCGCCCGCAAGTGGCGCTGGTCGACGAATACGCGCACACCAATGTGCCGGGCAGTAAAAACGCCAAGCGGTGGCAGGACGTCGAAGCCATTTTGGACGCCGGGATCACCGTCATCTCGACCGTCAACATCCAGCACCTGGAGAGCCTCAACGACGTCGTCGCTCAAATCACCGGCATCGAACAGAAAGAGACCGTACCCGACGATATCGTCAGGAAAGCGTCTCAGATCGAGTTGGTCGACATCACGGCGGAAGCGTTGCAGCGCAGGCTTGCTCACGGCAACGTCTACCCGCCCGAACAAGTCGACGCGGCACTGTCCAACTACTTTCGCACCGGAAACCTGACCGCGCTGCGCACACTCGCGCTGCTGTGGCTTGCCGATCAGGTCGATGCGGCGCTGGCAAAATACCGCGCCGACAAAAAGATCACCGATACGTGGGAAGCCCGCGAACGGGTGGTGGTCGCCGTGACCGGCGGCCCGGAGTCGGAAACGTTGATGCGCCGCGCCTCACGCATCGCATCGAAGTCGAGCGCCAAGCTGATGGTGGTGCACGTCATCCGCGGCGACGGCCTGTCCGGGGTCTCCTCACTGGGCAAGGTGCGCGAGCTCGCCACCAGCCTGGGCGCGACGGTCCACACCGTGGTCGGCGACGACGTTGCCACCGCGCTGCTCGACTTCGCCCGCGAGACCAACGCCACCCAGCTGGTACTGGGTACCTCCCGGCGCTCCCGGTGGGCGCGCATCTTCAGCGAAGGTATCGGGGCGACCACGATCAATCGCTCGGGCAAGATTGACGTTCACATGGTCACCCACGACGAGGCCAACTCGGGGTTCTCGTTCGCGTCGAACTCGCCGCGCGGTCGACAGATCAATTCCTGGCTGGCCGCCATCACGGTGCCGTGGGCGCTGTGCGGTCTCACGGCTGCCTGGCTGGACTCGGTGCTGGACATCGGCGGCAAGACCGCCGTCTTCTTCGTCGGGGTAATCGCCGTCGCGTTGTTCGGCGGGGTCGTGCCGGCCTTGGTCTCCGCGGCGTTGTCCGGGGGGTTGTTGCTGTGGTTCCTGACCGAGCCCCGACACTCCTGGGCCGTGGCAAATCCCAGCCACGCCGTGACCGAAGTGGTGCTGCTGGGAGTCGCGGCCGGGATAGCCGTGTTGGTGGATACCGCGGCCACTCGGGCCAGGGAAGCCAAACACGCGACTCAGGAGGCCCAGTTACTGGCGCTGTTCGCCGGATCGGTGCTGCGCGGCGGTGATCTCGCAACGCTGCTGGAGCGCGTCCGGGAAGCCTACACCCAGGGCGCGGTGTGCCTGATGCGTGAAGTCGACGGTCGGCCCGTACTGGTCAGCAGTGTGGGCGAAGACCCCTGCGCCACCGTAGATTCCGCGGACGCCGCGGTGAAAGTCGGCGATGACGAGTTCTGGTTGCTGATGTCCGGCCGGCCGGTGACCGCCCGTGATCGCCGAGTCCTGTCGGCCGTCGCCACCCAAGCCGCCGGTCTGGTCAGGCAACGGGAACTTGCCGAGGAGGCCGGCAGGGCCCAATCGCTGGCTCAGGCCGATGAGCTGCGCCGCCTGCTGCTCTCGGCGCTCGGACACGACCTGCGGACTCCGCTGACCGCTGCCAAGGCCGCGGTATCCAGCCTGCGCGCAGAAGACGTCGGCTTCTCGCCGGAAGACACCGCCGAATTGCTTGCCACCGTTGAGGAGTCGATCGACCAGCTGACCGCGCTGGTGGGTAACCTGCTGGACTCGTCGAGGCTGGCCGCCGGCGTTGTCCGCCCCGAGCTCTCCAAGGTGTATCTGGAGGAAGTGGTTCAGCACGCGCTCGTCGCCATCGGTAAGCGCGCCACCGTCTTCGGTCGCGACAGCACGGACCGGGTCAAGGTGGAGGTCGGTGGCACCGTCGCGATGGCCGACGCCGGCCTGTTGGAACGGGTGCTGTCGAATCTCATCGATAATGCGTTGCGCTATGCGCCCGACAGCCTGGTGCGGATCAATGCCGGTCAGGTCAGTAACCGATTGCTGATCCGCGTCGTCGACGACGGACCGGGCATCTCACCAGACGCCACCCCACAAATGTTCGAGCCATTCCAGCGGCTCGGCGATACCGACACCACTACCGGTCTGGGGCTCGGTCTGTCGGTAGCCAAGGGGTTCGTCGAGGCGATGGGCGGCACCATCGAAACGACGGATACCCCCGGCGGTGGCCTGACGGTCGCGGTGGAGCTGGCGGCTCCGCCAGAGGAAGCGGCGCTCACGACTCGCGTCGGCGACAATCTCACGCGCAGCGATGAGGAGGAATCGGTGCCATGACAAGAGTGCTGGTGGTCGACGACGACCGGCAGCTGTTGCGGGCACTACGCATCAACCTCTCGGTGCGCGGCTATGAGACGGTCACCGCAGCAACCGGGGCCGGCGCGTTGCGCGCTGCCGCCGATCAACACCCGAATGTGATCATCCTGGATCTGGGCCTGCCTGACATCTCGGGTGTCGAGGTACTCCGAGGCCTGCGTGGCTGGAACACCGCCCCGGTGATCGTGCTGTCGGCCCGCACCGATTCGGCTGACAAGGTGGGCGCATTGGACGCAGGTGCCGACGACTACCTGACGAAACCATTCGACATGGACGAGCTGCTGGCCCGGCTGCGCGCCGCGGTGCGGCGGGCGGCCGCATCCACCGGCGCCGACGAACCGGTGGTGAAGACCAGATCGTTCACTGTCGACCTGGCGGCAAAAAAAGTGACCAAAAACGGCACCGAGGTCCACCTGACTCCGACCGAGTGGGGAATGCTGGAAATGCTGGTGCGCAACCGGGGCAAGCTGGTCGGGCGCGAGGAGTTGCTCAAAGAGGTGTGGGGGCCTAAGTATGCCAAGGAAACCCACTATCTGCGGGTGTTCCTCGCCCAGTTGCGACGCAAGCTCGAGGACGACCCGTCGCGGCCGAATCACCTGCTGACCGAAGCGGGCATGGGTTATCGCTTCGAGGCGTAAACGTTATCCCGAGCAAACCTCGAATGCGTTGGCGCCTTTCATGATCGGCTCGCCGCGGCCTTGCTCTCGATTGTGCTGGCCGCCGAAAAGTGCTGCTCCAGAACCGGTTTAACGGCACAAAGCGCTAGGGAGCTCTCTCTGGCGGCGATGTGGTGGACCTGCCACCGTCGAATTGCATTCGGCGGCATCAGCCGTTGCGGTGGCACAAATCCGGCGCGTCCTTGGCCAGCCGATTTATAGTATCGAGTGAACATCGGTGGCGGCAGAAAGGATGTTCATGCCGGACGACACAATGACGTCGATGACATTGTGGGTGTCTCGTCCTCTGCGACTGCCCGCACCTGCACCGGCGATCGCATCGATACAATTCGCGCCTACTCTGCTGCGGCCTCGGCGGGTTGGATCGCGGGCAGGCCGTCCCGAGTAGCGTATGAGAGCATGCGCCGTCACATCATTGTCAGCGGTGACGACGCGCTGGCGAACACGATCATTGAGGAGTTGAAGAGCGCCGGCGCAAACGTGGTCAAACTCGCCGACACCGACGTCGATACCAAGACCGGCCTCGCCGAAGCCGGAATCGCCCGGGCCTCGGCGGTCGTCTGTGCCGGAGATGACGACGCGATAAATCTCGAAATCGCCCTGCTGGCACGGAAAGCCAACCCGGACGTGCGTGTGGTGGCGCGGGTGGCCAACGATGTGCTGCGCGAAGCGGTAGCGGCCGGTAACGGTCCCGGGGCGATCCTCGACGTCGCCGAGCTCGCCGCGCCGTCGGTCGTCGAGGCATGTCTGGCGCGTACCACGCACCCGTTCGAGGCGGCCGGCATCAACTTCGTGGTGTCGGGCGGTGAAGCAGCGCGGGAAGCGACGCTGCGCGAGCTCTATGGTGACCTGGCCCCGGTGGCGGTGATTCATGGTGAGAGTTCCCCCAGGCCCGGTGAAGTGGACATATGCCCGGGGCGGGATCTGCCGGTGCATGCCGGTGACTGGACGGCGGTCATCGGCACCGCCGAGGAGTTGGCTGCCCGCGGCATCAAGGCCCCCCGCCCGACCGGATCGCGGACACACCGGCCCCGGCTGCGTCGGCTGCTCGACTCCGCTCGGACAGTGCGCAACGACGTCAACCCGGCGTTCTATCCCGTCATCGGCGCGCTGCTGACTCTGCTGATTGGCTCGACGACCTTGCTGCACTACAGCTACCAGCCCAGAGGGCAACTGACATGGATCGACTCGTTGTATTTCACGACCGAGACCATGACGACGACAGGCTACGGCGACTTCAGCTTCGTCCACCAGGCCACCTGGCTGCGCTTGTTCGCCGCCGCATTGATGCTCGGCGGCGTGACCACGACCGCCTTGCTTGTCTCATTCATCGCCGACCTCCTGATATCACGGCGTTTCGTGTACACGGCCGGGCAACCGCGGGTCCGCCATTTGCGTAACCACATCATCGTCGTCGGGCTCAGTGCACTGGGTATGCGCGTCGTCACGGACCTGGCCGCTGCGGGATACGACGTCGCGGTGATCGAACGCGACGAAAATAACCGTTTCCTGGCTGCTGCGGCCGAATTCGACATACCGGTGATCTTCGGGGACGCCACGCTTCGCCAGACGCTGGAAGCGGCCCGTGTCGACCGCGCCCGCGCGGTAGCTGTAGTGACCCGCGACGACATGATCAACATCGAAACTGGAATCGTGCTCGCCGAGATGCTGGGAGCGCGAACGTCCATCCTGCACCGAACGGAAGTTCCGCTGGTGCTGCGGGTCTACGACCGCAAGCTGGGCTTCGCGGTGGCCCAGCGGTTCGGCTTCGAAAACGTCCGCTCGACCGTGGAACTGGCCGCCCCCTGGTTCATCGGCGCCGCTGTCGGCCTGCAGGTACTGGGGACGTTCTCGGTCGGCCAGAGCTCCTTCGTGGTCGGCGGGATGCATGTGGGTGCTGGCAGCGAACTGGACGGGATGCGGATGTTCGAACTGTCCACCCAAACCCGCGTCATCGCGATTACCCGGCCCAACGCGCTAGTCAGTCTGCACCCGCGTCGGGACGCGCGGCTCCGGGCCGGGGACACCGTCTATCTCGTCGGCCCCTACCGCGAACTGTTGACCACGCTGCGCAAAGGTCAGCCGCCCCCGCGGGCTGCCACCGGCGATGCACGCCCGCGCGAAGAGCATGAGGTTGACATCGGTCGCCAGGCGAAGACGGGCTGAGCACTACCTCGGCGAGGTCACATCGGCCAAGTCTCGCGTTATAGGTGCAGTCGGCTACAGTTCACCGCGGAAAGTGTGACCATTATCGCAACACACCGCTGGAAATCCGTCAGGAATTTGTATGGCTCCCGTGGAAAACTCATAATGGGCTTTACCTGGCGGTCACAAACTGTCTTCTTGTGATTAGCCCAGTTGCTACCTAAATACTACGATGCCCGTTTTCGCCCGATGATCTCCGAGCAAAGGACGATCCCCATGTTTGCTGCAACTGCTCAGCCGGAAATGCCGGCACGGGCAGTGGCCACGTGTCGGGAAACGGTTCAATGGGTGAGCGCCGCGGGTGCGCCGCCGGTCTCGACGGCTTTGGCCGCCGCCCAGGTGTCCACGTGACAACCGTCCCGCATCACGGGGTCAACGAGGGGGCAGCACTGTTCGCCGACTGTTTCCAGCCGCCAACCGGCACAGCGCCGGTTCGCCTTCGGCGCTCCTGCCCGGTAACTCGATCACGATCCGGTAGGGTTGCGTAGCAATGGATTTCGCGATATTGCCGCCAGAGGTCAATTCAGGACGCATGTATGCCGGAGCCGGGGCCGGATCAATGCTGGGCGCGGCTGAGGCTTGGCAAGGGCTGGCCGCAGAACTGCATTCGGCGGCCAACTCCTACCGGTCGGTGATATCCGGACTGACCGCCGGACCCTGGCAGGGCCCGTCGTCGGCTTCGATGACCGCGGCGGCCGCCTCGTACGTGAGCTGGCTGAGCACCGCTGCCACCCAGGCCGAGCAGACCGCAGCGCAAGCCAATGCCGCGGCCGCCGCTTACCAGGAGGCTTTCGCGTCGACCGTGCCGCCGACGCTGGTGGCAGCCAACCGCAGCCAACTGGCCAGTCTGATTGCGACCAACCTTTTCGGGCGGAACACCGTAGCGATCGCGGCCACCGAGGCTCAGTACGCCGAAATGTGGGCCCAGGATGCCGCCGCGATGTACACGTATGCGGGTTCTTCGGCGGCGGCGACGACGCTCACTCCATTCAGTCCGCCACAACAGAACACCAGCCCAGGCGGCGCGGGCGCTCAGACAGCCGCGGTCAGCCAGGCCGCCGGCAGCTCGGCCGGCAACGCGCAGAACACCGTGGCGTCGGTCCAGCAAGCGATCTCCGCGGTACCCAACGCACTGCAGAGCCTCGCGACGACGGCCCCGACAGCTGCGGCGCCGGCGCAGGCAGGCGATTTACTGGGCACGCTGAGCGACCTGATCGCCATCTTTCTCGACGCACCAGCATCCATCGCTACCTTCGTGGCCGACATACCATTCGGCGTGGTGGGCGTGGTCGCGCTTCCCCTGGACGTCATCGGCGCCGGGACTGGTTTGCACACAGACGACATCGTCAGCGGTTGGAACGGGCAGACGCCCTGGCCGGCGACGGGGCCGGCACCGGTGCAGCCGTTCCCGGCGCCGCTGCTCAACCTTCCTCCGGGCACGTTGCCGCCGCCCAGCCTGGCGGCCGGTCTGGGTGAGGCCAACACGGTGGGAGCCTTATCGGTGCCGCCGACATGGACCGTCGCCACACCGGCGGTACGCCCCGTCTCGTACACGCTGCCGGCATTGCCGGCCGTGCCGGAAGCCACTGTCACCGCCAGCGCCGGACAACCGGCGGAAGGCGCTTCGGGAAGCATGCTCGCCGAGGTGGCACTCGCGGGGATGGCCGGGCGAGCCATGGCCGGCACCATCGGTACCGGCGTCAGCCGGGGCGCCGGCAAGTCGGTGAAAAGCCCAACTGCGGCGGCACGCACCAGAGCTCCGGCGAACCCCGGCGACACTGCGTCAACTGGTGACAAGGACGCGGCGCCGCAAGGAAAAGCTCGCGCCGTGGTCACCGGAGTCGCAGCCGAACTACGGGAGTTCGCAAAGCTGCGCGACGAAGGGATTCTGACCGACGAGGAGTACACCGAGCAGAAGAACCGACTGCTCGGGCGCTGAGCCGCCCGCCGGCGCGCGGCGGAAGCTTCGGTTGCCTGGAAGAGGTATGCGTAGCGATGGATTTCGGGATTTATCCGCCGGAGATCAACTCCGGCCGGATCTATGCCGGTCCGGGATCAGGGCCGATGCTGGCCGCTGCGCAGGCCTGGGGCAGCTTGGCTGACGAGCTGTATACCGCAGCCAGCGCCTACCAGTCGATCGTCTCGGAGCTGACCTCCGGGTCGTGGTCGGGTCCGTCGTCAGCGGCGATGAGCGCAGCGGCCGAGTCCTATGTGGAATGGCTGAGCGCGACCGCTGCGCAGGCCGAAGAGACCGCTGGGCAAGCCCGGGCAGCTGCGGCAGGCTACGACGCGGCATTTGCGTCGACGGTGCCGCCGCCGGTGATTGCCGCCAACCGCAGCCTGCTGATGACACTGATAGCGACGAATTTTCTCGGCCAGAACACCCCGGCGATCGCGGCCACCGAGGCCCAGTACGCCGAAATGTGGGCACAGGACGCCGCAGCGATGTACGGCTATGCGGGTTCGTCGGCGGCGGCGACCGTGCTGACGCCGTTTACCTCGCCGCAGCAGAACACCGATCCGGGCGGGACGGCCAGCCAAGCTGCCGCGGTCGGCCAAGCATTGACTAGCCCCGCCGGCGATGCACAAAGCATCGTGTCGGCTGTCCCGCAGGCGTTGTCCGCGGCAGCCGCACCGGCCCAGAGCTCCGCGCTGGACACGTTGTCCAACCTGATCACTGTCTTTCTCAGTGCGCCAACCGACCTGAGCATCTTCTACGTGCTCCTCCCGTTGGATGGCATCGCTGGACCGGTGGACCTTCCCATTGCCTACTTGGGCACCATCTCCGGTGTGAACGTTGATGACATCATCAGCGGCTGGGAAGGGACAGAAAGTTGGCCCGGGACGGCGCAGTTGCCCCCTGAGCCGTTCCCGGCGACTCTCACCAACCCGGGTCCGCTCACACCGTCGGCGTTGTCCACCTCAGCGGGGCTGGGACAGGCCGACACGATCGGGAGATTGTCTGTGCCGCCGAACTGGACCGTCGCCGCACCGGAGATTCGGTCTGTCGCACTGACGTCGCCGATCACTGGCCCCGCCGGGGCGGCGGCGTCGGTGGAGGCCGGGTCGGCAGGCACTGTCAACCAACTGGGACTCGCGGGTATGGCCGGCCAAGCCATCACCGGCCCCCCGGCGGCTAACGCCAGCCAAGACAGCGGCAAGCCGGTCACCCACGCACGGCTGACGGCTCGCGGTCCAGGTGCGCCGGGTGACGGCGATGCCGAAGTATCACCGGCGCCCAGGACCGTCGTCACTGGAGTCGCGGCCGCGATACGGGAGATCACCGGGTTGCGCGACGAGGGACGTCTGACGGAACAGGAGTATAAGGAACAAAAGAAGCGCCTACTTGAGGTCTCAATCAGACACCGCCCGTTGGGATAAGCAACAGCGCGCCATGACTCTCTCATAACGCTGCGTCACGTCCTGACGGTCCGCCGGATCGGCCACGGTGACCAGGTTGGATCGCTGAATCGCCTCGGCCTGGCGGACCAACACCGTGCGCCGTGCCCGGTCGGGGGTTTGCTCGATGATCTTGGCCAGCGCATCGAGTTGGCGGATCATGATGGCGGGCATGCCGATTGCAGCTTGGCGGATGGTCTGGAAGGTACGCTGAACAAGACGGTCGAAATCGGCTTGATAGGCGATAACACGTATTTGGCCTTCGTCGTCGCGCCGAATCCGCTGCGGCCGCCATGAGATAGAAATCCGGCACAGGCCGTCCGCGATCCAGTCGACGCAGGTCAGCGCTGTGAAGGTGTCGTTGACAGCCGGTGACAATGCGCGCAGGGCGATCTCGACCAATTGATCGAAACCGAAGGAGATGTCTTGTGGAAGTGTGCGGTAGGCACCGGCAACGTGACCAAGCGCAAGGCTCTTCTCTACAGACCCCGCCGCGCTCGGCGGCCAAACATACGCTATGACCTGTCCTACGACCAGGAAATGTCCCGGACGGTAGGGTAATTGAACGACCGCATTGGCCGTAGCGGCGACCTTCACCACCGACTCAATTCGAATGACCTGCAGGTAGCCGCTGCGTGGTGTCCGAATCGGGGCGCCGGACTCGGCCAGCCGCGCCAGTAGTTGTTCATACGTTGGGCCACATTCCGACTCGGCACCGACGGTGGGGCCGCGATCCTGCGCCGCGATCTCATCGGCCAGCTTTGCCGCAATACCCGCGATGACAACCGGAAGCTGAATCATCGAAGCGACATGGTTGAGGAAATAGATCAGCACAGCCACGTCGGCCAGCGTGAGCACCAGGGCCACGGTGATCGACAGGTGCGGTACGAAATCACCATGCGCGCCGCCCCCGACGGACACCAGGGTGATCATCACAAAGCAAAACGTCGCAACGAACGTGCCTAGTGCCAATTGAGTTCCCAGGTCGCGCACGAAGTTTCGCAGCATCCGCGGCCCGAACTGGGTCGAGGCCAGCGTCAAGGCGACGATGGTAATCGAGAAGACGACCCCGACGACCGTGATGATCGCCGCGGCCACCGTGGTCAAAGTGAGTCGCGCCGTATCGGCAGTGCCGCTGAGCACCCAGGTTGGTAACCTGACCAACCCGGCGTAAGCCGCGCGGTCCACCGCATAAGTGGTCGCGAACACTACCAAGACGGCAACGGTTTCGAACGCGGGTACGACCCACAGGTTGGTTCGCAATGCCTCGCGGCGCCAATCGGCCTCCAGGTATGGGTGGCCGCGCATCATCGCATGACCACGTGGCGCCGGCCGGATGCACTAGCCGACTCCCACCCGACCGCTGACGTCGCAGCAGAAGTCCCGTGATGCACCATGCCGTGATCTAACACCGATACTCGGTCATGACACTAGTGAATTCCTTCAGCCAGCGGCCCGAGCGCCAAGGCCGGAAGAAACGTGAGGGCACATAGGATCACCGTCACCGCCGCGACCAGACCGACGAACTGGATCCGGTGTGTGGGCAGCGTGCCGGGGGATTCCGGAGTATGACCCTGACGGGCCAGCGAACCGGCCAGCGCGAGGACCAGGATCATCGGTAGGTACCGACCGATGAGCATCGTCACGCCCAGAGCAGTGTTGTACCACAGCGATATTTGCCGACAGACCCGCGAATGCCGAGCCGTTGGTGTTGGCCACGGAGGTGAACGCGTAGAGCACCTCGGTCAGACCGTGCGGTCCACTGTTGGCCATACTGGCCCGTTGGCCTGGAAAGGCCATCGCGATACCGGTGCCCAACAACACTATCAGCTCGGTGGCCAAGAAATATGTTGTCGAGAAGGTCATTTCGCGTCGGGTGATCTTCTTACCGAGGTATTCGGGGGTGCGGCCGACCATCAGCCCGGCCACGAACACCGTGACGACCGCCAGGATCAGCATGCCGTACAGGCCTGATCCCACTCCGCCTGGTGCCACTTCGCCGAGTTGCATGTTGAACATAGTCATCAGCCCGCCAAGGCTGGTATACGAATCGTGCATCGAGTCGACGGCGCCGGTCGACGTCAGCGTGGTCGCACCGGCGAACACGGCCGAATCGGCGACCCCAAAACGCTGCTCGACTCCTTCCATCGCCGCACCTGCCGCCGTGGGAACGGTTCCGTGGTGCGCTAACTGCAATTGGAGCATGAAGCTGGTGCTGACAATGGCGATGCCGGCCATCACCGCGGCAATGGCATAACCCTGTTTCGTGCTGCCCACCATGCGGCCGAAGGTGCGTGGCAGCGAGAAACTGACGGCCAGCAGCAGGAAGATCTCGAACCAGTTGGTCCATGCGTTCGGATTCTCAAACGGATGAGCCGAATTGGCGTTGTAGAAGCCACCTCCATCGCTGCCGAGCAACTTGATGGCTTCCTGGCTCGCCACCGGCCCGCCGGTGATCGTCTGCTGCGCACCGGCCAATGTGGTCACCATTTGGTCGTTGAAATGGAAATTCTGGATCACCCCACCGACGAGCAGCACGATCGCCGCAAGTAGTGAGATCGGTAGCAGAATGCGTAGCGTGCCGCGCACCAGATCTACCCAAAAGTTGCCCAGTTCATTAGTTTTCGCGCGGGCAAAGCCACGCACTAAGGCGACCGCAACGGCCATCCCGACGGCGCCGGAAAGAAAGCTCTGGACTGTGATGCCCGCCATCTGCACCAAATGGCCCTGGGTCGACTCGCCCGAATACGACTGCCAGCTGGTGTTGCTCACAAAGCTGACCGCGGTGTTCCACGCCAGCGAGGCCGTCATCGGCGTCGCCGGATCGTGCAGGTGTAGCGGCAATCTGTTCTGCACCAGTTCGAAAAAGAACAGAAACAGCACGCTGACCGCCGAGAACGCCAGAATACTGCGGGCATACACGCCGCAGCTTTGCTGGACTTCGGGGCCGGTGCCCACAATTCGATAGATGATCCGTTCGACTCGCCAGTCCCGCTCCGAGGTGTAGACGCGGTACATGTAGTCACCCAACGGCACATGGATCAGCGCAAGCGCCAGCGCGACCAGAGCAAAGAACGCAATCCCAGCCGGTGGACTACTCAAAACAAACCTTTCCCGACAAAACGGCTATCACCCAAATACCCACGGGCGCCACGCAACTCAGCCCTCTGCGGTGAGCATCAAGAATGAAGTTAAGCGTCGACATCGCACGGCGCTGAGTTGTTGACGCTTTCTTTACGGCTCGGGCACCAACCCTTCCGGACCGCACGGATTTAGCGCCGCTCAATCTAAGGGCACCGACACCCACACGGCTGGATTAACACGACGACGGCGTGGTGCGGCAATGAGTGATCAGCCCGCGACCGAAAGCGTGATGCCGTCCAAGATGTCGTGTTCGCTGACGACCAGCTCGTCGATCCCGGCACGTTCGTGCAATACCTGGGCCAGTTCTTCGACGATGATGGCTCCCGCGCCGATCACGTCGGCGCGACCCTCGTGCATCGGCCCCAACGCGGCGCGCTGCTCTCGTGTCATCCTGATCAACTCTTCGCACACCGCCAGCAGCTCATCGTGGCGAACACGGGAAAGGTGAATAGCGGCAGGGTCATACGCCGTCAAGTGCCGTGCCAGCGCGGAAAGTGTGGTCATCGTGCCGGCCACGCCGACCCAGGTGCGGGCCTGATCGACGGGGACCACGCGCACTGCCTCCGCGAGGCGTTCGCGGACCACCTCGCGTGCGGTCGTCACCTCGGCCGGTGTCGGCGGATCGGAGTGCAGACAGCGCTCGGTCACCCGGACACAGCCGATGTCGGCCGAGAAACTGGCCCACACTCCGTCGGCTCCGCCCAGCACCAGCTCGGTCGAGCCGCCACCGAGGTCGACGACCACGAACGGCGCCGCGGCCGAAGCCAGCTCCCCCACCGCTCCGCGAAACGACAGCGCGGCCTCCTCTGCGCCGGTGATCACTTCGGCCACCGCGCCGGGCACCACAGCGCCCAGCACCTGCGCGGTCATCGCGAAGAAGACATTGCGATTCCCGGCGTCGCGCGCAGCCGACGTGGCGACCATCCGTAGCCGCTCGACCCGGTGCGTGCGGCACAGTGCGGCGTAGTCGGCGAGTGCGGCGCGGGTGCGCTCCAGTGCTTCCGGCGCGAACCGGCCCGTCGCGTCGACGCCCTGCCCCAGCCGCACGATCCGCGTCTCCCGGTGCACGTCGTGCAGGCCCCCGGCATGCCCTTTCACAGCGTCGGCGATCAGCAACCTGATTGAGTTCGTGCCGCAGTCGATCCCGGCGAGCCGGCTCATGTCCACTGCCCTGGCGCCAAGACGCCCGCCATCGACGGCTCGGCGGCCAGCGCCGCTAGCGCCTCGTCACCCAGCGGGTTGACCCCGCGCCCCTTGGCCAACGAATGCGCGATCAGCACGTGCAGGCACTTGACCCGGTCGGGCATCCCGCCCGCGGAAAACGTCGTGCCCAGCGGCTCGATCGCATCACGCTCGGCCAGATACGACTCGTGAGCCCGCCGGTAGGCGGCGGCCAGTCCGGGGTCGAGCCGCAGCCGCTGGGTCATCTCCCGCATCATTCCCGCTGACTCCAACGTGCCCGCCGCGGCGGTCAACACCGGATGGGTGAGGTAGTACAGGGTCGGAAAAGGCGTGCCGTCAGGCAGCCTTGGCGCGGTCTGCACGACGCCGGGTTCACCGTTGGGGCAGCGGTAGGCGATCCGCAGAACGCCACGGGGTTCGCGGCCCAGCTGGCGGGTCACCGTATCCAGGTCGGCGGGGTCAACCACCGGGCGGTGCGGGGCTCGGTGGGGCCGGCTCCGGACCCGGCTGACCAGGCGCCGGCGCGGCCGCCGAAGGGCCGTGCGGCGCATCGGCGATCGTGTGCCACAGCGACGTGTACCACGGATCGTTGCTGGTCGCGTTGGCCGGACCGGAGGCCGGCTGGGCGGGCGCCCCCGACGTCGGCGGAAGCTGGACCTGGTAGGGAATGTCCCCGGGCATCACGAACCCGAGCCGGTCCCGGGCCTGCGCCGCAATGTACGCCGGGTCGGCCAGCTTGTCCTTCTGCTGCTCGAGGTCGGCGATCTGGCGGCGCAGCGCGGCTTCGGTGGCGGCCAGCTGATGCATCTCGGTGCGCTGCGCGAAGTACGTGCGGACCGGTCCGGCGATCGTGAGGGTCAACACGCACACCACGACGGCCAACACCGCCGCCCGCCGGGCGGTGAAGCCCAACCGCTGCTCGGAACGCCGCTCGGCAAGCTCGATGATTGACTGCTTGATGGGCTCGGCGACCGTCGCCGGCAGCGCCCGGGTGACGTTGCGGACACGAGAAGGCGCCGGTGACTTGCGTGGTCGGGCGGGCACCGAATCCCCGCCACGACCCGGCCGCGACGCTGGTGAGCGCCGCTTCTGATCGGGTCGCTTGGATTCGGGCATCGTGGGCGAGGACTTGCTATTTCGCGTCCGGGGCGTACCGCGGGAAGGCCAGATCGGCGGCGTAGCGGGCCGCGTCGCCGAGCGCTTCCTCGATCCGCAGCAGTTGATTGTATTTGGCGACGCGCTCGCTGCGGGCCGGCGCGCCGGTCTTGATCTGCCCGCAACCCACAGCGACCGCCAGATCGGCGATCGTTGTGTCCTCGGTTTCCCCGCTGCGGTGGCTCATCATCGTGCGGTATCCGCTGTGGTGAGCCAGCGCCACCGCGTCGAGCGTCTCGGTCAACGTCCCGATCTGATTCACCTTGACCAGCAGGGCATTTGCGACGCCTTTCTCGATGCCGTCCTCAATACGCTCGGGATTGGTGACGAAGATGTCGTCGCCCACGATCTGCACACGATCACCCAGCGATGTCGTCAGCGCCACCCAGCCATCCCAGTCGTCTTCGGCCAGCGGGTCTTCCAGCGACACCAGTGGATAGGATCCGAGCAGTTCATCGTAGAACTCGGTCATCTGAGCCGCGGTGAGTGTCTTGCTCTCGAAAGCGTAACCCGTTGCAGTGTCGTAGAACTCGGTGGCTGCGGCGTCCAGCGCCAACGCCACGTCGGCGCCCGGCCGGAATCCCGCCGATTCGATTGCCTGACTGATCAGATCCAGCGCCGCCTTGGTACCGGCCACATCAGGAGCAAACCCCCCCTCGTCACCGAGGCCGGTCCCCAATCCCTTCTTCTTCAGCACCGACTTGAGGGCGTGGTAGACCTCGGCACCCCAACGCAGCGCCTCGGCGAAGTTGGGCGCGCCGATCGGGGCCACCATGAACTCCTGAACATCAACGCCGGTGTCGGCATGCGCACCGCCGTTGACGATGTTCATCATCGGTACCGGCAGGATGTGTGCGTTCGGGCCACCCAGATAGCGGAACAGCGGCAGCTCGGCGGAATCGGCGGCCGCCTTGCTCACGGCCAGGGAAACGCCGAGGATCGCGTTGGCGCCCAATCGGGACTTGTCCGGAGTGCCGTCAAGGTCGACCAGTGCCTGGTCGACCAGCCGTTGATCGTCGGCGTTGAGCCCGATTACTGCCGGTGCGATCTCATCGAGCACCGCCCGCACGGCAGTTTTCACGCCCTTGCCGCCGTAGCGGTCACCCCCGTCACGAAGTTCGACGGCTTCGTGCTCGCCGGTCGACGCCCCCGAGGGCACCGCGGCGCGCCCGAATGTTCCGTCGATCAGTGCCACCTCCACCTCGACCGTCGGGTTGCCGCGGGAATCGAGGATCTCGCGGGCGCCGACCTGCTCGATTATGGGCACTGGCTTCTCCTTGCGTGCTAGCTCGACGTGGGATGTCCTGGGTCCGATGGACCGGCGACGCCCATAGCTTAATGCGGCGCCCCCGCGGGACTTACGTCACAGCGGATGGCCCGCCGCATAGGCGGTGGCCCAGTCCCGCACGGCACGGGCGTACGGATCGGAGTCATTGTACGCGCGCAACGCGGTTATCCACCCTCTGGGGGTTGCGAGATCCTTTCCGCGCCAACATAAATAACCGGCGGCTGACAGTGCGGCATCGTCGATATTGTCCGGGCTGACGATTCCGTCGTTGTTAGCGTCGACGCCGTACAACCGCCATGTCAGCGGGATGAATTGCATTGGACCCATTGCCCGGTCCTCAGCCGAATCGCCGTCCATGCCGCCGTCGTCACTATCGACGATATGCAGCGTGCCACCGGTACCGTCCAGACGCACACCTCGAATCGGCGGCCGCACATCACCATTGGGAGCCAACGTCGCCCCACGATAGGTACCGTGGTGACTCTCCACCTGCCCGATGCCGGCCAGTGTGGTCCACGACAGCTGGCAGTTGGGGTTCTCGACCTCGGCGACCCGCGCGGCATAGCCGTAGGCCTCCAGCGCGATAACCGGAATTTTCAGCGCGGCCGTGCGCGCAGTCGCCCAGTCGTACAACTGATCGGCGGGCCGGCCCTTGGCGTGCGTATCCACCTGCGGCACTGGATCCCCGGCAGGCGGCGGCACGCCCTTGGGAATGTAGGGACCAAGTTGCCAAGTACAACTCGACGCCAAGAGCAGCGCCGCCGCCCCCAAGACGGCGACCGCCCGCAGCCAACGCACTGGCAACACAGCACTCCCTAAACCGCTTCTGGTCACCACCATCGTCCCATGCGTTGGGGACCACTCGGTCACTTCGGGCGTCGCGTCGGCGGGTATGCGCACCGTTTGCAGTCGTTGATGAAGTGCGCCACAAATGATCCAGCGAATCCAGATTTCGGAGCCGGGTTGAGTAGACAGCGGCTTAAAGCGCCGTTGCGGATGATGCTGTCGCATCGTAGCAACCAATATGACAGTTGCTGACTCACGTCAGGTGCACACCCCGGCCGCCACCGGATTTCCGACGACGCGCCGCAGCATTTGCCCGGCAAGTAACGCTTGCACGGGCCCTGAACAGGCGCCCGCGAAGTCGAGTTCGAGTCCAAAGCGCCGATCCGGCGACGACGCCCTGCTGTCGCGGTGCCGAACTGATTACGATCCGACAGGTCAGCTTGGATCTGCGCGCCGAGCCGGTTGTCGCGCAGCTCATGTGCGCCAAGTCCGCGCGGCGCGCGCCATTCGTCGCTCGGCGATCTCGGCGACTCTGTTGGACGGCTGCTCCATCGCGGTCGGCACCCGCCTATTCGTAGAGTGCTTCCGGCGCTTCGGCCGCTTCGGCCACCGGGTCCGCAGCATCAGGTTCCGCTGCTTCATGCGTCTGGAGCCCGTCGATCCCGGCTTGGTCTGTGGAGTCTGTGAGCAAGGTTTCTGGGTCGACGGCCTTCTCGTCAGACTGCACCGCGGGCCAGTGGGCCCGCCATTCTTCTTCGGTGATCACCTCGCGCGGAGCGACATCGAGTTCGGCCGCAACATCCTGCCCGCGACGCGCGGCTGCGACCGACTTCTCGGCGCTTCGAACGATATCCATGAACTCTAATACCGCTGTACGCAAGGCATTTTCGGCGTCGAAATCGCTTGTGACATCAATCGAGGTAACCGCGTTCGGAATCAGATCCGTCGGCAGGCCTGCACTGCTGGCTCGCTGAATTACCTTCTGCGCCAGCGCCAGTGCCGGCTGAGCGGTCGGCACATCATCCATGACCGAGTTCCGGGCCTTCTCTCCGGCCTTGCGCTCTTCCCATTGGGTCAATTGCTCATCGAGCGAAATATCCTCCCCAGCAAGAACTCCCGGAACGCGGTTGCCCAACTTCCGCACGAGTGCGTCGGCGACATCGTCGATGGTGAATGGATGCTGGGGCGCGTCCTCGGCGATGCGGGCATGGAAGAGTACCTGCAGCAGCACATCGCCGAGTTCGCCGCGCAACTCGTCGGCATTGCCACTGCGAACCGCGTCGAAGAGCTCGTAGGTCTCCTCCAAGAGGAAGCGACGTAGCGAGTCGTGGGTCTGTTGACTTTCCCACGGCCCTGCCGTGCGCAGTTTGTCCATCATCGCCACGGCGTCGACCAGTCGCTCGCCGCGCTGGGAGTCCGGTGCTGAAATCAGTCTGTCGCCGGAAGCCAATCGTGCGATGACCTGCGGATGGTTACGGTCCGATGACAACAACACCGGGGCCTGCGCGCCGGTGTGGGCCGGCCGCGCCGCGGGCAGCGACCAGGGCACCTTGACCGGCATCTCCTCGGTGTATTGCACTTCGCCGCCGAGAAGTTCGAAGGCTTCCACCGGTACCAACGACGGGCGGCGGGGGTCGACCAAGACGACAGTCATCGCGCTTGTCGCTCCTCACTCGACGTCGTGGCGTCGTCGGACGGCCCAGAGTTCGTTATACCAACTTCTTTCTGCGGCTTTCCATTGAGTGCCGATACCAAGTCGGCCACCATTTGGACCAATTTGAGATCACGGATTCGCGGAGCGCCCACACCGCTACCGGCGCGCGGGATCGGGACCTGCACCGTGGATGTCGTGGCGCGGTAGTGCGCAGCCGGATACAACCGCGCCAGGCGCACCTGGGCCGAGTCCGGCAGCGTCACCGGCGACAGCCGCACCGTCGTCGCTGACCCTCCAGTGCTCGCTGCCACGTCGGTGATGCCGTAGTCGCGGCACAGCAACCGCAGCCGCGCCACCGCCACCAGCAACCGGGCGGGTTCGGGGAGCGTGCCGTAGCGGTCGGTGAGTTCTTCGACAACTGCTCCAACGGCCGCGTCATCCGCCGCCGCTGCCAGGCGCCGGTAGCCCTCCAGTCGCAGCCGGTCGCTGGTGATGTAGTCCGGCGGCAAATGCGCATCGACCGGCAGGTCGATCCGTACGTCTTTGCGCTCCTCGGCAGCGGTGATCGTTTTGCCGTCCGCGGCGGCCCGGTAGGCCGCTCGATATGTTTCTACGGCCTCGCCGACCAGCCGCACATAGAGGTCGAACCCTACTCCCGCCACGTGCCCGGACTGCTCGATGCCCAGCACATTGCCGGCGCCGCGAATCTCTAGGTCCTTCATAGCCACTGCCATCCCGGCGCCCAACTCGTTGTTCTGCGCGATGGTGGCCAGCCGGTCATACGCTGTTTCGGTCAGCGGGACATGCGGCGGATACAGCAAGTACGCGTAACCGCGTTCGCGGCTGCGCCCGACCCGCCCACGCAGTTGGTGTAGCTGGGCCAGGCCGAAAGTGTCTGCGCGTTCAACGATCAGGGTGTTGGCGTTGGAAATATCCAGACCGGTTTCGACGATTGTCGTGCACACCAGAATGTCGTATTCGTGGTTCCAGAACCCTTCGACGGTGGTCTCCAACAGATCCTCGGGCATCTGACCGTGCGCTACCACTACGCGGGCCTCGGGCACCAGTTGCCGCACTCGCGCGGCGGCGGCGTCGATCGAACTGACCCGGTTGTGCACGTAGAAGGCCTGTCCGTCACGCAGCAATTCGCGGCGCAATGCTGCCGCGATCTGCTTGTCGTCCTGCGGCCCGACGTAGGTCAGCACCGGGTAACGCTCTTCAGGTGGGGTCAGGATCGTCGACATCTCCCGGATCCCGGCCAGGCTCATCTCCAGCGTGCGCGGGATGGGGGTCGCGCTCATCGTCAGCACGTCGACGTGGGTGCGCAGCGATTTGATGTGCTCCTTGTGTTCGACGCCGAACCGCTGCTCCTCGTCGACGACGACCAGGCCCAGGTCCTTCCACCGCACGCCGGTTTGCAGCAGCCGATGGGTGCCGATCACGATGTCGACGCCGCCGTCGGCCATGCCCTCGATCACCGCGCGCGACTCGGCGGGATCGGTGAACCGGGAAAGCCCCTTGATGGTGACCGGGAACCCCGACATTCGCTGCGTGAACGTTTGCAGGTGCTGATCGGCCAGCAAGGTGGTGGGCACCAGCACCGCGACCTGCTTGCCGTCCTGGATCGCCTTGAACGCCGCCCGCACGGCGATCTCGGTCTTGCCGTAACCGACGTCGCCGCAGATCACCCGGTCCATCGGCACCGGCTTTTCCATGTCGGCCTTGACCTCGATGATCGCGGTGAGCTGGTCGACGGTCTCGGTGAAACCGAACGCGTCCTCCATCTCGGCCTGCCAGGGGGTGTCGGGCCCGAACGCATACCCGGGGGCGGCCTGCCGTTTGGCGTAGAGCGACACCAGCTCGCCGGCAATCTCGCGTACAGCGCGGCGGGCCTTGGTCTTGGTGTTGGCCCAGTCGCTGCCGCCGAGACGGCTCAGCGCGGGCGCCTGCCCACCGACATAGCGGGACAGCTGATCCAGGGAGTCCATCGGCACGTAGAGCTTGTCGGTGCTTTTTTCACCGCCGCCCCGCTTGCTGGAGGCGTATTCCAGCACCAGGTATTCGCGCCGTGCGCCGCCCACGATGCGTTCGGTCATCTCGACGAACCGCCCGATGCCGTGCTGGTCGTGCACCACCAGATCGCCAGCGGTCAGCGCCAGCGGATCCACGACGTTGCGACGCTTGGCCGCCAGCCGTTTACCGTCGGTGGCAGCCACCCGGTTGCCGGTCAGATCGGTCTCGGTGATCACGACCAGATTGGCGCCCGGAACCACCACGCCGTCGTGCAGCCACCCCGTGAGCACCCCGACCACACCCGGCTTCGGCCTGGCACCGGGATCCAACATCGTTGCGGGCGTTTCGGATTCGGCCAGCTGTTCGACGACGCGGTGTGCGGTACCGGTGCCGGCCGTCACTACCGCGGCGTACCCTCCGGTGGCCACCTGCGCGCGCAGCATCGCGAAGATGTTGTCGATGTCACGTTGATGGCCGCGGGCCGACGGCGCCGCGCGGATGTCCAGTTCGACCGCCGACTCGTCGGACAGCTGGCTGAGCGTCCACCACGGGTGACCCGACTGCTGTGCCGCCGCGCACGCTTCGCCATATTCGGTGAAACCCGGTCCGCCGAGCTGCTCGACATCGACGGGTGCATCACTGCCCAAAGCCGCCACTGACCACGATGCCTCCAGGAACTCGCGGCCGGTCTTGATCAGGTCGGCAGCCCGCGCCCGGACCTTTTCCGGGTCGCAAATCAGCACCGGAGTGCCCTCGGCGAGCTGGTCGGTCAGAAGGGAATGGGCCCCATTTTCTGCGGGCCGCAGCACCGATTGCAGGGCCTCCATGCCGTCGACCGGAATGCCCTCGGCCAGCTTGGCCAGCATATCGGTGACACTGCCGGTGATGGTTCCCTCCGCGCGGGGTGCCCGCTGCGCCAGTTGGGCGGCCCGCGCCCGTACGTCCTCGGTGAGTAACAGCTCACGGCACGCGACTGCCATCAGCGTGTCGACGCTGATCTCGGGGATGGATCGCTGATCGGCCACCGAGAACATCCGCATCTCGCTGACCTCGTCGCCCCAGAACTCGACGCGGACCGGATGCTCCGCGGTCGGGGCGAACACGTCGAGGATCCCCCCGCGGACGGCAAACTCGCCGCGCCGACCCACCATGTCGACTCGGGTATAGGCTAGCTCGACCAGCCGGGAGATCACTTCCTCGAAGGCGACCTCGTCGCCGACGGCCAGTGCGACCGGCTCGACCATGCCCAGCCGCGGTGTCATCGGCTGCAGCAATGAGCGCACCGCCGTCACCACCACCCGCAGCGGCGGCCCCAGCCGGGCGTCCTGGGGGTAGGCAAGTCGACGTAAAACCATCAGGCGGCCGCCGACGGTGTCAACGCCCGGCGAGAGCCGCTCGTGCGGCAGCGTCTCCCAGGACGGGAACATCGCCACCGCGTCGCCGAATACACCGCGCAGTTCGGCAGCCAGGTCGTCGGCGTCGCGCCCGGTCGCGGTGACCACCAACAACGGGCCCTGGCGGGCCAGCGCACTGGCGACGAACACCCGCGCCCCGGCCGGTCCGACCAGCGTCAACTCGTCGGGCCGGCCGGCCGCACGCTCGAAAGATTGCTGCAGTGACGGCGCGCTCAACGCCAATTCGACGAGCCCCGCGATCGGGGTGGCTGGGCCGGCGAGCCCCGTTGCGGTCATGATGCGGCCATTGTATGGCGGGGGTACGGCGGGGGTATGGCGCGACGGGGGGCGCCAAAATTTCGTAAAGATTGTGTCCGGTGCCGCTTGGGATCCGTTAGGGCGACGCCCGACGGACGGCCGCCCGGCGCACTCTAGGGCACGTTATGGCGATGACCACGAAAACCGCTGGCCAATTCCGGGCCCTGAGCTTGCGGACCCTGACCGGCGAAGCCGACACTCTTGGCCGCTCCTGTAGCGGGCGGCGGGGCATCGAGATCGCGCACCTCCCTGTCAGCGCTGCCGTCGAGTCAGGAACGCGGGCATGACGGGGTCGGGGGTCCGCCCAGGCATCCCGCCGTCGATCGGCGACGTCTACAAACGTGTCTTGTTCGGGAAGCCGAAGATCACCGACCAACTTCAGCACGAGAGATTGTCAAATCCGGTTGCCCTCGGAGTGCTGGCACCGGACGCGATCTCCTCGACGGCCTACGGTTCTGAACAGGTCATGATCGAGTTGCTCCCGGCCGCGGGGATGGCCGCGTTCGCGTTGCTGCTGCCGATCACCGGTGTCATCTTGCTGATTCTGGTGCTGGTGGCGGCGTCATATCGGCAGGTCGTGACAACCTACACGCGATCCGGCGGCTCCTATGTGGTCGCGCGGGACAGCTTCGGGCCGAGGGTGGCGCAGGTCGCCGCCGCGGCGCTGTTGATCGACTACGTCGTCACCGTCGCCGTGCAGTGCGCGGCCGGGACGGTGGCGGTGGCATCGGCGATACCCGTATTGGGCCCCTACAGCCTGGAAATCACCGTGACTGTGGTGCTCCTCATGTGTTACGCCAACCTGCGCGGCTTACGCGAAGCGGGCCGGCCCTTTGCGATTCCGACCTATGCGTTTGTGGCGATGGTCTCGCTGACCATCGTGGTCGGGGTGGTACGGGAAATCTTCTGGGGTCTACCGCAATACGATCCGCACATCATCGCCTCCCACGGAGGGGTGCAGGTCCAGCACGGCAATGGGCTGGTGATGGGCGCGACCGTGCTGGTGTTGCTGCGCGCGTTCGCCAACGGCGGCTCGTCGCTGACCGGAGTCGAGGCGATCTCCAACACGGTCAACAGCTTTCGTAAGCCCGAAGGTGTCAACGCGCGGCGGGTCCTGACCGTCATGGCGTGCATCCTGGGCTTTTTGTTGGCTGGCGTCGCCTGGCTTGTGCACGTCACCCACGCGACCCCGCATAAGGATGGTTATCCCTCGCTGCTTTCCGAGGTCGCCCGGATGGTTTTCGGCCACGGCATGGTCGGCAACATCTTGTACATCCTGGTGCAGGCGGCTACGGCGTTGATCCTCTACACCGGTGGTAACACCAGTTTCAACGGTTTTCCGGCGCTGTCCAGTTTCGTGGCCGAGGACGGTTTTCTGCCGCGTCCGCTGATGAAACGCGGCCAGCGTCTGGTGTTCTCCAACGCCATCATCACGCTGACCGCATTGTCGGTGATCCTGCTGGTGGGGACGGGCGGCTCAGTCAACGCGCTGGTGCCGTTCTATGCGATCGGCGTGTTCACCGGATTCTCGATGGCCGGCTACGGCATGACCAAACACCATCTCAAGCATCGTGCGCCGGGTTGGCGATACAAGCTGGTGGTCAACCTGTCCGCCGGCATTTTGTCGACAATCGTGGTGGGGGTCTTTGCGGTGGCCAAGTTCTGGGAGGGCGCCTGGCTGATCGTCGTGGTGTTCCCGATCCTGGTCTACGCGTTGATACGGCTCAACAGGCAGTACCGCGCCGAGGCGTCGGTGCTGGAAATGGCGCGCGACGACCGGCCCGAGTTGGCCAGATATGCCCGGCATCGGGTGTTCGTCTTCGTCGATTCGGTCGACCTCGCCGAGATGGAGGCATTGCGCTACGGGACTGGACTGCACGCCGACGAAATGGTCGCCGTGCACTTCGTGCTGGACCCGGCTCGTGCCGCGGAGTTGCAGGAACGCTGGGAAAACCTGCACCAGGACATCCGGCTGCGGGTGGCCGACTGCCCGGATCGTCAGCTCAGTCGGGCGGCATACGAGATGGTTCTGCAGGAGCTGGACAAGTATCCCGACACCAAGGTGACGGTGCTGTTGCCGCGTCGAACCTATTCGCCCCTGGTAGGCCGGTTGTTGCATGACCGCACCGCCGACCGGATGGCCCGCGTCATCAGCCGGATCCCGGGGGCGTCGGCGCAAATCGTGCCCTACGACGTCAAGTCTCGGATAGCCCGGGCACTCCCCGGTCGTTTCGAGCAACGGGTTTCGCGAAATGTCGGCAAAGCCCTGACGCGGATATCGCCGGAAGCCGATGATCATCCCGAGCGGCGTCCCGCGGTTACCGGGGTGACGCGTGTGGTTGCCGGCCGGCAGACTACCGTCGCCGGACTGGTCAGTCACGTTGCCCATAACAGCAAGCACGGGCGGCGGATCCTGGTCAGCGACGACAGCGGAGACATCTGGGTTGCCCTGCATCCCGGTCAAGGTGACGACATCGTGGTGGGTCACTTGGTCCGGGTCACCGGAACAACCCGCCGACGCGGCAAAGGGGTTACGCCCATATCCATAGTCGACCCCACATACGAAATCGTCGGAGCCTCTGCTGACGTCCCGCGGGTATGTGGAACTGACAGCTCTGGGTGAATGCGGCCAGTGCGGGCGGTTCGCTAAGCCGGGCTATTCGTCTTGCAGGTGGGGATCGGCTTCCAAATGGGTCAGGCCATGCCAGACCAGGTTGACCAGGTGGGCAGCCACGACCTCTTTTTTGGGCTCACGGGCGTCGAGCCACCACTGCGCTGTCATCGACACCGATCCCACCAGCGCCTGGGCATAGAGCGGAGCCAGCTCAGGGTCCAAGCCGCGGCGGGCGAAATCGCCGGCCAGGATGGAACTGACCTGGCCGACCGCATCGTTGAGCAGGCTGGAATAGGTGCCTGAGCTGATGCTGGCAGGCGAGTCGCGGATCATGATCCGGAAGCCATCGGTGTGTTCTTCCACATAGGTGAGCAGGGCCAATGTGACCCGTTCGACGCGCACCCGGGAGCGGTTGTTGGTCAGAGACGAGGTGATGCCGTCCAGCAGCGCCGACATCTCCCGGTCGACCACCACCGCGTAGAGCCCCTCC
Organism: uncultured Actinomycetota bacterium; assembly: GCA_963787635.1. Classification (GTDB taxonomy): domain Bacteria; phylum Actinomycetota; class Actinomycetes; order Mycobacteriales; family Mycobacteriaceae; genus Mycobacterium. Next base: position 157,586 of record CAWBDP010000006.1, on the reverse strand, counting down.
TTGCCGCCGAAATGCTCATAGACAACCGGCTTGGACACGTTGGCGCGCAGCGCGATTTCCTCGATCGAGGTCCCGTCGTACCCGCGCTCGGCAAACAGCGACCGCGCGATGTCGATGAGCTGGTGCCGCCGCTCGCTGCCGGTCATCCTGGCCCGCGGTGCACGCACTTCTTTATCGGGCGCTGCCACGGCTATCAGGCTATCGGTTGCGCGGGTTGAATTGGCCGACTTGCCCTCGGGGCATCACGGCCCGCGGCGTCGCCGGACTACAGTCTCATGGGGCATCAGTGAGCGTTCGGTGCGTCATTGAGCCGCAGTCCGTCGTGGTGTAATCGGCAGCACATCAGATTTTGGTTCTGAGAGTTCAGGTTCGAGTCCTGGCGACGGAGCTTCGGCAGCATTTGCGCCGGTGCGCCTCGAGCGTCGAGTTCTGCCGGCGGGTGTCGGTATCAACCAGACATGGCCGGATACGCCTCGTACGGCTCGCTGGGCAGAATCTAGCGATGCTTAACGAAATGTAGGGCCAAGACGATGTACCGGAACGCGAAGCGTCGATTCCGTCCGACGGTTGCACGCGAAACCCGGGCGTGCCCGTCGGGTCCGAGCCGTCATTCGTCAGATTCGCGGTGTAGTGCCGCCCTGTAACAGCCCCTGCGCGGGGCCCGCGCCGGCCCGCCATCAAACCAAACCCACGCTCCTGACGCTTTCGGCAAACCCAGAACTCAGCCGACGCTGCGATCACATATTTCTGGTATTGAAAAAGACCCAAACCCAGCCCACAAGTATGAAACCCGCCAAAAAGGCTACTTGAAGTTTGAATGTAAAGGCGGTAGGTACGCGAATACGATACCGATGTAGCGGGAACAAAAACTCCAAGTGTGACAACCCTATCAATCAGCCCTCAAACAAGATGGATTACGCATGAAAATTTCCGAACTGCGCAACCCGATCGATTTTGGCCTCGGCCGCAGCTTCAGTTGGTGGGATCCCGACACCGAGTGCGAACTCGTCGTTGCCGAGCCGGGCGCGGAGCCCGATCTGTGGGCGGAGTACTCCAGCGGTGCGCTACGCAGCTACCGCAAACACGGCGTTGAATGTGCCCTCGACATAGACGCGATGCGCACCGGCAACGACACTGTCATGTTCCTTGCCGCGGTGAATCCCGCGGGGCAGGTCGTCGGGGGTGTGCGGGCTCTTGGACCACTGACGTCGGCCGAGGACTCGCATGCGCTCATGGAGTGGGAGGGCCAGCCGGGCCAGCGGGCAGTCCGGAAGATGATCAGCGACCGCGTGCCGTTCGGGATTCTGGAAATGAAGTCGGCATGGGTCGCCGATGATCCGGAGCGATATCGTTCATTGACTAAAGCGCTTGCCCGCAGCGGTCCAAATTTAATTGGGCTACTTGGTGTCCAATTTTGTATGGCTACTGCGGCGTCATATGTGTTGGATCGATGGCAAACTTCCGGCGGTATTGTGGCGCCGATTGCCGCGACGCCCTACCCCGATCACCGCTATCGAACAAAGCTGATGTGGTGGGACCGCAGCACTTTATTCAATAAAGCCGATCCTCGGCAGGTTTCCAAGATTCTCGCCGAAACGGCGAATCTCAAAGAGGGCTTTTACGGGCATCTTGAGGCCGCTCAGCGCAGCGGGTCGTGACGCACGGCAAAGCGAAAACGAGCCGTCTCACACACAGCTTCTCGAGACCAGCGATCCTCGCGACCAATGCGGTAGGGCTTTACGCACCGATCCGCGATCGAGGGCGGTGAGCGCTGCGGGACACTCGATCCGGTCCACGTGCTCAGGAAAGGAACCAGGGCAACCTCGGCCAAGCGCTTGCTTCTCGGGCCGCACCTTGGCCGACGCTGCCATCGCCGCCGGCCGCCAAAGGTTCGGGTTGAGCTTGGTCAACGTCCCTGGATATACTGCCCGACCTAAGCCTTTTCGTGACGTGACTGCGACCCATCCGTGATCGGCGTCGATCCGAACACCAAGTGACATAACCAATAAACCGACTAGACAGCCTTAATTAAGCCAACGTTGAATAAGAAAAGACGCGACGGCCACTGGGCCACTAACCGCACCCATATCGGAGGACGCCGTGCCACGCAGCCTGGACGTCGTCGTCACATCGGTTGCGGTGCAACTTATGGAAGCGACTGCCTCCACGGCTGCCAAGGTCAGTGAACATGTGCTGGCGCAGCTGGTCCGTCAATTCGAAGTGGATGCCAGCTTCCTACGCCACCATGACGAAAAGGTGCGCGCATCGAAGTTGGTGGCCGAGTGGCCCCCACGACCCGATCTTCGGAACCCCGACCCGATGGGCATTATCTACTTCGCCGATGCCGATCCGGTTTTCGTGCTGTCCGAGCATCTCAAGAAGCCAGCCGTCATCCGACCGGAACCGACTGGCAACGATTACCAATCCCGCGTCGACGAATCACGGCAGACCGCGATGCCATCCGTGGCCGCCGCGCCGTTGGTCTCGGGGCCGATCACCACCGGTGTGCTCGGTTTCGTCAAATACGGTGAAAGGGACTGGGCACACGCAGAGATCAATGCGCTCGAGGCAATAGCGTCCCTGTTCGCTCAGCTCCAGGCGCGCATTGCCGCCGAGGACAAGCTCCGCTACCTGGCCGAGCATGACGATTTGACTGGGCTGCACAACCGTCGAGCGCTCATTGCCCACCTCGCCGTCCGGCTCGCGCCCGGGCGCCCCGGGCCCGTCGCGGTCTTATATCTCGACCTCGACCGGCTCAAGTCGATCAACGATCACCTTGGCCATACCGCGGGCGACCAATTCATCCAGCTGTTCGCCCAACGACTCCGGGTGCGAATCGGATGTCTCGGCATGATCGCGCGGCTGGGCGGTGACGAGTTCGTCATAGTTCCGGACCAACCGATGTCTGCCGATGCCGCAGAATCATTTGCCCAACAACTGCAGATGATGATGCGAAATCGCGTGTTGATCAGCGGCGAGCTGATCACCCGCACCGTCAGTATCGGGGTGGCGGTGGGCACGCCGGGACGCGACAAAACCTCCGATCTGCTCCGCCGCGCCGATCAGGCCGCGCTGACGGTCAAGCGCTGCGGCGGCAACCAGGTCGCGGTATCCACCGACGACATGTCCCTCAACGGGGCGTTTCGCAACGACATCGAGCTTCACCTGCGGCGGGTGATCGCCACCGATGCCCTTTTTCTGCACTACCTGCCCGAGGTCGACATGCGGACCGGCGAGGTTCTGGCGGCCGAGGCGCTGGTCCGCTGGCAGCACCCGACGCGAGGATTGCTGTTGCCCGATGCGTTCATCGGCATAGCGGAATCGATCGACCTGGCCGGTGAGCTGGGCCGGTGGGTGATGCGAACCGCATGCGCCGAGTTCAGCAAGTGGCGCTCGCAGGGCCTGGGACGAGACGCAACACTGCGCCTGAATGTGTCGCCGGTTCAACTGGTCACCGACGGCTTCGTCCGCAGTGTCGCCGAGATCATCGACGAGTTCGGAATCGACGCCGGCTCGGTGTGCCTGGAAATCACCGAACGCGTCGTGGTCCACGACATCGCCGGCACTCGCCGGACACTCGAGGGGCTCAAGGACGTGGGTGTGCAGCTCGCCATCGACGATTTCGGCACCGGCTACGCCGTCTTGTCACACCTGAAGTCCCTGCCGGTCGATGTGCTCAAGATCGACACGACCTTCGTGCGTGATCTGGGCACCAGCAAAAGCGACCTTGCCATCGTCCGGGCAATCATCGGACTGGCCGAGGCCTTCGACCTCCAAATCGTGGCCGAGGGAGTGGAGACCGAGGAAGCCGCGCTGACCTTACTTCGGCATGGGTGTCGCCGCGCGCAAGGTTTCCTGCTCTCGCGACCGCTGGTCGGCGACGCTATGGCGGCACTGCTGTCGATGGGCTGGCTGCCGCTGCCCTTCTCGTCCGCAGCAACCCCGTTGGTACGGAACGTGATTTAGCCCAAATCAACAATGGCGGGTAGAGCAGGTGCAGTCCTCACTGTGCTGTGCGCACTGCTGACCACCATGACCGGGTGCGGCAGACAAAGTAACGACGGGCCGCTACGGGCGATTGCCAATTCCCCCATACCGGCGAGCGTGCAGGAGATACCCAACCCACTTCGCGGTCAATACGAGGACCTGTTGGAACCTCTTTTCCCGCAGAGCAATCCCGCACAGAAGCAGTATCCGGCCTGGCCCGGATCGTATGACGCGAGTTTGCGGGTTTCCTGGCGGCAACTGCAGCCCACCGATCCGCACACCCTGAGCCCGGAAACGCCTGACGACCAAAAGTACGACTTCAGCGCGATCGACGATGCGCTGAACGCGCTGTCCGGCCGCGGCATGCGGTTAACGGTGCGCGTATTCGCCTATAACTCCTGTTGCGATACCGACTACCCGGATAACACCAACATCGCCGTGCCCGACTGGGTGCGGGCCATACCAGGCGCAACCACCGCCTACCCCGCATCGTCGACCGGCGCCGACCGGGGCCCGACCGACCCAGATCGTGCCGAATTGGAACGATCCCGATTACCTGACTGGTTTCGAGCAACTGCTAGCCGCGCTCGGTCGCCGCTACGACGGCGACGAGCGGCTCAGCGTCTTCGAGTTCTCCGGATACGGCGACTTCAGCGAGAACCACAACACGTACTTGAGTCTGGTGCTGGGCGCACCAGGTCCGGGGCCCGACGAGAGTGAGGCGGCCCTAGGGTATTTCAGCCAATACCGCGATCAAAACATCACCAAGGCGTCGATCACACGCCTCGTCGCGGCCAACGTCAATGCTTTCCCCCGCACCCAGCTGGTGGTGACCCCGCAGAACCCGGAGATCGTGCGACAGCTGCTTGCCGACGCCGTCACCAAGAAGCTGGCTGCGCCGGTGGGCTTCCGTTCCGACTGCCTCGGCGTCTACTCACCGTTGCAGGACTGGGCCGGGGAAAGCCGGTCCCGCTACGTGATGACGAATGATCCGCTGGTTACCGAATTCCGGCAGCGGCTCAGATCGGTGCCGGTGATCACCGAATGGTGCACGCTGGGCAACGATCCGAGCGCCTATTACCGAAAGGGCCTGCTCGACGTCGTCAAGTACCACGTGTCGATGACGTCAAGCGTCGCCTTTCCAGACGCGGAGTCGAAGACGCCGATGGACCCCGGCCTGTACCAACTGTGGTGGCGGGCCAACGTCTTGGCCGGCTACCGATATGCGGTGCGGGCCAACGAAGGGTCGCAGGAGCTCAGTGACGGGGTACCGAGCATCGACGTCACCTGGACCAACTACGGTTCGGCCGCGGCCACCGAGAAATGGGTTCCCGGCTATCAGGTGGTCAACTTCACCGGCACGGTGATCCGGACAATCCCCTCGACGGTGACACTGAAGGCCCTGGTCAATGATTCCGGCGACGACTCCGGTGACAAGCCGCTGCCGGCATCGACCATTGAGACCGTGCAGGTCGACTTGGCCGGGTTGGCGCCGGGACACTACACGTTGCGGGCATTGGTCGGCTGGCAACAGCACAAGCCCAACGCTTCCCACCCGGTGGATTACCCGCCGATGCAATTGGCGCTCGATGGGCGCGACGACTCCGGCCGGTATCCGATTGCCACATTCGACGTGCCCCAGACAGCCGACGGCGCCTGAGCTCAGCTTCATCATAATACAGGTATCGAATTCCCGCGTTAATGATACCATTAGTTTGTTTTACGGCCATGAGCAGACTTGACGCCGGTGGCGTCCGCCGAGAGGGGTCAGTGTTGGACTTCCGCACCTTCGTCCGAATTCTCTTGACCCGCTGGAAGATCGCCGTGCCCGCCGTACTGGCCTGCCTGGTCGGCGCCGGCTTCATCACGGCCGTCCAGGCGAAGGCCTACCAGTCGTCGGCCACTATTCTGATGTCGTTTTCCGGTCAGACGACCCTGCTTGACGTCGAAAATGCCGCCCTGGCTTCCCAACAACGGTTGTCGTCCTACACCCAGATCGCCGGCGGCCCGATGGTGGCTCAGCGTGCGATCGACCAGCTGCACATCAAGATGAGCGCCGCGGAGCTGGTGAACAATACCAAAGTGGTGTTTACCACGGATTCCACCATGTTTCAGTTGTCCGTCACAGACACCGACCCAAAACGGGCTGCCGCACTCGCCGCGGCCATGGCCGATCAGTTCGCCGCCGTGCTCCCCACGCTGGGGGTGGGTGCGCGGCCCGGCGCGCTGGTAGCCACGCCGGTACCGGCGGCCCCACCGCCAGTCACGGAAGGCGAAGTCAAGTTAGCCAGCGGGCCGGTTCCGATTACCGGCGACCCGCCTCCGCGCACCGGCGAGCCGTCCGCCGCCCCGACGTCGCCACCGTTAGCGCTGGCCACCGCGACAGTGGTGGACCGGCCTACGGTAGCCAGCCAGCCCTTCAACCCCGTTCCCGAGCGGAACATGGCGATGGGACTGCTCGCCGGTCTGCTGCTCGCTGTCGCGGCGGCCGTCGTCCGTGAGTCCACCGACGGTAGCGTGCGCAGCGCAGAGACGCTGGGTCAGCTCACGGATCTGCCGACACTGGCCGAGCTGCCCGGGCGGCGCGGCGACACCCCGCGATTTGGTACCGACGCCATTTTCGATGATGCGATGCGCACCTTCCGGACCCGGCTGCTGCAGGCGATCGGACCCGAGGTGAGCCGAGTGCTGGTGACCGCACCGTTCGGTGGTGAGGGCACGACCACCACGGCGGTGAATTTGGCACGCTCTTTCACCGAGCTCGACGAAAAGGTGCTGCTGGTCGAGGGCGATCCCCGTCAATCCACCATCGCAAACATGATGGGAGTCAAGTCGGGAGTGGGACTGGCCAGCGTGCTGGCCGACCGCAGCGTCGCCGCGGAAGCGGCGTGGGGGACGGCTGTCCCGAACCTCTTCGTCGTGGCCTCCCGTCATGCCCGCCGCGGTGCGACGTTGCCGTCCAGTGCCGATCTGCCCGAGGTCCTGGCGGACTTGTCCGAAGGCTTCGACCGGCTAGTGGTCGATGCCCCCGCGGTGCTGGCCACCGCGGAGACCGGTCTGCTGGCCGGTGCCGTGCAAACCACCGTGTTGGTGGTGCGCTCGGGACGTACCACCACCGAGGAAGTGAAGGACGCACTGCATGCCCTGCGCTCAGCCGGCGCCGACGTCGTCGGCACGGTACTGACCGAAGCCCGGGTGTCGCGACGCACCAAGGCGGCCGCCCGCAACTACCGGGCAAAGGTCAGCGGGGCGGTGTGAGCACCTACTACCTGCCGCACCGCCAGCGCATCGCTGTGGCCGGCGGCATGGCGGCGGCGTTCCTCTTCGGCTGCTTCAGCATCGGTGTGCTCTCGGCACGCGACTACACCCCCGGGTTGGCGCTCATCGCGGTATTGTTCTGCGGCGTCGTTTATCTGACGAAAAAGCAGGCAATGGTCTGGGTGGCGCTGTTCTTGGCGTTCGCGTCGCTCCCCGAGAGCTTGCACATCGGAAAAGATCTCGGCGCCGTGACGATCTACCTCTACCAGGTGGCCACCGTGCTGGCCGCCATCTACTTCCTGATACCGATCTCGCGCCTGCGGCGCTCCGCCTACATCTTGCCGGGAATGTTTCTGGCCACGATGGTGGGCTACGCGGTGGTGGGATTCGCCGTCGGGAATCCCCTCGACCGAATATTGCGCGAATTCCTGATCCTGTTCGAGGTGGTCAGCGGGTACGTGCTGGCCATGCTCATCATCGACGGCGGCTACGTCAAGCAGACAGCTGCGAGTCATGGCCGCGACGCTGTGGTTCTCGGCGGGCATGCTGGTCGCCAGTTCGTTCCACGTTGTCCGGCTGGCCGGCCGGACGGAGCATCTGGAAAAGGGGCTGGGCGCAGCGGCGGCCACCCGCCTGATCACCAACTCGCAAACTCCGGCCATCGCCATATTGACCGCACTGGTCGCCGCCACGATCATCTGCCGCGTCAAACCGTCAACATATCTGATGTTGGCCCCGCCGACGTTGGTCATAGCGCTGCTGGCGTTCGCCCGCCACACCCTGCTGTTGATGGGTGTGGCCGGGATCGTTGCCTTCATCGCCAGCCCCGGCTGGGCAGCCCTGCGCCGCACGGTGCTGTCGAGTGCGCTCAGCGCGGGGTTCTTTGCCGTGACGATCGCCGGGTCGCTGCTGCTGCTGAAGCATTCGCCGGGCGGGGCATGGCTCGGCGACCAGTTCACTGCGTTCAACAACCGTGTGCTGCACAATTTCTCATCGAGCAGGCTGGCTATGGACCCCTCGATTCTGGCCCGGGTAGCCGAAAACCGGAACTTGAAAGACGCGATCGACGACGCGCCGGTGTTCGGCCACGGACTCGGCTTCAAATACCAGCTGCCGTCCGGTAAACCGAACTCGCTCGAGTGGACATTGGGCACCACCTACGCGCACAACTTCTACCTGTGGTGGCTGGCCAAGGCCGGTGCGGTCGGTATGACGGCATTCGCCGTATTCGTGCTCACGCCGATACTACGGGCGCTGGTCAGCATGTCGGCGGCGGCGAAGATCGCCGCGGCGCTCAGCGTGGCCCTATTGGTGAATTGCACCGTCGACCCCATCCCGGAGGACCCGTCGGACGCCATGGTGCTGGGCCTGGCGCTGGGAGCCGCGCTGCAGTTCGCCGTGGTGAGTCGCCGCGCACGGCACGCCGCCGACGACGACGAAGCACCGGAAGCGGGCCCGTCCGATGATGACGAGGCGCAGGAAGAGGCCCGGTCCAGCGTCATCGGAGTGCCGGCGCTGACCGGAGCAGCAGCGTGAATCCGGGCGACCACCCGCTGCGGGTGCTCGTGGTCGGCCCGGCCCCGGCCGGCGACAACAGCCGTGGCGGCATGGCAACGGTCGTCGCCCTGATGGCAGCACATCCCGACGCGCGCCTCCACATCACGGTGGTGCCGACATTCGTCAACAGTTCAGTGTGGCGGTGGCTGCTGGTCGGCGTGTCCGGGATGCTGCGCGCCAGCTGGCTGGCGCTTACGGGACGCACCGATGTGCTGCACGTTCACCTGGCGCACGGCGGGAGCGTGGTGCGCAAGGCGCTGCCGTTATGGGCGGCGCGGCTGGCGGGGGTGCCGACCGTTGTGCACGGTCACAGCTACGACTTCGGCGGCTGGTTCGACAGGCTGCCGCACCTCGGGCAATCCGTCGTGCGCCGCGTGCTTGTCGCCGACCGCTGGGTGGTGCTGGGCCAGCGCCATGTTGACGAGTACGCCAGCCGGTTGCGGTTGGCCGACGGGCGGATCGGCGTGCTCTACAACGCCGTCCGGATTCCGGGAACCTCGGGAACCTTGGAAACCGTCGAAACCTTGGAAAACGTGGCGGCCCAATCGGGCGCCGATCGCGTTCATGCGGTGGCACTGGGTCGGCTCGGAGTCCGCAAGGGCAGCTACGACGTGGTCGCCGCCGTCGCCGCGCTCGACACGACGGTCCGCAACAGACTGCGAGTGACCCTGGCCGGCGACGGTGAGGTCGACGAAGTGTGTGCGGCGGTCGCGGCGGCCGGGCTGGGCCAGACCATCGAGTTGGTGGGCTGGCTGGAGCCGGCCGCGCGGGACCGACTGCTGTCGAGCGCACACATCTTCCTGCTGCCCAGCCACGACGAGGGCCTGCCGATGGCGCTGCTGGAGGCGATGGCGTGCGGCCTCGCGCCAGTGACGACGACGGTGGGCAGCATCGGCGAGGTGGTCAGCGACGACGTGACCGGCCTGCTGGTGCAGCCTGGACGCCCGGGCCAGATCGCCGATGCGCTGACCGCACTTATCACCGACGAGCCCCGGCGGATTCGACTGGGGGCGGCCGCGCGGGCCCGCGCGAGCGCTTTCGGGTTGGACCGCTGGTATGAACAGCTGACCAGGTTGTGGACCGAGTTGAGCAGTCCCGCGGCGACCTCGGATCAGGCCGCGCTCAATCACCCACCGACGGAGACGTTGCATGGTGTCTTTCGCGCCCTCGGCTAAGCGGCAGCTCGCGCCGCTGGTGAAAGCCGTCGCACCAAAGTGGTTCTGGCGGCGCAAATACCGCATCCTGCGGCGCCTCGGCGAGTCCAATCCGGAAATGCGGTTGGTCCGCTCGCTCTGCGACCCGGACCGGGTGTCGCTCGATATCGGAGCCGATGCCGGTGAATTCGCGATCGCGATGCTGGGCTCGTCGCGGTCGGTGCTCGCATTCGAACCGCGGCCGGCGCAGGCCAGGGCACTGGCGGCCATGTTCGGCGCGGCCGGCGTACCGGTGCACGTCCAGGCGGTGGCGCTCTCGGATGAAACCGGACTGACCACGATGCGGGTGATTGAGTCCGCCCCCGGCCGCAGCACCATCGACGACGACAACACTCTCAGCGACACTGACGGCAGCCGGGTCGACACCATCGAAGTGCAGATCATGCGACTGGACGACCTGCACATCGACAACGTCGGATTCGTCAAGATCGACGTCGAAGGCCACGAGTTGGCAGTGTTGCGCGGTGCTGCCGACACGCTCAAACGCAACCGGCCGACATTGCTTATCGAAGCAGAAGAACGCCATCACCCCCGCGCCGTCGCCGAAATCAACGAATTCTTGGGCGGACTCGGCTACGCAGGGTACTTCGAGGTCGACGAAACCCGTCGGCCCCTTCAGGAATTCGACCCGGCCGAACATCAAAACCCGGCGAACATCGATGGCTGGGTGACGCGCGGGCTCTACGTGTACAACTTTGTGTTCCTGCCGACGATGGCCTGAGGCGGCCTCCTAGCCTTCCAGCGCAGCTACCCGATCCCTGATTCGCACCTGATCACCGAGCGCGTGATCGGCAGGTAGCCACCGCACCATTCGGTACAAGAACTTGGGGTTTCCCAACAAGTATCGGCGCGCCTTGTGCGGTTCACGAATCATCGTGTCGATCCATTCCGCGCCCAACCGTCGGGTCAGCGGCGCAGCCCGCACCCGGGTGCCGGCCCAAAAACCAAACAGCCCACCGGTTCCCGCAACAAGGGGCACCCGTAGTGCAGCACGACAGCGGCCGATCCATTCCTCCTGGTCCGGGTTGCCGAACCCGACCAACAGCAGATCCGGTGCGGCAGAGTTGATCAGCTCGATCACGGGTCCATCTTCGGTGACATCGAGCCAGCCGCGATGACGCCCGATCACCTCGACGCTGAACTGTCGCGCGAGGCCCGCCGCCGCGCGCGCATTGACGTCATCGGTACCGCCGAGGACAAAAACGCGCAGCCCAGGAGTCGCGTCGAGCAGGGCCGGTAAGACGTCGCTGCCGTTCAGATTGGCCTGCAACCGAACTCCCCGCAGCCGCGCCGCCCAGCGCACTCCGGTGCCGTCACCGAATACCAGATCGGCGCCATTGAGCACACGCGCATAGGCGCGGTTTTCCACGGCGAGATTGAGGGTGTTCGCATTGACAAAGAACAGCGAACGTAGCGGCGCACGGTCGCGGATGATCGTCTGCAGCTCGGCGACCGCGCTGTCCATCGACTGATCGACCACGTCGATCCCGACAATGCGGACAATTCTTCGCATCGGCCGACCTTCCTCAGACCCGGGTGATGATCGAGTAGATGCCAACGGTGAAATATTTTTCCAGCGCACCTACGGTGCGAAGCGCGCGGAACGCCGACATGAACTTTTTGTCGCCGCGGTTGTAGCCGATGAACTCGACCCGCCAAGTCGGCAACTGGAACTGGGACCGGAACTGCGCCGGCGTCATCTTGTTAAGGCCGACATCACCGGCGCTCCGGATGGGCGTACCGCTGCGGCGGCTTGCGACGGAAAACAACATGGGCTCGGGAAGGGCCGCTATCCAGGGGATTCGTTTTCCCAGATATCTGTGGTGATCTCCAAACGGGCTGTAATACAACGGGCTCGTCCCGACCACCAAGCGGCCACCCGGCTTGAGCAGTCGCTGAAACTGAACGACGGCGCCGGGCAAGTCCAAGATGTGCTCGAACGTGTCCTTGGAGACGATGAAGTCGAAGGTTTCCCTACCCGCCAGCTCTGCCACGTCCCGGCATTCGAAGCGGACGCGCCGGTGCAAGGCCGGGTACTCGGCAGCCGCGTGGCCCTGGGCGAACTCAATTCGTTCGGGGTCCAGATCGAGCCCCACGACTTCCGCCGCACCGCGTTTCGCGATGTCGACACTCAACGCGCCGTGACCGCAGCCAATCTCGAGGACGCGGGCGTTCTCGAAGTCGACGGTTTCGCCGATGCGATGCCAGAAACCTTGGGTGTCGTCGATCTGCCAGTCGAAATATGCTCGATTGCGTCGTTGCGCAAGCATCTGCGGAGTTTCGCTCGGCTGGGCAGCCACGGCCCATGGTTGGTAACTATCGAGCATCGCCCCAAAACCTCCTACATCGTCCCCGGTGTCTGCATACTCAGAGTTCCCATACTACCTATAATACCGTCATAAAGTATGTATACTTCCTGTAATGCCTATGCTTGGTTTGTCGCCTGCGCGCCTCTCGGTCATCGCCGCGAGGCGAGCCGCGGTGCGTCGTCATGCACCGCGAGCAGGTGGCGGCAGTCGGCCTCGATCTGGGCCGGTCGGCATGATCTCGTTGGCACAGCTGCTCGAGGAACATCTGGTAACCGCCCTATTCCTTGATCGGGACGGTGTCATCAACGTCAAAGCGCCACCCGGACAATACATTACGTCGCCAGAAGAACTGGCACTGTTGGCTGGCGCGGCGGCAGCGATACGTCACGCGAACGAATTGGGGATCCCGGTATTTGTCGTCACAAACCAGCGATGGGTTGCCGGTCATCCCGACGGAATCGAGCGGCTCCGAGCGATCCACCTACGGCTCGGCAGGTTGCTGAGCTGGCGCGGCGCGCAGGTGGATGGCATCTACGCCTGCGTCCATGAGATCAACCGGTGCAGCTGCCGCAAGCCCGAGCGTGGCCTGGTCGACCAGGCCCTTCGGGATAATCCCGCGCTGGCCCTGTCTTCGTCGGCAATGGTGGGAGACGCCGAGACCGACATCGAACTCGCGTCACGCTGCGGAATGCATGCAGTCCGCCTATTCGACGACAAAGAAAAGCTGCAACATTCCGCCGGATCAACCCGAGCCCACGAGGTTGCCGCCGATCTGTACTCGGCCGTGGTGGGCGAATGTGGCCGTGCATACCAACCGATCGGCGCGTACATCGGCGCCGCACATTCGGCGGGAGACCGTGCTCGGATGGCGGACCACCGACGAAAGGAGAGAAAAATGACCGCGGAATTCGGGGCGGGTGGCCTTGCGGCAACCGCCATGAAAGCACAGAAGGGTTGAGGCCAATGACAACGCACGCGCTCGAACTCGACGATCGTGTATCAGCTTATCCAGAGATGACCAGGCTGGTCATTGACGCTATGACCACGACCAGAGCCAACATCGATATGCTCTGCAACGACAGCGGGTTCACGCAGTCGGTCGTCGATGCCGCGAATGTGTTGACCGAGGCACTTCGCGCCGGCAAGCGAGTGTTGGCGTGTGGCAATGGCGGCTCAATGTCCGATGCGATGCACTTCTGTGCGGAATTGACCGGAAATTACCGCTCACATCGCCGGCCTCTGGGCGCCATCGCACTCTCCGACGGTGCGCATCTCACGTGTGTCGCCAACGATTTCGGATATGACCAGGTGTTCGCCCGTGGCGTTCAGGCGCATGGTAGCCGCGGGGACGTGCTGTTAGCCATCTCCACAAGCGGTAGAAGCCCCAACGTCCTGGCCGCAGTATCGGCCGCCAAGAGTATGGGCCTGTCGACGATCGGCATTGTCGGACATACCCAATCGCGCCTGACCGAAGCGGTGGACGTCGCAGTTGTGACCGATATCGAGAGTAAATGGGCGGACCGTGTGCAGGAACTCCATATCCTCGTTATCCATATGCTGGTGGAATTGGTCGAGGCCGGTCTGTTCGGGGACGAATCGCGAGCGTAGGCGGCCAGGGTGAAAGAGTGCAGTAAATCAATCGCGAGGAGACTGGCCGATCCGAGCTTTATCAGTAGATATTTCGTCGGGGATGGGCTCGATATCGGAGGCAAGCCCGACCCATTGGCGCTCTACCGCGGCCTGTTCTGCCAGATGGGGACTGTCAAGACCTGGGATTGGGAAGACGGCGACGCGCAATACCTGGCCACCGTCGAAGACGACGCGTTCGATTTCGTCCACAGCAGCCATTGTTTGGAGCATCTGGTGGACCCCGAGGAGGGTCTCAGAAATTGGCTGCGCGCAGTCAAACCCGGTGGGCATCTGGTAGTGACCGTTCCGGACGAGGATCTCTACGAGCAAGGAGTTTTCCCCAGCACCTTCAACAAAGACCACAAATGGACGTTCACCACCTATAAGCCCGAATCGTGGTGTGACCGTTCATTGAACGTAATCGACCTCGTCCGTGGGCTCGGCGCCAACGCCGAGCTGCTGCGCATCGAACAATTGTGTTCCACCTACCGGTTTGATTTGCCGCGGTACGACCAGACCTTGACTCCGGTGGGCGAATGCGGCATCGAGTTCGTGATCCGGAAGCGCCCGAAGGCCGAGGTTGCCGCTCGCGGTCGCTGGGAGCGCCGGGAAACACAGCCTGATCGGGAACTGAGGTTGCACCTCAACCAGTACAGCAACGACCTAACCACGTTGAAAGGCACAAACAATGCGACGCCGCCCTTCACCGACGACCACTCGATCTAGCCGCTCAGGTCGAATCACCGGTCGGAGCAACACATGAACGCGATGATTCGCGCGCGCGCACCGCTGCGGCTGGGTCTGGCCGGCGGCGGCACTGATGTCTCACCCTATTGCGACATCTACGGGGGACATGTCCTTAACGGCACCATTGACCGCTACGCCTACGCGGTTATTAAGAGCACTGGCGGCGCCGAGTTGAAGTTCGCCGCCACCGACCAGCGGCGCGAGCAGACCCACGAACTCTCCAGCAGCCTGCCGCTGCAGGGCGAACTCGACCTGCATGCGGCCGTGTACAACGCCATCATCGAGCGCTACCACGGCGGCAGACCCCTGCCGCTGGAGCTCACCACCTTCTGTGACGCACCAGCGGGCTCAGGCTTGGGGTCGTCGTCGACCCTGGTGGTCGTCATGATTCGGGCTTTCGCGGAGCTGCTCAACCTGCCCTTGGACGACTATGCGATCGCGGAGCTCGCTTTCCAGGTCGAGCGTGTCGACTGCGGCTTGGCGGGCGGACGCCAGGACCAGTATGCGGCGGCCTTCGGCGGCTTCAATTTCATGGAGTTCTACGCAGGCGACCGCGCGGTCATCAACCCGCTGCGCATCAAGAACTGGATCGTGTGCGAGTTGGAGGCGTCGCTGGTCCTGTTCTACACCGGCGTTTCCCGGGAGTCGGCGCGGATCATCGCCGACCAAAGCGGCAACGTGCGAGCCGGGCTGAACTCCGCGGTGGATGCCATGCACGGGATCAAGCAAGAGGCACTGGTGATCAAGGAGTGCCTGTTGAAGGGCGACTTTGAGGGCTTCGTGGAATCGATGCGCCAGGGGTGGGAGGACAAGAAGCGGTCCGCCCAGACCGTGTCCAATCCACACCTTGACGAGATATATGACGCCGCCAAAAGCGCTGGCGCCGTTGCCGGCAAAGTGTCGGGCGCAGGTGGCGGTGGCTTCATGATGTTCTTCGTGCCGCCGGAGCGGCGCATGGACGTGATCCACACGCTGGGCGAATTCCCGGGCCAGGTCAGCAACTGCCACTTTTCGAAGCACGGAACACAAGCATGGCGGATGTAGAGCATCCGACGACCTGCAGCCCGATGATCTGCGCCGTGGTCGAATTGGTCACACCACCGAGATGAAGGCGCTGGTGCTGGCGGGCGGCCTGGGCACTCGGCTCAGGGACAGGGTTCCTGATCTGCCCAAGGTGATGGCGCCGATCGCCGGACGGCCGTTCCTCGAATATGTCCTCGACGGGCTGCACGCCGGAGGTATCCGGGAAGTCGTCCTGTCGGTGGGCTATCGAAGCACGGACGTCATCGGGCATTTCGGGAGCCGTTACCGCGATACCACCATCCGCTACGCCGTAGAGAGCGAGCCGCTGGGTACCGGCGGCGCGATCGTGCACGCGCTGTCCGGGGAGCCCGACGAGCCGCTGCTGGTGTTGAACGGCGATACCCTGCTCGACATCGACTACCGGAAATTGTTGCGCTGGTACACCACCGGTTCGGCCGAGCTGGCGATCGTCTTGCGCGCGCTGCCGGATGTGACGCGTTACGGATCGGTGCTGACCTCAGGCGAGCGGGTGCTGGGATTCGAGGAGAAGGGCAAGGCCGGTCCCGGGCTGGTCAATGCCGGCATGTACGTGCTTGACCCGAGCGTCTTCGGCGAACGGGGCTTCTCCGGAAAGTTCAGCTTTGAAGTGGATTTCTTGCAGGCCCATTGCGCGACGCTGCAGCCGAGCGGCTATGTGAGCCAGGGATATTTCATCGATATCGGCGTACCGGCCGACTTCGACCGGGCGCAGCGTGAGTTGGCTGGATCTCGCTGCTTCCATACCTGCTGATCCCGCGGTCTGCTATTTCGGCTGTTGGCAAGTCTTATCGTTGGCTGCCGCAAGTTGAACAGCCGTAGAGGGAGTTCTCGGCGCCAGAAAACGAAGGCTCTTGATCAGCGCCTTCGGGAGCGCATCAAAGGGCTGGCTATACGTTGATCCGTCAGTCGTGCTCTCCGCGTACAGCGCGAAGGCACCGCCTTTGTCCGCATCGTAGGCGCCATAAGTTTGGAGCGCCCGGGCAACCATGAGCTGAAACGGCGACAGGTGAAATGGTTTGAGGTCGAGGTTAGGGTCCAACTGCATCAGGGTGCCCTCGGGGACACCGCCTGCGACTGTTCCGTCGGATCGAGTTCCCGGGTAGGTGAACGTCCAGGTATTGTCCGGGATCGCATACCGCAGTGCGTGTCTTATTACGCCGGCATTGACATCCTGCGGTGTGATGAGGCCACCGATGTAGGACAATTCACCGCCCGAGTGGCCTGGGTCCGACACATGCCCGCCCGAGCCCGTATAGGCATGGTAGGTGGCCTCGGCGAGCGCCGACATTGACCGCGGGTCGAAGGACTGGAATTCGTATTCGCAGCCGTTGGTGGTGTCGATCACGGCAAGGTGAGCATCCTCGTCGGGGCTGGGGCGGTAGTTCGCGGCATACGGAATGGTGATGTGCTGATTTGTGTTGGTGAGGAAAATTGACGCGGCCGGCGTACCGGCTGCAGCCTTATAGATCGGCACTGTGTATGCGTCATCATTGAACACGATTGCATCGACTTCGGGATCGTGATAGATCAGGTTGACCCAGGACGAAGTGCGCGGATCAATCGCCGCTCTCGGCGGGATGCGTTGGTTAAAGAATGAGTCCTCGGCGAAATAGTTGCCGGTCCGGCTTGCGACGCCGGTCCCGACCGGCGAGATGGAAAACTCTTCCTCGCCGTCTCGCGCCGAGTCGACGACGGCTACCCGGATCGTGTGAACGCCGTTGTTGACTGTGCCGGACACCAGATGGTCAGCGAACGTTTGGGACGGCTCATTTATCACCGGTGCATCGTCGAGTGTCACCTGCACGGCGACGTCATTGGTGTTCGCATTCCAGTTATAGTCGCCGGTAATCGGAAAATCGATCGAACCAGTATAAACGACCGAGAAATTGCCAGATCGAACACCCGGCGCCGGCGAGTTGTTGTCCCATGCGGCACCGGCTGAATACTCACATCGAGTAAGTGCCGGGGTACCGGCATGGGTGAGGTTGTTGTAGTACTTCGCGAGGTATTGATTGACTGGGCACGATGCCGGTTGATCATGTATATGCGAAGCTGACACGACGGCAAGTGAACCTAGCAGCACAGGTATGAAAAGCAAGCTCTGTAAACGCGGCATGACGCTTCCGAGAATCTCCCGGGTTACCGCACGCTGCTGGCGGTGCGAATGTCCGGTGCCACGGTGCACCGATCTGGCGAGCGTACGGCCAGCACGTCGGCGATGACATCCAGCATGCGTTTCGCAGTGTGGTCGACGGCGAATCGCTGCGCGTAATGGCGGGCCGCGCTGGCCCCGCACCGCGCCGCTGTGGACGGGTCGGCCAGATAGTCGAACGCGGCGGCCAGCCCGGCGAAATCGTCTACGTCGATGGGCGGGCAGTCCGGCGGCTGGAATTCGGGTAACGCACCGGCCGTGGACACGATTGGCGCGACTCCCAGCTGCATGGCCATCACCTGCACGCCGCTTTGCGTGGCGCGCCGGTAGTGAGCGATCGAGCCTTTCGCGGCGGCCACGGTGCCGACGATGTCCACGTAGCGATACGTGCCGGTGCGCCACACGGTGTGTTCGGGGAGGACGCGGTCCATGATGGGCCCGTCGCCGATGAAGACCAGGTTGTCGCCGCGCCAGGCGCCGCCGGTCACATGCCGCTGCCAGGCCTGCAGTACCAGGTCGATGTTCTTGTACGGGTTGAGCCGGCCAACCATCACGAAGTCGCGGCGTCCGTCCGCATGCACAAACGGGGGAACCAGGCCCGGATCCAGATCGCCGCAAAGCGGCACCACGTACCTGCGGGTGCCCGTTACGTCACGCCGGGCGGCGACCGCGGCTGCGACGTAGTCGCTATAGGTAATAGTCGCCGCCGAGCCGGCGCCCCACCGGCCGAAGACCGCACGTCTGTGCGCGGACTCCGATTCGGCCGCGTCGTGCGGGCGATCATCATGCACCAACTGAACTCGTGGCGCTCGTCCGGCCAGCGCGATCCAGCGTGGATCGCGGACCATCTCGGTGATCACCACGTCGGGCCGATATTGGCGGATGCGGTGCCAGGCCGCCAGGGTGGGCGGCCAGCTAGCAGCCCGGCGCAACCGCGGATCGAGCACCAGTTCGTAGTCGCGGGCCGCATCGGACTCAGGGTGATCATCGGTGGTCACCAGCAGCACGTCGGCGCCGCGCCGGCGCAAGGCTTCGGCCTGCATGCGTGCCGCCGCGCGCACCCATGGCGAAAGCCACAGCACCCGCGGGGAACCCGGTTGGTCATCGGGAAGCACTTGTTCGCCCACCCGCGCTCTCACTTACGCAACGCCGTAACACTTTTCGGCCGTTAAGAAAACGCCGTGGTGGGAAAAAAGCCTGAGCTTTGCGAGCAACCGCGCGCACGGACGTCGCAGCTTATGAATGGGCACCAAAGACAACAACATCTCCGTTGTCATCAATACGCGGAGGTAAAGTCCGCCCAGCAATCTTTTGGCGACCACATTGCGCACCGGGATGAAGGGAAAATACGCGGGCTCGAATCCGGCCTGCCGCAGAACTGTCGTAAACTCGCGATAAGTGTATTCTTTGAGGTGCATGCCCAACGGCTTATCACACTTGAACACGCGCGAGACATCGTGCGGCCCGCTGAACCGATGGGGTGTCCGGAAAATGTAGCGGCCGCCCGGCTTCAAAATCTGGTGCACACCGCGCAGGTGTGCTTCGACATCGTCAGGGTGAAGATGCTCGAGCACTTGATCCGAGATGACAACGTCGTAGCTGTCAGCGCTCTCGAAGTCACCCAGATGAACGCCATCGGAGATACCCCACGACAGGTTTGGCACACTGGCATCCAAGAGTTTCTCACCACGTTCGCGCGTGACTTCCGTGGCGTGACAGGTGTACCCCTGCCGCGCGAGGTAGGTGATCAAGTCGCCTTTGCCGGAGCCGATCTCATAGATCGACAGCGGCGGCGCGCCGATCGCGTGGCTCCATTTCTGATGGTCGCCGTGATTTGCGTCGACCGCGGCATTGGATTCTCCCGCAAAGCGGTGGATCCACTCAAGTTCGCTGTACAAGCGCGTGTAGCTACGATCAAACGTTTGCCATCGATTCTGGGGAGTGGACGAGAGCAGGTCTTGCGTCAGTTCCTTTTCCAGTTCCCAGTGAAACAGAATCATCTGTTCGGTGATCGGAGCTTCGATGGGAATAAGATACGTGGCTTTATACCGTTCGATGAGCTCATTTCCTCTGGGCTCCATCAGAATCCTTTCGATGCGCTATTACCGCGTCCAGAATGACGAATAAATGTCGAGTACGTAGTCACAGCACCGCGCCGATCGCGTCGAGGTAGGCGTCGGTCATCGCCTCAACCGTGTAATGCGTGCGCATGCGCTGGTAACCGCGCTGCCCGACGGATTGCAGTGCACCGGGATCGGCAAGGATGCGGGCCAATTGGTCGCGCCAGGTCTGGACCGTGACCGGTTCGACGACGAATCCCGCCTGACCGAAGTCCAGCATCTCGGGGACCGCGCAGATCGCCGACGCCGCGACCGGCACGGCTCGTGCCATCGCCTCCAGGATGGCCATCGGGAAGGCCTCCGACCGGCTCGGCACGCAGAGTAGGTCGGCGGTGGCCAGCGCCGGTCCCGGTCCGTCCGACCAGCCGTGCCACTGCACCCGGTCGCTCGCGGCGGTGGCGGTGCGGGCCTGCAGACGCTCGCGGTCGGGGCCGTCACCGAAGATCGACAGGGTCCACGGCAGATCCGTCAGGCCGCTTAGCGCTTCGATCAACAGGTGCGGATTCTTGTGCTCGACGATCCGCGAAAGCATCACAAAATGCAACGGATCGCCGGGCGCCCGCTGCGCAGGGCTGGGCTCGCCCGCTAAGACGACGCCGTTGGGGGCCACGAAACATCGTCCGCGTAGCCGGTGGTGCACGCCCAGCATGTCCCAATGCCGTCGTGCCAGCACGATGAAACCGTCCGCACGGCTCATCGCGGCAGCCAACGGCCGCGAGTAGATCGCCCGGTCCGGCTCGGGCGGGGTGTGTGGGGCGACCAACCAGCGCCGACCGGTGCCCGCGGCGCGCCACAGCGTGGCGAATCCGGTCTCGGTGTTGGTGTCGCCGCTGATCAGCACCGCGGGCCCGTCGGGCATGTCGATGATCGGTGCCCACCAGGGTTGACGCACTACGCGCAAACTGTGCGGAATCTCTTTGATCAGCGGGCCGAACCGCTGCACACAGACGATCGTGACCGGATAGCCGCGGCGATCCAATTCGGCGGCCAGCAGCGCCTTCTGCCGCTCGGCCCCGCCGTACACCAGGCGGTTGGTGGTGATCACGATCGCCGGCAGATCAGTGCGGCGGCCGCTGCGCGCGGCCCTCCGCGTTTGGCGCTTGGAGCGCTGCATGCGCTCCAGCAGCGTCATCCCGGCCAGGTATGCGTCGGCGTGGTGGACGCTGCTTTGGTGTTCGAGCAGCAGGGCGATGTTGGCCTGCAGCAGGTCGCGATTGCGAGCGCGTTCGCCGACCACGGCATCGGCTTCGGGCACCGACGCAGCCTCTGGAGCAGGACGAGCAGGCGGGTAGCCGTGGTCGACGGCCAATTCGTCGGCCAGCAGAACGCTCCAGCCCGCACCGATGGCCCGGGCCTGCCAATCGGCTTCGTCGCCGTAGAGGAAGAACTCTTCGTCGAATCCGCCGATGGCGTTCCAGGCTGCCCGGTTGATGGCCAGGCAGGCGCCGGCGGCGAATCCGTCGATGGTGTGTGTTTCACCCGGCTGACGCGGGTAAAGGTAAGACAGCGGTGTGCCGCGAAGCGCCGGAGCATAGCCGGCGCCGGCTACCAGCGCACGCAAGAGTGTGGTGCGACGGGTGGCTTTGTCCCACGGCGCCGGGCCCGGACTGGCGGTGGCACGCCACAACGGCGACACCGCCGCCGCCTCCGGCTTCTGGAGCAGCTCGCGTGTGCGGGTCAGCGGTCCAAGGAGGCGGGCGTCGGGATTGAGCATCAGCAAATCGGCATCCGGCGGGGTGTGCTCCACCAGCGCGTTGAAGGCCGCCGCGAAGCCGATGTTCACCGGCCCCAAAATCCAGTGCACCTCGGGGTGCCGCGCGGCGAGTTCCTGGCGCCCCGGATATCCGTTCCCGCTGTTCTCGTAGACGTACACGGGCAGCTCGGGCAGGTGCTCGGCGACGTTGGCCAGGCACTCCTCAACCAGGTCGTGGCTCTTATACGTCACGATCATCACCACAAGCTGGCGTGTGGGCCGCAGCATTGCCACCCCGGATGGAGGCTTCAGATAGGCCCGGTCGCGATCTCTGTGCATCGCGTCACTCATCTCCCACACGCGGGGGGACCCCCACGGCGGCTATGCCGGCATCATCGTCGTTGCCGCGGCTCATGCCGTCACCTTCTTTCCGCGCATTGCGGCCAGCGCCGACCAGTTCACTGGGCCGATTGCCATGTTGGCCACCAGATAGACGACAACTGCGGCCACGAGACTTCGCGCCAAGTGGTGGTCGGCTAGCGGCAATGCCACCGCCGCGCTCGCCGCAAGAGGAATCAGGAGCCGCAGCAAAAACATCACCGGCGTGCGGTAACCGCACTCACGCTGCAGGCACCAACTTGCGATCACCATGCCGAACAGCTCGGTAGACACCACCGCAATACCGGCCCCCACAGCCCCGAATGATCCGGCCAGCAGCAGATTGAGGACGACATTGAGGCCCAGTTGCACGATGGACAACCGGAACAACAGCCGCTGACGGTGGCATGCGAACAGACCTTGGCTCAGCGTGCTGCTGACGATTCGTAGGGCCGCCGCGACACACAACAGCGCCAACGTTGGGGTGCCGCGTCCGACGAAGGCTTGATCGCCGAAAAGTCGAATCAGGGGCCCGGCCAGCAGCGCCCCGACAACCGCAACCGGGGCCGCCATGAACCACATCAACTCGACGCTGCTGCGGATGAAACCGGCGAATGCGCCGACATCACGCGAGAAAAGCTCGGTAGCCGTCGACAGGGTCGCCTTGAGGAAGAACGTCGCCACTATCACGGTGTTGAACGCGAGAATGTACGACAGCCCGTACACCCCCACCTCGGAGTGGGTGTTCAGCAGGGACAGGATCACACCATCGGCGCGCAGGTATAGGGTCGCGAGCACCGCCACACCCATCTGCGGCAAGGTTTCCCGGAGCAGGTCGGCGGTTTCCCGCCACGCAAAGATGGGCCGCAGCGAGACCTGCCGTGCCGCCGCAGTTCCCTGGATCAGCAGCGTCAGGGCGGGTGGGATCAGTTGAGCGACCGCAAACCAGACGATGTCCGCCCGCGTCGTGACCAGCCAGGCGACCGCCGTCAGCGTGGCCACTCGGCTGGCGACGTCGGCGAAGGCCACTGCGGAGAATCGGATGGTGGCCATGAACACCGGTTCGAACCGTGCGGTCATCGTCATCATCAGCAACTGCCCGGACAACACCACCAGCATCATTCGCACGTTGAAGTCGCGGTAAATCAGAAGTCCTGACCCAATCGCCAACGCAGCCAACGGAACGCAATACACCAACGACAGGCCGCTGTTCATTCGGACCAGGCGTTCCAGCTCGCCGCGTCCGGTCGTGACGCGCCGCACGATGACAGTGCCGATACCGAGATCCGCCAGGCTTGTCCACGTCCCGATGAAAACGACTGCGATGGTGAGCTGACCGTAAAGTCCCGGGCCCAGGTAGCGGGCGGTCATCGACACCGAAACCATCGAGGCCAGCATCCCGAGCACGCGACAGATCACCTGGATCGCAAACGCATAGGCGATGCGGTTAGGCGCAATGGCGACAGGAGCTGCTACCGATTCGCCGGCCGGTTCGGCTGCTACCGGCGGACCGTAACTTGCGGTCACTCAGTACGCTCCGTCGCTGATCAAGACAGCCTTGACCGTCTTCGCGATGATGAGGAGGTCGCTGGCCATCGACCAGTTGTCGACGTAGGACAGATCCAGCCGCACCGATTCATCCCAGGAGAGATCTGACCGGCCACTGACCTGCCACAAGCCGGTAACCCCTGGCTTCACCAGCATCCGTCGCTTCACGTCACCGTTGTATTTCGCCACTTCTCGTCCCAGCGGGGGCCGTGGACCAACGACGCTCATATCCCGCTTCAGCACGTTGATGAATTGCGGCAACTCGTCAATGCTGAATCGCCGCAGTAGTCCGCCGACGGGTGTGACTCGGGGATCCTGGCGAATCTTGAACAGCATGCCGCCCGCGCTTTCATTCAGCGCCAGCAGATGATCGATTTGCTTGTCCGCGCCGTCCACCATGGTCCGGAATTTGAGCATGGTGAACGGCTTGCCATCCAGCCCAATGCGCTCGGAGGGGTAGAAGACCGGTCCTTTGCTCGTCAATTTGACGGCAACAGCCGACGCGATGAGTAGCGGCGAGGTGGCAAGAAGAGCAGCCAACGCGAAACAGAAGTCGAAGGCCCGCTTCTGGAAGCACTTGGCCTCTTGATATTGCGGCTTCTCGACATGCAGCAACGGGAATCCGGCGACCGGGCGCAGGGCGAGCCGTCCTTCGGCGACGTCCATCACCCCCGGGGCGACGACCAGGTCGACGTCCATCGTCTCCAACCGCCACATCAGTTGCCTGATGCCCTGCACGCCGAAACGTTCGGTCCCGGTGACCGCCACGGTGTCGGCACCGCAATGACCGATCGCCGCCATCGCGTGTGTTTCGTCACCGAGGATCGGGATCTCCCGGCCATGCACAATCAGCTTCTTGCCACGGGACGGCCCATACCCCGGAATCCCGGCTCCAAGCACGACATAGCCGTCTCTGGGATTTCGGGTCAGTTCACGCGCGAGGTGCGAAACCGCCGCCCGATCGCCGATCGCCAATACCTTGGTCTGGTATTTTCCCTGGGCTCGCTGCCTGGCAATGTGGCGGCGCCACAACGCCCGGCTGACCAGCAGCGCGATGGTTCCCACCGGAAGCGCGACCGCCAAATAGCCGCGCGCCAGAAAGATTTTGGCCAGCAGCGTCGCCATCGCGATGATTCCGAAAGTCCAGAATGATGCGCTGGCGATACGTCGGTACTCGTCGATACCCGCGCCGATGACACGGATCGACCTGGTGTGGAACACCGCGATAGCCAATAGCCACAGCGCCGCGAAGCAGACCGAGAACAGCGTCATCAGCTGGCCCGGGTATCCCGAGGTGTTCGGGGAATCACCGAACCGAATCCACTGCGCGAGAGCTACTGCTGCGCAGACGATTACCGAATCAGTGATACGCAACCGTGCCGAATACCGATGCTGCCAGCGGCGGGCTGGAGCGCCGGCGGGCAACGGCACAGAAGGCGCGGTGACCGGCGATTGGCCGTTGTTTCTGTCCAGGGTTGTCGTCATGGCGAGTCGGCTTAGGTCGTGACCGCCAGGCCCGCCGGGACGCCGGCCGGCATCCGGCTCTGCGCCTCGAGCAGGCGGTCAACCAGGCGCCCGCGCGGCAACCTGACGTCGTCGTAGGTCAGCGTCGCGTCCTTGGCAACGTCGCGGACGAGCAGGCATCCCTCGGCGGCGCCGATAGGCAACAATCGCTCATCCCGCGCGATGTGGGCCTTTTCCGCCTCGCCGTAGTAGTGGTAGCCGCCCAGGCGGTCCAGCACGGTGCCGGCTTTGAGGTCGATCTTGGCGGTCGTCACCGCCTCAACGTGACGAGTCGGCAACGCCCGCACGGTCGCATCCCCCGTCAGCGCCGCCCGCGCCGCGGTGATCGGCACCTCGAAATGGCATAGGTGATACGGCGTGTAGAAGCTGTACAGCGGGCCCGTGCCCAGCTTGTAGAGCTCGAGGTAGTGCTGTTGCTTGGGATCGTCATGGGCGCCAAGGACATAGATGCCGGGATTGGGTTTGGCGTACACCACGTAGTCGACTGCGCCGCCGAGCGCGCGCAACTCGTCGATGTCGTAGCGCTCGGTCAATTCGTCGACGTGGCCCTCGTGGTCGCGGCCGAGCATGCCGCGTTTGTGTACGGACATCGCGGCGGCGTTGGCGACAATCGACTGCTCGACACTCATCTTCGTGCCGTCGGCGAAGCTGGTGACCATCCACGGGTCCTGGCCCCAGCGCCGGGCAAACCCCTCTTGCGTCGTGGGGTTGCGGTAAGGATCCTGCAGGCCCTTGATGTTTCCGCTGACCAGCGGCGTGATCCCGATGCTGCGCACGAACCGGATCAGGTTCATTTGCACGCCGGGCTGATCGCCGTCGCATCCGGTGAACACGACACCGGCCGCGTCGGCCTGCCGGCCCAATTCCGCACCGACAGTGGCGTCCACCTCGGCATTCATCAACACCAGATGCTTGCCTTCGGCAAAACAATCCAGCGCCAGATGACACCCGAATTCGACTGCCCCCGTGACATCGATGACGACGTCAATGCCGTCGGCCTGGGTGATGGCGCGGAAATCTTCGGTGACCGCCGTGACGCCGCTGCCGATGGCGCGGTTCAGCTGCGGCAACCCGTCGGCGGCCACTACATCGTCGGCGCCGGCGTCGATCAGCGCCTTAAGCGCCTTATCAGGGCTGCGTGCGGCAATCGCCGCCAGGTGCATGCCCGGGACACTGTTGACGATCTGGTTGACCAGACCGCGACCCATGAATCCGCATCCGGCCATCGCCACCCGCACCGGGTTACCGTCAGCCGCCCGCTGGGCCAACAGTTTGTCGACGCCCATCATCATGATGCCGCGCTCCCCACCGGTGCCGCTGGGTGCAATAACGGCCAGCTGGAGTCCTTTTCGGAGATCACGGTGACCGGCAGCGGCCAGGCTATGCCGAATTCCGGGTCATCCCAACGGAATCCCTGCTCACCGGCCGGCGCGTAGGGACCACTGACCTGGTAGATCACTTCGGTGTGGTCGTCAAGGGTCTGGAAGCCGTGCGCGACGTAGGGCGGCAAAAACAGCGCGCGGTGGTTGTCCGCGCTCAGTTGCACCATCACATGCCGGCCGTAGGTACGCGACTCGGGCCGCACATCCAATGCGACGTCGACAACTGCTCCGCGGGTGCAGCGCACCAGCTTGGCCTCGGGGTACGGCGGCACCTGCCGGTGCATTCCCCGGATTGTGCCCCGGGTGTAGTTGTAAGAGATATTCGTCTGCGCGACATTGGAAATGAGGCCGAACTCAGCGAATTCGCCGGCACAGTACGACCGTGAGAAAAAGCCGCGATCATCGCGGTGCGGCTCGATGTCGATGATCGTCACCCCCGCGACTTCGGTGGGCGTGTACTTCACTCGTCTCTCCTTGTCCAAAACAGTCGCTCGTCGATCTGTCCGGTCTTCAGCAGGTACTCGAGCTGCTTGAGGCGGGTGTGACCGCGGCCGTGGAAGGTCTCGGGATCCATCGCGGTGCGCGTGAAAACTCGGTGCAGTTGAGCCGCGCCCGCCGCGACGTCCCAGTCCGCGTGGAAGTCGGGGAAAGTCTGCCGGATCTTGCCGAAAGCCGCGCGGTAGCTGCGGTTGTCGACGCTGGGCGGGCCAAAGGTCAGCTCGCAGCCCGGAAACTCTGAGCTGACGATCTCGGCGATCTCGCGGACCGTGCAGTTGTTGTCTTCGACGCCGACGTTGACTACCAGCGAGTGCACGGTCTGCCGGTCGGCGCGCAGCGCGCACCGGATGGCCTGCGCAACGTCGAGCACGTGCACCAACGGCCGCCACGGCGTGCCATCGCTGGTCATCGCGATGCGGTGTTCGGTCCACGCCAGACCGGCCAGGTTGTTCAGCACAATGTCGAACCGCATTCTCGGCGAGACGCCGAACGCCGTCGGGTTGCGCAGCATCGTCGGCGAGAAGTCGTCATCGGCCATCGCGATCAGATCGCGCTCCACCAGTGCCTTGCACTTGGCGTAGGCGGTAATCGGGTTGACCGGACTGGTCTCGTCGACAATGCCGTCGGCGACCCCGTACACGCTGCAGGACGACATGTAAACGAACCGGCTGACGCCGGCGCGTTTGGCGCGTTGCGCCAGCTGCACGCTGCCGCGATGATTCACCTCGAATGTGATGTCGCCGATCAGCTCGCCCAGTGGGTCGTTGCTCAGCTCTGCCGCGTGCACAACCGCGTCGAAACCGCGCAGGTCCTCGACCGTCACGTCCCGGATGTCGCGAGTCCAGGTGAACGGTTCGGCCGAGCCGCGGCTACCGGCCAGATGACGGGGGCACAGCCAGCCGTTCTTGTAGAAACCGGTGTCCAGACCGACGACCTCGTGGCCGTCGTCGCAGAGCAGCGGCGCGAGCAGACAACCCAGGTAGCCCTCGGTTCCGGTGACCAAAACCCGCACTGTGCATGCCCCTCTCTTCAGTCAGCGGACGTCGAAAACGGCCTTCTCGACAACGAAGGCTTCGGCATAGCGCGCGTGGCACTGCACACCACGAATGCGCATCAAGCCGAGGAACGCCTCGTCGTCGAACCAGTCGTGGCCTTCCTGCGACGGGTAGCACTGCGCCAGCAGCCTCGTCTTCTGATGTGCGGACTCGGCCGAAATAGGCTGATAGAACGACGGATTCGGAAGATCCGACTCCCATTTGAGAATCTCGTAGCCCAGGATCAGGTGATCACGGAACTCGGTCGGGATCAGCTCGGCGATCAGCCGGTGATCCTGGTGGTAGTCGCCGCGGCGCGGACCGAACACGACGTCGGGTTGACAGCCGCGACGGAACTCGGCGAGATGGTGCTTGACTACGCCCCAGTGGTCCGGCAGCCGGCCGTCGGGAAGGTCGGCAACGGTCAACCGGACGTCCAGCGACGGATACAGCGTCGCGAACGCGTTCTTCTCCTCGATCTCCCGTTCGGTGCCACCACCGGTCAGCTCCAGCGCGTGGATGACGACGTCGGGGTTGCGGCGGGCGATCTCCATCAAGGTGGCGCCTGCGCCGATGACGACGTCGTCACAGTGAGCGCCGATCACGGCGACCGAGCTCAAGCCGCCCGGTTTGACGGCGATCATGCCGATCGTTCTGCGGGCTGTGGTGATTCCCACACCATCCAGGGGCGGATGCCCTTGTTGTAGTCGCTGTCCAGCTCTGCTCGCTCCTTGAAGGTATCGGCGGGCTTCCAGAAGCCGTCGTGGCGGTAGCCGATCAGCCGGCCGGTGCCGGCCAGCGCCATGCACGCGTCGCCGACCAGATCACCGTCGGGGGGGATCAAGTCGATGACCTCCTGGCGCAACACGAAGTAGCCGCCGTTGACGAAGATCGGAAAGTCGCTGACCGGGGCGATTTCCTTGATGTCGCCATCAGAGCTGACATCGAGGCAGTGAAACGACGACTGGGGCGGCACGACCAGCATTGAACCGGCGGCGCCGGTGCTGGTCACGCGCTCGATCATGTCGTCCAGCGGGGCGTCGGAGAGCACGTCGGCGTAATTGGCCAAAAAGTAGGGGTCGTCGCCGAGATGCTTGCGGACGCGGCGCAACCGCTCGCCGATCGGCGACTTCAAACCGGTGTCGACGAACGTGATGGTCCAGTCCGAGCTGTCGGAGTCGAGCAGCTCAACCCGCCCACCTCGGATGACGAAGTCGTTGGACTCCGTCTCTCGATAGTTGAGGAAGAAGTCCTTGATCTTCTCAGCGCCATAGCCGAGGCAGAGAATGAACTCCTTGTGCCCGAAGTGTGCGTAGTAGCGCATGACGTGCCACAGCAGGGGTCGGGGGCCGACCATCTGCAATGGTTTTGGGATGACGTCGTCCTCGGCCGTGCGCATCCGCATCCCGTAACCGCCGCAGAACAGCACAACCTTCATGAGCCCTGTCCCGTCGAACGATGAACAAGCTGCAAACCGGTGATCCACATGAACCACCATTTTACATACTTTTCGGATGATGTCATCTTATTTTGAAACTTTGAGTATCTTGCTGTCCGGTAGCCGCACCCACCCGGAAAGCGGCCGGGCTTCGTCGCGCTCCGTCGAACCTGCGCTCATGGCGACAAAATCGCGGGCAGGCTCGCCGCCCCCGCAGGTTCGACGCCACCAGCGCAGTCTCGGCGGGCATGCCCGCTAGGTCGACGGCGGCGACCCGCTTCGCCCGGCCTTCAGCCGCCCTCGCGATCGCCGCTAGGCGACGCAGCGCAGAAAGCCTCCCGGCGTCGTCGTCAGAATCAGCTTGGCCGCGTATTCGTCGTCGACCACGAAGCGACAACCCGGACGCGCGAGGAATTCCTCGGTCGCGTTGGCAGGTGAATTTCCTTGACTCCACGGTCTATTCGGGTAAAGACCGTCCGGCATGCTCTCGATCACGGTGTCCTGGACGATGACGTACGACCCCGGACCGACCAGGGGCGAATAGGCGTCCAATTCGGCGAGCACGTGATCTTTGGTATGGAGCGAATCCAGGATGACGAGCACGGGTCCGCGGCCGGCCACGGTTGCAGTGACCTCCGCGACCACTGCCGAATCGATGGACGAACCTTCGATGAGCTTGATGCGCCGCGCGAGCGGGTGCGACTCGATGGCCTGCCTGTTGTGATCCCGGATATCGATGTCGACACCGATGGCCAACCCGTCGGATCCGAGCAGCTCGAGCATGGACGCGTAGAAGACCAGCGAACCGCCACGTGCGACGCCCGTCTCGACGATGACAGCGGGCTTCACCTTCCAGCAGATTTCCTGGTAAGCGACGATGTCGGCGGGAAACTGGATGATCGGGAGCCCGAGCCAGTCGAAGTTGAACAGATAGCGCCGACGGATAAGGGACTCGGTCATGGCCAAAGAGGGTTCAGCCAAGGCCGAGTCGGTCCCCAGACTGCAGATGTTGTGTCGCCGCTCCTGCGCGAAGGCTGCGCGATCGTCGACGCTTGTCACGCTGGCCCGATCGAATCGGCGCGGATGGCCACGAGGGATTTGACCAGGCCGGCGAACCTTTCGTACCAGATCGCCGAGTCGGGGAAGTACATCCGCATCTGCGCGATCCCGAGCAGGTCGATTTCGTTGACCTGGTCCTCCGCCTCGGCGCGGGTGTAGGTCTTCACATACCCACGATTCCACTTCTGCGACAACCCGATTCGCGCGTTGTAGGGCAACCACTGGAAACCCGGGAACAGCCAGTGCGGTTCGATCGGGAAATAGCGGTACGGGGTCTGTATCCAGTGCCGGTCGGCGCAGTGGTGGACATTGTCGACGAGTCCTTGTCGTTGGACATGCCCGCCGACGTGCTCGAGCAGCGAGTTGGAATACACCAGATCGAATTTCTCTCGTCGCAGCTGGTCGGGCAGCGTGCATGCGTTTGCCCGTACCAGCGTCAACGCCGGATCATCGCTCTCCAGCGGCAAGAGGTTGACGATGGTGAGTGCGGCGGGGCGGACCGGTGCCAGCAGCCACGACATCGGTGTGCCGCCAAGGTCCAGTACGCGCATATCGGAGATGTCCGGGAACACCTGCGACAGGTGCGCCCAGCGACGCGCGCGCGCACGACCGGACAGTGAGGTCGGCGAGTCGACGTCGGTGACGCGATCCTTCAGGTCCTTGGTCATCACCGAAGCCACCCTTCTCCGTAACCTGACGCACTACGAGCAGACAAACTAGTGATGTAGCGCAAACGCATAAATCATACTACTTGACTGGAATTCAGTATATAACAAACTCGCGGTATTGGCTGCAGCCGCCTGGTTTAGCTGCCGGCCGACGGCTGCGGGGCCACGAGCTCCTACCGGTTCGTGGTCATTTTGGCTGCTGGGATGCGGGGTCGACCCAATCCGCCGGAGTACCGCACCACCCGCGCAGGCACCCCCGCGACTTCGACGCCGCTCGGTACGTCCTTCGTCACCACCGCGCCGGCGTGTACGCCGACCCGATCACCCAGGGTCGCACCGAGGACCACGGCATTCGGACCGAGGAAGACGTCGTCACCGATCACCGGGTATCTTCCGCCGGCCTCCCCGATCGTTACGCCCTGGTGGACGTGACACCGTGCGCCGACCTTGGCGCGGACGTGGATTCCGACGAAATGCGGGTGCGCGATCAGGAGTCCAGGACCGCACACGTTGCGCGGAATAACGATGCCGAGCCGCTCACTGAGCAGCTTGAGCCGCAGGACAAACCAAGCAAAGATGACCCGCCCGACCGGGTCGTGGCGCACATTGCCCCAGTACTCGGCTCGACGCAGCAGACGCTGGAAGTGCACGGCGCGGTGGGTAAATCGATGGTGCGGCCGCCAGCGGTCCAGCTGGTGCGCGGCGAGGTCGGCCGCCAGGTACTCGGCGAGCCGTTGCTTCGAATCGATCAACGGCATGTCGTTTCGCGACCCTTGGTCGGCGGGCATTCGCGGCTCTGCACTGTTGACGAAGTGGCTGACCGCGAGCAGACGTCCGGTGGTCATTTCCTACCCCTCAACACCGCTCAGTGACTCTTTGGCCAGCTGCCTCAGCGGCACCGGCAGCTCTTCATCGTCATCGAGCACCCGAGTCGGCACCACGAGTGGAGGGTGCCGCAATGGCACCGGCAAACTTGCCTGAACGGCCGCCAGCTGCCGCCCGATGAGACGATTCAACCCTTTTGACATTTCCCGCGGCACCGGGCTGCCGCTGTGATAACGCACCCAGGCTGAGACTTCGGGCTGGCCAAAATGAGGTTTGAGCCGGATCGTCAGCACGGTGGCATCCGCATCTCGCGACAACAGGGTGTCCAGTGTTTCGGGGGTGATGTCCTGCGGAGACACCCAGAAACTGGTCGCATAGCCGTTGAAGTGTTTCAAGTGGCGCCAGCCCGGCCGATGCCCTCTGGGTTGCAGGCCCGCCAGCACGGCGGCGTCTACCTCGGCGAGTTCATCAGCAGTCAATGGCCGCGTGGTGCATTGGCGGCCATCAAGCCTCTGGGCCAATCGCTCGACAGCCGCCGCCAGGGTCGAGGCCACCGAGTCGCGCACTGCGACCCCGCCAACATTGCGCTGCGGATCCATCCGCAACACCAGCCAGGTGTTGAGCTGATCGGTTGCCGGGCCGCCTTCGGGTCGGTCGCCCTCCGGCGCAGGGCTATCACCGTCGTCGGAGATCAGTCGATTCCGCACCGACACAACGTCGATGCTGTCAAGGCGCACATCGAACTGCCGTAGCCCCGCGGCCACGTCCTTCACCAGCAAGGCGGCTCGCGCCCCCGCCGCTGCGCGGTGGTGCCGGCCGGATTGCTCATCGGTTGCCGCATCGACCGCAATCACCGCCACCACCAGACCCCGGTACTCGCGGACGCCAACCACGTCTGGGCTGAAGCGGCGCCGGTGGTCGACCGCGGGCGTGCAGCCCGCGGACAGCGACGCCTCCGGGTCGGCAGACCAATTCGAAAACAACGCGGCCACTCCTGAAGCCAGCGTGATCCCTCGATAGGTGATCATTCCGGCCAGCGTCACCAACCCCGCGACACCCGCACCCACCGACCATGCCGGGACACTGCGTTGCCATGATTCCGGCCAAAAGCGAGTGACCAGCAACAGCGCCGCGACGTCGATGACGAAAATCGGGGTAATCCGTGACCACGACAGCTCGAGCCCGAAGCGGCGTTGCGCCTTCATCGGTGCCTCTTCTTCATCGCCATCGGTGCTGCCCTCCCGCTGGAGGTTAACACCCCAGAACAGCCGATCGAGCCGCTCATGGGAGCGCCGCAGATCGTTCGCTGGCGCCCCCGTACGACGAACGATCGCCGCACGTCCTTCGTTGTCGCCGTGCGGGCGATCCTGTAGTGCGGTGGCCGACGCCCGGCGTCGATAACCCCCAGGACTCCAGTCGGTGACCATCACCCCAACTCCTACCCGCCGCGTACAGCCGCTTCGACGGCAGCGGGCGTTTCGGTGTGGTCGCGGGTGCGGAACCGCAGCAGGGAAAGGGCCGGCGTGCTGATTTCGGCGGCACGCTGCCGTGCCGCGCATTGACGTGTGCCGTTGTAGATCATCTCGCCGAGGCCGTGCTGGTACAGCCACTGACTGTTCTGCTGGGCGCGGAAGGATGCCTCGCCTGCCATCGCGCCCCAGGGCACGAAGCCACTGCCCAGCCCAATCCCGAAGACACCGGGGATCGGCGCGCCGCTGACCCTGATCAACTGGGAATCCGGCCCGACGGCAGGTCCGGTATGTGCCAGCGGCACGGGGTTGCCGTGCGCGTCGAAGATGGGAACGGCGGCCAAGCGGTAGCCGAGGGCCGGCACGATCAGAGCACTGTCCTCGAGTAGGCGAATCAGTTCCGCACGCGAGAGTGCCCCGACGGGCCGGGCGATGACTCGGCGGTCCCGCTCCATCCCGGCGAGGCCGTGCATGCGCCGCCATACCTCTCGCCCGTCGCCGCGCAATCCGCCGAGTCGGTGCACGCGCCCGGTCGCCTGGCACACATCGGCTTCGCTGAATTCGTAGGACTCGGCTGTTGCCTCGGCGCGCGATGGATACATGACGCGGGGTTCGCTGCGGTAAAGGATTTGCACGCCTTCGGCGCCGAAGCACCGGCTCGGGATCCCTTCCAACAGCATCCAAGCCGCGGAGAAGGCGCTGTGGGCGCTACCCAATATCACCGCACGCGACGGGCGATCGGTGTCGGCGAGCCGTCGTTTGACTTCCGCCGCGCCGCCGTGCGAAAGCAGTGTGTGGCTGGACACGATCTTCTCCCGCCAGTGCGAAAGATAGAGACTTGGCGCAATTTCGATCGTGGCCCAGAACGTGTTCGGCCGACCGCCAAGCGCCACGACGGCGCTGGCGGCATGGATTGTGTCGTGCCGCCCATTTGCGTCGAGGATCGGCACGACGACGGTGCCATCCGATTCCAGGTGCAGGGCCAGCGCCGTTGTGCCGGTGAACGCGCGACTGTGCGGATGGTGGGCGAACTCGTCAAGGAGCGCGACGCCGAGGCGGCGGGTGAATCGGTCGACCAGTTCCAGCGGGGGTAGTTCGGCGCGCCAAGCCTCCAGCTCCCGCGTCACAGGATCGGCGCTGACCTCGTCGAGCAGCGGTTCACGGTGCAGACCGTCGAGTGATTCGAGGAAGGAACCGCCCGCAGAGTCGGCGTTGAGCGGGAAGCGGCCCAGTGAGCCCCCGAGCCACTGGCGTTGTTCCACTAAGGCCACACCGCTGTCGAGCCATCCGCTCAGCAGACCGTGCCGCGCCGCCCATACCAGCGATCCGGTCCCGGCCGGTCCGCCGCCCAGTATCACTGTCTCGTACATCGCATACTCCTTCGTAGCGGCAGCGCAGGGGGACGGTGATAGTTAGGCCCAGCTGGAGCTGACGGCGCTGTCGGTGCTGGCCATGTTGTTGCCGGCGGTTTGGACGTTGGAGCCGTGTTGGTTGGCTTGTTCGTAGATGACCTGGAAGTTGCGTCCCAACTGCGGTGATGAACTCCTGGCAGGCCACCGAACCTGCGCCGCCCCAAAAGTCGCCGGCAGCCAGCACATCGCGGATGATGGCCTGGTGCTCGGCCTCCAGCGAGGCGGCCTGGGCGCGGATGGTGGCGCCGTGGGCGTCGACGTCGCCGAACTGGTAATTGATGCTCATCGAAACTGTTCTCCTTCGTAGTCGGCGGGTTAGCTGCGCAGCAGGCTTTGGGAGGCCTGCTCTTGCTGCTCGTAGTTGTTGGCGTCGCGGATCAGGCCATCGCGCACCCCGTGCAGCATGTTCACGATGTTGCGAAACGCCTGATTCATCTGGCCCATGGTGTCGTAGGAGGTGGCCTGAGCAGTACCACTCCAGCCGGCCCCGGCGATGTTGACCGAAGACGCCCACATCTTGCGGGCCTCATCCTCAACAGTTTGGGCGTGCATATCAAAACGACCCGCCATCGAACGCATGGCATCCGGGTCGGTCATAAAACGAGCGGGCATCTGCGGTTCTCCTTAGCTAGACGGAATGGTGGCCTGTTGGTCAGCACGTGCAGTGCCGGTCAGGTCTTGGCCGGCACGTGTCCGTTGGTCGGCAGGTAGACAATCGCCGGCCGGTATCCAGGTGGCGCGTGTCCGTTCGTCGGGAATCCGGCGGGCACCGGATATGCCGGGGCTGCCGCCGCGGCTGCCGGTTCTTCCGGATATCCAGCGGCCGGCGGACGTGCCATCACCTTGGAGCGTGAGCCGTACTTGACAGCAGCGCTTCCCGCGCCGGCCGCGGCGCCCACCGCCGCGGCTCGCGGCAGCCCGCCAAAGAACAGTGGCATTCCTGCTCCAGCACCCAAGTCGGCGGCTGGCATCGCGAACGGCACACCGCCGGGTAACAGCATTTCCAGAGGACTCGCTGCGGCCCAACCCCAGCTCGGCGGGACGGACAGCCCGCCGATCGGGGTCGCCGCGCCCAGGCCTCCCAAGGCACCGAGATCGCCGGCGACGACCGGCGCGGCCGCCGCGCCTGCCGCCGCGTCGCCGGCCGCCGCCGCGGCGTCGCCTGCTGCGGCGTCGCCTGCTGCGGCGTCGCCCGCAGCCTCGGCTCCGTCGGCGACGGTGGCCGCGGGCGGGATGGTCTCCAGCTGACTCATAATCGGCATGAGCGCGTCCATGGCCGCGAACGTGCCGAAAAATCCTGGGAGATAGAGGTAGTTGGAGATCAGCGACTGCAAGATCCCCCCAGCGTCGACCCCGCCGAACCCTGTCGAGGTCGTCGTTGTCGCCGACGACCCGGTCAGACCCAGGTCAGTCAGCAGCGTAGTCAACAGTCCCGACAGCCCCGAGTCGGACGACGTGGACGCTGCGGGTGACGCGAGGCTTTGCAGCAACGAGGTGACCAGCTGCGATAGCGACGCCTGCGAGTTCCCGGCGGCGCTCCCGGTGGCCTGCGCGACCGCATTCGTCTGGTTGGTCAACGCGGACGGGTTGGTGGTCTGCGGCGGCGAGGTGAACGCCGTCAACTGGGAAGCGGCGGCCGAGTTCCCGGCATAGGTGTACATCGCGGTGGCGTCCTGGGCCCACATCTCGGCGTACTGCGCCTCGTTGGCCGCGATCGCCGCCGTGTTTTGGCCCAAGAGGTTCGTTGCGACCAGAACCGCCAGCTGCACGCGGTTGGCGGCGATCACCGGTGGCGGTACCGTCATCGCGAACGCGGCGTGGTAAGCGGTCGCCGCCGCGGTGGCCTGGTCAGCTGCTTGTTCCGCCTGCGCCCCGGCTTGATTCAGCCACGCCACAAAAGGTGTCGCAGCGGCGGCCATCGCAGCCGCTGAAGGGCCCAGCCATGAGGCGGTCAGGCCAGAGATCAGTGATCCGTACGTTGCGCCCGCGGAACTAAGTTCGCCGGCCAACCCCTTCCAGGCCGCGGCGGCGGCCAGCATTCCGCCTGAACCCGGCCCCGAGTACATCCGGGCGGAGTTGAACTCTGGTGGGAAAGCCCCGTAGTCCATCAGGTCGACCTGTAGGGCTTACAGCGCGGCGGCCGCGTTAGCGGCCTCGGTGGCCGTATACGACGCGGCGCTGAGCCCCAGGGTGTTCACGAACAGTTCGTGAATCGCCGCAGCTTGTGCGCTTACCGCCTGGTACATCTCGGCGTGTGCGGCGAACTGGGCGGCCGTCAGCGCGGAGACCTCGTCGGCAGCCGCCGGCACCACCCCGGCCGTCGGACCGGCCGCGGCGGCATTCCCCGCCGTCATCGCGGCGCCGACGCCCTGCAAGCTGTCGGCTGCCGCCGCCAAGCTGTCCGGCTGCGCGGTCACAAATGACATCTGCTTCTCCTCACGGTGTCCTAGCGGGCAGAGACGGACCCGAAGGAGGAGGCCACTGCGGCAGTGTTCAGCCGCGGCGATCGAGCCACCCCCACCGGGGCAAACCGACGTTTTACATACCGTGCAGTATACATACTTTTTGGATGATGCAGACTTCTCACCAAACTTCGAGTATTTTGACTAGCGTCCAGGCAGGTTTTGAGCGTGGGAACCCGAAAACTCGAGAACGGACTGCTACCTTTGCGCAGAACTGCGGCGTTGCGCCGGTTGGAGCCGTCGCTGCCGGCGGAGAGTGAGCGTACTGACGGAGGAAGGTACGCCAAGGTGAAGGCGACCACCACGATCGATAGCGCCGAGGTCGGCGCGGTCGCCGGTCAGCCATGCTTCGGCGCAGGTCGCAACTGCTTTACGCCCGCTGGTGCACTAAACTTGGCAGCCGATGCTTCGAGACAGTGGGCTCGCGTTGCTGATGGCTGCGACGAACTCGGCTGTTGCGGTTCGGGCCAAAGTTTCGATCACCTAGCACTCGGCGCACGGGACGACTTCCGGGACCAACGATGCGCGCCTGACTACTTCGGGATCCGATGATGACCGAAACCACTGACAAACGGGGAGATACGACGCGCCAAGAGATCCTGCGCGCTGCCGCCCACCAGTTCGCTCAGCGGCCATACCACCAAGTTGGCCTCGACGACGTCCTCGCTGAAGCTGAATTGACAAAAGGCGCAATGTATTTCCACTTCCGCTCGAAGCATGCTTTGGCATTGGCCGTCATCGAAGACCAGGCCGCGAAATTTATGGCGGCCGCGCAGGATTTGCTCGCCCGTAAGCTTTCGGGCCTGGAGACCCTAGTCGATATCGGTTATCTGATAGCCGTCGCGGACATCGGCGAGGACATCGCCAGGGCGGGATTGAACCTGCTGGAGTCGGTGGGTCGGATCGAGGGACTCCAGACGAAACTGTTGGGGAGGTGGGTGCACCTGCTCAGGCTCATCGTCGAGCGCGCCGTCGCCGAGGGCGACACCATCGAGCAAAACGATGCCGACGATGTCGGACGCCTGCTCGTGTCGTTGTATATGGGGATGCGCCAGACCAGCAATCTGGACAAACCTGAGCAGTTTCTGCTCGACCTTGAAAAGAGCTTCTTCCTGGTGCTGCCCGGCATCGTGCGAGCGGATCGGATCGACTACTTCCGCCAATTCATCAGGAGGCGGACAGCACTCGCGATCAAGAGTAGCTCGGCCATGCTCCACTCAGACTGACCATGCCCGCGGCCCTCGCGGGCTACCGAGCGCCATAAGAGCTGCAACTGCTAGGCTTTGGCCATTGAGACCCCGACGTTCCGGAGTCTATGCAGATCGGTGGCGGAACTCCGGAGGTGCAGGCGATGGCGCGCCAAGTTCGATCGGAAGCCACCCGGCAACGAATCCTCGATGCGGCAATCGACGTGTTCAATGAGGTCGGCTATGCGCTCGCCGGGCGGGGCGCAATCATCGAGCGCGCGGGGATGACCAAAGGCGCCCTTTACCACCACTTCGATTCAATGGAATCGCTGGCGTCCGCCATCATTGACGAAGGCGCCGAGGTAATGCTCGCCGCCCTGAGCAGCATGTCTGAGTCCTCGCCCGCGCTCGAGAACATGGTGCACGGCACGTTCGTGATAGGGAATCTCCTGGCGTCCAACCGAGTGGCCCGTGCCTCTGATCAACTGATCCTTGCCTTGGGTAAGTTCAACGAAGCCGCATCTCGTGTCTACGCCGACTGGGTGGCCGCGATGTCTGATCAGGCCCGGCGTGCAATCGCTGAGGGCGACCTCCGGCCGGATCTCGATGCCGATGTGGTCAGCGAATCGATCGTTGGCGCCATGTATGGAAGCCACTTGCTGCGCAAGGCGACGTCGGACAGCGATCTCACCGGGCGGCTGAGCCGAATGTGGGAGCTACTGTTCCCGGCGCTTGTCGAAGATGAGTCACTGCCCTATTTTCGTGAGTTCCTTGCCCGCGAGGCCCTGCGCCACGTCAATCATGACTCGTCGGATTAAGTGATAAAAAGTTAAGCGAAGTGCTTGTGGCGCACTGGATTACATTTCGACTTGCGGTCGTCGACACTATTGAAGCTGCCGTAGCTGCGGCAGGCGCTCATGACAGCAGCGTCCAGCTGCCATTGCTTTCTAAATTAGTTGCCTTGTGCAGGTTAGGAAGTGGGAAAAAGAGTTGGCCGCCCCAGTCGGCGATATAGGAGAGTCGTTCAGTCAGCTCGGTTTCAAGGTCCCACGTCAGCGCCAGAACCACGTCTGGACGATCCTGCTCGATGAGCTCTGGACTGTGTATCGGGATACGTGTGCCGGGCGTAAACAAACCACCCTTGTACGGGTCGTCATCGACGATGTATTCCATAAGATCACCGCGGATCCCGCAATAGTTCAGCAGGGTGTTGGCCTTGGGCGGCGCTCCGTACCCCACAACGCGCTTGCCGCCGGCGCGGCACTGAAGCAAAAACCGCAACAGCTCATGGCGCCAAGCCTCGATTCGCGGACGCAGTTGTAGGTAACCATCGGCACGGTGCAGCGCCGACATTTTCTCCATGCGCAGCACCTCGGCTACTCGGTCGGTCGGCCGCTCAGCGATTCGTGCGGGACGAGCCCAGATACGCAGTGACCCACCGTGCGTGGGTAGCAGTTCAACATCGACGACGGCCAGCGCAGCAGTGGCGAGCGACTGCGTCAATGAGAGGAGTGTGTAGTACTGCAGGTGTTCGTGATAAATGGTGTCAAATTGGCCGTAGCTGATCAGCTTTAGCGCATGATTTACCTCGATGCTCAGCCACCCTTCGTCGGCGAGCAGCCCGCGCAAGGACTGGGTAAAGCCCAGCAGATCCGGTACGTGACCGTAGATGTTGTTCGCGATAACCAAGTCTGCCGGGCCATGTTCAGCGCGCACCCGGCGTGCCAGCTGCTCGTCGAGAAACGCCGACACTGTCGGCACACCACGGTTTCGAGCGGCGGCGCCCACGTTTACCGACGGCTCAATTCCGACGCACCGGATGCCCGCGGCGACCACATGCTGCAGCAGGTAGCCGTCATTGCTGGCGACTTCGACTACTAATGAATCGGTTCCGAGGCCGAGCCGCGTGACAGCCTCGCCCACAAAAGTTTTCGCGTGCTGGACCCATTCGTCAGAGGACGAAGAAA
This sequence comes from uncultured Actinomycetota bacterium, assembly GCA_963787635.1. Lineage (GTDB taxonomy): Bacteria > Actinomycetota > Actinomycetes > Mycobacteriales > Mycobacteriaceae > Mycobacterium. The sequence goes on along the minus strand of CAWBDP010000006.1, from coordinate 117,007 downwards.
AGGAAGCGGCCTCGGGGAATGCGTCCTCCCAGGTGATGAGCGCCGGGATCTGCAGCAACAGGCAATCCTCACACAGCCGCAGATGCAGCGGGTAGGTCACCTCGGGGCGATCGAGTTCTTGTGCGGTGAGGAACTTCTTGCACGGCGGAGTCGTACCGAGGTCCAAGACGCTGAGCAGGCGTCTCGAGTTACACAAGCGGCACTGCATACACTCGCCGTATCTTTTCTGTCTTCTGACCAACGCGCTGGGCGCCGACTGCGCCACTACGTCGAGGGTGTCGAGCTAGGCATCATCACGGCCTCTCGCCGTCTGAACTCCGGCTGCGTCCTCAATGACATGCGCTGCTCCTTGCGGTGCTACCGGACAACCAGATCCCCAAAAGGCTGCAACGGCGACGCACACCCGATGCGGCCGAGGCAACTGTGATGACTGCAAACCAAAATCTCATTGAAGGAAGAGTATACATACCATTAGGATGAGTGAAAGCTGAAAACAAACCACAAATATGTTGGCTTTGCCGCGGAGGTCCGGTCGCCGGGGCTGGCAACCTCTTGCGCCGATGTCGACGCCGGTCGTGCCGCTGTCCAGCGGGAATGCGCCAGAACCAGCGCCCTGAACCAGCCGATCAGTTTTGCTCGACCGGAAGAAGGAGTGTGCCTTGCTCCTGTGCTGGCCAGGCCCTAGCGGCCAGCACCAGATGCGCTGCTGAGGGGATGAACGCCGTCACCCGGCTTGAATGGTCGTCGCCAGTCGGCCGATTCAGTGTTCGTTAGTCCACAGTTGCTCGGTCAGGTCTTGGAAAGTCGCGAGCGCAATATGATCGTCGGTGCGCCGCAGGGCCGACCTGCTCATCAACGCCCGGACAACTGAGCCATCCTTATGCGCCAGTTCGACGACCATATTTGCTAAAGCACGGACAACAGACAGTACGGACTTGTCTTCCGGCGCCGAGTGAAACACCTGGTGGAATTTCAACGACAGCACCTCTTCGGTGGAGAACCCGACGATTTCGGCAAACGCGCTGTTCGCGAACAGGATTGTGCCGTCGTGGGCGATGGCGAGCACCGGCACAGGGAGCCGCTCGAGCACCACGAGTGCCGGCAACTCTTTCAGAGTGATCATCGGTGGCTGGCCGCCCGGGGCCTTCCGTCGTCGCTCCACACGCCGATTATGGTCTATAGACGGCGTTAGTTTGGAAACTATGCATATAGGTCATAATTGAACCACGCTCTAACAAGGGGTGGCCACCGTAGCTTGGCTTGATCGTTCAACGAGGTCAGCTGCAAGAAAGGACCTCAGGGGACGCATTTTTGCCCCGAGCGGACAGAGAATGACACGCTGGACGACGTGTCGGTGACAAGTGGGTCCCCGCGGCCCGGCGCGCACCTTGGGACCACCGTCGATATCGCGCGGAAGAGGTGCTTATGACAGCGCACCGCGAATCGGCGGTTCTGGTTTTGGCGGCCGGAGCGGGAACGCGGATGCGATCGGACACACCCAAGGTGCTGCACCCGATCGCGGGTCGCAGCATGCTGGCACATTCGCTGCACGCGATCGCCAAGGTGGCACCACAGCATCTGGTGGTTGTCCTGGGGCAGGACCGCGAACGCATCGCCCCGGTCGTCGCCGAACTGGCTGAGGACCTCGGGCGCCCGATCGGCGTGGCGATGCAGGATCACCAGCTGGGAACCGGCCATGCCGTGCTGTGCGGCCTGTCGGCGTTGCCGGAGACCTTCACCGGCATCGCCGTCGTGACGTCGGGTGATGTTCCGTTGCTGGACGCCGATACGCTTGCCGATCTGATTGCCGTCCACAGCGCGCAGCGGGCGGCCGTCACCGTACTGACCACGACATTGAATGATCCGGCCGGCTATGGCCGCATCCTGCGTATCCGAAACCACGAAGTAATCGCGATCGTGGAACAAGCCGACGCCACACCGTCTCAGCAGGAGATCCTCGAAGTCAACGCGGGGGTGTACGCATTCGACATCTCAGCGCTGCGGTCAGCGCTGAGCCGGCTCGGGACCGACAACGCTCAACAGGAGCTCTACCTCACTGATGTCATCTCCCTTGTTCGGCACGACGGCCATGTCGTGCATGCCCGCCATGTCGACGACAGCGCACTGGTCGCGGGGGTCAACAACCGCGTCCAGCTGGCCGAGCTGGGCGCCGAGCTGAACCGTCGTATCGTGACGGCCCACCAGCTCAACGGCGTCACCGTGGTCGATCCGGCCACCACCTGGATCGATGTGGACGTCAGCATCGGCCGCGACACCGTCATCCAGCCTTGCACCCAGCTGCTCGGCCGCACCCGCATCGGCGGGCGCTGCACCGTCGGCCCCGACACCAGCTTGACCGACGTCACGGTGGGCGAAGGGGCGTCGGTGATCCGAACCCATGGCACTTCGTCATCGATCGGTGAGGGGGCCAACGTGGGTCCGTTCACCTATCTGCGTCCCGGCACCGTGCTGGGCGCCGACGGAAAGTTGGGTGCCTTCGTCGAGGCCAAGAACTCCACCATCGGTGTCGGCACCAAGGTGCCGCACCTGACCTACGTCGGCGACGCCGACATCGGCGAATACAGCAACATCGGAGCTTCCAGCGTGTTCGTCAACTACGACGGCATGTCCAAACGGCGCACCACGGTCGGGTCGCACGTGCGCACCGGGTCGGACACCATGTTCGTGGCCCCGGTGACCGTTGGAGACGGCGCCTACACCGGCGCGGGCACGGTGGTGCGCGACGACGTCCCGCCCGGGGCGCTGGCGGTGTCCGGGGGCCCGCAACGCAACATTGAAGACTGGGTGCAGCGTAAACGCCCGGGCAGTGCGGCCGCCGAGGCCGCCGAGAAGGCCCGTGCCGCCGCTGAGGGGTCCGACGGGCCTGCGCCGCCGCCGACGCAACACGATCAGGCGCCTTAGCCACCCGGACGCCAAACCGGACGATTCACTTCTTACTATTGGGCCACCATCTCGATCGCAACGGCGGGGGCAGCACGTGACCTACGACTGGACCGACAACCGCAAAAACCTCATGCTCTTCTCGGGTCGCGCCCACCCCGAGCTGGCCGAGCAGGTGGCCAAGGAGCTCGACGTCCACGTGACTGCGCAGACCGCCCGCGATTTTGCCAACGGGGAAATCTTCGTGCGGTTCCACGAATCAGTGCGCGGCTGCGACGCCTTCGTGCTGCAATCGCACCCGGCCCCGCTGAACCAGTGGCTGATGGAACAGCTGATCATGATCGACGCGCTCAAGCGCGGCAGCGCCAAGCGGATCACCGCGGTGCTGCCGTTCTATCCCTACGCCCGGCAGGACAAAAAGCACCGTGGCCGCGAACCGATCTCGGCGCGGCTGGTCGCCGATCTGTTCAAGACCGCGGGCGCCGACCGGATCGTGACCGTCGACTTGCATACCGACCAGATCCAGGGTTTCTTCGACGGACCCGTCGACCACATGCGCGCCCAGCACCTGTTGACCGGCTACATCCAGGACAACTATCTCAACTGCGACATCGTGGTGGTCTCCCCCGACTCCGGGCGGGTGCGCATCGCTGAGAAGTGGGCCGACTCACTGGGTGGCGTGCCGCTGGCCTTCATCCACAAGACGCGTGATCCCCGGGTGCCCAACCAGGTGGTGTCCAACCGGGTGGTCGGCGACGTGGAAGGACGAACCTGCGTGCTGATCGACGACATGATCGACACCGGCGGCACCATCGCCGGCGCGGTCAAGCTGCTGCATGACGACGGCGCCGGTGATGTCATCATCGCGGCCACCCACGGTGTGCTGTCCGAGCCGGCCTCGCAGCGGCTGGCCGCGTGCGGTGCCCGCGAGGTGATCGTCACCAACACACTGCCGATCGGCGAGGACAAGCGGTTCCCGCAGCTCACGGTTCTCTCCATCGCGCCGTTGCTGGCCAGCACTATTCGGGCGGTCTTCGAAAATGGTTCGGTGACGGGGCTTTTCGACGGGGACGCCTAGATGTCCGGCAGAGGGCACGCCCCCGCGAGCGGGAGGAACCCCCACCCGCTTGCGGGGGACGTGATCTATCACAACCACGCGGTACGCGAAATTCTGTGAGACGTCGAGCGCGCGCAGCCATTGCCGCACTCGTGGTGCTGATCGCCGGATGCGGGCCGAAAGCGCCTGACTATCCGGCGTTCTGGGCTACCAGCTCCACAACGACCACAACCACAGCCGCGCCCATCCCGTTTTCGCAGTATCTGGAAAGCGTCGGGGTGGCCGGCGAACAAGTGGCGCCCGACACGCTGCCCGATCTGACCGTGTCGATCCCGACGCCACCGGGCTGGGACAAGTACAGCAATCAGAACTACACGCCGACCACCCAGATGATCGCCAAGAACGGCAGCTATCCGATCGCCATGATCATGGTGTTCAAACTGGTCGGGGACTTCGATGTCGCCGAAGCGGTCAAGCATGGCAACGCCGATGCCCAATTGGCAGAGAATTTCAAGCAGTTGGACTCCTCCACCGCCGACTTCCACGGCTTCCCGTCGACGATGATCCAGGGCAGCTACGACCGCAACGGTAAGCGGTTGCACGGCTTCAACCGGATGGTTTTCGCGACGGGCTCGCCGCCTGCCAATCAGCGCTATCTGGTGCAGCTCACCATCACCAGCCTGGCCGACCAGGCCGCGGCCGAGGCCGCCGACATCGAGATGGTCATCGCCGGGTTTATCGTCGCGAAGAAGTAATTGCGGCGTGCCACTAGGCTTGTCAGGCATGGCCGACTGGACCGCAGCAGACTTGCCCTCGTTCGCCGGACGCACCGTGCTGATCACCGGTGCCAATAGTGGGTTGGGCGCCGTGACTGCCCGCGAGTTGGCCCGTAACGGCGCCACCATCATCATGGCCGTTCGCAACACCGGCAAAGGTGAGGCCGCCGCCCAACAGATGACCGGCGATATCGAGGTGCGTCAACTCGACCTACAGGATCTGTCGTCGGTGCGCCAGTTCGCCGACGGGATAGACAATGCCGACATCTTGATCAACAACGCCGGCATCATGGCCGCCCCGTATGCGCTGACTGTCGACGGCTTCGAAAGCCAGATCGGCACTAACCATCTCGGTCACTTCGCGCTCACCAATTTGTTGCTGCCCAAGCTGTCCGACCGGGTGGTGACGTTGTCCTCGATGGCGCACTGGCCGGGCCGCATCAACTTCGACGACCTCAACTGGAAGACCCGTCGGTACTCCCCCTGGCTGGCTTACAGCCAGTCCAAGCTGGCCAACCTGCTGTTCACCAGCGAGTTGCAGCGCCGACTTGATACGGCCGGTTCGCCGCTGCGCGCGTTGGCGGCCCATCCCGGTTACTCGCACACCAATCTGCAGGGAGCCTCAGGCCGCAGGTTGGGCGACGCGCTGATGTCAGCCGTCACACAGGTGGTGGCCACCAACGCCGATTTCGGCGCCCGCCAAACGCTGTACGCAGCGTCGCAGGACTTGCCTGGCAACACCTTCGTCGGCCCCAGATTCGGCCAGCTGGGCCGAACCCAATCGGTTGGCCGCAGTCGGCGGGCGCAAAGCCCGTCCGACGCCAAAGCGCTCTGGGAGCTGTCCGAGCAGCTCACGCAGACCAAGTTCCCGCTCTGAGCTGCTGTCACAACTGCCACACGGGCCTCTGGGTCTGCCGGGTGTAGGTTTGCCCGCCTGTCAGCGACAACTGGCTAGCTGGCGATCGGTGACGACTGGCTCGCCTGCCGAGCCTCAACAGCACTTGTCGCTTGTAGGCGGGCAAATCGACACTTCCCGGCTCCAGTGACCGGCGTGACGGATGATACGACACCAGTCGGCTACCGAATTTCCACGAAGAGACGCTCATGCGCTACCCTGACCGGGCGTCACGGCGAGGGTGGCCGGCGGCATAGCCGGCGCCGTTATCGACGGAGACCGACAGATCTGTCGCGCTTCTCGCCGTGCCCCGAATTAGGTACCGAGCACACAGGAGCGACACCATGGCAAAGGCCGCAGTCAATCAACTGAGGGTCACCGTGCGCACCGAGACCGGCAAGGGCGCGTCTCGGCGAGCACGCCGCGACGGCATGATTCCGGCCGTCCTCTACGGTCACGGCGCCGATCCCCAGCATCTGGAGTTGCCTGGACACGACTTTGCGGCGGTGCTTCGGCACTCGGGCACCAACGCGGTGTTGACTCTCGACATCGCCGGTAAGGAACAGCTGGCGCTGACCAAGGCGCTCGACATCCACCCGATCCGCCGCACCATCCAGCACGCCGACCTGCTGGTCGTGCGGCGCGGGGAGAAGGTGGTTGTCGAGGTGACCGTCGTCGTCGAAGGCGAGGCCGGACCCGACACCCTGATCACCCAGGACACCACCGCAATCGAGATCGAGGCCGAGGCGCTGTCGATTCCCGAGCAGCTGACCGTGTCGGTCGAGGGCGCGCAACCGGGCACTCAGTTCACCGCGGGACAGATCTCCCTGCCGGCCGGTGTCAACCTCATCTCCGACCCGGAGCTGCTGGTCGTGAACGTGGTGAACGCGCCGACCGCCGAGGACCTCGAGGAAGAGGGTGCCGGCGAGGTCACCGAGGGCGAGGAAGCCGCAGCGGCCGAAGAGACCGAAGCTGCCGAGGGCGAATCCGAAGGCGAGTCCGAGTCCGAATCCGGGTCTGAGTAAGCGAACGTGGCCCGGTTGATCGTCGGCCTGGGCAACCCCGGAGACAATTACGCACGCACCCGGCACAACCTCGGATTCATGGTGGCCGCGGTGATGGCCGCGCGGCTAGGTTCGAATTTCAAGGCGCACAAGCGTTCCGGCGCCGAGATCGTCACCGGCCGGCTGGGTGGGCATCCGGTGGTGCTGGCCAAGCCGCGTTGCTACATGAACGAGTCCGGCCGACAAGTCGGGCCGCTGGCGAAGTTCTATTCGGTCGCACCCGACGACCTCGTGGTGATCCACGATGACCTTGACCTCGACTTCGGTCGCATCCGGCTCAAGCTAGGTGGCGGCGAGGGCGGCCACAACGGACTGCGCTCGGTGGCATCCGCCCTGGGCACCAAGGATTTTCAGCGGGTGCGGATCGGCATCGGGCGTCCACCCGGACGCAAGGACCCAGCCGCGTTCGTGCTGGAGAACTTCACCGCCGCCGAACGCGCCGAGGTCCCCACGATTTGTGAGCAGGCCGCCGACGCCGCACAGCTGCTCGTCGAGTTGGGGTTGGAGCCCGCCCAGAACCGCGTACACGCCTGGTAACTGGCGCGAGCAGACGGACCTAGGTGACCAGCGTGACCGAAGTGGCCCGTCGCAACTTGCCCGACGGCGTCTTGGGAATGGTCCCAGGTCCCAGTACCACGACGTTGCGCGGTCGCACATCGACCTCGGTGACGACCTCGTGGGCCACCTGATGCTCAATGCGGCGCACTTCGGCGGGATTGTCGAAGGCGTTGGACTCGACCGCGACGGCGAACGTTTCCCGGGAATGCCCCGCATCGAGCCGAACCGCCACCGCGCACCCTGGCCGGACACCTTCGACCCGGCTTGCAGCCCGTTCGATGTCGGTCGGGTAGATGTTGCGGCCGGCCATGATGATCACGTCCTTGACCCGACCACAAACCACCACGTGACCGTTGTCCATCCGGTAGCCGAGGTCGCCGGAGTCATACCAGCCGTGCGCGTCCTGCGCCGGAATGAACCCGCCCATCGTGATGTAGCCCGGAGTCAGTGACTCACCACGCAGCTCGATCACCCCGACGCCGCGGGTGGGCAGCACGTTGCCGTCGTCGTCGACGATGCGGGCCTCCAGACCGTCCAGCAGCGGCCCCAGCGACGCCAGCCTGCGGGTATTGCCCTTGGTGGCCGGCACGGCGCGACGCAGCGCGCCCAACAGGTCGGCGTCGACCTCATCGACGATCAGTCCCGCACCGCACGGCGAGAACGACACCGCCAGCGTCGTCTCGGCCATCCCGTAGGCCGGCAAGATGGCTTCCGGCTTCAGCCCGAACGGCGCCCCGGCGTCGCACAGATCCTCGACGTCCGCCGGCTCGACCGGCTCGGCGCCGGAGAGCGCGAAGCGCAGTGTCGACAGGTCGAACTGGCCGGGCTTGGCCTGGTTGCGCAGCCGCTTGGCGAACAACGAATAAGCGAAGTTGGGGGCGGCGGTCATCGTCCCCTTGTACTTGTCGATCAGCTTGGCCCACAGCAGCGTGTCGCGCAGGAAGTCAATCGGCGTGACCTTGACCAGCTCGGCGCCGAAGTACATCGGGACGGTCAAAAAGCCGATCATGCCCATGTCGTGGAAGCACGGTAGCCAGCTGACCATCACGTCTTTCTCGACGTCATACTCGGCGGCGATGAACATTGCCTCGGCGTTGGAATACACGTTGCGGTGGGTGATCTGAACCGCTTTAGGGGATCCAGTCGACCCCGAGGTCAACTGCATCAGCGCCAGATCGTCCTCGTCGGTGTCAATCGGATCGGTTGCATCGGAGGCGAGCAGCTGCTCGATGGTCAGGACCTTGACGCCCTTTTCCTGCAGGACCGGGACGGCGGCCAGGAACGGGTCGGAGACGATCACCGCCTTGGCTTCGATCATGTCGATGACGGTGGTGGTGTCTTCGGCCCACAGCGCCAGCTCGGTGCGCGGCGTGGGCTGATGCAGCATCGTCAGGCTGGCCCCGCGCATCCACAACCCCTGCGCGGTCGGAGCGATCTCCACCGGCGCGCCGGCCAGTACGCCGACCGCATCGCCGTGGCCGACGCCGGCGGCGGCCAGGCCACCGGCCACGCAACGGGCGCGGTCGTGTACTTCACCCCAGGTGTGCCGGACTGGTTTGTGCGGTTCGCCGGTCACCATGCCCGTGGTCTGTTCGCGGGCGTTGCGGAACATCGTCTCGGTAAATCTGCTCACGACGACCTCCTCTCCAGCACCGGTGCGTTCCACAAGGCCCGAACTTCCATCTTCCCCCAGCTAGAGGGCACTTCACGGCAGCCGCGCGCACACAAATCGGGTGCAGTTTTATCTCGAATCGGTGATGAGGCAGTGTCCTGACTCAGGGTGGCACGATCGGTGAGAATGCGGCCGATCCGGCGCTTCGCTACCCGCCCGCCGCAGTGCCCGGCAGGCGTGAGAATCGGGCGCTCTTCTGGACCACTATTCATCACCGCGGCTCATCTTAAACTCCTCTTAAGGAACCGCCAAATTGCCCCGGGTTGCCAGCCCAGATCACACCGGTCATGCCCCGGCGACGGGCGTCGGCACCACCCGGGCGCCGTGCACGGGCCCACTGGCGACGCGGACAGTGCGGCAAACACCGGCTCCGGACAGCTGGGTGCCGATGTCAACCGCGGAAGCCGCTGATGTGCACAGGAACGCGCAGGTGGGGCCGGAGCCCGACACGATGCCGGCCAGTGCGCCGGACTCCTTTCCGGCACGCAGGGCGCGACGCAGCCCGGGATCCAGGCTCACCGCCGCAGCCTGCAACTCGTTACCCAGCAACGGCGCCAGCTGCTCCGGATCGCCGGCCGCCAAGGCTGCCAGCAGTGGCCCGGGGTCGTCGAGCCGCTGCCCTGTCCCGACTTCCCTGAGCTGGTCGAGCCGGGTGTAGACCGCCGCGGTGGACTGACCACCCTCGGCGAACGCCAGCACCCAGTGAAAGGTGTTGCGCGCCAACACTGTTGCCAGTTCCTCGCCGCGACCGGTGCCCAGCGCGGTACCGCCGTGCAGCGCGAACGGCACGTCGCTGCCCAACTGTGCGGCAAGGGTGTGCAGGTCGCGGCGTGGGACGCCCAGCTCCCATAACTCGTTGATCGCGACCAGCACCGCAGCCCCGTCGGCGCTTCCGCCGGCCATTCCGCCTGCCACCGGAATGGATTTGTCGATGGTGATCGAGACATCGGGTAGCCGGCCGACGTGTTCAGCCATCAGTTCGGCGGCCTGCCAGGCGAGGTTGCGCTCGTCGGTGGGCAACTGGTCAGCGCCTTCGCCGTTGACCTCGAGCGAAAGCACATCGGCATTGCGGACCGTCACCTCGTCGAGCAACGACACGGCGTGAAATACCGTCGTCAGCTCGTGATAGCCGTCCGCTCGGCGATCACCGACAGCCAGGAACAGGTTGACCTTGCCGGGCACCCGAACCGTCACCGACCCGGTGGGCACCCACTGAGCAGCGGTGTTTCCGTCGAACGGCACCGCACGAGAGTAGCGCCGGGACGGGAAAACCACACAGATTCCGCCCCGCGGCCGGGTCGCCGGCAGCGATGGATGTTGCCGGCTAGCTCGCCGAGGCGCGTCGTTGCGTCGTCTGTGGGCCGGCGCCGGTGTTTTCGGACCGTTGCAGCAGTCGCACGAAGTCGTCAATCGACAGCGTCTCGCCGCGGCGGGCCGGGTCGATGCTCGCCGCCAGCAGCCGAGTCGCGGATTCGTTGCCCGATCCGGCCCACTCGGCAAAGGCGTTGCGTGATGTCTTGCGGCGCTGGGCAAATGCGATGTCCACCAGTTTGAAGACACGCTGGCGGAAGGCGTCGTCGGTCGGCCACGGCGACGTCTGGTACCGGTCAATGCGGACCAGCCCGGAATACACCCGCGGAATCGGCCAGAACACCGTGGGCGACACCGTGCCGAAGCGGCGGACCTGCCCGAAGAACCGCATTTTGGCGCTGGGTACCCCGTATTCCTTGCCGCCGGGCTCCGCGGCCAGTCGCTCGGCCACCTCAGCCTGCACCATCACCAGCACGGTGCGGATAGCGGGAAACTCGGCAAGCAAATGCAGCAGCGCCGGGACCGCGACGTTGTAGGGCAGGTTCGCCACCATCGCGGTCGGCTCGGTATCCAGGTCTGCCCGGCGGATGGACAGCACGTCGCCGTTCAGCACGGTCAGCCGGTGGATTTCGCTATGCGAATGCTCGGCAATGGTTTTCGGCAACCGGGCCGCCAGCACCGGGTCGATCTCCACGGCGGTAACCCTGGCACCGCGGTCCAGCAGCGCCAGGGTGAGCGATCCGAGGCCCGGACCTACCTCCAGGACGTGATCGTCGCGGTTGACGCCGGAAGCCGAGACTGCGCGGCGCACCGTGTTGGCGTCGTGGACGAAATTCTGGCCGAGAGACTTACGCGGCCGAAATTCCAGTTCTCTGGCCAGCCGCCTGATGTCGGTCCGGCCCAGCAGCCGGATGGTCAGCCCGCACCCGCTCTTCCGCTGCACACCGGCCAGGCTCCCCAGCCCTGGCGCGCCCGAGTCACCTCGGCAACGGTGATCTGCTCTTCCCTGGTGGCCAGATCGGCGCGGCTGGCATACCGCAGACCGCCGTTGCGCTCCCAGGTGCTCTGGTCGAACTGCACCCCACCGAAATACCCGTTTCCAGTGTTGATCGCCCAGTTGCCGCCGGCCTCACACCGCGATATAGCGTCCCAGATCGATCCGTCGTTCACCGGCGGCACCTCGGTGCCCGGCTTGGTGCCCACTCGTAGCACGGCGTCGCGGGCCGGTGTCACCACGGTGTTGGCGATCGGCAGCCGGCCGGTTTCCACGCCGTTGACCTTGGCGACCGCAAACGTCACATCCTGGACGCCCGCCGAGCCGGGGTCTTCGACAACCTGCCGGCTGATGTTCATCTCGGGGTCCTCGACGCGCTTGTCCGCCGGCGGCAGCGGCACCCGTTCGGTGACCATCTCGATGCGATTGCGGGTCACCTGGATGTGCATCCCGTCGACGATCGGCGCCGCCGCAGCGGGCATCACCTTGTCACTTTGCTGTAGCGGCGCGCCGGCAGCGGCCAGCAGGCTAGCGACGTCGGGCGCGGCCAGATGCACGTTGTGCACGGTCCCGCCGTCGTCGAACTCCACCGACTTGGCGCTGACCATCGGCAGGGCCATCCCCGCCAGCGGCACCCGGCTACCGCGCGAGGCCGCGGCGGGAGCGGTGTCGGTCATCGCGAGCTGGGCCAGCGCCTCGTCGACCGTGGACGCCGTCGTCCAGGCCTGCTTGGCGGGCTGGCCGTCTAGTGAGATCTGCAGTGGCCGGCTGTGCCGCAGCACGATCTTGTCAGCCTCGTTCACCAGTTCGGCGCCGGCCGGGTAGAGGTCATCCCGCTCGCCGACGGTGAATCCGTTCTCCTTGACGACGTCGATCACCCGGGACTTCATCGTCGTCACCGTCATCTCGGTGCCGTCGACGCTCAGCGTCACCGTCTTGTACGCGGCGACCGCATATCCGCCGGCGAACGTCAGAGCCAGCAATAAGGCGCCGACAACAAGCCGAAAAAGGGGTGATCGGGTTTCGTGCAGACTTGTGAGTATCTTCAACGCAACAATCCCCGACCTCAGCATTACGTAACGACATCTTTAGCAACGAGCGACAAACGAAAACGGGCCCACACTGGCCCGCCGTTCGATCACAAGACGGTAACGAACCGGCCTAGATACGGCAACTCCGGCGCGACCCTCTTAACGCTCTCTTAAGCGCAGTCACCCGGCAGTCCGTAGGTTCGGCGCGCGTTACCGGTCGTGACCTGCGCCAGCTCCTCGGCCGGTCGGCCGGTGACTTCAGCGAGCGCCCGGACAGTGTAAGGCAGGCAGTACGGCTCGTTCGGCGCCCCCCGGTAGGGGTGCGGCGTCAGAAACGGCGCGTCGGTCTCCACCAACAGTTGCCCTGACGGAATCAGCGGGACGGCTTCCCGCAGCGCACGCGCGTTGCGGAAGCTCACCGTCCCAGACAGGCTGACCAGCCAACCGGCCTCCACACACGCCCGCGCCATCGCGGGTCCCGACGAGAAGCAGTGGAAGATCACGGTGTCCGGCGGACCCTCAGCCCGTAACACGTCGAGCACCTCGGCGTCGGCCTCGCGATTGTGAATCATCAGCGGCTTGCCGGTGCGCTTGGCCAAGTCGATATGCCAGGCGAAGGCATCCCGTTGCGTATCCGGCTCGGCGCACCCGTCCAGACGGCCTGGCCAGTACAGATCCAGCCCGGTCTCCCCGATCGCCACGACCCGCGGATGGCCGGCCAATTCCTCGATTTCAGCGCGGGCGGCATCGGTGAGGGAGTTCGCGCGGGTCGGGTGCAGCGCCACCGTAGCGTAGACCCGCGGATCCCAGTCGGCGGCCCGCGTCACCCAGCGCGCCGAGGCCAGATCGTCGGCGATCGTGACGATTGCCACCACCCCGACCGCCGCCGCGCGCTCGACGATGGCACGCACTCCGTCGGCGTCGTGGGCACCGCACGCGTCGAGGTGGGTGTGCGCGTCGATCAGCGGAACCAACGGCTCCGGGGCGGGCGGCGCCGGCCGGTCGGAGGTCACCTGCACACGATAGGTCGATTAACTCGCCGGGTGCCCGGCCCGAGTGATCTCGGTCACGCGCTGTCACGTCCACCCGCCCGACGGTGTCTCAAGGGCACCAGATCCTTTCAGATCCCATCGGAATCCAATCGAAACCCGCGAACATTTAGGAGACAGCAATGAGCGCGCACCGACCCCACGTCGTCGTCATCGGTGGCGGATACGCCGGCACCCTGGCCGCCAATCACCTGCGGCTCCGCGCGGACATCGACATCACCGTGCTCAACCCGCGCCCAGTGTTCGTCGAGCGAATCCGCCTGCACCAGATGGCCGGCCGCACCGGCACCGCCACCGTCGACTACGGGACGCTGCTCGGCGAGGGCGTCGCACTGATCGTCGACGCCGCCGAGCGGATCGATGCCGCTGGGCGCACGATCGCGCTCGCGTCGGGCGCCACGCTGGCCTTCGACTACCTGATCTACGCCGTGGGCAGCACCGGCGTGCTCCCGTCAACTGTGCCAGGTGCAACCGAGTTCGCTTACCCGATAGCCGAATTCGAGCGGGCGGAGCAACTGCGCGACACGCTCGACGAGCTGCATCCAGACGCCCCCATCACCGTGGTCGGCGCCGGTCTAACCGGCATCGAGGCGGCCGCCGAGTTCGCCCAGCAGGGCCGCCGGGTAACCCTGATCGGCGGCGGTGTGCTCGGACCGTCGCTGAGCCGCCCGGGTCGGCGATCGGTGGCTAAGTGGCTGTCGCGGCTCGGCGTCGACGTGCGGGAAACCGCAGTCGTGTCGCAAGTGCGGTCCGACGCGGTGGTGCTCGCCGACGGTGTCGTGGTGCCCAGCGCGGTGACGGTGTGGACGGCGGGCTTCGGTGTGCCGGATCTGGCCGCCCGCAGCGGCTTTCGCACCGATGCGCTGGGCCGACTGCTGACCGATGAGACACTGACCAGTGTCGACGATCCCCGCATCGTGGCGGCCGGCGACGCCGCCGCGCCCTCAGGTCAGCCGCTGCGCATGAGCTGCCAGGCGGCCATACCGCTGGGAGCCCAGGCCGCCAACACGGTGCTCAGCCGTCTCGCCGGCACCACGCCCGCGGTGCTCAACCAGGCGTTCGTCGGGCAGTGCATCAGCCTGGGCCGCAGCTACGGCACCATCCAGCTCATCCACGGCGATGACACCCCCCGCAACCTCGCCCTCGGCGGGCGGGTCGCCGCGGCGATCAAGGAGGCAATCTGCAAGGGCACGGTGTGGTCGATTCGCCGCGAGGCCGCCAAACCCGGCTCTTACCTCTGGCTCAAGGGCGGCACGCGGCCCGCCGCCGTGCCCGTCGACAACGCGATAGCCCAATGATCCACGACGCACGCGACGAACACGCCGAACGGTTCACTCTGCTGCGGCCGTTGCTGTTCACGATTACCTACGAAATCCTGGGCTCGACAACCGAATCCGACGATGTACTGCAGGACAGCTATCTGCGGTGGGCCCAGGTCGACCTGTCCACCGTGCACGACACCAAGTCGTATCTGGCTGCGCTGGTCACCCGCCAGGCGCTCAACGCGCTGCGCGCGAACGCCCGCCGCAGGGAGGATTACGTGGGGCCCTGGTTGCCCGAGCCGCTCCTGCTCGAGGAACAGGATCCAGTCTGCCGACGTCGTCCTGGCCGAATCCGTGTCGATGGCCATGCTGGTGCTGTTGGAGACGTTGAGCCCAGACGAGCGCGCGGTGTTCGTGCTGCGCGAGGTGTTCGGCTTCGACTACGCCGAGATCGCCGAGACGGTGGGAAAGTCG
The DNA here is from genome assembly GCA_963787635.1 of uncultured Actinomycetota bacterium. Taxonomy (GTDB): domain Bacteria; phylum Actinomycetota; class Actinomycetes; order Mycobacteriales; family Mycobacteriaceae; genus Mycobacterium. The sequence continues at coordinate 101,963 of CAWBDP010000006.1, read as the reverse complement.
GCGGCCACCGTCCGCCAGGTCGCGCACCGGGCGCGCGAACACGTCCACGCCCGGCGCCGCCGGTTCGCTCCGGTCGATCCAGCGCACAACGCGCGCATCGCCACTGAGTTCCTGACCGCGGCGGCCAACGGCGACGTGGCGACTGTGATGTCGATGCTGGCTCCGGACGTGGTGTGGACCGCCGACGGGGGCGGCAAAGCCACCGCCGCCCGCCGTCCCATCGTCGGAGCCGAGAAAGTCGCCGCCGCGGTCGTCGGGCTCGCCCGCGTCGGTAGACGGATCGCCGAGATGCGCCTGGAAATGGTGGTGTGCAACTCCGCGCCGGCGGCGCTGTTCTATCGCGGGGACCAGCTGGAGGGCGTCTTCACCCTCGAGATCTTGGACGGCAAGATCACCAACTTCTACGCGATGCGCAACCCGGACAAGCTGGCGGCCATGGCCACCGCGCATCAGATCAGCCGAGGGTGAGGAGCCCCAGCGCCTTTCGTGCGGAAACCTCCCGTCTGTCAAGCTAGGCCTGTGCGAATTGATCGGCTCGGTGACCTCGGCGACGCGGCGAAGGTGCTGCGCGTCGTCGGCGCCGCCGGCAGCCGACTCGGGATGCCGCCGCCGGCCGCGCTGACCGGCGACTGGTTCGGCGCCCTGGCGGTGATCGCCCCGAGCGTGTCGGTGCGACCCGTCGATGCCCGCGAGGCGTTCGCCGTTGCGCCCGGCTCGGATGCCTTTGATGCCAACGCCATTGGCGGGGGTTGGATCGGCTACCGGTCTTATCCCGATCCCGGTGCCGACGGGCGGCCGGGCCGGATCCCCGAGGCCGCAGGCGGGTGGACCGACTGCGTGCTGCGCCGCGACCGGGACCGGCAGTGGTGGTACGAAAGCCTTTCCGGTTCGCCGATGCCGAACTGGCTGGGACGGGCGCTGGCGACGTCGGCACCGGCGCGGACGTGCCGGATCGACTGGGGTGCTGCCGACCGCGGCGCCCACCACGACGCGGTGCTGGCCTGCCTGGAAGCCATCAGCGCCGGTGAGGTGTACCAGGCCTGCGTGTGCACGCAGTTCACCGGCGCCGTCGTCGGGGAGCCGCTGGATTTCTTCGCCGATGCCATCACCTGCACCGCGCCGGCCAGGGCGGCCTATCTGGCCGGCCCCCGGGGCGCGGTGGCGTCGCTGTCTCCGGAGCTGTTTTTGCGCCGCCGCGGCGGCCTGGTGATCTCCAGCCCGATCAAGGGCACGTTGCCGTTGCACTCGTCCCCTTCGGCGCTGCGAGCCTCGGTCAAGGACGTGGCCGAAAACGTCATGATCGTCGATTTGGTCCGCAACGACCTGGGCCGGGTCGCAATCACCGGGAGCATTACCGTGCCCGAGCTGTTGGTGGTGCGCCCCGCGCCCGGGGTATGGCATCTGGTGTCGACGGTGTCGGCCCGGGTGCCCGTCGAACTGCCCACGCCCGCGCTGCTCGACGCCGCCTTTCCGCCGGCCTCGGTGACCGGCACTCCCAAATTGCGTGCTCGCCAACTGATATCGCAGTGGGAGCAGCACCGGCGCGGAGTCTATTGCGGGACAGTGGGTTTTGCTTCGCCGATAGCCGGATGCGAGCTCAATGTCGCCATCCGCACCGTGGAATTCGATGGCGCCGGTAACGCCGCGCTGGGATCCGGCGGCGGGATCACCGCCGACTCGGATCCGGACGGCGAGTGGGATGAGTGCCTGCATAAGGCGGCACCCATCCTCGGTGTGGCATCTGGGCGCGCCGCGGCCCTCACTGTCGCGCGCTAGTCAGGCGCCGGCCCGGTCCGCGAACGCAACACCGCCTGGTAGAGCTCGCGGCGCGACCGCACCTCCGGGTGAGCCGCGGCGACCTGGCCGCAGGCCGCCTTGACCCCGATTCCGGTCACCGCCAACGCCTCCACCTCGGCGACCAGCGCCGGCAGGTCAGCCGCCCGGGCCGAGGCGCCGGCCAGCACGACGGTGACCTCGCCGAGCACGCCTTCGGCCGCCCAATCCGCCAGCTCGTCCAGCGATCCGCGCACGACTTCTTCGTGCACCTTGGTGAGTTCTCGGCACACCGCGGCGCGACGTGCGCCGCCCAGTTGCTCGACGGCGTCGCGCAGGCATGTGGGCAACCGGCGCGGTGATTCGAAGAACACGCAGGTGCGGTGCTCGTCGGCCAGCGACGCCAGCCAGGTTCTTCGGGCCGCGGGTCTGCGCGGGGCGAAACCCTCGAAACAGAACTTTTCCGACGGCAGGCCGGAGATCACCAAAGCAGCCACGACTGCCGACGGTCCGGGCAGGCACGTCACCGCCAGATCGGCACTGACGCACGCCGCGACCAGCCGGTGGCCCGGGTCGCTGACGAGCGGCATCCCGGCGTCGCTGATCACCAGCACCGTGGCCCCGGCCTTGATGTGCTCGATCAGCAACGGCACCCGCGCGTCCTCGTTCTGGTCGAACAGGCTGACCACCCTTCCGGTGATCCGCACATCGAGCGATTTGGCCAGGGTTCGCAGCCTGCGGGTGTCCTCGGCGGCCACGATGTCGGCGGAGCCCAGTGCGGCGATCAGCCGCGGAGAGGCGTCGGACGGCTGGCCCAACGGCGTGGCGCCCAATACGAGTCGGCCACCGGTCATGGCGCACAGCCTACGATCGTGGTTGAGATGACCGCCCCGCCCCGCGAAAGCCCCGCCCTAGAGCACGATGCGGAGCAGGCGGTACCCCTGATCAGCCCCGGACCGGTACTTCCGGTCCCCGATTTCGGGCCCACCGACCGCTTGTACGGCTGGGCCGTCACCTGGGTGATCACTGCGATCGCGGCGGTCACCCGGTTTTTCAATCTGGGCTCGCCGACCGATGCCGGAACGCCGATCTTCGACGAGAAGCACTACGCGCCGCAGGCCTGGCAGATGCTGCACAACCATGGCGTAGAGGACAACCCCGGATACGGCCTGGTGGTTCACCCCCCGGTCGGTAAGCAACTGATTGCCATCGGCGAGGCGCTGTTCGGCTACACCGGGCTGGGCTGGCGGTTCACCGGCGCGCTGCTCGGCGTCATCCTGGTGAGCCTGGTGGTGCGGATCGTCCGGCGCATCACCCGCTCGACGTTGGTGGGTGGTATCGCCGGGCTGCTGCTCATCGGCGACGGTGTCAGCTTCGTCGTGGCGCGTACTGCGCTGCTCGACGGCTTCCTGACGTTCTTCGTGGTGGCCGCGTTCGGCGCGCTGATCGTCGACCGCGATCAGGTTCGCGAACGGATGTACCTGGCGCTGGTGGAAGGCCGCGCTGAGACGGTGTGGGGCCCAAGGCTCGGTGTGCGGTGGTGGCGCTTCGGTGCCGGCGTGCTGCTCGGATTAGCTTGTGCGACAAAATGGTCCGGCCTGTATTTCGTGCTGTTCTTCGGTGCGATGTCGCTGGCGTTCGACGTGGCCGCGCGCCGGCAATACCGGGTGCCCAGGCCGTGGCTAGGGGTGTTACGCCGCGACGTCGGCCCGACCGCTTATGCCATGGTGTTCATCCCCTTCGTGATCTACCTGGCAAGCTACGCACCGTGGTTCGCCTCGGAGACCGCGATCGACCGCCATCAGGTCGGGCAGTCGATCGGCTCGGGGAGTTTCTTACCGCTGCCCGATGCCATTCGCTCGCTGTGGTACTACACGGCCAAGGCGTACGAATTCCATGCGGGACTGACGAATTCGGCGGGCAATTACCATCCGTGGGAATCCAAACCGTGGGCCTGGCCGATGTCACTGCGACCGGTGCTCTACGCCATCGACCAGCAGAACATTCCCGGCTGCGGGGCGCAGTCCTGCGTCAGGGCAGAGATGCTGGTCGGGACCCCGGCGATGTGGTGGCTTTCGGTGCCGGTGCTGCTCTACGCTTGCTGGCGCACGTTCGTGCGCCGGGACGGGCGGTATGCCGCAGTCCTGGTCGGCTACTGCGCCGGCTGGCTGCCGTGGTTCGCCGACATTGACCGCCAGATGTACTTCTTCTACGCGTCGACGATGTCGCCGTTTTTGGTGATGGCGATCGCGCTGATTCTCGGCGACATCCTCTATCAGCCGCGTCAGGGTTACGAGCGGCGCACGCTCGGGCTGATCGCTGTGTGCTGTTATGTGGCTTTAGTGCTGACCAACTTCGCGTGGCTGTTTCCGGTGCTCAGCGGTCAGCCGATCTCGCAGTCGAGCTGGAACATGGAGATCTGGTTGCCCAGCTGGCGCTGAGGGTTTTTGCGTCTAGTCGGCGCCGAGATCGCCGCCACGGTTGTGAACCCCCGTGTGAGCACGACCTTGACGGCGATCTCGATGAGATGTCGGTGGCGGCGAGGATCATCAGCTCATGTCTGCAGTCTTTCTAGGTAGTGAAGCAATATCCGGCGGCAACCTCACCCGAGGGCAATTGCGCTGGAACTACCGTCGAATTCATCGCGATGTGTACCTGCCTAAGGACGGGACCCGGTCCCTCCGTGACAACATCTGGGCGGCCTGGCTGTGGTCTGGCCGACGTGGCGTCGTCGCCGGCCGGGCGGCATCAGCGCTGCACGGCGCAAAATGGGTGGACGAATTTTGCCCCGTCGAGCTGATCGGGCGGTTCAGCCACGCACCTCCTGGCGTGATCGTCCGGCGCGAAACCCTAAGTGCCGACGAAGTCATGGAAATTGCGGGTTTGCCGGTAACCAATCCAGCTCGGACGGCGTTCGACTTGGCACGGCATTTACCGCGCGGGCTCGCGATTGCCCACCTAGACGCGCTGGCGGGCGTGACCGGTCTGACTGCCGCAGACGTCGGACGACTAGTCGACCGGCATAAGGGGGCGCGCGGTGTGCGGGTCTGCCAAACGGCCTTGGCGCTGATGGATGGTGGTGCTCAGTCGCCGAAGGAATCCTGGCTCCGCCTCGTCCTCATCGACGCCGGGTTTCCGCGACCAACGACTCAGATCCGGGTCACCGGCGAAGGGATGACCGCCTATCTCGATATGGGTTGGGAAGAACCGATGGTGGCCTTCGAATATGACGGCGACCACCATCGCACCGACCGAAACCAATACGTGAAGGACATCCGGCGCGCGGAGATGGTCCAGCGTCTTGGCTGGCACGCGATCAGGGTCGTCAACGAGGATCGTCGGCAGGTCATCATAGAGCGCGCACACGACGCGCTCGCCCGGAGGTCGTCGAAATCGAGGCCACGGCTGTGAATTGCGGTGTGCGTACGACCATAACGGCGACTTCGCCGAAACCTAGAGCGGGTCGCGGGCGGCAGGGCAGGACATGCAGCGCGGCCCGCCCCGCCCGGTGCCCAACTCGGAGCCTTCGATGGTGAGCACTTCGATACCGGCGTCCTGCAGACGCGCATTGGTCCGCACATTGCGCTCGTAGGCGACGACGACGCCCGGCGCCAACGCCAAAGTGTTGTTGCCGTCGTCCCACTGTTCACGTTCGGCGATCACGGGGTCCAGTCCGGTGTCGATGACGCGCAACTTATCGATGCCCATCGCGTTGGCGGCGGCCTCGACGAACGGCATCTCGTCGCCGACCTGTGCGCCCTCAGGTGTGCGCGCAATAGTGAACGCGGACAAGGTGTCCACCACGTTGGCGTACATCACCACGGTGTCGGTGTCGACCATCGTGCACACCGTGTCGAGGTGCATCTGGGCGCGCTTTTGCTCGATCGGCACAGCGAGCACGGTGTTGGCCAGCCCGTCGTCGAACAGACTGCGCGCCAACGCCTCCGCCCCGGCCGGGGTGGTCCGCTCGCCGACACCGATGGCGACGGCCCCGGGCGCGAGCAGCAACACGTCACCACCTTCGACCGGTGCGGTATGCGATTCATAGGCGCGCCGCACACCGGTGAACCGCGGGTGGTGGGCATAAATCAGATCCGTCAGTGACGCTTCGCGGGCCCGTGCCCGTAGCGCCAGCGACGGGATGATCACCCGCGGGCCGAGCCAAATCGACGAATCGCGGGTGAATACGAGATTCGGCAAGGGCTCGATGACGAAGTCGTCGCCGTGATGCATGCGGCGCACCAGCGACACGTCGGTCCGAGTTTCTGACGGTAGCTCCGTGAACGTCATACCGGCCATCAGGACATCAGCCAACTGGGCCGGGCCAAGGCCGCGAAGGTAGGCCGAAAGTTCATGCGCCAGCGGCAGTCCAAGCCGACGCTCGTCCACCGCCGCCCCGATACCCTGCATCCGGGCAGCTCCGCTGTTGAGCGCTTCGGTGAGCAGGTCAGACAGCAGCAACACCTCGACACCGCGGGACCGCAACAACTCGGTGAAAGCGTCGTGCTCATCTTGGGCGCGAGCCACCCAGGGCAATCCGTCGAACAGCAACTGGTCGCTGTTGCGCGGAGTCAGGCGCCGCAGCTCGGCCCCGGGTCGGTGCACGATGACTACCCGCAGAGCCCCCACCTCGGAATCCGAGCCCAGCTCGATGCCAGTCACACCTAGCACCGTAGCCGCATGCGAAGCGACACTGGATTCGAACGAACGTGCGATAAACTGGGCGTCATGGCGATTGCGGTTCAAGAATCGCTGTTCGAGCACACCGAACGGCGCTCCCTTGGCGACGGCGCATGGATCGATCTGCGCTCAGGCTGGCTCGCCGAGGATGACCTGTTCGACGTCCTGGTGTCGAGCGTCCCGTGGCGTGCCGAGCGCCGACAGATGTATGACCGGATGGTCGACGTGCCGCGCCTGGTGAGCTTTCACGACCTGACCGTCGACGAACCGCCGCACCCGGCGCTGACGCGGCTTCGTCGACGACTCAACGACATTTTTGCCGGTGAGCTCGGTGAACCGTTCACCACCGTCGGTCTGTGCTTGTACCGCGACGGATGCGACGGCGTCGCGTGGCATGGCGACACCATCGGCCGCAGCCGCAACGAAGACACCATGGTGGCAATCGTCAGTCTGGGCGCCACCCGCACCTTTGCGCTGCGCCGCCGTGGGGGCGGCCCGTCATTGCGGCTGCTGCAGGGCCACGGCGATCTGCTCGTGATGGGCGGCTCGTGCCAACGCACCTGGGAACACTGCGTGCCCAAGACTTCCACACCGACCGGGCCGCGGGTCAGTATCCAGTTCCGCCCGCGCGACGTGCGCTAACTTCGGACCGCGGTCACCGCGGCGGTGAGCAGGTCGCGCGCTCGCTGGGTGTCGACTCCGACGACGGGCTTGTCCGGCACCACCAGCGGGTTGGCGGAGACGATCACCTGATAGTTGCCGAAATACGCTGAGTAGTCGTAGATATCACCGGTGCTTGTACTTCCGTCGACGACGGTCTGGATGATCCGGTGCACACCCAGGGTTTGCGTCCCGGGGATCTGCGGTGCGTCCACCATCTCGATGACGCCGCGAAACTCGCCGCCGGTGAATCCGACCTTCTGGCAACCCGGTTGCGCACCGTTGAATGGCACGGGTGCAGAGGTCTGCAGGGCGATCGTGATGAAGCGGTTGCCGTCGCCTTCGGCGGAGACGGCCGCCATGTTGCCCTGCAGGCCCGGTGGCATCGCTCCACCGGTCGCGAACTTGCCGCATTCCGTAGGTTCGAATTTCAGCCCGTCCGGCAGCTTCTGGGCCGCCAACAACTTCGGATTGATACCCGTTGGCGCGATGTCGGTTACCCGGAATTGCGGGCCGAAACTTGACTTGACGTCGACAACCTTGGCGATGTCGGGCGACGCAGGAGTCGACGTGTGCACCGCCGACGTGCATCCGGCGAGCCAGCACACACATCCGATCGCGAACACGACCCTGACCATCGTGGTCAATTTACCCAACGCTGCGCGGTCAGCCGCGTAACGCGGACACCGTTTTGACCAGTAAGTCTGCGGCAAATTGCGGACCCAGCTGCTGTTGCGACGATCCCGGGTCGGTGATCAGGGTGGTGAACGCGTAATAGTCGCCCAGATACGCGGTGAACGTGTATGCCCGAGAATGAATTTCAGTGCCCGCTTCGACAGATGTGGTCACGTCGCTGGCCATTCCGACGGTTTGAAGGCCGTCGATGTGCGGCGGCTCGATCAGCCGAACGTCGGCACTGGTATGGCTGTTGGTCAGCGTCCACCTGGGGCAGCCGAAAATAACGGCCGGGTCCGCCCGGACCGCCGGAGCAGCCGCCACGACCGCATAGACGATGCCGCCGGCGCCAGACCCCGATACTCCCTGGGCCGATTCGCCGTGCCCGTCACTCGGGTCGGCCAGCTCCGCGCACTGTTTCGGTGCGGCCGTCCAGTGCGCACCCAGGCCCCAGATCGCCGCGGGTGCGCCGACGCCCGCCGTGCTGTTCACTTCGTCGCCGCTGGGCAGTTCGCGGCCGACCCGTTTGATGTTCGCCTGGTTGATGCGGACACCTGCTGGCACTGGCCGACCCGGCGGACCCGACGGCGTCGGTGCCGGCGAGTGAGCACAGGCAGCCACGAGCGCGGTCGCCAACACAATGATGCAGAGTCGAAAATCCTTTGATACCACGAGATGGAGTCAGCCGACAGCCTGAATCGCTTGGAGAGCAACATGTTTGATTTTTCTAGTCATGTCGCGCCCGAAGGGCAGATCACGCAGTCGGGGCACATCGATTACGGTGGTCACGATTCCGATATCGTCCCGCTGCCAGGACGCGCCGAAGTGGTCCATAATCGTGCGCATCGGCACGTTGTCGGAAAACATTCGGCCGGAGAACTTCTCGATGCCATCGGCACACGCGGCCACCGACAGCGCGCCGATCAAAAAGGTGCCGATCCCGCGACCTTGGTAAGCATCGGCGACCGTGAAGGCGATCTCGGCGAGTGTCGCGTCGTGTTCGTCACGAACGAAGCGGGCGTCAGCAATCGGGTCGTCGCCGTCGGTGACCACCCACACGAAGTGGTCGACGTAGTCAACCTGGGACAAGTAGGTCATCAGTGCGGCGCTGGGTATCCGGGACGTCATAAATCGCCGGTAGAGCGTCTCGCTCGAGAAGTGGACGTGACCTTGTAGGGTGCGCTCACTGTCACCCGGCAGCACTGGACGAAGCATCAGTTCGGTGCCGTCGCGAACCCGGAACGGGATCGGCGCGACAAAAGCGGCCAGTCGTTGCCGCACCGTGCGTACGAGCCGCGGCATGACGCCCGGGACGTGCACCATTCGCGCGAAGGCGTCGCGGTCGCCGATCCAGCCGGTTAACGGTGCGGTGGTGGTGACCGTCGCCGTACGCGGGATGTCACGCAGCAGGGCGATCTCACCCACGAGCATCCCGGGCGACACGTGCTCGACAATCACGACATCGTCGTCGCCGAGGTGCTTGATTTCAGCGGTACCGGCGGAGACCAACAGGAAGGAGATGGCCTGTTCACCTTGCCGCATCAGCACTTGGCCGGCGGCGGCCTCGAGCGGCTGCAGACTCGCGGCCAACGGCATCAGGTCCGATATTGAACATCCCTCGAAGATGTCCATTTTCGCGAGTTCGTCGGCATGCAGGCCGGTCAGCTCGGTCACGGTGCCTCCGGCACACCGGAGACGCGCAGAGACCGCACTGCCATCAACCGGCACCTCCCGTTTTCGCCCCACACCAGATCACACCACCCCGGTCGCGGTCCGATTTGACCCAGGTTATGGCGTCGCCGCTGACTGCGGCAAGGAGGCGCCGGGCCGGCCGGCCAACCCGTTCGCGTACCCCGGCGGAGTCCCGCCGCGCCGAGCGGGCCAGACTCCAGGAATGGACATCGGCGACGACCCGCTCGAGCGGACCCGCGACCTCCTCGAGACAACCGCGTCGGTGCGCCACGGTTTCCTCGACGTGCTGGGCGAATCGGCGACGTCTCCGGTGCCGACATTTGCGCAGCGCGCGATGAACAGCTCGTTGGTGGCGACTGTGTACGAACGGGTGTGGCGCCCGGTTGCCTTTTACGCGGCCAGCGGCGTCACCACCCGAGCCGAACAGCGCCGCGCCCAGGCGGCGCTGCGGCTCTCTGGTGCGAAAACGATGCTCGACGTGGCGTGCGGGCCGGGAAACTTCACCGGCCAGCTGGCGCGACAGTTGCCCGACGGTGGCCTCGCCGTCGGGTTCGACATTTCCGAACCGATGCTCATCCGGGCCGTATTGGACAACAACGGACGGGCCGTCTGTTACGTCCGCGGCGATGCCCGGACATTGCCTTTCGGCGACGGAACCTTTGACGCTGTTTGCTGTTTCGGCGCGCTCTACCTGATGCCGGAGCCATTGGGCGTCGCCCGCGAGATGGTGCGGGTCCTGCGGCCGGGCGGACGGATCGCCATTCTGACGAGTTACGTCCCGCGCACGCCGGTGATCCGCAGTGTGATGACTATCGGCGCCGGCGTGATCGGGCTGCGGATGTTCGACCGCAATTCCTTTGTCGACTTGTTTTCTACGGCCGGGCTGGTCGATGTGGAATTGCAGACACAGCGCGCCTTGCAGTTCGTCGCCGCCACCAAACCGGGGTGATCTGGGCCGCCAGTGTCACTCCGTGTCAGTCCTTGCCACGCGGGGGCGGCTGGACCTCGACGCCGGTGCCTTCCTGTTCTGGGCCCGCGTCCGGGTGTTCCGCCGGGACACGCTGCCGGTATCGGCTCGCCTCGCTCGGACCCTGTGGCTCGGTTCGTCGCTCCTCGCTGCGGTATGGCCCGGGCTTCGGCCGCGGCTTTCCGCCGGGGAACGCCAACCGGAAGATGCTGCGGTGCACGGTGTACCACTGCTTGGAAAACCGCCCGGAGTTGTAGGGCAGCTCGTAGCGCTCGCAGATGTCTTTGATCTTGGGCGCGATCTCCGAGTAGCGGCTGCTCGGCATGTCCGGATAGAGGTGGTGCTCCACTTGATAACCCAGGTTCCCGCTGATGACGTGAAACAGCGGGCTGCCCTCGATGTTGGCGGCGCCGACCAACTGGCGGACATACCAACCGCCGCGGGTTTCGTCCTCTACTTCGTCTTGGCTGAACGTGTAGGTCTGGTCCGGGAAATGTCCGCAGAAGATGATGGCGTGCGACCACACGTTACGGATGACATTGGCCAGCGCGTCGGCGGCCAAGGTGCGCAGGAAGGTACTTTCCACGCCCGGCGCCACCCGGTCCAGGAAGGTTGCCGTGGTATCGAGCCGGTTCCTGCCCGGCATCTTGCGAAGGAACCTGCCGGCTCGGGACTGCCCCGGTTGGTCGATTCGGCCGCGTAAAGCCAGCTGCGCGAGGGCAAATGCGCCGGCACTGATCAGTGGCCAGCCGATGTAGTCCTTGATGATCTGCGCGCGGGCCTTGCCGCCAATGCCTTTCAGGTCCTTCCGCACCTCCGACCATGGCTTCTCGCCGGCCCGAACGGCATCGATGTCCAAATCGTGCACGGCCACGCCCCACTCGAACAGGGCCGTCAGCAGAATGTTGTAGAACGGTTGCCCCAGATACCTTGGGTGCCATTTCTGAGCGGGGTCGATGCGCATGATCTCGTAGCCGAGATCCTTGTCCTTGCCCCGAATGTTCGTGTAGGTGTGGTGAATGTAGTTGTGCGAATGTTTCCATGCCTGCGCGGTCGAGGCGGTGTCCCAGTCCCACACGGAGGAATGGATATCTGGGTCGTTCATCCAATCCCATTGACCGTGCATCACATTGTGGCCAATCTCCATGTTTTCCAAGATCTTTGCCATACCCAGACACGCTGTACCCAGGACCCATGCAGTCTTCGAACGCGATGCCAGCAGTAGGACACGCCCGACCACCACAATCTGCCGTTGTACCGAAATCACGGTCTTGATGTAGCGTCGGTCCCGGTCGCCGAGATCGGCGAACACCTCGTCGTGAATCGCGTCGAGTTCCTTCGCGAGTTTTTCCAGTTCTTGTTCACCCATTCGGGCGAGCGGGCTTTCCACGCCAGCAGTCACCATGGCTCCTTTCGATCAAAGTTCGAGTTCTACGTCACCTTCGGCGGTATTGATACAGATCCGCACGTCTTGTCCGGTGGGCTCGGTGACTTCCCCGGAACGCAGATCACGCAGCTTGCCAGACTTCAGCGTCCCCACACACGTGTGGCAGATTCCGATCCGGCAGCCGAACGCAAGTTCTAGACCGGCCTCTTCGCCAGCTTCCAAAATTGGTGTGCCGCCGTCACATTCGGTGGTCTTGTCGCTTTTAAGGAAGGTCACCTCACCACCCTCGCCCCCGCCCGCGTCACCGCTGATCTTGGGCTGGAACCTCTCGAAGTGCAGGCGATCGGGGTCACCGTTGTTCTCCCAGTGCTCGATAAGCGCGTCGAGCAGCTCACCGGGGCCAGAACAGAACGCCTCGCGTTCGCGCCAGTCCGAGACCAGTTCGTCGAGGTCACCCGGTGACATTCGGCCGCGATCGGACGTGAGCCGTAAATCCAGCCGCATCCCCTCGTGGCGGCCGTCGAGGTCCTCCAAGACAGACAGAAACATGACCTGCTCGCGGCTATGAGCAGAATGAATAACCACCACATCGGCGAGTCCCACGTGACGATCGAGGCTGCGCAGCATGCTCATGATCGGCGTAATCCCGCTGCCGGCACTGATGAACAGCATCTTTGGAGGCAGCGGCTCGGGCAGCGTGAAGACTCCCTCTATCTCGCCGAGCCTCACCACGTCGCCGGCCTGAATTCGTTCGACCAAATACGGCGATACCACACCGCTGTCCACCTTTTTAGGTGTGACGCTGATCAGACCGTCCTCGGGCGTCGGGTCCGAGGTCAGCGAATAGGCGCGCCAGTGGTATACACCATCGACGATCACGCCGAGCCGCACGTATTGACCCGGCTTGTGCCCCGGCCATTCATAACCCGGCCGAATCAGCACGCTCGCCGCTTCTGAACCCTGTGGCTCTACCCGCTCGACTTTTCCGCGCAGCTCCTTTGTGGTCCACAGCGGGTTGATCATTTCGAGATAATCATCTGGGCGCAACGGACTGAACAGTCGCCGCACCGCGCGGAGGAACAGCCGACGGCCGCGCGGAACCTGGGGCTGTGCACCACGCTCTGCCATGGCCCAATAGTACACAATTGTCCACTGGGTTCAAATTGTGCATGTACTTAACCTGTGCCACAAAGTAATTCATTACCAGCACAGGTAAATTAGGAGAGACGTTCGTTCACTGAATTGCGGATAGGTTAGCGCCCGTTGGCCTCGTTGACCAAAGATATGTTCCGCTAGTAGGGTCAGGACCCTGCCATCCGAGGGCAAGGGGAACAGACATGATCGACTTTACCGGCCAAGTCGCTGTCGTCACCGGAGCCGGCCGAGGCCTCGGCCGCTTGTACGCATTGGAGCTGGCGAAGCGCGGAGCGTCGGTGGTGGTCAACGATTTGGGCGGCAGCATGCACGGCGAGGGCACCGATACCAGCGTGGCCGATCAGGTCGTCGAGGAAATCAAGCGGGCCGGTGGCGCGGCGGTAGCCTCGCACGATTCTGTGGACAGTGCCGACGGCGGTGAAGCCATCGTCCGCACCGCAGTGGACGAGTTCGGTCGCCTCGATGCCGTGGTGAGCAATGCGGGCATCTTCAACAGCATCCCGTTCGACGAACTCACCGCCGATGATTGGACTCGCATGCTCGGCGTCCACCTCAGCGGCGGGTTCTACCTCAGCCAGCCGGCCTACCGCGTGATGAGAAAGCAGGGCTATGGGCGGTTCGTTTTCATCTCGTCGTCGGGCGGGATGTTCGGACAGCCGATGGAAGCTCACTATGCCGCCGCGAAAGCGGGTCTTGTCGGGCTGTCCAACGTCATCGCCATCGAAGGCGCCGAGCACGGCATCAAGTCGAACACCGTCCTTCCCTTCGGGTTCTCCCGGATGGTTACCGAGACCGTCGGAGATCCAAAAGCGCTGGAGGAGACCGGGTTTCTCAAGGTGATTCAGCCGGAGTTGGTTGTTCCGATGGTCGTCTTTCTGGCCAGCCGTGACTGCGAGCGCACGCACGAAAACTATTCGGCTTGTGCGGGCAGGTACGCCCGGGTCTTCGTTGGCCTGGGGCAAGGATGGCTTGCCGAACCCGAGAGCGAGCCGAGCGCTGACGACGTCGCGGCTCATCTGGAGGAGGTGTCTGCTACCGAGCCGTTTACCGTGCCAGGATCGATCTTCGAAGAAGTCTTTGCCGTGTGTGAACGGCTCGGCGTCACAGTCTTTCAGTGACCCTAACGGTTCTGGGTCGTTTACCCTCGGCCCATGACGACGTTTGCGTTGGTGCATGGTGCGTGGCATGGCGCCTGGTGCTGGGAGAAGCTGGTTCCGCTCCTGCAACAGGCCGGCCACGACGTGGTTGCGCCGGATCTGCCATGCGACGACGGGTCGGCGACGACGTTCGACCACTACGCCGATGTGGTGTGCGCCGCCCTCACCGGGCGCGACGACGACGTGGTGGTTGTGGGCCACTCGCTGGGCGGCCCCACTGCGACGTTGGTCACGGCTCGGCGACCGGTGCGACATCTGGTTTATCTGTGCGGCGCGGTTCCCGAGCCCGGACGCAGCCTGCTCGACCAAGGTCAGAGCCGGCCCGACATGGTCAACCCGGACTGGGACAAAGGGCTGCGTGAGCCCGACGCGCAATTGCGAACGGTGTGGGTCGATCTCGATGTTGCGCGGGCCTTGCTCTACACCGACTGCGACGAGCGCACCACCGCCGACGCCTTCGCTCGTCTTCGACCCCAATCGGCATACCCGTTCACCGCGCCGTGCACGCTGGCCGAATTTCCCAGAGTGAGTTGCACTTCCGTCGTTTGCACCGAGGATCAGCTGCTCGGCCCCGAGTGGTCCAAGCAGATGGCGGTTCAGATCGGAGCCAGGATCGTCGAGCTCCCCGGCAGTCATTCACCGCTACTGTCCCGACCGTCAGCGGTTGCCGAGGTCCTGCTCGAAGCGGCCAAGCAGTAGCGCGGAACGGTCACTTGAAAGTCGTTCTACGACAATGCCCTTAGCACCCGGGCGAACGCGTCTGCCCGCGGCGCGTCGAACACCGCGCATGTCCTTCCGCGATGCCACTATCGTTGCGTTTCGGTGCACTGAGTTGGGGAGGACGACGTGGAAGGGACACCGTTCGGCCGCTACCGGCTGGTCGAGCTTTTGAGCCGTGGCGGAATGAGCGAGGTCTGGCGTGCCGACGACCCGACCATGAATCGTGTGATCGCCCTGAAGGTGCTACCACCCAACTTGGGGATGGTGGCTCTTGTCGCCGCGCTCGCCATAGTCGCCGCGGCCGCCGTGGTGGCGGTGATCAGCCCTGCCCCAACGGGGGTCAGTCACCACTGAGCTGGAGCAAAGGCACACTCGTGGGCTTTAAGTTTGACGGTCCTGTTGTCACATGGTCGATAGACTCCGAGCGGGTACTGGGATGGGCCCGAGGAGCGTCGGGCACGACCATGGACCAGGTCTACCAGTGGTGGAGCGCTCACTACTCCTCACGACCGTCGACTCCTTGCCTGACGGTCAGGCCCCGCACTGCCCGGTCGCCTCGGCGGCGTTGTTGCACAACGGGAGCATCATCAAGCCGTTCACGGTCATCTCCAGCAGCTGGCCCGGCGAACCCGCGGTGACCGTGGCGGTCACCGGCTGGCCGGCCTGGTAACCCGCGTCTGAACTGGCGGTGATGCTTCCGTGGGCGATGCCGTTCGTGACTGATGTCAATGTGAAGTCCAGGTTGTTTTGCGTTTGCGTCGTGCAGGCGGTGCACCCCTCGTACATCAAATGGCCGGTACCGGCGTTGTCGATCACAATACGCTGCGTGTGGGCCTGCCAGATCCCGACGAACGGAGCCATTCCCGGTACGCCGGTGCTGGAGGTGGGGGGCGGCCCGGCCGCAGGCGGTGCAGGCTGCGCACTTTGCGCCGACGGCGGGGGCTGCGCGATCGGCGTTCGGGACGCCGACGAGTGCGGTTTCAGCAGCTGCATGGTGATGAAGGAAGCGGCCACGGCGAGACCGACCGCGCTGACCACGGCGGCCGCGGCGATCACGACCCGCGAGCGCGACGAGCGTGCCGGTGCGTCCGCAGGCGTTAAGACCGCCGGTCGATCCGGTGGACGTTGCTGGCCCGCGGGTTGCCATACCGGCTCGGTGACCGGCACGGGAGCCGGCCGGTGATCGCCGAAGAGGGTGGGCGCGGTGCGCGGGTTGTGTATTGCGGCGGGCACCTCGGTGAGGGCTCGGCGGGCGGCGGTGGCCAGCTCGCGGGCGTTTTGGTAGCGCTCGTCGGGCTTTTTGGCCATGCCCGCCGCGATCACGCTGTCGAACCCGGCCGGGACGGCGGGATTGATCCGGCTGGGTTTGGGCGGGTCGAGGGTGAGGTGGCCGGCGATTTGCTGTTCGACGCTGTCCCCGGGGAAAGGCGCGACACCGGTCAGGCACTCATGGAGCACACACGCCAGCGAGTACACGTCGGCGCGGGCGTCGGCAGTGCCTCCGGTGAAGCGCTCCGGGGCCATGTAGCTCATGGTGCCGACCATCATCCCGGTGCTCGTCAGGCGAGAGGCCGCGGCGTCGTGAGCGATGCCGAAATCGATCAGGTACACGAAGTCGTCGGCGGTCATCAATGCGTTGGACGGTTTGATGTCGCGGTGCACCAACCCGCGCGCGTGCGCGGCGGTCAGCGCCGCGGCCAGTTGCTCGATCACATGCACGGCCCGTTGCGGGCTCATCGGCCCCTCACGGCGCAGCAGAGTTTCGACGTCGACACCTTCGATGACCGGCATCACCAGATACAGGTGGCCGTCGACCTCTCCGGTGTCGTGGATGGGGATGATGTGCGGTTCGGTGAGACGGGCGGCCGTATGTGCCTCGCGGCGAAACCGTTCCCGATACCCGGGCTGGGAGCCCAGCTCGGCGGGCAACACCTTGAGGGCGACGTCGCGGCCGATGACGGTGTCGTGGGCCTTGTACACCTTGCCCATGCCGCCCTCGCCGATCAACGTGATCAGCTGGTAACGGCCAAACCTCGCTTCATCCACCGGCAGGCCTTCCTCACCCACCCTGTGGGACATGCTACCGATACGCCCGTGGCCTTATCGGCGGGGCAGCGCACCCGCCGCACAACCCGGGCGAGGCGCAATCCAATCACGTCCGCTCCGAGGTTGAAGAGCAGTTGCACGGCTGCAAACGCGCAAGCGCCGCGGCCCTCACCGTGTCTGCTTTAAGGTTGCGCGATGAGCGATGATTCGCCGCAGTGGGAGTACACCTGGTTCCATGCGATGGGTGACGATGCACTCAATGACATGATGCGCAAAGCAAACGCGCTAGGGGAACAGGGATGGGAGATGGTCAACCTCGCGGTAAACGAGCAAAAACCCTATACCGCCGTGTCGTTCTTCAAGCGGCCTTCCCAGCGGGTAAAGCCGGAACCTCGGCGTTTTCTCTAAGCGCTCTCCCGGTTGTCGGCGTCGATAGCGACGCCTACTGGAGTTGTCCCACATTGATGTATATGCAGCAATCGTCGAGTGAGCTGTTTCTGCCGTCGATGAGATCGTGCATGACTGCCTGGCCGTGCGTGTCCGGCTGATCGGCCGGACTGTGACGAGCCTCTACGACGGAGCCCTCGATCGCCATGGTGTGACAATTGCCCAGGTCAATCTGTTGGCGGCGCTGGGCAAGGCCGGTCCGTGTCCACCATCCAAGCTTGGCGATGTGCTCCAACTGGAGAGGTCCACCGTCAGTAGGAATTTGAATCTGCTCCTGAACCGAGGCTGGATCGAGGCCGTGTCCTCGGATGCGAAAGGGGTGCGGGAGGTTACGCTGGCCCGCGCCGGTCAGGCCAAGATCGAGTCCGTGATGCCCGAGTGGCGCCAGGCCCAGCGGCAGGCCGCACAACTTCTCAGAACGACTGGCGAAACGGCGGTCCGAGGAATCGCGAGCAGCATCGGAAATCTCCCCGGAGCCTAAGCAAACCCAGGTTTAGCAACTGCATCTCACCGTAGCTTTTGTTGCACAATTCGACGCATATGCGATCGTGATGCATGCGGTCTCCGCATTCTCCGACAATCTCCGCCAGGAGGTGGCCGGCAGCGGCATCCACGTCTCGTTCATCCATCCCGCCCTCACCGCTACCGAACTGCTGCGCGAGGCAGAGGAGACCGAGATGCCGCCCCCGTTCCGACACATGACTCCGCTGTCAGCAGACGATGTGGCGCGAGCCGTAGTCACCGCGGTCCGGCACAACAAGCGACGCGTGGAAATACCGCGAACGGCCAACATGCTGCTGCTGGGCGAGGCGTTGTCGCCTCGTATCGGCGACTTGATCGCCACAGCGCTAACGCACCGGGCGGTCGCCAGAATCCTCGGAATTAGCCGCGGGAGGACTTACCACCAAGCGATCTCCAGTCGCCAAAGCGCCTAGCGTTCAACGTGTTCGACCCGTCAACCGCTCCCCAGTGCGACGGGTCGAACACAACTCGGTGGAGGTAATAGGAAGAAACTCGAACCTTGGTCATCTCCGTAAAAAGTGGGCAGATTTGCGTAAACGCATCGAAGAATCACCTCGGCGACAGGCCCCCGGTGGTGCTCCCCCGCGCTCCAAGCGCCATTTAGGCGCAATCGACGTCGATGACATCGTCCAGAAATACGCTTCCGGCGACACGACTCAGCAGATCGGTGCCCGCTACGGCATCTCCAAATCCAGGGTGGCCACCGTACTTCGTGAACAGGGCGTCGCCATCCGGCGCCAAGGCCTGACCATCGAACAGGAGGCAGAAGCTGAGATGCTCTACGCCGACGGCAAGTCACTTGCCTGGCTCGGCGCTCGTTACGACGTCTCGCACACGACCGTCGCTGCGGCGCTTCGGCGCCAAGGCAAACAACTGCGACCGCGCCCAGGATGGGGTTGAGCTTTTCTGCTCCTTGCGAACACACGAAAGATGTTCACGGCGTCAACACACACGCCGTCTTCTGTGTTCGCATCGACTAATCGGGTTCCGCTGCGGTGTAGTTCGTGGCCTACACGCTTAGAGACGTTTTATGTCGCGGCCACTACGCCGCCGTCGACGAGCAGGTCGGTTCCGGTGATGAATGATGCCTCGGGCCCCAGCAGGAAGGCCGCGGCCGCGGCGATATCCTCCGGTGTTCCTAGTCGTTGGGCAGGCGAAGCGGTAACCATGGCCCGCATGCCTTCGCCCAACGGAGAGTCCAGCTCCGCGCGGCTCATGGGGGTAGAGATGATGCCGGGGCTGATCGAGTTGATACGGGCGTTGCGTTGTCCCCACAGACGGCTGGCGGCCTGCACGCGAAGAAGATTGGCCTGCTTGGCAATAACATAGGCCGAGCCTGGATCGTCGATGGCCGTGATGAACGGCAGGGCCAACAAGTCTTTCGGCGAAACGGTGGCTAGAGCGTGCGCCTGCTCGGCGGGCAACGGTGGGACCATATGCCCGGCCATGCTCGCAACCACCACGCCGGCACCACCGCTGCCGATGACCTCGCCGAATGCATCGACAATCAACGCAACTCCGAGAAGGTCGACGGCCAAGATCTTTTCAGTGCTCGCTTGCGATGGGGATAAGCCAGCGGTGTGGGCGAGTTGTCGCACCGGGCCAGGCGATTGCGCCGCGTGGATAAGGTTCGCCACCGACTCCGGTGATGCCACGTCGACGGTCTGAGCATGCACGTCGTACCCGTCATCCGAAAGTGCAGCGGCGCTCGCATGCAAGGTCGGCTCGTCAAAGTCGGCGAGTATCACTGTCTTACCAACTCCGAGGCGTCGTGCGATAGCACGACCCATACCGCCGACTCCAACCACGACGAGCACGTCTGAACTCATCAACCACCCTTTCGATACGAGACGAGTTGTCTAGATCGCGATGTCGGCGAGCGCCGAAGGCGTGTTCAAATCTGCGTAAGCCGCTGCGTATCGCTGAGCCAACGTGACGGCGACCTCGGCGCGCTGCCATAGGCCACCGCCGGCGCTGGCCGTACACAACCACAGAGTCAGACCGTGAGCCACCGAGGCGCGGTAGCGCAACCACACCTCATCCATCGTCGGCATCTCGTCAACAGGCAACGCAAGTGCATCGCGATACTCCCGAAGCAGCTCGCGTTCGTGGTCGCGGCGATCGGCAATAGTCAAGGCTCCCTGCAGAAAATAGCCCACGTCGAGCGAAAAGTTGCCCCGCCGAGCCACCTGCCAGTCCAGGAAACCGACCTCGCCGCTCGGCAAGACGTAGGTGTTGCCGATGTGAGGGTCGCCGTGCAACAGCGTTTGTGGCGATGCGGTCACCGTCGCGATGTAGGGCTTCCAAATCGACTCAATAAGATCCTCGATGCTCAGCGCCATGACTTCATCCGGAGCATCCTCGCCGAGCCGCTCAAGGGCCGACGGAAGCGGCGCGTACTGCATTCCGTCCCATGGAACAAACGGCTCAAGCCAACCAAGCGCAGGATGATTGAGGACTCGCTCACCCCAATACTGACCGTGCATGCGACCCAGCCCGCGCACACCCGATGCGGCCTGCTCCACCGACAATGGTCTGGTGGAGTCGCGTGGATCGGCTTGCCGCGCGTCGAGGTCCTCCATGACCAGAAAGAAGTCGTAAGCGTCTTCGTCGATCAAGGCGGTGTAGACGACCGGATGTTCCAGCGGCAGGCCTACACCCGACGTGAATAGCCGTGGCTCGTGGAACATGCCGCTGGTCATGCGGATGAGTTCCTTATGCGCAGGGTCGGCGGCCTTCACGAAGACTGTTGCCGGTCCCTTACCTGCCGAATACGTCAACCCCAACCGGGCACGCCGATTCGTGCCGTCATCACGCAAAAGAAGCGTCACGTCTTTAACCGTGGCACCGGGATGGCGGTCCGATAGCGCCGTGGACATCCAGTCCGGCGTGATCTCGTCCCAACTCTTGGGCACCTGCAATGAGAGCGTGGCCACAGACGGGTCCTTTCTTCGCGACGCGCATGTCCCTATAGGTTACGACACGATACGTGTCGTAAGTCAATCACGGTAGCCCTGGAGGCAGTCGAGCGCCCCGGCCTGATGCCTGTGTGATTAGGCAAGGCTGCACCGCTTAAGCTCGCCGGATGCCCGACGAGCGCGGCGGTAGGCCACGAGACGCTCAGTTGGACCATGCGATCCTTGAAGCCACCCGGGAACTCCTCACTGTCGATAGCTACGCACAACTGTCGATGGAGAGCGTCGCCATCCGGGCACAGGTCGGAAAGAAGTCTCTCTACCGGCGATGGCCGTCTAAAGCCCCGTTGGTGGCCGAGGCGGTGCTGGACGCATACGGACGCGGCGGATCATTCGGCGTTCCAGACACCGGAGACATCCGCGCCGACCTGCAATCGTGGCTGGCCGAGCACGCCGAGTTCATCGCGAACCCTTCGAACGCGGCTTTAATCCGCGCACTCATTGCTGCGGCGGCGTCGAATCCCTCGGATAACAACGCCCTCTACGAACGACTGAGTGCCCCTCAGCATGCCGGGCTGATGACACGCCTGCGCCGCGCTGCCGTGAAAGGAGAACTTCGCCCCGAGGCCGACCTCGACGCAATCGCCAAGGCGCTCATCGGCACCTTGCTGTTGGAGGTGTTAACCCGCACGGCGGCAGACGGTGCACCCGCAACGCGATACGACGGACTGCTGGACGCGATCCTGCAAGGTGCGTCTGGCATTACTCGCGAGAGGGGTGGAGGGTAGCTCTCTACCGAAAAGCATGACCGCCTCGCACGGCCAGCGCCCGCTCTCTGTCCGTCGGACCGAACCACTACGGCGCGCCAATATCCGCCGTCTTCGCGCAGATTCATTGTCGTGGTTAGTGTCCGCCGTCGAACGTTATCGGGAGCACGATGGGGCCGCTGATGCCAGTCATTGGTCCCCATGGTGCAGGGCCGCTCAGTCGCGCGTTCGGCATCCGTGTGGTCAGAATGCGTAGGGCGGATGCCAATTCGAGCCGGGCGAGGTTACTGCCAAGGCAGTAGTGAACGCCGGCTCCGAATGACAACACGGCCGAGCCGACTTCTCGTGTGATGTCGAACCGATCTGGGTCTTCGTAGATTTCGGGGTCGCGGTTGGCGGCGAAGGTGTTGACGAAGACGAAGGTGTTCCTCGGGATTAGGTAGCCGTCGAGCTCGACATCGTTTAATGCCGTGCGCATCAGCGAGTTCGCGATTGGCCGGTGACGCATGGTCTCTTCGACGGCATTCATTGCCAGTTCAGGCTTCTGACGGAGCAGAGCCCACTGCTCGGGGTGTTGACAGAGTATGTGCGCGGATGCGGCCACCTGATTTCTTGTCGTATCGGTGCCAGCCATGAGGAGTCCGCCGACCAGCATGCGAAGTTCCGCGTCGTTGAGCTGGTCTCCGTGGTCCTCGGCTCGTATCAGGTCCGAGAGCAGGTCGTCCGTCAGGCTGTGGCGGCGGCTGGCCACCATGTCGTCGATGTAATTGTCTAGCTCTGACCAGGCGTGCACGACCGCCTGTTCGTCATTCTCGGTGCTATACGAGTAGCTGAAGGCGCGGAAGATTGCATCAGTCCACAGCGAGAATTTTGCCCAGTCTTCGCGGGGCGCGCCGATTAGTGAACAGATGATGGGCACGGGGTAAGGCCGAGCAATGTCGGCGACGAATTCGCACTCGCCTTTCGCAGCAACCTTGTCGATCAGTTCGTTCAGTACCTCGTCGATGGTGCCGCTCAACCGGGCTGTTGCGCGCGGGGTGAACGCCTTCGACACGAGGCTCCGGAGACGACGGTGCTGGTCGCCTTCCATGCATAGCAGAGAGCTTGTGACCTTGTCCCAGACCGGGCCGGAGTCGACTCCGTTGAGCAGAAGGGTGACGCCCGGCGGGATTCCGAATCGGTCGTCGCGCAATACAGCGCGGACGAGCCGATGAGACAACACTTCGGGTCCGTAGGGGCCAATTGCGATGGAAGCCGCTTCTTGAGCAGTCCTAACGCGAGGGTACATGTCGAGCGGAGTCTCGGTCTGGCTGTACTCAAGTGTTGGCAGGTCAGCATCAAAGACATTGACGGGTGCGGTATTCGTGCCCATGGCTTTTTCCTTTAGTTCAGTTTCAGGGCGCACTGCGGAGCGCCTTGCCTGCGCGGGACGGGGGCGCAGTCGGGGTGCGAGAGGTGGCCTCCAATCGGTTTATCCCGACGCGGAATATTATCCGGGCTCGGATAGTTTGGCCATGGCCGGAGCCAAGCACTGGCATTGAGGTTTGAGACGATCAACTGATGGTTGAGAAGTGGACCCGTTCGCAGCGGCTCAAGCACACACGCGATCTTCTGCTCGACTCCGCAGAAGAGTCGTTTGCCCGGCACGGCTTCGCAGGTGCGGTGCTCGACGACATTGCCGCCGATGCCGGCTACACGCGGGGAGCGATCACTTCTCACTTCGGGGGTAAAGAAGACCTGTTCCTGGCAGCCGTAGATCGGCATCTAGAACGAATGATGACCAGCTTCGACGAAGCTTTAACTTCTCACGAGCGGATCGACCCTCTGCTCGTCGAACGACTCGCCGACCGCTGGCGGGGCCTTACTAGCACCGACCGGAACGCGGCGGCGCTCAACTACGAGTTCTCGCTCTACCTGCTGCGCAACCCCGATGCACGCGACCGCGTAGAGCTGCGACGACAACAGACGATCAACAAAATTGCCGCATACATCGAGAAACAGGTTCGGCGGCTTGGAGGTGAACTACAAATGCCCGCTGATACGTTAGCGCGCCTCCTCGTAGCCAGTACAGAAGGCATTTTGATGAGGGGGGCACGTCGATGGCCAGGACCTTCTTGGTCCGTTCTTGAAGCTCGTCATGCCGAACTTCATTGACCCAACGAAGTAAGGAACGCAGCGTGCCTGCACATTGCCCGCGCCCGCGAGCCTCGTAACTACCGGCTTCAATCCTTCGACGGGTACACACGTCCCAGAGCGTCCGCAGGAGCGTCGACGATGCCAAACCCTGCCACACGTAACCAACTCACTGAACAGGGCATACTCAGCACGTCCAACGCAGACAACGGAAATGAAAGCCCATGTCGTCTCGTTCGCATCGAGTAGGGCAGCACAAGGCAGTATTCGATCACTCGCCTCACCATGCGAGCGGACTGGTCGTGCCCCGTGGGGTGGTGTAAGTCGAGTCGGCGTTTCGCCTGAGGCTCTGCGGGTTTCCACTATGCCGTGATAGCGGCGGGGACGGCAACGGATTGGTCGGCCGAATTGGGGCTGGGTAGTAGCAGGGCCAGCGTGGTTTCGGAGAGATAGCGTTTGTCGGCGACCTGCCATTCGTCGTGGGCTTCGACCAGAACGGAGCCGGCCAGCCGCAGCAACGCCGCGGGGTTGGGGAATACTCCGACGACGTCGGTGCGCCGTTTGATCTCTTTGTTGAGCCGTTCCAACGGGTTGGTGCTCCAGATCTTTTTCCAGTGCGGCACCGGGAAATCGGCGAATGCGGTGATGTCCTCGGCGGCCGCGCGCAGCATGGTTTCCACCTTGGGCAGTTGGCGGCCGAGCATGCCGGCGATGGTGTCGAGCTGCTCGCGGACGTGCTCGGCGTCGGGTTGGGCGAAGATGGTGCGGATCGCCGCAGCGACCATCTCGGCTGATCCCTTGGGGACCTGGGCAAGGATGTTGCGCAGAAAATGCACCCGACATCTTTGCCAGGCAGCGCCGATCAAAATGGCCTCGATCGCGCCGCGCAGCCCGCTGTGGGCATCGGAGATCACCAGCGCCACCCCGGCCAGCCCGCGGGTCTTCAGCGATCGCAAGAAGGCCGTCCAAAAGGCGCCGTCCTCGGAGTCGCCGACGTCAAAGCCGAGCACTTCGCGGCGTCCGTCGGCGGCCACGCCGGTGGCGATCACCACCGCTTGAGAGACCACCCGGTGATTGACGCGGGCCTTGCAGTAGGTGGCATCAAGCAACACATAGGGGAACTGCTGCTCGCTCAGCGGGCGGTCGCGGAAGGCGCCCACCTCAGTGTCGAGGTCTGCACAGATACGCGACACCTCGCTTTTAGAGATGCCGGTGTCCGCCCCCAACGCCTTGACCAGATCGTCGACCTTGCGGGTGGAAGTGCCATGCAGGTAGGCCTCCATCACCACCGCGAACAGGCACTGATCGACCCGACGGCGGCGCTCCAACAGCGCCGGGAAGAACGACCCCCACCGCAGCTTGGGGATCCGCAGCTCCAGATCCCCGGCGATCGTGGACAGCGTGCGCGGTCGAGACCCGTTGCGCTGGTTAGTCCGCGCATCGGTGCGCTCGTGGGGTGCCGCGCCGATCACCGCGGTCAACTCTGCGTCGATGAGCGCCTGATACATCGATTCGGCGGCCTGTGTGATCCGATCACCGGCATCGGCATTGCGCAGTGCGTCAAGCACCTCCAACAAGGCAGACTGATCCAGGGCCATTGCGATGTTCCTCTCGGTAGTGATCCTTGGTCGTTTCACCACAGAGACTCACGCGATGGCCCTTTACATCAGCACCGACACGCCGTCACTACTTACACCACACCCCGGGACGCTCCCCGCGGACTCAAGAAGCGCCTGAATCCTGGTAACCGCAAGCGATTCATTGACTTCGCGGGTTCGAGTAAGGACACCAGGGTGCCCGAAAGTGGCCCTTCGTGAAGCGCTTTCAAACACCGACGCTGCATTCGCACAACTGGTTCGTTCAGGATGGGTCGGCTCTCCAGACGATGTCGCCGCCGACCTTCTGCAAGTAGATCGGCCTAACCGCGAGCACTATCGGATGAACCGGAGGCTGAATCCTTCGGAGCGGGACAAGTTGGTCGAACAATATGTGGGCGGCAAATCCAGTTACGAACTTGCCCGCCAGTTCGGGATCCACCGCCGCACGGTCGTGAAGCACTTGCACAACGAGGGCATCGTCATTCGTGGTGGGCGCCAGAAGATGACGCCAGATGTCATCGCGGTAGCTGCGCACCTCTATGCGTCGGGGCGATCCCTAAGCCCAGATAGGTGTGCGTTTGGGCGTCGATGCCACCACGGTGCACAAGGCGTTAAAGAGCGCTGGCGCGAGGATGCGCGATACCCACGGCCGACCAATATAGACCGACTTCCTCAACCAGCTCCGTCGCCTTAACCAGTCGCGCGCACCGGGTGAAAGTGGTGGCGCGCCTCGCGACTACTCGGCGGGGTTGAACGTGACCGGAAGGGCAGTCGGAGAACGGAAAGTCAGTCCTGTGATTGATGAGTCACTGTGAGGATCCAGCTTGATATTGTCGAGCCGGTCGAGGACGCTGGTCAGTGCGACACGTGTCTCCATGCGGGCGAGGTGCAAGCCTAAGCAACTGTGAATGCCCGCAGCGAAAGAGATGTGCGATTGGGCTGGCCTTGAGATGTCGAACTTCTCGGGCTCCTTCCAGCGGCTCTCGTCATGATTTGCCGAACCGATGCAAAGACCGACGGTTGCACCTTCTGGAATGACAACGTCGCCGAGCTGCACGTCCTTGGTCGTGAGCCGCAAAACGTTTGTCAACGGGGTTTCGAGTCGCAATGCTTCTTCGATGGCGGCGGGGATCAGTTCGCGGTTCTGGCGGACGGCTGCCAACTGTTCAGGGTGAGTGAGCAACAGATACAACAGATTTCCGGAGGATCTGTAGGTGGTTTCCAACCCGGCGGGTAGGAGGAGGCGCAGGAAGGAGATGATGGCCTCGTCCCCGAGTTTCCGGCCGTCGATCTCGGCGCCCACCAAATCACCGATGATGTCCTCGCTCATCGTCTTGCGCCGCTGATTGATCTGATCCTGAAAATACGTCGCCAACGTGATCGACGCATTGAACCCGGCCTCGATGTCGGCCTGGATGGAGATCAACTGGAACGACAGTGTGCGGAACTCGTCGAGGTCCTCGGCAGGCAGACCAAGCAGTGTGGCGACCACGCGGGTAGGAAACTCGAAGGTCAATGCCTTCACCAGATCCGCGTGACCGTCACCCTTGATGTTGTCGACGAGTTCATCGCAGATGGGAGCGATGACATCGGGCTCCCAGCGGGCCAAGGATCTTGCACGGAAGGCAGCAGACACCAGATTGCGATGGTCGCGGTGCTTCTTGCCTGACATGCCCAGGATGGACGGCCCGATTAATAGCCCGATGGAGGCGTCGTACCCGGTCGAGGAAAACATTGCGCTGTCGCGGAATGCGCGGTCGACGGAACTGTAATCGAAGAGTGTGTACTCGTCATCGGGCACCATCTCCGCCGGAACGATCCCGTAGTTCATGACCGTGCCGTGCCAGACCGGTTCAGTCTGCCGCTTGGACGCGAAAAACGGGTAGGGACTGCGACTTCCAGACAAGTCGAGCGACACATCGCTCTCGTCGAATCGGGGGGTGTCGAGATGAGCATTGGACACGACCATGGTCCAACGCTCATCCGCGAAGACGCGAGGCGTCAACCCTTCTCGGTGAAGTTGAAGCCACTACCCAGCGGCGCAAAGGTTTGGGTGTCTCACGGCGTGGACGTTCACCTGCGTCAACAGTGAGATACGGGCAGGCTAATGTCTCAGAATTGAGGTATCCGGTTGTCGTTTTGCTGAGGGGGTATCACGCGCGTGGTTCGAGACGATTGGGTTGTCGGCGGCGACCGGCACGGCGCTGCCGCTGAACGCATTTACGCAGCCGCCACCGAACTCGTTGCACGCGAGGGGCTGGATGCTCTCGACATCGACACTCTGGCCGCGCGAGTTCACTGCTCCCGCGCCACCATCCACCGCTACGCGGGAAGCAAAGCCAAGATCCGCGACACAGTTCTATTACGACTGGCCTCCCACGTAGTTGAGACCGTCAGGCGGGCCGTCGATGGCATCAACGGACCCGACAGGGTGACGACGGCGATAAGGGTGGCACTTGAGCAGATCAGATCGGACCCGATGCGCCGACTCCTGATTAGCTCAAACTCCGCACTCAAGTTGGGAGAACTGCCCTCCTCGCCGGTATTGGGCCAACTGGTCGCCGATCTCACCGGAATGACCGACGATCCCGAAGCCGCGCAATGGATTGTTCGCGTGGTGATGTCGCTGGCGTACTGGCCAACTAGTGACACCACCGCGCAGCGTCATTTATTGGATCGCTTCGTCGCACCAGCATTCACCTGACCGCTTGGTGCGCACCGGTCCTCTGCCGCTAGTACGCAACAGTCCTCCAGTGTTTGCACGGGCCGCTATTCGCTTGACGTCTGAGCCCCAAGCGCCGGGAGGATTCACATCAGCCTTTCGGGATTGCCATCTCTGTTCGGGACTCGTCGGAACCTCGGCCGCGGAATTGCCCACAACACCGTCGGCAAGTTCACCGACACCCTGCTCCCCGCCGACATGCGTGTCTTCGACTTAGTGCGGCTTCGCAACCCCGACGACTCGTGGCCTTCAACTGCTGTTCCGAGTCGTCGCCGCTGCGAACGCCGCTCATTGGCCGTCGGGCAGAGCTAAGGGTGGATCTACGGGATTCGAATATGCCGAACGGACTCTGTTGAACAGACCGGGTTTGAATAAGCACACTTCGGTGTCCAAAAGTGGAGCTAAGGGGATTCGAACCCCTGACCTACTCGATGCGAACGAGTCGCGCTACCAACTGCGCCATAGCCCCTGACCGCTAGCAGGCTACCAGTCGCGGCCCCACCAGCCACAACCCAACGCAACGAGCGACGTGGGCGTTACTGGCCGGCGGCCCGGGGTAAGTCGTACTCACGCGCAAGCGGCGCGCAGTCGAGATGCTCGAAGCTCGGGTCCTCTTCGTCGATTTCCAGTACCACCGCACCGGGGCGCCGCAGCCGCGACGGGACCACGTCGAATTCGTGGTCGTGGGTGTTCTCCACCCCGAGCCGCGAACGCGCCGCCCGCTGCATTCGGCGGCGACGCAACCGATCCTCGATCCGGGTCTGCCGGCGCAGATACGCCAGATAGAACATCGTCACACCGACCATAACGGTGCACAGCCACCACGCCGACGGCGCGACGAGGGACGCAAGCGCCGCCGAGCCGGCCAGCATCGCTGCCAGTGTCAGCACCGTGCGCTTCCGGAACCGATATTTGCGGGCGCTCACGGCCGCGGCGGTCTGCGTGTTGTAGCGACGGCGCCGCGGGATCGCGGCCGTGACCGTTGTCGGCGGATCCTCTCCGGGCTCCAACCCGGACGTGTCCTCGACGTATTCGTATTCATCGCCGTCATCGTCGACATCGTCGACATCGCCGTCGTCGTGCGCGTGCGCGTCAGCTTCCGTCTCGTCGGAAGTCTCGTCTGCCCCGTCGTCGACAACCGCCTCGATATGATCTCCGGCCGGCTCCACGACCACCGACACCGCTGAATCCGCAAGCTGTGCACTGTGTCCCGCGGGAAGTGCACCCGAATCGGCGTCGATGACGTCGACGTCCAGGTAGTCCGGCTCGGCCACCTCGACCTTGGCGGCAACCGCCACCGCGACCGTGACGGTCGGCCGGGTCACTGCTGCATCGTCTTCCTCGGGGTCGTCGAGATCGGCATACTCGTCTTCCTCGTCCGGCTGCCAGTCGGGGTCGCTGAGATGACCGGCAGCAGGACCGGTGCGTCTGAGCAGCCGGGAACCGGCGCGGTTGAGCACCCGGGTCGCCAATGCCACGTCGCTGGTGCGACGTACCGCGTCACGCTTGCTGATCAACATCGGCACCAGCACGAACAGCCAGAGCACCACTAGTGAGATCCACAACAACGATTGCGGGATGCTAGGCATGGTGACCTGCTCTCCTTTCCCCGCCAGACTTGGCAACCGAAAACGCAACCGCTGGAAAGATGCGCCACCGACAATTACACACCTGTAATTCGGGTTCAAAGCATCATTGGTCACACGTGTCACATAAGAAACTGGACAGATTTTGGGGCTGTCCAAGCTAGGCCCAACTGGCGTGGCCGCCGCGCACCAAAGTCGAGGTCACCGATCCATAGATCTCTTCGACGGTCAGCGCCACCAGCACATGATCTCGCCAGGCGCCGTCGACCTCGAGGTAGCGGCGCAGCAGCCCCTCTTCGCGGAATCCAACCTTCGCCAAAACCGCGCGGCTCGCCGCATTCTCCGGACGCACGGTGGCCTCCACCCGATGCAGCGTGACCGGGCCGAAACAATGGTCAAGACCCAACGCCAAGGCTCCGGTGGCCACCCCCGCGCCCGTCACCGAACGCGAGACCCAGTACCCGATCCACGCCGACCTCAACGCCCCGTGGGTGACGTTGCCGATCGTCAGTTGCCCACAGAACTGCCCGTCGAGCTCGATAGCGTAGGGCAACATGCGTCCCTTGCGCGCTTCCGAACGCAAACTCGAGCACACGATCGGCCACGACGAAACCGTATGCCGCACAGACCAGTTCACCGGGGCGCTGGGCTCCCATGGCTCCAGATGATCGCGGTTGGCCAATCGGATTCGGCTCCACTGTGCCGCGTCACGCATGCGCACCGGCCGCAGCCGGATCACTCCGGCCGAGACCCGCAGCGGTCCCACCGCCTGTGGCCACCCGGGATGCTGAGAACTCGAGCGCCAGAGGTTCACCGGAATGTGTCGCGTCGCTTAGCCACGCTGGGCCAGGAATGCGACGTCGACGATCTCACCGGTGCGAATCTGCTCGGCGTCGCTGGGAACCACCACCAGGCAGTTCGCTTCGGCCAGCGTCGCGAGCAGATGCGACGACGCGCCCGGCGCTCCGCCCAACGCCTGCACGAGGTATTCGCCGGTGTCCTGGTCGCGCATCAGCTGTCCACGCAGATATCCTTTGCGCCCGGCCACCGAGGTGATCGGCGACAGCGTCCGCGCCTGCACTACCCGGCGCATCGGCTGCCGCTTGCCCAGCGACAGCCGGATCAATGGCCGCACCATCACCTCGAACACCACCAGCGCGCTGACCGGGTTGGCCGGCAGCAGAAACGTCGGAACGCCATCGCGGCCCAGTTGCCCGAAACCCTGCACGGATCCCGGATGCATTGCGATGCGGCTGACTTCGAGGTCGCCGAGTCCGGAAAGCGCCGAGCGGACCGCCTCGGCAGCCGCGCCCCCGACCGCGCCGGCGATAACCACGACTTCGGCCCGGCTCAGTTGCCCCTCGACGACGTCGCACAGTTGTTTGGGGTCATTGCTGACAATGCCGAGGCGGTTCACCTCTGCGCCGGCGTCGCGGGCCGCGGCGGCCAGGGCATAGGAGTTGACGTCGTACACCTGCCCATTGCCGGGTGTGCGCGAGATGTCGACTAGCTCGCCGCCCACCGCCATCACCGTCACCCGCGGGCGGGGATGCACCAAGACCCGTTCGCGGCCCACCGCGGCCAGCAGGCCGACCTGGGCGGCGCCGATGATCGTGCCGGAACGAACGGCCACATCGCCGGGTTGCACGTCGTCGCCGGTACGCCGCACATAGGCACCCGACCGCACCGCGCGCAGCACCCGTACCCGGGATTGCCCGCCATCGGTCCAATGCAACGGCAAGACGGCGTCGGCCAACGTCGGCAGTGGGGCTCCGGTCTGCACCCGCGCGGCCTGGCGCGGCTGCAACCTGCTCGGTGACCGGGCACCCGCCTCGATGGACGCCATCACCGGCAGGCTCACGTCGGCGCTGCTATCGGCGTCGTCGGCTGCGTCATCCCCATCAGTGCCGCGCACACTGAGCACGTCGACACTGCGCACCGCATAACCGTCGATGGCCGCCTGGTCGAACCCGGGCAGCGGGCGTTGGGTCACCACTTCTTCGGCGCACATCAGCCCCTGCGCTTCGGCGATCGCGACACGCACCGGCCTCGGGGCCACCGCGGCGGCCGAAACCCGAGCCTGCTGCTCTTCCACCGAACGCACAGTGCGCCTTTCTGCCGTCGAGCCCGGCTGCCCCTCGGGCCATCGCACGGCCCGCATCGCTGCCAGCCGGGCCGTCGCTACCCTTCGGTCAGGCCCAATCGCGCCACCAACCATCGCCGCAAGTCCGGACCGTAGTCATCACGGTCCAGTGCAAAGTCAACCGCAGCCTTGAGGTAGCCGCCCGGATTTCCCAAGTCGTGTCGAGACCCGCGATGCACGACGACGTGGACCGGGTGACCTTCCTCGATCAGCAGCGCAATCGCGTCGGTGAGCTGCATTTCGCCGCCGGCGCCCCGTTCGATACGGCGTAACGCGTCGAAGACGGCGCGGTCGAGTACGTAGCGGCCGGCCGCTGCGTACATCGACGGAGCGTCGTGCGCCTTGGGCTTTTCGACCATGGCCTTGACCCTGAGCACGTTGGGGTTGCCCACATCGGGCACCGGCTCGACGTCGAATACGCCGTAGGCGCTGATTTCCTCCGGCGTGACCTCGAACGCGCACAACACGGTGCCGCCCAGCTGGGTGCGGACGGTCGACATGGTCTCCAGCACGCCCGTCGGCAACACCAGGTCATCAGGTAGCAGCACCGACACCGCGTCCTCGTCGGCGGACAGCACCGGTTCCACGCAGCTGATGGCGTGACCTAGCCCGAGCGGCTCCGCCTGCACGACGGACTCGACCTTGATCAGCTCCGGGGCGCGGCGCACCTTGGCCAGCATGGCTTTCTTGCCGCGCGCCTCCAGCGTGCCCTCCAGCACCAAATCCTCGACGAAATGGGCGACGACGCCGTCCTTGCCCTCAGAGGTGATGATCACCAGCCGTTCGGCGCCCGCCTCGGCGGCTTCCGCCGCCACCAGCTCGATGCCCGGGGTATCGACAACGGGCAGCAGCTCCTTAGGGACGGTTTTGGTGGCGGGCAGGAAACGCGTACCCAGACCAGCCGCGGGCACGATGGCTGTGCGCGGAATCGAGGCGTTCGAGAGTGACATCGTTCACACCATAACGGCAGCGGCCCGCATGCTCGGTGTGGCGGTGCCGAAGCCGATCCTGTCATTGTTGACGCCATGGCGACCGCGGACAAGGCCGCGTTGCGGATGCGGCTGCTGACAGCCCGGCGTTCGGTTAGCGACAACCTCCACGCCGACGAGTCACGGGCGCTCTGCGAACACATCGAAGCCACATTGACCAGCGCTGACACCGTCTGCGCCTACGTGCCGGTGGGCACCGAACCGGGTTCCGTGGAGTTGCTCGGTGTGCTGCGGCGCCACGCACGGCGAGTGCTGCTGCCGGTGGCGCGAACCGCCGACGACGACACGCCATTAGTGCTGCGGTGGGGCGAATACCGACCCGGGCTTCTGGTGACTGGCGGGTTCGGTCTGCTCGAGCCGCCCCAGCCCTGGCTGCCGCCGTCGGCTTTGGCCGATGCCGATCTGGTTCTGGTCCCTGCGCTGGCGGTCGACCGCCGCGGGGTGCGGCTCGGGCGTGGCCGCGGCTTCTACGATCGCTCGCTGCCGGGCCACGGCCTGCGAGCGCGGTTGATCGCGGTGGTCCGTGACGAGGAACTGGTCGACGAGTTGCCCTCCGAGCCGCACGATGTGGCGATGACGCATGCGCTCACGCCGGCAGGCGGGCTGATTGCCCTGGACGCCGGGCGCGGGGGGCCAGAATGAACCGCAGCACGTGGCGGTTCTAGCACTTGTCACGGTAGAGTGCTAATCAATTTACGTACACCCGGAGGTTTCTGTGCCGACCTACAGCTATGCGTGCACCGAGTGCGACAACCGTTTCGACGCGGTGCAGGCATTCACCGATGACGCATTGACCAGCTGCCCGCAGTGCTCGGGTCGGCTGCGCAAGCTGTTCAACTCTGTCGGCGTGGTGTTCAAGGGCAGTGGTTTCTACCGCACCGACAGCCGCGAGTCGGCAAAGAGCTCGAGCAACGGAGAATCGGACTCGTCGAAGTCCGAATCATCAAAGTCCGAGAAGACAGATTCAGGCTCCAGCGAGAAGTCGGGTTCCAGCGAGAAGTCGGGTTCCACCGAGAAGCCGGCAGCGTCGTCGTCGGCCAAGTCGACGGCAGCCGCTAGCAGCTAGCGTTATCCACAAGTGGGCCCGGCGGTGGCCGGTGCTGAGACTTCGCTGCGCCTAGCGTGTGCGGCGTGCGCGGATCGCTGAACCCATCGCTGCTGAGCCGCGCGTCGCAGGCGTTGCGCCCGGACTGGACGCGAACAGTGCTGGCCCGGCGCCTCGCCGCAGCCGCGCTCGTGGTGCTGGCCGGCATCACGGCGTTGCGGTCCAACCCCGGCGGTGACCGCGCCGACGTGGTCGTCGCGGCGCGTGATCTGGGCCCTGGCGTATTGCTGACAGTCGACGATATCCGGCTCGAAAAGCGTTTGGCCGCAATGGTTCCGGATGGATCGCAAGGCGAGCTCGACGTGGTGCTGGGCGCCACATTGGCCGGCCCGGTGCGGCGCGGCGAGGTACTTACCGATGTCCGGCTGCTGGGAAGTCGGCTCGCCGAGTCGACGGCCGGGCCCGATGCCCGGATCGTGCCGCTGCATCCGGTCGACAGCGCGCTGATCGACCTAGTTCGCCCCGGTGACGTCGTCGACGTCCTGGCCGCACCGGACACCGGCTCAGAAGCCCGTCCCCGGGTGGTGGCGACCAACGCCATCGTGGTGTCGGTGTCGGCAAAGCAGAAGAACGGGCCCACCGGCAACGACCGGGTGGTGCTGGTGGCGCTGCCGGCCGGTGCGGCCAACGCGGTCGCCGGGGCCGCCCTGGTTCAGACCGTGACCTTCACGTTGCACTGAGTCGGCTTGACGCAAGTGCCATAGACACGGTCGGACGACATATTCGATTGACTTACGGTTCGAATGCTGACGGCTCGTGTAACCATTGCAGCTAACGGACCGGAACGGACCGGAACGGACCAGAAAGGGTTAGCCATGCTGAAGGGCTTCAAGGAGTTTCTCTCCCGAGGCAATATCGTCGACCTGTCCGTCGCGGTGGTCGTCGGTACGGCGTTCACCGCACTAGTGAAAGCCTTTACTGACAGCATCATTCAACCACTGATCGAGCGGATCGGCGTCAAGCCTAATTCGAAATTCAACGTTTTGAATATCGACATCGGCGGTGCGAAACCCATCGACCTAAATATCCTCTTGTCGGCCGCGATCTACTTCATCCTGGTTGCCGCCGTGGTGTACTTCTTCGTCATGCTGCCCTACAACACATTCCGCAAGAAGGGCGAGGTCGAGCAGGCCGACGACGCGCAGATCGTCTTGCTCACCGAGATCCGCGACCTGCTCGCCCAGACCAACGGAGACTCGTCGGGCAAGCACGTCAGCGAGCCGCCGCCTGAGCACGGGCCGCGCGCCGAGGCCGAATCCCAGCCGCGGCCCTAGATTTCCAGACTCGACAGCTGACCGATGATCTGTGCGGCCAGCGGATTCAGCGTGGCCATTCCGTCGCGCACCGCATAGCGTGAGCCCGCGAGATTGACCACCAGCGTGCTGCCCGATATTCCCGCCAGCCCGCGTGACAATCCGGCGTCGACAATGCCCGCGGACAGGGCCGAGGCCCGGATGGCTTCGGAGATCCCGAGAACTTCACGATCGAGGATGTCGCGGGTGGCTTCGGGTGTGACATCGCGAGGCGTCACTCCGGTGCCACCGACCGACACCACCAGATCCACCCCACCGATCACCGCGGTGTTCAGCGCGTTGCGGATCTCCACCTCGTCGGCCGCGACGGCAACCACGCCATCCACGACATAGCCTGCCTCAATGAGTAGTTCGGTGACCAGTGGACCGCTGTGGTCTTCATCGCCGTGCGCAGTGCGATCGTCAACGACTACGACAAGTGCCCGCCCGACCAACTCCGGTGGCTGTTCCATGGCTGCAACCGTATATCTGGCGACCGACCGCGGCGCAGCGGCTCTCATCACTGCTGGGCCTTGCCCAAGGTGACCTGCAGCGTCTTGGAGCCGCCGCCAGGATCCAAATACGTCAACGTCACCTTGTCGCCCGGCGCTTTGGACCGCACCGCGGCAACCAACCCGTCGGCACTGTTGATCGGGTGGTCGTCGACCTTGGTGACGACGACGCCGTTGGGCAGTCCGGCACTCGCCGCCGCCCCATCGGGTATCACCTCGACCACCCTGGCGCCTGGGGTGGCTTTGTCGTTGGTCACCTGTACACCCAGTGAGGCATGTGTCGCCGTGCCGGTCTTGATCAATTCGTCGGCGATGCGCTTGGCCTGATCGACCGGAATCGCAAAGCCGAGACCGATCGAGCCGCTCTGTGCGTCGGCCGAGTCGCCGCCGAGTGTCGCGATCGCCGAGTTGACACCGACCAGCTGGCCGCTCATGTTGACCAGTGCGCCACCGGAGTTACCGGGGTTGATCGCGGCGTCGGTCTGAATGGCGTCGAGCACCGTGTTCTGGTTACCGGCCTCGCCGGTGGTCGATACCGGCCGGTTGAGCGCGCTGACGATGCCGGTGGTCACTGTGCCCTCCAGCCCCAGCGGTGATCCGACCGCCACCACCGGCTGGCCCACCCGCAGGTTCGCCGACGAGCCGAGGCTGATCGGGGAGAGCCCGGTGATGCCCTGAACACGGACCACCGCGATATCGCTGGTGGGATCGGCGCCGACCACAGTGAACGGTGCGGTACGACCGTCGGAAAAGGTCACTGTGGTCTTTGTCGCTCCCCCGGGGCCGCCGGGCCCACCGGGTGTGCCGCCCGGGCCTCCGGGGCCGCCCGGACCGCCGGGGCCGCCCGGACCGCCCGGGCCCTCGGGCCGTTCGCCGCGGCCCCCGTTGGCCGCCGCGGAAATGACGTGGTTGTTAGTCAGGATCAGCCCGTCTGACGACAAGATAATGCCTGAACCCTCCTCTTGTGCCCGACCCAGGTCCGTTTCCAGCATGACCACACTCGGCACCACTTTGGCGGCGACCTGTTCGACCGATCCCGCCGGCGCGTTGGCGGCCGGCACACTGGGTGCCGCGCCACCCGTCGACGGGTCGCTCAGGCCGCCTGCGGCGTGCCGTCCCTGTTCGACCACCGTCGCGACGCCGCCGCCGATACCCGCCGACAGCACCGCGATTACAAATGCACCAACGACCAATAATCCTGCACTAGAACGCTTTTGGCGCATCGCCGGTGGAGGTTGCCCGGCCAACGAGCCGGTTTGCGTGCCGCGGTATGGATCGTAGGGCGCGCGGTACGGCGATTGCTGCGAGTAGCGCCAGTCGTGCTGTGCATAGGTCTGGTGCGCTCCGGTTGGGATCTGGCCCGTACCGGTGTGGCCCACCGGGATCTGGCCCGAACCGGTATGGCTCAGCGGGATCTGGCCCGAACCGGTATGGCTCAGCGGGATCTGGCCCGAACCGGTATGGCTCAGCGGGATCTGGCCCGAACCGGTATGGCTCAGCGGGATCTGGCCCGAACCGGTATGGCTCACCGGGATCTGGCCCGAACCGGTATGGCTCACCGGGATCTGGCCCGAACCGGTATGGCCCGCACCGATCTGACCTGTCGGGATCTGGCCCGTACCGGTGTAGCCGGGAGCTCCAGGCTGGCTAGGCCCGGGGCGATAGCCCGGCTGCTGCGGCGGTGGCGAATACCTCGGGTGATTCGTCATGTCGCTAGGTCGCTCTTCCTCGAAAGTTAAGGTCTAATCCAACAGTATTCGCAGCTACTTTGCCTGCGCGGACTGAGGATCCACTGAGATAACGTTCGTCGCCCCTAAAGAGTTTCCCCCATTTGTGCCAGCCGTAACTTCGGGCTCGCCGCCCTCGGGTGCAAGTTGTATCGGCCGTCCGGGCAGCAGCACATAGATTGACGTGCCCGGTGGTTGGCCGCCTGGGACGGTGTCTTCGACTCGAAGTGCCCCGCCGTGTTTTAACACCACGTGTTTGACAATCGCCAGGCCCAGTCCCGAGCCGGGCATCGCGCGCGCCGACGCCGAGCGGAAGAACCGTTCGAACACCAGCCGACGCTCTTGCAGCGGGATCCCGGGGCCGTGATCGAAGACCACGAGCTCAACATGCGACGAGTCGAGTTGTCGCATCTTCAGGCCAACCTGCCCGCCTGACGGACTCCACTTGGCGGCATTGTCCAGCAGGTTCAGCACCGCACGCGACAGCCCGGCAGCGTCGCCGTAAACCAGCCAGGGAATCACCTCGGCGTCGAACTCGACATCATTACGGCGCCGCCGCACCCGCTCCAGGCTGCGATCGACGACCTCAGAGATGTCAACCTGCTCGTGCACCGCTTCCCGGGCGTCGTCACGAGTCAGGTCGACCAAATCACCTACCAGCGTGGACAATTCCTCGATCTGGGCGACCACGTCAGCGCGCAGATCGGCCATTTCCTGCTCCGGCAGCCGCGGCGCGCCGGGTTCCATCGACGCGATCAGCAGTTCGACATTCGTCCGCAGCGACGTCAGCGGCGTGCGCAGTTCGTGACCGGCGTCGGTGACCAGCCGGGCCTGGCGTTCCCGGGACTCGGTCAGCGCCCGCAACATCAGATTGAATGCCTCGGTCAGTCGGGACAGTTCGTCACTGCCATAAACCGGGATGGGCCGCAGATCGTCGGTGCGCGCCACCCGCTCAGCGGCCTGGGTGAGACGAGCCACCGGCCGCAAGCCGACACGGGTGACCATCCCGCCACCGATCGCGGCGATCACCACGCCCACGCCGGCCACGATGAGCAGCACCAGACGCAAATCCGTGATCACCGCTTCGGTGGGCGCCAGGCTCTTGGAAATCAGCAGTGAACTGCCGTTGGGCAGATGAATGGCCAGCACCCGTTGACCGGCGACGGTGCGCCGGGACAATACCAACTGGCCGCGGATGACCGCATTCTCTGGTCCTCCCAATGGCAGCGACTGACCGTGCTGGTGGGCGGTGAATTTTGCGCGGCCCGGAATCACGAACATCGCGTTGACATCCGAATAGGCAGTGCCTTCGATGGCTTTCGCGGGGTCAGCCGCCAACGAACCGCTCGCGATCAGCAGCTGTGCCCGGCTATCGAGCTGGTGGTCGATATCGTTGTAGAGCGCCGCCGAGACCGTGAAGTACACAACCCAGGCCATCAAAATGACAACGATGGCCACCGGGACCATTGCGATCAGCATCACCCACCATCGCAGCGACAGCGACGACGTCGCCGGCCGTTGCCTGCGCCCTCGCCAGCGGAATCGCGGCATCAGGGCGGTGTTTCGCGAAGCACGTAGCCCACTCCGCGCACGGTGTGGATCAGCCGCGACTCCCCATCTGCTTCAGTTTTGCGGCGCAGATACCCGACATAGACTTCCAGCGCGTTACCCGAGGTGGGGAAGTCGAATCCCCACACCTCCTCGAGGATGCGGGTACGGGTCAGCACCCGCCGCGGGTTGGCGATCAGCATCTCCAACAGCGCGAATTCAGTACGGGTCAGGTTGATCTGGCGCTGCCCGCGCGTGACTTCGCGGGTCACCGGGTCCAGGGTGAGATCGGAGAACGTCATGGCCACCGATTCGCCAGAGTCGTCGATTCTGGTGCGGCGCAGCAGGGCACGCATCCGGGCCAGCAGCTCTTCGAGGGCGAACGGCTTGGGCAGATAATCGTCGGCGCCGGCGTCGAGTCCGGCGACCCGCTCGGAGACCGAATCGCGGGCGGTAAGAACCAGGATCGGCAGATCGTCACCCGTGCTTCGCAGGTGGCGGCACACTTCCAGCCCATCTAGCCGTGGCATCATCACGTCCAGTACGAGCGCGTCGGGACGCTCAGCAGCAAGCATGTCGAGCGCCTCGACACCATCGGCCGCCAACTCCACCGTGTACCCGTTAAAGGACAGTGACCTGCGCAGGGACTCGCGCACAGCGCGGTCATCGTCGACGACAAGTATTCGCACGGCAACCAGTGTCGCCCAATCGCCTAAGAAGCGTGTAAGAACACACTAACTGGTGGCACGGCTATTTTTCCGGCCGCTCCAACCGGGCGACCACCCGTGCCACGCGGGTGCCTGGCGCTAACCGCGGTCGAGGTCGATCAGACCGAGGCGAGCCGCCTTGAGCAGCCGGCGCGGCACTTTGTGCTGCTGGCCGGCAACGGTCACGCTGACGAGTTCGGGGCGCTTGGCCTTCCACTGCGCGCGGCGGCTTCGGGTGTTTGCGCGCGACATCCTGCGCTTCGGCACAGCCATGATCGGGCCTTACTCCTTCAAGGGGGTGTCGCAGAACCGGGGCTCATCGGCGACAACTGTCGGTGCAAACGATAGCCGGTGACCTGCTGGGTGACCAAAATGGACCGGCACGGCGAGCGCTGCGAGGACGGGCTGTGCGGGTCGCCGTCGCCGGGGAGCATCCTTGACGTGACACCGGCGGTACCCGATAACCTACCGGTTGGTTGGTACACCGGGCCGACGGCAGCGCTGAAGGAGGACGCGCGTGGGATCTGAGGTTCGAATCGGGAACTGTTCGGGGTTCTACGGCGACCGGTTTTCGGCGATGCGTGAGATGCTCATCGGCGGCGAACTGGACTACCTCACCGGCGACTACCTGGCCGAACTGACCATGCTCATCCTGGGCCGCGACCGGACGAAACACCCGGAGCGCGGCTACGCCAAGACCTTCGTGGCGCAGCTCGAAGAGTGTCTGGGAACCGCACGCGACCGGGGAGTGCGTATCGTCGCCAATGCCGGCGGTCTCAACCCGGCGGGTCTGGCCGACGCCGTGCGCGCGTTGGCCGACCGCCTGGGTATTCCCGCGCAGGTCGCCCACGTCGAGGGCGACGACCTGGCACCGCGGGCCGAGGAGATGGGGCTGGGCACGCCGCTCACCGCGAACGCGTACCTGGGCGCCTGGGGCATCGTCGAGTGCCTCAACGCCGGCGCCGACGTCGTCGTCACCGGCCGGGTCACCGATGCGTCGGTGACCGTCGGGCCGGCGGCCGCGCACTTCGGCTGGGGTCGCACCGACTACGACCGGCTGGCCGGGGCCGTGGTCGCCGGCCACGTTATCGAATGCGGCATCCAGGCCACCGGCGGCAACTACGCCTTCTTCACCGAAATACCCGACATGCTGCATGCCGGCTTCCCGCTCGCCGAGATCCACGCCGACGGCTCCTCGGTGATCACCAAACACCCCGGTACCGGCGGGCAGGTTAGCCTCGAGACCGTCACCGCACAGCTGCTCTACGAGGTCACCGGCGCCCGTTACGCCAACCCGGACGTGACCGCCCGGCTGGACACCGTCGCATTGTCTGCTGACGGGCCCGACCGGGTGCGCATCAGCGGCGTGGCGGGTGAACCGCCGCCGCCGACGCTGAAGGTGTCGCTGAACAGCATCGGCGGATTCCGCAACGCCATGACGTTTGTCCTGACCGGTCTGGACATCGACGCCAAGGCCGATCTGCTGCGCCGGCAGCTGGAATCCAGTCTCACCGTCAAACCCGCCGAGTTGCAGTGGACGCTGGCCCGAACCGACCACACCGACGCCGACACCGAAGAAGCCGCCAGCGCGATGCTGCACTGCGTGGTCCGCGACCCTGATCCCGCAAACGTTGGGCGCCAATTCTCCTCGGCTGCAGTCGAATTGGCGCTCGCCAGCTATCCCGGCTTCCACGTCACCGCCCCGCCGGGCGACGGTCAGGTCTACGGCGTGTTCTCCCCCGGCTACGTCGATGCCAGCCAGGTGCCGCACATCGCCGTGCACGCCGACGGCAGCCGCACCGACATCCCTGCTGCCGTCGAGACACGTGCGAGCTGGCACCCGCCGATCCCCCGCCGCTGCCCGACCCGCTGCCGGCCGGCCCCACCCGGCGGGTGCCGCTGGGCCACATCGCCGGAGCCCGCAGCGGAGACAAAGGCGGATCGGCCAACGTCGGGCTGTGGGTGCGTACCGACGAGCAGTGGCGCTGGCTGGCTCACACAGTCACCGTCGAGCTGCTCAAAGAGTTGCTTCCCGAGACCGCCGAGCTCGACGTCACCCGCCACCTGCTGCCCCACCTGCGCGCGGTGAACTTCGTCATCGAGGGCATCCTGGGCCAAGGTGTCGCCTACCAAGCGCGATTCGACCCCCAGGCCAAGGGGCTGGGCGAATGGTTGCGCGGCCGCCACGTCGACATCCCGGAAGAGGCTGCTGTGAACATCTGGACTACACCCGGAGCGCGAACAACTGCGCAAGACCGTGCGCTCGTTCGCGGAGCGCGAGATCCTGCCCCACGTCGACGAGTGGGAACGAATCTGCGACTTGCCCCGCGAATTGCACCGCCACGCCGGGGCGGCCGGGCTGCTGGGTGCGGGATTTCCCGAGGCGGTCGGCGGCGGCGACGGCGACGGCGCCGACTCGCTGATCGTCTGCGAGGAATTGCACCAGGCCGGTGTCCCCGGAGGCGTTTTCGCGTCGCTGTTCACCTGCGGCATTTCGGTTCCGCACATGATCGCCTCCGGCGACGACCGGCTCATCGACACTTTTGTGCGCCCGACGTTGTCCGGCGACAAGATCGGTGCGTTGGCCATCACCGAACCCGGCGGCGGTTCGGATGTCGGGCACCTCCGCACCACTGCGGTTTTGACGGCGACCATTATGTGGTCAACGGGGCCAAGACCTACATCACCTCCGGGGTGCGTGCTGACTATGTCGTCACCGCGGTGCGCACCGGCGGTCCGGGCGCGGCGGAGTTTCGCTGCTGGTGGTCGAGAAGGGCACACCGGGCTTCGAGGTCACCCGCAAACTGGACAAGATGGGCTGGCGGTCCTCGGACACCGCCGAGCTGTCCTACGTCGACGCACGCGTGCCGGCGGCCAACCTCGTCGGCGCCGAGAACAGCGGGTTCCTCCAGATCGCCCAGGCCTTCGTCGCTGAGCGCATCGGCCTTGCCGCGCAAGCGTATTCCAGCGCGCAGCGGTGCCTGGACATCTCTGCGCAGTGGTGCCGCGACCGGCAAACGTTCGGCCGCCCGCTGATCTCCCGACAGGCGGTGCAGAACACACTTGCCGAAATGGCCCGCCGGATCGACGTCGCCCGCGTCTATTCCCGAGACGTGGTGGAGCGCCAACTCGCCGGTGAGACTAACTTGATCGCCCAGGTCTGCTTCGCCAAGAACACCGCCGTGGAAGCCGGCGAATGGGTGGCCCACCAAGCCGTCCAGTTGTTCGGCGGGATGGGCTACATGACCGAGTCCGAGGTCGAACGCCAGTACCGGGACATGAGAATCCTTGGCATTGGTGGCGGAACGACCGAAATCCTGACCGCGCTAGCCGCCAAGACCCTCGGGTTCCAGTCGTGACCGCCCTGCAGTCCACGCTTGACCCCAACGCCGCCCCCTACGCCGAGGCGGCCGCGGCGGCGACCGCCAAGCTCGACGAGATCGACGCCGAACTCGCCAAAGCGCTGGCTGGCGGCGGCCCCAAATACGTTGAGCGGCATCACGCCCGCGGCAAGCTGACCCCCAGGGAGCGCATCGAGCTGCTCGTCGACCCGGACTCGCCGTTCTTGGAGCTCTGCCCGCTGGCGGCTTGGGGCAGCGAGTTCCAAGTCGGCGCCAGCCTGGTCGTGGGAATCGGCGCGGTCTGCGGTGTGGAGTGCCTGATCGTCGCCAACGACCCCACCGTGAAGGGCGGCACCAGCAACCCGTGGACGCTACGAAAAATTCTGCGGGCCAACCAAATCGCATTTCAAAACCGGCTTCCGGTGATCTCGCTGGTGGAGTCCGGCGGCGCGGATCTGCCCACTCAGAAGGAAGTCTTCATCCCCGGTGGTCAGATGTTCCGCGACCTGACCCGGCTCTCGGCGGCCGGAATCCCCACCATCGCGCTGGTCTTCGGGAACTCCACCGCCGGCGGGGCGTACGTGCCGGGGATGTCCGACCACGTGGTGATGATCAAGGAACGCTCGAAGGTGTTCTTGGCCGGCCCACCGCTGGTGAAGATGGCCACCGGCGAGGAGTCCGACGACGAATCGCTGGGCGGCGCAGAAATGCACGCCCGAATATCGGGCCTGGCCGACTATTTCGCCGTCGACGAACTCGACGCGCTGCGGATCGGCCGCCGAATCGTGGCACGGCTGAACTGGGTCAAACGAGGGCCCGCACCCGGACCTGTCAGCGAACCGCTCTTCGACACCGAGGAGCTGATCGGTATCGTGCCGTCGGATCTACGTGTCCCGTTCGACCCGCGGGAGGTGATCGCCCGCATTGTCGACGGTTCGGATTTCGATGAGTTCAAAGCGATGTACGGCTCGTCGCTGGTGACCGGTTGGGCCAGGCTGCATGGATACCCGTTGGGAATCTTGGCCAATGCCCGCGGGGTGTTGTTCAGCGAGGAGTCGCAGAAGGCGACGCAATTCATTCAGCTGGCCAATCGCTCCGACACGCCATTGTTGTTCTTGCACAACACGACCGGCTATATGGTCGGCAAGGATTACGAGGAGGGTGGGATGATCAAGCACGGCTCGATGATGATCAACGCCGTCTCGAATTCGACAGTGCCCCATATCTCCCTGCTGATCGGTGCATCCTACGGCGCCGGGCATTACGGCATGTGCGGCCGGGCTTACGATCCGCGGTTTTTGTTCGCCTGGCCCAGCGCGAAGGCCGCGGTGATGGGCGGTGCGCAATTGGCCGGTGTGATCTCCATTGTCAGCCGCGCCGCCGCGCAGGCCCGTGGCCAGGAAGTCGACGAAGCCGCCGACGCCTCGTTGCGCGCGGCCATCGAGGCGCAGATCGAAGCGGAGTCGCTGCCGATGTTCCTGTCCGGACGGCTCTACGACGACGGGGTTATCGACCCACGCGACACCCGCACCGTGCTGGGAATGTGTCTGTCCGCCATCGCCAATGCTCCAATCGAGGGGACGTCGAACTTCGGCGTCTACCGGATGTGATGCAGATGGCGATCACCCGAGTTCTGGTGGCCAACCGCGGCGAGATCGCCCGGCGGGTGTTCGCCACCTGTCGCCGGCTGGGTCTGGGCACC
This sequence comes from uncultured Actinomycetota bacterium, assembly GCA_963787635.1. Lineage (GTDB taxonomy): Bacteria > Actinomycetota > Actinomycetes > Mycobacteriales > Mycobacteriaceae > Mycobacterium. Next base: position 57,295 of record CAWBDP010000006.1, on the reverse strand, counting down.
GTGGCCGTCTACACCGATCCGGATGCCGGCGCTCCGCATGTCGCCGAGGCCGATGCCCGAGTGCGGCTGCCCGGGGTCAACGACTACCTCAACGCACAGGCACTGATCGCGGCGGCCCGCGCGGCCCACGCCGATGCGGTGCACCCGGGCTACGGATTCCTTTCGGAGAATGCAGATTTCGCGGCAGCCGTGCAGGAGGCCGGCCTGACCTGGGTCGGGCCGCCGGTGGATGCGGTGCGTGCGATGGGCTCCAAGATCGAGGCCAAGAAGATGATGGCCATCGCCGGCGTGCCGGTGCTCGAGGAGCTGGACCCGCACACCGTCACCCAGTCGCAGCTGCCGGTGCTGGTGAAGGCTTCCGCGGGTGGCGGCGGCCGCGGGATGCGGGTGGTGCGCGAATTGTCAGCGCTGTCTGGCGAAGTCGCCGCAGCCGGGCGCGAGGCGCAGTCCGCGTTCGGCGATCCGACCGTGTTCTGCGAGCGCTACCTGCCCACCGGCCATCATGTCGAGGTTCAAGTCCTCGCCGACAGCCACGGCGCGGTGTGGGCGGTCGGGGAACGAGAATGCTCGATTCAGCGCCGCCACCAGAAGATCATCGAGGAGGCCCCGTCGCCGTTGGTCGAGCGCACAGCGGGGATGCGGGACAAGACTGTTCGACGCGGCCCGCCTGGCTGCCGCCGCGATCGGTTACACCGGCGCGGGGACCGTGGAATTCCTCGCCGATGAGGACGGCGAGTTCTACTTCCTGGAGATGAACACCCGGCTGCAGGTCGAGCACCCGGTCACCGAAGAGACCACCGGGCTCGACCTCGTCGAACTGCAGCTCGCGGTGGCCGAGGGCGGCCGACTGGATGCGCAGCCACCTCCGGCCCAAGGCCATTCGATCGAAGCACGGCTCTATGCCGAGGATCCCGCCCGCGGCTGGGCGCCCCAGGCCGGTCTAGTGCACCGCATCGATGTGCCAGGTGTGCGAACCGAATTCGACCCGCTCGGGTCACGCACCGGGATCCGGCTGGACTCCGGGGTTGTGGACGGGTCGACCGTGTCCATTCACTACGACCCGATGCTGGCCAAAGTCATCTCCTATGCGCCAACCCGCCGTCAGTCGGCGCTGGTGCTCGCCGACGCGCTGGCCCGCGCCCGCCTGCACGGGGTGCGCACCAACCGCGACCTGTTGGTCAACGTGCTGCGGCATCCGGCATTCCTCGACGGCGCCACCGACACCGCCTTTTTCGACACCCACGGCCTGCCGGAGCTCTCGGCGCCGCTGGCGACGACGCCGTGGTCGCGATGTCGGCGATCGCCGCCGCGCTGGCCGATGCCGCGCACAATCGCGCGACGGCAACCGTGCTCGGCTCACTGCCCAGCGGCTGGCGCAACCTCATGTCGGGCTATCAGGTCAAGTCCTACCGTGACGACACCGACACCGAGCATTGCGTCGAATACCGCTTCACCAGAACCGGATTGACATTACCCGGTGACGAGCTGGTGCGACTGGTCTCAGTCTCGCCGACAATTGGTGGTGCTGGCCGACGCCGACGGAGTGGCCTGCAGTTTCACTGTCGCGCGTTACGGTGATGACGTCTATGTCGATTCAGCACGCGGGCCCGTTCACCTGGTCGCGTTGCCCCGCTTCGCCGAACCCGGTTCGGCGGTCGAGCAGGGCTCGCTGGTGGCACCGATGCCCGGTAACGTCATCCGGCTCGGCGCCCGCGCGGGTGACACCGTCAGCGCCGGTCAGCCGCTGATCTGGCTGGAAGCAATGAAGATGGAGCACACTATCACCGCGCCGACCGACGGTGTGCTCACCGAGCTGCACGTCGATACCGGTCAGCAAGTAGAGGTCGGCGCCGTCTTGGCGAAAGTGGAAGCGCCGCAAGCAGAAGGGGATTGAGCATGACCGACTTCATCGAAAGCGAAGAACGCCGGGCGCTGCGCAAGTCGGTGGCCGCATGGGCGTCCAACTATGGCAGTGAGTACTACCTGAAGAAGGCCCGCGCACACCAGCACACCGACGAGTTGTGGTCCGAAGCGGGCAAACTCGGCTTTCTCGGGGTGAATCTGCCCGAGGAGTACGGCGGCGGCGGTGCCGGAATGTACGAGCTGTCGCTGGTGATGGAGGAAATGGCGGCGGCGGGTAGCGCGCTGCTGCTGATGGTGGTGTCCCCGGCCATCAACGGCACCATCATCAGCAAGTTCGGCACCGAAGAGCAGAAGAAGCGCTGGATTCCGTCGATCGCCGACGGCACGCTGACGATGGCGTTCGCGATCACCGAACCCGACGCCGGATCCAACTCGCACAACATCACCACGACCGCCCGGCGCGACGGCAGCGACTGGATCCTCACGGGCCAGAAGGTCTACATCTCCGGGATCGACCAGGCCCAGGCGGTGCTGGTGGTGGCCCGCAGCGAAGAGGCCAAGACCGGCAAGCTGCGCCCGGCGCTGTTCGTGGTACCCACCGATGCCGCCGGCTTCACTTACACCCCGATCGACATGGAGCTGATCAGCCCTGAACGCCAGTTCCAAGTGTTCCTCGACGATGTCCGGCTGCCGGCCGATGCGCTGGTGGGAGCCGAGGACGCCGCCATCGCCCAGCTTTTCGCGGGCCTGAACCCGGAGCGCATCATGGGCGCGGCCAGCGCGGTGGGCATGGGGCGCTTCGCGCTGGAGAGGGCCGCCGACTACGTCAAGACGCGCAAAGTCTGGTCCACGCCGATCGGCGCGCACCAAGGGCTGGCGCATCCATTGGCGCAGTGCCACATCGAGGTCGAACTCGCCAAGCTGATGATGCAGAAGGCCGCCACGCTCTACGACAACGGCGACGACATGGGTGCGGCCGAGGCCGCCAACGTGGCCAAATACGCGGCGGCCGAGGCGGCCACCCGGTCGGTCGACCAGGCCGTGCAATCGATGGGCGGCAACGGGCTGACCAAGGAGTACGGCGTCGCCGCCATGCTGGCCTCGGCCCGGCTGGGACGGATCGCGCCGGTCAGCCGCGAGATGGTACTCAACTTCGTCGCGCAGACATCGCTGGGCCTGCCCCGCTCCTACTGATGGACACCCTCGTCGAGTACGCCGGTCCGGCCGATTGTGCCGGCCCGTTCGCCAGGCTGACGCTGAACTCGCCGCACAACCGCAACGCGCTGTCCAGCACCCTGGTCAGCCAACTACACCAGGGGCTGCGCGACGCCGCGGCGGATCCGGACGTGCGCGCCGTGGTGCTCGGACACACCGGCGGCACCTTCTGCGCCGGTGCGGATCTCTCGGAGTCTCCGGCAGGCGCCGGCGGCATCCGCGTGGCGATCGCGAGGGCGGCAGGGGGAGGAGGGGAGGGGGAGGGGGGAGCGGTGGCGCGCGCCAACGAAATGGCCGCGCTGATGCGGGCCATCGTCGCCTCGCCGCGCCCGGTGATCGCCGCGATAAACGGGCATGTCCGGGCCGGCGGGTTCGGTCTGGTCGGTGCCTGCGACATCGCGGTCGCCGGGCCGCGCAGCACCTTCGCGCTGACCGAGGCCCGGATCGGCGTCGCCCCGGCGATCATCTCGCTGACGCTGCTGCCGAAGATGTCGGCGCGGGCCGCGGCCCGCTACTACCTGACCGGCGAGAAGTTCGACGCCGCCGAAGCGGCGGCCATCGGCTTGATCACGATGGCAGTCGACGACGTGGACGCCGCGGTGGCCTCGCTGGTCGCCGAGGTGGGCCGGGGTTCACCGCAAGGGCTGGCGGCATCGAAAGCGCTGACCACAGCCGCTGTCCTGGACGGATTCGACCGCGACGCGCAGCGCCTGGCCGAGGAATCCGCCCGGCTGTTCGTCTCCGATGAGGCCGCCGAAGGCATGCTCGCCTTCCTGGAAAAACGTCCGCCCCGGTGGTCGTCCCGATTCGGGCTCTTACCCAACACACAGGTGACGGAACAGTTTAGCGAACTTGGCGACCAGCCGAATTTTTCGTCGTACGCTCGTAACTGATGAGCGATTCAGCGCAGCATGGCGCGCAGAGGCCACGCGCAGCCGACACCGACCGCATCGAGGTGGCGCAGCTGCTGACCGACGCTGCCGCGCAGGGCCGGCTCAAGATGAGCGACTACCAGGACCGGCTCACCAAAGCCTATGCGGCCAAGACCTACGATGACCTGGATCGGCTGCACGCCGACCTGCTCGGTTCGACGGTCAGCCCGCGCCGCGGCGGCGCGTGCAAACCGGCTCCGTCCACGCTGCTGCTGGCCATCATGGGTGCCTTCGAGCGACGCGGCCGCTGGAATGTACCCAAGAAGTTGACGACGTTCGCGCTGTGGGGTGGCGGAGTCATCGACCTGCGCTATGCCGACTTCACCTCCACCGAGGTGGAGATCCGCGCATATTCGATCATGGGCGTGCAGACCATCCTGCTGCCGCCCGGAAGTCAATGTGGACATCCACGGCCACGGGGTGATGGGCGGCTTCGACCACACCGTCACCGGCCAGGGCACGCCCGGTGCACCCAAGGTGACGGTCCGCGGCTTCTCGCTGTGGGGCGGTGTGGGCATCAAGCGGAAGAACCGCAAGTCCCCGAGCTAGCCACCGCAGCGTCTCAACGACGACGCCGTCGGTACCGTAAATAATCGCCCACTACGGCCGCCCCCAGCCCGTCGAGGTCGGGCACCACGACCCGCCCCTCGACCCGCCGGGCGACCTTATCGATGAATCGGGCCAGCCCGGGATCACTGCCCAGCCGGAAAATCGTGACCTGGGCGCCTAGCCGGGCCATGTCGTCGAACCCGCGCACGGTGTGGGCGATGGTCCGCGGATGCGGCGGATAGTCAAAAAACACCGCCGAACCCTCACCGTCGGAGTCTTCGAGGTGCGCGGTCGGCTCGCCGTCGGTGACCACCAGCACCACCGGCTGCGCGGTGGGGTGGCGCCGCAGATGCCGCCCAGCCAGCGCCAACGCGTGGTGCAGGTTGGTGCCCTGCTCGTAGACGCCTTCCAGACCGGTCAGCTCGGCAGCGGTCATGGTACGGGCATAGCGGCCAAACGCGATGATTTGCAGGGCATCCGAACGAAACCGGGTGCTCACCAGATGATTGAGCGCCAGCGCGGTTTGCTTCATCGGCAGCCAACGATTCTCCATCACCATCGAAAACGAGGTGTCGACCAACAGCGCCACCGCGGCCTGGGTGCGCATCTCGGTCTCGGAGACCTCGACGTCGTCGACGGTGATATGAATGGCCGGAGCCGAACTGCCCGCCGAACTTCCGGCCTGCCGCAACACCGCGTTGGTCAGTGTCCGGGTGACGTTCCACGGTTCGGTGTCGCCGAATTGCCAGGGCCGGGTGGCCCCGGTCAGTTCTCCTGCCGCACCGGCACGCCGGTGATCGCGTTCCCCGTGTCGCCCGGAAAGTTGTTGCGCCACATCGCGTAACGCCGTCTCGCCGAGCCGTCGCATCGCCTTGGGCGACAGCCGCCACTGGCCATCGGAGCCGCGGTCCAGGAATCCCTGATTGACCAGCGCGCGCTCCAGCTCGGCAAGTGTCTTTGCGTCGACGGCGGCCTGGTCGCCAAGCTGACGGGCCAGCGCGTCGAGGTCGACGTCGTCCATGGTCGCACCCGGATAGCTCTGGGACAGTTGCTCAGCCAGCTGTTCGAGTTCGGCGATGTCCGACAACGCTTGGGCGCCTTCACCCATGCCCAGCGGGTTGTCTCCGGAGAACTGCGCCGACCCTTCCCAGTCCTCGCCGGGCCGGGCCGCCTGCAGGTGCGCGTCCAACCGGCCCAGCGCCTGCATCAGCGACGGGGACCCGAAGGCCTGCTGCGCCAAGGCATCCAGCTCGGCACGCTGATCCGGGCTCAGGCTGTTGCGGAATCGCTGCGCGGCAGCGGCCCGTTTCGCCAGCGAGTCCAGCAGCTCCTCGACGTTGCTGGGGTTCTCCGGGAAGAACTCGCCGTGCTTGTCCATGAAGCCTTGGAAATCTTGCTGCGTGTCCGCGCCGCGGGCATGCTTGTCCAGCAGGTCGTTGAGGTCGTCGAGCATCTGGTTGACGCGCTGGCGATCCTCGTCGGTGGCCCCCTCCAGCGCCTGCTTCATGCCGGCGAAGCGCTGGTCGAGCATCTCGCGGCCGAGCAGATCCTTGATCTTCTCGTAGGATTCGCGGGCCTGCGCGCTTCGCCAGTTGTAGTCGGACAATTCCTGCACGGCTTTGGCCGGAGATGGGGAAAGCGACTCCAGTTGCAGCTCGGAGAAGCGTGCGTCGTCGTCTAGAGCGCGGGCCAGTTCTTTGCGTTCGGCCAGCACCGCCTCGTCGAGCAGCCTTTTTATCTCTTGCAGCGTGCCGTCTAAGTTGTTGTTGCGCAGCAGCTCTCGTCGACGTCGGTTGACCTCTGCGGCCAGCCGGTCCGCGCCGGGCGTGCTCTTGGTGCCGCGCCGCAGCAGCTCGGAGAGCGCCCGCCGCGGCGAGGTGCCGCGCCATCACGTCCTGTCCGATCTGCTCGAGCGCCTCACGCAGATCCACCGGCGGGGCCAGCGGGTCGGGCCCGCCGGTATACGCCGAGTATCGAGACGAATGCCGATTAGCCATAGACGGTTTCGCCTTCCCCGGACACTTTGTCGATTCGCTTGGCCAAATACAGCGCTTCCAAGGCCAGTTCCAGCGCCGCGGCACGCTCACCTTCCGAATCCGCGCGCAGCCGTCGGGCAATCGCGTCGATGACGGGCAGCTCGGGCAGCGCGGCCAGCACGTCCTTGGCCGACACCCGCTCGCCGGTCGTCACCGCAGAACCGCCCTCGACCGCGGCGACCAGCGGCCCGACGTCGATTCCGCCGAGCGCTCTTGATGCGGTGTCGGCGGTGGCACGGCGTAACAGGTGTTCGAGCACCGCCTGTTCGCGGCCTTCCTCGCCGGATTCGAACTCCAGCTTGCCGCGCAAGACGTCGATGATCGTGCCCAGGTCTACCACCCGCGCGACCGGATCCGTCTCCCCGAGCACCGCGCCGCGATGCCGGGCGGCCGCGGCGACCGTTTCGGTCGCGGCGATCGCGAACCGCGCCGAAACCCCCGACCGCTGGTCGACCGACCGGGATTCCCGCAGATACCGGGCGAACCGCGCGATCACCTGCGTCAGGTGGTCGGGCACCTGGGCGCTCAGGTGCGCCTCCTGAGCGATGACGCCCACCTCCGCGTCGAGCTCCAGCGGGTAGTGGGTGCGGATCTCGGCACCGAACCGGTCTTTGAGTGGGGTGATGATGCGGCCGCGGTTGGTGTAATCCTCCGGGTTCGCGCTGGCCACCACCACGACATCCAGCGGCAGCCGCAGCGTGTAGCCGCGAACCTGGATATCGCGTTCCTCCATCACGTTGAGCATCGAGACCTGGATGCGCTCAGCCAGGTCGGGCAGCTCGTTGACCGCGACGATGCCGCGATGCGCCCGCGGGATCAGGCCGTAGGCGATGGTCTCGGGGTCCCCCAGCCTGCGGCCCTCGGCGACCTTGATCGGGTCGATGTCACCTACCAGGTCGGCGACGCTGGTGTCGGGTGTGGCGAGCTTCTCGGTGTAGCGCTCGCTGCGGTGCCTCCAGGCCACCGGCAGATCGTCGCCGAGTTCGGCAGCCCGCCGGATCGACTCGGGCGTGATCGGCGAGTAGGGATGCTCGCCGAGTTCAGCCCCGGCGATCACCGGCGTCCACTCGTCGAGCAGGCCGACCAGCGCGCGCAGCAACCGGGTCTTGCCCTGGCCACGTTCGCCGAGCAGCACGACGTCGTGACCGGCGATCAGCGCCCGTTCCAGCTGCGGCAACACGGTGTCGTCGAAGCCCAGAATGCCCGGCCAGACATCGTCACCCTCGGCCAGCGCGGTCAGCAGATTCTCGCGGATCTCCTGTTTGACGCCGCGCTCGCGGTGCCCAGCGGACCGCAATTCGCCGACGGTGCGCGGCAGCAAGTTCGGTGAAGTCACCACTCCACGCTACGACGGGTGCGCGCGGTCAGCCGCCCGGAAACCCGTCCTGAGCTGAGTCCGCCTGCGCCCTAATGAGCAAAGTGGCGCGCGCCGGTCAGGTAGAGCGTCACACCGGCATCGCCGCCGCCGCCGTCACCTCGTCGTCGCGCACCGAGCCACCGGGATGCACGATCGCGGTGACCCCGGCGGCGGTCAGCGTCTGCAGCCCGTCGGGGAACGGGAAGAACGCGTCGGAGGCCGCGACCGCGCCGCGCACCCGCTCGCCGCCGCGCTCGACGGCCAGCCGCGCGGCGTCGACCCGGTTGACTTGACCCATGCCGACGCCGATGGTGGCGCCGCTCGGCGACGATCACAATCGCGTTCGACTTGACCGCACGGCAGGCGCGCCAGGCGAACACCAGGTCGGTCAACGTCGCCGGGTCGGCCGGCGATCCCGGTGGCCAGGGTCCAGTTGACCGGGTTGTCGCCGGGCGCGTCGAGGCGATCGCGCTGCTGGATCAGCAGCCCACCGCTGATCGGGCGCAGCTCCGAGCCGCCGCGCAACGCCAGGCCTCAGCGGCCACCAGTACCCGGATGTTCTTCTTGCGTGCCAGCAGTCCACCGCGCCCGGCTGGTAGGCGGGCGCGACGATCACTTCGGTGAAGATGGTGCTGACATTCTCCGCCATCTCGACGCTGACCTCGGTGTTGGCCGCGATCACTCCGCCGAACGCGCTCAGCGGGTCGCATTCGTGGGCCTTGCGGTGCGCGTCGGCCACCGAGACCGACGAGATCGCGATACCGCACGGGTTGGCGTGCTTGATGATCGCCACGCAGGTCTGCTCGTGGTCGAACGCCGCCCGCCAGGCGGCGTCGGCGTCGGTGAAGTTGTTGTAGGACATCTCTTTTCCGTGCAGCTGCTCGGCCTGCGCCAGACCCGGGCCACGCACTGGCGTCGCTGTACAGCGCGGCCTGCTGGTGCGGGTTCTCGCCGTAGCGCAGCAACGCTGAGCGGCGCCAGTTGCCGGCGAACCACTGCGGAAACGCCAGCCGGTGGCTGCTCGGGCGCCAGCGTCGAGCCCATCCAGCCGGCGACCGCGATGTCGTACTCCGCGGTGTGGCGAAATGCCAACGCGGCCAACCGCTTACGCTCGGCAAGGGTGAATCCGCCGTTGCTGACCGCGGCCAGCACGCCGTCATACCCGGCGGCTCGACGACGACCGCCACGCTGGGATGGTTCTTGGCCGCTGCGCGCACCATCGACGGGCCCGCCGATGTCGATCTGCTCGACGCATTCGTCGATATCGGCGCCGGAGTCCACGGTCTCGGCGAACGGGTAAAGGTTGACCACCACCAGTTCGAACGCGGCGATCCCGAGCTCTTCGAGCGCCGCGGCGTGCTCCGGCTTGCGCAGGTCTGCCAGCAGCCCGGCGTGCACCCGCGGGTGCAGTGTCTTGACCCGGCCGTCGAGCACCTCCGGGAAGCCGGTCACCTCTTCGACCGGCTGTGACCGGAATTCCGCTGCCGGCAATTGTTTTCGCGGTCGATCCGGTCGAGACGATGTCGACGCCGGCGGCATGCAGACCGCGGGCAAGATCGACCAGCCCGGTCTTGTCGTAGACGCTGATCAACGCCCGGCGGATCGGCCGTTTTCCGTCGTCATGCTCATCCTATGGTCGCCTTTCGTCCGATCCAGGTCACGCCGCCGGTCGCCACGGCGGCCACCACCTCCACCAAGAGCCGCCGTTCGGTGACCTTGATGCGTTCGTGCAGAGTCTGTTCGTCGTCCCCGTCGCAGCACCGGGACGGTTTGCTGCGCCAGTATCGGCCCAGTGTCGGTACCGGCGTCCACCAGATGCACCGTGCAGCCGGTGACCTTGACCCCGTAGGCCAGCGCCTCGGCCACGCCGTGCGCACCGGGAAAAGCCGGCAGCAGCGCCGGATGAGTGTTCACGACGCGTCCACTGAATTCTGAAAGAAACTGCGGTCCAAGTATTTTCATGAACCCTGCCGAAACCATCAGGTCCGGGGAATGTGCCGCGGTGGCCTGCGTCAGGGCGCCGTCCCACGCTTCGCGGTCTGGCGTGGTCGGCCAGCCGGACGGTGAACGTCGGCAACGACGCCGCCGCGGCGATCTCGACGGCGCGGCAGTCACGATCGACCCCGACGGCGATGACCCGCGCCGGGTAGTCGCCGACGGCGGCGCTGAGCAGCGAACTGAGCAGCGACCCGGTGCCCGACGCCAATACCACCAGCCGCGCCGGTGCACTGGGGGCACACGGAGCGGTTGCTGCACACGGCGAGCTTAGCGAGGCCGTCCCAGCGCCGAGCGGTCGATTAGTGCCTCAGCACGGGTAGGTCAGGCCGGCGGCTGATCAGCGGCCGACTCGGTCGGCGGCAACGGATCACGGATCCAGCGGGTCCAGCGGTCACGGCGTCGACGTTGTCTTCGGTTCCATCTGCCCGACGGGTTCAGGTTGCGCGACGGAGTCCTCATCGCGCGGCTCCTCAAGGACCGCGGCGCGGACTCCTCGGTCGGCTGCGGCCGCAGCTTGGGCGGTTTGGCGCGGCGCCGGACTCCACCGGTCAGCACGACGGTGAGCAAACCGACGACCGCGAACCAGAAAAAGACCGCGACGCCGAACGTGTCCTGGTCCACGCCGACGTCGCCGAAGTTGCCCAGCCGTCCGCTCCCCGCGTAGCCCAGCAGCGCCATCGTCAGCGACGCCAGCACCGCCGCGGCCAGCAGCTTGCCCAAGGCCGGAAAGAGCGGCAACGGCCGCCGCGCGCATTGCTGACCAACCGCCACGCCGGACGCAGCCCCGACAATCAGCAGCGCGACCCACACCGGGCCGAGCGGCGGCGACGGTGCGGCCGCCAGAACCGGCAGCGCGGGAATGTCGCCGCCGAAGACGGTGAACGAGCTGAACGTGGCGAAGCCCAGATGCGCGCTGGAGCCCACCGCCATCGCCGCGGTGCCGACGATGACGTTGGGCGCGTACAGGGCCGACAGCACGGTGAGGCTGAACTGGCCGAATACCGAATCGGTCACCGAGTAGAGCTGATGCATCGTCGCCCAGTGCACAACCAGCGACGCGGCCGTGACCAGGCCGGACAGCCCGAGCAGCGCCAACACCCCGGCCCCGGCCGCTCGCACCGAACCGCCCAGCCAGCTGGGCAGTGACACGGCCGCCAACGCCCGATCGCCTACCCGCGATCCCACGCCCAGTCGCGGCCCCGATGCCGTGGACCACCAGCACACTGGTGAACGCCCGCAACGCGTTAGGCGTTTGCAGCTCGGTGATCACCGAGGCCGCGTCGTGAATGACCGCCAACGAGATGGCCGCCATCAGCAACGGCCCCCCGAGCGCCGACGCGACGACCCAGCGGATGACGAACCAGGACCCCGTCGGCGAGGTGGCCCGGGCCGTCGTGCGTGCTGTTCCCCACACCATCAACAGCACCGGCAAAAGCGGCATCACACCCAGCTCGCGCCCGCCGATGGAGATCGGGACCTGATGCACGCCGAGCCACATGCTGGCGATGGCGCCGAGCGCGCCGGTCATGTCGCTGTTGGCGATCACCAACTGCAGCAGCGTGACCGCAGCGATGACGACAAGTGCCACCAGAGCCGGGCCGAACGCGACCCTCAGTAGGTCACGTGCCTGGCGGGCGCCCGCTGCTCGACTGTCCTGCACCGGTGTCAGTCTTCGCGCATGGGCTGACTGATCTCATATGACGCGCTGCGCCGGCCGCTGCGCGCGCGACGGCCGCGCGAGCGCCTGGTTAGGACTGCGCCGGACCTGATGAAGAAGAAGGCGATTGGGGCTGTTGACCCTGACCCAGCGGCGGCTGCCCTTGCGAGTGTTGGCCATGTTGGGTCTGGCCGCCGTGGTTGCCGGAGTTGGGCTGCGCCGTGACTTCGGCCGTGGGACTCGATCCGTAGGACGGCGGAGTGAAGCTCGGAAAGCCGGTCGGCGGAGTGGACGTCCCGTGCTGCGGGCCCTGGTGGGAGGTCTGCTGGGTGCCCGCCGCACCGAATCCGCCGGTCGTGGGCCCCGCAGGGTAGCCGCCGTACTGCGACCCGTACCCCGACTGCTGGGGCCCCTGCTGCTGGTATGGCGCGTGCTGCGGGCCGGGCTGACCGTAATAGCCGCCGTACTGGCCGTACTGGCTGTACTGGTCGTACTTGGGCCGCGGGGCCGGCGGGGTGATCACGCCGGCGTCGAGCAAAAGCGCGCCGACGGCCACGAGCGCCTGGATGAAGACGAATGCGATGGCCAACCACAGCCCCCACCCGATGGAGAACCCGCTGGGCTTGTTCAAGATCTCCCCGATCAAAACGAGCGCACCCAGCGCAGAGACCACTGTGACTATCGGCAGGTAGTTCTTGGCCTTGGGCAGCAGACCCACCCCGGCGAGCAGAGCGGCCAGCAGCGCCGCCGGAACCCCCATGCCGATGTCGCCGGAGATCTCGCCACCGGACGGACCCAGATCGGCGCTGAGGGTCAACGTCGGGCCGAACGTCGCGAGGTAGGCCGCCAAGCCCAGCGCCACCACCACGATGGTCAAATACAGCTTCAGCTTGCTTTCGCCGTCGTCGGCTTTCGCGAACGCGGGCGTCGAGGCTCCGTAGGGAGCGGGGGACTGCGCGGGTGGATATCCGGAACTGCCGGGCGAGTAGGTCATTGGCTTCTCCTGTACTTCCAGTGCCTTCGGGCGCCATCGTCGCGGCGCTGTACTCCCTGGCGCCGCTCCGCGCGACGCTGCATCGACCGCTTGGGAACGCCGTGCCAAAACAGCACCGGTGTTGCGCCGCGATTCGACCATCCACGCTAGCGCACCTTCGGGTGGGCGCGTTGCGGCGCTCGGCGTGTCACCGCGCCCGCTTGCCCGCGGCAGGTGAAACACGTTCTAATCTGGGCATGGATTACGGGCTCGTGCTGTTCACCAGCGACCGTGGCATCACCCCGGACGTGGCCGCCAAGCTTGCCGACGACCATGGCTTTCACACCTTCTACGTGCCCGAACATACCCACATCCCGGTCAAGCGCCAGGCCGCGCACCCGACCACCGGTGACGCGTCGCTGCCCGACGACCGCTACATGCGAACCCTGGATCCTTGGGTGAGTTTGGGCGCGGCATGTGCGGTCACCTCCCGGGTCCGGCTGTCAACTGCGGTGGCGCTGCCGGTGGAACACGACCCCATCACGCTGGCGAAATCCATCGCCACCCTGGACCACCTTTCGGGCGGGCGGGTGAGCCTCGGCGTCGGCTTCGGCTGGAACACCGACGAACTCGCCGACCACGGCGTCCCTTCGGGCCGGCGCCGCACGATGCTGCGCGAATACCTGGAGGCGATGCGGGCGTTGTGGACCCAAGAGGAAGCTGCCTACCAGGGCGAGTTCGTCAACTTCGGTCCCAGCTGGGCTTGGCCCAAGCCCGTGCAAGACCACATTCCGGTGCTGGTCGGCGCGGCAGGGACCGAAAAGAACTTCAAGTGGATCGCACGCAGCGCTGACGGCTGGATCACCACCCCACGCGACTTCGACATCGACGCGCCGGTAAGGCTGCTGCAAGACACCTGGGCCGCCGCCGGGCGAAAGGGTGCGCCGCAGATTGTGGCGCTGGATTTCAAGCCGGTGCCCGAGAAGCTGGCGCACTGGGCCGAGCTGGGTGTCACTCAGGTGTTGTTCGGGCTGCCGGACCGCTCTGCGGACGAAGTGGCCACCCACGTTGAGCGGTTGGCCGGCAAGCTGGCCGCCGCGGTCTGACTACACCGGTCGCGGTATCACACCGCGAGCAGTCGCTCGAAGAATGCCCGGTAGCGCTTGAGCGCGATCCGAAGATCCTCGGTGGAAGCTTCTTCGCCGCGGCTCCAGCGTTGTTCGAGGCGCGAACGCGCCTCCGTGAAGCCGGTCGTGAGCTGCTCGACGACGTCGGACACCAGCCCGTCTGCCGTCTGGACGCAGCCTTTGGGGTCGTCGACGAATCCTGCCTGGACGTTGTCCCAGCGCGCACGCAGCCCGGCAAGCTGGTCCTCGGCGAAAAGCGATAGCTCCGTTTCTGATTCGGCCGCCGCCGGTGCCGTGTCCGTCGCTGCTGGTGCCGTGTCCGCCGATTCGTGGGCGCCGGCGATTTCTGGTTCGGCGTAGGCGGTCGGTTCGGTTGTCGCGGTCGAACGGTCGGTGGGTGCCGTCGACGACTCCGCCGGACCCGCGTGACGCTCGGTCGTTGCTGTCGCGGATTCGACCTCGTCGCGGGCGGGGGCGGTCTCAGGGTGTCGCTCTTGGGTGGTCATGCGCTTGCTTCCTGTGCGGTGTCGGTGTCTTGAGTGGTGTGGTCGTCTTTTCTCAAGTCGGGCTCGGGGTCGAGCAGCTTGTCGAAGAGCGCGCGGTAATGCACAAAGGCCTGACGCTGCTGCTCGGTGCCGACATCACCCTCTTGTTGCGCCAGATGGATGATGTGGGCGGCTCGATAGTTTTCGACGACAGTCGGGTGGTCGACCGAGATGTCGGCTGCCCGTTGGTCGAAATCGTCGACCGGGTAGCCGCGCTCACGCATCACCTCGGTCACTAGCCGATCCGCGTCGCCCACCGCACTCGACGGACTGTCGACGAATGCGGTCTGCACCGTGTGCCAGCGGCCGGCGTATCCGTCTCTTGCCCCGGGCTTCAACGGATGAATGTCGAGCTTGTCTCGTTTGTGCTCACGCGCGGTGAGTTCCTTCTCGGCGGCGCGTTGTTCGCCGGCCTGAGAAACCGTCCGCTCATACTCGGGACCAAAGCGCTCTTTGAGCCGTTCGGTCCGTTTGCGACGGCTCGCCGAGATTGTGGCGACGAACACCACCACGGCGAAAACGACGACGATCACTGCGATTAAAACCCATACCCATACAGGCATTTCCTACTCCTCGCTATTAGCCCGACGCGGCCGCGGTTCAGTAGTAATGGCGGCGGCCGCCGATAGCGCGGCCCGTGGATCCCATAACGGCCAGGACCACGCCAGCTATCAGCAGGATGATGCCGATGACCAGCAGAAGATGCGCGAATGCAAAGGTCGGGGCAATGGTGGGTAGCAGAAGCCCGAGAACGATGAGAACAATGCCAAGAACGATCATGATTGTACCTTTCTGATTTTCGCGCCCATTGCGCGTGCAATTTGGATGGGCCGCCTGCTGAACGTTGCCCGACGCTAAAACCAATGGAACACCCTTTAGGGGGTTCGGAATACACCCCTAGGGCGGTAATCTTTGGGGCGTGCCGTCCCCGCCGAGCAGTCCGATCAAAGTGGCGCTGGTGGACGACTACGACGTGGTGCTGATGGGCGTGGCCAAGATGTTCGACAGGTACCGCGACCGGGTGGTGGTCGCCGAGCTGGATGCGTCGGTCGATGTCGAGGACGCCGTGGACATCGTCCTATACGACTCCTTCGCCCAACCCGAATCCGATCACCACGAGATCGGGCATCTGGTTGCCAACCCGCGTGCGCGCCGAGTCGTGGTCTACACCTGGAACTTTCACCCGGACCTCATCGCCAGCGCCCGCGAGCACGGGGCGCACGGGTACCTGTCGAAGACATTGCCGGCGCGTGAGCTGGTCGCCGCGCTGGAGGCCGTGCATGCCGGCAAGATCGTGATCAGCGATGCCCCGCCGCGGACACGCAGCGGCATCGGCGGTGATTGGCCCGGGCGAGGCGAAGGCCTCAGCGACCGAGAGTCGGAGATCCTGGCCCTGATCACACAGGGCAAAAGCAACGCCGACGTGGCAAGGCTGACCTACCTCAGCCCCAACACCGTGAAGTCCTACATCCGCACCATCTATCGCAAAATC
The DNA here is from genome assembly GCA_963787635.1 of uncultured Actinomycetota bacterium. GTDB lineage: Bacteria > Actinomycetota > Actinomycetes > Mycobacteriales > Mycobacteriaceae > Mycobacterium. The sequence goes on along the minus strand of CAWBDP010000006.1, from coordinate 41,551 downwards.
GATGCTGGCAGCCGCACCCAAGCGGTCCTCTGGGGTGTCGACCACGGCTTCACCCCCGACCACAACCGCATCGAACACTGGCGGGTCGCGCCCTAGAAGATCATCCGCCGCAAGGGGTCCGACTAGACGGAGCAATCTCGCACTGAGTTCTGTCCCGGGGCCTAGTCTTTGCGGAGGAAGCAGGAGAGGGCCGGCCATGCAGCAGCTGAGTTGGACCGACGACATGATGCTGCGCGGGGAAGGACCGGAAACCCCCCTGCAGATTCAGATGCTGCTGATCTACGACCCGTCGACCGCCCCGAGCGGCAAGGTGACCTTCAAGGGCATCCTCGAGGAGTTCAACGCCCGGCTGCATCTGGCGGAGGCATTTCGACGGCGCCTGATCGAGGTGCCAGGTGGACTGGGCAGGCCGTACTGGGTAGCGGACCCGAATTTCGACCTGGAGTATCACGTCCGTCATATCGGGTTGCCCCAGCCTGGTGACTGGCGGCAGCTCTGCATCCAGGTCGCCCGACTTCATGCCCGGCCGATCGATCTGCGACGTCCACCGTGGGAGATCACCGTCATCGAGGGACTGAATTCGGTGCCGGGAGTGCCGAAGGGCTCGTTCGCGATGGCGCTCAAATTGCACCATTGTGTGGTCGACGGCATGGCGAGCGTTCAAATGATCGCGGCACTACACGACTTGGCGGCTGATAGCCCGCGTCCCGCCGGGCCCGATAAGGCGTGGCGCCCCGGCCCGCTGCCCTCGAGCACGGACTTGTTGTCGCGCACCGCAATTGAAGCGGTGCTTTACCCGATGCGGACGAGCGCAGTGTTCGCATCGAACGCCCCCAAGTTAGTGCGCGGCTTGGCCGGCTTGCCCGGCAAACTAGTGGGCGGGGTGGCGAGCAGGGTCGCCGAGGGCAACATGCCGGCGCTGCCACCTAAGACACGCTTCAACCAGACGGTCTCAGCACACCGCGTCTTCGAAGCGCGGTTCCACGATCTCGCCGATTTCAAGGCGATCAAGGCGCGCGTGCCCGGCTCGACCGTCAACGACGTCGCGCTCGCCTACGTCGGCGGTGCCCTGCGTGAGTATCTGGCCGGTCACAGCGAGCTTCCCGATCAGCCGCTGGTCGCGGCGTGTCCGATCTCGATGCGCGACGCGGGCGACAAAACCGGCAAGGGCAACCAATTGTTCGGCCGGATACAATCGCTCGGTACGGACATCGCTGACCCGATCGAACGGCTCACGGCAATCGCCGAGGCGACGGCAGGGACCCGTTCCGAATCGGATCGATCCAACAGGAGCCAGCTGCTCGATTTGATCGGCACGGTACCGACTTCGCTGCTCGGGGTGACCGCGAAAGCCGCGAGCGTGCTTCCGTTCTCGGGTCCGACAGTCGCCAACACGACGGTGACCAATGTGCCGGGTCCACCCGAAGAGGTCTTCTTCAGCGGTGCCCGACTCGTGCGCGCCGCCGGTCTCGGGCCGCTGGTGGCTGGGTTGAACCTCATCCACGTCGTCGCGAGCTACAACGGAACATTGTCGATCAGTGCCACCGCGGACCGCGACGCCCTGCCCGACCCGGCGAGGTACGCCGAATGCATGGAGAAAGCGTTTCAGGAGCTGCTCGCCGCCGCGCGTTGAGCTCGCCGGCACGCTGGCCCGCTAGCCCCCTGGCCCCCCGGCCCCCCGGCCCGCGAGCCCCCTGGCTCGTCGGCACGCTGGCCCACTAGCCCCCTGGCCCCCCGGCCCCCCGGCCCGCGAGCCCCCTGGCTCGTCGGCCCCCCGGCCCGCGACACGTAAACCACGCACACGACTCGCCGACGCGGGCCTGCGTCGTTTATGTTTCGGCGCAAACGTCGGCGCGCAAATGATCGGAGGTCAGCCGGGAAGGCACCGGTTGCCGTAGTCGAATGAGCGCACCGAGACGGATTGTCCGAGCGGGTCGCGGTCGGTCAGCAGCCCGATTAGGTCGTCGTCTTCGGTGGTCGCCAGGAACCGGCGGCCGTCAGCGTCGAGCCGACCGACGATGATCCCGGTCAGACGCCCGCCGTCGCGACGGACCGTGTACGTCTCCACAGTGCCACCGCCGTCGGCGCTTTCTGTCACCCCAATCGTGGGCCAGGTGTCGATTTCTGCCTGCAGCTGCGCACTGCGGTCGGGCTGCCATTGCACCGGGACGGTCGAGTAGACACCCACCGAATACTTGCTCATAAGGCCCCCGTTGGCGCCCACGAGACCGAATTCGCCTGGCGTGCTTCGCATTCGGGCGACCGTTTCGACAACGCCATGCATCGAGTAGTTGTTTCCGGCGCCGCCGAAGAACGGTAGGCCGCCGGTCAGCGTCAGCCCGCGCGGGTCGTCGGGCCAGATACCCATGCCGTCGCAGATGTTGAACACCGGGACCGGAAAGCAGCTGTACAGGTCGAAGGTGGCGACGTCGTCGACCCCGATGCCGGCGACCGCGAGCGCCTCACGCACGGCCATCACCGCCGACGGGGCATGTCCAAGATCAGGCCTGTCCAGCAGGTTCTGTTCGACCAGGTCGGCGTGACCGTGCAGGTACACCCAGTTCTCCTCGGGCACGCCGAGGCGCCGCGCCGCCCCCACCGACATCAGCAGCGCGGCCGCGCCCTGGTTCACCTGATCGCGGGCCACCATCAGCCGCGGATAGGGATCGGAGATCATCCGGTTGCTCTCGGTGACCGTGATCAGTTCCTCGACCGTGCGCTCGACGGGCGCCGCGGCGAACGGGTTGCCGGCCGCGACCTTGCTGAACGGCGCGAACAACTCCCCCATCCGCCGCAGATAGTCGGCCGGGCTCAGCCCTGTCCCGGCCCGGCGGGCGTTCTCCATCAGCCCGTACTGCGTGGGCGCATCGACCAGGCCGTGAACGACGGTGTAGCGGCTGATCATTCCCTCGAGGCCGTGGCCGCGGTCTTCAAGCGCGCCGTCGACGCTCTCCGAGAAATCCGGCTTGTTGTCGACATCGGCGAAGTAGCGGTTGGTCGACGTCGCGTCCGAACCGAAGATCAGCGCAACCTCCGACCGGCCCGCCGCGATCTCGCCGGCCAGCTCGTTGATCAGATGTTGTGGGCCCTGGCCGCCTACGACCTCGAGGATGGCTCGGGCGGGATCGGCGTTGACCCGGTTGCACACCGATCGCGGGTAGTTGGTCGACTTACCCAATACCGCCTTGGCCGGCCCGGAAATCTCGAACTGCCGCACGCCGGCCGCGGTGTCCACCGACGCCGCCACTTTGACGGCGTCGGCGCCACAGTCGTCCAGGGCGGCCCGGACCCCGGCGGTGGCCAGTTCGACGGCCGACATCGCGCGGTAGTACCGATCGTCGATACGTTCTGCGGCCTGCCCGACACCGACGACGACGGGCGTGTTCGGGTCACAAGCCATGAGCGCCGCTCTCCCCCGCAAGCGGGCGGGGTCCCCGCGGAGCTGGGGAGGACCCCCGCCTCATCGCTCTGTGTCAGAATCGTCGCCGGTGCGAGCCATGTACTACAGGTTCTGCAGGATCTTGCGGGCCAGCGCCGCGGTCTCCGACGGCGTCTTACCGACCTGAACGCCCGCCGCCTCCAGGGCTTCCTTCTTGGCGGCGGCGGTGCCCGACGAGCCGGACACGATGGCGCCGGCGTGGCCCATCGTCTTGCCCTCGGGAGCGGTGAATCCGGCGACGTAGCCGACGACCGGTTTGGTCACATTGGCCTTGATGTAATCGGCGGCACGTTCCTCGGCGTCGCCGCCGATCTCACCGATCATCACGATCACCTTGGTGTCGGGATCCTGCTCGAACGCCTCGATGGCGTCGATGTGAGTGGTGCCGATCACCGGGTCGCCGCCGATCCCGATGGACGTGGAGAACCCGAAATCACGCAGCTCGTACATCATCTGGTAGGTCAGGGTGCCGGACTTGGACACCAGTCCGACCGGGCCCGGACCGGTGATATCGGCCGGGGTGATGCCGACCAGCGCCTGACCGGGGCTGATGATGCCCGGACAGTTCGGGCCGATGATGCGCGTCTTGGCCCCCTTATCCAGGTTGTAGGCCCACGCGTAGGCGCTGTCCTGCACCGGGATACCTTCGGTGATGACCACCAGCAGCGGAATCTCTGCGTCGATCGCCTCGATGATCGCGTCCTTGGCGTACACCGGTGGCACGAAGGCGATCGACACGTCGGCGCCGGTCTTCTCCATGGCCTCCACGACGCTGCCGAACACCGGTAACTCGACGGGATCGTCGTCGACGTTCTTGTGCGCAACGGTGGTGCCTGCCTTGCGGGCGTTGACACCGCCGACGATCTGCGTGCCAGCCTTGAGCATCCGCGCGGTGTGCTTGGTTGCCTCAGAGCCGGTGATGCCTTGGACGACGACCTTGTTTTCTAAGGTCAGGAATATGGCCATTGGGTCATCTCTCCTAATTCAGGCGCTCGCCAGCTCGGCGGCCTTGTCGGCGGCCTCGTCCATCGTCGACACCAGCGTCACCAGCGGGTGGTTGGCCTCGGACAGGATGCGCCGGCCTTCCTCGACGTTGTTGCCGTCCAGGCGCACCACCAGCGGCTTGTTGGCCTCGCCGCCCAGAATCTCCAACGCCTTGACGATGCCGGTGGCCACGGCGTCGCACGCGGTGATGCCCCCGAATACGTTGACGAACACGCTCTTGACCTGCTTGTCACCCAGAACCACGTCCAACCCGGCGGCCATCACCTCGGCAGAAGCTCCGCCGCCGATGTCCAAGAAGTTGGCCGGCTTGACTCCGCTGTACTTCTCTCCGGCATAGGCGACGACGTCCAGCGTCGACATCACCAGGCCCGCGCCGTTGCCGATGATCCCAACCTGGCCGTCGAGCTTGACGTAGTTCAGGTCGTGTTCCTTGGCCTTGAGCTCCAGCGGGTCGGTGGCGTCGCGGTCCTCGAACTCGACGTGGCTGGGCTGGCGGAAGTCGGCGTTGGCGTCCAGGGTGACCTTGCCGTCCAGCGCAAGAATCTGGTTGTCCGGCGTGCGCACCAGCGGGTTGACCTCGACCAGGGTGGCGTCCTCGGCGACAAACAGTTCCCAGAGTTTGGCGATGGTGACCGCGGCCGCGTCGAGCACTTCGGCCGGCAGGTGGCCCTGCTCGGCGATGGACCGCGCGGTTCCCTCGTCAACGCCCGTGACGGCGTCCACCGGAACCTTCGCGAGCCGATCCGGCTTGGTGGCGGCGACTTCTTCGATCTCCATACCGCCCTCCACTGAACACATGGCCAGGTAGGTGCGGTTGGCCCGGTCCAGCAGGAACGAGATGTAGTACTCCTCGTCGATGTCGCTGGCCTGGGCCACCAGCAACTTCTTGACGACGTGCCCCTTAATGTCCAGGCCGAGGATGTTCTTGGCGTGGTTGTAGGCGTCATCGGGGGTGGCGGCGTACTTCACACCCCCGGCCTTGCCCCGGCCGCCGGTCTTGACCTGCGCTTTGACCATGACCGGATGCCCGATCTCTTCGGCGATCGCCTTCGCGTCCTCAGCAGTGTCGGTCACCCGCCCCGGGGTGGTGGGCACGTGGTGCTTCGCGAACAGTTCCTTCGCCTGGTACTCGAAAAGATCCATGGGCTCACTGCCTGTCTCTGCCGGTACGTCGGCGTGATGTTTCGACAACGCCGCCTCGGGGGAACTGTAACGACACCCGTGTCGGGTTCACTCGCCGCATCTGTCGATGTGGTCGACGTCACCCGCCCTCGCAAGTGATTCAGGTCACAATCGTGGGCGGATTTTCGGCTTGGGTTGGCGTCGGCCGACGAAAATCGTTAACGTCTCCAGGGTCCAGATAACGTTATGGTTACGACTCGAGGACATTTCAGGTTGGCCCCACGTCATCTTGCCCTTTCTTCTGCTGTCGGAGCCGCGCGAGGATCGCGCGGCTCCCGCTTGGACCTCAACCCCAACGAGGTCACCGACATCATCCCGTTCAACGAGTTCGGCAACCTCGATGAGCCGGACTTCAGCGACAATGCCGCCTTCGAAGCCGCCTTCGAAAAGGAAGCGCAGGTACTGCGGGCGCCGGAGCTCGACGACCTGGACGACACCGACAACCTGCCGGTCCTGCGATTGGCCGGCCCCGTTGAGCGGCCGGCAGATTCGACCGCCAAGCGCCAGACCGGTTCACCCGCGCATCGTCCACGCGAGCGCCGGCCTGTCTCCAACGCCACCGCCGCCCCCCGGCGCAGCGGCCAACACCGTAAGCCGGTGACGGGTCCAACCAGGGGTCGCGTCCTGATCGGTGCCATGGCTGCCGGTGCGGCGGCCGCCGCGGCCCATTCGGCCACCCACCCGGCACAGCCGGTCAAGGCCGAGGCGATGCTGGCCGCTGACGCGTCCGGTCTCAACGGCGGGGCGGTCACCACCTCGCCGCGGGGCATGCAGTTGATCGCCGTCAAACCCGCGACAACGGTGGCGGTGCACAACGAAGAGCTCGCCAACGGAGTGGCCTACGCCCAAGAGCGCGCTCAGCGCGAGGCTCGCCTGCAGCGGCCACTGTTCGTCATGCCGACAAGAGGTATCTACACGTCGAATTTCGGGTACCGCTGGGGGGCGCTGCACGCCGGCATCGACCTGGCGAACGCGATCGGAACCCCGATTTTTGCCGTTACCGACGGTGTGGTGATTGACGCGGGCCCGACTGCCGGTTACGGGATGTGGGTCAAGCTGCGGCACGCCGACGGAACGGTCACGCTCTACGGTCACGTCAACACCACCCTGGTCAGCGTTGGTCAACGCGTCATGGCGGGTGACCAGATCGCCACCATGGGTAACCGAGGGGATTCCACCGGCCCGCATTTGCACTTCGAGGTGCAGCTGAACGGCTCCAACCGAGTTGATCCGGTGCCGTGGCTGGCCCAGCGGGGGCTCAGCGTAGGCAGCTACTCCGGTTGACCTGGTGACCGAGCCGCACGATCAACGGCCGGGCGCCGATTCGCCCACCACCCCGCCGAACGCCTTCCCGCCCAGGCCTGGGGCGGACGCCCCAGGCGCCCCGTCCGCCCCAGGCGCCTCGGCTGGGCCGGGCGCCCCGTCCGCCCCGGGCGCCCCGTCCGCCCCAGGGCCGCCCCGGGCGCCCCGGCTGGGCCGGAGGCAACGGGGCCCCGGCCACCCGAGGAAGCCCGGGCCCGCATCATCCGGCGCGCGCCCACCGCGCCGATACCGGTGATTGCCGACCAGGCCCCCACCACCCAGATCCCGCGGCGGCCACCCCCGTTGCAGAGCAGTCCCCGGGCGGATTGGCGCTCGGGCATGAACAACCTGCTGAGGCGGCAATACCAGGGCCCGAACGCCAAAACGGCGACCGCGGCCTGCGCCGTCAGCTTCATCAGCGGGTGGGCCACCTCGGTGGTGGCCACCGACCTGATCGCCGGCTGGTGGAAATCCGACCGCCTGTTCTGCCTCGCAGTTGGTTTTCTGACGGTGGTCTTTGCGGCCGCCACCATTTCCGGGGTGATCCTGCTGCTGCAACGCCAGCCCCTGGGCCGCTACCTGATCGCGGTTGGCGCCGTGATCGCCTTGTTGACCTACGGCGGGGTGTTCATCGCAGGTGCACGCGTCGCCTGGATCGTGCACACGCTCCCGCTGCTGCCCATCGCCAGCGTGGTGCTGGCGCTCCATCCGCAAACCCAGCGCTGGCTGTTGGGGGAGTAAGCGCCATATCCCCGTGTCGATGGCGGGACCCGCTTCGCTCGGCTTTCAGCCGCCCTCGCGATCGCCGTGTCGATGGCGGCGACCCGCTTCGCTCGGCTTTCAGCCGCCCTCGCGATCGCCGCTACAGCTTGGTGACCGGGGCGTGATTGTGCATCAGCTTGACCCGTCCCGAACTGCCGAAGTCGATCAGCGACATCGCCGCTTCGCCCGCACCGGAGACTTCCTCGACTCGGCCCAGCCCGTACTTGTCGTGAGAAACCCGGTCCCCGGGCTGAAGCACCAGCGGCGGGCGCTTGCCGGCCGCCGAGCGTGCGGGTGACGGGCGGGGGGCCCCGAATCGCCCGGCGCCGCTCAGCGGCGCGCTGAACGACGGAGCCGGAGCTGTGCGCTGCCAGTCGATGAGTTCCTGCGGGATCTCGCGGAGAAACCGCGACTCCGGGTTCAGCATGGGTTGTCCCCACGACGACCGGACGATGGCCCGGCTCAGGTAGAGACGTTGACGCGCCCGGGTGATGCCGACGTAGGCCAGCCGTCGTTCTTCGGACAGTTCGGAAGGATCATCGAGAGCCCGCATGTGCGGGAACATCCCGTCCTCCCAGCCGGTCACGAACACCACCGGGAATTCCAGGCCTTTGGCGGTGTGCAATGTCATCAGCGTCACCACACCACTGCTGTGCTCGGGGATTTCGTCGGCGTCGGCGACCAGCGACACCCGCTCCAAGAACTGCGCCAGCACACCGGTGTCGGGCACGTCCTCGTCCGCCGGGGCATCCGTGGCGTCGTCGAGAGCGGCTGCATTGGCCTGATCGGTACTGAATTCGTGTGCGACGCTGACGAGTTCGTTGAGGTTGTCCAGCCGGGCCAGCTCCTGGGGATCGGTGGAGGATTCCAGTTCCCTGCGGTACCCGGATCGCTCCAGGACCGCCTCGACCAGCGCGCCGAGGTCGTCATCGAGGCGCCCGCGCAGGTCGTCGAGCAGTTCGACGAAGCCCGCGATCGCTTTCTCCGCACGGGTATTCAGCATCGGCACTTTGCCCTCGGCCGCGGCCTGTAGCGCGTCAGCGAAGCTGGCTCCGGTGTTCTCGGCATACACCGCCACGCAGGCCTCGGCGCGGTCACCGATGCCACGGCGTGGCGTGTTCAGGATGCGCCGCAGGCTGACCGCATCACCGGGGTTGTCCAGCACCCGCAGGTAGGCGACGATGTCGCGGATTTCTTTGCGTTCGTAAAACCGCACGCCCCCAACGACTTTGTAGGGTATGCCGGCCCGAATGAACACCTCCTCCAGGGACCGAGAGGAGTTGTTGGTCCGGTAGAAGACCGCCACATCGTTGTAGGTGATTTCGCCGCGGTCGACCAGGGCATCGATCTCTCGGGCGACGAACCTCGCCTCGTCGTGCTCGTTGTCGGCGACGTAGCCCACGATCAGCTCGCCGTCACCCGCATCGGTCCACAGCCGTTTGTCGCGGCGCCCGGTGTTACGGGTGATCACCGAGTTGGCCGCCGACAAGATGTTCTGGGTCGAGCGGTAGTTCTGTTCCAGCAGGATCGTGGTGGCGTCGGGATAGTCGCGTTCGAAATCTTCGATGTTGCGGATGGTGGCGCCGCGGAACGCGTAGATCGACTGATCGGCATCGCCGACCACGCACAGCTCACCGGGCGTGACGTCATCGGTGACATCACGACCGACCAGCTCCCGCACCAGCACGTATTGCGCGTGGTTGGTGTCCTGGTACTCGTCGACCAGGATGTGCCGGAAGCGGCGCCGGTAGTGCTGGGCGATCTGCGGGAAATTTTGCAGCACCCCGACCGTCTCGCCGATCAGGTCGTCGAAGTCCAGCGCGTTGGCCGCCCGCAGCCGACGCTGGTATTCGGTGTAGACGTCGGCGACCGTGCGGGCCAGATCGTCGGTGCCCTCCGTCACGTTCGCCGCCGCCTTTTCCGGGGTGATCAGCTCGTTTTTCAGGTTCGAGATGCAGTTGGCCAGCAGCCGCGGCGAATACCGCTTTATGTCCAGACCCATGTCCCGGCCGATCATCTGCAGCAGCCGTCGAGAATCGTCGGCGTCGTAGATCGAGAAGTTGGAGTTCAGGCCCGGGATCAATGACGCCTGGTTACGCAGGATCCGCACGCAGGTCGAGTGAAACGTCGACACCCACATGGACCGCGCGCGTGGGCCGACCAGGGCCACCACGCGTTCCCGCATCTCGGCGGCGGCTTTGTTGGTGAATGTGATCGCCAGAATCTGGCCGGGCCCCACGCCGCGCGCGGCCATCAAATAGGCGATGCGCCGGGTCAGCACCGCGGTCTTGCCGGAGCCCGCACCTGCGACGATCAACAGCGGCGAGCCCTCGTGCAACACCGCCTGCCGCTGCTGCGAGTTGAGTCCGTTCAGGAGTTGATCTGTTTCCGCGGCTCGTCTGGCATCGCTCACGTGCACACTCATGTCCGTCCAAACTTACCGCCGCCGCACGACAGTTTTGCACTGGCGCGACCCTTAGTGGCACACTCGATTCGTGCTCAACATGCAGCGCCGATTTTTCTACGGGTACCGGCCAGCGGTGCCCGTGGCGTAGCTGCTTCGCAGAGCCCCGTGGTCCGCTTCTGAGATCCGGGGCTCGTCTTTTTGTGTGAGGCCCGATACCGGATGACACCACAACCCCCACACCCTCCACACAATGAGATTCCGGAGTCCCCGATGACAGTCGAAACCGAACAACCTCCCCACATTGACGACCTGCGACAGGAGATCGACCGCCTGGACGCCGAGATCCTCGCTGCGGTCAAACGCCGCACCGAGGTGTCCCAGGAGATCGGCAAGGCGCGAATGGCCTCCGGCGGCACCCGGCTGGTGCACAGCCGTGAGATGAAGGTCATCGAGCGCTACAGCGAGCTGGGTCCCGACGGCAAGGACCTGGCGATGCTGCTGCTGCGCCTGGGCCGCGGCCGACTGGGTCACTGACGCTTCTCGCGTTTCTCGCGCCCTTCTCGCGCCCTTGGCGCCGTCGCTCCCGCGCGTCCGCTCTTCCCGCGCTGTCCGCGTTCCGCTCTTCGCGCCCTTCTCGCTCTTCCGCTCTCGCGCCCTTCTCGCGCCCTTCTCGCGCCGAGATCGACGTTAGAGCGAAATTTCGCGCGACCGAGGACGCCGGCGTCAATCTCGGCGAGTCACGCTAAACTCGGCAACCCACCCGGCCACCGAGCCGCCCGCATTAGGGTCGACACCATGACCTCGGTTCAGCAGATCCCGGATATCTCGGCCACCCAAGCCTGGAACGCGTTGCGCAAGCACCACGATCAGATCGGTGAAACCCACCTCCGTCAGTTCTTTGCCGACGACCCCGATCGCGGCCGCGAGTTCACCCTGACGCTCGGGGACCTGTACATCGACTACAGCAAACACCGCATCACCCGGGAAACGGTGCAGCTGCTGATCGACCTGGCGCGGGCGGCCAAGCTCGAAGAGCGCCGCGACGAGATGTTCGCCGGCGTGCACATCAACACCTCCGAAGACCGCGCGGTGCTGCACACCGCGCTGCGGCTGCCCCGCGATGCCGAATTGACCGTCGACGGGCAAAACGTCGTCGAAGACGTACACGCGGTACTGGACAGGATGGGCGATTTCACCGACCGGCTGCGCAGCGGCGAGTGGACCGGGGCCACCGGCAAACGGATCGCGTGCGTGGTCAATATCGGTATCGGCGGTTCGGATCTCGGTCCGGTAATGGTGTACCAGGCGTTGCGCCACTACGCCGACGCGGGCATTTCGGCCCGCTTCGTCTCCAACGTCGATCCCGCCGACCTGATCGCCAAGCTTGCTGACTTAGACCCGGCCACAACGCTTTTCGTCGTCGCCTCCAAGACGTTCTCCACGCTGGAGACGCTGACCAACGCCACTGCGGCACGGCGCTGGCTAACCGACGAGCTCGGCGACGACGCGGTGGCAAAGCATTTCGTGGCGGTCTCGACGAATGAAAAGCTGGTCGACGAGTTCGGCATCGACACCGACAACATGTTCGGCTTTTGGGACTGGGTCGGCGGGCGATACTCGGTCGATTCGGCGATCGGACTTTCGGTGATGGCCGCGATCGGCCGAGAGGCGTTCGGCGACTTCCTGTCCGGATTCCATATCGTCGACGAGCACTTCAAGACCGCGCCGCTGGAGGCGAATGCGCCGGCACTGCTCGGTCTGATCGGGCTGTGGTACTCCGACTTCTTCGATGCGCAATCGCGCGCGGTGCTGCCCTATTCCGACGACTTGGCGCGGTTCGCCGCGTATCTGCAGCAGCTGACCATGGAATCCAACGGCAAATCGACGCGCGCCGACGGAACGCCGGTCACCACTGACACCGGTGAAATCTATCTGGGGCGAACCGGGAACCAACGGCCAGCACGCCTTCTACCAGTTGCTGCACCAGGGCACCCGGCTGGTCCCGGCCGACTTCATCGGCTTCTCCCAGCCGCTGGACGACCTGCCCACCGCCGACGGCACCGGCAGCATGCACGACATGCTGATGAGCAACTTCTTCGCCCAGACCAAGGTGCTGGCGTTCGGTAAGACCGCCGAAGAGATCGAGGCCGAAGACACCCCCGCCGATGTCGTGCCGCACAAGGTGATGCCTGGCAACCGGCCCACCACGTCGATCCTGGCGACCCGGCTCACCCCGTCAGTGCTGGGTCAATTGATCGCGCTTTACGAGCATCAGGTGTTCACCGAGGGAGTGGTGTGGGGCATCGACTCTTTCGATCAGTGGGGTGTGGAGCTGGGCAAGGCGCAGGCCAAAGAGCTGATGCCGGTGATCAGCGAGGACGACTCGCCCAAGAAGCAGTCCGACAGTTCGACTGACGCGCTGATCCGCCGCTACCGCGTCGAACGAGGCCGGGTCGGCTGAGCGGCAGTAGGCCGCGAAAGACGGGCCCGGCCCATCGAACCAGGCCGGGCCGGCTGAGCGGCACGTAGGCCGCGAAAGACGGGCCCGGCCCATCGAACCAGGCCGGGTCGGCTGAGCGGCACTAGGCCGCGAAAAACGGGCCCGGCCATCGTAACCAGGCCGGGTCGGCTAGACGCCGCGCGTCTCAGCCGAAGTACTTGGCCAGCGGCGGGGGCACCACTTTCATCAGCTGCACCATCGGAGCCCAGGGCCACCACGGCACCGCGGCCCGACCACGCTCGCGTTCGATGGCCTCAACCATGGCTCGCACGCCAGTGTCGTTGTCCACCATGAACATCGTGCTGCTGCGATTTGGCGGTCATCTCCGATTCGATGTAACCCGGCTCGATGACCGAGACCTTGATCGACCCCTTGGCGTACTCGGCGCGCAGCGACTCCCCCAACGAGCGCACACCGGCCTTGCTGGCGGCATAAGAGGCTTTGACGCCGGGCACACCTTTGGCGCCCAGCACCGACGAGATCAGCACCAGGTGTCCGGAACCGGCCGTCTTGAACATCTCCAGCGCGGTTTCGATCTGGACGAGTGCGGCAACCAGGTTGGTCTCCAGGGTGGCCTTGTTGGCCCACAGCTTGCCCGACCCCAACGGCGCGCCCTTACCGATGCCGGCGTTGACGATGACGCGGTCGATGCCGCCGAGTGCGTCCGACAGCTCGGCGAACACCTTTGGCACCTGCTCGTGGTCGGTCACGTCGAGCGCGGCGACCGTGACCGTCACCTCCGGGTACTGTTGTGCCAGCTCAGTTTTCAGCTCATCAAGGCGGTCGGTGCGACGCGCGCACAGCGCGAGGTCACGGCCTTTGGTGGCGAACGCGCGGGCCATGCCGGCACCCAGGCCGGAGCTGGCGCCGGTTATCAGGATCTTCTGGCGGGTCACCCGCGCAGCATAGCTATTTGAGCAATCGGGACATGCGCCGGTCGGCCAGCACTTTGCCGCCGGTCTGGCAGGTCGGGCAGTACTGGAAGGACTTGTCGGCAAACGACACTTCGCGCACGGTATCGCCGCATACCGGGCAGGGCAGGCCGGTGCGCGCGTGCACCCTTAAGCCGGAGCGCTTCTCGCCCTTGAGGGTGGCGGCCTGTTGACCCACAGAGCGGGTGACCGCGTCGGTAAGCACACCGACCATCGCGTCGTGCAGGACGGTGACCTGCTCGTCGGACAGTTTCGCGGCAGTGGCGAACGGCGAGATCTTGGCCACGTGCAGGATCTCGTCGCTGTAAGCGTTGCCGATGCCGGCAATCACCTTCTGGTCGGTGATGACGGTTTTGATCCGGCCGCTCTCTGCGGCCAGCAGTCCGGCCAGGTCGCCGGGGCTGAGGTCCAGCGCGTCGGGTCCGAGCGCGGCGATCCCCGGCACCAGTTTGGGGTCGTCGACCAGCCAGACCGCCAGCCGCTTCTGGGTGCCGGCCTCGGTGAGATCGAAGCCCGGCGCCTCGCCGGGTGTGCCCAGGTGGACCCGCAGCGCAATGGGTCCCTTCCCCGGGCGCAGCGGTGCGGCCGCGGTTTTGCCCGACCACCGCAACCAGCCCGCCCGAGACAGATGGGTGATCAGAAATCAGCTCTCCGGCGTGCAGCCCCAGGTATTTGCCCCACCGCTGCGCCCCGGCTACCGTCGCGCCTTGCAGCGCAGTAACCGGCGGGTCGAACGTCTTGAGCACCGAGAAGGCCACGACGTCGATTCGCCCGATCGTCCTGCCGACGGCGTGGCGGCGCAGGTGGTCGGCGAGTGCTTCGACTTCGGGTAGTTCGGGCATCTGTCCAGTGTGCAGTCACTTGCGTTTTACGCGCCGGGCATCCCGCGTCACTAGCGAGAGCATCCAGCTCACGATCGATAAGACGATCGCAGCCCAGATCGCGTTCCACCAGAAGTGGTCGATCTGAAGTCCCCATCCAGTGGTGTCGCGCGTGATCCGGGCGGTGATCCACAACATCAACGCGTTGACCACGATGTGAAAAAGGCCCAGCGTCAGAATGTAGAGCGGGATCGACAGGATCTGCACGATCGGCTTGATGATCGCGTTGACGAGGCCGAAGATCACCGCGACGACGAAGATAATGCCGACACGCTGCCACATGTTGTGGCCGCCGATGAAGCTGATTCCGTGCACGACCTGCGTGACCGCCCACAGCGCGACGCCGGTGGACGCGGCACGGAACAGAAACGGGCCCATGGTGGTGAAATCTACTGCGCCGGTCGCAGTAGATAGGTGTCCATGATCCAGCCGCGCCGAGCGCGCGCTTCGGCGCGCAGCGCGACGATCCGCGTGCCCACTTCGCCGACGGTTCCCGTCACCAGCAGCTCGTCCTGGGTGCCCAGGTAGGCGCCCCACCAGATCCTGGCGTCGGCCGGGCAGGTCTGAAACGAGCAGTCCGCGTCCAGCATGACCACCGCGGAACCGGTCAGACCGTGGGCGCGAAGCTGCCGTCCGGTGGTGATCAGCACGGGTTCGCCGACGTCGTTGAGCGGGATTCGATGGCGCGCGGTGAGCGCCTGCACGGCGGTGATTCCGGGGATGACGTCGTAGCTGATGTCGAACTGGGCGGCGACGGTTTCCAGGATCCGCAGCGTGCTGTCGTAGAGCGAGGGGTCGCCCCAGGCCAGAAAGGCGCCGACGCCGCCGGGCGCCAGTTCGGCGTCGATGGCCGCGGCCCAGATGCGCGCGCGAGCCGCGTGCCAGTCCGCCACCGACGCCCGGTAATCGGAATCCGTTATCCGCGGCGGATCGCGCAACTCGACGAATCGGTAACCGGGCTCGCGGATGAACTGTGCGCAGATCTGGCGGCGCAGCGCAACGAGGTCGGCTTTGCTCTCGCCTTTGTCCATCGCGAAGAACACCTGGGTGTCGTTGAGCGCATTGATCGCCTGGACGGTCAGGTACGACGGGTCTCCGGCACCGATGCCGATGACGTGGATATGCCGACTCGCCATGCGCGCACAGCCTACGGCGATCGCAAGCGCGGCGAAGCCGGGCGCAGCGGTCGCCATCGCGCAAGCCTACGGCGATCGCAAGCGCGGCGAAGCCGGGCGCAGCGGGTCGCCGTCAACCAAAGCGAGCCGATCGCAAGCGCGGCGAAGCCGGGCGCAGCGGGTCGCCGTCATCCGGCCCAGCCGTGAGCCCAGCGCGGCTCCGACCGATAGTCGAGACCGCAAGTATCCGGTACCGGAGGTATTGACATCTTCGGGGACGCTCCCTACCGTTTTGGTCATGACCACTGCGGTGAAACCGGAAGGACCCAGTCGCGAGGAGTTCTCCGAGCGCCTGCTGAAGGGCTCGGTCAAGAAGTCCTATGCGCCCGTCGTCGACATCGACTGGGACGCGCCCCTGGACCGCGACAAGTTCTACCTGCCACCCAAGATCGTGTCGCTGTACGGCTCGCCGATGTGGGACGAGATGACCCGAGCCCAGCAGATCGAGCTGTCCCGTCAGGAACTCGTCAACACGCTGTCCGCGGGCATCTGGTTCGAAAACATTCTCAACCAGGCGCTGCTGCGCATGCTGATGCACGAAGACCCGACCACCCGCTCCTCGCACTACGCGCTGACCGAAATGGGCGACGAGACCCGGCACATGGTGATGTTCGGCAAGGCCATCGAACGGATGGGCGCCAAACCTGTCCGTCCGCGGCTATACCACCGGATCATCATCAACGCTCTGCCGTTCGCGTTCCGCGGCGCGATGCTGTGGGTGGCCGCGCTGATCGGCGAGGAGATCTTCGACGCGCTGCAGCGCCAGATGATGGAAGATCCCGAGTTGCAGCCAATGGTCCAGCGGCTGATGCGAATTCACGTCGCCGAGGAGGCCCGCCACATTCAGTTCGCGCGCGACGGGGTGCACAAGCGGGTGGCCGAGATGCCGCGCTTCAACAAGTGGTTCATGTCCAACATCAACGGGTTGGGCGGCTGGTTCTTCTACTACTTGTTCACCAATCCCGTGCCCTACGCCCGCACGGGTCTGGACGTGCGCCGCGCCCGTCACACCGCGCGCACCAGCGCGCACCGCCGCGACGTCCAGATATCGGGCTTCGCTTCACTGGCCGCTTTCTTGACCGAGGTGGGCCTGATGGGCCGCATCGCCCGTCGGCAATGGACTCGCAGCCGATTTCTATGACCGGCATCCAGCACTGCCACGATGTGTTGATCGTGGGCGCGGGAAGGGCGGGCATCTGCACCGGAATCGCTCTGTTGCAAGCTGGCATCACCGACTTCGTACTCCTCGAGCAGGCCAGCCAGGCCGACGGGACACCCCCGCCGGCCCTGGGTGACCGCCTGCGCCGCAACTGCGAGGTCATCACCTCGGTCTTCGACGACGCCACCGACACGTGGACTGTGACAACCCGCGGCGGCGCCACCCGTCGCGCCCGGGTAGTGATCGCGGCCCACCGCCGCACACACGTCCCATGGATCCCAGAACTACCCGGCCGCAACAGCTTTCGCGGCAAGTTTTTCCACTCGGCTGCGGCCGACCGCGATTTCGACCCAGCCGGCAAGCGCATCGCGCTGCTCGGCACCGACTCCGCTGCCGGAGAGATCATCCGCCGGCTACGGTCGGCAGCCTCGGTCAAGGTGTTCGCCCACCCACCGCGGCGGATCGTTGCGGAGGTGCGCTCGCGCAGCAGCCGCGCCAAGAGTTGGCTGCGGCAGCCGCGAAGCCCCGAACTAGTCGCCTCGACCGTGGACACACTGACCGTGTCGGGCATCCGTACCCGTGACGGTGTCGATCACGACGTCGACGCCGTCATCTGTGCCACCGGATTCGCGGTCGCGGAGTCCTTCCCGTCCCTCATAGGCGTGGGTGGAATCACCATCCAGCAAGCTTGGCGCAACGGCATGGAGCCCTACATGGGCGTCGCCGTGCACGGCTTCCCCAACTACTTCCTGGTCAGCCGACCCGATGCCGAAGCGCAGGTGCGTCACGTCAGTGAGTGCTTGCGCGCCATGAAACGTACCGCCGCCACGCGTATCGAGGTGCGCCGCAGCAGCCAGCAGGTGTTCAATGAGCGCGTCCACCGTCGGCGTCCACCGTGGCAGCCAGTGCTGTCGGCGTTTGACCTGGCGACCGGCGCCAACGTGCACGACCACAGCTACGCCGGCCCCGCCACCCTGACGATCGCCGGCACCGATCATCAGGTCCGGGTGCGGCTGACCGGCCACGTGGATCCGATCGACGGCAAATACCATTGGCAGGGAACAATTTTCGATCAACTGTCGGCGCAGCTTGTCAAAAATGCCCGAGCGGTGGCGCTGGCCGCGGGTGAGGAGAGCAAGCCCGCCCGCATCACTGAGGAAACACCGCAGGGCACGCACTCGGTCGCCGGCGTTGGCGCCCCACCGTTCGCACTCGAGGACATCAAACTCGTCGTCCCGCAGCTGTAGAGCTGCACTTCGCGCGCCGCCATCTACCCAGAACTGGCAGAGGCTGCATTCATATCCCGTTGACAGGTTGCCTGGGCATCATGGTGGGTAACCACCAGCAGGGGTGAGCGTGATGGTAGGCGAAACAAACACACTCAACGTGGTGGCGGTGGGTGCCTCGGCCGGCGGAGTCGAGGCACTGACCCACTTGGCTGGCGGCTTGCCGCCCGACCTACCATATGCCGTCTTGGTGCGCTGCGCATGCCGGCCGGAGCACCAAGCATGCTTGCCCGCATGATGGACCGAAGCGGCACGCTGCCGGCCATGCCAGCTACCGATGGGGCGGCCCTGGCGCCGGGCACCATTCACGTGTGCGTCCCCAATCACCATTTGCTCCTACACGATCAGCGCACCATGTTGTCGGAAGGGCGTACCGAGAACTGCCACCGTCCGGCGGTCAACGCGCTGTTGCGTTCGGTGGCGCTGCGCTGCGCGCCCGCGACCAAGAGGTCGATGAGGCGCTGTGGATCGCGGTGCGCAGCCTGCGCAAGAAATCCAGGCTGTCTCGCCGACGAGCCGAGCAGGGCGCACCCGCGATATGAGTGACCGATACTATGCGCCGGGTGACGAGACGGACCATGCTCCGTCGGTGCTCGGCGATCGGCTAGCCCAGACTTACGCCAAGGAAGGGGGGCTCAATGGATAGGCGCGACGGTCAGCTGACTATTTCGGTGGACAGCGCAGATGCGGTGTGTTTGCTGGCCGTCGACGGGCTCCTTGACAGCAGCACCTATCTGACCCTGCGAGACACCATCATCAAAGTAGCGCTCGATCAAACACGTGCGGTCCTCGTCGACGTTAGCGCGCTCGACGTACCAGCTTCCTCGGCATGGTCGGTGTTCACCAGCGCATGGTGGCACGTCTCCACCTGGCCGGACGTCCCAATCATGCTGGTGTGTGCGGATAACGCCCGGCGCGCAACAATCACCCGTAACGGTGTCGCGCGCTATGTCCCGGTGCACCCGAGTGTCGAGTTCGCCCTGCAGGCGGTCATGCGCAACGGTGGACGTGGCCGTCGGCGGGTGCGTGCTGAATTGCCGGCGTCACCTACAAGCCTGCGGCAGGCCCGTCAGTTGGTGGCGGAATCGCTGGTGGATTGGTCACAGACCAGCCTCACGCCCGTGGCGACGGTAATTGTCAACGTTTTCATCGAGAACGTGCTGCAACACACCGATTGCGCACCGGTGCTGCGGTTGGAGACCGACGGTATGGCGGTGACCGTTGCGGTACATGATGGCAGTGCGAATCCGGCGGCGCGTCGCGAGGATCCGGTCCGCGGACGCGACCGGGTGTCCGGGCTGGCGATCGTCGCTGCGGTATGCCGCGCCTGGGGCAGCTCACCGACAATTTCGGGCAAGACGGTGTGGGCGGTCGTTGGTCCGGAAAACAAACTCTGACCGCGGGTAATGTTCTCCTCCGCGACGTGTTGTCGACTGGACAGGACAAAATGGATACGAAGACAGGCGAACCATGCGAGGCCCTTCTCCGGTATATGCGGGACTCGCGTGGGTTCGACCCTGCTGCAGCTAGCCGACTCGCCGCCGCGCCGTCTCGGCACGGTCGGCGGCGGAATAAGGGGTCGGCCCGCCCTTGTCCGTCGCGTTCATCAGCTGCCGCGCTGTTCGGCCTCGACGAGCTGGTTGGCCACCACCGTCAGCGGCGTGTTCGAACTCTGCGATAACCGTTTGAGCAGTTCGAATGCCCGCACCGCGTCGATCTTGCACCGCTCCATGATCATGCCTTTGGCCTGGCCGATGATGTCGCGAGACGCCAGCGCACTGCGGAACTGCTCGTCGCGGCGCGCCATAGTCCATGCCAGCGCCGCGTGGGTAGCAAAGATGAACCCGACTTCAAGCGCGGCCTCGTCGAACGCATGGGGTTGTTCGGCATACAAGTTTAAAGCGGCCATAGTCGTGCGGTTGGCGAACAATTGGTACGCCAAAATCGACCTGATCGGGGTGTCTTCAGCTCCTTCGCGGCAATAGGCCGCCCAGCGCCGCTCGGTCGCAAGGTCATCGATCCGGATAATGTGGTGTTCCCAGTCTGCTGCCAGGCACGGGCCCACCCTGTGGCGTTGCTGGATCTCGTCGAGGAGACTCGGGTAAGAACTTGTTGCCGACGCCGTTCGCACCTTGCCGTCCTTGGAGGCGATCGTGATGCCGGCATGGTGGGCGCCCGGTACAGACCTCACGGCGCTCTTAGTCACTTCGTCCAGGACACCCTCGACGTCACTGTATGCATCGTGCCGCAAGGTTTGTACTAACTCGGAGAGCTCATGAGCAAGGCCGCTCTCAAAATTCGTCGGCATGCTTTCCTCTCCGACGACGTTTGTCGATCGCCACTCGGCTGTTCTTCCGCCGTCTGACATATCGCCCCACCGTTCCGCCGAGGCCATGGTCCTTTGAGACTACTGCCGGTTCTTTCCCCCGTCAGGTCTAGTATTCGGTCCCAATCAGATGATGGATGATATTTGGAGGCGGTGTGCGGTTCAGCTACGCCGAGGCGATGACCGTCCCGACGTTCTACATTCCGCTGGCCAAGGCGGCCGAGGCCGCCGGATATGCCAGCATGACGGTCCCGGACAGCATTGCCTATCCCTTCGAATCTGACTCGAAATATCCTTATACCCCCGACGGCAGTCGTGAATTCCTGGACGGCAAGGCGTTCATCGAGACGTTCGTGCTGACAGCGGCTTTGGGCGCGGTGACGTCGACGCTGCGGTTCAACTTCTTCGTCCTCAAACTGTCCATCCGCCCGCCCGCTCTGGTGGCCAAGCAGGCCGGTTCGCTAGCGGCACTGATCGGCAACCGGGTCGGCCTCGGTGTCGGCACCAGCCCGTGGAGCGAGGATTACGAGTTGCTGGGCGTGCCGTTTGCCAAGCGCGGCAAGCGGATTGACGAGTGCATCGAGATTGTGCGGGGCCTGACGACCGGCGAGTACTTCGAATTTCATGGCGAGTTCTACGACATCCCGAAAACCAAGATGACTCCGGCTCCCACCCAGCCGATCCCGATCCTGATCGGTGGGCACGCCGACGCCGCATTGCGCCGCGCCGCGCGCAATGACGGCTGGATGCACGGCGGCGGGGATCCCGACGAGCTCGACCGCCTGATGACACGGCTCAAGCAGTTCCGCGAAGAAGAAGGCAACGCCGGTCCGTTCGAGATCCACGTGATCTCACTCGACGGGTTCACCCTCGACGGCGTCAAACGGCTGGAGGACAAGGGCGTCACCGACGTCATCGTGGGCTTCCGGATCCCCTACATCATGGGTCCCGACACCGAGCCGCTGGACACCAAGATTCGCAACCTGGAAAACTTTGCCGAGAAGGTGATCGCAAAAACCTAGCCGCCGGGCTGGCTCAGCTAACGGGCAACGCACAAAGGGGCCCGGCCGCCTCGATCGGTTTGATTTGTGCCGCAAGCGAATAACCTCCGGCGCAGCGGGGCGGCGTTCCGCCGCCCGGCGTGCGGGGCGGCGTTCCGCCGCTGGTAAATCGCTGCAGCGCCGCGGAAACGGATTCTGCTACGGGAAGAGCACGGTCCACCTCAGCGACGCGCAGCAGCCGGCTCACCGAACCGCTGGCGATCAAGGCCCACTCGACGCCCGCATTCTGGCATTTCTGGCCGAGCACCATTAGATTGCGGAGACCAATTACGCCGAAGAATTCGACGGATGCCATATCGACGACCAGGGCTGGAGCGGCAGAAGCGTAGCGGTGAGCGTGCTCCCTGACCTGATCAGCGTTGCTGGCGTCGATCTCACCGCCGATCGTCAGCACCGTAACGCCGTGATGCGTACGGGGACGCAGCCATGCGCCGCGGCACTCGATGACGTAATCGTTGTAATCGATTGATAGATATGCGTTCTGAGTAGCAGTCATTGGTAACCCATCTCAATGGTTTAAAGAGTTGTGACGAAAACGCCAACGACGAGTTGGCCCCAATGACAGCTAAGGTAAGCCCGCGCTAGTAACGCTCTCCTTCAGGCTGACACCTCAACCTGATGAAACCCTACCAGCCAGGTGGCCAGCGTGTCGCAGGCGTATCCGCGGCAGCCGGCCACGCATCCCCCCGGCTCGGATGTGGGATGGATGCTGAGACCCCAAACCGGTCGCCGGCCACCGTCTCGGCCCGACAGTGGCAACGGTCCGCCGACGTGACACATGTCACCGTGTCGCTTCGCTAGATGCTGGTAACGGCCTAGTTGAATGTTTTTAGCCGACAATCGGTTACTGGCAGAACCGTTGCCGCACGCATCGGGGCCTTGGACGCTAAGATAGATTCAAGCCGCTAAGCCACAAGCGGATTTCTTGGGCGATTGTCGCCACGTCTTGTCCTCCTACTGAGCCGCCGGTTACCACGATGTGTCGGCCGGTGTTCCCGGGGGACGGAGGAGTACTCAATGATCGAAACGAGCAACGGTCTACCGGTGCACGGCTGCGTAAACGGACTGGCTTACGCTAACCGGTGGTCTCAGGAGTTGAGCTGGTTTCATGTCTCGTTCGACGACGGCCGTTGGACCTTGTCGCCACAGGTCGAGCGCATGCACGGCTATTATGCCGGGATGTTGTCACCTGGCACCGCGTTGATGCTGTCCCACGTTCACCCAGATGACAACCGGCGCGTGGCCGCGGCTCTCAACAAGGTCCGTCACACCTGCCAGACGTTGTGCTCGCGCCACCGAATCGTCGATACACGCGGTCGCGTGTACGAGGTGGTGATGATCGGCGCGCCGTTCCACGACTCGCAGGGAGCACCTGCCGGCATACACGGCTTCTTTCTCGATGTGACCACGGTGCGCGCCGGCCGACGTGCGAAGCAGCTGCGAGCTATAGCGGCAAGCGGTTCGGTCGACGAGGAACGGCGACGGGTGCGCGCCGCGACGCGTTGCTGACCTTCAACTGCGCTTGGCCAACCACTCGGCCTGCATTACCAGTAGCGCCATGATCTCCAATTCCAATGTTTCCGAGTCGAGTTCGCGGTAACGCTGGTAGACGTTGACCACCACCCGTTCGGCATCCAGCCAGGCCGCGTATTCGGCAAGGTCGATGGTGTCGGCGGCCTCGGCGAACGAGAGACCCTTGCGGTAGGCCGCCTCGGCCTGGTCGGCGATGTGAGCCAAATACCCACGCACAGCGCGGATTCCGTTCGCGTCGGTCACCGGGCCATGGCCGGGCACCACCGTTGGGGCGTCCAGAGCGATCATCGTGTCGCAGGCCGCTATCCAGTTGGCGATCGGGCCCGCCCACACGATCGGCGTACAGCCGATGAACAGCAGGTCGCCGCCGAACAACACACCGGAGTCGGGCACGTGCACGACCGAGTCGGCCGCGGTGTGGGCGGGCCCCAAGTTCAGCAGCCGCACCTCCCGGCCGCCGACCTCGATGGTCAGGCTTTCGTCGAATGTCTGGTCGGCGTTGCGCACGGTGATACCGCTGAAGTCAAACGGGCCGAAACGGTTTCGTGTGTACCGGCTCGCGAGCGGCCCGAGATCGCCGGTCTGGGTCATGGTCAACATCTCCGGCGCCATGCCGTGGGCGATCTCCTCTGCAGTGCCGCTGGCGGCGATGATCCGCACCGTGTCGTCCAGCAGCTGGTTGCCGTGGGTGTGGTCGCCGTTGGAGTGGGTGATCAGCGCGTCGGTGATCGGCGCATGGTCGGTGTGGGGCCGCATCGCTTCCAGCATTTCGCGGGTCAGCGACAGGTCGAATAGCGTGTCGACCAGCAGCGAGGCGCCGTCCCCGACCACCAATCCGGCGTTGCTCCAGCCATATCCACCATCCGGCAGCGTCCAGGCCCACACCCGCTCGGCGACCTGGTGCAGGCCGCGCGTGTAGGGAACCTTCGCCGGCGCCCGGTTCACCCGCGCAGCCTCAGGTGCGGCGTCCGGGTTGGGCCGGGCCGCCAATGGGTGCGGTGCGGGCGTGGAGCGCACCGTCTGCCGGATTTCGCCGAGACCTTGGACTCTGAGGGTGACCACATCGCCGTCGTGTAACCAGCCGGGAAAGGAGTGCAGCGCTGTCAGGTTCAGGTGCTCGACAAGCGTGCAGGTGGGTACGGTTCCGGAGCCGAACACGTCACCCGGAGTCAGCATCACCCCGCGCGAGGCGTAGGAGATCACCTCACCGAAGCTCCAGTCCATCGCCGCGGTCGATCCCGAGCCGATCTCGCGGTCGTTGACCAGTGCGGTCACGTCCAGACTCAGCTTGCCGTCCCGGCAAAAAGGTTCGAGTTCGTCCGGCGTGACCAGGTACGGCCCTAGGGTGACGCCGCTGTCTTTGCCTTTGGCCTGCCCGATCGCCAGTTGGCCCTCTAGCTGTTGTAGGTCACGCGCGGACCAGTCGTTGAAGATCGTGTACCCGACGATCGCGTGTTCGGCCTCTTCGACCGACAGGTCCTTGCCGCCTACCCCGATGACCGCACCGATCTCCAATTCGAAGTCCTGCCATGCGCTGCCCGGCGCTATCGGGGCGTCGTCATACGGGCCGAGGACTGTTGCCGGACAGGCGAAGTAAAACGCGGGAATCCGGTACCAAGTGTCTTTGAGCACCCGGCCACCACCCATCGCCGCTTGGCAATTACGCATGTGATCCAAGAAGCACAGACAATCGCGGATCGACGGTGGCCGCGGGATCGGCGCCCTGAGCGTCACGTCGGCAAGACCCACGCTCGACGGTGAACGCAGCGCATCCTCGCCCGCATCGCGCAGTGCGGCCGGGCCATGCCCGATCAAATCAAGCAACGTCACTTCCGGCGGGATCGCGTGTATCGCATCACCGGAGACGACTCCGGTGCGTTCGCCGCCATCACTTAGATAGGTCACCCACCGCATGCGCTACAACATACAAACCGTAGGTCACATTGAGGCAAAAGCCTCATGCGTCACCGAACGGGGCGGGCGACCATCAGAGCGTGACCACCAAACAGAGCTTCCCGAAACCGTCGTCGCAGCATCAGTGGGCTCAGGTGCTGATCGACGGTCACGCACCTTTAGTCGCGGCCCGGCATGTGTTTCGCTATCTGCCCGCCGCGCCGCGGTGCAAAGTCTGCAATAACCCGTTCGGCGGCCTGGCGGGCCGCGTTTTCGCCGCGGCGGGATTCCGGCCGTCACGCAAGAACCCCAATCTGTGCACCCGCTGCTGTGACGCGCTGCCGTCCGGCGGAGCTGAGGTCGACATCGCGGTCCTGTTCGCCGACGTTCGTGGTTCCACGGCGCTGGGCGAGCGCAGCGGCACCGCACACTTCGCCGCGCTGCTCAACCGGTTTTACGGCGCCGCGACACAGGTCCTGCTTCGGCATGACGCGGTGATCGACAAGCTGATCGGCGACGAGGTAATGGCGTTTTTCGTCAAGGGGATTAGCGGTCCCGCCTACCGTGAGCGAGCGGTCAAGGCAGGAATCGACCTGCTGCACGCGGTCGGTTACGGCACCGACGACGGGCCGTGGCTCGAGTTGGGTGTGGCGGTCAACGCCGGCGTAGCTTACGTGGGCAACGTCGGTGGCGCCGTGATCGACTTCACCGCGCTGGGCGATGCGGTCAACGTCGCGGCGCGAATGCAACAACACGCCGCCGGCGGTGAGTTGCTCGTCGCGCAGGGGACAGCCGATAGCCTGACGGCCCACGCTCGGCCCCGCACCTTGAGGCTGCGTGGACATGAACTGCCGATCGAAGCCTTCGCCCTGACACGTGCGCCGATTCGTCGACTCGACATTCCGAATCGGGTTCGGGAATCGCGGAGTCAGTCATCATGACCGAATTGGCATCTACTGCAACGGCAATCGAACGATTCGGAGCGCCCAGCGGGGCGCGAGTCGATGCGGTCAATGTAAGTCGGCGGGTTGGCAGGCGGCAGATCCTCCAGGAGTTGTCGCTGTCGATCGAACCGGGCGAGTTGGTCGCCATTGCCGGCGGCAGTGGGGCAGGAAAAACCACATTGCTGGAGATCCTCGCGGGACTGCAACCGCCGTCTAGCGGGGAGGTTCGACACGACGGTGTCCTTCGCGGAGCTCGTGTCAGCGCTGAAACCCGTATCGGCTATGTGCCCCAAGACGACATCATCCACCTCGAGATGCCCCTGCGCCGCACGCTGCGCTACGCGGCGCGGCTACGGCTACCCGCGGGCACACCCGCGGCGGAGGCGGACCGGGTGGTCGAGGAGACCATGCATGACCTTGATCTGGCTGATAGTGCTGGGGTGCCGGTCCGGGCGTTGTCCGGCGGCCAGCGCAAGCGGGCCAGTATCGCGGTGGAGCTCCTGACCCGGCCTCGCCTGTTCTTCCTCGACGAGCCCACCTCCGGGCTCGACCCGTCGACTGCGGCCGAAGTGATGCGTCTGCTGCGCCGGCTCAGCGGACGGGGCGTCACAGTCGTTCTCACCACACACGAGCCGGCCGCCATCGACCGGTGTGACCGGGTGGTATTCCTGGCCCGCGAGGGCCACCTGAGCTTTGCCGGCACACCCACCGAGGCGCGGCGTTACTTCGGCGTGGAGAGTCTCGACGAGGTGTACAACCGGCTGGCCGCTGAGCACAGTCCTGCGATCTGGGCGAAGCGATTCGCGGAAAGCCGGGCGACGTCGCAAGGCCGGCCTGCCGTGGCTTTACCGGTTATCCGAGCTCCCCGTTCAGACGTCAAGCGCGCAGGCGTGTTGCGGCAATGGTGGCTACTCACCCGGCGCAATGTCGATGTCCTTTTTCGTAACCGGCTCACCGTGGCGGTGTTGCTCGGCTCACCCGTGCTGGTCACCGCGATGATGGCGACGCTGTTCCAGCGCGGCGCATTCGATCCACGCAGCGCAGCCGGCATCGGACCCGTCCAGCTCGTGTTCTGGGTGGCATTCGACGGCTTCTTTTTCGGCCTGACCTACGGGTTGCTCCAGATCGTCGGCGAGATGGCCGTCTTCCGGCGGGAGCGGCTAACCGGGCTCAGCGTGAGCGCCTATGTGGCGTCCAAGGTCACGGCGTTGCTTCCGCTACTGGCCGGGGTGAGCGCAGTACTGCTCGGTGTGCTGCGAGTGCTCGGTCGGCTGCCAACCGTCGGATGGGACGTCTACGCCGTGCTGTTCACGACGGTCGTGATCGAGGCGATCTCGGCGCTTGCCCTCGGTCTACTCGCCTCGGCGGCGGTCTCCAACGCCGCGCAAGCGGCCCTGGCCTTGCCGATGCTCTGCTTCCCTCAGGTTTTGTTCGGTGGCGCCATCGTTCCCGTTGACCAGATGGCCATCCCGGGACGCCTGATCAGCCTCGTCCTATCCAACCGTCACGCCTTCGACGCGATGGGCCGCGAGTTGAATCTCGACAGTTACACTGCCGCGCTGCCGGCCATGTCCACCTACCACAACACCTTTCACGGCGGCACCGGCGCCAGTCTCATCATGCTGACCTCGTTTGCCGTTGCCCTGATGCTGGCCACGGTGTGGGTACTCGACCGGCGGTCGCGGGCCGGAACATCGCGACGATGACAGCCTCCCAACCAATTGACTCATCCGCGCATCACGTCATCCGGGGTCTTGTCCGGACGCAGGCCACGCCAGCTGGGTTGGCGCAACCGGTGATCGGAAGTCCACTCGCTATAGCGGACCTCGCCGACCAGCGTTGGCTCGACGAATGTCACCCCTTTCGCGTCGCGGGCGGCAAGCCTTGTGTTGAACGGTGATTCTTGGGTGTGTAGCGGCGCCAACGTTTTTTGGAGGTTGGCCAGGTCGCGCTCGGTGAAACCGGTGCCGACCCGCCCGGCGAAGTGCAGCCCGTCATCAGCGGGGATACCCATCAGCAAAGAGCCGATGCCGCTGGTCCGTCCTCCTTCACCGGCACGCCAGCCGCCGATGACGATTTCCTGGGTGTTCCAATGCTTGTCTTTGATCCACGACGCCGAGCGGCGGCCCGGCTGATACGTCGAGTCATGGCGTTTGGCGACCACACCCTCCCAGCCGTGCCTGTGCGAGTACTCTAACGCCTCGGTGCCGTTGCCTGGCAACAGATCCGGGACAACCAACGTCCTACCGCCGGCCAGCATCTCCAGCAACTGCCGTCGGTCGCGGTACTTGGCGCGCAGCAGCGAACGCCCGTCCAGATAGAGCAGATCGAAAGCCCAATACTCGACGCGGGTAGACCGGGCCCGGTTCTGCATCTCGGAAAAACTCGGCACCCCGGACTCGTCGAGTGCGACGACCTCTCCGTCGAGCACAACATGATGGTCAGCGAGATCCGCAGCCAGCGAGCGTAATTGAGGGTATTCCTTGGTGACGTCGCGACCGCGGCGGGAGCGCAGCCGCACGGCTCCGTGATCGGCGTCGACCAGCAATCGGTAGCCGTCCCACTTGCCTTCGAAGGCCCACTGCGCTGCCGTCTTCTGTGACACCGAGCCTTCGGTGGCAAGCATCGGACTGACGTCGTCCAGTTGGAAGACATGCTGGTCCTTCATCCGGTGCGCCAACCATTGATCGCCGTTGGTCTGGATCAGCGCATAGCGCCCGGTGATTCGGCTGCCGTGCAGGGTCACGATGACCTCATCGTCACGGAATTTCTCGGTGTCGTAGGTGCCCGAGTCCCAGATGATGACCTTGCCGCCGCCATATTCGCCTTTGGGGATGGTGCCCTCGAACTTCGCGTAGTCCAGCGGATGGTCCTCGGTGTGCACGGCCAGATGGTTGGTCGAGGTGGTGTCGGGCAGGTTCTTGGGGACCGCCCAGGACACCAGAACGCCATCGCGCTCCAGCCGGAAGTCGTAGTGCAGTCGCCGGGCATGGTGCTCTTGAATCACGAACGTATTGTTGTGACCGGTAGTGGGTTTGGCGCTCGGCACCGGTTCGGGGGTCTTTGATGCGTCACGCATGGTGCGGTATTTGGTCAACCGATCGTCCAACGGCGCCAGCAGGTCGCCGTCGCGGGCTACTCTGGCCAGCACTTCGTCGTAGCGCAGTTGGCTCAGATTGGGGTCGTCGAGTTCGTTCCAGGTGCGCGGTGCGGCCACGGTCGGATGTTCCCGGCCGCGCAGCGAGTACGGCGCGATCGTGGTTTTCGAGCCGTTGTTCTGACTCCAGTCGAGGAACACCTTGCCACTCCGCAGACTCTTGGTCATCGTCGAGGTGACCAACTTCGGCATTGCCTGTTCGAGTTGCTGGGCAACACGTTTGGCCAACGCCACCGCGCCCTGGCTGCTCACCGGCTTGTCCAGCGGAGCGTAAAGGTGTAGTCCCTTGCTCCCGCTGGTGAGCGGAAACGTCGTGAGCCCGATGTCGGCGATCAGGTTCCGCACGGCGCGCGCAACCTCGGCCAGTTGTGCCATCGTCACACCTTCGCCGGGGTCGAGGTCGAACACCAACCGTGTTGCCGGACCGGGCTTTAGCGTCTCCCCGCTGCGTGTCCACTCGGCGGCAAATCGCCACTGCGGCACGTGCACCTCCAGCGCGGCTTGCTGGGCGATCCAGGCCAGCGCCGTAGCACTGTCGATGATCGGATACGTGGTGGTTCCGGATCGGTGCTCGACGCTCGCGCGGGGCAGCCAGTCCGGTGCCGACGAGGCTAGTTGTTTCTCAAAGAACGCTGGTTGATCCACACCGTTGGGCCAGCGTTTGCGGGTGGCGGCGCGACCGGCGATGTGCGGCACCATCACCTCGGCGATGCTGGTGTAGTACGCGAAAATCTCAGCCTTGGTGACGGCTTTGCGCCGGCGGCCGACCGGAGGGTAGAGGACCTTGTCGGCATTGGTCAGCTTCACCCGCGGCCCGGTGGTCGACCCCGGCGGCCAGGCCCGCGGTGATTCCATGCTGCCAACCTACGCGTCGGACAATCGAGCTGAGCGGTACCGTCGAAACCGGCTATGAAACTACGCAATGCCACGCTGGCGCAACTACCTATTCCGACGCCGAGCTATCGTCGCGACCGAGTCGGCGTCGGCATCGTGCACTTCGGTGTGGGTGGATTTCACCGGGCACACCAGGCCGCCTATGTGGACCAGTTGCTCGAGCGCGGTTTGGCGGCCGACTGGGGCATCTGCGGGGTAGGGGTGATGCCGGCCGATCGCCGGATGAGGGACGTCCTGCTTGCCCAAGACGGGCTGTACACGCTGGTGCTGGAAAAGCCCGACGGCAGCCGCGACGCGCGCGTGATCGGCTCGATCGTCGATTACCGCTATGCCCCAGACGATCCGGCCGCCGTCCTAGAACTGCTGGCCGCGCCGACCACCCGGATCATCTCGATGACCATCACCGAAGGCGGCTACCACGCCGACACTTCGGAGACGTCGGTGTTCGCGCTGATCACCGAGGCGCTGGCCAGGCGCCGCGACCGGGACATCCCTGCACCGACAATCGTGTCGTGCGACAACATCGAGGCCAACGGCACCGTTGCGCGCCGCGCCGTTCTCGCGCATGCGGAATGCCTGCGACCCGGGCTCGACGAATGGATCGCCGCCCATGCCCGGTTTCCGAATTCGATGGTCGACCGGATCACCCCGGTGAGCACGCCGGAGATCATCGCCGGCGTGCAGCGCGATTTCGGTGTCGACGACCAGTGGCCGGTGGTGGCCGAACCGTTCACCGCCTGGGTGCTCGAAGACGACTTCTCCGACGGCAGACCGCCGTTGCAGGATGCCGGCGCACTGCTGGTCGACGATGTGACCCCGTACGAGCAGATGAAGTTGCGGCTGCTCAACGCCGGCCATCAAAGCCTGTGCTACTTCGGCTATCTGTGCGGATACCGGTTTGTCCACGACGCGGCCCGCGATCCGCTGTTCGCCGAATTCCTGCTCAGATACCTCCGCCGCGAAGCTGCGCCTACTCTGCTGCCAGTGCCCGGTATCGATTTGGCCGACTACCAGCACACCCTGATCGAGCGGTTCGCCAACCCGGGCCTAAGCGACACCATCGCACGCTTGTGCGCCTACTCGTCGGATCGCATCCCGAAATGGCTGCTCCCGGTGATCGACGCCAACCTTACCCACGGCGGACCGATCCAGCTGGCGTCGGCGGTGGTGGCCAGTTGGGCCCGCTATGCCGAGGGCGTCGACGAGTACGGCGAACCGATCGAGATCGTCGACAATCTCGCCGAGTCACTGGTGCCGATCGCACGTTCGCAGCGGACACATCCGACGGCGTTCATCCAAAACGACAAGGTGTTCGGTGATTTGGCAGGTCAGAAACGGTTCGTGGCGGCCTACCTCTGGGCGCTGGATTCGTTGCACCGCAACGGGGCACGAGCAACGCTGGAAGCCTTGCTGCACGATGAGGCGGTGAGATCGTGACCCGTGGGCTAGTCATCGGCGAAGCGTTGATCGACGTCGTTGAGCGGGCCGGACACGTCATCGGCGAACATGTCGGCGGCAGCCCGCTCAATGTCGCTGTGGGACTGGCCCGGCTGGGCCGCGACGTCGACTTCCTCACTCGCATCGGCGACGACAAGTACGGTCGGCGTATCTCCAGCTATGTCAATGCTGCTGGGGCACAGATCGTTTCGGAAAGCGTGGGTCCCGACCCGACGGCCACCTCCCGGGTGAGCGTCGAGGACGACGGCGCGGCAAGCTACTCGTTCGATCTAGACTGGCAGCTCTCCGGTACACCGCCGGTACCACCGCCGCTTTTCGTGCACACCGGATCTATCGCCGCAGTGCAGGAGCCCGGCTGCCTCGCCGTCGCGGCGCTCATCGATACCTACCGGGTCTCGGCAACGGTCACCCTGGACCCCAACGTGCGTCCGGCGCTGGGCACCGACCGGTATCTGGCCCGGGAACGCATCGAGCATCTCGTCGAACGCAGCGACGTCGTGAAAGTCAGCGACGAGGACCTGCACTGGATCGACCCTGACCGTACGCCGCAGCGGATCGCGGCGACCTGGCTGGGATTGGGACCGGCGATCGTCGTGGTCACCACCGGCGAGCACGGCGCTTTCGCGGTGTGCGCGGCCGGTGAGACTCGGGTGCCGGCGAGTTCGGTGCAAGTGGTCGACACCGTCGGAGCCGGCGACGCGTTCATGGTCGGCGTGATCGACGCGCTGTGGGCATCGGACCTGCTGGGCGCTGACCGGCGAGCCGCGCTGACCGGGATCAGCCTCGATGCGCTCCGTGCCGCGCTCCAGGTGGGTGCGGTGTGCTCGGCGCTGACCGTGGCGCGCGCCGGGGCTGATTTGCCCGATCGGGCTGCCGTCGACGCCGCGCGTCGAGACGGGTAGCCGATTTCCTCGCTGACCGTACAGGCATACTGATTTCATGCGTTCCATCTGGAAGGGTTCGATCGCCTTCGGGCTGGTGAACGTCCCCGTCAAGGTGTACAGCGCCACCGAGGACCACGACATCAAGTTCCATCAGGTGCACGCTAAGGACAACGGACGCATCCGGTATAAGCGGGTCTGCGAAGTGTGCGGCGAGGTCGTCGAATACCGCGATATCGCCCGCGCATACCAATCCGACGACGGTGAGATGGTGGTGATCACCGACGACGACATCGCCACGCTGCCCGAAGAGCGCAGCCGCGAGATCGAGGTGCTGGAATTCGTTCCGGCCGGCGAACTGGATCCGATGATGTATGACCGCAGCTACTTCCTGGAGCCCGACTCGAAGTCAGCGAAGTCCTATGTGCTGCTGGCCAAGACGCTGGCCGAGACGGACCGGGTCGCGATCGTGCACTTCGCGCTGCGCAACAAAACCCGCCTGGCCGCGTTGCGGGTCAAGGATTTCAGTAAGCGCGAAGTACTGATCGTGCAGACATTGTTGTGGCCGGACGAGATCCGCGACCCTGACTTCCCGGTGCTCGACAAGAAAGTCGACATCAAACCTGCCGAGCTCAAAATGGCCGGGCAGGTGGTCGAGTCGATGGCGACCGACTTCAACTCCGACCGCTACCACGACGACTACCAGGAACAGCTGCACGAGCTGGTTCAGGCAAAACTCGAAGGTGGAGAAGCCTTTTCGGTGGAGGACCGGCCTACTGAGCTGGACGAGACCGACGACGTCTCCGACCTGCTCGCCAAGCTGGAGGCCAGCGTGAAGGCACGTTCGGGCGGCGGCAACGCGGGGGCCAAGAAGACACCGGCCAAAAAAACACCGGCCAAAAAAACACCGGGCAAAAAGGCGGCCGCCAAGAAAGCCCCGGCCAAAAAGGCGGCCGCCAAGAAAGCCCCGGCCAAAAAGGCGTCGGCCAAAAAAGCCGGTGCCAAGTCCTGACGACACCGGCTGTCGCATCATCGATGTCGTGTCCCTCCGGCTCACGGCGCACTGGGACTTGTTACCGTTTCGCCCGACGGCAGAGAGGGACCACGATGATCCTGGACAGATTCCGACTCGACGACAAGGTCGCCGTCATTACCGGCGGCGGCCGAGGCCTCGGTGCGGCCATCGCGCGGGCGTTCGCCGAGGTCGGCGCCGACGTGGTGATCGCGTCACGGACCCAATCCGAATTAGACGCCGTCGCCGAACACGTCCGAGCCGCCGGCCGCCGGGCGCACACCGTCGTCGCCGACCTGGCCCATCCCGAGGCGACTGCCGCGCTGGCCGGTCAGGCTATCGAGGCTTTCGGGCGACTGGACATCGTCGTCAACAACGTCGGTGGCACCATGCCCAACACGTTGCTGACCACCTCGACCAAAGACCTCAAAGACGCCTTCACCTTCAATGTCGTCACTGCCCACGCGCTGACTGTGGCCGCGGTGCCGTTGATGCTCGAACACTCCGGCGGCGGCAGCGTCATCAACATCAGCTCAACCATGGGCCGGCTGGCCGGGCGCGGTTTCGCCGCCTATGGCACCGCCAAGGCGGCACTGTCGCACTACACTCGGCTGGCTGCGCTGGATCTGTGTCCGCGCATCCGGGTCAACGCCATCGCACCCGGGTCGATCCTGACCTCCGCGCTGGACGTGGTGGCCTCCAACGACGAGCTGCGCGCACCGATGGAGAAGGTGACGCCGATGCGCCGCCTCGGCGACCCGGCCGACATCGCCTCTGCCGCAGTATATTTGGCGTCGCCAGCGGGCGAATTTCTGACCGGCAAGACACTCGAGGTCGACGGCGGCCTGACCTTCCCGAACCTCGACATCCCCGTCCCGGACCTGTGACGTCTGCTGTCGGTCCTATCCTTCAAGGAGCCAGTCATGCCCATACCCGTCGTCCAACTGGGCACCGGCAATGTCGGTATCCACGCGCTGAGAGCACTGATCTCCAACCCTGAGTTCGAGCTGCGCGGCGTCTGGGTTTCCTCGGACGCCAAAGCCGGCAAGGACGCGGCAGAGCTTGCCGGGCGTACGGATTCGACCGGTGTGCTGGCCAGCACCGATCTGGAAGCGGTGCTGGCCACCGAACCGCACTGCGCGGTCTACAACGCGATGGCCGACAACCGCCTGCCCGAGGCGCTGGAGGACTATCGGCGCGTGCTGGCCGCCGGGGTCAACATCGTCGGCAGCGGACCAGTCTTTTTGCAGTACCCATGGCAAGTGATCCCCGAGGAGCTCGTTGCCCCACTGGAAGCCGCTGCACGCGACGGCAATTCGAGCCTCTACGTCAACGGCATCGACCCGGGCTTCGCCAACGACCTACTGCCGCTGGCTTTGGCCGGCACCTGTCAGAGCATCGAGCAGGTGCGCTGCATGGAGATCGTCGACTACGCCACCTACGACAGCGCCGTGGTGATGTTCGACGTGATGGGCTTCGGCAAGCCACTCGAGGAGATCCCAATGCTGCTGCAGCCTGGGGTGCTGAGCCTGGCTTGGGGCTCGGTGATCCGCCAACTTGCTGCCGGCCTGGGTATTTCGCTCGACGAGGTCACCGAGAACTACGTGCGGGAACCCGCACCCGAGGCGTTCGACATCGCCTCGGGTCACATCCGCAAGGGCAGCGCGGCTGCGCTGCGCTTCGAGGTGCTCGGGATGGTCGACGGTAAGCCGGCCGTCGTGCTCGAGCACGTCACCCGGTTGCGCGAGGACCTGTGTCCCGACTGGCCACAGCCCGCCCAGCCCGGTGGTTCCTATCGCATCGAGGTCACCGGGGAACCCTCCTACGCCATGGATATCTGCCTGAGCAGCCGCCGCGGGGATCACAACCACGCCGGACTGGTCGCCACCGCGATGCGCGTCGTCAACGCGATCCCAGCGGTGGTGGCCGCCCCACCCGGCATCGTGACAACGCTCGACCTCCCGCTGGTCACCGGTCGGGGGCTCTATGCCGCCGGGTGAGCCTTCAGCTGGCATGAACGGCGTTGGCGGCCCACCGGCAGCCCGCGATCCTGGCTGACGCAGCGCGTTGGATAACCTCACTTTCCTAACGCGATAAGGGATCGAGGGTCGACACGTTGGCGGAGGGCACCCAGGCCTCGCAGAAGGCGAGCTGGTATCTGCTCGGTCCGGCGTTCGTTGCCGCGATCGCCTATGTCGATCCCGGAAACGTGGCCGCCAACGTGAGCTCCGGCGCACAGTTCGGCTACCTGCTGCTGTGGGTCGTCGTCGTGGCCAACGTGCTGGCGGGTCTGGTGCAGTACCTGTCGGCGAAACTCGGCCTGGTGACCGGACGGTCACTGCCGGCCGCGATCGGCAAGGGGATGAGCCGTCCGCTGCGGATGGCCTACTGGCTGCAGGCCGAGCTGGTGGCGATGGCAACCGACGTGGCCGAAATAACCGGCGGCGCCATCGCTTTACGCCTCCTATTCGGGCTGCCGCTGCTGGTCGGCGGGGTGATCACCGGGATGGTGTCGCTGCTGTTGTTGGCGATTCAGGACCGCCGCGGGCAGCTGATCTTCGAACGGGTCATCACCGGATTTCTGCTGGTCATCGCGATCGGTTTCGCGGCCAGTTTCTTCGTCGCGACACCCCCGCCCGACGCCGTGATCCACGGCCTGGTGCCGCGATTCCACGGGACTGAAAGCGTGCTGCTGGCCGCCGCCATTCTGGGCGCAACCGTGATGCCCCATGCGGTCTACCTGCATTCGGGCCTGGCCCTCGACCGGCACGGACATCCCGACGCAGGGCAGCACCGGCGCCGACTGCTCCGGGTGACCCGAGTGGACGTCGCGCTGGCGATGACGATCGCCGGAACGGTGAACGCGGCGATGCTGCTGGTCGCCGCCATCAATCTGCAGGGCCGGGAAACACCTGGTTCCATCCAAGGCGCCTACCACGCGATCCACCACACGCTGGGGCTCACGATCGCGGTGTTGTTTGCGGTCGGACTGCTCGCGTCGGGCCTGGCTTCCGCATCGGTGGGCGCCTACGCCGGGGCGATGATCATGCAGGGTTTGCTGCACAAGCAGATTCCCATGGTGGTGCGCCGGCTGGTCACCCTGGTGCCGGCGCTGCTGATACTGGCCAGTGGTTTCAACCCGACCCGTGCGCTGGTGCTGTCGCAGGTCGTGCTGTCGTTCGGGATACCTTTTGCGTTGCTGCCGCTGGTCCGGCTGACCAGCAACCGCGCGCTGATGGGCGAGGACACCAACCACGGCCTGACCACGATCGTTGGCTGGACTGTGGGCGTACTGATTAGTCTGCTCAATGTGGTGTTGATCTTCCTGACGGTGACGGGCTGAATGCCGGCGGGCCGCCATACCTACTTCGCGTATGGGTCGAACTTGTGCGTCCGGCAAATGACGCAACGCTGTCCGGACGCGGTGAATCCACGGCCGGCGGTACTGGGTGATCACGACTGGCTGATCAATCAGCGCGGGGTGGCCACCGTCGATCCGTTTGTCGGCAACCAGGTGCACGGCGTGCTGTGGCAGCTCTCTGAGCACGACATGGCCGTGTTGGACAGCGCCGAAGGGGTGCCGGTGCGCTACCGGCGCGAAAGGCTGACGGTGCACACCGGCGACGGGCCGTCGCGGGCCTGGGTGTACATCGACCCGCGCGTAACGCCCGGTCCGCCTCGGCCGGGCTATCTGGAACGGATCATCGACGGCGCCCTGCACCACGGACTGCCTACCCGCTGGATCGAGTTTCTTCGCCGGTGGGACCCCGCCAAGTGGCCCCAACGGTCGGCATCATCGACTTCTGGTGCACCACAGTCGCTTTCGGCGTTGCTCGACGTTCCGGGAGTGACCGAGTTCAGTCAGCTGCGGTCACGTTTCGGTTTTTTGGCCATTCACGGCGGCGGTTTGGAGCAGATGACCGATGTGATCGCGCAGCGCGCGGCCGAGACCGCCGCAGCGTCGGTCTATCTGGTGCGTCACCCTGACGGTTATCCGCACCATCTGCCGTCGGCGCGCTACGATCCGGCTCAGTCGGCGCGGCTTGCGGAGTTCCTCGACCACGTCGACGTCGCGGTATCGCTGCACGGGTATGGGCGGATGGAACGCAGCACCCAGCTGCTGGGCGGCGGTGGCAACCGCGAGCTCGCCGAGCACGTCGCCAGCCACTTGGACTTGCCCGGTTACCACGTCGTCACCGATCTCGACGCGATCCCGCCCGAACTGCGCGGCATGCACCGCGACAACCCGGTCAACCGAGTCCGCGGTGGCGGGATGCAGCTGGAACTGTCACCACGGGTGCGCGGCATCAGCCCGCGCAGCCAGCCGGTCAGCGAGGACGGCTTGTCGCCGGTGACGGCGGCGTTGGTACGGGGCCTGGCGGCCGCGGCCCGATCCTGGTAGTCGTCCGCCGATCGTCGAACGGAGGTTGTTGGTGGCCAAGGATTTTCGATTTTCGCTGAGCATGCGCTTCTTCAAATCACGCGAGGCATTGCTGGAGAAGGTGAAGCGGGCCGAGAACGCCGGGTTCGACGTTCTCTGTGTGCCCGACCATCTTGGCGCTGCGGCGCCGTTTCCGACGCTGACCGCGGCGGCAATGGTCACCACCAGGATGCGGGTGAGCATGTATGTGCTCAACGCGGCCTTCTACAAGGCGGCGCTGCTCAGCAGGGACATGCATGCCCTGGACGTGCTCAGCGAAGGCCGCCTGGAGATCGGCCTGGGCACCGGCTACGTCCGGGAAGAATTCGAGGCCGCCGAACTGCCGTACCCCAGCGCCGGCGCCCGAGTCGACTACCTAGAGCACATGACGAAGTACTTGAAGGAACATCACCCGACGACGCCGGTCCTCATCGCCGGAAACGGCGATCGGGTGCTGACGCTGGCCGCCCGGCATGCCGACATCATCGGGCTGACCGGCGCCAAGGTGCGCGCGGTCGACGATCCGCTGGCCGAACGCATCGAATTCGTCCGCAAGGTCGCCGGTGATCGGTTTGATTCGTTGGAGCTGAACCTGGTGATCACCGCACTGCCCGCCGACGGCGAGACCTCCCCCGACCTCAGGATGACGCGCAGGTACGCACCGGACGCCTCCGATGAGGAGTTGCTGTCGATGCCTGCGGTGCTGCGCGGAACACCTCGCGAGATCGCCGACACGCTATCCCAATACCGCGACGAGTATGGATTGACGTGCTTTACCGTGCAGGACAACCACATCGAGAATTTTGCAAAGGTGATCGCGGAGTTACGCTAAGCGATGCAGGTAAGCTGCTTCCGGTCGGCCCTCGGGGACCTGACTAAAACCTCTGAGCCGCTGGTCACCTGTGGTGAGCGTGGATTGCCGGGAACGCGATCATGCCGATTCAGGAACGTGTGTGGACCGGCCGCCGGGCCGCACCGTTGGCCCGCCGATGTCAGCGTCGACCGTCCAGAGTCTTCCCGCTGATCGGCGATTACCATCCAGACCGCGCTGTGCGTGTATTTAGGTCGTTGTGCACCGCCGGAATCGTCCGCCAGGCGGAACTGGGTCTACATGGCGCGCATCAGCGCCGCTCTGCCCTTTACCCTTAGCTTTTCGATCGTGGAGTTGCGTAGTTGCCCGATGCGCGCTGCCATCTTGGCGCCCAGCGCGTCGAGTTCATCGTCGCTGATCTCGACAGAGGCAGGGACGGGGATCATGTCGCGTTCTTCTTCGTCAGCATGAGCCTCCAAGACGATCTTGAATGTTTCCCATTCGTGCTCGTACCCCGGCGCGGTGGGCGGCGTACGCAACACTACGGCGAGTTGATCGATGACTTGACGATGCTCGGCGTGAGCGATCGCGATCAATCTGCTAGCCGCAGCCAAGGCGGGGTAATAGATGTCATCCTCGATACGGAAATGAATGTCCAATTCAACGAGCATCTCATCGAGATAGGCCTGCCGTTCGGCCGTGCCCGCCGGTGTCGCAGTTATTTTGCGGCCCAGACTTTTCAGCGTTTTATGATGGTCCTGCAACACCGCGTACGCGTTCACTTCCCTACCGCCGTGCCCGCTTCGAGTGAATGCTGGGACCCGCCACGCACCTCGATCATCCCGTCGCGAACACGGGCTTCATAGTGCGGCAGCGAAGCCGCCGCCGGCCCGCGCAGTACGTCCCCGGAGTC
The DNA here is from genome assembly GCA_963787635.1 of uncultured Actinomycetota bacterium. Classification (GTDB taxonomy): domain Bacteria; phylum Actinomycetota; class Actinomycetes; order Mycobacteriales; family Mycobacteriaceae; genus Mycobacterium. The sequence continues at coordinate 2,218 of CAWBDP010000006.1, read as the reverse complement.
CACGTCGAACCGGGATCCGTGCCATGGACACACGATTCGGCCGCGGTCGACCCAGCCGTCGGCCATCGGCGCGGCCAAATGTGGGCAGTATTCGCCAAACGCCGACACCTGCTGATCACCGGTGCGGCATACCACCAATCCGACGCCCTCAACCTCGACGCGCTGCGGCTTTCCGTCTTGCAACGACTCCAGCGCTAGCACCGATGTCCACTCTTTGGTGTGTAGCCGCTCTCCGGATCGGTCGATCCCAATGCCGGAGTCAAAGACCAAAGCTCCGCCCAAATAGCTTCTGCCGACGGTGATTCCGTATCCGAGCGTGCTGATCGCGATGCCTCGCAGATGGCGGCCACGATAACGTTGCCACCATAAAGCCAGGTAAAGACTCGTCGCAAAGAGGTTCAGCACACCATGCACTAGTCCGACACGACGGTCTTCCTCATGGGTGTGCTGCCAATCGGTCACCCCGGTGACCGCCGAGCCGACGTTGGCCAGGATTCCCAGTCCGAGGGCACGCCGGGCGAACCGCGATGCGTCGACGAGTTCGGTAGCCGGCCGCCCTGGCAACACACTCAGCGCATCCAACGCCACCGTCGTCCCGATCGCTCCGCTGGTCAACGACGCCAGAGGCGGGTGTACCGGATGACCGAGCCATACGCCGTTGAGCGCGTTGACGACTCGATCCCGGGCACCGCCTAGCGCGTTGTATAAAAGGCTCAGTAGGTGCTCAAGCCGGTAACTCGGCCGATCAAGCCATCTCTGACGTCCCACAAAGTCCAGCGCCCGTGTCCCAAGCCTCTGAAACTGCCGTTCCGGCAATCGCTGGACCATCAACGCGCTTCCTCCTTCGATTCCAAGTCGCACATCATGTTCCGACCTGAGGATGACCAAAACGGATACCGCGCCGGTCGGCCCAGCGACATCGGTGCCGGAGGTGCCGACGCAATGTGAGGCGGCCGGGAAAAAACTCGGCGGGCTCAGCGGTGGGTGAACTCGTTCGTGGCGAATCGCGATACACCAAGTAACTCTCATCGATGAATCCCTCGCCGCGGCCTTGGCGTTGCGTTCCGATAGCGCGAGGAGGGCCGTCGCAACCTCGGCTGACGATCAGGCAGTGGGCTGCTGGCAGTCGCGCCGGCTCGGCAACCGTCACCGCCACCGACCGTTGGCTGAAGGCTGCGATCCGACGGGTTTTTACAAGCGCCATTGTGTAAACCTACCGCATTGGTTGTCGCCATCGGGAGAGGGTGTGCCTATGCAATCGAACACAACCGGGCGCAGACGGGGGTCGGAGGGACTGTATCGATCGGGACTGATCGATGGGGTGGCGCCACACCTGTTTGCTTTGCCGGGGCATCAATGAGATAGCGATGGATGCTGGCGGCGCTGAACACCGGTGCAGTCAAGTTAGAGGGTGACGCGGTAGTAGAAGAATCCCGCCAACCATCAACGCGATCACCTTGATTGCCTCTAGACCGACATATGCGTAGTGACCGCGAGAGCGGGGCGCGAACCGCAGAGGGTCAATTTCGAGAACCGTTGACATCTCCGGCTGCACGCCGTCCGAGGCGCGGAGCACACCAGAGCTCGCGGCGGCAGTATCGAGGCCCGACTCAACCGATCCGGACAGGATCAGAGCCGTTCGTGCTGTTACGGGTGCCCGCTAGTGTCGAGTGTTCGTGCTTGTTCGGGGCGGTTCGGCGTTGTGCGAGAACGACGCGGCTTCTGGCCCGCGTTGTGGTGTGGTTTGCCTGCTCAGTATGGGCAGTGCTCGGTTCAGGTCATCGATCAGAAGGTCGGCCAGGTCGTGGGAGAAGCCGTTACGCACCACGATTCGCAATACCGACAGGTCCTCGCGGTTCGCCGGGAAGGTGTAGGCCGGCACCAACCAGCCCCGTTCACGAAGTGCCGCCGAGACATCGAATACGGAATAGACCGAGTCCGGATCGGCCAGGGTGAAGGCGAACACCGGCAGTTGCCGCCCGTCGGTGAGCAGCCGGAACGGGCCCACGGACCCAATCCGGTCGGCCAAACCAGCCGCGACATCGCGGCTGTACTGCTGCACACGGCGATATCCATCCCTGCCCAACCGGACAAAGTTGTAATACTGAGCCACGACTTGCGCGCCGGGGCGGGAAAAGTTCAACGCGAAGGTCGGCATGTCACCGCCGAGATAGTTGACCCGAAATACCAGATCCTGTGGCAGCGCATCGACATCGCG
>CAWBDP010000005.1:0-19373 GCA_963787635.1 uncultured Actinomycetota bacterium | reverse complement strand
ACGTCGACGACGTCGGAGTCAGCGCGCAGCGTACTCATGTCCGCGCCGACGTTGAACAATGCGTCGATGCCGCCAAATGCTTTCTCGCCGGATCGGATCAGACCCTCGACTGTAGCGGGGTCCGCCAGGTCGAACCCGGCGGCCATCGCGGTGCCGCCCGCGGCAACAATGTCTTGTGCCGTCCGCTGAGCTGCATCTTCGGCAATGTCGCCGACGACCACGAGGCTGCCCTCCGCCGCGAGCCGAGCAGCGGTGGCCGCTCCCAGACCCGTCGCTCCCCCGGCGACGACAACGACTTTGTCTATCAACCCACGCAACGGCATACCGTCCCTTCGACAACGGGCATGCTACGTCTCGCGGGCCTTTAGACGTTGAACCGCACCTTGACCAAACTGCGGTCTTACTTCACCGACCGGACCCTCGCCGAGCTGATGGTGCTTAACCGCTGCCGCGCGCGGTCCAGGTAGGACCCTGCCGGCCGGGTCGACGATTTTCTCCGCTGGGCGACGCACCATACTGTGGCCATTATGACGGTGGGCGAATTTGCTGGCGTGCCGCTTCAGGATGTCGCCGACACCTGGCGCACGGGCGCGGTGTTCCTTGCGCGGAGACCGGCGGTCCGCGAAGCGGTGGTGTCGTTGAACGGCTGGACGACGTCGGTGGTCGCCGGGGCACGGGCGGTGGTCGCATGTGGCTCGTCGAATGCGAGCGACCACGCCGGGGCATTCTCCGATGCCCTGCTGGCGGCGAATCAGGGTTTGGACTACATGTCGGCGATTGGAAGTACGCACAGCGTGATCGTTGATGCGGCCGGCGATTGCATCGTGTGGTGGCCCGATTCGGCGGGCGGCGCGGTCATACGGGCGTCGGTCGTCGTTACGCAAGGGTTCGACGCCACAGCCACCGCCGTCGTCACCGACCCTGCGGGCAACGTCGTATCTCCGCCAGCACCGCCAGCACCGATGGCGCAGAACGCGTTCCGGTTTATGCGTATGGCGAAGACGTCGGGCGATCTGTTCGACGCCTACCGAAACCTGTTTCTCGCGTTTGAGTGCCTGCTCGATGACATTCACCCACACCAGCAGGGCGGAGAGGGGCAGTGGTTCAAGGCCGCGTTGGCGGCGGCCGACGTCCTGGTACCCGTCGCCCGGCTGGCCCCGCCCGGCGAGCCGGACGCGATCGACTGGGTGTATCAGAACATTTACAGCGATGAGCGGTCAGGCCTGATGCATGCCAAGCAGCGACGGGGCTATCTGCTGCCCCAGGACACTGCGAGCCGGGCGAACCTGAGGGCGTCGCTGGAGACGCTATGGCGATACGTCCGAGACCTGGTGGCCGCCCACCTTAACGTGACATCGGGCAGTTCGCACCTGTCTTCCTATGGTTGGGCGATGTTTGCCGATCCCGTTCTGCGTCAGTTGGCGTTGTTCGTCTCAGATGACGGGACACGCTTGAACGCCGACAACATCGCGAACAGCGTCCTGGACGAGGCGTCGACGACGGTCGAATTACAACCGACAGCACCGGCCGCAGACGCCGACGACGCGATGGTGCGGCTGATCTCGGCGTCCTGCGGTGCCGCAGAGCTGCGCGGCATCGATGGAATCCGGCGGATTGGCGCCAAGGTGCCTGGACCAGGTTTGACGGTAGTCGCATGGTCGGACCTCGTCGGCCCGCTGCGACTGGGCGATTCGGTAGCCAGGTTCGAAGTGGTCCATGGCATGCGGAGTGTCAGCGTGAATGGCGCACCGACCGTCTTCTCGTCGTAACGTCCGACTGCGGCCCGCGTCGGCCTCGTCGGCGGTGATGGCAAACTCAAGCCGAAGCAGATCTTGCCCGCCAAGCGCGGACAGGTCGAAATCAATTCCTAAATCAATACGCAACCCGTGTTCTCAGTGCTTCGACTTGGATGCTGATCCAAATCGGAACTCGACCACGTCGCCGTCGGCCATCACGTAGTCCTTGCCCTCCATGCGGACCTTCCCGGCGGCTTTGGCCGCAGTCATCGACCCGGCTTCCACTAGATCGTCGTAGGACACGATTTCAGCTTTGATGAAACCCTTTTCGAAATCGGTGTGGATGACTCCGGCTGCCTTCGGCGCGGTGTCGCCCCGATGAATCGTCCACGCGCGCGCCTCCTTTGGGCCGGCTGTCAGGAAGGTCTGCAGCCGCAGGGTGTGAAAACCGGCCCGGGCCAATGCGTCCAGGCCGCGTTCGGGCTGACCGATCGACTCGAGCAGTTCGGCGGCTGACTCGGAGTCGAGCTCGGCCAACTCCGACTCGATCTTGGCGTCCAGAAAGACCGCGTCAGCGGGCGCGACCAGCTCACGCAACTGTGCGACCCGCGCTGCATCGGTCAGCACCGCCTCGTCGGCGTTGAAGGCGAACAGAAATGGCTTGGTAGTCAACAGGTTCAACTCATGTAACAACGAGACATCCGCCCCCGCGGCGAATAACGTGGTGCCACAGTTCAATACCTGTTGCGCGGCCACCGCGGCTTCATGGACCGGCCTGCGTTCCTTGGTGGTGCGCGTTTCCTTCTCCAGTCTGGGGAGGGCACGCTCAAGGGTCTGCAGATCGGCCAGGATCAACTCGGTATCGATGACCTCGATGTCGGATCTCGGGTCGACCTGACCCGCGACGTGTGCCACGTCGTCGTCGGAGAACACTCGCACCACTTGGCAGATAGCGTCGCATTCGCGGACATTGGCCAAGAACTTGTTGCCCAACCCGGCCCCTTCCGACGCGCCCTTGACCAGGCCGGCGATGTCGACGAACGTCACCGGCGCCGGCACTATTCGCTCCGAATCAAAGATCTCCGCCAGCGTGTACAACCGCGGGTCGGGCAGCGCCACCACGCCTTCGTTCGGTTCGATCGTCGCAAACGGATAGTTCGCGGCCACCACGTTGTTGCGGGTCAGCGCGTTGAACAGTGTCGACTTGCCGACGTTGGGTAAACCCACGATCCCCAGACTCAAGCTCACAGGGACCCAAGTCTAGAGAAGCGCCGGACGGCCATGGGCCTGATCACATGACAGCGCGACAGGGCACGCCGCGGCATACTCGCAAGGTATTTACGGGCCTTTCGGCCATCAGCCGGTACGGTCAACGTGTGTCAGCACAGCGGGCGAGGCCGGCGGTAGCGGCCGATCACCGCTCGATCCACCCCAACATCCCGGGCGTGCCCTGGTGGGCAGCTGTGGTCATCGCCACAACCGCGACCGCAGTCGGGTTCGCCTTCGACGCGAGTTCGGGTCATAAAGAGCTGACAAATGTGTTCGCCGCGCTGTACGTCGTGGGCTGCGCGGTCGCGGTGCTGGCAGTGCGTCAGTCAGGAGTCTTCACCGCCGTAATTCAGCCACCGCTGATCCTGTTCTGTGCGGTGCCCGGTGCCTATTGGCAATTCCACAGCAGCAAAATTGGCGGCGTCAAAGACATTCTGATCAATTGCGGCTACCCGCTGATCGAGCGCTTCCCACTGATGCTGTTCACCGCGGCCGGGGTGCTGCTGGTCGGAATGATCCGCTGGTACCTGGCGATGGCCGCCCATACCGGCGCGACGGCGACGACCAATACCGACACGACCGATGCCCCCAAGGGCCGCATCGGCGCGAAACTGGCCGCCCTGCGCAACCGCGATGCCGGCGCCGGCGAAGCAGCGCCCAAGGCGCCGCGGCGGGCCCACGCGGTGGGACGCGACCCCAAGGCCGCCAAGCCGGCCAGAAGCGCTCGGCCGACCAAGCGTCCCGCCCCGACACGCGCCCGGCAGGCCCGGCCACCGCTGGACGACGAGCCCGAGTCCTCGGTCCAGCGCGCCCGGCGTCAAGCCGCCCGCTCCGCCCGCGATGGCGACCCCGGTACCGAGCCGCCGCGCCGCCGGCCCAGGCCGCGCGATCCCGATCTGCGGGGTCAGCCGCCCCGGGAGATTCGTCGCGATCCACACCTGCGCAGCGGACGGCCGACCACTCGCAGCAGCCGGTTCGACCCATACGAGCCCATCGATCCCTATGACCTGCCGTCGCCGCGCCGCCGGCCCGCTCCGGAAGGCGTCACGGGCAGCAACGGGACACACCACCCCATCTCGCGGGTTCGTTACCGTGAGTCGGGTCGTTCCCGCGGGTCGCCCAATTCGGCGGCCGAATCCTGGGAATACGACATCTGACTTCTCGAGGCGACTTCTCGCCGGGAGTCAGCGTCGGGCTGGACGGATCTCCCGCGGCAATGCGAACACCAGCGTCTCGTTGGCGGTGGTCACCGGCTGCACCACGCCGTACCCATAGTCGGCCAGCCGCCCCAGCACACCACGCACCAACACCTCGGGAACCGACGCCCCGGAGGTCACTCCGACAGTGGTGACACCGCCCAACCAGGACGGGTCGATGTCGTCGGCGTAGTCGACGAGGTGCGCAGCACCCGCGCCGGCGCCTAGCGCGACTTCCACCAACCGCACCGAGTTCGACGAGTTGGCCGAACCCACGACAATCACGAGGTCGCACGCCGGCGCCATGGCCTTGACCGCGACCTGCCGGTTCTGGGTGGCGTAGCAGATGTCGTCGCTGGGCGGGTCTTGCAGTTTCGGGAAGCGCTGACGCAATCGCTCGACGGTCTCCATGGTCTCGTCGACGGACAACGTGGTCTGCGACAACCAGATCACCTTGTTCTCGTCGCGGACCATCACCCCGTCCACCGAGGCGGGGCCGTCGACCAACTGCACATGCTCGGGGGCTTCACCGGCGGTTCCGACGACTTCCTCATGCCCCTCGTGACCGATGAGCAGGATGTCGTAGTCGTCGCGGGCAAAGCGCTTAGCCTCGTTGTGCACTTTGGTGACCAAAGGACAGGTGGCATCGATGACCTGCAGCTCCCGCTCGGCGGCCGACGAGTGCACGCCGGGCGCGACGCCGTGCGCGGAGAACACCACGATGGCGCCCTCGGGCACCTCGTCGGTTTCGTCGACGAACACCGCGCCCGCTTCGGCCAGGGTCTGCACGACGTGCCGGTTGTGGACGATCTCGTGACGGACGTAGATCGGTGGGCCGTGCTTCGCGAGCGCGCGCTCAACGGTCTCCACGGCGCGATCGACCCCGGCGCAGTAACCCCGGGGCTCGGCCAGCAGCACGCGCTTGCCGGTGGGGCTGCCGGCAGTGACAGCGCCCGGGATCCCCATGTTGACGGTCGGCGGCATGACATTCAGGGTACTTCGCCCGCTCTACGGCATCGTGTCAGCGGTTTCCGACGGCTGTTGCGACGTGCGCGATGGTAAATTTTCTACCATGAAATCGACCATTGACGCGGCAGGGCGTTTGGTGATCCCCAAGCGGATTCGTGATCGCCTCGGCTTGCGCGGGAACGAGCAGGTTGAGATCACAGAGCGAGACGGGCGAATCGAGATTGAACCAGTGCCGACCGAAGTCGAATTGGTTCGGGAAGGTTCGATCCTCGTTGCACGGCCGGATCGGGCGCTGCCTCCGTTGACCGATGAAATCGTTCGCGACACGCTGGACCGCATACGGCGGTGATCGCGCCCGACACCAGTGTTCTAGTTGCCGGATTCGCAACCTGGCACGAAGCGCACCCGTCCGCCGCACGTGCCCTCAACCGGGGCGTTCACCTGATCGCACACACCGCGGTAGAGACCTATTCCGTCCTGACGCGCCTACCACCACCGCATCGCGTGGCACCTGAAGTCGTTCACGCGTACCTGACCGACATCACATCCGCCGAATACCTCACGCTGGACTCGCGATCGCACCGCGACTTGATCAACTACCTCGCCGCGCACAATGTCACCGGCGGCGCAACCTACGACGCGCTGGTCGGATCAACAGCAAAAGCTGTTGGAGCAACGCTGCTAACCCACGACCGGCGAGCAGTCAGGACTTACGAGCTGCTGCAAGTGGAATATGAACTGGTGACCTGACCACTCCCGAGCCACCGATATCCGCGGCAGCTGCGCGGGACCGACGCTCGGTCTCCTGAGGTCGGAGGCCCCGGTATCTATTCGTCTCCCAATGAACTCGTCACCGATAACGGCAACAACCGGGTGTTGAAACTGCCGGTCCTATAACGCGGCCACGGAGGCCGCCGACGGCATGCCCCACCTTCTGAGCCAATCCGCAGGTCGGCTTGGAGATATTCGCTGCTTAGGGCAGGCTGGGGGCCATGGCTTCTGCACCGTATGGGGTTCGGCTATTGGTCGGCGCGGCCACAGTCGCGGTCGAGGAGACGATGAAGCTGCCGAAAACCATCCTGATGTACCCGATGACGCTGGCCAGTCAAGCCGCGCACATCGTGATGCGATTCCAGCAGAACGTGGCCGAGCTGGTCATCAAGGGCGACGCCACGCTGGAGAATATTTTTCCGCCCAAGGACGAGCAGCCGGAGTGGGCAACCTTCGACGAGGACGTGCCGGACGACACCGGCGACGCACTCGGCCCTGCTGGCGACCCGGGCGCCACCGAGCGCCGCGCGGAGGGACGGTTCGCGCTGTATACGGTGCCGGACGGCACGGTCACCGATCTCCCGACCGGGCCCATCGGCGCCAAAGGCCGGGACTCGGCATCCGGATCGAGGGTCCCCGAACCCGCGGTGGCCACCGAGCTCGACTATGGAGCTCTCACGCTGGCCCAGCTGCGGGCACGCCTGCAGTCGCTGGATGTGGACGAACTCGAGGCTCTGCTGGCCTACGAGGAAGCCACCAAGGCACGTGCCCCCTTCCAGACGCTGCTCGCCAACAGGATCACCCGCGCGACCGCGAAGTGACCGCGAACTCGGCCGAGAACCCCTTCCCGGTTCGCGCGGTCGCCATCCGGGTGGCGGGCTGGATCGACAAGTTGGGCCCCGTGTGGGTGGAGGGCCAATTGACCCAGATCAACCTGCGGCCCGACGCCAAAACCGTGTTCATGGTGTTGCGCGATCCGGCGGCCGACATGTCGCTGACGGTGACCTGTCCACGCGATCTGGTTCACAGCGCACCGGTCAAACTGGTGGAAGGTACCCAGGTCGTAGTCTGCGGCAAGCCGACGTTTTACACCGTGCGGGGCACGTTTTCGTTGCGGCTCAGCGAGATTCGCGCGGTCGGCATCGGCGAGCTGCTGGCACGCATCGAGCGGCTGCGCCGCCTACTGGACGCGGAAGGGCTTTTCGATCCGCGGCTCAAGCGGCCGGTCCCCTTCTTGCCGGCCACGATCGGGCTGATCACCGGTCGCGCCAGCGCCGCCGAGCGCGACGTGCGGACGGTGGCGGCCGCGCGCTGGCCCGCGGTGCGCTTCGCCGTGCGCAACACCGCAGTCCAGGGCCCTAATGCCGTCCCGCAGATCGTCGACGCGCTGAAGGAACTGGACGACGATCCCGACGTCGTGGTGATCGTCGTGGCTCGCGGTGGCGGCAGTGTGGAGGACCTGCTGCCGTTCTCCGATGAGACGCTGTGCCGCGCGATCGCGGCGTGCCGGACACCGGTGGTCAGCGCGGTCGGCCACGAACCCGACAACCCGCTGTGCGACCTGGTCGCCGATCTGCGCGCCGCCACGCCTACCGACGCGGCCAAGAAGATCGTCCCTGATACCGCCGCCGAGCAACTGTTGATCGACGACCTGCGCCGGCGCAGCGCTCAGGCACTGCGCAACTGGGTGGCCCGCGAAGAGCGCGCGCTGGCCCAGCTGCGCAGCCGCCCGGTCCTGGCCGAGCCGCTGACGGCGTTGACCGCGCGCGCCGACGAGATTCAGCGCGCCCGCTCGGCCATTCGGCGCGACGTCACCCGGCTGATCGCGACGGAGACCGACCGGATCGGCCATCTTGCGGCCCGAGTGGCATCCCTGGGGCCGGCGGCCACGCTGGCCCGCGGCTATGCCGTGGTGCAGACGGTCGGCCCGGCGGGATCCGCGGGGCCGTCGACGGTGCTGCGATCGGTCGCGCAAGCCCCGGCCGGAACCAGGCTGCGGGTGCGCGTCGCCGACGGCGCCGTGGCGGCGACCAGTGAGGGGCCCGCCGATGGGCGATAAGAAGGCGCCGTCTGTTACGCCTATTAGTCAGCTCGGGTACGAAGAATGCCGCGACGAACTCATCGAGGTCGTGCGCCGTCTCGAGCACGGCGGACTGGACCTGGATGCATCGCTGAACTTGTGGGAAAGAGGCGAACAGCTTGCTAAACGCTGTGAAGAGCACTTAGCTGGCGCACGCAAACGGGTGGCCGATGCGCTGGCCGCCAGCGAGGCCGAAGAAACTTGACATCGAAACAAATTTGAGAATTCAGTCTCGAAACTGGAACACGTTGCAGTTATGCTCACGAGATGGATGATGCCCCGCTGACCTCTGAACTCGGCCATGTCCTGGTAACCGGCGGCTCCGGCTTCGTCGGCGCCAACCTGGTGCAGACACTGCTGAACCGCGGCTGCCAGGTACGTTCCTTCGACCGCGCGCCGTCACCGCTACCCGAACACGACGGGCTGGAAGTGCTCGAAGGCGATATCTGCGACCCCGACACCGTCGCGGCTGCGGTGGACGGCATCGACACCGTGTTCCACACGGCGGCGCTGATCGAGCTGATGGGCGGCGCCTCGGTGACCGACGAGTATCGGCAGCGCAGCTTCGCGGTCAACGTCGGTGGCACCGAGAACCTGGTCTACGCCGGTCAAAAAGCCGGAGTCAAGCGGTTTGTCTACACCGCGTCCAACAGCGTGGTGATGGGCGGCAAGGCCATCTCCGGTGGCGACGAGACGTTGCCCTACACCGCCCGGTTCAACGACCTCTACACCGAGACCAAGGTGGTCGCCGAGCGATTCGTTCTGTCCCAGAACGCGTGCCCAGATGGGGCCGGAATGCTGACCTGCTCGATCCGACCCAGCGGCATTTGGGGCCGCGGCGACCAGACGATGTTCCGCAAACTGTTCGAGAGCGTGGTCGCCGGTCACGTCAAGGTGCTAGTTGGGCGCAAGAACGCTAAGCTCGATAACTCCTACGTGCACAACTTGATTCATGGCTTCATCCTGGCCGCCCAGCACCTGGTGCCGGGCGGCACCGCACCCGGCCAGGCCTACTTCATCAACGACGGCGAACCGATCAACATGTTCGAGTTCGCCCGGCCGGTCGTCGAGGCATGCGGCCAGCGCTGGCCCCGGCTGCGGGTCTCCGGTGCGGTGGTCCGCTCAGTGATGTCGACCTGGCAGCGGCTGCACTTCCGGTTCGGGTTGCCCCAGCCGCCACTGGAACCCCTTGCGGTGGAACGGCTTTACCTGGACAACTACTTCTCCATCGCCAAGGCCGAGCGCGACCTGGACTACCGGCCGCTGTTCACCACGCAGGAGGCGATGAAGGAGTGCCTGCCCTACTACATCGAGCTTTTCGACAAGGTCAAGGCCACCACCAAGCACCACGTCGCCTCCGCGGTGACGGCACCTGCCGGCGCCTAGTTCGCCGAAGCCCCTGAGACGGGGGGCGCGAAGCGTAGAGTTTGTGCGCCATGTTTCGCGGACCGGCGACCCTGATGCGGACGAACCCACAGATCTCAAGTGGGTGTACGGCGGAGGTGTGGCCGCTTGGCTGCTCCTCATCCCGGCGTTCCTGCTCCTTCTCGGGAAAACGAAATTGATCGCGTACGCGGCGCTGGCCGGCGCGATGGTCACCATCTACCCGAGGCTGCTGTCTCGTGCGCTGGATTCCGGGACCAGCTTTTCCCTGGATCTGCCGAAATACCCGTCGACGGTCGAACTCAAGACCCGCAAGCCAAGACGACTGCCCGACAATGGATCATGACGGCGGTGGTCGTGGTGCTGTTCTTCGCCGCTTTGTTGGGCTTCTCCTTCTACAAGCAGACCGGCCATTGAGCCTGAGTCGGGCCTGGCGGCGTCGGACCCGCCACCGACAGCTCACGGCATCACGGCAGTTAACGTGGACCGGACGATGAGGAGCCCGACATGAGCATCCGCACGGCTGTCGTGGTAGGTGGCGCATCCGGCATCGGCCGGGCGGTGGCCCATGCGCTGGCGGCCGAGAACTACCGGGTCACCGTCGCCGACCGCAATAGCGACGGCGCGGCCCGGGTCCGGGTCGAACTCGGCGACCCACATCTGTGCGCGACTGTCGAGGTCACCGACGAGGAGTCGGTGCAAAAGCTGTTCGCCGAGGCCGGGCCGCTCGATGTCGTGGTAAACACCGCCGGATTCGGCGGCGTCGGGCTGATCACCGATTTGCCGGTGGCCGAGTTCCGTTCGGTGGTCGATGTCTGCCTCACCGGCGCGTTCCTGGTCATCAAGCACGCCGCACCGCAGCTGCACGACGGCGGCGCGCTGGTGTCGGTGAGTTCGTTGAACGGCCGTCAGCCCGCCGTCGCCATGAGCGCCTACTGCGCTGCCAAGGCGGGGTTGTCGATGTTGACCCAGGTCGCGGCCCTGGAACTGGCGCCCCGCGGAATCCGGGTCAACGCGGCCGCTCCCGGCTTCGTGCAGACCCCGTTGACCGAGCCCGCGACCCTGATACCCGGGCTGCTCGACGACTATCTGGACAACACGCCGCTGGGACGTGCCGGGACCCCCGAGGACATCGCCGAGGCGGTGCTTTTCTTGTGCTCGCCCAAATCGTCATGGCTGACCGGTGAGGTGCTCGACCTCAACGGCGGCGCGCACCTGAAGCGGTACCCCGATTTGTACGGGCACGTGATGAAGGCTGCCGCGCAATGAGTTTCGTCGGCAAGACCGCGATCGTCACCGGCGCCGGTTCCGGTATCGGCGCGGCGTTGTGCCGGGCACTCGGCGCCGCGGACGCCGACGTCGTGTGCACCGACATCGACGGTGACGCCGCGGCCCGCACCGCCGATAGCCTCACCGGCCGCGGCATGGCCAGCTCCGCGCGGCTGGACGTCACCGATGCCGCCGCGGTGCAGGGCGCCGTCGACGAGGTGGTGGCCCGCGCCGGGCGGCTGGACCTGATGTTCAACAACGCCGGTATCGCCTGGGGCGGTGACACCGAACTGCTCACGCTGGAGCAATGGAACGCCATCATCGACGTCAATGTCCGCGGTGTGGTGCACGGGGTGGCTGCGGCCTACCCAGTGATGCTGCGACAGGGTCATGGCCACATCGTCAACACGGCATCGATGGCCGGACTGACCGCCGCCGGGCAGATCACCAGCTACGTGATGACCAAGCATGCGGTCGTTGGCCTGTCGCTGGCGCTGCGCTCGGAGGCCGTTTCCCGTGGGGTGGGCGTGCTGGCGGTGTGCCCGGCCGCCGTGGAGACGCCGATCCTGGACAAGGGCGCGCTCGGTGGCTTCGTCGGCCGCGACTACTACCTGCGCGGCCAGGGCATGAAAACGGCCTATGCCCCCGACCGGCTGGCCCGCGACACGCTGAGAGCCATCGAACGCAATAAGGCCCTGCTGGTGGTACCCAAGCGCGCCTACGCGTCGTGGGTGTTCGCCCGGCTGGCTCCTGGTCTGCTGCAACGCATGTCGGTCCGGTTTATCGCCGACCAGCGCACGCGCCAACGCGCGAAAAGCGCCGCCTGGAGCTAAGATTCACTTCGACAACAACGTTCATCTGCGAAAGCTGCCCACGATGGGGCGCCGCACCGTGATCGGCTACTTCGTCATCGGTGAGTCTTGATCGACTGTCGACACTCGGGCGTAGCCGATCTCGAGTCCGGCGACTCGAAAGTAATGCCGGTTGGCGTTCTGGCCCAACAAGGGCGAACCAGATCCACGTCCTGCACTCGGGTCCACGTATCAGCGGATTTCGCCGGTCCCACCGCGCAATCCGATCGTGCCCGAAAACGCGCCGGCGGCGCTTCGCCTATCAGCGATCTAACTCGGTGCCAATCATCACGCGACTAGAAAGCCCACCAATGCTGACACGCGTTGACAGAGACACGGCTGACGTGACCCCAGAATTCGTCCGACTTCTCGTGAGAGTCGAGTATCGGTGGGGGGCAGGTGGCGGCGTAGCGGGCGGGCGGCCAGCGAGGACGCAGTGGGGCCGGTGGCACTGGTCAGTGCGTGTCCCGAACACGTTCGTGACATCCTGCGGCACAGTATATTTCGATATTTTTCTCATGGCCGGTGTTGCTAATGCCAATCGAGGCGTTGTTGTCGGCTAGGGCTCATGGGATCGGTTGGGTTTGCCGCGCATCGCCTTTCTAGCGGTTAGCGGCCGAGTCGGCGTCGCCAGTCCTTGGCCGACAGCAACCTGCCCATGACCTCAAGGAGCTTGCCCTTCCTGCGGCTGTAGGGATACCAGATCAGCTCCTTTTTCATCACAACCCGGTCGGCGACAATGCTCTTGGTGCGGCAGTATTTGCGGATCCCGTCGGCCCCGCCGCAGCGCGAACCCAGCCCCGATTCGTTCCACCCTGCAAACGGCACCTGGAAGTCGCCGACGATGACGTTGTTGATGTTCACCGTCCCGGTGTTCATCTGCCGCGCCAGGGCTATCGCCTTGTTCTTGTCTCGCGTCCATACGCTGCCGGACAACCCCAACCGGGAGTCGTTGGCCTTCTCGATCGCCTCGGCGACGTTGCGGACCTTCATCACCGGCAAGGTCGGGCCAAAGGTCTCCTCGCTCATGCATTTCATGTCGTGGTCGACATCGACCAGCACCGTCGGCTGGTAAAACAGCCCCTCAGTGGTGGAGTCACGGGACTTGCCCCCCACCAGAACCCTGGCGCCCTTGCTGACGGCGTCGTCGACGTGGCCGGACACGATGGCGAGTTGCTGCGCGGTGGTCATCGACCCGACGTCGCAGGAATAGTCGTGCTCGGCGTCCATACCCTGGCGCAGGAGTGCGGTTTTGGCCACCACCTTGGTGACGAACTCGTCGTAGACCGGTTCCTCGACGTAGACCCGTTCTACCGAGATGCAGACTTGGCCGGTGTAGGCGAACGCGCCCCATACTGCGCCATCGGCGGCCCGGTCGAGGTCGGCGTCGGCGCAGACGATCATTGCGTCTTTGCCGCCGAGCTCCAGGCTGCATGGGATCAGTCGCTGCGCGGCCGCGACGGCGATGCGGCGCCCGGTATTGACCGAGCCGGTAAACATCACGTAGTCGACGAGATCGACTAACGCTGCACCGGTTTGACCGAAGCCGAACACCGCGTCGAGCACGTCGGGTGCGCCGATCTGTTTCCACCCGTCGACCGCCATCCGCCACACCAGCGGGGTGAACTCCGAGGGCTTGGACAGCACGGCGCAACCGGCCATCAACGCCGGAGCAATGTCGACCAGCGGCACCGATAGGGGGCCGTTCCACGGCGTAATTACACCGACGAGTGGATAGGGCTCGTAGGCAATGGTCAGCTTCTTGGCCGCGTTGGCCGCACCGTACGGGCGCACACTCTGGTCGGCGAGGAACTCGCCGGCCTTGTCGATCCAGTAATTGATGATCTGCACACCTGCGATTTCTATGTTGGTGTCACCCCAGGACTTGCCCGTTTCGAGTTGCAGAAGTGTCAAGAGCTCATCGATGTGGTCGAGCAGCCAGTCGCGCCACTTGCCCAGCCACCGCGCGCGGCCATCGACGCCCATCTGTTGCCAGCCGGGCTGGGCTGCCCTCAGCCGGGCTGCCACCGCCTCAACCTCAACCGCCGTCGCCACCGGGACGCTGCCGACCACTTGTCCGGTAGCCGGGCAGGTCACCACCACTTCATCGGGGACATCCGCTTTCGCGGGGCTGGTGGGTTCCGTTGTGTCGGTACTCATCGCAATCACCTCAGCCGCGTGATCGTGAGCGTGGTAATTGCCAGCTCACAGAAAGGCTATGTTTCCCCGCACCGGGCGGGCTGACGATTCCGTAGGTTTGAGCAGTTAAATTTGAGCAGTTGCGAGATCGTCGTCGGCTAGCAGGTCTGTGCCCGACATTCGTCAGCAGCGTCCCGATGATGGCGGCGATGCGCGAATTCCATCCGGTCATGGGGTCAGCTCCGTTTATCCATGGTCATGGTGGCCTCCTCGGTGACTCATTGACTCGACTATCGAGCGCCGGGAGGCCCAGATCATCGGCCGTAACGCGTAGATATGCGCGCTCAGGGGTCGTAGATACGCGTGCCAGGGGCTGCAATTTGCGCGTTAGCGCTGATGGTTTGCCGTACGTGGCCGCCGCATGCTGGCTAGCATGAGCGAGATCGACCCACGCGCGGAGGCGCCGCTGGTGGACTGGAGCGATCTGGACGTGAGCGGGCTATTGCCGACCGGCACCGTGACGTTGCTGTTGGCCGATGTCGAGGGCTCGACGCGGCTGTGGGAAACCCAGCCCGAGCAAATGGCCGCCGCGATTACGCGCCTGAACCACGTCGTGTGCGATGTCATCGCCGCCCACGACGGGGTGCGGCCGGTCGAGCAGGGCGAGGGCGACAGCTTCGTGGCCGCGTTCGCCCGCGCGTCGGGCGCGGTGGCCGCTGCCCTGGAGTTGCAGCGTGCCCCGTTGGCGCCGATCCGGCTGCGCATCGGTGTGCATACCGGCGAGGTGCAGCTGCGCGACGAGGGTAACTACGCCGGCCCGACCATCAACCGCACCGCACGGCTGCGCGATCTGGGGCACGGCGGTCAGACGGTGCTGTCGGGCGCGACCGAGCCGCTGGTAGTCGATCGGCTCCCGGCCGGGGCTTGGCTGACCGATCTGGGCACCCACTCGCTGCGTGACCTGCCGCGCCGGGAGCGAGTGGTGCAGCTGTGCCACCCTGACTTGGTCAACGAGTTCCCGCCGCTGCGCGAACCTACAGCCGTTGTCTCCCAACGCCTTCCGGTGCAGCTCACCAGTTTCGTGGGCCGTGACGCGGAGCTGACCCAGGTGCGGCAGCTGCTGGCCGAAAACCGGTTGGTGACCGTGACCGGTGCCGGCGGGGTGGGCAAAACCCGGCTGGCGGTACAGATCGCAGGCCAGTTGGCCGACGCGTTCGGTGACGGGGTCTGGTATGTGGATTTGGCGCCGATCACCGACCCCGGCGTGGTGCCGATCGCGGCGGCGCGCGCATTCGGGCTGCCCGACCAACCGGGCCGCTCCACGATGGACACGCTGACCCGGTTTGTCGCCGACCGTCAGCTGCTGGTGGTGTTGGACAACTGCGAGCATCTGCTGGACGCGAGTGCGGCGCTGGTGGTGGCACTGCTCGAAGCGTGTCCGGGGTTGACGCTGTTGGCGACCAGCCGTGAGCCGATCGGGGTCGCGGGTGAGGTGAGCTGGCGGGTGCCGTCGTTGTCGCTGGCCGACGAGGCCATCGAGTTGTTCGTCGAGCGCGCGCGCCGAGTACGCCCTGCTTTCGCCGTCGGCGACGACAATGCCGCGGCGGTGGCCGAGATCTGCCGGCGCCTGGATGGCATGCCGCTGGCGATTGAACTTGCGGCAGCGCGCGTGCGGGCGTTGTCGCTGGCCGAGATCCTCGACAGCCTGCATGACCGGTTCCGGCTGTTGACCGGTGGGTCGCGCACCGCGGTGCGCCGCCAGCAGACCCTACGCGCCTCGGTGGACTGGTCGCACGCGCTGTTGACCGAGCCCGAGCGGGTGTTGTTTCGCCGGCTGGCGGTGTTTTTGGGCGGCTTCGACCTCGACGCCGCCCAAGCGGTCGCCGGCGGCGGGAGCTCGAGCGCTATCAGGTGCTCGATCAACTCACCCTACTGGTGGATAAATCGCTGGTGGTCGCCGAAAACACCGGGGGCCGAACCCGCTACCGGTTGCTCGAAACTGTGCGTCAGTACGCGCAGCAAAAGCTCGGAGAGTCCGGCGAGGCCGACGCTATCCGGTCGCGTCACCGCGATCACTATACGGGGCTGGCGGGGCGGCTCGACGCGCCGGCGGGCAGTGATTATGAGCAACGCATCGAGCAGGCCGACATCGAGATCGACAACCTGCGCGCCGCGTTCGCGTGGAGCCGGGAAAACGCCGACATCGGGCTGGCGCTTGCGCTGGCTTCCGCGCTGCAGCCACTGTGGCTCGGGCGGGGCCGCATCCGGGAAGGTCTGGCCTGGTTCGACGCCACCCCCGGCCGATCTCGACCCGCAGCACGCCGCGGTCAGCGCGCGCGGGCGCTGGCCGATGAGGCCACGCTTGCCCACCCGGGTGGGTGCCGTCGACAGGCTCGATCAGGCGCAGCACGCCCTGGCGCTCGCACGCGACATCGATGACCCGGCCCTGCTGGCGCGGGCGCTGACCGCCTGCGGCTTTACCGCCGCCTATAGCTCCAACGCCGAGCTGGCCCGGGCATGTTTCACCGAGGCGACCGAACTCGCCCGCGCGGTTGGACGATCGGTGGCGGCTTAGCCAGATCCTCGCCTGGCAGGCAAACGCGGCAGTCCTGGCGGGTGACCCGATCGCGGTGCGCGCGGCCGGTGAGGAAGGACGCGATCTCGCCGCGGCAATCGGTGACCGGTACAACTCGCGCCAGCTGCCGCATATGCCTCGGAGCGGCACAGACATATCAGGGTGATCTGGTCGGAGCCCTCCGCACAATTCGGCGAGCTGGGAGCCGAAGCCCAAGCCGCTCACGACGGGTTCCTTGAGGCGTATAGCCTCGCGCTGCAGGGCGCTGTACTCGCGTTGCAGGGTGAGGCGGGTGCGGCCCGGGCTGCCGCCGATGCGGCCGTCGAAACCGGTGCCGAGCTGGGCGGGGCTGCCGCGGGCATCGCCTACTGGGGGTTGGCTAACGCGGCCCTGGCCGCCGGCGATGTTGCGATGGCCCTTGACGCGACCGCGGCGGCCGCGCCGCACATGAGTGTCCTGCCGGCGCGTGCGGCGCCGCAGCGCACCTACGATGCGCAGGCCGCATTGGTTGGCGGGGATCTGACCGCGGCCCGTCGCTGGGCCGACGACGCCGTTTCAGCAACGACGGGCTGGTTCTCGGCGACGGCGCTGATCACGCGCGCCCGCGTGGCCATCGCCCAAGGTGAGCCGGAGCAGGCCGAGCACGACGCCCACGACGCGCTCGCGCGTGCCGCCGACATCGAGGCGTACCTGTTCACCCCCGACATCATGGAATGCCTCGGCACTCTGGCCAACAACGCCGGCAGTCACCGCGAAGCCGCGCGGCTCTTCGGCGCAACGCACGCCATCCGGAAACGCATCGGCGTGGTGCGCTTCAAGGTCTACGACGCCGCCTACGAGGCCTCGGTGGCGGCACTGCGAAACGCTATGAGCGAGGAGGACTTTGACTCCGCGTGGGCCCAGGGCGCCGCGCTGTCCACCGAGGAGGCGATCGCTTACGCCCAACGCGGCCACGGCCAACGCAAACGCCCCACCACAGGGTGGACCGCGCTCACCCCGACCGAGCGCGACGTCGTGCGACTCGTCAGCGAAGGACTGGCCAACAACGACATCGCCACCCGGCTGTTCGTCTCACCACGCACCGTGCAAACCCACCTCACCCACGTCTACACCAAACTCGGACTCGCCTCCCGCGTGCAGCTCGTCCAAGAAGCAGCCCGTCACACCTGACCACGCACCACCACAGTGGTAGAGGCCTTAGTAACCGGACGAAACTGATTGTTTTCGAAGGGGCCCGCAAGGGATCCTCATCAGGACAACCAAGGGGACGCCGCTAGCCGCGAGGTGAGGTGCCGTTTTCGTTCCTGACGAGTGGGCCGCGGCCTTCGGTCAGTGAAACCACCGCATCGATGAGGTAATCCTTGACCACCTGCACGGCATGTTGGGGCGGAAGCCTTTCACAAAGAAAATCGTGGGAGCGTCCCGGGATGTGGTGTAAGTAGTGACGGCGTGTCGGTGCTGATGTAAAGGGCCATCGCGTGAGTCTCTGTGGTGAAACGACCAAGGATCACTACCGAGAGGAACATCGCGATGGCCCTGGATCAGTCTGCCTTGTTGGAGGTGCTTGACGCACTGCGCAATGCCGATGCCGGTGATCGGATCACACAGGCCGCCGAAACGATGTATCAGGCGCTGATCGACGCAGAGTTGACCGCGGTGATCGGCGCGGCACCCCACGAGCGCACCGATGCACGAACTAACCAGCGCAACGGGTCTCGACCGCGCACGCTGTCCACGATCGCCGGGGATCTGGAGTTGCGGATCCCCAAGTTGCGGTCCGGGTCGTTCTTCCCGGCGCTGTTGGAGCGCCGCCGTCGGGTCGATCAGTGCCTGTTCGCGGTGGTGATGGAGGCCTACCTGCATGGCACTTCCACCCGCAAGGTCGACGATCTGGTCAAAGCGTTGGGCGCAGACACCGGCATCTCCAAAAGCGAGGTGTCGCGTATCTGTGCAGACCTCGACACTGAGGTGGGCGCCTTCCGCGACCGCCCGCTGACCGAGCAGCGGTTTCCCTATGTGTTTCTTGATGCCACCTACTGCAAAGCCCGCGTCAATCACCGGGTGGTCTCTCAAGCGGTGGTGATCGCCACCGGCGTGGCCGCCGACGGGCGCCGCGAAGTGCTGGGCTTCGACGTCGGCGACTCCGAGGACGGCGCCTTTTGGACGGCGTTTTTGCGATCGCTGAAAACCCGCGGGCTGGCCGGGGTGCAGCTGGTGATCTCCGATGCCCACAGCGGGCTGCGCGCCGCGATTGAGGCCATCTTGATCGGCGCGGCCTGGCAAAGATGTCGGGTCCATTTCCTGCGCAACGTGCTCGCCCAGGTCCCCAAAGGCTCAGCCGAGATGGTCGCCGCGGCGATCCGCACCATCTTCGCCCAACCCGACGCCGAGCATGTCCGCGAGCAGCTCGACACCATCGCGGGCATGCTCGGCCGCCAACTGCCCAAGGTGGAAACCATGCTGCGCGCGGCCGCCGACGACATCACCGCATTCGCCGATTTCCCTGTGCCGCACTGGAAAAAGATCTGGAGCACCAACCCGCTGGAACGGCTCAATAAAGAGATCAAACGGCGCACCGACGTCGTCGGAGTATTCCCCAACCCGGCCGCGTTGCTGCGGCTGGCCGGCTCCGTTCTGGTCGAAGCCCACGACGAATGGCAGGTCGCCGACAAACGCTACCTCTCCGAAACCACCCTGGCCCTGCTACTACCCAGCCCCAATTCGGCCGACCAATCCGTTGCCGTCCCCGCCGCTATCACGGCATAGTGGAAACCCGCAGAGCCTCAGGCGAAACGCCGACTCGACTTACACCACCCCACGGGGCACGACCAAAATCGTCATACCCTTTGGGCGGGAACGTAATTTGCGCGTATCGTGTGCACATCGCGTCCCGGTTGACGCCGTAGCCGTCCCGTGCTGCCTTCCCGCGATGAATGGTCAGCGGCCAAATGGCGGGGCCAGTTCGTAGTGGTGCAAGATCTCCTGCTTGGGCCCCTCCCTCGCGTGGTGGCTGGTGGATCGCACCCAGATGCGGTCGATCATCGCCGAGGCGATGGTTGCCTCGCCAAATACCTGGCCCCAGCGGGAAAATGGCAGGTTGGAGGTCAAGATGATCGACGATTTCTCATACCCTGT
>CAWBDP010000004.1:0-42399 GCA_963787635.1 uncultured Actinomycetota bacterium | reverse complement strand
CTGACGACCGCTCGCTTACAAGGTGGCTCAGCATGTATTCGCGGGTATTCGCCGGTATTCGCCGCAGTGGGACAAGTTCCATTTGACCAGAGGAAATACATCCGTACGCGTTCGCGGGTATCCGCCAGTGTTGTCACAGTGTTTACCGCGACTTGTGACAACGTCGTGACACTGAGCCGCCGTCAGATCGCCGCACGGCCGCAGCGTGCGCATGGCTTCGAGGTCACTTAGGCAAAGCATTTGACGCCCGCGGTGACTCGAACGGACAGCTAAGACGTGGCGGCTGGAGTATGCGGCAGGGCACAGCCGCTCGAGGCACGCCACCTCAAAACGTCGCCGACTTGGACGCTCGACTCAAGCGCCTGTCGCAGACGGTTGGCCTCGACGACGTTGCGCGGCCCACACCCTCACGGGTGTGGGCCGATCGTTGATCTAGAGGCAAGCCTCCGATATTTTGCGCTGTGATGTGGTCGAGTACGTCACCGCCAACCGCGTCGAGACCGAGACGGCGCGGTGAGCCACCGCCCCGTCGCGCGCTATTGGTAGCGTCCTCGCTACCCTCGGCACGTCGCTGGAGAACTGGTTGGATTACTCCACGTAGCGCCCGCATGGGCTCAAGGGGACGTTCGGGCGCTAAAGATTGCTAAAGGCTTCGCGCCGTTGGCTGAGTGCAAGGTAGACAGGGTAATTGTGTGCGGGCGCTCGGTGCGATAACCGGAGGGGCCGCGCGCCGCACCAAGTGCTCCGGCAGAGCGAACAGATCGAGCCGATGCCACTGGCGGCATGCTGCGGCGCGACGCCTCGCCAGCGTGCCGCGACGGGCCCACGCCGCCTGACGGCGAAGAGGGCACGCGTGGGACGAGCGAAGCAAGCTAACCGGCGCCCGTTAGGGATGCGGGGCTGACTAGCCCTGTAGTTCATTCTTGCAATTACTAACGCATATCGCCTGGGAATAGCACCGCGTGATGATCGACTGCCAATACCTATATTGCGGCGCGTTTGTCGCTGTTTGTCCGTCTTCAGCGTCGGTTCAAGACGTCTGAGCCAGTTCGCACCCCGAAGGGATGGGAGCACTTCAGTTCCCACCGTTCTGGAGGTGAACCACATGCTGTTGTACTTTCTGGCGCTTGCTACTGCCGGGATGCTCTACGACTCCCGAGATCGTCTCTCTCGGCCGACGTTCTTGAAGGCGTTCAACATCAACACGAGCACTGAGAAAAGGGCGCGGACGCAGGCTTTGCCCTGGCCGCCCTGGTGTGTTTTGGCCGGGCGCATCTATTACTCCAAGCAGTTGGTCGCTCGCTGGTTCGAGCAACAGTCCGGCGTGCGTTCGGCCGAGGTCGACCAGAAGACCGACGACGAGCTGGCCGCGGCGGGCGGCGATGCCTCGTGAAAGCAGGAAGCCCGGGACAAGCCCGGGCATCCCGTAACCGCTCCCACGGTAACTGCCATCGTAGTAGGGACGGCAGACACGGCGCAGGCCCTGGCGAGGCCACTCGCGGCGGGCTTGTTATATATGCCAAAAGTGTCCGCGACGCCGTCGAGGGCGGCTTTGATGCGGAGTTGTCGGTCGCGGATGCCCTGGGGTTGCGGTTCCCGCACCCCGACTTGGTGGCCTCGGCCGCGGCACTGTTTGAGCGGGCGCAACCATCGGCGCAGGGGCGAGACCACCTCGGAGTGGAGCCGGAGTCCGGCCAATTCCGGATCACGGTGGGCCCCGGAGTGGTCCGCCTCAGCTGGACGAATCGCGTTCGCCTACAAAAGGCTTCTGAGCGGGCGGTCAACCATCACCGGCTCGACGTAGCGGCCCAGGTGCTCCGTATTAACACCGATCCTCACATGCCTGACCCGCCTGGGCGTGCGATCACGGAATGGTCCCGCAGGTCTCGTGCCGCGATGTGCCGCACCTTTGCCGAGCTCGACTACACGCCACTGGTGGAGTGTGGTCGTGTGCCGGCGATGGTGACCTTGACCTACCCCGGCGACTGGGAATCTGTTGCGCCTGACGGGGCCAGCGTGAAGCGGCACATGGTCCTGTGGAGGAAACGTTACCTACGGGAGTGGGGCGAACCGGCCCGCTACATCTGGAAGCTGGAATTTCAACGCCGCGGCGCACCGCACATTCACCTGTGGATGGCTCCCCCGCATGGCGTCGGCCGGTCGGGCCGGAAGTTCCGGGACTGGCTGTCACAGGAATGGGCGAACATCGTCGCTCATCCCGACCCTGAGCAACATGCACGCCACCTCCGTGCCGGCACCGCCGTCGACATCCTGAAAGGGTTGCGTGCCTGCGACCCTAAGCGCCTGGCGATCTACTTCATCAAACACTCATCACCCCCGAATAGAATGCGCAACAGGGAGTACCAGCACATCGTTCCGGAAGCCTGGCGGCAGCCCGGCCACGGACCGGGTCGTTTTTGGGGGGTCCATGGGCTGCAACGAGCAACCGCAGTCGTGGAGATCGCTCGGAACGCGTACCTGACGGTCCGAAGGATCATCCGTCGCTGGTCTCGCTCACAAGCCGTCTATGGCGATCGCAGCGGTCGCTTCCCCGCCGCGGTCGTTCCACGGATGGCGCGCGTCGCAGTTCCACGAGTAGACAGTCAGACCGGCAAAGTACGCCAGCGCAGGGTCCGCCGGCGACGACTCTTATGCAACCAAGGCGGGCTTGCCGGTGGCTACGCGCTTGTGAATGACGGACCAGCGTTCGCATACAAGCTTGCGGCGGCGTTGTCGGCAAACGAGTCGCCACCAGCGCTGCCGTACGTTGACGGTCGCATTGACGAGGTCGAGGTGATCAAGACGGCGGCGCCGCTTAAGCGGCGCTGGGAGCGGGCCGAGAAGCGGTGGCGCGCTGAAAAGCCGCCCGGTTTAACCGCTAAGGACGCCGCCCTGGCCCACGGCAGTGGGCCAGGGCGCCTCTTCGCCCAGGACGTGTTCCCGGGCCCAGCCAGAGACCAGAGCCACGAACACAGTTCGGATGGTGTGATCCATCCGGTTGGGTACCGCCGCTGGGGCGGCTGGCGGCGGCTCCCCGTTCCCTCGCGGCCAAATGAAGAAACGCCTCCTTCGCGTATCCCGGAGGGGCGACGCGTTCACAGGGAGGTGTTTTCGCCGACCCGGAAAGGCTAGAGGAGGCGAAATACAATGACCGCCGCGCCGTCCGAATCGTTGATGGACCGCGTCTCGCGGGCAGTCGAACTCAATCCAGGGACGACTAAGACCGGCATCACCCGGCTGGTGAAGGGCACCAAGCAAGACGTTTTGAGGGCGATCGACGTCTTGGTCACCACTGGCCACGTGCAGAGCACCCCGGGGGAACGCGCTCCCACCATGGTTTCCGTCCGACCCTATCGGTCAAACAAACCCGTTTGCGATAACCATGAAGAAACCGGGGATGAATCGAACGGAAAACTACCTGGCGGACTGGTTTGCGCTACCGACGGGAAACCAGTCGGAAACCACGGCGGCTCTCGGCAGACCGCCTCCGCGATTCCCGATAAGTCGGGCGAGGTACTGCCTACTGCGAACGGCGGTGAACCTGCACCCTTCAGCGAGCCGCGCTGCCGAGTATGTCGTCATCCGCCGGCTCGCCGCTGGGTTAATGAGCTGTTGTGCAACGGGTGGACGACCGCCGCGGTGATCGGCAACCTGGCGGCGATCAACGCCGACCTCCCGCCTAAGTCCCGGATCACGAAGCATTGCGTGCACGTGCACCGGGAGCGCCACCTGAAGAAGCAGGTGCCGGTGGCCGCAATTTGGCGCGATTTCCTTGAGGCGCAGGCGAGGGAGAACGCAAGCCTTGCGGTCAATCTGTTGACGCCGGCCGCTTATCTGACGGCCGTGATGACCAAGGCGTTCGCGGCGGTCACGGCCGAGGGCGCCCAGGTCGGGGTCAGCGAGGGCATCGCTGCGGCGCGCGAGGTCGCCAAGGTGCTTGCCCATACCGACGACGATGAGCGGTGGGCCCGGGTGCACAGCCAGCAAGCCAGAATTCTGGACGCCTTCAAGACGTTGCCGCCGGAATTTCGGCGGCAAGTTCTGGCGAAGCTGGACGGCGAGCCGTGGCCGCCGCCGGCCCCAGGTCCCGCGCGGCTGGCTCTGGTCGAGGCCACTCCGGTCGGCGAGTTCGATCCGTTCGACGAGGACGAGGACCTCGAGGACGACGACGACTGATCGAGTCGGGGAATCGTTTGTTACCTGTGGTAAACGACTAATCGTGCCCTGCACGAAACAGGTGTCAGTGCCAGCAAAACGTGCGTGCTGGTCGACCACGCGGCCGGCTCTGCCGATGACGCGCGTGCCGCCTTGCGCTGCGCCGAGCGGCGCTTACTGCGGGCTCGCTCCTTGGCGTGGAACTCGGGGTCTGCCCGCCCAGCCTTATCCCGAGCTCGTTCTCTGGCCTTAGCTTCGGGAGTTTGAGCACGGGCTTTGGCCTTGGCCTTGACTTCCGGCCTAATGGCGTAGGCCCTCTGCCGCTCGTTGAGCTGCCGGCGACGTTCCTCTGACATCGGATGCCGGCGCCGATAGCTCGCCTCGTATTCGCGCTGGCAGAGCCGGCAGATCCCAACCCCCTGGTTGTTGCGGCGATCGTAGGGTCGGTCGTGTGGGCCGCAGCGGTCTTTGCGCTGCGGGGCGGCGTGGTGGGCATTGTGCTTGGACATAGGCTGCACAGAGAGGTGATCAGCCTTGACGCAGCGCGGGGTCTCGCATTCATGGTGGACGTCTTCGTCGGCCGCGTTGGGACGCCCGATGCCAGCGGCCTTGACCACGCGTGAGGCCATGACGTGGCGGTTTTCGCGGATCCACATCAGTGGCCGCGGCTTGGAGGGGGTCAAGGGCGACAGGAGGCAGCCGGTATCGGAGCGTTGGGCCCGTCGAGGATCCGCCGGGCCACATCGGGTAAGACGGGCGTTTGTCTGCGTACCACACCATTTCGTGCCTCGCCCCCGGGCGCCGGCCCGGGGGCGGGGAAACTGGTTCCCGCAGGAACATGGTTCACGCCGGTGAAAGCGTGTGCGGGCCCAGACATTGAGGGTTCGACTCGTCGGTGAGAGGCCGACGCGGACGGGATGCGGGAAGCCCTATTGGCGCACGATGCGGTGTTGCGCAAGGCGATCGCGGCACACGGGGGCTGGTTGTTCAAGCACACCGGGACGGTGTGTGCGCGGCATTCTCATCGCCGAAAGCTGCGATTGACGCGGCGGTGACAGCCCGGCGGGGACTGGAGTTGCCCGTGCAGATGGGGTTGGCGTGGCGAAGGCGTCGTAAGATCGTTTATGCCGTATTACATGGACATTCACGAACTTGCGGGCGGCATCACGCGGGAAGAATTGGCCAAGGCCCATGCTCAGGACCTTGCCGTCCAGGAGAAGTACGGCGTCAGCTATCACAAGTATTGGGTTAACGAAAAAGCCGGGAAGGTTTTTTGCCTTTGTCACGGACCCAGCGCGGAAGCCGCGGAAGCGGTCCATCGCGAAGCGCATGGCCTGGCAGCGCAAAAAATCATTCAAGTCGAACGAGGCGTCGCGGATCTATTCATGGGCGGCAGCGAAGTGGATGCGAGCGGCGCGGTTATCCTGCAAGGCGCGAAGGCGGGTACACGAGACCCCGCGATTCGGACAATCCTGTTCACCGACATTGTCGGATCTACTTCGCTCACTCGGAGAGTGGGCGACGAAGCCGCTATGAAGGTGCTCGAAGTGCACGATTACATCGTCCGCCGGGGCCTCGACGAAATGGGTGGCAGTGAAATCAAGCATTTGGGCGACGGCATCATGGCCTCATTCGTGTCCGCCGTCGCTGCGGTGAAATGCGCCACTCAGATTCAACAGCAGGTTAAGAAGCATGGCGAAGAGAATGAGGCGAACGCATTCCAATTGCGGATCGGCATTGCGGCTGGAGAACCGGTCGAACATCATGACGACCTGTTTGGGTGCACGGTCCAGCTCGCCGCCCGGCTGTGCGTCCACGCACGCCCGGAAGAAATCCTGGTTTCAAATGTCGTCGCTGAACTCTGCGAAGGAAAAATGCTCTTGTTCCAAAATCTCGGCGAAGTCAGTCTCAAAGGTTTTGAGCAGCCCGTCCGGACACACGCAGTGGCTTGGACAAATTAGCGAAACCGCAGCGCGCTTGGCAGATGCGCCTCTACAGCAGCTTAGCGGTCCAACGGCAGCTCAGACTCGGCGGTCGTTTCACATCGCGTCCGGGGCGAGCCGCGATTACGCGGCCTTGCCGTGGGCCAGCGCCCCAAGGTCGCGACGATGACTACCAGCAATCCCAAGATCTTCGCCATGGCCGCCGCAGTGTCGTTCGACGGTATGCACCAATGCGAAGCGCCGCCTGAAGGCCGAGGTTAGGGCAGTACGGTGTGCATCGACATCACGCTGTATGCGGACCACAGCGACAGATTGAAGTACAGGTCTTTACCCGACGACCAAGGATGAATGTAGGGGGCGTAGATGCCGCCGGGGATTTCTGTTGACTTCACGAGCGTTTCTGCTGGACTCCACGGTCCTTCTGGGGCCGGCGCTGTCCTCATCACGACGTCATTGGAACCGTCGCAGTAGAGCACGATGTATTTCTTAAGATAGTTGTTGTATTGGCCCGACATTTCGCTGACCGGGGCCGGGATAACCGCCGTGGCCGCTGACGGATTGTTTACGACCCAGGATCCAGCCCCAGAGGAGCTCCAGTATTCGTATTTGGTGAGGTCTTGCACAAACTCCTCGGGGACGCGCGCCATGTACGCCGAACCGCCGCGTCCGGACGGAGTCCCGAACGAATAGACATAACCGTCGCCTGGCCGCATGAACGCACCCTGTTGAAAATTCTGGTTTCCTGGAACGTATGGGACTCTGGCAACACTGTTCGCTGCCGCGCGGATGGTCGCCGGATTTACCACCCAGTACTGGCCATTGTCGGTGGACGTCGCGAGTGCCGAGAAGTTGGTCGTCCATTGGCCAGGGTTGCCCCACTGCTTGACGGACATGAAGTTGACGTATTGGGTTGCCCCGACGGAGATGCCAGCGGTCGGAATGACTGACGCCTCCGTTGGTGCCAGGTTGAGGCTGTCGATAATCTGCTTGGAAAAGAAAAGCCGATCTTCGGGTGAGCCGGAATATCTATCCAAGAAAATTCCATATGGCACGTCGATCCCATGGGAGAGAACGCGGTCGTCACTGCGGAACATCGTGTTATGCCGCCATTCCTGGCCGCGGACTCTGCAATGGCCGAAGGTGTCGCCGAAGGCGATGAGCACTTGATCGTTGTTGGGATCGCCGTTGTCCCAGATAATACCGAGATCGGCGCCGGAGATGCCGAAGCGTCGGAGGGTGTGGTTGGAGCTGCTAGGCCCGTTCACCCAACCGACGAGCGATGTCGTAGGCGCGGCGACTACGGCAGCGGGCGCCTGTGCCGCTGGCGGCTGAGCTGTGGCTGCGTTCGGACCCCCCTGATTGACGTTGGGGGGCTGCTGCTGGCTGCCCGTACCGGGCGGATTGGGCGCAGGTATTACCGCCGCTTGGTCTTGCAGCGGCGCCGAGTGTCGGGAACCCGGGTGCAGGAAATCAAACCGCAGCGGACCCAGTTTGGGCAGCGGTGCGTGCTCATCCGCAAAGCGAGGCTTATGCCCTATCGGTAGGTGGTCGAAGGGCCAGGGCAAGGCCGCAGTGGGCCCCCCCGCGCTCGGCGCGGCAGGAGTATCCGGTTCTATGGCAGAAGCTGTCTGGTTGCAAGGCGCGGCGAAGGCTGGTGGTGCGATGGTTATCGGAACGATGAGACCGACGGTGGCCGCCGACGCCACGCATACCAATGCGATTCGAGGAATCGCCGACATGTCGCACCTTCCCTGGCAGGGCGTCGCGTTCGACGTCCGTCTTCAGCAGATGTGACGATAGTTATTGCAGTGAGTACTGTGACTACGGTGGGCCGATTAGGTACGCATCCGTGACCGTGTCGCAATCCATGTCCGCGCCCTTAGCGTGGCGCGTTCCTCGCGGGGCAGTCGCAGGCCGCCGCACCGACTCGAACTCGACCCTTCCGTGTAGGTCGATCTCGACACAGCTTAACGGCACAACCTCGAGGGTGTGCGGCTAGAGGCGATGCCAGCGTTCAGGCCATGAACCTGTGTGTAAGCGGAGAAAATGAGCGAATTATGAGTGGACGAGTCGAAGGCAAGGTCGCGTTCATCACCGGGGCGGCGCGCGGTCAGGGCCGCGCGCATGCGGTGCGATTGGCGCAAGAGGGTGCGGACATCATTGCCATTGACATCTGCAAGCCGATCGAAAGCTTTTTGAACCCTCCGTCCACGTCGGAGGATCTAGCCAAGACCGCGGATCTGGTCAGGGGCCACAACCGGCGCATTGTCACCGCCGAAGTCGACGTGCGTGACTACGAGGCCCTCAAAGCCGCCGTGGATAGCGGGGTGGAGCAGCTGGGCCGACTGGACATCATCGTGGCCAATGCAGGCATCAGCAACGCCGGTGACAATCCCGACGACCGACTCGATGAAGTCAGCGAAAGAGACTGGCAGGACATGATCGATGTGAATCTGTCGGGCGTGTGGAAGACCGTGAAGGCCGGTGTGCCCCGACTATTAGCGGGTGGCCAAGGGGGTTCCATCGTGCTGACGAGCTCGGTCAACGGGTTCAAAGCCTATAGCTTTCTCCATCTCGGTCATTACGTGGCCGCAAAACACGGTGTCGTGGGTCTCATGCGGACATTCGCCGTCGAACTGGGTCAGCACATGATTCGCGTCAACTCGGTGCACCCCACGTTCGTGGACACTCCGATGCTGATGAACGAGGGACTCTACAAGATGGTTCGTCCTGATCTGGAGAATCCCGGCCCCAACGATATTGCCGCTTTTTGCCAAACGTTTCACACGCTGCCGATTCCGTGGGTGGAGCCGCAGGACATCAGCAACGCGGTGCTGTTCCTCGCGTCCGACGAATCCCGCTACATCACCGGTGTCACACTGCCGATCGATTTGGGCAGCTGCCTCAAGTAACTGCGCTTCGGATACCCAGGTCCGAATCGGGACTCCCCGATCGGTGGTGGCGGTACCAGCCGTACAGCGATGTCCCCCAAATTTTCTGACGGAACGTTGACTTCCAATTGCGTCGACTAAACGTACGAATCGCTCGCCCGGAAGGTGAAACGATGACCACCGCCGCCGTGGACCTACGCATACGCCTAAATCGACTAGGCGCGAGCGGCACTAGCCGACGTCTCGAAATAGACCACATGCGAGAGTCACGAAATTTCGTGTCGGAGATGGCACGGCGTCGGCGACAGAACACCTGGATCGTCGGCTCGCTGGTCGCGTAATCGCGCGCGGCGGCTAGGTAGGAGAGCTAGCCGCCGACGGTTGAACCTCAATCGGGTCGAGCTTGTTACCCTTCTTGATCTTTGGACCGTTATGCGGTGGTGGCTCGCCGGCGAAGCGCTGCTTGATCCAGGCCATCGAGTGCGGCAGCCAGGGCCCCAGCAAGACGCTCGAGATGTGACTGTGCTCGTCGTACTGCTCGTACCAGACCGTTTTGTA
Organism: uncultured Actinomycetota bacterium; assembly: GCA_963787635.1. GTDB lineage: Bacteria > Actinomycetota > Actinomycetes > Mycobacteriales > Mycobacteriaceae > Mycobacterium. The sequence goes on along the minus strand of CAWBDP010000004.1, from coordinate 32,852 downwards.
GCCGCGGGCGAGGGTGCGCACGTCACCGGCGATCATCACCCCATCGCCGGGGCCGTACTTTTTGCTGGCCGGCGTGCCCTCGTACTCACCATGGGCGCCCTGGCCGATGAACAGCGGGATCGTCGGCGTAGCAACGCCGTGGGGATCTCCGCCGGTGCCCATGATCAGCTTGTTGACGCATTCGACGTAGAGCGGGATGCTTTCGGGAGTCCGGTATTGGGGTTTGGCGAGGTCGACCCACCTCAGACCCCCCTCGATCGGATTCCCGTACTGGCCGAGGACCTCGGTGATCGACTTGGTCTGCATGTCGTCGAAGAGCTTCGCGCCGTCGTGGCTGAGATACTTCCGGATGTCTCTTTCTTTCTCGAACGCGCGCGTGATGCCGACGAGCGCCATCAGCATGACGCCGCCCCAGAACCAGGTGCCCTCGACGTAGTGGAGGTTGTGCGCGGGGTGGACGAGCACGCCGCCCATCGCCGCGCCGATCAAGCGCTCGTTGACGTCGAGCGCGTCGGGCGCGTAGGTCGGGGCGAGCTCGGCGGCCCACTCGGTGGCGATCGCACCCCCGGAGTATCCGAGCATCGCAACCTTTGCGTCGCTGTCGATGGTCGACGAGTTGAATGCGGCGCGGATCGAGTCAAGCGTGTTCATTCCGTACTCGGGGCCGGCGGCGAAGTCCGCCCTCTGGCCTTCAGTGTCGGGAACGATGACCGTGTACCCCTCGGCCAGGAACGCACCGTAGACCGCCAGCTCCACGTCGACGACGAGTCTGCTGAGCAGCCTCTTTCCGCCCGAGACCCCATACGACGGCTCATCGCTCTGGTTGAGCGAGTCGTAGGCGGATTGGTATGAAATCACCTTCGTCTTGTTGGGCTTGATCGGTGGCGAAATGATCGAGGTGACGTTCGCGGTCGGTTTGCCGGTCTGGCTGGTCGACCGGTAAAGCAGCTGTGTGGCGTCCAGTCCCGTCGGGACGCCCAATACGTGGTAGGTAGTCGGCCGCTGATTCAACACCGTTCCCGGCAGTTTGCCTGGCAGCTGCGCGGGGTCGTACTGGTAGAACGGATCATCCTTCGGCTCCGGCACGGCCGCGGTCATGCCGAGCCCGCGACTTAAAGCGGGATACCAACCTGTTGGCGCAGTCATAGCTTCCTCAACCGTGGGCACAATGATGCCCTCCCGGAAGACACCCAACAACAGGGACTTTGGACCTGGCCACCGGTTGCGCCGGCGCGCAATCCAGGACCTCATCATGTCATCGGACTACTCCCATCTGGCACCGCGATGGACATTGATGGGCTGCATAGCACAAAGAAAGGATCTGCTTGTGCGAATCGGATTTCGGTACCTAGGGGTAGCCCGTTGGGCTGCTTGACCCGCGTCGCATCGATCTGCGAGGTGCCGGATGTTTGCAACAGTGCAGGCGTTCAGCGTCGCGCGTCAACTGTTTCAATCCCAGTATCGCGCACCACAGTTTGTGCATCTAAATGGTTGTAGTTAGGCCTTCAAACATAGGTCCGTGACCTAGATATGACCTGACAGTCCCCGGCGCGCAGCAAAACTGCCATAGAGGTAGCTAGCCATCGCGGTGCGGCGCACGCTCTCGGCCAAAGAATATTGACTTGTTACACCCTTACCGAGCCTCACAACCCAAGCCCGCCAATCCCAGCGCCCACCGCCTGTCGCCGGGGCCTCAACATAAAGGGAACCGGCGCCGCCGCTACGCAGGTGCCGCCTGCGTTGCCCGTGGTGGCTACGGCATCCGCGTCTACGACAACCCGTTATTCCCGGACCCGAGCCCGCCGGTGCCGCCGGCGCCGGGCGTGCCCGGGGTCGCGCCAAGCCCGGCGTTGCCGCCGTTGCCGCCGATGCCGATCACTACGGCGTTGCCGCCGGTCCCGCCGGCCCCGCCGGGACCGCCGGTCCCGGCGGGGCCGCCTGCGCCACCGGCCCCGCCGTTGCCCACCAGTAGCCCGGCGTTGCCGCCGTCCTCGCCGGCACCCCCAGCCACAACCCCGAAGCCACCGGCCCCCCCGGTGCCGCCGTCGCCAACCAGCAGGGCGTTGCCTCCGGTCCCGCCGGCACCCCCAGCCCCAGTGGAGATCCCGCCCGTGCCGCCGGCCCCGCCATTAGAGAACAGCGGGCCCGCATTGCCACCGTGCCCCCCGGCGCCACCTGTGGACTCGCCGAACCCTCCGGCCCCGCCGACCCCGCCATTGCCCCACAGCAGGCCAGCATTGCCGCCAGCCCCGCCGGCGCCGCCAGAGCTTATGCCCATACCACCATCTCCACCGGGGCCGCCGGGCCCGGCGATCTGACCGGAGTCGCCGCCGGGGCCGCCGGCACCCCCGGTGAGGGTGCCGTATCCGCCGACCCCACCGCGTCCGCCTTGGCCGGCAGTGATCAGCCCGCCGAGCAGACCACCGGTCCCGCCGGCCCCGCCGTCCCCGCCGTCCCCGCCGGTGCCCAGTGCGGCCCCGCCGGACCCGCCAACCCCGCCGAAGGCGGTCAGTCCGCTCTGCCCGCCGGCCCCGCCGGCCCCGCCGACTGCGTCTGGTGCCGTGGTGAGCCCGCCGTTGCCGCCGACCCCGCCATGGTCGGTCACACCGGCCCCGCCGGCCCCGCCGGCCCCGCCGTCGCCGGTCGATGAGTCTCCGCCGGCCCCGCCCTCGCCGCCGACACCCAACAGCCCGGCGGCCCCGCCGGCGCCACCGTTGTCACCCAACCCACCAGAGCCGCCGTCGCCGCCGCTGCCGAGCAGCCACCCGCCGGGCGCGCCGGGCTGCCCGGTGCCCGGAGCGGCGTTGGCGCCGTTGGCGAACAGCGGATGCCCGGTCAGCGCCACGAAGCCCTTGTCGATTGCGTTGAGCACCTGCTGCTGCAGGGTGTGCAGGGGCGACGTGCTTGCCGGAGCGTTAAAGCCGTCGACCCCCAGCAGGGGCGAGCTGATACCACCGGCGCCACTGGCACCCAGCGTCGTGCCGGTCCCGGGGTTGCCGCCGTTGCCGCCGTTGCCCAGCAGCAGGCCGCCGTTGCCGCCGGCCCCGCCGTCCCCGCCGTCCCCGCTTAGGCTCGATCCGCCGGCGCCGCCGGCCCCGCCGTTGAACAACCCGCCGGCGTTGCCGCCTGGTCCGCCGATCCCGCCAGCGCCGAGGTCGCTGGCGCCGCCAGCCCCGCCAGGCCCACCGGGCCCAATCAGGCCGCCGTTGCCGCCGGCCCCGCCGGCCCCGCCGCCGTTGCCGCCAGCCCCGCCGGTCCCGCCGATGCCGCCGTCGAGCAGGAAGGAGTTGCCGCCGTGCCCACCAGCCCCGCCGACCCCATTTTGACTGGTTCCACCGGCCCCGCCAGCCCCGCCGTCGCCGAACCCGCCGCCGTTGCCGCCAGCCCCGCCCACCCCGCCGACACCGGCTTGACTCGATCCGCCGGCGCCGCCGGCCCCGCCGGGGCCCAGGATCACGCCGCCGTTGCCGCCTTGCCCGCCAGCACCACCGGCGCCGCTGACGCTGTCCCCGCCGGCACCGCCGCTCCCAGCGCTCGCGCCCAATAGCCCGGCCAAAATCCCGCCGGCACCACCGGCCCCACCGGCACCCCCGCCAGGCCCGTTGCCGAATCCGCCGTCTCCGCCGTTCCCGCCGGCGCCCAACAGCCCGCCGGCGCCGCCACCGCCGCCGGCGCCACCCGCCGCGTCCATGACGCCGGTTCCGCCGACACCACCGACCCCGCCGTTACCGGACAGCAGGCCGCCGTTGCCGCCGGCCCCTCCGGCCCCGCCGATATTGCCGGCGCCCGTTGCGCCCCCGCCGGCCCCGCCAGCGCCGCCGGTGCCCAACAGCCCGGCGGCCCCGCCGTCCCCGCCGTTTTGGCCGTCCGCGCCGCTCGCCCCCGAGCCGCCGGCCCCACCGTCGCCGAGCAGCAATCCGCCGTCCCCGCCGTTTTCTCCGGTGCCCGGGAGTCCGTTGATGCCGTTACAGATCAACCCGCAGCTATCGCCCACCATGGCCGGATCAACCTTGGCCGCCATGGTGTTGATCGCGGTGTCGACTTCGGTCCCAAACGGGCTGGTAATCCAGTCCTGTTCAAACCCGTGGATAAACGTGTTCCATGAATCGGCGCTCGACGCCGCAGAGCTGGTGTCCGATGCCGCCGAGCTGGTCTCGGAAACCACGCTGGCCACGCTGCTGCTCGCCGCGAACGACGAGTCCAAATTGCTAAAGTCCGCCAGCACAGAGTCCCAGCCGCTGGAAGTGCTGAAATCCCCCAGCGCAGCAGTCAAATCCGTACCCAGCGTGGGGTCAATGCTCGAAATAGAGTTGATGATCGGATCAACAATCAGGTCAAACTCATCAGCATGCGCCGACGGCGTCATGACCAACGGGGTCATGCCGAACGCCAAAAACGCGCCGGCACTCGCAATCAAACCGACCACAGCACGGCGGAGTGCCTTCGCGTTACGCGGCCGACGATTCCGCTTCGGGGCGACTCCCGGCGTCGAGGCCACCGCCGCCCCACTACTCAGCCCGACTGCCAGTCGGCCACCGGCGGGTGTGCCGAGTGTCCGCGTTATCAGATGAGCGTTCATCAGGGCTCCAAGCTCAGGCCGCGACCCGGTTAACACCGGGGGGCATAGAGCTTAACTCAACATGAGTGTGACATGTGAAAATCCTGATGAACCTTAACGGTCGAGTGTCAGTTCGGGCGCGGCCGGGAGATAACGGCGGTGAGGCACTAGGCCCCGAGCCCTATGGTGACACCGATTCGGCGGACCGCTCATCGAGCTTGGCGGCAACATCCACCTAAATGACGTCCGAGTCATCAGCAATGTTTCGCCTCAAATCTTTTGGGGCCGGGACGGGCGGCTACGTTCCCAAGAAACCGCCCGCCCCGGTGTGAACCTCGGCGTGGACCGGCTTGACCACAAGGAATGTTGAACCGTGAAAAGCCGTCCCATGCAGCAGCCCGCGCCGAGGTGGCTCAATCTGGCCGGATAGATGGACGAAATCGTCGCCGTCCCCGAAGTGCTGTATCCCATTCAACACAAGGGATTCCGCCCCTGCTGTCGGGATGTTGCGGAGAGTTAGCCGCCAAGTGGGAAACCCGTCGCCGCAGTCACACCCGGACCGCCCACAAACGCAGCCGCTGAACTGTTCACCAACACACCGGCATTCTCCGGCACCGCATACGAGGCGGTCATGGCCGCCCACACGGCGCAGCCGGCCGACGTCTTGCTGGTCGAGCCGGCGTTTCTCGGCGCAGCGCTCCTGCTCGGACATCGCCGCCCGATCCGGCCGGCGGTCGTCATCTGCGGTGTCATTCCGCTCGGGATCCCGAGCGCCGACACCGCACCGTTCGGCATGGGTCTGCCGCCGACGCGGCTGTTCAACCATCAGCGTAATGCCGCCTTGGCGGCGCTGAACCGCCGCGTGTGGGCCCGTGCCGAGGACACCCTGGATCGGTTCCACCGCGCGGTACACGGTCAAGCCCTGCCGGGCCAGATACTGGACTGGTACAACTGGGCCGACGCGGTCGCCCAATTCACTGTCCCCTCCTTCGAATACCCCCGCTCGGATGCGCCGGCCTCGCTTCATTTCGTCGGCCCGCTGGGCGCCACCGGCTCACAGGCGCCGCTGCCGGAGTGGTGGGGGTGAGCTCGACGGCTCGCGCCCCGTCGTCCACGTCACACAGGGCACGGTCGCAAACCAGGACTACGCCCAGGTGATCGCCCCGGCGCTAGCGGCGCTCACGGACGAGTATGTGCTGATCGTGGTGTCGACGGGCGGGCGCCCCCTCGACACGCTGCCACCGTTGCCCGCTAATGCGCGCGCCGCGCAGTACCTGCCTTACGACGGATTACTGCCCTGCACAGATTTTTCGTGACCAACGGTGGATATGGTGGGGTCCAGAACGCCCTGCGCTACGGGGTACCGATCGTCGCCAGCGGCGGCAAGGAGGACAAACCCGAAGTGGGCGCGCGGTTCGCATGGTCCGGCAGTGGTCTGCGCCTGCGGACCGAACGGCCGACCCCGAGAGCCCTCCGGCGGGCAATCCTCACCGTCCTTGGCGAGCCTCGCTACCGCCGAGCCAGCCGAACAATCGCTGCCGAGATGGAAGGATTCAGCGGGCTCGCCGCCCTCGTCAACGTCATCCAACGACAGAGCGCCGGCAACGGTTCGACGCTTCCCACGTGCGTAGACTGCAGGACGCACTTCAGAACCGACCCGCACGAGTAGTGGACCACTTCACGGGGTCTCGCCACGATGGCAGGCGGTATGGCGGACATTGCTGCCCAGCGGTGACACGATGCTGATGTGGACCCCAACGGGGATGATGGCGCTGAATTGACGGCGGTGGTCCTGCCGTGTCGGTCGTGCGGCGCCGAACTGCCACCGAACTCCAGATTCTGTAACCAGTGCGGTGCTTCGGTCACACCGCTGCGCCGATCGGCGGAGTACAAGCAGGTCACTGTGCTGTTCGCCGATGTTGTGCATTCGATGGACATCGCCTCTGCCGTCGGTGCCGAGCGGCTGCGCGAGATGATGGCCGACCTTGCCGACCGCTGCGCCGCAGTTGTACAGCGTTTCGGCGGTACGGTCGACAAGTTCACCGGTGACGGAATCATGGCTGTGTTCGGCGCGCCGGTCGCGTTGGAGGACCACCCCATTCGTGCGTGTCTTGCCGCGCTGGGCATCCAGGAGGAGGTGAAACGGCTAGCCACCGACGTCCTAGCCCGCGACGGTGTGGATCTGCAGTTACGGGTAGGTCTTAACTCCGGCGAGGTGATCGCCGGTGAAATCGGCACGGCTGCACTGGGTTACACGGCAGTTGGTGCGCAGGTCGGTATGGCCCAACGGATGGAGTCGGTGGCCGCGCCGGGCGCGGTAATGCTCAGTGCGTCAACAGCACGACTGGTGGCTGGCGCAGCTGTTCTCGGTGAACCGGAGATGGTCAGCATCAAGGGTGCCGACGAACCAGTGGCTGCGCATCGACTGATGGGAGTGTCGGATCGGGATCGACGTGTCGCAGGCGCCGAGTCGGCCTTGGTCGGTCGGCGGCGCGAGATGGCCGCTGTGGAGGCGCTACTGCAACGCGCTATGGAGGGCCACGGATCGGTGGTCACGGTGGTCGGCTCCTCCGGGATTGGCAAGAGCCGCTTGGGGCGCGAAGTCGCTGAGATGGCCAAGGCGCGGGGTGCTGAGGTGTTCACGGCCTACTGCGAATCGCATGCCAAGGACATCCCGTTCCAGGTGGTGGCTCGACTGTTTCGCGCCGTCACGGGTGTGGCCGGACTCGACCAGCCGGTGGCCCGCGAGCGGGTACGGGCCCAAGCTCGCAATGCCGACCCCGAGGACGTGCTGCTGCTCGAGGATTTATTGGGTATCGGTGATCCCGAGGTCGGACTGCCCAAGATTGATCCCGATGCGCGTCGGCGGCGCTTGACCGCACTCGTCAACAGCGCCTCACTGGCCCGTAGCACCCCGGCGGTCTACATCATTGAGGACGCGCATTGGATCGACGAGGTCAGCGAATCGATGCTTACCGACGTCCTCACCGTCATCCCGAAGAGCGCTGTCACTGGTTCTGATCACCTACCGCCCCGAATACCCTGGCTCATTGAGCCGAGTGACTGGTGCCCAGGGCATCGCCCTTGCGCCGCTGAGTGATCCGGAGACCGCAGCATTGGTCGCGCAGTTGCTTGGGCCCGACCCCACAGTCGGCGCGTTGGCTTCGGTGATCGCCGAGCGGGCCGCTGGTAATCCGTTTTTCGCCGAGGAGATGGTGCGGGACCTCGCCGAGCGCGGCATCCTGCGCGGCAACCGCAGCGCCTACCAATCGACTCCCGATGCTGCTAGGGTCAGCGTGCCAGCCACCTTGCAGGCAACCATCGCCGCCCGCATCGACCGGCTGGACCCGGCGGCCAAGCGCACATTGAGCGCAGCGGCTGTTATCGGTTCCCGGTTCAGCCGGGGCCTCCTCGAAGCCCTGGGCATTGATCCTGTTCTTGAGGACTTGGTGAGCGGCGAGTTCGTCGATCAGATCACCTTCATCGGACAATGCGAATTTGTGTTCCACCATCCCCTGATTCGCACCGTGGCCTACGAATCACAACTCAGGTCCGATCGCGCCGAGATGCACCGGTGCGTCGCCTCCGCCATTGAAGAATGCGGCCCTAACACGGTCGAGGAGAACGCTGCGCTGATCGCCGAGCACCTGCAGGCCGCCGGTGATCTTCACGCCGCCTACAGCTGGCACATGCGCGCGGGAGCGTGGGCGACCAACCGCGACATCGGTGCGTCCCGGTTGGGTTGGGAGCGCGCTCGCAAGATCGCCGACGCGCTACCCGCCGATCACCCGGAAGGGGCAGCTATGCGCATCGCCCCTCGCACCATGTTGTGCGGCACCGCCTGGCGAGCCCATATGACTGTGGCCGGTCCCACCTTGATGAATTGCGGCAGTTGTGCACCGCCGTCGCCGATAAGGCGTCGTTGGCCATCGCAATGGCAGGTCTGGTGATGGATCACGTGTATCACGACCGTATGGCTGATGCCTCGCAGGTGGCATCGGAAGCCTGGGCACTCATCGAGTCGATCGGCGATCCCGTGTTGACCGTCGGGCTGTCTCTCGCCGCGATCCGCGCGAAGATCGAAGGTCTTGAGTGGTGGGACGTGCTGCGGTGGTCACAACGAGTCATCGACCTCGCCGACGGTGATCCGTCCAAGGGAAATTTCCTTTCGGGTCTCCCTTAGCGCTCGCCTTCACTTCACGGGGTCTTGCCCGTTATTGCCTGGGTCATGGCGGATGGCACGACGACCTGCGGCATGGCCTCGCCTTGGGCCGCGGCGTCGACCTCATGGGCTACGCCTTGGTTGTCGGCTATGTCTACTTTCCGGCGATATTCCTAGTGGGTGCTGAGGCCCGATGATCGCGCGGTGCGCGAGATCGACGATGCTCTGCAGATTGCTGAACGATCCGGTGATGATCTCGCGTTGAACGTCACCCGGATGACGCTGGGTGTTGCGCTGGTGCATCGCCGCACGAATGCGGAGCGTGAGCGCGGACAGAAGCTGCTGGCCGAGGTTGGCGAGGTGTTTCTGCAGGGGGGATACGGCTTGGGCCTGTTACCGATAGCCAACGTGTACCTGGCGTGTGAGAAGGCTTGGCGAGGAGATCGCGATAACGCGATACCGCTCATGCGCGCCGCCGTCGACCATCTATTCCGCCAGGGACAACTGCTGGGGTGGGGCGTTCCAGCGACCGGTGTCCTGGTGGAAACACTGCTCGGTCGCGGTGGCGATAGTGATGTGACCGAAGCCGATTCGGTGATCGACAGGTTGGCCGCCGCACCAGCCGTGACGGAATGTCATGCGCGACATCTGGCTGCTGCGGCTGCGCGCACTTCTGGCCAGGCGCATGGCGAAGAGGCCGGCTACCGCGACTTCCGGGATCGCTACCGCAACGATGGCGACAATCCCTTGGCTTCGAGGGACATATGCGTGGGCCGAGGCGATGCCATGACGGCGGCTGGCCCTTCGGGGGTGGTGACGTTTCTGTTCACCGATGTCGAGGGTTCGACCCGTCGGTGGGAGGCCGACGCCGAGGCAATGCGGGTGGCGCTGGCCGCCCACGACGAGGTGTTGCGCTCGGCGATCGAGGCGCACGGCGGTTTCTTGTTCAAGCACACCGGTGACGGTGTGTGCGCCGCGTTCGCGTCGCCTCGAGTCGGCGGTGGATGCCGCAGTGGCCGCACAGCGGGACACTGGAGTTGCCGGTGCGGATGGGGTTGGCGACCGGCGAAGCCGAACTGCGCGACAGCGACTACTTTGGCACGGTGCTCAATCGTGCAGCACGGGTGATGGCCACCGGACATGGCGGTCAGATCCTGTTGGCCGACTCGACGGCAGTTCTGCTCAGCGGCGTTGATCTGATGGATCTGGGATTTAGACGGTTGCGGGACGTGCCGACGCCGGTCGGGGTCTTCCAAGTGCGTGCGCCGGGTTTGGCGACGGATTTTCCGCCGTTGCGGGCGCTCGATACGAGTCCGGGAAATCTGCGGCGTGCGACGAGCAGCTTGATCGGACGCGAGTCCGAACTCGACGAGGTGCAAGCGACGGTCAAGGCTCATCGGCTCGTGACGTTGACCGGTGTCGGCGGAGTCGGCAAGACCCGGCTGGCGTTGGAGGTCGCGGCACGTCTCGTCGATGAATTTCCTGACGGTGTTTGGTTTTTCGAACTAGCTGCGGTTACCGATCCGGCGTCGGTGCCCGATGCAGTGGCCGCAGTCCTGGGGATTACCCAACAACCCGGATTGAGTGTCAGCGAGAGCGTCGCCGCCGCGTTGGAGGGCAGGATGCGGCTATTGGTGTTCGACAATTGCGAGCACGTGCGCGACGCCGCAGCCGACCTGGTCGAGTCGATCCTCGCGCAGTCGACGACGGTGAGGATCCTGGCCACCAGCCGCGAAGGGTTAGGGATCCCCGACGAGCAACGGTGGCTGGTGCCCTCGCTGGACCTTGGCGCGGGCATCGACAGTGCCGCAGTAGATTTGTTCGTCGAGCGCGCCCGCAGCGTCGCTTCCGGGTTCTCGATGGCCACCACTGATGAGGCGAGCGCGGTGGTGGAGATCTGCCGCCGCCTAGACGGGATCCCGCTGGCCATCGAGTTGGCGGCCTCGCGGATGGCGTCGATGACCGCCAGCGAGGTGCGTGATCGTCTCGGTCAGCGGTTCCGGCTGCTGGTCGGTTCCAGGCGCGGGCCGCTACGCCACCAGACACTGCGCCACGCGGTGGCGTGGTCCTACGACCTGCTCGATGAGGCGGAGAAACCGCTGCTGGAGCGGTGTTCGGTGTTCGCCGGGGGATTCGACCTCCAAAGTGCCTGCGCTGTAACGGGTTCCGATGACTGAGTTCGCCATCTTGGATCTGCTCGACGCGCTGGTGCGCAAGTCGCTGCTGGTCGCTGACCGGTCTTCGGGGCGGACCCGGTTTTCGATGCTGGAGACGATCCGCCAGTTCGCCGAGCAACAACTCGTCGCCTGCGGCGAAGCATCCGAGATTCGGGCCGCCCATTCGCGCTACTTCGCCGGACGCGAAGCCGACATCATGGCCCTGTGGGACAGCCCCCGCCAGCGGGAGGCCTACGACTGGTTCACCGTCGAGCTGGCCAACCTGCGCATCCGCGTTTCGGTGGGCCGCCGACCAAAGCGACCTCGACTGTCGCCGCCACCATCGCGACATGGGCGGCATGGCTTGGCTTTTGGATGCACAATTACGAGCCGATAGCGTGGGCCGAGGAGCTCATCGAGCCCGCCCGTACCGCCGATCATCCGACACTCGCATTCCTGTATGCGATGGCGTCTTCGTGCTGGTGGCCCGGACGGATCGAGGCAGCTGTTGGCTACAGCGACGCCGGCCAGCTGGTGATCGGCAGTGGCCGCCACGACGAGGTGCCGTTCGGCCTCGAGGGCGCGCTCGGCGCTGCGTACCTGCACTGCGGCCAACCCGAACGGCAGGTCGAATGGTGCCGCGCCCGGCTCGCATTCGGTCGCGACACCCATGGGATCACCAGGGCATTCCTGACCGTCGCACTGACGGTCGCGGGTTGCGGTGAGGAGGCGAGGGCCGCCGCGAATGGCCTGATCGAGGTTGCCGAGGCCACCGGCAACCCGGCTGCGCTCTCGTTTGCGCTCTACGCCTACGGTTACGCGTTCGGCGACGCTGATCCCGCCGCGGCGCTGGACGCCCAGCGCCGCGGTCTGGTGATCGCCCAGGAGAGCGGCAACCGCAATACCGAAACACGCATCGCGGGCAGTCTGGCCCGCCTCGAGGCCGAGTACGGCGACCCGCTGGCCGCGCTCGACTATGTCGCACTTGCGGTCCGGAATTTCCACGACGCGGGCAACACGACCATGATCCGTTTCCCGCTGGCTGTCCTCGCTGCCCTTTTCGACCGGCTCGGACGCGATGAACCGGCGGCCACCATCGCTGGCTTCGCCTTCAGTCCCCTCACCGCGACAGCGAACCCCAAGTTCACCACTGCCATCACCGATCTGCGCGATGTCCTCGGCAACCAGACCTACGAATCGCTCGCCCGCAAGGGTGAGACGATGACCACCGCCGCGATGGTGACCTACGCCTACGACCAAATCGACCAGGCCCGAGCAGAGCTGAACGCCGTCTCGAAATAGACCACATGTGAGACATTGCCGGCGACGGGCATGGCCGCCGGGTACTTGCAGGTGGCGGTGTCTCAATTGTTTGCCTCAGAAATACTTGCCTCAAATACTGTGTTAATTGCTTTATGAAACAGGCAGCCTCGAGGCCGAAGACCACCGTGGGACAGCGGATCGGATACGTCAGAGTAAGCACCGTCGCCCAGACTCTCGAGCAACAGAGGGACGCGCTGGAGAAGGCCGGAGTCGCGAAAACGTTCTCGGACATCATGTCCGGGGCCCGCGATGACCGCCCAGGCCTGGCGGAGTTGATGGCTTATGTTCGCGAGGGCGACACCGTGGTGGTGTGGAAGCTGGATCGTCTCGGGCGCAATACATTGCACATCTTAGAAACCGTAAAGGCGCTTACAAGTCGCGGCGTCACTCTAGTCTCCGTTACCGACGGCATAGATTCGTCGACTCCCGCAGGGCGCATGATGATCGGTGTGCTCGGTTCCCTTTCCGAGTACGAGCGGGAGCTCACCATCGAGCGGACAGCGCTGAAGCGAGCGGCATCTCGCGCAAGTGGCACTAAGTTCGGCCGCCCTCGAAAGGTCGATGACCCACTGCACATCGCCACCGCAAGGCGGATGAAGTCCGACGGTCACGCCGGTAAGGACATCGCCAAATACCTTGGCGTGAGCCGGGCGACTCTGTACCGATACCTGACGGAGAGCCCCATTTGAGCCGCACGTTTCAGTCGTCATATCGAAGGTGTGGCACCGCCAAGGGTCCTAGTCTTGTTCGCCCACATACACCTAGGCGACGGTCATCCCCTCGCCTAAGCCTGCACGAGAGCCGACAGCAGCAATCGGTTCCGGTCTGATGAGTGCGAGTACCTCGCGTCCTCGGTGGTCATGAACCGGCGATGATAGCGCCGACGTAGGTCACCGAGACGCAGGTCGACGCGTCGGGCCCGATTTGGCGCGGTTACGTGTTCGCGGTCTCTGAGGAGACGACTTGGTAGAACCATTTGGCGATGTCGGAGATCAGATATGACCGGCCCGGCGCGTTGGTGAAGAAGTAGTCGCTCATCTTCTCGTGCGCGCCCTGGTTGTCGGCAACCGCGCCGGTAACGGCGTCGTCGAAGTCAGGCGACTCGACGAACTGCTTGGCCGAGTTGACCTTCGCCTGCTGCACGAGGGCCTGGTCGTCGAGCAGGGTCCGCAGCAACGTTTCGAGGAACGAGACCTTTTGCGTCTCGGTGAAGTCCTCGGACCCGAACAGGTCGTTGAGCCGGTCGAGTACCTGTTGGAAGGCGACCATCTTCGGGTCGCGCCTCTCACCGGACCCGGCGGCGGTGATGCCGGACAGCCCGACCCGCATACCGAGGCTGATGTCGATCCGGCCACGGTCGATCTGCTTGACCTTTTTCAGTACGACACCGGACAAGTCGATCGGGGCAGTGTAGTTGTCGGGCTGGATGACCCGCTCCAGGTGGCGCAGATAGATCTGCTTTTTCTCCAGACCCGGATCGCCGTAATCGATGATCTGCGACATGAAGTCATACAGGCGCACAAACGATCCCACGTCTTTGCGGAACATGTCCAACTGGGCCAGTGCTGCCTTGTCACCCTCCCCGCCGTTGTCGATCAGGGCGGCCTGGTAGCGCTCCGCGAAGCGCTTTTTACCGGGATCTACCGCGGCCGCCAGCGCATTGTTGCCCTTCGCGGTGACGAAAGCTTCAGCACATTCATCGATTTCGGCCTGGGTGTAGATGCCGGCGGTATCGAGTTTCGCCGCCAGGTCGTGCACCAGGTTGGGGTCGGTCTCGGTTTCTAGGAACGCGTCGGTGAAGTACGGCTCGAACGCCTTGCGGATCAGCTCGGGCTCGTTGACGAAATCCACGATCTGAGTCATCGCTGCGGTCTTCTGGACACCGGAAGGTGTGCGATACGTGCGGTTGAGCCGTGACAGGGTCTGCACCGCGGTGACGCCGGACAGGATTCGGTCGACGTACATCGCGCACAGTAGTGGCTGGTCGAATCCGGTCTGGAACTTGTTGGCCACGATCATGATCTTGAACTGGTCACCCCGGAACGACGTGCGCAGATCGTGTACACCCGGGTTCATGCTGGCTTCGGTGAAGTCTTCAGGCCCCGATTCGGGATCGGCGACAACGCCGGAGAACGCGACCAGAGTGCCATAGCCGTAACCCTTTTCGGAGATGAACTTGTCGATAGCGATCTTGTACCGTACTGCCGCCTTCCGAGATTCGGTTACAACCATCGCCTTGGCATGTCCTTCGAGGAGATCCGCCACGTTCTCCCGGAAGTGCTCGACGATGATCGCAGACTTCTGCGCGATCGTCTGCGGGTTCAGCTTGACCCAGCGCATGACCTCCTTGGTGGCCTTCGCCTGATCCACCTCGTCCTCACTCGCAGCATTCTGCCCGACTTGAAACGCCAACTTGAACGAGTGGTAGCCGGTCAGCACATCGAGGATGTAGCCCTCCTCGATGGCCTGCTTCATCGTGTAGACGTGAAACGGCGCCGGCGACTCGTCGGGAGACGGCCTGCGGCCGAACAGCTCCAGCGTCTTGGCCTTGGGGGTGGCGGTGAACGCGAAGTAGGAGATGTTGGCCGACTCGGCACGCTCGGTGGCCTCGGCGGCCAGCACGGCCTCGACGTCGATCTCGCCGCCCTCTTCGATCTCCTTGAGCTCCTCGGCTGAGAGCACCGACTTCAACTGGCTCGCGATCTGCCCGGACTGCGACGAGTGGGCCTCATCGGCGATGACAGCAAAAGTTTTACCCTTGAGCCCTTTGTTCTTTCGGATCTCGTTCATCGCGAACGGGAACGTCTGAATGGTGACGACGATGATCAGCTTGCCCTGCGTCAGCGCCGTGGCGAGCAAACCTGATTTCGAACCGCCGAACTTCGACGCTTCTTCACGGTCGATCGCCACGACGATGCCCTGGTCATTGTCGATCTGTTTGATCGCGTCCTGCAACTGGGCGTCGAGGACGTTGCGGTCGGTCACGACGATCACCGAGTCGAAGACCTTCTTGTTATTGACCTGGAGGCGCGCCATCCGGTGTGCGGTCCAGGCGATCGAGTCGGTCTTGCCGGAGCCGGCCGAATGCTGGATCAGGTAACGCTTTCCGACGCCTTCGGTGGTGACGGCTTTGGTGAGTTCGGTGACGGCCTCCCACTGGTGGAAACGGGGGAACCGCAGAGACGACGACTTGGACGTCTTGCCGCTGATCGGGTCGGTGCTCGACTCGTGCTTGATGTACATGAGCCGACCGAGGATGTTCAGCCACGCGTCCCGTTGGAGCACTCGCTCCCACAAGTAGGCGGACTTTGACCCTTGAGGGTTCAGGAGGTTGCCAGCGCCGCCGTCCTCAGTACCGCGGTTGAATGGCAAGAAATACGTTGTGTCACAGGCCAGTTTAGTGGTCATCCACACCTCGTCGTTGGACACCGCGAAGTGGACCAGTGCGCGGGCGCCTGAGACGAACAGAGGTTGGATCGCACCGGAGACGGGATCTTTGGGCAGTCGGGAGATCTTGTACTGGGTGATGGCATCGGCGACGGTTTGGGTGAAGTAGGTCTTCAACTCCGCGGTGGCCACCGGCAGGCCATTAACGAAGAACACCAGATCCACCGAGCGCTGATCGGCGGTGGAGAAGTGTACCTGCCGCATGACCCGCACCCGCACGGCTGCGTAATCTGCGTTGCGCTTATCGTTCAGCGTGGATTCGGGTTTGAAGACGCACATCTGGAACTTGGCGGCCAGATGTGAGAAGCCCTTGCGAAGCAAGTTGAGGGTGCCGCCGCCGTTGTCCAAGGGAGTGTCAAGGACTTTCACGATTCGGTCCAGCAGCTGGGCTTCCTGCTTGGCGATGTCACCGGAGCCCGGTTTAATGACCTTCTCCAACTGTTCGGGCTGGGTGTCGGCGAGCCAGCCGAGGACGTCGCGGGGAAATAGTGCGCGTTCGCGGTCGTAGCCATTGTCGTTGGGGGAATAGAGCCAGCCATTGGCGGCCAGATATTCAGCCAGCTCTTTCTCGAACTCGATCTCGTTGTGCTGCGCCATGCTTCAGCACAGTTCCCGCGCGTCGACCTGGCCTGTAATAGCCGCGGTAATGAGTGCTGACCGGCGCTCGCGAGCGAGTTCGATGAACCGCTCGGTCTCAGCGATCAGGGTGTCGATCTTCGCCGTCTGCTCGTCAAGATAATCGGCGATCTCTCGCTGCTGGTCAGAGGGGGGTAGCGCGAAGCGCAAGTTATGCAGATTTGCGGAGGTCAACTGGTTGATCGTCGAGGTTGAGAACAAGCCCGCCTCGGCTTTGAAGATTTGGGACTTGAGGACCCATCGGAGGTAGTCGTTGGTGCTGGATCGAAGCACAACCATGAACGCACCCCATGTCTGGCCGACCACTTCTTCGGTTGCGCTCGCGCTCTTGCCGATCAATTTCGCGCTGCCGTTTCGCGCGCAGATCACGATGTCGCCGAGTTGGAGCCTGAGATCGGCAGTGATTTCCGAGTCCACGTAAACGTTATCTTCAAACGCGAGCCGCCCTCCCTGAATGTTCCCTGCGCGTAGGACAAGCGTGCCGCCCTGCTCAGCTTCCACGACGTTCTCGGGGCCGTAGGTAAGTCCAATCACTGCCCGCGCGACGTTCTTGATCCGGATGATCCTCCAGTTGTCAGGCACCGCCCCAAGAGATCTGACCCCGGAATCCACGAGTGGTGCCGACTCATCGAGGCCTCGAGTCACTGCTGTAGTGATCGTCGACTCGCGCCGTTCCCGCAGCGTCTCGATAAGTCGCAGCTGCTCCTCGACGAGCGTGTCTATCTTGGCCGTCTCGCGGTCGATGTAGTCAGCGATTGCCCGCTGCTCGAGCGCCTCCGGAACGGGCACCTCGATCATGCGCATTTGCGCCCAGTATAGGCGCCACTGGGATGGCCGAATGCCGGTCGACCGGACCGCATACTCACCGATCAGTGGCCGGGAGCGGAGCAAGTGATGAAGAAATCGCATGTCCCACTGCGACGTTATCGGTGTTTTCGGTCGAAGCACGTCATAGTCTGGGCTGACCAGCCCTTGAAGAGCCGAGACGCCGAGTGAACCCTGCCATGCCTTCATCCTGTTCACCACAACGTCGCCCGGATGGACAACCTGGTAGCGACTCAAATCTGCGGGAGTCCGGTTGAAGTTGTCGTCGCGCGAACTCTTCGGGATTACGCCGTAATCGCGGTAGACGCTGAGGACATCGAGTGTGGGCTGGCCGGTTTCGGTACGTGGCTCCAGGAGATAGACGAGCCGGATTGTCGGCCACCTGTTAGTCCAGGCTAAACGTACGTTCACTTCTCCACCGCGCGGAGCAAATCCATGATCTTGGCGACCTGCTTCTCAAGGTCAGCGTCGATCTCGGCGAGCGGCCGGGGTGGGACGTATTTGTAGAAGTGGCGGGTGAACGGAATCTCGTAGCCAACCTTGGTCTTTTTCGTGTCGATCCAGGCATCCGAGACGTGCGGGCGTACCTCATTCTCGAAGTACGCCTTGATCGTCTCGTCCCGGCGGGCTTCGCCTTCAGTATTTCCTCCGTAGGTGAATGGAACGTTCTCGGAATCACGCTTGTTTGTGTCCGGTTTCGGGGCGCCTTTGCGATCCGTCACCGGTTTCCCGTCCTCGTCGAGGAGCGGCCGTTCGACGGTGACGGCCCAGTAGCCGAAGTCGTTGGCGGTGAGGGTCTTCGAGTAGTCGGGGTCGGCCTCGTCGAAGGCGTCGTCGTACAGAGACAGGATCCGGTCGCGGCTTGAGGCGTCGACCTCACGTCCCTTCGCGCCAAGGTTCTTGCGCATCTTGGTCCAGAACGAAGTTGCATCGATGAGCTGGATCTTGCCCCTGCGCTCAGGGCGCTTGGTGTTGTCGAGGATCCAGATGTAGGTGGCGATCCCGGTATTGAAGAACATGTTCGTCGGCAGCGCGACGATCGCATCCACCAGATCTGATTCCAGGAGCCACTGCCGGATCTTCGACGGACCGGATTCGGCGGCACCGTTGAACAGCGGCGAACCGTTCAAGACAATGCCGGCCCGGCCGCCACCCTCATGCGCCGGCCGCATTTTGTGTGCGAGGTGGCATAGGAACAACATCTGGCCGTCGCCGATTGAAGGCAGACCGTGTGAGAACCGGGAGCCTTGAATGAGCGCTTCTTTCTCGACGGCCTCGTGCGACGCCTTCCAGTCAAAACCGTACGGCGGGTTAGACATGCAGAAGTCGAAGGTACGGTCCCAGAACTGGTCGTCGGCCAGGGTGTCACCCAGGCGGATGTTGCCTGCGTCCTGCCCCTTGGCGATCATGTCGGACTTACAAATCGCGTACGACTGATCGTTGATCTCCTGTCCGTACAACCGTAGCCGGGCATCCTTATTGCGTTCCAGCAGCCGTTCCTCGGCGACCGACAGCATGCCTCCGGTGCCAGCGGTGGGGTCGTAAATGGTGCGGACGGTGCCGGGTTCGAGGAGGGCCTTATTGTCTTCGGCGAACAGCAGATCGACCATGAGCCGGATCGCGTCACGCGGGGTGTAGTGTTCGCCGGCCTCCTCGTTGGAGGCCTCGGCGAACTTGTAGATCAGGTGCTCGAACAAGTCGCCCATCTCGGCGTTGGGCACCGTATCGGGATGTAGGTCGACCTCGGCGAACTTCGACGTCACCAGGTAAAGGCGGTTCTTCTCGTCCAGGGTCGCGAGCTCGTTTTCGAACTTGAACCGCTCGAAGACGTCGATATTGGCCGAGAAGCCGGTTATGTAGTCCATCAGGTTCGCCCGGAGCCCTTCGGGATCCTCCAGCAGCCGGGCGAAGTCGAATTGGCTGGTGTTGTAGAACGAAAGCCCGGTCTTGCGCTTCACCTGGACGTCCAGCGCTCCACCCGCATACTTCGTGGCCAGCGTCCGCACCTCTTCGCGGGTGGGTTCGAGGATGCAGTCGAGGCGTCGCAGGATCGTGAAGGGCAGGATGACCCCGCCGTACTGGTGCGGCTTGTACACGCCGCGGAGTTGATCGACGATCCCCCACACGAAGTTGCCCAGCTTGCTCAAACCCGTTCTCCCTCTAGCCGTCTTTGCATGCACGCCCGTGGCAGGCACTCTAGCTACAGCAAGCTGGGTTCACGGGCGCGTTTGGCGACGCCGTCAACGTGCGAGCGAGCGGTGACCGCGCTGACCTTAGGGGTAGCGATTAAGAGGATCTGCGCGTCGAGGATGGCGCCAGGGGGTCGATCCGGTCGACACGATCGGGAGTGTCGCCGCCGTCGGAGTTAGGTGACCTGTCCCCGGCCGTCGGTAGCCTCGCGCCTGTGAAGCTGGACGATTTCTTCGCCGAGACCGCCGCGCCCGGGACTTGGGGTGAAACAACGACCGAGCTGCGCGAGGACCTGCTGGGCCAGCTGCGCGCCGGTCCAGTCACCGGAGTCGATGATCTCGACGCCGCCATCGCCCTGACCAAGCTGGTCTGGGAGGAGTTGGAGGCCTACGGAACGTCCGGCGGCACCCGCCTCGACGAGGAGCAGATCGCCCTCGCGCTGCGCGCCCTGAGTGCGACGCTTGGCCGCGTTGGGATTACGTTGGACCTGCCGTGGCGCAACTTTGCCACCTTCCGGTCGTACTGGTTGATCAACGACTGCTCGGGTTCCTGGCAGGCCCGCCGCGACTTGCTGGAGACGTTTTTCGACCCGGTGCAACTCGAGCTGGATCGGAAGGAGGAAGCCCAGTTCCGCGCCGTGCTCGCCGAAGCGGTGTCACCACACGCCAAGACCGGCTGGCCGAAGGTGGACGAGGAGCTAGCCGAGTTGCGTCGGCGGTTCCGGACCGCCACCACGACGCAGGACTACCGCGACGTGGGCAACCGATCGGTCGCGGTGCTAGAGGCGCTGAGCCGCACCGTCTACGACCCCCACGTGCATCTCCGCGATGGCGAGGCCGAACCGCCTGTGGACAAGACGAAGCAGCGCCTCAGCCGGTACGTCGAAAATTCGTTGGCCGGCAAGGACAACGAGGCGATCCGCGGTGTCGCTAACAAGGTGATCGAGTTGGCACACAGCGTCAAGCACTCCACGTCGCCGACGCGGAGGGAGGCGGGCATCGCCGCTGACGCGGTGGTCATGCTGGCGAACATCCTGCGACGCGTCGACCAGGACTTCTGAGCCGTGGTCACGGTTGCGTTGCGGCACCGGGTTTCCGGCACTCAACCGTATCGACGACTACCCCGAGATCGTGGGGCTGTGGCAGGAGATCGGCATTCCCGTCACGACGGTTCTCGACTCGGACGCAGAACTGGCAGCAAACCCGGCATGGTAGTGGCGCGGGTGCACCGTTGGCCGATAAACCCGGCTTCGCGAGAGAGGACACCAACAGCCGTGACGTTCCCAGGCATATCGCGATGAGCGTTTGCGTGTTCCGCGACGACGACGCCGGCTATCTGGCCTGGCTTGCCGCTCACCGCGATGGCTACGTGATCAACATCGAGCGCAGCTACAGCGCGACCGCAGCCCGTATGCATCACGCCGGCTGCTGGACCATCAACGGTCCGGTCCACGCGGGGGCGCGTGGACCGGACCGTACGTGAAAGTCTGCGCCGAGCAGCTGGCCGAGCTCGAGCAGTGGGCCAGCGACCAGGTGAGGAAACCCATCCGGCGGTGCGGGACCTGCCACTCGGCTCGAGACGCCGTACGGCCCGCGTCGACTGCGCGGACCGAACGGGCCGTTACAGGCCCCGTCCCCGAGGGTCGCTCGCCGTTCCACGAACCGGTGGCAGACGGTGCGGTAGTCGAGGCCTGGGCCGACGACTACATCCGCTTCGAGCGCCGGCCCCCCTGGCAAGAGCACCTGCGGACCGAGATCCGGACTCATTGCGGAAAGCTCGAACCGGCGGCTGGGCAGGTGCTGCACGCCATCTTTTTCGGCGCCAAGCAAGTCAACGCTGACGTCGAGAACCTCGTGCTCTACTACATCGATTCTTTTAAAGTCGCCGGCTACAACGGGATCCGCTTCGATCTCGGCGCCGCTGTGCCGCCGGCTCCCGACGGTGCCGAGTACCCGTTCTGCTACCGCTACGCGCTCGCGCCCCGGTCGGGCGCCTTCGCCGACTGGCAACAGGGGCGAACGCTGGCGTCGTTCGACTGGACCGACCCGGGCGCGTTCAAGGGCGACAAGAAGCTGGCACAGGTTTGGCTAGCGCTCGCCCGCCAACGCACCCAGGCCGAGGTAGGCGACCCGGCGCGCGCGCCCGAGACGCCATTCGCCGTTAAAGTTCAAATCCGGCCACCGCACGGACGCCAGCCGGTATGGGGCGCATTGGTCAAGGGAATCTTCGACGGGGTAGTCAGCGCGTTCCAGGCCCACACCGACACGACGGTCCTGCGAGACGTCGTGGCACGGCTCGCGACGGTCCTGCCGGCAGATCCCATGGAAATCTCGGAGCTGCTGCTCGATCAACGCTGGGCCGTGCTCGGCGTCGTGCCGAGGCTCGTATCGCCCTATCGAGCGAGCGTCAAGTGGGACCCCGCGGATCACCTGTGCGTTGCCGGCGAGTTGCTCGCCGCTGAACCGGTCGATCGGCGCTGGGCGATCAGGGGCGAGATCGTCGAGGTCTTTCACTGAGACAGCCGATCCGCAACGAGCGCTGAGGTAGCGCATGCACAACGGCCAGGAAGTCTGGGCCGAGATCCACGCCGAGCAAGCAAGGATCATCGAGGCGTTCCGGGCCCTTTTGCCGCAATTCCAGCATCAACTTTAGAAACGACACATGGTAACCGGGCGTAAGCGGGCAGCCTAGTCTGCTTCAACGCACTGGCGGCGATGGCGTCGCCCATGACGTGCTGGCCCACTCCGCTGGTCAGCAGTGGCACTTCGTGTACCCGCTGGACGCCGAATGGCGGTTCCGCGAGGGGCGCGGTGAGCCACCGCCGATCTAAATGCGCCGACGGATCGGCGGGTAGCCATCTGTCAGGGCAGACGCTATGTCGGCGAGCGGCTTTCCTCGTGCTGGTCTGCGAAGGCTAGGACTCTCGGATCAAGCTGCGAGAATGACGGCGTACGAAGCCGTCGCGTGAAGCCAGGTCCGGTCTGGAGGGCGTATAGCCCACGCCGCCCGTTAAATCGCCCGATCAGTTCTCGGACCGTGGCGGCATCTTCGGCGACTTCCGCGGCGGGGAACATGACGGCGTCGATCTTGTCCTGTAGCGGGCCAAATACAGGCTGTAGGTCCCTGATCATGTCCAGCACGCTTGGATCTGTTGTCATCGCTTCAAGCTCAGTGCGCTTGTATGCCTTCTTCATAACTCCGGATGACTTCGACATCCAATACCGACTCATCCCGAGTTCGATTGTCGCGTCGCCGTGCATCCTCGCGGTCATCGCGACCGTGAAGGCGTCCATGTTCACGTGCAACATCACGTGACGAAGCTCGATGAGCCAGCGATATGCGAAGCAGTCGGAGTAAAGGTCATTGAAGAGCTGCTTGACGGCGAGGTGCTCGTCCGACCCGTCCCCGAACTTTTGCTTCACCTGGTACAGCGTCTGATCCTGGTGGCTGTGTAGCGCGCTGGTGAAGGCTATCAACGCCGACCGGATACGCCGGATTCGCTTGTGCGGCTCCTCCATGTTGGACAGCGAAAACGTCTGGTCCTGGATCTCGCGGAGGACATTGCAGACGACGTCGATGAACGAGTCGCTCATGTCGGACACGTAACTGAACAGGTCCTGATCCAGCAGTCGCTTCAAACGGTCGTACGCCTCGGCGTATCGGTTGTGTTCGTCTTCGGTGAACTCGCATACCTGGGTAAAGATGATGTCCGCCTCAACTGCCGGGTCCTGGTAACCGAGGATGGCGCCGTACGGGTGTGCCCTCGCATATTCGTCGTCCGCGTCGTCCTCCGCGATGCGGTTGGCAGCAGCATCTTCGGCCTGCTTGAACGTAGCCTTGACAGCCTCCACGCGGCCCGCGATGGCCTCTCCCGATGGAGGCCCACAGTCGAGCCAAGACTGCGCGTCATTGCGCACGCCCTCCAAAGCCCCGAGCAGCGATGCTTGAGCGGCCTCACGGGTGACCCGCTCGTCGAGGGCTGCCGCCATCGATACCTGCGCGAAGTTCCTCGCAACCCCCAGCAGTACGAGAGCTGCGGCGCTGTTGGGTGCAGGCGGTTGCCCTTTCAGCGCCTTTTTCCACAGATCACCCGCCGCTTCGCAGAAGTCGATGGCCTTCTCGCCCGGCAAGGCCGGCAAAGCTGAAATGTAATCGTCCAGCCACGCAACCCACCGTGGGAGGCCGTTTTCTTCTGCGTTATTGGCACTACCGTCGTTCGACGCGCTCGTCATCCGCTTCCTCGATCCGATCCGTGGCCAGCGCTTAAAGCCGCCAACGAAGATCGTGGTGCGCTACCCGGCGTTCCGCGCCATCTGGGACCGGGCCGTGGCCAAGGCCGAGTTGGATCCGAAGCCGACACCGCACGACTGCCGGCACACCTGCGCGAGTTGGCTGCTGGCGGCGGGCGTGCCGATCACCACCGTGTCCCGGCACCTCGGGCATGAGAATACAGCCGACATGCCGGGTTCAGGGGATGGGATGAAAACGTCGGCTGCTCAGGGACAAGGCCGCCCCCGCCGCCGGTCATCTCTGCAACCACTCCGGTCAGCGTGGGGTCAGATGTAGTTCTGTACTGCAGTGGCCCGGGACGACCGTGTCCCCCATGAGGCATCAGCGTATTGGCATACTAAATACGCGCTATTTGGAAGTATCACGCTAAGTTCAGTCGACAAGCCGAGTTGTGGGGGACGGCTGACTGAGCCGCGAGGTTGGCTACTGGTTCGTATCCGGCACGGCAACGATTCAGCGAGAGCAGCACCTACTCGCCAAACCAGTCCGCTGGGCGGCTTCCTCAACTTCCGTTTCGGCGACGTCGCGGTCCCGGTTGCCTTTACTCGACGGAATATCCGTGCAAGATAAGCTGAGCTCCGACTTCATCCGCAATCCCGCCCGGCACGCTAAACCCACCAACTCGACTACCCTGGGTACCGTCGTCTCGTTTGAAAGTAACGTAGTAGAGCGTTACTGGTTCGGGGTTGTCGATTAATCGAAGTCCCACATCCCGACCGATCAATCCGATCTCTCCTATCACTTCGTCCTCGCGCCCATAAAGGGGCGGAAGGTCGAATGCGACACGACCGTCAGGCCGAGGAAGTCGACGCCGAATCACGATCACCCTCGGAGTGGACTCCTGAGAGGGCTGACTGTCAAGTGGGAGTTGACTCGTTCTCATGGAGAAGTGATTTTCAAGACGGAGACGAGTTGGTTTAGCTACCGGGTTGGGCTTGGCTGCGTCTTCCGCTGAGCCATACCGACTTGCTCACCGACGGCGGTGTAACCGAAAGAGCCCTTCAGCTTGGCCATGATTGTGGTACTTAGGCCGTCTGTGAAAGGCAACGACTTGTCGAGTCAGTACAGGTAGTATTCGCGCAGTTCACGGGAACCGTCACCATGCCCCGCGTGGTGACAAAACTAGGGTCTGGTAGTTCCAATGCCAGGCGTTCAATTACCTGCCGTCACGCGGCTTCGGTATAGGGATCTTTGAGACTGGGGGTGTGCGTGGAGTTCTACAGCACAGCAGCTCAGGTAATTCCGGTATTCCTAGTGGTTGCGGCGCTACAGTCGAGGCTCCTGTCGTGGGTCGCTGAAATGTATCTCCAGGGGGGCATCAAGCGCCGCATGGCCCAGGTTGTCATGTACTCGATAGGCGGATCGATAATCTGCGGGGGCATCGCCTTAGTCGTACTCGCCATAGACAAGAACCGGCTGGCGTCGTTGTGGTGGCTAAGAGTGGTCGTGATATGCGGCTGTCTGCCGGCCTTGCTTATTGCCTGGCGCGGAGGCCACTTGGAGTGGATGGCGAAACGTGACGCTTGCTCTCCTACCCCGAAAGCAGCACAAACATTAGCTGAAGCGGCGCAGACAGCGGCAGAAGCGGCGAAAACCGCGGCAGAAGCGGCGAAAACCGCGGCAGAAGCGGCGAAAGCAGTAGCAGACGCAGCAGCGAGAGCGGCGCAAATAGCGGCTGAAGCGGCGCAAGCACCAGTGCAAGCCGCACAAGCGCCAGTGGAGCGGCCCAGCCGCCAATCCGCGACCTAAGCGAGCAGAAAACGGTCACAGCATTGGCTGGTTGAGGTTAATGTTTTAGTCGGGGCTCGGGGTTCGCAGGCCGTTAGCGGCGTCAGAGAAGGGGCTCCGAGCTTCAGTACTGAGGTTTAGATGGCGGGTACGTAACTGGTCAAGCCGCCGTCGACGACGAACTCCGCACCCGTGGCGTAGGCCGACTCGTCGCTGACCAAGAACAGCACGAAGGTGGACACCTCCCCTGGGGCGGCGCCCCGGCGCATCGGGATGGGGGTCATGGCGTCCTCGGTGACGCCCCGGCTCATCGGGGTGTGCACCAGGCCGGGGTGGATGGAGTTGACGCAGATGTTGTGAGGCGCCAGTTCAACCGCCGCCGATTTGGTGATACCACGCAGGCCAAACTTGGACGCTACGTAGGCTTGGTTGTGGGCCACGCCGGCCAACCCCTTGACCGACGAGATGTTGACGATCGATCCAGCGCCTGCGTCGATCATGGGCTCGATGACGGCACGCATGCCGAGGTATGCCCCGGTGAGGTTGACGTCGAGGACCCGCTGCCAGTCCGAGAGCGAGGAGCCGCATAGGGGGCCCACCTTGTCGATCCCGGCATTGTTCACCAAGGCGTCGAGCCTGCCGAACTTGGTTACCGCTGCGGCAACGACCGCGTCCCAGTGATCCGGATTCGTGACATCCAGATGCTCGAAATGTGCTGAGGCACCGAGCCTTTGCTCGACTAGATGACCCTCCTCGCCGAGCACGTCGCCGATCACCACGCGGGCCCCCTCTCTTACCAGGACTTCCGCGTGGGAAGCACCCATGCCGCGGGCGCCGCCGCTGATCAGTACCACCTTGCCCTCGACCCGTCCCATGACCGGCTATCGTATGGCCCTGGGATGCGCCAGGTCGCGGTCTTACTATTTCGCCCCCAGTGGCGAGACGCTGCTGCCCCCCACGCCCACACATAACACGGTTTCGGGGTCTCTAACCGGCCCGCTCCCGATTCCGATCGCGGCGAGTCGTGCCCAACGATCAGTCCAGAAACCACGACCGCCAAAACGCCGGAGGCGTAGACCTTCTCGGTTACCAGATAAGTCAAAAACGGCGTGGCGAGCGAGATCGCATTGGCCGTCAGCACGTCGGGCGTCCAGCGTCGGAGGAAACGCCGCCAATAGGCAAACACCAGACCCACCACCAGACCGCCCACAACGGCCAGGAGGAACTTCCCGACTGCCGACGGCATAGAGAATCCACCGCCTGTGGCCGCTGCGACGGCCACAGAGAGCGTGGTGAGCGCGGTCGCGTCGTTGAGCAGCCCTTCGCCCTCGATCAGGGTGACGATGTTGAGCGGTAGACCGACCTTGCGTGCGACAGCGAGCGCGGCCACCGGATCTGTTGGTGCCACGGCCGCACCCAGCGCTGTGCCCACGGCGAGTGACGCACCGCCCACCAGCAGGCTGAACGCGACACCGACCAACGACGCGGTCACCAGAACCAGTACCACCGACAGGCTGATGACCGTGCGGAGATTGCGGCGTATCCCGACAAGCGACGATTCCAGCGCCGCGTTGTAGAGCAAGGGCGGCAATATGCATGTCATCTCGTAGTCGTTTGTGGACTGCGGAAGGGCCCGGCACCAGTTTGGCTATTCGGCTCGGGTCGCCTGGAGATTGACGGTGATCGGCGGCGCGGGCGACATGGCCACAAGTATGCAGACCCCCGACCCCTTCGGTGGTCGTGAATTCGCACGTGAGAGGGCAGTGTTTCAGCCCGAACGCTGCACCGCATGCGCTTGCGCTGAGGTCTTTCCTTCGCATCCGCTACTGAGCACTCGAGCCCTGGATGTGCGGTCGGGGGGCGTCTCGGAGTCGGTGAATACCTGTGCGCGTGACGGAGGTGCCACCGATACTGCTAGTCGAAGCGAAGGAGGTGTCGTGGCTGCAGCCAACGCCCGCATCGGATCGATGTTCGGCAAGTACAGGCTCAACCGATTGCTGGGACGCGGCGGGATGGGTGAGGTGTATGAGGCTTACGACACGAGCAAGGAGCGCGCGGTCGCGTTGAAGATCCTGCCCGAAGAACTTTCCCGGGACGAGCAGTACCGCACCAGGTTCCAGCGCGAATCCCGCACCGCGGCGATGCTCGAAGAGCCACACGTGATCCCGATCTACGATTGGGGCGAGATCGACGGGAACCTGTTTATCGATATGCGGATGGTGCGGGGACAGGACCTCGACGAACTGCTCAAGCAAGACCCACTGAATCCGGAGCGCGCCGTCGGCATCATCCGCCAAATCGCCTCAGCGCTGGACGCGGCACACGAGCTGGGCCTGGTTCATCGCGACGTCAAGCCGCAGAACATCCTGATCACCGCAACACAAGACTTCGCCTATCTCATCGACTTCGGTATCGCCGCGAATCGCACCGATACCCGACTGACGGTTACCGGCAACGCGATCGGGTCGTTCGCTTACATGGCACCGGAGCGGTTCGAAGTCCGGCCCCGACTCGGCAGTGGACGTGTACTCGTTGGCCGCCGTGCTGTATGAGATGCTCACCGGCCAGCCCCCGTTCACGGCTGGCGGCATCGAGCAGCTGATCGGCGCTCACTTGTCGGCGCCGCGGCCGCGGCCCAGCGCGATCAACCCTCGGTGCCGGCCGCGTTTGACGACGTGATTGCCCGGGGGATGGCCGTCGAGGCCGACGACCGCTACGGCAGCTGCGGGGCGCTGGGCCGCGCAGCACAGCGCGCGTTGCTGGCGACACCGTCGTCGGGGCCCAGCACCGGGCCGAATGATGTCACGCAGCCGCCGACAGCTACTTCGCCGCGCCCGGACCGCAGCAGACGGTTCCCCCGCGTGGCGACTGGCAACGTTCCCCCACCTGGTGCGTGGCACGTTCCCGACCAAGCCGCAGACTCGCCCGTGGCTGGTGCCCATCATCGTCGCCGGCGCAGTGGTGTTGGGCGGGATCGGCGTGCTGGTCGGACTGTTCGCTCGGCAGAACCCAACCCCGCCCACCACCACCGGCGCTCCGTCGACTAGCCAGGCCGTGCCGACTCGAGACTTCGTCGTATCAGCCTGAATCGCCGCCCGTTCCGCCGAGTCCGGCCCCGCCACCACAGGGGTGACCGGTCCGGACAACAGCGCCGGCCGCGAATGCTGCGACGACGGCTTCTCGTTGACCAACAAGACCGGTTTTGGCACCCATTCCGAGCGCGGCACCCCGGAAACCTCCTGCTTTTTCGCGCGAAGCGTTCTCATCAGCTACTGGAATCGGTACGGAAACGCCAGCCGGGAGCCGCGCAGCGTGTCAGCGCCAGGCGCGGTCGGATGCCCAACGGTGGGCGGCAGCGCTGTGTGCGACGGAAACAATTTCGTCGTCCAATGCGCCGCGTTGGGTTCGGACAGCTGGATCACCTGCCAGGGCGGCAACGACGCCCGAGTGTTCCTGTACTGATGATCATCGGGCGGCGCAGTGCGCGGCGGGCAGGGCATCGAGGTGAGATTGCAGCCAACGCGCGAGTGCGGTGAGGGCCTGTGTACCGTCGGTGAAGGAACCCGAGTCAGGCTCGGCGGCCATGGCGATCACCGCCGATCCGTTGGGTGTGGGCAGGACAGCGATTTGGCGGACCAGGTAGCGACCGGCCGGCGAGGGCCCCCAGCCGCCCTTGATCTCGGTGTCGGCCAGCGTTCCCAGGCCCCACTTTTGGCTGTCGTCGACCTGCCCCATCAGCGCCAGCACGGGTGCGTCACTCGGATCGCACGCCGCGGCCGCAAGGAAACGTGTCTGATTGCTCAGCGACCAGTCGGTCTGGCCGAACGCGGTGTATTCGGGCCGCAACTTCCGCGACTCGACTGTCGTGGGGTCCCCTGTCTGATGCAGCACCGCCCCGACCTTGTCCGCAGCGGTGGGCGGACTCCCGAGGTTGTCCCAAATCGATTCGGCGGCGGCGTTGTCTGATTCGGTGATCGCGGACTTCATCTCTTGGGTAACCTGATTCGAATTCTGTTGGCGCAGTGCGGTGATGACCAACGGCACTTTGATCGTCGACCACGCCGGCCCGGAGCCCCAGTCGCCGAACACGAGAGGATCCGCGGTTTCCGGGCCGACCGGTCGCACCACGATGCCCGCCTTGGCGCGGAGCCGGTTTTCAAGCCCGGCGAAATCGGCGTTCAAAGCGTCGGGACCAGGGAGCGGAGTGGGTTTTGCGTTTGTTGCCGCTGCGGGTGCAGTCGAGTTGGGGCCGGCCTGTCCGGGCGGGGTAGGCGTGCCGATGTCCGTTGGCGGGTGTTGCGGGACAACGACATACGTGACAATCGCTGCAGCCGCGACAATGAGCACAGGGGCGAGTCCGAGCAGCCATCTGCTGTGCCGTGACCACCGCGCAGCAGGGGCTGGGGCGCGGCGCGCATGCCGGCGATCGGAGCGGCTCATCGCGCGCCCCCGCCGAGCGGATAACCGGTACCTGTCCCCAGCAGGGTGGGGTGGCGACGGTACCCGTCCAGCGCGCCCGCGTGCGCAATCACGGCATCGCCGGTCACTGCGACGCGCTCCGCCCGCAACGAGGCCAGCAGCGGATAGCCCAGCGCCCGCGCCGCGTCCGGCGCCGGCAGCGCCCCGACGCCCCACGATGACCTCGTCGACCGGGCCGAGCTCGCGCGCGACGGCCAGGATCGCCGCCTCCGCGGCCCGCACGCCGCCAGGCGCCGCGAGACCCGGCGCGCCCGCCCCTCGGCCCTCCGACCGCTGCCGCGGCCCGCAGGACGTCTTGCCGCGGCCCAGGTCACCGCACCCGTCTTGCCACCGCAGATACGACGAGCAAGCAGGATGACAGGCCCGTACGGCTTCACGTCCTCAGTCCGTGAGGTCGACCCGGATCGTAAGCAGGTTGGTGCCCATGGCGCGGACGGCGAGACTGTTGAGCTGCGGCAGTGAGCGCAGCCGTTCGCGCGGGTCGTCATCGGGCAGGAGATGGGCCGTGCCGTTGTGCCAACGTCCGCCCAACCGCACTCGGACGTGGGGGTTCGCCTTAATGTTCTGCACGTAGTGCGACTTCTCGCCGAACTCCGACACGATCCAGAATTGGTCGCCGACCCGGCTCCCGCCCAGCGGGGTGCGGCGTGGCTGCCCTGACTTGCGTCCAGTCGTTTCGAGCAACGTCTGGGTCGGCAGTCGCCGGGTCAGCGGGTTGCCCACCCGTTTTTGGAAGGCCTTGGTGATGCGGTCACGTAGGTCGGTCATCGCGAGGGTCCTCTCCGATCCCATCCATCATCACCCAAGGTGCAGGATGGTCTGCCCGCGGCCGTTGCTTCTCGCGCTGCGTAACCCCAACGGACGCGGCGTTGAGGCGATCCATGTAAGCCTCCAGGGATTCCGACGTGATGAACCCGCGGCGACCGATGTTGACCTTGACGATCTCGCCACAGTTGACGAGTTCATAGACGGTCGTGTTCCCGATGCCGCCGAGTAGTTGGCGCGTTTCGGGAATTGACACCAGTCGCCTAACTGCGCTGTCCATATCTGGCCTGCCTGTGTTCGTTCGAATCCGCCTGAATGCTGACGGGTATTGACCAGGTTGCAAAGCCAGATGCAGGGTTGACAAGTTCCCGCGGAGTGTGGTTTCGGAGGTTTGTGCATGGTTGACATCCGGGTCGAGACTGAGGACGACGATGTAGGCCCGGTCGAGGCTGAATTCCGGCGCGAGGCAATTACCGTGAGGTTCACACATGAGGGGCAGCTGATCGAGTGGAGCAGGTCGAACGCGAGCGAGGCCATGGGCGGCGGCGACGTGCCCGCCTGGGTCTCCCAGCGCCGGTATGGCGAAGGGGGGCCAGACATGTTCGTCAAAGTCGCGGTGCGCGACGGTTCGCCCAAGGTGGTCGAGTTGAGTTTTACCTCGCGGCACGGGCAAAGCGAGGTTCGGCAAAAGCACCTGCGCGCCGTTGACCTCGACCGGCTGGCAACCGAGTTGTACTCGGTTGAGGTCGCCGACTCAGATCCCGAGAATCTCTACGAGTACGGGTCGGCCTTGCACATCGCAAAGAAGTTCATCGAGCGCCAGCGGCGTCCCCTCGACTATCGGGTCATCAATGATGACTTTCTCAAGAAGGTCGCCGAGGTGTACCGAAAAAATATTTGCGGTGCGCCGACCAAGGCCGTGGCCAAGCGCTTCGGCGTCAAAGTCCGGATGGCATCGACCTATGTCGATATGGCACGCCGGGCAGGGTTCCTACCGCCGACCAAGCGGGGCATGAAGAGGGCGTGAGGGTATGAGTCGCCAGCAGCTGCCACCGCAGATCAAGAAAGTCGACGTGACCGATCGCAAGACCGGGAAACGCTCTGTGCGTTACCAGCTCACGGTCGACGCCGGGAAGTCCGCCGACGGCAGGCGCCGGCAGGTGCGGCGGCGCTACGCCTCGGAGCGTGAAGCGCGAAAGGCGCTCGCCGAGATCACTGGTGGCGTCGTCGATGGCACGTTCGTCGCCCGCTCGGCCCTGACCGTCGAGCAGGCATGCCGGGATTGGCTCGCCGGCATGCACGACATTGAGCTGACGACCTGCGCCGCCTATACACACGCGCTGAAGCCGTTACGGGACCGCCACGGTGACATGCCGGTGCAGCAGTTGACCAAAATGCATCTCGATGCGCTCGTAACCGATCTGACCACCGGGTCGTTCCCGGGCCACAAGGGATCGTGGGCGGCCAACTCGATCAACCCGATGCTCAACCTCGTCTCGCGCATGCTTACCGATCTGGTCAGGCAGGGCGCGCTTGCGCGCGACGTCGCTGCATTGGTAAAGCGGCGCAAGCGACCGGAAACGAAGTTGACCACCTTCACCGAGACGGAGGTCCGGCAGGTGCTCAAGCATGTCGAGAACGACCGCCTCGGCCATGCGTGGCATCTCGCGCTGGCCGGTCTGCGGCGAGGTGAGATCAGCGGCTTGCGATGGTCGGACGTCGAGCTCGACGACGACCGCGACGGCGGAACGCTAACCATCGCGCACAACCGGGTGTCGGTCGACGGTCAGGTTTACGACACAAACCCCAAGACGGCGCGATCAGCGCGGACGCTGCCGTTGACGCCAGCGCTGGCGAAGGCGCTCAAGCGCGCCAAAGCGATCCAGGCCGCTGAGCGGCTGCGGCTCGGCCCCTACTACGTCGGTCAGGGGGAGCACGTCGTCGTCGATGACGCCGGGCGACCGTATCACCCCGACACGCTCAGCGACTTCTGGCGGGAATTGTGCAGCGCGGCAAAGGTGCGTCAGATTCGGCTGCACGATGCACGGCACTCCTGCGCGAGCATCATGCACATGGAGGCGGTGCCGATCGCGGTCATTGCCGCCTGGCTCGGGCACACCGATCCGGCGTTCACGCTGCGGACCTACGTGCACGCGCAGAACGACGCATTGAAGGCGGCCGCGGAAAGTTTGCAGGAAGTTGTGACACGCTCGTGACACCGAGCCACCCGTCGAACACCCGTGCAGCAAGCCTGTTCGGCATCTCAGCAGATAGAGCACTTCGGGCAGTGAGC
>CAWBDP010000003.1:0-145992 GCA_963787635.1 uncultured Actinomycetota bacterium | reverse complement strand
TATACCTGTGCGAACACACTTGTGCGACGGCGAGGTAGTTCCTACGCCGATTGCCCCGTTCGTCGTATAGATATTCTGTGAATTCGAAATATCCTGCGCTCCGAAGCTCGCAGAGATCTTCGTTCCCTGAATGCCCGCGTTGGCATCGACATCCTGATCGATAATCGTGCTAAAGCTGGCGCTTCGTTTAAATACCCATGCAGAATCCCGCCCGATTCCGGATCATCCGTCGTCTGGAACGAGGAGCCATCAAAATAAAATACGCCGTCTTTCGTGTAAGACCCGCCGCCGAAATTGATCGAGTTGAAATTCGCATTGCCGGCATTATCGACCGACCAATTATCTCCCGATGACATCGTAACCGCCTTCGGAACTATTTGTGATCGTAATGGAATTCTGGTCGTCGCCAGTCTGCGTGCTGAGCGTGAGCGCGCCGTTCGCCATGCTCCAATTCTCACCGTAACGTCGTTCGTTCCAGAACTGTAATTGTAGATGTCAATTCCGTCCGCGTCTTGAGGGTAGAACGTCGCATTTCCGGTTACAGAAACGTTCCAATTATCGGCCGAATTGTCGTAGGCCCCATGGTTGGTATTATCCATATCGATTCCATCCCCGCTCGTAGGATCGAACGTGGCTGTTCCGTTCGAATTTATATACCAATTGGTGCCGGAAATATCGGTTCCTTCATCCACATTGCTGTATATGTCAATACCATTGCCTTGCTGTGGATAAAAGGTTGTGTCCATAGTCTTGGTTGATATACAATTCTGGTTCGTCCCGGTAATATCGTTGCTCCCGATCGCTGTAATTATTAATGGTCAGCGCATCGTTTTGGCTGTAATTGTTGATCGTTGTTTGGCCACTGTTCTGAACATTGAAGTGGCCACTGCCCACGTTGAACTGGCCACTGCCAACACCGAGATTGCCATCGTACACCGCAACATTGTAGTGCTTAAGATAGAGATGCTGGTATCCATCACCTGCTTCGAACGGCAAACCTCCGTCGATGGTAATATTATCGCCGGATTGAAGGGGGTTAATCTGGTCGGTGTTGAGGCCTGCGGCTGTAATAATGCCGGAAGCATTGACGGATGTAACATTGCCATCACCAAGTTGAACGGTATAGCTCGATGTGACGTCGGAATTCGCGCCAATAGCCGTTGCATCGATTAATCCATCATATCCGCGTCGGCATCATAGCCCAAGGCCGTATTGCCGGTCCCGTTGCCATAGGTCGAAAGCGCAAGAAAGCCGACGGCGGTATTCTCGCTGCCCGTATTAGCGTAGAGCGCCTCATATCCGGCTGCCGTATTATCGGTGCCGGAAATATTGCTTTCGAGCGCATTGGCGCCCAATGCGGCGTTATACTACCGTCCTGGTTGTTGATGAGGGAACCGCCGCCAAATGCCGCATTGTCCGTTCCCGATGTGTTCGCCGCGAGCGCATACTGGCCAAAGGCATCGTTAAAGGAGCCGGTGTTGGCGAAGAGCGCATTATCGCCAACAGCCGTATTAAAGGTCCCGCTCGTATTCGACGCAAGGACCTCATAACCGAGTCCCATTTCCCGTGGCATTGGTCTCGATGAGTCCGGCCTGATCGTTACCGACGCGGAATTGCAGATTAGCACCATCCGTCGTGCCGATAAAATTCGTTTTGTAGGTCGTGCCGCTGTTACCGGTAATCCCAATCCGCTTCCGCCACCTGCGGTCGCCCAGGCCACAACACCGGAACCATCCGTTTGAAGTACCTGGCCATTGGTTCCATCGGCCAGGGCAGTGTCCAGATCACGGAACCCGTAACTGCGCCAGCCTTGAAACCGACGTACTTATCCGTGCTCGGGGAATACTGTTCCGGCCGTGTTGTAGGGCGCATAAAAATAGAGTGCGCTGGCGGTATTATTATTATTGGCCAGCCACAGATTAGTATTGCCGAAAACAGAGGTGTTGTTCGCTGAAATGCTCATGTAATGGCCAGCACCGTCATTACCGCTGAGGAACCCGAAGTCATCGTGACCGGAGATTCTCATAAACCATCCTCCGGGAATCGCGGAATAATCGCCAATGGCCCAGTTGGAGTAGCCACCGCTCACCGTGGCATCGTTGTTTCTGACTTCATTGTTAACGCCGCCGCTCGCCGTCCCACCGAAACCGAAGACTTGATTGTTATTTCCGCCGGCTACGGTCGCTGAGCCACTCGCCGCTTGATTATTGGTCCCACCGCCTACCGTCGCATCGCCGCCGCTTGCAATGTTGTATTGACCGCCTCCAATGACAGAATAATTCCCGCTGGCAACATACCGGTTCGGATCTTCCCGGAGCATTTGCCAATCGACGGCATTCTGCCCGCGTAGGTTGCCGCCAGCTGCCGTTCCTGTGGCAAGCTGCGCTTCGGCGCACCATTGCCTTTCGGCTGAAGAGCAATCGAAATAGTACTCGCCGTACCATCGGTCGCCAAAAGTTGCTCGCCTGCGCTGGTCGTCGTGTATTGACCCGTTGTCGCAAAGCTCTCCGTGATATGCGAGAGCCCGCCTCCGCCACTCGCCAGCACCACATGGTTCGAGGCATCGAGCGCGAGATAATTTGCCGGGGTTCCCGACGCGAGGCTGGCAAGTGTTACATTCCCGCCCGTAACGGTCGATCCTCCATTAGCTGGGAAGGAAACACCTGACGAGAGATCGCTCGTCGTATAAAAGTTCACACCTCCTGCCGCTCGCACATCAAACTCGTTTGGGTTGTTCGCATTCAACACGGTAAAAGTAGAGAAATCGCCATAGACGAAGGAACCGGATTGGCCGTTCTACTTGATAATTACCCATGGCGGTGGAATAATCGCCGCTGGCCGTTGTGTTTAAACCCATGGCGGTGGAATATTCGCCGCCGGCCGTCGTGAAAGTGCCCATGGCGGTGGAATATTCGCCGCTGGCCGTTGTGTTTATGCCCATGGCGGTGGAATATGTGCCGCTGCCGTTGTGTTGAGCCCATGGCGGTGGAATATTCGCTGCTGGCCGTCGTGTTTTCGCCAAAAGCCACCGAATAATTGCCAATGTTCGCATCGTCCCAGTCCGTCCCCATACAAAGCCTGCACGGAATGCGGACTTTGCCGGAATATTCCATGCGCGTGCCTCCGCGCTCCGCGGGAGTTGTGCCCGTCGTACCGCTGAGAAGCAACGCCTCGCCATTGGTAACTCCGACCCGGGAGCCGTTATCGGTGGGATCGCCGAATTGCCTTGCGACGTGGAGCCGGTCCAGAGTGGGAATGGTCCCCTGTTCCGGTTCCCGTAATGCCGCCGCCGCTGGCAAGCACGACATGATTCGAAGCATCGAGCGCGAGATAATTGGCCGGGGTTCCGCTGCGAGCCCGGAGAGTGTCACCGTGCTGCTTGCACCGAGCGCCGTGAATGCGCCGGTGCCTGCACCGGTCGCGCCAATGGAGGGAAAGTCTGCCGCGCCAGTTGCCGAAGACGGTCCAATTGGCGCCCGTGCCTACGAGATCCGAAATTGCTTCCCCCGTTCAGGACATTAAAAGTGATTCCTCTATTAATTGCGCCAGCGCCGATTATATTGATCACCTCGCCCCAATTCTGCGCGAGAGCGGAGTTGTTCGTCAGCGTGAGAACACCGTAGCTGTTGCAGGAGACGCGGTCGCCGCAAGCGTCGTCACCCCCGTAACGGCACCGGCGCTGCTCACACTGAAGTTATTGTTGTAGGTCAGGTTCGAGCCATTATCGGTCAGCAGCGAATTACCGAGCGTTGTACCGCCTGCATTGTTCCATTTCGGAATCGCATTCTGTGTGCCCGTCCCGCTGATGACATTCACATTCGAAGTCACCACATGTTGCGAGGCATCGAGGGCCAGGAAGCTGGACGGAGTTCCGGCTGCGAGCCCGGAGAGTGTCACCGTGCTGCTTGCCCCAGCGTTGTGAATGCGCCGGTGCCTGCACCTGTCGCGCCAATGGAGGGAAAGTCTGCCGCCCCAGTTGCCAGAAGACGGTCCAATTGGCGCCCGTGCCGATGAGATCGAAATTGCCGGTCGTACCATTCTGCACGTCAAAGGTAATTCCTCTGTTTATTTGCCCCGCGCCTTCTACATAAATCACTTCGCCCCAGTTCTGCGCGAGCGCGGAGTTGTTCGTCAGTGTGAGAACACCCGTAGCTGTTGCAGGAGACGCCCAATGCGGCAGCGTCGTCACCCCCGTAACGGCACCGGCGCTGCTCACACTGAAGTTATTGTTGTAGGTCAGGTTCGAACCGTTATCGGTCAGCTTCGAATTACCCTGCGACGAAGTTCCCGTCCACAGCGGGATGTTCCTGCCGTTCCGGTTCCCGAAACGCTGCCGCCGCTTGCGAGCACGACATGATCTCGAAGCATCGAGCGCGAGATAATTGGCCGGGGTTCCGGCTGCGAGCCCGGAGAGTGTCACCGTGCTGCTTGCGCTGAGCGCCGTGAACGCGCCGGTCCCTGCACCTGTCGCGCCAATAGAGGGAAAGTCTGCCGCGCCAGTTCCGAGACGGTCCGATTGGCTCCCGTGCCCAGTCGAAATTAGTTCCCCCGTTCAGGACATTAAAAGTGATTCCTCTATTAATTGCGCCAGCGCCGATTATATTGATCACTTCGCCCCAATTCTGCGCGAGAGCGGAGTTGTTCGTCAGTGTGAGAACACCCGTAGCTGTTGCAGGAGACGCGGTCGCCGCAAGCGTCGTCACCCCCGTAACGGCACCGGCGCTGCTCACACTGAAGTTATTGTTGTAGGTCAGGTTCGAACCGTTATCGGTCAGCTTCGAATTACCCTGCGACGAAGTTCCCGTCCACAGCGGGATCGTTCCTGCCGTTCCGGTTCCCGAAACGCTGCCGCCACTTGCCAGCACCACATGGTTCGAAGCATCGAGCGCGAGATAATTTGCTGGCGTGCCCGCCGCGAGACCGGAGAACGTCACATGGCCGCTGGCGACGAGCGAATCGATCGAGGCATTGCCGTAGCGATCGATCGAGGCAAGCACCGAACCGTTCTGATCGGTCCATTGCTGCAACGCGGATGTTTGTCCGCTGCTTCCGCGCATAATGCGAAGCTAGGGACATCGATGCCGGACGTACCAATGATGTTTACATCCGGATCGCTTGCGGAGCCTGTTGCATAGCTTGGCATGGTGAAGCTCTGCGTGTGACTCCGAAGTTCAAGCCCCCAATAGGAAGTCAATTGGACTCGGTCGCCCTGCGCACTCTGGATCGTATTATACTGGTCCGCCAAATGCAATGAAGTAAATCCCGGGTTTTCGAAACCAATAATACTCGGCGCAGAAGCCGTGGTGCCGGTAGCATTGGCAATCAGATTACCCGTCGTGGTCAAGTTCCCATTGACATCGACTTGCAGCGCACTTGCAGTTCCTACCGCAAGCGTAGTAAAGGTTCCATTGCCACTATTATCGATGCGCGTTTGACCGTTCGTCTGGAACCCTCCAGCCGTTGAATTAAAACTGCCGTTCGAGTTGATGGCAGTTACACTGCTGTTGCCAAGCTGAATCGTGTTGCTCGCATTGACGGTTGCAGAATTCCCGATGGCTGTGGCATTGAGCAACCCATCGCTCTCCACATCGGCATGATTGCCCAATAAGGTAATTTCCTGACCCGTACTATTGAGTGCCCCGGTCTCACTCCCACGAAGGTATTTGTGGAACCCGTCGTGTTGTTAGTACCGGCAAGTTCCCCTATGAACGTATTAATCCTCCCGTTGTGTTGTAACCAAAACCCACGAAACCCCGACGAATGTATTATCCGAACCCGTCGTACTGGGACCTGAATTCTTTCCAAGAAAAATATTTTGCGTTTCCGCATCCGAAAGCACCGAGATATACCGATCTCATAGTCCGTTGCGCTATTGACTGAATTGAATGTTCCGTTGCCACTATTATCGATGCGCGTTGTACCGTTCGTCTGGAACCCTCCAGCCGTTGAATTAAAACTGCCGTTCGAGTTGATGGCAGTTAACTTCTATGTTGCGAAGCTGAATCGTGTTGCTCGCATTGACGGTTCAGAATTCCCGATGGCTGTGGCATTCAGCAACCCATCGCTCTCCACATCGGCATGATTGCCCAATAAGGTAATTTCCTGACCCGTACTATTGAGTGCCCCGGTCTCACTCCCCACGAAGGTATTTGTGGAACCCGTCGTGTTGTTAGTACCGGCAAGTTCCCCTATGAACGTATTAAGTCCTCCCGTCGTGTTATGCAAACCCGACGAAACCCCGACGAATGTATTATCCGAACCCGTCGTATTGGGACCTGAATTCTTTCCAAGAAAAATATTTTGCGTTCCCGCATCCGAAAGCACTGCGATACTGCCGATCTGATAAGCGCCGGTGGCGGAACTTATATTGAACGACGTGCCGACCTCCCCCGATCCATCGATGTTAAAGCTCGCGGAGGGTTGCAGCGAAGTACCATTCACGATAAAGGCCGCCAGAACCAGTCGGAGCCCAGGTGGGGATGCCGCCGCTCAGCGTCAGCACTTGCCCGTTCGATCCGGTTCCGCCGGGCTGCCAGTAGGTCCCGTTCCAATAGAGGATCTGGCCAAGCGCATTGCCGGCCTCGACATAGCCGGACATGATATCGCCCCCCGGGGCTTGCGGCAGCATGTAGGTGTAGTTGCCGTCCATGCCGGCGGCGTGACCATCGTCAATGGTGTTGCCGTGGTTATCGTCGAGCACCAGCGCGCCGGCGCCAATCGGGCGGATGAAGGGCTGAGCCTGAACGGTCGAGCCTGAAAAAAAGAAAGAATGCGATAACTGCGCAAAGGAACGAATACGAATGCACGTGATTTTTCATACGAACCATCTAATGTAGTAGTAAAAGTGAACATCCCAATTTCCCATGGCGCAAACAGGACATTCGCTGCGCCTCGGAAAACTCTGGAAACCGGCTGGTCAAAAATACGAATTTTTTCTGAGAAATATAGAATTTTGGGAAATTTTAAATTGGCGTAACGGGTATTCTGAAAGTCCTGAAACGAGGACTCTGATCAAAAAGCGCGAACGGAGTTCCTATCGTTTATCGTTACGTTGATCGTACTATAACTTTTGCCATATCCCCCGTTCTTAATATTCATGCAAAAATTTGAACGAGCGCTAATCATTGGCGCTTCATCCGGAATTGGAAAAGCGCTCGCGCACGAACTTCTCAAAGAAGGGTGTCGCGTCGCGATGGTCGCACGGCGTCCCTCCATGTCCGGCGATGAAATAGCGGCGTTTGCCGGACGAGCATTCGTTATGAACACGATGTGACAAACTACCATGAAGTTCCCGCACTTTTTCAGCAGATCACGCGCGATCTCGGCGGACTTGACATGATCGTGTATTCCTCCGGCGTTATGCGGCCGTTGGACGAACATGAGTATTCGTTCCAGAAAGACCGTGAGATCCTCGAAGTGAATGTGCTCGGAGCCTTTGCATGGCTGGACGAAGCTGCGCAACGCTTCGAGCAACTGAAATCGGGCGGTGAGATCGTCGGAATTTCTTCCGTTGCCGGCGAGCGCGGGCGTCGTGGGAACCCAGCCTATTGCACTTCGAAAGCCGCGCTGACGACCTTTCTCGAATCTCTTCGAAACCGGCTCGGGCGTTCTGGCGTAAAAGTTCTACTGTGAAACCAGGATTTGTCGATACCGAAATGACGCACGGCAAGCCCGGGCTTTTTTGGGTCATCACCGCCGAAGACGCTGCACGCCGCATTCTTCACGCCGGGAGAGCCGGAAAAAACACGGCCTATATTCCAAAACGATGGCGTACCGTTACCTTTCCTAAAATCGATCCCTTCGTTCCTCTTTCGCCGTCTGCCGATATAACTGATTGGGATCAATCTTCAATGTCTGGCACAAAACGAGAGTTGCAAACTAAAGTTTGCAGTACATTGCCCGTTGAACGGCTGGAACCCGTTAGCGGATGGGCGGCGCGGTCGATGGCGCGGCGTATGTCTTCCGGCCTTCGACGATGGATCAATTGAAAGAAGTTTTCGCGACGGCGAAAACAAACGGATCGCA
This sequence comes from uncultured Actinomycetota bacterium, assembly GCA_963787635.1. Lineage (GTDB taxonomy): Bacteria > Actinomycetota > Actinomycetes > Mycobacteriales > Mycobacteriaceae > Mycobacterium. The sequence continues at coordinate 137,967 of CAWBDP010000003.1, read as the reverse complement.
CCATTACGCTTCGTGGTGCCGGAAGAAGTTATGGCGATGCCTCGATCGGAAGAGAAAATATCGTGCTCGAACTTACGCGCATGAACCGTATTCTTGCGTGGGATCCAAACTCGGGAATTATTGAGTGCGAGCCGGGAGTAACGATCAAGCAGATTTGGGAATATACCATCGAAGATGGCTGGTGGCCGCCCGTGGTGCCGGGAACAATGTTTCCAACGCTCGGCGGTGTGCTGGCAATGAACATTCACGGCAAGAATAATTTCAAAGCGGGTACGATTGGCGAGCATGTCCTTTCGTTCGATTTTCTTGCGGTGTCCGGCGAAGAATTGCATGTGGAACGTTTGGAGTCGGAACTGTTCCATTCCCTTATTGGCAGTTTTGGAATGCTCGGATGCTTTACGCGCATCCGGCTTCAGATGAAGAAAATCTATTCCGGCGATCTCGATGTGAAAGTTTTCGTTGCCAAATAATCTGCACGAGCTGTTCGCAGCATACGAAGACAAATTCCCGAATCCGATTATCTCGTTGGCTGGATCGATGCCTTTGCAACGGGCAAGGACACTTGGCCGCTCAATTGTCCATCAGGCCAATTATCTTGCCGCCGGGAATGGACCCCGTTCCTGCACAAACGCTTGCGCCGCGACCATCAGAATTTGCCCGAATTGATTATGGGAATTGTTCCGAAATCGATCATCTGGCTGTTTTTGCGGCCATTTACGAATCAGATGGGATTTCGGTTTATCAACTGGGCTAAATTCCTGTCTTCGAAATATGGACCGAAAAAACAATTCCGGCAGGCCCACGCGGCATTCGCGTTCCTGCTCGATTACGTTCCCGACTGGAAAAAATCCTATGGCAGGGGGGGACTGATTCAATTTCAATCCTTCATTCCAAAGGAATCGGCCGAGCAGGCATTCCGCGAGCAGATTGAAGTATGTCAAAAGGCAGATATGGTCCCGCTACTTGCTGTATTTAAGCGGCATAAATCCGACAATTTTTTGATGACCCATGCCGTCGATGGCTATTCGCTCGCGCTCGATTTTAAGGTAACGAATTCCAACCGCGAAACACTCTGGAATCTTACGAAAACATTAAGCGAAACTGTCCTGAATATAACGGCCGGTTTTATATGGCGAAGGACCTGACGCTAACAGCCGAAGCCTTTCGTTCCTATCTTGGCGCGGCGACGCTTGCGAAATTTCGCGACCTGAAGAGCCGTTTCGATCCCGAAGGAATTCTCGAAAGCGAGCTTTCAAAACGACTTATTCGGTAACTTTTATTGGGGGGGGGGGGTAGAGTCCCCCAACCGAAATGCGTTGAAGATAGGCTCCAATCCGTTCACCATCGAGTAACGGCCTGCTTTCTGCTACCTTATTTAAAGTAAACCAAAATATTGGTTTCTGAAAACCCTCTTTATTAGTAGAAGAGGGCTTTCAGAAAACTTATTTTACCAGAAACTTCATTGAATTGGTTCAACGTTAATTCATTGCTACACTGATGCTATCACTCAAGAGTACTTTGGCTATCTTGACTCTAGTTGCTATCACCCCCACAGTGGGATGGCCAAAATCGTTTATCTTATGCTGATTCAAACGGTACGAAAATTGATCTGGCAGCTAATTTTCCGTGGCCTGATTCTGTCGTTATTATCGGATACGGTGAGCGATTCGACCTACCGGTAGAATCGGGAACTATAGATTCGTCGATTTTGTAATGGATAGTCTTGTTCGGCCTTCGGAGCAGACTCACTAATTGTGCTTCTTACCAAGGATACATCCCTTTCAATTCCCGATTTGACCCGCAGCATTTCCCGAATATATTTGCATCTAATTGGTTCTCCGCTGCATTCTCGAAAACAATCGTTCCTTATGCTTCTATTGTTCCAGGTTCAAGGACTCACGTTCATATTAATCGTACTGTTGTTCCCGATTCATTTTTTGTTCTCGTCATAGGCGGAATTGGCGCAACAAATCAATATCGCAGTATTCAAGTCCCTCCCGAAAAGTTTTCACTTTCCCACTCCGTGTTCGTTGGAATTGATACTATATATGGTCTTGGTATGTCCCTCCAGGTTGATGGAAATTTCGCAGACGAAAATAACAACATTATTTATGCAGAAATGGACTTCGGAGTAACTTACGAAAATGCAGATGGCGTACAAACACATCTCACGCCGTCCGCTAATCCAGTTATTGCATTCCCAAATCCTGCGACAATTGGGAATCAAATTCGTTTTAATGGTGCGTCTTCGGTTATTACAGCCGAAGTACATGATGCCATAGGGCGTACCGTCGGCGTTTATCATTCCCATGAAAGGGGTATCTTACAGAGATTTCAACCGTAGGTCTTTCCTGCGGTGTGTATGAGGTCGTACTTCTAAGCGAGGATGGAACTTCTACGAGTGTGAAGTTTGTGGTGCAATAAATAGCCCCGCAATAAATTGTTTTAGATCCGCGTCATCGCGGCGCCTCAACGACCGGGCGCTTAGGCATATTCGGGAACCGAGGTTTCAAACGTCGTGATCACGGAATGACTTGGAATTTCTTTCGGCGCGCCAATTCTTCGAGATAATCGGTCGCTTCCTGCAAATTGTGGACTGCCTCTTCGAAGGATTTTCCCTACTTGACCGTTCCCAATCGGGGAAGTCCGCCACAAACCAATCTTCCTCGCGGTGTACAACGGCCGTTAATACTAATGTTCTCATAGTTCATTTCAACTTTCTCATTTCAAGAGAGTTCAACCGCAGAAGGGATTATCTCGTCTTCGCTTCGTGTTCAGGTCTCTGAATGTTCGCCCGGTTCGCTCTCGGTTTTTTGCTGCTCCATGCGGCCTCGGCGCGCGCACAGGAGCGCGCGCAGGAGCGGCTGCCGGAGGCCTCTGGTCGCGCACCCTCCGGGCGTGGCGCTGGTGCTTTCGGGAGGCGGCATCAAGGGCTTTGCGCATATCGGCGTGCTGGACATACTCGATTCGGCGCATGTGCCTGTCGATCTGATTGTCGGCACGAGTATCGGTGCAGTCGTTGGAGGGTTGTATGCGGCGGGTACACGCCGAAAAGAGCTGGAACATTTCGCGACGACGATCGACTGGCCGGATATTCTGGAACTTTCACGGCCAATCGGACCGGGCAGATAAAGTTCTTTGCCAAAAAAATGCGGACCAGGCGCTGCTTTCGCTGCGGTTCAGGGGATTTTTTCATCCGGAGTTTCCGCAAGCGATTTCGAGCGGCGAAAAGCTGACGATGCTTCTGAACGGCATGGTGCTTGGGGCACCGGAGGCGATGCCGCGAAATTTTTTGCGGGATATGAAAGTTCCGTTCGTCGCTGTCACGACCGATATTGTGCATGGCGAGCGGAAACTTCTGACGAGCGGAGATTTGAGCGAAGCCCTGCGCATGAGTGCCACTTGCCGCTGCGGTTTAATCCGGTTCCCGGCGATTCGACGATCCTGATGGACGGCGGGTTGCTGGACAACATTCCGACCGACGTGGCGAAATCTTTCGGGGCGGAGCGGATTCTTGTTTCGAACACGACGGCCGGGCTTCATCCTCGGGTGCGACTGACTCACCCTGGACGTGGCCGATCAAGTCGTCACGCTGATGATGCAGCGGGAGAACGCGCGGGAACTTGAAGCTCGCGATTGTACGATCACGCCGGACCTCGATCGAGTTTCGACGAGACCGATTTCGGGAACGTCGAGCCGGCGATTGAAGCGGGCAGGGAAGCGGCACGAAGAATGCTTCCCGAGATCGAGCATACCATTGCCCTCTCGTGAACCCGGCGCCCCCCAGCTGCCGACCGGAGATACCTTGCTTGCTATGCTCTGGGCATCCGATTCGTGGGGATGGAACATCCGTTTCTCGATACGGCCGATCGGATGCAGGAACTTTCGGACGACCGCTCCTCGTTAAGCGGTTCGATGAAATCGACTCGAAACGGATTTATTGTTCGCTATCGTTCCCAAGGTTATCCGTTGACGAATCGATAGCGTGGTAGTGCATCCGGCGGTAAACCGCGCCGATCTTTACATCGACGACGGCCATGTTGCGGATGTGGATGTTCGCGGCGGCGATTCCGACTTGTGCTGCACGAGCTGGGGTTTCATCCGCGGCGATGTATTTCGGGCGCGGGCGGGGAACGTTCCCTACAGGACCTGACGGGAACCGGCCTTTTCGATTTCGCCGTGCTCGAAATCGCCTACGACTGCCTGGCTTGGAACGAAATATTTTTACCGGAAGATACGGTTTCGTACTTCCGCAGGCTCCGCCATCGCTCGGGCCGACGGTCATGCTCACCGTCCATCGAAGAGCCCGAACGTGATTCGGCTCGGTGTGTTGGCCGATAATGAGTTCGGCGCTGAATTTTCCGCAGAACTTGCAGACGAAAATATCGGCGGGAGCGGGTTGGAATATGCGCTCCTGGGAAGCCTTGGATCCCTGGCGCGTTCGGCGTCGCTTACCTTCGATGCACCCCGGCTGTTTCACAGCTTCGCTGTGCTCGATTGGAGCATGTATTCGGGCTATCGTGACATCAATGTTTATTCGCTTGAGGTGGAACCGAATCACGAGAAGGAAGTGTCGAATGTGACAGATGTGGTGCGGGAATCGCGGGACTTCGGCGTCAGCATTCGTGCCGGCGGGCAAATCGAGCGGGTGGGAGAACTCACGGCGGAGTTCCGTGCCGAACGGCAGCGCTGGTTCAGCACTCGCGACAGCACGAATGCAGCCGATAACGGCTCCGATGACCTCCGCGCTGCACGAGCGGAACTGCTTGTGGATTCGCGGGACGATGAGGATTATCCACATGTGGGACGCTCCTGCGTGGGTATGCGGAGACGGGCCTCAGTATTTTGGGAACCGGAACGAATTACACCAAACTCTATGGAGAACTGGAAGAGGCAATTCCGATTTCGGCCCTCACACATTGATCCCGCATCTTCAGCTTGGCTTTGGCGATGCGCTGTTGCCGCGCTTGGAGCAGTTCGATCTGGGCGGGATGCAGTCGTTCTATGGACTCAATCAGTATGAACTTCGTGGCAAACAGATGATCGATGGGAGCCTGACCTACCAGATCGCGATTCCGCACGCGTTGTTTTTTCCGACGTTCGTTTCGGCGCGTTACGATCTTGGTTCGACGTGGCCCGGACCGGAAGCAATCAAGTTCGGATCGCTGTTGCATGGTGCTAGGAGCGCAAGTGGGACTGAAAACGCCGCTGGGACTGGCGCAATTTGGCATCGGTGAGAGCTTTCGGTTCGAGCAAAGCTGGGGATCGAAAACGATTCGTGTTCCTCACGCAAATCATCTCCTGAATGTCACCGACTTTTATTTTTCCATAGGAGCAAAACTTTGATGCACGTATTGGTTACCGGCGCTTCGAAAGGAATCGGGTTGCCAGGCGGCGAAGAAGTTTGCAGCCGAAGGCGCGTCGCTTTCGATCTGTTCAAGGAATGGAATCGAAATTCAGGAGACGAAACGTAAAATAGAAAACGAGTTTCGATTCGCAGGTCTTTGCAGGCGTTTGCGACGTGTCAGACGAAAGTTCGAGTGCATGAATTTGTGACCCAAGCGGAGGGGAACTTCGGTCCGATCGATCTGCTTCTCAACAATGCCGGATTCGGATTGTTCAAGGCGGTTCACGGAGATGACGGTGAACGATTTTGAATCGGTGCTTGCGACGAATCTTCGTGGGGTGTTTCTGGTGACCCAGTCTGTCTGCCGTCAATGAAGGCGCGAAAGCAAGGAACGATCGTAACGGTCTCCTCGCTGGCGGGCAGGAACGGTTTTGCAGGCGGAGCGGCCTATTGCGCATCGAAGTTTGGCGTGCGCGGCCTCATGCAATCGCTCTTTCTCGATGTGCGCTCGCACCACATTCGTGTCATCACGGTTTTTCCTGGCAGTGTGAACACTGCTTTTTTCGATCGGGCCGAGCATCCCCTGGGGATAAGGCGTCGAGGGTGCTCCGAGCTGAGGATATTGCAGGAGCTATTTTCAGCGCGACTCGGTTAGAATCTCGTGCAAGGTTTCCGAACTCGATATTCGGCCCACAAATCCCTGAATAGTTTCTTTAAATTTTCATGGCAGTCAAAAAAAGTTCGTATATTTGTGTTAGTTACTTCTTGTCATTCACTAAAAAACGGTAGTTTTTATGAAGCATTTTCTCGTTTTAGCTATTTTGTGCTTTCCAGAATCGTTCCTTCTTGCTCAAACCATCGCAAATACGCAATGGGAGCCCCAAACAGGAGGATCCACAACAGGAGGATCGGTAGGGATTGGGACAGGAGGAATGGGGATTTGCCTTAATCCTTTACCCATGGACTTACTTCACATTTTTGGGACTGAAGCAACTGGACCCAATATACCAGATTGCCTTTTTAACACGCCTGCACTTAGAATTTCCTTAAATGACACAGGAAGCATTCGCATACAGCTTGGCTTAAACCAATGCAAGCCCTGTAATGCGAGCCCTCGCACCCCGCCTTCTTCCACTGCTGGCCAAAGATATTCCTTATTCTCGCAGAGACACGATGGAGTCCTTAGCTACTTCGACAAAAATTATGGAGATTTGATAATTACCAATCATTCGACGATTCCATTAGATGGAACAGATGGAACGGTTCCATACGGTTTGGAACAAGATCACCTCAAAATTCATTACTTCTCCCAAATGATCCTCAGAACGCAGGAGATGCAGAGCGGGTAACTATTTCTCGCAACGGAAATGTGGGAATTCAGCAGCCAAGCCCCTTTTCATTGCTTGATTTAGCAGGTGCAATTACCGCGGATTATTATACCAACGTGACGCCTAACATTTGGCCCACGCAATGGGCCGCCGCAGGCGTTGCAGGAAGCTTAATTGGTTTTGGCTGCAATTATTCCAAGGAATACGCCAATGACTTTGGAAATAATTCTCCTCATTGGATAAAAATAGGTTCCCTCGGTTCACGAGAACTCGAGGATTGATCAAGACGGCGGAAGTGTCGCGACATTTGAATACCAGAACTTTAATGGGTGGGGACCAGACTCCAAGGTTCACCTTCTGGGCCGACTGCGCCTATCCACCTATTGGTACTGGCCGAATTGCTTTGAGCGTATATCCGCCAAGCACGGATTTCAAGTGGAAGCTCTACACCTAGAGGATGGACATGGAATGGTAGTAATTTCGCACCCACATATCTTAGAGGAGTGGGTCACGCTACTCGCTTCATGACCCCCACCGACCTTTTGATTGCATCAGACGACGGAGGGGCTGCGCTAGATATAACGCCAACACAAACCGGTTATGGCTCAACTCCCGCTTATTCGGGAAATATAACTTCAGCGTACTTGCGTTTTTCCCGCTATTGAAATTGGAACAAGTACACCATTTAGTCAAGCGGGTTGTCCGACTTGTATTCCTACAACACCGGCTGGCGGAACCTACTTGCTTGTCGTGAACGGTTCGGAATTAGCGAAGGAAGTCATTGTTCGGAACGATTGGTCAGATTTCGTATTCGATTCGAGTTATAAACTTACTGCTCTTCCGGAACTTAATAAGAAAATCCAGGAACTTCACCATCTTCCTGACATCCCATCTACACGGGATGTAGCGAAAGACGGTATAAATGTCGGATCTATGGAAGCGAAATTACTTCGAAAAGTAGAAGAGCTTACCCTATATACTATTGAAAGCGATAAAAAAATCGCGGAACTCGAAAAACGTATTCAGGAACTCGAAACGAAAGTAAAGTGAGGAAGGATGAAATGAAAAAGTACACTGTTGCATTGCTATTACTTTTTGTAACCGTAAATGGCTACTCACAATCATTGCCGGCGAGTGAACGGCAAAATTTCCCAGCGGAACCTATTATTAGTTCGACTTACCCGCAAACAGATTACGTGAATGGAAGTAATGGAACCATAAATCAGACCTACCTCCAAAACATGAGGATTTGGGGTAACCGGCTTTTCGGTGCCTCAGATCCAAACAACTCGAATACGAAGACAGGCTGGATTGTTCAGGTAGTTCCGTTATTACTACAGGATTTCAAGATGTTTCGAGCGGCACTCTTCAATCGGGCCCGAGTAGCAACATGGGTACGGGCCAAGTTGAAATCATGGCTGGATATTATATGGCACGGGATCATAGCGGCGGTTATTACCGACATGCTTATCCTAACAATAATAGTTACAGTATGGATTTGCAGGGGGCGATGGGTTCAACCCCAATGACGGCGGTTCGGCATATCCAAAGTGGTCTTGTGGGGAGCCGAAATAAGTAGTACCGACACCATAACGGGCAACAATGGACATCTCTGTACAGTGGACTCAAGGACTAATAATCCGCAGAATCATTCTACGAATGATTTCAGCAAGTTCGTTACTTATTACGAAAGTGCACATATTGCTCCCCAACATGGATAAAAGCAAGTACGGCAGATGAGACTTCTGGGTTTTATGCTGACAATGTATACTGGCAAGAGGCCGGATACGAGGGCTGGCCAACTGGGGCGAGCCACCTCGTGCTTTCGGCGTTTCTGACCAGGGTAGTATTACAGATCACCGTTATCTCGTTCTTGATGCTGAAGATGCCATCTACCCGATCCGCGCCATGCAGGTATTGTTCGAGAACTTCAGCGGTAGACGCGTAATCCTGAATATGGAGTTCAATCAGCTCCGGCAATGCCACAGCGCGAATCACATCACGGTAACCCCTCACCCGGCGCTTACTTGTGAACAGCCTGCTGTCGCCGCTCAAACATAAAATTCTCTTACAGCCGGCCTCGACCAGATGTTCCGTCGCGGCGCGCGCTCCCGCGTAGTTGTCGCTCAACACAGCCGGAAACACGTTCTTCGGAAAGGGCCTGTCAAAGCACACAACCGGGAAGCCTGCATGTTCAAAGATCGCTGCATTCGCGCCATCCGAGGGCGCAAGAATCAGTCCATCGACTCGTCGCTGAATAAATCCGCGAACATGCTCCGTCTCCCGTTCTGGAGAGTTATCCGATGCAGCCAGGAGCACGAGTGTGCCCTGCTCGCGCGCGACCTCCTGAATCGCCGCTGCAGCGGTAGAAAAGAAGGGGTCCGCAACGCTGGGCACGATAAGCCCTATGGTCTTGGTGCGGGCGCCCTTGAGGCTCCGCGCCGCATGGTTGGGGTGATATCCAAGTTCAGCGATCGCCTGCTGCACAGCAGCCAAAGTGCGCTCGCTTACGTTTTGGCCGCCGTTGATCACGCGCGACACGGTCGCCGCGCCCACGCCCGCTCTGCGGGCCACATCCATCAGCGCCGGGACACTTCGCGATCGCGTCTTCATACGTCCTGATCTGCGCAGCTTTCGTTCACCGCTCCACCCTAGGCCGTCAGTGACGGAGGCATCGCACTCTCGCTGACCCCAAGCGACAGGTTCGGTTGTGATCCAAGAGTGAAGACCAGGTGGGCGCCGTCGATAAGCTCCTCGTGATGCGACCCAAAGCTTATCGTGTGGTTTTCCATTCAGCTCAATGGACTGTATATACATGTCGTCCTTTGATCGACGGCGCGCCTCGATGACCAGTTCGCGTCCTCCGCCGAGCGCAATCGCTGCGCGGTCGAACAGCGGAGCAGACAGGATGTACGTCGCGCTCACCGGGTCGACCGCGTAAAGGCCCAAGCGCGCTCATCGCAAACCATGCGCTACATCTGCCCGCAGTCCTCATTACCGTCCAGGCCATCGAAGTCATTGCGGTAATGCGTCAGCAGCAACTCGCGCACACGCTCCTGCGTCTTCCAAGGCTGTGCCCGCCCAAAGCATACAGATAGGCGATGTGGTGGCTCGGCTCGTTGCCGTGGACGTACTGGCCAATGTACCCGGTCATGTCCACAACGCTTCTCATTACTCACGCCGGGCTCTGCGGTAAACAGCGCATCCAGCTTGCGCGTGAAGGCTTCACGCCCGCCGAACATCTGCATGTAACCCTTCACGTCGTGCTGCACGTAGAACGTGCGTCTGCCATGCGTTTGCCTCGGTGTAGTCGCGATGGTGCGGGACGTGTCCGGTCGCACGCGGATCGAAGTTCGGCGCCCATTCGCCGTTCTCAAGCTTCGGCCGTATGAACTGCATCTTCGCGATCGAACACGTTCCTATAATTTCTTCGAACGTGCCTCGCATCACGCGGGCATCGTCCGCGTTCCCGGTGGCGTCCGCTACATGCGCACAGGCCCAGTCGCAATACGTGTACTCGACCAGCTTGCCGATCGACTCGTACTCCTTGTCCGCCGGGATATATCCCGTATTTGCGATACAGCGCGAGCCCCATGTAGTCGTCTTCCATATTGCGCTTTCGCATGCCCGCGTACGCTCGGTTCCAGTCGATACCCGGGAATCTTCTTCACGCAGGCCTCCGCCATCACGCTGGCGGCGTGATACCCGGGCATGCAATAGGTCTCGCCATCCTGCAGCGGCCAGATGGGAAAGCCATACATACTCTCCTCCGCCATGCGCACCAGGCAGTTCACCATCGGCGCCACCCGATCCGCTTGCCACAGCGTGAACGAGGGATGAAGCGCACGGTACGTATCCCAAACGAATAGGTGCTGTAGTTGTGCTCGCCGTCGGCAAGGGTATGCACCTTCTTGTCCATGCCGCGATACTGGCCGTTCACGTCGTCGTTCAACGTGGGCGCGCACATCATGTGGTAGAGCGCAGTATAGAAGATCGTCTTCCGCTGTCGTGATCTCGATCGCGGATCTTGATTCGTTCGAACTCCGCCTGCCACTTCCGCTTGGCTGCCGCCCTGTACTCCCGCAAAATCCCAGGCGGGCTGTTCCTCTTGCGAGGTTCTCCTTTGCGTTTTCTGCGCTCACGGTGGAGATGCCGGATCTTCACCATCACTGTGCTGCCCGGCGTCGAAGTGCAGCACCACCTTCAGATTCTTGCCGCTCGCGCATGCCCAGCCACAGGCTTGTTGTCGCTGAACACTTCGACCTTCGTCGGCTTCGGCGAAAGCTCGCTATAGAAGTAGATCGCCCGATGCGGCGCCCACCGATTGATCTGGCGGCCGCCCTGCACCGCCGTATCGCTCACAACCGACACGTCAGCAGATTCCGAGCCCCTCGATCCTCGCCGTACAGCATGTTGCCAGTCCATCAGAAGGTGAGCAGGCTCGCCCGCAGGAAAAGTAAACCGGGCGAGGCCCGTCCGCTCCGTCGCGGTAAGCTCTGTGAGAATCTTCGCACCACCGCTGGCCTCTGTCTTTACGCTGTAGAAGCCCGGCTCACCGCGCTCGTCAGCATGGGAGAAGCGCGAGCGGTATGTCCCCGCAGGGTCCTTGCGGGCCTCCGGATCCTTCCCGGGTTCCAGCACAACTTCGCCGGTTCGCGGCACCAGCAGCAGGTCCAGCATATCGCCGACGCCCGTGCCGCTCAGGTGCGTGTGGCTGAACCCATCAGCGTGGTGTCGTCGTGGTGATAGCCGGAGCACCAGTCCCAGTCGCGCACCCCCGTATCAGGGCTCAATTGCACGGCGCCAAACGGAAGCGTCGCTCCCGGAAAGGTGTGCCCATGTCCTCCAGTGCCGACGAACACATTGACAAACGCGGTGAGATCAGTGGGATCCGCCTCCGACGCATGCATGGGCGCCCCGGATAAACCGGAACTGTGATCCGCGGCCCGCAGCACGCCGCTGCTTGCGACCAATAAAGCTGAAGTCAGAAACTCCCGACGGCTCGTCTGCCGGTGCATAGGTACGCCTTCCGTTGCCTTGGAACCAATTCCAAACTGACCGCAACAGTATGACCCGCGCCGCCCGCTTTTGGCTAACAGTATCCGCACAGCAGGAGATTGCTGCAGCCCCGCGCCAACACGGCTGCAGCAGTCTTTCGCGAAGAGGTCTCAGTTGGCGCTGAAGTCGCCGTCCCGTTTGTTCGCGTTCAGCGCAGGCGCCGAGCTCATCGGCCGGCTATCCTGGCTGCCGCGGCCCAGTTGCAAAGGATCCTGCTTGGCTTCAAACTCCGCGAGCGCCTGGTCCGCCAGGGCCCTCTGTTCAGCCTCTTTCACGTGAACATCATTCATGTCCAGGCTGTCCACAGCCACGCGCACGCGGCCTGATGCACGGTAGCGCTCCTCTTCCACCATTGACTCAAGCCGGTTGAGCGTGTCGCCCGTGCCGCCCAGGTTCGTCACCATGCCGGAGGCCATCTCTGTAATCTCAGCCATCGCGCGCTTCATGCGCATATCGCTGATGCCGGACTTCAGCGCCTCGATCTTCTGCCGCGTGATCGCTACAGCAACGTCCCGCGCTCGCACTAACTCCTTGTAGGTCACCTCGGCCTGGTCCAGCTGCTTGCGGTTTTCTTCAAGCTCTCGTTCCACTGTCTTCAAGCGCAACGCGTACTGGCCGGCGACATCACGGCGATCCAATTGCAGGTTGGCGGCTACCTTGGCGCGAAGGTCCGTCTCATCGGTCGCCAGCTTGCGCACCTGGCCGATCAGCCGCTCAATCAGCCCGGCATGCGACGCCAGCCCGACATTGAACTTCCCTACCTGCTTCCGAAGATTTTCCTGCTCTACTTCAAGCAATGCTTCAGGGTTGCGCCGCTCCGCCTTTGAGACGAACAGACCGAAAAAGCCGCGTACCAGATTGCCAAGACGACGGAACATGCTTGCTCCTTAAGGGGATCTACCGACTGCTTCGTTGTACTGTACGCCAACGACGCCCGCGTGGTTCTGCGATTCAGCGGTACTCCCGTATGCGTGGCGCAAACCCCAGCAGCACCAGGCAGCCAGCAAGCGCGGCAGCCACGCTTGACTCCAGTTCCAGGCTGCCCAGCGCCGATCCGCCCTCGTTCACCGCGGCGTCAAACGCCGCTTGATCCATCGAGAGCGTTCTTCCAAGTGCTTGATCGAATTGCGCGAAAGCCCATTCCGATTGGCCGGGTGCAGACCCGGTACAGAGGTCGATCGCTCGCCTGTGCTGCCCGGATCGCTCCAGCCGCCGAACCTCCGGATCCACATTGACGTAGCGCCGCCAGGCTGCAAATGTCGCCAAGGCCGCATCCCGTTCGCCTCTGACGCTCGTGTTGTCTAGCTCATCGGCCAGGTATCCGCGAAATCCGTCCACATGCCGTCCTTCTCGCAACGCGGCGATCAGTTGGGGTTCAGACAGATCCGCGGAAGAGAATGCGACAGCATCGGCAGTCGCGGTGAAAGTGTCTCCATGTTCAGCCGCTCGGGCCGAGTCAAGCAGGAGCCGGCTCTCATCGGTTCTGGCCGCATACGCGGAAGCCCGCGCCTGCCACAACAAATGAATCGAGGCGAAAACGTTCGCTTTGGCCACCCCCAGCTCATCGTGAGATCGCGAAATAGCCTGCACCGAAAACAAGGCCAACACAGCCACCACCAGTGTGGCGACAAGGAGGGCCGGGTTCAAGGTGCGGTGCATCCGCTGGCTGAGCATCGTCTGTGTCACAGCGAGCGACCCCAGGGTCGCAAGCGACAGCAGCACGATGAAGAACCGCGAAGCCGATGCGCGAAAGTGCTCGGACTTGTAGGTGCGCTCCAGTACATCGCTGTTGGCCTTGTCCAGCGCGTCGGCGGCCGGCAGAAGCACGTTATCCATCACGCCGGCCGCCTCATGGTAGGGATCAACCAAGCCAGCGATTCGTCACCAGGCCCAGATCGCGCGCCCTCTGGATCAGCCGGTCATAGCTGCCCATGCCGACCTGCAGCGACTGAATCGGCAGGCGCTCCGCGTCGCCGAAGGTGATGTTCTCCGCCGCCCCGATCAACGCGCCCGCCGCCTCTACGCGTCGGTCCTCGTAGGCCTGCAGCGCCGCGGCCGAAGCGCTCGGTGGCTCAAGGAGTTCGTTCACCGCGTCGGCGTCCATGTCGGCCATGGCGGACTTGATGTGCTGCGCCGCGATGATGCTCGGCACAGTATCTTTGCCGACTGTCCTCAGCGTCGCGCGTTGCGTCTCCGTAGCGCTCACAATGGCGATCAGCAAAAGCGCATCCAGGAGCAGGATGATGGATCGCGCCAGCCGCAGTACGCGTAAAGTGCTCCACTGCCCGCGGGCCGCCCCCGTGCTGACCGTTGCCGTCGTCATCACTGCTTGCCTCTCACCCTCAGCTCGCCTTGACGCTCAGGCGCGACCAATGTCCCAACGTGATTTCATCGCCGTCAGCCAACGGATAGTCGGTCATGGGCGTCAGTTCCTTGCCGTTCAGCCTTGTGCCGTTCGCCGCGCCAATATCCCGCAGCTGCAGGCCGCGCTGCGGATCAACCTGCAGCAGGGCATGCCGTCGTGACACCGCTTCGTCGTGATCCAGCGAGACCTCCGGGAAAATTCCGCGCGTCTCGTTGCGGCGACCGATCAGGTTCACCGGCGCCCCGAGAGCGATGACCGTCGGCGCGACATCGCCAGGGGCCTCCGGGCTTTCGGCGCTGCGCAGCGATGGATCAACTGAAATCGTTACGGTCCAGTGCTGCGCGGCAGCCGGGATCGCCACCGCTTCCGGCTCAATCTCTGTGGCCTCGGCCAGCGACGGTGGAGGAGATGCGGGAGTGTGGCGGCGCAGAGGGAGGAGGCGGCGGCGGCGGGGGTGGAGCCTCTGTCGCGACCGGCACAGCCACCTCGCCGTGCGCTCCCGTCACGAAGTTATACCCACAAACCTCGCAGAAGACCACCCCGCCCGGCTCGCGAACCGTGCCGCAATCAGGACAGATGTCGCCACTCACAGCGGCACCGAATCCACCCTGGCCTGGGTTCAAGTCCGGTGTGCTGCCCTGGATCTTCGCTCCGCACTCCGAGCAGTAATCCGCCTCGGACGAGCTGTGCCCCTTGGGGCATTGAAAAATGTCGGCGCCCTGTCCCATCCCGTGTCTCCGTTCTCCGCCCTACTCCGCATGTTTGGCGATCCTGGCCGTTTTGGTGGAGCGCGTGTCCAGCGCCATGGAATCTTCTTTCGCCACGCCCGCCTTCAGCCGCACTGTGCCCGTGTCCGCGTTGTCCACCTCAACCACCCTCCGCAGCAGCCTGGCGGTCCCCTCGTTTCCGGACTCATGCGCAATCTGAACCGCACGGCCCAGCAACGCCGTCGCGCGCTCCACGTCGCCCCGCGCGCGGGCATCCAGGCCTTCCTGGATCGATTGCGCCAGCTCTGCCTGGCCGGTGTAGTGCGCCACCACGCGATTGATCTTGGTCGACTTCGCTTCGTCATCGGTCCACACCGCCAGAATGCGCGCCTCGGCGACCTTGTTCTCCACGCCACGATCCGTATAGACCAGGCTCGCCCTTCCCGCCAGCACCTCGTCCCCAACCACACCCGGATTCACCTCAATGCAGAAGTGAAAGTCCCGGCTTTCACCCTTCCCCCACGCGCCGGTCGGGTACTCGCGCATCTGCGGCTTCACCTCGCGCGCTCGCGCGGTCAGGTCCACAATCGCCGGGCTGACCTCCTTGCAAAACTTCACCCGTGCGCCCTGCGGCGTCCATAGCCGCAGAAACACGTCGCTCACCGTCTTGCTCAGGGCTTTCTCCAGAATGGCGTGAAAGTCCGCATCAATCTGCTGCGGCGACGGAATGATGTCCACCGTCCCGAGCAGCTTGCCCGCGATCTTCCGTAGCTGCTCCACCTGCCAGTCCGTGCCAACGCCGCGGCAGTCGCACTGAAATACGCCTTCGCACTGCGTCAGCACACTCTGCAGCGGCGCGCTGTCCCCGGCGTCGTTCTGCCCATCGGTCAACAGGAGCGCCTGCCGGATCCCTCCGGGCCGAGCCCGGAACTGGTCCAGCGCCAGGTGCAGCCAGTTGGAAATCCGCGTTCCGCCAAAGGCGCGCATGTTGTGGATCGCCGCCCATCGCTTGCTGCTTGCCCGTCGCGTCCGCGCGCATGATGGGGCACACCAGGTGCGCTGCATCCGCGCCCGCGACGATGAAGAAGCTGCAGTCCGGTGGAAGCATCTGCACCAGCCGTCCCATCGCATCCTTGGCGGCGCTCATCTTGCCGCCCTCCATCGATCCCGACACGTCGCAAAGCATGCCGAACAGCCTCTCACCGCTTCCGGTGGAGGTGGTGCTCCTCCCCTGCAGTCACCGTCATGATCGCGTGGACCTCGCGCGACCCTGCGGGAAGGAACTCGTTCTGAAATGTTTCGGCCTTGAACTGACCCGGCATAAGCCCTCTTCCTCTCTCTACGTCGAACATGCTCTGCGGTTCAACCTTCTGTCGCTTCCGCTGTAACCGCCGACCCGGCCGCCCGAAAGATCGCGACCGTGATGTTGTCCCGGCCCCCCTGCTCATTGGCAAAGCTCCACCATCGCTCTGGCCGCAGGACAGGCATCCATTTCCGCGCTGCGCGGTCTCAGCAACTCCGCCGATCTGTTCCGAAGATCGGCGCATAGTTCCACAAGCCCTCGGTGCAAAGCAGCAGGGTTCCCGCTTTGTCCGCGGTGATGCCGCACCACCTCCGGCGTGGAGGCGCTCCTCCGGCGTCCGCGCCCGAGCCATCGCGTGATGGCGTGGGCCTGGGGTGACGTCCTGCGCCTCCTCCTCGGTCATCTCCCGTTCTGCGGTCACCACTGTTCATCCAGGAGTGATCCCGCGTCAGCAGCCTTGCTCCGTCCGCGTCGACCCAGTACGCGCGGCTGTCCCCAACCCATGCCACCGTGATCTGGAGACCCGCGCACCACCGCCGCCACCACCGTCGTCGACGGCGTATTCTCGCTCGTCCTGTCCCGTGCGGCACCTTAAGCGCTCGACAGCCTGCGCGATCGCCTCGGAGACATCGCTTCCGCGTCCTCGGCCGACCTCCCGCAGGGCGTCGCTTCAAGCACTCGGCGACCTCCTCGGACAGCACGCCGGAAGCGATCTCTGATTGCTGGTCGCCGAAACGCCATCGCAGACCACCATCACATAGCCGGCCTCCGTTTGCACAAGGGCGAAACGGTCCTCGTTGCGGTCATGTCGAAGCCCGCGATCGCTTACCGCGGCGAAGCCGGTCAAATCGACTCTTCGATGTGGTCGCTTGCCGGTCGGCGAACCCGGCGTCCACAGCACAGGCAAAAGCCGTCCTCATCGACGCTCGCCCGCCGGCGCCCCGCAGGTGCAGCCCGCACGCGGCCACCTCCTCAGGGCCACAGCGTTCCGCCGCAGTTCTCGCAGAACAGATCTTCGTCAGGCACATCGGCGGTACAGGCGGCGCACACGCATCGTCTTTTCTCTTCCTCGAGCTTTCAGATCAGTGTTCGCGGCCGCACCAGGTTTGCCTGGTCCATCAGCCGGATGCGTTCGTCCTTCCGGGGCAAAGCGCGCCATCGCCCGTAACGAGCTCTCCAGGCCCTACGCAGGGCCCGCTCCGCCAGCGGCCGCCCCAGCACCAGTCGTCGCTTCCCATCGCTGCCGTTCTGCTGGTCGCCAGACCTCCGCAATCGCGGCCCGAAAAATCTGGCTCTCCAGGAAGTACTCGTCCCGTCCATCCAGCGCCCAAACGCTCGGCCAGCGAAGACGCGGCAAGTACATCGTCCAGCGTGGGCCGCGTTCCCTTCGCCCAGCAACGTCCGCGCCGCGCTCACCTGCGCGCGCAGGTACAGCGCTGACGAAGCGGGATCCGTTGCAACGCGTCCACCGCGGCCTTGCATCTCCCCTGCGCCGCTCATGGCATCGCGCCAGTCCGAACACCGCCGAAACATACGCCGGGTCCACCCGCGAAACCAGCTCATACATCTTGCGCGCCAGCGCCAGGTCGCCCGCCAGCTCGGCCGCAAGCCCAGCGCCAGCTTCGGGCGCCAGTTCGCCGGGCAGGTCGAAGTACACCTGGTCGAACAGCCTGCGGGCCTCCGGGCATGCTGTTCTGCAGCAGCCGGATGCGCGCCTGGTACCAGAGCACGCGCCAGTCCCACGGCATCCTCCGCGCCCAGCCCCCTCAACAGCTTCTTCCGCCTCGCCCAACTGCCCCGCGTCGCGCCAGCGTGGCCGCCAGCCGCAGACGCGCCTCGCGCGATTCGGCAACTGCTTGCACGGCCAGCCGCAGCGCCGCCAGTCGCTCTGCCAGGATCCGGCTAGAGCCAGCGCGCTGCTCACCGCCTGCGCTCCCGGGTCACTCACATCCAGCGACGGCACAGGCAGATACCGTGGATCGGGCGCCACGGGGTCCATCGCATCGCCCGCATCCAGCGCCAGCAGGTCCACGCCCAAACTCCGGGCTGGAGCCTGGCTGTGGTGCCCCGCTCTCCATGGCGACGATCTCGCGCAGCACGCCCAGCAGCTGCTCCGCCATCTCTTCGGCGACTCAAAACGGTCATCCGCCTGCTCCGCCGTTGCCTTCAGCAGGAACCGGTACAGCGACTCCTGCCCCGCGAACAGCGGCTTGCTCCTCCGGAGCAGGCAAGCGTGTACCGGTGCTCCTTGCTGAAGCCGCTGATGTCCGTCAGCAGCACGGCCAGCGTCCGCCCCACCGTGAACAGGTCGGACGCCGGCGTGGGCCCCGCGCCCGCCTCCGGCGCACTGTACCCCACCGTGCCGTAGATATCGCCCGCCGATGTCATCGATGCCGCCGCACGCCGCCAAGGTCGATCAGCTTGACGTCATCATGCTCCAGCATCACGTTGTCCGGCTTGAAGTCGCAGAAAACCATCCCCATGCGATGCAGGTACCCCAACGCCGGCAGGATCCGGTGAACATAAGCGATCGCTTCGGCCGGCGGCAGCGGTCCGCGCTCCTGCCGGATCTGCTTCAGCGTCTTGCCCCCGACGTACTCCATCACGATGAAGCCCTTCGCCCGCTGCCTGCACGAAGTTGTAGATCGCCACGATGTTGGGGTGCTTCACTGCGGCCAGGAACTGCCGCTCCGCCACCGCCGCCGCGGCCGCCGACTCATCCTGCGTGTTCAGCAGCCCCTTCAGCACGACGTACCGCGACAGCAGCCTGTCAAACGCCAGATAGATCCAGCCCAGCCCGCCAAAGGCGATGGGCCCTTTAACCTCGTACTGGTCCGCGACCATGTCTCCGGCTTTCAGCATCGCGACGAAGTTGTACCGTGTGCCGCATTTGCCGCAGAAGCCCGACTCTCGCTTCAGTGACGATCGCACTTGGCACAGATTCGTTTGCGCTCCGGCACCTTCGGGTCCAGCAGGATCGCCTTCTCCGGCTCCACCGAGGGCAGATCCGGCAACGTGATCAGCCCCGCCCCAAGCTGCTTGCGCGAGGTCCGCCGGCTGGAGTGCCGCGTCCGGTGCGTTCCCGCTCGCCGGCCCGGCTCATCGGCGACGATCCCGTCCCCGTCGTGATCGCCGACGATCCCCTGCCCGTACGCGCCGAAACAGGACGCCGACCCGTTGCCGGCCGCGGCGTCTTCACCGCGGCCGCATTCTTCGCCGGAGCCAGCCCGCAGACGTTGCAGTACCCGTCTTCGATCGCGCCGGCGCAGCCTCCTCGCCGGCAGGTCTCTCCACTCATCGCGACCTACGCCCCTTTTCCGTTCCCGCTCAGGTGCTTCTCGTACTGGGCCAGCGCAGCCGCCGCGCCGTCCAGGTCGGTGGGCCGGCTGTAGAGCAAGGCTTCCGCCTTGCCGCACAGCGCCTCCATCCCCTCTCTCTCGGCCATTCCGAACCTGCGCGCCTTCGCCTTCAATGCATCAAACCTGCCCCGTAACTCGCTCCGCTGCTCCACTCGCGCACGGGCAGCTTCATAGGCTTTTCTGTCCTGCTGTACGCAAGCCTCTGCCGCCGCGTTCCAGTTCCGCAAGCCCACCGTCACCGGCTCCAGCGCACCTTCTTCGCGCTTGTGCTCCAGGCGACGCGAGCCACTCCAGCAGACCTTGCACCTTTTCCTCAGGCACGAGCGCGGGCAACGCGGGAGCCCCGGCGACCTTCTCCTCAGCCTCCGCGCACGCCGTGACCGCATCCGCGTGGATCTGCGCAAACTGCTCAAAGCGGACGCGTGCTGCCCGAAGTTGTCCCGCAATCTGCATAGCCTGCTCGATGCGGCGCGAGACCTCGGCCAGCGCCGGTTCCACCTGCGACTGCAACTCGCCTTCCGCGCCCAGCGGATCGGTCTGCACATGCGCCCGCACGGTCGTGCAGTCTTGCCCGAACGTCGTCCAGGGCAGGCGCCAGCAGCACGCTCGGCAACGCTCGCTGGCTGCGCAGCCGGGCGATCTCCGCCTCCACGCGGCTACTCTTGCCGCAAACTCCGTCCAGGCTCGCTCGGCCCACATCACTGCATCCCGCGCCGCGGCGAACGTCCGTTCCATCGGAGCCAACAGCTCTTCCGGCGTGATGCGCTGCTCGCTGCGGATGCCCGCCCAGGAGCGTCCTCTGCTCCAGCGGAACGTTCACCGTCGAAAGCTGGATGGACTTCCCAAACAGCAGCTGCTGGATCTCCCGCGCCTTGGCTCCCCGCCAAAGAATGCCGGCAGTTCCTTCCGCAACGCCTCGGCCTGGTCCATCGTCGACTGCAGCAGGCCAAACTGCTCGAACATCGTGTGCATCGCGCCAAGCGCCGGCTTCACCCGCGCCGCCGTCAGCCCCGTGACCGCGACCTTATCCAGGCCGCCTGTCCCGGTCAGCGACTGGTACGCCGCATCCGACTGCAATTCCAGCAGGTTCTCCGCGATCGAAGCTCAATCGCGCCTTCCAAACCCGCAACACCTCGTCGAGTTCCTGCAGGGTCATGCCTGTGCGCCGTTTCCTCTCCCGCTGGCTGGTGTGAGCGATTCTAACAACGGCTCCATACGCAGACCACGGCACTTCGGTTACACCCGGCAGGTGAAATCTTTTGCGCGACCGGGCCGTTTAGCGGCTGAGATCAGGCCGAAATCCCGCCAGATCCATCGCCCGGCCCACCTCGGGGTTGCGCGCGAAGACCTCCCACACAAACCCGGTCCGCAGATTCTCCGCCATCAGCACACCGATCCCAAGGTCGATTCCCAGCACGTCCGCGTCATACCAGTTCGCGTCCGGATGAAAGCGCATCGCAAAAACCATACCGCCCCCACGCCTGCTCGCCATGCACAGCCTTGCAACGCGCGCAACGTCTGCAGACAATCTGCGGGCAGGAAACGGCAACGATCCCGCGGCCGCATACGGCACCACCGATCCCATCTACCCCCCCAAAGCTCGGCGGTCCGCCCCACGCGCGGTAGCCATGCTGCTGATCCGACGCCGAGACGCCCCAGTACTCCGGGCTGTACGGCGCGCCCAGGTCCAGGCAGAACTGCCGGTGCGCCTCCGTCGCGATCACCGAGTTCTGAAAGTAATCCGCGAACCGTCGCGCTTGCCCCGGAAGTCGAACCACGCATGGCTGTACTGGTGCACAAACAGCGGATCCGCGCGCGCCGATATACCGGTAGCCGCTTGTAGGTCATCTCAGGCCGCGACCACGCGCTCCACACCGCCGGCGACGACCGGGTGCGTCGGCGAACCCAAGGCCAGCAGCGGAATCATCATCAGTTCGCAATAGTGATTCCACACCGCCTGCAGGAACCCGGAGTCCTGCTTCCACCCCATGCAGAACAGGTCTGTATTGCCGAACAGCATCCACGGCCAGTCCACGCGCTCATAGATCAGCGTCGCGTCCGTCACGATCGCCGCATTCCCGGCAAAGTATGCCCGCGCCGTCAGCACACCGCAAAGCAACAGGCTCGTGTCGATGCTGGAATACTCCACATGCGCGAAACGGCGCCCCCGTCCGCACGTCGTTGAAGTGGCAAAAGAACCGTGCTCATGCTTCAGCTTGTGCGCATGGAACGCCAGTGTCTTCGCCACCCGCGCTTCCATCACATCCGCCGGCAGCATAACCCCGCTTATGCGCGATGCACAGCGCCGTCAGCCCAAATCCCGTCGCCGCGATGCTGGCACAGCCGCCGCGGATCCAGCGCTCCGTCCGAGTCGTCCGCCTGCGCCCGGTCCAGCACCTGCCCGCTCTCCGGGATCAGCCTGCTCCAGGAAGTACAGACAGCCCCGCCGCTGCATGTCATCCAGAAACGCCTCATCCGCGGCTGAAAGCGCATGCCGCCCCGGCGCGGCCACAGCCCCCGGGCGTGCACGCCTCCTGCGCTGCCCCAGCGCCAGGCATCACGCGACCAGCGCGCCCGCCAGTCCCCCGCCCAGCCAGCTGCAACACCTCACGACGATGCATGACGTCTAGTGCCCGACCAAGCACCACGGCCAGACCATGCGCAGGCACCGTCAACTCCAGCTTGCCCCCCGCGCAGGTGCATGTGCTCCGGCGGCGCCATCGCGCCGGCCGCCTGCAACTGCTTCACCTGCGCCGGCGTAAGGTCCCCCGGCGGCCGCCCCATCGCGTCGAACGCCTTCACAACGTTGCCATGATCCGCATCGACCCGCAGCACCTCACCGCAGCGTTCGCGGCCACATGCTCAAACCGCAGACTGAACTTCTTCGCAGGCGCAGGCGTCGCCGGCGGCGCCGTGTAACGTCGCCCCCGTTCCGTCCGGCGGCGCATAGTCCCAAAGCGCCACCGCCACATGGCCCTGCCCATCCTTGGTCGCCAGCGCCGAATCCGACGCCACCGCAATCCGCCGGTCGCCCAGCCGGTGCAGCGCCCGGAACACGTTCAGCGCAGGCTTGGGAATATGGTCCGCCGCCAGCAGCCCAAAGCCCCCATAAAAAGGCGACCGCACCACGCCCTGCTCTTCAAACACATCGCTGAAATGCCCAATAGCTCATGCTCTCCGTCAAGCCCATCGCACAGCCGGATGTTGTTCGCCATCCACGGCCCCATGTACACGCGAGTCCGTCACGTCCGGCTCGTTCGCATAGCTCGCGTTGTACTCGGAAAAGATCAACGGCAGCTTCGGAAACGCCGAACGCCCAATCTCCTCATGCACCTTCTTCACCGAGCGACACACCATCTGGTCGCGCGGCAATCTCCTCCTGGGTCCCGAACACGTCCTCGGCCCGTGTCGTTCGCGTACACATGCGTCGACACAAAGTCCACCGGCGCCCCGGCTCGCCTTCACGTGCTCCAAAAACGGCGTCACCCACGCAGCCTGCGCCGTCGCCGGTCCGCCCACCTGCAGCCGCGGCGACACACGCCTTCAGCGCCCGCGCCGTATGGTCATACAGCTCAAAGTAAGTCGCCTGTTTCGGGCTGCCGCCCCAGAAATCCAGGTTCGGCTCGTTCCACACCTCGAACTTCCAGTGCGCCACCTCGTCCAGCCCATACCGCTCCACCAGGTGCTGCGCCAACGCCGTGATCATCGCGTCCCACACCGCATAATCTTTCGGCGGAGACACATTCGGGTGATACCAGAACGGATGCAGCGCCTTCGGGTCGCTCGCCATCTTCGCCGGCATAAAGCTCAGCTCCACAAACGGCCGCACGCCATTGGCCAGCAGCCCGTCATAAATCTGGTCGATATAGCTGAAGTTGTACACCGACGCGTCGTTCGCCTTCTGCGCCGCCAGCCCCGGGTTCTTCGTCTGCCGGTCCGGGTCATACAGCCCCACCTCGTCCATCAGGATGCCGTGGAAACGGATCGACTCGAAACCCGGTCGCCTCCTTCACCGTCCGCAGGTCCTGCCGGTAGCTCTCCCGCAAGCGACAGAATCGCCCGCCCCGACCCAAACGTCTGCTCCCAGAAGTGCGGAAACGGCGTCGTCGCCGCCTGCGCGTCTGCCAAGAACTGTGACGAGGCCAACTCCGACAAATTGCGCGGTTTGCAATTGGTGAAGGTCGAGAACCTCCGTCAGGCGGTGGACGCGCTGCACACGATCACCTCCGGCGGCCAACCGCCCAGCTGCTAGCCGGTGCGTAAAGTTGGGAAAGTCAAGGCAACGTGAAGACAAATGCCGCCAACAGCAGGGAGCGTAGCCAGTGGGAATGCGGCCCGCAGCCAGGATGCCGAAGCTGACTCGGCGCAGCCGGATTCTGATCGCGGTCGCGCTGGGCGTCATTGCGTTGCTGCTGGTCGGGCCGCGACTGATCGACGGCTATGTGGACTGGCTGTGGTTCGGCGAGCTCGGCTACCGCTCGGTGTTCACCACGGTGCTGCTGACCCGCCTGGTGGTGTTCCTGGTCGTGGGAGTTCTAGTCGGCGGCATCGTATTCGGCGGACTGGCGCTGGCCTACCGTACCCGACCGGTGTTCGTTCCGAGCAACGGCAATGATCCGGTGGCGCGCTACCGCGCCGCGGTGATGTCGCGGTTGCGTGTCGTCGGCATCGGAATCCCGGGCGCGGTGGGCCTGTTGGCCGGTCTTATCGCCCAAACGTATTGGGTGCGGATTCAGCTGTTCCTGCACGGTGGCGACTTCGGGATCAGCGATCCGCAGTTCGGCAAAGATCTCGGGTTCTACGCCTTCGACTTGCCGTTCTACCGCCTGGTGGTCAGCTATCTGTTCGTCGCTTTGTTCCTGGCGTTCATCGCGAATGTGATGGCGCACTATGTCTTTGGGGGCATTCGGCTGACCGGGCGGGCCGGGGTGCTGAGCCGCTCGGCACGTATCCAATTGATCAGCCTAACGGGGTCGCTGGTACTGCTGAAGGCCGTCGCCTACTGGCTGGACCGCTACGAGCTGTTGTCGCACACGCGGGCCGGCAAGCCGTTCACCGGCGCCGGCTACACCGATATCAACGCGGTCTTGCCCGCGAAACTGATCCTGCTGGCCATCGCGGTGATCTGCGCGGTTGCGGTGTTCTCCGCGATTATTCTGCGTGACTTGCGGATTCCAGCCGTCGGGCTGGTGCTGCTGCTGTTGTCGTCGCTGATCGTCGGAGCCGGCTGGCCCCTGATCGTCGAGCAGATCAGCGTCAAACCCAATGCCGCGCAAAAGGAACGGGACTACATCGGCCGGAGTATCGCCGCGACTCGGCAGGCATATGGGCTCATCACCGGCGACAAGGTGACCTACCGCCCTTACACCGGCGATGGGCAGGCAACCGCCCAGCAGGTTGCTGCCGACCGGGCTACCACCTCGAATATCCGGCTGCTCGACCCCACCATCATCGGTCCGGCGTTCACCCAGTTTCAGCAGAACGGGAACTTCTACTATTTTCCCGACCAGCTGTCCATCGACCGCTATGTCGACCCGGGCGGCAACCTGCGCGATTACGTGGTCGCGGCACGCGAACTCGACCCCGATCGGCTGATCGACAATCAGCGGGACTGGATCAACCGGCACACGGTGTACACCCACGGCAACGGGTTCATCGCCTCGCCGGCCAACGTGGTGCGTGGGATCGCCAACGACCCCTCCCAGAACGGCGGCTATCCCAAGTTTTTGGTCAACGTCGTCGGCGCGAACGGCAGCGTCGTCTCGGACGGGCCGGCGCGGCTGGATCAGCCGCGGGTGTACTTCGGTCCGGTGATCGCCAACGCGACCGCTGACTATGCGATCGTCGGCAGGAACGGTGCCGACCGCGAATACGACACCGAGGCCAAGAACTACACCTACACCGGAACGGGTGGCGTCCCGATCGGCGGCTGGCTGTCGCGCAGCGTGTTCGCCGCGAAGTTCGCCGAGCGGAACTTTCTGTTTTCCAATGTGATTGGGTCCAACAGCAAGATCTTGTTCAACCGCGACCCGGCGCAGCGGGTGGAGGCGGTGGCGCCGTGGCTGACCACCGACAGCAATGTGTACCCCGCGATCGTCAACAAACGGCTGGTGTGGATCGTCGACGGCTACACGACGCTGGACAACTATCCGTACTCCGAGCTGACCTCGCTGTCGTCGGCGACCGCCGACTCCGCCGAGGTGGCGTTCAACCGGCTCGCGCCGGACAAGCAGGTGTCGTATATCCGCAACTCGGTTAAGGCCACCGTGGATGCCTACGATGGCACGGTCACGTTGTATCAGCAGGACGAACAGGATCCGGTGCTGAAAGCGTGGATGAGGATCTTTCCGGGCACGGTCAAGCCCAAGAGCGACATCACGCCCGAACTCGCTGCGCATCTGCGCTATCCCGAAGACCTGTTCAAGGTGCAGCGGATGTTGCTGGCCAAGTATCACGTGGATGATCCGGTGACGTTTTTTTCCACCTCGGATTTCTGGGATGTGCCACTGGACCCGAATCCGACCGCCAGCAGCTATCAGCCGCCGTACTACATTGTGGCGAAAAATATTGCCACCGATGGTCATTCGTCCTCATACCAGCTGATCACCGCGATGAACAGGTTCAAGCGCGACTACCTGGCTGCCTATATCAGCGCCAGCTGCGATCCTGCGACGTACGGCAAGATCACCGTGTTGACTATCCCGGGCCAGGTCAACGGGCCGAAGCTGGCCAATAACGCCATCACCACCGATACAGCGGTGTCGAAAGACCTAGGTGTGATCGGGCGGGACAATCAAAACCGAATCAAGTGGGGCAATCTGCTCACCCTGCCGGTCGGCCAGGGTGGTTTGCTCTATGTCGAACCCGTCTACGCATCACCGGGGGCCAGCGACGCGGCCTCGTCGTATCCCCGCCTGATCCGGGTGGCGATGATGTACAACAACACGATCGGCTACGGGCCCACCGTCGGTAAGGCCCTGGACAATCTGTTCGGGCCCGGTGCGGGGGCCGCCGCGACCGGATTCGAACCCGCCGACACCAGCCCACCGGGCAATGCGCCGCCGGAGAACGCACCGCCGGCCGAGGTACCCACGGTTGTGCCCCCACCGGCGGCGGTCCCGCCGGCGCCCAACGGGACGGTCGCGTTGTCCGCGGCCAAGGCCGCTGCGCTGCAGGAGATCCAGACCGCGATCGGCGCGGCGCGCGACGCGCAGAAAAACGGTGACTTCGCCGCGTACGGGGCTGCGCTGCAGCGTCTCGAGGACGCCATCACCAAGTTCAACAACACCAAGTAGCCGGTGCCCCGGTTTTAGGTGCGTGGGTGGCGGATCGAGACGAGCGCGTTGTTCCTGCTGGACCAGCTGCGTGATGGTGTTGCGCCTTCGGTTCGGCGGGAACCCCAACGCAGTACCCTGACGACTTGCGAGCGCTGCTCGGCAGTCAGGCCGGCGAGGGCTGCGGCGTAGCTTCGCTGAACCGGGCGCTGCGCGATCCGCATCAGCGCGGTGGCGACCAGGCTGAATCCCGTCAGCGCCACCAGACCCCAAATCCACCCAGTCGTGACGAAAAGGGTGGGCATGAACGGCGCGGCGATCGGGATGAGCGGGGAGCCCGAACCACACAGCGCTCACCAGTCAGCGCGCCCACCATGGCGCGACGATCAACCGAGCCCACACGGCTACCGAGTCTGGCAGTGCCCAGCTTGATCGCCTGATGGTGATTCATCATGCTCGCGGTCCGCGCTCGGGGAAGTGGCTGAGCATGCGATTTGGCGACGTTCCCGCGCGTTGGGTAACCTTGCGTTCACCGACGCGGGGTGGAGCAGCTCGGTAGCTCGCTGGGCTCATAACCCAGAGGTCGCAGGTTCGAATCCTGTCCCCGCTACTAGCGGAAATGACCCCAGAGGTGCGACCTCTGGGGTCATTTTCATGCCGCTTGGCCACGGATTTGGCCACATCAGCCTTTGCTGGTCTATCCGGATCAATCACGATCTCGCTGCTAGGGCCGGACTTAGCTTAGTAACTAGTTGAGGGACAAGTGTTGCTAGATCGGCTCGAAAATCCGCGAAACGCGACATCGACCGAAACCTCGTGTCGGCTGTGCTGGCCGGCGAGGCCTATCAGAGCAGTGTTTTGGGGTCGGGGAAGCCCAGTTTAGTGTAGCCGGGCGCGCGTTTTCGCAGCGAAGAGGCGAGCACTTGGGTGAGTTCATCGTAGTAGTCGTGCACGGTTGCGGTGGTCTTGGCGGCGTAGGGCCGGGTGATGCGCCCGACGTATTGGACGAGTCGGTTCTTGAATGTGATTGGGGCTGCGAGAAACAGCGTGTCCAGGGCCGGGCAGTCGAAGCCCTCGCCGATGAATGAGCTGGTGCCGAGGATCAGCAACGGCCCGGCTTCGGCGGTGTGGTGGGCGAGTTGTTCGGAAATCTCGCGGCGCTGGCGCGCCTTCATCTGGCCGCTCAGTACGACGACATCTTTGCCGGCGTTTTGGAGTCGTCCGGCAATGGCGTTGAGGTGATCGATCCATGTGGTGAGGATGAGTATGTTGGCGCCGTCGGCGTGAGCCGAGAGGACGTCGGCGATGATCTGCTCCAGTCGGGCCTCGTCGGCAACAAGGGCTCGGTAGATCTCGGCCATTCCGCCTGGCGCACTGGGATCGGCTTGCCCGGTGTAGCGGAACTGGGTGGGATGGACGTGTAGGAGGGGATGCGGCGCGAGCAGGTCGGCGCCTGCCGAGGGGAGTTGGCCGGCGGTAGGGCCTTCGAGGGTGACGTGATGCGACCCGAGTTGGTGGTAGATGAGGTCTTCAAGCCCGTCGCGGCGTTCGGGTGTAGCGGTCAGCCCGAGCCAGTATTTTGCGGGTATTCGGTTGAGGACGTGGAAGAACGCGCTGGCGGCGATGTGGTGGCATTCGTCGGTGACGACGAAACCGTAACCGGCGGTGAGAGCTTCGATGTTGTCGCGGCGTGCCAGGGTGGGTAGCAGTGCAATGTCGATGATGCCGGTGGTTTTGGATCGCCCGCCGCCGATCTGTCCGCACTTGAATCCGAGATGCTTCTGTAAGCGGTCACGCCATTGGTCGGCCAGTGCTTTGCGGTCGACCAGGATGAGGGTCGAGGTGGCGCGGGAAGCGATGGCGGCGCAGGCAATCACCGTCTTGCCCAAGCCAGGAGGCGCGATCAGCACGCTGGTGGCTTCCTCAAATCGCGGGACTGCGTCGGCCTGTTCGGACCTGAGCTCGGTTGAGCAGATGAATTTGTGACGGTCGCCGATGGCGCGTTTGTCATCAATGTGCAACGTACTTCCCGCCGACTCGACCAACTCGGTGAGCAGCCCGTAGAGGCCACGAGGCAGCACAAGATCGCCCTCGACTGTCTCGTCGTAGCTGTGCAGGAACCGCGGAGTATCCCAGGTACTGCGTCGAGCGCGCTGGCGAGCATCAAACTCGGGATTTCGAATGGAGGCTGCGTGCTTGACGGCCGCGATCATGGCCGGACCAAGATCGTTGGCGGTCAGAGTGATTCGAGATCTGAAGGTTGCCCGGATGATCGCTGCCGGCCTCGGCACGATTTTCGACGACGTGGGTAGCTGCAGCCGGCGCACGTGATGGCCGAATTGTGGATCGGGCAGGGTCCGCAGCGAGCGCGGCAACATTTTTGTGCGATAGGCGCGCGATGCTGGACAGGTAGGCCCATTGGTCGTCGAAGGGTTCCAGCGTGCCGGGGTCGAGGAACAGCGTTGTGCCGTGCTGTCGGCGTTTGCCGTTGAGGGGAGCGGCGATGAGGTTGCCCATGCCGCGGCCGGTGTGAATATCTTGGGAGGGAAACAGCCGGTCGTAGCTGCTCAGGTGCATGCTGCCGCGGAGTTGGAAAGCCTCGCCGAGCAAGCTGGTCGCGATGCTGCGGGCTGTTGCCGCAGACGTGGCCTGTGCGAAAAAGACCCACACGTGCGCACCTCGGCCCGACTGCGACACCTCTAAAGCTGCCGGAACATCTGTGGGCTCGTGCGGCTTTCATATAAGCCAGCGCATCCAGCATCGCGGCCTCCTTGTCGAAGTCAGCCGCGACCCACCAGCAGGTGTCATCGTCACCAAGGGGATACAGGCCTAGATGAACCTGCCCGCGCAGGTGCTGGGCGACGACGTCCGGAGTCAGTGGAAGATACGGTGCGTCGGCGCGGTTCATGCCCTTGCGCCAGTAGCCGCGGATGGCCGGCATCCAACCGGATCGGCCGTCGCGGCGGTTCTCCCATCGCAGCGCGTAAATGTCGGAGCGACAACGAAACAGATCGAGGAAGAAGCGGACCTTAGCTTCGGGCACCGACCTCATATTGACCGGTGACTCCGGCGCGCCAGAGAGCGTGGCTTGATCCGGATCCGCCGCTCGCGCCTGCTCTTCGCTGAGCTTCAATAGGCGACGCAAGCGCACATTGTCGGCACGCAGCGTCTCCAACTCGCCCGGGAACCGCTCCTCCACGATCACAGTGTGCCGCCCATGGTGTTCGTCGGCCAGCGAGTAGGGGCCCTCAGTCAATCCACAAACGCGTCGAACCGTTCCATGTTGTTGTCGGCGTTGCCGCGTCGATGAGTCGATCGGCGAACGCGAGGACCGCCTGCACCACGGTGGCGAATTCCTGTGGTAGCGCAGCGCCATCGGGTCCGAGGCCGGCTCTATAGGCGTCGTACGACCCTCGCCTCAACTCGATCAGGTCTCCGATCGCCGACGACAGGGCGACGACATCAGTGCCGCGGTAACTGGCAGTTGCGATCAGCGCGTCGCGAGCGGCTGAATGCGAGATGTCTCGGTCGGCGGTTAGGCGTAGATGTCGGCGTAGTCGCGCACGCGGGTGTTCGCTGGTCCGAGACTTATTGCGGTGGTGATCTTTTCGGCGAGCACCGTCTCGAGCGGATAACCGAGGATTCGAATCGGTGGATGATCCGGCCGTAGCGCGGGTAGGTCGATTTGTTGAGGTGCGGGAGTGACCGGGTCGCCGAAATTGACGTCCAGACGTAGCTTGATGACCGCAGACGCGATGGCGCAGTCCATCGCGACGCGCACTCCCGAGTACAGGTCTTCGTCGCGGATCACGCGTGATGTCACCGTGTGAGTGCGGTATTCGACCCCGTCGTCGGGTATTGATTGCGCGGCGATGGCGACGATTCGCGCGACAACGGTCGCTTCGTCGTTGGCGAAGTTCCGCGCCAACGCATCAACGTCAGCAGTCGGCCGGCGCGCGTTGAACGCCGCCAAGAGGATACCGCCTTTGAGCACGAACTGCTCGGCGTATGGCGAGAGTGCCAGTCGCGCAAGCCACCGCTCGACCACGTAAAGGGTGAGCCACTCTTGGGTAGGACGGCCCTCGGCACGGGCGCGGTGCTGCAGATCCAGGTAGGCGCGTCCGGCTGCAGTACTGCGCGTCGGACGGCTCATTCCGCAGTGGCCACGTCGAGCGCACGGCGGACCGGTCCCGCCACATCAAACTTCGATGCCAGGTCGAGCAACTTCGCTGGGGCCGCATCACGTCGGCGCAGGTACCGCCGCATCGCGGCGAGCGCTAGCGACTCACCAAACCGATGCCGCAGCCGCATCAGGTCGATGACCGTCCGAGCGGGAGTGTAGATGCGAACCCGCTCGCCTGGCGCCGCCTCCAGCCGTGATAGTTCAACTTCGAAAGTGTTGGCAGCAAAGCGAAATACCTCTGTCGGTGGATATGCGATCCGCGGTGGGCGGTGCCCAGTAGGCACGGCAATCTGCACCGCGGGCGGGAGCTCGTCGCTCAGTTCGTGAACCGCCGCGGCCGACCGACAACACACGATCGCCACCCCGGATCGGTACGCAACTGCCAGCAGATCCGGCTCACTGGCTAGCGGCCCGTCGGCACGTCGAAAAACCCCGCGCGACAATTCCACGACGTCACCACTGTCACGCAAGGCATATAGCACTCGCGGATGCACACCACGAGCCAAGGCGGTCGCGGTCGTGAATGTATCGGGCAGTTCTGCAAGCCCTGACATGGATAAAAGTGTCGCACGCACCCACGTTAGGTGCAACACTTTTATCCACAAACCAAGGTCACGCGACGACGGCCGACCGCGAAGGCGCGGGCGGCACACGACGGGTTGGCCACGGATTTGGACACGGAACGTGGTCGAACCGATGCGAACAAGCGGGACGGGGCGAGACAGGTCGGACGTCTGAACGTCGCTGAAGTGCAGGTATGAGACCGAGTACATCGGAGGAGACCGCCACCGGTTAGCTCATAACCCAGAGGTCGCAGGTTCGAATCCTGTCCCCGCTACCCAGCGAAAATGGCCCTCGGAGAACCCTCCGGGGGCCGTTTTTCATGCCCGGTTGGGAACGGTTGCCCGCCGCTACGGGGTGTCGCGCCAGACGGTGCCTGCTTGGCTGCGCCGGTATGCGCGTGGGGGGCGGTGCTGAATTTGGAGGACCGCTTCTCGCGTCCGCGCGGGTGCCCGCATCAGACGGCCCCGAAGCTGGAGGCGCGGGCGTTGGTGTCGCGCGATGCCAACCCGCGTTTGGGGTCTGACCCGCATCGTCTATGAGCTGGCGCGTGAGGGCGTGGTGGCGGTGCCGGGGCGTTCCAGTGTGTATCGGGCGTTGGTGCGCAACGGACGCATCGACCCCGTCGTGCGCCGTCGGTGGCGCGACCACGAGCGTTAGGAGCGCAGCCGGCCGATCGAGTTGTGGCAGATGGATATGGTCGGCGGGGTGCATCTTTGCGACGGCGCCGAGGTGAAGCTGATCACCCGCATTGATGACAACCCGCGGTTCGTGGTGTGTAATTCGATGCGCGCAACGCACTTGGCCAGCCCGGCCAACGAGAAAGGCGCGCTGCTGTGGCCAGCTCACCGATTCCGCACCACCGCAGTCGGTCTCAAGACACTGTGGGCGCGCCTACCGGTGGGGCACACACCCGCCGACGTGACGATCGTGATGGAGCCAACCCGCAATGCCGGGTCCCTCGGCGGCATACTTCCGGAGCCAAAAACCTTAGGTCGTAATGACGGCGGAGCGCCCATCAGACCTGCGTGCCTACTACGCCAAACACACCAAAAGCGACCGACTCTGTTCTGCTGCACCGACTTTGCAAAGGCATTCCAGTCCGGTTAGCGCCAGCGCACCTAGATCGTTCGGCTCTTATTCGGCGAGTTTGTACGCGCGCTGTCAGCCAGTCACTCGAACCGGATTGCGGTCGATGATGCCGTCTCGAAGCGCTGTTCCATGACGCGTACATGCACAGCCAAGCTGTTCTTCACGGTTGACCGCCTGCAGTCGTCGCCCATCCACCCGCGCACGGCTCGATCTACTGCGCCATTGCTGATCATCGTCATACAGAGCTGCCCGAGGGCCGGGACAACCCGTCTACGGCAACCGGGCCAGGGATGGGTTGTTTATGGCGAAGCGGACCGCGCCGCGTGTCTGGACTGTACCGAACAGAACGGGCCCGATATACAGACGAAGCGTCTGCGCGAGACGCTGCCAGCGGGTTAGGCTCCTGATATCTAAGCCGTGGGGTTTGGGGGAGTTCGGATGGAGCTCGATGACCGGGCACTACCGCTGACGCGCGAACAGCTCGACATATGGCTTGCGCAGGAAACGGGTCAATCCGGTACGGAATGGCAACTTGGCGTACTCGTGAGAATCGAGGGCACGGTCAAGCCCGATTTGCTTGAGCAGGCGATCCGCATAACGCTGCAAGAGGCCGAACCATGGAGGGCCATTTTCTTTGAAACGGATGGCCAGGTTTTCCAAAGGGCGATCGATTACCCGGATGTCGAGCTGGCTTTCTATGACGTTAGTCGCTCGAGCGATCCCGTGCAGGAAGCCCGCGCCAGAGCACTGTCGATTCAACACACGCCCTTGCCGTTCGCTGGCCCGCTGTTTAAATTTGCGTTATTCCGGACGCGGCCCGATGAATACTACTGGTTCACATGCTGCCACCACATAATCGTAGACGGATCGGGCATTGCGTTAGTAGATCGCCGGATTGCAGCCATCTACTCCGCAATTGTTTATGGCGCGCCCATTCCCCCTGCTTTTTTTGGCTCGCTGAGAGACCTGATTAACAGCGAGTTAGAGTACGAAGCGTCCACCGACTATTTGAAAGATCAGGCCTACTGGGCCGGGAATCTTCCATCGGAAATCGGGCCGGATTATCCATCGTCTCGAGCCGTGGACGCGGAGGATTCCCACTACCCTTCTACGCCGGTTCAACTGGACCCGTCTGTTATCGGCCGAGCCAAAGGGTTGTCCAAAGAATTAGGCATCCGCCGAACAGCGGTTCTCACCGCGGCGTGCGCACTTCTCGTCCGTGGGCTCAGCGCTGACGGTTCAGAGGTGGTGCTCGACTTCCCGGTCAGCAGGCGAGTGCATCCCGATTCAAAGCTGCTTCCCGGGATGGTTGCCGGGGTTGTACCGCTCGTATTGCAGGCGTCGCCGGAATCTTCAGTCGCTGACTTTTGCAAACATGTCGACACGCGATCGCGAGAAGCGCTAAAACATCAGCGGTTTCCGGTGCACGTTCTCGAGAGCGGCGACGACCTTCGCGGCCCTAGACGGGCAGCAAACCGGGTAATTCTCAATTTCATCCCAGCCAGGCTCACCTCGAACTTCGCCGATGTTCCGGCAACAGCGACGTATACGACGTTTGGTGCGGTGGGTCACTTCGGGTTGTTCTTCGTTGGAGCCGGTGATGAGCAGCTATTCAGCACGGCAGGCGCTGGGCAGCCGTTTTCGAATTTTGACCCCTCGAATCTAGCGGGGCGGTTGCAGCGGGTGTTGATATCCATGACTGCCGACCCGACACGGCGCCTGTCGTCGATGGACGTGCTCGATGCCGGTGAGCAGGCCCGGTTGGATGGGTGGGGTAATCGGGCGGTGTTGAGCCAGCCCGCGACGCCGGTGTCGATTCCGGCGCTTTGGGCCGCCCAGGTGGCGCGGACCCCGCATGCGGTGGCGGTAACCTTCCAAGGCCGCTCACTGACGTACCTCCGACTCGATGAGGCCGCCAACCGGTTGGCGCACCTGCTGGCCGCTCAGGGCGCAGGCCCGGGACAGTGTGTGGCGCTGTTGCTTTCACGCTCCGCCGAGGCGATCGTGGCGATCCTGGCGGTGCTCAAAACCGGGGCGGCCTATCTGCCGATCGACCCGGAGCTGCCAGCGGCGCGGATGCAGTTCACGCTCGCCGACGCGACGCCGATCGGCGCGATCACCACCGCCGGACTGCGCCCGCGGCTGGAGGGGTGCGACCTGCCGGTTATCGATGTCGAAGACCCCCGCATTGCCAGCTACCCGGTCACGGACTTGCCGGCGCCGGGACCCGATGACATCGCCCACATCATCTACACCTCGGGCACCACCGGGGTGCCCAAAGGTGTTGCCGTCACGCATCACAACGTGACCCGGCTGTTCGACGCCCTGGATGTCGGCGTCGTGATGGCGCCGGGGCAGGTTTGGACGCACTGTCACTCGTTGGCCTTTGATGCCTCGGTGTGGGAGATCTGGGCTCCGTTGCTGCATGGCGGGCGGGTGGTGGTGGTGCCCGAGGAGGTGGTGCGCTCCCCCGAAGACTTCCACGAGCTGCTAGTCGGCGAACGGGTAAACATGCTGCTGCAGACGCCTTCGGCGGTGGGGCTGCTATCCCGTGAGGGTTTGGAATCGGTGGCGTTGATGGTTGCCGCTGAGGCGTGTCCGGCCGAGGTGGTGGATCGGTGGGCGCCGGGGCGGGTGATGATCAACGGTTACGGCCCGACCGAGACCACGGTGTTTGCGTCGATCAGTACGCCGCTGGCCCCGGGGTCGGGGGCGCCGCCGATCGGCTCGCCGGTACCGGGGGCGGCGTTGTTTGTGCTGGACGGGTGGTTGCGCCCGGTGCCGGCCGGGGTGGTCGGGGAGTTATATGTGGCCGGTCGCGGCGTGGCGTGTGGGTATGTGCGCCGGGCCGGGTTGACCGCATCGCGGTTTGTGGCGTGTCCGTTTGCTGGCGGCGGGGCGCGGATGTATCGCACCGGGGATTTGGTGTGGTGGGGTGCTGATGGGCAGCTGCGTTATGTAGGACGCGCTGATGAGCAGGTCAAGATCCGCGGGTATCGCATCGAGCTCGGCGAAATCCAAGCCGCGCTGGCCGGGCTGGACGGGGTAGAGCAAGCGGTAGTAATCGCCCGCGAAGACCGCCCGGGCGACAAGCGCCTTGTCGGCTACATCACCGAATCGATCACCGGCACAGTCGATCCCGCCGCCGCACACGCCGCGCTGGCCAAGGGGCTACCGACATACATGATCCCGGTCGCGGTGGTGGTGTTGGAGGCGCTGCCGCTGACACCCAACGGCAAACTCGACAAACGCGCGCTGCCGGCACCCGAGTACCACCACACCGGTAGTGGTTATCGCGCCCCGGCCAGCGGGGTCGAGGAGATCCTGGCCGGCATCTATGCCAGGGTGCTCGGGCTGGAGCGCGTGGGTGTGGATGACTCCTTCTTCGACCGGGGCGGGGATTCGCTGTCGGCGATGCGGGCGATCGCTGCGGTCAGAACCAGCCTGGACGCCGATCTCGCGGTGCGCACCTTATTCGACGCGCCCACAGTCGCCCAATTGGCGCCCCGCATCAGTGTTCAGACGAGTCGGCGCAAGCCATTGCTGCCTGGCCAGCGGCCCGAAGTGATTCCGCTGTCGTTTGCTCAGAGCCGGTTGTGGTTCCGCAACCGGTTCGAGGGCGGGGTTGCGACCTACAACATGCCGACGGCGCTGCGGATCAGCGGCCCTTTGAATGTGGAGGCGCTGGGCGCGGCGTTGGATGACGTCATCGCCCGCCACGAATCGCTGCGCACCATATTTCCCGACATAGATGGTCTGCCCTGCCAGGAGGTGTTGCCGGCCCTGGCGGGGTTGTGGCGGCGCGGGGGCGCGGCGGTGGTGTCCTTGCCGGAGCAGGATGTGGCTGGCGCGTTGGCGGCGCTGGCAGTGTATCGGTTTGATCTGTCAGCGGAGATCCCGATTCGGGCGCAGATCTATGCGGTGGGGCCCGAGCAGTATGTGTTGGGTATTGTGTTGCACCACATCGCTTTCGACGGGTGGTCACTGGCCCCGATGGTCCGGGATGTGGGCGAGGCGTATCGGGCGCGGCGGCAGGGCCGAGCACCCGCAGTGGGCGCCGTTGCCGGTGCAGTATGCCGACTACACATTGTGGCAGCAGGAGTGGTTGGGGGCGGAGTCTGATCCCGACAGTGTGATTGCCGGGCAGTTGGCCTATTGGCGGCAGGAGTTGGCCGATCTGCCCGAGGTGGTGTCGCTGCCGGCGGATCGGATCCGCCCCCCGGTGCCCAGTTATCGCGGTGATGCGGTGGAGGTGCGTATCGACCCGCCGGTGTGGGCACAGGTCAAGGCGCTGGCGGCGGCGCATAGCGCGACGGCCTCGATGGTTTTTCAGGCGGTCACGGCGGTGTTATTGCACCGCGCCGGGGCCGGTGAGGACGTGGCGATCGGCAGCCCGATCGCCGGGCGGTTGGATGCGGCGCTCAATGATCTGGTCGGGTTCTTCGTCAACACCTGGGTGTTGCGGGTGGGCGTGAATTCTGCGCACCGGTTCAGCGATGTGCTTGAGCAGGTGCGCCGAAAGGCGCTGGATGCCTACAGCAACCAGGATGTGCCGTTCGAGTTGCTGGTCGAGCAGCTCAACCCGATGCGTTCCACGGCGCATCATCCGCTGTTTCAGGTGATCATGGCCTTCCAGAACAATGTGCGCCCCGAGATGGTGGCGCTCGACGGGGTCGGCGTCGAGCCGTTGGCGGCGGACACCCGCACCGCCAAGTTTGACCTGGATATCCAGCTGAGTGAGGTGCCCACCGAGGACCCGGCCGCGCCGATGGCCGCCGGGGCGGTGTCGTATGCCACGGACTTATTTGACCGGTCCACCATCGAGCGGTTGGTCGCCTGGTTCGGGCGGGTGATCGAGGCGGTGGTGGCCGATGCGTCGGTGGTGGTGGGGGAGGTGTCGTTGCTGGATCGCGGTGAGCGTGATCTGGTGCTGTCGGGGTGGTCTGGCGCTGGGGTCGGGGCGCCGGTGGGGGTGGCGCCACAGTTGTTGGCTGCCGCGGTGGCCGCCGACCCGGATGCGGTGGCGATCATAGACGGTGAACGGCAGCTGTCGTACCGCGAGCTTGACGAGTGGTCGACGCGCTTGGCGCGGACGCTGATCGACGCGGGCGTGGGTCCGGAGCGCGTCGTGGGCGTGGCGATAGACCGCAGCGTGGAACTGGTGGCTGCGTGGTGGGCAGTGGCCAAGGCCGGCGGCGTGTATGCACCGGTAAATCTGGACCATCCCGTCGAGCGGGTTGCCCAGGTGCTGGACTCCGCCGGGGCGGTGTGCGTCTTGACCTGCGGTTCAGACGACACGGCGGGGGCCGGCATGCGCCCGCTGCTGCGTATCGACGCGCTGGACCTGTCGGGGCGCAGTGCGAGCGCGATCACCGACGCCGATCGGTTGGCACCACTGACGGCGCATGACGCTGCCTATGTGATCTTCACGTCGGGTTCGACCGGCGTCCCCAAAGGGGTTGTGGTGAGCCATGAGGGTCTGCTGGGGTGGGCGACCGCGCAACCTGAGTCATGTGGGTTGGACGCGGACACGCGGGTACTGATGGTGGCCTCGCCGACCTTCGATGCGTCGGTCTGCGAGATGCTGTTGGCGGCGGGGTCGGGGGCGGCGCTGGTGGTGGCCCCCCCAGGGGTATATGCCGGCGAGCCGCTGACCGTGTTACTGCAAAGCCAGCGCGTCAACGCGGCATTCCTGACTCCGACGGCGCTGTCGTCGCTGGACCGCGCCCGGTTAGACAAATTCGACAAGTTGATGATCGGCGGTGAGGCGTGCCCAGCGGAGTTGGTGGCCGCCTGGGCGCCGGGCCGGCGCATGTTCAACGTCTACGGCCCGACCGAAACCACCATCTGGGTCACCATCAGTGCGCCGCTGTCGGCCGAAGGGCCGGTTCGTATCGGCACCCCAATCCCGGGGGTGTGCGTGCTGGTGCTCGACGCGCGGCTGAACCCGACGCCCATCGGGGTGATGGGTGAGCTGTATGTGAGTGGACCGGCGCTGGCGCATGGCTACATGGGCCGGGTGGATCTGACCGCGGAACGGTTCGTAGCCAACCCATTTGGCGACCCTGGGACGCGCATGTACCGCACCGGCGACCTGGTGCGCTGGACCCGTGACGGGACCTTGGACTTTGTGGGTCGCGCCGACAGCCAGATCAAACTGCGCGGGCAGCGCATCGAATTGGGCGAAATCGAAAACACCCTGCTGGCCTGCCCGCACGTCACGCAGGCCGCCGTGACGGTGCACGACAGCGCCACCGGATCTCATCTGGTCGCCTACGTCACCCTTGATCAAAACGCCAGTGCCGACCACGACGTGGAAAAGGTCGAAGAGTGGCAACACCTGTACGACGATCTGTACGGCGAAAACCTCGGACCCCGATTCGGCATGGATTTCCGCGGCTGGAACAGCAGCTACACCGGCGACCCGATCCCGCTCGAGGAGATGATCGAGTGGCGTGCCGCCACGGTGGATCGGATCATGGGCCTGCAGCCGCGGCGCGTGCTGGAGATCGGCGCCGGCTCGGGATTGCTGTTGTCACAGATCGCCTCGCAGTGCGA
The DNA here is from genome assembly GCA_963787635.1 of uncultured Actinomycetota bacterium. Classification (GTDB taxonomy): domain Bacteria; phylum Actinomycetota; class Actinomycetes; order Mycobacteriales; family Mycobacteriaceae; genus Mycobacterium. The sequence goes on along the minus strand of CAWBDP010000003.1, from coordinate 98,832 downwards.
TCAGTATGTCGCCACCGATTTCTCGCCGGCGGCCATCGACAACCTGGTTCGCTCGCTGGAGCAGTTGCAGTTTGAATGGCGTGACCGGGTCGAGTTGCTGACCCAGCCCGCCCACGTCGCCGACCAGCTGCCGCGGGGCCACTTCGACACCATCATTCTCAACTCGGTCATTCAGTACTTCCCCAACGGGGGATATCTGGCCGAGGTCATCGACAACGCCATGGATCTGCTGGCCCCCGGCGGGTCATTGTTTATCGGTGATGTGCGCAACCACAGTCTGCAGGGTGCGTTCCAAACCGCGGTCGCGCTGGCCCGCACCAACGCCACCGACGCCGCCGAGATCCGCCAGCGAGTTCAGCGCGCCGTGCTCGGTGAACCCGAATTGCTTCTTGCCCCGGAATTTTTCACCACCTGGGCCGGCGACCATGCGTCGGTGGCCGGACTTGACATCGAAGTCAAACGCGGAGTGGCTGATAACGAACTGAGCCGGTATCGCTACGACGTCATCGTCTACAAAACCCCCACGCCGGTACGCTCGCTGGCCGTCGCACCCAGCTGGGCATGGGCCCAATGCGCGGGCCTGGGCGGACTGCACAGCCGGTTGATATCGCAGCGTCCCAGTACCGTGCGCATCACCGGCATCCCCCGCGCTGGAGTGATCACCGACGTCGGCATCGAAGCCGCCCTGGCCGCGGGGCTACCCGTGGCCGACGCACTGGCCCAAGTCACCGCCACCGCGACTCCCGACGCAGTTGTCCCCGAAGAATTGCACCGCCTCGGCGAAACCACCGGATACCACGTCGCGGTCACCTGGGGCGCCCAACCGGGCACCATGGATGCGGTTTTCATCACCCCAACCGACTCCGGCGGCCAGCACACCGCGCCGCTGACCGACCTGTATCTGCCTCCTGCCCGGGCCCACCAAAGCACCACCCACGCGAATGACCCCCAGACCAACACCAAAGTCAGTGCGGTGCGTCAGCGGTTGAGCGCGTGGTTGCCCGATTACATGGTGCCGGCGCACATTGTGGTGCTTGAGGCGTTCCCGTTGACCTCCTCGGGCAAGATCGACCGTAAAGCGCTGCCCGCGCCGGTGTTCGCCGCCACACCGTTCCGGGCGCCGCAGACCCAGACCGAAAAGATGGTCGCCGATGTGTTCGCCGAGGTGCTGGGCGTGGATCGGGTCGGGCTCGATGATGATTTCTTCGCCCTTGGTGGGGATTCGTTGATCGCCACCCGGGTGAGCGCGCGGCTGCAGTTGGCGTTGGGCAGGGAAGTGCCGGTGCGGTATCTGTTTGACGCGTCCACTGTTGGGGATCTCGCCGAGTATCTGCACCGGCATCGGGGCGGCCCTGCCCACCCGCCGTTGCGGGTGATGCCGCGCCCGGAGCGGGTCCCGTTGTCGTATGCCCAGCAGCGGCTGTGGTTCCTCGATCAGTTGCAGGGGCCCTCACCGATCTACAACATGGCGGTGGCGTTGCGGCTGCGCGGGCGCCTTGACGCCGAAGCGCTGGGTGCGGCGCTGGCCGATGTGGTGGGCCGCCATGAGAGCCTGCGCACGCTGTTTGCGGCGGTCGAGGGCATCCCCCAGCAGGTGGTTATCCCGGTTGAGCGGGCAGATTTCGGCTGGCAGATCGTCGATGCCACCGGCTGGTCGGCAAGCCGGCTGGAGGAGGCCGTCGGCACCGCGGCGCGTCGCCCGTTTGACCTGGCGGCTGAAATCCCGTTGCGGGCGCGGCTTTTCCGCGTCGCCGAGGACGAACACATGCTGGTGGCCGTGGTGCACCATATCGCCGCTGATGGCTGGTCGATCACCCCGCTGGTGCGTGATTTGGGGGTGGCCTATGCCGGCCGGTGTGTGGGGCGGGCCCCCGGGTGGGCCGAGTTGGCGGTGCAGTATATCGATTACACGCTGTGGCAGCGTGCGCATCTGGGTGATCTGGCCGATAGCGACAGCCGCATCGCCGCGCAGCTGGCCTACTGGGAGGATGTGCTGGCCGGGATGCCCGAGCGCCTGCAGCTTCCCACCGATCGGCCCTACCCGCCGGTCGCTGATCAGCGCGGCGCCAGTGTGACGGTGGCATGGCCGGCGGAGCTGCAGCAGCGGGTGCGCGGTGTGGCCTGCGAGCACAACGCGACTAGCTTCATGGTGATCCAGGCCGCCCTGGCGGTGCTGCTGTCCAAGCTCAGCGCCAGCCCTGAGGTGGCGGTGGGGATCGCGATCGCCGGGCGGCGCGATCCCGCGCTCGATGAGCTGGTGGGGTTTTTCGTCAACACCTTGGTGCTGCGGGTGGAGTTGGCCGGTGATCCCACTATCGCCCAGCTGCTGGCCCAGGTGCGAGCGGCGCAGCCTGGCCGCCTTCGAGCATCAAGATGTGCCCTTTGAGGTGCTGGTGGATCGGCTCAACCCGACCCGATCGCTGGCCCATCACCCGCTGGTGCAGGTGTTGTTGGCCTGGCAGAACTTCCCCGGGCAAGACAATGATCCCTCAGCCGCGTTGGGTTTGGGTGATCTGCGGGTCACCCCGCTGCCGGCCGACACCCAGGCCGCCCGCGTGGATCTGGTGTTTTCGCTGGGGGAACGCTGGAGCGAGGTCGGTGAGCCGGCCGGGATCGGCGGGGCGGTGGAGTTTCGCACCGACGTGTTCGACGCGGACAGCATCCAGGCGCTGATCGAGTGGTTGCGGCGGGTGTTGGTGGCGCTGACCGCCGACCCCACACGGCGGTTGTCGTCGATGGATCTGCTTGATGCCGGTGAGCACGCCCTCCTGGATGAGATCGGTAACCGGGCGGTGTTGACGGCGCCGGCGACCACGCCGGTGTCGATTCCGGTGTTGTTTGCCGCGCAGGTGGCCCGCGCACCCGAGGCGGTGGCGTTGGTGTGCGGTGAGGTCTCGTGGACTTATCGCGAGCTTGATGAGGCGTCTAACCGGTTGGCGCACTTGCTGTTTGGGCAGGGCGTGGGTGCGGGTGAGTGTGTGGCGCTGTTGTTGTCGCGTTCGGTCGAGGCGATCGTGGCGATTTTGGCGGTGCTCAAGACTGGGGCGGCGTATTTGCCGATCGACCCGGTTCTGCCGGCGGCCCGTATCGGTTTCATGCTCGATGATGCCGCGCCGATCGCCGCGATCACCACGGCAGGCCTGCGGCCGCGGCTGCACGGGTGTGAGCTGCTGGTCATCGATGTCGATGACCCTGCTGTTGCCAGTCAACCCAGCACGGCGCTGCCGGCCCCGGCTCCCGATGACATCGCCCACATCATCTACACCTCGGGCACCACTGGGGTGCCCAAGGGGGTGGCGGTCACCCACCATAACGTCACCCGGCTGTTTGACTGCCTGGATGTCGGCCTGGAGCTAGCGCCGGGACAGGTGTGGACGCAGTGTCATTCGTTGGCCTTCGACTACTCGGTGTGGGAGATCTGGGGTGCGCTGCTACACGGTGGGCGGCTGGTGGTGGTGCCCGAAGAGGTGGCGCGCTCCCCGGAAGACTTCCATTCCTTACTAGTCACGGAAAAGGTCAGCGTCTTAAGCCAGACCCCGTCGGCGGTCGGGGTGCTCTCGCCGCAGGGTTTGGACTCGGCGGCGTTGATGGTGGCCGCTGAGCCCTGCCCGGCGGAGGTGGTGGATCGGTGGGCGCCGGGGCGGGTGATGATCAACGCCTACGGCCCGACCGAGACCACGGTGTATGCGTCGATCAGTGCGCCGCTGGCGGCGGGTTCGGGTGCGGTGCCGATCGGTTCGCCGGTGCCGGGGGCGGCGTTGTTTGTGCTGGATGGCTGGTTGCGGCCGGTGCCGGTGGGGGTGGTGGGGGAGTTGTATGTGGCCGGTACCGGGGTGGGGTGTGGGTATTGGCGGCGGGCCGGTTTGACGGGTCGCGGTTTGTGGCGTGTCCGTTCGGTGGGCCTGGGGCGCGGATGTATCGCACCGGGGATTTGGTGTGGTGGGGTGCTGATGGGCAGCTGCGGTATGTGGGGCGCGCTGATGAGCAGGTCAAGATCCGCGGGTATCGCATCGAGCTTGGTGAGGTGCGCGCGGCGCTGGCCGGCTGTGCTGGGGTGGGGCAGGCGGTGGTGATCGCCCGTGAGGACCGCCCCGGCGATAAGCGTCTGGTGGGTTATGTCACCGGGACTGTGGACCCGGCCGAGGTACGCGCTGCGCTGGCTGAGCGGTTGCCGGTCTATATGGTGCCGGCGGCGGTGGTGGTGATCGAGGCGCTGCCGTTGACCCCTAACGGCAAGCTCGACACCCGGGCCCTGCCGGCACCGGAGTACACGCGATAGGCGATCGTTACCGCGCCCCGGCCAATGCGATGGAGGAGATGTTGGCCGGCATTTATGCCCAGGTGCTGGGTATGGAGCGGGTCGGGGTCGATGACTCGTTTTTCGATCTGGGCGGGGACAGCATTTCGGCGATGCGGGTGATCGCCGCGATCAACACCGGCCTCGATGCCGGCGTTTCGGTGCGCGCGTTGTTCGAGGCGCCCACGGTGGCCCAGTTGGCGCCCCGTATCGGTAGAGACGCGGGTCGGCGGGACCCGGTGGTGGCGGTTGAGCGGCCTGCGGTGGTGCCGTTGTCGTTTGCTCAGAGCCGGTTGTGGTTCCTCGATCAGTTGCAGGGGCCTTCACCGATCTACAACATGGCGGTGGCGTTGCGGCTGGGCGGGCGCCTGGATGCCGAGGCGTTGGGGGCGGCGCTGGCTGATGTGGTGGGCCGCCATGAGAGCCTGCGCACGCTGTTTGTGGCGGTCGAGGGCATCCCCCAGCAGGTGGTGGTGCCGCCCGAGTGGGCCGACTTCGGCTGGCATGTTGTTGATGCCAGCGGCTGGTCGGCAGACCGGCTGAGTGAGGACATTCGCGCCGCGGCGCGTCACAGTTTTGATCTGACCGCCGAGATCCCCTTGCGGGCAAGGCTTTTCCGCGTCGCCGAGGACGAGCACGTGCTGGTGGCCGTGGTGCACCATATCGCCGCTGATGGCTGGTCGATCACCCCGCTGGTGCGGGATCTGGGGGTGGCCTATGCCAGCCGGTGCGCGGGTCAGGTCCCGGGCTGGGCGCCGTTGGCGGTGCAGTATGCCGATTACGCGCTGTGGCAGCGTGCGCACCTCGGTGATCTCGACGACAGCGACAGCCCGATCGCCGCGCAGCTGGCCTACTGGGAGCAGGCGTTGGCCGGGATGCCCGAGCGGCTGGTGTTGCCCACCGATCGGCCCTATCCGCTGGTGGCCGATTACCGCGGCGCGAGTGTGGCGGTCAACTGGCCGGCGGAGTTGCAGCAGCCGGTGCGCGGGGTGGCTCGTGAGCACAATGCGACCAGTTTCATGGTGGTTCAGGCCGCGCTGGCGGTGTTGTTGGCCAAGCTCAGCGCCAGCAGTGAGGTGGCGGTGGGGTTCCCGGTCGCCGGGCGGCGCGATCCGGCGCTTGATGAGCTGGTGGGGTTTTTCGTCAACACCTTGGTGTTGCGGGTCGAGGTGGCCGGGGATCCCACCGTCGCCGAGCTGCTGGCCCAGGTGCGACAGCGTGTCCTGGCCGCCTACGAGCATCAAGATGTGCCCTTTGAGGTGCTGGTGGAGCGGCTCAACCCGACCCGAAGCCTGGCCCATCACCCGCTGGTGCAGGTGATGTTGGGCTGGCAGAACCTGCCTGGCCAAGACAGCGATCCCGCGGCCGGGCTGGGTTTGGGTGATCTGCGGGTCACCCCGTTGCCGGCCGACACCCAGACCGCCCGCATGGATTTGGTGTTTTCGCTGGCCGAGCGCTGGACCCAGGACGGTGAGCCGGCCGGGATCGGTGGGGTGGTGGAGTTTCGCACCGATGTGTTCGACGCGGCCAGCATCGAGGTGCTCATCGAGCGATTCAGGCGGGTGTTGGTGGCAATGACCGCCGAGCCGGGGCAGCAATCGTGACCGCCGACACGGGGCGGCGGTTGTCGTCGATCGATCTGCTGGATGCCGACGAGTACGAACGCCTGGATGAGTGGGGTAACCGAGGCGGTGCTGACCGAGCCGGCGAGCACGCCGGTGTCGGTTCCGGTGTTGTTCGCCGCGCAGGTGGCCCGCACACCCGAGGCGGTGGCGGTGACCTTTGAGGGCCGCTCCATGACCTACCGCGAACTCGAGGAGGCCGCGAACCGGTTGGCGCACCTGTTGGCCGCGCAGGGGGTGGGCGCGGGGCAGTGTGTGGCGCTGCTGTTGGAGCGATCCGCTGAGGCGATCGTGGCGATGCTGGCGGTGCTGAAAACCGGGGCGGCGTATCTGCCGATCGACCCGGTGATGCCGGCGGCGCGGATCGGGTTCATGCTCGATGATGCCGCGCCGATGGTCGCGATCACCACCGCCGGGCTGGCCGAGCGGCTAGGGGGCCATGACGTGGTGGTCATCGATGTCGACGACCCCCGCATCGACACCCAGCCCAGCACACCACTACCGGCGCCGGCCCCAGACGATCTCGCGCACGTGATCTACACCTCGGGCACCACGGGGGTTCCCAAAGGGGTGACCGTCACCCACCACAACGTGGCCCAGCTGTTCGACTCTTTAGAAATCGGCGTGGAGCTTGGGCCGGAACAGGTGTGGTCGCAGTGTCATTCGTATGCGTTCGACTTTTCGGTGTGGGAGATCTGGGCTGCGCTGTTGCACGGTGGGCGGCTGGTGGTGGTGCCCGAGTCGGTGGCGGGTTCACCGGAGGATTTCCACGCGTTGCTGGTCGCTGAGCACGTCAGCGTGCTCACCCAGACCCCGTCGGCGGTGGCGGCGCTCTTACCCGAGGGGTTGGAGTCGGCCGCGTTGGTGATTGGCGCTGAGCCCTGTCCGGCCGAGGTGGTGGATCGGTGGGCGCCCGGGCGCGTGATGGTCAATGTCTATGGGCCGACCGAGACGACGATGTGGGCGTCGAAGAGTGCGCCGTTGACGGTGGGGTCGGGGGCGCCGCCGATCGGTGCGCCGGTGCCGGGGGCGGCGTTGTTTGTGCTGGATGGGTGGTTGGCCCCGGTGCCGGTGGGGGTGGTGGGGGAGTTGTATGTGGCCGGTCGGGGGGTGGCGGTGTGGGTATGTGGTCGGGCGGGGTTGACCGGGTCGCGGTTTGTGGCGTGTCCGTTCGGTGGTGGTGGGGCGCGGATGTATCGCACCGGGGATTTGGTGTGGTGGGGTGCTGATGGGCAGCTGCGTTATGTGGGGCGCGCTGATGAGCAGGTCAAGATCCGCGGGTATCGCATCGAGCTTGGTGAGGTGCGCGCGGCGCTGGCCGGTTGTGCTGGGGTGGGGCAGGCGGTGGTGATTGCCCGTGAGGACCGCCCCGGGGATAAGCGTCTGGTGGGTTATGTCACCGGGGCTGTGGACCCTGCTGTGGTGCGCGCTGTGCTGGCTGAGCGGTTGCCGGTCTATATGGTGCCGGCGGCGGTGGTGGTGATCGAGGCGTTGCCGCTTACCCCTAACGGCAAGCTCGACACCCGGGCGCTGCCGGCACCGGAATACCGCGATGGTGATCGCTACCGCGCCCCCGCCGATGCGGTGGAGGAGGTGTTGGCCGGGATTTATGCCCAGGTGCTGGGTTTGGAGCGGGTCGGGGTTGATGACTCGTTTTTCGAGTTGGGTGGGGATTCGCTGTCGGCGATGCGGGTGATCGCTGCGATCAACACCACCTTGGATGCCGGGCTTGGGGTGCGTGTGTTGTTCGAGGCGCCCACGATTCACCAGTTGGCGCCCCGGATTGGGCAGGCCGGTGGGTTGGAGCCGTTGGTGGCCGGGGTGCGCCCGGCGGTGGTGCCGTTGTCGTTTGCCCAATCCCGGATGTGGTTTATCGATCAGTTGCAGGGGCCTTCACCGATTTACAACATGGCGGTGGCGTTGCGGCTGGGCGGGCGCCTGGATGTTGAGGCGTTGGGGGCGGCGTTGGCTGATGTGGTGGGCCGTCAGGAGAGTTTGCGCACGCTGTTTGTGGCGGTCGAGGGCATCCCCCAGCAGGTGGTGGTCCCGGTTGAGCGGGCCGATGTGGGTTGGGGTGTGGTGGATGCCAGCGGCTGGTCGGCCAGCCGGCTGGGTGAGGCCATCGGTGCTGCGGCGCGTCGCCCGTTTGACCTGGCGGCTGAGGTTCCGTTGCGGGCGCGGCTTTTCCGCGTCGCTGAGGACGAGCACGTGTTGGTGGCTGTGGTGCACCATATCGCTGCTGATGGCTGGTCGATCACCCCGCTGGTGCGGGATTTGGGGGTGGCTTATGCCAGTCGGTGCGCGGGTCAGGTCCCGGGCTGGGCGCCGTTGGCGGTGCAGTATGTCGATTACACGTTGTGGCAGCGTGCCCAGCTCGGTGAGCTGACCGACAGCCACAGCCGCATCGCTGGGCAGCTGGCCTACTGGGAGCAGGTGTTGGCCGGGATGCCCGAGCGCTTGCAGCTTCCCACCGATCGGCCCTATCCGCTGGTGGCCGATTACCGCGGGGCCAGTGTGGCGCTGGCTTGGCCGGCGGAGTTGCAGCAGGCGGTGCGCGGGGTGGCTCGTGAGCACAATGCGACCAGTTTCATGGTGATGCAGGCCGCCCTGGCGGTGTTGTTGGCCAAGCTCAGCGCCAGCAGTGAGGTGGCGGTGGGGTTCCCGATCGCTGGGCGGCGCGATCCGGCGCTTGATGAGCTGGTGGGGTTTTTCGTCAACACCTTGGTGTTGCGGGTGCAGGTGGCCGGGGATCCCAGTGTCGCTGAGCTGCTGGGCCAGGTGCGGGCGCGCAGCCTGGCCGCCTACGAGCATCAAGATGTGCCTTTTGAGGTGCTGGTGGAGCGGCTCAACCCGACCCGGTCGTTGACTCATCATCCGCTGGTGCAGGTGATGTTGGCCTGGCAGAACCTGCCCGGCCAAGACAGCGATCCCGCGGCCGGGTTGGGTTTGGGTGATCTGCGGGTCACCCCGTTGCCGGCCGACACCCACACCGCCCGGATGGATTTGGTGTTTTCGCTGGCCGAGCGTTGGACCCAGAACGGTGAGCCGGCCGGGATCGGTGGGGTGGTGGAGTTTCGCACCGATGTGTTCGAGGCGGCCAGCATCGAGGTGCTCATCGCGCGGTGGCAGCAGGTGGTGGAGGCGCTCACCGCCGACCCCGCCCGGCGGTTGTCGTCGATCGATGTGCTTGATGCCGGTGAGCATGCCCGCCTCGAGGAGATCGGTAACCGGGCGGTGTTGAGGGCGCCGGCGAGTGCCGCGGTGTCGGTTCCGGTGTTGTTCGCCGCGCAGGTGGCCCGCGCACCCGAGGCGGTGGCGGTGACCTTTGAGGGCCGCTCCATGACCTACCGCGAACTCGAGGAGGCCGCGAACCGGTTGGCGCACTTGCTGGCCGCCCAGGGGGTGGGTGCGGGGCAGTGTGTGGCGCTGCTGTTGGAGCGATCCGCTGAGGCGATCGTGGCGATGCTGGCGGTGCTCAAAACCGGGGCGGCGTATCTGGCGATCGATCCGGGGCTGCCGGCGGCGCGGATCGGGTTCATCCTCGATGATGCCGCGCCGGTGGCCGCGATCACCACCGCCGGGCTGCGCCCACGGCTGCCCGGGCATGGCCTGCTGGTCATCGATGTCGACGATCCTGCCATCAACACCTAGCCCGGCACCGCATTGCCCGCGCCGGCCCCCGGAGACATCGCTTATGTGATCTACACCTCGGGCACCACCGGGGTGCCCAAGGGGGTGGCCATCACCCACCACAACTTGACCCAGCTGGCTGGAGTCCCTGGATGCCGGCCTGCCGCTGCGCCGGGACAGGTGTGGTCGCAGTGTCATTCGTTGGCGTTCGACTTTTCGGTGTGGGAGATCTGGGCTGCGCTGTTGCTACGGTGGGGTCGGCTGGTGGTGGTGCCCGAGTCGGTGGTCGCGTTCACCGGAAGACTTCCACGCCTTACTGGTTGCGGAACAGGTCAGCGTCTTAAGCCAGACCCCGTCGGCGGTGGCGGCGCTTTTACCCGAGGGGTTGGAGTCGGCGGCGTTGCTGCTCGGCGGTGAGGCGTGTCCGGCTGAGGTGGTGGATCGGTGGGCGCCGGGGCGGGTGGTGATCAACGCCTACGGCGCCGACCGAGGCCACGGTGTATGCGTCGATGAGTGCGCCGTTGACGGCGGGGTCGGGGGCGGCGCCGATCGGTGTGCCGGTGTCGGCGTCGGCGTTGTTTGTGCTGGATGGGTGGTTGGCCCCGGTGCCGGTGGGGGTGGTGGGGGAGTTGTATGTGGCCGGTCGGGGGGTGGCGGTTGGTTATCTAGGTCGGGCGGGGTTGACCGGGTCGCGGTTTGTGGCGTGTCCGTTTGGTGGGGGTGGGGCGCGGATGTATCGCACCGGGGATTTGGTGTGGTGGGGTGCTGATGGGCAGCTGCGTTATGTGGGGCGCGCTGATGAGCAGGTCAAGATCCGCGGGTATCGCATCGAGCTTGGTGAGGTGCGCGCGGCGCTGGCCGGTTGTGCTGGGGTGGGGCAGGCGGTGGTGATTGCCCGTGAGGACCGCCCCGGGGATAAGCGTCTGGTGGGTTATGTCACCGGGGCTGTGGACCCTGCTGTGGTGCGCGCTGTGCTGGCTGAGCGGTTGCCGGTCTATATGGTGCCGGCGGCGGTGGTGGTGATTGAGGCGTTGCCGCTTACCCCTAACGGCAAGCTTGACACCCGGGCGCTGCCGGCACCGGAATACCGCGATGGTGATCGCTACCGCGCCCCCGCCGATGCGGTGGAGGAGGTGTTGGCCGGGATTTATGCCCAGGTGCTGGGTTTGGAGCGGGTCGGGGTTGATGACTCGTTTTTCGAGTTGGGTGGGGATTCGCTGTCGGCGATGCGGGTGATCGCTGCGATCAACACCACCTTGGACGCCGGGCTTGGGGTGCGTGTGTTGTTCGAGGCGCCCACGATTCACCAGTTGGCGCCCCGGATTGGGCAGGCCGGTGGGTTGGAGCCGTTGGTGGCCGGGGTGCGCCCGGCGGTGGTGCCGTTGTCGTTTGCCCAATCCCGGATGTGGTTTATCGATCAGTTGCAGGGGCCTTCACCGATTTACAACATGGCGGTGGCGTTGCGGCTGGGCGGGCGCCTGGATGTTGAGGCGTTGGGGGCGGCGTTGGCTGATGTGGTGGGCCGTCAGGAGAGTTTGCGCACGCTGTTTGTGGCGGTCGAGGGCATCCCCCAGCAGGTGGTGGTCCCGGTTGAGCGGGCCGATGTGGGTTGGGGTGTGGTTGATGCCAGCGGCTGGTCGGCCAGCCGGCTGGGTGAGGCCATCGGTGCTGCGGCGCGTCGCCCGTTTGACCTGGCGGCTGAGGTTCCGTTGCGGGCGCGGCTTTTCCGCGTCGCTGAGGACGAGCACGTGTTGGTGGCTGTGGTGCACCATATCGCTGCTGATGGCTGGTCGATCACCCCGCTGGTGCGGGATTTGGGGGTGGCTTATGCCAGTCGGTGCGCGGGTCAGGTCCCGGGCTGGGCGCCGTTGGCGGTGCAGTATGTCGATTACACGTTGTGGCAGCGTGCCCAGCTCGGTGAGCTGACCGACAGCCACAGCCGCATCGCTGGGCAGCTGGCCTACTGGGAGCAGGTGTTGGCCGGGATGCCCGAGCGCTTGCAGCTTCCCACCGATCGGCCCTATCCGCTGGTGGCCGATTACCGCGGGGCCAGTGTGGCGCTGGCTTGGCCGGCGGAGTTGCAGCAGGCGGTGCGCGGGGTGGCTCGTGAGCACAATGCGACCAGTTTCATGGTGATGCAGGCCGCGCTGGCGGTGTTGTTGGCCAAGCTCAGCGCCAGCAGTGAGGTGGCGGTGGGGTTCCCGATCGCTGGGCGGCGCGATCCGGCGCTTGATGAGCTGGTGGGGTTTTTCGTCAACACCTTGGTGTTGCGGGTGCAGGTGGCCGGGGATCCCAGTGTCGCTGAGCTGCTGGGCCAGGTGCGGGCGCGCAGCCTGGCCGCCTACGAGCATCAAGATGTGCCTTTTGAGGTGCTGGTGGAGCGGCTCAACCCGACCCGGTCGTTGACTCATCATCCGCTGGTGCAGGTGATGTTGGCCTGGCAGAACCTGCCCGGCCAAGACAGCGATCCCGCGGCCGGGTTGGGTTTGGGTGATCTGCGGGTCACCCCGTTGCCGGCCGACACCCACACCGCCCGGATGGATTTGGTGTTTTCGCTGGCTGAGCGTTGGACCCAGAACGGTGAGCCGGCCGGGATCGGTGGGGTGGTGGAGTTTCGCACCGATGTGTTCGAGGCGGCCAGCATCGAGGTGCTCATCGCGCGGTGGCAGCAGGTGGTGGAGGCGCTCACCGCCGACCCCGCCCGGCGGTTGTCGTCGATCGATGTGCTTGATGCCGGTGAGCATGCCCGCCTCGAGGAGATCGGTAACCGGGCGGTGTTGAGGGCGCCGGCGAGTGCCGCGGTGTCGGTTCCGGTGTTGTTCGCCGCGCAGGTGGCCCGCGCACCCGAGGCGGTGGCGGTGACCTTTGAGGGCCGCTCCATGACCTACCGCGAACTCGAGGAGGCCGCGAACCGGTTGGCGCACTTGCTGGCCGCCCAGGGGGTGGGTGCGGGGCAGTGTGTGGCGCTGCTGTTGGAGCGATCCGCTGAGGCGATCGTGGCGATGCTGGCGGTGCTCAAAACCGGGGCGGCGTATCTGGCGATCGATCCGGGGCTGCCGGCGGCGCGGATCGGGTTCATCCTCGATGATGCCGCGCCGGTGGCCGCGATCACCACCGCCGGGCTGCGCCCACGGCTGCCCGGGCATGGCCTGCTGGTCATCGATGTCGACGATCCTGCCATCAACACCTGGCCCGGCACCGCATTGCCCGCGCCGGCCCCCGGAGACATCGCTTATGTGATCTACACCTCGGGCACCACCGGGGTGCCCAAGGGGGTGGCCATCACCCACCACAACTTGACCCACGTGGCGGAGTCGATGCCCACCTGTCTGCCGGCCCAACAGGTGTGGTCGCAGTGTCATTCGTTGGCGTTCGACTTTTCGGTGTGGGAGATCTGGGCTGTGTTGCTAGGTGGGGGTCGGTTGGTGGTGGTGCCCGAGTCGGTGGTCGGGTCCCCAGAGGATTTCCACGCCTTACTGATTGCTGAGCACGTCAACGTGCTGACCCAGACGCCGTCGGCGGTGGCGGCGCTTTTACCCGAGGGGTTGGAGTCGGCGGCGTTGCTGCTCGGCGGTGAGGCGTGTCCGGCTGAGGTGGTGGATCGGTGGGCGCCGGGGCGGGTGGTGATCAACGCCTACGGGCCGACCGAGGCCACGGTGTATGCGTCGATGAGTGCGCCGTTGACGGTGGGGTCGGGGGCGGCGCCGATCGGTGCGCCGGTGTCGTCGTCGGCGTTGTTTGTGCTGGATGGGTGGTTGGCCCCGGTGCCGGTGGGGGTGGTGGGGGAGTTGTATGTGGCCGGTCGGGGGGTGGCGGTTGGTTATCTAGGTCGGGCGGGGTTGACCGGGTCGCGGTTTGTGGCGTGTCCGTTTGGTGGGGGTGGGGCGCGGATGTATCGCACCGGGGATTTGGTGTGGTGGGGTGCTGATGGGCAGCTGCGTTATGTGGGGCGCGCTGATGAGCAGGTCAAGATCCGCGGGTATCGCATCGAGCTTGGTGAGGTGCGCGCGGCGCTGGCCGGTTGTGCTGGGGTGGGGCAGGCGGTGGTGATTGCCCGTGAGGACCGCCCCGGGGATAAGCGTCTGGTGGGTTATGTCACCGGGGCTGTGGACCCTGCTGTGGTGCGCGCTGTGCTGGCTGAGCGGTTGCCGGTCTATATGGTGCCGGCGGCGGTGGTGGTGATTGAGGCGTTGCCGCTTACCCCTAACGGCAAGCTTGACACCCGGGCGCTGCCGGCACCGGAATACCGCGATGGTGATCGCTACCGCGCCCCCGCCGATGCGGTGGAGGAGGTGTTGGCCGGGATTTATGCCCAGGTGCTGGGTTTGGAGCGGGTCGGGGTTGATGACTCGTTTTTCGAGTTGGGTGGGGATTCGCTGTCGGCGATGCGGGTGATCGCTGCGATCAACACCACCTTGGACGCCGGGCTTGGGGTGCGCGCCCTATTCCACGCACCGTCCGTTGCAAGCTTGAGACAGCAGTTGGGCCGACCTGCCAGCGAGGCGGAAGTAGTCCCTGTTGAGGTCCTGAAGGAGGGTACCGGCGTTCCGCTGTTCTGCATTCATCCCGGGAGCGGGGTGAGTTGGCCGTATCAGCCTCTTGGTAAATACTTGGACTGCCCGATCATTGGAATTCAACGAATCCTGGGGGGTGAAGAAGCTGAACCTCGGTCAATTCGCGATATGGCAAAAAACTATGCCGACAGAATCCAGGAGGTTTATCCTACCGGGCCCTACAATCTGCTCGGTTGGTCTTTTGGAGGCGTCGTCGCGCATGAACTTGCTATTGAGCTTCAGCGCCGCGGATGCGTAATCGCACGCCTTATCCTTCTCGACGCTCAACCTAATATCGACAGCAACGTCACCTTACCTAACCGTGCTTTAGTCGAGAACCAGGTACTGGAAGAAGTCTTGCGGTTCTATCGTGTAGATATTCCACAACAGGATGGTCCGCTTACCTATCAGCAGGTAGAAGAACTAGTCCGCGAACGTGGAGCCGTAGAATTTTCTCAATACAAGCAGCTATTCGATTTAGGTGTTCAAAATCTTGATAGTAGCATGTCGCTGCATCGAACTCACGAACCCGGTGTTTTCGATGGTGACGCAATCATATTTTCTGCTTTGCCGGATAGGAGGATGCCAAGTTCGTCTCCGCTGGAAAGTTGGCGGCCTTTTGTTGCTGGCCACATTACGGAGTACTCGATCGACTGCAGACATGAAGACATGTTGACTGCTGAATCGCTCAGTCTGTATGGCCAACAACTGAACTTTTCATTGAAAGCTTAGGGCGGCATGGTGCAGAAATTCCGACATTCCGATCGAGTCATTCAATACCAGTACCGCCACGACCGGGCCCGCCATTAAGTGGTACCTCGGTCGATTGCGTACTTGTGAGCGTTGAACAAAGGACCGGTCCGTATGCATGGTGGACAACTCAACCATATAAGAAACGTAAGTAATTTGGATCAGTTTCTCGAGACCATGTGTCATGTCTTTCTGGAAGAAGGTGATGCTCAACCGCTCCGATATTTGGCGGTCGCGTGATTCGCTCTGACTTCAGAGGTACGAAGACTCGTTCTCATGTATTGGCCAGTCGATGCGCGGCTTCTGCGCAACGGTCCAAATGGCAAGTGCCCTAGGGAGTTTCTGATGCACCATGGTTTTACCGATCTCGTCCAGAAGTACTACGCGGAGGTCGACAAGGGCGATGTTGAGGGGGTTGTCGCACTCTTCGAAGTTGACGCCGAGTACTCTCGGCCCGGCTATGCGCATATGAGCGGAAGGGAGGCGATCAGGTCCTTCTACGTAGATGACCGCATCATCGAGTCAGGTGTGCACGACGTCGAGTCGATCGTCTCTGATCCTGGAACAGTCGCGGTCGAAGGTAGCTTCAAGGGCACTGTGCGGGGGGGAACACAGGCCGAAATTAAATTTGCCGACTTCTTCTGGCCTGGTCCAAATGGGCTCATAAAGAAACGGCACACCTATTTCTATGCGCCGCTAGTATAAGATCCGACTGGTCTCGCCAACAGTAGCAGAATGTCGATATATTAGAAAGCAGAGCTGGTGTCCGGGGTTTTTCGGATCGATGTCTCCCGATCACGACTATCGGATGTTGAGCGGGCAAAGATCTTGGCGGACCCCGGATTCGGTCGCTTTTTCTCCGACCATATGTCCCTCATTTACTGGAATGCAAACACAGGTTGGCACGGGGCGTGTATCACGGAACTCAGACCGTTTTCCCTTCATCCGGGATGCGTTGCGCTCCATTATGCTCAGGGTGTATTTGAGGGCTTGAAAGCTTATGGTCGGCCAGACGGGAGCGTTTGGCTGTTCAGGCCGCTGCTCAATGCGCGTCGCTTCCACCAATCAGCTGCCCGGTTGGCACTTCCACAGTTGAGCGACGACCTCTTCCTGTCGAGCCTGATTTCACTTGTGCAAGTGGACCGTGCGTGGGTTCCGACCGATGATCGTGAATGCAGTTTGTATCTTAGACCATTCATGTTCGGCGCAGAGGTGGGACTCACAGTCCGGCCAAGTCAACGTGTCACCTACGCGGTTATCGCGAGCCCAGCAGCGCCATACTTTCCAGGTGGGATAAACGGAATGAGGCTATGGGTAGGAAAGTATCCTCGCGCTTGGCAGGGTGGTACAGGAAGCGCCAAATTCGGTGGCAACTACTCGTCAAATCTTTTGCCCGAAAGTGAAGCTAGAGCGCATGGCTGCGATCTTGTGTTGTACCTCGATAATGATGGCTATGTCCAGGAATCCGGCACCATGAACCTATTTGTCATAACGTCTGAGGGCGAGCTCGTCACTCCCAGCCTGGGAACAATTCTAGACGGGGTGACACGAGCCAGTATTCTTTCGCTGGCGACCGCCCATGGACTGGCGCCGGTCGAACGCAAATTCTCGTTCGACGAATTAAAAAAGTACTGTATTTCTGGCAAGATTCTTGAGATCTTCGCGGTGGGGACCGCGGCAGTGGTGAACCCAATTATTGGAATCAAGGGCCCGGACTGTGACTTTACCGTGTCCGACGGATCGCCAGGGCGACAGAGCCTATCACTGCGCGAGCACCTCCTCGACATTCAATACGGTCGGCGGCCCGATTCGTTTGACTGGATGGTTGAGATCCCTTTGCCGTAACGGTGCACTGTTCCGTCGAGCTCAGGGCACCCTTCGAGAGGTCCCTACAAAAGCAGATTGATCTCGCCGCAACGCGGATGCCCGCTGTTGCGACCACCCATTTGGAGGGCGCCGCCGAGATCGCCGTTAGCAAGGACGATTCGAGGCCACCGAAAACCCGGACTAGCGGGCGATCAGTGCTCGGCCTGACTGTTATCAAGTGGCCGTTCGCTGACCCCTTAGGGCTGTGCCTGCGGGTTCAGGTATTGGAATGGTCGCGGCCAGGAGCGTCACCGCGACTTATGTGACGAACATGATCTCCTCGTATCGGCCTGCGCGTTCGATGATCCGCTCCTGCGGTGCGCCCGGTACGGCGCGCTCGATCGTGGTCAGATGCTGCGTTGTAAACGACAAGTACCCACCTAGACGGACGGCCTCAGACGCTCGGTTGTGGCCGCGTCGTCGTCCTGCTTCTCCTTTAGCAGCAAGGACCGTACCAGCGGACGCGGCCCGTAAGGCCGAAGCAGCTGACTCGCCGGGCGCGGACGAACTATCTGTGGCCACCAGAACCAACGTCCCAAAAGCGCGGCGATAGACGGTGTCATAAACGCACGCACGACCAAGGTGTCGAACAACAGGCCCAGGCCGATGGTGGTACCGATCTGACCGATAATCCGCAAATCACTGACCACCATCGAGCCCATAGTGAAAGCGAACACCAGCCCTGCCGACGTGACAACCTTACCGGTACCGCCCATAGCGCGGATGATGCCCGTGTTTAGGCCGGCAGCTATTTCCTCTTTGAACCGGGATACCAACAACAGGTTGTAGTCAGATCCCACCGCCAAAAGGATGATCACAGACATTGCAAGCACCATCCAGTGCAATTTGATGCCCACAATATACTGCCAGACGAGCACAGACAGCCCAAACGATGCACCCAACGAAAGTGCCACCGTACCCACGATAACTAGAGCGGAAATAAAACTTCGCGTGATGATAAGCATGATCATAAAAATAAGGCAGAGCGCAGCAATTCCCGCGATCACGAGATCGTATTTAGAGCCGTCTCGCCAGTCCTTAAAGGTCGACGCGGTGCCGGCGAGATAAACGGTGGCGTTGGCCAGAGGTGTCCCCTTGAGCGCCTCCTCGGCCGCCCCCTTTATCTGGTCGATACGCGCGATGCCCTCGGACGTCGCGGGGTCGCCCCTATGCGAAATAATGAATCGAGCCGCTTTTCCATCCGGAGACAGGAAGGAATTCATCGCGCTTTGGAAGTCCTTGTTCTTGAAAACTTCCGGAGGCAGATAGAAGGAATCGTCGTTCCTCGCGGCGTCGAACGCCTTACCCATGGCGGTGGCGTCCTGGCTCATGTCGTCCATCTCGGCGAAAATCCCAGACATGGTGCTGTGCATGGTTAGCATCATGGTCCGCATCTTCTGGATGGTCGCGATCAGCGGCGGGAAGTACTGGAGCATCTGCGGCAAGAGCGCATCCAGTTGATCGAAGTCTTTGACGAGATCCTGCAGCTTATCGCTGATCTCGTCAACACCGTCGAGTGCGTCAAATATGGATCTCAGCGACCAGCAGATGGGTATGTCGTAGCAGTGCTTTTCCCAGTAGAAATAACTGCGCATGGGCCGCCAGAAATCCTCAAAATCCGCGACATGATCTCTCAACTCTTCCGTGATCGCCACCATGTCATGCGTTTCGCCGACCATGCGATGAGTCGTATTGCTAAGCTGTTGCATCACGCCATACATCTGCTGCATCAGATTGATCGTTTTCGCCATCTCGTCGGCCTGCTTAAGCATGTCGTTCATCCGGTCTTTCTGAAACCGCATGGTTTCGAGCTGGCCCGCGTTTTGCATGCTGAGCAGAAAAGGTATCGATGTGTGTTCGATCGGGGTTCCCTCGGGCCGGGTTATGCCCTGCACTCGAGAAATTCCTCGAACCCGGAAAATACCCTTTGCTAGTTTGTTCAGCACGAGAAAATCTGCCGGATTGCGCATATCATGGTCCGACTCGATCAAGAGGATCTCGGGCATCATTCGTGCCTGGGAGAAATGACGATCAGCGGCCGCATACCCCAGATTGGCTGGAATGTATTTGGGTATATAGAGCCGGTCGTTGTAGCTCGTTTTATAGCCCGGCAGTGTCAGTAGACCGATCAGCGCCATCGCGCAAGTGGCAGCCAGAATGGGCACAGGCCAGCGGACAATCGCCGTGCCGACCCGGCGCCATCCGCGAACCCCGATCCCCCGCTTAGGGTCGAACAACCCGAAACGGCTTCCGCTGGCCAGCACCGCCGGAACCAGCGTCAGCGCGACTGCGACTGCGACGAGCATACCCACTGCGCACGGAATGCCCAGGGTCTGGAACATGGGCATCCGGGTAATGCTCAGGCAGAAGATTGCCCCGGCGATCGTCAAACCGGAAGCCAGGACAACCTTAGCGACCCCACGGTACGTGGTGTAGTAGGCCGTGTCGCGGGCCTCACCGGACTGGCGTGCCTCTTGATACCGCCCCAAGAAGAATATGCCGTAATCGGTTCCAGCCGCGATCGCAAGGGACGTCAATAGGTTAGAGGCGAATGTCGAGAGTACAAGAATATTGTTCTGGACGAGAAACGCGACGATCCCCCGGGCCGCCGCTAATTCGATCCCAACCATGACCAACAGCAGAATCACAGCGATGACCGAACGGTAGACAACGAGCAGCATCGTGACGATCACAAGGACGCTTACCACGGTGATTTTGATGATGGATGCGTTACCACTGTGTTGCATATCCGAAACCAGCGGTGCCGGGCCGGTGACATATACCGTGACTCCGGAAGGCGGCGGTGTCCGCTTTACAATATCCCGGACCGCGGCCACGGATTCGTCACCCAAGGGAGTGCCTTGGTTGCCGGCGAGGTTCAGTTGCACGTAAACGGCTTTGCCATCGGGGCTTTGCGCGCCCGCCGCCGTGAGTCGATCCCCCCATAGATCCTGCACATGCTCCACATGCTTCGGATCGTCCCTTAGGTCACGAACCAATCCCGCATAGTACGTGTGAGCATCGTCCCCGAGCGGCTGTTGCCCCTCCAGCACGATCATCGCGAAACTGTCCGAATCAGATTCTTTGAAGTCCTTGCCCATGCGCATCATAGCCTGCACCGACGGCGCATCTCTTGGACTCATCGGTACCGAATGCTGTTGCCCGACCCGTTCCAGCGATGGAATTGCCAGTGTCACAAACAGCACCAGCGCTATCCAAGCCAGGATGATGAATGGCGAAAACTTGCGAATGGTCCGTGCTATCAACGGCGACTCGCGGCGCTCGGTGCTCATGCCGTCGTCAACACGCAAAAGGCTAACGCGTCCACGTTCACTGTCTCAGCAACAAGGAACGAGCCACCGGACGGGGCGCTACCGGCCGAAGTAGGGCGCTCGCTGGCCGGGGACGCACTGGCTGCGGCCACCAGAACCAGCGTCCGAGGAGCGCGGCGATGGACGGCGTCATGAACGCCCGCACGACCAGCGTGTCGAACAGCAAACCGAGACCGATGGTGGTTCCCACCTGACCGATAACGACCAGCGCGCTGACCAGCATGGACATCATGGTGAACGCGAACACCAGGCCTGCAGACGTCACGACTCTGCCGGTACCGCCCATCGCGCGGATGATGCCCGTATTTATTCCGGCCCCTATTTCCTCTTTCATCCGTGACACCAGCAGCATATTGTAGTCAGACCCCACCGCCAAAAGGATGATGACAGACATCGCAAGCACCACAAAGTTCATTTGTATGCCCAAAATATACTGCCAGACGAGCACCGAAAGCCCGTAGGACGCGCCCAGCGAAAGAGCTACCGTACCCACGATAACCAGGGCAGCCACAAAACTTCGCGTCATAATCAGCATAATGAGGAAAATAAGGCAGAGTGCAGCAATTCCCGCGATCAGGAGATCGTACTTGGAGCCGTCCACCAGGTCTTTCACAGTCGCCGCTGCGCCGCCGAGGTAGGTCTTGGCGTCTTCTAGCGGAGTCCCCTTGAGCGACTCCTCGGTCGCGGTTTTTATCGCCTCAACGCGCGAAATGCCCTCAGCCGTCGCGGGATCCCCCCTTTGTGAAATGAGCATACGGACGGCTTTCCCGTCCGACGAAAAAAACACATTCATGACGCGTTGGAAGTCTTTGTTCTTGAAAACCTCCGGCGGCAGATAGAAAGAATCGTCGTTTTTGGCGTTGTCGAAAGCCTTCCCCATGGCTGTCGCGTTATCGCTCGAGTCCTGCATCTGGTCGAACATCCCGGACATGGTGGTGTGCATGGTCAGCATCATGGTCTGCATGCTTTTCATCGTCTCGATCATCGGCGGAAACTGGACGATCAGCTGCGGCATGAGCACGTCCAAATTATCCAAGTCTTTGACGAGATCATGCAGTTTATCGCTAACCTCGTCAACACCGTCGGCTGCATCCCATACCGATCTCAGCGACCAGCAGATGGGAATGTCGTAGCAGTGCTTTTCCCAATAGAAATAACTGCGGATAGGCCGCCAGAAATCCTCGAAATCCGCAACGTGATCTCTCAGCTCTTCCGTGATTGCCTGCATCTCGTGTGTTTCGCTCACCATGCGATGAGTAGTGCTGGCGAGTTGCTGCATAAGGCCATACATGCGCTGCATCATGTTGATCATTCTCGTCATCTCGTCGGCCTGCGTAACCAAGTCATTCATGCGGTCTTTCATGAATTGCAAATTTTGTAGCTGACCGGCTTGTGACATGCTGAGCATAAACGGTATCGACGTGTGCTCGATCGGGGTTCCTTCGGGCCGAGTGATAGCCTGCACCATGGAAATCCCCGGAACGGCAAAGATGCCCTTGGCCAGCTTGTTCAATACCAGAAAATCCGTCGGATTGCGCATATCGTGATCGGCCTCGAGCAACAGGATGTCGGGCATCATCATTCGCGACTGGGCAAAATGTCGCTGTGCGGCCGCATATCCCAGATTGGCGGGGATGTTTTCGGGGATATACTTCTGGTCGTTGTAGCTGGGCTTGTATCCCGGCAGCGTCAGTAGCCCGATCAGCGCGACCGCGCACGTCGCGGCGAGAATGGGCGCGGGCCACCGAACGATCGCGGTGCCGACCCGCCGCCATCCTCGCGCCCTGATCTTCCGCTTGGGCTCAAACAGACCGAAACGGCTTCCGACTGCAAGAACTGCCGGAACCAGAGTGAGCGCGACCGCCACTGCGACCAATATTCCCACCGCGCAAGGGACGCCCAAGGGTTGGAAATAGGGCAGTCGGGTAAAGCTCAGGCAGAAAACCGCTCCGGCGATAGTCAAACCGGAAGCCAAGACAACCTTAGCGACCCCGCGATATGTCGTGTAGTAGGCCGTTATCCGATCCTCGCCGGCCTGCCGCGCCTCTTGATACCGTCCGAAGAAGAATATCCCGTAGTCTGTTCCCGCCGCGAGCCCGATGGACGACAGCAGATTAACGGCGTAGGTAGTAAGACCAACGAACTGGTGATAGCCGAGGAACGCGACGATTCCCTGAGCCACTTGCAGCTCTATCACGACCATCAGTAACAAAAGAATTACAGTGACAACCGAACGGAAGACGAAGAACAACATAATAAAGATCACCGCGATGCTTACCGCCGTGACTCTGGCGAGCGTCTTGTTCCCACTGTTGACCATATCGGCAGCGAACGCCGCAGGGCCGGTGACATATGTCTTGACTCCGGGCGGGGCGTGCGTCCGGTTCACGATGTCCCGGACGGCTTGCTCCGATTCGTTCGCCAAGTCCTGGCCCAAATTACCGGCGAGGCTCATTTGTACATACGCGGCCTTACCATCGGCGCTTTGCGCAGCGGCAGCCGTCAGTGGATCCCCCCAGAAATTCTGGATGTGCTGGACATGCTTGGGATCGTCTGCCAACTGACGAATCAAACGATCGTAGTATCTGTGGGCATCGTCTCCGAGGGGTTGCTGACCCTCCAACACGATCATCGCCACACTGTCGGAATTAGATTCCCCGAAATCCGCACCCATTCGCGTCATCGCCTTGAACGACGGCGCCTCAGTAGGACTCAGCGATAAGGTATGTTCTTTAGCGACCTGCGCCAATGGGGGAACGCCGATAGCTATCATGACGGTGACCGCCAACCACGCCAAGATGATGAGCACCGACAATCGATGGATCATCCGCGCTACAAATGGTGGCGTGGTGTATTCGTCGCCAATGTGTTGGTCCCTCATGCGGCCTTCAGCTGGCAGAAGGTAAAGGCGTTCACTTCGTTCGAAACTCGTTCGGCTTTGACTTCACCGTCCACCACGATGCGGCAGCCGATACTGTCGCTATCGCCCTGTGCTACAAGACTTCCCGCGACCGCCGCCTGGGTGATCGGGAAGTTCAACGACCACGGCAGGCTTGCTCCCTTAACAAGCTGCGGGTCACCATCGGCGTCGAAGTAGCTGATCTGCGCCACGGTGCCCGAGGGGCCGAAGACCTCGTAAGTCAGCTGCTTGGGGTCATAAGGTTTGGCGTCGTTGATTTTGGTGTCGGCGTATGAAGGGCGCTTCTCAGAACCGAAGATGCCGTGCAGGCGCGACACAGTCAGTCCTCCAGCACCGATCACCACCAGCATGACCAGCGGTATCCATAGCCGCCTGAAAACCCGGAAAATCGCAAATCCCCTTCACCGGTTCCAGACCCGGCGCCACGTCATCGGCTCGAACATGCCACTACTCGTCGACCGCGACACTCGAAGGCAGTAAGCGTCGCCGGCTGGCCGTGCAGCGGTCACCGTGAATGAGCGGCGCCTCGGGAAGCGCGACCCGGCTTGGCGAATAAACCATCCCGATGACCTCCATATCGGCTCTTCCGAACGTGATATGGATCGTAGTGCATACCACGTGCGTAAAGGCACGGAATCGTCACCCGCATCCACCCACAAATCACGTCACGTGCGTTATCCTCGGGCGGTGATACAGCTTACCTTCCTGCGCGCACGCAGTGAAGAGAAAAAGCGTCAACGAGCGGCGGCGATCGTTGAAGCGGCGCGCTCGCTAGCCCTGGAGAACGGTGTCGCGTCGGTGACGTTGACCGGGGTCGCCAACCGCGCCGGGATACACTATTCCGCCGTGCGCCGCTACTTCACCTCTCACAAAGAGGTGCTTCTCCATCTGGCGGCCGAAGGTTGGGTCCGGTGGTCGGTCACGGTGTGTGAGCGGTTGCGGGAGCCCAGCCCGATGTCGCCGGCGCGGATTGCCGAGACCTTAGCCAACGGTCTGGCCGCGGACCCGCTCTTCTGCGACCTGCTTGCCAACCTTCACCTGCACCTCGAACACGAAGTGGATCTCGACAGGGTTGTCGAGATCAGGCGTACCAGCGCCGCTGCCGTAACGTCGCTCGCGGATGCGATCGAGCAGGCGTTGTCGCCGCTAGGGCGCTCGGGGGCATTCGACGTCCTTCTTGCCGCCTACTCATTGGCGGCTCCTTTGTGGCAGATCGCCCACCCGCCGCAGGGGCTGACCGACGCCTACGCTGAGGACGCGGAGGTCCCACCCGAGTGGAACCTCGATTTCGCATCCGCGCTCACCCGACTGCTGACAGCGACCTGCGTCGGTCTCCTCTCCGAACCGACTGCGCGAAACAGCAACCTGACAACCTGAGCGCAAGGCCGTAGCCCAGCTCTGTTCAAGGCCTGTTAGCGGTGCGGCATGAGCTTCATCTTGCCGCCGGCCGAACCTGCCTTCACGCCATTCGAAACTCATCACCGCCGGATCCCTGCGCCGCGCACCAATTACTGCGCTGTGCCAGGAGTTCCGAAAGGTCGCATTAAGAACTTCGTCGAAAACCGGATTGATCTTGTTGGCCTGCCGGTATGTTTTGCCGAAACTCTTTTCAACCAGACGAGTCTGTGGTTGCTGGCCGTGCGATCGAGCAGCAACGGCATCCCGCCGAACACGAATCTGGGTTTCCGAACTGAGCACACCCTGGCTTCCGCGCAGGGATGGTATGCCGCACAACCGGTCGGATTTCATCTCGCGGCGGTCGCTGACTCTGTGATCACCGTTGCGGTGTTCGCGATTGTCGCAGTGTTGTATATCCGCCGCTTCAATCCGAGGTGGATTCTGGTGGTTCCGGTGATCGGCGGAATCGCTGTCGCCGTGTGCTTCGTGATCGCTGGCCACTACGCCGACCAGGCGGCGACCTCAACCGCAACAACCCCCCAGGCGCTAAAATCCGCCGCAGCAACACAATTCCAAGCCGGGCAGTCGGCGCACGTCCACAGTTCAGGTTCCGACCGCGGCGGGGGGCTGGGGTATGTCACTCGAGGGACTCAGCCTTCGTTAGCACCAGCGCTGCTTCGTTGTAGGGAAACACGCGATAGAACAGCCGGGATCGCGGCGTGACAAGTGTTGCAGCGTCGGCCTTGCTCATCAGCCGCGGTTCGCTCACCGCAATGGTCTTGCCGTGCCTGCGGATTGCGGTTGGGCCGCCTGCCATGACGTTTTTGAGCCAATCGGATTCGAGTCCGTACCCGATGAGAATGACGTAGCCGTCGCGGGTTTCGAACACCGTCAGAGGTGTTTTATACCGCTTGCCCGACGTGCGCCCGACATGCTCGAGCGTTCCTTGAGTCGGTATCCATGCCGTGACCGACCGCGCCATCGGGTTAGTGACTCGACGATTAAAATCCGCGACACGGCGAGGCACCCGCATACACATCCTCCCTTCATCGGACAAAGCGTCGACTGTTCACGCGACATCAGGTAACGACCTGACTTCGCGCCGCCAGGATCGACTGCAGTCGCTGCTCGACCCCGTCGATGAACTGATGATCGGTATAGATGTAGTCCCGGGCTTTGTCGAACTCTATGTCGGCCATCACCACCTGTGTGCCCTCGGTCACTAACGCCCATGCGATGGCAAGTCCGATGCCGCTACCGGTTCCGGTGACGATCGCCGTCCTGCCCGACAGGTCTTCCATTCGGCACTTCGCCTTCCCGTCACGGCCTTGACTGCTCACTGAGGGTATAGCTTGCCGAGTGACGGCCTCAGCGTTGAGGGGACGCGGTTGTCAGTTCTCCGGTAAACCGTCGGATGGGCTCGGGGGCGGTGCGGCGTCGACGCTCCAGGTGCCCGGCATCATCGGCATGCGCGGGCCGCCGCCGAACTGGTCCTCGGTCAAAGTGGCCAACCCGGCCGGTTTGGCGCCGCTCGCCCGGGCTGCGCTACCGGCGAACCCGAGGGGCCCGGCATCGCGATCCGAGGCGGCCACTGTCGGCTCCGGATCTAAATCCAAGTACTCATAGCCGCGGCGGAGCGGGTTGACCAAACCGCGCCGTCGCCGCCGTGCCGGCTCTGATTCGTCGGGGTTTGGTGCCGCCGCCGGAGTTTCGGCACCCTCGGGCGCCGCCGCCGTCTTGGCGCGTGTGCTGGTGCCGGCCAGTCGTCGGGCAGCTAAACCCAGGTCGCCGACCATGTACAGCATTCCTGGCATCGTTGCCACCGGTGGTCCTGGCGGTGTGGGCGGCGGCGGGGCACCGGGTGCGGGCGGTGTGGGTGCCGGGGCGGGGGTCGGCGCCGCCGGAGCCGGCGCCGGCGCCGGGGAAGCGGGCGCGGGCGTCGGGGGCGGGGACGGGGCTAGCGTCATTCCCAACAGCGGGGGCGGCGGCCCCGGTGTGACCGCAACCGGGGCCAGCCCGGCCAGCCCCGCCAGGCCGGCCAAGCCCGCCGCCCCGACCGGTGCGACCGCCAGTGGAACCAGGGCGGGGGTCGTCAGCGGCAGGAGGGATGGCAGCGCCAGGACCAGGGTCTGCTCAAGTATGTAGTGCAGCAACTGGATGATGTTGAGGATCGTAGACCCGACGGTCTCGACAAGTGCCAGCGGCGCGACCACGTTGAGGGCCTGGGGATTAACTGCAGCGGTATAGACGATCGCCAGCATGTCATCGACGATGACGAGGCCCGTAAAGGCGACATATGACCCTGGGTCAAGCGGCACCGACAATACGTAGGCGATGGTTGCGGGGTTGAGATAGGCCAGGGGGTCGCCGCCGTACGCCAGCCAGGACCCCGGCACCCCGAGCGGCGGCAGCCATGATGTCCCGTTCAGTGCTTGCAACCAATTTGCAAAGGGATCTGAGATGTCGGTGAAACCGATCTGGTTGAAGAACGTCAATAGTTGCTGATAGAGCGGGAAGTCGCTGGGGTCGGGATACGAAGGCTGAGGGAAGAGACCTTCCAAAAAGCTTTGTAACTCCTCGAACCACGCGGGCGGTTGGGACGGATCGGTGGCTGCCGCCGCCTTCACGATCTGGGGGGCCGGCGTGGTCTGCGGCGCCGCCGCCACCGCCGCGCCCGCGACGCTCTGGTAAGTGCTCATCACCGTGGCGGCCTGAACCCACATCCGCACATAGTCGGCTTCGTTGAGCGTGATCGGGATGGTGTTGATGCCGAAGAAATTCGTCGCCAGCAAGACCGCGTGGGTGGCGTGGTTGGCGGCCAGCTCGCCCGGGGTCGGCATGGCGGCCAGCGCGGTGGTGTAGGCGGCGGCCGCGGTTTCCTGCTGGGCGGCCATAGCGACACTGTTCGCACTTTCCTGGAGCAGCCACGCCAGATACGGCGCATGGGCGGCCACGTACGCCTCGACGCTCGGGCCATCCCAGGACCCGGCCTGCACCCCGGCCAACAGCGCGGTCAGTTCGTCGGCCGCCTCGCTGTATGTGGTGCTCAGCGCGCTCCACGCCCCTGCGGCCGCCAGTAATGAACCCGGTCCGGAACCGGTGGACAACATCGACGAATGCACCTCGGGGGGTGCGGCCATCCAGATCGGCGCGGTCATCGCCGGCCATCCGCATTCGGACGCGGCGACGCGGCGGCCGCCTCAAGCGTTTCGAGGGTGATGGTGGCGGCCCAGCCGCCGGATAAGGCGGACAGCCTCATGACGGGTCAGCTTTCTCGGGGTGCACCGCCCCGGGGTAGCAGCACGCGATGACGCGAGTCTCCTGGCTCTCGGATCGCTGCTCGCCTCGCCTTCCAGCCGGTGGCCGTGGCTTGTGAGGGTCGCTCCCCGATGACAGTGGCGGGACCGCGCCGGATTCACACCGGCTTCCTGCGTCGTCATAGCCTTACAGGCAATAGTCTCGCATGCTTGAATACGGTGCGGGTGCCGTTGCCCGGATGTTGTCATGCAGCGTCGGCGAAATCACCGAGAAGCCACGCCGGACGCTACGGAGTTGATGAGAGTGGACGACGCTCGTGTCACCCCGCGCTTAGCCACCAACCGTCATTGCCTACCGGTGGCGGAGAGGGCCGCGGTGCAGCGCGAATTGTCGGACGTCAGCCCGTTTTTCGCGATCGGAACCGGCCCCGTCGAACAGGACGGCTGGCGGCCCGTGCGGCAGCTCTACGCCGCCACTGGGCTGTTCGACGGCCCGTCACGGCGATCGCACGGCCCGCCCCGCATGGCAGCTGGCCCGCAGCCTATGTGCCGACGAACGACTCACCGGCGCAGTGATTTTCAGCAACGACGGCATCGCCTACCGTCGTGGCAGCTGCTGCCTTTACTACCGCATGCCCGGCGGCGGGCTCTGCGGCGACTGCGTTCTCAATAAAAGCTCGGCACCACCAAACCCGGCACCAAAGCCCAGGAAGGGGGCGTCATGACCGACGTCAGCACCGCCAACCCCCCGATCGTCGAGACCGAAGGCGGCGGACGGGAGCAGCGTTGGCCGCTGCCGGCCGACCAGCAGAGCCTGCTGGATTTGATTCACCTCTGCTTCGACGAGTATTGGGACGAAATCTGGTTCGGCATCATCGTGGAAGGCGCGGCCTGGGAGGTGGCGGCCCCCAACCCACCCAAGCGCATCTCGATGTACGACGGGTACGCGACGGTGGACTTCGGCCGCTGGCATTTTCACCTGTGCATCGGCGAGCACGAGGCGAGCGGCCCTGAACTCGGGCAGATCCGCCAATGTGCGCGGGCCGAACTCTATCGCCTGATTGGCAGCGACGGTTGCCCCACATCGTGGGGTGTGCGCCTCTACAACGGTCGCGACGAACAGATGATGACGCTGATGCTGCCGAACCCGTTCCTCACCAATGACCAGCAGATTCGCGATCAGCCCGCGTGGGGGCAGCTGGAATTGTGGGACCGACTGCGGGCCATCTATCTTGCTCTGGACCCCGACCCGCATGACCGCACGGGAAGGGGTTTTCGGCACGGTTGAATCGGCTGGCGCCGTTAGTTCACTAATACAACCGGAGAGTAGGCGGCTGAATTGCCGGTGCCGTGGCAGGTCACGTTGACGCTGTAGGATCCGCCAATCAGCTGGAAAATGATGGTTACCGGGGACGACGGATTGGGCCCGGTGACCCAGGTGTCGGCATCGTACGTGAACGCCGGCGTGTTCTGCACCCCCACCGAGTGGTAATGGCAATTTTCCGTCGCCCCTGGGGGGTTGGTCGCATCGACGATGGTCGCGTAGTCGGCAACCCCGCCACCGCCGTAAATGACCTGCATGGTGCCGTTCGTATTTGTGAACGTGGTTGGGTTGGTCCCGGCCTGTGCGGTCCCGGCGCCCGCAAACAGCATTGCCGGTAGCGCTACTGCGGCTGCCGCGCCGCTCGCCGAGGCGCGCAATTTCTTCGTGTTGCCGTTGGTGTTCATCATGTGCTCCTATACCC
Source organism: uncultured Actinomycetota bacterium (assembly GCA_963787635.1). Lineage (GTDB taxonomy): Bacteria > Actinomycetota > Actinomycetes > Mycobacteriales > Mycobacteriaceae > Mycobacterium. The sequence continues at coordinate 69,462 of CAWBDP010000003.1, read as the reverse complement.
GTCTGGCCGCGACCTGCACACCACAGTTAGCGGTGCTAGCTACCACCAAGGATAGGCCGCAAAGCCTCTCCTCGGCCAGGAATAATCCAGCTACCTAGGACGCAGCCGTGGCCCGCGCGGCCACCAGAACCACCGACCCAGCAGTGTCACGACGGTCGGCACGACCAGTGCCCGCACCACAAGGGTGTCCACCAGGAGTCCGACGGCGATGGTCGTGCCGATCTGGGCGATGCTGAGCACGCTGCTGGCCAGCAACGCCAGCATAGTTAGCCCGAACACGATGCCTGCGGTGGTGACCACCCCGCCGGTCGCACCGAACGCGCGAATGATACCCGTTTTGAGCCCGGCCTCAGCCTCCTGCTTGATCCGCAGCGTCAACAGCAGGTTGTAGTCCGCGCCAACAGCGATCAGCGCGATGAACGCGATGGGCGCGACGGCCCAGTGCAGATCGTGATGAAGCAGGTACTGCCAGATCAGCACACTGGTGCCCAGCGCCGACGCGTAGGAGGCGACCACTGTCCCCACGACGACCATTCCGGCGACCGGACTGCGCAGCATCGCCGTGACGATCGCAAAGATGAGAACCAGCGCCGCGGCCACCAGCAACGCACTGTCGCGGGCGACGAACCGCTGCAAGTCGGCGGTCGCGGGACCGACGCCGGCCAGATCGACACCGATCGGAGTCAGCGTTCCCTCCTTGGTGGCTTCCTTGACCGCGGTACGCACCTGATCTGCCCGGGCAGCGCCGTCGCCACTCCATTCCTGGCCGTCGCCGTAGACCACCAGATAGGTGGCACGACCATTCGCCGACACCAGGTTCCGCAGCACCGGGCGGTAGCGCGGGTCGCTCAAGGCCCGCTGCGGCAGGTAGAATCCGCCCGCGGCGCTGCCGCGGAATTGAGTGTCGATTTCGGTCAGGTAGTCGGTCAACTGGCGCATCTGCGGCTCGATTGTCGCGGTCAGCGTGAGCAACTCGTGGGTAGCCGAACGGGCCTGTACAAGAGCGTCTTTCATCGATGTCACGGTTTGCGGCAAGCCTGTCATGGCCTGGGCGGCGGTGGCCGACCCGCTGGTCAGCTTCCCGGCGCCGTCGTCGAGTCGCGTCGAGGTCTGCAGCAGACTGTCGATGGGTTCCAGGAGACCCTCGACGGTTGTGCAGACGGAATTCACCGCGCAGTCCGGGGTTCGGGCAACGTAGTCCCGCAGTGGATCCAGGTAGCTTGACACCGTGGTGATAGAGCGTTGTACGCCGCTCATACCGGTGCGCATATCCTCGGCGGCCGCGGACACGTCGGCCAATCCCGCACCGCCGGCCCGCAATCCGCCGCCGAGGCTGTCCACCGCCGCTTGGGCCTGCGCGAGTGCCTCGTCCAGCTGAGAGATCCGGCCCAACCGTTGGGTCAGCGAGTCGACCGCTTCACCGAATTGATGGCCCAGCACGCCGGTTTGGTAGCTCAACGTCGCCTCGTCGGGCACTCTGCCGTCAGGGCGACTGGCAGACTGCACCATGCGCACACCGGGGATGGCCATGATTTGGCGGGTGATCCGCTCGATGGCGATCAGCCCGGCCGGATTGCGCAGGTCGTGGTCGGCCTGGACGGTCACCACATCCGGCAGCAGCGTGTTCGCCGCGGAGTGCCGATCGATGGCCGCGTAGCCGCGGCTGGAGTCGGCGTCCGACGGCGTGGCGGCGGGTTCGTTCCAGCCGATCCGCATTCCCGCCAGTGGTAGCGCCGCAAGCAGGGTCAACGTACCCGCGGTGGCCAGAATCGGAGCGGGCCAGCGCGCCACGGCGGCTCCGACCCGGCGCCAGCGCCGCGCTGTCGTCGACGGGCGCGGTTCGATCAATCCGCGGCGCACCGCCAGGCTCATCAGCGCAGGCGTCAGCGTCAACGCCGCGATCATCGTCACGAGAATGCCGATAGCGCAGGGTATCCCGGCGCTACGAAGCGCGCCCACCTCGGCGAAGCCCAGAGTTGCCAACGCCACCGCCACGGTCAGCGCGGATCCGATCACGACGGGCGCGACCCCGCGGTAGGCGTCGATCAGCGCCTGCCTGGGCGTGGCGTGTCGGCGCCGTCCCTCGTGGTAGCGGCCGATGAGGAAGATCGCATAATCGGTACCCGCGCCCAGCGTCATGGCGGCCATCAGTGCCACCGAGAACAGCGACACCTCTACGACGCCGGACTGTCCGAGTGCCGCGACAACGGGACGCGCCACCGCCAGTGCGAGACCGACCGATGCCAGCGGGATCGCCGCGGCGATCGGCGACCGGTATACCGCCAGCAACAGCAGCAGGATGAGACCGACTGTGCCGGCGGTGATCCCGAACATCTGGTGGTCGATCGCGGCGAATTCGTCGACGATGGTGGCGCCGGGTCCGGTGACGTGTACTTGCAGTCCCGCCGGCGGCGACAATCCGGTCACCGTCGCGCGCACCGAGTCCACCGAATGGCGGGCCTGGGAGGTGCCCAGCATCCCCGCGAGCCGTACCATCTCGCTGACGGCCCGGTTGTCCGAACTCTGCGCGCCACTGGCCGTCGCGGGTTGTGACCATAGATCTGTCACCGAATACACATGTTGCCGATCGGAATTCAGCGCGGCTGTCATTCGGTCGTAGAACTGTCGGTCGCGTGGGGTGAGCGGCTGATTTCTTTCCAGCACGACGTAAACGAAGTTGTTGCTGGGTTCCTGGGCGAAAAGCTGGGCGGCGTGCGTTGAGGCGATCGAGCTCGGTGCGTCGCTGGGCATGAAGGATCGGGCGTGGCTGTCGACGACCCGCTCCAGTTGCGGCACCGCCAAATTGGCAGCCGCAGCGGCGATCACCCAGAGGCCGAGGACAAGCATCGCCCACCCGCCGGTGCGGCGCGAGCGCATGATGTCCTGGTCACGCAACGGTCTGCTGGTCGCCGGCGGAGCCGCCGAAGAGGTCGACGACGCGGTGCTCGCCGCGGGCCAACGAGCGCACCCGCAGCGAGCGCTGGGCGCCAATCTCCAACAGCGCCCGCAGGCCGGGCTGCGCGGCCACCAGATCAGCTCTGGCTTTCTCGGCCGTAATGCCCTCATAGGCTGCCTGATCGAGCTTTGCGACCAGCATCGTCATCCAGCGATGCCGCAGCGCCAGCAGGAGCCCCTCCTCGTCGCCGAACAGCCGAGATACCTCGGATGCTTTGCCGGCCAAGTCAAGCGCCGCTTCCGGGTCGCTCTCGGCAGCTCGGATCATTTCGGCCATGAAGGCCATGCGGTCGTGCAGATGTGTCCATGTCATGACTGGAACGCTACGAAAGTCGGCCGCTGCCGCGCGTCGTCCCGAAGTTCGGTCTTTGCCTCCTACCACGGGCGGAGACGCGTGCCGACCGCAGCATGATGTGACTCCACACTCCGCTCTTCTACGATTGGACGATGTTCGACGCCGCAGCCTACCTGCGCGAACAACTCCGCCGACGGAGCGAGTTGCTGCCCGTCGGTGTCACCTGGTCGTCGATCATCGTCATCGACACCCTCGTTGTGGTCGGCGGGTTGCTGGCCACACTGCAGCGGCCAGTCGCCGACCTGCCCATCGCGCTGGCTGCGTTCGCGATCACAATCTCACCGGCGGTGATCTTTTTCTTCTTCAACCTCAAGCTCAGTCCCGTGGTGACGTGGGCGACTTGGTCGTCCGCGACTGCGATGATGCTGTTCGCGACGTCTACGCCCATTCGAGCCGATTTCGCACCCGCATTGCTGGTGGTAATGGTCGGAGCGGTAGGGACATTGACCTCCACTGCCGGCGGCTTGTCGGCCGCGGTGTCGGCGGCCGCGCTGCTGCTCGCCGCGTCTGCACTTCACCGCATCGACGATGTGGTGCTTTACCTTGGTTTCGTCGCCGGCGCCTGGCTGATTGGCTCCCTGATGTGCACTAACCGGCGCCTGCTGGCCGAACAGATTCAGGCGCAGGAGGTGTTGGCCGAACACGCTGCGGCCGATGAGCGACGGCGCATCGCCCGCGAAGTGCACGACGTCATCGCCCATTCGTTGTCCGTCACGCTGCTGCATTTGACCGGTGCGCGGCGGGTGCTGCAGCAGGACCGCGACGTCGACGATGCGGTCGAGGCCCTCGAACAGGCAGAGCAGCTTGGCCGGCAGGCGATGGCCGATATCCGTCGCACCGTCGGGTTGCTCGACGACGCTCCGATGAAGATCACTCCAGAATCCGGCATCCACGACGTCGCGGCGCTTGTCGAGGACTTCGAACGCGCCGGGCTGGCTGTGACGCTGCGTATCGAGGGACCTGTCGAACGCGTTTCGGCGGCGGTCGGTCTGGCGCTGTACCGCATCACCCAGGAATCGCTAGCCAACATCGCCAAGCACGCGCCGGACTCTCAATCAACTGCGGTGCTTAGTATTTCGTCAGCATCGGCCAGACTGGCCGTCAACAATCGGCTGCCGGCGGGGGTGGCCGCCGCCCCATCCGCCGAGGGCCGCGGTCTGCGTGGCATGCGGCAGCGGGTCGAGTTGCTCGGCGGTGCCATTGACGTCGGCCCGCGGCCCGACGGATGGTCGGTGTGCGTCGAGATACCACTGGCCGACATCGACACCGGCTGGCGCCCATGGTGGTGCAAGGCATGACCGAGGAATCGCCTGAGATCGCGGTCCTGCTCGTCGATGACCAGGACCTGGTCCGATCAGGGCTGCGCCGAATCTTGCGCCGCAAGGACGGTTTTGCCGTCGTCGCCGAATGCGCTGACGGTGACGAGGTGCCCGCCGCCGTCGCCAGGTGCCAACCCGATGTCGTCGTGATGGATCTGCGGATGCGGCGAGTCGACGGCATCGAGGCGACCCGCAGGCTGGGCGGCAGACCGCCGGTGCTTGCGTTGACGACGTTCAACGAGGACGAGCTGCTCTCCGGCGCATTACGTGCCGGCGCAGCCGGGTTCGTGCTCAAGGATTCTTCGGCTGAGGAGCTCATCCGCGCTGTACGGGCAGTCGCCAGGGGTGATAGCTATCTGGATCCCGCGGTCACCTCGCGCGTGCTGACCACCTACCGGAAGGCTGCCGCGGGTCCGCGCGGCAACGACATCGCCGAGCTGACGGCCCGCGAGCTCGACGTCCTCACCTTGATTGGAAAAGGCCGCTCGAACAACGAGATCGCCGACGAACTCTGCATCTCGGGCGTCACCGTCAAAAGTCACATCGGGCGAATTTTCGGCAAGCTCGACCTGCGTGACCGCGCCGCCGCGATCGTCTACGCCTATGACAACGGAATCGTCGCCCCAGCGCTGAGTTGTCACGCGCGGGTGGCTCACTTCCCGCAGCCCAGGGGTGTTTAGCTTCGGTATGGCATACCAAGCTGTTTTTCGTCGGCGCAGGCACGTCGTCACTCGACTGATTGTCGCCGCACTGGCCGGTCTCGCGGTGTGGTGCTGGTCGGTGTCGCGGCGGGATGGCGGTATGCGCCGACCGTGTGGTGGATCGCCGCGGCGTGCGTGGCGAATCTGGCCGGTGTGGCGCATCTGCTGGCCGCAGGTTCCAAGCCGGAACCGAGAAACACATCGCCGCGGTGCTCGGGGTGGTCAGCATTGTCGCCGCATTCTGTCTTGTCCACACGGTGTTCAGCATCCGCGACGCCAACGTCTACTACTCCAACGCCGCGCGCGGGATCAACTTCAACGGGAAAGAGAATCCGCGGTTCGTGGATTTCTTCTATCCCGGGTTCTCTATCGGCATGACCTACCAGGTGTCCGACACCAGTTTGGAGACGGGGCAACTGCGCGGCATCGCGCTGTGCCAGGCGGTGCTGTCCTACCTTTTCGGCGCGGTCATTCTGGCGGTCACGATCAATCTGGTTGTGGGACTGAGTAACTCGACCGGGTGACGGTGAATCAGGCTCAGCGTGTTTGCCGCGGACCATTCCGCTTCGTACGCGCACCGCTCTTGAGTATTTAACGCAGCTAAATATCAGGGTTGGTCCGGACAATAAGCCGCTAGGCAGCCTGTAGGGACCATGCCTCTAAAAAATTAGAGAGAAACGGATCCTAACGCCCGGCGCCATTGTTAGCGTCTCTGCTTGACCACAATCGAAGGCCCGGCGGCGGGCCGCTTTTCCGGGAGGGTCGCTATGGGTGCTCATGGTTTGCATCGGCTGCGTGTCGGGTTGGTGGCCGGTACCGGCGCCGGAGTGATGGCGCTGACGGCGCTGCTCACGGCAGGCTTCGCGTTCGGCGAGGGCGACACCGTACTGATCATGGGTGGTAGTGGTATTCCGAACCCGCCCCCGATCTACGTGCAGGACATCAACGATTTGTTCCTGCATTGCACCGAACCCACGTGCAGCCTGGATCCCTTGACCACCCCCGAGGGTTTGTATCCGATTATCGGAACCAAGGAACTGCCGTTCGACACCTCGGTGGCCCAGGGCGTCACCGCCCTCAACGACGGCATCAAGTACCAAATCGACCACGGAAATGACGTGACCGTGCTGGGCTACTCCCAAAGCTCCACGATTTCCACGGTGGAAATGGAAAATATCGTGAACGGGACCGCTGGCATCGACCCGACGTCCGACCAGCTCAAGTTCGTCCTGCTCGGCGACCCCAACAACCCCAACGGGGGTTTGCTCGAGCGCCTGGATCTTCCGGCCGGCACGGATCCGTCCATACCGAGTCTGGGTATCACGTTCGACGGCGCGACGCCGGTCACCGAATATCCAACCGACATTTACAGCGCGGAATATGACGCGATTTCCGACTTCCCGCGCTACCCGCTCAATCTGCTGTCCGACCTCAACGCCCTGTTGGGTTTCATCTTCGTGCACACCCAGTACCCGAACCCGGCCTTCGTCGACGGTGCAGACATCGTGCAGGTGCCGACTTCTGAGGGATACGACGGCGCCACCAACTACTACATGATCCTCACCGACGACCTGCCGCTGTTGGACCTGCTGCGCTCGGTCCCGGTGATCGGCCCGGTGTTGTCTGACTTGATGCAACCGGACCTGGAAGTCCTGGTGAACTTGGGCTACGGCGACCCGGATTACGGCTGGGTGAACCAGGACGCGGATGTGCCAACCGTCGCCGGATTGTTCCCCAGCCTTGCCGATTTGGAAAAGGTGCCCGGCTTGCTGCTGACGGGGGCCGAGCAAGGTATCCAGAACGCGATCGCCGACCTGGAGAATCCTGCGGAATTGTTCTCGCTGGCCAACAACCCGGTGTTGAACCTCATAGAGACCCCCTACCTCCTGTCAGTGGCCGGTGAGGACATCACGGTCCCGACTACCTCCGACTCGCTGCTCGGGATTGTCAATGCGATTAGCGCTGCGAACTCGGCACTTGCTGGGACTCTTCTTCCGACCGAAGACGTCCTCAACGCACTGTTCACCACAGTCCCGGCCGAGGATGCAACTATTTTCGCCACCGAGCTCGGGCAGGGTGACCTCCTCGATGCCGTCGGCCTTCCTATCGCAGAGGACTTCGGACTGCTCTCCAATGCAGTGCTGTTCGAGCTCGGCGGAGTCGGTGTTGGGCTTGCGCAGGCGGGGATTGACCTCATCAGCCCGTTCGTCGATGTCTCGAGCCTTTTCTGAGTTCAGGGTCGCCGCCTGATCCACCACTCCTGGGAGACGGCGACAATGGCCGGAATCCCGCCGGGGCTAACCCGGACGAAAGCGCGATACGAACTGGTAATGCAAACCGGGCGTGAGGCTGATTTCGCCGACACCACTCGGACACTCAGCTGCTTTCGCCACCTGCGCTTCATTTACGGCGTCATGCTCGACTACGTCCGCGGCGTCGAGACCACCCACAGTGCCAAACAGATCGGCCGACTCATCCAAGCCATTCTCACCGGCGTGCGCGATTGCCACCGGCGACGATGAGCCGGGTGAGTCTCACTCAACCCGGAACGGCGATCTCGGTCGAAACATTTCGGCCACGTAGGACTTTGGAATCCGCAATACGCCAGAGCCGCGCCTCGTCTTGCCCGGCGCGGCTCAGCGCCGCACCGGACGCGGCAACACCCCCGGACTGTTTGGCGACTTCGGTCAACCTCGCCGCCTCGTTGACCGGGTCGCCGATCACTGTGTATTCGTACCGGTTCGGATTGCCGATATTGCCGGCCACTGCCACGCCGGCGGACACCCCGATACCGGCCTGGACCTCTTCGCCCGGCGGGTTGAGCTTGCTGTTGAGGTCGCGCGCCGCGGTCAGTGCGTGATTGACACCATCGGGGTCCGGAATCGGGGCGCCGAAGATCGCCAGTGCGGCGTCGCCCTCGAACTTGTTGATCAGACCTTGGTGTCGCTCGATGACGTCCACCACTACCGCGAAGAACTCGTTCAGCATTGTCACCAGTTCGTCCGGCTCGAGTGTTGCGGCCAGCTTTGTCGAGCCCACCAGGTCGACGAACAACACCGCCACTTCGCATTTCACCCCGCCCATTTCGCTCTGCGTATCACCGCGGGACGCGACTTGCTCAGCGAGACGGGCCACGTCGCGACCGACGTGCCGGCCGAAAAGAATACGCAGTCGTTCACGTTCTCGAAGCCCGCCGGCCATCATGTTGAAGCCGGCCTGCAGCAGCCCGAGTTCGGAGGTGTCGAAGACCGGGACCGACACGTCGAAGTCGCCACGCTGGACATGTCGCATGCCGCGCCGCACCTCGTCGATGGGATCCGCGGTGGTGGCCGCGGTGAATGAGGCGATCACCAGTCCGCTGACGATCGCGAAAGCCCCGAGTACCAGGACCACCACGGCCAGTCGGTGTCCCGGATAGTCGACTACCAACGCGCTACCCGCAACCAGCATCAGTGCCAGCATCGGCACGCCGGTTCCCACCATCCACGCACTGAGCGCACGCACACGCAAACCGGGCCCGCGTGGCTGCGTCGGCGGTTCCTCGGTCAGCAATTCAGCGACAGCGGGTCGCAACGCGCGCGAACAGAGCCAGTACGAGATCGCCGTTGTCACTGTTGCGCCCAAGACGGTGCTTACACCCAATGTCGTTGCCAACCAGGGTGTATGGATGTTGACAAGCACGAGCACGAGCGTCGCTACGATCCAAACAGTGCTGTGAATAAACGCCATTCGGCCCGGCGCTGTCAGCAGGGTGGGCCGGGTTGTCCCATCGTCAGCGTCGGCGGGAAAGGTCAACCAGAAGTATCCCCATACCACTCCGCCAGGGATCGAGATCGCTGCATAGATCGCGGTGGCAACGATATTGCGGATCAGCACGTGATGTTGGCTGAGGGCGGCGCCCGTCGGCAGCGCCCAGAACGTCATGATCGCGATCACCGCTGACCCCAGGACGGTCGGTACCACCGCGCCCGACACCAGCAGCGCCCTGCCCGCCCACTTCAGCGGATACTGCCGTCGACGAAGCTGGCGGAATACTGTCACGGCGACATGCCGTTGCAAGCAAGTCCCGCAGCATCGGGCCAATGCTCGACCGCAATCAGACGGCCGGTTGAGGGGAGCGTCATAAGATTGTCCGTCCGTCCGTGCTCAAAGCCACATTTGGTCGTCATCGGGTCGTCGGCGGGGATTGCGCCCAACAGCTCACCTGTCGGGGAGAAAACCGTAACACCCGCCCGTGCCGCGATGACCGAGTATCTTCGACCGCTATGACCGATCACGGAGCTTTCACGGCCGGCGACGGCCTGCCTGTCCACGTCCAGGGTGCCGCGGACCCAAGGTTTGGGTGTGTCGTGCAGACGTTCGCCAAGCTGTTTCCCTCGCCGCGGTACGGCGGCGGGTCGCTATCGGTTTACGTCGAGGGCCGACCGGTTGTCGACGTCTGGACCGGCTGGGCCGATCGCGACGGTGAGGTGCCCTGGACGGCTGACACCGGCGCAATGGTCTTCTCGGCGAGCAAGGGAGTGACGTCCACAGTCCTGCACCGGCTCGTTGACCGGGGGCTGCTGTCCTACGACGCGCCAATCGCGCAGTACTGGCCCGAATTCGGTGCTCGCGGCAAGGCGAATATCACGGTGCGCGACATGTTGCGCCACACCATCGGCTTGTCACGCCTCGGGACCAAGAGCGCGGATGAGTTGTTGGACCATCGATTAATGGAAGAGCGGCTGGCTGCGGCCCCGGTCGACCGCCTCGCCGGTCGTGCTGCATATCATGCGTTCACCTTCGGATGGTTGGCGTCGGGTTTGGCCCGCGCGATCTCCGGGATGGGGATGCGGGAATTGTTCCGCACCGAGGTCGCCGAACCATTGGATACCGATGGTGTGCACCTCGGACGCCCACCGGCCGATGCGCCCACCAAGGCGGCGCAAATCATGTTTCCGCAAGGTCCGGGAGCCGCGTGGCTCGGCCGCGTGATGCCCACACTGGCCAAGCTTCCGGTGCCCGGTGCACTCGGCGCAACGTACGTGCCGGGCATCACGTCCCTGGTGCAGGGCGACACGCCCCTGTTGGACAGTGAGATCCCGGCAGTCAATGCGTTGGTTACCGCAAGGGGTCTGGCAAAAATGTATGGCGTACTCGCCAACGGCGGCACCATCGACGGGAACCGTTACCTGTCACAGGAATTGGTCGCAAGCCTGACGGGAAAACGCAGTATGCGGCCTGATCTGAACGTCGTTTTCCCGATGTCGTTTCACCTGGGGTACCACGGATCTCCGGTGCCCGGCCTGATGCGGGGCTTCGGCCACGCCGGCCTCGGCGGAACCATCGGTTGGGCCGATCCGGTCACCAAGAGTTCGTTCGCGTTCGTGCACAACCGGCTGGTGACCCCGATCGTCGTCGATCAGATCCTTTTCGTCCCGCTGCTGGTCCCGCTTCAGCGCGCCGTGACGGCCGCACACAGCCGCGGCTTTGTTCCCGTACCCCAATTCGGTGCCCGATTCCCCGTCCGGGTTCAGCCCGAGCCCGCCGAACCGCTGACGTTATAGGCCCCAATGCAGATCTCGATGGGGGTCCCCTCGTACTCGGCTGTGCCGCCGGCTAACTGGGACCACCTCACCGACTGGGCTCAATTGCTGGAGAGCTGCGGATTCGATCGCCTGTTGGTGTCGGAACACATCGCGTTCGGGATGAACATGGACGCCTACGCGAATCCGCGCACCGGGGGAACGAAAGGCGGTCGCCAGCCCACCGGACCCGACGGGCACTGGTTGGAACCACTTACCACGCTGACCTACCTCGCGGCGCGAACCCAACGCATCCGGTTGGGCACGAACATCCTGCTCGCCACGCTGCGCCCAGCGGCCGTTCTTGCGAAAACCCTTGCCACCATGGATGTCCTGTCAGATGGCCGCATCGACCTTGGGGTGGGAGTGGGCTGGCAGCGTGAGGAATACCAGGCGGCCGGAGTCGACTTCGACAATCGCGGGGCCATCCTGGACCAGACACTCGAGGTATGCCAACGGCTATGGCAGGACAATGAGGTCAGCTACACCTCGCCGGCACTGAGCTTCGACCGGATACACCAAATGCCCAAACCAAGGCAACCGGGGGGAGTGCCGATCTGGGTGAGCGGCACGGTCAACCGGGCAGTCGCACGTCGGCTCGCCCGGTTCGGGACGGGCTGGATCCCGTGGGGCGAGGACGCCCGCGACATCACCGGTGGAATCGCGCGGATGCGCGCAGCGGTCGACGATGCCGGCGGCGACCGGGATGGGTTCGGCGTCGCCGGCGCATTGCGTGTGCGCGCCGGCGCGGACGGCAGGCCTGACCTGGCTGCGGTTGCCGCGGACGCGGTGCGGCAGGTGCAGGCCGGCGTGACCGACCTGAGGATGACGCATTGGCCGCTGCCCGACGGAGACCGGGAACGCGACATCGCCGCGCTTGTCGACGCGGTGCGAGATGCGGTAGCAGGCTGACGCAGCTATCGTGCCGACCTTGAACGTGTTTGCGGTGCAACTGGTTGAGGCAGATCCAGCATCCGCCGACCCAGATCGGTGAGCCGTATTCGCAAAGTGTCGTCATCGATGTCGGCGACCAGCGGGTGCATGACGGCGCTGCTCACCGCGCCCGAGAACATCGCCCCCGCGATCCGCCCGTCCTCACCCATGTCGCTCAGCAGCACCTGATACAGACGGGTCATGAACCGCTGGAAGGGTTCGTGCTCGGCCAGCAATCGAACGACGACAGGATCGAACTGCAGCGTTCGCACCAGCCGGCGGTCACGAACGGCCATCTCGATCGTGCTCACCAACAACGCATCACGGGCCTGGGATGCGTCGCGGTGGGCCTCGGCCTCCTCCAGGGCCGGCAACAGGCGGGCGAGTTCGCGCTCGGTTACCGCGAGAACGATGTGCTCCTTGGTCCGGAATTGATGATAGACAGCTGCTTTCGTGATTCCCACAGCATCAGCGATCATCTGTAGCGAGGTCCCGCTGACGCCGTACTGGGCGAACAGGTCCAGTGCGGCATCGAGCACTCGGGTCCGGGCTGCGCTGTGCCGGACGACTCTGAGCTCTGAGTCGTTGATCGGACGTTGTGCTGGTCCCACACGTCGAGACTAGACGAACGGCTTGACCCAGACTAGACGATCGGCTAGCTTCGCTCACGGGGCGAATTTCTACCATGCCGTCGCAGCGAAGGAGTCACCGATGTCTGACCTGCGCGAGGACGACGCACAAGGTGCGCTAGCGCCGCGACTTGCGTTGAGACGCACCGATGGCGAGCTGATCCTGTTGTGGACGTTACCGGCGGCGGCGATTATCTGGATCTCCGCGTTCTTCCTCTTTCCGGGCTTTACCCCGCCGATGTCGCCGACGATGTCGGCGCAACAAGTAGCCGACTTCTACCGGGACCCCGACAACCTCTCGCGCGTCCGCTACAGCATGATCTTGTTCAACTGGTTCTGCGTATGTTTGATCCCGATCCTGATCCTGATTGTGATGCAGATCCGCCGGATGGCCCATCGCACGCCGATCCTCTCCTATTGCATGCTGGGCTGCGTGGCTGGCGGTCCGACCCTTTTTCTGATCGCCAACCTCTTCTGGCTGCTGGCCGCCTTCCGCCCGGAACGCGACCCCGAGCTCACACAGATGTTCAACGACCTCGCCTGGGTCACCTTCACAAGTCAAGTGCCGTTCCTCATTGCGCAAAGCGTGATCCTGGCACTGGCGATCTATCTAGACGGCCAGCCTGCTCCGGTATTCCCGCGCTGGGTAGCGCATTTCAACCTTCTCGTCGCGGTCGCGTTCGTGCCGGCGTCGTTCGTGGGGCTGGCACTGGGCGGCCCGCTGGCGTGGAACGGTGCGTTGTCGTTCTGGCTGAAGAACATCTCCATCGGCGTCTGGATCATCGTGATGAGTGTCGTTCTCGCCCAGGCGATTCGCCGGGAACGGGCCGAGAACCGGCAACGATCTAATGAACAGGTCAGCGTATGAGCGCCCTGGCGACACAGACGGAGTCCCCGCTCGAGCCGCCTGAAGGCTCAGCGTTGTACCGCATTATCTGGCATTGCCGGCGAAATCCCAAACGCGAGCTGTGGTTGGCCTGGTGGACGCTGCTCGTCTTCTACCAGATCTACGGGGTGGTGTTCTTTGTGATCACCCGCACCCAGCCCCCGCCGAAACCCGAATGGGACACACCACGAATCGTGCAGTGGTTCAACGACAACCACTATGGGCTGCTGGCCGGATTCGCCATTATGTTCCTCTTCACCGGAATGACCACACTGTGCAACGCGATCATCGCCTATTCCATGCGGCGTATGTCGGTGAGCCCTGCGTTCGCGTATTCGTACCTGATTATGTACTCGCTCAGTGCGACTCCCGGCATGCTGGTAATGTGTATCGCGCTGACAACCGGAGCGATGCGGCCCGAGCGCGATCCCAAGCTGATCGCCTGGATCTACGATTTCGCGTTCTTGTCGTTCGTGGGAACCATGGGGGTCTTCCTGATCGGCTCGTTGGTGTGGATGGCGGCAATTCTGATCGACAAGAATCGGGTCCTCCCCAAGTGGTTCGGCTATCTCAACCTCTGCAACGGGCTCACCGAGATCGTCGTGTCACCGGCTTGGATATTTCACCGCGGCGTCTTGGCCTGGAACGGAACAATCGCCTGGTGGATCGACGTCTTCGTATTCGGGCTCTACACAGGTATTTTCATTTTCCTGCTCCGGCGGGTAATTCAGCGCGAGGACTTTGGTACCGGGCCGTTGCCTGACCTGACACGCAAAGACGAACTCGCGGAGGCGGTGCCATGACCGACCTGGCGGGTGCGACTACAGAGAAGCAAAACAAGGCTGCTAAGTTCGTGCCGGGGCAGCCCGACATGTGGGTCTTTGTGCTGTTCGAAACGCTGCTCTTCACCAGCTATTTCGCCGTCTACCTGTTCTTTCGCACTCAGAACTCCGCGCTTTTCCTGCACTCTCAGGCGCAGCTGGACCTGCGCATCGGGGTTTTCAACACCATCGTTTTGCTGCTCAGTTCCTGGTCCGTAGCGCGATGCGTCCAGTCGGCCCGAGCCGGCGCGTACGGAGCGGCGCGCAAGGACGCCGCCCTGACCGCGTTCTTCGGCCTGGTGTTTCTTTGTTCGAAGGTGTTGGAGTGGGTCCGGCAGATCGGGATGGGAAACGGCTTTGCCAGCGACGATTTCTTCAGCTACTACTTCTTCCTCACCGGCATCCACTTCGTGCACCTGCTGATTGGCTTCGTCGTGCTCGCTGTCATCTTCTACCAGATCCGGAGTCCGGCACCCAGATCCCGGGAATCCCAGGAGCTCGTCGAAACCTGCGCCACCTACTGGCACACCGTCGACTTTCTCTGGGTGCTCATCTTCGCGCTGCTCTACGTGGTGAGGTGATCGAAAATCGCATTCAACAAAAGGTTGCTGGTCGTGTGGCTGGTCTTGTCGTCGATGACGCTGGCCTACGTATGGATCGACCGCTCGGCCGGCCACGGCAGCTCGTTAAGGTCCAGTGCGGTGGTCACGTCGTGCGCGATCGTGATCGCAACCATCAAGGTGCGTATCATCTTTCGTGAGTTCATGGAGGTGCGGCAAGCTCCAGTTCTGCTAAGCCGCCTCACGGATGCCTGGATCGTGCTCATCGCGGCAACCCTGCTTGGCAGTTACTTCATCGGAACGGCGATCCGGTAAGGCTTGGATGCCGAGCGACTATTTGTCCGAGGTTTCCGATCCTTTGTCGTCATCCTCATCAGAAGCCGGTGGCGCCTCGGCTCCAGAAGCCGCGGGGGTAAGCACCTCGCCTAACCCTTGCGTTGCGTCGCTACTTTCGGTGGGTTCCTGCGATGTCATGACACGTCTTTCTGTGCTGCCGTTGGGAACTTCGTCGGGTGTCGTGTACCCACCCATATTCGCCTCAACCGATCGATAGAGGCTGCCGATGGTCAGAAGTCCGGGGGCGTGGTATCGACCAACGCCGGGTCCGGGGGAGCCGAGGACATCGACAACAGTCCGCGGACACAGCGCGCCGCCAGCAGCCAGCCGCTCGGTTTTTTCACATTCACTCCGGCGAGGAGCTGTCTGATCATGGTCAGCGAATCGAAATAGATGCGCTCGCACACCAGCATCTCCTGAACATCGAACACGAAGTAAGCGGTCATCCGCACCCGAAAACGGCTACCCGTCGGCGGCATCTTGCCCAGGTAGCCCCGGTGGGTGCCCATCAGCCAAAACTCGACGATAACGGCGTCGGCACTGTGGCGCAGCGCGATGATTTCGTGATCCTGGTCCGGGAACGCGGTGCGGGTGTCGACGTAGTAGGCGCGTACTGCGCGGTCTCCGGCGTGCACGATCATCTGGGGGATCAGCTCGTAACGGGGATGCGGGAAGGTTGCCAGCACGTCGTCCCAGTCCTGCCGCACCTCGTCGTGGAAGTGGTCGAGGACCAACTTTTGCCGCGCGGCAAGAGTCTCGGGGGAAGGAAACGCTGGACTCGTCATGAGATTCCTTGCAGTGGGCCGAATTACAACTCGCAGCTGCGGGCTGTCGATTCACCCCCGTGCTGCGACCTACATCGTAAGCAATGATCAGACCTGCGGGTCGCAATGTAATTGACACTTGTCATTGACAACCGTCAGTAATCCCGGTAGCGTGCGATCGTGCCTTCGACGACGCCGACAGCCGAACCCGGCGCGCCGGGCGTGAGCGCCCGGGAGGCCCGGCGGCTCCAGACGCGGGCGCGTCTGTTCGACGCCGCCGTTGCCGAGATCGGCCGGTTTGGATTGGCGGGCGCCGACGTCGCAGCCATCGCCACGGCGGCGGGAGTGGCGCGGGGCACGTTCTATTTCCACTTTCCGACCAAGGAACACGTGCTGGTGGAGGTGGAGCGCGCCGAGGAGGTCACGATCGTGGCGCATCTCCGCGCTCGAACGACTGAGCCCGATGACCTGATGTCGGTGCTGATGTCGCTGGTGCACCAGGTGCTCGACGCCGAGAAGCGTTTGGGTGCGGTGGTTTTCCGGGACATGCTGGGGCTGCATTTTTCGGCGACGCGGCCTGTCGAGGCCGAGTTGGCCGGACACCCGCTGGCTGAATTCCTCGTCGCCGCGTTTGCCGAAGCACAGGCTGCCGGGCGGGTGGCTCGGGATGTGGACGCGGGCGAGCTTGCGGTGATCTTTCTTACCGGGCTGTTCGCCTTGCTGGCCACCGGCGTAAGCGCATCCGGGGCGCGCGGCGCGCTGCTAGATCGATATGTGATGACGATTGTTCAAGGAATGGAGGAGCGATGAGCGGTTCGGGTATCGAGGGCTACCGGGTCTTCCTGGAGGAACGCGACGGCGCGGCCGATCTGTTGAACCGCCGGCTGGCCAACCGCGAGGAATTCTTCGCAGCGCTAGAGTCGGATCCGGTGCGCTCGGATCGCCCCATCGATGAAAAGGTCTTCAACCGCAACCTCCGCCGTCGCCGACCCGAGTCCGGCCTCGCGCCGCAGATGCTCTTTTTGCTGGCCACCGCAAAGCTGAACCAGGCCGAGCGGTTCGGTGTGGGTTTGGGAGAAACCTACGGGCGCAACAGCGGCGAGGACCAGGCACCCGAGCGCGTGTACGTCGAACTCGAGGAGCACTACCACACCCGCTTGCTGGCCTACGTGCTGGACATGTTCGGTCTGGCTTTCCAGGTCGTCCCACCGCCGCTCGTGATGCGCCAGTTCGTCAAGATCAATGTGTTCCTGCCCGAGCGGCTCGGGGCTTCCTTTGTGGGCGCCGCCGAAATGGCCGGATGCGTGCTGTTCGACGAGTTGAGGCAGATCGGGGTCGAGTTGTTCGCCGATGAGACAGATGTGGCGGCGCGAATCGATCGGCTGTACAGCGAGATCCTCACCGACGAGTTAGGCCATGTTGGGTACTGCGCAGCAAACTGCACGGCCCCCGAGCGGGCTCTGATGCGCCGCCTCTACCCACACCTGGGACGAATGTTCGCTCGCCAGACCGCTGAGATCAGCCTTCTCACCGACCGCGAGAAGCTTCGTACCCGGCTGGGCAAGCCGTTCGATGTCGAGGAGCTCACTAGCGGCCTGTCCAACAAGCCGTTCCTTGCCGCACTTCCCTGACCGGCTGCGCAGCTAGGCGTGGCCGCTCAACGACTCCAGTAGCCGGTGCGGGCGCGCGAGCTTTCTGCTGACAGGATCGTCGCGTTGCACCTCGGATTGGCGCGGACGGGGATGCACCATCAGATCGCGCGGGCCGGGTGTCAACCCGCATTTCCCGCAGGCCCCCGATGCCGTGATAGCCCCGCCACAATCGGCGTGCACAAAGGAACGACGCAACCCTTCATCCAAGTAGTCGTTGCCCCAGCGCATCAGCGACCACAATGTCGGCCACAGCTGTTCGCCCTTGTCGGTCAGGTGATACTCCTCGCGACCGGTGGCCGCCACCGACGTCGTCATGATCCCGTGCTCTACCAGCAGTCTCAGCCGCTGGCTCAGCACGGCCGGCGGCACACGCAGGTGCGCCCGGAAGCCATTGAATCGGGTGACACCGTAAAACGCGTCCCGGATGATCAGCAGCGTCCAACGCTCGCCGATCATCTCCAACGACCGCGCCACCGGACAGATCTCGTCGTCGTATTCGCGTCGCAGAGCCATGCCACCAGTATACCGGTTGAAGTTCAGTCAATGAACTGTCTCTATAAGCGCGCCGCGACCTCGGCGGCCGCCCGCTGTCCGGAACGGACCGCGCCGTCGAGAAAGCCCGTCCACTCGTCGGCGGTCTCGGTGCCGGCCCAGTGGATGGGTCCGACCGGTTCACGCAACCATCGACCGTAGCGGGTCCACGAGCGTGGCGGCACCGCGGCGGTCGGGCCGCCCGAGGCGAATTCCTCTGTGCCCCAGCAATGATCGACGTAGTCCAGCGGCTTGAGTGCGTCGTCGCCGAACAGCGAGGCAAAGCAGGCCAGTGCCTTGCGGCGCCGTTGCTCGGCGGGAAGAGTGTCGAAACTGCGGGCATCGACGAACCCCAACAAAATGCCGGGCCCGTCCTGGTGCGGGCTGACGTCGAAGGTGATGAACACCGGCCCCTCGTCGGACAGCGCTTCGCCGGAGCACCCGTTGCCACGCCAAAACGGCGTGGAATAGGCGGCGTAGGCCTTGCTCAGCCGCCCCTGCGGCCAGCACGCGGCGAGTTGGTCGTACTCGACAGGCAGCGGCGGAGCGAATTCGATGGCCGCCCGGTGCGCCGGTGGGATCGCGACGATGACGAACCCGGCGTCGGCGTTGCCCTTCGCGGAGGTAATCGTCACCCCAGCACCGTGGCGCTCGATGCGACGCACCGCGGCGCCTAAAACGATCCGCTCGCCCAGCTCGGCCGCCGACTTCTCCGCGATCTGCTGGGTGCCGGCTTGAAACCGGTCCTGCTGTGCGCCGCCCTCGACCTCGAGCAACCGGTGCAGACCGCCGGCTGCGCGCACATAACGGGCGGCGTGCAGCATCGAGACGTCGTCGGGCTCACATCCCCACGTCACCCGGGCCATGATGGCCAGCAGGTCGCGCGAGGTGGCACCGGCCCGCACCGACCGCAACCACGCGCCCAGCGACTGGTGGTCCAGCAGCATCGCCCGTCGCGCGGTCCACGGTTGCGCCAGCGGGACACTGCGGGCGATGCGCTCGAATTGCCAACGTATCCGCGCGATGTCGAGTAACCCGCCCAGCGAGAGCCTCGGGATGGTGCCGCGATACGAACGCACCGCCCCGCGCCACCGGATCACGTTGGTCCCGTCGCAATAGGTCGCAGTGGTGGGGATCCCGAGCTCGGCCGCCAACCCGAGCACCGCCTCCTGGGTCGGGCCGACGAAGGTGCCACCCAGGTCGACCGGTAAGCCGGCGACGTGCCCGGTGTATGAGCGCCCACCCACCCGGTCGCGGCCCTCGAGGATCAGCACGTCGTATCCGAGTCGCGTCAGCTCGCGCGCTGCGGTGAGTCCGGCGAAACCGGCGCCAATTACCACCACGTCGGCGGTCCATGTGGGTGCAGGCATGTCCTTCAGTCAACCGCATCCCACGGCTGCTCAGCCGCGCCGGGTCAGGGCGCCACAGTCAGCCAGTCGGCGAAGCCGGAGGGGTCGTGACGCCCCAGCACCCCGTGCTCGTAGAGTCCCCAGCCTTCGACCGCGCTGCCGTCGCTGTCGCGGCACAGCGCGCGGCCCACGTGGTCGATGACGCCGAAACCCGACCGCGCGATGATCGCCGCGTCGGTCATGTCGTAGGTCAGCCGCTCGGTGAACTTCTCGCCCTTCCACATGCCGTGCAGCCAATCCGAATCGCCGCCGTAGCCGCCGCCGACGTGGATAGGCACCGCTAGCTTGGACTCCACGTCGAAGTGGACCTGGGTGCCGTCGGCGGTGGTCGCCTCGATGGTCGCCCCGGTCGGGATGCGGGTGCCGGATCGATAACGCGTGCTCACCCGCGGCCAGCCCAGCTGCTCGACGCGGCCGTCGCGCCAAATCCGGGTGCAGTCGTTGAGTGAGCGAAATCCGTTGGGCGTTTCTTGGATAATGAGCACCACGGCGAAGTCGTCGAATGCCAGCGGCACGTACAGCCACCACATGCCCTCGAACGGCGGGTCGGCGGGACGGCCCGCCGGTTCCGGTTCGCCGATGGGCCGGATGCCCCAGGACCGGTCGCGGCTGCCCAGCCAGGTCGTCGGATCGACGGCGATCTCGTCGCCGTCCACGACGATCCGCCCGCTCCAGGTGCCGAGCTGGGCGAACCGCTGGGCATCCAGCGTCACTCGGTTGCCGGTACGCATGATGTGCGGCTGCTCCTGCACCACGTCGAACAGCCCGTCCCAGACCAGGTCGGCGGCGATCCCTTCGGTTTCCTCGAGAATCACCCGCAGCTTGTGTAGCGGTTCGACGACTTCGATCCGGTAGCCGCCCACGTGCTGGTTGAGCCGGTCGGAGTCGATGACGTCGGAAAGGTGCACCGCGGTCTGAATGTCGCCGCGGCGCACCAGCATAAACGCGTCCTTGACGCCGAGGTTGGGGTAGTAGCCGAGGCCGGTGATCACGAAAATGTCGCCGGTGCGGTCGTGCGCGTTGAGGTAGGAACGGTCATAGAAATTTCGGTCCGATGACCCCGGCCACGCGATCGGCTGGGGGAGCTGGTGTACCGGAAATTCGTCGAGCGGTCCGAGCATTATTGATCCTCGCCGATCAGGCGCTTCATCAACGCGCTGTGGTAGAAGAGCGATTCGACATCGGCGGGCTTCTCCTGCTCACCGAAGTGCGCCCGCCGCGCGCCGGTGCGCATGAACACACACGCCCACATCACGCCGGAATACACGTAAAACCAGTGCAGGTCACCAAGTTCTACCCCGGTGAGCTGACGATAGGTGGCGCGCACGTCCTGCTCGCGCATCACCTCGGGCAATCCCGGCAGCGTCGCCAGGCCTGCAAGCTCTTCGAAAACCATGTGCGCAAAGATGATCCATGCCGCGTCGAGCTCGCGCGGTCCCAGCGTCACCATCTCCCAGTCCAGGACGGCCACCGGCTGGAAGTCGCGGTAGAGTACGTTGCCGATCCGGGCGTCGCCCCACAGCAGCACCGGTTCGCGGTCGGCCACCTGCTGTGGCCAGTGAGCTTGCAACCAGTCGAAGCTGCGTTCCATTAGCGGTGAGCGCCCGATGTCGGGCACCCCGAAGTCGTACCAACCGCGTACCCAATCGAAATGCTGACGCAGCGCGGTGTCGCCGGCCCGCCCGCCGGACAGGAAAGCAAAAGTCTTGTCCGCGTTCGGAATCGAGTGCAGCTTGGCCAGCACCTCGACCGTTGCGTCCTGCAGTTCGCGCTGACGGTCGGCGGCCGCGTCGGCGAACCAGTTGTTGCCGAAGGTGTAGGGCATGACGTCGGGTGGCACCACGCCCTCGACGTAGTCCATCAGAAAAAACGGCTTGCCCAAGACGTCGCCGGTGGTCTCGATCCAGCGCACCCGGGGGACCGGGACATCGGTGAGTTCGCGCACCTTTTGCATGACGTCGAATTGGTGGTCGAGGCGGTAGGACGGGAAAACCGGCACGTCTTCGGTGGTGGGCGCCACCCGCGCGACCCAGCGTTCCTCGACCGGCGTATCACCGTCGGTCCATCGGCCCGTCAAGATGATCGTCTCCGAGGACATCCCGGTGGAGTCGACGCCGCTCTCGACCGTCACCTGGGGAGCCACCCCGCCGGGCAGCACAGTTGACAGCCACCGCGACATCACCGTCGGCAGGGCGGTGACGTCGCGGCTGGAACGTTGAAGCCGGCCGACATCTTCGATGGCCGGTTGGTTGACCACAAGCGCCTCCTCCGTGAGGCAATTACGATACGGTGGGTAGCGTTATGAAAGCAGACCCGTCGCTTGTTGACAAGGCCCCCGGCGCCGGGCGGCCCAGGGATCCGCGTATCGACGCTGCCATACTGTCCGCGACCGCGGCTCTGCTCGTGCAAATCGGCTATTCGAACCTCACCCTGGCGGCCGTCGCCGAACGCGCCGGGACAACGAAAACCGCGCTGTATCGGCGGTGGTCGAGCAAGGCCGAACTGGTGCACGAGGCGGCGTTCCCGGCGGCGCCCACCGCGCTGGTCACGCCGGCGGGCGACATGGCGGCCGATATCCGGGCCATGATCGCCGCCACCCGGGAGGTGTTCACCAGCCCGGTGGTACGTGCGGCGTTGCCCGGCCTGGTCGCCGACATGACTGCCGACTCCGAACTCAACGCCCGGGTGATGTCGCGTTTCGCGGATCTGTTCGGCGCGGTGCGGGCACGGCTGAGTGCGGCCGTACAGCGCGGCGAGGTGCGTCCCGACGTCGACCCCGACCGGCTGATCGAATTGATCGGGGGCGCGACCCTGCTGCGAATGCTGCTGCGACCGGATGAGCAGCTGGACGACACGTGGGTGAATCAGACCACCGCGATCGTTGTCCACGGTGTCATCCGCAATCCGTGACAGCCCGGTTGACCTGCGTCGCGGCGCATTGTCGAACCGGAGCGCAATACTCGCTGGTGGACCCATTCCGCACGCGAAAGGACAGCAGACCATGAGCAACGTCGTGAACTATTTCGAGGTGGGAACCCCAGACGCCGGCGCTACCCGAGCTTTCTACGGCGGGTTGTTCGGCTGGCAGATCGCGGACTCCGGCGACTACCGCGCGATCGACACCGACAAGGGCGGCGTATGGGACACCAGCTCGATGGGCGGCGAGCAGTGGGCGATCTTCTACGTGCAGGTCGACGACGTCGAGGCGACGATCGAGAAGGCGACCGAGCTGGGCGCGAAGGTGCTCGTACCGTTCACCGACGGCCCGATCCAATTCGCCCATTTGCAGGACCCGCAGGGCAACCGGTTCGGGGTGTGGCGGCCCAAGGGCTAGCACCGCGTGTCAACGCTGATGATCCGTTGACTCTGCGCCTACCGTGCGCCCTACTCGCACTTCTGCGCGCCGGACGCAGAGCCAACGCAGCATCCATGCCGCGCGTCACGCCGGCCATTTCTGGCGGCACCGCAGGCCGACGTGCCAGTATGGGCAAGACAGATGCCGCTGAGAAACGCGGCAGGCAACCGTCGAGTGGTGTGCCGATGCCGGACAAAGCGACAGGGCGCGTGGTCGCGCTGATCGTGCTGTTGATCCTCGTTGCTGCCGCGTTGCGGGGATATCTCCCCAACAGCGAGCGTGCGCCGCGCCATCAGTCGGGCGGCAATCCCGCGAGCCTGGTGTTCATCGCGGCATTGCTCGGCGTGTCGCTGGTGATCATCGTGGTCGCGCTCATCACGCGGTTGCGGGAACCGCGACACGTGGCACCCACCGCTGCGGGGCTGTCGGAAACGCTGGGCGGGACCGTGGGACGGCCGAGTTGGCGGGTGTTGCTGCTGGGGGTGACCGTGATCGTCACCTGGCTGGGGATGGTGTTCGTGTTGACCCGGTTTCTGCAACTGGGGAATGGGGGGCAGGTCACGTTCGCACCAGAGACAACTGCCGTGCCCACGAACACCACCGCCCCGCCTGCGGGTCCTCCGTCGCACCCGCCGGGCACCGCTCGGGACGTCTTGGCCTACCTCGCCGCGGGCACCGTGACGCTGCTGGTACTGCTGGTCACCGCCACGCTTGTCGCCTCCCGCAGGCGGCGCCCAATCGTCGCAACCGCCGCCACAAGCGACGAGGATGATCAAGCTCCCGACCCCGAGGTGGTCTCCGAATCGCTCGCGCGCGCAGCCGAGCGCGGCCTGGCCGAAATCGAGGATCCCAACCGCGAACCGCGTGAAGCGATCATCGCGTGCTACGCGGCCATGGAGCAGGAACTCGCGCGGATACCGGGCGCGGCGCCCCAGGAGTTCGACACGGCGACAGAGGTGCTGGCCCGAGCGGTCGAAATCCGTGCCTTGCGTGCTGATAACGCCACGCAGCTGGTGAACCTGTTCGCCGAGGCGCGCTTCAGCCCACACGTGATGAACGAACAGCACCGCGAGGTCGCGGTGCGCGTGCTGCAGCTTGTCCTTGCCGAACTCATCCCGCACGTGGGCGCAAACCCCGGGGGTGGCGCATGAAAAGGGTGCTGGCACTGAGCCTTTGCACCGTTGTGGGGGTGGAGCTGCTTGCCTTGCTGCTGCACGATCGCCGCTTCGTGCTATGGGCCTCGGGCGCCGTGGCCGCGCTGGCGTTACTCAGTGTCCGCCGGTTGCTCAGCGACGACCTCGAACCCGCACCCGCCGAACCGGACACCGACGTGCTGGGAACTACGTTGCGCAACTGGCTGTCGCGCACCGAGAAGCAGATCCGCTGGTCGGAATCGACCCGCTTGGACTGGGATCGGCGCCTGCGCCCGATACTTGCCGGGCGCTTCGAAATCGCCACCCGCCAGAAGCAAGCCAAAGACCCGGCAGCGTTTCACGCCGCGGGCTGTGCCCTGTTCGGCCCCGAACTGTGGCAGTGGGTGAATCCCGAGAACATCTCGCGCACGGGTGGCGACGAGCCCGGACCGGGCCGTGGCGTACTCGAGGAAATTCTGCAACGCTTGGAGCAGGTATGACAGCAGGTATGAGCAAGTCGGCCGCCACGACCACCGCACACTGTGAGGCGGTGCTCGACGAAATCCAGCGGGTAGTGGTGGGAAAGCGTTCCGCGCTCACGCTGATCCTCACCACCGTCCTCGCGCGCGGCCACGTACTCATCGAGGATCTTCCCGGCCTGGGCAAGACGCTGATCGCAAGATCCTTCGCCGCGGCGCTGGGGCTGGAATTCACTCGCGTCCAGTTCACCCCGGATCTGCTGCCGGCGGACCTGCTCGGTTCAACGATCTACGACATGCAGTCGGGCCGCTTCGAGTTCCGCCGCGGGCCAATCTTCACCAATCTGCTGCTCGCCGATGAGATCAACCGGACACCGCCCAAGACCCAGGCGGCGCTGCTGGAGGCGATGGCCGAGAATCAGGTGAGCATCGACGGCGAAACATACCGGCTGCCAACGCCATTCGTCGTGCTGGCCACCGACAACCCGATTGAGTACGAAGGCACTTATCCGTTACCGGAAGCCCAGCTGGATCGGTTCGCCATCCGGCTCGAACTGCGCTACCTGTCTGAGCCCGACGAGGCCTCGATGCTGCGCCGGCGTCTCGATCGAGGTTCGGCCGAGCCGAGGGTCAACCAGGTCGTCGACACCCACGACCTGGTGGCCATGCGCGAGTCCGTCGAAGAGGTCACGGTGCACGACGACATCCTGCGCTATGTGGTGTCGCTGGCCACTGCAACGCGCCATCATCCCCAAGTGGCGGTCGGTGCCAGCCCGCGCTCAGAACTCGACCTGGTGCAACTCGCCCGCGCGCGCGCTCTGCTGCTGGGGCGCGATTATGTGATCCCCGAAGACGTCAAGGCGCTTGCGACGCCGGCCATGGCGCACCGGATCACCCTGCGGCCAGAGATGTGGGTGCGGCGTATCCAGGGGTCCGATGTCGTGGGCGAGCTGCTGCGGCGGGTGCCGGCGCCCCGGACGCAGGGCAAGACGCCATGAACCGGGGACGGGCGTGACCGAAATCCGCCACACCGACGTCGAGTTGCGTTGGCGGGCATCGACACTGACCCGATCAATTGCCACCTGCGCGGCGGTGGCCCTCGCCGTGGCGGTGCTGGGATCTCGCTGGCAGCTGATCGCTTTTGCGGCTCCGCTGCTGGGCGTCTTGTGCTCGATCAGCTGGCAGCCCCCGGTACCCAAAATCCAGGTGCATGCCCAGCCCGCTTCCCGGCGATGCTTCGAGACCGAGCAATCGCGCCTGGAGCTGTGGGCGTCCGCGAAATCCGGCCCGTCGACAACAGAACTCGTCGTCTCCGCCCTAGCAGGGATGCAGCTGGAGGTCGTCGAGCGGACTTCTGGTCGACGCCACACGGTCGAGGTGGCAGCGCAACGCTGGGGCCGGTATCCGATCCGGGCCCGGGTCGAGGTACTCGCCCGCGGCGGCCTGCTGTCGGGGACGGCAACCGTTGATGCCGCCGATATCATCGTCTTTCCGGTGGCTCCACCGCAATCCACGCCGATTCCACAGACTGACCTGCTCGACCGCCTGGGGACTCACCTGACCCGACACGTCGGACCCGGCGTCGAGTACGCAGACATTCGGGCCTATGTGCCCGGCGACCAGCTGCGTACGGTTAACTGGCCGGTGAGCGCGCGCCGGGGCCGACTGCATGTGACGCAACGGGTGACCGACCGCGCCGCCGATGTGGTGGTGCTGATCGACAGCTATCCGCAGGCCCCCGGACCGGCGACGGAAGCAGTTGAGCGAACAGCGCGCGGCGCCGCGCAAGTGGTGCAAACCGCGCTGCGAAGCGGCGATCGCGCCGGCGTCGTCGCACTCGGTGGACACCACCCCCGGTGGCTGGGCGCCGACATCGGTCAGCGCCAGTTCTATCGGGTGCTCGATACCGTACTAGCTGCCGGTAAGGGATTCGAGACCACGACCGGAACGCTCGCGCCTCGGGCCGCCGTGCCTCCCGGCGCGATCATCGTCGGATTTTCCACCCTGCTCGACACCGAATTTGCGTTGGCGCTGATCGACTTACGCAAACGTGGCCACGTCGTCCTGGCCGTCGACGTTCTGCAAGGCTCACCCTTCGACGCCGATCAGGATCCCATGATCGCGCGGATGTGGGCGCTGCAGCGCTCGGCCATGTATCGGGACATGGCCATGATCGGTGTGGACGTGGTGCCCTGGCGTGCGGAGCTGAGCTTGGATCAATCGATGCGCGCGGTGCCCGACCGACGCCATGGTGTGCGGGGACGGCGATGACATGATGCCCCGCGTTCTCTCGCCGGCATTCGGACTGCTGATGGTGGCGGCAGCCGGCATCGGTGTCCGTGCCGGGCTGGGATTCGTTGCCGTCGCACTTGCCGCCCTCGCGGTGCTGGCCGGGATAGTGTGGCGTCCGATAGCGACACTGGCAGTCCTGCTCACGGTGGCGGTGCTCGTGCTCACTGAACCGCCACCAATGCTTTCCGCGGTGTCCGGGCTGGCGGCGACGGCATATCTGGTTTTTCGGTATGCGAGTGCCGGCGTGGTGACCGTGAGCCCGACGACAATGGTTGCTGCCGTGAGTTTTACCCTCGTCGGCTTAGCCACGACGGTGTTCCCGTTGCGATTGCCCTGGCTGCCGCTGCTGGCGCCGCTGGGGGTTCTCGGGATTTTTGTGTTGGCCACCCGGCCGTTTGTCGGTAATCGCGGCTAGGTGATTTGTCGGCGGTTACGTTCGCTGGTTTCGGTGTAGCGGGCGCTGAGATTTGCGACGTCGAGCACCTGCGCCTCGGCGATGGCCGAGCCGGTCACGTAGATCTGCTTGACAGCGGCCATGGTTGGCGCCGGCACCTCGGCGATCTGGGTGACCAGCTCGACGGCCCGCGCCAGTAACTGATCATGCGCGGCGACCTCGGTCACCAAGCCGATCCGCTCGGCGCGGGCGGCGTCGACGACCTCGCCGGTCATCGACAGCCGTCGAGCCATACCTGTGCCCACCAGCTGCGGTAGCCGGGCGGTCATCCCGCCTGCCAGCCTCCTCCTCACGCCGCGCGGCGGCGCGCATCGTCAGCTGGCGCTGGGCGGTTCATCGTCAGCATCCGCACCGCTCCGGAGTCTTCGACGAGGACCCACTGTCGCGGCGTCATATGAACGGTTGCCCGACGAATTGCGCGGCGTGCTCGGCGAGGTCGAGGAGCGGCTGCGGGAAAATGCCCAGGCCGACGGTGATCAACGCGCACAGCGCGATTGCCGCTCTGCTGAACGAGCTGGGCATCGCCACCTGCGGCGGATCGTCGGGCGGATCGGTGAAGAACATCAGCACGATCACCCGCACGTAGAAGTAGGCCGCGACACCGCTGGTCACCACGCCGATGATTACCAGCGGTACTGCGCCGCCCTGCGCCGCGGCATTGAACACCGCTAGCTTGCTGACAAAGCCGCTGGTCAACGGAATGCCCGCGAAGGCCAACAGGAACATCGAAAAGAGCAGACCCACAACCGGATAGCGCCGGCCCAGCCCACTCCACCGCGACATGGTGGCGTCTTCGTCGCCATTGCTGTCGCGGACCAGGCCCACGACGGCGAACGCGCCCACCGTGCTGAAACTGTAGGCGACCAGGTAGAACATCGTCGCGGAGACACCCGTCCGGATATCGGCAATCACACCGGTCAGGATGAAGCCCACATGCGCGACCGACGAGTACGCCAGCAGTCGCTTGACGTCGGTCTGGTTGATTGCGGTGACGGTGCCGACCACCATGGTCAGGATCGAGATCGCCCACAGCACCGGCCGCCACTGGTCGGGCAGTGGGGTCAGCCCCACGTACACGACACGCATAAGGGCGCCGAACGCCGCGACTTTGGTGGCCGCGGCCATGAACCCGGTGACCGGTGTCGGAGCGCCCTGGTACACATCGGGAATCCAGGAATGGAACGGGACGGCCCCGACTTTGAACAGCAGACCGACGGCTAGCAGCGCGACACCGATCAGCGCGATCGAGTCGTTTCGATGGGTGACCAGCGCATTACCGATATCGGGAAGCGACAGCGTGCCAGTCGCCCCGTATATCAACGCCACACCATAGAGAAAGAACGCCGACGAGAACGCGCCCAGCAGGAAGTATTTCACCGACGCCTCCTGGGAAAGCAGTCGGCGGTGACGGGCCAGTCCGCACAACAGGTACAGCGGCAACGACAGCACTTCCAGGGCGACGAACATCGTCAGCAGATCATTGGCAGCCGGGAAAACCAGCATCCCGCCGACGGCGAGCATGGTCAGCGGAAAGACCTCAGTCTGTGCCGCGCCCGCCCCGATCGCCTGTCGCTCGGCCACACTGCCGGGAACCGCGGACGCTTGCGGGGTAAAGGAGTCCAGCCCGGCAAAAGCGCCGGCGGTGGCGGCACCCGGGCCGACCAGGGCGCTCGTGCCCCGATTGCGTTCGGCGATGAAGATCACGGCCAGCGCGGATATCAGCAAGACGGTGCCCTGCAGCAACAGCGCGGGGCCGTCGACAGCCATCGCGGTCAGCACCGCGGACTCGCCGAACCGCGGAATCCTGTTGGCCACCAAGATGACAGCGGCAAAAGCCGCTGCCAACCCGGCCAGCGCGAGCGTCACCTGCGCGGCGTAGCGAAACCGTCGCGGCAGAAACGCTTCGATGAGAATCCCGACCACCGCGGCTCCGAAGACGATCAGCATCGGGGACAGTAACCAGTATTCGACACTGGGCCTGGACATGGGGGTCATCGGTGGGGTCCTCCGGCTGTCCGCGGTGCTGTCCCAGCCGACACGGTGGGCGCGGGGTCGTGCTGGCCGATAGTGGTCATGGTCTGGCCGACGGCGGGATTGATGATGTCCAGCACCGGTTTGGGATAGATCCCAAGCACGAGCAGCAATGCGATCAGTGGCGCGACGACCGCGACCTCCCGCGGGACCAGGTCACGGATCCGGTCGTTTCCGTCCGCGACGGGTCCGGTCATCACCCGCTGGTACAGCCACAGCATGTATATCGACGACAGCACCAGGGCGGTCGCGCCGAACGCAGCCGCCAGCCAATAGCGGTTGAAAGTTCCTAACAGCACCAGGAATTCACTGATGAACGGCGCCAAGCCGGGCAGCGACAGCGTCGCGAGCGCCGAGACCAGGAATGTCCCGGCCAGCACCGGGGCAACCTTCTGCACACCGCCGTAGGCAGCAATCGACCGACTGCCGTGGCGAGAGATCAGGAAGCCCGCAATCAGGAACACCGCGGCGGTGGACAGACCGTGGTTGAGCATGTACAGCGTCGAACCGCTCTGTCCCTGGCTGGTCATCACGAAGATGCCTAGGATGATGAAGCCGAAGTGGGAGATCGAGGTGTAGGCGATCAGTCGCATCATGTCGGTCTGGCCGATCGCCACTACCGCGCCGTAGATCACGCCGATGACCGCCAAGACGACGATCAGCGGTCGGAAATACGTTGACGCCTCGGGGAACAATTGTAGGCAGTAACGCAGCATGCCGAACGTGCCGACCTTGTCCATCACCGCCATCATCAGGACCGCGCTGGCCGGGGTGGCTTCGACCGCGGCGTCGGGAAGCCAACGGTGGAACGGCCACAGCGGGGCCTTGATCGCGAACGCGAACATGAAGCCCATGAACAACGCTCTGAGCACCGCCGGGTCCACACCGTAACGGCCGGTAGAGATCCCGGTCACGATGTCCCGGAAGTCGAACGTGCCGGGACCGCTGTGCTGGGCGGTGACCACATACAGCCCGACCACTGCGGCCAGCATGATCAACCCGCCGAACAGGTTGTACAGCAAGAACTTCACCGCAGCCCGCGACCGCGCAGCGCTCTGGCCGAAGCCGCCGATCAGGAAGTACATCGGGATGAGCATGGCTTCGAAGAACACGTAGAACAGCAACACGTCCAGCGAGATCAAGGAGATCAGCACCATCGACTCGACGGTCAGGGTCAAGGCGACGTATGCGTGGACGCGGCGGGTGTGTTCGCCACCTGACGATCGCAAGCGCGGCGTAGCCGGGCGCAGCGGGTCGTCAGCATCGCCACCTGACGATCGCAAGCGCGGCGGAGCCGGGCGCAGCGGGTCGTCAGCTATCGCCACCGTCGTTCCAGCCGGCCACCATCAGCAGCGGCACCAGCACCGTGGTCAGCAACACCAGCACCAGCGCGATGCCGTCCACCCCCAGCGTGTAACCGGCACCGAAAGCAGGTATCCAGGAATGGGATTCGACGAACTGGTAGGGGGCGCCATTGGTGTGGAAGCCGGCCGTGATCACGATCGACACCGCCAGGACCGCCAGCGCCACCGCCAGCCCCAGCCATTTGGCCAGACCAAGCTGGCGGCCCGGCAGCACGATGATCAGCACCGCACCGGCCAGTGGAAGCAGCCACAGCACGCTCAGCCACGGAACGCTGTTCATGAGCGCCGCTCTTCCCCCGCAAGCGGGCGGTGCCCCCACCTCATCGCTTGCGCTAGATTGTCGCCGGCGCAGATCATCGCCACAGCTGCACCGCCAGGATCGCCGCGGCAACCAGCGCCGCGCCTGCGAACATCGACAACGCGTACGAACGGGCGAAGCCGGTCTGCACTCCCCGCAGGCGATCTGAAGCTCGGCTGACCAGCGCCGCCAGCCCGAGCACCGAGCCGTCGACGCCTTTGTTGTCGATTTCGACCAGTGCATCGGTCAGACCCGCGCCCGGACGCATGAACACCTCCTCGTTGAAGGCGTCGCCGTAGAGATCGCGACGAGCGGCCACGGTCAGCACCGACACCTCGGCGGGAGCGGTCTCGGGCACCGGTCGACGGCCAACGAGCCACCAGGCCACGTAGATTCCGACCCCGACGACCACGATGGTGATGACGCTGGACAGCCACGTCGGCAAGACGTGGGCGCTTTCCTCGGCTTTCACCACCGGTTCCAGCCAGTGCTTCAGGGTGCCCCCGGCCGCCAGCAAGCCACCGGAGAACACCGAACCGACGGCGAGCAGGATCATCGGCCAGGTCATCACCGCCGGCGCCTCGTGTGGATGAGCATCTGCCGCCCAACGCTTTTCGCCGAAGAACGTCATCAGCATGACCCGGGTCATGTAGAACGCGGTGATCCCGGCGCCGAGCATCGCCGCCCCGCCCAGGATCAGACCGCGCACACCGCCGGCGCCCAGCGCCGCTTCGATGATGGCGTCTTTGGAAAAGAAGCCGGCGAACGGCGGCGCCCCGATGATCGCCAGATAGCCCAGGCCGAAGGTGACGAAGGTGACCGGCAGCGCGGCCCGCAGGGCGCCGTAGCGGCGCATGTCCTGCTCTTCGTCCATCGCGTGGATCACCGCACCGGACCCGAGGAACAGGCCGGCTTTGAAGAAGCCGTGGGTGAGTAGGTGCATGATCGCCAAGGCGTAACCGGCCGGGCCCAGCCCCGCGGCCAGCACCATGTAACCGATCTGGCTCATCGTCGACGCCGCCAGTGCGCGTTTGATGTCGTCTTTGGCGCAGCCGATGAAAGCCCCGAACAGCAGTGTCACCGTGCCGACGATGACGACGGCCAGCTGAGCGTCCTGCGACAGGTTGTAGAGCGGGTTGGACCGCACGATCAGATACACCCCGGCGGTCACCATGGTGGCCGCGTGGATCAGCGCCGACACCGGGGTGGGGCCTTCCATCGCGTCGCCCAACCAGGCCTGCAGCGGGACCTGCGCGGACTTGGCGCACGCACCCAGCAGCAACAGTAACCCGATCGCCGTAAGCATCGGTCGCCCGGCGCCCGACGCCCCGGCGAACACTCCCGAGTAGGACAGCGTGCCGAAGGTGGCGAACATCGCGAACATCGCCAGCGCGAGCCCCGCGTCGCCGACCCGGTTCATCACGAAGGCCTTCTTGGCCGCGGTGGCCGCTGTGGGCTTGTGGTACCAGAAGCCGATCAGCAGGTAGGACGCCAGACCCACGCCTTCCCAGCCGACGTAGAGGCCCACGTAGTTGTCAGCGACCACCAGCAGCAGCATCGCCGCGAGAAACAGGTTGAGGTAGCCGAAAAAACGACGACGGTCGGGATCGTCTTTCATGTACCCGATCGAGTAGATGTGGATCAGCGAGCCGACGCCGGTGATCAGCAGCACGAAACAGATCGACAACTGGTCGATCTGCAGTCCGAAGTCGAGGTGCAATCCCCCGACCGGTATCCAGCTGAACAGCGTCTGACCCATGACGCGCTTGTCGTCGGACCGGCCGATCATGTCGCTCAGCAGGGCCAGGCCCACCCCGAACGACGCCACCGCGGCGGCACAGCCCAACAGGTGCCCCCACGGGTCGGTCCGCCTGCCGCCCAGCAGCAGAATCGCGGCACCGGCCAACGGCAGCAACACGAGCAGCCAGGTCAGATGCGTCATTGCGTGGCCCTAACCCTTGAGCAAGTTCGCGTCGTCGACCGATGCCGATTTGCGGGCGCGGAATATCGTCATGATGATCGCCAGGCCGACGACGACTTCGCAGGCGGCGACCACCATCGTGAAGAACGCCACCACCTGCCCGTCGAGCCGGCCGTGCATCCGGGCGAACGTGACGAACGTGAGGTTGACCGCGTTGAGCATCAGCTCGACACACATGAACATCACGATCGCGTTGCGCCGCAACAGCACACCCGCCGCGCCGATGGTGAACAACAGCGCCGAGAGGTATAGGTAGTTCGCCGGATTCATGACGCCCCGTTCCGGGAACCGTTGGGTGAGCCCGCTTTTTCATCGTTGTCCCCGTCGACCACGCGGCTCTGCAGGATCCGCGAGACCGACAACCGGGAGTAGGAACCGTCGGGTAGCCGCGCGGCGACGTCGACGGCGTTGTGGCGCGCGTAGACGCCCGGTACCGGCAGCGGGGTCGGGTATCCGCCGGCGCGGAACCGTTCGATGGACAGCTCGCGCTGGGTTTTGCGCCGCTCGAAGCGCTCCCGGTGCGCCAGGATCATCGCCCCGACCGCCGCGGTGATCAGCAGCGCGCTGGTCAACTCGAATGCCCACAGGTATCGGGAGAAGATCGGTACCGCCAGCCGGTTGACGTTGCCGTCGGCATTGGCCGCCTTCAGCCCCTTGAACGCCGCGGTCGTCGCGGTGCCGATGCCGGCGATCAGCACCACCCCGAACCCGAGGCCGGCCACCACCGCGGCCACCCGCTGTCCACGCAGCGTCTCCACCAGCGATTCCGCGGAGTCCACGCCGATCAGCATCAGCACGAACAGGAACAGCATCATCACAGCGCCGGTGTAGACGACAATTTGCACCACGCCCAGGAACAGCGCGTCTTGAGCCATGTAGAACACCGCCAGGATGATCATCGTCATGGCCAGGAACATCGCCGAATACACCGCGTTGGCGGCTACCACCACCCCCAGCGCGCCGATCAAGGCCAGCACACCCAGCACCCAGAACATCACCGCCTCGCCGGTGGAGGTCCGGGTGATGACGTCGGCGGCCAGCGTGGTCATTGCTTTCCATCCGCGCTGTGGTCAGCGCCGGGCGCCGTGACGTTTCCGCGGTAGTAGTCGGCATCGGTGGCTCCCGGTGCGCGGGGATGCGGTGGCGGCTCCACCCCGGGTTGCAGCGGGGCCAGCAGCCGGGTTTTCTCGTAGATCAGGTCGGCGCGATTGTCGTCGGCCATCTCGTAGTCGTTGGTCATCGTCAGCGCCCGCGTCGGACAGGCCTCCACGCACAGCCCGCAGCCGATGCACCGCAGATAGTTGATCTGGTACACGCGGCCGTAGCGTTCCCCGGGCGAATACCGTTCCTGTTCAGTGTTGTCGGCGCCCTCGACGTAAATCGCATCAGCCGGGCAGGCCCACGCGCACAACTCGCAACCGATGCACTTCTCCAGGCCGTCCGCGTAGCGGTTGAGCTGGTGGCGACCGTGGTAACGCGGTGCCACCGGTCCCGGTTTTTCCGGATACTGCTCGGTAATCGGTCGTTTGAACATGGTCTTGAACGTGACGCCGAATCCGGCGACGGCGTCCAGAACCCTAGCCCGACGACGATGCGGACCGGGAGCGGTCCGAGGGGGAGCTGGGTGATCAGATTCAGCCACGTGCGTCCTCCTTGGTCACCGGTGCCGGCGCGTTGGCCGGCAGCGGTGGTACCGGGTATGCGCTCTCGGTGTCCGTTGTCGTCTGCGGTTCCCGCTCGGGACCGCGGCCCAGGACACGAGTACCGGTGCCGCTGAACGGCTTTCGCAGATACGCCAGCAGTCCCAGGGCGAAGACCACGCTGCTGATCGCCAGCACGGCGGTCCAATGCGGGTAGCCCTGGTCGCGCACCGTGCGGATGACCGCAGCGATCATCACCCACAGCAGCGACACCGGGATCAGGATCTTCCAGCCAAGCGCCATGAATTGGTCATAGCGTAACCGGGGCAGCGTGGCCCGCAGCCAGAAGTAGATGAACAAGAAGGTCCACACCTTGGCGGTGAACCAGAGCAACGGCCACCATCCGCTGTTGGCGCCGTCCCACATGTTCAGCGGCCAAGGTGCATGCCAGCCGCCGAGGAACAGGGTCGCCGCCAGCGCCGAAACGGTGGTCATGTTGATGTATTCGGCCAGGTAGAACATCGCGAACTTCAGCGACGAGTACTCGGTGTGGAAACCGGCGACCAGCTCACCTTCGGCTTCGGGCAAATCGAATGGGGCCCGGTTGGTTTCGCCGACCATCGACACGAGGTAGACGAGGAACGACGGCAGCAACAAGAACACGTACCAGATCCGGTCCTGGGCAGCCACGATTCCCGACGTCGACATCGTTCCCGCGTAGAGGAACACCGCCGCGAACGACAAGCCCATCGCGACCTCGTAGGAGATCACCTGGGCGGTGGAGCGCACCCCGCCCAGCAGCGGGTAGGTCGAGCCCGACGACCAGCCGGCCAGCACGATGCCGTAGACGCCGACCGCCGAGAGCGCGAGAACCAACAACACCGCCACCGGCAGATCGGTCACCTGCAGCGGTGTGCGGTGACCGAACACCGACACCTCCGGACCGAACGGAATGACTGCGAAAGCCGTGATCGCCGGAATCGTCGAAATGATGGGCGCCAGATTGAAGACGAACCGGTCGACGCCGAACGGCGTGATGCCCTCCTTGAGCCCCAGTTTGATCCCGTCGGCGAGGCTCTGCAGATATCCCCACGGCCCCACCCGGTTGGGACCGAAGCGCATCTGCATCCGGCCCAACAGCTTGCGTTCGAGCAGGATTGCCAGCAGCACGGTCAACAGCAAAAACACGAAGACGGCTACCGCCTTGGCCAGCAGCAACCACCAGGTGTCGTGCCCGAACGGGCTCATGAGCTCCGCTCGATTCGGACCAGGCTGCCGGTTGTGACGCCCAGTTGGGCGTGCACCGCCGACCCGGGCGAGTTCAGCGGCAGCCACACGACCTGTTCGGGCATGTCGGTGACGGCCAGCGGAAGCGTGATCGAGCCCCGCGAGGTACCTACCGTGATCTTGTCGCCGTCGGCGGCGCCGATCTCGCCGGCCGTCTCGGCCGATAACCGCACCACCGGGTTCCGCGCCGTACCGGCCAGGTGCGGTTCACCGTCCTGCAGGCCGCCGCAGTCCAGCAGCATGCGCCACCCGACCAGCACGGCTTCACCCGCGCCCGGCTGCGGCGCTTCGGCGGACTCGGCATCCGGGTCGGCGGAGCGGTCGCCCGCCCAGGCGCCTAACCCGATCAGCTCCTCGCGCGCGGCTTCGGCGGTGGGCAACCCCAGGTCGACGCCCATTTCGTCGGCTAACGTATCGAGCAGCCGCAGATCCGGCATCGCGCCGCGTTCCAGCGTGACGGGGAAGCTGCGCAGCCGGCCTTCCCAGTTGACGAAGGTCCCCGACTTCTCCACGACCGGCGCGATCGGGAACACCACGTCGGCACGTTCGGTCACGGCGCTGTGGCGCAGCTCGAGGCTGACGACGAAACCGGCGGCGTCGAGCGCGGCCAGCGCGCCGTCCGGGTCGGTCAGGTCGCCCGGGTCGACACCGCCGACCAGCAGCGCGCCCAGTGTCCCGTCGGCGGCGGCGGCCAGTATCCCCTCGGTGTCGCGTCCGGGCGACGACGGCAGGTCGTCGACATGCCACGCCGTGCAGACTTCCGAGCGGGCGGCCTCGTCGGCCAGCGGGCGGCCACCCGGGAGCAGCCCGCCCAGCGCGCCGGCGTCCAGCGCGCCGCGTTCACCGGCGCGCCGCGGCACCCAGGCCAGCTGGGCTCCGGTGGACTCGGCCAGCCGCGCCGCGGCCGACAGCGCACCCGGTGCAGTGGCGAGCCGTTCGCCGACCATAATGACCGCGCCGGGCTCCCCTAACAGCTCACCGACCTCACCGTCGGCCAGTCCTTCCAGCGCCGACGCCTCGGCGCCGGGCACGGTCTTGAGTAGCCGGCCGGACATCTTTTCCAGCCCCCGGGTGGCGAACGGGGCGATCGCATAGACAGGCAGCTGGTGTTTGCGGGCGGCTTTGCGCAACCGCAGGAAGATGATCGGCGACTCCTCTTCGGGTTCGAACCCGACCAGCAGCACCACCGGCGCCGATTCCAGGTCTGCGTAGCTGACGCTGATCGACCGCCCGGCCACCCGAGCCGCCAAGAATTCGGCCTCCTCCGCCGAGTGGGGGCGAGCGCGGAAGTCGATGTCGTTGCTGCCCAACGCGATTCGGGCGAACTTGGCGTACGCGTAGGCGTCTTCCCAGGTCGCCCGACCGCCGACCAGCACACCCGCGCGCCCGTATACCGAGCTGAGTCCGTCGGCGGCCACCGTCAGCGCGTGCGACCACGACGCGGGAACGAGCGCGCCATCGGCGTCCCGGAGCAGGGGGGTGGTGATGCGGTCGGGCCGGGTGGCGTAGGCGAACGCCCACCGGCCCTTGTCGCAGTTCCACTCCTCGTTGACCTCGGGTTCGTCTCCGGCGAGCCGGCGCAGCACCTTGCCGCGGCGGTGGTCGCTGCGCTGCGCGCACCCCGACGCGCAGTGCTCACACACGCTCGGGCTGGACACCAGGTCAAAAGGACGGGCCCGGAACCGGTAAGCCGTCCCGGTCAGCGCACCCACCGGGCAGATCTGCACGGTGTTGCCGGAGAAGTAGGACTCGAACGGCTCATTTGCGTAGATGCCGACCTGCTGCAGTGCGCCGCGCTCCAGCATCTCGATGAACGGGTCGCCGGCGGTCTGATCGGAGAACCGGGTGCAGCGCGCGCACAGAATGCAGCGCTCGCGGTCGAGCAGCACCTGCGAGGAGATGTTGATCGGCTTGGCGAATGTCCGCTTGGCGTCGGTGAAGCGGGAATCGGGCCGCCCGTTGGACATCGCCTGGTTCTGCAGCGGGCATTCGCCGCCTTTGTCGCACATCGGACAGTCCAGCGGATGGTTGATCAGCAGCATCTCCATCACGCCTTGCTGAGCCTTATCGGCGGCCTCAGAGGTGAGTTGAGTGTGCACGACCATGTCGTCGGCGACCGGGGTTGTGCACGACGCCATGGGTTTGCGCTGGCCCTCGATTTCGACCAGGCACTGCCGGCAGGCGCCGATCGGATCGAGTAACGGGTGGTCGCAGAATCGCGGGATCTGAATGCCGAGCAGCTCGGCCGCGCGGATCACCAGCGTCCCCTTCGGCACAGCGACTTCGACACCGTCGATCGACAACGTCACCATTTCCGGCGGGGCAACCCCGTCCTCGGTGTCGGTTTTGGCCGCAGGAGACGTGCCTGACGCACTGGAGGCGCGTGACGCACTAGTCATAGGGCTATCACGCCTTTCCGTTCTCGAGTATGGAATCTCGGGGGTCGAACGGGCAGCCGCCCCCTTCGACATGGGCGACGTACTCGTCGCGAAAGTACTTCAGCGAGGAGATCACCGGCATTGCTGCGCCATCGCCCAACGCGCAGAACGACTTTCCCAAAATGTTGTCGGCGATGTCACCCAGC
Organism: uncultured Actinomycetota bacterium; assembly: GCA_963787635.1. Lineage (GTDB taxonomy): Bacteria > Actinomycetota > Actinomycetes > Mycobacteriales > Mycobacteriaceae > Mycobacterium. The sequence goes on along the minus strand of CAWBDP010000003.1, from coordinate 31,149 downwards.
TTCTCCAAGTCATCGTGGCTGCCCTCACCGACTTCCAGGCGCTCGTAGATCTGCTCCAACCAGTAAGTGCCTTCCCGGCATGGAGTGCACTTGCCGCAGGACTCGTGTTGGTAGAACTCGGTCCAGCGCCGAACAGCGCGCACCACGCAAGTGGTCTCGTCGAAGATTTCCAGGGCCTTGGTGCCCAGCATCGAGCCGGCCTCGCTGACACTTTCGTAGTCCAGCGGGACGTCGAGGTGCTCGTCGGTCAGCAGCGGCGTCGAGGACCCGCCCGGTGTCCAGAACTTCAGCTGGTGCCCCTTCCGCACCCCGCCGGCGTAGTCGAGCAGCTCACGCAAGGTGATCCCCAATGGCGCCTCGTACTGGCCGGGTCGGGTCACGTGGCCAGAGAGCGAATAGAGGTTGAAACCGGGCGATTTCTCGGTGCCCATCGAGCGGAACCAGTCGACACCGTAGAGGATGATCGGCGGCACGCTGGCAATCGTTTCCACGTTGTTGATGACCGTGGGACAGGCATACAGTCCCGACACCGCCGGGAACGGCGGACGCAGCCGCGGCTGGCCACGGCGGCCCTCTAGCGAATCCAGCAACGCCGTCTCCTCGCCGCAGATGTAGGCGCCGGCGCCGGCATGCACGATCAGCTCCAGGTCGTAGCCGGAGCCGGCGATATCGCGGCCCAGGAAGCCCGCCGCATACGCCTCGGCCACCGCGTGCCGTAGCCGCCGCAGCACCGGGACGACTTCGCCGCGCACGTAGATGAACGCGTGGCTGGCGCGGATCGCGTAGGCGGCGATAATGCTGCCTTCGATGAGGAAGTGCGGCGTGGCGAACATCAGCGGGATGTCTTTGCAGGTACCGGGTTCCGACTCGTCGGCGTTGACCACCAGATAGTGCGGCTTGGCGGCCGCGCCGCTGTCACCCTGCGGGATGAACGACCATTTCGTGCCAGTGGAGAAACCCGCACCCCCACGGCCGCGCAGCCCGGAATCCTTGACCGCCTGCAGCACCTCGTCCGGCTTCATCCCGAGGGCCTTCTTCAAGGCCTGGTAGCCGTCGTTGCGGCGATAAGTCTGCATCGTCCACGACTGGGGGTCGTCCCAGTAGCGGGTGAACACGGGAGTCAACGGTGTCGATGATGTTGACGCCATTACCCGCGTTCCCCTGCGTCCTCGGATGCCGCCGGTGCTGTCATGTCGTGTTCCTGCGCGACGCGCAGACCCGCCAAGGTGGCCGCGCCGGCCCCGCCCTGTCCCTCGTCGGGCCGTTCGTCGGGAAAGCCCGCGAGGATTCGCTCGGTCTGGCGGAATGTGCACAACGGAGCACCACGTGTCGGTCTGGGAAGATCACCGGAACGCAGCCCGTCGACGAGTTTGCACGCCGACTCGCAAGTCTGATTGTCGAAGAACTCCCAGTTGACCATCACCACCGGTGCGTAGTCGCACGCGGCGTTGCATTCGACGTGTTGGAGGGTGACGGTTCCGTCGTCGGTGGTCTGGTCGTTCTCGATACCGAGATGCTCTTTGAGCGCGTCGAATATGGCATCCCCGCCCATCACGGCGCACAGCGTGTTGGTGCAGACGCCGACCATGTAGTCGCCGGTGGGCCCGCGCCGATACATCGAGTAGAAGCTCGCTACCGCCGCGACCTCGGCCCCGGTCAGGCCCAGCTGCTCGCCGCAGAACTCCAAACCCGCCGGCGTCAGGTAGGAGTCTTCGGCCTGCACCAGATGCAGCAACGGCAACAGCGCCGAGCGGGGACTCGGGTAGCGGCCGATGATCTCTTTCGCGTCGACCTCCAGCCGAGTCTTGACGTCGGGCGAGTAAGACTGCGGCGCGCCTTCGACGACGAACTGGCCCGGCTCTTGCGGCGGCGGCCCGAGTTGTATGAATATCCGCTCGCCTGATTCTCCGACGCCGGGCGTGTACGCTCCCGTCACCGGTCGACCCCGCCCATCACCGGATCCAGGCTGGCCACCGCCGCGATCACGTCGGCAACCATGCCGCCCTCGCACATCGCGGCGACCGCTTGCAGGTTGGTGAACGAGGGATCGCGGTAGTGCACCCGGTAGGGGCGGGTACCGCCGTCGCTGACCATGTGTACGCCGAGTTCGCCGCGCGGTGACTCCACCGCGACATAGACCTGGCCGGCCGGAACGCGGATGCCCTCGGTGACCAGTTTGAAGTGGTGGATCAGGGCTTCCATCGAGGTACCCATGATCTTGGCGATGTGCTCGGTCGAATTACCCAAACCGTCGGGGCCGACCTTCAAATCGGCGGGCCAGGCGATCTTGCGGTCGGACACCATGATCGGACCGGGCTTCAACTTGTCTAAGCATTGCTCGACAATCCTCAGTGACTCCCACATCTCCTTGACGCGAATAATGTAGCGGCCGTAGGCATCACAACCGTCATCGGTGATCACATCGAATTCGTAGTTCTCGTACCCGCAATAGGGTTCGCTGCGGCGCAGGTCATAGGGCAAGCCGGTCGAGCGGAGGACCGGTCCGGTCATACCCAATGCCATGCATCCGGTCAGGTCGAGGTAACCGATGCCCTCGGTGCGGGCCTTCCAGATGTAGTTCTCGTTAAGCAAACCCTCGAGGTCGCGGAGTCGGCGGCGCATCAGCGGCAGGAATTCCTGGATCTCGCCGACCGCGTCGGAGGGCAGGTCCTGGGCCAGTCCGCCGGGTCGGATGTAGCCGTGGTTCATTCGCAACCCGGTGATCAACTCGAACAGATTGAGCACGAGTTCGCGTTCCCGGAAGCCGACGAACATTACGGTCATCGCGCCCAGTTCCATGCCGCCGGTGGCCAGCGCGACCAAATGCGAAGAGATCCGGTTGAGTTCCATCATCATCACCCGGATGACATTCACCCGTTCCGGGATCTCGTCGGTGATGCCGAGCAGTTTCTCCACGCCCAGGCAGTAGGCGGTTTCGTTGAAAAACGGGGACAGGTAGTCCATTCGGGTCACGAAGGTCACGCCCTGGGTCCAGTAGCGGTATTCCAGGTTCTTCTCGATCCCGGTGTGCAGGTAGCCGATTCCGCATCGGGCTTCAGTGACCGTCTCGCCTTCGATCTCCAGAATCAGCCGCAGCACGCCGTGAGTGGACGGGTGCTGTGGTCCCATGTTGACGACGATGCGTTCACCTGGATCCCCGCTGCGGGCAGCCTCGACGATCTGCTCCCAATCCTGGCCGACGACGGCCACGATCTTTTCCCCGGCGTGGCCCTCGTCGTGCGACGTGCTGGTAATTTCGCTCATCAGTTGTAGGCCCTCCGCTCGTCGGGCGGCGGAATCTTCGCGCCCTTGTACTCGACCGGGACTCCGCCAAGCGGGTAGTCCTTGCGTTGCGGATATCCATGCCAGTCGTCGGGCATCTGGATGCGGGTCAGCGACGGGTGGCCGTCGAAGATGATCCCGAAGAAGTCGTAGGTCTCGCGTTCGTGCCAGTCGTTGGTGGGGTAGATGGCGAACAGTGAGGGAATGTGCGGATCACTGTCCGGCGCAGACACTTCCAGCCGCACGCGCCGGCCGTGGGTGATCGACGTCAACGGGTACACCGCGTGCAGTTCGCGGTCGGCTTCATGCGGATAGTGCACGCCGCTGACCCCCATGCACAGTTCGAAGCGCAATTCGGGCTCGTCGCGAAGTCGTTGGGCGACCTGCGGCAGCAACTCGCGACGCACATGCAGCGTCAGTTCGTCGCAGTACACCACGACTTTCTCGATGGCGTCGTCGAATTCGATGTCGCTGCCCTTCAGTGCCTCGGCCAACCGGTCGACGACGTCGTCGAAATAGCCCCCGTAGGGCCGCGGGCTGCCGCCGGCGAGCGTGACCTGACGCACCAGCCGCCCGTATCCGGATGTGTCACCGGTGCCGGAGACTCCGAACATGCCCCGGCGAACCTCGATCACTTCGTCGGTTGACTCGCTCACCGCTTCCTGCGGTTCCTGTTCCGGCGAACTCATCGCAACAGCCCGCGCATCTCGATCGTGGGCCGGACGGCCAGCGCGGCCTGCTCGGCCTCGGCGATGGCGCGTTCCCGGTTGACACCCAACGGCATCTCCTGAATCTTGTCGTGCAGCTTGAGGATTGCGTACAGCAGCATCTCCGGGCGGGGCGGGCAGCCGGGCAGGTAGATGTCCACCGGAACGACATGGTCCACGCCCTGTACGACCGCGTAGTTGTTGAACATCCCCCCCGACGACGCGCACACGCCCATCGCCAACACCCACTTCGGTTCGGCCATCTGGTCGTAGATCTGACGCAACACCGGCGCCATTTTCTGGCTCACCCGGCCGGCCACGATCATCAGATCGGCCTGACGAGGTGTCGCCGAGAACCTCTCCATGCCGAAGCGGGCGATGTCGAACCGGGGACCGGCGGTCGCCATCATCTCGATCGCGCAGCAGGCTAATCCGAACGTTGCCGGCCACAGCGAGTTCTTTCGGAAGTACCCGGCCAGCGCTTCGACAGTAGTCAGCAGAAAACCGCTGGGCACTTTCTCTTCGACGCCCACGTTTACCTCAATCCCACGTCAGGCCACCGCGGCGCCACACGTAGGCGTAGGCCACAAAAACCGTGAGCATGAACACCGCCATCTCGACGAGCGCGAACGTCCCCAGCGCGTCGTAGGCGACCGCCCACGGATACAGGAACACGATTTCGATGTCGAAGACGATGAACAGCATCGCGGTCAGGTAGTACTTCACCGGGAAGCGCTGGCCGCTGCCGGCGTGTGGGGCATTCGCCGACTGGTCGCTGGGTTCGATCCCGCATTCGTAGGCCTCCAGCTTCGCCCGGTTGAACCGGGCGGGGCCGGCGATCGACGAGATGATTACCGAGACGACCGCGAAGGCGGCGGCAATCCCCCCGAGTACCAGGATGGGTGTGTAGACGTTCATCCCGCAGCGTCGCTCCTGAGTGGCTGTATTCGTAAAGCTCCGTACGTCAGGCCCAGCCTAGCGATGCTGTGCGACGCCAAGCTCAGCGGTCTGGATGTGAGCTAGCCCACAGCGGTGACAGGTCGGTGGCTCCTCTGGCCGGGTTTGGGTCACGCTCGACTGCGGCCAGCGCCGATCGCGCGAAAGCCGAGAGTGGACAGTCTGATTCGCGCCGGTCACACCACCGGGGCGCTGAGCAGTTCAAGCACGGTGCGGCCCAGCAGCATTGGGTCGATCGGATGGGGCACCGCGGCCTCGGCGCGTGACCAACTGGCCAGCCAGGCATCATCGGCGCGCCCGGTGAGCACCAGGATCGGCGGACACTGGGCGACTTCGTCCTTGAGCTGTTTAGCGATTCCCATGCCGCCGGCGGGAGTCGCTTCGCCGTCGAGAATGGCCAGGTCAATGTCACCGGCGTCGACTTGCCGGATCACCATCGGCTCGGTAGCGACCTCGACGTAGCTCAGCGGCGGCAGATCCGGGTGCAGGCGTTTGCCGAGCGCCAGCATCACCTGATCGCGGGTGTTGGCGTTATCGCTGTATACGAGGATCCGCAGGCTCTGCGAAGCCACGGAAGGCCCGGAAGACACGGAAGACACCGAAGGCACGGGGGACACGATGCAAGATGCTATTACCTCGCTCGCTCGAAGACGGCATCGGCCGAGACGGTTGCCGTCTTGGCGATCATGCCGGCCCGGTTCCAGCCGACGTCGAATTGAGCCCGGTCCACCTGGGCTTTGGCCGATATCCGGACCGAGCCGTCGGCGAGCACGGTGACGGTGGCGGGGAGCGGGACGGCCTCGGTGACGCCCTTGATGGTGAAGTTGGCGCGCAGGTCGGCCGCGTTGCCGCTACTCGGCTGCACGGCGGTGACGACGACGCTGATTTCGGGGAACTTCTCGGCATCGAAGAAGTCCGCCGAGCGCAGGTGCTCGTCCCGCCGGCGGATACCGGTGCTCAGCGACGCGACCTGGAGGTCGACGCGGCCGAAGACTGCCCCGTTGCCAGTGATCTGGCCGTCGCCGCTGACCCCGGTGAACTCGCCTTTGACGGGCACCAGGCCCCACATGTTCCTGATCTTGAAGTTGAAGGTCGAGCGGTCGGGAACCAGAGTCCATACGCCGGCGGTGTCAGGATCGCTAAGCAGTGTTTCCAGAGTCGTCATCTGCACCTCCGTCCGACCGTTGCATGCCGACCAGCCCGGTCGTCGCCGAGCCTAGCTCAGCAGCGGCGCGAGTTCTGCTGGGTCGAAATACTCGTCGATACGGGTGATCAGGCCGTTGACGCCCAACTTAATCACGATGCACACCCGCAGAGCGATCGGTGCGCCGTCGCGGCCGGTGGCGTGCAGGATGTGCTGCTGGACGAAGCCGTCGGAGAACAGCTCCCGGTCCAGAATTTCGTAGCGGCGCTGCGTGGTGACGTCGATGAACCAGTGCAGGACCCTCAGCGCCCGTCCCTTGTCGTCGTCGCGGCGCGCGCCGACCCGCCACACCGCGATGTGGTCGTCGAAGAGCTCGCTGAGCGTCGCCTCGTCGCTTCGCTCGATCGCCGCGAACAGCTGATCGGCCACCTCATCGACCACTTCGGCAGCAGGCATCGGTCTCCCTATTCGTCCTGGTATCCGGGGTGGGCGACCGACAGACGTCGGCTGACCAGCGCCCGCAGAGCCGATTGCACCTGTTCGCCGCGTCCGTCCAGCCCGCCAGTCCGAATGGTGGCGGCCAGCTGGGCTTCGTCGTCGCATCCGACGCGGGTCAGGGCGGCGGCGACGTCATCGGCTGAGTCGGCGACTAGTTCTCGCTCGACAATGCGCAGCGCATTGGCTGCAACCCGGGCATGGAAATTGATCTGGCCGTCGGTGGACTCCCGGACATCGGTCTCCAGGAACTCGGCGACCGCCGCGACCAGTTCAGCCGCGGTCGGACGGCCATGCCCGGACGTCATCAGGACGCGGGTGCCTCGGGACCGCGATCCACACCGGTGCGCAGCTTCACCGACGCCGAGTAAGCCAGCGTGCGGAACCGCAGTACCGGGTCGTCGGAGGGTTCGATGCCGTCGGTGACCCGCATGGGATCGAATACGACGATGTCGCCGTCGTGCTCGCGTTCGGTGTCGATGCCGGTGATCTCGAGGGCGCCGACGGTGACGGTGTGGGTGCTACGCCACGGTTTGGACGGATCGACGGTCGAATCGCCGTCGGCGGCGATTTGAACCTGGTAGTCGAATCGAACCGGTTGCGAAGCAAGGCGCTGGTCGAGTTCCTCGATCAAGAAGTCGGCGCCCTTGGTCTTGGCGACGTCCGGCGGCACGAACTCTTCGCCGGCCGCCGGAAGCAAGTGGTAACGCACGAATCGCGAGCTGTCGCCGGCGGCGACCCAGCGAAACGCGTGCAAACCGTGATACGCGACGGTGCCGTAGCTTGCCGGCACCTTGTTCGCGGCACGCACGACCGGCAGCGCGGCCAGAAAGCGGGGGTGGGTGGCGATGTATCCAAGGAGGCGCAGCGGCGCCGTGGCGCCGGGACGCATCGCATGCAGTAGCGAGATGAAGCCATCGGGTGTGCTGGCCGGAAACAGCGTCGCTGTCTGCGTGGACACGTCGGTGGTTGACCCGTCGGGCAGCGTGAATTTCACCGCCATCCCGCGCACGCCCGGCGCATTGTCTCGCTGGTTCGGATTGCCTGAGCCGCTGGAGAATCGGATCAGCGCGGGCACGGTGGAACCGTTGAGATGCGCGGCGCGGGAGAGCTGAGCGGCTTCGGGGGTGGCGGTGAAAGTGCCTCGGTAGAGCTTGCCCTTGGCGTGCAATGCCCGGGAGCCGGGTTGCGCGCCGCCGGTTTGCTGGATTGCGTCGATTGCCTGATCAGGAGTGACCACAGCGGAATCCTAAGCGCTCAATTGGCATCCGGTACGGCCTTTTCGAGCAAGTTGAGCAGGTCCCACTCGGTCTCGCAGACCCGACGGCCGATCGCGGCCAGCTCCACCGACCGGGTCTGTCCGCTGAGGTGGCGTTCGGCCTGGTAGCGACAGATGACACCCCAGCGCAGCGTGGCCAGTACGAGCCACCAGTGAAACGCTGCCCGGTCGACGGCAATACCGCCGGCGCGCTGGTAGCTGCCGAGGAAGTCCTCGATGCTGCCCAGCCCGCCGGCGGCGCGACCGGTCGGCGCGCCGAATCGCCAGGCCCGGATGCAGAACCAGGCCAGGTCTTCGTAGACCTCACCGACGTGAACCAGCTCCCAGTCCAGCACCGCCGCCAGGTCGGATCCGTCGACGACGAGGTTGCCCATCCTGAAGTCGCCGTGCACCAGACGCGGCGGCAACGGCTGGGAAATCCGAGGCCGGTTGGCCTCGAGCCACCGAAAAGCCCACTCGAATGTGGCGGTGGTCTCGCCCATGGCGTCTAACCGGCTACGCCACTCGGCCAGTTGGTCCTGGGTGGCCAACGCGGGGTCATTCGCGTCGGCTCGGTGGATGGCGGCCAGCGCCTGCGCGCATTGCGGTAACAAGCGGGCCCGCCCTGCGTCGTCCAGCTGCCGTTGTATGCGACGGACGATGGTCTCGCCCTTGATCTCGTCGCAGATCAGGAATGGATTGCCAAGTGCGCCAACCGAATCATCGGCGACCAGGACGTGGGGGACCGGCGCGCCGGCTGCTGCGGCGGCCGTCTGCACCCGGGCCTCGAGTTCCATGCCCGCGTGTACGTCGTCGGGTGGGCCGGTGCGAAGGATCAGCGCGTGTCGTTCATCGGGTGTGACGGCATCGAACGCCCAGGTGGTTCTGCTGGCACCGCCGGTCAGTGCGCGCAAGTTCTCGATCGTGGTGCCGGCGCCCAGTACTGAACGCATCACCGCGGACAAGCCGTCTTGCAGGGTCACTTCTTGCCGAAGTTGAACAGCCGCTGGGCTACCCGGCGAATCTGGATTTCCTCGGCGCCCTCGGTGATCCGGTAGCGACGGTGATGGCGATAGATATGTTCGAACGGCTCGTGTCGGCTGTAACCGAGACCGCCGAAGATCTGCATGGCGCGGTCGGCCGCGTCGCAGACCAGCCGATTGGCGCGGTAATTGGCCATCGACACCTTGTCGGAAACCTCCATATGGTGGTCACGGTCCAAATGCCAGGCGGCGTAATAGACCAGCAGGCGCACCATTTGAGCTTCGGTGTGCAGTTCGGCCAGCGGCCATTGCACGGCCTGGTTGACCGACAGCGGTTTGCCGAACACCGTACGCTTGCCGGCATAGTCGGCGGCGCGGTCGATGCAGTATTGCGCCGCACCCAGACTGCTTGCCGCCTGCCGAATCCGATTCTCGTGCAAAAAGGTTTGGGCGACCTCCAGACCGCGGTCAACCTCGCCGAGCACCGCGTCGGCGGCCAGCCGCACATCGGTCAATTCGACTTCACCGTGGTCGCTGGGCATGTTGAACGTCCACCAGTAGTACGGGACCCTGAATCCGGGTGCGTCGGTCGGCACCAGAAACGCGGTGATGCCTCGGGCGTGCCCCGGCTCACCAGACGTGCGGGCGAAGATCAAGTCGTGGGTTGCCCGGTGCACGCCGGTGTTGAATCGTTTGGCGCCGTTGATCACCCACTCGTCTCCGTCGAGTACGGCGCGGGTTTCCATCCAGGTGGCATCCGAGCCGTGCTGTGGTTCGGTCAGGCCGAACGCCATCGACCGTTCGCCGGTGATCAACGCCTCCAACCAGTCGTTGCGTTGGGCCTCGGTGCCGAACCGATCCATCATGATCACCTGGGGAAAGTTCCCGACGATCGACGATTCGTTCTGCAGATCGTTGTGCAACCCGAGGCCTTTGTGCGCCAGGTGCTCCCGGATGACAGCCATGTCCAGGTTGGTGCCGTCGCGACCGCCGAGCGCGGCCGGCAGCCCGTAGCGCAGCCAGCCCGCCTTGTCGGCCCGCCTGCGCATCTCGTCGAGCAGCTCCTCCCAGTCCGAAGATGGGGTGCCGCCGCGTTCGAGGTCGGTACGCGCGAACTCCCGGCGCTGGTCGAAGTACTGCATGTTCTCGGCCTGCAGCGGGGCGATTTCGCGCTCGATAAATGCATCGATGTCCACGAGCAGCTGCGGAAGATGTTCTGGCAGAGCGAAATCCACTTCTGGCCTCCTTAGGCGCCGTACAGAGTTTTCTTCCAGACCGTCGACAAGGTTGCGATGGCATCCTCGTCGCCGATCTGCAGGCCCAGGTCCCCCAGGCCGGACGGGCCCACGAACACTGTCGTGAAGTTCTCGAACAACAAGGCGATGGCGGCTGCGACGTGTTCGGGATTGAGTTCGGAACCGTAACCCTGGTCCTGGGCGCGACGCACCGAGGCGGCCACGATGTCCATGCCGAACCGCCGAAATTCGTTCTGCACGGCTGCGAAGCGTTGTTGGGTCGCGGCCAGTTGCGCGACGGCGATCATGATGCCGATGTTCTGCTTGAAAATGTTCCAATAGCCGGTGACCACCGAGGTGAAGAATGCGTCGTCGTCAGGGGAGTCCGGCAGCTGCACGCTCAACCCGGACGGCGTCACGACGTCGTGCAAAAAGGACCCTGCCAGCGCGGCGAGCAGGTCTTCTTTGTCGGCGAAATACCGGTAGAAAACCGCCGGTGACTTTCCGGCTGCCGACGTGATGTCGGCCAGCGTGGTGCCGTGAAAACCCCTCTCGGCGAACAGCTTACGGGCAGCCTGCTCGATGGCCTCCCTGGTCTGGCGGCCCTTGGACGTCAGCACCCGCGTGGGGGCCGGGACCGGCATCAGTTCCGGACCCGGTCACCGGCGCGCAGCAGAGCGCCCGGCAGGTCGTGGCCGACAACAGATTTCGCTACTTGTGCCGCAGCGATGGCCGCCTGCAAGTCGACGTCGACACCGATGGCGCTGTCGGTCAGCAGGTACACCAGATCCTCGGTGGCGATATTGCCGGTGGCCCCCGGTGCGAACGGGCAGCCGCCCAGTCCGCCGACCGACGCGTCCAGCCGGGTGACTCCCGAGCTCACCGCCGCGTAGGCGCTGGCCAGCCCGGCGCCGCGGGTGTTGTGGAAATGGCCGCCCAACGGGATATCGCCGATTACCGGGCGCAGTTGGGAAATCAGCGAACTCACCCGTCCCGGCGTGACGGTGCCGATGGTGTCGGCGATCGAGAATCGATCCACACCGTGGTCTCGGGCGACCGCGGCGATGTCGAGCACTCGCTGCGACGGGGTGGGTCCGTCGAACGGACAATCCCAGGCGGTGGCGACGATGACCTCGACAGTGACGTCGCTATCGTGCGCGATCGCCGCGATCTGGCCGATCTGGTCGGTGGCTTCCGCACTGCTGCGCCCGACATTGGCGGCGCTGAACGCGTCGCTGGCCGCCACGACGAACTCGATGGCACCCAGTCCCGCGGTGATGGCCCGCCTAGCGCCGTTAGGGCTGGCGACCAGCGCGGAGAATTCGATGTCGGGATAGTTGTGCAGCTCGGCGGCAAGTTCTGCGGCGTCGGCCATCGACGGCACCTTCGACGGCGAGACGAATGCGGTGGCCTCGACCTCGCGCACTCCGGTGGCAGCCACCGCGGCGAGCAGTTCGAGTTTGGCCGACAACGGGATCGGCTGCTCGATCTGCAGGCCGTCGCGCAGCGACACCTCGCGGATATCGACGTGTGTCACAGCACCTCCTCGGCGCGCAGTGCTTCGAGCTCCTCGGCGGTCTTATCCAGCAGCCCGATGTAGACGTCGTCGTTGTGTTGCCCCGGGTGCGCCGGGCCGGCGTTGCGAACGACGCCCGGGGACTCCGAAAGCACGGGCACGATGCCCGGTCCCAGAACGGATCGTTGGACTCGTTCATCGAAGTGTTCGACCAGCATGTCGCGGGCCCGCAGCTGCGGGTCGTTGACCACCTCGGCGACGGTATTGATCGGGCCGGCGATCACCCCTGCGGCGCTGAGTGTTTCGATGATCTCGCCGGGTTGACGTTCGACAGCCCAGGCGCCGATGATCTTGTCGAGTTCGTCTTGGTTGCGGCCGCGTGCGACGTGCGTGGCAAACCGGTCATCGCTGGCGAGTTCGGGGCGGCCCATCGCCGCGCACAGCCGCACGAACACCGTGTTCTGGTTGGCGGCGATCACCACCCAGGAGCCGTCGGCGCTGCGGTAGATGTTGGACGGCGCGATGCCCTCCAGCCGGGTGCCCGACGGCCCGCGAACGACCCCGCCGAGGTCGTAGTCGGGAATCGTGGATTCCTGCACCGCCAAGCATGATTCGGTGAGCGCGACGTCGACCACCTGGCCGCGCCCGGTGACACTGCGCCGGTAGAGCGCGGCCAGCGCGCCCTGGGCGCCGAACATGCCGGCCAGGCTGTCGCCCAGCGACAGGGCCAGCCGGGGTGGGGGACCGCCGGAGAAACCGTTGAGGTGACGCAGCCCGCTGACGGCCTCGGCCACCGAGGCGTAGCCCGCCTTGTGTGCGTCGGGTCCGGTTTGTCCGTAGCCGGATACCCGCACCAGGATGATGCCCGCGTTGCGTTCACTGAGCACGTCGTAGCCGAGGTTCCACTTCTCCAGGGTGCCGGGACGGAAGTTTTCCACCACGATGTCGGATTTCTCGACGAGGTCGAGGAATAGCTCCCGGCCGCGCGGCCGCCGCAAGTCGAGCGTGATGGCGCGTTTGTTGCGTGCGTGCACGGTCCAGAAGACGTGATGGCCGTCGAGTTCGGCTTGGCCCCAGGTGCGCAACGGGTCAGGGGCGCCGGGCGGTTCCACCTTGATGACGTCGGCGCCCATGTCGCCGAGCAGCCGGCCCGCGAACGGGCCGGCGATCAAGGTGCCCAGTTCGAGCACCCGGATGCCGTCCAGCGGGCCGGCGGAACTCTGTGGGGTCATTGAGTACTCGCGAAGTCGTGCCGGATCAGCCAGTCGGTGACGATGTCGACGGCGTGACGCAGCTTGTCGCGTTGGTCAGCCCCAGCGTAATAGTGTGTAGCTCCGGGGATTTCGTGTATCTCCTTATCGGGATGCCCGATCGCCTCGAACAGCCGTCGGGTGTGGCTGGGGGTGCAGGCGTCGTCGGCCAGGTTGCCGATCACCAGCGCCGGTACCTGGACATCGCGCCCGCATGTCACGCCGTCGCCGCGGGCCTCGTCGTAACTCCATTGCGACAGCCAGCCGCGCAACGTACTGAAGCGGGCCAGCCCGACCGGGCTCATGTTCACCACTCGAGGATCACCCAGATAACAGGTTCCCGGGGTGCGTTCGTTGGGATCGACGCTGGCGTCGAGCCAGCGCGGGTCGGCCATGGTGCCGTGTACCACGAATCCGAACTCGTCCTCGGGCCGGCCGTCAGCGGCGAGCTTGGCTAATTTTTCCCGGACCCAGGCCGTGATGCGCCGGTTGCGGTCGATCTGGGCCCGCCGGTATCGGACCAGAAATTCCTCGGTGTAGGGCGGCTGGTTGGGGTTGCCGGGGTGGTAGAGATCCAACTCGGGATCGCGTTTGGTGGGGTCGGATTCGTCGAGAATGGACGCGTCCAGCCATTCGGTCAGGGTGCCGTGACGGCTGATATGCGCGGCCAGCAACATCATGCCGTCGGCGGGGATCAGGTCCAGCTGGGTCAGGTCTGGGCCGTCGCCGGTCGGGCTGGACGTGATCGTCGCGTGCTGTGCCTGTTGCTGGTAGAACACCGACAACGAACCGCCGCCGCTCCACCCGGCCAGCACCACTTTCTGATAGCCCAGCCGGTTTTTGGCGTCCTTGAGGCATTCCCCGAGATCCTCGACCACCTTTTCCATCAGCAGTGCCGAGTCGGTGCCGCGGAACCGACTGTTGCAGTAGATGACATGGTGACCTGCGCGGGCCAGCGCGTTGATCATCGGCAGGTAGGCACCGCCGCCGATCGGATGCATGAACACCAGAACGGTGTCGGACGGCTTGTCTTTCGGCTTGAGCAGGTAGCTCTCCAATATCGTCAACCCCGCTACACCCCCATAGACATCCCGTATTCCGGAATTGTTCTGGAAGGCAACGAGATAGGGGATTCGTTCGTACTCGTGCTTCACGGCTTGCTTCATGCGTGCTGCCCGAGGTCATGTGCGAGCACTTCGGCCGACGGCGTCAGTCGCCGTCGGGTGTCGATGGCGATCACCTGCCAGTCCACCCGGCAATGCTCGTCGAACTTGCGTCGCGCCCGTTCTCGGGCCTTCTCCGGTGCGCCGTGGTGAATCCCTTGCGGCGCATGGGTGATCAGGCCCGGTGGCATCGGGATGCCGTACAGCGAGCCGCCGTGGAAGAAGGCGATCTCGTCGTAGTCGACGTTGCGGTGATACCAGGGCGTGCGCTCGGTGCCGGGAACGCCTTCGGCGGGTTTGGGCAGGAAATTCATCACGTAGACACCGGTGGCCTGCATGAACAGGTGCACCGTCGGCGGCAAGTGGACGCTGTCGGAGGTGATGACGTTGTAGTCGGCGATGTTGAAGCTGAACGCGAAGTTGTCACCGCGCCAGCCTTCGACGTCGATCGGATTGTGTTGGTAGAACAGTGTTGTCGGGCCATCCTGGTGAATGAGCCGGACCTCGTACTGGTCGCGTCTGTCATCTGTGAGCGGAGCGGGCTCCGGGATGGTGGCCTGTGACGGGTCGAACGGGAAATGCCGGCCCAACTGGCCGGGCGGCGGTACCCGAAACTCGTCGTAGGCCTCGATCATCAGCAGCGTGGTTTCGCGATCGGGGACTTGACGCCAGGTGCAAGCCTTCGGGATGTAGATCCAGTCACCCTCCCGATAGCGCAGCGGCCCGAACTCGGTTTCCAGCAGACCGGCGCCCTGGTGCACGAAGCACAGCAGGTCCCCGTCGACGTGTCGCGCGTAGAACTGCATCGGCGCCTGCCGGTGGCTCAACAGAATGTGGCAGTCGGGGTTGCTGAACAACAGCAGCGGCCCGCCGTTGGCGTCGGTGGCATCGCTGGGTTTGAGCTCACTGGACAACACATCGATGGGACGCAGCGGGCCGACCGACCGGAAGGCGGTGGGGTCGTGGCGGCGGTAGATGTTGGCGGTGCGGCCGGTGAATCCGCCGCGGCCCAGCTCGTCGTCCTTGAGCCCGTCAAGATCAGCGTGCAACCGGCGCGGCGTCCGGCCTTTTCGCAGGTGAACAAAGGATTCCATGGTCGACTCCAGGTTTGCAGCACCTCCGGCGAACAGAACTAAAAGTGACATTACTTTTTCTTTTCTCCAGGCACAAGGGGCTTGCCTCGAACCAACCATCGGTCGGGGTAAGGGCGGACGCAGGCGACGTCGCCGCGGCATACGTCTATTGCTACCGGGTCCGCGCGTTAGTGTGCTGTGGTCGGCCTCAACGAACCAGCCGGTAGAAAAGTTGAGCAGAGTCATGACCGCAGCAGAAGCGTCGGCGATCGAATCGCGGGTCGGCCACTACTACCAGATGGACGGCACCTACCTTGTTGGCCGCGAGAAGCTACGCGAGTACGCCCGTGCAGTGCAGGACTATCACCCTGCGCACTGGGATGTGGCCGCCGCCGCGGAGTTGGGCTATCCGGGCCTGGTGGCGCCGCTGACGTTCACCTCGGTCCCCGGCATGACCTGCAATCGTCGCATGTTCGAATCGGTGGTCGTCGGCTACGACACCTACCTGCAAACCGAAGAAGTCTTCGAGCAACACCGCCCGATCGTGGCCGGCGATGAATTGCACATCGACGTCGAACTGTCGTCGGTGCGCAGGACTGCCGGCAGGGATTTCATCACTGTTACCAACACCTTCACCGACACCGTCGGCGAGCGGGTACACACCTTGCACACCACCGTCGTCGGCATCACCGCCGAGGACGTTGATCCGGCGATCAAGACCGCGGTGCAGAACAAGATGATGCACGACATGGACATCCTCGCAGTCGGTGAAGCCGATGACGCTTACCAGAAGACGGTGCGCCCCGAGGGCGAGGTTCGGATCGCCGAGGCAGGCACGACCCGCCCGCCCGGGACGCCGTCCTACGATGACGTGCAGGTCGGCGACGAGTTGCCGGTGCACCACGCGCGACTGTCCCGCGGCGATGTGGTGAACTACTCCGGCGTTGCCGGCGACGCCAACCCGATTCACTGGGACGAGGACATCGCCAAGCTGGCCGGGCTGCCCGATGTGATCGCCCACGGAATGCTCACCATGGGTTTGGGTGCCGGATTCGCCTCTGCCTGGTCGGGCGACCCCGGTGCCGTTACCCGCTACGCGGTGCGGCTGTCCCAGCCCGCGATCGTCTCGGCCACCGACGGCGCAGACATCGAGTACAGCGGCCGGATCAAGTCGCTGGACCCGGCAACCCGCACGGGTGTCGTCATTGTCGGCGCGAAGTCCGGTGGCCGGAAGATCTTCGGCATGGCGACGCTGAACGTCCGCTTCCGCTGACCTGGGGCTCAAGTTAATCCCGGACCCGCACGACGACTTTTCCTTTGGCACTGCGATTTTCCAGCGACGCGACCGCCGCCGCGGCGTCGTCAAGCGGGTAGACCGCCGGCTCCGGCGGCGTCAATCGGCCCGAGGCGAGCAGTTGCTCGAGCCCGGACCATTGCTCACCCAGTGCGTCGGGATGTGTCGCCGACCAGGCGCCCCAGCCCACACCGACCACGTCGATGTTGTTGAGCAGTAGTCGGTTGACCTTCACAGTGGGAATCTCACCGCCGGTAAAGCCGATCACCAGCAACCGGCCGGCCGGGGCCAGCGAGCGCAGTGAATCGGTGAACCGGTCGCCCCCGACCGGGTCGATCACCACGTCCACGCCGCGGCCGTTCGTCAACTCCTTGACCGCGTCTTTAAATCCGTCGGCCAACACCACGTCAGTCGCGCCGGAGGCCGTCGCGATCTCGGCCTTGTCCTGGGTGCTGACCACCGCGATGGTGCGCGACGCCCCGAGTACCGGCGCCAGTCGCAGCGCCGACGTCCCGATCCCGCCGGCCGCGCCGTGCACCAGTACCGTCTCGCCGTGTTGTAACCGACCGCGGACGCTGAGCGCGAAGTAGACGGTCAGATCGTTGAACAGCAGGCCGGCGCCGGCCTCGAAGCTCACGTTGTCCGGCAACTTGAACGCCCGGTTGGGTGCCAACACCGCGACTTCGGCCATCCCGCCGGTAAGCATCGTCAGGCCGAGCACCCGGTCGCCGACGCTCCACCGGGTGTTGTCGGGTGCCGACCTGACCACCCCGGCGATCTCCGCGCCGAGCACGAACGGCGGCTCCGGCTTGTATTGGTAGAGTCCGCGGGTGAGTAGCGCGTCCGGGAACGCCACGCCCGCGGCGTGTACGTCGACGATCAGGCCGTCGCCGGTGGGTTCGTCAACCTCGGCGACCTCGATCGCATCCGGACCATTTAGCGAAGTCACCCGTGCCGCGCGCATGGCGAACAGCCTACTGGCACCCAACACTTCGCCGAATCCGGGCGAAACAATCGACGAGACTTCGCCGCACGCTCACGCTCGACGCGCCGCGCGCCGCCGCTAACCTGAGTACATGGATTCCTTTCCGCTCGGCGGTTTTTCCGTCGCGCGCATCGGCTTCGGTGCGATGCAGCTGCCCGGGCCCGGTGTCTTCGGGCCGCCGCGGATCGTGGCGCGGCGCTGGCGGTGCTGCGCCGGGCCGTGGAACTAGGCGTCGACCACATCGACACCGCCCAGTTCTACGGGCCCGACGTCGCCAACGAGCTCATCCGCGAGGCGCTGTACCCTATCCGGAGAACCTGGCGCTGGTGAGCAAGGTGGGCGGTCGACGCGACGACACCGGCGCCTGGCTAGCCGTCGTCGAGCCCGACGACCTGCGCCGTGACATCGAAGCGAACCTACGCACGTTGGGGGTCGACCGGCTGGCTGCCGTCAACCTGCGGCATATGGACAGCGAACGACCAGACGAGACATTTCGACGATCAGCTTTCGGCGATGATCGCAGCCCGCGACGAGGGCCTGATCGGCGGTGTCGGGCTCAGCAACATCACACTTGAGCACCTGCTGCATGCGTTGGCGCGCACCGATATCGTCTGTGTACAAAACGAATTCAACCTCGTCAACAAGACATCTGGCCCGGTGCTGGAAGAGTGCACGACCCGGGGCATCGCTTTCGTGCCGTTCTTCCCGCTGGGCTCGGCGTTTTCACCGCCAACGAGGTGCTGGGACATGAACTCGTCGGGCGCACCGCCGATCGGCTCGGTTGCACCGCCGCGCAGGTCGTGTTGGCCTGGACACTGAGCGTGGCACCCAACCTTCTGCTGATCCCCGGTACCTCGTCAGTGCGTCATCTCGAAGAGAACCTGGCCGTCGCCGACATCGAACTCGACGACGACACCCGCGACCAGCTGACGGCGATTGCGGCCTGAGCTTTCGGTGCGTGCGCTCGCGGTGAAGCCGCTGTGCCAGTCCTTCGATGATCAATCGAGCCCGAAGGTGAATTCGTCATCCAAGGGCACCGGAAGGTTGTCGGCGACGGTGACGGTCGCAGGGAACAGGCTCGGGTCCAGACCTTGGAAGACCTGGGCCAGCCCGGTGTCGTCCAGGTCGCCGCGATCCGCCCGGTGAGTGAACGGCGAGCCCAAGATATAGCGGGCCAGCGTGGCATAGGTCCGCGCGGCGAGCACCGGCGGGAATCCGTTGGCGAGCAGGATCGCGATCAGCCTTTCGCGGGCGGTCATGGCGTTGGGCCCGATCGGCACATCCGCAACCAGCAACGGGGCGATGTTCGGGTGTCGGCGCAGTGCGTCAAATGTACTGCAGGCAGCGGCTTTACATGCATCTTGCCAGGTCATCGGGCCAAGCGTGGCGGCATCGAGTCGACCGAGCCGACACCGGTCGACGACTTGGGCGATGACGTCTGCTCTGCTCGCGAAGTGCCCATACAGCGTGGCCGTCCGGAATTCAGGCGCTGGGCCACGTTCGCATCGAAAGCGCCTCGGCACCTTGGTCATCGACGATCTGCAGCGCCGTCGTCACGATCCGGTCCAGCGGCACGGTGGGCGTCCGGGCGAGCGCCGGACCGCTTGCTGGTGTTCGCCACGCGACGCTGCCCGGTGGTCACGGAGGCAAGTATGGCCACCTCGCATCGTCCTCCGCAATATCGGAGACGTCGTATCCGTTGTCTTCTGATGACACCCCGTTGTCTTGCCGACCAAAGGTAGTATCGGTTACACTGTAACCGGTATTACGTATTCGGAAATCTCTGTGAGACAACGAAGGACGGGCCGCTCATGCTGTTGCCGCTTGCCACCGAGCCATTCACCGCTCCCACCGAGCGCGACCTGCTGCCTTCGGAGCGCCGCGAATTCGTCCGCAGCCATCGCACCTGTGTGTTCGGCTACCCGCGGCGCCACGACGGCCCCGCCATGTCGATCGTGTACTACATTCCCACCGACGACGACGAGCTGCTCGTGTCGACGATGGCCGGACGCGGCAAGGCTCGCGCCGTCGCTCGTGGGGGCAAGGTCAGCATCTGCATCCTCGACGAGCGCTGGCCGTTTGCCTATCTGCAGGTATATGCCGACGCCATGGTCGAGCATGACCGCGATCTCGTCATCGACGTGATGATGGCCGTCGCCGGACGCATGTCGGGACAGCCGCTGGGCGACGATGCCCGCCCGTACGTCGAAGCGATGGCCGCGCAGGAGGATCGGGTCGTGGTGCGCTGCCGCCCCTACGCGACGTTCGCCCAACCCCCGCGGCACCTGCACCGCAATGACCAGGAAGAGCAGATCACGCACTGGGTATCAGCCACCGTCCCCTGGGATGCGTCGGACCCGGCGTGAAGCGGTGAGCCGACTACTTCGTATTCGTCAGCCGAACTACACCGCGCATGACCGATCGGCTGACGCTGTGGCGGATCTTGTGAGCCGGCGACTGCGGAATGGGTTGCGGCGCCGCACCGAGCCTGGGGAACAGCGCTAATGCGTTGGTGCGCTCGATGGCGGAGCGAGTGGTGGCGTCGAGTCCGGGGTAGGTGTCCAGCCCGGCCGCGAACAGCTTTCCGACGGCGGTGGGGGCAAACGGGAAATCGGAGCCGAAGGTGATGTGACCCGGTTTGGCGAAGGCGAGCAGGCTGGGCAACGCGGCTGCGCTGGAGGATAGTGCGGTGTCGAAATAGAACCCGGCGAAGTCGTCGAGGACATCGGCCCAGCTGCGACCGGTGTCGCCGGTGATGGCGACGGCCATCCGCTGGCTGGCGTAGGGCACGAAACCTCCCGCGTGGCTCAGGATAAACCGGATGTTCGGGTAGTGGGTCCGAATGCCGTTGCGCACCAGCAAGTATGCGGCTCGAGTGGTGTCGAGCAGGAAGTCGGCCGCAAACGGCGGAACGCCGGTCACGGTCGGCCCGGGCAGCTCGGCGGGGTGGATGAAGACCACCGCCGAGCGATCGTTGAGGGCAGCGAACAGCGCATCCTGGCCATCTTCACCGAGATACGTTCCGGCGTTGTTGGCCAGCAGCACGACGCCGTCGGCGCTGAGATCATCGAGCGCGCGAGCGATTTCTGTGACGGATTCGTCGATGTGGGGCAGTGGCACGGTGGCGAAAAACCCGATCCGGTCGGGCTGTTTTGCCGCCAGTTCGGCGGTGTAGTCGTTGAGGTTGCGCGCCAACGCGGTCGCGTCGGCTGCGCTGGGCAAAAATGCTGTGCCGGGTGTGGACACTGAGAGGATGGCGCTGCCGACGTCGAGGTCAGCCATCGCCTGTAGCGAACCCTCCGGGCTCCAGTCGGGAACGGCACGTCCGCCGGCTTCGTCAAGCCCGGCTTTTTGCAAGGCTTTTCGGTAGTCCGGTGGGATCAGGTGGTGATGAGTGTCGATGCGGAGCATGGTCGCCTTTTCGCTAGTCGTCGGGGATTCCATTGCAGGCCAGTGTGGGCACGGTGTCTTCGCGGTGCAGCAGCGACTGGGCCGCGGTCTTGAATTGGGCCAGTTTCTCGACGATGGTCTGGCCCTCCCGAGTGTGGCCCCAGATGCTGATGCCCTGATGTGTGGTCGGCTCCCACGTCTTCTCGTCGACGACGATAGGGTTCCAGCCGACTTCCCATTCGAAGCCCGAGGGTGTCATCGCGTAGTAGGACAGTTCACGGTCGTTGGTGTGCCGCCCGACGGCCAGCGCGATCGACCTGGGCGCACAGCGCAACGTCGTGAGGTACGCGTGAGCCGCGCGGTTACTTGAGTTCCGACGACGACAGCCCCAGCAAGCGGCGGGCCACCACCAGTTGCTGAATCTGCTGAGTGCCCTCGAAGATGTCCATGATCTTGGAGTCGCGCGCCCACTTCTCGAACAGTGTCTGTTCGGAATATCCGGTCGTACCGGTCATCTCGACGGCCTTGAGGGTGATGTCGCTACCGACCCGGCCAGCCTTGGCCTTGGCCATCGAGGCTTCTTTGGAGTTGGGAATCTTGTTGTCGGCCTGCCATGCCGAGCGCACCGTCAGTAGGTAGCTGGCCTCCCACTCGGCCTCCATCCGCAGGAATTCGGCCGCCGCGGCGCTTTGCGCGTGCCACGGCTTGTCGTAGGAAATCTCCACTCCCGCCTCGGTCAAGACTTTGCGGACCTCTTCTAGCGCGGCACGGGCGATCCCGGTAGCCATCGCGGCCACGACCGGTCGCGTGTTGTCGAAGGTCTCCATTACCCCTGAGAAGCCTTTGCCCGACTCGATTTCGGGATTCCCGAGCAGGTTGTCCTTGGGGATACGCGCATTGTCGAAGCGGATGACGGCGGTGTCAGAGCCTTTGATACCCAGCTTGTTCTCCAGCCGCTCGACCGTGACACCCGGGTGCTCGCGGGGCACGATGAACGACTTGATCGCGGGACGTCCCTTCGATTTGTCCAGGGTCGCCCACACCACGATGTGGGTGGCGCGCGAACCGGCGGTGACGAAGATCTTCTCGCCGTTGATCACGTACTCGTCGCCGTCCAGGGTGGCGGTGGTCGACACCGCCGCTGAATCCGACCCGAATTCGGGCTCGGTGATCGCCATCGCCGCCCACACCCGGCCCAACCGTTTGAGCTGTTCGTCGGTGGCCACGCTTGAGATCGCGGCGTTGCCCAGACCCTGATAGGGGATCGAGAGCAACATCGCGGCATCACCCCAACAGACCTCCAGAGTTTGCAGCACCGCGGCCATGTTGGTGCCGTTGCGGTTTTCGTCCTTGACTTCTCCGCTGCGGAAGGAGTCGGCCCCGGCGAGTGCGAAAGCGTTGGACTCGGCGGCTCCGGCGAACATGCTCGCCAGCGTGTCGAGCTCGACCGGATAGGCGTGCTCTTTGAGGTCGTACTTGCGGGCGATCGGCCGCATTATCTCCGCCCCGGCCTGATGGGCCTTGTCGATGACGGTGTGCAGCTTTTTGGGTAGTTCCAAATTGATTGCCATGACGGGTCTTTCGGTAGCGAAGTAGAGGATTTAGCTGAGTTAAATGACCAAGACGCCCTCGGCGACGCCGATGGCGCGCAGGTCGCGGTACCAGCGCTCGACGGGGTGTTCTTTGGTGTAGCCGTGCCCGCCTAAGAGCTGCACGCCGTCCAGGCCGATCTGCATACCCTTGTCACTGCCCAGCCGCTTGGCCAGCGCGGCTTCGCGGGCAAAGGGCAGGCCCTGCTCGGCCCGGGCCGCTCCGCGCCAGGTGATCAACCGAAGTCCGTCGAGCTCGATGGCGATGTTGGCGCACATGAACGCCACCGATTGGCGATGGGCGACGGGTTCTCCGAACGCATGGCGTTCCTTGACGTAGGGCACGACGTAGTCGAGCACCGCGTGGCAGGTGCCCACCGCCAGCGCTGCCCAACCCAGTCGAGACAGCGCGATTGCCTCCGAGTAGTCGGCCGCACCGGCGTCGTCCTCGCCCAGTCGTGCGCTCAGCGGTACCGACACGCCGTCGAGCTCGATGCGACCCAGGGCGGCTGCCCGCACACCCATGCTCGGGTCGGCTTTCACCGTCAGGCCTCGAGTCGAGGACTCGACAATGAACAGCGCCGGTTTCCCGTTGAGCTGCGCGGCCACCACGAACAGCTCGGCGTCGGCGGCTGCCGGGACCAACGACTTGACCCCGTCGAGCCGGTAGCCGCTCGGGGTACGAGTCGCCGTCGTCTTCAAGTGTGTCGGGTCGAACAACGGCTGCGGCTCGGCGATGGCCACACAGGCCTGCGGCACGTTATCGCCGGCGAATTCGGGCAGGTAGGTGGCCTGTTGCTCGGCGCTGCCCCAGTGAGTCAGGGCCGAAGCCACCCCGCCGGGCGCCAGGATCGGCAGCGCCAGCCCCATGTCGCCGTAAGCCAAGGCCTCAGCGACCAGCACATTGGTCACGGTAGAGCGCTGGGCGGCGATCCCCTCGAAGTCTTCGGGGATGTTCACCGCGGTGATGCCCAGCTCGGCCGCCCTGGCGATCAGGTCAGGCGGATAGGCCGCGGCGTCGTCGGCGTCGTACGCGGCCGGACGCAGAATCTCCTTGGCGAACTCGCTGACCGTTTCGACGATCAGTTTCTGGTCTTCGTCCGGAGTCAGGTCGAAGTAGTCCTGGCCGCTGGCCTTCAACCTGGTCGGCCCACCGCGAAGACCTTGCACCCGCTTGAACTGACGGTTCGTGGCGCCGACGACAGAGAATCCGGCCTTGACGCCGTACCGCAAGCCCCGGTTGAGCGGATCGCGAAGGTGATACTTGTCCAGAAATTCCTGGCCGACGATCGGGGTGAGCAGCCCCATCGCGATGTCGATACCGGTCCGCTTGTGCTTGTGTTCGCCGATGGCGGTTTTGCGGCCGGTCCGCTTGGGGCGTCCGTTGGTGGCGGGAATGGTATTGGTCATGGTGAGCAGCCTCGGTCGGTTGGGCTAATCAGATCGCTTCATCTTACTCCGGAGTAAGATCGCATCACCTGTTAAATAGTTCACATTCAATGGACTGCCGCCGAGCGCGCGCGCCAGGGCGGCCGGGTTAAACGGGCGAAAGCCTGGCCAGAACTTGTTGATGGAGCGCTCCGTTGGTCGCGACCGCGCTGCCCCCATGCGGACCGGCGGTGCCGTCCAGGCTGGTGAAAGCACCGCCGGCTTCGCGCACCAGGATGTCCAGCGGCGCCAGGTCCCACACCGAAACCTCGGGTTCGGCAGCGATGTCGACAGCACCCTCGGCCACCAGGCAATAGGACAGAAAGTCGCCGTAGGCACGCACTCGCCACACCGCGTCGGTCAACGCGATTAAGCGGTCGCGCACACCACGCTGCGCCCACCCCGACAAGCTGGAGAAAGACAAGCTCGCCGAGTTCAGTTCCGCTACCGACGAAACCGACAGCCGTCGCGGCGCGAAGCCGTCGAGCGATGCGTAGGCGCCCTGTCGGTGGGCCGCCCACCACCGCCGTTGCAGCGCGGGCGCACTGACCACTCCCACCGACGGGACGCCGTCGTCGAGCAGTGCGATCAGGGTGGCCCACACCGGAACGCCGCGCACGAAGTTCTTGGTTCCGTCGATCGGATCGATGATCCACTGCCGGCCGCGCAGCACGCTCGCTCCGCCGAACTCCTCGCCGAGGACACTGTCGCCGGGCCGGCCGCGGCCCAGTTCCGCACGTAGCGCGGATTCGACAGCGCGGTCGGCGTCGGTCACCGGGGTCAGATCCGGCTTGGTGTCGACGCGCAGGTCCAGCGCGCCGAACCGGCCAGAGTCACCGCATCGGCATGGTCTGCCAGGCGCAACGCCAATGCCAGGTCGTCCGGACTCACGCCAGCAGTCCTACCATGGCGAGCCGTGTGGGAAGCCGGAGTGCTGCTGCTGCTGATCTTGACGCTTGCGGTGTTCGTGGCCCCGCGGTTTTTTCGCCGGAGGTCGGTCGCGACGGCGAGCGGCACGCTGCTGGTCACCGGCGTCAGTCCGCGACCTGATGCCACCGGCGGCCAGTACGTCACGGTCGCCGGCGTGATCAGCGGACCGACCGTCAACGAGTACACCGTCTATCAGCGTATGGTCGTCGACGTCGACGACTGGCCGACCATCGGTCAACTGATACCGGTCAGGTATTCGCCGAGAAATCCCGACTACTGGTTCTTCGCGCCGCCCGACTGATTGGGCCGAAGGTCAGCCGTGCCCGATGCGCAGCAGCTCGGCCAGGTTGGGCAGCTTCACCCGGGGGCGACCGTGCGGCTCGCCCGCCTCGCGCTCGAAGACGTCGATCAGCTCCCAGTGAGCGTCGGTGACCAGCTTCGGCTGGCACGACAGCAGCCATTCGGCGAGCGTCTGGACGTGGTCGTCACCGAAATCCGCCAGCCCTGAATCCCGCGCGCCGGCCAAGTCGTCGAGGACGGTGTCCACGGTGTCCTGGGAGTCCTTTTTGTTGGTGCCGATCACTCCGGTCGGCCCGCGCTTGATCCACCCGACGACGTACTCGTTGCGGCTGCCCTTGATGCGGCCGCCGGTGTGGGGAATCGTCCCGCTCGTGTCGTCGAAGGGCAGCCCCGGCGTGGGCGTGCCGCGATAACCGACCGAGCGCACCACCAGTTGGACCGGCAGCTCCTCGCGCTCTCCGGTGTCTTTAGCCACCACACGTCCGCTGTCGTCGCTGACCAGCTCGTTGCGGCCCAGCACGATCTGCTCGACTTTGCCCTCGCCCTTGATCTCGATGGGCGAGGTCTGGAAGCGCAACACGATGCGTCGATGCCCGGGCCGCACTGGCCGGCTGGCGTAGTCGCGCAGTACCTTGATGTTCTGCTTGGCGATCTTGCCGACCGCGGCGGCGTCGTCGTCGCTGATGCCCTCCAGCTGCGCGGGGTCGACTACCACGTCGACTCCCTCGAGTTCGCCCAGCTCACGTAACTCCAGTGTGGTGAACGCCGTCTGCAGCGGCCCGCGCCGGCCGATGATCACTACTTCCTCCATGCCGCACGGGCGCAGTGACTCCAGCGCGTGGTCGGCGATATCGGTGAGTGCGAGGACATCGGGGTCGGTCACCAGGATGCGGGCGACGTCGATTGCGACATTGCCGTTGCCCACGACGACGGCACGGCCGTTGGACAGATCCGGCGTCATCTCCTCGAAGTGCGGGTGCGCGTTGTACCAGCCCACGAAATCGACGGCGGCGATGCTGCCCAGCAGGTTCTCGCCGGGGATGTTCAACGATTTATCCGACTGCGCCCCGATAGCGTAGATCACCGCGTCGTAGCGCTCGGCGAGTTCGGCGGCCTGCACGTGCTCGCCGATCACGACATTGCCGAAGAAACGAAAGCGGGGGTCTTTGCCGGTCTTTTCGAACGCCTTGCTGATCGACTTGATCTTGGGGTGATCGGGCGCGACGCCGGAACGCACCAAACCCCACGGGGTGGGCAGCATCTCGAGCATGTCGATCGCTACCTCGACCTCGTCGGAGGAGTCGGCGGCCTTCAACAGCGACGCGGCGGCGAAGTAGCCCGACGGGCCGGAGCCGACGATCGCGACATGGTATGGACGCATACCAACAGATGCTAAACGCCGACCTGCTGGTCGCAGGCAGAATAACGGCGCCGGTAACCTGAGTCGCTGTGGAACCTGACCGTCAGGCCGATATCGCGGCTCTCGACTCCACCCTGACCACGGTGGAGCGGGTGCTCGACGTCGACGGTTTACGCAGCCGCATCGAGGCGCTCGAGCAGGAGGCGTCGGATCCGAAACTGTGGGACGACCAGGCCCGGGCACAACGGGTGACCAGTGAGCTCTCGCACACCCAGGGTGAGGTGCGCCGCGTCGAAGAGCTGCGCCGCCGCCTCGACGACCTGCCGGTTCTCTACGAGCTGGCAGAAGAAGAGGACGGCGCCGGGGCCGCCGACACCCGCGCGGAGGCCGACGCCGAGCTCACCGCGCTGCATGCGGACATCGAGGCCCTGGAGGTGCGCACCCTGCTGTCCGGCGAATATGACGAACGCGAGGCGCTGCTCACCATTCGATCGGGCGCAGGTGGAGTCGACGCCGCCGACTGGGCCGAGATGCTGATGCGGATGTATGTCCGCTGGGCCGAGCAACACAAATACCCCGTCGAGGTGTTTGACACGTCCTACGCCGAAGAGGCGGGGATCAAAAGCGCGACCTTCGCCGTGCATGCCCCGTTCGCCTACGGGACCTTGTCGGTCGAGCAGGGCACCCACCGGCTGGTGCGGATCAGCCCGTTCGACAACCAGAGCCGGCGCCAGACGTCGTTCGCCGAAGTCGAGGTACTTCCTGTGGTGGAGACCACAGATCACATCGACATCCCGGAAGGCGACGTGCGCGTCGACGTCTACCGTTCCAGCGGGCCCGGCGGCCAGTCGGTGAACACCACCGACTCCGCGGTTCGACTCACCCACACTCCCAACGGGTATCGTCGTCACTTGCCAGAACGAGAAGTCGCAACTGCAGAACAAGATTTCGGCTATGCGGGTTCTTCAGGCAAAGTTGTTGGAGCGCAAGCGCTTAGAAGAACGTGCTGAGCTGGACGCCCTGAAGACCGAAGGCGGCAGCTCCTGGGGCAACCAGATGCGCTCATACGTACTGCACCCTTACCAGATGGTGAAGGATCTGCGCACCGAATACGAGGTGGGCAATCCCGCGGCCGTACTGGACGGGGACATCGACGGATTCCTGGAAGCGGGTATCCGGTGGCGTAACAGAAGAGATGACGACTAACACCACTGTTCTTGCTGAGTCGATGGTGCAGCGCTGGCACGGCTTTTGGCGCGGCGACGTCGGCGAATGGATCATCATCAAGGGTCTGCATATCGTCCTGCTGCTGATCGGGGCGCTGCTCGCGGCGCGGTTCGTCGCCTGGGTGGCGCAGCGGATCACCCGGCAGCTGGACGAGGGCTTCACCGAGAGCGATGCGCTAGTGCGTTCCGAGGCCACCAAACACCGGCAGGCGGTGGCGTCGGTCATCCAGTGGGTGTCGATCGTCGTTATCGCCATCTGGGTCGTCATTCAGATCGCCGATGTCCTGCGGTTCTCGGTGGCCGGGCTCGTCGCACCGGCCACAGTGCTGGGCGCGGCACTTGGCTTCGGCGCCCAGCAGCTGGTGAAGGATCTGCTGTCGGGGTTTTTCATCATCGTCGAGAAGCAGTACGGGTTCGGCGATCTGGTGGCGTTGACCGTGACGGGCGTCAACGCCGAGGCACGCGGCACCGTCGAGGACGTGACGCTGCGGGTGACCCGGCTGCGCAATACCGACGGTGAGGTGTTCACCGTCCCGAACGGTCAAATCGTCAAATCGATCAACCTGTCCAAGGACTGGGCGCGCGCGGTGGTCGATATCCCGGTGCCGGCCACCGCCGACCTCAACCTCGTCAACGATGTCCTGCACGACGTGTGCGAGAAGGCGCGCGAGGACGACGTGCTGGAGGCGGTGTTGCTGGACGCGCCTTCGCTGATGGGTGTGGAGAGCATCGAACTCGACACGGTGAACCTGCGGATGGTGGCGCGCACCCTGCCCGGCAAGCAGTTCGAGGCGGGTCGCAGGTTGCGCGTGCTGGTGTTGCGCGGGCTGCGGCACGCCGGCATCGTCACCGCGGCCGACACGCCGCCGACCGTCGGGACGATCGCCAGCGACGCCGAAGACGAGACCCAGGATGCGGTGCAGAACCGATGAAACTGACCCTGACCAGGCTGAAAGACGTCGGCCGCGAGGCGGAACGCGGCTGGCCGGGTTACTTGTTCGGCGGCCACGTGCGCACGTCGACGGTGGCGCTGATCCTGGCGTTTTTGCTGGTGTGGTGGGTCTACGATACTTACCGCCCGCCGCCGCAACCATCCTCCCAGCCGCCGTCCGCCCAAGTGGTCCCGCCGGGCTTCGTGCCCGACCCGAGCTACACCTGGGTGCCGCGTAGCAGGGTGCAGCAACCACCGCGCACATCCACGGTGACGCCCACGACCACACTGCCGCCGACGACAACGCCGACCCGACAACGACGACCACCACAACGACGACGCCGCCCTTCCAGCTGCCGGTGTTACCGCCGCCGTTCGGCCCGCCGACGTCGAGCACGACGGAACCTTCGGGGCCCAGTCCGACGCCGGGCCCGCTACCTGGCTTGCCGCAGTTCGGCACGTAGCGGTGGCCTGCGTGGGTGAAACTCACAGCTACACTGGCGTGCCGTGATGATCACCCTCGACCATGTCAGCAAGCAGTACAAATCGTCGGCGCGCCCGGCGTTGGACGACATCGACGTCAAGATCGACAAGGGTGAGTTCGTCTTCCTCATCGGGCCGTCCGGCTCAGGCAAGTCGACGTTCATGCAACTGCTGCTGGGCGCGGAGAAGCCAACCACCGGTGACATTCAGGTGTCGAAGTTCCACGTCAACAAGCTGCCCGGCCGCCACATCCCCAGCCTGCGGAAGGTGATCGGCTGTGTTTTCCAGGACTTCCGGCTGCTGGAGCAGAAGACGGTGTTCGAGAACATCGCCTTCGCCCTGGAGGTCATCGGAAAGCGGCGCGACACCATCAACCGAGTGGTGCCCGACGTGCTGGAGATGGTCGGTCTGTCCGGGAAGGCCAACCGGCTGCCGAATGAACTCTCCGGGGGCGAACAGCAGCGGGTCGCGATCGCGCGGGCCTTCGTCAACCGGCCGCTGGTGCTGCTGGCCGACGAGCCCACCGGCAACCTGGACCCGGACACCAGCAAGGACATCATGGATCTGCTGGAGCGGATCAACCGCACCGGCACCACCGTGCTGATGGCAACCCACGACTACCACATCGTCGACTCGATGCGGCAGCGCGTCGTCGAGCTGGCGCTGGGCCGCCTGGTGCGCGACGAGCAGCGCGGCGTCTACGGGATGGACCGTTAAGTGCGCTTCGGATTCCTGTTCAATGAGGTCCTGACCGGTCTTCGTCGCAACGTCACCATGACGGTCGCGATGATTCTGACCACCGCGATCTCGATCGCTCTGTTCGGCGGCGGCTTGCTGGTGGTCCGACTCGCCGACCATTCGCGGGAGATCTATCTGAACCGGGTCGAGACGCAGGTTTTCCTGACCGATGACATTTCGGCCAACGATCCGACGTGCAGCAGCAAAGAATGCAAGGCGCTGCGCGAGAAGATCGAGGCGCGCCCGGACGTCGAACCCCCGGCCACGTTCGTCAACCGCGACGAAGCCTACGCAGACGCCATTCGCAAGTTTCCGGAGTACAAGGATGTCGCGGGCAAGGACACGTTCCCGGCATCGTTCATCGTCAAGTTGGTGAATCCCGAGCGGCACACGCAATTCGACGACGCGATCCGGAATCAGCCGGGAGTGCGCGGGATACTCAACGAGAAGGATCTGATCGATCGGCTGTTCGCAGTGCTGAACGGATTGAGTAGCGCCGCGTTCGCGGTCGCCCTGGTCCAGGCGGTCGGGGCGATCCTGCTGATCGCCAACATGGTTCAGGTCGCGGCCTACACCCGGCGCACCGAGGTCGGCATCATGCGGTTGGTCGGCGCCAGCCGCTGGTACACCCAGCTGCCCTTCCTGCTCGAGGCCATGCTGGCCGCCACCGTCGGCGTCATCATCGCCATCGTCGGCCTGATCCTGGTCCGCGCCTTGTTCCTGGACAACGCCCTGAGCCAGTTCTACCAAGCCAACCTGATCGCCCGGGTCGACTACCTCGACATCCTGTACATCTCGCCGTGGCTATTCTTGGTGGGTGTCGCGATGTCAGGGGCTACGGCGTATGCGACGTTGCGCCTGTACGTACGGCGGTAGCCGTGGCCAAGAACTCCAAGGCCACAAACAGTGGTGCACGTGGCGGCCGGCAGATCATCGCCAGCAATCGCAAAGCGCGGCACAACTATTCGATCATCGAGGTGTTCGAGGCCGGGGTGGCGCTACTGGGTACCGAGGTGAAGAGCCTGCGTGAAGGGCACGCGTCCCTGGTCGACGCCTTCGCGACCGTCGACGAAGGCGAAGTCTGGTTACGCAACATGCACATTCCGGAGTATCACCACGGCACCTGGACGAACCACGCGCCGCGACGCAATCGCAAACTGCTCTTGCACCGCCGCCAGATCGACACGCTGGTGGGAAAACTGCGCGACGGCAACTTCACCTTGGTCCCGTTGTCGCTGTACTTTTCCGGCGGCAAGGTCAAGGTGGAACTGGCGCTGGCGCGCGGCAAGCAGGCCCATGACAAACGTCAGGACATGGCCCGCCGAGACGCCCAGCGGGAAGTGGTGCGCGAGCTCGGTCGACGTGTTAAGGGCATGACCTGATGGGCGCGGCGCACTCGGATTAGTATCCGAGCATGGCCGCCGGACAGATC
>CAWBDP010000002.1:0-375884 GCA_963787635.1 uncultured Actinomycetota bacterium | reverse complement strand
ACTTGTCCCTCAACTAGTTACTAAGCTAAGTCCGGCCCTAGCAGCGAGATCGTGATTGATCCGGATAGACCAGCAAAGGCTGATGTGGCCAAATCCGTGGCCAAGCGGCATGAAAATGACCCCAGAGGTCGCACCTCTGGGGCCATTTTCGCTGGTAGCGGGGACAGGATTCGAACCTGCGACCTCTGGGTTATGAGCCCAGCGAGCTACCGAGCTGCTCCACCCCGCGTCGGTGAACGCAAGGTTACCCAACGCGCGGGAACGTCGCCAAATCGCATGCTCAGCCACTTCCCCGAGCGCGGACCGCGAGCATGATGAATCACCATCAGGCGATCAAGCTGGGCACTGCCAGACTCGGTAGCCGTGTGGGCTCGGTTGATCGTCGCGCCATGGTGGGCGCGCTGACTGGTGAGCGCTGTGTGGTTCGGGCTCCCCGCTCATCCCGATCGCCGCGCCGTTCATGCCCACCCCTTTTCGTCACGACTGGGTGGATTTGGGGTCTGGTGGCGCTGACGGGATTCAGCCTGGTCGCCACCGCGCTGATGCGGATCGCGCAGCGCCCGGTTCAGCGAAGCTACGCCGCAGCCCTCGCCGGCCTGACTGCCGAGCAGCGCTCGCAAGTCGTCAGGGTACTGCGTCGCGGCGGGGTTCCCGCCGAACCGAAGGCGCAACACCATCACGCAGCTGGTCCAGCAGGAACAACGCGCTCGTCTCGATCCGCCACCCACGCACCTAAAACCGGGGCACCGGTTACTTGGTGTTGTTGAACTTGGTGATGGCGTCCTCGAGACGCTGCAGCGCAGCCCCGTACGCGGCGAAGTCACCGTTTTTCTGCGCGTCGCGCGCCGCGCCGATCGCGGTCTGGATCTCCTGCAGCGCAGCGGCCTTGGCCGCGGACAACGCGACCGTCCCGTTGGGCGCCGGCGGGACCGCCGCCGGTGGGGGCACAACCGTGGGTACCTCGGCCGGCGGTGCGTTCTCCGGCGGCGCATTGCCCGGTGGGCTGGTGTCGGCGGGTTCGAATCCGGTCGCGGCGGCCCCCGCACCGGGCCCGAACAGATTGTCCAGGGCCTTACCGACGGTGGGCCCGTAGCCGATCGTGTTGTTGTACATCATCGCCACCCGGATCAGGCGGGGATACGACGAGGCCGCGTCGCTGGCCCCCGGTGATGCGTAGACGGGTTCGACATAGAGCAAACCACCCTGGCCGACCGGCAGGGTGAGCAGATTGCCCCACTTGATTCGGTTTTGATTGTCCCGCCCGATCACACCTAGGTCTTTCGACACCGCTGTATCGGTGGTGATGGCGTTATTGGCCAGCTTCGGCCCGTTGACCTGGCCCGGGATAGTCAACACGGTGATCTTGCCGTACGTCGCAGGATCGCAGCTGGCGCTGATATAGGCAGCCAGGTAGTCGCGCTTGAACCTGTTCATCGCGGTGATCAGCTGGTATGAGGACGAATGACCATCGGTGGCAATATTTTTCGCCACAATGTAGTACGGCGGCTGATAGCTGCTGGCGGTCGGATTCGGGTCCAGTGGCACATCCCAGAAATCCGAGGTGGAAAAAAACGTCACCGGATCATCCACGTGATACTTGGCCAGCAACATCCGCTGCACCTTGAACAGGTCTTCGGGATAGCGCAGATGCGCAGCGAGTTCGGGCGTGATGTCGCTCTTGGGCTTGACCGTGCCCGGAAAGATCCTCATCCACGCTTTCAGCACCGGATCCTGTTCGTCCTGCTGATACAACGTGACCGTGCCATCGTAGGCATCCACGGTGGCCTTAACCGAGTTGCGGATATATGACACCTGCTTGTCCGGCGCGAGCCGGTTGAACGCCACCTCGGCGGAGTCGGCGGTCGCCGACGACAGCGAGGTCAGCTCGGAGTACGGATAGTTGTCCAGCGTCGTGTAGCCGTCGACGATCCACACCAGCCGTTTGTTGACGATCGCGGGGTACACATTGCTGTCGGTGGTCAGCCACGGCGCCACCGCCTCCACCCGCTGCGCCGGGTCGCGGTTGAACAAGATCTTGCTGTTGGACCCAATCACATTGGAAAACAGAAAGTTCCGCTCGGCGAACTTCGCGGCGAACACGCTGCGCGACAGCCAGCCGCCGATCGGGACGCCACCCGTTCCGGTGTAGGTGTAGTTCTTGGCCTCGGTGTCGTATTCGCGGTCGGCACCGTTCCTGCCGACGATCGCATAGTCAGCGGTCGCGTTGGCGATCACCGGACCGAAGTACACCCGCGGCTGATCCAGCCGCGCCGGCCCGTCCGAGACGACGCTGCCGTTCGCGCCGACGACGTTGACCAAAAACTTGGGATAGCCGCCGTTCTGGGAGGGGTCGTTGGCGATCCCACGCACCACGTTGGCCGGCGAGGCGATGAACCCGTTGCCGTGGGTGTACACCGTGTGCCGGTTGATCCAGTCCCGCTGATTGTCGATCAGCCGATCGGGGTCGAGTTCGCGTGCCGCGACCAC
Source organism: uncultured Actinomycetota bacterium (assembly GCA_963787635.1). GTDB lineage: Bacteria > Actinomycetota > Actinomycetes > Mycobacteriales > Mycobacteriaceae > Mycobacterium. The sequence continues at coordinate 373,397 of CAWBDP010000002.1, read as the reverse complement.
GTAATCGCGCAGGTTGCCGCCCGAGTCGACATAGCGGTCGATGGACAGCTGGTCGGGAAAATAGTAGAAGTTCCCGTTCTGCTGAAACTGGGTGAACGCCGGACCGATGATGGTGGGGTCGAGCAGCCGGATATTCGAGGTGGTAGCCCGGTCGGCAGCAACCTGCTGGGCGGTTGCCTGCCCATCGCCGGTGTAAGGGCGGTAGGTCACCTTGTCGCCGGTGATGAGCCCATATGCCTGCCGAGTCGCGGCGATACTCCGGCCGATGTAGTCCCGTTCCTTTTGCGCGGCATTGGGTTTGACGCTGATCTGCTCGACGATCAGGGGCCAGCCGGCTCCGACGATCAGCGACGACAACAGCAGCAGCACCAGCCCGACGGCTGGAATCCGCAAGTCACGCAGAATAATCGCGGAGAACACCGCAACCGCGCAGATCACCGCGATGGCCAGCAGGATCAGTTTCGCGGGCAAGACCGCGTTGATATCGGTGTAGCCGGCGCCGGTGAACGGCTTGCCGGCCCGCGTGTGCGACAACAGCTCGTAGCGGTCCAGCCAGTAGGCGACGGCCTTCAGCAGTACCAGCGACCCCGTTAGGCTGATCAATTGGATACGTGCCGAGCGGCTCAGCACCCCGGCCCGCCCGGTCAGCCGAATGCCCCCAAAGACATAGTGCGCCATCACATTCGCGATGAACGCCAGGAACAAAGCGACGAACAGATAGCTGACCACCAGGCGGTAGAACGGCAAGTCGAAGGCGTAGAACCCGAGATCTTTGCCGAACTGCGGATCGCTGATCCCGAAGTCGCCACCGTGCAGGAACAGCTGAATCCGCACCCAATACGTTTGGGCGATAAGACCGGCCAACAGGCCCACCGCGCCCGGGATTCCGATGCCGACGACACGCAACCGCGACATCACCGCGGCGCGGTAGCGCGCCACCGGATCATTGCCGTTGCTCGGAACGAACACCGGTCGGGTACGGTAGGCCAGCGCCAGTCCGCCGAATACGATGCCGCCGACTAGAACTCCCACGACCAGGAACACCACCAGGCGGGTCAGCAGCACCGTGGTGAACACCGAGCGGTAGCCGAGCTCGCCGAACCACAGCCAGTCCACATAGCCGTCGATCAGTCGCGGCCCGACCAGCAGCAACGCAATGACGCCCAGCGCGACCGCGATCAGAATCCGGCTGCGCCGAGTCAGCTTCGGCATCCTGGCTGCGGGCCGCATTCCCACTGGCTACGCTCCCTGCTGTTGGCGGCATTTGTCTTCACGTTGCCTTGACTTTCCCAACTTTACGCACCGGCTAGCAGCTGGGCGGTTGGCCGCCGGAGGTGATCGTGTGCAGCGCGTCCACCGCCTGACGGAGGTTCTCGACCTTCACCAATTGCAAACCGCGCAATTTGTCGGAGTTGGCCTCGTCACAGTTCTTGGCAGGCACCAGGAACACCGTCGCCCCGGCCGCCCGGGCGGCCGCCATCTTGTGCCCGATGCCGCCGATAGGACCGACCGTGCCGTCAAGCTTGATCGTGCCGGTACCGGCGACGAACTTCGAGCCGGCCAGGTCTCCGGTGGTCAGCTTGTCGACGACCGCCAGGCTGAACATCAGTCCGGCCGAGGGCCCGCCCACGTTGGCGAGGTTGAAGTTGACAGCGAATTGTGCCCACGGCGCATCCAGCACCGCGACGCCCAGAAAGCCGGAGTCGCGATCCGGCCTGGAACCCAGCGTCACCTGCGCGATACCGGCCGGCGAGTTCTTGCGGCGATAGTCGATCACGACCGTCTGGCCGGACTTGGTGTTCTTGAGCAGCGACGTGAACTGATCGACATTGGTCACCGGGGCCCCGTTGACCGCGTCCACGGCATCGCCGGCCTGGAGCTTACCGGCCGAGGGCCCGGGGTCGTTGACAGAGGCGACCGTCACCGCCTTCGGATAGTTGAGGTAGCCCAGGGCGGCGTATTCGGCATCGTCCTCGGAATTCTTGAAATCCTCGTTATTCGCCTGGTCGACTTCGTCCCGCGACTTTCCTGGCGGGTAAACAAGGTCTCGTGGCACCAGCTGCTCTTGCCCGGACAGCCACAGCGTCAGGGCCTCCGCCAACGTCATCTCGTCGCGCTGAGACACCGTCGTCATGTTGAGATGACCAGACGTCGGATGGGTTTGGGTGCCCTGGATATCGACCACCTGCTTGCCGTCGAACTCGCCGAGAGTGTCGAACGTGGGCCCGGGACCCAGTGACACATACGGCACGGTCACCACGGCGAGCAGCACACCGAACACCACGATGGGCACCAGCGCCACAATGAGCGTCAGAATCCGCCTGTTCACGCCGCTTACCCTAGAGGACCGCGCCGCCGACCCGGTTCACTCACAGCGTGATGAGGCAGCGCGCGCTCCCGCTGGCCGATGAGTACCGTTGAGTCATGGCTGACCTGCCTTTCGGCTTCTCCGGCGGAGACGACCCCGACCGCGAGAAGCGCGGCAAGAACGACCCCGAGTCGGGCTCGGGCTCGGCTGACGCGTTCGGTTTCGGCGGCAACTTCGACATGGCCGATCTGGGGCAGATCTTCACCCAGCTGGGCCAGATGTTCAGTGGCGCCGGGACGATGACGGCCTCCGGCACATCGGCGGGCCCGGTTAACTACGAGCTGGCCAGGCAGATGGCGTCCAGCTCGATCGGATTCGTGGCGCCCATCTCGGCTGCGACGAATTCGGCGGTTGCCGACGCGGTGCACCTGGCCGAGACCTGGCTCGACGGGGTGACCGCGCTGCCGGCGGGCACCACCCGGGCGGTCGCGTGGAGCCCAACCGACTGGGTGGACAACACCCTGGAGACTTGGAAGCGGCTCTGCGATCCGATGGCCGAACAGATCTCGACGGTATGGGCGGCGGCGCTGCCCGACGAGGTCAAGAGCATGGCCGGTCCGTTGCTGTCGATGATGTCGCAGATGGGCGGCATGGCGTTCGGCTCTCAGCTGGGCCAGGCCCTGGGCCGGTTGTCCCGGGAAGTGCTGACCTCCACCGATATAGGTCTGCCGCTCGGACCCAAAGGCGTCGCGGCCGTGCTGCCGGCCGCCGTGGAATCGCTCGCCACCGGACTCGAGCAGCCGCGCAGCGAAATCCTGACCTTCCTGGCCGCCCGAGAGGCCGCCCATCACCGGCTGTTCAGCCATGTGCCATGGCTGGCCAGTCAGCTGCTGGGCGCCGTCGAGGCCTACGCCAGAGGCATGAAGATCGACATGACCGGGATCGAAGAGCTGGCACGTGACTTCAATCCGGCGTCGCTTACCGACCCCACCGCGGTAGAACGGCTGCTCAACGAGGGAGTTTTCGAGCCGAAGGCGACGCCGGAGCAAAAACAGGCGCTGGAACGGCTGGAGACACTGCTCGCGTTGATCGAAGGCTGGGTGCAGACCGCGGTGAACGCGGCGCTGGGTGATCGGATCCCCGGCGCCGCCGCACTGGGCGAAACGCTGCGCCGCCGCCGGGCCACCGGCGGTCCGGCCGAGCAGACGTTCGCCACCCTGGTGGGCCTGGAGCTGCGGCCCCGCAAGCTGCGCGAGGCCGCCGTGCTGTGGGAACGCCTGACGCAGGCCGCCGGGGTGGACGCCCGCGACGCCGTCTGGCAACACCCAGATCTGCTGCCGGGTTCCGAGGACCTCGACGAGCCGGCCGCCTTCATCGACCGGGTCATCGGCGGCGACACCAGCGGAATTGACGACGTGATAGCCGAATTCGAGAAGGATCTCGATGCCGGCTCCGGGCGCGACGAGCCTGGCGGTGCTGTGGATAACTGAGCCGGTCGTCGCGTCGCGGGTGGCACAGTTCCGATGTATGTCTGAAGGCCGCCTCGGGCCGCCGTCGTCGTATGCGCTGGATCCGACCATGCCGGTGTTGCTGCGGCCCGACGGTGCCGTCCAGGTCGGCTGGGATCCGCGGCGGGCCGTGCTGGCCCGTCCGCCCCGCGGCCTGACCGCGGTCGGTTTGGCCAGCGTGCTGCGGTCGATGCGGTCGTGGGTCCCGCTCAGCGAACTCGAGCGGCAAGCCGCCGAGCAGGGCCTGGTGGATGCCGGCGAGCTGACCGCGCTGGTTTCGCAGCTGGTCGACGCCGGTGTGGCGACCCGGGCTCCGCGGCGACAGTCCGGCCGGTCGGCGTCGATCCGGGTGCACGGCCGCGGGCCGTTGACGGACCTGCTGCTCGAGGCGCTGCGCTGCGCGGACGCCCGGATCAAGCAGAGCAGTCAGCCGCACGCCGTGGTCGCTGGTCCCGCCGGAACCGACCTGGTGGTGTTGTCGGACTACCTGGTCACCGACCCGCGGATGGTGCGCGATCTGCACGCCGAGGGCGTTGCGCACCTGCCGGTCCGGGTGCGTGACGGCGTCGGCCTGGTCGGACCGCTGGTCGTGCCCGGCGTGACCAGCTGCCTGGGTTGTGCCGATTTGCACCGCAGGGACCGCGACGCGGCATGGCCGGCCGTGGCCGCCCAGCTGCGCGAGACCGTCGGGACCGCCGACCGGGCCACCCTGCTGGCCACCGCCGCGCTGGCCCTGAGCCAGATCAACCGCGTGATCTCGGCGGTGCGCGGGCTTGACGCGACCGTGTCGGGGCCGCCAACCGCGCTGAACGCCACGTTGGAATTTGACCTCAAAGCCGGTTCCATCGTGACGCGGCAGTGGTCCCGCCATCCACTGTGTTTCTGCTGACGTTCCTGTTCGCCGGGCTTTGAGCGGGCCTTGAAAGGGCCGGGTCTGGCGTCTGCCCGATCAATGCGGCCCTGAGGCCATCTGTCGTGGATGATGGGTGTGTGGCAGACATCAAACGCGGCCGGGCGGCGCGCAACGCGAAGCTGGCCAGCATTCCGGTCGGCTTCGCCGGTCGAGCGGCGCTCGGATTCGGCAAGCGAATGACCGGCAAGTCGCGCGACGAGGTCAACGCCGAGCTGATGGAGAAAGCCGCCAACCAGTTGTTCACCGTGCTGGGTGAACTCAAGGGCGGGGCGATGAAGGTCGGCCAGGCGTTGTCGGTGATGGAAGCCGCCATTCCCGAGGAGTTTGGCGAGCCCTACCGCGAAGCGCTGACCAAGCTGCAGAAGGACGCGCCGCCGCTGCCCGCCGACAAGGTGCACCGCGTGCTCGACGCGCAGCTGGGTACCAAGTGGCGGAACCGGTTCAATTCCTTCGACGACACTCCGGTCGCGTCGGCCAGCATCGGCCAGGTGCACAAAGCGGTGTGGTCCGACGGTCGCGAGGTGGCCGTCAAGATCCAGTACCCGGGCGCCGACGAGGCGTTGCGGGCCGACCTGAAGACCATGCAGCGGATGGTCGGGGTGCTCAAACAACTCGCACCGGGCGCCGACGTGCAGGGCGTCGTCGACGAACTGATCGAGCGCACCGAGATGGAACTCGACTACCGGCTGGAGGCCGACAATCAGCGCGCCTTCGCCAAGGCCTATGAGGGCCATCCGCGCTTCGTCATACCGCATGTCGTGGCCAGCGCCCCGAAAGTGGTGATCCAGGAATGGCTGGACGGCGTGCACATGGCCGAGATCATCCGGGACGGAACCCCCGAACAGCGCGACCTGATCGGCTGCCGGTTGCTCGAGCTGACCTTCGACGCGCCGCGGCGGCTGGAGATGCTGCACGGCGACGCTCACCCCGGAAACTTCATGCTGCTGCCCGACGACCGGATGGGCGTCATCGACTTCGGCGCGGTGGCGCCATTGCCCGGGGGCTTTCCCGTCGAACTGGGGATGAGCATTCGATTGGCCCGCGACAAGAACTACGACCTGCTGTTGCCGACGATGGAAAAGGCCGGGTTCATCCAGAAGGGCCAGCAAGTCTCGGTGCGCGACATCGATGAGATGCTGCGCCAGTACGTCGAGCCCATCGAGGTCGAGGTCTTCCACTACACCCGCAAATGGCTGCAAAAGATGACCGCGTTCGAGATGGACCGGTCGGTGTCACAGATCCGGACGGCACGGCAGCTCGACTTGCCGGCCAAGCTGGCGATCCCGATGCGGGTCATCGCATCGGTTAGCGCGATCCTTTGTCAGTTGGACGCCCATGTGCCGATCAAGGCGCTCTCCGAGCAACTGATCCCGGGCTTTGCCGAACCCGACTCGATCGTGGTCTAGAACCCTCTAGTACCGCCTCAACGCAACCTACGCCGCGACCACGTCTTTGCGTGGGCGTCCGCGGGGGCGTTTGGTGCTCACGATCGAGCCCCGCTCGAAGATCTCGCCACCCCACACCCCCCACGGCTCGGCACGTTCCAGCGCCTCGTCCAGACATTCGCTGCGGATCGGGCAGTCGGCACACAACGCCTTGGCGCGCTCCAGATCGACCGGGTGCTCTGCGAACCACAAGTCGGGATCGCCGACATGACACGGGAGGGCCGGCTTGAGAGCCGGCACCGTCTGTTTGGGGACTGTCAGTGCCGACATGTCCTGTTCACCTGCTTCCTGGTCGGGGTCTTGAGGGGATCCGGACCAGGTAGCGGGTTGTTCACCCTAAAACAATGGCCACGGATCCTTGGTGACTTCGGGTCCGTGGCCAGCTCGGTTGGGTTACGTAGCAGCTACGTAGAACCCCGATCCACGGACGCGTCCATCGCGGCGGCGATGCAGCGATGGCGCATCGCCGCCGTAGCCGCCGCTGTACGACGAGCGGCATGAGCGACATGGGCAGCGCGACGGGAGCCAGCCTGATGCGCCGACCCGACCGCGCCTAGCCCGAACGCGTTCATGGTGATCATCGTGACTCCCTCCTCTCCTGCTGCGCAGCCGGCACTGCCGGCACCGAAGTTTTGCGGTTTCGAGGCTAAACGGTAGCAGCCGGAACCGACAAGCGATTTTCTCTACCTGCGGGTTCGGCTAACGTTCACGAACCAACCGCAGCACGTCTGGCCCGTACTGCTCAAGCTTGCGCGCGCCGATACCGGGGATGGCGACCAGCGCCGCGTCGTCGGCGGGCAGCAGCTCGGCGATCGCGATCAGCGTGTTGTCGGTGAACACCACGAAGGCAGGCACGTTGAGTTCGCGCGCGGTGGACAGCCGCCACTCCTTGAGCCGCAACAGCAACTGGTCGTCGATTTCGGCGGCGCATGTCTCGCAGCGGCGCAACATCATCGCGGCCGGCGTGGCCAGTGCCGCATTGCAGATCCGGCAACGCTGTGTGGGGCGGGCTGCTCCGCGGGTGCGCCGTGGCCGCGCCGCTTCGGGCCGTGTCTGCGGGGCCAGGCCGTTCAAGAACCGCGACGGCTTGCGGCTTTGCCGGCCACCCGGATTGCGGGCCAGCGCCCAGCTCAGCGCCAGATGCACCCGGGCCCGGGTAATTCCGACGTAGAGCAGGCGGCGCTCTTCCTCGACGTGCTCGCTCTCGGCGCCATGGGCCAGTGCATGAGAGATGGGCAGCGTCGCATCGGCCACCCCGACCAGAAATACCGCGTCCCATTCCAGCCCCTTGGCGGCGTGCAAGGAGGCCAGGGTGACGCCCTGCACCACCGGTGGATGCCGCGCGTCGGCACGCAGCCGAAGCTCGGCCAGCAGACCCGACAGGTCCAGCTGCGGGCGCTGGGTCAGCTCGTCGTCGACCAGCTCGGCCAGCGCCGTCAGCGCCTCCCGCCGCTCGCGCGCCCGGACCCCGGCGGGCGGTTGCGACGTCAGCCCCAACGGCTCCAGCAGGGCACGCACCACCGCGCGGGGGTCGCCCTCCGCGCCGCGGTCTGCGGCCCGCTGCAAGGCCAGCAGCGCCTGCCTGATCTCCTGCCGATTGAAAAAGCCCTCGCCACCGCGGACCTGGTAGGCGATGCCCGCTTCGGTCAACGCCTCCTCGTAGACCTCCGACTGCGCGTTGATCCGGTAGAGCACCGCGATCTCGGCTGCCGGGGTTCCGGCTTCGGTGAGCCGGCGGATCGCGCCCGCCACGGCCGCGGCCTCGGCAACCTCGTCGGGGTACTCCTGGAAGGTCGGTTCGGGCCCGGGATCGCGTTGACCGGTCAGATGCAGTTTGCTGCCCGCCACCCGACCGCGGGCAGCCGCGATCACCCGGTTGGCCAGCGACACCACCTGCGGGGTGGACCGGTAGTCGCGCTCCAGGCGCACGACCGTGGCCTCCGGGAACCGTCGAGAGAAATCGAGCAGGTAGCGCGGTGAGGCCCCAGTGAACGAGTAGATGGTCTGGTTGGCGTCGCCGACGACGGTCAGGTCGTCCCGCTCGCCCAGCCAGGCTGTCAGCACCCGCTGTTGCAGCGGGGTCACGTCCTGGTATTCGTCGACGACGAAGCAGCGATACCGGTCCCGGAATTCTTCGGCGACCGAGGCGTCGTTCTCGATCGCGGCCGCGGTGTGCAGCAGCAGGTCGTCGAAGTCGAGCAGGGCGACCCCGTCATTGCCGCGGGCCTTGAGATTCTCGTAGATGTCGTAAACGCCGGCGACCTGCGCGGCTTCCAGTGGGGTGTCCCGGCCGGCGGCGGCCACTGTGGCCGGGTATTGCTCGGGGCTGATCAGCGACGCCTTGGCCCACTCGATTTCGCCGGCCAGGTCGCGCACGTCGTCGGTGCTCAGCTGCAAGCCGACACGGTTGGCGGCCCGGGCGACGACCGGAAATTTGCTGTCCAGCAGCTGCCAGCCGCTGTCGGCGACCACCCGAGGCCAGAAATACCGCAGCTGGCGGTGCGCGGCCGCGTGAAACGTCATGGCCTGCACCGCGCCCACACCGGAACCCGTGTGTGCAGTGGCGTCCAGTGTCCGCAACCGGGCGCGCATCTCGCCGGCCGCGCGCTGGGTGAAGGTCACCGCCAACACCTGCCCGGCGGCGACCTGGCCGCCCGCGACCAGCTGGGCGATCCGGTGGGTGATGGTGCGGGTCTTGCCGGTTCCGGCACCGGCCAGCACGCAGACCGGTCCCCGAGGCGCCAGCACCGCCTCGCGCTGCTCGTCATCCAGGCCGGCGATCAAGGGGTCTGCGGTCACCGGCATGGCGTCCATCTTGGCAGCGGTGCCCGACAAACCCGGTGGATCGCCACGCCGCCAGTTTGCCTCAGGCAATACTGGCGAGATGTCCGACGTTGTACGACCCATGACAAAAGACCTTGGCCCAGGCGCACTCACCATGTACACGACGTCATGGTGTGGGTTCTGCTACCGCCTCAAGACGGTGTTGAAGTCCGCCGGAATTTCCTACCACGAAATCGACATCGATGACGATCCCGCGGCCGCGGAGTTCGTCAGTTCGGTCAACGACGGAAACCGCACGGTTCCCACCGTGCGCTTTGCCGACGGGTCGACGCTGACCAACCCCGATGCCGCCGAAGTCAAGGCGAAGCTGGCCGATTTGGGCAGCTGACGTCAGCTCAGCGCCGCCCAGGATTCGATGATTTCGCGGGCGATCGAAATCGAGCCCGGCAGCAGGAGTTTCGACGTCGAGCCGCTGGTCCAGTCGCCGGCGTCCAGGGCCGCGCGCACCTCGTCGCGGGTGAACCACGCCGCCTCGACGATCTCGCCGTCGTTGAACGAGAATTCTTGGCCCGGGTCGCCGATAGCGTGAAAACCGACCATCAGCGAGCGCGGGAACGGCCAGGGCTGGCTGCCCAGATAGCGCACGTCACGCACGGTCAGACCGATCTCTTCGCGGACCTCGCGCACCACGCAGACTTCGAAGGACTCGCCGGCCTCGACGAAACCGGCCAGCAGCGAAAACATCCGCTCCGGCCAGACGGCCTGGCGGGCCAGCACCGCACGATCGGCGCCGTCATGGATCAGGCAGATGACCGCCGGGTCGATACGCGGAAACTCCTCGTGGCCGGTCAACGGATTGATTCGCGCCCAACCCGCCCTGATCGGCCTGGTCGGCGCCCCGTCCGCCGCGCTGAACCGCGCACTGTCGTGCCAGTTCAGCAGCGCCATGGCCGACGACACCAGCTGCGCGCTGACGTCGTCGAGAAGCGCGCCGGCGCGACGAACGTCCACCACCTCGGCGAGCGCGCCGGGATCCTCGGGCACCTGCACCGGGGCCCGGATGGCCCAGACGTGCCGGTCACCGGCGATGCGCCCCAAGAACACCGCCTCCGGCGGCGGCCCGTCGGCCAGGGTGGTCGCCGCGTCCAGCACCACCCGGCCGTCGGCAACCACCACCCGGTTGCGGGCATCCACCCGCAGTAACGCGGCCTGGGCCCAGCCGGCGGTCGCCGCCTCGATGTCGGTGCGCAATTGATCGGCCCGGTCGGCGCCCACTCGTGAGAGCAACGGGATGCCACGCAGCTGAAAGTCCATGCCCGCGTCACATATGGTGGCGACCCGCTGCGCCCGGCTCCGCCGCGCTTGCGATCGCCACGTTACTTACCCACGCTGCGGATGTAGAGCAGCCGATCGGAGGCCTCGATCGCGTCGACCTCTGGCGCGTCGACGCGCAGCAGGTGTCCGTCACGGACCACGCCGAGCACGATGTCGCGCAGATGCCGCGCCGAGCCGCCCACCTCGGCTTGCTCCACCTGGCGTTCGGCGATCGCGAAGCCGGCTTCTGGAGTCAGCAGATCCTCGATCATCTCCACCACGCTGGGCGTCGTCGTGGCGATGCCCAGCAGCCGACCGGCCGTCTCGGAGGACACCACCACCGAATCAGCTCCGGACTGCCGCAACAGGTGCTGGTTTTCCGCCTCCCGAATCGACGCAACGATCTTGGCCGTACGTGCGATCTCCCGCGCCGTCAACGTCACCAGCGCCGCGGTGTCGTCGCGGCCGGTGGCCACGATGATCGCGGCGGCGTGCAGCGCCCCCGCCAACCGCAGCACGTCGGATTTGGTCCCATCGCCGCGAACGGTCACCAACCCCGCGGCAGACGCGTGGTCAAGGGCCGCCTGTTCGGTGTCGACGACGACGATGTCGCCCACCGCCACACCATCACTGACCATCGCGGTGACTGCCGTTTTGCCTTTGGTGCCATAGCCGACGAGGATGGTGTGGTTGCGCACTCTGCTCCTCCAACGCTGGATTTTCCATGCTTGCCGGGACCGCTCGGTGAGCACCTGCAGCGTCGTGCCGACCAACACCACCAGAAAGATGATGCGCAGCGGCGTGATCAGCAGGGTGTTGATCAGCCGCGCGGATTCGGTGAATGGGGTGACGTCGCCGTAGCCGGTGGTCGTCAGTGACACCGTCGCGAAGTAGACACAGTCAAGAAACGACAGCCGAGTTTGGCGTACGTCGATATAGCCGTCGCGGCCGATGTAGACAATGATCACCGCAGCCAACAACGCCAGCAGCGCGATGCCCACCCGCTTCGAAATGGCCCGGGCCGGGGCAATATTGATTTCCGGTATTCGCAGCACGCCGACCAGTTCGTAGTCGGGCAGCGCGGTCAGCGTGTCGTCGACATCGCGGCGGCGCCGCCAGCTGATCCTAACCACCGTTGATCAGCTCAAGCTGGCGCACGACACAATGTAACCATGACCTTGACCACATTCGTTCGGAGCAAGACCCCTGAGGCGACCGCACACCGGCTGGCCGCACTTTTGATCGGCACGGGCAGTGTGCATTTTCTGGCACCGCAACCCTTCGACACGGTCGTGCCGGCTGAGCTGCCCGGCAGTGCCCGGGCCTACACCTACGTCTCGGGACTGGCCGAGGTGGTTGTCGGCTCACTGCTGCTGGCGCGGGGAACCCGCCGATTCGGCGCGCTGGCCGCCGCTGCGCTGTTTCTGGCGGTCTTCCCGGCCAACGTCAACATGGTCCGGCTGTGGTGGGACAAGCCGTGGGCGATGCGCATCTTCGCGCTGGCCCGGCTGCCGTTGCAGATCCCGATGGTCACCGCGGCGCTGCGGGTCAGGCGCGAGAGCTAACGTCGAGCAGCCCGGCCAGCTCGTCGGTTCCCGGGAGCCAGTCGGGAACAAGGGTGGCTCCGGTGCGCACGTAGTGAAAAGCGGTGCGCACCATGGCTTCCGGGCAACTCTGCAGCGCGGCCCAGGCCAGGCGGTAGACGCCGAGCTGCACAGCGGCCTGCCGCAGGGCCTTCGGCCCGTCGGGCGGCGCACCGGTCTTCCAGTCCACCACGGTGGCCCCGCCATCCGGGTCGGCGAACACCGCGTCGATCCGGCCGCGCACCACGGTGTCGCCGAGTGCCATCTCGAACGGCACCTCCACCGCGACGGGTGTGCGCGCCGCCCACGGCGAGGAACCGAACGCCGCCTGCAACGCGGCCAGCTCCGCGGCGTCGACCTGCGCGGTATCGCCGTCCGCCGCACCGGGCAGGTCGCCGAGGTCGAACAGCCGCTCGGCGCCGTAGAACCGCTGAACCCAGTCGTGAAAAGCGTTGCCGAGCAAGGCGTGCGGGTCAGGACGGGCGGGTAGGCGCCGGGTCAACCGCTGCACCGCGCGCACCGGGTCGCGGGCCAGGTCCACCAGGCCGCTGACCGACAACTGGCTGGGCAGCGTGCGGGCAGATCGTTGCATACCGCGCGCCCGCTCGGCCAGCAGCGCGTCGACGTCGGCGGCCCAGGGGCCGGGATCGGCCTGCGGGCCGCCGGTTGGGTCGCGCGGATGGCCGCCGATTGGGTCTGGCGGATCCGCGGATATCGCCGCGCGCACCAACTCGGCTCCGCGCTCGACGTCCGCGCGGCGCGCACCCAGCGGGTCAGCGGGCCAGAGTGCTTCGACGGCGTTGTGGCGTAACGGGTTTCGTTCCCCATCGGCCGGCACCGCGGCCCACCGGTCCACCAGGCCCAACTCACCGCCGGCCGATGCGTCGATGACGTCATTGAGTTCGCAGAGGAATTCCGACGGGCCCCTGGGCTTGATCCCGGTGACACCCCAGTGGTGACCGCTGAGCAGTAGGGTGTCCTCGGCGCGGGTGATCGCCACGTAGAGCAGCCGGCGTTCTTCGTCGACACGGCGTTGTTCGAGTTGGCGACGGTGCTCAGATATCTTGTCGGAGAGCTGCTTTCGATTAGTGACAGCCGAGGTGTCCAGGACCGGGACTCCGGGAGCGTCGCCCGCCGCCCGGTCACCGCGCAGCAGCGGCGGCAGGTCAGCGGCGTCGGTGAGCCAGGTACGCGTCGACCCGGTGGAAGGGAAAACCCCCGTCGACAGGTGCGGCACCGCCACTACCTGCCACTCCAACCCTTTGGCCGCGTGCACGGTGAGCACCTGGACGCGATCCATGGTGACGACGGGCGGGGCGGGCGGCAACCCGTTCTCGACCACCGCGGCGGTATCCAGGTAGGCCAGCAGACCGGCTGGTGTTGCCGGGCACAACCGGGCGAAACCCGCAGCCCGTTCGGCGTAGCCGGCGACCACATCGGCGAAGGCGTCGAGCTGCTCGGTGCCGCCCCAACCGGCGCGCGCCGATTCCCCGCCGTCGGCAGCCTGCGCCGCCCGGACCTCGCAGTCCACGCCCAGCAGCCGGCGGACCTCGGCGACCAGGTCGGGCAGCGGATGAGCGAGGTGGCCGCGCAGCGCGGTCAGCTCGTCGGCCAGCGCCGCGATGCGCCGATACCCTGCCGCCGAATACCCGCTGGGGGATCCTGGATCGCTGATCGCGTCGGCCAGGCACGGGGCGTCGGCGTCGAGCCCGCACGCCGCGATCCGCTCAGCAGCCACCACGCCGGCGGTGTGTCCCCCGCCGCGGGCCGATGTCCCGCGGTCGTCGTGGAATGTCAATGCGCGCTGCCACAACGCGGCGATGTCACGGGCGCCGAGTCGCCAGCGGGGGCCGCTGAGCACCCGCATCGCCGCCGCACCCGCGGTGGGGTCGGCGACCAGCCGCAGCATCGCCACCACGTCGGCGACCTCCGGGACGGACAGCAGGCCGGCCAGGCCCACCACTTCCACCGGAATTCCACGCGCACGTAGCGTCTCGGCAATCGGCGCGGCGTCGGCGTTGCGGCGTACCAGCACCGCCGCGGTCGGTGGGGGTGAGCCCTCGGCGCGAAATTTCTGGTAGTGGTCGTGCAGCTGTCCGGCGATCCATTCGCGTTCGGCCGCAACGTCGCTCAGCAGTGCGCAGCGCACGGTGCCTAGTGGGGCGTCCGGTCGAGGGCGCAGCGCCCGCACGGCCACCGACCGTCGCCGCGCCTCTGCGGAAACGGCGTTGGCTACCTGCAGAACCCGCGACGGGTTGCGCCAGCTGGTCGGTAGCTCGAGGATCGGCGCCGGAGTTCCGTCCGAGCGAGGGAAGTCGGTGGCGAACCGGGGCAGGTTGGTCGCCGCGGCCCCCCGCCAGCCGTAGATCGACTGAATCGGGTCGCCGACGGCCGTCAGGGCCAACTCGTCGTCGACTCCGCCGCCGAACAACGCCGACAACGCCACCCGCTGGGCGTAACCGGTGTCCTGGTATTCGTCGAGCAACACCACCCGGCAGCGGTCACGCAGCTGGTCCCCGACTTGCGGGACGTCGGACGCCAGCCGGGCCGCCGAAGCCATCTGTAAACCGAAGTCCGTCACTTTCTCGGCGCGCATCCGCTGGTGCAGCGCATCGACCAGCGGCACCAGCTGCGCCCGCTCGCTTTGGGTGGCCAATAGGCGCAGCAGCCACTGGCTGGGACCGCGCTCTCGCTGGTAGGGCCCGGCCGGCAGGGTGTGGAAAAGCCGTTCCAGCTCGCCGTGGGTATCGCTGAGCTGGGCGGTCTCGACGAGGTGCTCGGCGAGCTGACCCCGCAGCCGCAGCACCATGGACGTGATCGCGGCGGGATTCTTGTCGGTCTGCAGCGCGCCCTGATACCCGTTGACGACGTCGAAGGCCAGCTGCCAGAGCTCGGTCTCACTGAGCAACCGGGTGTCGGGCTCGATGCCGAGCAGCAGACCGTGGTCGCGCAGCAGCTGTCCGGCGAAGGCGTGATAGGTGCTGACGACTGGCGCCTGCGCGGATTCACCGGGCGATTCCGCCGTCAGACCGGCGCCGGCCAACCGGGCCAGCCGGGAGCGGACTCGGCGCAGCAGCTGCCCGGTCGCCTTGCGGGTGAACGTCAACCCCAGCACCTGGCCGGGCTGCGCGTAGCCGTTGGCAATCAACCACACCACCCGTGCGGCCATCGTCTCGGTTTTGCCCGCACCTGCCCCGGCGATGACGATCAGCGGACTGGCCGGGGCGGCGATGACGGCGGCCTGTTCGGCGGTCGGCTCGAAAACTCCCAGTGCGCGGGCCAGCTCGGCCGGGCTGTAGCGCGGTGCCGGCGGCGTCACGGCGACCCCGACTCGTGTGGGCCGGCATGCGCCGGGCAACTCGGCCGCATCGGGCAGTGCGCACAACCCTCGTTGATCCTGGCCACAAACGACGGCCCGGCGGTACTGGCCGCCGCTTGCCGAATCGCGGCGCGCCACCCCTCCCGGGATTCCGGCGTCAACGGATCCTGCTCGCGTTCGGTGGCGCCGCCGCTGCCCCGCTTACCCAGGTAGACCAGGCGGGCACCGCCGGGCTCATCCCCGTGCGGCAGCAGACCCTCGGCCACCGCCAGCTGATACATCGCCAACTGGGCGTGCCGCTGCGCGTCGTCCTTGCTGACCGGTGTCTTGCCGGATTTGACGTCGACGACCACCAGCCGGCCCGCCCCGTCGCGCTCGACCCGGTCGGCACGGCCGCGCAGCACGACCGCGGGGCCGGAGTCGGTTTCCGAGGTTGTTACCGATCCGTCGACGTCGATCTCCACGCCGACCTCGGTCAACTCGCGCCGGGTCTGGGCCCGCCACTCGACGAACGTCTGGATCATGGCCCGGTAGCGGACCAGCTCGTTGGCCGAGTACCACCGCGAACCGAAGGGCAGCTGTTGCCACACCCGGTCCAGCTCGGCCAGCAGCTCGGGCTCGCTTTTCGCCGGTTCGGCGATCAACGCATGCAGCACCGAGCCGAGGGTGGAACTCAGATCACGCGCAGCTGTTCCGCCGTGCCGTTCGGCCAGCCACCGCAGCGGACAGTCGGTCAGCACCTGCAGACCCGACGGTGTCAGCGTGACCGCATGATCATCGCCAGTCCACAACGGCTCGACGGTGCTGACCGGGACCAGGCCGTACCACTGCGCCGGGTCCGCACCCGGCACACCGGCCCTGGCCAGCCGTGCCAATTGCGTTGCGGCGCCGGCGCGGGCGGCGTCGTCCACCCAACCGTGCGGCGCGCACACCACACCGCGCAGCCGGCCCACCACCGCCGCCGCCGACAACAGCCGCGGCGCGGCCTCTGCGGTGTCGACATCAACGGTGGCCCACTGTGCGATCTCGGCGAAGAACGCCGAGGGCAGCGCGGCCGCCCCGGCCATCGACGCCCCGCCGGTATCCCCGTCGACGGCGGTCACCACCAACCGCTGCCGGGCCCGGCCCATCGCGGCGACCAGCAGCCGGCGCTCCTCGGCCAGCAGCGGCGCGCGCACCGAGGCATCCGCGCCGATCCCGTCGATCACGTCCAGCAGGCGCTGGGTGCCCAGCACGCCGCCGCGCGGAACCGTGTTGGGCCACAAGCCTTCCTGCAGGCCGGCGATGACCACCAGGTTCCATTCGCGTCCCAGCGCGGCGTGCGCGCTGAGCACGCTGACCTCCTCGGCGGGGCTCAGCGGCCCGGAGCCGGCGGCGGGCAGCTGCAGCGCGGCGACGTGGTCGATGAGCCCGCGCAGCGAGGCACCGGCCGTGCGGGACACGTACTGGTCGGCGACGTCGAACAACGCTGTCACCGTGTCCAGGTCCCGGGCGGCCTGAGCACCGGCCGGACCGCTGCGCTCGGCTGCCGCCAGGCAGCGACGCTGCAGCCCGCAGCGCTGCCAAGCCGCCCACAGCGTGTAGCGCGGATCCTGACCGTTGTGGTGACAGCGGGTTGCGGCGTCGAGCACCGCGCGTACCCGGCGCACCGCGCGGGCCTGGGCGGCGGGCAACCCGGCCGGGCCGTCACCGGTCAGGGCCGTCACCAGCAGATCACCGAATCCCGCTGCGGCATCGCTGTTCGCGACGCGGTGCAGTCGACGAAGCAGTTGCCGAAGCGACACCGGGTCGACTCGGCCGATCGGCCCGGTCAATAGAGACAGCGCCTGCTGGCCGTCCAGGCCGTCGGCGGTGGCAGCCAGCACCGTCAGCAGCGCCTGCGCGAACGGCTGCTCGGACAGCGGGGCGCCCGGAAGCGGCATCGCGACCGGGACACCGGCTCTGGTCAGGATGTGCGTCAACTCGGCGCCGGCTCGCGGCACCGATCGGACGATGACGGCCATCTGGGACCACGGCAATCCGTCGATGAGGTGTGCGCGCCGCAGTTCGTCGGCGATCATCGTTGCTTCGGCGTGAGTCGAAGCGGCCAGCCGCGCGGTCACCGATCCGGATTCACCACTCGCGCTGTGGAACTGGCCGAGGCCGCCGGCGGGCAGGCGGCGTGTCACACCGCTGAGCGCACGCGTCACGGCAGCAGAGCAGCGATGCGATTCGGTGAGCGTCACCGACGGCGAGTCGTCGCCCAGCAATGCGGTCGGCTCGGCGCCACGGAAACCGAAGACCGCCTGGTCAGGGTCGCCGGCGAGCAACGTCAGGTCGGTACCGGCAGCCAGTACGCGCACCAGCCGCGCGGCCTGCGGGTCGAGCTGCTGTGCGTCGTCGACCAGCAGCAGTCGGATTCGGGCGCGTTCGGCGGCCAGCAACCCGGGGTCGACGGCGAAGGCCCCCAGGGCCGCCCCGACGAGTTCGGCGGCTCCCAGCGCGGGAACGGTCGCCTGCGGTGCCGCGGCGCCAACCGCAGCGCGCAGCAGCATCACCTGTTCGTACTGGTGCGCGAACCGGCCCGCGGCTACCCATTCCGGCCGGTCGCGCAACCGTCCCAGCCGCTGCAGCTGCAGCGGGTCCAAACCCCGTTCGGCGCAGCGCGCCAGCAGATCTCGCAGCTCGGCGGCGAAGCCCACGGTGGCCAACGCCGGCCACAACGGCTTCGGCCAGGCGGTGCGCCGGTCCTGTAGATCACCGGCGAGCAGATCACGGATGACAGCGTCTTGTTCGGCGCTGGTGACCAGTCGCGGCGGTGGATCACCGGCGCGTTGAGCGGCCAGCCGCAACACCGCGAATGCGTAACTGTGCACGGTGCGCAGCAGCGGCTGCCGGATGACCGCGGGACCGGCGTCACCGCGCGCGTGCAGCAAAGCCGTGGTCAGCGCGCTGCGCGAGCGCATTCCGAGACGACTGGTCAGCAGCAGAACCGATTCCGGGTCCACACCGGAGCTGATGTGCCCGACTGCCGCGTCGAGCAGCAGGGTGCTTTTGCCGGTCCCCGGCCCGCCTAGGACTCGCACCTGGCCGCACAGGCCCGGGTCGAGCACTGCGCGCGCCGCGGCGCTCCAACGGTCTGGCATAGCGGCATGACATCACGAGGCTCTGACAAGTTTCGCCAGCCTGCATGGCACCATCGACGCGTGACCGACGGCCTGCACGTACACCGCTACGGTCCGGCCGGGCCGCCGCGGGTGCTGGCGATCCACGGGCTGACCGGTCACGGCCAGCGCTGGCAACAGCTTGCCACCGGTCAGCTGACCGAAATCCCGGTGGCCGCACCCGATCTGGTCGGCCACGGCAGGTCGTCCTGGGCGGCGCCGTGGAGCATCGATGCCAATGTCAGCGCACTGGCGGCACTCTTGCGGGAGCAGGCCGACGCCCCGGCGCTCGTAGTGGGGCACTCGTTCGGTGCGGCGGTGGCGTTGCATCTGGCCGCCGCACATCCAGACCTGGTGGCCTCGCTGGTGCTGCTCGACCCGGCCATCGGTTTGAACGGCGCATGGATGCGCACCATCGCCGACGCCATGCTGTCCTCCCCGGACTATCCCGACGCGGCCGAAGCCCGCGCCGAGCAGGCGAACGGCGCCTGGGCCGATGTCGACCCCGCTGTGCTCGATGCCGACCTCGACGAGCATCTCGTCGAGTTGCCGAACGGGCGGTACGCCTGGCGGATCAGCCTGCCCGCGATGATGTCGTACTGGAGCGAGCTGGCCCGCGACGTCGTGCTGCCTGCGCAGGGCACCCCGGCGACATTGATCCGCGCGACCAGGACTTCACCACGCTATGTCGGCACCGAACTAATCACCGGCCTACAGCAACGGCTCGGCGCCGATTTCTCGCTGCTTGATTTCGACTGCGGTCACATGGTGGCGCAGGCCAGGCCCGCGCAGGTCGCCGCGGTGATTCGCGAGCGGTTGGCCTGACCGTGGCGCCGATAACCGACGAACAGGTCGAGCAGGTTCGCGCGCTGGTCAGTGCAATACCTAGCGGCCGGGTCGCCACCTACGGTGACATCGCCACTGCCGCAGGGCTATCCAGTCCTCGGATCGTGGGTTGGATCATGCGTAACGACTCCGCGGACCTGCCCTGGCACCGGGTGATCACCGCGTCTGGTCGCCCGGCACCGCATTTGGTCACCCGGCAGCTTGAACTGCTGCGCGCCGAAGGGGTGCTCAACGTCGACGGCAGGATCGCCCTGCACGAAGTCCGCCACCGCTTCTCGGGCCGATTAGAGCATCGGCCGGACCAGGGACGCGGTGCGCGCCAGACCCGGAAACGCCGACGCCGTCGAACGCGGATGCAGCGCGTGGACGGCTAGGCGAAACATCAACGCCCGCAATAACATCTGTGGCCATTCCGGCAGCGCGTTCCATCGCTCGATGAGCCCGTCGTCGGCCTCGCCCCACGAAAGTGCGTCGACGACGACGACACCCGCGGCCCACGAGGCCGGCCGCCAGTAGGGCGTGATATCGGTGATCCCCGGTGCGGCGGTACCGGCGAAAAGAACTGTCCCGTAGAGGTCACCGTGCACCAGTTGGCTAGCGCTCTTGGTCGGCTTGCGTAACCCCGCGAGCTGGTTGATCAGGTCGACCGAGCGCTGCCCGTCCGCCGTCGCGGGGGCCACGCGAGCGGCCGGCGGCACCGAGTGCAGCGGCCGTTCTTCCCAGGCGGCACGGTCGGCGGCGATGAAGACGTCGACGTCGGCCCAGGGGGCGGTCGGACCCTGGGTCAGGAATCGAGGGCGTTCGAGTTTGCCGGTGGCTTCGTGCAAGCGCACCGCCGCCGAGACCACCTCGTCGTGCCGCGGTTCCGGCTTGCCGGCAACGAAGGTATCGGCCCGCCAGCCCGAAACCACGTAGCGCCCGTCGGTTGAGCGGACCGGTCGCGCCAGCCGGACGCCGTCGACGAACAGGGTTTCGCGCACTCGCGCCGACCAGGCGGCGCGAGCGTGGTCGGCCACCGTCGACAGCACCACTTCACCGCACCGCCAGCCGCCTTCCCAGCTTTCGCCCAGTGCTTCGGGCTGCATACCGCTTAGACCGAAGGCCGCCAGCACGTGCTCGGGCGGCGGCTCGACAATCACACGGTCAGCGTAACGGTGCCCGAGGTCGCCACCGGGTTGGACACGTTAGCTCCGAAGCCCGTTCGACTAATACATCACCATGTCAGGCTGCATCTGTTTGGCCCACGCCACGATCCCGCCCTGCAGGTGAACCGCATCGGCGAAGCCGGCCTTCTTCACCGCGGCCAGTGCCTCGGCCGACCGCACGCCGGTCTTGCAGTACAGCACCGGCATCCGATCAGGCGGAAACTGCGCCAGGCCCTCGCCGGTGTTGATCGAGGACTGCGGGATCAGCTGGGCACCGGCGATGCGGTTGATGTCCCACTCCACCTGCTCCCGCACGTCGATGAGGGCAACGTTCCTGCCCGAGTCCAGTAACTCGCGCAGTTCCCGGGGGGTGATGGCCGACCCGGCGGACGCGTCAGCGGCGTCATCGGAGACCACGCCGCAGAATTCCTCGTAGTCGATCAGTTCGGTGATCTCAGGCGTCGACGGGTCCTTGCGGATTGCCACCGTCCGGTAGCTCATCTCCAGCGCGTCGTAGATCATCAGCCGCCCGAGCAGCGGCTCGCCGATCCCGGTGATGAGTTTGATCGCCTCGGTCCCCATGACCGCCGCGATGGAGGCGCACAAGATGCCCAGCACTCCGCCTTCGGCGCAGGACGGGACCATGCCCGACGGCGGCGGCTCCGGATACAGGTCCCGGTAGTTCAGGCCCCTGCCATCGGGCGCGTCTTCCCAGAACACCGAGACCTGGCCCTCGAACCGGTAGATCGAGCCCCAGATATAGGGCTTTTTCGCCAGCACAGCGGCATCGTTGACCAGATAGCGGGTGGCGAAGTTGTCGGTGCCGTCCACGATGAGGTCGTACTGCGAAAACAGGTCGACGGCGTTGTCGGGAACCAGCTTGACCTCGTGCACCCGCACCTCGACCAGCGGGTTGATCTCGGCGATCGAGTCGCGCGCCGACTGGCCTTTGGAGCGTCCGATATCGAAGACGCCGTGAATGATCTGCCGCTGCAGATTCGACTCGTCGACGACGTCGTAGTCGACGATGCCGATCGTGCCGACACCGGCCGCCGCGAGGTACAGCAACGCCGGTGCTCCCAGCCCGCCGGCACCGATGACCAGCACGTGGGCGTTTTTCAGCCGCTTCTGCCCGTCCACGCCCAGGTCGGGAATGATGAGGTGTCGGCTGTAGCGCGCGACCTCTTCCCGGCTCAGCTCGGCTGCTGGCTCGACCAGCGGTGGCAACGATGTCGACACCGATATCTCCTCGGTTTGCCCTCGATGTACGTGTTCATGCCTGTCGCCCAAATACTCATCACAGCAGGTGCCCCCACCTTCGGCAAACAAGTCACGACAGATCAACACCCGCGCCGGCGGCTTTGCTTCCCGGCCCGGCCCGGGCTAGGCGATTGGGTAGGGCCAGGGATTGAATCGGCAAGTTTTGCCGTCCGGCTTGACCCACTCGGGGTCGAATTTCGCCTCGTCGTCGTCGGCCGTGGAAAACGTCTGCTGCATCATCACCGGCGCCAGGCCGCTCTGGCGATCGCAGGGCTCGTGACGCTGGTAGCCGATGGCGTGGCCGATCTCATGGTTGATCACATACTGCCGGTAAGAACCGACATCGCCCTCGAAGGGAACCGCTCCGCGGACCCACCGGGCCTCGTTGACGAGGACCCGCTGCTCCGACCCCGGCCCGAACACCGGGTTGTAGCACGATGTCTCCAGCGGGATCTCGTAGCCGCAGCCGTCGCGGATGGTCATCGGCGAAGTGAGCGAGATACGGAAGTCAGGCTTTCCGCTCTCGATCCGGATGAACGCGAATTGGGTGTTGTGCGTCCAACTCTTGGGGTTGGCCAACGTCTGCTCGACCATCCGGGCGAACGCGTCGTCGCCACCGAGGGCGGTGGTGTCCACCCCGTTCTCTATTTCCACGGTGTAGGTGAAGACCTTGGTGGTGCCCCGGCCGACCTGAGGTGTGGCGCCCGGGACGATATGCCAGGTTTTGTCGCCGGCCTGGGTGTAAGGCCCGCCATCCGGCAACAGACCGGTCGGCAGGTTGGCGGCGAACTCGGTCACCCCGCGCGGCGGCGCGTCGATGATCACCGTGCCCGGCGCCCCGAGGGTCGGCGCACCCTGCGCAGGACCCTCCGCGACCGGAGCGGGCGCACCGGTTCCCGTCGCGGTCTGGTAGACGACCACCACGGTGAGGACCGCCAGCACCGGCAGCGCATAGGCACGCCAACCGTAGGTCGACACGAACCGGCCCAGCCAGCTTCGTTTACGCCAGCGGTGGCTGTTTTCGCGATTGGATCGCTGACGGCCACCGGAACCCCAGGCAAGGGGGTCACGCTGTGCGCGCAGCGGCTCCCGCCAATCGTCGCGCAGCACCGGTACCTGACCGATTCCGGGCGCACGCCGCGAGGAAATCACAGCCCCCAGGATGGCACACGTGCCGCTAGCTGCGACTCTTAACGCGCCCGGCAAGCGCACAGCAACGCGAAACAGCGACTGGAAGTCGCCGGGGATGGCGCCGGGGATAGTAGTGTCGGAGCGACGAACCGCGCCCGAACGGGCAGACGTGACCGGCTCGACAAGGGCAGAATGAGGAGTCTATGAGGGACCTTGCGAGAACGGCCGAAAGGGCCGGCGCCAAACCGACCGGTAGAGGTCGGTCGGCTGACGGCGCTGCTACGCCGAACCGGCGCGGCAACCGGCTGCCCCGCAACGAGCGCCGCGGTCAGCTGCTCCTTGCTGCCAGCGAGATTTTCGTCGACCGCGGCTATCACGCGGCGGGCATGGATGAGATCGCCGAGCGGGCAGGGGTCAGTAAACCCGTTCTCTATCAGCACTTTTCCAGCAAGCTGGAACTGTATCTGGCGGTGCTGGCTCGACATGTCGAGAATCTCGTCTCCGGTGTTCGCCAGGCGCTGCGCACCACCACCGACAACCGGCAACGGCTGCGCGCGGCGGTGCAGGCCTTCTTTGACTTCATCGAGCACGACGGTCAGGGCTACCGGCTGATCTTCGAGAACGACAACGTCACCGAGCCCCAGGTCGCCGTGCAGGTGCGGGTGGCAACCGAGTCATGCATCGACGCGGTGTTCGACCTGATCAGTGCGGATTCCGGTCTCGACCCGCACCGGGCCCGGATGGTGGCGGTCGGTCTGGTGGGTATCAGCGTCGACTGCGCCAGGTATTGGCTGGACACCGACCGTCCGATTACCAAGGACGATGCTGTGGACGGCACGGTGGAGTTCGCCTGGGGCGGGCTGTCACACGTCCCGCTGGACCGCGACTGAGCCTTGGGCTGAGTGGTAGGTCTGATTGGCCGACTCGCCCCCTCGCCGTCCCCTCGCAAGCTGGGGACCCTCTGCGGCTGGGGGTACCCCCGCCTCAGGCCGTTTCACGGCCTGCATCGTCGTCGGGCTAGGCGGATTCCGCCCCGATACCGAAACCCACGCGGCGCGCGTCGGCGACGCCGATCTCCACGTAGGCGATCCTGGCGGAGTGGATCAGGAACCGCCGGCCCCGGTCGTCGTTCAGGCTCAACAGTCCCGAGTCGCTGCTCAGCGCGGCGTTGACCAGTTCTTCGACTTCGGCGGGCGTTTGCGCACTGCTGAAGACCAGCTCGCGCGGGCTGTCCGTGATACCGATCTTGACCTCCACGCCGGTCCTCCGTTCGAATTCTCCTCACAAGCGTTCCAGCAAGCAGGCTAGTGGACGCCGACGACGCCCACCGGAACCGGCCGATCGCCGTAAGCGAACGACGAAGTCAAGGTGCGGTAACGATTGCCGACACACCCACGGGCCGGACTGCACGGCCTTCGTCACATCAATAACATCGGCCCCATCAGTACCACACGCGACTACGACACGGACGTCCAGGATTACCCGGACGACGACTACTTCTACCCCGACGTAGACGAGTACGCCGAGGCGCCCGATCAGCGGTGGCGCCCGATCGCCGCGATCGCCGCCGGGGTGCTGGTGCTCGCGATGATCGCGACAATGCTGATCGTGCGCGGCGGTGACAGCGCATCGACGTCGGTCACCATGGTGCCGCCGACATCGCGGCCGATGATCGCCACCCCGCACCCGAGCGCGCAACCGAGCACCTCGCTGCCGCCGGAGACGGTCACCACGGTGACTCCGCCGCCGTCGTCGACCCCGAGCGCGGCGCCCACCAAGTCCGCCCAACCGATTCCGACGAGCTCACCGGTGGTCACTCCGCACACGATCGTCTATCGCGTGACCGGGACCAAGCAGCTGCTGGACTTCGTGAGCATTGTCTACACCGACGAAAAGGGCCTGCCCCACACCGAGTTCAACGTGTCGCTGCCCTGGTCGAAGACGATCGTGTTGAACGCCGGGGTGGAAGCTCAAATCCGTTGTCGCGACTAGCCTGGGCGGCCATCTCAACTGCACGATCACCGACGCGGCGGGTCAGATGCTAGTGGCATCGACCACCAACGCGATGCTCGCCAGCTGCAGCCGTTAATCCAGACCCAATTCAGCCATCCGCTTGTCTTGGGTGTGCTGAAGTCGTTCGAAGAAACCGGTCAGTTGGGTCAGCCCCGCAGTCCCGGACATCACCAGGTCGGCCAGCTCATCGTGCGCGGCCAGCACGTACTGGGCCTGGGTGATCGCTTCGCCGACCAGGCGACGCGACCATAAGGCCAACCGGCTGCGCTGTCTGGCGCTGGAGGTGACCGCGGCGCGGACCTCGGCGACCACGAACTGCGAGTGCCCGGTCTCCGACAACGCCGCCCGTATCACGTCGGCGACCTCGTCGGGCAGTCCGTCAGCGATCTGCAGATAAAAGTCGGCGGCCAGCGCGTCCCCGATATAGGTCTTCACCAGCGCCTCCAGCCAGGTGCTCGGAGTGGTGAGCCGGTGATAGCCGTCGAGTGCCGACGCGTACTCCGTCATCGCGGGCACGACGTCGACGCCCCGACGCTCCAGCGCATCGCGCAGCAAGTCGTAATGGGCCATCTCCGCGGCCGCCATACTGGCCATCGAGATCCGGCCACGCAGGTTGGGCGCCAAGCGCGCCTCGTCGGTGAGCCGGTAGAACGCGGCGATCTCACCGTAGGCCAGCAGGGCGAACAACTTGTCGATGCCCGGATGTTCTGCGGATAGGCGGGGCGTCGGCGGATCGGCCACCTGGTCGGCGCGCGGACGCGAAGTCATGAAAACCACTTTAGGCCTGACCGGTGGCGACCCGCTGCGCCCGGCGCCGCGATCGCCGAAGCGCGATCCGCGCGACCCGATGGCCAACCAGGTATGATGGCAAGCGGTAGTGGCTGTTCAGCTACCAAGACATGTGCGTGCACGCAGTTGGCCCGCCGCCTCAACGCAGCGCAGGGCCCCGCGACCGTATTTCGGAGTCAGAACTCGTGCGCGCTCGACCGAACCGTTACGAGATCGACCCACCTGACACCGAAAGGCGCCTCCCTCAAGCATGACCCCAATCCTCGCAACCCATCAATCGACCTTCGCCGCTCTTGGAGTTCACCACGACATAGTCCGCGCGCTTGCCGACAAGGGCATCGAACAGACCTTTGCGATCCAGGAACTCACGCTGCCCCTGGCTCTCGGCGGCGACGACGTGATCGGCCAGGCGCGCACCGGCATGGGCAAGACCCTGGCGTTCGGCGTGCCGCTGCTTCAGCGCATCATCACCGAGACCGCCCAGCGGCCGCTCAGCGGTATTCCGCGAGCGCTGATCGTGGTCCCCACCCGAGAACTGTGTCTGCAGGTCTCCGATGACCTGGCCGCCGCGGCCCGATACCTGACCGCCGGCGCGAACGGCGAGCGGCGGCTGTCGGTGGTGTCCATCTACGGCGGCCGCCCCTACGAGCCGCAGATCGAGGCCCTGCGCGCCGGCGCCGACGTGGTGGTCGGAACCCCGGGCCGGTTGCTCGACCTGGGTCAGCAAGGTCACCTGCGGCTGGGCGGGCTGTCGGTCCTGGTGCTCGACGAGGCCGACGAGATGCTCGACCTGGGCTTCTTGCCCGACATCGAGCGCATCCTGCGGCAGATCCCCGACCAGCGGCAGTCGATGCTGTTCTCGGCGACCATGCCGGGCCCGATCATCACCCTGGCCCGTACGTTCATGAATCAGCCCACCCATATCCGCGCCGAGGCGCCGCACTCCTCGGCGGTGCATGACGCCACCGAGCAGTTCGCCTACCGGGCTCACGCACTGGACAAGGTGGAACTGGTCAGCCGGATTCTGCAGGCCCGCGGCCGCGGCGCCACCATGATCTTCACGCGCACCAAGCGCACCGCACAAAAAGTCGCCGACGAGCTGGCCGAGCGCGGTTTCGCCGTCGGCGCCGTCCACGGCGATCTCGGACAGATCGCACGCGAGAAGGCACTCAAGGCTTTCCGCACCGGCGGCATCGACGTGCTGGTCGCCACCGACGTGGCCGCCCGCGGTATCGACATCGACGACGTCACCCACGTCATCAACTACCAGTGCCCCGACGACGACAAGACCTATGTGCACCGCATCGGCCGCACCGGGCGCGCCGGGCGCACCGGCCTCGCGGTCACCCTGGTGGACTGGGACGAGCTGGCGCGCTGGACGATGATCGATAAGGCGTTGGCGCTGGACTGCCCCGATCCGGCCGAAACCTACTCCAGCTCGCCGCACCTGTACACCGAGTTGGACATCCCGGCCGACGCCGGCAGTAGGGTCGGCCCGCCGCGCTCCACGCAGGTGAAGCGCAGCACCGACGAAGCCCAACCGTCCGGGCCGCGGCCGCGCAACAGCAACAGGTCGCGCCGGCGCACCCGCGGCGGCAAACCGCTGAACGGGCACCGGGCCACCGGCCAAGCCGGCAGCGAGCCCGCCGCAGAGGCGCCGGCCGGCGCGGCATCCGCTGACGCGTCGCACACCGGACGTCGTCGCCGCCGTCGCCGTCCGCGCACGGCGGCGGGTAGCACGGCGAACGCCAACTGACCCGGCGCCACCGCCAGATGGTCAAACCCGAACGCCGCACTAAAGGCGATCTGGTGGCGGCCGCGGCGATCACGGTCGTGGTTGCCGTCGCTGCGGCACTGATCTGGTGGACCAGCGACGCCCGCGCCACCGACAGCCGGCCGGCCGCCGTCTCGGTGTCCAACCCGACGCCGGCCCGCCAGGTGCCGACGGCGCTGCGCCAGTTGTGGACGGCCGCCAGCCCCGCCACCACCCGACCTGTGGTGGTCGGCGGCACGGTCGTCACCGGCGA
Source organism: uncultured Actinomycetota bacterium (assembly GCA_963787635.1). Classification (GTDB taxonomy): domain Bacteria; phylum Actinomycetota; class Actinomycetes; order Mycobacteriales; family Mycobacteriaceae; genus Mycobacterium. The sequence goes on along the minus strand of CAWBDP010000002.1, from coordinate 345,869 downwards.
CGGTCACCAGGTCAGCGGGCGCGACCCGGCCACCGGCGAGGCGCGCTGGAGTTATGCCCGCGACGGCGATTTGTGCGCGGTGTCGTGGGTCTACCGGTACGCCGTCGCGGTGTATCCCGATGACCGGGGCTGTGGTCAGGTCACCACGATCGACGGCAGCACCGGGCAGCGCGGCCCGGCCCGCAGCAGTTACGCCGACGGCCACGTCGACGTGTCCTCAGATGGGACGACAGTGCTCTCGGCGGGCAGCACCCGGCTGGAACTGTGGCGCTCGGACATGGTCCGGATGCTGTCCTACGGCGAGATCGACGCGCGGGTAAAGCCGTCGTCTCGAGGGCTGCACTCCGGGTGCCGGTTGTCGTCGGCTGCGGCCAGTTCGTCGGCGGTGGCGGTGCTGGAAGCCTGCTCGAACCAGCCCGACCTGCGACTCGTCCTGCTTCGTCCCGGCAAGGAGGAGGACGAACCGGAGCAACGCGAGGTCGCCGAGCCGGGGATCGGCGCGAACTCCGGGGCGCGTGTAGTGGCCGTGGCGGAGACCAGAACTGCCGTCTACCTGCCCTCGCCGCAGCCGAGGGTCGAGGTGGTCGATGAGACCGGCGCAACCGTGGCGAGCACGTTGCTACCCAAGCCCCCGTCGGGGGCTGCCGCGGTATCGGCGCCCGGCGGCCTGATCACCTGGTGGACCGGTGACAGCGTGCTGGTCTTTGACGCGTCCACCCTCTCGTACCGCTACACCATCGCGGCTGCGGGACCGGCCGTTCCGCTGGGGCCGGGGACGATGATGGCGGGCCGGCTGCTGGTCCCGGTCACCGACGGCATCGGGGTCTACGACCCGCTCAGCGGTACCAACGAGCGCTACATCCCGGTGAGCCGCCCACCGGAAACGGGGCCGGTGATTACGGCGGTGTCGGGTTCGCAGGTGATCGAGCAGCGGGGTGACAGCGCGGTGGCGCTGGGTTAAACGCCCGGCTCGCCCCCTCGCCGCCATGCGGCTGGGGGTACCCCCGCCACGGCCCGCATCTTCGCCCGGGCGGCTAGACCTCCTGGGTGAAGGTCGGCAGTGCCTTGCCTGATTTCCAATGCTTGAGCAGCGCCTGCGCCAGCTCCCGGTAAGCCGCCGAACCCTTGTTCTTGCGCGCGGCCATCACCGACGAGCCCGAGGCGCTGGCCTCGGCGAAACGCACCGTGCGCGGAATGGGCGGCGCCAGCACCGGCAGGTCGTAGCGGTCGGCGACGTCGACCAACACGTCGCGGGTGTGCACGGTCCGCGGGTCATACAGCGTCGGCAGCGCGCCCAGCAGCTTCAGCCGCGGGTTGGTGATCTGCTGGACGTCGGACACGGTGCGCAGAAACTGCCCGACGCCCCGGTGCGCCAGCGTCTCGCATTGCAGCGGCACGATGACCTCGTCGGCGGCGGTGAGCCCATTGAGCGTGAGCACCCCTAGCGACGGCGGGCAGTCCACGATGATCACGTCGAACTGCTCGCCGAGTTTGTCCAGCGCCCGTTTGAGGGCATACTCGCGACCCGCCCGCATCAGCAGCATCGCCTCGGCGCCGGCCAGGTCGATGTTGGCCGGCAGCAGTGTCATCCCCTCCTCCGTCGTCACGAGCGCGGCATTGGACTCCACGTCACCGAGCAGCACCTCGTGGATCGAGACGGGCAGCTTGTCCGGATCCTGGCCGAGCGAGAACGTCAGGCAACCCTGCGGATCCAGGTCCACCAGCAGCACCCGTCGCCCCTGGTCGGCCATCGCCGCGCCCAGCGAGGCCACCGTCGTCGTCTTGGCCACCCCGCCCTTTTGGTTGGCCACCGCAAGCACCCGGGTCTTAGTCATATGCGCCGCTCCTCCTCATCGCTTCGCTCTGCATCGTCGCCGGCGGGTCATACGCGCCATCCTGACATCTCTCCCCTCGCACCCGTGCGACGGCTCGGACCAGTCTGCGGCACAATCGGTCAGCATGGGCGTCGAGGATCACCGGCTGCTGCTGCTTCGCCACGGTGAAACCGAATGGTCGAAGTCGGGCCAACATACCGGACGCACCGAAAAGGAACTGCTCGACGCCGGCCGGCAACGGGCCAAGGCCATCGCCGGGACGCTGGACAGACTCAACCTGGACAACCCGATCGTCATCAGCAGCCCGCGCCGCCGCGCCGTGGACACCGCCGAGCTGGCCGGCCTGACGGTCGACGAGAAGTCTGAGCTGCTCGCCGAATGGGACTACGGATCCTACGAGGGTCTGACGACCGAGCAGATCCGCGATTCCGAGCCGGGCTGGCTGATCTGGACCCACGGTGCGCGCGGCGGCGAAAGCGTCGCGGAAGTCAGCGACCGCGCCGATCGAGCCGTTGCATTGGCGTTGCAGCAGATGGCATCTCGTGACGTGGTCTTTGTCGGACACGGGCACTTCTCCCGCGCGGTGATCACCCGCTGGGTCGAGCTGCCGTTGGTCGAGGGCCTGCGCTTCGCGATGCCCGCCGGCTCGGTCGCGGTGTGCGGTTTCGAACACGGAGCTCGCCAGCTGCAAGCGCTGGGGCTGACTGGCAGTCCGCAGTCCGCCGGGTGACCACCTCGACACCGACTGAACCGCCGTTCGTGCTGTGCGGGCCGGGTGGGGTCGTGGTGGCCGACGGAGTGCGGGACCGCTACTGCCAGGTGAGCGCGGCGCTGTCCGCGTTGCGCTCCGGTGGTATACCAATAGTATTGGGCGCCTTACCGTTTGACGTTCAAAGCCCTGCCGCGCTGACGGCACCGGACAGCGTTCGGCACGCCGCCGTGCTGCCCGACTGGCCCACCGGTCCGCTGCCGACGGTGCGGATCAGCGCCGAGGAGCCGGCCCGCGAAGAGCATCGCGCCCGGATTCGGCGGGCCTGTGATCAACTGTCCGCGCCGGGTGGCGCACTGCGCAAAGTGGTGCTGGCCCGGGCGTTGCGGCTGAGCGCCGACGCACCGCTGGACGGCCGGGTGGTGCTGCGGCGGTTGGCGGCAGCCGACCCCGCCGCCTATGGCTACCTCGTTGATCTGACGCCGGCCGGCGATGGCTATCACGGTGTGACGCTGGTCGGCGCCAGCCCGGAACTCCTGGTTGCCCGAGATGGAGACCGGGTCCGGTGCCGGCCGTTCGCCGGCTCGGCGCCACGAGCCGTCGACCCCGAACTTGACGCCGCCGGCGGCGCCGCGCTGGCCCGTTCGGCCAAGAACCGGCGCGAGCACCAGCTGGTCATCGATGCGATGCGGGCGGCTCTGCAGCCGTTGTGCCACGACCTGACGATTCCGGCGACCCCGCAGCTGAGTCGCACCGCCGCGCTCTGGCACCTGAGCACACCCATCAGTGGACGTCTGCGCGAAAGCTCGATTACGGCAATTGATTTGGCTTTGGCACTGCATCCTACCCCGGCGGTCGGAGGCGTCCCGACCAAGGACGCGGCTGAGCTCATCGCCACCCTCGAGGGCGACCGCGGTTTCTACGCCGGAGCAGTCGGATGGTGCGACGAGCGGGGCGACGGCCAGTGGGCGGTCGCGATTCGCGGCGCCGCACTGGCCGCCGACCGCCGCAGCGCGCTCGCCCACGCCGGTGGCGGCATCGTCGCCGAATCCGACCCGGACGACGAAGTTCAGGAAACGACAACGAAATTCGCCACCATTCTGACGGCGCTGGGGGTGCAGCAGTGAGCGAGCACATTCGGCGCGCCACACCGGCCGACGTCGCCGACATCACGGCCATGATCCACGAGCTGGCCGACTTCGAGGACGCCGCCGATCTGTGTACCGTCACCGAAAGTCAAATTCGCGCAGCACTTTTCGGCGAGCCCGCCACGGTGTCCGGAAATGTCGCCGACATCGACGGCCAGGTGGCCGCGGTGGCGCTGTGGTTTCTCAACTTCTCGACCTGGGACGGCGTTGCCGGCGTGTACCTGGAGGATCTCTACGTCCGTCCCCGGTTCCGCCGGCGCGGCCTGGCCCGCGCGTTACTGTCAGCGCTGGCTCGGGAGTGCCTCGACAACGGCTACACGCGGCTGACCTGGGCGGTGCTGCACTGGAACACCGACGCGGTCGCGCTGTACGACGCGATCGGCGGGCAGCCACAGCGTGAGTGGATGACCTATCGGGTGTCCGGACCGGAGTTGGCTGAGCTGGCCCAACCACGCTGACCGGCAAACCACCGCACCGCCGAGGGACTGAACAGCAACGCCAGGATGCCGACCGCAGTGACGGCAACCGGGATGGCGAACCACGGCCGGTGTGAACCCACACCCAGATACCAGGCGACGGGCAGCAGCAACAGCTGGGTGAACACCGCCAATCCCCGGCCCCAGCGCTTGCCGAGCACCAGCCCGGACCCGGCGGCCAGCACTGCGCCGCCAACCAGCAGAAACCAGATCGCGGTGCCGAAACCGTTGGCCACGCGCTGGTCCGCGCCGGCCAGTGCGCGCACCACCAGCACCACGGCAACCACCAGTCCCGCCGCGCCCTGCACGGCGACGACCAGTCCCGCAACACGCACGCTGACCGGGACCTCAGCAGTCACAGCGTCAGCGTAGCCGTCGCTGCCAGTAGGCTTTATTCGATGCGCGCCATGATGATCGTCAACCCCACCGCGACGAAAGCCAGCCCTGCCGCACAAGAGCTGGTGACCCACGCGCTTCAGAGCCGCCTGAAATTGACTATCGAGCATACGACTCACCGCGGTCATGGCGGCGAATTGGCGCAGGCGGCCGCCGAAGACGGAATCGACTTGATCGTCGTGCACGGTGGCGACGGCACGGTGAGCAATGTGGTCAACGGCTTGCTCGGGCGCCCGGGCACATTGCCGACCGGTCACGTCCCGGCGGTGGCGATACTGCCAGGTGGCTCGGCTAACGTGCTGGCCCGCCAACTAGGGATTCCGCCGGACCCGGTCGCGGCCACCAACCAGCTCATCGAACTGCTCGACCAGCACGCACACCACCAGGAGTGGCGCCGGATTGGAGTGATCGACTGCGGCGAGCGCTGGGCAGTGCTCAACGCCGGGATGGGAACTGACGCCGAAGCAGTGGCTGCGGTCGAGGCGAGACGCGAGAAGGGCATTCAACCGACGCCGGCGCGCTACACCTTCGCCGCCGTGCTCGCATGCCTCGCCTACCGCCGCCGGGAACCACGGCTAACGCTGCACATACCCGGTCACGAGCCAATTTCCGGGGTGTACTTCACCTTCGTGTCCAACTCCTGCCCGTGGACCTACTCGAACAACCGGCCGATGTACACCAACCCGGGCGCCAGCTTCGAGACTGGCCTGGGCATCTTCGCCGTCAAAACGATGCCGGTGATCGGCAGCTTGTTGCTGGTTCGGGATATGTTCGCCAAACATCCCAAACTCGATACCAAGCTGATCTTTCGTGACGACGATGCGTCTTCGCTGCGGATCACCTGCTCCGGCCCACCGATGGCCAGCCAGTTCGACGGCGACTACCTGGGGGTGCGCGAGGAGATGACGTTCCGTTCCGTCCCCAACGCGCTGGCCGTCGTCGCGCCGCCCCCAAACAAGGCCCGCTGAGCTGCACTGACGCAACCGGAAGGCCAAGTTGGGCCACGGATCGGCCGATAATGTAGTAGAACTGGTCAGGGCGTTTGATCGCAGCAGATCGTCAACGTGAGATTGCCCACGTGCGAACTCGTGCTATTGACATCTGTTGAGCCTGTGAAACGATCGAAGAACCGCGGGCAACAAGACGGCAACATTTGTTGTGCCCGCGTTAATAGCAGAAGAAAATCGCACGTGCGCCCTGCTGCGCAAACAGTGAGGAGTAACGACGTATGGATTGGCGCCACAACGCAGTCTGTCGCGACGAGGACCCGGAGCTATTCTTCCCGGTGGGGAACAGTGGACCGGCGCTCGCGCAGATTGCTGACGCGAAACTGGTCTGTAATCGCTGCCCGGTGACCACAGAGTGCCTCGCCTGGGCGTTGAACACTGGCCAGGATTCCGGCGTGTGGGGCGGAATGAGCGAAGACGAACGGCGCGCGCTCAAGCGCCGTAACGCCCGGACGAAAGCACGCAGCGGAGTCTGAAGTATGTTTTGACCAATGCGGCCCCGGCAGTTGCCGGGGCCGCATTAATGTTATGGGACGTTACTGCGTCAACCTCGCACGGCGACCTATCGGCACCCGCAGCACCACGTCGGTCCCCCCGTCGAGAGCGTCATGCATCCGCAGTGAGCCGTCCAACTCCGCGGACACCAGCGTCCGCACGATCTGCAGGCCCAGCCGATCAGACGCGTCGAGGCTGAACCCGTTGGGTAAACCGCGCCCGTTGTCGTGCACCACCACATCGAGCCAGCGCGCCGACCGATCGGCGCGGATCATCACCGAACCCTGCTCCGATGTTGGCTCGAACGCGTGCTCGATGGCGTTTTGCACGATTTCGGTGATCACCATGATCAACGCCGTCGCGCGGTCCGCGTCCAGCACGCCGAGCGTACCGACCCGGTTAATCCGGACCGGCGTGTCCACCGTTGCCACGTCATTCATGATCGGCAGGATCCGGTCGATCACCTCGTCGAGGTTGACTTCCTCGTTCACCGACATTGAGAGCGCGTCGTGGACCAGCGCGATCGACGACACCCGACGCACTGACTCGATCAGCGCTTCGCGGCCCTCCGCGTTGGTCGTCCGGCGCGCCTGTAGCCGCAGCAGCGCGGCAACGGTTTGCAGGTTGTTCTTCACCCGATGATGGATTTCCCGAATCGTGGCGTCCTTGGACATCAGCGCGCGGTCGCGGCGCTTGACCTCGGTGACGTCGCGGATCAACACCGCGGCACCGGCGGCCCGGCCGTGCATCACCATCGGCAGCGTCCTCAGCAAGACCGCTGCACCACCGGCGTCGACCTCGATCCGCATGCTCGACCCGCCGGCCAGCGAGTCACGGACATGCTCAGCGAGTTCCTGCGCCTCGAACGGATCCGAGATCAGCGGGCGGGTGACGTCGATCAGGTTGTTGCCCGCCAGTTCCGAAGTCAGACCCATCCGATGGTAGGCCGACAGCGCGTTGGGGCTGGCATAGGAGACGACGCCGTTGTCGTCGAGTCGGATGAATCCGTCGCCGGCCCGCGGGCTCGAGCGCGACATCGCTACGTCACCCACGTTGGGAAACGTGCCGTCGGAGAGCATGTGGACGAGGTCAGCAGCACAGGCCAGGTAAGCGGTCTCCAGCGGGCTCGACTTGCGGTGCGTAGCCAGCGCCGTTTGATGGGTGAGCACTGCCACCACCCGCTCGCCGTAGCGCACCGGCACTGCCTGCTGGTTCAAGGCCGGCTTCAGCGGCGAATCCTGTTGTCCGACAAAGCTTTCAAATCCGATTGTGCCAGAGGTGAACGCCGCGGCGACCATCGGCAGGCTATCGGCCGGCAGGACCGTTCCGACGGCATCGGTAAGCAGTACCGACGGCGCCGTGTTCGGCCGACACTGCGCCACACACACCAACGAGCCGTCGTCACGGTGAACCCACATCAGGTAATCGGCAAAAGATAAGTCGGCCAGCAGCTGCCACTCCCCGACCACCGTGTGCAGGTGCTCGACGGCATCGCCCGGCAGCATGGTGTGCTCGGCAAGCAGGTCACCCAGCGTGGACATCCGCTACTCCCGAACCACTCGCCGACAGCAGGCGCGGTTAGCTGATTACGGCGATCAGGTCGCCCGCCTGGATGACGTCTCCCACGGCTACGCTCACCTGGCTGATGGTGCCGGCGACTTCGGCCAAGACCGGAATTTCCATCTTCATCGACTCCAGCAGCACCACCGTGTCACCCTCGTCGATCTGATCGCCTTCGTTGACGACGACCTCGAGCACGCTGGCTACGATCTCGGCGCGAACATGCTCGGCCATCATCACCCCGTTCATCACCCAGGCGGTGCTTGCGCAACTCTTGCTCCATCGAACCACAACCGGTGGTCATCGATGCGCAGGGCGTGACTGCGGGCCGCGGAAGTCGCCCAGAGTAAGCAAACTCCAAGGTTAGTAAGCAAACCTATAGAGCTGCTTCTGTGACCGTGTCGTGCCCTAGCTGTGATCCGCGGGCCTCAATGTTACGCAAGTGATTCCAAATGTTGGCCGCGCAGTCGAGTTGAGGAGTATTCCCTTGCACGAGAACATATTTGCGAACCCGAGGACCCGCCGCCCACTGGCGCAGCTGACCGTTGCGGTAGGGCTGACGCTCGCCGCGATCGGCACCGTCGGGTTCGGCGCCGGGATCGCCGGTGCGGATCCGCAGCAACCTGTTCTTGTTGACGATCCGGTGCCTGCCGGACCTGATGCCGGCGCGGCGGTCGACTGGGCCAACGGGGTCATGCGGGCGTTTGGTTCTCTGCTCGACGGCGTGCTGCCCGGCAGCAGTTCGTTGTTGATGCCCGCAACCGCCGGTCCAAATCCGTTGTCCCCCAGCGTGCCCGGATCACCCGGCGCAGTGCCGCGGTCAGTACCCCGCCGCGCCCGGCTACCCCAGCACAACGCCCGGCCAGTACCCCGCCGCGCCCGGCTACCCCAGCACAACGCCCGGCCAGTACCCCGCCGCGCCCGGCTACCCCAGCACAACGCCGGGCCAGTACCCCGCCGCGCCGGGCTACCCCGCCCCTGTGCCGCCGGCGCAGGCCAGCACCGTGACGTAGCCTCGCGGCCATCCCGCGCCGGCCGCATGAGATACTGACCTGCAGAGATACCGACAGGGAGGTTCCCGATGGCCAAGCGTGGCCGCAAAAAGCGCGACCGCAAGTACAGCAAAGCCAACCACGGCAAGCGCCCCAACTCTTAGGGGCTGGCCGCGCCTAGCCGTTGATGATGGTGGTTCGGCTGATTTCCAGTCGTAACCGCTCCCGAAAGCCCTCCGGAGCTTTCTCACCACGGCACTTGGCACCGATCAACATCTTGAGACGCTCCTCGAGCTCGTGTAAGTGTTCACACGGGGGGCATTGGTCGAGATGCTTGCGGAGCTTCTCTCGGACCTCGGGTTTGCATTCACCGTCGATGAACTCCCACACCATTGCGATCAATTCGGCGCACTCGGCCTTGAGTTGAGCGTCACCGGGTCCTGACGGCTGAGCCGAGCCGGGTACGTCGGGAAAGTCGGTCACGACGACACCTCCTCGGGCGCCTGCTCACCGCGCAGGAAACCCCGCTCTTTGGCCACGTCGGCCAATAAGCCACGCAGTTGTCGTCTGCCGCGGTGCAGCCGGGACATCACCGTCCCGATCGGCGTATCCATGATCTCGGCGATCTCCTTGTACGGGAAACCCTCCACGTCGGCGTAGTACACGGCCATCCGGAACTCTTCGGGCAGCGCCTGCAACGCCTGCTTGATCTCGGTGTCCGGCAGCGCCTCCAGCGCCTCGACCTCGGCTGAGCGCAGTCCGGTGGAGGAGTGTTCGGCGGTGGCCGCCAACTGCCAGTCGCTGATCTCGTCGGTCGGGTACTGGGCCGGCTGGCGCTGCTTTTTGCGATAGCTGTTGATGTAGGTATTCGTCAGGATGCGGTACAGCCACGCTTTGAGGTTGGTGCCCTCCCGGAATGACCGGAAGCCGGCGTAGGCCTTGACCATGGTCTCCTGGAGCAGATCCTCGGCGTCGGCCGGATTACGCGTCATGCGCAAAGCGCCACCGTAGAGCTGGTCGAGCAGCGGAATCGCGTCGCGCTCGAAACGGGCCGTCAGTTGCTCGTCGGTCTCATCTGAGCGAGCGGTCGCAGCCCCGGCCGTCGTCTCGGGGGCAGTCGCGCCATCGGTGTCGGCCATTTTGATGAACACAGTCCCTTCTGTCGCGGTGTCACCGAACGGGTCGGCTAACGCCGGACGCTCCAGACACATCGCCGTCGACACCAGACTCCCCTTTCTCAATCTAAGGGTTGGGACCGACACTGTCTTCTCCGATCTGGGACTGGCCGGAGAACCGCATCAGTCAACACCAGCTACCAGCAGGCTATTTCCGGTCCGGTCTGTCAGCAGCGCCGCGGCAACCCGGGCCACCGAGCCGGCCTGCACCAACACGGCGTTAGGGTGACGCCATGTCCCTCCACGGCAAGACCATGTTTATCTCCGGAGCCAGTCGCGGTATCGGCCTGGCGATCGCCAAACGCGCTGCAAGCGACGGCGCCAACATCGCTCTGATCGCCAAGACCGCCGAGCCGCACCCGAAGCTGCCCGGAACGGTGTACACCGCCGCCAAGGAACTCGAGGAGGCGGGCGGGCAGGCACTGCCGATCGTCGGGGACGTCCGCGATCCCGATTCGGTGGCCGACGCGGTGGCCAAGACTGTCGAGCAGTTCGGCGGTATCGATATCTGCGTCAACAACGCCTCGGCGATCAACCTGGGATCCATCAGCGACGTGCCGATGAAGCGGTTCGACCTGATGAACGGTATCCAGGTGCGCGGTACCTATGCGGTATCACAAGCGTGCATTCCACACCTGAAGGGCCGGGAGAACCCGCACATCCTCACGCTGTCGCCGCCGGTGCTGCTGGGCAAAGAGTGGTTGAAGCCGACGGCATACATGATGGCCAAGTTCGGCATGACGCTGTGTGCGCTGGGGATGGCCGAGGAGCTGCGCGAGGAGGGCATCGCGTCGAACACCCTGTGGCCGCGCACGCTGGTGGCTACCGCCGCTATTCAGAACCTGCTCGGCGGTGACGAGGCGATGGGACGGGCCCGCAAGCCCGAGGTGTACGCCGACGCGGCCTACGTCATCCTCAACAAGCCGTCGAAGGAGTACACCGGTAACACCCTGCTGTGCGAAGACGTCCTGGTCGAATCCGGCGTCTCCGACTTGTCGGTGTACGACTGCATACCGGGGTCGAAGCTCGGCGTCGACTTCTGGGTCGACGGCATCAACCCGCCGGGGTACTCCGGCCCCTGACCGCATGCGCGAGACTTGATTAAAGCCGTGCAGCACTACCAGCACGGGGGCCGGTATGAGCACCGCAGTGGTGGTGGGCGGCGGGCCTAATGGCCTGGCCGCCGCCATCTCCCCGGCCGCCGAAGGCGTCGAAGTCACCGTGCTCGAGGCCGCTGACGAAGTCGGCGGTGGGGCCCGCAGCAGCGAAGCGATCGTCCCCGGCCTGCTGCACGACCATTGCTCGGCGATTCACCCGATGGCCGTCGGCTCGCAGTTCTTGAGCGCCTCCAACCTGCAGCGGTACGGCCTGACGTGGCGCTGGCCGGAGACCGATTGTGGGCATCCGCTTGACGACGGCTCGGCCGGCGTGTTGCACCGATCGGTGGAGCAGACCGCGGAAGGTCTGGGCCGCAACGGATAACGATGGCGGCTGGCGTTCGGCTACCCGGCGGCCCGGTTCGACGCAATAAGCGAAGACATCATGCGCCCGCTGCTGCCGATGCCGCACCACCCGCTGAGGCTGGCCCGGTTCGGTGCTCCGACCATGCTTCCGGCGTCGACTTTCGCGCGGCTGTTCCGCACCGAGGAGGCTCGGGCGTTGTTCGGAGGTGTTGCGGCCCATGCCTTCCGGCCGCTGCACTACCCGATGACATCCGCGATCGGCATGGGCATCATCGCTGCCGGCCACCGGCACGGCTGGGCTGTGGCCGAGGGCGGGTCGCAGGCGATCACCAACGCGATGGTGGCGCTGCTGAACGACCTGGACGGCAAGATCGAGACCGGCGTGCGGGTCTCGGAGGCCTCGCAGCTGCCGCCGGCTGACGTGACGATGTTCGATCTGGCGCCCAGCGCGGTCGCCGAAATTCTCGGGAACCAGCTGCCGCGCCGAATTTCACGCGCATTCACCAGCTTCCGGCGTGGCCCGGGCGCATTCAAGGTCGACTTCGCCGTCGAGGGCGGCGTGCCATGGACGAACCCGCAAGCCCATCGGGCCGGCACGGTGCATCTGGCCGGAACCTACGCCGAACTGGCCGCGACCGAGCGGGCGGTCCACGCCGGACGGACGCCTGAACGGCCGTTCGTGCTGATTGGGCAGCAGTACCTGGCCGACCCGCAACGCTCGGTGGGCAATGTTCACCCGGTGTGGAGCTACGCGCACGTCCCCAACGATTACTCGGCGACGCGACGGAGGCGATCATCGCCCAAATCGAGCGCTTCGCGCCCGGCTTCCGGGAGCGCATTGTCGGCCAGGCGGTGCGTACCACGACCCAGATGTCTTCGTACAACCTCAACTACGTCGGCGGCGACATCATGACCGGTGCCAAGGACATTCGTCAGCTGACGTTCGGTCCGCTAGTCACGCTGCGCCGAAACGCTCTGTCAGCACAAATTTGGCAGACAGCCTGTCGATACTGCGTCCAGGGCTACTCCGCGGCGTCAAAACGCACCGTCACCACAGTTTCGACGCCGCCATCGCAGACTCGACGCGGGTGTGCCCGCCCACATCACCGTGATCCGGCGGTTCCTGCGACAACAACCCGGCTGGGTGGATGTCGCCACCCGGCAACAAGCCGAAGCGCTGCTGGCCGGCCAAGCCGAAAAATTCCGGCCCGACCAGCTCGCCCAGCTAGCCGACAAACTCACCGACTGCCTCAACCCCGACGGCAACTACACCGACGAGGACCGCGCCCGCCGACGTGGCCTGGTCCTGGGCAAACAACAAGACGACGGCATGAGCCCACTGCGCGGGTGGCTGACACCTGAGCTGCGCGCCAGCCTGGAGGCAGTACTGGCCAAACTGGCCGCACCCGGCATGGCCAACCCCGACGACAAGATGCCCACGGTGGATGGCAAGGCCAGCGAGGAAGCCGTCCAGCACGATACTCGCTCACCGGGCCAACGCTCTCACGACGGCCTGCTGGCTGCGCTGCGCACTGTGCTGGCCAGCGGAAAACTTGGACAGCACAACGGCTTACCGGCCACCATCATCGTGTCGACCACGCTCAAGGACCTGGAATCCGCCGCCGGTCACGCACTCACCGGTGGCGGCAGCCTGCTGCCCATGTCCGATGTCATCCGCCTGGCCAGTCATGCACATCATTACTTGGCGATCTTCGACAAAGGCAAAGCCCTGGCGCTTTATCACACGAAAAGACTGGCCTCCCCCGCACAGCGAATCATGCTCTACGCCAAAGACCGTGGCTGCACCAAACCCGGCTGCCCCGCGCCCGCCTACCACTGCCAGGCCCACCACGTGCAAGGGTGGCAAGCCACCCAGTGCACCGACATCGACGACCTCGCCCTGGCCTGCGGCATCGACAACCGCCTCGCCGAAAACGGCTGGACCACCCGCAAAAACGCTCGAGGCGATACCGAATGGATCCCACCGCCCCACTTGGACCACGGCCAACCCCGCATCAACACCTTCCACCACCCCGAAAAACTCCTCCACGACGACGACGACGAGGAAGAAGACGACGAGGCGCTATAGGAACGTCGCCTGCTCGGGCTGTGGCTGCGCCGGCTCGATCAGCTCGGGACCGTTATTGCGCACGTTGTTCACCAGAGTCGATATCTCGCGCAGTTCGATACCGCGCACATCGGGTGCGTCTGCCAGCAATTCGAGGTCCGGCGGCGCGTCGGGATCCAGCCAGCGATCCCAATCTTTCTCGGCGACTACCAGCGGCATCCGGTCGTGAATTTCGGCGAGCTCCCCCACGGCGTCGGTGGTGATGATGGTGCAGCTCAGCAGAGGCCCGGCGTCCTTGGCGGGCTTCCACACCGACCACAGACCGGCCATGAACAGCGGCTCGCCGTCGGCCCGGTACATATAGAAGGGCGTCTTGCGCGTCTTTTTGCCGGACTCGCCGGCGGGATTGACGCGCCACTCGTAGTACCCGTCCATCGGGATCAGGCAGCGCTTGGATTTCGCGCTGGCCCGAAAAGCCGGCGAGGTGGTGACCTTCTCGGCTCGGGCATTGATCAACTGCGGGCCCTTCGACTCGGGTGCGCCGTCGGCGGACGCCTTGGCCCACGGCGGCACCAGTCCCCACCTCATCAGCCGGACCCGCCGGGTCGGTTCGTCGTCCGGCTCGCTGTGCCGACTCACCACGGTCGCGATGGTCGTCGTCGGCGCCACGTTGTAGTTCGGGCCGGCGCCGGAGTCCCCGGGGCGGTTGGCCGTTGCTTCGTCGATCGCCTTGATTTTCTCGGCAAGCAGGGCCGGATCGGTGGTCACCGCGAAACGTCCGCACATGCTTCCCATCGTGCCTGGTGCGCACGACACCCGCCGGAGGGCAGGATGAAACGGTGACGATCGAGCTGTGGACAGCCCCGTGCGCACCGACCCCGGTACGTGCCACGGTGCGGGTGCCCGGCTCGAAATCGCAGACCAACCGGGCATTGGTGCTCTCGGCGCTGGCGGCCGCGGGCGGCGGCGTCTCGACCATCGGCGGTGCGCTGCGCAGCCGCGACACCGATCTGATGATCGGTGCGCTGCGCACGCTGGGCCTGCGGCTCGACGGGTCGGCGTCGGAGCTGACCGTCAGCGGACAGATCTCCCCCGCCGTCGGCGCCCGCATCGATACCGGCCTGGCCGGCACGGTGTTGCGGTTCGTCCCGCCGCTGGCCGCGCTGGGAACAGTGCCAGTCATCTTCGACGGTGACCAGCAAGCCCGGGCCAGGCCGATCGCCCCTTTGCTGGACGCGCTGCGGGGGCTCGGCGTCAACGTCGACGGCGACGGCCTGCCGTTCGAAGTGCACGGGTCCGGATCGGTCACCGGTGGCAGCGTGGACATCGACGCCTCGGCGTCGTCGCAGTTCGTCTCGGGCTTGCTGCTGTCGGCTGCATCGTTCACCGAGGGCCTGGTTGTTCGGCATACGGGCTCGGCGCTACCGTCGGCGCCGCACATCGCGATGACCGTGGCGATGCTGCGCCAAGTCGGGGTCGACGTCGACGATTCGACGGTTAACCGTTGGCAGGTGCGACCGGGCGCGGTGGCCGCCCGGCACTGGGATGTCGAACCCGATCTGTCCAACGCCTTCCCCTTCCTGGCGGCGGCTGTGGTCAGCGGCGGCAGGGTGCGAATCACCGGCTGGCCGGCGGCCAGTATCCAACCCGCCGACGCCATCCTGGACATCTTGCGGCAGCTGAATTCGATTGTGACGCGGAATGATTCGTACCTGGAAGTGCGTGGACCGCAAATCTATGGCGGCTTCGAGGTGGACCTGCGCGACGTCGGGGAGCTGACCCCGGCAGTGGCGGCGCTGGCGGCGCTGGCCGTCCCGAGATCGGTCTCGCAGCTGACCGGGATCGCTCATCTGCGCGGTCACGAAACCGATCGGCTGGCCGCGCTGAGCGCCGAGATCAACCGGCTCGGCGGCGACTGCCGCGAAACGCACGACGGCCTGGTGATCACCGCGACTCCGCTGCGGCCGGGCGTCTGGCGCTCATATGCCGATCACCGGATGGCGATGGCCGGCGCGATCGTCGGCCTGCGGGTCGCCGGCGTCGAGGTGGACGACATCGCCACCACCGCAAAGACATTGCCCGAGTTTCCGAAGCTGTGGGCCGAGATGGTCGAAGGGTCTCCGGTTTGAGGCCGGGCGACTACGACGAGTCCGACGTCAAGATCCGCTCCGGACGAGGTTCGCGGCCGCGGACCAAGACCCGGCCTGAGCACGCCGACGCCAAGGCCGCCATGGTGGTCAGCGTCGACCGCGGACGCTGGGGTTGCGTGCTCGACGGCGACCCCGACCGTCGGCTCACCGCGATGCGGGCCCGGGAACTGGGCCGCACCCCGATCGTCGTCGGCGACGACGTCGACGTGGTCGGCGACCTGTCCGGGCGGCCCGACACGCTGGCCCGTATCGTGCGGCGTGGGGACCGCCGAACGGTGTTGCGACGCACAGCCGATGACACCGACCCCACTGAGCGGGTGGTGGTCGCCAACGCCGACCAACTGCTGGTCGTGGTGGCGCTGGCCGACCCGCCGCCGCGCACCGGCCTGGTCGACCGGACCCTGATCGCGGCCTATGCCGGTGGGCTCACACCGATACTGTGTCTGACCAAGTCCGATCTGGCGCGCGCCGGCCCGTTCGCCGAACAGTTCGCCGACCTGGACCTCACCGTGGTCGCCGCGGGCCGCGACGACCCCCTGGATGCGGTCGCGCATCTGCTGGTCGGCAACATCACCGTGCTGCTGGGCCATTCCGGGGTGGGCAAGTCGACGCTGGTCAATCGCCTTGTGCCGGAAGCGGATCGGGCGGTCGGCGAGGTCACCGATATCGGCAGGGGACGGCACACCTCGACACAGTCGGTGGCGCTGCCGCTCCGCGACACCGGGTGGGTGATCGACACCCCCGGCATCCGCTCATTCGGGCTGGCCCACATCCAGCCCGACGACGTGATGTTGGCGTTTTCCGACCTCGCCGAGGCGATCGAGGAATGTCCGCGCGGCTGCGGGCACATGGGTCCCCCGGCCGACCCCGAATGCGCTCTGGACACCCTGACCGGGCCGGCCGCCCGGCGGGTCGCCGCGGCCAGGCGGCTGCTGGTCGTGCTCAACCAGACTTGACCAGACTTGACCAGCCTGATGCCGACGCAAGTTCTATACGATTCGGCACGCAGCCCTCAAACGGAGAGAGACCAGCGGTGAGCCAGCCACCCCCGGCACGCAGCGCGATCATCGGCACCGGCATGGTCGGCTCCGTGCATGCCCATGCCGTCCGTCGGGCCGGCGGACGACTGGTCGCAGTCAGTGGCAGTACACCGCACAGCACTCAGCGCTCCGCGGACCGGCTGGGGGCCGAGCGCTCGGCCACTGCGGAAGAAATCTTCACCGCCGCTGACGTCGACGTCGTGCACATCTGCACACCTAACAACCTGCACCTTGCGCAGGCCGCCGCCGCACTGGCGGCGGGAAAGCACGTCATCTGCGAAAAGCCTTTGGCGACAACCGTTGCCGAGGCCGCCGCGCTCGTCGAGGCCGCCGAGAAGTCCCGCACGCTGGCAGCTGTGCCATTCATTTACCGGTTCTATCCCATGGTGCGTGAAGCCCGTTGCCGGATCGCCGACGACGCGGTGTGGCTGATACACGGTTGCTACCTGCAAGACCAGATGGCTAACGCTGATCCCACCGGCTGGCGCTCCGACCCGGTCCAAAGCGGTATCTCGATGACCTTCGCCGACATCGGCTCGCACTGGTGTGACCTGATGGAGTTCGTGACCGGCCATCGGCTCAGCGCGGTCTTCGCCGTCGAGGCCGCCGCGCCCCGGCGTGGTGTCCACCAGGACGACGGTGCCGTGGTCGCTTTCCGCACCGATCGCGGCGCGATCGGCGGCGTTGTCGTCAGTCAGTCGTCGCCCGGCCGGAAAAACCAGCTGTCCTTCTCCTTCGACGGTCGCGACACTGCCGTGCAGTTCAACCAGGAACGCCCCGATGAGCTCGTCGTCGGCGGACTGCACGCCAACACGGTGCTGTTGCGCGACGCGGCCGCGCTCGATCCGCGCAGCGCGCGGTACTCCGTGCTGCCTGCCGGTCACCCGCAGGGATATCAGGACTGCTTCAACACGTTCGTCGCCGACGTCTACCGGGCCATCCGCACCGGCGATGCGCCCGAAGGGCTGCCGGTGTTCGCTGACGGGTTGCGGGCGGCGACAATCCACGCCGCGGTGGCCGCCTCGGTTTCCAGTGGCGACTGGATAGACGTAGCAAGTCACGAGCCCTCGGGAATGCGGCGTTGAGCGCCGCACCTGTGCGGCTCGCCCTGATCGGGCTGGGCAACATGGGAATGGCGCACCTGAATATCTTCGCGAGCCTGCAGCCACAAGCGCGGATCAGTGCGGTGGCCGACAGTCATGTTCCGTTCGCGCAACGCGCTGCTTCGCAGGTGCCGAGCGCCACGGTCTTCCACGACCCGCTGGATTGCGTGAACAACGCCGACGTCGACGCCATGGTGGTCGCGACCGCCGACAACACTCACCACGGAATCGTCGAAGCCTGCATCGCGCGTGGTCTGTTCGTGCTGTGCGAGAAGCCGCTCACCACGTCAGCCGACCAGTCGCTGCGATTGGTCAACGCCGAACGCGCCGGTGGCCGCCGGCTGGTGCAAGTCGGCTACATGCGCCGCTTCGACGCCGACTATCACGACATTTACACCGCGCTGCGGTCCGGCCGCGCCGGTGCACCCGTCCTGATCAGCCAGCGTCACCGTAATCCGTTGGCGGTCATCACGTTTGACGAACAACAGCTCATCGCCAGCTCTGCCTCACACGACATCGATGTGTTCCGCTGGCTCTGCGGTGAGGACATCAAACATGTCTCCGCCATAGCCAAGACCGACGGATCCGCGGTGTCCGTCGTCCTCACGTTGACCACGCAGTCCGGTGTGGTCGGCGTCGTGGAGCTTGCCCGCGGGCCAGGACTGCACTACGACATCGGCTGCGACATCGTCGGCACTGGCGGTGCCCTCACCCTGGCCTCCCGCCGGCCGACCGACGACTGGATGCAACGCTTTCACCAGGCTTATCGCGCCCAGGACGCCGCCTGGCTGGCCGCAGTGACCGACAAGTCGGGCACCGGAGCGTCGGCCTACGACGGGTATGCCTCCAACGCCGTCATCGATGCGGCCCTGGCCGCGCTGGCCAGCGGACGCAGCCAGGCAGTCCGCCAAGACGGTTCCGCCGGTGACGTCAACGCCCGGCCTGGGCGCTGATCCAGTCCAGATTGGCCTGCATATTCTGCTGCCATTCGGATAATCGCCGGGCGACGATGCGGGCTTCTTTTCCAGGCTGGGCCGCGATCGGCAGGCTCAGCCCGGACGGCCCCGGTCCCATCCGCGCCCACTGCCGGATCAGCACGCCGTCGCTGGCCGGTTCGACCTCGAACCCCCATGTAGCGCTGACCCCGTCCGGTCCGATCACGTTGTAGACCCAGCGGCGCTCTTCCTCGACTTCGACGACCTCGCATACGGTCGCCCAGTCGCCCAGCGCCTCGTGGCTGTTGCGGCCGCGGAACCGCGCGCCGATCTCGACGCCTTGGGCGTCACCAACCCACTCGACGGACTCTAGCTCCGACGAACAACGCGCCGGCAGGTTGATGTCGGTCACCATGTCCCACGCGGTGCGCAGATCACACTTAACGCGCTGTGTCACTTCGACTGTGGGCTGATCGCGATAGCGCATCCTCCACCCCTCTATCGGCCGGCCCTTGTAGCATGCCAGCAGTGAAGATCGGCGCCATGATCGAACCCCGCTCGTCGGGAGCGGCGGACTTCGCGGTGGCCGCCGAGCGGGCCGGCGTCGACTCGTTGTGGGTCCCCGAGGTGTGGGGCTACGACGCACTCACTGGTCTGGCCTACCTGGCGGCCCGGACGTCTATGATCCGGCTCGGCACCTTCATCGTGCAGTTGGGTTCGCGCAGTCCGGCGCTGCTGGCAACCTCTGCGCTGAGCCTGACCGAACTGTCCGGTGGTCGCTTCCTGCTGGGGGTAGGCACCTCGGGGCCCCGGGTGATGGAGGGCTGGCACGGGGTCAGGTTCCGCAAACCCGTGCAGACCACGCGGGAGACCATCGAGATCATCCGCGCGATCAGCCGCGGCGAGCGGCTCGAGCACGCCGGGGAGATCTATCCGCTGCCGCTGCCGGACAGCCGCGGGGCCGCGTTACGGCCGATGGTGCGGCCGAATTACGTGCCGGTGTACGTGGCAGCGTTGGGTCCGGCCAATCTGCGGCTGACCGGAGAGCTGGCCGACGGCTGGCTGGGCAACGCGTTCATTCCCGAAGCCGCCGAGGTGTTTCTGGGCCCGTTGCGCGACGGGGCTCAGCTCGCCGGCCGCAGCCTTGAACAGGTCGATCTGGTGGCGCCCGTCGCCGTCGAGTTCCATGACGACCACGCCTCTGCGCAGGCCGCCGCGCGCCGCCACGCCGACGGGTACGCGTTCACCATCGGCGCTATGGGCTCACGCGGATCGAGTGGCCAGAACTTCTACAACGATGCCTTCACCCGCCTGGGCTACGGAGCCGAAGTCGAAGTGGTCCGGAATCTATGGCAGGCCGGCGAACACGACGAGGCGCGCCGCGCTGTGCCGCGGGACCTGGGCCGGCTCACTAACCTGCTGGGCACGCCGGACGCGATTGCCGAGCGGATTGGCCGCTACCGGGCCGCGGGCATCACGACATTGCTGGCCAAACTGGAGGGTGACTACGCAGAACAGCTCGCGACGCTGGAGCAGCTGGTCGCCGTCGCCGAGACGACTCGGGGCTGAGCGCGCAAACGTCACAGCCGTTTCATCGCACGTTCCATGCCGGAGCGCCTCGAGGAATTCGTATCGCATCGGGTAGTTCCGACGCGGCTGGGCGCCAGACGCCAACATGTGGTGCACGGCCGCGAACACTGAATGGGCTTTGCCGGTGGCTGGCGTAGACGACGGCGGCGTGAGCTGTCGGTGATACGCGTTTGTACTGATGCTTTGCTGCTGAGTGCCACTCAATGCAGTATCGCAGTTTGTCATGCAGTAGTGCATGGCATAATGCAAATATGCCTAAGACGGTTCAGATCCGCGACATTGATGACGACGTGTATGCTGCCCTGGCGCGTCGCGCCGCGGAAGAGCGGATCACGGTTCCGGAGCTGCTGCGACGGGAGGTGGCTCGGTTAGCGGCGCGACCGTCGGTCGCGGAGTGGCTGGCGCGCACCGGACGGCGACCGTCGGCGATATCCACGGCCGAGGTGCTGGCGACTTTGGACGAGTGGCGCGGCGAGTGGCCAGATGCTGGTCGTTGATGCATCATGCCTGTTCGAGGTCGTCGCTGACACGCCACGATCGGGTAGGGTCGCGGCCCGCCTAGCCGGCGACGTCGACCAGGTAGCGCCGCACGTGATCGACGTTGAAGTGATGGGCGTGATCCGCGCTCAGCACCTGCGCGGACGCCTGGACGGCACGGCCGCCAGACAGGCGATAGCTGACCTGCGCGGCTGGCCCGGCCAACGATTCGGGCATCGTTGGCTGCTGGAGCGGGCCTGGCAACTGCGCGATTCGGTGCGGGGATGGGACGCGTTCTACGTCGCATTGGCGGAGGCTTTCGACGCGACACTGCTGACGCTGGACGCGCGGCTGGCACGTGCCCACGGGCCGAGTTGCCGGATCGAGGTCCTCGACTAACGCAACAGCACTAGGCCGCTAGGTCGTCACCGACCGCGCGCGATTTCGCGCGCTTCTCGCGGCGCCAACCTCGCACGGCGGCGATCGCCGTCTTCAGCCCGCGGCGGCGTCCGGTCTCGGGATCGGTGCCGACCACCCTCGAGTCCAGCTCGGCGAACATCCGCTCGCTGCGCGTCTCCGGCGCGTTGTCGGCGGTGTCGCGCAGATACTGGTCCGGCAGCGACAGCTTGGCGATGGTCCGCCACGTCTTGGCATACTGCACCAGGAAAGAGCCGGTGGTGTAGGGCAGGTCGTACTTGTCGCATACCTGGCGCACCCGCACCGAGATCTCGGCGAGCCGGTTGCTCGGCAGATCGGGATACAGGTGGTGTTCGATCTGATGGCACAGATTGCCGCTCATGAACCGCAGCGTCGGCCCGGCGTTGAAGTTGGCGGCGCCGAGCATCTGCCGCAGGTACCACTGCCCCTTGGTTTCGCCGATCATGTCGGTCTTGGTGAATTTCTCGGCGCCGTCGGGGAAGTGCCCGCAAAAGATCACGGCGTTAGACCAGACGTTGCGGATCACATTGGCCGTCACGTTGGCCTTCAGGGTCGACGTGTACGTCGCGCCGGGTGACAGCGAGGTCAGCGCCGGGAACGCGACGTAGTCCTTGAACAGCTGGCGACCGGCTTTGGCCAGGAACTCGTCAATTCTGCGCTTGGCCTCGGCCTGGTCTGCCCGGCGCTTCGCGATCTTGCCGATCTCCACGTGCTGTAAGCCGATTCCCCATTCGAACAGCGCCGCGAGCAGCGTGTTGTACACCAGGTTGAACAGGTTGAAGCGCTTCCAGCGCTGATCGCGGGTGACGCGCAGCATGCCGTAGCCGACGTCGTCGTCCATGCCCAGGATGTTGGAGTATTTGTGGTGCACGAAGTTGTGGGTGTAGCGCCAGTGCTTGGACGCCCCTAAGTTGTCCCATTCCCAGGTCGAGGAGTGGATCTCCGGGTCGTTCATCCAGTCCCACTGGCCGTGCATGACGTTGTGGCCGATCTCCATGTTCTCGACGATTTTGGCCACGCCCAGTGTCACCGCGCCGGCCCACCATGCTGACCGGCGCGAACCGGCCGCCAGCAGCACCCGGCCGGTCACTTCCAGCGCGCGTTGCGCTGCGATCGTGCGGCGGATGTAGCGGGCGTCCCGCTCGCCGCGGGAGTCTTCGATGTCCTGGCGGATGGCGTCCAGCTCGTAAGCCAGGTTTTCGACGTCAGAGTCGGTGAGATGCGCGAATACTTCTACGTCGGTGATCGCCATAGTCTTGCCTTCCTGCAGTCCTGCAGTCGCTGACCTACGCTATCGTAACCTACGAATCCGTAGGTTACCAGCCGGTAGCACTCAGATTTCGAGCACACAGTCGCCGGATGCGGCGGAGATGCAGGTCTGAATGCGTGTTCCTGGTTCGTGTTCCGCGCCGGTGCGCAGGTCGCGGGCGTGACCTTCGACCAAGCCCGACTACGCAGGATTGGCAGATGCCCATCCGGCAGCCGAACGGCATCTGCACGCCTGCCTGTTCACCGGCTTCCATTAGCGAAGTCGCCGCGTCGGCCACGGTGGTCTTGCCGCTCTTCTCGAACCGGACCGTTCCGCCGGCTCCGGCCGGTGCGGCTCGCGACACTGCAAACCGCTCGAGGTGCAACCGCTCCTTGGCACCTGCCGCCGACCAGACCCGTTGCGGCGTGGTCCAGCATGGCCGACGGGCCGCAGGCCCAGGTCTGCCGCGCACGCCAGTCCGGCACCTCGGCCTCGAGCCGATCCAGGTCAAGCCGGCCCTCGGCGCGGGTGCTGCGCAGCCGCAACCGATATCCGGGATACTCGCGCGCCAGATCGGCGAGTTCCGCGCCGAAGAGCACATCGGCCTCAGTGGGCGCCGAATGCAGATGAATCACGTCAGTGACCTGATCGCGACGAACCAACGTCCGCAGCATCGACATCACCGGGGTGATGCCGGATCCAGCGGTGAGGAACAGGATCGCTGGCGGTGCGGGGTCGGGCAACACGAAGTTCCCCCGCGGCGCCGCCAGACGCACGATCGTCCCCGGTGCCACACCGGCCACCAGGTGGGTCGACAGAAAACCCTCCGGCATCGCCTTGACGGTGATGGTGATAGTGCGCGCGGACACCGATGTCGGAGCCGGGCTGGAGGTCAGCGAATACGATCGCCACCGCCAGCGCCCGTCGACCAGCACACCGATCCCGATGTACTGACCGGGCGCGTAGTCGAAGCTGAAGCCCCATCCCGGCTTGATGACCAGCGTCGCCGAGTCCTCGGTTTCCCGGCGAACCTGCAACACCCGGCCGCGTACCTCCCGCGCCGACCACAGCGGATTGGCCAGATGCAGGTAGTCGTCCGGCAGCAGCGGCGTGGTGATCCGCGCGGCGAGCCTGCGCAACGCGTGCCAGCCGGGATGGATGTTGGTGCCCGCCACGGTCGCCGGTGTGGTGTCGACGACGTCAGCAGTGACCTTGGCAATTTTCTTCTTCATGGGCGGCAACCTACGGTACCGTAACCTCGGGTTGGGGATCCACTCCGGGAGCGTCGGACTCAGAGCAAATCGAGCAGGAACGGCAGCTCCTGAGTGGCGTACCAGGCCAAATCGTGATCTTGGGCATCACCGACGAGCAGTTCGGCATCCTCGTCGCCGAGGTCGGCCGCGTCGATCGCCGCGATAGCCGCGGTGACGGCCGCCTCCGCGACGGAATTGTCGACGAATACCGCGATGACGTCGTCGATCGCCACCGGTTCGCCGATCCGCACCACGGCGTCGTCGAGATCCGGGCGCAGCGTCACGTCAGCAACGTCGCCGATGTCGGCGACCAGCACCGCACGCCGGACCGGTAACTCGCCACCGGCGGGCTCTGCAGCGTCGGCATCCATCGCCAGCAGTCGCAGTGCGGCCAGCGCGGCCTCGCGCAGCGCCACTTCGCCCAGCTCGTCGTCGTCCCCCTCGGCATAAGCCTCGCGCAGCCTCGGTGTCACCGCGAACGCGGTGCCGTTGACGGGCCGCAGGCAACCGTCGGCGACCAGCTGCTGCAGCATGGCCAGGGTCGCCGGGACGTAGATCCGCATCGCGCGACCGGTCACCGGGTCACTCTGGGTCACTCTAGGTCGCCGATCAGCGTCGCCACGTGGTCGTCGACGTAGGTCGACAATTCTCGCGGTGGTCGCTGATAGTCGCTGCTGACGATGGGACGTGCGGGCAGCTTGACATTCGGCTTCTTCACTTCGTGATAGTCGATGGTGGACAACAAATGCGCAATCATATTCAGCCGCGCGTGCTTCTTGACATCGGATTCCACGACATACCACGGATTCAACGGCGTATCGGTATACACCATCATCTCGTCTTTGGCGCGTGAATAGTCTTCCCACCGATATAGCGACTCGGTGTCCATTGGGCTGAGTTTCCATTGCCGGACAGGGTCTTTCAGCCTCGCCTTGAACCGGCGCAGCTGCTCGTTGTCAGATACCGAAAACCAGTACTTACGCAGCAGAATCCCGTCCTCGCTGAGCATCTGCTCGAATATCGGCGTCTGGCGCAGGAACAGCGCGTGCTCGGCCGGTGTGCAGAATCCCATCACCTTCTCCACGCCGGCCCGGTTGTACCAGGACCGGTCGAACAAGACGATCTCGCCCTTGGCGGGCAGGTGTGCGATGTAGCGCTGGTAATACCACTGACCGCGTTCCCGGTCGGTGGGCGCCGGCAACGCCGCGATCCGGGCCACCCGCGGGTTGAGATATTCGGTGATCCGTTTGATCGTGCCGCCCTTGCCGGCTCCGTCGCGGCCTTCGAAAACCACCACAATTCGGGCACCGCAATCTCGCACCCACTCCTGCAGTTTGACCAGTTCGGTTTGCAGCCGGAATACTTCGGCTTCATAGACGTCGTTGGGAATCTGTGCTTTACGCGATTTCTGCGTTTTTCCCCGCTTCACGCTCACACCTTGGGATGGTAAGTGCCCGAGACGTCGCGCACTGGGAACTAGGCACTACTGCGCGGCCTCCAGCAGCTCGTCGAGCGCTTCGGCCAGCAGCGCCGGCAGCATGTCGACGTCGCTCATCGCTTTGCGGTCGGCGTTGATCGCGAAATACAGCATGCCGTTGTATGAGGTCACGCCGATGGCCAAAGCCTGGTTCTGCAGTAGCGGTGGTGCCATATAGGTTTCCAGTATCTTCGCGCCGGCGATGTACATCTGCGATTGAGCACCCGGCGCGTTGGTGATCAACAGGTTGAACAACCGGGCCGAAAAGCTGGTGGCGACCCGCACACCCATGGCGTGCAGGGTGGCCGGCGCGAAACCCGACAAGGTGACGATCGTGCGGGCGTCGACCCGGCTAGCGGCCGTGGGGTGCGATTCGGTGGCGTGCGCGATCTGGGACAGCCGCACCACGGCGTTGCCCTCCCCTACCGGCAGGTCGAGCAGGAACGGCATCACTTGACCGATCGCCTGGGTCCGGCTGTAGGAATCGAGATTGTCGTCGGGGTACACCGACATTGGTGCCATCGCCCGCACCGCGTTGGGCGGCGCTATCGCCTCGCCGCGCGAGAGCAGCCAGTTGCGCAGTGCGCCGGTGATCACCGCCAGCACCACGTCGTTGATGTCGCAGTCGTAGCGTGCCCGCACCGTCCGGTAATCCTCGAGGCGGCCGCGAGCCACCGTGAACAGCCGGTTGCGCGACACCGTGGCGTTGAGCGGGCTGCTGGGTGCGGTACCGCGCGCCACCGCTCGCGCGGCGTCCAGGATCCGCTTGCCGACCTCGACGAATATCCCCGAATTCGTTGCCAGCCCGGTGATCGCGGAGGTCACGGCCTGCGCCTGGGCTCGCGGCGCGGACACCCAGTCGCCGATCGCGCCCAGGAGCAACCGGGTTGGATTGGGCTCTCGCCCCGGTACCCAGATGTCTTCGGGGAACGGCGGCGAACGCCGCGTGCGGTCGGCGATCACGTGCGCGATCGCCAGCGCCGTCACACCGTTGACCAGCGCCTGATGGGATTTCGTGTAGATGGCGATGCGGTTTTTCGCGAGGCCCTCGACCAGGTACATCTCCCAGAGCGGGCGGGCCTTGTCCAACGGCCGCTCGGCCAGCCGTGCAATCAGTTCGTGCAGCTGCTCGTCACTGCCCGGGGACGGCAGCGCCGACCGTCGGATGTGGTAGGTGATGTCGAAGTCGCGATCGTCGATCCATACCGGCCGGGCCAGACCCAACGTCACTTCGCGGATCTTCTGCCGGTAGCGCGGAATCTGCGCCAGCCGCTGTTCGACGGTGGCCAGCAGCGTCTCGTAACTCAATCCGGCGCGCGGCCGGCGCAGGATCATCAGCGACCCGACGTACATCGGCGTCTCGGTGTTTTCTAACCGATAGAAGGACGCGTCCGAGGTGGACAACCGCGCCACTTCCTGCCCCCCTTGCTCATTGGAGTTCTCGGCTACCGAGGTTGCCGCTCACCGTAATCCCCGACCCGGGCCCGCGGCAGCGCGGGTACGCGGATCGGGCGGTTGTGCGATGATCATCACAGCTGTCTGCCACTCTCCAGCAGGCGTGCCCCTTTTTGATCGACCGCTGGAGAGTGCCAAGTTGACTATTGAGTCCACCGGGGACGCACCGCGCCACGACACCCATGCTGTCGTGCGCGTCGTCGATTACGAACCGCCGGCCCGAGACGTCCGGCAATGCCTACCGCCGTCGGCTGTGCCGGTGCGATACCCGGCCCCGCGCATCACCCGCCGCCCACCCGTTGCGCAACCCGGTGCCGCCTTCTCACCGCTGTTGCGGCCCGCGGCGGTGTTCGCCGAGGCCGCGCTGCGCCGGGTGCTGGAAGTCATCGACCGCCGTCGCCCGGCTGCGCAGCTTCGCCCGTTGCTGGCCGCCGGTCTGGTCGATTCCGTCGTCGCGGTGAATCTGGCCGGCGCGGGCCACCAGGCGGTGGCGGTGCTGCGCCGGGTACGGCTGCAGCCGGTCAACCGTCGCGATCCGGGCAGCCCGGCCGCGGCGGCCGAGGTATTCGGCACCTACAGCCGCGGGCGGCGGATTCACGCCATCGCCTGCCGCGTCGAACAGATATCGGCGACCAGCGCAATTCAGTGGCAGGTGGTTGCCCTGCATATCGGGTGACGGGCCGTCGATACTCGTCGAGAAACTAACGGCGCTTTGCCGACTTCGGCGGCTTGGCCCCGCGACCCTGCCGGCGTGCCGCCTCGCGCCGCTCGCGTCGGCTCGTCCCGGCGGCGGCGGCGGTGGAACTCTTCGCCGAACCGCCGCCGTTGCGCTTCACCTCCGCCGAGCCGTCCTCGGCGGGACCGGAATAGGTGAGCGCAGATGCCTGCTGCTCACCATCGTCGATACCCTTGGCGCGCAGAGCATTCGGAGCAGCAGGGCGGGATCCGGCCGATGTGGCGGCCGCGGTCCGCTGCTGTGCGCTGGCCGCCGCGGCGGTGGCGAATTCCGCGAGGTCTTCGGGTTCGGCCACCGGCGCCACCTGCGGTGCGGGTACAGCTTCCACCGCGACGTTGAACAAAAAGCCGACCGATTCCTCTTTGAGGCCGTCGAGCATGCCGGTGAACATGTCGAAGCCCTCGCGCTGGTATTCGACCAGCGGGTCGCGTTGGGCCATCGCGCGCAGTCCGATGCCCTCCTTGAGGTAGTCCATCTCGTAGAGGTGCTCGCGCCACTTGCGGTCGATGACGTTGAGCAGCACGTTGCGTTCCAGCTGGCGCATCGCGCCCTCACCGGCGAGTTCCTCGATTTCGGTTTCGCGGGCCGCATAGGCGCGTTCGGCGTCTTCGATCAACGCGTCCAGCAGCTCTTCGCGGGTGAGCTCACCAGGCTCACCGACCGCCTCGGAATTAATCAGATCCTTGTGATCGATCTCGACCACGTAGAGGGTCTTCAGCGCCTCCCACAGCTTCTCCAGGTCCCAGTCCTCGGCATAGCCCTCGGCGGTGGCGCCGGTGACGTAGGCGGTGACCACGTCACGCACCATGTCGAGGGCCTGCTCCTTGAGGTTTTCGCCCTCCAGGATGCGGCGGCGCTCGGCGTAGATGACCTTGCGCTGCTGGTTCATCACCTCGTCGTATTTGAGGACGTTCTTTCTGACCTCGAAGTTCTGCTGCTCAACCTGGGTCTGCGCGCTCTTGATGGCGCGGGTGACCATCTTGGCCTCGATCGGCACGTCGTCGGGCAGGTTGAGCCGGGTCAGCAGCGATTCCAGCGCCGCCCCGTTGAAGCGACGCATGAGTTCGTCGCCCAGCGACAGGTAGAAGCGCGATTCGCCGGGGTCGCCCTGCCGGCCGGAGCGTCCGCGCAGCTGGTTGTCGATGCGGCGGGATTCGTGACGCTCGGTGCCCAGGACGTAGAGACCGCCGGCCTCGATGACGTCCTTGGCCTCGTCGGCGGCCTCTGACTTCACCGCGGACAGGTCCCCGTGCCAGGCCTCCTCGTACTCGTCGGGAGTCTCCACCGGGTCCAGGCCGCGGGCGCGCAGGCGCTTGTCGGTGAGGAAGTCGACGTTGCCGCCCAACACGATGTCGGTGCCGCGGCCGGCCATGTTGGTGGCGACGGTGATGGCGCCTTTGCGGCCGGCCTCGGCGATGATCCCGGCTTCCTGCTCGTGGTATTTGGCGTTGAGCACGTTGTGCGGGATGCGGCGTTTCTGGAACTGGCGTGAAAGGTATTCGGAGCGTTCCACGCTGGTGGTGCCGATCAGGACCGGTTGGCCCTTCTCGAAGCGCTCGGAAACGTCGTCGACCACCGCGATGTATTTGGCTTCTTCGGTCTTGTAGATGAGGTCGGACTGGTCGCCGCGGATCATCGGCATGTTGGTCGGGATGGTGACCACGCCGAGCTTGTAGATCTCGTGCAGCTCGGCGGCCTCGGTTTGGGCGGTGCCGGTCATGCCGGCGAGCTTGTCGTAGAGCCGGAAGTAGTTCTGCAGCGTGATGGTGGCCAGCGTCTGGTTTTCGGCCTTGATCTCGACGTGCTCCTTGGCCTCGATGGCCTGGTGCATGCCCTCGTTGTAGCGGCGCCCGATCAGCACGCGGCCGGTGAACTCGTCGACGATGAGCACCTCGCCGTTGCGGACGATGTAGTCCTTGTCGCGGTTGAACAGCTCCTTGGCCTTCAGCGAGTTGTTGAGGTAGCTGACCAGCGGGGAGTTGGCGGCCTCGTAGAGGTTGTCGATGCCGAGCTGGTCCTCGACGAACTCCACTCCCTTTTCGTGCACACCGACGGTGCGTTTGCGCAGGTCGACCTCGTAGTGAGTGTCCTTTTCCATCAGCGGCGCGATCCTGGCGAACTCGGTGTACCAGTTGGAGGCGCCGTCGGCGGGACCGGAGATGATCAGCGGAGTGCGGGCCTCGTCGATCAGGATCGAGTCGACCTCGTCGACGATGGCGAAGCTGTGCCCGCGCTGCACGCAGTCCTCCAGCGAGTGCGCCATGTTGTCGCGCAGGTAGTCGAACCCGAACTCGTTGTTGGTGCCGTAGGTGATGTCGGCGGCGTAGGACACCCGGCGTTCGTCGGGCGCCATCTGAGCCAGGATCACCCCGACGTCCAGACCCAGGAATCGGTGCACCCGGCCCATCCACTCGCTGTCGCGCTTGGCCAGGTAGTCGTTGACGGTGACGATGTGCACGCCCTTGCCGCCGATGCCGTTGAGGTAGGCCGGCAACACCGAGGTCAGGGTCTTGCCCTCACCGGTCTTCATCTCGGCGACGTGGCCGTAGTGCAAGGCTGCGGCGCCCATTACCTGCACGTCGAAGGGCCGCTGGTCGAGCACCCGCCAGGCGGCTTCGCGGGCCACCGCGAATGCTTCGGGCAGCAGGTCGTCGAGGCTTTCGGGGTTTTTTTGGTCGGTATGCCTCCGCTTGAACTCGTCGGTCTTGGCTCGCAGCTCGTCGTCGGTCAGTTTCTCAATGTCGTCGGACAACGTGTTGACATCGTCGGCGATACGCGCAAGGCGCTTGACCATGCGACCTTCACCAAGGCGGAGCAATCTCGACAGCACGGCTATGTCCCCTGTGATTAGACGGTTTCAACGGGCGATATCCCGCGGTCCATCCTAGGTGACGCCGCCCCGCGGGCAGCCGCACCTGCTCAGGCGCCGCGGCCGCACCTGCTCAGACGCGGAGCGTGCGGTTTCGTTCGCGACGCGCCGGTGTGCCCGTCAAAAACCGCACAGTCACCACAGTTCGCCGGCCGCGGGAGCGCGGGGTCAGGAGAGCCGGATCAGGCCGTAGTCGTAGGCGTGCCGCCGGTAGACCACCGAGGGCCGATCGGTGTTCTTGTCGTGGAACAGGAAGAAGTCGTGGCCGACGAGCTCCATTTCATAGAGCGCGTCGTCCACCGACATCGGCTTGGCCGGGTGCTCCTTGGTGCGCACGATCCGCCCCGGCTGATGGTCGGTGACCGCGCCGTCAGTCTGCGGTGCTTCCTCGACGCCGGTGGCCTGCTCCGGTGGCGGGACGACGGCGGTGGCCTCCGCCAATGACACGGGAGTCTTGTCGCCGTAATGGACTTTGCGGCGATCTTTGCCGCGACGCAGCCGGCTCTCGAGTTTGACGACTGCGCCCTCCAGCGCACCGTAGAAGCTGTCGGCGCAGGCTTCACCACGGACCACCGGTCCGCGGCCGCGCGCGGTGATCTCGACATGCTGACAGGACTTGCGTTGGCGACGGTTGCGTTCGTGGTCGAGTTCGACATCGAACAGGTAGATGGTGCGGTCGAACCGCTCCAGGCGGGCGAGCTTCTGCGAAACGTAGACGCGGAAATGGTCGGGAATCTCGACGTTGCGGCCTTTGAAAACGACCTCGGCGCTCGGCGTCGCTTCGGCCTGATCGTCGGTGTCGGCCAGAACCTGGCCGAAGTCCACGGTTTGCCTTGACATACGTGCCAACTCGTTTCTCTCGCATCGCACGCACTCTGCGTGCCGGCTGTCAAATACACGCGCCGACGAGGTTCGAGCAGTTGTTGCCGCAGGCAGCCCGCCGGCGCAAGGTGTCGGAAACTCACCTCCTACCGTTGGCGGTCAAGTGGCGTCTCTAGCTGGGAGAATCGCCTGGGTGAGGTGCTCACCGGTGGTAATCCCCGACGGTAGCCGCTAAGCATGTCGCAGTGCCAGTATTTCGGCGGACCCGTTGCGAGTTCTTCACGCTTGGTGATGTGGTGGTAATTCCCCGGCGCCCGCGTCAGGCATGGGCGATGGTCAGCACACCGGCCACCCGGACACCCGCCGCGTGCAGAACGCGGACCGACTCACGCGCCGTCACGCCGGTGGTGACGATGTCGTCGACGAGCAACACCTCGTTGCCCGGCCGTCTGCCGTGCCGCAGCTGAACCCGGGTCGCGAGGTTGCGCTCGCGGGCGGCGGCACTGCCCAGCCGCGCCGAGTCGCGGGCAAAGGTTTTCACCCGTAGCGCCTGGACGACGGCGATATCGGGATGCTCGGCCACCGCCGCGGTGGCCATCCGGGTGACCGGATCTCCGCCGCGACACCGCGCTGCCGAGCGTCGTGTCGGCGCGGGCACGATGGTCAGTGGGACGTCGGCCATGCCCCAGGTCAGCAGGCGGTGGACGCCAACGGCCAGCGCGTACGCCAGCGGCGTGACCAGATCGCTGCGGCCGTGGTCTTTCATGGCGATGATCGCCTGACGGCGCGCGCCGGCGTAGCGGCCCAGCGCAAACACCGGCACCTCGGGGTCGATGCGCGGGTTCACCACACGGGGCTCGTCTGAGCTCACTGCCAGCTCCTTGGCGCAGACGTCACACCATCTGGTCGACGGCGCGCCACAGCCGCCGCATTCCAGGGGCAACACGAGGTCAAGCATCAGGTGCAGTGTGGCGGCGGGGTGTGACAGGGGTTGACCAAATCGGACCAGCGCCGTGCTCTAGTCGGAGCTTTTGAACAACGGCGGCCAGGCGAAGCTGAGCGCTCCCTGACTGAGCTGGCTGATCACGTCTTCTAGATACCGCATCGGCAGCTCCATGCGCCATTCCGGAAGCAGGCCCGAAATCTCCAAGGAATCCGCTCCGAAGCTGACGCCGGTGACCAGCAGTCCGTGCGGCAGCTCGGGAAGCGGCACCTGGTAGGCGGGCATCCGCGCAGGTAAAGGCCAGCGCCATCGCCCGGCGATCAACGCGCGCGGACGCAGCCGAAGGTCCGTGCCGACCACGTCGATGTCAACGTCGACACCGCCCCAGCCGGGTTGGCGCGCCCAGCGCAGCCGGGCATTTCCGTCCTCGCTCAGCTCACCACGCAGCTGCGGCGCCGCTTGACGCAACATGTCGTCGAAAATGTTGGCCGGCAACGACGTTGACAGCTCGGCAGGCGCGGCCACCACCAGCGGCGGCATGCCCGGACGGATGTGGAGGTTGTGCAGAATGGCCACGGCGCTTTGTAAGTCGTTGCCGTCCCACCGGATGTCGCGTGCTGCCAGCCGCACATCGCCGAGCTGGCCGACGGCCAACCCCTGTGGTTCGAGCGCGGATTCCAGCTCGGTGACGGTCAGGACGACGTCGTGGTCCCCGATCCGAACCGTGACTTCCTTGCCGATGAGCAGTTGCTGCAAGGTCATGAACAATGTTCGGTAAGGCATCGCGACGGCCTGGGTGGTTCCCGCGGTTACCGACGGCAATCCGGTCGACGACCACAACGAGCCCAAGATGTCCAGCGCGCCAAAAGCATCGTCCCAACGCAGCCGGGGAACTTTCGGCGACATCCGCAGCGCCTCCTCATTGCGAGAGTAGCTGGGATGGCAGTCTGCAAAAAGGTGCATGTAATCCGAGATGACGACACGGATAGCGGTGGCCGCCGCCTTCAGCAACGCCTTTCCCGCGTCCTGATACGCCAGTCCGAAACCGGCGCCGGCAGGGTCCTGGCCCCGTCCAGGCCACCGGGTCCACCGCGGGCGGTGCCGTTAGCTCGCGACCACATGTCCAGGTTCTTCGGCGCGACGCTGGTGTAGATGGCATGGGCAACCATGCCCGCGGCCTGCAATTGAGCCAGCGCCTCACGCATCATCGCCTCGCCGCGGCTCCAGTGCCGATGTGCCTCAGCATGGGCCGTCGCACCCTTGCCGGACCACGCGAGATGCAAATTCCTTAGCAGCGAATCGATTTCGCTGAAAAGGCTCTCCGAACACCGCTGAAAATCGGCCATCTGTTCCACCGCATCGGCCAACGCCTCGGGATCGACACGAAAAGCCTCAGCCATGGTCAACGGTCCTCAGCGCCTGCTGTGCGGCCGCTTCGTTCTGTCCGCAGGCCGCCCCCACCTGGCCGAGCAGCCTGGCGAGCATCGACAAACCCAGCTCCACCTCCGCCGCGCCGCGATGCCACTGCTGCCAAGCCGCCAAATACGCACCGCCCGAGCGCCCCTGCCAGCCGCGCAGCATCTGCCCGACCCGGGCGTCGAGCTCGGCAAGCTGCTTCTGCAGAAAGTCACCGGCACCCGACAACGCTTGCGCGAAACCGGCAATCACCACGGGATCGACCCGCAATTCACCATCCGCAGCAGTCACGCCAGCAACTTAACGACTAGCGTCGGCCCCCACAATTCACCGTGGCCGGGCTGACACCGGTCAGAATGCACCGACGAGATCTGCCCAGATTGCGCTCACGTCGGGTGCCAGTCCAGTCGCGATATCGGCCGACACGGCACCGGGATCCGACGGATCCAGCGCGAGCGCAATCTGTTCGGGCAGGTAGTTCACCAGGGCGGGTAGCAGGCCGTCGAAGAGCCCGGCGTTGATGTTAACCGCATCCAAGTTCTCCAGCCCCAGGTCGTTGAGCAGGCCGCTCAGATTCAGGCTGCCCAAACCCACGTCGCCCAGCAGACCGCCCAGAGTCACGTTGCTCAGACCCACATCACTCAACAGCTGGCCCAGCGTCGTATTGCCCACACTCGACAGATCAGACAGCAGCCCACTTAACGTCGTGGTGTTCAAACCCACGTCGGTCAGCAGCTGGCCCACCGTCACGTTGCCCACGTTCAGATCCGACAGCAGCCCACTCAACGTCGTGGTGTTCAAACCCACATCACTCAACAGCTGACCGACCGTCGTGTTACCCACACTCGACAGATCAGATAACAGCCCACTCAAACTCGTGCCACCCAAACCCACGTCGGTCAACAGCTGACCCACCGTCGTGTTACCCACACTCGACAACTCCGACAACAACCCACTCAAACTCGTCGAGTTCAAACCCACATCACTCAACAGCTGACCCACCGTCGTATTGCCCACACTCGACAACTCCGACAACAACCCACTCAACGTCGTGGTGTTCAAACCCACATCACTCAACAGCTGACCCACCGTCGTACTGCCCACACTCGACAGATCAGCCAACAACCCACTCAACGTCGTGGTGTTCAAACCCACATCACTCAACAGCTGACCCACCGTCGTACTGCCCACACTCGACAACTCCGACAACAGCCCACTCAACGTCGTGCCGCCCAAACCGAGGCCACCCAGCAGGTTGCCCAGCGTGGTGTTGCCCAAATTCGACAGATCCGACAACAGGCTGTCCAGACTCATGTTGCCCAAACCCAGGTCATCCAGCAGGCTGCTGCCCGTATCGGCGTAGCTCAGTTGCAGATTGCCTATACCCACGGCGTTAAGCAGGTCGGGGAGCGTCAGGGTGTTGAGCCCCAATCCGTCGAGCAGTCCGAGCAGAGTCTGGGAGTCCGGGGCGAGCAGTTGATCTAGGGTTATGCCGCCAAGGCCGAAGGTGTCCACTAGCCCTTCCAAGGTGCCAGGGAACAATTGGTCGAGGCCCGGGTTTATCCCGAATACGTTCAGGGCCGCATTGAACACGTTTGCGGCAGTTTCTAGGACTGAGTTGCCCGTATCGTTCGCAAAGGCTATAGCCAAACTGCCCAGATCAACGCCAGCGTCGGCGAGAAACGTGCTCACCGGTACCGAGGCCAAACCGGCCGCGTTCAACAACGTGTCCACGGTCTCTTGGCCGACACCCAGGTTGTCCAGCAGGGTGTTCAGACCCAGGCCGCCTATACCCAGGTCGTTTACCAGCGTGCCTAGGTTCATGGTCAAACCCAGGGCGTTCACCAGCCCGTCCAACGTGTAGCCGTTAAGATTCAGGAACTCAAACAGCTGGTCCAACGACGTACTGCCCAGGCTCCCCAAATCTGAAACCAGCCCGCTCAGACTCGTGCCGCCCAAGCCCAGGTCGCCCAACAGGCTGCCCAGCGTGGTGTTGCCCAGGCTCGGCAGATCCGACAGCAGCCCACTCAAACTCGTGCCACCCAAACCCAGGTCGCCCAACAGGCTGCCCAGCGTGGTGTTGCCCAGGCTCGGCAGATCCGACAGCAGCCCACTCAAACTCGTGCCACCCAAACCCAGGTCGCCCAACAGGCTGCCCAGCGTGGTGTTGCCCAGGCTCGGCAGATCCGACAGCAGCCCACTCAAACTCGTGCCACCCAACCCCAGGTCGCCCAACAGGCTGCCCAGCGTGGTGTTGCCCAGGCTCGGCAGATCCGACAGCAGCCCACTCAAACTCGTGCCACCCAACCCCAGGTCGCCCAACAGGCTGCCCAGCGTGGTGTTGCCCAGGCTCGGCAGATCCGACAGCAGCCCACTCAAACTCGTGCCACCCAAACCCAGGTCGCCCAACAGGCTGCCCAGCGTGGTGTTGCCCAGGTTCGGCAGATCCGACAGCAGCCCACTCAAACTCGTGCCACCCAACCCCAGGTCACCCAACAGGCTGCCCAGCGTGGTGTTGCCCAGGTTCGGCAGATCCGACAGCAGCCCACTCAAACTCGTGCCGCCCAAACCCAGGTCGCCCAACAGGCTGCCCAGCGTGGTGTTGCCCAAGCCCAGGTCGCTCAATAACCCGCCCAGCGGGGTGTCAAACAGCTCATTGAACAGGCCGCCCAGGTTCACGCCGTTCTCCCCCAAGGCATGCAGCAGACTGTCCAGGCTGCTGAGCACACCGCCCAGGTCATTGAGTACATTGCCCAGCGTCAAATGGGCATCGAGGGTTTGCCCGGGAACGAGAAGGCCGTTGAAAGCGGGGATATCAACGCCCAGCACGTCGAGGCTGTCTTTGCCATTGAGGAAGGCGTTGAGGATGTTGGCCGGAGCATCGACGAGATCGTTGAACGCGGTCGTCGGATCGCTGGCCGTCTGGATCTGTCCGATGACGTCAGTGATCTCGTTAGTGGTGGTGACCAGCGGACCGAGGGCGGCGAGCAGGAGGGTGTCCGGCGCCGACAGGTCAACAGAGATTTGGGCCGGCAGCGGTAAGAACTGAGCACTGATCTGCGGCAGCAGGTTCGTCAACAAACTGGTCACGCTTTGCAGGTGGGTCGCGATCTCACCGGGAATAGCCGTAATCGACTGCGGGTCGGCAGCGACCTGGCTGAGATAACCCTCCCAGTTGGTGGCGATCTGCTCCAGCACCGGGAACGGGTGAGCGGTCCACGCTTGGCTGATGGTCTGCAGGTTGGCCGCCGTGTTGGTGTAGAGGTCTTCGTACGGCGTCAAGATGTCGGTGGGGTTGGCAGCCAGCCGGACGGCGCGAGTCTGCACGTCAGGTGCAGATAGCGTCACCGGCGTGACGGCGATCAGGCCGGCCCCGGCAATGGCGATACCAGTGGTGACGTAGGGACGGAGGGCCTGCTGCATGACCCGCTCCTTGGGTTCAAGGCATCAAGCGCCTGCACCTATTGCACAGGTGTCTCTTAGCCGCTGTTCTGGTATTGCACAGGCGTTTCTTAGCCGCCAGGGATGCGGGGCTAACGACATAAAAACGTGACTTGGCCGTTATGGTTTCGTGATCTCTGCTCGGTATATGTCAACTCTTTTGACAAATGCACCGAGGCAGCTGTCCACCCGTTTGACAAATAGCCCGCGGTAACGGCCCGGGAATTACGCCCGACGGGTGGCTAAGTCCTCAACGGCCTCACCCGGGCAGCACCGGCACGGCACCGCCCACCATGAAGGGATCTAGCCCCGACCAAACCTGTGTGTTTTCAGCCGCAGAACCCGACAGTTGCAGCACCCCACGCGGGTCGGCGACGTACACCGTCGACGGGTTGGCGGCAATCGCCGACACCGGAAGCTGCAAGCCGCGATTGGGCGCATCGGAGTTCACGCCGTCGACGTTCACATACGACACCGGATGCTGGGCGTCGGTACGGCTCACCGCAATGTCGTCGCCGGTGCGCCACGACAACGACAGCACCGATGAAGCCAGCCCGAATCCCAGTCGCCGCGGATACGTCAGCGCGAACTGCCCGGCTTTCGTCTGCTCCACGCTGGCCAAGATCACCTGGCCCTCGATGACCATCGCGGCCCGGGTCCCGTCACGAGACAGCTGCAACTCCTTGATCACCCCCGGGTAGCGGGCCGACACCGCCGAAGAATCCACCGGAATACGCGCCGGCTCACCCGAGGCCGTGTCCTGGATGACGCGCAGCACATTGTTGCCGTCTACCACCACCCACACGGCGTCATCGAGCGACCAGCTCGGCCGCGACAGGCTGTGCCCGTCGGCGGACTCCGCTGCGCCGCCGCCCAGGTCACCGATCCACAGCGATGCCGCCGTGTCCGGCGCACCGGGCCGCAGCGTCACCACCGACGCCACCCGCTGCCCGCTGCGCGACAGGGCCGCTGCCGTCTGGTCCGGCGTCTGCCCGAAGGCCCCGGGCACAGCGGCGAAGTGCTGGCCATCCAGCGCCACCAGCATGCCGCCCACCAGCGCGTGCACGCCGGCGCCGGCACCGTCGGCCACACCGGGATCGGTGGCGGCGACGTCCGAGGTGGTCCACCCGTCGGAGAACCGATCGTCCAGCGCGGCCCCGTCGGCGTTGATCACATACGGGCCTTTGATGTCCGCTCTGGCCAGCGTCCAAATGATCTGCGCGGCAAGCAATTGCTTGCTGTGCGGATCAGTGGTGGACAAGTTTTGCAGGTCGATTCGCGCTCCGCCGTAACCGCGGCCGATGCCGGTCTTACCGCCGTCGGCGCGGGTCACCGGCCCACGCAGCCGCAACGGTGAGCCGAGCAGATTGCGCACCGCGTTGGCCATCTCGGGTCGCGGGCCGGCGATCAACTTCGAGACCAGCTCGGTGGCCAGCTGATCCGGGTCGGACACCGCGACGTAGCGCGGATCGGACACCACGGTTTTGCCCGTCGGATCGGCGAAATACAGCATGTTGCGCTTGTAGGTGGACTGAAACTTTTGCCAGTCCAGAAACACACCGTTGGGCAGTCGGTCGATTCGCCAGCCACCCGAAGTCTTGACCAACCCGATCGGACCGGGATCCGGTAACACACCCTCGGCCGTTTCGAACACACCCATATCCGACAGCGAGCCCAGGATGTCTGCCCGCATCGTGACTGAAACCCGCTCCGCAGTTCGAGTTTCGACGAACACCACGTGGTCGACCAGCAACGCGCTACCGGCATCGTCCCAGCCGTCGGACGCCGACTGGGTGAGGAACTGCCGTGCCGCCAGGTGGCGGTTGGCCGGATCTGCGGTGGCTTTCAGGAATTCGCGCAGCAGCTCGTCGGGATCCATGCCCGGGATCGGTTTGGGCAGATTCGACGGCGCTTGCCGCTCGACGGTGCCGATCGCCTGTGGCGCAGAAAAACTGGGCACCCCCGAGCAGCCGGTGAGGAACACCGCGACACCGACAAGTAGCGCGGCCAGTTGCCGCATCACACGCCCCGCTCGGCGTGCTCGCGCTGCAGCGGCTGGCGTTCGACACGTTCTGGCGTAATCGGTTTCATCGGCAGCGGACTGGTCGTCACCTTGTGGCCGCGGACCAGGGGAAGGGTCAGGCGGAAGCAGGCGCCCTGACCGGGCTCGCCCCACGCCTCCAGCCGGCCCTGATGCAGACGGGCATCCTCGACGCTGATCGCCAAACCCAAACCGGTGCCGCCGGAACGTCGCACCCGCGACGGGTCGGAGCGCCAGAACCGGCTGAACACCAACTTCTCTTCGCCGGGCCGCAGCCCCACCCCGTAATCACGCACGGTCACCGCGACGGTGTCTTCGTCGGCGGCCATCCGGATTCGTACCG
The DNA here is from genome assembly GCA_963787635.1 of uncultured Actinomycetota bacterium. Taxonomy (GTDB): domain Bacteria; phylum Actinomycetota; class Actinomycetes; order Mycobacteriales; family Mycobacteriaceae; genus Mycobacterium. Next base: position 306,767 of record CAWBDP010000002.1, on the reverse strand, counting down.
GCTTGTGCTCGGCGTGATCGATGGCGTTGGCGATCAGGTTGCGCAAGATCCGTTCCACCCGGCGCGGATCGACTTCGGCGATCAATTCCTCGGGGGGCATGTCCACGAGCAGCTTGATTCCGGCCTCCTCAGCCAGATGGCCGACGTTGCCCAGCGCGCTGTTCACCGTGGCGCGCAGGTCAACCGCCTCGACGGACAACTCGGCCACACCGGCGTCGTGTCGCGAGATCTCCAGCAGGTCGTTGAGCAGCGACTCGAACCGGTCCAGCTCGTTGACCATCAGTTCGGTGGACCGCCGCAGAGTCGGGTCCAGGTCGGCGCTGTGGTCATAGATCAGGTCGGCGGCCATCCGCACGGTGGTCAGCGGTGTGCGCAGTTCGTGGCTGACGTCGGAGGTGAACCGGCGCTGCAGGTTACCGAACTCCTCGAGCCCGGTGATCTGCCGGGACAGGCTTTCGGCCATGTCGTTGAACGACAGCGCCAACCGGGCCATGTCGTCCTCGCCGCGCACCGGCATGCGTTCGGACAGATGCCCCTCCGCGAACCGCTCGGCAATCCGCGACGCGGATCGCACCGGCACCACGACCTGCCGCGAGACCAGCAGCGCGATACCGGCCAGCAGCACCAGCAGCACCAGCCCACCGGTGGCCATCGTGCCGCGCACCAGTGCGATCGTCCGCGCCTCGTTGGCCAGCGGGAAGATCAGGTACAGCTCCAGGTTGGCCACCCGCGACGACGTCGGGGTTCCGATGATCAGCGCCGGACCCGCGAAGCCCTCGGTGTGCACGGTCGCGTACTGGTAGCTCACCTGGCCGGCCTTGACGAAACCGCGTAGTGCACTGGGGATTTGATTGACCGGGCCGGCCGTGGTCGCAGCGCGCGGACCGTCGCCGGGCACCATCAGCACCGCGTCGAAGGCACCGGCCAAGCCGGCGCCCGACGCCGGGTCGGTTTTGGACGTCAACGTGTTACGGGCCAGCTGGAGGCTGCTGTCCAGTGAGCGCGCCTCCTCACCGCTGACGATGCCGCTGACGGTGGTCCGCGCCCGCGCGATCTGATCGGTGGCCGCGCGCACTTTGACGTCGAGCACCCGGTTGGTGACCTGACTGGTCAGCACGAAACCGAGTACCACGATAACGGCGAAGGAGAGTCCCAGGGTCAGCACGACAACCCGCAACTGCAGCGATCGCCGCCAGGCGACGCCGACAGCTCGACTCAGCGCGCTCATCCCGCGCATCAGAGGTGCAGAAGGCCCCCAACGACTCCGAATGCGTCGCCGCGAGCCGAAGATCATGGGCGGATCACGGGGGTCCGGCCTTGTAACCCACTCCTCGAACGGTCAGCACAACGGTCGGGTTTTCGGGGTCTTTCTCGACCTTGGCCCGCAGACGCTGGACGTGCACGTTCACCAACCGGGTGTCCGCGGGGTGACGGTATCCCCACACCTGTTCGAGCAGCACATCACGAGTAAACACCTGACGGGGTTTGCGCGCCAACGCCACCAACAGGTCGAATTCCAGCGGGGTCAGCGAGATCTGCTCGCCGTTGCGGGTGACCTTGTGGGCCGGCACGTCGATGTCGACATCGGCGATCGACAGCATCTCGGCGGGCTCGTCGTCGTTGCGCCGCAGCCGCGCCCGCACCCTGGCGACCAGCTCCTTGGGCTTGAAGGGCTTCATGATGTAGTCGTCGGCGCCCGACTCCAGCCCCAGCACCACATCGACGGTGTCGGTCTTGGCCGTCAGCATCACGATCGGCACGCCGGAGTCGGCGCGCAACACCCTGCAGACGTCGATGCCGTTCATGCCGGGCAGCATCAGGTCCAACAGCACCAAATCGGGACGCAGCTCACGCACCGCGGTGAGCGCCTGGCTGCCGTCACCGACGACAGCCGTGTCGAAGCCCTCCCCGCGTAACACGATGGTGAGCATCTCCGCCAGTGACGCGTCGTCGTCGACGACGAGAATCCTTTGCCTCATGTCGTCCATGGTGTCACCAGTTCGCGACAAAACTGAGCTACCACGCGCGCGTTTCTGCGTGTCGTCGGTGTTAATGGCCCAATGCGGCCGTCAAAGCCGCCGGATCGGCGCTCTGATCGACGACTTGCCAGCTCCCACCGAAGCTCGCCTGGGCCAGTCCGCGGTACACCGCGGCGGTGCGACGCTGCAATCCGTCGTCGCGCTCATAGGCGTCACGGGCCCGCTCGGCGTCCTGGGTTTCGCGATGCCGGGCCCGGTCGGCGGCCAGTTCCACCGGGACGTCGAGCAGCACCTGCCAATCCGCTGACGGCAGCTGCAGCCGCTCGTACTCCAGTCCGCGCACCCACCCCACGACGTCGCCGTCGGCGCCCTGGTACAGGCGCGCCGCGCTGTATGCGGCGTTGGACGCCACGTAGCGATCCAGGATCAGCACATCATGGTCGCGGCGCAGGTCGTCGATCTCGGCGCGGGCCCCGGCGCGGTCCAGCGCGAACAGCATCGCCATCGCATACACCGACGACGCCAGGTCGCCGTGCTGGCCGCGCAGCGCCTCGGCCGCGACGTCGGCGGCCACTGAGCGTCCGTAGCGCGGGAAGGCCATCGTTGCCACCGACTTGCCGGTGTTTTCGAACGCCCGGCGCAGACCGTCGGTCAGCGTCCGCTTGCCCGAGCCGTCGACGCCTTCGATCGCGATCAGCACGGCGCGAGCCTATCGAGGCCGTCGGTTAGCCCGCGAGCCTTCGGGACCGTCAGGTTAGCCCGCGAGCGTGAAGCTGGCCGCACATTGGGCGTCGAACGTGAAGCTGGCCGCACGCTCGGCGCGAAAAGCGAGCGCAGGTGGCTCAGTAGCGGTAGTGGTCCGGCTTGTAGGGGCCTTCGACGTCGACGCCGAGGTATTCGGCCTGCTCCTTGGTCAGCTTGGTCAGCTCGCCGCCGAGGGCCTCGACGTGGATACGGGCCACCTTCTCGTCAAGGTGCTTAGGCAGCCGGTAGACCTCGTTGTCGTACTCGTCGTTCTTGGTCCACAGCTCGATCTGGGCGATCGTCTGATTGGCGAAGCTGTTGCTCATCACGAACGACGGGTGCCCGGTGGCGTTGCCCAGGTTGAGCAGCCGGCCCTCGGACAGCACGATGATCGACTTGCCGGAGTCGCCGAAGGTCCACAGGTCGACCTGCGGCTTGATGTTGAGCCGCGTCGCGCCGGAGCGCTCGAGCGCGGCCATGTCGATCTCGTTGTCGAAGTGGCCGATGTTGCCCAGGATGGCGTGGTCCTTCATCGCCTTCATGTGCTCCAGCGAGATGATGTCCTTGTTGCCGGTCGCGGTGACGACGATGTCCGCCTCGCCGATCGCGTCCGCGACCGTCTTGACGTCGTAGCCCTCCATCAGCGCCTGCAGCGCGTTGATCGGATCGATCTCGGTGACGGTGACGCGGGCGCCCTGGCCCTTGGCCGCCTCCGCGCAGCCCTTGCCGACATCGCCGTAGCCGCAGATCAGCACGGCCTTGCCGCCGATCAGCGCGTCGGTGCCACGGTTAATGCCGTCGAGCAGCGAGTGCCGGGTGCCGTACTTGTTGTCGAACTTGGACTTGGTCACCGAGTCGTTGACGTTGATCGCGGGGAATGCCAGGTCACCGGCCGCGGCGAACTGGTAGAGCCGCAGCACACCGGTGGTGGTCTCCTCGGTGACGCCCTTGACCGACTCGGCGATCTTGGTCCACTTGTCCTTGTCGGTCTCCAAGCGGGTGCGCACCAGGTTCAGGAAGACCTTCCACTCCGCGGAGTCGCCGTCCTCGGCGGGCGGCACCACACCGGCCTTCTCGTACTGCATGCCGCGCAGCACCAGCATGGTGGCGTCGCCGCCGTCGTCGAGGATCATGTTGGCCGGCTCGCCGGGCCAGGTGAGCATCTGCTCGGCGGCCCACCAGTACTCCTCGAGCGTCTCGCCCTTCCAGGCGAACACCGGCACGCCCTGGGGCTCCTCAGCAGTGCCGTGCGGGCCGACGACGACGGCCGCGGCGGCATGGTCCTGGGTGGAGAAGATGTTGCAGGACGCCCAGCGCACTTCGGCGCCCAGCTCGACCAGGGTCTCGATCAGCACCGCGGTCTGCACGGTCATGTGCAGCGACCCCGAGATACGGGCGCCCTTCAGCGGCTGAACCTCTGCGTACTCGCGGCGCAGCGACATCAGGCCGGGCATCTCGTACTCGGCCAGGTCGAGTTCTTTGCGGCCGAACTCCGCCAACGACAGGTCGGCAACCTTGAACTCGATGCCGTTCACGGTGTCGGTGGTCAGGGACTTTTCGGTCGTCGTCATATACCAATCCTTGTCGGGGTCAACTACTTAGTTTGCTTACATATTAGTCGCGGCGTCTGCGCCCGCGACCACGGGTCAGTCTGGCTCTCCTCCACCTTATGGCTCCGCTCTCCCCCGCAAGCGGGAGGAGCCCCCACCTCAGGCCTACCGGCCCGCATCGTCGCGAAGCTCCCCGTAGCGTTCGGCTGCCGGCGTCATCAGCCGCGCCAGGTCTGCGGCCACATCGTGGTCGGCCTCCGGGGGCATCGATACGTAACTGATAGCCAGCCGCACGATGGCGCGGGCCAGCACGCCGGCGTCGGCCTCGCCGGCCTTAACCCAGCTGTGCATGAACGACGACGTCAGCCGGGCCGAGCAATGGGTGATGATCGGCCCGCTGTCGGTGGTGATGATCTGCAGAAGGTCGGGCTTGGCGGCACCGGTCAACAGCGAGATCACCAGCGGGTCGGCGGCCGACTCGGAGAAGAACTCCCGGAACCCCTCCAGGAACGCGGCATAGACGTCGCCGACATTCGCGTAGATGGCGTGCTCGACCAGGTCCACCAATCGATCCGCCAGCCGCAGCGCGTAGCCCTGCGCCAGGCCCTGCCGCGAGCCGAACTCGTTGTAGATGGTCTGTCGGCTGATCCCGGCGGCGCGGGCGACGTCGGCCAGCGTGATGGCCGACCAGTCGCGGGCGAGGAGCAGCTCACGCATCGCATCGAGGACCGTGTCGCGCAGCAGGGCCCGTGACGCCTCGGCGTACGGGACCCGCTTCACATGCGCGAGACTAGCGGTCACGCGCGCGCCACCTCTTCCATCTCGAAGTCGGCTTTGGCCGCGCCGCAGTCCGGGCAGCTCCAGTCCTCGGGGATGTTCTCCCACCGGGTGCCTGCCGCGATACCGTCTTCCGGCCAGCCCAGCGCCTCGTCGTATTCGAAGCCGCACTGGATGCAGCGGAACAGTTTGTAGTCGTTCATAGCATTGCTCCTGTCTCTAGTTCGCGTCTCTAGTTCGTGGATGTTGTTTCGAAATCCAGCTTTTCGCGGACCCCGCAGTCCAGGCAGCACCAGTCATCGGGCACCTGATCCCACGATGTGCCGGCCGGAAAACCCTCCCGCGCATCACCTTTGGCTTCGTCATAGACGTAGTCGCAGACCGGGCAGCGGTAAACGGTCGTCATGCCGCCACCCCGTAGCCGGCCAGGATCTGCTGCCGGCGACGCGGGTGCACATTCGCCCGGGTGATGTCGCCGTCGTAGTGGGCCAGCACGCGATGGTCCATCACCTTGCGCCACAGCGGCGGGAAGTAGGTCAACGTGATCATCGACGCGTATCCACTGGGCAGGTTGGGCGAACCCTCGAGGCTGCGCAGCGTCTGGTAGCGCCGGGTGGGGTTGGCGTGGTGATCGCTGTGCCGCTGCAGCTGGTACAGGAACAGGTTGGTCACGATGTGATCGGAGTTCCAGCTGTGCTCGGGCGTGCAGCGCTCGTAACGGCCGTTGGGGTTCTTCTGCCGCAGCAAGCCGTAGTGCTCGAGATAGTTCACCGTCTCCAACAGCGAAAAGCCGTATACCGCCTGGATGATCACGAACGGGACCAGCGCCGGGTCGAAGATCGCGATCAGCACGCCCCACAGCACCACTGACATCAGCCAGGCGTTGAGCACGTCGTTGGGCAAGTAAGTTTTTGGGTTCCACGGGTTCTTGTTCAGCCGCCGCATCCGCTGGGCTTCCAGCCGCAATGCCGAGCGCAGGCTGCCGAAAACGCTGCGCGGCAGGAACTCCCAGAACGTCTCGCCGAAGCGCGACGACGCGGGATCTTCCGGGGTGGCCACCCGCACGTGGTGTCCGCGGTTGTGCTCGATGTAGAAGTGGCCGTACCAGGTCTGGGCCAGGGTGAGCTTGGCCAGCCAGCGCTCCAGCGTGTCCTTCTTATGACCCATTTCGTGGGCGGTGTTGATGCCCACGCCACCCAGCGTGCCGACCGAGAGCGCCAGGCCGATCTTCGCCGGCCAGCTCAGCGAGCCCTCGTAGCCCAGCCAGCTCAGGTTCGACGCGGTGAACAGATAGGCGCCGAGGATGACGCTGAGGTACTGGAACGGGATGTAGGCGTAGGTGCAGTAGCGGTAGTACTTGTCGTTCTCCAGCCGCTTCATCATCTCGTCCGGCGGGTTCTGCCCGTCCGGCCCGAAGCGCAAGTCGAGCGCCGGCAAGATGATGTAGAGCAGGATCGGCCCGATCCAGAACAACACCTGCGAGGCGCCCTGCCAGCCGGCCTGGTTCAGGCCCCACACAATCGGCAGGATCGCCAACAGCAGCGTCGGCGTGATCAGCCCGAGTAGCCACAAGGTGCGCTTCTTGTCTTGCCACACCTCAGGCGCGACTGCAGTGGTCATGTCATCACCCTCCTCGAATGAATCACTGTCGAGGTTGACAATACTGCTGTCTGCGTCTGATGTCTAGACAAACCGCCTTAATTTGTAAAGAGATGGCCTAGGGAACCGGTTCGACCTCAGTGTCCTGGGCGTGCTGCCGGCTTGCCAGCACCGAGTGCCGGCGCCCATAGCCCAGGTAGATGGCGATTCCCACCACCATCCAGACCGCGAACCGGATCCAGGTCAGCACGGTGAGGTTCAGCATCAGCCACAGGCATGCGCACACCGCGGCGATCGGCAGCGCCGGCACCAAGGGCGCCCGGAAGCCGCGCGGCAGGTCCGGACGGCTCCGTCGCAGCACGATCACACCCGCCGACACCAGCACGAATGCGAACAGCGTCCCGACGTTGACCATCTCCTCGAGCTTGCCGATCGGGAAGACGGAGGCCGCTATCGCCACCACCACCCCGACCAGCACGGTGATGCGCACCGGCGTCCCGTGCGAACCGGTCCTGGCCAGCGGGCGGGGCAGCAACCCGTCGCGCGCCATCGCGAACAGCACCCGGCACTGGCCCAGCATCAGCACCATCACCACCGTGGTCAGCCCGGCCAGTGCCCCGACGGCGATGATCCCCGACGCCCAATTCACGCCGTTGGCTGTGAAGGCGGTGGCCAGGTTCGCCTCATGGCCGGTCGCCGTCGTGCGCAGTCGGGTGTAGGGGACCATGCCCGAGAGCACCACCGAAACGGCGACATAGAGCACGGTGACGATTGCCAGCGAGGCCAGGATGCCCCGCGGCACGTCGCGTTGCGGGTTCTTGGTCTCCTCGGCCATGGTGGCGACGATGTCGAATCCGATGAATGCGAAAAACACGATCGAGGCGCCCGCCAGCACGCCGTACCAGCCGTAGTGGCTGCTCTGCGCCCCGCTGAGCAATGCCAGCACCGACTGGTCGACGCCGTCTTTGGCGTGCCTGGCTTCCGGCGGCGGGATGAACGGTGAGTAGTTGGCGGCCTTGACGTAGAACGCGCCGACGATGACGACCAGGATAACCACCGCGACCTTGATCGCGGTCACCACCGCGGAAAAGTTCGACGAGAGCTTGGTCCCCAGCGCGGTCAGGGTCGCCACCAGCGTGATGATCAGCAGGGCCCCCCAGTCGAGGATGAGCGACCCGATCGCCACCGTACCGCCGGCGAAATCGAACACCGTTCCCAGATAGCTCGACCAGCCCTTGGACACCACGGCGGCGCCGATGGCCAACTCCAGCACCAGATTCCAGCCGATGATCCACGCCGGGAACTCACCGAAGGTCGCATAGGAGAACGTGTAGGCGCTGCCGGCCACCGGCAGTGTGGAGGAGAACTCGGCGTAGCACAGCGCCGCCAGCCCGCAGGTGACCGCGGCGATTAGGAACGAGACCCAGATGGCCGGTCCGGTGACGTCGCCGGCGGTCGACGCGGTGACGGTGAAGATGCCGGCCCCGATGACCACCGACACCCCGAACACGGTCAGGTGCCACCAGGACAGATCCTTGCGCAATCGCGTGCTGGGCTCGTCCGTATCGGCGATGGACTGTTCGACCGACTTCGTACGCCATCGACCGGCCATCCGCCCGCCCCTTCCTCGTGTGACGGCAATGTAGAAGAGTAACCTGCAGCTAATGCATGAGCGTGGGGTAAATGCGGGGGAACACGCCCGGCAACAGGCCGTAGTGATCGGCGCCAGCATTGCGGGTTTGTCTGCCGCGCGGGTGCTCTCGGAGTTCTACCAACAGGTGATCGTCGTCGAGCGCGACGACCTGCCGGGCACGCCCGCCAACCGCTCGGCGATCCCGCAGGACCGGCATGTGCACCTGTTGATGGCGCGCGGCGCCGTGGAGTTCGATGCGCTGTTCCCGGGCATTCTCGACGACATGGTCACCGCCGGCGTCCCGATGTTGGAGAACCGCCCAGATGCCATCCACTTCGGCGCGGCCGGCCATGTGCTGGGCACCGGGCACCGCCTGCGCGACGAGTTCACCGCCTACGTACCGAGCCGGCCGCAGCTGGAATGGCAGATCCGGCGCCGGGTGCAGGGCATCGGCAACGTCGAGATCCGCGACGGCTCCGTGCGCGAACCGCGTTTCGATTTCGGCGCGCAGCGGGTGACCGGTGTGCTGCTGGATTCCGCCGACAAGGGCGATAAGGCCGAGCCGACGTTCCTGGCCGCTGATCTCGTCATCGACGCGGCCGGCCGGGGCACCAGGTTACCGGTCTGGCTGCAGCGGTGGGGCTTCGACCGGCCGCGGGAAGACACCGTCGACCTGGGCATCGGCTACGCGTCGCATCAGTTGCGCATCCCCGATGGCCTCATCGAGCAGAAGGTGGTGGTCGCCGGAGCCTCCCGCGACCAGCCGCTGGGGCTGGGCATGCTCTGCTACGAGGACGGCACCTGGATGCTGACCACCTTCGGCGTGGCCAAAGTCGAACCGACCCATACCTTCGACGAGATGCGAGCGCTGGCACACAAACTGCTGCCCGCGCAGTTGGCCGCCGCCATCGAGGCTGCCGAACCGATCGGCGAGGTGGCCTTCCACCGCTTCCCGGCCGCCCGCTGGCGCCGCTACGACAAGCTGGACCGCTTTCCGGCTGGAATCGTGCCGCTGGGCGACGCGGTGGCCAGCTTCGACCCCACCTACGGGCAGGGCATGACGATGACGTCGCTGCAGGCCGGTCACCTGCGCCGGGTGCTGGCTTCCGGCGCCAGCGACGTCGCCGGCGAAGTCAATCGCGCCACCGCCAAAACCACCTACCCGGTGTGGATGATGAACACTATCGGCGATCTCACGTTTCACCACGCCAGCGGGCCGACCTCCTGGTGGTATGGGCCGGTGGGCAATCTGTTCGACCAGTTCCTCGGTGCGGCCGAGACGGAACCTGTTCTGGCCGAATGGTTCTTGCGCCGGTTCAGTTTACTCGACAGCCTGTACATGGTGCCGTCGGCCAGGCTCGTCGGCCGCGCCATTACCCACAACATGCGGCTGTGGCTCGCCGAGCGCCGGGCACTGCGCCGCAACCGACGGACTCAGCGCGAGCGGCTCGAGACATCCTCGGCCACTGGGCAATTCACAACCCGACGGTAGCCCGGAACAGCTCGGTCGGTGTTCGGGCGACCAACCGGATCGGGCCGTCATCCGCGGCGACCCAGGCAGCCATACCGCGGGTGAGGATGAGCGACTTGGATTTCCCGTGTACCGTCGCCGAACCCTCAGCGCAGAGCAGGATTTGGGGACCGTCATGGCGGCAGGGCGCGTCGACCTCGTGGCCGAGATGCTCGCCGTCGAGGGTGAGCACCGACAACGCGAACTCGTCGGCCGGGGTGTCATACACCAGACTGATCCCGTCGCGATGGGTCGGCGGCCGCAACTGTGCCTCGGTGGTGGGAGTGAAGTCCAGTACCCGCAGCAGCTCGGGCACGTCGACGTGTTTGGGCGTCAGCCCGCCTCGTAATACGTTGTCGGAGTTGGCCATGATCTCCAGTGCGACACCACGCAGATAGGTGTGCAAGTTGCCGGCCGGCAAGAAGATCGCCTCACCGGAGGCGAGGCTGATCCGGTTGAGCAACAGCGCCGCCAGCACCCCGGCGTCGCCCGGGTAGCGCTCGCCCAGCTCCAGCACCGTGCGGGCTTCGGCGGCGAATTGTCTTGCGCCCGAGCTGAGATGCTGAATCGCACCGTCGAGCACGGCGGGCACCAGCACATCGATGGCGGGCTGCGGTGCCGTGATCCAGGTGGTGAACAGCGCACGCAGACCGTCAGCATCGGATTTGTCGCTCAACAGGTCGATGTACGGGTCGAGGTCGGAGACCGCCAATGCCCGCAGCAGCTCGACGGTGCACGCCGCCGGGCGGAAACCGGCCAGCGCCTCGAACGGTTGCAGCGCCACCAGCAACTCGGGTTTGTGACTGGTGTCGCGGTAGTTGCGGACCGGCGAGGAGACCGGAATGCCGAGCTTCTCTTCACGCAGGTAGCCCTCTAACGCCTGCTCGCTGCTGGGGTGGGCCTGCAACGACAGCGGCTCGTCGGCGGCGAGCACCTTCACCAAAAACGGCAGCGCGTCGCCGAACCGGCCGCGGGCCACCGAACCCAGCTGTCCCTCCGGGTCGGCGACCAGGGTCTGCAGCAGCGACGTTTCGCCGTCCTCGGTCTCCAGCATGGCCGGATCATTCGGGTGCGCGCCCAGCCAGAGTTCGGCCTCGGGGTGGGCCGTCGGCACCGGGCGCCCGGTGAATTCAGCGATAGCGGTGCGCGAACCCCAGGCGTACATCCGTATCGCTCCGCGTAGCAGTTCCACGGTCCTAGTTATCCCCGAACCAGCCGCAGGTAAACGGCGGCCATTTCGAGCCGAACGGCCAATATTGCCAGTTGCTGCTCGGCACGCGCCGCGCCGAGCGGTGCTGACGATCCCGCTCCGGGCTCATCGGGCACATCTTCGGCGCCGATCAGGTCGACATCGCCGAGCCCGGCGAGCCGGGCCGCCACCACGGTGCGTTCGGCGGCCAGGGTCAGCGCCAGCACCCGCAGCCGCGCGGGCAGCGGGCCGTCGATCTGCTCGTCGTGAAAAAGCGCGTCGGTCGGATTCTGGAAGGCCCCGGAGGCCCCGAAGGCCCCGGTCTCAGGGCTTCCCCGCAGCGCAAGCAATGCGTCCGCCAGCCCGGCGGCGGCGACAACCTGGTGACCGATCCGCAGCAGCGCCGACGACCCGTGGCCGGCCAGCGCCACCGTTGCGGCACAGTCGCCGACCAGCGCCACACGGCGCCCCGACATCCGGTCGGCAAGGGTCTTGGCCGGGTTGGTGAACAGTTCGCGGCTCGCGCTGTCGCGCAACGCTTCGCTGTCGAGTTCGTCGGCCAGGGCGGCCAGGTCGCTGCGCAGCCCCGGGTCCACGCCGTGCACCACGGCCAGCCCGGCGGCCAGATACCGGTACAGCCCGAATTCGTCGGGAACCCGCACCCGTGGTTCCAGGACCGCGACGCGGCCCGCGGTGCTGTCCCGCAGCAGGCCCGCGTAGGGCGCGGCGACGACGACCCGCGCGCCCCGACGCACCCCGGTCGCGGCGGCACCCACCAGCGCGGGATCACCCGGATCGTCGCCCGCCACGATCAGCACGTCGAGCGCCCCGAGCCACTGCGGGGCCTCGGCGGCCACCACGATGGGCTCGGCGGCCAGGCCGCCCAACGTCGCGGCCAGCATGGCGCCGGCGGTCTGGGCGGTGCCGCGGCCGGCCACCCACACCACCGTGCGCGGGCGGTCGGCGGCGCGCACCGAGTCCAGCGCGCCTTCGTCGACGGCTGCCGCGGTGGAGCGCACCTGCGCGCCAGCCGTCGACGCGGCCCGTAACAAGGCGTCGCAGTCGGCGGCCAGCAGGGCCTCGGTGTCGTCGAGGTCGATCGTGGCGCGAGTGGCGTTCACCGGACGGCCTTTTCGGTCAGCGGCGGAAGCCCGCCGTCCTGACCGGCGATCTCGGCAGCCACCTGCGCGACCACCGCGTCGACGTCGTCGACGCAGCGGCCCTCCACGTTGAGCCGCAGCAGCGGCTCGGTGTTGGAGCTGCGCAGGTTGAACCAGCTGCCGTCGCCCAGGTCCACCGTCACCCCGTCGAGGTGGTCGATAGATTGAATCCGGCCGCCGAAGGACCTCAGCACCGCCTCGGCGCACGACGCCGCGTCGGCGACGCTGAAGTTGATCTCCCCGGAAGATTCGTAGCGGTGATAGTCGGCAGTCAGCTCCGACAGCGGCCGCTCCTGCTCACCGAGCGCGGCCAGCACATACAGCGCGGCGAGCATCCCCGAATCGGCGCCCCAGAAATCCCGGAAGTAGTAGTGCGCCGAATGCTCACCGCCGAATATTGCCCCGGTGTCGGCCATCAGCGACTTGATATAGGAGTGCCCGACCCGCGAGCGCACCGGCGTACCGCCGCGCTCGACGACCAGCTCCGGCACCGCTCGGGAGGTGATCACGTTGTGGATCACGGTCGCCCCGATTTCCCGGTTGAGTTCACGCGCGGCGACCAGCGCGGTCACCGTCGACGGCGACACCGGCCGGCCCCGCTCGTCGACCACAAAGCAGCGGTCGGCGTCCCCGTCGAAGGCAAGCCCGATATCTGCACCGACGGCGCCGACGTGTGCCTGCAGGTCCGCCAGGTTGGCGGGATCCAGCGGATTGGCCTCGTGGTTGGGAAACGAGCCGTCGAGCTCGAAGTACAGCGGCGCCACGGTGATCGAACTGATCGCGCCGAGCACGGCGGGAGCGGTGTGACCCGCCATGCCGTTGCCCGCGTCCACGGCCACCCGCAGCGGACGCAGCCCGGACAGGTCGACCAGCGAGCGCAGGAAAGCTCCGTAGTCGTCCAGCACATCGTGATCGGTGACCGATCCGGTTGGTCCAAGGTAGTCGGGGACGCCGGCAATCAGATCATCACGGATGGTCGACAGCCCGGTGTTCTCGCCGACCGGCAAGGCGGCGGCGCGACACATCTTGATGCCGTTGTAGGCGGCCGGATTGTGGCTGGCGGTGAACATCGCACCGGGGCAGTCCAGTAGACCCGAGGCGAAATAGAGCTGATCGGTGGCGGACAGACCGATTCGGACGACATCGAGTCCCTGGCCGTTGACCCCGTTCGCGAAGGCGGCCGCCAGCACGGGTGAGCTGTCCCGCATGTCGTGGCCGATCGCGACCCGTTGCGCGTCCTCGCCCCGCATCAGTCGGGCGAACGCGGCGCCGGCGTCCGTGGCGAACGACTCGTCGATCTCCTCGCCCACCAGCCCACGCACGTCATAGGCCTTGACCACACGATGGACAGCCGCGGCGGGCCGAGACACAACAGGGCTCCTGACGAAAAGGGGACTCTTCGTCGTCAGCCTAATCGCGGCTAGCTCGGCGGATCGGGCAACACCCGGAGATGACCGCGCCGCCGTCCGCCGTGTCCGCCGACAGCAGAACGATGCGGCGGGGGGGCCAGTACACCGCTGGACGCCGCGGCGTGAGCCCCGTTGGTGTGACCGCCCGGGTCGGAGAAACCGTTTATTGGCACGCGCGCGGCCAACGCGTCCCCGCCCTCTCGGATGCTTTCGCGTACCGCGTTGGCCAGCGCGATCAGATCGTCATCCTCGGGCGGCGCAGCCAGCGGGCCGGAATGGCGGACGAGTTCCCAGCCGCGCGGCGCGGTGATCCGGCCGGCATGGCCGACGCACAGATCCCAGGAGTGCGGTTCGCGCGCGATGGCCAGCGGACCCACCACCGCGGTGGAGTCCGCGTAGACGAACGTCAACGTCGCCACCGCGTAATGCGGACACCCGGGCCGGCAGCATCGACGGGGAACGTTCACGATCGAGAGGCTATCGCGCAAAATCCCCACCGCAGCGCGGGACACGCGCATCCGGCCGAGGCGCGGTGCTCAACCGTTACCATCGCCGGGTGGGCTTTTCGGGCACTTCCCGACCGGGCGGCCAATCGGTGCGCAGATCCGCCGCTCGCCGCGGCCGCGACATGCGCGGCCCGCTGCTCCCGCCCACGGTGCCGGGGTGGCGCAGCCGAGCCGAGCGATTCGACATGGCGGTGCTGGAGGCCTACGAGCCCATCGAGCGCCGCTGGCAGGAGCGGGTGTCGGCGCTGGACGTCGCGGTCGACGAGATCCCCCGGATCTCGGCCAAGGATCCGGCCAGCGTGCAATGGCCGCCCGAAGTCGTCGCCGACGGTCCGATCGCGCTGGCCCGGCTCATCCCGGCCGGCGTCGATGTCCGCGGGAACGCAACACGCGCGCGAATCGTTCTGTTCCGCAAGCCAATTGAACGACGCGCGAAGGACAACGTCGAACTGGCCGACTTGCTGCACGAAATCCTGGTGGCTCAGGTCGCCATCTATCTGGACGTCGAACCCTCGGTCATCGACCCGACGATCGACGACTAGAGGTACCGACGGCTAGATGATGCCGCGCTTGAGGCGACGGCGCTCCCGCTCGGAGAGGCCGCCCCAGATGCCGAACCGCTCGTCGTGCGCCAGCGCGTACTCCAGGCACTCCGAGCGCACCTCGCAACCAAGGCAGATCTTCTTGGCCTCGCGGGTGGAGCCGCCCTTTTCGGGGAAGAAAGCTTCCGGGTCGGTCTGCGCGCACAATGCGCGGTCCTGCCATTGGTCCCGGCTTACCGGCTGCGCGTCGAATTCCTCGGCCGCGCTGGGAACCAAACTCAGATGGGGCCGTACTACTGCCCCAGTCGTTGTCGGGTTGGTACTGATGTGCGGTGTGCCTCCTACTACGCCCCGAAGGTGCTCATAGGGCATGCTCCGCCTCCTCGCCTGGTTGCCTGATACTGAAATGTCGCCCACTTTTGTGATGTGCAGTGGCCATCTCGATTCGAACAGGTGATCGAATCTCGGTCTGCGACACCGAATCCGGCCGGCCAACCGGGAAATGACACTGATGTGATTAGACACGCGTTGGGTGGCCCGGTCAAGCGTTGAAACCAAAATCAATATCATGTCGTGACCAAATTTGTTTGGGTCTCCGGCGATTGCGGTCCCGGCGTGTCCGTCACACGGGCCTCCGCCCCCGCCGACGGCGTCGTCGCCGGGCGTACTGTCGGGCGATGTGAAGGTGACGGTTCTGGTCGGTGGCGTCGGCGGCGCCCGCTTCCTCCTCGGTGTGCAGCAGCTGCTTGGCCTGGGACAATTCGCCCGACACACCCGCGGCCGAGGGTGGGCATGAGCTGACCGCAGTCGTCAACATCGGCGACGACGCCTGGATGCACGGGGTACGTATCTGCCCCGATCTCGACACCTGTATGTACACCCTGGGCGGTGGCGTCGACCCGCAACGCGGGTGGGGCCAGCGCGACGAAACCTGGCACGCCAAGGAGGAACTGGTGGCATACGGCGTGCAGCCCGACTGGTTCCAACTCGGTGACCGGGACCTGGCCACCCACCTGGTGCGCAGCCAGATGCTGCGAGCGGGCTACCCGCTTTCGCAGATCACCGAGGCGCTGTGCGACCGCTGGCAGCCGGGTGCGACGCTGCTGCCGGCCAGCGACGACCGATGCGAAACCCACGTCGTGGTCACCGACCCCGACGACGGCAACCGGCGGGCAATCCACTTCCAGGAATGGTGGGTGCGCTACCGGGCTGCGCTGCCCACCCACAGCTTTGCCTTCGTCGGCGCCGAAAAGGCCGCCGCCTCAGATCAAGTCACCGACGCGATCGCCGACGCCGACATCATCTTGCTGGCGCCGTCGAATCCGGTGGTCAGCATCGGGGCCATCCTGGCCATCCCCGGCATCCGCGGCGCACTGCGGTCGGCCACCGCCCCGGTTGTCGGCTACTCGCCGATTATCGACGGAAAGCCGTTGCGCGGCATGGCCTATGAATGCCTTGCCGTGATCGGGGTGCAGTCCACCGCCGAGGCGGTGGGCCGGCACTACGGCGCGCGCAGCGGCACCGGGATCCTGGACTGCTGGCTGGTGCACGACGGCGATCACGCCGACATCGACGGCGTTGCGGTGCGCTCGATACCGCTGTTGATGACCGACCCGCACGCCACCGCCGCGATGGTGAGCGCGGGGCTGGAGCTTGCGGGCGTGGCGGCGTGAACGACCACGGCAGCGCCGCGGCGGTCGAGATCCTGCCGGTTACCGGATTGCCCGAGTTTCGCCCCGGCGACGACTTGAGCGCCGCCGTCGCGACCGCCGCGCCGTGGCTGCGCGACGGCGACGTCGTGGTGGTGACCAGCAAGGTGGTGTCCAAGTGCGAAGGTCGTCTGGTCGCCGCACCTGCAGATGACGAGGAGCGAGACCGGTTGCGGCGCAAGCTGGTCGACGACGAAGCGGTTCGCGTGCTGGCCCGCAAGGGGCGCACGTTGATCACCGAGAACCGGCTGGGGATCGTGCAGGCCGCCTCCGGCGTGGATGGCTCCAACGTGGACACGGCCGAGCTGGCGCTGTTGCCGGTCGACCCGGACTTCAGCGCGGCGGCGCTGCGCACCGGGCTGCGTGAACGGCTGGGTGTCACGGTGGCAGCGGTGATCACCGACACGATGGGCCGCGCGTGGCGGGCCGGTCAGACCGACGCGGCGATCGGCGCGGCCGGTCTGGCCGTGCTGCACAACTACGCCGGCGTTGTCGATACGCACGGCAACGAGCTGGTGGTTACCGAGATCGCCATCGCCGACGAGGTGGCGGCGGCCGCCGATCTGGTCAAGGGCAAGCTGACCGCGATCCCGGTGGCCGTGGTGCGCGGCCTGCCCGCCGCCGTCGTCACCGACAACGGTTCCACCGCACGGCAACTGCCGCGCCCCGGCGCCGAGGACCTGTTCTGGCTGGGCACCGCCGAAGCCGTCGAGATGGGCCGCCGCCAAGCCCAGCTGCTGCGCCGCTCGGTGCGCCAGTTCAGCGGCCAACCGGTGCCGCCGCACCTCGTCGAGGAGGCCATCGCCGAGGCGCTGACCGCACCGGCCCCCCACCACACCCGGCCGGTGCGGTTCGTCTGGCTGCAAACCCCGGCGATTCGGACCCGGCTGCTGGACCGGATGCGCGAGCGGTGGCGATCCGACCTGGCCGGTGACGGCAGACCCGCCGATTCCGTGGAGCGGCGCGTGGCACGCGGCCAGATTCTCTACGACGCAGCCGAAGTCGTCATCCCGATGCTGGTTCCCGACGGCGCGCACAGTTATCCCGACGCCGCCCGCACCGCGGCCGAGCACACCATGTTCACCGTCGCGGTCGGCGCGGCCGTGCAGGGGCTGCTGGTCGCGCTGGCGGTGCGCGAGGTGGGCAGCTGCTGGATCGGTTCGACGATCTTCGCCGCGGACCTGGTCCGCGCCGAGCTCGAGTTGCCGGCGGACTGGGAGCCGTTGGGCGCCATCGCGATCGGCTACCCGCAGGAGCCGGCCCCGCCGCGTCCGCCAGCGAAAATGGAGGGGCTGCTGGTGCGCAAGTGAGCGTTCGTGATTCGGCCATCGACGTTCTGACTCGTTGGCACGCACCCGATCCCGCGCAGGACTCACTTCGCCACGCCGTGCTGGCCTTCGTGCACGCTCGCCCCGACGCGTGCCGGCGCGACTGCGCGCCGGGTCACGTCACCGCGTCCACGTTGGTGCTCGACCACAGCGGCAGCCAGGTGCTTTTGACGTTGCACCCGCGCCTGGGCTGCTGGGTACAGCTGGGCGGGCACTGCGAAGACAGCGACGACGACATCGTCGGCGCCGCGTTACGCGAAGCCACCGAGGAATCCGGCGTGGCCGGCTTACGGATCAATCCGGACCTGGTGGCCGTGCACGTGCATCCGGTCACCTGCTCGCTGGGCGTGCCGACCCGTCACCTGGATTTGCAGTTCGTCGCCCATGCATCCGCCGGCGCGCAGATCACTGTCAGCGACGAATCGGTCGACCTGCGCTGGTGGCCGGCCGACGCCATGCCGACCGGAACCGACGAAGCCCTGGCATACCTCGTCCGGCAGGCCTCGCACCGAGTGTGAAGACAGCTTCACGTTCGACAGCGAGCGTGAAGACAGTTTCACGTTCGGGCTGAAAAAAAGCCTCACACGTCGGACGAGTAGCGGATTCCGCCGTCGGGCAGCGCCACCCCGGGCCACACCCGCGCGCCGCGCAGCAGCTCGCAGCGCGCGCCGATGTCGGCGCCGTCGCCGATCACCCCGTCGCGGATCAGCGCCCGCGGGCCGATGCGGGCACCGAAGCCGATGATCGAACGCTCGATCACGCTGCCCGCCTCGACCTTGACGCCGTCGAAGATCACCGCGCCGTCCAGCCGCACCCCCGGGCCGATCTCGGCGCCCCGCCCGACGACCGTGCCACCGATCAGCACCGCGCCCGGCGACACCGCCGCGCCGTCGTGCACCAGCTGCTCGCCGCGGTGGCCTCCCAACGCCGGCGACGGAGCGATCCCGCGTACCAGATCCGCCGACCCGCGCACGAAGTCTTCGGGTGTGCCCATGTCCCGCCAGTAGGTGGCATCAACATAGCCGCAGACCTTGACGTCGCCGTCGGAGAGCAACGACGGGAACACCTCGCGTTCCACCGAGATCTCGCGGCCGCGCGGAATGCGATCGATGACCTCCCGCGAGAAGACATAGCAGCCGGCGTTGATCTGGTCGGTCGGCGGATCCTGGGTCTTCTCGAGAAAG
Source organism: uncultured Actinomycetota bacterium (assembly GCA_963787635.1). Lineage (GTDB taxonomy): Bacteria > Actinomycetota > Actinomycetes > Mycobacteriales > Mycobacteriaceae > Mycobacterium. Next base: position 287,948 of record CAWBDP010000002.1, on the reverse strand, counting down.
GCCACGACCCGGTGTCCCTCGTCGGTGGGCACGCAGCCGAACGCCCGCGGATCCCCAACCCGCACCAAGTGCAGCGTGACGTCGGCGGCCTGGCTGCCGTGGAATTCCCGCAGCTGGTCCAGGTCGACCCCGGAGAGCACGTCGCCGTTGAACACCATCACGGTGTCGTGGCGCAGGTGTCCGGCGACGTTGGCGATGCCGCCGCCGGTGCCCAGCGGACGCTGCTCGGTCACGTAGTCGATCTGCAGGCCCAGCTTGGACCCGTCGCCCAACTCGTCGGAGAAAACCTCGACCTGATAGGACGTACCCAGGATAACGTGCTCGATGCCCGCCGCAGCGATCCGCGACAGCAGATGAGTCAGAAACGGCAGCCCGGCGGTGGGCAGCATCGGCTTGGGCGCCGACAGCGTCAGCGGCCGTAGCCGGGTGCCCTTGCCGCCAACCAGGACGACGGCATCGACTGGAGGGATTGCCAACTCAGTGCCGCCCTTCGGTCGTCTCTCGGGAAAGTCTGCGCAGTGAACTGCGCACCATCACGCGCGACCGCACCGCCAACGACCCCCGCAGTGTCCAGCGCAGCGGCGCGCGCCACCAACCGGAGTGCCGATCGGACAGAAAGAGATAGGTGCTTTTGTGATGGGCGGCCAGGTGGCTGGCCGGATCGCGGCCGGTGGAGTGGCCCTTGTGGTGCAGCACCTCGGCCGACGGCACGTAGACGCTCAGCCAACCGGCCTGGCTCAGCCGGTCACCGAGGTCGACATCCTCCATGTACATGAAGTAGCGCTCGTCGAAGCCACCGATCTGATCGAACGCGCTGCGGCGCACCAGCAGACACGACCCCGACAGCCAGCCCACCGGCCGCTCGCTGGGCTCCAGCCGCTCCTGACGGTAGGCCGTGGTCCACGGATTGCGCGGCCAAGCCGGACCGAGCACGGCGTGCATGCCGCCGCGGATCAGGCTGGGCAGGTGGCGCGCCGACGGGTACACCGACCCGTCGGGGTCGCGGATCAGCGGACCCAGCGCGCCCGCACGCGGCCACCGGGCGGCCGCCTCCAGCAGGGCGTCGATGCTGCCGGGACCCCACTGCACGTCGGGGTTGGCCACCACGACCCACTCGTCGGCGCCGCCCCGGTCGGCCGAGTTTTTATAAAGTTCGCGTACCGCCCGGTTCACCGCGGTGCCGTAGCCCACGTTGCCCCCGGTGGCGAACAGCCGCACGTTGGGATAGCGCTCGATCGCGGCCTGCGGGGTGCCGTCGGTGGAACCGTTGTCGGCCATCAGCACCTGCACCGGCCGCTCGGTGGCCAGCGACAATGAGGCCAGGAAGCGATCAAGGTGCGGGCCCGGGGAATAGGTCACCGTCACGATCGACAGGACGTCACTCACGCGTCGAGGGTAACGGTCAGCGGTCCGGTGCCCCGGAAAGAGCTTGAGCAAGCGCGTCCCGCCACGGCCGCAGCGGCGCCAGACCGGCCCGCTCCGACTCCCGTCCCGACAGCGCCGAGAAAACCGGTCGGCGCGCCGGGCGCTGCTGCGACGCGCTGCTGACCGCGCTCACCCGCGCCGGGTCGGCCCCTACCCCCTCGAACACCGCCCGGGCCAGTTCGAACCGGGACACCGCACCGCGGTTGGCCGCGTGCACCACCCGAGCATTCATCTGCCCGTCGGCGACCTGCAGCAACGCCGCGACCAAGTCGGCGACATACGTCGGCGAGCCGGTCTGGTCACCGGGCACCGCCACGGTGGCGCCTTCGGCCGCCCGCCGGCGCATCACGGCGACGAAATCCTTTCCGCCCCCGCCGGTATAGACCCACGCGGTGCGCACCACCGTGGCCGCCGGCAGCAAGCCCAGCACGGCCCGTTCGCCGGCGAGCTTGCTGGCGCCGTACACGCTCAGCGGCCCGGTCTGGTCGTCGGGCTCGTAGGGACGCGGCGCCGAGCCCGCGAAGTCGCCGCTGAAGACGTAGTCGGTGGACAGGTGGATCAGCTTCGCGCCGGCGCGCGCGCAGGCCTGCGCAATGCGCTCGGGACCAGTCACGTTGACCGCGTAGGCGGCCGCCTTGTTGCTCTCGGCGTCGTCGACATTGGTGTAGGCCGCACAGTTGACCACCACATCACCGCTGCGGACAATCCGCTCGGCGGCGCCGGGATCGGTGATATCGCACTGCGACGAGCTCAGTGCCAGCACGTCGCGGCCCTGCCGTGCGGCCTCGGTCGCCAAAAAGCTGCCCACCTGCCCGCCGGCGCCGGTGATCACGATCCTGTGCGCCACGATGTCTCAGTCTGGCACGCCGAATCTCCGGCTACCCACGATACGGCTGTGGCGCAAGTAGTCTGAAGTGATGCCTGCGCAACCTGTTGTTCGTGTGATTGCGACCATCGCGGCTGTCGCCGTGGTCCTCGGAACGGGAGTGGCGTGGAGCAATATCCGCTCCTTCGAGGACGGGATCTACCACATGTTCGCGCCGTCCCTGGGCCAGGGCCCCGACGACGGCGCGATCGACATCCTGCTGGTCGGCATGGACAGCCGCACCGATGCCCACGGCAACCCGCTGACCGCCGACGAACTGGCCAGGCTGCGCGCCGGCGACGAGGTGGCCAGCAATACCGACACGATCATCCTGGTGCGGATCCCCAATAACGGGAAGTCGGCCACCGCGATCTCGATTCCGCGCGACACCTATGTGGCCGCGCCCGGTCTGGGCAAAACGAAGATCAACGGGGTTTACGGCCAGATCAAGGAGGAGAAGCGAGTCAGCCTGGTCGAATCCGGCGTCGCGCCCGAGCAGGCCGAGGAACAGGGCACCGAAGCGGGCCGCGAGGCGCTGATCAAGACGGTCGCCGACCTCACCGGCGTCACCGTCGACCACTACGCCGAGATCGGACTGCTCGGCTTCGCGCTCGATCACCGACGCGCTCGGTGGGGTGGACGTGTGCCTCAAAGAGCCGGTGTACGAACCGATGTCGGGTGCGGACTTTCCCGCGGGTTGGCAGCGGCTCGACGGCCCGCAGGCGCTGAGCTTTGTCCGGCAACGCCACGATCTGCCCCGCGGTGACCTCGACCGGGTGGTGCGGCAGCAGGCGGTGATGGCCGCACTGGCTCACCGAGTCATCTCCGGCAAGACGTTGTCGAGCCCGGCGACGCTGAACCGGCTGGAGCAGGCCGTCCAACGCTCGGTGGTGCTCTCGGCGGGCTGGGACATCATGGATTTCGTGAAGCAACTCGAGAACCTGGCCGGCGGCAACGTCGCCTTCGCGACCATCCCGGTGCTCGACGAATCAGGCTGGAGTGACGACGGCATGCAGAGCGTGGTGCGGGTCGATCCCCATCAGGTCGCCGAGTGGGTAGACGGTCTGCTGCATGAGCAGGACGCCGGCAAAACCGACGAGCTGGCCTACACGCCGGGCAAGACCACCGTCAACGTCGCCAACGACACCGACGTCAACGGGCTGGCCGCTGCGGTGTCAGAGGTGTTGACGGCCAAGGGTTTCGCCGCGGGCAACATCGGCAACAACGAAACCGCCCACGTCCCGGCCAGCCAGGTGCAGGCCGCCAAAGCCGGCGACGTGGGCGCGCAGGAAGTCGCCAAAGACCTCGGCGGGTTGCCCGTCGTCGCCAATACCTCGGTCGAGCCGGGAACGGTCCGCGTGGTGCTCGCCGCCGACTACACCGGGCCCGGGTCCGGCCTGGAAGGCGGCTCGACCAGGCCGGTAGCCGCCGCGGGTTCCGGAGTGGCCGGTGCCGGATCAGCCGAGGACACAACTCCCCCGCCGTCGCCCATCCTCACCGCCGGCTCGGACAAACCCGAGTGCGTCAACTGACCACCTTCAGCGAAGCGGTCCTGGCGCCGATGCTGCGCGCCGATCCGGTCGGCCCGCGCATCACCTACTACGACGATGCGACCGGCGAGCGCATCGAACTGTCCGCGGCGACACTGGCCAACTGGGCCGCCAAGACCGGCAACCTGTTGCGCGACGAGTTGGGCGCCGGCCCGGCCAGCCGGGTCGCGGTGCTGCTGCCGGCGCACTGGCAGACGGCGGCGGTGCTGTTCGGCGTGTGGTGGACCGGCGCCGAAGTCGTGCTCGATAGTGGGCCTGCCGACATCGCCCTGTGTACCGCCGAGCGGCTCGACGAGGCAGACAGTGCCGTCGCCGGCGGCGAGGTGGCGGTGTTGTCGCTGGATCCGTTCGGCCGGCCGGCACCGGACCTGCCGATCGGCGTCACCGATTATGCGACCGCGGTGCGGGTGCATGGCGATCAGATCATTCCCGAGCGCCGGCCCGGTCCCGCGCTGGCGGGCCGATCCACCGACGAGCTGCTGGCCGAGTGTGAGAGATCAGCCGCCGCAAGAGGTTTGACGGCGATGGACCGGGTGCTTTCGGTTGCGCAATGGGCCGAGCCCAACGCGCTGACCGACGGTTTGCTGGCGATCCTGGCGACCGGCGCGTCGCTGGTACAGGTGGCCAACGCCGATCCATCGGCCCTGCCCCGGCGAATCGAGACCGAGAAGGTCACCCGCGTCCTCTAGCCCGATATATGTTGGTATCGCAATATTTCTATGTTAACGTCGGATTTTCAACGGTCTACGACGAAAGAGGGTTGGCGATGGTGGTGCATGGGCTCATCGGCAAAGCGGCCACGACGGTGGTGACCGGACTGGCCGGGGTGACCGCCTACGAGGCGCTGCGCAAGGCGTGGGTCAAGGCCCCGGTACACGAGACGGCCGTGACGGCCGCGGAGTGGAGTTTGCGCGGAACCCGCAGGGCCGAGGAAGCCGCCGAGTCGGCCCGGCTGAAGGTGGCCGACGTGATGGCCGAAGCTCGCGAGCGCATCGGCGAAGAGGCACCCACCCCGGCGGTCGCCAGTGTCGAACCCCACGAGCACTGACCCGCTGGTCGTCTCCGATGCCGCCGGGCGGATGCGGGTCCAGGTGCCCTGGGTCCGGGGCGATTCCCGCCGCGCGGTGGCGGTGGAAGAAGCCGTAGACCGTCAAACCGGTGTCCGGGTGGTGCACGCCTATCCCCACACCGGCTCTGTCGTGGTCTGGTATTCGCCCACGCGTTGCGATCGCACAGCGGTCCTGGCGTCAATTCGCGAGGCCGCCCACGTCGCCGCCGAGCTGATCCCGGTACGAGCACCGCACTCGGAGGAGATCCGCAACACCGACGTGCTGCGCATGGTCATCGGCGGCGCCGCGCTGGCCCTGCTCGGGGTGCGCCGCTACGTGTTCGCCCGTCCGCCCCTGCTCGGCCCGACCGGCCGGCTGGCGGCCACCGGCGTCACCGTGTTCACCGGGTATCCATTCCTGCGGGGCGCGTTGCGGTCGATCCGCTCCGGCCGGGCCGGCACCGACGCGCTGGTGTCCGCGGCCACCATTGCCAGCCTGGTGCTGCGCGAGAACGTGGTCGCGCTGACCGTGCTGTGGCTGCTCAATATCGGTGAGTACTTACAGGATCTGACGCTGCGACGAACCCGCCGCGCCATCTCCGATCTGCTGCGCGGCACCCAGGACACCGCGTGGATCCGGCTGACGCAGGATCCCACAGGGGAATCCGAGGCGGGCACCGAGATCCAGGTGCCGATCGACACCGTGCAGATCGGCGACCAGGTGGTCATCCACGACCACGTGGCGATCCCGGTCGACGGCGAGGTGGTCGACGGCGAGGCGGTGGTCGACCAGTCCGCGATCACCGGGGAAACGCTGCCGGTCAGCGTGACGGCCGGGTCCACCGTGCACGCCGGCTCGGTGGTGGTGCGCGGACGGCTGGTAGTGCGCGCCAGCGCGGTCGGCAACCAAACCGCGATCGGCCGCATCATCACCCGCGTCGAAGAGGCTCAGCACGATCGGGCACCGATTCAAACCGTCGGCGAAAACTTCTCCCGCCGCTTTGTTCCCACGTCCTTCATCGTCTCGGCGCTCACCCTGGCCGTCACCGGCGACGTCCGGCGCGCGATGACCATGCTGCTGATCGCCTGCCCCTGCGCGGTGGGTCTGGCCACCCCGACTGCGATCAGCGCCGCGATCGGCAACGGTGCCCGCCGCGGCATCCTCATCAAGGGCGGATCCCACCTCGAACAGGCCGGCCGGGTGGACGCCATCGTCTTCGACAAGACCGGGACACTGACCGTCGGCCGACCAGTCGTCACGAATATCGTTGCCATGCACAAGGACTGGCAGCCCGAACAGGTTCTGGCCTATGCGGCCAGCTCGGAGATCCACTCTCGGCACCCGTTGGCCGAAGCCGTGATCCGGTCGACCGAGGAACGCCACATCAGCATCCCGCCGCACGAGGAGTGCGAGGTGCTGGTCGGCCTGGGCATGCGGACCTGGGCCGATGGCCGGACCCTGCTCCTGGGCAGTCCGTCGCTGCTGAAATCCGAGAACGTCCAAGTGTCCCAGGAAGCGGCGGACTGGGTCGACAAGCTGCGCGCCCAAGCCGAGACCCCACTGCTGCTCGCGGTGGACGGCACCCTGGTCGGCTTGATCAGCCTGCGCGACGAAGTACGCCCCGAGGCACCCGATGTCCTGAAGAAGTTGCGCGCCAACGGTATCCGCCGCATCGTCATGCTCACCGGCGATCACCCGGAAATCGCCGAGGTGGTGGCGGGCGAGCTCGGCCTCGACGAGTGGCGAGCCGAGGTGCTGCCCGAGGACAAACTCGAAGTGGTCCGGGAACTGCAAAACGCGGGTCACGTCGTGGGGATGGTCGGCGACGGCATCAACGACGCCCCGGCGCTGGCGGCCGCCGATATCGGCATCGCCATGGGCCTGGCCGGAACCGACGTCGCCGTGGAGACCGCCGACGTCGCGCTGGCCAACGACGATTTGCAGCGCTTGCTCGACGTGCGAGACCTCGGCTCCCGCGCGGTCGAGGTCATCCGGGAGAACTACGGCATGTCGATCGCGGTCAATGCGGCCGGGTTGTTGATCGGCGCCGGCGGTGCGCTGTCACCGGTGCTGGCCGCGATTCTGCACAACGCGTCGTCAGTCGCGGTGGTGGCCAACAGTTCCCGGCTGATTCGCTACCGCCTGGAGTGACCCACTAGGCCGGTTGGCGGAGCAGGGATTCGACGGTGGCCAGCACCTTCGTGGCGCCGTCTTCGCCGGCCAGTCGGCGAGCAAGGCCCTGTGCGGTTGTGCGCAGTTGCGGATTGTCCACTGCGGCGCGGATAGCGTCGGCAAGCCGATCGGCGGTGAGTCTCGGCTGCGAGATGATCGCCGCGGCGACCCCGAGAGCCCGCAGGCGTCGCGCCCAGAACGGCTGGTCGTAAATGAGATTCGGCAGCGCTATGGCCGGGACGCCGGCGCGCAGGGCAGCCGCGGTGGTCCCGGCTCCACAGTGGTGGGCGACGGCCGCCACTTGCGGGAAAAGCCAGTCGTGCGGCACCTCACCGACGGTCAGGACATCGTCACCGACCACCTCCACACCCGTCCAGCCACCTTGGACGATGCCGCGCACCCCGGCCTGCAGCAGCGCGCTGCCGATGATGTCCGATAGCTGCTGCGCGCGCCGCTCGGTAGTGATGAGGCTGCCGAGACAAATGCACACCGGAGCCGGGCCCGCCGCCAGGAAATCGGTCAAGACCGTAGGCGGCTGCCAGTCGGCGACCGGTGCGGGCCACCAATAGCCGACGACGTCCAGGCCAGTACGCCAGTCGGCTGGGCGAGGCAGGATACTAGGCGAATACCCGTGCAGCACAGGCCATTGCGTGTCGGTACGCTGTCGGCGTAGCGCATGTGCCGGCCTCTTGGGCAGGCCAAGGTCGCGGCGGAACTGAGCAGCGATACGCCCGTAGGGATAATCGACAACCCAGGCGCTGGAGGCCGAGGCGAATCGATTGCCGAGGGCTCCTGCCGACCAGCCACCCAGCAGGGCGGGGGGATAGGCGCTGGTGGCCGACAACGGCTGCAAGCGTGTCCCGATCGAGGGGATACCGTTCGCCTCGGCCAGTGCATGCCCGGCCATCTCCGCGAACGGGGACAACAGCAGGATGTCGGCACGTTCGTCGCGCAGTGCCGCCAGCAGTGTCTGGCCCATTGTCCGCATTCCGCCGGGCCCGAAGAAGGCCGCGAGGCCTTTCGCGGCACTGCCCTCATAGTGGTCGGCGCCGGGGGTGAAATCGAACGGCATCTCACGAAATTCCAAGCCGCAGCCGGTGATCATCTCGGCGAACATCGTGTAGGCCGCGATCACCACCCGATGCCCAGCCTGCTGCAGGCGCACCCCGACTCCGGTCATCGGGGCAACGTCCCCGCGGGTGCCGATTGCGGCGATCGCAATGGTGCTCAAGCTTCCCCCCTCCTGCGAGGAGATGACGAGTCTCCCAGGACGTCTCAGCTTGCGCTAATGTACGCGTTAATGGCGATTCGTCAGCACAAATTGCGTTAAATCCGTGTCAGCAGGTGAATACCGTCGCCGGGCGTGCTCACGGCAGCACCAAACGTCAGCGGTGGGCATTGACTTCGAATTCCTGGACATTGTAGGGGTGACCCGTATTCGTATTCCATTGACTCACCAGGATTCTCATACCATCCAACGTTGATCCGGGCACGATATAGCCGCCATAGTTCTGCGGCACGCTCTGCTGGGTCGCCACCACGGTTACCCGGGCGTTCGTGGTAAAGAGCTGGGTCGGGTCGTCGGTCACCCGCACCTCAACCTGACCGGTGGTGGCGTTGAATCCCGACAGCACCGTTTTCCCCTCGATGTTGCGCATGCTCAGCTCGCCGAAGGTCTGGGTAACCAGTGGCATCGGCGCACCCCCGGGCGCTTTCCAGACCCGCCGTCCCGAGCGGTCACGGCCCAACGGTTGCCAGCTGGATCGGTCGGTGAACTCGGCGGGACGAGCCCGATACAGCACCGGCTGATGTGCTCGCCCTTGCCCGTCGGCGACGATATACACCGTGGCGTCCGGGGCTTGAAAACCGCTGATCTGCGACTGAAAACCACCGGCATAATCACCTGGCCGCACCGAACCGGGCACTGTTTTCCAGCCCGGATTAGCCGGATCGACCCCCACCAATCGCGAATTCACCGGCACCAGCCCGTTATCGAATTTGGTGTTAGTGACCATCGCGTATGTCGTGCCATTCACCATGACGGTGCCCGCCGGTAATTGCGTCGTCGCACCGGGCGCCAGCGGATCGGCATACAGATCGTTGTTATTTCCAAACATGCGATCGAACTTCACGCCGTCCGGATGACCCAACGACCCGGATTTCACCCCGAATGCCGCAGACCTGGTCCACTCCCCGCGGCTGTTCCCGTCACCGGTGTAGGTATCACCGCCGAGCGCCACCCTGCCGTCGGGAGTGATCTCCATCAAATCCGTGCCGCCGGCGCCGAGATGTTTGGTGAGCGAGCCCGTCCCCGCCACCGGACCCAGGCTGCGCACTTCGCCAGGCTGCACGTGCCACTCGCTGACCCGCAGCGTTCAGCAACCGCAATCCTGGCCGCGCCAGGCCCGGATGCCCTGCCACACCGCGACGACGGCGATGGCCAGCCCGATCGCCGGGTCGAACCACCAGCCGCCGGGCCAGGTCGCGGTGATCGCCAGGCCGATTAGGACCGCGGCGGCCTGGGCGCCGCACAGGTAGTTCTGGGTGCCCTCGCCGGCGGTGGCCGCCGAAGTGAGCCGGCCGGCGAGCTCGTGCTTGATCCGGCCGAGCAGCGGCATGAGTACGACGGCGACCGCGGTCACCACGATGCCGATCATCGAGGGCATGGCGTGATGGTGGCCGAAGAAGTGCCGGAACGATTCCGCGGCGATGTACGGGGCGGTCAGCCAAAACGAGACCGCGACAATGCGTTGCGCGCGCCGCTCGGCAGTCTCGGACAGGGTCCGCCAGCCGCTGAACCGCCATACCACCGTGGCGCTGGCCAGACCCTCCGGGGCGCTGCCCAGCGCCCACCCGGTCAGTGCGATCGACCCGACCGCCACACCCTGGCACAGACCCAGGATTCCTTCGGTGAGCATTGCGACCAGGCTGATCCAGGCCAGCGACCGCGCCCACCGAGCGTTTCGGCGCCATCCCGCGTCGCGGACGGCGACGTGCCCGGGTTCCTCGCAACAGGGGTCACCGGCAAGCTCGCGGGAGCCGACCGGATGCGAAGAGGTCATCAGGTGATGTTAACCGCCGAACGTCGAAGCCGAGGTCACCAGCACACGGCGCGCGTCATTAAGCTGGCTAACCATGGCACGCACCGACAACGACACCTGGGATCTGGCAACGAGCGTGGGAGCCACCGCGACGATGGTGGCCGCGGGCCGGGCCCGCGCCACAGTGAGCGACCCTCCGCTGATCGACGACCGGTTGGCCGAGCCGCTGGTCCGCGCTGTCGGCATCGACTTCTTCATCCGGTGGGCCGCCGGTGAACTCGAGTCCGCGGACGTCGACATCCCCGGCCTCGCTTGGGGTATGCAGCCGATGACCGACCTGCTCGCGGTGCGCACCTGCCACATCGACAAGTTCGTCGCCGACGCCGCCACGACCGGCATCCGTCAATGCGTAATCCTGGCTTCCGGGCTTGATACGCGTGGATACCGGCTGTCGTGGGCTGAGGGGATGACGCTGTTCGAGATCGACCTACCACAAGTACTCGAATTCAAGGCCGCCACGCTGGCTGCGATCGGCGCCCAGCCGACCCTCGATCTGCGCGCGGTTCCGATCGACCTGCGCCACGATTGGCCGGCGGCACTGCGGGCGGCCGGGTTCGACGACGCGCGGCCGACCGCATGGATTGCCGAGGGCCTGCTCGCGTTCCTTCCGCCGGAGGCGCAGGATCGCCTGCTGGACAACATCACCGCACTCAGTGCGGCGGGCAGCCGGCTGGTGGCGGAAATCTTCTGGAATTCGCCGGAATCGGTGGAGGTCATGCGAGCCGCCACCAACAAGTGGTACGAGAGCGGCCTGGACATCGAACTCGGCGATTTGGGTTTTCCCGGCGAGCGCAATGAAATCGGCAGCTATCTGCAGGGACATGGCTGGCACACGGCTCGAACCGGGGCCGGCCAGTTGTTGGCCGACGGTGGATTGCCGGTGCCGCCGAGTGACATCTACTACTGCACCGCCGAGCTGGACCGTACGATGTGGCGCAACCCCGGAAGGAATCGTGCCGATGTCGATGCAACCTAGCCAGCTCGACCCAGTCGCCAGTGAACGGTTATCGCACGCCGACAAGGTCTTCACCTCCGACTTGTCGATCAACGAATTCGCCCTGCTGCACGGGGCCGGTTTCGAACCGATAGATCTGGTGATGGGCGTCTCGGTGTATCACGTGGGGTACCAATTCACCGGCATCCGGCAGCAATCGGAACTCCCGGTGCTCACCGAGGCGACCTACCGGGCGCGCTGGAACGCCATGGCGCGAATGCAGGCGGAAGCCGACGCGCTGCACGCCGACGGCGTCGTCGGCGTCCGGCTCGAGTGGCGTCACCACGGCGCCGAAGGCGAACACCTGGAGTTCATCGCGGTCGGAACGGCGGTCCGCTACACCGCCAAGCCCGGGTCATTTCGCCGGACCAATGGGCAGGCATTCTCCAGCCACCTGTCCGGCCAGGACATGGCGACGCTGATGCGGTCGGGCTACACACCGGTGGCGTTCGTGATGGGCAACTGCGTCTTTCACATTGCCGCACAGGGGTTTATGCAAACCCTGCGCCAGATGGGACGCAACATCGAGATGCCGCAATGGACGCAAGGCAACTACGAGGCACGGGAACTGGCGATGTCGCGCATGCAAGGTGAGGCCGAGCGCGACGGCGCCGACGGCGTGGTCGGGGTGCACTTCGCCATCCACAACTACGCCTGGGGACACCACACGGTGGAGTTCTACGCCGCCGGTACCGCTGTGCGCCGCAGCGGTACCGCCGAAACCATCGCGCCCTCGTTCGTCATTGCGATGAACGACTGATGGCGAATTTTGATGCCGCCCAGGTGAGCCGCACCGTCACCGAGGTGATGGCCGGTCCCGGGGGAATCGCGTTGGTAGTCAACGTGTTCGGTGGCCTTCCCGGAGTGATCCACACTCCGGCGCGACGGGGGATGTTCCGGTCGCAGCCCGCGCGTATCCAGATTGCCGACTGGCGCTACGAGGTCACCGGAGATGGCCGCCTGCGTGCGGCGCATGTGGTCAACGGCATCGTGATCGGCGAGGAGGTTCTGGTTGCCGACGCCGTGGGGCCACATATCGCGCGGTCGCTGGGGCAGGTCGTCGCGCGATACGGCGCGGCGGTCGTTCCGAACATCGAGGCAGCCGTGGAGGTACTCAGCGCCAGCGCCGGGTGAGCGCTCTGCCTCCACGTCAACTTCCGGTCGCTCTGGCTCAGCGCCCGCGCCGGGTGAGGGCGCTTCTTTTGGTCTGTCAATGGCTTTACGTTTCTTCTGCCACCTTCCGGACGCGCTCTGGCGGTTTATCCACAGGTTTTCGTGATGCGATATTTTTGTCGCCAAGCTGTGGCATAATCGAACGCATGTTCGAAGGAGTTGGTGACCCGGCGGTGGTGGCCAGCATCGGTGATTCGGCGCGCACCGAGAACATCGCGTGTGCGCGCCGGCTGGCCGCGATTGCCGAACTCTACGAGCGCCGCCAGATCCCCGTCGAAGACGGCAACGGCCGGGAATTGTGGCGCATCGACCCGTGGGAGGCGGTGGCCGCTGAAGTCGCTGCCGCCCAGGACATCACCACGGGGTTGGCCAGCGCTCAGATGCACACCGCGATCTGTCTGCGTGAGCGGTTGCCCAAGGTGGGCGCCCTGTTCGCCACCGGGGCGATCTCTTATCGGCTGGTGTCGATGATCGTGGCGCGCACCTGGTTGGCCCTGGCGCCGGCGATTTTGGCGGCCATCGACACCGAACTGGCCCAGACCTTGGCGACCTGGGGGCCGCTGTCGCTGAACAAAACCCAGCAGGCCATCGATGCTCTGGTCGAGCGCCACGACCCCGAGGCGCGGCGGCGCACCGAGGCCGCGGTGCGCTCGCGCTACGTCGATATCGAGCACCACCACGGTTACGCCTCGGTGCGCGGCGACGTGCATTCCACTGACGCCACCGTGCTGGATCGCCGTTTGAGCGCGCTGGCCCACACCGTGTGCGACAACGACCCGCGCACCTTCGAGCAGCGCCGCGCGGATGCGCTGGGGGCCTTAGCCGCCGGGGCCCCCACCCTGGCCTGCGCCTGCGGACAATCCGACTGTGCCGCCGAGCAAACCGCAACCCCGGCCGCGGTGGTGGTGCACGTGGTGACCGAGCAGGCCGCGCTGCAGGCCGCCCAGAGCGGCGATCTGTCCGGTGATCTGCACGGCACCCAACCCGGCGACGGCCCACCGGAAATCATTAGCAGCCCCGAGCGCTTCGCCGAGCTGATCGCCGAGGCCACCAGTCCCCGCCCGCCCGACCCACCCCAGACCCCGCCCCCACCCCCAGGCCCGCCACCGGCTTTCGTGATCGGCGGGCCGGTGATCCCCACCCGGCTGCTGGCCGAGTTGGCCGCGCGCGGCGCGGTGGAGTTGCGGCCGCTGAGCCATCCCGGCCAAAGCCCACCCGAACCGCGCTATCGGCCCTCGCGGGCGTTGGCCGATTTCGTGCGCTGCCGCGACATGACCTGCCGGTTCCCCGGCTGTGATCGGCCCGCCCATTTTTGTGACCTGGACCATACCGTGCCCTACGACGCCGGCGGGCCCACTCATGCGTCAAATCTGAAGTGCCTGTGTCGAACTCATCATTTGCTCAAGACGTTTTGGACCGGGGCGCACGGCTGGAAAGACCAACAGCTGCCCGACGGCACCGTGGTGTGGACCTCCCCCTCGGGGCATACCTATCGCACCAGAGCGGGTAGCGCGCTGCTGGTGCCCGCCCTGAGCGTGCCCACCGCCACCCTGCCATCGCCGCCCCGCACCGACGCCGGCTGCACCAATCGGGGTGCGATGATGCCCACCCGCAAACACACCCGCGCCCACGACCGACTGCAGCGCATCCTGGCCGAGCGCAGGTGCAATGCCCAAGCGCTACAAGCCCAACAGCAGCGCAACACCGAAGCGCGCCACGCCGACCAGCGACAACGCCAGGCGGCCCATTTCGCTGCCGCCGGCGACAGCGACGACGATCCACCGCCATTCTGACGGCCTCACCGTGATCTTTGCTCTTTTCCCGCAGGCAGCACGCGCGCCTTTTATCGTGACGATCAGTCACACCTTGCCGTGGGAAGGGCCTTTATGGACGGGACGCCGTTTGGACGCTACCGCCTGATTGACCTGCTGGGCCGCGGCGGCATGGGCGAGGTGTGGCGCGCCCACGACACCGAGACTGATCGGGTCGTCGCGATCAAGCTCTTGCCGGCGCATTCTCCGAAATCGCAGACTTTAAACAGCGATTCCGCCGCGAAGCCCACGCGGCGGCGCGATTGAACACTCCGCATGTGATTCCGATCCACAACTACGGCGAGATCGACGGGCGGCTGTATGTGGATATGCGGTTGATCGAGGGCCGCGACCTGCAGGGCGCCCTGGCCGACGGACCGTTGGAGCCGTCGCGGGCGGTGCGCATCATCGAGCAGGTGGCCCTCGCGCTGCACGCCGCCCACCAGGTCGGCCTGGTGCACCGCGACGTCAAGCCCTCGAACATCTTGCTCGATGCCAACGACTTCGCCTACTTGATCGATTTCGGGATCGCCCGCGCCGCCGAAGAGACGCGATGACCAAGTCGGGCAACACGATCGGCAGCTTCCACTACATCGCCCCCGAGCGTTTAGGCAGCCGCGCCGAGGAGGACGCCCGCGCCGACATCTATTCGCTGGCGTGCGTGCTCTATGAATGCCTGACCGGGACCCGCCGTTTGATGAGGACACCATGGCCAACCTGGTTGTCGCACACCTCAACACCCCGCCGCCCAAGCCATCAACCAATCAGCCGAATGTGCCGGAGCAGATCGATGAGGTGATCGCCACCGGCATGGCCAAGAACCCGGATCAGCGGTACGCGACCACGGTGGCATTAGCCAACGCCGCCCACGACGCGATCACCGCACCGATTCCGCGGGCGACACCCGACCAACCGACCACGAAGGAGCCGTTGAGTCCTGTTACGCCGTCAACGCTTGCCCGTGACGAGTCGCCGCAGCAACCGCACATCGCATTTGCCTCAGAGGCCACCCGGTACCGCTCTCAACAACCTCCGACGCCGGTAGGGGAATCGGGATCGGACGCCGCAGTGGACTACCCGACTGGCGCATCGGACTTACGCGCTTGGCGAGCCCCAATCAAGGTAATCGTAGGGATCATCGTCCCTGCCCTCCTTCTCATCGGTCTCGGAGTCCTGCTGATACTCGAACGCCGGCCCGCCGAGCGCGGAGATGCCGCCTCAAAACTCTGGTTCTACCGTGGGATCGCCTGCTTCAGTACCGCTGGGCTAATCATTGCTATCGGCTTGGGAATGCTGCTACTGAAAGCGACTCCGCGCCTGCCGGAGCAGGCCGCAATCGCGTCGCTGGTCGCATCGCTAATCGGGGTCGTTGGCTTCCTCGGAACACTGCTAGTCATCACGCGCAACCTCACTTGGCAAATTGTCTCAGCGCCGACGTATTTAGGTTCGGCTGTCGGCCTCGTGCTCGGCAGTCTCGCACTGCGGCCGATTCCGACAGACCGGCCGAACGACCGCAAATTCGCGATCGCTGCCATTGCGTTAGGCGCCGCAGTTTTGATCATCTATCTGCTCTCGCTACGTGGACCTGTGCCCCGCCACTAGTGATCGTCCCCATTCAGCGGTGCGTCTTTCAGCCAGTGACCGTGCGCAACCGTCGATCCAGTTACCTTGCTCGGCAAGCTCTTCGCGCATCACCTCATCGAGTAAGGGCCAGCCTTGCGCACGCTTCGTGTCCGGATTCGCGATGCTCTCGGTTGCCACTCCGGGACTGGTCGCTGCCCTGCTGGGCTGAGCCAGCGCCGGGCGATGAGCGACGATGCGCGATCGGTCTCGGTCCTTTGGGACGCCTGGGGCGCAACGGTGCGAGCGTACCTCAGCCGAATCATGACTGAACGCCGACGCAACGCCCTGGCACGCCAAACCCGTCACAGCACAACGCAATTCATCTCACATAACCTTGTGCCCACCCACGCCCAACCTCTGGCCTTCTGGCCTGGCCCAGCGCAATCTTTGCTCTTTTCCCTCATGCAGCACGCGCGCCTCTTATCGTGACGAGCAGTCACACCTTGCCGAGGAAAGGCCTTTATGGACGGGACGCCGTTCGGACGCTACCGCCTGATCGAATTGCTGGGCCGCGGCGGCATGGGTGAGGTTTGGCGCGCCCATGACACCGTCACCGACCGGGTCGTGGCCATCAAAGTCCTCTCGGCGGATCTGTCTGAAGACGAGGACTTTCAGCAGCCGGTTCCGCCGCGAAGCCCACGCGGCGGCACGATTGGACACGCCGCACGTGGTCCCCATCCATGACTACGGGGAGATCGACGGCCGACTGTTCGTCAGTATGCGGCTGATCAACGGCCGCGACCTGGACACCGTGCTGGCTGAGGGCCCACTGGATCCTGCGCGCGCAGTGCGCATCATCGACCAGGTCGCCAAGGCCCTGCATGCCGCCCATAAGGCCGGGCTGATCCACCGCGACATCAAACCCTCCAACATTCTGCTCGACGACGACGACTTCGCCTACCTGATCGACTTCGGCATCGCCCGGGTCACCGATGAGACGCGACTGACCAAGACCGGCAACACGATTGGCACCTTCGCCTACATCGCACCCGAGCGGCTGGACCCCCACATCGACGAGGACGGCCGCGTCGACATCTATTCACTGGCCTGCGTTCTATATCAAGCCCTCACCGGCCAGCCCCCGTTTGCCGGGAGCACCACCGCCCACCTGATCGCTGCCCACCTCAACACCGCGCCGCCGCGACCCTCGACCACGCAACCCCAGGTGCCCCCGCAAGTTGACGAGGTCATCGCCACCGGCATGGCCAAAGACCCCGACCAGCGCTACGCCACCACCGTCGAGCTCGCCAACGCCGCCCGCGACGCCATCACCGCCCCCATCGCGCGGGCGGCGCCGGCTCCCGCGCAGCTCGCAGCCACGCAACAAGCAGGTAATCGTGGCACAGCCCAGCCCATGACCGCGAAGGCCGAGCCGACCCCGGCCAAGCCCCCTCCCCCGCCGCAACCCGCCCCGCCCACCCCGGCAAGAGCCGGCGGGATCGGTCGACGCACCACCATCGCACTCGTAGCGGGCGCTATTGCGCTGATCGCCGTGATCGCAGCGGTCATCGGCATTCCCGCCCTCGTGAAACACGAGCCGTCGCATCCATCCCCGACATCGTCGTTACCCTCGGCATCAGCGGCACGGTCCTACGGCGCTCAGGTGAAATTGCCATTGACCGGCCTCGGCTTTCCCGCAGGTGTGGCGGTGGATTCCGCAGGCAACGTCTACGTCACGGACGCCAACCCCGCAATACGCCAATCTCGGGTGCTGAGGCTGTCGGCGGGCTCGGCCACCCAGGACGTGCTGCCTTTCACCGACCTCGGCAACGCCACGGGTGTGGCCGTGGATAGTGCCGGCACCCTCTACATCATCGACTCCGCCAACGGCCGTGTGTTGAAGCTGGCGGCGGGCTCGGCCACCCAGGACGTGCTGCCCTTCACCGGCCTCAATGGTCCCGTTGGTGTGGCGGTGGACAGCGTCGGCACCCTCTACGTCAGCGACTCGTACAACAACCGGGTGCTGAAGCTGACGGCGGGCTCGGCCACCCAGGACGTGCTGCCCTTTACCGGCCTCCTGCACCCCTACGCTGTGGCAGTGGACACCGCCGGCACCCTCTACGTCACCGACGAGCGCAACGGGGTGCTGAAGCTGGCGGCGGCCTCGTCTAAACAGGAGGTGCTGCCCTTCACCGGCCTTAAGGGTCCCAACAGTTTGGCGGTGGCCAACACCGGCATCCTCTACGTCACCGACTACGGTAACCATCGGGTGCTGAAGCTGGCGGCGGGCTCGGCCACCCAGGAAGTGCTGCCGTTCACCGGCCTCGACGCACCCCGTCGCTGTGGCGGTGGACAACACCGGCGCCCTCTATGTCATCGACGGCGGCAACAACCAGTGGGTGCTGAAACTGCCGGTGCAGTAAGGCCGCAAAGGCTACGGACAAGCCGATCCCCGCAGAATCAGACGCGAGTGCTGGCTCGTCGGGTGCCGCGTTAGCGCATGAATCTGGCGAGCACAGCATCGACGGCCTCCTCGACCGCCAGTGCTGAGCTGTCGATCCGCTCACCTTGTCCGGCGAGCTCTTGCGCGTCGCCGTCGGCAGCTATCGACGGTGGCGCACTCAGCGCAGCAACGCGCGCGACATCACCACGCGCTGAATCTGGTTGGTGCCCTCGTAGATCTGGGTGATCTTGGCGTCGCGCATCATCCGTTCGACGGGGAAATCGCGGGTGTAGCCGTATCCACCGAACAATTGGACGGCGTCGGTGGTGACTTCCATTGCCACATCGGAGGCAAAGCACTTCGAGGCCGCCGAGATGAACCCGAGGTCGGCCCTCCCCGCGTTCGGCGCGCGCGGCCGCCGAATAGACCATTAACCGTGCGGCCTCGACCTTCATCGCCATGTCGGCGAGCATGAACTGCACGCCCTGAAAGTCGCTGATCGGCTTGCCGAACTGCTGACGTTCCTTGGTGTAGGCGATCGTGGCGTCCACCGCGCCCTGGGCGATGCCCACGGCTTGCGCGCCGATCGTCGGGCGGGTGTGATCCAGCGTCGCCAACGCGGTCTTGAACCCGGTGCCGGGCTCACCGATGATCCGGTCGCCGGGAATGCGGCAGTCCTCGAAGTACAGCTCGGTCGTCGGCGATCCCTTGATGCCCAGCTTGCGTTCCTTCGGCCCCACCGAGAACCCTTCGTCGTCGCTGTGCACCATGAACGCCGATATCCCGTTGGCGCCCTTGTCCGGATCGGTCACCGCCATCACCGTGTACCACGACGACTTGCCGCCATTGGTGATCCAGGCTTTCGACCCGTTGAGCACCCACGAGTCCCCGTCTTCCTTTGCGCGGCAACGCATCGCGGCGGCGTCGCTACCCGAGCCCCGCTCGGAAAGCGCATAGGACGCCATCAGCCCGTCGGCGGCCAGCGACGGCAGCACCTGCTTCTTCAGCTCGTCGGAGCCCCGCAGGATCAGGCCCATGGTGCCCAGCTTGTTCACCGCGGGAATCAGCGAGGCGGACGCGTCGACGCGGGCCACCTCCTCGATCACGATGCAGGTCGCCACCGAGTCCGCGCCCTGACCGCCGTACTCCTCGGGAATGTGCACGGCGTTGAAACCCGACGCGTTCAGCGCCTTCAGCGCCTCGTCGGGGAAGCGGGAGTTCTCGTCCACATCGGCGGCGTGCGGCGCGATCTCCTTTTCCGCCAGCGCGCGGATCGCGGTCCGCAGTTCGTCGTGCTCGTCCGGAAGCTTGAACACATCAAACGTGGGGTTTCCGGCCCACTTAGCCATCTCGATCTCCTATACCTACTCGCCGGTAACTTTACCCTGCCGGCTCTTCAGCGCCGCATCCTTGGCCTGCACGGTCGCGGCCAGCTCATCCTGGAACGCGACGACGCGGGCCCGCAGCGCCGGATCGCCGAGCGCCCCAGGATGCGCACCGCCAGCAGCCCGGCGTTGCGGGCGCCGCCGATCGAGACGGTGGCCACCGGAACCCCGGCCGGCATCTGCACGATGGACAGCAACGAGTCAAGCCCGTCGAGGCGCGCCAGCGGCACCGGAACCCCGATCACCGGCAGCGGGGTCGCGGCGGCGACCATTCCCGGCAGGTGCGCCGCGCCGCCCGCACCGGCGATGATCACCTCCAGCCCGCGGTCGGCGGCGCTGCGCGCGTAGTCGAGCATCCGTCCGGGGGTGCGGTGCGCGGAGACCACGCCGACCTCGAAGGGAATGTCGAACTCGGTCAGCGCTTCCGCGGCGTCGGCCATCACCGACCAGTCGCTGTCGCTGCCCATAATGACGCCGACCCGGGGCTGTTCAGTCATGCGGGTTCCACCCATCTGTCCACTGCCCCGTGCGACAACCAGTGTGCCGCCCGCTCGGCGCGCTCACGTAACTCGTCCACCTGCGCCATGTCGGTGCCGAGCAGGTTGACGTGCCCGATCTTTCGGCCCGGCCGTTCGCCCTTGCCGTACAGGTGCACCCGCACGTCGGGCATCCGCGCGAACAGATGATGCAGCCGCTCGTCGACGGTCATCGTCGGGGTTTGAGCGGCGCCCAAGATGTTGGCCATCACCGTCACCGGCACGGTGGCATCGGTATCGCCGAGCGGATAGTCCAGCACCGCGCGCAGATGCTGTTCGAACTGGCTGGTGCGGGCCCCGTCCATGGTCCAGTGCCCGGAATTGTGCGGGCGCATCGCCAGCTCATTGACCAACAGCTCGCCGTCGGTTGTCTCGAACAGCTCCACGGCCAGCACCCCGACCACACCGAGTTCGGCCGCCAATCGCAACGCCAGGTGCTGCGCGGCGGCGCCCAGGTCGTCGGGCAGCGCGGGCGCCGGCGCGATCACCTAGCACACAGATGCCGTCCCGCTGCACGGTCTCGACCACCGGCCACGCCGCGCCCTGACCCAGCGGCGAGCGCGCCACCAGTGCCGACAGCTCCCGGCGCATCGTCGACGCGCTCCTCCACCAGCACCGGCACGCCGGCGGCCAGAAACTCGCCGGCGATGTCCCGGGCCTGCGCCGCGTCGCCGGCCATCCGCACCCCGCGGCCGTCGTACCCGCCGCGGACCGCCTTGACCACGAGCGGGCCGTCCACCTGTCGGGCGAAGTCGTCCACCTGCTCGACGCTGTCGACGCCGAGGTAGCGCGGTACCGGTGCGCCGAGCGCCTCGAGCCGGCGCCGCATGACGAGTTTGTCCTGGGCATGGACCAGCGCCGCCGGCGGCGGTGCCACGTTGACCCCTTCGGCGACCAGCTTCTCGAGCAGCTCCCCAGGGACGTGTTCGTGGTCGAAGGTCAGCGCATCCGCCCCCGCCGCGACCCGGCGCAAGTCCTCGAGGTCGGTGTGCGAACCGATCACCACGTCCGGGGTTACCTGAGCGGCGGGATCGTCGGCGTCGGCGGCCAGCACCCGCAGGGTCTGACCCAGCGCGATGGCGGCCTGGTGGGTCATCCGGGCGAGTTGACCGCCGCCGACCATGGCGACCAGCGGCGGAACGGTCGGCGTACTTGGCACGGCCACAATGGTGTCATGGCGCTGACCGGCGTGTTTAACGGTGGTGACGCTGTTGTTATGACAGGCTTTAATCGCAATCCGTACACTGCGGTGTTGTGTCCTTTGCCGATGCCACGATCGCGCGGTTGCCTGGCCCGATCAGGCCGTATGCCGAGCGCCATCACGAACTGATCAAGTTCGCCATCGTTGGCGGGACCACGTTCATCATCGACTCGGTCATCTTCTACACCCTGAAGCTGACGATCCTGGAGCCCAAGCCGGTGACCGCCAAGGTTATCGCCGGCATCGTCGCCGTCATCGCGTCCTACATCCTGAACCGGGAATGGAGCTTCCGGGACCGCGGCGGCCGAGAGCGCCACCATGAGGCGCTGCTGTTCTTCGCATTCAGCGGTGTCGGCGTGCTGCTGAGCATGGCGCCGCTGTGGTTCTCCAGCTACATCCTGCAGCTGCGGATGCCGGCGGTGTCGCTGACGATGGAGAACATCGCCGACTTCATCTCGGCCTACATCATCGGCAACCTGCTGCAGATGGGGTTCCGGTTTTGGGCGTTCCGGCGCTGGGTGTTCCCCGACCAGTTCTTCCGCAACCCGGACAAGGCGCTGGAGTCCGCCCTCACCGCCGGCGGGATCGCCGAGGTCTTCGAGGACAACATCGAAGCCAGCAATGTCACCCTGTTGCGACGCCCGGGGCGACGGGCCTGGACCGGCCGGTTGGGTCAGCTTGGCGATTCCTCGGATCCCAGGGTGTCGAAAACCTCCTGATACAACAGCGCGTGCACTTGCCGGACCTTGGGGATGTTGTAGAACTCCAGCGGATCTTGTGACGCGGACTCGATAATCAGCGTCCCAGCGCCGAACATCCGGTTGATCAAGCCATGCCGGAATTCCACACTGTTGATCCGGGCCAGCGGGATGTCGATCCCGCTGCGGGTGAGCACTCCGTGCCGATACATCACCCGCCGGGTGGTGACGACGAAGTGGGTGGTCAGCCAGCTGAAGAACGGCCACACCGTCAGCCAGCCGATCACCACCAGCCAGATCGCCCAGATCACGCCGAAAAGCACGTTCTTGGCGGTGTGGTCCCAGCTCGTCGAGTTGACGACCGCGACCGTGAACGTCGCCAGCGCGGTCGCCAGGATCAGCACCAGCACCGGGATGATCAGGCGCTTCCAGTGCGGATGCCGGTGTAGGACCACCTGCTCGTCGCGGGACAGCGAGTTTTCCGGGTAGCGGCTCATTCGGTAGAGCGTAAATGGGTGATGTCCCCCGCCGATACTGTTACCGTCTGTCCGCCGGTGTCGACGCACAACCGGCCCAGCTCGTCGACAGCGGTGGCGAGGCCGACGATTTCCCGGTCACCGGGCAACGTGGCGCGCACTCGCGAACCCAACGTCAGGCTGTGCCGCTGGTAGTCGCCGATCAGCGCGGCGTCCGCGCCGCCGGCCGCGCGCCAGGCGTCGATGCGGGTGGCCAACTCGCGAAGTATCCCACGCACCAACATGTTTCGATCAGTCACCGGCGACCCCAACAGCAGCAGCGACGTCGCCGCCGGGTCGGGCGCCTCCTCGGGCGTGAGGGCGACGTTGAGTCCGAGCCCGACCACGATCACCGGTTCCGGCATGGCGGCTTCGGCCAGGATGCCGGCCAGTTTGCCTCTGGATTCCGGGGGGCCCACCAGCACGTCGTTGGGCCACTTGAGTCCCGCGCTGACGTCGATGACCGCGGTGAGCGCGTCGATCACCGCGACCCCGGTCACCAACGGCAGCCAACCCCAGCCCGAGCGGGGAACCGACGCCGCGCCGACCCCGACGGACATCGCGATCTGCGCGCGGGCCGGCGCCGACCACTGCCGGCCATGGCGCCCACGGCCGGCGTTCTGGTATTCGGCGAGCAATACCGATCCGTTGATGTCGACGCCGGCCGTATTGCGGGCCAGCAGATCGGCGTTGGTGGAGCCGGTTTCGTCGACGACGTCGAGCTGACGCCACGGCAGGCCGGGCCCCACCAGCCCGTCGCGCAACATCGCCGCGTCCAACGGCGGCCGATGCGGGTCATGGTTCATCTTTCGAGTGTGCGCTGACGGCTTTCATCGTGCGCACAGGGATGAAATGCGGCCAGAATCCCGCCCTGGCTGCACGGTCGATGCCCGAAGCGCAGACTCGGCGGCCTCGGACACCCGCCTCGACGACACCGGCCGCCCGCATCGACGCTGTGCACAAACCCGCGGCTAAGCTCGATGCCCATGACCAGCGTTACCGATCATCACGCGGAGCCTGCCGCTGAGCACGAGATCGACATCCACACCACCGCCGGAAAGCTGGCCGAACTGCGCAAGCGGTCCGCCGAGACGCTGCACCCGGTGGGTGAAGCCGCCGTCGAGAAGGTGCACGCCAAGGGCAAGCTGACCGCCCGCGAGCGTATCTACGCCCTGCTGGACGAGGGGTCTTTCGTCGAACTCGACGCCTTGGCCCGGCACCGCTCCACCAACTTCGGACTGGAGGCCAACCGACCGCTGGGCGACGGGGTGGTGACCGGCTACGGCACCATCGACGGCCGCGACGTGTGCATCTTCAGCCAGGACGCCACCGTGTTCGGCGGCAGCCTCGGCGAAGTGTACGGCGAGAAGATCGTCAAGGTGCAGGAGCTGGCCATCAAGACCGGCCGGCCGCTTATCGGGATCAACGACGGCGCGGGCGCCCGCATCCAGGAAGGCGTCGTCTCGCTGGGCCTGTACAGCAAGATCTTCCACAACAACATCCTGGCCTCGGGCGTGGTGCCGCAGATCTCGCTGATCATGGGGGCGGCCGCCGGTGGTCACGTGTACTCCCCCGCGCTGACCGACTTCGTGGTGATGGTCGACCAGACCAGCCAGATGTTCATCACCGGCCCGGACGTGATCAAGACCGTCACCGGTGAAGACGTCACGATGGAGGAACTCGGCGGCGCCCACACCCACATGGCCAAGTCCGGAACCGCGCACTACGTCGCATCCGGCGAGCAGGACGCCTTCGAGTGGGTCCGTGACCTGCTCAGTTACCTGCCGCCCAACAACTTCACCGATCCGCCGCGCTTCGCCGTGCCGATTCCCGAGGGCGCCATCGAGGACAACCTCACCGACGAGGACCTCGAGTTGGACACCCTGATCCCGGACTCGGCCAACCAGCCCTACGACATGCACGAGGTGATCTGCCGGATCCTTGACGACGACGAGTTCCTCGAGATCCAGTCCGGCTATGCCAACAACATCATCGTCGGTTTCGGCCGCATCGAGGGCCGTCCGGTCGGGATCGTCGCCAACCAGCCCACCCAGTTCGCCGGCTGCCTGGACATCAACGCCTCGGAGAAGGCGGCCCGGTTCGTCCGGACCTGCGACTGCTTCAACATCCCGATCGTCATGCTGGTCGACGTGCCGGGCTTCCTGCCGGGCACCGGCCAGGAATACAACGGCATCATCCGCCGCGGTGCCAAGCTGCTCTACGCCTACGGCGAGGCCACGGTGGCCAAGATCACCGTCATCACCCGCAAGGCCTACGGCGGCGCCTACTGCGTGATGGGTTCCAAGGACATGGGCGCCGACGTCAGCGTGGCCTGGCCCACGGCGCAGATCGCGGTGATGGGTGCCTCCGGCGCGGTCGGCTTCGTGTACCGCCAGAAGCTGTCGGCGGCCGCCAAGGAGGGCGAGGATGTTGATGCGCTGCGTCTGCAGCTGCAGCGGGATTACGAGGACACCCTGGTCAACCCGTACATCGCCGCCGAGCGCGGTTACGTCGACGCGGTGATCCCGCCGTCGCACACCCGCGGTTACGTCGGGACCGCCCTGCGACTGCTGGAACGCAAGATCGCCCAGGTGCCGCCCAAGAAGCACGGGAATATTCCGCTGTGAGCGACACACCTGCCGTGGCCCACGAGCCGCATATCGAGGTGCTCAAAGGCAACCCGACCGACGACGAGCTGGCCGCGCTGATCGCGGTGCTGGGCAGCCTGGCCGGCGGTGCGGGCGAGCCCGCGCCGGCCTTGCACAGCGGCTGGGGGCTGCCGGTCGACAGACTGCGCTACCCGGTCTGCAGCTGGCTGAAGATCACGCTGCAGGAACGGACCCACATGCGCCGATGACACGCGTGGTCCTCGGGTCCGCGTCACCAGGGCGGCTCAAGGTGTTGCGGAATGCCGGCGTCGATCCGCTGGTCGCGGTATCCGGTGTCGACGAAGACGCGATCATCGCCGAACTGGGACCCGATGCGCCACCCGGTGACGTCGTGTGCGCACTGGCCCGGGCCAAAGCCGAGCAGGTCGCGGCGGGCCTGGATCGCTCCGTTACCGCCGATTGTGTTGTCATCGGCTGTGATTCGATGCTCTACACCGGCGGCAGGCTATCCGGCAAGCCCCGCTCGGCCGATGCGGCGCGACGGCAGTGGCAGGCGATGGGCGGCCGGTCCGGGCAGTTGTACACCGGACACGCGGTGCTGCGCCTGCTGGCCGACCAGCCCACCGCGCGGGAATCCGAATTTGCAACCACCACAGTGCATTTCGCCGCTCCGACCACCCCAGACCTGGACGCCTACATCGCCAGCGGCGAACCACTAGGCGTGGCGGGCGGATTCACGCTCGACGGCCTGGGCGGCTGGTTCGTCGACCGCATCGAGGGCGACCCGTCCAACGTCATCGGTCTGAGCCTGCCGCTCGTGCGCCGGCTGCTGAACCGGGCCGGGTTGTCGGTGGCCGCATTGTGGCCGGGCCCGGTGATCGCGACCTGATCGCAATAAAACCGCAATAGTTCTGATGCGGGGCGTGCCGACCATGGTCAGCCGCTTGCACGGTCGCGCAGCAGACACTGATGCGCATGCCAGTGGAAGAAACCATGTGGGATGTCCGGGTGTCACGCGACATCGATTGCTACGACGTGGAACGACTGCGTGCCGCGCTGACCGACGTGGTCGGCAAACAGCTGTCGCCGGAGAAGCAACTGCTGCGGGTGGTCAGCTGGAGCCCCGACGGGGGCTTGCTCTTCCGGCCCAAGCCCGACGCACGCCGCTTTGCCGTCGCTTACGAAGTCGCCCTGAGCGTCTGAGGCGGTCCCCCGGGCAGCAGTCCGGCCGGTAGGCTCGATACCGTGCCGCTACCAGAAGATCCAAGCCCCACCCTGGCCACTTACGCCCACCCGGAGCGTCTGGTCACCGGCGACTGGCTGGCCAGCAACATGGGCAAACCTGGCCTGGTGATCGTGGAATCCGACGAGGACGTGCTGCTCTACGACGTCGGCCACATCCCCGGCGCGATCAAGGTCGACTGGCATACCGACCTCAACGACCCCCGCGTGCGCGACTACATCAGCGGCAAGCAGTTCGCCGCACTGATGGACCGCAAGGGCATCGCCCGCGACGACACCGTGGTCATCTACGGCGACAAGAGCAATTGGTGGGCGGCCTACGCGCTGTGGGTCTTCACCTTGTTCGGCCACCCCGACGTGCGGCTGCTCAACGGCGGGCGCGACCTGTGGCTCGCCGAGGGCCGAGAGACCAGCCTGGACGTGCCGGCCAAGACCACCACGGGTTATCCGGTCGTACAGCGCAACGACGAGCCGATCCGCGCGTTCAAAGACGACGTGCTCGCCGACTTGGGCTCGGGGCCCCTGATCGACGTCCGCTCGCCGCAGGAGTACACCGGCGAACGCACGCACATGCCCGACTACCCCGAGGAGGGCGCGCTGCGCGCCGGTCACATCCCCACCGCGCGGTCGATTCCGTGGGGCAAGGCGGCCGACGAGAATGGCCGGTTCCGCCGCCGCGACGAGCTGGAACAGCTCTACGGGTTCGTCGAGCCCGACGACAAGACCATCGTCTACTGCCGTATCGGCGAACGCTCCAGCCACACCTGGTTCGTGCTGACGCATCTGCTCGGCATCCCCGGCGTACGCAATTACGACGGCTCGTGGACCGAGTGGGGCAACACCGTGCGGGTGCCAATCGTCGCCGGTGAAGAGCCGGGAGCAGCGCCGGGAGCATGACCCGATGAGCCTGCCCGCGCCGCTGGCCGAGGTGGTGTCCGACTTCGCCGAAGTGCAGGGCCAGGACAAGCTGAAGCTCTTGCTGGAATATGCCGATGAACTTCCAGCCCTGCCGTCCTGCCTGGAAGAGGCGGCCATGGAGCCGGTACCAGAGTGCCAGTCACCGCTGTTTCTGCACGTCGATGCGCACGATCCGAGCCGGGTACGGCTGCATTTCAGCGCACCCGCCGAAGCACCCACCACGCGCGGGTTTGCCTCGATCCTGGCCACCGGCCTGGATGAGCAACCCGCCGCCGACATCCTGGCCGTTCCCGAGGATTTCTACACCGACCTGGGTCTGGCGGCGCTGATCAGTCCGCTACGGCTGCGCGGGATGTCGGCGATGCTGGCCCGGATCAAGCGCCGGTTGCGTGAGTCCGGCTGAATAGGGACACCGGCTCGTCCGGCCGATGGCGCGGCGCTTAAACTTCCCCCCGATGTCGTTGTAAGAAAATCTCTTAGAGACTTTCTGCCCCAGAGATGTTTGATCATGTCCAGCCAACAGGAGGCGCAGTGCCTAGTCACGCCAGCTCGAAGATCGCCAAGGTCCTCGTCGCCAATCGCGGTGAGATCGCGGTCCGGGTGATTCGTGCGGCCAAGGATGCCGGCCTGCCCAGCGTGGCGGTGTACGCCGAACCCGACGCTGACGCTCCACACGTGCGGCTGGCCGACGAGGCGTTCGCGCTGGGCGGTCAGACCTCGACGGAGTCCTACCTGGATTTCGGCAAGCTCCTCGACGCCGCCGCGAAGTCGGGCGCCAACGCGATTCACCCCGGCTACGGCTTTCTGTCGGAGAATGCCGAGTTCGCGCAGGCCGTCATCGACGCCGGGCTGATCTGGATCGGGCCCAGCCCGCAGTCGATCCGCGACCTGGGTGACAAGGTCACCGCGCGGCACATCGCCGCCCGCGCCCAAGCGCCGCTGGTGCCCGGCACCCCCGACCCGGTCAAGGACGCCGATGAGGTGGTGGCCTTCGCCGAGGAGTATGGCGTCCCGATCGCGATCAAGGCCGCGTTCGGCGGCGGCGGCAAAGGCATGAAAGTGGCCCGCACCATCGACGAGATCCCCCACCTGTACGAGTCGGCGGTGCGCGAGGCGGTCTCGGCGTTCGGCCGCGGCGAGTGTTTCGTCGAGCGCTACCTCGACAAGCCGCGCCATGTCGAGGCCCAGGTGATCGCCGACCAGCACGGCAACGTCGTGGTCGCCGGCACCCGCGACTGCTCGCTGCAGCGCCGCTTCCAAAAGCTGGTCGAGGAGGCGCCGGCGCCGTTTTTGACTGATGCGCAGCGCAAAGAGATCCACGAATCGGCCAAACGGATCTGCAAAGAGGCCCACTATTACGGCGCCGGGACCGTCGAATACCTGGTCGGCCAGGACGGGCTGATCTCGTTCCTGGAGGTCAACACTCGTCTGCAGGTCGAGCACCCGGTCACCGAGGAGACCGCCGGCATCGACCTGGTCCTGCAGCAGTTCAAGATCGCCAACGGCGAGAAGCTCGACCTCACCGAGGACCCGGCGCCGCGCGGGCACGCCATCGAGTTCCGGATCAACGGCGAGGACGCCGGACGCGGCTTCCTGCCCGCACCCGGACCGGTCACCCGGTATGACATCCCCACCGGGCCCGGTGTCCGGCTGGACTCCGGTGTCGAGGCCGGTTCGGTGATCGGCGGCCAGTTCGACTCGATGCTGTCCAAGCTGATCGTGTACGGTGCCAGCCGCGACGAGGCGCTGGCCCGAGCGCGACGCGCGTTGGACGAATTCCACGTCGAAGGGCTGGCGACCGTCATCCCGTTCCACCGGGCGGTAGTGTCCGACCCGGCGTTCATCGGCGACGAGAACGGTTTCTCGGTGCACACCCGCTGGATCGAGACCGAGTGGAACAACACGGTCGAGCCCTTCACCGCCGGTGAGCCGCTCGACGACGACGCTCGCCCGCGCCAGAAGGTGGTGGTCGAGGTCGGCGGCCGCCGCGTCGTGGTATCCCTGCCCGCCGACCTGGCGCTGTCCAACGGCGGGGTCGCCGACGCCGCGGGCGGTGTGATCAGAAAGAAGCCCAAGCCGCGCAAACGGGGCGCACTCGCGGGCGCGGGCGCATCAGGTGACGCGGTGACCGCGCCGATGCAGGGCACCGTCGTGAAGGTCGCCGTCGAAGAGGGACAGGAAGTCACCACGGGCGATCTGGTGGTGGTTCTGGAGGCTATGAAGATGGAGAACCCGGTCACCGCCCACAAAGACGGCACCATCACCGGGCTTGCTGTCGAGGCCGGGGCCGCTATCACGCAGGGCACCGTGCTCGCCGAGATCAAATAGATAGCTGAGCAGGGGATTCTGTGAAACAAATTAATATCCTTAACCGTCTTGGCGAGGCGCGGTGGTGCGGAGTAACGTCCTTGCACAGGTTGAGTTCACAGCCGCCTGGGAAGAGCGCCAGCGAACAGGAAGGCCGACTCCCTGCCGCTGCAGCGTAATCAGTTGTCCCAGAGCACTTTTGCTTGCCGACTGATGGAGTCAACATGTCTGTCGTGAGAGCCATAGGTTCTGCGCGATCGGCCACCGGGACAGACGGCGCAATTCCGTCCCAGCCCTGGGAGAGTCGCACCGCGCGTTTTACCGCCCAATGGGGGCCGGCCGCCACCGTGATCATCGCACGCGGCGAGCTCGACGCCGCCAACGCCGTCGAGCTGGCCAATTATGTCCAGCGTTGCGCCGCCCCGGACAAGCTGCTGATCCTGGATCTGAGCGAACTCGAATTCTTCGGGACCGACGGCTTCTCGGCGCTGCACACCATCAATGTGCGGTGCGCAGGCGCCGACATCCGCTGGGCCGTGGCGCCCAACCATGTGGTTTTGCGGTTGCTGCGGATCTGCGACCCGGACCACGCGCTGCCGGTATGCGAATCGGTGGTCGATGCGCTGGCCATGACCCGAGAGCCGCGTCGGCTATTCCAGCTGATCCCGCAGCCGCGCTAACGATTTAGCCAGCAAGCGGGAGACGTGCATCTGCGAGATGCCGACCCGCTCGGCGATCTGGGTCTGCGTCATCGAGTCGAAGAACCGCAGCACCAGCACATTTCGTTCCCGCTCGGGCAGCCCGTCCAGCAAGGGACGCAACGCCTCGCGGTTCTCGATGCGCTCCAGACTGGAATCCACGTCACCGAGGGTGTCGGCGATAGCGCGCGCGTCCTCGTCGGCGCCGCCGGTGCCGCTGTCGATCGACAACGTGTTGTAAGAACTACCCGCGACCAGGCCTTCCACGATCTCGGTGCGGTCCATGTCGAGTTCGTCGGCGAGTTCCGATGCGGTCGGTGCCCGGCCCAGCCGTTGCGACAGGTCGGCGGTGGCCGTGCCCAATCGCAGGTGTAGTTCCTTGAGCCGCCGCGGCACCTTGACCGACCAGCTGTTGTCGCGGAAATGGCGCCGGACCTCACCCATGATGGTGGGCACCGCAAAGGAGACGAAGTCCGATCCGGCTTCGACGTCGAACCGGACCACGGCGTTGACCAGCCCGACCCGCGCGACCTGGATCAGGTCGTCACGGGGTTCACCGCGGCCCTCGAAGCGGCGGGCGATGTGATCGGCCAGCGGCAAACACCGCTCCACGATCTTGTCCCGCTGCCGCTGGAACTCCGGTGAGTCACTGGTTACGGTGGCCAGCTCACGGAACATCGCCGGAACGTCGGCATATTCGTTCGGTCGCGAGCTTGAACCGCCGACGGCTCGCGCTGTCACCTGGCGGAGCCCGCCCGCCGCGCAGTCAACGTGATGCCGAACAGGCCGCCGCCATCCTCCGGCTGGTGACCGTCGGAGAAGGTCCGTACGTCGTCGGCCAGCGAGGTCAGCACATGCCAGCTGAAACTGCCCGGGGTCACGACATCATAGGTCGTACAGGTCGCGGATGCCTCGACCACTAACCCGTCGTCGCGGGGGTCGACCACGACCAGCAGCGTAGCGTCCGGGGTGGCCGAGCGCATCAACCGGGTACAGACCTCGTCGACCGCCAGCCGCAGATCGGCCACCGCGTCGAAATCCAGGTCCTCGAAGGTGCCGACGGCGCCAACGAGTGTGCGCAGCATCGCCAGATTTTCCAGCCGTGCCGCCACCCGGAATTCGACGGCACGGTCGCCTCGTTGCTGTTGGTCACTACCAGCTGCGGCTTCGGTCATCTGGTCTCCCGGCAATAGTCGAGCGACGCTGGCCGCGCGCTCGAGCCGCTTAGTCATGGCCGCCGCCGGTGATCACCGGGATCACACTGCTCGTCGTGATCTTGGTTGCGGTAGGGATCTGGGGTAACCACGGTATCGCGACTCGGCAGGTCCGGTCAGGACTGGTCATCGTCCCCCTCCAATACCCGCTCACCGCCACAGCTAACCAAGCGAGGAGACCGGTATGCAATCGAAGGTTTGGTGGCGCGCGGCTACGGGAAAGCCCGATCACGGGCTGGCACAAGCCTCGATACAGGCGTGCGGAGGAGGTTCGAAATGCCCAACCCATCGATAAAAGACGAGACCCTCTATCAGGATCTGCGCAAGAAAGGCGACTCCAAAGAGAAAGCCGCCCGCATCGCGAATGCCGCTGCCGCGCGCGGTCGGTCAAGCGTCGCCAAGTCGGGCGGCAAGTCCGGCTCCTACCAGGACTGGACCGTCCCGGAGCTGAAAAAGCGAGCCAAAGAACTCGGAATCACCGGTTATTCGAAGCTCACCAAGAGCAAGCTGATCTCCGAACTCCGAAATCACTGACGGGCCGTTGAGGCAGCAGAAAGGAAAGTATGACTGAGCAGCACAGTGGTCCCGGCGAAGCCATCCGGGGTGTCGTCGAAGGCGTTAAAGGCCGGGTAAAGGAAGCGGCCGGCGCGATCCTCGGCCGCAACGAACTTGCCCGCGAGGGCAGGGCCCAGCAGGACAAGGCCGAGGCTCAGCGCGACGCCGCCAAGAAAGAAGCCCAGGCCGAGCGCGCGCGTGCCGAAGCCAAGGTGCAGGAGAAGCGGCAAAAGGCCAACCAGGACCCCGACAGCTAAGACCTCATCACAACAAGCAGACCCAGCCGGTGAACTGGCTGGGTCTGCTTTCGTCGGCTTTTGGAAGTCAGCTGCTTGGGCGCTGGCGCTGCACCTCGGGATGTTCGTCATACCACCTGTCGGCGATCCGTCGGATCCGGCGGTGCTCGACCAGCAGCCACACCAGACCCAGCGATACCGCGACGACCGCTGCCACACCGGTCGTCATGCCCTCTGAACCGTGTCCGGTGCCGAACGCGGCCAGCGACCCGACCAGGAAGCTCAGCCCCATCGCGACCAGTAGGTAGCCGGGCCAACTCAACACGTCGATCATCGACTCGCCCGCGAGGGGCCGCGTGGTCCTGCGGTGGTCGACTGGATCACGAAAAGTGTCACCCATTGGATGCCTCCCACGTGGAGTTCGAACTCAGCCGCCCAATGCCGGTCCGGCAATCGGCGGGGCGCCCATGACGAGCGTCAGCAACATCAGCATCAGCAAAAACCAGCCGGCCCCCTGCCACGCCCACCAGATGCCCCGGTCACGCCACACCCGGTAGGTGCGGACAAACGCCCAGCATCCGGCGGCCAGCAAGATTATCGGGGCGCCGAACGCCAACAGCGTGCGCTGCGGCGCACCACAGGCAGCGGTGTCGACGGCCGTCGTTCCGTTGCAGGTGCTGACCCATAACGCGGCGACGACGACGAAGGCGACGCCGGTGACGGCGGCGAAAGCCGCGAACCGGACAGCCGCGTGCACCTCCGCATCGTCCTGGCCCAGGCCGTCGCCCTGAGCTCCACGTGCCCTCGGACGTGGCGTCTGCATCGGTGCACCTCGATCCTGCGTTCGGCTGGTCTTGATCCATCGTCGGATCCGGGGCATTAGTTACATTTCGTCCCAGCCGTGCGCGCGCCAGATATGCGTCCAAGAATACCCGCTACCCGGTGGCGATAAACAACAAACGCCTGGTCGGCGGGGCTTTGGCAGGGGCGGGTGGGCCATGTCGTGCCGCCACGTAAACTCGAGCACATGCCAGCAACGCGGCGGCGGTTATCCCCAGACGATCGCCGTTCGGAGTTGCTCGCGCTGGGTGCCGAGGTCTTCGGCATGCGGCCCTACGACGACGTCCGCATCGACGAGGTCGCCGAGCGGGCCGGCGTGTCCCGGGCCCTGATGTATCACTACTTCCCCGACAAGCGGGCGTTCTTCGCCGCCGTGGTCAAGGACCAGGCTGACCGCCTGATCGAGGCGACCGACCACCTGCCGCTCCCGGGGCAGACGCTGTTCGACGAGGCACGAACCGGCGTGCTGGCCTACATGGCGTACCAGCAGCACTATCCGCACTCGGCGTGGGCGGCCTACGTCGGCATCGGGCGCTCCGACCCGGTGCTGCTCGGCATCGACGACGAAGCCAAGAATCACCAGCTCGAGCACATCATGGCTCGGATCACCGACCTCAAGGGCGCCGAGACCTGCGTTTCCCGCGAACTCGAGCAATACCTGCGGGTGATCGTGCACGGCTGGCTGGCCTTCACCTTCGAGCTGTGCCGGCAGCGGATCATGGATCCGTCCACTGATGCGGAGCTGCTGGCCGACGCCTGCGCGCACGCGCTGCTGGACACGGTGTCCCGGCTGCCCGGACTGCCGCAGCAACTCAACGACGCGATACGGGCTGAGCGGCGCTGATCTCAGCCTGAGCTGTCTCGGGCTGCCTCTGGCTGCTTTTGTCACAGCCGGTTGGCACGATGGACTCGTGAGCATCGCCACCCCGGACCCGCTGGGCCGGTTCCGTGCGGTCACCCGGGACTGGTTCAGCGGCACCTTCGCGGCGCCCACCGACGCCCAGGTCGGGGCCTGGTCGGCCGTCGCGGACGGCCACAACACCCTGGTCATCGCGCCCACCGGATCGGGCAAGACATTGGCGGCGTTTCTGTGGGCCATCGACAGCCTGGTCGAAAGCCACGGAGCCGGCACCCTGGTGCTGTACGTCTCGCCGCTGAAAGCGCTGGCGGTCGACGTCGAGCGCAACCTGCGCACCCCGCTGGCCGGGATCGCCCGGATCGCCGAGGGCAAGGGCGTGCCCGCGCCGAAGATCAGCGTCGGGGTGCGTTCCGGCGACACCCCGGCGGGGCGGCGCCGCGAGCTGATCGCGAAGCCGCCCGACGTGCTGATCACCACCCCGGAGTCGCTGTTTTTGATGCTGACCTCGGCTGCGCGCGAAGCCCTGACCCAGGTCCAGACCGTGATCGTCGACGAGGTACACGCCGTGGCGGGCACCAAACGCGGCGCGCATCTGGCGCTGTCGCTGGAACGGCTCGACGACCTGTTGGCACGCCCGGCGCAGCGGATCGGGTTATCGGCCACCGTGCGCCCGCCCGAGGAGGTCGCCCGGTATCTGTCCGGACAGTCGGCGACGACGATTGTGGCACCGCCGACGGCTAAAACCTTCGAGCTGGCGGTGCAGGTGCCGGTGCCCGACATGGCCAACCCGGCGGCCAACTCGATCTGGCCGGAGGTCGAGGCCCGCATCGCCGACCTGATCGAGTCGCACACCTCCTCGATCGTGTTCGCCAACTCGCGGCGGCTGGCCGAGCGGCTGACCTCCCGGCTCAACGAGATCCACGCCGAGCGGTCCGGTGTCGAGCTGGAGCCGGCACGCAACGCCGCGGTGGGGGGCGGCGCGCCAGCGCAGCTGCTGGGCAGCGGGCAGACCTACGGCGCGCCGCCCGTGGCGATCGCAAGCGCGGCGGAGCCGGGCGCAGCGGGTCGCGACACAATGGCACCTCTCGCGCGTGCCCATCACGGCTCGGTCAGCAAGGAGCAGCGCGCCGCGGTCGAGGACGACCTGAAAAGCGGACGGCTCAAAGCGGTGGTCGCAACGTCCAGCCTGGAGTTGGGCATCGACATGGGCGCGGTGGATCTGGTGATTCAAGTCGAAGCGCCGCCCTCGGTGGCCAGCGGCTTGCAGCGCATCGGGCGTGCCGGGCATCAGGTCGGCGAGATCTCGCAAGGAGTGTTGTTTCCCAAGCACCGCACCGACCTGATCGGGTGCGCGGTGACGGTGCAGCGCATGCTGTCCGGCCAGATCGAAACGGCGCGGGTGCCGGCCAACCCGCTCGACATCTTGGCCCAGCACACGATCGCGGCCGCGGCGCTGGAGCCGTTGGATGCCGACCGCTGGTTCGACACGGTGCGCCGCAGCGCCTCGTTCGCGACGCTGCCCCGCAGCGCTTTCGAGGCCACCTTGGACCTGCTGTCCGGCAAGTATCCGTCGACGGAGTTCGCCGAGCTGCGGCCCCGGCTGGTCTACGACCGCGACACCGGCACGCTGACCGCGCGGCCCGGCGCGCAGCGGCTGGCGGTCACTTCCGGCGGTGCCATCCCCGACCGCGGCCTGTTCACCGTCTACCTCGCCACCGACTCGGAAAAGCCGTCCCGGGTCGGTGAACTCGACGAGGAAATGGTCTACGAGTCCCGGCCCGGCGATGTCATTTCGCTGGGTGCGACGAGCTGGCGGATCACTGAGATCACTCACGACCGGGTGCTGGTGATCCCGGCACCCGGCCAGCCGGCCCGGTTGCCGTTCTGGCGCGGCGACGACATCGGACGCCCCGCCGAGCTGGGCCGCGCCGTCGGCGCGTTCACCGGCGAGCTGGCCGGCCTCGATCGCGCGGCGTTCGAGAAGCGTTGCGCCGAGCTGGGGTTCAACGACTTTGCGGTGGACAACCTGTGGCGGCTGCTCGATGACCAGCGGGCGGCAACCGCGGTGGTGCCCACCGACGCCACGCTGCTGGTCGAACGGTTCCGCGACGAGCTGGGCGACTGGCGGGTGATCCTGCACTCGCCATACGGGCTGCGGGTGCACGGCCCGCTCGCCCTGGCGGTGGGCCGGCGGCTGCGGGAACGTTACGGCATCGACGAGAAACCGACCGCCTCCGACGACGGCATCGTGGTGCGGTTGCCCGACACCGTGTCTGAGTCTGGGCCCCAGTCCGGCGACGCCCCGCCCGGAGCCGAACTGTTCGTGTTCGACGCCGACGAGATCGATCCGATCGTCACCGCCGAGGTGGGCGGTTCGGCGCTGTTCGCGTCGCGGTTTCGAGAATGCGCGGCACGGGCGCTGCTGCTGCCGCGGCGCCATCCGGGCCGTCGCTCACCGCTGTGGCACCAGCGCCAGCGCGCCGCCCAGCTGCTCGACGTGGCCCGCAAGTACGCCGACTTCCCGATCGTGCTGGAGACAGTCCGCGAATGCCTGCAAGACGTCTACGACGTGCCTACGCTGGCCGCCCTGATGGGCGACATCGCCGGGCGCCGCATCCGGGTGCTGGAGGCCGAAACCGCCACGCCGTCGCCGTTCGCGGCGTCGCTGCTGTTCGGGTATGTCGGGGCGTTCATGTACGAGGGCGACAGCCCGCTGGCCGAGCGTCGCGCCGCGGCCCTGTCGCTGGACGCCACCCTGCTGGCCCAGCTGCTCGGCCGCGTCGAGTTGCGCGAGCTGCTCGACCCGGACGTCGTCGCCGCCACCGGACGCCAGTTACAGCACCTGTCGTCTGACCGGGTAGCCGGCGACGCCGAGGCCGTCGCCGATCTGCTGCGGCTGCTGGGCCCGCTCACCGAAGGCGAGGTGGCGGCCCGGGCCGGCGGCGCCGACGTGGGCGGCTGGCTAGCGGGCTTGCGCGCCGCCAAACGCGTGCTGACGGTGGCATTCGCCGGCCAGAGTTGGTGGGTTGCCGTCGAGGACATCGGCCGGTTGCGCGACGGTGTCGGTGTCGCCGTGCCCGTCGGGGTGCCGGCCAGCTTTACCCAAGAGGTCGCCGACCCGCTGGGCGAGCTGCTGGGCCGGTATGCGCGCACGCATGCGCCGTTCACCACCGCCGACGCCGCCGCCCGGTTCGGCCTGGGACTGCGGGTAACCGCCGACGTGCTGGGCCGGCTGGCCGCCGACGGTCACCTGGTGCGCGGCGAGTTCACCGCCTTTGAGACACCCGCTGCCGGCGACCAGTGGTGCGACACCGACGTGCTGCGGATCCTGCGGCGCCGTTCACTGGCAGCGCTGCGGGCTCAGGTCGAGCCAGTCAGCACCGCCGCCTACGCGCGCTTCCTGCCGAGCTGGCAGCAGGTGGGCGCCGCGGGATCATCCGGCAACTCCGGCCTGGACGGGCTGGCCGCCGCCCTCGACCAGCTCGCCGGTGTGCCGCTGCCCGCCTCGGCGGTCGAACCGCTGGTGCTGGCCTCGCGGGTGGCCAACTACTCCCCCGCCATGCTCGACGAATTACTGGCCTCCGGCGAGATCACCTGGTCGGGGGCGGGGTCGATCTCGGGAAGCGACGGCTGGATCGCGTTCCATGCCGCGGACTCGGCGCCGCTGACCCTGAGGCCCGGCACCCAGATCGAGTTCGGGCAAGCCCACCACCAGATCATGGACACGCTCGCCGGCGGCGGCGCGTTCTTCTTCCGTCAGCTCGCGCAGGGTGACCTCGGCGAGGCGGCGCTCAAAGCAGCGCTGTGGGAACTGATCTGGGCCGGCCGAGTCACCGGTGACACGTTCGCGCCGGTGCGGGCGCTGCTGCGCGGCGGGCCCGGGACCCGAAAACGTGCCGCGCCCGCGCACCGCTCGGGTCGGCGGCCGCCGCGGCTGAGCCGCTACAGCGTGGCGCACGCCCAAGCCCGCGCCACCGACCCGACCGTGGCCGGCCGCTGGTCGGCGCTGCCGGCCGCCGAGCCGGAGTCGACCGTGCGGGCGCATCACCAGGCCGAGCTGCTGCTGAACCGGCACGGCGTGCTGACCCGAGGGGCGGTGGCCGCCGAAGACGTGCCGGGCGGGTTCGCCATGCTCTACAAAGTGTTGACCGCGTTCGAAGACGCCGGCCGCTGCCAGCGCGGCTATTTCGTCGAGTCGTTAGGCGGCGCACAGTTCGCGGTGGCCTCGACTGTCGACCGGCTGCGTAGCTACCTCGACGGTGTCGACCCGCAGCGGCCGGAATACCAGGCGGTGGTGCTGGCCGCCGCCGACCCGGCCAACCCCTACGGCGCGGCGCTACCCTGGCCCGCGCGGACATCCGAAGACGACGGTCCGGCCCGGCCCGGCCGCAAAGCCGGAGCGCTGGTCGTCTTGGTGGACGGCGAGCTGGCCTGGTTCCTTGAGCGCGGCGGACGCTCGCTGCTGGGTTTCACTGACGATCCCGACGCCAATTACGCGGCGGCCACCGCGATCGCCGAACTGGTCGGCGCCGGCCGCGTCGGCTCGATTGTGGTCGAGCGGGTCAACGGCGCCCCGGTGCTGGACCCGCATGCCACCGCGCCGGCACTGGTGGTCGCCGCGTTGTCCGAAGCGGGTTTCGCCCGCACCCCGCGCGGGCTGCGGCTGCGGTAGATGCCCGAGGGTGACACCGTCTGGCATACCGCCGCCGCACTGCGGGCGGCGCTGGCCGGTCGCACGCTGACCCGTTGCGACGTCCGGGTACCGCGGTTTGCCACCGTCGACCTCACCGGCCACACCGTCGACGAGGTGCTCAGCCGCGGCAAGCACCTGTTCATCCGAGTCGGACCGGCCAGCATCCACTCGCACCTGAAGATGGACGGCAGCTGGCGGGTGAGTGGCCGGACGGTCCGCGCCGATCATCGGGTGCGGATCATTCTGGAAGCCGGCCAGGGAGCAGAGGCCATTCGCGCCGCCGGTATCGACCTGGGCGTGCTGGAGATCCTCGACCGCGACCAAGACCAGGCCGTCGTCGCGCACCTGGGACCCGATCTGCTGGGCGAGGACTGGGACCCGCAGATCGCCGCGGCGAATCTGATCGCCGACCTGGGCCGGCCGCTGTCCGAGGCGCTGCTGGACCAGCGGGTGATGGCCGGGATCGGCAACGTCTACTGCAACGAATTGTGCTTTGTCAGCGGGCATCTGCCCGGCTCGCCGGTCAGCGCGCTCCGCGATCCGCTCCGATTGGCCACGCGTGCCCGGGAGATGTTGTGGCTGAACCGATCACGGTGGAACCGGTGTACCACCGGCGATACCCGCGGGGGCCGGCAATTGTGGGTGTACGGCCGCGCCGGGATGCCGTGCCGGCGCTGCGGCACACCGATCGAATACGACGACAGCGCCGAGCGGGTCGCCTACTGGTGTCCGGCGTGCCAGCGCTAGTCCGTCTCGACGTCGATGATCTGGGCGGTCGGCACCGACGGCACCGGTGACACCGCGGCAATGGCGTCTTCGGTCAGGCTGCCCAGATACAGCGTGCCGGCATGCTCGCGGACCCCGGTGACCATCCGGTAGCGGCAGCCGCGGGTGCAGTCGATCTGGCCGACGATGTCGCCGTCCCGGTCGACCGCCAATACCCGGGCCTTCGACGGCGCGCGGTCCACGGCGCTGGCCACCCGCCCGATCAGTTTGCGCGCCACCCGGGGGCCGCGCTGGGCCGCCCGCAGCGAGCGGAGCATCGGCGCGGGGACCGCGATCCAGATCCGCCCTTCGGATCCGGTCGACAAGTTGTCGGGCATGCCGGCCAGATCCTCGGCCAAGACTTCGGATTCGCCGCAGCGCGGCCCGGTCAGCCACACCCGCCGGATGCGGGCCGCACCGGTCTCGGCGACCGCGACGAAGGACTCGTCGTCGGCGAGCGCGACGCCGTTGGCGAACTCCAGGTTGTCGAGCAGCACCTGGACCTCGCCGGCGGCGTCGCGGCGCAGCAGCCGGCCGCTGGCGGTGCGCTCGACCAGGTCACGCTGGTAACCGTCGAGTCCGTGGCGGCGTGAGGAGTCGCTGAAGAAGATCGTCCCGTCGGCCGTGACGGCGGCGTTGTTGCAGAATTTCATCGGCTCGCCGGCGACCATGCCCACCAGCGGCTCGACGACGCCGGTGTGAGGGTCCACCCGCAGCAGCCCGAGCCGCCCATCGCAGACGACCAGCCGCCCGTCGGGGAAGAGCTCGATGCCCAGCGGCCGACCACCGGTGTCGGCCAGCACTTTGACGTCGGTGCCGTCCAGGGCCATGCTCAAGACGCGACCGTCGGCCACCCCGGTGACCAGTCGAT
Source organism: uncultured Actinomycetota bacterium (assembly GCA_963787635.1). Classification (GTDB taxonomy): domain Bacteria; phylum Actinomycetota; class Actinomycetes; order Mycobacteriales; family Mycobacteriaceae; genus Mycobacterium. The sequence goes on along the minus strand of CAWBDP010000002.1, from coordinate 247,660 downwards.
CATCGAGGACCGCGACGTCCTCGGGGCCTTGAGCACCGACCGGCAGACGCCGCAGCTGCGTCGTAGGGCTCGTGTCCATGTTCGGATATTAAAGCGCCTGGCCGCTGACGTACCGGCATCGGCGTCCATCGAAGGGGTCGTCGAATTCCAGGCTCTGCGCCAGCAGCCGCAACGGCGTGCTGAAATCGTCGTCGGCGACAGCGATCACCCCCGGATACAGCGGGTCGCCGGCGATCGGCAGCCCCAGCGCGGCCATGTGCACCCGCAGCTGGTGGGTGCGCCCGGTTCGCGGGGTCAGCCGGTACAGGCCGTCGCGGGCGATCAGCTCCACCAGGGTTTCGGCGTTGGGCTCGCCGGGCTCGGTGACCGCCTGCAGGTGGCCGCGGCGTTTGACGATGCGGCTGCGCACCACGCGGGGCAGCAGCACTGCGGGGTCGACAGCCGCGCGGGCCAGGTAGGTCTTGCGCACCGCGCCGCGGGCGAACATCGTCTGATACGCCCCGCGTAGCTCGCGGCGGATGGTGAACAACAACACCCCCGCGGTCAGCCGGTCCAGCCGGTGCGCCGGGCTGAGCTCGGGCAGGTCCAGTTCGCGGCGCAACCGGACCAGCGCGGTCTGCGCGACGTGCCGCCCGCGCGGCATCGTAGCCAGGAAGTGCGGCTTGTCGACCACCACGATGTGCTCGTCGCGGTACAGCACCGGGAGGTCGAACGGCACCGGCACCTCGTCGGGCAGGTCGCGATACAGGTAGACGAACGACCCGGCCGGCAACACGGTGGTCGCATCGATCACGGCGCCGGCGGCGTCGACGACTTCCCCGGCGAGCACCTTGGCGCGGGCGGGCATGCCGAACCGGGTGCTCAACTCGGCTAGTACCGGCCCGCCGCGCAACCGCACCCGCGCCGGCCCTATCCCGAGGGTCGGTTCTGGCCTCGCTGCGTTGTAGCTCGTCCGCCACCTCCTACCCGTCGCGAACCGGCGGCGGCGCGAGCCTCAAGTTAACGGCACCGGCTCGAGGATCTCCACCCGCGCCTCGGGTGCGCTGGCCCGCAGCGCATCGGCCGACGCGTCGTCGGGCTGGGTCTGCGACAGTATCTCGGCCTCCACCCGGGCGGTGTAGGTCGCCACCTCGCGGTCGATGTCCTGACTGGTCCAGCCCAACACCGGCGCGATCAATTCGGCGACCTCGCGGGCACAGTCGACACCGCGGTGCGGGTATTCGATGGAGATCCGCATCCGACGCGCCAGGATGTCCTCCAGATGCAGCGCACCCTCGGCCGCGGCGGCGTAGACGGCCTCGACTTTCAAATACACCGGCGCCGCGGTGATCGGGTTCAGCAGGTCGCGACGGTCGGCGGCCAGCCCCAGCACCTCGCCGATAAGGGATCCGTAGCGGTCCAGCAGATGGCGCACCCGATAGGGGTGCAGTTCCTGCAGTGCGCCGACGTGTTCGGTCTGGTTGATCAGCGCGAAGTAGCCGTCCGCACCCAACAGCTGCACTTTCTCGGTGATCGACGGCGCCACCCGCGCCGGGATGTACTGCGCCGCGGCGTCGATCGCGTCGGCGGCCATCACCCGGTAGGTGGTGTACTTGCCGCCGGCGATGGCCACCAGGCCGGGTGCCGCGACGGCGACGGCGTGCTCGCGGGACAGCTTGGAGGTGTCGTCGCTCTCCCCGGCCAGCAGCGGCCGCAACCCGGCGTACACCCCGTCGATGTCGGCGTGGGTCAGCGGGGTGGCCAGCACCGTGTTGACAGTGGCCAGGATGTAGTCGATATCGGCCCTGGTGGCGGCGGGATGGGCCAGGTCGAGGCCCCAGTCGGTGTCGGTGGTCCCGATGATCCAGTGGCTGCCCCATGGGATGACGAACATCACCGACCGTTCGGTGCGCAGGATGATCGCGACGTCGCTGACGATCCGGTCCCGCGGGACCACGACGTGCACACCCTTGGACGCGCGCACCTGGAACCGTCCGCGCTGCTTGGACAACGCCTGGATCTCGTCGGTCCACACCCCGGTCGCGTTGACCACCACGTGACCGTGGACGTCGCTGACCGCGCCGTCCTCAGAGTCACGCACCCGCACCCCGGTCACCCGGTCACCCTCGCGCAGCAGCGAGACCACCTGGGTGGAGGACCGCACCACCGCGCCGTAATGCGCGGCGGTGCGGGCCACCATCATGGTGTGCCGGGCGTCGTCGACGACGGTGTCGTAGTAGCGGATACCGCCGATCAATGAGCTGCGCTTGAGGCCCGGAGAAAGCCGCAGCGCACCGGCGCGGGTCAAATGTTTTTGCGGCGGAACCGATTTCGCGCCGCCAAGCCGATCGTAGAGAAAGATCCCGGCGGCCACGTACGGGCGTTCCCACCACCGCTTGGTCAGCGGATACAAAAACGGCAACGGCTTGACCAGGTGCGGCGCCAGCGTGGTCAGCGACAGCTCCCGCTCGTATAGCGCCTCGCGGACCAGCCCGAATTCCAGTTGCTCGAGGTAGCGCAGCCCGCCGTGGAACATCTTCGACGAGCGACTCGACGTGCCCGACCCGAAGTCGCGCGCCTCGAGCAACGCCACCTTCAGCCCGCGGGTGGCGGCATCCAGTGCGCAGCCCGAGCCCACCACGCCACCGCCGATGACGACCACGTCGAATTGCTCGGCGCCCAGCCGCTCCCACGCGTTGGCGCGTTGTTCAGGTCCCAGCGAGGACGCCAGCCAGGCTTGCCAGCTGCCCGCTGCGCGCATCGGGTCGCTCACGACAGCGGACTCCTCATCGAGGAACTCCTGTTCGGTTACTCGTCGGTAGGGCACTGGCTCCCAAGGTTAGTCCAGATCGTCGTGCGCCATCAGCCGACGGGCGGCCTCGGTGATCGAACCGGATAGCGACGGGTAGACCACCAGGGTCTGTGCCAGCTGGGTCACGGTGATGCGGTTCTGCACGGCCATCGCGATCGGCAGGATCAGCTCGGAGGCAATCGGCGCGACCACCACACCGCCGATGACGACGCCGGTCGCCGGCCGGCAGAAGATCTTGACGAAGCCGTGCCGCAGCTCGGACATCTTGGCGCGCGCGTTGGTCCGCAGCGGCAACATGATGGTCCGGGCCTGCACCGATCCGTCGTCGATAGCCGATTGCGGGACGCCGACCGCGGCGATCTCGGGCCGGGTGAACACCGCCGCGGCCACCGTGCGCAGCTGGATCGGACTGACCGCCTCGCCCAGCGCGTGCCACATCGCGATCCGGCCCTGCATCGCCGCGACCGAGGCCAGCGGCATCAGGCCGGTGCAGTCACCGGCGGCGTAGATGTTGGGTACCGACGTGCGGGACACCCGGTCGACGGTCAGGTAGTTGCCGCGGCCCAGCTCGATGCCCACCCGGTCCAGGCCCAGGCCGCCGGTGTTGGGCACCGACCCGATCGTCATCAGGGCATGACTGCCCGTCACGGTGCGCCCGTCGGTCAGCGTGACCAGTACCCCGGTGTCGGTGCGGGTCACCGAGTCCGCCCGGGCGTTCTTGACCAGCTGCACGCCGCGTTGCGCGAAGATCGTCTCGAGCACCCCGGCGGCGTCGGCGTCCTCGTAGGGCAGCACCCGGTCGCGGCTGGCCACCACGGTCACGTCGACACCCAATTCGGTGTAGGCGTGCACGAATTCGGCGCCGGTGACCCCGGAACCCACCACGATGAGGTGCTCAGGCAACGCCTGCAGGTCGTAGAGCTGGCGCCAGGTCAGGATGCGCTCACCGTCGGGCTGCGCCGACGGCAGCACCCGCGGGCTGGCGCCGGTGGCGATCAGGACGACGTCAGCCTCGCGCCCGGTGGGGGTGCCATCGGGGGTGGTCACCTTGATGCAGTGCCGGGCCAGGCCGGGGCTCGCGTCGACCAGCTCGCCCTGGCCCGACATCACCTCGACACCCATGGCCAACAGTTGGGCGGTGACATCGGCGGACTGCGCCGCGGCCAGCGTCTTGACGCGCTGGTGAATCTCCGGCAGCGAGATCTTGGCGTCGTCGATGTCGATGTCAAACCCCAGCTGGGGCGCGCGGCGCAGTTCGGTGCGCACACCGGTGGAGGCGATGAACGTCTTGGACGGGACGCAGTCGAACAGCACGGCCGCGCCGCCGATCCCCTCCGAGTCGACGACGGTGACCTGGGCCAGCTCGGGACCACGTGCGGCGGCCACCAACGCCGCCTCGTAGCCGGCCGGCCTCCGCCGATGATCACGATGCGGGTCGCCACGGTCCTAACCTAGCCCGCGGGTGCCGTTTAAGCTTTCTCCGTGCCGCTCTACGCCGCCTACGGGTCGAACATGCATCCGGAGCAGATGCATACAGCGCGCACCCCATTCGCCGATGGCCGGAACCGGCTGGCTGCACGGCTGGCGGCTGACGTTCGGCGGCGAGGACATCGGCTGGGAGGGCGCGCTGGCGACCATCGTCGAGGATCCCGCCTCAAAGGTCTTCGTCGTGCTCTACGACATGACCAAAGAGGACGAGAAGAACCTGGACCGCTGGGAAGGCTCGGAATTCGGCATCCACAAGAAGATCCGATGCCGCGTCGATCGGGAATCCTCGGACACCACGACGGATCCGGTACTTGCGTGGCTGTACGTCGTCGACGCGTGGGAGGGCGGCCTGCCGTCGGCCAGCTATCTGGGCGTGATGGCCGACGCCGCCGAAATCGCCGGCGCGCCAGCGGATTACGTACACGATCTGCGAACCCGCCCGTCGCGCAACATCGGTCCGCGGCCACTAGCGCCGCGGCTAGACCGATACGCTGCGGCGGCCTGCTCGACGATGTTGACCATCACCCGCACGCCCACCGCCAGCGCCCGCTCGTCGAGGTCGAACGTCGGCTGATGCAGGTCCAGCTGCGGGCCATGGCCCGACCACACCCCGAGGCGCGCCATCGCGCCGGGAACCTCCTCGAGGTACCAGGAGAAGTCCTCGCCGCCGCCGGACTGACGGGTGTCGGCCAGCACGTCGGGCCCGACGGCCTCGATCGCGTGCATGAGGATCCGCGTCGAGATCTCCTCGTTGACCACCGGCGGCACGCCGCGGTGGTAGTGCAGTGTGTGCTCGATGCCCAGCGGCGCCAGCAGTGACGACAGCCGATCTCGCGGACGATCGCCTCCAGCGCAGCCAGGTCTCGCGGCTTGCGGTGCGGATCGTGCCGGCCAGCGCGCCGGTCTGCGGGATCGCGTTGGCGGCGGCGCCGGCGTTGACCGCGCCCCACACCATCACCGTGCTGTTGCGCGGGTCGATGCGCCGCGACAGCACCCCGGGCAGGCCGGTGATCAGCGTGCCGATCCCGTACACCAGGTCGGCGGTCAGATGTGGCCGCGACGTGTGCCCGCCAGGCGAGTGCAGGATGATCTCGATCGAGTCGGCGGCCGAGGTGATCGGGCCCGGGCGACCGCGACCTTGCCGACCACCGAGCCGAGGGTCGCAGTGCAGGGCGAAGATTCGCGACACCCCGGTCAGCACGCCCGCCGCGATCGCGTCGATCGCACCGCCGGGCATCAGTTCCTCGGCGGGCTGGAAGATCAGCCGGACCGCGACCGGCAGCTCCGGCACCGACGCCAACGCCAGCGCGGCGCCGAGCAGCATCGCGGTGTGGCCGTCGTGGCCGCACGCGTGCGCGACGTTGGGCACCGTCGACGCGTACGGCAGCGCCGGTCCGCTCGGCCATCGGCAGCGCGTCCATGTCGGCGCGCAGCGCGATCCTCGGCAGGTGCTCCGGCCCGAAATCGCACGTCAGCCCGGTGCCGCCGGGCAGCACCTTCGGGTTGAGCCCGGCGTCGGCCAGCTGCGTCGCGACGAACTGGGTGGTGGCGAACTCCTGGCGGCCCAGCTCCGGGTAGCGGTGGATGTGCCGGCGCCACCCGACCAGCTCGTCGTAGTGGGCGGCCAACCATGATTCGGCATGTATCGGCGAGACTCATGATGCCGCCCGCCAGTACGAGCCGCTAGCACCCGGTCCGCTCGTGCGGCGTCTCGGCCAAGCTGAACACCGTGCGCGCCAACATGATTGCGCCGTCGATGACGGCCGCGATCGGCGCTTGGCCGAGCGGCCGCGGCGGCGAATTCCGGCTGGTGCAACGACGCGCCGCCGGCGTCGATTCCGACGATCGGGTGGATGCCGGGCATCACCTGGGTCACGTTGCCCATGTCCGTACTGCCCACCGGCAGCGCCGCCTCGACATCGACCGGTACCGGCGTGCGGCCCGAGCCGGCGTCATTTCGTCGCGGAACACCTCGGCCAGCCACCGGTCCGGCCGTCAGCTCGTCGTAGGCCGGCCCGTGGTCGTCGATGTCGTATTCGCATCCGGTGGCCAGCGCGCCGGCGTGGAAGCAGTCACGACATCCTGCCCTGCAAGCTCGTGCCAGCGATGCCGATGTCGACCGCCCGCATCGCGTACCGCATGCGTCGACTTGCCCGGGGATGACGTTCGGTGCGCCGGCCCCCTTCGGTGACGATGCCGTGCACTTGCTGGCCCGGCGCCAGCTGCTGGCGCAGCAGTCCGATGGCCACCTGCGCGACGGTCACCGCGTCGCCGGCGTTGACGCCCAGATAAGGCGCCACCGACGCGTGGGACTCGCGGCCCCGGTATTCGCACCGTCACCTCCGACAGCGCCAGCGAGCGGGCCGCCGCGATGTCGACTGGGCCGGGGTGCACCATCACCGCCGCGCGATGTCGTCGAACGCTGCCGGCCTTGAGCAGCAAGGCTTTTCCGCCGCCGGACTCTTCGGCGGGTGTGCCCATCAGCACGACCGTGAGCCCGAGTTCGTCGGCAACCTCGGCGAGCGCCGAGCGCGGCGCCGACCGCGGATGCGGCGATGATGTTGTGCCCGCAGGCATGACCGATGCCCGGCAGCGCGTCGTACTCGGCGCAGATGCCGACCTCCAGCGGGCCGCTGCCGAATTCGGCGCGAAACGCGGTGTCCAAACCGCCGGGCGCCTGGGTGATCGCGAATCCACGCTCGGCGACCAGCGCCTGCGTCTTGGCGCAGCTGCGATGTTCGGCGAACGCCAGCTCGGGCTCGGCGTGGATGGCGTGCGACAGCTCGAGAGGTCGTCGCGGCGGCGCTGTACCACATCCTCGCGGTATCCAACGTCGGCGACCGCGGGCATCTCGCAGTATCGCACCGTCGCGGGCTCGGGCTAGGCTCGCCCTGCTGTGACAGGCGGTCCGCCCGAGCCCGAGGCACTGGCGCGGCGGGCCGCGCAATTCATCGCCGAACGCACCGGGGTAGCCGAGCACGACGTCGCCGTCGTCCTCGGCTCGGGCTGGGCGCCGGCCGTCGCGGCCCTGGCGCGCCGACCGCGATGGTGCCGATGGCCGAGTTGCCCGGATTCACCCCGCCGTCCGCCGTCGGGCACACCGGCCAGTTGCTCGTCGGTACCCATCGGCGGCATCGAGTGCTGGTGCTGCTGGGCCGGATGCACGCCTATGAAGGACACGACCTGCAGCACGTCGTGCACCCGGTACGCACGGCGTGTGCGGCCGGTGTGCGCACCGTCGTGCTCACCAACGCCGCCGGCGGGCTGCGGCCGGAGTTCGAAGTCGGCCAGCCGGTGCTGATCAGTGACCACCTGAACCTGACCGCCCGTTCGCCGCTGGTCGGCGCCGCAGTTCGTCGACCTGGTCGACGCCTACGACGCCGCGACTTGCGGGCACTGGCCCGCGAGGTCGACCCGACGCTGGCCGAAGGCGTCTACGCCGGCCTGCCGGGCCCGCACTACGAGACGCCGGCCGAGATCCGGATGCTGCGGACGCTGGGCGCCGACCTGGTGGGCATGTCGACGGTGCACGAGACCATCGCCGCGCGGGCGGCGGGCGCGGAGGTGCTGGGCGTGTCGCTGGTGACCAATCTGGCGGCCGGGATCACCGGCGAGCCGCTCAGCCACGCCGAGGTGCTGGCGGCCGGTGCCGCGTCGGCGACCCGGATGGGATCTCTGCTGGCCGACGTCATCGCCCGGCTCTGATCGTGATTCCCGAGGAGTGGATCGCTCATGACCCCGACCCGCTGACTGCTGCCGAACTCGCGGCATGCGAGCCCGGCGAACTGGCTGCCCGGTTCGCCCGGCCGTTGACGTTCGGCACGGCGGGTTTGCGCGGCCCGGTGCGCGGCGGGCCCGACGCCATGAACCTGGCCGTGGTGTTGCGTGCCAGCTGGGCGGTGGCGCAGGTGCTCAGCGGGCGCGGGCTGCGCGGTTCGACCGTGGTCGTCGGCCGCGATGCCCGGCACGGATCGGGTGCCTTCGCCGTGGGTGCGGCAAGTGCATTTGCCGCTCAAGGGTTTTCGGTCCTGCTGCTGCCCGATCCGCTACCCACACCGGTGCTGGCTTTCGCGGTGCGGCACACCGGCGCGGCGGCCGGTGTCCAGATCACCGCATCGCACAATCCGGCGAGCGAGAACGGCTACAAAGTGTATTTCGGCGGCGGCACCCAGATCGTCTCCCCCGACGACACCGCGATCGAAACCACCATGGCCGCGGCACCTTTCGCCGACCAGATCGCCAGGAAGCCCGTTGCACCCACCGATAACGGGCTGCTGGACCGCTACATCGAACGCGCAGCCCGGGTGCGCCGCTCGGCCGGATCGGTACGGGTGGCATTGACACCGCTGCACGGGGTGGGCGGTGCGGTGGCGGTCGAGACGTTGCACCGCGCCGGTTTCGACGACGTGCACACCGTCGCCGGGCAATTCGCGCCGGATCCCGACTTCCCCACCGTCGCCTTCCCCAACCCGGAAGAGCCCGGCGCCACCGACGCGCTGCTGAACCTGGCCGCCGCCGTCGACGCCGACATCGCGATCGCGCTGGATCCCGACGCCGATCGCTGCGCGGTCGGGATCCCCACCCCGGCGGGCTGGCGGATGTTGTCCGGCGACGAAACCGGCTGGCTGCTGGGCGATTACATCTTGTCGCAGCTCGATCCGCACGCGCTGGCCGACGCGTGGTGGCCAGCACGGTCGTCTCGTCGCGGATGCTGGCGGCGATCGCCGCGCACTACGGCGCACGCCATGCCGAAACCCTGACCGGTTTCAAATGGCTGGCGCGCGCCGACACCGACTTGCCCGGCAGCACCCTGGTGTACGCCTACGAGGAGGCCATCGGGCACTGCGTCGATCCGGCCGCGGTGCGCGACAAGGACGGCATCAGCGCGGCCGTGCTGGCTGTGACCTGGTGGCGACGCTGAAGGCGCGGGTCGCTCGGTGCCCGACGCGCTTGACGAGCTCGCCCGGCGCCACGGGGTCCACCTGGGCGCCGCGGTCTCGCGGAAAGTGGCCGACGCCGACGAAGCCGCCCGCCTGATGCGGCGGCTGCGAGCGGCCCCGCCGCAGCACCTGGCCGGATATTCCTGCCGCACAACCGATCTGCTGAAGGATCGTGGCAAGCACCGCGCTGATGCGCTGATCTTTTCCGGCGGCGACGCCGACACCTGGGCCAGGGTGGTGGTGCGACCGTCGGGCACCGAGCCGAAGCTCAAATGCTACATCGAGGTCGGCTGCCCGGTGCGCGACGACCTGGGCGAGGCGCGGAAGCAGGCGGCGGCCCTGCGCGACCAACTGGTGGCGCTGGTGCACCGCTGGTAGGTCAGCGCGGGCCGAACTGGCGGTCCCCGGCATCGCCGAGACCCGGGACGATATAGGCGATCTCGTTGAGGTGGTCGTCGATCGCCGCGGTGAACAACCGGGCGCTCGGGGCGGCCTTCTCCAGTGCGGCAATGCCTTCGGGCGCGGCGACCACACACAGCACGGTGATGTCGGACGCGCCGCGGCGCTGCAGCAATCCGACCGCGTGCGTCATCGAGCCGCCGGTGGCCAGCATGGGATCCAGGACCATCACCGGCTGCCCGCGCAGCTCGTCGGGCAGCGACTCCAAATACGGCACCGCCACGTGGGTTTGCTCATCGCGGGCCACCCCGATGAAGCCCACCAGCGCATCCGGGATGAGGGCGTGCGCCTGATCGACCATGCCCAGCCCGGCCCGCAGCACCGGCACCAGCAGTGGCGGGTCGGCCAGGCGCAGGCCGGCGGCCTCGGCGACCGGTGTGCGGAGCTGGATCTGTTCGGTAGGCGCGCCGCGGGTAGCCTCGTAGACCAGCATCAGCGTCAGGTCGCGCAACGCGGCACGGAACGTGGCATTGTCGGTGCGTTCGTCGCGCAGAACGGTCAGCCGGGCCGCGGCCAGCGGGTGGTCAACGACGTGCACCTCCACGACGTGTGACCCTAGCCTGGCGACACGCCCGCAGCTGCGGCTTTGCGCACGTTGCGGCGTCATATTCGTTCGCGGGTTTGCGGAACCTCCCGCCGTCGGCTCCACGGGCAAGCTTCACCAACATCCCGGGCGCGCGCGCAAGGCGACGCGTGGCTGTATCAAAACCTGTCTGCGTACGGACGACAACACCGCACGCAACCAGATTCCGACGGTGTTTTACGGAGCCAACGTCAAACCCGGTGCGTACAGCGAGGCGATCAGCCACTACAATGTGCTGTCCACGTTGGAGCAGATGTACGGGCTGCTCAACGCTCGGCAATGCGACCCGGGCGCCTGCCATCACCGACATTTGGGGCACCTGACCCCGAGGCCGGCAGTGCCGTCGTTATTCTGTGCCGCATGGCTGCTGACCTCGTGCCCATCTGCCTGAGCCTGACCGACGGTGACCGCTACACGCTATGGGCACCTCGCTGGCGCGATGCCGGCGACGAGTGGGAGGCCTTCCTCGGCAAGGACGACGACCTGTTCGGCTTCGAAACCGCGGCTGACCTGGTCGCGTTCGTGCGCACCGACACCGACAACGATCTCGTCGACCACCCGGGCTGGAAGGACGTGACCGAGCTCAACGCGCACAAGCTGGATCCGGCCGAGGACAAGCAGTTCGACCTGATCGCCGTCGAGGAACTGATCACCGAGAAGCCGACCGAAGAGTCGGTCACTGCGCTGGCCGGCACGCTGGCAATCGTGTCGTCGATCGGATCGGTCTGCGAACTGCCCGCGGTGACGAAGTTCTTCAATGGCAACCCGAATCTGGGCGCACTGACCAGCGGAATCGGTGAATTCACCGGGAAGACCGGCCTCAAGCGCTGGCATGCGATCGCCGAAATCATCGGTCGCAGCTGGGATGACGTGCTCAATGCGATCGATGAGATCGTCAGCACGCCAGACGTCGACGCCGACGCCTCGGCCCGGGCCGCCGACGAATTGTCCGAGGAGCCCCCCGAAGAGGAAGAGCTCCCGACGGAGGAAGAAGCCGAGGCCGCCGAGACGACCGAGGACGCGGCCCAGGCTGAGGACGCCGACGAACCCGAGAGCAAAGACGAGAAACCCCGCGCCGCCGGCGACGACGTGGTGCTCGGCGGCGACGTGGACTTCTGGCAGAAGGTCGGCATCGACCCGATCCAGATCATGACCGCGGCCGGCACCTTCTACACTCTTCGCTGCTATTTCGACGACCGCCCCGTTTTCCTGGGCCGCAACGGACGGATCAGCGTGTTCAGCTCCGAACGGGCCCTGGCGCGTTACCTGGCCGACGAGCACGACCACGACTTGTCCGACCTGAGCACCTACGACGACATCCGTACGGCCGCCACGGACGGCTCATTGAAGATGGACATCACCGACGACAACGTCTACGTGCTGACCGGGCTGGCCGACGACTTGGGCGACGGCCCGGACGCCGTGGACCGTGAGCAGGTCGACTTGGCCGTCGAGCTGTTGCGTGACGTCGGCGAGTACGCCGAAGACAACACCGTCGACAAGGCGCTACAGCCCGACAAGCCGCTGGCCAAGCTGGTGGCCTATGTGCTGGAGCCCGACTCCGAAGCCAAACCCTCGGCGCCGTACGCCGAGGCGGTGCGCAGCTGGGAGGAACTCGAGCGGTTCGTGGAGTCGCGGCTGAGGCGCGAATAGCGCCGAAGCCGCCGACGACATTCAACATGAGAGTCGCGGCTAAGGCGCGAATAGCGCCGACACGCTGCGCAGCACGCTGGCCAAGGCGGCGAGCTAAGGATTAGCCGGTCGAGCGCTCAACGGCAGTAGCCGGTGGTCGCGGGTGAACACGAGACGGACGAGGCCCAACGCGACCACGACGGTGGTAACGGCCGACGAGCCCAAGACGAGGAACATCACGACCGCCTGAACGAGAACTGCCTGCACCGGAGGTACGCCGGCAAGGATGAGTCCGGTCATGGCACCAGGCAGGAACACCAGACCGGTGGCTTTCGTCGTTTCGACCTGCGGGGAAAGGGCGGCCCGCAAGGCGGTCCGCAGGTAGGGGCCGGCGGCCTGGCGGTAGGGCAGGGCGAGGGCGAGTCGGGCTTCGACCTCATCACGTTTGTCGCGCAACTCGTCGACCAGGCGCCGGGCCACCAACACGGTGGCGGTCATCGAGTTACCGATCATCATCCCGGCGATCGGTACCAGCGTACGGGCCTGCAGCGGAAAGACGCGCAGCCCGAACAGCACTCCCAGGGTGATTATCACCGCGGTGCCGAACGCGACAACCGTCAGCCGTCCCAGCCGAGGCACCTCCGGGGCACGCCGACGGGCGACGTCCCCGGCGTAGGCGACCATGCCCGCGATCCACACCCATGACCACCACAGTGAACGACCCGGCGCGAAGAGCAACGTCAAAGCACCACCGACCAGCAACAGCTGGGCCAACGCCCGGCCGGCCGACCACACGACCTGCCGCTCCAGACCTAGCCGCTGCCATACCGAGATCCCCGCAGCGAACACCACCAACGCCAGCGACGACGCCAGCCCCACCCAGCTGACCGCGCTGTTCACTGCGTCGCCTGACCGTCGCCGGGCCCGCGCACCGCCGGTCCAACGCCCGCGCACCGGCCGCGCTCGATATGCAGGACCCGGTCAGCGATCCGCTCTACCTGGGCCGGGTCATGGGTGACCCACACGGCGGGAACGCCGTCGTCGTCGGCCAGGTCGCGCACCGCCTGCTCGATCACTTTTGCTGCGGCGGCGTCGGTGGCGGAAGTGGGTTCATCCAGCAGCAGCACCTGTGGGTGAGCCATCAGCGTGCGCGCCAGACACATCCGCTGCGCCTCCCCGCCCGACAGCGCGCTCGCGTCACGAGTCAGCCATGATCCGGTCAGCGCCACCCGCGCCAGCGTTTCTTGCATCTGCTCGTCGGAGGCGTGCGGCTCTGCGACGCGCAGGTTATCGGCGACCGTGCCGGGAAACGGGGTGGGACGCTGGAAACACATGCCGACCCGGCGCCGCAACCACAGCGGGTCGATTCCGGAAATGTCTTTGCCGCAGAAGCGCACTCGTCCGCTCGTCGGCATCTGCAACCGATTACACAATCGCAGCAGGGTGGACTTGCCCGATCCCGACGGCCCGAACAGCGCCGTTATCCCGTGCTGGGAAACAGCGGCGGTGAACCCGTTTAACGCCCGCATCCCGGTCCACTCCACCACCACGTCGGCGAAATCGAACACCGAGTCCGCATCCACTACGACGCCTCCTCACCTGTCCGGGGGTCTGGTCAGCCGATATCGATGCTAGGTCCAGGCAATCCGTATCGAACTCCGATATCGTAGTTCGAGTGTCGCGCCCACGCGGGGCCAGCATCCAGCTGTCGCCGACGTCCGAGGGATGTGCTTAAGAGGTGAACACATCTCGGCGATCGTGGAGATGACCCGGTTACACATGGACTTCGGCTTCATGACGTTGCTGCGCTGCGCAAGAAAAGGGCCGTAGAATCGCAACCCGATATCGGTTTCGTCACTGGTGGTGTGAATGCGCGAATTCCAGCGGGCCGCGGTGCGGCTGCATATCCTTCATCACGCCGCGCAGGAGGAGGTACACGGCGCGTGGCTGACCGAGGAACTGGGCCGCCACGGATACCGGGTCAGTCCCGGCACCTTGTATCCGACACTGCACAGGCTCGAAGCCGACGGTTTGCTCGTGTCGCACCAGCGGGTCGTCGATGGCCGTTCCCGCCGGGCATACCGGGCCACCCCGGCCCGCCGCTCTGCGCTGACCGAGGATCGTCGTGCGCTACGGGAGCTGGCCCACGAAGTCCTCGACGATCACCTCTGACTGTCCTCGAATTCAGCGAGCTATTTTAGTATTTTAGTAAGTATTGTTTCGGCCGCCTCGACAAAAAGGGGGTCCGATGTCAGTGGTGATAGACGCCGACGGGCATGTCGAGGAGACGCTGCCCGAACTGGTCGACGCCATTCCTTCACCGATGCGCGACAGCGCCTTGCAGTTCGTCGGCGAAGCCGGCGGCTTTGTCACCTATCGCATCGAGGGCCGACTCTGGCGGTCGGCCTATCCCTTCCCCGGCGGCCTGCAGAACCATGTGTCGGCCGGAGGTGAGCGACGCGAGGGTGGCCGCGACCCCGGGGTCCGCCTCCAGGTGCTCGACGACGAGGGGATCAACGCCGCGGTGCTGTATCCCAGTGTGGGGCTGATGTTCGGCCTGCTGGAGAATGCCGACGTGGCGGCCGCCCTCTGCGGGGCCTACAACGATTGGCTTGCCCGCTACTGCGCCACCGACCCAAAGCGTCTGATCGGAGTGGCTCTGCTGCCGCAACAAGACCCGGGTTTGGCCGCGGCCGAGCTGGAGCGTGCGGTCACCACCCACGGCTTCGTCGGCGGTGTGATGCGACCCAACCGGATCGGAGGTCGTACTGCCGATCACGCCGACTTCGACGTGCTGTGGGATAAGGCGCAGCAGCTCGATGTCCCGGTGTCGTTGCACGAGGCGTATCTGTCCGGCCTGGACACCATCGGTCTCGACCGCATGTCCAGCTATGCCGGCTGCCACATAGTCAGCCACGTCTTCGAGCAGATGGCGGCGATGGTCAGCATCACCTTGGCCGGGATCTTTCAACGCTTCCCACGCTTGCGGCTGGGGTTCCTGGAAGCCGGCTGCGGATGGGCACCGACCTGGGTGGACCGCATCGAGGAGCACTACGAGCTGGCCCCGGACGACTACCGCGCAGGGGATCCCGGCGGCGCCATCAACACCCGGTCGTGGCTCACGTTCGAGATCGAGGAGCCCGGCCTAGACTCGACCCTGCAGCAAGGCTGGGCCGACAACGTCATGTTCGCCTCTGACTATCCCCATCACGACGCCGTCTATCCCGGAGCGGTCAAGAGCGTCCGGGATCGGGGCATCGGCGACGAGCTGGAACGCAAGGTGCTGGCGGCCAACGCCCTGACGTTCTACGGCGATCGGCTTCGAAGGGTCCTGGCCACCCCAATCGCCACCTAGAGACGGAACACGGCCATGACAAGCATTCAGACCAACCAGCCGACCCCGATGCGGCCCATGGTCGTGACAGAAGCCCATTGCTCCTGCCCTGCCCGAACTCAGTGGCGCCCAGGAGCTAACGCTGCTGTGCCGTTGTCTGTTCGCCGAGGGATACGACGATCATCTCGCCGGGCACATCACCTACAAGCAACCGGACGGCACGTTCCTGGTCAACCCGTTCGGGCTGACGTGGGACGAGGTCTGCGCCAGCGACATCTGACCATGGACGCCACGGCAACGCAATCGCGGCCGGTGGACGATCACACCGGCCATCACGCTGCATGTCGTGCTGCACCGCGTCCGCGCCGACATGCGGTGCGTCGTCCACAATCACCCCCGGTGGGGAACGGTCTGGGCCGACATCGGACGCGCCCGCAGATCTACGACCAGACCGGCGCGCTCTACGACGGCGAGATCGCCGTCTACGACGAATACTGACGGCCCGGTCAACGACGCCAACAATGCGCGCGCCGCGGCCGAGGCCATCGGTGACAGCAACGCTGGCCTGCTGGCCAACCACGGCGTGATGGTCGCTCGGCCGAGACATCGAGCAGACCTACATCCGGGCCATGTCCTCGAGTGGCGCTGCCGCCAGGCCTGGCGGATAGCCGCCGCCGGTGGTGGCGTCCCGATGAACCGCGATGCCGCGCGCAACTATGGCGACTTCTTCAATACCCACCCCTTCACCGGGCTGTTCCAGGCAATGGCACGCCGAGAGCTGCGGCGCGACCCCGGGGTGCTGAGCTGACTGACGTCAGCCGGCACGAGCCCCCGCGACCGGCCCTATCCCGCCCGGCTCCTTGATGAATACGCTGACGTGGCAAATCCGGCCGTCGTCGGCGCGCTGGAACAAGATGCATTCGGGATACTCGGTCCGGGCGCCGTCGACCTCGAAGCTCTCGCTCAGTTCGACGTAGCACACCCGGTCCGAAACATGGGAAACCCGCTGCACTTTCAGCTGGTAGCCGTTGAGCGAGGTGATGACACGCCGCAGAAAGTCGACGTAGCGCTGCTTTCCCTCGACGCGATCACAGAACGGGCCGTCCCGTGTCAGGCCCTCGTCGGCGATGGTGGCGGCAAGACCATCCCAGTCGTGGGCGGCCATGCACGCCAGGTAGCGCTCGACCGTCCCATCGACGACTTGGCTCATGTGGTCCTTACCTTTTTTTGCGTTGTCGCTACCCGATCAGCACCGCGAACCGTGGCTTGATCACCTCGTCGATGATCGCCAGCCGCTCATCGAAAGGAATGAACGCCGATTTCATCGCGTTGATGGTGAACCGCGCCAAGTCGCTCCAGCCGTAGCCGAAAGCCTCGACCAGTCGGTACATCTCGTGGCTCATGGTGGTGTCGCTCATCAGCCGGTTGTCGGTGTTGACGGTCACCCGGAACCGGGCGCGGGCCAGCAGATCGAACGGGTGGCCGGCGATGCTGTCGACCGCGCCGGTCTGCACGTTGGAGCTGGGGCACAGCTCCAACGGGATTCGTTTGTCCCGCAGTATCGATGCCAGCCGGCCAAGCTGCACCGTGCCGTCCTCGGCGATAGCGATATCGTCGACGATCCGCACGCCGTGGCCCAGCCGGTCGGCGCCGCAAAACGCGATCGCCTCGTGGATGGACGGCAGGCCGAACGCTTCTCCAGCATGAATTGTGAAGCGCGCGTTGTGGTCCCGCATGTATTCGAATGCGTCCAGGTGCCTGGTCGGCGGGTAACCGGCCTCCGCGCCGGCGATGTCGAATCCGACCACGCCCTTGTCCCGGAAGCGGATCGCCAGTTCGGCGATCTCCCGCGACATCGCCGCGTGCCGCATGGCGGTGACCAGGCAGCGCACCGTGATCGCACGTCCTTCGGCGGCGGCCGCCTTCTCCCCGTCGGCGAATCCGGCCAGCACCGCGTCGGTGACTGTCGTCGAACGACAACCCGCGGTTGATGTGCAGTTCGGGGGCGAACCGCACCTCGGCGTAAACCACCGAGTCGGCGGCTAGGTCCTCGACGCACTCGTAGGCGACGCGGTACAGCGCCTCGGGCGTCTGCATCACCGCCGACCGTGTGCGAGAACGGCTCGAGGTAGCGCTCCAATGAACCGCTGTGCGACGCAGTGTGAAACCACCTCTCCAACTCGTGGACGTCGGTGGCGGGCAGGCCGTCGTAGCCGGCCTGCCCGGCGATGTCGATCACGGTGGCCGGGCGCAGTCCCCCGTCCAGGTGATCATGCAGTAGCGCCTTGGGCGCCCGCCCGATCATGTCCAGGCTCAGTGGTGCCGTCATGGGGTGATCCGATCGATGATTAACGGCCGCGGAACGGGCAGGTAATCGCCGACGCTCCAGCCACCGTCCAGTTCGGCCATCGCGGCGCCGAACCGTTCCGGGGTGTCGGTGTACAGCGTGAACAACGGCTCACCGGCGGTGACCGGGTCGCCCGGGCGGCGGTGAATCCGGATGCCGGCGCCGGGTTGCACCTGTTCGCCCGGGCCGGGACCTGCCCGCGCCGAGCCGCCACACCGCCAGACCTACCGCCATCGCGTCGATGTCGCCCATTGTGCCGCTCCGGGGCGCGGTCAGGGTCTCCGAACACGCGACCGACCGGCAACGGCACCGACAAGTCGCCGCCCTGCGCGGCGATCAACGCGCGGAACCGGTCCATCGCGGTGCCGTCCTGCAGTGTCTGGGCCGGATCGCGCGCCGTGGACGCCGGCGACGTTCAGCATCTCGGCGGCCAGCGCGCACGGTCAGCTGCACCACGTCGGCCGGGCCGCCGCCGGCCAGCACCTCCAGCGCTTCGGCGACCTCGAGTGCGTTGCCGGCCGTGCGGCCCAACGGGCAGTTCATATCGGTCAGCAGGACCGGGTGGGGACGCCATGCCCCGCACCCAGGGCGATCATGGTTTCGGCCAGCTCGCGGCACTCCGATTCCGACTTCAGCAGGGCACCCGACCCGACCTTACGTCGAGTACCAGCGCCCCGGCTCCCTCGGCCAGCTTCTTGCTCATCACCGAGCTGGCGATCAGCGGCAGCGACTCGACCGTGCCGGTGACGTCGCGCAGCGCGTACAGCTTGGCGTCGGCGGGCGCCAACCGGCCGGCAGCGAAGATGGCCGCGCCGACGTCGCACAGTTGTTGTCGCACACGTGCTGATCGACAGATCGGCGGAGAAGCCGGCGATGGATTCCAGTTTGTCCAATGTGCCGCCGGTGTGGCCGAGGCCGCGCCCGGATGCCTGCGGCACCGCGCCCCCGCAGGCCGCGACGGCGGCCACCAACGGCAGGGTGATCTTGTCGCCCACCCCACCGGTGGAGTGCTTGTCCACGGTCACCAGCGGCTTACCGCCGCAGCGCATATCGGTGAAGTCCATCCGTTCACCGGAGCCCAGCATCGCCTCGGTCCAGCGCGCGGTCTCGCCGTGGTCCATGCCGCGCAGGAAGATCGCCATCAACAGGGCCGACATCTGCTCGTCGGTGACCCGTCCGTCGGTATAGGCCGCGACGACCCAGTCGATCGCGGCGTCGGACAGCCGACCGCCGTCGCGCTTGGTCCTGATCACGGTCGGCGCGTCGAATGTGAAGCCGGTCACGGGAATTGCCCGGCTTTGCCGGCGAGGTCGTCGGGGCCGAATGCGTCGGGCAGCAGGTCGCCGAGCCGGCGGGGCCCGGCGGGATGGTCGATCAGCAGGTCTGGGCCGCCGTGCTCCAGCAAGACCTGACGGCACCGCCCGCACGGCATCAGCAGCCCACCCGAGGCCTGCACGCACACCAGCGCCACCAACCTGCCCCCACCGGTCGAATGCAGCGCGCACACCACGCCGCACTCGGCACAGAGACCTAGACCATATGAGACATTCTCCACATTGCATCCGGTGACGACGCGGCCGTCGTCGACCAGCGCCGCGGCACCCACGCGTAACCGCGAATACGGCGCGTAAGCTCTCTGTGCTGCGTTAATCGCCTTGTCCCGCAGCATTTCCAGTCAACTGCAACAGTCATCGGAATGCATTCTTCGCGCCTCGTTCGCTGTCGGTGAGCTCTCGCCGACCACCGAACCCGATCGACGCGCCCAGAGTTCGGTGACGGCGGAGCTGTTCGTTTAACACTACAAAGGGACTAGATTGAATTGCCCGGTTCTGTCCGGGCGGGTTGTGCACCGAAGTGTTGCGTGGCGATCGCAAGCGCGGCGAAGCCGGGCGCAGCGGATCACCACAGATACGGCGTGACGATCGCAAGCGCGGCAAAAGCCGGGCGCAGCGGGTCGCCAGAGATGGAGGCGCTGATGACGACGGCCAAGCCCGCGAACCCGGCGCGCAGGACCCTGTATCGCGGCGATCCCGGCATGTGGTCGTGGGTGCTGCACCGCATCTCGGGCGCGACGATCTTCTTCTTCCTGTTCGTCCATGTCCTGGACACCGCCCTGGTGCGGGTGGGCCCGCAGACCTACAACGAGGTCATCGAGACCTACAAGACACCGATCGTGGGCCTGATGGAACTCGGTCTGGTGGCCGCGGTGCTCTACCACGCGCTGAACGGCATCCGGGTGATCCTGATCGACTTCTGGTCGCAAGGCACCCGCTACCAGCGGTTGATGTTGTGGGCGGTCGGCATCGTCTGGCTGCTGGTCATGGTTCCGGCGACGGTGGTGGTGGGCATCCACCTGATCGGGCACTTCCGATGAGCTGCGCCGATCGGCAGCTGAGCCGGGGCCAGGCTGGCCCCGGTGCTGCACGCAGCCACGACCGCCCGGCCGCGCTGGACAATCCACGCGCCCCCCGCCGCCGCGCGGGGATGCCCAATTTCGAGAAGTTCGCCTGGCTGTTCATGCGGTTCTCCGGCATCGCGCTGGTATTCTTCGCGCTCGGGCACCTGTTCGTGATGCTGATGTGGGACGACGGCGTCTACCGCATCGACTTCAACTATGTGGCGCAGCGCTGGCATTCTCCGTTCTGGCAAATCTGGGACATGGCGCTGTTGTGGCTGGCGCAGTTGCACGGCGGCAACGGGCTGCGCACCATCATCGACGACTACAGCCGCAAGAATTCCACCCGGTTCTGGCTCAACAGCCTGCTGCTGCTCTCGATGGGGTTCACGTTGGTGCTGGGCACCTACGTGCTGGTGACCTTCGACCCGAACATCTCGAGGATAGGCGCGAACATGGTTGAAGAACATCGATACGACGTGGTGATCGTCGGCGCCGGCGGCGCCGGGATGCGCGCCGCCGTAGAGGCCGGCCCGCGGGTGCGTACCGCGGTGCTGACCAAGCTGTACCCCACCCGCAGCCACACCGGCGCCGCGCAGGGCGGCATGTGCGCCGCGCTGGCCAACGTCGAAGACGACAACTGGGAATGGCACACCTTCGACACCGTCAAGGGCGGCGACTACCTGGCCGACCAGGACGCCGTGGAGATCATGTGCAAGGAAGCCATCGACGCCGTCCTGGATCTGGAGAAGATGGGGATGCCGTTCAACCGCACCCCCGAGGGCCGCATCGACCAGCGCCGCTTCGGCGGGCACACCCGCGACCACGGCAAAGCTCCGGTGCGCCGGTCGTGTTATGCCGCCGACCGCACCGGCCACATGATTCTGCAGACGCTGTACCAGAACTGCGTCAAGCACGACGTGGAGTTCTTCAACGAGTTCTATGCGCTGGACCTGGTGTTGACGCAGACGCCCAGCGGCCCGATCGCCACCGGAGTGGTCGCCTACGAACTGGCCACCGGCGAGATCCACGTCTTCCACGCCAAGGCCGTCGTCATCGCCACCGGCGGCTCGGGCCGGATGTACAAGACCACCTCGAACGCGCACACCTTGACCGGCGACGGCATCGGTATTGTCTTCCGCAAGGGACTTCCGTTGGAGGACATGGAATTTCACCAGTTCCACCCTACCGGGCTGGCCGGCCTGGGCATCTTGATCTCCGAGGCGGTCCGCGGTGAGGGCGGCCGACTGCTCAACGGCGAGGGTGAGCGTTTCATGGAGCGCTACGCGCCGACGATCGTGGATCTGGCACCCCGCGACATCGTCGCCCGCTCGATGGTGCTCGAAGTGCTGGAGGGCCGCGGTGCCGGACCGCACAAGGACTACGTCTACATCGACGTGCGCCACCTGGGCGCCGACGTGCTGGAGGCCAAGCTGCCCGACATCACCGAGTTCGCCCGGACCTACCTCGGGGTCGACCCGGTCAAGGAGCTGGTCCCGGTCTATCCGACCTGCCACTACGTGATGGGCGGCATCCCGACCACGGTGACCGGACAAGTGCTGCGCAACAACACCACCGCCGTGCCGGGACTGTATGCGGCCGGGGAATGCGCGTGCGTGTCGGTGCACGGGGCCAACCGGCTGGGCACCAATTCGCTGTTGGATATCAACGTCTTCGGTCGCCGGGCCGGAATCGCGGCGGCCAGTTATGCACTCGGCCACGACTTCGTCGAGCTGCCCGACGAGCCCGCGGCGATGGTCGTCGGGTGGGTGGGCGACATCTTGTCCGAGCACGGCGACGAACGCGTCGCCGATATCCGTGCGGCACTACAGCAGTCGATGGACAACAACGCCGCGGTGTTCCGCACCGAGGAGACGCTGAAGCAGGCTTTGACCGATATCCATGCGCTGAAGGAGCGATACTCGCGAATCACCGTGCACGACAAGGGGAAGCGCTTCAACAGCGACCTGCTGGAGGCCATCGAGCTGGGCTTTTTGCTGGAGCTCGCCGAAGTCACCGTGGTCGGGGCGTTGAATCGCAAGGAATCTCGCGGCGGGCATGCCCGCGAGGACTACCCCAACCGGGACGATGTCAACTACATGCGCCACACCATGGCCTACAAGCAGGGCAGCGATCTGCTCAGCGATATCCGGCTGGACTTCAAACCCGTCGTGCAGACCCGTTACGAACCCATGGAACGGAAGTACTGATGACTCTGGAGCCACGGTTAGGGCCGTCCTTGCCGCCGATTCCGGACGGCGCGGTGATGGTGACCGTCAAGATCGCTCGGTTCAACCCCGAAAACCCCGACCAGTACCGTGATTCCGGCGGCTGGCAGAACTTCCGGGTGCCGTGCCTGCCCAGCGACCGGCTGCTGAACCTGCTGATCTACATCAAGGGTTACCTGGACGGCACGCTGACCTTCCGGCGCTCCTGCGCCCATGGGGTGTGCGGGTCGGACGCCATGCGCATCAATGGGGTCAACCGGCTGGCCTGCAAGGTGCTGATGCGTGACCTGCTGCCGAAAAAGAAGGGCAAGCAGCTGACCGTCACGGTCGAGCCGATCCGCGGACTGCCGGTGGAAAAAGATCTCGTGGTCGACATGGAGCCGTTCTTCGACGCCTACCGCGCGGTCAAGCCGTATCTGATCACCAGCGGCAACCCGCCGACCCGCGAGCGGATCCAGAGCCAGGCCGACCGCGCCCGCTACGACGACACCACCAAGTGCATCCTATGCGCGTGCTGCACCACGAGCTGCCCGGTGTTCTGGAGCGAGGGTTCGTATTTCGGCCCTGCCGCGATCGTCAACGCGCACCGATTCATCTTCGACAGCCGCGACGAGGCCGCCGCCGAGCGCCTCGACATCCTCAACGAGGTCGACGGGGTGTGGCGCTGCCGGACCACGTTCAACTGCACCGAATCCTGCCCGCGCGGCATCGAGGTGACCAAGGCCATCCAGGAAGTCAAACGCGCCCTGATGTTCTCGCGCTAGCGATCGAGCAGGGCAGCACCACGATCAACTCGGGGGTTCTGTTCAAGCTCACCCCGACTAATCGCCGAGGCGCACGCCGCGCTCCATCAACGCCGCGGCCAAACCCGGGCTTAATCGAAAGCGTCTTGCGCTTCTGGCCTCAGACCGCTGTCGGGATATGCCGCCACCATGTCTTCCACCACTACCTGCCATGCCGGGCCGTTCATGCAGAGCTGGCTGGCGGTGAGCACAAGCCGGTCGGGGGCTCCTGGGAGCATGGACACCGCGAACAACCTGCCGGTGCGAATATCGAAACAAGCGCGTTGCCTTGCGATCACATCCGCGACTGCGACTCCCGGCGGGTCTACGCCCCAAGTCCATCCCCCGTAGGAGCGAGACATCCAGCCGTTAAAACTCGGTTCGAAGTTCTTGCCAAGGGCTGGGTGGGCGGCGAAGACATTGTCGACTGCGACGCGGACACGCAGTTGATCCAGACGCGAGTCGGCGAGGAGAACCTCGGTATGCACCGACGGCGCGATGTCCACGAGCCGGTCAAACACAGCGAAAGATGAGAAGGAATCCTCTTCACACTCCACGGGGATCTCCAAATAGGCTGAGTTGGGCGGGACGGCCTCAGACTCCTGCGCAAACCTTGGCGGATTCTTGGAGGATTCTTGGATCGGCCGTCACAGTTTGGCGACCCGCGCCGTCTGACTGGTATGACACCGAAAACCCGCATACAACCCCTGGCTCCCGACCGCGCACCGCTGTGGATGCGCGCAATGTATCGATACGCCAAGCGCCGCTTCGGCGAAGTCCCCGAGCCGTTCACCGTCGTCGCGCATCACCGCCGCCTGCTGATCGCCAACGCCGTACACGAGACCATGCTGGAGCGGGCATCGCGGACGCTGTCGGCCAGTGTGCGTGAGCTAGCCGTATTTTGGACCGCGCGCGCGATCGGCTGCTCGTGGTGTGTGGACTTCGGGTCGATGCTGCAGCGCCTCGACGGCCTCGACACCGAGCGGCTCGCGAACATAAACGATTACGCGACGTCCCCGTTGTTCACCGACGACGAGCGCGCCGCCATCGCCTACGCCGACGCGATCACCGCCGATCCGCACACCGTCACCGACGAGCAGGTCGCCGATCTGCGGGCTCGCTTCGGGGATGCCGGTGTGATCGAGCTGACCTACCAGATCGGGTTGGAGAACATGCGGGCACGGATGAACGCCGCACTGGGCATCACCGAGCAGGGCTTCAACTCCGGTGCGGCGTGCCGCATTCCGTGGGCTACCCAAGCTCCCGCAGCGGAGAGCCGGTGAACTTGTCGGGGTTGGCGATATCCCACAGCGCACAGACCTTTCCGTCGCGCACGGTGATCGCGAGAATGCGCGGCAGCATCTCCCGGTAGCCGTCGGCACCCGCGGTGCCCGCCGTGAAGGCACCCAGCTCGCCGTTGACCAGCGCGAGCTGATGGGCGGTGAACATCGCCGGGCCGTAGCGCCGGGCCAGGCCGAAGAAGAACCGGACGACCTTGTCCGGCCCGCGAATGACCTGAACAGCGGTGGGCGCCTTGCCATTCGCGTCGCCGGTGAAGGTCACCTCCGGATGCAGCAGCGCGACCACGGCGTCCAGGTCGCCGGCGGCCATCGCGGCCATCAACCGGCCGACCGTCTCGTCGTGGGTGGGATCAGGTTTGGGTAGGGGCGCAGCGGTGACGGCCTTACGAGCCCGCGACGCCAGCTGCCGGGCCGCGACCTCGGTGGTCCCCAGCACGTCGGCCACTTGCGCATAAGGCACCGCGAACCCGTCGTGCAGGACAAAGGCGACCCGCTGGTCGGGGCGCAGCCGCTCCAACACCACCATCGCCGCGTACCGGGCGTCTTCGCGGCTCACCACCGCAGCCAACGGGTCGGCGGAAGCTGCCAAACCGGTGACCACGGGTTCGGGCAACCAGTTGCCGGTATAGGTCTCTCGCCGATGCACTGCCGAGCGCAACCGGTCCAGCCCGAGCCGGCTCACCACCGTGGTCAGCCAGGCCCGCAAATCGACGATCGTGGTGTCCTGCGCGTTCCAGCGCAGCCAGGCTTCCTGGAGGATGTCCTCGGCGTCGGCCACGGTTCCGGTCAGCCGGTAGGCCACCGCCATGAGATGCGGTCGCAGGGACTCGAATTCGCTGAGCTGCTGAGTCGCGCCCACAATCTCGAGCGTAGCGTTACGCTCGGCCACACGATGACTGCGAACCTGTCGGCCAAAGCCGACCGCTATCTGTGGGGCCATTTTGCCAAGCACGGGCCGGGCATCACGCCGCCGATCATCGCTCGCGGTAGGGGTGTCACTATTTTCGACGACCGCGGTAAGAGCTACCTCGACGCGCTCTCCGGGCTGTTCGTCGTGCAGGTGGGTCATGGACGCGCCGAGCTGGCCGAGGCCGCCGCCCGGCAGGCCCGCGAGTTGGCCTACTTCCCGGTGTGGGGATATGCCACCCCGCCCGCGATCGAGCTCGCCGAGCGCGTTGCGCAGTATGCGCCCGGCGATCTCAACCGGGTGTTCTTCACCACCGGCGGCGGCGAGGCCGTCGAGACCGCCTGGAAACTGGCCAAGCAGTATTTCAAGCTCACCGGCAAACCCGGTAAGTACAAGGTGGTTTCGCGGGCGGTGGCCTACCACGGCACCCCGCAAGGCGCGCTGGCGATCACCGGCGTGCCCGCCCAGAAGGCTCCGTTCGAGCCGCTGACCCCGGGCGGCATCCGGGTGCCCAACACGAACTTCTACCGCGCACCCGAACCGTTCAGTACCGACGCCAAGGCCTTCGGTCGGTGGGCCGCCGACCGGATCGGTGAGGCGATCGAATTCGAGGGCCCCGACACCGTCGCCGCGGTATTCCTCGAACCCGTGCAGAACGCCGGTGGCTCCATTCCTCCTCCGCCGGGCTATTTCGAGAGGGTCCGCGAGATCTGCGACGAATACGACGTGCTGCTGGTTTCGGACGAGGTGATCTGCGCATACGGGCGGATCGGGTCGATGTTCGCCTGTGACGATTTCGGCTATGTGCCCGACATGATCACCTGCGCCAAGGGTTTGGCGTCGGGCTACTCGCCGATCGGTGCGATGATCGCCAGCGACCGGCTGTTCGAGCCCTTCAACGACGGTGTGACGACGTTTCCGCACGGCTACACCTTCGGCGGTCACCCGGTGTCGGCGGCGGTCGCACTTGCCAATCTGGACATCTTCGAGCGTGAGGGCCTCAACGACCACGTCAAACACCAGGCACCGAGTCTGCGCGCCACCCTGGAGCGGCTCTACGACCTGCCCGTCGTCGGCGACGTCCGCGGCGCAGGCTTCTTCTACTCGATCGAATTGGTCAAGGACCAGGCGACCAGGCAGACCTTCACCGCCGACGAACGCAAACAGCTCTTGCCCGCGCTGTCCTCGGCGATCTATGCGGCCGGGCTGTACTGCCGCCTCGACGACCGTGGTGACCCGGTGATTCAGCTGGCGCCGCCGCTGATCAGCGGTCAGACCGAATTCGACACCATCGAAGCCATCCTGCGCACCGTGTTGACGGACGCGTCCGAAGGCCTTTAGCATCGCCGCTCGTGGTCGAACCACGCGGGGGTAGCCCTAGCCACCTGCCCAACCAGGTAACTTCTGTATCACCAGTCACAGCGCGGCTCCGCGGGATCCGGGCGCCGATCGCCTACTCTGCACAGGCGATGGCCTTCTTGCGTTCGGTGTCTTGCCTGCTGGCGGCGATGTTCATGGCCGCGGCGCCCGGTATGCCGGCCGCTCTGGCCGAGCCCAACGCCGCACCGCCGGCCTGCCCGTACCGGGTGTCCACCCCCGCCGCGGTCGACTCGTCGGAGGTTCCCACCGCCGGTCAACCGCCGCTTCCGCTGCCGGTACCCACCAGCCCGGTCGGCGGCAACGCGCTGGGCGATTGCGGCGTCATCACCGCGCCCGGCACCGCGCCGGTCCCCAACGATATTTCCGCAGAGGCCTGGCTGGTGGCCGACCTCGACAGCGGCGCGGTCATCGCCGCACGGGATCCGCACGGCCGCCACCGCCCGGCCAGCATCATCAAGGTGCTGGTCGCCATGGCGTCGATCAACGAGCTCAGCCTGAACCGAGCTGTTCCCGGCACCGCCGAGGACGCCGCCGCTGAGGGCACCAGGGTCGGTGTCGAACCCGAAGGCACCTACACCATCAATCAGTTGCTGCACGGGCTGTTGATGCATTCGGGCAACGACGCCGCCCACGCGCTGGCCATGCAGCTCGGCGGCATGCCGACCGCGCTGGAGAAGATCAACGTGCTGGCCGGCAAGCTCGGTGGGCGCGACACCCGCGTCGCGACGCCGTCCGGACTGGACGGGCCAGGCATGAGCACCTCGGCCTACGACATCGGCCTGTTCTACCGGTACGCCTGGCAAAACCCCACCTTCAGCAGCATCGTCGCGACAAAGACCTTCGACTTCCCCGGCCACGGCGATCACCCCGGCTACGAGCTGGAAAACGACAACCAGCTGCTGCTCAACTATCCCGGGGCGCTGGGCGGAAAGACCGGTTACACCGACGACGCGGGCCAGACGTTCGTCGGCGCGGCCAACCGGGACGGGCGCCGACTGGTGGCCGTGCTGATGCACGGCACCCGCCAGCCCATTCCGCCGTGGCAGCAGGCCGCCCACCTGTTGGACTACGGGTTCGCCACCACCCCCGGCACCCGGGTCGGGACGCTGATCGAGCCCGATCCCGCACTGCTGCCCGCCAAAGCCGGCCCCGACAGTGCCGACACCCTGAACACCACCCAGGCCGCCGGGATCGTGCCCGATGCCGATGCCCGGCCGGTCCGGGTAGGGGTCGCCGTGATCGGGGCGATCATCGTGCTCGGGCTGATCATGATTGCCCGCTCGGTCAACCGCCGCACGCAGCCCGACGGCTCGCGGTAACCGCTGGTTAATCTTGCGCCGTGGCAGCGCGCGCACTGGCCGTGGGTATCACCGCCGCAACCGTCGGCGTCATCTACGGCTACGACATCTCCAATATCGCGGGCGCGCTGCTGTTCGTCAAAGAGCAGTTTGATCTGACCACGCCCCAACAAGAGCTGGTGACGGCGGCGGCGGCGATCGGCGAGATCGTAGGTGTACTCGGCGGGGGTGTGCTCGCCAACGCGATCGGCCGGAAGCGGTCGATGGTGCTGGTGGCGGCCGGTTATGCGGCGTTCGCAGCGCTGTCGGCGGTGTCGGTCTCGGTGCCGATGCTGCTGGTGGCGCGACTGCTGCTCGGTGTGACCATCGGGGTGTCGGTGGTGGTGGTGCCGGTGTATCTCGCCGAGTCGGCGACGCCGGCCGCACGGGGTTCGTTGCTGGTGGCCTACCAAGTGGCCACCGTCACCGGAATCATCGCCGGCTACCTGGCCGCCTATCTGCTGGCCGGCTCGCACGGTTGGCGATGGATGCTGGGACTGGCCGCGATACCCGCCGGGCTGATCATGCTGCTGGTGGCGCGGATGCCCGACACCGCCCGGTGGTATCTGCTCACCGGTCGGGCCGCCGAAGCGCGAGAGGTTCTGTCTCGAACCGAAAGTGCGGCCGACGTCGAGCGCGAACTCACCGAGATCGCTACGACGCTCAGCGAAGAACGCGGCGGCACGCTCGCCGCCATGGTGCGGCGACCGTATCTGCGGGCCACCGTGTTCTTGATCGGGCTCGGCTTCTTCGTCCAGATCACCGGCATCAACGCGATCGTGTACTACGGTCCGCTGCTGTTTAAGGCGATGGGGTTTTCGGGCAACTTCGCCTTGCTGATTCTGCCGGCGCTGGTGCAGGTCGCGGCCTTGGTGGTGGTCGTGGTCTCGATGGTGCTGGTCGACCGGGTGGGGCGCCGGCCGATTCTGTTGTCAGGCATCGGGGTGATGATCGTCGCCGACGTGGTGCTGATCGGCAGCTCGCAGCTCGGCAGTGCGTCGGTGCTGGGCTTCGCCGGCGTGTTGCTGCTGACCCTCGGATTCACCTTCGGCTTCGGCGCGCTTGTTTGGGTGTACGCGGGCGAGACCTTGCCGTCGCGGATGCGGGCGATCGGGGCCAGCACGATGCTGACCGTCAACCATATCGGTAACGCGCTGGTGGCGGGCGCCTTCCTGACGTTGCTGCAAACACTCGGCATCGCAGGGACTTTCGCTGCCTTCGGGGCGCTCACCGTAGCGGCCTTTGCCTTCGTCTACCGGATGGCACCGGAGACCAAGGGCCGCCAGCTGGAGGAGATTCGGCACTTCTGGGAGAACAACGGCAGCTGGCCGCGCGAACCGAACACGTTGGCACAGAAGTCATGACGCTGATCGCCGCGGGTGCCATCGCGTTAGCCGACGGGATCTGCCGTCCCGGGTGGCTGCGGATTTCCGGCCGGCGAATCGTGGACTGCGGGGCCGGGGCTCCCCCCGAACCTGCCGAGGTCGAGTTGCCCGAGGCGATCGTGGTGCCGGGCTTCGTGGACATCCATGTGCACGGCGGTGGCGGAGCCAGCTACACCGACGGCAGCCACGCCGACATCGAGCGAGCGGCGGCGTTTCACCGCCGGCACGGCACCACCACCACCCTGGCCAGCCTGGTCACCGCGGCGCCGGCCGACCTGTTGGCCGCGGTGCGCGCGCTGGCCGAATCGACCCGCCTGGGCGTGGTGGCCGGCATCCACGTGGAGGGGCCGTGGCTGAGCCCGGCACGTTGCGGGGCCCATGATCCCGGCCGGTTACGTGATCCGGATCCCGCCGAAATCGACGCGGTGCTGGCCGCCGGCGACGACGCGATAAAGATGGTCACGCTGGCCCCGGAGCGGTCCGGCGGCACCGCCGCGATCGAACGTTTCACCGAGGCGAAAGTCGTTGTGGCGGTGGGTCATACCGATGCGACCTACGAGCAGACTCGGCAGGCGATCGATGCCGGCGCCACGGTTGGCACCCATGTGTTCAACGCGATGCGACCGATGCATCACCGCGAGCCCGGGCCCGCGCTTGCCCTGCTGGCCGACCCGCGGGTGACTGTCGAACTCATCGCCGATGGTGTGCACGTCCACCCCGCACTGGCCCGCACAGTCATCGACTACGCCGGACCCGACCGGGTCGCGCTGGTCACCGACGCCACCGCGGCGGCGGGTCTGCCCGACGGCGCGTTCCGGCTGGGACCGGTATCGATCGACGTCATCTCCGGGGTAGCCAGAGTGCGTGGAACCTCGACGATCGCGGGCAGCACCGCCACGATGGATCAGCTGTTCCGCACGGTGGCCGGTTCGGCCCCGCACTCCGACGCGGCGCTGACCACCGCGGTGCGGGTGACGTCGACGACCCCGGCCCGCGTGCTCGGGCTTCACCACGTCGGGGCGCTGGGGCCGGGCCTGGACGCCAATCTGGTTGTGCTGGAACACAATCTGTGTGTGGCCGCCGTCATGGCCCACGGCGAATGGTTCGTCTAATTGAGGTGAATCGCGGGCGGCGTCTTGCTCAGATCGGCGATTCCCGACAGGTAATTTGTTGCCTCGCCGTGTTTGGTTCCGCCGGCGGTGTCTTGGACGGTGATCGGCACGGTGACCTCGCCGGAGAGCATCACGTCCAGGCGGTATGGGTCGAAGTTCTCGAGTTTGATCCCGCTGAGGTCAGCGTGGCCCCAGACCACGGTGCCGTCCACCAGGCCCGCCGGGTCTAGCCGCAGCGGGCAGCCCGGCGGATCCAGCAGATTGGAGTTCTGGCAGTTCACCATCGCCGCGGCCAGTAGTGCGATGACCGCATCATGTCCCCTGTCCGACACCGCGAAGGTGGGCTGCAGCCACGGCAGGCCAGTCGCAAGCTGCTCGAGCAGTAGCGGTTTGGCCGTCACCGTCAGGTTACGGGTTCGTGCTGCCAAGGTCGAGCCACCCCGGGAATACGTAGACCGTGGTGTCGCCGACCGACTGGCCGAACAAGGTCAACGTCTGCTGGGCGGCGTCGCCCGAGGAGGGTTCGGGTTGAATTTTGATCGCCGCGGCGGTGAGCTTCCAGCGGTTGTGGTCGTTCTTCAGCTCCAAGGTGGTATCGGAGACTTTGTCGCCGAAGTTGGCGGCCACATGGACTCGGGCGATCCCGAAAGACCCCTTGGCCTCCGAGGAATCCCCGTTGAGAATCCGGATATTGCTGATCGGCCATTGCGCGATCTGCTTTTTCAGGATGTCGTCGGTCAGGAGCTCTTTGCTGGAGGGCTGGTCGTTGCTGTAGGACAAGGCCGCCGCGGCGTCGCCGCGACTGAGCGCCTCCAGATAGCCCTTGACCGCGTCGACCGGCGATCCGCCACCGCTGCCGCCGGCCAGGTTGATCACCAAAACGATTGCCGCCACGAGGATCACCGCGCCGCCGGCGGCCAATGAGACGAACAACGGTTTGCGGCTCTTGCGCGGCGGCCCGAACGGCGGCCCGAATCCCGGCGGCGGCCCGAATCCCGGCGGCGGCCCGAACCCCGGCGGCGGCCCGAACCCCGGCGGCGGTCCCATCGGGGGCACCGGTGCCGGGGGCGGACCCATCGAGGGCGGGAAGCCGCCGCCCGGTGTCGAGGGCGGGAAGGGATGCTGCTGGGCCGGCACCGGGGCCGGATAGGTTTGCCACGGGCCGCCGGGCGGCGGCTGCGGCGGCTGCCAGCGGTCCGGCGGGTTAGGGCCCCCGAAGCGCCCACCAGACCAATCGGTCACAGCATCCTCCCCGCGCTGACGTGTGTCGCAGTCATCGTAAGCCAGCATCGCAGCACCCCACCCGCACGAGTTGCGAGGCGGCCACCCGCCTGGTGTCGCCCGGCTAGTCCTGGCGCCGGCGAAACAGCCGCGAAACCCCTAGCGCGCCAACGGCCCCCACTGCCGCCGCGGTCAACGCCTGTCGCGCGCCCAGACCCGTACCGGTCTGCACCCGGGTGGTGATCAGCGCGGGCGGCGGTGGTTTTACCGGCGTCGCCCGCAGGTTGTCCGGTGACGTCGCCGCCCACGCGGTGGCGAACAGAACCAGACGCGCGGTGACATAGGCGAACACCATCACACCCAGCACGGGCCCGAAGGTGGCACTGGCCGGGCTGCGCAGCACGGAATGCAGATAGATCGATCCGAGTTGCTTGAACACCTCGAAGCCGATCGCCGCAAGGAGCCCCGCCCGGATCGAGCTGGCGAAGCTGATCGACTCGCGCGGCAGCCGGGCGATCGTCCAGGTGAACAGCAGCCAGGACACCAGCACCGAAATCAGCACCGAAATACCGCGCAGCAGCGCGCCCAGCCCCGGCGCGTTGTGCAGGCCCAGCCAGGAAGGCAGGTCGCCCATCGGCGACGCGTCGGCCAGAGCGGTCAGCCCGATCGTGGCGGTGATCGCCGCGAACATCGAGAGCATGGCCACCAGATCGGACAACTTGGTGCGCACGAAGCCCGACGACTTCGCGCGCTGGTCCCACATCTCGCTGAGCGCTTCGCGTAGGTTGGCCATCCAGCTCAGGCCCGCCCACGCCGCGGTGGCCAGGCCGACCATGCCCACCGCCCCGGACGAGGCGATCGCCGAATTCATCAACTTGATCAGCTGCTTGCTGTAGTAGCCGGACACCGCGGACACGATGCGGTGTTCGATCTCGGCCAGCAGCTCAGGCTGACGGGAAAGCAGAAAGCCGCCGATGGCGAAACCGAGCATCAACAGCGGAAACAACGCAAAGATCGTGTAATAGGTCAGCCCGGCCGCGAAGAAGCTCCCCTTGCGCTCGTTGAACCGGTCGTTGGCGCGCATGACGTGGTCGAACCACGCGTACCGCGCCCGCAACCGATCAAGCCTGGAAGTTTGGGCCGGTTCGGTCATGCCACTCCGCAAATGAGAACGCCGATCTGGCGATGCTCTTGAGGCTCTAGAGAAACTTCGGAAGGAACCCTAGCCGCTCGTAGACGCGTTCGACCGTTTTCGCGGCCACATCCTGCGCCCGTGACGCGCCAGCGGCCAGTACCGCTTCCAGTTCGGCGGGGTCGGCGATCAGTTCGTCCACCCGCGCCCGTAGCGGTGTGACGAACTCGACG
The DNA here is from genome assembly GCA_963787635.1 of uncultured Actinomycetota bacterium. Taxonomy (GTDB): domain Bacteria; phylum Actinomycetota; class Actinomycetes; order Mycobacteriales; family Mycobacteriaceae; genus Mycobacterium. The sequence goes on along the minus strand of CAWBDP010000002.1, from coordinate 214,673 downwards.
ACGGCCTCGGCGGTGTCCTTCTTCAGGTCGCCGTACCCGCGTCCGGCGTAGCGCTGGACCAGGGTATCCGGGTCGACACCGGTGACCGCCGACTGGATGGTCAGCAGGTTCGACACCCCCGGTTTGGCGACCGGGTCGTAGCGGATCTCGCGTTCACTGTCGGTCACCGCCGAGCGGATCTTCTTCGCCGACAGCGCGGGATCGTCGAGCAGGTTGATCAATCCGGCGTCGGTGGACGCGGATTTGCTCATCTTCGACGTCGGATCGCCCAAGTCGTAGATCTTCGCGGTGACCTTGGGAATCAGCAGGTCGGGCACCACGAACGTGTCCGGGAACCGGCTGTTGAACCGCTGCGCGACGTCGCGCGCCAGCTCGAGATGTTGGCGCTGGTCCTCGCCGACCGGCACCAGTTCGGTGTCGTAGAGTAACACGTCGGCGGCCTGCAGCACCGGGTAGGTAAACAACCCCACGGTCGCCGATTCGCCGCCCTCGCGAATCGACTTGTCCTTAAATTGCGTCATCCTCGAGGCCTGACCGAAACCGGTGAAACAGCCCAGCGCCCAGGCGAGCTGGGTGTGCTCGGGTACGTGGCTCTGCACGAAGATTGTGCTGCGGTCCGGATCGATACCCAACGCCAGATACTGCGCAGCGGTCACCAGTGTGCGGCGGCGAAGAACCTTGGGGTCCTGCGGGATCGTGATGGCATGCAGGTCGACGACGCCGAAAAACGCGTCGTAGCGGTCCTGAAGCGCCACCCAGTTGGTGATCGCTCCCAGCGCGTTACCCAGATGAAGCGAGTCAGATGTGGGTTGCACGCCGGAGAAGACCCGGCGCGTTCGGGTAGCGGTGCTCATGATGGCTCGATCTTGTCACGCCCGGCATCGACGAATACGTGCTCGCTTGCGATACCGGCGGTACCACCTTTACTGTCACCAGACATGACGACTCGCCAGCCGATTCACCTAGGGGCCAGCGCCGCGGCGGACGCGGCATCGGGCCCGCGCGAACCCGTGGTGCTGCTGCACCCGTTCCTGATGTCGCAGCTGGCGTTTCAGGTGGTGGCCGAGCAGCTGGCCGACACCGGCCGCTACGAGGTGTTCGCGCCGACGCTGGCCGGCCACAACGGCGGTCCGTACTCCGGCACCTGGTTCCTCAGCTCCACGGTGCTGGCCGATCGCATCGAGCGGCAAATGGACGAGATGGGCTGGAACACTGCCCATATCGTCGGCAACTCACTAGGCGGCTGGGTGGCGTTCGAGCTGGAAAGCCGGGGCCGGGCCCGAACGGTCACCGCCATCGCACCAGGCGGCGGCTGGACGCGCTGGAGTCCGCTCAAATACGAGGCGGTTCTCAAGTTCGCGATGGGTGTGCCGTTCTTATTAGTGGCCCGCTGGTTGGGTCCCCGCGCGCTGCATTTGCCGTTCAGCCGACGATTGGCCACGCTGCCCATCAGCTCAGCGGCCGACGGGATCAGTGAGACCGACCTCGTCGCTGTCTTAGACGACGCGACGAACTGCCCGGCCTACTTCCAGCTGATGGTCAAAGCCCTGCTGCTGCCCGGCCTGGTGGAACTCGCGCAGACCGCCGTCCCAACGCATCTGGTGTTCTGCGAAAAGGACCGCGTGTTTCCCCAGCGCAGGTTCAGCCGGCACTTCACCACGTACTTGCCCCGCGACACCAAGGTGACCATGCTCGACGGCGTCGGGCACGTCCCGATGTACGAAGCGCCGGGGCGGATCACCGAAGTCATCACCGATTTCCTCGACGAGTGCAGTCCGCAGATGCGGGCGATCGACCAGACGGCGGGCTAAGACTTCAGCGGCGCGGATGCGGCTGACCGACGTCGGCGGTCGGCTGGCCTCTGTCCCTTCCAGCCCTTCCTGTACCCCAGCGTTTGAGGCCAGTTTCTGTTCAGCCGACAAGACGATAAACGGAGGAAACAAAACAAAAGGACAACGGGTATGGCGTTGGTAGCATCGGGGCACCTGCATACCTTGGGGAGGCTGCCCATGGATGAGGTGGCGTTCGGGCGCTACCGGCTGCTCGCGATGATGGGCGAGGGCGGTATGGGCTCGGTGTATAGGGCCCACGACACCGTGATGCGTCGCGACGTAGCGATCAAAGTACTGTCGCCAGAGTTGGTCACGAAACCCGGGTACGCCGATCGGTTCCGGCGTGAGGCCTATATGGCGGCAAAATTGACCGAGCCGCACATCGTCCCGATCCACGAGGCCGGCGAAATCGATGGTCAGTTGTATCTGGTGATGCCGGTCATCAACGGCACCGACCTGGAGACACTGCTGCGACGCGATGGGCCGATGGCCCCGGAGCGCGCCGTGCGGGTGATCGAACAACTGGCCGCGGCGCTGGATGCCGCGCATGAAGCCAGCCTGGTGCACCGCGATGTCAAGCCGTCGAACGCGCTGGTGACTGCTCAGGATTTCGTGTATCTGATCGATTTCGGCATCGCCCACGACACGTCGGCTACCAGGTTGACCCGCACCGGCTGCACGGTGGGCACGTGGGCATACATGGCGCCCGAACGCTTCGGTACCGGGATCACCGACGCGCGCACCGATGTGTATGCGCTGGCGTGTGTGCTGTATGAGTGCCTGACCGCGCAGCGGTCCTATCCGGGGGACAGCGTGGAGGAGCAGGTCGCCGGGCACCTGACCAAAGACCCCCCAAAACCCAGCGTTTTCGACCCCGCAATTCCGCGCGGGTTCGATGAGGTGATCCCGCGCGGCATGGCCAAGGATCCTGAGCAGCGCTACCAGACCGCTCGCCAGCTAGCCGCCGCTGCCCGCCAAGCGCTCGGTGGGGCACCCACCCCGGCTCACGCCAGGCCAGCACCTGCGCCGACGATGGTCGACGGCCCAGGCGACCCGATCCTCACTGGCAGCCAACGGCCAGACGCGCTCTCCGTTGCTACCAAACAATCTGCCGAGCTCAAGCAGGTGACGGTGCTGGTGGCAAATGTGGTTGAGTCGATGGATCTGGCCGCTGCGCTGGGTGTGGAGCGGTTTCACGAGATCATGACCGGGCTGGTCAACCGCTGCGCGGGGTTGGTGCAGCGCTATGGCGGAGTGGTCGACAAGTCGACCGGCGAGGGGATCATGGCGGTGTTCGGCGCGCCGGCGGCGTTGGAGGATCATGCGCTTCGCGCTTGTTTGGCGGCCCTGGGAATCCAGCAGGAGGCCAAGGGCCTGACCAGTGAGGCCGAACGCCGCCAGGGTGGGGACCTGCAATTGCGCATCGGCCTCACTTCAGGGCAGGTGATCGCCGGTGGGATCGGTCCGGGTTCTTTGGGTTTGGTCGGCCAGCAGGCCGCGATGGCCCAGCGCATGGAGTCCGTCGCGCCACCCGGCGGGATCATGCTCAGCGCCTCCAGCGCCGGACTGGTCGAAAACACCGCGGTGCTGGGTGAACCAGAGCTGGTGCAGACCGACGGCGCTCACGCACCGATGCCGGCGCGTCGCCTGCTGGGGGTGGCGTCGCAGCCGGGGGGGAATGGTCGCTTTGAGACCACGTTGGTGGGGCGGCAATGGGAAATGGGCGTCGTCACCGGCATGGTGGATCGATTGGTCGGTGGCCACGGCTGTGTGGTGTGTGTTGGGGGACCGGCGGGCATCGGCAAGAGCCGGCTGGTCCACGAGACCGCCGAGATCGCGCGCCGTCGTGGTGTCGAGATGTTTTCGACCTTCTGCGAGTCCCATACCGGCGACATCTCGTTTCATGTGGTGGCGCGGCTGCTGCGGGCCATCGCGGGGATCAGCGATCTGGACGGTGCGGCCGCGCGGGCGCGGGTGCGCGGTCAGGTTCCCGACGGCGTCGACCCGCAGGATCTGGTGTTGCTGGATGACCTGCTGGGCATTCGTGACCTAAATACCGAGCTGCCCGCCATCGACCCGGCCGCACGGCGGCGGCGGTTGACCGCACTGGTCAACGCAATGTCGCTGGCGGCCACTAAGCCCAGGCTCTACATCCTCGAAGACGCGCACTGGATCGACGCGGTCAGCGAATCCATGCTGGCCGAGTTTTTGAAGGTGATCCCGAAGACCCCGTCGATGGCGCTGATCACCTATCGCCCTCACTATCATGGGGCGCTCGCGCAGGTGCCTGGCGCCCAGACGGTGGCACTGGACCCACTCGATGACGCCGATACCTCCGCGTTGGTCGCCGACCTGTTGGGCCCCGATCCCTCGGTGGGCGCGGTGGCGGCGTTGATCACCGAACGGACCGCCGGTAACCCGTTTTTCGCCGAGGAGATGGTGCGCGAGCTTGCCGAACGCGGGGTACTGGAGGGCGAGCGCGGTGGCTATCGGTGCCGTACCGATGTGGCCGAGGTCCGCGTGCCGCCCACCGTGCAGGCGGTCATCGCCGCGCGCATCGATCGCCTGGAGCCCGGTGCCAAAGCGACGCTAAGTGCTGCGGCGGTGATCGGATCACAGTTCGGCCCGGATCTGTTGACCAGCCTGGGGATCGATCCGGCCATCGATGCGCTGGTCGAGGCGGAGTTGATCGACCAGGTGAGCTTCGCCCCGCGCGCCGAGTACGCGTTTCGGCATCCGTTGATCAAGGCGGTGGCCTACGAGTCACAACTGAAATCAGACCGTGCCAAGCTGCACCGAAGCCTGGCCGCGGCCATCGAGGCCGGCGACCCGGCATCGGTCGAGAAGAACGCGGCGGTGATCGCCGAGAACCTGCAGGCAGCCGGCGATGTGCAGCTCGCCTATGACTGGCATATGCGCGCCGGCGCGTGGTCGACGCACCGCGATATGGCCGCGGCGCGGCTGAGCTGGGAGCGCGCCCGCGAGATCGCCGACGCGTTGCCCACCGACGATCCGGGGCACACCGTGATGCGTATCAGGCCGCGCACCCTGCTCTGTGGCACCGCCTGGCGAGTCCATGAGGACAGCTCCTCCGCGCGCTTTGAGGAGCTGCGTGAACTGTGCTCGCTCGCCGGCGACAAGGCATCGTTGGCGATGGGCATGGCCGGGCAGGTGATGAACCTCTTGTACCATGCCCGCGCGACGCGGGAGGCCTCGACGCTGGCGGACGAACTCATGGCCCTGGTCGAGGCGATCGAGGATCCGGAAATGACGGTCGGGCTGTCGTACATGGCGACATTCGTCAAGGTCGAGACCGGCGAATTCACCGACGTGCTGCGCTGGTCACAAAGGGTCATCGAGCTGGCTGAGGGCGACCCCACCAAAGGCAACTTCATTATGGGGTCGCCGTTGGCGCTGGCGCACGCCACGCGCGCGCTGGCCCGAGGGGCTTTGGGCCACACACGGTTAGAGTTTATGGCTGACCTCGCCGTCGCCGTTCCCATGGCACACGAGGCCGACCCGGCGACCTATGCCGCCGTCATCGTTTACTTTTACGCAATTGCGATAGGCGGTGGGGCGCTGCTGGCCGACGACACCGCGCTGGAGCTGATGGATGAGGCGCTGCAGATCGCCGAACAATCCAGTGACGATGCCGCGCTGAGCTGGGCCCAATACGCGCTGGGCGTGGCGCTGTCGCACCGCGACTCCCCAACAGACCGTGAGCGCGCACTGACGGTGCTCACCCAACTGCGCGACATGTGGCTGCGCGAGCGCTGGGTGTTGTCCGAGGTAACCTTCGTCGAGGCCTACATCGCCTGGGAGCAGGGCCGGCGTGGCGATCTCGATGGTGCCATCGCGGCATTGCGGGCAGCCGTGGACGACCTGTTCCAGGCAGGACAGCTCAGCTGGTACCTCAAGGCCACCGCCATGTTGGTGGAGACGCTGGTGGCCCGCGGCGGTGAGGCCGATCTGCAGGAAGCCCAGACCGCGATCGAGCGGTTGGCGGCCGCCCCGCTCGACGACGACTTGGTGCACCGCAAGATGTGGCTGCTGCGGCTACGCGCGCTGCTGGCCGACGCCCGCGGCGACGAGGCCGCTTACCGTGATCTCAGCCGGCGACACCGCGCGATGGCCACAAAGCTGGGCTGGCTAGGACATATGGCGATGGCCGATTCATGGACTGTCCGCGTTGCGGCGGCAGGCGCAAGCCGAATATTGTCTGGTTCGGCGAAAATGTCCCGAAAGCCTGTGGTGAGCAAAGTTATTCGTTGGTCGACGATGCCGAAGCGTCGTCGCTGACCATGTTTTCCGGTGACAGGTGCGCGGCGCCCACCCTCCATCGGTTCGACAATCCGAGCTTTAATACCTTGCGGCGGGCGCCCACTGCGCCGGGCTCGTCGCTGGCGACGGCTACCTCTAGACGGCAAACGAAGCACCGGTTAGCGCGGCGTTGGTAGCATCGCAGGCACCTGCATACCTTGGGGAGGCTGCCCATGGATGAGGTGGCGTTTGGGCGCTACCGGCTGATCGAGATGATGGGCGAGGGCGGTATGGGCGCGGTGTATAAGGCCCACGACACCGTGATGCGTCGCGACGTGGCGATCAAGGTATTGTTGCCCGAGCTGGTCACGAAACCGGGGTACGCCGAGAGGTTCCGGCGTGAGGCCTACACGGCGGCCAAATTGACCGAGCCGCACATCATCCCGATCCACGAGGCCGGTGAAATCGATGGCCAGTTGTATCTGGTGATGCCGATCATCAAGGGCACGGATGTGCAAACCCTGCTCGGACGCGACGGGCCGATGGCCCCGGAGCGCGCCGTGCGGGTGATCGAGCAGCTGGCCGCGGCGCTGGATGCCGCGCATGAGGCCAGCCTGGTGCACCGCGATGTCAAACCGTCCAACGCGCTGGTGACTGCTCAGGATTTCGTGTATCTGATCGATTTCGGCATCGCCCACGACACGTCAGCGACGAGGTTGACCCGCACGGGTAGCACGGTGGGCACGTGGGCGTACATGGCACCCGAGCGCTTCGGTGCGGGGATCACCGACGCGCGCGCCGATGTGTATGCGTTGGCGTGTGTGCTGTATGAGTGCCTGACCGCGCAGCTGCCCTATTCGGGGGACAGCGTGGAGGAGCAGGTCGCCGGGCACCTGACCAAAGACCCCCCAAAACCCAGTGTTTTCGACCCCGCAATCCCGCGCGGGTTCGATGAGGTGATCGCGCGCGGCATGGCCAAGGATCCTGAGCAGCGCTACCAGACCGCCCACCAGCTAGCCGGCGCTGCCCGCCAAGTGCTCAGTGCGGCGCCCACCCCGGCACACGCCAGGCCAGCACCTGCGCCGACGATGGTCGACGGCCCGGGCGAGCTGACCCTGACTGGGAGCCGACGGGCGCATGCGCTCGCATCGCCGGCTACCAAACACTCGGCCGAGCTCAAGCAGGTGACGGTGCTGGTGGCAAATGTGGTTGAGTCGATGGATCTGGCCGCGGCCGTCGGTGTGGAGCGGTTTCACGAGATGATGACCGGGTTGGTCAACCGCTGCGCGGTGGTGGTGCAGCGCTATGGCGGAGTGGTCGACAAGTCCACCGGCGAGGGGATCATGGCGGTGTTCGGCGCGCCGGCGGCGTTGGAGGATCATGCGCTTCGTGCTTGTTTGGCGGCTCTGGGAATCCAGCAGGAGACCAACGGCCTGGCCGGCGAGGTCGAACGCCAGCAGGGTGGGGACCTGCGATTGCGCATTGGGCTGAATTCGGGACGGGTCATCGCCGGTGGGATCGGCTCGGGTTCTTTGGGTTTGGTCGGCGAGCAGGTCGGGATGGCGCAGCGCATGGAGTCGGTTGCCGCGCCCGGCGGGGTCATGCTCAGCGCGTCCAGCGCCCGACTGGTCGAAAACACCGCGGTGCTGGGTGGGCCGGAGCTGGTGCAGATCGACGGCGCTCACGCACCGATGCCCGTGCGGGCCCTGTTGGGGGTGGCGTCGCAGCCGTGGGGAATCGGTCGTTTTGACACCACGTTGGTGGGGCGTGAATGGGAAATGGGCATCGTCGCTGGCATGTTGGATCGAGTGGGCGCTGGGCACGGGTGTGTAGTGGGTGTGGGGGGACCGGCGGGCATCGGCAAGAGCCGGCTGGTTCACGAGACCGCCGAGATCGCACGCGGTCGTGGTGTCGAGGTGTTTTCGACCTTCTGTGAGTCCCATACCGGGGATATCTCGTTTCATGTGGTGGCGCGGCTGCTGCGGGCGATCGCGGGGATCAGCGATCTTGATGGTGAGGCCGCGCGGGTGCGGGTGCGCGGCCAGGTTCCCGACGGCGTCGACCCGCAGGATCTGGTGTTGCTGGATGACCTGCTGGGCGTTCGTGACCCGGATGTAGAGCTGCCGCAAATCGATCCGGCCGCGCGGCGGCGGCGGTTGACCGCGCTGATCAATGCTATGTCGCTGGCGGCCACCAGGGCGAGGCTCTACATCCTCGAAGACGCGCACTGGGTCGACGCGGTCAGCGAATCCATGCTGGCCGAGTTCTTGAAGGTGATCCCGAAGACCCCGTCGATGGCGCTGATCACGTATCGCCCGCACTACCACGGAGCGCTCGCGCAGGTGCCCGGCGCGCAGACCGTGGCGCTGGACCCACTCGGGGATGGGGACAGCGCGGCGTTGGTCGCTGAGCTGTTGGGCGAAGATCCCTCGGTGGGCGCGTTGGCGGAGCTGATCACCGAACGGACCGCCGGTAACCCGTTTTTCGCCGAGGAGATGGTGCGCGAGCTTGCCGAACGCGGTGTGCTCGAAGGCGAGCGCGGTGGCTACCGGTGCCGTACCGATGTGGCTGAGGTCAGCGTGCCGGCCACCGTGCAGGCGGTCATCGCCGCGCGCATCGATCGCCTCGAGCCGGCGGCCAAGCAGACGTTGAGCGCCGCGGCGGTGATCGGATCACGGTTCGGCCCGGATCTGTTGGCCAGCCTGGGGATTGATCCGGCGCTCGATGCGCTGGTCGAGGCGGAGCTGATCGATCAGGTGAGCTTCACCCCGCGCGCCGAGTATGCGTTTCGGCATCCGTTGGTCCAGGCGGTGGCCTACGAGTCACAACTGAAACCAGACCGTGCCAAGCTGCACCGGCGCCTGGCCGCGGCCATCGAGGCCGGCAACCCGGGATCGGTCGAGGAGAACGCGGCGGTGATCGCCGAGAACCTTGAGGCAGCCGGCGATGTGCAGCTGGCGTATGGCTGGCATATGCGTGCCGGCACGTGGTCGACGCACCGCGATTTGGCGGCGGCGCGGCTGAGTTGGGAGCGCGCGCGCGAGATCGTTGACGCTCTGCCCGCCGACAATCCGGAGCGCATCGTGATGCGTATCGCGCCGCGCACCCTGCTCTGTGGCACGGACTGGCGAGTCCATGCGGACACGTCGTCTGCGCGCTTTGAGGAGCTGCGTGAACTGTGCTCGCTCGCCGGGGACAAGGCATCGTTGGCCATGGGCATGGCCGGGCAGGTGCTGACCCTCTGGGATCATGCCCGCGTGCAGGAGGCCTCGGCGCTGGCATCCGAACTCGTAACCTTGGTCGAGGCGATCGCGGACCCGGAATTGATTGTCGGGCTGTCATTCATGCCGAATCTCGTCGGGGTAGAGACCGGCGAATTCACCGACGTACTGCGCTGGTCACTAAGGGTCATCGAGCTGGCTGACGGCGACCCCACCAAAGGCAACTTCATCATGGGGTCTCCGCTGGCGCTCGCCTACGCCACGCGTGCGATGGGCCAAGCCGTCCTGGGTCACCCACCGTCAGAGTGGCTGGGCGCCCTCGCCGTCGCCGTCCCCATGGCCCACAAAACGGACCCGACGACCTACTGCATCGTCATCGACTTGCTATACGGAGTAGGGATATGCGGTGGCGCGCTGCTGGCCGACGACAATGCGGTGGAGCTGGTTGATGAGGCGCTGCAGATCGCCGAACGATCCGGTGACGATTTCGCACTGGCCAATGCCCGATTCGCGGTGGGCCTGACTCTGATGCACCGCGACTCCCCAACAGACCGGGAGCGCGCACTGACGGTGCTCACCCAACTTCGCGACATGTGCCTGAACGAGCACTTCAGCTTATGTGAGCTACCGATCGTCGAGGCCTACATCGGCTGGGAACAGAGCAGGCGTGGAGACCTCGATGGCGCCATCCCGGCAATGCGGGCGGCCGTCGACGACCTGTTCCGGAACGGACAACTTAGCTTGTCCTGCATGGCCACCCGCGTGTTCGTGGAGACGTTGCTGGCCCGCGGCGGCGAGTCCGATCTGCAGGAAGCCCAGACCGCGATCGAGCGGTTGGCGGCCGCTCCGCTCGATGACGAGGTGGTGATGCGCAAGCTCTGGCTGCTGCGGCTACGGGCGCTGCTGGCCGGCGCCCGCGGCGACGAGAAAGCCCACCGCGATCTTGTCCAACGATACGACGCGATGGCCAGATCCGTTGGCTGGCTAGGACATATGGCGGTGGCCGATTCGTGGATTGTCCGCGCTGCGGCGGTAGGCTCAAGCCGGATATTGTCTGCTTCGGCGAAAATGTCCCGAAAGCCGGTGTGGAACAAGGTTATTCGATGGTCGACGGCACCAAAGCGTCGTCGCTGACTGTGTTCTCAGGCTACAGGTGGGCGCTGCTACTTGCCCGGGCTGGCGGAGCTCGTACAAACCGCCGTCCCACGCACCTGGTGTTCTGCGAAAAGGATCGGGTATTTCCCCAGCACAGGTTCAGCCGGTACTTCACCAAGGTGACCATGCTCGACGGCGTCGGGCACGTCCCGATGTACGAGGCGCCGGGGCGGGTCACCGAGGTCATCACCGACTTCCTCGACGAATACAGTCCCATGTCGGACTGCACGTCGCCGTCGTAGTTCTTGCAGGCCCACAGGTAGCCGCCCTCCCATTTCAGGCAGGCGGCGACCATGTCATCGATCAGCCGGTGTTCGTAGGTCAGTCCGGCGGCTTCGAACTTCTCCTTGAACTCCTCGTCGTAGATGCGCTGGAACTCGTCTTTGAACATGCCGTCGTAGGCCTTGAGGATGGTGTTCTTCGTCGACAGGTACACCGGGTAGTTCTCCAGCAGTCCATAGACGAACGACGCGCGCGCGAAGCCTTGAATGGAATCCCGGAAGTTGTACATGCCCAGTACCACCCCGCCGTCCTCGGGAATGCTGACCATCTGGTGCACAATCGGTTCGCTGCCGTCGGCGGGGGTGAAAGTCAGCGCGACGGTGCCGGGTTGGTCGAGCTTGAAGTTCGTCGCCCGATACTGGTTGCCAAAAGCGTGCCGGCCGATGACAATCGGCTTTTTCCAGCCCGGAACCAGCCGCGGCACATTGGAAATGATGATCAGCTCGCGAAAAATGGCACCTCCCAGAATGTTTCGGATCGTTCCATTGGGCGACGACCACATCGTCTTGAGGCCGAATTCTTTGACGCGGGCTTCCGTCGGGGGTGATCGTCGCGCATTTCACCCCGACGCCGTGCTTTTTGATGGCATACGCGGAGTCGATCGTGACCTGGTCGTCGGTGGCGTCGCGATGCTCGATGCCCAGGTCGTAATAGTCCAAGTCGATGTCGAGGTGCGGAAAGATGAGCATCTCTTTGATGAGTTTCCAGATGACGCGCGTCATCTCGTCACCGTCGAGCTCTACGACGGTGCCGTTGACTTTGATTCTGGGTTCGCTGGACATCCAGGCCAGACTAGCCGGGCACTCCGGTGGCATCGGGTCGCGTTCTTGCGATAAGCTCCAGCATGGTCATGAGCGCCAGCGTCAAGCCCCGGCTTGCTGGTCGGCAACCCTCCAACCGCGGTGGGGTGCCCCGGGTGATGACCAGGTTGAGTAGCCACAACCGGCTACGCGGCAAGCGCGGGTCCGCCATAACGGGCCCCCTGAGCTGACAGGGAACTGTTTATGCGCACCCACTGGCTCCATTCCGCCCCGCCCCGCCTTCGGTCTAGTCGCGTGACCGGCGAGTCGCCCATTTCCAGCAGAAAGCATCCACATGAGCGCTGAGAGCAACACCGAGACCGATCCGACCGAGCACTGGTCGTTCGAGACCAAACAAATCCACGCCGGCCAGCAGCCGGACCCGTTCACCAAAGCCCGCGCCCTGCCGATCTACCAGACCACGTCCTACGCCTTCGACGACACCACACACGCCGCGGCCCTGTTCGGACTGGAGATTGAAGGCAACATCTACACCCGGATCGGCAACCCGACCACCGACGTCGTCGAACAACGGATCGCCGCGCTGGAGGGCGGTGTGGCCGCCTTGTTCCTGTCGTCCGGTCAGGCCGCCGAGACGTTCGCGATCCTGAACCTGGCCGGCGCCGGCGACCACATTGTCTCCAGCCCGCGGCTCTACGGCGGCACCTACAACCTGTTCCACTATTCGCTGGCCAAACTGGGTATCGACGTCAGCTTCGTGACCGATCCCGACGACCTGGAGTCGTGGCGCGGCGCGGTGCGGCCGAACACCAAAGCGTTCTTCGCCGAAACGATCTCCAACCCCCAGATCGACGTGCTGGACACCCCCGGTGTCGCGGGTGTCGCGCACGAGCACGGTGTGCCGCTGATCGTCGACAACACCATCGCCACCCCTTACCTGATCCAGCCGATCGCCCAGGGTGCCGACATCGTGGTGCATTCGGCCACCAAGTACCTGGGCGGGCACGGCTCGGCGATCGCCGGGGTAATCGTCGACGGCGGAACCTTCGACTGGACCCAGGGCCGCTTCCCCGGTTTCACCACTCCCGACCCCAGTTACCACGGGGTGGTGTACGCCGAGCTAGGGCCCGCCGGCGTTCGCGCTCAAGGCACGCGTGCAGTTGCTGCGCGATTACGGCTCGGCGGCCTCCCCGTTCAACGCGTTCCTGGTGGCCCAAGGCCTGGAGACGCTGAGCCTGCGCATCGAACGCCATGTCGCCAACGCCCAGCGGGTCGCCGAATTCCTGGCCGGTCGCGAGGACGTGCTCTCGGTCAACTACGCGGGCCTGCCCGGCTCGCCATGGCACGAGAGGGCGAAGAAGTTGGCGCCCAAGGGAACCGGAGCGGTGCTGGCCTTCGAGCTGGCCGGTGGCGTCGAGGCCGGCAAGGCCTTCGTCAACGCGCTGGAGCTACACAGCCACGTCGCGAACATCGGTGACGTGCGTTCGTTGGTGATCCATCCGGCCTCGACCACCCACGCTCAGCTCAGCCCCGCCGAGCAGCTGGCCACCGGCGTCAGCCCCGGGTTGGTGCGGCTGGCCGTCGGCATCGAGGGCATCGAAGACATCCTCGCCGACCTGGAGTTGGGCTTCACCGCGGCCGCGAAAGTCGGCGGACACGACAGCGCAGCCGTGCCTGCTCACGACAGTGGCGACCCGCAGGCCGTCGCGGCGTTCTGAGGAGCCTGACGTGACCATTTCCGACGCGCCGACCCAGGCGCTGCCCGCCGAAGGCGAGGTCGGCCTTGTCGATATCGGCCCGCTGACCACCGAAAGCGGCGCGGTGATCGAGGACGTTTGTATTGCCGTGCAGCGCTGGGGCGAATTGTCGCCGGAGCGTGACAACGTCGTGGTGGTGTTGCATGCCCTGACCGGGGATTCGCACATCACCGGACCCGCCGGGCCCGGACATCCCACGCCGGGCTGGTGGGACGGAGTGGCCGGGCCGGGCGCGCCGGTCGACACCGACCGCTGGTGCGCGGTGGCCACCAACGTCCTCGGCGGCTGCCGCGGCTCGACCGGACCCAGTTCGCTGGCCCGCGACGGAAAACCCTGGGGCTCAAGGTTTCCGCTGATATCGGTGCGCGACCAGGTTGAGGCGGACGTCGCCGCTTTGGCGGCGCTGGGCATTACTGAGGTGGCGGCTGTCGTCGGCGGGTCGATGGGTGGCGCGCGGGCACTCGAGTGGATCATCAGCCACCCGAGCGGGTGCGCGCGGGACTGTTGCTGGCGGTGGGTGCGCGCGCCACCGCCGACCAGATCGGTACGCAGAGCACCCAGATCGCGGCCATCAAAGCCGACCCGAACTGGCACGACGGCGACTTTTACCGCACCGGGCGGGCTCCCGACGCCGGACTCGAGATCGCCCGCCGCTTCGCGCATCTCACCTATCGGGGTGAGGTCGAGCTGGATACCCGATTCGCCAATGACGCACAGGACGAAGAAGATCCGGCCGCCGGCGGCCGTTATGCGGTGCAAAGTTACCTCGAGCACCAAGGTGCAAAGCTGGTGTCTCGGTTCGACGCCGGCAGCTATGTGGTGTTGACCGATGCGCTGTCGAGTCATGACGTCGGCCGCGGCCGCGGTGGGGTCGCCGCCGCGTTGCGCGGCTGCCCGGTGCCGGTGGTGGTCGCGGGCATCACTTCGGACCGGCTGTATCCGCTACGGCTGCAGGAAGAACTGGCCGAACTGTTGCCCGGCTGCGCCGGACTGCAGGTCGTCGATTCGGTCTACGGGCACGACGGCTTCCTGGTGGAGTCCGAAGCTGTCGGCGAGTTGGTCCGCCAGACCCTGGAACTGGCCGCTGCCGAAGGAGTGCAGTGACCCGCTCGCGGCAAGACCGCTCACTCTCATTTGGCTCCGCAGCCGCCGCCTACGAGCGTGGCCGGCCGTCGTATCCGCCCGACGCGATCGACTGGCTGCTTCCGGCGGGAGCCCGCGACGTGCTCGACCTCGGCGCGGGCACCGGAAAGCTGACCACCCGGCTGGTCGAGCGCGGACTCGACGTGGTCGCCGTCGACCCGATCGCCGAGATGCTGGAGGTATTGCGCAGCTCACTGCCGGATACTCCCGCGCTGCTGGGCACCGCGGAAGAGATTCCGTTGTCCGACAACAGCGTCGACACGGTACTGGTGGCCCAGGCTTGGCATTGGTTCGATCCCGAGCGGGCGATTCCCGAGGTGGCCCGGGTGCTGCGGCCGGGCGGGCGGTTGGGTCTGGTGTGGAACACCCGTGACGAGCGGCTGGGCTGGGTGCGTGAGCTGGGTCGCATCATCGGCAGCGACGGCGATGGGGGCCGCCTGCAGGTGACGCTGCCGGCCCCGTTCACCGCGGCCGAGCGCCACCAGGTGGAGTGGACCAATTACCTGACGCCGCAAGCGCTGATCGACCTGGTGGCCTCGCGCAGTTACTGCATCACCTCACCGACCGAGGTGCGCGCCAAGACGCTGGACCAGGTCCGCGGGCTGCTGACCACCCATCACGCATTGGCGAACACGAACGGCCTTGCGCTGCCGTATGTCACGGTATGCATACGGGCGAAACTGGAGTCGTAGCGGCCCTCAATTCGCCGCTTAAGGGAGGCTCGCCATGGCACTGCCCGCGTTGGTCCTCGTGCACGGCGGTGGGCTCGCTGCCGATTCTTGGGAACTCACCGTCGACGAAATTCGCCGGCGGGCACCAGAACTGACCGTGCTCGCGGTCGACCTGGCCCGGTCGGCGCGGGAAGCCCGGAGACCTGAGAGAGATGACTCTCGCCGACTTTGTCGACTCTGTCGTCGGCGACATCGAAAGCGCCGGGCTGGACGACATCGTCATGGTCGGTCATTCGATCGGGGGTGTGACGCTGCCGGGAGTAGTCACCAAGCTTGGAGCTGCGCGGGTTCGCGAAATGATCTTTGCCGCCGCGTTCCTTCCGCCCGAAGGCATGTCGATTGCGGACAGCTTGCCGTGGCTGCTGGCCAGAATCGCCCGACGCTTCGTAAAAAGAGGTATTCCGCGCGAAACACCAAAACTGCTCGCGCGATTCGCGTACTTGAATGGAGTTCCTTCGCATCGCCGCCGATTCATGACCGGCAAGCTCTACCCGGAATCACTTCGCCTCCTCACCGAGAATGTGAATCGGCGAGGAATGCCTGACGACATTCCGCGCAGCTGGATTCTGACCCTGCGGGATCGCGCCATCGCGCCGAAGTTGCAGCGCAAGAATATTGAAGCACTCGGCGGTGTTCAGACACTTGTTGAGATGAGCACATGTCACTGTCTGATGGTCAGTCAGCCGGAGCGGCTGGCCCAAATACTGGTGGAGCGCTGTCGCCTATACAGCGGCTAGTCCGCGTAGGTGCCGGGGTGCCGCCGGGCACGAGGCCTTAAGCCGCGTCTGGATCTTCTTCGTCGTCGTCGCCGATTCGTCGTGGAATCTTTCGGGGTGGTGATAGGGGTTGATGCGGGGTTGGCCGTGATCGAGATGTGGGGGTGGGATCCATTCGGTGTCGCCGTGGGCGTTTTTGCGGGTGGTCCAGCCGTTTTCGGCGAGGCGGTTGTCGATGCCGCAGGCCAAGGTGAGGTCGTTGATGTCGGTGCAGCGGGTGTTTTGCCACCCTCGCATGTGGTGGGCTTGGCTGTGATAGGCCGGGGCGGTGCAGCCCGGTTTGGTACAGCCACGATCTTTGGCGTAGAGCACAATTCGTTGGGCCGGGGAGGCCAGCCGCTTGGTGTGATACAGCGCCAGCGCTTTACCCCGATCGAAGATCGCCAGGTAATGGTGGCTGTGGCTGGCCAGCCGGATCACATCTGACATCGGTAGCAGGGTGCCGCCCCCGGTGAGGGCCTTGCCGGCGGCAGACTCCAGGTCCTGCAGCGTGGTCGACACGATGATCGACACGGGCAGCCCGTTGTGGGTACCCAGGGTGCCGGAGGCCAGCAGGGCGCGCAGCCCGGCCAACAGCCCATCATGAGAGCGTTGGGCGGAGCAGCGGGTGTCGCGGCGTACCGCGTCCTCATCGGGTACCGCATCGACCACCGGTGTCTCGTCCTCGGGGTTACACGCCCCGGGGGCGGCCAGTTTGGCCAGCATGGCTTCCAGGGCGGCCCGCAGCTCGGGGGTGATCAGGCCACTCAGGCGTGACATGCCGTCGTAGTCTTGTTTACCCAGGGTGATCCCACGTTTGCGGGCGCGTTCTTGGTCGCTGAAGTCGCCGTCGGGGTGCAGCCAGTCCATGATCCGCTGGGCGTATTGGGCCAACTCGTCGGGCCGGTACTGGGCGGCTTTGCCGGCCAGGTCGGCTTCGGCGGCCACGCGGGTGAAGTGGTCGACCTCGGGGGGCAGGTGGGACAAGAAGCCGCGGATCACCTTCACATGCCCCTCGCCGATGAGCCCCTGGCGTTGGGCGGCCGCGGTGGCGGGCAGTTGCGGCGCCAAGGGTTGGCCGGTCAGGGCGCGCCGCTGGCCGAGGTCCTCGGCTTCGGCGATGCGCCGGGCGGCCTCGGGCTTGGTGATCCGTAACCGGTCGGCCAGCGCGGCGCGCAGCGTGCCGCCGAGCTCGTCGTCGCCGGCTTGGGCGTCGAGTTGGTTGATCAGCGTGTGTTGGGGGGCGCGCAGCCGGCGCGCGGCCTGCTCGAGGCGCTCCAGGGCCCGCAGCCGTTCGGGGGTGGTGAACACCGCAAAGGACAACTCGCCCAACCGGTCCAGATCGGCATCCAGGGCGTGGAAGACCTCAACGATCTCCTCGCGACTACTCGATCCCATGCCCCAAATTGTATGAACGCCCACTGACAAGAATCGTCGTGCTGGGACTCGTGAATCCAAAGTGACACAAGTGAATTCAGCGCAAGTAGCGAAGGTAATTACCCGGTGCCCAGCGGGTCGATCGTCGAGGCAATATAGGCCATAGCAGTCGCCACGAGCGCAGTCGTCACCAGATCAATTCTCTTGCTGCGCACCACCAGAAGACCAGCGCGGTCGTCGGGCAGCACCAGCCGCAGCGCCGCGGCGACCCCCACACCGATACCGATCAACAGCGCACCCCGGCGCCAAAAGCTCGCCGCCACCAACGCGAACGCCACAACGAAGATCAGCTCCACCGTCGCGATCGGCCATTGCGCGGCGAACGTTCGGCGGATGCGATCGCGCAGGCTCACGCCGCTGCCTCGGCCAGCTCGACGACGTTGGTCAGCAGGAAAGCCCGAGTCAGCGGCCCGACACCACCGGGATTCGGGGACACGTGACCGGCGACCTCCCACACGTCGGGATGCACGTCGCCGACCAGGCCGGCCTCGGTACGGCTGACGCCGACGTCGACCACCGCGGCGCCGGGGCGCACCATGTCGGCGGTCAGCATGTGCGGCACACCGACCGCGGCGACGATGATATCGGCCTGCCGGGTCAGCGCGGCCAAGTCGCGAGTTCGGGTGTGGCACAACGTCGCCGTGGCATTCTCTGAGCGCCGGGTGAGCAGCAGGCCCAGCGGGCGGCCGACCGTCACACCACGGCCGATGACCACCACATGGGCACCGGCGATCTCCACGTCGTAGCGTCGCAGCAGATGGACGATGCCGCGCGCCGTGCACGGCAGCGGCGCGGGGTTGCTGAGCACCAGCCGGCCCAGGTTGGTCGGGTGCAGGCCGTCGGCGTCCTTGGCCGGGTCGACGCGCTCCAGGGCCGCGTTCTCGTCGAGCTGTTTCGGTAATGGCAACTGCACGATGTAGCCGGTGCACTCGGGGTTGGCGTTGAGCTCGTCGATGGTCTCATCGAGTTTGGCCTGGCTGATATCGGCGGGCAGATCCCGGCGGATCGAGGTGATGCCCACCTTGGCGCAGTCGGCGTGCTTCCCGCGCACATAAGCCTGCGAGCCCGGGTCGTCGCCGACCAGGATGGTGCCCAACCCGGGCGTGCGGCCGGCCGCGGTCAATGCGGCCACCCGTTGTTTCAGCTCGACGAAGATCTCGTCGCGCGTGGCCTTGCCGTCCAACGTGATTGCGCCCACACCTGACAGTCTTTCATGTTCACGTCGTACGCTCCCCATATGGCCGACGCCAGCCCAAGTCCCCCGGACATCTTCAGCCCGGCCAAGCTTGGCCCGATCACCCTGCGAAACCGCACCATCAAGGCCGCGACATTCGAGGCCCGCACCCCCGACGCGCTGGTGACCGACGACCTGATCGAATACCACCGGCTGCCCGCCGCCGGCGGGGTGGGCATGACGACCGTCGCCTACTGCGCCGTCTCCCAGGGGGGTCGCACCGAAGGCAACGGGATCTGGATGCGCCCCGAGGCCGTGCCGGGCTTCCGCCGGCTCACCGAGGCGATCCACGCCGAGGGCGCGGCGGTGAGCGCGCAGATCGGCCACGCCGGTCCAGTCGCCAATGCCCGCTCCAATAAGGCCCAGTCGCTGGCGCCGGTGCGGTTCTTCAATCCGATCGGAATGCGCTTCGCCAAGAAGGCAACCCGCGCGGACATCGACGACGTGATCGCTGCGCACGCCAACGCCGCGCGACTCGCCGTCGACGCCGGATTCGACGCCGTCGAAATCCATTTGGGCCACAACTACCTGGCGAGTGCGTTTCTGAGCCCACTGATCAACCGCCGCGACGACGAGTTCGGCGGCTCGCTGGAGAACCGGGCAAAGGTCGCCCGCGGGTTGGTGATGGCCGTTCGCAGCGCCGTCAAAGATCAGATCGCGGTCACCGCCAAGCTCAACATGGCCGACGGTGTCCGCGGCGGCATCACCACCGAGGAGTCGCTGGTCACCGCTAAATGGCTGCAGGACGACGGCGGCCTGGACGCCATCGAACTCACCGCCGGCAGCTCGCTGGTCAACCCGATGTATCTGTTCCGCGGCGATTCTCCGGTCAAGGAATTCGCCGGCGCCTTCAAGCCGCCGCTGCGGTGGGGCATGCGGATGACCGGCAAGAAGTTCCTCCGCGAATACCCCTACCGCGACACTTATCTATTACCCGACGCCAAGCTGTTCCGCGCCGAGCTGTCGATGCCGCTGATCCTGCTCGGCGGGATCACCAACCGCGAGTCGATGGACCTGGCCATGGCGGAGGGATTTCAGTTCGTCGCGATGGGCCGGGCGCTGCTGGCCGAGCCTGACCTGATCAACCGCATCAAAAGCGACGGTGCCGCGGTGCGCTCAGCGTGCACACACTGCAACCAGTGCATGCCGACCATCTACAGCCGCACCCGCTGCGTCGTGACCGGCGCGCCGGACGCAGCCGGGCAACCAGGCCCAGCGGGATGACCGCCGGGATTACGAGGCACGCCCACTCAGCAAACACCACTGCTGGGAAGAGCCGAAAGTCGGCAAACGGGGCAGTTCAGCGAAACAAGCGGCGCGTTCGCGCTGAACTTGTCCGACCGCAACAGATACAGTCTCTCGAATGGGTCAACCGGCTAAAGTTGGTGCGATGAATCAAGCAGCACCGCCCGTGCTGACTGTGAAGCACGAAGGATCACAACGTACCTTCGCAGCGGGCCATGACGTCGTCGTCGGACGCGACCTGCGCGCCGACTTGCGCATTACCCATCCGCTGATCTCTCGTGCGCATCTGTTGCTGCGCTTCGATCAGGGCAGATGGCTGGCGATCGACAACGGCTCGTTGAACGGGACGTTCGCCAACGGCCGCAAGGTGCCGGTGATCGACATCCACGACGGCCAGACCGTCAACATCGGCAACCCGGACGGACCCCAGCTGACCTTCGAGGTCGGGCGGCACGCGGGGATGGCGGGCCGGCCTCCGGCCACCTCCTCGATGCGCGTGGCGCAACAGAGCGCCCCGTCGCGGCAGGCCCCCCCGCAGCCGGCACGCCAAACGGGCGGGTACCAGGCAGCGCCGCCCCGACCGTATCCCGGCGGGCCACCGCCGCCGATGCAGCCTCCCGGCGGCGGCCAGCGACCACCGGCCTACCCGCCCAGCCCGTCCCAGCCCGCGCCATCGAACTGGTCCCCCCCGCCGGACGGGGGACCCAGCACCCAGAAGGCCCCCGCGCGCCGGCAAGCCGCCGGAAGCCGCGAACATCGCGACGAAGATGTTCCAGGCGTTGCGGTCGGGCGGCGCGGCGGTCGAGCAACCGGCCGGGTCGGCGACGATCGGTCGCGCCAACGACAACGACATCGTCATCCAAGATGTGCTGGCATCACGCCATCACGCGTATCTGACCAGGACTCAGAGCGGCACCGAGATCCGGGACGCCAACAGCATCAACGGGACCTTCGTCAACGGGGTCCGCGTCGGATCGGCGTACCTCAACAACGGCGACGTGGTCACCATCGGCAACGTCGACCTGGTGTTCAGCGACGGCAACCTGGTACGCCGCACCGAGGCCGCAACACGGACCGGCGGCCTGGAAGTGAACTCCGTCCACTTCCGGATCGACGGCAAGGAACTGCTCGACGGCATCTCGCTGACCTGCCGGCCGGGCACGCTGACCGCCATCATCGGCGGGTCCGGCGCCGGCAAGACCACCCTGTCCCGCCTGATCGCCGGATATACCAGTCCCAGCTCGGGGTCGGTCACGTTCGAGGGCCACAACATCCACGCCGAGTACGCCGTGCTGCGCAGCAGGATCGGGCTGGTTCCCCAGGACGACGTGGTGCACCGGCAGCTGACCGTCAACCAGGCCCTCGGCTACGCCGCCGAGCTGCGGCTGCCACCGGACACCAGCAAGCAGGAGCGTGCTCAGGTCGTTGCCCAGGTACTCGAAGAACTCGACCTGACCAAGCACGCCGACACTCGAGTGGACAAGCTCTCCGGCGGGCAGCGCAAACGCGCCTCGGTGGCGCTGGAGCTGCTGACCCAGCCCTCGCTGCTGCTGCTGGACGAGCCCACCTCGGGTCTGGACCCGGCGCTGGACCGCCAGGTCATGCTGATGCTGCGTCAGCTCGCCGACGCCGGCCGTGTCGTGCTGGTGGTGACGCACTCGGTGTCCTACCTCGATGTCTGCGACCAGATCCTGTTGGTGGCACCCGGCGGCAAGACCGCCTTCAACGGCCCCCCCGACCAGGTCGAGGCGGCCCTGGATACCCGCAACTGGGCCGACATCTTCGCCAAGGTCGGCGCCGATCCCGACGAAGCCAACCGCCGCTTCAAGGCGCGCGGTGGTGGTGGGTCGGTGTCACAGGCACCGGCTGCGGCCAGCCCGGCGGGGGATCTGGGCGAGCCGACCCATACCAACCTGTTGCGACAGCTCTCCACGATTGCCCGCCGCCAGGTTCGGCTGGTCATCTCCGACCGCGGTTACACCATCTTCCTGGCGCTACTACCCTTTGTCGTCGGTCTGGTGGTGCTGACCGTCCCCGGGTCCAACACCTGTCTGCCAGACGGGACTCCGACTCCAAAGGGAGCTCCTCTGGGGACTCACCGGTGCTCCCCGCTCGGTATTGCTCAGGCACTGGGCGATGCCCCCACCCAGCCGCAGTACATCATGGTCTTCCTTAATTTCGGCGCCGTCTTCATGGGTGTCGCACTGACCATCCGCGACCTGATCGGCGAACGCCCCATCTTCAAACGAGAACAGGCAGTCGGTTTGTCAACCATGGCCTACCTGCTGGCCAAGCTCGGCGTGTTCTGTGTGTTCGCGATAGGTCAGTCCGCGATCGCGACCGCGATTGTCATAGTCGGCAAGGGCAAGCCCACGCAACCCCCCCCGTTGCTCGGCGAGTGCCACCCTCTCGCTGTTCATCACCGTTGCCGCGACCTGTGTGGCGTCGGCCGTGCTCGGCATGGTGCTCTCGTCCTTTGCCCAAACCAATGAGCAGATCATGCCAATGTTGGTGGTGTCGGTGCTGGCGCAGCTGGTACTCAGCGGCGGGATCATCCCCATGGTCGACAAGCAGGGGCACAGCAAAGTTCTCGACTACATCTCATGGATCACGCCCGCGCGCTGGGGTTACGCGGGCGGTGCATCGTCGATCAACCTTCCGAAATTGGTGGATGTTCCGCAAATACACACCAAAGACCCACTCTGGCAGCATTCGGCGCACATTTACCTGCTCGATACGCTCATGCTGGTTGTGCTGTCGATGATCTTTGCCGTCATCGTGCGGTGGAAGATTCGGCTCAAGCGCTGACGCCGTCGGCAAAGCCGCTGCCTGATGACCACACCCGCTCCGCCTGTCCTAACCGTCCGATGCGACGACTCAGAAGTCAGATTCGCCCCCGGCCATGACGTGGTCGTCGGGCGTGACGTGCGGGCCGACCTGCGCGTCGCCGACCCGCGGATCTCCCGCGCACATCTGTTGCTGCGCTTCGACCAAGGCAAATGGCAGGCGATCGACAACGCCTCGCTGAACGGGATGTTCGTCAATGGTCAGCGGCTGCCGGCATTCGACATCCAGGACGGGCAGAGCATCAACATCGGGGGCCGGCAGGGGCCGCGGCTGATGTTCGAGGTGGGCCGTCACGCCGGGCCGGCCGGTCGGCCGCCGCAGACCGCTGCGGTGCGGATCGATCATCCCGGCGTCCCAACCCCACACGTCCAACCCTCGCACGTTGCCGGGCCGCCCCGGGAAAAGCCGCCGCCGGACGAACCGAACGTCGCGACGAAGATGGCGAATCTGTTGCGGTCGCGGCCGGACGCCAGTGCGCCGCCGGGCGCGGTCTCGATCGGCCGCGCCGTCGAGAACGACATCGTCATCCAGGACGTCTTGGCTTCCCGGCATCACGCGTATCTCGTGCCGACCCAGCGCGGCACCGAGATCCGGGACGCGAACAGCATCAATGGCACGTCGGTCAACGGCAATCGGATTGGGTCGGCGGTATTGACCGACGGCGACGTCGTCACCATCGGCAACGTCGACCTGGTGTTCAGCGGCGGCACGTTGGTCCGCCGCACCGAAGCCGCAACGCGCAGCGGCGGCCTGGAGGTCAACGCGGTCGACTTCAGCATCGACCGCCGCAAACTGCTCAACGCCATCTCGCTGACTGCCCGGCCGGGAAGTCTGACCGCCCTGATCGGCGGGTCCGGTGCGGGCAAGACCACGCTGTCGCGGCTCATCGCCGGCTACGCCCGCCCCAGCACCGGCTCGGTGACCTTCGAGGGCCACGACATCCATGCCGAATACGCGATCCTGCGCAGCAGGATCGGGATGGTCCCGCAGGACGACGTCGTGCATCGCCAGCTCACGGTCAAACAGGCGTTGGGCTATGCCGCCAAGCTGCGGTTGCCGCCGGACACCAGCAGGCGCGACCGCACCCAGGTCGTGACGCAGGTACTCGAGGAACTCGAGCTGACCAAACATGCCCGCACCCGGGTGGACAAGCTGTCCGGCGGGCAGCGCAAACGCGCGTCGGTGGCGCTGGAACTGCTCACCGGCCCATCGCTGCTGATCCTCGACGAGCCCACGTCGGGACTGGACCCCGCGCTGGACCGCCAGGTCATGATGATGCTGCGCCAGCTCGCCGATGCCGGTCGCGTGGTGGTGGTGGTCACGCACTCGTTGACCTACCTCGACGTCTGCGATCACGTGCTGCTGCTGGCACCCGGCGGCAAGACGGCCTTCTACGGCCCGCCGGGACGGATCGGCCAGGCGATGGGAACCACCAACTGGGCCGACATCTTCACCAAGGTCGGTGACGACCCCGACGCCGCCAACCAACGTTTCCTGGCGCAGAACCGTCCGCCGCCACTGGCCGCGCCGGCTGCGCGGAAGGCCGCGGAGCTGGGCCCTTCGACGGCCACCAGCACCTGGCGGCAGTTCGTCACGATCGCGCGTCGCCAAATTCGGCTGATCGTCTCCGACCGTGCCTACTTCGCATTCCTGGCGCTGTTGCCGATCATCATGGGTGCGCTGGCGCTGGCCGTTCCCCAGGGGATGCACAAGGGATTCCAGGTTGCGACCCTGCCAGGTCCCGCGCCGACCCAGCCCGTGCAGATACTGGTCCTGCTCAACGTCGGTGCCGTCTTCATGGGCACCGCGCTGACGATCCGTGACCTCATCGGCGAGCGCCCCATCTTCCTCAGAGAACAGGCCGTCGGCCTGTCGACCAGCGCCTACCTGCTGGCCAAGGTCGTGGTGTTCTGTGTGTTCGCGATCGTCCAGTCGGCGATCATGACCGCGATCGTGTTGCTCGGCAAGGGTGCCCCGACCAAAGGAGCCGTGCTGCTCAACTTCCTGGGCAACCAGAAACTAGACGCCAGTATTGAGCTGTTCGTCGGTGTGGCCGCGACCTGCGTCGCGTCGGCGATTCTCGGCATGATCCTGTCGGCATTGGCCCGGTCCAATGAGCAGGTCATGCCGCTGCTGGTGGTGGCGATCATGTCGCAGCTGGTGCTCTCCGGCGGCCTGATAAAAATGACCGGCCAAAAGCTTGACCCGCTGTCGTGGGTGACACCCGCGCGCTGGGGTTACGCCACCTCGGCGTCAACGGTCGACTTGCGGAACCTGGTAAACCCCAACCTCGCGATTCTGGACCGCCACTGGATACACGCACCGCATACCTGGTTGCTCGACATGGGCATGCTCGCCGTGTTGTTCGTCGTGTACTCCCTGTTTGTGCGCTGGCAGCTGCGGCTCAAGCGCTGAACTGGGGTCAGTCGGCGGTCGACGACACCGTTCGCCCGAATACGCCTAAATCGCCGGTGCTTAGTTGACGCCCGCCTGATACTTAGGTGGTGAGTAGACCCACGCCGCCGGTGCTGACGGTGCAATCTGACTGGTCCCAGCGATCTTTCGCGACCGGCCGCGACGTGGTCGTGGGAAGTGACCTTCGCGCCGACATGCGGGTTGCTCATCCGCTGATCGCACGTGCGCATTTGCTGCTGCGCTTTGATCAGGGCAAGTGGTTAGCGGTCGACACTTCCCGGACTGGGATGTTCGTCAACGGCCGCAGGGTGCCGATGGTCGAGCTCCGTGACGGCCAGATCCTTAATATCGGAAAGCCTGACGGGCCGCGCTTGACCTTTGAAGTCGGCCACCACCACGGGGCGGTCGGCCAATTACCACCAACAGTGAACGCGATCGCGGTCATCACGCCGCCGGGCAGCCCTGGTCCGTCGCGCCCCAAGCCGCCACGCCAGACCGGCGTCTCCTCGCCCCCTGCTACGCGCCGGCAAGCCACGCCGCCCCGATACGCCGCGCGTCCCGCCAAGGCGATCCCGGACGCCGCCACCCCCAAGGGGCCAATGCCGGCCGAGATGTCCGAGCGCGAGACCAGCAAAGAGCGAACTATTCGGCTCCCGTCGAAATTTGGGGCCCGGCCTGCGGGTTCCGCCACGATCGGTCGCGCCCTCGACAATGACATCGTCATTCCGGACGTCTTGGCGTCGCACTATCACGCATATTTGACTCCGACGCCGATCGGCGCCGAAATCCGGGACGCTCACAGCATCAACGGCACCTTCGTCAACGGCATCCGGGTCGGGTCCGCAGTGCTGAGCGAGGGCGATGTGGTCACGATCGGCAACATCGACCTGGTCCTCACCGACGGAATCTTGGTTCGCCGCACCGAAGCCGCGACGCAGACCGGCGGGTTAGAGGTGCGGGATGTCGACTTTGCGGTCGACGGCAAGCGACTGCTCGGCAACGTCTCCTTGACCGCCAGGCCCGGCACGCTGACCGCTCTCATCGGCGGGTCCGGAGCGGGCAAGACCACCCTGGCGAGGCTGATCGCCGGATCCACCCGCCCCAGCTCCGGCTCGGTCACCTTCGAGGGCCACGACCTCCACACCCAGTACGCGTCGTTGCGTAGCCGAATCGGGATGGTGCCCCAAGACGATGTGGTACACCGCCAGTTGACGATCAACCAGGCGCTGGGCTACGCCGCCGAACTGCGACTCCCGCCCGACACCTCCGCTGAAGACCGTTCGCAGGTCGTCGCCCAGGTGATCGAGGAACTCGGTTTGACCAAGCACGCCGACACGCGGGTGGACAAGCTGTCCGGCGGCCAGCGCAAACGCGCGTCGGTGGCGCTGGAGCTGCTCACCGGGCCGTCCCTGCTCATCCTGGACGAGCCGACCTCAGGTCTGGACCCCGCGCTGGACCAGCAGGTGATGATGATGCTTCGTCAGCTGGCCGACGCGGGCCGTGTGGTGCTGGTGGTGACGCACTCGTTGAGCTACCTCGACGTATGTGACCAAGTGCTGCTGATGGCACCCGGCGGCAAGATGGCGTACTGCGGCCCGCCTGACCAAATCGGTCAAGCCATGGGCACCACCAACTGGGCCCAGATCTTCGGCAAGGTGGGAGCGGATCCAGACGAAGCCAATCGCCGCTTCCTGGCCCAAGCCAGACCACCGCTGCCCGTACCCGAGGCTGAGCAGCCGGCCGATCTGGGCGAGCCGGCGCACACCAGTGTGCGGCGGCAATTCTTGACGATCGCGCGCCGCCAGGTTCGGTTGATCGTCGCCGACCGCGCGTACTTCATATTCTTGGCCGTGCTGCCGCTCATCATGGGGCTGCTGTCGCTGACCGTTCCCGGCGGCACCGGTTTCGGTGTTGCCGACCCAAACAGCGATGCACCCGACGAGCCAGCGTCGATTTTGACGCTGCTCACCATAGCCGCTGTTTTCATGGGGACCGCGCTGACAATCCGCGACCTCATCGGCGAGCGTCCTATCTTCCGCAGGGAACAGGCGGTCGGCCTCTCGACCACGGCCTACCTGGGCGCCAAGATCGCCGTATTCTGCGTATTCGCGATCGTCCAGTCGGTGATCGCGACCACCATCACCATGCTGGGCAAGGGCACGCCGACGCGGCCGGCGGTGCTGCTCGGTAACGCCACCTTCGAGTTGTACGTCGCCGTCGCGGCAGCTTGTGTAGCCGCGGCGATTTTCGGCTTGGTCCTGTCGTCGTTGGCCCGCTCCAACGAGCAGATCATGCCGCTGCTAGTGGTGTCGCTCATGGCGCAGCTGGTGCTCTCCGGCGGGATGGTCCCGATCACCAACCGGGTCTTTCTCGACCAGTTGTCGTGGACGGTGCCCTCGCGCTGGGGCTACGCTGCGTCGGCGTCCACGGTCGACCTGTGGACGGTGATGCCCGGTCCGCTCGGTTCCAAGGACAGCCATTTCAAGCACACGGCCGGCGCATGGCTATTCGACATGGCCATGCTCGCGGTGCTATCGGCGATCTACGCCGGCATCGTGTGGTGGCGCAATCGGCTCAAGCGGCATTGACCCGCAACGGCGCTACATGAAGTCCAAGGCCTCGACGGTCGCGATAGGACCTTCATGGGTAGGCCGGTTTGCGCCACCGATGGCGTAGATGGTGTTGCCCACGGTGGCGACCACCTCAGCATGACGCGGGGTCGGCATCGGCGCCAGTGTGCTCCATTTCTGCTCGGCGATGTCGTACATCTCGACCACATTGATCACCTGTGTCGGTTCCTCGCCACCGACCGCCACGATTCGGCCGTCGATGTACGTGGCGCCGTAGCTTCCACGCGGAGTCGGCATGCCCACCAACTTGGTCCATTTCCCAGATCCCGGGTCGAACCGTTCCAATGCGGCGGAGTTCTTGTCGGAGGATAGGAACCTACCGCCGATCGAGTAGGCGTAGGTGCCGTCCGACACCGCCGCCAGGTGCTCTCGGGGGGTGGGCATGTCGGCGGCGTCTTTCCACGAAGTACCGTCGAAGACCTCGGTCTGTGGGACGAGCTTTTTGGCGTTCTGCCCGCCCATAGCCACGAGTTTGTCACCGACCACCGCTGCCGCCGGCGCCGCGCGAGCGTGGGTGAGGCTGGGCAACTCCACCCAGTTGCCGCCGCGCAGCGCGAACACCTTGTTGGACCCGTTGGCGATGTTGTCGCTGGTGCCCCCCAGTATTACTACCTCACCGCGGTAGGTTGCGCCCGCCGCGTGATGCAGCGGGATGGGCAAGGGTGGCCCCGTTTCCCAAGCTCCCGTCTTCGGGTCATAGCTCTCGACCGTCTGCAGCGGCACACCGTTGCGAAGGCCGCCCATGATCCAGATCTTGTCGTTGAGCACAGTCCACGCCATCATCAACCGGGCAGTCGGCGCGTCCGGCAGGGAGCGCCACTGCGCTGCCGGCTGGATCTTGCGGGTCGGCAGCTTCAGCACTTCCGCCGTCGAGACCACTTGGCCGTCCCCTGCAGCGGTGGACCCGCCAATGGCGTAAACGGACTTCTCCACCGCGTCGACGGCCATCCCGTGCCGCGCGGTGGCCATGTCGGGCAAGGAGTCCCAGGCGCGCGTCATCAGATCGAACACCGAAACGCTTTTGAGGACATTTCCGCCGGACACTCCGCCGACCGCCACCAGGCGCCCGTCGGTGATTGCCACGCCAAGGTCGCTGCGCGGCTGTCGAAGCCCGGGCAACGCGGTCCAGGTCTTCGCAGCCGGGTCGTACGCCTCGACGGTCGTCAGGTCCGTGTTCCCGTTAGCCCCGCCGACCGCGTACACCAGCTTTCCGTCCGATGCCGCAGCCAGCATCTGCCGGGGAGTCGGTATCGGGCTGCCAAGGGTCCAGGAGCTGCCGTCGAAAATCTCGGTCGTGTTGAGCAGGGCGCCGCTCGCATCGACGCCGCCCGTCACAACGATTTGGTCGCCCACCACCGCCGCCGCTGCCGCGGCCCTGGGTTGCAACATATGGGGCAGCTCCACCCAGCGACTGTTGACTACCCGCCAGACCTTGTCGGTGGCCACCTTGTCGGCGCCCGCCGTTTGCCAGCCACCGAGCACGACCGGATTTCCCTGCCACGTCACCGCCATCGCGTGCTGAACCGGAACCGGGAGATCGTCACCGCCTTTCCAGCTGTCGATGACGGGGTCATAGCCCTCGTGCAGTCCGGTGACTGCCCCGTCGCTTCGCACCCCACCGAAGATCCAGATTGTGCCGTCAGATTGAGTGGTGGCTGCCGCCCCGCGCGCGACCCGTGCATTCGTAATCGGCTGCCAGTTCACTGGCGCCTGGCTACTAGGTTGACTCGCGACGTTGTGGTTGCTCTTGCCACCCGAAACCAGGAAGTAGACGCCAGTGGCCACCAACAGCAGCACAACGCTCGCCACGGCAGCGATCACTATCATGCGGTTGCGCTTCGGCCCCGGCGGCCCGAACCGTGGCCCGAACGGCTTGCTCCGATGCGACGCGACTCCAGGCGGGCCGCCATCGCCGGGCGGCTTGCCGCCTGCCGGTCCCGTGGCAGGTGGGGTCGGCTCGGCTAGGTCTGACCTTCCCGGAATCTGCGCCTGCGGTTGAGCGCCGCGTCCGCCGCGCAGCATGGTGCCCGTCTCAGAAAACTCGTTCTGAGCACCGGACTTCAGATGCGGTGGGGTTCCGCCCGCTTGCCCGGGACCGCTCGGCACGTTGATGACGGACGTGGAGCCTGCCGATTCTGCGATCCGTCGGGTGTGTCCCCGGTCGGGTCCACCAGGCGACCCGGACGGGGTCTCACCGCCGATTTCGGTCGTTCCTGCCGTGAGCACTGGACCACGGACAGTGATCGCCATCGAATCGGGTTTCAAGCCATTGCGGCGCTGCACAGCCTGCAACTGGCGGCCGAACTCCTCCGCTGATGCCGGTCGCTCCGCCGCGTCAAGTGACATCGCTTTCTCGATCGCCGCGCACACCACGTCCGGGATCCCGTCAGGACGCATATCCGGGACTCCGCTGGAACTGATCCGCAGATACTGGGCGAGTAGGTCTTCGCCGGTCCTGCGCTCGTGCGCAGCGTTGCCGGCGATGAGTGCGTACAGCGTGGCGCCGAGCGAATAAATGTCGGCGCCCACCGTCGCGGGATTACCAGTCATCACCTCGGGCGCGGTGTAATCGATTGTGCCGGAGAAGAATCCGACCGCCGTTTCATACCCGCCTTCGATGTGAGCGATCCCGAAATCCGTCAGTTGCGGCTCGCCGTAATCGTTGACAAGTACGTTCGCGGGCTTGATATCCCGGTGCAAAGTCCCCGCCTTGTGCGCGGTTTCCAACGCCCCGCACAATTTCACACCAATGCCCAAGGCTTCGGGCCAGGAAACCGGCCCCTCATGTCGCAGCCGCACCGCCAGTGAATCCGCTGCATAGTAGGGCATCACGATGTATGGCCGATTACTCGGGGTGACTCCAACTCGCAGGATGTTGACAATGTTCGGATGTCCCGAGAGCCCGCCCATGGCATAGCCCTCACGCAGAAAACGTTCCCTGCTTTCCTCGTCCAATTGCGACGGCAGCACTTTGATCGCAACGTTTCGGCCCAGCGAGGTCTCGTAACAGCAATAGATCACGCCGGCGCCGCCCTTCGCCACCTGACGCGCGTTCTCGAACCCGGCCTCGGCCAACTCCGCAACAAGCCCGCTCGGCACCGGGCCGCCGGGACCGGCTTCTTCAGCCATTCTGTGGTGCCTTACTTCCCCTGGATTGACGATTCGCGAGTTAAGCGTAGGCGAACAGGAGCGGACTGGTGCACGGTTCGGCAACACCCCCGGTGACCGACCCCGGCTTGGCTTCAGCTGGCGGTCGGCGCCAGGGTCTGCAGCGCATACTCGCTGACCGCGATCAGCGCGTCGGTGGCCGACTTGCGGTCCCTGGCGTCGACGGTGATCACCGGTATGCCCTCCCGCAGCGTCAGTGCCTTGCGCACCTCGCCAACGGGATACCTTGGCGCACCGTCGAATTCGTTCACGGCAATCAGGAATGGCAGATTGCGGTGCTCGAAGAAGTCGACCGCGGCAAAACTGTCCTGCAGGCGCCGGCAGTCGACCAGGATGACCGCACCGATCGCGCCGCGCACCAGGTCGTCCCACATGAACCAGAACCGGCGCTGACCCGGGGTACCGAACAGGTAGAGCACCAGATCCTCGTCCAGGGTGATGCGGCCGAAGTCCATCGCCACCGTGGTGGTCTGCTTGTGCGGGGTGGCCTCGAGCATGTCGACACCGGTGGAGGCATCGGTGACCATCGCCTCGGTGCGCAGCGGCATGATCTCGGAAACCGCACCGACAAATGTCGTCTTCCCCGCCCCGAATCCGCCCGCGATGACGATCTTCGTCGCGGCTGCCTCGCGCGTCCCCGCACGCGGGCCGCGTCCCTCAGGGTGCGCCTCAAAGTGCTTTAAGGCCACGCAGGGTCCTTCCTATGAGATCGCGCCGTTCGTCGGTGGACGAGCGCTCGGTCAGCGTCGCATGCACTCGAAGATAACCGGCCGTGACCAGGTCGCCGACCAGGACGCGCGCAACACCGAGCGGTAAATCCAGCAGCGAAGCGATCTCGGCGACCGAGGGGTTCCTCACACACAGACCGACAATCTTGCCCCGGACGTCGTTGGGAGGCCAATTGTGGAACAGCGCCGACTGCAGCGTCTGCACCGGCGCCTCCAGGGGAAGGTCGACGCTGGGTGTGGTCCGTCCGGCGGTCAGCGTGTACGGGCGGACCAGGCTGGCCTCATACGCGGATCGCGGCGGCTCGCGGCTGTCCATCGCGGCTCACGAGCGATCAGACACAGCGCGGCGGGACGACTGCACGACGCCGCCCACCCGTTCGACGAGAATGGCCATCTCGTAGCCGATCTGACCGATGTCACACGACGTCGAGGCCAGCGTCGCCAGATGGGACCCGTCGCCTACCCGCATCAGCAGCAGGTAGCCGTTCTGCATCTCGACCACCGACTGCAGCACCTGGCCGCCTTCGAACAGCTGGGCGGCGCCGCTAGCCAGGCTGGCCAAGCCGGAAGCCACCGCGGCCAGCTGATCGGCGCGATCCGGTGGGAGGTGTTCACTAGCCGCGATCAGCAGCCCGTCGACGGAAACCAGCACCGCATGCGCTACCCCGGGGACTTCGCGGGCGAAGTTGGAGACCAGCCAGTCCAGCGAGTTGTCGGACGACGAGTTGGTCATTCGTGATCGGGTCCTTGATGTGTCTCGCGGGCGTGCGACCGTCCTGCGCGGACGCCACCGAAGTGGCTGCTGATGGTAGTGCGGATGGCGTCGGGATCTGGTGGCGGGGCCTCATGCCGGCCGGAATGCAATCCGCCGTTCGAGGCTACCCCGTTCCGGTCGTCCTGCCCGGGGACGACGGCTCCGGGCGGCGCCGTTTCCTCCGGCACCGACGTCCCCGGTACCAGCCGGGCGCCGGGGTCGCGCACCGGGAGACCCGCCTCGGTGTGCGACTGCACCGGCACCTGGTCCGCCTCTTCGGCCGCTGACCAGCCGCGATCCCACACCGACCGCCAGTCCAGGTCCGCGCTGTGGGCCAGCTCGTGCGGATCGACCAAAAATTCCGAGAGCATCCGTTGGTAGATCAAGTCGTCGGGTGAGCCGGGTGAGCCGGGTGAGTCGGGTGAGCCGGGTGAGTCGGGTGAGTCGGGTGAGTCGGGTGCCAACTCGGCCACAGTGCCGGGGGTGCGCGCAGGTCCGGCTTCCCGGACGCCGGCATCGTCGGCATGGCCGGCCTCCTCCGAGCGGTCCCGGGCCGCGCGTGACCGCGACGAGAAGAAGGCCGAGGTGTTCGAGGCCGATTGGGCGGCAGGAGGTTCGGGAGCCGCATCGATCCCCTTTTCCCACCAGGGCAGTGGCAGCTCGCGGCGCGCGGGGCGCTCGGCGTGTTCCGCCGGCTGCGCCGGAACGTCGGTGATCCCGCTGGATCCGGGGCTGCGGCGCGGCAGCAAGGCCACCGGAGTCGGCACCGCGCCGTTGCTCTCCGAGGCGTCGGCCAGCGCGTCGTCGGCCCGGTAAGAATCGGCCTCGCCGGCCTCGCCGGCCTCGCCGGTTGAGCCCGAGCGCGGCGACGCGACGCCCAGCCGCGCCTGCGGCGCGCCGTCGCCCTCGTCACCGTGGCCGATGAGCACCTTCGGCGGCAGGTAGACCTCCACCGTCGTACCGGCCTGCTCCTCGCCGCCTGCCGAATCACGCAACCGGACCCGCATGCCGTGCCGGGTCGCGAGCCGGCCGACCACGAACAGACCCATGTGGCGGGCGTTGTCCGGGGTGACCTCGTTGCCGGCGCGCAGTCGCATATTGGCAATGCGGCGGTCGCTGTCGGTCATGCCAAGACCGGAGTCGGAGACCTGCAGCAGCACCCCCGCGGCGCCGGGCCGCACCGCCGAAACCCGCACCGGCCCAGTCGGTGGCGAGTAGCGCAGCGCGTTGTCGATCAGCTCTGCGAGCAGATGGATGATGTCGCCCGAGGCGACACCAGTCACCGCGCTGTCAAGCACGCTTACGGTTTGGACGCGGCGATAGTCCTCGACCTCGGAGATCGCGGCGTCGATCACCGTCGACAGCGGCACCGGCCCGCGCTGTCCCCGGGAGATCTGCGCGCCGGCCAGCACCAGCAGGTTGGCGCCGTTGCGGCGCATCCGCGCGGCCAGGTGATCGAGCCGGAACAGGCTGTCCAGCCGCTCAGGATCTTGCTCGTTGCGCTCCAGCCGGTCGATGAGGGCGAGCTGCTGGTCGACCAGTGAGCGGTTGCGCCGCGACATGGTTTCGAACATGTCGTTGACGAGCAGCCGCAAACGTGCCTCGTCACCGGCGAGCAGCAGTGCCTGGGTGTGCAGTTCGTCGACCGCGTGCGCGACCTGGCCGATCTCCTCGGTGGTGTGCACCGGCAGCGGCTGGGGGGACGCTCGTTGCCGGCTCGCGCCTCGGCGATCTCGCGCTCGAGGTCCTCGTGGGCGACCCTCAGCGCGCCGTCGCGCAGCACCCGCAGCGGCTGGACCAGCGAGCGCGCCAGCAGCAACACCACGGCCACTGCTGCCGCGAGCGCGGACAGAACCAGGACGGCGTCGCGGATCGCGGAGTGGTGCCGCGCGGCGGCCTGGTCGTCCACCGACTTCGTCACCGACGCGGTGGTGTGGTCGATCACCTGCCCGACGATCGCTTCGGTGGTCTGTATCGAGCGCAGCAGGTCGGGATTGTTGACCAAGCCGGCGGCCGGGTCGGAAATGATGGTCATCCGGGTGACCAGCTGCTGCTGCAGCGTCTTGGCGTCGGGTGATCCGACACCGAGCACCTCGCTCATCCCGAACAATGTCGACGGCTCGGTACCGGCCAGTGTCGCCATCGAGTTGCGCAGATCCGGCTCGGGAAGATCGCCGCCACGCGTCACCAGCAGCTTCTGCATCAGCATCTGGCCGCGCGCGCCGAGCGCACGGCTCAGACCCTCCGCGTCGGCGCGGATCTTTTCGCTGTCGACGCGCACCGAACCGTTGACCGCGTTCTCGGCGGTCAACAGGATGGGCCCGTAGGCCGCCACCTGGTCCCGCAAACCGATGCTGTGCGACGCCACCTTGTCCAGGAGCGCCTGCCCGCCGTTCAGCAGAGTGTCCACGCCCGTTCGAACGTCGGGGGCCACGACGGTGTCGGCGATCCGCGTTTGCAGCTCGTATTTGCGGGCTTCGTAGTTCTTCTTGGCCCCCTCGACGTCGGCGGAGTTCGCGGTCATTGCGAAGTCCAGCGCAGACATGTATTTCGTGATCTCCGAGACCATTGCGGCCCGCTTGGCTACCAGCCGAAGGTTGCCGGCTTCGGTGACCGCGCCGGAGATCCGCAACCCGCCCAGAACCATCGCCAGCACCAGCGGCACCAGCGCAATCGCCACGATCTTCCAGTGGACAGGCCAATTCCGCATCGACCATCTCGGGGGGCGTTTGACGTCCTCCGGGGGCTGGGCCGCTTCGGGGTTAGCGGCGGGCTGGACCATTCCAGTCGGGCGGGCGGACATCGTCACCGGACCGCGGCCCTGGCGACTGCGCTGATATGCACTGTGGGCGCGTCGTTCATGACTTCCTGGTATTTCCGCGTGCGCAGAGGGCGAGCGATACACGCATGGCAATTCGACGAGTATGACAGCCCACCGGCGTCGTGACCACAATTCTTACTGAACAACCAGAGTTCGGCCAACCGCCGCGGCACCTCGGCGAGGCCGCCGAGCAAATTTTTCCCGAGCCATGCTACGACCCCAGTAGCGCGATCCACGAGGCTTGTCTGTACGCGTAGGCTGCGCGCGAGGATAATCCCGGGATCATGAAGCGACCGGCGCCAATGGGCTCTGACGGCTGATCGACGACACCGGTTGTGTTCAGGTTGATGTTCGTTTCCCCGCGCATCGCACCTAACACGGGGAACGCAATTAGGACCGCGGCGGTCACCGGCTGCGAGCTGCACTTGGTCGAACCGCTGGGTTTCGACTTGTCCGAACCCAAACTCCGGCGGGCCGGGCTGGATTACCACGACCTGGCGTCGGTAACCGTCCATGCGTCACTGGCCGCCGCGTGGGCGGCGTTGTCGCCGCAGCGAGTGTTCGCGTTCACCGCGCACGCGACGACGTTGTTCACCAAGGTGGACTACCAACCCGACGATGTGTTGATGTTCGGGCCAGAACCGACCGGGCTGGACACCGCGACACTCTCCGACCCCCACATCACCAGGCAGATCCGCATCCCCATGCTGGCGGGGCGGCGCTCACTGAACCTGTCGAACGCCGCCGCGGTCGCCGTTTTCGAGGCCTGGCGTCAGCACGGGTTCACCGGATCCGTCTAAGCGGTCACCAGGTGTTCCAGTGCATCAGGGTTTCAGCGGACAACCGCTTGGCCGACTTGAAATCGGTGCCTTTGGTGTAGGCGATGGGAAACAGTCCGCCCTGGCTGTATTCGTCGTAGGGGATGCCGAGTATTTCGCTGGACTGCCGCTCGCCGTCGGCGAGCAGGTGCAGCGTGGTCCAGCACGAGCCGAGCCCGCGGGAACGCAGTGCCAAGCAGAAGCTCCACGCCGCCGGAAACAGCGACGCCCAGAACGACACACCGCCCAACTGCGCCGTCTCTGCCCGGCCTTGCAGACACGGAATCATCAGGACCGGCACCTCGTGCATGTGCTCGGCGAGGTAGCACGCGGAATCGCGAACCGATCCCATCCGCTCACCGCGGATATCGCCTTCGGCGTAGTCGGGCCTCGGCTGGCGCAGGTAGCCGGTGGCGTTGCGCAAGTAGATGTCGGCGATCGCCTTTTTCTTCTCGGCGTCCTCGACGAACACCCATTGCCAGCCCTGCGAGTTGGAGCCGGTCGGCGCCTGTAGTGCCAACTCGAGGCATTCCCTCAGCACCCCGCGTGGCACCGGCTTGTCGAGGTCGAGGCGTTTGCGGACCGAGCGGGTGGTGGTGAGGACTTCGTCGACGGACAAGTTGAGGGTCATACCTGGAGGCTACATTTGCCCTATGAGCGTTGAACTGACACAAGAGGTTTCCGGCAGGCTCAGGTCAGACCACTACGGATGGCTCACCACTGTCGCGAAATCGGGGCAGCCCGTTCCGCGGCTGATCTGGTTTTATTTCGACGGCACCGACCTGACGGTGTACTCCATGCCGCAGGCAGCCAAGGTCGCCCATATCAAGGCGCGTCCTGAGGTAAGCCTGAACCTGGATTCCGACGGCAACGGCGGCGGCATCATCGTGGTCGGCGGGACCGCCACGGTGGACGCCACCGACGTCGACTGCCGTGACGACGGTCCGTACTGGGACAAGTACAGCGCCGATGCCGAGCGGGTCGGCTTGACCGACACGATGGCGTCCTTCAGCACCCGCCTGACGATCACCCCGACGCGGGTGTGGACGACACCGACGGGCTGACTCGCCGGCTGCTCGACACGCCCTATCGTGGCGACAGTGAGGATCCGCAGGGACGCTGTGGCCGTGTTGGCGGGTGCGGCTTTGGTGATGGCCGCGTTTGTGGTGCCTCACCTGCATCTGGGTATCGTCACCCCGCTGATCCATTCCGATGCGTTGCGCATCCATCAACTCGCCGACACCGCACCGATTTTCGGATGGTGGGACACCCACGTCGGATGGGGCAGCATCGCCGCGGTGATCATCGGTGTCGCCGCTGTGCTGTGGGGTCCGGTTCTTGCGCAACGGTTGCCGTGGCGGGCGCTGACGCTGGTGGTCTGGGCCACCTCGGGGGTGTGGGCGTTCTCATTGGCGATGATCGACGGCTGGCAACGGGGTTTCGCCGGCCGGCTCACCGCGCGGCACGAGTATCTGCGCCAAGTGCCCTCGATCACTGACATACCCGACGCGCTGCACAGTTTTTCCCGCCGCATCCTGGACTTCCAGCCCGACTCGTGGATCACCCACGTCTCCGGGCACCCGCCGGGGGCGCTGCTGACCTTCGTCTGGCTGGACCGCATCGGCTTGGGCGGCGGCGCCTGGGCCGCCACCCTGTGTCTGTTGGTCGGGTCGAGCGCGGCCAGCGCGATCATCGTCACCCTGCGTGCGGTATCCGGCGAGCCCACTGCGCGGCGGGCCGCGCCGTTCGTCGCTGTGGCGCCCACCGCGATCTGGATCGCGGTGTCGGCCGACGGCTACTTCGCCGGCGTCGCGGCGTGGGGCATCGCGCTGCTGACGCTGGCCGCGACCCGATCGGCTCGCCTGCTCGCAGTGACAGCCCTGGCCGCAGGCCTGTTGCTCGGTTGGGCGCTGTTTCTCAATTACGGCGTGGTGCTGATGGCGTTGCCGGCGCTGGCCGTGCTGGTGGCCGTCCGTGAGCGCAAGGCGGCGCTGACGACACTGGCGCTGACGCTGGTCGGCATCGCGGTAGTCGCGGCGGTGTTCGTATCGTTCGGATTCTGCTGGCTCGACGGCTACACGCTTGTGCGACAACGCTATTGGCAAGGCATTGCGGTGGATCGGCCGTTCCAGTACTGGAGCTGGGCCAATCTGGCGTCGGTGGTATGCGCGATCGGGCTGGGCAGTGTGGCCGGCGTCGGCGCAGCGTTCGATTTCGGCGCCATCCGGCAGCGCTCGGGTTTCCACCTGTTGGTTGTCGCCGCGGTAGTGGCAATCCTGGCCGCCGACCTGAGCATGTTGAGCAAGGCCGAAGTCGAACGCATCTGGCTGCCTTTCACCGTGTGGCTGACCGCGGCGGCGGCGCTGTTGCCGCAGCGGTCGCATCGGTGGTGGCTGGCGGTCAACATCGTCGGCGCGCTGGTGCTCAACCACCTCATCTACACCAACTGGTAGATCACCTTCACCGAGCCTGCCGGATCAGCTACGACCTGCCTGGATCAGCGCACGAGCCTGCGGCCACAGCGTGTCCGACCGCGCGTTTCACGTGCGGGCGCAGTCTCGTCGCCGTGATGGCGGAGTTCAGCGAAAGTCGCGTGACCTCGAGCCCACCGCCAGGCTGATGGTGCCGAGTCGTTCGGCCACCACAGTGATTGCGCCGCTGGCGTTTTGGACCTGGCCGCGGATCAGCAGCGCCGGCGCCGTCTGCGCCAGCTTGCGGTGCCGGGCCCACACCCCCGGCGTGCAAAGCACGTTGACCATCCCGGTCTCGTCTTCGAGGTTGACAAACGTCACCCCCTGGGCCGTTCCCGGTCGCTGACGATGGGTCACGGCGCCGGCGATCAGCACCCGGTCCCCGTCGGGCACCGACCCCAACGCGGCGGCGGGCACCACCCCCATCGCGTCCAGGTCCGCCCGCAGGAACTGGGTGGGATAACTGTCCGGGGAGACACCGGTGGCCCACACGTCGGCCGCGGCCAGTTCCACCGCGCTCATCCCCGGCAGCGCCGGGATGTGCGACGACGAGCCGACACCGGGCAGCCGGTCCGGCCGTTGGGTGGCGGCGGCCCCGGCCGTCCACAGCGCCTCACGCCGCGCCAGACCGAAGCAGCCCAGCGCTCCGGCCGTCGCCAGCGCTTCGGTCTGGGGCACACTCAATTGCACCCGGGACGTCAGGTCCAACAGCGAAGCGAACGGGCCGTGGGCTTTTCGCTCCTCGACCAGCTTCTCGGCCAGGTCGTCGCCGATATGGCGAACAGCGCCCAGACCAAGCCGCACCTCGAGTCCGGCATTCTCGAGAGTGGCGGGCGCCAGGCTGGCGTTGACATCGGGCCCGCGCACCACCACGCCGTGCCTGCGGGCGTCGGCCACCAGTGACTGCGGTGAGTAGAAGCCCATCGGCTGGGCGCGCAGCAGCGCCGCACAGAACGCCGCGGGGTGGTGCAGTTTGAACCACGACGAGTAGAACACCAGCGCAGCGAAGCTCAACGCATGGCTTTCCGGGAAGCCGAAATTCGCGAAGGCTTCCAGCTTTTCGTAGACCCGGTCGATCACCTCGTCAGCCGCCCCGTGGAGTTGCCGCATGCCGTCGTAGAACCGGCCGCGCAACCGCCGCATGCGTTCGGTCGAACGCTTGGACCCCATGGCACGTCGCAGCTGGTCAGCCTCGGCGGCGGAAAAGCCGGCGCAATCGACCGCGAGCTGCATCAGCTGCTCCTGGAACAACGGCACTCCCAGAGTTTTCCGCAGCGCCGTCTCCATCGACGGATGGTCGTAGACGACCGGATCAAGCCCGTTGCGCCGCCGGATGTAGGGATGCACCGACCCACCCTGGATAGGCCCGGGACGGATCAGCGCGACCTCTACCACCAGGTCGTAGAACACCCGCGGTCGCAACCGCGGCAGGGTGGCCATCTGCGCGCGTGACTCCACCTGGAACACCCCGACCGAATCGGCGCGGGCCAGCATCTCATACACCGCGGGCTCAGCGAGGTCGAGCTTGGCCAGGTCCACCACGATGCCCTTGTGGTCGGCCACCAGGTCTTTCGCATAGTGCAGCGCCGACAGCATGCCCAGACCGAGCAGATCGAATTTCACTAAACCGATTGCCGCACAATCATCTTTGTCCCACTGCAGGACACTGCGGTTTTCCATGCGCGCCCATTCCACCGGGCACACGTCGGCGATCGGGCGGTCACAGATCACCATGCCGCCAGAGTGGATGCCCATGTGCCGCGGCAGATTCTGGATCTGGGTCGCCAGGTCGATCACCTGCTCGGGGATGTCTTCAACGTCGGGCGAGTCGGCCAGTCCGTTCCACCGGCTGATCTGTTTGCTCCAGGCATCCTGCTGGCCCTGCGAGAAGCCCAGAGCGCGGGCCATGTCACGCACCGCGATCCGCCCACGGTAGGTGATGACGTTGGCGACCTGTGCGGCGTAGTCCCGGCCGTACTTGTCGTAGACGTACTGGATGACCTTTTCGCGCTGATCCGACTCGATGTCGATGTCGATGTCGGGCGGACCGTCCCGCTCGGGCGACAGGAAACGCTCGAACAACAACTCGTTGGCCACCGGATCGACCGCGGTGACGCCGAGGGCATAACAGACAGCGGAATTGGCCGCCGATCCCCTGCCCTGACACAGGATGTCGTTATCCCGGCAGAACCGGGTGATGTCGTGCACTACCAGGAAATAACCGGGAAACTTCAGCCCCGCAATGATATCCAGCTCATGCTCGATCTGGGCGTAGGCCTGACGAGCCTGCCCGTAAGGTCCGTAACGTTCCCGGGCACCGGTGATCGCCAGCGTGCGCAGCCAGCTGTCCTCGGTATGCCCGGCCGGGACGTCGAACGGCGGCAGCTGCGGGGCGATGAGCGTCAGGGCGAACGCGCACTGCTCGCCGAGTTCGGCAGCGGCGGTGACCGCCTCGGGGCACTGGGCGAACAGCCGTGCCATCTCCTCCCCGGACCGCAGGTGTGAGCCACCCAGCGGGGCCAGCCAGCCGTCGGCCGCATCCAGAGACTGGCGGGCCCGGATCGCCCCCATCGCCATCGCCAGCCGGCCCCGCGACGGGCCGGCGAAATGCGCGCCGGTGGTGGCGACCACGGTGAGGCCGTACCGTGCCGCCAGGTCGGCCAACACGGCGTTGCGCTCGTCGTCGAG
The DNA here is from genome assembly GCA_963787635.1 of uncultured Actinomycetota bacterium. Classification (GTDB taxonomy): domain Bacteria; phylum Actinomycetota; class Actinomycetes; order Mycobacteriales; family Mycobacteriaceae; genus Mycobacterium. Next base: position 173,520 of record CAWBDP010000002.1, on the reverse strand, counting down.
CGGGTGGCCGTGCCGGTTCAGCTCGACACTGACCCGTCGCCGGCCGAACCGATCCACCAGGTCAGCCAGCGCCGCCGCGGCCGCATCCGGTCCGCCATCGGAAAGCGCTTGACGCACATGGCCTTTGCGACAGCCAGTCAGAATATGCCAGTGCCCGCCGGCCGCCTCGGTCAGCGCGTCGAAGTCGAAGCGGGGTTTCCCTTTTTCGCCGCCGGCCAGATGCGCCGCGGCCAGCTGACGCGACAACCGTCGATAGCCTTCCGGGCCGCGGGCCAGCACCAGCAGGTGCGGACCCGGCGGATCCGGCTCATCGGTGCGGGCGGTCGAACCCAACGACAGTTCAGCGCCGAATACGGTACGCACGTCCAGCTCCGCGGCGGCTTCGGCGAAGCGCACCGCGCCGTACAGCCCGTTGTGATCGGTCAGCGCAATGGCACGCAGATCCAGCCGCGCAGCCTCTTCGACCAGCTCCTCGGGTGTGCTGGCCCCGTCGAGAAAGCTGAACGCCGAATGCGCGTGCAACTCGGCATACGCCACAGATGAGCGGGTTGGCCGTTCGTCGGGCGGCGGCTCATACCTTCCGCGCCTGGCCGACAACGGACCGTCATCGGCCGGCCCCATCGCCATCGGCATACCGGAGCGACGAGGCTTGCTGTTGAGCACCCGCTCCATCTCCGACCAGCTCGGCGGCCCGTTACTCCATCCCACCGTCCGAGTCTATCGAATGTATGTTCGATTCGCGAGTCGGGCCGGTCGGTGCGCCAGAACGCGCTTTACCTCATTGCAAGCTGGCCAAGCGTCATTGCTACACAACCGACCCCAGTTGTTTACATGAATTAATCTCGCGGCCACCCCCGGCCCCGGCGGACGGCGGATACTCATTAGCTCAGGAAACTCCATTCAAGAATCGGATGGCGGTGACTGGTCATGGACCAACTCACGATGCTCGACGCAGGTTTCCTTATCGCCGAGGATTCGGACCGGAATGTCAGCTTGGCAATCGGCGGGATCGCCGTCATCGACGGCTGCGCTCCTGACGACCAAGAGTTCAAGAACCTAGTGGCAGAACGGATTCGCGCGATACCTCGGAGTACGCAGCTGCTGCGGACCCAACCTTTCGATGTCGGCGCTCCACGATGGGCCGACGATCCTAACTTCGACCTCGCCCGTCACGTGCGACGGGTGGCGCTGCCGCGGCTGGGCGACGATTCCGAACTGTTCCGAATCGTCGCCCATGTGCTGGAACGGCGATTGGATAAGGATCGCCCACTGTGGGAATGCTGGGTCATCGAGGGCCTGAGCGGTGGGCGCTGGGCGATTCTGCTCAAGATCCACCACCGCATGGCCGATGGGATCTCGGCGACCCGGATCGTCTCCGGGCTCTGTGATGCCGTCGACGGGGACGTGGTCGCACGACCTGTCGCCGCCAAGCGAACCGCTGCCAGACACCTGCAACCGGTTCCCGAGCCCGCCGCGCGCGCCAACCCGCTCGCTACCCTGTGGCGCACGGCTGCCGCCGTCACCGATGCCGCTGCCCGGACAGTCAACGGTGTCGCGGGAATCGCCGCCGAATTGATCCGGCCGGTTACCGGCTCGGTGGGTCCGGTCACCTCGATGCGGCACTATCGCGCGATGCGGGTCCCCCTCGCCGACGTCGTGCAGATCTGCCGCAAGTTCGACGTGACCGTCAATGACGTTGCGCTGGCAGCGATCACCGAAGGTTTCCGATCGGTGCTGCTCAGCCGCGGCCAAGAGCCGCGCGCGGATTCGTTGCGCACTCTGGTGCCGGTGTCGGAGCGGGCGCCAGGCGGACCCGACACGGTGGGCAACAAGATCTCGGTGATGCTGCCCTATCTGCCGGTCGAACAACCCGACCCGATCCAGCAGTTGCGGGCGGTGCACAGCCGACTGACCCGGACCAAGCACGGCGGGCAGCGCGAGGCCGGCCCCATGGTCACCTCGGCGGCCAACCACCTGCCATTCATGATGCCGTCCTGGGCGGTTCGGGTGCTCACGCGGCTACCGCAACGCGGCATCGTGACGCTGGCAACCAATGTCCCCGGGCCACGGCGACGGTTGACCATGACGGGCCGAAAAGTGCTGCAGTTGTTGCCAATTCCACCGATCGCTCTGCGACTGCGCACCGGAGTCGCGGTGCTGAGCTACGCCGACGATCTGGTGTTCGGTGTCACCGCCGACTACGACTCGGCGCTGGATGTCGAAGAGTTGGCCGGCGGAATCGAGCGGGCCGTGGCCCGCCTGGTTGCCCTGAGCCACGACCCCATCCTGCTGTTCGCCCGCTGACGTCCCGACTAGCCTGACTAGCGCACGCTCTCATCGAGGAAGGCTGGTCGGGCACATTGTCGGTCACCATAGACCCACGCCGCCATGACGCCGTGTTGTTCGATTTGCGCACCGCGGCCCCCGACTCGGCAGTGGTCGACCGACTGCACGGCATAGGTGTCAAAACCGCCGAAATCACCGACGATCACGGGTCGAGCGCGCTGATTGCGGCTGCCCATCGGCTTACGGTGCGGCCGGGTCGCTGCGTGGTCGTCGCCGACTCGGCAGCCAGTGTTGAGGCGGCCCGCGACGGCGGGTTCGCACTGATGGTCGGTCTCGACCGGCTCGGCGGCGAGCTCACCGAAGCCGACGACGTGATCGGCGACGTCGGTGAGATCAGCGTGCGGACCGGGGACCTGCGGATGTCGGAACTGCCCGACGCCCTGCAGGCGTTCGCGCTGGGCGACCGGCACCCCGCGGTGTTCTTCGACTTCGACGGAACCTTGTCGGACATCGTCGACGATCCCGATACGGCACGGCTGACCGCCGGCGCCGCCGAGGCATTGCAGTTGTTGACGACACAGTGCCCGGTCGCGGTGCTGTCCGGTCGCGATCTCGCCGACGTCCGGGAGCGGATCGGGCTGCCGGGCCTGTGGTATGCGGGCAGCCATGGTTTCGAGCTGACCGGACCCGACGATAGCCATCACCAGAACGACGCCGCGGCCGCATCGCTGCCCGTACTGGACGAGGCGGCCGCGGAGCTACGCGATCAGCTCGGGGGCGTCACCGGTGTCGCGTTGGAGCACAAGCGGTTTGGTGTTTCCGTGCATTACCGCAACGCCGCACGCGACCGGGTCGGTGAGGTCACCTCGGCGGTGCGCAGTGCTGGGAAGCGCCATGGGCTTCGGGTGACGACCGGGCGTGAAGTCATCGAACTGCGGCCAAACGTCGACTGGGACAAAGGAAAGACGCTGCGCTGGGTTCTCGACCAGATTCGCGACACCGGAGCTGGCCCGCTCTGGCCGATCTACCTCGGCGACGACATCACCGACGAAGACGCCTTCGATGCGGTGCACGACGACGGCGTCGGAATCGTCATTCGGCACAGCGACGACGGCGACCGCGCCACCTCATCGCTATTCGCGCTGGACAGCCCGGAGCAAGTCAGCGAGTTTACCGACCGGCTGGCACGTCAGCTGCGCGGAAAGCGCTGACGAGCGCGCCTAGTCTGTGTCCTCGGCCACGAGCCTGTACTCAGGGCGAGGTTTTCGCGGCCGCGCAGGCCGTGGCGGCAGGCTCGATAACGGTGGCGTGGCGGACTAGAGGTCAGCTGTCGTCGTCGTCCTCGTCTTCGTCGTCGTCCTCATCGTCCTCGTCTTCGTCGCCATCATCCTCGTCGTCGTCTTCGTCGTCTTCGTCTTCGTCTTCCTCATCTTCGTCTTCGTCATCTTCGTCCTCGTCCTCGTCGGAGTCTTTGTCTTTCGACGCCTGGAGCTCGAGGGTGGCCCAATGACTCGGGGACAGGAAAACCGTCCACTGCCCCTCCTCGCGTCCTAACTTGAGAACGCCGTCCTCGACCTTCCATTTGGTCTTGTCGTCGTAGTCGGTTTCATGTCCATCGCTGTATGTGAGTTTGAAAGCCATGGTGGGAGCCTGCCATGAAGCCGCCTCACGCGGGTGCGTATTCCACTGCGCCGTCCTGGAGAACCACTCGCCCGTCGTCGCCGTCGGACCCGACAGCCTCGGTCCGGAACACCGCATGGCCCGGCTCGGTGCGCCAAATCAAAGTGGTCAGCGTCTCGCCGGGAAACACCGGCGAGGTGAATCGCGCGTCGATCGAGGTGATGTTGGCGGCGTCGCCGTTACCCAGCTCGGCGACCAGCGCACGGCCGGACACGCCGTAGGTGCACAGCCCGTGCAGGATCGGCTTGGGAAAGCCCGCCATCTCCCGCGCGAACCACGGGTCGCTGTGCAACGGATTGCGGTCACCGGAAAGCCGGTAGATCAACGCCTGGTCTTCCCGGGTCGGTAGCGCGACGCGGGCGTCCGGCTCGCGGTCCGGGATCTCCGGTGCGGCCGGGCGCTGGCCGGGGTCGCCGCCGAAACCGCCCGCACCCCGGATGACGAAGGTGGTGAACGTTTCCGCGAGCAGGTTGCCCGACTCGGGATCGCTGCCACGCGCCCGCAGCATGACGATCGCGTTCTTGCCCTCACCCTTGTCCTGAATGTCGGTGACCTCGGTGACCACGGACAGCTTTCCGGCGGCCGGCAGCGGTGCGTGCAGCCGCACTCCCTGGGAACCGTGCAGCAGCAGGGCCCAGTTGAAGCTGCCGATTTTCCCGGCCGCCCCGAAGGCCGGGCAGCAGATCACCGCGTAGGTCGGGAGCGCCTGCAGCGTGACCTCGTGGCTGTTTTCGGTGGTGAAAGACAGATCGTCGATGCCGGCTCCAACACCGAGCGCATAAAGCATGGTGTCCCGGTCGGTCCACTCGAACAACATCGGCTCCGTCGTCGCACCGATGGCATTCGGGTCGATCGCCATGCGAGTCTCCTTATCTGTGATGCGGACCCCCGTAAAGGGTGGATCCGTTGGGTCTTTTTCGTTGTTTGCCCTCGTCGTCGCCCGTGCTTGAGGGTTGGTGGACCGCAGTCGGGGTCAAGGTGGAGCGCCCGCAGCGCAGCGAGGACGAACGACCTCGACCCCGACGAGGATCCGCCGCATACTCCCGGGTCGGGGCGGACGAGGTAAGGTGTTGCGGTTCAAGTCATCTCGCTGCCTCCAATGTCGGAACGTGGCGATGCAGGAGACGAGCGTTGCGCGTGCCGGCGCCCAGCCTTATCTGGGTCCACGGACATGGTCCGGCAACATGATGATCGATGGGGTGCCCGACGTGCGGGTCACTGAAGGGGTGCGGCCGCTCAATCTCTCCGGGAAGTCCACCCAACAGCGAGGTGGCGACAGGAGACCTGCGGGAGCCAACCGCGGGCATCAGCTGAAATATGGCAGGCACGGATGCAACGCATCGTTACGCGGCCACCTCCTGCGGTCGGGTGTCGGGCAACGCGAGGGCGGCATCGCCCAGGTCACGCAGGCTGTGATAGCAGCGGCGCAGAATTTTGCGCTCCACCGCCAAGGTCGGGTTCTTGCCGTTGTGGCCCTCGTGCTTGGCCGCTTGCCTGTGGTAGTAGGCGTAATCGGGAGAACTGCGCCGGGCCGCACATTTGGCCGCCTCAAATGCCGCCCACCGCAGCTCGGGTGAGCCTTGGCGGACAGGCGCCCGGGTGAGCGTTTGGAATCAGAGGAGTACACGGTGACATCCAGCCCGGCAAACCGCACCAGCTGATCAGAACTTGCGAATTGGCGCGCATCACCAATCTCGGCCCAGATGATCACCGCGCACAACCACCCGATGCCGTAGTGGCGCTGCAGCGCCTGGCAACCCGCTTGGCGTCGGGCGAAGTTGGTTAATTGGGTTCGCAGCGGCTCGATCTCGGCGCTGAGCTCATCGATGCGCGCAGCGCCGTGTCGACGTACTGGCGTCCCGCCGCCGACAATTCGGTGCCCGTGAGCGTCTCGCGGCCCGCCGCCGACAGCAGCGCCTTGATTGGCGGGCAGCCCTGGTGGAACAACTGAGCGTGGATGCGCTGCTGCCAGGCCCGCCGCTCATCCATCAGCGTGTAATACAACCGGCCCAGGCTGCGGATCTCGGCCACGTGCGCCGGCGGGATCCACGACTCGGGGAACCGGCCCTCCAATAGCAGCGTGCGCAGCAACCGGGCATCGGCGCGGTCGGTCTTGGCGTGCTTCTTCGGCCCCCGCAACACGGCGATCTCGGCCGGATCCCCCAGATGCACACCCAGTCCCGCGGCCGCCAACTCCTCGCTGACATACCGCCACCCAGTACAACCCTCCAGCGCGAAGTCGCCCTCACCATCCGGGCAGTGCTCGCCCAGCCAACCGCGCAATGTCTTGCGGGTCGCCGGACGGACCTGACCCCAGTGCACCAACCCGTCGTCATCGACGTAATCAAAGGTGATCTGCTGCCGGTGCACGTCCAAGCCGCCTATCATCGTCATCGGACCTCCTCGAGCTCCTGAAACATTTTTCTGACGCCCCATATCATCGAGCGTTTGCGCCCAGGGGGTCCTCCTCACATGTCCATCTCTCGATAGGTTGGTCGCCTGCGCCAGCCGCAGACTCGGTTTCTTCACCCAACCATGGCAAACCCACCACATCGAGGGCTTTTACAGGGCAGGCTATCGGCATGCCTAACCGCACCCGTACCGTCATCTGGAAGGCAGCGGCCGTGCTCGCCGCGACGATCGTCATCGGCGCGTGCTCCTCACCACCGCAGCCTCCCACCATCACCTTGACCTTCGTGCGGCACGGCGAATCCGAGTCAACGCGGAAGAAATCATCAACACCGAGGTCCCCGGTCTGGGCCTCACCCCTGACGGGGAGGGCCAGGCCGAGCAGCTCGCAAACCAACTTGCCCGCAACAAGTACGACGGCATCTACGCCTCGAAGATGCTGCGGGCCCAACAGACCGCCGCGCCGCTGGCCGCACGACTCGGCAAGCAGGTGCAAGTCCTGCTCGGTCTAACGAGATCGATGCCGGCTGGTTCGACAACAAGCCACAATCGATGGCCAACTCGACGTATCTGCTCGCGCCTAATGACTGGCTGAACGGTGACCTCGGTAACGCCATCCCGGGGTCGATCAACGGCCACCAATTCAACGACAAGTTCAGCGCGGCCGTCCAACAGATCTACAAGAGTGGCCACAAGAGCCCGATCGCGTTCTCGCACGGCGAGGCCATCATGTACTGGACGCTGCTGAACGTGACGAATCCCAAGACCGACCTGGTCAGCACCCATCCACTGCCTAACACCGGCCGCGTCGTCATCAAGGGCAGTCCGACCGGCGGCTGGACGCTGGTGGACTGGGACGGCATCCGCGACTTCACCTCCTAGAAACCCGGCGATCGCGATCACACGGCATTGACGGACCGTGCCACCAGCGGCCACCATGGCTGGCATGCGGTATGTCGTTACCGGCGGTACCGGGTTTATCGGGCGGCGGCTCGTGTCACGACTGCTGGATGCCCGCCCCGACGCCGAAGTCTGGGTGCTGGTCCGCCGTGAGTCGCTGAGTCGCTTCGAACAGCTAGCCGCGCAGTGGGGTGAGCGGGCCAGAGCACTGGTCGGCGACCTCACGAACCTCGAGTTTACCGACGACGCCCTTGGCCGATCTCGGGGCCGTCGACCACCTGGTGCACTGCGCGGCTGTCTACGATCTGACCGCCGGCGAGGCCGAGCACCGGGCCGCCAACGTCGACGGCACCCGCGCGGTGATCGCCCTTGCCCGCCGGCTGGACGCGACGTTGCATCACGTGTCCTCGATCGCGGTGGCCGGAACTTTCAGCGGCGACTTCACCGAAGCCGATTTCGACGTCGGCCAGGAGCTGCCGACGCCCTATCACCAAACGAAGTTCGAAGCCGAGCTGCTGGTGCGCTCGACGCCGGGGCTGCGGTATCGCGTCTACCGGCCGGCCGTGGTGGTCGGCGACTCGCGCACCGGCGAGATGGACAAAATCGACGGCCCCTACTATTTCTTCGCCGCTAATGAGCAGGTTGGCGAAGCTGCCCCGGCTGACACCGATCGCGCTGCCCGACGTGGGGCGCACCAATATCGTCCCGGTCGACTATGTCGTGCACGCGCTGATCGCATTGCTGCACGCCGAGGGTCGCGACGGGCAGACTTTCCACCTGACTGCACCGAAAAGCACCGGGCTGCGCGGTATCTACCGCGGGATCGCCGATGCGGCCGGGTTACCGCCGCTGCGCGGTTCGCTGCCGCGCTCGCTGACGACGCCGGTACTCAGGGCGCGTGGCCGCGCTAAGGTGATGCGCAACATGGCGGCCACCCAGCTCGGCATTCCCGCGGAGGTGCTCGACGTCATTGACACCGCACCATCGATTCGCTCCGACGAGACGCGAGAAATTATTGCACTGCAACGGGATCGATGTGCCGGAGTTTCAGGAGTACGCCCCGCGACTGTGGCGGTACTGGGCCGAGCACCTGGATCCAGACCGGGCCCGTCGCGACGACCCGGCCGGTCCGCTGGTCGGACGGCACGTGATCCTCACCGGCGCTTCCAGCGGTATCGGCCGGGCAGCCGCGATCGCCGTGGCGCAACAAGGAGCAATAGTTTTCGCGCTGGCCCGCAACGCCGCAGCGCTCGACGAGCTGGTCGACGAGATCCGCGCAAGCGGTGGGCAAGCCTACGCCTTTACCTGCGACGTCACCGATTCGGCGTCGGTCGAGCACACCGTCAAGGACATCCTGGGCCGGTTCGACCATGTCGACTACCTGGTGAACAACGCCGGCCGATCGATCCGTCGCTCGATCGCCAATTCCACCGAGCGACTGCACGACTACGAGCGGGTGATGGCGGTCAACTACTTCGGCGCGGTGCGCATGGTGCTGGCGCTGCTTCCGCACTGGCGCGAACGCCGGTTCGGTCACGTCGTCAACGTCTCCAGTGCCGGGGTGCAGGCGCGCAACCCCAAGTACAGCTCGTACCTACCCACCAAGGCCGCGCTGGACGCGTTCTCCGACGTGGTTTCGTCCGAAACGCTTTCCGACCACATCACGTTCACCAACATTCACATGCCGCTGGTCGCCACCCCGATGATCGTGCCGTCGCGGCGACTCAACCCGGTCCGGGCGATCAGCGCCGAGCGCGCGGCGGCAATGGTGGTGCGCGGGCTGGTCGACAAACCCGCACGGATCGACACCCCGCTGGGCACGCTCGCCGAAGCCGGCCACTACTTCGTGCCGAAGCTGTCGCGGCGGATCCTGCATCAGGTGTATCTCGGCTATCCCGATTCGGCGGCGGCGCGCGGTGTCGCGGACGCGGAAACTGTTGCTGCACCGCCGTCGCGACGCAAGCCGAAACGCCCCGTCCGCGTCGTCACCCGAATGCCCCGAGGAGTCAGACGGATGGCGCGCCGGGTGCCGGGGGTGCACTGGTAGCGAACGCCGCCACGTTGCCGGTATTCGCCGACGTGGACACCGGTGTCGACGACGCGATGGCGTTAGTGTATCTGCTGGCCAGTCCGGAGGCTCACCTCGTCGGCATCGCCTCGACGGAGGGAAACGTTGCGGTAGACCAGGTGTGCCAAAACAATCTCAGCCTGCTTGAGCTGTGCAAAGTCACCGACGTGCCGGTGTCGCTAGGGGCGCCGACGGACCGCTGACCGCTGCCATGCCCGTGCGCGGAAAGATCCACGGACCCAACGGTTTAGGTTATGCCGAACTGACGCCGGGCCAGCAACGGCTCACCCCGTATGACGCCGCGACGGCCTGGGTTCAGGCGGCACACGCCTATCCCGGTGAGCTGATCGGCGTGGCCACCGGCCCGCTGACCAACCTGGCACTGGCGCTTCGTGCCGAGCCGGTCCTGCCGACGCTGCTGCGCCGGCTGGTGGTCATGGGCGGCGCCTACGACTACCGGGGCAACACCAGCCCGGTGGCCGAATGGAACATCGCGGTCGACCCCGAGGCGGCGGCCGAAGTGCTCGCCGCCTGGGCTGGAACAGCGGACGAGGCTGGGCCACAAGAACTTCCGATCCTGTGCGGATTGGACCTGACCCGCCACATCGTGATGACCCCGGATATCTTGGTGCGGTTGGCGGCCACCGCGGGCTCGACGACCACGCTGATGAGCGCAAGCGACGACGACGGCAGGAGATCAACAGCGTCCAATCGCTTGATCAGGGTGATCGAGGATGCGATGCGGTTCTACTTCGAGGCCTACCAAGAGCACGGCCACGGATACCTGGCGCATCTGCATGATCCGCTGGCCGCCGCGGTCGCGTTGGACCCCGAGCTAGTGACAACTCGGCCCGCCACGGTGGACGTCGAATTGGCAGGCACGCTGACCCGCGGCATGACGGTGACCGACTGGTCCGGACGATGGGGCCGAAAACCCAACGCGCGCATCGGTGTTGGCGTCGATCCAGCGGTCTTCTTCGGCCATTTCCTGGAGCGGGTGGGACCCTTCGCACACCGCCTGGGCTGAGGAGCCTCGCGCCGATGTTTGACATGTATTCAGCAATGTCGTAGAAGCTAGACATGACCGAAATATTGTCTCACAGCGCGGTGCGTTTCGAGTTGGCCACCGAGTTTCGCAAGCTGGTGGCGCGCGGCTTCACGCCCCGCCAGGTCGAGGCAGTCGAGCCGACCGTGCGCAGGTTCGTTGTCGGGCGCATCGAGCGGCTACCTGCCAATGGCGGCGGCGACATCTTGGCCGAGTTAGCGGCTACTGGAGAGGAGGTGGGGCGGCGGTTGCTCAACCGGTCCGCCGCGGCCCCTGGCTTAACGCTTTCGTGGCTCGCCCCGATAGGTTCCGAAACACCAGCGGTTACCTTCGGGGTCGAGCAGCGTGAAGTCGTAGGAGCCGTAGTCGGTGTGGTGCGGCTCGGCCACGATCTGGGCGCCGCCGCCTTGACCCGGGCGTACAGAGCGTCGATGTCGTCAGCGACGACGTAGGCGCCGAATGACCCCGGTGGCACCGGCCAGGCGTCTTCGGCGACGTCCCGTACCGAGCCCAGCATGATCCCGCCGCCGAGTGGCCAGGACAGCTGCGAGTGGTGCACGATATCGCCGTCGCCGTAGACGGCGGTCTCCTCGAAACCGACGACGTCGACCAGAAATCGGATCAGTGCGCGGCCATCTCGGGCCCGCAGTGTGGGCCACACCTGCGGTGGCGGAGTCTGTTCGCTCATGACAGTGAGTCTGTCGGCGGTGCCCACATACCGCCTTGGATATTTCGGAATTCCTCGCTCAGCCAGGTACTGGGCGCACAACCGGCAAGCCGGTGGAATTCCCGAACCAGGTGCGGCTGGTCGTAATAACCGTGGTCGGCGGCGATATCGCTGAGGTTTCGGCCCGGTGCACATGCCAACGCGTGTCTGGCCGCGTCGAACCGGATCACCCGCGCGGCCTGTTTAGGAGTCAAGCCGGTTTCCACCCGGAAACGCGTTTGCAGGTGACGCGCGCTCCAGCCGGTCTCGCCGGCCAGCGCACGGACCGGTATCCGCCCGCGGGTCCGGCAGAGCCGTCGCCACGCGTAGCCGACCTCGGGGGCCACCGCACGCTCGGGTGCCGCGTCCCGCCACAGCAGCCGATTCAGCGCGCCGACGCGTTGCCGCCAAGTGCGTGAGCCCCGCAAAGCGGTGCGGATCTCGTCGACCCGCAAGGTGCCCAGCACGTCGGCGGCGTGAATGTTTGATCCGGTCAGCGCGCTGGCCGGCATTCCGAACAGAGCCCGGCTCGCCAGCGGGCTCACCGCGATCTGCACACCGGACTGCCGCCCGTCGTGCGCAACGACTGCCGCCGCGGTGTGCAGACCAGCCAACAGCGCGTCGTAACTGTCTGGCGTCTGTGCGGGATCGCTGTGCTGCGCGAGGGTCAGCGGGTCATCCATGGTGAAGATCAACGTCAGGAACGGGGATGGCAGACCACGGTGCAGCGCCGCAGGCACACCGATCTGCCGGTAGCCCGAGTACCACGCCACGAACGTCTGCAGCGGCGTGGCCGGGCGGACCCGGATGAACTCGTCGACGACCATCCCTACCAGGTTATGAGTTTTACAATCGAGATATGCAGCCACGAAATTTGCTAGCTGATAGCAGGTTTCACCGCTACAGTCGCGCGACATATGACCCAGCGCGTGGTGCTTTTCCTCTGGAATCACGACGATTCTCGTTCTCTGTCACGATCGCGTTCGTAAGGTCATCGAGTCTGCTACAGCGTTGCGCTCAGCCACATCCGGAGAACCGGCGTAATGTCGGAGAGTCGTGGCCGGCGAGGTAAATTTCGTCGAGGCGAACGGCCTGAAATTCGGCTATCTCGAAGACGGATCCGGGCCGCTGGTGCTCATGCTGCACGGCTTCCCCGATACCGCACACACCTGGGATGATCTTCGCCCTCGAATCGCCGCCAAAGGGTACCGGGCGGTCAGTCCGTTCATGCGCGGGTATCACCCCAGTGCGATCCCGGATCGTGACACGGATCAAGAGACCCTGGCCCGCGATCCGCTTGCGTTGATCGATGCGCTCGGCGCCCGTGACGCCATCATCATCGGACACGATTGGGGAGCTTCGGCGGCATATGGCGCGGCGGCGCTCGGCCCCGATCGGGTGACGAAGCTGTTCGTGCTGGGCATCCCCCACCCCGCGACGCTCAAACTGTCGCTGAAAAAGCTCTGGGGCGCACGCCATTTCGCGTTGTACAAACTACCCGGGGCGCCGGGGCGCTTCGCGCGCAACGACTTCGCGGCGCTGCCCGCTATTTACCGGCGATGGTCGCCGACGTGGAGCCCTGACCCAGCGGAGTTCGACCACGTCCGCGCGAGCTTCGCAAACCGAGCGAGCCTGAACGCGGCGTTCGGCTATTACCGCAAGCTCTCGCCCATCCCCAGCGCCTCGCTCAAGGCCGAGATCACGGCGCCGACGGTGGTCTTCGCCGGACTAGACGATCCCCTCGTGGACACTGAGGATTATCGGCGCGCCGCCCGAATGTTCTCCGGCGAGTACACCGTCGAGGAGGTTCGCGGCGGGCACTTCATGCATCGCGAGCATCCCGAGGCGTTCGCGCAACGGCTGTTGGCTCACTTAACGACGTAGCTACCCACTTAGGCGCTTAGTGTCGAAATGCGCCGCGCTCTAGGCCGTGTGTACATCCGGAGTCCGCATGTGCTCCGGGCGGAAGCCCCGTCCGACGACAATCGGCGGAATGAACTGCAGCGGGCCCCGGCCGACGATGCTGGGATACGGATCGGGGACAGGTCGCCAGACAAGTAGGGTTCGATCGCTCTGTTCTGAATGAACACCTGACCGGCCTGGATGATGCGGGTCGGCAGTTCGCGTCGGCGCTGCACCTTGGCGAGATCGGCATTGGTCAAACGACTTTCGCGCAGCGGGCCGCAGCAGGATATTGGCTGCGGCCACCGCGTCGGCCACAGCAAGGTTGATGCCCACCCCGCCGGCCGGTGACATGGCGTGCGCGGCATCGCCGATGCACAGCAGCCCCGTACGCCACCAAGTCTTGAGCCGGTCCACCCGCACGTCGAGCTGGCTGGTGTCCTCCCACGACCGCAGGTCGTCGACGTGGTCACGCAGCTGCGGTCGCGCGGTGACCAGGCGCTCTTTGAACGCCTCCAGCGAGCCATCCCGCGGATTGGCCCCCTTGGGCATGAGATGGGCGACCTGCCAGTAGTCACCCCGGTAGATCATGGCCATGAGCAGGCCTTTGCGGAGTATTGCGAAGAGTTCTCGAGGATCGCCGGGGCGCCATTTCAGCCGGAACCACAGCACGTCCATCGGTGAATGCGCCACGGCGGTCTCAAGACCCGCCGCCGCCCGCACCGCCGATTTGCGCCCGTCCGCGGCCACCACCAGCTCGGCACGGACCTCCAGTTCCGGTGTGCGCACCCCCACGACCCGATCGCCTTCGAAGACCAGGTCGGTGACCTCGGCGTTGCGGATCAACGTGAATTCGGGGTATTCAGCGGCCTTTTCGGCGAGAAAGTCCAGGAAATCCCACTGCGGCATCAGCGCGATATAGGGCTGCCTTGAAGCCCAGCCGGGTGAGCGCACTGAAGTTGCCGAAAGTGCGAAGTGACCCGTCGGTGTCGAACGCAACCCGAGTGATCTTGGTGTGCGGTAGCCGCAAGAACTCGTCGATGAGCCCCAATTCGTCGATGATCCGCAGGGTGCTCGGATGCACGGTGTCGCCGCGGAAATCCCGCAGGAAGTCATTGTGCTTTTCCAGGACGACAACCTGGATCCCGGCGCGGGCAAGCAAGCAGGGCGTGAACCATGCCGGCGGGACCGCCGCCGGCGACACAGACCTGGGTGTGCAGCACTCGCGTCATCGGGACCCGACACTACCGGCGGGCAGCGCAAGTCCTCGCGGGCGTGTCCGTGCCGCCGCAGCCTCAGGCGCCGAAGAAGTTGAAGATGTCGAAACCCACCCCGACCAGATCGACCAGCGGCTGCGCGCTGATAAGCGGCCCGTCGAAGACGACGTCGGGACCGAGAGGCTCGTCAGGTCAAGCGAGTTGGCCAGGTCGGTCCACCCGGTGAGCAGACTCTGGTCTGCGAGATTGACCAGGTCATAACCGGTGATGTTCTGCAAAGCGATCGTGAGGTCGGTCAGGCTGTCGGTGGCCCAGGACGGCAGGGTGGTGCCGTAGATATCGTGCATGATGTCGGTGACGGGGCCGAGGATGCTTTGTATACCGGCGTTTTGGATGCCGGCCAGCATCTGCAGGGGATCCATCTTCTCGATGAATCCGGCAGCGCCAGAGCCGTCCCAGAGCTGACCGAGCGGGGTCTCGGCCCATGGGCCTCCGGCCCAGCCCACCGTCGCGTCATACGGGCTGCCGCCGGGCGACGGTAAAGGACCCGTCGACTGCTGGGTCACCCGCGTTGCCGTAGCCCCAGTTGATGAGCAGCCTCAGCCAGGGTGAAAACGCATCGCCGAAGAACTGCCCGGCGCCGCCCCCGTCGTACATCCACTGCAGGATCGGCAGGTTCTGCGGGATCTCGTAGAAGGTGGTGGTGTTGTCGATCGTGCCGATCGGCTGCGCATCGGTGAAGTCGATGTCGCCGGGGTCGGGGTAGTTGGGGTGCACGGTGAGGATGCCGATAATGGCGTTGATGTCGCCCAAGATGTCGGTCGGATCTTGTGGGAAGTTGGCCCAGCCGTCGTATTCGGCGGTGTAAATGTCGGTGGGAAATACATCGGTCGGGGTGGGCGCCATGCTGAGCGGCACATTGAGGAACGGCAGGTGCTGGGGGGCGCTGTCCAGGCTGAAGGCTGTGACGCCGTCGGGGAACTGGAAGCGGTCCAAGATGCCGCCGATCGGGCTGTTGGGGTCACCGGTCAGCACGAAGTGCAGGTTGGGGTCGGTCATGCCCTGGGCGATGAGGTGGGTCATCTCCTGGGTGGCGACGGTGGCGCTCTGCGAGTAGCCGAACACGGCGAGGTCGGCGGTGGGGTCCACGGAGAGATGGGCTGGATCTGCTGATCCAGGATGCTGGCGCCGGTGTTGATCGACTGACCGAAGTTCTCGTCCAGGCCCGGGTCGCCGGGGACAGGGGCGCAGATGACCGGGCAGAACTGCTCGGGGGTCAGTAAGCCACTAAAGCTGTAGCCGGACAGATTGTTGGGATCGAGGTAGAGCTGCTCGACGGCGGAGATGTAGTCCGGGCCGGGTTCCGGGTTGGCGGTGCCGCCCATGATCCAGCCCTCACCGGCCAGCAACGCGACGTCGGCCAGCAGCGTTCGCGCCCCGAACACGAACGCCGACGCCAGAATCGACGTCCCAGCAAGTACCGCGGTGCAGACAACTGCCAGCAGCACTGCACCCTGCGAACGCAACCTCGGCGCTGACATACGATCTTCCCTCTGGGGCGCACAGCTTCGCCGTACCGGCGGTAGCGCGCTCATGATGCGCTCAATCGGTGTCGGTGATGACGGAATTGGCGAAAATTTCTCCCGACGGCTCTGACTATAACGCTCGACTGCGGGTCTCCAGCCGGCATCAAAACCCGAAACGGCAGGCACTGAGCAGACACTGAGCAGACAGCACCAGATCAGCGTGGAACTCCGCGGGCCGTGGTCCTTGGCGGTCAGTCGGACGTTCTGGGAGAACTTCGCTCCCGGGCCCTTACCCGGCCAGCAGGCGCAGGACGACACATTGCGCATGGTCTTCGCAGCGAGGGTGACGGGTGCAGGCCGACGCCGTCCAACACGACGACCATGCGGTCTCCGTGGCTGTGGCGGCGACCTCGTCGCGGCAGCCACGCAGGTGTGCCGATTCCTGTCCCTTACGTCGACGCGCGCGATTGGCCGGCGGTGGTCACCGCGACTCCCTGTGGGTTTCACTCACCGTACCGGCGGCCGCCTGGGTGGTGCTGTCCCACAAACCCAAAAACCTGTTCGCCGTCGCCCAAGCCACCCTTGACGGGCTGCTCGACGCCGCGGC
This sequence comes from uncultured Actinomycetota bacterium, assembly GCA_963787635.1. GTDB lineage: Bacteria > Actinomycetota > Actinomycetes > Mycobacteriales > Mycobacteriaceae > Mycobacterium. The sequence goes on along the minus strand of CAWBDP010000002.1, from coordinate 157,174 downwards.
GCTGCGCGCTGTGGACCCCGATCAGGCCATCCGTGACATTGCGCAGATCAAAGGCCTGGTCCGTTCGGCGCAGAGCTGGTCGTCATCCGCGGCGCCAACGCGCCCGATGTCCTGCCGCGCCATGAACACCGCCTCGACGACGAAATCACCGTGCGCTACGGGCTGGGGGCCACGCTTGCCGAAGTGTCGCAAGCATGGCGCCCGTTTCGCAGCTGGGCCGCGGTCTACCTGCGCACGCTGCGCGAGCAGCGGACCCATGAAATGGGTGGCCCGTCAAGGACCTAACAGGTTGACCCCGCGGGAATCAGTAGCCGCCGCAACCCACGCCGGGCACGCAGCCGCCGCCGCCGTTCACCCCGCCGCCGCCGCAGCCGACGCCGGGCACGCAGCCATTGCCGCCACCGGTGCGGTCCCCCGCCGCCGCCGCACTGGCCGTTCGAGCAGCCGCCTCCGCCGGGGTCGTTAGGGTCATTGGGATCGTCGGTGGGAGCGAAATGAGTGGCCGCCGGGATGACCGTCGCGGAGATTGCCGCGGTAGCATCGGCCGCAGCGATGGGCGCGGCGGCGATCGCGGTAGCCACAGCTCCGGCAACAAACAACGGAGTCATGAATTCGAATTTTCTTATCATTGATCTCGCGTACCACACCAGCCCGTTCTTAAACATTTAGCGCGAAGAATTCGGACCACGTTTGACCAGCACTGATTCGTTGCGTACCCCCGGGCCGTCACTCGTAGATTCCTTCCAGATACCACCTTTTTTGGCGATAGCACAGCAACAGCGCCCGGGGTTCGGCTGCCCGCCCGTCCGCCAGCAGCACCTGGGCGCGGGCGGTGCGGTTCCCCGAACCGGCCGACCGGTCCGGATCCCACCACCGCTCGTCGACCGGCCAGGGCCCGGACCACCAGCGCAGCCGGTCGACACGGCCGCGGGTACCCAGTCTCGCCGGGTCGGCGGAGAACAGCCCCCGGCTGGTCACGCGTATCGGGTTGCCTTGGGCGTCAAGCAATTCCACCGGATCGTCAACCAGCACCGTCGGCGACGGCTCGGGCAGTTGACCGGGCCAGGGCAGTCGTGGATCGGCCCGCGGTACCGGCTCGTCGCCCAACGGCGTCAGCGTGATGCGTTCAGCCGGTCCGCGACCACCGCTGAGCACCGGCACCTGCACTGCCTCTGGACCAAGCAGGCCCTGCACCCGCACCAGTGCCCGGCGGGCGCGAAGCCGGTCCTCCTCATGGAGGCCACCCCACAACGGCAACTGCAGCGCCCCGGCCGACATCACCTCCACCGCCTGCAGTCGTAACACCGTCACCGGCGCAGTGGGCCGGTCCTGGGCGGTCCGGTTGTTCAGCCATCCGTCCAGCTGCCAGCGCACGCGGTCGGCGGTGGCGTCCTCGGTCAACGGCTCAGCGCATCGCCACACCCGGCTGCGCTCTTCACCGTTGGCGGTGACGGCGTGAATTGCCAGCCGCGTGCAGCCCACCCCGGCGGACATCAATGTCTGATGCAACGCACTGGCCAGCGAGCGTCCGGCGAATGCCGCCGCGTCGACCCGATCGATCGGTGGATCGCAGGCCAGCACGGCCTCGAGTTCCGGCGGTGGCTCATGCCCGGAGGGCTCACGTTCCGGCTCACCGCGAGCCAGGCGGTGCGCGACCACCGCGTCGGCGCCGAACCGCGAAGCCACATCGGTGCGCGACAGCGCGGCGAACTGCCCGATATTGCGAATTCCCATTCGCCACAACAGATCCACCAGATCTTCTCGTCCCGGACCGGACAGGCTGGGTTCGGTGGCGAGTTGGCGGATCGACAGCGCCGAGAGAAACCGGGCGTCCTGCCCAGGTTCCACGACACGGCCCGCCCGGGCGGCGAAGACGGCGGTGGACAACTGGTCGGCGATCCCGACCTGACACTCGGCGCCGACGGCGGCCACCGCGTCGATCAGCCGCTCGGCCGCCTGCTGCTCGGACCCGAAAAAACGGGCCGCACCGCGCACCGGTAACACCATGAGCCCGGGCCGCAACACCTCGGCGCGGGGCACCAGATCGTCCACCGCAGCGATCACCGTTTCGAAAAAGCGGGCATCGCGATCGGGATCCGCGGTCACGACGTGCAGATGCGGACAGTTGGCCGCCGCCTCCCGTCGACGCAGGCCTCGACGCACGCCTGCCGAACGGGCAGCCGACGAGCAGGCGATCACCCGGTTGGCCAGAGTGACCGCTACCGGAGCCGTCGCAGGCAGGCCCGCGGCCACCGCCGCAGCCACTGCCGGCCAGTCCATACACCAGATCGCCAACACTCGGGAGGTCATCGAACTCACCCACTCAGCCAGAACGCACCCGACGGATTGCCCGTCCGTGCGCACACACGTCGATCCGCACCCCGCTGATCCGTCCGAATCCGGGAGTAGCGACCCCGGCGTCGCCCGTGGTGGTCTGATAGCCGCAAACCCGGGCCGTCCAGCCGCAGCGACGCACCCTGCCAGTCACCGTCGACGACCAGCAGGGTGCAGCCTTTGTGGTTAGCGCGGGCCTGCACTGCCCGCGCCCTGGTCAGCGGTATCGAGCGGCCGCCCAGGCCGAGGACGATCAGATCCATCCCGTCGATGAGCACCGCGGCCACCTCCACCGGATCGGTCCCGGGATCCGGGATCACCGCGAGCCGGCTCAGATCGGCACCCATCTCCACCGCGGCCAGCAGCCCGATGTCGGGCTGACCGACGATGGCCACATTCCCGCCGGCGGCCGTCACCGCGGCCGCCATGCTCAGCGACAGCGACCGGGCTCCCGACACCACCACAACTGTTCCTCGCGGCAGCGCAGCGGGCAGCACCCCGGCCAGCAACGGCGGGATCGGCAGCGCATCCGCTGACTCCGGAGTCATCGACAGGGCCCCGTCGTCCGGCTCCTACCTTCCCGGATACTGCGGCCATCCGCCGGCGCAGCAGTTTCAGCTGTTCAGCGCGGTCGTCATGCCGGCGATCGGAGGCGAAAGCCGCGGTCATGACTAGCCTCCTGGCGCACTGATTCCTTAACTATTTTCGAATATATGTTCGATGGAATCGAGTAAACACCTGCCCTCGACAACCGTCAAGCCGCGGTGCGCAGACGAGCTGTCTAAGAGTTAAGGCAGTTCTGCGACTGGGGGGCGGGTCACCACCCTCGGCACCCGCCGATTCTCTCGGCCTCGGCGTCGTCAACCGTCAAGGGCAATGCCAGTTCTTCCAGTGGGCGTCGTTCGGCCGCAACACCGAGCCACAGTTCGACCAGGCCGCCAACCGCCATCACCGCCGCTCCGATGAAGAACGACCAGACCACCTGACCGCGCTGTCCTGAATTGATCAACTGGCCGAACAGCAACGGCCCACTGATGCCACCGATCGCCGTGCCAACCGCGTAGAAGAACGCAATGGCCAGCGCCCTCGTCTCCATCGGGAAAATCTCGCTGACAGTCAGGTAGGCTGCGCTTCCACCCGCCGAGGCCAGAAAGAACACCGCTGCGAGGACGGCGATGAACGTCCAGGCACCGCCGGTGTGGGTCACGAATACCGCCGCGAGGACAACGGCCACGACTGCTGAACCCACGTAGCACAGGGTGATCATCGGTTTGCGGCCGACGGTGTCGAACAGGTGCCCGAGCACCAGGGGCCCGGCGAAATTACTCAGCGCCCACAGGACGAAGTACAGGGGCACATCTGCGGATGCGACTCCGTAGAACCCGTGCAATAGCGTGCCCAGATTGAACGTCACGCCGTTGTAGAGAAACGCCTGCCCGATGAACAGTGCCAGACCCAGCACCGCGCGCCGCGGATATAGCTTAAACGCCACCCTAGCGATCTCTCGGAACGAAATCGTCTTGCGTTGACGAATCTTGAGCGGCTTCCCCAGCGGCTCGGGAAGCGGTTGGCCGGTTTTGCGCTGGACTTCCGCTTCAATCTCGGCGACGATTCGCTCGGCTTCTTCGTCGCGGCCGTGAATGAACAACCACCGTGGACTTTCTGGAACGCTGCGCCGGATAAGAAGGACGAAAATGCCGATGAACGCGCCGATGCCGAAGGCGAGCCGCCATCCGACGTTCGCCGGAAAGTGCGACGTGTTCAGCAGGAATATCGCCCCGGCCGCTCCACCAGCCGAACCCAGCCAGTATGTCCCGTTGATCGCCAGGTCCACCCGACCGCGGACACGAGCGGGAATCAACTCGTCGATCGCCGAATTGATCGCCGCGTATTCGCCGCCGATGCCGCAGCCGGTGAAGAAGGTTGCGACGAAGAAATACCACGGCGCGAACGCGAATGCGGTCGCGACGGTGGCGGCCAGAAACACCGAGAGGGTCAGCATGAACAGCTTGCGCCGTCCGAAGCGGTCCGTCAGGTGACCGAAGAACAACGCGCCTAAGCAGGCTCCGGCGATGTAAAACGCCGCCGCCACGCCGATGTCTGCCGGGGTGAGTTCGAGTCCGCTGCCCTTCTCGGTGAGACGAGACGACACGTTGCCAACCATCGTGACCTCGAGTCCGTCCAGAATCCACACGCCGCCAAGCCCGACGACCACGCGCCAGTGAAACCGCGACCAGGGCAGCCGGTCCAGCCGCGCCGCTACCTGCGTAGTGATGGTTCTGGTTTGTGCGATTGGACTCATGGCTGGCTCCGTTCTGGGTCAACCAGACCTTTACCCGCGACGGCGGATTGCAAGCCCAAAAATGCAAGGACGCTGCGGTGCGGTGCCGTCACTCCCACTCGATGGTGCCGGGCGGCTTGCTGGTGATGTCCAGCACGACGCGGTTGACCTCGGCGACCTCGTTGGTGATCCGGGTGGAAATGCGCTCCAGCACCTCGTAGGGCACCCGGGTCCAGTCAGCGGTCATGGCGTCCTCGCTGGACACCGGCCGCAGCACGATCGGGTGCCCGTAGGTGCGGTCGTCGCCTTGCACGCCGACCGAGCGGATATCGGCCAGCAGCACCACCGGGCATTGCCAGATCTGGTTGTCCAGTCCGGCCGCGGTCAGCTCCTCGCGCGCGATCGCGTCGGCGCGCCGCAGTGTTTCCAGCCGTGCCGCGGTGACCTCACCGACAATCCGAATGGCCAGGCCGGGCCCCGGAAACGGCTGGCGCGCAACGATTTCCTCCGGCAAGCCCAATTCTCGCCCGACCGCGCGCACCTCGTCTTTGAACAGCAGTCGCAGCGGTTCGACGAGTTTGAACTTCAAGTCGCCGGGCAGGCCGCCGACATTGTGATGGCTCTTGATGTTCGCCGCGCCGGTGCCCCCGCCGGACTCCACCACGTCCGGATACAGCGTGCCCTGCACCAGGAACTCGATATCTTCTCCAGTATCACTGTCGCCCAAGACTTCTCGGACTGCGCCCTCGAAAGCCCGGATGAACTGCCGCCCGATGATCTTGCGCTTGCCCTCGGGATTGGTCACCCCCGACAGCGCGTCGAGGAAGGTCGCTGCCACATCCACGGTGACCAGGTTGGCTCCGGTGGCAGCGACGAAATCGCGCTGCACCTGGATGCGCTCGCCGGCGCGCAGCAGCCCGTGGTCGACGAACACACAGGTCAGCCGGTCGCCGATGGCGCGTTGCACCAGGGCCGCGGCAACCGCGGAGTCCACCCCGCCGGACAGCCCGCAGATCGCCTGACCGTCGCCGATCTGCTCGCGCACCTGCTCGACCAGCGCACCGGCGATGTTGGCGGCCGTCCACTCGGTGCCGATCCCGGCGAAGTCGTGCAGAAACCGGCTGAGCACCTGTTGGCCGTACGGCGTATGGATCACCTCGGGGTGATACTGCACGCCGGCCAGCCGTCGCGCCCGGTCTTCGAAGGCCGCCACCGGCGACCCGGGACTGGCGGCCACCACGTCGAATCCCGCCGGCGCGGACGTGACGGCGTCGCGGTGACTCATCCAGACCAGCTGAGTATCCGAGAGACCCGAATGCAGTTCGCCGCCAAGGACTTTCAGCTCTGTGCGGCCATACTCGCTGGTCCCGGTGCGCGCCACGGTGCCGCCCAGGGCCTGGGCCATGGCCTGGAACCCGTAGCAGATGCCGAACACCGGGACGTCCAGGTCGAACAGCGCCGGGTCGAGCTGGGGGGCGCCGTCGGCGTAGACACTGGCCGGGCCGCCGGAGAGCACGACAGCCTGCGGGTCGCGGGCTTTGATCTCTTCGATCGACGTGGTGTGCGGGATGACCTCGGAGAACACCCGCGCCTCCCGGACCCGCCGCGCGATCAACTGGGCGTACTGGGCACCGAAATCGACCACCAACACCGGGCGGGGCGACGATGATTCCACCGGCACAGTGTAGGTAACGGGGTCCAAGACGGCGGAAATCCGTCGTCAGTGCGGCTCGACGATCCGGGCCAGTTCTGCCCGTATCCCCCGCCGCAACTCCGCGTCGCTCATCTCCTCGATGCCGGCCGCCGAGCGCAGCAAGGGCTCGAACAGCCGCCAGCCGAACTGAAAGGCAAGGGCATTGGCGACGGCCATCCGAGCATCGAGTTCGCTGTCGTGCCGCGGCCGCACCTGGTCCAGCAGCGACGACACGTTCGGAAACCGGCTCTGCAGCTGCCCGGCGGGATAGCCGTCGAGCAGCGTGCGGGCCGCCACCCGCAAGTTGCCGGTCCAGGGCCTGGTCGACGTCGGGGGCCGGTGCCCCGCTCTGGAGCAGTTCGGTCAAGTGTCTCACCCAAGTGGTCCAGCACCGCGCCGACCAGCTGCTCTTTGGTGCCGAAGTGGCGGAACACCAGCCCGTGATTGACGTTCGACCGGGCGGCGATATCGCGGATGGACGTCGCGGCCGGGCCACGCTCGGCGAACAGCTCGGCCGCGGCCGCCAGGACCGCCGCCGCCACCTGCTCACGTCCGACCGGAGCTAGGTGTTGACGCGGATGTAGTCATGTGACTACAGTAGCGTACAACATTGTGTAGTCAAACGACTACAGTTGGAAAGGGCAACAGTCATGAGGACTTCCCCGGCAACCCCGCTGGTTGTGACGAAGCTCGGCGCTCACATCGGCGCCCGCGTCGACGGCGTGCACCTGGGCGGCGACGTCGATCCGGCCGCCGTCGCCGAGATCCACCAGGCGCTGCTGGCCCACAAGGTGATCTTCTTCCGGGATCAGCATCACCTCGACGACGACCAGCAGCATGCCTTCGCCACCTTGCTGGGCACCCCCATCGGCCACCCGACGATCAGCTACTCCGAGGGCAGCGCACCGGTCATCACGCCGATCAACTCCGAATACGGCAAGGCGACGCGCTGGCACACCGACGTGACGTTCGTCCCGGACTATCCTGCGGCGTCCATCCTGCGGGCGGTCACGCTGCCGCCCTACGGCGGATCGACGCTGTGGGCCAACACCGCGGCGGCATATGCGGCGCTGCCCGAACCGCTCAAGCACCTCGCCGAGCAGCTGTGGGCGGTGCACAGCAACAGATACGACTATGCCGTCGGCTCGACCAAGGCCGCCACCGACGAGCAGCGGGCGTTCCGGGCGGTATTCGAAAAGCCCGATTTCCAGACCGAGCACCCCGTCGTGCGGGTCCACCCCGAGACCGGTGAGCGCACGCTGCTCGCAGGAGCGTTCGTACGCGGGTTCTCCGGCCTGGACAACCACGAGTCGACCGCGGTACTGGAGTTGCTGCAACGCCGAATCACTGTGCCCGAGAACACCATCCGATGGAACTGGGAGCCCGGTGACGTCGCCATCTGGGACAACCGGGCAACCCAGCACCGGGCGATCGACGACTACGACGACCAACCCCGGCTGATGCACCGGGTCACGCTGGCCGGTGACGTCCCCGTCGACGTGCACGGACAACGCAGCCGGGTGATCAGCGGCGCGGCACTGGAGTCGGTCGCGGGCTGACGTTCACCTTCCGGCCACGCACCCGCCAGCCGGAAAACCTCCGCCCGCCGGCAGGCGACGTGGTGTAGTGGTAGCGCACAACTAACTTCGAGCGGAAAGTGAGGCTGCCTGTGCTGGGTCTGCCGGAGGAAGTACACGCCTGCCTGTTCGATCTCGACGGTGTGCTCACCGACACGGCGAGCGTGCACACCAAGGCCTGGAAGGCGATGTTCGACGACTTCCTTCGCCAACGCGCGGAAAGCAGCGGTGACAAGTTCGTCGAATTCGATCCGGAGTCGGATTACCTGGAATACGTCGACGGCAAACCGCGCCAAGACGGCGTGCGGTGCCTTTCTGGAGAGTCGCGATATCGAACTGCCCGAAGGCGACCCGGACGATTCGGCGGACAAGGACACCGTGTACGGCCTGGGCAACCGCAAGAACGACGCATTCCAGAAGACTTTGGAGGAAGACGGTGTCAAGGTCTTCGACGGGTCACGGCGTTATCTGGAGGCCGTCGCCGAGGCGGGCTGGGCCGTGGCCGTGGTTTCCTCCAGCGCCAACACCCGCAGCGTACTCGAAGTGACCGGTCTGGACCGGTTCGTCCAGCAGCGGGTGGACGGGGTGACGTTGCGCGAAGAACACATCGAGGGCAAGCCCGCGCCCGACTCGTTTCTGCGCGCCGCCGAGCTGCTCGACGTGGAACCTGCCGCAGCGGCGGTGTTCGAGGACGCGCTGTCGGGTGTGGAGGCCGGGCGCGCTGGCGACTTCGGTTTCGTGGTCGGCGTCGACCGGATCGGCCAGGCCGACGAGTTGCGCAGCCACGGCGCCGATGTCGTGGTCACCGACCTGGCCGACCTGTTATAGGACAGCATCATGCTCACCGAGAACGCCTTTCCCATCGAACCCTGGCAAGTGCGCCAAACCGGGCTGGACTTGAACCTGCTGGCGCAGTCGGAGTCGCTGTTCGCGCTGTCCAACGGCCACATCGGATTGCGCGGCAACCTCGACGAGGGGGAACCGCACGGCCTGCCCGGCACCTACCTGAACTCGTTTTACGAAGTCCGCCCGCTGCCGTACGCGGAGGCCGGATTCGGGTATCCGGAGGCCGGCCAGACCGTCGTCGACGTCACCAACGGCAAGATCATCCGGTTGCTGGTCGACGACGAGCCCTTCGACGTCCGCTATGGCGAGCTGATCGATCACGAGCGGATCCTCGATTTGCGGGCCGGCACGCTGACCCGCCTTGCGCACTGGGAATCACCGGCGGGCAAGCAGGTGAAGGTGACTTCGACGCGACTGGTGTCGCTGGCCCAGCGCAGCGTGGCGGCCATCGAGTATGTGGTCGAGGCCGTCGACGAATTCTGCCGCGTGACGGTGCAATCCGAGCTGGTCAGCAACGAGGACCAGCCGGAGACGTCGGCCGATCCGCGGGTGGCGGCCGTGCTGGACGAACCCCTCGAGGCTGTCAGTCAGGAAAGCAACACCGACTTTAGGGCGCTGCTGATGCACCGGACCAGGGCCAGCGGATTGATGATGGCCGCCGTGATGGACCATGAGGTCGAGGTTCCCGGGCGGGTGGAGGCCAACACCGAAGTGCGGCCCGACTTGGCCCGCACCACCATAATCTGCGGGCTGCGCCCCGGCCAGCAGCTGCGCATCGTCAAATACCTGGCCTACGGCTGGTCGAGTCTGCGTTCCCGTCCGGCGCTGCGCGATCAGGCCGCCGGCGCGTTGACCGGCGCGCGCTACGTCGGCTGGCAGGGGCTGGTAGACGCGCAGCGCGAATACCTCGACGAGTTCTGGGACAGCGCCGATGTCGAGCTCGACGGTGACCCCGTCGTCCAGCAGGCGGTGCGGTTCGGGCTCTTTCACATCCTGCAGGCCAGCGCACGCGCCGAAGTTCGCGCGATCGCGGGCAAGGGGCTGACCGGAAGCGGCTATGACGGCCACGCATTCTGGGACACCGAGACCTTCGTTCTCCCCGTCCTCACCTACACCGCACCGCACGCCGCCCGCGACGCGCTGCGGTGGCGGGCCTCGACACTTGATCTCGCGAAAGAGCGGGCGGCCGAACTCCACCTCGAAGGAGCGACCTTTCCCTGGCGCACGATCCGCGGCCAGGAATGCTCGGCCTACTGGCCCGCCGGCACAGCGGCATTCCACGTCAACGCCGACATCGCGATGGCCTTCGAGCGGTACCGCGTTGTCACCGGCGACCACGACCTGGAGGAGGACTGCGGCCTGGAGGTGCTGATCGAAACTGCCCGGTTCTGGCTGGCGCTGGGTCATCACGACCGCCACGGCGTGTGGCACCTCGACGGTGTCACCGGGCCCGACGAGTACACCGCAGTCGTCCGCGACAACGTGTACACGAATCTCATGGCGGCAGTCAATCTGCGGGTCGCCGCTGACGCCTGTGCCCGGCACTCGGAAAAATCGCAGGCGATGGGTGTCACCACCGAGGAAACCGCGGCCTGGCGCGATGCGGCCAACGCCGTGAACATCCCCTACGACGAGGAACTGGGCGTCCACCAGCAGTGCGAAGGCTTCACCACCTTTGCCGAGTGGAACTTCGACAAGGACACCACGTACCCGTTGTTGATGCACGAACCCTACGTACGGCTGTACCCGGCCCAGGTGGTCAAACAGGCCGACGTGGTGATGGCGATGCAGTTGCAAAGCCACGCGTTCACCGACGAACAGAAGGCGCGCAACGTCGACTACTACGAGCGCCGCACGGTACGCGACTCGTCGCTGTCGGCGTGCACTCAGGCGGTGATGTGCGCCGAGGTGGGGCACTTGGAGCTGGCGCACGACTACGCCTACGAGGCCGCGCTGATCGACCTGCGCGACCTGCACGCCAACACCCGCGACGGCCTACACATGGCATCGCTGGCCGGAGCGTGGATGGCGCTGGTCGGCGGCTTCGGTGGGCTGCGCGACGACGAGGGCATCCTGTCGCTTGACCCGCATCTACCCGAGGCCTTCGCGTCGTTCCGATTCCGGTTGCGCTGGCAAGGATTTCGGCTGACGGTGCACGCCACCCACGACGAGGTCACCTATACGCTGCGCGACGGGCCCGGGGGCGAGCTCAAGATCCGCCACGCCGGGGAAGAACTGGTATTGAGCACCGAAGAGCCGACAACGGTCGAGGTGCAGGTTCGTAAACCGTTGCTGCCGACGCCGACACAGCCGCCGGGGCGCGAGCCGCTACACCGGCGCGCCCTGTCGCCCAAAAAGCAGCTTCCAGTCAGCCAGCCGAGCTGATCGGCTCGATCGGCAGCCAGCGCAGCGCGCCGGGTGCGTCGGCGGGCACGACCGGCTGCTCCGGAGCGACCGGGTCCAGCCTCCGATACGGCTCGCCCTGTCGTGGCCGTAAGTCGTTCTGCCCCTTGTTCGGCCACAACGAGGCGGCCCGCTCGGCCTGCGCGGTGATCGAAAGCGACGGATTGACACCCAAATTCGCTGACACCGACGCGCCGTCGACCACCGACATCGTCGGGTAGCCGTACACCCGCTGGTAGGGGTCGATGACGCCGCTTTGCGGGCTGTCGCCGATGACGGCGCCGCCTAAAAAGTGCGCGGTCAGCGGGATATTGAACAACTCGCCCCAGGTTCCGCCGGCCACGCCGTCGATCTTGGCGGCGATGCGACGGGTGACCTCGTTGCCGACCGGAATCCAGGTCGGGTTCGGTTCGCCGTGCCCCTGTTTGCTGGAATACCGGCGGATACCCAGCTTGCCGCGTCTGGTGAACGTGGTGATCGAATTGTCCAGGTGCTGCATCACCAGCGCGATCATGGTGCGTTCGCTCCACTGGCGGGGATTGAGCAGCCGCAACATGTTACGGGGATCCTCACCGGCTTTCTGCAGCAACTGCTTCCAGCGCGGCACATCGGTGCCTTCGGGACCCGAGCCGTCGGTCATCAGCGTCTGCAGCAGTCCCATCGCGTTGGAGCCCTTGCCGTAACGACAGGGTTCGACATGCGTGTCGGAAGTGGGATGGATCGACGACGTGATCGCGACCCCGTGCGTCAGATCCAGATCCGGGGACACCTCGAGCCTTCCGGCGCCGACGATCGACTCGGAGTTGGTGCGGGTCAGCATACCCAGCCGTTCGGAAAGGCCGGGGAGCCTTCCTTTGTCGCGCATTTTGAACAGCAGGTGCTGGGTTCCCCAGGTGCCGGCGGCCAGCACCAGATGCGTCGCGGTAAACGTGCGCCGCTGCCTGCGCAGCCAGCGTCCGGTGCGGGCGGTCCGGACGTCCCACAGCCCGTCGGGGCGCTGCTCGAAGCCGGTCACCGTGGTCATCGGATGTACTTGCGCGCCTGCGGATTCCGCGAGACCCAGATAGTTCTTCACCAGCGTGTTCTTGGCGCCGTAGCGGCAGCCCGTCATGCAGCTGCCGCATTCCAGGCAACCGGTGCGCTCGGGTCCGGCCCCGCCGAAATACGGGTCGGGCACCGTCTCGCCCGGCGCCTTGGTGCCATCTGGCCCGAAGAACACTCCGACCGGGGTCGGCACAAACGTGTCGCCGATGCCCATGTCGTCAGCGACCTCTTTGAAGATCCGGTCGGCGTCGGTGAAGGTCGGGTTGCGGACCACGCCCAGCATGCGCTGCGCCTGCTCGTAGTGCGGCATCAGCTCGGCTCGCCAGTCGGTGATGTGCGACCACTGCTGGTCACCGAAAAACGGCTCCGGTGGCACATACAACGTGTTGGCGTAATTCAGCGACCCGCCGCCGACTCCGGCGCCGGCCAGGATCATCACGTTGCGCAGCAGGTGGATGCGCTGGACGCCGTAGCAGCCCAGCTTCGGCGCCCACAGGAATTTGCGCAAATTCCAGGAGGTTTTCGCGAATTGCTCGTCGGAGAACCGCCGACCGGCCTCGAGCACGCCGACCCGGTAGCCCTTCTCCGTCAGCCGCAGCGCGGTGACGCTGCCCCCGAAACCCGAGCCGATAATGAGAACGTCGTAATCCGGCTTCATCGCACCAGTATGGACTTACCGAGCGGTAACAAGCCAGCAGCATCCCACCCGTGCTTGGGCACGAGCGTGCGGCTGGCTTCACGTTGGGGATCGAGCGTGCGGCTGGCTTCACGCTCGCCGCGCGAGGTTAGCTTCCTACGGCCAGACCGACCTTCTGGAATTCCTTGAGGTCGCAGTACCCGGCTTTGGCCATCGCCCGGCGCAGCCCGCCCACCAGGTTCATCGAGCCGAACGGATCGTCGGACGGTCCGTTGAGAACTTGTCGCAGCGGCGGCCGCTCCCCCACGGCGACCTGCAGCAACGCCCCCCGCGGCAGGGACGGGTGCGCAGCCGCCGAAGGCCAGAACCAGCCGTCGCCCAGCGCCTCGGCGGATGCGGCCAGCGGCGTGCCCAGCAGCACGGCGTCGGCGCCGCAGGCGATGGCCTTGGCCAGCTCACCGGAGGTGTGGATATCCCCGTCAGCCAACACGTGCACGTAGCGGCCACCGGTCTCGTCGAGATATTCGCGCCGGGCCGCGGCGGCGTCGGCGATCGCGGTGGCCATCGGCACGCTGATGCCCAGCACCTCGTCGCTGGTGGTCACCCCACTGGTCGAGCCGTAGCCGACGATGACGCCGGCCGCCCCGGTGCGCATCAAATGCAGCGCCGTGCGGTGGTCGAGCACCCCACCGGCGACCACCGGCACATCGAGTTCGGCGATGAATGTCTTCAGGTTGAGCGGCTCGCCGTCGCTGGCGACGCGTTCGGCGGAGACGATCGTGCCCTGGATGACCAGCAGGTCGACCCCGGCGGCCACCAACGACGGGGTCAGCGCCTGGGCGTTCTGCGGGCTCACCCGCACTGCCGTGACCACCCCGGCCTCGCGGATGCGGGCCACCGCGGACCCCAGCAGTTCGGGGTCCAGCGGCGCGGCGTGCAGCTGTTGCAAGAGCCGGATCGCCGCTGCGGGTTCGGGTTCCTTGGCGGCTGCTTCCACCACCTGGGCGATCTTGGCGGAAACGTCGGCGTGCCGGCCGATCAACCCTTCGCCGTTGAGCACCCCGAGCCCGCCGAGGCGGCCGAGTTCGATGGCGAACTCCGGCGAGACCAGCGCGTCGGTGGGGTGAGCGATGACGGGGACCTCGAACCGGTAGGCGTCGAGCTGCCAACCCGTCGACACATCCTGCGAGGAGCGGGTGCGCCGCGACGGCACGATGTTGATGTCGTCGAGTTCGTAGGTACGCCGCGCCGTGCGGCCCATGCCGATCTCGACCATGTCACGCACTGTGCGATCTCCTCTTCGCGCGAGCGCTCATCGGGCGACCCCTACCGTCACCGCGCGTAATAGTTTGGCGCTTCGACGGTCATCGCGATGTCGTGCGGGTGGCTTTCCTTGAGGCCCGCCGGGGTGATCCGGACGAACTGCGCCTGTTGCAGGGCTTCGATGGTGGTCGATCCGGTGTAGCCCATGGCGGCGCGCACCCCGCCGGTGAGCTGATGGATCACCGACCACAGCGGTCCCCGGAACGGCACCCGGCCCTCGATGCCCTCGGGCACCAGCTTGTCCTCGGAGAGCGCATCGTCGGCGAAGTAGCGGTCCTTGGAGTACGACTTGCCCTGCCCCCTGCCCCGCATCGCGCCCAGGGACCCCATGCCGCGATAGCTCTTGTACTGCTTGCCGTTGACGAAGATCAGCTCGCCCGGCGCCTCGGCGGTGCCGGCCAATAGCGAGCCCAGCATGGTCGTCGACGCGCCCGCGGCCAGCGCTTTGGCGATGTCACCGGAGTACTGCAGCCCGCCGTCGGCGATCACCGGCACCCGGGCCGGGCCGCAGACCGCGACAGCCTCCAGGATCGCGGTGATCTGGGGCGCCCCGACGCCGGCCACCACCCGGGTGGTGCAGATCGAGCCGGGGCCCACCCCGACTTTGACCGCGTCGGCGCCGGCATCGACCAGGGCGGCAGCCGCTGATCTGGTGGCGACATTGCCGCCGACTACTTCCACCCGGTCACCGACCTCGGCCTTGAGCTTGCCGACCATGTCGAGCACCAACCGGTTGTGCGCGTGCGCGGTGTCGACGACCAGCACGTCGGCACCGGCGTCGACCAGCGTCATCGCGCGCAGCCAGGCGTCGTCGCCGACCCCGACCGCGGCGCCGACCAGCAGCCGGCCGTCGCTGTCCTTAGTGGCCAGCGGATGCTGTTCGGTTTTGACGAAGTCCTTGACGGTGATCAGCCCGGTCAGTCGGCCGTGCCCGTCGACGACCGGCAGTTTCTCGATCTTGTTGCGGCGCAACAGGCCCAGCGCCGCGTCGGCGCTCACCCCTTCCTGGGCGGTGATCAACGGGGCTTTGGTCATCACCTCGGCAACCTGCTTGGACTGGTCGACCTCGAAACGCATATCGCGGTTGGTGATGATCCCGACCAGCGCTCCGGCGTCGTCGACCACCGGCAGCCCGGAAATCCGGAACCGGGCGCACAACGCATCGACCTCGGCCAACGTGTTCGTGGGCCGGCAGGTGACCGGATCGGTGACCATCCCGGCCTCCGACCGCTTCACGGTCTCGACCTGTCCGGCCTGTTCGGCGACGGCCAGGTTGCGGTGCAGCACCCCCATGCCGCCGGCACGGGCCATCGCGATCGCCATCCGCGACTCGGTGACGGTGTCCATCGCCGAGCTGACCAGCGGCACCTTGAGCCGGATCTTCTTGGTGAGCTGGCTGGAGGTGTCCGCGGTCGCGGGCACCACGTCGGAAGCCGCCGGCAGCAGCAACACGTCGTCGAAGGTCAGACCCAGCATCGCCACCTTGTGCGGGTCGTCACCGCCGGTGGCCACCGGGTCGATGGCCAGGCCCCGGACAGGGACGTACGGAGTGGCAATCAAGTCCGTGCTGACGTCAAGATCAGACATCGGTGAGGCCTCCATACGCATGCGGAGTGAGAAGCCCATCCTATCGGCTCGGCCTTGGATCGCGTGCCACGGTTGTCGGCGTGGACGCCGCAGACCAGACACGTTCAGGCGGGCCGGTGTTCCGCTGGCGTGACCGCTCCCCGGCTGCGTACTGTATAGGGGTGCGCGACCACCTCCCGCCGGGTTTGCCGCCCGACCCTTTTGCCGACGACCCGTGTGATCCGTCGGCGGCGTTGGAGGCCGTCGAGCCGGGTCAACCACTAGATCCGCAGGAGCGGACCGCGGTGGAAGCTGATCTGGCCGACTTGGCCGTCTACGAAGCGCTATTGGCGCACCGCGGTATCCGCGGCCTGGTGGTTTGCTGCGATGAATGCCAGCAGGACCACTACCACGATTGGGACATGTTGCGGGCCAACCTGCTGCAATTGCTGGTCGACGGGACCGTCCGGCCGCACGAGCCAGCCTATGACCCCGAACCCGATGCCTACGTCACATGGGATTACTGCCGGGGGTACGCCGACGCCTCGCTCAACGAAGCCACGTCGGACGCCGAGGGGTATCACGGGCGCCGCTGACGCCCGATGTTGGCTAGCCGCCGGTCTCCGGTGCCTCGGTCGGCGCGTCGGACGACGGCTCTGACGCCGAGGGCGGAACGATTGCGGAGTCGAGCGGTGCACCGGGGGCCAGCGTCGCGTTCGGATCGCGGGTGGCGACCTTGGCGTTCAACTCGTTGACCTGGTCGATCAGGTTTTGTTTGCGGTTGGTGTCGTTGACGTTCTGCACGCTGTCGCTGACCGCCGACAGCCGATGCTGGGCCTGATCCCACTGACCTTGGGCGATCATCTGGACGACCTCGGCGAGTTCGGTCTTGGCCGACAACTCGATTTGATCGTCGTGGACCGACGGCTGCTCACCGAACAGCATCGTGTGCACCCCGTAGAACTGGTCGCCGGGATGCGCGGAGCCGATCATGGCGCCCAACCCGCCCAGGGTCAGCATGGCCGCGGCCACCGCCCCGGCCGCCGCCAGGCCACGACGGTTGAACCCGCGGGCCGCCAGTCCACGCTCCAGCGCTACGACGGCTTCGGCATCCGAGACCAGGTCACTCGCCGGTGGCCACCTCAGCTCGTCGCGCCACTCCTCGAGCAAGGCAGCGAGCACGTCGTCACCGGTGTCGGCGGCGTCGGCGGTGTCGGCGAAGTCCACCGTCGCACGGGTTGCCAGCGCGTCGAGGAACCGCTCGCTGCGAGCCAACTCGTCGAGGTTATTTCGGCTCGGTTGATCCGCCGGCAATCGATCTATCTCAGCCACAATCGCGTCCTGCCCGTCCTGCCGCGACGATTTCCGACTTCAGCCGTGCCAATGCCCGGTGCTGCGCCACCCGGACCGCTCCGGGGGTGCTGCTGACCGCGCTGGCGGTTTCTTCGGCGCTCAGCCCGACAACGACACGCAGGATGAGGATTTCGCGCTGCATGTCGGGCAAGATCTCGAGCAATTCGCTCATCCGGCCGACCGACTCGGATTCCATCGCCACCTGTTCCGGCCCGGGGTCCAGCGACCGGCGCTCGGGCACCGACTCGACCGGATAGGCCAGATCTCGACCGGCGGCGCGATGCGCGTCAGCTACCTTGTGCGCGGCGATGCCGTAAAC
Source organism: uncultured Actinomycetota bacterium (assembly GCA_963787635.1). GTDB lineage: Bacteria > Actinomycetota > Actinomycetes > Mycobacteriales > Mycobacteriaceae > Mycobacterium. The sequence goes on along the minus strand of CAWBDP010000002.1, from coordinate 139,798 downwards.
GAAAGCCAGGAACGGGCGCCCCCGCTCGCGGTAGCGCGGCAGCGCCGTGATGGCGGCCAAGCACACCTCCTGTGCGACGTCATCAGCCGAAAGTCCGCCCCGCTCGGCTGTTCCGACTCGTGCGCGGCAGTATCGAACCACGATCGGTCGGATGGTCTCCAGCACTTCGTGAAGCGCGCCTCGATCGCCTGCCACCGCCTCAGCAACAACAGCGTCGAGACGTTCTCCTTGTATTGTCATCGACCGCGGTATCTCCAACGTTACGAACCGGACACATCCCGGTGCAGTGACACAGCTCGACAATAACGGCCGGTCGGCCCGTTAAGCGTTAGGCGCGACACCAGTTTCCGCCGGCGCGGCGCACTCGTTCGGCACAGCTGTGCCGCAGGGCCCGCAGCTCGTCGGTGGAGTGCGTGTCGCTGCCGATATCGCCTAACAGGCACGCCAACGCCCAGCGCAGCGGAAGCAGGCCGAATCGACCGGTGGCGGCCAGCGCCGCGTCACCGATCACCCGCGCCCGGTCGATATCACCGGCGCAGCACAGGGCAGCGGCCAACACCACCTCGCTTTTGACCTGGTGTCGTGCCGATACGGCGCCGGCCAAGTCGGAGGGCATTTCCGAGGTCAATTCCGAGGCCAGTTCCACGGCGGCCTCGGCATGCCGCACGGCGGTCGCCCCGGCCCCGGTCGCCATCGCCAGCTCAGCGGCGACCCAGGCCGCGCGCACCGCCAGGCGGTGCGCGCCGACCGGCGGATCTGCCCCGGTCAGCAGCGTCGCCGCGGCAGCGAAGCGGCCGACGCCGAGTGCGTCGGCCGCCAGCCCGATCAGTGCGTCGGCGCGGGCCTCGGGATCATTGTCCGCCAGCGCCAGGGCACGGCCGTCGAGGCGCCGGGCCAAGTCGTGCCAGCCGAGCTGGCGCAGGAAAGATGCGTGCGTGCTGTGCGCCAGCGACGCCAGCCGGCCAGCCGGAGTGCTGCGCAGCAGCGCCTCGAGATCACCGCGGGCACACGCGTATCGGCCCTGCCCGCCTGCCGCGACCGCACGCAGCCAGTACTGGTGTGGCGTGTTGGGCGCCGGCAGCGGCCAGCGACCGGGCTGGTCACCGAAGGCAGCAGCCGTCAGAGTTGTTTCGATCATCGAGTTGGCTATCAATCGCGGAGTGCGGAGTTAAAATCTCGTGGTATCTAAGTTACGACGATATTAACCCCGGATAGCGGCCGCGGAATTGCGGACTGTAGGGCTCGGACCGCCAACTGGCAAATTCTGCGATCGACCCACGTCGTGGCCTGTGGGTGCGCGCCAACGAATGCAGCGCGAGAGTGAACGAGAAGTAAAATCTCCAGGGAGAGCTGGCCATTCGGTCAAAAGCGCGCGAGTTGACTGGATTTCGGAAGCCCGCCTACGTTTAACGCCGACAGGTAGTCATCGGCGACATCGGTCGAATCAGTTACTCGACTCACGCTTTCACGAGCTGACCCCGACACAGGCGTGTAGAGAGGATTTCAGATGCCACAGCCAGAGCAGCTACCCGGGCCCAACGCCGATATCTGGGAATGGCAATTGCGCGGTCTTTGCCGCGGCGCCGATTCATCGGTGTTCTTCCATCCCGACGGGGAGCGCGGCCGGGCCCGCATGCAACGCGAGCGGCGCGCCAAAGAAATGTGCCGACGCTGCCCGGTGATCGACGAGTGCCGCTCCCATGCGCTGGAAGTGGGCGAACCTTACGGGATCTGGGGCGGTCTGTCGGAAACCGAGCGCGATCTGCTGCTCAAGCGCAACATGGGTCGGATTCGCCGCAGCGCCTGATCGCATCCACGCACCGAAACAGTCCCACCCCGTTGCGCGGGGTGGGACTTTTCGGAGTTATCGGAGACGGCTGCCGTGCGATCATGGCGACGTGGCGACCTCACCCGGCGCAGGCGCGGGCAATCGAGGTTACGTGAATGTCATCGGTATGCGGCTGGCGGTGGTCGTACTGCCGGCCGGGATCCTGCTCATCGCGATCGGCTGGGGCATGGATGCAGCAACGCTGCTGGTGCCCGGTGTCGCCCTGCTCGTCGTCGGCCTGCTGGGTTTAGTGAGCCTCCTCGTGATCGGCAGGTCGTTGTCCGAGAAAGAACTCGCATTGCGCGAGTCTGGCACCGTCCAGCTGCTGACGTTCATGCCCGACGAGACTAATCCCGCTTCCGGGACCCAGCAGCTCACCAGCGAACTGCAGATCCTGCTGGACAGCGGCCATACGCTCAGCGGACCGTATTGGGCCCACATCGGCCCGCTCGACGCCACCAAATTCCACGTCGGCGCGACTCTGCGGTGTCTCGTCAATCCGACGAGTCCTGACGTCGTGCAGGTTTTTCCCTCGGCGGCACCGGGCGACGCACTACCCCTGGGACGCAGCATCACGTTCAGCGCGGCAAAGTTCAAGCAGCCGAGGCACTAGACCCGCACGGGCTAATACTTCCGCCCTGTCCGAGTGGCGTTGCGGCACTGGCAATGTCACGCGGCAGACCGCGCCGGCGGCGTTGAGTTGCAGTCACGCGCGACCTGATCGACGGCGTCGTCGCCACCGGCGAAACGATTGCCACATCCCCCACTTGGCCTCTGCGGAGAGGAGATGCTCGTGTGCCCGCCTCCGAGCGACAAGTGCGCGAGATGCCGTCGGCAACCTTCGCGCCTTGACAAATTGTCGCTCGGAGGCGGGCACATTGATACGTCGGCGGCGCGAATACTGGTGTGGCAGTTGTGGTTAGTGCGTCGCATGTGGCTACTTGACAGTGCTGTGGCGAGCGTGACCGTGGTGGCGGGCAGCGTGCTTGTGGTGTTGAATTTCAGCCATTCGGTAAAGCGATCTGCTGGGATCTACCAGACTCGCTACAGGCCAACCGGCCGCACCCGCAGGAATTGCAGTCGACGGAAGTGAACACAGTGAGCCGCAACCGCACAGTCTTCCCAGTGAGGCGGGTGGTCGCGCCGCTTGTTCTCGCCATGATCACCTACGCGCTCGCCGGCTGTGCGGGGCTGACAGCGTCGCCGACCAAAATGCCGGTGGCCGCCTCAACTGCACCAAGAGTGGCCCCCACCGGGCCGGCTAAGGCGACCATGCTGGACGACTCGTCGCCGGCCGTCACTGCGAACACGCCCCCGGGCGCGCAGCCGCGGTTGGCATCGGATCCCACGCAGCTGGCCGACGACCTTGTCGCCGACGAGGAAGCGCTGCGTAACGGGTCGACGCCGGAGGAAGCGTTGGTCTCGGCGGCGCGCCGCCAGCAGGCGGCCTACCGCGCCATCGGGCGGCATCCCGACTGGGACGCAATGACGCGTCCGCGAGTCCCGCCGTCATTACTCGATGCCTATGACCGCAACGTCGACGCGCGTCGACAGCTCACCGCGATGACAAGCCCAAGGAACACCCTGCCTGCGTGGCGCATCGAGCCGCCGGCTCCAGCCGACCAGCTGCTGGGCTACTACCACAACGCGGAGTCGGCGTTCGGCGTCGGCTGGAACTACCTGGCGGCGATCAACCTGATCGAGACCCGCTTGGGCAGCATCAACGGCGTCAGCACCGCCGGCGCAGAAGGCCCCATGCAGTTCTTGCCCTCGACGTTCGCCGCCTACGGCGAGGGTGGCGATATCCACTCGCCCGGTGACAGCATCATGGCGGCCGGCCGCTATCTGGCCGCTAATGGCTTCGCTAACGATCGCAATCAGGCCATCCACCGGTACAACCACTCCGACGAATACGTGCAGGCGGTCAACCAATACGCGGCGGTGCTTGCGGCTGATCCCGCGGCATTTGCCGGCTATTACCGGTGGGACGTCTATTGCGCCACCACCGCCGGCGACGTATTACTGCCTATCGGTTACGCCGCGACGTCACCGATCGCGGTGGGTGACTATCTGGCGACCCACCCGCAATAATCCGCCGCGGGCGCCCATAGTGTTCTGACCTGCCGACAGTGCTGTTCGCGGCTCGGGTTGGTCCTGTTGCCCGAGCCTACCTAGTGGTGATGACCGTGGTGGTCGTGCGTCGCCCTCGTCGGCGGGCTTCTCGACAATTGCGGTCTCGGTGGTGAGCACCATCCGCGCTACCGATGCGGCGTTGAGCACCGCCGACCGGGTGACCTTGACCGGGTCGATGATGCCGTCGGCGGCCAAGTCACCGTACTTCAGCGTCGCCGCGTTCAGCCCTTGCCCGGCGGGCAACTCGCCGACCTTGTGCACCACCACCGCACCATCCAGACCAGCGTTGGTCGCGATCCAGTACAGCGGGGCGCCGAGCGCCTCGGAGAACACATCGACACCTAGCGCCTGATCGCCGCTCAGCGACGCACGCAGCTCAGTAAGCGCCTTGCGGGCCTGCAGCAGCGCGATGCCGCCGCCGGCGACGATGCCCTCCTCGACGGCGGCCTTGGCGGCCGCGACCGCATCCTCGACGCTTTCCTTGCGCTCCTTGAGCGCGGTCTCGGTGGCCGCGCCGACCTTGATGACGGCAACCCCGCCGGCCAGCTTGGCCAGCCGCTCTTCGAGTTTCTCGCGGTCCCAGTCCGAATCGGTGCTCTCGATCTCTGCGCGCAACTGCCTGGCGCGGTCGGCGATCGCATCGGCGCCGCCGCCACCCTCGACGATGATGGTGTCGTCCTTGCTGACGATGACGCGGCGCGCCGTGCCCAGCACATCGAGACCGACCTCGCGCAGCGCAAGGCCGACGTCGGGGTTGACCACCTGACCACCGGTGACCACCGCCAGGTCCTCGAGGAACGCCTTTCGGCGGTCACCGAAGAACGGCGCCTTGACCGCGACCGCCTTCAGCGTCTTGCGGATCGCGTTGACGACCAGGGTGGACAGTGCCTCGCCTTCGACGTCCTCGGCGATGACCAGCAACGGCTTGCTGGACTCGGCGACCTTCTCCAACAGCGGCAGCAGGTCGGGCAGCGAGCTGACCTTGTCGCGGTGCAGCAAGATGAAGGCGTCGTCGAGCACGGCCTCTTGCGCGTCGAAGTCGGTGACGAAGTACGCCGAGATGAAGCCCTTGTCGAAGCCGACACCCTCGGTGAACTCCAGCTCGGTGGACAACGTCGAGGACTCTTCGACGCTGACCACGCCGTCGTGGCCGACCTTGGTCATCGCCTCGCCGACCAGCTCGCCGATCTGCTCGTCGCGCGAGGACACCGTGGCGACCTGGGCGATCGCGGTCTTGTCGGACACCGGCGTCGCGGAGGCCAGCAGCGCCTCGGACACCGCGTCGGCGGCCTTGCTGATACCCGAACCAAGCGCAATCGGGTCGGCGCCGGCGGCGACGTTACGCAGGCCGCGCCTGATCAATGCTTGGGCCAGCACCGTCGCGGTGGTGGTGCCGTCACCGGCGACGTCGTTGGTCTTGGTGGCCACCGACTTGACCAGCTGGGCGCCCAGATTCTCGAAGGGGTCTTCCAAGTCGATCTCCCGGGCGACGGTGACACCGTCGTTGGTCACCGTGGGCCCGCCGAAAGCCTTGGCCAACACCACATGCCGGCCGCGTGGGCCCAGGGTTACCCGCACCGCGTCGGCGAGTTTGTTCACGCCGGTCTCCAGGGCGCGACGGGCGGTTTGGTCGAATTCAATCTGCTTGCTCATAGGTTGTTCCTGTCCCGTCTGATAAGCGGTCCGCCCCGGTGATCACCCACGCTTCGATGCGGGGATCACCGGGGCGGAGCACGCCCTTAGTTATTTGGAGACGACGGCCAGCACGTCGCGGGCCGACAGGATCAGGTACTCCTCGCCGTTGTACTTGATCTCGGTGCCGCCGTACTTGCTGTAGATGACGGTGTCGCCCTCCGAGACGTCCAGCGGAATGCGCTTGGATCCGTCGTCGTCCCACCGGCCGGGACCGACGGCGACGACGGTGCCTTCCTGCGGCTTCTCCTTGGCGGTGTCGGGAATGACCAGACCGGACGCGGTCGTGGTCTCGGCCTCGTTGGCCTGTACGAGGATTTTGTCCTCGAGTGGCTTGATGTTCACGCTCGCCACGATTGGAGCCCTCCACTAGTTGAGATCGGGGCCCGGCGCGTCGCACCGGACCGTGTTGGTAGTAGGTCCGGGGCCAGCCCCGAACCGTTCGGATTACCAGGTGTTCGGCATTCGTCCGTGCCCTCGCGTCGTCGTCGCGGGTGCCGACGTTGGGATCGTCCGATTGCCACCTAGCACTCTATACATGCGAGTGCTAGCGCTCAAGACCGCCTATCCGCGTACACACATCCGGCGAGCGTTGACAATGGTGTCATGTTCATTGGCATCCTCAAGGCCACCCGCGACGCCGCACTAGCCATGCTGATCGTCGCCTTCGCGATCGGGTCGTCGGGCAACTTGCTCATCGTCACCCGAGAAACCAAGTAACGGACGCCCCTGCTCGACCATTAGGCCAACAGCCCTCGTACCACCGGCAGGCCAGGATCGCTGGCGACGTCCAGCGGCGACGGCGCCGCGCCCGCCGCCACCAGCTGTGCGGCGAACGCGGCGATCATCGCGCCGTTGTCGGTGCACAGCCGTGGCCCTGGGATCCGCAGCGCCACACCGGCGGCGGCGCAGCGCTGCGCGGCCAGTTCGCGAAGCCGCGAGTTCGCGGCCACTCCCCCGCCGATCAGCAGCGTGGAGACGCCGAGCTCGGTGGCGGCGTGCACCGCCTTTTTGGTCAGCACGTCGGCGACGGCTTCCTGGAAGCCGGCGGCGATGTCGGCCTTGTCGGCCTCCGGGTTGCTCTCCACGTACCGCGCCACCGCAGTCTTGAGCCCGGAGAAGCTGAACGCGTACGGATCATCGCGGGGTCCGGTCATGCCGCGCGGGAAGACGATGGCCTCGCGGTCACCACGACGAGCCAAGTCGTCGAGCACTTTGCCGCCCGGATAACCCAGTCCCAGTAGGCGGGCCACCTTGTCGTAGGCCTCACCGGCGGCGTCGTCGACGGTACCGCCCAGTTCGACGATCGGCTCGCCCAGCGACCGCATGTGCAGCAGGTAGGTGTGTCCGCCCGACACCAGCAGGGCGACACACTCCGGCAGCGGTCCGTGCTGGTAGACATCGGCGGCCAAGTGCCCGCCCAGGTGATTCACGGCGTAAAACGGCACTCCCCACGCCGCCGAATAGGCTTTGGCTGCAGCAACTCCCACCAGCAATGCCCCGGCCAGTCCCGGCCCGGCGGTGGCCGCGACAATGTCGGGTTTGGGCACCCCGACGGCCGCCAGCGCGCGGCGCATGGCGGGACCGAGGGCCTCCAGATGCGCCCGCGACGCGATCTCTGGGACGACGCCACCGAATCGCACATGCTCCTCGACGCTGGAGGCGACCTCGTCGGCCAACAACGTCACGGTGCCATCGGCGTGCAGCGCTGCGATGCCGACACCGGTTTCGTCGCAAGACGTTTCGATGGCCAGGACGATCGTGGCGCCCGTTAGGGCAGTCATCACCGCGCCTCCCGCCGCATGGTGTAGGCATCGGCCCGGCTGACGCGGTAATACCGTCGGCGCAGCCCGACGTTGACGAATCCCACACTTTCATACAGCGCGATCGCCGGGGCGTTATCGGTGCGCACCTCGAGGTAGACCACGCCGCCGGCGGCGAAGTCCAGCAGCCTGCCAAGCAGCCGGCGGCCCACCCCCCGGCCCTGATAGGCCGGGTCCACGCCGATGGTGTGCACCTCGTACTCGAACGGCGGCTTGCGGCCCAACCGCGAAATGCCGGCGTACCCGATCAGCGCGTCGGCCGTGCGCGCGGCGACGTAATGGTTGTGGGCACTGGAGAGTTCACGGACGAACGCCGGTGCCGGCCACGGGTCGTCGCCGGGGAACAAACAGGCTTCCAACTGTGCGCATCGCTGCGCGTCGGCGGGAGTCAGCGGGCCCAGTGTGATTGGCGCGGCGTTAGGCACTTTCGCGTCAGGCCGGCGCAAGTACAACGGGACCAGCGGCGCGGGCTGCGCCGACCAATCCGCAGAGGCGACCAGTCCGGCCGGCGTCGGGCAGGCCGGCCCGCGGCGCGGCAGGTCGAACAGCGCAGCATGCTGCGGGGAGCCGGCGACCGCTTCGGCTGCGCCGGGGTCGACGTCGGCGGGCGCGTTAACGGCCGGGCCCTGGATGCGGGCGCCGTCGCGGTAGCAGGCCCAATAGACCTCGCGGCGGCGGGCGTCGGTGACCACCAGCGCGCCGCCGGTGGTCTGTACGCCGATGGCATCCAGACTGCACACCCCGTGCACTGGAATATCGAGCGCGTGCCCGTAGGCGGCGGCGGTCGCCATGCCCACCCGCAGACCGGTGAACGGACCCGGCCCGCAGCCCACCACCACCGCATCGAGGTCCGTCATGACCAGCCCGACGTCGGTGAGTGCCGCCACCACGTTGGGGGTGAGCCGTTCGGCGTGCGCGCGCGGGTCGACGGTGACCCGCTCGGTCAGCACGTCGGATTCCGCGCCGTCGAGGCGCACGACGCCAGCCGTGACCGCAGGGGTCGCAGTGTCGAGGGCAAGGATGAGGCTCATGCGCGATTCCACGTCCAGGTCGCGACCCGAACGTCGGAGTCGGTGAGCCGCTCCAAGTGAATGTCGAGGTGGCGTTCGGAGAGCCGTTCGACCAGTCCCTCGCCCCACTCCGCCACTACGACCGCCTCGTCCAGATCGGTGTCCAGATCCAGCGAGTCAAGCTCGCCGAGCAGGTCGGCACCGCCTTCCAACAACCGGTAAACATCGACGTGGATCATCGCCGGTGCGCCGGTCTTTCGTGGCCGATGCACTCTGGCGAGCACGAACGTCGGTGAGGTGATCGGCCCCTCGACATCCATTGCAGCAGCAATTCCCTTGGCCAACACGGTTTTTCCAGCACCCAGTGGACCCGACAGCACCACCACGTCGCCGGCGCGCAGATGCTCACCCAGTCCTGATCCGAGCGCGAAGGTGTCTTCGACGCGGAACAGCGTCCTAGTGCCGCAACGGCAGTCAGCCACGGCGCAGCGCCCGCTCGCGCCAGCGCTGGGCCAGCGTGCGCAGCCTACTCGGCGCCGATGCCCGCTTGACCAGGTCGACCAGCCCGTCGTTGATCGGGTCCGGCTTGCTCAACAGCGCCAGGTGACCGGCTCCGCCGATGATGACCCGTTCGGATTTCGGCAACACGTCGGCCATGTTCCCGGAGTGGTCAACCGGGGTGACCAGGTCGTGGTCGCCGCAGGCGATCAGGGTCGGGATCTGCGCCAGCGTCGGCAGCGCCGCGGTTTCGTCGTGTTCGTCCAGCGCACGCATGAACTCGACCATGGTGGGGATGGGGGTCCCGAGCATCATCTTCTGCGAGAACGCCACCACGCTCGGACTGACGTCCGTATCACCGTAGGACGCCGCCGCCAGGATCGGCCCGACCAGTGAACGGACCGCATTCCGGCCGCGCTGCACCAGCTTGGGCGCCGACCGGGCGGTGAACCGGACGGCATTCATCGCCGGGTTTTTCAGGATTTCACCCAGCGGCGATGTAGACACGCCTTCGGCGGCCGAAGAGATCAACGCGGCGCCGACGATCCGGCTGCCGTAGTGCTGCGGAAATTGCCGGGCGTGCGACAACACCGTCATGCCGCCCATCGAGTGCCCGACCAACATGATCGGACCGTGTGGCGCAATCACTTGCAGCACTGTCTCCAGATCACTGCCCAGTTGGCTCACCGTATAGGTGTCCGGCGAAGCTTCGCCGGACCTGCCGTGACCGCGCTGATCGTAGAAGATCATCCGGACATCGGGACCCCATTCGTCGGCAAGCCGCATGCGCTGAAAGTAGAAGGCGCCCATGCGCAGGCAGAATCCGTGCGCGAACACCACAGTCAGTGGCGCATCGACGGAACCGACCTCGCGCACCGCCAGCGGCACTCCGTCGGGTGTGGTCACCACGTAACTGCGGTCGGAGTCCAACGCCTCGAAATCCTCGCCGGCAAAGGGATCGTCGCCGACCGCGCGCCGAGTCATCCGCCGCGCCGCCGAGACCGCGGCAATCGTGCCCACCGCGCCCAGCCCCGCTGCACCCGCCAGCCACGCCCGTCCCGCGCGGGAGTCCTTAGCGCTCAACGGTTCCGGCCTCGCGGTACACCCTGGTGATGCGGCCCCGTGGGCTGGTCACCACTTCGTAGTGAATGGTGCCGAGCAGATCGGCCCAGTCCTGCGCGGTGGGTTCGCCGTGGGTGCCCGGCCCGAACAGAATCGCCTCGTCACCCTCGGCGACGTCTAGCCGGCCCGGGCCGAGGTCGACGACGAACTGGTCCATGCAAATCCGCCCGGCGCCGCGACGGCGCCTGCCGTTGATCAGCACATCCAGGCGCCCGCCGAGACTGCGAAACACGCCATCGGCGTAGCCGATTGGCAGCAACGCCAGATTGGTGTCGCGCTCGGCGATCCAGGTGTGGCCGTAGGAGACACCCTCGCCGGCTCGAATCGACTTCACCAGCACGACAGCGCATTTCACCGTCATGGCCGGTATCAGCCCCATATCGCCGAGCTGGGGTACCGGACTCAGCCCGTATACCGCGATGCCGGGACGCACCAGGTCGAAAGCCAGGTCGGGACGGACCAGGGTGGCCGACGAGTTCGACAGATGCGCCACCTCGAATGCCACTTTCTGGTCGCGGGCCTGGGCCATGAATTCAGCGAACCGCCTGCCCTGGATGTCGTTAATGGCATTGTCGGGTTGGTCGGCGTAGACCATGTGTGACATCAGGCCCCGCAGCCGGACGGCGTCCTCGGCGACGGCCCGGCCCAGCGCGGTCAGCACCGCGGGGTACTGCCCCGGCGCGACTCCGTTGCGGTTCAGCCCGGTGTCGACCTTGACGGTCACCGTCGCCGTCCGGCCGGTCCGGCGCACCGCGTCGAGCAGCTCGTCGAGCTGACGCACCGAGGACACCGCGATCTGGACGTCGGCCAGCAGCGCGGGCCCGAAATCGGTGCCGGGCGGGTGCAGCCAGGCCAGCACCGGGGCGGTGATGCCGTCGGCGCGCAGGGCCAGCGCCTCATCGACGGTGGCGACGCCCAGCTCGGCCGCACCGGCCGCCAATGCGGCACGCGCCACCCGGGTGGCGCCGTGCCCGTACCCGTCGGCCTTGACGACGGCCATTACCTGCGCCGACCCGGCACGCTCGCGCAGCGCCCGGACGTTGTGCGCGACGGCGTCCAGGTCCACCACAGCCTCAGCGAGCACGCCAGCGGACATCGGCGTGGCGGTCAACGAACTCGTTTGCATGATCACCTCGCTGCCGATTGTCCCAGAATCGTTCGCGAGTCCTGATCCCTGAGCCCGGTTGGCCACATTGGTTTCAGCTGTCACATCAGTCTCTGGGCCGCCCGGTACCGGTCTGCCCGCCTTGTAGCGACAAATCTGCCTCGTCGGTGGCACCCTGCTGGATCGGGATACTCGAATTCCTCCTCGTCGTGGGTGAGACCCGGAATCGTCGCTAGTAGGCGGGCAAACGGGAATGTCACCGAATGCAGTGACGGCTGGGATTTTGAAGGGTACGGGCAGCAGCCGGGTTCCAGGACGTCCACCCCACTGGTACGGACTGGCCGACGACTGCACGCCAGATATAAACCACGTACACCCATCTCGGCGTGTCGTCTGCGCTGGTTATATGTCGCGAAATGCTCCGCCGTGGCAACCCGCGCTAATGGGCGAAGTGCTCGGCCCTGTAGTGCCCGCCGGGCTTGAGCTTGTCCAGGTTGCCCAGAGCGGTGACGGCATCGTCGTGCAGCGCACGGGCCAGGTCGGCGGACAGTCCTTCCCGGACCACCACGCGCAACACCGAGATGTTGGTCGCGTTGTCCGGCATGGTGTAGGCCGGCACCTGCCACCCGAATGTCCGCAGCTCGTGGGAGAGGTCGAACTCGGTGTAGCCGCGGTCTCTGGCGAGCCGGAAGCTGATCACCGGAATGGCAGAACCATCCGAGATCAGCTCGCAATGCTCCCCTACCCGCAATTGCTCACCGAGCCACCGCGCGGTCGACGACAGCGACTGCATGACCTGGGTGTAGCCCTCGCGTCCCAGTCGCAGGAAGTTGTAGTACTGGCCGACCACCTGGTTGCCGGCGCGGGAGAAGTTCAAGGTGAAGGTCGGCATGTCACCACCCAAATAGTTGACCTGGAACACCAGATCCTCGGGCAGATACACGCTTGCTGCGCCAAACCACGAACCCGACGCCCGGGTAGGTCAGCCCGTACTTGTGGCCGCTGACGTTGATCGACACCACCCGGGGCAGCCGGAAATCCCACTTCAGCTCGGGGTGCAGGAACGGCACCACGAAGCCACCACTGGCCGCGTCGACGTGCACCGGGACGTCCACGCCGCCGCCGCCGGCCAGTTTGTCCAGGGCCGCGCAGATCTCGGCGATGGGCTCGAGCTCACCGGTGTAGGTGGTGCCCAGAATCGCCACCACGCCGATCGTGTCCTCGTCGACGGCGTCGACGACCTGCTCAGGTGTGATGACGTAGCGGCCCTCCTCCATCGGCAGATAGCGGGGCTCGACGTCGAAGTAGCGGCAGAACTTCTCCCAGACCACCTGCACGTTGGAGCCCATCACCAGGTTGGGTGTGCGCTTCGGCCAGTCTTTGCCGACCTTTTGGCGCCAAAGCCATTTCATGGCCAGTCCGCCCAACATCACCGCCTCGCTGGAGCCGATGGTGGAAACGCCGATCGCGCTGTTGGGGTCGTCGTCGCGCAGCCCGTCGGCGTGGAAGAGGTCGGCCACCATGCACACGCAGCGCTGCTCGATGGCCGCGGTGGCCGGGTATTCGTCCTTGTCGATCATGTTCTTGTCGAACGTCTCGGCCATCAGTTTGCCGGCCTCGGGATCCATCCAGGTGGTGACGAAGGTGGCCAGGTTCAGCCGCGAACTGCCGTCGAGCATCAGCTCGTCGTGAATGAAGCGGTAGGCAGCCTCGGGATCCATCGACTCCTCGGGCAGCCGCAACGCCGGCACCGGGGTGGTAAACAAGCGACCGGTGTAGGCGGGGCTGACCGAATGTGCGGGAACAGAGGGATGGCGGGACATGGCGGATCCTTTCTAATCCTTTTGCGGCGCTACAGATTTGCCAGGGCGGCTCGGATGTGGGGGATGATGCGCGAGGCCGACGTCGGTGCCTCACCTGGTCCGGGGTCGGCGGCTGACAGGGCCGCCGCGCGCGCGTGCACGAACGCCGCGGCCGCCGCGGCCTCACCGGTGGGCAGCCCCGCAGCCAGTAGCGCACCGATCATCCCGGACAACACGTCGCCGGATCCGGCGGTGGCCGCCCAAGACTGGCCCGCCGCATTCAAGTAGACCGGTCCGCCGGGCTCGGCGACGACGGTGACGTTGCCCTTGAGCAACACGGTAGCGCCGAACGCGTCGGCGAGCTTGCGGGTGGCGCTGACCCGGTCGTCGCCCGGCGGGTTGCCGGCCAGTCGCGCGAACTCGCCGGCGTGCGGCGTCAACACGGTCGGCGCCCGGCGCGACGCCACCAGGTCGGGATGCGCTGCCAGGATGGTCAGCGCGTCGGCGTCGACGATCACCGGCAGGTCGGTCTCCAGCGCGAACCACAGCGCCGCGGCTCCCGCGTCTTCGGTACCCACACCCGGTCCGACCACCCAGGACTGCACCCGCCCGGATTCCGCAGCACTTGGCGCGGCGATCACTTCGGGCCAGTGCGAGACAACCTCGGCATGACCGCTGCCCGCGTAGCGCACCATGCCGGACGTGGCCGCGACCGCGGCCCCGGTGCACAGCACCGCCGCACCCGGATATTTCGACGAACCGGCCAGGACACCGGTCACGCCCTGGGTGTACTTGTCGTCGGTCGCGCCGGGTTTCGGCCAGCGCGCGGCCACGTCGGCGGCCTCCAAGCCCAGCAGATCGGTTTCCGGAAGATCGAGGCCGATATCGACCAGGGTGACGCGACCGCAGTCGGCCAGCGCATGCACCGGTTTGAGCGCGCCGAAGGTGACGGTCAGCGCGGCGTGCACGGCGGGGCCGGTGATTGCCCCGGTGGCTCCGTCGATGCCGCTGGGAATGTCGACGGCCACCACCGGGATGGCGGCGGCATCGACGGCTGCGAACACCTCGGCGGCATCCGGTCGGAGCGCCCCAGAACCGGAGATCCCCACGACGCCGTCGATGACGAGATCGGTCGTCGCTCCGACCCGGTCCACGATGCGGCCCCCGGCGTTGCGGAAAGCCGCCAGGCCCTTCTGGTGGGTGCGGTCCGGTTTCAGCAGGATCGCGTCGGCGGCCGCGCCGCGACGCCGGAGGAAGGTCGCCGCCCACAGCGCGTCACCGCCGTTGTCACCCGACCCGACGACCGCGCATACCCGGCGCCCGGCGACCCCGCCGGCGCGCGCTGTGAGCTCACCGATGATCGCGGTGGCCAATCCGTAGGCGGCACGTCTCATCAGCGCCCCGTCGGGCAGGCTGGCCAGCAGCGGGGCTTCGGCGTCGCGGATCACCTCGGCCGAGTAGTAGTGGCGCATCAGCTCGCATGCCCTCCGCTGGTTGGCAGCCCGTCCTGCCCGCGAGCCATTACCTTACGTGGCCCGGGACGCGGCTACAGCCGAACTCAGATGCCGGCGACGAGGAGGGTGCGGTGCTCGCCGCGCTGGGCTATGTCACCGCCACCCGGAGCTGGGCGCTCCCCGGTTCCCGCGGCTGCCGGTACGACGAAAAAGCGACTTCAGCTGTCCCGGGCTCACTGGTGGCCGCCCCCGGTTCCGCGCCATCGGATAAAAGCACAGGCCGACGAAGATCGCCGAGAAGTGCCCGATCGCAGTGAAGTTCAGCTTGGTGACCAGCGGGACGAGGAAGACGGTGATCAAAACGGCGAGGTAACCCCATCGCCACGGCGGCGCGATCCGATAGGCCAGCACCGCTATGACGCCCACCAGGAAGTAGCTGACCCCGATATCGCGGGCGTTGACCAATCTTTCGGGTTTCAGGTGATGTTGGATCGCCAGGTACAGCAAGCCCTCGCTGATGTAGGTGGCGATGACATGGGAAGTCAGACCCACTGTGAGCCAGCGTCTTTGGCCTAGCCATTGTTCGGCCGGCGCTAGAAACAAACTGAACAGCACTAGATACGGTGTCCAGTAGCGACCGTCGATCCAGAGCAAGCTGGAAAACAGCACCTCGAGTGGATCGGTCGCCAGGTGGTGGATGTTGGTCGAGCCGTGCACCAGCACGGAGTGCAACTGGCGCCTGGTCAAGTTGTGCGAAATGATCGTGGTCACCAGCAGCACCGTCAGCCACAGATAGGTCAGCGGTGCACTGCTGACAAAGCGCCACAGCGCGGCCAGCCAGACTTTTGGGCCGGGTTGGGCGGATCTGTTTCGGCGGTTGTTCATGGCGTCCACGATCGCATGCGCGGCGGGCCTTGATCGCTTACGGCACAGCAAGTATCGTTTCTCTCAATTACGAGACCCTACGTAGCGTAATTGTGGACGTGATCCAGCCGCAGAGAAGGAATCTTTCTTGATGCGCAGCCGCTATGCCGGCCAACCCTTCACCACGCCCACCGCCGACATCGCCGCGGCGCTCGAGCAGGTCAGCATCCCGACGCTGTTGCTCTCGCTGGTGCACATCACCGGTGATCCCCGATTCGTGCGCGAGTTCAAACCCGCGGGGATCTTCCTCAACGAGGTCCAGGGCTTCATGTCCGAGGACGACAAAACCCGTGCCCGGTCGGCGGCGCTGCAGGTGATCACCGGCTACCGCGACCGCGGCTGTCCCGAACCCGCGCCGCTACCCCGCGAGCTGGTGAGGGAAATGCTGGACTGGGCGGTCTGCGAGCCCGTGCCCGACGACTACCTCACCTTGCTCAGCGAAGAGATGGACCTCGACGGGGTTGATCCGCGCCGCCCTGAACAGCTGGACTCCGAGTGCGCGGCGAGGGTGCCGGTGGTCGTCGTGGGCTGCGGCGAATCGGGAATTCTGGCCGGAATTCGGTTGAAGCAGGCCAATATTCCGTTCACCATTGTGGAGAAGAACGCCGGTCCGGGCGGAACCTGGTGGGAAAACACCTATCCGGGCGCCCGGGTCGATGTCGCCAACCACTTCTATTGCTACAGTTTCGAACCCAGCAACGACTGGACGCACTTCTTCGCCGAGCAGCCTGAGTTGCAGGCGTACTTCACCGGGGTCATGGACAAATACGGTCTCGGCGCCCATGTGCGATGGCGTACCGAGGTGACCGCCGCGCAGTGGGACGACGAGGCGGGGGTGTGGATCGTCACCGTGCGACAGCCCGACGGTTCCGGCGCAACCCTGAAGGCGCGTGCGCTGCTCACCGCCGTCGGTCAGCTCAACCGACCCCACCTTCCCGAATTCGAGGGCGCCGAGACCTTCCGCGGTCCGTCGTTTCATTCCGCCTGCTGGGATCACTCGGTGGACGTGACCGGCCAGCGTGTCGCGCTGATCGGCGCGGGTGCCAGCGGGTTTCAGATCGCGCCTGCCATCGCCGACGACGTCGCCCGGCTAACCGTCTTTCAGCGCTCCGCGCAGTGGATGTTTCCCAACGCGATGTACCACGAGAGCGTCGGCGACGGCGTCCGCTGGGCGATGAACCACCTGCCGTTCTACGGTCGCTGGTATCGGTTCCTGGTCCTGTGGCCGGGTGCCGACAAGGGACTCGACGCCGCCCGTGTCGACCCAGCCTATGCCGATCAGGACTACGCCGTCAGCGAGATCAACGCCGCCGCCCGCATTATGTTCACCGACTGGATCACCAATCAGGTTGGCGCAGACAAGGATTTGTTGACCAAGGTATTGCCGGACTATCCGGCGACCGGCAAGCGCACTCTGCAGGACGACGGCACCTGGCTGCGGACGCTGGGCCGCGACAATGTCGAGTTGATCCGCACCCCGATCGGGCGCATTACGCCCGATGGTGTCGTCACCGCCGACGGGGACGCCTACGACGTCGACGTCATCGTCTACGCCACCGGGTTCCGGCACACCGAGGTGCTGTGGCCGTTGACCATCACCGGACGTGACGGCACCGACCTGCGCGGCGCATGGGGCCAAAGTCCCTACGCCTATCTGGGAATCACCGTTCCGAGGTTCCCCAATCTCTTCCTCATCTACGGACCCGGCGCCCACCTCGCCCATGGCGGCAGCCTGATCTTCAACTCCGAACTGCAAATGCGCTACATCAACAGCTGCCTGGCCCGCCTGGCGAACGACGATCTGCACTCGATCGAACCGAGCGAGGACGCGGCCCAAGCCTGGCACGACCGTACCCAGGCCGAAATCAAACAAATGGTGTGGTCGCACCCCGCGGTGACGCACTCCTACTTTAAAAACGCCAACGGTGAGATCCACACCGTCAGTCCGTGGCGACTCGATCAATACTGGATCCAGACCCGCGAACCCGACTGGTCGCAGTTCGTGTTGCGGGTCAGGCGGGCTGGGCGGCCCGGTCCGGATTCAGATGCCGCCACCAGCTGATGATGTAGAGCAGCATGGAGACCACCAAAACGACGATCACCCACAGAACGATTGTCATATCGATCCAACACCCGAATGGCGGCGAGTCGGGAAAAGCGTTCCGCAGCGGTACCACCGCGAAGAGCATCGCCGCGTACCAGGTTGTCATCGGCGGCTGAAATTTTCGCCGGTCGCGCAGAGTCTGAACCGCAACGAACGCGGCTACCCCCGCAATCGCGATAAAAACGGCGACGATCACGATCGCGAATGCGAGCGTGCTCGGCGATCGGTGCAACTTCACCCGATAGGTAGGCAGCAAATCGCCGCGCTTGGAGGCCACCGCTTGCACCCGCCAGCCAGGCAGACGGTCTAGGAATGTCACCGTCGCGCGTTCGGGTGTTTGGGCGGCGCCGACGAACAATTCGACTGTGAGTGGCCCCGTCTTGTACTGATCGAATGGCCAGCGTTCGATGTTACCGGCGAGGGTCAACGGCACGGGTACGACACCGGGGAACATGCCTTTGGACCAGGTGAGGTTGGTCGGCTTTGCCACGGATGTGACTGCGACACTGAGGTTTTCCTTCAGACTGTGGGTTACCGGATCGAGTAGCCCGGGTCCGGGTATAACGGTGAGGTTGGCAGCAAGCACGGTGTTGTTCGACTGGACTTCGTTCACCTCGAGTGTCACCGAGGTCCCGTCCTTTGACAGCGGCTTTTCCACCAGCAGCGGGCCCGCGGCGGCGCCGCGCGAATACAGCACCAGCAACACGACATACGCCGCGACGACGACCAGTGCAACGCTCGTGATCGCAATCCTCGCCGCGGCCGACGACCGGTTGTCACCGATCAGCCCCCAAGGCCTCCCACTCAAGCGCGTCCGCATAGCTCCCCCATTCTGGTTCTGCCAGTCAGAATCAGCAGCGGTACCATAACCATTCACCAGGCGCGCTGTACCCCGAACGCGGATGATGAACCAAAATGCCCTTCTCCCGGGGCGCCGAATGCCTTGGTCGGGCAGCCACACATCGCGTCTGCCAGCGCCGTACGATTCTCACGTTTGCTGGTCTCGTGTCCGTCGTCCTCGAAGAGCAGATAACCGACGTCGCGGCCGGCCCGGCGCAGCGCTCGACGATCTGGTCGGATTCGCTGACGGGCACGTTGGTGTCGGTGGCACCATGCACGACCAGCAGCGGCGCGGTCAACGCCTACCGGCCGCGAACCGTCTCTCCTTATCGTCGGCATGGACGAACATCCGGCCGAAGCCGGCCGGGCCGCGCACGTTGGGCGCCAGCACGGTGATCCCGGCGTCGACAAGTCGGGCGAAGATCTCGCTGTAGCCGGGGCGGGCCTGATTCTCCGGGCCGCCGTGAATACACCAGCGCGCCCGTTATGTCGGTTCCCGCGGGCGGCCGGTACAGCCACCCGGTGAGTTCCAGCCCGTCGCGCGCGGTGATCGTCTGCAGCGCCGCCGCGGCGGAAAAACCTGGAATGACGGGACCGCGGGCAGGTTCGCGGTCGATGTGTTCCCATTGCCGCGAGCGGGGATCCACCAGTTCGACTGTCCGTGGTATCGACGGCGATTCGACGGTCATCGCAACCATCGATCCGCCGGCGCTGATGCACAGCTCGCCGGCAATCAGGCCGGGCAACGGGATGGGTTCGGTCAGCGTGTTGTCGGAGTATTCAAGGATCTGTAATTCGTTGCAGCCCTGCAGGTTCCACAGTAACGCGATGGTGGTCGTCGAGGATCACCCCGGCGTCGCTGGTGGAACCCGGATCGGCTGGAAGCAAGGCTATTTCGGTGTCGCCGTGCAGCATCATCAGTTCGTGGTAGCCGCACGGCCCGACGCGCACCAGCGCGGCCCCGGCCCAGGTGTCGACCAGCCGGCCGGACCGGCGGTCCAGCACGGTGCAGAATCCGTCGGCCGGGTCGATCAGACAGGACTGCCCAACTCCGTCTTCACCGGTCAGGATTGCCGCGACCCGGGTCCCGTCCCAGCCGATCAGCGCGGCGGTACCGTCCTGTTCACCGTCGATGCGTCGGGCCATCCGGTCGTCCGGGTCGGTGGTGACGACCCAGATCTGGGTGCGGGTGCCGCCCTCAGGCCCCCTCTCGCACGCCAACCAGTGCCCGTCGACGGAGTGCAGGACGCGCGAGACGGGGCCCTCGACGGGCAGCTCCACGTCGCGTGACGAGCTAGTCCGCCAACACTCAGAAAACGCTGAACCGCCCTCGGATAACCGCCGTCGTCGACGAGATGGGCGAACGCCGTCGCATCCGGGGACACATCGAGGCGCGGTAAAGTATCCGCACCTGTTGCCCCATCGGGTCAATCATCCTCGAAGTCAGCAGCATTCGCGACGCGAGCCGCCGGGCCGTTGATTATTCGACGGTCACCGATTTGGCCAAATTGCGCGGTTTGTCGACGTCGTATCCGCGCGCCCGCGCCACTGAGGCGGCGAACACCTGAAGCGGGATGGTCGACAGCAGCGGCTGGAGAAGTGTCGACACCGCTGGGATTTCAATCAAGTGGTCGGCATACGGCCGCACCGTGTCATCGCCCTCTTCGGCGATCACGATGGTGATCGCGCCGCGAGTCTGGATCTCGCGGATGTTGGACAACAGCTTGGCGTGCAGCATCGCCGAACCCTTGGGCGACGGCATCACGACGATGACCGGCAGGTCGTCTTCGATCAACGCGATCGGCCCGTGTTTGAGTTCGCCGGCCGCAAACCCCTCGGCGTGCATGTAGGCAAGTTCTTTAAGTTTGAGCGCCCCTTCGAGCGCCACCGGGTAGCCGACATGGCGTCCCAGGAACAGGATCGTCGACGACTGGGCGAACCGGTAGGCCAGCGCGGCCACCGGCTCGATGGCGGTGAGCACGCGGGACACCACTTCTGGCATGGATTCCAGCTCCCGGTATTCGCGTTCGACCTCGTCGGGGTATTTGGTGCCGCGGGCTTGCGCCAGCGCCAGCCCCAGCAGGTAGTTCGCGGCGATCTGGGCCAGGAAGGTTTTCGTCGACGCCACGCCGATTTCGGGTCCGGCGCGGGTGTAGAGCACCGCGTCGCATTCCCGCGGGATCTGCGATCCGTTGGTGTTGCAGATCGCCAGCACTTTGGCCTTCTGCTCTTTGGCGTGCCGGACGGCTTCGAGCGTGTCGGCGGTCTCACCGGACTGCGAGATGGCGACCACCAGTGTGCTGCGGTCCAGCACCGGGTCGCGATAGCGGAACTCACTGGCCAGCTCCACCTCGACGGGCAGCCGGGTCCAGTGTTCGATCGCATACTTGGCGAGCAGCCCAGAATGGTATGC
Source organism: uncultured Actinomycetota bacterium (assembly GCA_963787635.1). Taxonomy (GTDB): domain Bacteria; phylum Actinomycetota; class Actinomycetes; order Mycobacteriales; family Mycobacteriaceae; genus Mycobacterium. Next base: position 119,050 of record CAWBDP010000002.1, on the reverse strand, counting down.
GGTACCACACGCGACGACGAACACCTTGTCGATTTCGCGCAACTCCTGATCGGAGAGCCGCTGCTCGTCCAGCACGATCCGCCCGTCGACGAAATGCCCCAGCAGCGTATCGGCCACCGCGGTGGGCTGCTCGGCGATCTCCTTGAGCATGAAGTACTCGTAGCCGCCCTTTTCGGCGGCCGACAGGTCCCAGTCGATATGAAAAGCGCGGGCACTGACGGTCACATCGGTGCCGTCGAAGTCGGTGACCCGGTAGCTGTCGGCGGTAATCACCACCGCCTGGTCCTGCCCGAGTTCGAGCGCGTCGCGGGTGTGCGTGATGAACGCGGCGACATCGGAGCTCACGAACATCTCGCCGTCGCCGATCCCGACTACCAGCGGCGTGGAGCGGCGCGCGGCGACGATGGTGCCGGGTTCGTCAGCGTTGGTGAAGACCAAGGTGAAGTGGCCCTCCAGCCGACGCAGCACCGAAAGCACGGAAGCAGTGAAATCACCGACGGTCTCGCCGTGCCGGTATGCCTGCGACACCAGGTGCACGGCGACCTCGGTGTCGGTGTCGCTGGCGAATTCGACGCCCTCGGCCTCCAGCTCACGACGCAGCACCGCGAAATTCTCGATGATGCCGTTGTGGACGACGGCGATCGTGCCGGCCGCGTCACGATGCGGGTGCGCGTTGCGGTCGGTTGGCCGTCCATGGGTTGCCCAGCGGGTATGGCCCAGGCCGGTGCTGCCGGCCAGCGACGCCGGCTGCAGTCTTGGCCATCGCGGCCTCGAGATTGGCCAGCCGCCCGGCCCGGCGACGCACTGTGAGTTTGCCGCCGTCGACCAGCGCGATGCCGGACGAGTCGTAGCCGCGGTACTCCATCCGGCGCAGCGCGTCGATGACGACGTCACAGGCCGGACGGTGCCCGACGTAGCCAACAATTCCGCACATAGCTGATCAGGGTAATGCAGCCATCCCGCGTAAGCCGCTTACGCGGGGCTGACAGCTTGTGACGGCGTCGTACCTCGCCTGGTGCGCTACGGTCAAGGCGTGGCCCGCACCCGCAAACTCGTTGCCGCGCTGAGCCGACGCGGCCGGCACCGCGTTTTACGGGGTGACCTGGCTTTTGCCGGTCTGCCGGGAGTGGTGTATACCCCCGAATCCGGCCTGAATCTGCCGGGTATCGCCTTCGGCCACGACTGGCTCACCGGTGTTGAGCGCTACACGGGTCTGCTGGAGCATCTGGCCTCGTGGGGAATCGTGGCTGCGGCACCCGACACCGAGCGAGGGCTGGCTCCGTCGGTGCTGAACCTGGCCTTCGACCTGGGCACGGCGCTGGACATCGCCGCGGGTGTACGCCTGGGACCCGGCAAGATCAGCGTGCATCCCACCAAGCTCGGCTTGGCCGGACACGGTTTCGGCGCCTCGGCAGCGGTGTTCGCGGCCGCGGGCATGGCTGACAAGCCGAAGGCCGTGGCCGCGCTCTTCCCGACCGTCACCAAACCGCCGGCTGGCCAGCCGGCCGCGACGCTGCAGGTGCCGGGTGTGGTCTTCAGCGCGCCCGGTGACCCGAAAACGTTGCGGTCCAACGCTATCGGGCTTTCAGAAGTCTGGGATTCGGCCACCTTGCGGGTGATCAGCAAGTCCAATGGCACCGGGCTGGCCGAGGGACGCCGGATGACCAAGATCTTCGGGCTCCCCGGCGAACACGGCAGGACGCAGAAGGCGGTGCGGGCGTTGCTGACCGGCTATCTGCTCTACGAGCTGGCCGGTGACAAGACCTATCGCGAGTTCGCCGATCCCGAGGCCGCGTTGCCGTGGACCGACGCGCTGGAGGATCCGCTGACACCGTTGACGCCCGAGGAGAAAATCGTCGCGCTGCTGAAGTAGCTGCACACTCGCTCTCCGCACCAACGCCGCCGGCGACGTGATATGTGTCGTTGATGCGAATCGGCGTCATTCTTGACTACTCGGGCAACTTCCACGAAACCGTCGACCGTGTGGTCGAACTGGAAAAAATCGGTATTGACGTCGTCGTGGTGGCAGAGGCTTACTCCCTCGACGCGGTCAGCCAGCTGGGCTATCTGGCGGCCAAGACATCCACCGTCGAGCTGGCCTCCGGAATCTTGCCCATCTACACCCGCACCCCCTCGCTGCTGGCAATGACCGCCGCGGGCCTGGACTTCGTCTCAGACGGCCGATTTCGGCTGGGCCTGGGCACCTCCGGACCGCAGGTCGTCGAGGGCTTTCACGGTGTGGAGTTCGACGCCCCGATCGAGCGCACCCGGGAAATCGTCGAGATCTGCCGGCAGGTGTGGCGTCGCGAACCGGTGCGGCACGCCGGCATGCACTATCAGGTCCCGCTGCCGGCCGATCGTGGAACAGGGCTGAGTAAAGCTCTGCACATCATCAATTATCCTGTCCGCGAACGCATCCCGATATCCATTGCCGCGCTGGGCCCGAAGAACGTCGAACTCACCGCCGAGATCGCCGAGGGTTGGCAACCCGTCTTCTTCGATCCGGAGAAGGCCGAGTCGATCTGGGGGGACGCCCTGGAAGCCGGCCGGGCCAACCGAGACCCTGCGCTGGGCCCGCTGGACGTCATGGTGGGCGCATCGCTGGCCATTGGCGACGACGTGGATGAGCGGTTGGCATGGGCCAAACCGCACCTGGCGCTGTACATCGGCGGCATGGGTGCCAAAGGCCGCAACTTCTACCACAACGTGGCAACCCGCTATGGGTTCGGTGAGATGGCCGACCGTATCCAGGAGCTGTACCTGTCCGGCCGGAAAAACGACGCCATCGACGCCGTGCCTGACGAATTGGTCCGCGGCATCTCGCTGATCGGGCCGCGCGGTCTCGTTGCCGAACGCTTGGCCACCTACGCCGACGCCGGTGTGACCACGCTGCTGGTGACGCCGCTGAGCGCTGATCGGGACGAATCGCTGCGCTACGTCGAGCAGATACGGCAGTTACTGCCCGGCTGACCTGCCGTCGCGGCCGTTATTGACCGGCCTGGGGCAGTTGGTCTGCGGCGATCTCGCACGGGGCGCGTTCCTCGGGCGCCGGGGCTTGGGGCTCGCCGAGAGGCGGCGGGGGCGGTGGCTCCGCCGGCGGTTCAGTGGTTGCTGATGGCTCCGCCGGCGGTTCAGTGGTTGGCGGTGGCTCCGCCGGCGGTGCGCTAGGCGGCGGTGGCTCCGCTGGTGGTGTCGGCGGCTCCTTGACGACATCCTCTGCTGCCGGCGGACTCTGGTCGAGTGTGACGCCGGCGGCGTCTTTGGCGCCGTCCTCGCGATCGGCCGGCACGGCGTCGGGTTGCTCGTCGGGCTTGTCGTCCGCCGTGTCGGCGACATCGTCGTCGAGTTCGTCGTCATCCAGCGGGGTCGTCGAGGTCGTCGGCATCCGACGAACCGTCGGAGAGCGAACCCAGCAAATCACCGATACGGTCGACGATTTTGCCGATGACGCCGCCCAAGCCGCCGGTCAGGCCGCCCAAGCCGCCGCCACCGCCCAGGTCGCCGGCACCGCCCAGGTCGCCAGCACCACCAGGAAGGCCACCACCACCCAGCAGGCCGTCCGACGCCGTCGGCGCCGACCAGGGTGACATTGGCGGCGTGGGTGGCAAACCGTCCAGGGTGCTCGCCGCAGATGCCGGCGGCGAGCTCGTCGGCTCCTCGGGCGCAGCGTCGGGCTGCGCTGGGGACGGGGCCGCGGCGGGGCGAACCGGCGTGGTGAGCGACGGCGCAACCGGGACGAGCGGCTCGGCGGGTACAGCGCCGGCGAGTTCGCCGGGCAACTCGAACTGCGCCGCCGGCGCGGCCGTCAGCGCGCCGGTGACGGCGTCGTAGCAGGCGTCCATCGACGCCACCGTCGAGCGCATTACGGTGAGCCAGTCGATACAGATGTCGTGCTGCACGTAGGGCTTGACCTGGTGGTCGACCAGCTCATCGGCCACCCGCCGATCGCCCGCCCCGCTCGTTACCGTGTGTGCTGCGGCCAACCACGCCGGCCGTTCGGCGGCCCGGCGATCGTCGATGTCGAGGGCCGCGACCACCTTCCGATCGATCATCTGCCACAACCGGTCGCGCAGCGTCGCGCAGCCCTCGGCGGCCGCGCGCACCTGCGCGGCCACCGCCTCGCCGGTCTGACAATGACGCTGCAAAAACCGCACCGCCGATTCGGCTCCCGGTCCAGTCCAGGCCGCGGCGAATTCTGCGAGCTGCCTCCGTTGCACGTCGAGAGCCTCTTCGGCCACCCGAACGGTGTCGCGCAGCTTAATGCAGTCGTCGTCGAGGACCCGCAGGTCCAGGCCGTCTTCGCTGTCATACCAGTCGTAGATCTGCGCCGGGTGCGATGTCAGGTCGGGATGCTGATAGCCGAGCAGGTGGCACGCCCAGACGTAGTTCTGGGTGTGCTCGACGGCGGGTCGGCCCTGCGCCAGCCGCGCCGCGACGTCACACGCGTGGGCCACCGGTCAGCCGAGCCGGGCTGCGCTGCGCAGTTCGGCATCGGCGTAACGACCGGAGGTGGCCCGCAGCGTCATCGCGATCTCGCCAGCCGCGCGTGACCATTGCGATAAGGCTCCCGTCAGCCGGCCCAGCTCAGTGCGCAGCGCGTCGCCGTGAGCGACGTGCGCACGACCCGCGGTCGCCCCGCCGAACGCCAAGCCGGCCAGGTGGGTGCGAACAGCGCCGTCGATGAGTTGAGCACTCGTGTCGAACTGCTCCGCGATCCCGCGGACCGCTGCGACGTCGACGAAGGTACGACTCGATCCACCGGATCCCATGCCGGCTATGACGCGGGCGATCTGGTTGTGGTTCCCTCGACCGCGCTTAGCGCTGAGCGTTCACCGAGTCGGCGACGCGCGTGGCGAGCCGGTGAGCGACGTCGTGGTTGGCGGCTTCCACCATGACCCGGATCAACTGCTCGGTTCCCGACGGGCGCAACAGGATGCGCCCGGTGTCACCGAGTTCGTCTTCGGCCTGCCGGACCGCGGTGCGCACCGAAGGCGCCTCGACCGCGGTGGCTTTGTCGGCGACCTTGACGTTGATCAGCACCTGCGGCAACGCGCGCATCGCCGACGCCAGATCGGCCAGCGACGAGCCGGTCTGGACTATTCGCGACATCAACCGCAAGCCGGTGATGACTCCGTCACCGGTGGTGGCCAGCGCCGGCATGACGATATGGCCGGACTGCTCGCCGCCGAGGCTGTAGTCACCGGCCCGCAATTCTTCGAGGACATACCGGTCACCGACGCCGGTGGTGCGAACGGTGACACCGGCGGCGCGCATCGACAGGTGCAGCCCGAGGTTGCTCATCACGGTGGCCACCAACGTGTTGGCGGCCAGTTCGCCGGCCTCCTGCATGGCCAGCGCCAGCACCACCATGATGTGGTCGCCGTCCACGAGCTGCCCGCCGGCGTCGATCGCCAGGCATCGGTCGGCGTCCCCGTCGTGCGCCAAGCCCAGGTCAGCGCGGTGGGCCAGCACCGCGGCGCGCAGCGAATCCAGGTGCGTCGACCCGCAGCCGTCGTTGATGTTGCGTCCGTTGGGCTCGGCGTTGATCGCGATCACCCGGGCGCCCGCCGCCCGGTAGGCACGCGGCGCCGCCGCCGACGCCGCGCCGTGCGCGCAGTCGACGACCACGGTCAGGCCGTCGAGCGAAACGGTGCCAGCCTTGTTGACCTGACGCAGGTAGCGGTCCATGGCGTCCTCGGCGTCGACTACCCGCCCGATTCCCGCGCCGACCGGGCGCAGCCCCGGCCCGGCCGCAACCAGTTCTTCGATCCGGTCCTCGGCGGCATCGTCGAGCTTGTGGCCACCGGGCCCGAAGATCTTGATGCCGTTGTCGGGCATCGGGTTGTGCGAGGCCGAGATCATCACCCCGAAGCTGGCGTCATAAGCGCTGGTCAGGTAGGCGACGGCGGGAGTCGGCAGCACACCGACCCGTAACGCGTCGACACCTTCGCTGGTCAGCCCGGCGACCACCGCGGCTTCCAGCATTTCGCCGCTGGCCCGCGGATCGCGGCCCACGACGGCGACCCGGCGTTGCGTCTCATGTGCACCCGCCAGTCGGCGAGCCGTCGCAGCGCCCAGGGCCAGCGCCAGCTCAGCGGTCAACTCGCGGTTGGCTACCCCGCGCACCCCGTCGGTGCCGAACAGTCGACCCATGCGGACAAACCTCTCATAGTTGACGGCCGTGCAACATACATTCCCTTATCTGGGCCTTATCAGACCCTTATCTGACCGGGAACGCGCGTGTCTACCGCGCCGACACGCCGAGAGTTGCGTACATCCGATGCACGCTCGCCACCGGAATGCGATCAGCGCTTGCTGTACTGCGGTGCCTTGCGGGCCTTCTTCAGGCCGTACTTCTTACGCTCGGTGGCCCGCGGATCCCGGGTGAGGAAGCCCGCCTTCTTGAGCGCGGGCCGGTCCTCCGGGGTCACCAGGATCAACGCCCGGGAGATGGCCAGCCGCAGCGCGCCGGCCTGACCGGACGGGCCGCCGCCGTTGAGGTGGGCATAGATGTCAAAACTTTCCACCCGATCGACGGTGACCAGCGGCGCTTTGATGAGCTGCTGGTGCACTTTGTTGGGGAAATAGGCTTCCAGGCTGCGGCCGTCGAGGTCGAACTTGCCGGTGCCGGGCACCAGGCGTACGCGCACCACAGCCTCTTTGCGGCGCCCGACGGTCTGGATCGGCCGCTCGATGACGAAAGAATCGCTGCGTCCGGCCGACGCGGTCGTCGCGGCTGCAGTGGCGTCGGTGGCCGCACTGGCCCCAGCGCCTTCAGTGGCCCCAGCGGCTTCGGTTCCCGCTTCTGTCATTGCTTCACCTGCTTGATCTCGTACGGAACCGGCTGCTGAGCGGTGTGCGGATGCTGCGGGCCGGCGTAGACGCGAAGCTTGCGCTGAATCTGACGGCTGAGCTTGTTCTTGGGCAGCATGCCGACGATCGCCTTCTCCACCACGCGGTCAGGGTGCTTTTGCATCAGCTCGCCGATCGTGCGTTTGTGCAGGCCGCCGGGATAGCCCGAGTGGCGGTAAGCGAACTTGTTGTGCAGTTTGTCGCCGCTGATAGCGACCTTCTCGGCGTTGATGATGATGACGAAGTCACCGCCATCGACATTGGGAGCAAACGTCGGCTTGTGCTTGCCGCGCAGCAGGGTGGCTGCTACGACGGCAAGGCGGCCCAGCACGACGTCCGTGGCGTCGATGACATACCACGATCTGGTGGTGTCACCCGCCTTGGGCGCGTATGTCGGCACAGCGCTTACCTCTCTCGATTCGGGTTATCCCCGGTTAGCGGATCCCGGTGCGAGCCGGGTGCCGGTCAGGCGTTAGCGGCAGGGGATGTTCTCGGCGACCGACATTGACCCGAGTCCCCGGCGTACCGCACGCCAACGCAGCAGCTTACCGGCGGCCATTGCTGCAGGTCAAAACGCCGGATTGCGGGGAAGTCCCCGTCCCGGCGCAGTCCATCCCCGACACGGGTCTCTCGCGAGCATCGACTCTGCATCTACGGCCATATCCGCCCGGCGTGTCGGCGCCGTCCGCGCAGGCTGGACGCCGCCAGCGCAGACTCGGTGAACGACCTCCGGCCAAGCGCGTGGCCGTCTTCGCGCTTCGTCGTCCAGCGAGGTCCACACATGACTGTGCGATCCCGACGACTCTCCCATCCGTCGGGATCGCACAGAGCTTGTGTTGTGCGGCTCCGCCGCACTGGGCTTGGTGTTGTGCGGCTCCCCCGCACTGGGCTTGATGTTGCGTGGTCGCTAGCGCATCCAGACCCCGGCCGCCCGGTGGTCAGCGTCAGCGACATCGTCGGCGCCGTCTTGCACCGCATTGCCTAGGTTGACCAGGATCTCGTTGAGCGCGGCGGCAGCCTGGTGCCACTTGAGTTGCTCGGCGCGGTAGGCCAGGGCGGCTTCTCTGGTCCAGATCTGCTGTAGCGGCGCGATCTGGGACCGCAGCTCCTCCAAAGCGGCGTTGAAGCGCGCCGACGTCGCATGGATCTCCTGGCGAACCGAATATTCGATCTGGTCGAAGTTGTACGAAAGCACCGGATCCATCTCTGTTTCTCCTCGGCTCACAGATTCGCGCCGGCGCTGGCGATGTGGTGGGCATGGCTCTCGGCCGCTTGCCGCAACGCCGCCTCGTTGTATCGAATGGTCTCGGCAATGCCGTGCAATGCGTGATACAGCTTGGTCGATTCCGTGTTCCAGCGGTCCACCACTTCCTTGAATCGGGTGGCCGCCACCCCGCCCCACACCGATGCCGGCACACTGCTGATGCGGCCGATGAATGCCTGCAGCATCGTCCTGATCTCCTCGTTGCGGGTGTCGGTCAGGCCGGCCACCGAACGCATCAGGTCCAGGTCGGCGGTAAGTGCGTTCGCACCCCCGGGTGTGCTCACATGGTCCCCTAGGATCGCAGGCCGCGGCCCGATCAATGCTGACACGAATATGACTGCGGCCACGGGCATTTGGTTCCAAGGTTTCCCGGGCCAATTCGTTGCTCATTTCAGCGCACGGGCCGACCGCACGGCCTGCTCACACACTGGACTTACTGCCGCCTCGTCGCCGGGCCGGCTCTGGCAACCGATGCTGATCCGGACCATCCCGTCAACCAGCACCGTCCACCAGATGTGATGGCCGGCCCGCACTTCCCGGTACGTCACCGCGGGCCGCCCGGCGCTGTAACCGGCCGGGTTGAAGTCGACGAAAATCCCGGGCGGCTCCGCGTCGATCGCTTTTCTCAACAGTTCCGCAGTGCCGCCTAATGTCTCATCAACGACAGGTGACTGCGTCACGTGCAGCGCTATCTCCGGATCTGCCGGCGAAGTGACCTGCACTCGGGCCGAACCCGGTCCGGCGACGATGCGGCGAGTTGGCCATTGCGCCGGCACCTCCAGCGCCACCCGCCCCTCGACGAGGAGCGTGGTCGGTATGTGGCTGCTCGCAGGCACGCTCTGACGTCCAGCGACTCCCCCACCGAGCACCGCTGCGGCCAGCCCGACGGCAGTGGCGCCGAAAAGCATCAACACTCTTGTTCGGCGACGGAGGTGCATGCCCGTGGCGGGTGCCGGCCCGGAGACGTCCGGTTCGTCGTCGGGTGAAAATGCCGCCGCGGCAAGGCGGCACAGCGCAGCATCGTCGACTTCGACCACAGTCAGGTCAGTGCCGCTGCCGCGCAACTGGCCGGCGATCAGCGACCCCAACGCCGCCGCGCCGGTGACGGTTCCCGGCGCGTCGATCAACGCGGTCCCTGCCGTGCCCGCCGTCATCGCCGTGACCGTTCGGGAGACCGCCTCGGCAACACGCAGTGGTTCGTCGTCGCGGCTTTCGGCGATAACCGCGTCGCCGGTAACCACCACGAAGCCGGCCCCGATCTCCACTATCACCGGCGGCCCCACCGCCGCCATCGCCGACTGCGCCAGCAGCCACGACCGTCGCCGGGTCGCGACCTCGCCGACCAGACTCGCCGCTGCGGTGCGAACCACCTCGACACGCGAGGCCGACCACCACGAAGGGTGAACGACGACAACCGCCTCGTGCCGTGCGCAGCTCAGTGACTGCAGCGCTTGGCGCCACAATGAATCAACGCGGACTGGAACGTCGTCGATCAGGGTCACCGGATCGTCGATCGCGTCCAGCGCCACCCGGAACGTCTCCGCCACCCGCGCGTTGGTGGCCACGAACCCGTCTGTGCCGCAGCATAATCGGCGAATGCCACCGGGACCCGCCTCAATCACCGCCTGGTGCGGAGTCACGGCACCGGGATCCAGGCCACCTGGACCGACTGCCGGGCGCCGCTCCGAGTGACCAGTTCGCCTCGGCCCGGCGGCAGTGGCCTCTGGTGGACAGCGCCGATCAACGGTCCCTCGTCGGGAACTCCGCTCATCATCAGGCCCATGGCACCCAGGTCACGCAGGCCGGCCAGCAGCGGATCGAACATGGCCCGCGCCGCGCCCGCGCCGCGGCGTGCCACAATCAGATGCAAGCCCAGATCTTTTGCATATGGCAGATATTCGGTCAGCGGCGCCAGCGCGTTGGTGGTCGAGGTGGCAACCAGATCGTAATCGTCGACGATGACATACAGGTCTGGTCCGGACCACCACGATCTGGTTCGCAACTGCTCGGCGCTGGCCTGCTCCGGCGGCATCCGCTGTTGCAGCACGTCGAACAGGCCGGGTAACAGCGCGGCAAGTGCAGGCGACGACATGGCGTAGCCGCCGAGGTAGTCCGGCTCGACCACGTTGAGCAGGCTGCGGCGGAAATCGACGACGACCAGTTTGGCCTGCGCAGCGGACTTGGTGCGGATGATCTCACGACACAGGGTGCGCAGGACGGCCGTCTTTCCACACTCGCTGTCACCGAAGACGAGTAGATGTGGGTGCTGGCTGAAATCGACAGCAATAGAGCTCATTTCGCGTGCTTCAAGGCCAAGCAGCACATTCCTGGCAAGATCTGTGTCCGCTTGACCGACCACCATGTCGTGGTCCACGTGGGCGGGCAGCAGCGGCACCGCCGGCGCCGACGAAGTGCCGTAGCGCTGTCGCAGCAGCTCGCCCAGCCGCTCAGCGGCCTCTCCTAGCCCCGCGGTCGATTCGAGGCCATCAAGCCGCGGCAGGGCGATCACCATCTGGTGACCGTCGGCGGACAACCCGCGACCGGGGGTGTCTTGGGGTATCCGTTGCGCCTGCCGGCGGTCCAGTTCGGAATCGGCGGTGTCGCCGAGGCGCAACTCAATACGGGTACCGATCGCGTCCTTCAACGCGGGCCTGATCTCCGCCCACCGTGACGCCGTCAACACCACGTGCACACCGAACGAAAGGCCCTGCTGCGCAAGCGTAGCGATCGACGACTCGAGCGTGTCGAACTCCTGACGCATGCTCCCCCACCCGTCGACGACCAGGAAAACATCACCGAACCCGTCCTGCGCTGTCCCGCGGTACTCGGCGATGGAGTCGATACCGTGGTCACGGAGAAACAGCTCACGACGACGAACAATTGACTCCAGGTGGGCGATGGTGGCTGTCACCAGGTCGGGCTCGGCTCTGCCGGCCACCGCCCCCACCTGAGGCAGCGACCGCATCGAGGACAGCGACCCACCGCCGAAATCCAAACAGTACAACTGCACCGTGCTGGGGTCGTTGCGGAAAGCGAGCGCGGTGATCATGGTGCGCAGCGCGGTCGACTTACCCGACTGCGGGGCCCCGACGATCGCGACATTGCCGGTGGCGCCGGACAAGTCGACGATCAGCGGTGTGCGGCGCTGCTCGAACGGGCGGTCGACGATGCCGAGGGCCACGCTCAGGTGCCCGGCACTGGGCGCAACGTCGCGAAGCACGGTGTCCAGCGCCGGTGAGGCGCTGAGCGGCGGCAGCCATACTTCGTGCGCCGCGGGCCCGTGTCCGCTGAGCCGGCCCACCACGGTCTGCAGAACCGTACGCCCAGTCGCCGCGACCGCCTGCCCGGGGTCGCCTGCCGTGACGGGCCCGACCGGCGCGGCGCTGAAAAATCGCACGACTGGTGTCATTTCGACGCATGGCTCTGCGGAAGGCGAGATGTGGTGTGCACCCGGTGCCGATACGAAGGCGGTCTGAAAGCGGATCAACTCGCCAGTGGCCGTCCGCAGGAAGCCGGCTCCCGGCGTGTTGGGCAACTGGTAGGCGTCGGCTGTTCCCAGAACGATGCGTGATTCGCCGGCGGTCAGCGTCTTCAGGCACACGCGGTAGGACAGGTGCGACTCCAGGCCGCGCAACCGACCCTCGTCGAGCCGCTGGCTGGCCAGCAGCAAGTGCATTCCCAGTGACCGGCCGAGACGGCCGATCGCCGCGAACATGTCGGCGAAATCCGGATGCTGGCTGAGCAGTTCGGAGAACTCGTCAACGACGATGAACAGCGCAGGCAGGGCTGGAAGTTCAGCGCCGGCTCGCCGCGCCTGCTGGTAGGCGGTCACGCTGACGAGGTTGCCCGCCGCGCGCAGTATTTCCTGGCGGCGATTCATCTCGCCGGCCAGCGCCTCCTTCATCCGCGCCACCAGCGGCGCCTCGTCGGACAGGTTGGTGATCAGTGCAGCGACGTGTGGCGTACGTTCGAAACCGAGAAAGGTGGCGCCGCCTTTGAAGTCGACCAGAACCAGGTTGAGCACGTCCGGTGAGTGCCGAGTCATCATGCCCAGGACCACGGTTCGTAGCAACTCGGATTTGCCCGAGCCGGTCGCCCCGACGCACAGACCGTGCGGGCCAATGCCGTTTTCGGCTGCCTCTTTGATGTCGAGCTCCACCGCGAGGCCGTCGGATGAGGTGCCGATGGGAACGCGAAGTCGATCGCGATAGCGCTGATTGCGCCACAGCGCCGGCGGGTCGAATGCGGTCGGATCGCTGAGTCCTAACAGATCTGTCCAGCGCGCGTGGCCATCTCGCTGCCTTAAATCGGAGCCGGCGACTCGGTAGCCGGCCAACCGCCGGGCGCACACCAGCGCGCTGCTGAAATCCATCCAGTCCGGGCGCACTGACCTTTCGGCGTCGCCGAGGTGGTTGACGGTCAGGCCTGCGGCGCTCAGGCGCAGTCGGGTGCCGGCGGTGACCGCGAGAGGGTGGCAACCAGTGCCGACCTCCAGGATCGTCACACCCGCAATCGCCTCGCCGATCCGTTCGCCGCCATCGCTATCGAGGACGACCACTACCTGCGGTGGATCCGCACTGTCAAGGGTCTTGCATAGCGCACGCTCGGTTTCGACCAGTGTCGGATACACCATTCGGGCCGCGCCCACTCCGTCTCGGGCGCTGGGATGACAGTTGTGCGGCAACCACTTCAACCAGCCCCAGTGGCGCCGGTTGGGTGCGCAGACCGCAGCCACGATCAGCAACCGGTCCGGTGCATGGAACACGGCCAGTTGGCAGATCATCGCGCGCAGCAGGCCGCGCGCACGCTCCGGGTCGCCATCGATGGTCACGACGGCCGGCTCCCGTAACGGAATAGCGAAGGGCGCGTCGGGAACCGTGCTGTGTGCGTGGATAAACCGCTGCAGCGCAGTCGCGGTGACCGGGTCCAGCCGATCAGCGGGCCCGAATTCGGGAGCCACCAACCGTGCGGCCGGCGGCTGCGTTCCAACACCCAACCTGACGCGACAAAAGTCGGAATCTGCCGATCGCCGCTCCCACATCCGGGTGCCACCGATCAAGGTCCACAACGTCCGCGGGTCGGGGTGACACCAGGTGAGCGCCAAGAGCTGGGCTGCGGTGTTGCGTGTGACGGTGTCGCGAAGTTCAGCCAGATAAGTCAGGTAGTCGGCGCGGTCGGCGTTGAGTTCAGCGCGCCGGCTGTCGCGTCCGGTCGCGGCAGTTATGACGACCGAGAGCAACATCATGACCGGGAAAACCAGGAACATCGGGTGGCGCGCCGTGCCCGAGCCGGAACGGAAGAGCACCGCCATCATGCCGACGGTCGCGGCGGCCATGACCATCGGAAACAGGCGGACGACCAGGTTGGTCCGCGCCGAGCCGGCTGGCGCCGGTGGTGCGGTGATCACGACATCGGCGCCCGAGACTGCCGGCGGCGCTAGACGTAGCGCTGGCATGAAATCCACAGTCGCCGTCGCGTTGTCGCGCTGACTCATTGTCCGCCCTCCCAGATCGCGCAGACCGTAAGCCGCGATCAACCTCGTTGCAAGCCAGCTGTGGATCGACGCAGACGGGATCTCGCCCGACTGACTACGGTGCCGAGCGGGAGTGCAGTGCGCAGAGCGAAGGGGTCATGGTGGCTGGATCCGACCTGCGACGGCTGTCGGTGTACGCCGACGGCCTCAACGTCGACCTCGCACTTCCCGCCGCCATGCCTCTCGCGGTGCTCATCCCCGAGATCGTCGACATTCTGGCAACGCAAGCAGGCCCGAGCACCCGTGATCGCATGGCCGTCGGCTACCAGCTGGCGCGCCCGGGCGGGGCGGCTCTGGATTCGTCGACAACGCTGGCGCAAAACGTGATCCACGACGGCACCACGCTCGTCTTGAGCAGATCGTCGACCACGCTGCCCGCCCCCTATATCGACGACGTCGCCGAGGCCGTGTCGACGCACCTCGATGCGACGGCCCGGGCGTGGACGCGGCGGGCGGCCAGGCTCACCGGCGCAGCAGCAACGGCCTGGCTGGCCGGTGTGGGTGGGGTGCTTCTGGTTCGAATCGGCTTTTCTGCCAACGGTTCTCATCGCAGCGGCGCTGCCGGTATCGCCGCCATTACCGGTTGCGTCGCGCTGCTGGCAGCGGTGATGGCACATCGGGTATATCGCGACGCGATAGCCGGATCGACACTGGGACTGCTGGCCACCGCGTTCGCCGCGGTTGCCGGTCTGCTGGCGGTTCCCGACGGCCCGGGTGCGCCGAACCTGGTACTCGCCGCGACCGCAGCAGCCGTGACGGCAGTGGTAACGAAGCAGTCAACCGGCTGCGGGACAGTGACGTTGACCACCGTCTCTTGCCTGGCGATAGTCCTCGCGGGTGCCGCGTTGGTGGCCGTGATCACCGCAGCGCCGTTGCAGGCCATCGGTTCGATGTCCGCGGTGACATCGGTGGCGCTGCTCGAAGTGTCGCCTCGGGTGTCGATCGTGTGGGCTGGGCTGGCGCCCCGGTTGCCGGCCGGCCCGGATGCTTCTACTGGGTGGAAGGACTCGGATCGGTTGCAGACCAGGACAACCCAGGCCGCCAATCGGCTGACCAGCCTCGTCATCGCATGCGCAGCATCGGCGGCGATCGGGGCCATCAGCACCGGAGTGCATACCACTGCGGGTTCCCACCCCAGCGGTCTCGTCTTCGCCATGGTCATCGCTGTGGTGTTGCTGCTGCGGGCGCGCGCACATCCCGAACCGAGGCGCAAAGGTACGCTTCTGGCTGCCGGAACAATTACGGTCGGAACCACTTTCGTGATCGCAGCGGTTACCACGCCACAGTACGCACTGTGGATAGCCGCAGCCACGGTGGTGCCGGCGACCACTGCGCTGCACTTGGGATTCGTCGCACCGGCTGTGACCACGTCACCCGTGGCCGGGCGTAGCGTCGAGCTGTTGGAGTATCTGGCTTTTGCCGCGATCGTGCCGCTGGCCTGCTGGGTATGCGACTTCTACGGGGCCGTACGCGGTCTGCACCTGCTATGACCGGGTCACTGGTACGGGCACTAGGGGTCGCCGGGGCCGCGATGCTGACCGCGCTTCCGCAGTGTGCCGCACCAGCGGCCTACGCGGTTTCGCCACCGCCTGTTGACGACAAGTGGCTGCCCGAGCCGGCGCGGCCGGCGCCGCCGCAGCCCACGGTGCAACGCAAAATATGCGCGGTGTCACTCGTCGAGCCCGGGTCGGAGCGGGCAGATCCGGCTGCTCAATTCGCCGGCCTTGACCTGCCGCGGGTGTGGCAACTCGCCCGTGGTGCAGGACAGCGCGTGGCTGTGATCGATACCGGGGTTTCGCCGCACCGCCAGTTGCGCGACGTGGTCCCCGGGGGTGACTACGTCTCCCGCGGCGACGGCACCCAGGATTGCGACGGCCACGGCACGGTTGTCGCGGGAATCGTTGCCGCCATGCCTGATTCCGATCACGACGGCTTTAGTGGCGTCGCCCCGGAAGCCACCGTGATCAGCATCCGGCAGTCCAGCACCAAGTTCGGCCCGAGCACGGACCCGGCGGCTACCGGCTTCGGCGACGTCGACACCATGGCGAAAGCCGTCCGGACGGCAGCAGATCTGGGTGCGTCGGTGATCAACATTTCCTCGGTCGCCTGTGTCCCGCCCGGTACCGCGCTCAACGACCGCGCCCTGGGAGCCGCCCTGGCCTACGCGGTCGACGTCAAGAACGTTGTGGTGGTCGCCGCGGCGGGTAATACCGGCAGCCCGGGGGCCTGCCCGCGCCAGTCAGCCCAATCTGATTGGGACACGGCCACCGTCACGGTCAGCCCGGCCTGGTACGACGACTACGTCCTGACCGTGGGTTCGGTGAACAGCGAGGGCGAGGCCTCGGCGTTCACTCTGCCCAGTCCGTGGGTGGACGTCGCAGCACCCGGTGAGCTGGTGACGTCACTCAGCCTCGTCGGTGAGGGCCTGGTGAATAGCCTTGGCGAGCCGAACGATCCGGTCCGGCTCGCCGGCACCAGTTACGCCGCTCCCGTGGTCAGCGGTTTGGCTGCGCTGATCAGATCGCGGTTTCCGGCACTGACGGCGCGACAGGTCATGCAGCGTATCGAGTCCACCGCGCATCACCCCCCCGGCGGATGGGATCCGACCGTCGGCAACGGGTTGGTGGACGCTCTGGCCGCGGTCAGCGCTGCGCCGCCGCCGCCCACCAGTGGACCGCGCTCAACACCGCTGCGAATCACCCCGTCGGTAACGCCGGCACCGACCCCCCGACGCGCCAGGCAGACCGCATTCAGCGGCGCGATGATTTGCCTTGCGGCACTTGGCCTCGCCCTAGCCGCCGGCACCGCGACCGCTCGGCTGCGGCGGCTGAGGGCCGGGCCCGAACCCGCCGCCGACGGTGTCGCGAGCCACTGACGCATTCTGCCGACTCAGCTCCGGCCCCTGCGGCAACGCCGCCAACACCGGCCATGGCGCCGCGACCGCCGTCGCGGGCAAGCCCAGGTCACGTTGGGCGTCATCGTCGTGAATTCCGAAGCGCACACCGGTGTCCGCGACGAGGTAGCGCGGGCCGACGCGGACGTTGTCACCGGACAGACCGGTCGAACGCACATAGGCAATGCGCCCGGCTGGAAGGTAAACCGCGTCCAGCGCCGGACCGCCATTGTCGGCCTGTGCCAACGTCACCGCCGACTGTCCGGTCGGCAGCGGCAACCCGGCATCGGCCAGCAACGAGACGTCGGCACCGCCGTCGCGCCGGGGCGCCCATCTCACACACAGCGTCGTGTCAGCGGAATCCGGCGGCGCCGAGACCCGGTCGGGAAACGTGGATACCTGCAGCGCGTTAACCGTGCGACTGGCGCGGATCGCGTCCGGCGCCACCGCGATGATGCTGCGGGCACCCTGTGAACTGGTCAGCCGCACCAGATCGGCCGTGACCTGACCCACCCGCTGAACACCTGCGGACAGCACCACGTAGTACTCATCGCCGCCCGCGCGACTAACGCGCAGCACGCTGCCCACGGCAAACCCGGGCACGGCGCCCGGTGCGCCGGCGCCGGGAATCCGCGGCACGGTAATCGGCGGCGCCTCGGGCACCGCATTCAGCAGTAGCCGCGAGACCGTCCGCGGCACTGCGCCTTCCAGCCGCAGGGCGCGCGCTAACACCGGGTCCGCGGCGTCGACCATCGCGCGCTGTCCGTTGTAGAGCAGATAGAGCGGTGCGTTGGCGTCGGTCGTGACCAGGACGGTCTGCGCCGAGGCCAGCCGATTTCCGGGCGTTTCTTCGGCATTCCCCACGATGACTGTCGTGGTCGGCGTCGCACCGGACGCGGTATCGCACAGGGTCCAGACGGATTCCTCGGGAGACAGCACGCGGCCCAGGTATTGCGGCGCGCCCGGGATACCCAAGATTGGCCCGCGTTTGGCGCGGTCCAGCTGGGACTCGCGGATCGGCCGCGGGTTGACGTTCGCAGCGGCGATCAAGCGGGCCGAGGCCAGGTTCAACACCGGGTGCCACGTTTCGCCGACGCGCACATACAACGCACCAGACTCCTGCCCCATCACAATCGCGGCGTCGCCGAGAGCTATCTGCGGCGCCAGCAAGCCCGCGATCGCGCATCCGGCCAGGACGATGGTCGCTAATAGGCACCCCGCCAGCAGCGAGCATGCCGGCGCGCGCAGCGGATCGTTGACGGCGCGCAGATCGCGGCGCAGCAACGCGCACTCCATGCGACGCAGCAGAAATCGATGTCCGCTGACGTGCAGCCGCGTTGTCGGTGTCACGGCATTGATCACCCCGAATTCGTCTGCGCCACGATAGGCGGTTGCCGGCAGCGGCGACGCCGTCTATCCACATTAGGGCCTCTGACCTGCGCGAATCGGCCCATGTCGGGCTTCGCCTGTACCATCTGCTCGTGCGCAATCACCGCTTTTTGCTGTTCGGTCGTGGTATGCGGTCGGCCGCCCGCGGCTTTGCCGTGGGCGCCGCTCCGCTGCTGGCGGCTGCCGCGCTGGTGGTCGCCCCGAGCGGGGTTCGCGCTGCGCTGCCCTCGGCCGGCGCAGACGACTGCCCGGACGTGGAGGTGATCTTCGCCCGCGGCACCGGCGAGCCCGCCGGTGTGGGGAAGGTCGGCCGGGCTTTCATCGACTCGCTGCGCCAGGACACCGGTATGAGTTTCGACGTGTACGGGGTCAACTACCCGGCCGGCAAGCTGCAGCTGGGCGGCGGCGACGGCGCCAACGACACCATTTCGCGGGTCAAGGCCACGGTGCAAAAGTGCCCGCAGACCCAGATCGTGCTGGGTGGATACTCGCAGGGCGCGTCGGTGATGGACATCGTCGCGGGCGTCCCGGTCGGCGGCGTCAGCTGGGGTAGTGCGCTGCCTCCGCAGTACGTCGACAACATCGCCGCGCTTGTCACATTTGGCAATATCGCCGATCGGTCGGGCAGCCCGCTGTCCAGCCAGAGTGCGCTGTTGGGGTCCAAGACGATCGACATGTGCAACGGTGAGGACCCGATCTGTCACGCCGGCCCCGGTAACGAATGGAGCGGCCACACCGAGGGCTATGCGCCCACCTACACGACCCAGGCGGCGAGCATTGTCGCGTCGCGCCTCAGGATCGCCGGACCGGGCCTGTTCCCCGGCATCCCAGGCACTCCCGGCCTTCCCAGCACTCCCGGTGTTCCAGGAGTGCCCGGGCTTCCCGGGCCGAGCCCGACAGCCGGAACCAACGCCGCGCCACCGACGGTGGTCGTTCGGTAACGGGGCAGTCCCGCTGCCCGATAGATCAGGCATGAGTCGTCGTCCGGTCGCGCGCTGGTTGCCGTTCGCCTGCGCCGTAGCAATCACCGTGCCGGGCACGCTGTTGGCGTCCGCGCCCGCGGCCCACGCGGCCTGTCCGGATGTCCAGGTGGTGTTTGCCCGGGGTACCGGTGAGCCGCCTGGGGTCGGCAAGGTCGGTGACGCGCTGGTCAACGCATTGCGCCAGCAAACCACCGAGAGCGTCGACGCGTACGGGGTGAACTACCCGGCCAGCAAGGACTTCCTGGCCGCAGCGGACGGTGCCAATGACGCCAGCAACCACATCCAGCAAATGGCAACCAACTGTCCCGGCACCAAGCTGGTGCTGGGTGGCTACTCGCAGGGAGCGGCGGTCGTCGACATCGTCACCGCCGCACCGATGGCCGGCTTCGGCTTCAAAAAGCCGCTACCGGCCGCGGCGGGCGATCACGTCGCCGCGGTGGCCCTGTTCGGCAATCCCTCGACCCGGGCGAACGGGCTGATGGACGCCCTGAGCCCGAACTTCGAAGGCAAGACCATCGACCTGTGCACCCAAGGCGACCCGATCTGCTCGAACGGCAACCAGTGGAACGCACACACCGGCTACGTGCCGCAGCTGACCAATCAGGCAGCGAATTTCGTCGCGGGCAAGGTCTAGCGGGAGCGCAGGTCCCGAGTGATCAGGATTCGCGCCGCCAGTTGGTCATCCGGCGGATAGTCCACGCCGGTCAAGGTCAGACCGCGCGCCGGGGCGGCCGCGAAGTCACTTGACCGGTCCGTGGAGGCGAGCAGGTCACGGCACCAGCCGGGGGTTCGCCGGTGTTCGCCGACTGCCAACAGCGCCCCGACCAGGGAACGCACCATCGACCAACAGAATGCGTCGGCGCTGACCTGAGCGGCGATCAGATCGCCGTCCCGCGACCAGTCCAGCCGTTGCAGATGCCGAATAGTGGTGGCACCCTCGCGGTGACGGCAGAACGCACCGAAGTCGTGCAGCCCTAGCAGGTCTCGCGACGCCGCCGCCATGGCATCGATATCGAGGTCACGCGGCCAGGCCGTGATGTAGCGCGCCTGTTGTGGCTCCACCCCGTAGGACGCCGTCGACAACCGGTAGACGTAGTGGCGGCGCAGTGCCGAGAACCGGGCATCGAAATCCGCTGGCGCGCGGTCGACATCGCGGATCCTGACATCCTCGGGCAGGAGGCGGCCGAGCCGTCGCAGCAGCGGCTGGAATTCGCCGTCACCCGGACGTGGTGAGCGCGGGTAGGCGTTGGGCAGCGCATCGAACGGGACGTCGACGTGGGCCACCTGTCCGGTGGCGTGCACGCCGGTATCGGTGCGGCCCGCCGCACGGAGCCGCACCGCTGCCCGGAATACCGTCGACAGCGCTTCGTCGAGTAAACCGGCAACCGTGCGTTGCCCCGCCTGCGGCGCCCAGCCTACGAAATCAGTTCCGTCATAAGCGATGTCGAGGCGAAGACGAACATGCCCAGCACCGGCGCCGATGGCGGGCACGTCGTTGCGACCGTCAGGAGTCGTCAGCGCTGTCCGTAGCCTCGCCGGTCGCCTCGGCCTCAGTGGCTTCGGCTTCAGTGGCGTCTTCGGCCACGACCTCCTCGGCCTCAGGATCCGCGTTCTCGGATTCCGGAGCGGCATTCTCGGTTTCCGGACCGACCGCCGCCTCGGGCTCGACCGCAGCCTGAGGTGCGGCAGCTGCCGCCACCGGTGCAGCCTTCTTGGCGGTCGACTGCGCGCCGGCCACCCGACGGGCGCGGTTGGCCTCGGACGTCACCGTCTTTTCCCGTACCAGCTCGATCACCGCCATCGGGGCGTTATCGCCCTTGCGTGCTTCGACTTTGATGATGCGGGTGTAGCCGCCGTTGCGGTCAGCGAAGAACGGTCCGATCTCAGCGAACAAGGTGTGCACCACGTCCTTGTCACGGATCTTCTTGAGCACCTCGCGCCGGTTGTGCAGTGTGCCCTTTTTGGCGTGGGTGATCAGCTTCTCCGCGTACGGCCGCAGCGCCCGCGCCTTAGGCTCGGTGGTTTTGATCCGGCCGTGTTCGAACAGCGACGTGGCCAGGTTGGCCAGCATCGCCTTCTGATGCGATGACGACCCGCCGAGGTGACGGCCCTTGGTGGGCTTGGGCATTGCTGACGCTCCTGTCTTTCAGTGCACAGCCACTGGGTTGGATTTATCTGGCTTGATTTTAGGGCCGTCCCCCGCACGCGGGAGGTACCTCTTTCGGCCCGCCTCGTCGCCAGACTAGAGCTGTTCGGTTTCGGCGTAGTCGTGGTCGTCGTAGCCGCCGTCACTGGACCAGGTGCCGGTGGCCACGTCGTAGCCGGCGACCTCCGACGGGTCGAAGCTGGCCGGGCTGTCCTTGAGCGAAAGCCCCAACTGGTGCAGCTTGACTTTCACCTCGTCGATCGACTTCTGACCGAAGTTGCGGATGTCGAGCAGATCGGACTCGGTACGCGACACCAGCTCGCCGACGGTGTGCACACCCTCGCGCTTGAGGCAGTTGTAGGACCGCACGGTCAGATCCAGGTCGTCGATCGGCAGCGCGAACGAGGCGATGTGGTCGGCCTCCGCCGGCGACGGCCCGATCTCGATGCCTTCGGCTTCGACATTGAGTTCGCGTGCCAGCCCGAACAATTCGACCAGCGTCCTACCCGCGGACGCCAACGCGTCACGAGGATTGATCGAGCTCTTGGTCTCGACGTCGAGGATGAGTTTGTCGAAGTCGGTGCGCTGCTCGACGCGGGTGGCGTCCACCTTGTAGGTGACCTTCAGCACCGGCGAGTAGATGGAATCGACCGGGATGCGGCCGATTTCGGCGCCGGATGCCTTGTTCTGTACGGCGGGGACATAGCCGCGGCCACGCTCCACGACGAGCTCGACCTCGAGCTTGCCCTTGTCGTTCAGCGTGGCGATGTGCATGTCGGGGTTGTGCACCGTCACGCCGGCCGGCGGCACGATGTCACCTGCGGTGACCTCGCCCGGACCTTGCTTGCGCAGGTACATCGTGACCGGCTCGTCCTCCTCGGAGGACACCACCAGACCCTTGAGGTTCAAGATGATGTCGGTGACGTCTTCCTTGACGCCGGGCACGGTGGTGAATTCGTGCAGCACACCGTCGATGCGAATGCTGGTGACCGCCGCGCCGGGAATCGACGACAGCAGCGTGCGCCGCAGCGAATTACCAAGCGTGTAGCCGAATCCCGGCTCCAACGGTTCGATGACGAACTGCGACCGATTCTCGGCGACCACCTCTTCGGACAAGGTGGGGCGCTGTGAGATCAGCATGGTGTTTCTTCTCCTTCTCGGCACCCGCTATTTGATGCCGCTTCGTTTCCCCCGCGGCGACCCGCTGCGCCCGGCTTCGCCGCGCTTGCGATCACCGCAGACCTGCACCGGATGGTGCAGGGGCACTACTTCGAGTAGAACTCGACGATCAGCTGCTCGGTGAGCGGGACGTCGATCTGTGTCCGCTCGGGCAGCTGGTGGATCAGGATGCGCTGACGCTCGCCGACCAGCTGCAGCCAGCCCGGGATCGGGCGGTCGCCGGCAGTCTCGCGAGAGATCTGAAACGGCACCGTGTTCAGCGACTTGTCCCGCACGTCGACGATGTCGTACTGCGACACCCGGTAACTCGGGATGTTCACCGTGACGCCGTTGACGGTGAAGTGTCCGTGACTGACCAGCTGACGGGCCATCCGGCGGGTCCGCGCCAGCCCGGCGCGATAGACCACGTTGTCCAGCCGGCTCTCCAGAATCTGCAGCAGTTCCTCACCGGTCTTGCCGGGACGGCGTACGGCCTCTTCGTAGTAGCGGCGGAACTGCTTCTCCATCACGCCGTAGGTGAAACGAGCCTTCTGCTTCTCCTGCAGCTGCAGCAGATACTCGCTCTCCTTGATCCGTGCGCGGCCGTGCTGGCCGGGTGGATACGGACGCTTTTCGAAGGCTTGGTCGCCACCGACGAGGTCGGTGCGCAGCCGGCGCGACTTGCGGGTGACGGGTCCGGTGTAACGGGCCATAGTTGTGTTCTCCTCCTGGACCCTGACTAGACCCTCCGCCGCTTGGGCGGACGGCAGCCGTTGTGCGGCTGGGGGGTGACGTCGGCGATCGCGCCGACTTCCAGACCGGCGGCCTGCAACGACCGGATCGCGGTCTCGCGGCCTGAGCCCGGGCCCTTGACGAACACGTCGACCTTGCGGACCCCGTGCTCCTGGGCTTTGCGCGCGGCGTTTTCGGCGGCCAGCTGCGCGGCGAACGGCGTCGATTTGCGCGAGCCTTTGAAGCCGACATGGCCCGAGGACGCCCACGCGATGACGTTGCCCTGTGGGTCGGTGATCGTCACGATCGTGTTGTTGAAGGTGCTCTTGATGTGGGCGGCACCGTGCGGGACGTTCTTCTTTTCCCGCCGCCGGGTCTTCTGGCCCTTCTTGGGCGCTGCCTTGGACGCCGTTGCCTTCTTCGGTGGCATGCTTACCTGGCCTTCTTCTTGCCTGCGATAGTGCGCTTGGGGCCCTTGCGGGTGCGCGCGTTGGTCTTGGTGCGCTGGCCCCGCACCGGCAGGCCGCGACGGTGCCGCAGGCCCTGGTAGCAGCCGATCTCGATCTTGCGGCGGATATCGGCCTGCACCTCGCGGCGCAGATCGCCCTCCACCTTGAGACTGCTTTCGATGTAATCACGCAGCTTGGCGAGCTGGTCGTCGGTGAGGTCCTTGCTGCGCTGGTCACGATCGATCCCGGTCGCCGCAAGGATCTCCTGCGACCGGGTGCGGCCGATGCCGTAGATGTAGGTCAGTGCGATCTCCATCCGCTTATCGCGCGGCAGATCGACGCCGACGAGTCGAGCCATAGCTGGCCATCCTCATTCCTTGGCGGAGGTCTGATCCCAGTCCGTTCCCGCCTCGCGGGGCCCGGCCTCCGTTCCGGGCGTGGATGAGCGGCCCATCTCGATTGATGCCAGCCGCTCACTGGTGCTGGGAGGTCTGCATTCAGTTGTGTAGCAGGCTCGGCGTTATTGTCCGGCTCCTGCTCAGGCCGTTCACGAGCCTGCATCGTCGCCGGACAGGCTAACCCTGTCTTTGCTTGTGGCGCGGATCGGAGCAGATCACCATGACCCGCCCATGCCGGCGGATCACCCTGCACTTGTCGCAGATCGGCTTGACGCTCGGGTTCACCTTCACGGCCGTTCGATCCTGTCTTCTTCGTTGGTCGGGCTTACTTGTACCGGTACACGATGCGGCCCCGGGACAGGTCGTATGGAGACAACTCCACCACCACGCGGTCCTCGGGCAGGATGCGGATGTAGTGCTGCCGCATCTTGCCGCTGATGTGGGCGAGCACCTTGTGGCCGTTCTCGAGCTCAATGCGGAACATCGCATTGGGCAACGGCTCGACCACGCGGCCCTCGACCTCGATGGCACCGTCCTTTTTGGCCATAACCTTCCAGTAATCCTCGTCGTGGAGTTTCGTTCGCTGCTTAGTTCGCATCGCCCGAATTTGGGCACAGCATTCGTCCGACTTGAACGTGAGCCGATGACAGGAAATTCCTCAGACAGGGCACGCAAAAAGCCGGCGCGGATGACGCACCGATGTCCCAGGATACCTGGTCACTCGGCCTGACCAAAATCGCTGTGGGTGAAATCGGGCGTGGCTTCGCCAGCCGCCCGCAGCGGCACTGACGAGGGCATACTTGACGCCAGTGACAAACCCCGCAGGCCCCGATACCGATTCCCGCCAGCCCCGCAAACCGGTGATGCTGACCGTCGACGACGATCCCACGGTATCCCGGGCCGTGGCCCGCGACCTGCGCCGCAAGTACGGCGCGGACCACCGGATCGTGCGCGCGGAGTCGGGTCCCGACGCCCTGGCCACCTTGAAGGACCTCAAGCTGCGCGGCGATGCTCATCGCCGACTACCGGATGCCGCAGATGACCGGTATCGAATTCCTCGAGCAGGCGATGGACCTCTACCCGGCGGCGCGACGGGTACTGCTGACCGCCTACGCCGACACCCACGCCGCCATCGACGCGATCAACGTCGTCGACCTGGACCACTACCTGCTCAAGCCGTGGGATCCACCCGAGGAGAAGTTCTACCCTGTCGTCGATGCGCTGCTGGAGGCCTGGCGGCTGACGCCTGCACACCCCATCCCGCACACCAAGGTGATCGGGCACCAGTGGTCGGCGAGGTCCTGGCAGGTAGCGATTTTTTGGCCCGCAATCAGCTGCGCTACACCTGGTTCATCGCCGACGAGCCCGTCGGCGAACAGCTGCTGGCGGCCGCCGGCGAAGACGGGCTGCGGCCGGTATCACGGTGGCGAAGGAGTTCGGCCGTTCGCTCCTGAAATCCCTTGCTATCCAGGTGATCTCAACCAGGTGTGGACCAACATCATCGACAATGCGATCGCCGCGATGCGCGGCGGCGGCACACTGACCGTCCGCACTTCACGTGACGGCGAGAACGTGGCCCGCATCGAAATCTGCGACACCGGCCCCGGGATCCCCGAGGACGTGCGCGACCGGATCTTCGAACCGTTCTTCACCACCAAACCGTTCGGGGAAGGCACCGGGCTCCGCTGGAGATACCGCCCGAAGTCTCCGACGAGGTTTCGCTGCAGCCGGAATAGGGGCATTACAGCACGGGTTGGAGAACACCATGACTGATGATGCAACGACTAAACCTGACCTCGGCCGGTTCGGATCGTTCGGCCTGGGAGTGACCCCGCAGCAGGCCAAGGAGATCGAGGCCCTCGGCTACGGGGCCGTCTGGGTGGGCGGCTCGCCGCCGGCCGAGCTCGATTGGGTGGAACCGATTCTCGAGCAGACCACTACCCTGCAGGTGGCCACCGGCATCGTGAATATCTGGTCGGCGCCGGCCAAGCCAGTGGCCGAATCGTTCCATCGCATCGATCGGGCCTACCCGGGCCGGTTCTTGCTGGGTATCGGCGTGGGTCATCCCGAGGCGATCACCGAATACCGCAAGCCCTACCAGGCGCTGGTGGAGTATTTGGACCAGCTCGACGAATATGACGTGCCGGCCAATCGCCGGGTGGTGGCGGCATTGGGGCCGCGGGTTTTGCAGCTGTCCGGGCAACGCAGCGCCGGAGCGCACCCGTACCTGACCACGCCCGAGCACACCGCACAGGCCCGCGAGTTGATCGGCCCGTCGGCGTTCCTGGCACCCGAACACAAGGTGGTATTGACCACCGATGCGGATAATGCCCGCGCCGTCGGCCGCAAGGCGCTCGACATCTACTTCAACCTGGCCAATTACCGGAACAACTGGAAGCGACTGGGCTTCAGCGACGACGAGGTCGTCCGGCCCGGCAGCGACCGGCTGCTTGACGCGGTGGTCGCCTACGGCACGACGGATGCCATCGCTGCGCGGCTCGGTGAGCACCTGGCCGCGGGCGCCGACCACGTCGCTGTGCAGGTCCTGACCCGACCTGAGAATCTGGTCCCGGCGCTGGCCGAGCTGGCCGGACCGCTTGGACTGAACCCCGCCTGAGCGCATCCGACAACTAGGAGGCACATGACCGAGGCAGTATCACTCAAACCAGAGCTGAGCCGTTTCGGCGTGTGGCTGGGTGCTCGCTCCATTTCGCCCGAGCTCGCCAAACAGATCGAAACCCTCGGTTATGGCGCCGTCTGGATCGGGGGGTCACCGGATGCCGATCTGTCCTGGGTGGAGCCCGCTTTGGCGCAGACCACGTCGCTGCAGCTGGCCACCGGCATCGTCAACATCTGGTCGTCACCGGCCGCCACCGTCGCCGCGTCCTACCAGCGAATCGAAAACGACCACCCCGGAAGGTTTTTGCTGGGAATCGGGGTGGGTCATCCCGAGCACACCCAGGAGTACCGCAAACCCTACGACGCACTGGTCGACTACCTCGACGAACTCGACGCCGCCAAGGTGCCCACCAGCCGGCGGGTAATCGCGGCGCTGGGCCCGCGGGTGCTGGCGTTGTCGGCGGAGCGCAGTGCCGGCGCCCACCCGTATCTGACCACGCCCGAGCACACCGCGCAGGCGCGCGAACTGGTGGGCAACACAGTGTTTCTGGCGCCCGAACACAAGGTGGTGCTCACCACTGACGCCGACGAGGCACGG
The DNA here is from genome assembly GCA_963787635.1 of uncultured Actinomycetota bacterium. GTDB lineage: Bacteria > Actinomycetota > Actinomycetes > Mycobacteriales > Mycobacteriaceae > Mycobacterium. Next base: position 92,036 of record CAWBDP010000002.1, on the reverse strand, counting down.
CAGGTCGGCCGCCAGAGCGTCGACTTCTACTTGGGCCTGAGGAACTACGTTAACAATTGGCGCCGGCTGGGATTCACCGAGCCTGATGTGCGTAAACCGGCCAGCGACAAGCTGATTGATGCGGTCGTGGCCTATGGCAGCCCGCAGGCCATCGCTGCCCGGCTGAACGACCACCTGCAGGCCGGCGCCGACCACGTGGCGATCCAGGTCCTCGGCGGCTGGCCTGAAGAAAAACTCTTGCCGGCGCTCACCGAACTGGCCGCGGCGCTGGAAATCACACCCGCCGGCTGAACACTGCGCTGTCTTGCGCCATCTGGCATTGATGCTGCGTCCAGGGCGGAAGTATCGCCGGCTTTGCGCCCTCGACGCAGAATGAAAACCGTGAGCGCACAGTCGATACCTGCACGGCATGGTCGCCGACCCGGTCCGATCGCCCGCCTCACCCCCTCGCGGGGCTAGGGTTTGACCATGCGGCTGCTGGTCACCGGTGGTGCCGGCTTCATCGGCGCCAACTTCGTACACCGGACGGTGCACGACTACCCGGACGACACGGTCACCGTGCTCGACGCGATGACCTACGCGGGCAGCCGTGAATCGTTGGTCCCCGTCGAAAACGACATCAGACTGGTGCAGGGCGACGTCACCGACGCCCACTTGGTTTCCCGACTGGTCGCCGAGTCCGACGTGGTCGTTCACTTCGCCGCCGAAACCCACGTCGACAACGCACTGGCCGACCCGGCGCCGTTCTTGCACGCCAACGTGATCGGGACCTTCACCATTTTGGAGGCGGTACGCCGGCATGGGGTCCGGCTGCACCACGTCTCTACCGACGAGGTGTACGGCGACCTTGGCCTCGACGGCCCGCAGCGGTTCACCGAGTCCACGCCCTACAACCCGTCGAGTCCCTACTCGTCGACCAAGGCCGCCGCGGACATGCTGGTGCGAGCCTGGGTACGGTCCTACGGTCTGTGCGCGACCATCTCGAACTGCTCCAACAACTATGGGCCCTACCAGCACGTGGAGAAATTCATCCCCCGCCAGATCACCAATGTGCTCACTGGGCGACGGCCCAAGCTGTACGGCCGCGGGGCCAATGTGCGGGACTGGATCCACGTCGAGGATCACAACGACGCGGTCCGGCGGATCCTCGAACGCGGCCGCGCCGGGCGGACCTATCTGATCGGCGCCGAGGGCGAGCGCGACAACCTGTCGGTGCTGCAAACCGTGCTGGCGCTCATGCGCCGTGATCCCGACGACTTCGACCACGTCGCCGACCGGGTCGGCCACGATCTGCGCTACGCCATCGACTCGTCCCAGTTACGCGACGAATTATGCTGGGCGCCAAAGCATACCGACTTCACTGAGGGGTTGCGTACCACCATTCAGTGGTACCGCGACAACGAAGCATGGTGGGCCCCGCTGAAAGATGCAGTGGAAGCTCGCTACCGAGAGCGCGGTCAGTGACATGGAAGTCCGCCGGCTCAAGATCCCAGGGGCGTGGGAAATCATTCCGCAGCTGCATACCGATTCGCGTGGACTGTTTTTCGAGTGGCACACCGACCGTGCCTTCAGCGCGTTCGCCGGCCACCACTTGGATGTCCGGCAGGCCAACTGCTCGGTTTCTTCGGCCGGTGTGCTGCGCGGCCTGCACTTCGCCCAGCTGCCGCCGAGCCAAGCCAAGTACGTGACCTGCCTGCACGGGTCGTTGTTCGACGTTGTCGTCGACATCCGCGTGGGCTCACCGACATTCGGCCAGTGGGACTCGGTCCTGCTCGACGACCGTGACCGCAGATCGGTGTACATCTCCGAAGGCCTCGCGCATGGCTTCCTTGCACTGCAAGACAACTCGACGGTGATGTATTTGTGCTCGTCGGAATACGACCCCGCGCGAGAGCACACCATCTGCGCCACCGACCCGGCGCTGGGGATCGACTGGCCGGTGGTCGACGGGGTCGCGCCACGAACGTCCGGGCGGGATGCGGCGGCCCCCACCCTGGAGGAAATCAACGCCTCAGGCCTGCTGCCCACGTGGGAGGCGACCCAGGCTTTCATCGACGGACTGCGCGACAGCTAGACCGACGCCGCCTCCCGTTTTGGCGGCGACGCCAAATTGTTCCGCGCTGGCGTGAACCATTCGCCGCGGCTCATCGTGTTAGCAGCATACGGACCGCGTAGCGACCTAGGCGAGGTGTCGATTGAGGCATGGCGACAGGCGTTCGGCGAAGCTGACGCTGGGACCGAGGCTACGGATCTTCGTTGTCGGCGCCGGCGTGGGAGGCATGTCAATCGCCCGGGCATTGTTGCGCCAGGGCCATGACGTCACCGTCTTCGATCAACGCCCGGTTGTGCAGGCGGGTGGCGGAGCCGTCACCATCTGGCCCAACGGCGCGACGGTATTAGAGCAGCTCGGGGTCGAGATGGACGGAGCCGGTCAGCTGCTCTCGACCGTACGGATGCTCACCTCCACGGGTCGCCCGCTCGCCAGTTTCGACCTGGGCATCATCGTCGACCGGATGGATGCACCTGTGCGGATGGTCCCGCGCCGGGCTCTGCTCGAACGCGTGCTGGACGGCTTCCCGGCCGAGCGAATCCACTGCAACCGCCGGGTAATCGACGTGGTCACCACGCGCGACGGAGTGCAGCTCAAGTTCGAAGACGGCAGCTGCGCCGACGCTGACCTGGTGATCGGCGCGGACGGCCTGCATTCAAAGATTCGAGATGTCATCGGCGGGCAACATGCCGAGCCGACCGGCTGGTGCAGCTGGCAGGGCCTAGTGGCCCTTCCGCACATAGACGATAAGGACGTCGCGCAGGTCATTATCGGCGACCACGGAAACCTTGGGCTGTGGCCGGCCGGCGGCTGCGCTCTGCAGTGGTGGTTCGACTTGCCCTGGTCCTACGAATTCGTCAGACCGGAAAGTCCGATCGAAGTGATCCGGTCCCAGTTCGCCGGCTGGTCCAATCTTTCTGATCGCGTCCTGGCAACGCTGAAAGACGACGATCTGGCTCGTTCGCCGTTCCCACATTTTCGGCATCCGATCCCCCGCAAGCCGACCCGGGGGGCGATCACGCTGCTCGGCGACGCCGCACACACCATGCCGCCCACCCTGGCGCAGGGCACCAACCAGGCGTTACTCGACACGATGGTCTTGAGCAAGGCGCTTGCGGATCTTCGAGGCCGGACGCAGCACAGCAACGCGGATCTTTGCGCTGCGCTGCGCTGGTATGAGAAGACCCGGCGACGCAGGGTCATGGCCGTGTCGCGGGTGGCGTCGCTGCCGGTGGCGCACCGCGAGGCCGTGCTGCGACCGGCGGCGATGATCTCAGACCGATTGATGACCTGGATACTGACGACATTTCTGCGCTCGTTGAGTCACCCGGGGATAACCGCGGAGATGAGTCGAGGCCTTCGCGGCTACTACAAGCGCCCCGGCTCCGCAATGGAGGTGAGCATGTCGCGAAACGGCAGAGCGATCAACGGACCATCCGTCAACTCGGCGGAGCACAAACTGAGCATCGAACTCCGTAATGTGGTGCGCGAGTACCGGGTCGGCGGGCAAACGGTACGTGCACTCGATGACATCAGCCTGCAGCTATGCGGCGGGCAGTTCGTGGCGGTCGTCGGACCGTCCGGGGCCGGCAAGAGCACGTTGCTGCATCTGCTTGGCGCGCTGGACTCCCCCGATTTCGGGTCGATCAGGTTCGACGGCGCGGAGATCGGCCGGCTCAGCGATGAGCAGCAGTCGGAGTTTCGCCATCACCGGGTCGGGTTCGTCTTTCAGTTCTTCAACCTGTTGCCGGCCCTGTCGGCCTGGGAGAACGTGGCGGTCCCCAAGCTGCTCGACGGTGTCCGGCTGGGCCGGGCCAAACCCGATGCGGTACGGCTGCTGGAACGGGTCGGCCTGGGGCACCGAACCGAGCACCGACCGGCGGAACTGTCCGGCGGCCAAATGCAGCGCGTCGCGGTGGCGCGGGCATTGATGATGGACCCGCCGCTGATCCTCGCCGACGAACCGACCGGGAACCTCGACACGTCAACGGGCGCTTCGATTTTAGAGCTACTCACCGAGGTGGCACACGAAGACGGCCACGGCCGCCTGGTGGTGATGGTGACCCACAACTCCGAGGCCGCGTCGGCGACCGATCGGGTGATCACCATGCAGGACGGCAGGCTCGGTTCCGACACCTTGGTGGTCCGAAGTCTCCTTGGCATCCCTCGGTTCTGGGTCGACGGCGGCCGACGTCGACGGGACCGGACGGCCCGGCGATGAGCAGCAGCGCGAGGATAGCTGCCACGGCGAGCCGGCTTCGGGTGTTCAGTCTGCGCGAACTCGCAGTGCATCGTCGGCGCACCATCGCCACGGTCGCTGTAATGGCAGTTTCCGCAATGTATCTGGTCGCGGTGTTCGGCATTTTCGGGTCGATCACCGGATCGGTCAACCGGTTGTCCGACGGGATCGCCGGCATCGCCGCGCTGGAGGTATCGGGTATCACCGACGCGGGATTTCCCGACACGATTACCGCCGATGTCGCCGCGGTTCCCGGCGTGGCGACCGCGGCACCGATGATCCGGACGTCGACGTCCACGCCGTCTGGACCGGTTCTGCTGTTCGGGGCGGACGACAAGAGTGCCGCGCTGCGCGGCGCATTGAAAGACGTCGTCGGAGGACAGCTGGACACCCCGTCCGGGGTGAAGAACGGCGTCCGGGTCGGCCCCGGTGTCGGTTATTCGACGGGTCAGAGTTTTCAGCTGGGCTCGGGCACGGTCACGGTCACGTCGGTGCTGGAGGGCAGGCAACTCGCGGAACTCAACGACGGACACTATGTCCTTGCCCCACTTCCGTTGGCGCAAGACGTTACCGGGCGACACGGCCAGCTCGACTCGATCTTGATCACGACCAAACCGGGCGCGAACCTCGCGACAGTTCGCGCCGCGGTCACCCGGGCTGTGAACGGCCGCGCCATTGTCGCCGACCCGAGTATGCGGGCAACACGGGCCGGCGACGGTGTCAAGCTGATGAACTACATGGCGTTGATGGGCGCAGTGGTCGCCTTAGTGGTCGGCGCGTTCCTGATCTACACGACGATGGGCATGGCCATCGCCCAGCGCCGGCCGGTCATCTCGATGCTGCGTGCGATCGGCGGCCGGCGCGTCACCATCGTCAGTGACATGCTCGCCGAGGCGGCCATCCTCGGACTGATCGGCGGAGTGATCGGATCGGGCTTGGGAATACTCATGGGCCGCATCGCGATTGGCCGGCTGCCTCCGGCAATGACCCAAGGGCTCGAAGCCCGCATCCAGTACGGGCTGCCCGGTTACGCGATACCGGCGGCGCTGATGGCCACGGCGCTCACCAGCGTAGCCGCCTCGGCAATGGCCGCCCGCCAGGTTTACAAGGTTTCCCCGATCGAGGCGTTGGCACCGGTCGGGGTGTCAGCAGCCGACGTCGTCCCGCGATGGCTGCGGATCGGTTGTGGGGTGGGCGCCATCGCCGTGTTCGCGGTGTCGATCCTGATCGTCGTCGGCCAACGCGGCACCTTCGCCTTCGTCGCGGTAACGGCCCTGTTCTGCGCCGAACTCGCGCTCGGCTTCGCGCTCACCACGCCCATCGTCGCGGCCACCGCAGCAACGGCCAGGGTGTTCGGATCGGTGGGCGCACTGGCGGCGGCCACGATCGAGCGTGCGCCGCGGCGAGTCTGGGCCACGGTGATGACGGTGCTCATCGCAGTTCTGACAACCGTGGTGATCACCGGTACGAACGCCGACATGATCCGATCGGCGCGCAGCATCTTCGCACCGGTCGCCGACGTCGACGTCTGGGTGACCGCCGATCCCCCCGACACCTACCCCACTGACGTTCTGCCGCAAGGCCTTACCGAAAAGGTGGCCACGGTGCCGGGCGTGGCACGAGTCACCGAAGGTGCTTTCGCATTCGCCGAGGTCGGCGGCACCCGCGTGCTGCTCGACGGGTTCTCCCCCGGAACAGACGATGCGCTCTACCGCGCCCTCGACGAGCAGGTCCGCAACGACGTGCTCGCCGGTCACGGCGTAGTGCTCTCGCAGAATCTGGGCAAGATCCTGGGCGTGCACGCCGGCGACGAACTGCAGCTGCAAACACCGCACGGCCCGAAGCCGACGACTGTGTTGGCACTGGTGCCGTATTTCTCGACGATCATCGGCACCGTCGGGATCGACCTGGGTTCAATGCGCGCCTGGTTCGATCGCCCGGCGGCGACCACACTCCAGATCACCGCGGCCGCGGGCGTAGATCGAAACCGCCTGTTGGCCGATGTCCGCAACGTGGTGCCTGCGCCCAACCACGTATCCGACGGTCGCACCGCGCTGGCAGGGGTGGAAGCGCCGCTGCACCAGAGCATGTTCATCGCTAACGCCGTCTGGATCATCGTGGTATTCGTTGCCGCGGTCGCACTTCTCAACACCCTGACACTCTCGGTACTCGAACGACGCCGAGAAATCGGCGTCCTGCGGGCGATGGGAACCAGCCGTCGGTTCACCCTGCAGATGGTGCTGGCTGAGGCGGCCGGCATCGGTGTTGTCGGCGGCTGCCTTGGGGCTGTTGTTTGGCCTGCTCGACCAGTGGCTCTACAGCCTGGTCAGCGGACAGATTATGAATTTGACGTCACTTCCGGCCGAGCCCAATGGCTTTCATCTTCACCATCGGCGCGATGATGATCAGCCTGCTCGGCTCGGTGCCCCCGGCGCGACGCGCGGCACGATTGAACATCATCGAGGCAGTCAGTGTCGACTGAGGGCTTCCGCGAGTCATCGGCTACCTAGATCCATTCGGAACGGCGGATATTCGTCGCGCATCAACGAGACGTACGCGGCCACTCGATAACGCCATCGCACCATGCCCATCAAGAGGTCGAACATGCCCCGGTGGATCGTCCCGGTACACAACAACCACACCGGGCAATGACGCACAACAGTCTGCAGCAGCGGATCCATTGCCCAGCAGATGAGGATCTGAGGCATTGCCAACAACCACCACTTGACCAGCACGGCCCAGTTCGTGAGCCGGTCCGGGTAGTCGACTTCGAGATCGCCGGGGTAGTCGGGATCCGACGCCAGCGTGAAGGGTGGGTATTTGTCGGTACTGTTCATCGGAAAGCGGTAGTTCATGACTCGCCACGACCAGCGCAGCACCCCGACGTTGAATTCGAAGATGGGACGCGGATACCGCCCGGTGAACAAAATAACGATGCCGGCAACGACAGTCAGCAGCGGATAAACCAGGTACAGAACGATCAATATCGGGTAGTGCGGGACGGCAAGCACGCACCACTTGACGACCCAGAGCCAACGAGACGGCGCGTCCACCTCGGCCCGCACCCGCACCGGATCGTCAAGGTCGATCCGTGTCATCTCCACACTTCAATCTATGACGACAATGGCACTGCTGGAAAGGTTTTCAACCGATTTGCAGGAGGTTAGGACAGCCGGCCTCCTTTCATCCGCTCGCCGAGTTCGAGCGCCTCGGCGAGCCGCTCCGGCCCCTGCGGGTCACGCCACTGGCCGCAGGTAGGGAAACTTCTGAAGGAACCGCGCCGGGTCGGGAGCGATGCCGGTGCCCAAGGGTGAGTTGGTCAACAGCGAGAGCATGTTGTCCATCACGTTGTCGCACAGCGAGCGCCCATTGAATCCCGCATAGTCGAACGAGGCCACCGAGCCGAGTTCGTAGGGCAAGGTGAGCGATCCGAATAAGCGCGGCCACCCGATGCGCGTAGGCCTCGGGATCGCCCGTTGTGCCGGCCATCGCGGCGTATCGACTCACGGTAGAGATTGTGCTGGCCACGAAAGGAGCATCGTCGTCAGATGGGCTGGTGCGGTTGAACTTTTCCCGCAGTGCGTTGTCACGCGAGGTAGATGTGGGTGAACAACGGCAAGCCCCACCGCGCGACCTGTACTTCGGGCGCATGCCCGTACAGCGACACCGTCGCCCACGCGTTTACCCGAACGCTGTTGCTGATCAACTCATTCGGCACTTCGAGGACGATCGCACCGATCGTCCGACCCTGAAAGAAGTTGACTCGGTTATCGAAAGCTTGGGGCCGGTATTGGCCCTGCGCGAATGCCGCCTTGAAATTCTCGAGTGCAACGGCGTCACCGACGAAAGGGTCATTGACAATGCCGGCGAATGCATGCACGCCGTGTTGCCCCGTGTCGCCACCAGGGCGGTCGGCAATGCCGGAAGCCAGCAGGTCCCCGCGCAGCCCGTCGGGGGCGTGATCAGCGCGGCGAACCTCGAAGCTCTGTGCGACGGCACGGGCAAGGCCCTCTGATGCGGCCTCGGTCGCGTCGTCAAAGCGGACTTTGAACGACACGTCTTCGTCTCGGTCGTCGTCGGTGTCGAAACGGAACGCATAGATCGCCTCGTCGCGAAACGGCGCAGAGCTTTCCGCCGTCGCCGCGGGATTGACCGTCATCGCCATCACCGTGGTCTTGGCTGCGGCACCGGCAAACAGATAGAAGTCGCACAGGTTGAGCCGGGGATCTTCGCGGGCGCTCGGGGTGTCGAAGTGGTGCGACAAGCTGTCCACCTCCTGCCCAGACCGACAGCCGACCTATTTGCCAGCAAGCCCATCCGTTTACTAGGATATCCTAGTAAACGTACCTGTTCTTCCGGATATCCGAGGCGCCCAATGACCACACAGATTCCGCATCTCATCGACGGTAACCGCGCCGCCGGGCAGTCCGGCCGCACCGCCGAAGTGTTCGATCCCAACACCGGCCACGTGCAGGCGTTGGTGCCGATGGGCGGCAAGAGCGACGTCGATGCCGCAGTCGCTTCGGCAGTTCAGGCGCAACAGGGGTGGGCGGCGTTCAACCCGCAGCGCCGGGCCCGGGTGATGATGCGCTTCATCGAGTTGGTCCGCGAGCATGTCGACGAACTGGCCGAACTGCTTTCGCTGGAGCACGGCAAGACGGTCGAGGACTCCCGCGGTGACATTCAGCGCGGCATCGAGGTGATCGAGTTCTGCGTCGGCATCCCGCATCTGCTCAAGGGCGAGTACAGCGAGGGCGCCGGCCCGGGCATCGACGTGTATTCGTTGCGCCAGCCGCTGGGCGTGGTGGCCGGCATCACTCCGTTCAATTTCCCGGCGATGATCCCGCTGTGGAAGGCCGGCCCGGCGCTGGCATGTGGAAATGCCTTCATTCTCAAGCCTTCTGAACGTGATCCGTCGGTGCCAGTGCGGTTGGCCGAGCTGTTCGTGGAAGCCGGCCTGCCGCCGGGGGTGTTCCAGGTCGTCCACGGCGACAAGGAAGCCGTCGACGCGATCTTGACCCACCCGGACATCGCCGCGGTCGGGTTTGTCGGCAGCTCGGACATCGCGCAGTACATCTATGCGACGGCTGCCGGCACCGGGAAGCGCGCGCAGTGCTTCGGCGGCGCCAAAAACCACATGATCGTGATGCCCGACGCCGACCTGGATCAGGCGGTGGACGCCCTGATCGGCGCCGGGTACGGCAGCGCCGGTGAGCGGTGCATGGCGATCAGCGTCGCGGTGCCGGTCGGTGAGGAGACCGCGCAACGCCTGCGGGGCAGGCTGGTCGAGCGCATCAACAACCTGCGGGTCGGGCACAGCCTGGATCCCAAGGCCGACTACGGTCCGCTGGTCACCGGCGCGGCGCTGGCCCGGGTGCGTGATTACATCGGTCAGGGCGTGGCGGCCGGCGCCGAGCTAGTCATCGATGGCCGCGAGCGGGCCAGCGACGACCTAACATTCGGTGAAGCGAACATGGAAAGCGGCTACTTCATCGGGCCCACCCTGTTCGACCACGTCACTCCTGACATGTCGATCTACACCGACGAGATCTTCGGGCCGGTGTTGTGCATGGTGCGCGCCGACGACTACGAAGAGGCACTACGGTTGCCAACCGAGCACGAGTACGGCAACGGGGTGGCGATCTTCACCCGCGACGGCGACACTGCCCGTGATTTCACCTCACGGGTACAGGTCGGCATGGTCGGGGTCAACGTACCCATCCCCGTCCCGGTGGCCTATCACACCTTCGGCGGCTGGAAGCGGTCTGGTTTCGGCGATCTCAACCAGCACGGGCCGGCGTCGGTCCAGTTCTACACCAAGGTCAAGACCGTCACCTCGCGCTGGCCCTCCGGCATCAAGGACGGTGCTGAATTCGTCATCCCGACAATGAAGTAGCGCGTTGATGCAATTCTTCGACCTGAACGAGGACGAGCGGGTCATCACCGAGACGGCGGCCGCGTTCGCCGAAAAGCGCCTCGCGCCGCACGCATTGGACTGGGATGCCAGCAAACATTTCCCGGTAGATGTGCTACGCGAGGCGGCGCAACTGGGGATGGCGGCGATCTATTGCCGCGACGACGTGGGCGGCAGCGCGCTGCGCCGGCTGGACGGTGTGCGCATTTTCGAACAGCTGGCCATGGCCGACCCGACGACTGCGGCATTCCTGTCGATCCACAACATGTGCGCCTGGATGATCGACACTTTCGGCACCGCCGAGCAGCGCAAGGCCTGGGTGCCGCGGCTGGCCCCGATGGACGTCATCGCCAGCTACTGCTTGACTGAGCCCGGCGCGGGATCGGATGCCAGCGCATTGAGCACGCGCGCCGTCAAGCACGGCGGCGACTACGTACTCGACGGCGTCAAGCAGTTCATCTCCGGGGCCGGCGCCTCCGACGTCTACGTGGTGATGGCCCGCACCGGCGCCGAGGGCCCCCGCGGAATCTCGGCCTTCATCGTCGAAAAGGGCAGTGCCGGATTGAGTTTCGGCGCGCACGAGGAGAAGATGGGCTGGAACGCGCAACCCACGGCGCAGGTTGTGCTCGACGGAGTGCGGGTGCCCGCCGACGCGATGCTCGGCGGGGCGGACGGCGAGGGCACCGGCTTCGGTATCGCGATGAACGGCCTCAACGGTGGCCGGCTCAACATCGCGGCCTGCTCGCTCGGCGGCGCGCAGGCCGCGTTCGACAAAGCGGTGTCCTACGTTTCGCAGCGTCAGGCGTTCGGTGGCGCTCTGCTCGACGAGCCCACCATTCGGTTCACCTTGGCCGATATGGCCACCGCGCTGGAAACATCGCGAATGTTGTTGTGGCGCGCGGCGACTGCGCTGGATAATGATGCCGCCGACAAGGTCGAGTTGTGCGCGATGGCCAAGCGGTACGTCACCGACTCATGTTTCGAGGTCGCCGATAAGGCCCTGCAACTGCATGGGGGCTACGGCTATCTGCGTGAGTATGGTCTGGAGAAAATCGTCCGCGATCTGCGAGTGCACCGCATCCTGGAAGGGACCAACGAAATCATGCGGGTAGTCATCGGGCGAGCCGAGGCCGCACGGGCCCGCGCCGGCGCGTAGGAGGCAGGGCAGTTGAGGATCGCGTTCTTGGGTCTGGGCCACATGGGTGGCCCGATGTCGGCGAACCTCGTTACCGCCGGCCACCGCGTGTTCGGCTTCGATCCGGCCGCCATCCCAGCGACGGCCGCGGCCGCTAAGGGCGTGAAGATTTTCGATAGCGCACCCGATGCGGTGGGTCAGGGCGACGTGGTCATCACCATGCTGCCCAACGGCGACCTGGTCAAAAGCTGCTACGCCGAAATCCTGCCCGCCGCCAACGAAGGGGCTCTGTTCATCGACAGCTCGACGATCTCCGTCGACGACGCCCGCGAGGTGCACGCGTTGGCACGCTCCCACGGCGTACAGCAGCTTGATGCGCCGGTCTCCGGTGGCGTGCCCGGCGCGGTCGCGGGCACGCTGGCCTTTATGGTGGGCGGCGACGGCGCTGCCCTGGAACGTGCGCGGCCGGTGCTGGAGCCCATGGCGCGCAAGATCATTCACTGCGGTGCGGCCGGCGCCGGCCAGGCCGCAAAAGTCTGCAACAACATGGTGCTGGCGGTGCAGCAGATCGCAATCGGCGAGGCGTTTGTGCTGGCCGAGAAGCTCGGGCTGTCGGCTCAGTCACTGTTTGACGTCATCACCGGGGCGACCGGAAACTGCTGGGCTGTGCATACCAACTGCCCAGTGCCCGGCCCGTTCCGACGTCACCGGCCAACCACGACTTCAAGCCGGGCTTCGCGACTGCGCTGATGAATAAGGACCTGGGCCTGGCGATGGACGCGGTGGCGTCGACCGGTTCAGCCGCGCCGTTGGGCAGCCACGCCGCCCAGATCTACGCCGAATTCGCCGGCGACAACGCCGACCGGGACTTCAGTGCCGTGATCGAAAGGCTGCGCAGCTAGGTTGGGGCTCGGACGCCGAACGTGAAGCTGGCCGCACATTCGACGCCGAACGTTAAGCTGGCCGCCATGCATTCGTGCGCCGAGCTAGGCAGCACGGCGGCGCAGTTGCTGCTGAATGAACCACTGCCGGTGCAACTGCTGGCAGCCGGAGGCCAACAACGGGTCGGGATCCTCGTACCCGGCGCGCACCGCAGCAGCACCGACGAAGTGCTGGTCGGCAGTTCATCGTTACGACAACCGACGGCAGCTCCGCGGCGCTCGCGGCACGCAATCCCGACAGCGAACTCACGACGGCCAATGCGCTGCTGCGGTGCGATGCCAAATTCCCACAACGCCAGCCGGTACAGTTCGGCGTCACACCCGGGTCCGGCTTGGCTCTCGGGTAAGTCGTCGACGGTGACGATGGTCTCGACCAGCCCATCGCCGACCAACTGCCGTACCAGCGTCTCGGCCTGATCGCGGCCACGGGTGCTCACCATGCCCACCCAGATGCCGGCGACGAACAGGCTCATCACCAAGTCGATGAGACCGGACCGGGGCGCGATGTCCCCGTCCAGCAGGCAGTCGTCGAGCGCTGACCGTGACCTCGGTCGATTCGGCCAATGCCGAGTCGGCGTCGAAGATCACCGCGCGCAGGGTGTCGGTGCCGACCGGATCCCGGTCCCACCAGAACGTCCGCGCCGGACGAGTCGGGCTGATAGCTCGCACACTTATAGCCTGCTTACCGGCGACGTCGCTACGGCGTCCCCCATAAGGGGGATTGGCATGACTAACTTCGGGGTCGCCGGACCAACGCCGGCCTTAGGGTGTTGCCATGCCGGCTAGCGACACTGAGTCCGTCAGCGCGCCGGTGCGTCTTGTCCTGATTGACGACCACGAGATGGTCATCGAGGGGCTCAAGGCGATGCTGGCCGCGTTCAAGGACAGGGTGCAGGTGGTCGGGCAGGCGGTGGGCGCCGAGCGTGCGGCGACCGTTATCGACAGCCTGCGACCCGACGTCGTGCTCTGCGATGTCCGCATGCAGGGCTCCAGCGGCTTGGACTTGTGCCTGGAGCTGCGCGAACGCGACCCCAACCGCAAGGTCGTCATGCTGTCGGTCTACGACGACGAGCAGTACCTTTTCCAGGCGCTGCGGGTGGGCGCGCGCGGCTACCTGTTGAAGAGCATCAGCAGCGACGAACTGGTCCGCCAGCTGGAATTGGTTCACCACGGCGAGACCGTGATCGACCCGGGAATGGCGGCCCGGGCAGTGGACACCGCGGCACGCTTACAGCGCGACGAATTCTGGCCCGGTGCCCGCCAAGGCCTGACCCAACGCGAAAGCGAGATCCTGTCGTTCATGGTCACCGGGTTGTCGAACCGCGGCATCGCCAACAAACTCGTCATCGGCGAGGAAACCGTCAAAAGCCACCTGCGGTCGATCTATCGCAAGCTCGGTGTCAGCGACCGGACCGGCGCGGTGGCCACCGCATTGCGCGAAGGCATCTACCGATGACCGAGGAGCCCACCCACTCCGGCAGCCGCCCGCCCAACGCGGTCCGTGACCTCGTCGACGCCGATCGCGAACTGGCGCTGCTGCGTGAACTCATCCAGGCCGCCTCCAGCGGCCCCGGCGTGGAACCACTGGCCGCCGCCGCCGCGCGGATGATCACCGCGGCCACCGGGACCGACGTGTGTTTCGTCCACGTGCTCGACGACAGCGACCGCTCGTTGACCCTGGCGGGTGCAACGCCACCGTTCGACGGCCAGGTCGGGAAAATCCGGCTGCCGCTGGGATCGGGGATTTCGGGCTGGGTTGCCCACCGCCGCGAGCCCGTCGTGATCACCCACGACAAGGAGTCCGACCCCCGCTACCTGCCGATCCAGTCGCTGCGCGGACGCGACTTCACCTCGATGGTGTCGGTGCCGATGGAAACCGACCCGGGCGGACTGGTCGGAGTGCTCAACGTGCACACCGTCGATCGGCGTGAGTTCACCGACGGCGACGTCGAACTGTTGCGCGTCATCGGCCGGCTGATCGCCGGGGCCATGCACCAGGCCCGGTTGCACCGACGGCTGGTGACCCGGGAACGGGCGCATGAGCTGTTCGTCGAGCAGGTCATCGAGGCCCAGGAAATCGAACGACGCCGACTTGCCGGGGACATCCACGACGGTATTTCGCAGCGCCTGATCACGTTGTCCTACCGGCTCGACGCCGCCGCGCGGGCCGTCGGCGACAACCCGGTGGAGGCCTCCGAGCAACTCCAGGAAGCCCGCGATCTGGTCGGGTTGACGCTGCAGGAAGCCCGGGCAGCGATCGGCGGCCTGCGCCCGCCCGTTCTCGAAGATCTGGGCTTGGCCGGCGGGCTGGCCAGCCTGGCCCGGTCGATACCGCCGATGGATCTCGAACTCGACCTCGCCGACGTCCGGGTACCCGAGCACATCGAACTCGCGCTGTACCGCATCGCGCAGGAAGGTCTGCAAAACATCGTCAAACATGCGCGGGCATCGACGATCCGGCTTCGGTTCACCGTAGACGACGACACCGCGCGACTCGAAATCGCCGACAACGGCGTGGGTTTCGACACCTTCGAAAATCCCCTGGGCGGCGATGAGATGGGCGGTTACGGTGTGCTGTCGATGTCCGAACGCGCCGAGTTGGTGGGCGGACAGCTGAACATCCGGTCACGTCCCGGCGCCGGGACGACGGTCACCGCGACGATTCCGCTTCCCTCGATCCTCGACTAGGGCCGCGACTAAGGCCGTGAGCGCTCAAAAATCCCCGGCGTTTTGACGCAATGTTTCGATCGAGGACACCAGCGCCTGCGATTCACCTGCCGACATCCCGATGTCGGCGAACACCTGCTCGTTGAGCGTGACGGTGGCGTCTTCGACCGTGGCGCGGCCGAGATCGGTGATCTGCACCAATGTGGTGCGCCCGTCGGTGGGATGCGGCACCCGCTGCACCAGCCCGTTGGCTTCCAGGCGGCGGATTGCATGGGTGACGCTGGTGACGTGAACCTGCAGCCGGTCGGAGGCCTTGGTGATCGGCAGCGACCCGCTGCGGCTGAACGCCAGCAGACCGCAGCAACTCAAACCGCGAAAAACTGAGGTCGTAGGGGCGCAGCGCCGTTTCGACCCTGGCCAGCAGGATCTGGTGGGCCCGCATCACCGACGTCACCGCGACCATCCCCTGGGCCACGTCAGCCCATCCGGCGCGTTCCCAGTTCGTTCTCGCCTGATCGATCGGGTCGGGTTTGCGCGATTCGGAGGCGGCCACGCATTTTTCTTACCGCACTTTCGTCCGCAATCAATGCGAGCACGCCGACTTCGCCACCGCCGAGAGCACCGCCACCGTGGAAGCGCGGGCGCCGACGGTGATCCGCGCGCCCCCGTCGGGGTAATACCGGACCCGTAGCCCGGTGTCCGTGAACACCTCGCGCCACGGCCGGCCGCCTGGGTGCAGATACACGAAATTCGCATGCGCGTCGGTGCAGTAAACGCCCAGTGCGCGCAGTCGGCTGCCCAGATAACGCCGTTCGGCAGTGATCAGCCGGATCCGCTGCAGCAGTTGATTTTCCGCCCGGTAGGAGGCATCGACCGCGAGCAGGCTGGTGATGGCGATGCCGAACGGCAACTGGTTGGTCCATATTGTCCTGGCCAGTTCAGGCGAGGCGACCCCGTAACCGATCCGCAGCCCGGCCAGCCCGTAGGCTTTGGAGAACGTGCGCACCACCACCACGTTGGGAAAGCGGGCGACCAATGTCGCCGCGTCGATACGCTCTTGGGGCGCGACGAATTCGATGTAGGCCTCGTCGAGCACCACGATGGTGTCCGCCGGTATGCGGCGCAGGAACCGCATCACGCGGGCGCCGCGTTCCAGGGTGCCGGTCGGGTTGTGTGGCCGGCACAGCACCACCACCCGCGCCGTGCGCGCGGCGTCGGCCATGGCGTTGAGGTCGTGGTGGCCGTACTGGTCCAGCGGGACCGTCACCGACCCCAACCGGGCTATCTGGGTGAGGATCGGATAACCATCGAAAGTCGGCGACGCCATCACGATCGTGTCGCCGGGATAGGTGAGCGCGTGCAGGACTTGCAGCACCACACCGGTGGCGCCGGCGCCGAGCACAACCTGGTCGCTGCCCACACCCAGATGGCCGGCGATCAGGGACCGCAGCCGCTCGGGCAGAAACTCCGGGTAGCGGTTGGCCGCGTCGATCGAGCGGATCAGCGCCGACCGCACCGCCGGCAATGGCGGGAACGGATTCTCGTTGAGCGACAAAGCGAGTGGATCGACAGCACTCGGTAGTTCGCCGCCGACCGCGACCGGGCTCGCCATGGCAGCCATCAGTTGCGTCCGCCCCAGCGGAACGCGGCCGCACCGGCGAAATCACCGGCGTGCGCGAAGGCGGCCATCATCACGACGTCGCCGGCCTTGACCTGACCGTCGGAAATGGCACGATCCAGATTGACCGGGATACCGGCACCGAAAAGGTTGCCGCACTGATCAAAAGTATCGCGGTGTCTCGATTCCGGCACCTCGAGCGCCTCGCGCCAGTTGCGCAGGAACACCCGGTTGGGCTGGTTGGTGACGAGCAGGTCGATGTCCTTGGATGACATGCCGATTCGATCGCAGACCGCCAGCGCCACTTCGGGAACCTGCCGGTTGCCGCGGGCCAGCACCTTGGTGATCTTGCTTTCGGTGAAGCCGATCGAGGATTCACCGGGACCGGGTTGCCACCACTTGCGCGGCCCGTCGGTGGTGATCGTCATCTCGCCGGCGTATTGGCCGTAGGTGCGGCATTCGACGTCGAGGACCGGTGAATCCGGCGACACGGTAACCAGTCCGACCGCCGCGCCGTCGCCGGGAACCGCGGCCTGCGCCTTGCGCCGCACACCGGGCTGGTCGAAGACCTGTCCGGCGGCGTTCTGCGCGACGGCGATCAGTGCGGTGCGCCCTTCACCGGACGCCAGCAGTTGGCGGGCCACTTTGAGCCCCAGGACGAATGCCGCGCATCCGCCGTTGTGCAGATCGAGCACCCAGTTCGGGCGCATGCCCAGGCGGTTGGCGATACCACCGCCCGCGCCGTAAAACGGCATGTCCGGCATCTGAGTGTGGTTGATCAGCACGTCGACGTTGGAAATGACATCCTGGCCGTGTCGCTCGATCAGGCCGTGCGCGGCCCGCTCGACCATGTCGATCGCGGTCTCGTCCGGCGCGACGTGATGGCGGAACTTGGGCGCGCGGAACATCACGTTGTCCCGCAGCTCGTCCGAATCGGCGAACTGTGCGTAGTAGTCGGCGCCGATCGGCTCGCCGGGCAGATAGCTGGAGACGTCGGTCAGGCTCACAGTTGGTCGGCTCATGGGTGTCCTCATTTCATCCAGACCGGCGTGACCGGCAGCCCGTTGCGGTGCCGGTATTCGGCAATGGCCTTGAGGTTCTGCAATTCCAGCAGATGGCCGGCGCCGAACATGTCCCAGAAGTCGCCGACCCACACGGGGCGTTGCGGCGGCGCGGTTTCGGGATACGGGTTGTGGTCGTAGAACGGGTGATGGCAATTGGTCCACAGCACAACCGAACCCGGCTTGTCGAGCACGACCTGGGCGTCGATGACGCGCATCAGGTAGATCATCCACAGGTGCTTGCCCTGATCCCAGGCACAGTGGTAGTCCACGGTGCGGGATTCCTTGTTGGCGACGGTCCGGGTATAGATCTCGGTTTCCGACCCGAGTCGGTCGTAGGCCAGCCACAATCCGGGCTCGTCGGTGGTTTCGAAGCCGCGCAGGCTGTAGGTCCATTCCTCGAGACTTCGGGTGTCCGCCAGGTAGTCGAACAATTCGTCGGGCGGACAGTCGATGTAGTCGTTGACGGTGCAGTATTCGCCGAAGACCTGATCGTGCGGGTAGACCGACCGCATCATGTCCATGATGATCGGCGTGGCCTGCTCCCGGGGCGAGGTCTCGATGCGCACCACACCGTCGATGGGATCGGTGCTACCGATATGGGTGGCGATATCGTCAAGCGCTGGCAGCGACATCGGTGTGGTTCTCCTTTGCGGTTGAAATCAATCGTGGACCGGATTGTTTAGTGGCCGGCGTGTTCAAAAACGGTGCAAACGGCGGGATTTCGTCAGCGGCGCATTCCACGCTGACCACCGACGGGCCGTCGACGTCCAGTGCGGTGTTCAACGCCTCGGTGAATCCGTCAGCATCGGTGACGTCGACGGAAGCCAGTCCCGGGAACATCTTCGCCAGACCGGATCCCAACTGACTTGGGGCGAACCGGTTGTAGCTGTATAGGTCGTTGTAGAACAGTTGCTCGCGGGTCACGCACATGCCGTGCGCGTTGTTGTTGAGCAACACGAACGTGATAGGAAGCCGGTAGTGCAGTGCGGTGTGCACTTCCATGCCGTGCATGAAGAAGGCACCGTCGCCGGCGATCACCACCACGCGCCGGCTGTCCGTGTGACCATTGACCGTGCGGCCGAACGCCATTCCGATACCGGCACCGAAGCTGTAACCCATGCCGCCCATGCCCAGTGCGACCAGGAACCGCCCGCCGCGCCGCACCGGCAGGTGGTGAATGGCCGCCGCGCCGGTGTTGCCGGCGTCGACGACGATGTCCACCTCGTCGGGCAGCGCACGGTCGAGTGCGCTCATCGCATCGCGATAGCGCACACCCGGACCGTCGCACGCGGGTGGACTGAGCTCGCTGCGGCGAGACCGTGTCCGGCACCCGGACTCCGGTTGGCCGCCCCCGCCCGGACAGTGCCGCGGTCAGCATCCGCAACGAGGCCCGCAGGTCGTCGGTGTGCACGTGGGTGCAGGCGAAATACGGCGGGGCCGAGCCGATCGAGATCGTGCGCGCCGCCGCCAGAGCTTCGTCGAGTCCGCTGCGGGCGGTCACCGACAACCGGGTGCCCACCACCAGGCACAATCCGCTGGACGCGACCGTCTCGGCCACCCCGGGATGGCCCATGACGCCGGTCACTCCCAGCGTCGAGGACGACCCTGAACCCGGTGTGCCCGCAACATCTTTCGCATCGGGTACGCAAGCCACCCGTGCCCGCAGCACCGCCCGCAGCCATTCCAGTTCGGATCGGGCGTCATCACGGGCCACCTGTTCGCCGGCGATGATCGTGACCGGTCCGGTTACCCGGCGCAGCGCATGCACAATCGGGTGCGGATCGCCGATGGCCGCGTCCTGGCGATCGGCACTGAGCCCATCACGACCGCCAAAGCCGCTGACGGCAACCTTTGATTGCTGAATGTCTTTGGGCAGCAACAATACTGCGGGACCGCCCCGTTGCGCCGCGGCCAGCGCGGCCGGCAGCGCCCAAAGAATGTCGGCGGGGGTGAGCACCCGCTGGCAGAACACCGACACCGCGGAAAACAGTGCGTACGCGTCCAGCGACCCGTTACGGCCACTGGTGTCCTGGAAGCTGCCCTGGCCGTCCATCGTGGCCGCCGGCTGGCCGACCAACGCCAGTACCGGAACCCTGCTGGCCAACGATTCGCCCAGGCCGGGAATAACGTTCAGCGCACCGCCGCCGGACGTCGCCGCCACCACGCCGAGTCCCGCTCCGCTGCGGCTGTATCCGTCAGCCATCGCCGCCGCGGAGAACTCGTGCTTGGCCAGTACCGCGGTGATATCCGTATGGAAATGGGCCGCGTCGTAGAGGTCTTCGATGTTGGCGCCGTCCACGCCGAAAATGTGGTCGACTCCGCTTCGGACGAGGTGCTCGATGATGTGATCGACCACTCGGTGTTTCCTGGGCATCTGCTCACCTAACTTGTGACGATGCCAGTAACACGACCTCCGAGTGCGTTCAGTTCACCCCGGTCGGGATTTTTACAGCGAGCGCTCCAGCAAGACCTGGTTGTTTTCGGCGGAAACCACCTGCACAGAGGCGATTTGATCGACCGGCGTCGAGATGCTGCCGGCCGGCGTCGCAGTGTGACCGGGTTCGGCGATCCAGGTCGCCAGCCTAGTGTGGCTGCCGTCGCGGCCGACCACCACCATCGCCAGCCGGTCATGGCGGGCATTGACCGGGGCCAGGCAGACGCACCTCAGGTCGATGAAGGTTCCCCAGCGCTGGCTGGTGATCGAGACCGTGGACGCCAGCGCGGTGGTGCCGACTTGCTCCATCGACTGCGCGGCCACGGTGGCCTGCGGCCCTGATGGCGCTGAGGGCCCCGACATCGAGGAAAGGCCGTGAATTCCGACGAATACACCGACAGCCAGCACGACCGCCGCAGCAGCGGTAGCCGTCCAGGTCACCACGCGGGACCGACGGCGTCGCCAGCTCACTTTGGCCAGCAGCGAGGGCAACAGATCCGGCGGCAGCGACGGCTGGCCGCCGTTGCGATCGGCCTCGTCGATCGATGCCAGCTCGTCGCGGTCGAGCTGGGACAGCAGAGCAGGCATCCCGCCGAGTTCGGCCACGCAGTTGCGGCACGACGGGCACACGCTCAGGTGCGCTTCGTACTCCCGCCGATCAGAGGGGGAGAGTGAGCCCAGGACATAGGCCGCGTCCCACATGGCGTACTCGTGGTCGTCATCCATCGACCGTTCCCCACCATCGGGGGGGCTGGGACCCCATAATGTTCTCATCGTATAACCCTCGTCTCGGGACGCATCTGGTATTCGGAGCCCACCGCGGGGTGGATGGCCGGCATAGCCATCATCGGGTGACCCCCATTTCTTGCAAGGTGAGCCGCATGGCCCGCACGGCATAGTGCAGCCGCGATTTCACGGTGCCTTCTGCGATCCCGAGGTCTGTGGCGATCTGGGCGGTGGTCCACCCTCGGTAGTAGGAGCGGCAGACCACCGCGCGATGGTCGGCCGACAGCTGCGCCAGTGCGTCGGCGATCAGCAGCCGGTCCAGCGCTGCGTTGGTCTCTTCTGGGCTGGCCGGCTCGGGTGCCTGGTCCAGGGAGGTGGTGTGAGTGCGGGCCCGCGCGCTGCGGCTCTCGTCGATGACGAGGTTGCGGGCGACGGTGAAAAGCCAGGCGCGTGCGGAGCGCTCGGTGTCGCCGACGACTTCCGGATGCTGCCACGCGCGCAGCAGTGTCTCCTGGACGACTTCTTCAGCGCGACTGCGGTCGCTGGTCAACCGGAGGGCGTAGCGCCATAGCGCCGGGGCGTGCTCGTCGTAGAGCGCCCGCATCAGGGCGGCTTCTGGAGCCGCCGGGCTGGCAACTGTGGGCACTCGATATCACCTCCAGGTGATTACACGTGCGAAGTGCCTACTCGGTTCAGAACCGGCGTCCGGGCGCGGCTAGCCAAGCGTCAGAATGCGGGGCCCGTTCTCGGTCACCGCCACAGTGTGTTCCCAGTGTGCCGCACGGGAGCCGTCGACGGTAGTGACCGTCCATTGGTCGTCGAGGACCATCGTTTTGCCGGATCCAAGCGTCAGCATCGGTTCGATGGCCAGTACCGAACCGACGGCCAGCAGCGGACCGCGTCCGGGTGCGCCTTCGTTGGGCAGAAACGGATCCATGTGCATCTGCCGGCCGATGCCGTGCCCCCCGTAGCCCTCGACGATGCCGAATGCCCGGCCGTAGCGGGCCTCGGCCGCGTGCGTACCGGTCTCGATGGCATGCGAGACGTCGGTCAGCCGGTTGCCGGCGACCATCGCGGCGATCCCGGCCTCCATCGACTCCCTGGTCGCCTGCGAGAGCGCTTCGTCGATGGGGATCAGCGGGCCGACGCCGAAGGTGATCGCCGCGTCGCCGTGCCAACCGTCCAGGATGGCGCCGCAGTCGATGGAAACCAGGTCACCGGGGACGAGGATTTCCGCGGCGGACGGGATGCCGTGCACCACCCTGTTGTTGACCGACGCGCAGATCGACGCGGGGTAGCCGTGATAGCCGAGGAACGACGGGGTGGCACCGGCGTCGCGGATCACCGATTCGGCGATTTCGTCGAGGCCCAGGGTCGACATCCCGGGCGCCGCGGCTTCTCGGACCGCGGCCAACGCGGCTGCCACCACGGCACCGGCCGCGGCCATCGCGTCGAGCTCGTCGGCGCTGCGCTGTGGCACGACTTTGCGATTGCGCAGCCCTGCCAGAGCGATCATCGCTACTGCCCCAAGGCTTGCAGCGCCCGCGCGAACACTTCGTCCAGGCTGCCGACGGCGTCGACGGTCTTCACCTCGTCGCTGTAGTACTCCAGGATCGGCGCGGTCTGGTCGCGGTAGACCTTCATCCGGTTGGTGATGACTTTCTCGGTGTCGTCTCCCCGGCCGCGTTCTTTGAGCCGCTCGAGCAGCACCTCTTCGGACACCTTGAACTCCAGTACGGCGTCGAGCTTGGTGCCCCGCCGCTCCAGCATGTCGTGCAAAGCCTTGGCCTGCTCCCCCGAACGCGGATAGCCGTCCAGGATGAAACCGCCGGCCACGTCCGACTCGTCGAGGCGCTCGTCGACCATCGCATTGGTCAGATCGGACGGCACCAGGTCACCGTCGTCGAGGTATTTCTTGGCCTGCCCGCCCAGCTCGGTGCCCGCGTCGATGTTCTGCCGGAACAGCTCGCCGGTGGACAGATGCGGGACCCCCAGCTTGTCGGCCAGCTTGTCGGCCTGAGTACCCTTGCCCGCCCCCGGCGGCCCCAGCAATACGACTCTCACTTGAGGAACCCTTCGTAGTTGCGCTGCATGAGCTGACTCTCGATCTGCTTGACCGTATCCAAGCCGACGCCGATCATGATCAAAACCGCAGTACCGCCGAACGGCAGATTCTGCACCGTGCCGGTATTGCCGATCTGCAGGAACAGATTAGGCAGCACCGAGATCACACCGAGATAGATCGAGCCCGGCAAGGTGATCCGGCTCAGCACAAAGCGCAGGTAATCAGCGGTCGGCTTGCCTGGGCGGATGCCGGGAATGAAGCCGCCGAATTTCTTCATCTCGTCAGCACGTTCGTCAGGGTTGAACGTGATCGAGACGTAGAAGTAGGTGAAGAAGATGATCAGGCTGAAGTAGATGGCGATGTAGGCCGGGTTGGACGGGTCCGACAGGTAATTGCCGACGAATTTGTCCCACCAGGAGTTGCCGCTGCCCCCAGTCCCGCTGCGGACCAGCTGGGTGACCAGGTGCGGGATGTAGATCAGCGACGACGCGAAGATGACCGGGATGACACCGGCCTGATTCACCTTCAGCGGCAGATACGTGGAGGTGCCGCCGTACATCCGCCGGCCCACCATTCGCTTGGCGTATTGGACTGGGATCCGGCGCTGGCCCTGCTCGACGAACACCACCCCGACGATGATGATCAGCGCGGCCACGCACACCGCGGCGAAGATCATTCCGCCACGGCTGTCGAAGATTTGCTTGCCCTCACCCGGGATACGGGCGGCGATCCCGCAGAAGATCAGCAACGACATCCCATTGCCGATACCTCGCTCGGTGACCACCTCACCCATCCACATCACCAACCCGGCACCCGCGGTCATCACCAGCACGATGACCACCAAGGTGAAGATCTTCTCGTCGGCGATGATGTCCAGATCGCAACCCTGCAGCAGGCCGTGGTTGGCCGCCAGCGCCACGATGCTGGTCGCCTGCAAAATGGCCAGCGCGATCGCCAGGTAACGGGTGTACTGCGTCATCTTGGCCTGGCCTGCCTGACCTTCTTTGCGCAGTTCCTCGAACCGGGGGATCACCACGGTGAGCAGCTGAACGATGATGCTCGCGGTGATGTAGGGCATCACTCCCACCGCGAACACCGTCAGCTGCAACAGCGCACCGCCGGAGAACAGGTTGATCAACGAGTAGATCTGCGCGGCATCGCCGCCGCTGACCTGGGCAATACACTTCTGCACGTTCGGGTAGTCGACCCCCGGGGACGGGATGGTCGCCCCGAGACGGTAGAGAACGACAATTCCCAGCGTGAACAGGATCTTCCGTCTCAGGTCGACTGTTCGCAGCGATGAGATGAAAGCCGAGAGCACTCTTCCTCCTGCGCAGCCGGACACCGGTCACGGCATGCCAACGGGGCTGGCCTGGCCAGCATCAAATAATCGTGTCTATCCTGCGTCACGCGCCGAGCCCCCGCATTCGCGTGCGGAGCCGCGCGTCGAACAGTCTACGAGAGTAACAGCGCTGGCCGCGCCGACCCGCAACCAGGCGTAAAGTTTCACAGGTCATTACATTGGCTAAATATTGAGTGGCCGCTCGCAGTGCGACTCAGGGAGGCGCTGGATGACACAGATGGGCAGCACCCGGTTCGACGGCGACTCCTGGGACTTGGCGTCCAGTGTGGGTGCGACGGCCACGATGGTGGCGGCCGCGCGGGCGAGGGCGATGCGGCGGTTCGCCGATGCGATGGCCATCCGCACCGAGTACTTCGATAACTTCTTCCTCGACGCCACGCAGGGCGGGATCCGGCAGGCGGTGATCTTGGCGGGCAGCTTGCTGGCCACCGACGGCCTGCTCGACGTCAACGACCGCAACGCCGCGGAACTCCGGGGTCGCTTGCAGCGTCACTCCGACGTAGCGCAGCGCCTCCGATTTACTGGCCGGACACGGGCTGCCGGTCAACACCGACGCGGCACCGTTCGGTGATGTGGTCTATCTCAGCGCCAAAGTGACTTAGGAGAGCGGTGGCACGCAGCGACAGCGACACTTGGGATCTGGCTTCCAGCGTGGGTGCGACGGCCACGATGGTCGCCGCCGCCCGGGCGTTGGCCAGCCAGGAAAGCAGTCCGATCATCAATGACCCGTTCGCCGCGCCACTGGTTCGCGCGGTGGGGATCGACTTCTTCACCCGCGCGGTCAACGGGGAGATCGTGCCACCGGACGAGAACACCGGACCCGGTCTGCAATCCGAAACCGATGCGCTGGCGGTTCGCACCCGGTTCTTCGATGAATTCTTTCTCAACGCAGCGGCAACGGGTATCGGTCAATCGGTGATCCTGGCCGCCGGTCTGGACTCGCGACCGTACCGGCTGGCCTGGCCGTCCGGCAGTGTCGTCTACGAAGTCGACCAGCCGCGGGTCGTCGAATTCAAGACCGCCACGATGTCGGCACTGGGCGCGGCTCCGGCCGCCGACCGCCGTACCGTCGGCGTCGACTTGCGCGATGATTGGCCGGCAGCGTTGCGCCGCAGCGCTTTTTCCGATGACCGGCCCACAGCTTGGAGCGCCGAGGGTCTGCTGATGTACCTGCCGCCGGAAGCCCAGGACCGGCTCTTCGACCACATCACCGCACTCAGCGCCCCCGGCAGTCAACTGGCCACCGAATTCCATCCGGAAACCGACGCCACGATGGCCGAGCGCTCCAAGGCATTCAACGATCGGTGGGCCAGGCTCGGCTGCGACGTCGACCTGTCCGGACTCTTCTATGAAGGCGACCGCAACAACGTCGTCGACTACCTGGGCGCCCAGGGCTGGCAGGTGAGCACCCGGACACGGCAAGAGTTGTTCGCCGACTACGGCCGTGTCTTCCCCGACGAGGACGCGCGGGCCCCGTTCCACAACGTCGTGTCGGTCGTCGCCACGCGCAGATAGGAGTTCAGGAGATGGAAGCCAGCGAATCAACGCGATACGAGGGCGACACCTGGGATCTGGCGTCCAGTGTGGGTGCCACCGCCACCGCCGTCGCTGCCCGGCGGGCGATGGCATCGAAGGGCCCCGACCCGTTGATCGACGACCCGTTCGCCGAGCCGCTGGTCAAAGCGGTCGGGGTGGACGCCTTCATCCGGATGATGAACGGCGAACTCGAATTCGGCGATGACGATCCGGCCTTCACACCTCGGCGGCTGGCGGAGGGAATGGCCGTGCGGACCCGCTACTTCGACTCGTTCTTCCTCGACGCCGCCGCAGCAGGACTGCGCCAGGCCGTCATCCTGGCCGCCGGCCTGGATACCCGGGCCTACCGGCTGGCTTGGGCGGCGCAGACCGTCGTCTACGAAATCGACCAACCTCAGGTGATCGAGTTCAAAACCCGCACGCTGGCCGGCTTGGGCGCCACCCCGACGGCGGACCGTCGCGCAGTGGCCACCGACCTGCGGGACGACTGGCCGGCAGCGTTGCGCGACAGTGGGTTTGACCCTCATGAGCCGACGGCCTGGATAGCCGAGGGTCTACTGGCGTATCTGCCACCGGATGCTCAGGACCGCTTGTTCGACAACATCACCGGGCTGAGCGCCAAGGGCAGCCGACTGGGTACCGGCTATGTGCCGAATATCCGCGATCGCATCACCAAGCGGGGCCGCGAGGTCAGTGAGCGCTGGCGCCGCCTCGGATTGAATCTCAACTGGGCCGATCTGGTCTACGACGGCGAGCGCAACGACGTCGTTGAGTACCTGCGGAGTCACGGTTGGCAGGTGACCACGCGTAGTACGCCAGAACAGTACGCCGACAACGGTTTCGAATTCCCTGAAGGTCCGACGATGGTTGCGTTCGGCGACATCAACTACGTCTTCGCACAGCTATGACCGAACGCACCGACCAGGACAGCTGGGACCTGGCCTCGAGTGTGGGAGTGACGGCGACAATGGTCGCCGTGGCCCGGGCGTTGGCCAGCAAGCAAGCCCAGCCATTAATCGACGACCCGTTCGCTGATCCCCTGGTGCGCGCAGTGGGCATCGACTTCTTCACCCGGTTGCTCGACGGTGACTTTGGCGATGCCGAGGTCGACGCGGACACCCTGTTCAACGCGCAGTTGGTGGTTGACGTGATGGCGGTGCGCACCAAATTTTTCGACGAATTCTTCCTCGACGCGACCGCAGCCGGTGTGCGCCAAGCCGTCATCGTGGCCGCCGGCCTGGACTCGCGGGCCTACCGGCTGCCCTGGCCGCAGGGCACCGTCGTGTACGAAGTCGACCAACCCGCGGTCATCGAATTCAAGTCGACTAGCTTGTCGACATTGGGCGCCCAACCCACCGCCGAGCGCCGGACAGTCCCGATTGATTTGCGCGAGGACTGGCCAAACGCGCTGCGGCGGTGCGGGTTCGACGACACCGAGCCAGCCGCGTGGAGCGCCGAGGGTCTGTTGGTGTACCTGCCGCCGGACGCCCAGGATCGCTTGTTGGACGACATCACCGGGCTCAGCGCACCCGGTAGCCGACTGGCCACCGAATACCATCCCAACGGCCCCCCGATGCTCGACGACCGCGCGAAAGCGATGAACAGCCGCTGGACACGGTTCGGTTTCGACGTCGACCTGTCCGGCTTGGTGTATGCGGGCGAGCGCAGCGTGGTGACCGATTACCTGGCGGCAGGGGGCTGGCGGGTGTCCAGCCTGACCCGCACCGAGCAGTTCGGCAAGGCCGGGTTGACCATGCCCGTGATGGACGGGCGGCCGGCGCAAACCACCGTCGCAATCACCGCGGTCCGCTAGCCTGCCGCGGATGGCGCGAGACGGCCCGAGAAGGGTTGTCGCTCAACTCCAGAAAGCGCTGGTAGCGATCCTCGGTCGGACTCGTCCAGGCTGGATCGGGCTCGACCATCCGCTCGATCGCGGCCCACCGCGCGGCGTCGGTGATTGACGATTCGAGGCCGAGCGCCATTCGTCCGATAAACGCCGCGCCCAAGGCCGCCCCCTCTGCCACCCCGGACAGCTCCACCGGCCGGCCGGTGGCGTCGGCGATTGCCTGCATCCACGGCAGCACCCGCGTGCCGCCACCGGTTGCGACAACCCGCGCTACCGGCGTCCCACTGAGCTCGATGAGCCGCCGGACGACGAAACCCGACGCCTCATAGGCTGCCCGCCGCACCGACGACGCATCGTGGGTGAGGTCCAGCCCGTCGAGCAAAGCGCGCCGATCCGGATCGTGGAACGGTGTGCGCTCACCGCGCACATACGGCGACCACACCGGCACCCGGCCCGGATCGGCGGCTCCCGGGTCGCCGCCGCCCAGGAGGCGGTCGACCCAGCTTAAGAACAGTCCGCCGGCGTTGCTGGGGCCACCGATCTGGCTTTTGCCGGCTGCTATGTGCGGGATGGTCCACAGGCCCGAAACCTGCCGTGCTTCGGGGATGGTCGTCCACACGATCAGGGTCGTCCCGCACAGCACCAGTACATCGCCGTCCTGGTCGGCGCCTGCCACGATCTGCTCGCACAGCGCGTCGATCGTGCCGACCGCCAGTACGGCGTCGGTCCCGCGGACCTGACCGACCGCTGCCCCGGTCGCGGCCACCCGGGGCATCTGCTCCACCGCGGCGCCAACGCCGGCGCAGGCGGTTGCACTCCACCCGGTGCCGTCGAACAGCGGAAGGGTGGTGAATGCGGTGGCGAAATCGAGGACCGCGTCATCGGCCAACGCGTGGTTGGCCACCGCTGGCGCCGGCCAGTACCCTGCGGCCTCGGGCTTTTGTTCGGCGGTCCAGCGCAGGAACTCCGCCGTTTCACCCGCCGGTGGCAACGTGTCGTCGACCGCTGTGGGAATCCGCCCTCGGCCGTCGCCGTACAGCAACCCCGGCGTGATCGGCCTGCCCGCCGAGTCGACGGCGGTCAACGACGGCACCATCGCCGAAACGGTCACCGCCGCGGCATCGTGCGGCGACAGCCGGTCCAGGGCCGCCAGCGGGCCGTGCCGCCACGCCTCGTCGGCGTCGTGCTCCAGCCGGTCGGGCGCCGGTACCCGCAGCTGATGCGGAATCCGCGCTCTGGCCACCACTTGACCGTCTTCGTCGGCGACCACCGCTTTGACGGCGGTCGTCCCGATGTCGATGCCCATTGTGATGTCTTCGCGTGACACGGGCGTCACCGTACGCCAGCATTGGCTTTCGTGATGTCAAGACTGCGTGCCCTCATAACAGCTCCGCTGCGTGGTTCGGGGTTCGCCAAGCTCCGGCAGCTGGCCGACGTGGTGTATGACCCGTGGATCGATCAGACCCCGATGCGTATCTACAACGCCGAAAAGCTGGCTGAGCGAATCTCCGCAGAACGTGCCGAACTCGTTGTAGTGGAAAGTGACTCAGTTGCCGGCCCAGTCTTCGAGCTGGGGTTGCGCGCAATTGCCTCCACCCGCGGGGATCCCAACAACGTCGACATCGCAGGTGCCACTGCCGCCGGCATCCCGGTATTGCACACCCCGGCCCGAAACGCTGACGCGGTCGCCGAGATGACGGTGGCACTGCTGCTGGCGGCCACCCGTCATCTGCTGGTCGCCGATGCGGAGGTGCGCAGCGGCAACATGTTTCGTGACGGTACCATCCCCTATCAGCGGTTCCGCGGCGGTGAGGTCGCCGGCCTCACGGCCGGGCTGGTGGGGCTGGGCGCCGTCGGGCGCGCGCTGCAGTGGCGGCTGTCCGGTTTGGGCCTGCGGGTCATTGCCCACGACCCCTATAACGACGACGCCCGCTACAGTCTCGACGCACTGCTGGCCGAGGCTGACGTCGTCTCGCTGCACGCACCGGTCACCGATGACACCGCCGGGATGATCGGCGTCGAGCAGTTCGCGGCCATGCGTGACGGTGTGGTCTTCCTCAACACCGCCCGGGCCCAGCTGCACGACACCGACGCGCTGGTCGACGCGCTGCGCAGCGGGAAGGTGGCCGCCGCGGGCCTGGACCATTTCGCCGGCGAATGGCTGCCGACCGATCACCCGCTGGTGGGTATGCCCAACGTCGTGCTGACCCCCCACATTGGGGGAGCCACGTGGAACACTGAGGCGCGACAGGCGCAGATGGTCGCCGACGACCTGGAAGCGTTGCTGTCGGGAAACAGACCCGCCCACATCGTGAACCCGGAGGTGCTGGCCTCATGAAATTCGTTGACAGCGCGGAGACCGCGGTGCTGGCGGCGGCCAAGGACATGCTGCGCCGCGGCCTGGTTGAGGGGACCGCCGGCAACATCTCGGCCCGGCGCGCCGACGGCAACCTGGTCATCACACCCTCGTCGGTGGACTACGCCGACATGATGCTCGACGATCTCGTGCTGGTCGACGCGGACGGCACTGTGCTGCAAGCCAAGGACGGCCGGTCGCCGTCGAGCGAGATGCAGTTGCACCTGGCCTGCTACCGCGCGTTCGACGACATCGGCAGCGTCATCCACAGCCATCCGGTGTGGGCGACCATGTTCGCCATTGCGCACCAGCCGATTCCGGCATGCATCGACGAGTTCGCGGTCTACTGCGGCGGGGACGTCCGCTGCACCGAGTACGCCGCATCCGGCACGCCCGATGTCGGCGCCAACGCGGTCAAGGCGCTGGAGGGCCGCGGTGCCGCACTGATCGCCAACCACGGCCTGGTAGCCGTCGGACCCCGACCCGACAGGGTTCTGCACATCACCGCCCTGGTCGAGCGCACCGCCCAAATCGTCTGGGGTGCACGGGCTCTGGGTGGTCCGGTGCCCATTCCAGAAGACGTCAACCGCAACTTCGCCGGTGTGTACGGCTACCTGCGCGCGAATCCTTCGTAGACCCGCCGATCGTGGATTGGGCTGAACATCGACCCGTTCTGCTGCGTGCCGCGTGTGCCTAACCGCGCCCGGTTCCTCAAGAAACAAGACACCGGCGGTCGTGCCGCGTGTCCTTGACCGCGTCCGGTTCCTCAAGAAACAAGGCACCGGCACTCGTGCCGCGTGCCGGCGGGCACGGGAAAACGTGGCCGAGTCACATCTGGCACAGTGGCCTCGCCGCTCAGGGACTGTCTTTGCGCCCGCCTCAGCGCGCAACGTAATCACCTAGCTGAGTTGTCGCTACGACGCGGGCAGATGGGGTGTTCCCGCGACGGATACGCCTGTGGTGCGAGTGAATTAGCCCGCAATGGACCGTGGCGCCAAGGCGCGAGATCGCCACGCTCTATTTCAGGCTGACCGGAAGCGACTCGTAGATGGTCATATTGTTCGACAGGTCGGGAAGCGTCATCGTCGGCTGGCCGACTTCGATGGCCCTGGTGTTCAACAGGATCTCGTCGAGGGCGGCCCTGACTTCGGCTCGGGCCAGCATCGCGCCCAAACAGTGGTGGGCGCCACCACCGCCAAAGGACTGATGCGGATTGGGTTCACGACGAATGTCGAACCGGTATGGGTCCTCGAAGACGTCTTCATCGCGATTAGCCGAGCGCAGCATCGTCACCACGCGTGCACCCTCGGGGATCAGCATGTCGCCGAGCATGACGTCTTTGGTTGCTCCGCGCACCCAGAACATGATGGGGGTGGAATAGCGGATCACTTCCTCCACAGCCGTGTTCCGTGCGTCTGGCTCGGATCGATAGACCGCAACCTGCTCCGGGTTGGCGATAAAGGCCCGAAGGCCATCGCACAACGCGTTTCGAGTGGTGTCAGCACCGGCCAACCCGAGAACAAAGAAGAAAATCTCGAGCTCGTTGGAGGGCAGCAGGTAACTCTCACCCGATTCGTCGGTGATCTCCGCGGTGCACAGCGCACTCCAGATGTCGTCTTCGGGATGCTCACGTTTGTGCGCGGTGAGCGTGCTGGCGTACTGGAACAACTCGACAAACGGCAATACGTCGTCACCGCCGGGGGTGGACATCTGTGCACCGGCGGTCTTCAACACCTTCTCGATCAAGCCGAACACATGCGGCCGGTCGGCCTCGGGGATCCCGACAATGTCGCCGATCACCGAGATCGGCAGTCCCGCAGCCAGGTCTACGAACTCACCGCCACCGGATTTCAGCAGCTCGCCGGCCAACACCCCGGCGCGATCGCGAATTCCGTCCTCTAGCTTGGCGACCGCGCGTGGGGTGAACGCACGTGTGATGACCCGGCGGCGGATGGTGTGGTCCGGCGGGTCCAGACTCACGATCGCCGGATACGCGTCGAACAGCGGGGTGTTCTGGATCAGCGGCCCCCGAGTCGCCGTGAACGATTCGTAGTCTCGGTGCACCCGTGCGACATCGGCATGCTTGGTGCACACCCAAAACTCGCGACCCACACTTGATTTCACTTCATCGGTGAGTTCCTGGTGAAACACTGGCGTGCGGGCGCGTAGTTGCGCGAACAGCTCCTCGGGAAATCGTGACGCCCAGAGTGCCGGCTCGGCAAGATCGACCGTCGTGTCTGTCATGAGGAGCCTTCCGCTATTTCGTTGCGCAGACCCGCGACGATCAACCGCAACCCGTAGGCGAAGGCCTTCGCGTTCGGCATGTCCGTGTGGCGGATGTGCTCAAGCTGCACCAACCCCAGTAAGTGGATGTACAACGCGGCGTGTGCCGCTTCGAAATACTCTGCTGGTAAACCCGATTCGTGCAGGATGGCGCGGGACGCACGGTCCATCTCGGTAGCCGCGGTGGTGTGCGGATGCTGCTGAAGCAGCACCGCGATCCCGGGTACTTCGGACAGTACCTGCCAGGCGTTCGAATAGAGCACGATCAACTGGGATTCCCAGTCGCCTTCCCGGGGCACCTCGATCTGCGCGAGCACTGACTCGATCAGCAGGTCGAGCAGTTCGCGTTTGTCGCGGACGTGGTAGTAGACCGACGAGGCCGCCGTGCCCGCCTCGGCCGCCAGCTCGCGCATCGTCACCCGATTGACGCCTACGCGTTTCGCCAACTGCAGCAGATGTTTCGTGAGGTGCGCACGATCGAGCGCGCCGTACCGCAGCACCGGCGCGCCGGACATGGTCTGCAACGCTTCACCCCGTTTCGAACGGCGACTGAATTCGAACGATGATCTGATTAGAACAGTGTTCGAAGCGACCTGTCAACGCTTCGGGGTGAGCGCTGATCGATGGCCACCTTGACGGCGTCGCTTTCGCCTTGGTTCGCGATCGCAAGGAAGGCGTCGCGCCACTGCTCGAGCGCGAAGGTGTGAGTCAGCATAGGCCGCAAGTCGATGACGCCCTCGACTGCCAAATCGAGGTAGTGGGCGATCGCGTGCTTGCGCTGCCCCGCTACTTCCTCGACCCCGAACGCGTTGGAACCCACCCAGCTGATCTCCTTGAAATACAGCGGACTCCACTCCCAGCGGCCGGGAGCGTGCACGCCGGCTTTCACCAACGTCCCCCGCGAAGTCAACACCCGCACACCCACTTCGAAGGTTTGCGGCTTGCCGACGGTGTCATAGACGACGTCTACCGCGCCGGGGTGAGCCATCGGTAATCCCTGCAGCAGCTGTCGCAGCCGGCCGTCGCCCCAGGCGACCAGTTCCTCGATGATGGCCAGGCGCGGCTCGTGCGCCAGCACTTTGTCGGCGCCGAAGCGGCGGGCCAGCTCTGCCTGGGCCGCGAAGCGCGCCACCACTGCCACGGCCACGTCCGGGTAGAGCGCCCGCAGGATCGCGACCGCGCACAACCCCAGCGACCCCGCCCCGTACACCAGAACCCGCGCGGAGGATGGTGGCGGGTGGCGCGTGATCGCGTGCAGCGACACCGAGAACGGATCGGCGAACACGGCCAGTTCGTCGGGCACCGACTCGGGCACCGGGAAAAGCATGCTGTCGTGGGCGGGCATCAATTCGGCGTATCCCCCGGTCACGTCGGCCGATACCCCGGTATGGATACCGGGTTTGATGTCGCCGTCGGTAAAGCTCCAGCACAGGCTGTAGTCGCCGGCCTGGCAGGCGGGGCACGGCGGCTCGATACCGCGCGGCCCGCACGACAGCCAGGGGTTGAGCACCACCCGCTGCCCGATCTCGAGCCCTTGGGCCCGCGGCCCCAGCTCGACCACGTCGGCGACCACCTCGTGACCCATGACTTGCGGGAACGAACAAAAGGCGGCCATCGCGTTGTCGGTGTCACCCTCGCCGAAG
This sequence comes from uncultured Actinomycetota bacterium, assembly GCA_963787635.1. GTDB lineage: Bacteria > Actinomycetota > Actinomycetes > Mycobacteriales > Mycobacteriaceae > Mycobacterium. Next base: position 58,156 of record CAWBDP010000002.1, on the reverse strand, counting down.
TCCAGCAGGATCTGTTTGGAGTCCGATCCGCAGATGCCGGTCAGCCGCGGCCGGGTGATTACCCAATCCTGCTGTGGCAGAACCGGATCGGGCACCTGCCGCAGCGCCGTCGGGCTGCGGGACAGGTTGTGCACCAGCGGGTTGGCGTCGCCGGGAACCTCGAAGGGTTCCGGCGCCACACCGAACACCAGTGCCCTCATCGCTTCGCCATGGCAGCTACGCCGGTGAGGTAGGCGTCGAGGTCGGCGTTCTTGGCGTCGACGACTGCCTTCATGTCGGGTATGTAGTGCTCGAAGTGATCGCTGCCCAGCGCCGCGATAATGCCGTCGGCGACGTCGCCGGCCGGGACCTTGGGTCCGTCGTAGAGCGGTTCATCGTTGTCGGGCTGGTCCCAGATCTCGGTGTCGACGGGCCCCGGCTCGATCAGCTTCACCGAAACCCCGGTGCCGTCCAGGTCTGCGGCCATCGATTCGCTCCAGCCGCACAGCGCGAACTTGCTGGCGCAGTATGCCGCCTCGTGGATGATACCCAGTCGGCCACCCATGCTGGATACGTTGACGATCAGACCGTCTCCGCGTGCCAGCATGCCTGGCAAGACCGCCAAGGCCAGTCGCACCGGGGCGAAGAAGTTGACCCGCATGACCGCCTCGACATCGGCCGGATCCAGCGCAGTGACGACCCGGCGTTTGGGAATTGCGGCGTTGTTGACCAGCACGTCGATACCGCCGAGTTCGTCGCAGGCTCGCTGTGCCAGCTCACCGATGGCTGCTGTGTCGCCAAGGTCGGCGACCCACATCGCGCAAGACGGCGTCGCCTGCCGGCACTCGCCCAAGACCTCGACCAGTCGCTCGCGGCGGCGGGCAACCAGCCCTACCACCGCACCTTGACCGGCCAGTCGGCGGGCCAGCGCGGCGCCCACGCCAGACGAGGCGCCGGTGATCAGCACCCGTTTGCCCGCCGGTGTGTAGGCCATGGCCCAAGCCTCGCCCGAGTGGCCAGTTATGACACGGGTTTCAGCGATATCGGGCTGCTTCAAAATTGGCCACCCGACGGCTTGTTATACTAGCTAAATAACGACGTGAAGGAGCTGAGCATGGTGCGCACGGATAACGACTCCTGGGATCTGGCATCCAGTGTGGGTGCGACCGCGACGATGGTCGCGGCGGCGCGCGCGATGGCGACGAGTGCCGAGCGCCCACTGATCAACGATCCGTTCGCCGAGCCCCTCGTCCGGGCCGTCGGCGTAGATCTGTTCACCCGGCTGGCCAGCGGCGAATTGAGCCCCACTGACCTCCACGACCAGGACGGCTCTCGAGGCGCAGGGCGGATGACCGACAACATGGCGGTGCGCACCATGTTCTTCGACGAGTTCTTCCTCGATGCCACCCGGTCGGGCATCAAGCAGGTGGTGATCCTGGCGTCCGGGCTGGATGCCCGCGCCTACCGGTTACCGTGGCCGTCCGGCACCGTGGTCTACGAGATCGACCAGCCCCAGGTCATCGAGTTCAAATCCCGCACGCTCGCACAGATGGGCGTCCAACCCAGCGCCCTGCGGCGCGCGGTGGCCATCGACTTGCGTGACGACTGGCCAACCGCCTTGCGTGCGGCCGGATTCGATCCCGGCTCACCGACCGCGTGGAGCGCCGAAGGCCTGCTGGGCTACCTGCCGCCGGAGGCGCAGGACCGGCTGCTGGACACCGTCACCGAACTCAGCGCACCGGGCAGCCGGTTGGCTACCGAGAGTGCGCCCCACCGCGGGTCCGCCGACCGGGACCGGGTCAAGCAGCGCATGCAGGCGGCCTCGGAACGATGGCGCAAGCACGGCTTCGAGCTGGACATGACCGCACTCGTCTACTTCGGCGACCGCAACGAGGCAGCGCCCTACCTCTCCGACCACGGTTGGCAGATGAGCGGCACCAGTATCCGGGACCTGTTTGCCGCCAATGGACTTGAGCCAGTCGCCGAAGAAGACCTGCCGTTCGCGGACATGCTTTACGTCAGGGGCACCCTGACCGGGCCGGCCAGTAAAGATAGGAGCTTTTCATCCATGACACGCATCGACTCGCGACGGTTCGAGGGAGACACCTGGGGGCCGGCGACCAGTGTCGGAGCGACCGCCACGATGGTGGCGGCCTCCCGTGCGCTGGCGTCACAGGGACCCGACGCGTTGCTCGACGATCCACTGGCCGATCCGCTGGTGCGTGCAGCGGGCTTAAATCCCTTCATCCGCCTGATCGACGGTGAGATCAACCTCGATGATGACAAGCTATTCAACCGCAAAACCCGGACTCAGCAGATCGCGGTGCGGACAAGGTTTTTCGATGACTTCTTCACCAGTGCAACCAACACCGGCATACGCCAGGCAGTCATTCTGGCGTCTGGACTGGACACCAGAGCGTACCGGTTGCAGTGGCCGGCAGGCACCGTGGTTTACGAAATCGACCAGCCCCAGGTCATCGAGTTCAAGACCAACACGCTGGCCAGCCTCGGTGCCGCCCCGACCGCGGTTCGCCGGGCGATCGCGATCGACTTGAGAGACGATTGGCCCGCTGCACTGCGCGACGGTGGCTTCGACGTCACCCAGCCGACGGCGTGGAGCGCCGAAGGGCTGTTGCCCTATTTGCCGCCCGAGGCTCAGGACCGACTGTTCGACAACATCACCATGCTCAGCGCGCCGGGCAGTCAGATCGCGACCGAACATTTTCCGGACCCTGACGCCTTCTCCGGCAAGAACGCCGAGCAACTCAGCGAGCGATGGCGCCGTCTGGGTATCGACGTCAACATGGCCGATCTGTTCTATCAAGGCCAGCGCAGCATCGTGATCGACTACCTGACCACCCACGGCTGGCAGGTCGCCGCCCACCCTGCCAAGGGGATGTTCGCGCGCAACGGATTTGACTTTCCCGACGACGAAACAATGCAAGCCTTTCGCGAAATGAGCTATGTCGCTGCGACGCTGGGCTAGCCGAAAATGGCACGCACTCACGACGACAGCTGGGATCTGGCTTCCAGCGTGGGCGCCACCGCGACGATGATCGCCGCCGGACGCGCAATGGCGACCAAAGACCCGCGCGGGTTGATCAATGATCCCTTCGCCGAACCACTCGTCCGCGCGGTCGGGTTGGACTTCTTCGTCAAGATGATCGACGGCGAGCTCGACCTTGCCGCGATCCAGGGCGCGTCGCCGGCACGCAGGCAGGCGATCATCGATGGGATCGGAGTGCGCACCAAGTACTTCGACGACTACTTCGTCGACGCCGTGCACGGCGGAGTGCGCCAGGCCGTGATCCTCGCCTCCGGGCTGGACTCGCGGGCCTACCGGATACCCTGGCCGCCCGGGACAGTCGTCTACGAGCTCGACCAGCCGGAAGTGGTCGAATTCAAGACGGCGACACTGGCCGCAATGGGCGCTATTCCGACCGCGACGCGGCGCACCGTCCCCATCGACCTGCGCGGCGACTGGCCCGCGGCGCTGCGAGCGGCCGGACTGGATCCGAGCGCGCCGACTGCCTGGCTGGCCGAAGGCCTGCTGATCTACCTGCCCGCGGAAGTCCAGGACCGGTTGTTCGACAACATCACCGCGCTCAGCGCGCCGGGAAGCACGATCGCCACCGAATATGTGCCGGGCATCAAGGATTTCGACCCCGACCGCGCGCGCGAGCTCTCCCGCCCGCTGCGCGAACACGGTATCGACATCGACATGCCGTCGCTGGTCTACCCCGGCGAACGCAGTCACGTCGTCGAGTATCTGGATGCCAACGGCTGGGATGTCGACGGCACTACCCGTACCGATCTATTTGCGCGCCACGGATGTGGCGTTCCCGCGCCCGAAGACGACGACCCACTCGGCGAGATCATCTTCGTCAGCGGAACTTTCGGGAACTAGAACCGCGACCCGCCCAGCCACAGCACACTGGCACCGGTCAGCGTGCGCTCGGTCTGCTCTATCAGCCCGACGAGTGCGCGACCGATCAGCTCGCCGACGGCATCCGGCAGCGACACCGCGGCAGGCACCGATGACGGGCGCGGATGCAGGAACTCCCACAGCGACGAGCTGGGGTAATGCACGATGCGCGCCAGCGCGTCCTCGTCGATCCCGGCCAGCACCTTGGCGCGGCGCACTGCGGTACGCAGTCCGCCCAGTTCGTCAACCAGGCCGTGGGCCAGCGCGTCGGCGCCGGTCCAAACCCGGCCCTGGGCCACGGCTTCCACGGCCTTGGTGCTCATCTTCCGACCGTCGGCGACCCGCTGCACGAAGTCGGAATAGAACAAGTCGGCCTCTGCCTCGACCTGGGCGTGCTGTTCGGGGGTGAACGGCGCGTTGATCGACCAGGCGTCAGCGTTGGCGTTGGTGCGCACCGCGTCGGATCCCACGCCCAGCTTGTCTTTGAGGTCGCGGGCCACCAGCTTTCCAGTCAACACGCCGATCGAACCGGTGATGGTGCCGGGGTTCGCGACGATCGCGTCGGCGGCCATCGAAACGTAATAGCCGCCGGAAGCTGCGACCGCACCCATCGACGCCACCACCGGCTTGCCCCGTTGCCTGGCCTTGGTGACCGCGCGCCAGATGCTTTCCGACGCAGTCACCGAGCCCCCCGGGCTGTCGACCCGCAGCACGATCGCCGATACCGAGTCGTCGCCGGCCGCCTGCCGCAGCGCCGCCGCGATGGTGTCACCGCCGGCGCTGGACGGGCCCATCGGCAACATCCGGGGCCCGCCACGCCCGCTCACGATCAGACCGGCCACGGTAACCACGGCCACCACCGGTCTGGGCTTGCGGCCCGGGATCGACGGCAACGGCAGAGTCGGCCGAGGTGCGGTCATGCGCGCGTAACGCACCAGATACAGCCGCGGCGGTGCGTCATCGTCGGAGTCGGCGTCCCCGGTCTCAGGCGAAATACCTTTCGCGCCAACAAGTTCTGCTAACCGCGCATACGCTTCGTCGCGGAACCCGATCCGGTCGATCAGCCCGGAGTCCACGGCGTCATCACGCAGCAGCGGCGCCCGGTCGGCCAGGGCGTCGAGCCCGCCGGGCGCTATCTTGCGAGTCTCGGCCACCGCCTGCCAAACCTGACCACGCATGCTTTCCACCAGCCGGGCGTCCGCCTCACGATGGGCATCGGTGTAACGGTCCTGAGTGAAAAGGTTTGCCGCTGACTTGTATTGGCCGCGGGTGACGAACTGGGCTTCGATACCGGCCTTTTCGAGCGCATCGCGCAGGAACAACGCGTTGGTGGCGAAGCCGACCAGCCCGACAGTTCCCGAAGGTTGCATCCAGACCTCGCCGAACGCTGAAGCCAGGTAATACGACAGCGTTCCGGGATAACTCTCGGCCCACGCCAGCGACGGCTTTTCGGCGGTGAACGCCGCGATGGCATCCCGTAACTCCTGAACCGGTCCCGCTGCGGCGGCCGGCAGCTGAACGCGTGCGATCAGGCCGACGACTCGACGGTCCTCGGCGGCGCGATGAATGGCGGCCACCGCTTCACCCAGCACCAGCGGTCGGCCGCCCCCGGTGATCATCGTCAACGGGTCGAAACCGCTCGTCTCAGGCGGCACGGATTGCAGGTCCAGTTCGAGCACACAGCGGTTAGGCACGCCGTGATGACGCGCGTTATCAACACGGCGAGCCAACGCGCGCACCTCACCGGTGCCGGGCAGGTCGGGCAGAAAGGCAAACATGAGTTGAGCCTACCGACGCCCGACGTCGCCGCCGCAGCCATCGCCCGTAGGGTGGTCTGGGTGAGATTTTCCATCTCAATCCCCCAGCTCGATCGCACTGGCTTCGACGCCGACGGGCTGCGCGGCTATCTCACCCGGGCCGAGGACCTCGGATTCGAGGGCGGCTGGGCGCTCGAGCAGACCGTCGGGCAGGCACCATTGCTGGCACCTCTGGAGCTGTTGGCGTATTCCGCTGCTTGCACGCAGCGGCTTCGGCTGGGCGTCGCGGTGCTCGTGACGTCCCTGCATGATCCGCTCCAGCTCGCGGCGGCCGTGACCGCCGTTGATCGGCTCAGTCACGGCCGGCTGGACCTCGGCGTCGCACCGGGCGGCGGTTTCCGGCAGTTCTCCGCTTTCGGGGTGGAGAAGTCGACGTTCATCGCGAGTTTCACCGAAGGCCTGAAACTGATGAAGGCCGCCTGGTCCGACGAACCGAAGGTGACGTTCCACGGCCGATTCCGCCAGGTGGACGACCTGCCGATGCAGCCGAAACCAGTGCAGCGGCCGCATCCGCCGATCTGGTTCGGCGGGCAGGCACGCCGGGCCCTCGCCCGGGCAGTACGTCACGGCGACGCGTTTCTCGGGGCAGGTTCGTCGACGACGGCCAAGTTCGCCGAGGCGGTGCAAACCGTGCGCCGCGAACTTGCCGAGCAGGGTTTGGATCCGGCCGGCTTCACCATCGGCAAGCGGGTCTACCTGATGATCGATGACCACGCCGCTCAAGCCCGCGAACACGTGCTGGCCGGCCTGCACCGCATCTACGGCGACATGCCCGGCATTGATGCGGTGCCGGTGGCCGGCACCCCGGAAGACGTCGTGCGGGGGTTGCGCGAAGTCTTCGACGCCGGCGCCGAGATGGTGCTGCTCAATCCCGTCGGGGACAATGTCGCCCAGGACCGCGAGCAGATGGAACGCCTCGCCGCAGAGGTGATTCCACAGCTCAGGTAGTACCGCGAGCAGCTGCTCGCGCGTTGATCCTAGAGCTCGGTTGCTGAACCGCCCGCGGCGCTGATCTTTTCGCGGGCGCTGCCGCTGAATTTGTGCGCGGTCACGTCCACCTTGACCGCCAGCTTGCCGTCGCCGAGAACTTTGACCAGCGAGTTCTTCCGCACGGCGCCCTTGGCCACCAGTTCGTCGATACCGATCGAACCCCCTTGGGGGAAGAGCTTGTTGATGTCGCCGACGTTGACGATCTCGTACTCGGTGCGGAACCGGTTGCGGAAACCCTTGAGCTTGGGCAGCCGCATGTGAATCGGCATCTGGCCGCCCTCGAAGGTCGCCGGTACGTTCTTGCGGGCCTTGGTGCCCTTGGTGCCGCGGCCGGCGGTCTTCCCTTTGGAGCCGTCACCGCGACCAACGCGGGTACGCTTCGTCTTCGACCCCGGAGCGGGGCGAAGGTCGTGAAGTTTGATCGTCACTTGCTGTTACCTCCCGCGGGTTCCACGACGACAAGGTGGCGCACGACCCGGATCAGCCCACGGGTCGCGGCGTTATCCTCGCGGATGACCGAATGGCGAATCCGCCGTAATCCCAACGTGCGCAAGCTCTCACGCTGCTTCCACCGCGCGCCGATGGTGCTGCGCACCTGGGTGATCTTCACCTGGCTGGTGTTCCCTGACGTATCTGTGGCCATCGTTACGCCGTTCCCTCACGTGTTGTCCCGGCACTCGCGGAGGCAGCCAAGGATTCGCTTTCCCGCCGTGCGCGCAGCATCCCGGCCGGCGCAACATCCTCGATCGGCAGTCCGCGCCGCGCCGCTACCTCCTCGGGTCGCTGCAGCAGCTTGAGTGCGGCGACCGTGGCGTGCACGACGTTGATCGCATTGTCGCTGCCCAGCGACTTGGCCAGGATGTCGCGTACGCCAGCACATTCCAGCACCGCGCGCGCGGCGCCGCCGGCGATGACACCTGTACCCGGGCTGGCCGGGCGTAGCAGCACCACGCCGGCGGCGGCCTCCCCCTGCACCGGGTGGGTGACGGTGCCACCGATCAGCGGTACCCGGAAGAAGCCTTTGCGCGCCTCCTCGACGCCTTTGGCGATGGCGGCCGGAACTTCCTTGGCCTTGCCGTAGCCGACGCCCACCATGCCGTTGCCGTCGCCGACGATCACCAGAGCGGTGAAGCTGAACCGGCGACCACCCTTGACCACCTTGGAAACGCGATTGATGGCGACGACGCGTTCCAGATAGTTGCTTTTGTCACCGTCGCGCTCGCGGCCGCGACCGCCGTCGCGGCGGCCGCGGCTCTCCCGTGGCTCACGTCCCTCGCCGCGGGTATCGCTGCGAGTGTCAGCAGTGCCCGCGGGCGGGCCCTGTGTCGTTGCGCCGGTTGGCTGCCCGACTTGCTCCGCCATTATCCGGTCCCTCCAGTGTGGTCTGTCATCAGAATGTCAATCCGCTCTCGCGTGCGGCATCGGCCAGCGCGGCGATCCGTCCGCCGTAGGTGTACCCTCCGCGATCGAACACCACGGTGCCGATTCCGGCGGCCTTGGCCCGCTCGGCGATCAATTGGCCGACCCGCACACTGTGTGCTTTCTTGTCACCGTCCACGCCGCGGACATCGGTCTCGATCGAGGACGCGGCAGCCAGAGTTGTGCCGCTGACATCGTCCACCAACTGCACGTGGATGTGCCGTGCAGAGCGGTGAACCACCAGTCGGGGACGCTCCGGAGTGCCCGAGATCTTCTTACGCAGCCGTGCGTGCCTGCGCAGGCGGGCGGCGCGCCGGGAAGCAGATGCGCTCTGCCCCACTGCCTTTCGTGATGTTGCTCCCGATTGCGTTGCAGCCATGATCATTTACCTGTCTTTCCGACCTTACGGCGGATCTGCTCACCCTCGTAGCGCACGCCCTTGCCCTTGTACGGGTCAGGACGGCGCAACCGGCGGATGTTGGCCGAGATCTGGCCGACCCTCTGCTTGTCGATTCCCGACACGGAGAACTTTGTCGGCGACTCGACCGCGAACGTGATGCCTTCGGGCGCCTCGACCACCACCGGATGGCTGTACCCCAGGGCGAACTCGAGATTGGTGCCCCGCAGTTGCACGCGGTAGCCAACGCCGAAGATCTCCATCTTGGTGGTGTATCCCTGGGTCACGCCGGTGACGAGATTGGACACCAGGGTACGCGACAGCCCGTGCAGTGAACGGCTGTGCCGCTCGTCATTGGGCCTGCTGACCACGATCGCGCCGTCGTCGTTGCGCGAGACCGTGATCGGTTCCGCGACCGACAGGCTCAGGGTTCCCTTGGGGCCCTTCACCGATACATTCCGGCCATCGATGGTGACATCGACTCCGGTAGGTACCGGAACCGGCTGCTTACCAATACGCGACATCGTTACCTCCCCGGCCTTACCACACGTACGCGAGGACTTCGCCGCCCACGCGCTGCCTGGCTGCCTGGCGATCGGTGAGCAGGCCCGAGGACGTCGAGATGATCGCGACGCCTAGCCCGCCCAGGACCCGCGGCAGATTTGTGGATTTCGCGTAAACCCGCAGCCCGGGCTTGGACACCCGGCGCAGACCGGCGATGCTGCGTTCCCGGCTGGGCCCGTACTTGAGCTCGACGACCAGCGACTTGCCCACCCGCGCGTCTTCAGTCCGGTAGTCGCTGATGTAGCCCTCACTCTTGAGGATCTCGGCGATGTTGGCCTTGATCTTCGAGTGCGGCAGCGTCACCTCGTCGTGGTACGCCGAATTGGCGTTGCGCAGACGTGTCAAGAAGTCTGCGATCGGGTCCGTCATCGTCATGACAGCCGTGTCACCTTCCTCGCAATGGTTCCCGGCCAGAGGGCTCCGGCGGGCCTACCGCGCAAATGTTCTGGAACTGTTACCAACTGCTCTTCTGCACACCGGGCAGCTCGCCGGCATGCGCCATCTCGCGCAGACAGATCCGGCACAGCCCGAACTTGCGGTAAACCGCGTGCGGGCGACCGCATTTACTGCAGCGGGTGTAGGCGCGCACCGCAAACTTCGGCTTGCGCTGGGACTTGTTGATGAGTGCCTTTTTCGCCATCTGCTCAGTTCTCCTTGAACGGAAAGCCGAGGGCCCGCAACAGCGCTCGTCCTTCGTCGTCGGTCGTCGCCGAGGTGACGACGGTGATGTCCATGCCGCGGGTCCGGTCGATGGAGTCCACGTCGATCTCGTGGAACACCGATTGCTCGGCCAGTCCGAACGTGTAGTTGCCTGCACCGTCGAACTGGGTGGGCGACAAGCCGCGGAAGTCGCGGATACGCGGCAGCGCAATCGAAGTGAGTCGATCGAGGAATTCCCACATCCGGTTGCCACGCAGCGTCACCCGCGCGCCGATCGGCATACCCTCACGCAGTTTGAACTGGGCGATCGACTTGCGGGCCCGGCGGATCTCCGGCCGCTGTCCGGTGATCAGCGCCAGATCGTTGACCGCGCCGTTGATCAGCTTGGCGTCGCGGGCGGCGTCCCCGACGCCCATGTTGACCACGACCTTGACCACGTTCGGGATCTGCATGACGTTGCCGTAGCCGAACTGCTTGTTGAGCGCATCGCGGATCTCTTCGCGATAACGCAACTTCAGCCGTGGCTGAACCTTCTCTGCAGTCGTCATCAGATGTCCTTGCCGTTGCGCCTGGAAATACGGACCCGCTTGCCGGTCTCCTCGTCGACCCGGTAACCGACCCGGGTGGGCTTGCCGTCGGAATCCACCACCATCACGTTGGAGACATGGATGGGTGCCTCTTGGGTGACGATGCCGCCTGACTTCGCGCCGCGCTGGTTGGTCGAGATTGCCGTGTGCTTCTTAATTCGGTTGACACCCTCGACCAGCACCCGGTTGCGCGTCGGGTAGGCCTTGAGCACCTTGCCCTTGGCGCCCTTGTCCTTGCCCGAGATGACCAGGACGGTGTCGCCCTTGTGGACCTTCATCTACAACACCTCCGGGGCCAGCGAGATGATCTTCATGAAGCGCTTCTCCCGCAATTCGCGGCCAACCGGGCCGAAGATGCGAGTTCCGCGCGGGTCGTTGTCGGGCTTGATGATCACAGCCGCGTTCTCGTCGAACTTGATGTAGCTGCCATCGGGGCGGCGGCGCTCCTTGGCAGTGCGCACCACTACGGCCTTCACCACGTCACCGCGTTTGACGTTGCCGCCGGGGATAGCGTCTTTGACCGTGGCCACGATGACATCCCCGATTCCGGCGTAGCGACGCGACGAACCGCCGAGCACGCGGATGCACAGGATCTCCTTGGCGCCGGTGTTGTCGGCCACCTTCAGCCGCGATTCCTGCTGAATCACTAGATCTCCTGACCTGGTTCGACGTGTGCACGACAGCGGGCGCCGTCCCGAATGGGAAGTGGCCACCAGCGACCTGGCGTGCGTGGTCTTCGTCACCGAAGGGCACGCGGGGCCGGCTGGGTAACGATTGGACCGGCCGAGGTCTGCCCACGGCAACCCCTAGAGTCTAGGTGAAGACCAGCTCACCGCCAAATTCTGCGGCGGCCCGGTAGTGGGTCGGGTGGCGAACGCGGTCGCCTCGATCAGCTGACGGCCGCGCCTAGTCGATCAGATCGGCGGCGCGGGATCGTACTGAATGGCGCGGCGCACCTCGCGAGCCCGATCGGTGCCCGCCAGACGCGCGACCAGATGCAGCGCCATGTCGATCCCGGCAGACACTCCCGCGGCGGTGATCACCTGGCCGGAGTCGACGAACCGCGCGTCAGGCTGCACATCGATGCTCGCATCGAGCTCAGTGAGCAGCTCGATGGTGGCCCAGTGCGTCGTCGCCGGCCGGCCCGCCAGAATTCCGGCGGCGGCATAAACCAGCGCGCCGGTGCACACGCTGGTCATCAACGTGCCTTCGTCGCGGCGACGGCGCACCCAGTCCAGCCGGGCGTCATCGTGAAGTTGGGCACGGGTGCCCCGGCCACCGGGATAAACGAGCACGCCCAGCCCCGGACGGTCGGCCTCGGAGTGCGCGGCACTGATGGAAAGACCATGAGCGCAACGTATTTCACCGCCACCCTCGGCGAACGTGAATACCCGCCAGCCATCGTCTGGCCACGTTCTCGTCCAGTACGCCAACACCTCCCAGGGCCCGACCGCGTCGAGTTCCTCGACGTCGGGGAACAGGAATATCCCGATCTGCTGTGCACCGTCGGCCATCGCACCACGATGCCACTAGTCGGGGTCGGCCACGCACCGGAATCCGATGTGAGTGGTGGCGGTGTCCTGCGATTGCGGCGAGCGGGCAGCCGGCCGATAGCGGTGGCAGTATTCCGGCGCGCATAGATGCGAGCCGCCTTTCAGCGTCTGGCTTACCGCCGGATTGGCCGGACCGGGCGGTGCGCAACACGCCTTGGGCGGCTCTTCGAGCCGGTGGTGTGGTGAGAACTCGGTGGCGGTCCACTCCCAGACGTTTCCGATCATGTCCACCAGGCCAAACCGATTCGGGGGAAACGTGCCCACCGGCGAGGTGCCCACCCAGCAGCGGGCGCCGTCGTTGTGGTACGGGAAGCTGCCCTGCCAAGTGTTGGCCATCAGCTGCCCGTCAGGCTTCTCGTCGTCGCCCCACGGGTACGTCGTGGCAGCACCGGCGCGGGCCGCGTATTCCCACTCGGCCTCGGTGGGTAGCCGCCGCCCCGACCACCTGGCGTAGGCCGCGGCGTCGGGGTAGGCCACCTGCACGACCGGGTGATCGGCCCGGTCCACGACATCGCTGTCCGGCCCGAACGGGTGTCGCCAGGTGGCGCCCGGCGCCCAGTCCCACCACTGATGCCAGTCACGTAAATTCACCGGACCCGCTGTCGGACGGAACACCATCGCGCCGGGACAAAGGTCTTGCGGGTTGACGCCGGGGTAGAGCCTGGGATCGATCGGTTGCTCGGCGACGGTCAGATAGCCTGTGGCGGCGACGAATTCGGCGAACTGCGAGTTGGTCACCGGATGGCGCTCCGCAGCGAAAGCGCGCACCGTCACAGTATGGATCGGCGCCTCTTCGGGGTAGAAACTCGTCGACCCCATGCGGAACGACCCGCCCGGCAGGTCGACCAGCTCGGTCAGCATGTCTCGACCAGCCATGGTCAGTTGAGTTCAGTCACGTGAAAAAGCCAGCGCGAGCTTCTTTTCCAGATCTTCGTAGGGTGCGCCGGAGAGGTCGACGGTGACCTGGGCGATGGCGCCGCCGGTGAAGGCGAACGGCGCCTTGTAGCGGCTGGACACTCCCGAACCGCCGTTGCGCCCGACGGTGATGCCCGCTCCTGCCAACCCGAACGTTCCCGGATGCGTCGTCACATCGGCCAGCGTCCCGACGGCGTTGTGATCGAAGTACAGCGTCAGATCACCCAACGGCGTGTGACTGTTCGGCACGTTTCCGGTCCGCATGTACCGGACGCCGAACAGGTGTCTGCCCAGCGGGATCGGGTCGGCCGAGGAGATCAGCTGCTGACGCTCGCCGAGGAAGTTATAGACGTAGTGCAGCCGACCGTCCTGGATGAACAGCACGTGCCCGCCGTGGGCGCCGCCCTGCTTGAACAGCACACCCTCAGCGCCGGTGGTATCCACGGTCACGTCGGCCAGCACAGCGAACGAGCGGCCGCGAATCTCGGCGGCAGCACCGATGCCGACGTCAGCGCAATCGGGATAGTAGATATAGCTGGTTCGTTCACCGACCAGGTAGGGCCGAAACCTGGTCAGCGTCTCCATCAGGTTCAAGTCGGCCAGCGGCAGACCGTTGTACTTGGCGGCTTCGGAAAACCACAGTGCCTTGAGCTCTTCGAGCTTCTCGGGCTGTTCGGCGGCCAGGTCGTGGCACTGGCTGCGGTCTTGCGCGATGTGGAACAGCTCCCAGCGGTCTTGGTCGAAGTGCGACCAGCCCGCCGGTGTGGCCGCGTGGACCGTGTTGGCGAACCAGCCGTCGTGCCAGATCCCGCGGGTGCCCAGCATTGTGTAGAACTGCGTCTTCTTGCCGGTGTCGGCGGCCGGATCGGCAAGGGCTGCTTTGAAACTCACACCGTCCAGTGGCTTCTGCGGGATGCCCTTGACGGTCTGCGGCGGCGCCATGTTCAGCAGGTCGTAGACGGTCGGCGTGATGTCGCTGACGTTGACGTAGTTGTCGCGGACCTCACCGTGCGCGGCAATACCGTTGGGCCAGGAGATGATTGCCGTGTCCGCGATGCCGCCTTCATGGGAGGCGTAGCGCTTGTACAGCTTGTAGGGCGTGTTGAAGGCCATCGCCCACCCGATCGGGTAGTGGTTGTAGGTCTCGGGCCCGCCGAGGTGATCGAAGACCTTCATGCTCTCTTCGACGGTGTCGATGTAGCCGTTGAAGAACTTGCCCTCGTTGACCGACCCGTTCGGGCCGCCCTCGCCGCTGGCGCCGTTGTCGGAGATCACCACGATGATGGTGTTGTCGAGTTGGCCGGATTCCTCGAGATAGTCCAGGATCCGCCCGAGTTGGGCATCGGTGTAGCTCAGGAAGCCGGCAAACACCTCGGCCATCCGGCTGAACAGTCTCTTCTCTTCGTCGTTGAGCGAGTCCCACGGCCGCACCGTGTCCTGCAGCGGCCACGGCTCGCCTTGGGGACCCTTGACGTCGAGATACGGGTTGATGGGCGACAATTCGGTGTCCGGCGGCACGATCCCCATCGACTTCTGCTTCTCCAGCACGATCTCGCGGTAGCGCTCGTAGCCCATGTCGAACTTGCCGGCGTACCTGTCGGCCCATTCTTTGAAGACGTGATGCGGGGCGTGGCCGGCGCCCGGACAGACATAGCTGAACCACGGCTTGTCGGGCGCGATCACCTTAGCGTCGCGAATGAATTCGACGGTCTTGTCGGCGATGTCCTTGGACAGGTGATAGCCGTCTTCGGGTGTGCCGGGCGGGTTTACCGGATGGTTGTCGTACACCAGATCGGGGTACCACTGGTCGGTCTCGCCACCCATGAACCCGTAGAAGCGTTCGAAACCGCGGGAGGTCGGCCAGTGCCGCTTGGTCGACGCCATGCTGCACTCTTCCAGCGGTGTCAGATGCCACTTGCCGACGCAGTAGGTGTTGTAGCCGTGTTCGTTGAGCGCCTCGGAGAGCAGCGCGGTGTCGGCGGGAATCCGGCCGTTGCAGTTGGGGAAACCGTCGGTGAACTCTTCGATGGTGGCCATGCCGACGGTGGTGGCGTTGCGACCGGTCAGCAGCGACGCCCGGGTCGGTGAGCACAGCGCGGTGGTGTGAAACTGCGTCAGCCGGACGCCACGCTCGGCGATCCGCGTCATGGCGGGCATCTCGACCACGCCGCCGAAGCAGTCCCAGGTCGCGATGCCGGTGTCGTCCCACACCAGGTAGAGGATGTTCGGTGAGTTCTCCGGCGCGGTCGGGGCGGCGTACGGACCCCAATCCGGCTCCGAATCACGAATGTCAAGTTCGATCTTGCCCGCAAACTCGGTCGCCATCGCTGGCCTCACTCTCGTGGTGGACCTAGGAGGATATCGCGTGCAGACTACACGCGCGACCCGAGAATCACCTGAGGTTTCTGCGGAGCGAGTTGATGGCCGACGCCCAAAAATACTGGCGCCGAGATCGGTTAGCGCCGCGGGTCAGCCGCAGCGGTGGGCTACTTGGCCTCTGCTTGTTTTACTTCGCTTTTTCTAGGATGTCGACGAGCCGCCAGCGCTTGGTCGCCGACAGCGGACGTGTCTCCATTAGCGACACCCGGTCCCCGATCCCGGCGATGCCGTTCTCGTCGTGCGCCTTGACCTTCTTGGTGGTGCGGATGATCTTGCCGTAGAGCGGGTGGCGCACCCGGTCCTCCAACTCGACCACGATAGTCTTCTGCATTTTGTCGCTCACCACGTAGCCGATACGGGTCTTGCGGCGACCCCGCGGCTCGGGTGTGCGCGGAGTGCGCTTGGGGCCCTTGCTTTTTGGCGTGCCGTCCTTCGGAGCGGGCTGTTTTGGGGCAGCCTTCTTGGCGGCTTTGGCGGGTGTCTTAGCTTCTGCCATCACGCTTCCTCGATTTCAGCACCATCGGGGCCCGATGCCAGGCCCAGTTCTCGTTCGCGCAGCACGGTGTAGGTGCGCGCGATCTCCCGGCGCACCGTGCGGAGCCGACGGTTGTTGTTGAGCTGGCCGGTCGCCATCTGGAAGCGCAGGTTGAAGAGCTCCTCCTTGGATTCGCGCAGACGCTCGATCAGCTCGTCGTCGGTGAGCTCGCGCAGTTCGCCAGGGGAAATTCCCACGGCCATCAGAACTGCTCCTCTCGGGTAACGATGCGTGCCTTGATCGGCAACTTGTGGATCGCCCTGGTCAGTGCGGCTCGGGCGACCGCTTCATTGGGGTAGCTGAGCTCGAAAAGCACCCGGCCCGGCTTCACGTTGGCCACCCACCACTCCGGTGAACCCTTACCCGAACCCATCCGGGTCTCGGCCGGCTTCTTGGTCAGCGGACGGTCCGGGAAGATGTTGATCCACACCTTGCCGCCACGCTTGATGTGCCGGTTGATGGCGATACGAGCGGACTCGATCTGCCGGTTGGTGATGTAGGCGTGCTCCAAGGCCTGGATGCCGTAGTCGCCGAAGCTCACCGCCGTGCCCCCGGTAGCGATACCACGCTGGCGCGGGTGATGCTGTTTGCGGTGCTTGACTTTACGGGGAATCAACATGATTCAGGCCTCCGTGCTCTCCGTAGTCGGAACCTCGACCACGGGTTCAGCCGGTGGCGCAGCGGTGGCGGCCTCCCCGGCGACGGATGCCGCGCGTCCGGCGTCGGTACTGGTCGCCGTCGTCCCCGAGGCGCCGCTGCGGCGCGGCCGGGTGCCCGACGGCCGCTCACGGCGCGGGCGCTCGGCACCCGCGGCTGCCGGAGCAGCCAGCTCACGCTTGCCGCCCACGATGTCGCCCTTGTAGATCCACACTTTGACGCCGATGCGACCGAAGGTGGTCTTGGCCTCGTACAGGCCGTAGTCGATGTCGGCGCGCAAGGTGTGCAGCGGGACACGGCCTTCGCGATAGAACTCCGACCGGCTCATCTCCGCGCCACCCAGGCGCCCGGAGCACTGCACCCGGATGCCTTTGACGTTGGGTTGACGCATGGCCGACTGGATGGCCTTACGCATCGCGCGGCGGAAAGCCACCCGGTTGCTCAGCTGTTCGGCAACGCCCTGAGCGACCAACTGTGCCTGGGACTCAGGGTTTTTGACTTCGAGGATGTTGAGCTGAACCTGCTTGCCGGTCAGCTTTTCCAAGTCCGCACGGATACGGTCGGCCTCCGTGCCGCGACGGCCGATGACGATACCCGGGCGCGCGGTGTGGATGTCCACCCGGACGCGGTCGCGGGTGCGTTCTATCTCGACGTCGGCAATCCCCGCCCGCTCCAGGCCGGTGGAGAGCAGTCGCCGGATCGCCACGTCCTCCTTGACGTACTCGGCGTACTGCTTGTCGGCGTACCAGCGGGACTTCCAGTCGGTGGTGATCCCGAGCCGGAAGCCGTGCGGATTGATCTTCTGGCCCACTAGTGCGAGCCTCCCTTCGCTTCAGACGTCTCTGAAGTTGTCGCAGAAGTTTCCTTTGACCCGGTGGCCTCAGTGGCCTTAGTTGGCGTCAGTGGCCTCGGTAGCGGCCTTTTTCGCGGGCACCTTCGTGGCGGGCGCCTTCTTGGCGGGTGCTTTCTTCGCCGGTGCCTTGTTGGCGGGCGCCTTCTTGGCCGGCGCCCCCGTCGCGGCGGCCTTGCTGCCCTGCGCGCGACGCGACCGTGACGACTGCGCGCGCTCATCCTTGACCGGCCGGCTTTCGACCACGACTGTGATGTGGCTGGTGCGTCTGCGGATCCGGAACGCGCGACCCTGCGCGCGTGGACGGATCCGTTTGGCGGTGGGACCGTCGTCGGCGTAGACCGTGGCCACGACCAGGGTGGTCGGGTCGAGCCCGTTGTTGTTCTGCGCGTTAGCCGCAGCGCTGGCAATGACTTTGGCCACCGGCTGACTCGCCGCCTGGGGCGCCCAGCGCAAGATGTCGAGCGCCTCGGTCACCGACTTACCGCGCACCAGGTCGATCACCCGGCGCGCCTTGGTCGGCGACACCCGCACGAACCGCGCTTTGGCGATCGCAGAAGGGAATTCGGTGGGGGCGCTCATCGCCGCTTGGCCTTTCGGTCGTCTTTGATGTGTCCCTTGAAGGTGCGCGTAGGTGCGAACTCCCCGAGCTTGTGCCCGACCATCGACTCCGTGATGAACACCGGCACATGCTTGCGTCCGTCGTGGACGGCGAAGGTGTGGCCGATGAAGTCGGGAATGATGGTCGACCGCCGCGACCAGGTCTTGATGACCTGCTTGGTGTTCTTCTCGTTCTGCGTGTCGACCTTCTTGAGCAGATGGTCGTCGACGAACGGACCCTTCTTGAGGCTGCGTGGCATGATTCAGCTGCTCCTAGCGCGAGTGCTTCTTGCCGGTGCGCCGGCGTCGGACGATGAGCTTGTCGCTGGGCTTGTGACGCTTGCGGGTCCGTCCCTCGGGCTTACCCCACGGACTAACCGGGTGACGGCCACCGGAGGTCTTTCCCTCACCGCCGCCGTGCGGGTGGTCCACCGGGTTCATCACGACACCGCGCACCGACGGCCGCTTGCCCTTCCAGCGCATCCGGCCGGCCTTGCCCCAGTTGATGTTGGCCTGCTCGGCGTTGCCCACCTCTCCCACCGTGGCGCGGCACCGCACGTCGACGCGACGGATCTCGCCGCTGGGCATCCGCAGCGAGGCGTAGCTGCCTTCCTTACCGAGTAACTGGATGCTCGACCCCGCCGAGCGGGCGAGCTTGGCGCCGCCGCCGGGCCGCAGCTCCACCGCGTGGACCAATGTGCCGGCCGGGATGTTGCGCAACGGCAGGTTGTTACCCGGTTTAATGTCGGCGTTGGGGCCGGATTCGACCACAGCGCCCTGCGAAAGTCCTTGGGGTGCAATGATATAGCGCTTCTCGCCGTCCAGATAATGCAACAGCGCGATGTTGGCGGTGCGGTTCGGGTCGTACTCGATATGCGCGACCTTGGCGTTGACACCGTCTTTGTCGTTACGGCGGAAGTCGATCAGCCGGTAGGCACGCTTGTGCCCGCCGCCGCGGTGCCGGGTGGTGATCCGGCCGTGCGCATTACGCCCCCCACGACCGTGCAGTGGGCGCACCAGCGACTTCTCCGGAGTCGAGCGGGTGATCTCGGCGAAGTCAGACACGCTGGCACCGCGACGACCCGGGGTCGTCGGCTTGTACTTGCGAATTGCCATGTCTTATTAGCTCTTTCTATGCCACCCGGCTACGCCGGCGCTCCGAACAGGTCGATCGGCTTGCTCCCGGGCGCCAGGGTCACGATGGCGCGCTTGGTGTTCTTACGCTTGCCGTAACCGGTCCTGGTGCGCTTGCGCTTGCCCTGCCGGTTCGCGGTGTTCACCGACGCCACCTTGACCGAGAAGATCTTCTCGATCGCGATCTTGATCTGCGTCTTGTTCGAATCGGGATGCACCACGAAGGTGTAGACGTTGTCGTCGATCAACGCATAGGACTTCTCGGAGATGACCGGCGCCAGGATGATGTCGCGGGGATCAGTGACGGAACTCATCAAGCCGAAACCTCCGCGTCGTGGCTGTCGGCGGTTGGTGTCGCCGCGGCGATGTAGGTGTTCAGCGCCTCGACGCTGAACACCACGTCGTCGGCGCGCAGCACGTCGTAGGTATTGAGCTGGTCAGGCGCCAGGACGTGCACCCCGGGCAGGTTGCGCACACTCTTCGCCCCGGTCTCGTCGCTGCGCCCGATCACCACCAGGACCCGCTTGCGTTCGGTCAGCGTGGCCAAAAACGTCCTGGCGCTCTTGGTCGACGGGGTCTGCCCCGTCACCAGCTCGGTGACGGCGTGGATGCGGCCATTGCGTGCCCGGTCCGACAGCGCACCGCGCAACGCGGCCACGATCATCTTCTTCGGAGTGCGCTGGCTGTAGTCGCGGGGTTTGGGGCCGTGCACGACACCACCGCCGGTGAACTGCGGCGCACGCGTCGAACCCTGCCGGGCACGGCCAGTACCCTTCTGCCGGTACGGCTTCCGGCCACCACCGCGGACTTCACCGCGGGTTTTGGTGGAGTGCGTGCCCTGCCGGCCCGCCGCCAGCTGGGCGGTGACCACCTGATGCATCAGCGCGATATTCGCCGGCGCGTCGAACAGCTCAGCGGGCAGCTCGACGGAGCCGTCGGTTTTGCCGGCCGGCGTTTTGACGTCGAGCTTCTGGACTTTTCCGGCCTTCCCGGCCGTGTCGGCAGCCATTACTTCTCACCTCGTTTGATCGCACTGCGCACCATCACGAGTCCGCCGGTGCGCCCGGGGATCGCGCCCTTGATCAGCAGCACGCCGTTTTCGGCATCGACCTTGTGCACCAACAGGTTCTGGGTGGTCACCCGGTCGTTGCCCATCCGCCCGGCCATCCGGGTGCCCTTGAACACCCGCGCCGGAGTGGCGCAACCACCGATGGAACCCGGCCGCCGGTGCACCGCTTGCGCGCCGTGGCTGGCGCCTTGTCCGCGGAAACCGTGCCGCTTCATGGTGCCGGCGAAACCTTTGCCCTTGGAGGTGCCGGTCACGTCGACGTAGCTGCCGTCGGTGAAGATCTCGGCGGTCAACTCCTGGCCCACCTCGTACTCGGCCGCCGCGTCCGGGCTCTCGAGCCGCAACTCGGCCAGGTGCCGACGCGGGTTGACGCCTGCCGCGTTGTACTGACCGGTCAACGGCTTGTTCACCTTGCGGGGGCTGATCTCGCCGTAGGCCAGCTGCACAGCGCTGTACCCGTCGCGCTCCGGAGTGCGGATGCGGGTTACCACGTTGGGACCGGCCTTGACCACCGTCACCGGCACGACTCTGTTGTTCTCGTCGAAGACCTGCGTCATGCCCAGCTTGGTGCCCAGAATGCCCTTTCTCGCCATCGCTCCTGAACTCCTACTGGATGTTGACGTCGACGCTGGCCGGGAGATCGATGCGCATCAAGGCGTCAACGGTCTTCGGTGTCGGGTCCAGAATGTCGATCAGCCGTTTGTGCGTACGCATTTCGAAGTGTTCCCGCGAGTCCTTGTACTTGTGCGGGGATCGAATGACGCAATACACGTTCTTTTCGGTAGGCAGCGGCACCGGGCCCACCACGCTGGCGCCGGTCCGGACGACCGTTTCGACGATTTTGCGCGCCGAGGCATCAATGGCCTCATGGTCATAGGCCTTGAGCCTGATGCGGATCTTCTGTCCCGCCACGCTTCTCGTACCTCTCTCCCGATGTCCGAACTGGTAGTCACCGGGCCCCGTCAAAATGGCGTCCCGCCCAGTGTTGCGCCGCTGTTTACCTGTCCTGGTTCACCGGACCCCCGCGGTCGGGCGTGTTGCCCGCACGCAGCCTCATCCGCGACCAAAATGCGTCGCGCTCCGAGGTTGGGACCGGAGGCGCCCGTGTGGACGCCGGTCGTATGCCCGGCCAGGCGCAAACCCGGCGCAAGGCAACCTGAACAGTATGCCCTAGATCATGGCATCGGCCAAATCTCCGCGGCCCGGGGATTCACCAGGCGATGTCAGGCGCCGAAATACCCGCAACCAGTGCCGCGACGGGCCCAACATCGACTAACTTACTCATCGGTAAGGTAGTTGGCATGGCCGACCCGAGCAGCACCCATAACGCCACGTATCAAGCTTGGCGGCGGCTCTCCGGCCGCCCGGGCGGCAGCCGCCTGTTCTCGGCCGCGGCAATGGCACGCGTGCCTTATTTCGCGTCGATCCTGCCGCACGTCGTGCACATGGAACCCGGTCTGGCCGAAGTCAGAGTGCCCAAGTGGTTCTACGTCTACAACCACTTGCACACGGTGCACGCGATCGCGTCGTGCAATGCCGCTGAAGCCGCGATGGGCATGCTGATGGAGGCCACCGTGCCGCGTAGCCATCGGTGGATCCCGAAAGCGATGAGCGTGCGATATCTGGAGAAGGCGACGACTTCACTGCGGGCGGTGGCCAGACTGGAACCGCCGGATTTCGCGCAGATCACCGGCGGCGTCGAGCTAGTGGTGCCGGTGGCCGTCACCGACCGCGCGGGAACCGAAGTGGTACACGCCGATATCACGGTCTGGGTGACACCGGCCGCTTAGCGCTTCCCCGTCAAGCCGGCCCAACCGGACCTCAACAAACAACGGTGCGCCTCGTCGCGTCGGTGATCACCCGGCCGCCGTCGGGCTTCAACGACCAGTCCGCTGAGCCAGTCCCGTCGTATATGTCAGCGGAATAGTAAATACGTTGAGCCGCAGGCGTAACACGTCACAATTTGTAGCGGCGGCAAACGCTGATTGACTTGTGGGCTTCCGGCGCTAGCGCAAAATGAGCGCGAGCCCCACCCACGGTCGGAATGATGTGACATACGTCACAACATGGAAGCCCGCCGCTCGACGCCGGTTGGTCCGGGGTACGCACAAGCATGCGCAATTTCGCACGCTGCGCGGCAGCGACAATCATGGTGACCGTCGTCTTCGGGCTTGCCGGGGTGAGCGCCCACATCCCTCTGCCCCAGTTTCCCTGTCCGCCGAACACTCCCAGAGGCATGGTTTGCGAAAACCCGCAGCCGCTACCGCCTCCTTTCTCACGACCAGCGCCCCGCACGCCCGACCCGGGGCAAACACCCGACAGCGCGCTCCCTCGATGGCAGCGCTGGGTGACACTGGCCGCCTGACTCATTCAGTCATCGCTTGCCCTTCAGCTTCCTTTCAAACCGGCCCAGAACGGACATTGGTGCGAGGCGTCGAAGTCGGTCGTCACCGTGGGGCCGCCGGGCCGCAACATCATCCATGAACTGTGTGCGGGATCGTCGCTGAGCGGGGGCCAGACGGGTTGGCCGGCCACGTTCGGCACGCCGGTGGTCACGAATTGGCTCCAGTACCGGATCATTTGCTCGGAGAGCGTGCGCTGCGCGGGATCGAGCGGCGGGGCGCCCCCGATGCCGAAGAGATAGCGCAACTCCAGTGAGTGACTGGCGCCGACCGGAAACGGCGCACGCCGCAACGGATCCGGTGCGGGCGCATGAGGGTCGTCGAACTCGTAGCCGTACACGCTTGCGCCGCGGCGCAACGCGTCGCGCCAACCGGTCGGCCACGCAGGTGAATTCGCCGTCGGTCACCGCCGCCGAGTACGCGAGTGACACGTCACCGCCATAGCGCTCGGGCGGATAGTGCGCCGCCACAGCCTTGCCGTCGGCGCCGAAGATGTCCGACAGCACGTCTGGATACTCGGCAGCCGTCACCCCCCGGCCCAGGCGCAGATACCGCAGCGCAGCGAACATGGTGAACTCGTCGTGCGTGGTGCCGATCAGCACCGGAACCCGCGCCGCATGGCCCGCCGCGGACGCCGCGACCGGATCGACCGGCAGCGTCGCGGTTCCGGTGACCGGGCCGGAAAGCGAATCGGAGTCACCGATCCGCGCATACCACGGCGGACGGGCCAGCGCGGTGGCCTGCAGCGCACGCAGGCACCCTGCGGCGGTGTCCGGGTTGCCGCAGCCCACTGACGCCGCGTAGTCCGAGCTGGCGTGCTGCGCGGTCGCCAAATTGACCTGCGCCTGACATGGCCCGCTCTGGATGATCGCCGCGCGGAACAGGCCCGCCGACCCGGGCGCCACCAGGTGGTCGCACACCGACATCGCGCCCGCGGATTCACCGGCGATGGTCACCTTGCCCGGATCGCCGCCGAAGTCGGCGATGTTGTGCTGCACCCAGCGCAGCGCGGCTTGCTGATCGGCAAGCCCGTAGTTGCCTGCGTCGCCGCCGAGCGCCGGATGGGCCAAGAAGCCGAGGGCGCCCAGCCGGTAGTTGAGGGTGACGACAACGATGTGACCCTGCGCCGCCATCGCCCGCGCGTTGTAGATATCGCCGCTGCCGTTGACGAACCCACCGCCGTGAATCCACACCATCACCGGATGCTTGCCGGCACCGGCGGTCACCGGTGGGGTCCAGACGTTTAGCGACAGGCAATCCTCGCTGGTCGACTTGCGGCCACGACTCTCCTGCATGCATTGCGGTCCGGGCTTGCTGGCATCGCGCATTCCCGGCCACGGCGCGGGCGGCTGCGGCGGCTGCCAGCGCAGCGGCCCCACCGGGGCTGCGGCATACGGAATCCCTTGAAATAGGCGGTAATCCACGGCAACCTCACCGCGCACCAGGCCCATCGACAGGTGTACCACGCCGTCGCGCATGGCCGTTGCCGGCGTTTGCCCGGTCACGTCGCCCCGGCTACAGCCGGCGATCAGCACCGCCGCCGACAGCAGCGCGACAGGAACCAGCCCTCGGCGGCCCCGGCGACGATGCGTTGTGATCGGCACGAAACTTGAGCGTAGGCGATAGGAGACCCGTCGGATCGACACAAACCACCTCAGCCGCGTCGCCGATCACCGACACTGAAACAGCCGACAAACCCCGAGGAGCGCGATGAGCGCACCGATCATCGACGAGGCCGCGAACGTGTTCGCCGATCCGACGTCCTATGCCGACGAGCCGCGGCTGCACGCCGCGCTAACCCACCTGCGTGCCCACGCGCCGGTCTCCCTGGTCGATCGCCCGCCATACCGGCCGTTCTGGGCGATCACCAAGCACGCCGACATCATGGAAATCGAGCGCGCCAACAACCTGTTCATCAACGAACCCCAGACCGCTGCTGGGCATCGCCGAGGCCGACGATTTCGGGCGAGCCCAACTTGGACATGTCACTGCTCGGCTACGGGGTACTTCGCCGCATGCTCAGCTCCCCAGGAACTCTTCGGCGCGACGACGACGAGTAACGCAGCACCCGAGCAAAGTTCTGCTCGACTTCTTCGGCTACTTCAAGCCCTCACCACCGCCCGGCGAGACACCCGACCGATGACCTCGCCTCCGCGATCGCCACGCGCGCGTTGACGGCGAACGTTGTCCGACGTCGATCGGCGTCCCACTGGTGATCGTGGCCACGCGGGTCACGAAACACCGCGCGACGATCTTGGGGGGGCCCGCAGGCGCTCATCGAAAATCCCGACCAGCGCCGGCGCCTCCGGGACAACCTGGACCTTATGCCGCTGGCTACCGAAGAGATGATCCGCTGGGTCACCCCGGTCAAGGAATTCATGCGGACCGCCGCCGAGGACACCGCGGTTCGCGGTCGGAATCGATTGAGCTGAACGGAAAGCCGGAACTGATCGCTACCACGTTCGTCGGCGGCCTCAAACACCTGCCGACTCAATATTCGCTGCGCTGAGCACTTTCCGGCAATGTTGCGGGCCGGCGAGCGGCCTTGGTGCGCTGGACGTGCAGGAATCCGTCGACCGCGGCGCGCGCGCACTCGCGATAGTCGAAATCAGGCAAAGTACTCAGGCGACCCAGCAGCAGCGGGCCGATCAGCAGCGCAATCGCGCGGGAGCGGTCGATGTCGCCCAACTCGGCCGCCTCAGGGCTGTCGAAAATGACGTCGAAGGGCGCCGCGTACTGCTGGGCGATCCGCTGCCGCAATGTCGTGATTGCCGCGCTGTCCGCGGCCTGGGTGTGACGGGCTTCTGGCAGATCTTCCAAATCGCTACCCAGCGCCAGCCACGACATGGCGGTCAGTGTCGCCGGGGCTTCGGCCACGCCTTCGGCCTGTGCCAGTACCACCGCGATAAGCCGGTCACGCAACGAACCCGCAGTCGGCGGCATGGGTGCCGGCGGAATCATGTTGTTGAATGCTGCTGCCAGCAAATCATTTCCGCTGGGGAAGTGGCGGTACAGCGTTGCCCGCGCTACGTTGGCAGCCCGGGTGACCGCGTCGACGGTCACCGCACTGGGACCCCCAGAACGCAGTAACGCGGCAGCGGCGTCGAGTAAACGGGCCCGCGAACGCGCCGGGCGTGGATCGGTCGTGCTGCCGGTAATCTCCGTCACTCCCTCGTTTAGAAACCACACTGTTGGTCTGTGTACGAGACTTCTAGTCTCGAATCGTCTCGAAACTACCCCGAAAAAAGCCCGACCAGTTTGGGTCGAGACCCTCATCCGGCCTGACCAGCGTACAGATACGGCGGACCCCGACGGCGCTCGTCGGGCACGAAACTGGACACTGGCCGTCGCATGCATGGGGCGGGCACCGCAAGAATTCACTTGAAGGAACTCGGCCGCCCGGTGCGCGAGCATCACGATCGTGGCATGCGGTCCACGGCTGGTAATCGTGGGCAGAATCGAGCCGTCGACCACCCATAGTCCCTCGACACCGCGCACTTTGCAGCGGTGATCGACGACGGCGTACGGGTCTTGCTCGGTGCCCATGGGAGCGCTGCCGCACAAGTGCTGTGACGTCGACCAGGCGGGCGAGCCGACATACGTTGCCGCAGAGGCGAGTTCACGCGCCAAGTCGCTACCCCGGCGCAGCGCGGCAAGGTCCTCGGGCTCGGTATCGTAGCGATGCTGGATCCGCGGCGGGTCCTGGGGATCAGCCGAGATTAGCGTGATGCGCCCGCGCGCCCGCGGCTGCATCAGCGCAACACCCAGATGCGGCCAATCCGGATGCCCGGCGGTACCGTCGCCCACCATTGCGACGAAACCTCCTGTATAGGGCCGTATCTCGATGTCGTCAGCGGTGCTGAGCACCACCTCGAGCGCCGGCCGGCCCGCGGCGACGATCCAGTCGGTCGGCAAGACCCATTCCGGGTGATCACTGCATTTCCGGCCCACAGGTAGCGATTCCACCACGTCGATCCCGACAGCACGGAGCATCGCCGCGTCGCCGACACCGGAAAGCATCAGCAGGTGGGCAGTTTCGATTGCACCGGCGCACAATATAATTCGGTCCGCAGTCGCAACAACCGGCCCGTGGGGGCCGATCGCGTCGACACCAATCGCGCAATTACCGGAGAATCGCACGCGCACTGCTTGCGTGCACGTCAGCAGCGTCAGGTTGGGCCGGCCCAGCGCCGCCAACAGATAGCCTGCACCCGAACCGGTGCGCACACCGTCGACAATATTGAGCGGCAACGCGCCCACCCCAGCCGTCATCCCCGGCTGTTCTCCGACGTCGTTGAGGTCGGCGATCCACGGAAAGCCGGCGTGTTGCGCCGCTGTGACGAACGACGCTGTTGTACCGATCATTTCACTGGCGCGACGAACCAGGATGGGGCCACTGTCGCCGTGTGCGGGACCGCGGTAGTCCAAGTCCGTCTCGATGGCCCGAAAATGGTCGACCACATCCGACCATGCCCAACCGGGCCCCGCGATGGCGTCGAAATCGCGCGGCAACCCGCGGCAGAAGTACCCGCCGTTGACCGCACCCGATCCGCCGATGGTGGCGCCACGCACGATCGGCATCAGGCGGGACGGGTGCTCGGTGAGTTGGGTCTGATAACGCCGCACGAGTGGGCTGGCAGCCCCGATCGGCAGCTGCAGTCCGTCAGCGGTCTGAGCCAGCAGTGCCTGGTCGTCAAGACCGACACCTGCCTCCATTACGGTTACCGAGCAGCCGATATCAGCTGAAAGTTGCTCGGCGACCACTGATCCAGCGCTTCCCGCGCCGACGATCAGAACGTCGCTGTGCTGGGCGGCCCCGGTCAAGGCGGCCGTCAGGTGCGGATCTGGGGTTTGAGCGGGCCCAGGTTGCGTTCCCGCACCACCCCGCTCCACAGACCCAGGCCGTAGGCCAGGTCGTCGAGGCGCTTGAGCAGCATGTAGGACAACAGGCCGATCGGCTTGGCATCGCCGTCGGCATCGCTGCGGCGGGTGACCCAGTCCACCACACCGTCGACGACTGCGGCGACCAGCACGGCACGGCGGCAATGTCGCGACACGATCGCCGCGACCAGCGCGATAGGCCAGTAGTGCCGACATAGGGCCGATGCCAGTTGAAGTGCGGCTGACCATAGGCCGCGGGTGGCGACGACCAGGACATCCCAGAGGTGAGTGTCGTCGCCTCGCATGGCCTTGGCGATCCTGCGGCCGGTCAGGGCGGCGGCGAACAGCGACGCCAGGTATCCCAGGCACGAACCGACAGCCATCAACAGCCACACGGCAAGTCCCCAGCCGGAGATCACCAGCGGGGCGGTCTTGTCCGGGTGGCGGGCAGCGAGCGGAGCAGCGGAACCGCCGTAAAACGCCTTACGGGCAATCCAATCCCGCAATTCCGTGCGATGGTCGTGGGCCACCAGCGCAATCGGCTCGTAGCGCAGCCGGGCATTGGCCTCAACGAGCCGCCAGCACAGGTCGACATCTTCGCCGGAGCGCAGCGTCTCGTCGAAGCCGCCGACGTCGCGGAGCGCCGAGGTGCGGCAGATGATCGCGGCGCTGGGAACATAGGACACCGTGCTGTACGGCAGCACCGGCGCTTCGCGCTGGCCCAGGTCCAGCGATGAGCGCACCGCCTCATACCGGGCCACCAGGTGGTCGTTCTGTGCCAAGCCCACGATGCGCGGCGCGACCAGCGCAACGGTGGGGTCGCAGAAGTGACCGAGTAGGGCCTCTAACCAACCGCGCCGGGGCACGACGTCGGAATCCAGGAACGCCACAAACCCTGTAGTGCAGGCCGCAAGTCCGGTATTGCGCGCTGCCGCGGGTCCCCTACTCCGCGGATGGCGCAACACTTCGATATCGGGGTGCGCCGCCGCGAGCACCTCGCGCTGGATCGGAATTGACGAGCCGTCGTCCACGACGACGATTCGTAGGCCGCGCAGCGCGGGCACCAACCGCCGCACACCAGAAGTATTGTCCCGGACCGGAATTATCACTGTGACATCGCGGTGAGAAGGACCGCTGGCCGGTCGGGGGTGCGCTACCGTGGCGTCGAGCAGGGTACGGGCCAGCTCTGCGCTGAGCGCGTCATGAACCTTGAGGCGTCCGTCCGAGAGCATGTGTTGGGCAGCTGGCGCCAGCCGCAGCAGCCGGGTGGGAGAGCCACCGAGCAGGGCCGAGCCCTGGCCGAGGATCCGAACGCGCCGGTCGACTTGCACGGCGAATCCGTCGGGCAACCGAGCGGGGGTCATGTCAGCGTCCCGTCGGCGCCGGGCTGCCAGCGGGCTATCCGGCCGACGCAACCGTCGACCATCTCGGCGAAGATACGCGCTCCGTCGGCCGCGGTCGCCGTGGTGGCGTCCCCCAGCACGCCGACCTCGCTCACCGCCGCCACGCCGCCGCGACGCATCGACGGCAGCAGTTCGCGCAGCGGCGCCCCGTTGCCGGCACACCGCTGGTCGGTCAACACATCGGTTGGCGAAATATGCAGCAGAACCGATGTTTCGGTGTGGCCGGCGTGCGCGTCGCCGCCGAGCACGGCGCACGAGCACCACCCCGCCTCACGGCCTTCTGATCGCAGCCGACTCACCGCGCCAAGCAGCGACGCGACATTGCCGCCATGGCCGTTGACGAAAATCAGGCGCTGCGCCCAGCAGCAAACCGACCTGCCGTACTCCACTAGCAACATCGTCAGGGCCTCGGTGCCGATCGAGATCGTTCCGGCGAAACTCTGGTGCTCCCCGCTGTCGCCGTACGCGATGGCCGGCGCCACCAGCCACGGATGCTGATCGAGCGACCGCTCTGCACCCAGACGCGCGGCAACAACGCTGGCGACGGCGGTCGCGATCCGGGTGTCGGTGTCAAGCGGCAGATGGGGACCATGTTGCTCGGTGGATCCCAGCGGCACAAGGACTGTCGGCGACGTGTGTTTTCAGTTGGCTCGACGTCGAGCCCCCGAGGTCGCCGAGGACAGCCACTCGCCGATGGTAAGACGAATTCACCTGCCGTGAACCGGTTGTTGGCTTGCTCGCCAAAAATTTTCTTCCGCATATGGACTGTCTTCGGTCACGTCCGCCACGGCCGCCACGTCTGCACCAAAAATTATCGTTAGCGCAGCTTCGTACCCCTAGCCGGTCCCGGACGCGGGCGCCGGAGGGCCCGGGGGAACCCGGGTGGGATAACGACGTCATCGGGAGTGAGGTCGTGCACGGAAGCACGGCCCAGACCCCATCAGCGCGCTGTCGATGCCGGAGCGGAAGATGTCGAGAACATTCTCGACGCCCGGTTGCCCAGCCGCGGCCAGGCCCCACAGGTAAGCACGGCCGATCATCACCGTGCGAGCTCCCAGTGCCAGCGCCTTGACGACGTCGCTCCCGCGTCGGACACCCCCGTCCAGCAAAACCTCGACCTGGTCACCTACGGCGGCCGCCACCGCGGGCAGGGCGCGGATCGCGGCGGGTGTGCCATCCAGATTGTTGCCGCCGTGATTGGATACCGAGATCGCCGAAACACCGGCATCAACGGCCCTTTTGGCGTCGTCGACCCGCATGACGCCCTTGAGCATGAACGGCCCACCCCACAGCTCGCGCAGCCACGCGATGTCCTCCCAGGTCGGCGGCGGTGTCGCCATCCACTCGCCGTAAGCGGCGAAGAACGGCGGGCCGAGCTCGCCGCGGCGAGCCTGATTGGGAACCCGCAGGTCCGGCGGGCGCAGCGTCTTGGCGTACTTCCACAGCCAGCGCGGGCGGGTGATCGCCTGCGGCGAGAGCCGCACCATCGTCTGCAGGTTCATCTGCGCCGGAATCGCGGGGCTGCCCCAGTCCCGTCCGTGCGAGAACGTCCAGTCGGTGGTGACGATCAACCCGACCGCACCGGCCTGCCGGGCGCGTTCGACGCGCTCGGCGATCGCGTCGCGGCCGCCGAGCCAATAGACCTGGAAGAACACCTTGTCGTTTGCCGCAATGACCTCTTCGATCGGCTTGCTCGCGAACGAAGACAGTCCCACCGCCGTGCCGCGGGCGGCGGCTGCCCGCGCTACGGCCACCTCGCCGTCGGGATCGACTGCCTGCACACCGGTGGGTGAGATGATCACGGGCAGCGAAATATCTTGCCCCATAACAGTAGTCGACAGATCACGCTTCTCGATGGCCCCGACCACGTGCGGCGCGAAGCCGAGCTCGCTGAACGCCTCCACGTTGTCGGTGACCGTCACTCCCCGCTCGCTGGCGGCGACGAGGGCCGAGTAGACCGCCTTTGGCAACCGCCGCTTTGCCCGTTGCTGAGCGATCGCCACCGTCTCAAACCAGACGTCGCGGGCCACCCTAGATCGGGCTTTCGTTACACAGCCGGGCCGGCGCCGCGGCCGGGCGCACGGACAGCGTCAGCGGCACCGGGCCGCTGCCCCGCCGCCGGGAGTGGTCACTGCCCGACCGCGGCTTGTCGCGGTCGGGGGCCAGCGCCGGCGCGCCGTGACCTTGTACGCATTCGGGGTCGGGACCGTCAATCGGCAGGCCGGTGAAGAACTTGGCCGCCATGCAACCGCCGCGGCAGCTGTCGTAGTGCCCGCAACTGTGGCAGGCGCCGGCAGACTGAGGTGTGCGCAACTCACGGAACAGCGGTGCGTTCTTCCATACATTGTCGAAACCGCCGTCGGACAACACGTTTCCGGCAAGGAAGCGGTCGTGGATGGCGAACGGGCAGGCGTACACGTCGCCGATCGGGTCGATCAGACACACCACCCGGCCGGCTCCGCACATGTTCAGTCCGGCTAGTGCGCCGGGTTCGCCGAGCGCCGAGAGATGAAAGAAGGAGTCACCCGTCAGCACATGCTCACCGTGGGCGACCAGCCAGTCGTACAAGGTGATCTGCTGGTCGGCCGTCGGGTGCAGGTCGTCCCAGACATCCACACCCCGCCCGGACGGTCGCAGCCGGGTGATCCGCAGGGTGGCACCGTAGCGGCGCGCCAGTGCGGCGAAGTCGTCGAGCTGGTCGACATTGTGCCGGGTGACCACCACGGAGATCTTCGCGTCGGAAAACCCCGCGTCCGCCAGATTCTGCAACGCGCGCAGCGCCATGGCGTAGGAGCCGGCCCCGCGCACGGCGTCGTTGACCTCCGCGGTCGCGCCGTCGAGCGAGATCTGAACGTCGACGTAGTCGCTGGCGGCCAGTCGTGCGGCCACCTCGCCAGTGATCCGCACACCGTTGGTGGAGAACTTCACGCCGACGTGATGTGCGGTGGCGTAGTCCACCAGCTCCCAGAAGTCGTGACGCACGGTCGGTTCACCGCCGCCGACGTTCACGTAGAACACCTGCATGCGTTCAAGCTCGTCGATGACGTCCTTGCACTCCTGGGTGGATAGTTCGCGGGGATCACGTTTGCCCGACGACGACAGGCAGTGCACACACGCCAGGTTGCAGGCGTAGGTCAGCTCCCAGGTCAGGCAGATCGGCGCGTCCAGCCCGTGTTCGAACTGCTCGACGAGCCGCGGTGCCATCGCTGTCATTGTTGGTCCTCCGGGTCTTCTGGCCTCTGGGCCACCAGCATCCGCGACTCGGCGAGCACCCCCAGCGCGCGCAGGTAGGGCAACTGCGCAGCATCGTCGATTCCAGCTGTGCGGCAAGCGGATCGCGCATCCGGGTGATCGCCCAGCGACTGCACCACCGCGAGAATTTCGCGGTTCTTCAGGAACGACAGCTTGCGGGTGCCGAAGTGGTAAAGCAGCGCACCGAACGGTTCGGGTCGCACGGCCACCTGCGGATGCAGTCGCCAGCCGAGATCGGCGTCGAACCGCCCCTGCGGCGATGCCGGCCGGGGGGACTGTACCGAGACAGGCACGGTCAGTAGACCCCGCACATCCCGTCGATAGAAACCTCTTCGATCAGGGTCTCGGTGACGAGCTCGGTCTCGGTATCGATCTGGTCGTCCATGGAATTGCCTTTCGTCAGGGACTCGACAAGTCGGGGTGGTCTTGGTCACAATTCAGGTAAGAATATGGCATCGAGTGCCAGAACGGAAGAGGCAGCGGAGGGATTGGGTGCGATGCGGCAGGAACCCGAGCCTCGAGTAGGCCGGCGCCGCTCGACGACGCCACACCACATCACCGGCGTTGCCCTGGACTTGTTCGCCGATCGTGGCTTCGACGCAGTGAGCGTCGACGATGTCGCACGCGCCGCCGGCATCGCCCGGCGCACGGTGTTCCGCTACTACGCTTCCAAGAACGCGATCCCCTGGGGTGACTTCGACGCCCACCTGCAGCACTTGCGCAGCCTGCTCGACGGAGTCGACCCGGACGCGCCGCTGGGCGAGACGTTGCGAACTGCGCTGTTGGCCTTCAACACATTTGACGAGTCCGAGACCATTCGGCACCGTCGGCGCATGCGGGTGATTCTGCAGACCGCTGAATTGCAAGCCTACTCAATGACCATGTATGCGGGATGGCGCGAGGTCATCGCCGCATTTGTGGCACGCCGGTCGGGGCTCGTAACCGGCGACCTGCTGCCCCAGACGGTTGCCTGGACATTGCTCGGCGTCGCGCTATCGGCCTACGAGCATTGGCTGGCCGACGAATCCGTCTCGTTGCCGCAGGCCCTCGGGGAGGCGTTCGACGCCGTCCGCGGCGGCCTCGATGCGCTGGGCCGGTGAGCGGCATGGAGCACCTGCTGGACTCGCTACGATCGCAGCGACGAGTCTGCGCCGAGTTGGGCTCGCCGATGTACGGCGAACTTCTCGATCGGATGGTTTCCGACATCCAAGCCGGTGGCATCTTCGCGGCGGTCCTTTCTGGCCACGAGGACGACCCGGGACGGCTGGCCGTACCGCTGCGCTTACTCGCCGGCCTGCACCGGCTTGTCCTCGACGGCACTTCGCCGGAACTGCGCCGCTGGTATCCCAGCGTCGGCGGCAGCTGGGACCCCGACGCTGCCTGGACCGAAATCACCGTGGCCGCGACAAACCACATAGGCCGGCTACGCGGCGCCCTCGAACAAGCACCGCAGACGAACGAGGTCGGCAGAGCAGCAGCCCTCATCGGGGCTCTGCTGATCCTTGCCCACCGATTCCCCTTGCCGATAAGGCTTTTCGAGATCGGGTCGAGTGCCGGTCTGAACCTGCGCGCAGACCACTACCGCTTTCGCTACCCGGGCGGCAACTGGGGTCCGGCCGATTCGCGCGTGATCGTCGACGACGCCTGGCACGGGAACGTGCCGTCCGGCGCACCCCTGCGAATCGTCGAGCGACGCGGCTACGACATCGCACCCGTGGACACCACCACCGTGGACGGAGAGTTGACGCTGCTGAGCTACGTCTGGCCCGACATGACCGAGCGGATGGACCGGTTGCGGGGTGCGCTCGACATCGCCCGGCGCGTCCCGGCGCAGATCGAGCGCCGCACCGCCGCCGACGCGGTGGCCGGTCTCTCGGTGGAGGACGGCGCCTTGACCGTGCTATGGCATTCGATCACCTGGCAGTACCTTGCCGCCGACGAGCAGGCGGCCATTCGCGCCGGAGTCGAGGTGGTGGCCGCCCAAGCTGATGATCGGGCCCCGTTCGCCCACCTCATGCTGGAGCCGCAACGCCGTGTCGCTGGCAGCCCGCTCGCCTTTCTCCTGCGCGCCCGCAGCTGGCCCGACGGTACCGATCAGATCCTGGCCGAATGCGGCCCGCACGGGCCACCGGTGAACTGGGAATGACAGCATCGGTCGGGCGGCCGCCGACTTTGCCCAGTGTGAAACTGGGCTCACGCTCGACGCCCAACGTGAAGCTGGCTGCACGCTCGCGGGGCGGCCTCGGTCGGGCGGCCGGCCACACATGCTGCGGTAGTCTGCAGCGGTGCCCGAGACGCCGTATCTGACGATCGATCTCGCCAGGGTGCGCGAAAACTTCGGGTCGCTACGCGCTGCCCTGCCGCACGCCTGGATCCGCTACGCGGTCAAGGCGAATCCGAGCGAACCCGTCCTGCGCGTGCTCGCCGCCGAGGGTGCCGAGTTCGATGTCGCTTCCGTCGGCGAGGTCGACGCCTGCACCAACGCGGGTATCGGTGGTGCCGACCTCACGTTCGGCAACACAGTCAAAAAGCCCTCCGACGTCGCCTACGCGTATTCGCTCGGGGTGCGGCGATTCGTCTTCGACACCGAAGAAGGGCTGACGATCGTTGCCGAGCAGGCGCCCGGCTCCGGCGTGGAATGCCGTATTGCGCCGGCCTTTCCGGCGTCGGTGACACCGTTCGGCCACAAGTTCGGTTGTTCGCCCGGTACGGCTGTCCGGCTGATCGACCGTGCGAAGCAGCTCGGTCTGCGACCCGACGGAATCTGCTTCCACGTCGGCTCGCAACAGCTCGACCCGAGCGCCTGGGAAGTCGGCATCGACTGTGCCGCAGCAATCTTCGATATCGTCGGCGATCTGACCACACTGAACGTCGGCGGCGGGTTTCCCGTTCCGTATACGGCAGCTGCACCGGGCATCGACGTGATCGCTGAAACCATCACCGGCGCTATGGGCCGCCACTTCAGCGTCCTCTCGCCACGGCTCGTCATCGAACCGGGCCGCGCCATCGTGGGCTCAGCGGGCAAGCTCAGATGCGAGGTGGTCTCGGTGCGGACCGGCACGGACGGCCGCCGCTGGGTCTACCTTGACGCCGGCCGCTACGGCGGCCTCGCGGAAACGGAGAACGAGTACATTCGCTATCGGCTGCGCACCGCCCGCGACTGCGACCCGTTGCTGGACACTGTTGTCGCGGGACCGACCTGCGACGGTGATGACGTTCTCTACCAACGGTATCCACTCCCGGTCACGCTGCGCGCCGGTGACCGTGTCGAGATCGATGCCGCCGGCGCCTATACCGCCAGCTACGCTTCGACATCGTTCAACGGGTTTGGGCCCCTGGCAGAATATTTCCTGGAAGCAACCGATGCAGTCCCGGCCGGGTAGCCGCTTCGCGGGTTGCCATGTGCTGGCCGAGTTCACCGGCGTGGATCCAGCGCTCGCCGACGATACCGTTCGTCTTCGCAGTGCCCTGGATAGCGCGCTCACCGCCGCCGGCGCCACCGTTTGCGCCATGGTCGACAAGCGCTTCGAGCCGCACGGGGTGACCGTACTCGCGATGCTCGCCGAGTCGCACGCCTCGATTCATAGCTATCCGGAACGCGGGTCGATGTTCGTCGACGTCTTCACCTGCGGCGACTCGGCCGACGCCGAACAGGCGGTCGAGTTGATGAGCAAGGAACTCGGCGCATCGGATGTCAGCATCCGAACCGTCTTTCGCGGTTCGGCCCGTGAGATCATCGAACCGATCGCACCGGGGATGACCCGCAATTGGCAACTGTCGGAAGTGCTTTGCGACGTGCGCACCGAATTTGCGCACCTGGTGATCGGCCGGACCGAACAAGGCGTCGCACTGTTCAGCAACGGCGAACGCCAAAGCACCCAAACCAGTCAGCTCGTCTATCACGAGGCCCTGCTAGTGCCGGCTCTGCTGCTGGCACCGCGAATCGAGCGGGTGCTCATCGTCGGGTGCGGCGAGGGTGTCTTGAGCCAGCTCGCGGTCGCAGCCGGTGCGGAGCACGTCGATCACGTCGACATCGATCGTGCCGCGGTGCGACTATGCGCGCAGCATCTTCCGTACGGATACTCGATGGCGGAGGTGCTCAGCGCCGAGAACGGACGCGGCCCAGTCAGCGTGCACTACCGTGACGGTTGGGGCTTCGTCCAGGAGACCACCGAACGGTACGACGTCGTGGTGATCGACCTTCCCGACGAGCGCCCTCAGCCCGCCCAATACAACCGGCTGTACGGCGCTGATTTCCTGCAACAGTGCCGAGAAATCGGTGCCGTCGTCGTCAGCCAGGCGGGCTGCCCCACGCTCTGGCGCAACGAGACCTTGCTTGCGTCGTGGCAGCGATTCCACGAAAACTTCGGTGCGGTAGTTTATTTCGGCAGCGACGAGCACGAATGGGCCTTCCTTTCAGGTATCGCCGAGCCGCTCGACGAACCGCTGCAGACGATGGCCACCCGGCTGCAGACGCTGCCGTACCGGCCGCAAACCATCGACGTGCAATCGCTTGCCGCATCGACGATCCCGCCGCTGGCGATCCGCGCTCAAGGAAGATAGCGGCTACGTTCCGGACCGAAACACCGCTTAATTCAGCGGTATTCGGTGCGGAACGAAAGCCGCACCGTCGTCGGTCACCAGGCCGCCGGTCTCGCGGATGCCAAGCCCGGCAGATGAGTCGCCGACAATCCATGCGCCCAGAGCCGGTCGCATATCGTCGAATTGAGGCAGCGGGTCGAACAACTGGTAGACAAATCCTTCCTCGCCGTAGACACCACCGGTGGCGGTGTGGATGCCGGCCCCGACGATGCTGATGTTCGCCCCTTCACGACCGAGCTTGGGCTTTCGGATATATTCGGTGAGTTCATGCGGCTCGTCGACGTAGGCCGGCAACAGGTTCGGGTGGCCCGGATACATTTCCCACAGCACAGCCAGGATCGCCTTATTGGACAGAAGCGTCTTCCACAGCGGCTCGATCCATGACGTCGCCGGCAGACTGCTCACCACGTGCTCGCCGAAGTCGTCGTCGAGCACCCATTCCCAGGGGTACAGCTTGAACATCGCGTGGATGGGCGCCTCCTCCAGGTCGACGAAACGTTCGAGCGCCCTGTCCCATCCGACGTCCTCGATTGTCAGCGCCACGGTGTCAAAGCCCGCCTCAGCCGCGGTCTCCTGCAGGTAGGTGGTCGTGATCTGGTCCTCGCCGCTGAATTCCGCACCGGACCAGGAGAAGTGAAGCTCACTGCTGGGCAGCAGATCCCGGATGACCTTCCAGCGGTCGACCAGCTGATCGTGCAGTGAGTTCCACTGGTCGTCGTTGGGAAACTCGTCCTTGAGCCAGTGCCACTGCAGGATTGCCGCCTCGAGCAGCGTGGTGGGTGTATCGGCGTTGTACTCGAGCAGCTTCGCCGGGGATCGTGCGTCGTAGCGGAGGTCGAAGCGCCCGTACACGTGTGGGTCCGACCGGCGCCATGATTCGGCGATCGAGGGCCAACTCCATTCCGGCAAACCGAAATCCGCATAGCGTTCGGTGATGATCACCTGATCGACGGCGTGCAGGCACATCGAATGCAGCAGCTCGACATCGGCTTCCAGCGCCAGAATCTCATCCATGTCGAACTCGTAGTAGACCGACTCGTCCCAGTAGGGCCGCTCCGCGCCGTTCGCATCACGAGCCGGGGTTCCGTAGATCAGGCCTTGGGATCTGACGATCGATGGCCAGTGCGGCCGCGGCTGCGTCCGGACGCGCTTCACGAGCCGCCGCCACCCAACCGGGCGCCGAGGCCGCCGCGCTGAATCACGCCGCCGGACCTCGTCGTGATCCTGGCATCGCTCGGCGCCACCGTCGTCCCGCCAATGGGCGGCGACCCAATCGTGCCGGTGCTGTTGTAGTAGTACCGATACTGATGTCCGCCGTAGTAGAAGAATCCGTTTGTGGTCGGGGCGTAACCGCCGCAGTTGCTGTCCGCCACGATCACGGGCTGTTGGTCGGGATCGTCCTGGACGCACTGAGCGGTGAGACTTTTGCCCGCCGAGGCCCAATAGCCGAATCCCACCGCGGCGCCCATGACTCCGACCGCCGCGGTGACACTGGCCAGCCGACCGTTTCGCGCGCGCCGCTTGGCTTCCGCCGCGAGTCTCGCCTTCTCGATCT
Source organism: uncultured Actinomycetota bacterium (assembly GCA_963787635.1). GTDB lineage: Bacteria > Actinomycetota > Actinomycetes > Mycobacteriales > Mycobacteriaceae > Mycobacterium. Next base: position 20,031 of record CAWBDP010000002.1, on the reverse strand, counting down.
GGCGTTGCTTACTCGTGGACTTCTCACGCGCGCGCAATTCGCCGACGGACACCGGGCGGGCCCGCGTGGTCTCCGGATCCTGATAGCGCATACGGCCGCCATCGTGTTCAGCGGGCTCGTCGGTGCGATCCCCTTCTGGACCGCCGGTCTCGCGGGGCTGGACGCCGTCTGCCGGCGGATCTTCCTGCGACCCCACTAACACTCCTCGACGGGCTTGCCCGGCCGACTTCGCGCGCCGATCAGGATGTTTCGCGCGCGCGACATCGAACTTCGCTGGTTGGTCAGCCTAACACCTCGGAGATCGGCGCACCCGCGGCAATCTTGCCCCGGGACTTCATCACCGGTCCCGGCTTGCCACCACCGACGACGCCGGCGAGCACACCGTCGCGCTCGTAATAAGCCAGGAATTTACGGCCGTCGTCCTGCACGAGATGCACGATGTCGGTGGCCTGCGGTTCGCCGAGGCACTGAATCTTGATGTCGTACTGGTCGCTCCAGAAGTAGGGGACGACGGTGTTCGACGGTGCGTCGTCGCCGAGCATCGCCGGCACCACCACGCGCGCCTGCTCGGCGACGTTGCTCCAATGTTCCACCCGGGCTTGATGTCCCATCGGGTTACGCCACGATGCGACGTCGCCAAGCGCCCACACGTTGGGCGCGCTGGTGCGCCCGGCCGCGTCGCAGATCACGCCGTTGTCGACCTCGACGCCGCTGCCCTCCAGCCAGTCGGTCGCCGGCCGCGACCCGATCCCCACCACCACCAGGTCGGCCGTAACCTCGGCGCCATCGGTGAGCACCACGGTGTCGACATGGCCTTGGCCGCGGACCTCGGTCACGCCCGCCTCGGTGCGTACGTCGACACCCTCGGCGCGATGCAGCCGCGCCACCAGTTCGCCGATCTGGGCGCCCAGCACCGACGCCAACGGCGCCGGCTGCGGTTCCACCAGCACGACGTCCACGCCGAGGCCGCGCAGACTGGCCGCAACCTCGCAGCCGATGAAGCCGGCACCCACGACGACGGCACGGCGCGCGGCTGAGGCGTGCCTGCGCAGCGCCAGGCTCTCGTCGAAGGAACGCAGCACCCGAATTCCCTCGAGGTCGGGAAACGCCGGAATCCGCCGCGGCACCAGGCCCGTCGCGACCACCAGCTCGTCGTATCGCAGCACCGTCCCGTCTTCGAGCGTGACCGTCTGCTCTGCGGTGTCGAGTCTGGTGGCCGCCGAACCCAGCCGCAGGGTGATGCGCTGCGCGTCGTAGAACTCGCGCGGTTTGAGCGTCGTGTCGTCGACCTCGCTGCGCAGCACCTCCTTAGACAGCGGCGGCCGGTCGTAGGGCAGGTGCACCTCGTCGCTGACGATCGTGAGCGGGCCGTCGTACTCCGCCCGGCGCAGTTGCTCGGCAGTGCGGGCGGCAGCCAGACCCCCGCCGACGATCAGGATTCCGTCGCCCAGTTCGCTGGTGCTCACGTGGAGTTCATACACGATCGCGATGTGGAACGGTTGGGCGGGCTCTGCCGGGCGGATGCCTCAGTACTTCAAGACGCCCTTGTCGACCGGTATCTGGGCGCCAGTCAAGGTCCCCGAGCCGGCACAGGCCAGCCATGCGACGACATCAGACACCTCGTCAGCAGTCATGAATCCCTTGTACTGCAACGGCATTGGCGGGAAGCTGTGCACAAAGCGGGGGTGTTTGGCAAAGAGCTCAATCATCGCCGCCGGCTCGACCATCGGAGTGTCGACCGAATATGGATGGATGGAATTCACCCGGATGCCGAATTCACCGAGCTCGACCGCCAGGGCGTTGGTCAGCCCTACGAGCCCATATTTGGACGCCGAGTAATGGCCATTGCCCGGGGTGGCTTTCAAACCGGCCGACGAACTGACCACCACGATGGATCCCCCGTTGCCGGCTTGGATCATCGCCGGGACCACCGCGCGCACGGTGCGCCAGGTACCCGTCAGGTTGACACCAATCACGGTGTCCCACTGCTCGTCGGTGAGTTCCCAGAGCCGGCCCCAGCCCAGCACGCCGGCATTGGCCACCAGCACATCGAGCCGGCCGAACTGCTCAACGCCGTCGGCCACCAGTTGCCGCAGTGCCGCGTCGTCGCGGATATCGACTTCGCGCGCCAGCACCTTTCGGCCCTGGGCTTCCACAGCGCGGACCGTCTCGGCGAGATCCTCGGGCGTCGCCGCGGGGTAGGTGATGGTGTCGGATACCGGCGCGCAGATGTCCAGCGCGATGATGTCGGCGCCGTCGGCGGCCAGGCGCACCGCGTGCGACCGTCCCTGGCCGCGAGCGGCGCCGGTGACAACCGCGGCTCGGCCGTGCAACGTTCCCGGCTGTGCAGCCACAGACGCCCCTTCCGCCGACTGCCGACCAGGCTAGCAGCGGAATTGAAACGTGTTCTAGCCAGTGGTCGCTGTACCGACCACTGGCTGCTCAGATCTCGGCGATGACCTGGGCTCGTTTGCTGGTGTACTCGTCGTCGGTCAGCGCACCGGAATCGTGCAGCGCCTGCAATCGTTGCATCCGCTCGCCGATGGATTCTTCCGGTCGCGCCGCGAGCGGGCCCGGTGCGGTTGCAGGCCGGCCGTCTACCGACGGCGCTGCTTGCGCCGCGGCCCGGCGTACTACCGCCTGGATCTGCTGGCGCAGTGCGGGATTGGTCCGCACGTCCACCATTCGATTCAGCGGAATGTTGTTGGCCTTGAGGATCTGCAGGATCTCCATCATCGGACCGGCTTGCCCGCTCAAGTCGTAAGTCTTGCCGTCCTCTGCAACCGAGAACTGTGCGGGCACCAGGCCATTGACCAAAGCGCTTTGCTCCCGCCAAGACTGGGTAACTGCCGCCGTCAGCAGGCTGGGGTGGCCGAGCTGGCCGCGGACCAGTGCGTTGAGGGCGTCGTGGTCTGGTATCACTCGCCGCAGGCTGACCGCTAGGAGCGTTTCAGGCTGTTGGGGTGGCGTCGCTGAGCCCCAGATGCTGACGCACGGTGTCGGTCGCAAGCGCCTGCCGCCCAAGGCGAGTTAATCCGACTAAGGGGCATAACTTTCCGAAGTAGCCCCAAATCCTCGCATAAGTAAACCTACGTGTTCGAGAACCTGTATCGCTTCAGCGATTGCGCAACTATCGGCACTTTCGAACGGTCCCCCCCGACCAATCATGTAGACCCCAGGTTCACGATACGAACCTGTCCTACACCACGAGACGAGCCCTGGTATCGCACGCGATTCATATACGGACGTAGAAGACGTAAACATCGGCAGGATCGCCGCTGCCACTTCGGCGACTGGCCACGCGAGCCACCACGACTGGGGGTTGTTCATGGACTCATCGAACCACGGTGAGTTGGAACGGTTCGTGTGAGCGTAGCGCCGGACGCAAAACGGTGCCCACCCTTTCGGCACGAGCGCCGCTTCAGCCGGCGCGAGCAGACGGAAAAGCCCCCGACACGCCGGGCGCCGCTTCGCCTAGCGCTCGCGCAGAATCTACTTGATGATCTTGGTGACCCGGCCGGCACCGACGGTGCGGCCACCCTCGCGGATCGCGAACCGAAGGCCGTCGTCCATGGCGACCGGCTGGATGAGCTTCACCGAGATGACGGTGTTGTCACCGGGCATCACCATCTCGGTGCCCTCCGGCAGTGTCACCACACCGGTCACGTCGGTGGTGCGGAAGTAGAACTGCGGACGGTAGTTGTTGAAGAACGGCGTGTGCCGACCGCCCTCGTCCTTGGACAGGATGTACACCTGGCCTTCGAACTCGGTGTGCGGGGTCGTCGTGCCGGGTTTGATCACGACCTGGCCGCGCTCGACGTCCTCGCGCTTGACGCCACGCAGCAGCAGACCGACGTTGTCGCCGGCCTGGCCTTGGTCGAGCAGCTTGCGGAACATCTCCACACCGGTGACGGTGGTCTTGGTGCTGGTCGGCTTGATGCCCACGATCTCGACTTCCTCGTTGACGTTGACCACGCCGCGCTCCACCCGGCCGGTGACCACTGTGCCACGGCCGGTGATGGTGAAGACGTCCTCGACGGGCATCAGGAACGGCTTGTCGGTCTCACGGACCGGGTCCGGAATGGACTCGTCGACCGCAGCCATCAGCTCTTCGATGCCGCTGATCCACTGCGGGTCGCCCTCGAGTGCCTTGAGCGCCGAGACGCGGATCACCGGAGCGTCTTCGTCGAACTCCTGGGCGGCCAGCAGTTCGCGGACTTCCAGTTCGACGAGCTCGAGCAACTCTTCGTCGTCGACCATGTCAGCCTTGTTGAGCGCCACCAGAATGTAGGGCACGCCGACCTGACGGGCCAGCAGCACGTGCTCACGGGTCTGCGGCATCGGGCCGTCGGTAGCGGCGACCACCAGGATCGCGCCGTCCATCTGGGCAGCGCCGGTGATCATGTTCTTGATGTAGTCGGCGTGGCCCGGGGCGTCGACGTGGGCGTAGTGCCGCTTGTCGGTCTGGTACTCCACGTGCGCGATGTTGATGGTGATACCGCGCTGACGCTCCTCGGGTGCGTTGTCGATCTGGTCGAACGCCTTCGACTCGTTCAGGTCGGGAAATTTGTCGTGCAGCACCTTGGTGATAGCCGCGGTCAGTGTGGTCTTGCCGTGGTCAACGTGACCGATGGTCCCGATGTTGACGTGGGGCTTGGTCCGCTGGAACTTCGCCTTCGCCACTGTGGTGTCCTCCTGGACTTGTCGGTGCTTGAAAAAGCAGTGTTGATGTTTTCAGTTGTGCCGCGGTAGTGACCGGGCAAGGGTACTCCCCGCCGTGCCTTACTGGCCCGTCGCCTTCGCGATGATCTCTTTCGACACGTTCGCCGGAACTTCGGCGTAGGAGTCGAACACCATCGAATAGTTCGCTCGGCCCTGTGTCTTCGACCGTAGGTCGCCGACATAGCCGAACATCTCTGACAGCGGCACGTGCGCCTTGACGACGCGCGTCCCGGCCCGCTCCTCCATGGCCTGGATCTGACCACGGCGGGAGTTCAGGTCGCCGATCACATCGCCCATGTAGTCCTCGGGGGTGAGGACCTCAACGGCCATGATCGGCTCGAGGATCACCGGCTGCGCTTGTCCGGCAGCCTTTTTCAGCACCTGGGAACCGGCGATCTTGAATGCCATTTCCGACGAATCGACCTCGTGGAAGGAGCCGTCGAGCAGGATGACCTTCAAGTTCACCAGCGGGTAGCCGGCCAATACGCCGTACTGCATGGCGTCTTGCGCGCCGGCGTCCACCGACGGGATGTATTCGCGCGGGATGCGTCCACCGGTGACCTTGCTCTCGAACTCGTAAGTCGCGCCGTCCTCGCTGATGAACGGCTCGAGGGTGATGATCACCTTCGCGAACTGGCCCGAGCCACCGGTCTGCTTCTTATGCGTGAACTCGACCTTTTCGACCGTGCGACGGATCGTCTCCTTGTACGCCACCTGCGGCTTACCGACATTGGCCTCGACCTTGAACTCGCGGCGCATGCGGTCCACCAGGATGTCCAGGTGCAACTCGCCCATGCCGCCGATCACGGTCTGGCCGGTCTCGGTGTCCTGGTGCACCTTGAAGGTCGGGTCCTCTTCGGCAAGCTTCTGGATCGACAGGCTCAACTTCTCCTGGTCGCTCTTGGTCTTCGGCTCGATGGCCACCTCGATGACCGGATCGGGGAAAGTCATCGACTCCAGCACGACCTGGTGGTTCGGGTCGCTCAAAGTGTCGCCCGTGGTGGTGTCCTTCAGCCCGATCACCGCGTAGATGTGACCAGCCGAAGCGGTTTCCACCGGGTTTTCTTTGTTGGAGTGCATCTGGAACAGCTTGCCCAGCCGTTCCTTCTTTCCCTTCGTCGCGTTGATGACCTGTGAGCCGGAATCGACTTTGCCCGAGTACACCCGGACGTAGGTCAGCTTGCCGAAGAACGGGTGGGTGGCGACCTTGAATGCCAGTGCCGAGAACGGCTCGTCGCTCGACGGCTTGCGCACGACCTCCTCGTCCTCTTTGCCCGGCGGGTGGCCGACGGCCGGCAACACGTCAAGCGGCGAGGGCAGGTAGTCGATGACGGCGTCGAGCATCGGCTGCACGCCCTTGTTCTTGAACGCGCTGCCGCACAACACCGGGTACGCCTCCGAGCTGATGGTCAGCTTGCGGATCGCGGCCTTGATCTCGGCGACGGTAATCTCCTCGCCTCCGAGATACTTCTCCAGCAGCTCCTCGTCGGTTTCGGCGACGGCCTCGAGCAGCTTGGTGCGGTACTCCTCGGCCTGCCCGGCGAGCTCAGCCGGGATGTCGATGGTGTCGTAGGTCTCGCCGAGCTTCGTTTCGCCGCGCCACACCTTGGCGTTCATCTCGACCAGGTCCACGACGCCTTCGAAGTCGCCCTCGGAGCCGACTGGCAGCTGGATCGGAATGACGTTGGCGCCCAGCCGCTCCTCCATGGTCCGCACGGAGAAGTAGAAATCGGCGCCGATCTTGTCCATTTTGTTGACGAAGCAGATCCGCGGAACGTCGTACTTGTCGGCCTGGCGCCAGACCTGCTCGGACTGCGGTTCGACGCCTTCCTTGCCGTCGAACACCGCGACGGCGCCGTCGAGCACGCGCAGGGAACGCTCCACTTCCACGGTGAAGTCGACGTGGCCCGGCGTGTCGATGATGTTGATCTGGTTGCCATTCCAGAAGCAGGTGGTGGCCGCCGACGTGATGGTGATGCCCCGCTCCTGCTCCTGCTCCATCCAGTCCATGGTGGCGGCGCCGTCGTGCACCTCACCGATCTTGTAGCTGATACCGGTGTAGTAGAGGATGCGCTCGGTTGTGGTCGTCTTGCCGGCATCGATGTGCGCCATGATGCCGATGTTGCGGACCTTCGTGAGGTCGGTCAACACGTCCTTCTGTGCCACAGAAGTCTTCCCACTCTTTCGGTTGCTTAGTAGTTCGCTATCGCTTGCGCCCGGTGCTTGGCCCTATGTCGCCGCCTTGCCGGCTCTGGCCACCGCACCTCGCTCTACCAGCGATAGTGCGCAAAGGCGCGGTTTGCCTCGGCCATTTTGTGGGTGTCCTCGCGTCGCTTGACGGAGGCTCCCAGGCCATTGCTGGCATCCAGTAGCTCGTTTGCCAGGCGCTCGATCATGGTCTTTTCCCGGCGGTGCCGCGAGAAGCTGACCAGCCAGCGCAGCGCCAGCGTGGTGGACCGGCCCGGGGGCACCTCGACGGGCACCTGGTAGGTCGCTCCGCCGACGCGACGGCTTTTTACCTCCAAAGCCGGCTTGACGTTGTCCATCGCACGCTTGAGGGTGATGACGGGATCGGTGCCGGTCTTTTCGCGGGCTTGTTCGAGCGCACCGTAAACAATGCGTTCGGCCAGCGATTTCTTCCCCTTGAGCAGAACTTTGTTCACCAGCTGGGTGACCAGCTGCGATCCGTAGACCGGATCGCTGACCAGAGGACGCTTGGGTGCGGGCCCCTTGCGTGGCATCAGCCCTTCTCCTTCTTGGCGCCGTAGCGGCTGCGAGCCTGCTTGCGGTTCTTGACACCCTGGGTGTCCAGTGATCCGCGAATGATCTTGTACCGCACACCGGGCAGGTCCTTCACCCGGCCGCCGCGCACCAGCACCATCGAATGCTCCTGCAGGTTGTGGCCTTCGCCGGGGATGTAGGCGGTGACCTCGACCTGACTCGTCAGCTTGACGCGCGCCACTTTCCGAAGTGCCGAGTTCGGCTTCTTCGGAGTGGTGGTGTACACGCGAGTGCACACGCCACGGCGCTGCGGGCTGCCCTTGAGGGCCGCGGTTTTGACCTTGCCGATCTTGTCGCGGCGACCCTTGCGGACCAGCTGCTGAATGGTTGGCATCTACCGGCTTCCTGTGTTGTGCGTTGATGTTTCGGTGCGGTTTTCAAGTCCTCTGTACTGCAGTTATGCCTGGCCTCGGAGCAAATCGAGCACCCCGCGGCCGGGTGTGTCCGCACGGTCCTGCCCCGGATTCAACCGTTGCGTCTGGACATGCGAATTGGCCCGGCGTGCGCGCCTTCGGTCACCACAGGCGCCTTGAGCCGCCAGGCCCGACCCACCACAATACCCGCCGTCGGTCGCGCAGGTCAAAGCGGCGGGACGGCGCCGCGGATGGGTCGCAGGGTTCGCTGTCGAGTCGATCGGGCGGCTACCGCGCTATTCGTCTTCGGGGAGCACTGCGGGTCCGCTGCGCAGCTGCACACCCGCCGCCAACCGCAGCACCATGTCGGAGAAAACCGCGTCGGTGTCGATCTCGTCCATCACGCCGGTCATCTCCAGCAAGACGAAGCCGTGCATTGCTGACCAGAACTCCAGCGCCGCGTAGAAGGCCTCATCGCCGCCAAGACCGTAGGAGGACAACACCGCGATCACCGGTGCGGCCGCGCCCTTGGTCGCGGCGGTGTACTCGGGGTCATCGCCGGCGGGCGACATCCGAGTGAAGGCTGAGTACCGGCCGGGATGATGGTGGGCATAGCTGCGATAGGCGCCAGCCATGATCAACACGGCGTCATCGCGCGCCCGCCCTTCGCCGACCCTGTTGAGCATCGTGATGATGTCGTCGATGACCCGCATCCGCACGGTGCGCCGGAGATCCTCCAGGCTGTGCACGTGGTTGTACAGCGACGGCCCCTTGGTCCCCAGCTGGGTCGCCAGCGCGTTGATCGTCAGTGCGTCCCAGCCTTCCCGGTCCAGGAACGTCAACGCGGCATTGACGATGATGTCGCGGCTCAGCTTGGCCGGCCGGGCCGGCGACTTCCCACCGGCGCGTGAGCGACCCGCCGGGGGTTCCGGCCGAGCTGCCATGGCGATCACCCTTCGGTTGCCGGGTTGAGTCCCCGCCGCGTGGGGATCGGGTCAGCGAAAAAAGCTTAGTCCGGCGACGGTTCGGGCCGTGGCCCGAGGCGCGGAGCAGAGGTGGACAGTCAAACCCAATGAGTCGCTCGCCGGGCAACCGTGGCAGTTGCTCGCCACCAGTGCTCGGCAAATGAACGAAGTCAGCCAAACATATCGACGAATGCAAGTAGGCTCTGCTCGAGCAGATGATGCCCTGGCGAAAGGGGCCCGCGGAGCGATGGATAACCCTGGGCGAAGCATTAGCGTCAACGACATCACTGTCTACGGCTGGGACCAGACGGTGGTCTTTCACGACGGGGACCCGGTCATGTGGGACCGGGGCCGCGAGCTCGGCATGACTAAACGGCTGATGCGAGGCCCGGCGTGAACGAGATCAAGCTACGGCCGGCAATTATCGACGCACAACGATGAATCGAGGAAACATGCGCCTGCACACCACCGCCACCTCCCCCAGATTGGCGAGCGGGGCGATCGCCCTGCTGCTTGCTGTCGGCTTTGGGGTTTTCGGGCTGGCCGGCTGCGGCTCGAAAAGCAACACCAACGCCCACCCGGCAAGCACCAGCACCAGTACCAGTACGAGCACGAGCACCAGCGTCAGCGGCACCGCCGGCCCGTCGACGTCGAGCAGCGGCGGCCCCACTTTGAGTACTTCAATCGAGGCCGGCGACGCCGTCTACTACGCATCGACGAACCAGACCGCCACCATCCCCTGTGAGAATGGCAAGGCGCTGAACGTGACCGGTGGGAACAACACGCTGACCGTAACTGGCACTTGCGAGAAGGTCAGCGTCACCGGCATGGGAAACACAATCACTTTCGACAGGATCAACACGAAGCTCACGGTTCTGGGAATCAATAACACCATCACCGTCAAGGACGGCAAGCCGAAGGTGGACAACATCGGCGGCTCGAGCAACACCATCAACTTGCCTAGCTGACTTGCTGACTGAACAGCCCGTGAACGGGATCGAGTTCGGGCGTTATCGGCTGCTCGAATTGTTTGGTGAAGGCGGTATGGGCCAAGTATTTAAAGCCCGCGACACCGCGATCGGCCGCGATGTGGCGATCAAAGTGTTGACCCCCCGAGCTAGCAACCGAGCCGGGGTATCGGGAACGGTTTCGCCGCGAAGCCCACACCGCCGCACAGCTAACCGAACCGCACGTAATTCCCGTCTTCGATCGCGCCGTAGCGATAAAGCCGCAATACCGCATTGCGGCAAACTTGGGTCGCATGCTTCGAACGTACTATTACAACTCTTGTGCAATTGTCAAAAAATTGTAATATCGACACCATGCCGGATACCCATGTCGTCTCCAATCAGGTTCCTCCGCTGGAGAACCACAACCCCGCGACGTTCCCAATACTTGTCGAGGCCCTGATCCGCGAGGGCGGACAGTGGGGCCTGGACGAGGTGACCGAGCTCGGCGCGATTGACGGCGGCCGCGAAGCCCAGCGCTGGGGCGAGCTGGCCGACCGCAACCGGCCGATCCTACGCACCCACGACCAAACCGGACACCGTGTCGACGAGGTGGAGTTCGACCCGGCCTACCACGAGCTGATGCGCACCGCGATCGCCCACGGCCTGCATGCCGCACCCTGGGCCGACGAAAGGTCGGGTTCGCACGTGGTGCGGGCCGCCAAGACGTCGGTGTGGACGGCGGAGCCGGGCCACGTCTGCCCGATCTCGATGACTTACGCCGTCGTCCCGGCGCTGCGGTTCAACCCCGAACTGGCAACGGTTTACGAGCCGTTGCTGACCAGCCGTGAATACGACCCGGAGCTCAGGCTGGCCACCACCAAACCTGGCATCACCGCGGGCATGTCGATGACCGAGAAGCAGGGCGGTTCCGACGTGCGGGCCGGCACCACCCAGGCCACCCCAAACGGTGACGGCACCTACAGCCTGACCGGCCACAAGTGGTTCACCTCGGCACCGATGTGTGACATCTTCCTGGTGCTCGCGCAGGCACCAAAAGGGCTGTCCTGCTTCATGTTGCCGCGGATCCTGCCCGACGGCACCCGCAACCGGATGTTCCTGCAGCGACTCAAGGACAAGCTCGGCAACCACGCCAACGCCTCCAGCGAGGTCGAATACGACGGCGCCACTGCGTGGCTCGTCGGCGAAGAGGGCCGCGGCGTCCCGACCATCATCGAGATGGTCAACCTCACCCGGCTGGACTGCACGCTGGGCAGCGCCACCAGCATGCGCACCGGCCTGACCCGCGCCATCCACCACGCCCAGCACCGAAAGGCGTTCGGCTCCTACCTGATTGACCAGCCGTTGATGCGCAACGTGCTGGCCGACCTGGCGGTGGAGGCCGAGGCTGCGACGATCGTGGCGATGCGAATGGCCGGCGCCACCGACAAGGCGGTTCGCGGCGACCAGCGAGAAGCGCTGCTGCGTCGCATCGGCCTGGCGGCCAGCAAGTACTGGGTGTGCAAGCGCTCCACTCCGCACGCCGCCGAAGCCCTGGAATGCCTGGGCGGCAACGGCTATGTCGAGGACTCCGGTATGCCACGGCTGTACCGGGAGGCGCCGCTGATGGGTATCTGGGAGGGCTCCGGCAATGTCAGCGCGCTGGATACGTTGCGCGCCATGGCGACTCGCCCCGAATGCGTGGAGGTGCTGTGCGATGAACTGGCGGCCAGCGCGGGTCAGGACGTTCGCCAGGACCGCCACGTCGACAACCTGCGAGAGCAACTGGCCGACCTGGAAACCATCCAGTACCGCGCCCGTAAGGTCGCCGAGGACATCTGCCTGGCCCTGCAAGGCTCGCTGCTGTTGCGCCACGGGCATCCCGCCGTCGCCGAGGCCTTCCTGGCCACCCGGGTGGCCGGCCAGTGGGGCGGGGCGTTCGGCACCATGCCCACCGGGCTGGATCTCGCGCCAATCCTCGAGCGCGCGATGGTCAAGGGCTAATGACCCACGCCATTAGGCCGGTCGATTTCGACAACCTGAAAACGATGACCTACGAGGTCACCGACCGGGTTGCCCGCATCACCTTCAATCGCCCGGAGAAGGGCAACGCGATCGTCGCCGACACCCCGTTGGAGCTCTCGGCGTTGGTCGAACGTGCCGATCTGGATCCCGGCGTGCACGTCATCCTGGTTTCCGGTCGCGGCCAAGGCTTCTGCGCCGGCTTCGACCTGTCCGCCTACGCCGACCGAACCGGCTCGGCGGGCGACGGGAGTCTTAAAGGCGCGTATCAGGGCACGGTGCTGGACAGCAAGACCCAGGCCGTCAACCATCTGCCGAACCAGCCCTGGGACCCGATGATCGACTACCAGATGATGAGCCGGTTCGTGCGCGGGTTCGCCAGCCTGATGCACGCCGACAAGCCGACGGTGGTCAAGATCCACGGCTACTGCGTGGCCGGCGGCACCGACATCGCGCTGCACGCCGACCAAGTGATCGCCGCTGCGGACGCAAAAATCGGCTACCCCCCTACCCGCGTGTGGGGGGTGCCGGCCGCCGGGCTGTGGGCGCACCGCCTCGGCGACCAGCGCGCCAAACGCCTGCTGCTGACCGGAGACTGCATCACCGGCGCCCAAGCCGCTGAATGGGGCCTGGCCGTCGAAGCACCCGATCCGCAAGACCTCGACGAGCGCACCGAACGGCTGGTGCAACGCATCGCCGCGATCCCGGTCAACCAACTCATCATGACCAAGCTCGCGCTGAATTCGGCTCTGCTGCAACAGGGTGTGACCACCAGCAGGATGGTCAGCACCGTGTTCGACGGGGTGGCGCGGCACACGCCCGAGGGTCACGCGTTCGTCGCCGACGCCGTCGAACACGGCTTTCGCGATGCTGTCAAACACCGCGACGAGCCGTTCGGCGACTACGGCCGCAAAGCGTCACAGGTCTAGCCATGCCCACCATGACGGCCCGTTCCGTGGTGCTCAGCGTGCTGCTCGGTGCCCATCCGGCCGTCGCCAGCGCAGGCGAATTAATCAGGCTTACAGCCGATTTCGGTATCAAGGAAACGACGCTACGGGTCGCGCTGACCCGCATGGTGAGCGCCGGCGACTTGATCCGCTCCACCGACGGCTACCGGCTCTCGGAACGGTTGCTGGCCCGGCAGCGCCGCCAAGACGAAGCCATGCGGCCAAAAGTCAAACCGTGGCTCGGAGACTGGGTCCTCGTGATAGTGACCAGCGTCGGCACCGATGCCCGCACCCGGGCTGCGCTACGAACAACCATGCACGACAATCGGTTTGGCGAATTACGCGAAGGAGTGTGGCTGCGGCCTGACAACCTGGATCAGGAGTCGTGCCCCGAGCTCGCGGCGCGGGTGCGCAGGCTGAAGGCTAGCGACGACACGCCCGCTGAGCTGGCCGGGCAGCTGTGGGACCTGGAACAGTGGGCGTTGCAAGGCCACCGCTTGCTCAATGAGATGGCCGAGGCGACAGATGTTCCCGGGCGGTTCGTGGTGGCCGCGGCCATGGTGCGCCACCTGCTCACCGACCCGGTGCTGCCGGCCGAGCTGCTGCCCGCCGACTGGCCGGGCGCAGCGCTGCGCACGGCTTACAACGACTTCGCGGCCGAGCTGACACGACGGCGCGACCGAACCCAACTCATGGAGGTGACATGACCGACGATGTGGTGCGCGTCGAGCGCAACGGCCCGGTGACCACGGTGATCATCACCCGGCCGGGAGCACGCAACGCAGTCAACGGCCCGACGGCGGCGGGGCTGTACGCGGCGTTCGACGAATTCGACCGCGACGACGCCGCATCGGTTGCGGTGCTGTGCGGCGAGGGTGGAACCTTCTGTGCGGGGGCCGATTTGAAGGCGTTCGGCACACCGGACGCCAACCCGGTGCACCGGACCGGCCCCGGGCCGATGGGGCCGACGCGAATGGTGCTGTCCAAACCGGTGATCGCCGCGGTCAGCGGTTACGCAGTAGCCGGTGGTCTGGAGCTGGCGCTGTGGTGCGACCTGCGAGTCGCCGAGGATGACGCGGTGTTCGGCGTGTTCTGTCGCCGCTGGGGCGTGCCGCTCATCGACGGCGGCACCATCCGGTTGCCCCGGCTCATCGGCCAGAGCCGCGCGATGGACCTGATCCTCACCGGCCGCGCGGTCAAGGCCGACGAAGCGTTGGCGATCGGCTTGGCCAATCGGGTTGTGCCGAAAGGTCAGGGCCGCCAGGCCGCCGAACAGTTGGCTGCCGAGCTGGCCGCCCTGCCACAGCAGTGCATGCGGTCGGATCGACTGTCAGCGCTCAACCAATGGGGGAGAACGGAATCCGAGGCGTTCGATTTCGAATTCGCCAGCATCTCCCGCGTCGCCGCCGAAGCCCGGGAAGGGGCGGGGCGGTTCGCGGCCGGCGCCGGGCGCCACGGCGCCGCCGCGGGTTAGTACCTTTAGCCCGTATTGATCGTGTTGCCCTCACCGAGATTTTCGACCTTGGGGTTGCCGTTCTTGTAGGTGACGGTGTTGTTGAACCCGACCACGTCGATTTCCTTATCGATCGTGTCGAACGTGATCTTGTTGTCCGCGCCCCCGATGCTCACCTTTGAGCAGGTCCCCTTGACCGTCAGCGTGTTGTTGGAGCCGCCGACGTTCAACGACTTGCCGCTTTCGCAGTCGAGGTCAGCGGTCGTCCCCATCGACCCGTAGTTGATTGTGTTGCCGATCTCGATCGACGCGGTGGTAGTAGTTGCGACCGACGTCGTGAGCGTGGCTTGGCTGCTCGTCATGGTGGGCGTACCGGATGATGACGTCGGATGATTGGTCTGTGGTGAAGGGCGTTTCGAGAATGCAAAGTAGCCAAGCAGGAACACTACCAGCGCGACGACAACCGACGCGCTTAGCGCAACCACCAGCACACTGTGGGTCGGCGACGACGCTGCGGCAGCATGCCCGTGGTGGGGGGCCAGTTGAGTCGGTGGCTGGATGGGGAGGGGTGCCGTGGCGGCGTCGCCGGCCTCCCGAGCCAACTCCACCGTCGTCGCGTAACGCTTCTCGGGGTCCTTGGCCATCCCCTTTTGCACCACCGAGTCGAATCGCTCCGACAACCCGGGTCGGGCCTTAGACGGCCGCGGCGGCGACGACGAAAGGTGTGCCGCTACTTGGCTTTCTACGGTCTCGCCGGGGAATGGCGGGTTTCCGGTCAGGCATTCGTACAGCACGCAGGCCAACGCATAGATGTCAGCGCGGGCGTCCACCTCGCCCGCACTGAACCGCTCGGGTGCCATGTAGGCCCACGTGCCGATCGTGGCGCCGGTGTCAGTAAGCTTGGTCTGGTCGGTGCCGCGGGCGATCCCGAAGTCGATCAGATAGGCGAAGTCGTCCTCGTCGAGCAGAAGGTTGGATGGTTTGACGTCGCGATGCACCAGCCCAATCTTGTGTGCCGCGTGCAGCGCCCTGGCCGCCTCGGCGATTATCCGCACCGCGCGCTCCGGCTCCAGCGGTCCGGCGGACAGCACCTCCGCGAGGTCGCGGCCTTCGATGAGCCGCATGTCGACATAGAGTCGACCGTCGATCTCGCCGTAGCTGTGGATGGGAATCACGTGCGCGTTGTTCAGCTGGGCCGCCGCCTCGGCTTCACGGCGGAAGCGACGCACGAACGTGTCATCGTCGGCCAGATGCGCTGGCAGCAATTTGAGCGCGACAACACGGTTGGTGGCTGTGTCGTAGGCACGCCAGACCTCACCCATCCCGCCGCGGCCCAGCAACTCCTGCAACCGGTAACGCCCGAAGGACTCGCCGTCCACCGGATCACCATAAGCGCCCAACCACGTCAGCGCGGATGCTCGGCGAAGAATTGCCACAACTGCGACGTGGCGTCCGGCGGCCAATGGTGGCCACCATCTCTGACGGTAACCAGCACGACGCTTCGGTTGTCGGGGCAGCCGGCGGTCGACGTAGTGTCCGGACCGTTTGTCGTCACGGTCGGGGCACCGCATTTATCAACGTTGCGCCAGAACGCATTAACGTCGGGCACCGAGGGACCGTTGATGACGCTGAAGCCCTGCCCGCCGTTGTAGGGGACAAGCGGATCCGCGGTCCCGTGCACCGCCATCACCGACGTGGGATGCGGGGATTTGCACGGGTCCAACTGGGTGCCGGCGACCGGGCCGATCGCCGCCAACATATCGGTGTTGCACGCCAGCGTGTAGGACATGATGGCGCCGTTGCTCATACCGGTGGCGTAGACCTTGGCCGCGTTGATGCCGACGTTCTTGGCGATGTCAGCGACGGCCGCGCTGATGAAGGCGACGTCATCGACACCCTCGCGCGCGGGTCGGCCGCAGCATCCTCCCCCGTTGACGTTCCAGGCCCGATTCAGGCCATCGGGATAGGCGACGACGAACTTAGCTGAATCGGCCAATTCGTCCCATTTGTAGGTTCTTTCGGCTTGCTCGGCACTGCCGAATCCGCCGTGCAGCACGACAACCAGCGGAGCCGACGCGGGCACTCCCGCGGGTCTGTAGAGCCGGTAGCTGCGGTCGTGTCCGCCCAGAGCGATGGTGTGCACGCTGGTGCCGGTCACGAAACCCGTCGGCGGCTGAGTCTTTCCAGGTGCCCACCGCCAGCAGCCTGCGACGATCAGGACTACCCCGAAAAGCGTGGCGAGCCGGCGGGCCACGGCTGATCAGCCGTTGAGCTTGTCTCGCAAAAAGGCGATGTCGTCTTTGCGGCCTTCATCGGCCGTTTCACAGATTACCGGCGCATCGGCGGCGCGGACCACCGCGACGAGCAATTCCGGATCTATTTGGCCGGTACCGAAATTAGCGTGCCGGTCACGGCCGGACCCGGCTGAATCCTTAGAGTCGTTGCAGTGCAACAGATCGATGCGGCCGGTGATGCCCGTGATCCGGTCGACGGCGTCCACCAGCGCCTCGCCGGCCGCCCACGCGTGGCAGGTGTCAAGGCAGAAGCCAATGCCGGTGTCGCCGATGTGATCCCAGAGCCGGGCGATAGTATCGAAGTACCGCGCCATTGCATGGTCACCGCCGGCGGTGTTTTCCAGGTACACCGGGATATCGGATTCGAGCTGGTCGAGCGCCTTGCGCCACCGCTCGTACCCGGCTTGCAGGTCGGCGTCGTCGGCCACGTGCCCGCCGTGCACGATGACCGCGGCGGCCGCGATGTCGGCGGCCGCGTCGCAGGTTTGCTGCAGGATCTTGCGCGACGGGATACGCACCCGGTTGTTGGCTGAGGCCACGTTGATCAGATAAGGCGCGTGCACATAGACCGGCAGCGACGCGGCACGCAACTGGGCCGCATCGTCGCGCGGCTTGGGCGCTTTCCAGCTCTGCGGATTGCCGAGGAAGATCTGCACCACCTCGGCGCCCTCAGCGGTGGCAGCGGCGAGCGGATCTTGTGGACTGACATGCGAACCGATGAGCACGCAGCCAGTCTAGTGAGAACTGCGGCTCCAGCGTGAAGCCAGCTTTACGTTCGGACGCGAGTGTGAAGCCAGCTTCACGTTCGGCGGATATGCACGAAACGTTCGGCGGATAAGCACGAAAAATCCCCGGGCGGACCCGGGGATTTCGTCGCTACCTACCGGTAGTCGCTGTAGCCGTAGTCGTCCAGCGGGACAGCAGCACCAGTGGCCTGACCGAAGTCCGGGCTGTAGTACTGGTCCTCGTAGGACGGGATCGTATAAGCAGCTGCACGCGCCTCTTCTGTCGGCTGAACCTGATGTTGCGGTAGCGGTTGATGCCGGTACCGGCGGGGATCAGCTTTCCGATGATCACGTTCTCCTTCAGACCGTTAAGCCTGTCGCTGCGACAGTTGATCGCCGCATCGGTCAGCACTCGCGTGGTCTCCTGGAACGACGCAGCGGACAGCCACGAGTCGGTGGCCAGTGACGCCTTCGTGATACCCATCAGCACCGGACGACCGGCCGCGGGCTCGCCACCCTCGGCCACTACCCGACGGTTCTCGGCCTCGAACTCCGCGCGGTCGATCAGCGAGCCGGGCAAGAACTCCGTCGAGCCCGAGTCGATGATGGTCACGCGGCGCAGCATCTGGCGGACGATCACCTCGATGTGCTTGTCGTGGATCGACACACCCTGGGCGCGGTAGACCTCCTGGACCTCCTTGACCAGGTGGATCTGTACCTCGCGGGGGCCCTGCACGCGTAGCACCTCATGCGGGTCGGCGGAGCCTTCCATCAGTTGCTGGCCCACCTCGACATGGTCGCCGTCAGTGAGTAGCCGCTCGGTACCGTCCTCGTGCTTGAACACGCGCAGCCGCTGCCGCTTGGACAGTTTGTCGTACACCACTTCCTCGCCACCGTCGTCGGGGACGATGGTGATCTTGTAGAAGCGCTCACCGTCCTCGAGGCGGACCCGCCCGGTGACGTCGGCGATCGGGGCCTTCCCGCGCGGGATCCGGGCCTCGAACAGCTCCTGCACGCGGGGCAGACCGCCGGTGATGTCCTCACCGACACCACCCTGGTGGAAGGTGCGCATGGTCAGCTGCGTGCCGGGCTCGCCGATGGACTGCGCGGCCACGATACCCACGGCCTCGCCGATGTCGACCAGCTTGCCGGTGGCCATCGAGCGGCCGTAGCAGGTCGCGCACACCCCGGTACCGGTGGCGCAGGTCAGCACCGAACGTACCTTCACCTGGGTGATGCCCGCCGCTAGCAGCGCGTCGATCTCCGGGTCGCCCAGGTCCTCGCCGCGGGCAACGACGACCTTGCCGGCCGTGTCGACCGCGTCAGTACCCAAAGTGCGCGCGTAGGCCGAGGTTTCGATGAACGGATCACGGATCAGCGCGGCCTTGCCATCAACCGGGTGCTGACGCTCGGCCAGCTCGACGACGATGCCGCGCTCGGTCTGGCAGTCGTGCTCGCGCACGATGACATCCTGCGAGACGTCCACCAGACGACGGGTCAGGTACCCCGAGTCCGCGGTACGCAACGCGGTGTCGGCCAAGCCTTTCCGCGCGCCGTGGGTGTTGATGAAGTACTCCAGCACGGTCAGGCCCTCGCGGAACGACGACTTGACCGGACGCGGGATGAATTCACCCTTGGGGTTGGTCACCAGCCCCTTCATACCGGCCAGCGTGCGGGTCTGGGTGAAGTTACCGGTGGCACCGGAGTCGACGATGGTGATGATCGGGTTGTCGACCGGGTAGTGCTCGCGCAGCGCCTGACCGACCTCGTCGGTGGCTTCCTTCCAGATCTCCACCAGCGCCTCGTTGCGCTCGTCGTGGTTCAAAGCGCCGCGCTGGAACTGCTTTTCGACCTTGTCGGCGCGTTCTTCGTAGGCGTCGAGGATCTCTTGCTTGCGCGGGGGCACCAGCACGTCGGCCATCGACACCGTGACACCACTGCGCGTGGCCCAGTAGAAACCGGCGTCCTTGAGCTTGTCCACGGTCTGCGCCACGACGATCATCGGGTAGCGCTCGGCCAGATCGTTGATGATCGACGCCTGGACCTTCTTGTGCATCTGCTTGTTCACGAACGGGTAGCCCAGCGGCAGCAGCTCGTTGAACATCACCCGGCCCAGCGTGGTCTCGGCCATCCAGGCGTCGCCCGGCTGCCACCCGTTGGCACCGAACAGCTCGGCCTCGAGGTCGGCCGGCGGACGCAGCTGGGTCAGCCGCACCTTGATCTTGGCCCGTACCGATAGCACACCGCGGTCGGCGGCCATGATCGCCTCGGCCGGCGAGGAAAACACTCCCGACTCCGGACGATCCTTGGCCGCGGACTGGTACTCGCCGGTGTCGCCGTCGACCTCCGTGGTCAGGTAGTACAGCCCGGTCACCATGTCCAGTCGCGGCATGGCCAACGGACGGCCGACGCCGGCGACAGGATGTTGTTGGACGACAACATCAGGATGCGGGCCTCGGCCTGGGCCTCGGCGGAAAGCGGCAAGTGCACCGCCATCTGGTCACCGTCGAATCGGCGTTGAACGCCTCACACACCAACGGGTGCAGCTGAATCGCCTTGCCTTCCACCAGCATCGGCTCGAAAGCCTGGATCCCCAGTCGGTGCAGGGTCGGTGCCCGGTTCAGCAGCACCGGGTGCTCGGCGATGACCTCTTCGAGCACGTCCCACACCTGGGGACGCTGACGCTCCACCATCCGCTTGGCGCTCTTGATGTTCTGCGCGTGGTTGAGGTCGACGAGCCGCTTCATCACGAACGGCTTGAACAGCTCGAGCGCCATCAACTTGGGCAGACCGCACTGGTGCAGCTTGAGCTGCGGGCCAAC
>CAWBDP010000001.1:0-245816 GCA_963787635.1 uncultured Actinomycetota bacterium | reverse complement strand
TGGTGTACACGGGCTCCCCGTGAACGTGCAATTTGGGTAGGCCCGCTCCGCGTTCGCTATCGCCCTGCGTTCCTCCCTCGGGCCAAGGAACGAATGGGGTTTAACCCCTGATGGTGGGCACCTGACTGGTGGGACTGCTGGTCCCGCGGGAAGGATATCCCTATGTCGGGCAAGCGTAGGACGTACACCCGGCAGTTTCGGGAGCAGGCTGCGCGCCTGGTAATTGAGACCGCCGCCCGGTGGCTCACGTGGCCGCCGAAAGCGCCTGCGCCGTGAAAACGCCGAATTGCGTTTGAACCGTGAGTTTTTGAAAAAAAGCCGCGGCCTTCTTCGTCTCCGACCACAACTTGTAGAAGCCTACCGGGTACTCGAGGCGCAGAAGGCCACCTACCCGATCAAGCGGATGTGCGAGCTGCTGAAGGTATTCCGCTCGGGGTAATACAAATGGCGACAATCCCGCGATGGCGAGCCACGGCGGCCGGGTACCGACTAGAATCCTGCATGGCCCTGCCCCGTCAACTGGTTCAATCCCAGTATCGCGCAACAGTGTTGGCGCAGGTTACCGGCGGTTTACCGCCAAGGGCCGGGGTATCGTGAACTCCCCGTGAACTCCTGGCCTCGTCCGCATTGGTAGGCGTAGCCCGACATCTGCTCTACGGCTTCGAGCTCGGCGGCCCGGCATATCCGCGGAATCTGTTGCGCGTTGTCGAAGCGGCCGCCAAGACGGCCGGTGCCGAAGGAGTCGGAGTGCGCACGCTGCGACACTCTGCGGCGGTGGGCTGGCTCGAGGCTGGCGTGCACATCAAGGCGGTGGCCGACCTGCTCGGGCACTCCTCGATTGCGATCCCTGGCGATGTGTACAGCCACACCTCCGATGACACGGCACGCTCGGCGGTCGACGGGTGGAGCGGGCCGCTCGGATTATGACATTCAACGACACCGTCGAATTGAAAGTCGCGCTCGAGCGTGGCGACGAGGTGAGTTTTGAGGCGATAGAAGGTGCTTCAGCGTGGCGGATAGCACTTGCCCGTCGGCCATTTCCAGAGGTCACGGATCGACTGCGGCAATGGGCAGGGCGCGTCACCTGCGGGTATGGGACCAAACCCGGCGGCGATCGGAACCCAACTCGCCGCCGGATCTCCGCCTTTGTGGAAGATGTAGTAGCTGTTTTGGTCCTGCGTACTGATCTTGGCCAGATCCGTCTCGCCTTGCAGAGCCGCCGCCGCCCAGTAAATGGGGTTGCCTGCGTTTGGGTCGGACGCGTAGTACTGGTTCGCCGGCTGCAAGCTGAACTCTGTTGCCGGCCGGCCGGTGAGTACAGCCCCAGCCTGAACCAACTGGGCGCGAACGTCATCGGTCAACGGCAGGTTCGCCGGGGCATCGTCCGCGTGCGCAGGAGCCGCGATACCGATCACTGCCGCGGAGGTTGCCACCGTCGCGATCGCGGTCTTCATGGTTTTCATTTGCGTGTTCCTCCTTGCGCTGGTGAGTGCTGCTGTCGCAAGTCAGTAACGGATGCGGTGGAGGCCTGGAGTAGCCCTTGGGGATTTTTTCAGAATTTCTTGGCGGATCTTGGCGGAATCGTGCGAATCGTCTGACCGCCGTTGCGCCTGGTCCCCAGATGAACGCGTGTTCGACCGTTTTTCTGACAGTCTTAGCAGTTCAGAGGCTATTTTTCTCGGTCGGGCTTTTTCAAGGCGAGGCCGCGTGAGATATGAGAATTAGTTGCCGTCGATGTAGTCGCCGGTGCAGATGTTGTAGTGGCCGCGCGGGTCGAACGACTCCCCCTCGCCCGGGAAGTACCACTTCACTGCCTGATACATCAGCTGATCGTTGCAGGTCCCGAGGTTGTACGCGACGATCGCGGCCGGTCGGGCGACCGACGTCGCGACAGACGCGCCCGGTGCCTCCCAGTAGGAGGTTCCCTTCCCTGTGGCCTGTGCACCTCCCCACGAGGACCACGAGATGTCCCAGATGTCGCCGGTCGGATCACCACCGTTGAAAACCCTTCCCGGCCGCACCGTTCCGTACCCCTCCTGGCTGCCTGACCAGACCTGACCAAGAGTCGGTTCCGGGTCTGCGGACACGGAGGGCACCGCGGCGGCGCCAGCCAGCGCGAGCACCGCGGTGGCCGCGCCGGTGCGACGAATGGACATAGTGGAACCTCCATTTGTTCCGGACTAAGGCCCAGCGACAACGCCGGGGCAGAAGTACGTCTGTGCACCTGCGCACCGTCGGCGACCGAACCTCATCGGGTTCTGGCGGCACTGAACAGAGTACTTCGAACCGCAGCAGCGAGCGCATTTTGGGATCCTTGCCCAAGAGGTGGCTCAGCGCGGTGGTGCCCACCTCGACCCATCGAGGAGTACCGCAGAGCGTTCGACAAAGCCTGCAACGCTGTGGGGATCACCGGTCTTGTACCGCACGGGCTACGCCACACCACGGCGTCGTTGGCGATCAGCGCGGCGCTAATGTCAAGGTCGTGCAGAGGCTCCTAGGACACGCGACAGTGGCCATGACTCTTGACCGCTACGGGCACTTGCTAAGCGACGACTTGGCAGGCGTAGCGGACCGTTCAGGCAAGGCGATCGAGAGTGTTGCGGTATCACTGCGGTATTCAAGACCCGAGTACGGCGAAGCGGAGGCGATATCCGCAGCTAGTTAGTACCAGGGGCGGTAGCTCAGTTGGTTAGAGCCGCGGACTCATAATCCGTTGGTCGCGGGTTCGAGCCCCGCCCGCCCCACCTTAAAGCCCTCTTCAAACGCTATATATGGTAGCCACGTCGGTTAAGTAGGCTTGTTCATCGCGGCGTCGTCGCGGCGCGTGCCGGGGTGGTCGCGATGAGTCCGCGCGCGTAGCAAACTGTGTCAACGCTCTGACATGCTCTTATCTATGACTCGACGGCTCCCCGTATGCCGCACTTGCTCTGGTTGGCCGACGGTTGCAGGCTGCTACGTCGCTCGGCGGGCGCAACGAGGAGCCCTGGCCATGCGGCTGCCGTTCGGAAAATTGCTGAAGCAGAGAAGATTGCACATGAACGCGCGAAGAAGGTCGGGCGGATCGCGGAGCGGATTCTCGTAAAGCTACGCGGCAAGAACGACCAAACCCCTAAGCGAGCTCAAGAAGCAATTGAGCCGTTGAGGGGTATCGCCGCGGCGGAAGCCCCGTCACTGCCGCTCGCCAAAATCAGTTCTATGCGGTGCTTCCCCCGACAGGATGCGTTGTGCTGATGATCTTGGCGACGCAGACCCCCCGGTGCTCGGATTGACCCGGGCTCGCCCGTTCGGAAGCGGCAGGTTCCGCCGACCTCGTAAAACCGCGCCGTAGTGACCCCTTGCCGGACCGTACGCGGGATGCGGGGCCGTGGCGGTCGGACGCCTGAAGGGGTGCAGTTCGATTACGTCATTTACAACTTCTTGCGCGTTCCGGCTTGACGTGTAAGTTCGGTGACTTTCGCAAAGCACCTTCATTACCTGCTTATTGCCGGCAATCCGATTCATGAGCGCTCCCGGCAACAGTAGTGCTCCGCTCCACTGTCGCTAGCGTTGGCGTCGGTCACCATGGGACTCCCTGGAGGGGCACGGACAGGTGCGCGCGACACACGAAGGGTACTGACCGCGACGCCATGCCACCGACGAAAATGGTGCGTATGATCTGCGCCTGCATGCGCCGGGACTTTTGCATACAGAGGCAGACCACACGATGCGCGCGTTCAAAGGCTCAGCCCCAGTTGGTCGATCATCCTCTTCTTGTGTGCGTTGCACTTGTTGTACGGTGCGCGCGACGATGGTCCGTGATACAGCGTGGTTTCCACACCGTGGAGGTCGGTGAACGTCGCGAGAGACCAGCCCTTCTCGTTGGGGCGGTGCTGGCGTTTCGCATATGTACCCCACGAGGCGTGCGCCTCGTCCATGTCGGTGACCGGGTTGCGACCACCGCGCGGGATAGATCCACGCGGGGGGTTCCAGTCCAGCTCATAGAACGAGTTCTCGCCCAAGATCCGCGGGAACAGGTTGTAGCCGACCGATCTGTAGTTCGACCTGTATTCGGTGATCTTCTGCATTTCGACGCGCAGCCGTTCGTTCGCCGGGCCGTGCCACAGGATGGTTTTCGTCCACTCGACCGGCTTGCCGACCGCCTTGTGATCGGCCCGTATCCGTTCGTGGGTTTCCTCGCCCATGGAACCCCAGTAGTCGGGGTGGTCATAGAGACTCGATCCAATGTAAATCTTGTTGACGTGGTGGAAGGTGATTAGATAAACAACCGCGTCGGGGACAGGTGATACCACAGTTCTGTTCTCCTGAGAATCAATGACTACCGCCCGGGGCGGCTTGCTCTCGGCCCAGCTGTCTTGGACCCGTTTCGGTGGTTGAGGTCTCGACTCAACCTTTCTCCTCGTCTGATTTTTCGGCCGGCGCCGCTGAGGCGTCCTTTGCTTCGGCGAAATTCACCGCAAGATCGAGTGCGCACAACTGCTCGAGGCATGCAGCGATCGCGCGATGCGACTCGATCGCTGTCTCGAAAGTGACGAACCGTTCGCCGATTTCGTGCTGAATCCGTAGGGAAGGAATCGGGATGATCAGGTTTTCCAACTCCTTGATCGGGATCCGCTGAATACCCGCGCCTCGGGCCAGGCGCCGCAGCTGTTCGCGGGCCGGCTCGCAGGGTGAGCCATGCACCGAGATACCAGGCGTGGAGCCGGGATTCGTCGAGCACATGGATGACGGCCACCTGCTGTGACGGGACGAACGGAACCTCGCCTTCGGCGACCACGAATGTTTCGCCGACCGTGCCACCTTCGATCGATGACGTAGCACGTCCCCTGGCTCCGGTATCCGCAGGCCATAATCGTCGAGGACTTCCGTATCGATAAAACGCGGGGCAGCCGAACCGAGGCGTAGGTCTGGCACCGAAAGCACCGGCAGTTCTCCGCCGTCGCGAGCGGTGGCTTTGGTGGGGATTCCCCGGCTCATGGCGATCGCATCGGAGAGGTCGGAGAGCCTGGTCTCGGCGAAGACGGTCATCGTCCTGGGCTTGAACATGGCCCGCAGTCGGTCGTCGGCGCTTCGGCTGGCTTCCATGAGCGCATCTAGGCGTTGATGCAACGCGGCGATCGTGTGGGTCGTGCTGCGCGAGGTCGGGGGTGGTGTCGATGATGGGTTGGTAGCGGGCGGGGTCGATGATGAAGTCGTTGGCGGCCAGATCATCGAACGTGGCGTGTGCGGCATTGGTCGAGGTGGGTGTTTGCCCTGCGACCCAGTCGTGGTAGACACGCACCGTCTCCTCGATCACGCGCGGGTTTAGTGCGACACCGGTTCGAGCCGCTCCCTCTCCCGACTCGGACAGGTTCACCATCAGCGTCCCCCGCTCACCGGAGTGGGTCTTGGAGAAGACGAGTACCGCGCAGCGCACCGACGTGCCTGGGAACACGCCCGCAGGCAGGCTGATCACTGCGTCCAGCAGGCCGGCCTTCACGATGCGTTGGCGTATGCGTCCTTCCCGTCCCCGGTCGAACAGCGCGCTGCTGGGCAACACGATGACGGCGCGTCCGCCCTCGGCAAGGTGATACAGACAGTGCTGGACCCAGGCGAAATTTCCATCATTGGGCCCAGGCTCGCCCCACACCCACCGGGCGTCGTCGGCCAACGACGCAAGATGAGGGATCTTTTTATTCAAGGGGGGGGACCGACACCACGCAGTCTGCGCGCAGATCGGGAAAGGCGTCCAGATCAAAGACGTCCCCGCACGCAACGGTGGCCTCCAGATCGTGAATGGCCAAGTTGACACGCGCCATTCCTGCTCCGCGTGAAGTCAGTTCTTGAGCAAAAGGCTCCTCGTTGCGGCGCCACCTGTGGCGGCCGCGTCAATCAACAATTGCGCCAAGCCTGGCCCCGGCTGGGATAACACCCGAAGGTTGGACGAGCCCGGTAATGAGGCTTCGCACCGATGGCGACGCCAGATGTTCACCCTCGTAAGCTGCCTGCGCTATCGCGTATCGGTCGACGAGCGCGTAGGCCATCTTCGCCAGGGAAACTCTGATCCGCGCCCGAGATCGCCTTCACGATCGCCGGGGGCGCGGGAGGACAGATTCCCACTGGATCACTCCATCGGCGAATGGAATTACGGTGTGGATTAACTGGTCCCCCTCCTCTCCCACGTCGCCATAGAAATAGGCGAACCGCTGCAATTGCGCCGCCGTGCCATGCTTCCGCAATGCAAGGACGACAAGTATTAACGGCAAATCGTTGAGGTCATCGACGGAGCCGTCCGGATCGGCGAAAAGCTCCTCAATCACGCCAAGCTCCGACGGCCGCTGGTCGAGCCGGCCGGTCCTTTGCAGCCAGTCCATTACCTCGGCGCGGTCGTACAGCGGCCCGCGCGGTCCCGGCCGCGCTCCGGGGGGAAGTCCGGGATATCGGGATTTCCAGTTCCCGACCGTCGCGCGGCTCTGTCCGGCGAGTCGGGCGATGTCGGCCATGGAAATGAGAATCCAGCGCGTGCGTCGTCTGCCATCAGCTGGCCTTCCCGGTTGGAGCCAGCGCTGCCGCGGGCGGGAGGTATGTGACGTGGCGCGCGGCAAGTTGCAGCCGGGCGGCCACATACCCCTCCACCGCGACGACGGAGACGTTAACGCCATTTCCGGCGAGTCGGGCAGCGGCTCTGCGCGAAGATTCCGTCGCCAGAGCAGATGGTGACGTACTCGAATCGCTCATCCACCTGCTCATTCTGCAAGACCTCCAAGAGTGCCAGATCTGCGCCGTCCGGACCGGATCGCCACAGGCGTCGCTCCGTTCGGCATACGCAACCGACCATGAGGGCCGCACGGTGGCTGCACCCCACCACGCGCTGCGCAGTATCGAAGCCGGGCACGACTTCGCGGAGCGAACTGCTATCGCACGAGTTCGACCTGATCCTCACGTCGGCGACGGGGTCATGGCGCCATGTTTTCGATGTCGATCAGGACCATGTGGCGGCCGGCCCGGTTCCCGATTCTTGTGTTCGTCACATCCCTATATTAAGCACGATCACACGTACACGTCAATGCTTACGCGTACACAACTGTCTGCTGTGTTGTGCGTACACGCAGATTCGGCCCCGGGCAGTGGTCCCGCGCCACCTGTCATGTTCATGCGGGACGGCTTGGGCCGTCGGCCGAAATCAGCGGGTCCGGTGCGATGGCCTGACGCCCAGCGATCTAAGGCAGACACAGTGTTCAAAAACTGAACACTCGCAACCAGCTTCGGGTCGACTGGCCGTCCCCGTCTCTGGCTAACATCCGTCAGCCCACCTCGTCGCCGCGTCCGGGGGGCGTTCCTGTGCCGTACCGAGCCCGTACCGTGCCATACCGGCAACGGCTAAATTAGTAAACCGTTTCGCCTGGTCGCGCGGCCGCTCCCAATGTCTCATAATCCGTTGGTCGCGGGTTCGAGCCCCGCCCGCCCCACTTCAGAACTGTATGACCTCGGCTGATGCTTGACATTTCGGTTCTGGGTGATGCCTGACAGTTGTTTCGGCTGATCCTTGACACTCCCTAAATGAGGGAGTCGAGCGTGGCGGAGCAGAGGTATCAGGCCGTGATGGCTGTGATTGGTGATGGCCTGGCGATCTGTCAGGTCGCCGAGAAGGTCGGGGTGTCGCGTCAGACGCTGCATGCCTGGTTGGCGCGCTATGAGGCCGAGGGCCTAGAAGGACTCCAGGATCGGTCGCATCGGCCGGTGCGGTGGCTGATGTTGCGCCGCGACCCGAACTGGCCCGCACGGAGATTTGGCGCGTCAGAGGATGGCGCGGGAGGACGCCGCTCAGCAAGACTGAGCACATGACTTCCCTGGGCGATAAGGCCCTCTACGCGTTCCTCCGTGTGCACGACATGGTGTATCAGCGCACCAACGGACGGATCGGGCATCGGCTGCCCGGCGCGCCGCCCAGCCTGCTGTTGCACACCGTCGGCGCCAAAACTGGTCAGCCGCGGACCACGTCGCTCTCCTATGCCAAGGACGGCGATGGCTACCTGATCGTGGCGTCGAAAGGCGGCGATCCGCGGTCGCCGGGCTGGTACCACAACCTGAAGGCCAACCCGAACGCCGAGATCAACGTCGGCCCCAAACGTTTCGGCGTCGCGGCAAGAGCTGTGCTGCCCGACGACCCGGACTATTCCAGGCTGTGGCAGATCGTCAACAAGAACAACGCCGACCGCTATACCGAGTACCAGAGGAAGACATCGCGACCAATCCCGGTGATCATCCTGACGCCGACTGTCGATCAGGCCCGCCGGTGACAGCGTCGACGGCGGTGCGGGCCCGGGTCGCTCGGTTCGGCGGACCCGAGGTATTGAGACTCGAAGAGTTCCTTCCGCGGAATCGGCCGCGGCGACAGGTGCGGGTGCGTGTGACCCACGCCTCGGTCGGGTCTACCGATGCGATGGCGCGCGCCGGAGATTATCTTCTGCAGCCGCGGCCGGGCTTCGTCCCCGGATATGACTTCGTCGGCGTGCTCGAAACCGTTGACGGTGCTGCCGCCCGCCGCGGACTGCGCGAGGGCGCACGCGTGACGGGTTGCCTGGCACGGATGGGCAGCTACGCAACGCAACTCGACGTCCCGTCCGGTCGCCTGGTGGAAGTACCGGATGCGCTCGACTCGGCGGATGCTGCTGCGTTGCCCCTCGACCTGGTGACGGCGGCGCTGGCCATCGAACTGTCCCATCCGCCAAGCGGCGGCACGCTTTTCATGCAGGGGGTCTCCGGATCGGTGGGCGCTCTGGTCACCCAGTACTGCCTCGCCAACGGCGTGGGGGTCGTCGGTACTGCATCCGAACGCACGCGCGGCTTCGCCGAATCGTTCGGCGCCCGTGTCTTGGACTACCGCGACTCGAACTGGCCCGCACAAGTGCGGGAATTGGCACCAGATGGCGCCGACGCGAGCATCGATCACACCGGCAGCCCACTGGTCAGGACCGTAACCGCGCCCTTGGGCACCGTGGTCCGTACTGCGTGGAGCGGTCGTCCCGGGCACGGCCGGCTCGACGCCGCGCTCGGTGGACTGGCCGGCAGCGTCCGTCGGTATGCATCCCCGCGCGAACGGTTGTGTTCGGTGCCCTTGCTCGTCGCACTGCAACCCGCCAAATACCGGCAGATCCTGCAGGACCAGCTGCATCGAATCACCGACAGCAGTCTGCGCGGACCAACCGTCACCACAGTGCCGTTCCGTGACGTTGTCAACGCTCACCGAGAACTAGCCACTCTCGG
The DNA here is from genome assembly GCA_963787635.1 of uncultured Actinomycetota bacterium. Taxonomy (GTDB): domain Bacteria; phylum Actinomycetota; class Actinomycetes; order Mycobacteriales; family Mycobacteriaceae; genus Mycobacterium. The sequence goes on along the minus strand of CAWBDP010000001.1, from coordinate 236,573 downwards.
ACCCGGGCACAAGCTGGTGCTCGAGATGGCTGCCGATTGAGCATCAGAACGTTCTTAAAATCCGACGGTCCAGCTCGGCCGGTGGTATCGCTAACAAGCGGCACGGTACGGACGCTTATTGGCGCTCTTGAGCGTGCCGGTAACCCACCGCCCGGCCCGACGCTTCTTGGCGTGCCGCACATGGACGTGAGCGCGCACCCCGGCCGGGCCGACTACCCAGCCGAGCATCCGCGGCTGCATCTGTGGCAGAGGCCGACGGATCTGCCAAGGGTTAGGTGTGTCGGGAGTGGTCTCGACGGCACGTCCGGCAACGGTGTTGCACCGCAGTGCAATGCCACGATCCGTACTCCCCCGGGGAGTGGGCGGTTGTTCGACTCGCTTAAGTTGTGGGCGTGGCAGCTCGCGCCGTCCTGATTACCCCGCTGTCGGGGCCGCTGGCCAGATTCGGGAAAGCAGGGGCGAGCGCCCTTGCGCTCTGGGCCGACCGTTCCGGAGTAAGTCTGCAGGTCATCGACGCTTACCCCTCCGCGGCCTCCGCGATACGGGCCGCCGAAGCTAACCGGCCCGACGTGGTGTTCGGGCCCTACGGTTCGGGGCCGGCGCTGGCGGCCGCGGCCGCCAGCAAAGGGGTCGTCTGGAACCACGGTGGTGCCACCGCCCGGCTGGCGCGGCCAGCGTATCCGCGTGTCGTCAACGTCGAGTCGCCCGCTTACCGCTATCTGGCCGCGGTGCTCGAAACCCTTGTCGCCGACGGCCTTGGTGAGGGGTCGGCGGTGGTGATAATGCACGTCGACACGGGGTTCGGCCGCGAGGTGGCCGAAGGGGCGGCGGTGGCGGCGCGGCGACTCGGTCTCCTGCGGCGGTCGGTCACTTTTCGGCCGGGCCGGGCCAGAGACGCACTGGCGCAAGTCCCGGCGGGCGATGTGCTGTTATCGGCCGGTTCCTTCGACGATGACGTCGCCATCGTGCAATGGGGCAGCGAATACCGTTGGCGTGCTGTTGGATTGGTCGCCGCTGGGGTCGGTGAGCTACGGCACGCCATCGGTGATCGCGTTGAGCGGCTTTATGGACCGTGCCAGTGGTTCGACGACGGGACAGATGATCCCGCGGACGGACCCGACAGCGAGTGGTTCAGCCAGCTGTTACCGGGACGCGAACGGTCCTGCACCGCCCTATCCGGCTGCTGCGGCCTTTGCCGCGGGTGTCCTTTGGCAGCGCTGCGTGAAGGAGGCCGGCACTGTTGAATCCTTGCCGGTGCTGGCGACGTCACAACGACTCGATACCACCACTTTGTTCGGTCGGTTTCGTGTCGACCCGGTCACCGGCGTGCAAACCGGCCATCAGATTCGTGTCGTTCAGTGGCGAGGCGGACAGCGGGTCGTCCTCGATCGGCCGCTTCGTCGGACGTGAGCGTCGAAGTCACATCAGCTCGTGCATGGGTCGTCAACATCGCCGGGCCGAGCCGTAGCTAATGCCCGTCGCACCTGGCTCACCCCGGCGGCTGGGGGCGGTTTGTGACCGTACCGGAGGCGTACCGCCTCCGTACCGACAACGACCAAATCGCTGTCTCACAGGCATTTTAGTGTTCTTCCGTTAATCATTTTGCCTGGTCGCCCAAACGGCAAATAGGGACTCATAATCCGTTGGTCGCGGGTTCGAGCCCCGCCCGCCCCACTTCAGATATGTATGACCTCGGCTGATTCTTGACATTTTGTCTTCGGGTGATGCTTGACACTCCCTAGATGAGGGAGTTAAGCCTGGCCGAGCAGGGGCAACCAGAAAGCGGGCAGCTTGGCTCGTGGAGCCGGTGTCGCGCTCACAGGCCCAATGTCATGCATGTTCGGCGATCCACGTGGTAGTGAATCGCTGCACCGCGGGGAGGCTCTCAGCCAAACCGGCTCCGATGGACTTCTCGAGTCTGCCCCCCACCAACGGGATTCTGACCTCTACTTTCACGGCGTAGCGCAGTTGCGAGCCGTTGCTCGCGGGCGCCAGCCACGCTTCAGCACGGCCTGATCCCAATCCGCCCGACACCGAGATGTTGACCTGTCCGCGAACCTGGCGGTCACCGAGCGGTCTCCATGTCTCGCAGTTCAAGATGTTCAGGCCACCGGGAACGAATTTGGCGACCGGCCCGGGTAGTAGCTGGCGACCCACGTGCTGGGTGATGCGCACTGTCACCGTGGCGTCAGCATCGACGATCAGCGAATCCAGTGTGGTGGTGGGGGCGCCGCCGGCCGCAATGCGGGCCAGCCAGTAGTCCTCGCGGCCGAACGCCGCATGAATTTGTTCAACGCTGGCGGGCGATTCGGTCAAGATGTCGAATGAACGTGACATAGCAAACCATTCTTGCCGAGTGGTGGTCATCGCCGCCCGCTATCCCGCACCTGGTCTCGTGGCACCCAGCGTGGATTTAAAGTGTGTATCGAAGGGGCTAGGTCATTTCGCACTGTCGCTGACGCTGAATATTTGACCTGTTTTGGAGTGGGGGTGGCCGCCGCCCACGATCAAAGGCCGTTCAGGGTTTTGCGGCCGGGCGACAGAGTGCTTTCGGCGCGCAACAGGGAGTGCGCGACGCGATGGCCCTGGAAACGAAATTCGTGCGCGGGACGCCGTAGAGGCTCGATGATGGCATCCGGGTGCACGATGACTGCGCCACCGGAGGGGATTCCGAGCCCGGTGGCCATTCCCTCCAGCGAATCAATCGTGCGCGATAGCCGCGCCCACTCGGTTCGCTCGTCGTGCGTGTCGATGACCATGGGGACGAGATTGAACACATCGAGCAGCTCGGTGGCGGGGGATGCCGGTGTCTCGACGATTCCATAGCGCCCGAGCTGCACCGCCCCGGCTGAAATGCCCACCAGGACCGCTCCTTGGGCGTACCGGGCCGGGATCACATCCTTCATGCCGGTTTTCTCGAACGTGTTCCAGCCGCTACGCACATCGCCGCCCGCGAGGACGATCAACTGGGCACGCTCCAGGAAGGCGCGGTCGTCTGGGCCGAACGATGAATCGATCATGCGACGGTCGGTGATTCCAATCGCATCTACCGACGCCTCGAAGATCTCGTAGTACTCCGGACGATCCCCATTCGAGGCGCCGATGTAGGCCGCGCTGAGTGTTGTGTCCCGACCCGGTCCATCCAGGGCTGCCTCGAGGAGTAGTCGGCCCTGCCGCCTGCAGAACAGCAGTTGACTATCCGCCAGAAGATAGAGCGGTTGGAGTTGTCGCGCCGTCTTCGTCACCGCACACTGTCAGACGCCAGCGCGCTCGCGTGAGAGCCGCCCAAATTCGCTCGCCTGCCCTCCGTAGTCTCGAAAGTCTCGCGCCATTCTCTTGTTCGGGGTTTTCGGGTCGGTCGCGGTCGGCCCCATACCTTGACGCTTATCTTGTCGGACAATGAGCCGCTGGGTCGACTTGAGCTGGCCGCCGTTGAGACCTTAGGCCTCTGGTGTTTCCAGCTTCGGAATCGGCTCGACCGCGCCGATATGGGGCCGCAGGTTTGAAGCAACATTAGAGATGCTGAAAACGTTAGTTCTGAGACTGCGTGGACTTCGGTAAACGATCGACAGGAGTACATCACGGCATCGCCTCAGCCCACGCGATATGCCCCTCGAAGCCAAGCGTTCTCGCCATGTCGCGGTAGCGGTCCCGCAACTGCGCGTAGGTCCCGGCATCACCGTGAGCCCGGGCCAGGAGAGCGCGCATTCGCAGCAGCCAGATCTCGCGGGCCAAGTCTCCATCTGCAGGCGCGGTCGCCAACCGGTCGATTGCGGCCTCGGCTTCGGCCACGTCATTTTCGGCGCCGCGATCCAGCAGGGTTTCCACCAGAACACCCGTCGCAAGAATGCCCGACGCCAGCAGCTCACCCTCGCGGGCCAGATCATCGACGGCGGCGCGCATGAGCGGCGTGGCGTCATCGCGATCTCCACGCCGAGCCCTCTCACGCGCCACGTACACGTTGACGATCGGTAACTCGCACAGAATGTATCCCCGGTGCAGGAACACGTCGTTGACCTCGGCCAGGAGCTCGTGTCCGCGCTCACGCTCCGCGGCAATGTCGCGGTGCACCAGCGCAACGCCCAGCGTCAGCCGGGTGAAGGCCAACGCGAAATCATCACCGGATCGTTCGGCAATCCGCAAAGCGTCCTCGATCTCGTGCACCGCCCGATCATCGGCAGCCAGCACGCCATTAACTATCCCCGGGTAGTAGACCCAGCCGATGACCGTTGCCTGTGACATGGGGTCGGCGCCGCGTGCCATGGCCAGGCCACGCTCCAGGTCGTCTCGCCATCCCGGACGACCCAGGCAGTAACGGGCGACAGCCCGCGTCGTGAAGGCGACCGCTGACGGAGACCCGATGATGAAGCTGCCTTTTGAGGCGTCACCATCGGCCAGGTCGATGACCCGTTGTGACCACCGCAGCACGTCAGACCACTCGGCGCTATGAACCTTGGCAAAAATCGGCGCGAAGGACAGCCCCACCGTCAAGGTCGGATCATCGACCGACTCGATGAGGGCCATGACTTCCGATGCCAGCTGCGACGCCTCACGCATCCGACCCTGATACGCGTGATCCATCACCAGGCCCGCCATGCCGATGACCAGCGACGCCTTGTCCCCGGCGGCGGCGCACAACTCTCGCAGTTCGTCGAAGCGGGCGCTTGTCACATGTTCCTGGACTCGCCGGGCGGTCCCACACAACATGGTGCGCGGGGCAATGCGCATGGCTGACCGGTCGAGGTCTTCGGCTGGCAGTGCGTCGGCGATCTTCTGGGCGCGCTCCCAACTCAGCCGCGCCGCGGCGATGTCGCGGTTGGTCGCCCAGGTTGCGGCCCGCATGTGCCAGCCGTAAGCGGCCTGCCCATCGCCGGCCGCCTCCAGATGCTCGGCAATCAAGGCGGCATTTTCATCGGCCGCTACTGGGTCACGTGATTCGATGGCGGCCGCAACACGCCGGTGAAGTTCGGCGCGATCCGATTTGAGCTGTGATTCGTATGCCACCGTGCGAATCAACGGATGGTGAAACACGTACTCCGGTTGTCTGGTGGACCTGATCTGATCGATGAGCTGGGCCGCAACCAAGTCATCAACGACCGGTTCGACGCCTAGCATGGTCACCAGGTCCGGGCCGAACCGCGAGCCGACCACCGCGGCGGTGCTTAGCGTACGTTTGGCTTTCGGGTCGAGCCGGTCGATGCGGGTCGCGATGGTCGCCTGCAACGTGACCGGCACGCTCACCTCGGCGATCGCTGCCGGCGACAGGTATGCACCCTGCTCGCCGCGCAGCACGCCGCGCTCGGCCAGTTCGCGCACGATCTCCTCGGCAAAGAACGGGTTCCCGGCGGCCCTCTCGACGATCCTCTGGCCCAGCGCGCCATTCGAGGGATCAGGGCCGAGCAGCTCCGAGACCAGTGCCGCGGTTTCTAAATCACTCAGCGGCGTCAGCGCAATGGTGTGGGCACCTGCCACTCGGGTCAACGCGCCCCGATATTCGGGTCGGTAGGTGACCAGCACCAGCGAGCGCGTCTGCGGCATGACCGTGAGGAAGTCGGCCAGCAGCGACTCGCTGACCTCATCGATCCAATGGGTGTCCTCGATGACATAGACCGCTGGGGCCTGGCGGGCCAGCGAGGCGGCATTGACCAGCGCGGTCAACCGCCGCCGACGAGCATCCGGATCGATCTTCGGCAGCGCCACATCGGGATCGGCGATGCCCAGCAGGTCGTCAAAGAGCAACAAGTCCTCAGGCTCCGCGTCGGGTGCCTGAGCCCGGATCTGCGCTCGGGCGGCAGGTGGGTGAAGACCCTCGACGCCGGTGGCTGCGCGCAGCAGGCGCGCCACCGCATGGAAGGGGACTTGGCTGGTGTGCGGTTCGCAGAAGGCGGTGAACACGTGGGCATCATGGGCATCTGCCATCGCCGAAATTTCACGCGCAAGACGGCTTTTGCCGATGCCAGGCGAGCCGACCACGCCGACCACCGCGCCGTGGCCGTCGAGTGCACGCTCAAGCAAGCCTGCAACGGCGGACATTTCCCACTGCCGACCGACCAGATCCGGCTGCGGCCATGGCGGCCGAACTGCTACCGGGTCATCTTCGTCGGTTACCTCGTCGCGGTCGAGCAGCGACAGGAGGGCGGGCATGCCGGAAAGTTCGGTTACCGCGTCCCGACATGCCCGGCACTTTCCCAGGTGTGCCTCGAATTCGCGCCAGTCCTTCTCGGACAATGATCCCAGCACGTAGGCCGCGTCCCACTGTGCATGCTTGTGGTCGTCTTGGGCGCGCGGTCCAGGGACGGGCGCTCCCTGCCCCGGAAAGGCGGTCATTGTGCCACTCCCATCTCTTGCAGCGTCTGCTGCAGGTTTCGCAGCGCGTAATGCAGCCGCGATTTCACCGCGCCTTCGCCGATTCCTAGGTCGGCGCCGATTTGTGCGGGGGTCCAGCCGTAATAGTGCGCGCGTCGAACAACTGCGCGATGTTCGGCCGGCAGCCGCGCGAACGCGTCGGCTACCAGTGTCCGGTCCAGCGCCGAGTTGAGTTCATCCGATCCGCCCGCCTCCGGCGTGCCCGAGCCGTTGGACGAAATCATGTCGCGGGCTACGGTGAACAGCCAGGCGCGCGCCGATCGCTCGTTGCCGTCAACAATCTGCGGACGCTGCCGCGCCCGCAGCAGCGTGTCCTGCACCACGTCCTCCGCACGGGTCGCATCGCTCGTCAACCGGCACGCATAGTGCCATAAAGCCGCGCCGTGCTGGTTGTAGAGCACCCGCATCGCGCCGGTTTCCGGAATGTCCACCACCAGCCTCCCGGTGGTGATACGAGTGGGGCGCCGTTTTGGTTCAGAACCGGCGTTAGCTGAGCGTCAAGATTCGGGGGCCCATCGTCGATCACCGCTATGGCGCGCTCCCACTGTGCCGCACGCGACTTGTCGACGGTAGTGACTGTCCATTGGTCGTCAAGCACGACGGTTTTACCGGATCCAGCGTCAGCATGGGTTCAATGGCCAGAACGGAGCAGGGGCCAGCAGCGGACCGCGTCCTGCAGCTCTCTCGTTGCACAAAAACGGCTCCATGTGCATGCGTCGGCCGCGCTCATCGGGGTGCGGTCGTTGCGTAATAGCAACAGGCGGAAGGCCGATCAAGAAGACAAGGTGCAGACGCGCCAGGAGGAGCGCGAGGACAAGCGACGCGCCGGAGTTATCGCGGGATGGCGCACGTTGGTCGGAGGTTGGAAAGACCTGGCCACAATGGTTCAGTAGCCACACCGGCGGGTCAGCCTGTGAGTGCCTCAAACTTGTCCGAGTCATCGAATCAGACGTGCGCACCGCAAACGACGCGAACTCGGGGACATGCACGGTCGCGGAGAACGAGCCGGGCCGACGTGTTAAAAATCGGCGCCCGGGTATCCCAGCGGCCGTATGACTACAGCACGGACACAACCGGATCAGCGCGAACTCGACGGCATCCGGCGGATCGTAGATGCTATCTCCGAGGCGTTCGCAGCCAAGATTGTCGGGCAGCGCGACCTACGGGAGTCGCTGCTGATCGGTCTGCTCGCGGGTGGCCACATCCTGCTCGAAAGCGTGCCGGGCCTGGCGAAGACCACGGCCGCCAAGGTGCTCGCCGAGTCGATTCAGGGCCGCTTCCAACGCATCCAGTGCACGCCCGACCTGCTGCCCAGCGACATCATCGGCACGCAGATCTATGACTCGGCGAAGAACTCGTTCGTCACCCAACTGGGGCCGGTGCACGCCAACATCGTGCTGCTCGACGAGATCAACCGATCCAGTGCGAAGACCCAGAGCGCGATGCTCGAGGCGATGGAGGAGCGGCAGACCACGATCGCCGGGCAGGTGCACCCCCTCGCGGATCCATTCCTGGTCATCGCCACCCAGAACCCGGTCGACCAGGAAGGCACCTATCCGCTGTCCGAGGCGCAGACCGACCGCTTCCTGCTCAAGGAAATCGTGCGCTACCCCTCCCCGCAGGAGGAGGTGGAAGTCATGGCGCGGATCGACGCCGGCGTCTACGACAAGGGGCAGCCCACCGCGCCGGTGGTCGAGCCTCGACGACGTGCTGCGCGTGCAGGACGTGGTGCGCGACGTCCACATGGATCGTGCGCTGATGCTCTACGCCAGCCAACTGGTCGACGTGACCCGTCACCCCGCGCGGGCGTTGCCCACGCAGATCGCGCGCCTGGTCGAGTACGGCGCCAGCCCGCGCGCCACCATCGCGTTCTGCAAGGCGGCCCGGGCGCAGGCGGTGCTGGCCGGGCGTGCGCACGTGCTGCCCGAGGACATCGCAAAGCTCGCGCACCGGGTGCTGCGGCACCGGCTCATCCTCGGCTTCGAAGCGGCCAGCGCCGATATCACCCCCGAGGTCGTGGTCGACGCCGCGCTGCGGGCCGTCCGCGTGCCCTGAGGACATCTTGGGTAAGCACCTCAACCGGGCCAAGGCGCACTTCGGCACCGACACCCGCGGCCTGCTCGAAGGCGGCCGCTATGCGCTATTACATACGCGCAGCATGGAATTCGACGACCTGCGGCCCTATGTTCCCGGCGACGACGTGCGCGACATCGACTGGAAGGCCTCCGCGCGTTCGGGCGGCGTGCTGATCAAACGGTTCGTTTCCGAAAAGCACCACAAGATCCTGCTCGTCGCCGACGCCGGTCGCAACATGTCGGCGCTCGCCCCGAGCGGAGAATGCAAACGCGACGTCGCCGCGCACATCATGGGCGCGGTGGGGTTGATCGCCTTACGGCGATCCGATCAGATCGGCATGGTCTACGGTGACCGCCGCGGCTGCGTGAACATCCCGCAGCGGCGCGGCGAGTCGCACATCGAGGGACTGCTGCACCGCTGGTACCAGCACACCACGACCGCCCCGGCCGCAGCGACGTCACCGCCCAACTCGACTACGTCGCAACGCATTACCGGCACACCATGCTGATCATCGTGGTGTCCGACGAACCCGACGTCGACGACCGGCTCAGCGAAGTGCTCACCAGGCTGACCGGGCGCCACGACATCATGTGGGCGATGGTGTCGGACATGCCCGCGGTGGGTCCCGACAACACCGACGGGTATGACGTCACCACCGGTCGTTTCGTCCTGAACGGAGCCGACCTCGGCCCGCGGGTCGTCGCCGCCTACCGCCGCGCCGAGCAGACTCGCCGCGGCCGCCTCGACGCGTTCCTGACCGCTCACGCGATTCCGCACGCGACGGTCGCCGGCAGCAAGGACATTCGGCGCGAACTCGTTCGCCTGACCGAGGTGGCCGCCCGTGCCGGATGATCTGCTGCGCCATGTGTTCGGTCCGCAGCCGTACTCGTCGTCGTGGCTGTGGTGGGCCGTCCTTCTGATGTATTGCCGTGATTGGTTGGTATGCAGGGATTTTCGTGTGGACGCTGCCATCGCACCGGTTGCGGCGCATCCCCGTCGTGCGGCGAATGCATGCCTGGCTGATCCGTCAACCGATTCGCCCGCTGCGTGCAGCGCATCGCCGACGAGCACGATGCCGGGCGGATGTCGGCTCCGGCGGCGTGTGCGGCGATCAGCCGGACGGTGCGCAGCTTTCTGCATCAAGCGACCGGCGCGCGGGCCCAGTACCTGCAGATCGGGGCGATGGCCGACGGAGACCTGGCCGCGGCCGCGCCGCTGCTGACCCGGCTCGGTGACGCGCAGTTCAACGCCGAGGCGCGAGTCGACGTCGCCGATGCTGAGCGCCCGGGCGCAGGAATTGATCCGTTCGTGGACCTGAAGTGGTGGCCGGTAGCCGCTATCGGAGCGACCGGCTTTGTCGCAGTGGTCGCGCTGGCGGCGTTGCTCCCGATGACCGCTGCCCGCAGGCGGCTGCGCCCGTTGGCCAACGTCGCGCGGCTGACTCAGGTTGCCCGAGTACGCGAAAGTGGCCCGGCTGCGTTCGCTGTCAACGATTGTGACGTTGGTGGTGCTGACGGTCATGTTTGGCGCCGCGACGTGGGCGGCGGCCCGCCCGACCGTGGCGAGCAAGGATTTCGACGCCGCTCACCCCGAGGACATCATGCTGTGCGTCGGGCAGTCGGTGACCGATGCGGCGACGACCGAACTGCTCGACTACTTCGCGCGCCAGACCACCACGTCCCCTCAGACCCAACGCATCGGCCTGACATCGGTCAACCGCCGCTGGTGCCGCTGACGCGCGACCATCAGTACGCCGCAGCGCGGTTCGGCGACTATACCGCGCCGTGAGGCGCAGTCGGCGTCGCTTCGCCCCGTCGGTGCCCTACACGGACTACGCCGCAAGTGTGAATGACGTTCTAGCGCTGTGCCTCTCAGGGTTCCCGTCTGCCGAGCAGTGCAGCGCCCACCGGCGCTCGGTGATCTATCTCGGGCCCTCAGATCTCCGTGCCGCCGGGGAGCAGCGTGCCGCACTGTTCACCGACGGCAGTGTCCGGGGCTCTGGCCGAGCGGGCCGGGGCCCAAGTTGATGTGATCGACACGGCCCCGTCGCCGGCGAGCAGAGCGCTGGTCGCGCTGACCCGACCACACCGGCGGGCGATACCTCGTGACGCGATCGAGATCGGTGACCTCGGCACTCGACGATATTCGCGCGCACACCCCGCCGGCGCGCCGAGCCGACGGCACCGTCGTGACAGCGGACTTTCGGGATGCGCCGGTGGTACCGCTGGTGATCGCGTTGTTGTCGGCGGCCGTGCTCTCGGTGGCCCTGTTGGTGTTGCGCCGATGACATTTCAGCCCGTCTGCCCTGGCCGATCCTCGCCGTCGTCGCCGGCGCGCTACTGCTGGCGCGCCTGGTGGCGCTGCGCCAGGCGCTGATGTCGCGCCGGACGCCGATGGCCGCGCGGTGCTGCGATGGACCGGCGTGACCTCTCGCGGTGCTGCTGCTCATTGCAGCGACCACCCGCCCGGCATTACGCGGTGACGAAACCGCCGGAGCGCAACGGCCGCCGCCGGGCGTAAATCTCAACGTTTTCCTGATCGTCGATCGCTCGGTCTACTCGGGTGTCGAGGACTACGGCACCGGCGAATCGCGGATCGCGGGGATGCGCGACGACATCGCGGCGTTGATCAAGCAGTACCCGGCGGCACGGTACGCGCTCGTCGTGCTTCGCCTCGAAGGCGTCGCTGGATTGGCCGCTGTCCGAGGATGTGTGGAGCTTGCGTCCAACCATCGCGGCTCTCGGCGCCCAGAAGCGGTCCCGAGGGCAATGCGGGCGCGGCGGACAACGTGCTGCGATACCAGCTGATCCAGGCGACGCAACAATATCCGGGTTCGCGGAACGTGGTGCTCTACTTCGGCTCCGGTGCGCCCGGGTCTCGCGCGCGCCACAGAGCGACTTCAACCTCACGCGGGGGTCGGTGGCCGGCGGAGCGGTGCTGGGTTACGGCCGCAGCGACGCGATCGATGAAGCCGAATTGCGGCAGAATTGCAGCACAACTCGACGTGCCGTACCAACATCGCGATCCCGGTCAGCCCTTGCGGCTGCAGTTGCCCGATACGCCGACATAGCACGAGGGATGCTACGAACGGACCGAGCTGTACTGGCTGCCTGCGCTGCTCGCGGCGGGCTGCTGCTTACCGAGATCTACCTTTCGGTCCGCGAGTTCCGACGCGGCCGCATCGCTCGACGGGACTTGGCATCATGACGCCGCAGACCGGCCCGGTTGCGGCTGCGTCGGCGGCTCCTGATCTATTCGGCTCCGCTGTCCGCCATCGCTGTCTCTGATCACCGTCAAGCTGATTTCGGTTGTCGTGGTCGGTGAATTCGGCCGTCGCCTCGTTTGCAAGCGGCGACGGTAGCTCGGTGCAAATCGATGCTGCAGTCCTTGGCTGGCGAACGTGGTGGAACCAGCGAAGGCGCCGTTCGCGGCGGGCGCTGCCGCCGTGCTCGACGGCCGACTCGAAGATGCCGACATTCAATTCACCGCCGCGCTGGCCCGCACTCGACGCCGCTAGCTCCTGCCCGGTGCGGGTCAACCTCGAACTGGTCCGCGAAATCCAAGGCGACCGAGCCGCAGCGGCAGCATGACCGAGCGCGCGCCGCCGAGCGCTACGCGAGCGCGCTGGCCGCCGTCGGCGGTGCGCCGCATAACCTGTTTCGCCGGTAACCAGCGATTCGGACCCGCAGCGGCACGCCATCCGTCGCGACGCCGCGATCCGGTTGACGGGTAAGAGAAATGCGCTCAGTCTGTCGCCGCCATCGACCGTGCCGCCGCCCCCGCCGCCAGCGGCGCCACCGCCGCCATCTGCGCCGGTGCCCGCCGCCGTCACACCCGATGGCCGGGTGATTCCACCACGCCGGCTTGACCCAGCTGGGGGTGATCCATTCGACAAGTTGCTGCAGGTGCTGCAGGATGCAGCAGGCGCCGCGCCGCCGGAGGAGCCCTTGTGATCGCGACTCGTGCTGCCGCTGCTGCGGTCGCTGGGGGTACGTAACCCACCCCGTATTGGCAGCACCTCCAGCCCGTTAGCCAACACCTTGCTGCTCTAGCTGACCCCGGCCTCGCCCGGGCGACTGAGGGCGATTTGTAGCCGTACCGCAGGTGTACCACGAACGTACCGGCACCGACCAAAGTCCTGCCGTTTCTGCAGGGCGCTTTACAAATCCATCGCTAATGATTCAATCTGGCCGGGCCCGCGCTGGTTAGGGACTCTAGTGCGGGCCGTCGTGCAACCGAACTGGCGGGAACCGATCAATTGTCGGTGCGTCAGGATCTGGGCGAGTCTTCCTTGGGCAGCAGTACGGCTCGAACCACCCGCCGGGGCCCCGTACGGCCGAAGCAGCCTGCGCTGCACCCCGATTGGTCGGTCCGCTGTGTGTGAGACGTCTTACAGCCCAGGATATGGGGGCAGGAAGGCTCGACCTAGAACGCGAGAACGCACCCTCAAAAAGCGGCTGTTGGCTAACGCCGAGTTGCAGAAAGCTGCGCTCAAGGAGATCGCTCGGGGAAACTTCTAAGGCCAGAGCGCCGGCGGGCGGTCGTTCGCCGTCTCCCGCATGTGTTGGGGTCAGCGAGCTGTTCGCCTGCCTATTTACCGGGCAACACCGATCCACTCAGTGACACGAATGGGTTCAACGCTTGGAAGCGGCCGAGAGCGCGATAGCCGGTGTCGTCAGGGGGCGGGGTGTAGCTCTGCCCGGATCGAGTCACGCAATTGACGAAGCTGCGGAGATTTCCGTCTCTCGCTATTACAGGATACGAACTCGACGAATCACAGCCCGCTGCGCGCACGCCCGCCCGGTGATTAGGGATCGCAGGCACTAGTGTTGCCTCGATGAGCCCGGCCGGCGACCCCGCCCGAGAAAGAGTCACCCTCACCGGTGTCTCAGAGACCGCGCTGCTGACGTTGTATTCCCGCGCGAACGAGGCCCGCCGACGCGACTCCATCATTGATGACCCGATGGCTACTCGTTTGGCCGACTCGATCGACTTCGACTTCGCAAAATTTGGCCGGACTCGACAGGATTTCGCGCTGCGGGCGCTGGCGTATGACACCCATACCCGCCGCTATTTGGATGAGCACCCGTCGGCCACCGTCGTAGCGCTGGCCGAGGGCTTGCAGACTAGCTTTTGGCGCCTTGACACCGCTATCCCCGACGCCCAATTCCATTGGCTAACCGTCGACTTATCACCGGTCGTCGACCTTCGCGCGCGGCTGCTTCCGCAATCACCCCGGATCTCGGCGTGCGGGCAATCCGTGCTGGATTACAGCTGGACCGAGCACGTGGACTCCGCAAACGGGGTCTTCATCACCGCCGAGGGCCTGCTGATGTACCTGGAGCAAGAACAGGCGCTGGATCTGATTGCCGAGTGCGCCAAAAGATTTCCCGATGGGCGCATGCTCTTCGACATGCCGGCGGTCTGGCTCGCCAAATTGGCCCGACACGGCCTTCGGGCCTCGCGACGCTACAAGCTTCCGCCCATGCCGTTCGCCATGTCGATCCCTGAGGCCGCGAACCTGGCCGCCACAGTGCCGGGCATCCGCGTCGTCCACGACCTGCCGGTGCCCCGGGGCCGCGGGCTGCTTTTGAACACCACGATGTCGGTCGCTTACCGGACGCCCGCCCTCAACATGCTGCGTCCGATCCAGGCGCTGCTGGAGTTCGGCTGACACAACGACGTGCGCTACCCGAGGTCATCGGGCGGCGGCGGGAAGGGCGCGCAGACTGTAGAGCACAACCTGAGCGACCAGAAGACAACTGTAATGTCCACTGTTGATCGCCCCGAAGGTAAGGAACGACATGATCGTTGCACTGTGCGCGTCGGTGCGCGCCGGCGATCCAGCGCGGGGGAGCGCGCGCAGGGCTCACGAGCGAGGCGATCGCTGACGTGACGAAGCCGAACACCACGCCGGCCGATGACTTCCCGGCGTCGATGCCATACCTTGTTTGCGACGAAAACCGCTACGTGCCAACCGCGATCGCGCGTGGCGGGTGGGGCCCGTCGCTCAGCGGCCATGTCGTGGGCGGGCTACTGGGCCGCGCGGTTGAATGCGCCGTCGACGACCCGCAACTGCAACCTGCGCGACTGACCGTCGACCTTCCCCGACCGTGCGCGCTGGAACCGATCGAGGTGCACACCCGCGTGCACCACGACCGCCGGCGATTGCGGCTCGTCGAAGCCGTTCTCGCCCAGAACGGCGCTCCCGTGGCGCGGGGGAGTGCGCTGTTTTTGCGCCGCGGCCCGCAGCCCGAGGGCGACGTGTGGTCACAGCCCATTCAGATGCCGCCGGTGCCAATCGAGCTCGAAGGCATCCACTCGTCGCTGTTCATGCGGACCTACGGCTGGGGAGAGGGGATCCAAAACCCCGATCCCGAATGGCCCGACGCAGCTGGACCCAAATACACCTGGTTGCAGGAAACGCGCCCGTTGATCGACGACGAACCGCTCACCCCGTTCACCCGCGCGGCGATGGCCGGCGACATCACCGCCTCGATCGCCAACTGGGGCACACACGCGTTGCAGTTCATCAACGCCGACTACACCCTCACACTGAGCCGGCTGCCCGAAGGGCCGCATATCGGGTTGGCGGCACTGACGCATTACAGCCACGACGGGGTGGCCACCGGCTCAGCCGTCCTCGTCGACCATAAGGGCCCAATCGGCAGCGGTGTGTCTATTGCGATAGCGCACTCCGGGTTTCGGCAACCTTCTGCCGGGTTGCGTGGCTAGACGCGACAGCAGTCAGGCGATGTAGCCGCATGGCAACACCTCGAAATCGACACACGCCGCGGCCAAGACATCACCTAACTCCGCGGCGACCGGCGCGGCAAGTTGGAGCATCACGCCGGCCGACGGCGCTTTCAACTTGCCCACGTTTTGATTGAGAATCAGTTGAGTCACCTCGGCGTCAAGACCATCCCAACCGGTGTGCCCTCATCAGGGCGAGGACGCCGAGTTCTTGACCGGCCGGGCTCAGTATCGGGTGACCCAGGCGTTATCACTCTTGGTTCCGACGTACGGCCGCACGACCGCCAATACCGTGCCGGCTCCGTCCTCGAACCGGACCGCACCGTCGGCCGGCACGATCTTGTTCACCGGTGTGCCCGCCCGGATGATCGTGGTCGTGCTCGGCATTCGCGAATGGTATGCGCCATGGATGCTTGATTGATTCAAGATCCCGAATTCGGACCCCAGAATTCGGACCCCCGCATTCGGACACTGTGGGACCATGGGGAGTCCCATCGCCCCTAAGAGCAAAGGCGGAACCAGTGGTCATCGCGGTCATCACCCTTATCGTCGTGGTCGTAATCCTGGCGGTTATCGGGTTGTTCGTGTTGGGCGTCTTCAACGGGCTCGTCCGTCTGCGCAACGGTTACAAGAACGCTTTCGCGCAGATCGACGTTCAGCTGACCCGGCGCCACGACCTGATCCCGAACCTCGTCGAAACCGCCAAGGCCTACATGGCCCACGAGCGCGGCACCCTCGAAGCGGTCATTCAGGCACGTAACTCCGCGATGAGCGCGCAGGCCGCAGCCACCGCCAACCCGGGGGACCCTAACGCCATGGGTCAGCTGGCCGCCTCGGAAGGCGCGCTGAGCGGCGCTCTCGGCAGACTGTTTGCGCTCAGTGAGGCGTACCCGGACCTCAAAGCCAACCAGAACATGATGCAGCTCTCGGAGGAGCTGACCTCGACAGAGAACCGCGTTGCGTTCGCCCGCCAGG
The DNA here is from genome assembly GCA_963787635.1 of uncultured Actinomycetota bacterium. Classification (GTDB taxonomy): domain Bacteria; phylum Actinomycetota; class Actinomycetes; order Mycobacteriales; family Mycobacteriaceae; genus Mycobacterium. Next base: position 220,403 of record CAWBDP010000001.1, on the reverse strand, counting down.
CCTACAACGACTCGGTCATGAACTACAACAACAAGCGCGAAGTGTTCCCGGCTGCTCTGTTCGCGGGCATGTTCGGCTTCACCGCAGCGGCACCGCTGGAGGTAGCCGGTCCTGAGACGCGGGAAGCCCCGCACGTTCAGTTCTGATCTATCTGAGTCATGGACTTCTTCGAACGGCAGCGGCATGTGCGCGCGGCCTCGAAAAGGCTGGTGTTCCTTTTCATCTTGGCGGTATTGGCAATTACCGCGATTGTGAATGTCGCCGTGCTGGCAGCGACGGTGTCGGGAGGACAGTCAACGCCGGAGCAGTTGATCGGGCTTTCGGTGGTTGTGAGCGGCATAACGCTGCTGATGATAGGCGGGGTGTCGACTGTCCGGACGATGATGCTGAGCAGTGGTGGCGGGGTGAAGGTCGCCGAGAGCCTGGGCGCGGTGCGGCTACCGGATATGCCCACAGAACCGCACCTCAAGCGGTACCGCAACGTCGTCGAAGAAATCGCCATCGCATCGGGCACACCGGTGCCCGTGCTGTATTACCTCCCGAACGAACAGGCGATCAATGCGTTTGCCGCCGGATACACGCCGGCGGACGCCGCCGTGTGTGTCACCCAAGGCTCGCTGGATCGACTCAACCGTGACGAACTGCAGGGTGTGATCGCGCACGAGTTCAGCCACATCGTCAATGGTGATATGCGGTTGAGCCTCAGGCTCATCGGCGTGCTGGCCGGGATAACGGCGCTGGCGGTGATCGGCCGGATGTTGTGGTACGTCGGAGGCGGCCGCAACCGAGGCAACAACAACGCTGCCCTGGCATTGGGGGCGCTCGGGTTGGTCGTTATGGCAGCGGGGTGGATCGGGGTCTTCTTCGGACGGCTGATCAAAGCCGCGGTTTCGCGTGAGCGGGAGTATCTCGCCGATGTGTCAGCGGTCCAATTCACCCGACAGACGGGGGGGCTGACCGGCGCGCTGAAGAAGATCGGTGGGCTTGAGGCTGGCTCCAAACTGGGCAACCCCAAGACCGAAAATATCAGCCACATGCTGTTCGGCCCGGGCATGAAGTTCTCGGGGCTATACGCAACCCACCCGCCGCTCCTCCAGCGCATCCAGGTGCTCGAGCCATCCTTTACTCCCACCAACCTCGAGCAGCTGCGACACAGTTGGTCCGGTCGGCCGCCGGACGGCTTGGCGGAAGACTCGCGGATGGGCCTTGCCGACGCCGCGGTCAAGCAGGGTGTCCCGCAAGCACAGCCAACTCCGCGGGCACGCGTCGATGCCCGCGGATACGCGGCGACCGTTGGCAAGCCGACCGCCGCGTCGTACGAGGCCGGGGCGCGCTACCACAAAGCGATCCCACAGAACATCGCCGATCTTGCGCACAATCCCGCCGATGCGGTGCCATTGATCTACGCACTTGTTTTCGACCGCAAGCAGAATGTTCGAGAGGCCCAGCACCGCGTCGTCGCCAAGCATCACGGCAAGCAACTGGCCGATGAATCGTGGCGGTGTGCGGCGACGCTGGTCAACCTTGATGCCAGCTTGCGCCTGCCCGTCGCATCCATCGCGTTTCCCGCACTGCGTGGCCGCCCGGAGTCTGAGACGCGACAGATGACAACGGTTCTCGGTCAACTGATTAACGCCGACGGTCAGATCGACATATTTGAATACTGCCTTGGCACAATGGTTTTCGTTGCCCTCCATGAGGCGTTGACGTCAGGCTCGCCGTGGAAGAGCAGGCGTCAGAGCCTGACCAGCGCCCAAACCGCCATCTGCTGCCTCATCGCTGTGCTGGCGCAGAACGCCAACAGCGACCAACGGATGGCGGCTGCGGCATTTCAGGCGGGGATCTCGGTCGCATACCCGCAGGCACGGATTCCATTCGTACCAGTCAAAAACGTACTGGCGCTCGAACAGGTGTGGCCGGTGATCGATGGTCTTGAGGGCAGTGACAAGGCGACCCTTGTTTCGGCGGTCGTGACGACGGTCATGGCCGACCGGGTCGTCACGCTGGAAGAGTCTGAGTTGTTGCGAACAGTATGTGGTGTGCTGCACTGCCCGGTCCCGCCAGTCGTTTAAGGCGCCGCAAACCGGATAGCATTCCAGGTAACAATTGCGCAGCTTTTGCTGCGGTCGGCTCCCGCCGGGTGTATTCAGACAATTCTTAGGCACGCAGTGATATCGCCACGGGGGGAATATGCACGTGAGTTCACCTTCGATTTCGGGCTGGCGCTTTACGCGAGGCATCGAGGAGTGACCGCGTGATCGGGAAACGGGTAAGCGGTTTTCGGTCGAGGCTGACCCGTACCATCCAAACATGGCTCGCGGTCATCGCGATCGTCGCCGGGGCGCTGACGGCCATGTCCTGGTTTGCCGCGGCAAGCATCCCCGATCTTTCGCGATACGCCTACGGCGACCGAGGCGACCCAACCCAGTCCGTCCCAGCCTGGCTGACCGCGCTCCGGCAACAGCTACCCGCCGCGTTGAGCGCCGACATGTGGCTCACGGTGGGTTGCGGGCTGGTGCTTGGTGGGCTTGCGTGGATCTTTCGGCTCTGGGCGATTTCGCGGTTCGGGCGAATGACGTCGTGCTATGTGCTTGCCGCCGTCGCGATTGCTGTTGTCGCCGCATTCGATGAGGACGGCCTGCTCTACCTGACGTTGCATCACACACCTAACCCAACCGTGTTGGTCGTTGCGACAGCAGCCACGGCAACGATCAAATGGTGTGCGGTTCTGCTGGCGATCGGTGCGATACCGGCGACCGTTGGCATCGCCGGACGCGCATTCTGCGCATGGTTCCGGATGCATGTCAGCAGGCGACCGTCGAGTCGGCCTCGTGGCCGCACGTGGTGGGACCACGTATTGGCCGAGCCGGAGCTGCCGCCTAGGCCGCGCTCAGATTCGGGCGAATCCGCGATCGCCGAACAGGAGAGCAGTTGGGCCGGCGCGTATAACGTGCCGGGAGCCAACAGAGTTATCGAGGAACGGAAAGGCCGGCCGGTACAGAGCATCTGCCTTTCTGGCGGAGGCGTGCGATCGGCCTGCGTCGCAATGGGCACCATGCAGGTGTTCGCCGAAGTCGACCCGATCGATCCGATCGATGCGGCCGCGGCGGCTGACGCGATGCGCAACGATCCAGGGCCGCGGCTGCTTGACACGGTCGACTACATCATCTCGGTGTCCGGCGGCGGGTACAGTTCGGGCGCAAGGCTTTTGGCCGTGCAGCGGTCAGATGCCATCTTCGATACGCCACGGTTATCGGCGCGGTTCGAGGACGGATCACCCGAGTTCGACCATTTCCGCCGCGGCTCAAGCTATATCGCCGACTCGCCGGTGGCGTTGATCCGAGCCCTGGCCCAAGTCCTCAAGAACCTGCTGGCATCGATGATCATCTTGTTCACCGCTCCGGTCTTGCTGGGTTGGGTGGTCGGGTTCGTGTTCGCCTATCCCGCATTTTCGGTCGCGGCATTCGTACCAGTGCCAAGGCCGAACTTCGACACCGAGATCAAGCCGAACCGCCCCGATTACCTGATGGCGCTGATCGACCATCCGGCGTCGTGGTGGGCGGTGATCTTCTTCGCCGGCTTTGCAGTGGCGTTCACGATGCTCGCGATCGTATTCGAATGGATGGGATCAGGCCCCACCAGCGATAAATGTCGGACGTGGATGCAGCGTTCAGCGCGCGGCAGCGCGGTGTTCGCCGTGCTGGTTCTGACAGTGGTGGCGGTGGCTCCTGGGCTGATGCGGCTCTGCTCGACGGTGAGCCTGCACGCCACCCAACACACCGACCGGATTGCGGCGACCATCACCGGCGTCGTAGGGCTGAACTATCTGTCGGCGATTGTGGCGATGGCGTGGAAGAAACGCAGCGCGTTGCCACTGGGTGCGCTGACCAAACGATCCTGGTGGAAACGGGTGTTGCCGCCGGAAGTTCTGCAGCTGACTCTGGTGCTGCTGACATTGGCGGTCCTGGCGGTGGTGTGGCTGATCACGCTGGGAAGCTTTGCGGCAGGCGTCTTCCGGCAAGTCACCAACGACGGGTATGAGGCGAAGATTCACAACGTGCCGCACGCCGACTTGTGGCTCATCGGCCTGGCCCTGACGATCGTGTTCATCGGGCTCGTCGACGTCACCTCACTGAGCCTGCACCCGTTCTACCGGCTGAGACTCGCCCGCACATTTGCCGTCCGACGAGTGCCGACGACGGCCTCCGCGCAGGATTGGCAGGCGCGACGTTACCCCCCAACCGAATGGACCTGGCTGCCCGAATACGGCCGCGTGCCGGCGGGCGGCCCTCGGTTCGTGTTCGCCACTGCGGCCACCTTGAGTGGAGAAGACAAACCGGCGCCGGGACTGAATGCGGTGTCCTACGTGTTGAGCGGCGACTACCTCGGTGGGCCCGCGCTCGGATGGTTCAAGACCAGGGAGCTCTTTGACGAAGCACCGCCACGCATCAAGCGCGACCTGACTGTGCAGGCCTCGATCGCCGTCAGCGGTGCGGCCTTCGCCTCAGCGATGGGCCGCCAGGACAAAGGTTTTCAAAAATTGCTTGCCGTCTCGGGCGCGCGGCTGGGGACGTGGCTGCCCAACCCCAAATTCGTCAGCAACCTGGCCTGCTCGCAAAACGGGACGTGCACCGATCCACGCGCTGACGGCAGGCCGTGGCCCAAGTCGCTGCCTACCATCCGTGGCGCCGGATACTTCTATCGCGAGTTGTTCGGCATCAACTATGGGGACGCGCGACTCGTCCAACTCACCGACGGGGGCCACTACGAAAACCTGGGGCTGGTGGAGGCGCTGCGGCGACGCTGCCGGCTGATTTTCTGCATCGACGGTGGCGGTGACACCCCGCCGCTGCTCAGCGGGCTGGGCGACGCGCTGCGGCTGGCCGAATACGAGCTGGGCGTGGTCGTCACGCTCGACACCAATGGCGATTACGCCGTCGACAATGTCGCCCCCGGCTCCGGTAGGCCGTTCGGGGAAGGTCACGCGTTGGCGAGCCTGAACAGCCGGCTCACCAAAGGGACGGTCGTGGCCGGGCGCATCACCTACCCACCGGCCGCCGGCCTGGACGACTGCCAGGGCGTACTGATCTTTGCGAAAGCCGTTCTCTGGGATGGCTGCCCGGAGTGGCTTCTGACCTACGCCGCAGCCAACGACGCCTTCCCGCATGATTCGACTGCTGACCAATGGTTCAATGAGGGGCAGTTCGCCGCCTACACCGAGCTGGGCAAGATCATGGGCAGTCACGCGATGAAGTGCGCTCGAGCGTTCCAGGACGTCGGGCTGATCTGGGCGTTGGCATGACCCGAGGCGCGTCCGTGATCCGCGCCTCGCTAAATTTCGATGTTGTGTCGTCGAAGGGAATGTCATGAACGCGAGCGTCGAACAATTGGAGTTCCAGGCTGAGGCACGCCAACTGCTGGATCTGATGGTCCACTCGGTCTACTCCAACAAGGATTCGTTTCTGCGGGAGCTGATCTCCAACGCCTCGGATGCCCTGGACAAGCTGCGCCTGGAAGGCTTCCGGAACAAGGATCTGGATGTCGACACCTCCGACCTGCACATCGAGATCGACCTAGACAACGGTGCGAGGACGCTCACCATCCGCGACAACGGTATCGGGATGACGCGCGATGAGGTGGTGGCGCTGATCGGCACCCTGGCCAAGTCGGGCACCGCCGAGCTGCGCCAGCAGCTAAAGGAGGCCAAAAATGAGGCCGCCTCGGAGGAGCTGATCGGCCAGTTCGGCATCGGTTTCTACTCGGTGTTCATGGTCGCCGACAAGGTCGAGCTGCTGACCCGCAAGGCCGGCGAGAGCGAGGCCACCCGGTGGGAGTCCACCGGCGAGGGCACCTACACGATCGCTGCTGTCGAGGGTGCTCCGCAGGGGACGTCGGTCACCCTGCACCTCAAGGCCGAAGACGCCGAGGACGAGCTGCACGACTACACCTCGGAGTGGAAGATCCGCAACCTGGTCAAGAAGTATTCCGACTTCATCGCCTGGCCGATCCGCATGGAGGTCGAGCGACGCACGCCGGCGAGCGAGGAGGGCGGCGAGGAAACGGTCACCGTCGAGACCGAGACCATCAACTCGATGAAGGCGCTGTGGGCCAGGCCCAAAGACGAGGTTTCCGAGGAGGAATACCAGGAGTTCTACAAGCACATTGCCCACGCCTGGGACGACCCGCTCGAGGTCATCTCGATGAAGGCCGAGGGCACCTTCGAATATCAGGCCCTGCTGTTCATCCCGTCGCACACGCCCTTCGACCTGTTCAACCGCGATGCCCAGCTCGGGGTGCAGCTCTACGTCAAGCGTGTGTTCATCATGGCCGACTGCGACCAGCTGATGCCCCAGTACCTGCGTTTCATCAAGGGCGTCGTCGACGCACAGGACATGTCGCTCAACATGTCCCGCGAAATCCTGCAGCAGGATCGCCAGATCAAGGCAATCCGCCGCCGGTTGACCAAGAAGGTGCTGTCCACAATCAAGGATCTGCAGTCCGAGCGGCCCGAGGACTACCGCACGTTGTGGACTCAGTTCGGCAAGGTCATCAAGGAGGGCTTGCTGTCCGACTTCGACAACCAGGACACCCTACTGCGGATTTCATCGTTCGCCTCGACCCACAGCGACGAAGAACCCACCACCCTCGTCGAGTACATCGAGCGGATGAAGGAGGGCCAGGAACAGATCTTTTACGCCACCGGCGAGACGCGCCAGCAACTGCTGAAGTCCCCGCACCTCGAGGCGTTCAAGGCCAAGGGCTACGAGGTGCTGCTGCTGACCGATCCGGTCGACGAGGTGTGGGTTGGTGCGGTGAACGAATTCGACGGCAAAGCGCTGAAGTCGGTGGCCAAGGGAGAGGTGGACCTGGACTCCGACGAGGAAAAGAGCGCTCACGAGGCCGAGCGCGAAGAGCAGCAAAAGGATTTCGCCGACCTGCTGACGTGGTTGAAGGAGACACTGGACGAGCACGTCAAGGAAGTGCGGTTGTCCACCCGGTTGACTGCGTCGCCGGCCTGCCTGATCACCGACGCGTTCGGGATCACCCCGGCGCTGGCGCGCATCTACCGGGCGAACGGCCAGGACGTCCCGGTCGGCAAGCGGATCCTCGAACTCAACCCGAACCATCCGCTCGTCACCGGCCTGCGTGACGCGCAGAAGAACAGCCCCGACGATGCCCGGGTCGCCGAAACCGCCGAATTGCTCTACGGCACAGCTCTTCTGGCTGAAGGCGGCGCACTGGAGGATCCGGCACGGTTCGCCGAACTGCTCGCCGACCGGTTGGCTCGCACGGTGTAGCCCACAGATGTGCTTAAGCCGTCGAACGCCGGGTAGCACTGTGGGGTTATATATCATTGACAAGGGCGGAATCATGGCAACCGGGGAAACTGAATTCAACGACGTCACGTTCGATCTCATCTCACTGCAGTACCACTCGCTCAAAGCCGGGCATGATTACGGGCAGTATGTCCGTGACGCGAAAAACGCCGGACTCGACGACGTTGCCTCGTTCTTTGAGGACGTCATGAGCAAGATCCCAGCGGGCGCGTCGCTGTCACGAACTTCTCGCCGATTTGACGTCCTCATAGGCTCCGGCCGAGGCGGCGCGTCCTTGCCGGGCGCGGCGCCGGCGCGGTGACCAGGCAGGACGAATGCAGTCAGGGTGTCCAGCGGAGACCATTCGGCCGCGCGGTAGCGCACCGAGCCGCTGGCGGCCGTCGAGGCCGCCGGAGACGACAACCATCTGGTGTATAATTCATGGCCATCCGGCGCGCCATTCTCCTCATCGCTGACATCGGCGGATACACGCACTATATGAACTGGAATCGGCAGCACCTGGCCCACGCGCAGCTGACCGTGGCGGCGCTGCTGGAGTCGGTCATCGACGCCGGCAGGGACCTCAAGCTGGCGAAGCTGGAAGGTGATGCCGCGTTTTTCTGGGCACCAAACGGCAACGCTAAAGCGCTGGTTTGTGAAGGGCTGTCACGGATGCGCCAGTCGTTCCTCGCGCGGCGGGAGAGGTTCGAAAAAGACAATATCTGCAACTGCGACAGCTGCGCACAACTGGGTAGCCTGTCGCTGAAATTCGTCATCCACGAGGGCGACGTCGCAGAGCAAAAGGTCAAGCGCCACGCGGAACTCGCTGGCCTTGACGTCATTCTCGTGCATCGGATGCTGAAAAACCAAGTGCCAGTGGCGGAATACGTGCTGATGACCGATCCGGTGGCCCAGTGCCTCGACGAGACAACGCGTGGGCTGTGCAAGCCGCTGATTCACGACTTCGACGGCATTGGATAAACATCGACGCACTATATCGACCTCGCTACGTTCGAGGCGCCGGTGACCGTGCCCCAGCGCAGCGCGTCCGGGCGGCTCGGGGTCAAGCTGAAGGTCGAACTGAGCACGTTGCCCTTCATCCTGGGCCTCAAGAAACCCGCTGTGGGTTTTCGCAATCTGGGCCGCGGCACCAACCAAGAGCCGCCGGCACTTCGGGCAGGTTAAGTCGCCGGCATGTCGTTCTGCGAGTTCTCGCTGTCGTTCAGCGCACTGTGTTTTCGGCTCCACACCAGGTAGAAGATCAAGGCGGCGGACACCCAGCCGGTGAAGGCGATCCACGTGTACCAGTGCAGGCTGTACAAAATGTAGCCACACGCCGCGACTGACAGGATCGGTGTGACCGGATAGCAGGGCACGCGGAAAGCGCGAGGCAAATCCGGCTCCCGGATCCGCAGGATGATCACTCCGATGGACACCACGATGAACGCGGTCAGCGTGCCGATGGAAACCATCTCGGCCAGATGCTGTAGGGGCACCAGGCCGGCCAATAGCGCCACCACGATTGCGACAATCACGGTGTTGCCGGTGGGCGCCATGGTGCGGGCGTTGACTTTTGCGAAGGTCTCCGGCAGCAGGCCGTCACGGCCCATCGTGAACAGGATGCGTGTCTGGCCGTACATCGAGACCAGAGTCGTGGAGAAGATGGATATCACTGCGCCGCAAGCCAGGGCAGTGCTGCCGGCGATGTTTCCGGTGATGTGGTCCAAAATCATGGCCAGTCCGGCCTCTTGGTTCTTGAAGTTCTGCCACGGCTGGCTGCCGAGGGCAGCCAGCGCGACGAGCACATAGACACTGGTGACGATGACCAATGCGGTGATGATTGCCCGCGGCATGGTGCGTTTCGGGTCCTTGACCTCGTCACCAGCGGTGGATATCGCGTCAAGGCCGATGTAGGAGAAAAAGATCGTGCCCGCGGCCAAGCTGATGCCTGAGATGCCGAACGGCGCGAAGTCAGCGAAGCGGTCCGCTCGGAACGCCGTGAACGCGATCACCGCGAACATCAGCAGCACGCTGAGCTTGATCACCACCATCACCGCGTTGATCTTGGCGGACTCGCTTGCACCGCGAATCAGCAGGACCGCACACATGGCCACCAACACGATGGCCGGCAGGTTGATGACTCCACCGTCGAGTTCCCATGGCGCCGCTGCAATCGGTTGCGGCAGAGTAAATCCGAAGACGTTGCTGAATACCTTGCTCAGGTACTGGCTCCAGCCGACAGCCACCGCCGCGGTTGACACACCGTACTCGAGCAGCAGGCAAGCCGCGACGCCCATCGCCAGGAATTCACCGAGGGTGACGTAGGCGTATGAGTAGGCCGATCCGGAAACCGGTACTGCTGATGCCAGCTCGGCGTAGCACATGGCGGCCAGACCCGCTGCGGTTCCGGCGAGGAGGAACGAGACGACCACCGCCGGCCCGGCTTGCGGCACCGCCTGAGAGAGCAGAATGAAGATTCCGGCGCCGACCGTTGAGCCGACGCCGAACATGGTGAGCTGAAAGGCTCCGATACTTCGCTGCAGGTGATCCGCGCCATGGGCTACTGGCGCCCCATTGAGCGGTCGGCGCCGCAGCAGCTGCTGACGCAGGTGCAGCGCTGGCATCCTGCCTCCTTGGCTGATGGTCTGAGTGCGCGCCAGCCGGCTGCTCAGTGCCCCGAAAGCTTCTCGCGGACCATATCGGTGAGGAAGCGCCTGGTCGACACCGGCCGGAACGCGCGGGCGGCGTCGGTGAGCGCGTCGCGGGATTCCGCGCTGAGCTCGATATCGGCTGCGGCGACGTTGAATTCGAGTTGCTCAACGCTTGACGCCCCGGGAATGGCGACCACATTCGGCAGGCTGATCAACCAGGACAGTGCCACCTGCGCCGGCTTGGCGTCGACGTGCTTGGCGACGTCGCGCAAGGTCTGCAGCAGCGGCTCGACCCGGCGCAGATTCTCGGTGCCGAACAGCGATCTCACCGCACGCAAGCCGCCAGGCCGGTGGTCGACGCCGTATTTGCCGCCGAGCAGTCCCTGCGCCAGTGGGCTGTAGGCGATCACGATGCGGTTCTCCCGCTCGGCGAACGGAACCAGGTCCTTGAGTGCCTGAGGATGGGCGAGGGAGAAATGCACCTGGTTGCTGATGACCGGCCGGCCCAACGCGGCGTCGGCCTTCTGCCACCGCTCGAGCGAGTAATTCGAGACGCCGGCCGCGCCGATGTTGTTGCTGTCGAGCAGGTCGCGCATCCCCGGCATGATCACCGAATCGGGCACGACCGGGTTGGGCTGGTGAATCTGGTAGAGCGGAATGCGATCCAGCTGCAGACGCTGCGCACTGGCCCGTTCGCGCTGCTTGATTACCGGCGGGAACGGCGCGACCGGCATGATCTTGCTGGCCACCGCAACTTCGGAGCGCTTGTCGCCCAGGGCTTCGCCGAGGATTCGCTCGCTTTTGCCCAGCCCGTAGATTTCGGCGGTGTCGAACAGCGTGACCCCCAGAGCTAGCGCGCGCTGCACGATATCGCGAGCGGCGCCCGAGGCGTAGCTTTCCCCGTAGCCCCATTCACGTGAGCCGAACTGCCAGGTGCCCACGCCGATCCGGCTGACCCGTCCGATTCCATCCACGTCGATGTATTTCATGCACCCAAACCTACGCGGTCGTGCCCTTGATCAGCTGACCGTCTTTGATGATCACGGTGAACGCCTCGTCAGGCCGGGCGATCAGCGAGATGTCGGCGACCGGGTCGCCATCGACGAGGATCAGGTCGGCCAAGGCTCCTTCGGCCACCACACCGAGGCGTCCCGGGTAGGGGTTGCGCGGCCCGGACATGGCGAGCAGCTCCGCGTTGCGGATCGTGGCCTGCTGCAACAACTCCGCGGGCGTGTACCAGCGGGTGAGCTTGGCCAGCTGGGCGCCTTGCCGGGTGGCCACCTTGGGGTCGAATAGCGTATCGGTGCCGAACGCGACCTTGACCTGGTGCTTGATCGCGAGCTGATAGGCGGTGTCGGTCCCAGCGGTCATCTGCTTGAACTTGGCCATATTGGCCGGCGGCAGCGGGACGGCGTCCTCGTCGTCGAGAAAGGGCTGCAGGCACCACCAGATGTCTTTCTCGGCGAGCAGCGCGACGGTGTCTTCGTCGGCGAGGTGGCCGTGTTCGATACAGCGCACCCCGGCACCCACGGCGGTACGGATCGCGCGCGGAGTGTAGGCGTGCACCGTGACGTAGGTACCCCAATTCTCGGCGGCCTCGACCGCCGCGCGCATCTCGGCCGCGGTGAACTGGGCGACGTCGAGCGGGTCGTAGGCGGACGCGCAGCCCCCGCCGGCCATCAGCTTGAGCTGCGAGGCGCCCCTGCGCAGCATCTCGCGCGCACCGCGCAGCACCTCGGCTTCACCGTCGGCGATGACGGCGGCGCCGATGATCTCGCCGTAGCTGAGGTAGCCGGCCACGCCGCGGGGAACCTCGTTGGGCAGCCGGAAGTCACCGTGGCCGCCGGTCTGGGAGATGAACGCGCCCGCCGGGAAGATCCGCGGGCCCAGGATCGCGCCTTCGTCGATAGCGTGTTTGATACCAAACACCGGGCCGCCCAGATCACGGACGGTGGTGAACCCGCGCAGCAGCGTTTCCCGGGCGCTGACCACTGCCCGGGCGAACACGTAGCCGACCTCGCTGAGCTGGGCGACCGCCGCGGGAATGGTGGTGAACACCGCATGCCAGTGCGCGTCGATCAACCCCGGTATCAGCGTCTTGCCGGTCCCGTCGATGTTCAAGCCCGACGGCTCGCTCGGCGGCGCTGACCCGGCGGGTGTGACTGACGCGATCAGTCCGTCCCGGACAGTGACGTCCATCGGCGCGGTGATCCCCGCATCGACGCTGTCGAAAACGTTGACATTTGAAACGTGCAGCTCCGGCGACACCATCCCCGGCTCCTTGTCGATACCGATCCAGTCCTGTCCAGATTAGAGATCCATCCCGGCGCCGCGTGCCAGGATGGAGTGATGGCTGACGAAGCGATGAGCGGCGAGCGGGAATTCAACGAGCGCAACATCGACGAGTTCCGGCGCAACGGTGGCAAGGTGGGCGGCCAGTTCGAGGGTTTCCCGCTGCTGCTGTTGACCTCCACGGGTGCGCGCAGTGGCGCCCGCCGGATCAATCCGGTGGCCTACTTCGACATCGACGACACGATCTACATTGTCGGCTCGGCAGCGGGCCGCGAACAAAATCCCGCGTGGGTGCACAACATTCGGGCGCATCCCGATGTGACCGTCGAAATCGGCTCCGACGCCCCGAAGCAAGCGACTGCTCGCGAGTTGCCGCGCGACGAGCGCGATCGGATCTACCGGACCGTCGTCGAACGTGCCCCCGGGTTCGGCGAGTACGAGCAGCGCACCGACCGGGTCATCCCGGTCTTCGAGTTGACCGTCGGCTGACCGCGCCTGCCCGGAGTGGTGGTCGGGGATCAAACCGCGCTACCCGCTCGACGACGTCCTGGCAACCCGGCCGTCGGTCCAGGCTGCGTCTCTCCATCATCGGAATGCTGGCGCCCAGGAACATGCCCAGCATCGCCAGCGCACCGGCGAACAGCTACCAGGCGTCGGACAGTTGTGCCGCCACACCGAATAAGGCCAGGGCGAACCAGAATCCGAATTCGCCGAAGTAGTTGGGATGCCGCGACCAGACAGCGACCGAGCCGTCGTCATCGTCGTCACCGGTCCTCCGCGGCTGCGGCGCGGGCTAATTCCCTTGTACCACTGTACTTTTCGACATACCTCCAACTGACGGCGACGGCAGGATTTATGGTGGCCCCCTCACCCGCCATACCCGGTCGCCCCGGACCTCGGGGCCTGCGGTCGGCAGACCGTAATATGTTCTCGCCAGAGCATCGAGAATAGTCGGCGGGACGGACCGGGTGGCCAACCGCGGACCCGCTTGCAACCCAGAAGGCAGGTAGCCAGGTGACGCGCCTTGATCACGTCGTTTTGTGGACGACCAATCCTGGAATATCAGTGGACTTCTACACGCGGGTGGTCGGACTGGATCCGCTGCGAGTCCAGGAGTTCGAGGCCGGGAATGCGCCGTTTCCCAGCGTTCGCGTGTCGGAGGACTCCATCATCGACTTGATACCGGCCGACAACGCCGCCGGCACCGAATCTCTCACCAAAGTTGCCGGCAGTGCGGGACATCGGGTCAACCACGTGTGCCTTGCCATGTCGAAATCGGAGTACGACGAATTGGATCGACGGTTGCAGGCAGAAGGAGTGGACACCAGCGCCCGGCTGAACCACAGTTACGGCGCTCGGGGATGGGCGCCGCAGGGTTACTACTTCGCCGACCCGGACGGCAACGTGATCGAGGCCCGCTACTACGAGTGAGGTCGATCGGGCGGTTCTGTCGCTGGTGACGCGTATGGTCGCCGACCACGATGGCTTCAAGACGTCAGTCAGCTCCGGGACAGGTGATGCCGGGGATCAGCCGGTCTTCGCTTCGCGACTGACCTCGATCTCGCGGGAACTGGGCTGCGGGGGAGGCTGACCGTTTCGCATGGTGTTCAGCAATTCACGGTATGCCCCAACGAGATAGACAGTGTCGCCGGGTCGCAGCCGATCTTCCCGGCGCGGGTGCAGATTGACCGGTGAGTTGGACCGGGTGACCGCGATGACGCGAGTTCGGGTGGACAAGTCCAGTATCTGGACTCCGTCGAGTTCACTGCCGGCCGCGATGTGCACCGAGCCGACCACAAAGGAGTTCTGCCGGACCGAAAACGTCTGCAGCACCTGCAAACCCATCGCTGTGCCGATGAACCACGGTGCCGCCAGCTCGACGGTCGAGCGGACACTGTCGAAACCGAACCGCCGGGCCACCGCGACGCCCAGCGCGCGGTCGTACACCCGTAGGACAAGGGCAACGCTGGGCCGGTAGGCCTCGGGCGTCACTCGGGGCCTCAACATCTCGGCGAGCACGATCCCGGCCTCGATGTTGATCACCTCATCGCGGGTCAGCACCGCCACCGCGCGGGCGCGGTCGACGCGGGCTGACTCCAATGTCTGGCGCAACGTGGCGTCGCCGAAGATCACTGGGACGTCGAGCTTTGCCGCCGCGGCCAGGAAACGGTTGTTTTCGTCGCGCTCGATCACCGCGACCTCGTAGCCGGCGGCAGTCAGGTCGGTAACGACGCGAAGGCCAAGCGTACCCAGTCCGACAACCACGATGTGATTACGCAGGTGACGCACCCGCGGTTGTCCGCCGGCATAGACGAAGCGTCGGGAGAGCAGCACGTCGGCGATGAAAGAGACAAGCAACGCGGTGGTGGTCACGCCGGCGAGCATCAACGCCGCGGCGAACAACCGCAACCAGGTTGGTTGGTTGGCGAAGCTGAAGTCACCGTAGCCCGTCGTCGTCATCGTCTCAGTCGTGAAGTACAACGAGTCGACCCACGTCAGCTTCCCTCTCGGCCGGTAATTGAAGTGCAATAGTGCCGTTGAGCCGATCAACAGAGTCAGCAGCGCGGCGATCGCGGGATAAAACGCCGGGTTGACGTCGCTGCGCAGGGCGCGCGCGGCGTCGAGCCTTCGGCGCAGCCAGGGCCGGCGTGCGCGGGTTCTCGTCGGCCGAGGGACCTTGATGCCGCCGGCCGCCAACTCCTCGGCGGTACCAAGCATCGATGTCCAATCGCCGGCATTCACCCGCTGATTGCGGGGCGGACATATGAGGATCTCCCCGGGGGCCGGGGAGTTCGGGCCTTGAATCACCGCCACCGGGTCCAACTCCCCGTAGAGCTCGCGAAGGCTCGCATCACGTGCTGCCTCGCTGCCCGATACCAGAAATTCGATGCCGGCAGCCTCGAACGGGTGCATGGTGTGCGCCAGACACGCCTCGATGACCGACGGCGCGGCGAGCTGTGCAACGTCGAGAATCGCTCCGGGCCCGTTATCGACGGCCACCGCTTCGCGCAGCACGTCATTGGCCACCCGCGCCACCACGCGCACATCTGGGTTGGCTTTTCTTGCCAGCAGCGCGATTTCGAGATTGATCGCGTCGTCATCTCCGGCGCAGATGACCGCGGCCGCCGTGGCGATCCCAGCTTCGGCGAGGTCGGTCTGGGTATCGGCGACGTCGTCATCGGCGAGCTTGACGACGCGCGCGCCGACGCTTTCCAGCTCCTCGATGATCGTGTTCGCCAGCGCGTCTTCCCCGCTGACGATCATGTGGCCGTGCATGCCTGATTAGGCTACCCGGACGACCCGCAACCGTCCGTGCAGGTAAGACCGTGTCCACTGCCAACCGCAGCCGTTGCGGGGATCGTGCCCTACCCGCGGGACATGAACGAGTTGACCAGCAGTACCCCAGCGCCACCGGCGACCACGATCAGCCCCAAGGCCAGCGTCGGCCATAGCCACATCAGCCGGCCCCGCGCGGCCGCGATGGTAACCCCCACGACGGCGATAACCGCTGCGATCGCGGTGCCGCCCCACGTCACCAGATAAGCCCAGGTGATCGGCGAACCATCGCATGGGCTTTGACATGAATCGGCAGCCAGCGCGAAAAAGAACGAGCCCCAGATCAGTCCCAGTCCCGCCAGCGCGGCGACCGCGAAGACGATCACCGTGACCACGATGTCGGTCGTCGAATGCCGCGCTGATGGCTGAACCCGCCGCACGCCTGGTGTTGCCGGGTAGCGCGGCGCCCACAAGTGCGGATCCTGTGGTGGCATCACCCCTCAACTATGCCGCCGCACCGGTCTTCGGTAACGCACGACTTTCCCCAAACGGCGGCGTCACAGGGTCGACTTCCGGCGAAACTGTAGTGAAATCCCTGATGCGCGGGCACCGCTCGGCCCATAGCGTTCACCTGGGAGTCGATCGCCTGGATCACTTTTATGGCGAATCAGGATTGGGATGTCACAGCACTTGCAACAATGGCACGAAAACTAACACCGCTAGCTCTTAACACGAAGGCAGAGCACACGGCATACCTATGAACCGAATTTCCGACTACCTCGTCGACGGGCTCGGAAGTTAACCGGGGCCCCGCCCGGAGATATAAACCGACAAAGGAAAGGCATGATGTCCACCACTTCGAAGTTTTGTGCAATTCTGTCCCTATGTGCAACGGCCGGCGCCTTGGCGGTCGCGGTTTCGCCGACAGCGTCGGCGTTACCCCCGAACTCGACCGTTGTTTTCGAGGTCACCGGTCCGGGCAGCGTGTACACCATCGACACCGACCCAAATATCCAGCGCGTTTACGATGCGAAGCTGCCATGGCAGACGACCACCACAATCGGACCCGATGTGCAGATGCTGCAGGTGGTCGCGGTGGGGAAGGACACCCCCACCCCGGGCTGTCGGATAACGCTGGACGGCAAGGTTGTCGCCGAGAAGGCGCCGGGCGGCGATTCGCACTGCATCTTCACCCGCTGATCCTTGGCGGCGCACCGACAACCCGGTTGCCCCGGCAATGCATCGGATATATCCAGGCTGAAAACTGTGTCCCGCCGGACCGGCGTCAAAAAACGTGGAACCAGAGCGCCGCTGCCGGCAACGGCCCGACCGGCGGGGCCCCGGTGACGCCGGCATAACCGCCGGTGCAGCAGCAACTGAAACCGCCGACGTGTGATCCCAGGATCGACGTGTGTGTCCACTGATACGTCGAGTAAATCGCGAATGAGGAGATGAGTTGCTTTGATCAACAAGTTAGTTCACCGGCACACCATCGCGCTGATCGGGATAGCAACTGTGGTGGCGATTATCGCCGCGGCGGCCTCGGTGGCATGGGGGCACAACGCAACGCCGGCAAGCTATAGCCTGATCTCGACGTCGGTGCCGCACGCGCAATCCCCGGTCCCGCTGCCACCGAATCCGCAAGGATACGTACGGATCGTGACGCAATCAGGGACAACTGGCTGTTCGATCAACACCGAAATCGTCTCCTGCGAAACGTCGTTGGACAACTGGCGCAGCGACGGCCGGGTCTACCACACCGTCAGCGTCACCTCCAGCGGCGAGTTCCATTGGGTCGATGCTGATCTCGGGGCGCTGCAGGGTCGCGTCAATCTGGATAATCAGACCTACAGCGCGCAGGGCTGGACGATCGTCGCAACCCCACAAGACACAAAATTCACCAATGATCCCAGCGGCCACGGCATGACCGTCAGCGATCAGAACGTGACCCCGTTCTGAACCGCCAAAGCAGGAGCTGTCATGCCAACATACCGTGGCGTGCGCCCAAGGTCCGCGTGGGCTGCGCACTCACGGGCAGGAACGTCGGCGTGGCAGGAACACTTCGACTCCTCAGCGTCACCGTTGTGCTGAGCTGTACGGTAGCGGGCTGTCAATCCCAAAACAGCTCGAACAGCGCGCCGCGAAGTGGCGCAACCGGCAGTCCCTCGAGTGCGGCGCCGGGCGCTGAGCCGATCGATGCGTGCTCGATGATTTCGCCGCAGGATATTACGTCGCTGCTGGGAGTTTCCGTGCCGGGTAAAGTCATCCGGCACCGATCCGCAGACGGCCAACTGCACCTGGGAGAACTCGACGACAGAGGAATCGATATCGCTGAGCATCGACAATCCCGGTACCGCGCCCAACAACACGTTGCCCCCACCAGAAGCGGGATTCCCTGACCTGACCTCACCCGGGCCCGATGGCATGAGGCTGATGGGCAACGGTGCTGTCGAATTCGCCGCCGGCAGCCGAACGAACACGATCCAGGTTGCGGTGCTAAGACTCTCCGGGGATCAAGCGAATTCGGCTGCGATCGATATTGCGCGAAAGATTGCGCCGCAGGTACCCAAGTAGGGGGAGGGATCAGCAATCGGGGGTGCGCGGCCACCTCATCGCTCCACGTTATCCATCTGCGCTCGCAGCTTAAATCAGGGATTCTCCTACTCTTTGGAACATTTCAGGTTGCGTTGGACTCCAGTGCCCGATACAGCTCGGTTCGGGAGCGGATGTTGAGCTTGCGGTAGATGCGGCTGAGGTTGACCTCGACGGTTTTGGGGCTGATGAACAGCGCTGCGGCAATGTCACGGTTGGTCATCCCGGATCCGGCCAGCGCGGCGACGCGTTCTTCCGACGGGGTCAGCCCTTCGGCACGGCGTCGGCCTGAAATGCCCCGTGCCAGCTCGGCTTTGACGCGGTCAGCCCACAACGGCGTGCCGATTCGTTCGAATGTCTCGAATGCCTCGCGTAGCGTCGCCGCCGCCGCGTCGCGCCGGCGTTGCCGGCGCTGGAGTTGACCGAGCAGGAATTGAGTACGGGCCCGTTCAAAAGGCATTGGCAGGCGTTCGTGTTGGGCCATGGCGCTGCTCGGCGGCCGTCGTCGCCGCGTCGACGTCGCCGCGCCCGGCAAGCAGCATCGCGCGGCAGCGCAGCGCCCACCGCCAGCGGCCAGGCCCGGTCCAACCGACGGCCGTTGCGCTCGAGGGTGTCGACCAGCGGCTCGGCTTCCTCGTGGCGGCCCAGACCGCTCAGCGCCTCCACGGCCTCAGGAATGAACGATGCCGAAATGATCTCAGTGGCAATCGGGCCAGGCTTGCACCATCGGCAACAGTGGTTCGACCGCGTCGAGGGCGGCTTGGTGGTTGCCAGCAGGACACCTCGACGAAGCCAGTTCAAGGTGGCAGGCCATTCGGCCAACCGCATCGAGCCGCACCGCTGCGCCGGCTGCGATCGCCTCGGTCAGATCGCGGCGGGCCTCGTCCACACGCCCGGCGTAGGCGCTGGCCGCGCCGCGAATTGTGAGCGCGATGAACAGCGGGAAGTCGCCGCCGAGCTGCGAGGCCCGCTCGATTGTTTCCTCGGCCGTGATCGCCTGCGCTGTTCAGGTCGCCGCGCCAAATATCGATGAGCGCGAGGTGGAAGGCGACAAAGATCAACTCCCCTTCCTCGCCGACGTGCGATACATCGTTGGCC
Source organism: uncultured Actinomycetota bacterium (assembly GCA_963787635.1). GTDB lineage: Bacteria > Actinomycetota > Actinomycetes > Mycobacteriales > Mycobacteriaceae > Mycobacterium. Next base: position 201,178 of record CAWBDP010000001.1, on the reverse strand, counting down.
CACCGCCGCCATCGCCTCGCGGGCCGCGTCGAGCTCACCGGTCCATGCCCGCAGCAATATCATCTGCACGCTGCGGGCGAAGCGCCAGCGGAACCGCGCTAGTCTTGCTCCTCGAGGTCGACGGCGACGTTGCATGGCAGTCTCATCGAAGCCATGCCCGCGCATGAAGTCCAGCATCGCCCGCATCCCCAGAGCCAGGCTGAGCAAGCTACGCGTCGCCGAGCCGCTCGGCGTCGGCCACCGCTTGCTGCGCACGCTCGTAGGCCTGCTCGGGTCGTCCGGCGTTGACCAATGCGAACGACAAGCTGATCAGGATGCGCACCCGCAAGTGCGACATCGTCGGCGCTATCGCTCAGTGCGCTTTCGAGCAGCTCGGCTGCCTCGATGAAGCTGTCGTCGTACAGCCGAACCAATGCGAGTTGATGTAGTCCCTCGGCGCGCAGCGGGCCGGCCGGTCAGGTCGTCGACGACTGCTTCGAGCAGCTGGCGGGCGCGCCCAGGATCGCTGGCGGCGAAGTAGTGCGTGGCGCAACGGATCCGGCGACCGGGATCGATCGGCGTCAAGGCCCATCGCCAGCTCCAGCAGTTCGGCTGCCGCGGCCGGGGCTCCTCTGGCGCGGGCGATCTCTGCGGCCGTGTCGAGGGCCTGCGATGGTTTGCGGTTCGCCGGTGGCGTCCGACAGTGCCAGGTGGCGGGCGCGCAGCTCGGGTTCGGTGACCAGCTCGGCCAGGCGCCGGTGCATAGCGCGACGCGCGCGCGGTGGCGAACCCGCTATAGACGCCGTGCGCCAAGACCGGATGGGTGAAGCGTAGACCCGGTTTCCGTCTAGGGCCACCATCGCGTGCGTTTCGGCCTCGCCGAACAGCTCCACCAGATGATCCGGTGTGGTATCGGTTGCTTGGGCGACGATGTGCACCGTCGGGTCGGGCAGACTGGCCGTTGCCAGCAGCGCGCCCTCTGCGCCCGCTCCGAGCCGGCCGATCCGCGAGCTCACCAGGTCGCTGAGGCTACTAGGTAGACTCAACTCGGTGGTGCGTCTATCAGTGCCGATCTCACGGGCCAGTTCCAATGCGAAAAATGGGTTCCCGCCGGCGATCTCGTGAATGCGCAACAACATGGGACGGGCAACCGAAGCGCCCAGCCGAAGCACTAGGACCTGATGTAATTCACCAACGGTCAACGGCTGCATCCGGATTCGGCGCACAGCATCGGGCCGGGGGAGCTGCACTCGCGCAGCCGCCTCTTGGCTGCGGGTGGTGCACAACAGCGCCGCGCAGTTCGGGAGCCGTCGCGCCGCGAACGACACCACACTGGCGCTAGAGGTATCGAGCCACTGCAGATCGTCGATGGCGATCACCACCGGCCCGTCGGCGGCGAGTCGATGGATCACGCGACAAAGGCCGCGGCCACCGCCCGCGCATCGGTGTTCTGCTGTCACCGCGGCGGCGCAACAAAGCGGCATCCAAGCCATGCCGCTGCGGTAACGGAAGATCCGCCCAGATCGAGTCCCTGGTGCTCAACCGGCGCCCGTTCGATAAACCTGGCAATTTGCTGAAAAGTAGCTGTGCATCGATCGAATGACGGGGTCTTCGCTGAGGTGGCTAGCATGTCGGGGGAGAACGCAGCTGCTCCATAGGCGGGAGGCCTGATGGTCGAGCTTCACGTGGAGCGGACGATCGCCGCACCGCCGGAACAGGTTTTCGACTGGCTGGCCGACCCGGCCAGTTTGAAGGCCGCACCCTTGGTCTTCAAGGCTGGTTTCGAAAACGGCGCAACGGAGCCCGCCGAGGGCGCGGTGCGACAGGTGATCGGGGTCGGCACCTGGTTCCGCGAAAAGATCACCGCTTACGATCGGCCGCATAGCTACTCGTACCTCATCGTGCGCTCGTTCCCGCCGTTCGATCACGAAGGCGGCACGCTGACCTTCACTCCCGTCGGCGACGGCACGCACGTCGATTGGCTGTCCAGCTACACCCATCCGGCCCGGGCGGGAGGCAAATTGGTGGAGGGGGTCAGCCGCCGGCTGCTGCGCTCGAGTTTCCTGGCGGTCCTCGCCGGCTGCTCAAAGGCGCTGGAGCACTGAGGGTGCGGGCTGATCGTGCCGGGTCGCGCACGTTTGTCGTGACCGGGGCGGCCTCGGGCATCGGCCTGGCCACTGCCCGGCGCCTGCTGAACGAGGGCGGCGCCGTCGTCGGAGCCGACCTGGCCTCGCCGCCCGACCTGGGCCCGCGGTTCACGTTCGTGACGGCCGACGTGACCGACGAAGCCGCGGTCGCCGCCGTTCTGGACGCCGTGCCCGACCGCCTGGACGGGGTCGTCCACGCGGCCGGCGTCGCCGGCGGGGGCCCGGTCCATCTGCTCGACCGCGCCGAATGGGATCGGGTAATCGGCATCAACCTCACCGGTACTTTCCTGGTGGCAAAGGCGGCCCTGGCCAGGATGATCCAACAGCCCAGGGTCGACGGTGAACGCGGCTCGATCGTGACGCTGGCCAGCATCGAGGGTCTGGAAGGCACGGCCGGCGGCAGCAGCTACAACGCCGCCAAAGGTGGTGTTGTGCTGTTGACCAAGAACATCGCGCTCGACTACGGCCCGAGCGGCATCCGCGCGAACGCGATCTGCCCGGGCTTCATCGTGACGCCGATGACTGACAGCGTCTTCGGCATCGCGGGGATGGCAGGCCCGGCGGCTTCCATCACCAAGGAGCATGCCCTGCAACGGTTGGGCCGCCCAGAGGAGATCGCGGCCGTCGCTGCCTTCCTAGTGTCTGCCGACGCGTCCTTCGTCACCGGTCAGGCCATTGCCGTCGATGGTGGCTACACGGCCGGCCGCGATCACGGCGTGATTGCACTCTTCGGCTTCCCCGAGTGAGGACGTGCCGCTTCGGAGTACGGTCTGAGACATGACGTCGACCATGAGCGGACAAGTCGTTGCTCTGGCTCGGAGGATGCGGGAACTCGTGCGGGCCGAAGCCGGCGAATCCGAGCGTGTCCGCACGCTCACCAGCGGAATCGTCGAGGAAATGTGGGCCAGCGGCCTGATGTCGGCGTTCAATCCTGTCCCAGCCGGCGGTGTCGAACCCTCGTTTGCCGAGATGATCGAGACGTGGATCGAAATGGCTTGGCAGGATGGCTCTTTCGGGTGGATCGGCATCGCGAACCTACCGTCGTCATTCGCGGCCGCGGCGTATCTGCCTGACGAGGGTTTTGCCGAGGTGTTCACCGCGCACGACAACAAGGTCACGATGGGCGGCCAGTTCTTCCCTAATGGACAGGGCATGGCGACCGACGGCGGCTACCGGCTGAGCGGCTCGTGGAGCTTCGGCTCGGGCATCGGTCATTCGCAATACATCACTGCAGGGTTTCTCCCCATGGACGACGGCGAGATGCGCTGGATCAGCGAAGGTATTCCCGACATGCAAGTGGCTGTGATTGGCCGAGAGAACATTTCATTTGATGATGGATGGCATGTTCAGGGACTCAAGGGAACTGGATCCTATGACTACAGTGCCGCCGACGTATTCGTTCCGCACAGCCGGACGTTTCCGCTGTTCGTGCGCGAGCCGTGCCGGGGTGATTCGCCGGCCACCCGCATGGGGTTGATGCCGGTGACAGCCGCCGGGCACGCGTCGTGGGCCCTTGGGGTGGCCAAGAGCATGCTCGACGATGTCCAAGAACTGGCGGCGACGAAATTTCGGATGAGTGACATGGCGTCGTTGGCCAGTCGCCCGACCTTCCAGAAGGGACTTGCCCATCACGTCGCGGCGTGGCGCGCTGCGCGTCTTCTGGTGCTCGACGCCTTCACCACGGCGGAGGCCGCGGTGGCCGCCGGCGACGATCTGAGCCCGGCCCTGCGGGCCGACATGCGGGTAGCCGCCGTCTACGCCACCGATGCGGCCCGAAGCTGCGCGGAATGGGCGCATCTGGTCGCGGGAACCAGCGCGATCCGCGAGGGCAGTCGCCTGGAACGCGCGTTCCGCGACATGTACACCGGAACCCAGCACGCCTTCATCAGTGAGAAGGTCGCCATCGACGTGGCGCAGATCTGGCTCGGTCTCATCGAGGACCAGTTCGGGCTCTGAACGGCAGCCCGGACTACTGGCAGCTTTGCAGCGCCTGTCCCATCCGTGTCACGGCATCGGTCAGAATCGCTTGAGAAGTCGCGAAATTCATCCGCACGTGTCCCGCCCCACCGGTTCCGAACACGTGGCCGGAACTGAGCACCACCCGGGAGTGATCGAGGAACCAGCGGGCCGGGCCGGACAAGTCGGATACCACCGCCAGGCCTTCGGTGACGTCGTCGTCGAACCCGAGTCGTCGACAGTCGAGCCAGGCAAGGTAGGTGCCCTCCGGTCGTTGATATGACACGTCGGGCAGATGCGTGGCGAGCAGGTCGGCCAGTAACGTGCGATTGGAGTCCAGTCCCCGCAGGAGCGCGTCGAGCCAGCTGCCGCCGGTGCTGAATGCTTCGGTGTGGGCGATGACGCCCAGATGACTCGCGCCGTGACCCACTTCCTCGGGCATGTGGTGGAGGTCGGCGGCCGACGCGGGCCCGGCAATGGCCAAGGCGGCTTTGAGCCCCGAAAGGTTCCACGCCTTGGAGGCCGACATCAGCGCGAACGCGTTCTCAGCACCGGGAACACTCAGATACGGAGTAAAGCGCGCCCCGGGCAAGACGATTGGCGCGTGAATCTCGTCCGAGACCACCCGCACACCGAACCGCCGGGCGCACTCGGCAACCCCGCGCAGTTCGTCGGCGGTGTGCACCGAGCCGGTCGGGTTGTGCGGATTGCACAACAGATAGGCGACCTTGCCGCCGGCGTCGCGGGCGGATGCGAACGCGTGCTCCAACACGTCCAGATCAATCCGGCCGTCATGACCAAGCGGCGCTTCGATCACGCGGCGACCATCATGCGACACGAAGGCGTAGAAGGGGGCGTAGACCGGGGGGTTGACGACCACGGCATCACCAGGGTCGGTGACAAGACGCAGCACCTGCACAATTCCGAGCATGACGTCGGGGACCACCGCGGTGCGGCTGACGTGTAGGCCGTGCCATTGCCAACGCCGTGAAGCGAATTCGCCGACCGCCTCCGCGAATCCGGTCCCGCTGGCGTATCCGGTGTCGCCGATGGTGACAGCCGTGCGCACAGCCTCGGCCACCGTCGGGGCCAGGTTCACGTCCATTTCCGCGACCCACAACGGCAGCACATCGGCCGGGTGGGCACGCCACTTCATGCTCGTGCGGCGTTGCAATTGGTCCAGCGTCAGCTCCTCGAGCGGATTGGGCTTCCCGCCCGAAAATTCAGGCTCCGCGGCACTCACCGCGCCAACGTTAGCCCAGGACCGCGTGATCTCGACAACACCGTTAGGGCCAGACTTCCCAACTGATCATGGTCCGCAGCGGTCCGGCGAACACCGGTTGTGCCGCGCCTGAGCGCCACCGCTCCTCGATCAGGGGAGCCAGCGTGTCGGTGGTGGCGAGGGGGTCACCGTCGAGGTAAACGACGGTGATGTATTGGTGTTCGGTCCGCCAGCCGCGCAGCGTGTTCCATGCGGTGGTCGAACCGAAGGTCCAGGCGCCGGCGGTACCGGGCGTGCCGAGCAGCGCTGGATGATGTTCGGCGTGCAGCCATTGCAGCCAGTCGTCGGGGCGGCCGTCGGTGGGTTCCTCGACGATCAACAGCACTCCGCGGTGTGGCCGGAACGGCACCACCTCGGCGGAGATGAGTGCGTGCGGTGCCGATTGCCACTGCAGGAGCCGCAGTCCGGCCACTTGCAACGACGGTCGAGTGATCGGAAAGCGACCGTTTTCACGCAGCGCGCGGCCCAGTGTCACGAAGTCGTCGAAGGTCTCTTCGACGGGATCACCGACGAGGTAGTGCACGGCGTTGCCGATTTCGCCCAGTGACCCGCGCGCCGCCAAGCGGTGCTCGGGATAGTCGCCGTCGGCGATCCAGCGCAGCCCGTGCACGATGCCTGGGAGTTGGAATTGTTCTGGCATGTGATCGAGCAGATGCCAACGCAGGTAACTACCGTCGTCGTCGGGCGGGGCGGCGGCGGTGAGGCTGAATATGCCTGCCCTGACCCGGATCACGCGAGAACTCCCGCGCCGACGGGCGACGGCTTCGCGGTCGCGGTGCTCATCCCTGCATGTAGCCTCCGGCGTCGACGGGGATCGATTGCCCGGTGATGGTTCGGCTCTCATCGCCGGCCAGGAACAACGCGAGGTTGGCCACGTCCTGGGGTGAAGAAATGTCCTGCAAAGCAACGTCTTTGAGCATCCTTGCCCGATGGTCTTCGACGTCGAGGCCTTGTTCGGCGGCGGTGCGGTGCAACCAGTTGCGCCACAGCTCGGTGTCGATCGCGCCGGGCACGAGGCAATTACACCGGATTCCGTACGGACCGACTTCCAGTGCCACGGTCTTGGTGAAGGCCCGAAGCGACGCCTTCGCGGTGACGTAGTGAGTCTTGCGGACCATGCCCGCATAGCCGGCGGTCGAGGAGAAGTTCAGGATGACTCCGCTACGGCGCCGCAGCATGGACTGATTGAGCGCTTCGCGGGTGCACAGCATCGCCGCCGTGACGTCGATGGCGATCGTGGCATTCCAATTCTCGAGAGTCTGCTCCCAGATCCAGCGGTCCTCACCGGGCGCGGCGGCGTTGTTGCACAGGATGTCGACATGGCCGAACTCGTCGACTGCCCTGGCCACCATGGCCGCGACATCGCCCTCGTCGGTGACGTCCGCGCGCATCGCGATGGTGCCGGGGCCGGCCGCACGGGCGGCGTCACGTACCAGGTCGACGCGGCGGGCGGCCAGCAGCACCCGGGCGCCTTCCCGGACGAACACCGAGCCCAGCACCGGCCCCAGCCCGGTGCTGGCGCCGGTGATGATCGCAACCTTGCCGTCCAGCCGGGCGGTCATTGCACAGTCATTCCGGTTTTCCCTGAGGCCGGTTGGTGGTTCCCGGCAGATCGATGCCAGGGTAGATTCTAACAGTGCTCGAATCATTTCTAACGAGGATCGAATCGTGACCACCGCGCTGCGGCGGGCTTACGGAGAGCTCGACCGCGCCCAGGTGGTGGCTTCCCTGCATGAGCTGGCGCGGCGCGTGGGCGTACAGCGGGTGACGATGCGTGAACTGGCGGCCGATCTCGGTGCTGCCGTGCCTTCGGTCTATTACCACGTCCCGGGCAAACAAGCCGCGCTGGATTTGCTTGCCGAGTCCGTGCTGGCCGACATCCCGGTTCCCGACGACGGCGCGTGGGACACCCGGATCGTCGAGCTCTACTGTGCCGCGCGTGAGGTCATCCTGAGTGTGCCCGGCGTCGCCGGCCTGCTGCAGATCAGCGGCGGCGGGGAACGGGCGCGCCGCCTCGACCGGCTCAGCCGTGCGCTGCTCACCGAGGCCGGCCTCGCCAAACCCATTGCCGCCGCTGCCCACACGGTGTTGTACACCTACCTGCTGGGCTCGGTGAGCCTGGAGGAATCACGGGCAGCGACCCCGAGTGCTCGGGCTAAACGCCAGGCCGTGGTACGTTTTCGCGCCGGCCTGGATGTGATCACCGCCGGGATCAAGGCCTCCGTGGAGAACCGATGAACATTCCCAAGCCCGCCCTGGTGGGTTCCCTGGTCGCCGAGAACCAAGACAGCGACGCCGACCGCGATGCCGCGACGGTACTCGACCCGGACACCTTCGTCGTCGGCGCCCCGTTCGGCGCGTTGACCCGGTTGCGGGCGACTGCCCCAGTGCATCCTGTGCAGCTGCCCAGCCTGCCCAGAGCGTGGTTGTTGACCAGGCACGCCGATGTGCGACTGGTCAGCCGCGACACCGAAACCTTCACCAGCAGCGAGGGCAACACCCTGGTCGAGGCCAAGGCGGGGCCGAATTCGGCGCTGCTGCCCGGCATCGATCCGCCGCGTCACGTGCATTATCGCAAGCTCATCAACCAGGGCTTCACCGTCCGCAATGTCCAGCGCCTCGAACCGCACATGCGCCAAGTCGCGCGCGACATCGTCGCCGACATCACCGCTAAGGGCGAATTCGACGCCGTACCAGACATTTCCGCGGAGATGTCACTGCAGGTGATCGCCGACGTGCTCGGCGTGCCGGCCGAGGACCGAATGGCGGTCTTTCGGTGGAGCAATGCCATCGGCAGCCTGGGCATCGAGGACCCCGACTATGCCCCGACACCGGAGGCTCTCGGGCAAGCCGCCGCCGAAATGTTCTCCTACTGCGGTGAACTGGTCGCGTACCGCCGCAAACACGGCCTCACCGACGATATCTTGTCCGCACTGCTGGCCGCCGAGGTCGACGGCGAGAAGCTCAATCGCGACCAGCTCAACGAGTTCTTTTTGCTGCTGGCGGTCGCCGGAAACGAAACCACGCGTAATACCCTCAGCCACGGCATCTTGGCGCTGGCCGAGCACCCGGATCAACAGGCCCTGCTCGCCGGTGACCCGGCGGCGGTCAAGCCTGCGGTCGAGGAACTGCTGCGCTGGGCGACACCGGTGATCCACTTTCGCCGCACCGTTACTCGCGACGTCGAGATCCGCGGGCAACACATTCCTGCCGGCGACTGGGTGCTGATGCATTACCTGTCCGCCAACCGCGACGAGGAGGTTTTCGAGCGCGCAAGCGAATTCGACGTCACCCGATCGGATGCCGGTCATGCCGCCTTCGGCGGCGGGGGAGTGCACTTTTGCCTCGGCGCTCAACTGGCCCGGCTCGAACTACGCGTGATGCTCGAAGAGCTGTATGCCAACGTGCCCTGTCTGTCGGTCAGCGGCCCGCCTGACCGGCTGCGCTCCTCGTTCTTCCATGGCATCAAACGACTTCCGTGCACGGTGGGCAGTTAGTGCCGGGCGAGCCAGCCCCCGAACGGCGCACGCTGGTCTTGGCCGCGTTTCCCGCCGAGGCCGACGCGGTTTTTGCGCGCACCGCGCTCGACCCGAATCCGATTGTGGTCGCCGAGGGTCGCCACTTCTACCTCGGCGCGATCGGCGGCACGAAGACGATCGTGGCGATGACCGGGATCGGCCTGGTGAACGCTACCCGCACCACCGAGACCGCCTTCGCTCGCTTCACCACCGAATCCGCGATCAGCATTGGCGCAGTTGTGTTCTCCGGAGTTGCCGGCGGCGCCGGGCGGACCAGCATCGGCGACGTGGCGATACCCGCCCGGTGGACCCTCGACGCGGGCACGACATGGCAGCCGGTCGACGCCGACATGCTCGCTGCCGCCCGAAGGCTATCGGTCGACCTGGACGGCACCAAGCGGCTCCGGCGCCGGCCGCAACTGTTCGCCGGCGGGGACGGCTCCACCGCCGACAACAACAACGGTCAGGCATTCCCGTGTATCCCAAACGGCGGCAGCGTATTCGGTTGCCAACCGCGTCACGCACCGGACCGCTCACTGCGGTACACCGGCAACTTCTTCCCGACAGTGCTGCCGTTTGTGAGCCGCGGGCTGCTGAGCAACCTGAAGTTCGTAGCCCCGCCGGATCCGGCCTTCGACGCGGTCGATCAGGAAACCGCCACGGTGCAGGCGGTCGCCGACGGCCACGGCGTCCCGTTTCTGGGTATCCGCGGCATGTCAGACGGGCCCGGCGATCCGCTGCACCTGCCAGGCTTCCCGTTTCAGTTCTTCGTCTATAAGCGGATTGCCGCGGACAACGCAGCCCGGGTGACCGAGGCCTTCCTGCGGGCCTGGCCGGCCGGCTGACGTCAGCTGCTACTCGGGGCCTCGGGCAACCGGGCGGGCGGGATCCGAACTCCACTGTGACCACGACCCGGGAAACAGCGCCGCGTCTGATCCCGCCGCGGCCAGCGCGGCGATGGTGACGCTGGCGGTGATGCCCGAGCCGCAGTAGACACCCAGCTGGCCGTGGCCATCCACGCCGCGGTCGGACAGCAGTTGGGTGAGCGCGCCCCCGCCGATGAATGTGCCGTCACCTGACAGCGCGGTGCTGCTGGGAACGTTTTTCGCGCCCGGGATATGACCCGCAACCGAGTCGACAGGTTCGGCGTCGCCGCAGAAGCGTTCCGGTGCGCGGGCATCCAGCAGCGTCACCTCGCCGACTTGATCCGCCGTCAGCGTGGGCCGGCTCCCGGCATACAAATCATCGTGCAGCACAGTCACATTCCCGGGTGGCGCAGTGACCGGACCGGTCTCGAGCCGGTATCCGGCTGATCGCCACGCCGACAGGCCGCCGTCCAAAATGCGGACCCGGGTAAGCCCCGCCGCGGTCAGCGCCCACCACGCCCGCGCCGAACCGGCTCGATTCCAGTCGTCGTAGACCACGACCATTCCGTCCTGCCGGATTCCCCATCGGCGGGCGGCCGCCTGCAGGTTGGGCCCCGTCGGCAGCGGATGACGCCCACGGCCGGTAATCGTGTGGTCGCTGAGCTCCTCCTCGAGTGACACATACACCGCGCCCGGGAGGTGGCTCTGCAGGTAGGTGAGCCGCCCGTCTGGCTCATCAAGGCGCCAACGCACGTCCAGCACCGTCACCGGATCGCCGGACTGGATCAGGGCGGTCAACTCGGCGGCGGTGATCAGCACCTGCTCACGTGCTCCCACCCGTTCACCTCCTGTTGGTTGGGGCTCGGGTCCGACGGTCAGGTTGAACCAACAGCGTTGTCGTGCACTTGCAGCGTAGGGTCTCGCTGAGCAGCAGCAACAAACGGGAGCTGCAGTTGGTCGGCCGCTTGGTGCACAGCCGCGACAAAGTGGGTCAAATTCGTGCCGCACAGCCCAGTAATCTTTCATCATTGACTGACTGCATTCATCAAAAATGCGAATCAGGAGCCTGGCCGCCGGGGCAGCGGTCGCATTAAATCTCCATGTGCACATGAATTTTCCACGCGTTCGAAGATCTCGACTACAGAGGCAACCAACAAATTCATTGACTTTAGTCAGTGATAAGGATAGAAAGGGGGCACCATGACGCGAACCAGTGAGAAGCCCTCGGTGCGGGAGGTCAAGCGGCTCCAGACCCGCCAGCGATTGCTGGGCGCGGCCACCGCGGAGTTCACCCGTTCGGGGATGGCCGACGCGGATGTGGGCGCGATCGTATCGGCCGCGGGAGTGGCGCATGGCACCTTCTACTTTCACTTTCCGACCAAAGAGCATGTGCTTCTCGAGCTGGAGCGACGCGAGGAAGTGCGGATTGCCAACGAATTGGCCCGGTTCCTGGAATCACCGCACGATCTGGCCACGGTGTTGCGTGAGGTCGTGCGTCTGGTGGTGGCCGTCGAACAGCGACTCGGTCCGTTGCTGTTCAAAGACGTTCTGGCGCTTCACTTCTCGCCGACACGGCCGCCTAGCGACGAATGGACGGAGCATCCGGTGATCGTGCAGCTGGTTGACGAGATCGACCGGGCGCGCGATCGGGGTCAGGCCGACCCGAGCGTGGATGGTTTTCACAGTGGGGTGTTCTTCCTGCTGGGCCTTTACGCGGTCCTCACGACCACCCGTGAGGCCACCCGAGACCGCGACGAGATGCTCGACAAGTTCGTCGTCGCGGCCTTGCGTGGGTTGGAGCCGCGATGATCGTGGTTGGCATTCATCCAAATCGACTGACTGGGAGGTCGCGTGATGTGGCAGGAAATCGTACGGTTGCTGGCCGCCTGGGCGGGCATCATGGCGCTGGTCGGCTTCTGGTACTGGGTGTTCGGCAGTATCGGCACGTTCTGACCGGCGCGGGCTGGTCTCGGGCATGACCAATCCGGGGACAGGCTCGGCACTGTCGGTTCAGCGCAGTTGTGCGCTTACCGCGGTGGCATTCTCGGGTGGCCGGCGAGATGACGTGCGGCTGATGTCCGGTGCGCGCCGCGCGTTCGGCCTGAACGCACAACGCAACGTGGTGCACGTTCCCTATCCGCATCCGCAGCCCGGCTGGACGCGCCGAACCTTGACATGCGGGGTCGCGCTGCAGTGCTCGCCCTCCAAGGATCGCATCGGCGGGTATCCGCTCCACCGGCTTTCGCCTCGCAGGCTTGCGGCCTTGACGATCGTGGAGGGAATGGTGGCGCTGGGCTGGGTTGGCGCGCACTGGCCCGGACTGCTCGCCGAGGCGGAGCGCCTGGGTCTGGAGTCCACCGACGGGGAACTCGACGGTCCCGAAATGCTGGCCCGCGCAGAGATGTTGGCCCGCTCACGCCAGCGCGTACAGCCGGCGGCGTTGCTGGGTCAGCTGCCACTCACCCAGCCCGCGGGCCGCGGCCTGACCGGGATCGGACGGCGAATGTACGGCCGGATGCCGTGGACCAGTCCCCGTACGGATGCGCCTCGGATCATGTCGATACCGGTGGGCGGCGACGGAGGTGTGCGCAACCCTAACCTCCCCCCGCCCAGCCGTCCCGAAGACGAGGACATCGAGATCCGGCCCGATCGGCGTGCCGGCATCCCGTATCCGGAGTGGAACGCCTGGACCCAGCGGTTTCTCAGCGACCACGTCGCCGTGCTGGAGCGCAAACACCTCGTCGGGTCACAACCTCCGGCAGCCGTGTCGCCCGACGTGCGCCGCTGGTTCGAACAACACACGCACCGGGCGATGAGAAGCGGACTGCAAGACGGGTCCGACCTGGACATCGACAGTTACGTGCGTTACCACGTCGACAGGGCGACCGGCGCGGCGCCCGAACCGCGGCTGTTCCGAAACCTGGAGCCCGCCTTCCGCGACGTCACCACCGCGGTGCTGCTCGACGGCAGCACGTCGTTGGGAATACATCGGGGACGGATCTTCGCACTCGAGTTGGCCTGCGCCGACGCGCTATCCCGCGCCATGACTGTTGCCCGCGAACGACACGGTGTCTTCCTGTTCAGCGGCAACACCCGCCACCGCGTTGAGGTGCGCTGCCTCAAGGACTTTGCCGACCCGCGACTGGTCGTGCCCAGCTCTGCGGGGTTGACGACGGGCGGCTACACCCGGCTGGGTGCGCCGCTGCGCCATCTGACCAGCCGATTGCTGGGTCAGCCGTCGCTGCGGCGGCTGCTCATCGTGATCGGTGACGGCCTGATGTCCGACGAAGGATACGAGGGACGTTACGCGTGGGCCGACGTCATGCACGCGGTGCAGGAAGCCGAGGAGGCCGGTGTCACTGTGTACTACCTCGGCGTCGGCCCGACACGGGTGGACCCACTGCCGGAGGTGTTCGGGGAGCAGCGATCACAGCGCATCCGTCGTGTCGAAGAGCTGCCACGTGTGCTGGCTCATGTCCATCGCGAATTGGTCGCCGCATAGCGGCCGCGGCACGGGGGTGAAATGACGACCGACCTGTACGTGGCGAGCGGCAATGAAGTTGCACTGTTCGAGCGTGCCTTCGACAAACAGATACCGGTGATGCTGACCGGGCCAACCGGTTGCGGCAAGACTCGCTTCGTGGAGCACATGGGCGCCGTGCTCGACCTGCCCGTGGTCACGATCAGTTGTCACGATGATTTGACGAGCTCGGATCTGGTTGGCCGCTTTCTGGTTTCGGGCGGTGACGTGGTCTGGAACGACGGCCCGCTGACCCGGGCCGTCAAAGACGGCGCCATCTGTTATCTGGACGAGGTGGTCGAGGCCAGGCATGACTCGCTGGCCATCCTGCATTCCCTCAGCGATCACCGTCGCACGCTGTTCCTCGACCGGGTCGGTGAGGTGGTCACGGCGCCGGAGTCTTTCATGCTGGTCTGCTCCTACAACCCGGCCTACCGCAGTTCGCTCAAAGACCTCAAGCCCTCGTTCCGACAGCGGTTCGTGACGATCCCGATGGCGTATCTGCCACCCGAGCGCGAGGCCGAAGTGCTGGTCAAGGAAGCGGGTATCGACCTCTCGGTGGCCATGCGGCTGGTCAACTGCGCGGTGGCGATTCGGCAGGCCGACGACATGTTCCACTTCGAATCACCTTCGACCCGGGTGCTGGTCACCGCAGCCCAGCTCATCGACGCCGGGGCAACCGAATTGGAAGCCGCCGAGGTCTGCATCCTCGCCCCGCTGAGCAGTGACGGCGCGATCGCCGACGGACTGCGCGAGATCGCAGCGGCCACCCTGGTCGCGAATACATAGAGACACCAGCATATTTCAACTATCCGGAAAGGGGCTCCACCGATGAATGAGCAGGACCGCAAACGCAAGCGGGCACTGATCGCGTTCCAGATCCTGGCCTATGGCTGGCTGCTGGCGATGTTTTTGATCCAGCTGCACATGTCATTCGTTCGAGGATGGTGGGACCTGTGAACCTGCCGACCTTGAATCTGCGTCGCGGCAACGGAAACACAGCCTCGGCGACGCTGGACAAACCCGCCGAGGACGGCCTGACCTACGACGAGCACCTCGAAGAGTCCAGGGCCGCACAGCGAGCCGCGGATCGATGGCTGATCGCCGGCACGCTGATCATGGGCACCTTGGTACTGGGGCCGATCGGGCTGCCGATCTTCCTGCGCGGGGTGTGGATGCTGCGACGGGCCCAACGGTCCGGACTTTCGGTGCGCCCCATCGTCGTCACCCTGATCGGCTACCTGGTCATCCTCGACGCGGGATTGAACACGCTGGGCTGGGCGCTCGACATGATCGCCAACCACTCGCTGGTGGCGCGCTTCGTGCTCACCGCTTGGGGCAACTTCTTCGACGCCGGTTACTTCTGGCACTACAACGAACTGTGGATCGGCGGCGCCGGCGCACCCGGCGAAAAAGCTTGGGAAGTCTCGTTGATCATCACCGTGTTTGCGATGCGCATCGCGGCGGGAATCGGCTTCCTGCAAATGAAGCGGTGGGGCCATCAGTGGCTGATCGTCACCTGCTGGATGGGCATCGTCATCTGGATCGGCTACACGTTCAACATGACGATGTACGCCGATGTGCGCTACGCCGGGGTGGTGCTACCGGTCGTCGGCTGGTGGCTCTACGACATCTTCTACATCACGCCGTTCTTGGCGATCCCCTACCTGCACACCGTCAACCGCGAAATCTTCTCCGACTAAAGGAAATAGAGATGACGACTGCATCATCGACAGCAGCCAAGCGCGACGAGCAAGAACTCCCGCCGGGAACCACGCCGCCGTATGCGCGAATGCACAAGTGGCTCAGGCGCGCGCTGTTCGTCTGCCTGTTCGGTCTGGTGATCGAGGGCTCATGCACCCTGCCCGCCCTGGCTGTCTGGTACGGGTGGCCGACGCTGTCGTTCGGGCAGATCTGCAGCGAGCTGCTCAAGGTCCGCTACTCCGACGACACCCTGGAGTGCAAGTACCCGTATCCGATGGGCGGTGCACCCTTCGGCGGGCCGCCGGAAGCGGCCGGCCAGCACACCGCCCGCGACAGCTGGGGCGTGCAGCCCGTTCCGCACTATCCTCGGCTGGGATTCCGCGAACTGGTCCGCATCCACGACCAGCGGCTGGCCCGTCAAGCCGCCGAGAAACCAGGCAAGCCCTAGCGGGCCGAGCTCGACTCGGACCCGAACCAGCGCTGTAGCGCCGCGCGAAGGCCCTCTTCCTGCGCGACCCCGAAGGTGTCTGTTGCCCAGGCGATGTAGCCGTCGGGACGGATCAGCATCGACGCGATCGGCCCACCCGCGCACCGCGTCCGGGACTCCTGAGCCGGCGAGGTCGAGCAGGATCGGGCGCGCGTCGTGCAGGAGTTCGTCGACCCGCCGGCCGTCGTCGGTGATCAGCACCGGCAGCAGCCGGCCCGACAGCGGGTGGTCGTCACCGACGTCGTAGCCGACATCGGAGCCGGCCAGCAGCGCGGCCATGTGCTGGGCGACATCGGGAGTTGAAAGCTCGCCTAGCAGTGCTCGCAGCGCAGTGACGTCCGGGCCGGGCGCCATCAACGCGGTCTGTGCCAGCGACTGCATCATGACACGCTGGCCCACCGGATAACGTTCGGATTCGTAGCTGTCCAACAGTCCCTTCGGTGCCCAACCATTGAGCTGGGCGGCCAGCTTCCAGCCCAGGTTCATCGCATCCGGCATGCCGAGGTTAGGCCGGGGCCGCCCATCGGGCTATGCACACGAGCAGCATCGCCAAGCCAGCAGGACCCGGCCGTCGCGGTAGCGCTCCGCGTGGCGGTATTTTGCCCGTTGATCCGTCGAAGTGCATGTGGTCCAGAGCCTTTCGGTTGCTCGAAGGGTACATCGGCGCCGAGCACGCGGCGCGCGCTCTCCCGCAGTTCGGCCAGACTCATCGGTTCGCCCTCGACCGCAGCCCCGAGTTCGATGATGCCGAATAACGACCGGCTTGGTTCGAAGTCGGCCAGCATCACCCCGCCGCGATCCAGCCGGGTGTGACCGAACGGGAGCAGGCCGAATCCCGGAATGTCGATGCCGCCGTCGCCCCGGAGCTGTTCGGGGATGTGCACGTGGGCCAGCCGGGCGACGGTGGGCGCTGTGCTGCCTTCGAATTCGATGCCGGTCGCCTTACGGACCAGGCTCTGTCCGCCGTCGGCGCCGAACAGGTGCTGCGCGACGATGCTGTAGTCGCGTTCCGGCGAGGACACCGCCAGTGCAACAGATTGCGACTCGGGCCTCAACCCGGACAGTTCATGCCCCCATCGCAGGTCCACCCCGAGGTCGCGTGCCCGCTTCTCCAGCAGCCGCACCAGCCGGGGCTGCGGCATCAGCATCGCGTAGACGGAATTATTCTGCAGGCCAACAAAGTTCAATGTCATGGCGACGAACCGCCATCCGTAGGCAACGATTACTGCGTGTCTCCTGTCGCCGGTATTTTTTGACAACATTCTTGACAATTTCAGTTGCTTCACAGCCAGGCGGAGGATGCTACCCCCATGCCTCCAACCGAGCTGCAGCACGCCGACCGGATTCACAGTGGCCCGGCCCCTGCCGGCTATGTGCAGCCACCGCCGTCCGACCGGTCAGCTGCCCCGTGCGGGCGGGCCGTCGTGGCCGGTTTGCTGGTGCTGCACGGGCTCGAGCTGATCGTGCTGATCGCGGCGGCCGGTGCCGCTGAGTCCTTGGCGCGGGCACATCCGGGTCACGGGGCACGGCTACCGGGCCTGTTGGTGACCGTGGCGATTGCGATGGTCGGATGGCAGGGCTACCGGCTGCTGCGCGGTCGCAGGTCGTTGAGCGTGCCCGGGCTGGCCGTCCAGTCGACGATATTGATGGCGGCGATCGCGGTGGCCGCCACCCAGCAGCCCGTTGCCGGGGCGATCGGGATCGCACTGCCCACGGCGATTCTGGCCGGGTGGGGCCGCCTCGCCGCACGACGACATGTCAGCGAGCCGGCCATCCCCCCGCTCGTGGCGCCGTCAGCGCAGGCCGTGCGGGCGGACGGGCAACCTGCGTCGGGGATCGGTATCAGCGGAGCGGTACTGGCCGGTCTGACCGCGTTGGTGGTGCTCGCGGCGCTGAGTGTGCGCAGCAATATCGTGTTCGGGCTGGCGGTGCTGGCCGTGATCTTCATTCCCCTCGAGCGACTGTTCGCACTGCATCCCCGCGCTGTGCTGCGCCGTGGGTGGCGCACCGACCTGGTGCACTATCTGGTCAACGGCGCGGCATTGAAGGTCGGGCTGCTCATCTCGGTGGTCGCGGTAGGCGGCGTGCTGCGGGCGTTCGTGCCCACACCGCTACGCCTGGCCGTCGCCGCGAGCCCGAGCTGGGTTCAGATCGTGGCGGGGTTCGCGATCACGACGGTCGGCGGCTACGCGGGACACCGCGCCGCCCACGAGGTACCGCTGCTATGGCGGTTCCACCGGGTACACCACAGCATTCGCGAGATGGACTGGCTTGCCGCCGACCACCTGCACCCGCTGGACGAGACCTTCGGTCGATCAGCGGCGGTGCTCCCGCTTTTCGCGCTGGGCTTCGGCCGGCTCAGTCTCGGTGCGTTCATCACGCTCATCACGGTGCAGGCGATTTTCATCCATGCCAACGTGCGGCTGAACTTCGGCCCGTTGCGCTGGCTGATCGCCACTCCGCAGTTTCACCACTGGCATCACGCCCGCGAACCGCAGGCCTACAACTCGAATTACGCCGGGGAGTTCCCCGCACTTGACGCGTTGTTTGGGACGCTCTACCTTCCCGCGCACCGCTGGCCCGCCCAGTACGGCGTCGACGACAGCGAACCCGCCGGCTATCTGCGCCAACTCGCCTGGCCGTTTCGTGCTCGCTGACCAAACGGGCCGGTCAGTCGCCTTCAGAGGTGTCGAGGAGCTGCACTTCTTCGAGATCCATCTCGGCTTGCAACTCGCTCAGCACGATGTCGTCGATCCGATTCTGGTCCCGAAGCTCGGTGAGGGCCCGGCGCTTGTGTTCG
This sequence comes from uncultured Actinomycetota bacterium, assembly GCA_963787635.1. Classification (GTDB taxonomy): domain Bacteria; phylum Actinomycetota; class Actinomycetes; order Mycobacteriales; family Mycobacteriaceae; genus Mycobacterium. The sequence goes on along the minus strand of CAWBDP010000001.1, from coordinate 182,919 downwards.
AGGACGCCGAGCCGCACCCGGCGGATGAGGTCGCCTCGCTCGGCTGCGTTGCTGTCCGTCGAGCCGTCGCCGCTGGACGCCACGATCTCGGCCTGTTCCTCGTATTCCTTTTGCAGCCGCCGCAATAGCTGCCGCTCGACACCGAGTTCGCCGGCGACCCGGGGCAAAGCTTCGAGCGCGGCTTCGGCGCCGCGGCTGCGGCCCAGATGCAGCTCATCAGCGTGCGACGCGTCTGGCGGCATCCGGGCCCACCGAACGACGAGGGGCAATGTGCTGCCCTGTACCAGGACCGTGACCACGATCACGACGGTCACGACGAAGATGATCAGGTTGCGGTCAGGGAACGGGGCGCCGCTGTGCGTGGTGAACGGGACGGCCAGCGCCGCGGCCAACGATACCGCACCGCGGAATCCCGCCCAGCTGGTCACATTTCGTTGACGCCAGGGGACGCGGCGGTCGCGCTGTACCTCGCGCCGGTCGATGGTGCGAATCACCGCTGTGGACAGTTCCACCCCGGCAATGCGGGTCGCGATGACGACGGCGGTGACTGCCAGCGCGAGCAGGGTTGCCCGGCCGATTCCATCGTGGTCGTCGGAGATGTGCCGCAGCGCGCCGGGAATCTGGGTGCCGACGAACACCCACAGCGAACCGTTGAGCAGGAATGTGCTGATGTCCCAGAACGCGTAGGTCTGCAGGCGGGACCGCGCCCGGACCACTCGGGGCGCGACGTAGGTCAGCACCAAGGCGGCCACCATGACCGCGACCACACCGCTGCAGTGCATCGTTTCGGCGAGCAAGAACGCCGCGAACGGCGTCAGGACGCTGAGGGCTCCTTCCTCGAGCGGCGCGTCCAGTCGCCGGCGCAACAGGGTCACCGCGGCCCCGACCAGCAGCCCGGCGACGATCCCGCCGAGGTAGGAGCCGGCAAAACGACCGACCAAAGCGACGGGGCCGATCGCCGGGCCGCCGGTGGCCACAGCGATGTTGACCGCGTAGAGCACCAGCGCGGTGCCGTCGTTGATGATGCTCTCTGCGCGCAGCACGGTGAGCGGACGGCGCGGGAGCCGTTTCGCCAGACCGGCCACCGCGGCGGCATCCGTGGGGGACAGCACGGCACCGAGAACAGCCGCGGCGTGTGGTTCCATACCGAGCGCTCGTGCCGTCCATGCCACCGTCACCGACGTGACGATCACCAGCCCGATGCTGAACATCACGATGACGCGCAGGTTCGCGCGGATTTCGCGGAAGCTGGTGTTTCTGCTTTCCCAGTACAGGATCGCCGGCAGGAACAGCAGCAGCACGACCTCCCCGTCGACGCGGACGCTACCGAACCGGGGGATCAGACCCAGTAGCGACCCCAACAGAATGAGCAAAATTGGCGGGCCGATTCGGTAGCGCTGGCCCAGGATCGTCCCCACGACCACGGTGGCAACGAGCGTGACGATGACGACGAGCCCAAACACGACCACATCCTCCTGCACGAACAGCTGCGCTGTCATACCGGCCGAAGTGGTAGTGATCACGCCTGACGACGCGGGCCAGTCGCTCCGCGGTGACTATTCCGACGGGCGCGCCGCCCCGACCGCGACGCCGGGGGTGAATGTGACCGGCAGGTTGCCCAGCCCGGTCATGCTCGGGTTGCCGAGGTATTCGTGAACACCGTCGAGGTCGACCTGGTAGTCGGGAATGCGGTCCAGCACCGCCTTGACCATCACCTCGGACATCAGACGCGCGAGATGAGACCCGATGCATCGGTGCGGCCCGAGCCCGAAAGCGACATGGCGGTTGGGTGCCCGGTCCAGAATGATGTCGCCGGGCCGGTCGAACTCCTGCTCGTCGTGGTTGGCGGCCAGCCAGCTGACGACCACTCGGTCGTTGCGCCGCAGGTGTTGCCCGCCGAGCGTGACGTCGCGGGTGACCGTGCGGCTCAGCTGCTGGTTGACCGAGAAGTAGCGCAGGAATTCGTCGGTGGCAGTGCGGTAGAGCCCCGGGTGGTCGATGAGCTGTCGGCGCAGCTGAGGGTGGGTGCCCAGGTGCAGCAAGGTGAGCGCGGTTTGTGACGTGGTGGTGTCCACGCCGCCGGCGATGAGATTCCAGAGAATGTTGAGCAGTTGCGCGTCGTCGAGACGCTTGCCGTCGAATTCGAACCCGATCAGGAAGCTGGTCAGGTCGGCGCGGGCCTCGGCCCGTCGGCTCGCCGCGAACTCGAGCACGCCTTGCATCAGAGCGGGAACTTGGGCGATGGCGTCGGTGTATTCGTCGCTGTCCTGCGGAACGGCCATGACGGAGTGGAACAGGTTGGCGTAAAGCGGCCAATTGTCATAGGGCAGGCCCATCAACTTCATGGTGAGGATCGCCGGAACCGGGCTAGCGTAATCGAGCACCAGGTCCATGTTCCCCTCGCCGATGCGCTGATCGAGAAACCAGTGCGCCGATTGCTCCATGAACGGCCGCATCTTCTGCACAGCTCCCGGCGAGAAAAAGGGCGCCAATGCGTGGCGCAACGCCAGGTGATAGGGACCGTCGACCTCGCCGATGCCCAGGGCCGGTTGGCCGTCGGGACGTGGCACACCCATTTCGCCCTGGTAGTTCACCCCGTCGGCGGCGTCCGGCTCGTATTTGTGTGCGAAGGTCTGGCCGTCCCGGGCCGTTTGGCTTACCGCGTCGTAGCTGCTGAGGAACCAGAATCCGCCGTAGTTCTCATTCCAGGCGACCGGACAGCGACGTCTCAAGTCGGCGTTGATGTTCAGCTCGTCGAGGTTGAACGCGTCGGAGTGATGATCGAAATCGACGATCACGTCGGCTCTGAGGTCGCTCCGCCTGGATACTTCAGTCATCGAAAGGCCCTCCAGCACAAGCAAATCAGCCAATCATGTGTCCGTGGGGCCACGCACCGTCGCTACCCGCCGGAGTTTATTCCGCTATCTTTATGATCTTAGGCGTTTGTACCGATGCGTGTGTTGGTTGCGGAAAGGTCGAGATGACCGGTCACCGAACGGTTTTCAATCATGTCGGGTTATGTGTGCGAGATCGGGCGCGGTCCCGCCGTTTTTACGAGGGTCTGTTCGGATTTGAGTTCTGGTGGGAAATCGATCCGCCCGACGACGGCACCGACCAGCTACTGCAGCTGCCCAAGCCGCTCGGGGTGCACGCGACCTACCTGGTTCGCGACAGCTTGGTGCTCGAACTTATCGACTACGCGCGACGCGACGTGCACGCCGGGGCGGAGCGTGTCATGGACCAGCTCGGGCTCACGCACCTGTCGCTGTCGGTGTCCGATCTCGGTGGCGTCTTGGCGTTGGTGGACGAATTCGGGGGATCGGTGGTCACCCAGACGGTGTCCGAACGCTCGGCGATGATCCGCGACCCGGATGGACAACTCCTCGAAGTGCTTTCCGATGCGTGGCTGGCGGTGGTGCCGCCGCGGGTTCAGCGACGCGCGGATCCGGTGCGGGGTTGAGCGTCGATCCGCATCGCTTCCGCTGTGCTCGACCCGTGCCTTACGCCGGAGCCGGCGGCACGTCCGGTTGGTCGGGCGGCGGCAGGTCAGGCAGCTGACCGGGGGCCGGCACTTCGCCGGGGGCTGGCGGGGGAGCGGCCGGCGGAGCCGGAGTAGCGCGCGAAGGTGGCGCGTTGCCGGCCGGACCGAGGTGGCTCACGACGAAGTCGGCGGCTTGAGCGGGCGTCCCGTCGACCGCGTACTGGTTGTGTGCGGCCCAATCGCCGCCGTTCGAGCAGATTGGGTCGTCGGGCACGCACAACTGGATGGTCTTGGCCGTGTACAGCGGACCGATGACGACCGGCGGCTGGCCGATCTGATCCATAAAGCGTGTATTCGGCGTACCGAACAGGGTGACTGCGGCTATGTGGTTCGCCACGTTGGGTGACAACGGGGCGGGTACATCGTTGGGAGAAACCCCGGCCGGCACTTCGGAGGAGGTGGCAAAGCCGGCAATGGCCGCTCCCTGCGAGTAGCCGCCAAGCACCATCTGGGTGTTCGGACACGTCGCCGCGGTGGTCTCGATATGAGCTTTGGCGTCGTACAAGCCCTGGACACCGGTCGCGAAATCCGTGGTCGCGGGGTAGTTGATGCCGTACTCGCCCAGTGAACGGCCCCCAAGGCGCGGGCCCAGGGCGTCTACCAGCGCCTGCCCCGTCGCGCCGACACCTGCCGGCTCGGTGGTACCGCGCGCAAACACCACCTCTACGTCAGGACACGGTTGCGCCGAAACCGACTGGATATCGATTCCCAGGGCACCCAGCGGCGCCCAACCCGCCAACACCGCGACACCAATGAAATGAGGGAGGGGACGTCCAATCATGACTTTTAAGGTTACCGGGACTTCCGAAACCCAAACTTGTCGTGACCTCTAGGTTGGTCACTGTCGTCACTGTCGTCACTGTAGTCACTGTCGGCGAGCATGCCCCCGTGCCCGGCTCAGCGCGACAAGTCAGGGGCCCTGCTGGGCGTGGCCGGTTGTCGCTCGGAGACGGCAAAATTGTGCACCGCCGCCTTGCGGTGCAGATGTGACCGCTGTGGCTGTTGGACAGGGCGCTCGGCGCAGCGTGCTGGGCAGGGGCGCGGGCAGCGCGTTGTGCGGCGGCACTCAACCCAGCGCGTCGGTCATGGGCGCTCAGCCAGCGCGTCGGTCAGGGTGGCGCTTCTCGCCACGCCTGGAAATCGGTGCCCTACTCGAAGTCCGGCCCAATCGATCGGTTAGCGGGTTCCCCGGGCCGATGGTTGGGCTCGGCCCCGATGTGTCGCCAAAAGGCGGGCGGGTAGTAGTCCGACCAGCGACCCGGTGTCGCGTAGTGGACTGCGAGCACCCCGCCGGGCAGGAACTCGTAGGAATCACCGTCCCCGCAGTCCACGGGGTAGTCATCGCTGCCAAGCCACACTTTGAACGCCATATCCGCGAGTATGGCGGGACCGCTGCGCCGCTCGCGTCGCGGGTCCGGCGACCGTCACCGAGGCGGGTTCTGGGGCACACACACAGTTCTGGCGGGCTGCCCGGATGCGGTCGCTTGGCTCACCAGCTGCCCGGCAACCAAAATCCGGCAGGTGATCGAGCCCGAGCCGGTGCCTTGCGCACTGAGCAGAAACGCGTGACCAGACGGGCTGGCGTTGAACTGCTTCGACCATGGCAACCGGACATTCGTCTCGTGCGCCTGCCCGAAGTCGATTTCGTAGGTGAGGTATTCGGCGGTGCCCGGCACGCCGGACACTTCGTAGGTGATGGTCGGGTCGGTTTGGTCGAGCGGCCGCTTCGTCGCGTTTGCCGTACCCGTGGGCGTCGCGCCCACGCCCGCGATGGCCGCGAACCCGACAATTGCAGCCGATCGGACGAAGCGCCCGCCGCGATGCATCTTCTGCGGCGGCCCGGGCACTGCTGCACTCGTCATGGTTTCCCATCGTGCACCCGAAACACGGCGTGCGGGCGTTTTCGGACTCTTTCGGCTGGCTTGCGGTTTCAACTGGGCCATTAGGGTGAAGCCGTATCGCGCTGGGCGACCGGGAAGGTGACTGATGTCCAAACGCATTGTGGTCTGGGGTACCGGCTTCGTGGGCAGCCTGGTGATCGCCGAGATCGTCAAGCACCCGCTGTTCGAGTTGGTCGGCGTCGGCGTCAGCAACCCCGAGAAGGTCGGCCGCGACGTCGGCGAAATCTGCGGGCTGCCCGAGCCTGTCGGCATCAGCGCCACCGATGACGTCGACGCCCTTATCGCGCTGCAGCCCGCTGCACTGGTGCATTACGGCCCGACCGCGGCCCATGCCGAGGCCAACATCGCGCTGATGATCCCCTTTCTGCGCGAGGGTATCGACGTCTGCTCGACCGCGATGACGCCTTGGGTGTGGCCGACGATGCATCTGAACCCGCCCAACTGGATCCAGCCCATCACCGAGGCGTGCGAGTTGGGTGAGTCGTCCTGCTTCACCACCGGCATCGACCCTGGATTCGCCAACGACCTGTTCCCGATGACGCTGATGGGGGTGTGCGCAGAGGTGCAGTCGGTGCGGGCCTCCGAGCTGCTGGACTACACCAACTACACGGGCGACTACGAAAACGAGATGGGCATTGGTCGGGAGCCCGAGTTCCGCCCGGTGCTGGAAAACCGCGACGTGCTGATCTTCGCCTGGGGTGCCACCGTGCCGATGATCGCGCATGCCGCGGGCATCATGCTCGACGAGATCACCACCACCTGGGACAAATGGGTGACTCCCACCGAACGCAAGACGGCCAAGGGCGTCATCGCACCGGGACACGTCGCCGCCGTCCGGTTCACCATCAACGGGATCTACCAGGGCAAAACGCGGATTCAGCTCGAGCACGTCAATCGCATCGGCCATGACGCCGCGCCGGACTGGCCGTCGGGCAACCAAGACGACGTCTACCGGGTCGATATCGAAGGAACGCCAAGTATCTTCCAGGAAACCGCATTTCGGTTCACCGACGGTTCGGGACGCGACGCGGCCACCGCCGGCTGTCTGGCAACCGGGATGCGTGCGCTCAACGCGGTCCCGGCAGTCAACGAGCAGTCGCCCGGCTGGGTCACTGCGCTCGACCTTCCGCTGATCCCGGGGTTTGGCACCATTCGTTGAGCCGTGCCTGCGGCGCGGCCACGGTGACCGCCTATAAATTAGTGGCCGGTGCCGGGCAACTCGACCCCTGACTGGATTGGACGACATGGCAGACGGAACACGGCGGGCCCTCGGCCTCTCGATCGGGGCGACCACGTTGGCTGCGGTCACGGCCGATCATGCGGTGACGCGCAAGCCCGTCCTGACGCTCTACGAGCACCGCGCTCCCGAGGTGGGTGTGCCGTCGGAGAATCCGAACCTCGACCAGCCCGGCGTGGTGATCGCCGACTTCGTGGATCGGGTGGCAGACGCCGGCGAGATCGTCGCGACCGACGGCTCGAGGCACCGCAGCCAGGCGGTGATCGCGGAGGCGCTGCGAGCCCTTGCTCATGCCGCCACCGGCGGGCAGCCGTTGCCCGAGGCGGTGGCGGCGAGCTATCCGGCACACTGGCAGCCCGCCGCGGTGGACGCGTTACGCGCGGCGCTAGGCAGCGTTCCGGAATGGTCGCATCAGCAGGTCACGCTGTTTGACGATGCGACCGCGGCGATGATCGCGTTGACGGCCAACCCGGGTCTGCCGAATCGTGGGATCGTCGCGATGTGTGACTTCGGCGGCAGCGGAACCAGCCTCACCCTCCTCGACGCCGCCAATGGCTACCGGCCTGTTGCCGGCACCGTGCGGCATACCGGTTTCTCCGGCGACATGATCGACCAGGCGCTGCTGAATCACGTCGTGGCCGAACTGTCCTCCGCCGGCTCGTTCGATACCTCCAGCACGTCGGCGATTGGCTCACTGACCCGGCTCCGGGCCGACTGCCGGCGCGCCAAAGAGTTGCTCTCCTCGAGCACCACGACCACCGTGACCGCCGACCTGCCGGGGTTTCGCGGCGACGTGCAGCTCACCCGCAGCGAACTCGACGCCGCGATCCGCGGGCCGTTGGACGCCTTTGTCGCCGTTCTGCGAGAAAGCCTGCAGCACAACGGCATCCGTGCTGAAGACCTCGCCGCGGTCGCTAGCTTCGGTGGATCAGCGAACATCCCGACGCTCACCACCACGCTGTCGGAAAACCTGCGGGTACCGGTCGTCACCGCGGCTCGTCCCCAGTTAACCGCCGCCATCGGCGCCGCGCTGCGGGCCGCGAGCGCGCCGGCCGACGACGCGTCGACGGCGATGGCCCCGACCGCAGAGGCGGCGGCGGCGCTCGCGGAGCCGACGATGATGGCCGAGGCGGCCCGGGAAACCGGCGCCGCACCGGCGCTGGCTTGGTCGGAAACCGACGACGACTCCGACAGCATCCCGCTGTGGACGGGCGAGTATCCCACTGGCGAGTATCCCGAGGAGCCCGTCGACGCTGGGGCGACTGCGCTGCGGCCGCAGACCCTCGACCACGAGGCGCGTCCTACCGCGGCCGCGCCGGCCACCGTTGCGTGGTATCGCCGGACGCCGGTGGTGGTCCTGGCCACGGCCCTGGCGGTGTTAGCCATCGTGGCCGCAGTCGTGATCGCGCTGCGCAACACGTCCGGCAGCTCGCCGACTACGCCGACGCCCAGTGTGAGCACGTCGCCGGGCAGCCCGGGCAGCAGTCAGCCGTCAGACACCAATCAGCCGCCGTCATCGACGTCCTCGGCCACCAATCAGCCGGCGCCGTCATCCCAATCGACGACTAGCGAGCCGTCGTCCTCGACAGAGACTTCATCGTCGACGCAGTCAACGACCACCGCGCCGTCGACCAGTCAGACGACGACCCAGACGCCGTTCTCGCCGCCGAGCCGGCCAATACTCCCATTCCCGCTGGTTCCCGGGGGCCCGGGGCCGGGCGGACCGGGCGGCGGTGGACCGGGCGGGGAAGGTCCGGGCGGGGTCGGCCGGTAATCAGCCTGGTCAGCCCTCTGCGGAGCTCTCTTCGGATTCGTGGCTTTCGGAGTCGTCGGAGCTGTCCTTGGATTCCTTCGACTCCCGCGACTCCGCGGACCCCTCGCCGTGGCTCTCAGCGTCCTCGTCCTTCGACTTGTCGTCGTGGCTCTCTTCGAGGGTGTCCTTCGACTTGTCGTCGTCGCTGTCCTCGGAGGTGTCCTTCGACTCGTCGTCGTCGCTGTCCTCGGAGTCCTCGCCCGAAAGCGCTTCCTCGTCGCCCTCCTCGGCGAAGGGGTGCTCGTCGGGGTCGCCGAATTTCGGGTTGCCGTCGTCGTCGAGCCACTCGTTGACCGCGGTACCGGTGATGGTTCGGTCGGTTCCGGGCAGCACCGCCGTCGGCTTGTCCTCATAGGCCTCCGAAATCTTCTTGATTTCCTCTTTGCCTTCGTCGCTCAGCTCATCAGCTACGTCAGACTCCTCCAGGCTTTTGCCGCGGCTGTCGTCGTCGTCGGATTCGTCGCTGTCGTGCTCGTCGCTGCTGTCGCTGTCGTGCTCGTCGCTGGTGTCGGTGTCCTGCTTCTCGCTGGTGTCTGTGTCCTGCTTCTCGCTGCTGTCGCTGTCGTGCTCGTCGCCGGTGTCGGTGTCCTGCTTCTCGCTGGTGTCCGTGTCCTGCTCTTCGCTTTTTTCGGTGTCCTGCTCTTCGGTGGTCTGTTCGCTGTCCTGCGAGCTCATACTCTTCCCGTCCCCTTGAGTTGCGGCCCGTTGCCGGCGCTCCGTCGAACCATACCCGCTGGTGTGGCGGCTCAAAGCAATTCGTGTGTTCTGCTTCCAGGCCACGATTGACCGGCAGGCCAGGCAGGCAGCCGGTCCGGATCAGCTGCCGCTGAACCGTTACCGATAGTGGTTGCGGCAGTTGTCAATTCGGATTCGGATAGCTAACTCCGGTGAGCTGCTCGGACACTGCCCACAGTTGCTTACAGTCGGTATCGGCGCCAGCTCGGGCGGGTACTTTGGCCGTCGTCACCCCTCCGCCGGCGGCCTCGTAGAAGCCACGGGGCCCGTAGAAGCCGCCGCCCTCGGCTTGCGGCGAGGTGGCCGCGTACAGCGCTGGCAGGATGCCGTCGTCGATCTCCTGCCACAGGAACGGCGTCAGGCGCCAGGACAATTTGTAGAGCTGTTCCATCACCGATGGCCTGGTGCGGCCGTGTGAGGGACCGCTGATCTGCAGATTGGTTTTGGTCAGGCCCGGGTGCGCGGCGTCGGAGACAATGCCCCAGCCCGCTTCGCGGCTGTGCCGGTCCAGCTCGCGGGCGAACATCAGCACCGCCAGCTTCGACTGGCCGTAGGCGCGCATCGGCGCATAGGACTTCTCGAACTGCAAGTCGTCGAAGTGGATACGGCCCTGGCGCGCCGCCAGGCTGCTCAACGACACGACCCGCGCGTGCCCGGCGGCCCGCAGCAGCGGCAGCACGTGGCCGGTGAGCGCGAAATGTCCGAGATGGTTGCTGCCGAACTGTAATTCGAAACCGTCGGCGGTGGTATCCCGCTTCGGCGGCGTCATGACGCCTGCGTTGTTGATCAGGATGTCGATCGGGCGGCCGTCGGCATTGAGCTCCTCGCCCAGGGCCGCGACGCTGGCCAGCGACGACAAGTCGAGATTCTTGATGGTCAGCTTGGCGTCGGGCACGGTGGCGCGGATTTGCTCGACGGCGGCCTCGCCCTTGGCCCGGTTGCGGATCGCCATCACCACTTCGGCGCCGGCCCCGGACAATCGACGGGCCAGCCCTAATCCCAGCCCGCTGTTGGATCCGGTGACAACGGCGAGCTTTCCGGACAGATCGGGTACGACGGCGAAGAGATCGGTGGTCATTGGCTATAACTCCTCGTTGATTGTCTCGGCACGATACGCCAGTCCCGGCGACCACGTCATTGCCGAGTGCACACCGTCCCCGACGGTAAACGGGCAGTGGCTGCGGCCAACCGTGCCACACTGCCGCGGTGAGCGGCGCGAAGGTGGCACGGCGAATTGCGACCCTGGTCCCCGACTTACGACATCACGACCGACGGTCAGGTCAACGGGTACATCGACCCGCGGTTGGCCTTCGGTCACCGCAGTTCCTATGGCTGGTTGATTTGGGCGTTCGTGGCGTTGTTCATCGTCGGGCTGGCAGAAGGGGCCGGCGTGATGTGGTGGTCGGCGCGTCGCCGGCGGGCTGAGCGGCACAGCGTGTCGCCGGCGTCGGGGGCGTCTCCCGTCGTATCGCTCGACCCCGTCGACACTGAGACATCCGAGGTATGCGCGGCCAGCCCCGAGCCAGTCTCGTCGGCGAAAGCCCCCACCGACGAGGATGCCAAATTGGAGCAACTGAAAACCCTTGCGTCGCTGCGGGACTCGGGGGCTTTGACCGAAGCGGAGTTCGAGACGGAGAAACGCCGAATCCTCGACAGCAGTTAGCGGCCGGCTACAACATCACCACCGAGCGCAGGACTTTGCCGGTGTGCATGTTGTGGAAGGCTTCTTCGATGTCGTCTAGGCCGATGCGTTCGGAGACGAATTTGTCCAGGGGGAGTCGGCCTTGCAGGTAGAGGTCGATGAGGGTGGGGAAGTCGCGTTCGGGTAGGCAGTCGCCGTACCAGGACGACTTCAGTGCCCCGCCGTGGGAGAAGAAGTCCACCAGGGGCATGTCGATGCGCATGTCGGGGGTGGGCACACCGACGAGCACCACGGTGCCGGCCAGGTCGCGGGCGTAGAAGGCCTGTTGCCAGGTTTCGGGCCGCCCGACGGCGTCGATGACCACGTTGGCGCCGAACCCGTCGGTGAGGTCCTGAATGGTGGTGACGACGTCGAGTTTGCGGGCGTTGACGGTATGGGTGGCGCCGAACTGTCGTGCCCAGTTCAGTTTGGTGTCCTCGGTGTCCACGGCGATGATTTTGCGGGCGCCGACCAGCGCGGCCCCGGCGATGGCGGCATCGCCGACGCCGCCGCAGCCGATCACGGCCACGGTGTCGTCGCGGCTGATCGCGCCGGTGTTAATCGCCGCGCCGAGCCCGGCCATCACCCCGCAGCCCAGCAGGCCGGCCACAGCCGGGTCAGCGGCGGGGTCGACCTTGGTGCATTGGCCGACATGAACCAGGGTCTTGTCGGCGAAGGCGCCGATGCCCAGCGCCGGGGTGAGCTCGGCGCCGTCGCCGAGCGTCATTCTGGCGTTCGCATTCGAGGAGTCGAAGCAGTACTGCGGGCGTCCGCGTTTGCAGGCCCGGCACTGCCCGCAGACCGCCCGCCAGTTCAAGATCACGAAATCACCGGGCGCCACCGCGGTCACCCCGCCGCCCACGGATTCGACCGTGCCGGCGGCCTCGTGGCCCAGCAAAAACGGATAGTCGTCGTTGATGCCGCCCTCGCGATAGGTCAAATCGGTGTGGCACACCCCGCACGCCCTGACGTCGACCACGACCTCGCCGGGCCCCGGATCCGGCACGACGATGTCGACCACCTCAACCGGCTCGCCTTTCTTCCGCGACACCACTCCGCGCACTGTCTGACTCATGGCGACCAACCTAGTGGGCGCTGACGTTGGCAGTACGCCGAGATCGACGTCAGCGTCGAAAAGTCGCCACATCGTCGTCAGGCGGGGCTGATGGCCTGACTCCTCCTCGGGCCGTGCCGGCCCACATCGTCGTGAGGCTAGGCTGCTGCGCGATGGCCGCCCTCGACGCACTGCACAACTGGCCGGTCACGGCCGCGGCCGCCGCGGTGGTCGGCCCGTCGGGTGTGCTGGCCGGCCACGGCGACACCGGCGCTGAATTCGCGCTGGCCTCGGTGACCAAACCGCTGGTGGCCCGCGCCGCGCACGTCGCTGTCGAGGAAGGCGCCATCGACCTGGACACCGCCGCCGGACCGCCGGGCTCCACCGTGCGCCACCTGCTGGCCCATGCCTCCGGGCTGGCGATGCTCTCCGACCAGCTTCTGGCCAAGCCGGGTACCCGCCGGGTGTACTCCAACTACGGCTTTGCGGTGCTGGCCGAGACGGTGCAGCAGGCCTCGGGGATCGAGTTCACCCGCTACCTCACCGAGGCGGTGTTCGAACCGCTGGGCATGGCCGCGACTCGGCTGGACGGCGGCGCGCCGGCGGCCGGATATGGTGCGACCTCGACCGTCGACGATCTGGCCGCTTTCGCCGCCGACCTGCTACGTCCGTCGACGGTCTCGCCCGAAATGCACGCCGAGGCGACCACCGTCCAGTTTCCCGGCCTCGACGGGGTGCTGCCGGGCTACGGTAAGCAGCGGCCGAACGACTGGGGGCTGGGTTTCGAGATCAGGGATTCGAAGTCACCGCACTGGACGGGCACGTCGAACTCGGCCCGGACCTACGGCCATTTCGGCCAATCAGGGACCTTCATCTGGACAGATCCACAAGCCGACCTAGCGCTGATCGTGCTCACCGACCGCGACTTTGGGGAGTGGTCACTACCGCTGTGGCCCGCCCTGGCCGACGCGGTGATATCCGGTTACCGCGCGGACTAGCGCAACAGGGGTCTCACAAGGCACAATAGACACGCAAGCCACAAACTATTCATTGCACATCCTGCTCGCCGGGTTCACCAGGTCGTTGGGGAAGACGTCCCTCGTGAAGCCGAAGGAGCAGCTAGATGCACGCGTCGAACCAGTTCGCCGACACGACGACCGGCGTGGTGTACATCCATGCCACGCCCGCCGCGGTCTGCCCGCACGTCGAGTGGGCATTGTCGTCGACCCTGGAAGCCCGAGCCAATCTCAGGTGGACGCCACAGCCGGCGCTGCCCGGACAGTTGCGGGCGGTGACCAATTGGGTCGGCCCGGTGGGCACCGGCGCGCGGCTGGCCAACGCGTTGCGCTCCTGGTCGGTGCTGCGGTTCGAGGTGACCGAGGACCCCAGTCCCGGCGTGGACGGCCAGCGCTTCAGCCACACCCCGCAGCTGGGACTCTGGAGTGGGGCGATGAGCGCTAACGGGGACATCATGGTCGGCGAGCTGCGGCTGCGGTCGATGATGGCCGCCGGCGCCGACGCGCTGGCTGCCGAACTGGATTCCGCGCTGGGAACGGCGTGGGACGAAGCTCTTGAGGTGTACCGTGACGGCGGCGACGCCGGCGAGGTGACCTGGCTCAGCCGGGGCGTGGGTTAAACCCCCGCTCTCTGGCCCGCCCCATGTTGGGCGTGTGCCGCAACGGCGTCGTCGGGCGGCTGACATGGCTCTTAAATGCGTGCGACCATTGCTCACGGCGCGTTATCGTGGCCAGTTGGCGGCAGGTTGCTCTGGGAGGACTTTTTGGAGGGTACTCCGTTCGGAAAGTACCGGCTGATCACGTTGCTGGGCCGCGGCGGTATGGGCGAGGTGTGGCGGGCCTACGACACCGCCATCGACCGGACGGTCGCGATCAAGATTTTGTCGGCCGCGACCTCCCAAGACCCGGTGTTCCAGCAGCGGTTCCGCCGGGAAGCCCACGCGGCGGCGCGGTTGAACAGCCCGCACGTCATACCGATCCACACCCACGGGGAAATCGACGGGCGGCTGTTCGTCGACATGCGCCTGATCGACGGGCGCGACCTGCAGAACGTGCTGGCCGATGGGCCGCTTGAGCCGGCCCGGGCGGTCTGGATCATCGAGCAGGTGGCCAAGGCGTTATCTGCCGCGCACCGGGTGGGTCTGATGCACCGCGACGTCAAGCCGTCCAACATTTTGCTCGACGAGGACGACTATGCCTATTTGATCGACTTCGGGATAGCGCGCACCTTGGGCGAGATGGGCTTGACGACCGCCGGTGACGTGATCGGCACGTTCCACTACATGGCACCGGAACGCTTCAACGCGGACCAGGTCGACTCCCGCTCGGATATCTATTCGTTGACGTGCGTGTTGCATGAGTGCTTGACCGGCCGACGCCCGTTTCCCGGTGACAGCGCCGAGCAACAGCTCGCCGCCCACCTGACCACGCCGCCGCCGCGACCGACGCTGTCCAATCCCCGGCTGCCGGGCGCCTTTGACACGGTCATCGCCACCGGTATGGCCAAAAACCCTGACCAGCGATACGCCACCGCCGTGAAGTTGGCGCGCGCCGCCCGCGAGGCGATCACCGCACCGATCACCCGGCGCGAGCCCCCCGCCCCGTCGGGCCCAAGCGGCGGACGCCCGCCTGCCCCACCGCCCCGCGAGAGCCCCCCGCGCCCCGCGCCGGTGCCGCCTCCCGTCAGGCGTCAGCCGCCGGGTGCGGCTGCGCCCTATCGGCAACAGGCCGTGCCCCGCCAACCGCCCCCGGCGGTCGCGCCACCGCCGCGCCCGGCAGTTGCATCAGCGTCGCCCCCGGCGGTTACACCAGCGTCGCCCCCGGCGGTCACACCAGCGTTGCAGCCGTGGTGGCGCCGCAAGCCGGTCATTGCCGCCGGCGTCCTGTTGGCGGTGGTGGTGGTTGTCGCCGTGGTGGCTGTGGCGACGTTGGGCCACCCACATCCGCGAACCGCAGACTCGCGGCAGACGGCACTGCCGTTTGTGGGTCTCAGCGACCCGGAGGGCCTCTCTGTCGATAACGGCGGCACGGTGTATGTCGCCGATACGCCGCACAACCGGGTGATGGCACTGTCGGCGGGTTCGACCACCGCAACCGTGCTGCCGTTCGACGGGCTGGACCGCCCCACCGGCGTGACCGCCGACAACAGCGGCACTGTTTACGTCACCGACGCCGGCAACAAGCGGGTGGTCATCCTTCCGCCCGGCTCGACGCGCCAAAGCGAACTGCCCTTCGCCGATCTCGGCAATCCGACTGGAGTCACGGTGGACAGTAGCCGCACTGTCTACATCACCGATACCAGCAAGAATCGCGTGGTGGCACTTCCCGCCGGGTCGAATCAGCAAACCGAACTGCCGTTCACCGGGCTGAGCAACCCGACCGGTGTCGTAGTAAGCCAAACCGGAACCGTATACGTCGCAGATGGCGGCAACAACCAGGTCTTGGCGTTGCCCGCGGACTCGAAAACCCAAGTTGTAGTGCAGTTCACTGGCCTGCAAGATCCCGGCGGCGTGACGTTGGACAATGCCGGGTCGGTCTACGTCACCGACCGGGGAAACAACCGGGTGCTGAAACTTCCGGCAGGATCGACCACCCAAATCGAGTTGCCCTTCACCGGCCTGCAGTATCCGTGGGGTTTGTCGGTCGCCAACTCGGGCACCGTCTACGTCGCCAGTCGCAACGATCAGATCGTGGCGTTGCGGCCCTGATTCACGGCCTGCGCAGGATCTGCAATGCGCCGGGCACCGCCGAGATCTCGGCCGGCAGCGCGCACGCATAGTCGCCGTCGGCGTAGACGTTGATACCGGGACATTCCACCTGGATCGATCGGGCCCGTGCGGTGGTGACCTCGTCGAGGTCGACATGGGTGCCTTTGAAGACGGTCGGGAACAATCGGATCAGCCGGCTGCGTGACGCCGTGTGGACCATCGTGATGTCGAGCTGGCCGTCGGCATGGTCGGCGTTGGGGCAGATCAGCATGCCACCGCCATAGCTGCGGGTGTTGCCGAAGGCGGCAAGGGTGAGATCGGCGTGTACTTCCCGGGTTCCGTCCAGGGTGAGACGAAACGGCAGCAGGCGCAGCTGCGACAGCTCGGCAACCATCGCAAGGTTGTAGCGCATCCGGCCGTGCGGCCAGCGCATCCGGTTGGTCCGGTCGCTCACCAGCGAGTCGAATCCGGTCGCCGCGACTGTCCCGAACCACCTGACCGTGCCTGCGGCATCGCAAATCCGGCCCACGTCAACTGTTTCGGTCCAGCCGTCGGCGACGATGTCGGCGGCGGCTTCGGGATCGCGGGTAGGTAACCCATATTCGCGGGCGTGGTCGTTGCCGGTGCCGGCCGGGATGATGCCCAGCGGAATGTCCAAGCCCTGCAAGCCTTGCAACGCTTGGAGCGCCTCGGAGATCACGCCGTCACCGCCGGCGACCACCAGTGCGTCGGTACCCCGCTGGAGTGCCTCGTCAACCAGGCGGCGCGCGTGTTGGGCGTCGGTGCCGACGATTTCGTCGACGTCGACGCCGCGTCGCTGGAGCCGGGCGATCGCGAGCTGTGCGGCGCGCGGTGCGTTCCCGTGCCCGGAGGCGGGGTTGGTCAGCACGGTCACCCGGCCGATCTTTTTCACGGAATCAGCTTGCCCGGGTTGAGGATTCCGGCAGGATCCAGCGTCGACTTGACGGCCCGCAACAGCGCGACGCCCAACTCGCCGACCTCGTCGCGCATCCAGGGCCGGTGATCGGTTCCGACGGCATGGTGGTGGGTGATGGTTCCGCCGGTGGCCACGATTGCCGCCGAGGCGGCCGCCTTCGCGGTGCGCCACTGCTCGAGTGCATCGCCGCGCTGTCCGGCGACCACGGTGAAGTACAGCGACGCCCCGGTCGGGTACACGTGCGAGATGTGGGCACAGCACCAGCGCCGGTGTGCCCGATTCGGCCAGCGCGGTCGTCAGCGCCTCGGTGACCGCGGTTTTGAGGGCGGCAACCTTCGACCAGTCGGTCGCGGTTTCCAGCGTCTCGCACAGCGCGCCCGCGGCCAGCAGCGAATCGCGCAGGTAGGGCGCCGCGAAGCGGCCCTGCTCCCAGGCCCGCGCCGGCGCCTCACCCAGCGATGTGCCGCCGTGGGATTCCAGCAGCGCCCGGGTCTCGGCGTGACTGCTCTGTACATGCGCGTGGCTGCCCTCGAACACGGTGATCGCCAAACAGCCGCCGGTGATTTGGTTTTCGCCGATCGACTCGGTGGTCGCCAGGTTGACCCCGGTCTCGGCCTCGTCGGAGAGCCGGATCACCGTGGGACCACTGCCGGCCTGCACCACCGCACGCAGCGCCGCGGCCCCGGTCGAGAAATCGGGAAACGACCACGCCTCGTAGCCAACGGCTTCCGGTGTCGGGTGGACCCGCAGCCGGACCCGGGTGATGACGCCGAAGGTCCCTTCGGACCCGATCACCAGCTGACGCAGGTCCGGGCCGGCCGCGGACGCCGGCGCCCGGCCCAGATCCAGCACGCCCGCGGGCGTGATGACCCGCAGGCCGCGGATCATGTCGTCGAACCGGCCGTATCCAGCCGAGTCCTGGCCCGACGACCGGGTGGCGGCGAAGCCGCCGATGGTGGCGAACTCGAAGCTTTGCGGGAAGTGCCCGAGTGAGAAACCGTGCTCGCCGAGAAGCCGTTCGGCCTGCGGGCCGGTGACGCCGGCACCCAATTCCGCCTCGCCGGACACCTCGTCGAGCGACAGCAACCGGTCGAAGCGCCGCAGGTCCAGCGACACCACCGCACCGAACTGACCAGGAAGCGGCTCGAGACCGCCGACCACGCTGGTACCGCCGCCGAACGGGACAACCGCGATGCCCTGCTCCGAGCAGTAGCGCAGGATCGCGGTCACTTCGTCGTCGTCAGCGGGCAGCAGCACGGCGTCGGGGCTATTCTGGACGCCGGAGTCCTTGCGCCGCAACAGGTCCAGGGTGGACTTGCCGCCGGCGTGCAGTAACCGGTCGCGGTCTTCGAGGCGGCAGTAGTCGGCCCCGACGATCGCGGCGAGTTTGTCGTGATCGGTCTGCGACAGTGCCGAGGGGCGCAGCCGCACCTGCTCGGCCTCAAGTTCGGCGGCATCCGAAATCGCCACGCCCAGCGCGTCGCTCAACAGCGACCGGATGCCCTCGGAAAGCGGCTTGGCCGCAGCTGGGTCACCCCAGGCGTTCCATTTCATCGGCGGCAGGAGTTCGTCAGGACGAGTCATGCGTTACAGTATTACACATGCTGTCAATCAGTAACGCGCCGCCGGAGACGGCTGACCGGATCCTGGCTGCCGCCGCCAGCTGTGTGGTCGACTTCGGTGTGGACCGGGTGACGCTGGCTGAGATCGCGCGGCGAGCCGGTGTCAGCCGGCCGACCGTCTACCGTCGCTGGCCGGATACCCGGTCGATTCTTGCCGCGCTGCTGACCAGCCGTATCACCGAGGCGGCGCGAGACGTGCCGGTGCGGGGCCGGGGCCGGGAGGCGCTGGTGGGCAGGGTGGTCGCGGTGGCCGAACGGCTGCGCGGCGACGAGCTGGTGATGGCGGCGCTGCGCTCGGAACTGGCGATGGTCTACATCACCGAACGTCTGGGCACCAGCCAACAGCTGCTGATCGACGCGCTGGCCGCCGAGCTGCGCACGGGCCAACGCGACGGCCATGTCCGGGCGGGGGATCCCCGCCAGCTCGCCGCGATGGTGCTGCTGATCACCCAGTCGACGATCCAGTCCGCCCAGATGGTCCGGCCGATTCTGGGCGCCGACGCGCTGGCGACGGAACTGACCCACGCGCTGAACGGGTACCTGTCCTGATGGCCAATTCGACCGCCCTCAACGCGGCCCGTCGCAGCGCCGACCTGACCGCCCTGGCCGACGGCCAACCGCTCGACGTCATCGTCATCGGCGGCGGAATCACCGGCACCGGCATCGCCCTGGACGCGGCTTCTCGCGGATTACAGGTGGCGCTGGTGGAAAAGCACGATCTGGCATTCGGCACCAGCCGGTGGAGCTCGAAACTCGTGCACGGCGGCCTGCGTTATCTGGCTACCGGCAATGTCGGCATCGCCCGGCGCAGTGCCGTCGAACGCGGAATCTTACTGACCCGCAACGCTCCTCACCTGGTGCGCGCAATGCCGCAACTGGTGCCGTTGCTGCCGTCGATGGGTCGCGCCGAGCGGGCCCTGGTGCGCGGCGGATTCGTGGCCGGGGACGCGCTGCGCTGGCTGGCGGACACGCCGACCTCGATCTTGCCGCGGTCCCGCCGGATTTCGGCTGGGCGCGTCATCGACCTGGCCCCGGCCGTGCGCTGCGCCGGCCTCGACGGCGGCCTGCTCGCCTTCGACGGGCAGTTGATCGACGACGCCAGGCTGGTCACCGCGGTCGCCCGCACGGCGGCCCAGCACGGGGCAAGCATTCTCACCTATGTGGACGCATCGCAGGCCACCGGCACATCAGTGCGGCTGACCGACCAGCGCACCGGCGAATCGTTTGACGCGTCGGCTCGCGCCGTGATCAACGCGACCGGCGTGTGGGCCGGCGATATCGACGCGTCGTTGAAGTTACGGCCCAGCCGCGGAACGCATCTCGTTTTCGATGCCAACACCTTGGGTAATCCGACCGCGGCATTGACCATCCCGATTCCCGGCGAGCTCAATCGGTTCGTCTTCGCGATGCCCGAGCAGCTGGGCCGGGTGTACCTGGGGTTGACCGACGAAGACGCGCCCGGCCCGATTCCGGATGTGCCACAACCGACTTCGGAGGAGATTACCTTCCTGCTGGACACCGTGAACACCGCACTGGGAATCACCCTGGAGACAACCGATGTTGTCGGCGCCTACGCTGGCCTGCGGCCGTTGATCGACACCGGCACCGGCCGCACCGCCGACGTCTCGCGCGATCACGCGGTCATCGAATCCTCGTCCGGAGTGATCAGCGTGATCGGCGGCAAGCTCACCGAATACCGCCATATGGCGCAAGACGTTCTGGACCGTGCGGTCGCCTTGCGCGGGCTGGCCGGCGGCCCATGCCGGACCCGTAACCTGCCACTGGTCGGAGCGCTGAGCAACCCGGGGACCGACGTGGCGCTCACGACTGATCTGCCCGCGTCGCTGGTCGCGCGGTACGGAGCAGAAGCGGCCAACGTCGTCGCGACTGCCACCTGCGAGCGGCCCGCCGAACCTGTGGCCGAGGGTATCGACGTGATCCGGGCGGAGTTCGAATACGCGATCACCCACGAGTGTGCACTCGACGTCGATGACATTCTTGATCGCCGGACCAGAATCGGTCTGGTGCAGTCCGATCGCGAAAAGGTTGTCGAGGTGGCAAAGGAGTTCTTGTGAAGCACTTGCTTGTGGCTGCAGTCGCGTCCCTCGGCGTCCTGGCCGCGTGTTCGACGAGCACGCCACGCACCGCTCCCTCGTCGTCGACTGCGAAGGTCGGCCCGGCAACTGCGATCGTGAACGAAGTCGCGGTCAACTCCGGCGGGCAACCCGTCAACGGCTACCACGAAAACACCAGCAGTCAAACCGTTCCCGGTGACGCCGACTGTACCGAGCCGTCGCCCGCCGCGGTCAGCAAAAATATTTACCGGTGCTATCCCACGGCCTACGGTGCCGACGTGTGCTGGCCGGCGTCGGGATTGGATTTACTATGCATGAACGACCCGTGGGGCAAGGAACTGCACCGCATCCGGGCCAGCGCTGCGCTGCCGCAGGTAAGTCCGCCGAATTCGCCAACCCCGGTGGGATTACTGCTCGACGACGGCACTCAGTGCCGGCTGCGCAACGGCGGCGCCTGGGGGTACCGCTTCGACCACCTCTATGCCTTCTACGGATGTGCCGGCAACACCGGGCTCGCTGTGCTGGCCCCGATGAACAGTGATCCGATCGACCGGTCGGCTCCGGCTTGGACGGTCAAAGTCGGTCCCGACGAGGCTCCGGATTCGTCGGCACCGCCGCCGGTGACCCACCGGATACAGACGGCCTGGTTCGCCGGCGCGTAGCGCGTGCATTCGCCGCGGAGCAGAGACCCTGGCAGGCAAAGGCGTGCCAGATGACACTGACGGTTACAGCGGGATGTTCTTGTGCCGGCCGCGTCGCGCCGGCGCCTCGGCCAGCGCCTGGGTCAGCTTGCTGCGCGTGTGAGCCGGGTCGATCTTTTCGTCGACCACGCCGATGTCGATGGCGCTGTCGACACCGCCGGCGATCCGTTCGTGCTCGTCGGCCAGCGCGTTGTGCAGCGCCTCACGCTCGTGATCGGCAGCGGCAGCCAGCTTCTTCTTGTGCAGAATCCCCACCGCCGCCTTAGCGCCCATCACCGCGACCTCGGCGTCGGGCCAGGCGAACACCTTGGTGGCGTTCAGCGAGCGCGAGTTCATCGCGATGTAGGCCCCGCCGTAGATCTTGCGGGTGATCAGCGTGACGCGCGGCACGGTGGACTCTCCGAACGCGTGCAGCAGTTTGGCGCCGCGCCGCACCACACCGCCCCACTCCTGGTCGACACCGGGCAGGTAACCCGGGACGTCGACGAT
Source organism: uncultured Actinomycetota bacterium (assembly GCA_963787635.1). Classification (GTDB taxonomy): domain Bacteria; phylum Actinomycetota; class Actinomycetes; order Mycobacteriales; family Mycobacteriaceae; genus Mycobacterium. The sequence goes on along the minus strand of CAWBDP010000001.1, from coordinate 161,409 downwards.
CACCACCAGCGGGATGCCGAAGGCGTCGCAGAGCCGCACGAAACGTGCTGCCTTCTCTGCACTTTCGGAGTTCAGGCAGCCGCCCAGCCGCAGCGGGTTGTTGGCCAGCACGCCGACCGTGCGGCCCGAGAGCCGGCCCAGGCCGACCACCATCGACGGCGCCCACTTGGCTTGGAACTCGTCGAAAGGCGCCCCACCATGTTGAGGGTCGTCCAGCAGCGCGATCACCAGCGGGTGTACGTCGTAGGCCCGGCGGGCCGACTGTGGGAGCAGCGCGTGCAGGTCGGTGTCATGCGCCTCAGCCTTGCCACGGTCGAAATGGCCCTGCTGGCAGAACAATCCGACCAGCCGGCGGCCGCGAGCGTAGGCGTCGAATTCGTCGTCGGCGACGATGTGGCACACCCCGGACTTCTTGTGGTGGGTATCCGGCCCGCCCAGCGACGCCATGTCGACGTCCTCACCGGTCACGCTGCGCACCACGTCAGGCCCGGTGACAAAGACCCGGCTGTCCGGGGCCATCACGATGACATCGGTCAGCGCCGGGCCGTAGGCGGCCCCGCCGGCGGCGAACCCGACGACCACCGAGATCTGCGGAATGTAGCCCGACGCCCGGATCATGGCCTCGAACACCATCCCCACCGCATGCAGCGCGCGCACACCTTCGGCCAGCCGGGCACCGCCGGAGTGCCAGATACCAACGATCGGGCTCTGCTCCTCGATCGCGGTGTCGTAGGCGTTGACGATGTGCGTGCAGCCTTCGATGCCCATGGCGCCGCCCATCACGGTGCCGTCGGTGCAGAACGCGATGGTGCGCACGCCGTTGACGGTGCCCGCCGCGGCCAGCACCCCGGAGCGGTCACGCTCGTGCAGCAGTTCCACGCTGTCGTCGTCGAAGAACTTGCTCAGGCGCAGCAGTGGATCGCGGGGGTCCAGCGACTCGCTGACCGCCTCGGGGATCACGATCGTCATCGCAGGTCTCCTGTCGATTGATGCTGTGGTCAGTACTTGCCAAAGGTGAGTGCGACGTTGTGGCCGCCGAAACCGAACGAGTTGTTGATCGCGTACTCGTAGTTGCCTTGCCGCGGCTCACCGGCCACTACGTCCAAGTCGATCTCCGGGTCGAGGTTGACCAGGTTCAGCGTCGGAGGGACGACCTGATCGCGCAGCGCGAGCACGGTCAGGATCGACTCCACCGCCCCGACCGCGCCGACGGAGTGTCCCAGCGCCGACTTGGGCGCATACACCGCGGGCCGGTTGCTGCCCAGGGCGTTGTTGATGGCCTTGCCCTCGGCGACGTCACCGACCGAGGTCCCGGTGGCGTGGGCGTTGACGTGGTCGATGTCGCTTGGGATCAGGCCCGCCAGCTGGATCGACCGGGACATCGCGTGCCCGGCGCGTTCCCCGTTCGGGTCGGGGGCGACCATGTGGAAGCCGTCGGAGGTGATGCTGGCCCCCATGAGCCGGGCCAGGATGTTGGCGCCGCGGGCTTTGGCGTGCTCCTCGGTCTCGATGACCATCAGCGCGCCGCCCTCGCCGAACACGAACCCGTCCCGGTCTTTATCGAACGGCCGGCATGCGCCGGCGGGGTCGTCGTTGTTGGTGGACATCACGATGCGCATCTGAGCGAACGCCGCGATGGGCACTGCCTCGATCCTGGTCTCGACGCCACCGCAGATCGCGATGTCGGCCTCGCCGAGCACAATCTGCTGCCAGGCCCGGGCGATGCCCTCCGAGCCGGACGCGCAGGCCGACACCGGGGTCATCACCCCCGCCTTGGCATGCCGTTGCAGGCCGACCGCGGCCGCCGCGCCGTTGGGCATGTACATCTGCACGGCCAGCGGCGAGACCGCCCTGAGGCCGCGCGCACGCATGCCGTCGTACCCCAAGACCAGTTCTTCGCTGGAACCCATGCCGGTGCCGATCGACACCGCCAAGCGATTGCTGTCGACCTCGGGTGAATCGGCGTTGTCCCACACCCGCCGGCCCAGGACGGTCGCCATCTTCTGCAGGTAACCCATCCGGCGGTTTTCGACGCGGTTGAGCTGGCTGTCGAACTCCTCGAGCAAGTGTCCGCCGATGCGGACCGGCAGGTCGAACTCCTCGACGAACGGGTCTTCGAGGGTGCGGATCCCACTTTGCCCGCCCAGCAGCGACTTCCAGGTAGTCTCCGCGTCGGTCGCCAGCGCCGTCGTCATGGCAATGCCGGTGACGACGACGTCGGGGAGCCCGTTTCCGGTAGTCAACGTTGCCATTGGTGTCGGGGACTTTCCTTCCTTACTCAGTAACGCCCGAAGGCGAGTGCGACGTTGTGCCCGCCGAACCCGAACGAGTTGTTGATCGCGTAGCGGTAATCGCCGTAGCGGGGTTCGCCGGCGACCACGTCCAGGTCGATCTCGGGGTCGGGCGTCTCGTAGTTCAGTGTGGGCGGGATGACGCCGTCGCGCAGGCTGAGCACGGTCAGCGCCGACTCCAGGGCACCGACGGCGCCGATGGAGTGGCCCAGTGCGCCCTTGGGCGCGTAGACCGCCGCATTCTCGCAACCGGCAACGCGAATGGCGTTGGCCTCGGCCGTGTCGCCGATCGGGGTGGCCGTCGCGTGCGCGTTGATGTGGTCGATGTCTGACGGTGACAGGCCGGCCAGTTCCAGTGACCGCACCATCGCCCTGCCGGCCCGTACGCCGTCGGCGGCGGGCGCCACCATGTGGAAGGCGTCGGAGGTGATTCCGGCTCCCATCAGCCGGGCCAGCGGCTGGGCGCCGCGGGCCTTGGCGTGCTCCTCGGTCTCGATGAGCATCAGCGCGCCGGCTTCACCGAACACGAACCCGTCGCGGTTCTTGTCGAATGGACGAGATGCGCCCTCGGGGTCGTCGTTGCGGGTCGACATGGCTCGCATCATCGAGAACGCCGCGATGGGCAGCGCCTCGATGTTGCCCTCGACACCACCGCAGACGGCGATGTCGGCGTCACCCATGACGATCTGGCGCCATCCTTGCGCGATGGCCTCCGAGCCCGACGAGCAGGCCGACACCGGGGTCATCACGCCAGCGCGCGCGCCCAATTTCAGGCCCACTACCGCTGCGGCACCGTTGGGCATGATCATCTGAACGGCCAGCGGAGACACCTTGCGAGGTCCGCCCTCGTTCATCAGGTCGTAGCTCTCGACGATTTTCTCCGCGCCGCCCAGACCGGTGCCGACAACGACGGCGAACCGATCCGGATCGACTTCGGGGCTGCCGGCGCTTTCCCACAATTGCCCGCTGAGCAGCGTGGCCATCCGCTGGACATACGACATCCGCCGCAGTTCCAGCCGGCCCATGTGGTCGTCGACGGAATCTTTGAGGTGGCCGCCGATCTTGACCGGCAGGTCCCATTTGGTGATGAACTCGTCTTCGAGGATGTGGATGCCGCTCTCGCCGGCAAGTAAGCCCTTCCACGTGCCCTCGATGTCCGGCGAGATGGACGTCGTCGCTGTGACGGCGGTCACCACAACACTGGGGAAACCGCCGTTAGCAGTGGAAGGCTTGGTCACTTGCTGTCTGCTTCCAGCCTGGAGGTCGCGTCGGGGTGCTCCGCCTCGATCTTGGCGCGGATGGCCTCGGCGGCCTCAGGGTTCTCTTCCTCGAGCTTCTGGATGTACTCGACGACGTCACCGACGGTGCGCAGCCCGGCGAGGTCTTCGTCGGGGATCTTCACCCCGTACTTGTCCTCGGTCTGCACGGCGATCTCGACCATCGACAGCGAGTCGATGTCCAGGTCGTCGACGAACGACTTCTCCGGCGTCACCTCGGACGGCTCGATACCGGTGACCTCTTCGATGATCTCGGCGATACCGGCGATGATTTCCTGCTGAGAGACGGGCACGGTGGCTTCCCTTCGTTATGTGTTGTTTTTACTGACTCTGTCTTGCGATATTCATGCGTTACGAGCGGTTACGAGCTGGTGCTGACGGCCTGGTTTGTCGGGTGTTACAACTCTGCCAGCCCGTCCAAGTCTTCCGGGGACTTGACGGCATGTGTCGGAACACCCCGGAGTTCGCGCTTGGCGATGCCGGCCAGGGTGCCCGCGGGCGGAAACTCCACGATCGCCGTGACATCGTGCTGACGCAGTGTCCCGGTGCACAGATCCCAGCGCACCGGCCGAGTCAATTGGGCGACCAGCTGCTCGATCGCCACCGCCGCCGACGTTACCGGCTGTCCGTCGTGGTTCGACAGCAGCGTGGCCGTGGGCTCGGCGGTTGCGATACCGGCCGCGGCTGCCGCGTAGCGGTCCAGGGCGGGCGCCATGTATTCGGTGTGGAAGGCCCCTGCCACCCCCAGCGCGCGTACCCGCGCCCGGGCCGGCGGATCCTCGGCGAGCTTGGTCAATGCGTCCAAGCGGCCGGCGGCGACGATCTGACCGGCAGCGTTACGGTTCGCCGCGATCAGGTCGAGCTGCTCGAGGCGAGCCAGCACCTCGGCCTCGTCACCGCCGAGCAGCGCGGACATCCCGGTCGGCTCCAGCGCGCACGCCTTGGCCATCTCGGCACCGCGGGTGGCGGCCAACGCGACGGCGTCATCGGCGGAGATGACTCCGGCGATCGCATATGCCGCGAGTTCGCCGACGGAGTGACCGGCCACGATCAGTTGTTCGGTCAAACCGGCGAGCAGGCCCCGGTTGGTCAGCTCCTGGTAGGCGAGCAGAGTGGCCGCCACGACCAGCGGCTGGGTGACCGCGGTATCGGTGATCTCCTCAGCCGACGCGGTGGTGCCCAGCCGGGCTAGGTCCAGGCCGCTGATCGCCGACCAGGTGGCGAGCTGGTCGGCCGCACCTGGCAATTCCAGCCACGGGGCCAACATCCCTGAAGTCTGCGATCCCTGTCCGGGCGCGAGAAACGCAATCACGTGTTTAAGAGAACACTGTGAAGACGGTTTTGCGGGGTGTAACAGATTATGAACCTTGTCTTAGGTTTTTGTGGACACCCTACAAAACGGCAGCAGATGCGACGTGTTCGATACCGCGCTGCGATCTTTCATTCTGTGGGTTGCGTGGCAGATGATGCTGCTGAACCGGTGGTGGGCTGGATCACAGCGGGGTTTCCAATGCTGGCGTGATGCATCTGGTAGGCCAGGTGGCCCACGGTGGCGGCCACTCTAAGGACATACGCGTCGCGTGGCTGCGTCGGATCGCGGCCGGTGAAGTCGGCGATGCGCTTGAGTCGGTAACGGACGGTGTTTGGATGAACGAACAACTTGCGGGCGCACGCTTCGATCGCACCGCCGCAGTCTAAATAGGCGTCCAGCGTCTCGGTGAGGGTCGGTCCGGCGTCGGCCAGCGGCCGCATCACGTCGGTATGCAGTGCCGCGATCGCCGACGCGTCGCCCATCAGTGCCCGCTCCGGCAGCAACTCCCGGGCCAGCACGGGCCGCGGCGCTCCGCTCCAGCCGGCGACCGCATTCATGCCGGAAATCGCCTCGCTCGCGCTGTGGTAAGCGGCGGTCAGCATCGGCGCGGTCGGCCCGATCACCACCGGTCCTACGGCGAAGGTGTCCAGCAGGTCGTTGAAGAACTTGTCTGTTCTTGACAAGTGGCCCGACACGATGGCCACCAACCAGGTGCCGTGCACGTCGGTCAACGCCGCCCGGCCGTGGCGGATGGCGACGTCGCGGACCTGCTGGCTGGCAGCGTTGCTGGCCGCCTCGCCATCCGGGCCCTCCCGGACCGGCATTGGAGTGCCCACGACCACGGTCGCCGGCGCGGTGGTGTCCCAATTCAGCGCCGCCGCCCGGGACAACAGTTCGGGGCCGGTGTCGCCGCGCACCACCGCGTCGACGACGTTGGCTTCCATCCGGCTGTCCCAGGTGCCGCGCGCTTCGGCCGCATCGGCGTAGGCGGTGGCCGCGGTGAAGGCGAGATCGCGGCTGTACTTCAAAATGCCCATCATCAGCGCGGTCAGCTGTTCTTCCGAGCGGGCCAGCATCGGGACGACTTCCTCGAAGAACTCCATCGTGACCCGCATCATGTCGACGGAGTGCCGCAACGCGATCCGCCGGGTCAAGTCCTGGGGCACCAGTTCGAACGCCTGGGCGGTATAGCTGACATTGCTCCGCGGATCCTCCATCCACTCGACGAAGTTGACCACGGCGGTCTGCACCACCAACGCGACACTGGCTCGCTGCGAGGCTTCGAGGCCGGCGAAAAACGGCAGTCGCTCGTGCATCGCCGACACCGCTTCGGTGGCCAGCCGACCCGAGTACTGCTTGAGCCGGCGCAGCAGAGACTCCGGGACGGTGTCCAACAGCTCCAGCGTCGAGCGCGGCAGGAGGAACTGATTGTCGGTCACCCCTAAAAGCTACGCCTCTTTTATGGAGGTTTTGCCTAACTTGCTCGGCGCACGTGCGCAGCTTTTGGCCGACCTGTTGCTTGCGAGCGTCACGCTGGCTTGACGCTCGGCGGCCGGCGTACGCTTCACGTTCGGCGGGGGTTCGGCGGGGGCTCGGCAGATATTCGGCGGGGCTCGGCAGGTATTCGGCGGGGCGTGCCGACCCGCTAGGCGCCGGGACCGGGGTCCGAGGTCTGTTCGGGTGCGGCCTCCACGTCGTCGATTTTGTACCGCTGCGCTGCCCCCACCGGCACGGACGGATCCAGTGCACCGTCCGGCTGCCAGCGCTTCCAGCACCGCGACGACCTGTGACTCCGCATCGGTGTTGAAGTAGCGCCTTGCGGCGGGCCGGGTGTCGGAGAACCCGAAGCCGTCGGTGCCCAGCGTGACGTAGGTGCCCGGCACCCACGGCCGGATTTGTTCGGGGACCGCGCGCATCCAATCCGACACGGCGATCACCGGGCCTGCGCAGTCTGCCAGCGCCTTGGTCACGTAGGGCACGCCGGGCGCGCGGTCGGGATGACGCAGTTTCTGTTTGTCGATGGCCACCCCGTCGCGGTTCAGCTCGCCCCAGCTGGTCACCGACCATACGTCGGCGGCGACATCCCAGTCCGCGGCCAGCATCTCGGCGGCGCGCAGCGCCGACGGCATGGCCACCCCGGAGGCCATGATCTGGGCGGTGTGGGCGCGCGGCTGCGCCGCCGGCCGGTAGCGGTAGACGCCGCGCAGCAAACCCTCGGGGTCGAAGTTCTCCGGCACGGCCGGCTGGGCGTATGGCTCGTTGTAGACGGTGAGATAGAAGAACACGTTCTCCGGGTTGTCGCCGAACATGCGGGCCAGCCCGCTTTCGATGATGTAGGCGATTTCGTAGGCGAAGGCCGGGTCGTAGGCCACCGCCGCGGGATTGGTGGCGGCCAGCAGCAGCGAATGACCGTCGGCGTGCTGCAGGCCCTCGCCGGTCAGGGTGGTGCGGCCCGCGGTGGCCCCGAGCAAGAAACCACGGGTCATCTGGTCGGCGGCGGCCCACAAGCCGTCGCCGGTGCGCTGGAACCCGAACATCGAATAGAAGATGTAGATCGGGATCATCGGCTCGTTGTGCGTTGCATAGGACGTGCCCGCCGCGGTGAACGACGCTGTCGACCCGGCCTCGTTGATGCCCTCGTGCAGGATCTGGCCGACCTCACTCTCCTTGTACGCCAACATCAGTTCGGCGTCGACGGAGGTGTAGAGCTGACCGTTGCGGTTGTAAATCTTCAGGCTCGGGAACCACGAGTCCATCCCGAAGGTGCGGGCCTCGTCGGGGATGATGGGCACCAGCCGCGGCCCGACGTTCTTGTCCCGCAACAACTCTTTGAACGTGCGCACCGTCGCCATGGTGGTGGCCACCGCCTGGCTACCGGACCCTTTCTTCAACGGCGCGTAAGCATCGCGGCCGGGCAGCGTCAGTGCCTTGGACTTGGTCCGCCGCTCGGGCAGGAAACCGCCCAGCGCACGGCGGCGGTCGAGCAGGTAGCGGATCTCGGGGGCCTCCTCGCCGGGGTGGTAGTAGGGCGGCAGATACGGGTTCTCCTCGAGCTGGGCGTCGCTGATCGGAATGCGTTCGCGGTTCCGGAAGTCCTTGAGGTCCTCCAGCGTCAGCTTCTTCATCTGATGGGTGGCGTTGCGGCCCTCGAAATGCTTGCCCAGCGTGTAGCCCTTGATGGTCTTGGCCAGGATGACCGTCGGCTGGCCTTTGTGCTCGGTGGCCGCGCGGTAGGCGGCGTACACCTTGCGGTAGTCGTGGCCGCCGCGCTTGAGATTCCAGATCTCTTGATCGGTAAGGTCTTCCACCAATGCCTTAGTGCGCGGGTCACGGCCGAAGAAGTGGTTGCGGACATAGCCGCCGTCGTTGGCCTTGTAGGTCTGGTAATCACCGTCAGGCGTTGTGTTCATCAAATTCACCAGGGCGCCGTCGCGGTCGGCGTGCAGCAGGGCGTCCCACTCTCGCCCCCACACCACCTTGATGACGTTCCAGCCCGCTCCACGGAAGAACGACTCCAGTTCCTGGATGATCTTGCCGTTGCCGCGCACCGGGCCGTCCAGGCGCTGCAGGTTGCAGTTGATCACGAAGGTCAGGTTGTCCAGGCCCTCCAAGGCGCCGACGTGCGCCAGGCCGCGGCTTTCCGGCTCGTCCATTTCGCCGTCGCCCAGAAAGCACCACACATGCTGGTCGGAGGTGTCTCTGATGCCCCGGGCGTGCAGGTAGTGGTTGAACCGGGCCTGATAGATCGCGTTGATCGGGCCCAGGCCCATCGATACCGTGGGGAACTCCCAGAAGTACGGCATCAGCCGTGGGTGCGGGTACGACGGCAGCCCGCCGCCGGGATGACTGTGCTCCTGGCGGAACCCGTCGAGCTGATCGGCGGTCAGCCGCCCTTCCAAAAACGCGCGCGCGTAGATGCCGGGGGAGGCGTGGCCCTGGATGAACACCTGGTCGCCGCCGCCGGGATGCGACTTGCCGCGGAAGAAGTGGTTGAAGCCGACCTCATAGAGCGCCGCCGACGACGCGTAGGTCGAAATGTGCCCGCCCACGCCGACTCCGGGGCGCTGCGCGCGGTGCACCATGATAGCCGCGTTCCACCGGATCCAGGCCCGAAAGCGGCGTTCGACGTCCTCGTCGCCGGGAAACCACGGCTCCAGCTCGGTCGGGATGGTGTTGACGTAATCGGTGGACGTCAGCGCCGGGATCGACACCCGCTGCTCGCCGGCCCGCTCCAGCAGCCGCAACATCAGATAGCGCGCCCGAGACGGCCCCGAGCGCTCCAGCAGCTCGTCGAAGGACTCCAGCCACTCCGACGTCTCCTCCGGGTCGATATCGGGCAGATACGACGCGACACCCTCCCGAATCACTCGCACACGATCGGGTTCGCTTGTCCCGCTTGAGTTTTTCGCCAGATCATGGCGTACGAACTCGGTGGTCAACTCAGTGCTCCTCGGTTGGCGGTTACCCTGTCCTCCTATCGTGCCGCACCGGCCGCCCGCCGGGACAGAGTCGCCGTCCTGTACCGACGCAAGCCGAGAAAGTACCTTCTGCGGACCGACCGACATAGGTCATGTTCTGCGCCCTTCTGATTGCGCACCGCCCCACCGGTGTGATCTGCGTCGCAACCTTGGCCTCGATGAGGCGAGTAACACATTTACGGCCCCCGAAATATCCGGTACCGATAGTTAGTATGACTTCACAACTGACGCCCGAGCAGTCCACTTCGCGACCGCCGACGACTGATGAAACCCGCGAGCGCATCGTGTTTCTGCAACCGTGGTTCTGGATGGCCGTGCTGAGCATGATCGGCATCGTGTTGATGGTCCGATTCGGTTAGGTCTTACACGATTCGACAACCGCGGGGCGCGAATCCGCGTGACTCCTCTGCGACGACTCCCCAAGGGTGCGGGTCAGCGGATTTCGACCGCCGCCTTGGGCGGTCGGGCTGGTGAACCTGTAACGTCACGAACTGTGCTGATCGGATGGCGCGCGTTCGGCGCAGCGGGAAACCCGGCAACGGATATGCCGGCCCGCGTGCGAGTCGGCGGGCTGGTGCTCGGCAGCCTCGCGACGTTGCTGATCGGTGTTGTGGGGTGTACCTCGGTGACCGAGGGCAAGGCGACGTCGACACTGCGATCGCCCCCGCCTATCGGGCATCGGTATCGCTATCGGTCTCGGAGTCCTCGGCGACGTCACGGATCCGGGAGAGCCAGCGGCAGCAGTCGTTGACCACGCGGGCCGTGCACACCTCGTGTGACACGCTGGCCACGACCAGCAAGGACGCCATCGAGAAGGTGAACGCCTACGTCGCGGCCTACAACCAGGGGCCGGCAACACCGGGCCCACCGAGGGGCCCGCGATCGACTCGCTCAACCACAGCGCCGACGCCGTTTCGGGCAGCCTGACCCCCGCGCTGTCGCCCGATCTGCGTAACGCGCTCAACGCCTATGTCGACGCATCCCGCGCGGTGGCCAACGCCATTGCCACGCACCCCGGCATTGGGGAGTTCAACCGGCGGGTTGATGCGCTCAACGACGCCAAGACCAAAGCGGTGCAGGCTTGCATCGCTTCCTCCTGAGTCACCGGTGTGGCGCGTCGTGCGCTGTGCGACGATAATCCCCATCGCACGGCGCGCTGACGGGTTAAGGAGGTCGCACGGTGGTCGCGGCGGATGACGTCCGGAGCTATGCCAGCAAATTGGGCATCCGAAACGGGCAGGTTGTCCAAGAGTGGGGTTGGGACGAGGACACCGACGACAATGTCCGCGCCGACGTGGAGGAGACGTGCGGCGGCGAGTTGCTCGACGAAGACACCGACGAGGTGGTCGACGTGGTCCTGCTGTGGTGGCGGGACGGCGACGGCGATCTGGTGGACACCCTGATGGACGCGATCGCCGCGCTGGCAGATGACGGCGTGATTTGGGTGCTGACGCCCAAGACCGGGAAACCCGGTCATGTGCTGCCGGCCGAGATCGCCGAGTCGGCGCCCACCGCGGGTTTGATGCCGACTTCGTCGGTCAACCTTGGCGACTGGAGCGCGAGCCGGCTGGTGCAGCCGAAGTCACGCGCCGGGCGCCGCTGATGTTGCAGGTCGGTGCCGCCGCTCCCGACTTCACCTTGCGCGACCAGAATCGGCAACCCGTCACGCTCGGTGACTACCGCGGCGAGAAAAACGTGCTGCTCGTGTTCTTCCCGTTGGCCTTCACCGGGATCTGCCAGGGCGAGCTGGACCAGCTGCGCGATCACCTGCCCGACTACGACAACGACGACAGCGTGCCGCTGACCATCTCGGTGGGTCCGCCGCCCACCCACAAGGTCTGGGCGACCGAAAACGGCTTCTTGTTCCCGGTGCTTTCGGACTTCTGGCCGCACGGCGCGGTCAGCCAGGCCTACGGCGTGTTCAACGACGACGCAGGCTATTGCAACCGCGGCACCTTCGTGATCGACCGGTCCGGGGTCATCCGATTCGCCGAGATGAAGGAGCCCGGGGAGGCCCGCGATCAGCGGCTGTGGAGGGATGCATTGGCGGTGCTGAAGAGCTGAGCGGGCGCTGCGCTGTTTGGGGCGCCGCGACTTCGGCAGGTACGGTGGCGCCGCACGGGCGCGTAGCTCAGTGGTAGAGCTCTGGTTTTACACACCAGCGGTCGGCGGTTCGATACCGTCCGCGCCCACCATTGTTTACCGAACGATGCCTACACCGCCGCCCCACGGTCGTTGGGGGGCGGTGGCGCAGTCAGAACGCGGAGTCATCGGACACAATCAGACGAATCTAGACGATGAGTCGCTTCCCGCGCGGTTTCGTCCCACCGCGTGAGTGGATGCCGCTCCCGGCTCAGTCTTTAGTGAAGTGGTACATCCGGTACGAAAGCCTGCCGCGCTGCAGTTCGCGGTACATCAGCGTGCCTGGCAAACCGGTGAACAGGCGGCCGAAGGGCCGCACGAACCTGGGCACATGGTGAACGACCAGGTCCCGGTACCGCGGCGAGTTCTTGTCCAGTCCGCGCAGAACCTCCTCGTTGATGACCCGCTCGGAAACCATTCGCATCGGCATGCCGGCCAGTGCTGCGTCCCAATCGTCATATTCGAGGAACCCGCGGAAATCGGCGTAGAGGAATTGCCCTCCCGGACGCAGCACTCGCACCATTTCGGGGAGGAAACGGTCAAAGTGGGGATAGGCATGCGAGGCTTCGATGTTGATCACGGCGTCGAAGGACTCATCGGGAAAAGGCAGGCGTTCGGCGTTGCCGTGCACGAACTCCAGCCCCGGTAGGTGATGTCTTTTTTGGGCGAATGCGACACCGTCGGGGTTGTAGTCCAGCCCCGTGTAGGCGGCCGGGCGCAACGTTCGTACCAGATACGCGGCTCCACCGCCGTGGCCGCAGCTGACCTCCAGTACTCGTTTGCCGCTGAGATCCGCTTGGGTCGCCGTGCGGTGGTAGAGCTGGATGCAGTACCGGTTGGGCTCATCGGTAGGGGCCAGCGGCAGTCCCATCGGCGGATCCTCCTCGTAGCCCCAGTTGAGAAAGACGATGTCTTCTTTCTCCCACCGGCGGCTGATCAAGGGGTACCAGTACTTATTCATGGTTATTTTCAACCCCGGGAAAGGGTCCAGGGGCTTGATGTACCGCCTGAGAGTGCGTGTCACAGCGGCGAGTATGCCAGGCGCATTATGCGCTGCCGTGGTCGGCCACAAAGCAGAGTCGGCATCACGCGACGCGTTGACGGTTCGCCGGTACACCACCGCTCGTGCGCCACGTGCCGGCAAGGTCGCCACATCGCGCCAACGTCGTCGTTCCTCCGGCGCATCGGTTGGCGCGAACCGCAATCGCGTAGCAGTGTGCGCAGGGCGACGTCCATCTCCATATTGGCGAACGCCGCGCCGACACAACGGTTGACGCCGCCGCCGAACGGAATCCACGCGCCGGGCTTCGGGACGCCGAGGAATCGGTCCGGGTTGAACGACGTCGCGTCCGGGAACCGCTCTTCTGAGTCATGGACCAGTTTGATACTGAATATCAAGTTGGTGCTCTTGGGAATGACTTACTCCTCCAAGCGGATTCGCGTCTTTGTGCGCCGCACCGCGGCGTCGAGAACCGGTTGGATGCGCTGCACTCCCAGATCGTGACCTGCCACAATTCAAAAACCGTGTGCTGACCGGGCCGCTCAGGTGCTGCGGCGTTGGCGGCGAGCATGTCGACAATCACAGTGAATTTGTTTCGGGGACGCTTCGTCTTGCCGCGGGCGCTCTCCCCTGGTCGATGGCCGCCAACCGCAGGCGTACACGCCGGATCCGTCGCTGCAGCACGAGCGCGGGATGAGGTGCCGCATGACGTCCTCAGGCGGCGTCGACCACGTGTTGTCGCTGCGGCGCGCCCCGAGAGCGGCTCGGCCGGCCACCCATACTTCTCGGGTGCGCACGAGTTTTCGCTGTCAACTCCTCCGCAACTCAAGGCGATCGCTGGCCTTCCTTGACTGGGTTCTCCGATGCGTCGTTCTCAGCAGATCTGGACCGCTGATCGGCTTGGGCTGCCTGGCGGGCAGCCCGCGCAGCCGGCGACTGCGCCAAATAGTCCATCGCCATCTGCGTGGAAGCTTCGGTGCTGGGATGATGGCTGGGACGCAGATAGCGCAGTGTGGAGGCCACAATCAGACTCCACGGTCCGGGCACCTTGTACTGGCGGGCGGCCCGTAACCAATCCCTCAAGCGCGGTTTGGCGGTCGTGGTTGGGTCGTGTGTCATTAAGAAACGCACCCCAACGAGCCACGCGAACCAGAACCCCGGCGCGTTGAACAGCATCGCCAACGCGCGCAGCGGGTAGTTCCCGCACACGTTCTGGTAGACGTCGAATACCAGCGAGCGGTGCTCGACCTCCTCGGCGCCGTGCCAGCGCAGCAGATCAAGCATGACCGGGTCGGTTCCTGCGTAGTCCAGGCCGCGGTTTTGGATCAACCAGTTGCCCAACACTGCGGTGAAGTGCTCAAGTGCGGCCACGTCGGCCAGGCGCCGGTAGAGCCACCATCGCTGCAAACGCGTAGGCCAGCCCGGGTGCTGATTAGTGCCCGCTGACAACCACTTCTGCAACTTGTCGATGTAGGGCTTGGTGTCGATGCCCTGCTCGGCCAGATGATCGAGGACAACTTGGTGCGCCCAGGCGTGCCAGGCTTCCTGCTGCACGAACGGCTTGATCGCCGCCTTCAGTTCCGGATCGTCGACCAGTGGCGCCGCCTCATTGACGGCCTTGATGAATCCCCGCTCCCCTTCGGGCAGTAACAGGTGCAACACATTCCAAAAGTGTGTGGCGTACGGGTCATCGGGGACCCAGTGCAGCGGCGTGTTCGACCAGTCAAAGCGGACTTTGCGCCGATGTGTCGGGTAGCCATCGTGGTGCACGTCGAAGGCTTCGACTTCGGTCATCGCATTCTCCTCCCAAACGCCCAACTGACGTACGGATCAGGTGGCCCAGCCAGGAACGGGGGGCGCTCACCCTCAAAACAGCACTTGGACGACGGCTTGCCTGTTGCCTGCAAGCCAAACGACCACACCGCCACGATACGGCGGCGCTCAGGGGCGAAGCCGAGCAATAGCCCGAAGACCCGTCGTCAGTGACCCGCCAGTATCCCAAGACAGGACCGAACACCGTAGACACGCTGTATCAGGCGGACACGGAACGGCGCTGAACCTGGACATACTGGACACGGTAGAACACCCGTTCACTCGGTCCTGTCCCTTTACACACCAGCGGTCGGCGGTTCGATACCGTCCGCGCCCACCAGTGTTTGCCGCCGTGCCAGCTAGGTGATGTTGCGCTTCACCGGAGGATCGACGGGAGTCGTTCCGACAGGGTCGGGGAGACCGTACTTCTTGCGCTCATTCTGCCAGGTAATGCCGTTCACCCAGTTGAGAAAGTCGGTCATCTTGTAGTGCCACACCATGCCGTCCCCGGGCAGGTCCTGATCGTTCGAGCCCTCATGCCGAGTCGTGGCAGAAGCCTGCTTCCACCACGACTCCGTGGCCCATGTCGACACACGGTGGTCCGTGGTGATGTCGGCGATCTGGGTTTTGGAGAAGATCTCGATCTGAATGCCGTTGTCTTCTGCCCCGGTCCGGTATGCAGTGCCGAGGAAGTCGCCCAGGATGACTCGGACCGGCGTGGGAGCGTTGTTTGCTTCCAAGGGGAACAGCACAGCGTTTCCGTTTTTCAAATTGTTGGCCATCGTCCGATACGCGGTGGCGTCGAGTTCGATTTCCTGTCCGGTGGACAAGCGGTCGCCGGTACCCGGTCGAAATCCCCAGCCCGCATTCAGATGGGTATTTTGGGATCCCGCAGGCTTAGCCAGGTTGGCGTTGTGAAAAACCACCGCAGCCTCAGTCTCCACCAACCGCAGCACAAATCGCTTGAGCCAATCCGGATTGGAGTCGGACGTGGCATCCACGGTAAACCCCACATTGTCGAGAAACGTCGTCAGCGACCAGAAGGACAGGCGGAACATCGTAGTTCACGCGGCCATTGGCCAGCGTGTTGAAGACCTCATGCCGCACCAGCAGGAAACCACTCTTCAACGGCTGGCTGTCGAGCTCCATGCGTGCTGCCACCACTACGCCGTTCGCCATCGCATAGATGGGAACGTCCTGTTTGAGCTTGAACCTCTCATCCAGCAGAAACGGAGTCGCCGTATCCTTCTTGGCGTTGTAGTCGGCCGGCAGCCCTTCGGCTTCCCAGTAGTATTCGAGTAATGGCGTGTCGTGGGGGCCTGGTTATATGGCCGGCGCGTGGTGGAAAGCGCGGAAGCTGGATCAGTCCCCGGAGCGGTGAAGTCAAACGGATACCACCACCAATCCCACACCTCCCGTGAAAGACGGTGCCAGTCGAAGAACGGCCCTGGGCAATTGTGGTTGCCGTCAACACCGTGCGAGATGAATCCGCGAAAGCATGGCGTGTCGCCGCCGGCACTGGTGTGCGGATCCCATCCAAAAAAACGTCCCCACATGGGCCGCCTTTGTTCCGTGTTGTGATCCACCACGACCCCGTATGCGCCAGCAGCATAAGCGTTTGTAAAGGTCGCGTTATTCGCCTGTACGTCCGCAACCTGCAAGCCGAGCTTGGTGGCAATCAGGTCCCGCCGCTCATACGATAGGAAGAGCCGGCGAAAAAGGTCTGAACTGCTCTGCTCATTGATGCCCGAATAAGGGAATAGCAGAAAATTGCGAGGTATATCGTACTGCTCTGCAATAAGCCGACACAGCAGCGCGAGCGAACGGTAGTTGCGCTCGGTAAACAGCATGTTCTGCCAGCGCTCGCGGCCGGCCAAATCGGCGCTGTCTTTAAAGTCGCCGACATCCGACGCATGGGTTGGATTGGCGTTTTTAAACACGGCAAACCAGATGAGGCCGAGGTTCGCATCTGGGCTGTCGGGATGGACCAGAGCATAGAGCTTTCGTCCCGGCACATTGGGCTGGGTCGGAGGACTGGCGTTATCTCCGGGTTTGGGCAGGCGGAAGAAGTGGGGACCGGTTCCCGGGTTCGGTGAAACACCGCTGTCGCCTGCATCGCCATTCTCGATGCCCAGCGAACCGGAGTTCAGGCCCTCTGCATGCCCCGTCTCGCGGGCGTCTCCGGCAAGGTCCTGCGGTCCTATCAGGTTGAATGCGGTTCCATGGGGATCGACGAAATACTGAGGACCGATGCCTCGCTTGTCGTACCACCGATGATCGCCGTCATTCAGCTCCCAGGTATCGATGCAGCGATAGAGTTCGCTGAACCGATTAGCGGAAGCATAAGAGGGCCAACCGCTCGTCTCGTGGATCACCACCGACTGCGGAGGATGAGGAAAAGCGATGCCGAAGCTATTACCGTGCCACAGCGGCCAGTGCGCATGCGTATTTGCGTGCGGCTTGGCAGCTTGTGGTGAAGCTGGATTCGGATTCGGCTGATCCTGCCTCGGTTCATTTTCAATCGCCATCACGTCGCTGGCGACATGCTGGTCGAGATACCTGCGCAATCGGTTTACAAGCTCACTGGGCATGATGTCATTCGCGAATCGGTCAGGTGGTTTGCCGGCCAGTCTACGACTGGTTTGTCCAATCTACAATTATCGACCGCGCTTCGTCGTCAATCCATTTTTTTCCATGATTTGTTCGTTTCGACTCCAAACGCGGAGCCGCCCAATAATATGGCCGCGTGGATTCCGCACTCCAGAACGTGCTGATCGACTTTCTGCAACCCCTGCAAGATGCTGCGAGTGACAGCCAGGCCCTGATCGACTGGTTGGCCACGCTGGGTCAGGTCGAGGCTGTATCCGGAAGTCCTGCTCTTGGCACCATCGTTCAGAATGCGGCCGTCATCATTGAACAGCTGCAGGCTCTCGATCCAGCAACGCTCGAGTCCTGGCGCGGCATTCAGCAGATCCTCACCCTCGGCCGGCAAACGTCCCACATCCTGCAACAGCTGCGGCAGTTCGCCGCGGACCCTTCGCGTGCGCAGGCTGCGGAAGGGCTTGGCGAAGACATCCTCTCGCTGCTGCTCGCCAGCTATCTGCGGCGCAAGCAACCGACTGCCTTTCGAGTGGCCGCGCTGCTCACCCTGATACAAGCACGCGACTACGCCGCACTGGACGCGGGCATCGTCGTCAACGGCGTCACGCTGCGCTATCCGCGTGTCGTCGACCAGTTCCGCTTTGACCAAATCAGCAACCTGCTCTCCAAGCCTGGACGAACCCTTTCCGCTGCTTACTTTCCGAACGACCTCGCGACCGGCATCGACGCCTACAACGGAGCGCAACAATTCTTCAGCGCCTTGTCATTCTTCCTGCAGGAGCTCGGTGTCGGCTCAAACGCGTCCTACCCGCCATCAAGCGAAAGCGCGCCCTCCGATGAAGATGGTGTCCAGCCTCCGGACGATCAGTTTTATTCCGACGCCGATTGGGGATCGACGGATGCCCCACTATCCGTCGCGCCGCCGTTGCCGCAGGAGTTCTACTTCGGCATCTTCCCCACGTTTCACGTGGACATTCTCGGCAGTCAGGGCTCCGGCGCCGATGCCGCCATCGATGTCATCGCCAGCTCCGCGCAGCATCCGGGCGGCATCGCTGGATACCTGCTCACACCCACCGGATCGTTCAACAGCGTCGCCACGTTCGGCGACTGGCGTTTGACAGTCTCAGCCAATGGAGCCATCCCCGCATTCGTGGTGAAGTCCACCGGCGTGGAGCTCGCGCCGAGCGGCCTGCCCGTAGAAGGCGGTTCAGCGAAAGTTCTGTTGGAGCTTGTGCCCGCGTCCGGTTCGGGAGGTCCGGTACGCGTCGTCGGCAGCACAACGGGAACGCGTCTGGAATTAGGCTCGGTCAGCTTTGAAGGCGACCTGTTCTTTGACCCCAATCGCAAAGCAGCTTCCGTTTCGGCAACGGCCGCCAAGAGTTCCTTCGTGATCTCAGGCGGCGACGGCGACGGCTTCGTGGCGGCCGTGCTGCCCAAAGACGGCATGAAGGCCGCGTTCGACGCCGGCATCGAATGCTCCAGTGACAAGGGCCTCAGCTTCAGCGGCGGACAGGCCTCGATGCGAGGCTACCCATCGGCCTTTCCATCGGCGGCGTTGTCGAAATCCCTTCGGTGCGCGTCACCGTGCTGGCTGGAGCATCAGGCGTAGAAGCGCAGCTTTCGGCAACCATCGGCGTTGTCATCGGCCCCGTCCAGGCAACGGTGAGCGGGCTGGGCATCGCGGCCAACGTCACCTTCCCGAACGACGGTGGCGACCTCGGCCCCGCCGATCTCGCCTTCGACTTCAAGCCGCCGTCCGGAGCGGGGCTCACGATCGACGCCGCGGGTGTGAGTGGTGGGGGTTTTCTCGAATACGATTCGGTGAAGAGCGAATATCAGGGTGTTTTGCAACTGCAGTTCAACAGCATTGCGTTGCAGGCTTTTGGGTTGATTGCCACGCAGGTGGCGGGCTCTGATGGTTACTCGTTGATCGCGTTGGTGGACGCGGATTTTCCGCCGGTTGAACTGGGATTGGGTTTCACGCTCAATGGTGTGGGCGGCTTGCTGGCGATGCATCGCAGCGCGGCGGTGGATGCGTTGCGTGCCGCGGTGAAGGCAGGACAGCTGGCCAGCATTTTGTTTCCGAAGAACGCGATAACCAACGCTGCGCAGGTGCTCGGCGAGCTGGATGTGTTGTTCCCGGGTGCGCCGGGCCGGTTCTTGTTTGGCCCGATGGCGTTGATTGGGTGGGGAACGCCGACTGTGGTGACTGCGTCGCTGGCGGTGATCGTTGAGCTTCCCGAACCGGTCGAGATCGTCGTGCTCGGTGTCATCCAGGCGAAGTTGCCGACGCCGTCGGCGCCGCTGGTCAGGCTGAATATGGATGTTTTGGGTGTGCTGGATTTGTCCCAGGATGAGCTGTCGCTGGATGCCACGCTGTTTGACTCCAAGCTGATCAGCTACACCCTTTCTGGTGATATGGCGTTGCGGGTCCAGCTGGGGGGCGCGAAGCGAATTCCTGTTGGCTATCGGCGGGTTCAATCCGCAGTTCACGCCGCCGCCTGAGTTCCCGGCGCTCAAGCGCATCACCATCGATATGCCGTCGGGGATGGTGACCAAGATGCGGCTGGCGGCGTATCTGGCCGTCACGTCCAACACGTTGCAGTTCGGTGCGCAGTTGGATGTGTTTATCGGTGTGTCGGGTTATGGTCTGTCGGGCCATCTTGGCTTTGATGCCTTGTTGCAGCTGAGCCCGTTTCACTTTGCGGCCGACATCTCCGGTTCGATCGCGTTGATGGCCGGTGGCGACGACCTGATGTCGGTGTCGCTGGATGCGACGCTGACGGGACCCGCGCCGTGGAATATCGCCGGCAAATTCAAAATTCACCTTCTCTTTTTCGATGTGCACCTGAAGTTCTCGCAGTCGTGGGGACTTGACGCGCCGTCGCCGCAGATTCCGAGTGTCGATGTCGGCGCCCTGCTGAGCGCGGCGCTGGCCGATCCGCGCAACTGGAACTCTCAGCTGCCGGCCGGTTTGTCCGCGCTGGTATCCACGCGGCAGGTTGAGGACCCCGCGGCGGTGTTCGCTCATCCGTTGGCCCAACTGGGAGTGCAGCAGCGCATCGTGCCGTTGGGACTGGCGATCACTCGCTTTGGTCAAGCGGCATTGGCAGGTGCCGACGAGTTCACGATTACCGATTTCCGCGTTGGCAGTGGCGCTCCCGGGCACAGCACTGTGCAGGACAACTTCGCCCCTGCCCAGTTCTTCGATCTCAGCGACACCGACAAGCTCTCGCGGCCGTCCTTTGAGCTGCACGACGCCGGGGTGCTGATGAGCGGCAGTCTGGTGACCAGTGGATCGTTGCAGCCCAAGAGCATCGACTACGAGACATTTTTCATCGATACCCCGGGCGTCGTTCGGGTGGATGAAGGTGTGCCGCAGCCATTCCCGTGGGGTGTTATCGACACGGTCCTACGTAGCGGCGCCGCAGCACGCAAGTCGATTAGCTTGGCTGGCAATCGCCGTTATGCCGCGCCGGGAAATCCCATCGTGGTGGTCGAGCCCGCGTTCGTTGTGGTCGACACCACCTCGCTGGCACCGCACGGCCCCGCACCCGCGGGCAAGACCACCTACAGCGACGTGAACGCGATACTCACTGATGCGCTGGCCGTTTCACCGGATAGACGAGGCAGTCTGCAAATCATCGCCACCCACGAAATGGTGGCAGCCTGATGACCGACTTAACACCACCCCCGCCTATTCGCTGCTCCCATGGGTGCGGCGCGGCATTGCGTCACAGATCTCGGGGACCCCCGGCGTCAATCACGCCACCGTCCCGCTCTCGCTTTCAGTGAATAACACGGCAGTCGCCGCGCCTCCGCATGTTCGTTTGCCGGGGCCCGGCGATGTGAAGTCGATCGACGCGCGGGCCTTCATCCGCACCGAGCCGCGCGACGGAGCCGACAACTTTGAGCCGAACTTCTTCGCGGCCATCGAGCTGGCGACACCCGACCTGCCGTGGATGCTCACGCCATCTGCTCCGGCCGGCAACCGCCTGACCCCATGGCTCTGCCTGATCGTTCTACCGGATGTCGATGGCGTCTCCATCGTTCAGCAGGCAGGAGCGTTGGCCGCGCTGCACATTGACGCACCATTGAATCCGGCCACCGAGCTGCCGGACCTCAGTCAAGTCGACGCCTGGGCCCACGCGCAGATTGCCGGCCAAGACCTTTCACCAGCGGCGCTCGTCGGGGATAGCGGAGCCAGCCTCGCGCGGCTCATTGCTCCACGCAAACTCGAGGCCTCGCAGCGCTACATCGCCTGCGTGGTGCCGACGTTCGAAGCGGGTGTGAACGCCGGGCTCGGCCTTCCGGTAACCGACAGCGATCTCGCACCAGCATGGGATGCCCACATCACGGCGCCCTTGATCCTTCCGGTTTACTATCAGTTCCGATTCCAGACCGGGCCCGGTGGAGACTTCGCTTCGCTTGCCCGGCAGATCGGCCCACCGAACGGCCCCGATCTCCGCGGGTACCCGAACCATCGACGTCAGCGGGCCCGGTTTCGGCGCGGCTCCGGCTCCCCGGCGTGAAGCTTCAGACTGGAAGGCGCGCTCCGCACCTTCAACTCGTCGCCCACGACATGGCCCGATGGCGCGCAAGGGGGCCATATGAAACAGCAGCTACGCAAAGTGCTCTACTCCACCCGTTGCCGCTGATCCTGTAGTTACGCCGCCGGTCTTTGGCAGCAACACAAACCAATATCGACCTAGCCCGCCAACGACACGCAGCCGCCGGTCTGGATGGGTGAGCTGAACCTCGATCCACGCAGCCGCACCATAGCCCCTCAGCGGGCGGACAAGTGGTGCAGGCAGATTCGGACGCGGATGGTCGCCTCAGCGTGGGACCAGCTTGGCCAGATTCGCAAGGCAAATCAATTACTGCGGCAAGCGCAACTGGCACGCGAAGTCACAGCGTCGCTTGAACCAGCGGCACCTGCAAACAATGGCCGGCGACGGAACGTATCTCCAGATCACCCGGCCAACGCATAGCCCGTGTCAGCCTCGCTCTCGCCCGGAACGACGTCAACGTTGCTCGGTCACATTCAGGCCAGCCGCGTTCCCGACGGCGGCAATCTCGGCGACGATGCGCAAACTGGCGCGCCCCGCGGCCCGCTCGGACGGCAACTCGCCATCACCGGGACCGTTTCAACAGATGGTCAATCGCCTGAATCTTTCCGCTGAGCGCTCCGGCCACCAGACCGAACGCCATGGTCTGGTCGCTGCAGGAGCCGTTGAAAAGCGCCGGAGGGAATGGTGGCACTCGATGATGTTTCGCCGGCCATCCAGATGGTCGAAGATGACTCCCTGTCGCTACTGAAGGGAGCGCCCGGATGGCAACAGGCGGTCGTCTTCTACCCGCCCCCACCACAGCCTTCAGCCGCCGACAAGGTGGGCATAGTCAGCCATAACTACTTAAACGCCCCCCATCCCAGGCGATTACGGACCGGCCGACGCAGCTTCCAAGCCGACATCATAGCGCCTGCGCTCATCGACTGGAGCAAGGACCCCAACGTCCCGGCAATCCTGCGGAGCGTATCGGCCACGCTTCCGGCACCGTTCGTCTTCCCCTCGGACGCCACCGCTCTCGCCGCGGTGCAGCAGCACTTCAGCACCGCCGCGGCGGCAATCAACGGCTATCTGGACACCACGCAGGCAGCCGCCGCCGATCTGCCGTCGCTGGGCGGCTCGCCCGCGCTGGCAACCACGCGCACGCAACTGAACGCACGCCTCGACCCGGCCATCACCATTCAGGCGCGGATCAAAGTGCGCGTGCCGCTCAACCCGGGCTCGATCCGCTGCAGCCGCTTACCGCCGCACCGAAGTTTCCGCAGGCCATGTACGAGCCGCTGGCAGCGCTGTCACCCGATTGGATGCTGCCGGGAATTTCGAGCGTCCCCATCGACTCCGCCGTCTTGCTGCAACCCAATCCGCGTTTCGTCGAAGCCTACATGGTCGGCCTCAATGAGGAGTTTGCCCGTGAACTGCTGTGGAAGCAGTTCCCGGCCGAACGCACGGAGACATGGTTCCAGAACTTCTGGAGCGCCGGAGGCACGCCGGACATCCCTGCCATCGCCCAGTTCGATCCCACCGGACATCTCGGCGACCACACGCAGGACCACGCCAACCCCGGCCGTGTCGCCTTGCTCTTTCACGCAAACCTGTTCCGGCGTTATCCCAACGCGCTGGTCTCAGCGGTACAGGCAGTGTGGAACCCGCCGGACTCCAAAGGCGTCATCAACCGCGGGCTGGGGACCTCGCGCCAGTGGCCCATCTTCCAGGGGCATTCGGCGACGACTACAAGTTCTTCGGCTTCAATATCCCCGACCCTTTCGGCAACCCCGACCCAGCCGCGAATGATCCGGGCTGGTACTTCGTTCTCGAAGAGCACGTCACCGAACCGCGCTTTGGTCTTGAGCCGCCGGGCACCGTGGACCGCCACCACCAGCAAGAGCTGGAACGACTTGAGCTGGGACAACGTTTCCGCTGGGCGGCGCTGGCGGCAACTTCCTGACGACTCCTCCGCGCCGCCATTCACGTCCATCGAGTCCGTGCAGTGGGGTGAGAACTCCGCCCCATGGCGTTCATCCTGATGCGCCGGCCGACGCGCGTAGCCATGCACGCCAACGCCCGATCGCAGCGGAGAAAGCATGACCGCCGCACAACCGATCCTCCCGGCATCAGCCCTTTCGTGCGAGGCACGACCAAACCCTGCCGTCTTCTTCTCCAGGACAATCAGGCGCGCCTGGTTCCCGACGCTGCCACGCTGAAGTACATGGCCGCAGGCCAGACTGTCCGCACCTTGACGGACGCAGCCATGGCCGCCATCCCGCAAGGGCCGCCGATGCCCTCGCGCGCGGACGGAACGCTCGCTGCAGGAAACGCATCATCACGCGCGTACCCGCTGTGTTCTACATGCTCGGCGGACTGAGGCGGCTCGTTCCGGACCAGCCGACCGCTCGCCGCTCTGGAAGCCGGCGGATCGCAGCTCCACCCGTTTCGCCCGCCGATCTCGCCATGATTCCGCAGGGCGCCGCTATGCCCTCGCGGATGGACGGGATTGTCTACCAGGGCAATGCGACCGCCTTTGCGTTCCTGATGAAGGGCACCCTCAGATCAGCCGTACCGGATGCAACTACGCTGCGCGACGCGGGGCACGCCTGACAGCGATGCGCTGGCGATCTCGCCGCCGGACCTTGCCGCCATTCCTAGCGGCAACCCGCTCGCCATCGACGAGCAGGTTTCTGCATCCTCCTCCGGCCAGCGTTCCGCTGCTGCTGCTGCCGGTCCGGGTGGAGACGCGCTTTCAGGGCACTGAACTCTGGCTGCGCATCTATCCCGACGATGTTCACGTCAACAGCTTCGAGCCGGAGCTGACCCGGACGAAAGCAGCGCCCGGGCAAACTTTCTGGCCCAGGCGCAGTCCGGCAGCGAGGCCGCGCAGGCGGCATTCACCGTGCTCGCCCAGCAGTACGGAGCGGAGCGCGCGGCCTGGATCGTCAGCGCCAACGCGCAAGCGGGGACGAAGACATCGCAATGGACGCAGGCTCCCTACACGAACGTGCTGCCGGAGCGCTGGATCGTCATGGGTTATCAGGGAACGCGGCCGGACAGGTCCTGGCCATCACGTCGCCTATCGCCGATGCGCTGGCAGTTGGCCCCGACCCCAATGGCCCCGGCCCTGCCACCGATGACGGCATGAAGTGGCTCTCGGATTTCGACCGCGCCATCGCGGTGGGCATGGGCTGCAAGATTCCGCTCACCGGCGCACAAACGCGGGGCTTTAACCGCATCGTGGTGCTTGGCCTGCGCAGTTTCTGGCTCCGGCGGATGCGGCTGCGCGTTTCGGCGCTTGCTGCAGGCGCATCACTACACTGACGGCTTCGAGCTGCTGCCCCACGGCGCGCCCACCAACAATACCCTCGACGCGTCTTCGTCAACGTTTGTCTTCGCATGACCCCAACTTCACCAGGCTCTTCGCGCTCGAACAAGGTCCGGCTCTTTGCCCGGCCGCCCGACGGCCGATGGCGATCGCCTCGCTCGCGCCATCGGCATCGATGCGAACCTGCTCGCGCATGTCAGCGGAGCCGACGGGGCCAGGACGAACAAGCGGCCGCCATGAATACCGTTTTGTGGCCCGCGACGTGGGGCTACTACCTCGAACAGATTGTTACCGGCGCTGTCCCTTCGCCCGACACCATTTTGCCGTTGGCGCGCGATCATTTTTCTGCGCACGTTCGGGCCCGCGGTCATTTTCCGATTCTGCGCGTCGGCACTCAACCCTATGGCGTGCTGCCCGTTACCTGGAGCGCACAGTGGAAGTCGCTGGAAGGCCGCGCACTCGATACGCCGCTGATGGGCCTGCTGGCCCAGATGAGGACTACGTGGGAACGCTCTGTCGCCAACGTGCCGCAACTTCACGGCGCTGCCGATCCCGAAGCCGTGCTCGTGAGGCTGCTCGGCATGACGCCGTCCTCCGCGAGCTTCGCGGCGCGCAGCGTCATCGGGCCGGAGTACAACCTGTCGTATTGGCGCTTCATCCAGCAGGACCCCGGCGAGGCGTGGTGGACTGCGCTCACCACAAAGTCGCTCGCACAGACAGGTACGCTGTCCGCGGCGCTCGCCACGACACGCCTGGCCAGCTCGACATTTGCGAATGGGCAACGTCTGCTGACCGAAGTGCTGGTCGCTCCAGCACCGCTCGATGGCCTGCCTTCACCCGCATACATCGAGCAGTTAGGTCAGCTCACGTGGCAGGCGCTCCGCGATTTCGTCACGCCACCGCAACCCGTGCCGCTGCTGCTCCTGCTGCTGCGCCATGCAGCGTTGCGGCAGTACCTCGATACAGCTGGCGACCTGCTCGAAACAGCAGGTGCAGCGCAGCCGAGCGAGCGCGATGGAAGCGGAGCTGCTCGGCTTGTCAGTGGGTCTTCCACGTCCGACGCCGTGGGATCTTTTGCAACGGCCGCTGGCTGACAAAGGCCCCGTGGGTGCGTACCTCGACAGCTCGAAAACAGACGCCGCCCTACCTGACTTCGCCGCCTTCTGGGCGGCCTTCGATAAGCTCACGCTCTCTGCGGAAGCGCTCGATTTCGCCGTGAGAGAGGTGGTGGACCTGGCTTCGTATCGCCTGGATGCGTGGCTGACGTCGATGGCGCATTTTCGGCTCGATCAGACGCGGAGCACGACACCGAACGGCGGCGTCATCCTCGGCGGCTATGGCTGGTTGGAGAACGTGTTGCCGCAGAACGCGATCGCGTCGGCGGGCTACGTCCACGCGCCTTCACTGGCCCATGCGACGACAGCCGCAGTGCTGCGTTCGGCCTATCTCACGCATCAGGACGGTCCGCAGTCGCCACTGCAGATTGACCTCTCTTCAGACCGAGTGCGGTTGGGTCTGCATCTGCTCGACGGCATTCGCCAGGGACAGACGCTGGGCGCGCTGCTGGGCTATCGCCTGGAGCGGTCGATGAGCGAAGCCCATCTCGAAACGCTCATCGAGACCGTCCGCACCATAGCCCCGCTGAATAGTAACGACACCAGCACCACTACCAGTGAATCAGTGGCCGCGAACAACACCGTCGACGGACTAGCGCTGCTGCACAAGATTTTTCCCGGCGGAACGCTGGCAACGGGCTTCGGCCTGCCCACCGACCCCACCCTTCGCCAGGGTCTCACCACGGTTCTGCAGACATTGAAGAGAGCTCTTGACGCCGTAGCCGACCTCACCATGGCGGAGAGCGTGCATCAGCTGCTGAATGGCAATACCGTTCGCGCCGGCGCAACGCTCGATGCCATTGCGCGCGGCGATGTTCCGCCGCCGACGCTCGACGTGGTGCAGACCCCGCGCGCAGGCACCGCGTTCACGCATCGGCTGTTCGCTATCGCCCCCGCAACCGACGCAGGCGACGAGATGTCGACACCGCGCGCCAAGGCCGAACCCCGGCTCAACGCATGGGCCGCAACGATGCTCGGCGACCTGTCGCGCGTACACGCCCGGGCTCGCTTTATAGACACCACCGGCGTTGCGCAGGGCTCCGTGGAGTTTGGGCTCGACACCCTTACGCTGGCTCCTCTCGATTTTCTGGCGCTTCCCGAGAGCAGCGGCCTCACAGGCGAACTCGCCGCCCGCCTGATGGGTGCCGCGGCCGCAGCGCGGCCATCCACTGTGCCTGCAACCGCAATCATCACACTTGTTGAAGAACGCGGTCCAGAATGGACGCCGGACATCATCTCCGTCACGGAATTTCTCCAGCTCGTCTGGACGATCTCTCGCTTCGTCTCCGCAGCACGTACGATGACGCCGCAAGACATTGTGGCGCAGGGAGATATGCCGGGCAGCATCGACGCTGCAGAGCTCCAAGCTCGCGCCGATGCTGCCGAAGCACAGCTACGTTCGGCGCTCACCCCGCTTCAAGCTACCGACGGCCTGGATGCAGCGCTCTATGCAGCAGCCGGCTTCGGCGTCAACAACTCTGTACCTTCGCTCGATGCAACGCAGTGGAGCACGCAGGCCGCCAGCGCAGCGGCGGAGATCAACAAGCGCATTGTGGCACTCAATACGCTCAGATCCGGCTTCACCCGCGCAGGTGCCAGTGCCGAGGCTTTGCGCGATCAGGACACATCGCGACTTCACATCATTTTCGGAAGCTCGTTCGTCGTCCTGCCCCTATTCGATTCCGCTCTCTCAGCGCAATGGACTTCACTATGGAGCAACAGCCTGACGTTGCAGGACGGCGATCCATTCGCCGGCATTTCATGGCTCCAGCGGATGGCCCGCATCAGGCCCGGCGTGTCGCGACTCGATTCCGCCCTGTTCTATGCAGAAGCACTGGCTGGAAAATCCTTGACCAGTTTCGAAGTGGCACAGCTTCCCGTCGTCGCTGGTGATCGCTGGATCGCGCTCGAACAAACCAGCAACGCGGCATCAAGCCGCTTGTCGCTCGTCGCGTTCGCTCCTGCGCCTCTTGCAACAGGCACGCCGGCCACGGGATTGGTCGCCGATGAATGGGTGGAAGTCCTGCCATCCGCGCAGCAGATCACCGGCGTCTCGTTCCACCAGGACGACCCCACGGCCCGCGCTCCGCAAACGCTCCTGCTCGCGGTGCGCCCGGACGACTTCCCAGAATGGACGCTCGAAGCCCTGGAGGGCACCGTGCTCGAAGCGCTCGATCTGGCCAAGCTGCGCGCCGTCGACCCGGACGCTCTGAACGCTCTCGGACACTATTTGCCTGCGCTCTACTTTGCCTACAACGCCGGCGGCCCGAGGGTGGACACCATCTCCACCGATTTCAATCTGGTACAAGCCTCCGCCGTGTTGAGGAGCAGCTGATGCCGTCCGTCACGATCTGGAACCGGCTTGAGCCCCGTTGCCGCACCGAATTTTTGAGCGGCGGTCTGGCGGCTCGCGTCACCGATCCGTTATGGCTGCTTGCGCGGCAGTGGCAGGTCGGCGAATTCGTCGGCCGCAACACCGGTTCCCCGCTCACGGCGCACGTTCAATGGACAACAGCCGCTTTCGATCGCTATCAATCGGGTGCCGCCCCAGTGCTGCCGTACAACGGCATGCAGCCCATCGAGACGGTCATCGAGCAGGAGGCTATCCGTCCGCAGAAAGCGGCCAACGATCTCAAACAAGCTGCTGAAGCAGGTCTGCATTTTTTCCGCCTCCTCGACGCTGCAAATCTCACTGATCTGCGCCCGGCATACCTGGCGCAGTATCCGCTTACCGCATCCGTCGGCTCCGATGCTGACTCGCAGCAGATCGGGTCTATCCTCGCGGGCCGCGTAATTGACGGCATTGCGCTTCGCGCCGATCTTGCGCAGACACCGGGTGGGCTTCCCGCTCTGCCCGCACTCAGCGCCGCAGACAGCGCAGCGGTGACGCCGGTGGCAAAGGCGTGGATTTCCTGGTTCGATTCCCTCCTCAGCGAACCGGCTTCGCCTAGCTCGTGGTCGCCGGGCCGGATGGAGTACAGCTTCGCTCTCGGCGCCGCAGGAGACGCGAACGGTCTCGTCGCGCAGGAGTACGACGGCGGTGGAGTTGATTGGTATGACTTCGATCGCGGCTCCTCTCCCTTAGCCGGCGGCACAGCAAAAGCGGCGACAGCAACGCGCAGCATCACCGTGGCGCCAGTGACGTTCAAAGGCATGCCTGCGCGGCGGTTCTGGGAGATCGAAGATGCCGCCGTCGACATCGGCGCGCTCACTGCCGGCGCTGAAGATTTGGGCCGCCTGCTCCTGCGCGAGTTCGCCCTGATCTACGGCAACGACTGGTTTCAGGTGCCGCTGCAAGTGCCTGTCGGCTGCAACATCAGCATCAGCGCGCTGAGCGTCGCCGACACGTTCGGCATCATCACCACCATCCCGCACTATGCCGTCGCTGACGGATTGCCCGGCGGCGGCTGGCGCATGTTCTCCCTCGGCGCCACCGGAGCATCTTTCAGCAGAGCCGATGCTGATCCGGCAAACCTGCTTGTCATCCCGCCAACCGCCGTCGGCACGCTCGACAGTGCAGCCATCGAAGATGTGCTCTTGTTGCGCGACGAACTGGCAGAAATGGCATGGGGAGTGGAGCGGACTGCGGTCGGCAAATCAGGCATCCCCATCGACCGCGCCCTGGCATGGAAGACCGCCGCACCGCCGATGCAGCCGCCATCAGGCACCGGCATTCCGATCTACACTTTGGGCTCGACCGTGCCCGATTACTGGATACCTTTCCTTCCGGTAGCTGTCGACGACGGCCCGTTACAGATGCGCCGCGGCAGGCTCCCCACCGCGACGGGGGGCGCCATCGGGCAATTGCTCAGCTACCCCGAGCTCACCATTTTCCTTGAAGAACTTCCGCAGGAAGGCGTCCACCTGGAGCGCCTCTACCGCTACGCTCGCGGTCTCGATGGCTCAACCCAGGTGTGGATTGGCCGTCAGAGATCGGTTGGAAAAGGCGAAGGCCGCAGCGGATTGAGATTCGATTTTCTCCAGTTCTGATCTGGACTGGTTTTAGCCCGCAGTTCGCGAAGGCGGCCAGCTCCAGCGAAATCCGCGTTAGGCTCCTCGATGCCAGGATCACGTCGCACATCAGGAGCCCGCTGTGAAGGTCGATGCGAAGAAGAGACATGAGGAAGATGCCCGTCGGCTGCGCAAGTACGCGACATTCAACAGCTTCTCGGACGCTGAAATCAAACGCCTCGCGACAGCAGCACATCACACGTCGATGTCGGTGGCGTCGCCGCTGATTTATGAGCAGACTCCGTCGGACTCTTGCTACATCCTGCTCAGCGGGGAGGTGGGGGTATACGTCGGCCAGGACCGCATCGCCACGCTGGGGCCGGGCGAGGTGATCGGCGAGGCTGCGCTGCAACGCGGGAAATTGCGGTCTGCGACCGTCACCACGACCGGACCGGCCGAGGTGCTGCGTATCGAGCGCGATGATCTGGCCGTACTGCTCAACGAGCTACCCGCACTGCGGGAGATCATCGACGCGTCCATCGCGCGACATGTGCCCGTCGACTTGCCGGCGAAACCAAAAACAGGGCGCTCCAAATTAAATGCCTCGATCCCGACCGACCTGATCGAGCGATTCAAGAACGCCGCCGACGGCGCCGGTGTGGGTGTCGCCAGTGCGCTCGAGGATGCGCTCACCCAGTGGATCGAACGGAACAGCCGGGCATAATCGTCCGCGCCGCCGTCTACCTGCTGCGACGCGATCCCACATGGCCTGTGCCGCTGTCGGTTAATGTCCTGGCTGGGTTGCCGAAGTGCGGCGCAGAGGAGGCTTGGTGGAGGGGACGGCATTCGGCCGCTATCGCCTGATCGATCTGCTGGGCCGTGGCGGCATGGGCGAGGTGTGGCGGGCCTTCGACACCGAAACCCAGCGTGTGGTCGCGCTGAAGGTATTGCCGGCGCACCTCGCCAGCGACCCGCAGTTCGAGCAGCGGTTCCGCCGGGAGGCATTCGCCGCCGCCGGCCTTGCCGAACCGCATGTGGTGCCCATCCACCAGTTCGGTGAGATCGACGGTCGGCTCTATGTGGACATGCGGCTGATCGAAGGCCAAGACCTGCAGAGCATTCTGCGAAGCGGGCCGCTAGCGCCGGATCGGGCGGTGGCGATCGTCGAACAAGTGGCGTCGGCGCTGCACGCAGCGCACCGGATCGGATTGGTGCACCGAGATGTCAAGCCGTCCAACATGCTGGTCGCCGAGGACGACTTCACCTACCTGATTGACTTCGGGATCGCCCGCACCACCGGGGACAGCAATCTGACCGGCACCGGGAGTGTCATCGGCACCATGGCGTACCTGGCGCCGGAGCGGTTCAGCGGCGAGCCGACCGACGCCCGCGCCGACATCTACGCGTTGGCCTGCGTCCTGCATGAGTGTCTGACCGGCAGCCAACCGTTTCCCGGCAACAGCCTCGAACGGCAGGTCGCCGGTCATGTGTCGATGCCGCCGCCGCGTCCGTCGACAGTTCGCGCCGACGTGCCCGCCGCATTCGACGCGGTCATCGCCAGGGGGATGGCAAAACGTCCCGACGATCGTTATTCGACGACCAAGGAGATGGCCAAAGCGGCGCGAACGGCGATCACCGGACCCATCGCCGCGCGCAGGCCAGTCCCCGGCCCGCAGCCGGGCAGCCGGTTCCCGGGCAAAGCCGGATCAGCCGGATCATTTGCGCCAACGGCTGCCGGTGGCAGCGGGCCGAGGCCCCAAGGCAGCTTCGGACCCAACGACCCCACGCGTTACCGTCCGCCAACCCCGCCGGGTGGGTACCCGCCGCCGCCGCAAAGTCCGCCGCCGCAATCTCCGCCGCCGCAAAGTCCGGCCCCGCAAGGCCCGCTGCCGCAAGGTCCGCCAAGCCGGTCGGCAGGCGGTGCCGCTGCAGGCCGGCGGCGAAACTACGCGGTCATAGCCGGAGTTATCGGGGTCATCGCCGTCCTGGTCATCGCCGGTGTAATCGTCCTGTTCGTCGTGGGCGGCCATCGCGACGAGCCACTTGCGACCTCGCCCTCTTCGGCGACGAGCACCGCGACAACGGCCACCCCAGTTCCCAACACCGGACCGTTCACCGGCATCTATACCGCCGCGTTCGGCCCGAAAACCGATCTTGACGGTAGTCCCCGGCCTGATGCCGGACCGACGACGGAAAGGTGGGACACCCGCTCGGCGTGCAACGCCGGCACATGCGTGGCCACCGCGTCGCGGGTCAGCGGCGACACCAGCCTTTCGACGTTGGTGTTCGACCAGGTCGGCAACGACTGGATCGCCGTCGGCACCGACTCGGGAACTTGCAGAAACGCCCCGACGGACCGGTTTCACATACTCACCCTGCAACCACAGCCTGACGGGACGTTGACCGGGAACTTTTACATAGAAACCGGGTTAGGATGCATCGACAAGACGACGCTCACATTCACCCGCGATTCAGACGTCGACGTCGCCAACCTGCCTGATCCGACTGAGCAGGCGCCACGCACGGTGTCGCCGGCCGAAGCGTTACACGGCCAGTACCACACGCATATCAATTCCACGGCGGGCTACCAGCAGGACTACGACTACGGCGTGAAAACCTACTGCTTGCGCGGCGGAGACCGATGCATCAGCTTCTTCCACGGCCCGTCAGGCAGTGAACCATTCGTCTTCCAGAACGGGATGTGGACGCGCACCGACGAATACGACACCTCCTGCCCGAGCGGCGGCACCAGCCACGTGAAGTTCAATGCGCAGTACCCGCTTCCGCAACCGCCGCAAGACCCGATCACCGCGCTATCCGGGCACGGTTTCAAGCAAGAGACCGGCAGCGCGTGCGTGAGCGGTGACTTCGACCAGACTTTCGCCCGCACTGGGGACTGAAGCCTGCGGGCGAGCTTCTACGCCGCAAGACGCTGGGCCTGCGTAGGCTGACCACAACTGGCCCGACGACCTCGGGCTACAAGTTAGGCGGCCGCGTCAGGCGATGCGTCGAAGAACCGCACGAGCGGTCTTCTGGGATATCGCGCCGTGCCGGGCAAGCACCTCGAGGACCTGCTTGCTGTGGACATCCTCGCTTCGGCACAGCTGGCACAGCTCGGCCACGGCTGTCTCCAAGACGTCGAGACGCGCGGACGCTTGAGTGAGGGTTCCCATCCAGCTCTCGTACTCGTGGTCGTCGCAGCTCAGCTCAGCAACGCCGAAAGAGGACATGCCCATCGTGGATCACACTCCCAACTCTGGTAGGTGCCCTGCGCACCCACACCCCGATGATCGTGGGGATAGCCCATTATTTGGCCCACTAAACAGAAATGTCACATCAAATTTTGAAATCTTTTAGATTACATCTGTGCAATACTGGCCAGTATATGTCGCACGTGTATAACAAGTTATATTGCACATGTATAACAAACTATGTCGCACATGTATAACAATGCGGTCAAGTATTCAATCGGCACGATGAATCCCGCGGGTCGTCAGACGATGCGCTGGCCGAGTCGGGCGCGTAACCGTATGTCCCACAGGTAGATCCGGTAGCCCGCGATCCAGGCCCGGTGGGGAATCAGCCGGTCTGCCAATCGCAGCACGCTCAGCAGCCGGTCAAACCGGTGCTGCTGGGCCTGCGTCCAGTCCAGCTGCATCATTGTCCGGAATTCCGGAGCCAAGAACCCCGTCGTCGCGAACAAATTGAACGGCCCGGCGAGTGCAGCCAGCGGCCACGGCAGAAAAGCCATCGTCGCCACCCCGCGGAGATGTTCGCGCACTGGCGGATCGATGCGCAGTTCCTCCAATGAGCGTTTCCAGTAGTCGTCGAACGCGACCCGGTCCGGCGGCCACATCCCCTCGCGTACCTGCAGCGTGGTGCCCAGCCGTTTGGCGTCGTGATACACCGCGTCAGCGGCAGCGTCATCGAGGGGACCGTACAAGAACTCGTGCTGGTCGACGAAATAGCGGTACAGGCAGGCGGCCACCCACAGTTGCAAGCGGGGATCGAACGCGTTGTAGGCCACCGGGCTCGTCGACGTCGACCGCACTTGCCGGTGGGCGGTGTCGACCGCAGCACGGATGAGTTGCCGGTCGGACTCCGTGCCGATCGTCGCGACGGCCAGGTATGTGCCGGTGGTCCGGGCCCGTTTGAACGGATGCTTGTACACGTTGCCGCTGTCGACCGGGCTTTCCAGCACACCGTAGCCGACGCCCGGCAGCGACAGCTGCATGATCACGTTCGCGGCCGGCAGCAGCAGGGCGGCGGGGTTCAGCAGGTCGGCGGCCCCGGTGGCGGGCCGCTTCATCGCGGAACTCGCCTCATGGAACCGAGTAGACCACGTGTGAGACGCTGCCGGGGTGTTTGGGCGCACGCGGCACCCCCGGGCACTCGGTGTGTTGGGCGGCTACCTGGCCGATCTGCTGCTGGCCGACCCGCAGGCAGGTCATCCGGTGGCCGGATTCGGTGCCGCCGCGGCGTCGCTCGAACGGCTCACCTACCGCGACAGCCGGGCCGGTGGCGCGGTCCACGTCGGCGTGCTGGTCGGCGCGACGGGCCTGGCCGGCGTGGCATTGGCTCGTCGCGCCGCCCGTCGCGGCGCGCTGTGGCTCACGGCAGCCAGCGCGACCGCCACCTGGATATCGCTGGGCGGAACCTCGCTGGTCCGCACCGGCCTGGCGATGGCCGACCTGCTGGACCGCGGCGAGGCCGACGCCGCCAGGCTGCTCTTGCGCTCGCTGTGCGGTCGTGATCCGGCACTGCTGGACAGCGCCGGATTGACCCGAGCGGCGCTCGAATCGGTCGCCGAGAACACCTCGGACGCGCACGTGGCGCCGCTGCTGTGGGCCGCCGTCGGCGGGGTGCCCGCCGTCCTCGGCTACCGCGCCGTCAACACTCTGGACTCGATGATCGGGCACCGTTCGCCGCGCTATCTCCGATTCGGTTGGGCCGCGGCACGTCTGGATGACGCGGCCAACTACTTCGGCGCGCGGGTGACCGCGGCGCTGGTGGTGGCGTGCGCACCCGTCGTCGGGGGATCCCCGACGGGAGCGATACGCGCCTGGCGTCGCGACGCGGCACGCCATCCCAGCCCCAACGCCGGGATCGTCGAGGCGGCCTTCGCGGGGGCGCTGGGCATCCGGCTGGGCGGACCCACCCACTACCACCACGAACTGCAGATCCGGCCCACCCTCGGCGACGGGCCGCAACCCACGGTGGCCGACCTGCGTCGTGCGGTGCTGCTGTCGCGGACGGTGCAGGCGGCAACTGTGATTGCGGTGGCGTGCGGGGCCGCTTTGCCGCGCTAGCGCCGCCGACCGTAGCGGTCGGCGAGTTTCTCTTCGACGGTGATCGGCGCGGCATGCCCGGCCGGCTCGGTCCGGCTTTTCTCGGCACGGCGGGCGCGGATCTCCGCGTAGACGAAATAGCCCAGCAGAATCGGTGCGACGATGCCGAACGCGATCCACTGGATGCCGTAGGACAAGAATGGTCCGGCGTCCAGTCGGGGCAGGCTGAGCACGCCGAGGCCGCCCGGCTGGTTGTCGACCAGTTGTAGGTACGACCCGGCCAGCGGCACACCGGTTATCGTGGCCACCTGGCTGGTGTTGATCGAATACACCTGCTGCACACCATCGTTGGTGAACGGGTCCTTGCCCGCCACCAAGGGGCGCGAGTCGCGCAGCCGGGCGGTGATGGTCACCGTCTGGCCCGGTGGCGGCGGGATCGCCGGCACTTGCGAGCCCTGCTCGGGCCGCACGTAGCCGCGGTCGACGAGCACGGTCGGTCCGTCCTCGGTAACGAACGGAGCCAGCACCTCGAACGCCGGTTCCCCCTCGACCACCCGTAACCGGGCCAGCACCTGCACCTTGGGGAGGTAATGCCCGGTTGCCGTCACCCGGCGCCATTGCGCATCGGGCGCCGACGAATCCTGTTTCGGTAAAAGATTTTTCAACGGAACGGGCGGGGTCGAGAGGGAATTCTCGATTTGGCGATTCTCCCGCGACGTCTTGGCGTTCTTGCCCAGCTGCCACGGCGCCAGCACGCTGAAGCACAGATAGGTGAACGCGATCACCACCAGGCCCAGGGCCAGCCAGCTCGGCCGCAGCAGGAAGCCCCAGCGCCGCATCAGCGGTGTCCGTTGCCGAGTTGCTGGTCAACCCAGTCGTGCAGGCCGGGCAGGGCGGCCTCGATGGCGGTAAACACCGCCTCGAAGTCGTCATGGTCGCCGTAATACGGGTCGTCCACGTCCAGCACGTACGCCGCCGAGCGCGGATCGAAGGACCGCAGCATCCGGATCCGGTCGGCGTCGACGCCGAGTTGTCGCAGTAGCCAGACATGGTTGCGAGCCAGGGCAACCACCAGGTCGGCCGTCAGGTGCTCGACGTCGACCTGGGCCGCGGAGTGGTCGGTGGGGTAGCCGTGTCCGCGCAACACCCGGTTGGCCCGCTCGTCGGCGCATTTGCCGATATGCCAGCCGGCGGTGCCCGCGCTGGTCACCCGCACCGCGTCGGCCAAACCCCGCTGGCTGATCTGGTGGGCGAACATCTTCTCGGCCATCGGCGACCGGCAGATGTTGCCGGTGCACACGAAGGTGACATGCAGCTGCGGGACGTCAGGTTGCGACACCCGGTCAGACACCTAAAGCCCTCCGTAGTTCTCCGACCGTCGCGACGTGCGCGACGCTGCGAGCCGGTGCGGCTTTGGCGAAGTCCGCCTGCCCGTAGCCCCAGCCGACCACCACTGTGTCGATGCCGTGCGCGGCCGCGCCCTCGACGTCGTGGCGGCGGTCGCCGACCATGAGGACGCGCTGCGGCAGCGGCTGCAGCTGGGCGAGCGCGTGTGCCAGCACATCGGCCTTGCTGCTTCGGGAGCCGTCGAGGCTGGCCCCGGCGACGACCTCGAAATGCCCGTCGAGGCGGAAATGGGCCAGGATGCGCCGTGCGGTGGGTTCCGCCTTGGAGGTGGCCACCGCCAGCCGGACACCGGCGGCCCGAAGATCGGTTAGCAACGCCAGGATGCCGTCGAATAGGGAGTTCATCGCCCAGCCGCGGGTGCTGTAGTCGGCGCGGTAGGCCGCGATCGCGGTCTCGGTGTGTTCGCCCAGGCCCATCGAGGCCAGCGTGTGGTGCATCGGTGGTCCGACCAGCACGGACGTCAGGTCCCCGTCGGGCACGGACGCGCCGATCTGGCTCAGAGCGTGCCGGAAACTGGACACGATCCCGGCCGCGGAATCGGTCAGGGTGCCGTCGAGGTCGAAGATCACCAACTGCGGTCCAGTGGCGGGAGAGGCAGTCGGGCGATCGGCCGCGGTGTGCGTCACGTCCTCATTGTCCTTGATGCGCGCATCGTCTCGGCACTGCCTTGGTGGCCGCGCGCCGGACGCGGGCGCGCCGGCCGACTACTGTTTGATCCTGTGGTGGGTCTGGACCTGGGCCGGCTGGCGGCGGCGCGCTACCACGGGGATCAGGCGGCGACCCCGGGCATGCTGAATTTCGCCGTCAACGTCCGCCACGACCAACCACCCGCATGGCTGACGCGACGACTGGCCGCGCGGCTGCCGGATCTGGGCCGCTACCCGAGCGGCGACGACGAGCGCGCCGCGCAGGATGCGGTCGCCGCCCGCCACCACCGTGCCCGCGACGAGGTGGCGCTGCTGGCCGGGGCGGCTGAGGGGTTCGCGTTGTTGAGCAACCTGCGTCCTGTGCTCGCCGCGGTGATCGCGCCGTCGTTCACCGAGCCCGACGCGGCGCTGGCCGCGGCTGAAGTGCCGGTGCATCACGTTGTGCTGCGGCCGCCGTTCGGGCTGGCCGGCGCGGGCGTGCCGGAGGATGCTGACTTGGTCGTGGTGGGCAACCCGACCAACCCCACCGCGGTGCTGCATTCCCGTGAGCAAATCCTCGCGCTACGCCGGCCCGGCCGGATCCTGGTGGTCGACGAGGCGTTCGCCGATTGCGTGCCGGGCGAACCCGATTCGCTGGCCACCGACTCGTTGCCCGGCGTGCTGGTGTTGCGCAGCCTGACCAAGACGTGGGCGCTGGCCGGGCTGCGGGTGGGCTACGCACTCGGGCCACCCGATCTGCTGGCCCGGCTCACCGCGCGACGCGCGCACTGGCCGTTGGGCACCCTGCAACTGGCGGCCATCGAGGCGTGCTGCGCGCCGGCGGCGGTGGCCGAAGCGGCCGCCGGCGCACGGCGGCTGGCGGGTCTGCGAACCGAGATGGCGGCCGGACTGCGGTCGGCCGGAGTCGACGTCGTCGACGGCCGGGCGCCGTTCGTCCTGTTCCGCACAGCCCACGCCGGGGCTATCCGAAAGCATTTGCACGACAACGGGCTTGCCGTCCGGCGATGCGACACCTTCGTCGGCCTGGACGGGCGGTATCTGCGGGCCGCGGTGCGCCCGGAGTGGCCGCGGCTGGCCGAGGCGATCGCCGAGGTCACCGTGAGCGGGCCGGCCCGATGAGTGTCCGGCTGGCCGACGTCATCGCGGTGCTCGAGGATGCTTATCCGCCGCGGCTGGCCCAGCCGTGGGATTCGGTCGGCCTGGTCTGTGGCGACCCGACCGATGTGCTGGACGCGGTGACGATTGCGGTCGACGCGACCGGGGCGGTCGTCGACCAGGTGCCCGAGGGCGGACTGTTGCTCGCGCATCATCCGTTACTGTTGCGCGGGGTGGACACCGTCGCGGCCAACACCCCCAAAGGCGCCCTGGTGCATCGCTTGATCCGTACCGGCCGTTCGCTTTTCACCGCGCACACCAACGCCGACTCGGCCTCACCCGGGGTGTCCGACGCGTTGGCGCACACCTTGGGGCTCACCGTTGAAGCCGTCCTGGAGCCCGCGGCGCCGGACATCGATCTGGAAAAGTGGGTGGTCTATGTGCCGCCGGAGCACGCTGAGGCGGTGCGCACCGCCGTGTTCGAGGCCGGCGCCGGCCAGATCGGCGACTATTCGAGCTGCAGCTGGAGCGTCACCGGCACTGGACAATTCCTGCCGCACGACGGGGCGTCGCCCGCCATCGGCAGCGTGGGCACCGTCGAACACGTGGTTGAGGACCGCGTCGAGGCGATCGCACCGAGGCGGATCCGGGCGCAGGTGCTCTCGGCGATGCGCGCCGCGCATCCGTACGAGGAGCCGGCCTACGATGTCATCGCGCTGGCGCCACCGCCCGCCGAGGCCGGACTGGGCCGCATCGGCACGCTGGCTCACCCGGAGCCGCTGGGCGCGTTCGTCGCTCGAGTCCACAGCGCCCTGCCCCAGACGTCGTGGGGAGTGCGCGCCGCCGGTGACCCAGAGCTGCCGGTGTCGCGGGTAGCGGTGTGCGGCGGCGCCGGTGATTCGTTGCTGGATGCCGTGGCCGCGGCCGGTGTGCAGGTCTACGTCACCGCCGATCTGCGCCATCACCCGGCCGACGAGCATTGCCGCGCTTCCGATGTCGCGCTGGTCGACGTCGCGCATTGGGCCAGCGAATTCCCCTGGTGCGGTCAGGCCGCCGACGTGCTGCACTCGGCGTTCGGTGCCGTGCTGCCGGTGCGGGTCTGCGGCGTCCGCACCGATCCCTGGAATGTCGAGACCGACGACCGGAAAATTCATGAAAGCGAGTCATGAAAGCTGATGTGACACAACAGCGTTCGCTGTTAGAGCTGGCAGAGCTGGATGCCGAGATGTCTCGTATCGCGCATCGGGCCGGCCACCTGTCCCAACGGCAGGATTTCGAGCGGGTGCAAAACGACCACCGGGCGGCCAACGACCGGCTGGCTGCACTGCGAATAGCGATGGAGGACTTGGAAGCCCAGGTGTCGCGCTTGGAGTCCGAGATCGACGCGGTGCGACGGCGCGAGGACCGGGACCGGTCGCTGCTGCGCTCGGTGGCCGACGCCAAGCAGCTATCTGACCTGCAGCACGAGCTGGACACCCTGCACCGCCGGCAGAGCAGTCTGGAGGATTCGCTGTTGGAGGTGATGGAGCGCCGCGAGGAACTGGAGGCCCGGCAGAGTGCCGAATTGGCGACGATCGACGGCCTGCAGTCCGATCTGGCCGGCGCCCAACAGGCGCTCGACACGGTAGTCGCCGAGATCGACCAGACCCGCAACCAGCGCTCGTCACGGCGTGATGAGTTGACCGCGGCGCTGAATCCCGAGCTGGTTGCCCTCTACGAGCGGCAGCGGGTGGGGGGTGGTCCGGGCGCCGGGCCGCTGCAGGGTCGCCGGTGCGGCGCGTGCCGGATCGAGATCGACCGCGGCGAACTGGCCCGGATTTCGGCGGCGGCCGACGACGACGTGCTGCGCTGCCCGGAATGTGGCGCGATTCTGTTGCGGGTCAAGGGCTCTGATCAGTGAAGGTGATCGTCGAAGCGGACGGCGGATCACGCGGCAATCCGGGCCCGGCAGGGTACGGATCGGTGGTGTGGAACGCCGACCGGTCGACCGTGCTGGCCGAAAGCAAGCAGGCGATCGGCCGGGCCACCAACAACGTGGCCGAATACCGCGGCCTGATCGCGGGGTTGGACGAGGCCGTGAAACTGGGCGCCGCCGACGTCGCGGTGTCGATGGATTCCAAGCTGGTGGTCGAGCAGATGTCGGGACGCTGGCGGGTCAAGCATCCCGATCTTGCGCCGCTGCACGCGCAGGCCCGCGCGCTGGCGTCGAACTTCGACCGGATCACCTACACCTGGATTCCGCGGGAACGCAATGCGCATGCCGATCGGCTGGCTAACGAGGCGATGGACGCCGCCGCCGAAGTGGCCGCTGGCGCCGGAGTCGACGCCGCCGCGGCACCGCAGCCGGCGGTGCCCGAGCCTAAGCCCGAAAACGCCGACAAGACAGCGGAAACCGCGTCGGCGCCGGGCTGGACCGGTGCGCGCGGTGCGCCCACCCGGCTGCTGCTGTTGCGGCACGGGCAGACCGAGCTCTCGGTGCACCGCCGCTACTCGGGGCGCGGAAATCCGGCTTTGACCGACCTGGGCCGGCGGCAGGCCGACGCGGCGGCCCGATTTCTGGCGCAACGCGGCGGGATCAGCGCCGTGGTCACGTCGCCGTTGCAGCGCTGCTACGACACCGCGGCGGCGGCGGCCAAGGCGCTGGGGCTGGACGTGAGCGTCGACGACGACCTGATCGAAACCGACTTCGGCGACTGGGAAGGGCTGACCTTCGCCGAGGCCGCCGACCACGATCCGCAGCTGCACCGGCGCTGGCTGCGCGACACCGCCACCACACCGCCGGGCGGGGAGAGTTTCGACGCCGTGCACCGCCGCGTCGTCGGCGCGCGGGACCGGATCGTCGCCGAGCACGGCGGCACCACGGTGCTGGTGGTCTCCCACGTGACGCCGATCAAGATGCTGCTGCGGCAAGCGCTCGACGCCGGGTCCGGCATCCTGTACCGGCTGCATCTGGATCTGGCGTCGCTGAGCATCGCCGAGTTCTATCCCGACGGGGCGTCGTCGGTGCGGCTGGTGAACCAGACCGCTTACCTGTAGCCGACGCAACAACGCACCCGAGCGTGCAGCTGGCCGCACGTTGGAACCCGACTGTGAAACCAGCTTCACGTTGGGCCGCTAGTAGCGGGTCAGCTGCGCTCGGTCGCCGGGGCGAGGCAGGCCCAACTCGCGCAGGATCCACGGCAGATGACAAGGGTTGGCACGGCGATCGTCGGCAGGATTGGCCGGACATCGATTCGGAACCACGCTTCCTGCGTTGCCCGCGCCATTCCCGGGCTGGCGCACATGCTTCCAACATCCCGAGCTGGCGCACCGATCGGACGGCCGACAGCAGGGTCTTGAGTGCCTCGCCGCTGCCCCACGCAGACTGGACCAAGCGACCGATTCCCGCCAGCGGGCGATCTGCTCGATCGATGGCGTGTAGCGTTCGCCAACCTCGTGCACGTGGTCCGTCGCCGACGACCCGCCAGGCCAGTCGCGCAGCCGCGTTTCACCCTCAGCGGTCGTGGTAGCTCCAGGTGCGCAGTTGGTCGGCAATTTTGCGAACGTCGGAGAGTGCACCGGTGGCTACCCGGATGACGAATTCGAAGCGGTCATCCTCAGGGGCGCTGATCCACTGGCCGTTGACCGCGAGGAACGTCCGGCAGGCGGTCCACGCCAATCGCTTGTTGCCATCCACCAGCGCGTGGTTCCGTGCCAGGGAGTGCAGCAGCGCAGCGGCCTTGAGGTGCAGATCTGGGTAGGCATCCTGACCGAATACCGACGCGCGTGGGCGCGCACAAGCTGACTCCAGCAAGCCGTAATCCCCGACCGCGACGTCTCCGCTGACGGCCTGCACGGCTATTTCGAGCAGATCGTCGAGATCGAGGAATTCGGTCATGCCTGGCTACGCCGGCATCATCGTCATCGGCGGGGTCAGGCCTCCTTGAGGCGCTCCAGAACGCCGGCTTCCTCGTGCACCACGCGCTGCAACGCCGCAGCGACCTTGGCCTTGTGTGTCCGTCGCTCGATGTATTCGTCGATGGCCGAGAGCGCGACAGCTTGCATTGACCGACCCTCGGCGGCGGCCTGTCGGCGCAGCGCTTCGGTCTGCTGGTCACTGGTGCGCAACGTCATGCTCATGACCGGTCATGATACCTGATTGATACCAGCGATGTCGGCGCCGAGCGTGAAGCTGGCCGCACGCTCGCACGCCAACGTGAAACCAGCTTCACGCTGGGCCGTTTCGAGGCCGGCGCACCGGCAGGCGATTAGCCTGGCGTGAACTGGACTGGCAGCGACGCCGGCGAGCGGAACGCCATCCCGACCACGTGCGGCGGCGGCGCGCTCGGGTCCAGCCGCAGGTCCGGTAACCGGTCCAGCAGCGCGTTGATCGCGACCGTCGCCTCCATCCGTGCCAGGTGCATGCCCAGGCACAGGTGTGGGCCGCCGCCGAACGTCAGGTGCGCGATGTTGGTGCGGGTGGGATCGAATCGGTCCGGCTCGGGGTAGCGCGCCGGGTCACGGTTGGCGGCGGCGACGCTGATGCTGACGTTGGTCCCCGCCGGGATCGCCAACCCGCCGAGCTCACTGTCGCGGGTCGCGACCCGCACCACCGTCGTGATCGGCGGCTCCCAGCGCAACGCCTCCTCGATGGCGCCGCGGACCAGGCCGCGATCCGCACGCATCCTCTCCCACAGTCGCTCGGTGAGCAGGGCGACCAGCAGATTGCCCGACGCGCGGTAGGTCGTCTCCACCCCGGCCGGCAGGATCAGCAGCAGGAACGCGAAGATCTCGTCGTCGCTCAGCCGGGCCCCGTCGATCTCGGAGTCGGCCAGCGTGCTGAT
Source organism: uncultured Actinomycetota bacterium (assembly GCA_963787635.1). Classification (GTDB taxonomy): domain Bacteria; phylum Actinomycetota; class Actinomycetes; order Mycobacteriales; family Mycobacteriaceae; genus Mycobacterium. The sequence continues at coordinate 118,289 of CAWBDP010000001.1, read as the reverse complement.
CAGGTCGTCCTGCGGGTTGCGCCGCCGCCGCGCCAGCACCTCGGCGAAGTAGGACTTCAGCGCCGCGGACGCGGCCAGACCGCACTCCCAGTCGTAGACCACATTGAGCAGCTCGATCGACAACCGCTGAAAGCGCAGGTAGTCGCGGCGGGGCAGGCCCATCATCCGCGCGATCACCTGCACCGGGAACGCGAAAGTGAACTCGCGGGCCAGCTCGGCGCGCCCGCGCGCCGCAAACCCGTCGATGAGCTCATGGACCACCACCTCGACCAGCTCGCTGCGCCACCGCTCGAGCAGCGCCGACCGAAACGACGGCGACACCAGCGCTCGGCTGGCCCGGTGCGCCGCGCCCTCGAGTTCGAGCAGGGTACGGCCCATCACCGGGCCCATGATCTGCTGGTAGATCGACGACGAGAAGGTGTCGGGATGGGTTAGCGCGGTCTGGCATTCGTCGTATCCCAGCACCGTCACCCCCGCCGCCAGCGTCGCGCTCGAGGTCTCGGTGAACGGATTGCCGACCATCACCCGGTGCCGCGCCCGCGCCTCGCGCAACCGCTCGTGCACGTTGTCGAGCTGCATCAGCAGCCCGCCCTGCAATTCGGCGGGGTCGAACTCGCCGACGCCGTGCGTCATGCCCGCCGGCCGGCGGCCGGCACGGTTTCGGTGTCGCGGCCAGACCGCAGCACGGTGCCGGGCAGGGCACCGGTGGCCTCCCCGTCGCGGCACACTTCGACGCCGCCGACCAGCACCGAGCTGATCCCGCGGGCATCGGCGAATAGCCGCGGCGCGCCGCCAGGCAGGTCGTAGCGAGTGCGCTCGGGCCCGTGGTCGACGGTGGCCGGGTCGAACAGCACCAGGTCGGCGTGCCAGCCGGGCGCGATCCGGCCGCGTTCGGTCAGCCCGTAGAGGCGGGCCGGCACGTCAGTGATCAGCCGGACAGCTTCTTCCAGCGTCACCACCTGGTGCTCCCGCACCCCCCGGCCCAGCAGCGACGTCGTGTAGATCGCGCCGCACATCATGTCCAGATGCGCGCCGGCGTCCGAGCCGCCGATCACCGCGTCGGGGTGGCGCCACACCTGGGCGCGAGCCCGCCAATCGGCGGCGTCGTCGCCGGTGGACTGCGGCGTGAGCCCGGTGCGCAGCTCGTCGGCGATCACGATGTCGAGCAGGGTGTCGAACGGCTCGCCGCCCCGCAAGGCGGCGACCTCGCCGACGGTGCGGCCGGTCGCGTCGGCGTTGTCCGGGGCGAAGGTTTCTACGATCACTAGCCGGCCCCAGTTGGCGAGGCCGCGCAGCACGCCCGCCTCCTCCGAGTGCGCACCCTCGTCGAGGCGCTGGCGCAGCTGCGGATCGGCCAGCGCCCGCAGCCGCTCGGGCGCCGGCAGGTGCATGGTGTCGCGCCACCCGGGCAGCCCGTCGAGCACGAACCCGCTCAAAAACGACAGCCGGATCTTCATCGCATGCGGCATGGTGAGCGCAACCACCCGGGCGCCCCGGGCCGCAGCGACCTCCGAGGTATGCAGCTGGCCTTCGTGGCCGGCCGGGTTGGCCGCCGAGACGCCCAGCACGTTCCAGTTCAGCGGCCGGTCGGCGGCGAGCGACATTTCGGTGAGCAGCGCCGTCTCCACCTCGGTGAACCCCGATAGGCAGCCTGGGATGATCGCCTCCAGCGTGGTGCCGGGGTGGGCGCGCAGCCCGCGGGCCAAGGCCACCAGTTCCTCGCGCGACGCGCTGCGCGACGGCACTGGTTGGCCAGCGGCGTCGTTGTGGGTGTGCGACTGCGACGTCGACAATCCCAGCGCGCCCTGCGCCAGCGCCTCGTGCAGCAGCGCGACCATCTGCTCGACCTGCCCGGCGCTCGCCTGGCCGCCGACCGCGTCGTCGCCCATCGCGGCCAGCCGAAGCGCGGTGTGGCCCACCAGGAATCCGGCGTTGACGGCGATGCGGCCGTCGAAGCGTCCCAGCCAGTCCCCGAACGACGACCACTGCCAGTCCAGCCCGGCGCGCAGCGCTTCCAGCGGCATGCCTTCGACCCGCGCCAGCATCTGCGTCAGGTAGTCCTGCTGCTCGGCGGCCGCGGGTGCCAGCGTGAAGCCGCAGTTGCCGCCGAACACCGTGGTGACGCCGTGCTGCAGCGACGGGCTCGCGGTCGGGTCCCAGAACAGCTGAGCGTCGTAATGGGTGTGCAGGTCGACGAAGCCGGGCGCCAGCACCTGACCGTGCGCATCGACCGTCCGTCCCGCCGGGTCATCCACTTGGCCGACCGCGACGATGCGTCCGTCGCGCACCCCGACATCGCCATGGCGGGCGGGCGCGCCGGTGCCGTCGACGATCTCGGCATCGCGAATCAGCAGATCGAGCACGGTAGCCTCCTACGGCCGCGCCTGTTCTAGGTCAGCCACCCGCTGGGCGGCAGCGGGTGGCGGAATAGCTCCGCGGCGTTGCGGTGGGTGATGCGCGCGGCATCTTGCGCCGACAAGCCCGCCACGTTGCGCGCGACCACCTCTTGGGTGTCCGGCCACGTCGAATCGGCGTGCGGATAGTCGCTTTCCACCAGGATGCGGTCAGCGCCGATCGCCTCCAGCGCCCCGAACGCGTGCGGGTCGTCGATCGAGCAGAACCAGAAGTTGCGCCGCAGCACCTGGCTGGGCAGCAGGTCGCTGCGCCACGACCCGCCTTCGGCGCCGGACGCCGAGTGGGCGAGCACATAGTCGGCGCGATCGCCTAGCATCGCGGCCCAGCCCAGTCCGCCCTCGGCCAGCGTGAACTTCAGCTCCGGGAACCGCACCGGGATGCCCGACCACAGCATGTCCGCGCAGGCGACCAGGCCGTTGACCGGGAACAGCGTCGTGATGGTTTCGAATGGGGTGTCCGGCGCGGGAATCGGCGCCCACTGCGCCGATCCGGTGTGCAGACATACCACAGTGTCCGTCTCCTGGCACGCGGCGAAGAACGGATCCCACACCCCCGTGTGCAAGCTGGGCAGCCCACACTGGGCGGGCAGCTCAGGGAAGCTCACCGCCTTGAAGCCGCGGGCGGCGTTGCGCCGCACCTCCTCGGCCGCCAGCTGCGGGTCGCCCAGCCACGGCAGCTGCAGCGCGATGATGCGCTTCGGGCAGCCCCCGGCCCACTCTTCGAGGTGCCAGTCGTTCCACGCCCGCAGCACCGCCAGGCCCAGCTGGGGGTCTTTGCTTTTCCAGAACACGGTGCCGGCGAACCCGGCGATCAGCGACGGGAAGTTCAGCGACGCCCAGATGCCGGCCAGGTCCATGTCGGCGATCCGGGCCGTGATGTCCCAGCAGCCGCGGCGCATCTCGTCGAACCGGGCCGGCTCCATGCTCCATTCCGCGGTTGGCCGCCCGACCACGGCGTTGAGACCGATGTTGGGGTAGTCGCAGTCCTCGTAGCGCCACACCTGGCGCCCGTCTTCGGTTTCGACGATCTTGGGTGCGCGATCAGCCAATGCCGCCGGAAGCCGCCCGTCGAACATGTCCGGCGGCTCGACGACGTGGTCGTCCACCGAGATCAGCACGTGCCGCCGCGCGCGGGGAGCGGGGTCCGGCAGCAGCGCCATAACTGAAGCTAACGACGGGGTTTTGCCACTGTCAATGCAATCAATGCAATGAATGCAATGATTGCGTTCTGGACCGCAATCACTTGGGCGCTCTGCCGGAGAATCCCTGCCGTCGACTACTGTGTGTCACTCGTGGGACCTGACGGCGCGGCGGTGGGCGTTGTGGCAGCGGCAAGCGCGGCGCCCGATGTTGTCGAACCGGAGCCGACGGTTTCGCCCTGGGTGCGCTGGGGCGGTCCGGCGGTGTTGGCCACCGCGTTAGTGCTCTACATCGTGGTCTACATGTGGTGGCCGTCGGTCCTCACCCAGGTCGACTTGCAGGTGTACCGCTTCGGTGCCACCCGCATGTGGCACGGTCACGACCTCTATTCAGTTGGGCTGACCGGCAATACGAGGGTATTGCTGTTCATCTACCCGCCGTTCGCGGCACTGTGCTTCCTGCCGCTGGTCTTCATCGGTGAGCCGACGGTGCAGATCTTGTGGTTGGCGCTGAACTGCTTCCTGATCTGCTACGCCATCTGGCTGATGCTGAAGTCGATGGGGCTCAGCGGGGCACGCGGATTGTGGAGCCTCGCGGCGCTGCTGGTCGGTTTGGTGGGCTGGCTCGAGGCATTCCGGCTTTCGCTGCAGCTGGGACAGATCAACATCGTGATCCTGGCTCTGGTCGTGATCGATTTGCTCCTTCCCGCGCAGCGCAAGTGGGCCGGCGTCGCGATCGGGCTGGCGGCCGGGATCAAACTGACTCCGGCGCTGTTCATCATCTACCTGGCCGCCATCGGACGTCTGCGGGCCGCAGTAGTGGCCAGCGCAACTTTTGCTGTCACGGTCGGCATCGGATTCGCCGTGCTGCCATCCGATTCCGGGTACTACTGGCTGCGGCGGAACTTCGGTGACGTCAAACGGATTTCACACAGTCTGTTCACCAACACCACCGTGAACGGCTTGCTGCACCGGCTGCACGTTCACGGTGTGGCCGGCACCGCGGTGGCGGTGGTGCTGGCCGCCGTGGCCCTGCTCCTCGCGGTGATCGCCTACCGGCGGGGCCAGGCGGTGCTGGCCATCGCGCTGGTCGGGATGGCTTCGGCTGCCGCCTCGCCGTTCAGCTGGAGTCATCACTGGGTGTGGTTCGCGCCGCTGATGGTCCACCTCGGGCACCGGGCCTATATTCTGCGGTGCGCCTACTCGGCGTGGGCCATGTGGTTGTTGTGCGCCCTGCTCGGGGGCTGGTTCCATTCGGTGCGGAGCAACAATCGGGAGGCCGGCGTGCTCTCGCTGCAGTTCGGCGGAATCTGGAACGACCTCTTCCCCGGCATCTATGTCTACGTCTTCGTCGCCGTGCTGATCTGTACCGCGGCCTGGCTGTGGCGCTCGGCGGCCGCTTCGGCGCCGAAGCCCGAAACCACGGTGACACCCCCGTCTTTCACTGAGGCGCCGGCTGCCGCACAAAGCCACGGGGCTGCGTAAACGCCCGGATACCGTCCACGCCGAGTTCGCGGCCGAGGCCGGACTGGCCGACGCCGCCGAACGGCAGCCGCGGATCCTGCGCCGCCATGCCGTGGCAGTTGATGGCGACGGTGCCCGCGACCAGCTGGCCGGCGACACGTTCGGCGAGCTCGTCATCGCCGGACCACACCGAGGCGGTCAGGCCGAAGTCGGTGGCGTTCGCGGCGATGACGGCGTCGTCGATGACGTCGTAGCCGAAGATCGGCAGCACCGGCCCGAACTGCTCCTCAGTGGCCAGCGCCGAGTCGGCAGCCACACCGGTGACCACCGTCGGCAGCGCGAAGTACCCGCCGGCGTCGGCGTCGGCCTCGCGGATCCGTCCGGCGGTCTGGACCGTCGCGCCCGCCGCCGCGGCCTCGGCGACCAGCGTCTGCACCCGGTCGCGGCCCGCAGCGGTGTGCAGTGGGCCCAGCGTGGTCTCGTCGGCCAGGCCGTCACCGACTACCTCGCGCCCGCAGCGGGCCAGTACCGCCTCGGCCAGTTCGTCGACCCGTGCGCGTGGCGCGTAGAGCCGCTTGATCGCCATGCACACCTGCCCGCCCGTGGTGTAGGTCGCCGTCACCAGCCGCTCCACCAGCTCGTCGCTGACGCCGAGGTCGGGCCCGATGATCGCGGCGTCGTTGCCGCCGAGCTCCAGCAGCAGCGGCGTGAGCCGAGGCGCTGCGGCCGCCATGACCGCACGCCCGGTGGCCACCCCGCCGGTCAGCGAGATGACGTCGATACCCGGGTGGGTGACCAGCGCCCGGGCCAGCTCGCTGCCCGGGCCCGCGAGCATGTTCACCACGCCCGGCGGCAGCTCCGCCGCCAACTGTGCGCCGAGCTCCAGCGCGGCCAGCGGACACGTCGGTGGCACCTTGACCACCGCGGTGTTGCCCGCGGTCAGCGCCGAGGTCAGCTTCGTCATCGTCAGCGCCAGCGGCCAGTTGAACGGCAACACCAGCGCGGCCACCCCATAGGGCTCCCGCCGCAGCAGGGGGTAGGCCGCCTGGGGGTCGATCGGGTCGGCGGCCAGTGCCGCTTCGGCCATCGCCCCGAGCAGCGACGCGAGGACCGGGCCGGTGTCGATCTCGAAGCCGGCCTCGGCAAGCACCTTGCCGTGCTCACGGGTATACAGCCGCGCGCCGTCGCTCGCGGCGAGGCGCTGGGCCGCGGTGGCTGCCGCGGCCGCAACCGCGCCGACCCGCTCGGCGACACCGAGCGCGCGCCACCCGGGTGCGGCCCGTCGCGCCGCCGCCACCGCGGCGTCGAGTTGGGCGGTGCCGGCGGCAGGGGCCTGGCCGACGATCTCGGCCGGTCGCGCGGGGTTGTGCACGGGATAGCTGCCCGCGGCACCTGGCTGTTGCTCGCCGCCGATGGTGAGCACCGTCTGGGCGGTCCTGACGGAATCAGCGGATGTTGCGGTCGACTGTGCGGTCATAGCTTCGCTTCCTTGACCCGGCGCGGTTGTGCGGCCATCGTAAGTCGTTATGAAGCCGATCACGGCGCCGAGTGACATCAGGGCACCATGAGAGCGGTCGTGCTGCGCGACGTCGGGCAGCCCACCGCCGTGGAGGAACTCGCGCTGCGGCCCGTGGGCAACAACGAGGTGCGGGTTCAGCTTCGCGCCAGCGGCGTGTGCCACAGCGACCTGTCGCTGCGCGACGGGTCGATACCGACGCTGCTGCCGTCCACGCTGGGCCATGAAGGTGCCGGCATCGTCGCTGAGGTGGGCGCCGACGTCACCTCGGTCAGCCCGGGTGACCACGTCGTGCTGACCTGGAACGTGCCGTGTCGGTGCTGCCTGCATTGCCTGCGTGGCGAGGCGCAGCTTTGCGTGCACGGCTACGACCACGCGTACGGCGCTCCGTACGCCGAGAGTGCCGTCGGCTCGGTGTGGCCGGGAATGGGTGTCGGGTCGCTGGCCGAACAGACGCTGTTGCCCGCGGCGGCGGTGGTGCCAGTCGACCAGTCGCTGCCGCTGGACCTTGCCGCGCTGCTCGGCTGCGGGGTCACCACCGGCGTTGGCGCGGTGATGCGCACCGCGGCCGTCCGGCCTGGCGAGAGCGTGCTGATCATCGGCTGCGGCGGTGTGGGTTTAGCCGCGATCCAGGGGGCCCGGCTGGCCGGCGCCGCGCGGATCATCGCCGCCGACCGGGTGGCCGCCCAGCTTCCCGCTGCGAGCGCCAACGGTGCGACGGACACCGTCGACGCGAACGAGGTTGATGTTGCCATCGCAGTGCGTGACATGACCGCAGGCGTCGGGGTCGATCACGGAATCGAGGTCGTCGGCAAACCCGCCACGATCCGCGCCGCCTACGACGCCACTCGTCGCGGCGGCCGGGTCACCCTGGTGGGTGCCGCCGGGATCGAGGAGACGGTGACGTTCCCCGCGCTGTCGTTGATGGCCGACGGCAAGACCATCCAGGGCAGCGTCTACGGTGCCAGCGATCCCGCACGCGACATCCCGGTTCTCGCCGACCTCGCCCAACGTGGTCGGCTCGACCTCGAGGCGCTGGTGAGCCGACGCATCGGTATCGACGACGTCGAGGCGGCGTTCGCCGACATGGCCGCCGGCCGAGGCGCGCGCAGTGTGGTCTGCTTCGCTGAGACCCTCAGCGAGACAACGTGATTGCCTCCTCGGGGCAGTTCTGTTCACCGGTTACGGCCTGCGCCTCGAGCTCACCGGAGACTTCGTCGACCAGCACTATGGAGTGTCCGACCTCGTCGGCGTCGAAGACGTCGGGCGCCAAGGTGTAGCACCGGCCGTGGCCGGTGCATCGGTCCGGGTCGACCCAGACTTTAGCCATAGCGCCGCTCCTGCTCATCGCTGCGTCCCCAGCTTCGCGGGGACCCCCCTGCATCGTCGCCGGCGCGGGTCACGGCGCGGGTACCGGGAACACCAGCGGCAGCGACTCCACCGATCGCAGCGCGGCAGTGTAGGTCAGCTGGGTACCCGGCTTGATCTCGTAATCCGGGATGCGCCGGTGAAATTCGCGCAACGCTACCCGCAGCTCCATGCGGGCCAGGTGTGATCCGAGACAGCGGTGCGGACCGCCGCCGAACGCGCGGTGGCGGTTCGGATTGCGGGTGAAATCCACCAGCTCCGGATCGGGGAATTCGGCCGGGTCGGTGTTGGCCGCGCCCAGCAGCGGGCTGACCCGTTCGCCCTTGCTGATCGGGCACCCGCCGATCTCGACGTCTTGCATGGCGACTCTGGCGACGCCGGGTACCGGTGTCTCCCAGCGCAACAATTCCTCGATCGCGTGCGGCAGGATCTCGGGCTGCTCGACGAGCTGGTGACGGTGGTCGGGGTGCCGAGCCAGGTAGACGAAAAAACAGTCGAGCGAGTCGGTGACCGTGTCCAGGCCCGCGATCAGGAACAGGAAGCAGATGTCGAGCAGTTCTTCGCGCGACAATGGCTGCCCCACGATGTTCGCCGCGATCATCGCCGACAGCACGTCGTCGCGCGGGCTGGCGATGTGGTCGTCGACGGCACGGTCGAAATAGTCGTAAATCTGTTGGGCCACCGGCGCCGAGGCCGCGTGACGGTCTTCCCAGTCGGTGGCGCCCGCGGGCCGGATCACGCCGTCCTTCCACTCCAGAAACTGCTCGAGGTCTTCCAGCGGCAGGCCCAGCAGCTGCAGGAATACCGTGCAGGGGAGGGGAACGGCGAACTCTTCGTGGAAGTCGCATTCGCCCCGGTCGGCGAAGCGGTCGATCATCTCGTTCACCAGCTCGGTGACCAGTGGTTCGCGCCGGGCCATTTCCCGCGGGGTGAACAGCGGATCGAGGATGCGGCGGTACTTCGCGTGCTCGGGCGGATCGACTTGCAGCGGGATGAGCGGCCGAATGTTGCCCAGATCGACCGCGTCCATGTTCGACGAGAACAACTCGGTGCGTTTGAGGGCCATCTCGATGTCAGCCAGCCGGCTGAGCACCACTGCCTGCGGGGCCCGGAACACCGGGCTCGATTCTCGCAACGCCTTGTACATCGGCTGCGGCTCCGCGAGACCCATCACCGCCTGGTCGACGAACGAATCGGCTTCTGTCATGCGGTCAGCCTGACACCAACGTCGCAGTTGGGCAATGGTCAAACCCTGCCGAGCAGAGCGAAAGCCCCATTTCAGGGTTTTAGGTGCTTTTAGGTCTGCTCGCGCCACAACGGCATAAGCGTCTCGGCGAAAAGCCCTGTTTAATCGGCCGACTAGACCTAATGTATGGCGGTATCTCCACCCTGGAGCAAAACACGAAGATTGGATGGAATGGATAAGATATGAAGCGATCAATTCTCACTTTTCTCGCCGCGGGTGCGCTGGCTGTGGCGGCTTTGGTGACCACTGTGGGCATCAGCAACGCCGAAACTCTTCAGACCGAGGCCAGCTATCCGACTCGGGACGCTTGCGAGAACGCCGGCCCCGGCGTGAGAGCCTCAACACCACCATTTACTTGGAAGAACTTCGCGTGTGTTCCGGATCCCCAGAATCGGGGCAAGTGGCGCTTGGTTCTCAGCACCGATTAAGACCGCGTCCTCCGACGGGTCGCACGAGCACCCGCAAAAGCACCCGTTTCGTGCCGAAATGCGGGTCTATTGCGCCTGCTCGTCCAAGAAGTCCGGCTCACGCCGCGTCATGAAAGATCAATCCCATGGCATAGCGTTCGCCGGAGCGAACTACTGACACACCGTGGCGCACCGGTGATGCCGACCAACCCCGGGTCGACCGCACCGGCCGTTCCCGCGTGGTGAAGACATACCCGTGTCCCCTGCGGCAATTGTGTTGCGGTGCCGCGCGATTGAGCACGTGGCCGCTGTTCGACGAGCAGGAATTCGCCGCCGGTGTAATCGGTTTCCGGGGCGCTCAGGTTGATCACCACCTGAAGCGGGAACACCAACTCTCCGTAGAGATCCCGATGCAGGGCATTCCAGTCGTTGACGCCGTAGCGCAACATCAGCGCCGTAGACCTGGTCTGGCCGGCGGCGTGGCAGGTCGCCAGCCAGTCGTCGAGGCTGTCCGGCCAGGGCATGTCCCGGCCAAGCTTCGCCCACCAGTCGCGGGCTATCGGCAACAGCCGGGGATACAGCGTCTGTTTGAGCTGTTCGATTGGTTCGGGATAGGGCGCGCGAAAGTAGCGGTACTGCCCGGCGCCGTACCGCTTGGGCGCCATGTCGATGGTCGAACGGAACAAGCTGTCGTCGGCGTAGAGCGCGCGCAACCGCGTCGCTTCACCAGGCGTGACCAGCCGCGGCAGCAGCGCTCCGCCGTACTCGCCGACCGCTGCGGCGATGGCGTCCCAATCGCCGGAGTCGACGCGGCTTTTCCACCGGGACATCGCGTCCTCCCGTGTCTTGCCCAGTCAGATTTCGGCTTGGCCCGTGCCCGGCTGTCGAGCATAGGTTGCTGGCCGGGGCGACGTTCAGCGAGTACCGTGTTCGGCGCGGACGAGTTGGCCGGGCGGCCGCGGCTCGCTGGTCCGAGAGGATCGGCGCCCGAGTCGAGGAAAGTCCGGACTTCACAGAGCAGGGTGATTGCTAACGGCAATCCGGGGCAACCCGCGGGAAAGTGCCACAGAAAACAGACCGCCACCCTTGTGGTGGTAAGGGTGAAACGGTGCGGTAAGAGCGCACCAGCATCCTGGGTGACCGGGATGGCTCGGTAAACCCCACCCGAAGCAAGGCCAAGAAGGCCGCGCCGAAAGCGCGGTCGCGCAGGCGTCCGAGGGCTGCTCGCCCGAGCCTGCGGGTAGGCCGCTCGAGGCACCCGGCGACGGTGTGCCCAGATGGATGGTCGCCGCCACACTGCCACCACGGCGGCGTGTGGAACAGAATCCGGCTTACAGGCCAACTCGCCCGCCACCTCCAGCGGGTAGCCATCTGTGGATAACGCGACCCTGCCGGAAGCGCGGGTCAGTGGAATGATGTACTATCGAACATATGTTCGAGACAATAGTTGCGGTGGATCCAACCGCTGACGAGCCTGCGCTGATCGAGCGCATCGCCGCACTGGAGCGGCTGAAATGCGCGGCCGCGGCTGGTCAAGCTCGCGCAGCCGCCGCGCTGGATGCTGCGCGCCGAGCCGCCGAAACTGCCGCCGGAGTCCCCGCCGCGCAGCGGGGCCGGGGTCTGAGTAGTGAAATCGCCCTGGCGCGTCACGATTCGCCGGCCCGCGGGAGCCGGCATCTCGGGTTTGCCAAGGCTCTGGTGCATGAGATGCCGCATACCATGGCTGCCCTGGAGGCCGGGTTGCTGTCGGAGTGGCGGGCCACCCTGATCGTTCGGGAAAGTGCATGTCTGGACGTTGCGGACCGTCGGGCCCTAGACAGCGAACTATGCGGCGAGTCGGCGGATCTGCAGGGGATGGGTGATGCTCGGGTGGCCGCTGCCGCCAGAGCCATCGCCTACCGGCTCGACCCGCACGCCGTCGTCGACCGCGCTTCGAAGGCCGAAACCGAACGGACCGTGACCATCCGCCCAGCACCGGACACGATGACGTATCTGACCGCACTCCTGCCGGTCGCACAGGGTGTGTCGGTGTATGCGGCCTTGCGCAAGACGGCGGACACTACGTTCGACGATCGCTCCCGCGGCCAGGTTATGGCCGACACCCTGGTCGAGCGCGTCACCGGCCGAAGCGCAGCCACCGCGACACCTATTGCGGTGAACCTCGTGCTGTCTGACGAAACGCTGCTCGGCGGCGACAATACCGCCGCCGAGATCTGCGGATATGGCCCAATCCCGGCTACGGTCGCCCGTGGTCTGGTCTTGGCGGCAGCCAGCGATCGGCGCTCGCGTACCACGCTGCGTCGCCTCTACGCTCACCCGCGTTCAGGAGCGCTGGTGGCGCTGGAATCCCACACCCGGCTGTTTCCCCGCGGGCTGGCCAACTTCATCGGGCTGCGCGATCAACGCTGCCGCACCCCCTACTGTGACGCCCCGATCCGCCACCGTGACCACGCCCAACCGCACGCCAGAGGCGGTCCGACCAATGCGCTCAACGGGGTGGGGTTATGCGAGCGGTGCAACTACGTCAAAGAAGCAACCGGCTGGCGGGTGAATACCGCCGTCGACGAAAAGGGAACGCATACTGCGCATTTCAGTTCGCCGACCGGTGCTCGTCATCGCTCGAACGCACCCCCGCGCGCACCCGCCATCACCATCAGCGACCTTGAAGTCAGCGTCGGTATCGCGCTGGCCCGACACGCCGCCTGAGCAAACGACGAAGTCGCCCCGCCCCGCTTTACCGTGCCTTGCGTGCCGCCTTGTTGAGTTTGCGCAGCGCGCCTTCCATGCCCTGCCGGCAGCGCTCCGCCAAGTCGGTCTCCTGCTGGTAGAGCACGCCGTAGGTGAACGTGTCCTCGTTGGCAGCGCGTGCGGCCTGCGCCTCCTGACCCAGATGCTCCCGGCTCACCACACTGTCCTGGTGATCGCCGAGCAACGACTGGATGGCCTTCGCCTGCTCGGACACCTTCGTCGCACCGATCGCTCCTGCGGTGTAGCGAAGCCGCTTGGCCTTCTTGCGAATCCGGTGCAGCGCCTCGTCGTGATCCTCGACCTCGGATGCCGCCGCGGCCTTAGCGGCCTTGCGCACCTTCTTGTAGGCCGCATCGATAGTCGTCTGATCCGACGTGTCGGCATCGGTGCTCGGCGCCGGCGGTGCGGCGACCACCGCGTCCAGGGCGTCGAGCAGACGGAAGTATCGCTGCGTGCGCATCGCCATCATCGAACGCCGCAGCCCGGTCTGATAACGGCGCCCGGCCCCGTCGACCAGGCGTTCCCGGACGGGTCCGCGCACCAGCTCGGCGGGCAGCCGGTCAAGCGCTTGCTGGTAGCGCTCAGCGAGCACCTCGGCGTCGCGGGCAACGCCCAGCACCGCGCCCAGCTCGCGCAATTCGTTCAGAACCCACGCGTGCTCCGACGACCCGAACTCCGGCCTGGATTGCAGCAGGCTGCGGATCTTGCGCACGGTCACCCGCATCTGGTGCACGGCGTCGTGGGCGTCGGCGCGCACGGCGCGATCCCACACCAGCAGCTCACCCAACTGCTCGGCCACCGCGCGGTACACCGGGTCCGCCGGGCGCTCCGGGGCGCCGTTGGACATCGTGCCGAGCACCCGCGCCAGCTTGGAGCCGTGCCGCGCCGGCACCGCCCCGGCATCCAGCAGACGATTGCTCAGCCGGTCCAACAGATCGGTACCCGCAGCCGCGTCGGGGTCGGCGAGTTCGAGTTCCCATTCGTGCCAATGCTGTTCGGCGTCACCCTCATCGGCGGCCCCGGCCGACCACGCGGTGACCCGGTCGTCGCAGAATTCGGCCAGTGCGGCGGCGTCCGAACGGTACAAAACCTGGGCCGCGCGCAGCGTCGTGATCCGCGCGACCGGGGCCAGCGGACGGTCCCGGACGACCGCCAGCACCACATCCAGCAACTCGGCGGGTACCTCGTCGCGGTCGTCGACTTCGGCGACTCGCAGCGGTGCACGCACCTCGGTGCGGGTGTCAGATCCGGCCGGCAACTTCAAGTGCCAACCCTCGTCAGATCCACCTGTGCGACGGCGCAAGGTGATCCGGTTGGACGCCAGGTCGCCGGCCGGGGTGTCAAAGTACACCGCGTCGAGCTGTTGTGCCGGCGAACGCTCGACCCGGGCCACCGCAGCGATGCCGTCGAACGACGGCGCCACCGTAGGCTCGACGACGTCGAACTTGCGTTCCACCTCCGCGAAGCGCGACGTTTTCGAAGCGTGGACAAGCATTTTCGCCTCCGGTGGACTACGGCGCCGCGATTTATACGCGCCAGCCTGCCACATCGCGAAGTGGGCTCGCGAACGGCGCCACCGGGCGCAACACGAACGGCGCCACCGGGCGCAACGCGAACGGCGCCATTGGGCGCAACGCGAGCGCGCCGCGACAGCGAAAAGAAATCAGACCTTTAGAAGCTGTGCTCGTCGGCGGGAAAAACTCCGCTGGCAACTTCCTCGGCGTAGTGCATCGCCGCGGCCCGCAATTGCGCGCCGATATCGCCGAACCGCTTGACGAAACGCGCGGTTTTGCCGCTGGTGAGCCCGGCCATGTCCTGCCAGACCAGCACCTGCGCGTCGCAATTCGGTCCGGCCCCGATACCGACGGTCGGAATGGTCAGCTTGCCGGTGATCTGGGTGGCCAGTTCGGCGGGCACCATCTCCATCACCACGGCGAAGGCGCCGGCTTCTGCGACGGCGATCGCGTCGGCGATGGTCTGCTCGGCGGCATCACCACGGCCCTGCACCCGGAAGCCGCCGAGGGTGTTGACGCTCTGCGGGGTGAACCCGATATGCGCCATCACCGGGATGCCCGCCGCGCTCAGGCAGGCGATCTGCTCGCTGACCCGCTCACCGCCCTCGAGCTTGACCGCGTGCGCGCCGGCCTCTTTCATGAACCGGGTGGCCGCGGCCAGCGCCGCCGCCGGTCCCGCCTCGTAGCTACCGAAGGGCAGGTCCGCCACGACCAGCGCATGCGGAGCGCCGCGTACTACCCCGCGGACCAGCGGGATCAGCTCGTCGATGGAGATCGGCACCGTGGTGTCGTAGCCGTAGACGACGTTGGCCGCCGAATCACCGACCAGCAACACCGTAATCCCGGCGTCGTCGAAGATCCGGGCGGTGGAGTAGTCGTAGGCCGTCAGCATGGCCCACTTGTGGCCCTCGGCCTTCATCTTCTGTAGGTGGGGAATGCGGGTTTTGGTCCGCGGGCCGATGCCGGTGGCACCCCCGTACACGGTTTGCTCAGACATCACTGTCCCTCATGTTGGTCGGTTCGATCCTCGTGGCCGGACAGGTCCCCGGGTTCGCGTTGACTCTGTTAGTTTGCCACCTGCGGCGGCGCAACGGCACAGCGGGCCCCAGTTGACTTTGTCACACCGCCGGCGGTCGGGCCCTTTCGGTGACCCCACTTGGCTCCGGACATACCATCGGGCGTATGCAACGGCTCAGCGGACTCGACGCCAGTTTCCTGTACCTGGAAACCCCCTCGCAGCCCTTGCACGTCTGCTCGATCATGGAGTTGGATACCTCGACGATGCCCGGCGGCTACACCTTCGACCGCCTCCGCGACGGATTTACGTTGCGGATAAAGGGAATGCCGCAACTCCGCGAGAAGCTCGCCGACAGTCCGCTGAATCTCGACCATCCAGTCTGGGTGGACGACAAGGACTTCGACGTCGACCGCCACCTGCACCGCATCGGTCTGCCGCCGCCGGGTGGGCGGCTGGAACTGTCCGAGATCTGCAGCCACATCGCCGCACTCCCGTTGGACCGGACCCGGCCGCTGTGGGAGGTGTGGATCATCGAAGGCATCGCCGGCACCGATGCTCACCAGGACGGCCGGCTGGCCATGATGTCCAAGGTGCACCACGCCTGCACAGACGGGGTGACCGGGGCAGACCTGTTGTCGCAACTGTGCAGTACCGAAATCGAGGCACCGCCACCGGATCCGGTCGACGGCGCCGGCGACGCCAACCAGATCCGGCTCGCGGTCACCGGACTGGCCAGGTTCGCCTCCCGTCCGCTGCAGTTGGCCACAGTGTTGCCGAAAACGGTGACGTCCGTGGTGGAGACGGTGTTGCGGGCCAGCAGCGGCAGGGCCATGGCGCGCCCGTTCGCCGCACCGAAAACGGCGTTCAACGCCAACATCACCGGCCAGCGCAGCATCGCTTATGCCCAACTGGATCTCGACGACATTAAGAAGGTCAACAAGCAGTTCGACGTCAAGCTCAACGATGTGGTGATGGCGCTGGTCTCCGGGGTGCTGCGGCAATTCCTGCTCGACCGCGGCGAACTGCCGGACTCCTCGTTGGTGGCGATGGTTCCTATTTCGCTGCACGGCAAATCGGAACACCCGGGGCGCAACCAGATTTCGGGCATGTTCGCCAGCCTGCAAACCCACATCGCCGATCCCGCGGAACGCCTCAAAGCCATTGCCGAAGCCAATTCGGTTGCCAAGCAGCACAGTTCGGCGATCAGCGCCACGCTCTTGCAAGACTGGACGCAATTCGCCGCGCCGACGGTGTTTGGTCTGGCCATTCGGGCCTACGCCGGGGCACGGCTGACCCGGAGCCGCCCGGTGCACAACCTGGTGGTCTCCAACGTGCCCGGCCCGCAGATGCCGCTGTACCTGCTCGGCTGCGAGATCAAGGCGATGTACCCGCTGGGACCGATCTTCCACGGCTCGGGCCTGAACATCACCGTGATGTCGCTGAACGGCAAGCTGAACGTCGGCATCATCTCCTGCCCGAACCTGCTTCCGGACTTGTGGAACCTCGCCGACGACTTCGCCGTCGGAATGGAAGAGTTGCTGGCTGCCCGCTAGCGGTGCCCGGTCGCCGTGGCCGCGGTGGGCCGCATGGCAGCATGGTTTCTCATGAGCCTGCCTCGCCGCGACACCATCGCGCGTCCGGTGTCGTTCGGGCTGATCTGGATCGTGGTCGTCGCGGTGGTGCTGACCGGCTGCACCCGGGTGGTCAACGGGCGTCCCCGGCTGGCCGAGCCCAAGATCGGCCAGCCGCTGGTGTGGGGACCGTGCCGGGTGGTCGGGGGCGGCGCGGCGAAACTGCCGGACGGCGCCCAGTGCGGCCGGGTGGCCGTCCCGGTCGACTACAACCACCGCTACGGCGACGCCGCTGTACTGGCATTGATTCGCTTCCGGGCGACCGGGAACAAGATCGGCTCGCTGATCATCAATCCCGGTGGTCCCGGTGAATCCGGTGTCGAGGCCGCGGTAAGCGTCGTGCAGGCGTTGCCGCCGCAGGTCCGCGAACACTTCGACCTGGTCGGGTTCGACCCGCGCGGGGTGGCGTCGTCGCGACCGGCGATCTGGTGTAACTCCGACGCCGAAAACGACAAGCAGCGCACCGAGCCAGACGTTGATTACAGCCCGGCGGGCGTCGCTTACATCGAGGGCGAGACCAAAGCATATGTCGGGCGCTGCCTGGACAAACTGGGCAAGAAGTTCCTGGCCAACGCCGGGACCGTCAACGCCGCACGCGACCTGGACGCGATCCGGGTCGCATTGGGCGATGCCAAGCTGACCTATTTGGGCTATTCCTATGGCACCCGGATCGGCTCGGCCTACGCCGAGGCCTTTCCGCAGAACGTACGGGCGATGATCCTCGACGGCGCCGTCGACCCGAACGCCGATCCCATCGAGGCAGACCTGCGCCAGGCCCAGGGATTTCAAGATGCGTTCAACGACTATGCCGCCGACTGCGCCAAGAAACCGACCTGCCCGCTGGGCACCGATCCGGCCAAAGCGGTCACCGTCTACCACAGCCTGGTCGACCCCATGGTCGACCCGAACAACGCGAATCTGGGCCGTCCGGTGCACACCGACGATCGACGCGGACTGAGCTACAGCGATGCAATCGTGGGCACGATCATGGCGCTGTACTCACCGACCTTGTGGCAACACCTCACCGACGGCTTGAGCGAGCTCGCCCAACATCACGGCGATACCCTGCTCGCCCTGGCCGACATGTACATGCGCCGCGACCCGCGCGGCCGCTACACCAACGCCACCGACGCTCGGGTGGCGATCAACTGCGTCGACGAGCCGCCCGTCAACGACCGGGCCAAGGTCGTCGACGAAGACCGCCGCTCGCGCCAGCTCGCACCCTTCATGAGCTACGGCAAGTTCACTGGCGATGCCCCGCTGGGCGCCTGCGCGTTCTGGCCGGTGCCACCGACGACTAAGCCGCACACCATCTCTGCGCCCGGCCTGCCGCCGACCGTGGTGGTATCCACCACCCATGACCCGGCGACCCCCTACCAGGCCGGGGTCGACCTGGCCAACCAGCTGCACGGCGCGCTGCTCACCTACGAGGGCACCCAGCACACGGTCGTCTTCGAGGGCAACCCCTGCATCGACGACTTCGCGGCGGCCTACCTGATCCGCGGTGCCCTGCCCCCGGCGGGCGCCCGGTGCCGAGCCCCGCAATGAGGCTGGATTCGGGTTCGCAACGCTGCCGATACGAGATCAAGGTGTGACCTTTGTCCATCACCGGGAACGCAGTACCCATGCGACGATGAGTCCCATGTGGCGCATGAGACGTTTGGGCTCAGCGCTGTTTTCGTTAGGGCTGGTGTTCACCTCCGCCGACGTCAGCCCGCAAGCCACCGCCAACCCCGACTCCGATGCCGGTCCGACGCCGAGCTCGGTGGCGCCGCAGCCGGCCACGACTCCCCACCTCAACTGGGGCAGCTGCGCCAAGGTCATCGACGACACCAGTCACATCCCCACCGCACGGTGCACGACGGTGTCGGTGCCCGTCGACTACAACAACCCGGGCGGCGCGCAGCTCCAACTCGCGATGATCCGAATTCCCGCCACCGGCAACCGGATCGGGTCGCTTCTGGTCAACCCCGGCGGTCCGGGCGCATCAGCCGTCGACAGCGCCGCCGGGCTGGCCGCGGCCCTGGCCGACAGCGAGATCACCCGCCGCTTCGACCTGGTCGGGTTCGATCCGCGCGGCGTCGGCCACTCCACGCCGGAAATCCGATGCCGCACCGACGCCGAGTTCGACGCTTACCGCCGCGATCCGATGGTCGATTACAGCCCGGCCGGCGTGGCACACATCGAGGATGTCAACAAGCAGCTGGCCCAGGGCTGCGTCAACCGGATGGGCCTGCCGTTCCTGGCCAACGTCGGCACCGCATCAGCGGCCCGCGACATGGACATGGTCCGCCAGGCGCTGGGGGAGCAGCAGATCAACTATCTGGGTTTCAGTTACGGGACCGAACTGGGGACCGCCTACCTCGAGCGGTTCAGTGACCATGTGCGCGCGATGGTCCTCGACGGCGCTATCGATCCCACCATCGGACCGGTCGAGGACAACATCAACCAGATGGCCGGATTCCAGGACGCATTCAACGGCTACGCCGCGGACTGCGCGCGTTCCGCCGACTGCCCGCTGGGTACCGACCCGACCAAGTGGGTGAGCAACTACCACGACCTGGTCGACCCGCTGGTCCAACAGCCGGCCAAGACATCGGACCCGCGCGGGCTCAGCTACGCCGACGCGATCACCGGAACCATCAACGCGCTCTACACCCCGCACTACTGGAAGTACCTGACCAGCGGGCTGCTCGGACTGCGGCGCGGCACCGACGCCGGAGACCTGCTGTTGCTCGCCGACGACTATCAGGGCCGCGACCCGCACGGGCACTACGACAACGGACAAGACGCGTTCAACGCGATCCGCTGCGTCGACGCGCCCTCGCCGACCGATTCGGCGACCTGGGTGGACGCCGACCGGCAGATCCGGCAGCGCGCCCCGTTCCTGTCCTACGGGCAGTTCACCGGTTTCGCACCGCGCGACCTGTGCTCGCTGTGGCCGGTTCCGGCGACGACGGAACCGCACGCCGCGGCACCGGTGGCGCCCGGCAAGGTCGTGGTGGTCTCCACCACCCACGACCCGGCCACTCCGTATCAGGCCGGTGTCAACCTGGCCCGGCAACTCGGCGCGCCACTGATCACCTACGACGGCACCCAGCACACCGTGGTCTTCGACGGTGACGAGTGCGTCGACGACGCGGTCACCCAGTACTTCGTCGACGGGACTCCGCCGCCAGATAACTTACGTTGTTAGCGTGGCACTGGTAACACACTTTTAACAGGCAGTGCATACTGTTCGGGACATGGATCGACAGAAGGAATTTGTCCTCCGCACGTTGGAGGAACGGGACATCCGTTTCGTCCGGCTGTGGTTCACCGACGTGCTCGGCTACCTGAAGTCGGTCGCGATCGCTCCAGCTGAACTCGAAGGCGCCTTCGAGGAGGGCATCGGGTTCGACGGTTCCTCGATCGAAGGATTCGCCCGGGTCTCGGAGTCCGACACCGTCGCCCACCCGGATCCGTCGACCTTCCAGGTCCTGCCCTGGACCACCAGCTCCGGGCACCACCACTCCGCGCGGATGTTCTGCGACATCACGATGCCCGACGGCTCGCCGTCCTGGGCGGACCCGCGGCACGTGTTGCGGCGGCAGTTGGCGAAGGCCAACGACCTGGGCTTCTCCTGTTACGTGCATCCCGAGATCGAGTTCTTCCTGCTCAAGCCGGGTCCTGACGACGGGTCGGTGCCGGTGCCGGCCGACGACGCCGGCTACTTCGACCAGGCGGTGCACGACTCGGCGTCGGACTTCCGCCGGCACGCGATCGACGCGCTGGAATCGATGGGAATCTCCGTCGAGTTCACCCACCACGAAGGCGCGCCCGGCCAGCAGGAGATCGATCTGCGCTACGCCGATGCGCTGTCGACGGCCGACAATGTCATGACGTTCCGCTACGTCATCAAGGAAATCGCGCTGGAACAACAGGTGCGGGCCACGTTCATGCCCAAACCGTTCGGGCAGTACCCCGGCTCGGCGATGCACACCCACATGAGCCTGTTCGAGGGCGACGTCAACGCCTTTCACAGCCTCGATGACCCGCTGCAGCTGTCGGACGTGGCCAAGTCGTTCATCGCCGGCATCCTCGAGCACGCCTCGGAAATCAGCGCGGTCACCAACCAATGGGTCAATTCCTACAAACGGCTGGTGCACGGTGGTGAGGCGCCCACCGCGGCGTCCTGGGGGGCGGCCAACCGTTCGGCGCTGGTGCGGGTCCCGATGTACAGCCCGCGCAAGACGTCCTCACGGCGCATCGAGGTGCGCAGTCCCGACTCGGCCTGCAACCCCTATCTGACGTTCGCCGTGCTGCTGGCCGCCGGCTTGCGCGGCGTGGAGAAGAACTACGTACTGGGCCCGGAAGCCGAAGACAACGTCTGGGACCTCACCGCCGAGGAGCGTCGCGCGATGGGTTACCGCGAGCTGCCGAGCAGCCTGGATCGAGCGCTTGGTGAGATGGAGAACTCGGAGCTGGTCGCAGAAGCTTTGGGGGAGCACGTTTTTGACTTCTTCCTGCGCAACAAGCGCAGAGAATGGGCCAACTACCGCAGCCACGTCACCCCGTTCGAGCTGAGAACCTACCTGTCGCTGTAGCGCGGCGTCTTCGCTCACAGCCGATCACCGGCGTGCGCTACCGTCGTGGTCGTGACCAAACCCGCGGCGTCGCGCTCCAAGCTGCCCAGTGCGGGCCGTCTGGGACTAGTCGACCCGCGCGCCAGCGCCAACTTGGCCCAGCTGGGCTGGGACGCCGACGAAAACAGCCAGGCTCACGTCGAGCTGCTGTGGTCGCTGTCGCGCGCTCCCGACGCCGACCTCGCGCTGCGTAACCTGGTCCGCCTTGCCGAAACCCCGGACTCCGGCTGGGACGAACTGGGCGCCGCGTTGTTGAAAGACCGCGGCCTGCGGGGCCGGCTGTTCGCCGTGCTGGGTTCGTCGCTGACGCTGGGTGACCACCTGATCGCACACCCGCGGTCCTGGCAACTGTTGCGCGGCAAGGTGACTTTGCCCTCCGCTGACCAGCTGCGCCGGTCGTTCCTCGACGCGATCGCCGAACCGTCAAGTGCCGCAGGCTCTGCGATGTCCCGGCTGAGCACCTGTTACCGTGATCAGCTGCTGGTGCTGGCCGCGCTCGACCTGGCGCCGACCGTCCAGGACGAGCCGGTGCTGCCGTTCACCGCGATCGGTGCCCATCTGGCGGATATGGCCGACGCGGCTTTGGAAGCCACCCTGCGGGTCGCTCAGAGCACGGTGTGCGGTCAGAACACACCGCCTCGGCTGGCCGTCATCGCGATGGGCAAATGCGGGGCACGCGAACTGAATTACGTCAGCGACGTCGACGTCATCTTCGTCGCCGAGCGCGCCGATTCCGTCACCACCCGGATCGCCGGCGAGTTGATGCGGCTGGCCTCCGACGCCTTCTTCCAAGTCGACGCCGGGCTGCGCCCCGAGGGAAATCACGGCGAGCTGGTCCGCACCGTGGAGTCACACATCGCCTACTACCAGCGCTGGGCGAAGACCTGGGAGTTCCAGGCATTGCTCAAGGCCCGCCCGGCCGCGGGCGACGAGGAGCTGGGCCGGCAGTACACGGCCGCGGTAATGCCGATGGTGTGGCGCGCCAGCGAACGGGATGACTTCGTGGCCGAGGTGCGGTCGATGCGCCGCCGAGTGGTGGAAACGGTGCCCGCCGCGGTCCGCAGCCGCGAGATCAAACTCGGCAGCGGCGGGCTGCGCGACGTGGAGTTCGCGGTGCAGCTGCTGCAGCTGGTGCACGGCCGCTGCGACGACTCGCTGCATGTGGCGTCCACTGTGGACGCGCTGGCGGCGCTGGGCGCCGGCGGTTACGTCGGTCGCGAGGACACCGCGAACCTGACGGCCTCCTACGAATTCCTGCGCCTGCTCGAACACCGGCTGCAGCTGCAGCGACTGAAGCGGACCCACATGCTGCCGGAGGCCGGGGACGACGAGGCGTTGCGCTGGCTGGCCCGGGCCGCTCACATCCGCCCCGACGGCTCGCACGACGCGCTGGGCGTATTGCGCGAGGAGCTCAAGCGCCAGAACCTGCGGGTGTCCCGGCTGCACGCCAAACTCTTCTATCAACCGCTCCTGGAATCGGTCAGCCCGGACGGATTGGAGTTCTCGCACGGGATGACCCCGGCCGCCGCGGAGCGTCAGCTGGCCGCGCTCGGCTACGAAGGACCCCAGGGCGCGCTCACCCACCTGGCGGCGCTGATCAACCAGAGCGGTCGGCGCGGGCGCGTGCAATCGGTGCTGCTGCCCAAGCTGCTGGACTGGTTGTCGGATACGCCCGACCCCGACACCGGGCTGCTGGCCTACCGCAGGCTCAGCGAGGCGATGGCCGGGGAGCGTTGGTATCTGTCGGCATTGCGTGACGAGAACGCGGTGGCCAAACGGCTCATGCATGTGCTGGGCACCTCAGCGTACGTGCCGGAGCTGCTGATGCGTGCACCCGAGGTGATCCAGCAGTACGGCGACGGCCCGTCGGGGCCCAAGCTGCTCGACGTCGAGCTCGGCGCGGTGGGCCCCGCGCTGGTCGCCTCGGTGGGCCGGCACACTGATCCGGCGCGGGCCATCGCCGCCGCCCGCGCCCTGCGGCGGCGCGAGCTGGCCCGGATCTCCTCAGCCGATCTGCTGGGCATGCTCGACGTCCGGCAAGTGTGCAAAGCGCTGACCTCGTTGCGGGTGGCGGTACTGCAGGCCGCGCTGGACGCGATGATCCGGGCGCACACGAAGGACGGCAGCGCTCCGGCCGCGATTGCGGTGATCGGCATGGGTCGCCTGGGTGGCGGCGAGCTGGGCTACGGCTCGGACGCCGACGTGATGTTCGTGTGTGAGCCGGCCGTCGGTGTCGAAGCCTCGCAGGCGGTGCGATGGTCGGTCTCGGTGGCCGAGCAGCTGCGGGAAAAGCTGGGTGCGCCGAGCCCAGATCCGCCGTTGGAGATCGACGCCAACCTGCGCCCGGAGGGCCGCAACGGTGCACTGGTGCGGACGCTGGCCTCCTACGAGGCGTACTACGCGCAGTGGGCGCAGCCCTGGGAGGTCCAGGCACTGCTGCGCGCCACCTGGATCGCCGGCGACGTCGAGGTAGGCCAGCGGTTCATGCTGATGGCCGACAAGACGCGCTATCCCGCCAACGGGGTCTCACCGGAGGCGGTCAAGGAAATCACCCGCATCAAGGCTCGGGTCGACGCGGAACGGCTGCCGCGCGGGGCCGATCCGAATACGCACACCAAACTGGGGCGCGGGGGACTGGCCGATATCGAATGGACCGTGCAGCTGTTGCAGTTGCAGCACGCCCACGCCGTCCCGACCCTGCACAACACCTCGACGCTGGAAACTCTGGACGCGATCGCCGCGGCCGAACTCATCGCCGAAGACGAGGTGGATCTGTTGCGGCAAGCCTGGCTGACGGCGACCCGGGCCCGCAACGGGCTGGTCCTGGTCCGGGGCAAGCCCACCGACCAGCTGCCGGGGCCGGGGCGGCAGCTCAACGCGGTCGCGGTCGCCGCCGGCTGGCCCAACGGTGACGGCGGCGAGTTCCTGGACAACTATCTGCGGGTGACGCGGCGCGCAAAAGCCTTGGTGCGGAAGGTGTTCGGCAATTGAGTTGCGATGTCAGGAGGCTGGTTCGGTGGAAGTTCCGTATGAGGTCATCAGCCCCGCCGAGCAGGAACGGCTGACGGCCCGCTACGGCCCGCTGACGGACGCGGTGCGGGATCTGGTCGAGACCACGATCCGGACAGATGTCGACGCCGACACCATTGCGCAGGCGCGTGCCGCGATCGAGGCGGTAACCCAGACGTTGCGCGGCAAAACGCGGCACGACTCCGTCGGAGTGTCCTACGTCGTGGACAGTAGGCCGCTGGCGTGGACCAACGCCGTGATCGGTCTGCGCAACCCGCTCGCCCCACCGCTGACGATTCACCACGACGACGGCGGTCGGTGCTGGAGTGACTTCACCCTGGGCGCCGCGTACGAGGGACCGCCCGGGCTGGTCCACGGTGGTGTGTGTGCCCTGGTGCTCGATCATGTCCTGGGCGAGGCGGCCAGCGAGGGCCTGACCAAGCCGCGGTTCACCGGCACGCTCACCGTAAAGTACCTGCGCGGCACACCATTGGGCGCGCTGCACGCCGAGGCGACGATCGAGCGCACCGATGACAGGAAATCATTTGCCCGCGGGCATATTTCGGATTCCACCGGGATCACCGTCGAAGCAGAAGGAGTGTTCGTCGCACCGGCTTGGGCGCGGGGCGCCGGATGAAGTACTACATCAGCAGTGCCTTCCTGGACACCGGCGAGATCATCGAGATTGCTAGGGCCGCTGAAGAACTCGGATACGACGGCATCGGGATCCCCGACCACGTCGTCAATGTGGAAAGCCTTGCCACCCCCTACCCCTACACCAAAGACGGGCAGCGGCGCTGGCAGCCATTCACCGACTGGCCCGACCCGTGGGTGCTGGTCGGAGCGCTGGCGCAGGTGACGACACGGCTGCGGTTCGTCACCACGGTCTATGTCCCGGCGATGCGCACGCACCCTCCCGTTGTCTCTCAAGAGACCGCTAAGATCGCCGCGATCGAGCTCGTCGCCGCGGATCTTTGCCTGGCGCAGGTTCGGTTAAGGCAATTGCACAGATCCACCGCCCGGCCTGCGGCCGCTGCGGCTTTCGTCTAGGTATTGGTGGTGCAACCGCACTTCTCGGTGACGGTGTCGATGCGTTGGTCGGGGCTGGTGCCGAAGGTGTCGGAATCGGTCAGCACGGTATAGATCTCCCATTTCTCGCCGCTCGGGGCGGCGATCCAGACTTTGTCCTGGGTGGCGAAGCAGCAGGTGGTGTTGAGTTCCTCGTCGGCGAGCAGATCTTCGTCGGTGAGCCGGGCGATTTCGGCATGCACGGTTTCGCTGGATTCGACTTCGACGCCAAGATGATTCAGGGTGCCGCCATGGCCAGGATTTTCGATTAGCACGAGTTTGAGAGCGGGTTCGCTTATCGCGAAGTTTGCATAGCCGGATTTTACCTTCGCTGGTCGGGTGTCAAAGAGCTTGGAGTAGAACGTGATCGCTTCGTCGAGATTGTCGACATTGAGGGCAAGTTGGACGCGTGACATGTGGTTCTCCTGGCGGTTACCGGATCGAGATGGTGGGAGCCAGTTCGGCGATCAGTGCTCGCACGCGCTCGGCGATGTCGTCGCGGATGGTGCGGACGGTAGGCGAGGGGTTGGTCGGCGGGGTCCTCGAGTTTCCAGTCGCGATAGGACACGCCCGGGAGGTAGGGGCAGGTGTCGCCGCAACCCATGGTGACCACGACGTCGCTGCCCTGGACGGCGTCGGCGTTGAGGACTTTCGGGGCGGCGGAGGTGATGTCGATGCCCAGTTCGGCCATAGCGGCGACGGCGACGGGGTTGATCTGGTCGGCAGGTGCAGTTCCAGCGGAACGGACTTCGATGCGATCGCCGGCCAGGTGGGTCAGCAGTCCAGCGGCCATCTGCGAGCGCCCAGCATTATGGACGCAGACGAACAAAACGCTGGGTTTCTCGGTCATCATTGGGCGCTCCTGGAATCGAGTGGGATTGGGTTGGAAACAGTTGGGCGCGCAGTGCCAGGGAGACGTAGACCAGACCGACCAGCACGGGCACTTCGATCAGCGGGCCGACCACGCCGGCCAAGCTTCACCGGAGGTTGCGCCATAGGTAGCGATCGCAACGGCGATGGCCAGCTCGAAGTTGTTGCCGGCGGCGGTGAACGCCAGCGTGGTGGTGCGGGCGTAGCCCAAGCGCAGCGGTACGCCGAGGACGTATCCGCCGGCCCACATGATCGCGAAGTAGGCCAGCAGCGGCACCGCGATCCGGGCGACATCCCAAGGCCGGGAGGTGATCTGGTCGCCCTGGAAGGCGAACAGGATCACGATGGTGAACAGCAGCCCGTAGAGCGCCCACGGACCGAGGAGCGGCAGGAGCCGCGTCTCGTACCAGTGGCGGCCCTTGGCCTTTTCGCCGAGGCGGCGGGTGAGGTATCCGGCCAGCAGCGGGATGCCCAGGAAGATGAGCACCGATTTGGCGATCTGCCAGGGCGAGAATCGATGCCGGTTTGCGGTAGGCCCAGCCAGCCGGGCAAAACCGATAGGTAAAACCAGCCCAGCACCGCAAACATCATGGCTTGAAACAGCGAGTTGAGCGCGACGAGTACGGCGGCGGCTTCGCGGTCCCCGCACGCGAGGTCGTTCCAGATGATGACCATGGCGATGCAGCGGGCTAAGCCCACGATGATCAATCCGGTGCGGTACTCGGGCAGATCCGCCAGCAGCAGCCAGGCTAACACGAACATCACCGCCGGTCCGATTAGCCAGTTCAGCACGAGCGAAGA
Source organism: uncultured Actinomycetota bacterium (assembly GCA_963787635.1). Classification (GTDB taxonomy): domain Bacteria; phylum Actinomycetota; class Actinomycetes; order Mycobacteriales; family Mycobacteriaceae; genus Mycobacterium. The sequence continues at coordinate 91,451 of CAWBDP010000001.1, read as the reverse complement.
CAGCATCAGCTTGCGGTCACCGGTGACCTCGCCGAGCTGGTCGTAGCGGACCTTGGCCAGCACTGGATACATCATGATCAGCAGGACCATCGCGATCGGCAGGGAGATGCCGTCCACCTCGACGGCACTCAAGCCGGAACCCAGGTCCGGGATGAGCCGACCCAGCAGCAGACCCGCTGCCATCGCGACCCCGATCCACACTGGCAGCAATCGGTCCAGTGTCGAGAGCCGGCCAGCACAGCGGCGGCTCTCGCGGTCGGTGGTCGCGTTCACGCGGGTATTCCGGTGAGCCGCCCACGGGACGGTCATCAACATGTGAAGCACGGACTGAAAGCTGCTGCAACGCAGACGGAATCACCCAGTAGTACACCCAGGTACCTCGGCGCTCGCAATCCAGCAAGCCCGCTGAGCGCAGCAATTTGAGGTGGTGTGAGATCGTCGGCTGGGAAACATCGAAGGTCGCCGAGATATCGCAGACGCACGCCTCTCCGCCTGGATGGCTGGCGATCAGGCTCAACAGGCGTAGCCGTACCGGGTCGCCCAGTGCCTTGAACATCGCCGCCAAGTCGACGGCCTGCGGCTCGGCCATTGCGGCCACGCCCAGCGCGGGGCAACACCCCGCCGCGGCCTGATTCGACATCCTTCTATATAAGCATTCATCGAATCAGCACGCAAGCCCAATCCGGTGCGCCGCCGCGTCGAGCAATCCACTCTCGCCGATCCCGCCAACTAATTGTTTGCGGTTATCGACGGTGGAGTTTCCGGGTGGATACCACCACCGCATCTCGACCATGGACAACCGCGAATCAACCCCTAGCACCACCCCGAAAGATTCCACCCCGACAGCGACGACGACGACGAAGCAGATCCAGACGCGGGTTAGCTGGTGCTGCCAGGGCATCCGCACACCGGTCGAGTGGCTCCCCCGCCCGCCGCGCAGGATGGTGGCATGAACCGCAAACGCGTCGTCATCGCGGGGCTGGGCGACGTCGGCGTCCTGATCGCGATTCGGCTGGCGCGGCACGCCGACGTCGTCGGGATCTCGGTCAAACCCGCGTTGGTGAGCGGCCAGGAACTCGGCGTCCGGCTCTCCCGCCCGGACGATTGGGCCCGCGACTATTGGATTCCGTTCGACAGGTTCCGAAAATTGACCGGGTGCGCACGGTTCAGGCCACACTGACCGGAGTGGATCTGGCGGCCCGAACCGTCTGCGGCCGGCGCGACGACGGCACAACGGTCACCGAGCATTACGACGCGCTGGTCATCTCGACAGGCGTCACCAACGGCTTCTGGCGCCGCCCACGGTGCAGTCGCCGGCTGAGATCGGCGCCGACCTCAAGGCTGCCCACGACCGCCTGGCTGCCGCGAGATCGGTGATCGTCATCGGTGGCGGTGCGGCAGCGGTCAGCAGCGCGGTCAACATGGCAACCACCTGGCCGCACAAGCGGGTCGACCTCTACTTCCCGGGGAGCGTGCGCTGACCGGCTACCACCGGCGGACGTGGGATCGCCTCCGGCAGCGGCTGGCCCACCGGGGTGTCGGCCTGCACCCTGGGCATCGCGCCGTGCTCGCCGACGGCTTTTCCGGTGACGAGATCACCGACGAGCCGGTTCACTTCAGCTCCGGACAACCCCCAGCGTCGGCCGATGCCGTGCTGTGGGCGATTGGGCGAGTCCAACCCAACACCGACTGGCTGCCGCCCGAGTTGCTCGACGCCGACGGGTTTGTCCGCGTGACACCGGAACTAAAGGTACCCGGTCAGCGCGTTGTCTTTGCGATCGGGGACGTGGCGGCGAGCGACCCGCTGCGCAGCTCGGCCCGCAATCGCGGAGATGCGTTGGTGGCCCACAACATCCGCGCCGAGTTCGCCGACCAGCGGCTACGAGCCTTCCGGACCCCTGGGCGGCGGTGGGGTTCGTTGCTGGGTATCCAGCCCAACGGGCTGGAGGTCTTTTTGCCCACCGGCCAGGCGTTCCGGTTGCCGTCGTGGTCGGTCGACCGGGTGGTGATGCCGTGGATCGTCCGCTGGGGCATGTACCGCGGGGTGCGGGAAAACCCTCCGCTGTCGACGAATCAGTCCTAGTGGTTCGATCTGCCGGCCGTTGTAGCCGGTGGGTCGGCCGCGATCACCGGTACTTGATCACCCCGTTGGCGACTTCGCTCTGTTCTAGGACCAGTCGGGCATCGGTGAAACGGTCCCGTCGCAAGCCGGCTTGGCATAACGTGGCGGGGTGGAGTCACACCCAAACCCCGAACTGGTGCCCGTGGAGGCACTGCGCTCAGGTGACCCGGTCACCGACGTCGACGGTGGCGGTCAGCACTACATCGTTCTGGAGTCCAAGTCCATCAGCGAGAGCTGCGTTGTTCTCGAGCTCGAGTCGAAGGCGAACCACCAGCTGCGCGTGATCGAGATGTCCTTCCCCGCCGGCTACCGTATGGGCAGATCACCCCGGCGAATTCTGTGACGCCAGGGCAGGCGGATGCCTGAACTCGGGCCCTTCCGCATCGACGTCCCAGGCGAGGTCCTCGATGACCTGCGGGCACGTTTGGCGCGCACCCGTTGGCCTGAAGCCGAGTGCGTCGACGACTGGAGCCAGGGCATGCCGCTGGCCTACACCCGGGAACTGGCCGAGTACTGGGCCAACGGTTACGACTGGCGGTCCCGCGAAGCCGCGTTGAACCGGTTCGATCAGTTCACCACCGAAATCGACGGGCTCGACATCCATTTCATCCATCAGCGCTCCCCACACGAAGATGCCCTGCCGCTGGTCATCACCCACGGCTGGCCAGGCTCCATCGTGGAGTTCCACAAGGTGATCGAGCCGCTGGTCGATCCGGTGTCGGGACGCCCCGAGGATGCCTTCCACGTGGTCTGCCCGTCGCTTCCCGGCTACGGGTTCTCGGGCAAGCCCACCGGCACCGGATGGGGTGTGGAGAAGATCGCGCAGGCGTGGGAGACGTTGATGGTGCGCCTCGGCTATGACCGCTACGGCGCGCAGGGCGGAGACTGGGGTGCCGCGGTCACCACGCAGATCGGCCGCAACCGCGGGCACTGCGTCGCCATTCACCTGAATATGCCGATCGCCCGGCCTCCGTCGGGGTCCAGTGGCGATCCCACCGATGATGAGCAGCGAGCCTTCGCCGCGCTGGCACACCACCGGCGTTGGGGCACTGGCTATTCCAAGCAGCAGTCCACTCGGCCGCAAACCCTGGGCTACGGGCTGGTTGATTCGCCGGCAGCGCAAATGGCGTGGATCGTCGAAAAATTCTGGGCGTGGATGGACTGCGACGGGCACCCCGAAAAGGTGCTCAGCCGTGACGAACTGCTCGACAATGTGATGCTCTACTGGGTGCCCGCCGCCGGCGCGTCCTCGGCGCGGCTGTACTGGGAGAGCTTCAACAGCTTTGCCGGTCGCGGCCGGGTCGAGCTGCCCACCGGGGTGGCGTCATTCCCCAAAGAGGTGCTGCCCGCACCGCGACGCTGGGCCGAGGCCGGCTACAACCTCACGCACTGGACGCCCATGCCGCGCGGTGGGCATTTTGCCGCCTTCGAGCAGCCGGAACTCTTCGTCGACGACGTCCGCGCGTTCTTCGCGACAGTCCGCAGTGCCTGATCACGCGCATACCGAATTACCCAGCCGCGCCGAGCTGCTGGCGGCGTTGTCGGTGGCGATCGACCTCGGCCTGGGACAGCCCAGCGAACATATGCTGCGGGCCGCGCTGATCGGGACCAGGATCGCCGACCGCCTCGGGCTCGACCGAGACCAGCGGAACTGTACGTATTACACGAATCTGGTCATGTGGATTGGCTGTCACGCCGATTCGCATGAATACGCAAAGTGGTTCGGCGACGATATTGCGGTACGCCGCGATTCGGCTTTGGTCGATTGGTCGGGGCTGCCCTATCTGCGCTTCCTGCTCAGCAACGTGGCTCGTGGTGAACCGTGGACGCGCCGGCTGGCGGTGATGGCCACCCTGTTCGCCAACGCTCGCGGCCACCTGTCGCACCTGGTGCGTTCGCACTGCGCGTCGGCGACGCTGTTGGCCCAGCAGATCGGCCTTGGCGCCGACGTGCAGGCCGCGGTGGGCCACACGTTCGAGCGTTTCGACGGCGCGGGCCTGCCCAATGGCGTTAGCGGCGAGAGTATTCCGCTTCCCATGCGAATCGCTCAGCTCGCCGACATGGCGGAGATCCACCAGCGCGCCTATGGCACCCAGGGCGCGGTGGCGATGGCCCGCAGCCGTCGGGGCGGTCAATTCGACCCCGAACTCGTCGACACGTTTGTCGACAACGCCGACGCATGTTTGGCGGGACCGCCGGCAGGCGAGGTGTGGGCGGTCGCGTTGCGCGAGGCGCCGGATCGCCGGCAGCGGCTGGATGCACCAGCGCTGGATGTGCTGCTGGCCGCGTTGGGCGGCTTTGTCGATCTGAAATGCCCGTTTACACTTGGGCATTCAGAGGCGGTGGCCCGCCTGGCCGCCGACGCGGCGACGGTGGTGGGTCTTGATCCCGACGCGGTGGCGTTGACGCGCCGCGCCGGCTATGTCCACGACCTGGGCCGGATCGGGGTGTCGAACCAGATCTGGTCGCAACCGCGCCGATTGACCGCCGGCGAATTCGAGCGGGTGCGATTGCACCCTTATCTAACCGTGCGGATTCTCAGCCAGGTGGCCGGCTTGGAGCGGATCGCTGCGCTGGCCGGCAATCACCATGAGCGCGTGGACGGTTCGGGATACCCACGGGGCCTCAGCGGTGCCGCGCTGGGCCTACCCGACCGCCTGTTGGCCGCGGCCGTCAGCTACCAGTCGGCCCGCGAACCACGGCCGTACCGGGGCGAACTTGCGCCCGAAGCCGCGGAACGTCGCCTGCGCGAGTCCGTGCGGGAGGGCGGCCTTGATCCGGTCGCGGTCGACGCCGTACTGCACGCCGCGGGACGCCGTGCCGGTCGGCCGAGCCCGCGACCCGCCGGATTGACCGCTCGCGAGGCTGAGGTGCTGTGCCTCGTTGCCCGCGGCGCCTCCAATAAGGAGATCGCGGCGTCGTTGGGGATCAGCGAGAAAACCGCCCGCAATCACGTCGAGCGGACCTACGCCAAGATCGGGGTGTCGAATCGCATCGGCGCCAGCATTTACGCGATGCAGCACGGCCTTGCCGGCCCGGCAGGCACCTGAACCGCCGCCCGTCACCCGCCAGCAACTGCGGGCAGAAATTGAGGCAAACGCCCCATGCCGACGGGGGTCTCCGCGGTGGAGCATCGTGCCAAGGCAAGGAGGTGGTCGAAATGTTGAGCAACAGGCAACCTGGCCGCATTGAACGAATCGTCGTCCCACCACGTGTATCGCTCCGACGGGGTCCCATTCCACGGGAAGGGTGCACGGACGTGACGCAATCAACGACAAAACCGGGGAAGATCAATTCCGCATTAGCGATTAGCTACGCCGCGGTCGCTTACGTGCTGTTCCTGGCGTCCTTCCTGTATGTGATCGGGTTCTTGGGCAATATCGGTGTTCCCCGCAGTGTCGATCGCGCCGTCGCCGCGTCCACCGGCCATGCGGTCCTGGTGGATTTGCTCCTGCTCGGCCTGTTCGGTGTCCAGCACAGTGTGATGGCACGGCCAGGATTCAAAAGCTGGTGGACGCGGATCGTGCCGCAGCCGATTGAGCGAAGCACCTACGTTTTGATCTCTAGCCTCGTGCTGCTTCTCCTGTATTGGCAGTGGCGCTTCATGCCGCCCGCTATGGGATGTGAGATTCCCGGTGGCTCGGCTCGGACTTTGGGCGGTGTTCTGGGGAGGGTGGGTGATCGCGCTGCTCTCGACATTCATGATCGGCCACTTCGACCTGTTCGGCTTGCGACAGGTGTATCTGGCATGGCGCGGACAGCCGTATTCCGACGTCACATTTCGCACGCCGCTGCTCTACCGACTGGTGCGTCACCCGTTGATGCTCGGCTTCGTCGTCGCGTTTTGGGCGACGCCGACCATGACAGCCGGGCACCTACTCTTCGCTGTCGCCACAACTGGCTACATTCTGATCGCGCTGCAGCTGGAGGAGCGCGACCTGATCACAGCGTTGGGTGTCCAGTACCGCGACTACCGCCGACAGGTGCCGATGCTGTTTCCGTGGCCCAGGCGGCGAACCGATAGCCATCATCGGCAGGCGGCGTCCAGGGTGACGTGAGGTTTTTCAGCCTGAGGTGCGGGAGGGATCGAACTCGAGCACCTGGGTCAGGCGGATGTTGTTGCCCGACGGATCCCGGAACGACGTGTCTATTCCGTAGGGCTGCGGCGTCGGCGGGTCGTTGAAGACGACCCCGCGTGCGGACAGCTCTTCATATGCCGCCTGGCAGTCGTCGGTCTCGAGGAAGAGCGTCCCGCCGCCACCCTTGGCCACCAGGTCAGACAGTTGGAGCGCTGCTGGCTTCATCGAGCATGGGCGGCCCGGGTACGGGCATAAGGACCAGGCCGGGTCCTTCCTGTCCCGTCGGACCGACCGCCAGCCAGCGGAAACTGCCACTCTTCGACGGTCACGTCGGCGCGAACCTCCCAGCCCAGCTTCTGGATGTAGAAGGCAAGTGCCTCGTCCTGATCGTGGACCCAGAACTGGGCGTTGGCGATCTTGATCATCTCATCCTCCTCGAGTTGACGTACCCTTTGAAGCTACGATGCCGACGGCCCGGCCGCTTCTCGAAACGTGCGGTTCTGCGGGCGCCCGTACGCCTGCACCACGCAGTCGGGGAATCCGGACGACGTTGCGCCGGCGGGAACGCCGCCCGGTAGGCCGAGGGGACTCGCCGTAGATGCGCCGGAAGCTGGTGGTGAACGAGCCGACGCTGGTCCAGCCCGACCGCGAAGCAGATCCTCGGCGACCGACCGGTCCGTGTTGCGCAGCAATGCGGCGGCCCGTTCGAGCCGGCGGGTCAATAGATACTGGTGGGGAGTCTCGCCGAAAGTCCGGGCGAATTCTCTGGTGAAGTGCGCCTTCGACAGTCCCGCAGCGCGTGCCATATCCGAAACCGAAAGCGACTCGGAGTAGCCGATATCCACCAGTCCTGGCCCGCAATAGGTGCCGGGCGATGGGTACGATAGCCACGTTCACCAGGGTACGCTCGCCAATTTCCTTTTATCCCAAGCACCTTCGACTGCTAGAGACCACGTATACGACGGTTTCGCCGCCACCGGCTGAATAGTCCACCTGCCCGCCTGGGCCGTCCGCCTGCGCCGACAGGGGGACGCTCGTCGTAGCCGCGGCGTGGGCCACGCCACCGGCTGAATAGTCCACCTGCCCGCCTGGGCGGCCCGTCTGCGCCGACAGGGGGACGCTCTCGTAGCCGCGGCGCGGACGCCGCCATCGGCCACCGATCGCAGAGCGGCGGGTTTCCAGCGCAAATCTGCCAGGGCCGATGAACGCCAGCAGAAAGAACGCGAAGCAGTACAGTACCGCAGGCTCGCCGCCGTTGGTCATCGGCAGAAATCCGTGCGGCAGGTGCACGGTGGAGTACGCATACGCCATCGCGCCGGATGCCAGCAGAGCCGCGATCCGGGTGAACAGGCCGAGCGCGACGAGCACGCCGGTCACCAACTCGATCAATCCTGCGTATAACCCGGCCATTCGCCCACCGCGACCGGCATCATTGGCGGGAACGGCCAGTTGAAGAGTATGGACGTGCCGTGGCAGGTGAACAGCAGGCCGACCACTATTCGGAACACTGCAATTACCGTCGCCGAGTGGGTGCTGAGCCGGGCATCCAGATTGCGCGTCATGCGCCGACGATACGAGGTTGAGCGGCGCTACGGCGAAACACGACACGAATCGTGGTCTGGGTCGGGTGCCCGAAGCGTTCCCAGAGCGCCCACGGCGTGCCGCCGCGGATCTGTCTTTTCAGCGGGTGGCTGCCCGACCCGTCGGCGGCCGCTCACGCCAGGAGCCTTGGCCGCCGGCCAGGTAGCCTGGGGCAGATCATGATTGCGAACACCCGCAAAACGCTTCGGCCGCTGTCAGTTGCGATGAAGCGCGGGTCGCGTGCCGAGCATGACGCCGCGGAGCGATCGCCATTTGTGTCCGAGCTGCTCGCCGGCCGGGTCAACGAGCGGGGTTACGCCGACTACCTGCGGAGACTGCGGCTGGTTTACGGCGCACTCGAGGAGTGCGTGCGTGCCCGCCGCAACGACCCGTTGGTGGCCGCCGTCTACGACCCTGCGCTGGAGCGGCTGGCCGCCATCGATGCCGACCTTGAGCAGTGGATGCCCGGCGCGCCGCGCGAGGTCGACTCTCCCGCCGCACAGGCCTACCGCGACCGGGTTACCGATGTCGCGTGGGTGGTGCGCTGATCGCCCACCACTACACCCGTTACCTCGGCGACCTCTCGGGTGGCCAGGTCGTCGAGACTCTCGACCGCGAATTCGGCCTCGGTGGCGCGGGATTGGCGTTCTACGAATTCCCGATGCGGGCCAAGCCCTACAAGGACTCGTACCGGGCGCGGCTCGATGCGCTGCGGCTCGATACGGACGAGATCGACGGTGTGGTGGCTGAAGTCCGGCTCGCGTTCGGCATGAACCAGAAGTTGTTCGACGAACTCGGCGACAACTTGGCGGATTACCGGCGCTGAACGTCCTAGGCTGGGCGCCGCAGCGTGACGATGGTGACGTCGGTGCTGATTCCAAGAGACCGCGTGTATGCCAAGACAGCAGACGTTAGCGGCATGCAGTCTGCGTCCAGGTGGGCAACCGCAACGCCTGGCGGCAGTACGCTTTATGTCGTGCCGGAAACGTCGTACGCAACCTGTGGCGATCTCAGCCTGGCGTATCAGGTGTTCGGCGACGGGCCTGTCGAGCTAGTCTTCGCCGGGTCGTTCGTCAGCCATGTCGAGCTTTGCTGGACCGTGCCCGAGTGCGTGGCCTTCTTCGAGCGGCTCTCCACGTTCTGTCGCGTCCTGCTGTTCGACAAGGCCGGCGTCGGGCTGTCGGACCCGGTCCCGCATGTTCGCACGGTGGATGAGAGGACGGCCGAACTCGAGGCAATCATGGACGCCGTCGGCTTCCGAAAGGCCGTCATTTTCGGTGCGAGCGAAAGCGGCCCGGCCGCCATGATGTTCGCGGCAACACGACCGGAGCGATCGCAGGCGTTGATCCTCAGCGGCACCTTCGCGTACTTCGGCTTCGCCGGGTGGGACGACTTCGACCGCGATCCGGCCGAGCTGCGGGCGCGCCTCGTGCCCGAGATGGGTGAGGACTACACGCCCTCGGTGAAGCAGCTCGCCGGCTGGCAGGCGTGGGGCCGCGGCGCCGGCTCGGCGTGGGGCCGCGGCGAGGCAACCCACGCTCTGCTGCCGTCGGTCGGGTCGATACGCCTGCTTGGGATGGTGGAGCGGATGAGCGCCAGCCCGGGGATGGCGCGCGCGGCACTGGAAGCGGCGTTCCGGATCGACGTCCGGCCGATCCTGCCGACGATCACCGTGCCCACCCTGGTCATCCCATGCCCGCGACGAAGTCATTCCGGTGCAGGAGGGCCGGTACATCGCCGACCACATTCCCGGTGCGCGCTTGCTCGAAGTCGAGGGCAGGGACCACTCGCCCTGGCTCTCCGATCCCGACAGAATCCTGACCGCGATTGAGGAGTTCCTCACCGGCAGCCATGCGGCGCCGTCCTCGTCACGTCGCGCCCTGCGCACCGTGTTGTTCACCGACATAGTCGCATCGACGCAACACGCGGCGGCGACCGGCGACGAGCGGTGGCGTGCGGTGTTGCACCGGTTTGATGAGATCACCGCGGAGCTCACACAACGGTTCGGCGGCACGGTGGTGAGAGAGCAGGGCGACGGTCTACCATTACGTTCGACGGCCCGACGCATGCAATCCGCTGCGCCGAGGCGTTGCGTGCTGACGCCGAGACACTGGATATCGAGATCCGCGCTGGTATTCACACCGGCGAGTGTGAACTGCGGGACAACAACATCGGCGGGATTGCAGTACACATTGCAGCGCGGATCGTCGCCCAGGCTGGCCCCGGCGAAATCCTCGTCTCCAGCACCATCCGTGACCTGGTCGTCGGATCGGGCACCGGCTTCGAGGATCGCGGCAGCGTCGAGCTGCGTGGCGTGCCCGGAACCTGGCAACTATTGGCGGTCGATCGCCACGGCCCACCCGCGGGATCGGCCGAGGCCCAACTGGTGTCAATGCCCACCCCTGGCCCTCGGACCGCGATGCGCCGCTCGGACCGTGTCGTGGAGGTGATGGCCAGGCGCACACCGTGGATCCTCCGCGGGATGGCCCGCCTCGCCCCGACCACCGGCCGCTCAGACCGCGCTGGACTGACTGGAGATGGTTAATCGGTGTCATTCCCGGCAGGGGCTGACCTGACCGCAAGGCTGACTAGTTGGGTTGACTGGCCGTCGGACCTGCTCACCACTCTCGGCGGCGCCGTTCGACCTGCTCACCGCTCGGAAAAACTAAATTCTGGACCATGTTCGAGGGTGAAGACCCACATAGTTGTGTTCATTTCCCCGGGGTGTTTTACATCGGCGTCGGTCTTCGACTGCAAGTATGAGTAGTTGTTCTTTACGCGGCCTTCATAGACGTCATTTTTGCTCCATATGAGTCTCGTTTTTCAATGCACTCCGGTGCCACCAACTCTGTGTTCATAGCGGGAGTATTTCATGCGAGCAGGTCCAGTAGTGGCCCAGGCATGACACATGGTTGACCGCTGCTCTACGTCGGCCGGCCGCCGAGATGGGCCGATGCCGTCCACCGCACCAAGGACGAGTTGCTCGACGAGCGCCTAGCGCACAGCAGCCGGGCCGGCGAGGACGCGGCGGGGTCGACACAGCGGCGGCCCGTACAGCACTGCACCGCACGCTAGCGACCCACCACAAACCAGCGCGGAGCCTATTACGCCTTGTTGATCTGGATGCGCTCGAATTCAACGGACACGAAAAGCTCTGGACCGAAGCAGTTCGGGCCCGACAAGCCCTCGATGAAGCGCGGGACGCTTTCAAAAAGCTCGCGGAGTTCAGACTGCCAGCAGGTTTCAAGGTGACATTGCGGAAAAGCCTCACAATACGCGAAACCCGCACGACAGTGGTCGGAGAAGAGCGGGCATGAAGCGTAATCGCCGGGCCGGTGTCGAGGATCGCTGGACTAAGACGGTCCGCTACCCTGACGGTAATGCCCAGCCGGTGCCGAGCGCCAACCATGGAAAGGGAAAGCGTTGGTGGGCAAGATATGTCGATGAGCGTGGGCGGGAGCACGCCAGGGGATTCGTACGCAAAGCCGACGCCATAAGCTGGCTTGACTCTCAGACGGCCGCGCTCGTTTCCGGTACCCATGTGGCACCGCGCGATGCTCAAATGACCGTCGAGCAGTGGTGTGAAGGTGGCTGGAGGGCTACAAGGTCAACCGGAAATCGACTGTGCGTGAGGCGCGTACGCATACTCGGCAGATTGTCTCCGAATTCGGGGGAATATGGAATTGTCGGCGGTGCGGCCATCCCATGTGAAGGCGTGGGCGGCTCAGCTGAAAACCGAGCTGGCACCCAGCTACGTGGATGCGCTGCATTCCCGTCTATCGCAGATCCTTTCCGACGCGGTGCATGACGGCGTGCTAAGCCGCAATCCGTGCTCGCGGCGCACATCGCCGCCGATGGGCAAGGCCAAGGTGTATGTAGTTACACGGAGCAGGTTTGGGCGATCCGTGATGCTCGCGAGAAGATCGACGGGTTGCCCGAACGGCTTACCTTCCACGACTTGCGCCACTATCTGGCCTCGTTGCTGATCGCGTCGGGCGCCGACATCAAGACAGTCCAGGCGCGGATGCGTCACGCCACTGCCCGCACCACGTTAGACACCTACGGGCATCTGTGGCCCGATGCTGACGAGTCAACGCGCTCGGCGATCGGTGCGGTCATCGCCGAGCGGGCGCACTCGCTCGAAATTACTGCGGACGGACTGCGGACGAAATGAGCCGATCCGTCTTGTTATTGCAGCTCAGGCCGGTTAGCCGGCTTACACGTCGAAGTACAGCGCGAACTCGTACGGATGCGGCCGGATGTTAATCGGCTCGATCTCGTTCTCCCGCTTGTAGGTGATCCACGTTTCGATCAAGTCGGGTGTGAAAACGCCACCCTCGGTGAGGTATTCGTGATCCTGCCTCCAGGCGGTCGATTACCGCGGCCAACGAGGTCGGCGCCTGCGGAATGTTCGCCGCCTCGTCCGGCGGCAGCTCGTAGAGATCCTTGTCGACAGGCGCGTTCGGCTCGATCTTGTTCTTGATCCCGTCGATGCCGGCCATCATCATCGCCGCGAACGCCAAGTACGGGTTGCCCGAGGAGTCCGGGCAACGGAACTCCAGCCGCTTGGCCTTCGGGTTCGTGCCGGTGATCGGAATACGGACGCATGCGCGACCGGTTGCGCTGGCTGTACACCAGGTTGATCGGCGCCTCGTAGCCCGGCACCAGCCGCTTGTAGCTGTTGACGGTCGGGTTCGTGAACGCCAGCAGCGACGGCGCGTGATGCAGGATGCCGCCGATGTAGTGGCGCGCCGTTCCGACAGGCCCGCATAGCCGGACTCGTCGTAGAACAGCGGCTGCCGCCCTTCCATAACGACTGGTGGGTGTGCATACCCGAGCCGTTGTCGCCGAACAGCGGCTTGGGCATGAAGGTGACGGTCTTGCCGTCTGCCACGCGGTGTTCTTGATGATGTACTTGTACAGCTGCATGTCGTCGGCCGCGTGCAGCAGCGTGTTGAATTTGTAGTTGATCTCGGCCTGGCCGCCGCTGCCCACCTCGTGGTGGCCCTTCTCCAGGACGAAGCCGGCGTTGATCAGGTTGGTCGTCATCCCGTCGCGCAGGTCGACGTAGTGGTCGTTGGGCGCGACGGGGAAGTAGCCGCCCTTGTGTCGCACCTTGTACCCGAGGTTGGGGCTGCCGTCGGCCTCGGTCCCGCTCCGGTGTTCCACCAGCCGGAGATGGCGTCGACCTCGTAGAACGAACCGTTGGCCTTCGAGTCGAACGCCACCGAGTCGAAGATGTAGAACTCGGCCTCGGCGCCGAAGTAGGCGGTGTCGGCGATACCGGTGCTGTTCAGGTAGTTTTCGGCTTTGCGGGCGACGTTGCGCGGGTCGCGGGAGTAGGGCTCCAGGGTGAACGGGTCGTGCACGAAGAAGTTGAGGTTCAGCGTCTTGGCGGCGCGGAACGGGTCGATCTTTGCGGTCTCCGGGTCGGGCAGCAGCAGCATGTCGGACTCGTGGATCGACTGGAAGCCACGGATCGACGAACCGTCGAAGGCCACGCCTTCCTCGAAGACGGCTCTCGTCGAACGACGACGCGGGGATGGTGAAGTGCTGGATGATGCCGGGCAGATCACAGAACCGGACGTCGACGTACTCGACCTTCTCGTCGTCGATCAGCTTGATGATGTCGTCGGCCGTCTTTTCTGCCACCGAAGCGCTCTCCTTTGCTGCAGGCCTCGAATCTAGTGCGGTCATTGTCGCGGTCTCCTTTACTGGTCCGTGTCACTCGCCCGACTGACGCTAGGGAGCCGATGTTGCACGCCAGTCAACCGTATGTTGCGCCGACGTTACGCAATAGGTCTTCACCGCCGAGTCCGGGCTCACCTGCAGCCTATCGTGGGGCCATGGCACGCGCTCGGATCTTGGCTGTCCGGTCCGGGCGGCGGAATCCGGGTCCGGCAGTCCGGATATCCCGGTGAGACCCTCGGCCTGCCGGAGCGTGGACCGCGCTCGTTGGCCCGGGGGGTCGCCGGTTGGGGGCGCTACTTGTCGACTGGTTGATCGCCTACGGCCTGGCAGCGCTGGCGATGACGTTCGGCTGGTGGCCGAGCCGACGCTTGGCGACGGCTGTGTTGGCGGTCTGGTTCGTGCTGGGCGTAGTGTCCGTCCGGCTGTTCAGCTTCACGCCCGGGCCAGTTCGCGCTGGGCCTGATGGTGTGCTCGGTGGACCAGCGTCGTCAGTTGGCATCTTCCGCGCGATGCTCCGTGGGCTTCTGATCGCGCTGGTGGATCCCGCCGTTGTTCGCCGACTCCGAAGGCCGGGGTGCTGCAGGACCGGTTCACCGCCACGGCCGTGGTGCGCCGCTAGGAGCATCGGCCCTCCTGCGATCGTCATCATTTGATGACGCGTCCAGGAACGTTGCCACTCCTCCTCTGGTTACTTAACGCCGGCGCACCGTACGTTGCACACCTCGCATTTTCGCCTGCGTCGGCATCGGCCCCTTCGGCATCGCCGACATGCCCGTCTTCGAGCCGAGCGCCGCGAGCCGCGACTCCAGTGAGTCCATCTGCTTGACCGTGATGTTCGCCGGCAATCGGTTGAGGTGGCGCTCCAGCTTCGACAGCGGTACCTCGCCTTCGCCGTTGCCGACGACCACGTCGTAAATCGGCACATCGCCCACCAGTCTGGCCGTGCGCTTCTTCTCTTGTGCCAGCAGCGGTTTGATACGCGTCGCCGACCCCTCTGCGACGAAGATCACCCCGGGTCGCCCGATCACCCGATGCACCGCGTCGAAGTGTCCGGTCGCAGCGACGCCCGGTGTCACCCGCCACTTGCCGCGCAGATTATCCAGCGCCCACGCCGCAGCGCCGGTCTGCCCTTCGGCCTTGCTGTAGACGGAACGCTGCGCGCGGCGGCCGAAGATGATGAATGCCACCAGCGCGCCCAGCACCACACCCAGCGGGATCAGCATCAGCCCCGCGAACCCGCCAATGGAGAGCCCCACTGCCACCGCGGCGCCGACGATCAGCACGAACGCGCCGATCATGTACGGCAGCAGCCGTTTGTCCTCTTTGCGCTGCATCTGGAACGCCTGCCACAGCTGGCTGCGGCGTTCTTTCGACGCCGCCTTGCGCGCCGCCTTCGCCTCGGCTTTTGCCGCTTTGTCGCGCTTTTGGATCGCGGGACTTGGCCATGCAGCCAGAATACGGGTCGGCTCAGGCGCGAGTTCCGCCCGCGAGCCTGATGTCGCCGGCCCGGCTCCGATGGCCTGCTGGTACAACCGCCCGGCCCGATACGACGACCGCACCAACGGTCCCGCCAGCACGCCCGCGAAGCCCAGCCCCGTCGCCAACTCCGTCAGCTCGACGAACTCCTCCGGCCGTACCCAGCGTGCCACCGGGTGGTGACGCGCCGACGGACGCAGGTACTGCGTGATCGTGACGATGTCGCAGCCGGCGTCGTGCAGCTCGTCAACGCGTCGCGCACCTCGTCGGTGGTCTCGCCCATCCCCAGGATCAGATTGCTCTTTGTGACGAGACCGGCGTCGCGCGCCGCGGTCAGCACGTCGAGACTGCGCTGGTAGCGGAACGCCGGCCGGATGCTCTTGAAGATCCTCGGGACGGTTTCGACGTTGTGCGCCAACACTTCTGGACGCGAGTCGAACACCTGCTCGAGAGGCTCGGGTTCGCCGTTGAAGTCCGGGATCAGCAGCTCCACACCGGTGTTCGGGTTCAGTTCCTTGATCGGGCGCACGGTTTCGGCGTACAGCCACGCACCGCCGTCAGGCAGATCATCACGCGCGACACCGGTGACCGTCGAATACCTGAGGCCCATTGCGGCAACGCTCTCCGCGACCCGGCGCGGCTCGTCGCGGTCGAGTTCGTCGGGCCGACCGGTCTCGATCTGACAGAAGTCGCACCGGCGCGTGCACTGACCGCCGCCGATCAGAAACGTCGCCTCGCGGTCCTCCCAGCATTCGTAGATGTTGGGGCAGCCGGCCTCCTCGCAGACCGTGTGCAGGCCTTCACGGCGCACCAAACCCTTCAATTCGGTGTATTGCGGACCCATTCGGGCCCGGGTCTTGATCCACGGCGGCTTGCGCTCGATCGGCGTCTGCGCATTGCGCACCTCGAGACGCAACAACTTGCGGGTCTCCGGAGCCGCAGGGCCGGCGACAGTCATGGCATCGATGCTAGTGGCCGTCGGCTCCCTCGCCAGGCGGGCGTCGAGCGCGTCGCACACCGCGTCGGCGACGCGCGCCCGCACGTCAACCACCGTGACGCCGCGACCGAGTTCGGCGTGACACGACGTCACCCCGGCGTCGGTGATGCCGCACGGGACGATCGCGTAACGCGCCGAGGTCGCAATCGCAGTTCAGCGCGAACCCGTGCAGCGCCGTCGCGCGCTGGACGCGCACACCGATCGCGGCGACCTTGCGCTGCGGGGGTCGTGCCGGACACCCACACCCCGGATCGGCCGTCGACGCGGCCGTGCTGCAACCCGAGATCGGTGCAGACGGCGATCAACGAATCCTCAAGGCGGCGAACGTAATTGACGACGTCGAGCGGTTCGGCCAACCCGATGATCGGATAGCCGACGAGTTGGCCCGGTCCGTGCCAGGTGATCTTGCCGCCGCGGTCGGTGTCGACGACCGGAGCGCCGTCCAGTGGCCGCTCCTGCGGCTGCGTGCGGCGGCCCGCGGTGTAGACAGACGGGTGCTCCAGCAGAAGCAGCGTGTCCGGGCCACCGGCTGCCCTCGCGTCGACGAGTTCACGCTGCAGCTGCCATGCCTCGCGGTAGTCGACGACGCCCAGCTGCCGTACCTCGATCGGGGTCGCGGCCTTCCGGACGGGACGCATCCCTCACCACGGTTACTAGCGTGGTCCGCGTGTTGCGACGCGCGTGATCACTGCAATCGCGGTCCAATCGCTGCTGCTTGCGCCGCGCGACGAGGTCGCGTACGCCAGCGCCTCGCCGA
Source organism: uncultured Actinomycetota bacterium (assembly GCA_963787635.1). GTDB lineage: Bacteria > Actinomycetota > Actinomycetes > Mycobacteriales > Mycobacteriaceae > Mycobacterium. The sequence continues at coordinate 74,748 of CAWBDP010000001.1, read as the reverse complement.
TCGTGTTGTGGTGGAACGCAAATCCCGCGCGTTCCAATGCCGCCGGGATCGCGCGCTGACCGATGAGCAAGCCCTCGTCCGCGAAATCGCCGAGCAGCCGCCGCAACGCGAATCCGGGCACCGCCAACGGGGTTGGCCGGTTGACCGCACGGCCGAATGCGGTGGTGAATTCCGCGTTAGTCACCGGTGCCGGCCCCGTGAGATTCACCGGGCCCGAAGGTTGTGCGAGATCGCGTAAAGCAGCGCACGCACCTCGTCCTCGAGGCTGATCCACGGCATGTATTGGCGGCCGTTGCCAAGCCGGGCGCCGAGGCCGATGGAGAACAGCGGCCGCAGCCGGGACAGCATGCCGCCGCCGCGCGACAACACCAATCCCGTACGCGCCAAGACCACGCGGGTGCCGGCCTGCCGGCCGGCAGCGTCGCAGCCTCCCAGTCCCGGCACAGCTGCGCGAGGAAACCCGTTCCGGCAGGGGCGGTTTCGTCGACGACCCGATCGCCGGTGTTGCCGTAGTAGCCCACCGCGCTCGCGTTGATCAGTGCCGCACGCCGGCTTCGGCGACAGCGGCCGACAGCACCTCGGTGGGCGTGATCCGGCTGTCGCGCAGCAGCTGTTGGTATGCGCCCGACCATCGCTTGTCGCCGATGCTGCGCCGCACAGGTTCACCACCGCGTCGACGCCGCGCAGCGCGCCGGGGTCGAATTCGCCGCTTTCGGGATTCCAGTGCAGCTCGTCGGCGTTGGACGGGGCGCGGCGGACGATCCGCACCACCCGATTGTCGCTCGCCCGCAGGGCCGTGACGAGCGCCGAGCCGATCAGACCGGACGACCCGGCGATGGCGATCAGTGCGTCGGGCATCCGCTTTACAGGCCCAGGTCCGCCTCGAACGCGCCCTCTTCCAGTCGCCGCTTGATCGTGGTGAGGAACCGTCCGGCGTCGGCGCCGTCGATCAGCCGGTGATCGTAGGTCAGCGGCAGGTAGCACACCGAGCGAATGCCGATCGACTCGTTGCCGAGCGCGTCGGCGATGACTCGCGGCCGCTTGACGATTGCGCCGGTACCCAGCATCGCCGCCTGCGGCGGCACGAGGATCGGCGTATCGAAGAGTGCGCCCTGGCTGCCGATATTGGTGATCGTGAACGTGCCGCCGGACAGCTCGTCAGGCTTGAGGTTGTTGCTTCGGGCGCGGTCGGCGATGTCGGCGATCGCACGGGCCAGCCCAGCCAGCGACAAGTCGCCCGCGTTGTGGATCACCGGCGACAGCAGACCCTGCTCGGTGTCGACCGCGATGCCGAGATGCTCGGCGTCGTAGTAGGTGATCTCCTTGGTTTCCTCGTTGTAGCTGGCGTTGACGTTCGGGTGGATCTTCAACGCGTCGATGACCGCCTCGCGATGAACGGCAGGTACGTCAGGTTGACGCCCTCGCGCTGGGCGAACTCATTCTTGGCGCGCGCCCGCAGCGCAACGATCTTCGTCATGTCGACCTCGTGGGTCTGTGTCAATTGCGCTGTCGCCTGCAGGGATTCGCGGGTCTTCTTCGCGGTGATCTGCCGTATCCGGCTGGCCTTCTGCGTGGTGCCGCGGAGCTGCGCCAGTGCAGGCGCCGGCGTCGCGGCCGGGGCGGCCGCGGCCGGAGCCGTGGCCGGAGCCGCTGCGGGGGTGGCGTGGCCTCTGCTTGCCTGCCGGCCGCCAGCACGTCCTGCTTGCGGATGCGGCCGCCGACGCCGGTGCCCTTCACCTCGGCCAGGTCGACGTTGTTCTCCGCCGCCAGCTTTCGCACCAGCGGGGTGACATAGGGAGGGCCGTCGGAGTGGCCTGGTTGCCGGGTTCGGCGGGCTCGGGGCTTCTTCGCCGCGTGGGCTCTGGGCTCCTCGGGTCTGCTTCGGCTCCGGCTCGGGCTCAGGCTCCGCTTGGTTGGGGCTCGCGTTCTGGCGGCTCGGGTTCGGCTTTGGGCTTCGGGAGCCGGCTCCGGTTCCGGTTCGGTCTTGCGGCGCGTCCGGGGCTTCGGCTCGGTCGCCGGCTCCCTCTCCCGTTGCCGATCCTGGCCAGCTCGCCGCCGACGGCTACGGTGTCGTCCTCTTCGGCGGTGATCCCGACAGCAGCGTTCCCGCCACCGGTGACGGGATCTCGGTGTCGACCTTGTCGGTCGACACCTCGACCAGTGGCTCCTCGACCTGCGACCGGATCCCCGACCTTCTTCAACCAGTGGGTCACCGTGCCCTCGGTGACCGATTCGCCCAGTTCGGGCATCATCACCGGCTACCTTCGCCGTTCGACCGCTCACCGACGGAGGCCTGCTGGCTGCGGCTGCGCTTCGGGCTCGGGTCGTGCCTGCGGCGGCGTCTCCGGCTGGGCCTGCGGTTGCGGTTCAGGCTCGGCGGCGGTTGGGCTCGGCAGCGGGTTCGGGCTCGGCAGCCGGTTCGGGCTCGGCAGCCGGCTCAGGCTCGGTGGCCGGTTGCTGTCCGGCGTCTTCGGCGGCATCGCCGATCACCGCCAGCTCACCGCCGACCTCGACGGTGTCGTCCTCCTGGGCGATGATCTTGGTCAGCACGCCGGCCGCCGGCGAGGGAATCTCGGTGTCGACCTTGTCGGTGGACACTTCGAGCAGGGGCTCATCGACCTCGACCGTGTCGCCTTCTTGCTTGAGCCATCGGGTGACCGTCCCCTCGGTGACGCTCTCACCGAGTGCCGGCATCTGGACGGAGAAGGCCATCTCTGTTGACTCCTCGATCGATCGGTCGGTCGCACGGGTTGACCTCTGGCTTACCACAGCGATGCCGACCGGGCTGGCAACCACGTCGAATGCCGAAACCCATCCTTTCACTGCGGCGGCCCGGGCACGCGGCCAGGGCGCGAGCGACGCTGCTGCCACCGTCGTCCAGCGGGCGGACGGCAGCGCCAGTGTTCGAACACCGCGTTGTTACAGCGTGCGGAGAGTCGAGACGATGCATTACACAGCGTTCGTCGACAGCGCGGACGGCGTGCGCATCGCGGTCTACGAATAGGGCAACCCTGACGGGCCGACCGTCGTGCTGGTTCATGGCTGGCCGGACTCACATGTGCTGTGGGACGGTGTCGTCCCGCTGCTGGCCGACCGCTTCCGGGTCATCCGCTACGACAACCGCGGCGTCGGTGGGTCGTCGGTGCCCGAAAGCGGTTTCGGCTTACACGATGGCGCGTTTCGCCGACGACTTCGGCGCCGTCATCGGCGCGTTCAGCCCGGGCCAGCCGGTGCACGTGCTGGCCCACGACTGGGGATCGATTGGGGTGTGGGAGTACGTGGCCGGGCCGGGGCCGCTGACCGGGTCGCATCGTTCACCTCGGTGTCCGGCCCCAGCCAAGACCACTTGGTCGACTACCTCTCCAGCGGTCTAAGGCGGCCCTGGCGCCCGCGGACCTTCGCCCGGGCCGTCGCCCAGACGTTGCGGTTGAGCTATCTGGCGCTCTTCTCGGTACCGGTGCTGGCGCCGCTGCTGATCCGGCTGACGCTGGCCAGCTGCTGGTACCGGGGGATGCTGGTCAGGGGAGTTCCCGCCCAGCAGATTCATCACTCGGCCACCCTCGCGCGCGATGCCGCCAACTCGGTGAGATCTTTCCGCGCCAACCTCTTTCGATCGTTTTCCCGCGATTGCCGTGACCACCACGTCGACGTGCCGGTGCAGCTGATCGTCAACACCGAAGACCCCTACGTGCGCCCGTACGGATTCGACGTCACCGCGCGTTGGGTCCCGAGGCTGTGGCGCCGTGACATCAAGGCCGGGCACTGGTCGCCGATGTCGCATCCGCAAGTGCTGGCGAGCTGCGGTGCACGAATTCGTCGACCTGACCGAAGGCAAGCAGCCCAGCCGCGCGCTGCTGCGTGCGCAGCTCGGTCGTGGCCGCGACGGCTTCTCCGACACCCTGGTGTCGGTGACCGGGGCGGGCAGCGGCATCGGCCGGGAAACCGCGCTGGCGTTCGCCGCCGAAGGCGCCGAGGTCGTCGTCAGCGATATCGACGAGGCCGCCGTCAAGGACGCGGCCGCGCGGATCAACGCCGGCGGCGGGATTGCGCACCCTTACGTTCTCGATGTGTCCGACGCCGACGCGGTCGAGACGTTCGCCGAACAGATCTGCACCGACCCACGGTGTGCCCGACATCGTGGTCAACAACGCCGGGATCGGGCAAGCCGGCCGGTTCCTGGACACCCCGCCCGAGCGCTTCGACCGGGTGCTGGACGTCAACCTCGGCGGTGTGGTCAACGGCTGCCGGGCTTTCGCGCGCCGGCTCGTCCAGCGCGCACCGGCGGGCACATCGTCAACGTGTCCTCGGTGGCTGCCTACGCGCCGTTCCAGTCGCTCATCGCCTACTGCACGTCCAAGGCGGCGGTATACATGTTCTCCGACTGCCTGCGCGCCGAACTCGACGCGGCCGGTATCGGACTGACCACCGTTTTCCCCGGTGTCGTCGACACCAACATCGTGCGCGCCACCCGCTTCGACGCGCCGCCAGGTGTAGTGATCATTGACATGGAAGCCGGTGGCGAACACGATCACGTCGACGCCACGCTCGGTGCCGTCGGCGGTGACGATTCCGTCGGCGGTGATCCGGCTGATGCGGTCGGTGACCAGCTCGGTCTTGGGGTCTGCGACGGCCGGATAGTAGGTGGAGGAGTTCAGGATTCGCTTGCAGCCGATGCGGTAGCGCGGTGTCAGCTTGGCCCGCAGCTCGGGGTTGTCCACCGATTGGCGGATGTTCTGCCGGGCGATTGCTTCGAATAGTTTCAGTGCATTTGGCCGCTTGGTCATGCCGTAGGCGAAGGACTCCTGGATCCAGTAGATGGCGGTCCGCAGTGCCGGCCGCAGACCCGGGATGTTGGTCAGGGCCCGGCGCAGGCGTGGCGACAGTTCTTCGTTGCTGCGCGCCACCACCCACGGCGGGTGCGTTGGTAGAGCTGGAGTTGCGCGACCTGGCCGACGATCTCGGGCACCAGCTGGATCGCGCTGGCACCCGTCCCGATCACCGCGACCCGTTGCCGGTCAGGTCGACGTCGTGATCCCACTGCGCGGAATGAAAAGCGGCGCCGCGGAATTCGTCGCGACCGTCGATGTCGGGCACGAACGGGACGTGCAGCGCACCGGTTGCCGAGATCAGGAACTGGGCAACGTAATCACGGCCATCGGCGGTTAACACATGCCAGCGGTACTCGGTGTCGTCCCAATGCGCGCGCTCGACAACGGAATTGAACACAATGTGTCGGCGCAGCCCGTATTTTTCGGTGACGCCCTGCAGGTAGGCCCAGATCTCGTCCCGGAACGAGAACATGTGCTTCCAGTCGGCCTTGGGCTCGAAGGAGAACGAGTACAGGTGCGACGGGATGTCGCAGGCGCAGCCCGGGTAGCTGTTGTCCCGCCAGGTGCCCCCGATATCGTCGGCCTTTTCCAGGATGACGAAATCGACGCCGTGGCGCTGCAGCGCGATGCCCATCCCCAGACCGGAGAATCCCGTCCCGATGATGACCGCGCGGGTGTACACCGGTGGAGCCTGCGCCGCGGGCCGGGCCGTCGATTCGGCAACGCTCATGGTCGATCGGTCTTCCTGTCATGCAGTCGCTCGCACGACGGCGCCAGGTGGTCGGCCCTAGACAAAATCGGCTACCTGCTGTCAGACCGTGACGAGTGTTGTCGATCGGCACAGCAATGTCAACGGCGGCAACACCCGGCTCGTGTCGCTCCCGCGAACCGGGTCGAACGACGCATTATTCGCGACGACTGGGGGTATCCGCAGGAGATTTGATCCCGACGGAAAGGACTCGCCGATGACAGCAAAGCAAAACATGGCCACGACGCGGGAGGTCGCCGCACCCATTCAGCAGGTCTGGGATGTACTGGCCGACGGATGGACGTACTCACAATGGGTAGTCGGTAACAGCCGGACCCGTGCCGTCGACTCGAATTGGCCCGAACCGGGCTCCGCCATTCGCCACTCAGTCGGGGTGTGGCCATTGGTGATCAACGACCAGACCGCCGTGCAAAGCTCCTCGCCGCCGCACGAACTCGTTTTGCGTGCCGGGCTGGGGCCACTTGGCGCGGCGCAGATCACCATGCGCGTCGAGGAGACCGCGCAGGGCTGCCGGGTGGAAATGATCGAGGTGCCGGCAGAGGGACCGATGCGCCTCATCCCTGATCGCGCGGCACTGCTGGGAATCTATCCCCGCAACCGGGAGTGTTTATTGCGGCTTGCGGCATTGCTGAACGGCTCGATCCGAGCCAGGTGAAATAGGTGGCGCGTTGCCGTGCAGCTGCGGTCGATGCCGTCGTCATCGGCGCCGGGCATAACGGCTTGGTCGCTGCGTCGATGCTGGCGGACGCCGGCTGGGACGTGCTGGTGCTGGAAGCCCAGCCCGAGCCGGGTGGGGCGGTGCGCAGCACTGAACTGACGCCGGGCTACATTACCGACTTGTTCAGCTCCTTCTACCCCATGACGGTGGCGTCGCCGGCGATCGCCGCGCTGCAGCTGGCCGACCACGGATTGCGATGGTCGCATGCACCGGCGGTGGTCGGGCATCCCCGCGGCGGCACGGACGACGATCCGCCAATTCTCTACCGCGACCCAGCGCGTACGGCAGCCGAGTTCGAGCGCCGCGAGCGGGCCGACGGCGAGAACTGGTGGCGAGTGGTTCAGTTGTGGGAGAAGATCAAAAAGCCGCTGCTGGATGCGATGTTGTCGCCTTTTCCACCGGTGCGCCCGATGATCCAATTGCTGCGACGGCTTGGCACCTCGGAGGCGGTTCGACTCGCGCACCTGTTGGTGCAGCCGGCGAATACGATGGTGGAGCACTTGTTCGACGGCTTTGCTCCGCGGCTCTTGTTGCTGGGCAACGCAATGCACGCCGACGCCCCACCGGATGCCCCAGTCAGCGGCGCGATGGGATTTTTGATGACGATGCTCGGTCAAGACTGCGGATGGCCGGTGCCGGTCGGCGGTTCGGGTCAATTGACGGCGGCCCTGGTAAACCGGGCCCGATCTGCCGGTGCCGAGATCCACTGCAATCAAGAGGTTTCCCACATCGAGGTGCGGGTGGCCGGGCGGTCGGGGTCACCACCGCCGGCGGGCAAACGGTCCGTGCACGCCGCGCAATCGTGGCCGACGTGACCGCGCCGCAACTGTTTCGCGACATGTTGCCGCGAGACGCGGTTCCCGACGGTCTGCTTCGCGAGATCGACCACTACATCTGGGATCCGCCGGTAGTGAAGGTCAACTATGCGCTAGACGGACCGATTCCCGTGGCGCTCGGAAAGCTTGCGCGGCTGCGGCACCATCCACCTCGGAGCCGACGGCGATGGTCTGGTGCGCTGGATGGCCGACCTGAATACCCGGGTGGTGCCCGCAGCATCCGTTCATGCTGTTGGGCCAGACCACCACCGCGGATGCGACCAGATCACCGCAGGGTACCGAAAGCGTTTGGGCCTACACACATTTGCCTCGCAACGTTGCTGACGACGATTCGGCGGACAAGCTTGCCGAAGCGGTGGATCACGTTATCGAGGAGCATGCGCCCGGCTTCGCAGCCCGGGTGATCGGCCGGTTCGTGCAACGCCCGTCGGATCTGGAAGCCAGTGATGCGAACTTGCATCTCGGTGCGCTCAACGGCGGGACCGCTCAACTGCAGCAGATGCTGATTTTCCGTCCCGCGCCCGGGAATGGGGCGTGCCGAAACACCAATTGAGCGGCTTTATTTGGGCAGCGCATCAGCGACTCCGGGCGGCTCGGTGCATGGCGCGTGTGGGCGTAACGCGGCAAACGCGGCATTGCGTGCCGACGGCGTGACCGGCTGGCCGCGGCGCAAGCTGACTCGGACAGTGATCTCGCTGCTGACTAAATAGCGCCGAATGGCCAAGTATGACACAGGCTTTCGCAGCCAGCGTGCCATATCTGGCCACTCGGCGGCAATCAACCGTTTTGGGCGATGTCTTCCAGCACCGCGAACATGGTGCGGGCCGGCACACCGGTGCCGCCCTTGGGGGTGTAACCCCACGGGCTGCCGGTGTTGTACGCCGGCCCGGCCACGTCGATGTGCGCCCAGGCCACCCCGTCGGCGACGAATTCGCGCAGGAATACCCCGGCCACCAACATGCCGGCGAACCGCTGCCCGCTGATATTGGCCAGATCGGCCACCGTCGACTTCAAGTCGTCCTTGAGTTCGTCGGGCAGCGGCATCGGCCAGCCGTTCTCACCGCACCGCTTGCGAGATCGCGGCGACCCGGTCGCGAAACTCGTCACTGCCCATCACCCCGGCGTGCGTGAGCCCAGCGCCACCGTCTGCGCGCCGGTCAACGTCGACGTCTCGATGAGATAGTCCGGGTTGTCCTCGCACGCGCGAACGATGGCGTCGGCCAGGATGAGCCGGCCTTCGGCGTCGGTGTTGAGTACCTCCACGGTGGTCCCGCCGTACTGGGTCAGCACGTCGCCTGGGCGCTGGGCGGTCGCCGAGGGCATGTTCTCGGCCATCGGCACGGTGGCGATCACGTCGATCGGCAGTTGCAGCTGTGCGGCCAGCGCCACGGTCGCGATGACCGCGGCGGCACCGCCCATGTCCGAGGTCATGTAGTGCATCGAGGCGGCGGGCTTGATCGAGATGCCGCCGGTGTCGAACGTGACGCCCTTACCGACCAGCGCGACCTTCTTGGCCCGCCGGGCTTTTTGGCCAGTCGCGACCCGCGGTGGGTCAGGCGCACCAGCCGCGGCGGTCGCGACGAGCCCTTGCCGACCCCGATCACCCCGCCGTAACCGGCCTTCTGCAGCGTCTTGTCGTCGAGCACCTCGACGTCGAGGCCGACCGATTCACCCAAAGCCTTTGCGCGCTGGGCGAATTCAGCAGGAAACAGGTGACTCGGCGGAGTGTTGACCAGGTCGCGTGCCGTCGCGACAGCGGTCGCGACGGCTGCCGCGTGCGCGGCCTGCGCCTTGGCGTCCTTCGCGCCTTGGAGGAGGCCAGTGCGGTGACCTTGCGCAGCCCTGGGTCTTTGGGTGCCGTCTTGGCGGTTCGGTAAGCGGTGAACCGGTAACCGCCCAGGATCAGTCCCTCGACGGCGGCGGCAAGCGTGCCCTCACCGGGCAGCTCGCCCAGCGTGGTGATCACCGATTCGGCAGCGCCCAGTGCCCGCGCCGCCGCACCGGCTGCCCGGCGGATCAGCTCGGCGGGCCACTCTTCGCGGGGCTTGCCCAGGCCCGACCGTGAGCACGCTGGCCACCGGCAGCGACGACACCACCAGCCGATTCACCTGCTCGCAGCCGCCGGTGGCGTCCAGCGCCTGCAGCCCTCCCTCGATTTCGGCGACGGCATCGTCCGGCAGAAACGGCTCGGCCACGGCGAGCACCGCGCCCGGCTGCTCGGCTCCGTCGCTGGGCCGGCCGAGACCACCGGCGACGATCAACACCGCTGACCTGGTGCTGCGACGAGGCAGCGAGGAGACGACGTTGACAGCGGGGACGGCGGGCGGGGTGTAACCGGTGCTCACCCACATCACCCTAACTGCCGCCTAATAGGGTGGGTCGACGTGAGCGATGACGTGCAGCACGGACCGCTGGAAGACCGCCACCGCGAGCTGGGGGCCAATTTCGCCGAATTCGGCGGCTGGCTGATGCCGGTGTCGTATGCCGGTACCGTCAGCGAGCACACCGCCACCCGCACCGCCGTCGGCATATTCGACGTCAGCCACCTCGGCAAAGCGTCGGTCCGGGGCCGGGGCGCGGCGGAGTTCGTCAATTCCGCGCTTACCAACGACCTGAGCCGGATCGGGCCGGGCAAAGCGCAGTACACGTTGTGCTGCACCGAATCCGGCGGGGTGGTCGACGACCTGATCGCCTATTACGTTGCCGACGACGACATCTTTCTGGTGCCCAACGCCGCCAACACCGCCGCGGTGGTCGCCGCGCTGCAGGCCGGCGCGCCCGACGGGCTGACGATCACCGACGAGCATCGCTCGTATGCGGTGCTGGCGGTGCAAGGGCCCCGGTCGGCCGAGGTGCTCGACGAATTGGGGCTGCCGACGGCGATGGACTACATGGCCTATGCCGACGCGTCGTTTTCCGGCGTGCCGGTGCGGGTGTGCCGCAGCGGATACACCGGAGAACAAGGCTACGAGCTGCTGCCGCCCTGGGAGTCCGCGGGTGTGGTGTTCGACGCGCTGCGCACGGCAGCAGACCAGGCCGGCGGGCAGCCGGCCGGCCTGGGCGCCCGCGACACGCTGCGCACCGAAATGGGCTACCCCCTGCACGGGCACGAGCTGTCGGCCGACATCTCGCCGTTGCAGGCCCGGTGCGGCTGGGCGATCGGCTGGAAGAAGGAGGCGTTTTTCGGGCGTGATGCGTTGCTGGCCGAGAAAGCCGCCGGACCGCGCCGACTGTTGCGGGGACTGCGTGCCGTCGGCCGCGGGGTGCTCCGGCCCGGCCTGACAGTGCGTGACGACGACGCCGAGGTCGGTGTCACCACCTCTGGAACGTTCTCTCCGACATTGAAAGTCGGTATCGCACTGGCCCTCATCGACACCGAGGCCGGCATCGAGGACGGTGCGCATGTCAACGTCGACGTGCGGGGCCGTGCGCTGGAATGCGAAGTGGTACGTCCGCCGTTTGTCGCGACGAAAACCAGGTGAGCGCCGCTTCGATACAATCGCAGGATGACCAGCGGCCTCCTCGAGTTCACAGTTTCGCGGTCGGCAAGCCCGGCCGACGACGAGGCGCGCGAAGCGATCCTGGCCGAACCGGGCTTCGGCAAATACTTCACCGACCACATGGTGTCGATCGACTACACCGAAGGTCAGGGTTGGCACGACGCGCAGGTGATCCCTTACGGCCCGGTCGAACTGGATCCTTCGGCGATCATCTTGCACTACGCGCAGGGCATATTCGAAGGGCTGAAGGCCTATCGCTGGGCCGACAAATCGATCGTGTCGTTTCGCGCCGAGGCCAACGCCGCGCGAATGCGGTCGTCGGCGCGGCGGATCGCGATCCCCGAACTGCCCGACGATCTCTTCATCGAATCGCTGCGGCAGCTGATTGCCGTCGACAATGCCTGGGTGCCGGCGGCCGGCGGCGAGGAATCGCTGTACTTGCGGCCGTTCGTGTTCGCCACCGAGCCCGGCCTGGGGGTCCGGCCGGCCAAGCAATACCGGTTCCTGGTGATCGCCTCGCCGGCCGGCGCCTATTTTCGGCGCGGCGTCAAACCGGTCAGTGTCTGGGTGTCGACGGAATACGTGCGGGCCAGCCCGGGCGGCACCGGCGCGGCAAAATTCGGCGGCAACTACGCCGCGTCGCTGGTCGCCCAGGCGGAGGCCGCCGAGAAGGGCTGCGACCAAGTGGTGTGGCTGGACGCCGTCGAACGCCGCTACATCGAGGAGATGGGCGGAATGAACCTGTTCTTCGTGTTCGGCAGCGGCGCGTCGGCCCGGCTGGTCACCCCCGAGCTGTCCGGCTCGCTGCTACCCGGCATCACCCGGGATTCGTTGTTGCAGTTGGCAACCGACGCCGCTATCGGCGTCGAAGAGCGCAAGATCGACATCAACGAGCTGCAGAAGAAGACAGCCGCGGGAGAAATCACCGAGGTATTCGCCTGCGGCACCGCTGCAGTCATCACGCCGATCTCGCAGGTGAAGTACGGCGACGGTGAATTCACCGTCGCCGACGGCGAGCCCGGCGAAGTGACGATGGCGCTGCGCGACACGCTGACCGGCATCCAGCGCGGTACCTTCGCCGACACCCACGGCTGGATGTCGCGACTGGGTTAGCATCCCTGGCCGTGTACGGTCCACCTGTGAATCGCGTGTCGGTAATCACGGGCGGTGCCGGTGGTATGGGTCTGGCCACCGCGAAGATTGTCGGTCGAGACCACACGGTCGTCGTCTGCGACATCAGGCCGGACCGGCTCGAAAGCGCGGTCGCCACGCTGACCGGCCTCGGCATCACGCACACGGTCGTCAACTGCGACGTCACCGACCGACGGCTCGGTCACGCAGCTTTTCGACACCGCGACCGGACTCGGGACCCTCGCCTCGGTCATCCACACCGCAGGAGTGAGCCCCAGCATGGGCGACGCCGACTACGTCATGAGGACCAATGCTCTCGGGCACGGTCCACGTTAACGAGGTCTTCTACGCCACCGCAGGTCAGAGGCTCCGCGATCGTCAACGTGGCATCGATGGCAGCCCACATCCTGCCCGAAGAGATAACTCCGACAGCGCGATTCCCGCTGGCCCTGCACGACGAAGACGGCTTCATCAACGAAATGGTGTCCGTATGCCGGAGCGGTGGGGAACGAGCCCACTCCGGTCTGGCGTACGCCGTGAGCAAGTGCTTCGTAGAGTGGTACAGCACATCGCAAGCCGAGCGGTTCAACGCCCGTGGGCTGCGCGTCGTCTCGGTCTCCCCGGGGTCCTTCGACACCGAGATGGGCCGCTTGGAGGAGCAAGCGGGGGCCGGTGCAATGGTTGCCGACGCCGCGGTCCCGCGCTGGGGCGAGCCGGCAGAAATGGCAGAACTACTCGCCTTTTGCGCCAGCGACAAAGCCGGCTATCTCACCGGCACCGACATTCTCAACGACGGCGGCGTGATCGCATCGATGCGAGAGCGCGCCCGGCTGGCTGCCGAACACGGTTGATATGTCAGCACTTCGCGCGGCTGGTCGACCAACACCAGCTCGTCGCCGGCCACCGCAACGACAAACGGCTAAAAATCTGGCTAGTCCAACGCCGCCAGCAGCACCGCGGCCACCGTCACGGTCAGTTCGATCGCTGCGCCCAGCACGTCGCCGGTGATGCCGCCGAAGCGGCGCACGCAGTGCGTGACCAGCCCCGCCCCGCACAGCAATGCCGCCAGCACCGCCACCGGACCCTGCCACAGCCGCGGACCCGCCCACGCCGACGCCACCAGCAGCGCAGCGACCCAGCCCGCGACCGCTGATACCGACTGGGTACCGGCGACCTGAGCGCCCAGGGTGCTGCCGTCGGCCGCGGGTACCGATCGGCGGCAGGCCAGCACCGCCGCCACCCTGCCCGCGCAGACCGCGATGACGATCGCGACGGTGCTCAGCGTCGAAAAAGCCAGCCCCTGCAACGTGATCACCAGCACGACGGCGGCCACCCCGAAGGGTCCGGTCGACCCGTCGCGCATCACCTCGAGCGCGCGCGGCGCTGGTCCATAGCAGCCCAGCCCGTCGGCGGTATCGGCCACACCGTCGATGTGCAGGCCGCGGGTGGCGACCAGCAGAGCCGCCACCGCCAGCAGCCCGGCCAGTGCACTGGCCGGGCCGAACGCCAGCGTGCCGAGCCACGTCACCGCCGCGGCCAGCGCGCCCAACACGGCGCCGACCACCGGCAGCGCGGTCACCGCGCCGCCACTCAGCGGCCGGTGACCGAGGCCGGGCAGTATGGTGCCGAAGCTGAAAGCACTGAAAACCGATGTCAGCGAACGGATCACGAGGAATCGCCCGAAGTTTCGGCCCGAGTGGACACACCGGCTGCCGAGAAGGTGGCCATCGAGGACAGCGCGGCCACCGCGGCACGCAGCACCGGCAGCGCCACCGCCGCGCCGGTTCCCTCGCCCAGGCGCATCCCGAGGTCGAGGATCGGCTCGAGCCCCAGCCTGGTCAGCGCCAGCCCGTGCGCCGGTTCCGGGGAGCGGTGCCCGGCCTGCCACCACTGCCGCGCGCCGGGAGCCAGCTTGCTCGGCGACCAGCGCCGCGGCCGTCACGGCCAGGCCGTCGAGCAGCAGCGGGGTACGCCGGACCGCGGCCTGCGCGCAGAAGCCGGCCATCGCTGCCAGATCCGCTCCGCCGCAACAACGCAGCAACGCGACCGGATCCGAAACCACCGGCCGGGCACGGCACAGCGCGTCACGCACCGCGGCGGTCTTGCGGGCCCAGCCGGCGTCGTCGATGCCGGTACCGTAGCCGACCACCGCGACCGGCTCGGCGTCGGTCAGCGCTGCCACCAGAACTGTTGCCGGCGTAGAGTTTCCGATACCCATGTCGCCGGCGATGAGAAGATCGGCGCCAGCGTCGATCTCCTCGTCGGCGATCCGCTGGCCGGCCTCGATCGCCGCGCGGGCCTGCGAGTCGGTCAGCGCGTCCTCTTTGGTGATGTCGCCGCTGCCGCGACGCACCTTGTGTGCACCAACGTGTTCGGACAGCGGATCGCTGTCGATGGCCAGGTCGGCAACCCGCACCGTCGCGCCGCCGACACCGGCCAGGGCGTTGATCGCCGCGCCGCCGGCATCGATGTTGATGACCATCTGGGCGGTCACTTCCGGCGGATAGGCTGACACCCCGCACCGGGCCACGCCGTGGTCGCCGGCGAACACCACAACTCGAGCGCGCTTGAATTGATTTGGTGGACAATGACTCTGGCATGACGCCACCCACACCGAGAGATCCTCGAGGCGGCCCAGCGCGCCCGGCGGCTTGGTGAGTGTGTCCTGGCGGGCGCGGGCCGCCGCGGCGGCATCAGCGTCAGGTGCCGACACCGGCGCGAACATCGTCACGGTCCGGCCGGCTTGATCGGCACGGCCTGCCCGGCCACCACCAGCACCACCTGCTCGCACAGGGTCGCTAGCCGCTGGTTGAGCGTGCCCAGTTCGTCGGCGAACCGCCGGCCGGCCGCGGTGGCCGGCACCACGGTCAACCCGACCTCCGGGCTGACCAGTAGTAGCGGCGCGCGGAACGCCGCGACTGCGCTCAGCAGTGCCTCGACGTCAGCCGACACCGAGCCGTTCTGCCAGGCGCCGTGGCGATCCAGGGCGGCGGTCAACCAGCCGCCGACATCATCGACGAGCGTCGGGGTGTCCGGTGTTTGCCGCAATTGTGTTGGCAGATCCTCGGTTTCCACCGTCGACCAGTGCGCGGGCCGGCGGCCGCGGTGCTCGGCGACCCGCCGCGACCAGGCCTGGTCGTCGGGTGCGGCCGGTGCGGTGGCCAGGTACTGCACCGGCTGGCCGGCTGAAAGCGATTCGGCGACAGCGGTTTCCGCCCACTGGGACTTGCCCGACCTGATTCCGCCGAGCACCAGTGTCCGCACCGCAGGTCAGCGCCGTTCAGGCGACATCACTGCCGCGCTTGACCGCCGGACGCGGCGCGCGCATCCGGCGCAGCTGTGAGGCCCGGCCTGCGGCGTAAAGGCCTAACTTCCAGCGGCTTTCGGTATTGTGGGGAAACTTTTCGTCGACCAGGTTGCCGACCTTGCGGCTCAAAAGGAGTCCGTCGATCAGCATCACGGCCGTCAAAGCCAGCATTGCCGGCGACATTAAGCCCTGCAGGCGCAGTGGCACGGCCGAACATAACGAACATCAACCCCAGCGCCGAGGGCATGAACAGGCCCAGCAGATTGCGGCGAGAGTCCACCACGTCGCGGACGAATCGGCGTATCGGGCCCTGGTCGCGGGGCAGCAGGTAGGCCTCTTCGCCGGCCATCATGCGTTCCCGGCGATCCGACATCCGGTCCCGGCGCTCGGCGCTCTGCGCCTGGCGTTCTGCACGGCTGAGTTTCGGGCCCGGCCATCTTTTTGCGCCGGGCGCGGGCCTCGCGCGGCGGTCATCGGCGCAGGAGCGACCGGGCCTTTCTTGCTCGTGCCCTTGGCGCGGTCGCCGCGCTTGGGGGTCGGGCGTCCCTTCGGCGCGGTCGTCTGCGTGCCGCGGCCGGGCGGCGCCGTCGGCGAACCATCGCCGGCTGATGCGGCTGCGCCGTCCGCGTCAGCGGCACCGGCGTCGTCTTTCTTACGGCCCAGCAACTTCACGGTGGCCAGGTTACTTCGGCGCAGGGCTGCCTCACATCGGCCTCGTATCCGCGCCCGCCTGTCCTACGCTTGCTCGGGTGGGTGCCTGGGGGGCTGACCTCGGCGTGCCGGCGCGGGCGCCGGCCCTGCGGGTGCTGGTCGCCCCGGACAGCTATGGCGACAGCCTGACCGCGGTCCAGGCGGCCGCGGCGATTGCGGCCGGCTGGAACCGCGCGCGTCCGGACGATCAGCTCACCCTAGCGCCGCAGTCCGACGGCGGCCCGGGTTTCGTCGCGGTGCTGGCCGCCCGGCTGGGTGGATTGCAGCGGCTGCGGGTGTGCGGGCCGCTGGACGCCGACGGCCCCATGTCGAGGCCGAGTGGATCTTCGATTCCGCGTCGGCAACCGCCTACCTGGAGTGCGCGCAGGCCTGCGGCCTGAGCCTGCTCGGTGGCGCGCCGACACCGCAGACTGCGCTGGCGGCCCACAGCAGGGGAGTCGGCCAGCTGATCGCTGGCTGCGCAGCAGGCCGGGGCGAGCCAGATCGTGGTCGGGCTGGGCGGTCAGCGCACCACCGACGGCGGTCGCGGACTTGTCGAGGATCTCGGCGGCCTGGTGGCGGCGCGGCGCCTGCTGGCGCAGGTGGAGCTGATCGCCGCGTCTGATGTCGAACATCCGCTGCTCGGGCCGTGGGGTGCGGCGCAGGTGTTCGGGCCGCAGAAGGGCGCCGACCGGCCACCGTGACGCGCTGGAACACCGGCTGGCGCAGTGGGCCGACGAACTCGACGCGGCCGCCGGGCGGTCCGTAGCGCCGACCCGGGAGCCGGCGCCGCCGGCGGGATCGGCGCCGCGCTGCTGGCGCTCGGCGCCCGGCGCGAGTCCGGCGCGGCGGTCATCGCCGAGCACACCCACCTGGCCGACGATTTCGCCGCCGCCGACCTGGTCATCACCGGCGAGGGCCGGTTCGACGACCAGTCGCTGCACGGCAAGGTGGTCAGCGCGCTGGCGGCGGCGGCGCGGCTCGCGGCAAATCCGGTGCTGGTGCTGGCCGGCCAGGTCGGTCTCGACGAGACGCGCTGCGCGCGGCGGGCATCGGCGCCGCCTTCGCGATCGCCGAGCACGCCGGTTCGGTTCGACTGGCGCTCGCCGACGCCGCCGACCAGCTGCGAGGCCTGGCCACCGCGCTGGCGGCGCGACTCGGGAATAGCGCCCAGACAAGGTACCGTTGATGAGTGGCTTGCCGAGGGCGTCTCGACAGCCGCTTGGGACCTACAGGGAGAGCAATGACTGTTCAGGGCGAGTCGAGCACCACGACCCATGGCGCGATCCTGACCGACGCGGCGGCCGCCAAAGCCAAGTCGCTGCTGGACCAGGAGGGCCGCGACGACCTGGCGCTGCGCATCCAGGTCCAGCCGGGCGGCTGCGCGGGCCTGCGCTACAACCTCTTCTTCGACGACCGCTCGCTGGACGGTGACCTGACCGCGGAGTTCGGCGGCGTGACGTTGACCGTGGACCGGATGAGCGCCCCGTACTTGCAAGGCGCCTCCATCGACTTCGTCGACACCATCGAGAAGCAGGGCTTCACCATCGACAACCCCAACGCCACCGGCTCGTGCGCGTGCGGGGACTCGTTCAACTGACACCTGACGCTTCCGCCGGGCCGCTAGTACGTGCCTGCGCTGCTCACCACGTACGCGCACACCAGCAACTGGCCGTGCTGGGACAGCAGCTGGCGATGCCTTGTCTCGTTCGCGTGCGTCCGCCGCTGACGCGGCTTCACCTGCATGGTGAACAGCACCTGGGCCTGTTGATTCGACAAGTACACGATCTTGTCGATCGACGTGACCTCGGCCGGGAGAACTGCTTGCGGAACGCGTCGCTGGTCAATCTGGCCAGGGCCTGATCGGCGCGGCGGTCCTGCACCGCGTCGTAGAGACCGCACAACATGTTGCGGGCGATCGTGTCGATGTCCCCTTTCTGCAGCGCGTCCAAGTAGTTCTGGATGGCCGTCTTGGCCGCCGCCTCGGAGAACGTGCCGCCGGCGGCGGAGCCGTTGTCCGCGGTCCGCCTAGACGATCGCCGCGATCAGCGCGCCGACCAGACCAGGCCACCAGGACGCCGAGGATCAGCGGCCGCCGGCGCCGTTTCGGGTAGGGCACCGGCGGCGGCAGCTGTCCCGGGTAGCCGGCCGACAACGGTGCGGCGTCGCCCGCCGTAATTTCCGGGTAATGCGGGTGCGCGGACGGCCCGTCAATCGGAATGGGGTGGCTTGGGTACGGCTCGGTGTAGGGTGGCCCGTCGGCGCCGATACGGTGGTTCGGCGGATGCGGACCGGCCATCGATGCTTCTCCTGCGTTGGGGGACAAGACGACCAGCAGCCGTCGTTCATTTGGGTCGAGGGCGGGCTCTCTTAGGCCGAGGCTAGCGCACGCCCGGGGCGACGGCCGCCGTGCAGCGGGTGACGCCGGGCATGGGTACGCTTAGCTAGACGACTACGAACGAAGGGTGAGATTTTCGTGACGATTGCGGTGACCGGCTCGATTGCGACCGACCATCTGATGCGGTTCCCCGGCCGGTTCTCCGAGCAGCTGCTCGCCGAGCACCTGCACAAGGTGTCGCTCAGCTTTTTGGTCGATGACCTCGTGGTGCACCGCGGCGGAGTGGCCGGCAACATCGCCTACGCGATCGGCGTGCTCGGCGGCGATGCCGTGCTGGTGGGCGCCGCCGGCGACGATTTCGGCGACTACTGCGACTGGCTGCAGGCGCACGGCGTCAACTGCGACCACGTGCTGATCTCGCGACACCGCGCACACCGCGCGCTTCGTCTGCACCACCGACGCCGAGATGGCTCAGATCGCCTCGTTCTATCCCGGCGCGATGTCGGCCGCGCGCGACATCTCGCTGGAGAAGTCGTATCTTCCATCGGCACACCGGAGTTGGTGATCGTCGGCGCGAACGACCCGGACGCGATGTTCCTGCATACCGAGGAGTGCCGCCGGCTGGGTCTAGCTTTTGCCGCCGACCCGTCGCAGCAGCTGGCCCGCCTGGACGGCGAGCAGATCCGCGCGCTGATCGACGGCGCCACCTACCTGTTCACCAACGACTACGAGTGGGACCTGCTGCTCAAGAAGTCGGGCTGGACCGAGGACGACGTGATGGCGCAGATCGGGCTGCGGGTTACCACGTTGGGCGCCAAGGGTGTTGACATCGTCAGCCCGGACGGGACATCGCTCCACGTCGGCGTGGTGCCCGAGAACAGCAAGGTCGACCCGACCGGTGTCGGCGACGCGTTCCGGGCCGGGTTCCTCACCGGCCGCAGCGCCGGGCCTGAGCCTGGAACGCTCGGCGCAACTCGGCTCGCTGGTCGCCGTGCTGGTGCTGGAGTCGAACGGCACCCAGGAATGGGCCTGGGACGCACGAGGCCGCGCTGTCGCGGCTCGCCGGCGCCTATCGGCGCGAGGCCGCCCAGGAGATCGCCGCGCAGCTGCTCTAGCCCGAGCCATCATCGACGCCCGCTCGACTCGGCTGGCCCGTCCGAGCCCAATGGCTCGCCAGAAGGGCCTACAGCTGCACCGGGTAGTGCGGCTCGCTGATCTTCGGCACGACGCTGTGCTCGACGAAGATCGCGTGCCAGAGCATGAAGATCAGCACTGTCCACAGTCGGCGGCTGTGATCGCTTGTGCCGCTGCGATGTTCGTCGAGCATGCGGCGCACCGCGGCGATGTCGACGAGATGTCGGCCGTGAGATGTCGCCACCATCGTGTACGCCCACTCCAGCAGTTCGCCGGCGCGCAGCCAATGCCGGATCGGCACCGGGAAGCCGAGTTTGGGCCGGTGCAGCACGTGCGCGGGCACGATCGGCTCCAGCGCTCGCCGCAGCGCGTACTTGGTGGTGGTGCGGGTGATCTTCGGCTCCACCGGCAGCCGCGAGGCGACGGCGAACACCTCGGGGTCCAGGAACGGCACCCGCAGCTCCAGCGAGTTGGCCATCGTCATCTTGTCGGCCTTGACCAGGATGTCGCCCCGCAACCAGGTGAACAGGTCGATGTGCTGCATGCGGGCCACCGGGTCCCAGCCCGCCGACTGCGCGTACACCGGCGCCGTGACGTCGGTGTGCATCCACTCCGGCCGGAACCCGGTCAGCACCGCCCGCAGCTGCTCGTCGGAGAAGCTGCGGGCGTTGCCGTAGTAGCGTTCCTCGAGCGTCAGCGACCCGCGGTGCAGCAGGCTCTTTCCGCGCATGCCCTCGGGCAGCGGTCGCGACACCTTGCCCATCGACCGGCGCAGCCGGCCGGGCAGGTAGTCGAACGGCCGCAGCGACAGCGGTTCCCGGTAGATCGTGTAGCCGCCGAACAGCTCGTCGGCGCCTTCGCCGGACAGCACCACCTTGACGTGCTTTCGGGCCTCGCGGGCGACGAAGAACAGCGGCACCAGCGCCGGGTCGGCCACCGGCTCGTCGAGATACCAGACGATCTCGGGCAGGGCGGCGACGAATTCGCCCGGACTGACGACCTTGGCGATGTGTCGGGCGCCGATCGCCTCGGCCGACGCCACCGCAACGTCGATCTCGGAGAACCCCTCACGCTCGAAACCGGTGGTGAAGGTGATCAGCCGCGGGTTGTGCCGGATCGCCAGCGCAGCGATCGCCGTGGAGTCGATACCGCCGGACAGAAATGCCCCGACGGTGACATCGGCGCGCATGTGCTTGGCCACCGAGTCCTCCAGGACGGCGGTGATCTCGTCGTAGCGGGCCTGCTCGGTGTCGCGGGTGAATGGCACAGCGGCGAACCGGGGCGCGAAGTAGCGGGTGATCTCCGGCGGGCAACCCGGGCCGGATGCGGGCGTAGCAGCCCGACTCCAGCCGGCGCACCCCGCGGTGCAGCGTCTCGGGCTCCGGCACGTACTGCAGGACGGTGTAGTGCTGCACCGCCCGCTCGTCGATGCGGGTGTCGAAGCCGACCAGGTCGGCGAGTTCCAGCAGACATTTCTTCTCGCTGGCCACCGCGATACCACCGGCGCCGGTCGCCATGAACAGCGGCTTGATGCCGAACGGGTCGCGGGCGCAGAACAATTCGCGGGTGACGGTGTCCCACAGCGCGAACGCGAACATGCCGCGCAACCGCGTCAGGACGTCGGTGCCCCAGTAGTGGTAGCCGGCGATGATCGCCTCGCCGTCGCCGTCGGTGGCGAACACGGCGCCGTGGACCGCGGCGAGCTCCGCGCGTAACTCCAGGTAGTTGTAGATCTCGCCGTTGAACACCAGCACATACCGGTCGGGGCTGTCCGGCGGTCCCCAGCGCAGCGGCTGGTGGGAGTGCGCGATGTCGATGATCGACAGCCGGTTGAACCCGAAAACGACGGATCTGATCGGCGTCGGCCCAGGTGCCCGGTTCGTCGGGGCCGCGGTGGCGCATCAGGTGCGACTGCGTCGGCGACCGCGTCCGGCCAGGTCGCCGCTGCCGGCCGCGACGCTCGACCGTGCCTACAGTGCCTACCAGGGCCAGCAGTCCGCACATCGGTGCTCAAGTATGCCGCAGTGCGGGGATAGCGGGCCGGGCGACGTGGCGTGGTCTACGCTGCGTAGTATTCGAGTGCTGCAGCGAGTCAGCCGACGTGATCCCCGGGCCGGGGCGTCTCGTCGGGCCAGCTTGGATACAGGAGGCGCCACCGTGAAACCTCGCGGGCCAGGCCGTCGCAGTGCTCGTCTCGCGCTTTGCCCGAAGCCGCCTGGTACTGCTGGCCGTGTGCTGGGCGCACTTGCGGTCACCCTCAGCGGATGCAGCTGGTCGGAGGTGCTGGGCATGGGCTGGCCCGACGGCATCACGCCGACGGCCAAACTCAACCGCGAGCTGTGGGTCGGGGCGGTGATCGCCTCGCTGGTGGTCGGCGTCATCGTGTGGGGCCTGATCTTCTGGTCCTCGCGCGTTCCACCGCAAGAAGGCCAGCGACACCGAACTGCCCCGCCAGTTCGGCTACAACATGCCGCTGGAGCTGGGTGCTCACCGTCACACCGTTCCTTATCATCGCGGTGCTGTTCTACTTCACTGTCGTGGTGCAGGAGAAGATGCTGCACCTCGACCCCAATCCCGAGGTGGTCATCGACGTCACGGCGTTCCAATGGAACTGGAAGTTCGGCTATCGGAGCATCAATTTCAAAGACGGCACCTACACCCGCTACGACGGCGACGACCCGGCGCGCAAGCAGGCGATGGTCTCCAGGCCGCACGGCACCGACCGCCACGGTGAGGAGCTCGTCGGTCCGGTGCGCGACCTCAACACCGAGGATCGCACCTACCTCAACTTCGACCAGGTCGAGACGCTGGGCACCAGCGACGAGATCCCGGTCCTGGTGTTGCCGGCCGGCAAGCGCATCCAATTCGACCTGGCCGCCGCCGACGTCGTTCATGCGTTCTGGGTGCCGGAATTTCTGTTCAAGCGCGACGTGATGCCCGACCCGCAGGCCAACCACTCGGTGAATGTCTTCCAGATCCCCGAGATCACCAAGACCGGTCGCGTTCGTCGGCCGCTGCGCCGAGCTGTGCGGCACCTATCACTCGATGATGAACTTCGAGGTCCGGGTGGTGACACCCAACGACTTCACGGCATACCTGCGACCAACGCAGACAACCACAAAACCAACGCCGAGGCTCTGGCATGGATTCACCAGTCGCCGACCGCCACCACGACGAAACCGTTCGAAACCCGCCGCGGGCAGCTTTCAGACCAGGCGAGCAAGTAGGGACACCATGCATATCGAAGCCAGGCTGTTCGAGTTTTGGGCCGCGTTCTTCTTTTTGGTGGCGTTCCTCTACGGCTTGCTGACCGCACTCTTCGCGACCGGAGGTATCGAGTGGGCCGGTATCACCGCGCTCACGCTCACCGGCGGGATGGCGATGATCGTGGCCACCTTCTTCCGCTTCGTGGCGCGCCGGCTGGAAACCCGGCCCGAGGACTACGAGGGTGCTGAGATCAGCGACGGCGCAGGCGAATTGGGTTTCTTCAGCCCGCACAGTTGGTGGCCGATACTGGTCGCGTTGTCCGGCTCGGTGGCCGCGGTCGGGATCGCGCTGTGGCTGCCGTGGTTGATCGTCGCCGGTGTGGTGTTCATTCTCAGCTCGGTGGCCGGTTTGGTCTTCGAGTACTACCTCGGTCCCGAGCAGCACTGAGCAGCACCGGCATTAGGTCACAATCCGGGCACTAGTTGATCCGCGGCCCGCTGGACAGGACCGATCCACCGCCCCGGGTTGGGTAGGGTTGCCGAAGCACAATGGAAACGTCCCAGCGCTGCAGCCGCGCTAACGCGCGCACTGGTGATGGAGTCGAACAGGACAGGCATAGATGAGCGGGCCGAATCCCCCAGGACCGGAATCCGAAGGACGGGAACCCGGCGGCGAGCCCAGCGAAGACCAGGAATTCTGGAACGAGGCCGGCGAGGAGGACGAGGGGGAAGCGGACCACTACGACAAGACCGGCGATACCGAACTTTATTCGCAGGCCTACTCGGCGCCGGAGTCCGAGCAATTCACCAGCGGTCCCTATGTGCCAACTGATCTGGACCTCTACGACTACGACAGCTACGTCGAAACCGACCACGATGGCGAAGACCGCGCCCCGCATTGGCCATGGGTGGTCGGCGTCGCGGCGATCATCACCGCGGCGATTGCCCTGGTGATATCGGTGTCGCTGCTGGTCGCCGGCACCGGCACCGACCGGCTGGCCACCCCCGGTACCGGCCCGTCCAGCCCTTCCAGGCCGCCGATACAAGACGAGATCACCGTCGCCACACCACCGCCCGCTCCGCCACCCCCACCACCAAGCAGCGAACTACCGCCGCCGCCTCCGCCGGAGACGGAGTCGACGACAACGGAACCACCACCACCGCCGCCGTCCAGTGAGCCGCCGCCACCGCCGCCGGTGACCACGTCGGCGCCGCCGCCGGAGACCACCACCGCGGCGGCCCCGCCGCCACCACCACCCACCTCGACGACCCCGGCCGGTCCACGACAGGTCACCTATTCGGTGACCGGCACCAAGGCGCCCGGTGACATCATTTCGGTGACGTATGTGGATGCGGCCGGCCACCGGCGAACCCAGCACAACGTGTACATCCCGTGGTCGATCACCGTCACACCCATCTCGCAGTCCGACGTCGGGTCGGTCGAGGCGTCTAGCCTTTTCCGGCTCAGCAGGCTCAATTGCGCGATCACCACCAGCGACGGAACGGTGTTGTCCTCCAACGCCAACAATCAGCCCCAGACGAGTTGCTAGTGGCCGGCCGGGATTCTGCGGGCCGGCGCGGCTGGGCAGTCGTTTCGACAGTTGCCACCGACCGCATCCTGGTCGGTGTGTGCGCCGCCGTCTGGCTGGTGCTGCTGGGCACCAGCGTCACCGCGGTCGTGGCGCTGGTCGACCTGGGCCGGGGCTTCGACAAGTCGTCGGGCAGCCATCACACCCCGGCGGTGCTGTACGCCGTCATCATCGTCTCCGCGCTGGTCATCGCGGCCGCAATCCCGGTGCTCCTGCGCGCCCGGCGCACCACGCGGCCCCGAACGGCGGGTGCGCCACCACGCCGTGCGAGCGGGCAGCTCATCAGAGCCGGCTACTCGGGACCGCGCGGGGGCAACCGGGAGTCCGCCGCCGAGCGGCTCACCACAGTCGGGGCGGCCGCCGGGTTGTCCGACGCGGAGGTCGACCGTGTCTGGTTGCGTGGCACCGTCACCCTGCTGGCCGTCATGGGGGTCGCCCTGATCGCCGTCGCGGTGGCCACCTACCTGATGGCGGTCGGGCACAATGGCCTGGCCTGGACCGGCTACGGGATCGCGGGAGTCGTCACGGCCACCATGCCGGTGCTGGTGTGGTACCAGGATCGGCAGCTGCGCCGCATGCTCGCCGGACCGTCGTTCTGAACGACCTCTTAGTGCTCGCCGTTGGAGGAAGCGCGTTCGCCGTTGGGTGAACCGTTGCGACCGTCCTGATGTTCGCGCAAGGCGGTCAGCGCCCGCTGCTCGGAGGCGTGGGTGGCTTCGGAAAGCGCCGTGTCCTCCGACACCGGGTCGGCGCGCAGGAAGCTGCCCAGGCCGGGTGATCCGCCCGAGCCGAGCTTGTTCATCCGCTTGGGCACCGCGGCGCCCTGGTACTCCAGCGGCAGCGGGTGGCCGTGGTCGTCGACCGGGCCCAGCGGCTGGTGCAGCTCGATGTAGGCGCCTTGCGGCAACCGTTTGATGATCCCGGTTTCGACGCCGTGCTCGAGCACTTCCCGGTCGCTGCGCTGCAGTCCGACCGCCCACCGGTAGGTGATGTAGTAGACAAGCGGCGGCAACACCACCATGCCGATGCGGCCGATCCACGTCGTCGCGTTGAGCGAGATGTGGAACTTGAACGCGATGATGTCGTTCATCGCGCCCAGGGTGAGCACCATGTAGAACGCAATCGCCATCGCCCCCACCGCGGTGCGCACCGGGGCGTCCCGCGGCCGCTGCAACAGGTTGTGGTGTGCGTTGTCACCGGTGAACCGCTTCTCCAGGAACGGATACACCGTCAGCAGGACGAAGATGAGCCCCATGATCAGCGCGACCCACACCGCCGCGGGGACCGTGTGGTGCCAGAAGTAGAACTCCCAGGGTGGCCAGAGGCGGGCCAGGCCCTCGGTCCACATCATGTAAAAGTCCGGCTGCGAACCCGCTGACACCTGTGACGGCTTGTAGGGCCCGAGGTTCCAGATCGGGTTGATCTGCAGCAGCCCGCCCATCAGGCCGAGGATGCCGACGCACAAGGCGAAGAACGCGCCGGACTTGACCGCGAACACCGGCATCACCCGCACGCCGACGACATTCTGCTCGGTGCGCCCCGGGCCGGGGAACTGGGTGTGCTTCTGGAACCACACCAACGCCAGATGCGCCCCGATCAGCGCCAGGATGATGGCCGGCAGCAGCAGTATGTGCAGCGCGTAGAGCCTGGGGATGAGGATGGTGCCAGGGAAATCCCCGCCGAACAGCGCCCAGTGCAACCAGGTGCCGACCACCGGCATCCCCAGCGTGATCGATGACAGCGCGGCCCGCAGCCCGATACCCGAGAGCAGGTCGTCGGGCAGCGAATAGCCGAAATATCCCTCAAACATCGCCAGGATCAACAGCAGCGAACCGATCAGCCAGTTGGCCTCACGCGGCCGGCGGAACGCGCCGGTGAAGAACACCCGTGCCAGGTGCACCATGATCGCGGCGGCGAACATCAGCGCCGCCCAGTGGTGGACCTGGCGGACGAATAAACCCCCGCGGATCTCGAAGGAGATGTTGAGTGCCGACTCGTAGGCCCGCGACATCTCCACGCCCTTGAGCGGTTCATAGACGCCCTGGTAGGTGACCTCGGTCATCGAGGGATCGAAGAACAGCGTCAAATACACCCCGGTGATCAGCAGCACGATGAAGCTGTACAACGCGATCTCGCCCAGCAGGAACGACCAGTGGGTCGGAAACACCTTGTTGAGCTGCCGGCGCACCGCCGCCGAGGGGTGATACCGCGTGTCGATGGCCTCGGCTTGACCTGCCACGATGACGCCGATATCAGGTTTTGCGGGCAATTTCGGACTCATGACGTGCGCTCCCAGAATGCCGGTCCCACAGGCTCGATGAAGTTGCCGTTGGCAACCAGATACCCGTCTGAATCGATGGTAATCGGCAGCTGCGCCAGCGCGCGGGCCGCCGGACCGAAGATGGGCTTCGCGTAATGCAATGCGTCAAACTGCGACTGGTGGCACGGACAGAGGATCCGGTAGGACTGCTGCTCGTAAAGCGATGAGGGACAACCCAAATGCGAGCAAACCTTGGTGTAGGCGAAGAACTCGCCGAAGTTGAAGGTCTCCTGGCCCTTACGCTTGACCACTTTGGGCATGTCGTTCGGGCGGATGCGGATGAGCATCACCGGGTT
Source organism: uncultured Actinomycetota bacterium (assembly GCA_963787635.1). Lineage (GTDB taxonomy): Bacteria > Actinomycetota > Actinomycetes > Mycobacteriales > Mycobacteriaceae > Mycobacterium. The sequence continues at coordinate 48,085 of CAWBDP010000001.1, read as the reverse complement.
GCGGATGCCCAGCGCGATCGCCGACAGTTTTTCGTGCGACTCCGTGGTGGTGCCGTTGCCGTCGGACTCCCGCCACGGGAACACCGTCTCCATCCCGCCGGCGTCGAGGTCCGCGGGGCGCATCCTTTCGAACGGCGGCGCGCCATGGCGGCCGGTGGCGCGTCCGAGGTAGATGGTCTCGCCGGGATACCGGGGCGTCCAGCCCGAGGTCCACAGCACGGCCTCTTTGCCGGTGGCAGTCTGCACCTCCGGTTTCCACGGGTTCTTGATCAGGCCGCCGACAAACGCCACCAGGGTGCCCAGGCCGAAAGCGCCGAAGCCGATGCCCAGTGACATCCCGATCAGCTTGCGCCGCCGGATGGTGGAGGTCTCGAACGCGTCGGTCAGGTTGGCCGCGACCGTCTTCCGGTGAATCTCAGCTGAGCCGGCGCCGCCGCCGTCGTGGCGTTGCTGGATGGAAATCTCTTCGGGGATGAACCTTTTCTGGAACACGATCGCCCCGACCGCGATCGAAGTGACGGACATACCGAAGGTCAGGCCATACAGCGGGGTGGCAAGCGAATACAAGAGGCTGCCGGCTTCCGCCCTGGGTTTGTACTCCCACGGCCAGAACAGGAAGACCAGCAGCAGCGCCAACCCGAAAAAGCCGGCGAGCAAAAGCCAGAGCGCAACCTGGCGTTCGGTGCGCTTCTCCGCGCGAGTGCCCTCGATCGGCCACCGGGGCTCTTTGTAGACGGTTTCCACGCCGTCCAACCGGCCACCGAGCGCGACCAGTTCCTCGCGCGACATGGCGTTCAGTGCCGCCTCGTCCGGCTGGTCGGGGACAGCGGCGTCGGTGTCGGCGCCGGGTGTGTCGTCGACGTCACTCATGATCGTGCACCAATCCACAGCGCCGCACCGATGACGGCGACCATGCCGATGATCCACATCGCCATGCCCTCGGGTGCCGGCCCAAAGCCGCCCAGGCCGTAGCCACCGGGCTGGCGCTCCTCGGCGACGGCCTTGACGTAGGCGATGATGTCCTTCTTCTCGTCCAGCGAAAGCTGAGCGTTGGAGAACTTGGGCATGTTCTGCGGACCGGTCAGCATCGCGGTGAGAATCTGCTGCTCGTTGGCCGCGTCCAGGTCGGGCGCGTACTTGCCCGACGACAGCGCACCGCCCTTACCGGTGAAGTTGTGGCACGACGAGCAGTTGAGCCGGAACAAATCGCCGCCGCGGCCCAGATCGCTGCCGCGCAGCGATGCCTGCTGCAGGGTGTTGTCGGAGTTGCGGAGCAGCATCGGACCGCCGCCGTTGGCCTGCACCCAGGCGCCCAGCGCGTCGATCTGTCCCTCGTCGAAAATCGGATCCTTGCGGGCGGCCTGGGCCTCACCGCGCACGGCCGGCATCCGGCCGGTGGACACCTGGAAGTACACGGCGGCCTCACCGACCCCGACCAGGCTGGGGCCGCGGTCCGGCACGCCTTGCAGGTTGGCGCCGTGGCATGTCACACAGGAGGTGTCGAACAGCTGCTTGCCTTTGCGCAGCACTGCCGACGAGTTCTCGTCGGCCACCGCCAGTTGCGGTCGCGGGGTCAGAATGGCGGCCAGCCCACCGGCGATCGTCAGCGCGATCAGCAACAGCAGTCCCGCCGACAACCGGCGGCGCAGACGCCGCCGCATCAGCGGCGTGGCGTGGCCTCGGGTCAAGCCCAGTGTCCTCAACCCAGCACTCCTGTTCACTCCGTTTTTCTTGGCACCGGCTTTCATCGAATGAAGTAGATCGTGGCGAATAGCGCGATCCACACGATGTCGACGAAATGCCAGTAGTAGGAGACGACGATGCCGGCGGTGGCCTGGGCCGGCGTGAACTTGCTCAGCGCGGTGCGGGTCAGCAGGAAGATGAAGGCGATCAGCCCGCCGATAACGTGCAGCCCGTGGAATCCAGTGGCCAGATAAAACACGCTGCCGTAGGCGCTGCCGGGGATCGTGGTGCCGTGGCTGCTCAGGTGGTAGTACTCGTAGGCCTGGCCGAGCACGAAGAACAATCCCATCAGAAACGTCACGACATACCAGCGGCGCAGCCCGAACACGTCGCCGCGCTCGGCGGCGAACACCCCCATCTGGCAGGTGAACGACGACGCGATCAGCACCAGCGTGACGGGAACGGCCTGGTACAGATTGAGCTCGGTCGGCGGCGGCGGCCAGTTGCCTTCGGCCTGGGCGCGGGCGGTGAAGTAGAACGCAAACAGCCCAGCAAAGAACATCAATTCGCTGGAAAGCCAAACTATGGTGCCGACACTGACCATGTTGGGCCGGTTCAGCGAATGTATTCGCGACGTGATCGCCGTACCCGAGGTCCCCACAGCGCTGGTCACATCCGCAAGTATGACGCTTTGTAGTTGTTGATCTCCACTCGGGGCGGCAAATTGATCTGGTGGCCGCCGGGTGCGCGTGGGACCATCTGCGCGTGGCTCGGTCATCTGCGGCGTCATCCGCCGGGGACGCGGACCGGCCGCAGTCTTGGTCGCAGGTCCTGGGGCGATTGACGGTCGGGCGCGATCTCCGCCGCGGCCAGGCCGCCTGGGCCATGCAGCAGATCATGACCGGCACCGCGACGCCGGCCCAGATCGCGGCCTTCGCCGTGGCGATGACGATGAAAACCGCCACCGCGGCCGAGGTCAGCGAGCTGGCCGACGTCATGCTCAGCCACGCGCACCGGCTGCCGGCCACAGTGGGCACCGACGCCGTCGACATCGTCGGCACCGGCGGTGACGGGGTCAACACCGTCAATCTGTCCACGATGGCGGCGATCGTGGTGGCCGCCGCCGGGGTACCGGTGGTCAAACACGGCAACCGGGCGTCCTCGTCGTTGGCCGGCGGCGCCGACACTCTCGAGGCGCTCGGGGTGCGCATCGATCTGGGGCCCGAGGAGGTCGCGCGCAGTGTCGCTGAGCTCGGGATCGGATTCTGCTTCGCGCCGCGGTTCCACCCGTCGTACCGGCACGCTTCGGCGGCGCGGCGCGAGGTCGGGGTGCCCACGGTGTTCAATTTGCTTGGACCGCTTACCAATCCGGGATTGCCGCAGGCCGGGCTGATCGGCTGCGCGTTCGCCGACCTGGCCCCGGTGATGGCGGGCGTTTTCGCGGCGCGCCGGTCCAGTGTGCTGGTGGTGCATGGCGACGACGGACTCGACGAGTTGACCACCACCACCACGAGCACGATCTGGCGGGTACAGGCCGGCACCGTGGACAAGCTGACCTTCGATCCCGCGGGCTTCGGTTTCGCCCGTGCCGAACTCGACGAGTTGTTGGGTGGCGATGCGGAAAGCAATGCGGCCGAGGCGCGTTCGGTGTTCGCCGGTGGTAACGGCCCGGTCCGCGACGCCGTCGTGCTCAACGCCGCCGGCGCGATCGTGGCGCACGCCGGGCTATCCAGTCGCGCCGAATGGCTGCCGGCGTGGGAGGACGGGCTGCAACGCGCCGCCGGCGCGATCGACAGCGGCGCGGCCGAACAGCTGCTCGCGCGATGGGTGCGGTTCGGCGAGCAGGAGACGTTACACTCCCACAATGACTAAGTCCACTCCCTCTGAACGTCGGCAGCTCCGCTGCCTAGTTGGCGCTCGTGTCTCGATTGTCAAAGGTCCGCAGAAGGTCTCCCACATAGCCCAGCAGGAAACCGCTCGGCGGTGGGTTGCCGAGCACGGCCACACCGTGGCCGGCACAATCTCCGATCTCGGAGTGTCGGCCTCGGTCAGTCCCTTTGAGCGACCAGACCTCGGGCCGTGGCTGGCCGTGGATAAGGCCGACGAGTGGGACGTGCTGGTGTTCAGCAAGCTCGATAGGCTATTCCGGTCTACCCGCGATTGCGTGAAGTTCGCGGAGTGGGCCGAACAGCACTCGAAGATGCTCGTCTTCGCCGAGGACGGCTTGACGTTGAACTATCGCGACGACCGGGATAAGGCGTCGATAGACGGCATGATGGCCGAGCTGTTCGTCTACCTCGGATCGTTCTTCGCTCAACTGGAGTTGAACCGGTTCAAGTCTCGTGCCCTTGACGGGCACCGGGTACTCCGCCAGACGGATCGCTGGGCCTCTGGTGTCCCTCCTCTGGGCTTCCGGGTAGCCGACCACCCTTCGGGTAAGGGCAAGGGACTTGACACCGATCCGGAGGGCAAAGAGCTGCTCTATCAGATGGCAGCCAAGCTGTTAGACGGGTGGTCGTTCATCCGCATAGCGGCGTGGCTGAACGACGGGGGTTACCTGACCAACCGGGACAAGGCGAAGGTGACCAGAGGCCACGAGGCGCAAGCGTCGCCGTGGTCTGTGACCACGGTGATCGACGCTTTAACCTCACCCGCGCACCCAAGGGCTCAAGATGCACATGGGTGAGACCGTGCTAGATGGGGACGGCGAGCCTATCCGGATGGCTCCGCCTACGTTCGACCACGATCACTGGCAGCGGATACAGGACGCAACGGCTCTGCGGAGGCAGAACCAACGGACACCTACCGAATCAACTAACCCGATGCTCGGTATTGGCTTCTGCGGCTGCACAGGCTGTAAGGCCTGTGCGGGAGCGTCGAGCCGGGGCGGCTCTAGCGTCTGCGGCAGGTCGTTAGCCCAGCACTTCGCCAAAGCACGAAGGTATTACCGCTGTGCGAAAAAGTGCCCTCGGGTGTTCCTGCGGGCAGACATCGGCGATGAGTTGCTAGAGGAGACGTTTCTAGAGCGGTGGGGTGACACCAAAGTCACCCGGCGTGTATTCGTCCCCGGCGAGGACCACTCACACGAGCTTGAGCAGGTAGAGGCAACCATCAGCCGGCTACGGCGTGAGTCCGACGCCGGCCTACTCACCACCCTGGAGGATGAGCGCGTCTGGCTGGAGCGTCTGAAAGCTCAGACCGCACGGCGAGACGAGCTGGCAGCGAAGCCGCTGCGGGCCGCCGGCTGGACCGTCGAGGAGACCGGCCAGACCTATCGGCAGGTCTGGTCGCATGCCGATCACCGGCAACTGCTGATCGACAAGGGCATCCGGTTCGTGTTGAACTCCGGTAACCCGCTCAACACCGATCTGTACGGGCCGGAGGATGGGCAGGTGCTGCCGCTGCGGATACCAACGGCGTAGTCGCCATGAGACCGACACCGGTCAGCTCGCTTGAGCTTCACCCTTGCCGCCGCTTATACGCCACAACACGCCCGAAACGCGGGACCGACACGCAGTGAGTGCGGAAAATGTCAACAATGTGATTCCCGTATCTTGTATGTCTTGGGGCTTCTACCCACTAGGTGTAGTGTTTCGAGGAGTCCGAGATGACGAAACCCCCGATCGGGGTAGAGTCCGCCGGCCGAGGGTTACGCCTACTTCGCATTGGGGAATGCCACAGTGACGTTACACCCCCTGCAGGATCTGGCCTCCATATGGGGCCAGCGCGGTGGTCTCGTTGTTTCCCCTCTCTCGGAGGAGGGTGGTTCAAGAAATGATCCACAACTACTGGGACCTCGGCCATCAGCCTCAAGGCGCCGTCGTCCGCGTCGATCTCGAAGGCGACGCGGCCAACGTAAAACTGCTGGACAGCTCGAATTACCGCTCATACGCGGCTGACCAGCAGCACCGCTACTTCGGCGGCCACTACAAGGCCTCCCCGGCGATGCTGCCCGTCCCGAACGGCGGCCACTGGTATGTGGCCATCGACTACGGCGGCGGCGCTGGTCGTGGGCGCGCTTCCGTCCAGGTGCTCCAACCCGTTTAAGGCGGCAGCCAGAGGGCGGCACCGTCCCGTGTGGGCGGTGCCGCGTTCAGTGTCAGCAGAAGTACGCGGGGGCCGTCGTTCCGCTTCCGGTCCAGCTCGATCGTGCGGCGTCGGTTGGCCCGCTTGTGCCGGGCTTTGAATCGATGTCTCGGCCATTTATCGCCCGCCGGTTGGCGAGGGCATGCGGGAATGTCCACTAGTTCTCCTCTATGCCGAGCATTCCCGGCAGACGTTCAACCAGGGACAACCGGGGGTGACCGGACAGTCGAACGCGGAGCCCGGCTTTATTTCGTTGCAGCCGGCGCACTGTCGGTTCGCCGTCGTAAAGAACGGGCGCGTCGATGGCTTGTAGCCCAACCGTTGCATGTAGATGTCGGCCACCGTTTTCGTCGGTGGTTGCTGCGCGGGTTGTGGCTTGCGGTGTCGTCTGGTCATGCGAGCCGGAACCTTCTGCCCGCCTGCGCCCGTTTCCGGGACAGCTCGTCCTGCCGAGACTCGATCTCCTCTTCGCTGTCCGGCAATGCTAATCGGGCGATCAGCTGATTCAGCAGCGCCCGCTGCGCTCTGGCTTCCCCGATCAGCGGTTGTATGACCTGCTGCCCTGCGCTGCCGCGGACGGTCAGCGGTTGCTTGGCCGCTGCCCGCTCAAGAGTCGCGATCGTGTCGCTGACACGGCAGGCGTGGGTCAGGATCTCCACCTTGTGAGGCTCATCGTCCATATCGAAGGTGTCGTTGACGGTCTCCCAGAGCCGAGAGCCGGCCGCGTTCAGTCCGCGCGGCTTGCGTGGTTTGTTGGTCACTAGGACCCCTTTCAGGTGGGCTTTCAAACGGCTGGAAACAGGCCGTGAGCTGCGGGCTTTGGTGGAAAATCGGCATCGGGCGGTTCAGTTTGTCGGCGACCTCGTTGCAGCATTACCTGCCGGTCTTAGCGTGCGGGCGTAGGGGTTCCCCCCTGGGGGCAGGGAGGGGGGCAGTCTGGCGACGGATGGGCACCGTGGGCGCAGCGATGGTCGAGCGGTGACCGTGAGCGGGCAGAGACGAGAGACGAGCAGCGACGAGCAAGACGAGACAACAGACAGAGGCAGAGAGACAGAGGCAGAGACGAACAGACAGCGCACACCACATACCAAGTGGCACAAGCAAAGTGGTTGACAGAACACATCGTGACGATGTAACATCTAGACATGACCGCCACAACTCAGCTCCAGACCACCGCCAGCCAATGCGTCGCCGCGATCGCACGCTGGACCCGCACCATCGCCCGCGTGCTGCACGCGGCGCTGACCGTCACCCGCCGTCACGTGCCGAAGTGGATCGGTGTGCTGATCACCGTCTGCCTGTTCATCCCTGGCCCGCTCGATGAGCTGCTAGTGCTGATCGTGATCGCAGTGATGATCGCCTTCAAGCCGGCCATGCGGGCCGACCTGGTGGCGGCGGTGCGCGAGGCACGGCAACGCTGAGCAGACCGGCTGCTCGTACCGATCAGGCCCCGCCGTCGTGCGGGGCCTTCGTATGGTGGCCATGTGGCCAAGCCCGTGAGGTATCTCAGCCGGTCCGAGTTCGCCGCGAGGATCGGCGTCGCGCCCAGCACCATGAGCCGGTACCGACTGCCGCCACATGATGCAGTGATCGGCGACGTACGCGGCTGGCTTCCTGCCACGGTGGATTCTTGGCAGGCTAGCCGTCCCGGTCGCGGTCACCGCGTTGACGACTCGCCCAAGCCCCCAGTAACGCCCCAAGTGTAGGGAAATCTCAATGTAGGGAAATCTCAATGTAGGGAAATCTCAAGTTGCAACGCTGTCACCCTGCGCTTACGCTCCTCTCAGCAGACGCTTACGTCCGCCTCATCCGCTTCACAGAGCCGCCGATTGGAACAATGCCATGAGCAATACGCGATCGCGATACGGGATTCTCGTCGGTCTTGCCGCAGCCGCCGGTGCAGTCTGCACTGCGGCGATGATGTCAACGGCGACCGCACCCACCGCCCGCGCCGACGACTTCACCGACATCATCAACGCTGTCGACGGCGACTTCGCAACTGGTCAGCTCGATTTCACTACCGCCTTTTCGGACTTTGGCAGCAGTGCTTTCGGCCCCGGGCTGACGGCGTTCTTCGACGGCGTGGACGACGATCTTTTGAGCGCGCCGGATAACGTCATCGTGGGGTCAGTTGAGGCGCTGACGAATGAACCCATCACCAACAGCATCACCTTTGGCATAGGGCTTCCGTCGAGTCTCGCAGACTCTGTGACCTTAGCGGAGTCAGATTTCACCGGCGCGGAAAGCGAATTTGCCTTGGCTGCGACGGACTTTTCCGCTGGTAACTACGGCGACGCTACCCTCTTCGACTTCATCGGTGCGGACTTAGCCTCCGTTGTCCCTGTGGAGGAACTACTGCTCGGTGCGGCGGTGTCGTTCTGACGGGTTGACCGGCTAGCCGGTGCCGGCGTCGGCACACGCGAGGACGGGTGCCTGCCACGATCCATAGGTGGAACGCAGCTAGGCCGGGCCGCGGTCGCCGCGCTTGAGAGCATCAGCCGCCGAGCGCGCTGCGGAGAAGGCCGGTGATGTCGTTGAGCGCCACGGTCGCGGATGCGGACGTGGCAACAGAGCTGTCATCTTTGGCCGGCGCGTTGCCGCTGAGGGCGGCGCGCACAACGTTGACGATGGGCTCCGGCGGGCTCGCGGTTTCGTGCTCCCCCTGCCGCTGGGCTTCGCGTTCGGCTTCGAACGCCTGATGGTGCCGGCGGAGTTCAAGCTCGATCTCGTACCGCGGCAGAGCGGCGGTCTCTTGCTCGGCCGGGGGGGCGGCCAGCCGCCGCAACATCGCGACGACGTCCGTCTTGCGGGTCGGGCTGTTGGGGCTAGACATGGGCAAGTACCTTTCCGGCGTCGTTACTAGGGGCAAGGTCATACCGACCGCTCAGCGGCCCCTGAAAGGCTGTGCGACGTATCTCGTGAAGCTTGAACCACGTCAGATTTGAGTCCGAGAAGTTGAGGGTGCCGGGCCGGTCAGGGCGTGGCCAGACCTTGCCGAACGCTATTCCGTATTCGGTCAGGTGCGGCTGCTGCCGGTCGTGGTTGACCTCGATCACCGTTCCGGTCTTGCCCCGGAACTCGGGCCAGGTGCCCTTGGACGGGTAGCGGGTCTCGTCTCGCTCGATACGGACACGGGTACCTACAGTGGTCATGCTGCTTTCCTTTCGTGCCGGACCGGCGTTGCTGCCGGCCGGCGGATGATGTTGGGGATTCCGGCTCTTTCTTTGTGGCATAACGAGAATGGCCCCCAGCGCGTTGACGCTGAGGGCCGTTCGCGGGGTGATGGTGGGTCAGCCTGCCCGGAGGTCGAGGAGCTGCATGCGCTTCGGCTCGAACGGTTGCGCTTCGATGTCAGCCCGGATCGCGGCGGCTTCGGCCGGCGTGTGCATCTCGAAGTCAATTCCTTCCCGAACCGCGGTGACATAGAGCGGGTCGAGCGGGCCGCTGGCGCCGCCGGTTGCAGCGCTCACCAAGGCTTGCCACTGCTCCCGGGTGACCGGATTCAGCACCCGCAATGTCTGCTCACGTTGATGGCCGCCGTAGGCCGGCAGTTCATGAAGGCTGCTCAGGAATCCGTCTATCCGCCCGATGACTGCCTGCGCTTCCAGCGCGCGGTGATACTCGCTCAAGACGGCAGGTCCGGCCGCGACGAGGATTTCGTCGCTGATCTCCTCGGGCAGTGTCGAGACCGCTTCGGAGAACTCGGCGACGGCTGCGTCGAACTGCGGGCGCAGCGACTCGATGACCTCGGGGACCACAGCGCCGGCAGTGCGGAGGATACGGCCGGCCAGCGCCGCGGCAACGCGGCTACGAGCCTCACCGAACTCCGAGGCTGCTACCAGGTCGACCGCCAGCTTGGTAACCGTCTCGGCCGCATTCTCGGCGGTCACCTTGGCGGGGTCGAACCCGGCGTACGGCTCCTCGATGACGTGAGTAGCGTCGAGGGCGTCGATGGCAGCGTCGAGGGACTTGGGGAGCTGGCCGACGATTGCAGGCCAGTCGTGGGCAATGTTGGAAGCAGTTAGATGTACGTCGAACATGGTTGATTTCCTTTCGGGGATGGGGCGCTTGCAGCGGAGGACTCAGCGGAGCTGAGGTCCGACCCTCGGAGACCTTTGGTCTCCTCGGAGCTGCTGCGCTTTGGCGTCGCAGGCGAAGCCTGCTAGTGTGGCGCGCCGTAAATTCATACGTTAATTCGGTATGATGTGTGGATGGCGAGGACGGGGCGGCCGAAGGCCGAGTTGGTGTTGACCATGGACGAACGTGACCAGCTGATGCGGTGGACACGTCGGGCGAAGTCGTCGCAGGCGTTGGCGTTGCGGTCGCGGATTGTGTTGGCATGTGCCGAGCCAGGGGCAATGAACACGCAGGTCGCCGAGGATCTGGGGGTGGCGCCCAACACGGTGAACAAGTGGCGTCGACGGTTCGTTGCCCGGCGGCTGGATGGCTTGGTCGACGAGCCGCGGCCGGGTCGGCCGCCGTCGATCTTGTTGGACAAGGTCGAAGAGGTGGTGGTGGCCACTTTGGAGGAGAAGCCGGCCAACGCGACGCACTGGTCGCGGACGTCGATGGCGGCGCGATCGGGGCTGTCGCCGACCACGATCGGCCGGATCTGGCGCCGGTTTGAGCTCAAACCGCATCTGGTTGACGGGTTCAAGCTCTCCAGCGACCCGATGTTTGTCGCCAAAGTCGTCGATGTCGTTGGCCTGTACCACAATCCGCCCGAGAAGGCGGTCGTGTTATGTGTTGACGAGAAGTCGCAGATGCAGGCGTTGGACCGCTCCCAGCCGGTGCTGCCGATGATGCCGGGCATGCCCGAACGTCGCACCCACGATTACGCCCGCCACGGCGTCGCCAGCCTGTTCGCGGCGTTTAACATCGCCGACGGAACCGTGATCAGCCAGATCCATCGCCGGCACCGGGCCGTCGAGTTCAAGAAGTTCCTCGTTGCGATCGACAAGGCCGTGCCCGCCGAACTCGACGTGCACCTGGTCTGTGACAACCTGGCCACCCACAAGACACCGGCAATCAGCGACTGGCTGGCCGGCCATCCCCGCTTCCACATCCACTTCACCCCAACCGGATCCTCCTGGATCAACCAGGTGGAACGCTGGTTCGGCTACCTCACCGACCAACTGCTGCGCCGCGGCGTCCACAAAAGTGTTGCGGCACTGCAGAAAGACGTCCGCGACTGGATCACCGCGTGGAACACCGACCCGAAACCGTTCGTCTGGACAAAGACCGCCGAAGAGATCCTCAACTCACTCGGCAGATATATCGCACGAATTTCTGGTGGAGGTCACTAGCGGGTTGATACGGAAAAGGCCACCCGATGGGTGGCCCGTGATGCGTTCTGGCTGCGTCGCCAAAACGCCTGGTCGCAGGTTATTAGACGTGCTAACCGAGAATTGCGTCTACCAGCGGTTATACCCTTCAGGGCATGTACATGAATACCGCGCGTCGCCAGCAGGCGACACCGGTGCGCGGTAGATGACGCCCTGGGGGCGGTCTGCTCGCTTCGCTTCGCCTCCCTACCGCCCCCCGTCTGCCCTCGCGGTCAGCCGGGGACCCCTCGGCGGCCCCGGTACATGCCTGTGAGTCCACCGTGAGTTTCCTGTGAGCATTAACGAGGCCTTACGACCCCTTTATGACGACCGAGCCGGTAGTGCGGAACGGTGAACATCCTCGCCGTGGTCCGCTCCCCGTTCTGAAGCAGCCATCCGTGATCCGTGAGCCATCTCATGTTCGCGTGCACTTCTTGCTGAGATCCCACACGCGGATACCGTTTGGCGATCAGCTCGCCAGCGGTCGTGAGGCTCATCGCTGTGGTGGACTCGTTCGCGAGCGCAACGATCAGCGCTCGCAGTTTCTTGTCCTGCGGGCGGGTGTCGGCGGTCGCCATATCCGCCCACAGTCCGATCTCGCGAGTTTTCATCGCGTGATAGGCGGTCACTCCCGGCCTCGGCATGGGATGATCTGCGACCCACACCTTGACCGAGCGCATCTGCCGGTCCAGTTCTGCGAAGTCTTTTCCGCCGGACGCGCATAGGCCTCGGCGATCTGTTTGTCGTATGACTGCATCGATTCGCCCCGCAAAACTGCGGCCTGATAGATGTCGCGGGCGTTGCGGTAAAGAACGTCGTGGCGGTTTCCTTTCCCCGCGCCTCTGATCTTCCGTAGCGCATCGCGGATGCGCTTCCGGACGTTGTTGTCCTCCTCCGCCTTCATCCTGACCCGCGGCGTGGCGCTGATGCCGTCGCCGATGATCTGGTCCCATAGCCGATCTTCGGACGCGGGTTGGAGCCGTGCCCACTCGTGTTCCAGCGCCGCCGGCAGCGGCGCCGGGTCGATGACCGGACGCTGAAGTTTGTACGCCACCTCTTCGCCTGTGTTGAGATACCGGATCGACGTGGCACCCTTGACGTGGCTTCCCGCAGCCATGAAATCGATGCCTTTAAACTGCTGGGCCAGACCTTTGCTGGTCCGCAGCGGCACGCTGGTTTTGAACATCAGATGTAGATTGCTCGGTCCACTTGGTGAGACGACCGTCAGCGTCGGCGGCAGCGACCCAAACTCGTATTCGATGTCAGCGAGCCGGCCGCCCCGGTCGGCGTCGATGTCGATCACACAAACGTGTTCGTCTAGCCGCACCCCGAACGTGTGGACCTTGTCCAGCAGAGTCCGGTAGGCCGGCGCCCACAGCGCCGGACTCGACCAGCCGGTGAACGGGACTGATCGGGTGTCATACGGGAACACATCAAGTCCCAGACGGGTGTAGAGCGCGACAGCATCGGCGCGCTCTGCCGGCAAAAATCCCATTATCGGATCACCGGCCTGAGAAACGAGGCACCGACAACGTGCAACGTCTGCTGAGCCCGTGTGACAGCGGTGTAGCGCCATCGCACCCGGTCGTCAAATGTGCTGCTGCGATTGTCCTGCGCGACCAGTACCCGTTTCCATTCCGAGCCTTGTGCCTTATGAACTGTGAGCGCTTCACAGAATGACGCGACGACGGTTTTCTTCTTAGGGTTGCGTAGGGCTTCGCCTAGTCCGCTCTCGGAGAATCCGCGGGGGTCTGCCGAAGTTCATCGCCGCGAGTCGTACTGATCTGATACAAATCCCGCATCTTCTTGACCTCGGCCACGGTGAATGTCGACCCGTTGAACACCTGAAGCTGGTGGTCGTTGCGCTGAACCATAATCTCGTCGCCCGGTACCGGAATATCGACCGGCTTGCCTCGCTGCTGTCTAATCGCCCGAATGATCTCCCACCGTTTGGCGTTGGAATTGACCAGCACCACGTCATAGTCGAGATAGTCAGGGTTGCTTACGACCGCTTCGGGCGGTAGACCGCGTCATTCCTTGCAGCATCGGCAATAGCCGCCAGCGTCGGGTCACTGTGCCGGTGGTTCCCGGTGAGCATCGCGTCAATCGGTTGCTTTGCGAATAGCGGCTGAAGGAACACAGTCTTCTCGACCGGCGGCAACTGTGCGGGGTCACCGATCGCGAGCACCGGCTTGCCGTATCTCAGCAAGTCCTCGGTGACCCTGCCCGATACCATCGAAGCCTCGTCAACGATCACCAGGTCGTAGGGGATGCTGTCGACACGCTTGAACATGTCTTGGCTGGTCCGTTGCAGGCGTGCCCTGATCTTCTGGCGTTGGTCAGGCGATGCGCTTTGCAGCTCGTGCTCTAGTACCGCTTTCTCGGCCATCTTGACCGGATCGGCGACGTAGAAAATCTGATGCAGGTTGATCGCATCGGGGACGCCCTTACCGCGCAGGACTTCCGACGCCTTTCCGGTGAACGTGGTGGTCGCGATGTTCAGCTTGGGGAACCTTGCCAAGACCTCTTTGATGATGGTCGTCTTCCCAGAGCCGGCGTGACCGCCGAGCCGGAATGTCTGCGGAACCTTCGGGTCCGCAAGCCGCGCCGACAACCAGTCCGACACCTGATCGACAGCGGCTCGCTGCGAGTCGTCTAGTTTGATATTGGGCGTGATCGACGCTGTCGGCGTCGTTCTGTGCGTCGGCGAAGTTCCTTCGCCTAGCGTCTCGAACACGGCGAACGGATCTTTTACTACGGTCATGTTGTGGGCGCGGGCCTCTCTAGGGCGGGTTAAGGGATTGCCGTTTCGTCCGTCTGCGATCTGAGACGGAAGTTCTCTTGTGGGCCGGCTCAGGCGATGAGAGCCTCAATCGCTTCGAGACGACGGCGCGCGTCCGTGCAGCGTCGTCTGTATGCGGCGTTGTTCCGAGCAGCACATGCTCGGCATCCACCGTTGGTTACACGGTCGCGGCCGTCGCGGATTTCGTGCAGGCCTTTACGGCAAAGGTGTCGGTGTGACATCGGCGGCCATCCTTTCGGTAGGGGTTATCGGTCTTGGGCCGAAGAAAAGCGCCGACCACCCGAAGATGGTCGGCGAATATGTTGCTGGACTTAGTGGAGTGGGAGAGCCACCCGGCTATCGCGTGGAACGACACGGCGAACACAGCCGGGAGGCTTCCCGTGCCGAGACGATCAACGGGTCACAGCAGAGCTGCTGCCCTTAGAGGCCCCGGCTCTGCGGCGTTGGCGGCGCTCTCAGCGGAGAACGACAACCGCTCGGAGCAGCACGCCAAGTCTGTTGTCACAGTAGGTAATGAACCCGTGACCGGCGAAGCAGAGACCGGCTAGGTCGTCGCTTCGCTCCTCCCTAGAAGGAAGTGTCTTTTATTTTCTCTCTCATATGTATATGCGTGTAAAAAGCTGGAAGTACTCCTACTTTGTGACAAGTCTCACAACTAAGGAGTAGTTCTGGATAATTACAGGCATATACGTATGTAGCTAGCGGGACGACGGGGCTGTTGGGCTCCTCGACCCGTACGGGAAGGCAGTGACGCACTTCTCTTTGCCTCTCACTTAGTATTAGGTGCCCCGTTGCTGGATTCGTCTATTTCGGTGATCACCGTCACCAGCCAGTGCTGTGCCCCGCCTGCCCTTACCCCTCACTTTTGTAGTACATGTCGATTCTCAAAAACGTGACAAAAAGTCCTTGACATGTGACCGAGGTCTCACTACGTGCCGCGGCCGATAATGGGGCTCATGGCGTGGGAATGGGTCGCCCCCGTGGCGACGGGGGCCACAGCATCCATCGTCGGCGGGGCGGGCATCGTCTTCACCTGGCTCACAGGAAAACAAGCCCGTGACGACGCGAGAGCATCCACGAGGGAGGCTCGGGTCCAGCAGCGGCTTGAGAATACCTACGTCGACTTGCTCGACATGGCCGAACAAATTGGAGTATGGGCGCAGATGGTCTGTCCGGTGGGGGACACGATCCCCCCGCGGCCTGTTCCTCCGATGCCCTCTGTGCCTGAGCAGGCGCACACCGAAGCCCTCGTTAAGGCATTCGGGTCCGCTCAAGTGCGAGAGCGGATGGAAGCGTGGCGCGATGTCGTAAAGGAAATGTTCGTGACACTGCAATTGATCCGCTGGGTAGAGGCGGATCCGTCACGACACCGTGACGTCGACGAGAATCCGAGGCTCAAGCTCGAAGACTTGCGGCGCGACGAACGCATGAACCGGGAGGCCCTAGCCGATCAGGTAGCGCGCGAACTGTCCTAAGGTCTTTCTCTTTTCTCTCATATGTATATGGGTGTAAAAAGCTGGGATTACTCCCTGTATGTGACAAGTTTCACAGGAAGACCGGGGCACGGCCCCTTTACCTCTTCATATGGATATAGGTGGAATTAACTGGTAAAAGGCCTACTTCGTGACAAACGTCACCCTTCTACTACACGACAAAGCCGGGGCGCGCAGGCCCCGGCTGGTCGGTTGGTTTCCGGCTTAGTTCACTGCAAAGACGTTGAGATCGTCGTCGTCGTCGTCGTAGTCGTCGGCTTCCGGCGGAAACGGCCAGTTCTCGGCAACGCATTCACGCGCAGTCTTGGTGAGAGCTTCTGGCGACGTCCCGGCGAAGCCGTCCATCGACGGCAGCAGCTCTATGCCACCTGCGTTCCGTGCCGCGGGTGACACGTAGACCTCGGCGGCGCATCCGCCGTCCATGAAATGCGGGTGCCTGAAGTCCTCCTGCGCCGACAGGCGGAGACCGTGCCCCGCGATGAACTGTCGCACCGGCTGCCACCAGTCGTCGGTATCGCGGAGACCTGGGCTGCGGAGCACTTCAAGGCGTTCGGAGTCGCCGTGTGCGAATATCCAATGCGAGATTTTTATGGATAGCAAGGTGAATCCTTCCAGGGTCGGCATCGCGGCCAGCGTAGCTGGGCCGCTGATTCGAGGACCGGCTTTTGCCGGTTGTCATCGTGTTGTCTCCTGCGAGCTTCTGAATCCCAATCCCGTACTGCTTGTTCGGCGGCCAGTCGCGCCGAGCGCGCCGACTCGGCCCAAGCCGCCCACCGCCCGGCCGAAGCCAGCGGCGACGCCCAGCCGGGCGGATCGGCCGGGTCTGCCGAATCGGCACAGCCAGTGCGCACGATGCGCACCCCGGGCGTCGTCAGCCACCGGGCGATCAGTGCGGTCTCTTCGACCAGTGCGCCGCCCAACGGGCCGCAGCGCGGCAGGATCACCTGCGCGCCTGCGCTGATGGCATCGACGACAGGCATCGGCGGCACCCCGCACCGGGCCGTGCCGGACGCGGCGAGCTGGCCGTGCCGGATGACCGCCAGGTGCCAGCCACCACCGCCGTCGGGGGCGGCGGCCACCAACTCGGACACCGTGGCCAGCGCGCGCAGGCGCTGGCCACGCCACAGCACCTCGACCGCGGCGGCGGTGTAGTCGCGCAGCCGCGCGGCGCTCTCGTAGCGGCCACGCCGGGCCAGCGCGCCGACCTGCGCAACCGCCGCGGCGAGCGGGCCGCTGTCCAGGCCGTCGATCAATGCGATGGCGCGCTGCGCCGCCGGGGCGTATTGCCCGGCGGTGACCTCGCGGGCGGCCGGACACGGCGACACTTCCCGCGTCGGGCAGGCCGGACCGTGTCGCGCCGACCGTGCCAGCCGGGCGGTGCAGGTTCGCACGCCGGTGAAGCGCGCCACTAGGTCAGCGGTGTCGGCGGCGTCGGCCCGGGACCGGAAAGGGCCGACGGCATGGTCGTGGCGCGGCGCGCGCACCACCGACAGCCGCGGAAACGCTTCGTCGGTCAGCACCACCCACCACCACCGATGCGGAAAGCGCGAGCGCCGGTTGTAAGGCGGGGCGTGGGCGGCCAGCATGCGCAGCTCCCGGACGCCGGCTTCCAGTGCATGCGCACACTCGACGTGGTCGACGGTGCCGGCCAGGGCGATCATCTCCTTGGTCCGGGTGCGTCGGTCGCTACCGTTAAAGTACTGACTTACCCTGCGCCGCAAGTCAATTGCGGTACCGACGTAGAGCACTTCACCCGACGGGCCGCGGAACAGGTACACCCCCGGCCGGTGCGGCAGTCCATCGGCCAGCGCCCGCTTGCCGCGTTGGGCCGCCGTCACGCCGGGCAAATAGGCGCGCAGGTCGGCATAGCTGTGGACACCCTGGTTGCCCACCCGCTCGATAAGCGCGTGCAGCACGTCGACGGTGGCGCGGGCGTCGTCGAGGGCCCGGTGGGTGGGCTCGGTGGCGACGGCGAACAGCCGCGCCAGTGCGGCCAGCCGCACGCTGGGGGCCTCCTCGCGGCTGAGCACCCGGCGGGCCAACCGAACCGTGCACAGCACGTGCGGCCGTGGCCACGCGATACCGCACTGATCGGCGGCGGCGCGCAGGAAGCTCATGTCGAACCCGGCGTTGTGGGCGACCAGCACAGCGCCGCGGGCGAAGTCGAGAAACATCGGCATCACCGCCGCGATGGTTGGCGCATCGGACACCATCGCGGTGGTGATGCCAGTGAGCCGCACGATCTGCGGCGGGATGCTGCGTTGCGGGTCGACCAGGGTGGCGAATTCACCCAGGGTCGCCCCGCCGCACACCTTGACCGCGCCGATCTCGGTGATGGCGTCCGGCGGTGCGCCCTGGCTTCCGGTCGCGCGGCCGCCGGTGGTCTCCAGGTCGACCACCACGAACGTGGTCTCCCGCAGCGATAACTCAACTAGCTCGCCGGCCAGTTTCAGATCGGCGAAGCTCAACTGGGACGCGCCCGTCACGACCTGGACATTAAGCACCCGGACCGACAGTCGCCGGTTCCCACGCCGCCGACCCCAAGCGCCGACGACGCCGGGCGATTGTCGGTGGCCTGGGCTAGCGTGCGTGCAGATCCACCGACAGCATCCGAGAGGACCCGCCAGATGGCACAAAACACCACTTCAGAATCGGCTGGCAGGTCTGAGCAGGCCGGCGCGCCGCGCGGGCCGTCTGGGCCGGTGATTATCGATTGCGACGACTGCGCGGTCCGCGGAGCGGCCTGCGGTGACTGTGTGGTCGGCGTCTTGTTAGGTGTGCCAGCGAGTTTGCTGGACGACGAGCGTGCGGCGCTGGAAACCCTCGCCGACGCCGGTCTGGCTCCGAGGCTGCGTCTGGTGCCGATTCGCCGGCAACGCCCTGGTGTGGCCTAGCGGCCACCGAAGTCTTGCTGTTTTCTTAATGTCGTCAGTTGGACAACGCCTATACCGTTTCGTAACCTATCTGAGACCTAACGCACATTCGGCGATTGCTCGCCGACGGGTTTAAGGATGCGAAATCTTGCGGTCGGGGCTACACGGTAGACGCTGGACAAGACCTACTCTCAAGCGATTTGCCGTCGCCGGACTCATCGGCCCTCTCATCTTCGTCTCAGGTGTACTCAGCGGCAGTGCGCTGGCCGACCCGGCCAACGACGCGTTGGCAAAGCTCAACGAGCTGTCCCGTCAGGCCGAGCAAACCACCGAAGCGATGCACAGCGCCGAGCTCGACTTGATCAACAAGCTGGCAGCGCAGCGGGCGGCCGACAAGAAGCACGCCGACGACCAAGCCGCTCTGGACGCGGCCAAAGCGCGGTTAGCAAGCTACCAGGGAGCCGTCAATAAATTTGCTGTAGCGGCGTACATGGGCGGTCGCACCGACGGGATGAACGCCATCCTGACTGCTGAGTCACCCCAGCGGCTTATCGACCAGCTCGCGGTGCAGCGGGTGATGTCTGCCGATATGGCCGTTCAGATGGACCATTACCGGGCCGCCTCCGACCAGACCACCAAGGCCGAACAGACCTCTGCCAAGTCCGCTGCGGACGCCAAGACGGCTGCCGAGCAGGCGGCCGCAGTGCGGGCGAATCTGCAGTCCAAGCAGAGCGAGTTGCAGTTGCAAATCGCCGTCGTCAAGTCGCAATACCTCGCGCTGAATGACGCCCAACGCACCGCGTTGGCCGACCGCGGACCGGTGGGGCCACCGGCCGCTGTTCCCGCGGTATCCGTGCCGGCGGGACAGGCACCCGTCCCGCCGGGCCAGGCACCCGGTGAGGGTCAACCGGCGCCCGGCGGGCTCCCCGGCCTCCCCGGCTTCCCCGGCGCGGAGCCGGGCGCGCCGCCGCCGCCCGGCGCTGTGCTGGCGGCAGCCGCACCCAATATCGGGGGTGGCACCGGCGAAGGCGCGACCGCCGTCCAGGCGGCGCTGACCCAGATCGGGTCGTCGTATGTGTGGGGCGGAGCCACCCCGGGCGCGTTCGACTGCTCGGGGCTGGTGATGTGGGCGTTCCAGCAGGCCGGCATCGCGTTGCCGCACTCCAGCCAGGCGATGGCGCAGGGCGGCCAGCCGGTGTCGCTGTCGGATCTCCAGCCCGGCGACGTGCTGACCTTCTATTCCGACGCGTCGCACGTCGGCCTCTATGTCGGAGACGGCCTGATGGTTCATTCCTCCACCTACGGCCAGCCGGTGCGAGTGG
This sequence comes from uncultured Actinomycetota bacterium, assembly GCA_963787635.1. GTDB lineage: Bacteria > Actinomycetota > Actinomycetes > Mycobacteriales > Mycobacteriaceae > Mycobacterium. The sequence continues at coordinate 28,501 of CAWBDP010000001.1, read as the reverse complement.
TGCCGATGGGCTCGTCGGGTCCGATTTACAACGCCCGCCGGTACTGAGGTCGCCGCGCGAGGCGCACGGTCGGGCCGGATTTCGCAACCGGGTGATATGCCTGCCCGGGCGGTTGGCCGCCGGCGTCGGTGGCTGACGGGACTTCTTGGGTGCGCGTTTGCTGCAGAGCTGGTGCTCGCGGCTGCCATCCTGATCGTCCCGGAGCGGGCGGCACCGGCGACGTTCGTCGTTGCGGACCGCACCGTGCAGTTGCTCAACCTCGGCGGCGCGGGCAACCAGCCCCTGCTGGCCCGGGTTTCGTCTGACCTCGGCCCGGCCGTCGACGCGGTGGAGGCCTTCTGGGGAACCGATTGGTCGCGCGACATCACGGTGGTGGCCACCGGGTCAGACAGTCAGTTCCGGGCCGAGGCCGGTGGCGGGACGCCTGCGCAATGGGCAGATATCGCGGCGGTCGCCGTCGCCGACCGGGTCGACCCGGCCCACCGGGTCGCGGTCGGCCAGCGGATCGTGTTGGCGCCGGGCGCGGCTGCCATGAGCGACCCAGCACTGCGAATTGTGTTGAACCACGAGCTTTTCCACTATGCGGCACGCGCCGACACCGCCCTGGATGCGCCTCGCTGGCTGACCGAAGGTGTGGCCGACTTCGTCGCCAGGCCGGCCACCAGGGTGCCGGCCGGCACACCGTTGCCGACGAAGCTGCCGTCCGACGCTGAGCTGGACGCTCCCGGACCGCAGCGCTCGCTGGCCTACGACCGGGCATGGTGGTTTTCCCGGTTCGTCGCCGACAGCTACGGAGCGGCGACGTTGCGCCGGCTGTATATGGCCGCCTGCGGCGCCGGGCACACCGATCTGACGGCCGCCGTCAACCACGTGCTCGGCACCGATGAGGCCGGCCTGCTGGCAGGTTGGCAGCACTGGCTGACCAGTGCTGGGTAGGTAGCCTACCCAGGTGTCCCGGGTTCTGCTGGTCACCAACGACTTCCCGCCCCGGCGCGGTGGCATCCAGTCCTACCTGGGCGAACTGGTCGGCAGGCTGGCCGGCGTGCACGAGGTGACGGTGTATGCACCGCAATGGAAGGGCGCCGACGCCTTTGACGCCCAGACCGCCGACTATCAGGTGGTGCGCCATCCGGGGACTTTGATGCTGCCCGAGCCGGCTGTCGGCCAGCGGATGCGCCAGTTGATCTGCGAGCACCGCATCGACGCCGTCTGGTTCGGCGCGGCCGCGCCGCTGGCGCTGCTGGCGCACCGCGCCCGGCAGGCCGGCGCGACCCGGGTGCTGGCCAGCACGCATGGCCACGAAGTGGGCTGGTCGATGCTGCCGGTGGGGCGCTCGGTGCTGCGCCGCATCGGCGAGGGCACCGACGTGGTGACCTTCGTCAGCCGCTACACCCGGGCGCGGGTGGCGTCGGCGTTCGGGCCTGCGGCAGCCTTGGAACACCTGCCGCCAGGCGTGGACACCGACCGTTTTCGCCCCGACTCGGCCAGCCGCGCGGAGTTGCGCGCCCGCTACCGGCTGGGTCAGCGGCCCACGGTGATGTGCTTGTCCCGGTTGGTGCCGCGCAAGGGCCAGGACGTGCTGATCCGGGCGCTGCCTTCGATTCGTCGGCGAGTGGATGGCGCCGCGCTGGTCATCGCGGGTGGCGGCCCTTATCTGGGGGCGCTGCAGCAGTTGGCGCAGCGCCACGGGGTCAGCGAACACGTGACGTTCACCGGCGGGGTGGCGCCCGCCGAGTTGCCGGCACATCACGCGCTGGCCGACGTGTTCGCGATGCCCTGCCGCACGCGCGGCGCCGGTCTGGACGTCGAGGGCCTGGGGATCGTGTTCCTGGAGGCCTCGGCCACCGGTGTGCCGGTGGTGGCCGGCCGCTCGGGCGGAGCGCCGGAAACCGTGCGGCACAACGAAACCGGGATGGTGATCGACGGCCGCTCGGTAGACCAGGTCGCCGACGCGGTCAGCGAGCAGCTGGGCGACCCGGACCGCGCTGCCGCCATGGGCGCCGCCGGTCGGGATTGGGTGACGGCCCACTGGCGGTGGGACACACTGGCCGCGCGGCTTGCCGGGCTGCTAAAGGCTTAGCGCATCACGCCGCCGTGACGGTCGGCGCCCAGAGTCACGATGGCGTGACGGTCGGCGCCCAGAGTCACGATGGCGTGACGGTCGGCGCCCAGAGTCACGATGGCGTGACGTTCGGCGACCGCAAGAAGCGCGCAAACGGCGCGCGAAAAGTCATTCCTTGCGGTAGATCGCCTCGATGTCGGAGGCGAACTTCTCGGCCACCACCTTGCGCTTGACTTTCATCGTCGGGGTGAGCTCGCCGGTGTCTTCGGTGAAGTCGACCGGCAAAATGCGGAACTTGCGGATGGATTCCGCATGGGACACGGCATTGTTAGCCTGCTTGACGGCCCCGTCCACCTCGGCGTTCAGGTCGGGGTCTTCGGCCAGATCGCCCACCGACGCCCCGGCGGGCTTGCCGTTGCGCTGCTTCCAGCCGTCGAAGGCTTCCGGGTCGATGGTGATCAGCGCGCCGATGAACGGCTTGGCGTCCCCGACCACCATCGCCTGGCTGATCAGCGGGTGCGACCGCAACCGGTCCTCCAGCACGGCCGGGGCGACGTTTTTGCCGCCCGCGGTGACGATGAGTTCTTTCTTACGGCCGGTGATCGTCAAAAACCCGTCGTCGTCGATCGCGCCGAGATCCCCGGTCTTGAACCAGCCGTCAGTCATCGCCTCGTCGGTGGCCTGCTCGTTGGCCCAGTAGCCGTGGAAGACCACGCCGCCGCGCACCTGCAGCTCGCCGTCGTCGGCAATACGTATGCTGTTGCCCGGCAACAACTTTCCGACAGTACCGATCTTGAGGTCGCCGATCTGGTTGACGGTGATCGCCGCGCTGGTTTCGGTGAGGCCGTAACCCTCGTAAATGGTCAGACCCACACCGCGGTAGAAGTGGCCCAGCCGGGCGCCCAGCGGCCCGCCGCCGGAGATGGAGGCGTCGCAGTTGCCGCCCAGCGCCGCGCGCAGCTTGTGATAGACCAGCCGGTCGAACAGCGCGTGCTTGGCGCGCAGCAGCGGACCCGGACCCAGCCGTCGGTCACGCGCCTGGCTCCAGTCCACCGCCGTCTGCGCGGCCATCTCGAAGATGCGGCCCTTGCCGTCGTTGTGCGGCGTTTTGCGAGGCGGTGTTGTATACCTTCTCGAACACCCGCGGGACCGACACCACCACTGTCGGCTTGAACACCGAGAACATCGGTACCAGATTCTTGATATCGCTGGTGAAGCCGACGGTGACCTTGTAGACGAACGCCGCCATGGTCAGCGACCTGGCCAGCACGTGGGCCAGCGGCAGGAAAATTAGTAGCCGTCCGCCTTTGTCCAGCAATGTCGGCAGCGCGGTTTTGGCGCCCCGCGTCTCGTAGACCAGGTTGGAGTGGGTGAGCTGGCAGCCCTTGGGCCGCCCGGTGGTGCCTGAGGTATAGATCAGCGTCGCCGGGTCGTCGCTGCTGATCGCTTCGACCCGGGTGGTCAACTCGCCGGCGTCGACCGACTTTCCGGCTTCGGCCAACTGGTCGAGCGCCTTGGGTCCCGAGCCCTCGATGTGGAGCACCCGACGCAGAGCGGGCAGCTCGCCGCTGAGTTCGGCGACCATCGTCGCGTGTGCGTCGGTTTCGGCGAACAGCAGTACGGCCTCGGAGTCCTTCAGCACCCAGTGCACCTGCTCGGCCGACGACGTCTCGTAGATGGGAACTGTCACCGCCCCGACCGACAGAATGGCGAAGTCCAGGATCGCCCATTCGTAGCGGGTGGCCGAAAAAATCGCCACCCGATCGCCGGCCTGCACCCCTTGGTCAATCAAACCCAATGCGACGGAACGGATTTCGGCGGCCGCTTCGGCACACGTGACGTCGGTCCAGGCGTCGTCGATCAGGCGCTGGAAGATCACGAAGTCGGGATCGTCGCGCTCATGCTTGTACACGGTGGTAACGATGCTGTCGTGCTCGCCCACACTGAACGGGGCAGGGACGCTGTATTCACGCACTCTTATGACCTCGCTTGACATAGCCGTCGTGACCGGCCGGGTGCGTCCAGCCTAGTCTCGCCACGGATGCGGGCCGGGACAGTCCGCGCATGGATCGTGGTGTGCGCCGGGGTGGAGTATGTGAAGCTTGGGCAATGCACAGCATCCAGGTCGCCGACGAGACGTTCGTCGCCGCCGATCCGGTCGTGGTCGGCAAGGCGGTCGGCGACCGGGCGAGTTGGCGGCGATGGTGGCCCGATCTGCGATTGCAGGTCGTCGAGGACCGTGCCGAGCAGGGCCTGAGGTGGGCGGTGACCGGTGCACTGACCGGCACCATGGAGATCTGGCTGGAACCCCGGTTGGACGGGGTGCTGCTGCACTACTTCATGCACGCCGAGCCGTCCGGCGTATCCGCCTGGCAATTGGCGCGGATGAATCTGGCCAAAATGACTCACCGGCGCCGGGTCGCGGGCAAGGAAATGGCGTTCGAGATCAAGACGGCTCTGGAGCGTTCCCGCCCGGTCGGCGTTTCTCCGGTGACTTAGCCGTCGGGCGCGGCACGGGGAGTACCGTTTCTGCGGAAGGCCCGGGGTAAACCCGGTCTGCACCCGCTGGCGGGGGGGAGGTGAAGCAACCAGGTGGCTGAAATAACGTCGCAGACCATCTACATCGACGCTGATCCGGATACGGTAATGACCATCATCGCCGACATCGCCTCCTACCCCGAGTGGGTCTCGGAGTACCGGGAGGCCGAAGTACTCGAGAAAGACACCGAGGGTTACCCGACGGTGGCTCGACTGGTGCTCGACACCAACATCATCAAGGACACCATGGTGCTGTCCTACGACTGGCCGACAGACCGCGAGTCGGTGCACTGGTCACTGGTGTCCAGCTCGCTACTCAAATCCATGGACGGCGTGTATCGCTTGGCGCCCAGGGGTTCTGGCACCACCGTCACCTACGAGCTGACTGTCGACCTGGCTATCCCGATGCTCGGGTTGCTCAAGCGCAAGGCTGAGCGCCGGTTGACCGAAACGGCATTGAAGGATCTGAAGAAACGAGTCGAGGCTGAGTGACACCGCAGCGCCCACCCCGGCCCGGATCAGTCTTTTCGTCGGCAAGGGTGGGGTAGGAAAGTCTACCCTCGCGGCGGCCACCGCCGTGGCTGAGGCGCGCGCCGGCCAGCGGGTCCTGGTGGTATCCACCGATCAGGCCCACTCACTCGGCGACGTGCTGGGAGTGGCGGTCCCGCCGAGCGGTCAGCGCGACCTGGTCCGGGTGTTTGCCGACCTCGACAGTGGCGGGGCCGATGTCGGCGGCGGCTTCCTCGACGCGCTGGCGCTCGACACGCTGGCACTGCTGGCGGCGCACTGGCGCGGCGTCGTCGACGTGCTGGACCGGCGCCTTCCCGAGTCTGAGTTGAGCACCATTGCGCCCGAAGAACTTTCGGCTCTGCCGGGTATCCAGGAAGTGCTCGGTTTACACGAGGTCGGCGAGCTGGCTGTGGCCGGTCAATGGGATCACATCGTGGTCGACTGCGCCTCCACCGCCGACGCGATGCGGATGCTCACGCTACCGGCCACCTTCGCGCTGTATGTGGAGCGCGCCTGGCCACGGCATCGCCGGCTCAGCAGCGGCGCCGACGACGCTCGGTCGGCCGCCGTGGTCGAACTGCTCGAGCGCATCAGCGGCAGCGTTGAGCGGCTCAGCGCTCTGCTGACCGACAGCGCGCTGGTGGGCGCGCACCTGGTGCTGACCGCCGAACGCGTGGTCGCGGCCGAAGCGGTTCGCACACTGGGCTCCTTAGCGTTGATGGGCCTGGCCATCAAGGAGATGATCGTCAATCAGGTTCTAGTGCAAGATGATTCGTATGAGTACCGCAATCTGCCTGCCCACCCGGCGTTCGACTGGTATGCCGAACGCATCTGCGAGCAACAGGCTGTCCTGACCCAACTCGACACCACCATCGGTGACGTGGCACTGGCGCTGGTTCCGCACCTCGCCGGCGAGCCGATCGGCCCCAAGGCGCTGGCCGAGCTGCTCGACAACGCCCGTCGTCGTGATGGATCGCCCCCACCGGGGCCGCTGCGTCCGGTGGTAGATCTGGAATCGGGTTCGGGTCTGCAATCGGTCTACCGATTGCGGCTAGAGTTACCCCAACTCGAATCCGGTGCGCTCACCCTGGGCCGGGTCGACGACGACCTGATCATCGGCGCAGGCGGGATGCGGCGCAGAGTCCGGTTGGCGTCGGTACTGCGACGGTGCACGGTGGTGGACGCACATCTTCGAGGTAGTGAGCTGACCGTTCGTTTTCGACCCATTCCGGAGGTGTGGCCAACATGAATGCCGGTCATCCCGATGTCGGTCCGGAGTTACGGAAGCTCGCCCAGACCATCCTGGACGGCGTCGATCCCGTCGTGCGTGCCGCGGCGGCGCGGGTATCAACCGCCGCCGGCGGCGCCGCCGGCAAATGCCAGCAGGTGTGGTGCCCGGTGTGCGCGCTGGCGGCATTGGTCAGCGGCGAGCAGCACCCGTTGCTGACCGTTGTCGCCGAACACAGCGTCGGACTGCTGGCGGTGATGCGCGCGATCGTCGACGACGTCGACAAACTCGGCGACCGCCCGCCGCCGCCGCCGGACAGCCCACTCGGTCAGCGAGCCGGAGGCGGACGGCAACGGTAGAGCAACGAACCGTTACCAGCCGATAACGATTAACGTGGACGAGTAACTGCTCGCCCGAGCTATGGTCGCATCCCTACCGGGTCGGTACAGTTGTCCAGAACACCATCCGGGCGATCGAGAGGGTCCACATGTACTGGCTGATGAAGTACGTCGTCATGGGCTGGTTGTTCACCCTGCTCGGACGACCGAATGTCAAAGGCCTGGAACATCTTCCGCGTTCCGGCCCGGCGATCCTGGCCAGTAATCACTTGGCCGTGGCCGACAGCCTTTTCCTTCCGCTTGTTTCTCCGCGCCGGATCACCTTCTTGGCGAAGCAGGAGTACTTCACCGGCACCGGGCTCAAAGGCAAGATCCTACGCTGGTTTTACAGCAGTACCGGCCAAATTCCGATCGACCGCAACGACACCGACGCCGCGCAGGCTTCGTTGCAGACCGCCGCACGGGTCCTGGCGCAGGGCAAGTTGTTGGGCATGTACCCCGAAGGCACCCGTTCCCCCGACGGCCGGCTGTACAAGGGCAAGACCGGGCTGGCGCGGCTGGCTTTGCACACCGGCGTTCCGGTAATACCGGTGGCGATGATGGGCACCGACGTGGTCAACCCGCCCGGCAAGAAGCTGTTGCGGCCCGGCAAGGTGCGGGTCCGGTTCGGGAAGCCGATGGATTTCTCGCGGTTCGACGGCCTGGCCGGCAACCATGTCCATCGAGCGAGCCATCGTCGACGAAGTGATCTATGAGCTGATGCGGCTGTCCGGGCAGGAGTACGTCGACATCTACGCTGCGGACGCCAAGAACATCGACGCACCTACGGACAGCGACGACTCGGCCCGGGTCGCCGAGGCCGCTGCCGGCTAGCGCCTAGCCGACCACCGGCACCGCCGCCGGGTCGGGCGTCTCGGCGGGCTGCGGTGCGGTCCGCGCCGTGACGGTCAGCCCGGCGACGACGAGAGTTGCCAGCGCCCACCACAGGTAGGAGGCGCCGAGGAGCTGACGCCACCCCGACGCGGTGGTTTCGTGGTATTTGGGCATCAGGTTGAGCGGTGCCCACACCATCAACACCACCGCCGTGGCGCTGATCCCTCCCAGCGCCGCGTTGCGACGCCGCACCGCCAGCACCCCCGTCACCAGCACCGCAGGCAGCATCCAGACCCAGTGGTGCGACCATGACACCGGCGAAACCACCAGCCCGAACAGCGCCACACAGATCAGCGCCAGCGCCGGCTCGTCGGCGCGCACTATCCGCCGTGTCGCCCAGATCGTCAGCGCCAGCACCAGGCTGGAGCCGACCGCCCACAGCCAGAACCGGTCGTGCTCGCCGAGGCCCAGGCGCGCCAGCGCACCGGCGATGTTCTGGTTGGTGTTCAGCGTGGCGGAGCCGATCCGGTCGGTTTGGCCCACCGTGGCGGTCCAATATTCCCAGGAGTCGCGCCCGGCCAGCCCGAAACCGGCCAGCGTCGCCACCGCGAAAGATCCCAGCGCCGTCGCCGCTGCGCGCCCGTCGCGACGCAGCAGGAAGTAGAGCAGAAATACCGCCGGGGTGAGCTTGAGCGCGATTCCCAGGCCTAGCAGCACTCCGCGTGGCCACGGCGTCCGGCGCGGCAAGCAGTCGGCGAGCACCAGGGTCATCAGTACGACGTTGATCTGGCCGAACGCGAAGTTCGCCCGGATGGGCTCCAGCCAGATCGCCGCCGCCGCCACCGCCGCCAGGGCCAGCAGGCAGCGGCGCAACCAAGCCGGCCCGGGCAACAGGCGCGAGGCGGCCCGCACGTCGAGGTGGGTCACCACGATCACCATCGAGATGATCAGCACCACCGAGGTCAGCACGGTGATCACCACGCTGGCTGTCGGCATCCCCAGCCAGGCGAACGGACAGAACACGATGGCCGCCAGCGGCGGATAGGTGAACGGCAGGTTCAGCCCGATCGGGGTGGGAAACAAAACCCCGCCCGTGTACAGGGGCCGGTGGTGCAGCCAGGCCTGCGCGCCCATCTGATAGACGTCGATGTCGACCCGGTAGGGGGTGTGGCCGAACAGCTGCCAGGCGGCGTAGACCAGGGCCGCGACGACCAGCAGCCAGAGCACGCCCCACCGGGCGAGCTGCCACACGGCTGCCCCTCCGCGCGAACTGCCCACGTAGGGCGACCGCCGATTACTCATGTCGCCGAACAGACTATCGGTCAATTTGGCGCGCCGGGGTGTGCGCTCGTCGCAGTGGGCGTACGTTTCCTAGAGTGATCCACTGGCTGCACGACGACATCCTGGCCCGTGGTCGACTGCCGCTGCTGTGCTGTCTGCTTGCGTTCATCATCACGTTTGCTGTGACGCGGACGTTCGTGCGCTACATCCGGTACGGCGCCTCCCTTGACAGGCCGCCCAGGTGGTGGGAACCCCGAAACGTCCACATCGGGTCGAAACACATCCACCACGTGGTGGTGGGCGTGGTGATGGTGATGGTCTCCGGTGTGACATTGGTGGCGTTGTCCGTCACTGGGCACGAACCCGAATTCACCTTCGCCGCGATCTTCTTCGGTATCGGCGCCGCGCTGGTTCTCGACGAGTACGCGCTGATCCTGCACCTGTCCGACGTCTACTGGGAGGAAGACGGGCGGACGTCGGTGGACGCGGTGTTCGCCGCGGTCGCGGTGGTAGGACTGCTGGTGCTGGGTTTGCATCCGGCGATGTTCGTCCTCTCGCTCTGGCACGACACCAGCCACTCTTTTGTGATGCACGCGGCGGTGCTACTCGGGATGGTGCTGACCCCGCCGCTGGCCCTGGTGGTGATGCTCAAGGGCAAGGTGTGGACCGGTCTGATCGGCATGTTCTTCGTCGTGGTCCTGCTCGTCGGGGCGGTCCGGCTGTCGCGTCCGCAGGCACCGTGGGCGCGCTGGCGGTACTTCGGGCAGCTGGACAAGATGCAGCGTGCCTTGGCGCGCGAACGTAGCCTGCGCCGCCCGATCGTGCGTGGCAAGCTTTGGCTGCAGTGCGCGATCGCGGGCACGCCGTCACTTCCCGACGAACGCGCGGTCGACGCCGAGCTGGACCGCGAGGTTCACCCCGCGCCGCCGCCGGAGGGCACGCCGCCACCCGACGAGGCCGACTGGGCGTGGCCACCGGCGGTGCTGGCTAGACGGACCCGGCGTGCGGTATTTCTACGACACCGAATTCATCGAGGACGGCCGCACTATCGACCTCATCTCCATCGGGGTGGTCGCCGAGGATGGCCGCGAATACTACGGGGTGTCGACCGAGTTCGATCCCGAGCGGGCGGGCAGCTGGGTGCGCACGCATGTGTTGCCCAAGCTGCCGCCCCCGGCGTCGCAGCTGTGGCGCTCGCGCAGGCAGATCCGCGCGGACCTGGAGACGTTTTTCGGTGTAGACAGCGGGGAGCCGATCGAGCTGTGGGCCTGGGTGGCGGCCTACGACCATGTGGCGCTGTGTCAGCTGTGGGGCTCGATGCCCCAGCTGCCGTCGGCGATACCCCGGTTCACCCGAGAACTGCGCCAGCTGTGGGAGGACCGGGGGTGCCCCCAGATGCCGCCGCGGCCGCAGGACACCCACGATGCGCTGGTCGACGCCCGCGACCAGTTGCGCCGATTTCAGCTGATCACCGGTGGACGTTCGGGCTGATCAGCATGCGGCGGTGCCCGGTTACCATGAACGGGTGAACTGGACCGTCGACATCCCGATCGAGCAGCTGCCGTCGCTGCCTCCGCTGCCGGCGGATCTGCGGACCAGACTGGACACCGCATTGGCCAGGCCGGCGGCGCAGCAGCCGAGTTGGCCCGCCGATCAGGCCAAGGCGATGCGGACCGTTCTGGAAAGTGTGCCGCCGGTGACGGTGCCCTCGGAGATCGTGCGGCTGCAGGACATGCTTGCCCAAGTCGCGCGCGGGGAGGCATTCCTACTGCAGGGCGGTGACTGCGCCGAGACGTTCGCCGACAACACCGAACCGCATATCCGCGGCAATATCCGCACGCTGCTGCAGATGGCGGTGGTGCTGACCTACGGCGCCAGTGTTCCGGTGGTCAAGGTGGCCCGCATCGCGGGCCAGTACGCCAAGCCCCGCTCGGCCGACATCGACGCGCTGGGTTTGCGGTCCTACCGCGGCGACATGATCAACGGATTCGCCGCCGACGCGACCGCCCGCGAGCACGACCCGTCACGGCTGGTGCGCGCCTACGCCAACGCCGGAGCGGCGATGAACCTGGTGCGGGCGCTGACGTCGTCGGGGCTGGCGTCGCTGCATCTGGTGCACGACTGGAACCGCGAATTCGTCCGGACCTCGCCGGCCGGTGCCCGCTACGAGGCGCTGGCCGCCGAAATCGATCGCGCGCTGCGGTTCATGAGCGCCTGCGGGGTGGCCGACCGCAACCTGCAGACCGCCGAAATCTACGCCAGCCACGAAGCCCTGGTGCTCGACTACGAGCGGGCCCTGCTGCGGTTGTCCAACGAGGACGACGGCGAGCCGCAGCTGTATGATCTGTCGGCGCATTATCTGTGGATCGGCGACCGCACCCGGCAACTCGACGGCGCGCACGTCGGGCTGGCTGAGGTGATCGCCAACCCCATCGGCGTCAAGGTTGGGCCGACGACGACCCCGGAGCAGGCCGTCGAATACGTCGAGCGCCTCGACCCGCACAACAAGCCGGGCCGGCTGACCCTGGTGAGCCGGCTGGGCAACAACAAGGTGCGCGATCTGTTGCCGCCGATCATCGAGAAGGTGCAGGCCACCGGGCATCGGGTGATCTGGCAGTGCGACCCGATGCACGGCAACACCCACGAGTCCTCGACGGGGTACAAGACCCGGCACTTCGACCGGATCGTCGACGAGGTGCAGGGCTTCTTCGAAGTCCACCGGGCACTGAGGACCTACCCGGGCGGTATCCACGTCGAGATCACCGGCGAGAATGTCACTGAGTGTCTCGGTGGCGCGCAAGACATTTCGGACACCGACCTGTCGGGCCGCTACGAGACGGCCTGCGACCCGCGGCTGAACACCCAGCAGTCACTGGAATTGGCATTCTTGGTCGCCGAGATGCTGCGCGACTGACCATTCCTCGCGCCGAGTGGCCAGTTATGCCACGTTTCTTCTTGCGAAACCGTCTGCCATAATTGGCGGCTCGGCGATTACAGCAGGCCGTTCAGGTTGGCGCCCAGGGTCCATGCCGCGGCCGCGACCAGCCCGGTGACCGCCAGCACGATCGCCACCCAGATCACTACCATGCGCCGGGCATGCTCTCGGGCCCAGATGAATTCGCTCATCTCGATACCCGCGAAGTGGCGTGAGACCGGGTGGTATTCCTCGTCGGCAACCGGGTCAGGCGCAGCGGGCCAATCGCGGGAAAGCTGACGGGTGGGATGGCGTACCGGTTCTTCTCCGGCCGGCCGCCGCTGCTGATCGGTACTGTGCTGCTCGGCGATCCGGCTGCGATGCAGTACAGCCGAGCGGTGCTGGGCGGAATCCCGCGGCGTTGGCACCCGGAATTCCGGCAATGCCAACTCGTCGGCGATCGAGTCCAGTTCGGCGCCCATCTCCAGCGCATCGGCGAACCGGTTGGCTGGGTCTCGTGCCGTCGCGCATTCCACCAGAGCATCGAATTGTGTTGGCACACCGCTGATTACGCTGCTAGGCAGCGGCACGTCGGCGTCCAGGCGTTGGTAGGCGATCGACAACGCAGAGTCGCCGGAAAACGGTGTCTGGCCGGTCAGCAGCTCATAGACAAGTATCCCGGCGGCGTAGACATCGCTGCGGGGGCTGGCATCTCCATCGCGGACCTGTTCTGGCGACAGGTATGCCGCGGTACCGAGAATGACGCTGGCGGAGGTGATTCCGGCTGCGGCTACCGCACGGACCAACCCGAAGTCGGCGATCTTCACCCCCCCGTCGTCAGAGATCAGGACGTTTTCCGGCTTGACGTCGCGGTGCACCAGGCCGGCCCGATGCGCGGCGGCCAGTCCACCCAGCACCGGGCGAAGCACCGCCGCGACGGCATGCGGTGGCATGGGACCTCGTTCGGCCAGCAGCTCACGCAGCGTGCCGCCCTCGACGAGCTCCATCACCAGATAGGGGTGGCGGGCGTCCAGGCCCTGGTCATAGACCGCCACCAGGCCGGGGTCCTTCAGCCGGGCCACCGCCCGGGCCTCCAGTTGGAAGCGGGTGCGGAACTGCTCGTCGCCGGCATAGCGCGAGTCCATCACCTTCAGCGCCACCGGCCGGTCCAGGCGGACGTCAAGGCCGCGGTAGACCGTCGAGGTACCGCCGGTGGCGATGCCGGTCAACACCCGATACCGGCCGTCCAGCAACGCGCCCTCCAACGGATCCGACATCACGCAAACATGGTAGGCGGGTGCCGGGAGCTAGTGCGGAAACGCGTACTCGCCCGCGCGCCAACAGCTCTACACTTAGCGCGATGAGCAGTATTCCGGCCGGCGACGACGTGCTTGACCCCGACGAACCCATCTACGATCTGCCCCGAGTCGCCGAGCTGCTCGGTGTGGCCGTCACCAAGGTGCACCAGCAGCTACGCGAAGGCCACCTGATCGGCGTCCGGCGCGCCGGCGACGTGGTGGTGCCACGCGTCTTCTTCACCGAATCCGGCGAAGTGGTCAAAAGCCTGCCGGGCCTGTTGGTGGTATTGCATGACGGCGGTTATCCCGAGACCGAGATCGTGCGCTGGCTGTTCACTCCCGATCCCTCGCTGACCATCAGGCGGGACGGGACACGCGACGCGGTCAGCAACGCCCGACCGGTCGACGCGCTGCACGCGCACCAGGCGCGCGAGGTGGTGCGCCGTGCGCAAGCCATGGCTTATTGAGGCGGTTGGCTTTCGGCGGTGACGGGCGCCGGCGCGTGAGACACTATGTACCAGGCGAATACCGCGCACGCGGTGGCCACGATGACGTGCAGCCACGAATACATGCCGTGCGCCCCATCGGGTTTGAAGATCACCATGATCCAGGTCGAGAACCCGGCAATGGCCGCCATCGCCGCCCGGGACTGGGCCAGCGGTGCCACGATGGCCAGCGGCCAGGTGTAATACCAGGGCAGCGCGGCGGGCACGAACAACACCACAACCACCATCGCCCACGCGATGCCGGTCAGCGCGGCCCGATCGTCGGACCGAAACCGCCACCACAGCACCGGCAGTGACACCGCGATGGTGACGATGCCCACGATGCGCGTGACGTGTAACACGGCGTAGAAGTTGACCGGCAAGAACAAACCGACGATCGCGTGAATCAGGTTGGCCGTCGCGGTCGGCACCGTCAGCCAGTTGATGATCTTCACCGAACCGGCCAGCGCGCTCAGCCATCCCAGGCCCACTCCGGCCGCAGCGGACAGCACCGCGAACACCGCGACGAAGATCAGCATGCACATTGCGCTTGCCGCCGCGAACGCCGGTAACGGCCGATAGCCACGCCGGTCACACAGGTGGCGCATCCACACCCATACCAGGAAGGGCAGCGCTATTCCGGCCGTTGCCTTGACCGCCACCGCCACCACGACCAGGCTGATGCCTGCGATGTGATGGCGCTCGAAGGTCAGCGCGATCCCGGCCGTCATCAGACCCACCATCAGCATCTCGTTGTGCACTCCACCCATCAGATGAATGATCACCAGCGGGTTGAGCACACAAATCCACAGCGCGGCAGGGCCGTTGGCGCCGAGGTGGCGGGCCAACCGGGGGGTGGCCCAGATGAGCAGCGCCAGTCCGGGCAACATGCATAACCGCAGCAGCATGGTTCCGGCTATCACATGGTTGCCGACCAGCATCGTGATGAACTTCGCAACCAGGATGAACGCCGGGCCGTAGGGTGCGGTGGTAATCGTCCAGATGGGACTCACGTTGTCCAGCAAAGGGTTCGGATCGTTGACCGGGGCGACTACATAGGGGTCCAAGCCGTCGCGCAACAGCGCGCCCTGGGCCAGATACGAGTAGGTGTCGCGACTGAACACGGGCACCGAGAGCAGTAACGGCGCCAGCCAAAACCCGGTAGTGGCCACCATGGTGTACTCGGTTGCGTCGCCGGCGACGACCCGCCGGCCCACGCGCAGCCACGCGAGCAGCATCAGCCCCACACCGAGCCACAACACGATCGACGACAGCACCAGCCCATGGCCGAAACGCAGCCAGGACAGGTGCAACGACTCCAGCAGGGGGTCGTGCTGCTTGGTGCTGCCGGCGCCCAACCCGCCCGCGGTGATCAGCAGCGCGCCCAGCAAGCCCTGCAGCGCGGGGCGCGCCTCCGGGGACGCGGTGAACTCACGCAGCCGCGAGAAATGTTGGGACACCGTATTGGCCGAGTCCGCTGTCCGCGTGGACGCTGGGGTGGACATGCGCTCAGGCGGACCGGTTGGCGGTCTGTCTGGCCAGCTCGGACAGCCCCGTCTTGGCTGACGTGCTGATGGGTGCGGTGGCCAGAGTGGCCAGCGCGCGCCGGGTCAGCGTGTCGATCTGGTCTTCCACCGCCGCCAGCGCGCCCACCCCGTCGATGACCGCGCACACCTCGCGTACCTGCTCGGAAGTCAATTCGGTTCCGATCGCAGCGCGCAACCGTTGAGCCGTCGACGGCTCGGACTGGTCGGCCAGCTGAATCGCCTTGGCCAGCAGTACTGTGCGCTTGCCGGACCGCAGATCGTCGCCGGCCGGCTTGCCGGTGACCGCCGGATCGCCGAACATGCCCAAGACGTCGTCGCGCAGCTGAAACGCCACCCCAATGTCGGTACCGATTTGGTGAAAGACGGCGTGAACGTCGGGACGGTCGGCGGCCGCGGCCGCCCCCAATTGCAGCGGCCGCGACACCGTGTAGGAGGCGGTCTTGAAGGCGTTGACCGCCATCGCCGACCCGATCGACTCGGCGGCGCTGGCCTCCGCGACGATATCGAGGTATTGCCCGCCCAGCACCTCGGTCCGGATGTCGGCCCACACCCGCCGAACCCGGCGGCAGGCGTCGGGCGGCAGATCGACGCCGGTGACGATGTCGTCGGCCCAGGCCAGCGCCAGGTCACCGAGCAGGATGGCGGCCGATATCCCGAACTGGTCCGCCGAGCCGCGCCAATGCCGGTCGCGATGCATTCCCGCGAATTTGATGTGGGTGGTCGGCCTGCCGCGGCGGGTCGCCGAAGCGTCGATGACGTCGTCGTGCACCAGGGCACATGCGTGCAGCAACTCCAATGCGGCGAACATCAGCAGCATGCCGGTATCGGCCTCGCGGTCGGTGACGGCGCGCCAGCCCCAGTAGGCGAAGACCGGCCGCAGCCGCTTGCCACCGCAGAGCACGAACTCCTCCAGGCTGGCGATCAAGGCGTCGTAGTCACCGCCGATGTAGGCGGCCTCGGCGCGCCGATCCTGCAGGTACTTGCGCAACTGTTCGGTGATCACGCCGGTCAACTCAGCGGTTGCCGCTGCTTCGATGCTCAGCGCGGCGCCCCTTTCGGCCGGAAAGTGTCCGAACATCGCGGACCCCATTTTGGGTGCATCTCAGCGTAGAGCGTCGGGATGGGTGAGCGTAATCTCGCGACGCCACGCGACGCTTGAGTCCACCGCGGGTCCTCTGAGCGTCGCCGCCGCCCGCCATCCGTCCCGTCGGCGACGAGCGGGTACCGTCTCCGGTCGTGACCCTCAACACCGTCGCGCTGGAACTGGTACCGCCGAACCTGGATCGCGGCCGCGAGCAGGCGTTGGAAGAGGCGCACAAGGTGTTGCGGCTGGCTGCGGAATCCGGCCTCGACGACCGGATTCGGGCACCTGATGATTCCCGGGATCATCGCCGAGGATGACGATCGGCCCGTCGAGATGAAACCCAAGCTGGACGTGCTGGATTTCTGGTCGGTGGTCAAGCCGGAGCTGCCCACGATCAGCGGACTGTGCACGCAGGTCACCGCCTTCATGGACGAGCCCGTCCTGCGTCAGCGGTTGACCGAGCTGGGCAGCGCCGGGATCGAAGGCATCGTCTTCGTGGGCGTACCGCGCACGATGGCCGACGGTGAGGGTTCCGGCGTCGCGCCGACCGACGCGCTGTCGATTTATCGGGACCTGGTGGCCAACCGCGGCGTGATCATGATCCCCACCCGCGAAGGTGAGCAGGGCCGGTTCAAATTTAAGTGCGATCAGGGTGCCAACTTCGCCCTGACCCAGCTGTTGTATTCCGAGGCGATCGTGCGTTTCCTGACCCAGTTCGCCGACAGTTGCGATCATCGGCCCGAGATCCTGCTGTCATTCGGGTTCGTTCCCAAGGTCGAGAGCCGGGTGGGTCTGATCAACTGGCTCATCCAGGACCCCGGAAACCAAGCGGTTGCTGACGAGCAGGCGTTCGTCAAGACTTTGGCCGGCAGCGAACCCGCCCAGAAGCGCCGCCTCATGATCGACCTATACAAGCGGGTGATAGACGGTGTCGCCGAGCTGGGTTACCCGCTGAGCATCCACCTGGAGGCGACCTACGGAAACTCCGGGCCGGCTTTCGACACCTTCGCGCGGATGCTGGCCTACTGGTCGCCGACGACCGTGCCGGCCGAGTCGGGATAGTCCAATCGGATTTCGGCTCAGCCCGACGAATTGCCACGCGTAGCGTCGAGTCGGGGGGAGCGGTCGCGGCCCAACCAGGCCAACGCCGCAACCACACCGGCAACCGCGAACGACGAGACGCCCAGCCACATAGCCGCGCTGGTGAACGAACGGGTGCTGGGATCGGTGTAGTGGGCCTGCGCGCTCATGGTGCTGACAACCCCGGGCTTGAGTTTCCACTGAACCACGTCGGACTCGACCCGATTGCCGTTGGTGGAGGTGACCGGGCCGGGGAATGCCACGCTCAGCTCGACGTCGGCTTCGGGATCGGTCAACGAGGTCAGGTCCGCCCGGCCCTCGAGGATCACCAGGTTGCCGGCTCTGCGCAGGGAGATATTCACCCCTTCGGAATCGCGGTTCATATTGGCCAGCTCGGGCAGTTCGGCGAAGGTCAGATCAGAGAACACCGCCTGTGATCCGACGTAGCCGTCACTCTCGTACTTCGAGACCGCCACCTTCTCGCTGAACGGCAAGTTGGAATCGAGCTGCGGTCCCTCGTCCTTGTCATTGCGCGGTTTGGCCGCCGCGATAATCTCCCCGGAAACCAGGTCGTCGGGTGAGATGGTGATCGACGCCCTGATGCGCACGCAACCGGAGGCCATCGGCACGACCAGCAGCAGCATTGCCATCGCCAGCAGGCGGCGACGGCGCCGAGTCCGTCGGGTCAGGAACTGGATGCACCGGGCGCGCACCACGTCATCGTGCCAGACCCCGGTGCAGGGGCGTGGCCAGGTGGCCGCTTCGCAGAAGCTGGTTGCCGAGATCGCCGGCAGAGTCAGGCCGCCCGTGATTTTCGACGCCAACGTCGATCTCGGTGACAGGACGAGTGCTCTACAACGGCAGCGTGCGGCCGAGGATCGCGAAGGGTCGCGGATCGCCGGCGAAACGGTAGCCACGGATGATGTCGGTGAAGCCCAGACGCCGGTACAACCGCCATGCCCGGTTGGCCTCGCCGTTGGCCTCCGGCGTCGACAACAACACGTTCGCCTCGCCGCGGCCGGCGAGCAGTCGCCGGGCCAGCGCCTCGCCGAGGCCGCGGCCCTGCGCGCGGGGATGAATGTGCAGCTCGGTCAGCTCGAAGTAGCTGGCCATTAGCTTGGTGATCTCCGGGCCGGGGAAGCCGCCGCGCTGTAAGCCTTGCACCACCTGCTGCTGCCACCACTGATCGGGTGCACCGCAGTAGCCGTAGGCCACGCCGAGCAAGCGGGCCCGGCGCAGCTCTGCCTCCGACGGCAGTCCTGCGATGCGGCAGTCGGGTTCCCGTCGGGTCCCCTTTCCGGCTTCTAGCCCTGTTTCGCGTCCGCTTGCTCTTCCTGTTTCTCTCCTTATTTCTCGTCCAGTTTCGACGGCCGCCACGGCCTGCCAGCCGCGGCGGCGGGTGTGTTCCAACCACATCGCGGCGCGCTGGTTCTCGGTGCCGCGCGGATAACGCATCGCGTCGACGTACACACCCAGGGCGTCACCGAGACGGCGCTGCATATCCTGCGGCGGCAGATCGATGAGGAATGTCCCCAACTCGCCGGTCCTCCTCGGGCGATGATGCACTGCGATGCTTCCGTTCCCATTATCGGCCCGCCGACTGCCGCGGGGCGTGTGGTGACGCCGGCATCCTGTCATTTCGACCCGGTGGGGAGCTTTGGATCGCCGAGCTAGAATCTCGGAGCGAACCGGTGGTACGGCGCAGGTTGACCTCGTATCATCTGAGTTAGTTGCCCGCCACAAACGGGCACTGATGTGCTATCGGTAATTACGTGACAGCCTGTCGGCAAGGAGGGACGAATGCCACTCTCCGATCATGAGCAGCGGATGCTCGATCAGATCGAGAGCGCTCTCTACGCCGAGGACCCCAAGTTCGCTTCGAGCGTCCGGGGCGGCGGGTTGCGGGCGCCGACGGCACGGCGACGGTTGCAGGGTGCGGCGCTGTTCGTCATTGGCCTCGGGATGCTGGTTTCCGGTGTGGCTATTCCGGCCACGATGATCGGGGACTTCCCGATTCTGTCGGTCCTCGGCTTCGTGGTGATGTTCGCTGGCGTGGTGTTTGCCATCACCGGCCCACGGTTTTCCAGAAGGCGGGATCACCCGGCATCGGGTTCGGGAGCCCGGCCGCGACGCCAGAAAGGTTCCGGTGGATCGTTCACCAGCCGAATGGAAGATCGCTTCCGCCGGCGCTTCGATGAATAACTAGGCAAATCGCAAGACGTCACACGGGGCAGCCACGCTGCCCCGTGTTGTCTGCCACGATGCGCGTTCTTGTCTGCCACGCTGCGCGGCCGATCCTGCCCGCGGTGCGCGGCCGATCCTGCGGTCAGGGCGAGACTTCGGCGCTGATCCGCGCTTTGGGTGCAGTCTCGACACCCTGGGCGCAGTTTCGGCGCACCCTAACCCCCGATCACTACGGATGACCCCCAGAACGCCCCACTGCGGCCCACCCCGCCGCATGTTGGCGGAAATGCCTGCTGAACTCGATGTTTACCCGCACATGAAGGCCAGATATCGGGCCTGCCCGACGGGGCTCCGCGCAGAAGTGGGGTGAACACTGAATTTGGGCTCATCAAATGGCATAAAGTGGGGCATTGTGGGGTATGGTGGCGGATAGCGGAGTGAAGGGTGCTCCGCACGGGGGCTGGAGGTGGCGGGATGTTCCTCGGCACCTACACGCCCAAGCTCGACGACAAGGGGCGGCTGACGTTGCCCGCCAAGTTCCGCGATGCGCTGGCAGGAGGGTTGATGGTCACCAAGAGCCAAGACCACAGCCTGGCTGTGTACCCGCGGAAGGAATTCGAACAACTTGCCCAGCGGGTCAGCAAGGCGTCCCGCAGCAATCCGGAGGCCAGGGCTTTCCTGCGTAACCTGGGCGCCGGCACCGACGAACAGCACCCCGATGCCCAGGGCCGGATCACGTTATCGGCTGACCATCGCCGCTACGCCAACCTCGCCAAGGACTGCGTGGTGATCGGCTCGGTCGACTACCTCGAGATCTGGGATGCCCAGGCCTGGGCGGACTACCAGCAGACTCACGAAGAGAACTTCTCCGCGGCCAGCGATGAAGCACTCGGCGACATCATCTGAGGCGCATGCCCGTGCACCGTGGCCTCTGCCCGAACCGACCCTGACGTACTTCCCCAACGCCAGGTTCGCACTCTCGGACAGGGACCTCGATGCAGGGGCGACGCCCAGGGCCGCCTGCAAGTTCGCCCGTAGGGCCGGGGGATCGCCAGCGCGGCGAAGCCGGGCGCAGCGGGTCCCCCGTAGGGCCGGGGGATCGCCAGCGCGGCGAAGCCGCGCGCAGCGGGTCCCCCGTAGGGCCGGGGGATCGCCAGCGCGGCGAAGCCGCGCGCAGCGGGTCGCCCGTAGGGCCGGGGGATCGCCAGCGCGGCGAAGCCGCGCGCAGCGGGTCCCCCGTAGGGAAGGTGTGCTCGTGGGCAGTGCAACCGGGAATTTCGGTCATCTGCCCGTGCTGCTCGAACGCTGCCTGACGCTGTTGACTCCGGCATTGACCCGCAACCGCTTCGACGGGTCGGGTGCGGTACTCGCCGACGCCACACTTGGCGCCGGCGGCCACGCGGAACGGTTCCTGACCGAGCTACCCAGGTTGCGGCTGATCGGCCTCGACCGTGACCCCAGTGCCGTGGAGATCGCCGGTACCCGCCTGGCGCCGTTCGCCGACCGGGTCACGCTGGTGCGGACCAGGTATGACGAAATGGCGGCCGCCCTGACCGAACTCGGTCATCCGACCGTCGACGGGGTGCTCTTCGATCTGGGTGTCTCGTCCATGCAGCTCGACCGTGCCGAGCGCGGCTTCTCCTACGCCCACGACGCACCGTTGGACATGCGCATGGACCCGGACTCGGCGCTGACCGCGGCTGACATTGTCAACTCCTACGACGAGGCGGCACTGGCCGACATCCTGCGCCAGTACGGCGAAGAGCGGTTCGCCCGCCGCATCGCCGCCCACATCCTCCGCCGCCGCTCCCACACGCCACTCACCACGACCGGCGAGCTGGTTGATCTGCTGTACCAGGCGATTCCAGCGCCGGCCCGGCGCACCGGCGGACATCCGGCCAAGCGGACCTTTCAGGCGCTGCGGATCGCGGTCAACGGCGAGCTGGACTCGCTGCGCAACGCGCTGCCCGCCGCGCTGGACGCACTGACCATCGACGGGCGCATCGTGGTGATGGCTTATCAGTCGCTGGAGGACCGCATCGTCAAAAACATGTTCCGCGACGCGACCAGTTCGCGGACCCCGGCCAGATTGCCAGTCGAATTACCCGGCCACGGGCCGCAATTCGCGTCGCTGACCCGCGGTGCCGAACGCGCGGGGGCCGCGGAGGTCGAGCACAACCCGCGCAGCGCCGCCGTGCGATTGCGGGCGCTGCAACGAATCGGGCAACGAAACGAACCAGGGTGGCAGGCAGCGAGGAGGGCCGAGTCATGACGACGAAGCGCGAAGCACCCAAGCGCGGCGACGACAACCGTCGGCGCGGACGCGACAGTGCACCCCGAGCGCCCCGCAAGGCGCCGGCTGACGCCCCCGCCTCGCGCCACCACCGGCGGCGTGGCGGCAAAGCCTCGACACCGGACCGCCAGCCTCGGGGCCCGCGGTCCGGACCCCAGACCACGCCGGTGTCCCGGCCCGCCGAGCGCGCGGCCCGTCCCAAAAGCGCCAGCCAGGCCAAGGCGCGAGCTAAGGCCCGAAAGGCAAAGGCGCCCCGGATTATTCGGCCACCATTGCGGGTCCGGCTGCGGGACCGGTTGCTCACCCGGTTGGCGTCGATCGACCTGCGGCCGCGCACCCTGGCGAGCAAGGTGCCGTTCGTCGTACTTGTCATCGGTTCACTCGGGATGGGATTGGGCCTGACGCTGTGGTTGTCCACCGACTCCGCCGAGCACTCCTACCAGCTGGGTAACGCCCGGGTGAGAAACCAGATTCTGCAGCAGCAGAAGGAGGCGCTCGAACGTGACGTGCTCGAGGCCGAGGCCGCACCTGCGCTGGCCGAGGCAGCCCGAAATCTGGGCATGATCCCAAGCCGAGACACCGCGCACCTGGTTCAGGACCCGTCGGGTAGCTGGGTGGTCGTCGGCACCCCCAAACCCGCGCAGGGCGTTCCGCCGCCGCCGCTGAATAGCAAGCTGCCCGATGACAAGCCGGCCGCCCCCAAACCGCCGCCGAATCCCGTGGAGATGCCGGTTCTGGTGTCGCCAGGTCCCGGACAGCCGCCCGTGCCCGCAATGCCCGGACCCGAGGTCCTGCTGCGTGCGCCCGACGGTGCCTCGACGCTGGGCAGCCAGCACCTGCCGACCGAAACCGGTCCGTTGGCCGCTGGTGTGCCCGACCCCCGGGTTGTCGGGCCGGCACCTGATGCGAGCCAGGCCCCCGCGCCCGCGGACGCCGTGCCGCCGCCGGCCGCTGAGCCGCCCGCTGTCGAGCCGCCTGCCGCCGTGCCGCCGCCGGCCGCCATCCCGCCGCCCGCTGCCCCGGCACCCGCGGCGCCGCTGCCGGTGGCCGGACCGCCTCCCGCACCCGTCGCGCCGCCGCCCGCGGCCGCACCGCCCAACAGCGAACAGTTCGGCCCGGTAACCGTCACGGCCCCCGGTGCCCCCCGGTGAGCCGCGGAGACCGGTCGTCAACGCGTCCATCTGAGTCACAACGGAAGGCACGCGCTGTCCGTAAATCGCGTAAAGCCATCGAAGCAACGGAACCCAAGTCGCTCCGGAAGTCGGCAAAGCCGGTCAAGTCCAAGGGATCCCGGACACCGACGCAGCCCAGTGCAGGTTTACACGCGCATTCGGCACGGGCGCGCCGTACCCGCCAGGCGATGGATCTGGGCGGACGTGGTGCGTCGTTTACCTTCCGTCACCGCGCGGGCAATGCGCTGATCTTCTTGGTGCTGCTGGTGGCGGCGGGCCAGCTGTTTTATCTGCAGGTGCCGCGCGCCGCGGGACTGCGTGCCGAGGCCGCCGGCCAGTTGCGGGTCACCGATGTCGAAAGAGCCGTGCGCGGCAGCATCGTGGACCGCAACAATGACCAACTCGCATTCACCATCGAGGCCCGCGCACTGACCTTTCAGCCGCGCCGGATTCACAAGCAGCTCGCCGACGCCAGGCAGAAGAACGCCAGCGCCCCCGACCCGCAGCAGCGTCTGCAGGAGATCGCCAAGGAGGTGGCGCTGCGGCTGAACAACAAGCCCGATGCGGCCACCGTGCTCAAGAAGCTGCAAAGTGACGAGACGTTCGTCTATCTAGCGCGGGCCGTCGACCCGGCCATCGCCACTGCGATTACCGCGAAGTATCCCGAAGTGGGCGTCGAGCGGCAGGATATCCGCCAGTACCCCGGCGGGTCGCTGGCCGCCAACCTGGTCGGCGGCATCGACTGGGACGGTCATGGCCTGCTGGGTCTGGAGGACTCGCTGGACGCGCTGCTGGCCGGCACTGACGGCTCCATCACCTACGACCGCGGGTCCGACGGTGTGGTCATTCCGGGCAGCAGCCGCAACCAGCACAGGGCGGTCAACGGTTCGACGGTGCAACTGACCATCGACGACGACATTCAGTTCTACGTCCAACAGCAAGTCCAGCAGGCCAAGAACCTGTCCGGCGCGCACAACGTCTCGGCCGTGGTACTGGACGCCAGGACGGGCGAAGTGCTGGCGATGTCCAACGACAACACCTTTGACCCGTCGCAAGACATTGGGCGCCAGAGTGATCGGCAGATGGGCAACCTGACGGTGTCCTCGCCGTTCGAACCGGGCTCGGTGAACAAGGTCGTGGCGGCGTCGTCGGTCATCGAGTACGGGCTGACCACCCCCGACGAGGTGCTGCAGGTGCCGGGTTCGATTCAGATGGGCGGTGTCACCATCCACGACGCGTGGAATCACGGCGTGATGCCCTATACCACCACCGGGGTGTTCGGGAAGTCATCCAACGTGGGCACGCTGATGTTGTCCCAGCGCGTCGGCCCGGAACGCTACTACGACATGCTCAGGAAGTTCGGACTCGGCCAGCGCACCGGTGTTGGGCTGCCGGGCGAAAGTGCCGGGCTGGTACCCCCGATCGACCAGTGGTCGGGCAGCACGTTCTCCAACCTGCCCATCGGACAGGGGCTTTCGATGACCTTGTTGCAGATGGCGGCGATGTATCAGACGATCGCCAACGACGGGGTGCGAATCCCGCCGCGCATCCTGCGGGCCACCATCGCACCCGACGGCACCCGAACCGAAGAGCCTCGCCCGCAAGGTGTTCGGGTGGTATCGGCGCAGACCGCGCAGACCGTGCGGAACATGCTGCGCGCGGTGGTGCAACGCGACCCGATGGGCTATCAACAGGGCACCGGGCCGGCGGCCGCGGTCGACGGCTATCAGGTCTCGGGCAAAACCGGGACCGCACAGCAGATCAACCAGGCATGCGGCTGCTACTTCGACAACGTGTACTGGATCACCTTCGCCGGCATGGCCCCTACCAACGACCCGCGCTACGTCGTCGGGATCATGATGGACAACCCGGAGCGCAACGCCGACGGTTCGCCGGGCCACTCCGCCGCCCCGCTGTTCCACAACATCGCCGGCTGGCTGCTACAGCGCGACAACGTCCCGCTGTCGCCCGACCCAGGGCCACCCCTGACGTTGCAGGCGATGTAGCGGCCAGGGCACGCGGGTGTCAAATCCGGGCGCAACGGTTATCCAACGCCGATGACAGCCGAGGCCGCCGCGGTAGTGGTCGTTCCCGCGCATAACGAATTCGCGGTGTTGCCACGATGTCTGAGCGCGATCCGGAGGGCCGCCGCCGCCGTCGCGGGACCGGTCTGTGTGGTCGTGGTGCTCGACGCCTGCGACGACGAAAGCATCACCCTCGCCCAGCGATTCGGGCCGGACGTGCACTTTCTGCAGATCGACGAACACAACGTCGGCGCAGCGCGCGCGGCCGGTTTCCACTATGCGAAGTCGGCCAGCGGGGGAGACCCAACCTGGTATGCGACTACCGACGCCGACACCGAAGTCACGAGTGACTGGCTGCGCCGACAGCTCGAGGCCGGCGCCGACATGGTCTTGGGTGTGGTTCAGGTGGACCAGTGGGAGCATTTCTCCGAGGAGGTGGCTGACCGCTTCGAGGCCCGCTACGATACCGACGCGCCGATTCACGGCCATATCCATGGCGCCAACATGGGCTTCAGCTCCGACGCGTACTGGCGCGTGGGCGGTTTCGCGGCACTGGCCAGCGGGGAAGATGTCGACCTGGTCGAGCGGTTCCGCGCCGCCGGGTTCCGCATCGAATGGAACGACGAACTGTCGGTGACGACGTCTGATCGCCGCAACGGACGGGCACCGGACGGCTTCGCAGACCATCTCGCCGAGGTGTCGCAGGAGATTTCGGCCGATGACGGCAGGGCGGATGCGGTGCCGTGACGGCCGCTCTGGTGCTCGACTGGCTCGCGGCCGGTGAACTGCGATTGCCGCTGCCGGGCTCGGGCGCAACCGCGCAGCGCTGGCGCCGCCTTGCCGAGCTGACCCAACTCGACGTGGTCGCCGGCCGGTTGGCCGAGGCCCATGCGGACGCGGCGGCGATTCTCGCCGAACTGGGCGGTTCGGCGCCCGCCGCAGGTGAACTGTGGGGCGTCTGGGCCGCCGAAGCCCCCGACACGGCCGTGTCGGCCCGCGGCGCCGGGGCTGCTGTGGTCCTCGACGGCACCAAGGCGTGGTGCTCCGGTGCAGGACTGTGCACCCATGCCCTGGTGACAGCTTCGTTGACCGACGGACGACGTAGGTTAGTCGCCGTGGACCTGCGCGATGACCGAGTGCGGGCGTTGCAGAGCCATTGGCGAAACTCGGGCATGGCCGGCAGCGACACCCGGTCAGTCCAATTCAGCTGTGCCGCAGCAATTCCCGTCGGCCGCCCAGGCGATTACCTGGACCGGCCCGGCTTCTGGTTCGGCGCGATCGGTGTCGCGGCGTGCTGGTTGGGCGGTGCCCGCGCGGTCGCCGAGCCGCTGTATGAACGCGCTGCACGCGGCTCAGCCGACGAGCACATGCTGGCCCACCTCGGCGCGGTCGACGCGGCGCTGACCGCTGCCGACGCCACCTTGCGTGCGGCGGCCGACCACGTCGATGCCGACCCGCACAATCACTCCGGGTTGGCGGAGTTGACCGCGCGGCGCGCCCGCGCGGTCGTCGAGAAGGCGGTCGACGAGGCGCTGCAGCGCACCGATCGGGCGCTGGGACCGGGTCCGCTGAGCCTCGACGAACGGCACGCCCGCGCGGTTGCGGATCTGACTGTGTATGTCAGACAGAGCCACGCCGAGCGCGACCTCGAAACCCTCGGGCGGCTCGCGGCCGCGGGCCACGCGCATGACTGAGACAGTTGCGCGGATGCAGGCCTGCCCGATCGTCGAGGGCGGCACGCCTGCGCAGGAATGGACGGATTGGGATCACCGGTTTGCGCCGCTGAATATCGTTGCCTGCCCTGGGATCACGATCGTCGCACCGCATCCCGATGACGAAACGCTGGGCCTGGGAGCGACGGTGGCCATGCTGCGCGTCGCCGGCGTCGACGTGCAAGTGGTGACGGTTTCCGACGGGGAAGCCGCCTATCCCGGGCTGGGGGCTACGGGACGTGCCGAGCTGGCCGGCCGCCGCTGGACGGAGGTCCGCCGGGCCGTGGCGATGCTGGGCGCCGCTGAGCCGGTCCGACTGAGCATGCCCGACGGTGGAGTGCACCGCCACGAACAGCGGCTGGCCGAAACGATCGCCGCCTTGCTCGCCGACTTCCCGCCCGGCAGGTGGTGCGCGGCGACCTGGCGGGGCGACGGCCACCCCGACCACGAGGCAGTGGGGCGGGCCGCGGCGGCCGCTGCGGCCCGAACCGGTGCGGTGTTCCTCGAGTACCCGGTGTGGATGTGGCACTGGGCCAGGCCCCGAGACCAGGCGGTGCCGTGGCAGCGCGCTCGTCGTGTCGAATTGACCGATGCCGTGCTTGCCACGAAAAGAGCTGCTGCACGGTGCTTTTCGAGTCAGACGGAGCCGACGCCGCAAGGAGACCCGGTGTTGCCGCCGGCTTTGATAGATCGGCTGCTGGCAGTCGGGGAGGTGGTGTTCGTCTGAGCAGACTGCCCGACGAGTACTTCGGTGCGATGTACTCGACCTCGGCGGACCCGTGGGAACTCGGCACACGCTGGTACGAGCAGCGCAAATATGCGATCACGCTGGCGCTGCTGCCGCAGCAGCTCTACCGGCATGCGTTCGAGCCCGGCTGTTCGATCGGGGTGTTGACCGCGCTGCTGGCCCAGCGCTGCACCCGAGTCACGGCCACCGACGTCGCCGCGGCGGCACTGCAAAGCGCGCGCAAGCGACTGAGCGACGTGGTTGACCGCGAACAGGTGACCCTGCTGCGTGCTTCGCTCGACGAGCCCTGGCCGCCTGGCCCTTTCGACCTCGTGGTGCTCTCCGAAGTGGGCTACTACCTGACTTCGGATGCGCTGCGCGGGGTGCTGGACCGGGAATGCCCGCGGCTGGCCAGCGGCGCGACAGTGATCGCCGCGCACTGGCGCCACCGCGTCGAGGACTACCCGATGTCGGGGGATGAGACCAACGAGGTCGTCGCCGCCACCGCCGGCCTGCACCGGATCGGCGGTTACTCGCGACGCTGACGTCACCATCGACATATTCGACACCGCCGGTGGCGATTCGGTGGCCGCCCGCACCGGTGTCCCGATCTCCTGACTCGGCCGAGGCTAGTCGAGGACGGGCATCAGCAGACGCGACGACGAGCGCACCGTGTTCAGGCTGCTGGTGCCAACGCTGGCGTGGCGGAACGCCATGATCGCCGGCGTCGACGGGTCCTGGTCGTCGTTGGTGAGCACAAGCCGAATTCGGTGACCGGCCTTGAATCGACGAGCGTTGGACACCAACGGGATTCGGTACTCGACATCCTCGCCCAGCGGCACCGCCTGCGGATTGCGGCACGGCAGCACCGGTGCGCCCGGCCGGCTGGCCGCCTCGTCGACTTCGCGCATGCTGGCACGCAACCAGCCGGCGGTCACGTCGTGGCTGCCGCCGTCAGGCGCCACGTCTTGCAGCGTCGCGATCCATGCAGTGTCGATCGCCGTCGCGGAGGCGACCAGCCGTAGCTCGATGTCACCGACCATATCGACGTTCTCGCGCAGCGGCGTGCTGGTCCAGGTCAGCATCGGCGGCGGATCGATCGGGCTGGCCTTGGCGCGGCCCAAACCGCCGCCCAGCACCATCAATTCGCG